>NZ_CP038029.1:0-4396536 GCF_004421025.1 Sphingobacterium psychroaquaticum | reverse complement strand
TAAAAAAACAAAAAAAACAAACAATACTATAAGTCAATTACTTAAGTGATTTTTTCGCTTTTTTTAGTCTCTAAAATTGCTTATTTTATATTTTTTCAACATCCCTGTTTTTACAGGTTTTACAAAGCCTTGTTTTACTCGTTTCGGTCTTATCGGCGTATTGGTGTGGAAAACTATTCTTTATTTCTTGCTTATAAATATACAGATAAAAAACAAAAAAGGGAAGGTTATTTAAACCTTCCCTTAATTTTTTTTCGTCAATAGTTTTTTAAGAGACCATTGAATCCGTTTTTATACCTTGCGTTAATCGCTTTACTTGTAATACAACAGATTCAGCATCATAACCACAAGCTTTCCATAGCTCTTTTTGTTCACCATGCTCTATAACTTCATCCGGAATTCCTAAACGAATTACTTGCGCATTATATCCGTGGTCTGACATAAATTCGAGAACAGCAGATCCAACACCTCCGACAATACAACCATCCTCTATGGTCACGACCTTGCTGAACTTCCGAAAGACCTCATGTAACATTTCTTCATCCAAAGGTTTCACAAAACGTAGGTCATAATGTGCAGGATAAATTCCCTCTTCGTTCAATACTTTTATCGCTTTGGTCGCTTCGTTTCCAATTGTTCCAAAACTTAATATAGCAACCTCTTCCCCATCGTTTAATTTACGCCCTTTACCAATGGCTATTTCTTGAAACGGTCGCTTCCAATCAACCATTACACCATTTCCGCGTGGGTATCGTATCGAGAATGGTCCTTGATTTGGAAGCTGAGAGGTATACATTAAATTCCGTAATTCTTCTTCGTTCATTGGTGCAGCAACAATCATATTCGGTACACAACGCATGTAAGCAATATCATAAGCTCCATGATGCGTCGGGCCATCGGCTCCCACTAATCCTGCTCGATCTAAACAGAATACCACATTTAATTTCTGCAGCGCAACATCATGAATAACCTGATCATAGGCCCGTTGCATAAATGTGGAATAAATCGTACAAAAAGGAACCATTCCTTGCGAGGCTAGCCCCGCACTAAACGTTACAGCATGCTGCTCAGCAATACCAACATCAAAAGATCTGTCAGGCATCGCCTTCATCATAATATTCATTGAAGATCCCGATGGCATCGCTGGGGTAATCCCCATAATCTTATCGTTAGCTTCAGCCAATTCCACCAACGTATGTCCAAAAACATCCTGATATTTGGGCGGCTGTGGTTTATCAACAGGAGATTTTTTTATTTCGCCCGTTATTTTATCAAACAAACCTGGTGCATGCCATGTTGTTTGATCTTTCTCCGCCAAAGCATAGCCTTTACCTTTAACAGTTACCACATGTAACAATTTCGGTCCAGGAATATGTTTCAAATCCTCTATAGTACGCGTCAGTTTATTTACATCATGCCCGTCAACTGGGCCAAAGTATCTGAAGTTTAAAGATTCAAAAAGGTTTGCGTTCTTCAGTAATGTTCCTTTTATGCTTTGTTCCAGCTTTTTGGCCCAACCATAGGCATCCGGTCCATTTTTTGAAATCTTTGCCAAGACAGCAATCAGTTCATCTCTGAATTTGTTATAGCTCTTTGATGTGGTTATGCTGGTTAAATATTCCTTCATCGCTCCTACATTAGGATCAATGGACATACAGTTATCATTCAAGATAACGAGTAAGTTGGATTTTTCTATTCCCGCATGATTTAATGCTTCAAAAGCCATTCCTCCGGTCAAGGCGCCGTCGCCAATGATCGCAACATGTTGGCGATCGCTTTCACCTTTATAGGCCGAAGCAACAGCCATCCCGAGTGCAGCAGAGATGGAGGTCGAAGAGTGACCTACTCCAAAAGTATCGTATGGACTCTCACTTCGTTTTGGAAAACCAGAAATACCACCATAAATACGATTGGTATGAAAAAGCTCTCTTCTTCCCGTTAATATTTTATGTCCATAAGCCTGATGTCCAACATCAAAAACAATTTGATCGTAAGGTGTATTTAACGCATAATGTAATGCAACTGTTAATTCTACCACACCTAAACTGGCTGCAAAATGTCCTCCGTTGACCGAGACGATATCAATTATAAATTGTCTAAGCTCGGTGCATACTTCTTCCAGCTGCTTTGCATTTAAATTTCGCAAATCGGATGGATAGTTTATCTGTTGTAATAGCGGACCTGCCTCTACTTGCATATTTTTATTATCTATAAATAAGTTACAAATTAACGACTTATTCGTTAAACTACAGAACAATATAGGTAAATAATAGTTTAACTACTACCCTAAACCTTGTAAAACTCACTGCTTTAAACTGAAAGTTCGGGTACAATTGTTTATTTTTGGATTGAATATGCAAACAACAGCTTACGAAATTAAACTGGAGCAGTTTGAAGGTCCATTCGACCTGTTGCTCTTTTTTATCGAAAGGGATGAATTAAACATCCATGATATTCCTATTTCGAAGATTACAGATGAGTTTCTGGATTATATACAGAAAATGCAGTCTTTAAATATCGAGCTGGCAAGTGAATTCATTTTTGTTGCTTCCACGTTGATGCGTATCAAGGCCAAAATGCTTCTTCCACGGCCCGACCTGGATGATCCTGAAAATGAAATTGATCTAAAAAAGGAACTTACCCAGAAACTTATTTTATACAAGCAGTTTAAGGAAATCTGTGAAGAGATGCGCGTGCTTGAAGAAAATAGAAATAGACTTCATTCACGTGGAAATATAGAAGCAGATAATAAGATAGCTAGAAAAAAAGACCGTACAGATGAAGAATTAGCTTCCTTTGATTTGTATAAACTTATGATGATGTATGAAAAGATGATGTTCAACTTTACGCATCGGATTAAAGAGGTTACACATACCGTCATCAAATATCCCTATACGATTGAACAACAAAAAAGAGCAATCGCTGACCTTATTGAGCTAAACAAAAAATTAGACTTTCATCAGATTGCTAAAAACTCAGAAAATAAGGTGCAATTTGTCTATAATTTTCTGGCTATTCTGGAAATGTTACAGCAACGTCTCTTAGAGATCGAAATTGGTATTGGCTACAACAGCTTCAGCATCGAAAAAAGAGCTTAATATTACTTTTCAATATCCCGTAGTGCAGCAAGCTTTTCCAAAAGGTAGTTATACCTTTTATCTGGTGTAATCATTGACAATTCCTTTGCTGCGGATAACCCAGCAACCAGGGCCTTCGTATCTACCGTATTGAATCGATCCACAAAAGTAAGAAAATCAACATCTTCTAAATTACGATCAACCAGTCCATATTCTTTGGCTTTTTCTCGATCAAAGTAATCCGTATTCAAACAAAGCTGAAGCATCATTTTTTCCGGCATAACTTTTAATAATCCTGCCATCACCTGAAAAGGAAATAAGCCAATGCTTAATTCCGGTAATCGAAACCGCACCTTTTCTGCAGCAAATACATAGGTACAATTTGCAATCAGTAAAAAGGCACCAGCAATAACATCTCCTTCCAAAATAGCGACCGAAGGCTTATTCAATTGCTCCATAACTTCACCCAAAGAGATTTCTTTATTTACAATATGAGGATTCTGAATATCCAGACTTGGATCATTAAATGTCTTTAAATCCATTCCTGCACAAAAGACTGGCCCTTCAGCATTTATTAAAACTAACTTTACACGATCATCATAATTTGCAGACACTAAAGCATGACGTATCTCATTCACCATCGTTGGAGTAAATGCATTTCGTTTCTCTGGTCGTGCAAGTGTTAACGTAAATACAAAATTGGTAATATCTGTTTTTATATAATTATAGGTCATTTATTTCTGTATTAATTCCTGAAAACCTTGCATAAGATGCTGTACTTCACCTTCTTTTACCTGTTTAAATCTACGTAACAATATTTCTGTTGGAATGTTTCCTACCAAATCATCTTGTGCAAAGGGACATCCACCGTATCCCATCATTGCTCCCTCAAAAATACGACAGCCTGCCCGATGCGCCGCGTCCACTTTTAGGGATGCATCTTCGACCCTACTGTGTAAGTGCAAACTTAATTCAACATCCGGAAAACGGTGACGCGTGGCTGTAAAAATATCATGTACTACACCTGGCGTAGCTTCAGCCGTGGTATCCGCCAAAGAGAACTTATAAATACCTAATTCACCTAGTTTTTCCATCCATTCCAAAACAAGATCGGCATGCCAAGCATCTTTATACGGATTTCCAAAAGCCATAGATATATACACCATCAATTCTTGTTTACCCGCTTGTGCCATAACATCTTTTGCCTTCTCCACAGACTGATATGCTTCTTCAATCGAT
Source organism: Sphingobacterium psychroaquaticum (assembly GCF_004421025.1). Lineage (NCBI taxonomy): Bacteria > Pseudomonadati > Bacteroidota > Sphingobacteriia > Sphingobacteriales > Sphingobacteriaceae > Sphingobacterium > Sphingobacterium psychroaquaticum. The sequence goes on along the minus strand of NZ_CP038029.1, from coordinate 4,392,220 downwards.
TGATTGGCGTTTCGCTTCTGGAAGGTTTCCGAAATAGAAAATGGATACCCTAAATAATCTATATTTTGATAGGGCGCTGCTCGAACGGCACCTTTCACATTCGCTATAATAGCAATCAATTTACTTTCTTTTTTATCTATACTATCGACTAAAATAGCTGTATCCTCCATTTGGGGTACTGCTTTAGGAGAAACAAAACTACCAAAATCAATAAAGTCAATCAGCCGACTGTTCGCCAACTGATTGATATATGCTACTTTTCGTTCCGTTGGAATAAATTTGTCTATTCCCTGAATCGCATCTCGCGGACAGTCTACAATTTGTATATGTTCTTTTTTAGACATCTTTCTTAATCTCCCTGGCTATCACCATCTTTTGTATTGCACTTGTCCCTTCTCCTATTGTACAAAGTTTAGCGTCGCGGAAGAATTTTTCCGCTGGAAAATCTTTTGTAAAACCATATCCACCATGAATCTGTACACTTTCGTTGGATACTTCTACAGCCACTTCCGAAGCATAAAGTTTTGCCATAGCGCCTTCTTTAGTGACCTTAAGTCCTTCATTTTTCAGCTGACCGGCTTGTCTTACTAATAACTCCGAAGCCTCTATTTTTGTTGCCATATCCGCTAATTTAAAACCAACATCCTGAAAATTAAATATTGGTTGACCAAATTGTTCCCGTTCGTTAGCATAACGTAACGCACATTCATAAGCACCTCTTGCGATACCCAACGACAAAGCTGCAATAGAAATACGTCCGCCATCTAACAGTTTCAAAGCTTGCACAAAACCATCTCCTTCCTCTCCGATAACCTGATCCTTGTGGACGCGGCAGTTATCAAAAAACAAACTCGCCGTCTCTGAAGCACGCATGCCTAACTTATCGATTTTCTGTCCAGCAGAAAATCCGGGTGTTCCCTTCTCCATAATAAAGGCTGTAACATTTCTCTTATGCCCTTTCTCGCCTGTACGAACCATTACAACAGCTACATCACCACTAATGGCATGTGTGATAAATGTCTTAGAGCCATTAATAATATAATAATCTCCATCTTTCACAGCAGTCGTTGCCAAACCACCGGCATCTGATCCTGAACCGGTTTCCGTTAATCCCCAAGCCCCTATCCATTCAGCGGTTGCTAATTTAGGCAAGTACCTTCTTTTCTGTTCTTCATTTGCAAAGGATAAGATATGATTTGTGCACAAGGAATTATGGGCCGCAACCGATAAACCAATAGATCCACACACTTTCGAAATCTCATCAAGTATCGTTATATACTCTTGATATCCGAGTCCGGATCCATTATATGCTTCGGGAACAAGAATTCCCATAAAGCCCTGCTGTCCTATTTTTTTAAAGAGTTCGACGGGAAAGAATTGCTTCTCATCCCAGTCCATAATATGTGGTTTGATAAAATCTTTGGCAAATTGGCGAGCACTTTCTCGAACCAAAGCTAATTGCTCATTTTCGTATGTATGTAACATAATATTTTGTAAGTTTACACTGGATTTGTGAAAAATATAAAAAACAATTGATAATTTAAAATTTTTATAATTTCATAACATTCTACCATTTATAAATTACAATAATTAAAACCACGTAAGTATGCAAGATTTACTGGACCTTCTAAAGCAAAAAACCGAGAAGCTTCAATTGGGAGGTGGATTATCGAAAATTGAGAAACATAAAGAGAAAGGCAAGCTCACTGCTTGGGAACGAATCACCTATTTATTGGACGACAACCAGCCCTATGTGGAAATAGGCAAGTTTGCTGCCGATGGTATGTATGCCGAACATGGAGGCTGCCCTAATGCTGGTGTAGTTGTGGTTTTAGGTTATGTTAGCGGTCGCTTATGTGTGGTCGTTTCCAACGATGCTACAGTAAAAGCAGGTGCTTGGTTTCCGATGACGGGCAAAAAAAATCTTCGTGCTCAAGAAATCGCTATGGAAAACCATATTCCTATTATCTACTTGGTCGATTCCGCTGGCGTATACCTACCCATGCAAGATGAAATTTTCCCGGACAAAGAACACTTTGGTCGCATTTTTAGAAATAATGCCAAATTATCTTCGATGGGCATTCCACAGATATCCGCCATCATGGGTTCTTGCGTAGCAGGAGGAGCTTATTTGCCCATCATGTCGGATTATGCTTTAATTGTTGAAGGAACAGGATCTGTATTTTTAGCGGGTTCCTACTTAGTTCGTTCCTCTATAGGCGAGGTTATTGATAATGAAACACTTGGTGGTGCTACTACACATTGTGAAATTTCGGGCGTAACAGATAACAAATACCCCGATGATAACAGCTGTCTGGACGCTATCCGTAATATAGTTGATAAATTTGGACACCATGAGCATGCCCATTTTTCACGTAAAACGCCAATTGCCCCAGCATACAAACCAAAAGCACTCTATGATATTCTCCCGCTCGATCGATTAAAATCGTATGATATGCGGGAGTTGCTAAAGACTATTGTCGATGCCGATTCGATGGAAGAATATAAAAAGGATTATGGAAAAACGATCCTTTGTACGCTAGCGCGTATCGATGGTTGGGCCGTCGGAATTGTAGCAAACCAACGTGAAGTCGTAAAGGCTAAAAAGCCAGGAAATACAACGGAGATGCAAATGGGCGGTGTGATATATTCCGACTCGGCCGATAAAGCAGCCCGATTTATTATGAACTGTAATCAGCAAAAAATACCTTTAATATTTTTTCAGGATGTAACAGGATTTATGGTCGGTTCGCGCTCTGAGCAAGGCGGTATTATTAAGGACGGTGCCAAAATGGTGAATGCTATGGCTAATTCAGTCGTTCCTAAATTCACCTTTATCGTAGGTAACAGCTATGGTGCCGGAAACTATGCGATGTGTGGAAAGGCATACGATCCACGTTTAATTTATGCTTGGCCGACGGCAAGCATGGCTGTTATGAGTGGTGCTGCTGCTGGTAAAACGCTGCTCCAAATACAAGAAGCAACCCTAAAAGGAAAAGGCACTACTTTATCGGATGAAGATAAAAAGGAACTACTTGCTAAAATAGAAGCACAATATAATGAACAACTGAGTCCCTATTATGCCGCAGCACGATTATGGGTCGATGGTGTTATCGACCCAGCTGAAACGCGAAACATCATTTCTATGGGTATAGAAGCAGCAAATCATAACCCCACTATTGAAAAATACAATGTAGGGGTTATTCAAACTTAATCGTTGATTTTCTGCTATAAAGAGCGTTTACCAATAGTAAAACCGTAGCCGACACTTAGCGTGAGATTGCGACCAATACCCGCACTTTCATAGCGTCTATTAACTGTTGGCTGTTCGTCTATTGTCGTTGACAATTCACCATATGATTTCTCTAAAGGCTGCTGTAAAGTAGCGTTTAGAGAAATAAAACTTTTCCGGCTCACAAAATAGTGACTGCTGATTCCTACATTCAGTAAACTACCCGACGCGCGCTGTGTGTATATATTTCGCTGCTTTGAACCATCTTCGAGTGTTTTACTCTTATCAGAATCGCGATCCATAAGGAACAATCCATAACCAAATCCTACTCGTGGATGAATATCCCAACGTTTTGTTTCTGTACGATACAATAATCCCGCATCCACAGTATAAGCCGGAACAAAGCCTCCATAAAATACGCGCAGTAATATTTCACCAACTGGTATAGCGTCATAAAATGCGGAACTTTTCTCATCCAAATAATCAAGTTTAAGACCAGCATACCAACCTATTTTATTGGAAAATAGGTGATTTATTCTAATGGAAGAAGATAGTGCTATATCTTGTCGTGTTCCCATTAATTCTCGATCCGGATGATTTTTAGAACCTGATATATCGGCACTCGCGCCAACCGAAAAAATCTCTACTTTAACATAATTTCTCTTGTGGCTTTCTACATGTGAAACACTATCCTGCGCTTGTACCGATAGATTTAATCCACTCAGCATCAAAGCACTTAGTCCACTATAAAAAAATATTTTTCTCTTTTTTAAGAATTTTAGGTGTTTTGGATTCATTTATTTATAAAACATTAGTTTTCAAATATATAAAAACTAATGTTTTTCGGGTAATTGGGAACATATATGTTACCAAAACATACCTATCCCTTACCTATCCTTAGCGAGTTCAGCATAGGCCATCAGGCATTCCGGATTACGCATAATATCTTTAGAAACCGCATTCTCTACCGATGTACCCGAGAATATTTTCTTCACCGGAATTTCTAATTTTTTACCACTTAAGGTATACGGAATATCATCGACTTCATAAAATGTATCCGGCACGTGGCGCGGACTATAAGCTGTCCGTAATCCCTGCTTAATTTGTTGTGTGGTTTCCTCCAGAAGACCATTGGGTACTAATTGTAAGAAAATAATCATGGTGCTGTTTCCATGTTCATCTTCGATACTGATCACTAAACTATCTACTACAGAGTCTAAAGCATTAACAACATTATAAATTTCCGCGGTTCCAATACGAACTCCACCTCTATTTAGTGTAGCATCTGATCGTCCAAACATTTGTATGCCACCGTGCTCATTGATTTTTATCCAATCACCATGGCTCCACAGACCATTTTGCTGTTCAAAATAACTGGATCTATACTTTGTATTTTCCGGATCATTCCAAAATTTCAAAGGCATCGAGGGCATGGGTTGTTTTATAACCAACTCTCCTACCTCATTTATTACCTCGTTCCATTGATCATTAACAGCTACAATATCAGAGCCCAATGTACGACATTGGATCTCTCCAGCATAAACTGGAAGATATGCACATCCCGATAAAAAGGCACTGCATACATCCGTTCCTCCACTCAATGATATAATATGTACATCTGGAAATTTATATTGTAAATTTTCGAATGTTGCAATAGGAAGAGGGGATCCCGTAGAACCAATTACTTTTGGATAATAATCTTTAATTTCTAAATCATGTATCGCAGAGAAATATGCGGCGCCTGCTCCTAAATGATGAACCTCCGATCGCCGAACAAAAGACCAAAACGAGGTATGTTCTTTGTGTTGTATTGCCCCATTAAAAATACATAAAGTTGCGCCACATAATAAGCTTGACAAGGCATAATTCCACATCATCCAGCCTGTGGTTGTATACCATAAATAGTTTTCGCCAGGCAAAACATTCTGGTGCAAGGCCAATGCCTTATAGTGTTCTAGGAGATTTCCACCTGTACGATGTGTGATAGCTTTGGGTTTTCCAGTCGTCCCCGACGAGTATAAAATCCAAATTGGAAAATCAAATTCTACTCGCTCAAATCCTAAATCATGTGCCTGGTATCCACTTAAAAAGGAACGCCACAGTTCATTATCTACCTGTACAACAGTGGATAATGAAGGAATATTTGCTTTTAGAAAATCTAAAGTATCCGTTTTTATGAATTTCCTACCATTATATTGATATGCCGTTTCGACAAATAAAACTTTTGGTGTTATTTGCTGAAAACGTTCGAGGATACTCGCATCTCCGAAATCAGGCGAACAGCAGGACCAAATAGCCCCCAACGAATTAACGGCTAAAAATATAGCGGTACTATCTATCGTATTATTAAGAACCGCGGCAACACGATCTCCCTTTTGCACGCCTCTATCACGCAGATACTGTTGCATTATAGAAACTTTATCCCGCAATTCCTTCCATGTTACCTCCTTATATTCAACCTCTTCATCGGCATAGCGTAAAGCAATATCGGAATCTAATTTATTCTTAAAAATATGTTCGGCATAGCTCAAAGTGATACCCGAAAACCAGCGCGCATCGACAAAATCAAGGGCTTGATTATCCCACTCTAACACGGTATTATACGTACCCGAATAAGATAAATCAAAATACATCAAAGCAGCTTCCCAAAATTTATCAATCTGTTGGACGGACCAGTCGTGCAATGCTGAATAATTTAAAAAAGACCGATTATTATGCAGCTCGACATGTTGCTGAAAACTATATAATGCCGAAGATTTACTATACTGTTCTGAAGGTTCCCAAATAGGTTTTCTCATCTCACTTACAATTGGTTAACAAGCTTTAAAGATAAGAAAAAAGTCCGTGACATACACGGACTTTTAGGGATATTAGGTATTCTAAAATCTATTTTTCTTTACTAAAAGCATTCCATCCTTGTGCTTTTATAGGATGTACATTACCTGATTTTGAAATCATTTCACAGCCCGCATTTTGTTCGGTTATGTAACCTATAATTGTGATATCCAATTGGTTCTTTACCTTATCATATTGATCTTGCGGAATAGTAAAGAGCAGCTCGTAATCCTCACCACCGTTCAATGCACAAACCGTAGGATCCAAACCAAACTCTCGTGCAGTTTCATAGGTCATGGGATCGATCGGAATTTTTTCCTCATACAATTTACACCCAACTCCGGAGGCTTTACAGATATGTAAAATCTCTGATGCTAAGCCATCCGAAACGTCAATCATTGCGTTTGGTTTAATGTCATATGCTTCAAAAAGTTCAACGATATCTTTACGCGCATCCGGTTTCAATTGGCGTTCAACAATATAGTCCTTACCTTCTAGATCGGGTTGAATATTAGGGTTTTCCAGAAAAATCTGTTTCTCACGCTCCAATAATTGTAAGCCTACATAGGCGCCACCAAGATCCCCACTAACACAGAGTAAATCACCTTCTTGAGCCGCAGAACGATAGGCAATTTTTGCTTCTTCCGCATAGCCGATACTCGTAACAGAAATCACCAATCCTTGTGCCGAAGCCGATGTATCTCCACCGATTAAATCGACTCCATACTTCTTGCATGCGATGAGTGCTCCTTCGTAAATTTCTTCCACCGCCTCCAACGGAAACTTAGAAGACAATCCAATGGAAAAAGTAATCTGCGATGCTTTTCCATTCATGGCATAAATATCACTCAGGTTAACCTGAACAGCTTTATAACCAAGATGTTTCAAAGGAACATAACGCAGATCAAAGTGTATACCTTCAAGAAGTAAATCGGTTGATACAAGCATTTTCTGACCTGAAAAGTCCAAAACAGCGGCATCATCACCAATACCTTTTATGGTGGAAGGCTGTGTCAATTCAACAGCTTTTGTTAAATATTCAATCAAGCCAAATTCACCCAATTGCTCAATATCCGTTCTATCTATATTATCAAACATTTTTATTTATTTATACGTGCAATTAGCTATAGTCCAAACCGTTCTGATATTTCTAACATTCTTTCAATCGGCAATCTTGCACGTTCTATAACTGCTGGATCCAAATCAACTTCCGGTAATCCGTAGTACAAACAGTTGTATAATTTCTCGAGCGTATTTAATTTCATGTGTGGACAATCGTTACATGCACATACATTGTTTGGCGGAGCAGGAATAAACAATTTATTCGGGCTAGCTTTTTGCATTTGGTGCAAAATTCCAGATTCTGTTGCGACAATAAACTGTTGTGCAGGATTCTCGATCGTATATTTTAGCATTCCCGATGTCGAACCGATATAATCCGCTGTAGCCAGGATATGTTCCTCACATTCGGGGTGTGCAATAAATTTAGCTTCCGGAAACTGCTTCCTTAAATCGGCTATTTTATCTTGCGAAAAAATTTCATGCACCATACAGGCACCATTCCACAATACTAGATCTCGACCTGTTTTTTTGCGCACATAATCGCCCAGGTTACGATCTGGTCCGAAAATAATCTTTTGATCCTTCGGTAAACTTTCCACAATTTGAACGGCATTACTAGACGTACAAACAATATCCGATAGAGCTTTCAGTTCTGCCGTACAATTCACATACGTAATGACCAGGTGATCAGGGTATTGCTCTTTGAACTTAGCAAAAAGATGAGGCGGACAACTATCTGATAATGAGCACCCTGCTTTTAAATCAGGTAGCAAAACCTTTTTCTTTGGCGATAATATTTTTGCTGTTTCGGCCATAAAATGCACTCCAGCGAAAACAATAACATCAGCGTCCGTTTTAGCTGCTTGCTGCGATAAACCTAGACTATCTCCTATATAATCTGCAATATCCTGTATTTCAGCATCTTGGTAATAGTGCGCTAGGATAACGGCATTTTTTTCTTTCTTAAGTCGTTGAATTTCAGCGACTATATCTAAACTTGGATCAATCGGTTCGTCAATAAATCCTTTAGATTCTAAATCTGTTTCAAATTGTGTGTTCATTATCATTCTCCCAAATGGTCCATGTATGTTACTCATCAACAATACAAAAGTAAAGAAAGAAATTGAGACGAAATCCACATTCCTTTTTTTCAATAATTAATAATGTTTTTTAAAGAAAAAGAACTTGTTGTTTATTAGTCTGTGGAAAATGGGGAAAACAGCGAGAAAAATAAATTGGATTTGTAGTTATACTGAGGTTTTCCACAATTTATAAACAGTTTTAAACAAACTAAAGCTTGAAAATCAAGGTTCTAATTTTTTATGTTTTTTAGTTTCCATATTTTTTTGTGAATTCTTTGTTGTTCATAATTTGTTAATATTCTCTTCATATTTTCCTTATTTATCCCCGAGCATTGTGTGTATAATGTGTGAATTGTGGAAAGTATTAAAGTTTTCATTTTTAGTTCACGGTTTATATACATGTTATCCACATATTTTGTTAATTTGTTCTATAGTTATTCAGTTTTTACACGATTTCTTTACAATGAAGGCAAATAAGAAGGTAGATTTTTTGATTATTGGCTCCGGCATTGCTGGTTTAAGTTTTGCTTTAAAGGCTGCGGAGTTAGGTAAAGTGCTGATTGTCACGAAGTCGAATGAAGATGAATCAAATACGAAATATGCACAAGGTGGCGTAGCAGCTGTTGTGGATAAGTCTGATAGCTTTGACAAGCATATTGCTGATACTGAGGTTGCTGGGGATGGTTTGTGTCATCGTGAAATTGTGGAAAACGTTGTTAGGGAAGCTCCTGAGCGTATAAAAGAGCTTATTGAGTATGGTACTAACTTCGATAAAGTAGATGCTGACCATTATGATTTGGCACGTGAAGGCGGACACTCGAATCACCGTATTTTACATTATAAAGATATTACTGGGTATGAGATAGAACGTGCTTTACTGGAAAAAGTTCACGAACACCCTAATATTGAGATTCTTACGCATTGTTTTGCTATAGATTTGATTACGCAACACCATCAAGGTGTACATGTGGATAAAAGTTCGGAAGATATTCGCTGTTTTGGTATCTATGCTTTGAACACAAAGACGGCCGCTGTCGAGATCTTTTTAAGTAAGGTAACCTTGATGGCGTCTGGTGGTGCGGGTCACGTGTATGCAAGTACAACGAATCCTACGATAGCGACAGGCGATGGTATTGCTATGGTTTATCGCGCTAAAGGGAAAATTAGGAACATGGAATTTATGCAGTTTCATCCGACCTCTTTATATAACCCTAAAGATTCCCCTGCTTTTTTAATTTCGGAGGCTGTACGTGGTTTTGGTGGAATTTTGCGTCGAGTAAGTGGCGAAGCTTTTATGGAAGAGTATGACGAGCGGGGGTCTTTGGCTCCGCGTGATATTGTAGCGCGGGCAATTGATAACGAAATGAAAAAATCGGGTATTGATTTTGTATACCTGGACATCACGCATCGTAATAAGGCTGATATCTTAGCGCATTTCCCTAACATCTATGAGAAGTGTTTATCCATTGGTTTGGATATGACGAAAGATTTTATTCCGGTTACTCCTGCTGCGCATTATTTATGTGGAGGTATTTTGGTAGATGAGGTGGGACGAACGAGTATAAATAACCTTTATGCCTGTGGTGAATGTTCATCAACGGGTTTGCATGGAGCTAATCGATTGGCTTCCAACTCTTTACTAGAGGCGGTTGTTTATGCACATCGTATTTTTGAAGATGCGAAGGCAATTTTTCCGTCTATTCCTTTTGCAAGTGATATTCCAAATTGGGATGAGTCGAAGGTAAAGTTACTTAATGAAGAGATTTTAGTAACGCATAACCTACGTGAAACACAGAAATTGATGAGTGATTATGTCGGTATTGTTCGTTCAGATTTCCGATTAGATCGTGCGATGCGTCGATTGGGCTTTTTGTATGAGGAAACGGAAGAATTTTATAGAAATACTAAGTTGTCGGTCAAACTATGTGAACTTCGCAATGTTATTCAGGTAGCCTATCTGATTGTTAAATCAGCGACGCAACGGAAAGAAAGTCGTGGATTACATTTTACGACCGATTATCCGGAAAAATCTGTAACACCTATTGATACTATCGTTTAAGATGCCGTTAATTTTACCTGTTTTAGATAAGTCGCCTCAAATTGCAGATAATGTGTTTGTTGCCGAAAATGCCACTATTGTGGGAGATGTTTTCATAGGTTCACATTGTTCAGTATGGTTCAATGCGGTAATTAGAGGGGATGTCAATTATATACGTATAGGTAATTACAGCAATATTCAAGATGGTGTTGTTATACATTGTACGTATGAGAAGAATGGTACAGACATTGGTAATTATGTCAATATAGGGCATAAGGCTATTGTTCACGGCTGTGTGGTCCATGACTATGTGTTAATTGGTATGGGAGCTATTGTAATGGATAGAGCAGTAGTAGAATCCAATGTCATTATTGGTGCCGGTGCTGTTGTACTAGAAGATACTGTATGTGAGTCGGGTTATCTCTATGCTGGGATCCCAGCGAAGAAGATCAAACCTCTGACAGCAGATCAATTAGCTCTGTTACAGAAATTACCGCACAATTATGTGCATTATAGCAGTTGGTTTCAAGAAAGGTAATAGTATTTTTTTTGAGAAATGTAAAACGTCATTGCGAACCTGAGAAGCGATGGTGCGGTAATCTTCTTAAGTTGAATTAACAAAGACTGCCACGTCGCTGCGCTTCTCGCAGTGACGTGGCAGTCTTTTAATCATCGTCCTTTTTTTATTTGTACAATTCTATGGTTTCATTTTGATCCCAATTTGCACGTATAGTGAAGGTTTTGCCAAGATACCATATATTTTCTGCTTGGGTTAGCGTAAATACATTTCCTGGATCCCAACGACCATTTCTGTTCGCATCATAAATAACACGCAAACTATATTTACCACCTGGAAAATCTTTGTAGGAGAAGGTATTTTGTCCCTTTTCCAGTATTTTTCTATCAAAAACTTTTTCTTTCTGCTCGTCAATTAACTCCACGATGTACTGGATGGTGGAATCTATATTGGTGATGGTAAAATTTACATTACCATAATTGTCCGATTCATCAAGTGTAAACATCGTTTTATGCTCTTTGTTGTAGTCGTCAAATGGACTAACTATTGCCTTCTCTTTAAGCACAAGTTCATAGTTCCTTTTAGGCTTCCAATTAAAGCGTATATGATACAATTCCCTATTCGTAGTATCTTGTTCTAACTGAAAGTTTCTACGTGACACAGAGTCTTCTAAGAGCTCTATTTTGGACTTATCTACAGACGCTATTGGACTAGAACTTGTCAAAATGATATGCTTGATCTTATCTACCTTATTACTGATATTGAGTATAGGTTTTAGTTCTCTGTCATATTTTACATTCTTATTTGTTCGAATAAGAACAGTATCTATAACCTTCCCCATTTCAGATATTTCTATTTTCATTGAATCTAATTCGACTTTATCGATATAGATTTTTGCAGTATCATTATTCAGGTTGAATTTTTCAATTTTAGAATTATCAAGATCTGCTGGAAATAGAATTTTAGTAGCAGGCTTGTTTAGGTATTGATTGAATGTTAGGAGTACATATCCTGTATTTTCAATCTTTTTTTCCAAGGTACGAAACTGTTGAGGAACGCCTTTTGTAAGCTCTAATTGAATACCACTCGTGTTTTTATTTAAGACGATACTATCCTTTAAGAAACCTATCCATTCATCGTTTCCGTTAAAAATACGGTCATTGTTTTGTTCTTTCAAGGCATAGATCCGGTAGGTATTTTCACGGAGGTTATTAAATTTGAAATTGCCCGCTGTATCTACATTGGCGAAGATATTTGCTTTTTTCTTACCAAAGATAGAATCTTGACTGGTAGGTATTAGGAGTACCTTTATATTCTCATCCTTTTTTTGATCAAAGCCTTTCGTAAAACCATTTTTAACCGAACCACTAAGCGAGAGCGAATCTAATTCATTGCCCGTCGCAAACACATAATTGTAATGAACGACAGGATTGCCCTCATTATAATCCACTAGACCTTTACCGAAATTAATGGTGTAAGTTGTATTTTCTTCCAGGCTATCGGGAAGTGTAATAATTAGATCTTTCTTCTTTACGCGAAAGATGGGTTGAACATCGACATCAGGACTTATACTGAATTCTTTAAATTGATTGTTTAGTTTAATGTATTCGTCGAATGTGAGTACAATTCTTCGTTCTTTAAAATTTCGTGAGAAATTCGCAGGTAATTCATTTAACAGTTTCGGTGGTAACGAATCTTTTGGTCCACCTGTTGGACGTTGAATATTTGCACAACGTATGAGTGTACTTGTAAAGAGCACCATAAAGCCAAAAAGAACTATATTCTTTAAATTTCGCATTTTAAAGCGATTTGAGATAGTTTTATCTATTTTGGAATCGTGTATCATAAATTTTAAAATATAGCCTTAGAACGCTTTAAAATAAGTCTTGTTTAATTATTTTAATTAATTGATAATCAATTAATTAACTCATATATACCATTAATACACTAATATCAGACGGCGAAACCCCTGAAATTCGAGATGCCTGCCCTAACGTACGAGGTTTTACTTTTAATAATTTTTCGCGTGCTTCAATAGAAAGGGAAGTTAGTAATTTGTAATCGAAATCAGGATTGATTTCTTTATCTTCCATTTTCTTCATTTTGTTCACGATCTCCATTTCCTTTTCAAAGTAGCTATCGTATTTTACTTTTATCTCCGCTTGTTCGATTGTCTCTTCGTCGTGGTTTTGGAGCAATTCTTGAAAGTCATTTGAAGCACGACCTATGTCATTAATTGTTACTTGAGGTCTACTTAAAAGTGTGAACAATTTTGTTTTCTGCGGAATAGCGCTCGACCCTACCTCGTCGAGTATTGGGTTCATATCCGCTGGTGCTACGCTTGTAGCGCGCATGTAGCTAACCAACTTGTCAGAGTCTTCTATTTTCTTGTTGACTTTTGCTAGTCGCGCATCATCCACTAAACCTAGTTTATGCGCAATTGGTGTCAACCGAATATCTGCATTATCCTGACGTAATAGTAAACGGTGCTCTGCGCGTGATGTAAACATTCGGTATGGTTCTTCCGTTCCTTTGGTTACTAGATCATCGATAAGGACGCCAATGTAGGATTCAGATCTTTTTAAGATTAGCTCATGTTGATCATGTATACGTTGATGTGCATTGACACCTGCGACGAATCCTTGTGCAGCGGCTTCTTCATATCCTGTTGTACCGTTTATCTGACCAGCAAAAAAGAGATTCTTAACCCGCAATGTTTCTAAGGTGAGGTCTAACTGCATTGGTGGAAAATAGTCGTATTCGATGGCATATCCTGGTCTGTACATTTTAGCCTTTTCAAAACCTGGTATTAATTGCAATGCTTTTAATTGTACATCCTCTGGAAGTGATGTCGAAAAACCATTCACATATATTTCCACCGTTTTGAAACCTTCTGGTTCAACAAATATCTGGTGACGATCGCGCTCCGCGAATCTATTTATTTTATCCTCTATAGAAGGACAGTATCGTGGTCCAAGACCTTTGATTCTGCCGGTGAACATTGGAGATTTATCGAAACCTGTGCGAAGAATTTCGTGTACTTTCTCGTTGGTGTATGTGATCCAGCAACAACGTTGTTCTGTTGGTATCTCCACATCGGTATAGGAAAAACGTCCTCTTTTCTCGTCGCCCCATTGTTCTTCCATGAGCGCGTAGTTTAACGAACGTCCATCGATACGCGGTGGAGTTCCTGTTTTCATGCGACCTGATTCGAAACCTAATGAAACTAATTGTTCCGTTAGACCCGTCGCGGCCTTCTCCCCTGTGCGTCCTCCACCGAAGCGTTTTTCACCAATATGTATAGTCCCGTTTAAGAACGTTCCATTAGTAAGTACGACAGCATCGGCATCAATACGTATACCCAGTGAAGTTACGACACCTTTAGCTTGACCATTTTCAACGATTACTTCTTTGACCGTATCTTGCCACATATAGACATTCGATAATGACTCTAATGTTAAACGCCATTCTTCAGCGAAGCGCATACGGTCATTTTGTGTTCTTGGACTCCACATAGCTGGTCCTTTAGATTGGTTGAGCATACGGAATTGTATCGTTGATTTATCTGCAATGATACCTGTGTATCCACCCATAGCATCGATTTCCCGAACGATCTGTCCTTTGGCTACTCCCCCTATTGCGGGGTTACAGCTCATCTGCGCAATAACACCCATATTCATTGTAATCAGCAATACGGATGATCCCATATTTGCTGCCGCTGCAGCGGCTTCACAGCCCGCATGTCCTGCTCCTACTACAATTACATTATATTTATTAAACATTGTTTTTTATTAATGTTCCACGTGAAACTGTTGCTTTTTTATCCCACTTGTTTCACGTGGAACGTTTTGTTTTTAGATATTTTCTGCTAGTTCCATCCATCGTTCTGATTTTTGGTCTAGTGTGATTTTTATGTCTTCGATCTCCTTGGCGATGGTCATTATCTCGGTGTGGTCGCTCAGAGTGTTTAGTTTGTTTGCTTTTGTTTCCAGTGTTTCTTCGAGTTGTTGGATTTCGTTTTCTAAGGCCTCATACTCGATCTGTTCTTTGTAGCTTAGTGTTTTTTTAGTAGTAACGCTAACTGGAGCTGGTGTATTAATCGTGTTCGTTTTTTCTTGCTCCTTTTTTTCTTTTAGGGCGTTCTCTTGTTCCGATTTGTAATCGGCATAGTTTCCGTTGTATATTCGGATGTTGCCCTCTCCTTCAAAAATGAAAAGCTGATCTGTTAACTTGTCAATCAAGTAACGGTCGTGGGAAACCATAACCAATACACCAGGATAGTTTTCCAAAAACTCTTCCAGTACATTTAATGTGTCGATATCTAAATCGTTGGACGGCTCATCGAGAATTAAGAAGTTTGGACTACCCATTAAGACACGCATAAGTTGTAAACGTTTCTTTTCTCCCCCACTCAATTTGCTAACCATAGCATATTGTTTTTCGGGTGGAAACAGGAATAGTGTTAACAACTGCGATGCTGTGATTACATCTTTGTTTGCCATCTCGATATATTCGGCAACATTTTTTACGACATCAATAACACGATCTTCTTCTTTGAACTCGAGACCGCCCTGTTTGTAGTAACCGAATTTTGTGGTCTCCCCTATTTCGATGGTT
This sequence comes from Sphingobacterium psychroaquaticum, assembly GCF_004421025.1. Classification (NCBI taxonomy): domain Bacteria; kingdom Pseudomonadati; phylum Bacteroidota; class Sphingobacteriia; order Sphingobacteriales; family Sphingobacteriaceae; genus Sphingobacterium; species Sphingobacterium psychroaquaticum. The sequence goes on along the minus strand of NZ_CP038029.1, from coordinate 4,376,837 downwards.
CCACTATCTGGTTGTATTGAGTTTGTAATTAGATTTAAGAAGGTAGATTTTCCGGTACCATTCTTTCCTGCTAAACCAATGCGATCACCTTTCTTGAATGTGTAACTGAAGTTGGTGATTAAGGTGTTTGATCCAAATGATTTTGATATATTTTCTATTTCGATAATTTTAGAACCTTGACGGCTTACTTTTACCGATAGTTGAACTTGTTCTTTCTTTTGTGGTCCTTTCGCTTTGTCTTCTAAATCGTAGTATGCTTCGATCCTTGATTTGGATTTTGTTCCACGCGCTTGCGGCTGACGGCGCATCCATTCCAATTCCCTACGGAGTAAATTGCGCGCTTTGTCTGCCATCGCAACATCGATGGTTTCACGTTCTGCTTTCTTCTCCAAGAAATAGGTGTAATTTCCTTTGTAGGTATATACATTTCCTTTATCGAGTTCGCGAATTTCATTACAGATGTTATCTAAGAAGTACCTATCGTGGGTAACAAGTAACACCGTTTTGTTGCCGGTCGTTAATAGCTTCTCTAACCATTCAATTGTTTCAATATCCAAATGGTTGGTTGGCTCATCTAGAATATATACATCTGGTTCGTCTATTAAAAGCTTAGCTAGAGATAGACGCTTCTTTTGTCCTCCCGAAAGACTATGGATGTCTTGTGTGAAATCCGAAATTTGTAAGCGGTTCAAGATGGTTTTAATGTTGTGCTCGTATTCCCATGCTTCCAATGCAGTTAGCTTATCCATTAGGTCGGCTAGTTTATCCTGATCAACCACATCGTTATTCAATAAAAGTTCGTATTCTTTTATGACTTGCTGTTGTTCATTGTCTGCACTGTAGATGAAATCGTTCACTGTTTTCATCCCTGTGAAGTCAGGTTCTTGTGCCAAAACGCCGATACGAATACCTTTTTCTTTGACTACTTTTCCGTCTGTTGGTACAACAATTCCGGCTAAGATTTTCAATAAGGTAGATTTACCTGTTCCATTAATACCCACTAAAGCTACACGATCTCCTTTTTGGAGTGCGAAATGTAGATTTTTAAATAACCACCTGTCGTTGTAGGAATGGCTTACTTGTTCCGTTGCTAAAATACTCAATTTTTAATGTATTTATTATCAGTGTTTTATGTTTTTTTTGTAGACTTTCTTGTTTTTATTTACAAAGCAACCTGCATACAAGTCTTTCTTTTGCAAGCTATTAGGATGTCTGTCGCGTGTTTTTTCTGTGAATTATTCTACATCAAAGGGCACCTGAATCAATATAGAATACAAGATTATATATCTATTCATTTGTTCTTAAAATCACGTTTGGCTGAGCCATACTATCCCAAGTACAAAAATAAATAAATATTACAGGAATTGAGCGTTTTGCGCACGAATGAGGTGAGAAATTACAGAGGGATTAAATAAGCAGCCTTCGAAGCCTGTTGTTTACCTCCTAGTTTTGTTTAATTGAGCTTAAAAGATGCTATGAGATTGAAGCGAGGGATATCGACTAAAAATATGTTTCCATCCACTTCCCGCATCATTTCGTAGTAACCTTCCATATAGCCCATTTCGCTTTTTAAGTTACACCCAGAAACATATCTATGTAATTCGCCGGGTCCTAGTACCGGTTGCTCTCCAACGACCCCTTCCCCATCAACTTGTTTGAAATCACCGATAGAATCGAAGATATCCCAGTGTCGACCGAGTAACTGAATCGTGTTATCGCTCAAGTTTTCAATCGTTATTTGATAGGAAAACATATAGTGAAGTTTTTCCGGATTGGAATATTCGGGTTGATAAATAACGTCAACGGATACCTTCACGCCTGCTGTGATCTGTGTAGTCATTTGATTGCTATGTTATTAATCTCAATCAAACATAAATAATTTTGTTATGATTTGCAAGGGAACTTTTTGTGGAATTGTTTTACATGCTTTGTTGGTTCATATTTTTAGTAGCTTTGGCTATGTCATCAGGAGTGTTATATCTAATACCTGTACCTTTAGCAGAAAGGGCAGAAAAGTCATCATATACCTTGATTCATGCTGATCTGATAAACAGCATCGATACGTATATTGTCGAGAACGAGAAAGTTGCGCGTCGGTTTTTAAAAGAGGCCGGATTAAAAACGCCACAACAGCAGCTTACTATTCATGATTATGGTAAGCATGTTCGAGAAAAAGTCGACTACGCTGTGTTTTTTGCTTCCATACAGGAAGGGAAGGATCTTGGTTTAATGTCAGATGCCGGTTGTCCTGGTGTGGCAGATCCTGGGGCAGAAATTGTTGCAGAAGCACATCGTCGTGGTATTCGTGTTGTTCCCCTAGTGGGGCCAAGTTCTATTTTATTAGCCTTGATGGCATCGGGTTTTAATGGGCAGAAGTTTGCTTTTCAGGGGTATCTTCCGATCGATAAAGGAGAGCGTGGTCGTAAAATTAAGGAGCTTGAACTTCAATCTTTCAAGGAGCGGCAAACACAGATTTTTATCGAAACACCTTTCCGGAATCAAGCACTTTATGACGAGCTATTGCGGACATGTAAAGACCAGACTAAGCTGTGTGTTGCCTGTAATATCACCGGGGAAGATGAGTTTATTTTGACGCTTCCTATTTCACAGTGGAAAAAAAGAAAGGTAGATTTACATAAGAAGCCCACTATTTTTTTGATTTACAGTAACTAAAACAACATGCTCGAATATTTGCAAAAAGGAATAACAGAAGAATTTGTGCAATACATGGTTGTTGCCGGTATCCTTCGGATTATTATATGGTTGTTTTTTGGCTATACGATTTATAGTACATTAAAGCTTATAAAAAAGGAAAACCAATGTATTTTACCGAGTCAAGCTTGGTTTGTAGCTCTTCCTTTCTTTAATATTTATTGGAATTTTGAGGTTGTGAGACGGTTATCGGACTCTTTGAACAATGAGTTTTACGATCGTCAGATTGAAGTGGAAGAAAATCCGACGCGTCGCTCAGGTATGCTTTTTGCCTGGACCTTTTTGTTGTCGAATATTCCTTTACCTCCCTTTATCCTAGTTACGATCGGACTGTTACATTTGGTTTATTTTGTGACCTATTGGGTTAAGATTGCCCAGCACCGAAGTTTACTTAAGCTTCATATTGGGCACTACGGATTAGATTATAAATTTGAAGATAAACAAACGTATGAAAATTAGCACCTTGACACAATATTTGGAGCAGCTTGCTCCTCTTTCCTATCAGGAAAGCTATGATAATTCAGGTTTGATTGTGGGCAACCCACAGGATGAAATCCATAAGGCATTAATCGCATTAGACTGTACGGAAGATGTGGTGGATGAGGCGATCCAAAAAGGATGCGATATCATTATTTCCCACCATCCTATTGTGTTTAAAGGGTTGAAGAAATTCAATGGCAAGAATTATGTGGAGCGTGTTGTTATTAAGGCGATCAAGCATAATATCGCTTTGTATGCTATCCACACCAATTTGGATAATGTTTTAGGCGGCGTAAACAGTAAAATTGCGGAAAAACTAGCGCTGGAAAATGCGGCTATTTTAAGTCCGAAGAGTCATCTTTTAAAGCAATTAACCGTGTATGTTCCGCGTACCCACGTGGAGGCCGTTCGGGATGCCTTGTTTGAAGCAGGCGCGGGTGCCGTGGGCAACTATGATCAATGCAGTTATAATACGATTGGTTACGGTACTTTTCGCGGACAAGAGGGCGCTAACCCGACAATTGGTGAGGTGGGTGTACAAGAGCGCGTAGAGGAAACAAAAATAGAGGTTGTCTTTCCGGCGATGAAAGAGCGTGCTATTTTGGTTGCGATGTATGCGGCGCATCCGTATGAGGAAGTTGCACATACGATCCTGACGCTAGAAAATTCGCTACATACCGTCGGTTCAGGGGTGATTGGCAATCTTCCTGCCGGAATGGATGAAATGGAGCTTCTCGCCTATTTGAAAGACAAGCTTAAACTATCCGTGATTCGACATACTAAGCTGTTGGATAAAGCCGTTCATCGGATTGCTATCTGTGGTGGTGCTGGTGGTTTCCTTTTGTCTGAAGCAAAGCGTTCAGGGGCTGATGTGTTTGTTACGGCAGATTATAAGTACCATGAATTTTTTGATGCGGAGGATGACTTGCTGATTGCTGACATTGGACATTTTGAAAGTGAACAATTTACACAAGAATTATTATTAGATATAATACGGAAAAAATTTGTTAACTTTGCTGTCTTATTGACAGAAATAGACACAAATCCTATAAAATACTATAGTTAAATGGAACAAACCGTCGAACAAAAGTTAAAAGCATTATGGGCGCTACAATCCATACATACTAAGATAGATAAAATTCGTCAGGTACGTGGCGAGTTGCCTATTGAGGTTGCTGATCTGGAAGACGAGATTGCGGGCCTTGATACGCGTATCGAAAAAATCAGAACTGATCTAGATGATTTAGAAGATTCTATCGTAAAGCGTAAAAACATGATCAAAGATGCACAATCTGCGATCAAGAAGTACGAGGGGCAATTGAATGAAGTAAAGAACAACCGTGAATACGATGCTATTTCTAAAGAAATCGAAATTCAAGGGTTGGAAATCCAAGTCTGTGAGAAACGTATTCGTGAGGCTGAGTTCGAAATTAAAAATAGAACTGAAGCATACGACAACACACAGAAAAACCTTGAATTTAGCCAAGGTGAGTTGGATGTTAAGAAAAAGGAATTAGAAACCATCACTGGAGAAACAGAGAAAGAAGAAAATGCTTTGTTGGATAAAGCAGCTGGTGCAGAAAAGAAGATTGAAGAGCGATTGTTAAAAGTATATAGCAAGCTTCGTGGATCTTTCAGAAACGGTTTAGCTGTTGTTTCTATTGAGCGTGATAGCTGTTCAGGTTGCTACAATAAGATTCCACCTCAGTTACAGTCTGAGATCCGTCAACGCAAAAAAATTATTATCTGCGAACACTGTGGTCGCGTAATTGTTGATGAAGGTATCGTTTTCGAAGAAGAAAACGGATAATTACGGATTCTAAAGAAGGTATAGAAAGCGTTCCAGTTCTGGAGCGCTTTTTTATTTTGTATGATTTGTGCAACATCTCTGATATAAGTATGTGAAAACGAAGGAAACCCTTATTTTTGGGTGATTATCAGTTATTGATCTTACATGAACAAATCTTTTTCACGCATTTTAAAGACAATTGTCTTTTCAGGGGCGCTATTATCTGCAGCCCAAGCCCAACAAGAAACATTGCTACTACGCAGCCCTACAATCAGCGATAAGCATATCTCCTTTGTATATGGTGGGGATGTATGGATTGCCGACAAAAACGGTACGAATCCTCGTCGCTTAACAACAAATCCGGGAGTAGAGTTAAATCCAATCTTTTCTCCGGATGGACAGAGTATTGCTTTTACTGGAAATTATGATGGTAATACCGATGTGTATGTGGTTTCTATTTATGGAGGTGCACCTAAACGTGTAACGTTCCATCCTGCAGCGGATGTGGTACGCGGCTGGTTGAATAATAATGAAGTTTACTTCACGACGACACGTGAGTTTACGTATTCGTTAGGCTCAAGACTTTATAAAACATCTCTGAATGGGGAGTTTGCGGCACCGTTGATGATGCCTGAGGCTTATCAAGGAAGCCCATCCGCCGACGGTCGTTATTGGGCCTATATTAAGAATACAGATCCTACCGAGCGTGATCGTGTTGCTTTCAAACGCTATAGAGGAGGTGGTATGCCTTCCATATGGATTTTTGATACCCAAACGAAAAACACGGAAATTGTACCGGGATCTAATAGCAACGATGTGAAACCCGTATGGTTGGGAAGTAAGGTTTACTTTTTGTCTGATCGGGATAAAATTGTAAATATTTTTGCATACGATACTAAAACACAAAAGGTTGAAAAGATAACTGATTATAAAGATTACGATGTTAGAACATTAAGTGGTCGCAATAATGAATTAACGTTTGAGTACCAAGGTCGCGTACATATTCTAAACACAGATAATAAGAAGGTGAATACCTTGGCTATTTCTGTTCATACGGATGCGATGTATAAGCGTCCGCATTATGCAAATATGACGGAGTCTATCCGCGCCTATAACATCTCTCCTACCGGTCAGCGAGCTTTGTTTGAAGGAAGAGGTGAGATTTTCAGTGTACCGAAAGAAAAAGGTGACGCACGAAATATCTCCAATTCACCAGGTTCGCACGAACGTTATCCTAGTTGGTCTCCAAATGGCAAGTGGATTTCTTATATTTCAGATAAGAACGGAAAGTTTGAGCTTGTTTTGCGCGATCAAGAGGCGAAGGATGCTCCGGTATACATTTCGTTGGGCGAGACCGCTTATTACTTCCAACCAACGTGGTCTCCAGATAGCAAAAAGCTATTTTATAACGATGCTCATTTAAACTTGTATTATGTCGACATCGACAGTAAGAAAGTAACGTTGGTAGACAATGATCGTTTGAGCTCAATGACGGGGCGCACATCGAATCATTTCCAACCAGCCTGGTCTTATGATTCCAACTGGATTGCATACGTTAAAAGCTTGAATAACGGTGTTAGAACGTTGTTTATGTACAATGTAGACACCAAACAAAGCACCCAAGTTACAGATGGCATGAGTGCGGTAAATCAGCCTACATTTAGTAGAGATGGAAAGTACTTATTCTTTAGTGCAAGCACAAATACAGGTTTGACAAACTCTGGATTGCATATGTCGGCTTATGAGAAGAATGTAAGCTATAGCGCATATGCTTTTATTCTTTCCAAGGATACGCCATCGATTTTCAAGAACGAAAGTGATGAAGAGAAAGTTGTAGAGGAAAAAGTAGAGGGTAAGAAAGAGGAACCTAAAAAGGCGGATGATAAGAAAGATGATAAAAAAGAGGAAGGGAAAGTAAAAGATAAGAAACCTGCGGGCATTAAGGTTGATTTGGACGATATCAGCAATCGTATTGTTGCTCTTCCTATTCTACCAGGCTATTTTAAGCTTAGCGGCGCTACAGAAGGGATGTTAACGTACATGCGTGGCCGCTCTATCAGTGTTTATGATTTAAACAAGCTGGAAGATAAAGTTATCGTAGAGATGGCTAATGGTTTTGAAATCAGTGCGGATGGAAAGAAAATGATCTATAATGCTGGCCGAGACTTTTTCATCGTTAATGCTGGACAAAAGCCTGCGCCAGGAAACGGTAAAATCGAGTTTAAGGATATCAAGCAACTGGTTGATCCAGCAGCAGAATGGAATCAGGTTTTCAATGAAGTTTGGGCGATGCAGAAAGAGTTCTTTTATGTAGAGAATATGCACGGTGCAGATTGGAAAGCTATCAAGGCGAAATATGAAAAATTCTTGCCTTATGTGAGTCATCGCTCGGACCTAGGCTACCTATTGAATGAGATGATGGGAGAAATGGTTGTTGGTCATAATTACATTTATCCGGGAGATCAACCCTCTACACCATCAGTGAATACCGGGTCTTTGGGTGCTGATTTTAGTGTGGAGGCGAATGGATATCGCATCAACAAACTCTTTACGCGTTTAGATTGGAATCCTTCTTTCAAGGCACCTCTTTCCGAGCCCGGCTTGAACATTAAAGAAGGTGATTATATCGTTGCTGTGAATGGCGTTCCATTGACGAAAGACGTGAACTTGTACCAATTGCTGGAAAACACTGTTGGAAAGCAGGTTAGCTTAAAGATCAATGGCACAGCTTCATTGAATGGTGCGCGCGATGTTATTGTGCGTCCTGTTTCATTTAGCGATGAGGTTGAATTGCGTCGTATGGCATGGGTAGAGAATAACAGGAAGCGTACGGATGAATTGAGTAATGGACAAATTGCGTATGTCTACATGCCGAATACTGGGCAAGAGGGGTATACCTATTTCAATCGTTATTACTTTTCACAAATGGACAAAAAGGCCTTGTTAATGGATGAACGGAATAATGGTGGTGGTTCTGTTGCGGATTACGTGATTGATCTTTTATCTCGCGATTTGATCGCGGGCTGGAAGGTGCGTGATGGCAAAAGTTTTACGACACCAGGAAATGGTATTTATGGTCCGAAAGCGATGATTATCAATGAAAATGCAGGATCAGGTGGAGATATGATGCCATATATGTTCCGTTTCAAAGGTTTGGGTAAGTTAGTTGGTAGAACGACGATGGGTATCTTGGTTGGTATCTCTGGTTATCCGCCGCTATTGGATGGTGGTAGCATCACCTCTCCAAACTTTGGTGTTTTTGATTTAGATAGCAAATATATTATCGAAAATGAAGGTGTTGCTCCAGATGTATTTGTGGAACAAACACCAAAAGACCTATTGGAAGGTAGAGATCCGCAATTGGAGAGAACAATTCAAATCCTTATGCAGGAAATGAAGACATATCCATACAAGAATCTGAAAGATCCAAAAGACCCCAATCGGGTTAAATAATATAACGCTTAGCTTGCCTCCTTACGGCAAGCCTTTTATAGAGGTGTCTAAAGAGCTTTTTAGACACCTCTATTTTTATGTACGAGACCGACCTTTTGTATATACGTGGTAATTTATCTATGTTTAACCCATGAATATGGTAAATCCTACGAAAAGCAATCCCTGGAAAGACTTTCTTTTTCTCTTACTGTTAGTTTTTGTTTGCAGTATTGTCACACAAGTTCCTGCGGTAATAGTGGGTCTTTTTATAAGTGGTGACATTGAATCGGTATTGAAAAGTGGTGATTTGATGAGCGGAAACCCCGCGATGACCTACCTTTTGCTCGCCAGCAGCAGTATCGGTACCTTTCTCCTTCCGGCTTACTTCTTTCAGCGTATGCGTCGAGAAACAACGATCTTTCCGATGGAGCACCGGACAAACTGGTTATTCTACGTTTTAGCGATCGCCTTCATGCTGTCCTTTAGTCCACTGATGACGGCCATAGGTGCTTGGAACGAAGGAATGAAGCTCCCACAATCTTTGCAGACGATCGAAAGTTGGATGCGCACGCAGGAGGATAGTATGGCGGCATTAACGGAAAGTGTTGTTATGGTTAATTCATGGCCAATGCTATTTACAAATATATTGGTGATGGCCATTATCCCCGGGATTGCGGAAGAGTTGTTCTTTCGGGGTGCCTTGCAGCGGATTTTTGAAGATCTTTTGAAAAACAAGTATGCAGCTATATGGGTGGTCGCTGTTATTTTTAGCGCGATACATGTACAGTTTTATGGTTTCTTTCCGCGATTGCTATTAGGTGTTTTCTTTGGTTATATGTTGGTTTGGACCCAGAATATCTGGGTTCCTGTGCTGGCGCACATTGTTAATAATGCTATAGTAACGGTTGTTGCCTTCCAATACACACGGGAAGGGAAAAGCTATAGCGACCTGATGGAGGCCGAAAATTATCCATTTATTGCGTATATTGGCAGCTTAATTTTAAGTGTAGGGATTGCGTATTTGTATTATCGTTACACTGAAAAAAAACGAAATTATGGAAAAGAATTGGGTTAAGGTCGAAAGTTATATAGATGTCTTTGCAAGTGAGTTTGCTAAGCAATTGCTGGAGCAGAATGGTATAGATGCTGTCCTCTTGAACAAACAAGATTCGTCTTTGAAATTTGGTAAAATAGAGCTTCTTGTTCAAGAGGAAAATGTGGCACTTGCCAAGCAGTTGATTGCCGAGAACCAAGAGAAAGGAACGGATGAAAACTAGGGCCATAACGGGTTTTTTCTTTATTTTGGTTCTTGTTGGAGCTGTTTTATTAGGGCCTTATTCTTTTGTTCCTTTCTTTTCGCTGATTGGTTTATTAAGCGTTTGGGAGTTTTATCGTATTGTTGCCAGAAGTGATGTACAGCCTATGCGAATCCTGGGGGTTGGTTTTGCATTCATTGTCTTGGCTGTGGTTGCTACCTATGTTTTAGGTATTGCTCCGGCGCTTGTTTTGTTGGTCAGCATTGTCCCTTTCTTTTCGGTGTACATACTTGCGCTGTTCCGGAAGACCGTGAATCCGATAAATGACATCAGCTATACCTTGATGGGGGTTATTTATGCAGGTGTTCCTTTTGCTTTTTTTATTGCTTTAGGCTTCCTTGACGGCACGTTCAACCCGTATATTCCGCTAGGCTTTCTGATTTTACTTTGGACAAATGATACCGGAGCATATTTATCCGGACGCAGTTTCGGTCGCACCAAGCTTTTTGAACGTATTTCACCCAATAAAACATGGGAAGGTTTCGTTGGTGGCGTTGTATTGGCCGCTGTTGTGGGCTTGAATCTAGCGCAGTATTTTGATGGACTAACGCGCTGGCAATGGGTTGTTATGGCCCTTATTATTGGTGTTTTTGGTACGCTGGGTGATCTAGTAGAGTCGATGTTAAAGAGAAATGTTGGTGTAAAGGATTCGGGTAGCATTCTACCGGGACATGGCGGGTTCCTGGATCGTTTTGATGGGTTACTTGTTGCGGCCCCCTTGGTTTATCTGTTTTTAAAAGTATACGGACAATGCATATAGCGAAAGAGACCATGTCGTTCTTGCGTGAGCTGCGTGAGAACAACAATCGCGAGTGGTTTATTGCGAATAAAGACGCGTATGATAAAGCGCAAGCCAATGTAAAAGATTTTATAACGGCGCTTATCGCGGAGTTGACGACCTTTGACCCGCATATAAATAATGAAATTAAGGCTTCTAAATGCCTTTTTAGGATCTATCGGGATATTCGCTTTTCCAAAGATAAAACACCGTATAAAACCTGGTTTGCGGCAGGAATTTCGGTGGATGGCCGTAAATTGGATGGTCCGGAATACTATCTACATATAGGTCCGGAGAACAACTTTATCGCGGCTGGATATTGGCGACCTGAAAAACAACATTTAGAAGCGATTCGACAAGAAATAGATTACAACAGCGGAGAGCTGGTAAAGGTTCTTGCCGAAGGCGACTTTACTATAGCAGATTTATCGGTCGAAGATAAATTAAAACGTCCACCAGCCGGTTACACGGAGGACGATCCCAATATTGAGGTTTTAAAGTTGAAAAGCTTTATTATTCACCGTTCACTATCCGATGCGGAAGTAACGGCGCCGAATGCGTTGCAAAATATGGTTGGTATTACGAAACGTATTTATCCGTTTAAGCAGTTTATCCACCAGGCATTGGATCAATAAGGGAAGCTAATTTTGCCCATACAGGCCGCAGGAGAGTCTTTTATTCCCTTCAGGTTGTCTGGGCTACCCGCGACGGTTTCGTTTGCTAAGAGCGCAAATAAACAAGCTTCTTTCGCGTCAGGATCTATACCCAGGTCCATAAATGAACTTACTTTTGTTTCCGGGAATCCTTTTTTGATATTATCGACCAATAGCGGGTTGTGAAGACCTCCCCCACTAATATATATAGCCACATTGGTCAATCCAGCGGTGGCTTTTTTTATGCCGTCCACGATTGCTTGTGCCGCAAATTGATTTAAGGTCGCCATCACATCTTGTGGAGCAATCCCTGTCGTTTCGGATCGCTGTTGTGCAGCGGCTAAATAGTGTAAGTTGAAGAGCTCTGGTCCCGTCGTTTTAGGGAAATCTTCGCTTAAAAAAACTTCTTCAAACAGTGCGGCAAGTAATTCGCCGTGTACTGTTCCTTGCTTGGCCAATATGGCATCTTTATCCATTTCCTCTTGAAAGGTTTGATGCATGTACTGATTCATCATGGTGTTACCGGGGCCAAGATCGGTGGCATAAGCTTCTAAGAGCGATTCTGCGTTTGGCAAGAAGGTGAAGTTCGATATGCCGCCAATATTTAATAGAATCCTATTCTCGATGTCGTCCGTGAACAGCAAGAAGTCTCCGTATGCCGCCAGCGGAGCACCTTCTCCACCTGCGGCGATTTGTTTTTGACGGAAGTCAGAAAGTGTTATGATGCCTGTTTTCACGGCAATATGGTCTCCATCTCCGATTTGCAACGTACTATTTTGGTAGTTTTTGTCCTTCGTAAGACGCTGTGGAGCATGATAAACTGTTTGTCCGTGACTCGCGATCAGGTCGATATCCGCCGCTTTGATGCCCCATGTCGTTAATGCTGTGTTGATAAGATCACCGTGAAAGGTACCGATCAAAGCATTTAAGCCTGAAAACGTTTGCTGGTCGATTTCGCGCTTCGCAAATATGGTACGGACCTGTTCTTGAAAAGGACGCTCGTAGGGTAAGGTGATAAAGCGCTCTAGCGTTGTTTGCGTGTATATACCAGCGCCTTGAACACGACAGAGTGCAATATCGAGTCCGTCCAAAGATGTTCCCGACATCAGTCCAATAATATAACGAGTTTCCTTGTTTGCAATTTCGTAAAGTTTGGCTATCTGTGCGTTCATTTTACTAAAATAAGGCTAATATCATACGATTGCTTGAAAAGTTTAATTTTTTGTTAATGTCAAAGGATAATGATATTTTTGGGCAAAGAAAAATTATATGAATTTTCCAGCAGAATTAAAATACACTAAAGATCACGAATGGGTTCGTGTAGAGGGTGATGAGGCCGTTATCGGTATCACGGATTTCGCACAGCGCGAATTAGGCGATATTGTATTCGTTGACATCAACACTGTCGGTGAAGAAGTAGCAGCCAATGAAGTATTTGGTACGGTTGAAGCGGTAAAAACTGTTTCTGACTTATTTATGCCAGTTACATCTACAGTTTTGGCGGTTAATGATGCAATTGATGCATCTCCAGAATTGGTGAACTCGGATCCTTACGGTGACGGATGGGTTATTCGTGTTAAATTAGCGAATGTTGCAGACGTCGATGCTTTGTTATCTGCAGATCAATACAAAGAAGAAGTTAACGCATAAGTGCGTAAAAGTATAAAAAAAGGGAGATTCTATACGAGTCTCCCTTTTTTTGTGTCTTAAAGCCTAAGGTTAGTCTACCTGTAAGGTAATATCACTTTGAATCTTAGCACCTTGTACCTCAATTAATGTTTTTACCACACCGCTTTTGGTAAAATGTGTTTTCTTGTCTAGTGTATAAGTGGAGGTAATAGATCCCGCAGACTCTCCGTTTTGATCGTATAATTTACCTACCACATCGATGACGTAACCGTCGGCAGTTTCTTCGCGAAAGGTGGATGTCGTTTCCGTCTTAGAGAGGATTGGATTCTCTTCGATCTCTACGACATTGGTCCAGCTTTCTCCTGGTGCTACCGGTTTTTCAGGTAAAGAAGTCGTAATATTCGAAAAAGAAGCGCGGTCTAAACCTTCAGCCAGGTTCTCTGGTATTTGTACATCCAATGTCTTTCCCTTTTCTGATATTAACATGGTAATCTTTTGCCCTATAATCTTAGAAAACTGCTCACTCAGCATTTTTGCCATCTCGTCGGTTGGGTCTTCCTGTGAATTATAGCTCATCGTCATCATTCCGGCATCGATATCTACCTTAACAGATTTCGTAACATTCTCGATTGTGAAGTCGTTGTTTTCTTTTTTTATGGTGTTCATTAACATTTTCATGTTCATGTCCATGATGACACTTTGGGGACCATCAATATCGGTTTTCATCATCATATTGATCGTCATAGGTTTGCCAATCTCCGGATTCAGCTTAAAGTCGACAGCTTTTTGGGCAAAGGTCAATAAGCCGAGACAAACAGCTACCCCTGTCAGAACGTATCTTTTCATATTTTTATCGTTATCCCGTGAATATATAAAAAAATGAAATAACTAAAAGCAAAAAGGTCTCCAATACACGTATTGGAGACCTTTTTTTAAATATGGGGTAATTTCTTATTTTTTCAAGTAAGAAACCTCTTTGACAGCTTTAACAACTTTCCCGATACTTGGTAGAGATGCTTCTACTAATGTAGGCGCATAACCCAAAGGGACGTCCGCAGATGTTACACGGATAACTGGTGCATCCAAGTAATCAAACGCATTTTTCTGTACATGGAAAGCAATTTCAGAAGAAATAGAAGCCAAAGGCCACGCTTCTTCTACGACAACAAGTCTGTTCGTTTTCTTAACAGAAGTTAAAATTGCATCGTAATCGATTGGACGAACAGAACGTAAGTCAATTAGTTCAACGTTGATACCTTCTTTTGTAAGTTCTTCAATTGCAGGAAGAACGACACGAGGAATCATTTTACCAAAAGATACAATCGTTACATCCGTACCTTCTTTAACCAAGTTTGCTTTTCCGATAGGTAGGTAATACTCTTCTTCAGGAACAGGGCCTTTATCGCCATACATCACCTCAGACTCCATAAAGATAACTGGATCTGGATCGATGATCGCTGATTTCAATAATCCTTTTGCGTCGTAAGGGTTTGAAGGCACAACAACTTTTAAACCGGGCGTATTTGCATACCAGTTTTCGAAGTTTTGGGAGTGTTGAGCCGCTAATTGTCCCGCATTACCTGTTGGTCCACGGAAAACAATAGGGCAAGAGAATTGACCACCGCTCATTTGGTGTAGTTTGGCCGCCGCATTGATTACCTGATCGATTGCAACCAATGAGAAGTTGAATGTCATAAATTCAATAATCGGTTTAAGACCATTCATTGCCGCACCAACGCCGATACCTGCAAAACCAAGCTCAGCAATAGGCGTATCAATAATACGTTTTGCACCAAATTCATCAAGCATACCTTGACTTACTTTGTATGCACCATTGTATTCAGCGACTTCCTCGCCCATTAAAAATATTGTTTCATCTTTACGCATTTCTTCGTTCATTGCTTCACGAAGTGCTTCTCTGAATTGTATTTCTCTCATCAGTTGAAAAATTGTGTCTTTTTAAAGAATACGGCAAAACTACTATAATTTATTGATATTTCGTAGTGTCTGTCTGTCAAAAGTGCGCTATAATTGTCATTATTTAATAAGAAAAATGTGACAATGAATAACCGAATTAGCGGATATTAATAACGATTTCTTTTATAAAAGTGTTCAGGTTGGAGACTGCGGAGCGAATTTGCCAGGCGGCTCTGTTTCTTGGTTCAATGTAATTTGAAACGGCACGAAATTGCAGGACAGGTATTCCCTCGTTGTTTGAAACAAAGAAAACGGCAACACCTTCCATGGACTCAACAACATTTCCTGTCGGGTAATCCGATTGAAGTTGTTGGATACTCTCTCTTCGACCATGTACCTTATTAACGGTAATACCTTCTGCAGCTGGGACAGAGGGCAAGGTTAAGTTTTTACGCGGTAATACCTGTGGGTAAACAGATGTTCCGAAGCCAAGGGTTTCGATAGAAATAAAGGCGTCATTGTCCTCTGCCCCAAATTGAAATATTTTATCGTTTTGTATCTGATAGACCGTGCCTAATGTTGCTTTTGGGTCTAAAATGCCGCCAATCCCAACATTGATAACAAGATCATATTCTTTCTTCTGAAGGTGTTTGGTTAACGCATAAGTCGTGGCTAACATCCCCACGCCTGTTATGAGATAGTCGATCTCATACGCTTCGAAAAGAGGGATGGATGCAGTAATTTCTGGTTGTGTTGCTGCTACAAACAGTACTTTCATGGTGTTACGTTGGATTGTCGTGGTGAAGGTACTAAATTATACTTTTTAACAGTATCTTTGTTGCATGATTTACATCACTAGACGTGAAAGATTTAGCGCGGCTCACCGCCTCTTTCGTGAAGAATGGTCGCAAGAGCAGAATGAACAAGTGTTTGGCAATTGTTCCAACCCAAACTGGCATGGGCATAATTACGAGCTTTTTGTTACGGTCAAGGGAGACGTTAATCCGGAGACGGGTTTTGTGATCGACTTGAAGGTGATGAAACGTATTATCTTGGAACATGTAGTCGATAAACTAGATCATAAAAACGTCAATCTTGACGTCGATTTTATGGCGGGCAAAAAGGCATCTACCGAGGTAATTGCTATTGCCATATTTGATGTTTTGAAACCATGGTTTGCAAAAGAAAATGTAGTACTTCACTGCGTTAAATTACATGAAACAGAAAACAATTATGTCGAGTATTTCGGCTAATAAAGCATTATAAATAAAACTAAAAATGAGTAATCTAACACCTTTCGACGACGAAGAGCAGAACGGTTATATCAAGATCGATCAATATAACTCGAAACAAGTTGAACATATTGCAGGCCATTATCCTGATATATTGCGGGCCATTGGAGAAGATCCTACCCGTGAGGGCTTGATTAAGACACCAGAGCGCGTAGCAAAGGCTTTGCAATATCTAACACATGGTTACGATGTAAACGCAGCAGAACTGCTTCGTAGTGCTATGTTTGAAGAAGATTACAGCCAAATGGTTGTGGTAAAAGACATCGAAGTATACTCCATGTGTGAGCACCATATGCTTCCATTCTTTGGGAAGGCACATATTGCTTATATCCCGAATGGACATATCGTCGGGTTAAGTAAGATCCCACGGGTGGTGGATGCGTTTGCTCGCCGTTTACAAGTACAAGAGCGTTTAACCAATGAGATTCGTGACTGCATTCAAGAGACGTTGAAACCTGCGGGTGTAGCTGTTGTTATTGAGTGTAAGCACATGTGTATGGCGATGCGTGGTGTGCAGAAGCAAAATTCGGTAACCACCACATCCGCTTTTACGGGCGCATTTCAGAATGATGTTACACGATCTGAGTTTTTACGCTTGATTACAGCATCGTTACATTAAGCTTTTTTTACGCTAAAAAACGCTATGTATTGACCAATACATAGCGTTTTTTATTGTTTATTGATAGGCTTCCATTCATTAATTTATGTTAAAATTCTTTCCTTTTTAGGATTGCTTCGTTACTTTTGTTCTTATGCTTGAAAATGAAGATGCGTTACATGCTTATTTAGAAAAGACTTGTGACCCGGAGAATGAGCTTTTAAAGCGCATAAACAGAGAGACTTATCTAAAAGAGACAATGCCTCATATGTTATCCGGACATTTTCAAGGAAGAGTTCTTTCTATGTTGTCAAAGCTGGTACGTCCGAAACGTATTTTAGAAATCGGAACGTTCACAGGTTACGCAACATTATGTTTGGCAGAAGGGTTGGAAAAGGGCGGTTTACTGTACACCATTGATATCAATGAGGAACAAGAGGAGCGCGTACAAGGGTATTTCGATTCTTCTATTTATGGTGATCAGATTGATTATCGTATAGGAGATGCCGCAGATATTATCACGCAGATAGATGGAGGTTTTGATCTCGTGTTTATTGATGCCGATAAAAAGCGAAATCTATTCTATTTCGAAGCGCTTGTAGATCGTGTTCCTTCTGGAGGATTAATTTTGATTGATAATGTGTTGTGGAAAGGGAAAGTCTTGGATGAGAACCCCGATAGTCAAACAAAAAAGATAGTAGAGCTAAATGAAACATTGGCGAGAGATGAAAGAGTTGAGAAGCTCATTTTGCCAATTAGAGACGGGCTTTTTGTGTTACGCAAAAAGTAATTGTTGAACTAAAAGTAATATTATGCAAAAAACAGGTATTGGTAAATACATTCTTGTATTACTAATGTTTGTGTTCACTGTCAAGATGACAATTGCACAAAAATTTTCACCCAGCAGCTACATCGCTGAATACAAAGAGATGGCGCAGCAACTTATGACAGAAACAGGTGTTCCCGCATCTGTAATTTTAGCAGTAGCTATTCACGAAAGTGCTTACGGAAACAGTCGCATAGCAAAACACCTCAACAATCATTTTGGCGTTAAAGGAAGAAACAGTAGTAGAGCTATTCGTTCTGCATACAAAGGTTATTCTTCGGTTAGGGACTCCTATTTAGACTTTATTGATTTGTTGCAGCGCAGAAAGTCTACGAGTAGTCTTTTTGACGACCATTCGCAGGAAGATTATAAAAGTTGGGTACGCGGTATTGCACGCTCAGGGTATTCTACGACACGGGATTGGTCTTCTAAGGTATTGGCGACGATCAATCGTTATGATTTAGATGAGTATGATCGCGTTGAAACATTGGGAGAGACATCTGCCTTAGCCCAAACAAATGGTGCACCCAAAGAGGATATTCTCTTGGCGGAGATGAATAAGAACGCCACAGCCAATACATTTGATGTTTTGAATGTACTTGTGGTAAAGAAAGGGGATGATACTTTGACGGCATTGGTGAAGAAGTATAACTCGTCGACCGAGGTATTGAAAAAAAGAAGTAAATTAGCTTCTACAAAGTTATCGGTAGGCCAAAAACTATTGCTATAAGTAAAAAATGAAAAAAATATTCCTGTTGCTCCTGACGGTTTCAGTCTTTTTGGGCGCCTGTTCGTCGTCTAAAAAAGTTGTTTTAAAATCACCATCAGGCGGCAAAGGTGCTGTAACAGGAAAGACGGGTTCTACGTCGTCAAAAGGACAAAGCGGGGGAACAACCCAGTCCGGTAAGTCGTATGTGGAGCGTTATAAAACGATCGCTATCGAAGAGATGAATACCTATGGTATTCCAGCGAGTATTAAGCTTGCTCAAGCTATCTTAGAATCTGGGAGCGGAAATAGTTACCTCGCCCAGAATGCCAACAATCATTTTGGAATTAAATGTGGAGGGGTGTGGAACGGTAAATCTGTAACACGTCCTGATGATAATATAAACGACTGTTTTCGCGTGTATGATAATGCGGAGCAGTCGTTTAAAGATCATAGCCAATTCTTGCTCAGGAAGCGCTATGAGCGACTTTTTCTGTTGAATAAGAACGACTATAAAGGATGGGCTCGCGGATTAAAGGAAGCCGGCTATGCAACAAATCCAAGGTATCCTGAACTGCTCATCGATTTAATAGAGCGCTATGAGCTCTATCAGTATGACCGCGGAGAGAAGTCGTATGTCACGAAAGAGAAACGAGAAGAAAAGGTGGAATTACTTATTGCGCAAAAGGCTGTCGATGAACCGAAGGTAAATACGGAAGAAATCAAAAGTGCAGTGGCGATGGTTATCCATGAGGTAAAGAGCAGCGATACCTTATATGCGCTCAGTAAGAGATATAATGTTTCGGTCGATCAGATTAAAGCCTTAAACGGATTGTCTTCAGATAGCATTTCTGTGGGTCAGCTACTTGTTATCTCCAAGTAGTCAATTGTATAAAATTTGTTAAAAACACAAAAGTTATTATTCTTTCGTTTAGTTTTACAATTGTGAAAATTATACGGAATATCATACTGTGTCTTTTCTTGTATAGCTGTCCTGTTTTAGTTTTTGGGCAAGCTTTCACTGTGCAGGGAATTGTGTTTGACAAAGACAGTAATCAACGCGTGGGTAAGGTCTTTGTGAAAAATGAATCCACACGAGAGAACATCTTTAATAATGCACGAGGTGAATTTGAAATTAGCGTTAGTGTCGGTGATAAGATTGTTGCAGAAAAGGAAGGATTTTATGGTGACACGATCCTGTACACCGGGCAAAAGATCTTGCTTATTTATGTAGCGCGAAAAAGCATCTATATACCCGAAGTGCGTGTTGTGGCTCGGCGTTCTCCTGAGGAGATCTTAAAGCAGAGAAGAGAAGATTTTAGTAAGGCATACAAGCTTTCGGATCCGGGGAGTGTTTTTAGTGTTGGGCCCACCGGGGCGGGCGTGAGTATCAATGCTATTTATAGTTTATTTAGTAAAGAGGTAAAGCAGGCGAAACGGTTGACAAAGGTTATTCAACAAGAGTACGAACAGAATGTGATCGACTCTAAATTTACCCCCGATCTGGTTTCCAATTTAACGGGACTTTCGGGAGAGCAGCTGAATAATTTCATGATTAATTATCGTCCGACCTATTATTTTGTCCTAGCTGCCAGCCCGTATGATCTGACGTCTTATATCCAGAGCAAGTATGAAATGTTTAAATTAAATCCTAACTTGCGGCTTTTACCGAAATTACCCGATTTAGATTTAGAAGTTAATAATTAAGTAGACATGTTTAACAAAGTAAAGTTACTTCTTGTCCTGTTTGCCGCTAGTGGCTCAAGCATCGTTTCAGCACAGGTTGATTTAAAAGATCTCCGTGCAAAGCCCGACACCAGCATTGTAAACAGCAAAGATTCGCCAATGTCCAAGTTGAATAAATTGCACGTTCCTATTCCGAAATTAGATATGACAGTTGACTATTGGAAACACTGGACAAAATTTGGACTGAATGCGAACCAGGCTTCTTTTAGTGATAACTGGAGTGCAGGGGGAGTAAACTCGGTAGCATTGGGCGGACTGGCTTGGCATAAATCGGAATACAATAAGAATAATTTTCAGTTTGTGACGGAACTTGATTTGAAATATGGTAAGATCAAGAATAAGGATCAGCTGGCAAAAAAGAATAATGACCGAATTTTTTGGGATAATAAGTTAGCCTATAAACTCTCTAAAACATGGGCTTTATATGTTTCCTTGACCTTTGAATCACAATTTGATCTCGGATACACGTACGATAAGGATAGCGATGGGAAAGAGCGGGTTAAGGAGTATTGGTCTAGTTTTATGGGACCAGGATACTTTACGGAGTCTTTCGGTTTGGAGTATAAGCCGGATAATACCTTCTCTTTGCGTTTGGGTACAGGTACTGCCCGTCAGACATTGGTGTTGGATAGCCGGGTTAAACCCTTGACAATCGCTGAGTATGCTGAAAAATATCCTGAAAATAAACCGATCACAAAAGATCAAGAGAAATTTGGACTAAAACCAGGACAGTCTTTCCGGAATGACCTCGCTTTTCAGTTGACGGCGAACCTTGATAGAAACTTGGCAAAGAATTTGAACTTAAAAGCAAGGTACAATATGTTTGCCGATTATAAGGAGCTAACAGATCCAGATCATCGTTTGGATGCAACCTTAACGGCAAAGATAACGAGCTTAATCAATGTGTCCTTGTCGGGCATTATGGTGTACAACTCGGGTGAAGCATCCAAAATACAACATAGCCAGGCGTTGGCGATGGGCTTAATGTATACTTTGCCACGATAAATAATGTAGATGAGAGGAATTATCGGTTTATGTTTAGTGAGTGTATTTGTTAGTTGTGCAACCAAAAAAAAGGTAACGCCGCAACCCACGAAAGCCCCTATTATTGTAGTCGATAGTGCCAAAATAAAAGCGGAAACGGTTCAAGTTCCGCAAATACAGAATCAAGATCCTGAAGAGACGAGCCTTCCTGTAATTTTAACAACGGAAGATCGTGTTCGCCTGATGATGCGTGAGGGAATAAATAAGCAGGCAGATTGGACCGAAGCGATGCATTATGACCTTCGGAAACCGAATTATGTCATTATTCATCACACGGCACAGACCAGTATAGCGCAAACCATTCGTACATTTCAGGTGCCCCATGCAAAAGTATCTTCCCACTATGTTATTGGTCGCGATGGGCAAGTGGTGCAGATGCTGAATGATTATCTGCGTGCCTGGCATGCCGGACGATCTAAATGGGGGAATATTACCGATATCAACTCGATGTCGATAGGTATTGAGCTAGATAACAGTGGTAAGGAGCCTTTTTCAGAAGCACAGATCAGTACTCTGTTGAGTCTCTTGGACACACTGAAGACCAAATATCAGATTCCTTTTACCAACTTTATTGGGCACGCTGATATTGCTCCTACTCGGAAAGATGACCCCAGTGTTTTTTTTCCGTGGAAGCGACTTGCACAAAATGGCTTTGGCGTGTGGTACGATGAGTCAAACCTAGAAATGGTTCCAGAGAACTTTAATTATGTAGATGCGCTTCGTATCATTGGTTATGATGTAACGAACCTCAAGGCGGCTATTACTGCATTTAAGCGTAAATTTATTGTCGTGGATGTTTCGGACACGATGACTGCGTATGATAGGCGGATTCTATATAATGTATACCGACGCTATTTTTAGGTTAAGTAGTGAGCGTGTAAAGAGGTTATTAGGAAGGACTCAAGCACTTTTTGTTTTATACGGTCACTTTCCTGCGTTCTAATAGATACCCAAAGAGAATCACACAGATACAACCGACAAGGTTTAACCAGAGGTAGGCCAATACATCTGCTTTCCATATGGAGAAGACGACAATTTCTGATAGTATCGCGGCCCAAAACACAGCCTTCCCTCCTATTTTCTTAAAATAGAAAGCAACTAGAAAGATGCCTAGAATGGTACCGTAGAAGAGCGATCCCAATATATTTACCGCCTCCAAAAGGTTTCCTAGTTTACTGGCAAAGAGAGCGACAACTAACGCTGTTATGCCCCAAAAAAGCGTAAACAGACGAGAAGCCATCAGGTACGTTCTGTCGGTTCCTGTTTTATTAATGAATCGTTTATAGATATCGATTACAGAGGTAGATGATAAGGAATTGATCGCACTTGCTGTTGCGCCCATAGAGGCTAAGAAAATTACGGCGATTAGGAGCCCAATAAAGCCTTTAGGGAACGTGCTGGTGACAAAAGACAGAAAGACATAGTTATTGTCATTAAGCTCTACATCGGGGTTGTTCTTTTTCATAAGCGCCTCCAAATCTTTGCGGAGCTTCTGTCCTTCTATATTTTTCTGTTGTAAAGCTTCGCGTTTTACTTGAACGGCGGATTGGTCATCCTTTTTTAGTGCAACGGTTAAATCTTCTACAATGGCTGTTTTATGGGCACTTAATAGCTCATGTTGCGCCATAATACGGTTGTACTCCCCACGGTGTGCGCTGTTTTGTATTTTTTCTACCTCCACATTGTTGAAAAACAAAGGTGGTGTATGAAATTGATAATAGGCAAAAACGAGTACGCCAATAAGCAAGATACAGAACTGCATCGGAACCTTTAGCAGGCCATTCATCAGTAAGCCCATTCGTGACTCTCGTATGGATGCGCCAGTAAGGTACCGACCAACTTGACTTTGATCTGTTCCAAAATAAGAGAGCTGCAAGAAGAAACCACCGATTAGTCCAGTCCATACAGTATACTGGTTGTTGAGGTCAAAGCTGAGGTCAATGGCATTTGTTTTGCCTGATTTTCCTGCGATGTGTAAAGCATCTTTGAAACCAACATGTTCTGGAAGGAGCTCAATCACCATAAAACCGGCCGCAAATAAAGCCGTAAAAATAATTCCCATTTGTAATATCTGGGTGTATGATACTGCTTTAGTGCCGCCCCATACGGTATATAAGATGACCACACTGCCAATTATTAACGTGGTATAAGTAACATCTAGGTGCAGGATGCTGGACAGAATGATAGAGGGTGCAAAGATGGTGATACCGGTGGATATACCGCGCTGAATTAAAAAGAGAATGGCGGTAAGAACACGGGTTTTACAGTCAAATCGTTGTTCTAGGAATTCATAAGCGGTGTATACTTTAAGGCGATGGAAGATCGGAACAAAAGTAATACAGAGGACAATCATGGCTAAGGGGAGCCCAAAATAAAACTGTACAAAGCTCATTCCCGAAGAGTAGGCTAAACCAGGGGCTGAAAGGAAGGTAATGGCGCTCGCTTGGGTTGCCATAACGGAGAGGCCGACATTGTACCAAGGAAGCTCTCTGTCGCCAACGATAAACCCGTCGATATTTTTAATGCCACGACTTCTATACATGCCGTATACGACAATGAGTAGGAGCGTAAAAAAGAGTACTATCCAGTCAATAGTACTCATGCAAAATATCTAGTAAACCAGTACATGTATAAAATACAGACAACTAACCATGCGAACACAAGGATATAGAACTGGTTCCAGTTTTTAACAAAAGGAGGTAATCCCTTATCTGTCATGCGATTTGTGTGGAAGAAAAACGCTAACAAAGAAAATAGCGAATACTAAACCAACAATGATACCCGTAATGAAACCTAAAAATGTTCCACACGTAACAATTGAGATCAATCCACCAAAGATTGTTCCTAACAAAAGGATGATTCCTTTAGCATTTACAGTCTCGTTTTTTTCTACTTGATTTTCCATTATAAATATTCGTTATTGTTCTTTTGCTAACAAATTTACAAATAATCTATTAGCTCCGGCAACTCCGGCAGGCAATTGTCTGAAAAAAGATAAGGAAGTATAGACAAATTTGCCTTTTCCTTGGCGTTCTATCAGTAGTGACCCGCTATGTGGCGCTTCGTTACTGTCGTTCATCGATAGTGGTGTGCGATAGCGTGGCGCTATCTTTTCAGCGAAGTACAGCCCACGCTCTTGTATCCAGTGATCAAAATCCTTTTTTGTAATCTTGTTAGGGAAGTTTAAAGCAGGGTCTTTTGGGTCATTAAAACGTACTTCTGCATCTTCTTCCGTGACACGTGCGCGCGAAATCGTAAACCCTCGTGATGCAAAATCTGCTTCGGCAAGGTTTGAGTTTACGTTGTACTGTATTAGAGTTACCCCACCATTTTTTACGTATTCGTCGATTATGGGCATTTTTTGCGCTATATTTTTGTCGATATTCATGACTCGGACGCCCAGTACAATAGCATCATATTTTGAAAGCAAGGTCGGAGTGATATCAGGCGTTTTAATGAGGTCTACCTGTATACCTAGTTCGCGTAAAGCTTCTGGAACGCGGTCTCCTGCCCCCATAATGTATCCTACTGTTTTTACAGGGTTAATGATGTCAATCGGTTGTAAACGAATCTTGCCCTCTGGAAACCATGTTTGGGTTGGAATATGTGTATAAGCAATTTCGCGAACGGCTTTCAAAGGTTTGCCATCTATTGAAAAAGATAAGAGTGAGGGTTCTGGTTGCAAGGAGGTGTTGGTCAAATCAAATTCCTGTGTAAGCGTTGGTTGATCTGCTTTAAAGTTTAATTTGATTTGTGCTGGAGAGATAGTCCACCCTGTTCCTTCAATTTGCGCCTCTATGTTTTTTTGACTATCTAGGTTTGCTTGATTCAAAAAGGTAACTGTTATTTTCTTGCGTTCTCCTTTTTGGGCAAGTAGAACAGGTTGATCCAAGCCGACAGCAATTGCAGGTCTTACCTGAACATACTCATGCACGTCGCCACGTACCGGGTCGAGGTATTTATATTGCAGTGGCTCAACAAGTGGAATTTCAATTCCGCCAATCTCTAGCAGGATATTTACAGCCGGCAAATCAGGGTTCATTGGAAAGCCGAAATTAGCGGGAAGAACCTCAAATTTCCCCAGTGTGTGCGGTTTGGCTAACCAATAGGGCTGTGTATAGGTTTGTTGTGCCAGTTGTCCGTTGAACTTAGTTACACTATTTCCGACAAGCGTCTGCTGTATATTTTCGCCGTTGATATAGGAGATGCAAGCTTGTGTGTTGGGGTTACGAACAATAATTTCCGCTCGAAAAGGAATACTTTCCCCTTGTGTGTAATATGGTTTTTCGACGAGGGCTTCGACTTTCATTCCTGCACAAGCAAGCAATAGGCTTTCTACTTCTTTGGTTTTTCTTTCTTTCCAATAGGTGTTGTCCAGTTTTTGGATCAGGTGCCATATTTGCGCGAGTTGGGGTATTGCCCCCGCAGGGTTGGTCGGATTATATGTCTCTACCAACCTGTCGATTGCCTGTTGAACAGGTCGGCCACCAGGTATACGTGTCCAGCTGATATCTATTTGATCAAATAGATCTTGTTTGGCTACAGCGCCAGCGACATGTTCGAACGATTCAATAGTTTGTCCGTTCGTTGCAGCCGACCCAAACCCTTGGCTCTTATGCTGAGAGCGGCTTAAGGCCGATAATTCGCCGTAAGAATGGCCTAATAGTGGATTAAACTGACCAATATCAATTTTTAGCTGATTAGGGCTGTCTCCCTGCATACGCATAAAGTTTGCGGTGTTCCAAATTAGACGCTTAGCTTGCCAAGGCTGTAACTCTACTAGTTGCTCTGGAAATGCATTTGGATCAGCCGCTGCATCGAAGGCTTTACGTGCTAACATGGCCGAAGCTTGGTGGTGCCCATGGCCGCCACGTTCATCGGGTGGAAAGCGTGTAATGATAACATCGGGTTGAAGTTTACGGATAATCCAAACCGCCTCACGTAATACTTCGTGCTCATTCCAAAAGCGAAAAGTTTCGGCATGCGTCTTGGAGAAACCAAAATCATAGGCCGATGTAAAGTATTGTTCGCCACGATCGATTTTTCGTGCTTGCAGCAGTTCTTGTGTCCGTATAAGTCCCAGCTCTACCCCCTGTTCGGTTCCGATGAGGTTTTGTCCACCATCTCCCCGAGTTAGCGAGAGGTAGGCTGTGCGTACTTTCCGCTCGGAAGCGAGGTAAGCAATCAATTTTGTATTCTCATCATCAGGGTGGGCCGCAAAGTACAGCACAGAACCCAAGGTGTTGAGTTTTTCCATTTGCAGTTGTATGTCGGCGGCATGCATCGGTCGGTTGGTCTGGGCCAAAGATTGCATGATCATTAGACCATAAAAGCACAAGCTGAAATATCGTTTTTTCATCCGTAAATAAATGTTTATAAGCGTTCATCTTCCTGCCTCAGACTTTACGTTCGGCAGTGGCGGTTCCTGAAGATAAACTTACATAAAAAAATAGGCAACAGCTATTTTGTAAAAGCTGTGAAACAATAAGGGGAATCAAAAAACTTTGATTCCCCTTACCAACAATTAAAAATCTTTGTCTAAAACTTCACATACAACCCCTTGAATTTGTGAAAACATGAAGTGATACTCGCTGATAGTTTTAAAAATAGTAACCTTTAGTACTAGTAAAAATAGCGTTAATAAGTTTTAAAAGGTACGATATTGAAAAAAAACTTTTCCACACTCCCTGAGTTTTAAACAGCAGGGTTATACGGGAAAAGTTTTAATGTGCGTTTATCGTCGCGAGAACGCTGAATATTACTGGTCTATCGATCCTAATACCCTTTTCATAAAGTCATTTAAAGCTTCTTTTTTTGGGGTACCTTCTTTTATTAGTTTGTCCACCTCCACGGCCCCATACAGGTTCGATATAAGTTCACCGATAACATCGAGCTCTTCATCTTTTAATGCGGGTGATTCCGTTAATGCTTCTAATGTTTCAATCGTTTCATGGACAAAATCTACATCATTCTGTTCAATGAAATCAAGCAGGTGTTTAATTACTGGTAGCTTCATTTAATAAGTCGATTAAACCGTCAATTTTATTTGTTTGTACCTGGTTCACAAATTTTCCGTCTTTGAAAGCGGCAAAAGTGGGCAGGTTGTTTACATTCGCCAACTGGCGTGATTCTGGAAATTTCTCTGCGTCCACAATCACAAAGTAGACATTTTCATTTTCTGTCGCCATTTTTTTGAATTTTGGCTTCATAATTCGGCAGTTACCACACCATGATGCGGCATACTGTACCATCACTGTTTTATTGCTGTCAATAACCTCTTGTAGGCTATCAGTCTCTAATTCATGTAACATAAGATCATTTTTCTTTAAAGTGGAACGTACTACTCGCCCCGGAAATGGGCGGATTTCTACAGGCTGTTTGCCTTTTCTCGGAGCTTGTTTAAGTAGGTTGTTACGTGTTTCTAGCGAACACGTAACAACCTCTTTGTGTATTAGAAATTAGTTTGCAGATAGGTATGTAGCAACACCTTCGCGGGTAGCATTCATCGCATCTTTACCTTCTTCCCAGTTAGCAGGACATACTTCACCGTGTGTTTGAACATGTGAGTAAGCATCTACTAAACGGATATATTCTTTTACGTTACGTCCAAGTGGCATATCGTTTACTGACTCGTGGAATACTTTTCCAGTCTCGTCGATTAAGTAAGTCGCACGGTAAGATACCGCTGATCCTTCAACCAAAGTACCGTATTCCGGGTGCTCAACTTCTGTCATTTCTAAAATACCTAACACGCTAGATAGGTTACGGTTTGTATCTGCAATAATTGGGTACTCAACACCTTCGATACCACCATTATCTTTCGCTGTATTTAACCAAGCAAAGTGTACTTCTGCGGAGTCACAAGATGCACCCACAACGATTGTGTTACGTTTTGCAAATTCTGCAGCTGCTTCTTGGAATGCGTGTAATTCTGTAGGACAAACGAAAGTAAAATCTTTAGGGTACCAGAAAAGTAAAACTTTCTTGCCTTCGCTTTTTGCTTTTTCAAAAATGTTAAGCTTGAAGTTGTCACCTAAATAATCAATAGCATCAACTGTAATGTTTGGAAAATTTTTACCTGTAAAACTCATAATATTATATATTTTTTCTTTTCTTGTGTGTTACAAATTTACGACTTTTATTAGTCGAAAGCCAATCGAAAGGCTCTATGAGTTATTGTTAAAATCTATTACGTGATTAATGTGACTATCGATAATGATTATATAAAAAAAAGAACAAAAAGTTTACATTTGTAATGCTTTCGAAAAGAGTAACGTAGCTTTTGGCCCCGTAGTTCAACGGATAGAATAGATGTTTCCTAAACATTTGATAGCAGTTCGATTCTGCTCGGGGCTACCATCTTTAATGAAAATCCGCGAAATCTTTAAAACTTCGCGGATTTCTAATTCTTCCCATACAAAGTCCCAGACATCTTCAAACTTTGTGCAATCAAATAGATTTGACTGACAAGAAATTTTGAGACTTTTTTCAACGTCTAAGATTTTTAGAATTTTTCTTAATACATTAACGCTCGAAAGTTAGGCAATATAATGAGCCTCCAAATTGGGTTAATAAATCACAGTTTATTGTTTCGACCTTATAATCTTTGTTAAATTAGTGTGGTATCATAAACCGAACGTTTTTAAATCCAAAGTGTTTAAGAAGCGTCTTTATTTTCCTTTTTTTAGGAGAGCATTTTAAAACGACTTCATCGTAAATAATAGGATAATATTACCCATCATAAGTATTTATATTTTAAGTTTAATTTTAATTTATCTCCCCCAATTCAATGAGGTCGTTTTTACTCGCTCTTCCAGGTCTATAGTATGCTTTCCCGACAATTTCAGCCGGGATTTTATATACGAGATTGGTAGTTCTTGAAGTTAAGGGGTTAATTTGGTCTAGCATTAATCCCCATCCTTTGAGAGCTATCATTTCTGATCTATCGTATTTGTATTCCTTTCCGTTGTAATTTATTAACACCTCGCCATCTGTAAGCATCCTACTTTCATCATCTGTGTTTTTAAAAGTTACATTTATTATTAGATAATGAATTCCGTCCTCTTTGGGCAAATCTGCAAATTGGTTACCTGTGTTGACGAGTTCTTCAATTCCTACGCTGTTTATGGTAACGTCAAAATATTTAGTGGATAATGGCTCTCCTATTTGAGTGGATTTAGAATCAGTATTTATATTGGATTCAGTATTGGATGAACTTTTATCTTTATTGCTGCTATCGGTATCTTTGCTGCCATAGGCGATAAAGATAAAAAATACGAATGCGACAGCTGATTTAATAGTGTTTTTAAACTTTCTGTTCATGTCTTTTGGAAGTTGTAAGTGATTGATTTGTTAAATAATAAGAAAGGGGACGTCCCTCCGATAATGTAAAATATAAGGTCCCATAAATCAAAAGTTCCAATAATAAGTCCAAAAAATTGACCGATTTCGGAACCAATTGCTACAACAGGGGTTATGATTATCCACCCGATATTTTGCGTAGATATCTTTCCACTCCATAGATGAAGTATCAAACATAAATAAGAAAACACCCATAAACCATCAGGAAGGGAAAATAAGATGTATTCTGGAATATAATGGTATAAAGGGGTGGTGATAGTTCTTATAACATTTGTAGATTCATATAGTCCGACATTTTCCAGCCATTCGAATACTTTTAGTGAAGGGGAACGAAAAAGAATATAAATTAGACTCCCTAGTAAGAGACTCCCTAAGGTCCAAAATAGAAAGCTAGATTGACATATATCTGCATATGGTCTACTACGCATAAATTAATAAATTTATTTTGCTTTCGGTCCCCTAAGCAATTTCGTTATATTCTACTGTTTGTATTTATCTAGAGCAAGTATGCTCAAAAAAGAAGCGTGGGACTAATCTATATTTGTTTACCACGTTATTACATCACCAAACACTCTTACTCCAAATAAGAATAGCCCACGCAAAACGTGAGGATTAGTCTTATTATTCTGAGGGTAATTCAACAATTTGGCGATTTTGATAAACCTGAATAATAGCAAACGCTACATGTGTTTTAATTTAAACCTCTCCTGTTTTTATATATCTATACTCTGTTTTCGTAAAAATACCAATTAATATTCCTTTCATCAAGATTTTTCTGTGTTCTAACTTTGGAAGAGAATCTGGGCTCGATTTTGTTGGAATTGTTTTCCTTTTCGGGACCTAAAAACCAATCTCATTTAGTTCGTTCATAACCCTGTAGAAAAACTTCCCTTCCTTACATTTACAGTATTAAAGATCCTGACTTACTATTGTTTTGATCTTTTAATGTCTTGTTAGTGCGGATTTCTAAACTTTTCGTTCTCGTTTTATCACTCAAGTTTTGTAGAGAGCTTAATACTTTTTCCTGTTTTTTCAATTCGGCCAGTGTGGATTTTGTTCTTGCCGTTATTCTTTCTCTTTCATCTTGAGCTAATACATTCATTATACCAGTGGTTACTGCATTAGCGTTATATATATCACAGCATACGAAATCTATTTTATTATCTCTTAGTGTGAAGATGAATGCTGCATTCCGACTTAATCGATCAAGTTTTGCAGTGATTAAAGTCGCTTGAGTTTTTTACATTCCTCTATCGCGTTTAATAATTTGAGACGAAGATTATTCTTACCGCTTTCTATATCTTAGTATTCTTTAATTACGTTTCCTTTGTTCTGCAACAACTTTCTGACGTCTGTCTTTTGAGCTTTAAGACCTAGTCCTGAAAGTCCTTGCTCTTGTGTGCTTACTCTGTAATATGCTATTTACTTTATCATTAGTTACGTTTGTTAGAGCTACAATACTCAAACATATCCTGTTGAAATTAAACAGATTTCAGCAGGATATTTTTTAACGGGCTTCCTTAATAAACTCTCCTTTAATAAATAATCAATCCCAACACTGCTGCTGCCGAAAGAATCAGCAGCGGATGCAGCTTATATTTAACAGAAAGAACCAGCGCTCCCGCAAAGAGAATGACGCTAACATAATCTATAAAAGATTCTTCAGAGACTAAAGATAATGCAGCAAGGGCAATCAACGATACACTTAGCGGACGTATGCCCAGCATAGCGTGCGAAAAAAAACTGTTCGATCGGAATTTGATAAAGAAATAAGAAATCACCGAAATCATAATAAAGGACGGCAAACACAGTGCAATAGTCGTCATCAAAGCTCCAAGGATACAGACCAATTGCGGGTATCCCAAATTTGCTAAGGCATTGTATCCGGCATAGGTTGACGTATTAATACCAATTGGACCCGGCGTCATTTGCGAAATAGCGATAAGATCCGTAAATTCTTGGTTGGTCATCCATCCATTACGCGTCACAACCTCTTCCTGTATCATAGAAAGCATGGCATAACCACCCCCAAATCCAAACGTCCCAATTTTGATAAAAGTCCAAAAAAGCTTAATAAAGATCATGATTTCAATTTTTGATTATTTTTTTAGTTCGAAGTAGGCGATTCCTCCGAGGCATCCGGCAATAACAATCCATATTGGTGAAACGCAAAAAAACCACATAAGTATGAGTGCAGCTGCCGGTAAAAGCAACTCTTTCGGCCCCATTTTATTGACCTTAATCGCCATATAACATGGCGCTGCGACCAAGGCAACGACAACAGGGCGCAATGCTTTGAAAGCTTTGATTACATATATATTGTCCTGAAATCGGGAGAGAAACATAGCGATGAAAACGATAATTGCAAAAGGAGCGATAATTGTTCCTAGTGCTGCGACTATTCCTCCTTTGATGCCGCCGATCTTGTATCCCACTAAGGCTGCAATATTGGTTGCGAAAACGCCAGGCAGTGATTCCGTGATCGCTAGTAATTCGTAAAACTCATGATGTGTTAGCCAGTCTCTAGATACGATATCTTTTTCAATCAGCGGAATAACAGCATAGCCGCCACCAATAGTAAAAAGGCCTATTTTTGTAAAAAGAAAGAAAAGTTTGAATAGCATTAAAGATGTAGTTTTTGAGCTGTTTTGAGTATTTAAAAATACGGAAAATCAGCTTGTTTAGGCAACAAGTAAAGTAACGATTATACCGTCAAAACTATGTTTTTTACCCGTAGAAATGCTCCCCTATCGGATGTCTGGAATTAGGTCGTTGATGATGTTTATTTTTCAAAAGAGCTCCGTGTGAACCGCTTCATACAGAGATGTCGTTGGTGGGAGAATCTCTGGGAGCGAATCGGTGTCCGGAAAATGTAAATTATTTGAAATGAAATGGTTAAAGACTGTGATTAAACGTATCTTTGTGTAGGCCGATTTTCCTGGTGTTTGTGTAATGCTAGGTGCGGGTGTAAAGGATCAAAGAAGATGAAGTCTGCCATAAAGATTATCAGTAATTACGAATACAAGAAATTATTCTTGCCCGATGTTAGCGATCATACGTTGTTCAACGAGAGTAAGATACAGGTATATAGGATCGAAAACTACCTGCGCAGTATTCTGATGCCCGTAGTTCCTTACCGGACGACTTTTAACTTCTTAATCTTTGTGACCAAGGGGTCACTTACGCAGCATTTAGAAAGTGGGTCTTATACCCTGACCGCGCAACAAGCCATCAATATTAAACAGGGAAATATCACCGCCACCTTATCGCTTTCCGATGATATTGAGGGATTCTTTGTGGTGTATGAGAATGAAATTGTTACAGATATTGCTTTAGGGATAAACGATATCAAGTTTTTCAACTCCAACCCTTTTATAACATTGAAACCGCACGTTGCAGAGTGGGTCAAACGCATTTTGCTGTTGTTGGAAGATGAGCTTTATACAGAAGGGAAGCAGATGGATATCTGTGTGTCGTTATTGCAGAGTGCTTTGCTTAAGATTATACGTACAGATATCGAGACACGTGCACCCATGAGCCGACAGCTGGATATTGCTTTTCGCTTCCGTGAATTGGTACAGCGATTTCATATCGATCATAAAAATGTACTCTTTTACGCAAATCTCCTCCATATTTCGGAGAACTACCTCAATAAATGTGTAAAGGAGGCGACAAATAAACCACCGAAGCAATGGATCAATGAGATTAGTATCCTGCATAGTCAGATTCTACTACAGGATGCTACCCGCGATATTGCAGGCATAGCCTTTGAATTGAAATATCAGTCGCCGTCCTATTTTACACGTCTGTTTAAAAAGATCACAGGCTATTCTCCTAGTGACTACAGGAAACATAAATTTTTAAGCTAGGTTCGCCTATGGTTTATCATGAAATGGTAAATCCCAGACCAGGTCCATTGCCAGGTAATGTATGCCTGCTTTTGCCTGATGGTTGCCGCGAATTAAATTGTTCACATAACCGACATCCATAGAAAGGTCGCTGCGCGGTATTTTGAATTGATAGTATATACCTAGTCGTGTCTCTTTATAAGCATATGGTGTCCATTGCTTCTCTGCTTCGTTCATCGCACTTGTCGCGAGTAAACCTTCCGCGCTCAAAGCCAAAGACTGTTTATTTTTTGATGAGAGGGTATATACAAGCTGACTTTTAATACGCGTGCGCAACTGGAAATTTTCTTCTGCTTTGCCAAAATCCGAGGTGAAAAATTTGCGAAACTCTTGTCGTACGGTATTGGTCCATTTCCAACGGCCTGCGGGTATGATATAGGCGTATCGACCGTAAGCTCGAAACTCCTGCTCTACCCCCTCTCCATCATAGGGAGCGCTGCTCGCGTAGGCATTCTGTCTCCGGTAACTCAAAGCATAACTGTATTGTTGATGCTTCGTAAATCGATGATAGTACTCGTGATTGAGAACAAGGATTGCTTGGTTGGAGAAGGGATTATTTGCTTCCGGCGTGCTTTTACGACCTAACCCAATATAGGTCATGTGTTGCTTTGTGCCGAGAGAGTCGAGTTTTTTGCGTACACCAAAAGCCGCCCAAAATGCAGTCTTGGCTTTACCAAGACCCGGTGGACTTATTTGTGCATTGGTGATGTTCCATGTACCGATAAGCACCATGAATACAAGCCCAGCCTTACGTGATATAGATTTTAAATACATAGTAATAATTAAATTTGTTCACCGCGGAGTATGTTCCATTTGTTAACAACCCAACGGTCTACCCATTTTATTGGACCAAGCATCCACATGGCGACGACGAATGGAAAGGTTAATGTTGTCCAGCCTCCGTGCAGCATAAAACGATCTACATAGGTTGCGATCACGACAGTAACTAGAACATATAAACCGTCGCGTATACGTTGTCCACTCATTGCAATGCCGCATAGCACAGCGTTAAAGCTGAAAGTGCCATTATTGATGAGGCTTTGCGATTCGTTGCCATAATGCGAAAGATAGATACTGACAATAACGGCTGCAAAGCCATATAAAGCGGCGATTGGTTCGCTGATAAATACCCCGAGGAAAAAAATAAATCCAGCAGTAACACTACCTTGAAAGATAACTTGGCCGAAGGCATGTCCTTCGATTAGGAAGTCATCCATCTGTTTGATATCAACAAAATGCTCGGGAACGGTGCGCATGGCCAGTTCTGGAATACTTAGAACATAAAGTGATATCCATGTTACTGCAATAAAAGGAAATGTGTAAACCGGAAACTTCTTCTGTAGGGCAACGGCCATTAACATCGCGGATAAAACAGAACCCAAGATAATCGTGACCCAGACCCAGGTGTTTTCTTCGAAATAGAAGACTAATGCAATACCAAACAGGCTGGCATTAAAACCGAATAAGCCATTATTGATATCTTCTTGTTTACATCGCATCAGGTAGGCTGTCGCTATTCCGGTTAAATTGGATAATACGGCCGCTAGCCCCATTAGTGGAGAATCATAAAAGATTGCCCCAATAAATAACAGTCCTGTCCAAGCATTCCCCTGTAGCATAATTTGTCCAAAACCTCTAAAAAAGGCCTTTGTAAAGGCCAGGACTTTATTTTTCATTGTAAAGTTTTTTAATTGTCAGCATCTATTGCAAGAACAGTGCGTCCCATAACTGATTTTGTATATCTTTAAATAAGTCGAACATTGGCTCTGCGCCATGTCCCAGTACGCGTACCATAAAACCTTTTTCTTGCAGTTCGCTGATACCAAAGGCAAGGTCTTCGCGATCACCATATTGTTGGTGAAATTTATCTATCCAAGACAGCACATCTACCCCGGCACTATTTAAATAAAACAGTGTTCCTTGATGTGTGTATCCTTCCAAAATACCCAGGCCTTGGATCGGCATCTTATCTGGCTGTAACAATACATTATCTTTCAAGACTAATTTACCTTCGATAAAACATTCTGTTAGGCTTTGAAAGTGATGGTACTGAAAGGATTCTCCAGACATCTTGCGGCCGCAGGTTACAATATCGCTAAGCAACACATGATTGTTCTTCTGTAAATGGATGATATTATGGCTGCGAAAACTGGATGCATTTTGTGGAACTACAGGATGAGGAACAAAAGAAAAGGTTGCGTCTTGTCCGAGGTTGACACGCATGGTTTGCGCAGAGTCACCTTTCATGTGAAACAAACGTTGATATGCCTGCGTTTGTAGCTGAAGTTTGGCGCCCTGTGCAATGTCGACCTCTATGTTATGCGTATCGCCATCCAGCAAGCCCGGCGATGAGCTCATGATCATCAGGTAGGCCGCTTTATCCTTTTTGTATTGCCCAACAGGTACAATTCGAAAGGGAGGTGTCAGAAAGGCATCCTTTAGAAAGGAATTTCCAGCACGGTGGGCGACTTTAATATTTAACTCGCAAACCATGGCTATCGCAGTAGGTTTGGTTCGTCCACATCTTGAAGGAGAGCATACTTCTTAATCCAACCCACAATTTCTTCTAACCCTTCCCCTATTCTCAGGTTTGAAAACAAAAAAGGAGCTCCTTTGCGCATCATTCGGGCATCATGTTCCATTACCTCTAAGCTAGCACCGACATATGGAGCCAAGTCTTTTTTATTGATTAATAGAAGGTCTGATCGGGTGATTGCAGGACCACCTTTTCTTGGCATTTTTTCACCCTCTGCCACATCAATAACAAAGATTGTAATGTCAGCGAGATCAGGGCTATAGGTTGATGATAGGTTGTCTCCTCCGCTTTCGATTAAAATGAGCTCTAGGTTTGGAAAGCGTTCAGCAAGTTCTTCAACCGCTTCGAGATTCATACTGGCATCTTCACGAATAGCTGTGTGTGGGCACCCTCCTGTTTCGACGCCAATAATGCGTTCACGCGGAAGTAAACTATTTTTTGCCATAAACTCCGCATCTTCCTTCGTGTAAACATCATTGGTAATAACAGCGAGATCCAATTCATTTAAGAGTCTTCTGCTGAGACGTTCCAAGAGCGCTGTTTTTCCAGAACCAACAGGCCCCCCGACTCCTATTTTAACGTATTTTCTATTTTCCATTTTTTTGATTTTAAATTGGACAACCAAAAAGGTTAGCCCTGTTTTTTTAACTGTCTTGAGATTGCTGCGCTGTTCCTTCTCGCCATGATGTTTTTAGGTCATCATTCTTGCCGAGATAAAGGATACGCCCCTCTTACGAAATATAAATCCGCGTATAAAGACGTTCATGTTGCATGCAGCGAATATCAAAACCGACATTACATAAACCCACCAGGTGCCGCTCTACCAGTAACGTTTCGGCACACAGTGTTTCGAGGTCATCATGTAGGGCGAAGAGTATATCTTGACCGTCAAGCTGTCCCAATGGAACGAGTTTAACAGCATTGGTAACCATACCGATGGCAGCGTTGTAATAATAAGCATGCATTGCCTCGGCAAGTGGAATTTGTAGCAGACAAGCAAACATGCCATATATAACACAATAGTGACTGTCTACCTTCCTTTGCTTAGCAAGTGTGGCCCAAGCTTCTACCAGGCTATCTTTTTCATAGCGGGTGAATATTTTAAACAACCGTAATCCAAGCTTTTGGCTTGCTTGACGAATTTCCTTGGCACTTTTGAGCGCAGAACACTCCTGATCCAATGCTTGGAGCGAATCGATATCACGAACCATCGTTGCTTCATAGGCGAGCTTCATGATGGCGGCATCGTTATACTTCATGTTGTACCACAGGTTGTGTCGCACGTATTGGTCGGCACTTTCTTTGTCCTGTACTAAACGTATCTGTACATAGGTTTCTAATCCATTTGAGTGTGTATACGCACCAATAGGGAGTGTCGGGTCTGCGAGATGAAGTAGTTTGCCTAAAAATGATTTTTCCATTATTTAATCTTGAATCACTAGCTTGATTTTTTTTGTTGACTGTTGTACGGTGCGGTGATGTATAGGATCTACATTTGCCGTAAATGGATGCAAGAGTTGCCGTTCAGCTATACTAGGTTGATAGCCTTGTGCTATTAACCATTGGTGCATAGGTTTTTCGTAGGGCAATAGAAGCTCCTCGCCGTTATGAAATAACGGGAGGTGCTTATTGCCAATTTCTGCACTGATGAAGGCAGCTTCTAAAACGTTTTGAGGACGAATGGAGAGCGATTCACAAGCGTCAATCCGAACAACGACAATTTTTTCATCATTCTCGAAAAGTATATCCCCATCGTGTAAAGCCTGCCCGTGACCAAGTAAGCGGATGGCAATCTCCGTGCCCTCTATGGAACGTAGGCGTTGTATACGCTTTG
Source organism: Sphingobacterium psychroaquaticum (assembly GCF_004421025.1). NCBI lineage: Bacteria > Pseudomonadati > Bacteroidota > Sphingobacteriia > Sphingobacteriales > Sphingobacteriaceae > Sphingobacterium > Sphingobacterium psychroaquaticum. The sequence goes on along the minus strand of NZ_CP038029.1, from coordinate 4,339,280 downwards.
TGGCTTGATACCAAGCAATATGTAGGAAATCTATCTTCTTCGAAGAAGGATTTTTATGAATATTTTGCGTGATCGAAGTGACAATCATCTGTGCGGCATATATAATTAAAACAAGAAGTACAATTGACCCAATGCCACCTCATCTATAGGTTCGCATTTCAAGACTTTGCCATCAATACTTACTTCGTAGTTCTCTGGGTTAACGATAATTTCCGGCGTGGCATCATTATGTATCATATCTTTTTTCGATATGGTTCGACAGCCCGAGACAGGGAGGAGTGTTTTTTGTAAACCATATTCTTCTTTGATACCCTTTTCGATCGAAGCTTTAGAAACAAAATTGAAGCATGTTTCCGTTACCGCTTTACCATAGCCGGCAAACATGGTGCGTACGATGATTGGTTGGGGAGTTGGGATGGAAGCATTGGCATCTCCCATTTTGGAAGCAATAATCATCCCTCCTTTGATAATCATTTCTGGCTTGGCTCCAAATAAGGCTGGTTTCCAGATGACCATGTCCGCAATTTTTCCTGGTTCAATAGAGCCGATGTAATTTGATATTCCATGTGCAATAGCCGGATTAATGCTGTACTTTGCAACATAGCGTTTCGCTCTATAGTTATCATTTCCTTTTCCGGCATCTTCTTCAAGTGGTCCGAGTTGTTTCTTCATCTTGTCGGCGGTTTGCCAAGTGCGTGTAATCACCTCACCAACGCGCCCCATTGCTTGAGAGTCAGAACTCATGATACTAAAGACCCCTGCATCTTGAAGAATATCTTCGGCGGCAATTGTTTCCGGGCGAATACGAGAGTCTGCAAAAGCGACATCCTCTGGAATATCTTTACTTAAGTGATGACAGACCATGAGCATATCGAGATGTTCATCAATGGTATTCTTGGTGAAAGGACGTGTCGGGTTGGTTGATGCAGGAAGAACATTTGGATACATTGCTGATTTAATAATATCTGGTGCATGTCCGCCCCCGGCCCCTTCGGTGTGGAATGTATGGATAACTCGGCCGTTAATTGCTTGCATTGTGTCTTCCAAGAAGCCGGCCTCATTCAATGTATCGGTGTGAATGGCGACTTGCACATCATATTTGTCAGCGACAGATAGTGCACGGTCTATCGTTGCTGGCGTTGCACCCCAATCTTCGTGTATTTTTACGCCTAAGGCACCGGCTTCAATTTGTTCAATAATAGGTTGCTCATTGCCGACGTTTCCTTTTCCAAAGAAACCGAAGTTCATGGGGAAGGCTTCTACCGCTTGAAGCATGCGTTTCATGTTCCATTTTCCTGGTGTAACGGTTGTTGCATTGCTTCCGTCCGCAGGACCTGTTCCGCCTCCGATCATCGTTGTCACACCACTGTATAGGGCGGTCTCAATTTGTGTTGGACTGATATAATGGATATGTGTATCAATGCCGGCAGGTGTAACGATATATCCAGCTCCACCATGAACCTCTGTGGAGGCTCCAATAATCATGTTCGGTGTGATGTTATCCATGGTGTCTGGATTCCCGGCCCGACCAATACCGACAATCTTGCCGTCTTTGATCCCAATATCTCCTTTTACAATACCCCAGTGATCCAGAATAATTGCCCCAGTTATTACCATGTCAAGGGTGCCTTCTTCGCGCAGGTGTTTGGATGATTGACACATCCCGTCGCGGATTGTTTTTCCGCCACCGAATTTCGCTTCATCCCCATAGCTGGCATAATCTTTTTCAACTTCAATAATTATTTCTGTATTTCCTAGACGAACTTTATCGCCCGTGGTTGGGCCAAATATGGCGGTATAGTTTACTCTACTTACGTTTAAGCTCATGATACTTTGTTTTTAAAGTGGTTTTTCTCCATGCGTTTTAACGCTTCTATCTTGGAGGCGTCTGTTTCGGTATCTCCATTCACTAGGTCGTTGTGACCGTAAATTTTTCGTTCGCCTGCATATGGAACAAGCTCTATTTCTTTCGCTTCGCCGGGCTCAAAGCGAACGGCCGTGCTGGCAATAATGTTTAGTCGCTTTCCGAACGCCTGCGCACGGTCAAATTCCATCATTTTGTTTACTTCAAAAAAATGGTAATGTGAACCAACTTGGATGGGCCTGTCTCCGGTATTTACCACAGAAAGTTTGGTTATAGTCCTGCCTTCATTGCAGACAATGTCTTCTTCTCTTATAAAATATTCTCCTGGAATCATATTGATAGTATTTGTAATTATCTAACAGGGTTATGCACAGTTACGAGCTTTGTTCCATCCGGAAATGTTGCTTCAATCTGTATATCATGGATCATTTCTGGGACTCCAAGCATCACATCTTCCCGTGTAAGTAATGTGGCGCCATATTGCATAAGTTCAGCAACTGTCCGGCCATCACGAGCGGCTTCTAGCAGCTCACTGCTGATGTAGGCGATCGTTTCTGGGTAATTTAATTTTAGGCCTCTGGCCTTACGTTTTTTTGCAAGCTCACCGGCAAGGTGAAGTAGAAGTTTTTCTGTTTCTCTAGGCAATAAATGCATGATATATACTTTTTAATTAAAAACAAGTGAAAGAGATCTGGAAACGAAGCCATGTTGTATAGCTCAGGTCGCGTTTCCGCGAGTGAGGTGTATCTCATTGATTTCCTACGGCTCCCATTCTTTGGAACCAACAAAGGAGATCTTTGATAAAAGAAACGATGAGAAATTTAACCTAACCCAGGAAGGGGATCTTTATGGAATGATAAAGAATGTATTTAGGTTGTAAGACAAGTTGAACAGATCCTTTTTGCGGATCGTCACGTAGTGGTTTCTCCGTTTGCAGAAGAAAGGCAAAGGATAAGAGCAATGTGATGCTTACAAATAGCATCTTTCCCCACTCTTCTTCAGCTGTCGGAAAATTCTGATCGTCAATAATACTGTTCATAAAGGAAGACAATGCATCGGTGAGGAGGTGGTCGGCGGCTTTGCTGATATGCGTTGTGCCAGGGACATCTACATGTGCTGCTGTTCGTACAAAAACCTCCTTTTGGTGGAGGGCAAACCCTAATGCTAGTATGCTTAGCATCCCGATTAGGATTAAAATGTACCGAACATTGGTCTTCATGATATTGACTTCTTATCTTATTTTGATAGCTCAAATTTACGAGCTATTTGGGGTGATCGAATAGCACAAATCTTGACTAGATTAGTCTTAATTCTTCTTAAATCAAGATTTGTGCGTTTTCTAAATGTGTTAAAAACGATATCCCAAGGATAGCATTAGATGTCGAGGTGCTCCTGGGAAAGCCCGGGTATAATCGAAGGCGCCGACGTAATAATATTTATCAAAGACATTATTGAGGTTGGCCGCGACTTTTAGTGCGCCTACGTGATAATAGAGTGCGGCATTTACCGTGGTATATCCAGGAAGAAAGCCCCAGGTGTCCAATCCCTGTGCATCTTTACCAATAGGATTGTCCATGCGACGACTGCCGACGTAGTAGACACCAGTTCCAAAGCCAAGTCCTTTTAAGGCATGTGCAGAGAACACGTATTTTACCCATGCTCCGCCCATGTTTTTGGGTGCATTGCCCAGAGGCATGCCGATCTCTGCGGGAATAGAAGATTCTTTGACATCGGTTACATTAAAGCTGTAGTTTCCCATTAGTTGTAACTCTTTTGTAATTTGTCCCCGTAGATCGAGCTCTATACCACGGGAAGTGACCCGGCCAGATTGACGATATATTGGAAAGCCGGTTTCACTCGTTTCGCCTGTTGATACCATCATATTTTCACGCTGAATATGGTATAGGGAAAGGTCCATTTGTAATTGATTTTGGAAGAACCCCGTTTTGAATCCAGTTTCAATCTGATAGCTTCGTTCCGCTGTAAAAGGTTTGTCGGCCCCGTAGTCTTGGTAGTTGGCCACATAATTTGATGCAACAGGGACGTAACCTTGTGCATAACTAGCGAAATAGTTAATTTGATCGTTCAGCGTGTAGGTTAAGCCAAGACGTGGTAGCCAAGCATTTTGTGTGCCGGAGTATGGTGTTTTTACGTCCGGGCTTGATGAATAGTAATGTTCGTGGCGAAGCCCGACAATGAGGTGCAATCTATCGATGGTCAACTGATCTTGAATATAGATTCCTGTACTTCGATAAGGGCTTAGGAAAGGAAAGGATGCTTGCGGGCGCCAGATATACGAATTCACATCCCGCAAGGCATATGTTGGGTTTTCTAAGTCAAAAGTGAGCGGTACCGCTGTTCCGTTCACCATCATGCTACGAGCCTCCTTTTGCTGGTTATTGGGATCGCCTTTATACTGTGCGTGATCTACGCCAAGAACGATATGTTGGTTGACACGCCCCGTACGCAAGTTGTAGTTCAGGTAAGCCACCATATTATCGGTATAATCTTTTAAGCTTTTTTCAAAAAAGCGCATGTTCATCACCGTGTTTTGTGGTGGATTGGCAAACGTGTTGAGTGTACGGTGTTCGTTAAGCTCCTCTTGATAAATAGCTTTGGCATAACTCACATTCAGGGTCAGGTGCGGACCAATTTCCTGTTTCAGACGCGCTGTAAGGGAGATGTTCTTTGTACGGTAGAAATCCGATGGTTGGCTCAGTGTAAATGAACGAGATAAAGCATATAGATTATTGCTTTTGATGCCCATTCCACGATCCAGGTAACCGTTGAAATTATCGTATAGCAGATCTACATCCACCTGTGTGCCTTTAGCAGGTTTAAAGGTAAATGAAGGTGCTATGGCAAAGGTTTTTCGTTGATTTACATCACGAAAAGTCTTGCTGTTTTCGTATCCAACATTAAAACGATATAATACTTTCTTCTCTGCATCAAGGGGACCTCCAATATCGAGGGTACTGCGCATGGTCTGGAAGCCTCCTATGGTGAAATTTACGGCACCATAATGCTCTTCTAACGGTTTTTTAGTAACCATATTGATTGTTCCCCCAGGCGTGATATCTCCAAAGAGGGATGCTCCTGGTCCTTTTAGAACTTCGATACTTTCTAGGTTTATGGTTAAAGGTGGCCGAAAATAGCTTGTTCCATAACCATAGCTGGAACGCAGCCCATTTACTAATCGTAGCCCATTTTCGTAACCACTTTTAAACCCACGGATGGTAAAGTCATCGTATGCTGACGCCTGGTTTACTCCAGCAAGGTCATGTACCATATCCGTAATTAGGAAGGCTTGTTTGTCTTCCATAAACTCCTTGCTAACAACGGATACCGATTGAGGAAGATCTTTGAGTTTTCCGGCGAATTTACCACCAAGTTCTACGCCATTTGTTAGGTACGAGTTGTTGCGCCTGCCAGTCACCAAGACCTCATCGAGCTGTTGGTCGTTTTTTACAAGCGTAATAATAAGTCCGCTGGCTGTGTTCCACGTGACACGGTCTAGTGTCGTGGTACTTGGGTAATAACCAACGGCGGTGGCTTTTATCTGAGCCGGTAAATGCGTTTCTTTTGAGAACTGGTATGTTCCCATATTGTTGCTCGTTGTTGCTAAATTTTGGTTATCAATGCGTAACGTGACACCGACAATTGGTTTCCCATCTTCATTGACTGTTTTTCCGAATATTCGAACGGTTCCCTGGGCCTGTACGGTGACAGAAAAGAGAATACTGAGGAGCACTGTAAGTGCTGAAACGTTAAATTTATAGGTCATTTTATTGTTCTGTCGTTTGTAATAAAGAATCTGCGGAAGGGTTCTTTCTATTTATTTTATTGTCGTCTATTTGCAACACCTGTCGTTCCATATGGATGGTTGAGAAGCCCCCTTCTTCGCAGAAGTCAACCAAAGAAAAATCTTGTTTTAACCAAAAATCATAAGCCCCGGTAAGGAAAGGATGTGTATGTAAATAGAGCCGTTCAATGCTGCGTTCTCGTGCACAACGGAGCAACGCTTGGAAAAGCGTGGTGCCAAGACCGGAGCGTCGAACATCAGGTTCGATAAATAAGCGCGCTACTTCGACTGTGGGGCGTTGGTCGAGCGGGAGGTGTGGAAAGCGGAAGTCGTAAGCCATCATACCGATGACACCGACAAGTTTTCCGGATTTTGTTCTTGCCTGTAAAAAAGCCCCATAAGGATGTGTTATATAGGTCTCCTCAAAAAAACGAAGATCATCAGGAATCTTATCGCTGTCCAACATGGGAAACAGTTTCTTTCGAAATGCAATGACGTACGACAATATTTCGTCTTTATGTCTTTCTTCTACGAGTGTTATGATAAGTTGTTCCATGTTCATATTACTGCTGTTTTAGTTGCGGTACAAATAAGGGTTTGCCTTGGTTGTCCAATCCCATAAGGGGTAACTGATAGGTTTCTTCGAGTAGTTTTTTTACAGCAGAGCTGTCTAGGTCTTGCAAGCTAGACAGCTCTTGTCCGCGCATAACATAAAAGGCATCCCCAAACATAAAGGCTAAATTCGGATCATGCATAACACATAAGATGGTTGTTCCTTCTCGTACAAGTTGTTGTAAGCACTCCAATACAGCGACCTGATAATGCAGATCAAGATGGTTTGTGGGCTCATCAAGCATAAGGATATCCGGTTTTTGTACGAGTACCCTACAAAGCAAGACAAGCTGTCTTTCCCCGCCGGAAAGATCGGTGTATGGTTTATTGCGGAGGTGCCATAATGCAAATCGCTTGAGGACTTCTGTGACGGTATCGTGGTCTTCGTCCCGTGGAGAAAAGCGCGAAAAAGAGGCGCGTCCCGTCATGATTACATCATATACTTTAAAGGGAAATGTGGTTTGGTGAAATTGCGTCATAAAACCCAAGCGGGTGGTATCTTTTGCTCCGGTTTTAAGTTTCTTTCTTTCTACATTACCAATCAAAACCTCTCCTGCATATCGTTTTTCAAGTCCCGCAATAATATTGAACAATGTTGATTTGCCGCTTCCGTTACGTCCCAGAATGATGGATAGTTTTCCAGCCGGAAAGGATGTTGTTACGCCTTTAAGCACCGTGTCTCTACCATAGGAGAAAGACAAGTTTTTTATGTTTACGTCCTTTATCATGCGTTCCAGTTTATCGCATTTCTACGCATTAAATAAATAAATATCGGAGCACCAATGAGCATGGTAAATACACCGACAGGGATTTCAAACGGCATTACTGTGCGGGAAAAATTGTCAATCAAAAGAAGGAAACTGCCACCAATACTGATGTTAGCCCATACGGCAATACTATTACTTGGTCCAAATATCATGCGGCTAATATGCGGCACGATTAACCCAAAGAGGCTGATGACACCGACAGCGGCGACTGCGGCTGCGGTTATCATCGTTGATACGCCAACAAGAAGAAGTTTCAATAATCTTGGATTCACACCTACTGCCAATGCTTCATGGTCTCCGAGTGCCAAGAGGTTGAGCTTCCATCGGAAGAAAACCAGTATGCTTAAACCGATCCCAATTGGGAGGAATGCTGTTTTTACTTTATCCCAGGAGGCTGTATGTAAGTTTCCCATAGTCCATTGCACGATGGCTTGGAGCTTATACGGATCGCTCAAGTATTGTAAGAGTGTTAAAAGAGCGGTAAATACGCCGGAAATGATCATTCCAGCTAAAACCATACTCACCAGTGAGCTTCGTACTTTGCTGTAGGAGACCAGATAGGTGAGTACGACAGCGCAGACGCCAAAAAAGAAGGCGGATAAGTTAATCGATAGTACGGGGATTAACATCGCTAGTGCTGCCCCAAATGCAGCGCCGGAGGAGATTCCCAATGTAAACGGATCTACAATAGGATTCCTAAAGATGGCTTGCAGCACCCCGCCTGAAGAGGCTAAGGCCGCACCTACGAGGAAAGTAAGTAGTACACGGGGTAGACGAACTTGCCATAAAATTGTTTCTACCATGTTCGGGCTTGTTTGTTCCTGAAAGAGATTCCGTATTCCGTTGTAGATGTGCATAGTCAATGCGGAGGGGCTCAGGCTCCCTGTCGAGCCTAATGCTAGCGAAGCAAGCATCAGGAGGATAGGAAAAAGAACTAGCAGGCTTATTTTTAAAGACGACTTCATTGGATTAGATTTTCTTTACCATAAAGTATTGTAAAAGCGTCGTTTAGATCCGCCTGAAGTTGTTGTGCGGTATATTCGGGGTAACACCAATGGCGGAGTTGTTTTGCAAAAAGCATAAACTTAACGGTGTGTGGGTCAAAATAAAAAGCAGGGCTCATCACAAACACTTGTTTGTTTTTTACGGCAGGTAGAGCGGCGAGCTCTTTCAGATTATAAACATCTGAAAGTTGAGAGTTCCACAGTAAAATAATATCTGGGTTCCATTTATACAATGATTCAGCGCTCACATTTGGTGCTTCCAGTTGGAGTGGGCATGCGTTTTCTGCGCCGGCCGAGGTGATCGAAAGGTCAATTAATGTTCCTCTCCCTGAGGTTGAAAAAACACGGCCTTTGGACCAGGCGTAATAGACCTTTTTAACCTTCGAGCCGGATGGAGCGATCATTTTTTTGGTTTCGGCATCTACATATTGAACAATCTCCTCTGCCCGTTCCTTTTTACCCAAGAGGGTTCCGAGACCGATCAGTTCTTGAAATATTTTCTCTTTATCTCCGCTTGATACCGTAAAGACGGTGATTCCTAAACCTTCCAATTGTTGAGCCGTTTCGCGATCTTGTTCGTAGAGCACGACTAAGTCTGGCATAAGTGCCACAATGGATTCGACATTGCTGGAACGGCCTCCGAAGGTTGGTGTGGAAATACTCCTGTCAGCGATACGAGCGTCCAGTTTGGAAAGAAAGGTATAGGTTTCTTCGTTTTGATAGATTTGTTGCGGTATACCGACTAAGCGGTCTGCCGCTTGCAACATGTATATCTCATCAACGGACGGTTCAAAAAGAACGACGACTCGTTTTGCAGGTTCCTGCAATCGGATATTTTGTCCACGACTGTCTTTCGCAGTAAACGCATTTTCAGCGTCTTCATGCGTTGGTGAAGAACATCCTGTCAGGAAGATAAGTGTCAGGATACCGATCGTTTGTATAAATTTAGTAATCTTCATTTTTGAGAAATCTTAGCCTGTATTTCCGAACCATTTTTTAAGGAGGAATCTATACTTGGATATTGTTTTAGATCCCTCCTATGGCCGTGGCAACGAGGCGTTTGTTACGAAGCTGTTTTCTTTCGCACTACATGTTCGGCAAAAAGCTGTTCCTCGCGCAGTGAAATACGATTGGAATACCGCGCTTGAAGTTGTTCGTACAATTGTCCATCATAGGGAACTAAAAACAAACCGTTCTGCTGTGTTGCATAAATGGGAAGATGCCGATTTCCGATGTAGTAACAAAAGTCTGCGGCATCTACTAGCCCCATTGATTGAAAGGCTATTGTGAGGCAAGGCTTGATATGGATCGTCGCCAGCAGTATTCCTTGAAAATAGAGTCCATCACCATGTTTCCATTCTTGTTTTTCAGGAAGTTCGACGCGTAATGTTTGTCCATTATTTGTGGCTCGAGTTAGCGTACGTTTATGCACTTCGAACCACTCCAGTTCAATAAAATCAGAGCAGAAGTTACCAATTAGCGCGGCAGATTGAATCGTGTCGATTTGTACTATTTGCTTCACGACACCGTTACTTTTCAGTTGTTTGATTTGCAGCCTCTTTTTTTGCTTGTACTTTGGCTTTTAACCAATCGCACCATGCATCCAGACCCTCTCCATTCAATGTGCTTATTGTCATGACTTCTAAGTTTGGATTAACCTCCCAAGCATCTTTGGAAACGGCATCAACAGAGAATGGTACATACGGAAGAAGATCTGCTTTGGATACCAACATCAGTTCACTGGTAAGAAACATCCGAGGGTATTTTTTCGGTTTATCATCGCCTTCTGTTGTAGCAAGTAGGGTTACACGATAATCTTCACCAAGATCGAATGCTGATGGACATAATAGGTTTCCTACATTTTCGATAAAGAGTAAGTCGGTACCTGTCAGATCGATATGGTCAAGCGCTTGTAGAATCATTTGTGCTTCGATATGGCACATGCCTCCTGTAACGATCTGTAAAGCATTGATTCCGACTTCACGCATGCGGACGGCGTCACGTTCTGTTTCTGGGTCTCCTACCAATATAGAGATGTTAAGATCTTTCGCTAGTCGCTTGCCGGTTTCTTGCATCAATGTCGTTTTTCCCGAACCGGGAGATGAACATACGTTGATCACACAAACATCTTTCAATCTCGTACGGATGGCTTGCGCTACATAATCATTTGCTTTCAGAAGATGTAGAGTTGTGTTGTCGCACTGTACCGAGCCCACTCGGTTTCCGGCGCTTTTTGGGTTTGCTGGGTTAACTGACATGTTGTTTAAAGATTACTTTTGAAATAAATAATTCATTGCCCTGCACAATTTGGGTGGAGGGCTGCCCGCAAGGGCATACAAAACGATGGTATTGAACCTTGAAGTCTTTTTGACAGTGGTCGCAGTGTGCGATAATGTCGTTTACAATTACTTCTAGCTCCATATCCCTATATTGCCGATTATCAGCAATAAAGGCATCAAATGCGTTTTGTATCAGTACAGGTTGTACATTGGATAATAAACCTGCTGTTACCTGAATTTTTTGAATATCGTCGATCTTGGTGGCATAATGAGCCGACAAGGTGTCGAAAATATCCTTCACTATACTAAGTTCATGCATAGTATAAATACGTAAATATTAAGTGTTTGATTCTGTTCTGGAACGGCCTTTATGACTGTTCCAATACGACTGTTAGAAGGTCTAAATGGTCCTTTATTGCCCTTTCGAGCGACGTAAAAGACTTCTTTTACGCGTTCGCTTTGATATGAAAGAACACATGTGGCATGGTGAACCGAGTAATACTTTGATGTACGTTCATCAAAGAACGGTTCTCTTTAGACCGTGTCTACGGATGGGATTTTTAATTGAAGGAATAACAAGTAGCGCGCAAGAGGAAAGACGGGCGGGCTTGCCATAGCATATCGCTCACGAGCAACAAACAAGGAAGAACCATGGAATGTTTTCCAAGAAAGCGAATGAAGGAGTTTATGTATGGTATAGTCTTGACTTTTAGTTAGTTCGCCGTCATTATCCCAAATAGGGCTTATCCAGCTTGCTTCGGCATGTTCAAAGCGGCGTGTCGTTTCTGCGTACTGTTGTTTGGCAACGGTAAGGTCATCCGTTAATACATGTAATTGACTAGCACATTTCCGTACTGATATCTTTGCGGCCGCTTTATTTGTGGGCGCTAAAAATAAGAAGATTACGAATGTTAATAGTCTTAACATGAGTGTATTCATTAGCCAATAACCCTTTTTTCTAATAAAAGTGTTGACAAAAGTAAGTTGATTTTACGGGGAAAAACTAGCACAAATCTTGAATTTTGTTTCACGAAACAGGAACAATTGGTGATGCTGGTGTAGGTTTCGCTTATTATGAAAGTAGGATGACACAGTATAAACGTAAGTCGGTAAGTATTTTCACCGATTTGTTTCCCTTTTTCACCGAGAATATTCCCAAACTGGTCTAATTGGCGTTTCCTACTGCGTGCTGCTGCCCTACCTTTGAGTCATCAAATAAGAAATATAAACGAAAACATTAAACATATTAAAACCATGAAAAGAACAGTAACAACCATCGCAGCAGCATTCATTATGATCGCATCATTTAGCTCTTTCGCCGCAGAGAAAGCTAACCCGTTAAGAAATCTAGATTCAAAGAACATCGTGTTAAGCTACCTCGAAGCGACTACAGCGGGAAATGTAGTATGGAATAAACACCTCTTTGCAGAAGACTTTACATATAGTAATGTGGCCAATGGCGATAACTTTTCAAAGAAGCAGTACCGTGCCTTTTTGAAAGCGACTAAAGGGCTGAAATATGATTGTACAACAACTTATGAAATATTAGATGAAGCCGGACAAACCTGCATGGCAAAAGCAACTATGAAGTTTGACAATTTTACTCGTGTGGACTACATCACCTTGAGCAAAAGCCAAGAGGGTTGGCAGGTAAGTAAAGTATTAACGACGTACCCATAAAAGAATATTTTGTTTCAATATTAGAGCCTGCAGCGATGTAGGCTCTTTTTTTGTTGGCGCATTTCCAGACGAATAGTACGCTTCTTCCTGCTGTTGTGGTATGTAAAAACAAAGGGAGAATGCTATCTCGATTATCGGTAAAAAATTTCACCGATTTGTTTCCCTTTTTCACCGAGAATATCCCCAAACTGGTCTAATTGACGTTTCCTTCACCGTGTTGTTGCCCTACCTTTGAGTTATCAAATAAGAAATATAAACGAAAACATTAAACATATTAAAACCATGAAAAGAACAGTAACAACCCTCGCAGCAGCATTCATTATGATCGCATCATTTAGCTCTTTCGCCGCAGAGAAAGCTAATCCGTTGAAAAATTTGGATTCTAAAAACATCGTGTTAAGTTATGTGGCGGCAGCCACCTCTGGAAATACGACCTTGAATAAACACCTCTTTGCAGATGACTTTGCATACAGCAACACCGCGAATGGCGACAACTTTTCAAAGAAGCAGTATAGCGCTTTTTTAAAAGCAACTAAAGGATTAAAGTACGATTGTAAAACAAGCTATGAGATATTAGACGAAGCCGGACAAACGTGCATCGCGAAAACAACGATGAAGTTTGACAACTTTACCCGTGTGGATTACATCACCTTGAGCAAAAGCCAGGATGGTTGGCAGGTAAGTAAGGTGTTAACGACCTACCCATAGAAACTGGGTATTTTGTTTCAATGTTAGAGCCCGCAGTAATGTGGGCTCTTTTTGTTGATATATGACATACTATGGGTTTCGTCTCCCATAGTATGGAAGGCGCTAAAATCGGATAGCGTGCCCCGTTCGGAAAGACGTCGCATTTTATAGGATTTGTAACCCTTTAGTGTGTTGCCTTGTTACGACTTAAAAATGGATAACCGACTTGTCATAAAGAACATCAGTAGTCCAAAGAGTGCAAATACACCAAAGGAATAACGTAAGCTAAAGATTTCAGCAATGTAACCGATAAGTGGAGGGCCGATCAAGAAGCCTAAATAGCTGACACTTGAAACCATCGCTAATGCTATTCCTGAAGATACGGTTGGGTGCTTTCCTGCAATAGAATAGACCGTTGGTACGTTACAGGCTACGCCTAGCCCGACGAGCATAAAAGCAAGCACGCAGACCCAAAGGGAAGGAAAGGCTACGGAAAGCATCATGCCAATAAACATCAAGATGCCGCTCCCTTGTAATATACGTTGGCGACCATAGCGCGCGATAATAAAATCTCCTAAAAAGCGTCCTGTCGCCATCATCACCATAAAGGAAGCATAACCGAGGATAACTAAATTTTCTGGGGCCTGTACAATATCGTGGAAGTATACACCGCTCCAGTCGAACATTGCTCCTTCTGTCGCCATGCTGCAAAAACCGACTACGCCTAGACTAATTAGAATTTTGTCCATTTTTAATCCAAATGATTTTTTTTCTGCCTTCGCAGGTTTAGTGGCGATCAAGAATTTACTGTTCACTAAGATATTTATAATCAGCAAGGCGAAAATAAAGATAAAGTGAGGAAGGGTGGTGATTCCAAGATTCATGGTGGCCAGTCCGACGAGCGCTCCGGTGAATCCGGCAATACTCCACGCGCCATGGAAAGAAGACATAATGGACTTTCCAAAGAGCTCTTCGGTCAAAACTCCTTGTGTGTTCACTGCAATATTACACATGTTCCCGGTAATGCCAAACAGTAATAGAATAGCACCTAACTGCCAAGCATTAGTTGCAAAAGGGATGCTACAAAGGACAATACCATATAAAATGGCAGCAATAGGCATCACTTTGTGGCTACCATATTTACTGACGAGCTTTCCCGAAAGGGCCATGGTCATTAACTGTCCAATAGGCAACATCAATAGGATGGTTCCCAGCTGGGCTTCAGTAAGCCCTAGGGTTGTTTTTATCTGGGGGATGCGGCTTGCCCATGAGGCAAAGGCGATACCTTGACCGAAATAAAAGAGGGAAACGGCGATGCGCACTCTGTTTTTGGATGGCGCTACAGGCGGAGCGTCGTTTAGTGTTGTTGTCGACATGCTGGGGTATTTTCTGGTACAAAACTACGTGATTTTTTTAGGAATCTATAGTCGGCCGGTCGAGATTAATTGAACATTTAATTTAACGTTAACGTAAATTTCTATTAACCCCAAGATGCTATGTTTGCGGCAACATAATTTAAAGGATATGAAAAACTTATATTGGTCATTATTAGCCTGTCTCGTTACAGGAACAGCCGTTGGTCAGGAGGTCGCAAAAGGAACAATTTATGTGGATGAGAATGGGAATGGCCGTCGTGATAAAAAGGAAATCGGTTTAGCAGGCGTTAGTGTCAGTAATGGTCGCGATGTTGTGCAAACGGATAAAAATGGCCGATATGCACTGCAGGTAGAAAAGGACAATATTATTTTTGTCATTAAGCCTTCAGGTTATTCAATTCCCTTGGATGCAGACAATCAATCCAAGTTTTACTATATCCATAAACCGGAAGGCTCTCCTGCATTAAAGTATAAGGGGGTAGATGCGACGGGAAGTTTACCAAAGGAAATTGATTTTGCCGTTGTGCCAACCATGGAGTCAACTAAATTTGATGCTTTTGTTTTTGGAGACCCGCAGGCTTACACGGAAGAGGAGATGGCTTTCTTTAAAAAGGGTGTCGTGGATGAAGCGAAAAATAAAAAGGGGCCTTTGTTTGGCATTAGCTTAGGAGATCTTGTGGGGGATGATTTGACGTTACACCCGAGCTATAGAAAAACAATTGCACATATGGGGTTACCGTGGTACCATGTTATTGGAAATCATGATATGAATTTGGATGCCGTGCATGACTCTTTATCGGATGAAGGTTTTGAACGCGCTTTTGGTCCTGCAAATTATTCCTTTAATGTGGGGGATGCGCATTTTATTGTTTTAGATGATATTATCTATCCACATCCAACGAAGGGAAAGGGATATCAGGGCGGTTTTCGGAAAGATCAATTGGAGTTTGTGGCAAATGATTTGAAATTTGTTCCGACAAATAAACTGGTTGTTTTAGCGTTCCATATTCCCTTGAATCCTGATAACGACGAGTCTTTTCGTAATGAAGATAGACAAGTTTTGTTTGATCTCTTAGCGGCCTATCCCAATACGTTGTCATTATCGGCGCATACGCACTTCCAGCAGCAAAATTTTTATACCGCTGCACATGGTTGGAAAGGGACAACTCCACACCATGAGTTTAATGTGGGTACAACTTCGGGGGATTGGTATTCTGGATTACCTAATGGAGATGGCGTGCCGACTTCGATGATGCGTGATGGAACACCGAAGGGATATGCGATACTTTCTATTGATGGCAATCGTTACATATTTGACTATAAGGTGGTTGGCGAAGATGAATCTTATACGATCGGCGTTTTCGGCCCGGCGGTTGTAAAAGCAAAATATGCCGGTCGTTATCATGTATACGCTAATTTTTTCTTGGGCTCTGCGGATGATAAGGTAACCTATAGGGTGAATAATGGTGCATGGAAGGCAATGGAAAAGGTGGTTGGTGAAGATCCTAATTATGTTCAAGCTTTATTGGCATATGATGGTGCTAAGACATTACAGCCAGGTAGAAGGCCTAGCGATGCCTCTTCTTCGGCACATTTATGGAAGCTTAAACTACCAAAGTTGAAAGCCGGGAAACATATGATTGAAATTGAGGCGATTGATATGTTTGGTAGAAAGCATGAAACGAAGAAGGAGATTGAAGTTGTTGAATAGTGCGGTTTTGATATAAAAGAGGCTGAAAGGACTGTGAGAATAAGAAAAGCAAATAATTCTAAAAATTATTTGCTTTTCTTATGATGGTACGTACATTTGTTTATCAAAAAGACTTCGTAGCTCAGTTGGTAGAGCAACAGACTCTTAATCTGTGGGTCCTGAGTTCGAGCCTCAGCGGGGTCACTTTCTGAAAAGGGCCGTTTTACAAATGCGTAAAACGGCTTTTTTGCGTTTTTCAGAGCCGTTTTGGAACTTCCGCCCTAGCCGTTTTGAATCCTTTAAAATGGCGTGTTTTGCATAGTTTTTTGTTGAACTTCACGTAAAACCGTCACAAAGGTTTTCGTGGTAATGAAAAGATTATGGCAACCGTAAGCGCAAAAGTTTATGAACACCACAAAAAAGCAGATGGAACCTATAATGTTAAAATAAGGGTTTACCACAAAGGGGGAAGTAATATGGAACAAAGTACCCTTGCCGCAATTGTCCAAAAAGACAAACAATTCATCAACCGGTAGGAGCGTCAAGGAGCAAACCCTACGACATCTATATTGGTGCAAATAGCGGAAGCTCTGAAGGTATCAGTAAATGAACTTTTAGATTTTTCGAAACTGTAATCCAAACCACGATAAAAAGATTGAGTGCGTTAAAGATAGATTCATAACACGCTTGGTCTAATTACTCTCTTTTGTTTTAAGTATTAATTTTTTGAGATTAGTTCTATGACGCAGAAACAATATAGGGATCAAGCATATTTAATCAAATTAGGCAGCCATTTTAAATGTAAGCGTGAAGATAAAGGATGGTCGCAGGAATATATGGTGCAACTTTGTGAAATAGATACTCGTCAATTGGGACGGATAGAAAGAGCAGAAACAAACTCCACGATTTCCTTAATTAAAAAGATCGCAGATAAACTAGAACTAAGTGTTTCTGAGCTGCTTGATTTCTAAATTATTATTTGTTCTTGCAGTTTGACTTTTCGCACTGTAATTAGTCATAGCAAAAATCGAGGGTTGAAATTATATCGACTTGAAGATTTTAACTGTAATTATGTTTGAGCCATCTTGCAGGAAGTGTTGTCAACTGAATAGGGAGATATCGATTATTATAGATGTATGACATGCTACTTACCTTTATATATACATATCTGCATCATCAGTTTGTTGTATATAACATGTATAAAAGCCATTTTATGCGTTTTAGGTAATTGAGAGGGTCTCTTTGATATCGCTTGTTTTTTTTTGTCGTCTGCAAGTTGTGTCTTTGTACGTACAGAATCGTTGCTCTATTTCTGTCCTTCAAAAAAGAACTTGCCCCGAAAATTTGAGTTCTTTAAGGAACGTGAATTTCTTGGGGTAGAAAAATGATCGCAACTCCATTTTTTTCTTGTCAAAAGTAATTAGCCCATCTGTGTTATAAATCGATGGGCACCTACCTGAGAAGTGTTCATTAGTATACTGCAAGGTATACTAAAAACGACCTTCATAGGGTCGTCAAACAAAAAGGGTATCCCCGGAGGATACCCTAAACACCGTTTGCAGCGCATACGATAAGAAAAGTAGGGCTTTGCCCAACGACTTCAGCATGCTTTATACTAGTGATCCTGTACCCCTTTCTAATCCTCCCTAATAGGTAGACTTATCTGTTTTGGTAAACTTCCCTATTTCGCCAGGATAAAAACAAACCGACTGCCCACGCATGAAGTATGCGATACAAAAGTATTATTATCCTATTTTCAACGATATAACTTAAAATAAATACAAATGAAATTCAATTTTGTAAAATTTTATTATCTGATAAGTCGTTAACTAACATAATAATGTCAATAAAATTTAATCAGAATTGTTTTTTAACACATTATAATAATAACTGTACGGTTTGCCATAGTGTTTTATCTGAAGTCTAGTCCCATCTGTATCTCTGCCTTGATTATTATCTTTTGAAACTTTATCCTTGGGATATTTTCTTTCAATAAACTTGATGAGTTTGTAAACTTTTAAGCTTCGGCTACGATCTAAACTTTTTAATTGTATCCTAGCGTGAACATTATCATTTAATATCTTGAAACCTTTTGCCCAGGACATCTCGTTTGGGTATTTCTCGTAATTCCATAGATCTATGCGACCAACAGACATGGATATCAATCGTTTTTGAAGTGATCCACAAATAGATGACGGTGAGCTTTTTCTTTTTTCATTTTCAAGTAGTCTTTTCATCTCTAACATAAGATCCGCCTGTTTTTGTAGCTCCTTCTTTAATGTAGATCTTCGAACTCTAATTTCTCCGAAATAATTGATCTCTAATCCTACAAACCCGACCCAAAATGTATCTTTTGTCTCGTCCGAAGTCCATTTGTAACATAACTTGGATTTGCTTGACCAAAACTGATCACGCTTCTCAAAGGGCGGCTCTACATGGGGATGAACAATCAACTTATTTCTTTTAAGAGTTTCTGTATAAGCTTTATAGCTTCTTTCACAGGTCTCCCTATTAATGCTTAGGATGATCATATCGTCACAAAACCGTAAGTAAAGTGAATCTTTATCTAACTCCTTTATTACTTTATAGTCCGAATCGTGCAGTAATAGATTTGCTATAAATCCTGACAGAGCACCTCCTTGTGGAATTCCTATTTTAGCTTTATTGATCTCCTTGTAGAAACCTTCTGCTACAAACTCTCTTTCAACCCAATCAAACTTTCCATTAATAATTTTATACCTCTTAAAGTATTCTTGATTGTCACTTAAAATACGAACATACTTATTAAAAGTATATGAGCTGAGATATTGCTTTAGAATATGTCTCAAGAGCAATAAGTCTTCTTTTTTACATTTTTTTTGAAAATGATTCTGTTTTAAAAATTGGTCAAATCTTTTGATAACAAAAGAGTGGTTAACGGTGTCAAAGAATTTGCTCATATCACATTCTGCCCCCCAAATTACTTTATCTGCATACTGCTTTCTAAAATCTATGATCTTTTGGAATGCATCAATATGATTTGGTGCCCTTTTTCCATCACTAAAGGCTCGTTTAGCTCTAAAAGCGTATCCACAATCTTTAAATACAAAATCGAAAATCTCTACTGCATATTTGTTTGTAATTGACAAAATAATTTTATCTGTTAAGCTATAAGTTGATAATGGTCGGCAAATATTTACATCCTTTTCTAACTTTTTTAAAACAGGTGTCACATTTGGTGTCTTAAGCTTGATGTCACCATTTATAAAAAAATTCTGAATTAATTCAATGTACTTATCCAGTCTTTCTAAAAAATCTGCCTTTAGTTTTTTTTCTCTATAATACTTGATAGTAAGTTTTAAACTAAGCATGTTTCGCTCAGTTGAGCTTTTAGGTAAACCATTTTTATCATTTCTCAACTTTGGCTCAAGCTTTAGCCATCTCCTTCTTGGGGGAAATAGTGACATTAAGAATAAATCGTCATTATTATCCTTAATCTTTTTTTCTATAAGATGATCAAAGTAATAATGTTTTTTATGTCTTTTGAGCGCAACTTTACACCTTAACTTACATAAGATTTTAAAAATTGCTTCGTGACTGTAATACTTAGAAAATTCCATAAAAAGAGAATGAAGTACCCGACAAATAATACTCAGCTAGTTTCGCCATTCTAAACATTGTTTGACTCAAAAACACTGTTAATACTCACGACTTGCTCATCACGTAATTCAGAAGCCATCTTTAGTACTCCATCTCTCTCTTTGTATTCTTGTATTTTGGCTAATTTTAATATATTTTCAAATGAATATCCTTCATGGTTAATTAAATATAGTTCTTTTAAAAAGCGTTCACACTCTGCTTCATCATATTTATCAGCATCTTGTTTATGAAGCATTTTAAAATACTTAATTCCAAGCTCGTACTTGAATATCTGTACTATAGATTTTCCTACTTCCTCCCGTTCGCCTTTCGAAGACATTATTGAAAGTTTCCTTTTATCTAGGAATTTTATTATATCCTTTATCCTTCTACGGTTAGGATCTATTCCCCTCATTCTATATCCCTTTTTGTTCGCTAGAAACAAGATGGTTGCAAATGTAAAATCTGTATTGGTATCGAAGTATCTTTCTTTAAGAAAATTTTCACATTCTTCACCGGAATAAACTGTTTTATCCTGTTCGCTGATTGCTTGAAAATACTTAAGTCCGATATCAAATGTAAAACAACAAGCAATGGTTCGTGCAACGTTTGACCAATCACTATGTATACGAGTAATTGACAAATCATTATTTTTTAAAAACTTGATTACTTGCCTTATCTCCTTTCTATCTAACGATTTGTTCTTTCCTTTTGGATTATACAACACGTCTGCTGTTTTTGCTCTATCAACAGAAGATAATACTCTTTTCTTTGTCGATTTAATTCTAATAATAGACGACAAAGAAACTTGAAACTTCTCAAAATTCTTATTAAAAAAAAGTCTATTGTCATGAGAAACAAAGCAGGTCCTCACGACATCCTTTCCTGATTCATCTAGGATTATTCCGTATGTGCTTTCAAAATATTTTGATACTTCAACAAAAGCACTTTGATGAAAATAAGCTGTTTGCTCTAAGGGAAAACTTTCTTTATATTCTAAATATACAATCCCCTTTAACCCAAGATTAGATGGAGATCGCCAACAAGATATTACATATTTATCTTTATGTAAAATACCTTCAATTGCGACAACGTTATCCTCATTGACCAAATTATCAATATCAAGCACAAGTAAGCTCGTATAAGTCTTGAGATCTTGAGTAGTCCTATGTTCGTGAAACGTAGCTCCAAAAGTTATTGCTGGTAGATTTTTCTTTGCTCTAACATATCCTTTCTGATCTCCTTTAAAAAGAAGATTTCGAAGATAAGCTACATTTGTTTTATATTTACCTTTTAATATCTCTGTTAGCACCGTTCTGACAGTAGTTTCTCTACTGTTGAAACCATAAACACCTTCTTGATAAAAAACCTTAAACTCTAAAGGATCGATCATAAATTTTAAAATTTAAGTAAAGCGATACACTCGACTATTATCATTTATTTTCGTAATAATCTCTATTGCTTCTGAATGAGAAAAATTATGATGCTGGATAAGCATCAAATACACACTAGCATACTCATTGTAAATATTCGTTGCAAATATTCCTGCATCGTCAGTACCAATGACAATAGGCGGAATACTAAACCCTTCTTTCTCCCATTTGATCCAATTATACAAATGGTACGTACTGAAGTCCTTATGAATCCCTATCCGGACATTACTTGTTGGAAGAGTTTCAATTACAATTTCCTGCTTGGTCATATATCTAAGTAATGTTTTTTGGATTAACTCTAAATCAGGTGCAGAAAAAAATTCTACGGGATTTATGTCTAATACAACGTCTCTGTTATTCTTAACATCAATTGTATGGTACATCTTAAATATTTTTTCCGCTTGTCTATACTTCTTGTTAAGATTTTTTGAAAAAGTATGTTCTTCCGAACTGAAGTTTCCATGTAAGAAGTAAGCCTCATCTTCCATATGTAAAGGACATGCAGCCCGCAATAACCAAGCCTGTTCGATGACACCAATAGCGTAGAAATTATTGTACACATCAAAGGCTAATTCTTGAATTTTTGTAATTAAATGTGGTAAATTAGGTTTTAACTCTTCTATATGTTGTGAAACAATAAAATGGTAAACGAAAACTAAATCATCTAAATAATCGCCTTTTCTTATGTAGATTTGCTCACCAACTTCGTTGCACCAAAGTTTTGTCGACAAACCAGAGGCCGTAGCATGCCCTATTCTATCTCCATTCTTCAATTCACAAAAATTTATGGCTTCATAAATTGCTCGGATACCACTCAAAATATGATGAAAATCTTCTCCTGCATGAAATGTAAAACTCTTTATTCCAGCTCTTCTAAGTATTCTAAATACAGGAGCAAATACTTCAGGAGGCGTATCAAACTCACTAGAAGCAGCATCAATACCTACTATTGAAATATTCTTATTATCAATATTCTTCGCGCAATACAACTTCAACACATGAGCTTGTGCAAGCAGACTCTTTCTGAGCTTTTCGAACCTAAACACCCATGAGGCTGATAAATCCTCCTTAGTTTTTATAAAGTGAACTATTAGCTTTAGTGTAGTGTCCTTTGATTGCCCTTCTTCTTTAAATTCAGTAAATTTATTCCAACCTTCAGTGATACTTTTTATTAATAATTGTAATTCCTTTTCATTGTTTTTAGGAGCAATTCTGCCTTCTATATATTTTAGATCATTTCTATTATTCCCATTTAACTGGTGGAAGCGTCTGAAATATGTGGATTCACTAAATCGTCTAATATCATTGAGCGTTATCTTTTGGAATTGTTCAAACCCCTTTTGATGTCTTTGTTGTACCAACAACCTATTATTTAATCCTAATATCAAATTATAAAAATGAAACATTGATGACAGCACTAGGTTCTTACTCTTTTTTAATTCCTTAAGAATAAGTATGTACATCAGACATTCAATCGAGTGAGGATATTTATAATCCTCACTTCCATCTAATATATAATCGAGAAACGGGTGAGATACTTGGTTATGATCAAAAAGGTTATGATTCTTACTCAGAATCTCATTCAGTAAACACTCTTCACTAGAGAAAGTTGAAAGTAATTTAGAACGCTTACAATACATAAAAAAATATTGACGTAATCTTCCTGCTATTTTTAGTAAATGTGTATATTTAATTGGGGTCAATAGAAAGGACTCTTGCCTCAATTGCTCTAATACTTTCTCCTTGTTAACGAAGGACTTTTTAAGCTCTTTATAGACTCTGTCTGGATGTGACAATAAATCCTGCCAAACTATATCGGTTTCTAATGTGCCATTTAAATGTATATGTAAATCATGAAGACCTCCCCAACTTTTTGTCTTAGCATCTAGTTGTATTACATTGGGTCTAGGCATAATGGTATTCTGCGTGTTCGTTAAAATATAGCTGTAAAAAAAATCATTAACTAGCACATTTCCGTTAGATTCCTCTACCAAATATGGTTCCAACTTATGCGCAACAAACACTAGTGGAGAAATATGGCAAATATACTCCTGCCAATTGAAGAATTTCTCACTTTTAACAGAGATACTCTGTCGCTCTATAGACAGAAATTCGTTTGCTATTTTTGGAATCGCTACCAAAAATAAATCAGCAATAGTATTTACATCTCTGAAAAACTCTTCCTTTTCCAATCTATAATAATGATCGGGCAGATTACGATTCTCATCTCGTTTTTTTAAAAAAGAACTTAAGCCAATATCTTTAATATCAGGAAATTCACTCGAGTAGTATTTTTCTAAAGACTCGATATCATCAAAAAGGTATTTTTGCATTATCTTTCCTCGAAGTATTTTATTTCTTTAAGATGGTTCCTGAAATTTCTAATATGCTCTGATTTTTGAAGAAATGGCAGATTTTCACGAATTGTGTTATTATTTGGCTTATTTTCACTTGAACCACGATCCCTAAAAAGATCCATATTAAATTCATCATTCTCAAGAAATTTTATAAGCTCATCATACTTCGATTTCTTAATGTAGGAAGGGTCTGTTTTCCATTTCGCTAGTTTACCACCTTTAGAAGATCCTCCTTCCTTTTTAGTCTGTAATAAAACTTCTTCTAGCAATTGATAAACATTAAATTTCGTAAGCGATAAAAAGTCCATCTCACAAAATTCTCTTAGGCTGCCCATCAGCTCTGTCTTCGATCCATCTATATAAGAAATGAGAATTGGACATTTCATGATCCATTTAGAAAATCTCAGTTTTACACTACCATCTGTTTCTCCTTTTTCCGCACTAACTATAACTTTATTCAAATTATCTACGAATATTTTTTCGGAACTAACCATATTGCTATGATTCAAATCGAGAACTTGAGAGGCACCTATTGAAAGATTCTCCCGTACATCTTCTATAAGGATTGAATTCATAAAATTAATTACACAAAGATGAAAGAGCTTTCCAAGTTTTTTCTCATTGTGAGACTTCATTAAGTTAGATAATCCAACGTAAAAGCGTGTAAAACTCTTTCCTAATTGGTGAACAGACAAACGATTTTCATTAAACTCTTCCATCCACTCATTTACAACTTCACTCAAAACACTGATGTCTTCATCTTTTCTCTCTGATAATACTGTTTCGCCATCATTCTCATCCTCATCAACGGTACTATCACTTGGAGCTTGTTCTTGCATGGAGTAATATCTAATCTGCGATAATTCACTAAATGCAAGCTCTAAATTTGCATCCTTATCTACGCTCAGATCATATCGTTTTAATAATTCTCCAATAGCTGAAAGTAAAGTGTAAAAGGAATAGAACAGTTCGCCTTGGTTTGAATAAAGATACTCTCCTGCCAAACATGGCATATACCCAATAATCCGCTGAGCACTCGAGACATCTTTATTATCTAAAATCGTATCTAGACGATTATCTAAACCAGACTTCTTACTTATTTTCTTTAATCCAGGTAAGCTAATTAAAGAACCAATATTATTGTGTTTATTTTTAGTAGAAAAGTGAAAAACTTGAAGAGTATTCATTATATCCCTTAATACTAAGTCATTCATTACTCCACTTTCTTTTACTAAACCACTCTTTAAACTATAACCTTCTGGATAATAATCAATAATATTTCTCAAGTAAGAAATTCTAACTAAGTAATCAAATATTAAAAATCTATACTTCGTAATAGCTGTTGAGAATAATATATTTAATGAAAATACTCCCGCATTTAGACTGTTATCAGTGGATGTTGGGCTAAGTTGATACAACTCTTTCAATTGTCCATCTCTCACCAAAAGCTTCAGAATTTCGATATTTATAAATTTAGGTGAATTAACGATGGATTCTATATTAATATTTTTCTCATATAAATCTGCTAAAAGAACCGATACAATATTTACATTATCATTTAACTCTAATCTCTCTTCAGTGATAGATATAACGATTCTTTGTAAGAAATGTACTATTGTACGTAATGGCTGATTTAACAAAAAATGCTTTTGACTTTCTAGTTGATACCCATTATTTATCCCTAATTGAGAAAACACTTTTTGAAGAGTTTTCTCTAAAGAGAGAGAATCTCCGTTTCTATCAACTTGTACATCAATCTGTAACTTGTTCATAGAGTTTAATGTGCTATAAACTGTTTCTAATTGATAACGATATTGAGGTTGCATTATTTTTAAAAGATACTGAGATGTAAGGTCCGTCACCATGTCATCATAATAGCGAATTCTACTATTATTTGAATTGGTCTGATATTCTTTAGAAGCTTCAAATTGAAGAATATCCGTACCGAAATTCTTCCACTTACTCTGTCTTATCAATGAATTGTAGAGCTTAAAATCTCCACTTAAAACGGTAATAATCTTACCCGTTGTAAAATACTTCCTTATCGTTTCTAATACAGCGTAACCTTTTGACGAATCTACATCAATATCGTCAAAAAGAACCAAAAAAGCCTTTTTGTCTAAAATTTCAAGTGATCGATCCAAAAATAATTTAAAATTATCACTTAAATTTTGTGCCGCGCCTACCGCGCGCAATTCGTTTTCCATTACATACTCAGGGTCCTGCCAAGCAAATTCTAAATCCCTTGAAAGATGATCTATCGACGGTAGGCCAGATGCTAACTTTGTAACACTTTTCTTCCATTGATTTTCGACCTCTTTATCAAATAGATCTGGATTACATCGACAAGAACTTAAATGCTTCTTAACTAAATCACAAACAGAAGATATTAAATTAAGAAAAACATGTCCTTTTTCTTCAATCAAGGTGGGGTCAATTATCTTTAGAACTTTAATTTCCTTATTCTTTTTTAGGCTTTCCTTGATACTTAATAAAAATGAAGTCTTACCACTTCCTCTTGTGCCTAATAAAGTTATTGTATTGTGAGCATACTCAGACTCTAAGTCGTTCTCAACGAAGTTGTTAATAGTCGATATTACGCTCTTAAATTGTTGTTTATGAATGATGCTATCTGGATCAAACCTTTTTGCATTAGTACTTTCATTAAGTATGATTGTAGATATATTGTCTTTTTTTGGTTCCATTTCTATTAACTAAATGTTTATTTTAATAATTGGTTGTATAAACTCACTTTGTAATCTTATACAGGTGTTACAAACCTATTAAGAATTCTTCACAACATTAATGCGCAGAAAGTATTTCTTTACAAAATTTCAATCAATATTATTGAATCTTCTCTCAATCTCTCCTATCCTTTCTAGAAATTCCTCTCTTTTCAAACTCTATCCAACAGTCATGTTCTCCAGCATCGTTTTATAATCAGTTTCGCATTTTTCCTTAACATCATCAGTCGATGCACTATATCTCAGAAAATCTCAAATATGGTAACAAAATCTTAAATTTGGATAGACTATAAATGAAAAGTGTAATCGAAACAAGAAAATTTCCTTATTAGCATTTATACTTTCTATATAAATGTAATTTGGTAAAACGGGAATAATACATTCTCTTAAAGCAGAATTAATCAATATATTAAATAAGATATGACAT
Source organism: Sphingobacterium psychroaquaticum (assembly GCF_004421025.1). NCBI lineage: Bacteria > Pseudomonadati > Bacteroidota > Sphingobacteriia > Sphingobacteriales > Sphingobacteriaceae > Sphingobacterium > Sphingobacterium psychroaquaticum. The sequence goes on along the minus strand of NZ_CP038029.1, from coordinate 4,312,940 downwards.
TTTACGAGAGTCCACAAGTTGATGAAAATTCAAAGCGATCAGAAGAATCGGTTCTCCAAGCTAAGGGATTCTTCTCTCAAAAAAATGGTTTTCTTTCAAGAACTGAATCCCCAGACTACGGTGTTGATCTCGATATTGAATTGATTGACCATAATTCCGGAGCAACTTCTAAGAAGTTTGGCGTCCAAATAAAAAGTATGACTGAAGTTAAAACAGCTACTTATAGCAGTGAGACCTTTGTTTCATTACCTTTTAAAACTTCTAGATTAAGATACCTTGCTGAGCGGGAACCTACTTATGGTCTGATTCTTGTTTATAGTGAAAAGGAGCAGGAGACATATTTTGATTACGTTGAGGAAATCATTAATAGGCTGAATGAGATAAAAGCAGATGATTCATGGAAAAATCAGGATAGTGTAAACATCCTTATTCCTTTTCAAATATTAAGCAACGAAACATCAAAAGAAATCCATAATAAATTTACTCTAAGATTTAAAAATCATACTCAATTAATAAAAAAACATGGAAATGACTTTAATATTCCAAGCCTGTCATTCAAAACGGGTTCCGAATCCATCAATATTGACGAAGATAAAGTATCATTACTCGAAAAGCACGGTTCTATGCTTTTCAACGAGAACGAATATGACATTCTCACCGAAGCAATAGAGTCGTTATCATCTAAAGAAATAAATTCATCAAGCGAAATCCTTTTTGTTGCTGCCTTACTTTATTCATATACAGGAAAAATTATAGAAGGACAATATTACGTTCAAAAGGCAAAGCGACTTTCCTCAAAGTTGTCCGAAGAAAAACAAATATGCCTAGATTTTGCTGCTTATTATGTAGAATTTGCAAAAGGAAATTTAACACATGAGGAATATTTAGATTTATTCGTATCACAACTTGATAATCCAAATTTATCTGAAGACAATAATCTTTTAATAAAAATTAACACAATATGGTTTAGATTCTTAAATAATCACCGATCAGCAAATCTAGTGATAGAATTCGACACCTCACACATAGATGATCTCCTAATAGAAATCGAAAACTCTACTATTGAAACAAAACAGAAGCATCAATATAAAATATATCTATATCAAACCTATCATGCAATGGTTGTTGAGTATTTTCTAAAGACTTTTGTCGATATAAAACTGAAGGAGTCATTAGGCATTGAAGAATCATTAGAAAAGCGTCTACAAATCACAAAGAATATCTTAGGTATTATTAGTGATAGCAACCAAGCAATTTTTGATGCCTATCAATATGCTGGTGACAATTTTAAACTATTAAAAGCCACAGCTGCACAAGCTCTATGTCAAAACTTTTTAACATTTAGAACTGCATTATTTTCAATTGACTACGAAGAGGGCTTAAATTTTAATCATAGCGTACAGTATGAAAGAAACTACAACTTCGGAGTTTTAGCATACAGCATTTTCCTGGAACTTGGATTATATCAAAATGCATATGAAGCTCTTGGACAGATTAAAGAACTTGTGGAGTTATGTGAGATCACAGAGGGATTCTTTATCGGCACTAAGACTAAAGAGGAGTTTGAAACTATCATATTTCAAATGCGAGAAAAATATGGTTTCCAACCATATTTTTCGGGTGTACGTGATATCGCATTGGGTAAAGGTACTAGAGCTTCTAAAGTTTTAGATGATGTAACTCTTCGACAACATGCTGAGAAGATAAGCACTCTTTACAATTTACCTCAGGATAGGACAGGAAATATATTTTTAGAGCTCAAAACAATACAAACATTTAAATTAAAAAACACTAATCCGCAGATTGAACTGCTCCAAGATTTGAGACACACACTCTCGTACAAAACTCATTACGCTAATCCACCCCTATTTATTTTGAGGCATAAGACAACAGAAATTGAAACTAAGCCAAGCTCAGACATTGAGTATTTATTGGAACAATTTTCAACAATACAGTAACATGTCATTCAGATTCTGAAAAATTCATTACACAAATGTATTCTTTAAGGAATTTAAATTTATAAAAAATGATTTTAAAAATTTAAGCACAAAATTGGAATTAGAATTTCTTTTGCTCAATGCAACGCTCATCAGCTTAAATTCCGTATTTATAGAAGTAAAATCTAGGTTCTCTGAAAAACGATAATTTGGGAAATAACACTTGCTCAAGCATGTGCCTCCCTTAAAAAATAAAAAATCTCGACAAGTCTTATTTGAGAATATAGCATCTATAAAATGGCCTAATACCCAATCTTTATCAATCGTGTTTTTAGAAATGTCATGTTCCTGTGCTTATTTATCGATTTCCTTTTCAGTATCATTAATATTGTTTATTAGAGATATCCAACAATTCTTCATGACTGATATTCAATCGCAACCTCAATGATTATAGCGATCTAGATAGGGGGGGGTATCCTCTGGAAAGCATTTTTGGAAGAGGTCATTCGGTAGACTTACCTGTTTTTCAGACAAATTAAAAGTGTTAAATTAGTTTGTTTTGAGCTCCTCCCATTTTCAAGACTATTCTAAAATAGAGAAATCTGGTGTTTTTGTTTGATTTTCAATAAACATCTCAGGTGTTAAATCCCCCAAACAGCTATGGGGCCTGAAGGTGTTATATTCTATTCTCCAATCTTGTATTTTTTGTTTAGCATCTTCCAATGATAAAAACCAGTTAGTGTTCAGGCATTCATCGCGAAAGCTGCCATTAAATGATTCAATATACGCATTATCTGTGGGCTTGCCAGGTCTAGAGAAAACAAGTTCCACCTTTTGTTCGTAAGCCCATCTATCTATTTCCTTTGATATAAATTCAGGACCGTTGTCAACTTGAATTTTCTTGGGCTTTGCATCTTTAAAAAGCGTTAATTCTTCCAAGACCTCAACAACTTGGTGCCCTTTTATCCCCTGTCCAACATGAATTGCCATACATTTACGACTGTAATTATCGACTATAGCTAAGCAACGTATTTTCTTTCCATCAAACAATGAATCCGAGACAAAGTCCATGCTCCAGCAGTCATGTAAATTAGAAAATACTGGTCTCTCGTATCGATGTGAAGCAGATCTGGATCGTCTAGGACGCTTACTCGTAAGATTCAACCCCTCTTCTTTATAGATCCGATAAATCCGTTTATGATTATCTGGCCAACCCTCCCGCCGTAAGAGTACACAGATCCTCCAAAAACCGTAACGAACTCGCGACTCAGCAATATCTCGAATTCGTAAACGTAGTGGACCATCTCCTCGCTTACAACTAGTGTAGTACCACATCGACCTGTTCAAAAGTGAAACTGCACATGCTCGGCTTAGGGAAACTCGATAATTTGAAATCAATTCACTAGCTATTTTTCTACGCTGGGAGCTGTTCAATACTTTTTTTTTAACACATCCTGCAACATTTGTTTGTCCAGACTGAGATCCGCAACCAATTTCTTTAGTTGAGCGTTTTCTTCCTCTAATTGTCTCAGTTTACGAAGTTCAGCAACTCCCAAACCTCCGTATTTCCTCTTCCAATTGTAAAAGGTCGGTTCACTAATACCCATCTTTCTACAAATTTCTTCTACACGAGTACCTGATTCGGATTGCTTGATAGCGAATGCAATCTGCGCTTCTGTAAATTTTGATCTTTTCATCGTTTTCCTCCTAGTTTAAAGTTAGTTAATCAACAGGATTTCTCTAATTTTAAATCGTCCGATTTTTAGGGGGGAGGTCAATTCACTGAAGAAGACAAGCTTAAAATTAATATCGAATCATACTTATAAGTATGTAAATGCCTCACTTACGTAACACAAACCTTACTTTCTCAAATTATCAACCCAAAAACAAATTTTACATTTAAATAATGTTAACTAAGATTACTATATTTATCGAATAGCAATTGCAGCTAAAGTTCATATCAAATTCAGTGTGTTATTTGGTGAGTAGGAAAAAGATAGGTTTGTAAATTGCTGAAAAATAGATCAATGCAAGTAGGGTTCGATTCCTCTACGAGATAGGTTTTTTTATTTACTTAGCAATTATTTGTACCGTTTTCTTCAGACCAAACGTCACAAATACGTCGCAGCCTTAAATTTGAAACTAAAAAATAGTTCGTAAATTGCCTTTGCAAGACAGAGATAAAGATTTTTATCCTTGTTGACGAATGCAGGTCTATAGTCTCTTAATCTGTGGGTCCTGAGTTCGAGCCTCAGCGGGGTCACTTTCTGAAAAGGGCCGTTTTACAAATGCGTAAGACGGCCCTTTTTTAATTTGTTGGAAGAGCAATTTTCTACCCTGCTCATTATATGACAAAGGATAATAAACCCTTTATTCCAATGGGATATTTTATTTTCCTAATCTAAAGCCAAGTGTAACACCACCTACAAAAGTAAATTCATTTATACCATCATAAAAACTTACTCCGGGACCGATGCCTACATTCATCATAAAACGCTCTCCATAGTTACGCTGTATTCCCCACATAGCACCCAATACCAGGGAGAAATCAGGAACATATACATTGTCACTTTGCAGGATGGACGGACCGCCTGCAGCAACCACTCCGGCAATATAATTTCCGGAGTTATGTGCTACCTTTTTACCTTTTCTTAGCCTTTTGTTTAAATCGTAATAATGTCTGACTTGTACATCAAGCGCAGGACGGATAGCATAACCCCATTCCGATTCTTCATAATGGTAGTCATTAATTGTTATGGAGGAAGTTCTATATAAAACGCCCCCTGCTATAGGGCCTGATAAACGTAATGTCGTTTTTTTTCCAATACTCTTTTCGTATGATACGTTGGTCAGTAAATTATAAGCAAATTGGTGCTTCTCTACTGTGGCTTCAGTTTCTGTATTTGTTTGCGCAAAAGACATGTCGGCGAAAGCGATCGCCATAAGTGTTGTAATAAAAAATTTTTTCATTGAGGGTTAATAATTTGATGTCGCAAAGATATAAAAATTGGCAATGCTTGAAATAGTTCGACGCCGAAACCTCCGGTTTGTTTCTGTAAAGGGCCTATTCTCTCCATTACAAAACCTTATTTGAAATTAATCTAAATAAAATTATCTTTGGATGTTTTAAAAATATCCGCAGACATTATGCAAATCAATAAGAAGCAGTTTGAAACTCTTTTCCAATTATATTGGAAACGGATGTTTTTATTTACTGTGAAAACGGTGGCGGATGAGGAGGATGCGAAGGAAATTGTGCAGGAAGTTTTTAAATCGCTCTGGGAGAGGAGCAGTAATCTAGAACTGGCAGATGCGGAACGTTATTTGTTGCGTTCTGTGAAGCTAAAATCCTTGGAATATCTTAGAAATAAAGGCAATAAAATAAGACATCACAAAGTTATACTTCATAACAAAACACCGTATTATGAAGATAATAATTTTCAATATAAAGAGTTAAAAAATCAATTGAATACTGTTGTCGAGTCACTCCCCAATCAATGTAAAAATGTGTTTAAGATGAGCCGTGAAGAAGGTTTGACCAACAAAGAAATAGCAGGTAATTTGTTAATTACGGAGAGAGCAGTAGAATATCATATTAGCAAGGCGCTGTCTATCATTAGGTTAAGGTTGAGTGAGAGCCTAAATATATAGAAATCAAACTAATACTAATTTGTTTTTGTAATTTTGACTATAAACAATCTACAGCGGATGAAAATCAATCCAGATATGCTCCATAAATATGCTTCGGGACAATGTTCGGAAGATGAGAAGCTATTGGTTGAAAAATGGCTTGAGAGTGATTCTTGGGATAGTATTGAAGAGCAGGAAGTGGTAGCCGAAGAGGTAGGGAAAAGTATTTGGCATGGGGTTTCGGAGCAAACAGTTGCTACGCGGAGGATAAGTTGGGCCAAGATTACAGCTGCAGCTGCGGTTCTTTTTATTCTTGGTTTTTCATTTTTACATTTCAGACAAGAAACACTGGACTCACTTTCTTTTGCCAATGAATCATTGGGTGAAACTAAGTTTTTCGTCCGCGAGAACTATGATGTTTTGTTGGGAGGAAATAGTAACGTAAAGATTGATTTGGTTAATAATAAGCTACTCTTTTCGGGAGATTTTATACTCAAACCAAAGTGTGATTTCAAATTATTGGATGCAGACCAAAATACGTTAGTTTTTAAGGCGGGAAGAGAATATTTTGTATCTGATTCTCCTGATTTTGGAAAAATTGTAGCTTTTCAAAAAAGTGATTTAGCATTTTTGCCATCAAGTATGCAAATTAAAATTAGAGAGCAATTTCAAAGTATCTAGTTGTTGAGGATGAGAAGAGTTGTTTTACTGTTATATTTCATTTCGATTTTTCTTTTTTCTTGTCAGCAACCTACAGAGAGAAATGTAGATCCAAACTTTGTTCTGTGCTTGTTCAATAAGGATGAAAGTCCAACGAGTTTTTTATTAGTTGAAAGTCTGGACGAAGATAAATCATCAACTGCGGTGCAAATACCGCTGTCTACCTCACGCATTCGCGAAAGAGAATATATTCAAAAGCATGGTTTTTTTTATCGATTGTCAAATCGAAATAATGTCTTTACGAAGTATCAAATACAAGGCTCTTCGTTGGTATTGGTCGATAGTTTGCAGTTGAATAATTCCAATTTTGAAACATTCAGCTGGATAGATGATGAACATTTGGTTGCTGTTAGCCGGGAAGATGTTCAGGAGAAAAAGAGCCAAGCACGTGTTTATCAAATCGACGTTAAATCGATGAAGATCGTCAGGCAAGACACGATAGTTTTGCCCTATGCAACCGACGAGTTTTGGGCTTTGCATGTCGGTCTTGTGCATGTGGATAAAGATGATCTGTGGTTAGCCTATTCTTTTTTTAAATCCAAAGGAAAGTACGGACATACAACATCGGATACGACATATTATGCCACATTAGATTACAAAAGTTTCCAGCTTAAAAATATTCAAAAGGAAATGCGATCTACTTATCCTGGTGGATTCAATATTATACAGTCATATAGTTTTGAAGATGAAAAAGGAGACTATTATTTTATGACGAATCCAGGTATAGCATTGGGAAATAATATTAAACTACCGACGGCTATTTTTAGGAAGAAGAAAGGACAATCTCTGGTCGATGAGGCTTTTATGATCGATATCTCTGCTGCTGTTGGAAATCATGCTTACGGACTTTGGTATGTTGGAGATGGTAAAGCTATTATTCGCAACGAACAAAAGGAACTGTATACTGATTTTTCGAATCACCATTCCGTATACCAATTTGAGTATAGATTGGTAGATTTAGCATCGGGTAAGATTGAAAAAATTCCATTTCCCTTAGATAAAGGAACGCAAAAGGAGAATGTTTGGAGCGATAAAAAGTATATCTATGCCGCCATCGATGACGCTAATGATGATCATCGGGTATGGAAATATAACCTTCAAACTAAAGAAGTAACAAAGGGAATTAAGCTCCCGAGTTCAACGAATTATACAGTCCGTCTGGATTACCTCAAATAATTCTATCCCCCCTGTTTTCGTTTTTAAATTTATTCGTCTGTTATTCAGGTGTTTGATGAAGGTTGTTGAATATAATTGATTATAGACCTTCGGTAAGGTTAAGTATATGCTACTCTCTTATGTATACTTAATCTAAATAAAAATGTTGAGGTCAACATCTACTTTTATACTATTCATAATCTTTACCGTGTTTGCGCAAGGGCAGACAACCACACAGCAATCAATTTCAGGATTTATCAAAGATAATTTTGGCAAACCTATCCAAGGCGCCACCCTTATGATACAAGGGCAAAGTCAAGGTACTTCGTCAGATGTAGATGGGTATTATAAATTGGTAACAATGACGCTATCAGGTCAAACTATTCTTCAAGTGACCGCCTTGGGTTATCTTTCAGAACAGCGCTTATTACACGGAAAGTATATTCAAGATTTCCAACTTAAGGAAGATCGTAACACGATACAGGAAGTAACAGTATCAGGAATTGCCAAAACGGAAAATGAACGAAAAGTCGCCGAAATAAAGCGTTCAGGATTTAATGTGAGTGTCATTGATATGAACATGCATGCGAATCAAACGGCAAATATTAACCAAATATTACGAACAGCACCAGGGGTTACATTTCGAGAAGATGGTGGCCTAGGTTCAAATTTTGTATTTCGGATCAATGGTTTGGATGCTAAAATATACATTGATGGTGTTCCGATGGATAATTTTGGGTCTTCTATGTCGCTGAATAATATTCCCGTAAATCTCGTTGATCGTATTGAAATTTATAAAGGTGTTGTACCCGCTTTCTTAGGCTCGGATGCTTTAGGCGGAGCTGTAAATATTATTACGAAGCAACGGTCACGTCATTATCTTGACTTAAGCTATAGCTATGGATCATTCAATACCCATCAGGCCGCTTTGGTTGGTATGTATACCAATCCAAAAAATAAACTGTCGGTTCGGACGAATGCTTTTTATAATTATTCAGACAATAATTACACCATGTATAGTGAACCCAAATATGGTGTGGTGTATGAGACGACAGTTGATAACAAATTTGTACCGCTTGATAAAGTAAAAAGATTTAAAGATCGATACTACTCCGCGATGGGGCAGATCGAGGTCGGCTTGCGAGATAAGAGTTGGGCGGATCAGTTTTTTGTCGGCCTGACATATTCCGCAAATAATAAGCAAAATCAACTTGGAGCGACTATCAGTGATGTTAATGGCGGAAACTGGAGAGAATCGAATTACCTCATGCCCACATTAAGTTATAAGAAGCAGAATTTTTTAGTGGATCGTCTTTTTGCGGATATCTACGCTAGCACGAGCTACGATGTGTCTAATATTCGCGATACCGCACGCTACAATTACAACTGGGGTGGGACGTGGATTGCCAACCAAGGTGCGAAACCGAATCTGCTGCAAGATGAAGAACAGAAGACGACAAACTGGTTGGCAAGAACAAATTTTAACTACGATTTTGATGCGGAACGTAACCACAGTTTGAACCTCAATTATAATGTTAATGCTAATAATAGAAAAACCCAAGATAGGATTTTAGATTACGACATGACGGGATTGCCGAGTCGTATGACAAGACATATCATCGGGTTGTCGTGGCAAAATCAATGGTTTAATAAACGTTTGGTGAATAATATTGCCATCAAATATTATGGGTTGGATACCTATAAAGAAGTGGATGAGCGGAAGTATGACACCAATAATCAGCTAATAAGCGGTGCCATAGTTTCCTACGATAAATTCTTTAATTATCAAGGCTATAGCTTCGCCTCGAGGTTTCGGATTTTTAAAGATGGCGGAGTCAAGTTTTCCGCTGAACGGGCATACAATATGCCAACCATGAATGCGCTGTATGGTGATGGTCAGAATCAATTAGCCAATTGGGAGTTGAAACCCGAACGAAGCGATAACTTAAATAGTGGGTTTTATTACAATACCTTTCTGAATGAAAATCACTTTCTAAATTTTGACTTTTCAGGTTTTTATCGTTTGGCAAAAGACTATATCAACACCCGTATTGTTTCTGTCGATGGACAATCTAAGTTTCAGGCGTATAATATACCGGGGGTCAAGCTTTATGGGGCGGAAACGGAGATTCGCTACGGTTATAAGGATATTATTACGGCGACTGTCAATGCGAGTTATGACAAAGCGCTAGATAATGTTAAATATACAGATGATACAAACCAAGAGGTGACCCTGACCTATGGGTACCAAATTCCGAATAGACCTTGGGTCTATGGAAACATGGATATTGGAGTTGCCCAAAATGATTGGTTTGAGAAAGGTAGCCGTACACAATTGTCGTGGACAACACATTTTACACGATGGTATTATTTGAGCGATTCGCATTTAGGCTCATTGGCCTCCAAGAACCATATTCCAAGTCAGACCGTTCATTCGCTAATTCTCAGTTATTCTTGGAGTCGAAATAAATATAATGTCTCCGGGGAGGCACGTAATCTAACCAATGAAAGAGCTTATGATAATTTCCGTTTGCAAAAGCCCGGAAGAGCTTTTTATGTCAAACTGAGAGTGTCATTAATGTAGTATTAAAACAAAACAGATAATAAAATAAAAATGAAACACAATCGTATTTTAGCTTGCGGCGCACTAGCGTTAGCATTGTTAGCATCTTGTAAAGATAGTCCTGATGTGCCAGAAACTGTAGAAAAAATAAGTACAGAATATTCTGTTTGGGTAACTTCTGCTACAGGATCGTATCTATTAACAACAGATAATTTAATGAAGGATACTTTGTTGACTCCTGTAGGAAACAAAGGGATAGACCTTTCAGCATACCTTCCTGCAGCTTTTTATGCAGTATATGCATACAACCATGAGGGCAAATTTTATGTGTCTAATAATGGTACGCGTTTCAGCCAACTTGAGATTCAGAATAATGCAACGCTAAAAGAGACGGATAACTATGCTTTTCCTTCGAACTTCTTTTTAGGTAAAGTATTGAAAGATGTGAGTACGAAAGATGAGTTGGTGATGACCAAAACAGCGGGTACTTTCAATGAGGCTAAAAATGTACTAGAGCAGCCTATATATTTTATGAATCTTAAAGATATGACACTTAATAAAACATTAAATGTCGATATCCCATTTTTAAAGTACGCCCCGCTTAAGCCAGATAAAACACCTTATACGAATCCATATATGGTGCCTACTAGCATTACCGTAAGAGGGAATAAGCTGTTTGTCGGACATAAATATAGAGGTACAGACGTGTCGGGTAGTATGGATATATCAGATACAACATATGTTTACGTGTGTGATTACCCAGGCTTAACGAATGGCAAAATGTTAAAGGATGCCAGAGGTGGTTTTGCTGCCGGTCACTGGGAGGTTCAGACGCTTACCTTCATGGATGATAACAATGACTTGTACATTGTAACGAAGAATAGAATAGCTTCTACTTATGGATTAATACGTATAAAATCAGGAGAAACGGAGATTGATAAAGATTATTTCTTTGATTTGAAAGATTACAACGTGTTTAAAAACAGTACAGCTCAAGTACAAAAATTAGGTAATGGTAAAGCCTACCTTAGCCCTTATGTTGTGGATCCTGCCAACAAAAAAGTTATTGCGGATTTAAGAATCTTAGTCGGTGGTGGTGAGTCAAAAACTACGATGAACTTTATGGAGAATGGAAAGTTGTATGATGTGTTCAAGACTGATGCTTCGAAGTGGTTTGTTTTTGAATATGACCCAGCTACCAATAGTGTAAAACGTGGTGCAGAGATTGATCCGGGGATTACACATGTTTATCACGTCAATAAATTAAAATAAAATTTAGTGTACATAATGGCAGACAGGTAAAGTCACCCTCATAGAGCGAGCTTTACTTGTCTATCAGCTTTAAAGTAAAAGACATTTTATGAAAAAATTAATAGTATCCATCCTTACTTTTTTTGTGGTATTGTCGGCTTCGGCCCATGCGGTATTTATCGAGACCGCGCTCAAAGGAGTTAAAGGTCAGTCGCACACGGTTAAAGTCGTTTACGGCGAACCTGATGAGCATGAGGATATCTCGAAATGGTGGTGGTACAAAGATGGAATGCAGGTGGATTTGACTTTGATCAAACCCGATGGAAGTACGACCGCATTGACGACAACAGCACAAGGCAACCATCTGTTGGCAACTTTTGTCCCGGATCAAGAAGGCGTCTATCATGTGTCGCTAGCGAGGGATACCGAGCGTCGTGAAGGGGCTAAAACACAGTATCAAATCAATGCTTTAGCGTCAATTCAAGTGGGGCGTAGTACCGTAGGAAATGTTGCAACCCATATTGTTAATGATTTGTTTGTTTATGCAGATCAAGGGGTTTACAAAAACAAAAAAGAAGTTTCATTGGCGTTGTACGAAAAAGGAAAACCTGCGGCGCATACTTTCTTTCAGGTAATTGCCCCGAGTGGTTGGATTAGATGGGTCGAGACAGATGACAAAGGTGTTGCTCGTTTTATTCCAGAATGGACAGGCAAATACTTTGTTGAGGTATCGAAAAAAGAAAAAGTTGAAGGAGAAGCTTTCGAAGAATATAGCCGAGCTACTTCGATGAGTTTTGAGGTGAAATAAATAGGAAATGGCTGTAAGAGAGAAGAAGAGAAACTTGTCGATATTTAGGCTGGTTAATAACTGGTTACATCTTTGGTTAGGTTTAATATCAGGTATTATCGTGTTTATTATTTGCTTGATGGCTTGTTTATGGGTTTTCAATTATGAGATTATAGATCTTATGATTCCTAAAAAGGAGCGACAATATATTTTAGCATCAAGCAAATCTTTGATTTCTCCTTCTAAGATTACGTCTATTGCTGACTCACTTTACCCGAACACTGTTGTGGGTGGAATTACGTATACCAGGGATTATCCCGTATCATTTACGATTCAAAAACAAAATAAGGATGGGGATCGAAAGAGGAGTAAACATGAAATCCATTTACTGCATCCCTATACCGGAGCATACTTGGGGTTACAAAAGGAGGACAGTTCAGAAGAAGCACAGTTACGTGAAAAGTTGAATAGTTTCTTTGCTTGGACTTTGAGTGGGCATCGCTTTTTGTGGTTACCTAGAGATGTTGGTCGGCCAATCGTCAATTATGCGACGCTGATCTTCTCGATAACATTAATTACCGGTTTGGTCTGGTGGTACCCGAAAAAATGGACGAAGTCCGTCCGCGATAAGAGTTTTAAAATAAAATGGAAAGCAGGATGGAAACGGGTGAATCTTGACCTGCATAACGTGGTCGGCTTTTATTCTTTTCTGTTGGTTCTATTGTTGGCGGTTACGGGGATGTATTACGGTATTACCTGGTTAAATAAAGCCTTGTATTGGTCAACGAATTGGGGAACAAGTTTGCCCGAACGTACTTCGGTGAGTTCAGATACGACAAAAACTGCTTACCTGACTCAATTTCCAGCCGTTTTTGATAAGGAAATCCAATCCATACTGACGCAGTATAAGGATCCACATTATTTGACGATTACTTATCCAGATAAGGACAAAAAAGAGGGTGCGATATCGGTGTATATCCGAAATGATATGGACCGACAGTTTAATAATCGTTATTATTCGTTCGATCAATATACAGGAGCGTTTCTTCCAAATAGTATTTCTTTATTTAATAAAGATTACGAGGAGTTGAGTGCGGGAGAAAAGTTTAGGAGACTTAATTACGATATCCATGTAGGGTCGATTTGGGGATTCCCATCTAAGGTTTTGGCTTTTTTCTTAACTTTTATAGCCGGTTCAATGCCGATTACAGGATTTATTATCTGGTATAATCGTAAGTGGGGAAAGAAAAAAGGAAGAAACAAAAAATCAAAGGATACAAACCGGGACGTTCAAAACATAGCAGGTGATGCGCTTGAAATAAAGCCTCCTGTACGGTTCCGACCTAAGTCTACGAATATGTAGACGATACAATTTTCTAGGTACACTTTTTAAAAAGTGTACCTAGAAAATTACCGTAATAATTACTATTTAATTTACAATGCTTAAACTGGTTCTTCCCGTGGGGAGGGACATGGGAGACTATTATAATGAAATCAACCATACTATGCGTGTTATTTTCTTGTTCTGTGCTAGGGGCATTCGCGCAGGCCACTTTATCTGGTAAAGTGTTTGATGAGGGGGGCTTACCGATGAAAGGTGTTTCAATACGGTTGCTACAGCTACCTGATTCAACCTTAATGATGCAGACAACAGCGCTTGCGGATGGATCATTCGAGATGCGGGGACTTCAAAAGGGCGAATATCTTGTTCATTATAGTTCTGTGGGCTATGTTTCTATGTTCAGCAGACCTTATACATTAACGACCACGAGTCAAGCTGTGGTGCCGATTTTCTTGCAGCCAACAGAACAAGCCATAGAAACGGTAAAAGTTGTGGGGAAGCAGGCAAGTATTCGTCAATATGCAGATAAAATGGTGGTTGACGTGGAAGGAAGTGTATTGGCAGAGGGAAATAATGTGTTGGAGCTATTAGAAAAAACTCCTGGACTGGTCTCCGATGGTAAAGGGAATTTCTCTATTCAAGGTCGAGCAGGGGCAAACGTTCGTATAGATGGGCGTGATATGTATGTTTCGGGAGAGCAGTTAGCCAGTATTCTGCGTGGACTACAAGCTTCTGAGGTATCAAAACTTGAGCTGATGAGCAATCCATCGGCACGCGAGGATGCTTCAGGTACTGCTGGAATTATCAATATCGTAACGAAACGAAATACTAAAGTAGGTTTTGGTGGCGATGTTTCCTTACGGGGTAGTCAAGGTCGATCTTTCGATGGTGGTTTTGGCGGAGGACTGCATTATAAAGTCAATGGTTTGGATATGTATGTGCAAGGAAATGAAAATTATAGCCGGACGAACAGTTATAATCTGACAGAGCGGAGCTTTTATAGCCAAGGGAATTTGATGTCTTTTCAACGACAAGATGAAAAAAAGTATCTTGATAATGCGGTCTCTCACAGTGTTCGGGCTGGAGCGAAGTATGAGTTTGCAAATGGAGGAATATTGGACGGAAGTGTGCATTGGATGGAAGGTAAATATAAACCATATGCAACGATTGAAATGGATACATGGAACTACCCCAATCAGGTACATGCTAGCCGGGCAAAAAGTTTTAACAACTTTGATGAATCATACAAAAATTGGACATTTAATGTCAATTATGCTAATAAATACGAAGGAGAAGATCACTTTTTAAAATTCAATTTTGATTTTGCGCCACACGGTAATGATTATAATAATCGTTTTGAAACGGATGTTTTTGATCTTTTGAATAATACGGAAAAAGCAATAGGACGTACCAACGTACAGGACCTAAGTAATACGACGTATGCCGGTCGACTTGACTACAGTAGGCCATTAGCGAATGCCAATAAAATTGAGCTTGGCTGGAAAGGAACTTATTTTTTTATCAATAATGATGTGGTCAATACTGTGCTTGAGAACAAGCTTTGGGTCAAGGATATAGCTACTTCAAATCGTTTTCAATATACGCAACATATTGAAGCTGTGTACGCTATTTATTCAGGGAAGTATAAAAAAATTGAATATCAAGCAGGCTTGCGCGGCGAGTACACATTTATCAATGCGAATCAGGTAACATTAAATAAGAAAAATGATCAACGTTACTTTGATCTCTTTCCAAGCGGATCCTTGTTGTATAACCTGAATGAAAATCATATGTTGCGATCTTCATTTAGTAGTCGTATTGAGCGTCCGGGGGATCATGATATCAATGTTTTTCGTATTTATGAAGATGCATTTAGTTATTTCGAAGGAAATCCTGATTTGAAGCCAGAAAAGAGTTATATCACGGAAATAGGGCATGGTTTCAAAAATCGATTGTTCACTACATTGGGCATATCTTATGGAAAAGATATTATTAATTGGATCATGCGTCGAGGAGATCAAGTTGGAGAGAACCTTTCTAAACCTGAAAATATCGGACGTTATCTTAACTACAGCGCAAGCGTTATGTATAATCAAACGTTAACGAGATGGTGGACTGCTAGCCATTATGTGAATGCTTTTTACAATGATTATTCGGGAGAAATTGATCAGGTTAATTTAGATGCGAAAGGCTCTAGTTGGACCGCCAACAGTCGGCATACTTTACAGTTTAAATATGGGATACGATCGGAGATTTCTATGTATTATCGTTCGGGGGTGACGACGGGACCATCGCGAACAGATCAGCGCTATGGTTTAGATCTAGCAGCGGAAAAGAAAATGTTTGGCGATCGTGGAATGATTAAATTAGCCGTAAATGGATTGCTTCGCAATGCTAATCCACAGCTTACGAGTGAACACGGTGACCTAAAGATATTTTATTCAGATTTTCCTGATAATCGTAAGGTTTTATTATCTCTGAGTTATCGTTTTGGGAATTAATATGGATTGACTACCAAGCGATACGGCGATGTTTTCTTGTGTTAAACGTTGAAAACCAGCTTTAACGAAGCATAAAGACCTGTAGTTTCTTGCTTTCCATGGCCTGTATATTCATCCTAGCAGAGGTCTATTCAAAAAGCTATTCTAGATATGTAGAATGGCTTTTTTATATTTGCTTACTCTTTTAAAATGGGGAACTGTTCAAATGATGAAGGACCTCCTATTATAGACAAAACGAAAACCCATGAAGCAAAAATTTAAGAATTATACGATTCAGTTTATTAAAGAGATTATTCCTGTAATTGCGGGTATTCTTATCGCTCTTTTCATTGATAATTGGAACTCCCAAAGGAAAGATAAACTCTATATCGATCAAGTGTTTTCAACCATAGACAGTGAAATAAAGGAATCGAGAGAAGATATCATGGCAACGATACCCCAACAAGAATCGTTGATTGATTCATTGGACTTCTATTCAACCCATAAAGAGGTTACTATTCAGGATATTGTGATGCGGTCTAAAGGAATATTTATTCCTCGGATTAGAATTAATGCCTGGAAGGCTGTTTCCGGCAGTAAAATTGATTTAATTGACTATACGAGGGTCGCTTCACTATCCAATATTGAAGAATTGAAAGGAACATTAAGCGACAAAACTCAATTTTTAATGAGCTTTCTGTATACCAACATAAATGCAACCGATCATAACACCAAGCAGACCTTAAAAATGATCCTTTTAGATATTCTTCAAACCGAAAAAACGATAGAACAGAACATCAAACTATTCGAAAAGGAAAATGCTGATCAATAATGGATGACTGGCAGAGGGAATTTCCTCCTGGTTTTTGATATCACTGTCCGAAAACGGAAAGAGATCTCGTATTAAAGTTGTGGCATGTTCTAAATCTTGTAGAAGATGTAATCGCTCATCGCCCAGATAGTGTTTGTGTTTGATGGGGAAATATGTTACTTTGCCTAAAGTAATATTGATAAACCTATTCCATTGTATAATCATTTCCCGACAAAGAGAACGGGTTAAAACGGAACTCGTATGAAACGAACAAAAAGAACGTGTAGCGTAAGTTTACTGCTGGGTGCTCTGTTTATGGCACTCTCTGTTTCCGGACAGAAAAAGGATCGACCAAATATTATTGTATTTTTTGTAGACGATTTAGGTTGGCAGGATGTTTCTGTGCCTTTTTACAAAGAGGTTACACCGTTGAATAAAAAATTCAATACCCCCTTTTTGGAGAATTTAGCCAAAGAAGGGACGAAATTTACAGATGCGTATGCCACGCCCGTATGTACGCCTTCACGAGTGAGTATGCTAACGGGTTTGAATGCGGCACGCCATAAGGTAACAAACTGGACGCATCCTGTGGCGAATAGACCGACGGACAATCCCGACGACATGCTTACTCCACCAGAGTGGAATATAAATGGAATGAGCCCTATTCCAAACATCCCAAAAACTGTTTATGCCACACCCTTTCCACAGCTCCTGAAAGAAGCAGGTTATTTTACGATACATATTGGAAAAGCGCATTGGGGATCTGCAGGAACTCCCGCCGCAAGTCCGTTGAATCTTGGTTTTATGGTGAATGTTGCCGGACATTCCGCGGGACATCCACAGAGCTATTATGCGAAAGATAACTACGGAAATGTACCGGGTAGAGCTAGTCTTCAAGCGGTACCAGACTTGATGGAGTACCATGGTGGTGAGACTTTCCTTACGGAAGCGTTGACGCTTGAAGCCATTAAAGCAATCGCGGAACCAATAAGAAGGAAGGAGCCATTTTTTCTAAATTTCTCTAATTATGCGGTACATGTTCCGATCCAACCGGATCCTCGTTTTGTTCAGAAATATCTGGATCAAGGGATGGATCCTGTGGAGGCAGGTTATGCTTCTTTGGTCGAAGGATTTGATAAAAGTATAGGTGATGTCGTGCAATTCTTGAAGGATAAAGGCGTGTATGATAATACAGTTATTATCTTTCTAAGTGATAACGGTGGATTGAGCCTGCAACCGATGCGTACGGGACCAAATCATACGCAAAATTTACCGCTGCGAGCGGGCAAAGGGTCGATTTATGAGGGAGGAATCCGAATTCCATTACTGATTAAAAATGCGAACAGTCACCAAGCTCGGACCGTAGCTTCTCCTGTAATTATTGAAGACCTCTTCCCTACTATATTGGAGCTTGCTCAGGTGAAAAGCTATTCGACCGTACAACAGCAGATAGATGGTAAAAGTATCGTTCCGTTAATTGATGGACAAAGTGATAAGGCTTGGGATTCGAGGGCGTTGATTTGGCATATCCCCAATAAGTGGACGGTTCCTGACGGTCCGGGTATCAACTTCTTTTCGGCTGTTCGTCAAGGAGATTTTAAGCTTGTTTACGACATGAAAAAAGCGCGTCTTGAACTGTATGATCTTAAAAATGATATCGGCGAGACAACAGACCTGGCAGGGAAAAATCGGAAGAAGGTGAAAGAGCTGAGTGAGGTCTTGACCCAGAACTTAAAAAGGATGGAAGCGCAGTTCCCGTATGATAAGTCGGACGGACAACGAGTTCGATTTCCTAATGAGGTGAATTAGGAAATTGTCTTTTTAGAGGGAATCAGGGTGTTCTACATTTTGTAGAACACCCTGATTTCAGTTATATGCCTAAAAACTGAAATGGTTTTGTTGCGGCAAAGCTCGCATTTGCTAAACCATTGTAGGTCTTAAATCCGGTCAGATCGAGCTTCATGGCCTTTGCTCCTGCTGATAAGTCAAATTTTTCAAGATCGACCCAAAAGGTATTGGGTGTCAATACTGTTTCAAAATAATAAACTTTATTTTTCTGGTCAGCAACAGAACGCCAACGGGTGGAGGAGATATTTGGTTCGGTTTCCGAACTGATACCGAACGGCACCGAACAATTTCGGATAACACTAAATACACTCGCAACAGCCACTCGTGTGTCCTCGGTTTGTGGAATCGCATTAATATAGTATGATGCGCGTACAAAGCGATCTGCAGCACGGTTTGTGCCAGGGAGCATCACTGTTCCCGGAATCCCCTTCCAATAGTTATTAAGTGCGAGCTGTTCCTCAAAAACCGGAGAGTTTGTCATAACGGTATAGGAAGGGCTGTGGTGAATGATCAGTTTGCCGTTGATATATTCCATGATGGCGTTATCTCCGCTTGCATCAGAGATTGATAAATGAAGCGTAGTGAATTTTGTCGTGCCTGGAACGTAATCACTGACGACGGCAAAAGATTCTTTACGGAGGTCGTTTACGGCTTCTTCTACAGTAGCGTAATTGTCAAGGACATACTGTGCCCATGCCGAGATAGAAAGACCTTTTCTGTTACCATTCGGGTCGAATTTAGGATATGTAGATTCCACCAGCCAAAGTACATTGGCGACCAAGCCACGCTCGTTCATTCCATCTGTCGTTGCGATATCCCAAGCGCTAGCAATCACTGAACCATACTTAGATTTCCACTTGATAGATTGAGGACCAACCTCTCCACTCCGCTCGATCCCTTTGGGGAAAACCCAAATATTGGCTGCGATTTCATCTTTCCAATCCATACTCCGTGCCGTGATAATGTTGCCATTAGGCCCTTTGTAAACAACACGGGTACAAGCGATTGCCTTTACACTAAACAAAAGGAATAATCCTACTAGAAAATGGGATAAAACTCTCATAAAACAATAATTTGTGAATATTTATTTTAACTGTATTGTGGTACAAAGGTAGACCTTCGAGCTACACAAAAAAAGCGAAAGTGAGGCCGTCTTAACCGATTAACAATTAAATCACAATTCGGTTTGCTTACTACGTTTTATTATTTATCAATATTTGTATTAAAGATTGTTTCCGCTTCGGTATCGTCAAACAAGTGAATCTGTTTGGCCAGCTTCTTTTTCATTTGCTTCACCACTCTCTGATACGCCGGATCTGCATAGCAGTTGCGAAGTTCAGCAGGATCCTTTTGTAGATCAAAAAGCTCCCAGCTTTCCACACGCTTGTAGTATCGAATCAGCTTGTAGCGATCATCACGAACACCAAAGTGCGGACTCACAGCATGTTCGCCATTTTCAAAGTAATGGTAAAACAAATCTTTACGGTGTTCCTGCTTTGGTTTTTGGAGTATATGGACAAAGGACTCTCCCTGCATTGCGGCAGGTTTCTTAACGGACGCAAGCTCCAAAAGCGTTGGTGCTATATCTGCATTCACCACTTTCGCGTTGAGCTCCGTGTGCGGTTTAATAAGTGGGGGGTAACGCATAACCATTGGCGTACGGAAAGACTCCTCATACATCCAGCGCTTATCGAACCAGCCATGCTCGCCCATATAGAAGCCTTGATCTGACAGATAGATAACAATAGTATTATCCGTTAGCTGGCGTTGGTCGACATAATCCAACACTTTACCAATATTACGATCCATGGACTCTGCTGTATTGAGATAATCAATCATATAGCGATTGAACTTCCACTCAGCAAGTGCTTTTCCGGTAAGGTTAGCATTTTCTAGTTGTTCATAAATCGGGCGATAGTAAGCGATATAGCTGTCTTTTTGTGCTTGTGACATCCGTTTGAAGTTGCCGTCTTTCATCATATCCTCTACTGATTTGAACATCTTCAGGTCGTAGCCCATCTGCATATCCTTGTCGATAGACATTTCTTGTAATGCCGCTGCTTTGCGTGTACTATAATCATCGTTGAATGTTTCGGGAAGAGGAAAGTTAAGGGTATCATAGCGACCAAAATCTTTTGGATCAGGCATCCATGTGCGATGCGTCGCTTTATGTCCAATAACCAGGCAGAATGGTTTGTTCTGGTCTAAGGTATCCAACCAGTTTAGCGCTTTCTCGGTGACGATATCGGACACATAACCCTCGTTGCGATGGCGGCCTTCTTTACTGATGAAATCAGGATTAAAATACGTTCCTTGACCTACTAGAATGTCGTAGTAATTGAACCCTTGTAGTTTATCACCCAAGTGTATTTTTCCTACCCAAGCGGTGTTGTACCCGACCTGTTGCAGCTGTTTTACAAATAGATCCTGACTGAAATCAAATTCTGATGTTTCATTGTCCTTAAAGCCATTTTTATGACTGTATTTCCCCGTCAGCAAGGTGGCGCGGGCTGGCCCGCAGATGGAATTGTTGACGAATGTGTTTTTAAACAAAGCGCCTTCGTTTGCAATACGATCGATATTGGGCGTTTTGCCGTGCTTCGAACCGTATGCACCAATAGTTTGGTAAGCGTGGTCGTCAGAAATAATGATGATGATATTGGGTTGCCGTTGGGCATGTGTGCGGATACTTATCGCACACATGATCAGAAGCAGGGAAATAAACGATTTCCTCATAATGCTTTTTGTTTAAAATTAATAGTTACCTCTTCGCTTGATGTAGAATTGATTTTAACCCATCCTGTTCGCTGGAGGCCAGTATCATTTGCTTTGATACTCAATTTCTGCGTAACGGTGCCCGAGCCATACCTCCGCTCAACGCTGTACCACTGTACATTATCAGGCAGGGTAATCCACCAGCCATTGGTGCTTCCTTCGATCGTCAGCGTAAAGGTTCCAGCACCTTTTTCTATTTCATTCGTGATGGTACTACTCACCTGAAACGGTCCAGGTATAGGTTTGGCGGGCAGGTTTTCTTTTTTACAGCTACTAAATGTAATTAAAAAGCAGAGGATGAGAAAACCGTAATTTCTTTTTTCTAATAATAATGTCTTCATAATTGTCAATGTTACCAGTTCGGGTTTTGTTTCCATTTTCCATTTGTGAGTTCGATCATCCTTTGCTGGATAGGTAGTAAATAGTCTCGGTCTGTGCGAAAACGATATCCATTTGGAAGCACACTTTTGTATGGGTCCATGTAGCGTGTTGCATCTCCCGGGTTTCCTGTTAAATAGAAATTAATGCTTTTACCTGTTGGTGCCGTATCATAATAGAGGAGATTATCTTTGTAGAATCCTGTTGTTGTGTTTTCTTGCACAATATTGCTCCCCGTAAATAAAATACCTAAAGGACGTTTGCCTACAATAAGTTGATCTGCAGCAGCCCAACGGAAGATATCCTGTAAACGAGTGCCTTCTGCAACCATTTCTACACGACGCTCACGGCGCACGGCTTGGATATACTTGCTCAATGTAGAGAAAGGATATTCCACGGAGGCGTTGTATTCTCGATCGAAATCCATATCAGGCATATTGATACGAGCGCGCAGTGGACGGAGGGCTTCAATGATTTTAGTCGGGTCTTCCTGAAGCTCAGCAAGTGCTTCCGCATAGTTGAGCAATACCTCTGCATATCGGAAGTAGATAACAGGAGCTGCACTCATCCCGTCATCTGTGGTGGCAGCCATATTCGTGTATTCTACATATTTGTAAAGGGGATATCCTGTTGTAGAACGATTAAAACCACTTTGGTTGATGGGTGGAAAGTTTGCGGCAACTGCATCTGGGCGAAGTGGTGCCTGCGGTAAGACGGCCGTTTGTGCTAAACGAGGGTCGCGAACGCTCGGTCGCATGTCTTGACCATAGATTTTTTGAATCTCCGTTTGTAAAGCGCCAGTAAAAGGCTTTCCATCGTATGTCAAGTAGTCCCCAACCAAGCTCTGCGTTAAGCCAATATCTCCACCGCCAGTGGACAGATACTTAGAGACACCGTGACCGATGTTTTCAGCCGGATTATGCTTACGGTAAAGCATCACCTCTCCATTGTTGGATAGGTCTGCTGTGTTGAACATGTTGCGGTAGTCGTCGTTGTATTTTCCCGTACTGTAAATACGCCAGCGATTTCCATCAATAATTTCCTTTGCCGCATCTCGTGCTTGGGTTAAGTAGCTTTTTATCTTATCTTCTGTTATCGTTGCGGTAAAGAAAGGCGTGTTCTTTAGCTTATGGTAACGCTGCCATGTACCTTCATATAAGGCGACTCGAGACTTGAGGGAAAGCGCGACATCGCGGTGCACCCGCATTGTACTGTTATTGGCCTGGACTTTTAGTAGGTTGATAGAGCGATCCAAATCGCTCAGTATGGAGTCCACAATAACCACACGGCTATCTCGCTCTAGATACGTCGACTCATCTTCTGAATTCAAGAGGGTGTTCACCCACGATACATCACCATATTTTTTGACGAGCGTAAAGTAATGCCAAGCCCTAAAAAAGTATGCTTCCCCGAGATATTGATTGATATCGGCTTGGTTGCCTTTTGCATGTACAGACTGTTTTATAAAGAAGTTTACCGACCGTATTTGCTTATACTCGTCAATAGCTGTGGCATTGGATACCGTCATTTGCCCATTGAGCCTGTTGTCGACCGTCGTGAAGATCATATTGTCGGTTTTCGCATCGTCAAAAGCAATTCCATTTCCGCCAGTAAAGGCCGGATGACTAGGTAATCCCTGATAAAACTGATTCAGATATAGGCGTAGCTCGTTGGTCGATGATAGACTTCCGCTCGTTGACAATTGGTCGAGCGGTTCGCGGTCAAGGAAACTACTGTCGCATCCATAAAAAAGGATGCTCAGGAGCCCTAATATAAAGTATGTAGGATTATTCTTATGTTTCATAACGGCAATTAGAAGTTAATATTAAGACCAAAGGAATAAACTTTACTCAATGGATATATCTTACCCATTCCAGAGCCCCCTTCAATCGTCTCGGGATCAAACATTTTTGCTAGTCGGCTGAACGTGAGTAAATTTTCGCCACTTACGAAGACGTTAATCCGTTCAAACTTCCACCGTTGCGTCAGTGCTTTTGGAAGGCTGTAGTTAATGGTTAGGTTTTTAAGGCGTAAATATGCCGCACTCTGTAGGTAACGTGTTGATGTAAGTTGCGTTTTATTGATGTATGAATTAATGGCGCCAGCAGGTGCGGCGTAAGGATTTGGATAGTAACCATCCGGATTGTTTTCCGAGAAA
Organism: Sphingobacterium psychroaquaticum; assembly: GCF_004421025.1. Classification (NCBI taxonomy): domain Bacteria; kingdom Pseudomonadati; phylum Bacteroidota; class Sphingobacteriia; order Sphingobacteriales; family Sphingobacteriaceae; genus Sphingobacterium; species Sphingobacterium psychroaquaticum. The sequence goes on along the minus strand of NZ_CP038029.1, from coordinate 4,289,105 downwards.
TAATCTAAATGTTGATTAAAAACGGTTACCTGTGCAAGCGCTCCCGCTCCCCAGAAATAGGCGTCCGCAAAACCGGGACTGTAGTCTCTTTTACCAATTCCTTGCCACAGCATATTTAATGATAGATCCTTCCAGCTCAAACCTCCTGAAAAGCTGTAGCTGTAACGAGGTGTGCTATTGCCGATAATCGACAAATCACCCATATCACCTATACGGTTGTTACCATTATTGATTTTGCCGTCTTCATTGGTGTCTAGGTACATGAGGTCACCAGGAATCCAGTCACGCGCTGAAATAAATGAACGATCCAGTTTGTTGTAAACATCTGCCTCAGCTTTGGTCCGGATAAGTTGGTTCGCTTGGTACCCCCAAATCTCGCCCGCGGTACGGCCTTCGTACCATTGGCTAGCCGGGTTAAATTTTGTTGGATTCTGGTATTTGGTAACGACCGATACGTAATCGTTTAATATTAAACCTAAATTGTAGCCCCAATCGTCATTAATCTTATCGCGCCATTTGATATTTAACTCCCAACCGCGGGTGCGTAAATCGGCATTATTACTCCTTGCTGGGGTGGTTCCAAAAAGGTCGGCAACATCCTTAGAAGGACCAAGCATATCTTTCGTATTCCGTTGGTATAGGTCTACTGTTCCTGTTAATCGGTAGTTTAGGAACGTAAAATCTAGACCCGCGTTCGCGCTTCTTACTTTCTCCCAGGTTATTAAAGGATTGAAAGCTCCCGGTGCATTGATGTAGCTCTCTCGTCCATTCTGAAAATAGTAGGAACCTCCGCTACCATTTGCTCCAGGGACAACGATGCTCATATTTTCCGAATAAGCGTACAGTCCGGCACCAGCTTGGTTCCCGAGCGAACCGTATGAACCTCTGATTTTCAACTGATCGATCCAGCCTACTTTATTCTTGATAAAGGACTCTTCGCTCATGTTGTAAGCTGCTGATATAGATGGAAAGAAGCCCCATCTGTTTCCGCGGGCAAAGCGAGAAGATCCGTCGTATCGACCATTGATCTCTAATAAATATTTCTGATTGAAGTTGTAGTTTACACGAGCAAAAACACCTCGGGTAGCCCAGTGGTTTCTCGCTTCGTTACTCGTTTTGGTACCGGTCGAAAGATTGATCCCAGGACGGTCGAAACTTATTAAGTCTATGGACGAAGAGTACAGCTGTTTAAAGGTATTTAACTCCTGCTGAAAACCAGCCGTGAGGTCAAAATTATGCTTGCCAGCGGCTACTTTGTAGTTGGTGTATATGTTGGGTGTGAGGTAGTTATTATTGTTCATCATGCGTTCGTAGCTACCGCCGAGTGGGATGTTGTATTCCGAACGATTTACTAAATAAGTCGTGCCATCAATACCATAGATTGTGCCGGGAAGTTTTAGTATTTCGTTCGCACTATTGTCTAGACGATAGTTTAGATCGGCAAAGATCTTCCAATTTTTGAGAGGAGATATTTCCAGTCCGCCGAGTAGGGCCAATGTGTTGTCCGTCAGGTTGTCTTTTGAGCCAGATTGTAGATAAGGAACCATGGATTGTTCGGTCCAGTTTCCGTAAAAATCGTAGGGGGAGACATTGGGGCGCATCCGTGCCAGATTGTGAAAGAACATGCCTTCAAAACCAGCCAGCGGACTTTGGTTGTTGCTTCTTGTATATTTTACATTTGCTTTTACCTTTAGCCAAGAGGTTAAGCTCGACTGAATGGAACTATTGAAGTTATAACGTTTGTAGTTGATGTCGGCGTAACGTAAAATCCCGTCTTCATCATAGAAACCACCTGAAACATAAAACTGCGTTCCAGCGTTTCCGCCACTCATGCTGACGTTATAGTTCTGACGGAGCGCCGTAGGCTTGTAGTGTAGGTCAAACCAATTGGTATTGGCAACGCCATTGGCACTATTTTCCCAACTTGCATAGTTATTGGTATTGACTTCAGGAAAGATGGAGACACTGGTCGGATCATTGATGTATTGTTGGAGTAGAGCGATCTTGTCCTCGGAATACTGTTTTGTGCCCAGTGCATTAAACGTTGCAGCATTGAAGAAATTAGCAAAGTCTACCGAATTGACCATTTCTGGCAATTTTACTGGAGAGGTCAAGCCTGTGTTACTACTTACGTTGATCGTTTTTTTGCCCGCAGCACCTTTTTTGGTGGTCACCAAAATTACGCCATAAGCGGCGCGTGATCCATATATAGCCGAGGCCGATGCATCTTTTAGAACGGAGATATTCTCAATATCACTCGCGTTGACATCCGCCAGTGACATCTCCATGCCGTCTACTAATACGTATGGCCCGTCTGTACCGCTAAGATTTCCCATACCACGTACGTTGAGGTTAAAGCTTTGTCCAGGTTTGGTATTGCCTCCAACATTAACATTAAGGCCAGGGACAACGCCCTGTAGACTTTGTGTCGCATTGACGACAGGTCTGTTTTCGAGCTCTTTTCCATTTATGGTGGAAACAGCTCCCGTTAAGTTGATACGTTTTTGTGCACCATAACCGACCACAACAACCTCCTCTAGATGTGCCAGATCTTCTTTGAGTTGGATTTGTACAGCCGTTGTGCTAAATGGAATTTCTTGCGTAATAAAACCAATACTACTGATCTGTATCATACTTTGTTGGTTTTTTACGGGAAGGGAAAACTCACCGTTATCATTTGTGAGCGTACCTTTATCGGATCCTTTTTCCTTAATCGATACACCAGGTAGCGGTTCTCCTTTACTATTTACAACCTTTCCTGTGCTGGTTAATTCCTGGTTGTCTATTTGAGAAAGGATAACGCGTCCACCTTGGATCTGTTGCATACGGAAACCTGTTGTGGCTAAAATGGGCGCTAACAGCTGTTTCCATGGTTTATTGTATGCATTTATCTCCTCGATTACAACCTTATCAACCTGTTTGTCGCTATAAATAAACCGCAGGTCTGTTTGTTTCTCGATAAGCTGGATGAGATTTTTGAACTTGATGTTTTTGTTTTTTAATGTTACATTTCCTTGTGCTAAGCTTGTTATAGCGTAACTATTGTAGCAGAAAGCGACAATAAGCAGCAATGTAAATTTTACCATGAGGATCCACTTTAGGCAATAAAGAATAGGCACATGACTTCCAGCATGTGGGTTTTTTTTCATAACTTTAGAATTAGAGGTAAATAATGTAGCACAACACTTTCCTAGGGCTTTGTGCTTGTTAGTTCGTCTTTTGGGTATATCTGTTGGTATACCCTTTTTTTGTAGTCTTTTAGTTCATAAATGATTGTTTTAGTAAATTATTATACTGTCTTGTTTCTCTTTAAATTTCAGCGGAATACCTGTTTGAATAAGTATATTCAAGATATCGCGACAATTTTTTTCTTCAAAAACACCAGAAAATGGCTCGCTACGGAGGTTGTCATTTTCAATAATGATGGTTTTATTATACCATCTTTCCATCTTTTTAGCGATTATTTCCAGCGGGTCGTTTTGAAAGACAAGTTTATTTTTTGTCCAGAGTAGATCGAGCCCATCCCCTTTATCGGTCTGTATCTTTTTGAAATCGATGGATACCTTGGGGTTGTCCGGGGCAGCATCAATTTGTTGTCGGTTGATGCGCATCGCATTGGTCATAATATTGGTAATCTCAATTTTTTCACCCGGCTTCATAATGAAGGATCGTGTTTTTCCACTGTCTTTCACCTTCAGGTTAACCTTTCCTTCAAAGAGGGCGGTTTCCATTTTTTGTTCTTCCGGATAGGCCCGTACATTAAATTGCGTACCCAGCACCTCAATGGTATTCCCATAAGCGTCTAACAAGAATGGCATCTCTTTATTTTTGGCAACGTTAAAATATGCTTCACCCGATAAATGAACATTTCTGTTCGTTATGCCATATTCCGCGTCATATTTCAACTGGCTCTCGCCATTCAGCCAAATCTCCGTACCATCCTTTAGGCGAAAAAACTTACGCTCACTTTTGGCACATGCGAGCGTAATGGTGGCGACTTGCTCTGAAGGGAGGTATTGATAGCTTATACCGGATATAACAAAGAACAGTGCTACCGCAGCAAGTGCAAGTAATTTCTTTTTGGTGTATTTCTTTTGGACTTTCTTTTCGTTTGACACGAGGTATCCGCTTTCGTTCGGTTGATATTTATCTTTTGATTTTTCAAAGACGGATTCTGCCGCAACGCTACTGGATACGCTAGGCTGTTTGCTTTTTGTAAGGTAAAGGTATAGGTCGATTTTATTTTCATCTTCCGCCATCAGATTATATAGCGACTCTTGCTCCGAGGGAGAAATGCTATTATCTAAAAACTTTTGAATCAATTGTAAAAAGTATTGATCTTCCGATGACATACTACTGCTTTTACAGATAAGACACATCAGAAAATTAAATCCCCCAATAGAAAAAATTATTTTTTTTCTTTCAAGAGGAAATACAGTTTTTTTAAGGCTAATTGGATGTGCCTGTCGACTGTTTTTGGAGAGATTCCCATACTCTCTCCTGCTTCTTTATAGGTTAGTTGATAATCTTTTACCAATAGGAAGGCTTCCTTGGTTTTGGGGGATAGTTGATTGATCGCTCCCTCTATTTCTTGCATCCTTTCATTTGATAACAAGAGTGTTTCTGGCGAAAGGTCATCAATGAGATTGTCTTTGTGACTAGATACGGGCTCATATTGAATGACTTTGTTTCTCAGCTGATTGAGGCAGCTGTTTTTTGTGGCTCGATAAAGGTAGGCGGAGATGGATTTGACTTCTATAAATCGGTCACCAAGGTTCCACGTTCTCCAGAGAACCTCTGAAGCAATATCTTCCGCTTGAAGATCGTCTCGAACAATAGAAAAAGCGTAATCCTTAAGAACCACAAAATTGCGGAGAAAGAACTGTTTAAATACATGTTCATCCCGCCCTATTGCGATCATAAGCTTTTGCTCATCCGTTAATTCTTGAATCTCTTGCATGCTTTTGGTTTTGAATCAGGTCGCTCTAAGTTAAGGAAATCATTTAAGGATTTGGCGTAAATATTTGTCTGATCTAGATCTTCATTTTCTGCTTAACCCTATCATTATGGGAATGAAACCCTATCATTTTGATAGGGTTGAAGAATTTTACATTTTTCAAAAACATCGTATCGCGCTATAGATGAGTCTGTTGCTTGTTATTCTTGTTCGTTGGAACATTCTTTGGCACAAGGGGAATAGTATGCAAAGACAAGCAAATATGAAAATTAAAAAAAGCGGGAAGGCTCCGCCGGCTAAAAGTAAGCTTCATCCCTCGATAGCACAGTTAATTATTGGCGCGCTACGGACAGGGAAAGTAAATGTAATCGCAACAGATAAATTTCATCCGTAAAAAAAGAAACATGTTAACAGCATTAATGATAATCATCGGTCTAGCCATATTCTGGCTGTTTTATAAGATGATTTCCTTCTTCGGCAAGATTTAAAAGAAGTAAGAAACTAGTGAATAATAGAAATATGAAAAAGTTGAATCAATATCGGGCGGGCTTATTTATGGTTCTTCACTATCGAGAGATTCGGTCTGAGATCCGCCCCCTTATGCGGAAGCACAATTTTGCAGGCGTATTGCAGGCTATTGTAAACCACCTGCGAACGCTTCGGGAAGAAGGAAATATAGATAAAATATGTCGGCACATTCGTTTTTTAGGCCGCATCTATGCGCGGGGTAATCACTATGTAAAGTATATTCTTGAAAACCTATTTATTCGGTCGTTGCGTGGTCTTGAACGGACCAGCACCAACACCGAGTGGGGAACGATACAACAGCATCTCCCATTGATGTTTTTAAGCATCTACGCCGAACAGAAAAAAGGACACGTAATAATTTAATTGGCTATGGCAGCTTTATTTATAGTAGCACTATTGGTTTTTGGATACATCTGTTATGTCCTCCTAAAACCCGAAAAATTTTAAAGAAACTAATTAATACTTATGAATACAGAGATTTTAGGAATCATAGCCATGTTCGTTGTGACATTGCTATTGGGCCTACCCCTTGGAAAGTACATAGCGAAAGTCTATGGCGGGGAGAAAACATGGATGGATCCGATATGGGGACCGATAGAGCGGTTTATCTATAAAATATCGGGCGTTGATTCGAGCAAAGAGATGACCTGGAAGGAACATTTAACGGCATTGCTGACAATAAATTTGGTTTGGTTTTTATTGAGCATGGCGGTACTGATGAATATGGAGGCACTGCCGCTCAATCCGGATGGCAACCCGAATATGTCCGCAGATTTAGCTTTTAATACCAGTATCTCCTTTCTCGTGAACTGTAACCTGCAGCACTATTCTGGTGAAACAGGGATTAGTTATTTCGGTCAGATGTGGCTGATGTTTTTGCAGTTTGTGACAGCCGGGATTGGGATGGCTGCGGCGGTGGTAATTTTTAGAGCATTTCGGGATAAAACAACCACGCAGCTCGGAAACTTCTATGATTTCTTCTTGAAATCTTGTACACGGATTCTTCTGCCGATCTCCATCGTTGTGGCTTCTATACTCGTGTTTCAGGGTATGCCAATGACGTTTGAAGGAAAAGACACGATGATCAATATGCAAGGTGATACGGTGGAGGTAAGCCGTGGTCCGGTTGCCGCTTTTGTGCCGATCAAACACGTCGGGACCAATGGTGGCGGCTTCTTTGGTGCGAATGGCGCACATCCTTTGGAGAATCCGACATACCTGACTAATATGGTGGAGATGGTTGCACAATTTATCATTCCAATGGCCATGATTTTTGCCTTTGGTTTCTTTATCAAAAGGCGGAAGTTCGCTTGGATGATGTTTGGCGTGATGACGGTCGGTTTTTTGATCCTTGTGATTCCCAATGTGAAGATGGAGATGGCGGGTAATCCGGCGATTACGGAGATGGGAATCGACAACTCTTTGGGAGCAATGGAGGGGAAAGAAATTCGGATTGGGGCTGCCGCTTCAGGCTTTTGGAGTATTGTGACGACGATGATATCGACGGGGTCGATCAACTCCATGCATGATAGTTATATGCCTTTATCGGGAATGAATGAGCTGATTGCCATGATGGTGAATGCGTTCTATGGCGGTGTTGGTGCAGGTATTCTCAATTTCTTCATCTTCGTTATCCTCGCGGTCTTTATAAGTGGATTAATGGTGGGAAGAACCCCAGAATTCATGGGCAAAAAGATTGAAGCGCGGGAGATGAAGATTGCGATGATGGTTGCCCTGGCACACCCGTTCTTGATTTTGGTGGGAACAGCGTTGGCAACTGCTTTTCCGACACAAGGAGCTGCGACCCTGAACAATCCTGGCTTCCACGGATTTAGTGAGATTCTTTACGAGTACACCTCTTCGGCCGCCAATAACGGTAGCGGCTTTGAGGGACTGGGAGATAATACGCTTTGGTGGAATATCTCGACCGGTATTATTTTACTCTTAGGGCGTTTTATTCCGATTATCGGGCCTATAGCTATTGCCGGTTTGCTGGCTGAAAAGAAATTTATTCCCGAAGGGGAAGGCACTTTGCGTACTGATACGAGCACGTTTGGCCTGATGGTGTTCGCTGTTATAGCGATTATCGCTGCATTGGCCTTTTTCCCTGCTTTGGCACTTGGGCCAATTGCGGAATATTTCTCTATGTCTTAATTATATACTGTAGAATTCTAGAAATGAGCAATCAACAATCATTGTTTCAAAAGGAGCTTATGCAACAAGCATTGAAGCAGTCTTTTGTGAAACTGAATCCAAAAATAATGTTTCGTAACCCGGTGATGTTTACCGTTGAGATCGGAACTTTTGTAATGGCGATCGTGTGTATTTGGGTCTTAATGGGTGAGACCGCACAGGGAAGTTTTGGGTATAACTTCACGGTTTTCCTTATCCTATTTCTTACGCTGCTCTTTGCCAATTTTGCGGAAGCAATCGCCGAAGCAAGAGGTAAGGCGCAGGCCGATAGTTTACGTAAAACGAGGGAGGAAACACCGGCTAAGCTAAAAAATGGGCAGACGATATCTTCGGCCCAGCTGAAGAAAGGTGATGTCTTTATCTGCGAAGCGGGGGATGTAATTCCTTCTGACGGCGAAATTATTGAGGGGTTGGCGACGATCGACGAAAGTGCGATTACGGGGGAATCAGCGCCTGTAATCCGCGAAGCAGGTGGAGATAAAAGCTCGGTAACAGGTGGTACAAAAGTGCTGTCCGACCGGATTATCGTGGAGGTGACGACGCAGCCAGGAGAGAGTTTTCTGGATAAGATGATCGCCTTAGTAGAGGGGGCTAGTCGGCAGAAAACGCCAAATGAAATTGCACTGACGATTTTATTGGCTGGTTTTACACTGGTGTTTATTATTGTGACGGTTACTTTAAAACCATTTGCTGATTACGCTAATGTGGGTATTACTATTGCTTCTTTTATTTCGCTTTTTGTGTGTTTGATTCCGACCACCATCGGGGGATTGCTTTCAGCGATTGGTATCGCGGGGATGGACCGCGCTTTACGGGCGAATGTGATTACCAAAAGTGGTAAGGCCGTGGAAACGGCCGGTGATATTGATGTGTTGTTGCTGGATAAAACAGGTACGATAACAATCGGAAACCGAAAGGCGACACATTTTTATGCGGCGCCGGGTGTTGCGGATGAGGTGTTGGTGCGTGCCGCGGTATTGAGCTCGATGTCGGACGAAACACCGGAGGGAAAATCTATTATTGAGTTGGCGGCCGTTAATCCGGTGACGTATGGTGTTTCTAAGCCGACCTTTGTGAAATTTACGGCAGAGACGCGAAGTTCAGGTATTGATTTTGGGAACACGCGGATACGTAAGGGCGCTACAGATGCGATCCGCAGCGTGGTAACACAAGCTGGAAATGCATTTCCAGCTGAGGTGGAAGAGCGGGTGCGTGCGATTTCACAGAATGGAGGAACGCCTTTGGTGGTTTCCGAAAATGAACGTGCGCTAGGTGTTATTGAGCTGCAAGACGTCATTAAGCCGGGGATCCAAGAGCGTTTCGAGCGTTTGCGAAAAATGGGAATTAAAACGGTGATGGTGACAGGAGATAATCCATTGACGGCGAAATATATTGCTGAAAAGGCTGGTGTGGATGATTTTATTGCGGAAGCAAAACCAGAAGATAAAATGCTGTATATCCGTCAGGAGCAGGCGAATGGCCGTTTGGTGGCGATGATGGGTGACGGTACGAATGATGCACCGGCATTGGCGCAGGCAGATGTGGGTGTCGCGATGAATAGTGGTACACAGGCGGCGAAAGAAGCAGGAAATATGGTGGATTTGGATAACGATCCGACCAAGCTTATTGAGGTTGTGGAAATTGGGAAGCAATTACTGATGACACGTGGAACATTGACGACTTTTAGTATCGCGAATGACGTAGCGAAATATTTTGCGATTATCCCTGCGCTATTTATTACAGCCATTCCGGCATTGCAGGGGCTTAATATTATGCGCTTAGAAAGTCCGCAGAGTGCGATCCTTTCTGCGGTGATATTCAATGCGATTATTATTCCGTTCCTGATTCCATTGGCGCTTAAAGGGGTGGCCTATAAGCCGATTGGTGCCAGTGCGCTGTTGCGACGCAACCTCTTGGTGTTTGGCGTAGGCGGTGTATTGATTCCATTTGTCGGTATCAAAGCCATAGACATGGTGGTGTCCTTGTTTTTATAGGTGCCGAGTAAAAGATTTAAAATTAGTATAGAGATGAAAACGAATGTATTAGCTGCAATAAAGATGACCGTTGTATTATTGGTTCTGTTGGCTGTTGCTTACCCAGCGTTGGTTTGGGCGATAGCAAAGATGAGTCCAAGTGGCGGTATGGGAGATACCCTTGAACATAAAGGAAAGAAGTATTATAAGAATATCGGACAATCTTTCACCGAGGATGGCTACTTCTGGTCCCGCCCCTCAGCGGTGGATTATAATGCTGCCGGATCGGCTGGTAGTAATAAAGGGCCTTCAAATGAAGAATACCTGGCAGAAGTGAAAACACGAATCGATACGTTTTTGATCCATAACCCCGATGTTCCTGAAGCGCATATTCCGGTAGAAATGGTGACTGCGAGCGGTAGTGGTCTCGATCCGGATATATCACCTCAAGGGGCTGCAGCACAGGTATCGCGAGTGGCGAAAGCGCGTGGTTTAGATGTGGAGCACGTACAGGCGCTGGTGAAAAAGCATACGCAGAAACCGTTATGGGGATTGTTCGGCCCCGAAAAAATCAATGTTTTGGAACTAAATATTGCATTGGACAAAGAAAGCAAGAACTAAGTGGTAACGTTTGCTGACCTGGCTGGCGCGAGCCTGTGGCTCGTGTCCTTGGCAGGTTCATCGGCATGACGTTTTGATACGCTGTCTTCAATGGAGATTTTCGTCAACACTTGCTGGCGCGCGCCTTTAGCTCGTGTCTTTGACCACTTCCATGAACCTTTATTTTAACCCAATCACACAATCTTTTATGAAAAATACAACAATTTTCACCGGGCTTATGCTCGGTGGAATAGGCAGCCTTTTTGCACAAGAAAATACAACGACCAAAGCGTTGAACTTTAGTGGTTATGCGGAAGCATACTACCTGTACGACTTTAATAATCCGATCGGAAATACGCGCCCGAATTTTATATATAGTCACAATCGGAATAATGAAGTGAATGTGAACCTGGCCTTTTTTAAAGCAGCTTATGGTACGACCAACACGCGGGCCAACCTGGCACTCGCTACAGGAACCTATATGAATGCGAATTATTCGGCTGAACCAGGTGTCGCAAAGAACATCTACGAAGCTAATGTCGGCATCAAGATCTCCAAAAAGCATGATCTCTGGATCGATGCGGGCGTCTTTTCATCTCACTTAGGGTTTGAAAGTGCTGTTGGGAAAGACAACTGGACGCTGACACGAAGTTTGTTTGCAGAGAATTCTCCTTATTTCGAAACAGGAGCAAAAGTTTCGTACACCTCTCCTTCTGGGCGATGGTTCCTTAGCGGATTGGTGCTTAACGGTTGGCAACGCATTCAGCGTGTTGAGGGCAATAGCCTTCCGGCATTTGGCCATCAGGTAACGTTTAAACCGACCGATAAATTAACCTTGAATAGTGGTTCCTTTATCGGAAGTGATAAGGCCGATAGCGTTCGACAGATGCGGTATTTTCATAATTTTTATGCTATTTATCAAGCAAGCCGTCAGTTTGGCATTACGGTAGGATTTGATATCGGTGCGGAACAAAAAGCAAAAGGAAGTAGTCGTTATAACACGTGGTATACGCCGGTGTTGATTGCGCGATATTCGCCCACGGATAAGGTCGCGATTGCGGCTAGAGGAGAGTATTATAACGATAAAAATGGCGTGATTATCGCGACGGAAACAGCTTATGGATTCCGTACATTTGGGTATTCGATGAATGTGGATTATGCGATTTTGCCCAATGTGGTATGGCGTACCGAGCTACGGAATTTTAGCAGTAAGGGGGCGTTGTTTGGTGATCGAAAGGGAGAACTGGAGAAAAGTAGTCCGATGGCGTTAACGGCTTTGGCGGTTAGTTTTTAAACGACGATCATAGGAATGGAGCCACACAACAAAAGAATCAACAAGAAGGATAATATATGGAAGCAGAAGATAGAAAAAGTGCGGAACACTTTTTGGATTTAATCCGACGCTCCAAACGGGGGCGCTTCAAGCTCTACATCGGGATGAGTGCCGGGGTCGGTAAAACGTACCGGATGCTTCAGGAGGGACACGATCTGCTGGCTAGTGGCGTAGATGTGCGGATCGGGTATATTGAAACGCACTTTCGAAAAGATACACATGCCCTGCTCGAAGGGCTCCCGTTGATCCCACGGCGAACGCTGTTCTACAAAGGGAAGGAGCTTGAGGAGATGGACGTACAAGCGATCCTGAACATTCGACCGGAGATCGTAATTGTGGATGAGCTGGCGCATACTAATATTGAAGGGAGCAAAAACGAGAAACGTTGGCAGGATGTCATGGATATTCTGGATGCGGGCATCAACGTGATCAGCGCAGTCAATATACAACATATCGAAAGCCTGAACGAAGCGGTGAAAGCGGTTACTGGGATTGAAGTGCAGGAACGGATACCAGACAGTGTGGTTGATAGCGCGGATGAAGTTGTGAACATTGACCTGACGGCAGAAGAGCTTATTGCGCGATTGAAGGCGGGTAAAATATATGATGCGACAAAAATAGAACAAGCGCTTCAGAACTTTTTTAAGAACGATCACATTTTACAATTACGGGAAATGGCGCTTAAGGAGGTTGCGGCGCAGGTGCAAAGAAAGGTGGAGGCGGAGGTTGTCCCGGAGCGGAAAAGTCGTCCGGAGCGCTTCTTGGCTTGCATCAGTTCCAATGAAGTAAAGGCAAAAAATGTGATCCGTAAAACAGCAAGGCTCGCCAGTTACTACAACAGCAGTTGGTATGTTTTATATGTGCAGGTACCGCGTGAGCGTGCCGACAGAATCGCGTTGGATAAACAACGGTATTTAATAAATAACTTTAAGCTCGCAACAGAGCTTGGCGCGGAGATTATAAAGGTCGAGGGGCGCAGTGTGGCCTCAGAAATTATGGCGCAATGTGCGCTGCGACGAATTACGACGGTGTGTATAGGAAAGCCTCGGTTAACTTTCGGTAGGGTGCTCTTGGCAACGGATGCCTTTCGGAAGCTACTTCGACAGCTTTCTAAGGCGGATATTGATTTGGTGATATTGTCCTAAGCGGGACATGAAAAACGGTAGAATCATGAAAATAAAAGCAAAATTAAACGTTGGCGTTGGCCTCCTTTTTTTGATGATATTTCTTCTCGCAGCACTTGGCGGTTGGTATATCAATGTGTTAAAAAAAGATACCGGAAACATCTTAACAGCAAATTATAACACGTTGTTATATGCTAAAAATATGTTGCGTGCACTCGAGGAATTGCCTCAAGACCCAAGTGCTTTGGGGCGCTTGTCTATCAACTTGGATAAGCAACGAGAGAATGTGACGGAGCAAGGTGAACAGATGACCACAAATGCCATTGTGTCGCATTATGAGGCTTTACAGAAGGAACCTGGTAATAGCACGATAATATCAGCCATTCGTATGGATTTAACGCAGCTGATGGAGCAGAATATGCACGCGATATCCTTGAAAAGTAAGGTTGCCGAGCAGACAGCGGAACAAGCGGTTATTGTAATCTCGATTGCAGGAACCCTATGTTTTGTTATTGCGTTTACTTTATTGATTAATCTCCCATCCAATATTGCGGATCCGATTCGTAAGCTAACCGAAAGTATTCGTCAGATTGCAGGTCAAAACTACCGCGAGCGGGTGCATTTTGCGGGAACGAGTGAGTTTGCGGAGTTGGCTCAGTCCTTTAATACGATGGCCGAGAAATTAGAGGAATATTCGGAGAGCAAATTGGATAAAATACTGAAAGCGAAGCAACGTATTGAGGCGCTTATAGATAATATGCATGATCCTGTTATTGGGGTTGATGAAAATAGACAGATTATTTTCGTCAATGAGGAGATGTTAAAAGTTACGGCGCTGGATAAGAAGAACCTCTTGGATTTGCTGGTTGATCAGGTCGCACAGCAGAACGATTTGATACGGGATATATTTAAAAATACGCTAACCGCATCAAGTGAACGTGAGGATAAATTACCGATAAAAATCTTTGCTGATGGACGTGAAAGTTATTTTGAGAAGGACGTGATTCCGATTAATGTCACGCCCACAGGTGAACTGCAAGATCAGTTTATTGGCCAAGTGGTTATCCTTAAAAATATTACACCATTTAAGGAGCTGGATCTGGCTAAAACAAATTTTATCGGAACAATCTCGCATGAGTTTAAGACGCCGATTGCGTCGATTCAGATGGGGGTTCAATTGTTGGAAAATGAACGGGTTGGTTTATTAAATCCAGAGCAGAGAAATCTAGTCGGTGGTGTTAAAGAAGATCTAGAACGGCTCTTGAATATTACGGGAGAGCTCTTGAATATGACACAGGTTGAAAGCGGATCGATCCAGATTAATTTGCATCCTGCCGAGGTGGAGCCAATGATCGAGTATGCGGTTAAGGCGAATAGGTCGGCGGCGGAGCAAAAAGGAATTGGTTTTAAGATCGATGTTGATCCGCAAGTACAGACAGTGTTTGCAGATAACGAAAAAACGGCTTGGGTGCTGACTAATTTTCTGTCGAATGCGGTGCGGTATTCGCATGAAGATTCAATGGTTCATATACAGGTTGAAGCGGCGGATCAGCGCGTTCGTTTTTCGGTAAAAGACAGCGGACAAGGGGTTGAACCAAAATATCTTGATCGCATTTTTGAACGTTATTTTCGCGTGCCGGGAGCTAAAAAAGGAGGAACCGGATTGGGACTCAGTATCAGTAAGGAATTTATTGAAGCCCAAGGAGGAGAGATTGGTGTCGCCAGTGAGTATGGGGCAGGAAGTTCATTCTATTTTTATTTGAGGAAGGGAGACTAAGGGTTTCGTGCTTTTGCTGTGTTTACCAAACTGCACTTTGGCGATTACTACCGCTTGGAGCGTGAGACGCAGGTAATGCCGAGGACAATCATCCTCGGCATTGGGTATAAGTTATAAGATGCGGATTTTAACCCGCCATTAGTGGATCCGTAATGCTCGGCAGTCCGTTTTCCAGGCGGCCGGCAAAGCGGCGCTTAAATGCGGTGTCTTTTGTGTTTACGATCGTGATATCGTACCAACGCTGCTGTTGTTTTGTCGCAATTCGAAGCTGTCTTTCTTTTTTTGCGCCCACCTCTACCCTATTCTCTGTGCGCGAGCGATAGCCATCCTTAATTTCCAGCGCGATAGATTTTGTTGAAGGGTTGCGCAGGATCAATATGAGCTCCTCCTTTTTCGGATCGTACTGCATATCTACCGAAAGTCCATTATCGCCTTTGCCCCCTTGGAACTCGCGGTAAAACCCATTCGGGCCATGCAAAGCTAAATGGTACAAGCCATTTTCAAAATCATCAACATGCCAGTCGTAGCTTACCGCATCACCAGGAGAGCAGGCAAAAGACCAGTTGGAGCGTTCGCTCCTATGGTTATAGGCGTACACATTGAACGCTGCACCGAGTGCTGCCTTACCAAAGAGCTGCTGACTACTTTCCATGCGGAGCGTCAGTGTATTTCCATGTAAACGATCTTGTGTATAAAGCTCATACTTCAAGGCATTAGATGGCTTTGTCCCCGGTTCTTGATGCGGAGAACTACTAACCCTTCCTCCTGCTATCACCTGGTTTATCTCTGCAGGACTAAGTTTCTTGAATCCATCGGGTACCGGTTTCTCCCTCGCTTTGTTAATCTGGGCAACCTGCGTATTTCGGTCTAAAAACGCCGGCATGACTTGTTCCTCCTTTTGGAAGGGTCTGAATACCGATGTTAAATCCCCTGTAATTGCACGGCGCCAGCTGCTAATGTTATCTTCCGTTATGCGTTTACCATATTTTTTGGAAAGAAAATGCTCCATAAATTGAATGGTGGAGGTAATGTCACAAACCTCCGAGTTAACCCAGCCTCCTTTGCTCCATGGCGACGCTATGATAAGCGGCACGCGGTAGCCCAAGCCGACAGGCCCTTCCGTTGCATAAGCTTCTTCAATGCCGTAGTCCAGCTCCTGCTGTTTGGTGACATATTCGCTGCTGTAATCTAAACTAGCGGAAGTTATTCCCGTGCTAGTATCGCCTGGTTTTGGAGCTACAAATGGTGGTACGTGATCAAAATAACCGTCATTTTCATCGTAGTTGAGGATAAAGATAGTCTTCTTCCAAACCTCGGGATTTTCGGTTAAAATATTCAATACCTCGGATACATACCAAGCACCATACATCGGTGCACTTGGATGATCGGAGAAGTGTTGCGGAGCAACAAGCCAGGATACCGTCGGAAGTTGTCCGTTGCGAACATCCGATCGAAACTGGTGGAGAATATCTCCCTTTGGCACTGTAATCTCGATTCCATCAACCGTAACATTTTCTGTTTCGTGGTAATGCGGGTCGTTTTCATTGGTTTGGAAAGCACGTTCATGCAATGCTTTACTTAGCGCATCCAGTTGTGCAAACTGCTTGGCATTAAATTTATTGTATTCTGTCTCATAGCTTTCAAGCTGCTGTTGTTTTTGTTGCAGCTTTTGCTGTAGTTTTTGGTCATGCTTGCCCGCGAGCTCCTTCGTTAGAGCGGCGATCTCTTCCGGCAGTTCTTTAATCCGCCTTTCATAGTGGTCAATATGGCTCTTCTTGTAGCGGATTTGGTATTGCTCGAACCATTCCAGATTGTTGTCGGTGAAGTTTCCAAGCAAGCTTTCTGGTGGACCTTCGAGATCATTTTTGATGCTCACTTCATTTTGATATACTTTCCAGCTGATATCTGCTTCCTCTAAGCGCTCAGGGAACGTTTTCCAATGACGCATCCGGTTAAAATACGTGTCTGAGTTGCGTACAAGCGGCTTCGCCCCTTTCTCTGGCACGCAAGTACCTGTCCAAAAGAAGTGACGATTCGTCGTGGTTCCCGTAATAGACGAACAGAAATGCTGATCACAGATCGTAAAAGCATCTGCAAAAGCATAATAAAATGGAATATCTTCTCGTGTATAGTAACCCAGCGTCAAAGGAAGGTCCCGGTAATTCTTATTGCCGGATCGTTTCCATTCAAGCCAGTTGTTGAACTTCCCTTTATTCCAAGCACCAATTTGGTTTTCCCAGGAATGTGGCAAGTCCTGCATCCAGGCTGCCCGGGAGTTCTTGATGTCCAAACGAAATGGCATGTAAGTGTCTCCATTTTTGTAAGACTGTAACCATACTGGACGACGATCTGGAGAAACAACGGTGCGACTATCGTGAAATCCGCGTACTCCTTTAAGGCTTCCAAAGCTATGGTCGAATGAACGATTTTCTTGCATTAACAATACAATATGTTCGGCGTCCATATAGGTGGATCCAAGGGCGGGGTTTATGGCTAAGGCGGCTTGGATAGACTGTGGCAAGCTGTTAAACAGTCCAAAAGTACCGGCAAGCATTCCTGCTTTTTTTAAAAAATCTCTTCTACTTTCCATCATTAAAAATAGGTTGTGGTTGAACCCTACTAATATCTGTTATTTTTATTTTATTTACCAGCGGAGCGCCAACGGATTTCCATTAAACTAGTATATTATTACAATTACAAAGGCTGCACCCACTTTTGTGGGGCAGCCTTGTTTCACATATGGAGGAGGAAATGTGTCTATTAAAAAGCGTAACGAACCCCAAGCTGTACTTGAAACGGATTTCCAGAGAAACCAGCCACTCCAGCACTATTTACTTGGTAGTTGTATTCTTGTTTGGCTGCATCAAATCCCGTCACCCGGTAAAGCGATTGGTTTCCTAATGATTTGTTTACGCCACGTTCTTTGTTCAGCATGTTGGCGAAGTTGAAGATATCAGCGGAAACCTCAATAGAGTGCGTTCTGTAGAAACGAACTTTCTTCGCTACGCGCAAGTCAATGGTACCAAAGAAATCATTGACACCGCCATTACGTTTTGCCACTTGTCCGGCCGAAGAGGAAACAAAGTCCTTCATACTTTGGCTGGCATCAGGGTTATCTAAGATCGCTTGTAAACCTTTGCGAAGATGTTCTGGCGTGTTCGTGTTGTTGTAATCAAAGATGTAAGCCAGGTCGTTGCTTGAAGTAACAAAGTCGCCGTTGGTATTACCCCCCGATAAAATGCTGTAGCGCGTACCGCCAAGACCTGTGTATCGGAAGCCAATTTGTACTCCATAAAATGTAGGAAGATTACCGTACACAACGACTTTGTGTCTAAACTGATTATCAGAATAAGTAATTGCACTCAAGTTACGTGGGTCATCAACAACGGGTTGTGATAAGGTCGCTGTGTTGGCCACATTACCATTGAATGACGTGTTATCTTTTGTATCGTTCCACGTGTAGCTTACCGTGATCGCCCCATCTTTAAAGTAGTTGTAGGTACCGTCAAGAACTACTGCAAACTGGTTGATTTTACCCATGCTGGTCAATTCCATAACACGTCCCAATTTGTTTGAAATACGCCCCGCTTTCCAATCGGGTTGTCCATTGTCTACCGGAATGCTGTTTGCCGGAACAAATACACCTCTGTTTCCTTCATTTGCTAAGCGGAAGAAAGGATCGTTCACCATGTTGCGGTCTACATACGTATAGTTATTTCGGGCTAACGTCATAAAGCCTGTAACCCCAACTTTTAACTTATCGGTCAGTAACTTGGAGTATGAGATATTTGCTTTGTAGACCGTTGGCACTTTTGCGTCCTTACCCGTGTAGTTTATCATCGGAAGTTGATGTTGAGCTAAGGATGGTATGCTATTGACATCGTTCCGGTATGCGTTGAAATCAGGTGTTGGCACATCTGCTCCAAGCACGTCCACTGTTGCAAAGTTGGACCCATCGAAGGTAAGGTTATTGATAATCATGTAGTTGTTGATGTCTGAAGCAAACACCCCTGCACCGAAGCGAAGATAGTCGGTTTGATTTTCATTAATATCCCAACTAAATTGTAAACGCGGTTGCAGGATAAAAGACTTGATCTTATTATCTGTACGAATGCCGAGCTCATCAAAAACCAGTTTATTGAAATTTGCTGTCGGATATGCGGCATAGTCCGCACGTAAGCCCGCTGTCATTTCTAGTCCGTCAGCAAGGTTGGTTTTCATTTGACCATAAAGGCCGAAATTCATAATTGTTCCACGTACAGCGACATCATCCTTCAGTGGAACTTCACGATAATATCGGTACGGTTTTAAATTCTCAAAATTCTGCAGAGCCGTTGTGGAAGGGATTGCCGGATCTTTACTTGTTGTACTTGTGAAGTGGAAACGACCATTAACTTCTGATCCGTATATCGAAGTGGAACGTGTTGCCATCACGTCTACACCAAATGTATACTTTGCCAGATCTGTGTCGTAATATAAGTTGTTCGTAAATTGAAAGACATGATTCTTAAAGCTCTCTTGTGCGAAACGGTGTCCCCCAAGTTGTATTGCTGTAGAAAGGTCTTTACCGTCAATTTTAGAAACAATATTCTCTACAATTGCACGTGGAATATAGCTATTGCCAATCTGATCGTTTTGCGTACTGTTTTGGTATACGTAAAGGTGCTGTAGTTTCATTTCGTTGGTAATCCGCGGCGATATTGACGTGCGTAGGGTCGCTAACAGACTGTTGTCAAAGTTTTTGTCGTTACCGTAAGACTCTAAGATGTTGATGCTGGTGTTGTCGCCTAGCCCCAATGGGTTATAGTCGTACGTCATATTGTTGCGGATGGTCAATAAGTTTTTCTCATTGATCTGCCAATCCAAACGAAGGAATCCGGCATCTGATGTTCTTTTCTTGTCAATAGAGCCTGTTTGCGATTGAGCCGATACGCCATATTTGCGCCGAGCAATATCCAGGTACTCGTCTAATGTAGACTGATTAATACGGTATAACACCTCATCTGCTGGAGACTGGATATTCGCAATCAATAAAGACCGGTTATCTTGTTGTCTGTCCCATACCGCAAAGAAGTGAAGTTTATCTTTGATAATCGGACCGCCTAACGAGAAACCATACTGGTATGTGGAGTAGTTCCCGACACGTTTGTTGCCGCGAATATCATATTTACTGGTTAACCAATCGGCTCGACCGAAACCGAATACCGATCCTGTTACCGTATTTGTTCCTGCTTTTGTTGCCGCACTGATGGTACCACCTCCACTGCGACCAAAAGTAACATCATATTGATTGGTTACGACCTTGAACTCACGTACCGCTTCCATAGAAACAGAATACGGCGCGCCACTGCGGCTGGTTGTAGAGCCCGCTGAGGTCGGGTTTTTTGCATTCATACCGTCGATTGTAAAGTTCGTAGACGAACCTAGCTGTCCGGAGATACTACCTCCGCGTGCCAAAGGTGAAAGGTCGGTCAAGGAGGTGAAGTTACGACCATTGACAGGCAACGAGCTTATATCCTTTGAAGAGAAAGCCGTAGCCGCTCCAAAATAATCTTTACTATTCTTGAGGCCGGAAGCTTTTACCTCAATGGCGTCAAGCGATACTGTTTTAGAAAGTATTTGGATGTTTACACGAGCAACATCCCCTTGGTTAATAAAGACATTGGTTATTTGGCCTTCACCATCAGCGATATGGTTGGCCGTTACGGTATACGGTCCACCCAAGGGCAGCTGTTTAAAATCATAATTTCCTCGATCGTTGGTTACGGTCGTTGTGGTGAATCCGGTAGATTCATTTTTGATCCGTACAGTGACACCACTAACCGTGGCATTTTTTTCATTTGAAATCGTTCCCGAAATTGATGCTTGTGTACCTTGCCCGGCGGCTGAAAGGTGCAACAGGAAGCTCAATACGGTAAAAAGTAAATAAGTTAAACTGTTTTTTCGTAGTAGTAAAATCATGCTTATTTGTTTTCGATTTAGTGTATTACAAATCTATTTCAGCTATGTTAACTGTGGACAAAGTTCATTTTAACCCTGTGTTATATTTTTATGAAGGACGATCATGTTTACTCGTTGTGCGTTTGGAGATTGAGTGTAGTAAGATCGGATTGGTATTGTAAGCAAAAGGTTATAATTGGGGCGTACTTGATATAGTGTATTTTATGTATTTTTGTTTTAGAACGAATTAACCGCGAGAGTATTAAGCGTATCCTTTGTGGTTTAACCTATTACAATATTTATGATCAAAAATCTGATTTGGGCTTTGGCTCTCTCGTGGCCTGGTACGCTGCTACATGCGCAGACCACTACGCCATCTTTCCTATCCTATCCTACGTTGAGCCCGGATGGAAGTACAATGGTATTTGCATATAACGGTGATCTTTGGCGTGTTCCTACCGATGGAGGGCTGGCGTTACGACTGACAGCAATGACGGGCAATGAACTCGCCCCACGTATCTCTCCTGATGGCAAGTGGTTGGCTTTTTCTGCCGATCAAAACGGGAATATGGATGTTTATCTTATGCCGTTAGAAGGCGGAGATATCAAGCAATTGACGTTCCATGAGGCAGGTGATGTGGTTGATAGCTGGAGCTGGGATAGTAAGTCCATTTATTTCACGTCCAGTCGTTATAATAATTTCAGCAGTTATCAGGTCAATATCGAAGGAGGCACGGCAACGCGTGTTTTTGGACATTATTTCAATACGATCCATAATGTGGTGGAAACCCCGCAAGGCGAGTTGTTGTTCAACGATTCGTGGGAGAGTTATTCGGCCGCAAATCGGAAACGTTACAAAGGCGCTTTTAATCCGGATATCTTCTCCTACAATCCTAAGAACAAGAGTTTTAAGCAGCTTACTGATTACGCAGGGAAAGATTTTTGGGGTAGCGTTGATCGTAAGGGAACCATCTATTTTGCTTCTGATGAAGGAAATGATGAATTTAATCTCTATACCTTCGTTAACGGAAAAAAGACCGAATTAACGAATTTCCCTACGTCCATTAAGCGACCGAATGTATCTGCAAATGGAAATAAAGTCGCCTTCGAAAAAGACTATCAACTGTTTGTGTATGATGTTGCGTCAAAAAAGACGGTAAAACCGCAGGTGACATTGAGCCGAAATGTAGTACTCGATAAGAAACAGGAGTTTGATGTCAAGGATAATATTTCTAATATGGACGTCTCGCCTGATGGAAAGAAGTTAGCATTTGTTTCTCGCGGGGAGCTCTTTGTGAGTGATGTAGAGGGGAAATTTGTACGCCAGATGCCCAGTTTAGGGGAGCGTATTATGGAAGTCAAGTGGTTAAAGGATAATCGTACATTGCTTATCAATCAAACATTTGAGGGGTATTTAAACTGGTATACGATTGCCGCTGACGGAACAGGTGCTGCGAAGCAACTTACATCAGATAAGCGTAATAACCGAGATATTGCATTCAACAAAGATCGTAGTCAGGCCGTTTATTTGAGTGGACGTGATGAGGTCCGGATTATGGATCTTAAAGATTTACAGAGTAAGACGGTGGTGAAGGATGAGATATGGGCTTTCCAGAACTCGACACCATCTTTCTCTCCTGATGATGCGTATGTTCTCTTTACAGCGTATCGCAACTTCGAGCAAGATATCTTTGTACATGAACTAAAGACAAACAAAACAATTAACCTTACGAATACCGGCGTTTCTGAAACGAGTCCGGCTTGGTCTCCAGATGGGAAGTACATTTATTTTGCGAGCAATCGTATTAAGCCTTCCTATCCCATGGGCATGCAGAATGCAAGTATCTATCGTATGGCATTAGATAATTTCGATGAAGAGTACCGTACGAGTAAGTTTGATGAGCTATTCAAAGAAGCGCCAAAGATGACTCCAGACTCCGTTAAAAAGGGAGCGGATGTTGCGAAAAAAGAACCTGTAAGTGCAGGGAGCAATACAAAAGGTAAAACCGTGGTAACCATCAATACGCAAGGATTGCTAGATCGCATCACGCAGGTAAGTCCTGGTTTTGGAACACAATATAACCCCGAGTTGCTTAAGAAAGGCGATAAAGATTATGTGTTCTACTATTCCAACCACAGCGAAGGGAAAGGCGCGGTTTATCGCACCATTATGGAGCCTTTTACGCCAAACAAAACAGAGAAAGTGATTGATGGTGGGTGGGGTGGCCTACTGGAAGTGGGAGGAAAATATTTTGTGTTGAGCCGTGGTTCGGTGCAGAAATACAACCTAGAGGCGAATAAATTAGATAAGATTGAGATTTCGCAGAAATTTCAACGGAATCTAGAGCAAGAGTTTAACCAGATGTTCTACGAAACATGGGCGGGAATAGAAGAGAATTTCTATGATGGTACATTTCATGGTGTTGATTGGCAGGCCATGAAAAAGCGGTATGCGTCGTATCTTCCTCATATCAGTAACCGTATGGATCTACGTGTGTTGCTCAATGATATGTTGGGCGAGTTGAACGCTTCGCATTTAGGATTTAATTCATCAGGTCCAGAAGAGCGTAAGGATTTCAGAACAGCCAGCAATGAAGTGGGCTTGGAGTTTCGTGGGGATCAACCGTTTACGGTAGCGCGTATTATTGCGAACAGTCCGGCTAGTCGCGTGGGAGTGGATATACAACCTGGGGATGAATTGGTTGCCGTAAATGGTGTGGAGGTTGATAAAACGCGCGATCGGGATGCTTACTTTATGCAGCCGTCGTTATTGCAGGAGATGACGTTGCGGTTAAAGCGTAACGGTAAGGACATGAATATCAATATCCGTCCCCAAACATCGGGCGCACAAAAGGAACAGCTGTACAATGAGTGGATTAAAGGAAATCGTAAAAAAGTTGACGAATGGGGTAAAAATCGTATAGCATATTCGCACATGAAGAATATGGGGGGCGATCAGCTGAACCAGTTCTTGCTGGATATGGCCGAGCAGGAAAATAATAAAGAGGGTATTATTCTCGATTTACGTTTTAATACAGGTGGAAATGTACATGATGAGGTATTACGTTTCTTAGCACAACGACCTTATTTGCAATGGCAATATCGCGGCGGTAAGAAGTCGCCTCAGAGTAATTTCGCGCCCGGAGCGAAGCCAATTGTGCTGTTAATCAATGAACAATCATTGAGCGATGCGGAGATGACTGCTGCGGGATTTAAAGCTTTGAAGCTTGGGAAAATTATTGGAACCGAGACATACAGATGGATTATCTTTACTTCGGCCAAAGGCTTGGTGGATGGTTCGATGTATCGGGTACCGGCTTGGGGATGTTACACATTGGACGGTCAAGATTTAGAGCTGACAGGTGTTGCACCAGATATCTACGTTAAAAATACAGTAGAAGACCGGGTGAACGATAAAGATCCACAGCTCGAGAGAGCCGTACAGGAAATTTTGAAAGATTTGAAATAGAGGAAACGGGGCCACGATAAATGGCCCCGTTTTTTTATCTACCCATCCAACCGCCATCGACGGTTAAGATCGTGCCGTGCACATAATCCGATGCGGAAGAAGCAAGGAATACGGCAGGGCCTTTAAAGTCTTGTGGTTCGCCCCAGCGACCGGCCGGAATACGACCTAAGATCGAAGCTGAGCGCTCCGGATCGTCGCGTAGCGCTTCGGTATTGTCGGTTGCAATGTAGCCAGGAGCGATCGCATTTACATTCACTCCTTTGCTGGCCCATTCGTTAGCAAATGCTTTTGTTAAGGAACCAATCGCCCCCTTGGAAGCGGCATACCCAGGAACGTTTATTCCTCCTTGGAAGGTTAACAGCGATGCGGTGAATACGATCTTTCCCGATCCACGTGAAATCATCTCCTTCCCTAGCTCTCTGGTAAGGATAAATTGAGCATTTTGGTTTATTTCGATTATCTCGTCCCAGTAGCTGTCCGGATGCTCGGCTGCCGGAGCACGTAGGATATTGCCCGCATTGTTAAAGAGGATATCTATTGTAGGGTGATCTTTTTTTACCTGTTCAATAAAACCGTAGAGCGCTGATCGATTAGAAAAATCACATTGGTAAGGGTAAAAGTTTCGACCTTGGGCGTTAACAGCTTGCTCAACTTTGGAGCCGGACGATTCCAGACTTGCTGATACACCGATAACATCCGCACCCGCCTCGGCCAAAGCTTCCGCAATAGCAAGGCCAATACCTCGCTTACAGCCTGTTACTAAGGCGATTTTACCGGTTAAATCAAAGGAAGATAAGATTGACATTATTTGTTGTATTTAATAGTTAAAGGATGGCGTAGATGTTCTGCTTTTGTCAGGAGATACATACGCCATTGCTCGTCAGAAGTAATAGCACCAGCTTTATTGAATGCCGCGCCCATGTAGTACTCCAGCGGCTGATTGTTTTGCTGTGTTATTTTAAACAGGAATTGTGTCGGACTTTGGATTAATGCAGCTCGATCATCAGGCAAAATTAAGCCTGTTCCCGTTATATTGCCATTCTGAGCGGGTTCCCAGTAGCTGAAAACTCCGTCGTCAGAAGCCCATTGAAAATCAGGTCTTTCCTCCTTTCGTTTGGCTATACCCACGACCAATGGGGTACGTTCGGCATTGGCATTTTTTACCGAGAGTGATACTTTGCTTAGTTGGCTTCCGGCGTCCAAGGAAATCGTCTTTTCCAATACGATAGTCTCGCCGGCAATAGCTTGCGGTTCGAAAATCAATTTGAATGTGGAACGTAGCGGGCCATTGTCTAGTATTTCAAAATGGCGATAATGTTTGGTGTAGTGTACTTTGTCACCAAAATATAAGGCCACATCTCCCACCCCCAATGTTTGCCCTACGCTATAATAATCAAGTCCTTTTCCATGGTCTGCATGGTAGTCGCCTGTCGCATACCATTCGTTGATAATGAGGTCGCTGGTGCGTTTTGCCCAGAAGTCAAAACCTTGTGCATCTTCAGATGTTCCTTCCAGCGCTTTTCCGTAGGCACGAAAAGCCACAACATTATTCTCCCAGGCAAAGTCATCTTTTCTTTCCGGAACGTAGCGCGCATATGTTTTTTGTATAGCGACAGGTGCTTTTTCTTGCACAACAACAAGCTCTAGCTTTCCCTTTCCCGCGATAGAAGCTTCGATCAAGACATTTTGAACATGCTGTTTTCCTAGTCTTTCAAACTGGATGGGTAACACCTCTCCGCTCTTTTTATTCTTAATTACAAAAACGGTGTCTTTCAGTCCAAACTGTTGTTTTAATGTTTGGAAAGGAATAGTTACCAGTTCCTGTCGATCGGCTGCACTTGGGTTTGAGATGGTAATTGTTTTCTTCTGTTGTGCATGCAGCGACATCGCAACGGCTAACGTGACTGCTGTTATCCCTAATTTTCGCATGAGCATTAACGCAATTCGGTGATAGGCGATTTATCCATATCATCATAGTCGAGGTTCTCTCCTGCCATGCCCCAAATAAAGGTATAGTTGCTTGTACCTGCGCCCGCATGTATTGACCAAGGGGGAGAGATTACAGCCTGTTCATTCTGCATCCAAATGTGTCGGGTTTCGTCGGTCGGCCCCATAAAGTGAGAAACAGATTGACCCTCAGGGACCTCAAAATAGAAGTAAACCTCCATACGGCGGTCGTGTGTATGCGCTGGCATGGTGTTCCATACCGATCCTGGCTTCAGCTCGGTCATCCCCATTTGTAACTGACAGGTGTCGATCACTTTATTCAACAACATCTGATTGATCGTGCGATGGTTAGCCATTTCTAAAGCTCCCAGTTCAATTTTATTAGCTTCATCTTTGGTTACTCGTTTGGTTGGATAGCTGTGATGAGCCGGAGTAGAGTTTAAATAAAATTTTGCAGGATTGTTTTTATCATTGCTTGAAAAGTAAACCTCCTGTGCTCCCTTTCCAATGTATAGTGCTTCTTTATGGCCAATTTCATAACTTGTTCCATCAACATCAACTAAACCAGCACCTCCGACATTGATAATGCCTAATTCACGACGAGAAAGGAAGAAAGGCTCCTTTAGAAGTGGTTCGATGGTTTCTAGCTTTATTGGTCCTGATACAGGCATGGCACCGCCTGCCATATATCGATCGTAGTGTGAATAAACAAAATGAATTTTATCGGCGGTGAAGATCTTTTCTATCAGGAAGTTTTTGCGTAGTCCTTGTGTATCTAAAGTTTTGGCTTCGTTGGGGCCAATGGCATATCTGCTTTCAAAAATTGTCGTACTCATAAACGTAAAAAAAATAAGGTTGGTTTATGTCTAAGGTACTGTTTAAAATGCGCTTATGATAATGGAATCTACGAAAACGTTATCAGAGAAACAAAGTATTCTCCTCAGGCGACACCCTGGGTTGTTAAGGAACGCGAGAGGCTTTGTGCGGGGAACATGTGATGATTTCCGTCCAGTGCTGTCTCTACAGATTAAAGATTACTCGGGCGACAAGCATACGTCCACGCAGGTCGTAACTGTTTTGATTTTGTTGATTGGCCGATATACTGTAGGTGTTAAACGTCTTGATATTAGCTAGATTACTCATGTTCAATTCAAAATCTGTTTTCCAT
Source organism: Sphingobacterium psychroaquaticum (assembly GCF_004421025.1). Taxonomy (NCBI): domain Bacteria; kingdom Pseudomonadati; phylum Bacteroidota; class Sphingobacteriia; order Sphingobacteriales; family Sphingobacteriaceae; genus Sphingobacterium; species Sphingobacterium psychroaquaticum. The sequence goes on along the minus strand of NZ_CP038029.1, from coordinate 4,262,096 downwards.
TTTACATGACGGTAACGGGCAAAAGCATCGATAAAAAAGTAATTTATATCCTGTTGACCTGGTTGTTTGCTATAGAGATGTCTACCACTGACGCGGACATAGGTGCGTTTAATGGTATAGAATGGAAGTCCAATATTCTGCGATGCGCTGAAGACGTTGTTATTTAAGGTCGAGTTATCTTTTTGTTTGGATGTGGACCAGGACAAGGAGCTTTGGTAAGACAATTTGAGATCTTTCCAAAGCTTTATCTCCGCATCCGGTTGTACAGAAAAACTTGTGTTCTGAAATGGTAGTAATGTGCCATTAAAGAGCTGATTGAAATCGCTATAAGACCAAGATGCTCGTAGTTTTACGGTGCTGGCAAGGGCAAAGATATACTTGTCGAATCCGGCACTGACCTGAAAACTGTTCACTTTGTTTTTAATGGGTACAAGGATCGTTTGCGATATATCGTTTGAAATGACTTGTGAGAATAAGGCGTTACGTATGGTCTGCGAATAGTTGATCCCTCCATGGGCATAAAGCAGCTTTAAGGTACGACTCAGCCTATAATTCAGGCCGGCACTATGTGATGAGCTTTCATTGATAGAGGCGTTGTTTTGGGATATATTTCGATAGCTGCGGATAATTGTTCCACGATAAATATCTTGGATGTTACCAAAGGTATTACTATAGTTGTAAGTAAAATCCATTTCGTCCTCCATTCCTATGCGTTGCTTCAGTCGAAATGAAGGATTGAATAAAAGATCATTTTCTTTATTGTTCAGAGCATAACCCGCATCTTTAAATGTGGTTTGCTGCAAGGCTACTGGCAGCATCAAGGATGCTTCTACTCGGTTGATTTTCCAACTGTACTCACCCGTGATGTTATAGAGAATGCGGCGCCAATGTAGATCATTAACTGTAGAATCAATCTGTGGTACAACAAGTGTTCCGTTCTCGATATTGAGTGCAATATCGGAGGATAAGCGTTGATCTTCCAAGCTTATACCGACGCCGTAATATTGGTTTATTTTCCCTTTAGGAATACGGTATCCTGTTGTTAAACGGGTAAATAGGTTGGGAACATTAACATGTTGTCTTGTTTCTTCATACGGTTGACCTTGGTTTAAAAGGGATGCATACACGCCGGGACGGATCATCAAATCTTGTGGCTTTTCCCCGTAATTGAAGATCCAGTTAAATTGGATAACATCCCCATTTTTTAGTTGAGGGACATATTCCAACTTGTTACTGATGCCTGAAATACGATGGTTACGATTTACAGAAATAGGATTGTTGTTGCTTTCGATAGTCGCTTGTCCATTCTCTTTTTCATACTCAAAGGAAAGGGCATTGCTGATAAACTTGGTGTCCATGTTTTTAGATGCCGTTAACCGGATCGCTGCCAGCCACTCTTTTATTTCGCTACGCTGCTGCTCATTAAATGAAATGGTTTCGTCCTGCGTAAAGTAGTCTGTTCGTCCACTAAAACTTTGGCTGTTTTTATCAAAAAGAGCCTGTACGTTGGATTTAAGTTGCCATTTGTTCGCTAGATTAAACAGGTTATTCGTGTTGATAGCCGCGGTGTTGTTCATAAAGTAATAGGGCTTGGCAATGGGTGGAGCGCCGACTGTTCCGAGGGATAATAGGTTATTTATGGGCGACGTACCTAGCCGACTCAAGGTGTTCTCTCTATTGTATCCGACCAAATCACCCGTTAAATCTTTACCGGTGTTATTCCCATTCAACACATTCAACATTTTGTACTTCTTGTTAAACAGAATGTTGTTGAGTTCACTATCATATTGTTCGGGTAGCCCCGCCCCTATTTTTGCTTCACCTGTCATCTTTAGCTTAGCATCTTCTTTTATGACTAGGTTGATTGCGACTTGATCGCTAAATCGCTTGTTTTTCAACACTTTTAGATGTTCGTGGTTGTTCAATACCTGGATGTCCTGGACCATTTTGTGTGGTATGGTCCGTGTTCCAATGTTGTAACGGTCATCTAAGAGATCGTCGCCATCGATGTAAAAATTAGAAATAGCTTTACCTTGGTATTTGATCTGTCCCGATTCTGTGACTTCCATCCCAGGCATGCGTTTTAGAACATCGCCAATACTGCGGTCTTCTTCCTGTGCGAAACTTCCTACATTATAAGCGAGTGTATCCCCGAGTCGGCGTACTTGCGGTCTGCTTTTAACATGGATATCATCTAATACAATTTTCTTCTGTTTCAGTTCAATGAAAAGTCCGGTGAGCTTGCTGGTCAATACTTCCTTATGTTTGTTGTAACCGAGGTGGTTAATTTCAAGAAAGCAGCTTTCTAGACTTTTATCGGTTGTAATAGAGAAATTTCCCTCCTTATCTGTTGCTTTGAAAGCAATGATTTTTTGATCATTGTTTTTCACCATGACGCTGGCAGAGGCGATTGGTTTTTGGGTCGACTGATCCACCAATCGACCTACTATTTGTTTGTTCTGTGCCAGCGCGTACAACTGGATCAACATAAAAAAAGAAAAGAGGGAAGCGCGCATCATGCTTATGGAGTTAATTCAATAGGATTGTTTGTGTCGCGGGAAGGTTTGTAGCTCTCTGCATTTTGAACGGAAAATGATTTTATTCTACTCATATCGAGTGCTCCCTTTGCGGCAGGACCATTTGATTTAGATCCTGTTGCGATGACTGTTGTTCCGCCGGTTCCGCTAATATTTATACTTCCTCCCGAACGAGCGGCTTTCGATTGCATATAGGCTTGTGGGTTTGCCTTGAATGCTTCCAGGAGTTTAAGCGCTTCTTTTTTCGTTGATTTCACTGCATTTGGAGCTATTTGAATCGCCGTTTCACCATCCTCGATCTTGTCAAACCCTGCGTAACTAAAGGTTACATCCCCTTTTGCGTCAGATGCCTCTAGAATCAATCCCGGAAGACCTTGTAACTTCCATGGTCCGCTGGAAAAAGGAAGTTCGGTTGTAAACCAAGCGGTATATTGCCTTCCCTTGAAGGAGGTCGTAGCTTTCTGACAGCTGTAACCACCAATCTCTTTGGTTTCATCGGAAACGGACCAGTCTTGCTCCGGAAATGTACTGGCGATCACCAGCTGGTCCCCGGCAACAGTCATTACTTCTTGCATGTCTTTTTTTGTCTTGTCGATGAGGTAGAACTCACCGATAGCCGTTACATCACGCGAAATTTTAACGTTCCCATCGAAGGCAGGGTCATCCATCTGCTTTTTTAAGCTTTCCTGCGCCCGATTGGTAGAATTGCTGGTATAGTAACTACTGTTTGCCCCAAGATACGTAACGACCTCATCGCGCAAAAATTTATCACGCTGTGTACTATCATTGATATGTTTAAAGATGTAGTGGACCTTTGCCACAGCTTTTTCGGCCTCTTGTGCTTTTGTGTTTGCGCTTATAGCCAAGGCGATAAGCGATACATATAATACTCTTTTCATGGTAATTAGATTTTTCTATGATTTAATCAAAGATATACGAAAAAATCGTAATTCAAAATAATTTACGTCATGAAGCTAGATTTTGTGATGATTTCCCTGCTATTTTTTATTCTTTTCCTCGATCCATAGCGACATGTATTTCAGGCTATTATGAGCTTGGGTATTTAAGATCTGTCCCATAAAATTTTTTTGACGATGGGTTGAGATTTTTGACTGTAATGTTGTTATAGTTTGGAGAAAGTCCCTGGTGTGCTGTGTCTTGCTAAATAGACGGTTGTGGATGGTCTGTCCACGTTTTTGCGCTGCATTCCAAGCCTGCGGATCGCTATAAAGATGTTTAGCGTAGGCAACAAATTCGTCTGTGGAATCCGTGATAAAACCGTTCCATTGGTCATCAAGCGTCATATCTTCTGCCCCAACCCTGCTGGTTATGCTTGGGGTCCCACTTTGCATGGCATCGATGAATTTTCCCTTTATGCCCGCACCAAATGGAATTGGAGCCAGCAACACCCGATATTTCGCCATCGTTTCTTGCGCATCTTCTGCCCTATCCATAATAAAGAAGTTTTCCTTAGGCTGATGCAGCTGATAGACTTTTTCGGAAGCATATGCTCCATAGATATGCAATGCCACTCCGGGCAGTTCTTTTCGTAATATAGGCCAAATCGTTGTTTTCAGGTATTGGACCGTACGCCAGTTCGGTTCATGGATAAAATTACCAATAAACATGAAGTCTTTTCGGGTCTCGTATGAATTCCAGCGATCTAGATGCATTTCCTCTAGCGTTTCTTCCAAAAAAGGTAAATAATACAGAATTGACGCATCAATTTTGAATGTGTCGGTCAAGAACCGAATTTCTTCTTGTGAAATTATTAGCGACAGGTCTGTCCTCAAAATAGATGCAATCTCCCGTTTGGCAGTATCATTGTAGTAGTCTGGGGCCTCTCCTGTTTTCCATGCTTCTTGCCGGGCTTTTCGTAAGAAATGAAGATCTTCGGTGTCTAATATAGTGAGGGCCTTCGGACATTGTTCGCGTATGCGCCAACCGTATTGTTCCTCCACCATAAATCGATCAAAGATGACAATATCGGGATTCTCCGCTTTGAACTGTGCGTCAACTTTGCTGTCGTTCAGCGCAATAGGTAGTTCGCGTACCGCAAGTGTTTCCAAGGGAAAGCTGTAGTCCGATTTACTGGCTGCGCAGGCGAAAACAACAGATGCTCCGGAGTCTAAAAACGTTTGGATCAGTTGTCGAATTCGAGACCCTGCGGCGGAAGATTGCGGTTCGGGCCATACCAAACCAATGAAAAGCACTTTTTGCATGTCTCAAAAATAGGAATTATCTTTACCTATAATGTATCAAAAATAATACTATTGATCTTGATGCCGTTTTCAAGGTAATACCTATATTTACTTTGCTAAATGGTATTAGTATCTATTTAGCCTTTGCAATTTAAACCTTAGAAGAGATAGATTTTTTATGATGACCAATTACCAAATCAAAGAAAGTCCAGAAGTTTATGACGCTATTGTGGTGGGATCAGGTGCTGGGGGTGGTATGGCTGGCTATATTCTGGCACATGCAGGCTTAAAAGTATTGATGCTGGAGGCTGGGCCGTTTTTCGATCCCGCAAAAGATGCCTTGCAGCTACGTATGCCCTGGGAATCTCCACGACGAGGTGCCTCTACAACACGTCCTTTTGGAGATTTTGATGCGGCTTTTGGTGGTTGGCAGCTGGAAGGGGAGCCGTATACGACAGTGAAGGGGACTGAATTTGAATGGTTTCGCGCTCGTATGTTGGGCGGACGTACAAACCATTGGGGACGGATATCGCTACGGATGGGGCCAGATGATTTTAAACCGACCGATGGGGAAACGGAAGCATGGCCGATAACGTATGATGAGGTGAAGCCTTTTTATGATCGTGTGGATCGTATGATTGGAATTTATGGTACGGTTGAGGGGATTCGTAATGAGCCGGATGGAATTTTTATGAAGCCGCCTAAGCCGAGGCTTAATGAATTGTATATCGCAAAAGGCGCGCGTAAAGCAGGTGTGCCTGTCATCCCAGGCCGGGGATCTGTATTAACAGAAGCTTCGCCAGAGATTAAGGGGCGAGGAGTCTGTTTTTACTGTGGACAGTGCGGGCGAGCATGTAAAGTGTATGGTGATTTCTCATCTTCTTCCTGTTTGGTTATTCCAGCAATGAAAACCGGAAACCTAAAAGTTATCGACAATGCGATGGTACGTGAAGTCTTGACTAATGAGGAGGGAATTGCTATTGGTGTTTCCTATGTGAGCACGACAGATATGCAAGAATATGCGGTGAAAGGAAAAACAGTTATTCTTGGTGCTAGTGCGTGTGAGAGTGCGCGTATTATGCTGAATTCGAAGTCGAAAGCGCATCCGGGAGGCGTTGGGAATAGTAGTGGGTTAGTGGGGAAATATTTGCATGACTCAACGGGAGCGAGCTTATCGGGTTTTTTACCGCAGCTCTTGGATCGTAAACGTTATAATGAGGATGGGGTAGGATCGGTACATATTTATTCGCCTTGGTGGGAAGACAATAAAAAGGTCGGGTTCCCAAGAGGCTATCACATTGAATATGGCGGTGGTATGCGGATGCCTTCTTATGGTTTTACAAATTGGATACCATCGGTTAACGATAAAGTTAAAGGGCCAGATGGGCAGGCGCGTGATAAAGGAGGGTACGGCGCATCATTAAAGCAAGATTATCGTCGTTTCTATGGTGCAAATGTTGGGATGGCAGGTCGTGGTACGGCTTTGGCAAGGAAGGACAATTATTGTGAAATAGATCCGAATAAGGTAGATAAATTTGGTATTCCCGTATTGCGTTTCCACTACAAATGGGCGAATGAAGAAATTGCACAAGCGAAGCATATGCAAGAGACTTTTCAATCGATCATGCATGAGATGGGAGCGATCATTACCTCTACGATTCCTGGAGCGGATACATTATACGGACTAGAAGCACCCGGAAAAATCATCCATGAGGGTGGGACAACTCGGATGGGCAATGATCCGAAATCGTCGGTACTCAATAAGTGGGGGCAGGCACACGATTGTAAGAATTTGTATGTGGTGGATGCCGGACCTTTTGTGCAACAAGGAGATAAAAACTTGACATGGACCATTTTGGCGCTTTCTATGCGTACGGCAGAGTATATTTTGGAAGAAAAGAAAAAGTTGAACGGCTAAATATTATTTAGATATGAACAGAAGAGATTCCCTTAAAGCATTGGGATTAATGGCTGCTGGATCTGGTATACTGGCCAGTTCATGCCAAACAGGAGATACGAACAAAGAGGGGGCGAAGGCTGTCTCAGATAAGCTGCCTGGTGTTCAGGACTTTGAACATGAACGGAACCTGGCGCTTGCGGAAGAGAAATTTTTCGATGCCCATGAAATGGCGACTATAACGGTATTGGCGGATATTATAATTCCGAAAGATGAAACCTCGGGCAGTGCTTCGGATGCGGGTGTACCAGCCTTTATTGAGTTTATGGTGAAGGACTTGCCCGACAATAAGCTTCCAATGCGTGGGGGTTTGAAATGGTTGGATATACAAATGCAAAAAAGACACGGCAAGTCTTTTGTCGACTGTCAGGCAGAGCAACAATTGGCGCTCGTGGATGAGATTGCATATCCGGATAAAGCGAAACCGGAAATGCAGCAAGGTGTAGCATTCTTTTCGCTGATGCGGAATTTTACGGCATCTGGTTTCTTTACCAGTGAGATAGGCGTGAAGGATATTGGTTATGCTGGTAATAAACCGGGGGTATGGAACGGTGTACCGGAGGATGTGCTGAAGGCACATGGCTTTGAGGTCGGGCCTTTCTTTGGATAGCTTTTTAGTCGTTCATAGTTCGTAGTCTGTAGATCGTAGTTTAGTAGTTGGTAGATTGTAGTTCATGGTCTGTAGTTCATAGTTTCTACGAACTAACCACTATGAACAACCAACTACGAACTAACCACTACGAACTAAAAAACCACTATCTTTGTGGCTCAGAAAGGAAATGATATGTTAGGATTAAAACTATTGACGGACCCTCGCTGGGCGAATATTGCGGAAGCCAATTTGGACGAAATTTTAACGGACCATGCGTGGTGTGAGCAGAAGGCCGCTTCGAACGCTATTATGTTAATTACGCAAAATCCGGAATACGAAGATTTAGTGCATGAGCTGACAGCGATCGCGATCGAGGAGATGGAGCATTTTAAGATGGTTATCGAGATTATTAAGGAACGCGGTTATACCTTAGGGCGTGAGCGTAAAGATGATTATGTGGGGCAGTTGATGAAGTTTTTGCGTAAGGATGGTTCCCGTAATATGGCTTTTGTTGATCGCCTGTTATTTGCGGCGATGATTGAAGCACGCAGCTGTGAGCGCTTCCGGGTCTTAACACAAAATATCAAAGATAAGGATCTTGCTAAATTTTATTACGACCTCATGGTTTCGGAAGCAAACCATTATACAACTTTTTTGAATTTTGCCCGTAAATACAGCACAGACGTGGATGTCGATAAACGATGGAAGGAGTGGTTGGATTTTGAGGGTGAGTTGATCCAAAGTTACGGAACAAAGGAATATATCCACGGATAAGCAACACTTCTTAACCTACATCAATGCGAGCAAACATACAGGGGGCTATCTTTGTATTATAAAAGGAGAACAAAAACAATGATAGAATTAGGTATTGGTATGTTTGGCGACCTACAGGTCGACTCAGCAACAGGAAAAATTCAGCCGGCAGCACAACGCATGCGGGAGATAATCGAGGAAGTTAAATTGATGGATCAGGTTGGTTTAGATTTCTTTGGTATGGGTGAACACCACCGGGAAGACTATGCGGTGGCATCTCCCGAGATTATCCTTGCGGCGGCAGCGACAGTAACTAAAAACATTAAATTGGGAAGTGCGGTTTCTGTTATTAGCTCGGCGGATCCAGTCAAATTATTTCAGGATTTTGCATCCGTTGACATTATATCGAATGGTCGTGCCGAAATTATGGCTGGTAGAGGTTCGTTTATCGAGTCCTTTCCACTATATGGCTATGATCTTAAAGATTATGCCGACCTGTTCGACGAAAAACTCGAGCTTTTATTGCGCCTAAACAAGCAAGATACGATTACATGGTCAGGTCGGTTCCGTAAACCATTGATCAATCAGCAGATCTACCCGAGACCGGTAAACAATAGTATGCCAATTTGGGTTGCAGTGGGAGGAACAACTTCTTCTGTCATCCGTGCGGGACGCTTAGGTTTGCCAGTAATGTTTGCGATAATTGGTGGTGCACCGGAAAACTTCAAACCCTTATTTGAGGTATATGAACAAGCGTGGGTTGATAATGGGCACGATATGAAAGATTTCCAGGTTGGGGTGCATATGCATTCTTTCTTTGGCGATAACAGCAAAGCAATTGCGGATAAATACTACCCGTTTTATGCCTCACAGATGAATCGGATCGGAGCTTCTCGCGGATGGCCTCCATATCAACGGTCTCAATATGATTTCGGACGTTCGATACATGGACATTTAATTGTTGGTGACGTAAACGAGTCGATTGATAAAATATTACATGTTATTGAGATGTTCGGATTAACGCGTTTTTCTGCTCATATGGATGTGGGAAGCCCGGATCATGCGGATATGATGCGTGCGATTGAATTGTACGGAACGCAGATTGCACCAAAAGTTCGTGAAGCCCTGAAAAAGGCAGAATAGGAATATGATATTGAGTTAATATTTTTTGCCGTATCTTTGCACCGTGGTAGAGCAGAACAAATTAATCGATATAAGAAGTCTTTCCTTGGCACAACTCAAGGACAAGCTCGTGGAAATGGGCGAACAAGGATTTCGCGCAAAGCAAATTTACGAATGGCTTTGGGCGAAATCTTGTACTGACTTTGATGAAATGAGTAATTTAAGTAAGTCTCTCCGTGAAAACTTAAAAGCACATTTTACTATACATGCTGTAAAAGTTCGAAACGCACAGATCAGTGCCGATAAGACGATTAAGAACAGTTTTACCCTGTATGATGGCAATGTGATTGAAGGGGTATTGATTCCTGCTCCTGAGCGCATGACCGCTTGTGTCAGCTCGCAGGTGGGCTGTAGTTTGACGTGTAAATTCTGTGCGACAGGTTACATGGATCGTAAGCGTAACCTCAATGCCGATGAGATTTATGATCAGGTCGTTTTAATTGCAAAGCAGGCGGAAGAGCATTATCAACAACCCTTGACGAATATCGTGTATATGGGAATGGGGGAGCCGTTATTGAATTATAGCGGAATGATGAAGTCTGTAGAGCGTATTACATCACCTGATGGTTTGAATATGGCTGCTAAGCGTATTACCGTATCTACGGCAGGGATTGCAAAAATGATCAAAAAGCTTGGCGATGATGAGGTTCGTTTTAATTTGGCGCTCTCGTTACATGCGGCCAACGATAAAAAGCGGAATGAGATCATGCCGATCAATGAGCAAAACTCCTTGAAAGCATTGGCAGAGGCGCTGAAATACTTTTATGCCAAAACAAAAAATCCGGTAACCTTTGAATATATTGTCTTCCATAATTTTAATGACGAATTGGAAGATGCCAAAGAATTGGCGCGTTTTTGTAAGCATGTACCATGCAAAGTAAACATCATTGAATATAACCCGATTTCTCTAGCTGATTTTGTCAATGCAGAAGCGGATAAAATAGAACAATTTGCTACCTACTTGCGGTCGCAAGGTGTGGTCACCAATGTTCGACGAAGCCGCGGTAAAGATATTGATGCTGCTTGCGGTCAACTTGCTATTAAAGAAAAAGAATCTGAAACCGCATAAGGGGCTGATATACATCTGTTTGATTTTTTAATGCGCTCTAATATGTGTATCTTGTACAGATCCACATATTATAGACCCCCATGCCAATTACAAACTACTGGAAAAGCTTTCTAGCTATTCTATTTCCTCCACTGTGTATTGCTTGTGAAGATGTGTTGCTTTATCAGGAACGCTTACTCTGCATTACTTGTCTTTTTCATCTCCCTGTAAATGATCATTATTTGTTTCAGGAAAATGAAATAACACGTCGCCTATTGGGTAAGATGGAGTTACACAGCGGCATGGCATATTTTTCATTTGCAAAATCCTCCTTTGTTCAGGAGATTGTTCATAAAATGAAATACCGGGGCCGACAGGATATCGGTCTTCATTTTGGACAGCTGATAGGTAAGCAACTGCAGCAATCAACGTCCTTGCCTCCGCTGGATCTTATTGTCCCGATTCCTTTACATCGAAAAAAAATGAAAGCCAGAGGTTACAATCAGTCAGATGCACTGGCAGATGGAATTGCCAAGGTACTGTCCGTGGATGTTGATAAACACCTTTTAGAGCGTGTGCGAAATAGTCCTAGCCAAACGAAGATGAAACGGATTGATCGGGATGAGAACGTCGAGGGGGCATTTATTTGTCGGTCGACAAATAAACTAACAGGAAAGCACATTCTGTTAGTGGATGATGTCGTTACAACAGGAGCGACGATTGCCGCAGCAGCACAAGCGATTCAGGATGTCGCTGATTGTAAGCTTTCTGTAGCAGTCTTGGCACAGGCATAACCGCCTATTTTCGTTTGCCGCTCGTTGCCGAAGGACAACCACAGTCCTTTTTGAATACGGCGCAAGATTGTAACGTGAGTACGGTTAGGGCGAGGAAAGCGATCCAATAACGTAGATGTTTTGTTCTCATATTATTTGTAAGAAACACGTGTGCGATAAAGTAATAAATAACTGAATAAAGCCATGCCTATACCAACAAAATCAGCGAAAATATCCCACCAATCTGCCATCCGATCTACCGAATAATAGAATTGAATTCCTTCCGTTAAAAAGGCAAAAAAAGCCGCTACAAAGAAAACAACCAAAGCAGATACAATTTTGTTTGCCCGTCTTTTAGAGTTGGCACTTGTTGCCTTTAATAAGAGCGTGGTGAAGACAAAGAAAAAGCCGCAATGAGCAAGTTTATCAAAACCTTCAAAGTAATTTGTGTTTGGTAAATCGTTCGAAGGCATAGACATCAAGGCCAACATAATTATGGACCATATGATTGCCCAAGCGTAACTATAGATAAAGCGAAGCATTGCTTATAAAAGTCGGATAAATTATGCAGACTTCAAAGGAAAGAGGGTTGAAATTTACTTTATAGGAAAATTTGCAACGGTTCGTTATTCTTTTGATTAAAATTATTCGCCTGTAAATCAGTGTGTTGCGACATTGTTTTGTATTTTTATAGTACTATGTATTGCATAGTACAATATAAAGCCTATATCTTTGTATTGTTATGATAGCTGAAAACACACAAACCCAGATGAGGAAGGGGATACTAGAGTACTGTATCCTTTCTATAATTTCCCGAGGGGAAATCTATGCCTCAGATATTATCAGCGAGCTGAAAAAGGCACAGCTCCTGGTGGTGGAGGGTACGTTATATCCTTTGTTGACACGGTTAAAAAATAATGGTTTGCTGAGTTATAATTGGCAAGAGTCCAGTTCGGGGCCACCACGAAAATATTACCAGATCACCAATGAGGGACGCGACGTTCTCCAGAAACTAGATGTCACATGGAAAGAATTGGTATTTGCCGTTCAAATCTCTTTGCAAGGACGGATTTAACTTGATAACTAACAAATTATAAAAATACGGTCATGAATAAGACAATCATAATAAACATTAACAGTATCGTTTTCCATATAGAGGAAGATGCGTATGAGACATTGCGCGCCTATATGATCGATATTAAGAAGCATTTTGGAAATACGACTGAAAGCAAGGAAATCTTAGAAGATATTGAAAACCGCATTGCTGAAATGTTCAATGAACGCATCCAGTCGGGACGTAAGGAAGTCATTAACTTAGAAGATGTACAACAAGTCATCTTACAAATGGGTCAGGTGAGCGATTTTGAGGATCGCGGAGAGGCGGCGGATGATTTTCAGTATGAGCGTTCAAGAGATGAAAACCCATCGGACCATTTTGGGAAAAAGCTGATGCGTGACCCGGATGATAAGATCATGGGCGGTGTATGTAGCGGTTTAGCACACTATTTCGGTATGGAGCCTCGTTGGGTACGTATTTTATTGGTGTTATTTGTGCTAATTGGGGGATCAGGTTTTCTGATATATGTTATTCTGTGGATCGTGATGCCAGAGGCTGAGACGAGAGCCGACAAGATGGCTATGCGCGGTAAGGAACCTAATTTACAGAATTTCAAAGAGTCCTTTGATGAGGAAGTAAAAAGCTTCTCAGACAATTTTGCTGGAGCAGGAGAACAGATTAGTCGTGGTGCCCGTTCGGCCGGCAGTGCGATGGGAGGCTGTCTAGGTTTTATCGGTAAAATGATTGCTTGGTTGTTGCTGATAAACACAGCGCTAAGTGTGCTCGGCTTGTTTATATTCTATGTATTCAATTTAATGAACTTGTTTGGCTTGGAGAACCCGATGTTCTTCCCTCCATTACGGGTATTGGCGGTCGACGATGCGCTTATTGCCATTACATTAGGTTTCTTAGCTATTGTTATTCCCTTATTTGCGTTTGCTTTGTTACTTATTCGTATTCTTTTCAAAACAGAGAAACTCAATAATTACCTTTCGCTTTCTTTATTTGCGGCATGGGTTGTATCCATTGTCGGTGTCATCTACTACTGTGTTTATGCTTCTCAGGATTTTAGAGAAAAAAGCACGATCAGCATTCAGAAAAGTATTTCGGAGCAGGATGTGTATCATTTTACAGAGAAAGATGTTCGTGTTTTGGATGCGAATGAGAAAGATTCGATCCGATCAAAATTTAATATACAAATGGACGGGGAGGACTTACGAAACTTCTTGAATGGCAATATCGATATTTCATTTGAGAGCATAGATTCGTTAAGCAAGCCTTATATTCAATATAACTATTCTGCTAAAGGAAAGTCCTACCAGTTGGCCTCGGAAAGAGCTCGTAACATTGTGTATGAGGCTATTCAGGAAAAAGGAACGGTTCTATTTCCGAGTCACTTTTTGCTGAAGAAAAATGCGCTAGATCGTGATCAATATGTTCGTGTGGTCGTCTTTCTACCGGTAGGAGCAAAAGTTGCGATACACAAAGAGATGGAGTGGAAGCTAAGAGGAATATCGTATGGAGATTGCTTGATTAATTATGCCGATCCGGATCACCAAAAAATAACAGACTGGAAGATGACGAAGGCGGGTCTGGTATGCCTGGAGCTTCCTAAGGAGGAAGATGACAAACGTGAAGAAGTCGAAGAGGAAGCAAAAGAATCTGCGGAAGTTATTACGAAGAAAGATTCGGTCATTAAAATTGATGGTGGAAATGTAACCATCGAGGTAAAGGACAATAATGTAAAAATCAATAAGAAATCAACATAGTCTGTCGTGTACAGTTATAGTAAATAAAAAAATGGAGCATTATGCTCCATTTTTTTATTTATATAGACGCAACCATTCGTACGAATCTCTCGTCCCTAGTATAGCTATCGGTAAAATGCGTGAAAATGGTTTCACCGACTATATTTCGGGTTTCACCGAAAAAACAGAAATACTGGTCTAAAGATCGTTTTACGAGACCTTATACACCTGTATTTTTGTATTGTTCCTTCTAGGAATAACTTACAATAAACAAAACAACTAAACAAGAAACTACTAAACAAAGCTTAACAAGAAACTATGAACAAAGTCTACATTTATATCGTATTGACCCTGAGTACACTTCTCCAGTCGTTGGCCGCTTTCGCCCAACAGGCAGAAGTAAAAGGGAAGGTACTCGCGGAGGATACGAAACCGCAAGCAAGCGTTTCTGTGTATTTGATGACACCCAAAACAAATGCAATAATTAAAACATCGGTTACCGATGATAAAGGTCAATATATTTTCACAAATGTTCCGAATGGAGAGTTTGTTGTACAAGCATCCTCGGTCGGTTTTGAGGCGGCTCGCTCAAACAATTTACAACTTAATAATGCTCCCGTATTGGTGAGTGACCTGGTACTCAAGGTGTCCTCCAACACGATTGGCGCCGTTACTGTGGAAGGAAAAGTTCCTCTTGTGCAGCAACGGGATGGTAAATTGGTTCTGAATGTTGAAAATTCAACGTTAGCTGCCGGAAATACAGCGTTAGATATTATTCAGCGTGCACCCGGTGTAAGTGTCGATAAAGATAACAATCTACAGTTGATGGGGCAGGCGGGAGTAAATGTAACGATCGATGGACGCCAGACTTATATGAGTAGTGAACAGCTTGCTACGTACTTGAAATCGATGGATGGCGGACAGATTAAAAGTGTAGAAGTAAGTACCACTCGGAGTGCTAAAGAGGATGCTGAAGGTGCGGTGGGAACAATTAATATTGTCCTTAAAAAGAATCGTCTGGAGGGATTTAACGGAACATTTTTGGCAAGTGGCGGGTACGGGAAATATGAACGAGCAAACAGCTCTCTCAGCCTAAATTACAAAAAGAATAATACGACATTGTTTGGCTCATATGGATTTACACATAATAAGCGAGGCATAGATTTAATGGTGGACAGGGCGATGGTGGATGCAGGTAAGCAACGTGTTTTTCATCAAGAAGCAAACTTGATTGAAAAAACGAATTCACATAACTATAAGTTTGGAATTGAGCAACGGACGTCTCCACGCAACACCATGTTATTACAGTTTTCAGGAGATAACTATGCGGAAAACCCCGAAAATAACAGTGTGACAAATATGGGTTCTAGCCTAACGTCAATTGATTCGATCTTATATTCGGAATCCAGAAGTAAGACGCCTGTCAATCGTTATTCTGCAAATTTTAACAACGAGTTTAAAGTGGATACGATAGGCGGAAAGCTGGTGTTGGATCTTGACTGGAGTATGTTCCGTAATGATGCACGGGTAGACTATACATACAATACCTATTTCCCCGACGGAAGTCTTGTTCGTCCAACGGAGCTGGAACGTAGTTATATGCCGGTAGACATCGATATTTATGTTGCTAAGTTAGACTTTCTGAAAACTATCGGTAAAGGAAAGTTGGAACTTGGAGCGAAGTATAGTAATGTAAAATCGGACAACAATTTAGGTTTTGAGCATTTTGTGAATGGACAATGGCAGGAGTTTGAGGGCCGTCCGAACCATTTCATCTATACGGAGCAAATCGCGGCGGCATACGCTGATTATAGCCGCGTGTATGGAAAGATGAGCATTAAGGCTGGATTACGTGGAGAGTATACATTTTCTGATGGAAATTCAATAACGATGAACAATCATGTGAAACGGGATTATTTAGATCTTTTTCCATCTGCAAATATTGGCTATACGGTTAATGAGAACAATATTCTTTCATTTGGATATGCACGGAAGGTGGCGCGTCCAAATTACCGGAACTTAAATCCTTTTGAATACTATATAGATAAGTTTACTTCACAACGAGGAAATCCGTATCTTAAACCCCAATATACAGATGGCTTTACATTGAACTACACGGTGAGGAAAATGTATAACATCACGCTTGGTGCTGATATTACTAACGACGCGATGGTTGAAAGTATGGGACAGAACACAGAAACAGGGCAGGCTTGGATCACAAAAGATAACTTAGGGAAATCGTGGACCAGCTACCTGAATGTTAATGTACCAGTACGCATCGGCAAAATTTGGACCATGAATAATAACCTAACAGGAATATATATGCACTTTAAAGGACCAATTGTAGGGTCGTATGTGGATGACGGTTCATTCTTCTTCCAAGGTAGAAGTATGAATAACTTTAGAGTGTCAAAAGCGTTATCGGCGGAGCTTTCGGTGAACTACAACAGTGCCTTTTTGTATAATGTATACCAGATTGGGGCGCGTTGGGGAACGGATGTGGGAATAAATTATAACTTTAAAGACCAGCGAAGTTCATTGAAGCTAGCAGGTACTGATATTTTTAAAACGCAGAAAAATAATATTACAACGAATTTTGCGGAGTTCGATTCGAAGATTCGCCAATACAATGACAACCGTACAGTGCGCTTAACATACACCTATAAGTTTGGAAATCTTAAGCAACAGCTGAAAAGAAATAATACAGACTCGGATGAAAAAAACCGGGCGCAATAAAAATCTTTGTTTCAATGTTTAGTTTATAGTGGAAAGCCGTAGGCAGCCATGCCTGCGGTCTTTCTCTAAAGGAGTACTACGTTGCTAGACGTACGTACTCCTTTTTTATATATTACCTTTTGAAATTGAAATAATTCTTTGCGTTGGAGTAGCAAATATCCTGTATTATTTTTCCGATCCATTCCAGGTCATGAGGAAGTTCTCCATTGACGATATCTTCCGCAAAGAGATTACACAGCAAACGCCTGAAATATTCGTGTCTAGGGAAAGAAAGGAAGCTTCGGGAGTCTGTTAACATACCGACCAGACGACTGAGGAGCCCCATGTTGGAAAGCGTGTTAATTTGTTTCGTCATCCCATCTTTTTGATCCAGAAACCACCACGCGGATCCAAACTGAACCTTTCCGGCGACGGAGCCGTCATTGAAGTTTCCAATCATAGCTGCAATTAGCTCATTATCCGCTGGGTTGAGGTTGTATATAATGGTTTTTGCGAGTTTGTTTGTGCTATCCAGTTTGTTCAAGAATTTTGACAGCGCTTGAGCTTGGGTAAAATCACCGATAGAGTCCCATCCCGTGTCGGGTCCTAAGAGCGATAACATACGCGTATTGTTATTGCGTAAGGCACCGAGGTGATACTGTTGTACCCAACCTTTTTCATGATCCCATTCTGCAAAGTATATCAACAAAGCGGATTTGAATTTGAGGCGTTCCGATAGCGCCAGAGGTTGGTTGTTTCTTATTTTGCCAAATATAGCCGTAATTTCTGCCTCGGTGTAGTCTTCCGCATAGATATGTTCTAAGCCATGGTCCGAAACCGAACAATCATGCGCCGCAAAGTAATCATGTCTCGATTTTAAAGCTGATAGGAAATCGTTTAAGGTCGTGATCGATTGATTGGTAATTTGCTCTAATTTATTGATGTAGGCATTAAAAGTCTCTAAATTATCACAAGCCATAGCCTTGTCCGGGCGGAAAGCAGGGAGCATGATAAAGGTATCATTTTCTTTTGCAAATGCTTGATGATGTTCCAGGCTGTCCAAGGGGTCATCTGTTGTGCAGATAGCTTCGACATTCATTTTTCGAAGCAAACTGCGGACACTATAATCTTGCGTTTGCAGCAGCTCTGAACATTGATTATAGATCTTTTCAGCAGACTTAGGTGTCAGTAGCTCATGTATGTTAAAATAGCGCTGGAGCTCCAAGTGTGTCCAATGATAAAGCGGATTACGCATGGTATAGGGAACCGTTTCTGCCCATTTTTGAAATTTCTCTAAGTCACTTGCATCCCCCGTGACGTAGCGCTCATCCACCCCATTGGTACGCATCGCTCTCCACTTATAGTGATCACCGTATAACCAAATTTGTGTGAGGTTTTCGAAGTTTATATCGTGTGCAACTTGCTCCGGAATTAAATGGTTGTGATAATCAATGATCGGCTGCTCTTTTGCATAATTATGGTATAGCTCCTGTGCAGGTTTACTATGTAACAAAAAATTCTCGTCTAAAAATGGTTTCATTTATTTCTTTAAAGGGGTTTAAATTTAAAGTAGCGAATGCGGTCTTCTATGTTACAATGGTACTACGATTTTGTCACATATGGAACCTTAAAATACGCAAACGTTATCGTTTCGTGAAAGCTTCTGTATCATAAGTTACCTAATTAATCGTTTTCGAACGAGAATCTGTATTCGGATTAAAATTGCATTTCAAGGCAATATTATTTAAGTTTATCCATACGAAGTAAAAATAGTAAGGTATGAAAAAAATATTCATGGTACTTGCCATGTGCAGCCTGGTTGGCAGCAGCTTTGGGCAGAAGAAGCTTGTTGAGCTGTGGGAGACAAAAGATTTGCCGACTCCGGAGTCTGTTTTGTTCTCTGCAAAGAACAAGGTGCTGTATGTGTCGCTTATTGATGGAGGTGGAGCGGATAAAGATGGCCAAGGTGGTATCGCGATCCTTAACATGGATGGCTCTGTAAAAAATAAGAATTGGATTACAGGGATGGATGCACCAAAGGGATTGGCTATTCATAAGGACTTGCTTTATGTGGCGGATATCAATTCCGTTTCTATTATCGATATTATTACTGGTAATGAGGTCGATCGCGTTGCAGTACCTGGGTCGGTATTCTTGAATGATGTTGCGGTAGATGACAATGGTGTTGTTTATGTATCGGATACACGAGAGAGTAAGATCTACGAATTAAGGGATCATAAACCTACTGTTTTTATGGAAAACACGACAAGTGTCAACGGCTTGAAGTTTATAAACGGATATCTATATGCTTTGGTCGGACCGGAGTTATGGAAAATAGATCGGAATAAGAAGTCTACAGTAGTTGCAAAAGGATTTGAGCTTGATGGCGATGGTGTAGAGCCTGTTGGTAATGGTGATTTTTTAGTTACCTGTTGGGGCGGACTCGTATACTATGTGAAAGCAAATGGAGAGATCCAACAGCTGTTGGATGTGCGTGGGACGATGAATACCGCTGACTTAGGGTTTCATCCCGAAACGAATACCGTTTATATCCCAACGTTTAATAATGATAGCGTAAAGGCATATAAGCTTCAGTAAGCTGGTGAGGCGGTTCGTCGCTGTAGCACGAAAATATAAGAGATAAGCATTGTTTATATAAAATAAACAATGCTTATTTTTGTTTAAAATAATCAACATGGACATTCACGCGCTTTACAAGTTGTATCAGGAAAATCCTGTTATCTCGACTGACACCCGTACGATCCCGGAAGGCTCTATCTTTTTTGCGCTTCGCGGAGAAAAATTTAATGCCAACACTTTTGCCGCACAGGCATTAGCAACGGGAGCAAGTTATGTCGTCGTTGATGAAGCGAATTATGTTGTGGATGATCGTTGCATTTTAGTAGATGATGTGTTGTCGACGTTGCAGCAGCTTGCGAACTTTCATCGGCAGCAGCTGACGATTCCAGTGATTGGTGTAACGGGAACAAACGGTAAAACCACAACAAAGGAGTTGTTGTATGCTGTCCTATCGCAAAAATTTAAGACCTATGCGACAAAGGGCAATCTCAACAACCATATTGGTGTTCCTTTGACGCTTTTGGCGATTCAGGACGATGTGGAGGTTGCTATTATAGAAATGGGGGCTAATCATCTTGGTGAGATTGGCTTTCTATGTAGTATTGCCGAACCGACCTGCGGTTTGATTACCAATGTTGGCAAAGCACATCTCGAGGGGTTTGGTTCATTTGAAGGAGTGAAAAAGACCAAAGGCGAATTGTACGATTTCTTGAAAAGGACAGATGGCCTTTTATTCTTGCAAGGGGACAATGAGCACCTGACAGAAATGGAGAAACAGCGCGGCATAAACCACGTCGTACGCTATGGTTTTTCTTCTGCCAATGATATTATTGGGAAACTTGAAACGGCTAATCCACTGCTGACAATTTCCTGGAGAACACATAAAGAAGGCGAGGCTGCTCTGTCCATTGTAAAGACAAACCTTACGGGGTCTTACAATACAGAGAATATATTAGCAGCTGTTGCGGTAGGGTTGCATTTTGGTTTAACAAAAGAAGAGGTAAATGTGGGGCTGGAATCGTATACCCCAACAAATAATAGGTCGCAAATTACCAAAACGGCAAACAATGTGGTGATTGCGGATTATTACAATGCCAATGCGAGCAGTATGGCTGCGGCTTTAGATAATATTGCGGTAATCGAGGCATCCAAAAAAGCGATTATTCTTGGCGATATGTTTGAGATGGGGGAAGAGTCCTTTGTCGAACACCAGAAGGTAATTGCCAAAGCACAGTCTATTGGGGTAGATCGGTTGATTTTTGTGGGCAAGGCCTTCTATGAGCAACGAGAGGTTGCCGATGAATTTTACCAAACAACAGAAGAGGCAATAGAGGCTATATTAAGGAATCCTGTTTCGGGGTGTACCATTTTGCTCAAAGCATCTCGTGGAATGGCTTTTGAAAAGCTAATGGAAGTATTATAACAGAAGAGCCGGTTTTAAACCGGCTCTTCTGTTATTTAGTCTAATGAAAGTTCTTTTTCTTTATTGATAAGGTTCGCGACACTTGTATCGTTAAGAATTTGCAGCATGGCATTTCGAACCTCGATAAAGGTATCGCGGATTCCGCAAGCATGCTCTTCTGTACACTCTTCGCACGAACGATAAAAGTTTAAGCTTACACAAGGTAGAAGAGCAATGGGGCCATCTATTAAACGCATTACTTGCGAGAGATAGATATCCTCCGGTGCTTTATTGAGGCTATAGCCACCACCAGCACCTTTCTTAGAATACAACATCCCTGCATTTCGCATTTCTAAGAGAATCTGCTCTAGGAATTTTTTTGGAATACGTTCCTCTTCTGCAATCTTGACAATTTGCATGGGTTCTTTTCCATAATTACGTCCCAGCACCATCAACGCTTTAATTGCGTACTTCGTTTTCTTAGAAAGCATAAATTACCTTTAACTGTATATTCACCAACGACAAAGATACGGAATTTCCTTAGCTATTAAAACTATTGTCCAAGGACCTCTACGATCGGTTTACCGATAGATCCATTTGGTTCCATGACATGCAATAAGGACGCAATCGTCGGTGCAATATCAACAATGTGTACCTCTTTATTGCTGACGCCTTTCTTCACGCCCCAGCCCATAAAGATTAATGGAATGTGTGAGTCGTAGGCCGACCATACGCCGTGCGTAGTACCTGTTCCACGTGGCGTTCCGGAATACCATTGTGGCTCCGGAATGATTTGGATCGCACCACTGTTTTTGCGGTTGTAACCATTGATGATTTTCTCCCGAATTGGTGCCGGAATAAACATGTTTTGGTTTCCTTCCATATCGACTACATAGGCTATGCCTTCTTCTTTGTTAAGCTTCGTGATGATGCTTTGTTTTACCTTATCAAGATCAAGCTGTAGAGAATCGATCAACTGGTAGTTCAAGTGAACCTGATAGTTCATCAGGCTGCGCACAATTTTGTCGGATCCGAATTTTTTTGCAAGATCATTGTTCAAGTCGCGCTGAATCTGTCTGGTAAAGAGGTAGCCACCATTTCCTTTTTGATCGGTATAATACATCGGGTTATACGATGCGGCGTGATCTGCTGTTAAGAAAAAGGTATAGTTTCCTTTTCCGACGGTTTCGTCCAAGTACGTAATAAAGTTGGCAATATCGCGATCTAGACGAAGATACGTATCCTCGATTTCAACAGCAGATAAAGAATACCGATGGCCTACGTAGTCGGTCGCCGATAAGCTAACACAAAGGAAATCTGTGCTGTTCGTAGGGTTGTGACCTAGTTTTTCATTTTGTATCGCTGATTTGGCAAAATCTAACGTTAGGGTATTTCCCTGTGGCGTTGTTTTGATCAACTCATACCCGGCATCCTTCATGAGTTCAGACGTCTTTCTTGGAAAAGTAGGGCTCGCTTCGCCGGGCCATTTTCCTTCGTAAGGGTTGTTGTCTGCGATACTATTGGTGTAGGTTTCGATTGGATAGAGGGTGTTCCAGTCTTGTTTTAGGTATTTTTCAGCGAGTTTTTGTTTATTAAAGCCCTTGACCCAGTTTGGTAGGTCTTTCATGTAAAAGGTGCTGGAAATCCAATCACCTGATTTACTCTCAAACCAGTAGGCCGCATCCGCAAAATGACCCGCAGGCAAAATGCCTCCTCTATCCTTAATGGATATACCTATAACTTTCGACTGGAAATTGGTTGCAAGCTTTAGTTGGTCCGTGATCGTGGAGGTCAGCAAGTTGCGCGGCGATTGCTTGCCTTCTTTTTCTGTTGTGCCGACACCTTGAACATTATCATCTTGTGTACAATACATCGCTTCGCCGGTCGACTGAATGATCCAGTCATTGGCCGCAACGCCATGAATCGAAGGAACAGAACCTGTATATACAGAGCTATGCCCAATGGCCGTGTATGTTGGAATATAGTTGATAATGGTGTTCTCGCACGAAAAGCCATCGTTCAGTAAACGCTTAAAACCATCGTTGCCATAACGATCGGCAAAGCGGTATAAATAATCCCATCGCATTTGGTCTACCATGAGGCCAACGACGAGTTTCGGTCTGGCAGGTTGTTGAGCTGACGCTTGAAAGGCAAGCGCTAAGCTACATACACCTGTTATAAATGATTTCCACATATTATCTCTTGGTTTAAGAATGAGCTGATAAATGTAGGTGATTTTTTAAAAACTTCCCTGTATAAGATTCGTTACAGAGGGTAAGATCCTCTGGTGTTCCGGCAAATACCAGCTTGCCACCATGGTTTCCACCTTCCGGACCGATATCGATCACCCAGTCAGCCGTTTTTATCATTTCCATATTATGCTCAATAACAAGAATACTATTCCCTAATGCAATTAAGGCGTCGAAAGCTTTGATCAGCTTTTGAATATCATGAAAGTGCAGTCCCGTTGTCGGTTCGTCGAAGATAAATAAGGTTCGTTTGCTGTTGTTTCCTTTAATTAAGAAAGAGGCCAATTTAATACGTTGCGCTTCACCGCCGGAGAGCGTGCTAGACGGTTGCCCTAGCTTTACGTAACCCAGGCCTACATCTTGGAGCGGTTGAATCTTTCCTAATATTTTCGGTTGATCGGCAAAGAAAACAATGGCTTCATCAACACTTAGCTCTAAAATATCGGATACAGATTTCTCCTTGTATGTAACATCAAGCACATGCTGTTTAAAGCGTTTTCCGCCACAAGCCTCACAAGGGAGTACAATATCGGCCATAAACTGCATTTCTATTTTCACTTCTCCATCACCCTGGCAAACATCGCAGCGTCCACCTTCCACATTAAAAGAGAAAGCAGCAGGTTTGAGTCCACCAGCTTTAGCCGCAGGAAGTGCGGCATAGACCGCTCGGATCTCATCCCATCCCTTGACATATGTTACAGGATTAGACCGCGAAGAGCGTCCAATTGGATTCTGATCGATCATCTCAATTTGTTGGATATGATCAATAGCGCCCTCAATTCCATCAAATAAACCCGTTTGTTCGCCCGAATAGTTTCCTATAGCCTTTTGTAGTGCAGGATAGAGAATGCGTTTAACGAGTGATGTTTTACCCGAACCCGAAACACCTGTTACAACGGTAAAGACATTTAAAGGAAAAGAAGCGTCAGTACCTTGGAGATTGTTTTCGCGGGCACCTTTCACGGTAATGCTCTCTGTCCAACGACGACGGCTCGCCGGAGTGGGAATGCTTTTCGCACCACTCAAGTATTGTCCGGTTAAACTTGTTTTGCTTTGTATTATTTCGTTATAGTTACCCGCAAATACCAGCTGACCACCATGAATACCAGCCTCGGGGCCAATATCGATGATATAGTCGGCAGCCTCCATCATTTCTTGCTCATGCTCAACCACAACGACGGTATTACCAACATCTCGTAGTGATTTCAATACACCGATTAAGCGTTGTGTGTCGCGCGGGTGAAGACCAATGCTTGGTTCGTCAAGCACATAGATAGAGCCTACCAAGGAGCTTCCCAGCGATGTGGCTAGATTAATACGTTGCGACTCTCCGCCAGAAAGGGTATTGCTTAACCGGTTTAATGTCAGATAGCTTAAACCAACATCACATAAGAATTGCAATCTGTTCTCAATCTCTGCCAACAAACGTTTTGCAATAATCTTTTCGTTTTTGTCGAGGTCAAGACTTGTGAAAAAGGTAAGTGCTTCATCGAGCGGAAGCAATACAATATCGGTGATTGATTTTTCTCTTATCTTGACGTAAGTCGCATCTTTTCGTAGGCGTGAGCCCTTACACTCGGGACAATCTGTCTTACCGCGATATCTGGATAGCATCACACGGTACTGTATTTTATAGGTTTGCTGTTCTAGCTCTTCAAAAAACTGGTTCAGCCCCGTGAAATATTTATTACCTGTCCAAAGCAGTTCTTGTTGTGCTGCGGTCAGGTCACCATAAGCACGGTGAACCGGAAAGTCGAATTTTATCGCCGTCCGTGTTAATTTATCCAACCATTCGCCCATCTTCTCTCCGCGCCATGGGGCAATAGCACCATCGTACACAGATTTACTCTTATCAGGAATAACAAGGTCCGGATCGATACCAATAACCTTACCATAACCTTCACACTTTTTACAAGCGCCATACGGGTTGTTAAAGCTGAAAAAATTAGGGGATGGTTCTTCAAAAGTTAAGCCGTCTAATTCAAACTTATCTGAATAGTGTCTCAATTCACCATTTGTCTCGACAAAACACTCTCCTTTTCCTTCGAAAAGTGCGGTTTGCAGCGAGTCTGCTAAACGGCTGTATGTCTCCTCTTCGCTATCCAACACGATACGGTCGACCACAATTTGTATGTCGCCCGGTTGGAAGGTGTTGTTTTTGATGCCTTTGTCCTCAATAATGTTTTCGATCTTTTGGATGCTATCCATATACTTGATCCGCACGAAACCTTTCTGCAACTGGAGGGAAAGCTCTTCCTTCAGTTTTCGGTCATTATAGGGATGCAATGGCGCGAAGATCGTTGCTGTCGTATCGTTCGGTAGCGTCATCATCTCCCCAACAATGGAGGACACCGAGTCCTTCGTTACTTCGCGGCCCGATATCGGGGAGATTGTTTTGCCGATCCGCGCAAAAAGCAGCTTTAGATAATCATAGATCTCTGTTGATGTACCGACTGTAGAGCGGGGATTCGATGTGATTACTTTTTGCTCGATGGCAATGGCCGGAGCAATACCTTTGATATAGTCTACTTCAGGCTTGTTCATCCGTCCCATAAACTGGCGCGCATAAGAAGATAAGCTTTCTACATATCGCCTCTGCCCTTCGGCATAAAGGGTGTCAAAAGCTAACGATGATTTTCCTGAACCGGACATTCCCGTGATTACGACAAGCTTGTTCTTTGGAATATCAACATCAATGTTTTTCAGGTTGTTGACACGTGCACCTTTGATTTGGATGTATGATTTGGAGTTTTCTGTTGACTTTTTCGACATAACTTACAAAGGTAAGCATTTCTAGCGGGTAGTTCGTGGTGGTAGTTGATAGTCTTTACTGGATAGTTCGTCGTTTTAGAATTTTAGTTGGTCGGGGATTCTTAGCGTTATGGAGTTGGGGTGTTCCCGCCTTTGTAGTCTTAGTCGTGGTATGCGCGGCTCTCTCGCTGGAGATAAGATGCTGTAAATTTCTTTTTGCTGTCACAACATATGTTTTTGTGCATGTTTTAAAAATAAATCGGTAAAAATGAGGTGCATTATTTAGATTTTGTCTAAATAGAATTATATTTGTAGCCAATCTTCGTTGAAAATGAATAGAATATTAGTGGTCATTGCGATCGGTACAGGGTTGTACTTGCCTTTTTCGGCTGCGGCAAAAGGACGTTCTTTAGAATATATTACCGTACAACAACAAGAGCAGCAAAAAGTATCGGGTAAGGTTATACACCAGGGGAAGCCTGTTCGTGGTGCAACCGTTCGATTAAAAGAATTAGAACTCTTTGCGATGACGGATGCTGAAGGAACTTTTGTGTTTCCTAATGTGCCTGTAGGAAATTATACTTTACAGGTACAATATACGGGCATGAAACCGATCGAGGTGAAGGCAATAACGGGTGCTAAGCCGGTAGAAATTGCGCTAATCGAAAATTCTATTGCCCTCGAAGATATCCAGGTTGTCGGGCAGGTATCCAACGTAAAAGGGGCTACTTCAACTTATATCTCACGACAGGCTATTGAACACCTTCAGGCGACCAACCTCGGGGAGCTTTTGCAACTGTTGCCTGGGCAAAAAATTGGGAATCCATCTTTTTCGGGCGTCAATAAACCGCTGATCCGTCAGATGGGGGATGTCAATGGCGACAATGTTGCTGCAATGGGAACTGCGGTCATTATTAATGGTGCTCAACTGTCCAATAATGCCGATCTCCAGGCGGCAAATACCGCTCGAGGGGGTGTGCTTTCTAACTTTTCCAATTCAACGGGGATGGGAACAGATCTACGTCAACTCTCGGCGGATAATGTGGAGTCAGTAGAGGTGATCCGAGGAATTCCTTCGGTTGAATACGGTGACCTTACATCGGGAATATTGGATGTGAAGACTAAAGCTGCCGTGGAACCCTTGCAAGCAAAATTCAGATTGAATCCGACCATGCGCCAGGCTTGGTTGGGTCAGGGCTTTAGTACCGGAAAGAACGGAGGTGCTTTGTTCGTGGATGTGGACTATACGCATGCGTCTGACAAGCAAATCCAAACTTCAGAATCTTATCAGCGAATAAACACATCCTTGCAATATACCCATACTGTAGGCCGGAATAAAAATCTATATACGAATACGAATCTGAGCTTTGGGGGGTATTTTGATAACAGCCGAATTGATCAGGATTTAATTATACAACAAGAGCTAAAGCGGGCGGAGAATTATGATTTACGCTTTTCGACGAACGGTCGGTGGAATATTGATAAACGTTTTGCGCGAAACATAAACTATGTGCTTTCTGCACAATATGGAATACAGCATGGATTCCAGCAGGGGATGACGAACGGACAGATTTCTGCCGTTTCCAGTGCGCTGGAGAATGGAACCAATGAAGTTCCCTATTTGCCATCTAATTATTTGGCCAAACTGTGGATCGATGGTAAGCCGCTTAATGTGCAGGCTAAAGTTTCGGATAATTTTTATTTCTCAACGGGCGCTGTGCGTCACGGGATTGTTGTCGGTGGACAGTATAGTTTGGATAAGAATTTCGGCGTTGGTAAGACTTTTGATCCGATGGCTCCTCCAGCAGCGCTTGGTAATATCGCGACAAGGCCACGTTCTTTTAATGATATTCCAGCGATGCAGCAGTTGTCTTTTTACTTGGAAGATAAGGTGTCTGCCAATTTATTCAACAGAGAATTGAGTATTGTGGCCGGACTTCGTTATGATAATATTCAGCCTTTTGCCGATAATAGTAAATATGCTTTTTCACCACGGATCAATGCTTCTTATACCTTGATTGATGGTTTAAATATTCGTGGGGGCTACGGACATAGTGCGAAAGCTCCAGGACTGATTTACTTGTATCCTGAAAATGCTTATGCCGATATTTTTAGCTTAAACTACTACAAAGAAAACCCGGCAGAGAGTCTCGCTTTGATGACTACACGTGTGTTTTCTACCGAAAATAGGGACCTCCAAATTGCAAAATCTAAGAAAGCGGAAGTCGGGTTGGACTACCGATTCTTGAAGAACAAACGGGTCTCTTTAACGTATTACAACGAGCATACGAAGAACGGTTATAGCATGTTCGATCAATACAATTTTGCAACCGTGCCTATGTATACGGTATTATCACAAGAGGCGGGTAAGAAACCGGAACTGAGCCCTGTAGTCAAAGACTCTTTGTATGTAACGGATTACAAGCGCCCGGGCAATAATGTTAACATTACGAACAGAGGTTTTGAGTTTGATGTAGATTTTGGTCGTGTGGAAGCTATTCGTACCTCATTTACGGTGAATGGCGCCTACATGTATACCAAACGTATGGATAATACGCCTTTAGTGTATGCACGTCGTGTCGCAGGTGAAGCGTATAACAGACTTGGTGTCTTCGAAAATCGAGGTAAGGAGTATGAACAGTTTGTAAGTACAATCCGTGCCATCCATCATATCCCTGAGTTACGTTTGATTGTGAGTTTGACGGCACAGACAGTATGGATGGATAAAAATAGATACTTGAATTACACGAGCCGTCCCTATGCAGTTATCCCAATGGTAGAGGGTGGTGCTGGTAATATTGTTGAATTGACACCCGCTGAGATTGCTGCCATTCCAGAAACATCAGGTATTTATCTCAGCATTGCGGATAACTATTACAAAGAAGAGTCCTGGAAACCGCTGTGGCTATTTAATATGAAGTTGACGAAAGAGTTCGGCAAAAACTATGGTTTTTCATTTTATGTGAATAATATCACCAACAGTCGGCCATTGAGAAGCAGTACACGTTATCCGGATCAATATGAGAAGAGAAATATTCCGATCTTTTTTGGTAGCGAGTTAACCTTTAAGTTTTAATCAGACGATACACTGCCGAATGGCAAGTAGAAAAATAAGAAATAGATGAAAAAGATATGTTTTATACTTTTGGGACTGTCGCAGCTGATGCTGGCCAGTTGTAGAAAGGAATTTGAAGTGGTGGATAGCGTGCCGGTTGTTTTTCAATTGGTTTTTCCGGAGAGTTTTAAGGAAGGCGCTGTGCCGGAAAAGGTAAATATTCAACTTAAGAATAATGTGACCGGCGAAGTGCGCCAGTTGGTTTCTGATGTGGAGGGTAAGTTGGCGTTGAATCTGATTCCGGGAACCTATTCTCTTGCCGCGTCTCGTAGCTATACGGCGGCGGAATCAGAAGAACTGATTGGACACGCACAAGAATCTTTTGTGAATGCGAGCATAGCCCCACTATTGGTGGAAACAAGTACGCGGGCGGTCAGTGTACCCTTGAAAGTGAGCCAAGCCGGTAGTTTGGTTATACGGGAGTACTATTATAGTGGTGTACCGAGTGTTTATTTCTATGATTTGTTTTTGGAGATATACAACAACTCGAACGAAACGGTTTACCTTGATAGTATGTATATGGGGAATACGAAGGCAGGAAGCACGTCTGCTCATGGTTTTCTGTCCAAGACAGACTCGGTTTATTTGGCACAAGTATGGATGATTCCTGGTTCAGGCAAAGACCACGCTTTAGCACCAGGAGAGTCGTTTATTATATCGATGAATGCGATCAATCACAGGGACGATCCAAAAGGAAATCCGAACTCACCGGTTAATTTAGGGAAAGGTATTTCCAATTTTGAGACCTATTGGCCGTACACGAATCGAGATACCGATAACCCGGATGTACCAAATCTCTTTCACGCATACGCAAGTACTACAGCTGGGTTTGATTGGTTGCCAGGTTCTAATGGTGGAGGAATTGTGATTTTCGAGGGTAAGGATTTTGCAAAATGGCCAGTTGCCCGGGAGCCGAACGCTACAGGTAACACACAATATAAGTCTGTTCCTGTGGGAGTCATTATTGATGGGGTAGACTGTGTGCCAAATGCTAACGTTGCTGCCGATAAGAAGCGTCTACCTATTTCGGTAGATGCCGGGATGACGACTACGGGAGCGATCTATAGTGGAAAATCAGTACGCCGGAAAGTAAAGCAGGTGATTGGCGGACAGACGATCTTCCAAGATACCAATAACTCGTCTCTGGATTTTGAAATTAACAATACCCCTTCACCACGTAAATGGAATTAACAGCAATGAACAGAAGAATAGTATTAGGCTTGCTCTTAACTGGGGTAACAGGGGCCGCTATGGCGCAAGAGGGAAAGCAGGTGTTGGATAAGATGGTGCTCCAAGAAGTAAGTATAGATAGCCGTAATTCGGCTTTACTACAGACGGTGCGCACTTCGAATATTGGTGAATCAACGGTGAGTTATATGGTCGAGGATGGTGATTTCAAGCATCCTTTATTGGCGGCACAAAGTCATTACTTCGACTTCAGCTCTAAACGGTACCAGGAATTTAAAGGCTGGAAGTTGTATGGTCGATTTGACCTGCGTACAGGTATAGAAAAGGATGTACCACATACCAGTCAGTTGGATCCTTTACGATTGAATCCGTATATCTTGATGGATTCTCTGCAGGGTGATTGGAATAAACAACGTTATGGACTAGAGGTAAAAGTCGCATCTCCGTTTTTTAAAGATCGTGTTGCCGTGGGGTTGGGCTTGAAATATGCGGTAAATACAGGTGCAAGACAACGTGACCCACGTCCAGAAAATACACAAAACGATCTGGAATTGATCCCTTCTGTTGCCTACAAGATTAACGATCGAAATATCCTTGGGCTTTTTGGTAGTTATAATTATTTGGGTGAAGATGTGAAAATCACCAATGTAAATTATAATGTTGCTCACAACTTATATAAGCTGTTAGGGCTCGGAGAGTATGAAGGAAGTTCAGCAATCTTTTTGTCGAGTGCAGACATTATTCGTCGTTACGCGGGGAATCGTTTTGGTGGAGGATTAAATTACAGTTACGCAAACGGAGGGTTTCGTAGTCATCTAGAAGGCTTTTTTCAGCAGCATACCGAAAAAGCAACGGACGGATCGACTTATCCTAAAAATGCAGGGGAACATCGGTATAAGAGATATGGCTTCCAAGCGGATTTAAGCCAAACGACAACATCCGGAATTCATCAACTGCGTGCAGAATGGATTCAGACCGATATAGAAAATGAAGAGTTTCATCAATATCAGGATCCGATTACACGAAACTATGTGACCTTGTTCTCGGCAGTACTGAATACCAATTTGGTAACCCAGACAGCATTACGGTATCAGTTTGGCCGGTTAAAAGGGGATAAGCTGTCGTGGAAAGCGGGAGCAAAAGCACAATATCATGGATGGGACAACCGGTATGCCAGCAACCGAAGTCAGCAAACTGTAGACCGGATGCAGTATGAGGTCGATTTTGATAAATATTTCACCTCAGCGGATCAGTCCGGCCTTGTGTTGCATGCTGGCGTGGGTTATTCAGATGCTTTTAAAACGATTTTCAACTATGAAGAGAAAGCCTATTCGACAAATTTTATAGCGAAGGAAATTCTTTATCCTACGAATGCCTTTATGTCAACTGATTTTTGGCAGATCAATGCTGCGGTCCAATATGTGTTTAAGCCGACGGCTAAATCGGGAACCCAGTTTTATATTAAAGCTAGCGGTGGATATTTAAAACCGACCGAAGGGAATGCGTATTTTGCAAAAAGTATGTCACGAATGAACGGACAGCTCGCAATTGGCATTTTTTCCTTTTAACTTTGTCGCAGCTGAAAAGCTACGCTACTTAGATAACATGTACTCATGAGAAACAAAAAAATGTGGTCACTGGCCTTCGCAATTTTCGCTTTTGGCAAAGTGACCGTACAAGCGCAGGAGATTCAGAAGCCTGGTATTAAATCGGCGACGAGTTTTGCTATTGTAATTGATAAAGGAACGTATCAATATGCAAAGGCGGAGGTGGATGCCTATAAAAAGGCGGTTGAAAAAGAAGGGTTAGGGACGTATATTTTGGTGGAGCAATGGCGTTCCCCGGATCAGGTTAAGGCGGAGTTGTCTAAGTTGTATACACAAAAAGAGGCAAAACTCGAAGGCGCTGTGTTTATTGGAGAAATTCCAATCCCTATGATTCGTGATGCGCAGTTTTTAACTTCGGCATTCAAGATGAACCAAAAGATTCGTTGGGACAAGTCGTCTGTGCCATCTGACCGTTTTTATGATGACTTTGACCTTAATTTTGATTTCATCCGTCAGGATACGGCAAAAGGAAGGGAACAATATTTTTACTACAGCTTGAATGCTGCTTCGCAACAGTTTATCGAGATGGATATCTATTCCGCTCGTATCAAACCACCTGTTTTGGCGGGAGAGGACCCGAAAGTAAAAATCAAAGATTACCTGCATAAGGTGGTACGTCTTCGTGGTGAGGATAATCCGTTAACGGATATGATTGCCTCCACGGGACATGGCTATAACTCGAATGCTATTAATGCTGTTTCTGGGGAAGCACTGGCTTTGAAATCTCAGTTTCCAAACTTATTTAAGCCGGGAAACTCCATGAAGTTTTTAAACTACAGGAATTCAGAGTTTATGAAGTTCAATTTGTTGACGGAGTTGAAACGCCCAGGAATTGACTTTGCCTATATGACGGGACATGGGACGCCTACATTACAGTTGTTGAATGGTTATCCAGATGTATCGTCGCCCCAACCGTCAATGCAAAACGTTGCACGTTATTTACGCTCTAAAATGCGGTCGGCTAAGGAAGATGGACGGGACTTAGAGAAGGTTAAGTCTGATTTTCAAGCGTCATTAGGCGTCAATGATAAATGGTTTGAAGCGGCATTTTCGGAAGCTTCTATTGCCAGCGATTCGATCTATAATGATAATATGGATATGCAGATCCATGATATAAAAGATGGTGGAATCCAAGCGCGTTTGGTGTATCTAAATTCCTGTTTGACGGGCTCTTTTCAACTGGAGAATTATATCGCCGGTTATTATCCTTTCTCCACAAATGAGAATATTGTTGCCGTGGCTAATTCGGTCGGGGTGTTGCAAGATTTGTGGCCAGCGGAATTGATGGGGATTTTGCAGCATGGCGCACGCGTTGGGCATTGGGTAAAGCAGATTGCTTATTTGGAGACACATATCTTAGGTGATCCGACCTTCGCATTCAGTTCAACACGTAAGGCGGCATTGAATGAAGCGCTTGCTACTAAAACGAATGATGCAGGTTATTGGAAGACCTTATTAAAGACGAATGATGCCGATTTACAAGCGTTATCTTTGGTGTACTTAAGTCGTTTGTTGCCGAAGGACGAGGCTTCGAATCTGCTAAAAACCTATTACTTTGACTCTTCTTATGAGACCGTGCGGATGGAAGCTTTTCAGCTTTTACGTAATTTTGAGGACAAGAATTATTTTGAAGTTTTGCATGCTGCAAAAGGAGATTCATACGAGTATATCCGTCGTCGGGTCGCGTACGATTTAGCTGATTTTGGAGGAGACGATTTTGTGAAAGATCAAATTTCTTTCTATGTTTCTGATCCGCATTCAGAACGCGTAAGCTATCGTACTCGTTGGAATTTACAGTTCTTGAATCCGGCGTTGGCACACGATGCGGTAAATGAATTGATTCGTAATAATAAAGCCTTGGTACACGGTGATACGGTGGCCAATAAATTGGATCAGGATATAGATTACCACGCGAAGAAGACGGCAGCGGCTTTAGCTATTATCACGGATGTAACTAAATTGGACAAGGACCGTTTGAGTGAAATCAATTCCTTGCGTTTATATAGAAATCATGCAATGATTCCTGCCTTGACCGCAATCGCTATTAATGAAGCCGATTCGGAAGAGGTACGTAAAACAGCATTGGAGGTCATGGGGTGGTTTAGCATTTCTGTACGAAGACCAGAGATTATCGCTGCTTGCGATACGATCTTGAGTCGTGCAAACGATATAGAAGCTGTTAAGAAAGAAGCGCTGAAGACAAAGAAGCGTGTTTCTTCTAAAAAGCATTCCTAATAAAAAAGCCGAATCGTTAAGATTCGGCTTTTTTATTTTAATGACCGCCGTGATTATGCTCCAATGGAGGGGTAATCATGATGTGTGCTTTATATCCTCCTTCATCCATTAACCAAGGCATACCGATGTTGTTATGCTTGCTGGATAAGCCAATATCTTCCGCTTTAGCGAAAGGCATGTAGATTACATAGCGACGTTTCGCATCTTTTATCTCACCGGTCTCTGTATTGACATTCGATGCTTCTCCCCAATAACCATATAGAATTGTTGGTGTTTGTGGGATTTTTAACTTACCAGCTTTAAACTCTTGTTCCCGGATTTCATCCCGTTGTTTGCGTTTACCCTCTGCTATCAGTTGACGCCCTCTTTCCATAAACTCATCCATAGATTGTGGGTAGGCATAGGAATAATAGGTTGCCATTTTATAGTCGGGAGCAAGGCAAACCATTTTGCTGTTGTTCGTCGGTTCTTGCAAGACAACAAACTTGCCATTTTCGTCGTAGCCGTATACTTTGGCCCCAGGGCGTAAATCTTCAGGAGCAGCCTGTAAGGCTAGTTTGATCTGTACATCTTTTGGTAGAGGCTTACGCTCTACTTTTTGTGCGGAAACAGTGGAAAACGAAATTACTGTTAGCGCTATTGCGATAATTTTTTTCATGGTCTCTATTTTAATGCAAAAATACGGAATAGTAGGTGGAAGAATAGGACAGAAGAGTCATAAATTCAACTTTTTAAATAAAAAACTAGATGTTGTCTCTTTTACCCCGCATCCGAAGAAGGTGTCTCCTCCTCCAGCTTTGCAAGGAGCTTCTCTACTTCTTCTTCGGAGGCTGTGAGTTTTGCTTTACAAACGGTGATTAGCTCCGACGCCCGGCGTATTTTTTCGCCTAATGCATCAATATTAATATCTCCGTTTTCAATATCTGAAACAATCTGTTGCAGCTCTGTGAATGCGTCGTTATAGGTTATTTTAGCGCTCATCTTGTCTATTTATATTGTTTTACGTTTTAGATTGGGTCGTACTGTGAATTGTACCATGGAGCAATTCGGTTTCTACTGTCGCGCCATCGGGCACTTCGTTGACATCGGTTATGGCTTTCCCAGCGACGCGGGTGATACTAAATCCACGGCGTAAGATTTGTTTTGGGCTAGCCAGATTAACCAGCCGACTGGCATTTTCAATTTCTGCATAATGCTCCTTGAGGAGTTGACGGCTGAAGAGTTGTAGGTGACTTTGTATATTATCTATTTTGTTGCGTTGGGTCATGAAAATTGATTTTCCGGACCACGATATTTGTTGACTGAAGTGCTGCAGCTGCGCTTCCTGTTGGGTAAATATAGCCTGGCAGGCGCGCACCATGCGTCGTTGTGCTTGATCCACAGGAATAGCAAAATTATGAAATTTTTGAATCAGAAAGTCGGCCAGCTCACTGGGGGTGATTGCATTTTTGTAGGCGACCATTTCGCTTACTGTTTCGTTGGTGGAATGACCAATTCCGGTTAAAACCGGGATTGGAAAAATAGCAATAGCACGTGCCAGCAGGTAATTGTTGTACGAGGAAAGACCAACCTCGCCACCTCCGCCCCTAATAATGGCGACAGCATCAAATGCTTCGGTTTGCTCTGCTATCACGGCGAGCTGCTTGATGATGGAAGGAACAGACTTGTCGCCCTGCAGTAGAGCCGGGAATAAGGTGCTTTCAAACCGATAGCCCCAGGGATTAGCCTGTATAATCTTAAAAAAATCGGATAAACCTTTACTGGTTTCTACCGAGACAATGGCGAGTCGCTTTGGTACTGTCGGAAAGGGCAGCTTTTTATTGGCATCATAGATTCCTTCTTCCTGTAGCCTTCGGATACTTTCTATTTTCTCTTTTTCGAGTTCTCCCAATACAAAGGTCGGGTCAATATCTACAATCTTAAGGCTTAAACCATAAAGGGGATCATAAGAAATACCAGCCTGAAACAGTATTGTAATACCCTCGCGCAAGGGTTCGTTCAGGAGTTTTAAAAATTGTTGATTGATGCGTTGATAATCTGCTTTCCATAAAACGGAACGAATCTCGGCAACAACCTTACCCTCTTTCTTTTCAACAAGTTCCGGATAGCAATGGCCCGAGTGCGTATAATGATTGAGCTTGTTCATTTCCGCTTTAATCCAATATAGACTCTGATAGCGATCGGCAAGCGTTTTTTGAATGCTGCGCGTTACTTCCAGCAGGGAAAATATTGTTCTATCTTGTATTTGCTCCGGCATACGTCAAACTTAATGAAATTTCTCCGCTCTACCGTTAGTTTTCTGCTTTTACAGCGCGTCATTACACAAGGTACGTCGTTATACTGAAGAGTGGTTACACTGGCTTGTCGTGACACTGGTGCGAGCCTGCCTACCGCAGGTAGGCCTGTGGCTCGTATCCCGCTATGTCGGCTCGTATTCATTGACACCAGTCAGCACCCTCCTTTGGCCTCCAATCCATAGAAAATCTAGGTCGATGAAAATTAGATCAACTATGCGTTTTGTTGCATTATATCAGATTCTTTACGATAAAAAACAACCTCTTTGATCTGTAACACATTGGATTTGCGTATTACTTTACCTAAGTTTACAGAAGCAAACTGTCACAAATTATGAAATTCAATTCGATATGCCTTCAAGCAGTGCTTTTAAGTAGTGTGATCACCGGTCACTCGTTGTATGCGCAACAGAAATCTATACCTACCAATCACACGGTTTTAGTGAGTAATCAAAATAGCCTGCTTCCTTTCAAGCGGTTAGATAACCTTCGGATAGCGGTAGTAACCCCATTCCCAGCACGCTATCAATCCCTTATTGAGACACTGCAACAATATGCAGAGGTGGCTAGTTTTGATTTTAATGGGTATGATGAACACACAAAATACTACAACACGATTATAGTAGCCGGTAGTTCGGATGAGTTGCGCAATGACCTTTTGCTTATGGCGCAGCAATCGGCGGTAAACAAAAAGAACGTCATTTTACTTCGCTTTGCCGATAAGTCGACGGGTAATATGCTTGCTAAAACAGATCATAATCCACGCGTAACCGAAATGTGGTCGGGAGCACCAACAACAGCCAACCAACGGGAGGCGGCGATGTCAATTTTCGGGGGAGCGGCAATTACGGAAGGTAAGAATCGCACGAGTCAAACACGGATAGGTTATGCTGATGCTTCCCAGCGTGGTCTTCAGATTGATAAGATGACCGCAAAGATTGATGCAATTGCTGCGGAGGCGATGGCAAAGAAAGCCACGCCAGGGATGGTCGTGATGGCTGTGAAAGATGGAGAGGTCATTTTTAACAAAGCATATGGTTCACATACTTATGCGCAAACAACGCCAACGAAAACAACTGATATTTTTGATTTGGCGTCGGTGAGTAAGATTGTGGGAACAACTCCTGTTATCATGCATTTGCAAGAAGAGAAAGTCATTGACCTAGACAAAACGATGGGTGATTATCTATGGCAAGCAAAAAACACCAACAAAAAGGACATTCCACTGCGAACGGTGTTACTGCATGAGGCTGGATTTACCCCCTATATTCCTTTCTATAAAAGTTTGAAGGCTGGGGATATCCAATCGACTGAAGATGCGCAGCACCAAGTAAAAGTCGCCGACAATGCATACCTGGTCAATAACTATTATCGGGATGTAATGTGGCCAGAGATGCTTAATTCCCCGGTTAAGCCCGCTGGAAATTATGTCTACAGTGATATCAGCATGTATGTAATGAAGGAGGTTGCAGAGCATGAAACAGCCACCCCTATGGATGAATATATTCAAGAGTTTTTGTATCGACCAATTGGCATGAAGACTGCGGGGTATAACCCGAGAAAACGTTTCGATAAAGAACAGATCGTGCCGACGGAGTATGATAGTACTTTTCGTAAAGGATTGTTGGAAGGTTATGTACACGATCAAGGGGCTGCTATGGCAGGTGGGGTTGCAGGACATGCGGGATTATTTGCTACGGCGAACGATTTGGCAATCTATGGACAATTGCTATTGAACCGAGGTACATACGGTGGCGTTCGGTATTTCAAGCCTGAGACTGTCGATCTTTTTACATCGAAACAGTCGAAGACAAGTCGTCGGGGGCTAGGTTTTGATCGCGCGGATGCTGACGTAACGAAGGAATATCCATCAAAGCTGGCAAATAGTAGTGTGTATGGTCATACCGGTTATACGGGTACCTGTTTATGGGTTGACCCTAAAAATCAATTGGTTTATATCTTTTTATCGAATAGAGTACACCCGGAGGTATCGACCCGGTTGTTAGAATTAAATGTACGTAGCCGTATTCAAGATGCTATTTATGAAACAATCAATGAGAGCAAACGGTAAAGGAGTCTTATTATTAGCTGCGCTGGCCTTTTGTGGGGGCTATGGGCATGGACAGACCAACATGGATTTCCACAAAAGCTTGATCGTGGTCGATGGGCATAACGATGTGATTTATGAATCGATCCTCCCGGGGCGCGATATTGGGAAACGCATGAAAGTTGGACATACGGACTTGCCACGTTTACGCGAAGGAGGCGTTGATGTACAGGTGTTTGCGGTGTGGTCCGATGATAAAAAATTTCCAAAAGGAAAGGCTTTCAAGCATGCAAATGCGCAGATCGATGCACTGGAAAAGATGGTTAAGCAAAATGAAGGAGAGATCGCGATCGCGAAGTCAGCAGATGATGTCCAGCAGATTTTGAAGACTGGTAAAATCGTGGCGCTTATTGGGGTGGAAGGCGGCAATATGATCGAGAGCTCATTAGAAAACCTAGAGGCATTGTATCGCCGTGGTGCTCGTTATTTAACCCTGACCTGGAATTATAACTTGCCGTGGGCTACGGCCGCAGCGATTGAAGTAAAAACGAAATCGGATCAGGGAAAAGGATTGACGGAGCACGGTAAAGAAATTATTCGGAAGATGAATGAATTGGGGATGATGGTCGATCTTTCTCACGGTGGGGAACGAACTTTTTATGATGTGTTGGCGGTAACGTCCAAACCTATTTTGGTGTCACACAGTAATGCGTATGCGCTGATGCCGCACTATCGTAACTTAAAAGATGCGCAGCTGGAGGCCTTAAAGAAAAATGGTGGGGTTGTGGGGGTTAATTTCTACTCTGGTTTCCTGGATCCGGGATTCAATGCTAGGGTTGAAAAGCTATATCGTCAGCATTTCGGGGCGAAAGGAAATTACAAACTATCTGGTACACGGCAATATGAGAAACTGCCAGCGAGCATAAAACAGCAGGCAGATGCGCCGCTAGAAAAGCTACTGGAACATATAGACTATTTAGTTCAGAAGGTTGGGATAGATCATGTGGCTGTTGGCTCCGATTATGACGGCATAGAGTCCGCTCCACAGCAGTTGAATGATGTTTCTAAATTTCCTGTGTTAACGGATGCTCTGTTGAAGCGAGGATACAGTAAAGAAGATGTTGCCAAGATTATGGGACTTAATTTTCTACGTATACTGCGCGAAAACGAAGTCCATTAATCTAATCTTCCCAACGTCTTTTGGGTACACATGTAATATCTTGGGTCTTGCGGAGGACCAATGGGCGCTGATCATAGCGGCTTTCCAACACGAGGGAATCCTTGCTGTGATAGGCTACGCGATAGCGCGGAAGATACGTTCCGGTCTTGTAGCAACCTGAAGCTTTATATTTCCCATTTGGTTTAGTGTAAATCCCTTCACCAATTAAACTATCACCGCGCATTACATAAACCCCTTTGGCATATTCTGTCCAATTCCCATCCTTGTAACAACTGTCGGGGATACGTTGGGTTTTGGCATGAACTTTCATCACGGTATAGATGGAGTCACAAGTGAATTTAAATTCATGAAGCGTATAGTCCATCATCTGCGCTTGGTGTGGGATACTGTCTTGTACCCATACGCCCTGTAAGAAGTCGGCACCCTCGGTTTGCATTTCCGAGTGGCGAACACAGGCAGACGTAGTAAAAAGCATGCCTAGCAACAGTGCTAAGCATGCCTTTTGAAAGATATTTTTCTTTGATAAATTGATCACTTATTTATTTTAAGCTTCCTACCATTTCTTCTGGTTTCACCCATTCATCAAATTGTTCAGCTGTGACATAGCCCAATGCTATAGCTGTTTCTTTTAATGTCGAATTATTTTTGTGTGCCGTTTGTGCTATTTCTGCTGCTTTGTAATAACCAATTTTAGTGTTAAGCGCAGTAACGAGCATCAAGGAGTTGTCTACCAGTTCTTTAATGCGTTGGTAGTTTGGCTCAATCCCGATCGCACAGTGCTCCTCAAAAGAGACACAAGCATCCCCGATCAAACGGGCCGACTGTAAGAAGTTTGCTGCCATTACTGGTTTGAAAACATTCAGCTCATAATGACCTTGTGTGCCACCAATGGTGATAGCAACATCATTCCCCATTACCTGCGCAGCAACCATTGTTAAAGCTTCGCACTGTGTTGGGTTTACTTTTCCTGGCATGATCGATGAACCCGGTTCATTTTCAGGAATTAAAATTTCGCCAATTCCAGAACGAGGGCCAGAGGCCATCATGCGGATATCGTTTGAAATTTTATTTAAAGCTACCGCAAGTTGTTTTAATGCACCATGTGTTTCTACGATAGCGTCATGCGCTGCTAATGCTTCAAATTTATTTTCTGCCGTCACGAACGGAAGACCTGTGAATTCGGCAATATATTTGGCCACGACAACATCATATCCCTTTGGGGTATTCAATCCCGTACCTACTGCTGTACCTCCCAATGCCACTTCGGATAAGTGGGACAAGGTGTTTTTAACAGCCCTAATTCCATGATTTAATTGTGCAACGTAACCAGAAAGCTCTTGACCTAATGTCAGTGGAGTTGCATCCATAAGGTGGGTACGACCAATCTTAACGACTTGCATAAATTCCTCTGATTTACGCTTGAGCGTATCGCGTAGTTTTTCTACACCAGGGATGGTTACTTCAACCACCGCTTTATAGGCCGCGATGTGCATCCCTGTAGGGAATGTATCATTGGATGATTGCGATTTGTTGACATCATCGTTTGCTTTCAATACAGGCTCACCTTCGCCTATTTTGCCTCCAGCAAGAACTTGAGCACGGTTGGCTACAACTTCGTTCACATTCATGTTAGACTGTGTCCCGGAGCCTGTTTGCCAAATAACCAATGGGAATTGATCGTCCAACTTACCCGCTAGAATCTCATCGCATACTGCTGCAATAGCGTCGCGCTTTTCAATCGGTAAAACACCAAGCTCATGATTCGCGTAAGCTGCTGCTTTTTTCAAATAAGCAAAACCTTCAATAATTTCTTTTGGCATGGACGCCGCAGGGCCAATCTTAAAGTTGTTGCGTGAACGTTCTGTCTGTGCTCCCCAGTATTTATCTGCAGGCACTTGAACTTCGCCCATCGTGTCTTTTTCTATTCTGAATGACATAA
Organism: Sphingobacterium psychroaquaticum; assembly: GCF_004421025.1. Classification (NCBI taxonomy): domain Bacteria; kingdom Pseudomonadati; phylum Bacteroidota; class Sphingobacteriia; order Sphingobacteriales; family Sphingobacteriaceae; genus Sphingobacterium; species Sphingobacterium psychroaquaticum. Next base: position 4,220,946 of record NZ_CP038029.1, on the reverse strand, counting down.
TTAAACGTTTTAATGTGGAAACAAAGTTAGTGAAAATATAGAAAAGCAAGGACTATTTTACGGCCTTTCCGCTTATCCGCCTAAACGTTTGTTGATTCGTTCTTGAATATGGTGATAAAGCTGTTTGGGTTTTAAGGTGCGCCACGGAAAGGTGTCCAATTCCCCTCCAAAATGAATGTAATAGTCAACGCCAATGGTTTTGAATTCCTGGATTACATGGTCTCTGAAATTGAGGGCCACAATCCAGCCATCTTCAATATCTTCATACCACTCTTCGTAGTAAGAGTCGTCAGAACCATGAAAATTTAGCACGTTTTCACCGATCAACAGGAATTTCTGAATACCTTCACCGATAAGGACGTCTATAATTTCTCTTTTAAGAACCATGATGTCGTTGTAAATTGCATCATTCCATTCCCCAATAAGTTCAATGATGGAAAAGCCTTTATCATAGTCAACATAGAGAATTTTCAGGTATAAAGTGGTGGATCCAAATTCGTCCCATTGCGGGTGCAGCAGGTAGTTATAGACCTTTTTATCGAATTCAAATTCGCTATATACCGTCCCGTAAAATGGGGAGCGCTCATCGTCGGCGGCGATGTAGTCGTCGCGCCAATTATAGTATGGTTCTAGATCGTGCACCTGTTCTTCTTTGTTTGTTGATCAAACATAATTAAACTTGCTTACCTGTGCAAAAAAATCAGTTTTGATGGATATTTTTTTGTTTTTCACGGATGTAAATGCCGTGCTGGATAAAATTTTACGTAAAAATTATATAGCAATGACACTATTATAGTCTTTGGACTACATTTTGCTACTTATGGTGTTAACTAACCCCATATTATTTGAAAAAACAATAGTAATTTTGCACCGAAAGATTGACCATGCAGAAAGGTACCAAACGTAGTTTATTTGTCGCAGCGACTTATGCTGCCGTATTGCTTTTGGGTATTCTTTTAGGACAGAATTATGTGGACGAAGAAGGAAGTAAGCCCGGGAGCAGTTTGGTGCCTATTGGCCTTTCGGATAATACCTGGAAAATCCAGCAACTCATCGATCTGATATCCAATTCATATGTCGACAGTGTCAACGTTGATTCCGTGCAGAACGGTGCCATTAACCATATCATATCACATTTAGATCCTTATTCCAGCTACCTGGTGCCTAACGAAGCACAGCGGCAGACCGAAATTTTAGATGGTACTTTCGAGGGGATTGGTATGGAGTATTTTAATTTAAAGGATACGCTGTTGGTCGTTTCGTTGATCAATAATGGTCCAGCGGATAAAGCGGGCTTTCGGGTTGGGGATCGTTTGTTGCGGGTGAATAACCGGACGGTGGCGGGGGTTAGTGTGTCGCAGGAAGAGATGGAGAAGCTAATTCGTGGGAAGCGTGGAACGGCGGTTAATGTGTTTGTGCAACGAAATGGTGTTGAACTGCCGAATGCAATCAAGGTTATTCGAAATCAGGTCACCGTTAGTTCATTGGATGTGGTGTATATGATTGAACCTACGGTGGGTTATATCAAGGTTCGCCGCTTTGGCATGAATACCGGTGAAGAATTTCAGGCTGCTATTGTTGCTTTAAAAAAGCAGGGGGCTAAACGATTAATCTTAGATCTACGCGATAATGGTGGTGGATATTTTCATATTGCGATTAAGATGGCGAGTGAGTTTTTTAAAGACCGTCGTTTGATCGTATATACAGAGGGGGCACATGAATTGCGTCAAGATTATTTCTCGGATGAGAGTGGGGGCTTTGCGGATGGCAGCCTGGCTGTATTAATAAATGAAGAAACGGCTTCCGCGAGTGAGATTGTGACGGGAGCGATACAGGATTGGGATCGTGGTGTTGTGATTGGCCGGCGTTCGTATGGGAAAGGGATTGTGCAAGAGCAGTATGATTTTTCGGACGGTTCGACAGTAAACTTGAGTATAGCGCGGTACTTTACTCCCTTAGGACGTAGTATACAGAAAAAGTATACCCCGAACTGGTCCAATATGATGGACTTTAATACGATGTATAAAGGCTTATGGGCGCTTGATACCTTGTATAATCATGGACAAACTTATACGACGAAAGCAGGGAAATCGGTCTATAGTGGTGGTGGTATCCTCCCGGATATTCAGATGCCTCGAGATTCTAATATTAACGAGTCGCCTTATCAAGATCTGGTGCGGTACGGCTTTATTGATCAGTTTGTATATGGTCGATTCACAAAAAAGTTGCCGGCCTATTCCATTGAAAACTTCCTGTCGGGATACAACTTGCCAGACAATGAATATCATGCTTTTATTGATTTTGTTCGTAAGGCTGGCATCGCTATTTCCGATAAAAAGAAGAATGAATTAAGAAATACGATCGAAAGTGATATTGAGGCTTTGGTTGGACGTTATTACTTTGGTCGAGAGGCTTATTTCAAAGTAAAGAATAGAAGAGATCTTTTTGTGAAGCAGGCTTTACAACATTTTAGCGCGCTACCCTAGCGGCTTGTAAGCAAGATATCCGCATATACCGGATAGTGATCGGATAGTTTTTTCTTAATGATCTTATAATTATTTACCTGGAATTGTTTACTACATAAAATGTAATCGATTTGGAAAAACGGTAACATCTCATAGTGTGTAACACCCCATCCCTGTCCTTTTTCTTGAAACGTATTCCGTAGGTTTTTACGGATATGGTTGACACTATATGACATTGGCGTATCGTTGAAATCGCCCATAACGATGATAGGATGCTGTGTAGAATCGATATGGTTTTTCAAGGCGGTAGCCTGTTGACTACGTTTCGCAAATGCATACTTTAGCTTACGTCCTAAACGACGGGAAGCGCCCTCATTTTGTTCCGAGTTGGCGGATAGATTCTGAATAAACTCTTTGTCCTCATTTTGTAAAGCGAAGGAGCGAAGGTGAACATTGTATACCCGTATGGTATCCTCGGCCTTGACAATATCGGCAAAGATAATGCGGTTAATACCGTACTCGTTGTGTGCAATAATCCCTGAATTTACAATGGGAAACTTCGAGTATATTATTTGACCATAACCTTCGGAGTTACTCTTCATCGCAGGTTCAAAATAAAAGCTTCTGAAGCCGATCTGATCATTAATTTTGTCACTCAATTTTTTGGAGCCCTTTATTTTCGTGAAAAATTCCTGAAAACAGAGGACATCCGGATTGGTTTCTTTAATAATCTCCAGCACTTCTTTTTTGATATCACTGCCCGGGGTCTCTTTAACATCCTTGAATAAATGTGCGTTGAAAGTCATGACCCGCATGGCATCCTGATCCTTTTTCGGCTCTTGTTCTATTTTGCTACGGAAGCCGACATGCTGGGTCAAAAGGTTCCATCCCAACAAGATAGGTATCAACGTAAATAGTGCATATTTAGGGCGACGTAAAAACCAATAGGCAACAAAGCCAAGGTTAAGGAGCAAGATAGGAAGGTAGCCTAAGCCAAAGAAAGCAATTGGCCATATCGTTTCGGGGTTGATAAATGCGGCCGAATAGCTTAGTAATAGCAGTACAACTGCAATAATATTGCAGATAAAGACTGTTTTACTGAAAAAACCAAGATTCTTTTTGAAGAAAGTTTTTTTTGCCATTTGCTACGACTCGCTCTTACTTGCTTTAAATAGTACTTCTTTTTCGTGTGAAGTTAAGCTTTCGTAGCCTCCTATCGAAATTTTATCTAATATTTCATCGATCTCCACTTGATTGGGCATATCGGAGGGGTGACGATTGCCCCGTGCAGTACTGGTTTGTTTATTGTGATGTACCACACGTAGTTTGCTACGCTTTTGTTTACGTTGGAATAGTTGACTGAAGTCACGACCTGCTTGAAGCTGGTTGAGATACAGGGCGCCCCACGCGGCAGTCACTAAAATAGCAATGGCTCCCGCTTTGTTGACCAAAGCGTAGAATATTACGGATAATGCGATATAGAAAAAGGCGATATACCGAAGCTGCACATTTCCGAAAAGAAAGAGGCGTACCTCCATCTTGGGTACGAGCATGGTCGTTGCGGCAACAAGGGCTACGATCCCGAAGGTTGAGGTATGGAACGATTGCTGTACGCTACGCTGTAAGGCCGGGATACCTCCGAGCAATAGGAATGTAACGGCTCCAACCATAATGGCCGAAAAATATAGATAGAGCATTTGCCGTTTATTCAGAAAAACGAGAAACGTATTACCGATCCAAAATAGCCAAAGGCAGTCAAACAGGAGTTGAAAGATACCCGTGTATAAAAACGGGAAGGTCACTAATGACCAGGGTTGTGTCAGGAACTTGTCAAAGGATAATGGAAGGCTTAGGAAGCTTACGCTGTAGTCGTAGTATGGTGTTTGAGTGAGTCCCACTTCGCGGAGTAAGTCAAAAATATGAATCAGCACAAAGAGTAAGACCTGGATGGTAATAATAACAGGTATAGGGGATGCTCCCTTATATGTATTTTGCCAAAAAGTCTTTAAACTACTTTGTTTCATATGTTAGATTCCTCTCCTTATGCCCCATATTTTTATCAAGATATAACCAAATAAAGCGCCGCCTACATGTGCTAAATGGGCAATAGAACCGCCAGCATCTGCAAAACCTAAATATATCTCTATGAGTATCAATATAGGTATAAAAATCTTTGCTTTGATAGGGACAGGTATAAAAAAGAGATAAAGTGACATGTTTGGGAATAAGTATGCAAAAGCAAGCAGTAGACCATAGATCGCTCCCGATGCGCCCACTAATGGGGTTCCATAGATAGACGTTAATGTGGAGAAATCTGCTTCGGATACTTTAAGGTTGGACGACACCTGATTGTTCAACATATCAAAGTGTAAAAATTGTGCTGCCCGCACGGTTCCCGCAATATTGTATACCTCATAGGCTTGAACGCCATATTGTAGCACCAAGGCGCCAATTCCACAGATAAAATAGAAATTCAAAAATCTTTTCGACCCCAGTACCTGCTCAATGATAGAGCCGAACATAACCAAAGAGAACATATTGAAGAAAATATGCCCCATGCTACCGTGCATAAACATGTAGGTAATGACTTGCCAAATATGAAAGAAAGGGGAGTCTGGATAGAAAACACCAAAAAGCCGTACCGAAAGCGGGAAAATAGCAGATCCTATAAAAAAGAGGACATTAATGATCAACAAATTCTTGACGACCGGAGTCATATTTGAAAAGAGATTATTCATATATCGTTCGTATCATTAGTTTTTGCCGAATCTCTCCATGAGTTCCTGCAGTGTTATGGTTATTATTACAGGTTTTCCATGTAGCGATACATTCGGAGACTCTGTCGCAAAAAGCTTATCGATAAGCTCTGCCATCTCCTGGTTATCTAAGGACTGTCCTGCTTTGATTGATGCATTTTTTGCCAAGCTGCGTGCGAGATTCTCTCGCTTGCTTAGTTTCAACGCATCTTTATTGTTCTTAAAATCTTCTAACAGCTGTTCTAGTATTTTTGTTTCATTAACATTGCTTCCCAAGTCCGCCGGAATCCCGTCTACAATATAAGTTGTTTTTCCGAAAGGACGCAATTGAAAGCCTAAGGACTGGAGCTCTGGAAGAATATCATCCATAAGGGTAAAGTCTGCTGCATTGAGTTCAATGGTTTGTGGAAACAAGCTTTGTTGACTAATACCTTTATTGTTCTCGAGTTGTTCTTTGTAGTGCTCAAAAAGGATACGCTCGTGTCCAGCCTGCTGATCAATAAGCATTAAACCGGAATGTATCTGAGAAACTATAAAACGGTTATGAAGTTGAAAAAATTGTTTCGGAGCTTCGCTACTACTTGTGGTTGCTGTCGATTTATCTTCTTCACTTTCTATTGGGAGCAATGGCAGTTGCTCGGCATCGTCACGCTCGGTAATTTTATATAAGGTATCCCAGTTTTGGGGTATCCCGGCTTTCTTTTCAAACCCTTCCGCATAAGCGGTAGATCGTGCCGAAGCATTGGACTTGATATCCTCAAAAGGATTGAAATCTGGGTTGAACGTGATGGTTGGCGCCTGTATCTCGTCCAGCGGCTTCGTCGATATAAAACTACTGAAGCTGGTATCTTGATCAAAGTCCAGGGTTGGCGTGATATTATAGCGACCTAAAGATCGTTTGATGGCAGAACGTATAATGGCATAGATGGCCTTATCGTCCTCGTACTTAATTTCCGTTTTCGTAGGGTGTACGTTGATATCAATCTTTGCGGGGTCGATATCGATGAACAGGACATAAAGCGGAAATGTTTCAGCCGGAAGAATTTCTTCGTAGGCATTCATCACGGCGTGATTTAAGTACGGATCTTTGACAAAGCGCTTGTTTACGAAGAAAAATTGCTCTCCGCGTGTCTTTTTTGCGAATTCTGGCTTTCCTATAAACCCATTGATCGTAATGATGGATGTATCCTCTTCTACGGGGACAAGTCGTTGGTTATAGGTGTTTCCAAAGAGGTGTACAATGCGTTGTTTCAATGTCTCTGCCGGCAGGTGAAACAGCTCGTTCCCATCACTGTGCAGACTAAAAAAGATTGCTGGATTTGCTAATGCAATGCGTTGAAATTCATCAATAATATGACGGAGCTCGACAGAGTTGCTTTTTAGGAAATTGCGTCGCGCAGGGATGTTGTAGAATAAATTTTTTACTGATATGCTGGTACCTGCCGGTAGTGCTTCTGGGCGTTGATCGATAATCTTAGAACCCTCGATTTCAATGATGGTCCCGAGCTCATCTTCTACACGTCTCGTTTTTAGCTCTACTTGCGCAATGGCGGCGATAGAGGCCATAGCTTCGCCACGGAAGCCCATGGTGCGGATTGCAAATAGATCTTCGGCCTTACGGATTTTTGAGGTCGCATGCCGCTCAAAACAAAGTCGTGCATCGGTGACGCTCATACCACAACCATTATCGATGATTTGGATCAACGTCTTTCCGGCATCTTTTACAATAAGTTTTATTTTGTCTGCTCCAGCATCGATTGCATTTTCTACAAGTTCTTTAACGGCTGAGGCTGGGCGTTGCACCACTTCCCCTGCGGCAATTTGATTGGCTACCGAATCTGGCAATAACTGAATGATATCCGACATACAAGAACAAAGTTACGAAAATGATTGCATCTCTAATTTTAAAAACCGTGCGGTTTCATTTTTCTTTTCTTTGATTAGATCTTCAGGAACGCCGGCAAACATTAACTGACCACCATTTCTACCTCCTTCTGGTCCCATGTCGATAACCCAGTCGGCAGTTTTTACCACATCCAAGTTATGCTCAATAATCAGTACGGTGTTGCCGCGGTCTACTAATCGGTTGATTACCCCAAGCAAGACATTGACATCTTCAAAGTGCAGTCCTGTAGTTGGTTCATCCAAGATATAGAAGGTGTTTCCGGTATCTTTCTTGGAAAGCTCTGTCGCAAGTTTAACCCGTTGTGCCTCTCCACCAGACAAGGTTGTAGATGATTGCCCTAAGGTCAGGTATCCCAGGCCTACATCTTGCAAGGTTTTTATCTTGCGGTAGATGGAAGGGATGTTTTCAAAGAATGGTACCGCCTCATCGATACTCATGTCGAGCACGTCCGAGATAGATTTTCCACGGTAGCGCACTTCCAATGTTTCGCGGTTATAACGCTTGCCCTGGCATGTTTCGCATGGAACTTGCACATCGGGCAAGAAGTTCATCTCGATAATCTTTAGTCCGGCTCCCTGACAAGTTTCACAGCGTCCCCCTTTTACGTTAAAAGAGAACCGCCCTGGTTTGTATCCTCTGATTTTTGCTTCAGGGAGTTGTACAAAAAGGGTACGAATATCGGAAAAGACTCCCGTATAAGTCGATGGGTTAGAGCGTGGTGTGCGGCCAATCGGACTTTGGTCTATTTCGATGACTTTGTCAATATGTTCTAATCCTTCAATGCTTTTATATGGCATTGGCGTTGCTTTCGCGCGGAAAAAGTGCTTGTTTAAAATAGGGTATAATGTGCCTGTGATCAAACTCGATTTACCAGATCCCGATACCCCCGTTACTAAGGTTAAGGTACCTAGCGGAAAGTCCACATTGACATTCTTGAGGTTGTTACCTGTCGCACCTTGGAGGGAGAGCTTCAGCCCACTTCCTTTTCTCCGTGTGATAGGAATGGCGACTTCTTTTGAACCATTGAGATAGCTCGTCGTTAATGTATTGGCCGCTAAAATTTCTTTTGGTGTGCCTTGTGCCACGACTTCCCCGCCGTTTACACCTGCAGCAGGTCCCATATCGATTACATAATCGGCATGTAGGATCATGTCCTTGTCGTGTTCGACAACCAGAACAGAGTTGCCGATATCGCGTAGGTTCTTCAATGAATTAATTAACCGTTCGTTGTCCCGCTGGTGTAGACCGATACTCGGCTCATCTAAAATGTAGAGTACATTTACCAGTTGTGATCCGATCTGTGTGGCTAAGCGGATACGTTGTGCTTCACCTCCAGATAATGTCTTAGAGGACCGGTCCAGGCTGAGGTAGCTCAAGCCTACATCCAAAAGGAAGCCAATGCGTGCTCTAATTTCTTTTAAGATTTCCGCGGCGATGGTATTCTGTCGATCATTAAGTCTTGTTTCGATATTTTCGAACCAAGCGCTCAATGTCGTCATATCCATGCTGGCAAGTTCAGAAATGTTTTTGTTGTCGACTTTAAAGTGCAACGACTCTTCCTTAAGTCGGGCACCTTGGCAAGAAGGGCACATCACCTTTGTCCGGAAATCATCCAGCACCGGGGCGTCGTCTGATCCGCGACCATTGAGTTCTTCCAGCAGCTTGAAAATACCGGAAAAAACGACATTGTACTCGCGAGAACCATAGCTCCCATACGAAACGGTCAGGGAAATATCTTCTTCGCCTCCAAATAACAATAAGTCGATGTGTTCGTCACTTAATGTGCTTGCTGGTGCTGTAAGAGAGATGTCAAATTTCTTGGCGACAGCTTTTACGACTTGAAACGTCCATGATTCACGGGCTGGCCCCAAAGGTAATATTGCACCTTTCTGGATGCTTAGCTTCTTGTCCGGAATTACACTGTCTTTATCAATTTCAAAAATATAACCCAGTCCGTCGCATTTCGCACACGCGCCGTAGGGTGAATTAAATGAAAAGGTGTTAGGTTGAGGCTCATCGTAAGAGATGCCGGACTCCGGATCCATTAAATAACGGCTAAAGAAGTGCTCTCTGCCCTCTTTGTTGGCAATTTTGATAATGCCTTTGGCACTCTTCATGGCCTGCATGACCGAGGTGTATAATCTTTTGCTATCGCCCTCCGTTGCATAAAGACGGTCGATAACAATTTCTATATCGTGGATCTTATAACGATCTACTTGCATCTTTGGTGCGATATCTAAAATCTCTCCATCCACGCGTACTTTTGAGTAGCCTTGTTTACGAATTTGCTCAAATAGCTCCCGGTAATGTCCTTTCCGCCCTTTCACGGCTGGTGCAAGAATATAGATCGGTTCGTCTTTAAACTCCGTTAGGATTTTCTCGACAATTTGTTCTTCCGACATGCGCTGCATCAGCTTGCCGGTTGCGTAGGAATATGCTTCGCTGGCGCGGGCATAAAGAAGACGCAGAAAATCGTAGATCTCTGTAATCGTGCCTACAGTCGATCGCGGGTTTTTGTTTGTTGTTTTCTGTTCGATAGAGATCACGGGACTCAGTCCAGAGATTTTATCGACATCAGGGCGCTCCATACCGCCCAAGAATTGTCGGCTATAGGCCGAAAAGGTTTCCATATAGCGACGCTGTCCTTCGGCATAGATGGTGTCAAAGGCTAATGACGACTTCCCACTACCGCTCAATCCGGTGATGACTACCAGTTCATTTCTTGGAAAGGTAACATCGATGTTTTTTAGGTTGTGTACGCGGGCACCAAATACCTCAATTTCATTTTGTTCGCCTAAATCTATGTGGTCTTCTTGTTTGGAGGCACTCATTTGTTTCTTGATTTTGTTTCTTTTTTGCAAATAAAACGCGCTTGAACCGTAGCTACGGCCACTTAAGTTTGACCGTGAGAACGGAAATCACTATAGCGTTGAGCAGACCTTATTGTCGTTCGGCTACGGTGTCAAGCTACTGAATACGAGGTTTTCATCGTTCGGTTTTTTGCAAGATACAAAGGTACAGTTTTTTGAGCGTAGTGCAGCGGTTACGGAAGGAGGAAATAGCCATTTTTGATTTTTAGATGATGCTTAACGTTTTATTATTGTTAATTTGTAAGTTGATTCTGTAATATACACATATACCTTGAAAAAATTAGATTTAAGTAAGCAAGAGAAAGAGGTTGTCGAAACAGCGTTGTCCTATTGGCAGGAGGCGGATCGCCTGTCATCTGAAAAAGTGGAGGAGTTACGCGGCACAATCGATGAGAAAAGCTTTGAGTGGAAAGTATTGGCACGTTATGCCTTCTGGATAGCTTTAGTATCCTTGATTTTCGCTGTTTTTTCACTCTTTGCCGATAATACGCTCGTTCGTTTTATCGAAGGATTCTACGAGACACCCAATATTGTTTTCTGCTTGTTTTTTGGGGTCGTGGCGGTTGTGTTCTACTTCTTAGGCTTTAGGAATAAGAGCAAGTATCCGGAGAAAACCTTTTCCAACGAAACCCTGATGTTGGCAGGCGCTTTTTCTACAGCAGCGTGTATAGGCTTCTTAGGCCAGATTTTGGACCGTGGAACGAGTAATTATACATTGTGTTTCTTGCTGTCAATAGTCATTTATGCGGTGCTTTCTGTGAAGTTGGATTCGAAATTAATCTGGGTTTTTACGTTGGTTGCCTTGGGGATTTGGTTTGCTACTGAGACGGCCTATCGCAGTAATTGGGGCTTTAAATTCTGGGGGATGAATTATCCCTTGCGTTTTACGATATTCGGGTTCCTCTTGACTGCTTTTGCCGTATGGGGACAACCTCGCATCAATGCCTTGCGACCATTTCAGTCTACAAGCTATGTGATTGGACTTTTATATACCATGATTGCGCTGTGGTGCTTGTCGATCTTTGGGAATTATTCCAGTTTTGATGACTGGTCGCAAGTGCGTCAATATCACATTCTTTACTGGGGCATTTTAGCGGTGGTACTTTCTTTGGCGTTGGCCTTATACGGAATGAAGACCAAGGATAACGCTTCCCGTGATATTGGTTTTGTGTTCTTTATATTAAACTTGTATACCCGATTTGTGGAATACCTCTGGGATAATATTAACCGGACCATCTTCTTCTTGGTGTTGGCTGTTTCTTTTTGGTTTGTGGGAAGATGGGCCGAGAAAATATGGCGTAAAGACGATGCTAGTTGATCTTAATGCTATAGGTGATGTCAACGCCTCCCGCAGCAAGCATGTCGTGAACAGAGCAGTATTTTTTTACCGCTAATTCTGCTGCTTTCTGTGCTTTTTCAACATCAATATCTCCTTTTAGAGAGAACGAGATGTGAATCTTTGTGAAGATATTTGGTATTTCTTCGCGACGATCTCCGGCGACCTCTACGTGTATGTCTTGTACGTCCTGGCGTTGTTTTTTCAGGATCGTGCTGAGATCGAAGACACTGCAGGAACCAAGTGCCATCAGGACCAGTTCCATCGGGCGAACACCTTTTCCTTCACCACCAATGGCTTCTGAACCGTCAATATTTACTTTCACTGTCGACGATTCACTCGACGCTTCAAAGTGAACCGCATTATTTTTTCTCGCTAATTGAACTTTCATTATAAACAAATTTAATTATCAAATTTAACCAAAAGAAAGGACTTTGTCTAGCGGCTTTGCTGCATATATAACAAAACCCTGTTGCTATGCTTCTGCTAGCGACAGGGTTTTGTCTTGTTGGGTATCTTATACGGTGCTAATTTTCTTATGGGAATTTTACACCCCTGTATTGCGTCGCATCAATTTTTGTAATGCTGCTGTTGTATGTTGCATTAATGGCATCGATAAACAAGTTTGCGATTAATGCGTTGCCCATTGGCGTCAGGTGAATGCCATCTAAGGAGAACGCATTACCGGTAATGAAATTTGCGTTGACGCTCAGTCCGTTATAAACAATGCCTGGGCTCTTAACGCGGTTTAGGTATGCATGTGCATCAGCGATAGCAAGCCCTTTTCTTTCGGCAGCCTTCTTGATGATATCGTTAAATTCCGTTGTCCGTTGTTTGATGACCGCTATTTCATCCGTGTCGAGCACATATTTGCTTTCAACAGGGTTCGAAGGGTGGAGGCCGTATGGAGCAGGGTTGCCCGGCGATGGTTTACCCAAAAGTCCGGCGGACGAGAATGGAAGGACAAACATATCGTTGTCCGTTGCTGGGCGCATGCCTTTCGACGATGTGATGTAGATGTCTTTTAATTCCGAGCCTGCGGCCGCGCTGGCAGCAGCAAGAAGCGCTTTACGGGTGACGGTTGTAAAATAAGGTACCGCGGTTACATCCGGAATCGTTGCCACAATACCCTTTTGTTGTTTAAGCGTTAATGCATCGATAAAGCTATTATATAGCTGGTTGAAAGTCGCCGTTGATGTTAAGACCGTTGTTCCATCACCAGGTACGGTAACAGCACCATTTGTCGCATAACCCAGGATGTCGTTATTCCCTAGCCAAAAGCTAAAGAAAGTGTGGTCCTTTGTTGTTGCAAAGTCGAAGTAGCGATAGGTTCCTGGTGTATTATCCGCCAGCAAGCGTTCAAAGAATGGATTGCCCTGAACTGTTCCAATACCCGGAGCAAAAGCCATGTCTAAGCGCATGCCTGGTACGCCAAGGTTATTTATCTCCTCGGTATATTTGGTGTATAAGGGTTTTCCCGCTGGGTTGGCTCCTCGAATAGCAAGCTCTGTGGTTACATTTTCCATGACTGGCTGCCCGTTAACGAGGTCTTTGAGACGCAAATAGCCTGATCCGTTGCGCTGTGCTTCTGTGAAAAAAGGAGACTTAAAGTCGCTACCGCCCGTATGCTTCAGTTGGGCGGCAATTAAGTTGGGATAAGCCACTTGCTGTCCTTCTAGGTAAAGTCCGCCATCGGCAAAACCTGCCGTTAAGGAGTTTCCAATAGAAATATATTTAGAGAAGTTAGCTTCTCCAGCACTTGGTTTTACGGCATCTAGCTCCGGCTTGCATGAAAACAGAAAGGCGGTAGAGGCTGCGGCAAGCAGTAAAAACTTGTTGTAGTTGAATATCTTCTTCATCGTGATTACCATTTATAAGTTAACGAAATACCTGGGGCGTGGATGTTTGTCACATATGTTCCAGAAAGATTGGTAACAGCACTGGTGACAGAACGTTTCAATAAGTGTTGAAAAACATAGGCGCCCGTCAGCGACCACTTGTCATTCACCTCGTAGGTAAATCCGGCCGAAGCCATCACCCGGTTGTTGTCTGGGGTTTCTGGAGAAACATAATTCGCCTGAACAGGAGTAAACACATAACCTGCTCCGGCGCGAAGAGCTAGTTTATCCGTTGTTTTATAATTTACGCCCACTTTACCGGAGAATGCATTTTCGTATTTTTTAGGTTGTTCGGTGTCTTGTAAGACCGCCGTATTGTCCTTATAATCGAATACCAGCTCCTTGTAGATATCGTACCCTAAGAAAGTCCCGTCGGCAGCAATATCTACACGTTCACTAACCGGGAAGCTCACCCCAATATTAAAGGAGGCTGGCAAAGGCAGTTCCGCACTGAATGTAGTGTTTGGGAAAGAGGCAGCCAAGGCGGGAGGTACCGTGAATTCCGCATCGCCGTCTTTCAGTTTGGTGTTAATTTTTGAACGGTAGCTCAAGGATATGGCTATCGTGTTTTCTAAATGGTAGTGCACGCCTACGTTATAGCCCATTCCTGTTCCTACGCCAGAGAGCTCTGCTTTTCCTGAAGCAGCGTCTGTGGAAGCTAAAGGAATAGAGCGTCCAAGATCGACAAGGCCAATATTATAGATGAAGCCACCACCGATACCGAAGTTTTCTGTTAATTTGAAACTGATGGTTGGTTGTATGTAGATGGCGCGCATCTGCAAATAATTTAGTTCATATTTGCCGGGCCATTGATCCCCCCAGTCTACAGATCCCCCAAATGGGGTGTATATACCTAAGCCGGCTTTCCACCACGTGTCTTTAGGGCCAAATGTGGCAAATACAGAAAAAGGTGGAGTAATCTTAAATTTGGTGTGGTGTACATCCATACTGTTTGCCTCCCGGAAGGCCGAACGGTACATAATACCACTAACACCTGCCGAAATTGCATTGTGATCCATCTTTGACAGGGCTCCAGGACTGTAAAAAATTGAAGATTCGTCAATGAAGAGAGCTGATCCAGCGCCAGACATACCGACAGCTTTCAAGCTTTGCGTGTTTACTTGTGACCCCTGTGCAAACAGTAGTGTTGGGCTGGCAAGTAATAATCCGAGTAGTAATCTTTTCATACGTTTATAATCTTTCTGTTCAATAGTCGTAAAGCTTGTTCTTGCTGTACGCTTCTTTCTTTGGTTACTGATGTTGTCCACCTTTGGCGGGTGGATGTCCCTCTTTAAATATATTATGCTAACATAGCTTTTTTTTATTTCATAAACAAATTTTAACCGCAGTTAAATAGTAACAAATTTTAGGCCATGGATTTTTAAGAAGATCTTCGTATCTTAACAGCATATATTCATTTAACATTCTAAACAAATGGCTAAAATTTCATTTAAAGGAAATAGTATAAATACACAGGGTGATTTACCTCAGGTTGGGTCGAAAGCGCCAGATTTTAAGCTTACTGCGGGAGATCTTTCGGAGAAAACATTGTCAGATTTTGCCGGAAAGAAAGTGATTTTAAATATTTTTCCAAGTATAGATACCGGTACATGTGCGGCCTCAGTACGTACATTCAATGTGGAGGCTGCGGGATTGTCAAACACTGTGGTGCTTTGTATCTCTAAGGATTTACCTTTTGCACAAGGTCGCTTCTGCGCGGCAGAGGGTATTGATAATGTTATTACACTTTCTGAATATAAAGATTCAAACTTTTCAGATGCATATCAGCTGAAGATCGTAGACGGGCCATTGGCCGGTTTGTTGAGCCGTTCGGTGGTGGTCATTGATGAAAATGGTGTGGTAACGTTTACAGAACAGGTCGCGGAGACGACCGAAGAACCAAATTACAAACAAGCACTAGCGGCATTGTAATTGGTAAGATATTCTAAATAAAAAAGGGGTTGCGCAAAACGCAACCCCTTTTTTATTTAGAAGCTTCTAATGCCTGGAGTATGTCTCCAATAATGTCTTCTTGGTCTTCAATACCAACGGAGAGACGTATTGTACCCGGTGTGATGCCCAGTGACAAACGTTCTTCTTCACTTAATTTAGAGTGCGTTGTTGACCCTGGGTGTGTTGCGATTGAGCGTGCATCCCCTAGGTTGGATGTGTAAAGAATCATCTTTAGGGCATCCAAGAAGCTGTAGGCGCGTTCTTTTCCACCTTTTACTTCAAATGTTACAATTCCGCCACCAGCTTTCATTTGTTTTCTTGCCAATTCATATTGTGGGTGAGAAGGCAAGAATGGGTAGTTTACTTTGGTGATTTCGGTGTGCTGCTCTAAGGCTTCTGCCAGCGCTAGTGCATTGGAGCAATGTTTATCCATGCGGAGTCCCAGTGTATCCAAGCTCTTGGATATGGTCCAAGCATTGAATGCGGACATCGCAGGACCGGTATGACGGATAAAGAACATCAGCTCATTAATAAGCTGTTGCTTTCCGACAGCGACACCCCCCAAAACGCGCCCTTGACCATCCATATATTTTGTTGCGGAATGAATCGATAGGTCGAACCCATAGCGTAACGGCTTTTGTAGGTATGGCGTCGCAAAGCAGTTGTCAATGATGAAAATAATCTGTGGGTATTTTTTCTTCAGCTCGCCCAGGAAACTTAAATCAGCTAGCTCTAGCCCCGGGTTGGATGGTGACTCGAGGAAAAGAATCTTTGTATTGGGTTGTATTGCTTTTTCCCAGGCCTGATTATCCACGGCATCGACGTAGGTCGTTGTTACTCCCCAACGCGGCAATAATTGGGTAAACAACTGGTGGGTTGATCCAAAAATTGCTTTTGCAGAAACGATATGATCGCCGCTTCGTACAAATCCAGCAAAGGAAGCAAAAATAGCCGCCATGCCCGATGCGAAAGCTAGACCTGCTTCGGCTTCTTCTAGGATGCAAACTTTGTTGATAAATTCCGTTGTATTCGGGTTTGCATAACGAGAATAAACCATGCCTTCTTCTTCATCGGCAAAAATGGCACGCCCTTGTTCTGCGCTATCAAAAATAAAGCTGGAAGTAAGGTATAGTGGAACCGAATGCTCTCGTGTAGCAGAGCGAGGAGCCTGT
The DNA here is from genome assembly GCF_004421025.1 of Sphingobacterium psychroaquaticum. Lineage (NCBI taxonomy): Bacteria > Pseudomonadati > Bacteroidota > Sphingobacteriia > Sphingobacteriales > Sphingobacteriaceae > Sphingobacterium > Sphingobacterium psychroaquaticum. The sequence continues at coordinate 4,204,590 of NZ_CP038029.1, read as the reverse complement.
TCTCTAATGATTTTAGATTGATCTTTCTTCATGATGAACAAATTTAATTTTTTTTGGTCTACTACTTTAGTATATTTTCTTTTTTTTCTTCCACTATTCTCGAGATGCTCCTTTTAGGTATCGGAATAGAGCGATATTTCATTAGGTTTTTCCTAAATTCGCATTATGGCAAAGAAGAATGTAAATATCTTGGTCGTTAATGACGATGGTATTACGGCTCCAGGAATCAAGGTTCTGTTGGAGGAGATGAAAAAGTTGGGAAATGTCGTTGTTGTTGCGCCCGATAGTCCACAATCTGGGATGGGGCATGCAATTACCATTGGACGGCCACTGCGCCTGGATAAGATAGATCTCTATGAAGGCGTGGAGATGTATAAGTGTTCGGGAACACCCGTGGACTGTGTGAAGCTAGCGATTCATAAAATATATAAAGGTAAGAAGCCTGATATCTGTGTTTCTGGAATTAATCATGGACTAAATTACTCCATTAATGTGCTTTATTCGGGCACAATGTCGGCGGCTGTCGAAGGGGCGATTGAAGGAATCCCTTCGATTGGATTTTCGTTGGATGATTTCTCCCATCAGGCCGATTTTTCCTTCTGTCGCCCATACGTGTTAGGGATTACGGAACAAGTACTGAAAAATGGACTGCCGAAAAACACCCTGCTTAATGTAAACTTCCCACGAGGAGAGGAAATTAAAGGAATTAAAATCTGTCGCCAGGCAAATGGTAGCTGGGTGGAAGAGTTTGAGGAGCGAACAGACCCTTACAATAGAGATTATTTCTGGATGACGGGTAAGTTTGAGCTCAATGACCGAGGGGAGGAGACCGATGTATTTGCCTTGCATAATGGTTATGCTGCGGTTGTGCCAACCCAGTTTGATATGACGGCTCACCATGCTATACCGGAAATAAATTCATGGAGCTTTGATGTTAAGGAATGAGAAATAGTTTTTGGCTCGGCCTGTTGATCGGAAGTGTCTTTCCGGGGATTGCTTATTTATTAACACAATATAGTACGGTGGCGACCTCGCTTTTTGAGGGTAAGGAAATCGGATTCTATGTACTAGCTGTCGCTATTAATCTGTTTTTGGTGCGGCTGTTTTATCGACGTGACACGCAGCAGGATAAGGTTGCAAAAGGGATTGTTTTCGTGACTTTTATCGCCCTAATCCTTTTCCTATATACACATAAAATTATAGCCTAATGCGTGTTCGGCTTATTTGTTAGATAATGACTATGAAAACAATTACCTTGGGGTTCTCCCCATGTCCAAATGATACGTTTATTTTTGATGCGTTGATACATGGTAAGATCGATACAGGGGGATTAACCTTTGCGGTGGAGTATCATGATGTGGAAACGTTGAATCACCAAGCTTTTGCTGGCGCTTTGGATGTAACAAAGCTAAGCTATCATGCTTTTGCCTATGCTGCGGATACCTATGAATTACTTGATGCAGGGAGTGCTTTAGGATTTGGGGTAGGACCTTTGTTGATCGCAAAAGACGTGGCTTTGGTTGAGCAGCTGCAACAGGTCTTGGATGACACGACGGGGAGCAGTCTGGATCAAAGTAAAATTCGGGTCGGTATCCCTGGAAAGTTTACGACGGCCAATTTCTTGTTGAGTCTTGCTTTTCCACAATTAGTAAACAAAGTTGAGTTGGTGTTTTCGGATATTGAAGAAGCTTTGCTTGATGGACGGATTGATGTAGGTTTAATAATTCACGAGAATAGGTTTACTTATCAAGATAAGGGGTTACTAAAGGTGGTTGATCTGGGGGATTACTGGGAGCGTACGACCGGTTTTCCGATTCCTTTGGGTGGGATTGTGGTGAAGCGGAGCCTGGATGCTGATCTGAAGTTAAAAATCAATACATTGGTGCGGCAAAGTGTGCAGTTTGCTTTTGAAAACCCGAAGTCGGGTCTTGCCTATATCAAACAGCATGCGCAAGCGATGGAGGAAGAAGTGATGTATAAACATATTGAGCTGTATGTGAATCGTTTTTCGGAAGATTTGGGCGAAGAAGGGAGAGCTGCGATCCAATATATGTTTGATGAAGCACAACAGTTAAATATTGTTCCGGAGTCACGTCAAAAATTGTTTTTGACAAACCGGGAGGAAAGCGAAAAAAAAACAGTGTAAAAGCCTGTTAGTTATCACATGTAATAATTAAATTTGCCCGATTAGTGCCAAAATGTCTGCCAAATGCAATTGGAGTCATTATTGCACAGCGGAAAACGGAGAATTAAAAAAATATTATGTTAAAATTTTTAAGTAAATTATTTGGCAGTAAGTCTGAGCGAGATATTAAATCAATCCAACCTATTGTAAACAAGATTAAGGACGAGTACGAAAAGCTGTCGGCGTTGTCGAATGATGAGCTTAGGGGAAAGACATTAGATTTTAAGGAACGGATCAAAAATTACCTTGCTGATATCGATAGTGAGGTAGCGGAATTAAAAACGGAAGCCGACAAGGACGATGTTGATATGGGCAAGAAGACCGAGCTCTATGAGAAGGTCGATAAGCTTGCAAAAGACCGAGATAAGAAGTTAGAGGAAATATTAGCGGATATTCTTCCAGAAGCATTTGCTGTTGTGAAAGAAACCTCACGCCGTTTAACGGAGAATGCACAACTTGAAGTAACAGCAACGGATTTTGACCGCGAGCTAGCGGCTCGTAAGCCGAATGTGGTTGTTCAAGGCGATAAGGCTATTTGGAAAAACACATGGACAGCCGCAGGTACGGAGGTGACATGGAACATGGTGCATTACGATGTGCAGTTGATCGGTGGTATCGTATTACATCAAGGTAAGATTTCCGAGATGTCAACGGGTGAGGGTAAAACACTCGTAGGTACCTTGCCTACCTATTTGAACGCATTGAGCGGACAAGGTGTACACATTGTAACAGTGAATGACTACTTGGCACGTCGTGACTCCGAGTGGAATGGTCCTTTATTTGAGTTCCATGGCTTAAGTGTTGATTGTATCGATAAACACCAACCGAATTCACCACAGCGTAGAAAAGCGTATTTGTCGGATATCGTATACGGAACCAACAATGAGTTTGGTTTTGACTACTTACGTGACAATATGACGCAAACGCCGGATGCGATGGTGCAACGTAAGCTTCATTTTGCGATGATCGATGAGGTCGATTCGGTATTAATTGATGATGCTCGTACACCATTGATTATCTCCGGTCCAATTCCTCGTGGTGATGAACATGAGTTCTATCAGTTGAAACCACGGATCGAACGTTTGGTAAATGCGCAGAAAGCATATATCAACACGGTCTTCAATGAAGCGAAGAAAGCAATTGCTGCGGGTGATGCAGATGTTGAACGTGGTGGTATGGCTTTGTTGAGAGCCTTCCGCGGTTTACCAAAAAATAAGGCTTTAATTAAGTTCTTATCAGAAGGAAACCATAGACAAATCTTACAGAAAGTAGAAAACTACTATATGCAAGAGCAAAACCGTAATATGCCGAAGGTGGATGCGGAATTGTTCTTCGTTATCGATGAGAAAAATAATCAGGTTGAATTAACCGAGAAGGGTATTGAGTTGATTACGGCTTCAGGTGAGGATCCTTCATTCTTCATCCTTCCAGATGTTGGTTCTGAGATTGCTGATATTGAAAGAGCGGATATTTCTTTAGAAGAGAAAGCACAACGTAAAGAAGAGTTATTACGTGACTATTCGATTAAGTCGGAGCGTATCCACTCGATCAACCAATTGTTAAAGGCATATACCTTATTTGAGATTGATGATCAGTATATCGTTGATGAAGGTAAAGTAAAAATCGTAGATGAGCAGACAGGTCGTATTATGGACGGTCGTCGTTATTCCGATGGTTTGCACCAAGCGATTGAGGCTAAAGAAAACGTGAAAGTCGAAGATGCGACACAGACGTATGCGACGATTACATTACAGAATTATTTCCGGATGTACCATAAGCTGTCAGGGATGACGGGTACCGCTTCAACGGAAGCGGGTGAGTTGTGGGAAATCTACAAATTGGATGTGGTTGAAATACCTACTAATCGTCCAATCCAGCGTGATGACCGTCAGGACTTTATTTACCGTACGGCGCGTGAGAAATACAATGCGGTAGCGCAAGAAATTCAGCAGCTTACGGAGCAAGGTCGCCCTGTATTGGTGGGTACTACTTCCGTAGAGATTTCGGAGTTGTTAAGTCGTATGTTGAAGTTGCGCGGTATTAAACACAATGTGTTAAATGCGAAGCTTCACCAAAAAGAGGCAGATATCGTTGCAGAAGCAGGCCGTCCAGGCCAGGTAACGATTGCGACCAACATGGCAGGTCGTGGTACGGATATTAAGCTTACCGAAGAGGTGAAAAATGCTGGTGGTTTAGCGATCATTGGTACAGAGCGTCACGAGTCTCGTCGCGTTGACCGTCAGTTACGTGGTCGTGCGGGTCGTCAAGGAGATCCGGGTTCGTCTCAGTTCTTCGTTTCCTTAGAGGATAACTTGATGCGCTTATTTGCATCAGAACGTATCTCTAATATCATGGTGAAGATGGGTGTTGAGGAAGGCGAAGTGATGCAGCATAGTATGTTGACTAAATCTATTGAGCGTGCACAACGTAAAGTAGAGGAGAATAACTTTGGTATCCGTAAGCGTCTATTGGAGTACGATGATGTGATGAACTCGCAACGTACGGTAATCTATACAAAACGTAAAAATGCCCTTTTTGGAGAACGCTTGGACGTTGATTTGAACAATACAATTTTTGATGTTGTTGAGGACGTTGTTGCTGAAGCAAAAGAAGGCGGAACATACGAAGATTTTCAAATTGAGATTATCCGTTTGTTTGCTGTAAATCCGGAGATTTCTGCGGAGCAATTTGCACAAGGTAATGTGGAAGGATTAACGGATACATTATTCCAACAGATTATTACACACTACCACAACAAAGCAACGCATATTGCGAACCAAACACTTCCTGTATTAACAAATGTACTGGCGGAGCGTGGAGCGATGATTGAAAATGTGGTTGTTCCATTTACAGATGGAATTCGTGGCATACAAGTTGCGACGAATCTGCAAAAAGCAGTTGAAACCGAAGGTAAAGAAGTCTTCAAATCTTTTGAAAAAGGCGTGGTTCTTGCTTTGATTGATGAGGCTTGGAAAGAGCATTTGCGTGAAATGGATGACTTGAAGCAGTCGGTTCAAAATGCGGTTTATGAGCAGAAAGATCCGATTATCATTTATAAAATGGAAGCGTATAACTTGTTTAAATCCATGTTGGCAACCATGAATAAAGATATCGTGAGTTTCTTGTTTAAAGGTGATATTCCAGGACAACAAGAATCGGAAAATGTACAGGCGGCACGCCCGGCTCCGGCACCATCTGCACAAATAAAAGCAACGAAACAAGAACTTTCTTCGCCAACGGGTGTTTCTGAAGAAGATAGAGACACAAGAGAACAACAAGTTACGCAGCCTGTTAAGAAAGAACAGACCGTAGGTCGTAATGACGAATGTCCTTGTGGATCAGGTCTTAAGTATAAGAACTGCCACGGAAAGAATAGTTAAGAAAATAGTAAATAAAGATGTTAAGAAAAGGGTTGGTATTATTTTTTGTTTGTGTAGGCGTGTCGCATTTTGCTAAAGCACAGACAGGACTAGTAGAGGTAAATAAGGATTCGTTGATCACTTTACTTCAGGCATTTAGAGCAGATAATAATATCAACCCTACAAATACCAAGACCGTTGTTAAGCTGGGTGCAGCAAAGGAGACTCCTGTGGAGAAGAAGGTTGCCCGTCGCGTCAAAGTACGTGGATTTAGGGTTCAGATTTTTTCGGGGGGTAACCGAAACGATGCTTCGGCTGTACAGTCTCGATTTCAAAGTGTCTACAGTGATGTAGGCAGTTATATGACGTACGATGAACCTAATTATCGGGTGAAGGTGGGCGACTTTAGAAATCGTGCTGAAGCGACCAAGTTTATGCGTGAGTTGCGTGGTCAGTATAACAATGTATTTGTCTTCACTGAAGATATCTGGGTTTATGTCTACGAGTAACCTATCCTAAAGCCTATGTCCACAATAAAGGATCAAGTCCAGCAACTGGCGGCCCGTTTTTTTGATCAAACGGTAGCAGAACGTCGTCACCTGCACCAAAATCCCGAGCTTTCTTTTGAAGAGTACAACACGTCGGCTTTTGTCGCGGAACAGTTGACAGCTTTGGGCATTCCTTTTGAGGTAATGGCCGGCACAGGAATCGTTGGACTTATTCGGGGAGATAAGAGTTCGGAACAAGTTATTGCGCTCCGTGCAGATATGGATGCGTTACCTATTCAGGAAGTGGAAGGACGTGTTTATGGGTCGAATAAAGAGGGGGTTATGCATGCTTGTGGGCATGATGTTCATACCGCATCCTTACTCGGTGTAGCCCGTATCTTGCATGCTTTGCGCGCCTCATTCGGCGGCACTATAAAACTGGTTTTTCAACCGGGAGAAGAACGTCTTCCAGGCGGGGCTTCTCTTCTGATTAAAGAGGGGGTTTTGGAAAACCCGAGTCCGCAAGGAATAATCGGGCAGCATGTGATGCCTTTTATTGAAACGGGAAAAGTGGGATTCCGAGCCGGAAAGTATATGGCTTCATGCGATGAACTCTTTATGACCGTTAAGGGAAAAGGAGGGCATGGCGCACACCCACATCAGAATATTGATCCAATTGCCATCACGGCACAGATAATTACGGCATTGCAGCAAGTTGTTAGTCGGAATGCCGACCCACGTACCCCAACGGTACTTTCTTGGGGAAAGATTGTGGGCAATGGAGCAACAAATATTATTCCGGATGAAGTGTACTTGGAAGGAACATTCCGAACATTCGATGAAGCTTGGCGGGCTGATGCTCACCAGAAGATGGTCAAAATGGCGACCAGCATCGCAGAAGGAATGGGTGCGGTTTGTGATTTTGAAGTACGCAAGGGATATCCTTACCTCATCAATGAAGAGGTGATAACGAACGCGTCGCGAGCATATGCGGTGGAGTATTTAGGGAAAGAGAATGTTTTAGACTTAGATATTTGGCCTGCGGCGGAGGATTTCTCGTACTATTCACAAGAGATTGATGCTTGTTTTTATCGCTTAGGAACCGGGAATAAGGCGTTGGGTATCGAGTCGGCGGTACATACACCGACATTTGATATCGATGAACGCGCATTAGAAATAAGTATCGGCCTTATGGCTTATATCGCCCTACGCCAACTGGGTGAATAGAATATGAAAGAAGTATGTCGTCACATCACATTGTTCGAGAAAACCAGGAGCCGGCTTTATTGGTGGCTTCCTTATCGGCGCTAGATCGTGAATATCTCGGTCAGCTCCTAGAATGGAGCCCTACTATTTTTGCAGATGACTATACCATAGATTTCTTACAAGCGGATGGAATTAAGGTCGATTTTATCGTTTCTAACCGTGTTTTGTCAAACCTTGACCTTCAAGAACAAACACAGGTTATTCCGCTCTTACATGATTTTATTACGGATGGTTTAAATTATCTGAACCAGAAGCAGTATAAAGCTGTTAATATCTTGTGCGATACAATTCCCGCTGCGATAACCGATTTTTGTAACGATATTAATATTGTTCTTTTTATGTCTGGTAGGCGGTATGTGTTGGTGCAGGAACAATATGAGAAATGGAAACGTGCGGGTGATTTGATTTTTGTACACGAAAATCAATTAAAGTCACTGGTGGGAATTCGCAAAGAAGCGGAAGATACTTTTGTGGTGGAACAAGACGGATTTATTTATTTGGCGTTTAATACACCTGATTTTGTTTTGATAGGAGAAGATATCTAATGGAGATAGTGACGGCTACGGCAGAGCATTGGACGACGATTGCACAGATTGCGACGCTAAGTTGGCAGACGGGATATGCTGGTATTCTTTCGGATCAGCAGATTGATTTTATGTTGAATAAAGCATATGTCGAGCAGGATTTTGAAGGTGCTACGGCTTTGGGAAATACTTTCTTCCTTATCAAAGACGAAGAAAAGGAGGCGGGTTTTATCACGTTGTTATCCCAGGAAGATAGGCTTCGCATTGAAAAGCTCTACCTCTTGCCTAGCGTGCAGGGAAAAGGATTGGGAAAAACTTTAATAGACTTTGCTGCAGAGCACGCGTTAAATAATGGGATTGACGTTTTAGAGCTGAATGTAAATCGCGGAAATAAGCATGCTTATGCTTTCTATATAAAGCAGGGTTTTGTGGTGACAGAAACGGTAGATATTCCTTATTTCGATTACGTGCTGGATGATTATGTGATGCAGAAAAGACTGCGTAAATAATTAAGAAAAAGAAAAGAACACATGGGAAAAACGAAAATATATGATACAGCGGTAAAGCCAGAAGTTGCTGTTTTGGTGTCTGTTATTACACCTGACGTAACGGAGGCTAAAGCGCATGAATATCTGGAGGAACTAGCCTTTTTGGTGGAGACTGCCGGAGGTATCGTTAATGGAATCTATACACAAAAATTGCAATATCCCGATAAAGCAACCTTCGTGGGAAGCGGGAAGTTGGAAGAGATTAAAGCCTATATCAAGGCTGAAAATATTGATATGGTTGTCTTTGACGATGAACTATCGCCTTCGCAGCTTCGTAATATAGAGAAGGAGTTTCAGGTAAAGGTTTTGGATCGTTCGAACTTGATCTTGGATATCTTTGCGAAACATGCAAAGACTGCTCAAGCGAAAACACAAGTGGAGCTTGCGCAACTTCAATATTTATTGCCGCGCTTAACACGGATGTGGACCCACTTGGAGCGTCAGCGTGGTGGTATTGGTATGCGTGGTCCCGGAGAGAGCCAGATCGAGTCGGATAGACGGATGATCTTAAACAAGATTTCCTTGCTGAAAGAACGTTTAAAAGCAATTGATAAGCAGAATGAGACACAACGGAAGAGCCGCGGCGAGCTTATTCGTGTGGCTTTAGTGGGATATACGAATGTGGGGAAATCCACCATTATGAATATGATCTCCAAGTCGGATGTACTTATTGAGAACAAACTGTTCGCTACACTTGATACCACGGTACGAAAGGTGGTTATTGATAATCTTCCCTTCCTTTTATCTGATACCGTAGGTTTTATCCGGAAGTTACCTCACCATTTAGTGGAGTGCTTTAAGTCTACGTTGGATGAGGTACGTGAAGCAGATGTATTGATCCATGTGGTTGATATCTCACACCCGAATTTTGAGGATCATATTATTGCGGTGAATGAAACACTAAAAGATCTTGACGCACTGGATAAACCGGTGATTACGGTGTTTAATAAAATTGATGCCTATAAGCCCCCGGTAGAAGAAAATGATGAAGGAGAAGAGGTTAAGGTAACCTTGGATGATTTTAAAAACTCTTGGATGGCGAAGAATGCGGATCCAGCGATTTTTATTTCGGCAACGGATAGGCTGAATGTAGAAGAATTTAAAGAGAAGCTATATGAAATTATCGTGAAGATGCACAACGAACGTTATCCATATAACAATCTATTGTACTAATAGAACGATCTTTCATTAGGATATCTTATCCCAGGAAATCCCCGGCGTGCGCTGCATCAAGAATTGTCTTAAGAGGCTGTTTTTGTCGAGCGCGAGTTGGGGGTCTTCTTTAAATAGGGTGATAACACTATTTCGTGCTGTTGTTAAAATGGCTTGGTCGGATGCGAGGTTTGCAATCTTCATATCAAGGACACCAGACTGTTGCGTGCCGGAGATATCCCCTGGGCCGCGCAGCTGCAAGTCGACTTCTGCAATTTCAAAGCCATCGCTGGTCCGCACCATTGTTTCTAAGCGGGTGCGGCCTTCCTTGCTCAGCTTATTACTAGACATCAGAATACAGTACGATTGTTCGGCTCCCCGACCGACACGTCCCCGAAGCTGGTGCAGCTGTGATAAGCCAAAACGTTCCGCATTTTCAATAATCATAACGGAGGCATTTGGGACGTTGACCCCAACCTCAATAACAGTGGTCGCCACCATAATTTGTGTCTCACCTTTGATGAAGCGTTGCATTTCAAAATCTTTCTCTTTGACCGACATTTTACCATGTACGATGCTAATTCGGTAGTTTGGTAGCGGGAATTCACGCTGTAGGTTTTCTAAGCCTGCTTCGAGATAAAGGAGGTCCATTTTTTCACTTTCTTTGATGAGCGGATATACGACGTATATCTGCCTGCCTTTGGCGATCTCGTCGCGCATAAATCCAAAAGCTCGAAGGCGTTGGTTTTCAAAAAAATGAACTGTTTTTATTGGTTTACGGCCCGCAGGAAGCTCGTCGATTACCGAAATATCAAGGTCGCCGTACATGGTCATCGCCAGTGTGCGAGGGATGGGGGTGGCGGTCATGACCAGCATATGTGGAGGGATGACATTCTTACGCCAAAGTTTAGCGCGTTGTTCTACCCCAAAACGATGTTGCTCATCGATGACAACAAAACCAATGTTCTTGAATTTCACTTTGTCTTCGATTAATGCATGGGTACCGATAAGAATATCAAGCGTACCCTCTTCTAGTTCCTGATGGATAATACGGCGCTCTTTTGCGCCCGTGGATCCGGTCAGGAGTTTGACCCGGGCAATATCCTCGCCCAGTAGTTCACTAATGCCGGCAAAATGTTGCTGTGCCAATATCTCCGTAGGAGCCATCATGCAGGCTTGGTAGCCATTATCGATTGCGAGGAGCATGGCCATTAAGGCAACCACCGTTTTTCCAGAACCCACATCACCTTGAACCAGCCGGTTCATCTGTGCCCCCGTATTGGTGTCTAGTCGGATTTCTTTAATGACCCTTTTTTGTGCGTTGGTGAGCGGGAACGGTAGGCGCTCGTTGAAAAAAAGGTTGAATTTGTTGCCTACTTTGTCAAAACGATGCCCTTTATACTTGCTGGTATTTAATTGTTTGTTGTGCAGTAAGCGCAGCTGTATGAAAAATAGTTCTTCAAATTTTAAGCGTTGTATAGCCGCGTTGAGTTCATGTACATCCTGTGGGAAATGAATGGATAACATCGCTTTTTGGTAGCTTACAAGCTTATGTTGTGCTATGATATACAGGGGTAAAGTTTCTTGTAACTGTTGGTATACGGCTTCCAGTGCGGTCTGTTGGAGGCGTTGTATTCCCTTACTTTCCAAACTAAATTTCTTCAATTTTTCTGTTGAAGAATAGACGGGTTGCATCGTTTGGTTGCCAATCTTTTTCTCTTGTGCCTGAAAGAGTTCCATTTCAGGGTGAGTGATCGAAAGTTGCCCATTAAAGACAGTAGGCTTACCATATGCAATATATGCAGCTCCTTCTTTCAAGCTCTTTTTCAACCAAGAAGCACCTTGGAACCAAACTAACTCCATACTGCCGGTATCATCTTTGAACTGCGCTACTAGGCGTTTGCCTCGTCTTTCACCAACCTCTTGGATATGCGTCAAACGGCCAATGACCTGTGCACCGACCATGTCGGCATGGAGATCTTTGATTTTATGAAACTTAGTGCGATCAATATACCGGAACGGATAGTATTGCAGGAGGTCTCCAATAGTGAAAATTTGCAACTCTTTTTTGAGTACATCGGCCTTTTGTGGGCCTACCCCTTTGAGGTATTCGATTGGAGTTATTGTCGTGAGATTAGCCATTCCTAAGAACGGCTAATCTACGAAAATTTGCCTAAAATTTATAGTTTTGCCATCTCTATAACCGGCTTGCCATCGACGCATTGTATCGATTTTATACTGTTTGCACAGGGAGGGATACCGGCACAGCTCACCTTCTCCAGTGTCATTTTTTGCTCCATAATACGGTTGTAAAGGTCTATTTTTTGTATAAACTCAACGGTTTTGATGGTCTTATGTATTGCTATTGCCTCTATGCAGCAGCCTGTTCGGATACCGTATGCACTCCAGTCGTTCGCATTGGTGCAGGTCACGTCGTTATAGAACGCTTTAATCTCCGCAAGTCGTGTCGATAACTCCGAACGAGCTTCCTCCAGGGTGAGGTTCTGTGCAAAGATCAATGTTGGTTTGCCATTCTGGCACTGCTTTCTTACCGGAGGGTTCGGTGGTGCGAAAATATCATTTAGAATCCCTTCTCGACCGGCCGCCTTTCCAGCTTGTGTTTGAAGATATTCATACTCCTGCATTAATTTGCCATATTGTCCTTTGATCGAAGGGTGCAATAAAAGATAGTTATGACCGATTTGAACGGTTTCAAAATCATTTATTTCTGTACAATGAACGGACTGTGTCAATGCAACAATTTCCTTATATTTCTCGGAAGCAAGTTTAGACCAATGTTCGTACGATTTCTCTTCTTTGCTGCAACCGAGCAAAAAAAGAAGAAGGAGGTAAGGTAAAATTCTTTTCATTTTTAACATTTAGGGGTTTACGTAATTAGTTTTTAGTTACCTATCCCTAAACGAAAGAGATTTCTTTTTCGCTACAGCAGGAAATTTATTGTTCCTTTTTGGAGAAGAGTCTCTGTAGTACGTTTCCATTAAAGAGCATAATCGCAATGAGCAAAAGCGCATAGGCTATATATTTTCGCGGGTCGATCTCCTCTTTAAAGTAAAAAATGGCGATGAGAAATGCGATTATAGGGTTGATATACAATAGAATCCCAGTCGTACTAGAGGATATCTTGATGAGCGCGTACATACTTAGGAAGAGGGGGATAATGGTAAAAACCACCGCTATAATAACGATTACAACCCAGAAAAGTACGCTCTGCGGGATTTCATGTCCCTGAAACAGTAATATGGGTATAATAAACAAACTACAAAGCAGCAGCTGTACTGCTAGGAGGTTCAGTTTGTCAAATCCTTGGATTACACGCTGGATAATTAAATAAAACGTGTAAAGTGCGGCAATTGCGACGGACCAGAGGACCTGGGTCACTGACCCTGTTGCCAACAGGCATACACTGATAAATGCGATTGTTAAAGCGACCCATTTTTGCTTGGTAAGCTCTTCTTTTAAGATAAAGTAGGCCGCAAACGTAGTAATCAAAGGGCAGAGCATATAAGCAAAAGCCGCCGATTGGATACTGATATTATTGATCGCATAGATATAGGTAAACCAGTTTCCAAAAATAAAGATCGCCGCCATAAAGGTCAGTACCATAATCTTCTTGCGCTCCTTGGGAGGCATACTCCGCAGGCGTGCGATATCTTGACGTAACACGGGTCTTCGGAATAAGAAGATAAATGCCCATAGAATCACCAATGCCGATAAAATTCGGTAGTTCAGAATGTCATCAGCCGGCCAACCTTTGATGAGGCGAACAGGAATAGACATGAAGCCCCAGATCAAAGGCGCTAAAAAAGCCGCTAGAAAATAACTTCTGCGGCTTTCGGTTATCTCTTTTTTATTATCCACAGCTTAGTCTTTCCAAGCAATTACTGAAATTTCTACATTTACATTCTTCGGTAAAGTCTTGACAGCGACGCACTCGCGTGCGGGTTGGTTTGCCGTGAAATACTGTGCATATACTTCGTTTATAGCGGCAAAGTCACCCATATCGCTAATAAAGATGGTTGCTTTTACCACATCATTAAAGCTATAACCGGCATTGTCAAGAATGGCCTGTACATTTTTTAGGACTTGATGCGTCTCATCGACAACACCAGTTGTAATTAACTCCATGGTTTCTGGGATCAAAGGTATTTGCCCCGATACATATAGTGTATTTCCTGCTTTAATAGATTGGTTGTAAGGACCGATCGCTGCAGGAGCTTTGTCCGTATTTAATATTTGCTTCTGTGACATATGTTTTATTTCGAAAAGAATACTTTGTAAATAATAGCCAACAAAAAGATGGTAATCGCCATGATATTCATGATGCGCATGGCTTTTCGGTTGAACTGTGACGATTTAGAAAGTTCCGGTTTCTCTTCCTGTGGCTTCATAAAGCTAATGTACGATGCTTAATCCGTATTATCAATACTTACTATCTAATCAGGCTTCGATTTCTAAGCGCGTCAACTCCTCATAATTTACATCCAGCTTTTTGATTAAACGACGATACAGAATCTTGTAATAATATTTTACGATACGTACCATGAGTAGGTAAACCAATGTACTTGCAATGGTGAAAGTCACACTATAGAATAGAATTTCTCCCCAACCGTGCCGTTCTTCGATATAACTGTAAATCTTCTCTACGCAGACAATAAACATCGAAAAAAGAATACAGTATATATTAAATTTGATATACTTGTTTACTTGTTCCCTCGTGTTAAGAATGGTCTGGAGTAGACTTTTTGTATTCTTTGTGTTTTTGATTGTCTTATAATTTCTGAAAAAGAGGAAGATAAAATAACCTACAATAATGTAGAACACTACGGTATAGATGTTATTTATGAGGTGTAAAAGAGGCTTTTCGTTTATTTCTTCTATATTGATTAAGAAACCCAATGCGACTCCAACAAAGAGCTCGATGACACTGATAATGAAGATCCATTTCACCAACGATGAGGAGCTCTTATGAAGCATAGTACGTAATGATTCTTTATCGACTTTTGGAAAATTCTCATCCGTATTCCAGTGTTGTTTTAATAAATCTAACCCATCCATTCTGCTGTTCCTTTCTTATTTAGTATGTTTTTCAGTTTTGTTTTGATACGGTTCATCTTAACCCGGGCGTTGACTTCCGAAATTCCTAATGTTTCGGCAATTTCCACGTAATCTTTGTCCTCTAGATACATATATACCAACGCTTTTTCGATATCGGTGAGTTGCCGCACCGCAGTATAGAGAAAACGGAGTTGTTCTTCTTGCTGTGTGTCATAATCTTCGCATCGGATATTTAAGATATGGTTGTCCCATGGAACCATTTCAATCTTTCGTTTTTTGGTGCGAAATAAAGAGATTGCCGTGTTTAATGCAACACGGTAAGCCCAAGTGGAGAATTTCGCATCTCCCTTGAAGCTCGGATAGGCACGCCATAATTGAATCACCATCTCCTGAAATAGATCGTTGTGAGAATCCATATCCGCGGTGTATAGCTTACATATCTTATGTAGGATATTTTGATGCTGCTCGAGGAGTGTTACAAATTCTATTTCTAGTTCTTTGTTCATATAGGTTATAAGTCGAAGATAGGCATAAGATGTTACACTTTTTGTGCATGTTTTTACTAACTTCGTTCGATGGCTAAGTCTAAATCTTCTTTTTTTTGTCAACATTGCGGATACGAATCACCGAAATGGTTGGGGCAATGTCCTTCTTGTAAACAATGGAACGCTTTCGTGGAGGAAGTGGTGGAGAAAGGGAGCTCTAAGGTTCCCGAATGGCGAAGTAGCACGACGCAGGTTGCCGGGAAGAAGGCGAATAGGGCAGCTATCATCAATGAGATTGTTTATCAGGATGAGCAAAGGTTAGCGACGCCAGATCGCGAGTTTAATCGTGTGTTAGGCGGAGGAATCGTTCCGGGGTCATTGGTGCTGATCGGTGGTGAGCCTGGTATTGGAAAGTCGACCCTGATGTTGCAATTGGCACTTGGTATCCCTAAAGTAAAAACCTTATATATTTCCGGAGAGGAAAGTGAGCAGCAGATTAAGATGCGTGCCGAACGGTTATCACAACAGTCAACAGCCAATTGTTATATTCTGACGGAGACGTCTACACAAAATATTTTTAAGCAGATAGAGGTTGTTCAGCCTGATATTGTTGTCATTGATTCCATTCAGACCTTACATTCCTCGCAGATAGAGTCTGCGCCAGGGTCTGTTTCTCAGGTGCGAGAGTGTACTGCCGAGCTATTACGCTTTGCGAAAGAAACGAGTACACCTGTCTTCATTGTGGGACATATCACGAAGGATGGTTCGATTGCCGGACCGAAAGTTTTGGAGCATATGGTCGATACGGTTTTACAATTTGAAGGCGACCGTCATCATGTATATCGGATTTTAAGGGCGGTTAAAAACAGATTTGGTTCCTCTTCGGAGTTGGGTATTTATGAGATGCAGGGAGCCGGTTTGCGTGAGGTATCCAATCCATCGGAAATTATGCTGTCGCAGCGCGAAGAGCCTGTTAGTGGGGTTGCTATTGCAGCGATGCTGGAAGGGGCACGCCCCCTCCTGATTGAGGTGCAGGCATTGGTTAGTACTTCCGCTTTTGGAAATGCACAACGTACATCGACCGGTTTTGATACCAAACGGCTGAGCATGTTGCTGGCGGTGTTGGAAAAACGATTTGGTTTTCGTTTGAGTGCACAGGATGTGTTTTTGAATATCGCAGGCGGACTTCGAGTCGAAGATCCGGCGATTGACTTGGCGGTTGTTGCGGCGATCATTTCCTCTCAACAAGATATTCCATTGCCGCCACAAGTTTCCTTTGCGGGAGAGGTGGGCCTTTCCGGTGAAATTCGTGCTGTGAATCGTATCGAACAGCGAATTGCGGAGGCGGAGAAGCTTGGGTTCGATGGGATCTTTATTTCCAAATATAACACCAAAGGGCTCGACGCGAAAAAGTTTAATATTGCTATCCGTCCGATGGCAAAGTTAGAAGATTTGTTTAGCGCCTTGTTTGGGTGATGAGGGTTAGAGGGTTAGGGAGAGTAAAGTTGTGAGGGAGTTAGAGGTTAAGTTTTGAAGAAGTTAGCGGACGAAAATCTTTGTGAAAAACAAAAGTAGAGACACAAACCCCGAAGGGCTCAGCGTAGCTAAGTTTTGTGTCTCCCCTTATTTACGGCAACAGCTCGCGTAATTTTTTCTTGAGATCTTCACCGTGTAAATTGCGGGCAATAATAACGCCTTCACGGTCGACCAATATATTCTGTGGAATAGCGCGAACGCCGTACAAGGTTCCTGCCGCATTCCCCCAACCCTGTAGGTCAGATACATGCTTCCAGGTCAGCTTATCATCTTGAATCCCTTTGATCCAGTCTTCTAATTTACGGTCAAAAGAAACGCCTAAAATCTCAAAGCCTTTATCTTTAAATTCCGCGTATGTGGCTACGAGGTTTGGGTTCTCTGCACGGCATGGCGGGCACCAAGAAGCCCAAAAATCAACCAAGACATATTTCCCTTTTAGGTCCGTTAATGAAAAAGGTTCACCCTCCGGGGTAAGTTGTGTAATGGCAGGCGCTTTCTTTCCAACCGAAGCACCTTCTAACCGTTTCAGGTAGTAGTCAAATAACTGCCCATCTTTAGATTTGCGAACCGACTTGTCGAGCGTATTGAACAAGTCTCTCATTTCTTTATAATCCGGATAGTAACCACCTACCTTTTGGATGATTTTTAAGGTTTCGGCATCCTTTGGATTTGCTTTTACCTGCGCTATTAGTTCTTCCTTACTAATCGTTTGAGCAAAGAGGAAAAATGGAAGCGCTAAAAGGGCCGTTAGTATTATCTTTTTCATGATGTTTTCTTCGTGGGTATTTGTAATGTTTTAAAAATTTAATGCCTGTTTAAAAGATACGCTATATGGAGGTTCTCTTTATACATTTTGATCGTTGGATGCAGCTCATTCCTTTTGTATGTGTTGCGCCTTTCGAATGACCATCGGCGGATAATCAAATATAAAGATTAGAAAGGAAAGTTGTGTAGTCTATTGTTTTGGTAGATTATTTTTTTTGAATTATGACAAAAACATTTCAATATTCCACGTCGTTATATCCTCAATAAAGGCTTTGATCCTCTGTGTAATAGACGTTCACAACCGATTGCAATGTTAAATATGCATTTTTTTGCATGATTTCGCATGATTTTTTCGGTTTACACTAGTTTTATTTTTAAATTTGTTACTCACGTTGTAAACATTATTAATATTTCTTACTAAATGGCAAGATTAAATTTACTAGAGGAGACACGTTTTGAGCGCGTACCGGTTAAGGTATATCCAAATCAAAACGTTGCCTCGGTTGATGTTGCTAATCGCATAGCTACCATCATTAAAGAAAAACAGGCAAAGGGTGAGACTGCAGTATTGGGATTGGCGACAGGAGCTACCCCGGTTAAAGTCTACAAGGAACTCGTGCGCCAGCACAAAGAAGAGGGACTAAGCTTTAAAAATGTTGTAACGTTCAACTTGGATGAATATTTTCCAATGAAGCCGGATGCTGATCAGAGCTACGTGACTTTCATGAAGAAAAATTTGTTCGACCATATCGATATTCCGAAAGAGAACATTAATATCCCTGATGGTACTTTGGCGGAGAGCGAAATTGCTGCTTTCTGTGAAGCTTACGAGCAAAAAATTTCTAGTCTTGGTGGATTGGATATTCAGCTTTTAGGTATTGGTCGTACCGGGCACATCGGTTTTAACGAGCCAGGTTCAGCGCCAAATTCGGGAACGCGTTTGGTTATCTTAGATGACTTGACTCGTCGCGATGCTTCTCGTGATTTTGGAGGGAAAGAAAATGTACCGACAAAAGCGATTACGATGGGGGTAGGTACAATCTTCAAAGCGAAAGAGATTATCCTAATGGCATGGAATGAGAAGAAGGCTGACATCGTTAAAAAAGCGGTTGAAGGCGAAATTTCTTCGGAGATTCCTGCAACTTTCTTGCAGCTGTCTGATCATGTCGAATTTATTTTGGATGAGGATGCTGCTTCACAATTGACACGTTTTTATTTACCATGGTTAGCCCATGAGGTGACATGGACCGATACGTTGATTAAGAAAGCTGTTGTTTGGTTGTCTTTGAAATTGAATAAAGCGATTTTGAAATTGACAGATGACGATTACAATAACAACGGCATGGCGCAATTGGTTACTGAAAAAGGACCTGCGTATAATATCAATATTAAAATCTTTAATGAGCTGCAACGTACGATCACAGGATGGCCAGGTGGTAAGCCTGGGGTAGATGATACCAACCGCCCAGAAAGAGCGGAACCTGCGAAGAAAAATGTATTGTTGTTCTCGCCGCATCCGGATGACGATGTTATCTCTATGGGAGGTACGTTCATTCGTTTAGCTGATCAAGGGCATAATGTTCATGTGGCGTATCAAACATCAGGAAATACGGCAGTATGGGATGATGATGTATTACGTTACTTAGAATTTGTGCAAGATTTCGCTGTAGCTATTGATGATGATCAAGGGGTAACCAAGAAAATCTATGATGATGCACGTGCTTTCTTTGAGACGAAACAACCAAACCAAGTAGATCCTGAAATTATCCGTACGATCAAGGCTTTGATTCGTAAAGGAGAGGCTATTGCCGGGGCACGTTTCACAGGTTTGCCAGATGAAAATATCCACTTCCAAGATCTTCCTTTTTATGACCGAGGTAAATTTTCTAAAGAAGTTTCCTACGAAGATGATATCCAGCAAACGATTGAACTTTTACGTAAAGTGAAACCACATCAAGTATTTGCTGCCGGAGATTTCGCTGATCCACATGGAACGCACAAAGTATGTTTCGATATTCTTTTTGAAGCACTAAAGCGTTTGTCAAAAACAGATGAATGGACGAAAGACTGTTGGTTATGGTTATACCGCGGTGCATGGCATGAATATCCAATCCACGAGATTGAGATGGCTATCCCACTTTCGCCACAAGAGGTTAAGCGCAAGCGTTTAGCGATTTTCAAACACCAGTCGCAAAAAGATGTTCCTGTTTTCCCTGGAGATGATCCACGTGAATTCTGGGTGCGTGCTGAAGATCGTACAAGTGAAACGGCTGACCTGTACCACAGATTAGGCCTTGCAGACTACGAAGCAATCGAAGCTTTTGTACGTTGGAAATTTGATGCGTAATAAGTTCGCTTATAATAAAAAAGAAGGGTGCCAATTGGCACCCTTCTTTTTTATTATAAAATCTGTATTTGTTGAATAATAGTCTCAAACTCTGCCAACACATTGATGCCCTGGTGGATAAGAAATGTATATTTCAACGAATTTGGGATAAAACCAAAATGCTTTTTAAATGCCGTGGTAAAATGTGTAGAATGTTTGTAACCCGTCATACGCGCGACATCGGAAACACGATACTGTCCTGTCAGGATTAACTCTTTGGCATATTCCATCTTCTTTTCCGTAATGTAGGTCATTACAGTCTTTCCTAGATATTCTTTAAAGTATTTCTTTAGATATTGCACATTCGTGCCCACAAGCTTTGCGAGTTCGGGTATGCTATAACTCTGGGAGAGATCCTCTTCGATGATTTGTTTTGCCAACATGATTTTGTCATAATGACTTTTTAAAGCAATGATCTGATGATTTTCGTTTTCGACGGCCAAAGCCTCTGCTTGGCGCAAAATAATTTCTAACAAGACGACTTCCTGTCGTAACTGATATAGATGATCTTGTTCTAAAGGGAGGCAAAGTTGGTCAAACAAAAGACGTAAACGATGATCACTTTTGGTGATATATCCATCTATAAACCTGGTTTTTTCTTGTTGATATTTTTCGTGAAAGATCGGGAGATTATCCGGTGAGAAGCGAATGATAATATAACTGTTCCCTTCATCTACACTGTTGAGATCGATGGATTCTCCGGCATTTATATAATGAATGGTATTACAGCCTCTTTCTAGAAGGTGATCTTGCTGATCTATTGAATAGGTGACCTCATTGGACTCTTCTCCTAAAATTATGTTCAGATAATGTGCTTCCTCCGCTAAATAACTCATATTATTCACGCCACGAACAATACGGTGTTGAAAACTGTAATGAGCAGAAGTAAAACGGGTATCTAAAAGCATTTTTATTTAGACTTATTCTAATTCTACAAACTTAGGTATTTTTCTAGATATTTCCATCAAGTGCCCGGAGATAGCGCAAGGTTAGAATGAAATGCTTGGCCAATTATTATATTCCCAGAGGGATTATTTCCGAATCTTAAGTATATTTTTCTAGTCACGTCATCTTCTTGTTTAGATTAATTCTAATTTTGCCAACAATAGTTATTTAGACTATTTCTAAATATTTATTAATCTCAAAACACTTAAATATATATGAAGTTTGTACTGTACCGTATTTTTCTCTCCATTAGTTTTATATGTATAATAGGGCTTTCTTTTGGACAACAGCATATCGTTGTTAAAGGAAAAGTGATAGATCAAGAAACGGGCGTTCCATTGGAAGGGGCGTCTATTACGATCGTTGAAAACCCACGCTCAGGCTCCGCTGTTACTGGAAGTCAAGGTGGATTTTTGATGAAAGGCCATGTGGGTCAAACCATGCGTGTGAGTATGGTCGGGTACCATGCGAGTAGCCTTGCTTTAAGTCTCGATAATAAGGATCTACTTATTAAGTTGGAACGCAATATTAATGCGCTTTCAGAGATTGTTGTTACGGGAGCCTTGGGAATTCGTCGTTCATCACGTGAGATGGGTACCTCAGCTCAGGCGGTTGACAACGAGGCGTTAAATCTGGGAAAGGTTGTAAATCCATTATTGGCGCTGTCAAGTAAAGTGGCAGGATTACGGATCAACGCGACAGATTTGACGACAGGTAAGACAGATCCCGGAATACAAATCAGGATGCGCGGCACGCGTTCTTTAAATAGAGGTAAGAACGATCCAATTTATGTAGTTGATGGGGTTCCATTGCCTGATATTACCCGCATTAATCCGAATGATATTGCGGAGATTACGGTCTTAAAAGGTGCGAACGCAGCAGCTCTATATGGCTCGGAGGGGGTGAATGGCGCAATTATGGTGACCACTAAAGGAGGCCGTTCTGACGCGGGAGAAGTTAATTTCTCGAATAGTACCACTTTTGCGAATGTCTATTTGTTGCCACCTGCTCAAACGCTGTATGGTCAAGGACAAAACGGAAAGTATAGCCCCGTGGCCAATGAATCTTGGGGAGATCTATTTGATGGTTCGGAACGCGACTTTGGATTGCCGATCAATGGTGTACAGCCGAGAAAGGTATATGCTGCGCCGAGTAAAGACAATCGGTTAGGTTTTTTCGATACCGGAATTACGATGCAAAATGACTTGTCATTCTCGGGCGGCGATGCGAAGAGTACTTATTTTATGTCGCTACAGGATGTGCGCATTAAAGGCGTTATTCCAGGGGATAAATCGAGCCGCACGGGAGCTCGTTTCAATGGTTCACGTAGCTTTAATAAGTTAACCACATCGTACAATGTAAACTATGTATTCTTTAAGAATAACACCACAAGTGATGGCCCTTGGTTGTCTGTATATACACAACCTGCTAACATCGATTATAAAGAAGCCCGTAATTGGGAAGACCCGACTTCACCAAACCACCC
Source organism: Sphingobacterium psychroaquaticum (assembly GCF_004421025.1). NCBI lineage: Bacteria > Pseudomonadati > Bacteroidota > Sphingobacteriia > Sphingobacteriales > Sphingobacteriaceae > Sphingobacterium > Sphingobacterium psychroaquaticum. The sequence continues at coordinate 4,182,389 of NZ_CP038029.1, read as the reverse complement.
GTTGAACTGGTATACACCAACGGCACAGACACGGAATCCGATCTTTATGGCGGATAATAATAGAAATACATACGATCAGCATACGTTAAATTCGAAGGTAGAGTTTACGTATGATTTCGCAGATTGGTTTTCGGCGACAAATAGAACGGGTTATTACCTGCAAACACAGGATGGCCGTGTTACCAACAAGAAGCTTGTTTCCAATATTTCTACACGAAATATCAATGGAACTGTCAATGATACGGGCGGGACATTTAGTCGATTGAACAATGACTTAATTTTGAACTTTCGTAAGGAGTTCGGAGATTTCTCGACCAAACTATTATTGGGGTATAATATCCGCATGGATAACCGCAAAGACATTGGTATCGGCGCAAATAACCTCCTGCTAGAGGATATCTTTAATCCCGGGTCCCGGACGGGTGAATTAAGCGGTACTGCTAAAATTACAAAATATCGTTCTATGTCGGGCTATGGTGAATTTACAGTGGGATATCGCAATTATTTGTTTTTGACTTTGGTAGGACGTAGCGATAAGGTTTCCACACTAGATCCACAGAACAACACCTATTTTACACCCGGCGTAAGCACGTCTTTCGTATTTACCGACGCGATTGCATCCTTGAAAGACTCAAATATTCTTAACTATGGGCGTATTTATGCATCCTATAACCGCACCGGGAATGTGACGCTAGATCCATATAGTCTAAACTTGACGTATAGCCAGACGAATGGCTTTCCGTATGGTGGATTATTTGGATTTCTACCAAACCTAACGGAAGCCAATCGACTGTTGAAGCCTGAATTTGTCACTTCTTATGAAGTTGGGACACAATTAAGCTTCTTAAATAGTCGCTTAAATGCTGACATTGCTTATGCTTATTCTGATTCTGATGGACAGATTTTTACGGCTGGTATGTCGCGCGCTACGGGATACAATGCGACGCTTGTTAATGCCGGTCGTCTGGTAAATCAAACATTAGAAGTGATGCTGAACGGTACGGCTATTCGTAAACCGGACGTGGAGTTGAGTTTTGGGGTGAATTTTACCTATACCCATACACAGGCGAAAGACCTTTACGCGGGTGATAGTTTCCAGATTTTCCGCCAGGCATATGCGATTAAAGGAGAGCCTTACCCAACGTTGCAGATGAGCGACTTTTTGCGTCACAATGGACAAATTGTGCTGGACAAAAATGGTAATGTCCTGTTGGATGAGAAAGAACAATTACTGGGTACTATGGTGCCTCCTTATATGTTTGGTTTTAACACCAATTTCCGATACAAAGCTTTTAGCATTGGACTACAAATAGACTCGCGTCTGGGAAGCTGGATGTACTCTGAGGTGGTACCACGGATGTATGCGGCTGGAACGCATCCGGAGACGGTGAAATATGGCCGTGAACCATTTATTCTGCCGAACTCCATGGTGAAGTTAGACGATGGTTCTATCGTTGAAAATACAAGTGTCTACTCGAAGGGCGATAAAGACTGGTGGACAAAATATAGTAATGTTCAGACAATTACAGCGGCGAAAGCTGACTTTTTGAAATTACGTGAGCTTTACGTTGGATATACATTACCCGCAAAATTCTTAGCGAAGCAAAATTTCCTAAAGAAAGCAAGTGTTGGGGTGGTGGCGAATAACCTATTTATCATTCGACATTCGTCGAACGAGATTGGGGATCCGGAAGCACTTTATAACCAAACGGATGGCTATGCCAGCTTTAGACAGATTCCAACGTCACGATCTATCGGTTTTAATATTAACATGATTTTTTAAAGATTACGGAAATGATAAAAACACTATATAAGATAAGTTTATTGGCCTTGTTAGCGTGCACTACCGTGTCGTGTGATGATTTCTTTGATGTTAACGTTGACCCGAACTCACCGGTTGAAGAAACGTTAGAATTAAATGCGAAATTGCCTGCAGCGTTGGTTGTTTCGGCCAATTATGAGGCGACTATGTTGAATCAGATTGGTGGTCTGTGGGGAGGTTATTGGGGGACATCAAACGAAGGGATTAATGCTTTTTCTATACTGAAGATGTACAATGGTCCAGGTATCCGGGATACGCGGGATGGTATCCAATTATGGGAGTCCAACTACAACAATCTGCTTTACTACAATAAGATTTTAGATCAAGCGGTTGCTGAAGATGCACGCTTCTATATCGGTATTGCCAAGATTATGATGGCGTACCATTATTTTACATTGGTTGACTTTTATAATAATGTTCCTTTTGATGATGCGTTGCATGGTTCTGTGGTTCTGCACCCCAAATATGAGCCTGGTAAGGTCGTTTATGAGAAATCGATTAACCTAATCAATGAAGGAATTGAGGCGATTAAAGTTGCTTCATTGTTGCCAACCAATGATGATGTGCTATTTAAAGGGGATAAGGTGAAGTGGACACGCTTTGCCAACACATTGAAACTTCGGGCTTTGCTCGCTCAATCTGAGGTGCCCGGTCAAGCAGCGTATATCGCGCAGGAAATCAGTAAAATAAAAGCGGAGGGTTCTGGTTTTATTACAGAGGATGCGGCAGTGAATCCGGGTTACTTAAACACCGCGGCGAAGATGAATCCGTTTTATGAAACATATTATAGAAATAATGCGGGTGTTGCGGTGGCAAATCATACGAATATTCGTCCTACACAGCATTTAATTGCAAAATATAAAGAGTACAATGACCCGCGTTTGGCGCAAAATTTTGTGGAAGTAAAGGGTGATTTCAAAGGAGTGTTATTCGGAGAAAATACGATTAGCGATGCGTATGCAGCCGTCAATACCTCTGCTTTTAAAGGCCCGACAGAAAACGGAAATAAACCTGCTGGGTTTGTGAAAGCATTTAATCAGGCAACAGTTATTATTTCCTTAGCGGAAGCGCATTTTATGCTTGCGGAGGCTGCTGCCCGTGGTTGGGTGGATGGAACCGCAGAAACGCATTATAAAAATGCAATCCAGGCCTCATTTAACTATTTGTTCAATGTCACTAATTATGACATCTCTGCTTATATCGGGCAGGACAAGGTGAAGCTTGAGGTAGCAACGAATAAGATTGAACGTATTGTTACGCAAAAGTGGTTGGCATTAACAGGTATTAATAATATCCGTGCTTGGCATGACTTCAGACGATTGGGGTATCCGTATTTCCCAAATTCGGCAACAGCAACGAGCCCGGATATTTATCCACTGCGCTTTATGTATCCGGAAACAGAAATGAATACCAACAGTGCGAATGTGCAGAAGGAAGGGGATAACGGCGTGTTGACGGCTCGTGTTTGGTGGGATGTGAAGTAGAAAAAGAGAATAAAAAATGAGCTGTAGGGTGTTAAGCTTTACAGCTCATTTATGGTATAAAACGAATTAACTATCTTTGATTTAAACTAAATAACAATTGCATGGCACAAAGCGGAACGTGGCCGAAGGTTCGGAAATTTTTTAACGATATCCATTTATGGGGCGGCCTTATATCAGGCCTTGTTGTTTTTGTAGTCTGTTTAACCGGTACCATTTATGTGTACAATACTGAAATTCGAGAAGCGTCATTGTCTTCTTATTATAAAGTAGCAGATAAAGGCGACCGCTTACCGGCAGACGTGCTGCTTGAAAAAACAGAACCCCATATAAAAGGTAAAGTTGTAGGAATAAAGATTCCCGCTGCTGCAGATGCTACGGTTGCGGTTCTTTTCAATAAGCCGGAGAAAGATAAAGGAGGGAAACCTGATGGAGCGAAAGATAAGGGAGAAGGGGTGAAAGAAGGAAATACATTGATGAAACGCGATGTGGTTCCTGTTGAAAAAGAAAAGCGTGGTCCGGAGGAAGGTGCTACGAAGCCAGCTAACGAGCAAGATGGTGCGACAAAAGGAGCCGGTAAGAAAGGGGAATCTGTAGGGAAAGCGCAGGGTGGAGGTCCACAAGGCGGCGGCGGGCGTCGTCGTTCAAATCAAATGATGGTTAATCCATATACAGGTGTCGCCATCGGTGATGCTTCCGAGGAGAAGAACAAAACGGCGTCTTTTATGCAAGTAATGTTTGGTTTGCATCGCTGGTTGTTGTTAAATGAAATTGAAGAGCCAATTTTTGAAGGCGTAGAAAATCGTAAACTAGGCTCCTGGATCACTGGCTCCGCGACGTTACTGTTTCTGGTGGGTGTGTTAAGTGGTTTGGTTATTTGGTTTCCACAGAAAATGCGTGCTTGGAAAAACGGCTTAACTGTAAAGTGGTCTGCAAATTGGAAGCGCATCAATCATGATCTCCATAATACATTGGGTCTGTATACCTGGATTTTTTTGTTCTTGATGTCTGTTACGGGGCCTTTCTGGTCGTTTGACTGGTATCGTGAGGGCTGGCAGAAAACATGGGGAACATATCAAAAACCAAGTGAAGGAAAAGAAGAAAAAGCAAAGCCGGAATCACAGGTCATTCTTGGTAAAACGGCAATGAATGTGGAAGAGACCCTCGCTGTGGTGAATAAAATTCTGCCATATAAAGGCGATGTGACGATCAACTTTGCGAAAGATAGCACCGGAACATTGACGGTAACAAAAAATAAGGTGGGCTTCTTTGCGCCATCGGCTGGAGATAAGCTGGTCTTGGATCAGTATTCGGGTGCCATTCTCGAGAAAGATATTTTTACAGAGAAAAGCTTACGTAATCGCATTGGGGCTTCGGTCAAAGCATTACATATTGGGGATGTCTATGGACCTTTTACTAAACTTCTTTATTTTATCAGTTGTCTTGTTGCCACTTCACTGCCTGTAACAGGCGTTTTGATTTGGGTCAATAAAATGAAAAAGAAGCCGAAAAGAGGAAAAGTTTCTCGCGCATAAAAAAAGGTCCTGCAGTATTAATTGCAGGACCTTTTTTTACTATATCTCCATGCCGAATAAGTCGGCGATATGTCGTTTTACTTTATCTTTCACTTCGTCCAGATCTAACTTTTGACCAAGCTCCTTTTCTAGCGAGGTTACCGCTTTATCTTCAATTCCACAAGGGATAATATTGCCGAAATACGCCAAGTTGGCGTTGACATTAAAGGCGAATCCATGCATGGTTACCCAGCGTGATGCGCGAACACCCATAGCGCAGATTTTACGTGCGTTTTCTTTGTCGGCGTCAATCCAAACACCTGTATAACCATCGTAACGGCCCGCAGCAATGCCATAGTCTGCACAAACCCGAATGATAGCTTCTTCCAAGGTACGTAGGTAGAGGTGGATATCCGTAAAAAAATTGTCGAGATCTAAGATTGGATAACCTACAATCTGGCCAGGACCGTGGTAGGTGATGTCGCCTCCGCGATTGATTTTATAGAAGGTGGCTTCTTTTTCTTTGAGCCCCTCTTCATCTAATAATAAATATTCTTCATGGCCGCTTTTCCCCAATGTGTACACATGTGGGTGTTCCGTGAAGATAAGATAGTTCGGTGTGGGGTTTTGCTGATCGAGGGTTCTGTTTTCTTGCTTTAACGCTAGGGTTTTCGCAAAGATATCTTCTTGCCGATTCCAGGCGTCTTGGTAGTCAACCAATCCCCAGTCTATAAATTGAACCTTTTTATTTTGCATGATCTCTTCTTCTTTGTTGAAGACACAATATCTTATGTCTCTATTTTTGGGCTATTATGCCTGTTCAGATCGCCATTCTTCAGGTCGTTTCCTTTCCTGTAGTGCGACGGACGATTTGCTGGGCTGTTAGAGGTAAGCTTTTACTCCAGCCTTTCCGCTCTAGCGCAAAAACAATACAAATTTAATGATTTCCACTCGAACGGAAGCACGTGATTAATTTTCTACGGGGGCGTGACACATATCACGTTAATTAATTAACTTTGTAAGATGTTAAATGAAGAAAAATCACTGAACTTTATTGAGGAGATTATCGAAAGCGATATTCAATCCGGGAAGCATGACGGCCGTGTTTTAACGCGTTTTCCGCCAGAGCCAAATGGTTATCTCCACATTGGTCATGCCAAGTCTATTTGCTTGAACTTCGGGCTAGGCTTAAAGTATAACGGCAAGACCAACCTGCGTTTTGATGACACAAACCCGGTGACGGAAGATACCGAGTATGTAGAAAGTATTAAACAGGATATCCAGTGGTTAGGTTTTCAATGGGCGGAGGAGCTTTATACTTCGGACTACTTTGAGACGCTTTATGGATACGCTGTGGAGCTGATCAAAAAGGGACTTGCTTATGTTGACGATAGCACGGCCGAGGAAATCGCTGCGGCAAAAGGCACGCCAACAGAACCCGGGGTACCAACCCCTTATCGGAGCCGCTCTATCGAAGAAAATTTAACGTTGTTCGAAGAGATGCGTAACGGGAAGTATAACGATGGAGAAAAGGTTTTACGGGCAAAGATTGATTTGGCCAGCCCGAATATGCACTTGCGCGACCCATTATTGTATCGTATAAAACATGCACATCACCACCGCACAGGTGATAAGTGGTGCATCTATCCGATGTATGATTTTGCACATGGGCAATCGGATTCCATTGAGAAAATTACGCACTCTATCTGTACCTTGGAGTTCATACCCCACCGTCCATTATACGATTGGTGTATTGATAAATTGGAAATATTCCCGTCAAAGCAATATGAGTTTGCGCGGTTAAACATGACATATACGGTGATGAGTAAACGCAAGCTGCTGCAATTGGTGAATGAAGGCTTTGTTGAAAGTTGGGATGATCCGCGGATGCCGACTATTTCGGGTTTACGTCGTCGTGGTTATACTCCGGCGTCTATTCGTAATTTCTGTGACCGTATTGGTGTGCAGAAACGCGAAAACATGATTGACATGAGTTTGTTGGAGTTCTGTATTCGTGAGGATTTAAACCAAACAGCTTGGCGAAGAATGGCAGTCTTGGATCCGATTAAACTTGTCATCACGAACTATCCTGAAGGACAAGTGGAGGAGCTGATCGGGGAAAATAATCCTGAAGTTGAAGGGGGTGAGGGAACGCGTGTTATTCCATTCTCGAAGGAGCTGTGGATTGAGCGTGATGACTTTATGGAAGATGCACCGAAGAAATTTTTCCGTTTAGGTCCGGGCTTATCTGTGCGATTAAAGCATGGCTATATCGTGACGTGTCATGACTTCGTGAAAGATGAGCATGGTCAGGTGACAGAAGTACATTGTACATATGTGCCAAATTCAAAGTCGGGTGAAGATACTTCAGGACTTAAAGTTAAAGGAACAATCCACTGGGTTTCGGTCGCGCATGCGAAGGAAGCTGAAGTGCGCCAATACGATCGCTTGTTCCACGATGAAAATCCAGCGGCAGCCGAAGATTTTAAAGCGTCAATCAACAATGATAGCTTACAAATCATTGAGAAAGCGTATGTGGAGCCTGATTTAATTCATGCCGTACCGGGTAAAGGTTATCAGTTTATTCGCTTAGGCTATTTTACCTTGGATACGAAATCCACGCCAGAACATGTTGTTTTCAACCGAACAGTGACTTTGAAAGACTCATGGGCTAAAGAAGTTAAGAAAGGCTAATTTATAGCAATTACTATAATAAAGTAAAGGGGAGCATAAATCATGCTCCCCTTTACTTTTATTCCGCTATTTGGTATCGTTGTTTGTAGTTGTTGTACACCGTGTTAACGGCAGCATACATTTCCTTTTGATCTGTCCCTTGCAGGATCGCGTCATAAACCTCCAAGGTTGCTAATGCTATCTGTATCGTGCGATAATCCAGTGTTGCTGGTTTATCTCGCGCCAATGTTTCCACATGTTCAACTTGTTCCTGAATAAATTCAATATTACGCTTTGTCAATTTGTTGGCCAGCGCTATTTCTTTTGTTTTGTATAACGTATCAACGATATCACTATAGTAGTAAGCTTCGCGTATACTATATGGTTTTTTTGATAAAACCTCCATCGATTTGAGGGCGACTTCGCGTGCCTTATCCAGCTGGCCGGCATGTTTTAGGGACGCGGAGGCGCGTGTATAGACATCTGGATATACAAAACCTTCCATAAATCGGCGTGCGTCTACGTCGATATGATCCAGCGTGTTAAACTTACCCCAACGGAAATTATGTATGGCATTTTCGTATAATTTCTGAGTGTTTACCAAGATCTGTTGCGACTCTCCTTGGGGACGGGCGATGGGCAAGAGTTTCTTAACTAAACCTTCCTGGACTACGTACTTCTCTAGGCCTGCCAGATTTTCCGTTGGCAGGTAGTTGGTGAAATATATCGGCCGCTTCCAGTTGTTTTGCAGGATAATAGCCATTAAACTTAGCTCCGAACGCGTGATGTAATTCTGTGGATAATCCCATTGCATTTTATCTACAATAAGGTTTTGCCATTCGGTCGGCACTGTATGATGTGCAAGGACAGCTTTTTTGTCAACCGGCATTTCAATCTTTTTCGCCGGTAAATAGTTTAATGGAGCTCCTTGTTGTGTTTGCACCTGATTCTTTGGGTTATCGGACGTTAAGAATGCCAGTAAGGTGTCTAAGTCGACATGGTTAGTGATCCCTTGGTCAATATAAGGGAGATAATCACGTACCCCTTCTCTTAATTTGTTAGTCTCGAAGCCCAGCTTTACAGGTTCTGCATCGTTTACCTTATTATCAAGTTGACGTACATACCAGTGCGATTGCAGATAGCTGAGGTTTACAATGCGTACATCTTTTCGTACCCCTTCCACCTCTTGGATATACCACAACGGGAAAGTGTCGTTATCAGCGTATGTAAACAAAATGGCGTTCGGTTCACATGATACCAGGTAATTGTATGCTACATCACGAGCTAAAGAACGCCCCGTTCTATCATGGTCTTTCCAGTTTTCACTAATCAGCAATACTGGAGCCGCCAGAAAACAGAGTACTCCAGCAGATATCGTCGCCGTTCGTAGAGACATTTTTCGTTGAAGAAATTCCGTTAAACCTACCGCGCCAAGTCCGATCCAAATGGAAAAGGCATAGAAGGAGCCGGCGTAAGCGTAATCGCGTTCACGAGGCTGCATCGGCGTTTGATTGAGGTAAATAACGATAGCGAGACCTGTGAAAAAGAAGAGGAGTGCAACAATGCCTGCGAATCGACGGTCTTTGCGGATATGCCATAATAGACCTAAAATACCTACGAATAGGGGGAGCGCGAAATATACATTGCGGCTTGGGTCTGCTGTAATCGTTTCCGAAGGAGATTCACTAGGTGTACCGATCGCATTGTCGAGCGGTTTTATGCCGCTTATCCAATTTCCATCTTTTGTGTTTCCATAATTTTGTTCATCGTTCTGCCGCCCAACAAAATTCCACAAGAAATAACGCGTATACATATTATTTACTTGATAGTTCAAGAAGAACTTTACATTATCGGAAAAGGAGGGCGACTGCCCTTCGGGTATCCCTAAATAGCTGCGGTAGTAATCGCTGTGTTTATCACTATACAGCCGAGGGAAAAACATTTCTTTGGTATAGCGATACGTAGGTCTTCCTTCCTTCTTTTCATATGTGTTCGTTCCTTTCTTATAGGTTTCTGAATAGGTCGCATCAGCGACTTGGGCATCAAAAGTTTGCCCTTTAAACAGGGGTTCTGTTTGGTATTGTTCACGAGAGATATATCCTAAAAAAGAAAAGACATTATCGGGGGCATTATTATTTAAGGACGGATCGGCTGCTGCACGTATGATCAGCATACTGTAGGACGTATATCCGAATAGTACAAAGCTGAATGCTAAGAGCGCCGTATTTAGAATCTGTTTTTGTTTACGAACACTATAAATCAGGGCCCACACAATTGATCCAACAAGTAAGAACGCAAAAAATAAAACACCCGAACCAAATCCCATGCCCAGTTTGTTTACAAAGAAAACATCGAAACCTGCTGCTATTCGAACGGTGTATTGTATTACTCCCCAAAGAATGAACGCTAAAATTATGACGCCTATTCCTAGCGCTTTAGTGATTCCTTTTGCCGTAATACTCTCTTTTTGTTTAAAGTAAACGATAAGCGCAATAGCAGGGATAGTAAGCAGGTTGAGTAGGTGGACGGCAATAGATAGCCCCATGATGTAGGCAATTAAGATCAACCATTTGCTGGCGTCCTTTTCATGCGCACGCCGCTCCCACTTTAAGGCTAACCAAAATACGGCAGCGGTACATAGGGAGGACATAGCATACACTTCGGATTCGACTGCGGAATACCAGAAGCTATCGGTAAAGCTATACGCTAAAGCACCAATTGTGCCCGCTAGCATCACCAATGTCGTTTGTCCGTTTGTTAGTGATGCCTGTTCTTTGAGGTATACTTTACGGGTTAGTGCGGTAATGGTCCAAAATAGAAAGAGGATAGTTAGTCCACTACAGATCGCGGAACCAATATTCATCGCATAAGCAATCTTAGTCGGGTCACCAAGTGCTAGGTTTGAAAATACATTTTGGATCATTAGAAAAAGCGGCGCACCTGGTTGATGAACAACTTGTAGCCTGTAGGCTGACGCAATAAATTCACCGGTATCCCACCAACTGGTATAACGGTCAGCGGTAAGGATGTACGTAAGTGTCGCTAAGATGGCACATAGCCACCCCGTAATGTTGTTGATCTTATTGTAATTCATACTAAAAATAATAATTGCGTTATGCCTTAATAGGATTGCCCATTTCTTGTTTTTGGACTATAGTGACAACCATCATATTAAATTAACTAAAAGAGAATAACCCAACAGGTTGATTAACATTATTTAACGTTTTTATCCCGTTTAGGGGAAAGTTTAAGGTTGTTTTATACGGTTTAAAATGTCTTTAGACTTATTTTTATTACTGATGACAATCATATTTTTTCGTGGTGTTTGCGGTTACTTTTGAGTAGTAAATAAAAATCAAACACTATGAAAAAATTACTATTATCAATTATTGCTTTGGCTTTCATTGGGGGAACGGCAGTACATGCGCAAGGATTTAAAGGCAAGTGGTTTATTATGGGTGAGGCTGGTTACGGAACGCAGTCGGATGGAAATGTAAAAAATTACAGTGTGCTTCCTGTAGTGGGAACGTTTGTCGCACCGACTACGGTTGTGGGTTTAGGTGTAGGATACTTAGGGTCAGAAGATAAAACAGGAGTTTTGGCAGATGTGGTAAAATCGAATGCTTTTATTGCGCAACCATTGGTGCGTAAGTACTGGGGTGTTGCCGACAACTTCTTTATTTTTGGTCAGGCTGCAGTGCCGGTTACATTTGGTAAGGGTACCACGGAAGATAGTGGAACAAAAGTAGAGCAGAAATTTACGGGATACGGTATTCAATTGTCTCCAGGTATTGATTATTTCTTGAGCAGTAAATTCTCTATTGAGGCTTCCTTTGGTTTAGCAGGGTGGACAGCCGTAAAACCAAAAGACGGTGAAACTTCAAACGACTTCAATATTGGAATCAACTCTGGCTTCCAGAATGGTTTGAAGTTTGGTCTTAAATACATTTTCTAGATTTTTAATCCTATTTAGTGCGTAAAAGCCAGCTCTCTGACAAAGAGGCTGGCTTTTGTTTATTATTCGATAATCGATAACAGTCGATCTCGTAGGATAAGACTTGCTCCGACCGCTGCATTTTTTTCGCTGTAAGGCGCCATCATAATTTTGGTATCCTTGTTGACAATGGATAACGAATACTTATTGACAGCATTTTTAAGCGGCAGTGATAAATACTCTTCTGAATTAGCGAGTACGCCACCTATAATAATAAGCTCTGGGTTGAAGATGTTGATTAGAGAGGCGATTCCGCGACCTAGTTTTTCACCAATATCGTTAATCGCTTCAATAGCCAGGTTGTCATCCTTTTTTGCTGCTTGGATAATATCATTAAGTCGGATATCCTGTATGTTCTTGAATTTTTTGGTTAAGATACTGGTTCCGCCATTGTTTATCTCTTCAATAACTTTGTTGCGAAGTGCATAACCCGATGCCTCGGTTTCCAGACATCCTTTTTTACCACATTTACATATTTTTTCGTTATCAAAAATAGGAATATGGCCAAATTCACCGGAGAATCCCGATTTTCCATAATAAAGCTGTCCATTGATCATAATCCCGAGCCCGATACCGTTATCTACATTGACAAACAAAGTGTCCTTTTCCGTGGTAACCACACCATTGGAAAATTCGGCATATGCCAATGCCTTCGTGTCGTTTTCTAAGAAAGTCGGAATTCCTAACTCCTGCTCGAAGTAATTCGATAAGGGATCTTCATAGAAGTTAAAGTAACTGTATGAATAACCCGTCCGATAGTTAATACGGCCGGACAGGTTGATGCCTACACCCAGTATCTTCTCTGGTTTTATCGTTAACTTATTTATAAACTCTTTGATCTCTTTGCAAATACTTTGAAGCGATTGTTCATTATTCTCTAAGCGGAACGGGATTTCTTCTTTATAGCCGATCAACTCTTTTTTGATATTGATCATGGCGATACTGATTTGGTCAGAGCCAACTTGTACGCCAATAAAAAAGGCGGCATTGCTTTCCAGCCCATAGGTACTCGCTTTCCGACCGATCCCGGAACTCGATTTACCATAATCTTTAACGAGCTTTTCAGCAATAAGCTCATTAATAGATTCATTGATCTTTGGTATACTTATGTTAAATTCTTTGCTTAATTCAGCAATGGTTGCTTGCTCATGAAGGGCAAAATGAGCAAGGATCTTTTTCTTGAGAATAACATTTTTATACGCTACCCCAGCTAAAGAAGCTTTATGTAAATCTGATAGAAAATTCGAACTCATCTTTGTTTAATAATTCAATTTAACTTTGTTTGGGAATAAATATAATAAAAAAGTTACTTAAGCGGTCAAATGTGTAAGTAAATTGTTTTTGCAACCTTAATTATTAAATTATTTTAATAATAAATTGGTTGTTACATTTATTTTTAATAAAATTGGCTTTTAATTCTGTTTCACCTATGAGAAAGTAGACAGAAGGGGAATCGGGCAACATCTAGGCTACTTGTTGTTCGAATTAACAATTTTTCAAACCTAATAAATAATAGATATAGTGGCAGATAATAAAGCAAAAGCGCTACATCCAATGTACTGGATTCCGACTACGTGGTTTGCGATGGGTTTACCCTTTGTAGCCCTTTCGGGAGCAAGCTCCATCATGTATAAGAACATGGGGATTTCGGATACCCAAATTGCATTTTGGACCTCTTTAATTATGCTTCCGTGGACATTAAAGCCTCTTTGGGGACCCTTTTTAGAGCTTTATAAAACGAAGAAATTTTTCGTATATATTACGCAGATTTTTACGGGCATTCTTTTTGGTCTCCTTGGGTTGACCCTTCAACTGGATCATTTCTTTAGTTTTTCTATTGCGATTCTGACGATTATTGCGATTAGTGGAGCTACACATGATACAGCTGCTGATGGCGTTTATTTGAATGAGCTGTCTCCCAAACTACAAGCTAAATATGTCGGCTGGCAAGGTGCCTTTTATAATGTGGCTAAAGTATTCTCTGGTGGAGCATTGGTTTATCTGGCAGGACAATTGGAACAAGAGATCGGCATAACCAATGCCTGGATGGTCGTGATGTTTGCCTACGGAATTATTATGCTCCTACTTGGCATTTATAATATGCGTGTTTTGCCTTCGAGCCAAGGTGTTGCTAAGGCCGGGAGTGTTCGGGAAGGGTTTGCGACGTTAAAAGATGTGATTATCAGCTTCTTTCAGAAGAAAAACATTTGGTACAGTCTCTGTTTTATTGTTTTTTATCGTTTTGCGGAAGGGCAGGCAATTAAGATTATCCCCCTGTTCTTTAAGTCAACACGAGCAGAAGGCGGCTTGGAGCTGACGACATCACAGATTGGTTTATTGTACGGTGTGTTCGGTGCGATTGCTTTTGTATTAGGGTCTATTGTTGCCGGAAACTTTATTGCCAAGCGGGGGCTGGATCGTAAGACTCTTCTAGTTTTATGTGCCTTTTTTAACCTTCCATTTGCTGCTTATGCCTTTTTGGCGATTACCATGCCGACTGATTTGTACGTAATCGGAACGGCTGTTGTGGTGGAATATTTTGGCTATGGTTTTGGTTTTGTTGGATTGATTTTATTTATGATGCAGAATATTGCGCCAGGGAAGTATAAGATGGCGCATTATGCCTTCGGAAGTGGATTGATGAATCTAGGCTTTATGATTCCATCTATGATCAGTGGCTGGTTGAGCGATTTGCTTGGGTATAAGGAGTTCTTTATTTGGGTGTTAATCGCTACGATTCCAGCGTTCGTTGTTACCTGGTTGGTGCCGCTTCGGAAACCCGAGGAGATTGTGGGAGAAGAGGAAATTGCTGAGTAACTAACGTAAGTCGGTGTAAAAAAAGGCTGTATCTCATTTAGATACAGCCTTTTTTTATTTCAAAATATTATTTCTAATTGAGAATTAATATTTTGAAATAAAAAACTATCAACACATCTATTTTGAAAAAAAATTAAAATTAAATTGGATGTTTGACATTTTTTTTCTTATTTAGTCCTCATAAACACCTGATAACCCTTTTATTATGATAAGAAAAGTCCCCCATGTGCATGCATGTCTACACGGTTGTCGTGTATATTCTTGGCATGAAAAACATGTTCACCGATGTTTTAGCGGTAATAAATAATAGAAAAATTAAGAGAACATTATCTGTTTTTTCCTAGAAAGGGAGATTCAGATGAATATTTAACTACAAGATACCCGACTAACCAATGGGTAGTAAAAAAGCCAAATTATCGAAACAATTATTTACTAATTTTTTATAAACAATCATTTATGAAGTATTTAAACAGTATAGGTTCCTGTTGCTTACGGGCCTGTTTCTTACTTGTATTGTTGGTGCAAGGGTTTATGGTTCATGCGCAGGTATCCGTTAGTGGTACCGTTTTGGACGAACAGAATAGACCGTTGGCTGGCGTTACAGTAAAGGTTCGGAATGCGACGCAAACTGCATTGACGGATGCAAAAGGAACGTTCCAACTTCAAGCAGAGAAATATCCAGCGGTTTTGGATTTTACCTATGTAGGCTATGAGGCAGCTAATGTGAGTGTGTCCAGCAGTCAGGCTATAGTGCTGCGTATGCAAACGAAAGGTTCAGACATCGATGAGGTCGTTGTAGTTGCTTACGGGACGCAGAAAAAGCGTAATGTTATTGGGTCGGTAGCGCAGATCTCTGGGGAAGAGTTGAGTAAAGCGCCCGCAATGAACATCACCAATGCTTTGGCTGGGCGAGTTCCGGGATTAACAACTTTGCAACAGTCAGGACGTCCCGGAGCTGATGATGCAACTTTGCGGATTCGTGGTATGTCAACGTATGGAAACAGTGCTCCCTTGATTATTATCGATGGAGTTGAGCGTTCTTCCTTCAGTTATTTGGATCCTACCGAGATTGCATCGATGAGTTTCTTAAAAGATGCGATATCTACAGCGCCTTACGGGGTGCGTGGATCTAGTGGTATTATCATGATTACCACGAAGAAAGGTAAAAGTGGAGCGCCTAAATTTTCTTATAATGGGGCGTTTAGCATTGGGCAAAATACGCGCTTCCCAGAGTTTATGAATGGTCCGGATTATATGGAATGGTATAATAAAGCGACTGATGTTGATAACGATTACTTGATTAACAACGGATTTGATCCTGTTCCGCAATTATATGCACAAGAATGGATTGATGCTTTACGTAATGGAACGAATACAAATCCTTTATTTGGGGATACCGACTGGATTGGATTGTTGTTGGGTAAGAATAGTACTTCTCAAAACCATAGCTTAACGATGACTGGCGGGGGTGAACATGTAAACTATTTTACCTCGGTATCGCATATGCTCCAAGATGGGGTGGTCGAGAATACGAATTTCAAACGGTATAATGTTCGCTCCAATGTGGAGGCAAAAATCAATCAATATTTGACGGCAGGCATCAACATTGGTTTACGCCAAGAGTTGGGGAATACACCAGGTATATCGCCGGATAATACGGCTTATATGAACCCTTTTTACCAAGCGGTTCGTATGCTGCCGAATATGCCTATGTATGCCCCTAATGGATTGCCTGTGAGTTATAACTCCAATGCAGGATATGTAAATCCAATCGCTTCTGTCCAGCAGTCTGGTTATCAGAAAGGCATTCGGAATGTGTTGGAAGGTACGGCAAACATTAATTTTAAAGTACCGGGAGTAGAGGGGCTGGAGATGCGTTTAATCACTTCCTTCGATTGGGCAGGTAGAGAAACAAAGAACTGGTTGACTCCGTATGAGACGATGGGACGTGCGCGGGAACAAGTAACGGGCGACTTCGTTTACATGACTACTGTACCCGGAATTTCGAAAAACTCTTTACGTCAGAGTTATAGCACATCACAACGTAAAACATTCCAACCAGCGATTTCTTATAATAGAACATTTAATGAAGATCATACGGTGGGATTGTTGGCGGTATATGATTATTCCAGGTCTCAAGGAAATATTTTCTCTGCAGGAGCTAGTAATCTGCCCATAACAATTCTTCAGGAAATTGATTTGGGAAGTTCGGATGAGCAGGATCGTGTGGCACCTACAGGGAGTAGCAATACACCTGAATCTAAAGCGGGTTATATTTTCCGAGGTACGTATGGTTACAAGTCACGTTACTTGCTAGAAGTAGCCAATCGTTGGGATGCTTCAGTATGGTTCCCAAAAAATAACCGTTGGCAGATGTTTCCAGCTGTTGGTTTAGGTTGGGTTGCGAGTGATGAGTCTTTCTTCAAGGAAAATGTTCCATTTATTGACTTCTTTAAAGTAAAAGCATCGTACGGAAAAACGGGTAATGACAGAGGGGTTCAACCTTTTCTATACTTATCTACATTTTCAATGACATCATCACCTGTGACGGTTATCAATGGGCAACCAGCAAAGGCTCTCTTTACAGGGGCTCCGCCTAATAGCGGGCTAAGGTGGGAAACGACTTTTACACGTAATATTGGTTTCGAGTCTAATTTCCTAAATGGGATGTTTGGTTTTGATTTTGAATGGTATTATAAGCATACCAAGGGTATTCTTGGGTCTGTGGGATCGCTATTTCCTCCATCAATAGGCGGTTATTTTCCTGAAACGGCTAATATTGGTGAAGTGGATAACAGAGGATTTGATGCACAGCTACGCTTTAATAAAAGCTTTGGTGAATTCCAAATGCGCCTAACCGGAAATCTGAACTGGGCAAAAAATCAGTACTTGAAGTTGAATGAAGGAGATAATATTCCATCATGGCAGAGTCTGATTGGCAAACCAATTGGAACCAAAATTGGATTTATTGTAGATGGGATGGTTCAATCATGGGAGGAAGCACGCAACACACCTTCACCTTCAGCAGGAATTGTGGCACCAGGTTTCTTTAAATACCGTGATTTGAATGGAGATGGACGTATTACGCGAAGCGATGATATGACCTATATGGGACGTCCAAACTTCCCGGAACTGATGTATGGTTTAAATATTGACCTGGCCTACAAAGGGTTTGATTTCTCTGCACTATTGCAGGGGGCTGGTCGTGCAAGTGTGAATTTAGCGGGTACCTATGAGGGTTCTTCAGGCACATCTGGTGTAGATGATAACTCGCCATTTACGCGTACATTTTATGGCTACGGGAACTCGCCATACTTCCTGATGGAAAACTCTTGGAGCCCTACAAATACCGACGCCGAATTTCCACGTATGACCGCGTATAAAGCACAGCTTTCACCGCATAATGCACATAAAAATTCAGGATGGGTTCGTAAAGGTGACTATCTAAGATTAAAATCGGTTCAGATTGGTTATACCTTACCAAAGCACTGGATCGGCGGGGCTAAGTTGCAACAGGTGCGTTTGTATGCCACAGGATCCAACTTATTAACGTTTGATTATCTCAAGTATTTGGATCCGGAAATGCCAAATGTAAACAATGGTTTCTATCCGCAACAACGGATTTATTCATTTGGTCTTAATGTCACCTTCTAACACGTTTGAAACATGAAAAATATAAAACAAATAAGAGCTTTACTTGCTGGGACGATGTTGTTGTCAAGTGTGGGTTTTTTCCAGGCATGTAAAATAGACATTCCGATGGTCGATCGCTATGTGGAGGAGGATATATGGAATGATCCTACTTCGGCAGAATTTTATGTAAATGGCTTATATGCCGAGTTTAAGAATTTTCAATTCGGACTATTCCCGGGTTTGGGCTATGATAATGCGACAGATGCGATGTCTGACATTATGAAGTATACGTCGACTACGGCAGGGAATGGTACGGTAAATATTTTAGTGTCTAACGCAAACCAATTCAGTGCAGGGAGTGTGGGTTTAAACTACTGGACCACCGGTTATGCGCGTATTAGACGTATTAATGAGTTTATGGATGGTTTAGTTAAAAAATCTAAACTGAGCGATGAACAAAAAATTAAATATGAAGCGGAGGCACGTTTTGTAAGAGGGTACACGTATTTCTGGTTAATGCGTATCCATGGAAGTGTTATTCTACGAGAGAATCTCGAGCAATATGCGAATAAGGATCAGGCACGTGCTAGCGAAGACGAGTGTTGGAATTTTATAGCAAAGGACTTTGCTTTTGCTGCCGAAAATTTAGGAAAAACAAATCTGGCCGGTCGTGCCACCAAAGGGGCTGCATATGGAATGTTGGCACGTACCTGGATTTATGCCGCTTCCATTGCGGAGAATGATCGTAAACAGTTCAATTCAGATCCGTTGACGGGGATTTCACAGGAAAAGGCCGTTACCTACTATACGAATGCGATGAATGCTGCAAATCAGGTGGTTTCTTTGGCCAATGAGGGTTTGTATGATTTGGATGCTGATTTTGCGTCGATCTTTACCAACAAGAATACCAAAGAGGCGATATTTCGCGTCGATTTTGTTGCACCGCAGATGACGCACCAATATGATTTGGGGTTTGCGCCTCCTGCTGATGCACCAGGGAATACTCTTGTTTATGGAGTGCCGACTGCGGAGCTTGTGAATGAGTTTGAGATGGCCGATGGAACAAAGTTCTCGTGGACTAATCCAGTACATAGTGCCAATCCATATGCAAATAGAGAACCACGTTTTTATGCTACCGTATTGCATCATGGTGCTACCTGGAAAGGACGTACGTTAAATCTCGCCGAGTCTAATTCGGAGGGTTTTATGCAATATGCTTCTATGGGAGATCCGAAAAGGACTGTTACGGGGTATTACGCTAAAAAGATGTTGGATCCCAAAAACACGAACTTTGTGGTTAACAAAAGCACCCAAAGTTGGATCGAACTGCGCTATGCCGAAGTGTTGTTGATCTTGGCAGAAGCACAGGCGGGCACCAATCAGCTTACAGAAGCTGTGGGGACGATCAATAAACTACGAAGCAAACGGGGCTTACCGGAAGTATTTTCGAACACTAAAGGAGGCGTTATGGCTTTAGTTGAACATGAGCGTAAAGTGGAGTTGGCTTTTGAAGGGCATCGGTTTTGGGACCTTAGAAGATGGCGTAAAGCGCACTTGGTGTTGAACGGCGTTCGTTTTACAGGACATAAATTTACAGGCAGTAGTTATCAGGTAGTTTCGGCCGATAATATCGATCGGAGTTTTACTGGTGCATTATACTATTTGCCGATTCCAGAAGCAGAGGTACAACGTAATAATGCTTTAGAACAAATCAAGGGATGGTAAATAAATTTAAAAGGCTAGAAATGAAAAATATATATAAAAATCCAGTGGCCTGTTTCATGGCCCTGGGTGTACTTTTGATTGCCTCCTGTCAAAAGGTGGAATACCGGGCACGTTATGAAGGAAACACAATTAGTGACGTGTATGCAACCTATGAGGGTAGAGGTAGAGATCGGGTTTTTGAAGGCCGTATCAGTAATGATACTGTTTATTTGGATATCGATTACTATTACCCGATTGATAGCGATAATGAGATGGATATTTCCAAAGTGTTGATTCGCGCAACCGTGCCATCGGACGCGATGGTGTCACCGTCATTAAGTGATTTTTGGGATTTGAGAACGCCCAAACCACTAACGGTTACTTCGGGGTCAGGTGTAGTAAAAAATTATGTTGTTGTCGCTAATAAGGCTGGAAACACGGTTGTTTCAAATGCTGTTTTGAATTATACCGACGAAGGGGGGAATGCGCAGGAGGTTCAGGCGATCATCATTGGGGATCGCATTAACTTCTCCGTGGTACCGGGGACGATCTTAAACAATGCTAAATTGTCTTATACCATCAACAAGCATTCCAGTGGTTCTATTGCGAATGGCGGGGCTGTTGACCTAAGTAGTCCAAAACCTTTTGTGGTATCGTCCGTAGGCAATGCGCAACGTAAGTATACCCTTCAATTGGTACAAGCGGTGAAGCTGGCTAAAGGTATTCGTCCGGGAAGTGCCAAAGTGCTTTTTGCAAAACGCTTGAAAGGTGATCTTGGTATTATGGTGGATGATGTTACGGGAGGTATCGCCGCTACAGGTAAATATGTGGTGTTGAATACACGTAACCAAAATAGTGTCTATATCAATGCGTTGACAGGTGAGAAAGTTGGTGAAATCGACTTAGGAGCCATTAAAGGAAACCTGAAGAATTTCTACACGACGGCGGATGATGGTGGAAATATATTCGTATGTAACCTCGCACCAAATGATGGGGCTGTTTTCAATATCTGGAAATTATCTTCAGTTACAGGTACGCCGCAACCATTTATTCAATGGAATACAGGAGGAAGAGGATTCGGTCGTAAGTTCTCCGTCATCGGTGATGTGAATAAAGATGCTATTATTACGGCTCCAGTGGTGGGTGTTTTATCAAGTAGTTTTGCGCGTTGGAGAGTGGTGAATGGCGCTTTGGTCTCCCAAACACCGGAGATGGTTACGATGACAGATTATTCATGGAGTAACAATAATATTGATATGATCCATACGTCGCCAACAAATGTTGCGAGTGATTATTTTGCTGCTGGCTACTCTAATAACAGATTGGTGAAGGTTAGCGGATCCACCAATGCAATTATGAGTTCATTGGCACAATTACCGACTAACTTTATTGCGAATGCGGTGGATTATATTGAATTCAACAATGCAAAATTTGTTGCATATAACCATGTGAACAGCTTCTCATGGGGATCGGCAGATCAAGTCTTCCTTATTGATACAGAAGGAGGTTTCTCCGGTGATCCTTCAGCGAACACTACACCAGGTTTAGTTTGGGCGCCGGAAAAAGGTAAGTACGGTCCAAGCGGTGCAGGCGGTAATGTCAATGGCAATGCAACAGGTGATGTTGCGATGACACTATCAGAGAACGGTTATTATATGTACCTGTATTTTATGTTTACCAATGGTTATGTCGTTGGTGTCCAGTTTGACTGTGTGGACATAAAATAAAAGGTGTATTAAAAGGTAAAACAAGGTGGCACGACTATGTCGTGCTGCCTTTAACATCAAGATATTATGAATTATAAAATGATTATTTGGGCGTTGGTCTTTGTGTTGTTTTCTTCATGTAAGAAAGATAGTAAAGCTCCCGAACCTACTGATCCTGGAACGGAAACGCCGGAACCTGGCACACAGAAAAGAGAGGTCCTCGTTTGGGTGGATGCTAATTCCAATGTCTTTGGTACATATGGCCGTTTTAGTGATAAAAAAGAAATATCGGCTGTTTTAGATACCTTGAAGGACGCTGGCGTAACAGCGCTAGTTGTGGATGTGAAAGGAAGTTCAGGATACACCATGTATCCGAGTAACTATACGCGGGAGATGACGACGCGGGACGGAAAAACAAGGTTATCAGATTATGTGCCGTTTGTAATCTCCGAAGCGAAAAAAAGAGGGTTAAAGGTGTATCTTTCTATGGTTACTTTTGTGGATGGTGATCGTCGCGGGTTTGGGTATGTATACGATAATCCAGAGTACAGGAGTAAATACGAATCTATTGTTGTTAAAAATACGACAGGAACATTGGGTCCTATTTCAGAAACAGGAAAAAATGTTTTTGTTAACCCGGCAGCCGCCGAGGTGCAAGAGAAGGCGCTGAATATTATTAAAGAGATTGTTGGGAAATTTGACCTGGATGGAATGATCCTTGACTATGGTAGATATACAGATATATCGGCAGATTTTTCGCCCCTGAGTAAACAGCAGTTTATTACTTTTCTAGAGACGAAGTATAACGATGCACAAGCGAAGAACATGCGTTTTCCAGAGGATATCGTTGCTACATGGAGAGAGAGTTCCGGGCAGATTCTACCAGCCACAACAGGTAAATACTATAAGCAATGGCTAATTTATCGCGCACAAGTAATTAAGGATTTTATGGGTAAAGCACGAGCTGCAACCAAGAGTGTTAAACCAAATGTAGAATTTGGCGTTTATGTGGGAGCGTGGTATACGACGTATTATCAAGTGGGGGTAAACTGGGCGAGTAAAGAATACGATCCTTTCCAGGATTTCGAGGTTCGTTTTGATTGGGCATCACCAGGTTACGGTGCGACAGGTTATGCAGAAGAGTTAGATATCTTGATGACAGGTAACTATTTTACCCAAATCAAATTAGCTGATAATCCGGTTACCGCGGGATTGAAGTATCATTGGTGGAGTATTGAAGGTTCTCTAAATGGCATTTCTCACATTACAAAAAATAAAGTTCCAGTGTATGGTAGTATTGATGTTGGAAATGTAAGCTATGCTAATAAGGGTGAAATAACAAAAGCGATCAAGTACATCCTTTCCCGAACATCAGGGGGAATTATGCTATTCGATGTGGTTCACATGTATGCGCCGCAGTACAATCAATTGAAACAACCGCTTTTTGATGCGGTTAAGGCTGGTATTAAAAACTAAACTTAAATGGTACGTTTACTTTCTTTATGTTTTATTAGTGTTTTTCTGTCCTGTACATCTTCAAAAGATACTGCGGGTGGGAACGATTATTTTGTAGAGCGCAATATCCTTTGGTTTGATGCAACGGCTAATTTCGATCGTTTTTGTAATAAGGATTCGATTACATACTATCTTCAAAAATCCAAAGAGGTCGGGATTACAGATGTGGTTGTCGATGTTAAACCGATTACAGGAGAAGTACTTTATCCGAGCGCTATTGCTCCAGTGATGAAAAGCTGGGGGGAGGGAAAGATGGTTAAAGACACCACCTGGGATATGTTGAGCTACTTTCTTACCGAAGGGCATAAGCTTGGACTTAAGGTTCATGCATCAACCAATGTTTTTGTAGCAGGGCATAATTTCTTTGATCGCGGGGTTGTATACAGTGACTCGACAAAAGCAGCCTGGCAGACGATTTCCTATTTACCCGAAGGGTTTAAGCCAATTACCGAGCAGAAAAGTAAGTATTCGGCAATGATTAACCCTGCACTAAAAGAGGTTCGAGATTATGAGTTATCTATTCTAAAAGAACTTGTAACAATGTATCCGACGTTAGATGGGATTATCTTGGATAGGGTTCGTTTTGATAATTTGAATGCGGATTTCTCTTCGGAAAGTCGAGCGCTTTTTGAAACACATATGGGACAGAAGGTTGAAAATTTTCCGGCGGATATTTTCTCTTTTGAAAACAAAGAAAGAAAGGAAGGAAAGCTGTTTAAACCGTGGTTAGAATGGCGCGCCAAGATAATCCATGATTTTATTTATGAAACAAGAGATGCGCTTAAAAAAATAAATCCTAAGCTTATCTTTGGCGATTATACGGGTTCTTGGTATCCTTTGTATTTTGATGTCGGCGTGAATTTTGCAAGTAAATCCTATGATCCAAGTACTGAATTTGAGTGGGCAACGCCGAACTACAAAAACTACGGTTATGCCGAAGCTTTGGATTTGTTCACCACCGGTAATTACTATTTTGAGGTGGAGAAAACGGAATTGCTAACGCAAAAAGATACAACGAAAAAAACGTTGGAGTCCGGGTTGGTGGTGAAGAAAGAGGATTGGTATACCGTCGAAGGATCTGCGGAGCTTGTCAATAAAGTTACTATGGGGAAAACGCCTGTATATGCTGGGTTGTATGTCGAGCAATATAAAGATAACCCTGAGCAGTTTATTAAAGCATTGCAAATGTGTCGTGCCAAATCGAAAGGAGCGATGGTTTTTGATATTGTTCACATTATAAATTATGGCTGGTGGAATCACCTAGCCACGGGACTAAAAAAATAAAACACACGTTAAATATGTTAAAAGCGGAACCACCTGGTTTCGCTTTTTTATTTCTTATCTCCCCACATACGGAAAGAAGTTAATTAATAAATTAACCTAACCATAACTCTATTTTTAAAAAAAATTAAAATTAAATTGGTTGTTTGGTATTTTTTTTCTTATTTAGCGTCAGTGTAAACCATAATTGCCTCTATCATGATACGTAAACTTTCTAAAGTATTCTTTCTTCTCGGCTTGGTCGCCCTAGTCGGCTGTCAGAAAAAGAATGAAGTTGGCCTTTACTCCATCTATCAACTTGATAAATATAAACAGGAAAAACCGCTGATAAAATTGCCTGCTGAATGGGAAAAGCAGGCCGGTTTGATGACGGCATTTCCAAAAGGAATCGAAGTCTATCGCAGTACGAAGAACATCAATAGCAAAGGTACAAATCTCTTCCTCGTCGTTTTTAATCCACGATTGGGGATCGATCTTAAGCCTGTATTATCAACAAGTGCTAAGACGCCATCGACTTTCTTTTCGGAGGAAACCGGCGATGTATACGCCGCCATTAACGCTGGATTTTTTACTTCGACAACGAGCTTAAGTCATGTGCAGTTTAATAATACAGTTAGTTCGGTCAATGTGCGTAGTTTAACCCGGGCCTTGAGTGGGGTCAATACCACATACTATCCTACGCGTGCCGCATTCGGTTTAAGTAAAGATTTTAAGCCACAAGTCTCATGGGTATATAGTGTTGGTACCGGCAATGGTGTGTTATACAGTTATCCTACGCCAAGTCCAAATGAAGAAGGAAAACCTGCTCAAGCGGTGCCGAGTGCTACATTTCCACAAGGAGGTGCCATATGGGATGTGGCTACTGTAATTGGTGGTTCACCCATGTTAGTAAAGGATTCTGTCGTAAATATCAGCGCGACAAATGAAATGATAGCGGTGGATAATACCTCATCGAGAGCACGTTCTGCTATTGGCTATTTAGCGAATGGAAATATTGTTTTGCTCGCGGCGGAAGGAGGAAATGCTCCAACAGCACCAGGTTTAACCCTGAAGGAAGTGGCTGACATTATGTTGGAAGCTGGCTGTAAAGGGGCTATCAATCTCGACGGCGGAGGCTCCTCGGCCATGACCGTAAATGGAGCGCAAACCATTAAACCATCAGATACGGCGGGTGAGCGTCGTGTAATAAGCGCATTGATCGTAAAGAAAAGATAAAACATGAAATATATTTTAGGCTTATTAGTACTATTTTCTAGTTTCCATGCTGCGACAGCACAACTAAAGACAGATGTCGTTATTGTTGGTGGAGGTGCTAGTGGAACAACGGCGGCGATCCAGGTCGCAAGATTAGGGGTAAAGACAGTTGTTTTAGAAGAAACCTCCTGGCTCGGTGGTATGTTGACCGCGGCTGGAGTTTCTGCTATCGATGGCAACCACAGGTTGCCGGCAGGTTTGTGGGGAGAATTTCGTGCACATCTTTACAAACATTACGGTGGAGCCAAAGCGGTGGAAACAGGTTGGGTAAGTAACACGCTCTTTGAGCCCGCGGTCGGCAACAGGATCTTAAAGGAGATGGTTGCTGCCGAAAGTAATATTCAGGTTATTTATGAGACGGCTTGGCAGAAAGTCCAAAAAACAGCGGATGGCTGGTTGGTGGAAACAAAGAATAAGAATGGAAAATCTACGACCGTAGCAGCCAAAGTTCTTATTGATGCGACAGAGCTTGGTGATGTTATGGCTTATCTTCAGGTTCCCTATTATTTAGGAATGGACAGTAAGTCATTGACCAATGAGCCTTTTGCATTGGCGCAGGGTAATGATATTGTGCAGGATTTGACTTATGTCGTAACATTGAAAGATTTTGGTAAAGGAGCGGATAAGACTATTGCGAAGCCAGCTAATTATAATAAAGATGAGTTTGCCGGCTCTTGTGATGTTGCCGACCCGGCAACCTTTGATAAAGACAACAACGATTGCTTCAGGATGCTGACTTATGGACGTCTTCCGAACAATAAGTTTATGATCAACTGGCCAAAAAAGGGGAATGATATTTATTTAAATATTGTCGAGAAAAGTAGGGAAGAGCGTCAAAAAATGCTGGTTGATGCCAAGCAAATGACACTTCGTTTTGTCTATTACATTCAGAATGAGTTAGGTTTCAAAAACCTCGGTATAGATTATGATGAGTACCCGACAAAAGATGGTTTTCCGATGATCCCATATCACCGTGAATCGCGTCGGTTAAAAGCGAAATCATTATTTGCTTTGCAACATGTGATGACGCCTTATGACACACCGGAAGCTTACTACCGGACAGGGGTTGTTGTGGGCGATTATACCATTGATCATCACCACTACAAGTATGGAAATGCACCTGAAATCGATTTTGTGAAGATTCGTGTACCATCGTACAATGTGCCAATGGGTTCATTGATTCCTGCTGACTTTGAAGGATTAATCGTTTCGGAAAAGAGTATTGGGGTAACCAATATTGTAAATGGTGCAACGCGACTTCAGCCCGTGGTGCTGGGTATTGGTCAGGCGGTAGGGACTATTGCCGGAATCGCGGTGAAAAAAGGAAAACTACCTTCACAAGTTTCTATTCGTGAAGTGCAAGAGAGTTTGCTAGATAACAAAGCATTGATTATGCCTTTTATTGATGTGCTTCCCGGAGATTCACACTTTAAGGCGATGCAAAAAATAGGTGCTACAGGTATTCTGAGGGGCACTGGTATTCCCTATAGATGGGCTAATCAAACATGGTTTTATCCTGAACGCGAAGTGAGTCAATATGAACTGATGCAGGGACTTCGTACCTACTATCCGGTATTGAATACCAATTGGAATGCCTCTGGCGAAGCATTGACTGTAAAAGGGCTTCAAGATATTTTGAAAGCGATTCAAAAGGAAGTTTCTCTCGCAGAAATCCGTACCATATTGACAAAGGCTGGTTTCAAACCTACGATAGAGGAGCAGACAGTGATCAATCGAAGATGGACCTCGGTTCTTCTGGATCAGCTTGTTAAACCATTTGAAAGAGAAGTTGATTATGACGGTTCGTTAAAAACGAATTAATACGATACAATTATTACACACCTAAATTAAATACAGCGATGCTTAGATTTACACCTTGGATTTATCTAAACTTATGCATTCTTTTTGTAGCTTTTTCTATTCCGGCAGCCTACGCACAACAGCTTGAGGTAAGTGGAAAAGTTACCAATTTGCGAGGTGAGCCTCTCGAAGCGGTAACGGTAAAAGTTGTGGGGATAGGAACTGCAGCACAAACCAGTAAGACGGGAACATTTAAAATTAATGTGAAGTCTCTAAATGAAAAATTATCCTTTGTTTACCTCGGACATGAGGCGACTGAAATTAGCCTGAATGGACAGTCAAAAATTGATGTTCGACTGAAAGAATCAAGCTCTTCCTTGGAAGATGTGGTTGTTATCGGCTATGGGGAACAAAAGCGGTCGGACTTGACCGGTGCTGTGGGGAGCGTGAAAATGGGGGATCTACAAAAAGCACCTGTAAAATCATTCGACGAAGCACTAGCTGGCCGGGTGGCCGGGGTTCAGGTGACCTCTTCAGAGGGACAGCCAGGCTCTAATATCGATATTGTAATTCGTGGTGTCGGATCGATCACCCAAAATACGGGTCCTTTGTATGTCATTGATGGTATGCCCGTTGAAAATCCAAACGATGGAAATGCTGCTGCAAACCCAATAAATGCACTGGATCCAGCGGATATTGAATCTATTGATATCTTAAAGGATGCTTCAGCGACAGCAATCTATGGTGCACGAGGCGGAAATGGTGTGGTTATTATACAAACTAAACGCGGTGCTTTGTCGGCTCCTCGGATTGGCTACAATACCTATTATGGGTTTCAAAATAGTGCGAAGAGACAGAAGGTGTTGAATCCATATGAGTTTGTGAAGTTACAGTGGGATATTGATCCCATCCGTACTAAAGGTCTTTACCTGCAAGGTGGAGAGGTAGATATGGAAGACTATAAACTACTGGACGGTATAAACTGGGAAGATCAGGTTATGCGTGTAGCACCCATGTCTAATCACCACCTTTCTTTAACAGGTGGAACAGCACAGACTAAATATAGCGCTTCCTTATCCCGTATTAATCAAGAAGGTATTATTCTAAATTCTGGATTTAATAGAACACAAGGTCGTATGACCTTAGATCAGCAAGTCAATAAGAAGCTGAAATTAGGGCTTGATGCGAACTACTCAAATTATAAAAACTACGGTACGCCTACCTCAGCGTCTGGTTACAACCATGAGCTGAACTTGTTATTTAGTGTATGGGCTTTTAGACCGGTCTCGGTAACGAATGTAAACCTGTTGGAAGAAGGTTTAGATCCTGAAATTGAGCAATCCCAAGAGCATCGTTTTAATCCGATTATGACCACACAGAATGAGTTGCGTGAGAATTATGGAACAACCTTTACAGTGAATGGATATGGTGAATATGAGATTATTAAAAATTTAAAATACAAACTTTCCGGAACCTATTATAAAGGAAACAGACGCTACGATACGTACAATGGATCGAACTCCAGAACGGGGCATGAATTTACGAATTCACAGTTAAATGGTTCCCGGAGCTTTATCGAATCGGATCGTTGGTATGTATCGAACCAATTGACATACGTAAAGACCATTGCGAAGAAACATTATATCAATGCGATGGCTGCTTTTACAGCGGAGCGTGCAACCAGCATGACTTTTGGTGCTTCGGCTATCCGTTTGCAAAACGAGAATTTAGGTTTATCCGGATTGGATGAAGGGGAACCGAGCAGTATTACTTCCGCAACTTCCGCGGCTAGTATGGCGAGTTTCATGGCGCGTGCGATGTATTCTTACGACTCTCGCTATTTAATTACGTTGACCAATCGCGTAGATGGTTCATCACGTCTATTGGGCGATAATATTTATGGATTTTTCCCGTCTGTTGCCGGTGCATGGCGCATCAATAACGAGCCGTTTATGAAAGATGTAACATGGCTATCGAACGCGAAGTTACGTACCTCTTGGGGACGTACAGGTAATAACGCGGTCGGTAATTTTGCCGCACATGCCGCGCTAAACAGTTTAAATACCTCGGGATATACTTTCGGCGGTAGTTTGGTTCGCGGTGTTATCCCTACGTCGCTCGGAAACGCAGCCTTGAAATGGGAAGCGTCAGAACAGATCGACCTTGGATTGGATCTCGGGTTCTTCAATGAACGATTAACTTTAGTGCTAGATCTATACCGTAAGAAAAGTCATGACTTATTGATGAACGCAGGACTATCTCCTTCGACAGGGTACTCTTCTGCGATCAAGAATATTGGTAAAATCCAAAACGACGGATTAGAGATCACTCTTGGTTTTGTGCCGATCAAAAAGGCGTTTACTTGGACATCAGATTTTAACATCTCTTTCAACAAAAATAAGGTATTAGCACTCGTTGACAACCAGACGTCACGCCTGACAGCGATGGGATGGGGTGATGATTGGAGAACCATACCTGGATACGTCGCGAAAATTGGTAGTCCAGTGTCGCAGTTTTATGGTTTGTTGTGGGATGGGGTGTACCAGTACGACGATTTCGACTTTGACGGCTCAACCTATACCTTGAAGCCGACTATTACGACCAACGGAACGACGACAGTACAACCAGGACATATCAAATATAAAGACCTAAACGGTGACCGTCAGATCAACGACGATGATAAGGTGGTTATCGGGAATCCATTGCCGAAGCATTTTGGTGGTTGGTCGAATAATTTTATGTACAAGAACTTTGATTTAAACGTGTTCTTGCAGTGGTCTTACGGGAATGAAGTAATGAACGCAAACCGGATTATTATGGAATCGGGTTATAAATATAATACGAACCAGTTTGCGAGTTACCAAGACCGTTGGTCGCCAACAAATACAACGGGTACACTTCCGGCGGCAAAAGGAGTAATCTATAAAACCTATTCGGATCGTGTTATTGAAGATGCTTCTTTCTTGCGTTTGAAGACCGTTGCTTTTGGTTATAATGTTCCTACAGAGTACTTGAGTAAATTGAAGATTGCAAAAGTTCGTGTTTATTTCTCGGCACAAAACTTACACACCTGGACAAACTACTCGGGTTATGATCCAGAAGTATCCGTGCGGAACTCTGCATTAACAACTGGTTTTGACTACTCAGCGTATCCGAGAGCGAAGACCTATACGTTTGGTTTAAATGTTACATTTTAACATCTGAAAGAAGGAACAATGAAAAAAATACTTATAAATAGCCTCTTAGGAACCATGCTTTTGTTTGGCTCTTGTGATAAATTTTTAAAAGAAAACCCGACTGATTTTGTCGCTCCATCAAACTATTACCGTAACGAGAAAGAAGTCCTTTCTGCTCTTTCTGGAGTGTATGATGTATTGGGCAAGTCGGCTACCTATGGTCGCTATCTATTCTTTGAAATGGATATGAGTGACCAGGGCTTCTTTGCCCTGTCGAGTAACACCCAAGATATCGCATTGTACAACTACGATATTGGTGATACTAAATTATTAAATACCTGGTCGACCCTGTACGACGGTATTAACCGTGCGAACATGTTGTTGGAAAATATCGATAAAGCCGATATGCCTGCAGCGACAAAAGAAGTATGTCGCGGTGAAGCGCTGTTTTTACGTGCTTACTATTATTTTGTGTTGACTTCAAATTGGGGATCTGTGCCGTTGCGATTACAGTCAACCAAAACTCCAAGTGAAGTGGATATGGCACCTGCTCCCTTAACGGATATTTATAAACAGATTGTGTCCGATATGGAAACGGCTTCGGAAAAGGTGGCGGCTATCGGAACATATACGCATGCCGGACGCATCACTAAATCTGCGGTATGGGGCGTGTTGGCACGTGTTAACCTGAAAATGGCTGGCGCACCATTAAAAGATGCTTCTCGCTTTGCGGAAGCCAAAAGATGGGCAGGTATGGTGATTGATTTAGGCTATCACCGCTTGAACGCAGACTATAGTCAAGTGTTTAAGAATCATGCGCAAAAGGTTTATGATGTAAAAGAGTCGATCTGGGAAGTAGAGTTTTCTTATATCTCAGGTTCGCAGTATGAGGAAGGAAGTGTCGGGTCGATCAACGGTATTGGTACCGCAAATACAGCGATCGGTTACAGCTATGGGGCACAAAAAATCATGAAATCTTATTATGATCTTTTCCAGACAGGCGATGAGCGTCGTGATTGGAATATTAATGATTACTATTATGAAAACAGCCCAAGCACAGGTAAGATTTTCTATACCGGTAGCGCTGCTGCTATTTATTATAACCGTTGTGCAGCGAAATGGCGTCGCGAGTTTGAAAACTCGCCGGTAAAAAGTACCAATACATCGATTATTAACTTTCCGTTGTTGCGTTATGCTGATGTATTGTTGATGTATGCTGAAGCGGATAATGCCATGCCAGGAAATCGTAGCAGCCAGGCAGATGAGTATATTAATCAAGTTCGTAGAAGAGGATATGGTAAATTAAAGCCTGGTGCTACAAATATAAATGCAGCAGATTTACCAGCCGGTTTAGACGAGGTCGAGTTTCAGCAGGCGGTACAAGACGAGCGTTCCAAAGAGCTCGGTTTTGAAGGTATTCGGAGACATGATTTGGTTCGCTGGGGTATTTTCACGCAGACGATGAAGGGCTTGTTGGCGTATAAATCTTCTGCTAATGCAAGTTATCAATATGGTTTCCGAACGGCCGAAAATATTACGGATCGTGATACGGTGTATGCAATACCTAGGGACGAGATGACAGTCAACAAACTTATGAAACAGAATCCAGGATGGTAATAAAGTCTGTTATGATGATAAAAATATTTAAAAAAATCTTACCTGCTGCGTTATGTGTAGCAATGATAAGCGCGTCATGTCAACGCGATGAAGTGATTCTCCCTCAAGCGGACGTGAAGCCTGATAAAGCGGTGTATAAAGTTAATGATTCGGTCCGCTTTCAGTTTACGGGCGATGCAGACATGATCACCTTTTATTCGGGAGAGAAAGGTAAAGAATATAAACATCGTGAACGTGTGGAGCTGGAGGGTGGTGACCTTCGGGTAAATATTGAATCGCAGGTTCTTTATGGTATACAAAACGACAACTTAAAGCTTTTAGTGTCCACGGACTTCAATGGGAAGTATACGAAAGAAGATGTGGAGTCGGCAGCATGGACAGATATCAGCAATAGACTGACCTGGTGCGTTGCTGCAGGTGGAGCTGTTGGGGTACGTACGGTATCCGACTATGCGAGTATTAAAGATTTAGTGAAATCAGGACAACCTTTATACTTCGGTTTCAAATATAAAGGGTTGAAATCGACTTCGACGGCAGCACAACAGCGGACGTGGCGGATTTACCAGTTCAACGTACAGAATAAATTTTCTGAAACAGAAACTGTTCCTGTGACCAATAGAGTTGGTGCTGGTTGGACAACAGTAACGACACAGGCTTCTCCAAAAGGTATTTGGGTGTTTAATAACGCCGATATGATTTACTACAATCCGGAGAGTAACCTCGAAGAGGTCGAGAAATGGGCAATTTCCAAGCGTTTTGATCCCAATAAGGTAGCTCCTGATAACGGCCAGTCTATTAAGAAGTATCCCGATAACCGCATGAAAAGTTATGCTTATGCCTTTTCTAAACCGGGAGTATATGAAGTCACTTTCGTTTTCGTGAATGGAAACTATAAGGATGTAAAAGAAACAGTTAAGACCATACAAGTAACCGTAGAATAAGATGATAAAGAACGTTATAAAGGCAGCACTGTTGTGTGCTGTAATGGGATACACCCAAGAGTCGATGGCGCAATCTGTCGCTAATTACGCAAACACGCAGATACAACAGATTATTAAGCAAGGAAAGATAGGAAGCATTATTAAATTGGACGGCTTCTTACGGACTGATTTTCCTAAGATCGGCTTTACGCAACGCGTGATGCCTGGGCCACAATTTATTATTTCGGATGATCCGGAGTATATCCGAGTACCTGAAGCTATTGCTTTGCAAGAGGATGTTGTTCCCGGTGCTGTTCGCTTGTATGTGTACAACGTGAACGGAGTGAAGGAGCCACAAAAAATTACGCGTAAGATTACCGCTGTTATTAAGAACACGGGGAAAGAGGTAATGAGCATTCGTATGTTGAAATATTCTTCACAGAAGCCAAGTACTAATTATTTTGAAATCGGAAAGAAAGGATTAGAGGATTATTTTTCTTCGATTGTACAAAATGATGTGCGTAAAGTGCAACCGGGAGAAGTTATCGCTATCGATGAGCAGCTAGAAAAGAATGTTGTAGGATACGACGAGTTGGTACATGGTTTTTACGAATTTGTTGTAGATCAACCTGCACAGATTTCGGTATTGCAAACAGCTCCGGAAAACAGTGGGCCGAAAGCATTTGCGAACATCAAAAATATTATTCCACATAGCCATGGAAATGCAGGCAGAGGCTTGTTTGGTGTGTCCAATTATGCGGTGGCATCAAAAGATACATTGGATACCAAGAATGGAATTTCACAGCTAATTATTGCAGATGGTAACGATGATCCTTGGATCACTGGAACAATCGGCGCCGATAAGGCATATGCACGTAATGCAGGAAACTACGGCGTGCTATATAACACGAAGATAAAATGGAAAAGCACGGATGGTAAAGGATTGGCTTTGATTACGTGGAACTCACGTTCTGCGGATAACCAATGGTGTGGCGGTATGGGCTTAACGATGGAGCTTTTTGATAATAAAGGTAATAAAGTCGTTCGCCAATTGCCGAATAATGCCTTGATCACTAAGGCTGCGCCAGAAGCAATTCTTGTTGAAATCTATAAACCGGATCCAACCAAAGCTGTACAGGAGATTGATTTCACTTATTCGCCTCCGGGAGCATCCTGTTTGCCGACACCATTGATTCTTGTTCCAGTAGACTTGAAATAAGAACATGAAGTTAACCTATTTCTATTGTCTTGCTTTCCCGCTGTTGGGAATATTGGGTTGTGCGAAGCAACATAATGTGTCGCAAAAAGAGACCAAAGTGGAAGTGATTGGCGACTTCTTTCCGAATGAAGTTCGTCCGGTAGCCAGTAAGCCATGCTTTGCGGGGGCGTACTATAGGAAGCTTGTTTCGAGTGTCGATAACTGGGTTGGCATCAGTGGGACAGTGGTTTTACCACAGATAACATTTGATGAATCCCGGAAGAACCCGAAGAATACGAAGCAATATCTGGATAACCCTTCTGTTTACTTAGGCGGACTAATGGACGGTCAGGAGACGGATATCGGTTTAAGCTGGGAAGTGATCAAGGATAAGGATGGAAAAGTTTCCGAATCTAGGGTTGCATTTCGTCCTTTTTTGCGCCGTACGGGACATAAGTCGGGTCAGCAAGCTGTTTTTGTCAATGGTCCGGCGACGGCAGATTACTACTGGTATCCGGGAGAAGAGGTATTTATGCAGCTCGAAACAATCGGAGATGGTCTGGTGAAGTTTGTGATTAAAGGTGCAGGCAAGCGCTTTGAAACAACCTTCGAATGTGCGGGTTATTCTCTAAAAAATAAAGGGGAGTTTAAGCGTGTCAACGCTATTGACCAGATGGGGAATGAGGGGAAGCCTGTACAAGCGACTAAGACTGTGGTATCAAAAGGAAAGTGGTTACATACAGACTTACTACGTGTTCAGGACGGACAGGTGGTTAAGGCGCCTTTCCATGAAGGACGTTATACACCGATGAGCTGTCCGCAGCCACAGTTTTTCGCTATAGAGGCGGCTGCGAAAGAGAAACTTAAAGGTGCCGAAACAATCAATATCAATGGAGCTGGTTACTAAAGAAACAACGATGGTTATCAAAAGAAACTACAGTATAGATTTGCTTCGCGGATTGGCTATTATTGGGATGGTACTTGCCGCTGTGGTGCCCTGGTTGGCCGACTGGCCGGGCTGGATGTACCATGCACAGGTAGGGCCGCCTGATTTTAAATTCAATCCCAATAATCCAGGAATTACTTGGGTCGACTTGGTATTTCCTTTCTTCCTTTTTGCAATGGGAGCTGCATTTCCGTTAGCGCTTCGCAATAAGTTGGAAAGCAAGCAGTACAAAGTAATGGTGACGGGCTTATTGAGACGGGGGCTGTTGTTGGTGTTTTTTGCGATTACGTTAGCATATTTTACGCCAGATAATCTAAAAGCAAATCCGCTTGTTAATTATATGACAGCGCTTGCTGTTTTTGCGAGCTATTTTTTGATTTTTTTACGCTTTGAGGGCACACCGCTTAGACGTTACGGTCTTCAGGCGCTGGGATTCATATTGATTATCCTTCTCGGATACTATCACAGCGAAGTTCTTGGTCATACGTTTGATAAAGCGAAGAATAACATCATCATTCTTGTTTTGGCGAATATGGCTGTTTTCGGTTCTATTTGTTGGTTGCTCACTGCAAATAATTTTTTGTTGCGAACAGGTATCATTGTCGCCTTTATTGGAATTTGGTTTACGAAAGATATAGCAGGTAGTTGGACGGGAGCCTTATGGAACTTTCATCCCGAAATAAAATGGTTCTATAATTTTGCCTTTCTAAAATACTTATGTATTGTGTTGCCCGGGTCTATCCTAGGCGATCTTCTTATTACGCATCGCAGTGTAACCAATAATGCATTTACCGATGAAGAAAGGCCACGAGTCAGGCTCTTAGCGTTAATGGGTCTGGCATTCGTGTGCTTTCATGTGGTGACGCTCTATATGCGACTTTTAGAGGTTAATCTTATTGGTCATACCCTGTTCGGTGTTTTGTTCTTTTTGTTTTTTAGAAATAATGATAAAGGGCAATTTGGCTTCTATAAACTGTTGATCGCTTGGGGCTATACTTTGGCTACTATTGCTTTGTTCTTTGAACCACTGGATGGAGGTATTAAAAAGGATCCTTCGTCGTTCAGTTACTGGTTCTTGACAAGTGGTTTGGCTTTTGTTTTTTATATCGTATGCGATTACCTAACGAAGGTCTTTCCTAATAATTTACTTGTGTCTAGTATCGTGAAGAATGGTCAGAATCCGATGATTGCGTATTGTGTATCTGCTTTTTGCATCACACCAATCTTAGGTTTATTGCATATTCTTCCTGTGTTTGATTATTTATCAGGAATAGACCCTGCGCTCGGTTTAGTGCGTACCGTGGTGTATATGCTCCTGATGATTATTATTACGAATTACGCTACAACCAAACGGTGGTTTTGGCGCTCCTAATGACCGGATTCTGTTAATTAATTAAGCAAATAAATGAGAATTAAATATGTTGTTTTAGCGCTGATCTCCTTTGCTTTTGGGCATACCAAAGCACAGCAAACGAGTGTGGTGGATAGTAATTACATCTTCTCCGGTTATACCGAGAAGATGGAGCTTTTTAATAAGATGCCCGTTTTGAAAGGCGCCGTCGTGTTCTTGGGAAACAGCTTGACAGATGCAGGGCGGTGGAATGATATTATCCCCAATCAACCTGTTTTAAATCGAGGTATTAGTGGCGACATCTCTTTTGGTGTTTTAGCAAGACTGGATGAAGTTTTGCGTCATCAGCCGAAAAAAATATTCCTGATGATCGGCGTGAATGACTTGAAACGTGGGGTGCCAACGGCAGTGATTGCTAAGAATTATCAACGGATAGCAGCAAGGATCCATCAGCAATCGCCAAAGACGAAGCTCTATTTGAATAGTATTATGCCAATAAATCCGAATAAGCTTATCGAGTCATTTAAAGCGGTAACCAATGCGGATATAGCCACTTTGAATGTTGCTCTAAGAGCAATGGCGGGGGAAAATAAGTGGATTCATTTTGTCGATCTGCATGAGGTCGTGGCAGATAAGGACGGCAATCTAAGGGCGGAGATTACACCAGATGGGATACATCTGGAAGTTGCTGCTTATGTGGAGTTGGTGGATTATCTAAAAAAAGTAAAAGCGTTGTAAGATGAGAAAGCTGTTGGTTTTATGTGCTTTATTATCCTTTATTGGAACAAGGGCACAAGATAAATTGAAGTTGTCGGCAGATAGTGGTTACCATAATTGGTATTATGAATCGCGAGAGAAGTTGTATCAAGGATTAAAAGACAGAAGCTATGATGTGGTGTTTTTTGGTAACAGTATTACCGAACGTGGGCCGTGGCAAGAATTGATCGGTCGAAAATATAAGGTTGGAAACCGCGGTATCGGTGGGGATAATACATTTGGTATGAAAGCGCGGATCGCTGATGTTGCGAAATTAAAACCCAAAAAGATATTCTTAATGATGGGGATTAACGATGTCGGCCGCGGTTTACCTACGGCGTGGAGTTTAAAAAATTATGAGGACGTGATCCAAACGATTCAACAGATTAGCCCTCGGACAAAAATATATGTGCAGAGTACGTTGCCCTTAAACGAGAAGGTATTGAAATATGACTACCTGTTCCATAAGGAAGCAATGGTACGCGCCTTGAATGATGGTGTTTTGAAATTAGCACAACGCTATAAGTTAACATATGTGGACGTAAAAGAAGTGTTGGCCGACGACCATGTGCTAAAAGCAGACTATACGATGGATGGTATTCATATCAATACAGATGGATACTTGGTTTGGGTTAAATATCTAAAAGACAAAAAATATTTATAAATGAAGATTACGGGAACTTTTTTGGATGAGATAAGTCACGATATCCCACATCAAAACTGGGGACGTGCGGAATGGGATCGTGATTTTGGGTATATGAAGGCTGTTGGTATTGATACCGTGATTCTTATCCGGAGTGGATATCGCCGCTTTATTACATATCCTTCGCCGTGGTTACAGGATAATTTAGGCTGTTACGAGCCACCGGCAGACTTGGTGGAGATGTTTTTGCAATTGGCTGAGAAGCATGGCATGAAGTTCTTCTTCGGCCTATATGATAGCGGGAAGTATTGGGATACCGGTGATATGCAACACGAGATTGATGCCAATCGTTATGTGATTGATGAGGTATGGCAGAAGTATGGTAAATACAGCAGCTTTGGGGGGTGGTACTTGAGTATGGAAATTAGCCGACAAACCAAAGGTGCGGCTAGTGCTTTTCGGATCTTAGGTGAGCAATGTAAGGCGGTGAGCAACAACTTGCCTACTTTTATTTCCCCATGGATCGATGGTAAGAAAGCCGTGATGGCAGCCAATGCGAGCCTGACAAAAACGGATGTCGTTTCTATACAGGAACATGAGCGTGAGTGGAATGAGATTTTCCACGAGATTCATCATGCCATTGATGCGGTAGCCTTTCAAGATGGGCATATTGATTACCATGAATTAGAAGATTTCTTTACCGTCAATAAGAAGCTTGCGGATACTTATGGGCTGCAATGTTGGACCAACGCAGAGTCTTTTGATCGGGATATGCCGATTAAGTTCCTTCCGATAAAATTTGAAAAATTAAGGCTGAAGCTAGAAGCGGCACGAAAAGCAGGATATGATAAAGCGATTACATTTGAATTTTCGCATTTCATGAGCCCACAGTCGGCCTACTTACAAGCAGGCCATTTATATAATCGATATAAAGAATATTTAGAAACGTTGATTTAAAATTGAAGATGACGGAATTTGTTGATAAATACAGAAATGAGCTGTTGCTTAACGTGATGCCCTTTTGGGAGAAGAATTCGGTTGACCACCAATTTGGTGGTTTTTTCTCATGCCTAGACCGTGATGGAACTGTATTTGATACCGATAAATTTATGTGGTTACAGGGGCGTCAGATATGGACATTGTCGACGCTATATAACCAAGTGGAGGAGAATCCTGTATGGCGTGATATGGCTGAGCAGGGGGCTAAATTTATCCTAAAGAACGGTCGTGATGCAGAAGGAGATTGGTATTTCTCCTTAGATAGGGCGGGAAATCCTTTGGTGCAACCGTATAACATTTTTTCGGATTGCTTTGCCAGTATGGGGCTTGCTGCGTTGTATAAAGCGACAGGTAAAGAGGAGTATGGCAAGGTTGCGGAAGATACATTTAACCGCATTTTGGAGCGGCAGCATAATCCGAAAGGAAAATATAGCAAAGCTTACCCTGGCACAAGAAATCTGAAAGGTTTCGCTTTGCCGATGATCCTGAGCAACCTTTCGTTAGAATTGGAGCATATTGTAGGTAGCGCCACGGTAGAAACGCTAATCGACGAGGTTATTCATGAAGTAATGGAGGTATTTTACCAACCAGAAACCGGTTTGATTATGGAAAGCGTAAACCTTGATGGATCTTTTTCTGATACGTTTGACGGACGCTTGGTGAACCCGGGGCACACGATTGAAGCCATGTGGTTTATGATGGATTTGGCTGAAAGAAGATCGGATAAGGCATTGATGACGAAATGCGTCGATATTGCATTGCGTGCACTGGAGTATGGTTGGGATGAGCAATATGG
Organism: Sphingobacterium psychroaquaticum; assembly: GCF_004421025.1. Taxonomy (NCBI): domain Bacteria; kingdom Pseudomonadati; phylum Bacteroidota; class Sphingobacteriia; order Sphingobacteriales; family Sphingobacteriaceae; genus Sphingobacterium; species Sphingobacterium psychroaquaticum. The sequence goes on along the minus strand of NZ_CP038029.1, from coordinate 4,142,793 downwards.
CGGTATCTTCTATTTTAAAGATATCTTAAACAAACCCTTATTACAGTTGGAGTGGGATCAGAAACTATGGTGGGTTCATTTGGAGGCTTTAGTCTGTATGGCAAAAGGATGGGCATATACGGGCGACCCCCGTTGCAAAGAATGGTTTGAGAAGTTGGATAGCTATAGCTTCCAGCACTTCGCTGATCCAGAGTTTGGAGAATGGTATGGATACTTGAACCGTCAAGGAGAACCTTTGTTGACACTTAAAGGTGGTAAGTGGAAGGGATGCTTCCATGTACCACGTGCTTTGCTGAAGGTTTATAAAACAATGGAAACGATCCCGGTTTATAAATAGCAAATAAAAAACTCCCGATGAACATCGGGAGTTTTTTATTTGTATTACGCTAAGCGCTCTACAATTTTTTTCGTTGGTCCGGGATTACTCATGGTATAAAAGTGCAATACCGGTGCGCCAAATTCAATCAATTCTTTACACTGTTGTACCAACCAGTCCTCACCTACTTGACGAACATCAGCGTTTGTTTTGCAGCTTTCCACCGCTTCACTCAGTTCTTCTGGGATATCCAAGTGAAAGATTTTCGGTAAAGCAATCAATTGTTTTTTTGTGGTGAGTGGTTTTAGTCCCGGAATGATGGGTACATGAATATCATTATCACGACATTTCGTCACAAACTCTTTGTATTTATCTACGTTGTAGAACATTTGGGTTACGATGAACTCTGCACCCATCTCTACTTTCTTCTTCAGCCATTTGAAATCGGTATTGAAGTTCGGCGCTTCAAAGTGTTTCTCCGGATAGCCGGCAACGCCAATACAAAAGTCTGTTTTCGCAGAGCTTTCGATATCTTCGTGTAAATATTTTCCTTCGTTCATATCGACAACCTGCTGTAGGAGGTCCGTAGCAAAGGCATGTCCACCCGGGGTTGGAATAAAATCGGCATCCCCTTTGCGGGCGTCACCACGTAGGACCAATACATTGTCTATCCCCAAAAAGTTGAGGTCGATCAGGGCATTTTCAGTTTCTTCTTTGGTAAATCCTCCGCAGATTAAGTGCGGCACAGCATCTACCTTATACTTACTCATAATAGCCGCGCAAATAGCCACCGTTCCTGGTCGCTTTCTGTAGGCTACACGCTCCAGAAGGCCACTGTCATGTTGTTTGTACAGGTAATCTTCCCGATGGTAGGTAACATCAATAAAAGGAGGTTTGAATTCCATAAGTTCATCCATCGTCTTAAAAATGCTTTGTATTCCCTGCCCTTTTGCGGGAGGCAATAGCTCAAAAGAAAAGGATGTCTTGCCCTTGGCGTTCTTGATATGATCAACAATCTTCATAGTAATCGATTTAGGCTTAGGAGAAAACGCACAGGGATATTGTGTTTCTTCAGCTTATCTTTCCCGGGCTAAACCGAGTAGAATGTAGCACCTTGACCAGTGTCAGGTTGCTAAGGCTTCAGCGGGTCTATTCCCTCTGCCTTTCTCTATAAGCGGTTGCTAATATCGGTAATAGAAGTGAGAACTAAAAATAAAAAGACCGTTATTCTTCCCCGCGATATAAATCGACTAGCCCTTCCGGTAATTCTACTTCCAGAACTTGCTCTTCGGCATCGATACCTAAGATTAGATCGTCATTCAATGGAAAAAGCAATTCCTGTCCGTTGAAATCTACAGAGGCCATAAACTGTTGAGGAAGCTCTTGTACCTGTGTGATTTCACCAAGTTCTCCTTCATTTTCGTCAATGACAAGATACCCGATCAAGTCGGTATAGCGGAAATCATCCGGGTCACGCTCTGGCATCTTGTCGTTTGGGAGGTATACTTTCTTTTTGACAATGACCTGCGCCTTATCAATATGGTCTACATCCTCAAGGTTTAGGTATGCGGTACTATTTTTTTGTAGTTTGATGGTGTCGACAAAATAAGGAACCAATTTTTTATTGACTTCTACGAAAAGTACATCAAACTCCAAATCCATGTAATCTTCAAATTCAAAAAAAAGTTGTACTTCACCCTTTAATCCACGGGTTTTCGTGATATAGCCGATATAAAAACTCTGTTCAATTGTCATAATGCAAAGGTACGTAGATAAAATAAAAAAAAGCCGATTCCTTGCGGATTCGGCCTTCTTGAATCTGTATGAATAGTGAATTATCCTTCAGTTTCTTCTGTGTTTTCAGCACCTTCAGTTGCCTCAGGAGCTTCTACAACTTCTTCTTCTGCTACTTCTTCAGCAACAGGTGCGTTTTTAGCAGCGATTGCCGCAGCTCTGTCCGCTTTTTTCTTTGCTTCAGCAGCTAAAGCAGCTTTCTTAGTTTCTTCTTTAGAAGATGCTAAACCAGCTTTTTTACCAGCTACTTGTGCGTTTTTGCCTTCTACCCAAGCAGCGAATAATTCTTCTGCTTTAGCTTCGTCAAAAGCACCTTTTTTCACACCACCTTGTAAGTGTTTCTTGTAAAGAACACCTTCCTCAGAAAGGAGCGTACGTGCTGTGTCAGTTGGCTGTGCACCTGTGTTTAACCAGTTCAAAGCTTTCTCGAAATCCAAGATAATTGTCGCTGGGTTTGTGTTTGGGTTGTAAGAACCGATACGCTCGATAAACTTACCATCACGTGGTGCACGTGAATCTGCTACTACTACGTGGTAAAAAGGTTTTCCTTTTTTACCGTGTCTTTGCAATCTGATTTTAGTTGCCATGTTTTATTTAATTTATGTATTCAACATATCCCCCGTGCTTTATTGCAAGAGGGGACGCAAAGATAAGAATATTTTTTTCCTTTTCCTTTTTTAATTTTTACTTTCATCTTGATACCCTGATACTTTCCTGCCTCGCTTTCTACGAACGACCTTCTCTTTTCTATATTTTTAATTTTGCCCCATCCATGTAATCTGGTCCTCATTCTACTCGTTACTCGCTACTTTGTACGTTTTCCTTTCTACTTTTTCCTTTTTAATCTTTACTTTCATCACATGAACGCTGTTGCTCCACTCAAAATATTAAAAGCTTCGGCAGGCTCCGGGAAAACCTTTAGTCTGACCCTGCATTATATCACGTTGTTATTGATGCAGGAAAATAGCTACAGAGAGATTTTAGCGGTAACCTTTACGAATAAGGCGACAGCCGAGATGAAGGAGCGCGTGCTATCGGTGTTACAAGGGTTGGCTACAGGTGACCAGCGTCGTAAGGTGGATGCCTTTCGGATGCTTCTGCTGGAGCAACAACCCACGTGGACTCTACAGTTAATACAAGAAAAGGCCTATCGGGTGTTTCGAAAAATCATACATGATTACGGGCATTTTACGATTAGTACCATCGATGGCTTCTCCCAGAAGGTGATCCGTAGCTTTACGTACGAGCTGAATCTTGATGCGGGGTATAAGATTGAGATGAACAGTAATAAGGTAAAACAGGATCTTACTGTTATGTTGAACCAGTTACTGGATGAGCGCCCTGATCTGTTGGAGTGGATTATCGCTTATGCGGAGAAGAAAATTGATAGCAATGAAAATTGGAATTATCGTCAACAACTACTCAGTCTAGCGGGATTAATATTTACCGAAAATTTCCAGGAGTTCAATGCACATTTGAGTACGGCCGATGCCCGACAGGTGTTCAATCTGCTTAATACGGAGGTGCACGAGAAAACACAAACCTTTCTAGAAGCTCTGCGGTCAGCCATTCTCCTGTTTTCGGCGACGATCAAAACTTCAGGTGTTGTGGCGGATGATTTGAAAGGTAAATCGCGCAACAAGCTGTTTTCGGCAAGCAAGACCGATCCAGAGGTGAGCAAACTATCGGCGACTGAACTGGCAAAAATATTTGATAAATACTTAAAGTTATCCGATGACGAGGATGCCTTTACTGGAGCGGATAAAAGTGTGCGGTATGATCTACAGCAGCTGCTAGCGCCCGTGTTGCGGCAATTTGAAGAACTGTATCAGTTCTTTCCAACCTTTATTGCTTATCAGTCTGTACAAGGAAACCTCTATTACTTCCGTTTGCTGAAGGAGATGAGCGACCTCCTCACGCAGTGGCGTAGAGAAAATGGGGCGCAACTGATTTCAGATGCGCAGATGTTACTGAGTAAGCTGGGACTCGATGAAAATAACGACCCCACCTTTATCTGGGAAAAGATCGGCAACCGATACAACTATTTCCTGTTTGATGAGTTTCAGGACACCTCACGAATCCAGTGGAAAAATTACAGTCCGTTGCTCATCAATGCCCTCGGTAATGCACGTCAGGAGTTCCACGAACACCTTATCGTAGGCGATGTAAAGCAAAGTATTTACCGGTGGCGGAATGGTGATTGGCGCATCCTCCTGCAGCAAGTAGAACAACAGGTTTCGGATGCTTTTCATCTGAATGAAACGAATCGGAGTACTTTCATCGAAAATGGCACGCTGGAGACCAATTACAGAAGTCTGCCTCGAATTATTGCACTGAATAATTATTTGTTTAGCGCCATGCCGCAACGTCTTCAAGAGGTGCTGAATGAAAAAGTTCGGGAGAGTCTTCCCCCGGAGGAATGGGATTGGTGGGAAACATCGGGTAACGATCGGATGCTAATCAAAGCATATGAAAATAGTCAGCAGGAAGTGCCAGCGCATAAACAAGGCGCTGATCACCCGAAAGGTGCGATTGAAATTCAATATTTACCAGTTGAAGATGGCCGATATCGTCGTAACCAGGTGATGGAAGAATCCTTACGTTTGATGTCCGAAAAAGTAGGCGAGTGGATATCTACGGGGCGCTATGAGCCGCGGCAAATTGGGATATTAGTTCGCAGTAATACACAAGCGAAACAAGTGATCCAACAGCTGATGGCTTACAAAAATGAGAGTGGGATAGCTTTTGAGGTGATTTCGGGCGATGCGTTGTCTCTGGTTGGTAATGATGCTGTTTTATTGCTGATTGAGACGCTTAAGGCGCTAGTTTACCAGTCGGATAAACACATTATTCACCGTGCCCGAATGGTCTATCTCTATCAACTCATTCAATCGGGGCATACATTTGATACCTCCTTTTGGTTGGAATTTAAAACGAACAACCTCCAAGATGTAGCGTCTCTCTTGCCAGCAGGATTGTTAGCTCAATGGTCTGTGTTGCAAAAGCTACCGTTGATCCATTTGGTAGAGCAGCTGATTGAGGCTTACGGGTTGATCGGCGAGGGGAATTTGCATTTGCCTTATATTTTGGCTTTTAAAGATATGGTGAGCACTTTCTCCCAAAGTGGTGAACGTGGGATATCTCAGTTTTTGACCTTTTGGGAAGAGGATGGTGTGCATGTGAGCCTTCCTGCAGATGGCAAAGTCAATGCGATAGAGGTGACGACGATCCATAAATCTAAAGGATTGGCATACGAGGTGGTGATGATTCCTTTTTGTGCCTGGGATCTGGATGGAATGATAAATGGTGACTTTTGGATCGATGTGCAAGGGAGCCCCTTTGAGCAGTTGGGGAAAATACCGTTAAAGTATACAGGAAGCGTCGGACAGTCTATCTTTTATAAGCAGTATTTTGAAGAGATGTTGTTTAATTACATGGATGCATTAAATACATTTTATGTTGCGATGACACGTGCTGTAGCACACCTATATATCACGGCGCCACTATTTAAGGAAACTGTCGATAAGAAAACCGGTATAGTATCAGGCTATGATATCAAGAACGATTATATAAGCGACCTGTTGTACCAGGTGCTAGATAATAATGGGCAGGGAGAGTTTAGTTTGTCGGAGGGACAGTTGCTCTTGGAAGAGGTTGTCCCCCAAGAAAAGGATGTAAAGTTGGATGAACAGGCCGAAACAGGAGAATCCCGTATCCATCACTACCCGGTTAGTTTAAAGGATTATCCGATTTCGGTGGAGTTACAAAAGGCTTTTGATAAATCAACGAAGCGTACGATCAATAATATTCTGCAATTAGAAAAAGCGGCGCAGTATGGTATACTGGCGCATGAGATTATGTCGGAGGTGAGTAGACAGGAAGAGGTCCTTGGTTTGGTTGATCGCTATATTGAGGAAGGGGTGCTGGCGCTAGAGGATCGTCCTTTTATATTGCATGAGATCCAGCAGATCTGGGAACATCCTGTTGTGAGTAATTGGCTAGGTGGAGATTATAAGATATGGAACGAGGCCAGTATTATTTTGGAGAATGGGGAGACTATACGTCCGGATAAGGTTTTTACATCGGCGAGAGAGACTATTGTCCTCGATTTTAAATTTACTCAGGGCGATTATGCGGAACACAAATGGCAGGTCGATAATTATATGAAGGCGTTAAAGAATCTCGGTTATATGAATGTGAAGGGATTTTTGTACTACGCAAAGAGCAATCAGTTGGTGGAGGTCATTTAAGTATGGGAACAATGGAAGAAAGGAAACCGTTTTTACGTCAGGTAGCCGAAGATATACAGGCACGATTTGGAAATGACCTAGCGGACATCGCTATTGTCTTTAATAATAAACGACCTATTACATACTTGAAAAAGCATCTCTCTGAGGTGTATGGTAAAGCAATATGGTCTCCACAATTTTTTACAATCCAAGAATTTGTCGGACAATCTTCTTCCTCAGCTGATGCATCGGCCTTGAGTCAGTTTTTTTACTTGTATGAACTGCATAATGAGCTGCTCGTAAAAGAAGGGGCGGAGCCTGAAACCTTAGAGGAGTTTTATCCGATTGCGGAAATTATTCTGGCCGATTTTGGTCAACTAGATTATGAACTGGTGGACATTGATCAGATCTATATGGAGCTGTATGATACCACAAAGATCGATATTGCATTTCAGCATTTGACGGAACAGCAACAGGTGTTCATTCGTCAGTTTTGGCAGTCATTTAGTATAGGAGGACATACCGGTATCCAGGAGCGGTTCTTAAAACTATGGCGACGGATGCCGCTTCTATATCGTGCGTTGAAGGAGAAACTAAAAGAGTTGGGGCAGCGTAATTACCCAACCTTATACCGTAATCTCGCAGAGGGGAAAGCAGAGAATGGGCGTTTTGTCGAGCGATATAAAAAACTTGTTTTTGTAGGCTTCAATGCCTTGAGTAAAGCGGAAGCGCGATTATTTAAGCAGTGGCAAGAGGAAGGCCGAGCACTTTTTTATTTTGATGCGGACGCCTATTATATGACGGATACGCAGCAGGAAGCCGGTCTTTTTATTCGAAGAAATGTACAGGGAATTGGCTTACAACATGCGCTTGGTGAGTTTTCGGATACTATTGGAAAGCGTAAAGATACAATTGCTGTGTATGCCACTTCCGGAAACATTAGTCAAACAAAGTTGTTGCACGATGTTCTTCAGGATTGTGAAAAAGAGGATAAAACCTCCGCTATTCTGCTTGCTGATGAAAGTCTATTGGTGCCGTTGTTGCAAAGTTTGCCGGCTGTCGTTCCGAACATTACAACCGGATACCCGTTAACGCAATCCCCTATCTTTGGTCTAATCGATTTATGGCTCGATGTGCAACAAGATATTGCGCATCTGAAAAGGACAAAGGTTCCTTTTCAGTATGTGGAGACGTTTATCAGCCACCCTTTGACACGGTTAGATCCCGAAGAGCGAGCCGGATTGTTTAAGGATCTAACGGATAAGCAGCTTTTTGAAGTGAGCTTGGAGCATATTACGATTAAAAGCAGCGTGCTGCCGAACTTTTTTAAACCGGTAAGGAGTGCGGTGGAGTTATTGCCGGCTTTGGTACACGTTTTGGATACATTATTGGTGGCTATTGCAGCGCAGGACCGAATGAGCCAAATCGATAGTAATCTGTTGGTCGAAACCAAGAAAGTGCTTAACCAGTTACGGCTTGGGTTAGATAAAATTGCAGCAACGTCGATCAGTTTTCAAATTGGGTTAATCCGCAAAGCGATTGCCCCCGTTAATTCGGCCATTGAGGGAGATCCTTTGCAAGGTTTACAAATTATGGGGCTTTTGGAAAGTCGATGTCTAAATTTTGATAAGGTGTATATCCTCGGGGCCAATGAAGGGGTGTTACCAAAGACATCTAATGCAGCGACGTTTTTACCCAATAATTTAAGGCGAGCATACGATCTACCGATCTTGGAAAATCAAGACGCATTATCCGCCTATCTTTTTTATCGTCATTTCCAGTTTAGTGAAGATATCCATATTTTTTATAATGGCTTAGTCAACGAAAGTAGTTCCGGGGAGGAGAGTCGTTTTGTTAAACAGTTGATGTTTGAAAGTCAGCTGCAGTTTGACATCTTTCGACAGCAACAACCGATTGGTTTTCAGGAACCGAACGAGCCGCTCGTTATTCCAAAGGAAGGAGCTGTTTGGATGCAGCTATATGATGCTCTTATCACAAAGAAGAAAAGCATATCGGCAACGGCGTTGACCACTTATTTGCAATCACCTTTGCAGTTTTTTCTAAAGCATGTTGCGGAGATAAAAGAACCACCAACACTAACGCAAGAGTTTGAGATGAACAAGCTGGGGACTGTTATCCATAATGTGATGGAAACAATCTTTACGCCATATAAGGGAGCCGACAAGTTTGTATCTACCACGATCCTTTCGAGTAAGCTTCCGGAGGTAGATGCTTTGGTGATACGTGAGATTTCAGCGCTTTATCAAACGGAATTTACGGCTTTAACTGACCTCAATAGTATGCAGCACTTGATGTATAAAATTGCTACAGCATATGTGAGGATGTATCTGCAATATGATATGGATAAATATCAGGCCTTTCGAATTGTGGAGCTGGAAAATGATACAGATTATACGTTGGAGTTTCCGATTCAGGTTAATGGGAAAGAAGAGCGGGTGAAGCTGTATGGTATTATTGACCGTGTGGATGAGGTATTGACGGCCGATGGCGAGGTGATTACACGGGTTGTGGATTATAAAACGGGAGGCGATACAGTTTCTTTTAAAGATTTGGAAAAGGTGTTTGCGGCGAACACGGAGAATAAGGCATTGGTGCAAACGTTGTTTTATGCGTATGTATTCGAGGAAAAGACAGGCCGTAAAGGCTTGGAGCCTCACTTGTATGTGGCGCGTAAAATGCGGGAGGAAGGAACATTGTTTAATGGTAAAGGGATGGTGTTAACGGATGCCTATCTAGCGGAGGTGAAGACTATGTTTGTTTCGTTCTTGCAGCAAACGCTCGAGGAGATTTTTGATCCGGAAGTGCCGTTTCAACATAATCCAGATGCTGTTGTCTATCCGTCGGATCCGTATACGTTGTTTTATCGGTAATAGGTTTGAAGAGAGCTTGTAGCTCGTGCCTTACCCATCTTGTTACTTCCCAAAATTCCGCAAGTTATAATTCAGCGACAACATAAAATAGCGGGCTAACGTATTCGACATGACATTGGTAACGGCGATATCCGTAACGCGGCGATTAATATTCTGCGCATTATTGAAAATATCAAAAGCTTTGAGTGCGATCTCGGCATTTTGGCGCTTGAAGAGCTTTTTACCCAAGGATGCATTCCATAACAATGTTTTGGTGCCTGGAGCATTCAACACCCCACTGTTGTAAATATAGAGCAAGCTCGAGTTGAAGACAATAGATTTCAAGAACTCATAGTTTAACGTATGGTTCAATGTGTGCGAATAAACTTTGTAGGTTGGCGTTGTCGCAATCGGGTTATTGGTAAATGTTAAGTTTATCCGATAGTTGACTCCTGAGACAAAGCGCTTGTTGATATTCGTGCTTAGTCCAACGCGCTGTTGCAATCCGTAACTATAACCATTTAAGAAGTCGCCATTCAACACGGCAAAGTTACTGTTGTAGTACATGCTGTTGTTCAGGTTTAGGTTCAGCTTCCACTTTTTGATCGGTACCCCAAAGCTGTTGGTCAGACGCACACTGTAGGCTCCATCTACATTAACCGGTACTGTATACTGCCCCCCAGCACCCAGTACGACGTCGTCAAATAAAACCATAGCTGTATCTGTCATCAGAACCGAATTTACAATTTTATCATTGGTGTAATTGAAATCCAAGCTGCTGTTAAAGCTCTGTCCGGTAGTGCGTTTTACATCTTTGTATTGCACTTTCACGCTGTGGTTGTATTCCTGCTCCAAGTTCGGATTGCCATTGCTGATACGAAGCTCGTTTTGGTTGTTCACATAATCCTGAAGTTGATTAATCGTTGGCGTATTGGTGTTGGTGTTGTAATTAAATTCCAGGCGTCTTTCTTTATTGAAATTATACGTTACCGATAGTTCTGGATGGAAGCTTCCAAAATCAGCCTTTGTGACCAAGTTGATTGGGAATGTCCGATCATTATTTCGGATACCGTGTTGGTAGCTCAATCCCACCTGTATGCGGAGCGAATCTTTTTTGTTATAAGAAAGCGAGAGACCTCCTTTATGGTAGTTGTAATCATTGCGAAACTCATTGGACAGCCGTTCATTCAGTTCCCCCAGCTGACCTGTTTCCGCGAGAAACTCAAAGGTCTGTCGATCCGAGTAATTGGTTGTGTTTCGGAAGCTGTAGTTCAGCTGTAGGCGCGTCCGTTGGGAAAGATTTTCCGTTAATGCCAAGCGGCTACTAAACCCTGAACCGTAGCCATTGGTTACACTCTGGTTGTTGTTCGTGTCGATGCGGCTTACAAGCCCCTCTTTATAATATTGTGTTAATGCTAAATTCTTTCCCAATGCATCATTTGTACTTTTATTTCCAGAAACATTGACCGAAACCGTTCGTCCCGATTTCCGAAAACGATACATGTAGGTCAGGTCACCGCCAAAATTAAAGTTAGAGTTGTCGTTATTATTGCTGCGGTTAGACTGGTTGATCAAGTCATTCACCTTTCTGAAGCTTGAACTTGCGCTTTGCCCAGAGCGTCCCTGGCTGGTGTAGCTTAGGTTCGGGGAAAAGTCGATACGCTGTGCGGAGTCCAATGTCCAACGAATTCGTGCGTTGGCGCGGTGTTCAATATCCTTATTGCTATTAGTTTGTGCTGCCTGCTGCAATTGATTGGCGCGTGTTCCCAAGATATATTCGGTCTCCGAATTAGAGATAATGTCAGTTGCTGAGGATCGGAAGTTATAGTCGCCACTGACATCCATTTTCTTATTCAGGAATAAATTGTTGTAGTTTATTGCCGCAGCATAGGTGTCTGATAAACCTCGCTCGGTGTTGTTGTTTCCTCGTCGGGATCCACCACGCCCTTGTTCTGCAAAATTTGTTTCATTGACATTATTTCCCATCAGATTGACGGCAATTTTTTGATCGTCTTGAAAACGATTAATGGAGGAGTTCAGCTGGAATTTGTTATGGTCACCATACCCAGATGCTGCTTTCCCGAAGAGCCCCCGTTTTTTGTCTGGTTTGGTGACGATATTGATTACCTTGCGCCGCTGCCCGTCATCAAATCCCGAAAATTTTGCTTGTTCAGATTTTTCATCAATAATCTGAACTTTGTCTATAATTTCTGCGGGTAGGGTTTTTAATGCAATCCGTGGATCTGTACTGAAAAACTCTTTTCCATCCACGATAATCTTCGTTACATTCTCGCCATGTGCTTTTACATTTCCTTCCTCATCCAATTCTACACCTGGAATCTGTGCGATCAGTTCATCGGCATCTGCAAACTCTCGGGTAGAAAATTTCTTGGCATCAAATTCCATGGTGTCCCCCTTTAGTGCGACAGCTGCACCGGCCGTAATTTCAATCTCTTCCAGAACTACCTCGGATGGATCTAGCAGAAAGATAGTCTGCACGTTCTTGTCGGTAATCGTGACCTGTTTGTCTACCGGTTGGTGCCCTATATTTGAAAGTTTGATGAGGTATTTGCCAGCAGATACCTGGAAGGCAAAAGATCCTTGTTTATCACTTGAGGTGCTTTTTATTACACTGTCCTTTTCATTCAGCAGTTTTAGTGTAGCCCCACCGACTGGTGCTGATGATATCTTATCCAGAATCTTTCCCGTAATCGATTGTTGGCCGAAGGCAACGAAGGAGAAAAGGATCATCAGAAAAAAAAGACCGATACGACGACGGAAAAAGCGATTCATGGTTGTAGTTTAATCAAAACCAAAGATAATGTCGCCAATGTAAATTACTGTTAATGTGTTAAAAAAATTACAGGACTTAATCAGATGATAACAAGTGGGTGACGTAAGAGGACAGTGGGCTCAAAAAAAATAAATATCTTTGTGAAATTTGTTTGGAATGAGAGACAGTACGTTAAGTCGAAAAGAGAAAATCATGCGGGTAGCCCTATCGTTGTTTGCAACGAATGGGTATATTGATACATCCACAAAGGAAATCTCGATCGAAGCAGGGGTGTCCGAAGCCTTGATTTTTAAGCATTTTGGGAATAAGGATGCTTTATTGGCACATATTATTAAGGCAGGCTATCGTCGGGTTTTATCACATCATCGTGGTATGATGACCTATAAAGACCCAAAGGAGTTTTTAAAAAATATGATATTTCTCCCGAGCCAACTCGTCGCAGAAGAACCTTTGTTTTGGAAGTTACAAGAACGGTTGTGGCACAATACGTTCTCCAAACAACAGCATGAGCAGTTCATGAAACCTGTACAGCCTATTTTGCAGAAGGCATTCTCGGAATTGGGCTATAAAGAACCGGAATTGGAGACGCAATATTTATTATTGATAATCGATATGCTCTGGAAAAGAGAAGCTAGTGGTGATGTGACCAATGGCTTAGAACTTGCCGGCTTGTTGGAGCAAAAATACAATCTTCTGTAGTGCGATTTTGTGCATGTTTTGTTTTAAAAGACGCATAAAATTTTGATGATATTGTTTTTTTCGCTTATTTCGAAGATGCATAACAAACTAAATATGATAAAAAAACTGTTCGTCTTATTCGGGCTATGTGCTGCGATTGGAAGTGCACAAGCACAGAAAAGGCCAGATTTTGTTAATTTTATTAATACAAAAAACACATGGGTCGATTCGGTATTTAATTCTTTGACACCGAAGGAGCGTATCGCACAACTATTCTTGGTTCGTGCACATACCAATTTAGGTCAAAAGTATATTGATTCTGTTGCTCAGGTTGTTCAGAAAGAGCAGTTGGGTGGTCTTGTTGTTTTTCAAGGTGGGCCAGTTCGTCATGCCGAAATGTTCAATAGATATCAGAAGTTAACAAAAGTTCCACTATTGATAACTTTTGATGGGGAGTGGGGATTAGGGATGCGGTTGCCAGATTCCACTATTTCTTTCCCATATCAGATGACTTTGGGTGCTATTCAGAATGATAAACTCATTTATGAAATGGGGCGCCAAGTGGCCAAGGACTTCTTACGCATTGGTATGCAGTTTAACTTTGCACCGGTTGTAGATATTAATAATAACCCTAAAAATCCGGTGATCAATTTCCGTTCTTTTGGTGATAACAAGCAAAATGTGACGCGTAAAGCAAAAGCCTATATGGATGGGATGGTTGATGGCGGGATTATCGCGTCTTTAAAGCATTTCCCTGGACACGGTGATACGGATGTAGATTCGCATTATGATTTACCACAATTAACATTCTCGAAAGGTCGTCTGGATACATTGGAAATTTTTCCTTTCCGCGAGCTAATCAAAGCGGGTGCGCCTGCCATTATGGTCGCACACATGAATATTCCGGCATTAGATGCTACACCTAATATTCCATCTTCGATCTCTCGTAAGGTAGTGACCGATTTATTACGTAAGGAGCTTGGTTTTAGAGGGCTTACCGTGACGGATGCTATGGATATGAAAGGGGTGAAAAAGCACTTCCCGAATGGTGAAGCAGATGTGATGGCAATCGAGGCTGGTCATGATTTATTGGAAGTTTCAGAGAATAGCGCACGTGCGATTGACTTAGTCGAAAAAGCGGTGAAAAGTGGACGTATTAAACAGGCTGAATTAGATGAGCGTGTGAAGCGTGTTTTGGCATCGAAATACTGGGTAGGTCTTAATAAATACCGTCCTGTAAACGTGGCTAATTTAGTGAATGACTTGAATAGCCCTTCTGCGCAGTCTCTTGTGCAACGTTTGGCAGATGCTGCGGTGACTGTCCTTAAATCAGATAAGGGAATCAAATCATTTAATAAAAATACACAAACAGCTATTGTTTCTGTAGGGATCAAAGAGCCTCAAGATTTCGAAAAAGGATTGGCTGTTCAGTTAAATAACAAAAAAGAATACGTGATTACAGGTCAAGAAACAGAAGAGCAGTTGAAAGACTTGCTGAAGGATATTCGTAAAAACCGTCAGATTATCTTGGCAATCCATGACAATAGATCGCGTCCAAGAAGCGAATCTGATTTAAATGCGGTGACTAAGGATTTTATTGATAAGCTGGCTGGTAGAAGAACGGTAACAGCAATGTTTACCAATCCATACGCAATCGATAACCTACCTGTTGGTCGTAGTAACAGCATTATTGTGGGATATCAAAATGATGCGTTCATGCAAAAAGCTGTGTTAAAGGTGCTTTTGGGACAAATCAAATCGCAAGGAAAACTATCTGTCACAATTAATAAAGATTTTAAAACGGGAAGCGGATTATAAGAAATCTGCTTCCATCGAGGTACTAAAAGCACGGGACGACAACCCCGTGCTTTTTTGTTTGTTGCTCGCCCTTCCTCTTTTAATTACCTACCTTTGTTTAGGTATACGGTTGTAAACCAATAGCATTTCCAGAGGAAATGTGATTTTCCTAATTAATAGCCTCAAAGCTTATCATATTGCTAAGTTTATTCTTTAAAAATTAGCATATAAAATGAAGTAAATTACACTTTAAACGATATTTTTGTTCGGCTTAAATTTTGAGTAAATGGCAAAAGAACAAATCTCTATATTTGACATGTTTAAGATAGGTATTGGACCCTCTAGTTCACATACCTTAGGACCTTGGCGTGCGGCACAACGTTTTGTCGATGTGTTGCGGAATCGACAGGTGTTAGATAAGGTCAAAGAGATCAAGATCTTACTTTATGGATCACTAGCGAAAACAGGTGTGGGGCACGGAACCGATATTGCGGTTCTATTGGGATTAAGTGGCGATGATCCCGTAACTTTTGATGTATATCAGGTTATGCCTAAAGTAGATCACATAAAAACCTCGCACAAGATTATTCTAGGTGCGGAGAAAGAGGTTACCTTTAGTTATACCGAGGATTTATTGTTTCTATTTGCCGAGAGTCTGCCCTATCATCCGAATGCAGTAACTTTTCAAGCGTTCCTGGAAGATGGGACTGCTATCAGTGAGACCTACTATTCTATTGGTGGTGGTTTTGTAGTGCAAGAAAATGATGCAGAGGGTTTTTTAAGTGAGGTTGATATGTCTTTTCCTGTTGAAAATGCACAAGAACTGATGGTGTGGTGTATGAAGACTGGGTTGAAAATCTCTGAGCTCGTGATGGAAAATGAATTGGCGTGGCGTCCGGAGGAGGAAACTCGTCGGGGTGTGATGCAGATTTTCCACACCATTAAAGATTGTATTTATAAGGGTTGCCACACCGCCGGTGTATTGCCGGGTGGCTTGAATGTCGAAAGACGAGCTGCAAAAATGAATAAGCGTCTTCTTAAAGGACGAGAATATAATGATTTTGATAGTTGGGTAGAGGCTATCCGCGGGGGAGGTAAAGACTTTGGTTATATCCTGGATTGGGTCAGTTGTTTTGCTTTGTCGGTAAATGAGGAGAATGCTTCCTTTGGACGTGTTGTTACCGCTCCGACGAATGGAGCCTCAGGTGTGATTCCAGCGGTTTTACAATACTATATAACATTTCACGATTGTTATAAAGAGGATAAGATTCTTCAATTTATAGCGACTGCATCAGAGATTGGATCTATTTTCAAAAAAGGAGCAACGATATCGGCTGCCATGGGCGGGTGTCAAGCAGAGATTGGTGTTTCTTCGGCGATGGCAGCCGGCGCTTTAACCGAATGTCTGGGTGGTTCTCAGCGTCAGGTATTGATGGCCGCAGAGATTGCGATGGAGCACCATTTGGGCTTAACCTGTGACCCGATTGGCGGATTAGTGCAGATTCCATGTATTGAGCGGAATACCATGGGCGCAATCAAGGCAATTACGGCGGCACAATTAGCGTTGACTTCAAATCCAGATAAAGCGAAAGTAAGTTTGGATGCTGTTGTGAGCACGATGTGGGAGACGGCCCAAGATATGAATGTAAAGTATAAAGAAACGGCTGACGGTGGTTTAGCTATTAAAGTTCCATTAAGCTTACCTGAGTGTTAAGATGAAGTATTGTGCGCTGGCCTCGGGAAGTAATGGGAACTGTTATTATATAGCGGATGGGGACGATACAATCTTGGTCGATGTGGGTATCAATACGAAACATGTGCTCTTGCGTATGGCAGCAATCGGCGTTGATCCGGCATCTGTTAAAGCAATTTTTATTACGCACGAGCACACGGATCATATCCGTGGTCTTTCTGTTTTCTGTAAGCGCTATGCAATTCCGGTCTATATCACGGCCGGTTCTTATAAAGGGAGCCGATTGCACCTGCCGGAAGACCTTGTACATATTATAGCGCCTAATGCTCAAGTCGTGATTGGAAAACTAACCGTTTATGGTGTGCCTAAATACCACGACGCGAAGGAGCCGTGTAGTTTTCTAATCTCTAATAGTGTCCTGAATATTGGTGTTCTTACCGATATTGGTCGTGCTTGCGACAATGTAAAACAAGTTATTCAGCATTCGGATATCTTATTGCTTGAAGCCAATTATGATGAGAATATGTTGAATTATGGTCGTTATTCCTATTATTTAAAAAACCGAATTAAAAGTGGTTGGGGCCATATTTCTAATACAGAAGCATTGGAAGCTTTCATGGCTAGTCGGAGCCCAAGGTTACGGCACCTGATGCTTACGCATCTTTCCGGGGAAAACAATGAGGTCGAATTGGTGCGTGAGACTTTTGCACCATATTGTGAAGATATTCAACTTTCTGTTGCAACGAGATACCAAGAGACCCCGTTATTTGATACCGAAGGTGCTGTAGACGAGACTTCCAGCGTAACAATAGAAACAGAGATTGTTGTGCTGGAGACCGTTTTTTCCTTTTCTTTTATAACGACAGACCTATCTTCTTAATCCCTGTTTTTATGGGGAAGGTCGTAACTTTGTGTTATAGAATTTAATTTACAATAACTTCATTTGCTGTATGGAAAACTTTTAGTTAGTTTTGTCGCTAATCGGCGACAAGCCACTACAGACATCTACTTAAATGTTTACGATTAACCCTACGATTAACCGATCTATCTTGATCGTTTTAAAAGTCTTATTTTTCACATTCGGGGTGAATAGCATTGTTATGGCTAATTCCGAAAGTTCACCGCTGCAAGAAACCTTTATTCCTATTTTCAAAAAAAGCTATGAGCGGGTACGTGCGGGGCATTTTGAAATTTCGCGACTACCGGCGGGTGGGAATTCCCAAGAAGAAAAGTTGCTCTTTATTGCGAATCAGATTAATCTGGCGAAGTATTACGTAAATAATGATGGGGAGACAACGTTGTTAAGTAGTGATTTGCTGGACGAGGCGATTGTAACGACCAGAACGTTAAATGATAACGGACTTCTTGTTTTTTCATTGGTGCAGCGGGGCTATCATTTCTATCGTAATCGTAAAATTACTTTGGCTATGCCTGATTTTTTGGAGGCTATGTTTTTATTGGAACGTGACAAGAAGCTACATCCTCCTTTTGCCGAAGAAGTTTACAAAGAGATCGGTTTTTTTATGGGAACGATAGGTGATTTTCAAACCGGTATAAATTACTTGTTAAAATCCATGAAGTATACGACCGATGGGAAAGAATTGGCGGGGTTGTTTGATAACCTGGGTTATTACAGTGTGCAGCAGGGTAATATGTCGGCCGCGCGTGAATACTTTGATAAAGCTTGGGCACAGGCGGTGAAGGAGAAAGATGAGGTTCGACAAGCCAAGATTATGGGAAATCAAGCTTTGGTAGAGTTACATGAAAAAAACGAAACTAAAGCTGTTGAATTACTACAAGCGGATATTCGTATCTCCAATAAACATAATGCGCAGCTTAATACCTTATATGCCACGAATATATTGGCAGATATTTTGATCACACAGGGCCGATTCGAGGAGGCCAAGAACGACCTCTTAAAAGTGAAGGGCTTCGCAGATAAACATGAAAACTTAATTGTCCGCCGACATAAGCTGAATGAGCATCTTCTTGCTATTGCGGTGGGACAGAAGGATGAAAATACCGAAATTAGATTACGACGTTTACTCGCAAAGATGCAGGATACGCTGGATTTGTTTGATGGAGAGAATGTGACCAAACAAGCGATGTGGCTTGCAGATAAAGAATTGATAAATGAGCGATTGCGTTTGACAAACACCGCTTATAGTGTTGAGAAAAAGAAATACATAAGTTTTCTTGGGGCAGCTGGGGTTGGTGTCGTGGCCTTGTTGATCGCGGTTTATTATCTTTCCAAAAAGCGTAAAAAAGAAGCACCTCTTAGTCAGCTGTCTTTTTTGAATCAAAACGATCATGTGGATGACGAGAGTGGAGAGCCCATTTCTACGGAAGTGGTTGGTGGGGTTGATTCGGCGACATTGCTGTCAGAAAGTATATTGAATTCACACCTCTTAACGGAGGAAAAATGGAACCAGTTTAAGCATGGTTTCGCATTGAAATATCCAAATAGCTATCAGTCTTTACGTCGTGATTTTCCAGAGCTTTCCGAAAGTAATTTACGAATAGTCTTACTGTGGCGATTGAACCTGACAACCAAGGAGATCGGCTCTTTGCTTGGGGTGAGTGCCGATGCGGTGAAAAAGTCGAAACAGCGGTTGCGTAAAAAGATGGGCGAAGAAAAGTATAGCCAATTTTTGACATTTATTGAGGGGCCAGAACAGTAGATTTTACCCTTCCGGCCCTTTGACTCGCTTCGCAAACCTTCTTTCGGTCTATTTACTTCGACCTGTTAATTGATTCATGATCATTTCGATAACAGCAACTGCAATTGCAAAAAGTGCCGTCGTCCAAAAACCATCTACCTCAAATTTAGACCCCATTATTTTGTCCGTTAACATAATCATCAATACGGTGATGATAAAAGAAACGAGACCAAAAGTAAGCCAGTTTAAGGGGAATGTAAATAGGCGAAGGATACTTCCAAAGATGCTGTTCACAACACCAATCATTAATCCGGTCGCTATAGCCCACCAAAAACTTGTGACATGTGCTCCAGGTACAATATATGCCGCGAGAGCGATGACGATACCTGTGATAAATACGCTGATAATAAATTTCATAGTGATATCTTTTTAATTCTGTAGACGTTTAAGTAGCATTGCTACGTTGCGCTCCGGTTCTCCTTTTGCGCCTAAACGATAAAGGTCAAAAAAAATGCCAAACCTATTCGGGGAGCAATTTTGATAACCGAAATAGAAATCCTTTATTTTATTATGCTGACATAGAAATAAATAGTAACTTTAAGAAACGGTTATAAACAACGAATGATATGAAAAAGATTTTATTGACCTTTTTTGGGCTTTTGGCAACGGTTTGTCTTTTTGCACAAACCAATGATGCGATTGTTGGTAAATGGAAAACTATAGATGATGAAAGCGGTCAGGCGAAGTCCATCGTGGAGATATTTAAAAAATCGGACGGTAAGTATTACGGAAAAATTTCGCAGCTACTCTTGAAGCCAGAAAATGATAAATGTGTGAACTGCAAAGACGATCGTAAAGATAAACCATTGATCGGTATGGAGGTTATTCGCGGATTATCAAAAAGTAAGAGTGAGTATACGGGGGGCAGTATTGTGGATCCAAAAAATGGAAAAACATATAAATGTACGGTAACCCGAGACGGAGATAAGCTGAATGTACGCGGTTATGTTGGTTTTTCGCTTATCGGAAGAACACAAACGTGGCATCTGGTGAAGTAGGGACGATTTGCTTTTTAATAATATTTCGATTAATTTACTCTATTAAAAGTTTTGAATTTTTTCTAAGTTTGGTAATAAGAATTAATCGATGTCGGTAAACATGTCCTATACAGAGAATGTGAAGCTTGCGTTGCAATCTATTGTGAGCAATAAGCTTCGTACATTCTTAACTGCTTTAATTATTGCTATTGGTATAATGGCGCTCATAGGTGTGTTGACCTCTATTGACGCGATACAAAGCTCGTTGACGAATTCGTTTTCATCGATGGGCTCTAATTCATTCAATATTCGAAACAGAGGCGTCAATGTACAAATTGGTGGGTCTGGTAATAAAGCAAAAGTTTTCCGGTCAATTACCTATCAAGAAGCTTTAGCATTCAAAGATAATTTTGATTATGGGGCGCTCGTTTCTTTAAATGTAAATGTAACTTGGGGGGCGACGGCAAAATATATGGCCGAAAAAACAAACCCCAATATCGGTGTCTTAGGTTCTGATGAGAACTACCTGGAGACATCCGGTTATAAGCTTGAGGATGGACGAAACTTTACGGCCCAGGATATCGAGAATGCAAATCCCGTTGTGATCATTGGGCAGGAGGTCAAAACCAAGCTATTTAAGAATAACAAAAAGGCAGTGGGGGAGTACATCACGATTGGAGGGGCTCGCTTTACGGTGATTGGTGTGCTGGAAAGTAAAGGGTCAAGTGCCGGATTTGGATCTGATAAAGCCTGTTTTATTCCGATATCACGGGGGAGAGCAATGATATCCAATGCCAATCCTTCATTTGTGATTACAGTCATGACGAGCGATCCCTTTAAGATGGATGGCGCGGAAGGTGAGGCGATAGCGACGTTCCGAAAAATTAGAGCTTTAAATGCGAAACAAAGCAATGATTTCGAAATAATAAAATCCGATGCCGTTGCGCAGATGTTAATGCAGAATTTAACATATGTGACCATGGGTGCAATTGTTATCGCATTTATTACGCTGGTTGGTGCCTCAATTGGATTAATGAACATCATGTTGGTCTCGGTAACGGAGCGTACTCGGGAGATTGGTGTGCGAAAAGCGATTGGCGCCACGCCAAGCGTGATTCGCAAGCAATTCCTAATGGAGGCTGTTGTCATCTGTGTTTTGGGTGGGATTGCAGGCATTGTGTTGGGTATCCTAATTGGTAATGTATTGGCCTTGGCTTTGGGTGCCGATTTTATTATTCCATGGAAATGGATGATGCTTGGACTGACGGTTTGTATTGGTGTAGGAATGCTTTCAGGCTATTATCCAGCGTCCAAAGCTTCAAAATTAGACCCTGTAGAAGCGTTACGCTACGAATAAAATTTAAACAATCGATTTCTTGTCAGGAAGCGAAGCTATTGCAACGCGAAATTGTACCTTTGTGTAGGAGTGTTGTATTGTGGCCGTCTAGCGTGATCTGTTAAGACAGAGCGACCTCACTGCTACACGATTTTACGAGTTAACTATTTCACGATGTCTGGAAGTAGGCATTTTTTAGAATAAAGGATATGTACAAAACATTAAAACCCGCATTAGAGAAAGAACTAGCAGCAATTAAAGAGGCTGGCTTGTATAAAGAAGAACGTATTATCATCACGCCGCAAGGTGCTGATATTAAAGTTAGCACAGGCCAAGAAGTGGTTAATTTTTGTGCGAATAACTATTTAGGCCTTTCCTCCAATCCAAAAGTTATTGAAGCCGCAAAAAAGGCGATCGATACCCATGGTTATGGTATGTCCTCCGTACGTTTTATTTGTGGTACACAAGATATTCACAAAACGTTAGAAGCAAAGCTATCGACTTTCTTAGGAACGGAAGATACGATCCTATATGCGGCGGCATTCGACGCTAATGGTGGTGTATTTGAGCCCCTTTTCGGCGCGGAGGATGCCATTATCTCGGATGAGCTGAACCATGCTTCAATCATTGATGGGGTGCGCTTATGTAAAGCCCAACGCTTCCGCTATAAAAACTGTGATATGGCGGATTTGGAAGCACAATTGATTGCTGCTTCTGGTGCACGTCACAAAATAATTGTTACAGACGGCGCTTTCTCTATGGATGGGTCGGTTGCTCCTTTGGACAAAATTTGTGACTTAGCAGATAAGTATGAAGCGTTGGTGATGATCGATGAATCACACTGTTCTGGATTCATTGGTAAGACAGGTCGTGGTACGCATGAGTTGTTTGATGTTATCGAACGTGTGGATATTATCACGGGTACATTAGGTAAGGCTTTAGGCGGTGCCTCTGGTGGTTTTACTTCGGGAAAGAAAGAAATTATCGATATGCTACGTCAGCGTTCACGTCCATATTTATTTTCAAACACGCTTGCTCCTGCTATCGCTGGCGCTTCGGTTGCCGTATTGGATATGTTGAGCGAGACGACAGAATTACGCGATAAGTTAGAAAGTAACACGCTCTATTTCCGTGAAAAGATGACAGCGGCAGGTTTCGATATCAAGCCAGGTTTTCATCCGATCGTCCCTGTGATGTTGTATGATGCTAAGTTGGCACAAGAGTTTGCGGCGCGTATGCTCGAAGAAGGAATATATGTAATTGGGTTTTATTATCCTGTTGTACCGCAAGGAAAAGCACGTATTCGCGTTCAGATCTCTGCTGGCCACGATGTGGAACACTTAGATAAAGCTATTCAGGCGTTTACGAAAGTGGGTCGAGAATTAGAGGTAATAAAATAATAATATAAAAAATAAAAATAAGAGGTGCAAAATTATTATCTTTGCACCTCTTATTTTTTATAATACATTATCGCTCAATGCAAAACATCAGAAATATCGCGATTATCGCACACGTTGACCACGGTAAGACAACTCTTGTCGACAAAATCTTATACTTCACTAATCAGTTTAGAGAAAATGAAAATGCTGGTGAGTTAATTTTGGATAATAACGACCTGGAAAGAGAGCGTGGTATCACTATTGTATCTAAAAACGTTGCTGTAAAGTATAAAGACGTTAAAATCAATATTATCGACACCCCTGGTCACGCCGATTTCGGTGGTGAGGTAGAGCGTGTTTTGAAAATGGCTGATGGTGTTGTTTTGTTGGTGGATGCCTTCGAAGGGCCAATGCCACAAACACGTTTTGTTACAGGAAAGGCTTTAGGTCTTGGTATCAAGCCTATCGTCGTAGTAAACAAAGTGGACAAAGAAAACTGTCGTCCAGAAGAGGTTTACGAAAATGTATTTGACTTGTTCTTCAACTTAGGTGCGAACGAAGATCAATTGGATTTCCCAGTATTGTACGGTTCATCGAAACAAGGATGGATGTCTAAAGACTGGAAAAAACCAACAGAGGACTTCACGGAACTCCTAGATGCTATCATCGAGCATATCCCTGCTCCTAAAGTGTCTGAAGGTACATTACAAATGCAAATCACTTCCCTTGATTATTCTACTTTCGTAGGTCGTATCGCGATTGGCCGTGTTGCCCGTGGAACGATCAAAGAAAACCAACCCGTTTCTTTAGTGAAACGCGATGGTAAAATAGTGAAGTCTCGTGTAAAAGAATTACAGGTTTTTGAAGGATTGGGACGTATTAAAGTTCCTGAAGTTCATGCCGGTGATATCTGTGCTGTTGTCGGTATCGAAGGTTTCGATATTGGTGATACAATTGCTGACTTTGAAAATCCAGAGCAATTGGAGGTAATCAGCATTGATGAACCTACAATGAACATGCTTTTCACGATCAATAACTCTCCATTCTTTGGTAAAGAAGGTAAATTGGTTACTTCACGTAACATCTATGACCGTTTACAGAAAGAATTAGAGAAAAACTTAGCATTACGCGTTGTGCCTACAGAGTCTCCGGACGCTTGGTTGGTATACGGTCGGGGTATTCTTCACTTGTCTGTTCTTATCGAGACGATGCGTCGCGAAGGTTACGAATTGCAAGTAGGACAACCTCAGGTAATTGTAAAAGAAATTGACGGTGTTAAATGTGAGCCTATTGAAGAGCTTGTAGTTGACGTACCGGGTGATGTAGCTGGTAAAGTAATCGAATTGGTAACACAGCGTAAAGGTGAGTTGTTGATTATGGAAGCTAAAGGTGATATGCAACACTTGGAATTCTCTATCCCTTCCCGTGGTATCATCGGTTTGCGTAACAACGTATTGACAGCTACAGCTGGAGAGGCTGTAATGGCACACCGTTTGAAAGGATATGAGCCTTGGAAAGGAACAATCCCTGGTCGTTTGGCGGGTGTATTGATCTCATTGGATACAGGTTCGACTACAGCATACTCTATCGATAAATTACAAGATCGTGGTCGTTTCTTCGTTGATCCAGGAGTAGAGGTTTATGAAGGACAAATCTTGGGTGAACACATCCGTGATAACGATTTAACAATCAACGTAACAAAAGGTAAGCAGTTGACAAATATGCGTGCATCAGGTTCTGATGACAATACACGTATTGCTCCTGCAATCAAGTTCTCTTTAGAGGAGTGTATGGAATACATCCAAGCTGATGAGTACATTGAGGTAACACCACAATCTATGCGTCTACGTAAAATCTATTTAACGGAAAATGAGCGTAAAGTAAACGCGAAAAAATTCCAATAATAGCATAAGCAATAAAAAAAGCCTTCGAAATTTCGAAGGCTTTTTTTATTGCTGTTATTTTTATTTCTTTTGTCTTACTTCTGCAGCCCGGTAGATATCGTCTTCGGCTTTGAAAATTCTGAACTGTACGTCGTATCCCTCAGGTACATAAATAACGATCGGTAACCGTCCATTGTAGTTCGTCACGGTTGGACCTGCAGAAACAAATTTGAGTACCCGCTCATTATCGGGACACGCCATTAATGTGCTTGCTGCTCCACCGTTGGACTTGAAAACATAGTAGTTATACCCCCAACCCTCTAATGGTTTCTCTTCCAAAGAACCTTGTAAACGGTGCGTGTTGCACTTGTCTACTTCCATCATTTTACCAATCGTAAATTCAATTTTCTTGTTATTGTCATTATCCGAATGTGGAACTTCAATAACCATTTGCTTATAACCTGCTTCAGGCTTAGGGAAAATAGATGGATCTTGTTTGATAATTGTGCTTTGCGCCATAGTAACGTTGTTAAAACCAATAAAGGCAAGTAATAATCCTACACCTAAACCTTTCACTATTTTCTTTTTCATGTGCATATATTTTTCTTATTAATCGAAACTCGATATGTAATCGCTACAATCAGCCCGTTTTTATGTAAGACTGCAGTTCTCGGGTTGGGTTTAATTTTAATCGTGCAACTTGCTTGGATCGATCTCCCGAATCAGCGCACGAGCCAAGATCCGATTTGGATCAATGACCGGTAGGCCTGAGTTTTCTTTTTCTGGAATTGCCAAAGGCAATTCAGTGCACCCTAAAACAATTGCTTTAGCTCCCAATTTCTTAAGTTCCATGATCGAGGCAATAATTTCCTGTCGTGCACGATTGCTGACTGGTGAAGAAATAGCCTTTATGCCGTATGTTTTGTCATAAATACTTGCATGAATTTTTTCTTGGAGCGCATCATCGGGTTCCACTGTTTCCAATCCATTTTGGGATAGAATGTTTTTATACAAGCCTGTGTTTTTAGTTCCAGTGGTACTGAGTACCCCCACATCAATACCTCCAAAGTTCTGCTGTATAAACGAAGCCGTCTCTTCCACCAAATGCAAGAGTTTGACTCGACTTCCTGCGTGTGCTAACTCTTCTTTAATGACATCAAAGATACGTGGAGCATGCGCCGTATTACAAGGTATAGCGACCACGGTAGCACCTGTTTTTTCAAGCTCTTGAATAATTTCTGCAATGGCATAGGCCGGGTTTTCACTTTCTTGTCCTAAGAGATATGCCGTGCGGTCTGCAATTCTATGTGGTTGCGAAGAAAGTAATACCGGCAAGTGCTCTTGATCTGTCGTGGCTATGGTTTCTTCAATAATTTTAGTTACGATGTCTAGTCCGGCAAGCGGACCTACACCTCCAATAATTCCGATCATATCTATAATCCTAATTAATCCAATTCGCCCTGACGCCATTCATACGCCCAGAACGTTTGTTCATCATTCAAAAATAAAGCCAACAAATCCCCCATTGCTTGAAAGCCATCTTCCGTATTCATAAAGACAGCTAAACTTTGCTTGCGCTCCGGGTAGGCTATAAAGAAACAGCGAAAACCTGGATTGGAGCCTGTGTGCCAAAGTGCGGTACCGACCTCATTGAGCTGTAGACGGAGCCCCAGTGCACACGGCACGTATGTATCACGTGTTGTTTGCGTATTGCCAACCTGTGCTTCACCTTGTTTCGTTAGCAGAAGCTGGTGTGTTTCTTTTTTCAGTCCCTCGCCCCCGAGTAAAGCCCGTTGTACAAATTTCGTATAATCTTCGGACGTCGTATAGAGTGTATATGCTGCATTTGCTTTTCGATACTGTCCCAACGATCTAGTTTTTTGCCCTGTAAGATGGCCGAAGGCCGCATCCTGTAGGAGTCTATCCTTCCAAATAATTTCGGAGTGCGTCATCGCTAGCGGTGTAAGAACTTCTTCTTCCACGAGTTGTTGAAAGCTTTTCTTGGTGATATGTTCCATCGTCTCCTGTAAGAAGTAGAAGCCTTCACCGGAATAAGCATATTGTGTTCCTGGTGTAAAGAGTAATGTTAGTGGTGTTGCACGCCAGGCAGGCGAGGGTACATCTCCCTCCCAGTTATGGAGACCGCTGCGATGCGTAAGTACCATACGCGCTGTAATCCTTTCCTTACCGGGTGTTTGGCTTAACCGATCGTAGGGATAATAATCCCAAAGTGGTTTATCGAGAGAAATCAGTCCTTGGTCTAGAAGGCGAAGGAATACATAAGCAGTGACGACTTTTGTCAAAGAGGCCGCTTGAAAAGCTGTCTGTCGGGAAATAGTTTCGTGAGCTCCCATGCGTTTAACCCCCAAGGCGTAGTGTGTGGTTATTCCCTTATCGACAAAGGTAACCTGCATTCCCGGAATGCCTACTTTAGTAGACAATGCCTGTAGTTTTGCATACATATCTCGTTGGCCTTGTACAGCGAAGGAGCAAAAGAGAAGAAACAGGAGAATAATTGTCTTATTGCTGTTCTGCTTTAGGTAAGCGATCATGATGTAATGCATTATATTTCTTTAATATTTCTATTGTTTTCTGAATAGGAAGAGCTTTCAACGTGTTGCCGGCAACACCCTGGCTATCCTGTGCCATAAACATGGAGTTTAAAATTGCTTCTTCTGTCGCTTCCCAAACTGCCATAAAAAGAGGTGACATGGCGTCGTTCGTTAATTCTTCGGTGACACGTACTATCGTGTTGCTGTTGTGCGGAATTCGATTCTGAGGTGTAGTAGAGAAAGCAATAGAGTAGTCGCCACTGCCGTTCGAAGAGAAGGAACCTACATTTCCAAAAGCAATGTAAGAACGTTTCGCCAACCGCTTTAAGTTACGAGCAGACAAAGGAGCGTCGGTCGCAATGATAATCATACAAGAGCCATCCGCTTTGTAGTTTCCTTTTGGGTCCTTCATATAAAAGTTTTGCAACTCCCGCCCAACGGGGGCTCCGTTGATGTCAAGTACGCCACCAAAATTGGTTTGAACCAAGACACCTACAGTGTATCCTCCTTTGTTGGCCGGCAATTTACGCGATGCGGTGCCGATACCTCCTTTGTAACCCAGGCACTCTGTTCCCGTTCCTGCGCCCACATTTCCTTCGGTAACAGGGCCGGGAGCCGCAGTGGCGAGTGCCTGTTGTACATGCTCGGCGTGCACATGTCGCCCGCGAATATCATTTAAACCGCCGTCATTCGTCTCACCAACAACGGAGTTCACCGACCGTACTTGCTCATTTCCGGGTAAAGCGAGCATGTAATCAATAAGTGCGTCAGCAACCTTTGGGGCGTTCAGCGTGTTCGTTAAAAGGATGGGTGTTTCTATATTGCCGAGTTCTTCAATCTGTGAGATTCCCATCATTTTGCCAAACCCGTTACCGACATAGACTGCCGCGGGAACTTTTTCTTGAAAGAGATTGCCCGCATGTGGAAAGATGGCGGTAACACCAGTTCGAATGTTTTGGCCTTCGTTTATGGTGGTATGACCTACTTTTACACCGGCGACATCCGTTATAGCATTGTTCGTCCCGGTCGGCAGAATGCCTATCGTTACACCAAAGTCGCGCGCGCGGCCACGTTTCTCTTGTCCATACGCAAAGCTCGTGATCAACAGCGTGCAGAAGACTGTTGCTTTTAAGGTTCTCATACCTTGCTTATAGTAGGGGATTACTTTAAAAAAAGTAGAATCTGTAACATACATATATTTGTGTTTTTAAGGTCGATTTTCGATAAAGCAATAATAATGATTTTTCGATTGATTATGTAATCTGCCGCATAAATGCGGACTAACCTATGCTACAGGGCGATTCTCCCCTTTGTTCCTGTGTTTTGGTCATTAATTCCTATCTTTGCCAAGAATAACAAATCTAAAAGCAGTAATGAATAAAAGAAGATTCTTACCATTTTGTTTGGTTGTTGCAGCTGTGGTGGTAGGCTGCCAAAGCCAAAATAAAACACAAACAACAGACAACCCATTGCTAATGGCGTATGAGACGCCTTTTCAAGTTCCACCTTTCGATAAGATTAAGTTAACGCACTACCGTCCGGCTTTTGACGAGGCGTTAAAGCAGCATAATCTGGAGATAGACTCGATTGTGGCCAATAGCGAAGAACCTAGTTTTTCTAACACCATTGTTGCTTTAGAAAATGCAGGTAGTTTGTTAAGTAACGTTTCTTCGGTGTTTTTTAACATTAATTCCGCCAATACAAGTGATTCAATCCAAGCTATTGCCAAAGACTTAGCTCCAATCCTTTCTGCGCATAGCGATGAAATATCATTAAACAAACAACTTTTTGATAAAGTTAAAGCTGTGTACGCGAAGAAAGCGGAATTGAGTCTGGATGCGGAAGATGCAAAATTGTTGGAAGAGACATATAAGGGCTTTGTTCGTTCTGGAGCAAACCTATCCGATGCGGACAAAGAGAAATTGAAAAAAATCAATTCTGAACTTTCTGTTCTAACAACACAGTTTGGACAAAATCTATTGGCAGAGACCAATGCATATGAATTAGTTGTTGATAAAGAAGCTGATCTAGCAGGTTTACCTGATGGGTTGAAGAAAGCTGCTGCGGATGAGGCAAAAGCCAAGGGTAAAGAAGGAAAATGGGTTTTTACATTACAAAATCCTTCGGTTATGCCTTTCTTGCAATATGCTGATAACCGTGAGTTGCGTAAGCAAATTTGGAATGCTTATCAAATGCGTGGCAATAACGGGAATGACTTTGATAATAAAGAACCATTAAAGAAAATTGCAAACCTACGTTTGGAGAAAGCAAAGTTGCTAGGCTATACATCTCATGCCGCTTATGTTTTGGAAGAATCAATGGCAGCAAACCCAACGAATGTATACGCGTTACTAAATAAAATTTGGACGCCTGCTCTAGCAAAAGCTAAAACAGAAGCGGCGGATATCCAAAAGGAAATTGCTGCAGAAAAGGGAGACTTTACCGTTGCTCCATATGATTGGCGCTACTACCAAGAGAAAATCCGCAAAGCAAAGTATGCCTTAAACGAAGAGGAGATTAAACCTTACTTCAGCTTAGCTGCGGTACGTGAAGGAGCTTTTGCGACAGCAACAAAATTATACGGTTTAACCTTTATCGCCTTAAATAATGTGCCGACTTACCATGAAGAGGTTGAAGTGTACGAAGTAAAAGATAAAGACGGATCACACTTGGGATTATTGTATGCTGACTTTTTCCCACGCGCTTCGAAAAGAGGAGGTGCTTGGATGACGTCATACCGTTCGCAAGGAACGAAAGATGGCAAGCGTGTTGCTCCGGTTATCTCGATCGTATGTAATTTCACCAAACCAGTAGGTGACCAACCTGCTCTTCTAACTTTTGATGAAGCAACGACTTTATTCCATGAGTTTGGTCATGCTTTGCACGGTTTGCTTTCGAATGTTCGCTATAAAAGTTTAGCGGGAACGTCTGTTCCACGTGACTTCGTTGAGCTACCTTCTCAAATTATGGAAAACTGGGCTGGTGATTCTGAGGTATTGAAAACCTACGCTAGACATTTTCAAACGAAAGAGGCAATTCCTGATTCATTGATCGCTAAATTAGAAAAAGCGGGTACTTTTGACCAAGGTTTTGCAACGGTTGAGTATGTATCGGCTTCATTGCTTGATTTGGATTATCACGCGCGTACAACGCCAATCACTGAGGATGTTAATACATTTGAAGCTGCTTCATTGAAAAAAATCGGTTTGATTGATGCGATTATCCCACGTTACAGAAGTACATACTTCCAACACATCTTCTCGGGTGGATATTCTGCAGGATACTACAGTTACATTTGGGCTGAAGTGTTAGATTCAGATGCGTTTGCTGCATTTAAAGAGAAATCGTTATACGATGAAGGTACAGCAACGTCATTCCGTAAGAATATCCTGGAACGTGGCGGAACGGGTAACCCAGCGGAAATGTATCGCAAATTCCGTGGTGCAGATCCTAATCCTGTACACTTAATGAAGAAAAGAGGATTGAACTAATCCTGATTTTTAAATAATATCTAAAAGGCAAGCTGAAAAGTTTGCCTTTTATTTTTGTTTCTTAAATCATTTATTTAGATTTGTTCTAAATAAAAATAAGAACATGTGTAAAGCGATTATATTAAGTACAAATGGTGCGACGACAGTGTCTTACTGCAAAACTTGCCGCACGCACTATGTGTGGCAGAACACATACTTATTAACATTCAGCCTGGAGCAATACAATCGCTTTAAGTCCCGAGTCAATGATCGTGTGGGTAAGGAAGATTATTATGTGTTTCCCGACGGGGAATGGCGGACGGTTTTAAAGACGCCTATGGACGAACTATTGTTCACTTTTACACAATTGGAATGGCAAGATTTCTGTAGAACGTTGCAGGAAGCCTCCTATATGCAAGAAGTTTATCAACTATTAAACTAGTTAACATCATATTAAGCCCTAGCGACTTATTTTCTTCCCCCTTGAAAATAGGTCGGCTAGGCACAAATTTCACTTAAATTCCCACGGAATTGAACTGTAAATCATACAGTTTTTTATAGTACCCGTCAAAAGAAAGCAATTCCGCATGGGTTCCCATTTCTTTAATCTCGCCTTTATCGAACACTATAATTTTGTCCGCTTTTTGAATGGTTGACAAACGGTGTGCAATAACAATTGAAGTACGGTCTGCCATAATATTTTCGATCGCTTGTTGGATTAGAAGTTCTGTTTCTGTATCAATAGAAGATGTGGCCTCGTCTAAAATCAAGATACTTGGGTTGTGCACCAAAGCGCGAATAAAAGAAATTAGTTGCGCTTGTCCCGAGGACAATGTGGCACCGCGTTCCTGGACCTGAAAGTCGAAACCACCTGGTAACCTCATGATAAAATCGTATGCACCTACACGCTTGGCGGCCTCCACGACCTGATCAAAAGTGATCGCAGGATTATTTAGCGTAATATTGTTTAAGATGCTATCAGCAAATAGAAAAACATCTTGCAGTACCACTCCAATGTGGTGACGAAGGGCTGTTAATTCGTAATCACGAATATCGACACCATCAAGTGAAATTTTACCTTTTTGAATCTCATAAAAACGTGTCAAGATATGGATGGTTGATGACTTCCCGGCACCCGTTGCGCCAACGAGGGCTAGGGTCTCGCCTGGATTGACGGTGAAGTTTACGTCTTTGAGCACCCATTTTTCTTCATTGTAGGCAAACCAAACCTTTTCAAAATCAATCTTTCCGGCAATTGTTTCTGGAGCATATGTTCCATGGTTTGGTGTGAACTCATCGGTATCCAATACATCGAATATTCGCTCGGCGGAAACCATCCCCATTTGTAGGGTATTAAATTTATCGATAAGCTCTCGAATCGGACGGAAAATCATATTGATGTACATCAGGAAGGCTACCACAACGCCCGGTGAAATAGAGTTCGCAAGGATCTGCTTCGACCCATACCAAACCAGAAGACCGGTGGAAATTGCAAGAATAATCTCTAAGACGGGGAAGAAAATAGAAAAATACCAGTTTGCACGAATATTTGCGTCTCTATGTTTTTTATTGATAACATCAAACTTTGACATCTCCTGGTCCTCGCGCGAGAAATACTGAATAATGGCCATCCCACTGATATGTTCTTGTAAAAACGTGTTGAGGTTGGATACCCAGGTACGTACCTCGACAAAAGCAGATTTCATGGCTTCTTTGAAGATATACGTAGCCCACAACATCAGTGGCATTGGGATTAAAACGATCAAGGTGAGCTTCCAGTCGGTATAAAGCATAACACCTAAGATAACCACGAGCTGTAAGAGGTCGCCTATAATTTGTATCAGTCCTTGGGAGAAGATGTTTGAAATCGTTTCTAAGTCGGATATCGTGCGTGTAATGAGCTTTCCTAAGGCGGTATTATCAAAATACTTTAACCGTAGATTAATGATATGATTAAAAACCTGAATACGAATATCGCGAATAACATTTTGCCCCAAAACGTTAGTCGTTAAGGTGTGATAATAACGAATAATGGTTTGTCCGATGAGTAGTGTGACCATAGCAATAAGCATCCATGTAAGTCCAGAGGAATCCGACTTCAGGATATACTTATCGAGGGTGTACTCGATTAACATTGGGAGGGCAGGAGCTACCGCTGCCAAAAGAATCGTCAGTATTACAGATGCCCAGAATACGCCTTGATATGGACGCATATACAAGGCCATTCTTTTGAGTAGTTTACTGTCGTATGTTTTACCAGTTACCTTTTGTTCGCTCAACTTCTTTTAATATAGGGATAAATAACCTCTGTTAAATACAATCCATGTGCTGGTACCGATGTGCCAGCTTGTGCTCTGTCCTGACTGTTAATAACATCAACGATAGATGCTGCGTTTTTGTTTTTTAAACCGATGTCCAATAAGGTGCCAACAATTGCACGTACCATATTTCGTAAAAAACGATCTGCTGTGATATGAAAGACTAACCTATCGTTCTGTAAAACCCATTCAGCGCGCACTACGGTGCATATATTGGTGAACACCTGCGTATGTGCTTTAGAAAAAGCACCAAAATCTTGTTTACCTAACAAAAATTGAGCCGCCCTATTCATCAATGTAACATCGGGTACGTCTCGCAGTTGCCAAGACTTGTTTATTAGAAATGGGTCTTTACGAAAATGGATATGATACTCATAGGACCGTTGCGTAGCGTCGAAACGAGCATGCGCATCGGGCTCCACAGCCTGTAAATCTAAAGCACTGATGTCGTGTGGTAGTAAAGCATTCAGAGAATGTAAAAATTTCGAGACGGTAGGGATATGGTCTGCCGGATAGTCAAAATGGACAAAGAGCTGCTTTGCATGTACACCCGTGTCTGTCCTGCCCGCACCAATGGTTTCTATAGGAGAACGGAGTATTTTATGTAAAGCTTCA
This sequence comes from Sphingobacterium psychroaquaticum, assembly GCF_004421025.1. Lineage (NCBI taxonomy): Bacteria > Pseudomonadati > Bacteroidota > Sphingobacteriia > Sphingobacteriales > Sphingobacteriaceae > Sphingobacterium > Sphingobacterium psychroaquaticum. The sequence goes on along the minus strand of NZ_CP038029.1, from coordinate 4,109,372 downwards.
TTGAGCTTTTGTTGTACCGAAACGGCATTGTTCTGTACCTGCCAGCCATGATAGGCTGTGCCGTCGTAAGCAATTTCTAAGAAATAACGTTGCTGTTTGTCTTCCACCGAACAAAGGTAAGTAATTTGTGTTTTGAAGATAGCCATAAAATTGTCGATTTCGTCGTCGGCTATTCAATTTTTATTGCCGCCACTATGGCAGGTGGTGGTATGTAGAAAAGACCGAAGGTCCATTTGTTTGCATCTGCGGCTATATTTAATTAAGTTTGTGATATACATTTTAAATTGTACTTATGATTCAAAGGATTCAGACTATTTGGCTTTTAGCTGCCGCAGTGGTGCTCTTGGGCTTATTTATTTTCCCATACCTCAATTTTATCGATCTTGTAGGCTTGGGTAAAAAAGTATCTGTAACAGGGGTTTATTCGTCGGTTAATAATGCGAGCGTACAGGAAAGTAGTAGTTTATTGTTGACGATTTTTGCAGCTTTTGTTGCTCTTTTTCCTGTGTTCATTATTTTTTTATTTAAAAATAGAAAGCTTCAGCTGTTATGCATATATGCAGAGATTGTTTTGATCGCCGTTTTAGCCATTTGGATGTATAGCAATGCAAATAGTGTATTGTCGGGTATTTCGCAAGGGTTGCAGGCTAATAATATAGGAGTTGGGTTCTTCTTGCTCCCTGTTGCTGTTATCCTGTTGTCGTTTGCTATACGTGGCATTAGACACGATTCGAAGCTGATTAAATCTGCGGATAGACTGCGCTAGTATATGAAGAGGTTTTATCGTTATTTTTTCTTGCTATTAACGTTGAGCGGGGCTATGTTTACATTGCGGGCGCAAGAAAATACAGGTGCAGAGTTGACCGATGATTTGCAGATAGATATAAAGGGGACTGTTTGGGATGCTAAAAGTGATACCCTCACGGTGGATCTTTTCTTGATCTCCTACCAGAGGCAACCACGTGAATTCAAACTTAATACGTATGCCAGTCAAGTGATCGATAGCCAAGGGAAAGCTACGATGTACAGTGTGATGAAGATGGGGCGGGTCGTGGTTCGTTTAGCAGATAGGCAGAATTATATACACTACCTGCTGGAAGAGGATACACCAGTGCCGCTAACAATAAAGATTGGGAACTGGGGAAAACGAAAAGCAGCGAAGGTGTTGTTGGTATTTGAAGATAGTGCAGAAGAAGGTCATTTTATACAAAAAGAGGTTAATTTATAAATTAACCTCTTTTTGTTTTATCTTGAATATCTAAACTGCTGTTTGTCCATCATAGACATTTGATCTTTCATCATCTTGATTTGATCGGCTAGCAATTTGTTTTTATCTGCTTTCTTTGCTTCAGCTAGAAGTTTCTCTGCTTCCCGCTTATTACGTTTTGCCATTGCGACGCCGGCTAGGCTGAGTTTGGCCATGGCAACATTATGATCCATGTGCAAGCCCAAAGCCAATGCTTTCTTAAAGAATTTTTCTGACTGTAAAGGAGCTCTTTGTGACTCCATAATCCCTAAAAGCATGTGGTAGTAGCCATGTTGCGCAGAAATTAACTGCGTTTCATAGTTCGTGATACGTTTTAGCCACTGTTCTGCTTTCGCCATGTTCTCTTTGCGAAGAAACCATTGGGCCAACAGCATGTTTTCATTAAAAAATACGGTTACCCATGCTAGAATAGTAATTAGAATCCCAAGGATTCCCCAACCCCAATGACCAAACCAAAACAAAAGCACTGTACCTATTAACAGTAAACTACTTAAAACTATTCGAACAATATTTGACATAAATTTTATTTTCTAACTTGTACTGCAACTTGTCTTCACACACGTTGCAAAATTAGCGAAATTTGCTTTCAGATGCAAAACAATTAGTTTCTGGTCAGTGAGATAATTCTTTACTAGACAAGCGAACTCTAGTTTTGTGGTTCAGAGAACGCGTTTTTATGGATCAGCGAAGACCTGCGTCCACGGAGAAAAATCGTAGCTTTGTATCATGGTAAACAAATATGACCCGAGTTGGGAACCTATCCTTCGCCCGCTTATGCAGCAGGATTATATGAAACAATTGTCTGCTTTTGTACAAAAAGAACGACAGTCGCATCTTGTGTTTCCTCCCGAAGATCTGGTCTTTAATGCTTTTCGGTTGACGCCTTTGCCTGATGTAAAGGTTGTTATCTTAGGTCAGGATCCTTACCATAATGATGGGCAGGCGCATGGATTATCCTTTTCTGTTCCACCTGGCATAGGTTTGCCTCCATCACTTAAGAACATCTATAGTGAGTTGACGACCGACATGGAAGGAATGGGGTATCCCTCTTCAGGCGATCTCAGCAGCTGGGCGACACAGGGTGTACTTTTATTGAATGCGGCATTGACAGTACGTGCGCATGAAGCCGGATCACACCAAGGCCAGGGATGGGAAAGATTTACGGACCACGTGATCCAAGCGATCTCCAATACGTTAGAGCATGTTGTTTTTGTTCTTTGGGGCAGCTATGCGCAGAGAAAAAGTGTACTCATTGATCAAAAGAAGCATCTGATTTTGAAGTCCGTTCATCCTTCTCCGCTGTCGGTTTACCGCGGGTTTTATGGAAGTAAGCCTTTTTCGCAAAGCAATGCTTATCTTGAAGAAAATGGACGTGAAGCAATTGATTGGTCAAGGGTAGTGGGCTAGATCGTAGTTAGTAGGGAGTTGTTTTTAGAAAGGAGTTGGTAGAAAATAGTTTTTAGGAAATTAGACTTTCAAGATCTGCGCCCTGAAATCTGTTCAAAAATGACAATCTATAAACCAGTAACCAAAAACTATGAACTACAAACTATGAACTACAAACTACCAACTACATGCTACGCATAAAGTTCCTTTAAGTCTTTGTATTGGTGATCTGTAATTGGTAGTCGACTTACGTGATTGACCCTAATTTTACGACCATTTTGTCGGATGTGGGTAAACAAGAGATGACTATCATAGGCTATTTCATATTTTTGATTCAGATCGATCGGTTCAATCGGTTCACCAAGGGTAACATATTCCAACTGTCCTTTTGTCGTAAAACGTTTAATAAGTAGTTGGTTGTTTTCAGCCGGAGAAATACAAAACCAAGCGCCGTCACCGACGCCCCCTAAGTAGTGTGCTTCTTTGGGCACCGTTATTGGTTTCGAGCCAAAGCTCATGCAGCCAATCGAAAGATCTTCGGGTAGCAAACATGCTTTTTTCGACCATACATTATCCCCCAATTTCTTAACCAGGAACATAAATGATTGCCAACGATCCATACGGAAGTGTTTTAGTCCTTGCTCGGGACTATAAGAAAAGACCATGCGGTCAGAGACAGCGTTCACTACATTACTGATAGGGCTTGCCTTTATGGTTTCTGGCAGATTGATGCTATGACGCCAGGTGTACTTTTGTGAAGCGCGCATTAACATACGCGTAATAAAACGAGAGCAATTGTTATTGTTTCGAGCTACAGCGCCATAGGGAAAAGTGCCTTGGTATACGCAGTCATCCCCATAGGCTTTTGCGAGCTCGAAATTAATGTTATTTGCGACCGAGAAATAGAGTATCCCTTCCCCATACATGGCTTCTTTGAGGTCTTCAAAGTGCGTGATAATTTCGGGGAGGTTGTTTATTTTGCCTTTCTGGATGCAGGCCTTCATTAAAATATCTAACCGAGGGTCAGAGTATTTAGAGCGGGCGCGTCCATAACCTCTTGGCGTAATGTAGCGACCGAAGTCATAAAAGAGCATCTCTCCCGTTTGTTTTTTTATAATCACAATACCGGTATGCCCAACTTTGAAATTTAGATTTTTGACAATGCCAATCTTTTTGAAAAACATCATCCATTTCTCATCGCCTCTTATTGTTGCGTCGGGCCAGGTCAGTATAATGGCCAAATCATCATATAGTAGTTGGTTTTCTTTCATGCAGTGCCCTGGTTTTCATTAGTATTCCAACGGTACGATCGGTTCCTTTTTACTTGTCGACATGATCATCATGGTCTGGAATGTTTTTACGAATGGAATCTTGGCGATTTTTTCCATGATTACCGCTTCGTAAGCTTTAATATCTTTAACGTATACTTTCAACATAAAGTCACAGTTTCCAGTCACGTGGTGACATTCCGTAACCTCTGGGATCGCTTTTACAGCTTCCACGAACTCCGGTATAGCGTTGTGTGTGTGAAAATCAAGTGATATCTGGATAAAGGATTTGATCCCTAGTCCTAATTTTTCTTCGTCTACAAAAGCATGATAGCTCTTGATAAAGCCAGAATTTTCAAGCTTCCGCACGCGCTCTAAAGTAGGAGCAGGTGAAAGCCCAATGTTGGAAGCTAGTTGCAGGTTCGTAATACGCCCGTTTTCTTGCAAAAGCTTCAGAATTTTTAAGTCGGTTTTGTCAGGTTGATACGGCATTGTTTCTAAAGATTTTATTTTAAAAGACGTAAATATACAAAATAATATTTGGCGAACACAATTAAGATAATATTATCTTAATCTATAGTTTTTGTTTATGTATAACGGATTCACTTATTGATTGTTTTTATAGCAATCATGTTATTGTCATAATATTTTTCCGGAAACCGCTCTGTTTTCAAATAAGTGACCTCTGTCACATTTTTTTAGTAAAGTCATGCTAAATCATTAAAGATTTGCCGTTTTATTGGGCTTTATGTCGTATCTTTGTTGTCCAAATTAAAGGTAGGAATCGCCGATAAATTTAAGGGGAAGAGAAATGAGTACCAAAGACGACGAATTACTAAAGGAGCTAGAGCTCGAAGAATATAAGTACGGTTTTACAACCGACATTGAGATGGATATTGCCCCAAAAGGGCTTAGTGAAGATACGGTTCGTTTAATTTCTGCAAAGAAAAATGAACCGGAGTGGCTATTGGAGTGGAGATTGAAAGCATTTCGTCATTTCTTGACGATGAAAATGCCTACTTGGCAAAATTTTGAAAATCCAGAGGTTGATTTTCAAGATATCTCCTATTACGCAGCACCGAAGCCAAAAAAACAGTTGGAGAGTATGGATGAGGTGGATCCAGAGCTGTTGGCTACGTTTGCTAAACTTGGAATCCCATTGGATGAACAGAAGATCTTGGCTGGTGTAGTGGCCGTAGATGCTGTTTTTGACTCGGTTTCCGTAAAAACGACTTTCCGCGAGAAGTTGAAAGAGCAAGGTGTAATTTTTTGTTCTTTTGGAGAGGCTGTACAAGAATATCCTGAATTAATCAAGAAATACCTAGGAACGGTCGTTCCGCAAACAGATAATATTTATGCCGCATTAAATTCGGCAGTTTTCTCGGATGGTTCTTTTGTTTACATTCCGAAAGGGGTGAAATGTCCTATGGAACTTTCTACTTATTTCCGTATCAATGCCGAAAATACAGGGCAATTCGAACGTACATTGATTGTAGCAGATGAAGGCTCTTATGTTTCGTATCTGGAAGGTTGTACGGCGCCGATGCGTGATGAGAATCAGTTGCATGCGGCGGTGGTAGAGTTGATTGCAGAGACAGATGCTGAAATCAAGTATTCTACGGTTCAAAACTGGTATCCGGGCGATAAAGATGGTAAGGGTGGTATTTATAACTTTGTAACGAAAAGAGGTATCTGTAAAGGAGACCGTGCTAAGATTTCGTGGACACAAGTGGAGACCGGCTCGGCCATTACATGGAAATATCCAGGTGTGATCCTGAAAGGAGACCATTCTGTAGGGGAGTTTTATTCTGTGGCATTGACGCGTAACAGACAGGTTGCTGATACTGGAACGAAGATGATTCACTTGGGTAAGAATACCCGTTCGAAGATCGTATCAAAAGGAATCTCGGCCGGCTTTAGCCATAACAGCTATAGAGGCTTGGTGAAGATCGGCCCGAATGCGGATAAAGCACGGAACTTTACACAGTGTGACTCGCTATTGATCGGTGATCGTTGTGGCGCACATACGTTCCCTTATATTGAAAGTAAGAACCGGACGGCGATGTTGGAGCATGAAGCAACGACATCTAAGATTGGTGAAGATCAAGTTTTCTATTTGAACCAACGAGGTATCGATTCGGAGAAGGCGGTAGGGCTAATTGTGAATGGTTACGCGAAAGAAGTGTTGAACCAATTGCCAATGGAGTTTGCTGTTGAAGCACAGAAGTTATTAGCGATTTCCTTAGAAGGATCGGTAGGGTAATTTTATTTGAATATTGAAAAGTATATGTTAAGTATTAAGAATTTACATGCGTCTGTTGAAGACAAACAAATATTAAAGGGATTAAACCTAGAGGTTAAGGCTGGAGAGGTTCATGCCATCATGGGACCTAATGGTGCTGGAAAAAGTACGCTAGGTAATGTATTGGCTGGTCGTGATTCCTATGAGGTAAACGACGGACAAGCGCTATTGGATGGTGTGGATCTATTGGATCTTTCTCCGGAAGACCGCGCACGTGAGGGTTTGTTTTTAGCATTCCAATACCCAGTAGAAATTCCAGGTGTTTCTAATATTAACTTCCTGAAGACGGCAGTAAACGATATTCGTGAATATAAAGGTTTGCCACCGATGGAGGCGAAAGAGTTTTTGCAAATGGTGAAAGATAAGCAGAAGTTAGTTGAATTCTCAGCGAGCCTTGCGAATCGTTCATTGAACGAAGGTTTCTCCGGTGGAGAGAAAAAGCGTAACGAGATCTTTCAGTTGGCGATGTTGAATCCTAAATTATCGATTTTGGACGAAACGGATTCAGGTTTAGATATTGATGCCTTGCGTATTGTGGCGAATGGTGTGAACCAATTGCGCTCTAAAGACAATGCTTTTGTTGTGATTACGCACTACCAACGTTTATTGGATTATATCGTGCCTGATTTTGTGCACGTACTTTACAATGGTCGTATCGTGAAAACGGGACCAAAAGAGTTGGCACTCGAGTTAGAGGAAAAAGGATATGATTGGTTAAAAGAATATGATACGCAAACCGTTTAATGAATTTATCGATGGATAAATTGAATGACGGATTGATAAAAAATAATATGAGTACAATAGTTGCAGATTCATTATACCAACAGTTGGTTTCTACTTTCCAGGAATTGGAAACAGTACAAGAGCCGGCGGCGCTAAAGGCGCTTCGTCACACTGCTTTTGAGCGTTTTCAGCAAGAAGGTTTTCCAACGGTGAAGAATGAAGAATGGAAATATACCAATCTACATACGCTGGTCAATAAGCCTTATGTATTGAATAGTGATGTAGAGGTGGATCATGTGGATGTACGTAAAGCGGATATCGCAGGATTGGATGCACATCGCATTGTTTTGGTTAATGGTCAGTATGTATTGGCTTTTTCTTCCTTGGAGGATGAAATAGGTTTGACAGTAAAGCCTATTGAAGAGGCGCATGACGAACCGAACTTTCAAAAGTATTATGCACAGCATGCCGATAAATCGGATAATGTATTGGTACAGTTGAATACCGCATTACAAACGGCTGGTGTTTATATTAGTGTAGGCAAGAATAAAGTCGTTTCTAAGCCGATTCATCTCATACACTTGTCGATTGGTCAGGAGCCATTTTTCGTGCAGACACGAAATTTGATTGTTCTTGAGCCGCATGCAGAGTTAGAGCTTATCGAATCGTTTATTACCGCAGATGGCGCTGCCCAAAATCTCAACAATAAAGTCTCAGAGATCGTTGTTGAAGAAGAGGCTAAGATGCAACACTATTACTTGCAAGTAGCAGATGCGGCAAGTAGTTATATTCAGCATACAGAAGTATATCAGGAGAAACAGAGTTTATATAATAACTATAACTGTAACCTGCCGGGAGCTTCTTTTGTGCGTAACAACATTAACGTACGCCTGGATGCCGAGAATGTAGAGTCACACCTGTACGGAATCAATTTAACCGCTGGTTCACAGTTCGTAGACAATCATACTGTCGTGGATCATATGAAGCCTCACTGTGAGTCTTATGAATGGTATAAAAACATTCCGCAGGACGAATCTATTGCCGTGTTCAACGGAAAGATCTTTGTACGTGAAGACGCGCAGAAGACAAATGCATTCCAACAGAACAACAATATGTTGATCGGTGAAAAGTCTACGGTTTACACAAAGCCGCAGTTGGAGATTTTCGCAGATGATGTGAAATGTTCACACGGTTGTACAATGGGGCAATTTGATGATGACGCTTTGTTTTACTTGCGCGCGCGCGGTATCGGCGAGGAGTCTGCTCGCGTCCTTTTGGTACATGCCTTTGCTTTTGATGTAACATCTCGCTTCTCGAATGAGCTCGTGCGCAGCTACGTTGAAGCTTTGGTCGAAAAGGGCCTTGATAAATAAGCATTAGTTTTCCATTTTATATAGAAAAGGCGTCTGGGATTTCTCAGACGTTTTTTTGTACCTTGTTCCCTATATTCGAATCACTTATTTGTTATCTTATGAGCTCGGTTTATGATAGATAAGTTCTATCGCTGGGTTTATTTCCTGTATCGAACGGACAAAATCATCATTGTTCTCCGGGCTGATATAAATCTCATCGTACTTATTATAGTAGATTATAACTCCATTTCGGCCTGTAGCTGGTTTCGTGCCGACCCACAGCGCGCGGCCAATTTCCAGTTTGTGAATCTTATTGATATCGATAGTCCCAAAGAGAAACAAGCAGCGGTACTTGAAATCCGTTCCCGTTATTTTATAAGAAGTGGTTGTAAACGTCAGGAAGAAGAGCACATTAAAGAATAGAAAAATACCACCAATGGCGATCCAAAAACCTGCGTCCGGAACGGCACTGATGTACTGAATCCCGATTAACAGAGCAAGGACTAAACCAGTGGTAAGGTACCAAGGTGTGAAATCTTTTTTAGGCTTGAAAAGCTTGGACATTCCCCAAAATAGAAAAAAGCCCTTGGAATTCCAAGAGCTTCTTTTGAGCGAAAGACGAGATTCGAACTCGCGACCCCAACCTTGGCAAGGTTGTGCTCTACCAACTGAGCTACTTTCGCTGATTGTGCAACAAAGGTAGCAAATCAACTGATATTTGTCAACTAGTTTCTGAAAAAAATCAACCAGATCCACGCATCCCTTTGGTGCTCACCTTTATATTTTTATCGCATCAATGCAGTTTATGCCATCAATAGCGGCCGATACAATCCCACCCGCATATCCAGCTCCTTCGCCACAAGGATATAAGCCTTCAATATCCGGATGCTGTAATGTATCCTTATCTCTAGGAATGCGTACAGGAGAGGAGGTGCGAGATTCTACGCCCACCAAAATAGCTTCATTCGTGTAATATCCTTTCATCTTCTTCCCGAAAATGGGCAGCGCTCCGCGTAGAGCCCGATGGACAAAATCAGGTAGTACTTCACCGAGGTCTACACTGCGTGTTCCTGGTTTGTACGAATTTTCGGGAAGCGAATTAGAAACGCGTCGTTCCACAAAGTCCACCATCCGTTGCGCCGGAGCGACTAGCTGACCGCCGCCCATGATAAAGGCTTTCTGTTCGATAGCCTGTTGAAAAGCTAGTAAAGCAAAAGGATCCGTTGCTGCGTTCGGTACATCTTCCATATTGATCTGAATCACCGTGCCAGAGTTGGCGTGCGGGTTATTCCGCTTGGAAGGAGACCAACCGTTCACCACAATCTCCTCGTGATCCGTTGCACAAGGGGCTATAATTCCACCCGGACACATACAGAAAGAAAACACCCCACGGCCGTCCACCTGTTCCACAAGGCTGTAATAGGCTGGTGGTAGATTTTCATGGCGTGTACTGCAATGGTATTGTGCCTGATCAATAATTTCTTGTGGATGTTCAATACGTACACCTAATGCAAAAGGTTTCGCTTCGATAAGCCAGCCTTTGTTCTTGAATAAGTGAAAAATATCCCGCGCAGAGTGACCTGTTGCTAGGATAATATGGTCTCCCTTGATGGTTTCGCCGGTTGATGTTTTTACCCCCTCGACTTTACCAAATTGAACCAAGATATCATCCACGCGGCAATCAAAATGGATTTCTCCGCCGCAGTTCAATATTGTGTTACGCATATCTTCAATGATATGCGGTAATTTATTTGTTCCAATATGTGGACGTGCATCTACCAGAATATCCTCGGTTGCGCCGTGTTGTACAAAAATTTGTAATACTTTTTGTACGTTTCCTCGTTTGTCAGAGCGCGTGTATAGCTTTCCATCGGAATACGTTCCGGCTCCGCCTTCCCCGAAGCAATAATTGGACTCTGGATTCACAAAACCCTCCTTATTGATACGAGCTAGATCGCGGCGGCGATCCCGAACGGCTTTACCTCGTTCAATTACAATAGGCTTTAATCCACGCTCCAAGCATCGGTAGGCTGCAAATAAACCCGCTGGACCGGCACCGATAATAATCACCGGTTTAGCATCGTGCACCTGTTGCACATCTGCATGGTAGCTTGGCGCTATATAGGGTTCATCGATAAAAGCAACCACCCGCATGCGATATACCACCTGTCTGCTTCGCGCATCGATAGAACGTTTACGAACGTATAGACCTGTGATTCGGTTTTCAGCAACCTTAAGCTGCTTTGCCGTGAGGGAGCGTATATATTTTTCATCCTGTATAAAATCAGGAGATACGGCTATTTCAATTTCTTTCTGCATAATGTTGTGGCTGGGTTTTTATCCCAAAACAGCACAAAGGTACATAAATAGTAATAAATGACGATATCATGCAGGATTGGTATGTCGTTTGATAAGGCTATATAGACGTCGCTTTTTTTATGCCATGAAATTTGACCTTCTTGCATATAAAAGCATTTTTTTATAAGTTTATAGAAATAATAAAGAAAATAAATTTTAAATCATTTATATGAAAAGATTATTAATTGCTGTTGTCGGTTTGTTTACCGCTTTATCGTTCAGTTCTTGTGGATACAACACGATGGTTTCGAAAGATGAAAACGTAAAGGGCAAATGGGCGCAAGTGGAAAACGCATACCAGCGTCGCGCAGATTTAATACCGAACTTAGTTTCGACAGTAAAGGGAGCTGCGCAACATGAGGAAAATACGTTGACAGCTGTTGTTGAAGCACGTGCTAAAGCAACATCGGTTACAGTTGATCCTTCGAACTTAACGGAAGAAGCAATAGCGAACTATCAGCAGACGCAAGATGCATTGTCGCAATCAATCGGACGGTTGTTAGTAAGCGTAGAGGCATATCCTGATTTGAAAGCGAATTCTAATTTCCAGGAGCTACAAGCACAGTTAGAGGGGACGGAAAATCGTATTTCTGTGGAACGGAAAGCATATAACGACGCCGTTCAGGATTACAATACGACGGTACGTAGCTTCCCGAATAATATAATGGCCGGCATTTTTGGCTTTAAGGCTAAAGGAACATTCAAGGCGGCTGAAGGTGCAGATAAGGCACCAACGGTAACGTTCTAGAAGGATGATATTATAGTAATTAAAGATGAATGCTGGTCCCTTTATTGCGGATGCATTCATCTTTTTTGCTACTATAGCAGGGGCTACGCCCCATTACATTACCTAAGTTAGACAACAACAGGTCCGGTTATTAGGTGCATTTTTAAGGATGTACTTCCTCGATGCAGAGACATGTTTTTCAACGCATTTTATTTTTTAAAAAATGGATATTTTTTCAATAGCGGAGCAAGATAGAATTGTGCAGGCGATCAGTGTTGCGGAAGGAAAGACTTCGGGAGAGATCAGGCTTGTGGTGGAGCGTAAATTAAAGCATAAGGCAGCGATTGAGGCGGCGGTGAAATATTTCCGAAAGCTCGATATGCACAAGACGATCCTAAAAAATGGCGTTTTGATCTATATAGCTGTCGACGACCATGAGTTTGCGATTATAGGAGATACGGCTATTCATGATCGGGTAGGAGAAGATTTCTGGGGGGCGACGCAGGAGGAAATGGTTTCGTTTTTTAGACAAGATATGTTGGTTGATGGATTAATTGCAGGGATTCAACAGGTCGGTGAACAATTGCAGTATTTTTTTCCACGTAAGGCGGATGATATTAATGAGCTTCCAGATGACATATATTATGGAGAAAACTAATGATTAAGCGGAAAATAAAAAAACTAGGGTGTAAAGTGGGACGGTTCGGTTTGGCGTTTTGCGCTTTGCTTATGACCTTTTCACTTGTTTCTGCACAGAACATACCCGATGCACCAAATCGTTTGGTCTCGGATTATACAGGTACACTAAACCAGGCCGAGGTAACTGCATTGGAAAATAAACTATTGGCATTTGAAGATAGCACCTCCAATCAGATTGCTGTGGTACTGGTGAAAACCACCGATGGGTATGATGTGGCCGACTATGCGGTTCGATTAGCTAAAAAATGGGGTGTCGGAGGGAAAAAATACAACAACGGTATCGTTTTATTGGCAGCCATCGATGATCGTGCTGTAACGATACAGACAGGATACGGTATGGAAGGGGCACTTCCTGATGTCATTGCATATCGAATTATTCAAAATGAAATTAAGCCATATTTTGGACAGCAAGCGTATTATGCTGGTTTGGATAAGGCTACTGATGCAATTATCTCCTATACGAAAGGGGAGTATAAAGCAGATCCAAAAGCGAAGGGTGAAGGAGAGGGTAGTGGCTTTTCTATCCTGATCTTTATTATTGTGGTCGTAATCTTAATCTCCCTTTTTTCACGCGGTGGTGGCGGTGGTAAAGGTGGTGGCCGTGTGATGACTGGAAGAGGAGCTTCTGATTTATTCTGGTGGACATTGCTGAACAATATGGGACGTGGAGGTAGCTCTCGGGACGATGATGGTTTTGGTGGTGGCTTTGGCGGCGGTTTCGGCGGTGGAGGCGGAGGCTTTGGTGGTTTCGGTGGCGGTGGTTTCGGCGGTGGTGGTGCCAGTGGGCGTTGGTAATATGTTTGTTATGATAGTTTATATACGCATTTAAGATTAAATTTAGATTATTTTTGTCCTATGAAAAGATTAGTATTATTCGGTTTAGGTGTGCTTCCTAGCATGTTATTTGCGCAAGAAGCGTTTACTCTAAATGGCAAAGTGGGCAAGACAAACCCCGAGGCCAAGGTTTTTATCCAATATCGCGAAAATGGGCAATCCGTCTTGGATTCTGCTAAGATAACGAATGGTGTTTTTAAATATCAAGGAACGGTTGCAGAGCCTACTCAGGCTTCGTTAACGCTTTCGGCAGACGGTAAGTCGATGAAAGATCTACGTGCTGCAGGTGTGCGTCCAGAGATGAATACTGTGTACCTTTCTAAAGGTGTAATCACGTTGGAAGGCGCGGATTTTGGATCGGCTACCGTTAGTGGAAACAGTATCAACAACGACTTTACGAAGTACAAAAATGAACTTAAAGTTGTGAATGAGGGAATGGCTGCCATCGATGCGGAGTACCAAGCTGCTCCGGATGAGAAAAAGAAAGATGAAGCATTTATTAATGGTTTGCGTGAGAAAGCATCCTTAATCTATGATAAGCAAAATGAAGTGAATGAGAACTTCGTGAAAGCTAATCCGAGTAGTTATGTTTCCTTAACTATCTTGAATGAATTAGCGTCACCAGAAAATCTAACGGACTTTGTAAAGCCTGCGTACAATGCATTAGCGGCAAATTTAAAATCCACGGCGTTAGGTAAGGCTCTTGGTGCGAAAATTACAAACATGGAAAAACTTGCGGTAGGTGCAGTCGCTCCAGATTTTACATTACCAGATACTGCGGGTAACAACTTAGCACTTTCCTCTTTACGTGGAAAATATGTTTTGGTAGACTTTTGGGCAAGCTGGTGTGGTCCTTGTAGACAAGAAAATCCACATGTTGTTGCTGCATTCAATAAGTTTAAAGATAAGAACTTCACCGTACTAGGCGTGTCATTGGACAGACCTGGTAAGAAAGATGATTGGATGAAAGCGATCGAAAAAGATCAATTAGGTCAATGGCCGCATGTATCTGATTTGCAATTCTGGCAATCACCAGTGGTAGAGTTGTACTCTATTCGTGGTATTCCGCAGAACTACCTGTTAGATCCAGCTGGTAAGATCATTGGCTCGAACCTTCGTGGAGATAATCTGGAGAAGAAACTTGCAGAAGTATTGAACTAAAGAAGATAGAATACATAAAAAAACGCGCTTTTCTCAAAGCGCGTTTTTTTATGCAGTATAAGACAGATTATAAAGATAGTATCTCTACGATCCGCGTTAGATTCTCGTTGATGTCGTCCAAGTGTTTGATCGCTTTCTTGAACGGTGTGAATTGTACTTCTCCACAGATTAATCCAGCCATCTCACCTCTGCGACCGGCGATTAATCCTTCTACAGATGCTACGCCTAAGCGGCTCGCAAGAACACGATCCATGCAAGTTGGACGTCCACCGCGCTGAATATGGCCTAAGATTGATAGGCGTACATCATAGTGCGGGAAATTTTCCTTGATCTTATCCGCAACGACAATCCCTCCTTCTTTATCCCCTTCAGCAACAATAATAATCCGGGAAGCTTTGTTCTTCCGGGTTTTATCCAGGCGCTTCATGATAGCATCATAGTCCACTTTAATCTCCGGAATCAATACCGCTTCAGCACCCGTACTAATTCCCGAGCGTAAAGCAATTAATCCAGAGTCGCGCCCCATCACTTCGACAACGAAGAGACGATCGTGCGATTCTGCGGTATCACGGATTTTATCCACCGCGTCTACTACCGTATTAATCGCGGTGTCGTATCCGATGGTAAAATCTGTTCCGGCCAGATCGTTATCGATGGTGCCCGGCATCCCGATAATTGGAATATCAAACTCTTCGATAAACTTAGATGCTCCTGTGAACGTTCCATCGCCACCAATTACCACCAGGGCATCGATTTCTAGTTTCTGTATATTTTCAAAAGCCTTTTTACGACCTTCGTAGGTGCGGAATTCATCGCTACGTGCCGTTTTAAGAATGGTACCTCCACGTTGGATAATGTTTGCAACAGATTTAGCATCCATTGGCACAATCTCTCCATTTACCAGACCATCATAGCCACGTTTCACACCAAAGACATTTAATCCGTTGTAGATACCCGCACGAACCACAGCGCGAATACCGGCATTCATTCCGGGTGCATCACCACCAGAGGTAAGTACAGCAATATTTTTTATTGTTTTCATTCCTGTTAGATTGGTTGATTATTTTTTATTTTTTTGCTTTAAAAGCATCAATGCCACTTTGTAGAAACGCGATATAGCTATCGATGTTGTAATTGGCGCCACTTTGTGGCACCAGCACATTGCCATCCGTATCCACAATCACATAGAGTGGTTGTGAGTTGCTGTTGAACGTTGCCGCTTGGAAATCACTGTTCATTTTACCAATAGTGGTGATTTTCTTGCCGGAGTAGGTGGATACATATTGCTCCTCGGGCTGTAGGGTCGTTTTATCGTCCACAAAAAGTTCGATCATCACAAATTCATTTCTTAATAATGCTGCAACTTTTGGATCGGTCCAAACATTGGCTTCCATTTGTCTACAGTTTACACAGTTCCATCCTGTAAAGTCAATAAGCACTGGCTTATTCAGATCCTTAGCGGCAGCTAACCCTTCTTTGTAATCGTAGTATGGGTCAAAGCCTTTGGGGGTGCCTCGTGCATGGAATATTTCGTAATATTTCTTCGTTTTTGGCGTTCCGGTTGATGTCGGTGGAGTACCGAAATTCATGACGGAGAGGTCAAAATCCTGCGTTGCCGATGGTGGAAGAAAAGCCGAGATCGATTTCAATGGCGCCCCCCACATCCCAGGCACCATGTAGATAACAAAGGAGAAGGTAACAATGGCAAAGATGGTCCGTGGTACCGACAGATACGCTAAGGGACTATCGTGTGCAAAGCTGATCTTTCCGATCAGGTACAGTCCCATTAAACTGAAGATCGCAATCCAGAGCGCTAAGAAGACCTCCCGATCGAGCCAGTTCCAATGGTAAGCCAAATCCACATTGGAAAGGAATTTTAAGGCTAAAGCCAACTCTAAGAATCCTAAAACCACTTTTACGCTGTTTAACCATCCGCCTGATTTTGGCATGGCTTTTAGCATGGATGGGAACATCGCGAAAATAACGAAAGGAATAGCGAGTGCTATGGAAAAACCGAGCATTCCGACGGCGGGGCCTAAGCGTTCCCCCTTGGAGGCAGCTTCTACGAGTAACGTTCCAATAATGGGACCGGTACACGAGAAGGATACCAACGCGAGGCTGAATGCCATGAAGAATAAGCCTAGTAAGCCTCCTTTATCGGACTTGGCGTCAATTTTGTTTACAAAAGAGCTGGGTAAAGTAATCTCGAAAGCGCCTAAGAAAGAAGCTGCGAAAAGAACCAAAATCAAGAAGAATATAAAGTTGAATACCCCATTCGTGGAGAGTGCATTCAGCGCGTCTGAACCAAAGGTGATGGTAATTAACATGCCCAGTGCAACATAGATTACGATAATGAACAAGCCGTAAAGTAGTGCTTGGGATACGGCTTTAGCACGTGAACCGGCTTTTTTGGTAAAGAAGCTTACCGTTAGCGGTACCATCGGGAAGATACAAGGCATGATGAAGGCTGCGAAGCCGCCTAACAGCCCGGCTATAAAGATACCCCATAGGGATTGTTTTCCTGCATCGGCCGTTGTTGCTTCAGCAATTGGCGCCGTGGCGCTGCTGTCTTGCGAAACAGAATCTATCGGCTCACTATCCGAGAAAACTAAGTCTTCGGGTACGGCGATAAGTTCTTCTTCACTGCCTTCCGGGGAGGTGCTTTCCGAGAACTCAATCCCCTCGGTGGATATCAAACTATCTTGTGTGGAAGCGGCGATCCCAAAGAAAGGCATCGCTATAATTTGTATAAAGAGAAAATACTGAATGAATTTGCGCATAACTAATTTTGCTAATACGCTAAAATAGAAAAAAGGCAGTAAACTACTGCCTTTTTCATGCTTTATAATAACAAATACTACTTAATTGTGACGTTGAAAGTGTATTCGTCTGGAGGAAGACATTGTGTTTTATCACAAGCCATAAACTCAACAACACCTTTTACTGTTGCTTGTTTTCCAGTAAGTTTTACTTTTTGTTGAAAAACAACTTCATTCGGGTAGTAAGGTACGTTCATGTTGAAGTCCTTCTCGAATTTTGATTTTGGAGCAGGTGATGCCGCTACTTTACCGTTCAACGAGAATTCTTTCGAAGGCGAGAACGTAAAAGATGTCGATATTGGTCCACCGTCAGGCACGTTTAAGCCATAGATGTGCCAACCATCCTGAATTGTTGCTTTGATGAAAACAACGCCTTCTTTACTGTTTAATTTTTTTGCTGCTACTGTCCATTTTACTGGGTTGTGGATCTGTGCGACAACGCCTGTTATCGTGAATAACACAACCGCCACTAATAAGCCTAACTTCTTCATGCTATATACTGTTGTTTAAATTAAAGACTCTGTAATGTACCCTAAGGTTTAATTAGTTTTTGTTTTTAGTCCGTTGTTGTTCGTTTTTCAATAGCCAAATCTTGTAGCTCTTTCAGCACGTAGGTACTAATCACGAAGCAAATGTATAAAGTCTGCAAACACGATGCAAGTAATTTTACTGTTATAAATTTGTAGGGGGGATGAAAGAAATCTCTTTGAGATCAAAGGACCGTTCTTCGCCATCCATCTCCAGCAGGAGTAGTCCGTTATCGGTCACGCGGCGGATAGTTCCCGTTTTACGTTGTCCTTGGATCTCGTATTGTGCTTCCATGTCTTTCTGGTAAAGCAATTCGTTGTATTGTTGTAACAATAAATCTGTATCCGCTACGTTTACAGATGCGTATATGTCAAAAAAGGTTTCCAGGATATCCAGACAGGTATCTTGAAGTTCTCTTGGGAGGCCCGTTTCGCGCGCTAAAGAAGTGGCTTTATGGTTGATGTCCTCGGAAAAATTGGCTTGGTTGACATTGATGCCGATCCCGATTACTGATGATTTGATATTTCTGCCCGACAATTGGTTTTCTATTAAAACCCCACCGACCTTTTTGTTGTTAATGTAAATGTCGTTTGGCCATTTCACTTTCACCTGTTCTACCGACTTATGGAGGTATTTGTGGATGGCTAAGGAAACCATCATGTTGATATTGAAAGCGGCTGTTGCCGGGAGGTTTTGCGGAAAGAGAGCGAAGCTAAATGTTAGGTTTTTTCCGGCTTGTGTTATCCATTGGCTGCCGCGTTGCCCTTTGCCTTGTGTTTGGTGGATTGCCATAATGGCAGTTCCTTGGGGGCTTGGCGTAATATTTGACAATAATTGCTTGAGGTAATCATTTGTGGATGTAACCTGATCCAGGACAATTAAATTTTGTCTAAGGTAAAGTCGGGAAAATGTGTTATTTTGCAAGAGAAAAATATTTAAAACGATAGATTTTATTCAAAATTAATGTTTTTTAATGAGTAAAGATACGAAAACACCAATGTCGGGAAAGCTTGCAGAGGCTGTTGTTTTAGGAATGCAAGAGAAAAAAGGAAACGATATTGTACGATTGGATATGCGAAAGGTGAATGAAACCTTGTCAGATTATTTTGTTATCTGTCACGCAGACTCCACGATGCAAGTCAGTGCGATAGCGAAAAGTGTGGAAGATGAGGTTTTTAAAGCTTTTGGACAAGAACCTTGGCGGAAAGAGGGACAGGGAAATGGCGAATGGGTTTTATTGGATTTTGTAGACGTAGTAGTACACATCTTTAAAACGGAGAAAAGAAGCCATTATGGCATCGAAGATCTATGGGGCGATGCCCATGTTGATACCTTTCAGAGTGCCTAAATTGTAGAGTATAAAAAGATATAAAAGATTGTAATGAAGAAAATCCCAAGTAAGAAGGTGACACCTATACCGCCCAAATTTAACATGATGTGGCTTTGGATATTGATTATCCTCGGTTTTTTTGGGTTACAATATTTTTTCAGCAGCGGTACGGCAAAGAAAATTACCTATGCCGAGTTTGAGCAAAAAATGTTGTTACCGGGTGATGTTGAGAAGTTGGTGGCGATTAAGAATAATGACCTTATTGATGTAGAGGTATATATTAAGAAAGATAAGCTGTCGGACGAGAAATATAAGGACGCTACACCAGCGCCCAATTCATTGGCACTGAGTCCAGCAACGGGACCGCAGTATGTATTTACGGAGCCCTCAGCAGATATTTTAGAGAAGAAATTGCATAACTCGCAAGATAGCTTAGCTGCTGGTCAAGCGAAGGTATCGGTAAATTACGAAGATCGCTCAAATCCATGGGCGGGTTGGTTTATTTCCTTTATGCTTCCGTTATTGATTATTGTTGGTATATGGATGCTGTTAATGCGACGTATGGGCGGTGGTGCCGGCGGTGGCGGTGGCGCGATCTTCAATATTGGCAAGTCTAAAGCGCAGCTTTTCGATAAAGAATCGCAGATTAACATCACATTTAACGATGTGGCTGGATTAGAAGAAGCGAAGACAGAAGTAATGGAAATCGTTGACTTCTTGAAAAATCCTAAAAAATATACCGACTTAGGAGGTAAGATTCCAAAAGGAGCACTTTTAGTAGGCCCTCCGGGAACCGGTAAAACGTTATTGGCTAAAGCGGTGGCAGGAGAAGCACAAGTGCCTTTCTTCTCGTTATCTGGATCTGATTTCGTGGAGATGTTTGTGGGTGTTGGAGCTTCGCGGGTGCGTGACTTGTTCAAACAAGCGAAAGAAAAAGCACCATGTATTATCTTTATTGATGAGATCGATGCCATTGGTCGTGCACGGGGTAAGAACTCCATTATGGGGGGTAACGATGAGCGTGAGAACACATTAAACCAATTGTTGGTCGAGATGGACGGTTTTGGAACGAACGTTGGTGTTATTATTTTAGCAGCAACCAACCGTTTGGATGTATTAGACTCCGCTTTGTTACGTCCGGGACGTTTTGATAGACAGATTTCTATTGATAAGCCAGATTTGATTGGTCGTGAACAGATCTTCAATGTCCATTTGAAGCCATTGAAATTGGCGGAAGAGGTGGATGCGAAGAAACTTTCTGCTCAGACACCTGGATTTGCGGGTGCTGAAATTGCAAACGTATGTAACGAAGCAGCCTTGATTGCTGCACGTAAAAATAAGACAGCAATTACGATGCAGGATTTCCAGGATGCGATCGATAGAGTTATTGGAGGACTGGAGAAGAAAAATAAAATTATCTCCCCAGAAGAGAAGAAAATTGTGGCATACCACGAAGCGGGACACGCTATTGCTGGTTGGTTCTTGGAGTATGCAGATCCGTTGGTTAAGGTGTCTATCGTACCACGTGGTGTGGCAGCGCTAGGTTACGCCCAGTATTTGCCGAAAGAGCAGTTCTTATATACGACGGAACAATTGTTGGATAGCATGTCCATGACAATGGGAGGCCGTGTAGCAGAAGATATTACTTTTGGTCGTATCAGTACTGGTGCGCAGAATGACTTGGAACGTATTACTAAGCTTGCTTATGCGATGGTTTCGGTATATGGTATGAATGATAAGGTTGGAAATGTGTCGTTCCGCGATAGCGCTTCTGACTCGCAGTTCCAGAAACCATACTCGGATCAAACAGCAGAGTTGATTGATGAAGAGGTTCGTGTATTGATTGCCGCTATTTATGAGCGTACAAGACAATTATTGCTGGATAAGCAAGAAGGACTAATTAAGATTGCGGAGAAGTTGTTGGAAAAAGAGATTTTGTTCCAGAGTGACTTGGAAGAGATCTTAGGTAAGCGTCCGTTTGAAAACAGAACAACCTACGACGAGTTTGTCAATGGTGGTGCTGATGGTGGTGGTGTTCCACAAACAGAATTAACGATTGAAGCTCCGCAAGAAAGCAAGGCAAAGAATGATGCTGAGCAAGATGAAAACGGAGACTTGACGCTTAAAAATTAAATAGAATAAGAAGAGAGAAGTTGTCATGTTTAGGCTGTGAGCTGAAACATGGCAACTTTTTATTTTTCGGCACTTGGGCACATGAATACAAGGAATACTACAGCAAAGGAGCGAATGCTCAAAAAAATACGACAGGCTTTATTGCAAAAGAGGGATAATCCGCATGCCGATTTTGAAGACAGTCCATTGTATAAGGATGAGGAGGAGTCGTTGGATGTAACCTTTGCTCGTACGTTTACGGAGGTATCGGGTAAGTTTGTGTATTGCGATGGGGAGATATCGGTTATCGAGAACCTTATTCTGCTGGCAGAAGAATTAAAGATTACTAAGATCCATGTATGGGAGCCGTCACTCCAGAAGTTTTTGGATCAGTATGGTTTTCCTGTGTATAAAACGCCGTATCACCTCGAATCGATGGAGGCTAGTATTACGACCTGTGAGGCACTGATTGCGCGCAATGGCAGTGTGATGGTGTCGAACGGCAATGCGGCGGGCAGAACGCTTAGTATTTATCCACCTGTGCATATTGTGATGGCAAAGGCTTCGCAGCTGGTGATGGATGTGAAGCATGCGCTTAAGAAAGTGTCGGAGAAGTATAACGGTGAATTGCCGTCGATGTTGAGCACCATTACAGGACCGAGCCGAACAGCAGATATTGAGAAAAAATTGGTGTTGGGCGCACATGGCCCTAAAGAATTATATGTTTTTTTGGTAGAAGATAGATTTTAGTATACTGTTTATGATGTTGGATTCCCTTTATAATACGCCTGTTGCATCGGTCATATTTGCACTCACAATTGGGCTGAGCCTTTTTGTATTTTCTAATCCGCAATGGTATGGTCGACTGATGCTTCACCCGTACAGTATACATCAAGATAAATCGAAAGCATATACCATCTTAACGAGTGGTTTGATTCATAAGGATTGGATGCATTTGTTGTTTAATATGATGACGTTTTATTACTTCGGGTTTAGCTTGGAGCTGATGTTCGTACAGTTTAGTGGTCCCTTAGGGCATTTATTGTTTGCATTGTTGTATGTGGTTAGCTTGATTCTAAGTGATATCCCAACGCTGTTGCAACAGAAAAATAATCCGGGTTACTACAGTCTAGGCGCTTCAGGAGCAATCTGTGCCGTGCTTTTTAGCTTTATCTTGTTTCAGCCAAAGGCGATGCTAGGATTGTTTATGGTGATTCCGATCCCGGCTTACCTATTTGCTTTTTTGTTTTTGGGGTATTGTATATGGGCTTCCAAAAAAGCACATGACGGAATTAACCACGATGCGCACCTTTTTGGCGCTTTATCTGGTTTGGTGTTAACTTTGTTGATGTATCCTTGGGCATTTCGCCATTTATTAAGTCAATTTTAAGGATAGCAGTTAGTTTATAGTTCATCGTCTGTAGTTCATCGTCTGTAGTTCATCGTTGGTGGTTCATAGCGGGGAGTTTGTTAGCTTGTCGTGCTATATATATTCTTAGCTGTTTTTATTTTTTAAATAGGAAAGTAGTCCCGTAATCATTTTTCCTATTTCATCAAGGCCTTGAGTCGTTTCTGTTAAGGCACTTTGCTTTAAATATCCAAGATTTGTTGCTATTATTAGCTGGGTTTCAACTTCTTTGACACTCCCCCGTGCAATATAAAGGAACTGTATAAATTCTTTGTGCGACTGTCTCCCTGCGCCTTCGGCAATATTGCTGGGGATGGATACAGAGGCACGTCTTATTTGGTTTGTAATACCGTATATTTCCGCCCTAGGAAAACGATCCGTGAGCTTATATATTAGTGTAACAAAATCCACACTTTTCTTCCAAACTTCAAGATCTTTAAATGTATTCATGTTTATTTTTGTTAACTACCAACTACCAACTACCAACTACCAACTACCAACTACCAACTACCAACTACCAGTTACCAATTATCCCTATCTAAGCTTCTAAAATGGATGGCTTCCGCAATGTGTTCCGCTTGTATGTGATCGCTATCACCCATATCAGCAATCGTTCGGGCGACCTTTAGAATGCGGTCATAGGCACGTGCTGAAAGGCCGAGTCTATCCATGGCACTTTTGATAAGCTGTTTACTATTCTCATCAATAATACAGACCTCACGCAGCATTTTGGCATCGATTTGCGCATTACTGTAGACTGAATCGATGTTTTCAAATCGTTTTTCCTGTCTATTTCTGGCGTGCATAACACGTTCACGGATCACAATACTCTTTTCGGCCATTCGAGGTTCAGAGAGCTCCTTGAAGTTAACGGGCGTTACCTCGACGTGAAGATCGATTCGATCCATCAGCGGGCCTGATATTTTGCTTAAGTATCGTTGTACAACGGAGGAGCCACAGGTACACTCTTTCTCGGGGTGATTGTAGTAACCACAAGGGCAAGGGTTCATGGCCGCAATAAGCATAAAGCTTGCTGGGTAATCAATGGAGAAACGCGCGCGTGATATGGTGATGCTACGCGATTCCAATGGTTGTCGCATGACTTCTAGTACGGAGCGTTTAAACTCGGGCAATTCGTCTAAAAAGAGCACGCCATTATGGGCGAGTGATATCTCACCGGGCTGCGGGTTTGTTCCACCGCCAACAAGAGCAACATCAGAAGTCGTGTGGTGAGGAGCGCGGAAGGGGCGCGACGTCATGAGTGATATATTGCGGTTCAGCTGTCCCGCTACGGAGTGTATTTTTGTTGTTTCGAGTGATTCCCCCAGTGTCAACGGAGGGAGAATCGTTGCCAGTCGCTTTGCTAGCATGGTTTTTCCGGCACCGGGAGGCCCAATTAAGATGACATTATGACCGCCTGCTGCCGCGATTTCCAGTGCACGCTTAATATTTTCCTGTCCTTTTACATCTGCAAAATCTGTTTCATGTTTATGGAGATTCTGCCTAAATTCCTGTTCTATATCTATGATTAAAGGAGCTATTGTTACACGATCTTCGCAAAAGTCTACGATTTCACGGAGGTTCCTCGCGGGGATGACCTCAAGCTGTTGTACAACAGCGGCTTCGCGAGCATTGGCCTCTGGTAGGATCAGACCTTTAAAACCGTCGATTTTCGCTTGAACAGCCGTTGGTAGTGCTCCTTTTATGGACTGTGTCTTGCCGTCCAGGGATAGCTCGCCCATGATGAGGTAATCGCTGAGTTTCTCTGCACTTATCTGTCCGGAGGCGGCTAGGATACCCAGCGCAATAGATAGGTCGTAGGCCGATCCTTCTTTACGAATGTTTGCCGGTGCCAGATTGACTACAATCTTCTGTCTTGGCATCCGGTAACCAATCGTCATTATGGCACTTTCAATACGTTGTAAGCTTTCTTTGACGGCATTATCGGGGAGTCCTACTATATAATATCGAGTGCCAGCGGAGATATTTACTTCTACAGTGATCGTAGTGGCTTCGATACCATAAACAGAACTGCTGTAAGTTTTTACTAACATAGTTCGTTTTCAATGGGTTGTCTTAAAGCTACCGTTATTTGATGACATATCAAAAAGGTATGACGTGGCACTGACTTGCTTTGGAAAGGTTTTTGTTGTATATTGAAGTAGAGCCGTCGGGCTAATAAGGAAATTACAAAAACAAACCGCGTGGTAACGCGCACAAAAGTAAATTAAGATGAATGAAAACGGTAAAATTGTAACCGCACTATTAGCTGGTGTTGCGGTAGGTGCAGTATTAGGGTTGTTATTTGCCCCAGAAAAAGGATCTGAAACCAGAGATAAGATTAACGATTCATTAGCCGATTTAGGTGACGCAATTAAAGAGCGTGCTGAAGAGCAATTGGATCAAATTAACGAGTTGAAAGAGCGGTTGGTAGCGACAGTGAAAGGAAAAGTTTCTAAAATAGAAGCTGCCATTGATGACGAAATCGAAGAGCATGCATAATTGCTGCTCCATAAGTTTTACGGTTATTGGAATGATGTAAAGATGGGGTTGTTGGGTATTAAAAGCAGCCTCATCTCTATTTAAAGAAAATCGCATGGAAGAAGAAAAATTCTCATTTAACAATTCCTTTTTAAAAGGGAAGGAATATGTGGACACGCAAATTAGACTGGCACAGTTAAAAGCAATAGATAAAGGATCGCGTGTCTTTGGATCTGTTGTTGTCGATATTACAAAGCTTATTTTTGCTTTGCTTGTTCTTTTCTTTTTTTCCTTGGCTTTAGGTTTTTTTCTCGGCGAATTACTAAATAGCTATGCGTTGGGATTTTTCTTAACAGGCTGTATATTCCTGGTGGTTATATTCATTCTCAATCTATTGGAACCGAAGTTAGAAGCCCGATTTAGGGATGCTATTATTCGTAAGCTGACTAAAAAATGGGACGATGAAGAAAAATACGAAACAATAAATTCGAGCCAACATGAAGAATACACACAAAATAAGTAACCTACAAGAACTCAAAGAAGAGATTGCACGTGTCGAACAGCTCAAGTTCGAACAGGAAACGTATTTGTTGAGTCAGTATGATTTGTTGAAGCTGAAAATGGGGGCACCTCGGCGCTTCTTTAACGCAATAACATCTGCTATCCCGGGAGGTAACTTAGTGAAAGGCCTTGTCTCATCGGTCGGAAAAGCGACGAAAGGTGAGGATGCGGACTGGCTTACACGAGCTCTTCAATTGGGTGCACCCTTGTTGTTAAACTCGACATTACTACGAAATTCCGGTTGGTTGAAGAAGGCGTTGGTACTTTTAGCTTCGGAGACAGCAGTTGGCCAGGTGAATCAATCGAAGGTAAGTGGGATTATTAATAAAGTAACAGGTTTTATTCGTCCTAAAAAAAGAAAAGGAAGAAAGAGAAAAGAAGGCGATCTTCCTCCTGCCATGGAGGATGAAACACCAGATTTCGGTTTGCCTCCAAACAGCGAAACCTATTAGTATGCAATTTACTCGTTTGAAAGGATCGCCGACGAGTAAATCGACAGGACTGCTGTGTCTTTCTTAAGCTTATTTACTTCTTCTGTAAAAAATCTTGGTAAGCTAAAGCGATGCCATCACGAAGGTTGGTGCGGTGGTGCCAGCCTAGATCATGTAGTTTTTGTACATCCATTAGCTTGCGTGGTGTACCATTTGGTTTTGAGGTATCAAAAGAAATCGTTCCTTCGTATCCGATTACTTCTTTGATCAATAAAGCCAAATCTTTGATAGATAAGTCGTCTCCCACACCGATGTTTATAAATTGCTCTTCGCTGTAGTTATCCATCAGAAAGACACATGCTTCTCCCAAATCATCGGCAAACATAAACTCACGTAGTGGTTCGCCTGTTCCCCAAATAATAACTTCGGGTGTGTTATTAACTTTCGCTTCATGAAAACGGCGAATCAAGGCTGGTAGCACATGCGAATTTTCGGGGTGATAGTTATCATTGATGCCATACAGGTTGGTAGGCATAACCGATATAAAATCACAGCCATACTGCGTACGATATGCTTCACACATTTTTATTCCCGCAATCTTAGCAATGGCGT
Organism: Sphingobacterium psychroaquaticum; assembly: GCF_004421025.1. NCBI lineage: Bacteria > Pseudomonadati > Bacteroidota > Sphingobacteriia > Sphingobacteriales > Sphingobacteriaceae > Sphingobacterium > Sphingobacterium psychroaquaticum. The sequence goes on along the minus strand of NZ_CP038029.1, from coordinate 4,083,013 downwards.
AGGGCTCGTTGGTTGGCTCTAATGTACCGGTCAAAAGATAATCCTCCTTTAAGGGCTGTGGTGCCATCTTTGGATAGATACAGCTGGAGCCTAAAAACAGAAGTTTCTTGACCTGCTGGACATAGCTCTGATGGATTACATTGTTCTGAATCGCTAAATTTTCGTAGATAAAGTCAGCGCGATAGGTGTTGTTGGCCACGATACCGCCCACTTTTGCAGCCGCTAGAAAAACATATTCAGGCTTTTCTTGTGCAAAGAAATCGGCTACAGCCTGTTGGTTCCGCAGGTCCAGTTCTTTGGAGGTGCGTACCACAATATTGCTGTATCCTTCTTTCTCTAAAGTGCGAACGATAGCGGATCCGACCATCCCACGGTGTCCTGCGACATATATTTTAGCTTCTTTTTCCACGTCAAACGATTAATTATGCAAAGGTAGATAAAATTGCTTTTGTACGCAATTTTAATCGTCAGGCCTCCGTCAGCAATGCGCCAAAAAGAGAGGCTGTTATAATTATTTTTTTAAGAGAAAATATAAGGCTATTTTTGCGGACTAAAAAGTGAAAAATGGGTAAAGATAAATTACGGAAATTTGCTGAGATAGCCACATTCGAAAATGTAGTCGAACTGGAAGCAGGGCAGGTATATAAGGGGAAATGGGCGTCAGATTTTTTTAAAAATGATAAGCCTGTTATCTTGGAACTGGCATGTGGTAAAGGGGAGTATACGGTGAACTTAGCGAAGCTTTTTCCGGAGAAGAACTTTATCGGTATAGATTATAAAGGAAACCGGATCTGGCGTGGTGCAAAAACGGCGTTGGAGGATGGTACGCGTAATGTCGGCTTTCTGCGTATTCAAATCGAGACGATTTTGGAATACTTTGAAGCAGGAGAGATATCGGAAATATGGATTACTTTCCCAGACCCGCAGCCGCAGGAGAGTCGCGAGAAGAAACGTCTTACCAATCCGAAATTTTTGGAACGCTATAAGTTGATCCTTCGGGAGAATGGTATTATGCACCTAAAGACAGATAATGATGGTTTCTATGCCTATACATTAGAGCAGATTGAAGCGCTAAACTTAACCAAGCATAAGGAGACGACGGATCTATATAAGTCGGATCTAGTGGATGAGGTGTTGTCGATTAAAACATATTATGAACGGAAGTACTTAGCTGATAATAAGAATATCAACTATGTGCAGTTTGAGTTTTAGATCGTAGAATTTAGTTGGTAGTTCATAGGGGTTAGTTGGTAGTTTTAACTACGAACTATCAACTACCAACCACAAACCACCCAACCACCAACTACACTTACGAATTGCGGTACAAATAGTAGTAATCCTTCACGACTACATCGATAAACTCTTCCGGTGGCATTTGTGGCTTAACCTCCAGTAGCTCCACCAGCTTGTTGCTGAGGGCAATAATGATGTTATAATCTTTTCGTTCGTATCCTTTTTTATATAATTCTTTAATTGTATTTGCGTCTTGATCGGATAATCTGATAGCCTGTAGGAAAGTTACCGTATACTCTCGGGTGATCTCTTCGAAGAGTGTTTCCTGCAAGGCGGTATCGGTTCGTGTACTGATTACCGCGGTATCTGCCGCAATATCACCGATACGCTGCGCCTTTGCCGTTGCGATAATACTGCTAATTCCCAATGCTCCAAAGCACAAGAATACATCGATGATTGTACATACCCAGCGGATAAAATACTGATAGATGGTAGCCCTGGTGCCATCAATTTTAACCACTTTTATCTTCATTAACATTTTACCCACCGTTTGCCCCTGAAAGAAGGTTTCCATCAAAAAGAAATAGAAAAAACAGGGCAGCAGAAGGAGCATATAAATGCCATAACTCAGCCAAAAGTCACTGTGCTTGAAAACTCCCATCCATTGCAACAAGTAATACACAAAGAGAGAGTAACAGATAATCAAGAAATAATCGATCGCAAAAGCAATCATTCGAGCCCCCAGTGTCGCTAGTTTATAGTCGAACCGAACATTTTGTGGCGTATTGATAGACAGTGTATTCATAGCATTGCATATCCAAGTAAAAATTTTTATGTTTGGGACTAGCAGTTTATAAATTTAAAACATGAGGGAAGTCTCCTTTATTGAACGAAATAAAGAAAAATGGGTCTCAATTGAAAATAATTTGAGAAATAAAATCAATGTAGAGCCCGATGTCCTTGCATCGAATTATATCGAGCTGACCAACGATTTGGCCTATGCTCAAACATTTTATCCGAAATCCAAGACAAAAGACTATCTCAATGAGTTGGCTATTGTAGCGCATCAACAACTTTACAAAGATCAACGTTCTTCGGAAAGTCAGTTACGTCATTTTATCAATTATGAGATTCCTGAAGCAATCTGGAGCATCCGTCGTCCACTCATTTATTCATTATTGATATTCAGCTTATCGATTGTTATTGGCGTCATTTCTGCGTATTACGATGTGGACTTTGTACGTCTTATTTTGGGTAATCACTACGTCGATATGAGCATTAAGAATATCGAGGAGGGAAACCCTGCCGGTGTTTACCAAGGAGGCAGCGAGATTGGCTCTGCGCTTCTCATTACGATCAATAATGTCCGGGTTGCCTTTTTAGCCTTTGCTTTCGGCATATTCTACAGTGTTGGTGCTGGTTTTATTTTATTTCACAACGGTGTTATGGTGGGCGCTTTTCACCAGATGTTTGCTACATATGGGGTTCTTGGAAAAGCCATGTCTGCCATTTGGATACATGGAGCTATCGAGCTTTCCGTTATCGTTATCGCTGGAGGTTGTGGACTGGCTGTGGGTAATAGTATGCTCTTTCCTAAATCATATACCCGTTTAGAGTCTTTCAAACGCAGTATGAAAACGGCGTCTAAGGTCCTGATCAGTACGGTACCCTTTTTTATAGTCGCGGGGTTTCTGGAAGGATTTGTAACGCGGCATTACCAATTGTCGCTTGGAATGTGCTTAACAATCATTGTTTTATCGTTTACGGCTATCCTATATTTTTATGTAGCCAAACCCATTCAACTAGCTAAACGTAACGGATGGGTATAAATTTTAACTTTAAAAGAGAGCGTAAGCTCGGAGATATCGTACAGGATTTTATTAACCTACTGCGCTTGGTGTTAGGCCATTTCTTACGCACTATTATTAGGCTTTCGATTATCCCTCTTTGTGGGATGTTGCTTCTTATTTATTATGGGACAACAAAAATTAATCTAACCGCAAAGGAGAGCTGGACTTCACAGCTTGACATTCTGTTTGTTGGAATTGGGATCTTAATCGTGCTCTTGGTCGTTAGTATGGTGTTTTTTGGTCTGGCTATTGAATACTTTATCCTACTGAAAAATAGAAAAGCGCTTGATTTTGGTTCACGTGATGTCCTGTCGGCTTTTAAGGGAGCTATTGGTAAATACCTCAGCTTTTTGCCAATCGCTATCATTGCATTGATTATTCTGGCGATTCCCTTGTTTATTGCGATGGGCTTACTTGTATTTATTCCTTTAGTAGGGAGTTTCGCTGCGGGTATATTAGCTTCGTTTGTTGGTGTTTGGTTTTTTTGTGCGTTTATGTTCTACCGAGAAGGGTATATGACGGGAACAGGGGCTATACCACAGACTTTTCCTATCTTAAAGAAGAAAATATTTGACTACAGTGTAGCCTCCTATTTGGTCAGTTTTGTGTTTCAGATCCTCTTGATGATGCTGATGCTGATGCCTTCCATTCTGTTGGCTGTAATAGCTTACAATACTATTGGTTTTGAACAAACTTTTTTTGATAGCTTGTTTGGACGTATGCTGGTTTCTGTGGGTGGAACAATCGTCATATTATTATATATCGTATATTATATGTTCTCCGTATTGGTTTCCGGTATTATCTACGAAACCGCTAAAGAGATACGGTATGGGGAGGATATTTATGAACAAATAGCCAATCTCGGAAAGGAGGAACATGCGCATTAAAGGTCTCTTTTTTGTTTGCAGTTATTTTCTGTTCTTGCAGGTCACGGCGCAATCGCGTGATACGGTGGTGCAAGCCTCGCCTGTAAAGGAAGTGGCTACGAGTAATGATAGTCATAGTTATTTGAAGAAGGGTTATTATGACAGGATCGCTACCATGACGGAACTACCGAAGGTAGATAGTGCAGCCTTCAGCACCATGGAAGCGAAATATCAAGGTGAAGACTTTCAATATGACACTGCCAATCCAGATGAGGAAAGTCTATTTCAGCGCGCTATGCGTCGGATAAAAAACTGGTTATCCAGTCTAATGCCTGATATGGGTTATTTTGAAGCATCCGATGCCTTCTATAAACTACTTGGGGTAGTCGCTATTGTGGTGTTTGTTTTGATCCTCTATAGAGCTTTGTTTTCTGGAAAGCGTTTGTTGGCGCCGGATGAGGAAGAGAATGATCCTGAAAGTACAATTCGGTTTATTGAGAAAAACTTGTTGGATGTGAATCTGGAGCATTATATCCAACAGGCGGATAAAGAGGGTGATTATGCATTAGCGATACGTTATCTTAATTTGTTGAATATCCAGTTGCTAGCGCGGAAAGAGTATATAAACTGGCGGCCATCGAAAACAAATATGGAGTTAATTTTAGAAATCAAAGATCCTGAAATGAGGAAGGATTTTGAAAGTAACACCCGCATTTTTGATACCGTTTGGTTTGGAGGAGAACCAACCAGCGAAGAACAATATACGGCGTATCGGCCTTATTTTTCACAGTTTCAAACGAGATGGAAATGAGAAATTCAACGCGATTTGGACTGATACTTCTAGGACTCACCCTGCTGGTCATTACGTTGATTGATGTGACTCGAGATCGGCAAGTGGATTGGACACGTACGTATAATCAGTACGATAAGATACCTTACGGACTCTTTGTGACGCGTAGTGAGTTGCCAACCATATTAGATAAAAGGCCGATTTCTAATTTCACAAATACAAGCTATCCTTTTATAAAGACTTTCCTCAAGGGAAAGGAGGCCAGTAGTGTCGTGTATGTGGTGGACCGTTTTACAGAAGGAAAAGAAGTGGTGGATGAGCTTCTAAATTATGTAGGACGAGGCGGGGAAGTTTTTATCTCTTCTAACGTGATTCCTTATCGATTACTTGATACATTGGGAGTTAAACAAGACTACTATTATGAGCAAGATCCTTCGGTATTGTTGGATTTTGAAGATCGTCCTTTTAGCTTGAGTAATGGAAAAAAGGCTTTCTATAAGGATCTGGAGTATCCTGGTTTGTTTTATGATTTAGATTCGAGTGCGGTCAGAATTATCGGATCTTTTGAAGCAGGAAAGAATAAGCAGAAATATCCGAATTTTATTGAGGCGAAGTATCACAAAGGTCGGTTCATATTCCATTTGGAACCATTGATGTTTACGAACTACTATATGTTACAGCCGGATAACTATCAATATGGAGCAACAGCTTTGAAGTTGTTATCTCGAAAGGAGGTGTATTGGTATGACGCATGGAACAATAATGAGAAGGAAGCGCGAACACCGCTCCGTTTTTTGTTGTTGAATGACGGTTTGCGACAAGGCTGGTATATCTTGTTGTTTGCATTGATCCTATTGCTTTTGTTTAAGAGCAAGCGTGAACAGGCAGCAGTGAAAGTGGTTTTGCCGGAACCAAACCTGTCTAAGGAGTTTGCGAAGACCATTGCTTCAATGTATTTTGAGAATGGAACACCGGGTAATCTGGGGCAGAAGAAGATTGAGTACTTTTTGTATGATCTTCGTACACAGTTTCAGTTGGATATCCAGCAACTGGAGGAGCCTGATTTTGTGCCACAGCTGGCGATGAAATCAGGAGTTTCGGTCGATATTTGTCGCAATTTAATTCGTATTTTAATTGCCAATAGGAATAACAAGTCGATGACAGATAAAGGGCTTTTAGCCTTAAATGAATTAATAGAAGATTTTAAACATAAAGCAAATATGCTATGAGCGAAACAGAAAATAGATTTGAACCTAATTTCGAAAATCGTATAGATCTTTCGGCTCTACGCACCCAAATGGAAGCCGTAAAGCAGGAAGTAAAAAAAGTTATTATTGGACAGGATGATGTCATTCACAAGTTGTTAATGGCTATTCTGGCAGGTGGACATTCGCTAATCGAAGGTATGCCGGGGGTGGGGAAAACATTAACGGCAAAGTTGATCGCGAAAAGCATTAAAGGCGACTTTAAACGGATTCAGTTTACACCAGATTTAATGCCTTCAGATGTGACGGGATCGTCGATCCTGGATCTTAAAACAAATGAATTTGACTTTAAGAAGGGACCTATCTTTGGAAACATCGTGTTGATTGATGAAATTAACCGTGCGCCGGCAAAAACACAATCTTCTTTATTCGAGTGTATGTCGGAGCGACAAGTAACAGCTGATGGAGAAAGTTATGCAGTACCTAGTCCTTTTGTGGTTTTTGCAACGCAAAATCCGATTGAACATGAAGGGACATACCGTTTACCAGAAGCACAGTTGGATCGTTTCTTGTTCAAAATCAATGTTGATTATCCGGCTTTAGCCGAAGAGATTCAGATTTTACGGGAACACCACGAACAAAAGGCTGCCGATAAGGAAGATTTGGTGGAAGAGGTGGTTGCGGTGGCAGATATTGTTCGTTTTCAACAGTTGGTTAAGCAGGTGTTTGTACATGAGGATGTGTTGAATTATATCGGACAGATTATCTATCACACGCGTTCTAATCCGAATCTTACTTTAGGGGCATCACCACGGGCATCTATTGCATTGATGGAGGCTGCTAAAGCGAATGCCGCACTCCAGGGGCGTGATTTTATTACACCGGATGATGTGAAATATGTAGCCCCTGCGATCTTAGGGCACCGGGTGTTGTTGACACCGGAAAAGGAGATGGAGGGCTTTACCAGTGACTTTATTATTAAACAGATTGTAGAAAGTATTGAAATTCCGCGTTAATGCGTTTTATCCGTAGCTTTTATATCCGTAACCTTTTTTTCTATTGCCTACTGGCTTTAGCGACCTTGTTTGTGTTATCATTTTTTATGAAGGCACTTTTTATCCCGGTCATCGTGTTGTTTTGGGGCTTTGTGGCTGTTTGTACATGGGATTTGGTGTTTTTATATGTTGGAAGGGGGCGTATGGAAATAAGGCGTCGTTATCCAGAGAAGCTTTCTAATGGAGATGAGAATGAACTGGAAATTGAGCTGTCAAATCATTATCCATTGGCTATGCAGGTGCGGGTGCTTGAAGAGTTTCCGATGCAATTGCAGGTGAGAGATTGGGAATTGAAAACTAAATTGCAGTCCAAAGAGGTGAAGGTATTGACTTTTGCCGTACGACCGACGAGCCGAGGAAGGTATGTATTTGGTCGTTGTCATACATTAGTGCGGCATATCGGTTTGTTTGAGCGTAAATTTCGACTGGATGAATCACTGACATTAGCTTGCTACCCATCGTTTATTCAGATGCGTAAATATCAACTGATGGCAACGACGGATCGCTTAGTGGAAATGGGAGTAAAGCGTATTCGCAAGATTGGTGCTACGTTGGAGTTTGATCATATCCGAGAGTATGTGCGGGGCGATGATTATCGACACCTCAATTGGCGGGCGACAGCAAAGCATAAAAAATTGCTGGTGAATCAATATCAAGAGGAGAAATCGCAGCCTATTTATGCGCTGATAGATACAGGGCGAGTAATGCGGATGCCATTTCAAGGACTAACCTTACTGGACTATGCCATTAACTCGGCCTTGGTGCTTACAAATGCGGCAATCCTGAAGCAAGATCGAGCCGGAATGTTAACCTTCTCCAAGGAGGTGGGGAATTATGTCGCAGCAGAGAAGCGGAATAATCAGATGCAGCGAATCGCAGATAAGTTATACGCCGTACAGACAGAATTTGAAGAGACTGAGTTTGGTCAGTTGTACGCGTATTGTAATAAGCATATTAATAAGCGGTCGCTTTTGTTGCTGTATACTAATTTTGAAACAATTGATGCCCTGTCACGGCAGATGCCTTATCTGCGGATGTTAGCTAAATCTCACATTTTGGTGGTGGTGGTCTTTAAAAATACGGAGCTGGTGGATATGTCACACGAAGCCGGCAAGAAAGTAATCGATGTGTATAACCAGATTATTGCAGAGAAATTTGTTTATGAGAAACATCTAATCGTCCAAGAGTTACATCGACAAGGAATCCAAACCATTTATACCGCACCGGAAAACTTGACGATTCAAGCAATAAATAAATACCTGGAAATTAAAGCTAGAGGGCTGTTGTAATGCGTTGTTGTTCGTAAGGAGTTTTGTGGTTGGGTGAAAGTCTACTTTGCCACTTTCTCCTTTCTGAAACAATTCCCGATGTCCCCTAAATGTCCTCCTCCTCTCTTTTTTTTATCTAAAAAAATTCCCTTAAAGGATAAATAAAGCCTGCTTCGGTTAACCCTATCGTTTTTTTTTAGAAATTTCTTCTAAAAAATATTCAAATGTAAAGATTTGTCTACAAGAATGTTGTTTCTTTTTTGGTTGTCTCATTTTGTTAAAATGAACAACATTGTTGTGAAATGAGACATGTATTGTGCCCCCTTTTTCTACTTTTGCGCCCGAAAATGGGGGTAAGAGCGCCAGGGCTAATCGCCTATATTATTAACTAAATAATTACAGTTTTTAAGGTCTCTTTTCTTTTGTGTTTTGACGCAGAAGGGGTGTTTGTTTATACCTGTTATTTAGCATGAACATGAAAAAACTATACATATTAATTTTTCTTTTAACCGCGCTTGGCTGGAGCAATTCGAACGCTCAATGTGTGTCTGGGTGTAACGATAATACGTTTGTGCGTAGCCACGCCCCGAATACTATTGAGTACGATAATATTGTGTCGACATTCCATGCAAGTATGGTTAGAGAAGCTGATGGTAAACTTATGGTATGGGGACAGGGCATTAGTCCGACAGCGACGAATGTGTTGAGCCCACAAGAGGTCAGCGTAAACAATGGTTATAATTTTACAGGTTCAATTTTACGCTTTACTGGTGCTAGTAGTGCCACCAGTCAACAATTTGCGCTCTTGACAACGACAGGTCTATATGTCTGGGGAACACGTACAAATTTAGTGGCTAATGGGAATTTGGTTAATGCAAATAATAGTTTCCAAAAAATGACGGTTGATGGGAAGGCGGATGGTTTACCTGTAGGTGTTATTCCTAGTGATGTTAAAATGTTGTTCGGAACATATCGAACCCTAGTTGTTGTTACTTGTACAGGGGATGCTTGGGTCTTATCGTCTACGGGGGCAAAGAACGGAGATGGGAGTACAGATAATAATGGTACAAAATGGACCCGCGTTAAGAAAGATGCAACAACGAATTTAACTGGTGTTGTGGCGGTTCGGGGTATCAATAATGGGTTAGTAGCTTTAACTTCTAATGGTGAGCTTTATACTTGGGGGACCGGTGTTTATCTCGGAGATGGGAATGCGGCGGTAAATTCTTCTTATGCTAAAAAGATGACTGTTCCAACCGGTGTTCAGCCTAAGATGATAGGGATGACAGTTGCGAATGCTTATTATTTATTGGCGAGAGACGGTCGCTTATTTTCGTTAGGGGGAAATACCAGGAGACAGCTGGGTATTTATTCTGATGTGGCTAGCTTATCTTGGGCTCAACCAAGAAAAAATAACAGCACTGGGCCTGTGTTTGATGATGTGGCATGGATTAGTCCGCAAGAACACGAAAATGGCGCAACCTACGCAGCTATTAACATATTAACCAAAGCGGGAAAACTGTACGCTTGGGGTTCTAATGATGGTAATATGATTGGGGGGACTAGTAATGGAACAAATTATGATCCGCTTTTAATGCCGGGTGGATTAGACGCTAACGATGTGCTCATGGCTGTCGAAACTGGTGGACATACTACCGTTGCGATAAAGCAGTGTAGTAAAAAGTATGGTTATGTGGGGCATAAAACGGCAGGTAGTATGGGAGATGGTTCGGGTGACTCCGGAAACCCAAATACATTCAGTTTTGCGACCAGTGAATTAACTGTTTGTGGTGCGCCAGCGGCTCCTCCTGTTCAAAATATAAAGATTTGTCCAAATACCACCGGCGATTTAGGCACAGCTCACCTTGCTGCAATCCCGGATGGTGTTGCACTAGAGTGGTGGACTACCACGAATCGTGCAACAGGAACAAAAGTGTCAAATCCGGGAGCTGTTGGGGTAGGTACATATTATGCTTTTTATATTCCTAATACAGGAAACTGTGAAACGCCACCTGCTTCACAAGCCGTGCAAATCACTATAGACAATATGTGTCCCACAGATTTAGATATAAAGAAATCCGTTAATAACAACTATCCGAAAGAGGGAGAAATAGTAACCTTTACGATTACCTTGAAAAATCTAGGGCCATATGATGCGACGAATGTGGAGGCAACGGAAGCACTGCCTAACGGTTATCAATTTGTTATTGCAGCACCTTCGCACGGAACATTCAATTCAGGCACGGGTAAATGGATGGTAGGTGGTCTGGCAAATCAAGCTACCGTGACACTTGCGGTTCAAGCAAGGGTGTTAGCCACTGGATTGTACAATAATACGGTAACAGTACGTGCGGATCAGTCAGATCCAGTCCCGGCTAACAATACTTTTATGTTGCCGGTAACATTGTGTAAATCTGGTTCCGGTCAGGTTCAGTTGAGTAGGAATGCACTGAAAAATTAACCCAAAATTTTATTTAATTCTTCTGTGTAAAAAATATTTCAAAGAATATTCTTCGGAATAATTCTACAAACGAAAACTTTTTGTGGTCATGGCGCTACATTTAGTTTTTACAAAGTGTAATTACTACACAAAGCGTAAGTTATAATTGTCATTTTATTGAATATTTGGATATAAGTAGTTATACATAGTATTGGTTGAGGGCGTCTTTTTATTTAGTTTGTTTTCAGTTTGTTATGCTCTTGTTTTTGTGTCTCAAAATTTTAAATGAACAACTGAGAAATAAAATTGAGACATATTTTGGGGCTTGCGTTTTTATATTTGCCACCTGAAAAAAAGAGGGGTGTCTCTCAACTATATTATCTATTAACTTTTAATTATGGATAACTGTAAACCATTAAGACAACGAAACAAGTTGTTTTTACATGTACTAACAATTTTCATACTTTCATTTTTTGGAAGCCAGTCGGCGTATGCTGATGGTTCAAAAGATTTGTATCCGACAGGTTCATCAAACTTAGGCGCTAGAGCTTGGCTGCGTGTAAGTACGACCGCAAACGAAAATTATCCTTTTGCAAACTTAGGTACGCACTATGTATATGCAAAGGCAGGGGAAACTATTGCTATTGCTTCTAGTGCCCAGGGAATTAGTAATAGCGCTCGATTACGCCTTTATAATACAAGTAATGCCTTAATTGTTGATCATCAAACGCCAACTTCTGGCACGGGGTCAAATGTGGGAAAGATTGCTTCGCGAGCGGAAGAAGTTGCTGGTCCTCGATTACCCGGAGTAACCACAGGGAGTGGGTATACGGCAGTATATCATACAGTTACGGTAACAGGTATTTATAAAGTTGAATTTGTTTCTACAGGTGGTGAGACAAGTACTGGAACGGGCGGGCCTACAGCTAATAGATCGCATGATGATTTGTGGTCCCAAAATAGTAATACATCGTTGATTGCCGCTTGGGACGTCTCTGTTGCCAATGCTGCCAAGACTCAATGGATTCCTGGTCGTGCATTTGCAATGGCGCATAATCTGTTTATAACAAGTAATGCCAGTTCAGATTTGGGGTATCACGGAAAGGTTAAGATTTTAACCAACGATGGATACTTGTATAATGTGAATAATAACGGTAGTAATGGAATCGCTTTTACTTTTTTTGTAAATAATAAGGGGTTTTATGAGAATAATATACCCGTGTATAAAAGTTTAGATGAATCAACGGTTGCTTTTTTGACAGGGAAGGTTCATAATCCGAATAGTGCAGATACAAATTCAGATTTTACACAAAAAATATTCTATACACTTCCAAATACAGACTTGCCAACATCTGCTTCTGGTGCTTTTCCTGGTGGAAATACTTGGTTGTTAAATAATCGGATTCCACCGACAGTGTCTAATGTTAGTATTCAAGGTGTAGATGGTACGGTGGGGCAGGTTAGTAATAAGGGGGGCGATATTCATTTTACCACAAATTTATCTGGGACATATACCATTGAGATTAAGAGCACGAATAATTCATTTCCATCCAGAAAGCTCACGGGGACGGCAATTGCAGGTGCGAATACCAAGTTTTGGGATGGAAAGGACGGAGCAGGAATGTCTTTGCCTAAAGGAAATTTTCCGGCGGAAATAAAGGTCGTTTTGCAGGGAGCCGAGGTTCATTTTCCGTTTTTTGATATGGAGGTTAACCCGAATGGTACTATCATTCAACTTTTGAAGAGTGACAGAACGACCGTTGAGTCTGACATTGTATATTGGAATGATTCTCCGGTAACAACTATTACAGGAAACGCTGAGAGATCTAACAGTTATGGTAGCAAGCCAAATCCACTAGACGGAAGTCAATTTATTATACCTCAGGGGACGTCTTCTAATGGAGGGCATACTTGGGGTAAAAGTTTAGGTGGCAATTCCTTGAGTTACGCCTTTGGAAATAGACGATCTATTGATACATGGACTTTCATTACAGGTGATGAGGAGAAAATTCAGACAAATATAGATGTAAAAATCACAGACCTTTCAGTAACAGTATCCCAGAGTAAAAATAGCGTTAAAGCCGGTGAGGAACTAACCTATACGGTGGTGGTGAAAAACTCATTTCACCCGAACGATCCTGCCCAGAATGTTTCAGCAGTGCAAGGCGCGCCATTTGGATTTACTGTACCTGTTGGCTTTGTGCCAAAAGCTAATGGAATCACTTTTACGGCGACTTCTTCTTGTGGTTCACAAGCGACAGCTCTAGCATTTAATACTTCGGAAAATAAGTACAAATCAACGCTAAATATGGGGGCTGGTTGCGTAATCACCTATACGATGACGGGTACGATTACGGCTGCGATGAGTGCAAATCCGACTGGTTCTGCTGAAGCAACAATCTTACGCCCGAATGATGTAACAGATTACGATGCGACAAATCCGGATGTCAATACACCGCCGACTGATCCGCATTACGAATGTGATGAAGCCGATAATGGAGGGGTATGTAATAATATTAAACCGATTGGACTCACATATATCCCTACTGTTGATCTTGTGGTAACAAAAACAGCGAATAATGCACAGGTTGCAATAAACGAAGATGTAATTTTTACGATAACGGTAAAGAATATTGGTCCCGATGGTGCAACAAATGTTTCGGTAACGGATGCATTGCCTGCAGGTTTGACTTTTAAACTTGCAAGTCCATCAATTGGAACTTTTGCGAGCGGGGTATGGAGTGTAGGAAGTTTGGCCAAAGATGCATCCGCAACGCTAACAATGACGGCGACCGCTACAACGGAGGGCACAAAGACGAATACGGCAGTAGCAACATCGTCGCAAGAGGAGTTAACACCACTCGATAATACAGCGTCAGCTTCGGTGGTAATCTGTAAAGCGGGTTCAGCGCAGGTTGGACTGAGTAGCGGAACACTTAAAAATTAAAGATAAAAAGGATTAGTAATTCCTTTTATCTACGATATATAAATAAACTGGATTTAAATGAAGTGTTTGATTTTATTTAAATCCAGATGATTTCAACCTAAAATGGCTGAAATCATTAGACCGTAATATGAAATTAGTTTCGTGCAAATGAATATGTTTACAATACGCGATATACAAAAGACCACCGTCAAACCGAGATTCCGACAGTGGCTAACATCACTGGCTTTCCTGGGTAGCATGCTGCTCGGCTTAGCCGTGCAGGGGCAAGGAACGGGTTCTCCTGCTACACTGGGGCAGGGAGTGCTGTTTCATGAAACGTTTGGTACAGGTACCGTACGGTATAAATCACCGTATACTGTGACCGGTGCAAACAGTTTTAATTTTGCACATCCGGATGCTCCCAATGTGGGCAATCAGAGTTACTCCGAAGCAAAAGCGATCGAGAATAATTTCTATGCCGTCGTTGCACCTCGTGCGATTAATTCCAGTGTAGCACCAGATTACAATGGTCCTTCATGGGGTCAGATTTGGGGTAAACTGCTGGATATGAACGACGCTACAGGTGGTACGAATGGAGCCGCGATGATTGTAAATGCAGGAACGACGGCGAACTCTTTTTATAAAAGAGGGGTGAGCCTAAAATCTGGAAGGTATTACAAAGTTTCATATAGGATACATGTTCAAAATGGACCTGTAAATGTAAAGACAGTAATCTATGCGAAAGGTAAAAATACACCGCTAGCTTCTATCGCTGCAGATAAACCAAATGGTACTGCCAAAGGGACGTGGGAGTTGGTGGAAAATCAATTTTTCTTGCTTCCTGACGGGTGTTCCGCTACGGAGTTTGAGGTCTCTTTAGAGAATAATAAGTTAGAACCTGCAGGGAACGACTTTGCTGTAGATGAAATTATTCTCACTGAATTGGGCGTAGGTACTGTGCCTCCAACGTATGAAACTATTGCTTGTCGGGCGAGCGAACCAGTTGCTTCCAATGATAATGGTGTCGGTACTGTTACTAATGGACGTATTCAAGCGGTTACTTTATCGGTTTTGAACAATGATAAATTGGGCGATAATAGTGCGGCGACATCAAGTAATGTGACGATTACAGTTGATGTTCCAGCAAATGGTATAAAGAATCAATGGGCGAACGAGATAACTGTAGCAGGTGAAGGCGTTTGGACATGGAATACTAATTCGGTTACATTTACCCCTGCTAATGGTTTTAATGGGAATCCTTCGCCGATAACATATACGATTAAAGAGAATAGCAGTGGTGCTATTTCAAATCACGCAACAGTGACGGTGACCTATCCGGGACTTCCAATTGTTGCGGATGATATTAAGGCGATGACTGCAGGTCAGCCTGTTAATGTAAGCATATTAGGTAATGATAAGCTAGCTAATGGAAGCGTACCATCAGCGGCAAATGTTACTGTTAAATTATATAATACGTTCGGAACAGCTGTTAACGGAAATGAAATTGTTGTTGTTGGTGAAGGTAAATGGACTTACATCGCGAGTACGGGTATTCTTACTTTTGCTCCGGCGAGTGGTTTCACAGGAAACCCTACACCAATTTCATACGAGATTGTAGAAGGAAATGTCTCTTCAAATAAAGCGAAAGTAATACTAACTACAGGAGGTGAAGAGTGTTCTCCAACGGGAGCAACAAGTGTTGACCTGACAACGTTAATTACTTCGACAATCCCTAATGGTGTTGAGGTGGTGTGGTATAGTTCGCCAGACCGCGCTCCGGGAACAAAGGTTGGCGATCCAAAGAATGTAACTGTAAGTGGTACATATTGGGCTTTCTTCCGTGATATTGCAAATGATTGTTATAATACGGATGTTTCTGATGCGAAAGTTGATGTAACTATTTTACCGATGTGTCCACCAGAAATAAAACTGGAGAAACACGGTACATACGTTGATACCGATGGAAATGGTAAAGTTAACGTTGGTGATAAGATTACGTATGTATTTACGGTTAGAAATACAGGTAAAGTAAAATTAACTAATGTTACGGTTACTGACCCTAGGGTTACTGTTACAGGTGGACCTTTGGCAGAATTACTCCCGGGAGCTGTAGATAATACGACATTTAAAGCGACATATACAATTACACAAACGGATATTAATAATCGTGGTGTGTATAACCTTGCGACTGTTACTGGTACAGATCCAAAAGGAGATCCAGTTACGGAGACATCGACAGATCCTAATCCATTGGACCCTAACGATCCGAACCACCCAGGCGTTGACCCAGGTTGTCCTACCTGTACGATCACGGTATTGCCAAAAGATCCATCGATGAGCTTGGAGAAAGATGGTACATACGTTGATGCGAACGGAGACAGCAAAGTAAACGTTGGAGATAAGATTACCTACACGTTCAAAGTAACGAACACGGGTAACGTTACCTTGACCAATGTTACGATCACGGATGACAACGCTACTGTTGTCGGCGGTCCTATCGCTACGTTGGCCCCAGGTGCAGTTGACGGCAGTACGTTCACTGCGGAATACACCTTGACACAAGCGGATATCGATAAGGGCGGAGTTTACAACTTGGCTACAGCTACGGGCACAGACCCAGACGGCAGTCCTGTTACGGAGACCTCTACGGATCCGACACCTGTTGACCCTAACGATCCTAACCACCCAGGCGTTGACCCAGGTTGTCCTACCTGTACGATCACGGTATTGCCAAAAGATCCATCGATGAGCTTGGAGAAAGATGGTACATACGTTGATGCGAACGGAGACAGCAAAGTAAACGCTGGAGATAAGATTACCTACACGTTCAAAGTAACGAACACGGGTAACGTTACCTTGACCAATGTTACGATCACGGATGACAACGCTACCGTTGTCGGCGGTCCTATCGCTACGTTGGCCCCAGGTGCAGTTGACGGCAGTACGTTCACTGCAGAATACACCTTGACACAAGCGGATATCGATAAGGGCGGAGTTTACAACTTGGCTACAGCTACGGGCACAGACCCAGACGGCAGTCCTGTTACGGAGACCTCTACGGATCCGACACCTGTTGACCCTAACGATCCGAACCACCCAGGCGTTGACCCAGGTTGTCCTACCTGTACGATCACGGTATTGCCAAAAGATCCATCGATGAGCTTGGAGAAAGATGGTACATACGTTGATGCGAACGGAGACAGCAAAGTAAACGTTGGAGATAAGATTACCTACACGTTCAAAGTAACGAACACGGGTAACGTTACCTTGACCAATGTTACGATCACGGATGACAACGCTACTGTTGTCGGCGGTCCTATCGCTACGTTGGCCCCAGGTGCAGTTGACGGCAGTACGTTCACTGCAGAATACACCTTGACACAAGCGGATATCGATAAGGGCGGCGTTTACAACTTGGCTACAGCTACGGGCACAGACCCAGACGGCAGCCCTGTTACGGAGACATCGACAGATCCTAATCCATTGGATCCTAACGATCCGAAGCACCCAGGCGTTGACCCAGGTTGTCCTACCTGTACGATCACGGTATTGCCAAAAGATCCATCGATGAGCTTGGAGAAAGATGGTACATACGTTGATGCGAACGGAGACAGCAAAGTAAACGTTGGAGATAAGATTACCTACACGTTCAAAGTAACGAACACGGGTAACGTTACCTTGACCAATGTTACGATCACGGATGACAACGCTACTGTTGTCGGCGGTCCTATCGCTACGTTGGCCCCAGGTGCAGTTGACGGCAGTACGTTCACTGCAGAATACACCTTGACACAAGCGGATATCGATAAGGGCGGCGTTTACAACTTGGCTACAGCTACGGGCACAGACCCAGACGGCAGCCCTGTTACGGAGACATCGACAGATCCTAATCCATTGGATCCTAACGATCCGAAGCACCCAGGCGTTGACCCAGGTTGTCCTACCTGTACGATCACGGTATTGCCAAAAGATCCATCGATGAGCTTGGAGAAAGATGGTACATACGTTGATGCGAACGGAGACAGCAAAGTAAACGTTGGAGATAAGATTACCTACACGTTCAAAGTAACGAACACGGGTAACGTTACCTTGACCAATGTTACGATCACGGATGACAACGCTACTGTTGTCGGCGGTCCTATCGCTACGTTGGCGCCAGGCGCAGTAGACGGCAGTACGTTCACTGCGGAATACACCTTGACACAAGCGGATATCGATAAGGGCGGAGTTTACAACTTGGCTACAGCTACGGGCACAGACCCAGACGGCAGTCCTGTTACGGAGACCTCTACGGATCCGACACCTGTTGACCCTAACGATCCTAACCACCCAGGCGTTGACCCAGGTTGTCCTACCTGTACGATCACGGTATTGCCAAAAGATCCATCGATGAGCTTGGAGAAAGATGGTACATACGTTGATGCGAACGGAGACAGCAAAGTAAACGCTGGAGATAAGATTACCTACACGTTCAAAGTAACGAACACGGGTAACGTTACCTTGACCAATGTTACGATCACGGATGACAACGCTACCGTTGTCGGCGGTCCTATCGCTACGTTGGCCCCAGGTGCAGTTGACGGCAGTACGTTCACTGCAGAATACACCTTGACACAAGCGGATATCGATAAGGGCGGAGTTTACAACTTGGCTACAGCTACGGGCACAGACCCAGACGGCAGTCCTGTTACGGAGACCTCTACGGATCCGACACCTGTTGACCCTAACGATCCTAACCACCCGGGCGTTGACCCAGGTTGTCCTACCTGTACGATCACGGTATTGCCAAAAGATCCATCGATGAGCTTGGAGAAAGATGGTACATACGTTGATGCGAACGGAGACAGCAAAGTAAACGTTGGAGATAAGATTACCTACACGTTCAAAGTAACGAACACGGGTAACGTTACCTTGACCAATGTTACGATCACGGATGACAACGCTACTGTTGTCGGCGGTCCTATCGCTACGTTGGCCCCAGGTGCAGTTGACGGCAGTACGTTCACTGCAGAATACACCTTGACACAAGCGGATATCGATAAGGGCGGAGTTTACAACTTGGCTACAGCTACGGGCACAGACCCAGACGGCAGCCCTGTTACGGAGACATCGACAGATCCTAATCCATTGGATCCTAACGATCCGAAGCACCCAGGCGTTGACCCAGGTTGTCCTACCTGTACGATCACGGTATTGCCAAAAGATCCATCGATGAGCTTGGAGAAAGATGGTACATACGTTGATGCGAACGGAGACAGCAAAGTAAACGTTGGAGATAAGATTACCTACACGTTCAAAGTAACGAACACGGGTAACGTTACCTTGACCAATGTTACGATCACGGATGACAACGCTACTGTTGTCGGCGGTCCTATCGCTACGTTGGCCCCAGGTGCAGTTGACGGCAGTACGTTCACTGCAGAATACACCTTGACACAAGCGGATATCGATAAGGGCGGCGTTTACAACTTGGCTACAGCTACGGGCACAGACCCAGACGGCAGCCCTGTTACGGAGACATCGACAGATCCTAATCCATTGGATCCTAACGATCCGAAGCACCCAGGCGTTGACCCAGGTTGTCCTACCTGTACGATCACGGTATTGCCAAAAGATCCATCGATGAGCTTGGAGAAAGATGGTACATACGTTGATGCGAACGGAGACAGCAAAGTAAACGTTGGAGATAAGATTACCTACACGTTCAAAGTAACGAACACGGGTAACGTTACCTTGACCAATGTTACGATCACGGATGACAACGCTACTGTTGTCGGCGGTCCTATCGCTACGTTGGCCCCAGGCGCAGTAGACGGCAGTACGTTCACTGCGGAATACACCTTGACGCAAGCGGATATCGATAAGGGCGGAGTTTACAACTTGGCTACAGCTACGGGCACAGACCCAGACGGCAGTCCTGTTACGGAGACCTCTACGGATCCGACACCTGTTGACCCTAACGATCCTAACCACCCAGGCGTTGACCCAGGTTGTCCTACCTGTACGATCACGGTATTGCCAAAAGATCCATCGATGAGCTTGGAGAAAGATGGTACATACGTTGATGCGAACGGAGACAGCAAAGTAAACGCTGGAGATAAGATTACCTACACGTTCAAAGTAACGAACACGGGTAACGTTACCTTGACCAATGTTACGATCACGGATGACAACGCTACTGTTGTCGGCGGTCCTATCGCTACGTTGGCGCCAGGTGCAGTTGACGGCAGTACGTTCACTGCAGAATACACCTTGACACAAGCGGATATCGATAAGGGCGGAGTTTACAACTTGGCTACAGCTACGGGCACAGACCCAGACGGCAGCCCTGTTACAGAGACCTCTACGGATCCGACACCTGTTGACCCTAACGATCCTAACCACCCGGGTGTTGACCCAGGTTGTCCTACCTGTACGATCACGGTATTGCCAAAAGATCCATCTATGAGCTTGGAGAAAGACGGTACATACGTTGATGCGAACGGAGACAGCAAAGTAAACGCTGGCGATAAGATTATCTACACGTTCAAAGTAACGAACACGGGTAACGTTACCTTGACCAATGTTACGATCACGGATGACAACGCTACTGTTGTCGGCGGTCCGATCGCTACGTTGGCCCCAGGTGCAGTTGACGGCAGTACGTTCACTGCGGAATACACCTTGACGCAAGCGGATATCGATAAGGGCGGCGTTTACAACTTGGCTACAGCTACGGGCACAGACCCAGACGGCAGCCCTGTTACGGAGACCTCTACGGATCCGACACCTGTTGACCCTAACGATCCAAACCACCCGGGCGTTGACCCAGGTTGTCCTACCTGTACGATCACGGTATTACCAAAAGATCCATCGATGAGCTTGGAGAAAGACGGTACATACGTTGATGCGAACGGAGACAGCAAAGTAAACGCTGGAGATAAGATTACCTACACGTTCAAAGTAACGAACACGGGTAACGTTACCTTGACCAATGTTACGATCACGGATGACAACGCTACTGTTGTCGGCGGTCCGATCGCTACGTTGGCCCCAGGTGCAGTTGACGGTAGTACGTTCACTGCGGAATACACCTTGACACAAGCGGATATCGATAAGGGCGGAGTTTACAACTTGGCTACAGCTACGGGCACAGACCCTGACGGCAGCCCTGTTACGGAGACATCGACAGACCCTAACCCGATCGATCCTCGTGATCCGAACCACCCAGGTGTTGACCCAGGTTGTCCGAACTGTACGATTACTCCATTGCCACAAAATGGTGAAATGAAGATTGTTAAAACATCTTCAACGAGCGCATCGTATAAACTAGGAGACATCATAGACTACACTATTGTAGTGACAAATACAGGTAATGTAACCCTACATAATATTGTGGTTACAGACAACAACGCTGATGTAACGAATGTAGGCACAGTATGGCGTTTAGCTGTAGGAGCAGATACCACATTACTGGCGAAACACACGGTAACGCAGGCTGACCTAGATAGAGGTTACGTTGCGAACATTGCGCATGGTATTGGTAAAACACCTACAAATAAAGATGTAGAGGATGATTCGGAAAGTGGAAACCCTATTGATCCGAACGGTCCAACAGATCCTGGATGTGCGACATGTACAATTACACCATTGCCATGGACACCAATCAAAGCGACGGATGATACACCTCCAAGCATCAATGGTAAGGACGGTGGTACAACTCCATCTGTATTAGAAAACGATGAGTTAGATAATGCAAAAGTTGATCCATCGGAAATCACATTGACACCAGGTAAGGTTGTTGATAAAGATGACAAACCGGTTACGGGTATTACGATGGATCCTACTACGGGTGTTATCACGGTAGATCCTGAGACACCAGCAGGGGAGTACACATATGAGTACACGATCTGTGAGGTCTTGAACCCAAGCAACTGTTCGACAGCTACGGTAACGATTAACGTTACTGCACCAGCGATCAAAGCAGTGGATGATAATTTCGGTCCTATCAACGGTAAAGACGGATCTACAAATGTAGGTAACGTATTGACTGGAGCAGGCGAAGATAGCTACAACGGTAAACCAGCAGACTTGAAAGATGTTGAGATCAACAAGATCAAGCCAGCTACACCAAACACAGGTGCTGTTAATAACAACGTACCGGTGTTAGATCCGACTACAGGTATCGTAAGTGTTCCACCGATGACCCCGGCAGGAACGTACGAAATCGAGTACACGATCGAAGATAAATTGAACCCGGGCAACGATGCTACAGCTACAGTAACGGTAGTGGTAGAACCGGCACCGATCAAGGCAGATGATGATACACCTCCAAGCATTAACGGTAAAGATGGTGGTACAACACCTTCTGTACTAGATAATGATGAGTTGAACGGTAAACCAGTTGACCCATCGGAGATTACTTTGACACCAGGTAAGGTTGTTGATAAAGATGATAAACCGGTTACGGGTATCACGATGGATCCTACTACAGGTGTTATCACGGTAGATCCAGAGACACCAGCAGGGGAGTACACGTATGAGTACACGATCTGTGAGGTGTTGAACCCAAGCAACTGTTCGACGGCTACGGTAACGATCACCGTTACTGCACCAGCGATCAAAGCAGTGGATGATAACTTCGGTCCGATCAACGGTAAAGACGGTTCTACGAATGTAGGTAACGTATTGACTGGAGCGGGCGAAGATAGCTACAACGGTAAACCAGCCGACTTGAAAGATGTTGAGATCAACAATATCAAGCCAGCTACACCAAACACAGGTGCTGTTAACAACAATGTACCAGTGTTAGATCCGACTACAGGTATCGTAAGTGTTCCACCGATGACACCGGCAGGTACGTACGAGATTGAGTACACGATCGAAGATAAGTTGAACCCAGGTAACAGTTCTACAGCTAAAGTAAAAGTTGTAGTAGACCCAGCGCCAATCTTGGCTACGGATGACAACCCAGGTTTGTTCAATGGTAAAGATGGCGGTAAAACACCATCTGTATTTGACAATGATAAATTGAACGGTAAGGATATAGATCCGAAGGATGTTACTTTAACTCCAGGTAAGGTTGTTGATAAGGATGGTTACCCTGCAAAAGGTATCACCATGAATCCAGACGGTACAATTACCATCAGTCCAGAGACGCCAGCAGGCGAGTATGTTCATACGTACACGATCTGTGAGGTCTTGAATCCAAACAACTGTTCTACGGCTAACGTGAAGATCGTTGTTGAGGCTCCTTTGATTGAAGCAAAAGATGATAAGTCTGCGCCGATCAATGGTAAAGATGGCGGCACGATTCCATCTGTGCTGGAGAATGATTTACTGAACGGTAAAGTAGTTAACCCGAAAGATGTCACATTGACGCCAGGAACGGCAACAGGCCCTAATGGTCAACCGGCGAAAGGTATTGTGATGAATCCTGATGGAACGATTACAGTTAGTCCAGAGACACCTGCAGGAACGTATATTTATCCATATACGATCTGTGAGAAAGTGAATCCGAACAACTGTTCAAGCGCGGTCGCTACAATCACTGTAGTACCTGCGCCTATCGTAGCAGAAGATGATAGATTCGCACCGATTAATGGAGCAAATGGTGGTACTACGAAACCTGTATTCGAGAATGATAAGTTGAATAACAAGGTGGTGAAACCTAATGAAGTCAAATTAACTTGGGTTGATAATGCACCTGCCGGCTTAACATTGAATGCCGATGGAACGATCACGGTAGCGCCAGGCACAGTAGCCGGTACACACCAAGTTAAGTACCGTATCTGTGAAGTGTTGAATCCGAACAACTGTGATGATGCTGTAGCAACTATTGTTGTTGCACCAGCACCTATAAACGCAGCGGACGACACGTACAAAGTAGAGTGGAGCCGTGATGTAATTGTGACCGAGTCGGTATTAGTAAATGATAAGTTTAACGATGCACCGATTGACTTGAGTAAAGTGACGTTGACGCCAGGTGTTGCGAGCAACCCAGGATTGAAAATGAATCCTGACGGTACGATTAGTATCGCACCAAGCACAAGACCAGGAACGTATACCTATGCGTACACAATCTGTGAGGTATTGAATCCGAACAATTGTAGTACAGCGGTAGCAACCATTACGATAGAAGCGTCAGCGCTATTTATTCCAAATGTGTTCACACCGAATGGCGACGGTACAAACGATACGTTTGAGATTGTTGGTCTAGAAGGATTTGATCGTGTATGTGTTGTAATTGTGAATCGTTGGGGTAATGAAGTTTACCGTAGCGAGAACTATGATAACACATGGACAGGTAGAGGTTTGAATGAAGGTACATACTACTACATCATCACACCATACAAAAACGGTAAATCTGAAGTAATTAAAGGTTGGGTGTTAATTAAAACCCGATAACATAGGAAACCTCATGAAGTACGTGCTTCATGAGGTTCTTTCTACGAATAGGTATAAAGTTTTTTCAAAAATGATGAATAGAAGATTCAAATATTTTGCTTTGGGATGCATGCTTTTGGCAGGTGTAAAATCTTATGCACAACAAAGTATCCAGTTCACGCAGTATATATTTAACTCCATTTCTGTAAACCCTGCTTATACAGGTTATAAAGAAGAGTGGTTTGGACAGATGGGCCTTCGGAGCCAATGGACAGGATGGGACGGTGCGCCGAAAACAGGTTCAATTTCCATTGATGGCGTGGTAGACCCGATTAACAAACGCCATGGCGTGGGTTTACAGGTTACATCGGACGGTTTAGGTGCCCAATCTGCAACTTCGATGTATGCTAATTATGCACTTCGTTTGCAGCTTGATGATGAGGATACGCAACGTCTATCGTTGGGGGTTGCTGCAGGGGTTACGCAATATGGTTTAGATGGAAGAAAACTTCAAGCTGTGGAAACGGGCGATGTGGTTATTCCGAACGGAAAAATCAGCTCTTGGAAACCAGACGTTCGTTTAGGGGTGTATTATTATAATCCGGTTTTTTACGCAGGTTTGGCGGTACAAGATTTATTCGCAAATTCGTCTAGTAATGATGAATTCCGTTTCAACTCGAATTCCTTAGAAAGTTTACACCGTAATGTAAGTGCTTATTTTATCGGAGGTGCTTTAATCGGCTTGGAAGAAGGATTACTATTGAGACCAAGTATCTTGATTAAGGATGATTTCAAAGGTCCGACTTCGGTGGATGTAAATGCGATGCTTATTTTCAATGATAAATTCTGGATTGGTGGAGGATATCGTACACGTGCAAAAGTTTTCAATAGAGAATATTACAGTGCATCGCCATTGAAATTGTCTGCGACAAATGCAATAACAGCGATTACACAGTTTTACGCCACAGATAGATTACGGATCGGTTATTCTTATGATGTAATGTTGAACAGAATGAGTGGTTTACAAAATGGAACGCATGAGATTACCTTGGGGATTACATTTGGTCAATCATTGCGTACCATGTTAAGTCCGCGTTACTTCTAATTTTTAATCTTTTCACAGGAGAGTACTATGAACATGAGAAAAATATTATTGGGTTTGTTGTTATCAGGAGCGCTATTTAATGGTGTTCACGCACAAGAACAACCTAGCCTTCGGAAGCGAGCAGATGATTTGTTTAACCGCTTGGAATTTTCTAAAGCGCTGCCGATTTATGAGCGTTTAGCGAATGCTAAAAAAGTGAAAGTCGGTGACTTTGAAAAGATTGGTCAAGGTTATTTGTACTTGAAACAATATGAGTTAGCTGAAAACTGGTATGCGCGTGCGGTCCAAACAGAAGGACACAGCAAAGATGCATTATTGGGTTATGCGGAAGCTTTGAAACAGAACGGTAAATATGCGGAAGCAAAAGTACAGTTCCAAAATTATAGCGCGCGATTTGGTTCTTCTGAAAAGATTCAAATTGAGCTTGCTGGTTGTGATTCTGCAACGGTGTGGATGGCCAATCCACTTAATTATAAGCTGAAGAATGAAAAGGGGATCAATACAGATCTATCTGAGTTTTCAGCAGTTCCAGCTTCAAACGGTGTGCTATATGCAGCAGAACCTAAAGTGGGTGGATCGGGCAGAAGTGCAATGACGGGGCAAGGGTATCTGAAAGTTTTTGCGGCGAGTCGCAACGATGCTAATTTAGAAATGCCTACGATTATGGCGGGTAGTTTTAATGGTGCTGCTTATCACGTTGGTCCTATTCTTCCGAATAGAAATGAAGATGCTCTTTATGTGACACGTACTTATCCGGGCAAAGATGCTGAAAAGTTTAAGGCTGAAGGGGTACGCTTTAAAAAGCAAAACCTAGAGCTTAAGATATATAAAAAGAACGGTAACGATTGGTCGGAAGAGGATTTTGCATACAATAATGTAAAGGAATACTCTTTAGGTCATGCGGCGCTGAGCGACGATGAGAAAACATTGTATTTTGCATCGGATATGCCGGGAGGTCTGGGTGGTGTTGATATTTGGTTTAGTACGCTTCAGGCGGATGGTAGCTGGGGTAAGCCTGTAAACGCTGGACGTGAAATCAATTCAGCGGGTGATGAGATGTTTCCTACGGTGTTAGGGAACAAACTATTCTACTCGAGTAATGGTTTTCCAGGGATGGGCGGATTGGATCTTTTTGTAGCGGAAGGTAGTAATGGGAATTTCAAAGGACGTAAGAATTTGCAATACCCATTGAACTCTGCATCGGATGATTTCTCTTATGTCGTGGCTGCTACTGATGCAGGAAGTAATGTATATGGATATGTATCTTCGAATAGAATTGGTGGTGTAGGAAGTGATGATATTTACTCGTTTAATTACACGAAGCCTAAAATCAAAATTATCTTAAATGGCTTTACATATGATAAGAAAACAGGGGCAATCCTAGAGGATTCTCGTGTAAGTTTATTAGGTGTAAGCGGCGATATCATCGCGCGTAAATTGAGCGATGGAAAAGGAAACTTTGTGTTTGAGCTTGATGCAGGTACAGCGTACCGTGTGAATGCAGAACACACTGGTTATATGAGTGACTCCACTAGAGTGGCAGCGGTATATCCGCAGCGTGATACGGTTATTAATGTGGCCCTATATCTGCAACCTATGTATAAGGCGGGTGATAAGATTGTGTTGGAAAACATCTACTATGATTTTGATAAGCATAATATCCGTAAAGATGCCGCAGATATCCTCGACCACTTAGTGCGTGTGATGCGTGATAATCCAACCATGAAGGTGGAACTGTCTAGCCATACGGATAGTAGAGGTAGCGATAGCTATAATATGCGTTTATCACAAAACAGAGCAACTTCTGCTGTAGAATATGTGATTAGTCGCGGTATTTCGAGAGATCGTATTATAGCGAAAGGTTATGGTGAAACAAGGCTTGTGAATAAATGCAGCAATGGTGTTAGTTGTACGCCTGCTGAACATCAAGCTAATCGCCGTACTGAGGTGGAAGTCTTAGAGTTTTAATTGAAAACAAAAAAAGCCGAGCATTAGCTCGGCTTTTTTTGTTTTTATTAACTTCATTACTTACTAGCCAAATACTTTTCCCAAGCCCAGGCTGATGCCATCATCTCTTCAATTCCTAGTTCTGCTTTCCAGCCCAGTTCTTCAGACGATTTTGTTACATCACCCCATACTTTGATAATATCTCCTTCACGACGAGGGCCTACTACATAGTTTAACGTTTGACCGGATGCTTTCTCGAAAGCTTTAATCGCTTCGAGTACCGAATAGCCATTACCCGTACCTACGTTAAAGACATCGTACTTACCGTTCTTGTTGCCTTTCTCCAATAATTTGATCGCGGCTACATGAGCCTTTGCTAAATCTACGACATGGATATAATCACGTACACATGAACCATCAGGGGTATCGTAATCACCGCCAAATACCGTTAGTTTTTCACGTTTTCCAATTGCCGTTTGTGTAATAAAAGGAAGTAGGTTTTGGGGAACACCGATAGGGAGCTCACCAATTAAGGCTGAGGCATGGGCACCAACTGGATTAAAGTAGCGCAGTGCAATGATGTTGTAATTGTTATATGCGTTTGCGGTTTCTTCTAGTATTTCTTCTGCAATTTGTTTGGTATTGCCATAAGGTGAGGTCGCTTTTTTTACAGGAGCAGATTCCGTAACAGGTAATATATCGGGTTCACCATACACGGTACAGCTAGACGAGAATACGAAATTCACAGGTTTTTCCTGGTATGCATTTAATAGGTTGATCAGCGAGAAAAAGTTATTGTGATAATACTTTAATGGTTTCTCTACGGACTCACCAACGGCCTTTGATGCCGCAAAGTGGATGACACCACCGATATCAGGATTGTTCTTTACGAATTCAAATACCTTAGCTTCATCACATAGGTCGAACTCATGAAACTCGGGTTTTACACCGATAATTTTTTCGATCTGATCTAAAATCTGGATGTTGGAGTTGGATAGATTATCGATGATAACCGGTGTGTAGCCTGCATTATGTAATTCGACAACGGTATGGGAACCGATATATCCTGTTCCGCCAGTGACTAGTATTTTGCTCATTATTGTTGATTATAATATGTAAAATCTTTTTGTTGCAATTTTTCATTAGGGATCGTCCGATAATAGGCGATCGTTTTTTCGAGACCATCTTTACGCTTAACTAATGGTGCCCATTGAAGAAGCTCTTGTGCTAGACGGATGTCCGGACGTCTTTGTTTTGGGTCATCAACGGGGAGTCCCTGGAAACTAATCTTCGATGTGCTCGCTGTCAGTTCAATAATTTCTTTAGCGATATCGATAACCGGCAT
The DNA here is from genome assembly GCF_004421025.1 of Sphingobacterium psychroaquaticum. Classification (NCBI taxonomy): domain Bacteria; kingdom Pseudomonadati; phylum Bacteroidota; class Sphingobacteriia; order Sphingobacteriales; family Sphingobacteriaceae; genus Sphingobacterium; species Sphingobacterium psychroaquaticum. The sequence continues at coordinate 4,054,618 of NZ_CP038029.1, read as the reverse complement.
CTCATCTGGATTTCCAATATTTACAGGAAGGTTGTAATCCGCCATCAACAGTCTGTAGATGCCTTCCACTTGGTCAGATACATAGCAGAATGAACGGGTTTGTGTGCCATCTCCGAAGACAGATAACGCTTCGCCTCTTAGTGCTTGCGCGATAAAGGTCGGCAAAGCTCGTCCATCATTCAGGCGCATTCGAGGTCCGTATGTATTAAATATGCGTACAATTCTGGTGTCTAATCCATGAAAGTTGTGGTAAGCCATGGTAATAGCCTCCTGAAAGCGTTTGGCTTCATCGTATACACCGCGAGGTCCAACGGGGTTTACATTTCCCCAATAGGATTCTGGCTGCGGAGAAACCAAGGGGTCGCCGTATACTTCCGAGGTTGAAGCAACGAGGATTCTAGCTTGCTTACTCTTCGCTAACCCCAACAGATTGTGCGTACCCAAAGAACCGACTTTTAAGGTCTGGATAGGAATACGTACATAGTCAATGGGACTTGCCGGCGATGCAAAGTGCAAGATATAGTCTAACTCGCCAGGGATATGGACAAACTCTGATACATCGTGTTGGTAAAATTCGAAGTTAGGAAGCCTGAATAGATGTTCGATATTTCGGAGGTCTCCCGTAATGAGATTATCCATACCGATTACTTGCATGCCTTCGGCAATGAAACGGTCGCAAAGGTGCGAGCCTAGGAAGCCTGCAGCACCGGTGATGAGTACACGTTTTTTTACTTGTCTATTCACGGATGTCGGGTATCGATAAAGTTTAATATCTTTGACGAATATAAGGATATTTTAACAAGATGCATCTTCTATACGATTTAGGAATTTGGCTTTACGGTCTTATTTTGCGGCTTATCTCCCCATTTTATGCGAAAGCTAAGCTATGGGTGGAAGGCCGTCGCGGTATCTTCATTCGACTAGAACAAACGGTTGAAAGTGGAAGCCACCCTATTTGGTTTCACTTTGCTTCCTTGGGTGAATTTGAACAAGGAAGGTCGGTGATGGAGGGCATAAAAAAGAAATATCCGGATGAAAAAATATTGATAACTTTTTTTTCGCCATCGGGGTTTGAGGTTCGAAAGAACACGCCTTTGGCAGATTATGTTTTCTATTTGCCTGCTGATACATCTCGAAATGCACGACGGTTTTTAGATATCGTACAGCCGAAGTTGGCGGTTTTTACAAAATATGAGTATTGGTATCATTATTTTAAGGAACTGGATCGTCGTCAGGTTCAGCTGTTGATGATTTCATCGATTTTTCGTGAAGAGCAGGTTTTCTTTAAGTGGTATGGAGGTTTCTTTCGGTCGATTCTAAAGCGGGTAACATTTTTCTTTACGCAGAATACGGATTCGGTGCTTTGGCTAAAATCCATTGGTATTACACAGGCGGGGCTTGCAGGTGATACGCGGTTTGATCGGGTAGTGGAATTGCCCAAACAGCGGAGGTCTATTGCAGAGGTGGAGGATTTTCTGCTGGGGAGTGGTGTGGTGTTGGTGGCCGGGAGTACTTGGCTACCGGATGAGCAACTTCTTGCGGAATTGTTGAGTGCGCAAAAAGGTTTGAAAATTATTTTGGCACCGCATGAGATTCATGATTCACATATCCGTGATGTGCAGCAACTTTTTCCTAAATCGTTACTGTTATCGCAGTATGCGACATATAATGCTGTTGAGAAGCAGCAGGCAACGGTTCTGGTGATTGATAATATCGGTATGCTGTCTTCACTGTACGGTTATGGTGAGCTTGCTTACATCGGTGGTGGCTTTGGAGCTGGTATTCACAATACATTGGAAGCAGCTACGTATGGGTTACCGGTGATTTTCGGTCCGAAGTATGCTAAATTTCAGGAAGCGGTGGATTTGATCGAAGTAGGCGCTGGATTTAGTATCAGTACAGTAGCTGAGCTTTTTGAGGTTTTTGAAGCCCTTCAACATCATGTGAAATTGGAAAATGCTTCTTTCGCGTCAGCAAAGTATGTCAAGGAGAAAGCAGGCGCTACGCAGATTATTATGCGGTATTTGGCGGATTTTTTGTAAGAAGGGGACTCCTCTATGTCGGAGGGTATCTTCTTTTTTACCTCAAAAAAGAAGCAAAAAATTCGTCGCTAGGAATTTTTGCAGGGAGGGTTGGTGCGGAGGCAAGTTCCTACAGATTGCAAATATTCCTCAGGCGACATTTGGCGGTTAAGGAAAGCTAGAAGCAGTACCGTTTTGAAAAAATCATCTCGTCATCCCGAACGAGGTACGAGGAGGGATCTATGGACAATCTTTCCAAAGTAGGTGGTGGTTTGTTGAGACACAAACCCCGAAGGGCGAAGCTAGATGTTGTGTCTTTTTTGTCGTTGTATAGTAGTTTGTATATGTAGGATTTTCGCCTAATGTAGGGGCTAGGCTTGTAACCTCAACTTCTTTACTCTCTCGCGACTTACCTCCCTCACACTCTTTTATCCCCTTCACCCTCTTTACCTTTTTTAATTTTTCCCTTTTGAATTTTCCCTTTGCCTGAAAAATAAGTGTTATATTTACACCAAACCTTAAACCGCTATGTTTCAATTTTCAGAGCAGCCCCACAAACGTAAAAATTTGCTGACGGGCGAATATATTTTAGTGTCCCCGCATCGGAGTAAACGTCCTTGGCAAGGACAGGTCGAAGACGTTGTTGGAGCAGAAAGACCTGCCTATGATCCTCAATGTTACCTCTGTCCGGGAAATGCGCGTGCTGAAGGTTCTGTCAATCCTGCTTATACCAATAGTTTTGTTTTTGTAAATGATTTTTCGGCTTTGCTGGAAGAGACGGTTCCAGAGACACAGGCAGACGGAGGCCTGCTGATTGCGGAAGCTGAGCGTGGTATCTGCAAGGTGATATCCTTTTCCCCTCGTCATGATCTGACACTACCGGAAATGTCAATGGAAGCGATTAAAGCCGTGGTGGACTTGTGGCAAAAGGAATTCGTAGACCTGTCTGTTCATGAGTGGATAAAGTATATACAGATTTTTGAAAATAAGGGAGCCATAATGGGGTGTAGCAATCCGCATCCGCATGGGCAAATATGGGCGCAGAGTTCAATTCCGGTGGAGATTGAGAAAGAAAGTAAGCAGCAATTAAATTATTATAAAGAAAAAGGACGTACCTTGTTATCGGACTATTTATCCCTTGAGCTTGAAAAGAACGAGCGAATTATTGTGGAGGGAGAACATTTTGTAGCCGTTGTGCCTTTCTGGGCGTCGTGGCCGTATGAGACGATGATTATTAGCAAGCGTTCAATACAAAACATTGGAGCCTTTAGGGATGATGAAAAGCTGGATTTTGCAAGGGTGTTGCAGGAGCTGACCATTCGATACGACAATATTTTCGGTACATCGTTTCCTTATTCGGCTGGTATGCATCAAGCACCCACGAATGATGGAGAGCATCCGGAATGGCATTGGCATATGCATTTTTATCCGCCGCTGCTTCGTTCCGCGACGGTGAAAAAATTTATGGTCGGCTACGAGATGTTGGCTATGCCACAGCGGGATATCACAGCAGAACAGGCTGCAAAGACATTAAAAGAACAGTCTACAATACACTATAAAGTGAAGAGATAATGATTTCTAAAGAAAAGATAAGTACACGATATAAAGAACTTTTTGACTCGGACGCCAACCATATTGTGAGGTCCCCTGGTCGTATCAATATTATTGGGGAGCATACGGATTATAATGAAGGCTTTGTGTTGCCGACGGCAATTGATAAAGCGATCTATGTCGCGGTTTCGAGACGTTCGGACAATATGATTCGGTTGTATGCGGAAGACTTTCAGACATTTTATGAAACGCCGTTGTCAGCTATTCATCCCACGACGGAAGGATGGCCTAATTATGTGTTGGGGGTAGTGAATCAACTTGTGGAACGTAGACTTCCTGTTTCAGGATTCAATCTTTATATCGATGGCGACGTTCCTTTGGGAGCTGGGTTGTCTTCTTCGGCGGCGTTGGAGTGTGCGACCGGTTTTGCGTTGAATGTGTTGTTTGATTTGGAGTTAGGTCGGGTAGAGATTGCAAAAATCGGGCAATTGGCAGAACATACGTATGCTGGGGTGCAATGTGGAATTATGGATCAGTTTGCTTCTGCAATGAGTAAAGCAGGACATGTTTTGCGCTTGGACTGTCGGGACCTTTCTTTCTTGTACAAACCGTTGGAGCTTGGTGATTATACAATTCTTTTATTGAATACCAATGTGAAGCACTCGTTGGCTTCTACGGCGTATAATGATCGACGATCGGCATGTGAAGCAGCAGTTCGTTTGATCCAGCAAAAACATGTCGAGGTGAATAGTTTGCGCGATGCAACGGTTACTATGCTGGAAGAGCAGGTATTACCAGTGGATGCTGATGCTTTTGTTAAAAGTCGGTTCATTATTGAAGAGAACGAGCGCGTAGAGCAGGTTTGTGTGGCGTTAGAAAATGGCGATTTGGAGACGATGGGGGAGCTTATGTATCGGGCACATGAAGGTTTGAGTAAAGAATATGATGTAAGCTGTCCGGAATTGGATTTTTTGGTTGATTATGTTCGTCAGTTTCCTGAAATATTGGGTGCACGTATGATGGGAGGTGGATTTGGAGGATGTACGATTAATTTGGTGCATAAACGTTTTGAAGATTTATTGATTGACCGGATGAAGCCGGTTTATGAGGAAAAATTTGGCTTGGAACTGACGGCAATAAAAGTGGTGCCTTCGGCGGGAACATCCTTGTTGTGAGGAGAGAAGGGGGCAAGGAGTTAGAGAAGTTAAGAAGGAGGGGACACGAGCAGAAGCCTCGCGCTAGCAAGGGCCGGTTACGTATGACAAAGACTGCCGCGTCGTGCCTCTTCGCAGTGACGAAAAAGATCGTTTTTATTGTCATAGCGAACCTGAGGAACGAAGGTGTGGCGATCATTTAGATACTTCAAAAGGACTTTAATCAGTTCATGGTAGTACCGCTCTTGTCATGTTGAGCCTGCCTGCGGTAGACAGGGGTGTTGAAACATTGGTAAGTATTCGAGAGTCCTTAACTTGGCCTTCCAATATTAATACGAGAGCGGACACGAGCCGAAGCCTCGTGCCAGCAAAGGTCGGCTCAGCGGAGAAATGGCAGCCGCTTTAACATCTTAACTACTTTACTTCCTAACCCATTTACAACTTTACACAACCTTCTTGTAGCGTTTTCCTGATAACTCTCGTTTATCTTAATGTTTTACAATAAATTATTGCCAATTTTGCACTTTATTTTGAAAAGATGACTACTAACACAGCTAGGCCTAATCGACTTGTATATACCCTTTTGCTATTGGCTATTATTGCTATGGCTCAGTTGGTTTTGATTGTTTTTTTAGAGAAGAATAATTTTAATAATAAGATTGTCTTGAAAGGAGGATACGGTGTTCCGCATGCTCCAATATTAGATGAGTAATTTACGAGGACAAAGAGGGGATCTAGTGGACAAGAAGGGGACATTCGCTATACTTTTGACCTTTCAGAGGAAGAGTAACATTTTTTTAATCTAAGTTTGCAATCTTCTTTTAAAAACTGGAACAGATTTTGGAGAGAAGGAAACAAACAATTTAATACTATTCAACCGTAAGGAACTTTTATGAGTAAAGGAAAAGATAAAAGAGAAGATTATAACCCGGGACCGCGGGTAGGTATAACATTTTCAACATTTGATTTATTGCACGCGGGTCATATCATGATGTTAGCGGAAGCAAAACGACAGTGTGATTATTTAATTTGTGGATTGCAGATGGATCCGACATTAGATCGCCCGGAAAAAAATCCACCCACGCAAACTGTTGTGGAGCGTTATATACAACTTCGAGGTTGCTCTTATGTGGATGAAATCGTTCCTTACTCGACAGAACAGGATCTAGAGGACATTCTTCGTTCTTTTAAGCTGGATGTGCGTATTGTTGGAGATGAATATAAAAATAAAGATTTTACAGGCCGCAAATATTGTGAAGATAAGGGGATTGATCTTTATTTCAATAGTCGTGATCATCGTTTCTCTAGCTCCGGTTTGCGTAAAATTGTAGCCGAAAAAGAAGCGCAGAAGAATGGTAAAAAATAACACAATTATAAAATTGTAAAGAGACAATATCTACCTAGAGTGAATTCTCTTTGGATGTTTTGTTTTTATTTTATAATGTAACATTTACTTTTCCGATGCTCTTGGGTGCGGGTGTTTATTTATGATATTGTTGTTTCCTGCGGTCATTGTTTATAAGAGAACGAAATGAATAACTCTTTAGTTTAAAAGTGCTATTTTCGCAATCAATTAATGCGTATATTTATTAATGGCTAAAGATTTTATTTGTCTTTTAACGTTAGTTGGTCTAGGATTGCTTATCGGATATGTTCTGATGCGAATTCGTCGGTCTTATAATTTTAAAAAGGATATCAACTTTTTAACACATATGCGTTTACTAACGGGGGTGGAGTTAGGTGATTCTTATGTAAAAGGAAGTATTGTTGTCGATTTTCATAATTATGTAGATAGTTTGCAAGTTATGATGGTTACGAGAGCGAACTTCAATAATAGTGCTTTCGAGATACTTCCTTCACAGTTACTTTGCTTTAATCCAACAAAGGGAAGGGTGCAGACTCTTAGTCTGAACTTTAAGATAAAAGATTCTATTTTGGCGGTTTATGAAAACAAAATAGTGAAAGTTTGGTACGAGGGATTGTATATTAGTAAGGACGGTAAGGTAAAGCATTTTGAAGCAAAAATCCCTCTTCTGGTGAGAAGTGAAGTTATATAGGCATTGCAATTTACGGTTTTCCGTTTTCGAGTAAGTGTAAATATTGTGTATTTTCGTTGTCTTAGGGCTGTTTTGAGGAAGAGAAAGTTCTAGAGATATAAAGCTTATATTAGTTTTTTATATAAGGAAATTGTCCATGGCTAAAAGCTGATAATCTTTAGAAGAGATATTAATTTACTGATGAAAAAAATATTAATTACGGGTGGTGCGGGGTTCATTGGATCCCATGTGGTTCGGGAGTTTGTTAACAAGTACCCAGAATATCATATTGTTAATCTAGACGCTTTGACCTACGCAGGTAATCTCGAAAACCTGAAAGATATTGAGAATAAGCCAAATTATACTTTTGTTAAAGCGGATATTACGGATGCTGCTCATATGCTGGCTGTTTTTCAAGAACATCAACCAGAGGGTGTTATCCATCTTGCAGCAGAATCACATGTGGATCGTTCCATTACAAATCCGACAGCGTTTGTGATGACGAATGTTATTGGTACTGTAAATCTTCTGAATGCGGCAAAAGAAATCTGGAAAGATAACTTTGAAGGAAAACGCTTCCATCATGTATCCACGGATGAGGTTTACGGTACGCTAGGTGAAACGGGACTTTTCCGTGAAGATACCGCCTATGATCCGCATTCACCATATTCAGCCTCTAAGGCGTCTTCGGATCACTTTGTGCGTGCATACCACGACACATATGGCTTACCGATTGTCTTGACGAATTGTTCCAACAATTATGGACCCAATCATTTTCCTGAAAAATTGATCCCACTTTGTATTCATAATATACTTAATAATAAGCCACTTCCAGTTTATGGAGACGGTAAGTTTACACGTGATTGGCTGTTTGTCATTGATCATGCAAAAGCAATCGATCTTGTCTTCCATAATGGTAAGAATGGTGATTCTTACAATGTTGGTGGATTCAACGAGTGGCAAAATATAGATTTGGTAAAAGAGTTGTGTAAGCAGGTGGATGAAAAGCTTGGTCGACCGCAAGGAACGGCTGCTGCATTGATCACATTTGTGAAAGATCGTCCTGGTCATGACCTACGCTACGCTATTGATGCGACGAAGATTAACCAAGAGCTGGGCTATCAACCATCGGTAACTTTTGAGCAAGGTTTGTCTGTAACAATCGATTGGTTTTTGAATAATCAGGAGTGGTTGGATAATGTGACTTCTGGTGATTATCAGAAGTATTATGAAGGACAATATGTGGGGAATAGTTAGATAGTTTACTTTCTAACATTATTAACAATCAAATGCAAGTAATAGAAACAAAACTTAAAGGCTGCTATATCGTAGAGCCGGTTAAGTTTGGCGATAGCCGAGGATATTTTTTTGAAAGCTTCAACGAACGGACGTTTAATAAATTGACTGGGACTGAGACGCACTTTGTGCAAGACAATCAATCATTCTCTACGAGAGGTGTATTGCGCGGACTTCATGCGCAAGCGGGTGATCATGCGCAGGCGAAGCTGGTCCGTGTATTGCAGGGAGCAGTCTTGGACGTCGCGGTGGATGTACGTCCTGGTTCAGACACGTATGGTCAATATGTTGCGGTTGAGTTATCAGTGGAAAATAATAGACAGCTTTTTGTGCCGCGTGGATTTCTACATGGATTCGTGGTTTTGAGCGAGGTAGCAACATTTTTTTATAAATGTGATAATTTCTATAACAAGGATTCAGAATGTGGCATTCATCCGCTAGATCAGGATTTGGCGGTTGATTGGCAAATTCCCATAGAAGAATTATTGCTATCAGATAAGGATAAAGAAGCGCAATCATTTGCAGCTTTTACCGCTCAGGTGGTGAAGTAAGGATGTTAAGTGGTGAGGATGTGAAGGGGTAAAGTAGAGGTGTTAAGAAGGTGAAGTCGTAAAGGTTGGTAAAGATGTGAAGCGGTAAAGTAAAGTTGTAAAGAGAGCTGAGAACGGAAAGAGGATGTAATTGCGAGGAGCGTAGCGACGCGGCAATCATCCTTATATCTTAACTCTCTAACTTCTTAACGTTTTAACCTCTTAACGCCTTAATTTATAAAAGAATAAATGAAAATACTAGTTACAGGTGCTAATGGCCAACTTGGGTCAGAGCTTCATGATATTCTACAAAAACATTCTGATAAGGAATGTTTCTTTCTTGACCGGAAGCAATTGCCTTTGGATCAGACCGCAATTATTCAGGACATCCTGGCAATGTATCATCCCGATGTGATTATACACGCCGCAGCCTATACGGCTGTAGATAAAGCGGAAAATGAGCCTGATTTAGCAGATAGAATCAATCATTTGGCCTCTGAAGAGATTGCGCAATATTGTCGACTCAATGAAACGAAGCTAATTGCCGTGTCAACGGACTATGTATTTGACGGAAACTCGGACACGCCGTTAAAAGAAGATGCACCGGTTGCTCCGATCAATGTGTATGGTGAAAGTAAGTTGAAGGGGGAGCATGCAATCATGAAATGGCATCCGGAGAGTATTATCATCCGCACTTCATGGGTATATTCGACTTATGGTAATAATTTTGTAAAGACCATGATTCGTCTGATGACTGAGCGTGATGAAATATCGGTCATCAACGATCAGATAGGTTCGCCAACCTATGCAAAAGATCTAGCACAAGCCATTGTCGATATTGTCGATAGTGAGGATTGGGTTGGTGGGATTTATCATTACAGCAATGAAGGAGAAATATCATGGTATGACTTTGCGGCTGCAATTAAAGAAGTAAAAGGTCTAGCGAGCATGATTCATCCTATCCCAACGGCGCAGTATCCAACACCTGCAAAGCGACCTCGATATTCGTTGCTTGATAAGTCGAAGATCCACCGTACCTTTGGGGTAGAGGTACCTGATTGGCGGGAGAGTTTAGAGAAAATGTTAGGTATACTATAGATATTTAATGACATGAAGGGAATTATTTTAGCAGGCGGTTCAGGAACGAGGCTACATCCGCTTACTTTGGCGGTGTCTAAGCAGCTGATGCCCGTATATGATAAACCAATGATTTACTACCCGCTGTCAACATTAATGTTGGCGGGGATTCGTGAAATTTTAATTATTTCCACACCCCAAGACTTACCAAACTTTAAAAAACTCTTAGGTGATGGTTCGCAAATTGGCTGTAAGTTTTCGTACAAAGAGCAACCTAGTCCGGATGGTTTAGCGCAAGCTTTTATCTTGGGTGAAGAATTTATTGGAGACGATAAAGTTGCTTTAATTCTAGGAGACAATATATTTTATGGTTCAGGTATGTCTAAGCTATTGCAATCCTGTGCCAATGCCGATGGTGGCGTGGTTTTTGCTTATCCTGTTCACGATCCGGAGCGTTATGGTGTTGTGGAGTTTGATACGGATAAAAATGTCGTGTCTATAGAAGAAAAACCTGTAGAGCCTAAATCAAATTATGCGGTTCCTGGATTATATTTTTATGACAATGATGTCGTTGAGATAGCGAAAAACATTAAACCGTCACATCGTGGTGAATTGGAGATTACGGATGTGAACAAGGAGTATCTAAAGCGTGGTAAATTAAAAGTCGGTGTTTTTGACCGTGGTACAGCCTGGTTGGATACGGGAACCATACAGTCGCTGATGCAAGCAGGTCAATTTGTGCAGGTGATTGAAGAACGACAGGGAATGAAGATTGGTGCTATTGAGGAGGTCGCGTATCGGATGGGTTGGATCGATAAGGAGCAATTGATAAAAGTGGCTGAGCCATTGAAAAAGTCCGGTTACGGGGAATATTTGATGCATATAGTTAAATAGATTTAGCTACTTTTGTAGGAAAACCAAAAGACAAGAATGAGGAGATTGTTTGTTTTGTGCTTTACTTTGTGTTGTTTAATACAACTGAAGGGGCAAGTTAATGTTAGTAGTTTAAAAGTTGACAATCTAAGCGATGCTCAGATTGAACAATATGTGAAGCAAGCGGAGCTTATGGGATACTCAGATGCTCAATTACCTGATTTTGCACGCGCCCAAGGTATTTCGGCAACGGAGGTAAAGAAACTACAAGATCGATTACAACGAATCAAGAAAAATAAACAATCGGAATCGCAGGTGTCGGCGAAAAGTAACAACTCCCAAGGTTCAGGTAGACAGGTGCTCGGAGATCCTAGTGCTAGAGGAAGGAATCGTTTCTTGAGTGAAGTTGATTCACTGCGATTCATGCAGGATAGCTTGCTTGCTGTTGGTAAACCAAAGGTGTTTGGTGCAGACCTATTTAAAAACAATGCGATCACATTTGAACCTAACCTAAGGATGGCGACACCGTCATCGTATGTAATTGGTCCTGACGATGAGTTATTGTTGGATATTACCGGGGATAACGAAGTATCGTACAAATTACCTGTTAGCCCAGAAGGAAATATAAAGGTGGAGTACGTCGGGGTTATTAATGTTTCTGGACTTTCTATTTCAGCCGCAAGAAGTAAAATCAGCCAACGATTAAGTTCCGTGTATGGAGCTATTAATTCAGGAAGAACCAAGGTCGATGTTAACATCGGAAACATTCGTAGTATCCGTGTGACACTCACAGGGGCCGTGACTAAGCCAGGGACTTATACGTTGCCGTCATTGGCAACCGTATTTAATGCGCTGTATGCATCAGGAGGTCCTGCTGAAAATGGTAGTTATCGGGATGTTCAGGTTATTCGTAACAACCATGTTGTATCAAGGATTGATATTTATGATTTTCTGGTGAATGGTTTGCAAAAGGGAAATATTCGTCTTCAAGATCAGGATGTAATTCACATACCTGTATATGCCAATAGGGTTCAATTCGAAGGAGAAGTTAAACGTCCCGCGATTTTTGAAATAGTGAAAGGTGAATCGCTACAAGATGTTTTGAATTATGCCGGTGGCTTTGGAGAAAATGCTTATTCAGCTAAAATTAAAGTGTTTCAAAAGACAGATCGTGAACGTAAGATCTCTGATATATACGCCGATCAATTTGCCGATTACGAGCCAAAAAATGGGGATAATTTTCTCGCTGAAGAGTTGTTAGATAGATACGAGAATAGAGTAAGTATTTTGGGGGCTGTTTTTCGGCCGGGTGTATATGGATTAGAGAACGGGATGACTTTGCGTGAATTGTTGGAGAAAGCGCAAGGCGTACGGGAGGATGCTTTTATGGAACGCGGATTGATTAATAGACTTGCTGCTGATAATACATTGCAATTGGTAAATTTTAACGTGCGCGCTGTTTTGGACGGAAAAGTAGCAGATATTATCCTAATGCGTGAAGATAAAATCTCTATCTCCTCCATTTTTGATTTACGTGATGAGTATAAGTTTATCGTTCAGGGCCAAGTGCGTAGGCCAGGAGAATTCCCTTATGCGGTTAATGCTACGCTGGGAGATGTCATTCAGAAAGCCGGAGGTTTAACTGAAGAAGCAAAGAACGCTCGTATTGAGATTGCTCGGCGAATACGGAATAGAGATGCACAGGATACCGTTTCCTCTAATATTATTTTGGTAAATATCCGAAACGGTAAGTTGGAGGATTCAAGTATTGTGCTAAAACCGTATGATGTTGTTAGTGTGCTGGGGGACGCAAATTACCGCGTACAGCGACAAGTAAAAATCGAAGGAGAAGTATTGTATCCGGGAATCTATACGATTAATAGGGAAGATGAACGTATATCTGATGTTATTACAAGAGCAGGTGGATTAACGGCTTATGCCTACACGGAAGGAGCTTCTTTACGTCGTACGGGAACATCCAAACTTAAAGCTGAAATCAAAAAAGAAAAAGAGTTACGGAAAACTGAGTTGGGGTCAGAAGCTGCTGTCCACGGTTTTGATGAAGAGGACGATGCATTAAATATAGGAGGTAACAGAGCTACAAAACAGGCTTTAAGTAAAGTTTCGCAATCTGCAGCGGTTGAAGCCGTTGTCGCAGAGCCAAGTGATCTCGTAGGTATTGAATTACATAAAGTATTAGCAAAACCATATCAACGCGAGGATTTGTTGCTGTTAGATGGAGATATTATTACTGTTCCAAAGGAACTGCAGACGGTCAGAGTTGTTGGCGAAGTACTTAATCCGAATAATGTAGTTTATGTGAAAGGAAAGTCTTTAAGTTATTATGTGAACCAAGCAGGAGGTTTTACTAGTGAGGCACTAAAGAAAAAAGTTTTTGTACAGTACGCGAACGGGGCCGTAAAAGGTCGTTCTGGGAACTATCCCGAAGTAAAACCTGGAGCTGAGATTGTGGTGCCAAAACGTGCGCCGCGAGAAAAACTAAATGCGCAAGGCTGGATTGGGTTAGGAACAGGAGTTGCTTCGTTGGCTGCGATTATTGTTAGTTTGTTAAGATAAAGATAATGATGGATAGTGCAGCAAATAAGAGTGAACAAGAAATTTCTTTGAAGGATCTATTCATTAATATTAAACAATGGGGAGTCTATTTATTTTCTAAATGGTATATATTACTAATTGCTGGATTCTTTGGGGCAGGGATCGGTATTCTCTATTCGAAAGTAAAAAAACCGATTTATACAGCAACAACAACATTCGTTCTGGAGTCAGGAGAAAATAGTGGAGGTGGATTGTCTCAATATATGGGTATGGCGGCTATGATTGGCATCGATCTGAGTAGTGGTGGAGGGGGGATCTTTCAAGGTGATAATCTTTTAGAGTTGTATAAATCGCGTAAGATGATTGAAGCGGCTCTTCTTAGGCCCTCTGTTAGCGATAGTGCACAATTACTAATAGATAAATATATAGACTTGAGTAAAACCAAAGAGGTTTGGAAAGAAAAGACTCCCGGATTGTTGTCTATAGACTTTAAATTGCATCATCAGAAAACGCCAATAATCCAAAGGCAAAGAGATAGTATACTATCCAAAGCAGTCTTAGAAATAAATAAAAATATTCTTCAAGTCGGAAAACCGGATAAAAAAATGTCGATTATCAAGATTGATGTGAAATCGGAAAATGAGGTTTTTGCTAAAGAGTTTAATGAAGCTCTTGTGATGGAAGTAAATGAATTTTACATACAAACTAAGACAAAAAAATCGTTGGATAACATAGTGATTTTACAACATAAGACTGACTCTGTGAGAGCTGTGATGAATGGAGCTATCTCTTCTGCAGCAATAATTGTTGATGCAACGCCAAATTTGAATTTGACGAAGCAAGCGCAACGTATAGTTCCTTCACAAAGGTCTCAATTTTCGGCAGAGACTAATAAGGCGATATTAGGGCAGCTTGTGCAGAATTTGGAGATGTCCAAAATGGCTTTAATGAAGGAAGCACCATTAATACAGAAAGTCGATGAACCTATTTATCCATTGAGTGTTGAAAGAATTGGAAAGCTTAAATCTGTTTTTTTTTGTAGTATCTTTTTAACTGTTCTTACTGCCGTTTTCATCGTGTTTAGGAAGATCATGTTTCGTGTATTAGATTGATAGCTTTGAGTATTAATATTAGTAAAATTATCAGATATTGATTTTTTTTCTTTTATCTGATAGAAAGATTTTTAACATATTCAATATAAGTTTTGTAAAAAAAGATTGTATAAATGAAAGTAGTATTGTTGGCGGGTGGATTAGGAACTCGTCTGATGGAAGAAACTGAAGCTAGACCCAAACCAATGGTGGAAATTGGAGGAAAACCAATTTTATGGCATATCATGAAAATTTACGAGACATATGGATACAATGATTTCGTGATATGTTTGGGTTATAAGGCACAAATTATTAAGGAATATTTTTTGAACTATTATCTTTATAATTCTGACGTTACGATTGAACTTGCGAAAAATAAAGTCGACGTACACTTTTCTAACTCGGAATCTTTTAAAGTAACTCTTGTAGATACAGGTTTACATACCAATACCGCCGGCAGAATTAAACGTATTCAGAAGTATGTAGGCAATCATACTTTTATGTTGACCTATGGTGATGGAGTAGCCGATGTAAATATTGATGAACTGGTTAGTTTTCATAAAAAACATGGCAGGCTTGCAACTTTAACAAGTGTTCAAACACCGGGAAGATTTGGTAATATTGAAATTAGTGAAGAAGGGAAGGTTAGTCATTTTGTTGAGAAACCTCAGGGGGATGGAATGTGGGTTAATGGTGGTTTTTTTGTTTTGGAGCCAGGCATTTTTAACTACTTGAAAGAAGATATGGATAATATACAGTGGGAAAAGAAGCCATTGATAGAGATCGCAAATGATGGACAGCTTGCCGCATATAAGCATAAGGGGTTTTGGAAACCGATGGATGCTCTAAGAGATAGAATTGAACTAGAGGAATTATGGTCCGGTGGCAATGCGAAATGGAAAATATGGTAATATGTTTGAAGAATTAAAGAGAATATATAAAGGAAAGAGAGTTTTCCTTACGGGGCATACCGGATTTAAAGGGGCTTGGATGTTAAACTTCTTAAGCTTACTTGGTGCAAATGTTAAGGGGTATGCTTTACAGCCTAAAACCGAAATCGATTTATTTAATTTGACTGAAGGTGATAGCTTGTGTGAATCTGTTATAGGAGATATCAGAGATGCAGATCGATTGAGTCTGGAGATTAGTTCATTCAGGCCCGATTTTGTTTTTCATTTAGCTGCTCAACCATTAGTAAGATTGTCATATGAACAGCCTGTTGAAACTTTTGAAGTGAACGCTATAGGTACTGCAAATGTTTTAGAAGCTGTTAGGCGATTGGCGAATCCTTGTGCGATTGTTTTAATTACAACTGATAAGGTTTATCATAATAAGGAATGGGAGTACCCTTACAGAGAAAATGACCGTTTAGGAGGGTATGATCCGTATAGCGCAAGTAAAGCCTGTGCTGAGTTGATTATTGATTCATATCGAAATTCTTTTTTTAATTCTAAAAACTTGAATCAACATAAAAAAGGGATTGCAGTTGCAAGAGCAGGGAATGTTATAGGAGGAGGAGATTGGTCTAAAGATCGGTTAATTCCTGATATTATTAAAGCATTTTCAATAGGTCAACCTGTTTTAATTAGAAATCCTCAAGCAATAAGACCTTGGCAACATGTTTTAGAACCAATATTTGGATATTTATTGTTAGGGGCAAGATTATATGAAGATCCACTAGGTTTTAGTAAAGAATATAATTTTGGACCGGAGGTAACAGATGCTTTAACAGTCGAGGAAATGATGAAATTGGCACAACTAAGTTGGCCTGATGGAACTTATGTAATTGACGGCATTGGAGGACAGCTGCACGAGGCCGGCCTACTAAAGCTAGATATAAGTAAAGTGGCTGCGGAACTGCACTGGCATCCTAGAATGAACGCGAAATTAGCGGTTAAAATGACGATGGACTGGTATAAAGAGTTTAAATATAACATTGGTAGTATTTCTTGCTTTACAAGAGAACAAATAAATGATTTTTTAAATGGTTAGAACTATTTTAATAACTGGTGCTACAGGATATTTAGGACTCAAATTTGTACAGAGTATTATACAGGAGGGATATACTATTTGTGTGTTAAAAAGAGATAGTTCCAATATCTCGAACTTGAAGGCTCTTTCAGATAATATAAAATTTTATCCATCTGATGACGCGGGTATAGATTCTGCATTCAAAGAAAACAATGTTGACCTTATTATTCATTTTGCTACTCTATATGGAAGAAAAGGAGAGAATATTTTTGAAATTAAAGAGGCGAATCTTGACTTTCCATTACGTTTGTTACATGCTGCTGTAGGTAACAAGGTAAAATATTTTTTAAATACAGGTACATCTTTACCATATTTGACTAATCATTATTCTTTATTTAAAAGTCAGTTTTCTGAATGGCTTAATTATTTCTCCTCTCAAATTGTAACAATAAATCTTTTACTAGAACATTTCTATGGACCTGATGACGATGATTCTAAATTTGTAACAGCAATGATTGGTAAAATGAAGAAAAATGTACCTGATATTGAACTTACCGCAGGAACGCAATTAAGAGACTTTATCTTTATCGATGATGTAATTAGTGCATATAGATGTGTTATAGGAAATATCAGTCTTTTTTCAGGATTTACTGATGTGCCATTAGGGTCGGGAGAAACTGTTTCTATCAGAAATCTTGTTGAGATAATAAAAGAATCTTCAAAGAGTCAAACAAGGCTCTTATTTGGAAGTATTCCTATGAGAAAAACAGAATTATTATGTTCCAACGCGGATATTTCTATTTTACAAAATTTGGGATGGACTCCTAAATTCAGTTTAAATGAAGGTATTAAAAAGACTATTGATTCATATAAATTATGACATTATTATCAAAAAAAGTAAAGGTTATTCCCAGAAAAATTATAAAGGACAGTAGAGGGTGGTTCTTGAAGGTAATTGATGGTTTTGAGGAAAACCTACCTAAATATACTGGAGAAGTTTACATAACGAGTGGGATTAAAGGAGAATCGAAGGGGGGACATTATCATGTTCAAGCAAATGAATGGTTTACATTAATTGAAGGAAAATGTCAATTAAAACTAGTTGATGTTAAATCAGGTGAGAAACTATTGATTAATCTATCGTCCGAAATACCAGAGACCATTTTTGTTCCTAATAATGTCGCACATATATTTGTCAATAAGTCTGATAATAATTTTATTTTATTAGCTTATTCTGATCAGTTATTTGATCCTGTTGATACTATTGCCTATATGGAATTTTGATGTAGTAGTTTTGCTATACTTTTTTAAATGATTATAAAGATAGATCGGTTCGATATACTTTGGACATATTTCTCGAAATTTTTGAGAATTGGACAGAGTGTTATTTTACTTCCTTTGATTCTTAGGTTTCTACCTAGTGATCAGATTTCAATTTGGGCCCTGTTTTCTTCCATAACAGCTTTAATAGCCGTTTTTGATCTTGGATTTAGCAATGTTTTTTCGCGTAATGTGACACAAATATTGTCAGGTAGTAGTTATACACTAGATAAATTTAAAGATAATATTGAGTCTTCAAATATCAGAAATATAAGTGCGTCAGATTTGATGAAGACTCTTACAGTAATGAAGAGGTTTTATGCTTATACATCTGTCGTTCTTTTTTTTTCATTATCGACTTTCGGAACTTTATATATATATCATATAGGAAAGGGGGTAGAGAATAAAAGTCAAATATATTTCTCTTGGGCTTTTTTAATCGGAAGTACAATTTTGAATTTTTTTTATAATTATCTTACGATTGTATTGGAAAGTAAAGGTCTTATAAAGGAAACTCAAAAAATAACTGTTTATGGCATTTTGCTATCAATGGTTTTTGCTATTGTGGGGGTTGTATGTGGCGGAGGACTAATTGCTATTTGTGCTTCTGGCTTTATCGCAATTTTGTTTAATAGATTTTTTCTTTACCGGTTATATGAAAAAGAAATAAGACCATTAATTCCTGTTGAAAAGGTTAAGTTTGATTTTTCAGCTTTTAAGGAAATATGGAGTGTTACGTACAGAGTTAGCGTTGCATCAATTTCCTCAATAGCAATATACAGATCTGGTATTATAATTATATCATTATTTCTTCCTTTAAGAGAGGCCGGTATATTTGCTTTTTCAATGAATCTGGTGTTCATGCTTTCAGAGGTCTCTTTTATGTATTTTTATACTCATTTGCCTCAAATCAACTCTATGGTTTATTTATCGGATAAAAGTGGATTGAAGAAAGTATTTACAGCTAGTATATTAATTTCTAGTTTATCTATAAGTTGTGGTGGACTAGTATTAGTATTGTTTGGTAATAAACTCTTGGAATTAATTGGTAGCAATATGTCTGTAATGCCTCCAATCCCCCTTTCGCTTGTATTATTAATTCTTCTTTTGGATCAAATTCAAAACATGTCTACTTTTATATTGTTCTCAGAAGGCAATTTAAGTTACATGAGACCCTATGCAATCTCTGCTATAATAATAATCTCTTCGACTTTTATTCTTTGTTGGGTTCTTCCCTCGTTTTATGCTGTTATTCTCCCTCAGCTATTTACTCAACTCGCTTTTAACTATTGGTTTTGGGTTAAAAAAGTATTCAAAAATCTAGAAATTAGTTTATTAGATTTTAAAATGGTTTTTCCCTTTTAGATGTCATTAAATATATTAAAATGATTGTTTCCTTTTGTATTCCTACTCTTAATAGAGCACATTATCTTATTCAGACAATTCGGTCTATCTGTTCGGATGTAGATTTTAGTACTCAATTTGAAATCTGTATTTACAATAACTGTTCCGATTCAGATTATACTGAAGTTGAAAAAGAGATTAGTGTTTTATCTGAATCTTTTAATATTACATATACTAAAGGAGATATTAGACTTGAAATAGACCACAGTATGTTTGAAGCCGTTAGACATGCTGTTGGGGAATACCTTTTTTTGATAGGTGACGATGATTATCTACAAACAAATGCTTTGAAAGATATTTATGATTTAATTAATAATGAAGAGGTTGACCTGGCGGTATTTAATGCTTTAAGGGTAAGTGATCAAAACGAAGTAGGGGTTGAATTGATCGGTTTTAAAAATAAAAGATATTTTGATTTCGAGGAGGCACTTTTAGAACTAAAAGAGTATTGTACTTATGGAAACTTGCTTGTTAAGAGGGAGTTTATGAAACCTGAGGATTTTAAATATCTGTTTGGTACGTCTCATGCTTATGGGTGTTTTTGGTTGTCTTTTTTTCGAAGATACGAACTCGGGGATATACCCCGCATTGTGGTTCCAAGTTCATCGGTGGTATGTCTTCGTTATATAGAGAAGAACTATGATTTAATGCAGGTGACGTTTAAAGATGCCAGTTTTGAGTATCAATTATTCTCTAATGTTATCGGTGAAAAGTCAAAAACTATACTCTCTAAGTTCGATTCAAGACTACAACATCGATTTACAAGTCTAAAATTTTTACTTAATTTAGGTCTTGCCAAGAATGATTTAGGTCGTATTAAATCCATCAATGAAAAGTATTATGAAAAAAATAAATTAAAGATTTTGTTCGCAGATTTACTATCTAAAACTGCCTTAAAATTCAAGAGACCAATTAAATTTTTGTTGAAAATGGGGGCTAGAAGTAAATAGTAAAATTTTGACTGGATTGTTTGATGAATATCTTTTTCTGTTATGAAAATTTTAATTATTAATACCTCCGATTCTTTTGGGGGAGCTGCACGAGCAACATATAGATTACATCGATCACTTCTAAGAGAGGAGATTAATTCCGAAATGTTAGTGCAGCAAAAGTTGGGAGATGATTACACAGTTAGTATATACCAAAAGTCATTCTTTCAAAAGTTAATAGGAAAGTTGCGGCCATTAATCGATGTTTTGCCGTTAAAAGTTTATAAAAGGAGATCAGCGACACTTTTTAGTCCATCTTGGTTTGGTTTCAGTAATATTGTGGACAAAATAAATTCTTTTGAACCAGATATTGTTCATTTACATTGGATTTGTGGGGGGATGATAAGAATTGAGGATCTTCGACGGATTAAGGCTCCTATAGTTTGGACTTTACATGATAATTGGGCCTTTACAGGAGGATGTCATATTATGTGGGACTGTGAAAGATTTAAACAGGGATGTGGAGCTTGTCCAAGACTTGGTAGCGATAAAGTAAATGATTTGAGTAGTGCTGTCTTTAAAAGAAAGGAAAAAATTTTCTCTCAACTTCCAGAAATGACAATTGTTGCATTGAGTAAGTGGATGGAAAATAATATTAAATCCAGCCCATTATTAGGAAAACATAGAGTCGTCAATATTGGTAACCCAATTGATACCTCTATTTTTAAACCTATGAAAAAAATGGATGCTAGGGTTTTGTGGAATTTTCCCCAGAACAAAAAACTTCTACTTTTTGGAGCAATAAGTGCTACAAGCGACATTAATAAAGGTTATTCTCTTTTATTAGAAGCTTTAAATACCATAGAAGATTGTGAAATTGAGTTTATCGTTTTTGGTAGTAGTGAACCGAAAGAGAAAGTGTGGTCTGGAATAAAAACCCATTATTTGGGACATTTAAGTGATGACATTAGTCTTGCAAGCTTATATAGTGCTGTTGATATTATGATAATCCCAAGCTTACAAGAGGCTTTTGGACAAACCGCTACTGAATCGATGGCTTGTGGTACTCCAGTAGTGGCATTTGCGCATACAGGTATACTAGATATCGTGGAGCATAAGAAAACAGGATATTTGGCAAAATCTTACGACACACAAGACCTAGCGTTTGGGATTAAATGGATTTTAAATGAATCAAATTATGATCAGCTTGCTAATGAGGGACGGAAGAAAATTGTTGATTTATATGATAGTTCACTCCTTTCTAGAAAGTATTCAGAGCTGTATAGGTCTCTGCTTACATCAAACGTTAATAAAGAATAGATGATATGAAAAGAAATCCTAAGATAAGCATTGTAACCGTCGTTTATAATGGAGAGTTGACATTAGAATCTACAATTTTAAGTGTTGTCAATCAAGACTATCAGGATACGGAGTTTATTGTTATTGATGGAGGGTCTACGGATAGTACAATAGATATTATTAAGAAGTATGAAAGTAATATAACTCATTGGGTGTCCGAATCGGATAAGGGAATTTATGATGCAATGAATAAAGGTTTACAGTTGGCAACTGGTGACTGGTTAATCTTTATAGGATGTGATGATCTAGTATTGAATGTTTTACATCGTATCGCCCCAATACTGACTGATAATAACTCTTTGTATTATGGAAATGCCTTTTTTAATAAAGAGCTTCTGATATATGACGGAGAATTCAATGGTTTTAAGTTAAGTAAAAGGAATATTTGCCATCAAGCTATCTTTTATCCGAAAAGTATATATAAAAATAGAAAGTATGATTTGAATTATAGGATCTTAGCTGATTACAATTATAATATTATTAGCTTTGGAGATCGCAGTATCACTTTTGTCTACTTACCTTTTTTGATTTCCGTTTTTAATCAATATGGTTGTAGTAATCAAAACGTAGATAAAATCTTTTTGAAAGATAAATATTCGATAGTGGGAGAAAATATATCTTTTGTTTATGCAGTTTATATAAAGATATATGATTTTTTAAAGAAGCAGGCTAAGAAATTTCTATATGACAAATGAAACATTTGTATTACATCTCTTAGAATCTTTTGATATTTATTTACTAAGTTTTGTACTAAGTTTTGTACTTTATTACTGGCTATACAAAGGGGTGTTGGGTTCCATATTTGATCCCCTGACACTCCAAGTTGTGGGGTCAATGTTTGGTTTTTCAGTTGTCTTGTTTTTATTCTTCAAAGAATTAATTACATCTTACTATTTTACAAATTACGTCCTTACGCAATCTGCTTTTTTTCTAGGTTTTTTTATTATAAAGCAACGACCTTTAGCTGAATCTGACTATCCTCGCTTAAAAATAAATAAAAACCTATTAATTACAGAAACTAGTTTTTTAGTTTTTTCTTTACTTAATATCTTATTACAGATTGTTTCATATGTACTTGTTGGTATTCCTTTGTATAAAGATTCGCGACTTGAAACTTATATGGAAGGGGGGGGGATCGGTTTGATTGGTCGACTATTATCTGTTTTGGTAATATTGGGACTTTTTACGGGAGTTGTGACCTTTTTTCAAACCCAAAAAAAACAACTCAAATGGTATTTTATTTTTTACTGTATGATAAGTGCTGTTTTCTTCTTTTTATCTGGTAGTCGATCTTCATTCATTACGTTTTTTATCATCTTTTTTTTCTATAAAGCAATGATTGGTGATACAAGAAAGAAGGATTCAAAAAAGAATTTTTATTGGTTAATAGTTATTACCATAGCAGCCATTCTAATTATGTATCTAAAGGCTGATAGTCTCCTTGATGCTTCATCTGATTTTTTAAAACGAATCGTTGGCTTCGGAGATGTATATTGGGCAGCATATCCTGAAGATAATTTAAGTAAAATTGAACCTGCCAGTCCTTTTTACGCAGTTTTTGGCGATATTCTTGCCTCGTATCGTATTGTTGGATGGAGTGATATTCCTAAATCAATTGGTCTTCAGTTATTTAATATGAACTATCCCTATTGGGATGTTACATTTGGCTCAAATGCTAGACATAATGTATTTGGATTAGTGTATTTTGGATATATTGGTTCAATTTTGTTTTCTTTTATTCTCGGTTTGTTTCTTGGTGCATTTCGAATGTATGGCTTTAAAAATATGAGGAATGTAGGTATAGTTGGAATGTTTTATTGTGTTCTGTATATGAGAATAGCGAGTATTGAGACAGATATTGGTTTTGTTGTTTCAGAATTAAATTCGTTATTAATGACTTTAATCTTAGTTTTTCCTTTTATAATGCTATTGTATATTAAAATAAAGAAATATGAGTGACGTAGTAAGACCTGAAGTTGACATTTTAATGGCAACATATAACGGAACATTATACATTAAGGATCAAATTAATTCTATACTCTATCAAAGTTTTAAAAATTGGCGTTTGATAATTAGAGATGATGGATCCTCTGATGGGACGCTTGATATTTTGCAGCATTATGCAAGGTTAGATTCAAGAATAATTGTCTGTGATGACGACTTGGGGAATTTGGGAGTATTTGGGAATTTTATGGAATTAATTAAATTATCCGACTCAAAATATGTGATGTTAGCTGATCAAGATGATCTTTGGATAAATGATAAAGTAGAAACGTCGCTATCTTTTATCAAAGAAAAAGAAAGAGGAATTGTTCCTATTTTAGTTTTTGCTAATTCGATCTTAACGGATGATAGTTTAACAAAAAAATATGGTTATAACTATAATATGACGGAGCCTCCTTCTTTACATAATTTTTTGTTTTATAATGCGGGTTATCAAGGATCAGGGATGATTTTCAATGATTATTTAAGGATGAAGATTTTTCCTTTTTTTGAAAATTGTTTGATTCATGATTACCATATATCCTTAGTAGGGTTACTCTTAGGTGAAGTTCATCATATTTCACGGCCATTGATGCTGTATCGTAGGCATGAATCATCTACAACTTTGCAAAACATAGACTTGCAAAGTCGGGTATTATGGTTCTTGAAGAAAAAAACTTATTTGTATACGCCCGATTTAGTGAAGTATTTGAATGTTTTTTTTGAGTATTATATTAAAGAAATTGATGAAGAGAAAAAAGCATTGATACATAATTATTTGAGGATAATTGATGAGAATAATAGTATTATAAAGCGACTTTTTGCTATTTATAAAGGTGGGTTTAGTTTAAGAGAAAGTAAGGCTTATTTAATGTTTAAACTTATTTTAGTAAAGTAAATGAAGATATTGCAGGTAATTAATGGACTCAACACGGGGGGAGCTGAGAAGTTGCTGTTAGATGCGATACCATTACTCAATCAACAAGGGGTAAATGTAGATCTTCTGATATTAGATGATAAAGAATACCCGTATCTTAAGGAGCTTAAAAAGATGAAATGTTGCGAGATACATACAATTGGAGGGGGGAATATTTACAATCCTTTGAATGTTTTTAAGATAATTCCTTTTTTAAAAGGCTATGATATTATTCATGTTCACTTGTTTCCTGCTCAGTATTGGGTAGCCATAGCAAAAGCTATTTCTTTCGCGAGTTGTAAACTTATTTTTACGGAACATAATACTACTAATAGACGAATGAAAAATATTTTTTTTAAGTATTTTGACAAAGTCGTTTATAGAATTTATAATAAGATTATTTGCATTTCTCCTGAAATACGTGATATTTTAATTAAATACACCAGTCTCAATCCTAAAAAATTTGAAATAATAAGGAATGGTATAGATATTCAGAAGATTAAGAGTGCAAAAAGAATAGATTGGATTGGGATAAATCCGACAATCCTGGATACGGATTATATAATTATACAAGTCGCAGGATTTAGGGTCCAGAAGGATCAAAAAACGACTATCAAAGCCTTGTCTCTATTGCCGAAAAATGTTAAGCTGGTTTTAGTTGGAGATGGAGATCTTAGAAGTGAATTAGAAACAATGGCCAAGAGCCTACACTTAGATAATAGAGTTTTCTTCTTAGGTATCAGATTAGATGTGCCAAATCTATTGAAATCATCTTATATTTCAGTAGTGAGTTCTCATTGGGAAGGAATGCCTTTAGCAGCTATGGAGGGAATGGCAGCTCATATTCCTGTTGTAGCTTCTAGAGTAGCGGGAATCACAGAATTAGTTGAAAATGTAGGTGTTTTATTTGAAGAAAGTGATGCGGTGGAATTGGCGAGTATTATTACGGCTCTGATTCGGAATAAAGACTATTATAATGAAGTGTCAAATCGATGCTCCTTATATTCTCAACAATTTGATATTAAAAAAATGATAGAATCAATTGTTACTATTTATGAGAAACTCTCAAAATCCTGATAAAATTTTACATATCATTACAGTTGCCTTTTCTATTAGTTATTTTTTTGGCAGGCAATTCTCCTACTTGATCACAAAAAGTGGAAATGAATATCACTTGGGCTGTTCTCCTTCTGATAATTTCTTTGAACTTGCGACTGATTTAAATTATATCCCCTTTAGTATTCCTATAACGAGAGAGATTACTCCAGTCAAAGATATATTAGTGATAATTGCTATTTATAAATATATTCGGAAAAATAAAATAACAAAAGTTGTCGGTCATACGCCTAAAGGAGGAATGTTAGCGATGATTGCTTCTTTCTTGGCCAATGTGCCTAATCGGATTTATTTCAGACATGGTCTAATCTATGAGACGAGTTTTGGACCGAAGAGATTTCTTTTAAAGAATATAGAAAAAGTATCGGGGATGTTGGCGACTGATGTTGTTTGTGTTAGTAAGTCAATTCAAAAGATAAGTGAAAGAGATAAACTTAATTCAGCAAAAAAAAATATCGTTTTGGGATTAGGTACATGTAATGGAGTGGATACCGAAGAAAAATATAATCCGACTTCTTATGATATAAGCGATATCAAAACTTTGGCAGAAAAATTAGGTATATCTGAGGGGGACTTTGTTGTTGGGTTTGTCGGGCGCTTGGTTAAAGATAAAGGTGTTAATGAATTAATTTCGGCGTGGGATATTTTGAAAGAAAGATTCGAGAATATCAAGTTGCTGTTGGTTGGTCCTCTAGAGTCCCGCGATCCGATTTCGAAATATGCAGAAGAAAGAGTTTTAAATGACCCTTCGGTTATTTTTACTGATTTTGTATTAGATGCTTCTGCTTATTATTCATTAATGGATATCTTTGTCTTACCTTCTTACAGAGAAGGTTTTCCTACTGTCGTATTAGAAGCTTCATCTATGAAAATACCTGTCCTAGTCACTAGAGCTACAGGATGTGAAGAAGCAATTTCTGAGGGTGTAACAGGACTTTTTATAAATCATGATCCAGAGGATATTGCCTCAAAAATTCAATTTTATTTATGCAATCCTAATGTTGCAAGAAAACATGGAGAAAATGGGCGTAAATTTGTTTGTGAGAATTTTGACCAGAAAAAAATTTGGGATCTATTGAATAATGATTTAGAAATATGACCTTTTTGATAAGAAAGATTCTATATTAATATTTCTATTTGTGTAATTTATTTTTGTTAGTCTAATTTTGGGTTTTTGAAAAGGAATAGTAAAAGATAGTTTTGGGGTTGTGTAGTCGAATTGAGGTCAAATTTAGATTTAATTATTTTATTTAACTTAATATAAAAATGAAAAAGGCTCTTATTACAGGTGTAACGGGACAAGATGGTGCATATTTAGCAGAGTTTCTATTAAAAAAAGGCTATGAAGTTCATGGGTTAAAAAGACGAAGCTCACTGTTTAATACTGATCGTATTGACCATTTATATCAAGACCCCCATGATGATAATGTAAGATTTAAATTACATTACGGGGATTTAAGTGATTCTACAAATTTGATACGTGTTATTCAGGAGGTACAGCCTGATGAAATCTATAATTTAGGAGCGATGAGCCACGTGAAAGTCAGCTTTGATACACCAGAATATACTGCAAATGCTGATGGTATTGGCACGTTAAGACTTTTGGAAGCAATTCGGATACTTGGGCTTGTTAATAAAACTAAAATTTATCAGGCATCTACTTCCGAGCTTTATGGTTTGGTTCAAGAAGTTCCTCAGTCAGAAAGTACGCCATTTTATCCACGGTCACCATATGCTGTCGCAAAAATGTATGCTTATTGGATTACTGTTAATTATCGGGAGGCATATGGTATTTTT
Organism: Sphingobacterium psychroaquaticum; assembly: GCF_004421025.1. Taxonomy (NCBI): domain Bacteria; kingdom Pseudomonadati; phylum Bacteroidota; class Sphingobacteriia; order Sphingobacteriales; family Sphingobacteriaceae; genus Sphingobacterium; species Sphingobacterium psychroaquaticum. The sequence goes on along the minus strand of NZ_CP038029.1, from coordinate 4,027,638 downwards.
GCTTCTAATGGAATTCTTTTTAACCATGAGAGTCCATTAAGAGGGGAAACTTTTGTTACTCGAAAAATAACAAGGGCGGTATCAAAAATTGCGTTAGGGCTCCAGGATAAACTATATTTAGGGAATTTGGATGCAAAAAGAGATTGGGGACACGCAAAAGATTATGTCGAGGCTATGTGGTTAATTTTACAGCAGGAAAAACCAGAAGATTTCGTTATTGCAACTGGAATTACCACTACTGTGCGAGATTTTGTCAAGATGGCATTTGCAGAGGTAGGTGTAGAGTTAGAGTTTTTAGGGGCAGGTGTAAGTGAAAGAGCTCTTGTTAAGAATTGTGTAAACGAACGATATAATCTTGAAGTGGGAAGTGTAGTTGTATGTGTTGATGAAGCGTATTTTAGGCCGACCGAGGTCGATCTATTAATTGGTAACCCGGCGAAAGCAAATACAAAACTGGGGTGGCAACCCAAATATGATCTCTCTGCTTTAGTACAAGAAATGATGAGAGCAGATTTGTCATCCTTCGAAAAAGAGCTAATGCTTAAAGAGGCCGGATACGATGTTAAAAATCAGTACGAATAGATTCATATTGATACTGTAGACTTTTTTTGCTTTTGTTTTTGAAAATGGTGTCCTGATTTTATTAGTATTTGATTACTTGTCGAAACAGACATTCTAGTCTCTGGATTTAGGTTCTAAATTAGGAGACTGGTTTGTTTAAATCCTAAATGACTTTATGATAAGAAAATTTTAGTTTGTTTACTGTTTATAATGAGTGAAAAGAAACAAAAAACAATAATCCTCGGTTCTTTCGGATTTATTGGAAAATTCTTAATACAACAGATGGGTAATTCTATAGGGCTGTCTCTAAGAGATCCATTATGGAAATCGTCCCTCCAAGGTGTTGATATAATTATCAATCTCGTCGGCAAAGCACATGATCACAAAGGAACGGCAACTGAAAGTGACTATCAGCATGCAAATGTAGAATTAGCTAAGCAGATTTTTGATGAATTTGTAAAGTCTGAGGCGAAACTACTCATCCATATAAGCTCACTTGCTGCTCTGGAGGAATTTGAATCTCGTCAACCTTTGATAGAGGAAGATGCTTGTCACCCTATCTCTTGGTATGGAAAAACTAAGCGAGAAGCGGAAGAGTGGCTACTATGTCAAGAATTACCCGAAGATAAAAAACTTATCATTCTGCGCCCACCAATGGTTCACGGGCCGGGTGATAAGGGGAATTTAGGTTTGTTATATAAACTTATTTCCAAGGGAATTCCTTATCCGTTAGGAGCATTTAATAATAAACGCTCTTTCATTTCTATAGGGAATTTTTGTTTTTATATAGAACAGATCATCGAAAAACATAACCTATTGAAATCTGGAATCTATCATGTCGCGGACGACCAGCCTATTTCAACAAAAGAAATAATACAGATCATTAAGGAAGTTACAGGTAAAAGAGGAGTAGATTTAGCTTTGCCAAAGGCATTGATTTACGCAATTGCAAGAATTGGCGATAGACTTCCAATTCCTCTCAATACAAGTCGGTTAAAAAAAATGACGAGTGATTTGTTAGTCTCCAGTACCAAAATAAAACAAGCGCTAGGTATCGATAAGCTGCCAGTGACAGCAAAAGAAGGTTTAATTAGAACGATTGAATCGTTCGGAAAGAAAGGATAGAGAGAAAGAATGGTATATGTATTTATTTTTCTAGCACTATTTGTTTTAGAGCTACTGTACTTCCGAGTAGCCGACCGTCTCAATATTATCGACAAGCCCAATGAGCGGTCATCACACACAACAGTAACATTACGTGGTGGTGGTATTATCTTTTACATCGCTGCAGCTATATACTTTATCCTATCAGGGTTTCAATATCCTTGGTTCTTTTTAGGGCTAACGATGATGACGGTGATCTCTTTTCTCGATGATGTCTTTACACTATCAAACAAGCTACGGCTGCTGGTGCACTTTACCTCCGTTTTGCTTATGGCGTATCAGCTTGAGCTTTTTGCATTACCGTGGTACTTTCTCTTGATTGGTTTTGTCTTTGCGGTAGGCGTTATCAATGCGTATAACTTTATGGACGGTATTAATGGCATCACTGCCTGCTATAGCCTAGCTGTTGGAGGACTGTTAATGTTGGTGAATCAGGAGATCTCTTTCATTGATCAAAATCTCTTGATCTACGTAATGCTAGGCGTATTGGTATTTACCTTTTTTAATTTCAGGCTGAAAGCTAAGTGTTTTGCGGGAGATGTCGGTTCCGTTGCCATCGCTTATATCTTATTGTTTGCTTTAGGGGCATTGATTCTGAAAACAGGTAATATCATCTATATTCTTTTCCTTGTGGTTTATGGCATTGATGCAGTATGGACGATTGTACAACGTCTGTTACGGAAAGAGAATATCTTTCAGGCACACCGTTCACACTTATACCAGTACTTAGGCAATGAGGCGGGGGTAAATAAGCTTCTAGTTTCATTTATTTATGGCGTTCTACAGTTTGCTATTGGTTGTCTTGTAATTGTTTTTGCTGAGAAGGAGATCAGTGAACAGATTATTTTTACTATAGTCCTTTTGATCGGGTTAACTACATTCTATCTAATTTGTAAAACCTACGTAATTAGAAAATTTGTTCAAAACTCTTAGATCCTAAAAAATGATAAAAACCATCAAAGGCGGTATCGCTGAAGACCACCGAGGACATATTCGTTTTGTCAACGACTTTGATATGACGGAAGTCAAACGTTTCTATATTATAAAAAACAAAGACACCGAATTGGTACGTGGTTGGCGGGCACATAAAATAGAGCAACGTTGGTTTTATGTGCTTTCTGGCTCCTTTGTTTTGGATGTTGTTAAAATCGATAATTGGGAAACTGCATCGTCAACTTTAGACGTTGAACGTATTGTCTTAAAAGCGGAAGACAAACAAGTTGTTCATATGCCTGTGGGTTATGGAACAGCTTTCCAAGCATTGGAAGAAGGGGCTGAGCTATTGGTTTTTGCAGACTATGGAATTGACAATGCCAAGAATGATGATTACACTTGGCCGGCCGATTATTTTGTGAATAAAAAGATGGAAGTTTAACTTCTTATTTAGCTAGTTTTTGAAGAAACGACCTCCATCTTTAAGGGATTTCATGCCATTAAAGATCATTATTCTTAATATCAAGTTTACTTATACCAAACATTTATTGCTTAAGGGTGTTTATGATGTTACGGAGTCTGTTTGAGGTTTCCTAAGTAATTGAATGGAGAGAAATATGAGTAAGCTTATAAAGTTATATAAAGGTGCCCCAGTCGTATTTAGAGATATGTGGCTCGCCGTTTTGTTTGTGGTGATTCTGGTGGCTCAACTTGTTGTCCTTACTTACATTGGACATTGATTTTTTTATAGTCCCGGGTGGTAAGCTCGATCAATCTGCTCACGTACAACAGGGTTCTTCTTTACATAGGCAGCTACAAAAGGACAATATACCATCACTTTTTTGTCAACTTCTTTGGCGTATGCAAAAGCTGCTGCAGCTAAAGCAGAAGCGACTCCCTCGCCACGCATGCTATCTGGTACCAAGGTATGCACGAGCGCGATGTTTTTCTGCTTATAAAAACGATATTCTAATTTTGCTACCTCGCCACCTTTGGTATATTCGAATTGCAGTTTTTCTGTATTGTTTATAATTTCCATATCCGGAATAATTTTTTCCCACGCTGCTTCATGCTAACCGTAGTATTATTAACGATGGGTGTTCCCGTTTTGTTTTGACTTCATTCTCTTCCCCTTTGTTTTTTTGATATCTTTCTGTTTCGTATTGAGCTCCTCCTAACCTGTTGTGGTAAGACGATCAATTTAACTCTTTAAATCCTCTTAACTTTTTACAAAAGGCGGGGACAAGCCCTGCCTCTAAAGGAGAGTGTCTTAACACGCTAACGTCTTAACTCTTTACTCCTCTATCCCCATACATCTCCGGTCTAAACTTAAACGTAGGAGTCAACCAATACATTAAAACGACACGAGAGTAACGATAGTTGAATGGAGCTAATATAATTGCTGTGAGAATAGCTACAATCAAGTATAACCAAGGAGACTCCAGGTTTTTGGTGATGATATAGGTTCCCACACAAGCCGTTACCAGCTCAGCCACCACGAAAACATAGCTCACATACATCGCGACGTAGAAGTATCCAGGTTCTTTTTCGAACTTCAATCCACAGTGCGGACAGTTGATGTGCATTTTCTTTGATTTAAGGCTAAAGAGCGGAGCGGCAAACATGTTCCCTGTGCGGCAACGTGGACATTTCCCTTCAACGGCACTTTTGAATTCTCCAGGGATCGTGTATGTTGGTTGTGTGTTATTGTTGTTTTCCATGTTATTGTTGTTGTTTGCGAAATTCTTCAGGCGTGATACCTTCTATTTTTTTAAAAAACTTAGTGAAATATGAATTGTCATTGAAATTAAGCTCATAGGCAATTTCGCTGATGCTAAAATCTTTGATTACAAGTAATCGTTTTGCTTCTAGGATGACACGGTTACGAATAACTTCACCAGCGGGAATACCTAGAAACTCCTTGCTCAAGGCATTGAGGTGATTCGGCGTGATGTATAGTAATTCTGCATAATCCTTAGGTAAGCGTAATTGCTTAAAATGCTGTTCAATCAGGTTTAAGAAATTCCGGAGCAATAAGTGATTGTATACATTAGCCTCTGCATATGCTGATGGCTTATGTTGTAGTTCTAAAAGCTGAAACAAGTAAAGCAATGATGCCCGTGCAAACTCCTTGTTGTGCTGCTCTTTATTTAGATTCTCTAGGATTTGCTCCGCAATCGGTAAGATGCTGTCGTTAAGAACAAAAACACCGTCGCGCATAATCCCCGAGAAGAAAGATAAGGTCGATAGATAGTCTGCGCGAAGCAAGAACGTCTTAAAAAAATCGGGGTCAAAGTTGACTACAAAGCCTTCCATATCCCCTTCGAAGTTCCAGCTATGGATCTGTCCAGGAGCCATAAAGTATACCTGTCCGGCTTCAATCTGAAACGTTTCAAAGTCGATACTATGGTATCCGGCACCTTTCGTAAATAAAAGAAAATGGTAGAAATTATGGCGATGCGGAAAGACCAAGTTTCGGTTACGAGCTAAGTAACCCGATAGATCCTCCACCATAATATCGCGGTCATGGTACAGGGAAACGGTACATTGCGCTATGGTTGGTACTTTTGCTGCCATAGCACAAAGGTATGTTAATTAATCCATTCGTAGTGGTGTATTTTTGACTATTAGTGGTGTTTTTTACTTATTGAGGTAGGAAAGAGAGTAAAGGGGGTAAGTCGTGAAGGAGTTAAGAGGTGAAGGAGGAATCCTCCGAACGTCATATCGACGATAGGAGATATCTATCAACTTTATAGGCAAACTAACTTATAGGCATTATTCGTATCGTTAAGTATAGTCCGCAGATTCCTCCTCGTAAACTCGTTCGGAATGACGAAGGAGGTTACGTTTTGTAACAGCCCTCTATTTTCCATACCTTTCCTTAACCGCCAAATGTCGCCTGAGGAATTTTTGCAATCTGTAGAAAGTTGCCTTTTGCACTATCCCATCCTGCAAAAATTCCTAGCGACGATTTTTTTGTTTCTTTTTTGAGGTAAAAAAGAAGAGCCCAGCGGCTTGAGCGTCCCTAACAGTTAGAGTGTCAAAACATTATCACTCGATTCCACATCCGCCAATCGTAGCGAAGGATCAATAGTTACTTTCTTAATCGCCTTACCCACTTTTACCTGATACAAAGGATTCGTCCAAAACCAATCTTCCAGCACCGTACGTTTTACCCCCTGATAAATCGAGAAATTCTCAGCCGGTTTCTCACCACGCATTTCGCGGAGCGGGATATAGAAAAGCTCCTTAGAACCATCTTGGTACTCCACTAGAAGATCGATCGGCATGGCAATCCCCCCTTTATTACGAAGCTGAATAACATTATCGCTAACCCCAAGAATACCATAATCAATGGTACGCGTCGTATTAATAAAGAGATTAAAATACCATTTCAGATTAATGCCCGAAATATCCTCCGCAACCCGTTTAAAGTCATTCGGTGTCGGATGCTTAAACTTCCATAGCTCATAAAACTTAAGGAACGTTTTATCCAAATTCTCTTGTCCGATGATATAGCCCAACTGTTGCGCCAGCACCTGCCCTTTATTATACGCCTGATTACTATACCCATAATTCGTGTTATAGTAATCCGCCAATAAGCTCATCGGCTCCTCCTTTCCTGAAAGTGCCAGCTTATAATACGCACGATAGGCTGCGATAACAGGATTTGTTTCAATCGCACCTTTTTTCTCAAAAATTTGTTGAAAAGCCAATTCCTCCACATAGCTGGTGAAACCTTCATCGAACCACTCATCTACAGTTTCATTGATGCCGAATAGATGCTGGTACCAGGAGTGTGCCGCTTCATGGAATATTACACCGACCAAACTCTTAATATCACGTCCACCAGTAACCAATGTTGCTGTTCCATACTCCATGCCACCATCGCCACCTTGTACAATAGAATACGTAGGCCAAGGATAAGCACCAAAGCGCGTGGAGCAGAAATCAAAAAACTCTGTCGCCATAGTCAGTGCTGTTTTCCAGTTCTCTTTTACCGCAGCACTGCTTGGTATATATACGGTATACACCGAAACTCCACCCTGACTTTTTGCCGAATCCACCACAAACTTAGGGTCTGCAGCCCATACAAAATCGTGAATATTTTCCGCTTTGAAGTTCCAAGTCGCTTTTCCGTCCTTGTGTTGTACTTTAGCTTTTTTATTGTAACCTTTCACTGCTAACGGATTTTGCAGTTTCCCGGAAGCACCCACAACATAGTCCTTATTGATATGAATCGTAACATCAAAATTGCCGAAAGGAGCAATAAACTCACGCGCCACATATTCATCCAAATGCCAGCCATAATCATCGAAGTGTGCCATTTTAGGGTACCACTGCGCCATTGATAACGCGACGCCTTCTTTCGAGTTACGCCCTGTGCGACGAATCTGTTCCGGAACCTGTGCGTCCCATGTCATTTCAAATGTTGCTGTTTCACCGGCTGCAATGGCACGCAGTAACGTGACCTCTAAAATTGTTCCGTCCGTCTTAAATGTTGCATCAGTCCCATTTACACGCAAACTCTTCACCTTTTGATAACCAATCTGGTCGGGAGTTAAAGTGGCGATACGACTTTGGTATTGTGGCTTTTCTTTCGTTCCCAAGTTGTTGGTCATTCGCGCATCGGGATCCGAAATATTAGAAAGACGGTAATCCATCATGCTACCCGGTTGGAAAGCATTGAGGTAGAGGTGAAAGTAAACCTTAGAAAGGGCTCGAGAAGAGTTATTACTATATTTTAACGTCATATTTCCAGCATACTGAAAGGTCGACTCGTTGACATCAATATCCATCTTGTAGTCTACGGCCTGTTGCCAGTAACCGGGACGCTGCGCAAAAAGACTGCAGGACACCAACAGGAAAGATAGTAAAGAAATAAATTTCTGTATCATTAGATTTAATATTTACATGTAGTAGTATTCGACGTTTTGCTGCTTTAGTGCATGGATAAGTGCATTTAGATCATCATCAGCTTGAAACAATTTGTTGCGCCAGAAACGTTTTGTGCCTTTTCCTTGTTGCATAAAGAACATGAGTAAGTTGCCGCCCGATCGAGGGACATTACGTAGGTATTTTATCTCCGATAAGAGAATCGACTCTTCCTTTTTATCGCTAAAGCGAACATGAAGTGTTTCACTGTCAACAGTCCATTGAGACGGATTTTGGCTCAGTTTTGTGCTTAGATATAAGAGGATAGGAAGGCTGATCAACACCACTAGAATCTTTACAATCTCTTGAAGGGGAAGGCGTGATACGATTGCGGTCACCACGCAAACTCCCACTAAGAGAAAGATCATATATCGACCGCGGTGTAGGGTCGCTAGGTGAAAAGTTGATGCTGCCATGACGGCAAAAATAAGAAAGAAAAGTTAACTTTGGGGTCGTTCACTTAAGAAAGGTTAGGCATTGGAAATTCTTTTGGTCGAAGATGAGACCGCAGTCATTTCATTGATCCGTAGAGGGCTTAATTCGCTCGGATGTAATATCTCTGTTGCATTAAATGGCAAGACGGGACTTGCTATGGCGTTGTCTAATTCGTATGACCTAATTATTCTTGATGTGATGCTGCCAGAAATGAGCGGTTTTGAGGTGTGTCGGAAAATTAGACAGTCCAACAAGAAGGTGCCAATTCTAATTTTGTCTGCATTAGATCAAACAGAGGATATTGTGGAAGGATTTAGCAGCGATGCGGACGACTATCTGACCAAGCCTTTTAATCTGGAGGAATTACGTGCACGGGTACAGCGCTATGGACGAAAAAGTACGTCTACACAGCGTACTATCGACGATGATTTGCTGTCCATTGCAGATCTGACCTTGAATACGGCGCGAAAAACGGTCGTACGTGGCGATAAAAATGTGGTGCTGACAGCGACAGAATTCCGACTGCTGGAGTACTTATTGAACAATAAAAACATAGTGCTTTCGCGGATTGATATTCTGGAAGCGGTATGGGGGATTGGTTTTAATATGAGTACAAATGTAGTGGATGTATATATGAACTACCTCCGAAAAAAAATTGATAAAGACCACAGGGCGAAGTTGCTGCATACAATCGTTGGAATGGGCTATGTACTGAGACTCCCGCATGAAAATTAAATTAAAAATCTTCCTCCTTTTCTTCTTTATCACTTTTCTCTTATTGGGAGGGTTTGCGGTTTACGTTTCCTATTTTACGAGGGATAGTTTGCGGACGAAATTCTTTCACCGCTTGGAGGAGAATGCACGTATTGTTGGAAAGCACACCTTAGAAAATGACGAGTACCTAAGTCAATTGTATTACGAGGTAAGACGCGATTATTTGCGCCAACTATCAGAAGGGAATGATTACATCCTGCGAATAGAAAAGAATGCCACGGACATTAAAGATAAACCGAACCTAGCTTTGCCGGAAGATTTCTATGCGAGGACTTTGGCGAAGGGGACTGCTGAGTACATGAATAAGGATACGGCCTATTTGGCGGTGTTTTTTGTGGATTCTTTGCATAGTAAAGACTTGATGGTCATTTCCTCTGGGCGAGATGATTATGGTCTTGCTGAACAAGATTTTCTGGATCGAGCTTTGATCTCGGGAGGTATTATAGCCATCTTAGTGGTCGCTTTGGTCGCCTTTGTTTTCTCGAATAGTATCATCCGACCTATTTCCTTGCTGGATAAAGAAATTAAGAAAATTAGTATTGCCAGTCTGAGTCTACGGTTGCGTAAGCGTAATGAGGCAAAGGACGAGATTAGTTCGCTTATCGATAGTTTTAATGATATGATTGGGCGACTCGAAATTGCTGTAAAATCTCAACGTAGTTTCCTTGGAAATGCATCCCATTCTTTCCGGACTCCATTGACAATTATCAAAGGAGAAGCACAGTTGGCATTGAAGGATTGTAGCCCCAATGATGAAGCTTACCAACCATTGACCAAGATTTTGGAAGAGGTGGATCGTATGATTTTGATTGTTAATAATCTCCTGACACTTGCTAAGACAGGGATGAACGAAAAGAAACGTATTCAGGAGGTTATCCGAATAGATGAGCTGTTGTTTCGGGTGATTAACTCGGAGCGGAGTGTGGAACCGGATAAACATATAGAATTAGATTTTGACGATATCCCGGAGGATAGTGCTTCGCTTGAGGTTTTTGGAAACCCGAATCTTCTATATATAGCGTTGAGTAATATTGTTTCAAACGCTTTTAAGTACGGGAACGACCGTATGGTAAGTATTAAGCTCATGGTGCGCGAAGGACATGTGGTTGTTCAAATTAGTGACCAGGGAATAGGGATTCCATCTGGTGAACAAAAGTTTATTTATGATTCATTTTACCGGGCTTCCAATGTAGGTTCAACTTATGGTAATGGTCTTGGGTTATTGCTAGCCAAAAATATTATTGATGTTCACCAAGGTGAAATGTATATTACTTCAGAAGAAGGGTTTGGAACAACAGTTACCGTAAAGCTTCCAACGCACGGTCAGACCTTCTAATCTCATTTTAATCTCGCTCTTATTTTATTTTTAATAGTCAGTTATATACTTGCTGTCGAGTATATCTAATTGACGTTCATGAGTAAGATTATCGCTTTCCTTTTTATTGTTTTTTGTTCGGTTCCAGCTTTTGCTGTAGGTTCTATGCATCATCACGCAGAGGAACGACGTGGCAATCTATTAGGAGAAGCTCAAATTGCTGGCGCGAGCTTTCAGCTCGTGTCCCTAGATAAAGCAACAGATATCCATGATGCTTCGCCGCTAGACACTATACACACTGAGCCAACTAAAGCCGAACCTACAAAAGCAGAACTCTTCAACCTCGACGTCCTTTTCCGGGCCGCGTTGAATGCTGATAACTTCAATCAGGAAAGCGCACGCACCCGAATGAATCTCGATGATATCCGGTTGTTACTCCACGGACGATACAACGAAGACCTTAGCTACAAAGTACGCTTTCGATTAAACCGTTCTTTCGCCCCGACTGCACTTGATAACAGTTCGGCTGCGTTGGATTATGCCTATATCGATTATAAGTTTGGAAAACATAGAAACTGGTCGATGACACTTGGTAAGCAAAGCGCGATGGTCGGTTCGTACGAGTTCGAAAACAATCCCATCTATGAGCTTATTTTTACCGACTACATCAACCATGTCGTCAACTTGTTTGTCGTTGGTGGAAAGCTTAGCTATGCGATAAATCCCAATCAATCTTTTCATGTTCAGTTGTACAATACGGTGAACAATACTTTGGAAAATCATATCCAGAATAACGGCTTCAGCAAGGGCGATCTGAAACAGGCAAAAGTACCGATGGGCGCTTATTTTACCTGGGTTGGCGCATTTGCTGACCGAAAGATACATACCAAATGGTCTTACAATATAGCACAATTTGCACAAGGTCACACCAATCATGGAATTGCGCTCGCAAACAAATATCAGACGGCAAAACAGATGGTATACCTTGATTTAAACTACACAAAACAAGGTGTGGATCATGCGCTATTGGCATCTCAGGCCATAAACGATTTTTATGCCTACACCGGTGGAGACAGACAGCTCGCACAAAATGTCGTTTACAAATCGGCGATCGCGCGATACGATCAGTTTATTACCACTAAGTGGGAACTGGCGTTAAAAGGCGGAATAGAAAGTGCTACACACCGGGACGATGAAACAGTCGGAAAGAACTTTAGAACGAACTACACATATTTTGCAGCAATACAGCATAAACCCTTCAAAAAGCAGGACTTACGCTTCTATCTAGGCTATATCGGGAATACGGTTTCCTTTGCGGATCGATTGGCGATTGGCGACAAAAAGTTTAATAGGCTTGCGCTAGGAGGATATTTTACAATCCCTGTATTGTAAGCAACAACAACAGATAACAAACACAACTATGCGATTAACACCCCGTGAAACCGAAAAACTAATGCTGCATATTGCTGGAGAGCTGGCAGCGAAGCGCCTGAAAAGAGGTGTCAAACTCAACTACCCTGAAAGTATTGCTTACATCAGCGCGGAGCTGATGGAGCGTGCACGTGATGGAAAAACTGTTGCTGAGTTGATGCAATATGGCACCACATTGCTAAAGCGTAGACAAGTGATGGAAGGTGTGCCCGAGATGATACACGATGTACAGATTGAAGTAACCTTTCCAGATGGTACAAAATTGGTTACGGTACATAACCCTATTCGTTAACGATTAAAAATATAAAACATGGTTCCAGGAGAGTATTTTTTAAGAGGTGCAGAAATCAAGGCGAATGTCGGCTATCGCACCACCACTATTTCGGTTGCTAATACGGCGGATCGCCCGATTCAAGTAGGGTCACATTACCATTTTTTTGAAGTAAATAAAGCGTTAGAGTTCGATCGTGAGGAAGCATTCGGCATGCGTTTAAATATTCCGGCTAGTACCGCGGTGCGCTTTGAGCCGGGAGAAAAGAAGTCTGTAGTCTTGGTGGAAATTGGTGGCGCGAAAGAGGTTCATGGCTTCAATGGTTTAACCAATGGGAAGCATACCAATGAGAAAGTGAAAGCTGCGGCTATTGCTAAGATGAACAAGTTAAAGTACAAATCGACTAAAACATTAGATAAGTAACGGTATGGGAGATTGGAATAGAAGAGACTGGATAAAAGTCATGGGACTCGCTACAGCGGGTATTGCAGTAACCAAGCTTAATGCATTGGGGCTCGAAAAGTTAGGGTTAGATAAATCATCGATCCGTTATATCGATGGCGAGCTATACATTCCACGCGACAAGTACGCTTCGCTTTTTGGACCTACGACAGGCGACCGGGTGCGTTTGGCGGATACAGAACTGCTTATTGAAATTGAAAAAGATTACGCTGTGTATGGCGAAGAGAATAAGTTTGGTGGAGGTAAAACGATCCGCGATGGTATGGGGCAATCTGCTCGTGCATTACGTAATGAGGACGTACTCGATTTCTGTATCAATAACGTAATTATTATTGACCATTGGGGTATTGTGAAGGCTGATGTGGGCATGAAAGACGGTAAGATCGTTGGTATCGGTAAAGCTGGAAACCCCGATGTACAGGACGGCGTTACCCCAGGGATGGTTATCGGAGCTTCGACCGAAGTACACAGTGGTGCAGGGATGATCCTGACGGCAGGCGGTATCGATACGCATATTCACTTTATCAGTCCGGCACAGGTAGAAACAGCTTTGTATAGTGGTGTGACCACATTTATTGGAGGGGGGACAGGTCCTGCTGATGGTACCAATGCAACAACGGTAACCTCTGGAAAGTGGTTTATTCATAAGATGTTGGAAGCTTTTGAAGATTTACCGATCAATGTCGGAATTTTTGGAAAGGGAAATGTTTCGACTATGGAGCCAATCAATGAGATGATCGAAGCGGGAGCGCTCGGGGTTAAAATCCACGAAGACTGGGGAGCGACTATTTCGACTATTGATACAGCATTAAAAGTGGCTGATAAGTACGATGTACAGGTTGCTATCCACGCTGATACATTGAATGAAACAGGTTTCCTAGAAGACACTGTGGCAGCGATCGATGGGCGTGTTATCCACACGTTCCATACGGAAGGAGCAGGAGGTGGGCACGCACCGGATATTATTAAGATTGCGATGTATCCGAATATTTTGCCGGCATCGACTAACCCAACGAAACCGTTTACTATTAATACGGTGGAAGAACATTTGGATATGTTGATGGTGTGTCACCACTTGGATAAGAACGTGAAAGAAGATGTTGCTTTCGCCGACTCCCGGATTCGTCCGCAAACAATTGCTGCGGAGGATATCCTGCAAGATATGGGGGTTTTCTCTATCATGAGCTCGGATAGTCAGGCGATGGGACGTGTAGGAGAAGTAATTTCACGCACGTTTCAAACGGCACATAAGATGAAGGTGCAGCGCGGTTTCTTAGCGGAGGATAAAGCCAATGAAAATGATAACTACCGGGTGAAGCGTTATGTGTCGAAGTTTACGATTAACCCGGCAAAAGCACATGGTATTGATCGCTATGTGGGTTCTATTGAGCCTGGTAAGTATGCCGATTTGGTATTGTGGAAGCCTGAGTTGTTTGGTGTAAAACCAGAAATGATTATTAAAGGAGGGATGATCGTTAGCTCGAAGATGGGCGACACAAATGCATCGATTCCTACGCCGCAGCCAATTATTTACAGACAGATGTTTGGTCACTATGGAAAAGCGAAAACAAGTACCAGCTTCAACTTTGTGTCTAAAGTATCGATAGATAACGGAACCATTGCCTCCCTTAATCTTTCGCGCAAGAGCTTGCCGGTAGTCGGCTGCCGCACCGTAATGAAAAAAGATATGGTGCACAACAATGCGACCCCGGAAATCATGGTAGATCCAGAAACATATAATGTGACCGTTGACGGGGTGCTGGCTACGTGTGAGCCGCTGAAAGTGCTTCCGATGGCGCAGCGTTATTTCTTGTTTTAATGCTTGTCTCGAACGACATAAAAGGGAATATATATACATCAGACCAGTTTGGGGAACGGGAGATTGACTTCTTGGAACTGGATTGGTTTGATGTCGAAAAACGTGTCATACGTGCCATCACGGTAGGTAAACGAGAAATTGGTTTCCGGAATTTTGCAGACCGGTTACTGGAAGATGGGGATGTGTTGGTTGATGATGGAGCGACTTGCATCGCTTTGCGGATCTTACCGTGCAAGAGTTTGGTCATAAAACCAAGGGACGCCCGAGAGATGGCCATAGTCTGTTTTGAGATTGGAAACCGCCATCTCCCGATGGCAATAGATGATCAAGCTTGTTTGGTCGTGGTTTATGAGTCGCCGTTGCATGAACTATTGAAGCGTGGAGACTTTGTGGTGGAAATTAGCGATAAAGTAATCAGTCAGGCACAAACCCTAAAAATACACGAATGGTCTGTACAGACTAGTTTTAAAATAACATTAGCACCAACGATTGATGAATCCATTATTGACATTATTACAGATTAATGATTCGGTTTTCCCAATCGGAGGATTTACACACTCCTATGGGCTGGAGACTTATATCGATAAACGTATTGTGAAAGATAGTGCAACGGCGGAAGCTTATGCGACATCGATGTTGCGGTATAGTTTCTATTACAATGATGCAGCTTTCTTTTGGGAAACGTGGAAGATATGCGAAAAGCGTGCGACCAAAGATAAGTTGCTGGCTTTGGATCGTTTTATTACGACGTTGAAGTCTCCCTCTGAAATACGTGATGCCAGTAAGAAGCTGGCTATCCGCTTCCTGAAGGTGGTTGAAAATCTAAAGTCGGTGCGCCGCTGTAAGAGTTACCTCGAATCGATCCAGTCCGGCAGAGCGCATGGGCATTACGCTATGGCTTTTGCGATGTATGCACATTCGCAACATATTAGTTTTGAAGATGCTTTGAGTGCCTTTTACTATAATTCGCTGAATGGTATGGTGACCAACTGTGCCAAATTGGTGCCTATTAGCCAGATGGATGGTCAAAAGATTCTATTTAAACTGCAGCCCTTGATTCGGGAACTCGTCGCTAAACAGAAGGAGCTGGCTGAGGATATGATTGGTAATTGTTGCGTCGCGCAGGATATTCGGTGTATGCAGCACGAGAAGTTGTATACGCGTATTTACATTTCTTAGGAAGTAGGAGGTAGTTGGTGGAAAGTAGTTGGTAGGGAGTCGTTGGTAGTTTGGAGAAGGGAGTGCGTAGTTGGTAATGAGTAAAGGAGGGGAATAGGACTAAGGAGTAAAGACTGCCACGACGTGCTTCCTCAACGGAAAAAATGTAGGGTTGTGATGCTCTTCGCTGGCGCGAGCCTGTGGCTCGTGCCTTATAGATGTTGATATAGCACTTCGACAAGCTCAGTGTGACATTGCTTTTGTGGGGCATCCTAGTTCGCCTGAGACAAGAAGAAACGACAATCTTGATAAACAAAGCAAAGGTCTCCTACTGTAGGGGCTGGGATTGTTCCCTCCCTTGGAGAGAAAATGAAATAGTAAAGAAGTAAAAAAATGAACAGAAATTATGTAAAAATTGGCGTTGCCGGTCCGGTTGGCTCGGGTAAGACAGCCTTAATAGAACGATTGACACGTGAGATGTCAAAAGAGTACAGTATTTGTGTCGTCACAAACGATATTTATACCAAAGAAGATGCGCAGTTCTTACAGAAGAACTCCGCCTTACCAGCGGAACGTATAGCAGGGGTGGAAACTGGTGGATGTCCGCATACAGCGATTCGTGAAGATGCTTCTATGAATATTGAAGCGGTTGAGGATTTAGCAAGGAAGTTTCCGGACACACAAATCATCTTTGTGGAGAGTGGGGGCGATAATCTTACGGCTACTTTTAGTCCAGATTTGGCCGACGTAACCATCTTTGTAATTGATGTAGCTGAAGGCGAAAAGATCCCAAGAAAGGGCGGCCCGGGCATTACACGCTCAGATTTGCTTTTGATCAATAAGATTGACCTTGCTCCTTATGTTAACGCAGATTTAGGTGTTATGGAGCGTGATGCAACACGGATGCGTGGTGAACGTCCTTTTATTTTTACAAATCTGATGACGCTTCAGGGGTTAGAAGATGTGAAGAGTTGGATTAAAAAATACGCTTTGCTGGAGCAGTAAGATTATTGAAGTATGGATAGTATTATTAAGATCAATGCGGAAAGGGAAGAACGAGGGACCGTGCTGAAAGAGAGTTTTCATAATGCCCCGTACAAGTTAACCCATTACGGTAGTGCGAAGGCACAAGATCATTTAGAGATGATTGTTATGAGTGCCTCTCCCGGTATACTGGATAGAGATTCGCTGTTGATGGATGTTCATGTTAAAGAAGATGCTTACCTCAAGCTTTTCACACAGTCCTTCAATAAACTCCACCCGATGCAATACGGCGCTTCGCAAAATATAGATGTTAGGCTGGCCAAAGGCAGTGTTTTTCAATACGTGCCACATCCGGTCACGCCGTTTAAAGATTCTATTTTTAAGACAGTCAATCAAATCTATATGGATGCCGATTCGACCTTAATCTGGGGTGATATTATCAGTGCCGGCCGTATTTATATGAACGAACGTTTTGTCTTTACGAAGCTCCATTCCATCACCAAGATCTTTAAGGATGGAGCATTGAACTTTATGGATAATCAGTGTCTACTTCCGAAAGAACAGCCTATTGAAGATTTGTTGTTCTTTGAAGGATATACCCATCAAGCGACCTTGCTTTTCTCGGGGCCTTATGCGAAAGATTTAAAGGTAGAACTGGATGAAATTCTAACAGCGGAATATGCTGACGTTATGTTTGGTTTCACGCAGTGTGCCGAGGATACCGTATTGCTACGTGCTATGGGAAGCGATGGGGAGCTGTTGTACAATTTTCTGGGCATGTTGGCGCAGATGTGTTGGGTGTTTACCCAAGATCAGATTCAAGTGCAAAGAACAAAAAGCTCTATAGAGCAAGCAGATCCTACGACACATGTGGTGGCGAAGGCGGATAAGCCCAGAGCTAAAACTAAACCTGCTATGGAGAAGAAGCGTGCAAAGAAAAAAGCAGCCTAATTCTAAGAGGATAGATGTGTTATAGAAGAGGGGGCATAGAAGCGATTCTTGTATACAGATAAATTGGGAGACAGCACAGTGAATAAACAAAATGTTCTGGAAGACACACTACTTATTGAGTGGTATGAAGTAAATAAGACTTTATTTAATAGAAAAACCGTAGGTGGAACTCCTGTTACGGTACGTAGAGATGTTGGACAATCAATAAAAAATGAAGAGCTTATTTCTACAGTGGACGGTATGGTTGTGCGTATCCGTATTAAACCGTGTACCTGCATGATTTTGACGACTGAAAATATGGCGACTTTGGGAAGTTTTTGCTTTGATGTCGGAAATCGACATTTACCTGTTTTTTTGATTGGTAAAAGCGTAGCTGTGGCATATGATGCGCGTCTTTACCAGGCGTTGAAAGGTAAATACGGGGAGGAGGTATCTCTTTGTTTGGAAACGCTGGACCCTGTATTTGTGCTGAAGGCATTTGGTAATTTTTTGTAATCACCAACTGCACCAACTGTCCTAGCGCATTTCCGTGTTCCTAACCATACAATAATCGTTGAATCTGTGGGACAGGGAGATTCCTGCGCATGGAGGTATGTTGTCGAATAAATGACTATCCAAGCAGCAACATATAATACTTCATGGCTTTTCTTTCAAAATGGAAGAAAGACATTGAATTTTCCTAAAGAAGGGATTAAAACAAAATGAGAAAGTGAAAACAATACCTCCATAGGCTTTGACAGGCTCAGGATAACAGATTTGTCATCCTGAGCAATTAGGCTCTACAGCATGAAGTAGTTGATAGGATTGATTTTCCGGTCGTTCAGTAATATTTCATAATGTAGGTGCGTGCCTGTACTTCTTCCTGTACTACCCATATGGCCTACAATATCTCCCGCTTCCACTTGTTGTCCTTCTTTTACACTTGTTCGTATAAGGTGTGCATAGCGAGTTTCATAGCCATTGCTATGCTTTACTTTTACAACGTAGCCATAATCTCCTTGATACCCAGCGAACTCCACACGGCCTTTTGCCGTGGCCTTTATTGGGTCTCCGGTGTTGCCTTTCAGGTCAATGCCTGAATGCATCTCTATTCCCGTGTTAGTAAATGGATTTCTTCGGTATCCGAAAGGCGAAGTAATATTTCCAGGATGCGGTACTCCCAATGGAACGCCATCAAGTTTTTTCTCTAATGTTTTGAGCTGTTTGTCGTAAAAGGCAGAAAGTTCAATCAAATTGTCTTCCTTCTCTATTGGACCTCCGACATTTTTTAGTGCGATCTCCTGCATGCCTCGTTTTTTCATCTTTTTATTGATGCGTTCTAACGTGCTGTCGATCGCGTGAATAGATTTTTTCATTTCATCAGCCGTCATCTGGCTGTTCATCTCCTCTATTTCCAGTTGTTTATTCTGCTGTCTAAGTTCATTGATTTTCTTTCCGTAGGCTTCGGTGTATTGTTCAGATGTTTGGTGTCGAACAAAATAAGCAATGGAGAAAATTATAATAGCAATAATGCTAGCTGCGGAAACAAGAATCTTTTTCCAATGTGTTAGCAAGAAGCTGGGTATTTGTATGCTCTTCGTAGATGTACCGTCCGGCGCAACGATCAATACAGAAGTTTTTTTCTTTAACATAGTGTCAATTATAAAAACATTTTTTCAATAGTACAAGCTTCAAAGGTATGCTAATAAGGTCTTTACAATCTCTGTTTTTACGTTTTTTAACATTTTTTTGTCGATTTGCGCCAAAAAAAGCCTTTTTGTTAATTGCTTTCGTAACAAAGTGGTATTTCAGTTTTTGACATCAGGAGCGCTGACCTGAGCGTATTGAAGGACGAACAAAGTATGGTCCCTGTTTCAACAACCCTCTAAAAAGCTTTCGGCAGGCTCAGGGTGACATTGCCTGCTTATCTCGACAGGTTAAACATAAAAAGCCTGTAACTCCTTCACTTCTTACCCCCTTAACTCTTCCCTTCTCAAGGCTGCTACTCTCACAAAAAATAAGCACCTTTGCACATGTCATTCGCAACAAAATTGATGGCTTGGTATCAAGCGAACGGTCGAGATCTTCCTTGGCGGAACACGAAAGATCCGTATGTTATCTGGCTGTCGGAAATTATTTTACAGCAAACCCGAGTAGAGCAGGGCCTCCCATATTTTAATAGATTTTTAGCGGCTTATCCCGATGTAGTTGCTTTTGCGGAGGCGGAGGAAGCTGATATTCTGCGTCTGTGGCAAGGGTTAGGTTATTATTCTCGCGCTCGAAATATGCATAAAGCTGCAAAGACGGTTGTCGCTGCATTCGATGGGCGTTTTCCCGTTCGTTATGATGAGGTAATAAAATTGAGTGGTGTGGGCGAATATACGGCTGCCGCCATAGCTTCATTTTCAAGTAATGAGGCAAAAGCTGTTGTCGACGGTAATGTGTATCGAGTCCTGTCCCGATATTTTGGAATTGATGTCCCAATAAATTCCTCGGGGGGAAAGAAAGTGTTTGCAACACTCGCACAGGAAATGCTGGCTGTAGAGCAGGCTGCTGTCTATAACCAAGCAATTATGGATTTCGGAGCGATGCAATGCAAGCCAAAGGGAGCCCTGTGTGAAACTTGTATTTTCCGATTAGAGTGTGTTGCTTATCGTGATGCACAAGTTACTACGTTACCCGTAAAGCTAAAAGGGAAGACAAGTAGAAATCGATATTTCCATTATTTTTTGATTGTCAAGGACGATGCTATTATGATGGCACAACGGGGAGAAGGAGACGTGTGGACTAATCTATTCGAGTTTCCGATGCTTGAGACTGAAGGGGATCTTGATCTTGGGGATTTGTACGATAATGAGTTGTTTGGACATTATTTTGAGTCGGACATTGCCATGCGACCTATCGGTCAGACAATCAAGCATGTGTTGAGTCACCAGAATATTTATGCGCGCTTTTATTTGGTCGATAGCGCTTCGAAAGTGAAAAATAAAAAAACCGAATGGAATTACTATTTGTTAGAAAAAATAGATAAATTAGCTAAACATAAACTAATCTTCGCTTTTCTCGAAAAGAATAGACAACTAATTAACCTTAAATTATAGTTATGGCGAGCGTAAACAAAGTAATCTTAGTGGGGCACTTGGGTAAAGACCCAGAAGTCCGTTATCTCGAGGGGAATATCACTGTAGCTAGTTTTCCATTAGCAACTTCAGAAACATATACCAAGGATGGTGTGCGAATGCAGCATACGGAGTGGCATAATATTGTAATGTGGCGTAATCTTGGTGAAATGGCAGTAAAGTACTTGAAAAAAGGAAAGCTCGTATATATCGAAGGGCGCTTGCGTACGCGGAATTATGAAGACAGGGATGGAAATAGACGCTTTGTGACGGAAATTGTAGGAGAAAGTTTTAAGCTGTTGGGACGACCTTCCGACTTTGCACAACCAGCAAAAGAAACTGCCGTAGAGAATGCTGCTGATCCTGAAGAGAAGGAACAAGATGTAGACTTTATGGAAAATAATAACGATACAGACGGTTTACCGTTTTAAATAAGAATACCAGAGCACCAGTCGCCAGACTGGTGCTTCTATGAATAACGATCGCTAGCTGGCGGCGTGTTAACAATCACTTTGCTATTTCATTGACTCATTTTTTTGCTGTATATTTGTCGACTATGTTGCAAGATAAAATTAAGCAGTATACCGAAGAAATCAACCAGTTCAAAGCGACCTCAGCTGCTGAGGTTGAGGCTTTCAGATTGAAATTTCTAGTATCCAAGGGAGTTGTAAAAGCATTGTTTGATGAGTTTAAAGCTGTTTCTGTAGAAGAGAAGCGTGCCTTAGGGCAGGTGCTCAATGAGTTTAAGCAGCTGGCTGAACAGAAATTTACAGAGGCACAGGAGGCTTTCTTAGGAGCAGGCGCAACGCAGGGAGCACCTCAGGAAGGTGATTTGACACTTCCTGGAGAGGGTTTTCAGTTGGGGGCACGCCACCCACTTTCGTTGGTGCGGAAAGAAATCGTTGAGATTTTTAAGAAATTAGGTTTCATCGTTTCCGAAGGGCCAGAAATTGAAGATGATTGGCATAACTTTTCTGCGCTTAATTTTCCGCCTGAACACCCTGCGCGGGATATGCAGGATACCTTTTTTGTGGAGAAAAAGGAAGGTAACGATATTGCATTACGAACACATACTTCATCGGTTCAGGTTCGCTTGATGGAAATGGGGAAACCACCGTTCCGTGCAATTATGCCTGGGCGCGTATATCGTAATGAAGCTATTTCTGCACGTGCACATTGCTTCTTCCATCAGGTAGAGGGTTTGTATGTAGACGAAAATGTTTCCTTTGCAGATTTAAAACAAACATTGTTTCATTTTGTACAAGAGCTGTATGGCGAAGGTACAAAAGTGCGTTTCCGTCCTTCCTATTTCCCATTCACCGAGCCGTCGGCAGAGATGGATATTTCTTGTACGATTTGTAAAGGCGAAGGTTGTCAATTATGTAAACAATCAGGTTGGGTAGAAATCTTAGGTTGCGGTATGGTGGATCCGAACGTATTGGAAAATTGTGGTATTGATAGCCAAAAATATTCTGGTTTCGCGTTTGGCATGGGAATCGAAAGAGTAACAAATCTAAAATATGAGATACGTGATTTACGTTTGTTCTCCGAGAATGACGTACGTTTCTTGTCACAGTTTGAAACAGAGATTATCTAAACATGTTCAGAAAGATTACTTACATCGTGTGTTCCTGCTTGCTAGCCATTGCTTTTAATAGCTGTTCTGGCGGTAGTTGTAATGTGGTGCCGAGTCGATCTTTTGGAACGCGAATTAGTCAAGCCGAGCATATTGGTGTTTATTCTCCTGGCGGATATGCTTACGCGGAGGGCGGATATGCTGGCTTGATTGTATACAATATGGGGACGCAGAGTGCTCCTCGCTTAGTGGCTTATGATCGATGCAGTACTGTAAATCCAGAACAGGGAAATAAAGTGCGTGTTGAAGGTCAATTAATCATTGACCCTGTCTCGGGCGCTAAGTGGTTGTTGATGGATGGTTCGCCTGCAGAAATTGCTGAATGTCCTTTAAAACCCTATGCCGTAACACAGCAAGGGTCTAGTTTTTTTGTGCAAAACTAACTTATGGAATCTGATAAAGTCATATTAGCGATTAAAAAATCTGCGCGTGAACTTTTCAGACGCTATGGTTATAATAAAACAAGTGTCAATGAATTGGCTAAGCATGCCAATATAGCCAAAGCAACCTTTTACAAGCATTTTTCTAGTAAAGAATTGATTCTGCACGCTGTGCTTATGGATTATATCCGTGAGAATGTAGAAGATATCTTGAATACGAATGTGCGCGAAAAGGACTTGTCGACTTTTCTTGCTACGACAATCCTTAAAGTGAGTCGCGTAACATATACGGTATGTAACGAATTCGTAGGCTGGGAGTTTATTCGAGAGTCTGCTAATGCGCAGGAATATTTGAAAACACTGTCCGATGATTTAGAGTTTCTCTTGTTGAGCTCTTTTATTCAGAACCAAACCATTGCCGAAACTGTACCTGAAGAGAATCTTACCTTTTTGATAAAATCCAGTAAAAATATTGTGTTTTCCTTCGCTTTTACCGGTGTAACCGAAGCTGACGTACGAAAAAATTTCATCTCCTTCCAAAAGGAAATCCTACCTTATTTAGTTCAAGCAACTTTGCTCTAGTTTTTAGTTCATTGTTTTGTGATTGTAGTTTTATTCTGTCAACGACGGTCTATCAGCTACTCTCTACGATCTACTCCCCACCAACTACCTACTTCCTATTAACAACTCATAAAAAAAATGTATTTTTGCACCCATTATGGGTAGAAGAATTCCACAGGACAAAAAATTTATTTCCGGCGTACATATTATTGATATTGCGGAAGAGGGAAAAGGTGTTGCAAAACAAGATGACCTTGTTATGTTTATTGAGAAGGGAATTCCCGGAGATATTGTAGATGTGGAGCTTTTGCGAAAAAAAAAGAGCTTTGCTGAAGGTCGTGTTGTTGCCCTTACTACTCCCTCAGAGCATCGAGTAGAACCATTTTGCCCACATTTTGGTGTTTGTGGTGGTTGTAAGTGGCAGAATATGAACTATGATGCCCAGTTGTCCTTCAAGCAGCAATCTGTAGATAATGCTTTAAAGCGCTTAGGGAAAGTGGATACCGCCATGATGGAGCCTATCTTAGGATCCGAACAAACTGAATATTATAGAAATAAACTCGAATATACATTCTCGAATAAACGTTGGTTGACATCTGTAGACGATGAAGTAAAACCTGATGATTTGAATGCGCTAGGCTTTCACGTACCGGGGCGTTTCGATAAGATATTAGATATTGACCATTGTTTCTTGCAGCAAGACCCTTCTAATGCTATCCGTAATACAATCAAGCAATTGGCTTTGGAAATGGGGATTACATTTTATGATCTTCGTGCGCATGAAGGTGGTCTACGTAATGTAATTATCCGCACAGCTTCGACAGGCGAAGTCATGCTGATTGTTGTTTTTGCATATCCGGAAGAAGGACAAGTAGAACAGTTGATGACGGCAGTAGCTGATCGTTTCCCAGATATCGTTTCTTTACTTTATATCGTGAATCAAAAGAAGAACGATACCATTTTTGATCAGGATATCCATGTTTTTCGTGGTAGAGATTTTATTTACGAAGAGATGGAAGGCTTGAAGTTTAAAGTAGGCCCGAAATCTTTTTATCAAACGAATTCAGCTCAAGCATACGAATTGTACAAGATTACACGCGACTTTGCGGGATTGAAAGGTGACGAATTGGTGTATGACCTTTACACAGGGGCAGGTACGATCGCAAACTTTGTGGCTAAATCAGCGCGCGAAGTAATTGGCGTAGAATATGTGCCTTCAGCGATTGAAGACGCGAAGATCAATTCGGAAATCAATAAGGTGTATAACACAAAGTTCTATGCGGGTGATATGAAGGATGTGCTAACCGCAGATTTTATTGCAGAACACGGTAAGCCACAGGTTGTTATTACTGATCCGCCGAGAGCGGGTATGCATGCTGATGTTGTGAACAGAATATTGGAGATGGAGGCCGAAAAGGTGGTGTATGTTAGCTGTAATGCTGCGACACAAGCGCGCGATCTAGCGCTCCTTCAGGAGAAATATAAGGTGGTGCGTATAAAACCTGTCGATATGTTCCCTCATACACAACACGTAGAGAATGTTGTTTTGCTAGAATTGAAAGGATAAATATGGATATTGAAGATTTGATGGCAGGAGGAGAGGGGCAGGAAGCCGGAGGGCAACCTAGTCCACTCAAAAGCCTAAAAGTAGATCTTGATTTTTATAAAGAGTCGATAAAAGAGGTCGCAACAGAGATGATGGCGGAGGGTTATACCCTATACCCGATTTTTGTGGCACATCAGCACGAAATAAGTATTGGTGAAATTGTGCTCGATAAGAACGAATTGAATACGCAGTGGTCCATTCATGCCAGCTCCTTAGAAGAGTTTGTGGAACGTGGCTTAATAAAAGATGATCGGAAAGCGTACTTCGAAAAAAGCTTTAAGAATGCCAATGCGTATATGTGTCTGTTTGTGGTTGTGCCAGAGGGAGCAAACTTTGTGTTTTATCCCTATTAAAAAATTAAAACTTTTTAACATTGTCGAGTCTAAACATTTGTTACTTTTAGATAAATGTATTTCAAGATAGAGAACAAACTAATTAAGGGGATTGTGAGCTGTTTGCTCATGATTTTACTATCACATACAGGTTCGGCACAAACGGCCGGGATGTCTGGTATTGTCCTGGAGAAGGGCGGAAGTACCCGTATTTCGGAAGTTAATGTAACCAACCTCCGGACAAAAAAGAAAGCCTTGACCAATACTTTTGGGGTGTTTATTATTGAAGCTTTTGCGGGAGATAGTTTGTCTTTTACAAAAACAGGGTATGGGCCGGTAAAAACGGTACTGTATACACAAGAGGACATTTTAATCGAGATGCAGCCCGGTTTAACGATTGAAACCGTTGTGGTGAGCCGTCGTTCGCGGGAGGCAGAAATGCGAGACATGTTGGAAGACTATTCAAAGAAAGGGGTCTATAATGGAGGTAAAAATTCGGTAGGGACTTATCTAAATAGTCCTGCTACGGCATTATACAATCTTTTTGGTCGAGATGCTAAAAATGCAAAACGCTTTGCAAAGGTGATGGATCGGGAGTTGGAAGAAAATCAAGTGGATAAAGTGTTTAATAAAACCTCCGTGAGTGCATTAACTGATTTGACAGGCGATGATTTACAGTCTTTCATGGATTTGTACCGACCTTCATTCAGTACGGTTCAACATTGGGGACAATATGATTTTATGAATTATGTGAAGACGTCCCTGGAAAGTTGGGAAAAGAATGGTCGCCCTAAATCACTTCGATTACCCAAGCTAGAAATCCCGGTACAGGAACGGTA
This sequence comes from Sphingobacterium psychroaquaticum, assembly GCF_004421025.1. Lineage (NCBI taxonomy): Bacteria > Pseudomonadati > Bacteroidota > Sphingobacteriia > Sphingobacteriales > Sphingobacteriaceae > Sphingobacterium > Sphingobacterium psychroaquaticum. The sequence continues at coordinate 4,001,993 of NZ_CP038029.1, read as the reverse complement.
GTTTTTAGAAAAGTTGCCGTATGATGAAGCGATGTTATTTTTTTGGCATCAGCTTTGTTTATAACTAATTTATTACAAAAGGAAAACAAGATATCGGTATGAAAATAAATAAAAAAGTAGCTATTTATGGCTTATCTGTAGCAACATCGGTGATGTTGTTATCTAGTTGTGCGACAATTCAAAACGCAAGTAATGCTGCCAAAGGCGGTACAATTGGTGGTGTTGCAGGTGCAGGTATTGGTGCGCTAATCGGAGGGAAAGCCGGAAATACAGCAATTGGTGCACTTGCGGGTGCTGCGATTGGTGGTGTTGCCGGAACTTTGATCGGTAAGAAAATGGATAAGCAAGCGAAGGAAATCGAAAATACGGTTGCTGGTGCTGAGGTTATCAAGGCAGATGAAGGTATCATTGTGAAATTCGATGAGGGTATTTTGTTTGACTTCAACAGCTCGACATTAAAAAGCGCTGCAAAAACCAACATTGGTAATTTAGTTGCTACTTTAAATAAAGAGCCAGGAACAGAAATTATGGTTATTGGACATACGGATAATGTTGGTACGTTAGCCGCGAATCAAAAAGTTTCGGAGTCTAGAGCGAATGCTGTAAAAGCTTTTTGTGTAGCGCAAGGCTTAGCTTCATCACGTGTAAAAACAGAAGGAAAAAACTTTTCTGAGCCCATCGCCTCTAACGATACAGATGCTGGTCGTGCAGAGAATCGCCGTGTAGAGATTGTTGTGGTAGCGGGTGATAAGATGATTCAAGACGCAAAAGCAGAAGCGGGTAAGTAATCCACTTCTAAAATATAATGGAAAGGCGCTGGTGTTAAGGTATACATCAGCGCCTTTTCTGTTTGAATGGTTTACGTATGTAAAAGGATGGTTTATTCACAGGTCTTATGCTTCTTGATGTGTATTCAGACCTATCGACGGCAGGAAATTTCTGAGCATTATTAGCTATTCAGTACCCGTCCTTGTTATTCCCGATCAATTGCGCTGTATTATCAATAGCCCCTCCTTTTGCCTCGTTTGGGATGACGGTATAGGCTATACATCGTAAATTTGGGCGGGAGAAGCTCAGTCTTTATGAACTACCAGCCGCACACTACCAAACCATGAACTACTAACTACTAACCACCAACTACTAACCGCCAACTACTAACCACCAACTACAGGTAAGCAACAACGCACTATCAATTACCTGCTAACAATCTCTGCCAAAGTGGCATCTTTTCGAGTTTTTATTCCTAACTTTGTAGTCTTTTATATTGCATTATGTTAGAACTAGAACATACAACAAAAACACACGATGAGTCCCGTCAGGGAGAGGCGTTGGATATGCTTCCTACAGGGAAGTCGACGGGTCGGAAATTGTATATCGAGAGTTATGGTTGTCAGATGAATTTTTCTGATAGTGAGATTGTTGCTTCCATTTTGGTGGATAACGGTTTTGAGACAACTAAAGACTATAAAGAGGCTGATGTTGTATTTATCAATACCTGTTCCATTCGGGAGAATGCAGAGCAACGTGTTCGAAATCGATTGAAGGAATTCGAGTCTGCGAAAGCAAAAAATCCAGGAATGGTCGTTGGCGTCTTGGGCTGTATGGCGGAGCGTTTAAAGTCTAAGTTCCTGGAAGAGGAAAAGCTGGTTGATGTTGTTGTTGGGCCTGATGCTTACCGTGATTTGCCGAACTTGATCGGCAAAGTAGATGATGGAGCTAAGGCGGTAAACGTATTACTGTCTCGGGAAGAGACTTATGCAGATATCAATCCTGTACGGTTAAACTCTAACGGTATTTCGGCATTTATATCGATTATGCGGGGGTGTGATAATATGTGTTCTTTCTGTGTTGTTCCTTTTACGCGTGGTCGTGAAAGAAGCAGAGATTTCCATTCTATTGTGAAGGAAGCACAAGATCTTTTTAACGCAGGTTATAAAGAAGTAACGCTATTGGGACAAAATGTAGACTCGTATAAATATACTGCACCTGTTGCAGAAGGTGAGACGCCACAACCTACGGTAAACTTTGCACAATTATTAGCTATGGTTGCAGAAGTAAGCCCGGAGCTTCGAGTACGCTTCTCCACTTCACATCCCAAAGATATTACGGATGAGGTACTGCATACAATGGCGCGTTACGAGAATATTTGTAAATACATTCACCTTCCGGTACAATCGGGTAACTCCCGTGTTTTGGAGTTAATGAATCGTACATACGATCGCGAATGGTATATGGAGCGGGTGGATGCGATTCGTCGTATTATTCCGGAATGTGGCATCTCAACGGATGTTATAACTGGTTTCTGTACAGAGACCGAGGAGGAGCATCAAGAAACCCTTTCGATGATGGACTATGTGAAGTATGATTTTGCCTATATGTTTGCGTATTCTGAAAGACCAGGAACTTTAGCGGCAAAGCGCTATGAAGATGATATCCCTGAGGATGTTAAGAAGCGCCGTTTAACGGAAGTGGTTAATAAACAGCAAGAGCATAGCTTATACCGGGCACAAAATTTTGTGGGTAAAGTGCAAAAAGTATTGATCGAAGGGTTTTCAAAACGCTCTGATCAAGATTTCTGTGGTCGAAATGATCAAAACACGATGGTTGTTTTTCCGGTCGATGAGCGTTTCAAACGTGGACAGTACGTTCATGTGATGGTGGAACGTTGTACATCAGCAACGTTGATGGGAAAAATCGTAGACTAAATTCTAAAATGAGAAATCAGCGTGGATAATCAAGATATAAAAAATAGATTCGGCATTATCGGAAACTCTCCGCTGTTGAATCGGGCTATTGATGTCGCTAAGCAAGTAGCACCGACAGATATTTCCGTGTTGATTCAAGGAGAGAGTGGTGCTGGTAAAGAAGTTTTTTCGCATATTATTCATCAGTTAAGTGCCCGAAAACACGGCCCTTTTATCGCTGTTAACTGTGGCGCTATCCCTGAAGGGACGATTGATTCAGAGCTTTTTGGACATGAAAAAGGCTCCTTTACAGGTGCGCACGAAGCGCGTAAGGGTTACTTTGAAGTTCAAGATGGTGGAACAATATTTCTGGATGAGGTGGGGGAGCTTCCTTTGGGAACGCAAGCGCGATTGTTGCGGGTACTGGAAACGGGAGAGTATATTCGGGTTGGTTCATCTAAAGTGCAAAAAACCAATGTCCGTGTCGTAGCAGCGACGAATGTAGATGTATTTGAAGCGGTAAAGAAGGGTAAGTTCAGAGAAGATTTATATTATCGTTTAAATACGGTGCCTTTACGGATACCTTCCTTGCGAGAACGAAAGGAGGATATCAATCTCTTATTTCGAAAGTTTATTGTTGATTTTTCAGACAAATATCGTAGCCCAGGCGTGCAATTGACGCCTGATGCGCAGGAGCTTCTGATGAACTACAGCTGGCCCGGGAATGTTAGACAGTTGAAGAATATTGCTGAACAAATAGCTGTGTTAGAGAAAGAGCGTGTTGTTGATGCATCTATATTGGCGAAGTACTTACCCATGGAGCAGCAAAAATCAACACTTCCAGTTTTTGTGAAAGATGGTGGTAAAGAAGATTTCTCCGAACGGGATCTTTTGTATAAAGTCCTTTTTGATATGAAAAAGGATATGGTCGACCTCAAAAAATTGGTAGTTGAGCTTATCCAGCAAGGAGTGAACTCAGGAACATTTGAACAGAATTCATCCTATATCAATCAGCTTTATGATGAAGTGAGTCCTGCACCAGCTGCTTATTTGCGGGAGGAGATGTCTGCACAACAACCGACATTAACTATTCATAATCCAAGTCAGCCTACGATTGGGAATGGTGATTACATGCCTTACGAAACGCAGGATGCCGAAGAGGTGGAAGAGTCGCTTTCATTGGTGGAGAAAGAATCAGATTTGATAAAAAAAGCGCTTAAAAAGCATAAAGGTAAACGTAAAGCCGCCGCAAAAGAGCTCGGTATTTCGGAAAGAACCTTATATCGTAAAATTAAAGACTTAAATTTAGATTAATACTATGAGACGGTTTCTGCTGCTGTTGTCTTTTATGGTTGTCGTGACGTTAACTTTTAACGGCTGTGGCGTGAAATACGGTTTTTCGGGAGGATCTATTCCGGCAAATATGAAAACCGTGAACGTACAGTATTTTGAAAATATCGCACCGATGGTATATCCGACATTAAGTCAGAATTTTACGGAAGGGTTAAAAGAACGTATCCGTAATCAATCGCGCTTAAGCCAGGTAAATGGTGATGCAGACGCAATGTTTGAGGGCGTGATTACAGGTTATGATATTGCGCCGGTAGCGGTAGGCGCGAATGATAGAGCAGGGATGAACCGACTTACCATCACGGTAAAAGTAAAATATACAAACCGTCTGGATGAGACGGGAGAAAGCAATTTTGAACAATCTTTCTCGCAGTTTAGGGAGTTTATGCCTCCTATTCAAGGAAAAGAAGAGGGGACTATCCCGGAAATTATAAAGTTGTTGACGGAGGATATTTATAATAAAGCCTTTGCAAATTGGTAGGAGATTATATGGAGAGTAGCAGTTTATCATTAGCGCAAGCGTACCATCAGGCATTGGTAGATCCGAAAGGACTTACGACGGCCGATTTTAATCGCTTGTTATCTAAATTTCCGTATTCACAGCCTTTGCATTTTGCGTATGAGCGTCGTCGTTTTTTATTGGGCGAGCTCGATAGTTTAGATGGAAAAGCTATTTTGATGGCTAATAATCCGAGCTGGCTCTATGATTACGTGCAACTTGCCGTGCAGGATGTGCCTTCGATAGAGGTGGTTGATGATGATTATGTTCCATTTGAAGACCTATCGTTGCAGACTTTAGAGGAAGAGATTGTGGATTCGTCTGCGGTAACTAAGGAGATCGATGAAGAAGAGGTTGTTGAAGTCGGGGCTGATGAAACAACGGTTGTTGAAGAGGAGATAATTCCGGAGGAGGCTGTTGTCGTGGAAGAGAGTCAGGCAGCCATCGAGGAGCGTGAAGATGAAGCCGAATTGAAGAACTTAGTGATTGAGGGCATCGGCGGTGGTGATTACTTTGCCTTGCATGCACGGGAGGAAAAGCAAAAAGCGGAAGCTGCAGAAGTCGTGGAGACAAAACAACCTGAAATAGATGAAGAGCCGGAAGATGTAAGTCTGTACAATGACGATCTGATGCCGTATAGTTTTCGTTGGTGGTTGCATAAGACGCGTTTGGAGTATGCCGATACCTATCAGCCTTTTGTGTTTTCTAGTAGTGAGAAAACAGAAAAGATGCCATTTGATCCGGCAAAGCTAGATAAGCTTGTTTTAGATCAACAGATCCGTCAAAATATTATCCATTTCCAAGATCCAGAAGATAAATTAAGTGAGGAAATCAAGCAACGTGTTGTACAGGTTGTGGAGAAGAAGAAATCGAGTGAAGTGATTGAGCGTTTCATTCGAGAAGAGCCGCAGATACAACCGCCATCGGTGGATCACCTTAATACAGAGAATAAGGCGCGAAAGAGCTCTGAGGAGCAGTTTAATTTTGTAACAGAAACCTTAGCGACGATTTATGCAAACCAGGCGATGTATGTGAAAGCGATTGAGGTGTACAAAAAATTAATTTTGAAATATCCCGAAAAAAAATCGTACTTTGCGACCCGTATAAAGGAATTAGAAGAAAAACTATATTAACTGAATAAAAAAATGCAAACATTTTTGATTATCCTGATTGTCTTAGTAAGTGTGTTATTAGCATTTATCGTGTTGATTCAGAACCCAAAAGGAGGAGGTCTGTCATCAGGATTTGCTGGAAGTTCCAATCTTATGGGCGTGCAACGTACAGGTGATTTCTTAGAAAAAGGAACATGGGGATTGGTTATTACATTGATGGTTTTATGTATTGCTTTCAATATTTTAGGCCCTTCAGCAGGTTCAGGTAGATCAGGTGGTCTTGGTGATCAAATTGAAGCGCCAGTACAACAAGCGCCATTAAATTTAAATAATCCTGCACAACAACAAGCTCCAGTGAAAGCACCGGCAGCTGCACCAGCAGATTCAACAAAATAATTTTCCATCGTATTGATGGTGCTAAAAGCCCTGCATTTTTATGTGGGGCTTTTTTTGTAAAGATCGCCACACCCTTGTGCCTCGGGTTCGCGATGACGAATAGTGGTGAGCGTGCAGTTTGTCACCATGCGATCACTGCATATCCGGAGGTCGTCATCAGGAAGAGAATGGATACTGGTCTGTCATTACGAGGAGCTTTAACGACGCGGTGATCTTTTGTCGTGACCAGAAAGTGACAGTCTGACATCTCGGTGCTGCCGATGACCGTTGTTTTTTGTCAAGCAGTGCAAAAATGGCAAGAAAAACGGCCTTTCCTGCTTTGGCATAATTGGTGATGTAACAGTATACGGAAGTGCTTCGTCAAGAAGCGGTGTGCGCTATTTGGTTTGCCGAATGGTTAATTACCGACTCATAATTTTATACGAATGCACTTTCGGAGTTAACATAAATTGAAAAAATAAAACTAAAATAATTATGGCTTTAAGTATTAAACCTATTGGTGACAGAGTTGTTGTTGAAGCAGCTCCAGCAGAGGAAAAAACGGCATCAGGTATCTACATCCCTGATACAGCAAAAGAGAAACCTTCTCAAGGAACAGTTGTAGCCGTGGGCACAGGGAAACCTGAAGAACCACTTACAGTTAAAGTTGGTGACAATGTATTGTATGGTAAATATGCCGGTACAGAAATCACTTACGAAGGAAAAGAGTACTTAATTATGCGTGAGTCTGATATCTACGCAGTACTGTAAGCAAATTAAAATAGGTATAAATTAAAAAAGTAAAAACATTGTACAGTACCCCAGGATGCGATGTCGCACTGTAAGGTACTTCTTAACAATTGAATATAATGGCAAAGCAAGTAAGATATAACGTTGAAGCACGTGATGCACTGAAAAAAGGTGTAGACACATTAGCAAATGCAGTAAAAGTAACTTTAGGCCCTAAAGGTCGTAACGTAATCATCGAGAAAAAATTCGGTTCTCCAATGATTACTAAAGATGGTGTTTCCGTAGCTAAAGAAATCGAATTGAAAGATGCTTTAGAAAACATGGGTGCACAGATGGTGAAAGAAGTAGCTTCTAAAACAGCTGATCAGGCGGGTGATGGAACTACGACAGCTACTGTATTGGCGCAAGCTATCATCGCTCCAGGATTGAAATCTGTTGCTGCTGGTGCAAATCCAATGGATTTGAAACGCGGTATCGATAAAGCGGTTTCTGTTGTTGTAGCGAACTTGAAAGATCAATCTCAAGTTGTAGGTGCTGACAATAACAAAATCAAACAAGTAGCAACAATCTCTGCGAACAATGACGATGTTATTGGTTCTTTGATTGCTGAAGCGATGGAAAAAGTAGGTAACGATGGTGTTATCACTGTTGAAGAAGCGAAAGGTACAGAAACTGAAGTGAAAACTGTAGAAGGTATGCAGTTTGACCGTGGTTACTTGTCTCCTTACTTCGTGACAAACTCTGACAAAATGGAAGCGGAGTTAGAGAACCCATACATTTTGATCTACGACAAGAAAATCAGCAACATGAAAGAATTGTTGCCGATCTTGGAAAAACAAGTACAAACAGGTAAACCATTGGTGATTATTGCGGAAGACTTAGATGGCGAAGCATTAGCTACTTTGGTTGTAAATAAAATCCGTGGTTCACTGAAAGTAGCTGCTGTTAAAGCGCCAGGGTTCGGTGACCGTCGTAAAGCTATGTTGGAAGATATTGCTATCCTAACTGGTGGTACTGTAATTTCTGAAGAAAGAGGTTACAAATTAGAAAATGCAGAACTTTCTTACTTAGGTCAAGCTGAAAAAGTAGTTGTTGACAAAGATAATACAACAATTATTAACGGTTCTGGTAATGCAGATGATATCAAAGCTCGCGTTGCACAGATTCGTTCTCAGATTGAGACAACGACTTCAGATTATGACCGTGAGAAATTACAAGAGCGTTTAGCTAAATTGTCAGGTGGTGTTGCGGTTCTTTATGTAGGTGCAACTACTGAGGTAGAGATGAAAGAGAAAAAAGACCGTGTTGATGATGCTTTACACGCTACACGTGCTGCAGTTGAAGAAGGTATCGTTGCTGGTGGTGGTGTTGCTTTCATCCGCGCTACTGAATCTTTAGCTGGCCTTAAAGGAGAGAACGAAGATGAAACAATCGGTATCGAAATCATCAAACGTGCAATCGAAGAGCCTTTACGTCAAATCTGTAACAATGCCGGTATCGAAGGTGCGGTAGTTGTTCAGAAAGTAAAAGAAGGTACAGCAGATTTCGGTTACAATGCGCGTACAGATCGTTACGAGAACTTAATTGGTGCTGGTGTTATCGACCCAACTAAGGTTTCACGTGTCGCATTAGAAAATGCAGCTTCTATCGCATCAATGTTGTTGACAACAGAATGTGTATTGGCTGATGAACCAGAAGAAAATCCAGTAGGTGCCGGTGCTCCTCCAATGGGTGGCGGTATGGGTGGAATGATGTAATATCATTTCCTTACTAAAAAATAAAGGCTGCTTGTGTATACAGGCAGCCTTTGTTTTTTAGTAAGAAATACTATTTTCTTCCTGTATAAGCTTCTACCACACATTTCTATATATACTGTACAGTAAAATAACCACGATCAGTACCTTGATCGCACTTTCTCCAAACAGAATCTTCCGCCATTTCAGTATCCTTGCATTGGGGTTTTTAATAAAACGATACCCGTAACCTAGCGTAAGGTACGGTATGAAAGGAATGAGCAATGCATTTTGCTGAAAGGCTTCTTTCAGGTGACCGTTTAACAGCTGGTGCAACGCCCGCTGAGAGCCACAACCAGGGCAGTCTAGCCCTGTCAGACTTTTCATCGGACATTTTGGGAACCACGCACTTGTCTCTGGATCATACTGCTTGTAGATATAAGCAAACCCGAGGAACAGCATCGTTAATCCGCCAACCAAGAGGAGTTGATATTTTTGTTTTTGAATCACTTTTCCGATAGAAACTATAGCGAACTATGTTGGGCCGAATTGATGATCGCACCAAAAAAGGCGAAACCAAAAATAAGAAAATACAGGATCCATAAAGCGATACAAGCTCCTACATTTATCCATAGCCACTTTTTTGCATTATCGGAATCCTGCTGTGCACCGATGATATCCCCTGCATAAAACTTCTTCTCCACGCGGGTAGCATACACAATGGAAGGGATACCTAAGGGCCAACAACAGAAAATGGTTGTAAGTATGCTCTCTACGAGGTACGTTTTTGGTGGGTATCCTGTTGGTGTGGGCGTACCATAATAGCCTTGTGGTACCTGCGGAAACGTCGTCGGCGCTTGATACGGACTACCGTAGTAAGGCTGATTTTCTCCTGTAAACAGCGGAATTAGTTCTTCAATATTTTTAGCTTGTATCCAGTTTGTTAAGCCTTCTGTCCAAATGTAGGTTTCGCCGGTTATACCTTTAAATTTGAGCTCATCAAGTGTGAATGGTCCTAGGCTGTTCTGCCCGTCGGTATAATAGTACTTTCGCATGGGGTTCAATATTAGTTATATAAATCTAAGAATTTTTTATGGGCAATGGTTAATGCTGGAAGTTTTTAGTTCGGACTTACGATATCATAGGGACATGAACCAAAGGCTCGCGCCAGCAAGTAAGGTCGGATCAACATGACCATGTAATAAAGATACCCCGGCGAAGATCAGCAACTATTACCTAAGACAACGATAATCTACCAACTACTATCTACGACCTTCTATCTAAAAACTAACAACTAATCCCTATTTTAGTATTATGGAATATAACCCTGTTTACGTAACGATCTTGGTTCTACTGATTGGAGTATTACTTATTTGGTATGTCTTCCGGTTTGTAGGCAACAAAAAGGTTGTGAAGGAAAAGATGGTCGATGCGACACATCTTGTTGATATCCTCACCGCTCACGTCTCCTTTTTTCAACGCCTCGATCCGGAGGCACAACAGCGATTTGTAAAGAGAGTGAACTACTTTCTTGCAACGACAAAAATATCAGCGGAGAAAGGAGCGGAGATTACCGAGGAAGATAAAGTATTGGTGGCGGCGAGTGCTACTATTCCATTATTTCACTTTGATAAGTGGTCTTATGAAAATTTGGATGAAGTTATTATCTATCCTGGTACTTTCGATGAAAGGTATGACACAGAAGCCTCTGATAAAAATATTTTAGGTATGGTTGGCGATGGTGTTATGCACCGTAAGATGATCCTCTCGCTTGCTGCTTTACGTGCTGGTTTTGCAAATTCGGCACCATCGAACACCGCCATTCATGAGTTTGTACATTTAATTGATAAGGCCGATGGAGAAGTCGATGGTATACCGGAGTACCTCATTCCCAAGAGTCTGATCGAACCTTGGCTTCATGAAATGCACAAGACAATACGGCTGATCCATCAAGACCGTTCTGATATCCGTGATTATGCAGGAACCAACCCAGCAGAGTTTCTCGCTGTTACATCCGAATATTTTTTTGAAAAGCCCAAACTCCTCAAAGAGGATCATCCGCAGCTGTATGCCCTCCTAGACGAGATTTATAGCAGCGAGGAAGACACGCCAGACGCTTAGATCGCCATCCTATTTGTTTCTCCGGTAGATGTTCGCTAATTTTGCGGCGAAATGAGTAAATGGTATAAGGGGTTCAAGCTGAGACGGATATATATCTATGCTATTGGTGCTATTTTATTGATAGGAATCGGAGTTATTGGACTGAAACTTATTGATAAGAAGCAGCGCGACTTAAATTATCGCATTTTGCGTGATGTCAGCGTCGAGAGTTCCTTAGTGATCCAGAAAGAGTTTGATATCCTCTATCAGCATGTAGACATGCTGAACAAGCTGCTATTACGAAACGATTACACCCTTGTCGACTCTTTGATTCCGAAGGATAGTATAGCAAGTAAGGTCGTGGCCGCCTACCTGATTACGAACGAGAAGGAAGGCACGCTTTATAAAAACTTTTCTTTGCCCTTTTCGTTGGACATCAGAACCTTTACGAATAACCTGCCTACCGATAGTGGGGCCCGTTTTCTGCAGGTTGGACAGTCAATGTATATTATCCGGCACATCCAATTAAGTCCGGATAAATCGGTGTACTGGTTTATCGATATCTTGAAAGTCAACGCCTACTTTTGGGGGTCCAAACTAAGTGCGAGATCCTATTTTGAAGTATATAATGACGAGGGGATTTGTGTCATACATCCTGATATGGCGAAGGTAGGGAAACCTAATCGGGAGAAGTTACAAAAGCTATCTGCAGTTAAAGATAGTGTGATAGAGTCGTCTTTTATCCGCATGGATGTGCTGGCTCGCGTGTATCCGCTGGAAGGCCTGCTTGGACAAGGGAAAATGATCGTTTCAGTTTTGCTGATGATGACGGCGGAGGATGTACAGGAGATATCCCAACTCACACTAGGTTTTGGTTTCGGCTTAATCTGCATTGCGATTCTTATGTTGCAATTGCTGTATAGCGACCGTAAAAAGTTGCAACGAGTCGAGCTTGATAATCTGCAATATGAAAAAGAAAAAGCCGTGATGCGTTTCGAGAATCTACGCGAGCAGATGAATCCACATTTTCTTTTCAATTCGTTAGGTTCTTTACAGCAGCTCATCGATAAAGACAATACCGTTGCCCGAAGTTTCGTTAGTAAGTTAGCACGGGTGTATCGGAAAGTCCTTCAATCCGATCGTTCCGGGCTATCCACAGTAGGCAGCGAGATCGAGCTGGCGCAGTCCTATAGTTTCTTACAAGAAATACGGTTTGGCAAAGCTTCATTTTCCGTTGTGGTGGATAATCTAAAAGTAGTGGAACTGCGTAAGATTCCACATCTAAGCCTACAGGTGTTGGTGGAAAATGCGATCAAGCACAACGAACTTTCAAGCGAGCATCCCTTACTTATAACGATAGAGCATGACGGTGATGCCTTGCTGGTCTCCAATGTTGTGCGACCAAAAACCCAAGCTGCTGATGCGCCAAAGGGTGGTTATGGCATTGCTTTTTTAGCTTCCGTTTATCAATACTACAGTGTGACAGGTTTTTACGCGCAGGAAGAAGAGGGAGTTTTTAAGGTCAGACTCCCGTTAATTTAGTTTTTTCTTCGTTTGAATATGCAGATTCACTCCCTTAATCTGCGCCTTCACGGAGTAAAGGTTTGTATGCCCTTGATTTCTTAGCATTTTAGCGTGTTCAAATTTTTGACCTCATTTTATCTACATGAAAAAACGTCATCTACATGGGTTAGCCATGTTTACTTTTACTTGCGTCTCTACCACCGTATTCTCTTCCTGTCAGCTGCTTGAACCGTATCAGAAAAAAGAACAATCAACAGCGATCAAAGCAGATACAGATACCACCAAGAAAGACAGTTCAAAACTTATTTCCTATGAAAAATTAGTGAAAGATGCACGTATTGATAGCGGTGTATTTCAGGTGATAGAAAAAGAGGGCAATTATTATTTCGATATCCCATTTCGTTTGATGGATAAGGACTTCCTGTTAATACAGAAAGTATCTTCAGTACCATTGGCAATAAACGAAGCAGGCGTAAACAAAGGGATGAACTTTGAAAATAAAGTTATTCGCTTTGGCCTCTATAAGAACAAAAAAGAAGTTTGGGTCAGCGAAATCAATCCACAAGTTCAGGTCAACAAAGATGCGGCGATTAAACAGTCTGTACTTGACAATTATACGCCTTCTTTTATTGAATCATTTAAAGTCGAAGGTTTTGGGAAAGACTCTTCTTCCGTTATCATAAAAATCAATAAAGTATTTGATGGCACGGAAAAGAGTTTTATGGATGTATTCAGTAGTCTTGGCTTAGGAACATCTCCTAAAACGGCCTTATCGACCATAGAGACTATCAAATCTTTCGAAAACAATATCATGGTGCGTTCGGTATTAAGCACCAAGGTGACAGAAGGCAATGCTTCGATTCCTATTACATTGAAAGTAACAAACAACATTTATGCATTACCGGAAGAACCGATGAAGGCTCGTTTTGCGGATCCTCGAATCGGTTACTTTACTACACCGATGTGGTACTTTTCGGATAAGCAACAAGAGGTAGACAAGCGAAACCTTGTTACGCGTTGGCGCTTGGAACCTAAAGAGGAAGATAAGCAACGCTACTTAGCGGGCGAATTAGTAGAGCCGAAGAAACCTATTGTTTTCTATATCGACCCGGCAACACCGGCGCAGTGGCGAAAAGAAATTATTGCTGGCGTCCACGACTGGCAGGTTGCGTTTGAGGCCGCTGGTTTCAAAAACGCCATTTTTGCAAAAGAAATGATGCAGGACAGCCTCCTCGATGTAGATAATGCGAATGTTTCTTCCATTGTATATGCTGCTTCATCGCAGGCAAATGCGATGGGACCATCAGTCGTCGACCCTCGTTCGGGTGAGATTTTGGAAGCTGATGTAATTTGGTGGCATAATGTAATGACGATTCTCAACAGCTGGATGCGTATCCAGACAGGGATTGTTGATACAACAGTACAAGGAAATACATTTTCGGAGGAAAAGATGGCGCATGCCATCCGTTTTGTATCGTCGCACGAGATTGGACATACCTTGGGTTTGATGCACAATATGGGCAGTTCATCTAGTTTTCCGGTGGATTCATTGCGTTCCCCATCGTTTACGTCCAAGATGGGGGGGACGGCAACCTCTATTATGGATTATGCCCGTTTTAACTACGTCGCGCAACCAGAAGATGGCGTAAAAGCTATTACTCCTGTGATTGGTTTATATGATAAATATGCAATTGCTTGGGCTTACCGTTGGAATGATAAAGCTACGCCTTGGGAAGAACTTCCTGCTTTGCGTCAGGAAATAGAAAAACATCAGCATGATCCACACTACTGGTATGGTGAGCAACAGGATGGCAAAAATGTGGTAGACCCACGTTCGCAATCCGAAGATTTGGGCGATAATGCGATGAAAGCAGGGCGATATGGTATTAAAAACCTAAAACGCATTATGCCGAATATCATCAAATGGACAACGCAACCTGGTGATGACTATGAGCGCGCCGGACGGTTGTACATGGGTGTTATCGGACAATGGTACACGTATGCGGATCATGTGATCAATAATATTGGTGGTATATATTTAGAAAATCCGGTTCTAGGAGATCATAAAGATGCCTATGCACCCGTACCAAAAGCGAAGCAGCAAGAGGCGCTGGACTATGTGAAAGAACAGGTGTTCGCTTTTCCTGATTGGTTGTTTGATAAGCAGATGATGACGAAATCTTTCCCGATGAAAGAAAGTCCGGTTGGCTTGTTTGAATACGCACCTTACAACTTGAAAAGAGAGTTTCAATATAGTTTGCTTTATAGCTTGGTAAAAGATGAACGTTTGTTGCGCATGACCGAAATGGAGCAGCTTTTTGGTAAGGATAAGGCATGGAGCGCTGAAGACTTTCTGGTCGCGGTCCGCAAAGATATATTTGCAAAAACAATGCGTAAAGAATCGTTGGATTTAGAAACACGGATGCTTCAACAAAACTATGTGGATGTATTGCTTGTTTCCACCAATAAGACAATGGAAAAATTAACGACGAAGAAGCTGGATATGGTGGATGCCTTTTTACATGTTGCACAGCCTGATTTTTGTGCAAACCACAACCATGGTTCACATAAAGCGGGGCTTCGCAATGTGCATGTTACTGGGATGAGCAGAACATCAGATATGTTGATGCAAAAGCGTATGGAGCTGATGGCAATTTATGAACTTTTGGGGCAATCGGCTGGAAACGGCGATTTGGCGACTAAGGCGCATTATCAGGATCTACGCTTACGTATTGGAAATACCTTAGAATTGAAAAAGTAAATCTTAACCTAATACAAAAAAAATGAACAAATTTTTACTCCTGTTTTTATTCTCCTGGCTGCAATTTGCGCAGGGACAGGAATGGGGAAAATGGAATGGGCAGGTGCTGGATGCGAAAACCCAAAAACCCGTGGTTGGGGCGACCATTATGGTAGAATCTTCGGCAGTTGCCGAGAATACAGCGATTCAAGGACAGATTCAACAATCTGCCTTAGGAACAGTAACGGACGAGAACGGTATGTTTACCTTGTCCTTGCCGAAGGGAGTTGCTAGTGTGACGATCTCTTTCGTTGGCTACGATACACAAAAAGTAGCGGTTAATAAGCTGCCGAAAACGATTCTGATGCAGCCGAATGATGCGACCTTAGAAGAAGTGATTGTTACCGGGTATACCGATATTAAAAAGCGTAAAAATACGACTTCGTATACCAAAATTAAAGCTGATGAAATTCAGCAAATCGGGGTTTCTGGGATTGATCAGATGTTAGAAGGACAAGTAGCCGGATTACAGTTGATGAACCTGAACGGAGGGCCCAATAGTGCGCCACAGATTCGTATTCGTGGTACGGTTTCAACGAATGGTACGCAAGATCCTTTATGGGTAATTGATGGTTTACCGATTGAAGGTACGGCATTGCCGAATAGCTTTGATAAGGATAACTTGAATAACCTAACGAATCTACCTATCGCAGGAATCAACCCTGACGATATCCAGGATATTACGGTGTTGAAAGATGCGGCTGCAACCTCGATTTACGGTGCGCGTGCGGCAAATGGTGTTATTGTTATCACCACTAAACGCGGTAAGAGCGGTCCATCGCAGGTTTCTGTATCGGCGAATACCTTCATTAATCAGAAGCCTGATTTTGATCGTCTGAATTTGATGAACGCAAGTCAAAAAGTAGATTTTGAATTAGCGATGGCTGGACGTACAGACTTGGATTACCGTACGGATAAAGGGGCTATAGCACGGATTTTATCAGGATCATCGGAGTGGGACGTATACCGCAAGAACGGTTTCTCCGGGCTAAGCACGGCAACACAGCAAGCGATTAATAGTTTACGTACGCAGGGCACCGATTGGGGAAACACGCTGTATCGTAATTCGTTGAACCAACAATACACAGCTTCGGTTTCAGGTGGTAATGATGCACATCGTTACTATATTTCTGCTGGTTTCTATGATGAACAAGGGGCAACCCAAAGTGTGGATATGCGCCGCTATACTTTATCTTTTAATAACGACTTCCGTATAAGCAACACACTTAAAGGTGGGCTAAGCTTAATGGGTGGATCGACAGAACGGAACAACCCGTTACAAGATGTCGATGCATTTGCAAACCCGAGCGTATATGCGCGGACGGCAAATCCGTATTTACCGATAAGAGATGCGAACGGCAACTATGTGTATGATCCCGATATCGAAGGATATTCAAACGATACCTATATTCCGTTTAATAGTATGGAGGAGCGGACAAATACGCGCTATAACTTAAATAATAAGAGTTTAAAGGCTATTACATTTTTAGAATATCAAATTATTCCATCCCTTTCCCTTCGTTCCGAATTGGGGATGCAGTTCGAAGAAATTGGTATCGAGAAGTTTGCCGATAAAGAATCGTACAATACCAGGAAGCTACGCGCTGCCACACGATACTATGATAGTGCAAGTAAAGAATATAAGTATTTCTTACCTGATGGAGGCATGATTGACAACAGTCATAACCGTACGTTCCAATACAACTGGAAGAGTTTTGCGCAATACCGCAAAGAGTTTGGTGGTCGCCATGAAGTAGAAGTGATGGCAGGTACGGAGTTACGTCGGACCAACAGTAATGTCGTGTCGACAAAAGGCTTTGGGTATGACCCACGCACCTTAACAACACAATCTATTGTATTTCCGAATAGCAACTTCGCAACGGATGCCCGATTTAGACAATATGCAAAAGGTATCGGTGAGACGGCTTATGCATCTTTCTATGCAAACGCAGGTTATACGTTGGATGGTAAGTATAATGTATATGGAAGTATTCGGTACGACGGGTCGAATATGTTTGGGGTAGATCCTAAATATCGTTTCCTACCGATTTGGTCCTTATCAGGTTCTTGGAATGCATCGCAAGAAGAGTTTATTAAATCGATCGATGTAATTTCTAATTTGCGTGTTCGCGCTTCTTATGGTATCCAAGGAAATATAGACCGTAATACGTATCCATTTATTATCGGTAATTATGGCAATGCGATTATTACGCCGGGAAACAATGAGGAAACGATCGTGGTTACTGCGCCTGCAAATGATAAACTACGTTGGGAGAAGACTAAATCTTGGAACCTAGGGCTAGATATCGGCTTGTGGGAAAATAGATTGAATATTACGGCCGATTACTACAACAGAACAAGTACCGACTTAATTGGGTACAGCATGTTGCCGTTGGAGAATGGTTTTGAACAAGTACAGCGTAACTGGGGTTCCGTGCGTAATGAGGGAGTGGAATTAACTATTTCTAGTCGCAATATTCAGCGTAAAGGATTTACTTGGTCTACAGATTTTAATATTGCGCACAACAGCAATCGTATGTTACGCGTATTGAACAATCCGCAAGCATATAATATGACGATGCGTGAAGGTTCGCCGATTAATTCATTGTTTGTATTGGAGACCGCTGGACTGGATGCTGATGGACTTATGCAGTTCAAGGGCGTTGATGGTCAGGCTGTGAGCTTTGAGGATTTTTATGGACTTTATGACCAATGGGCAGATTTCTTCCCTGGCGTGATGACAGGAAGTAACTTAACGCGTGAAGAGTATCGTAATAAATTCTCGTATAAAGGGAGTCTAGATCCAAAATTTGTAGGTGGTATGACGAACCGTTTTACGGTGTCTAATTTTGATTTTGCGGTTACGGCTGCATTCAATATTGACCGGTGGATGAAGGCTAGGCCTTTCTATAACCCGGCTACCGTGGATCGCGGGGCTAATCAAGTACAGTCTTTACAAGATATTGCCTCCGGTTCTTCAAATGTATACCAAGCCATCGGTAGTACCAATAGCGAGTTGAACGACCGCTGGATGGCCTACAGCTGGATGTTGGATAAAGATCCGGTAAAGAGCTATGAGATGCTGGATATTTGGGCGAAGAAGATGAGCTATGTACGGATCACGAGTATTCGATTAGGCTACACCTTACCTAAAGTGGCAAGTGCGAAGATAGGCGCTTCTAATTTACGCGTAAGTGTTGAAGCACGTAATCCATTTGTGTTCGGATCTAGCTATAAAGGCTACTTCGATCCTGAATCATATGGTAACATATATGCGCAGCCAATTACTAAATCATTTGCTGTTGGTTTGTCTGCTCGTTTTTAGTCTTGATAATGATATTTAATATGAAAAAAATAGTTTTTTATATCTGCTTACTATCTGTGGGGACGTTGTCTTTACAGTCCTGCGATAAGTACCTGGATATTCAACCGGTGGGTACGGTAGTCCCGAAAACTATCGAAGATTTTAGAGGTTTGATGACCAGTGGTTATCAAGGATTCCCTTCGCATAAGTCGTATTTGACGTTACGTACGGATGAGGTACTGCTAGACGAATATTCTACAGATGTGGCTTCGGTTAAAGATATCTACTTGTGGAAAGATGCTAATCCGGATCCTAACACGATTTCGATGCCTTATGTAGGTTTCTATAAGAGTATTTTCTATGCTAACCACATTATCGCCAATATTGATACGGAGGTGGGTAGTACTACGGAGGCGAAGCAGGTAAAGGCAGAAGCTTATTTGATGCGTGCCTATGCACATTTTGAACTGTTAAATCTTTATGCGGATAACTATTCCACTGCAAATGCAGGTAAGCGTGGTGTGCCATTATCGTTGAAGGTAGATCTTGAGCAAGTATTTGTTCCGGCTACGATCGAACAGTCGTACGCGCAGGTGATGGCTGATATGAAAGAAGCAGCATCGTTGATGCAGGTGGTAGATCAAGATGCCAAAGTGAAATATAGATTTAGTAAACGAGTGTTGCATGCATTTGAAGCGCGTGTTCACTTGTATCGTAGTGAATGGCAGGAAGCGTTAGCGGCAGCAGAAGCAGCGTTGGCAATCAATGGGGATTTGGAAGATTTGAATGTGACCAGCGCGTTGTTACCAAGTGATTTTCAGTCCAAAGAGATGATCCTTTCTTTGGAAAAGGTGGCTATCCCTTCCGTAAAAAATTCAACCTATATCTCGACCAGTCTTTTAAATAGCTATAACAAGGATAACGATATGCGTTTTGTGCGTTACTTCCAGAAACGTGGCGGCGATTATATATCGTTAAAGGGTGGTGATAATAAGTATAACGTAAGTTTTAGAAATGCGGATTTATACCTTATCGTTGCTGAAGCGTATGCACAGTTAGGGAATACGGATAAAGCGGTCGAAAAGCTTGGTGTTTTACTACAAAAACGATTGAAGCCTACATACTATACACAGCAAATGTCGGCCTTGTCGAAGGAGGGTGCTACGCAACTGTTGGTTTCTATAGCGGCCGAACGGAATCGTGAATTGGCGCTCGAAGGCCAGCGTTGGTATGACTTGAAACGTAGTACGCGACCAGAAATTACACACTCTTTTGTCGGCACTGATTATGTCCTGCGTGCAAACGACCCCCGTTATGTTATTCGTTATCCGCAAGTGGCGATTGACAATAACCCGGAGCTCGGTTTTTAGCATTTCATTTGTTTATATATTGGTTAGTTTTCCCCGCTTCTTTGTTGAAGCGGGGATTTTTTTTAATTTCACCTCATGGCAGTGTATATTCTAATTGTGGAGGATGAAGATTGGGCTAAAGATAGCCTGGTGGAGATGCTGATGGATGTGTCATGGTTGGATTTTGAGCTTACACACCATAAGACGATTCGCGATGCGGTGGCTTGGTTATCGACCAATAAAGTGGATCTTATCTTTATGGATATTCATCTGGGGGATGGACTGAGTTTTCACATATTCGATCAGGTAGCAGTAAAGTCTCCTGTGATTTTTACGACGGCCTTTGATTCGTATGCCTTAGAAGCTTTTCGTAATCAGGGATATGCATATTTGCTAAAGCCATATGATGAGGCTGAATTGGAGGAAGCTTTGTTGCGAGTGAAACCGCTGTTACCACAAAAAACACCCACTGTTCAGGCTTTTAAAAATCGTTTCCTCGTGAAGTATGGTATTCATCTAAAGTCTATTGCAGCGGATGAAATCGCTTATTTTATGGCAGAGGATAAGTTGCTTTATGCCACTTTACATAGCGGAGATGAATATATTGTGGAGGATACGATTACCAGTCTCTCGGACCGATTGGATCCGAAACGTTTCTTTCAGGTAAATCGTAAATTTATTGTTTCTATTGCGGCGATTATTGATATGGTTAAATTGAGTCGTAGCCGTATTCGTTTATCGTTGCATCCGCCTGTTGTATCTGGAGCGGAAGTGATTGTGAGCGAAGATAAGTCGAATGACTTTCAGCGTTGGCTGGGGGAGTAGTTCCAACTGCCCTTATTTTACCTTTATTTTCAGTTATAACGAATACCGGGTCGGACAAATCAGCTGTTTTACAAGCGATTCAATAAAAAAAAAGTGAAATTTTTATTGCATAATAAAAATTACTTGTATATTCGTTTACGTACACAATAGTATTTAAGGCTCTTTCCTTACATAGAATTGATGTGCTATTATAAACTTAAGATCTATTGTAATTGTACTAATGTGTCCCCTGTGGATTCATAGCCAATAAGAGGCATCCTGTCTATATTATGGCAATGTATCTGCTGTGAACCTGGAAGTGTTTCATGATAGATTATTATTAATCGATAAATCAATAAAATAAATTTAACATTATGAGATCAAAAATCTACATGCTTTGTTTCTTTTTGAGTTCTCCTTTTCTTCCTGTAAATCACCTGTACGCGCATGCTATTGGACGGATGGCGGTTATAGGCCATGATCAGGAGAAGGTTTATGGAAAGGTTACAGACGCGAACAATCAACCTTTGTCTGGTGTTACGATTAAAGTTAAAAACAGCCCAATGACTGTTTCAACAGATGCAGAAGGAAACTTTGAGTTGTTAGGGCAACTTCAGGATAAAACTTTACTTTTGACTTATGTCGGGTACGTACCCAAAGAGGTTCTGGTGCAAAATAATGCAGCTTTGCAGATTATTTTGGAAGCTGACAAAAATGATTTGGAAGAGGTTGTTGTAGTGGGTTATGGAACGCAGAAAAGAAAGGAGCTAACAGGGTCGATATCTTCCGTCAAAGCCGCTGATATTGAGAAGGTATCTAGTAATTCGTTTACAGGTGCAATCCAAGGAAAAGTTCCTGGCGTTACGATTACGCAAACTAGTGGTGCACCAGGTGGGTCGAGCTCGGTAAGAATTCGAGGAGTAGGAACGACAGGCGGAAATCAACCGTTATACGTTATAGATGGTTTTCCAGTTGGGGGGAGCAACATGGGCATCAGTGGTAGTTCAGACCAGGTAGACGGCATGTCTATTGTTAACCCAAGTGATATTGAATCTATTGAGGTACTAAAAGATGCGGCGGCGGCTTCCATTTATGGTGCACGGGCTGCAAATGGTGTTATCTTAATTACTACAAAACGCGGAAAAGAGGGACGGACATCACTGGATCTTAATGCATATACTGGTTTTCAGAATTTATGGAAGCGACCAAAGTTCCTAAATGCGGAGCAGTTTGCGACTTTAGCGAATGAGTTGTATCGTAATTCGAATATGACACCAAACCCCGAATGGGCCAACCCGAAGGATCTTGGAGAAGGAACAAATTGGATTAATGAAGTTTTTCGTATAGCTCCTATGTATAATGTTGATGTGTCGATGACCGGAGGGAATCAGAAAGTGAAAAATGCCTTGTCACTTGGGTATCGTGATCAACAAGGTACATTGATCGAGACGTGGAATAAAAGATACACTGGACGCGCTAACATGGATATAAAAGTTGGGGAACGGTTGAAATTTGGGGGAAGTCTGGCATTCGCATACACGCAAGCAAAAGGGCAACAAAATGAGGATTTTCGATTAGGTATTTTCAATCTTGCACAACAATTTTATCCAACTCTAGGCTTAGAGGATGTGGTGAGTGGTTCGTCTGCGTATTATTCAACACAAGGTGATAATCCCTATCTCCGTGCGAAGAGTAGAGAAAACTTCCTACGTAATATGCGTATGTATGGGAATGCCTTTGGCGAGGTTACTATTGTAGATGGATTGACTTTCCGTTCGAGTGTAGGTTTAGACTTTAACTCCAATCGTTCAAGTACCTGGGAACCCAAGGTACAGCGTGGATTTTACAGTAATCCACAAGCAATCTTAGGAGAGACACAAACACAGGGACTGAATTGGTTATTGGAGAACACTTTGAATTACAATAAAGTGATAGACAAACATAGCGTGTCCGCTATTATCGGTCAGACCGCTCAACGTAATGCGAGCGATTGGATTTCGATCACGGCACGAGAGTTTCAGAATGAAACTATCCGTGTGGTAAACACGAGTTCTGATGCCAACAGGAGAGGTTCTGGGACAGGGTCTGTCTATACATTAGCCTCTTACCTTGGACGAGTCAATTATGCCTATGATAATAAGTACCTCTTTTCTGCGAGTATTCGTCGGGATGGTTCATCTAATTTTGGACCGTCTTATAAATGGGGAAATTTCCCTTCGGTTTCTGCGGGTTGGAATATCTCAGAAGAAGATTTTTTCAATCAGTCAGGACCCATCAATAACTTGAAGCTCCGTGCAAGTTGGGGACAATTAGGAAATGATGCTATTGGAGCCTTTGGCTATTCGAGCACGTTTGGGTTAGGTCGTGTGGTTGATAATTACATCTTGGGCACGGGGCAAGGGTTGGTAACAGGAGCGAGTATGATTCGTCCTGGGAATAGCGATTTAAAATGGGAGACAAGTGAGCAACTGAATTTTGGACTCGATGTAAGCTTCCTTAATAATCGGGGTTATATGACTGCTGAATATTATATCAAAGATACCCGTGATATGCTGGTCAGTTTACCAGTATCCTTAGAAGCTGGCTTTGAGTCCGCTCCGTCGGTAAATGGGGGTAAAATTCGTAACCAAGGTTTTGAACTCTTGTTGGGCTATGGTGGCGGTAGTTCATTCAAGTATGATGTCAGTGTGAATCTATCAACATTAAAAAATAACGTTATATCCATGGGGGCAGGTAATCCGATATCAGGGCCTATTGTGGGCTTTACAAGTATGAATACTTCCTATACGGAGGTGGGCAAGCCTATCGGTTACTTTAGAGGATATATGGTTGACGGTATTTATCAATCTAATGGTGAGGTAGATAAGGCTTTTCAGCCGAATGCGAGTGCGGGTGACTTTCGGTTCCGCGATATAAATGGTGATAATGCTCTTACAGATGCTGATCGTGTAATGTTGGGAACGCCTTGGCCAACGCTAACTTATGGAATGAATATGGATTTTTCATACAAAGGATTCGATCTGAACGTACTGTTTCAAGGTGTATCTGGTAATGAAATATTCCATGTTAACAAATTTACGACCTATCCTGTGAAGTACTTTGGTGGTAGTGGTGTGATTAATGCTTCTGCGGATGTTTTGAATCGTTGGACTCCCGAGAATGGAGGAAACACCGTGCCTATTTTGAAATATACCGACCTCAATGGAAACTATGCTAATCTATCTTCTTTTTATGTGGAAGATGGATCCTACTTAAGACTACGAAATGTGACCTTAGGCTATACGCTTCCTGATCCCGTGTTTGCGAAGACGACATTCATCAAGCGCGTCAGAGTTTACGGTTCGGTTCAAAATGCGTTGACATTCACTAAATATTCGGGATTTGATCCAGAGGTTGGTTCAACAAATCCTTTGGCAAGTGGGGTAGATGATGGGGTTTATCCGATGCCACGAACGTTTATGTTTGGTTTGAAAGCTAGTTTCTAATCTATTAAATACAGATAAGATGAAAATATTAAAAAATATTGTATGCGTTGCTTTGCTGAGTTCAGCGACTGCTTGTAGCAGTGATTTTCTTACCCTTTCACCTACTGATGTCCTTGTCGAAGACAAGTTTTTTACGAGTATTTCTGATGCTGAAGCGGCGTTGATAGGGGCTTATGGTGCATTGCAGAAGGAAGAGGCATTTACTAATGTGCGCGATGCAGCGGATATAGAGTGGGCGATTTCAGGCGATATGTATGAGATGGATGGGAGTGCGAATCGAATAGAACTGCATTCCTTGGCCTTTCCGTCGACCAACACGATTTTGCGGGATATGTATACGGCAGCTTACTTGGGTATTAGTCGCGCAAATGTGGTGATCGCTAAAGTTTCTGCTATGGCAGATGGAGATGCTTTAGCGAAAAAGCAAATTATAGGGCAAGCCAAGTTTCTTCGTGCTCTCTTTTATTACCGATTGGTTACCTATTTTGGCGGTGTACCTTTAATAATAACGCCGCTAGATGCTAGTTCTGAGTTGCAGATACCACGAGCCTCAGCGGCAGAGGTGTGGACGCAGATAGATCGGGATCTGGAGGAAGCAAAGGTGGATCTTCCGGTGCGTTGGACGGGAAATCAAGTCGGTAAAATTACTTCGGGGGCATGCAAGGCACTTCTAGGAAAATCCTTTTTGTGGCAAAAAAAATATGATAAAGTCGTTACCGTAACAGAGGAGTTATTCTTGGAACAGCGGTATGTTTTATTGCCAGACTATCGGTCCATCTTCATGGAAAGTAATGAGAATAATGATGAGATTTTATTCTCTACACAGTTTAAGGAGGGGGTTGATGCGGAGGGTAATAATTTAGTGAAGCGTACTGCTCCGAGAGGTGCGCCGGCAGAATTTACAGGTGGAGCTGCCTGGAGTAACTTTGTGCCTCAACAACATTGGGTTAATGCGCATGAGAAGGATGGTGCAGGGAAAATCAAGGACAAAAGGTATTGGACCTCTATTATTGGGCCTGGGGAAGCACATCAGGATATGCCGGCCTTTATCATGCCGACAAATGTGCCAGCAGGATGGTCCAAATCTGGTTATATTATGACGAAGTATTGGCAAAAACCAACGTTGAATAATTCGGGTGTTAATGCACCTGTAATCCGATTTGCAGAGGTATTGTTGAATTACGCAGAAGCACTCAATGAACTTGACCAGCGAGGAAAGGCTATTGATCAGGTTAATAAAATACGTAAGCGTGCTGGTTTGACAGACCTCGGACAAGGACTCTCAAAGGAACAGGTGTTGGATGCGGTTTTTAAAGAAAGACGTATGGAGTTTATATGGGAACCGACAGGTGGATTCTCGGATTTGAACAGGAGTGGACGTTTTCTTAAGTTTATTGAAGCCGAACGTCCTAATTTTGCAGAATTAAATATTGGACAGAAGCCCTGGCTCATGACGAAACCTATCGTGTTTCCAATTCCAAGGGATGCTTGGGATAGGAATAAAGCCCTGGATCAGAATGAACATTATAGTTACTAAAAAACGCCTCCATATGGAGGCGTTTTTTGATGTTCTTATTCACGGCTTTTTAGGCGTATAAACTCTCTACATTTGTTGCATGCAGCACAGCCTTCTGTATTTGCCATGGGTGTCCTATTTTCAGTTAGAGATAAACACGTTGTCCCGTTTTGGCGCTTTCATAAATAGCACAAATAAGTGCTACAGATTTTTTTCCTTCTACGGCATCAATTAAAGGAATATTGTTGGACACTAGTGCTTCAATGAAATTTTGAATTTGTAGTTGGTGACCATAATGTGTGATCGCCATGGGATCATTAACACCTCCTTGTGCTAAAGGACCTTCGGTCATTGGCTTAATAGAACTGGTTTGGGGTTGCGCATGAAACTCCCAAAACGAAATTTTATCTTCTTCTAAGACAACGGTGCCTTTAGTGCCAACGATTTCAAGCCTCTTTGGTGTGCCCGGAAATGCTGCTGTTGTACACTCAATAACACCTAGGGCGCCATTTTTAAATTTGATATTTGCAACAATACTATCTTCGACCTCTATTTGGTGATGTAAGCGGTTGCTGCTAATCGCCTGCACAAATACCGCTTCACCCATATACCAGAGCAGCATGTCTACTGCATGAATACCCTGGTTCATCAATGCGCCTCCACCATCCAACTGCCAAGTGCCACGCCATGCGGCAGATTGGTAGTATGCCGGACTACGATGCCATTTGATACTCGCGCTACCCATGACAAGGTCTCCAAAATACCCTTGCCGAAGTTGTTCTTTTATCTTTTGGCTATTGGGGTAAAAACGGGTAGGAAATATTGTGCCGACCTGTACGTTATATTCTTCCGCTAATTGTATAATACGGTTACATCGCTCCACCGTGATTTCGAGTGGTTTTTCAATGAGGCAATGTTTCCCGGAACGAATAACCATCTCTGCAATTTCCAAGTGTGCACCTGAAGGCGTACAGATTGTAATGATATCAATGTTTTCGTCCGCGAGCATTGCCGTTAGGTCATCATAAACTTTACAGCCGTGAATTTCACCGAACGCTTTCGCTTTTTCATATGTACGATTGTAGACACCAACAAGTTGAGCTTGTGTAGTGTGCTGGATTGACACCGCATGGATCGAAGCAATAGCACCCGTTCCGACGATTCCAAATCTGAAATTTTTCTCCTTCATGAAATCCTTTTATCAGGTTTATGTATGATTTTTTTTGGTTTGTATTTCAATTGACTACACGACTAATATAATCTTTTTTAAAAGACAATAGTACAGCTTATATAAAATGTTACAATTAACGTTAACGTACACTTTGTAAATTAAGCCTGTTATTTTGCTAAAAGGAATTTATGCTACTTTGTGATTTTTTTTATTCAAAAATGTTGGAAGACTAAATCAATTCTCTTACTTTGGTAAAATTATAATCCTAAAACCAAGATTTTTCGAAAGAGGCGCAAGGCCAAGCTATTTGTAGAGAGGTGGTCAAAAAATAGAGCTTGCTTATTTTACGGTAACGTTACCGTAAAATAAATAGTATAGTTGGAATGTCATTTATGTCTTCGCTTAGGAGAATGCGAGGGCGTGTTTGGAACGATAGAAAAAATACTCGCCAGTTAAGGTGTTTTATAGCGGAGAAGGAATGCTTGCGAGTAAAAAAATATATGATCAATAACCAAATTAAATACATTTTATGATATCAATTAGATCTTTTATGGTAATTGCTTTCTTCGTTTTATTGGAGATAACGGCCTTTGCTCAAGGACGGCACCCGGTAACGGGAACTGTTCAGAACTCTCAAGGAGTTCCATTAGTTGGTGTGAGTGTTTCTTTAATCGGTGGCGGAGAAGAAACGCAGACGGATACCAAAGGATCGTTTCGTTTAGAGGTGTCATCTTTGCATGATTCGTTGCGGTTTTCGTTTGTCGGTTATGTACCGAAGCGAGTGGGGATTGGGGGGCGTTCAGTTGTGCCGGTATCATTGGCCGATGCCTCTACAGATTTAGATGAAGTCGTCGTCGTGGGGTATGGTACACAAAAGAAAGGACAACTAACGGCGTCGGTGGATGTTATTTCTGGAGATCGATTAAAAGATCGCCCCGCAAATAATATTGGAGATTTGCTCAAGGGCGCTTCTCCTAATATGAATATCAATATGGGGATGCGGGGTGGTGAACCAGGGGCGACAAGTACTTGGAATATTCGGGGAGTAGGCTCTTTAGCTGGTAGTAGTCCGTTGGTTTTAGTGGATGGAGTAGAGATGGATCTTGCGGGGGTAGATCCGGAGACAGTGGAGAGTATTTCCATTTTAAAAGATGCTTCGGCATCGGCGGTGTATGGGGCACGCGCTCCTTTTGGAGTTATTCTTGTTACGACCAAGAAAGGACGTCAACAAGATGGAACTAAATTTGATTACAGCAATAATCTTTCTTTATCATCCCCTATTCATTTACCAAGTTTTATTGATTCCTACACCTGGGCGACCGCTTACAACCAGGCGAATGCGAATGCGGGCTTGACACCTGTATATAGCGATGAGCAAATGAATCGTATCAAGGGATATCTGGATGGAACTTTCCCGTACGAGTATGATCCAGATAAACCAATTGATAATATTTGGGCGGGTCGTCGAAATGGAAATGCTAATAATGATTGGCCTCATATATTAATGGGAACGAATGCTTTTAGCCAAAAACATAATGTGAATGTATCTGGAGGTAGTGCCCGAACGCAATATTTTTTATCTTCTGGCTATACCAAGCAAAATGGAACTTACGCCTTTGGCTATGATTATTTCAAAAGATATAACCTGATGTCGAATGTTTCAACGCGAGTGACCGATTGGTTCAAGATAAATTCTAGTTTGAAATGGTCTACTACTGCAACTGATTTTCCTATGGGAGAAACAACGGTTGGACGAGAACACACTTTCCGGGAAATGCTCATGTTTGCACCCATGATGCCTTTCCATAATATCAATGGTACCATTCAAAGTCCGCTGGTCCGCCTCCTACAAGACTCGGGGCGTGATAAAAAGAAAAATGCTGACTTCCTCGCAAACATTGGTGCTGAATTCGAACCTGTAAAAGGTTGGAAGACTAATGTGACTTACAATTATAATATCAAGAATACGAAGTTGAGCAGTAATCCAAAGCCTGTGATGGTCGAATTAGGAACGGGCGCTTTTGGTAACATTGGGAAACCGAATTCTTCTTATACATCGGGATATTATGAGTACGTGTATAAGTTGTTCAATGCTGTCACCTCTTACGAAAAGCAACTTGAGGATCATTATTTTATGGCGATGCTAGGTTTTGAGCAGGAGGAAAACTTGTATACCGGATTAAATGCAACAGGAACATCCCCTGTGGTGGATGATAACCCTTCTATTATAACCTCATTAGGAGGTGTCACGGCCGCAGATAATATGAGCCATTGGGCAACTAGGGGAGGTTTTGGACGTTTGAATTATAATTTTCAGGAAAAATATCTTGTTGAATTTGCGGCACGATATAATGGTTCGTCACGTTTTCCAAAAAAGAATCGATTTGGATTTTTTCCTTCAGGTTCTATTGGTTACGTTTTGTCGAAAGAAGGCTTTTGGGATCCTATTCGGGCAACGATCAATAATTTCAAGGTTCGTGCTTCTTATGGTTCATTGGGGAATCAGAATGTGGCTAATGAGTTGTATTATTCGAAAATTCCAATTTATCCCGAACTAAAATGGATTATTAATGAATCGAGACCACAATATGCACAGGCACCAGGTTTAATTAGTGATGAGATAACGTGGGAGACCGTAACAACTTTGAATCTAGGTGTAGATATCTCCATGATGCAGTCTCGCTTGGGAATTACCTTCGATTGGTACAATCGTACGACAGACAAAATGCTAGGTAGGGCTACTGAATTGCCTTTCTTGCTTGGTGCTTCGACACCACAGACTAATAATGCAAAACTCGCAACAAAGGGGTTTGAGTTTATTGCCACCTGGAATGATCATCTAGATAATGGTATTGCTTATCATGTGAAGGTGAGTTTAGGTGATAGCAAAACGAAGATCCTGGAATATTTCAATGAAACTGGTCGAATAGATACATGGTATAAAGGAAAGAACTATGGTGAGATTTGGGGCTTCGAGACTGATGGCATTATCCAAACTCAAGGTGAAGCTATGCCAGATCAGTCAAAATATCATGCTAAGTGGGGGCCTGGTGATATAAAATATGTGGACCAGAATGGAGACAAAAAAGTCAATGATGGGAGAAGAACTTTGGATGATCATGGTGATTTAATTGTTATCGGTAATAATATGCCTCGTTATAATTTTGGTATAAATGCTGGAATGAGCTGGAAAGGTGTCGACTTTAATATGTTTTGGCAAGGTGTTGGAAAACGGGATTATAGCCCAGAGTCTACGACGCCATTATTTTGGGGGTTGACTAATAGCTGGGCGAACTCCGGGCTTTACAAGCATTCCCCAGCTTTAGATTATTGGCGGCCTGAGAATGAAACCAATATATTGGGACCCAATACAGATTCTTATCTTCCGAAACCTTACTTCACATCGGAAACGGATAAAAATAGACAGCCACAAACTCGTTATGTGTTAAATGCTTCATATATCCGATTGAAGAACGTACAAGTTGGTTATACCTTTCCCGCCAGTATAACAGGGAAGTTCCTGAGCAAAGCCCGGGTATATTTTTCCGGTGAAAACTTATTGACTTTTTCAAGTTTGCCTAAAGTTTTTGACCCGGAAACTTCTATAGCTTCGGATAGTCGTGAAGGCGGATATTTGACAAGTGGTGTTATCTATCCGATGAATAGAATTTTATCTTTTGGTGTAAATCTAACCTTAAAGTAAGTAAAGCTTATGAAAAAATTTCTTTATATATCCAGCATATTAGTAGGAGGCTGTTTAGCGCTCATCTCCTGTAATGATGATTTTCTAGAGCGAAAGCTACTGGATAAGGTTCAAGCAAATATGTATTTCGAAAAACCATTGGATTTAGAGATTTACATGAACCAGTTCTATAGCAATGCTTTGTTTCCAAAGTACCAAAATCACGGAAACGATTTTGATAGCGATAATGAAGTCGGGGCCACAGTGGATACACGCTTGCAGGGCACACGTACCGTTGTTACAACGGGCACCATCGGATTTGGCAATGTAAGGAGCCTTAATTATTTTCTGAATAATTATAAGAAAGTAGAGGGCAAACATGATTTCAATACGTATAAGCAGTATGTAGGCGAAGCCTATTACTTTAAAGCGGTAACTTATTTTAATCTTTTGAAGGTTTACGGTGATATCCCGTGGTTGGATAAAGATCTAGGAACTACTTCTCCAGAGTTATTTAGTCCGCGAACTCCTCGTAATATTGTAGCTGATCGAATTATTGGTTGTCTTGATACCGCAGCCATGTATTTAAGCGCTGACCGCACCAATGGTTATAGTCGAATAAATAAATGGATGGCTCTGTTAATGCAAAGTCGTGTTGCATTGTATGAAGGTAGCTGGCAGAAATATCACAATGGAACCGTATTCGGGGTGACTAATGCCAATCCGGAAAAGTACTTCGAGATCGCGGTTAAAGCCAGTGAGGCTGTCATGGCATCAGGACTTTATACTATATATAATACAGGTAAGCCGACGATGGATTATTTTGATCTTTTTACACGTCGTGATTATACCAATAATCCTGAGGTTTTGTTCTGGCGTCGCTATGATAATCAGTTATCCCGCGGAGATGGTGATTTTACAAATGATCGGAATTTTCGGATGTCGCAACCCTCTGGTAAATCAATAACCAAGGAAATGACGGACCAATATTTATGCACAGATGGAAAAGCGATCACAGGAAATAGTCTGTTTCAAGGCTATGCAACAATTAATAAAGAATTTGAAAACCGCGATCCCCGATTACGACAAACGGTAGCAACACCAGATCAGGTGTGGAAAATTGCGGCTAACGGGACGAGTCAAAATTGGTCCGTAATTTATAATACATTGAATGGAAATGCGGATCTAAATGCACCTTCAGGATATATTATTCAAAAGGGATATGATCCACATGTGATCTATCATGTGCAGCAGTATGAGGAAACTCCTTCGATTTTGTTTCGCTATGCTGAGGTCTTGTTAAATTATGTAGAAGCGAAAGCTGAGCTTGGATCAATTACACAAACTGACATTGATAAAACAATAAAACTATTGCGTGCACGTGCTGGCATGCCGAACCTTCTGATGGGGAGTATTGCGAATGATCCTAAATGGGATTTCCCATCTTTGTCTCCTTTGCTTAATGAAATTCGTAGAGAAAGGCGCGTAGAGTTGGTGGGAGAAGGGTTTCGGTGGGATGATATTGCACGTTGGGCTGCGGCTGATGAGTTGATTGTAGGTAAGCGCCCGAAGGGTTTTTTAGCCAGTCAGATTGTTAAAAATCCTTTTCCCGTTGATCAGGATGGGTTTTTAGATCCTTTTCAAAAGGCTGTTCCGATAGGATATGGCTTTAAATTGGATCGAGATTACTTGAATTCTATTCCAGAAAGTGAAATTGTATTGAATAATAAATTAAAGCAAAATCCAGGTTGGTAAAAGAGATGTTTCATGTGAAAGGTTAGTAATAGACCTTGAGTGGTGCTGACTCCCCGTTATGCACCACTCTTTACCTCCAAAAAATCAATAAAGGAATGAAAAATTACTTGCTACGATTGATGTGTTTGATTGTGCTCTTTGGAGGACTAAAAACACTCTATGGACAAAAAGGACCCCATAAAAAGGAAATTTGGAAAGAAATTGCTCCGTATTTTAATCCACCAGAAGTATATGCCGATCAATATGGTGATTACCGATCTATATGGCAAAATAAGGATGCGAGAGTATTGGAAACAGCTGAAGGCTGGACATCGCAGCGTAAAGTGATTAAAGATAAATGGATGAAGCTTCTGGGAAATTGGCCGTCTTTTATTACGGATCAAACTTTGGAGCTCCTTGATTCTATTGTGCATACGGATTATACCCAATATAAGGTTCGGTTTCGTTGGCTGCCAGAAGAATATACGGAGGGGTATCTTTTAGTTCCACACCAGGAAGGTCCCAAAGCGGCTGTAATCACGGTGTTTTACGAGCCAGAGACCGCGATAGGAGAAGGAAAGGAAGGACGTGATTTCGCTTTGCAATTATGTCGCCGCGGATTCGTATGTTTATCGTTGGGAACCACCGAAACAACGGCCAATAAAACCTACTCTTTGTATTACCCATCAATTGATAATGCAACGACTCAGCCCTTATCGGTGTTAGCTTATGCAGCAGCGAATGCATGGCATGCATTGGCAAAGTTTCCTGCTGTCGATAGTGCGCGGATAGGTATTATGGGGCACTCCTATGGCGGTAAGTGGGCGATGTTCACCTCGTGTTTATTTGATCGGTTTGCATGTGCGGTGTGGTCTGATCCAGGAATTGTTTTCGATGAAACGAAGGGTTCTGGTGTAAATTATTGGGAGCCGTGGTACTTGGGGTACTACCCTCCTCCTTGGACTAATGCTTGGCGTCAGCAAGGTATGGTGCCCGAGGCACGAGGTTTGTATCCGCACTTAGTGAGAGAAAAAGAAGATTTACATGAGTTACATGCGCTAATGGCGCCACGTCCTTTTTTAGTGTCAGGAGGCTCTTCCGATCCCGTAGAAAGGTGGATTCCTTTAAATCACAGTATTCATCTGAACAAGGTGCTGGGATATAAAAACCGGGTCGCGATGACGAATAGAAAGGAACATGCGCCAAATCAGCAATCAAATAGGGCTGCTTTTCTCTTTTTTGAGTATTTCTTGAAATAGATTAGCTATCGCAGTATGGTTGGAAGTTTACACAGGAGTAATAATAGTTTTTAGTAACGTGAAGAAATGGAAGCTAACATAAGTAGTGAGTTTGATGTTATTGTAGTAGGGTCTGGTATCAGTGGTGGATGGGCCGTGAAAGAGTTTACGGAGAAAGGATTTAAAACGTTGCTCATTGAACGAGGCCGGATGGTGAAACATATGAAAGATTATCCTACAGCGATGATGGATACTTGGGCGTTTGAACATCGCGGACAAAAGACGCAACGGGATTATCAGGAAAATAAATTGATCAGCAAGCATTATGCTTATGGGGAGGCGACACGGCATTTTTACGTTAATGATGCGGAACAAGCTTATATCCAAGAGAAACCTTTTGATTGGATTCGAGGGTATCAATTGGGCGGGAAATCGTTGCTATGGGCACGACAGACACAGCGGTGGAGTGATTTTGAATTTGAAGCACCAAGTCGTTTTAACTACAGCATAGATTGGCCTATTCGGTATAAAGATTTGGCACCATGGTATAGCCATGTAGAACGTTTTGTAGGGATTGCGGGCAATCGAGATGGAATTGTTAATATGCCCGATAGTGAGGTGGTCGGGGCATTTGAAATGAACCAAGTCGAGCGATACATAGCAGATGCAATTGATTCTCACTATTTGGATCGTAAAGCTATTATTGGTCGTTGTGCTAACCTCGTTGCATTAAAGGAAACACAGCGTCAACAAGGAAGGACACAATGTATGGCGCGATCGCTGTGTGAAAGAGGTTGTCCTTTTGGCGCATACTTTAGTTCTAATGCTTCCACAATACCGTATGCGGAAAAAACAGGTAACTTAACAATCTGTACGGATAGTATTGTAGAGTCTGTAATTTATGACGAGCAATTAGGAAGAGCTGTTGGGGTGCAGGTGGTGGATGCACATACGATGAAGCGAAGTCAATATCGTGCTAAGGTCATATTTCTAAATGCAGCGACCCTTAACTCCAACTTGATCTTGTTAAACTCGAGATCGAACCGGTTTCCAAATGGTTTGGGTAATGATAGTGGACTTTTGGGGCGTTTTATTACGTTTCATAATTATCGTGGCCGGATTACGGCAGAGATAAAAGGGTTTGAAGATTCTTATTATTATGGACGCCGCCCAACCCAAGTGTTTATTCCTGCATTTCGAAATATTCATGCTAAAGCAGGCAGCTTTAAGGGGTCTTATTTGATTGCATATTCCGCCGTTCGTGACGGATGGGGACGGGCTTTGCCCGAAGAAGGCTTAGGCCATGCCTTTAAAGATGCTTTGCTAGAGCCCGGGCCTTGGAAAGTTTCGATGATGATGCAGGGAGAAGTCTTACCCATATATGAAAACCATGTGCGGTTAAGTTCAGATCAAGTCGACAAATATGGAATGCCTCAATTAATAACTTCAATAGGATATACAGATAATGATGTCGCTATGATGGAGGATTTCTTCTCAGAGGGAGGACAGATGTTGGAGAAAGCAGGCTGTATTAATATTGAAAAACTTGACCAGCATATCGCTTTTGGAAGGCAACCAGGATTAGAAGTTCATGACGTGGGCGGCGTACGCATGGGACATGACCCGAATAATTCATTGCTCAATGCACATAATCAGATGCACCATTGTAAAAATGTTTTCGTGACAGACGGCGCATGCATGACCAGTATTGGCAATCAAAACCCGTCTTTAACTTTTATGGCGCTGACAGCCAGAGCGGTTGATTATGCTGCGGACCAATTAAAAAATGGAAGTATCTCATGAGAACGTACTTAATTCTTGTTTTTTCTTTACTCGTCTCCTGTACTGTTTTGTTTAGTTGTCAGTCTCTAACTGATAAACAGCAGTCGATTCAAGATTCGGTAGAATACCTTAAACTAGAGCATAGCTATATAGAGGTGCGAACGATGGCGCATGGGCTGAAGGTTCCTTGGGGAATGGACTATGTTAACAATAGAGTTTTGTTTACAGAAATTGAAGGAAATGTAAAAGAACTAGATTTAGAGACGGGTAAAGTTAAAACCTTATTGCAACTTCATGATGTTTTTACACGAACCACGCCGGGTCTATTAGATATTGCTATCGAGAAAACCGAAAAGAAAAATCCTTTTGTATTTATTAATTACACGAAAAAAGTTGATTCCGCGATTGTATCGTCTTTGGTTCGCTATCAATATACGGGGGATACACTTATAAACCCAAAAGAACTACTGACAGTACGGGGTGCTAATGGGCATAATGGTTCCAGACTTTTGATCGATAAAAATAACATTTTGTATTGGGCTACTGGGGACGTCGCGAATAACAAAATGGCGCAAGACTCTACAACATTGAACGGCAAGGTGCTGCGTATGACTTTGGACGGGTCAATACCCAAAGATAATCCAATACCTAATAGCTTGGTGTATGCATGGGGATTTCGAAATATTCAGGGGATGGCAATGAACCGGCTGGGAAACCTTTTTACAGCGGAACATGGAGATGCGATTGAAGATGAGATAAACTGGGTACGGCCTTTACATAATTATGGTTGGCCATTGATAGAAGGGGGGCATGATACGGAACAGGAATTTGCCGTGGCCAGGAAGACGATCATGACTGAACCGATGCGTGCGTGGACTCCTGTTATAGCACCTGCAGGATTAGCATATTATAACCATTCAGCTATTCCGGAATGGCAAAACGCGCTACTTCTGGTTACGCTTAAGAGTCAGTCTTTACGAGTTTTAACGTTGAATTCGGATCAGCACGATGTGAAACAGGAACATGTTTTTTTTACAGGGAGATATGGTCGCCTTCGAGCTGTTTTGACCCTGCCAAATGGTGATATTTTTTTATCGACAAGTAATAGAGATTGGAACCCGCAACCTGGCTTTCCGAAGGAATATGATGACAGGATAATTAGACTCCGTATCCATAAGAAAAAAGTAGGTACTTACTTGCAAGAGGATACGGTTGGAGCTAACCACATGATGAGGAATAATGGGGTTTTGTTGTATCAGAATTATTGTGCATCATGTCACAAGCCTGATGGAAAGGGCGTGGATAGAACTTTTCCATCTTTGGTAAATTCTTCGACGGTCAAAAATATGAAACAGTTCAGTATGCTGCTCTTGCGGGGCACAACGTTGAAAAAAGAAATTAATGGGGTGCGTTATGAACAAGATATGGCTAGTTTCTCCTTTTTGAAAGATGAAGAGTTAGTTTCTATACTTAATTATGTCAGTAAGCAGTTTGGAAATAAAAAGGTGACGACTGTTGAAGAATTAAAGAACCTGAGGAAAAAAAATTAGAAATGTGTTGGACGTTTTATTTATAAACCCTATCTTCGGGTACGTACACAATATAGTATTTGCGTGCTAACCAATAAATTATAAATTAAATTCATAGATAGATATGCAGCCTTTAGATTACATTATTATTGTAGTTTTTTTCTTGCTCTTGATCGGTATTGGCATCTACAGTTATTTTAAAGTATCCTCTTCTGCCGACTTTTTTACTGCAGGCGGAAAATTGCCTTGGTGGCTATCCGGAATATCACATCATGTTTCGGGTTATAGTGGTGCCGTATTCGTAGCATACGCTTCTATCGCATACACACATGGGTTTGTGATGTATGTTTGGTGGGCGTTGACCATTGCGATTGCGATGATTGGGACTATTTTTTTTATTGCTCCTCGGTGGGCGAGGCTCCGTAGTAAAACCGGAATTCAATCCCCTACAGAATATTTGGCTACACGCTATAATCTACCGACTCAACAACTCATGGCCTGGAGTGGTGTAATTGTCAAGTTGTTTGATGTTGGTGCGAAATGGGCCGCTGTAGGTATTCTACTGAATGCTTTTATGGGCGTCCCTATTGTTACTGGAATTATCCTTTCCGGAGTTGTTACACTATTTTATGTCACTTTGGGTGGTCTATGGGCTGATGTCCTGAACGATTTTGTGTCTTTTATTATCCAAGTTGCGTCGGGATTAGTCATGTTTATTATTGTCTTGGTGCGTTTGGGAGATGGCCCTGTGGGTGTGCTCACGATGTGGGATCGCTTGCCTGCTGAACACAGCAATTGGTTCAACTCGCCCTATACGGTATGGTTTGCTATTGCTTTTCTGGTCATTAATTTTTTTAGTTACAGTGGAGGTACCTGGAATCTTGCAACTCGTTTTATCTCCTCTCCATCGGGCAAAGATGCCAAGAAGGCGGCTATCTTGTCGGCTGTTCTTTATCTCATTTGGCCCTTAATCCTGTTTTACCCTATGTTTGCTGCGCCAATATTTTTTCCAAACTTAGAAAATCCCGAAACCTCATATTCGCTAATGGCTATGGAGTTTCTGCCATCTGGACTTTTGGGATTGCTTGTCGCATCATTATTCTCGACAACTCTATCCATGACTTCGTCTGATGCCAATACAATTTCATCCGTTATAACCAGAGATATTCTCCCGGTAATCATGAAAAAAGTAAAGTTCTATGATAAGAAGCAAATGTTATTATTGGCACGGGTAACGACTTTTAGCTTTATCCTACTCACCATTATTATTGCTTTTAACGCCAAGTCTTTCGGCGGAGTTATTGGGCTTATTATATCTTGGTTTGCGGCTCTACTGGGCCCGATATCTATCCCTATGATTTTAGGTTTATTACCAGCTTTTAAACATAGTGGAAGTATCGCTGCTATTCTATCAATTGTGGGTGGGTTGTTCACATTTGTCGTCATTAAAATAGTCGGAGGTATGGGAGTCGCTCTTGAATTGGCGGGTCCTTTGATGATGTCATTGGCATTGTATATAGGATATGCATGTATTGTCAGAAAAAAGGTGCCTGAAAAGGTAGAGCAATTGCTCCAAGATATCGATGTCGATTAGGTGTTTTGTTGTATGAGCTATATCATAAAAATGAAGGAAGTAATAGGCAGATCTAGCCAGAAGAAGTCCCGATTAAGGCAGCTCATTAAGGCGTATAGGTCGTATCTTTTCGAAGATTATTTACCTTTTTTAGATCGATTTATTTTTGATGAGCAGCATGGTGGTTTCTTTTGGAACACCACGTACAGCGGTGAAATATTGGGTACGAATAAAAGAACATGGTATGACGCCCGAGGAGCCTGGGTTTATAGTTTTTTATATCAAAATTTCGACCGTAATCCCCTGTACTTAAGGAAAGCGAAGCAAACATTGGATTTATTACTTCGTGTGAAATCTCCTGCACAGCAGTTTTGGCCGTGGTCATACGATCATGAGGGAGTCGATTTAAAAGAAAGACCAGGAGATATCTACGGCAATCTTTTTGTTGCAGAGGCATTTGCGGCTTATGCAGAGGCTGCAGATGATGTGTCTTATTGGATATTTGCTAAACAACGGGTCTTGGAAGCATTTGAGTGGTATCAAGATCCTGCATATCGTTATGCGCTGGAATATCGTCCGGATCCCCTGTATGGGGAGGCATCCGAGGTTTTAGGGCACTATATGATTATTCTACATGTCTGTACCGGAATGCTGCGGTATAAAGCTGATTTGGAACTGAATAATATTGTGACGGAATGTATAGACGCTTTACTAACGAAACATGTACATCCTGTCCATGGGTTGATGGTGGAGTTACAAGCCAAGCCTGGGAATGATTTGCCCGTATCATACGAACAGTTTGTGTACTTAGGGCATGCAATAGAAGCTTTATGGATGGTTTTGGATGAGGCTATGCGACGTCACGATTTTGATTTATTCCAGTTGGCGGCCCAACGATTTAAGCAACATGTAGAGGTTGCGTGGGACGATTTACACGGCGGTTTTTTTCACTGTTTGAATCATGTGGACGATTATCACTTTTTAACGGATAAGGTTTTGTGGGCTCAGGAGGAAGTGTTGATTGGGTGTTTGATATTGTGGGAAGAACAAGATGATAGTTGGGCTAAAACGTGGTTCTGGAAGACCTATAATTACATGGAGAAATACTTTGTCCGTCACGATTTGCCCTACAAACCTTGGAAATTGGGAGGCGGACGAAAAATGGATAAACTGGATGTCGGATATAGGATTGAAAACTATCATCATCCACGGCATTTAATGTTTAGTTTGTTGTCTCTTGATAGGATATTAAAGAATACTATATAAACCAAATTACGATGAAAAACGATCTTAGCCGAAGAGGCTTTATTAAGACGACAGCTATGGCTTCGTTAGGAATCGGGTTGTTAGGCCCACAGGGCAAATTTTCTGAATCTCTAGTTTCGACACAACAGCGCAAGCGTGTTGGAATTATTGGCTTGGATACTTCGCATAGTGTTGCCTTTACTAAGGCGCTTAATGCGGTCGATGCTGACCCCCGTTTTCGAAATTATAAAGTAGTAGCCGCTGTTGCACAAGGAAGCAAAGATATACCTTCTGCCATCAGTCGTGTGCCAAAATACGTGGAAGAGGTTAGTGCTGCGGGCGTAGAAATTGTCGGAACTATTGCGGAATTATTAAAAAAAGTGGATGTCGTGTTGTTGGAAAGTAATGATGGACGTGTGCATTTAGAGCAAGCCACACCTGTCATCAAAGCCGGAAAAACACTTTTCATTGACAAACCCATTGCGGCATCGTATCAGGATGCCCAACAGATATTTCAACTTGCGCGGCAATATAAAGTTCCTGTATTCTCTTCTTCCTCTTTGCGGTTCATGGAGAAAGTAAAGGAGGTGAAGGCTGGAAGTATAGGAGCGGTGTACGGGGCAGAAACCTTCAGTCCTGCTACTTTAGAGCCTACCCATCCAGATTTTTATTGGTATGGTATCCACGGCATTGAGACATTGTTTGCACTTATGGGGACAGGGTGTGAAAATGTGACGCGTTTCCACACGCCTGACGTAGATTTGGTGGTGGGGAAGTGGAAGGACGGTCGTGTTGGAACGTTTAGGGGGATCAGAAAAGGGAAGCATGATTTTGGGGGAATGGTATTTGGAGAGAAAGGAAATATAACCTTAGGACAGTTCAAGGGGTATGATGCTTTGTTGGAGGAAATTGTGGCTTTTTTTGATACCGGAATTTCGCCTGTTTCAGCCGCCGAAACGCTCGAGATTTGTGCTTTTATTGAGGCTGCAGACGAAAGCAAACGTCAACATGGAAAAACGATAACATTAATAAACGCTTAAACTTGATATAGTATGGAAGAATCACGTCGAAATTTTATTAAGAAGGCCGTCATTGGTACATCGGCATTGACATTTGGGGGCATACTACCTTCTTTTACGGCAAAAAGCTATGCCAATATAATCGGTGCTAACGAGCGGTTAAACATTGCAATGATGGGGGTCAATGCGCGGGGAAAAGCCCTAGCCAGTAATTTTGCGATGCAACCCAACGCGCAAGTAGTCTACCTATGCGATGTTGATAAACGCGCTCTAAATAATTGTATGCCAGAGGTAATGAAACGGCAACGCCATGAACCTAAAACAACGGGTGATTTTCGTCGTGCTCTGGAAGACAAGAATGTTGACGCTTTAGTGGTTGCTGCGCCAGATCATTGGCACGCTCCGGCTGCGATTTTAGCATCGCAAGCGGGGAAACACGTCTATCTGGAAAAACCATGTAGCCATAATCCGCACGAAGGAGAGTTATTGGTTGAAGCAGTCAATACGTATAAAAATGTAATCCAGATGGGCAATCAGAGGCGTTCTTGGCCAAATGTGGTCGCTGGAATTCAGGAGGTTCACGCAGGAACAATCGGGAAAGCTTATTTTGCACGCACATGGTACACGAACAATAGAGCTTCGATTGGTGTTGGGA
This sequence comes from Sphingobacterium psychroaquaticum, assembly GCF_004421025.1. NCBI lineage: Bacteria > Pseudomonadati > Bacteroidota > Sphingobacteriia > Sphingobacteriales > Sphingobacteriaceae > Sphingobacterium > Sphingobacterium psychroaquaticum. Next base: position 3,960,980 of record NZ_CP038029.1, on the reverse strand, counting down.
AAACGACACCTGTTCCCGAGTGGTTAGATTTTGACCTGTGGCAGGGGCCTGCTCCAAGACAAGCTTTTAAGGATAATATTTTACACTATAACTGGCATTGGTTTTGGAAATGGGGCACAGGAGAAGCATTGAATAATGGAACACATTTTGTCGATTTAGCACGATGGGGCTTGCAACAAGAATACCCAACACGTGTAACATCTTCTGGAGGACGTTTTGCTTATCGTGATGACTGGGAAACGCCAGATACACAGGTGATCGGTATGGAATTTGAAAATAATGCGATGATCACATGGGAGGGGCGAAGCTGCAATGGTCTTAAGACGGATGGAGCTACTGTGGGAGTGATTTTTTATGGAGACAAAGGTTCTTTACAAATATCAGGTGATAATGGTTATAGAATCTATGACTTAAATAGCAATCTTGTCAAGGAAATTAAGGACGATACGAAGGTGGAAGCAGCTAGCCTAACGAATCCCTCACAACAATTAGATGCGATCCATATACAAAATTTCTTTGCGGCAATAAAAGATGGGAAATCGCTAAACTCGGATATTACAGGCGGACATAAGAGCACACTCCTTGTGCAGTTGGGTAATATCGCACAGCGGACAGGTCAAAGTCTTGATATTGATCCGAAAACAGGACGCATTCGTAACAATAAAGAAGCGATGCAAAAGTATTGGTCCCGTGAGTACCAAAAAGGCTGGGAGCCGCGATTGTAAATGATGGATAAGAGGTTTACAGTAATTTTACATGATACATTCACCATAAAGCTGAAAAATTATTGTAAATTAGGTAGGCTCTTCATCAAGAGGGATGATATATACGGTGCTCCACGTGCAGGAGCATTTGGGAGAAGATAAGACTGGTTATACTAAAGGAATATGAAAAAAAAGGAAAAAGAATCTGGGGGAGTAAAAGAGATTGCTAGAAGGGCAAATGTGTCCATTGCTACAGTAGATCGTGTTTTACACAACAGAACAGGCGTCTCCGAAAAGACAAAAAAGCGTATAATGGAGATTATTGAGGAGTTGGATTATCAACCTAATATCCTGGCGCGCCGATTGGCTTCCTCGAAGACCATGCACCTTTATTCCTTAATCCCTGCAGTATCCAAAGAGACTGATTATTGGGACGTTCCATTGCAAGGGATTTATCAGGCCGAGAAAGAAATAAAACTGTATAACGTAAAGGTGTCTAAATTCTTTTATGATATGAATGATAAGGACTCTTTTATAGCGCAGACTAAAAAGATCTTGAAACAAGAAGATGTGGACGGACTTTTATTGGCACCTGCTTTTGTCGAGGAAACTATTGCTTTTACGCAAGCTTGCAAAAAAAAGAATATTCCTTTTGTGTTTATCAACTCTGATATACCTACGCAAAATAGTCTGAGTTATTTTGGACCAAACTTACTTCATAGTGGTCAAACGGCAGCGCATTTGGTAAATTATCTTGTGGAAGAAGATAAGCAAATTTTACTGCTGAATATTGCAAAAGATATTGATTCGGATCACCATATTTTGCGTAAGGAGGAAGGGTTTACTGCATATTTTGCATCCAATGGAAAACGGAAAATATTAAAAGAGAATCTGTATAATACGTCCTATCCTGCGGTCAAAAAAGCCCTTCGCGCTTTGCTGGACAAGACGCCTGATTTACGCTTAATATTTGTTACGAACTCCCGGGTGTCTTTGGTTGCACAGTTCTTAGAAGAGATAAAACGATCTGATATTTTATTAATTGGCTATGACTTTTTGAAAAGTAATATAGCGTATCTAAATCAGGGCGTAATTGATTTCTTAATTTGTGAAAAACCACAAGAACAAGCCTATCGAGGTATTAAGGCTCTGTATCGTTATTTGATGTTTGAAGAGGAGCAGGAGAAAGAGTACTTTATGCCTATCGATATTATTCATCGCGAAAACCAACAATTTTACAAAAATTAAGGTTCCTTAGAAAAGGAATGAACAGTGCTGTCATTGTTCGTTTAATTTACGGGTACCTACACGTTTTAATTTTTACCTTATTTAAACCTATTGAAGTTATTATATGGAAGCAAAAAAGCAGGTTGTTGGAAAACTACATGTCTACACCTTTCAAAGCAGAGAAGAATTGGGAAAACACGCTGCTGCTTTAGCTGCAGCTAAGATTATAAGTTTGCAACAGGACCCGACGCGAATTGTTCGAATAATTTTTGCATCTGCGCCCTCCCAAACGGAATTTCTAATTGGTCTTTCCAATGATATAGAAATTGATTGGCAACGCATTGAAGCTTTTCACATGGACGAGTATATAGGACTAGCAACGGATCACATTCAAAGTTTTGGTCATTTTCTAAAGAAAAGCATTTTTGAAAAGGTGTCAATCGGTCATGTTCATTTTATTAACGGGCTCGCGGATAATCCGAAAGAGGAGTGTCGGCGATACGCAGATTTACTGCGAGCAAACAAAATAGACCTCGTGTGTATGGGCATTGGAGAAAATGCACATATTGCATTTAATGATCCGCATGTCGCAGATTTTGACGATCCTTATTTGGTGAAGATTGTGGATCTGGATTTGAAGAGCAGACAACAACAAGTGAACGATGGCTGTTTCCCAGCTCTGGAAGTTGTCCCGACTCATGCTATTACACTTACTGTTCCAGCCCTCATGGAAGGCGGCAGTTTATTTTGCATGGTTCCTGGAGCAACAAAGGCGGACGCTGTTTATGCGACGGTTCATTCAGCGATAGAAACTGATGTGCCGTCGAGTATTTTACGGACACATAATGATGCTAAAATGTTTATCGATCAGCAAAGTGGTGAAAAATTAACGGAGGAATAGCATGAAGAATTTTTTTATTTTTTTTATATTTCTGATAACGATAAATGGATGTAAAATGGAAGAAAATAAATCTGGTGACCGCCTACGTTTGGTCGTGCTGGATCCTGGCCACTTCCACGCATCATTAATCCAAAAGAATAAACTTCATGAAGTTGACACTCAGATTTACGTTTATGCACCTGTCGGCCCTGAAGTTCAGGCATATCTAAATTTAGTGCGAGGATATAATGAACGGACAGCGGATCCAACGGCGTGGAAGATGAAGGTGTATACTAACGCGGATTTTTTGGAACAAATGAAGCGGGACAAGATCGGCGATGTGGTGGTATTGGCCGGAAACAATAAAAAGAAGACCGATTATATTTATCAATCTATTGACGCTTCCTTACATGTGCTTTCAGATAAGCCCATGGCTATAAATAAAGAGGGGTTTGAAGAGCTTCGTCGTGCTTTTGAGCTTGCTGAGGATAAAGGGGTGCTTCTCTATGATATCATGACGGAGCGGTATAATATTTTTTCGATTCTCCAAAAGGAGCTGGTTCAGAGCCCAATGGTATTTGGAGCATTGCAAAAGGGAAGCTTGGAAGAGCCTGCAATTTTGAAAAAATCAGTACATCATTTCTATAAAAATGTGTCGGGAAAACCATTGATCCGTCCGAATTGGTATTATGATGTAGAGCAGGAGGGAGACGGAATTGTAGATGTAACGACCCATGGTATCGATTTGGTACAATGGCAATGTTTTCCTGAGGTTGTTTTTGATTACAAGCGAGATGTAGAAATATGGAAGGCAACACGGTATCCCACTTTGATATCCAAGGCGCAGTATCAAATGTCTACCGGTGATAGCGAATTTGCTGATTTTTTAGAAAAAGATATAAAACAAGGACAGTTGGCTGTGTATGCTAATGGGGAAATTGATTACACACTCAAGGGAACGCATGTAAAAGTTGCTGTGGAATGGAATTTTCAAGCGGACCCGGGAAATGGTGACACCCACCTCTCACAAATTAGGGGAACACAATGTGTCGTTGCTATTAAACAAGGAAAAGCGGAAGATTTTGCCCCAACATTATATATAGAACCAAATGCTGGAAAGCACTTCAGTGCGGAAGAAAAAGAACGGATTCATCGCGGTTTTGCGGCGATAGAGAAATTATACCCGGGGATTGCCTTGCATGACTTTGACGATGGCTTTCGGGTAGCGATTCCTGATCGTTTAAGAGAAGGACATGAGGAGCATTTTGCGCATGTTGCCAATAAGTTTTTTGACTACGTGAAGCGTGGTAAATTACCTGCATGGGAGAAGTCGTATATGTTGACTAAGTACTACATTACGACAATGGCTTTAGAAAAGGCGACAAAAGGAGAGCGTGTAAAATAGCTAGATAGTTTAAAAATGAATAAGCTTGATGCATAACGTTATGAAGAAGATCCTCGTTAATGGAAAAATAATTTTACCTGAACGTATTTTAGATCCAGGCTATGTTTATATTGAAGGGAATATCATCCTTGAGGTAGGTGAAGGTGTGCCAAGTATCGGTGCGGATACAGAACGTATCGATGTTGACGGGAAATACGTTTCCCCAGGCTTTATCGATATCCATGTTCATGGAGGTGGAGGTGCAGATTTTATGGATGGAACGGTGGATGCTTTCCTGACGGTGGCTGAAACGCATGTGAAATATGGTACAACGGCTTTGTATCCTACAACATTAACGAGTGAGGTTTCTCTGTTGTTCGAAACATTAGACGCATATGCTGAGGCTGCTAAGTGCAATAATAAAGGAGCGCAGTTGATGGGGATGCATTTGGAAGGTCCATATTTTGCTATGAGCCAGCGGGGGGCGCAAGATCCGAAATATATACGTAATCCCGATCCAGATGAGTATGTTCGAGTCCTTGATTATTCTCCTGTTATCGCGAGATGGAGTGCGGCGCCCGAATTGCCAGGAGCCCTCGATTTTGGTCGTTATGTAAGGTCTAAGGGTAAAGTACTTGCACTGGCGCATACTGATGCAATTTATGAGGAGGTTTGGGAGGGTTTTAAAGTCGGTTACAATCTTGCAACTCATTTTTATTCTGCTATGTCTGGGGTAACTCGGCGGAATGCCTACCGCTACGCAGGCGCTGTCGAAGCCGGCTATTTAATTGACGAGATGGATGTTGAAATAATAGCAGACGGTATCCATTTACCGATGCCTTTATTGCGGCTCATTTATAAAATAAAAGGGGCCGATCGAATTGCCTTGATAACAGATGCAATGCGTGGGGCAGGTATGACGGAAGGTGAAAGTGTTTTAGGAAATATCAATACAGGCTTGCGGGTAGTGATTGAAGATGGAGTCGCAAAACTTCTGGATAGAAGTGCTTTCGCCGGTAGTGTAGCAACGGCTGACAGGTTGGTGAGAACCATGTTGAAAACCGGGGATATTCCTCTCCACAAGGTGATTACGATGATGACCAAAACACCTGCACGTATTATGGGAATCGATCATAAAAAAGGGGTATTGGAAAAAGGTAAAGATGCCGATATTGTTGTCTTTGATGCCGATATTAATATCGGCATGACCATGGTATTGGGCGACATTAAGTATGCTTCTACCTGTTAAGCTAATTTTTTTGTTTACGATTTGCGCATCATCTCGATATGAGGAATCCCGTCTTCATCATACGGAGATCCATCTTCTTCAAAGCCTAGTGACTGGTAGAATTTTGATAAATGGTATTGTGCGCCAATCCGAATATCACATGCCCCAAAAAGATCAAAACATGCATTAATTGATGCTTGCATCAAAATAGAGCCTAATCCTTTACCTCTAAACTTAGGACTTGTAACCACCCGACCAATGGCAACTTCTGAAAAGGACAGACCGGCTGGTAAAATACGAGTATACCCCGCTAGATCTCCATTCGCATACAAAAATAGATGATAACTTTCTTGGTCTTTACCATCGATATCTAAGTAAGGGCAGTTTTGTTCTACAACGAAAACCTCACTGCGTAGCTGTAGGCATGCGTATAACTCTTCGATGGAAAGTGCCTCAAAATTTTTTACCAGGTAGCTTGTTTGTAAATCCATAACGGACAATTGTGTTTTTTAAGTTGTGCGTGTAAAGATACGATTGGTGTACGGGTTTTTGTTCATGTGAGTTGCTCTCGGGCACTTTATTTGCAAAATGAATAGTCTACTGTTTTGGTAGATTATTCATTTTATTTTATATTTGACTCGAAATATCGATTGTTTCCGTTACATAGGATACCGCCGAAGCCTGCTATTTACCTTAGCAATCGGTTTAATAAAAAAAATTAAATGTAGTGAATTAAATAATTATTAAGTTTAGCGGCGTATTAGTAATGGAGGAGAGCGGATTACCTAATTATCGAAATCTTTTAGATCGAGTTGTAAAGAACGATGAACGTGCCTTTTCGGAGCTTTATGACCTTTTCGCTCGAGATTTAAGTAAGCATATTTATGCTAAGGTTGCTGACTTCACGGTCGCTGAAGATATCCTCCATGACTTGTTTCTATCCCTATGGCGCAACCGTAATAATCTAGCGTCGATTACTTCTTTGCCAGCCTACTTATATTCGTCATGTCGATATCTTATTATGGCACATTTTCGCAAGCAACTAGCTAAGACGGATAGCATAGATTTTCAAGAACTTGATATTTTAGACGAAACTATAGCCATAGAAGATCGGTTACATTATCGGTATCTTATTGATATCGTAACCAATGAGATTGAAAATTTACCTGAAAAGTGTCGAGAAGTTTTTAAACTCAGCCGTTCAGAATACCTTTCTAATAAAGAGATTGCAGAGAAAATGCAAATTTCAGAGTCTACTGTGGAGAAGCATATCAATAAGGCTATCAAGCGTTTACGTGATGTAACGGGTCTTTTTTTACTTTTTTAATAAAAAAATCATTTTCCAAGTAGAAGTTCCTCTACTTTTTCTACACTTACTTAGTAACAGACTATACTAACATTTACACCATTTTATGAAGGACGCGAAGCTTTTTTATAAGCAGCTAACTAACTTTTTGAATCTTAAACAAACGGACAAGCGTGACCTTGTAAATTGGTATGATCTGATTTCGGAGGGCGGGATTGTGGATGAAGAGCAATTATCTATAACCGAAAAAAAGGCGAAGATTCGTTTGCTAAGTTCGATACGTAGAGACCGTACATTAAAAATTAAACGCTATGTTTTACAGTGGTCTGTTGCTGCCACTCTAGCATTTGCACTTGGTTTTTTCGGTCTACGTTATTTTGGTGCGGAGGAGTTGGCGAGTAATACCCTGCTGGCAGAAATTGGTCCAGCCCAAGAACGTGCTGTGATTTTGTTAGACAATGGCAAAGAGATTGATTTAGATCAATTGCGTACAAATCAACAGGTACAGGTCGGGGAGTCAATTATTACGAAGGATGCACAAGGACAGATTCGTTATCTGGATGCAAAAAGTGGAAAGGAAAAAGTTCAAATTAATAGCCTACGTGTTCCAAAAGGAGCAACTTATCGATTGACATTGACAGATGGTACAAAAGTAATGCTGAACTCGGATTCGAAATTAACTTATCCATCTTCATTTGGAGATGGAGATCGTGTTGTGAAATTAGAGGGTGAAGCATATTTTCAAGTAACTAAAACGACGACTAAGAGTCGATTTATTGTAGAATCGAAACAACAGAAGGTACAAGTTCTTGGAACGACGTTTAATGTGAAGAGTTATACAGAAGATAAACAGACGGAGACAACACTGGTAGAAGGAACAGTCAATGTTGGTGGTCACAATGAACTTGCGGTTAAAAATAGGCGGTTAAAACCAAGCGAACAAGCCGTGTTTACTGCTTCTGGAATCGATGTGCATGTGGTGAATGTAGCGGATGTACTTAGTTGGGTCGATGGGCAGTTTTGTTTTGACGGAACAAATACAGAAGCAGTATTACAGGAAATCGCTCGATGGTATGATGTCGATGTGCAGTATGAACGAAAAGGTACAGCAGCGCAATATAAAGGAAAGATTCCACGGGACTTACCTCTGAATCAATTTGTAGAGTTGTTAAATTATGCAGAGTTGAAAACAAAGGCTTTAGTTGGATCAAATAAACGTATAAACTTACTTATTAATTAATATTAACCTAACAATGAATCATATGGAACACAGATACAACTCTACCTAAATCGATGTTTATAGAAACAAAAATCGGATCCTGTTGACGCAGGACCCGACGAGTAGTTAAGGCTGTAAGTCAACAAACGTATCATAATTTTATCATTACAACCAAACATCGAATTTAATGAATTTTTTTTTAAATCCGTTCTTGCAGAAGGGGCGGGGGAGCCTGTCTCATAAAAATCTCCGTCATGCTGCTTGGAAAGCAGACATTATTAGTCTCGAGAAGAGCTTCCTTTTTGCTCGATATCTACCTAAAACTTTGATGAAAATCAACCTTGTAGCTCTCTTAATGGGCTTAGGGCTTTCGTCTGTTAATGCGAATACCTATGCGCAACAAGTGACATTAAAACGTCAAAAGGCCAGTTTGGAAGCTGTTCTGAAGGACTTTGAGAAACAGAGTGGCTATACCTTTTTTTACAAAAAGACGGATCTCGCCGGTATTCAAGGTGTGACTGTGGACGTAAAGAATATGCCACTAGAACAGGCACTAAATAAGGTGCTACGTACTAATAATTTTACATTTGATTACTTCGGAAAGGCGATCGTTATTAAGAAAAGCCAGGCTCTTGTTCGACAAGAACAATCGAAGGAATTGCCGATGAGAGGGCTTGAGAAGGTCGTGGAATTACAACAAACTTATGTTCGTGGTAAGGTTGTTGACGAACAAGGAAAACCGCTAGCAGGGGTAACGGTTTCTTTGAGAGGACAACCGAAGAAAGGTGTAGCGTCCAACGAACGTGGAGAGTTTACGTTACCAATAAGTGCCAGTAACCAAGAGTTTGTTTTTCAGTTGATTGGTTACAAAACGGTTACGCAACGGATGCGTGGTACTAGTGATATTCAGGTGGTTACTTTATCTGTTGCACAAGGAGAACTAGAAGAAGTTGTGGTTTCCACCGGTATTTTCAAGAAAGAAGATAAGAGCTTTACAGGTGCTTCTCGTACTGTAACCACCAAGGAGCTGCGTCAATACGGTTCACGAAACTTGGTAACTTCATTAAGAAATATTGATCCTTCGTTCAATATTATTGATAACAACCTTTTTGGTAGTGATCCAAACCGATTGCCCGAAGTTCAGCTGCGCGGAAATTCCAGTATTCCTAATGTGAATGAAATACAGAGTGAAACCAATAGCCAGCTTAATACACCATTGATCGTATTGGATGGTTTTCAGTCTAGTCTCCAAGCATTAATCGATATCAATGAAAATGATGTAGCTTCAATCACCATTTTAAAAGATGCTGCTGCTACGGCATTATATGGTTCCCGTGGGGCAAATGGGGTGATTGTAATAACGACTAAATTGCCGCAGCCAGGTAAGCTCCGTATCAGTTTCGGTTCTGAGCTCAAGGTAGAAGCGCCAGATTTGAATGGGTATAATTTGCTAAAAGCAAAAGATAAATTGGAGCTGGAGCGATTGGCCGGTCGGTATAATTCTCCCAATGCGAGTACAGATATTCCGCTGAAACGTTATTACAATTTCTTGTTGGATGAAGTAAATAGAGGCGTGGAGACGGATTGGTTGGCTATTCCAGTTCGTACATCCTATGCTTTACGGAGCAATCTCCGCTTGGAAGGTGGCGATGGACAGTTTCGCTATGCGGCAGCTATTCAGAACAACAATACAGCAGGAGTCATGAAAGGGTCGTCCAGAAATACAATAAATGGGTCGATCACCTTATCCTATGCCTACAAGGATTTGATCTTTCGGAATTATCTCAATATTAACAATATTAAAAGCGCGATTTCACCGTATGGCACCTTTTCGGATTACGTCAAGCTGAATCCCTATTGGAGCCCTTACGATGCGGATGGGAATGTAAATCGTTTTTTGGGAGATCCCGGGACGACAGATTATTCCGGTGCTTGGCAAACGTTGCCAACCAACCCGTTGTATAATGCTACACTGCGGACTTTTAATAAGGCTAACCAAACCGATATCACAAATCAAACAGCAGTTGAGTGGAATCTTACTCAAGGATTGCGGTTGATGGGTAAGTTCAGCTTCACCAAATCCGACAGACAGAATGATGCCTTCCGACCAGCCGAACACACCGCCTTCGCTAATTATACTGGCGATGATGTATTCCGTAAAGGAGATTATGAACTCGGCATAAATAATGGTATGCGCTACGAAGGGGCAATCAATATGTCCTATAACAAACGGATTAAGGAAAAGCATCAGATTTTTGTGGGTGCTGAGGCAAATACCTATCAGGAGAAAACGTCTAATATCTCCATCTTGGCAGAGGGTTTTCCTAATGCGAACCTCGATTTTCCATCTATGGCGTTGCAGTATGAGAAGGACGGCAAACCGAACGGTGGAGAGTATTTCTATCGCACTGTCGGCTTTGTCGGGAATGCCAATTACAACTACGATAATCGCTACTTTGTGGATGGTACTTTTCGTATGGATGGTTCTTCACAATTTGGTTCGGAAAAACGCTTTGCACCATTCTGGTCGCTGGGTTTAGGGTGGAATCTACATGAAGAGTCCTTTTTCCAAAAAGGAGGTGTTGTGGATCGATTCAAATTACGGGGATCGTTGGGAACATCCGGCTCTACGAAATTTAATACCTATCAGGCGATGACGACCTATGCATACTATACGTCCGATCGGTACTACAACTGGAATGGTTCGTATTTGATGGGAATTGGAAATCCGGATCTAAAGTGGCAACAGGTTTTGAAGTATAATGTGGGAGCTGATATAGACTTGTTTAATAAGTATGTTCTCCTACAAGCAAACTATTATATGGAGGATACTAAGGATTTAGTGTCATCCATAACCACGCCAGCGTCAAACGGATTCTCTTTCTATACAGCGAATATCGGAAAGTTGCGAAACAAAGGATTTGAGTTGTATGCAACGGTTTATTTAATGAAAGATCCCCAGAATGTTACTTGGGCAATTTCGGGAACAGTCTTCCATAATAAAAACAGAGTACTGGAAACTTCACAGGCGTTAAAGGATGCGCAAAAAGTGCTTCGCGATGATCCAAATACACCGGGTAAAATGTATCTCGAAGGTTATTCCAGCAATGAAATATGGGTAGTACCCTCTCTTGGAATTGATCCAAGTACCGGGAAAGAGCTTTACCTGTCGGCAGACGGAACGCCGACCTATACGTGGCGCGCCGCAGATGTCGCTGCTGTAGGGAATACGGACCCGAAATTGTGGGGTAGTTTCAATACGATGGTACGCTATAAAGGATTCACCTTTAACGCGGCAATGGGATACAAGTTCGGCGGACAGGCTTATAACAGAACACTGGTAGACCGTGTAGAGATGAGTTCCTTCCAATATAACGTGGATGAACGCGTATTTACAGGCAGATGGCAAGTGCCAGGAGATTACGCACCATTCAAGGGATTATTAAACACAACACCAACGTATAAGACCTCACGTTTTGTACAGGATGAAAAGACCATTTATGCGCGCAGTTTTAACTTCCAGTATGACTTCCGTTATTCGAAATGGGTGAAGCAGATTGGCTTTGAAAACGTAAACGTAGGTTTCGATATGACAGACCCTTTTGTGTTGTCCAGCATTCGTCAGGAACGTGGTACAAGTTACCCCTTCTCCAGACAGTTTACCTTCAGTATTAATGCAACTTTTTAAGCAAGAAACATGAAAAATTATCTAGTAATATCATTTTTGGTTGGCGCTTTATTTTTTACCTCTTGTGAAAAATACCTCGATGTAATGCCAAAAACGCAAATTCCGGAAAAGGAACAATTTAGTACTGAACAGGGATTTAAAGACGCCCTTACCGGTGTTTATATTTCAGCAAAAACCTTAGATACGTATGGAAAGGAGCTTGCTTATGGTACCATCGAGTCGCTAATTTCCAGCTGGGATGTCACCACAAATACAGCAGACCAGCAATTAGGATTGTTTAACTACGGAGATGATCGCGTCATTAATAGATTCAATCGCATTTTTGAGCGACAGTACTCAACTATTGCACATGCAAATGCAATTCTTCAGAACCTGGAAACTAATAAGTCGGTACTCATTACTTCTGGCCTATATGAGCTCATTAAAGCAGAGTGTTTGGCTATGCGAGCCTATATCCATTTCGATCTTATGCGTCTCTATGGTCCGGTTCCTGAGGATCCAACCAAAGGAAATAAGCTGGCTTATGTCACAAACTTTGACCGGGAGATTAATGCGCATATTTCTTACGATGCCTTTAAAATGAAAGTGTTGGCGGATATTAAAGAAGCCGCTGAGCTTATTAAAGCGGTGGATCCGCTGCTCACCTACTCGATGGCCGAGGTACGGAGTCCGATTACCAGTGGTACAGGTAGTGGTTTTAGGCCAACAGATACCTTTTTTGCATACCGCAATATGCGGATGAACTATTATGCAATAAGAGCGCTTGAAGCCCGGGCGAATTTATGGTATGGAAACAAAGAAGCAGCTTATGTTGCGGCGAAAGAGGTGGTGGAAGCGAAGAATGCGGACGGTTCGCAAAAGTTTAAACTGGCCACAGGAACGGAGTATTCAGCTACTAATTATATCTTAACCACGGAACACCTGCTGGGTCTCTATGCTTTTGATATGGCGAAATCGTATACAGGTAATTTTGGTAATGCTACCTATAAGAAGGGAACCTCAGCAACAACGATCCGCAATCAACTGTACGGTAATACGGGAACAGATTTTCGTGAATCATCCTTGTGGAATATTATTACGTTAGCGAATGGATCCACAAATAATGTGATTAGAAAGTATTGGGTAACGGCGGATAATGTGACCAATGCGACCGATTATAAGCAGATGCCCTTATTGCGCACGAGCGAGATGTATCTTATCCTTGCTGAAACAGCGCCTTTTGCCGAAGGTGTGAACTATTTGAAAACTTTTCGCACAGCACGCAATATATCCAACATAGCAAATCCGCAAGATTACCCTTCTTTGGTTTTGGAGATTATTAAGGAGTATCGCAAAGAGTTCTACGCAGAAGGACAAGCCTTCTATGCGTATAAACGACTGAACGCACCGAAAGCACAAGTATTATTTGTGCCTGCTGCGGCTGTTGTTAACTATCTATTACCGATGCCGACTGTTGAGACCATTAATTAATGAATCATGAAAAAGTATACCTATTTATATATAATTACAGCGTTGGTATTGTTGGTATCATACAGCTGTAAAAAGGATCAGTATTATATTTTCGATGATATTCCACGTATTCAATTTGGTCCGCCAATAACGTCGTTGGTGAACGTCAATCCATACACGGATTCTTTGAAAGCAGAGACCTTTTATTATGAAGCGGCTGATGTTGTGCGGGATACCATTTATTTCGACATTTTTACTTTGGGCGAAGTGAGAAAGAATGATCGCGCTTATAAGTTGAAACAAATACAGTTACCGGGCGTAGAAAACGCCATTCCAGGCAAGCATTATGTGGCTTTTGACGATGCAGCTGTTGTTCCATTGTATGTAATTAAGAGTGATTCCGTACATGCTCGTGTGCCCATTGTTGTACTGCGTGACAGTGAACTCAAGAGTAAAACTGTCAATCTTGGTTTCGAGATTGTCGCCAATGAAAATTTTGATAAAGGTGAGCCAACAAAGGTGTGGCGTAAACTTCAGTTTACGGACCGCTTGAGTAAGCCCAATGCATGGACGGCTTCTTTTTCTCAGTATTATTTTGGAAACTATAGTGTTCGCAAACATGCTTTTATGATTGAGACAACCGGCGAAAAATGGGATCAAAATTTTATAGCGACTATCCCATCTGACCAAATTACTTACTATAAGTCTGTAATGGGGGAGGCGTTGATTGACTACAACAAAAAGCATCCAGATGCACCAATGCGTGATGAAAACAATGAGTTAGTTTCATTCCCTAATTAATGATCAACATGAGAAAATTATATTACTACGCAGCTGTCCTGCTTCTATTGATGGCCTTTTCTTGCGCAAAAGATAAGGGAAATTATGATTACGGTGACGGCGAGTTTATTGAGATTTCTGGTATTGAAACAAGCTACAATGCCATATCGCAAAAAGATACAGTGAAGATAGCGCCGGTGGCAAAATCTAACAAGGAGGGTGAGTTGGAGTACCGTTGGGGTATTTATGAAACCAATGTGCAAGGTAGAGTTGAACCTCTTGATACGATCGCCCGAACACAAAATTTAAGCTATTTCGTAAAAGAGGAAGCCAAAGGCTGGGTTTTGGTTTTTATGGCACGAAACAAAAAGACCGGATATACACAATATAAAACGACTTCATTGACTGTGAGCACATTGTTTACCCGTGGCTGGTATGTCTTAAAGGATGATGGAACAAATTCTGATCTGGACCTTTACTTAACGCCACAGAACAATACAGTGAGTGGAAAAATGGAGGATGTGTATAGCCAAGTTAATGGACAGAAAATTCAGGGTACTGGTGTTTTCTTAAGCTTTGCTACGAACTACAAAACGAATATCCTAAATCCAAATGTTTTTGCGAATACCCGAACACTCTTTGCTTCTACCAGTAAAGATATTCAAGCCATTGGTATCAATACGATGAAGTATATCCGGAATAGGGAAGATATTTTTCTAGGTGGAGCACGTCCTGTGAACGGTGCAGCGGCTGTTTTTAATGGCTCTGCCGCTACCTATATTTTAAATGATAATCAATTGTTTAATATTTACGCGATGAGCGCTAACTCTGGATTATTTGGAAATAGAATTATGATGGATGGCACAAACAGTCCATACGCATTGTCGAAATATATGTTCTCCAGCGCTGGAACCGATCCTATTTTATTTGATAATACAAGTGGATCTTTTGTAACACTTGGCAATGGTAGTGGTTCAGTTTTCACGATTTATACGGATGCAGCAACCAATACATTGAAAACTAAAAATAATAACCATACGGCCTTGTTTCTAGGGTATAAAAGTAGCGTTTATTTACCTGCCCCTGATTACTACTCCCGCTATATCGGATACGCTATCTTGCAAGATAAGACGGATCCTGCCGTGAAGAGATTGTGTTACTTAGTGAAGGATAAATTTGTGCTGACCGTTACACCCGAGGTGATTAATCCGTCTTCTAAATTGTATGATGCAAGTCACTATACCTTATTGGTTGAAGATGAAAATCTCCTCTACTTTGTGAATAACAATGAGGTGTATAGTCGCAACTTGAGTAATGGCTTTGAGCAATTGCAGTATGCAATTCCAGGTTCAGAAGTGGTTACATTTATCAAACACCTGAAATATACGGAGAGTGCAAGTCCGGGATACAGTTTTAATTATATCATTGTGGGTACAAAATCCGGTAGTGAATACAAAATTCGGATGTTTAATAAAGTGTCCGGCAATCTGGAAGCAACACCCGTACAGACCATAACTGGTAAGGGAAATGCAAATAGCATAATTTATATCGCACCGTCTGTGAGCGAGTATACCTATCCAAGTTCTTACTAACGAAAGCTATAACTAATTTATATGAAATCATTTTTAACATTAGCATTAACAGCATTGACAGGATTTGGGCTCTACGCCCAAAATCCTGTGACCATTAAAGGAACGCTGGACCAAGAGTTTTCCAGAACCGTAAAGCTTTATAAAGTTGTCGAGGGAGATATGGTTGAAATTGCCAGTTCTGTTCCGCAGGAAGGAAAAAAATTTGGATTTAACTTTTATGCACCCTATGAAGGATTCTATGCCATTGGTACGGGTGCGCCAGGTAGCCAAACAGACAATGCGACGTTTTATTTTAAACCTGGCGACCAATTGGAGGTCAATTTAACAGCCGCAGGATATGAATTGGTTGGAAAGAATAACAGTAAGGAAAATGTAACGTTGTCAAAATGGAGTAGTACGGTCAACGACGTTTACCAAAAAGCTTTTAACTGGCAACGCGTTCAAAGTACCTTTGTAGATTTCTTTCCTGTGCTAGAAACAGTGAGTAAGCAAACTGGAGCTTTTATCAATAGCAATAAAACAGGTAACAAAAAGTTTGATAATATCTTTGGAACGTATGTTAAGTGGGATTTAGCGGCTAATGCTACTAATTTTTTGAATACACCACGATCGGCTCACCCGTCAATTGAGGAGTATTCTGATTATTATAACAGCCTCTCCATAGTAGATTTTTCTAGCAATGCGTCTCTGGTTTATCAGTTGCCTTGGGGAAATCGCACTTTAGGAGGCGTGTCATCTGTTACACGACGTCTAGAGAAATTAGCGTATGTACCAGGAGTTGCTGGATTAAAGAATGATCTCAATTTTTTACAAAATGATACCTTGAAAGGAGATCTTGTTCTGACTTATTTGGCAAGACAGAAGGATTACAAGGCCTATAAAGAAGCTGCAGATCTTTACAATGGCTATATCTTAACGCCAGCACAAAAAGCAAAGGCGATGTCTATTATGAATGAAATGGCGCAGTTGAAGACGGGTGATCAAGGATTAAACTTTGCATTTCCAGATAAAAACGGTAAGACCGTTCAGTTTAGTGATCTAAAAGGGAAAGTAGTCCTTATCGATGTTTGGGCGACATGGTGTGGTCCCTGCAAAGCTGAAATTCCACATTTGAAGAAACTAGAGGAAGAAATGCACGGCACGGACGTTGAGGTGGTGAGTATATCGGTCGATGAGGCGAAGGATAAAGAAAAATGGTTGAAGATGATTAAAGATGAAAATCTGGGTGGATTACAGCTTTTTGCTTCCGGATGGGGTGATTTTGCCAACTACTATAAAATTAAAGGAATTCCACGTTTTATGGTCTTTGATCGGGAAGGTCGAGTTGTGACGATTGACTCCCCGCGGCCGTCAAATCCGGAGCTTAAAAAATTGCTCGAAAAGGTTCTGGCCGATAAATAGGTTGTTATGTGTAGAAATTGGGTTTTATTCTTACTAACTGTTATGCTATTTCCTGTGCTCACTGTAGCACAAGGAGATAGTGTTACGGTCAGTGGAACTATATGGTTTGAACATCCAAATCAGGCATCGAAGGTCGCGTTGCTGGTTTCAAATATAGATGGAAGGCGACAAACATTTACAGGAACGTTGATTGAGGGACATTTTTCAGTTCGGGTTCCCAAGCAGGAGTCGGTTGCAGAAGCACAGTTGCGGGCTATTGGGGAGACACCTCCCGATGTGATGCAACGTCCGTTGGATTTCTTCATTGGTAGGGACGATTTGGTAATTAACGCGCGGATTGAAGAGCTCGACTTAGGTAGGGTGTCGGGAGATCAGGAAAATAATATGTATGATGATCTGCGTCAATCAAAGGCCGGTTTTTCTCGTGAGGTAAAGGCGCTATTTGCACCAATATTGACGCAGCAGGTAAACTCAGAATCGCCTGAAGGGAAAGAGATAATGAGTAAGGTGTCTGCTTTATTGCTTAAGGAGTCTGCATTGGACAAAGCCTTTATTGCAGCACATCCGGATGCTTACGCGAGTTTGTTTTTGTTGTATCGCCTTCAAACGCGGTATACATCAGACGACTACGCGAAGGCTTTTGCTGCATTAAGCCCGAGATATCATCATACAAAAGCTGCTCAAGACATAAAAAGCAAGATAAGTAAGGAGTTGATCACTGCAAAAGGTACACCCGCTATTGAGTTTCAAGGATTGACAATTGATAAAAAAGATTTTGCGCTGTCAGATTTAAAAGGCCGAGTCGTTTTATTGGATTTCTGGGGGAGCTGGTGTGGTCCTTGTCGCGCGAGTATGCCACATCTTAAAACGTTGTATACCCTGTATAAAGATAAGGGCTTTGAGGTTGTTGGGATCGCACAGGAACGTGGAAAGACATTAGAAGAGTCGAGCGCCAGTTGGAAGAAAGCTATTGATGAGTTGGGAATTCATTGGGTCAATATTCTCAACAACGCTGGGAAGGAAAAACTTGACATTGTTAAAGCTTACGGCATTAGCGGATTTCCGACCAAGATATTGTTAGATGCCCAAGGGAACATCTTGCTTCGCGTTACTTCTTCCGGAGCGGATGATGCTATTGACGCTGCGTTACGAGGTGTTTATGGTTTGTAGGTTATTCTTTTAGTACTTAAAAATGGTATATCATTTAAAGCGTCATTTGATGACGTTCTTGTATTTATTTCTGGTCACAACTGTGCATACAGTAGCCCAAGAAAATAAACCGGTATTTGAGGCCTTGGAGGAAGCTTTTCAGCAGAAGCAAGAGCAGGTTTTATTGCCCTACCTTTCAGGATCTTTTGCTGTTGCAGGTAATACTGGGGAAGGTGCGCAATATCGGTTGAAACAAATTCTAACAAACTATTCCGCTGTATCGGTTAAGGTACTGGCGAATAGAAAGGTAAAAAAGGGGATGTTGTATGATGTAGAGTTTACGCAAAAGGATGGTAAGATCGATAAAAGTCAGGCATTACTTGATTCTGACGGTAAGCTGATGTATATCACGTTGTTTGATTGGTTGTATGGTCTTCGGCGTGAATCGGAATCCCGATTATTAGCGAAGATCCCCTTTGAAAATTATAATGGGTCAATTATTCTGACGCTGAAGATTAATACGCTTCAACGACCGATTCGTCTATTGTTTGATACAGGGGCCGATGGGATGGCGGTGAGTCAACATCTAGCAGATGAAATCGGTTTAAAGGTTACGCGTGAAAATAATGCGTCCGTGGTGGGAGGAAATAAACAGATCCAAGTTTCGGATGGAAATACCGTGTACTTGGATACGCTAACTTTAACCGGTATGGGAATAGCGATCTTCCCAGAGATGGGTAGAGACCATGCGGAAGGCATTATTGGTAACACACTTCTTCGCAAGTATATCACTCATATTGACTATGACAGTAATGTAATGTCCCTGTATAGCTTTGGCGAACATTCTTATTCGGGCGAAGGTCATACCGTTGCGGTAACTATGCCGTCTGGAGTAATGCTTCTTCCTGGACAGTTGGATATTGTAGAGGGTAAGAGCTATAGCGGTAATTTTGTGTTTGATACGGGGGCATCGTATGACCTCATCTGCTTTCGGCCATTTGTACGTAGCAATAAGCTGTTAGTGTCGGGTTTTAAACCCGAAGTGCAAGCGGCCACAATAAGTATGGGTATTTCTTCACCTACCTTTATGGGGAAAAGTTATCAGTTTGCGGTTTCTCCTCTTGTGCCGATGAAAGGCTTACCGGTGACTTTGATGGGTGGAAGTAGTAATAATGAAAGCTGGAACCCTGGCGCGGATGGTTCCATCGGTATAAGGTTGTTGAGTCGTTATAATATGACCATTAATGTAGCCGAAAACGAAGTGTTTTTTCAACCAAATAAGTTATACCCTTTCCCACAAGATTTTGTATTGGGCGGTTTCCATATGGGCTGGGATAATAAGGGACAGCTTGTTGTCTTAGGTACTACCGGTATGCCATCACAGGAAGGGACACTAAAAGTGGGTGATGTAATACATAGTATTGCAGAGCACAGTTCGCAGAGTATGCAGAAGAAACCAGCGGTGATTGATCAGTTTTGTGCGGATTCAAAAGCCGGAAATAAGATTCAGATTAAACTTTTAAACAATACCGTAATTTCTCTGTAGAGGTTCCTCTTGGGAGACGGACTAATTATAAACCAATGAAAAATAAGATGTTAAAACTGTTGTTTGTCTGCTTTTTGGTAGGGCTAAACAACGAAATTCTTGCACAGCAAGAGCATGTTTTTAAAGGTACTTTTGAAGACTGCAAAAAGCAGGCGGCCAAAGAGAATAAAATGATCTTGGTCGACCTTTATTTTGAGGGGTGTATGCCTTGTAAAGAGATGGATGATAAAGTTTTTCCGGATCCCGAGGTTGTGAAGGTGCTGGAGCCTAATTTCTTATTGTATAAAACGGATGTCTTTAAGGAAGAGGATGGGAAGAAATTAGCACGTAAATATGCGGCAAGCGGTTTCCCGACCTACGTGATTCTGGATGCTTCCGGAAAAGCAATTTTGATTGAAGCAGGCTTTTTTGGAGTACGTCGTTTTGTGCCTTTGCTCGAAAAAGCAAGAAAACTTAAAAGTGCAGGTACATTCTTAGCTTTTGATACGGATATGGATAAAAAGTATCCGGACGCTTACAACTATCGTTTTATGCGTAGTGGTGAAAAGGGAGATGGAGCCTCTTTAACTTCTTTTCTACAGGGAAAGGATCTTTTGGATGAAGTATCTTTTGTTTCGAGTACTATGGTTAATAGTCCGGAGATTACCACCCGTATCTATGACAACTTGCCTCAATTTTTGGAAAAATACGGTAGTAGCCTCTTGATGAATCCGGTCAATCGTGCTGCCGAACAACGTATTGAAGCTTTCGGAAAGGCGCAACAATTGGATAGTTTCCATCAGACTTTAAAGCATATCCGCCCGGTATATAATGAACGTCTATGGTCGGTGTTTCTACCCAATTTAGTGCGTTCTTATTACAATGGGAGTAAAAATGCAGAGGTATATCTTTCCTTAGCGAGTCAGTACGAAATTTTTCCAAGCTGGGCACATCGTAGTAATGCTTTGGGCGAGATTATTATTGACCAGAAAGATAATCCCACATTCTTGAAAAAATTGAAAGAAGAGTATGCAACCGCCTTTAAGACGGGTAAATCAGATATTACTGATGCTTATAAGTTGAGCCTTATTTGTGTTTACTTGGGCGATTTCCAGGAGGCAAAAAGTGTGTCAGAAGCGCTTGTTGATGAGAAATTGCCTTATCAGTTTCTCGCCATAAAGAAGGAGGATGTCGATGCGTTAAGGACGGCGATTACAAATAAAAAATTAACAGGTTTTGAGGCAAAGGATGTTAAAAAGCCGATTGGTTTTACCATGGATTAAATGAAGTTTAAGATGATTAAAAAAATAATGCTTGTTCTTGTTGCTGTTGCAACAGCGCTTTTAACTTATGCGCAAGCGCCGAGTAATATTACCGGAGTGGTGGAAGGTACGGCTGCAAAGAAAGTAGGACTGTATAAAGTGTTGAATGGTCGTTTGGTGGAGATAGCAACATCTACACCCGATGAGAAGGGACGCTTTGGTTTTAGGTTTGTGCCGGAGTATGAAGGGTTTTATTCGATAGGCATAGGAAGCCCTTTAAGCCAGCAAGGGTTTAATCGTTTCTATTTTCGCGGAAATGAAGACTTAAATCTTACACTGAATAAGGATGGTTACGTGTTGGTGGGAAAGAATAGTAAAGAGAATGAAGCGCTGTACGCTTGGGACCAAAAATCGAAAAGTTTCAAGGTAAAAGGCACAACTCCTGGCGGTATGAGTACCTATGTGGATTTTTTTCCTGAGGTAGAGGCAATGAAGGGGCAGATTGCAGGAATAGGAAATTCCGTAAAGACTGGAAATGCAACTTTTGATAAACTTTTCCCAACAATCGTATCAACGGATTTTGCGTACTATGCAATTTCATATCTTTATATGCCACGTACAGCACATCCGAGTAAGGAGGAAATGAGCGAATATTATACGTCATTTAATGCAGACCAGTATCTGACAGAGAATTTGTTGAATCTACCTTATGGCGATCGATTTTTGTCGTCTTTAGTGTTCCGTAAGATGCCTTCTGGGAAAATGCCGGAGCTCGATGAGCAGATCGCTGCAATTCCTTCGGATGTGTTGAAAGGACAATATATTTTACAACGTCTCGAGGGGGCTCGTTCATACAATGATTTCCAAGAAATGAACGACCAATATAAGAAATACTTTCTGTTGCCAGAACAACAGCAGCGTGCTCTAGCGGTGGAAACTAAGTTGGTGGAAACAAAAACAGGCGTGCCTGCATTTCAGTTTAAATTTCCGGATGTCGAAGGAAAAGTTGTAGGGTTAAATGATCTGAAAGGAAAAGTTGTTCTATTGGATTTATGGGCAACATGGTGTGGTCCATGTCGTGCGGAAGAACCACATTGGGAAAAATTGAACGAGGAATTCAAGAACCAAGCGGTAGCGTTTGTTGGAATTTCTACAGATCAGGATAAACCAAAGTGGGAGGAGTATGTAAAGACTAAACACTTAAAAGGAATTCAACTCCACGCAGGCGTCGGAAACCCCTTGTCTACTGCTTATGCAGTAAATAGTATTCCGCGATACATTTTGATAGATAAGAATGGAAATCTAATTTCCGCCGATAGCCCACGACCGTCAGATCCCAAACTCAAGACGTTAATTGAGGAGTGGTTGAAGAAATAGTGTTTGAACCCCATATAACTATTAAGGTGAAGTGGGGTTCATATTAATGCACAGAATCTCACTGAGTATTAATCCTGAACATCTAACGATGTATACCTGAAATTGTCTGATCCAGATTTAGTATAGCTACTTGGAACATATGGTTGATCGGTAATGAGCCTTGTTTTGTAAGTTATTACATGTATATTCGGCCATTTCAAAAACATTTCAACTATGAAAAAAATAAACCTTTTAGTGGTCTTCTTTATTCTATTCTTTAGTAGGGCCTTTACCCAGACAGACGTAAGCTATATTATTACACCAAAGAGTGATACGATATATGGTGAGTTTGTCTCAAGTAATGCTAGAGTTGTAAAATTTAAGGTTGATGGAAAAAAGAAAAGTTTTGGAGTTAGAGAGGTATTTCGTGCTTTTGATGCAAAAAGTCAAACTCTATTTGCACCTACGCATGTCTTAGATGGAAAAGTTAAAATACCTGGATCGGAACCGAAGAAATATCGCATTTATGATCGTGCACGATCTGAGGGCATATTGTCCTTTTTGGAAGTATGTGCGGATGGAGATATTATTGTTTATGGTGAAGGAGGAACCACGACCCCAGGCAGGGCAAGTGTAGTGCCAGGAGGTGCCCCAATAGGAGGCGTTACGAGCCCTCCCCAGTATTATATATTTAAAAAATCGCAAAATGAAGTGCTTGTACTTAAAAGTCAAGGAGGATTTTTGATGGGCGGAATGTCTAAAGATCGCATTATAGCCAGTTTGAAGGATTTTATGCCTAATGCTCCAGAACTATTAATGCAACTTGAAAATGAGAAGAAGCTTACTAGTACGGTGTTTATTAATTATGTCAAAATGTATAATGATATTAAGAAGCAGGACACTGCAAGTGAATATGGTACCCAATTATTTTAACACCATACTCTCAAACAATAACCTTTAACAAAAAAAAGCGACTTCTTTTGAAGTCGCTTTTTGTAGCCCGTAGGGGAATCGAACCCCTGTTTCAAGAATGAAAATCTTGCGTCCTAACCCCTAGACGAACGGGCCGTTTTCCTGTTTCGGTGTGCAAATATAGAAAGGTTAATTCATTTTGCAAAACTTTTTTCAAAAAAGTTTATAAAAGTTGATTTAATGGAGTTAAAGTTAGATTAACAGCCTTACTATGCGTTTACTCGCGATCTCGAATAATTAAAAAATTTTATTATTTTAGAACAATCAAATTATAACCATCATGTGCAAATCATTTCTTGGTATTAAATTATTCCTTTCCTCTATTATGGCTATTTCTATATTAGAACCTATACATGCGCAGGTTCAGAAAGATCAATTCGAAATATCGTGGCGTGCCTCTGAAAATTATAATGGTAAGGATAATCTCGATTTGGTTTTAGTACTTAAAAATACGAAAAATAAGACGGTGCAACTTGACAGGGGAGATATCTGGTTCAATACTATTTTTCCACTTGTTGAAAAGAAAGATAGCAAGTTTGAATTAAGCGATAAGAATGGGAATCTCTTTTGCATTCGTTTTGCAGATGGGACACAGTTGAAAGCTAAGGACTCCATTGTTATGACCTATGCTTCAAAGTATCCAATTGTGAATGTATCAACGGTTCCGAATGGTTTTTATTACCAAGATCGTGTAGATCACTCCAAACATTATAATATACCGCTACAGGCGGCTAAAATTAAAGGAACCGCAGCAGATCAAAATCTATTTTGGGAGAAGCTATACGACAAGATCCAGGCACGTGACCAAGCTAGCGATAGTAAATTAATATTGCCGACACCTAAAAGTATACAACAGAAAAAAGGACAACTTACTCTACAAGGAGCTGTTTCATATCGTGTTGATGAAGCTTTTTACACCGAAATCGCTAACCTCAACGAGTTTGCTCTCCAGTTTTCTGGAATTAGCTTTACCGAAGGAGGGGAGGATGCTCTCCTGAAGATTGTGAAGAAAGCCGGTTATGGAAGAGAAGCATATGGATTAGAAATCGATGGTCAGGGCATACGGATGGAGGCCTCTACCGGAACCGGTATTTTCTACGCGTTACAGACTGTTCGCTCCTTATTGACGGTATCCGACTTTAAGGCTACGTCCATTCAATTACCATTCGTCTCCATCCAAGACGAACCGCGGTATGGATATCGCGGGCTCATGTTGGATATTGCTCGTAACTTTCGAGGTAAAGAAAGTATGCTAAAGTATTTGGATTTAATGTCACATTACAAGCTTAATACCTTTCATTTTCATTTTATCGACGATGAAGGTTGGCGTATAGCGATACCATCCTTTCCGGAGCTTACTGAGGTGGGGGCAAATCGTTCGGCAATGTTTCATAACGGTTCTACGATACAGCCTGCCTATGGCTCGGGAGCAGAGCCAACGAAAGGGCACTATCTGACGCGACAGGATTTTATCGAGATTTTACGATACGCGAAGCAACGTCATATTACCGTCGTGCCCGAGATTGAAACGCCTGGACATGCCCGCGCTTCAATTAAGGCAATGGAAGCACGATATCACAGGTATATGAAAGAAGGAAATAAAGCCGAGGCTGAAAAGTACCTGTTACATGATTTTGATGATAAATCGGTCTACAGTTCGGCGCAGTATTTCAATGATAATATCATGAACCCGGCGCTTCCGTCTGTTTATGCGTTTTTAGGCGTTGTGTTGGACGATTTTAAGCAGATGTATAGGGACGCTGGGCTTACTCTTGAAAAGGTCTCTTTGGGTGGCGATGAGGTACCAAATGGCGTTTGGGAAAAATCACCTAAAATAATGGAATTGATGCGCAAGGAGAATTTTAAGACGGTTTATGAGGTGTGGCCATACTATATCCAAAAGATCAATGAACTTTGTCATGCACGAGGTGTACAGATGGCTGGATGGGAAGAGATGGGCATGGTGAACCAGGGAAAAGGAATGGATGTAAATCCAACGTTAAAAAATGGCAATATCCAGCTCGACGTTTGGAACAACCTTGTTGGTGGTGGACAAGAGGATCTTGCTTATCGCTTGGCTAATGCTGGTTATGAAACGGTTTATATCAGTGCGAACAATAACTATTTTGACATGGCATGGAGTACAAATTTTGACGAGCCAGGTTTGAAATGGGCGAGTTACGCAGATCTGTATCAGTCTTATACTTTCTTGCCCGAACATTTCTTTTCTACGATTGAATATAGTATAAATGGAGCTAAGTTCCCTAAAGGCCATTTTAATAACAGCGTTCGCCTGACAGAAGAGGGACGGAAGAATTTGGTGGGGATAAAAGGAGGCTTATGGGCGGAGACAATTCAAACCGTAGAACGGAGTGATTATATGCTCTTCCCTCGTCTTTTCGCTCTGGCAGAACGCGCTTGGTCTCCTCGTAAAGATTACGAAGGCGATAATGCTTTCTCCTTAATGGCATTCGATAAAGACTACAGTCAGTTTATAAACAAAGTTGGGAATAATGAATTGAAAAAAATTGCCTCTACTGTTAAGTTTCGTTTGCCGGCTGTTGGTCTTAAAGAAATAGAAGGAAAACTTCATGCGAATGCAGAATACCCCGGTTTTGCTATATATTATACGACAGATGGTCGGATGCCGACAGCAGCAAGTGCAAAATATGATGCTCCTTTCGCGTTAAAGAAAGGACAAGTTGCAACCTTTGTCACTGTAGGTGAAGATGGCAGAACGAGTCTGCCGACCGTTTTTACGAAATAAAAGACAAGACCTCGCTCAGTTCAATATCTTGATGCGAAGCATGGTACAAGCATGAATCTCCCTGAAGCACTAACAGCTGGGGAGATTCGTGTTTTACAGCCCAGTGTTCGGCAATAAAATTAGATATATCCCGTAAAGCAATAAGGTCTAAAAAATAGATTACAGCGCCCGCTGGAAGCTGGTCGAAATCAAACTCCAAACTTCTTTTGGCCATGCTGCTTACAGAGCAACGTGTACTATGTTTAAAGACGACAAAAGGACGATTGCTTGATGCCAGATTCTGTAATTGATCAAGCGATTGAAGAGATTCCCAGTTCATTTTATAAATTTTCAAATTTTGCCGCTTCCATATCGGTAAATGCAGCAACGGTGGTGAATGTTGTATTTCGATCGGCGTGTTGTAGGTTTTTGAATATTGTTGGGAGGAATAGACCGCCACCAATATCCTTATAGCCATTAACATAAAAAGCATTTCCTTCTTTGTCTATGAGCTGCCGAATAAAACCATCATCGGCATTAAATAACATATCGCCAGCAATAAAATTATCTTTTAGCTGGAAGGAAACGGCATGCAGCTTCTCTGCATTAATTATCTTGGAGCTCACCTTGCCAACTCGTGTATCCGGTCTATCCATTAACGTGGGGAGAAATAATAGCGAAGCGTCCCGAAGAAATTGCTCGTTTACCTGTTTAAAGGATGTAAGGATATCAACATCGTGTTTCTTTTCCTCCTTACCGTTGACGAAATAACGCAGTAATTTCTCTGTTTTATAGTTGAAAAGGACGACTATGTTTTGATTGTTCATTGTTCGTCCTTCAAAGCGGCACTCTCCTGTTTTTTTATTAATCAGAAACCGTCTGCCATTCTGTAGATAATGGGCATCGTTGCCATTGGCGGTAAATAAGATGAAATCTGTTGCATTCCATTTACTTTTACCGCCAACACCTTTCCATAAACTTGCTATGCTCCCACTTTGTGCTGTTTGAGCATTGACGATGGATAAGCTGCCAAAAGCTAAAAGGAAGACTATAATGGGGAGAATTTTTCTCATTCTGTTTACTTCGTTCTACTTTTTTTCTTCGGATAGGTGCTGTAAGCAGCACACTTCTCCTGCGGAGCACAAGCGGAAAAAAGAGTGGCTCCTAAAAAAAGAAGACCAATAGATAGGAGTAGAAAACGTTTCATAAGCTTTGTTTTACAAAAATAGTACCATTAGTACCGTTTACTAATCAGCGCCATTTGAATTGCCGTAATAGCAGCTTCCTCCCCTTTATTTCCATGTTTACCACCCGCTCTGTCGAGGGCTTGCTCCAAGTTATCTGTAGTCAAAACGCCAAAGATAGCTGGTTTATTGTATTTGATTCCTACGTTTGCCACACCGTGACCTACGGCATCACAGATAAAGTCAAAGTGACGAGTTTCGCCTTGAATAATACACCCTAAGCAGATTACGGCATCAAAGCCTGGGTTGCGAAAACCAATATCTGCACCCGCGATAAGCTCGTAACTGCCCGGTACTTCGATGATATCAATATCACTTTCCTGTGCACCATGGTTCACAAGACCTGCAATAGCACCATTTAGGAGGGCGCCAGTTACCTGAGCGTTCCATTGTGATACAACGATTGCAAATTTCAATCCCTCTGCATTGCCGACTTTAATATGTGAAAAATCGGATAAATTTTTTAAGCTACTTGACATGGCGCAAAGATAAATAAAACATTGTTCATAAAAGAAGGAGATGTTTTTGGCATCTCCTTCACTAAAAGTAATTGAATTTTATATTATTGCTTTGCTTTCGCTCGAGCAATAAGTCCATCCACTAGATTTGCTTCTGGGCTCTCTGGATAATCTGTTTTAATAGATTGGTATGTTTGTTCCGCATTTTTGAAATCCTCCAATGCTTCGTAAACTAAACCTAATTTTTTAAGGAACAAAGGTGTAGTGTAAGAGTTCTTAGCCTTTTCTGCAGCGCGCTTGTATTGATCGGCAGCAGCTTTGTAGTCTTTGGATTCTGAGTAGGCATCACCGATAAGGCCGATGACAAGTGGGTCTAAGATTTCACTTCCTGTGTTACTGTATTTTTGAAGATACTTAATCGCTTCTTGGTAGTTACCTTGACGTAAGTATAGTCCTCCTAAGTATGCATTTGCAATATTTGCTGACTTCGTATTCGAGTATTCGTCTGCAATTTCTTTGAAACCTAAGAAAGAACCGTCTCCACTGATTGCTTTAGCTTGTAGAGAGTCGATCATAACATATTCTTCCGCTTTATACAGCTGATTCGCTGCTTTCTCTGCGCGTGGCTCTAGATATAGTTTCTGATAACCTAAATAAAGCAATATCAAGACCACGATACCGCCAACGATGAAGGTTATACTTTTTTGGTTGTCCTGAAAAAATGAACCAGTTTTTTTAGGTTCGATTGGATTTACATTAATGTTTGACATTTGTTATTATCGTATTATTAATATGGAACGCAAAATTACACTTTTAAAAATTTATTGCAACTTTAAATGAAAATTCTCTGCTTTATATCAGTTAGTTGTAGGTGTCCGCTCTACATCAAGCTGCTCGTAGATGGAATTTTGACTTTTAAATTCGGGGACAATACATTTCATTTGTCGAACAATATCTAAACTATTATTCGATTTTGCAATTTCGAATAAGCGGTCGATTAAGGCGCATACTTCATCGAAATTATTATCTCTCACCTTCGCAATCATGATTTTTTGATGATGTGTCGGTAAGGTATTCTCTAAGTCATTGAGAAGCTCTTCGTATAGTTTCTCACCGGGACGTAGTCCGGTGAATTTAATATCTATATCCTGGTATGGTGTAAAGCCGGACAGTTTTATCATTTTCTCCGCAAGATCAACAATTTTTACCGACTTACCCATGTCAAACACAAAAATCTCGCCGCCATTGCCCATACATCCAGCTTCTATTACGAGCTGACAGGATTCTGGAATCGTCATAAAGTAACGGGTAATCTCTGGATGGGTTACTGTTAAAGGACCGCCTTTTTCTATTTGCTCTCTAAAACGCGGGATAACGGACCCATTAGAACCCAATACATTCCCAAATCGAGTCGTGATAAAACGGGTTTTAAATTCGTTGTTTTGCTCAAAGATTCGATTATTCAATGATTGGACATATATTTCCGCAATCCGTTTCGTCGCGCCCATTACATTTGTAGGGTTTACGGCTTTATCCGTAGATACAAAAACAAACTTGGAGACCCCATATTCAACGGCCAAATTAGCTAAGGTAAACGTTCCTCTAATATTCGTTTGAACACCTTCTACCGGATGGTTTTCCATCACAGGGACATGTTTGTAGGCTGCCGCATGGTAGACGTACTGGGGTTTGAATGTTTCAAATAGTGTACGCATTCGTTCTTCGTTTTTAACATCAGCAATAAAGGAATGGTATGCTTGATGTTTAAAACGATCTTGGAGGTCGAGATGTAAGTTGTGTAGAGGCGATTCTGCTTGGTCACAAAGAATAATCAATTGGGGCTTAAATTTTCCCAGCTGTTTGGCAATCTCACTTCCAATAGAACCTGCTGCTCCCGTGACCAGAATGCGTTTCCCTTCAAGTTGGTCCAAGATATTCTCGTGCGAGAGTTTAATTGGAGCACGCTCTAAGAGGTCTTCAATTTTAACCTTTTTAATTTGGCTGACGGTTATATTTCCATTGATGATTTCGTTTACTGGTGGCAAGGTCAGCGCGTTTACGTTCTTGTCGAGACAGGTTTCAACAATTTGCTCTTTGCGTTCTAGGCTCAGGTTGTGTGTGGCAAAAATAAGCTCGTCAATAGCGAGTTTATCAATCAGGTCGTTCAAGCTTGCGCTGTCATAGATCTTTACGCCATCAATAGATTTTCCAATTTTACTGTCGCTATCATCCAAGTAGGCCACAATTACTTTGTTAGATTTGGAATCGTGGTCAAATGTACGTTTCACGGCTATCCCTAAATCGCCCGCCCCAAAAACTGCAATATTTTTTTTGTCTGCTCCACGTGTTTTAGAGTATTGGAAAAAGATCTTGATGAGTGTTCGGTAGGTCGTTAATCCGGTAAATGCAAACAGACTATAAATAATGATCAGGTTTGTCGGTAAGACCGAAGGGATGCGCAATGCAATGAAGATAAGCTTGATTGCAAATAGGATGATGATATTGAATAAGAGTGTCGACAGGATACGAATAGAATCCACGGCACTCGTATAGCGTACAATTCCTGAATAGAGTCGAAATACAAAAAAAGAAATGGATGTTATCGTTAAACAGTGAATCATCTCTACGGCAAAATTCACTCTGCTGTAGGCGTTTAGGTTAAACGAATAGAAGACCGCATAAGCAAAGACGAAAGCTATAGCGGCGATGGTTAAGTCACAAAAAAAGATTGTCCAACGCGGGACAATGCCAATTTGGTTAAAAATGGGAAATTTCTGCATCTATACGATATTACACTTATGTAAATTTATACAAAAAAAATGTATTTAATTACGCACCGATGTAAATATGGAGAATTATGTCTAAATTCACTGATGTATAATCCGAAAATAGAACAGGGTAAGTAACATGAATGATATTACCAAGATTGCACAGAAAGGGGTTTTTCAGCCACAAGAGTCTTTAGCCGCGATAAGGAAGGGTAAATACTCACTTAAAATTGGCGTACCAAAGGAGCTGTCTCTCCAAGAAAAGAGGATCCCGTTAACGCCACTTTCTGTTGCGCTTTTGGTGGAGCATGGTCATGAAGTCGTGATTGAGGCAGGAGCCGGCGAATCGTCTAATTTCTTGGACCGGCATTATAGTGAGCAGGGCGCTCGTATTTCGTACGACAAAGCAGAAGTGTTCCAAAGTGATATTGTCATTAAAATAGCGAGCCCTACTTTGGAAGAGGTTGGTTTGTTGCGTCCGAAACAAGTGTTGATGTCCTCGCATCAACCATCTTTAATGGAACTGCCGATACTTCAGGCTTTGATGAAAAAGCAAATTACAGCACTTTCATACGAATATCTAAAAGACGAAGGCGGACATTTGACTGTAGTACGTGCGATGAGTGAGATTGTTGGGGCGACCTCGGTCCTTATCGCAGCGGAGTATTTGAGTAATATTTTTGAAGGAAAAGGGTTAATGTTGGGCGGGGTCACTGGTGTCCCTCCAACCGAAATGGTGATCATTGGGGCTGGGACAGTGGGCGAGTATGCTGCGCGGACAGCAATTGCTTTAGGCGCACAGGTTAAGGTGTTTGATAGTTCGGTTTACCGGTTAAGGCGGTTACAGAATAATGTCGGTAGTCGTGTTTTTACATCTGTTATTCAGCCGTTGGTTTTGAATAAAGCGGTGAAGTCTTGTGATGTTGTTATTGGAGCATTGCGTGCGACAAATGGACGGTCTCCGTGTATTATTTCAGAAGAAACTGTGTCGCATATGAAGCCTAATTCGGTGTTGATTGATGTTAGTATAGATCAGGGAGGCTGTTTTGAAACTTCAGAAGTAACTTCGCATGATCGACCGGTTTTTAGAAAATACGATGTGATTCACTACTGCGTTCCAAATATTGCATCGCGTGTGGCGCGTACGGCAACCTATGCCTTAACAAATATTTTTACGCCCCTGTTGCTTCAAATTGGGGAGGTTGGAGGAATGAATAATAAAATCTGGTCCGATCAATGTATTCGAAGTGCTATATATCTCTATCAAGGAATGTTGACAAATAAAGACGTTGCTGATAAGTTTAATCTACCATCTAAAGACCTAAACCTGATTATCGTTGCCAATCAATAATTTTATGAAAAGATTATTTTCTTTTTTGTGTTTCGTTACTATGAGTTATTATTTGCTAGCGCAAGAGAAGATTGTGCTTTACCCTACTGAAATTCCAAACAGTAAACAGGACGTATCGAGTCTGTCTGAAGAAGATACGCCAGTTCTGTATAAATATGATGGTATCGTTTCAAAGAAAGCCGTGCTTATCATTCCTGGTGGCGGCTATGCGCGTGTAGCTTTGCAACATGAAGGACACGATGTCGCAAAAGCTTTTAATGCGCACGGATATAACGCTTTTGTTCTCTACTACCGATTACCAAAAGATGCAACTATGGTCGATCGAAAATATGGTCCGTTACAGGATGCACAGCGGGCGATGCAATTTATTCGAACTCATTATGAGCTAGAGGAAGTAGGTGTACTGGGATTTTCAGCAGGGGGACACCTGGCGGCCACATTATCGACGCATTTTGATGATGTTAAAATCGAGAATATTAAACAGATACCCTTACGGCCGGATTTTTCTGTATTAGTCTATCCTGTTATTTCGATGGAAGACGCCTATACACATAAGGGATCAAAAAACAATTTGTTAGGAGCACAACCTGCTGCAGCGGATATCACATACTTTTCGCTGGACAAGCAGGTGAATAAGGGTACACCGCCCACCTTCTTGGTTCATGCGAAAGACGATAAAGCCGTTGCTTTTGAAAACGCGATGCTTTATCAGGAAGGTCTTCGCCGGAGTGGGGTGAAAAATGATGTTTTTATTTATGATACGGGGGGGCATGGATTTGGTCTGAACAATGCGACAGATTCTAGAAAATGGGCTGACGCGATGTTCGAGTGGCTAGAGAAAGTAGATAGTGAGTAGTTAAAATCAAAAAAAGTATGAAAAATATATTCCGCAGCGGTGTTTTTACATTGCTCATAACCCTGTTTTTTCAGGGCGCTTCAGCGCAAGCATGGAAAGTAAAGGTAAACGAACAAGTTCCGGCATTCCACGTTACGAATAAAGAAGGAAAGAAGGTCAATATTAGTGATCTAAAAGGGAAGGTCGTATTGATTAATTTCTTTGCGACTTGGTGTCCGCCATGTCGACAAGAGTTACCGCGTATGCAAAAGGAGGTATGGGAGAAATGGGGTGGCCGTGATGATTTCGCTGTTATGGTCTTAGCCCGTGAGGAGGGATGGGATAAACTAGATCCATTCGCATCTAAAAATAACTATACATTTCCTTTCTATCCCGATATGAAAAGAGAAGTCTTTAGTCTTTTTGCTGAATCACAGATACCACGAAATGTTTTGGTCGATAAAACAGGTAAGATTATCTATCAATCTATTGGTTACACGGAGAACGAGTTTTCTGGTTTAATTCAACTGATCGAAAAGAGCTTGAATAAATAGTTAGTTCTGGATGGCGGTATGTCTTTTGATTGTTATTGCGACCTTGGTGCCTTTTTCTATTTTTTCAATGGGGTAATTTATGACATGTAAATTTAGTGCTCCATCTGTGAGAATCAGCTCCTTGTAAAAACCTCTAAATCGAATATCTTTTATCCAAAATGTTGCTTCGGCGTCTATACGATAGTCAATATCTTCTTGATGTATTGCAATTTTAATCATGGAATCTATCCCCAAGGTGGCCGCTTCACGCGGAGTCAGAATATTACTTTTTGCCAGTAACTGTGCGGTGTAGCTGTTTTGTGGCGTGTAATATAAGATGTCGGGACTTCCTTGTTCTAAAATCTTTGCTTCCTTCATGACGATAAGACTATCGGCCATAGCTAGTACTTCACTTGGGTCGTGAGACACCAAGATAATCGTGAGTCCGGTTTCTTCGACAATAAGTCGAATATCTTGCTGCAACGCATCGCGAAATGCTGCATCAACTTGATTAAAAGGTTCATCCATTAAGAGCACCTCTGGTTCGTTGATTAATGCGCGCGCAATAGCAACACGTTGTTTCTCTCCGCCACTTAGATCAGCAATACGTTGTTGCGATAGATGTGAAATCTTTAATTTCTCTAGCGTTTCCTCTGTTTTAGATCGTTTACGCTCCAAATTTGTATTGGGGAGTTGAGAGGCTATATTATCCCATACTTTTGCATAAAGATTAAGGTCGTCGAATCCCTGAGAAACCAATTTCATTGCATCGTGTCCGGGGATTAACTTATCCTTTCGTGTAGGAACCAACCAACCTTTATAGCGGACCTCACCCATTGAAGGCTCTAGCAGCCCATAGATAAGCTTTAGAAGTGTACTCTTCCCGCTACCGGACTCTCCAATTATAGCCGTTATCTTTCCCTCCTCAATGGCGAAATTTACTTTGTCTACAGCGACAATGTTATTTTTTGCCTCGAAGACATGAGATAGAGATTCTCCATGTATAAGAGATACGTCATTACGTTGTACATCAGAAGGGATATATTGACAAGAAGAAGGTTGATTCGCCATAAACTAAAGTGCCGGACTATAGTGTCCGGCACAAAAATAAGCATTAATATTTTTATCGGCGAAGGAAGGTGATATGGTCTTCGCGGTGTTGGTTAAAAGCCTAGCGTTAAGCCAAAAGTTAGGTTGTTCAGGTTCTTTTGATCTGGGCTGTTCTCGAACATATCATTAAAGTAGTATTTTGTGAACAAAGCCATGGAGCCAAATCCTACACGAGCAAATGCACCATACTGAAAGCTCGCTAAATTGTAGTTATCTCTAAAGCCCTGCTTGCCCATTTCACTGCTTTTTAGTCGCTGTGAACCTTTCAGAAGAACACCCGTCATTGCACCTACCGCAATCTTCGCACGATCTCCTTTATGGTTTTTTCGGCTACGCCACTCGAAAGTTAATGGTACTCTCAGGTACGTGCTTGTGAGGATATTCTTTTTATAGGCTATATCAGATTCCGTGTATGCCAATGGTGTCGCGTCGGGATCTAAAACAACATTCTTTTTCAGACGGAGGTAATTCCACTCAAAACCAGTAGAGATATAAACTTTGGTCGCATCGCCTGTTCGTACTCCAAACTGAGCGACATCGAAACCAAAGTTGGAGGCTTTGCCATACTCTAGAAATTTATTCTCATCAGAAAGGGTAAAGCTACCATTGTCTATGAGTCTGGAGAAGCCCCAGTCAATTCGTGTAAATGTTAATCCGCCGAAAATGCGAGGATATTTAATCTCTTTACCTCGGTCATCGTAATCTTGTTTTCCTACAGAAACGTTGATTTTCACCTGTTTTTCTTCGCTTTTTACAGAGTCCGTCTTGGTCGTCGTTGTGATAACTGTTGTTGTTTTATTTTCCTCTTGTGCTATTGCACGGCCGGTGTATAGCATCGTTAACGCCATTAAAGGTAGTGCGATATGTTTATGCGATATTTTCATAGTTCTGATAATTACGGTTTCTAATTGAAATATTTATCTCCTTTTTAATCTGTTTTTTGCGTAGCCATTGTTTATGTCAAGTCGAAATGAGCCTTCTTCGTCATTACTGAAGCGTATTGGTCCTTCTTCATCACTACTCAGGGCGCCCGATATCTTATTTAAAAGTCCAGAAACGAGGCCTTCTTTTTTCTGCTTTCCTGAAGCAAGCATAGTTTCTTCATTTTCAACAATATCAATGAGCGGTCGTATGGGAGCTACCTCTACCGTTTGGTAGGTTACATATGCTTGAGTAGATGTTGCTTTTTGCGGTTGAATATCAACAGCTGCCAATGCTATTTTTGCGAGAGAAACTTGTTCTTTTTTTGTTTCAACATCAACCGATGATTGATGTGCACTTTCTGAACTCGAAACGACGGTTTGTTGTTTTTCTTTTCTCATATCCACCTGCGCGAAGCGTTCAACGGTCTGTTGCTTAGAGCTTGGTTGTGGAACCCGATTTAACGTTTCTACCTTCTGTTGCTCATTTGTGTCATCAAGCTTTGCTTGTTGGGTCGTCTGAGAGGTGGTCGGTATATTTACATCGGATCTTTCTTTTTGTGCTTCTATCTTTGCGACCTTGCTGTCCATCTCGACGGGTTGTACATATAAGGCAACACCAATCCCTACCACGGCAACAGCTGCCGCTGCGTACTTTAACCACGTTAATTTCCGAACCTTGGATGAGCCACTCGTTGCATCAAGCTCTGCTTCAATATTTTCCCAGACACGAGATGACGGTTGAGGTTCAACACCAGTTAGCCGTTCTCGAAAAAGCTTATCTAGATCTTTATCGTTCATGACGTTAAGTTTTCGATTTGCACTAATTTATCTTTTAACCATTGGCGCGCTCTTGAAAGTTGTGATTTTGAATTGCCTTCACTAATATCAAGCATCGCTGCGATTTCTTTATGCGAATAGCCTTCGATAGCATACATGTTAAATACGGTACGATAACCTATCGGCAGCGTTGTCACTAGGCGAAGGAGATCTTGGTAGTGGATGTTTTCATCGCTAGAGCCACTATTGGTTTCAATAAAGTGGTGTTGTTCGTTGAGGCTTTCTAAGAAAGCAACCTTATTTCTGCGGTGCGCCTCGATGGCAGTGTTGACCATGATGCGACGAATCCATCCTTCCAAAGAGCCTTTGCTGTCGTACAGCTTGCATTTTGAAAATACTTTAATAAAACCTGTTTGTAGAATATCCTCCGCCTCATCGCTACTTTGTGCATAGCGGAGACACACTCCAAACATCTTGGCAGAAAACTGTTGATACAATTCAAACTGCGCCTTGCGATCCCCCACGAGGCATCCATTCCATATTATATCTAAGTTAACATTTTCCAATTTATAGGTCTTATACTAGCAAGACGGCACTCGTTGCAGAAAGGTTGCACGGAGGTAAAATTATTTTACAATTATTTTTCGTGAGGTGGGTGAAAGGACTTCAATATGTACCTTTCGAGCATCCGTAGGGAGGAGGTTGGGTATTTTTTCTGGCCATTCGACGAAACAGTATTGCGTCGAATAAAAGTATTCTTCATATCCGAGGTCAAGCGCTTCTTCTTCTGTCTTGAGTCTGTAAAAGTCGAAGTGATATAAGGCACCTACCGGAGACTGGTATTCATTGACAATAGAAAAAGTCGGGCTGGAGGTGCTGTCGATGACACCAAGTGCCTTGCATATTGCATTAACAAAAGTAGTCTTGCCAGCCCCCATGTTTCCGTAAAAAAGAAAAACACGATCGTCTTTAAAGTGTTGTATAAGTTGTGCTGCAGCCGCGTCAAGCTCGGTTAGGTCATGTACGATAATCTCCATGCCCAAATATACAGGAAAGTTTTCTTACTATAACTGCTTTACTTTGGGCTGTAAACAGCATACGGAATAATCATCTCCTCCAAAGAGATGCCGCCATGCTGAAACGTACCATTGTAATAATTTACAAAGTGATTATAGTTGTTCGGGTACACAAAGAAGTAATCATCTTTAGAGAAGACAAAAGAAGAGCTAACATGTAGTTTAGGCAATTGCGCATCATGCGGATTTTTGATGACAAATACTTCCTTGTTGGTGTAGTTAAGGTTTTTACCTTGTTTATATCGCAGGTTGGTATTCGTATTACGGTCTCCAACGATCTTGCTTGGTCTTTTAACGCGGATTGTTCCATGGTCTGTTGTGATGATCACACGGACATTACGTTGGGCTAGCCATTTTAATGTGTCCAGAAGAGGCGAATGTTCAAACCACGACAGTGTAAGTGATCGGTAGGCTCCTTCATCATTAGCTAGTTCTCTAATCATTGCCATATCGGTCCGCGCGTGCGAAAGCATATCCACAAAATTATAGACTAGCACATTCAAATCATTTTGCATCAGGTTGCTAATAGAATCCGCAATATCTTTACCTTGTTCTAGCGTTAATATCTTGTTGTACGAGTGTTTGATTTCACGACGATACAATCTTTTTATTTGATCCGCAAGAAATTTATCCTCATGCATGTTCTTTCCGCCTTCATCTTCGTCATTTTGCCACAAGTTTGGAAATCGCTTTTCCATTTCTAGGGGGGTAAGCCCACTAAAGATGGCGTTACGTGCATATTGCGTCGCTGTAGGTAGGATGCTGTAATAAGCGTCTTCTTCCTCTAGGCGGTAATAATCTGTCATTACATCATTAATCATTTTCCATTGATCATAACGTAAATTATCGATTAAAAAGAAAAATGTCGGACGGTCATTTTGTAAGGCCGGAAAAACTTTCTTCTTGAATAGTTGGTGAGATTGTATAGGGCCTTCGGTTTTTTGCTGTATCCAATTGATGTAATTCTTCTCGATAAATTTTGAGAACAATGTATTGGCATCAGATTTCTGCATGGTAAGAATTTCATGCATTCCTGCATCTTCGAGTTTTTGTAAAGAAAGTTCCCAGTAGATCAATTTTTTGTAAGCTTCTACCCATTGTAGATGATCGAGATCATCGTTGATGGTCATGCCAAGCGTACGAAATTCTTGCTGATAGGCCATTGATGTCTTTTCGCTCACCAGACGTCTGTTCTCTGTGAATTTTTTGATGGTCAAAAGAATTTGCTTGGGATTGACCGGTTTGATCAGATAGTCGTCAATTTTAGAGCCAATGGCATCTTCCATCAGATGCTCTTCCTCGTTTTTTGTTACCAGAACAGTTGGAATGCTTGGGTTAATAGTTTTTAGGATTGCTAAAGTTTCAAGTCCGGTTTTACCAGGCATATTTTCATCCAAAAAAACCAAGTCAAAGGGCTCGTTTTGAAAAGCATCAACCGCGTCATTGCCATTGTTTACCGTCTTTACGCGGTAACCGCGCTCCTCGAGTAGCAATATATGCGGTCTCAAGAATTCTATTTCATCATCGGCCCAAAGTATATGTGTTTTTTGCATCTTATTCTGTTCTGTTTAGCACGTATCTGCTTTATGCGTTCATGGTTCAAGCGAGGTGCGTAGAAATTGAACCGCAAACTAAAATAGTCAAAAAGGAAAGTTTCGCCTCGTTTTTAACATTAATTAACTTCATTCTACTTATCTTTGCGCCTAAATTCGTTTTGGTAAAGTGTGTGTTCTTTTATAATCGAAAAATGCGCCTTTACCAAAGGTAATTAATTTGTATAAATACTGTGAAAGTTGAATAAGAAGAAGATCATTAATGACCCCGTATATGGATTTGTATCAATTCCATCGGCTTTTATTTTCGATCTTGTTCAGCATCCTTATCTTCAGCGTCTTCGCTACATTAAACAAGTGAGTATGACGCACCTGGTTTATCCGGGTGCTTTGCATACGCGCTTTCAACATGTGGTAGGGGCGATGCATTTGATGAGTCTCGCAATCGATACATTAAAAAGTAAAGATGTGGAGATTTCTCCGGAAGAGGAGGAAGCAGCGTTGGCAGCAATTTTGTTGCATGATATTGGACATGGTCCTTTTTCACATTCATTAGAACACACCTTGATCGAGGGTGTTTCACATGAAATGATATCAGCTTTGTTAATGGATAAGCTGAACGAAGAGTTTGAAGGTAGACTGACCTTGGCGATAACGATTTTCAATGATCAGTATCCGCGCAAATTCTTTCATCAGCTTGTGTCGAGCCAGCTGGATACTGACCGTATGGACTACCTCAATCGGGATAGCTTCTTTACGGGTGTTTCCGAAGGGGTAATATCGTTTGATCGCATCATCAAAATGCTGCATGTATACAATGATGAATTGGTGGTGGAGGCAAAAGGGATTTATTCGGTTGAGAAATTTTTGATTGCGCGGCGGTTGATGTACTGGCAGGTATACCTGCATAAAACGGTTATTGGCGCAGAGCTGATGTTGATTAAGATTCTAGCACGGGCAAAAGAAATTAGTGCACAAGGCGCGTCGTTATTTGCAACGCAAGCGTTACGACATTTCTTAACGAATAAAGTTGATATTCATAATTTTTTGGAAGACCCGGTACACTTGACCAATTTTATGCGTTTGGACGATACCGATATCCTTTCGGCCGTCAAAGAATGGGCATTTGGAGAGGATAAAATCCTTCGCGTGTTGTGTACGAAGCTGATGCAGCGTAATTTGTTGCGTACCGAATTGCGTAATGCGAGTTTCTCAGAGGAAGAGGTGAAGCAGGTTCGGGCAAAAGTTAAAGCGCATTTTGGGTTGACTGAAGAGGAAGTCGATTACTTTGTTTATACGCAGGTAGTGCGCAATAGCGCATACGATCTGAAGCAAAACAATATTAAAATATTAAATAAGCAAGGGGTAGTACAAGATATTACGGAAGCTTCGGATTTATCAAACCTAGAGGCCTTGGCCAAGAGCGTAGAAAAATATGCGATTTCCTATCCCAAAGAGGTTGGATTGGTATTCGGCCATCTTTAAGAAAGTGATAAGAAATAATTAAGAAAAAGTATACATTTGTAAGATGCAATTTACTGCAAATCAAATCGCAACACTGTTAGGAGGCACGGTAGAAGGTAGCCCGGAAGTGGTTGTTAGTCAGCTGGCTAAAATAGAAGAGGGCACGGAAGGGTGTTTGTCTTTTTTGGCAAACCCAAAGTACGAGCATTTCCTGTATGATACGGGGGCTTCTATTGTTATTGTAAATGAAGATTTACAGTTGGCTAAGCCAGTCCGTGCGACGCTTATCCGTGTGAAGGATGCGTACTCTGCTTTTTCTGAGTTATTGAAAATATATCATCAGTTGCGAAATGAGAAAATTGGACGGGAGGAACCCTCATTTGTGCATGAAAGTGCGCAGCTAGGAGAGGGGATATATCTCGGAGCCTTTTCGTATATTGGTAAGGATGTGAAGATTGGTAATAATGTAAAAATATATCCACAAGTGTTTGTGGGTGACAATGTTACTATAGGAGATGATTGTGTTCTCTTTCCTGGAGTCAAAGTTTATTATGATACCAAAATTGGGGATCGCGTGGTGATACATGGAGGCGTTGTTTTGGGTAGTGATGGCTTTGGTTTTGCGCCCCAGAAGGATGGCTCATACAATAAAGTGCCACAGATTGGGAACGTGATTTTGGAGAGCGATGTGGAAATTGGTGCGAATACCGTTATTGATCGCGCGACCATGGGGTCAACAGTCATTCGTCAAGGTGTGAAATTGGATAATCTTATCCAAATTGCACATAATGTGGAGATTGGAAAGAATACGGTTGCAGCCGCGCAAACAGGTATCTCAGGAAGCACTAAGGTTGGAGAGAATGTTATCCTTGGTGGACAAGTGGGGTTAGTTGGTCATATTCAGATTGCCTCTGGATCGCAGATACAAGCACAATCGGGCGTTAATAGATCGATTGTCGAAGAAAATAAAAAGTGGGGTGGGACACCGTCTTTGCCCTATAGCAGCAACTTACGCTCCCATGTGTTTTATGCGAAGTTACCTTCCATAGAGAAACGCATCTCCGAGTTGGAGTTCGTGATACGGGACCTAAAAAATGAAACGCCTTAATTATTGCAAAATAGAATGTTAGATATGAATGTAAAACAAAGGACTATACAATCCGAAATTTCTATTTCAGGAATTGGTCTGCATACAGGTCAAGCTGTAAATATGACTATAAAACCTGCACCAGAGTTTCATTGGTATAAATTCAAAAGAGTTGACCTGGAAGGAGGACCTATAGTCGCAGTTGATGCGGACAATGTGACGGATACATCTAGAGGGACAACGATTTCACAAAATGGAGCATCTGTAAGTACAATCGAACACTTAATGGCGGCCTTAGTAGGTTTGCAGGTTGATAACGTTTTGATTGAAATTGATGGTCCTGAAGTGCCAATTTTGGATGGTAGCTCTAAAGTTTTTGTAGATCGCTTGCTGGAAGTAGGCTTTGTGGAGCAGGAAGCGGATCGAGATTACTACGAAATTAAAGACAACATTTCTTATGCGGAAAAAGACCGTAAGGTTGAGCTTATTGCTATGCCTTTAGATGGTTACCGTTTGACTTGTATGATTGACTTTAATTCACCAGTATTGGGTAGTCAGCATGCGTCAATCAGCAATATTACGGAGTTTATTCAGGAAATTTCAAGTTCTCGAACATTCTGTTTCTTGCATGAACTAGAAGCCTTGTTGAACAACAACTTAATCAAGGGTGGTGATTTATCTAACGCTATTGTAATCGTTGATAAAGAGGTTAGCAAAGCGGAACTCGATAAGCTTTCGACCTTGTTTAACAAGTCTGTAGAAGTAGCAAGTGAAGGTATTTTAGATAACATACAACTGCGTTACCAAAATGAGCCAGCAAGACATAAATTGTTGGACATGGTCGGCGACTTGGCATTGGTGGGACGTCCATTAAAAGGGCATATCATGGCTGCTCGTCCAGGGCATGCTGCGAATGCTGCGTTTGCTAAGCGAATAAAAGCGCAAATTAAAAAGGATAAAAACAGGAAAAACGTTAAAGTATACGATCCAAATACGCCGCCAGTTTATGACACGGTGCAGATCATGAAAATTTTACCACATCGTCAACCGTTTTTGATGATTGATAAAATTTTAGAGCTTTCGGATACACATGTTGTAGGTCTGAAAAATGTAACGATGAATGAAGATTTATTCATGGGACATTTTCCGGGTGCACCGTGGTTTCCAGGTGTATTGCAGATTGAAGCTATGGCGCAGACAGGTGGTATATTAGTATTAAATACGGTTCCTGATCCTGAAAATTACTTGACCTTGTTCTTAAAAATAGAAAATGCTCGTTTTAAGAATCAGGTAACACCTGGAGATACCATTATCTTTAGCTGTGAATTGATTGAGCCTATTCGTCGTGGTATTGCACGTATGAAAGGTGTTGGTATGGTGGGAGATAAGATTGTAAGTGAAGCTGAGTTAATGGCTCAGATCGTAAAAGTTAAAAATTAATAGGAATGATACAACCGCTATCATATATCCATCCGGAAGCTAAGATCGCCCAAAATGTGGTGGTAGAACCTTTTTCTACCATCCATAAAGATGTGGAGATTGGAGAGGGCACATGGATTGGATCAAACGTGACCATTATGAATGGAGCACGAATTGGGAAAAATTGTCGAATTTTCCCAGGAGCAGTTATTTCCGGAGAGCCACAAGATCTTAAGTTTGAAGGTGAGGTTACAACATGTGAGATTGGTGATAATACCACGATCCGCGAATGTGTAACTATCAATAGAGGGACCAAAGATCGTTACAAAACGGTTGTCGGTAAGAACTGTCTTATTCAGGCATATAGCCATATTGCGCACGATTGTATCGTCGGCGATTACTGTATTTTTTCAAATTCCAGTACGCTGGCAGGCCATATAACGGTAGGTGATTACGTTGTGTTAGCGGGTATGGTGGCTGTCCATCAGTTTTGCCAGATTGGTTCGCATGCCTTTGTGACCGGTGGTACATTGGTTCGTAAAGATGTTCCTCCATTTATTAAGGCCGCGCGTGAACCTATCGCGTATGCTGGTATCAACTCGGTGGGATTGCGTAGACGCGGATTCACTGCTGAACAGATTACCGAAATACAAGATATCTACCGTGTTCTATTTGTGCAAAATAGAAATCTAACGAAAGCATTAGATTTGATCGAGGCAGAGTTTACCCCAACAGAAATCCGAGACGAGATATTATCTTTTGTTCGGAATTCGAATCGTGGAGTAATTAAAGGGTTTAATCAAGGGAAAGCGTCAACATTATAGAAAAGGGCTGTTTATTGAATATAACTTT
This sequence comes from Sphingobacterium psychroaquaticum, assembly GCF_004421025.1. NCBI lineage: Bacteria > Pseudomonadati > Bacteroidota > Sphingobacteriia > Sphingobacteriales > Sphingobacteriaceae > Sphingobacterium > Sphingobacterium psychroaquaticum. Next base: position 3,917,662 of record NZ_CP038029.1, on the reverse strand, counting down.
ACAAAACACAGGGCGAAGGTATAATAAGGAGTGGATTTTTCGCCACTTGGATTATACCTTCTCCATTGGAAAAAAATATGCGGTGCTTGGTCCAAATGGATCGGGTAAGTCAACCTTACTCAAGGTTGTCTCTGGTAGTCTTTCGCCCAGTGAAGGAACGGTGGTCTATAAAACCGAAGAACAAACGACGGTTGAGGCTGATAATATCTATGAACATTTGTCTATTGCAGCACCTTATGTGGAACTTCTGGAAGAGTTTACACTACAGGAAATGTTGGCCTTCCATTTTAAATTTAAAAATTATGCCACCGGGTTTAATTACGATCGGTTAATTGACATATTGGGACTTGAGAAAGCGCTTGATAAAGAGATTCGTTTTTTTTCTTCCGGAATGAAACAGCGGGTCAAATTGGCGCTTGCGTGCTGTTCGGATACGCCTATTGTACTTCTTGATGAACCTACGAGTAACTTAGATCGTCCAGGAGAAGACTGGTACTTAGATCTAATCCAGCAGACAATTGATGCCAACAGAATGCTCCTTGTTGGCTCTAATCAAGAAAAAGAGTATAGCTTTTGCGATGAGCAATTGCATATACTTGATTTTAAATAACCTTTCCCCAGTCAGGTTTCTTACGGGGAGTTTTCTTGTTCCCTATTTGAGGTAAGATATGCCTCTAGCTCAATAAACTATTCATTTTCAAAAGCGCACTATATTTATTATTTTTGCATAATAAACGAAAAATTCATTATGTCGAAAGCATCTGAAGTAAAATCAGGAAATATACTTCGTTTTAACGGAGAATTGGTGTCTGTAGAGGAGTTTATCCACCGTACACCAGGGAACTTGCGTGCTTTTTACCAAGCGCGTATGCGAAACGTAAAAACAGGAAAACTTGTGGAATACCGTTTTAGAACGGACGAAGAGGTAACTATTGCGCGTGTGGAAACAAACGATTACCAGTATTTATATGATGATGCTGACTTTTTCGTTGTGATGGATAACAATACGTATGAACAGTTCAATATCCCAAAACATCTGTTCGGAGATTCGGCACGATTCTTGAAAGAAGGTATGAATGTGATCATTGCATTCGAAAGCGAAGAGCCTATTATGGCGCAAGCTCCAGCAACAGTAGAGTTGGAAATCACATATTCAGAGCCTGCTGTAAAAGGTGATACGTCTACAAATGCACTTAAAGTAGCAACAGTAGAGACAGGTGTTGAAATTAGAGTCCCTTTGTTTATCAATCAGGGCGATAAAGTAAAAGTTGATACACGTACTGGTGATTATATCGAACGTGTTAAATAAAATATTAGGTTTAGGTTGATTATTCGGTCTTGTTAGCTTCCCAGCGCAAGGCCGTTTTTTTTGGAAGAAAGCAGGAAGTAGTTAGTCGGGAGTAGTTGGTAGAAGGTAGAGAGGAGTTAGTAGTTAGAAGAGCCACAAACCCCGAAGGGCTCAACGCAGTTAAATTTTGTGGCCGGTTGTTATCGGTTAATACAGAGTAGGTTTAACGGTAAGAGTTATACCATATATTAAAAAACATGGATAAAGAAGGGTTACGTATATATTACAAGAAAGAACGACAGTTGATGTCTGCGGATGATTTTGTTTCTCGGAGCGAACGGGTATTGGCTCAGCTGAAGAAGCATTCCTGGAATGATGTGACGTATATACACTTATATATACCCATACAACGGATGCGTGAGATTGATACGTGGCCTTTTATGGATTGGTTACGACAACATTATCCGGCACTTAAAATTGTAGTTAGCCGTTCTAACCCGGATGATTCAAGTATGTCACATTATCTGTTTACGGAGCGACGCGAATTATTAGAAAATAAATGGGGTATTTTGGAGCCACAAGAAGGAGAGTCAGTCGACGAAAAGCTTATCGATGCGGTTATCATTCCGTTGCTTGTTGCTGACAAAGCCGGAAATCGCGTAGGTTACGGAAAAGGATTCTATGATCGTTTCCTTGCGAAATGTCGTCCGGATTGTTTAAAAATTGGCTTGTCGCTGTTTCCTCCTGTTGAACAGATCGATGATGTTAATGAATATGATGTGCCCTTGGACGTTTTGATTACGCCTTAAGTAAGGGGAAGGAACTCACAGTATCAGTGTTATTCTGGTGCAGAATATGATGATCGCTGATTATTATTTGTATAATCACACGATTTTAAAACTCCCTCCGATTTTCTACGATAAATCGAGAACGGCCAAAACGAAAAAGCCACGTCGAAGCGCTTCTCGCAAGGACGTGGCTGTCTAATTGTGTTTGTCATAAGAGAATAGTCGAATCCTCATTTCTTAGGATTGAAATGAAAAATAATTTCCTTTATGCAGTTTTTTTTATTTGTATAAGATCCTGAATTTTATTGTGTTATCAATTTGTTTCAGCTGCTTAATAAGTTTCTTGTCATAAGCCGTGTGTATATCCGTAACGGCATAACCGATGTCCCCTTTGGTCATCAGAAACTGAGAGATAATATTAATATTGTTTTCGGCATAGGCATTATTTATCTGCGCCATAATTCCGGGTACATTTTTGTGGATATGTAATAAGCGGTGTGCCTGTGTGAGCTTCGGTAAGATCAAATTCGGGAAATTACGACTCATGTACGTATCTCCATTATTAATAAAATCGGCCATACGGCGTGGAATAAATTCCGAATTCCGCTTCTTGTTTTTCTTGTCATCAAAAACCACAATTCCTTTCTCGGTACATATCTTTTTACTGATATGCGCTTTCGCATCGCCTAGGTAACCAATTGTCTTTAATTTATCGGCTCTTGCTAATTGATCATCATCAATCGTAATGCCGTCTGCTACAAGCAACAAGCCGACGTCTTTGGTATATTTCTCTTCGAAATTGTCTTTGATGCGCACAGAAAAGCCATCTCTTTTGAGAATGTGTACAGCGATTTCAGGTACATCTCCAATAATAAGACAAAGGATACGGTTCTTTGGGTACGAGATTGCGCGAGGTAAGTCATTGACATATAGAAACTCGTCGAAGCTTGGCGTGATGTGATCTGCTTTCTCGGTCACACTTTTACGTGCAATATTCTCCGTGAAGGCAAAAAATTTCTCAATTAAGCCAGACTCCTTCAATTGGAAGTCTGAGTAACCATCTCCAATGCCAAAAATACGACCAGCAATATTTAGTTCCTTAAGCAGCTTAACCTTACCTCCTTCATCGGATAGAGGATTTGTCTCATCGTAACCGATAATATTTCCTTCTTCGTCAAATTTAAAGGTATTGGCGTAAATATTTTCTTTTTTGATATGATAGGGCGTGACAACAGGTGTAATAAACTCCTTAAAGCCTCCTGAGACAATCCAAGCGGTATCCGAATTTTCCTTAAAGAACTCTTTGTTCCGCTCAAAGGAACGCGATACTTTTTTCTTGAGTTGACTCACGAGCTTGTCTAGGTGCGATTTGTTCGCGTTTAAAAGCTTTACCCGGCCAGCTAAACTTTCTCGAAAAGAGATCTTACCATCCATTGCTAAGTTGGTATAATCCTCGATCTGTTTGTATATGTTATCTCTTTCTGGATGGTTTTCTAGCGATATTTTTGCTAGCTCATCTAAGGCTTCGACTTGTGTAAATGTACTGTCGAAATCAATGATGTAATAATTTTTCACGGTGGTTAAGGTTGATTGTTATAGTTTGTTATTTGTAGTCTAAACTCATTTCTTTCAAAGTTATATCTACGGGTTTAAAGGTGTATCCGATAATATCTTTGATCTTTTTATTGGAAAAGGCTAGCTTGGCGGAGGATGCTTTGGCTGTTTCCCGCGTAAGCGTTGGTTGCTTATTACTGAATAAGGCTGCCAGTTTAGCGGCACGCCATGCAATACTCATCATGAATGGCTTGGCTTGGATTGTTGGTGCAGGTTTGTCTAATAAAACAGCAATTTGCTCCAGTAGATGCTTATTACTTACGTTTTCACTGTTTAAGATAAAACGTTCCCCGGTGATTTTTTTATCGTTCATCAAAAGAACCATGACTTTGGCCACATCCTCAACATCAACGATACCCACACTACCAGAAGGATAGATTCGTAATCCTTTTTGTATCACAGAAAACAGTTTTCCAGAACCACGGTCTCCTGTTCCGGCCCCCATAATGACAGAGGGATTGACAATGACCGCATCAAGTCCTTCAACAATACCTCGCCATACCTCCATCTCACTTTCGTATTTCGACAGGGAGTACTTGGAATGTGGCGCACCTTCGTCCCAAAAAGTACTTTCCCCAACTAGTTCGTTGTTCTTGCTGTTACCTAAGGATGCGATGGAGCTGACGTGTACCAGGCGAGCGTTGTGCTCCAAGCAGAGGTTAACGATATGCTTGGTCCCCTCAATATTCACATGCAGCATCATGTCCCAGTCTTCTTTGTGATAGGAAATCTTAGCCGCACAATGGTACACCTCTTGGATGTCGGTAAATAAGTCCGATAAAGCAAAATAGTCCGTAACATCGGCCTCTACCCAACGTACCAACGGATGTTTCTCCAGACCGGAAGGTACAATAGAGTCGTTCCGTTTTGTGGCCGTAACGGATTGGCCCGCCTGAATGAGCTGTTGAATTAACGTAGACCCTAAAAAACCTGTTCCGCCAGTAACTAATATCACAATGCTAACTTATTTTTAAAAACTTATCCTTTTCAAAAATAGCTTATTAAAAGCAGAATTGCACAATAGGTAGGTGATTGTTTCTTTTTTTTTATCTAAGTTTACAATCTACAACGCAAAACTTATGTCTTTATCGGTCTTTTTTTCGCCCATCACAGTTCAAGATTTTATTAGTGGATCGGCTTTTTACAACTCGCAGTTTGGAAAGAGTATTCAAGCGTATGAAGATGTATTCCCTGATCTTGAAGATCCGGAAACGAAGCCTCAATTGGTGCTAATTGGGGTAGAAGAGGAACGGGGAGCTGTGAATAACGAAGGAACAAAAAAATCAGCTAATGCAGTCCGCAAGTACCTCTATAATTTGTATCAAGGCGACTATAATGTCAAGATTGCCGATTTGGGTAACATCAAGGCGGGAGAGTCACTTACAGATACTTATTTCGCAATTAAAACGGTCGTAGAGGAGTTAGTAAAACAGGATATTGTACCTATTATTATTGGCGGAGGCCAAGACTTAACATACGCTCAATACATGGGCTACGAAGGGTTAGAACAACGTGTGGAAGTGGCCGTTATTGACAGTCGTTTTGATTTGGATCAAGACAATGCAGATAATACGGCATTGAACTCTAATACATACCTCAATCATATCATTTTACATCAGCCGGACTATCTGTTTAATCTGAGTAATATGGCTTATCAAACTTATTTAGTGAGTAAGGAGTCTATTAACATGTATGATAAACTGTTCTTTAGTACAATGCGGATAGGTATGATGGCCGGAAAGCTAGATCAGGCAGAACCTCTGATTCGAGCGGCCGATATGGTAAGCTTTGATATTGGTGCTATTCGTGCTTCAGAGGCACCGGGTAATGCAAATGCCAACCCGAATGGATTGTATGGAGATGAAGCATGTCAGTTGGCGCGTTATGCGGGTATGTCTGATAAGTGCTCCTCCTTTGGTCTGTATGAATATAACCCGACTTTTGACCCGATGGGGCATACAGCTAGCTTGGTTGCGCAGATGATTTGGTGTTTTATCGATGGGTATTACAACCGTAAAAATGATGCTCCTTTAGTGCCTAAATCGGCGTATATAATCTATCGCACGACTTTAGAAAATGATGATTACGAACTAGTTTTTGTAAAAAGCAAAAAATCGGATCGTTGGTGGATGCAAGTGCCATATTTCGGATCTAAATCTGTTAATGAACGGTACTATTGGGTGCCATGTCGTTATGAGGACTACCAGTTAGCGGTGGCAGGAGATATGCCGGATCTATGGTGGAAAACGCATCAGAAGTTACAGTAAGGTAGTTTGTAGTTCATAGTTTGTTGTTGATAGTTGTTAGATTATAGCTTGAGGATTAAAACTGATTAAGGGACGTTTGCTGTAGGGGATACCTTTGTGGTCGCCCAGGTAGTTTGTAGTTCATAGTTTGTTGTTCGTGGTTGATAGTTGTTAGTTCAACGTTGATCCACGCTTTGTTCTAAGAGGCTCCTTGCGTTCACGGCGTCACTGGGAGGGGGAAAGACGCGGCAGTCTTGACCATATGTGACATGATCTAATACAGCGGATTTAAGACGTAAGCCAAAATATTCCAAAAAAAGAAGAAAATGAATGTATTTGTTATAGCATGTATTGTTGTGTTGGTGGTTCTTGTTGTGGTGTTGTTATTGCAAAACGGAAAACGGGTGCCTAAGCGTTTGTTTTTGCAGCTTGAGCAAGAACGAAATACAGCTGTTCTTGAAATGACAAAATTCCAAGAACGGGAGAAAGTACTCGCAGCTAGTCATGATAAATTGGAGCATAGTCTAGAAAAGGAGCGAGAGGATCGTATGAGTCTTGAGCGTTCATTAGAGAGTACAAATGCCTATTTGCAAGCGCAGCAAGAGAAATTTCAAGAACAACGATTGGAAATGTCGAGACTGCGGGAACAATTTCAGTTGGAGTTTCAACATATGGCCAATAAAATATTGGATGAAAAGACGCAAAAATTTACAGCGACAAATCAACAGCATATGAGTCAGATCTTAGACCCGTTACGGGATAAGATCAAGACTTTTGAGGAAAAGGTGGAACGTACCTATCAGCAAGAATCAGCAGAACGTCACGTTTTGAAAGGTGTTGTGGAACAGCTGATGCAACAGAGTCAACTGATAAAAAATGAGGCGAATAGCCTGAGTAAGGCGCTTAAAGGGGACAATAAAAAACAGGGAAATTGGGGCGAAATTATCCTCGAGCGGGTATTAGAGCGTTCGGGTTTAGTGAAGGACCAAGAATATACGTTGCAGTCCGTTTTTAGGGAGGATGATAAGCGTAAAATTCCGGATGCTATTATTCTTCTGCCCGAGGAAAAGCACCTTGTTATTGATTCGAAAGTATCATTGACGGCGTATGAACGTTGGGTAAATAGTGAAGATGAGATAGAGCAAGTTCAATTAATAAAGCAACATGTGCAATCCATTGAAGGGCATGTGCGTGATCTCTCTGCAAAGAATTACCATCATCTCTACGGTATCCATTCTCCGGATTTTGTTTTACTGTTTATGCCGATTGAGTCGGCTTTAAGTGCGGCGGTACGCGAGCGACCAGAGTTGTTTTCTGATGCATGGGACCGTAAGGTGGTTATCGTTAGCCCTTCCACTCTGTTAGCGACTTTGCGGACAATAGCGAGTGTATGGGTGCAAGAACGACAGAATCGGAATGTTCAGGAAATAGCCAAGGAAGCCGGTGCACTTTACGATAAATTCGTTGGTTTTTTGCAAGATATGCAACAAGTAGAAGGATATATCCAGCGGGCGGGGGAGAAGCATCAAGATGCGATGAAGAAGCTGTCCACTGGGGCAGGTAATGTAATCAAGAAAGTTGAAAACCTCAAAGCTTTAGGCGCTAAAGCGAACAAGAAGATTGATGGCAAGTTTTTGGATGAATAAAAGAAGAGTCCACTTTTAAAGGTGGACTCTTCTTTTACTTAATAACCTGTTGCGTAGTCATCTCCACGATGATCTGCTCCGGTCTGTAATTTTCCGTTTGGTAGGCGGATGATATTTTCCATTCGACCTATATTACCTCTTTTATGGATGCGGTAACCATCTTTTTCTAAACTTGTACGTACTTGTTCCGAAATGGCACCCTGCTCTACATCAATTCTGTCGGGTTGCCATTGATGGTGAAATCGAGGAGCACTGACAGACGCTTGCGCATCCATCCCAAATTCCAAGACATTTAATATCGCTTGAAAGACTGATGTAATAATAGTCGATCCTCCTGGCGTTCCAACGACCATTTTTAGTTGCCCCTCACGTTCAATAATTGTTGGGGACATAGCACTCAGCATTCTTTTTCCACCTTCGATGGCATTAGCTTTGCCCCCCAGAAGCCCATACATATTAGGGGCGCCTGGTTTGACCGAAAAATCATCCATCTCATTGTTTAATAAAAAACCTGCGCCGTCAACCCATACACAAGAGCCATAAGAACCGTTGATCGTTGTGGTTAGTGAAACAGCATTTCCTTCTTTGTCAACAATACAAAAGTGCGTCGTTTGTTCGGATTCATATCCTGGAAATTTTGTGGCTTTAACCTCAGCACTTGGTGTCGCCTGTCGGAGGTCGATTGTAGACATCCGTTCCTGATTAAGCTGTTTGTCTATGAGGTATGATGTCGGAACTTTGTAGAAGTCCGGATCTCCCAAATATGTTGCTCTATCGGCATAAATACGACGCTCTGCTTCAACCATCGCGCGAACAGTGCTATCTGCCTGAAAGCCCCATTGCGCTAAGGGATACTTTTCCACGGATTGTAATAATGCTAATACGGCAATTCCTCCGCTAGATGGCGGAGGCATCGAGATTACTTTATAATCTTTGTACATACCAACAATGGGTTGCCTCCATATTGCTTTGTAGTTGCGTAGATCCTTATATGAAATAATACCGTTACCTCGATTCATTTCAGAGACGATGTGATCCGCTGTTTTTCCTTTGTAGAAACCATCGCGTCCCTTTTTCGCAATTAAAGCCAACGTAGCGGCAAGTTCTTTTTGAACAAAAGTAGCTCCGGGAATCCATTTTTCTTCTCTAATAATAGCTGCCCAATTGGGGTTGTGTTTTACAAATTTTTCTTTATACTCATTAAATTCATTTGCCTGCATAGCCGTGATTTGAAAGCCATTTTTTGCTAATTCGATTGCTGGAGCGAGTAATTCCTTCCAAGAAAGGGAGCCATATTTTTTATGCGCTTCTTCCATCCCCGCTACGGTACCCGGAATACCAGCGGCAAGTTGACCGTATAAACTTTTGTCGACAATTGGGTTCCCTTCCGTATCAAGATACATGTCCCGGCTAGCCAAGGAAGGCGCTGTTTCTCTAAAATCGAGCGCTGCGATATCCCCTTTTTTTGATCGGTATATCATAAATCCGCCTCCACCTATATTTCCAGCGTTAGGATAAACAACTGCTAAAGCAAACTGAACAGCAATTGCTGCATCGACGGCGTTGCCACCTTTTTGTAGGATATTGACTCCTATATTCGACGCTAAAGGATGTGCCGTGATAACAGCCGCCTGCTGAAATTCTTTTGCTGGAACATTTACTTGTCCTATTAGTGGCGTATTTTCAGAAATTATGAAAAAGAAAAAAGCCAGAGTAGTGGTGATAAATTTCATTTTTTCGGTTTTTTTGATGTTTTTATTCTTAAAAAGGCGTTGAAACACATATTATCTCAGGATTCCTTTTACGGTGTATAAATATAAACAAATCTATACAAGCGATCATCTGCTTATTTTTCAATATAAGTTCTTAATTTAGGAGGTATGAAGAGGTTCTTTACTATCGTAATCTTGTTGCTCTGTGTGGGAGCATTACACGCGCAACGCATTAAGGTTTTATCCTATAACATTCATCATGGAAATCCGCCCGAGATTCCTGGGAAGATTGATCTTGAAAAAATAGCGCAGATTATTGTTGCTTCGGGTGCAGACCTGGTGGGTATACAAGAGGTTGATGTGAATGTTTCGCGCTCCAATAATATCGATCAGGCCAAAGTGTTAGCGGAACTTACGGGAATGTATTATTTTTTTTCTAAAGGGATAGATTTAGAGAAAGGAGAATACGGAACACTTATCTTGAGCAAGCATAAAATAGTGGGAAAACGACGTTACGATTTGCCTATGGTGGAGCCAAGTGAAAATAGATCTTTAGCTATCGTAGATGTCGAATTGCCTAATGGTAAGCAGATTTCTTTTGCAAATACACACCTGGATCTGAAAGCGAAAAATAAAGTAGAACAAGCTAAGTATATCAATGAATTAGGTGATTGGTACAGTCGTCCGCTCATCTTGGTTGGGGATTTGAATGCGGAGCCAGAAACTGAACCGATTCAACTATTAGAACATTTCTTTGTTCGTAATACCAAACAGAATGGAGCAACGTTTCCGAATACAAAGCCTAGGACTGAAATTGATTATATCATGGTAGGGAAACATAGCAAGTTTTCATGGATCGATTATCGTGTTCTCAATGAGCCTTACGGTTCCGATCATTTACCTTTATTTGCGGAGTTGAATATTACACAATAGTATATTTATTTGTTTTCCGTCAATTTTTTTTATTTTTATACAATTTTATAGCAGGAAAGTTAATGAGATATATTTCGGCAAGCACGGTTGCTCCCGTAGTTGGTTCCCTTATTCGGAATGGTGTAGTCGCTCTTGACGATACTGGGACGATTATTGCAATTTATGAGGAGGGGGATCCTCACCTTGACGGTGTAGAGGTGGAATTTTATGCAGGAGTACTAATTCCTGGTTTTGTGAATGCACATTGCCATATCGAATTATCGCATATGCTAGGGAAGACGAAAAGGAATATGGGACTCCCTGTGTTTTTATCTGAAGTGATGACCATGCGTGAGGAATCGCAAGAGGTTATTTTGGATAAGATTGCTGAAGCCGACCATATGATGTATGAAAACGGAATTCAAGCAGTTGGCGATCATGTGAATACGGACCATTCGGTCCAAGTAAAGAAAAAGAGTAAAATCATATATCACACGTTTGTTGAGGTTATGGGATTGGTGAAAGAGGAAGTGCAAAATCGAATTGATCGAGCTCGTGATATTGAATTTTTCTTCGAACCAAATGCTTCTATTACACCACATGCACCCTATTCATGTTCGAAAGAGCTATTTAAGACTTTTCGTAAGGTTGTAGGGACAGACAATATCCTTAGTATTCATAACCAAGAAAGTGACGAAGAGAATAAATTATTTCGATATAAGTCAGGTGGTTTCTTGAAGTTTTACGAAAAAATGGGCATGAATGCGGATAGTTTTAAAGCGCAAGCTAGAAACTCTATACAATCGTATTTGCCATATACCCCGGTGTCCAACAGATTAATTTTAGTGCATAATACGTTCACTTCGCTAAAAGATATCGATTTTGTCCAGCGACAAGGACGGGACGTGTATTATTGTTTGTGTCCTAAAGCAAACCTTTATATTGAGGGAAAATTACCTAAGATATTGAATTTTATCCCAAGCAACGATCGGATAGTAATTGGTACGGATAGTTTGGCATCCAATGATACATTGAATATTCTGGAAGAATTGAAGGCCATCGCTGCAGAAGTGAGCCAGATTGATTTTCTGCAATTGTTAAAGTGGGCGACGATTAATGGGGCGAAAGCTTTGGGATTGGATGCACAATTAGGATCTATCGAGGTGGGTAAGCGTCCAGGATTGGTACTATTGGAAGGAATGGAAGACTTACATTTAGTCGATTCTGTTACCTTACGTCGTCTGGTTTAGTTTTTCGCTTTTTATACAAATTTAGGTAAGTTTGCTCCCCATGAAACATCTCGATATTGTGGTCACAGGAAAGGTGCAAGGAGTTTATTTCCGTGCTACCGTAAAAGCAGTTGCCGATCAATTGGGCGTAAAGGGTTTTGCGCTAAACCAACCCGACGGGTCTGTGTATATAGCGGCTGAGGGAGATGATTTTGCCTTGTCTTCGTTGTTGGAGTTCTGTGATGAGGGGCCAGAGCGTGCAGAGGTAGAAAATGTAACGTCTACTGAAGGTGAAATACAGGGATTCAAAGACTTTGTGGTTCGCAAGAAGCTAAAATAAGGAGTGAAGGATGTCTGTTGTTAAACGATTTCTGAACGATACAGCTATTTACGGGCTGTCTACCATTGTTTCTCGGTTACTGAATTTTATCCTGACGCCGATTTTAGTGCGTAAGCTCGATACGGGCATATACGGTATTTTTACGAATATGTACTCATGGTCGGCGCTAATCAATACGTTTCTAGCCTTTGGGATGGAGACAACCTACTTCCGCTACCTCCAAAAAGTGGATGAAAAGGATAAGATGAAGGTTTTTAACAATAGTTTTATTGTTACCATTTTTACAAGCCTTGTATTTCTTTTCGTACTTTTTTCCGTGATATCACCTGCGTCGGAGTGGTTTGCTGCTAACGGACTCCAATCGGTTGCTGATTATAAGCAATATATTTGCTTTATGGGGCTGATATTAGCTATAGATGCTTTAGCTGTTGTTCCGTTCGCAAAGCTTCGTTCTGAAAACCGCCCTGTTAGATATGCCTTACTAAAGACAATCAATATATGTGTTTTTGTTTGTTTTACGCTGTCTTTCATGGTTTTTATACCTTGGTTGATTCGGACATTCCCCTCTCTTGAAGGCTTTTTTACGTGGTACAAGGGCATGTGGTTGGGCTATGTGTTTTTGTCTAATCTTATTGCAAGTGCTGTAACCTTGCTGATGTTATGGCCTCAGATACGCGGGTTTAGTTTTCGAGTAGACAAGAAGTTGCTAAACAGTATGTTCTCCTATAGCTTGCCAATTTTTATAGCGAATGTGTCTTTTATCGTCAATGAGCATCTGGACAAGATCTTGTTGCCAAGCCTACTCCCTGGGAATGTAGGGGAACGAGAACTTGGGATTTACGGTGCTATATCGAAAATAGCTATGTTTCTCAGCATCTTTGTGCAGGCTTTCCGGTTGGGAGCCGAGCCGTTTTTCTTCTCTTATGCAAAGAACGAAAACGCCAAAAAAGTATATGCCGTGATAATGGAGTATTTCGTTATCGCAATGGTTCTTGTAATGGTGGGGCTCTCTATGAACATAGAATGGCTGAAGTACTTTATTAAAGGGGGCAATGCAGAGCAAGTAGCTAGGTATTGGTCGGGCTTGGATTATATTCCAATTATCTTGTTTAACTATGTCTTGCTCGGGATCTATATGAATTTATCGGTGTGGTATAAGCTTTCAGATCAAACGAAATATGGTCTGTATATATCGGGGATAGGTGCATTGGTGACTATAGTTCTCTGCTATGTGCTGATCCCGAAATACAGTTACGTCGGCGCTATTCTTGTGACATCAATAGCATATACGGTTATGGTATTGTTATCTTACTTTTGGGGACAGCGCAATTACCCGATTCCTTATAAGGTCGGAAAAACTGTCGGTTACCTCGCTCTAGGAGGTGCTTTGGTCGCGATAAATTATGTCTTCTTTGCGCGCAACTTCTGGAGCGGTAACGCGTTGTTGTTCGTGTATTGTGCCGTTGTTTTGTACAATGAAAGAGTTGTGTTATTAGGGTTGTTGAAGCGAGGGTAATGCTTTCATCGCATTATGCAATAGGTCGTTCCAGCTCAGGCTGTTCGTGTGATTCAATAGACCTACACCCTCGTCCTTTAGATTCGTAATTACGGATTGCTTTTAATAAGGCTTCAATTGTAATTTTTTATTTTAATTTTTCATTGTTTTTATGTCTATCGGCGTCCCGTATAGATTTCTTCTCTAAGTTCTTTTCTAATGCGTCGGTTAGGTCGATACCTGTTTGATTCGCTAGACACATCAGTACGAAAAGAACATCGGCCATCTCATCTGCTAGATTGACCTCTTTATCCGACTTTTTAAACGATTGTTCGCCGTACTGGCGTGCCATTATACGTGCGACTTCACCCACTTCTTCCATTAACATGGCTGTGTTGGTCAGTTCATTGAAATAGCGAACTCCTGTCGTCGTAATCCATTTATCTATTACTTCTTGTGCTTCTTTAATTGTCATCTTAAAAATTGTCTTTATCCTGTGTGTTCATTATGATTGTTACCGGGCCATCGTTGCGAAGGTCAATCTTCATGTCGCCTCCAAAGATGCCCATTTGTACTTCTTTTTCTAAGAGTCCTGATAGGTATTTACCCATCTCGTCATACATTGGTCTCGCTTTATCAGGTTTGCCTGCGCGGATAAAAGAAGGCCGATTCCCCTTTTTTGTTTGAGCAAATAAAGTGAACTGAGAGATCAATAGAATCCCGCCAGCGATATCTTGTACCGACTTATTCATCAATCCGTTCTCATCTGAAAAAATACGAAGATTAACTATTTTTTGAGCTAACCACTTCATATCTTCTTCTGTATCGATCTCCTCGATTCCCACCAAGACCAATAGCCCTTGGTCTATTTTTCCGGTTACTATACCTTCCACTGTGCAGGACGCATGTGTGACCCGTTGTATTACTGCTCGCATATGACGCTAAAAATAGAAAAAAAAAGCTACCTTTGCGCTATCGTTAGGGGTGCCTTGTTTTCGAACACGAATAAAGGCTGAGATTATACCCAGTCTCTTTACTATGGTAATGGAGACGCACCTGATCCAGATAATGCTGGCGGAGGGAAAGGTTAAGTTAAATTATTACGCTATTGTGAACCCCTTGCAATAGTATGTTTAACGAAAAAAATCAAATTATTAATGATTAAAGTATCAATCAGTGCACTATTAGTAGCTTTGTCATTCACGACATATGCGCAGCACCGTTTATCGTTGGAAGTAGTTAACGATAGAAATCAAAAGTTACCTAATGCCAGTGTTTCGGTGAGTAAAGTCAAGCGGTTGGTTCAACAAACCAATGCAGAGGGACAAGCTCAGTTTAATGATTTAGGATCAGGCAGCTATCAAGTTCATGTTTCTTATGTCGGTTACGGCACTCAGGATACCACATTGCGATTAACGAGTAATCAGTTTGTCCGCATCCAACTTCGTGAGGCAAGTCTACGCGCAGAGGAGGTGTTGGTCAGCGCGACGCGTGCACGAAGTAATGCATCAACCAGTTTCTCCAACATCGATAAGCAAACGATCGAGAAGGTAAACATGGGACGTGATATTCCTTATCTGTTGGATCAAACCCCTTCGGTTGTGATTGGCTCGGATGCTGGAAATGGTATTGGATATACAAATATGACGATTCGTGGTTCAAGCAATGAACGCATCAATGTTACTTTGGATGGTATTCCGTTAAATGATGCCGAAAGTATGGGTTCCTTTTTTGTGAACATCCCCGATTTTGCATCCAGTGTAGATAACATTCAGGTACAGCGCGGTATTGGTACGTCCACTAATGGGGCAGGTGCTTTTGGAGCCTCTTTGAATATCCAAACCGATGCCTTGCAGGAGAAACCTTATGCAGAGCTCAATAATAGTTATGGTTCCTATAATTCGTGGAAGAACACCGTAAAAGCAGGGACGGGACTTATTAATAATCGCTATGCATTTAATGCACGGTTGTCGCGCGTGGCTTCGGATGGTTATATTGACCGTGCTTCATCGGATCTTAAGTCCTTCTATGTTGATGGTGGTTTTTACGGTAAGAAGCAGAGCTTAAAGGCGACTTTGTTTTCTGGGAAAGAGAAAACATATCAGGCATGGTATGGTACACCAGAGCCGCTTATTAAAGGTGATCGCGGTCGCTTAGCCGATTATGCAGTAGGTATGGAATTGAGCAGTTCCGAAACAGATCGTCTGTTGAATGCGGATAGAAAATACAATTACTATACCTACGATAATCAGACGGATAATTACACACAGACGCACGCGCGGATTCATTATAATAATCAGGTAAGCGACCAATTTAACTTTAGTGGAGCTTTGCATTATACCCGTGGTGCGGGCTATTATGAAGAGTACCGTGCAGATGATAAATTATCGAAGTATGGAATGGCACCTGTAATCTTTGGAACAGATACGACAAAGACTTCGGATTTGATTCGTCGTCGTTGGTTGGATAATCATTTTTATGGAGCGACCTATGCATTTAATTATACACCATCGAATGATTTGAAGCTGACTTTAGGCGGTGCTTTCAATCAGTACACGGGTGATCATTATGGCGAAGTAATTTGGTCTCGCTTCGCATCTAACAGTGAATTGGGCGATCGTTATTATGAGAATAATGCAAAGAAAAATGATTTTAATATCTACGGTAAAGTAAACTATACGCTAGATAAGTGGTTGTTCAATGTGGATCTGCAATACCGGACATTGCATTACAAAATTGATGGGAATGATGATAAAATAAAAAATATAAACATCCATGATGATTTATCGTTTTTTAATCCTAAAGCCGGACTTACTTATCTAATCAATGCGCAGAGCAATGCATATCTATCGTATGCCTATGCGAGTAAAGAGCCTGTTCGGAAGGATTATGTCGAGAACCCATTGAATGCTTTTCCGACGCCAGAGCGCATGCAAAATATAGAAGCGGGGTATCGCTTGCGTACAACCTCGTTTAATGTAGGGGCTAATGCATACGCGATGCTTTATAAAGATCAGTTGATTCCGACAGGAGCAATTAATGATGTCGGAGGAACGATTCGTCAGAATGTGCCTGACAGCTATCGCGTAGGGATCGAATTAGATGCTGCATGGAATATTACGGAGCAATTCACATGGCGTGCAACAGCTGCTTTCAGTCAGAATAAAATCAAAAATTTTAAAGAATATGTGCCAGTTTATGATGAAGACTGGAATGATCTTGGTCTAAAGGAAATTGAATATAAGAAAACGAATATTGCATTATCTGCAGCAACCATTCTTTCAAATGAGTTTGCTTATCGCCCGATTCAGAATCTTGAATTTAGTTTACGTACTAAATATGTATCTCGCATGTATTTGGATAATACATCAAGTAGGGAGCGGAGCATAGATCCTTTTTTGGTAAATGATCTGAATGCGCGCTATAGTTTTGCTGCTTTAGGCCTTAAAAATGTGGATCTCATGGTAAGTGTAAATAATATTCTTGGAGAGAAGTATGAAACCAGTGGTTACACTTGGGGGTCGATGAATACTACCGGGGAACGGACGTTCTATAATTTCTATACACCGCAGGCGACGGCGAATTATATGATGGGTATAAATATTAGATTTTAATAACGCTATAATATAAAAAAGGGGTTCAGAAATAATTTCTGAGCCCCTTTTTTATGGAGTTTTTTTATTTAGACTGCGGCAAATTCGAATTCAGAAAAAGAATTTTGGATCTCTTCTAAAACTTCTAAGATCTCACGATAATCTTGTAGCCCGACCAGTTGTGTTCTATATTCTTTAAAATTTGGAATACCTTTAAAGTAGTTAGAATAGTGACGACGCATCTCAAAAACACCTGTTTTCTCCCCCTTCCATTCGATAGATTTTATTAAGTGTGTTTTGCAAACCTCTACACGTTCCGCAATAGTTGGGCCTTCTAAGCGTTGGCCTGTCTCAAAGAAGTGCTTAATTTCACGGAAAATCCAGGGGTATCCAATAGAGGCACGACCTATCATAATCCCATCCACTTCATATTCTTGACGCCACGCAGCTGCTTTTTCCACAGAGTCCACATCGCCATTACCAAAAATCGGAATCTTAACGCGCGGGTTCTGCTTTATATCTCGAATCATGCTCCAATCAGCTTGTCCTTTATACATCTGAGCACGTGTTCTACCGTGGATGGCCAAAGCTTTAATACCAATATCTTGCAGCCTTTCCGCTACTTCATATACATTTTTAGTGTTATCATCCCAGCCCAAGCGCGTCTTAACCGTAACGGGAAGGTGTGTGGCATCTACAACTGCTTTCGTCATAGCAACCATCTTGTCAATATCCTGTAACAAAGAAGCACCAGCACCGCGACAGGCGACATTCTTTACGGGGCAGCCGTAGTTGATGTCGATTAGATTTGGCGCGGCCAGCGTGCAAATCTCTGCGGACTTACGCATGCTTTCTATATCTGAACCAAAGATCTGGATGCCAATCGGACGCTCATACTCGAAGATATCAAGCTTTTGGCGCGATTTTGCTGCATCCCGAATTAATCCCTCCGAAGAGATAAACTCGGTGTACATTAAATCTACACCGTTCTGCTTACACACGTAACGAAATGGTGGATCACTCACATCTTCCATTGGTGCAAGCAGCAATGGAAACTCCCCTAAATCAATATGTTCACCTATTTTAACTGACATTTTGCAAAATTACGCATTCTAGCTGGTTTTTTATAACTGGTGCTTTCAGAGTTGATCTACGAACTCTTTTATCGCTGCTCCTGGATTATCCGTCCGCATGAAATTCTCACCGATTAAGAAGCCTTGGAAGCCAGCAGCCCGCAGCGCCGTAATCGTTGCAGGATCAGAAATACCACTTTCAGATACTTTGATATATCGACCCGGGATCTTATTTACAAGATCATAGGAATGTTCCAAGCTTACCGAGAAGTCTTTAAGATTACGGTTGTTGACACCGATAGCATCTATACTATTAAATAAGCTGCGGTTCAATTCCTCTTCATTATGTACTTCGAGCAAGACATTCAGACCAAGTGATTTCGCATAGATGGACAGCGACTCTATTTCGGTAGCTTCTAAGCAAGCTGCTATTAACAAAATAATATCAGCACCGTATGCTTTCGCTTCAGCAATCTGGTAACGGTCGATAATAAATTCCTTCCGCAATAAAGGAATAGTCAATGCTTGCCTAGCAGCTGTCAGATCTGCTAATGATCCTTGAAAGAAATCAGGGTCTGTTAATACAGAAACTGCTGAAGCTCCTGCATCTTGGTAACCTTTGACGACCTGCGCAACGGATGCCGTGCCATTTATTAATCCTTTTGAAGGCGATGCACGCTTAAATTCTGCAATAATTCCAGTACGCTCAGGGTGGAGCATCGACTCCCTTAAGTTGTAACATTCCCGTGAAAAGAGGGGGTATGTTTTTAATTCTGCTAATGAAACCTTGGCTTGGGCTTCCGCTACTTCAGTTCTTTTTTTTGCTATGATTTTATCTAGTATGTTCATTACTTAAAACTAGGTGATCGTTAGTCATTGTTTATTTTTATGTCCTGATGGCCCTGCACTACATTGTATGTGTTGAGGTATACCTTATTTCAACCAATTCTCGATCAATAATTTTCCATTGGTTGTCAAGATTGACTCTGGGTGAAACTGCATGCCGCGCACATCATATTCAGTATGTGATAGCGCCATAATAATACCATTCGGGTCGACCGCCGTTACTTTGAGGCAATCTGGAAGATTATCCTTTTCTACCGCCCACGAGTGGTATCGTCCAATCATGGAGTCCACAGGGAAGTTTTGAAAAAGCTTTTCATCAGCATCTGTTACGTTGATGGAAGTGGCAACACCATGAAGCGGTTTTGGCATATTGAAAAGTGTGCCGCCAAATACTTCGGCTATTGCTTGTTGACCTAAACAGATTCCCAAGATACTTTTTGTCGAAGCATAAGTACGTATCACATCTATTAGCAAGCCTGCCTCTTCGGGAATGCCGGGACCAGGAGACAATAAGATCTTGTCGTATGCCGCTACGTCTCCCAGCGCAAACTTATCATTGCGAACTACAACGTATTCTTGGTTTAATTCCTGTAGTAGGTGTACAAGGTTATATGTGAAGGAATCGTAGTTGTCGATTACCAATATTTTTTTACTGCTCATTATTGTGTTCTAAAACGTTTATTGTTTCCTGTTCGGCTAAAGCGCGTTGTTTGTTCCGATAAACCTCACGTAAAGTTATCAATTCTTCAATACGTGCGTCAATAGTTTCTAGTGAAGTGGCGATCTGTGTCGTTGTTTCACAATAATCTAAAGGGCGGATCATGGTATTTCTATTGCTCATATTGTTTCTGCTAATTCCAAAGCACGACGGAGCGCCGCAATTTTATTATTTACCTCTTGTAATTCCATCTCTGGATCAGAATCCAAAACGATACCTGCACCGGCCTGATAGTGCAGCACATTCTGCTTACTTAGGAAGGAACGAATCATGATGGCATGGTTGAAATCACCATTGAAGCCCATATACCCAAGGGCACCGGCGTAGAACGATCGTTGCAAGCCTTCATAACGATCGATAAGTGTAAGTGCCATATGCTTAGGAGCGCCCGATAAGGTCCCTGCAGGGAAGGTGTCGCCAACGACATCGAAAGGGTTTGCTTCTGGATTTAACTTCCCCGATACTTTGGAAACCAAGTGTATAATATGGGAGTAATACTGTGCTTCTTTGTATGATTTGACCTGGACATTCGTGCAATGGCGACTTAAGTCATTGCGCGCAAGGTCAACCAGCATCACATGTTCGGCTGATTCTTTAGGGTCATTCTTGAGTGCTTCTGCGATTTTTTCATCTTGTTCCATGTCGCCTGTTCTTTTAAAAGTTCCGGCAATCGGATAAATGGTCGCTTCTCCCTTTTTGATCGTCAGTTGGGCCTCTGGCGAAGAACCGAAAAGCTTAAAGCTTCCATAATCAAAATAAAATAGGTAAGGCGAAGGGTTTACAGAGCGCAAGGCTCTATATACATTAAACTCATCACCGGCAAAAGGAGTAGAAAAAGCACGTGAAGGAACAATTTGAAATACATCACCGCGCTGTATATGTGCTTTCATACGTGTCACTAGGTTTTTGAAGTCTTCATCTTTCATATTTGAACTTTCGCCACCTTTTCGCTGGAAGTTGTACTCTGGGAAATTCTTGTTTTGTATCAGATATTGCATCCGGTCCAGATCCGATATTTCATTTTCCAGTAAGTTTTCGAAAATATGAAGTTCGTTGCGAAAGTGATCGATCGCAATTACGTACCGATAGACGTGGTATTGTAGTTTTGGGATATTCCGTTCAGCAGCCTTTGGAGTGGTTAATGTAATATCTTCAAAATGTTCAATGGCATCAAATGTGAAATAACCAAAAAGCCCTGAAGAAATGACTTGGTGTTTTTCTGTCTCCGTTTGTACAAATTGCTGTCTGAAGGTAGAGACCTCTTTTCTTAAGTTTATTTCAGAAGCTGGTTTGTAAATAGAAGATTGCCCCGGATAGCTGATAGATAGCTGTGTGTCGTCTAGTGTAATACCAGCTATAGGTTGACAGCAGATGTAGCTGATATTATTGTCTCTGCTTTGATACTCTGAGCTTTCCAGCAATAGACTATTTGGGAAAGAATCGCGCAAACGCAGGTATATACTCACCGGTGTGGTTGTATCGGCAAGTATTTTTTTGTGTTTTGTTTGTAGCGTATATTTCATATTATTTTTGATTTTCGATAAAAAAGAAAAGGCCCGACAATTAGATCGTCGGGCCTGTTTTCACACTGGTTTTGGTTGATTATGAATATTTTATAACATACCAAATCTGTTCCCGACGATTTCTATCGCAGGCCACCACCAATTTGTATATATGTTTCTTATTGTCATTTGTACACTACAAATTTATTATATTTTTTTGCTTTACAAACTTTTTTTAGAAAAAAAACAAAAATAATTGCAAAACGTTAGTCATTCAATAAATCAGGACGACGTTCTAAGGTGCGTTTGAGTTGCTCTTCATCGCGCCACGCGGCGATCTTTGCTTCATGGCCACTGAGTAATACATCCGGTACTTTATGTCCGCGCCATTCGGCCGGTCGGGTGTAGATTGGAGCATCTAGAAGGCCATCTTGGAAGGAATCGGACAGGGCAGAAGTCTCATCAGAAAGGACGCCGGGGATTAAGCGTGCTATAGCATCAACCAGGATTGCAGCGGGTAATTCGCCTCCCGATAATACATAATCACCAACTGATATTTCTTTTGTAACAAAGATATCGCGTATGCGCTGATCTATACCTTTATAGTGACCGCATAGGATCATAATATTTCCTGCTGAAGAAAGACTATTTGCAATTTCTTGATTCAAAGTTTCCCCATCTGGAGTCATATATATGATATCGTCATATACCCGTTCGTTTTGTAATTTTTCGATGCAGGCAGCAAAGGGTTCGATTTGCATAACCATCCCTGAACCACCTCCGTAAGGATAGTCGTCTACAGACTTATGTTTGTTATTGGCATAGTCACGTAGATTATGGACATGGATTTCTACCAAGTCTTTTTTTTGTGCACGCTGTAAGATGGAATGTGCAAATGGACTTTGTAGCAAGTCGGGCAATACGGTAATAATATCAAAACGCATGGCGCAAAGATAATTAAAATCTATTGAGGGGAAATAGTTTGAACCGTATTGTCTTTTTCAAGGATAAATTGCTTGTTACAATTCATGTTTTTAAATATTGCCTTTCGAAGAAATTTATAATCATTCTAAATAGAATAATGTAACAGAATATTATTCCGTTTTACTTCTGTTTTTTTATCTAAAGTTCTGTTTTGTTTTTGTTCTACTAAACGAACGTTTGCTTTTTTGTTTTTGCAATAGATGTGCTATTTAATTGCTTTTTTATTGCTTTGTGGTTTGAAATGTTAAAAAGCTTGTAATAACAACTATGTTCGTATACATTTGCCTTCCGCTTTTGTTAAAAAATGTTAACGACAGCAAGATACTTACCTTATTATTGATTCTAAACGACTGAAAAGAACATTTGTTTGCGTTTTTTCATCTTTTAGACCTTTTTTCACAGGGCCTTTTGATGATTTTATTTGGTTGCTATTGCAATTTATGTTTGCGCATGCATTTGGTTGATGTGTAATATTATCAATAAATTATATAAACAACATGAAACAAAAATTACTCAGTTTTATTCTGCTGTGTACGCTCTTCATAGGAGGGGCATTTGCGCAGAATCGTCAGGTGAGTGGTAAAGTCACATCTGCGGCGGATGGTTCACCAATTAGTGGTGTTTCTATTGCTGTGGTGGGTGGAACTGCTGCTACACAGACAGATGCGTTGGGAGCGTATTCGTTCAGTGTGCCTGAAAATGCAACATTAGCTTTTTCTTACCTAGGCTATATTGCACAACGTCTTCCTGTTGCAGGAAAAACTACTGTAAATGTAGCGTTACAATCGGATGAAACAGCTTTAGAAGAAGTTGTGGTTACGGCTTATGGAACGCAAACAAAAGAGTCGATTGCAGGCTCAATTTCGACATTAAAAGCAAAGGATTTGGAGCAGGTTCAAACTGCAAACGTGGTCCAATCTTTAGCGGGTAAGGTTGGCGGTGTACAGATACGGTCTACCTCAGGACAACCTGGGGCCTCTGCAACTGTTCGTTTTAGAGGTTTAGGCTCTATTTCTTCGTCAAATGACCCTTTGTACGTTGTGGATGGTGTTCCGTATAATGGTGATATTTCGGCAATTTCTTCCCAAGATATTGATCAGATGTCCTTCTTAAAAGATGCTGCTGCAAATGCATTATATGGTAGTAGAGGTGCGAATGGCGTTATTATCATCACGACGAAAAAGGGTAAAAACAACAACAAAGTAGATATCACGCTTGACTCTCGTGTTGGTTTTAATTCAAGAGCAACAAAGGATTACAATTACATAACAGACCCTTCGGAGTATTATGAACTTAGATGGCAAAGATTACGCCTAGGTGAAATAGTTAATGGTGCTTCGGATCAAGATGCAAGAACTACTGCATCTAATACTTTATTCAGTGATTTGAAATACAATATTTTTAATGTTGGAAATAACGAAATTATCGACGCTTCTTCTGGTAAAATAAATCCGTCTGCTAAAGTTTTATACCACGATGATTGGAATGACTATTTATTTGACAATAGTATCCGTCACGAACATTCATTAAACTTAAGATATGGAAATGATAAAGTGACATCTTACTTGTCTGGAGGTTATTTGAAAGATGATGGTTATGTGATCAACTCTGGATTTGAGCGTGTTTCTGCTCGTGCTAATTTAGAGTTTCGTCCGTATGAGTTTGTTAAACTTGGAGGGAACGTGAATTTTGCGAGTACTAAGTCAAGAGATCCACAAGCTGGAAAAGCTTCAGGAACATATTCGAACTTGTTCTCTTGGAGTAGAAATATGGCGCCTATTTACCCAATCTTTGCAAGAGATAAAGAGGGGAATATTCTTAAAAATGCTAATGGACGCGATTTGTATGATTGGGGTAAGGGAGAAACTATTAATCCGGATGGATCTAGTGCCGTAAGACCTTATATCACCAACATGAACCCATACGCATCAACATTGTTGAATATTCAAACGAATACAAATACCAATGTAAGTTTGCGGACATATGCTTCCTTCGACTTTCTTAAAAACTTTAATTTCACCTATAATATTGGTTACGACTTTTTAGGTGGTAATAGACTTCGTTATGCAAATAGCGAGGGCGGTGATGCGGCACCTTATGGAGGTTCTATTACAAACGCGCTTATCAATGAGTCGACATTGACCAATCAACAATTATTGACGTACGATAAGAAATTTGGACAACATTCTTTAAACATTTTAGTGGGGCACGAAAGCTCTGACTATAGCAGTAAGATGATTTCTGGTGCGAAAACAATGGTTGTTATTCCGAATGAAATCTTCTTATCTAACGCAAGTAAATTCAGTGCTTTGAATGGCTATACCGATAATTACAAAGTAGAGGGCTATTTGTCTAAGGTTACTTATAACTATGCGGGGAAGTATTACGTTAATGGCTCGTTTAGAAGAGATGGTTCATCGGTTTTTCACCCGGATAATCGATGGGGTAATTTTTATGGTATAGGCGGTGCATGGATTGCTTCGAATGAGGATTTTCTTAAATCTGTGGATGCAATTTCTAATTTAAAGTTCAAAATAAGTTATGGGGAGCAAGGTAATGATAACTTGTATTATCCATCTTATGTATCAATGGATCATAGAAATCATTTTGGGTATTCTCGCAACTTCTATCCATACATGGATCAATTCGAAATTACAGCCGACGCGGAAGGAAACCCTTCTATTAAACAAGTGTATACTGGTAATAAGGATTTGAAATGGGAGGTTTCTCGGAACTTTAATACTGGCTTTGAGTTAGGCCTTTTTGCTAATAGATTGAATGTCGACTTCGAATTCTTTACAAGAAAGGTTTCTGATATGCTTTATAATTTCCCTCAGGCACCTTCATCTGGTATTCCAGCGATATCCAAGAATATTGGTGATATGAAGAATACTGGTGTGGAGATTTCTATTAATGGTGATGTTGTTCGCACAGATGACTGGAATTTGAACTTATGGGTAAATGCGACGCACTACAAAAACAAGATTACTAGACTTCCGCAACCATTTGTAAATGGCGGTATCTTTAGATTTGTAGAAGGCCAAAGCGCTTATACTTATTACTTGAGAGAATTTGCCGGTGTTGATCCAACAACAGGTTTAGGTAGTTGGTATGTCGGTGAAACAGATCCGATTTCTGGTCTTTCAACCGGTGCGAAAACAACGACACAAACACATTCGTCAGGGACACAGTTTCTTAGTAATAAATCTGCACATCCAGATGTTTATGGAGGTTTCGGATTTGATTTACGATATAAGAAATTATCCTTTAATGCTGGATTCGCTTATCAATTAGGTGGTTATGTTTTTGATAATGTTTACCAAGGATTGTTTAGTGAAGGTACTGGAATGGGAAACAGTGGAGCTAATTACCACAAGGATGTGTATAAAACATGGACGCCAGAAAATACCTCAGCTATGTTGCCTATTTTAACTAGCGTGGATAAACAACAATATGGTACTTCAGATATGTTTTTAGTATCTGCAAACTATTTAAGTTTAGAAAATTTTGGTATTTCTTATGACTTATCGGGACAGAAAATGGAAAGAATTGGTGTTAAGAATGCACGTGTTAGTGTACTGGGTAACAACTTATTTATGTTGTCAAAACGTCAAGGGTTAGATCCTAGAATGATGCAAATTGGTGGCGAGTTAAACAATGGCCTTACACTTAATAGTTACTCATTATTGAGAAGTCTTTCTTTAGGTTTAACCGTTAATTTTTAATCTTAATGAAAAAGAATAAATTTATATATGCAGTTATTGCAGGATTGTTATTTACATCTTGTGGTAAAGATTACCTAAATCTGAATCCAGAATCAACCATCAACCCAGAGCAATTGGGCTCGTCTCCAGCAGCTACTTTAGGCACGTTAAAAGGTGTGTATGCGACACTGCGCTCTGCTACCACTACGGGATATGCCGGTCATGAGGATTTTGGACATAAAGGAGTTTTATCCTTTGTGGATTTGATGGGAAATGATGTGATTATGGATAATCTTGGTTGGGGAGGTTTTAACTACAACTACACCGGTCGTGTCATGACGAACTCACGTTCCCACTTCCCGTGGTTCACTTATTATACGCAAATTAAGAACGTAAATACCATTATTAACAATGTGGATCCAGCAACTGACGATGCGCAGTTGAAGGCTATTAGAGGTCAGGCTATTGCATTGAGAGGGTATTTTCACTTTATGCTAGCACGTATTTATGGGCCTACTTTTGTTGGACATGAGGAGGCTTTAAGTGTTCCTATTAATGCAAAAACACTTTCTTCGAAACGTAACACTGTAGCGGAAGTATATACTCAAATTGAGAGTGATTTGAAAGAGGGGGTGGAAGCGCTTGCGGGTTATAAAAGACCTAATAAAGAGATGATAGATCAAAGTGTTGCACAAGCATTTTTGGCAGATGTCTACCTCGAGATGGGTAAATATAAAGAAGCCGCAGAGATGGCAAAGGTAGCCCGTACTGGTTATGTTTTATTAGATAAAGCAGGCTGGCAAAATGGTTTCTATGATATCAATCAGGCGGAAACGATGTGGGGGGCTGATCTAAATGCTGAGTTGACAACGTTTGTAGCTAGCTTTTTCTCCATCTTTGATAACACGAACACGGGGTATGCAGAAGGTGGTAACATTTCTATCGATAAACGGTTGTACGATGCTATGTCGGAAACAGATGTTAGAAAAGAGATGTTTCTAGGGGCTGATGGCGGGACCTATGAGGGCACTGATTTTAGCCCGTACATTAGTTTGAAATTTAGAGATTTAACAAGCGACAGAGTTTCTGGTGATTACTTATATCTTCGTTCAGCAACAATGTATTATATTGAGGCGGAAGCGTTAGCAAGATCAGGTAATGAGCAAGGTGCTCGTGATGTTCTATTTGAAATCACAAATAAAAGAGATGCAAGCTATGTTAAGTCAACTAAAAGTGGTACAGATTTAATCAACGAAATTATTCTTCAGAAACGTATTGAACTCTGGGGTGAAGGCTTTGCATGGTTCGATTTGAAACGTTTAGGACAAGGAGTTCTCAGAGATTATAATGGTACAAATCATCCTACATATGGAAGATTTAATATCCCAACTGGTGACAATAAGTTCTTGTTTATGATACCACAGGCTGAGGTCGACGCAAATCCAGATATTTTACCGAACAATCCACAGTAAATTTAGAGTACTTTTGTTCTCATAAAGCAGCTATACTTATAGGATAGCTGCTTTTTTTGTGTGCCGTATGTCCTGTTTTCTGTTACAATGCTGAAATATAGTTTTAAGCTTAGTGTGATATCCCCGATTCCTTTTGGTATCGGGGATTTTTTTTGTGTTTTAACAAACTTTGTTACAAATAAATATATCCTTTCTTTTTCCCTCACTCACATTATTCTGTAGTTTGTTTATTGAATCTCAATACGTGTATAGTGTCTTGGTTAAAATTTTGTTATTTAAAGATGTGTTATTTTGGAATTAAGTTTTTAAATAATTTTATTTTACAGAATAATATTTTGTTTCGTTTTTAAAATTATATATTTGTATTCGTAGTTGTGATTTTATCCAATATAAAATTTGCTCTACGGTAACCAGTTTCATGTAAATGCTAAGTCTCCGATTCACCAATTAAGAAGGTAAAGTCTGTGCTCAAGCGTATTCTACGAACTAAACATATAAACTTATGAAACAAAAATTACTTAACTATTTTCTGCTCGGCATGTTGCTTATTGGGGTTGCTCAGGCGCAAGAACGGCAAGTGAATGGACGTGTAGTCTCTGTGACGGATGGAAAGCCAATTGGAGGTGTGTCTGTGGCTGTTGTTGGCACTTCGCGTGCGACACAAACTGATGGGGATGGGAACTATAGTATAGCCGCGGCAAGCGGAAGTACGTTGGTTTTCTCTTATATCGGCTATGCCTCGCAGCGTGTGAATGTTGGCACACGAACTACTGTTGATGTGGAGCTTGTTGAAGATCGTGCTGTTTTAGATGAGATCGTTGTCGTAGCTTATGGTGTACAAAGTAAACTATTATCCACGCAGTCTGTATCGACGGTTCGTGAAGAAAATTTCAAGAACATGCCGATTCAAACGCCTCAGCAAGCTTTGCAGGGACAGTCAGCGGGTGTTAATATGGTGAACTCGTCCGGTGTTTTGGGAGCAGAAGCACAGATTACGGTTCGTGGTGGATCATCTTTAGATGCAGGTGGAAGGCCGTTGTATGTAATCGATGGTGTTCCGTTGAATGCTGCCGGTGGTAATTACATGCAAGCACAAGGAGCTTCTTCTAATTTAAACCCGCTACTTAACATAAATGCCAACGATATAGAATCTATCACTGTTTTAAAAGATGCCTCAGCTGTGGCAATTTATGGTTCTCGGGGATCGAATGGTGTTATTTTAATTAAGACAAAATCGGGAAAAGCAGGCAAGACTAAAGTCAACATAGATTACTTTAATGGTTTTTCAAGACCGACAGCGAATATTGATGATATGATGACGGCCGAAGAATGGGTGACTTTTAGAACTGATTATTTGAAAGCAAATAATACAACAGTTCCTAATTTTCCAACTACGAGTTTTGATTGGCTCGATGCGGCGGTTCGTACGGGACATACAAATAATTTAGCCGTTAACGTACAGGGAGGAGATGAGCGAACACGATTCTACTTAGGAGGAAATTACGCGAAGGAGTCGAGTTATACTATTGGAAATCAGATTGATCGGTTGACTGGGAAAATGAGTTTAGATCATGATATTTCGGATAAGGTTAAAGTAGGGGTGAATTATAACTTATCTCGAGTAGATATGGATCGTATTAGCACGGAAAATTCTACGAACGCTCCACTTACCGGCGCACATCTTATGTTACCGTATATTACACCATATGACGAAGAAGGGAATTTTGTAAACACTGGGTTTATTGGGAACTTTCTTGCCATTGATGCTACAGGGGTGAATAAAAATTACTCAAACCGACAAATTGGTAATGCCTATGCTGAATGGGAAATATTAGAGGGCTTAAAGGCTAAGACAGATTGGGGTATAGATTATTATGGAATAGATGAAAAATATAGGTCCGCTAATATTATGTATCCAGGTGGATATGCTTACCGTACACATTTTACAGATAATAAATGGGTGAATACCTCAACGCTTAGTTATGACAAGCGGATTAATAATAGACATAAAATTGGTGCGTTGGCAGGATATAGTTTTGAAACGGCGAAATTAACACAAATTAGTTTGGCTGGAACAGGCTTTGCTAGTGATGATTTGCCGAATGTTGGGTCCGCTTCAACGCCTAGTACGACCGATGAGGTTATATATGAGTGGGCGCTGGAGTCTATGTTTGCTCGGTTAAATTATTCCTTTGATGATAAGTATTTGTTTGAGGGATCCTTTCGTCGAGATGGATCTTCACGATTTGGACAAAATAAAAAGTATGGTAATTTTTATGCGTTTTCAGGAGGTTGGATAATTTCAAAAGAGAATTTTTTCAATGAAGACAATCGGTATGTGAGAAACCTAAAGCTGACTGCAAGTTATGGTACTGCTGGTAATGATGGTATTGGATATTACAATTATATCGGTCGTTTTGCTGCGGATAACGACTATATGGGACTTGCAGGTTTAGCCCCTTCTCGTGTACCAAATCCTGATTTAAGTTGGGAAGAAACTGCTCAATTCGATATTGGTTTATTTGCTCGTCTTTTCGATCGGATTGATTTTCAGTTTAATTTTTATAATAAAAATACTTCACAACTTTTGTTGGATGTTCCTTATCCGTATACAACGGGCTTTGCTTCTGCATCGAAGAATGTCGGGAAAATGAGAAATCGTGGATTTGAATTTTCTATTAACTCAGAGAATATTAAGCGAGACAATTTTTCATGGAATACGAGTTTTAATATAGGATTTAATAAAAACAAAATCTTGTCACTACCTGAGAACCCTGATGAGTTTGGGAGAAATTTTGTTTCAGGCAGTAGTCAACAACGCGCAATCGAAGGATATTCTAGAAATAGTTTTTACTTGATCGAGTATAAAGGGATTAATTCAGAGACAGGTGAGGCTGAATGGTTCGATAAGGATGGTGAGGTTACATCCTCCCCTGTCGCGGCGGACCGAAAAATTGTAGGTAAAGGAGATCCTAACTTTCAGGGCGGTATTACTAATACAATTCGGTATAAGAACTTTGATCTATCCGCTTTCTTTAATTTTATTTATGGTAATGATATATATTTAAATGGATTAGAATTTACCGATAATTTTGCTTCGGGCTCATATAATAAGAGTACAAAATTGCTCGATTATTGGACTCAACCGGGGGATCAATCTTATGCGCCGGCATTAAATAGCGCTACGCGAGGTACTTTCGCGCAAGCCTCGACGAAGAATTTGTTTAACGGTTCGTACTTACGACTAAAGACAGTACAAGTTGGATACTCTTTCCCAACGGAGTGGTTAGAGCGGACAAAGCTTTTCACTTCTGCGCGGGTTTATTTTTTAGCACAAAATATATGGACAATTAAAGCAAAAGGATTCAGAGGGGATCCTGAGATTTCCGGAAACGGGGCAAATAATCTGATTGTAGGCCAGACTTTCTTTGCTTTACCACAGCCTAAAGCGTTTACATTTGGAGTGAATTTTGGATTTTAAAACGAAGAAGATATGAAATGTTTAAAAGTAATATATGTAATCCTGCTATCTGTCGTTTTGGGAGCTTGTGGGGATAAGTTAAAATTGTTGCCTGAGCAAGATCTGGCGGATGAGGTAGTTTTTAATAGTGTGTCTACCACCGAAAGTGCATTACGGGGTATCTATAGTAATGTTCAAAAATTTGAAGTCTATGGCTCATTGCCGCAAGTCATAAATGATTTCATGGGAAATACCGTAGAATTTGTTGGTACATTTCCGACACTGCAGGATCTTAACAATTTTTCGGCAGTCTCTACGAATGGAGATGTTAGGGATGTGTGGCGCTATAACTATGAGGTTATTTTGCAATCAAATAAGTTGATTGCTCAGGTTGGCGGAGTTCCAGGGATAACGTCAGAGCAGATCAACCAGTTTACTGGAGAAGCAAAATTCTTAAGAGCTTTAATCTATTTACAACTTGCGGGACTATATAGTCAGCCTTTTCAGATTAACGGCGGAAATAACCTTAGTGTACCTTTAGTTCTCGATCAATTTGTGGGAACGGTCAATTTTCCTTCCCGATCAACTCTAAATGAGATTCATGCCGCGATTGAAGCGGATTTGAAAGATGCAATTGAATTGTTGCCAGTTCAATATGGAAGTGCAGATGAAACCCTAGGAAAAGCAACTAAGGGAGCTGCCTACGCGTTGTTGTCGCGTCTGTATCTTTACCGTGATCAAAACGATTTGGCAGCTTCAAATGCTAAGTCAGCTATTGATTTAGGGTTGTATGGTTTAACTACTTCTGTTGATGTGTTTACTATTATGAATAGCGCCATTGATAATGGTAGGGTTGGAGCTGGCGGTTGGGCTAGTTATTATAACCCAGCGTCGCTCCGAGGAAGGGGGGATGCAACCTTCTCGGAAGCACTAATTGCAATGTTTGAAAAGGAACCAGAAGATAAACGCTTTCAGGCAAAAATTTCCGGGATTGCTACTGATGGAATTTCGAGATATTTTCCGATGAAATACCCTGATGCGATCAATAATTCTGATAATTCACCTGTATTAAGAACCGCCGAGCTTTACTTGAATAGAGCAGAAGGTTTGGCGAAAGCTTCTGGAGGTGTAAATGCTGAGGCTGTTTCTTTGGTTAATAGTATTCGTGCAAAGGCAGGATTACCGAACAAGAACCCAACATCCCAAGATGAATTAATAGAGCTTATCTTGGTAGAAAGAACTAAAGAATTGGCCTTTGAAGGGCATAGTCGGATCGATTTATTACGGAATAAGAAAAACTTAAGGACAGATGATGTACGAGCCAATTACGGGGCACCAAAAACTGTTCTCCCGATTCCTCAACGTGAGATTGATACGAATGTCCAATTGAGAGGACAACAAAATCCAGAATATTAGTTTTAGTTTAAGGATTGTTTTAATGACATGAAATGTTGAAGTGCTTTACTTTATTGTGTTTGAGATAAAGCTTTAAAAAAGTGAGATGATATAATTTTGTTGTTTTTGTAGTTAGTGTTCTTAACGCTCGGTAGTTTTTCTATCGGGCGTTTTGATGTTTAGGCGTAGTTGGTGAATATACAATGCCTATGTGAAAAAATTCGCTATAAAACAGTGTCAGGCTAGGGTTGTTTATGCTACAACCCAATTAACTTTTGTGCAAATTATTCGGCGAAATAAACCTCTAGAATCCTTGGCCAATATTCGCTGTTTGATACAATCGTAAAAAAGAGCTTGAAAAAATATGCCTTTGAACTATGATTTAACAAAATCTTAATGAAATGAAAATAGAAAAAGCGGTTAAAAAGTTTGCACATTGGTTTTTTATTATATATTTGCATTAGTTTTAACAAATTTTAACATACACGAAGTTTGTTACACAACTACTATAAACTAACAAGACTAGATTTGAATTAAGCGGCTAACTAGTTCTTTTTTTTCGGGAATACGTAATTCTTTAGTGCCATGAGGAATCTTTTGATTTTGAGTAAAGCATTGAAGTTTAAGTTTTTCTACTGCTTTGAAAAAGAATACAATTAACTAAACAACAAACATATGAAACAAAAATTACTCAGTATTTTTCTGCTGTGTACGCTTCTTGTAGGGGCTGCATATGCGCAGAACCGTCAGGTGAGTGGTAAAGTAACGTCTGCAAGTGATGGATCGCCTCTAAGTGGGGTTTCGGTTGCTCTTGTGGGAAGTTCAACCGCTGCTCAGACCGATGGTTCAGGGAACTATTCTATTAATGTTCCTAATAATGCTACTCTGGCATTTACCTACATAGGTTACGTAGCGCAACGTGTTAACGTTAATTCTCAATCAATAATTAACGTGAGCTTAGTTTCTGATGAAACAGCTTTAGAAGAGGTTGTAGTTACAGGTTACGGGATTCGCCAAATTAAAGATTTGACAGGTTCACAAGGAAGTGTGAAAGGTGCTAAACTTGCTGCCGAACCATCTTTAAGTTTTGAGCAGGCTTTGTCTGGTAAACTTGCGGGTGTACAGATTGGTAGTACAGGAGGTACGTTAGGAGACGGTGTTTCGGTACGTATTCGCGGTGTAAACTCTATTTCTTCCAGTTCATTACCTTTGTACGTTATTGATGGGGTTCCAATGAATAATGTTGAAAACGTAAACACATTTAATAGCGGTGATGGAACACGTTTTAACCCTCTTTCAATGATCAATAGCAATGATATCGAGTCTATCGAAGTATTGAAGGATGCTAGTGCTGCTGTATTATATGGATCTCGCGCTGCTAACGGTGTTATCATAATTAATACGAAAAGAGGAAAAAATGGAGTGTCTAATGTTACATTTGACTCAAAATTAACTTCTAGCAAAGCTTCAAAATTAATTTCTTTATTGGATGGAGATCAGTTTATCACGATTAATAACGAAAAGGCTAAAAATGCAGCTGTTCGTTTTGGTGGCGTAACTGAAATTGCGAAAGAAAGCGATGTAGATGGAGACGGTGTAAATGATAGAACCAATTGGTTAGATGAGGTTTATAGAACAGGTATTGGGTATGATAACTCATTGTCGATTTCTTCAGGTAGTGAAAAAGGGAACTTCTTCGCTTCAGCTCGCTATTTAGATCAAAAGGGTATTCTTGTTCAGAATCAACTTAAAACAGGTCAGGTACGTATTAATGGTGATATTAAGCCAACAAAATGGTTTAAATCAGGGATTTCACTATCGTACAGTAAAACTGCTAATGATGGGGTTTTAACAGATCGTTACATCGCAGGCGCAACTGTTGCAGCGCTAAATGCCTTTCCAACATTAGCAATTAATGGTAAGAATGGATATAATTTAGGTTCAACTGGTTATTTAGGATATGGTAACAATATTACTACGTTAGCTTCTACAAATCTATCTGGTAACATCGCAAACCCGATTGCTACTTTAAATTTACAGAAGAATCAAAATACACCAGAGCAGCTTTTAGCAAATGGATACATTGAGGTACAGCCTGTTAGCGGCTTGAGAATTACAAGTAAATTTGGTATTGATTATCTAAATAACTACGAACATCAATACAGCCATCCTATGATTGGTGGTCTGGGTTTTGCGTATAATGGATTAATTCAAGATAACTTTAGAAATAGAAATCAGTGGGTATGGCAGAACTTTGCGAATTACGATAAAACTTTCGCTAGTGTTCACCGTGTGTCTGCTACTGTGGGTACAGAGTATCAGTTTACGAAAGAAAAGCAGGTTTATGCAGGAGCAAGTAACATTAGTGACGAGTATTTTACGGACATCATTGATGGAGGTTATACAGGAACCATTCCGGGTACAGATAATACAATGTTATTAAGTGGTGGTAATGTGTTTTCTAATGGATTACAATCGTATTTTTCTAGGTTGGGTTATGTATACAATAATAAGTATATGTTAGATGCTGCCTTTAGAACAGATGCATATTCTGCTTTTGGTAAAAATTCGAAGTGGGGATATTTTCCTTCTGTATCATTAGGATGGGTAGCTTCTGAAGAAGATTTTCTAAAGGAAACTGACTGGATTTCTTATTTGAAAGTTAGAGCTAGTTACGGTAAAGTTGGTAACTCGAGAGGTATTGGATCTTATGCATGGAGAGCACTTTATGGAGGAGGTTCATATGCGAGTCAAAATGGTTTCTCTGCTTATCAAATTGGTAACCCTGATTTGAAATGGGAAACTTCGAACAAATACAATGTTGGAGTTGACTTTAATATCTTCGACAATCGTTTCAACTTTGTAATTGATTATTTCTATAATAACATTTCTGGTCTAGTATTGGCCGCACAACCTCTATTTACAGTTGGTGCACCATCTAGAACTGCAAGTACGCCAGGTTCTGTGGATACCAATATTGGTTCGATGAATAATAAAGGAATAGAATTCTCGGCTAATATTGAAACGATGAAAAAAGATGGCTTCACTTGGACAACATCTGTGAACTTCACGGCAATAAGAAACCGTGTTACAGAATTAGTTACACAAAATGTAGACATTACTTCTGGAAACTCTGTAGCTAGTGTAGGTAGAACTTTAGGAACATTTAAATTGTTAAGATGGGCTGGGGTTGATTCTGAAACTGGTAATCCAATGTGGCTAACGGCTGATGGTGTTAGAAAGACATATAACCCTGACGCAACAACTGCAGCTCGTCGTTGGACATTAGACGATGGTACATTTACTAGTGCTGTTACAGGCTCTGATGCAGTTTATACGAATAAGAGTGGTTTGCCTAAATATTATGGAGGCTTAGACAATAACTTCGCTTATAAAAACTTTGATTTAGGTATTTCTATGGTTTACACAGGGGGCTTCTATATCTATAATACAACAAAATCCTCTATGTTGACAAATGGATTTTTAAATAACGATGCAGAGATCCTAGACCGCTGGACAACACCAGGACAAAATACTGATGTTCCTCGTTTATTTTTAACTGACAATACAGCTAATCAGGCTTCAACAAGATTCTTGGAGAAAGGTGACTTCTTAAGATTTAGAACGATTAGCTTAGGCTACACGTTCCAGAGTGCAGCATTGAGCCGTACGGGTTTAAACAAATTACGTTTGTATGCTCAGGTGTATAATCCATTCGTAATTACAGGTTACTCGGGACCAGATCCTGAGGTAAACTCAAACCGTAACAATTCTAATATTGCTATTGGAGTTGATAGTAGATCTGTTCCTCAACCAAGAACGTTCACTTTTGGTCTAAATGTTTCTCTCTAAACGAATTTTAATCATGAAAAATATTAAATTACTTATACTCGGATCATTGATTTCTACAGGAAGCATTTTTTCTTCCTGTGAGAAACAAATTTTTGAAGATCCGTATGCACAGTTGTCTCCTCAAATCGCTTTCTCGACTCCTGACAGAATTGATAAAACTGCAACGGGTATGTATGATGCACTGCAGAATAGAGATTTTCTTGGTGGACGTGCTTTGATATACGCTGATATTCGAGGTATCGATTGTGGAGTGCCGACATTTTTCGGTAATATGTCCAGCTTCAATACCTTGCTTTCGACTGATATTACAGTAAGAGATGCTTTTGTTGGTGCATACCGGACAATTAATGAAGCTAATTTGTTTATCCGTAATATTGGCGTATATACAGGTGTTGCTACTCCTGAAAATGAAGCGAAATATATTGCAGAAGCGAAATTCATTCGTGCACTTACTTATTTCTATTTGGTAAATTTCTGGGCTCAACCGTATCAATTTACTGCCGACGCTTCGCACTTAGGCGTGCCGTTAGTTTTAACAGCCACAGATTTACCGTTTGACCCATCGCACAGGGTCCCAAGAAATACAGTTAAGCAGGTCTATGATCAAATTATTCTAGACTTGAATGAAGCTCTTCCTAATTTGCCTTTAGCTAGTGCAACACGTAATTTTGCTTCTGTTGGTCGTGCTACAAAAGGCGGTGTATATGCTTTATTATCTAGAATCTATTTATATCAAGGTAATTACCAAGAAGCTTTGAAGTATGCTAATGAACTGGAAGGATTGAACTTGTATTCTTTAAATGCAGCTCCGAAATCAACTTTTGAAACATCGACTACAA
Organism: Sphingobacterium psychroaquaticum; assembly: GCF_004421025.1. NCBI lineage: Bacteria > Pseudomonadati > Bacteroidota > Sphingobacteriia > Sphingobacteriales > Sphingobacteriaceae > Sphingobacterium > Sphingobacterium psychroaquaticum. The sequence goes on along the minus strand of NZ_CP038029.1, from coordinate 3,880,954 downwards.
AAGAAAGTATTTTTTCTGTAGCTCATAATGGTGGTGACAATCCTAATACGAACCATGCATTAGCGCAACACTATTCTCCAAAGAATCGTGCTGATATTCAGGTGTCTTCAGGTTTTGTTAATTTAATGACAGCAACTGATAAACGTCGTACGGATTTAATTACTACTGTTGTAACGCCAGGAAATAATGGGGCACCAGCGGTGACAACGTATTGGAATGGTAAATATACGACTATTGCTGATTGGGTTCCGGTTATTCGTTATGCTGAAGTTGTACTTAATAAAGCAGAAGCTTTAGCAAACCTAGAAGCAGGAACTGCCGTAAATGCTGAAGCACTTACATTGGTAAATAATATTAGACATCGTTCTGATGCATCAACTAATATTACTGCTACAACAAAGCAACAGTTGATCGATGCGATTTTGCTAGAGAAGAGAATTGAACTTGCTTTTGAAGGTCATGCTCTTTTTGAATATTTGAGAACGAAACGTGATATTCCTGCACATGGTACTGTTTTATTACAACCATGGGGGTCGTCATATGTTGTTTTTCCATTCCCATTTGCTGAAGTTCAGCAAAATCCAAATTTAGTGCAGAATAAAGATTACTAATAGATCTAGTTCTTGGACTTAAAAAGGAACTTGAATAGTTTCTTATATGAAGACCCCGCATATATTGACGGGGTCTTCTTTTTATATTAAATATTGATTTGTAATTTGGCAAATAGCCATGGTTTGCACCAAACAATATACGTAAAGTATGAAGGTGTGGTCATATGTACGTTGCACAAATTCTCTTTAAATAGAATCCCAGAACTTAAATTACCTTGAACTATCGTTGTATCTACGATTTATATTTCTAACTGCTTTTGGTAATTTTGGTTTTAACAGAGATCATTACAATTAAACAACTGAATGCACTCGTATTGCAGAGTGAGGTATTGCTCAGTTAAATCTGTTTAGGTTAAAAGGAATTGTCTATTGAGCATACAAAGTGAGTGGTTAACTGCTTTTGCATTTATTCAACAAGGTATTAGTTTCTTCTTGATTGTCAATTTCCTTTTTTTGATCTTAATAGAAAGAAAATCCCACTATTTATTAAATTTTATGAATAAAAAAAAGAGACACAATCTTTTGTGTCTCTCCGATAATACCTATTTCTTAGCCTTCAGCGGATAATGTTTAAATATGCCATTGACCACTTCAGGGAGTTTGTTAATCGATTTCTCTGGCGTATTTATTTCCGAAGAACCTCTTGCTTGCCATACGACAGAATTTGTACGACGATCAATTGCTTCGATGATTAAATGTGCATAACGATATTTTTCACTGCCCACTGGGTAGCTGTATCCACCGTAACCGTACCATCCCCAAGGTCTATACCAACCCCATGGACCGCCCCAACCCATGCCCCAATAAGCATTGTTGTATACTAAGCGACTTTTATTGTTCACGATAGTTATATAGCGGAACAAGATATCAGGGTTTTCTTTCACGTATTGCATACCCATTGCCTCCAGCTCCTTATTCGCTGCGGCTATGATATTCCCTTTTGCAATATCATTGCTGTAATAATTTTTTGAAAGAGAGTCGACCGGAGTCAACCAGCCATATGTTTTATATTGGCTAAAATCTTGGCTCTGTACACGCGTCGTGTTATATTGTACTGACGAACAGGAGGCGAATACCGTGAGGAGCCCTAAAGCGAAAATATAGACTAACTTTTTCATCTGTATATATTGTTTACTTCTTTTTCATTTTACTAACCATTTGACTCTAAGTCGTGTTAATAGTTTAACGACTAAAAAGAAAATTTTGCAACCAGAGGCATCACACGACCGCTACCAAACGCTTTTGGACTCACCCGTAAAATTGGAGGTGCTTGAAAACGCTTAAATTCCGCGTTATTTAACAGTTTCGAGACACGGTGCACTAAGCTTTCTTCAAAACCAGAATTTACAATTTCAGACCCCGCTTTCTCCAACTCGATCAACTGAAACAATACGCTATCCAGAATCTCGTATGGAGGCAGGGAATCAGAATCTTTTTGATCTGGACGTAGCTCTGCGGACGGTGGCTTTACAATGGTGTTGATGGGTATAATTTCTCGCTCTCTATTGATGTAACGCGCCAGAGCGAAAGCCTGTGTTTTATACACATCACCTATAACGCTTAAAGAACCCGCCATATCACCGTACAATGTGCCATAGCCCACAGCGGCCTCACTTTTATTGGAGGTGTTGAGCAAGATATGACCAAATTTATTAGACAGAGCCATCAAGATGGTTCCGCGAACACGCGCTTGGATATTCTCTTCCGTCGTGTCTGGTGTTGTTCCCTTAAATGAGTTTTTAAGTACTTTTTCAAAAGAAAGAGCTACATCTTCAATAGGGATAATTTGGTGTTCACACCCTGTATTCTTGACCAGATCTAATGCATCCTTGATCGAATGGTCACTCGAGTATTTCGAGGGTAATAGAATCGCTAAGACATTTTCTGCCCCCAAAGCCTCACACGCTAAAGCTGCGACTACTGCAGAATCAAGTCCTCCAGAGAGGCCTAAAATAGCTTTTTTGAAGCCTGATTTACGAAAATAATCGCGTAAGCCAAGGATTAAAGCACCGTGGATCATCTCGATTTCCGAAGTTTCTCTAGGTGCGACCGTTTTTAATTCAGTACCGAAATCAATTATTCTAAAGTCTTCCTCAAAACTATGTAACTCGCTAATAATATCACCGTTTCTATCTAAAGCCAAAGAGCGTCCATCAAAAATAATGTCCGTGTGTGCACCGACTTGATTTACATATATCAACGGGCAAGCGGTCTTGATCACATTGCGCTTAAGTACATTCAATCGGTTCTGAAAGTGCGTGTACGAAAAGGGTGAAGCGGCAATATTGATGATTAAGGTTGGATCTTCCTTCCTTAATTCGGACATGAGGTCTCCCACATAAGAGTTCGCTGTATCGTCATCCCATAAATCTTCACATACCGTAAGGGCTACTTTTTGCCCATTGATCTCGATACAGTTAAAGTGCTTATTGGGCTCAAAGTACCGGTATTCATCAAATACATCGTAATCTGGAAGAAAGCTTTTGTGTACAACCTCTTTTATAGCGCCTTTTTCAAGATACACCGCTCCATTGTAAAGCGGCTTCCCTTCGAGATCTTCATTCTTTACGGGGGCACCAAGAATGCACGCAATATCCGTACAGTGGGAGGCAATCTCGGCCAAACTCTGGTTGCATTCCGCTAAAAAGCGATGGTTACGTAATAAATCTTTCGCCGGATATCCACCTACTGCTAGTTCTGCAAAGACAATCAAATCCGCCTTTTCGTTCTTAGCGTTCGTAATGGCTGTAATGATCTTCGCTGTGTTGTCCGGGAAGTTTCCGATATGATAGTTTAATTGGGCGAGTGCAATTTTCATGGTATCTAAATTAACATTTTTTAGGCAAAAAAGTTTCGCGTGCGGTGACGGAATCACATGTTATGCCGAATTAGAACAGCAAGCCAAGATTAAAGGAAACATAAGATAGCTTAGGGCTGCCTTCTTTCATTGTCCGTGTAAAACCATTATTGTACGAAAGTCCCGTCACAGCGGATAAGCTATTGGTCAACCGCCATTCTCCGCCTGCACCGACAAGTAAGCCTAAGCGGAATATATCATCGCCAGAAATAGGTCGGAAACGAGTTCCTTCGGGATTATTTTCTAGTTTTTCTTTGCCTGATACCTTTACACCAGCGGTGAAACCAAATTGACCATAAAAACGCCCTGAGCGACCTTCATTTGTTTTTAGCTTGATTGCCAAGGGAACTTCAGCATATTGCAAGCGGTATACTTTCTGGGTAATACCACTAGTCAGGTTCGTTTGGTTCTCCACACGACTTTGTAGGCTATTGATAAATAAACCAGTCGAAAAATAGTAGTTTCTGTTAAAACCGATGTCGGCCAGTAGACCGTACGAGAAACCTACTTTTGATTCTGCACGATATTGATCATCATCTCCATAAGACAACCATCCAATATTGGGGTTAAATTGTAATCCTAATGAAAGGTTTTTTTCTTGATGGTAATACTGTGCTTTACTATGGTATCCAGGAAGTAGCGCTATAGAGAGGAACAAGGTAAATAGAACGTTTTTTCTCATTATGTGATTGTTTGTAGCTGTAAAAATAGCAATTATATTCTATTTAGTGGTTGATGCAACCGGCTTTAACGAGGTTGATACTAAGACAGGCAGCACACGCTATTCAGTAAAAAATTTGTCTCCTAGCGATCTTTGCAGTAAACTTGTAAAGTTTACTAGCGCTTACATATTAATACAGCATTATGCCATCATTTCGTTTGTTCTTCCCGTTTGGCCTCTTCTTTTTTGTTTGTTTGTTGTCATGTCAATCTAACAAGAAGACACCGGATATTTCGCATATCAAGGCTGATGTTAAGATTGAACGTTTTGATCAAGAGCTGGCGCAACTGGATACTTTATCGGTACTAAAACAAAATAAATTGTGGCAGACGAAGTATGCCCCCTTTTATCAAGATTTTATGCTCCATATGCTAGAAGTCGGAGATGCGCGGGACACCCTGTATATCGACTATATGATGAAGCGAATTTTACAGCAGGAGGATTTTAAGAATCTTGCCGCTGCTGTTGCCGAAAAATATCCCTCCCTACAAACGCAAGAGAAGAAGTTGAGTCTAGCGATGCGCTATATGAAGTATTATTTCCCAGCGTATAACGTGCCACGGTTTTACTCGTTTTTTTCCGGTTTTTCTGTGCAGGTGCCTATTGGAGAGGGGTATGTAGGGATTGGGTTGGATATGTTTTTAGGGAGTGACTCCAAATTTTATCCATCCTTAGTACGAGATATTCCATTATACTTGTCGCGTCGATTTACGCCGGAGAATATTACACCGCGTGTCGTGGAAAGTATTTTGAGACAGGATTTGTATCCGCCGGATGAAAATAATACGAGTAGCTTACAGCATATGGTCTATCAGGGTAAGATTTTGCTGGCGATGGATTCTATTCTTCCGGAAACGGCGGATAGCCTCAAGATTGGTTATACGGCAAAACAACTCGAATGGGCGAAAGGTTATGAAGGAGAAGTATGGTCTTGGTTTCTACAAGAGGACCTGTTGTATAATACCGATCATTTACGGATTCAGAAATATTTTACAGAAGGTCCTTTTACGGCGGAGTTAGGAGAAAATAATGAATCAGCGCCGAAGTTGGGAACTTACCTGGGATGGATGTTAATTCGTAAGTATATGGAGCGAAATCCGGAGGTCACTTTGAAAGCCCTGCTTGCTAATAGTAATGCACAAGAGATTTTGGAGCAATCAAAGTATAAAGGGAAATAATAAAAACGGCCTTCCATATGGAAAGCCGTTTTTATTATTTTTACTTCAAAAGCTCTTCGAGAGCTAAATCAAGCGATGCACCTCGCATACCGCTACGAACGATCTTGCCACTACTGTCAACCAACAAAGCATATGGAATCCCCTTGATGTTGTAGTCTTGGATAATAGGTGAATCAAAACCACCGTTAGCGTTGTATTGATTCCATTTCATATCCTCTGCATCCATTGCCTTCCGCCAATCGGCATCTTTTTGGTCTAAAGAGATACTAACAATATCAAAACCTTTGTCTTTCCATACCTGGTAGCTATGCTTCAAATGTGGAATTTCGCCACGGCAAGGACCACACCATGAAGCCCAGAATTCCAATAAGATATATTTTTTATCTTTCGGGAATATGCTGGAAAGTGTTACTTCCTTACCACTTTTGTCCAAGATCTTTCCATCTAAGTATTGCGCGCCAATGGCTGTTCTTTTGGCTTGATCCGCTGCCGCTTTAAGGGATGCAAATTCGGGGGTGCCTTTCCAGTCTGCCGTTAAAAAACCGATCATTTCATCGATTTCAGTTGGTGTGAGGGCGAGGTCCATAGCATAAAAGAAATTACGCGCGGTATCAAAAGCCACGACACTCTGTGGGTTGTTTTTGATGAACAGCATTTTTATGGAATCTACTTCCTGCTCTAAGGGATGCATCTTTTGTAGTAGCGCAATACCTTCTGCTGTATTGAAGATATTGTCTAGTGAAGGCAAATGATATTTCGTTAAGTATTCCTCATCTAAACGATTGATCTCACGACGTTGTTTGCTGATGGAGGCAGCAAGCTGATCCGCCAGATCTTGTGCTTTTGAACCTTTAATTTTTGGTTTTACATTGGGTTGTTTTGGTCTGTAGTAGTAAGATGGTAGACTATCGATATGACCATCATAGGTAATCGTGCCCGCGTCTACATAGAAGCCGGATGCAAGCCAATTTTCTGGCTTCTTCGCTTCTGCACCTTTCCCTTTTGTAAGGAATACTCGGTACATAGCCGGTTTGTCTAATTTTCCTTTAAAGGTAAATGTGTTATTTTTAATAACAGTAGAGTCAATTCTTGTTTCCCCGGTTTCATTGGGTTTCGTAAGGTATACGCGGGTGCCGTTTGCGGTATTTCCACGTACTTTACCTTTTATCGTAAAGGTTTGTTGCGCGTAAGGTGCGCCGATACTTGCTAGTGCCAGCAAGAAAGAACTGAGGACAATCTTTTTTATCATGATTTTAAGGGTTTTGTTCTAATAGGTTGTTTCCAGCTAATGCGGTCGTTGGAATAGGCAAGATCAATTGCCTATCCTGTGTAATGGTATTTTTGATACTGTTGATAGCGATATCTTTTAGCTTGTAATAACGTACATAGTCAAACCAATCTTCACTGTTTTCTGATAATAGTTCCAACCACTTGTGTTCAAAAATTACGTTGACTAAACGTTCATTAGAAATAAGAGAAGCATAGTCGGATTTGTATCCAGCACGGGAAGCTATAGTTTGTAGACTCTCTCTTGCAGCACCATAATTTTTGTTTCGTGCTGCCGCCTCGGCGTGGATGAGATAAACCTCTCCAAGGCGTAGAAGAATATGCGCGTTACGTTGTGCAACGGCATTGGCACCATACGGATATTTACCATTCATTAACGGGCCTCTGGTGGCAGCTGAATACATGTAGCCAAAACGACCGTCGAGGCCAGCTCCCGTTGAGGTGTTGCCATTTGCATTGTTGTCGACAAGTAAATCGGCCACGTTTCTGCTGTACTCACTGAAAGTCGTTCTTTCGATACTTACTTGTGCATTTTCTGTGGATCCGAAGTTATAGGTTGAAAATAGAATCTCCGAAGAGCGGTATCCTTTTAGGAAGATGTCGCCAAAGTTAGCCTCCAAAATGTAACCTTGCTGTTTACTGCTTTCTAGCACTTCCTTCGCTATTTTTTCGGCTTCACTGAAATTGTTCATATATAGTAGAACTTTCGCTTTCAGTGCTTTTGCGGTTTGCACAGAAACGTAGTAATGCAGCTTGTTTGTTTCTGGGGCAAACTGAATGCCGTATGCGAGGTCATCAAGAATGAATTGGTAGGACTCCTGAACGGAATTTCGCTTCGCAACCTCCAGACCTTCAAACGGTTTGCTCCGTAATACGATCCCGTAGTTAGAGTTTACATCAAAGGAGTATCCAAAGCAGCGGAGTAAGTAAAAGTGTGCTAAGGCGCGTTGAATCTTTGCCTCTGCAATACATTCTTTCACTCTGTTTTCGGGCATATTTGCAGCTTTTCCTTGCTCCATCAAAGCGATGAAGTTGTTTGCCGTATTGATAATCCTGTAATAATCCCGATAGATATCGGCAAGTGCAATATTTGTAGGAAGAAGATCATTGTTGATAAAGCCTGCTTCGCCCGCAATCCCTCCTGTTCGGATCAAGCCTCCGGTAAGGATGGACATAAGGGGACGAGGCGTGGAAACGCCCCATTGACGCCAGCTTTCGTAAATTCCGCGCAAGGCATTTTCTGCCGACTCCATATCCCGGATAACGTTGTCGGTTTCCAATTTATAGTGTGGTTTTATATCGTCGATACTCCCCGCCAGTTGGCAGGATGATAGTACCGCGCTAAAACAGAATATCTGTGTTATTTTTTTGATGTTCATAATTTAAATACAGTTAAAAGGTTGCTCTTACACCAAATGAAAATGTCTTTGATAATGGATAAGGGTCATTATTACTGGTTGATGTCGTAATATAAGGACCGATCAATTCCGGATCCAAACCAGGCCATTTCGTGATGGTGAAAATATTAGACATACTCGCATGCAAGGCCAACGATTGTAAGTGACAATGCTGCGCCAAGTTGCTTGGTAGGTTGTAGCTCAGGTTAACATTTTTCAAGCGCAGGAATGATGTTTCGTATACATAGCGATCTGATGAACGCATGTTACTGGAAGGATCATAGTATACCATGCGGGCGTAATTCGCATTCGTGTTTTCTGGTGTCCACATGTTTTCGAAAGTCTCTCGGTGGATACTCTCTCCCAATCGTCCGAAGTTATCCAACAAGAGGTTGTCTAACATTGCTTGTGCACCTTTAGAGAATTGAAAAACAAACGATAAGCCAAAGCTTTTGTAACGCATCGTCGAGTAAAGTCCGCCAAAGAATTTCGGCTGCGGTGAAGCAATAATCGTACGGTCTTCGGTCGAGATACGGCCGTCATTGTTTAGGTCCGCAAATTTATAGTCGCCTAGACCTGTTGAAAATGATTGGTAGTACGCGAAGCCAAGATCCTGTGCTTTCGCATTTAGGTCATCTATTTCCGCTTGGTCATTAAAGATTTTTTCTACACGGTATCCTTTCAGCGTGCCAGCAGGTTGTCCTTCAATAAAAGAGTCGAGTTGGTATGCGCTGATATTTGCACCATTTAGGTGTTCAATTCTATTTTTGTTGCGCGAGAGATTAAAGCTTGTTGTCCATCCGAAATCTTTGCTTCGGATAATCTCATACCCTAACTCCAATTCAAATCCACGGTTGCTGAGGTCAATCAGGTTGGAATAGAAATTCTTGAATCCCGATTCCAAAGGCGCCGGCGCTGGTGATAGTGCACCTTCGGTGTATCGATTGTATACGTCGAAACTACCAAATAGCCGGTTATCGAAGAAACCGAAATCTAAGCCAAAGTTATACTCTCTTGTTTTTTCCCATTTTACGTTTCTGTTAGGAAGGGTATTTTCTAAGACAACGCTTGGTCGGCCGCCCCATAAGTTATTGGATGCACGGATGAAAAACTGGCGATATAGGAAGTCATTGATATTAGTTGACCCTGTGTTTCCCCAACTTGCGCGTAGTTTTAAGTCGCTGATTGCGGATACATCGGCTAAGAATTTTTCATTCGAAACACGCCATCCCAAAGATACGGAAGGGAAATACGCGCGTTGGTTCCCTGGTCCGAATTTAGAGGATTGATCTGTTCTGAAATTTACTTCTGCAAGGTATCTATCTGCATACTTGTAGTTCAAACGACTATAAATAGAGTTTAATCCCCGATCTAATTTGCTACTGTTGTAAAAAGTAACACGGGCGGCAGATTGTTCGTTCGTTAAGACCTCATCATCTGGGAAGTCGTCGTATGTTACGCTTCCACTGGTTAGGAAGTATCGGTCATAGCCGAAACCTGCCATCGCCTTGAAATGATGATTACCTGTCGCCCAAGTGTAATCCCCTCTAAAGTTTAGACTGGTATTGGTGTTTTTACTGTTGCTTGTATATAGGGACGAATACAATGTCGAACCGAGTATACTAAGATCATCTTGCGCTACTTTTGGAGAGAAGAGGCTTCCCTCGCTTTGGTATGATGCAATGCTGAGATCAGAACGTAACTTCAGATTTTTAATGACTTCGATTTCGGCGTATGCACTACCTAAGAACTGCCCGAGGTTACTGTTGTTTTTGTTTTGACGCTGTGCCAATGGATTCGCTAGCATCACAGGATATCCCCACGATCCTGTACCGTCGATGCGGTTAAAATCACCACTTTCCGTGTACGGCAAAATATCGGGACGCACTAACCATGTCTTGGTATTCCCTTCTGTAAACATCGATTCTCCATCGTTGCGCTTTGTTACGCTATAACCTAGTGATGAACCTACTTTTAGGTATCGACTGATGTTGCTGTCAAAGCTTACACGTCCGCTGTATCGTTTAAGATTGTCATTAATAAACAAACCATCCTGATCAATTGTGTTGAAGTTGAATGACATGTTATGGTTTTCATTTCCGCCAGTTAGGCTGACATTAAACTGGGACGTACGTGCATTTTTGTTTTGAATAACCTTGTTCCAATCAGTAAATGTATTTCCAAAAGCATCTTCACGTAGGCCTTCATACTTATAGGTCAACGGTGTGTCGAAATCGTCGAAACTATCAGGAGAAATCGTGGCAAAAGATTCCAAAGCAGGTATCTGTACGTACATGGCTTCGTATGGATCGATCTGTCCTTTGTTTATCGCATCGATGGTATTCGTAATCAAGGTTGTTTGTGCTTGTTTGAACTCCGCGGTAGATAAAGGTTTGTAGTTCTTGATCGGATTGCTCAGCGAGTGCGTATAGTCTGCATTAACACTGAATTTGGCGTTCCTTTTTCCTCTTTTTGTATTTACGATAACGACACCATTCGCACCACGTGAACCATAGATTGCGGTTGCGGCGGCGTCTTTTAGGATATCAATACTTTCAATCTCCGATACCGGGATATTCGATAAAGGGTTGATATCCGGATATTCGATAAAGAAGGGTACGCCATCAATAACGTATAGAGGTTCGTTGGAGCTACCCGAAACAGGGGAGGTAATTCCGCGGATATTTAGTTTCGCCGTACTACCGGGCTCACCTGAGTTTTGGGTGACCATCACGCCTTTGGCTGCTCCACCAAGGATACTTTCAAAGGTGGTGGCATTATTCGAAAAATCTTGTAGTTTATCCCCCGATATTTTACTTACGGAGCTGGTTAGGTCACGTTGCTGTGTGGAGCCATAGCCCACGACAACAACTTGGTCCAGTTCTTTTTCTGCGACTGTCAGCTGAATATTGGTGGTTACTTCCTCGCGCCCAACCGTCACGGATTGAGTATGCGGGCGGTAGCCAAGATAACTTGCCGTGATCTGATATTTACCGGGGATAATGTTGTGAAAGGTGTAATAACCAGCGGCGTCCGTTACAGTGACAAAGTCGTAGTTCTTTCCGGTTAAACGTAGTGTAACGCCTGATAGCCCGTTTTTTTCGTCCGCGGCGGAGATCTTTCCCTGGATGGTTGTCACCTCTTGTGTGGCAGTGCGCGAATTGATAATTACGGCATCCGCTGTAAATTCAACAGAAAATGGCTGTTGGCGAAAGATTTCTGTAACAACAGCTTTAAAATCACTGTTTTCCATATTTATCGTGACAGGCACACTCTTTGTCATCGCCTCATCGGCATAGAGGAATTTGTACTTACTTTTTCCTTCTAGTTGTTTTAGTACAGACTTTAGGTTTTCTTGCCGGGTGTTCATGGTGATCTTTTGTGCAGTAACCGCTGTGGTACTTTGCAGTACCAATAGGGCGACAGCAGACCGCATCACAATCGGTCTCATCAATCGGTTGTAGATTTTATTCATATTTAGATTATTAGTTAATTCGCTGTTACTGTAAGTTTTCTGTCTTTGAGATGGAAATGGACTTCCCCCGTGAGGGTTAAGGCTTGCAGGATTTCATCCAACGGTTTGTTGCGCGGTACGCTTCCGGTGAATGTTTTCGTCATCAGTTCAGGTTCTTCAAAGAACACGGTGATATCATACCATTTGGCGACCGACTGCATAATTTCGCCGAGGGGCTTACTCTCAAACGATAGGTGACCGTCTTTCCAATCTGTATCAGCCTTTGACAAAGCTTTAAGATGAGTCAACTGGTTCCCATCGTTGATGGTTTGTTCTCCCGGACGAAGGACAATGCGTTGATTTGCGGTAGATACTTCAATTTTACCTTCGACGAGCGAGGTGGTAGTTTTACTATCAGCATAGGAACTGATGTTAAACTTGGTGCCCAATACTTTTGTTTTTTGGTTTTTACTTTCTACGATAAATGGTTTTTCCGGGTTATGGCTTACCTCGAAGAACGCTTCTCCATCTAGTTTTACTGTGCGTATATCTGATGCAAATACATTCGGAAATTCTAAGGTCGATGCTGCATTTAGCATCACTGTAGACCCATCAGACAATAAGATTTTAAACTGACCTCCCGTTGGAGTGGAGAGTTTGGTCCAGGTTCCTGGTGCAACATTAGCAAGTGTCTGATAAGCTATCGTGCCATCGCCAAGCTTTGTTACTTGTGCATATTTAAGGATTTTAACTTCGCCACTGTCGAGATCGCTCAATACCACGGAGTCTTGGTCGAGGTAAAGGACGGCTTTATTACTGCCCGGACGAACTTGTTGTGCAGATAATGGTGGTGTCGTTGTTTCTTGTAGTTGAAAGAATATTACCGCCAATGAAACCAAGGCTAAAACGATAGCCGCAGCATATTTCATATATAAGGTGCGAACTTTCTTTTTAGATTTTGTTTGGATAAGGATATTTTGCCAAACGGTTTCTTGCACCTCTTCGTAGGAAGTCACCGTACTGTCGTATTGCAGTTCTGTATACCAACGTGCAACAGCTTCCCGTTCAAGAGGAGAGGCTTTACCTGCTAGGTATTTCTGTAATAAGACTTTATTTGGCATTTCTTTCATGATGTAATTAGGTCATTTTAATAACATGACAATCCAAAATGAGGAAGGGAGTAGATAAAAATTAAAAAAGTATAGTCAACAATAAATGATAGTTGATTTTTTTCTTGAGAATTTTAAGTGCGTTCGCGACTTGCTTCTTAACCGTTAGCTCGGAAAGATTGAGCAGGTCGGCAATTTCTTTGTGTGAGAGTTGTTGTTTTCTGCTTAGATTAAAGATGTCGCGCATTTTCTCTGGCAAAGCACCGACTTCCTTTTCGATCAAAGCTTGTAGTTCTTTGAGTTGGAGATTATCGATAACGGAGTTGTCTACTTGATTTTGGTACAGGGTGAAAACAGCCATGTGATCTTGTACTTTCGTAGAGGATACGTAGTAGTTGATGATGGTATTACGTGTGGCTCCGTATAGATAGTTACTGATTTTTCCTTTTACATCCAATGTTGGCGCGGCGGTCCATAGTTTGACAAAAACATCTTGTAGGATATCTTTGGCCAACTCGTTGTCTGGAACTTTCTTTGTGGCATGCGCATATAAGATAGGGAAAAAACGTTCATAAAGAATACGATAGGCGGTATGATCTCCCTCTTTAATAAGGAGAAACAACTGCTCGTCACTGCAAGCTATGTATTTCGCTATATCCATCTTTTTGCATCGCAAAGATATTAAATAATAGTTTGGCGTGAAAAGAAGCTGTCCGCGGAGTGAATTGTGGAAGAATTATGAAATACAAAAGCGGCATATCCAATCAGATATGCCGCTTTTATAAGGTTAAATATACTGTAGAAGATGCAATTACTGGATGGTCATTACCTCGATTTCGAAGAATAACGGAGAGTTTGCTGGAATCTTATCATTTGATCTGTTGTCATAACACAATGTTGAAGGCGCTATGAACTGAATCTTAGATCCTTTTTTCAAACCATTCGCAGTGATGCCGCCAACAGGATAGGTCTGACCGTTGTATTTAATTGATTTCGGATAGAAGGCAAATTTCCAAGCTGCGATAAGTCCGCCTTGACCTGCAGTAATGGTAAAGTCAGAACCGTCAGTTGAAGAGTCAAATGTTGTACCATTCATTAATTTACCTACATATTTCGCTTTTACCGCAGGGCTTGTTAATGAACCTGAACCGCTTACGTAGGAGTACGTGTCGTCTGCTGGCTCACTTATGACATCAAACCAAATGCCTGATGCTGTATCTAGTTTTGGGTTTTCAAAATTAGCTGCTGCATAGTCTTTTAACTTTGGTGCTTGCGCTTTGTTTGTTGAATCTATGCGTGCGATTTCTTTTTCGTAGTCGCTGTTGTCATAATCATTTTTGCTGTTACAAGATGTTAACGCCGCAACAGAAGCCGCTAGGATAAATAGCTTAGTAAAAAGTTTTTTCATGTTTGTCTATTGTAATGGAAAAAAGGAAAGCCAGCTTGCTTTGCTAAGCGCTGGCCTCCGCTATATTAATTCTAAAAGTTTATTGTTACTCGATAGTTAATACTTCAAACTCATACACTAATGGAGAGTTTGCTGGGATCTTGTCGTTAGTGTTTCCTCCAAAGGCCCAGTATGATGGTGTGATAACCCGGATTTTACTTCCTTTTTTCAAGCCATTTTTTGTTAAACCACCTAGACCAGATATTTTTACATCTTGACCGTTGAATTTTACAGCATATGGGAAGAAAGAAAAGTACCATGCCTGGTTGAAAATTTTAGGCTGAGACTCATTAAAGGAGTATGTTGAACCTTCTGTATCAGACTGTACCACAGTGCCGTCAAGTAAAGTTGCTGTATATTTTAGTTTAAGTTTTGGAGCTGTCAGAGACTGCGTGCTCGTTGCTTTGTATTCGTAAGTATCGTCCGTAGGTTGAGAGAGAACTTTGAAATAAATACCTCTTTTAATTGTCTTATCTAGGTAATGAAATCTAACTTTCACACTATCCTCTTGGTATGTTCCTGGGTCAGAAGATGTCTCTGCAATGTAACGTTGAATTTTAGCATTATCTGCGGTAAAGATAGAGTCTAGTCGTTTCTCTTCTTTTAAGTACTCCGCTTCGTAGTCTGTGTTGTCACTTTTATTACATGAAGTCAACGCAACAGCAGCAAAAGCTAAGGCAAATAATGGTTTAAATAGATTTTTCATAATATTTTTTAGTCTTTAACATTAGGTAGAACGTGCGGTATTAGGACTACGCTACAGCAAACATAAAAAAATACGATTTAAAACTCGATTACTCGAGCGAGTTTCTTTCGATCCAGGTATTCAAAAGAGCGTGTTTGTACCTGAAAATGTGCATTAAGTATTATAGTGGTCGGGAAACTGAACGTACCCTGGCGTGCTGCCAGAAGTTCAGCTAGTTTATGGTAGCTTCCAGTTTTCTTTTGTGGAGCACTGTTGGTGTACAGCGCCCCATCAAAAGAAACGGTATCTGTGCTCTCCGCATCGAAGCGGACGGCATAGTAATGTGTATTTAATTGGGTGACTATTTTAGGGTCCGTGAATACTTCCCGCTGCATCTTACGGCAGTAAGCACACCAATCGGTGTGGAAGAAGAGAAGAACCTTTTTCGGGTGTATCGCTAAGGAGTCCGACAATTGCTCAAAGGTAATCCAGTTCACAACCGCTGCTTTCTGTTGCGCACGAAGGCGGCTCATCGACAAGGTCAACAAGAAAAATAAGAATATGATTGCTTTCTTTTTCATCTGTATAACTTTTAACAGGTCTTTATTTCTCTACGAACTACTCTCTACTAACAACCAACTACTTTCTACCAACCACGCAGGCGGGGACAAGCCCAACCCCTATAATCAATACTTTCTATTAACTACAAACTACCTTCTAGAAACTATCCTCTAGTGAAAATGTCCAATTTTGACGCCAAGTGTAAATGTTCGCGGCTTTGTTGGTCCATAAATATAATTCGAGTCCCGTAAAGCACCGCGATCAAAGTCTTTCTGGAAGGCATTGAACATATTCTGTACACCCCCAAAAAACTCCATACTAAATTCTTTTTTGATGGCGACAGTATAGCCTAAACGAAGGTTTAACTCGGCAAAGTCCCGTGCTTCTTTAACGAGCATCTGTCCGCTTTCCTGTACATGCGGGACTAACATTTTGCCTGTATATACACCGGTAACATCGATAGCAAATTGTTTTGTCGCTTTAATATTGGTATTTAAGTATCCATACATATTTGGTGTACGCATATAGCGCTTCGTAACAACATTGTCTGCCGCTGTCTCACCTTCGAAAATGATCTGTTCTTCATTGAATTTCGAACGTTGGATCGTTCCTCCAGCCTGTACACTGAATTTACTGGAAGGAGCAACGCTAAGCTCAATATTACTGCCATAAACTTTCGAACCTGCGCCATTACGCATTTCTTGCATAATAATATCGTCTTCTTCCGATGTCATTACGTTGGTAAATGGGTTCTTCAAATCGGTATAAAAACCCTCGATCAAAAGACTCGCTTGTGTGCGACCAAAATTACGGGTGTAATTAAATGAACCAGTATAGGCATTAGAGTATTCTGTTTTCAGGTTTTCACCCATCAGCACGAAGGCCTGCTGACCGCCAATAGACGTAACATGCATATCTTCATTGAAGGCCTGTGGCGCTCTGAAACCACGCGCATATCCGCCTCTAAATTGAAGGTATGAATCAATATCATATAAGATCGTTAAGCGAGGGCTAAAGGTTCCAAAGTTTTGATCCGATATACGGTTTTTGTCCAATAGCTGGTAGGTTCCATCCACGTGTGTATAATCATAGCGTGCGCCAATCAGTGCCTTGAGTTGATCAACGATTTTCCATTCATATTGTGCATAAGCCCCTAACGCATTAGTTTTCTGATCGATCATGCGATTGTAGGCGGGGATGTTATCTTCTGTTCGGTTGCTATTGAACTCGACGCCCGCTGTGAACACATCCTTATCAAAGTTGTACGTATATTGTGCACCGGCTACCATCGCAAAGTCATCGGTTACACCATATGAATTTGCAGCGGTAACGCTATCTTGATGACTGGTTGAACCAGCAAGCCCACCATAGTAACTGTCTCTTTTTGTTTTTTGTGCGGATACGTAGAGCGATAGTTTTTGTTTCCAATCTTTAGAATATTGGTCATATGTAAGACCTCCAATCAAGGAGTTGGTCTGCAACTGCTCGGTTACATCCGTAAAGTGTGGCGCCAGGTCAAGACGATCTCCCCCTCTGCGAAATTCATTAAGCACACTCATGTCCAAAGTAATTTTGTTGTACTCCGAAGGTTTGAAGAACGCCTTGGTGCCAAATGTAGTATTTCGAAGTTTAGTGATTTCGGAAAAGCCATCGTCGTTTGCATCCCAGGCCTCACGGTTGCGATGCATACCATAGAAAGTAACACCGTTCCGAAGATCTGTATCAACATATGAGGTGTTGAAATCAATTGTATTGTCCCATGATTTGCCATCGATCAGTGAATTTGTCGATTTAATTTGCCAGTCATTTTCTACCGGATCTTTCGTGATGATATTGATGGTACCCGCAATTGCATTTGCACCAAATAAGGCAGAGCCGCCACTACGTACGACTTCGATGCGGTCAATCATACTGGTTGGAATTTGATCAAGACCGTACACACTATTCAGGGCGCTGAAAACGGATCGGCTATTGATGAGGATTTGAGAATAAGCGCCTTGCATCCCGTTTAGTCGTACTTGTGAAAAACCACAGTTTTGACAGTTGTTCTCTACACGGACACCAGGTTGGTAGTTCAATGTTTCGGACATGGCGACAGATTGGGTCGCATTGAATAGTTTCGGTCCTAGTACATTTACAACCACCGGAGCTTCTCGACGTTCCAAGCCATACCGCGTCGCACTGACAACGACTTCATTTAAACTGAGGTTATCTTCGTTTAATACAATCGTAATAGTTGCCGATTTTTCCTTTGGGTTTAGTGTTCGCTTACTAGTTTGGTAACCAACAGCCCGTGTCGTTAATGTGGATTTATCTGTCGGGACATTGGATAACGTGAAGAAGCCTTCGTTGTCAGTGGAGGTTCCCAGTTTGGTGCCATCGACCAAGATTGTAGCCTGCGCAATCGGCGTTTGATTTGCATCTGTTACTTTTCCTTTAAGGGTAACTTGAGAAAATAAAGTGATCGGGAATATATATAAAAGGGTTATTAATAACCAAAAGTATGTTTTTGTCATTATGTAAAGTGAAATTGTTTTGTGTTAAACTGTTAAGTTGTTAAACTGTAAAGTCGTTAGATGTTGCGGTTACGTTATCAAGCTGTAAAGTCGTAAAGCTATCAAGTCTGTACGTTTTATGCGATGCCGAAATATACGTACTAGCTGGCGCGAGCCTTCGGCTCGTGTCCTTTCCATAGTGCAACAGCTATGCTGAGCACGCGATCTGGTTACTTGTATAGACTTGTAGATACAAAATTTAGCTACGCAGTGCTGGCGCGTGCCTGCTTACCATAGGCAGGCTTGTAGCTCGTGCCCATAGTGCAAAACTCGCATCTCGAGCTGCTTCCTAAGCCCCTACTATTTTAAATTTTCTAACGATTTGAACTATACCAAGGGTGGACCCCGGAGGTAATACGCATCCAGTAACTCGGTTGACCGAAGATGCGGAGTTAGTTGTGGGTAACCAACATAAAATTCAAGTGGAGATAAAGCGAATTCAAAAACAACAATATCCGTGTTGATGTAAGCGCCTTGAAATACGACATTGAGGTATTGTATCTCATCGTCGGATTTATGGTGCTCTTGTTGGCTTTTCTTTTTTGTGAAATTGTACGGGTGAATGTGTGTAATGATTTCTCCCGTCGAAGTAACCTCCTTGTGCATAAACACGACGCCACTGATGATGATAACCATCATCCAGGTGCTTAATAGATAAGCGACAAGAGAGCGGTATGTAGTGGATAATTTATGCAAACAAAAAGCGCTATCGGTTAAGGATAGCGCTGTAAAAATATGAAAAGCCTTCGATATTATCGAATTAACTTATTGTTATCATCTGGAAAAACCAATGTTGGCTGGTGGCTTTTTGCCTCCTCTGGTGTCATCGTCGCATAGGATATGATAATAACGATGTCACCGACTTGCACCAATCGCGCAGCAGCACCATTTAGGCAAATGATACCTGATCCACGCTCACCTGGAATCACATAGGTTTCCAATCGCGCGCCGTTGTTATTGTTTACAATTTGTACCTTTTCATTCGCAATAATATTGGCGGCCTCCATAATATCTTCATCGATGGTGATACTGCCAACATAGTTCAATTCAGCCTGTGTTACACGAACACGGTGAATTTTTGATTTCATTACCTCAATCATCATGCTGCAAAATTATCTTATTTTGAATAGAAATGAGAACAATAGATCGTTAAAATGACAATTAACTTAAAATCATATTATCAATAAGACGGACGCCTGCGACCCAAGCCACCAGTAAAGCGACATATGATTTGCCTGGTTCTATTGTTGTGGCCGGTGATAAGGTTGTGCTTTCACAGATAGCCAGATATTCGAGGGTTATTTCTCCTTCATCGGCTAATACTTGCTCCGCATTCTCCTCTAATTGTGCTATTGCTGTTTGTGGAAAACCTTTCTTTATTGTATTTAATGAACGATATAGTGCCAATGCTTTAATCTTGTCCGCTTCCGATAATCGCATATTCCGGGAGCTTAGTGCTAAGCCTTCTGGGCTTCGGACAATAGGACATATATGGATTGTTACAGGTAACTGCTTGATGTCTATCATTTTTTGAATGACCATGATCTGTTGAAAGTCTTTTTGTCCGAAACATGCGACATCGGGAAGGGTTAGCATAAAGAGTTTATAAACCACTTGTGTAACACCTTGAAAGTGCCCAGGGCGTTTTTCACCTTCCCAAATAGAATCCAGCGCGCCAAGATTAATGTGCCATGGTGTATCATCTGCGGGGTACATCTCGGCTACGGTAGGCATAAAGAGAATGTCACATTTAGCCGATGTAAGCAATTTGATGTCATTTTCAATGGGGCGCGGATACTTTTCGAGATCCTTCGGATCGTTGAATTGGGTTGGGTTCACAAAAATACTGCATACAACAATGTCTGCAACTTTTTGAGCTTCTGATATTAGCGATAAATGTCCTTCATGGAGCGCGCCCATGGTCGGTACGAGGGCTATCTTTTTACCAGCTTGCCGTAAGTCCGCAAGATGTGTTTGCAGTTGTTTTTTTGTTTCAAATATTTCCATCATGACAGGGTATGTAGTCAAAAATAAGACCGCAAAATTGCGAAAATGTTTTTGAAATATAAAAGGGTGAAAACTAATGGATTGTGGAATTGATAAAATTTACGTACCTTTGTAGACCGATTTTACTGTTCTATAAAACAAAAAAAAACAATTGGAGATGGCAAAAACGAAAATATTGTTTGTAACCCATGAGATGTCGCCTTTCCTTGAAATAAGTAAAATTTCTGAAATAACACGCCAATTGCCGCAAGCGATGCAGGAAAAGGGATTTGAGATTCGGATCCTAATGCCACGTTTTGGTAATATTAATGAGCGCAGAAATCGTCTTCACGAAGTGATAAGGTTGTCGGGAATGAACATCGTGGTGGATAACAATGATAATCCGCTAATTATTAAAGTAGCTTCATTGCCTGCAGCACGTATGCAGGTTTACTTTTTGGACAATGAAGAGTATTTTCAGCGGAAAAAAGTTTTTCGTGACGAGAAGGGTGAGTTTTTTGCAGACAACAATGAGCGATCATTGTTCTTCTGTAAAGGTGCACTGGAAACTGTTAAGAAACTAGGTTGGTCGCCCGATGTGGTCCACTGCCACGGATGGTTTACAGCAATGGTTCCTGCCTTTTTGAAAACGACGTATAAAGATGATCCTGCATTTAAAGATGCTAAAGTGATGTACTCTTTGTATGCAGATGAAGACTTCGATACGTTGACACCAAAGTATGCAGAAATGGCTGGACAAGAGGATATGACGCCTGAAGAAGCAGCTGTTTATGGAGATGGTTCGTATGTAGATCTTTACAAAGGGGCGCTTACATATACAGACATTGCTGTGTATGCTGACGAAACGATTGATCCTACTTTGAAGGCTTTTATAGCCGAGAAGGGTATTCGTAGTTTCTCACCGAAAGGCGATGACGACTATGAAGGCTTTGGCGAACTATTCGATGAGTTCGCAACAGTCGACGCAGAGACCGCGTAAAGATTTTCTAGATTAAATTATAGGTAAAGGCGCTTTTTTAAGCGCCTTTTTTGTGTTTTGATAGACACGAAATTTAGCTGCGTTGCGCCGTTCCGGGTTTGTGTTTCTGCATTAAGACACAAGATCTTGTCTCATCATGGTGCTAAATACTTTATACCTGATACTTTGTACTAAATACTTTATACTTTGTACCTGATACTTTATACTTTTGTGCTATGAGGGATAAAATCTATTTTGCATCAGACTTTCATTTAGGCGTGTCACCTCTTGCCGTTTCTCAAGAACGGGAGAAGCAGATCGTAGCGTGGTTGGATACGATTAAGGTGGATGCAAAAGCATTGTTTCTTGTTGGAGACATTTTTGATTTTTGGTTTGAGTATAAGACGGCTGTGCCCAAAGGCTTTGTGCGTTTTTTAGGAAAACTAGCTGAATTATCGGATCTAGGTGTAGAGATTACTTTCTTTAAAGGGAATCATGATATGTGGATGTTCGGCTACCTGAAAGAAGAGCTTGGTGCAAGGATAATCGATAATGAACTGGAATTAACACTGGACGGCAAAAAGTTTTATATACATCATGGTGATGGATTAGGTCCGGGTGATGCGAAGTATAAATTCCTGAAAAAATTCTTTAGAAGTAACATCTGTCAGTGGCTATTTGGCTGCTTGCATCCAAGTATTGGAATTGGCATTGCCAATCGTTGGTCCAGGCATAGTCGCGGAGCGAGTGGCGGAGAGGAGGTCTTCTTGGGTGAAGATAAGGAATGGCTCATATTATACGCTAAAGAAATACTGCAAAAGAAACATTATGATTTCTTTGTGTTTGGACATCGCCATCTTCCGTATGACTTGCCTATTGGTGAAAATAGCCGTGTTGTAAATCTTGGGGATTGGTTTCATCATTATACGTATGCTGTGTGGGACGGTAAAAATCTAAGTCTGGAGAAATGGACGCATTAACCATTATACAACATTTCTTTCCGCTGCAAGGAAAAGATATCGATTTGTTATATCCTTTGTTTGAGGAGGTCGTAGTCCCAAAGAGTACCAATGTAATCGAAGTGGACCGACATTCACACTATTTGTATTTTATTAAAGAAGGATCCTGTCGAATTTTCTATTACAAAGAAGAAAAGGAGGTAATTTTAGATTTTGCTTTTCCTGGTGATGCGCTCATGTCGCTAAATAGTTATGTACATGGTAAAGCAGGCTATGAAAATATCCAAACCATGGAAGATGCAGTGCTCTATCGGGTTAAGGCAAATGCCTTGCAACAGTTGTTTCATGAATCACTAGGGATTGCCAACTGGGGACGAAAGTTGGCCGAAGTGGAGACGTTAAAAATTGAATATAGATTGATGTCAAAACTGTTTAAGACTGCGGCCGAAAGTTACAAGGAGTTATTGGAAAGGGCTCCCGCTCTTATTCATCACATAAAATTGGGTTTTATTGCTTCCTATCTGGGAATCAGTCAGGTCACCTTGAGCCGAATCCGGGCAAAAATTTAATTTTTTAACATTTGTTAAAAATAAATTTTCTGAAAAACACGACCTTTGCATCCTAAAAAGGTTATACAATGAATTGGATTTTTTTAATTATTGCCGGTCTTTTTGAGGTCGGTTTTACCTCCTGTTTGGGAAAAGCGAAAGTTACAACGGGAACGGAGATGTATGGCTGGTATGTCGGTTTTGTTATATGTCTAACCGTTAGTATGGGTTTATTGATGAAAGCAACACAAAGCCTCCCTTTGGGTACAGCATATGCCGTATGGACGGGGATCGGTGCTGTAGGGACTGTTTTGGTGGGTATTCTAGTCTTTAAAGAGCCTGCAGATTTTTGGCGTGTGTTTTTTATTTTTACGCTCATCGCATCCATCGTCGGTTTGAAAGCGGTTTCCGCTCATTAATACCAAAAAATTCTTTACTTTTGTCGCTATAAATTTCGGGGCAAATATGTTGCTGTGAAAAAGTTACACAAGATATGTTAGAAAAATTACAAGCCATAAAGGAACGATGGGAAGAAGTGGAAGCCGAATTGAGCAACCCAGATACCATCAATGATATGAAGCGATTTGCTAAGTTGAATAAAGAATACAAAGACTTGTCAAAAATCGTAGAGCAGTACCATTTGTATAAAAATATGGTAAGCAATATCGATACAAACAAGGACATCTTAGCGAATGAGAAGGATCAGGAGTTGCGTGAAATGGCAAAAGAAGAGTTAGATATTTTGCTTACGCAGAAGGAAGAGAAAGAAGAGGAGATTCGTTTGATGTTGATTCCTAAAGATCCGGAAGATGGTAAGAACGCTATTATCGAGATTCGTGGTGGTACCGGAGGTGATGAGGCCGCTTTATTTGCGGGTGATTTATACCGTATGTATACACGATTCTTTGAAACGAAGGGCTGGCGTACAGAGGTGATGGATGTTACGGAGGGTACTTCCGGCGGTTACAAAGAGGTTGTGTTGAAGGTGATCGGTGACGATGCGTATGGTCAATTGAAATACGAATCGGGTGTTCACCGTGTGCAGCGTGTTCCTGATACAGAAACGCAAGGTCGCGTGCATACCTCAGCCGCATCGGTTGCCGTATTACCAGAAGCGGAGGAAGTGGATGTTGAAGTGAACCCAGGTGATATCGAAATGCAGACATCTCGTTCGGGTGGTGCTGGTGGACAGAACGTAAATAAGGTAGAAACAAAAGTACAGTTAACGCATAAGCCTTCAGGAATTGTGGTCGTTTGTCAGGTGGAGCGTTCTCAATTAGCGAACCGTGAGTTGGCGATGGAGATGTTGCGTAACAAACTGTACGAGCTAGAAGTGCAGAAAAAACACGGAGATATTGCTGCAAAACGTAAAACGATGGTGTCAACGGGTGACCGTTCGGCAAAAGTGCGTACATATAACTACCCACAAGGGCGTGTTACGGAGCACCGTATTGGGTTAACGATGTACAACTTACCAGCTGTTATGGATGGTGATATTCAAGGAATTATCGATGCTTTACAATTTGCGGAGAACGCTGAAAAGATGAAGGACGGCGCCGTAGACTAGGTTTTTTTAAAAAAAGTTTAGCAGTTATCGAAATAAACGCTATATTTGCACACCTTCTCAAGGGAAGGTTTTAGGTCTGGTAGTTCAGCTGGTTAGAATACATGCCTGTCACGCATGGGGTCGCGGGTTCGAGTCCCGTCCAGACCGCTAAAATAGTAACAATAGGAGAAGCGATTTCTCTGATTAATGAAGAACTGAAAATCTTAGGTCTGGTAGTTCAGCTGGTTAGAATACATGCCTGTCACGCATGGGGTCGCGGGTTCGAGTCCCGTCCAGACCGCTAAGAAAAAAGAAGAAGCGATTTCTTCTTAGGTAAGATATTGAAAGTTTTAGGTCTGGTAGTTCAGCTGGTTAGAATACATGCCTGTCACGCATGGGGTCGCGGGTTCGAGTCCCGTCCAGACCGCTTCATTAAATTGTAAAAGCCTTGAGAATATTTTCTCAAGGCTTTTTTATTTTCTACCCATTTCCTTCTTCATAGATCGGTAACGTAATAATAAAGGTTGTTCCGCTATTTGCTTTGGTAATAAAACGGATAGAACCGCCGATACCTGTGACAGTTTGTTTAACGAAAGCAAGTCCCAAGCCTGTTCCGGAACTTTTTGTCGTAAAGTTGGGTTTGAAAATACTCGGAATCACGTCTTCAGGAATACCATAGCCATTATCCTTAATGAGTATACGGACCCAGTTTTCGTTATACAAGTCAACCATAATATCGATCTTATGCTTCTTTTTTCCTTTACTAGCTTCAATTGCGTTCTTGAAGAGATTGTTCAGTGAGCGCATAAACTGGTCATTATCCCCTAAAACATAAATACGTTCCAGATTTGTACTGTTGGATAGCGTAATCATGATATTCACGCTGCTGTTGAACAGGTTGGTTGTCGTTTGTATTTTCTCTAGTATATCGATCTTAATCAAGTTCGTCTCCGGTAATTTGGCAAAGGCCGAAAATTCAGTCGCAATAGTAGATAAGCTATCGATTTGCTCAATGATTGATGTCGAGATGCGGTCAAAGCGTTCTGTAAAACGAGGGTCTTGCTCATTGTAGGAACGTATAAGCTGCTGGATACCCAATTTCATGGGCGTTAACGGATTTTTAATCTCGTGTGCGACCTGCTTAGCCATTTCACGCCAAGCTTTCTCTCGTTCCGCGTCTCGCAGTTGCTTGGCACTCTCTTCCAATTTGATCAACATATAATTATACTCTTTGATCAACATCCCTATCTCATCATTACGTTCCCAATATAGCGGTTCGTTAATCTTGTTGGAAAGTTGGGTCTCCGCTAACTTTGCCCGTACAATATTTAATGGCTCGGTAATTTTACTAGACACGGCGACTGCAATGAAACCGAATAAGATAATAATGACGGTGTAAATATTAAGAATCGTATTCAATAATAAATTTTTGCTTGCTGCAGCCTCCTTTACGGTGTTGTAATACGGAATATTTAGATAAGCTATGGTTTTATACTCTTCGTTCTTTATGGCCGTATATGCCGCTGCAAAATTGAATTTGGAGATTTGCTCTTCTTCGTAAACAACAGATTTGCGTAATGCAGCGAGTTTTGTCAGTGCATCGGGATTGATATAAGAAGAGATTAAGTTCAGGTCAAAAATACGTGGCTGGGTGGAATACATAAGTTTCCCGCGCTTATCAAATAGGTTAAAGTTACTGATAGAGGTCGTAGATACGTCCTTTAAGATTTGGATCAAATCGCTCTCTCCGAAGTCTTTCATACCAGCAACCGTATTTTCAATCTTCTTCGTAATTTCCGCGATTTCACGAAGACGATTCGTTGTTTGGTTGGATTCGAGTTGCCTATTGATACTGACAAATGCAATCCCTCCGGAAATCAAGATTCCTAATAAAACGGATAGGATTACCAGGCTCTGTATACGCGTACTATATTGGATGTTATTGAAAACCTGGCGAAGTTGGTAGCGTATTCTTTTCCATTTGAATTGGGTGCTGGATAGTGTACGTATGGTGTAGCTCAAAAGGTTGAATACACAAAAGAAGCATAAAAGAAAAATAAATACAATAGACCCCAGCGCTAAGTAATCCCATACACTAGGCTTCATCTTACTGAATATGATCGTGGTATACTGATCTGGCTTATAGGCTAAGTGTATATAGTTACTATTGTCTCTAATCTGCGTGAACTTATTTAATTTTTTGGTCGTTTTACGATCATTATTTGGGTAATCAAAATTACCATATTGCGTCACGAGCCCCCCGTCTTTGTAAAAGGCATAGGAGTTACCTTGAAACTGATCGAATTGCTTATTCATAACCCTGTTATCCGAAAGAATCTCGGGATAGGGGATCAAGGTGCCAAAGGAAAGGTTCTTTAAGTTGACGTATACATTAAAAACCTTATCTGGACTATTTAGGTAAGGAATGGTAATATGCGTAAAGTACTCTAAGCTACCCAATTCACTTTTTAGTCTGTAAAAGTTATCTGTGTATGGGATTTTAATGGCGTTTTTGATTACTTTCTCTCGATATTCATTCGCTTTATCGATTCCGTAGTGATCTAAAGGGATACCCTCATTGTTATAGAAATAGGCCTTAAATTCAAACTTGGAAAGATATCCATTTAGATAACGTGTCCGAATGTAATCCTCGATAAAGTGTGCATCACTTATGGTGTCATTAAAGCTTAGGAGCGTTGCCAATTTATGGTCCTCTTTAAGTTCTTTTTCGAAATCCATAAATAAGGAAACTGCATTGGTATCATCCTCCGCCAGTAGGTGTGTTACAGCCAATTTCATGCCTTCCTTTTTACGGATGGTATTATAATAATCATAGGATACCACAGAGATGGAGGAGAGGAGCAGTACACTAACAATAAATATGGAAAGCTTGTAAGGAAGCGAAAATTTATACGTACGATAGGTCCGGAGTAGGATAAGAACCCCAAACAAAATACAGAAAAGTATATTGAGGTCCAGCAGAGCACATGCGATGAGTGAAATTACGATACAGATTAACTGGATATTGAGGATTGCGGTAATCTCCTTATTAAAATACTTAATAAGTTGGGCTATACTGTCGATATACAAGACCAAAGAGGTAATGTTAAAGCACATAATCATGATCGTAAGCCAACCGTAGGAACCGAGGTTCAATATTTTGGTGAAATCGTTTTCATAGAAAGGCGAATGTGTAAGCAGGGTACCCAAATAGTGGTACATGACATATCCCCAAAAATACACAGATAGAATCGCTAGGAGAGAAATAAAGGTGGCGGATACTTTATTGCGTAGGTGTTCCGGCACAGAAATATTATCTTGAATAATCCGGAGAAAGCAGATATACCAGAAGATAACGGCTGTCGTGATGAGATAAGACCATAGGTTCGGTAAAAACTCATTGTAGGCGTAGTATTTAGGATCGAATAGCTCGAGACTCGAGTGAATAGAAAGCCAATTTGTTTTCAGATCAATATAGCGTACAAAGAGGATAACACTCAAAAATAATATTGCAGCTAACCAACCGTGACCCTGTTTGGCGATATGTATACAGATGCTATTGCTGAGAATCAGTATACAGATCAGCGCGGTAAGCCAACATATAAACTGTAGATGGATATATATATTATCCTTTTTTCCATCAATAAGTTTGATGGAAAAAAGGTAGTCGTTTGCCTTACTGTATATGTTTCGAATATTGGTGTTATCATCATACAAAGCGATATCAATATTTTTAACATCGATATTAGACGTGAAACTATTGGTCAGATACTCATTGGTCGTATCAAAGTTACGCTTTATGGGAACCAGAGCGACGACAGAGATGTTGTTCTTTAAGTCTATTTTTTTTAGTAGGAAAGAACGGTTTTCGGATTGAGCAAAAGAGGTTTTGTTTTTTAGTCCAAGATCGGTCACGGGGACATAGATATTATTGGACCAATGTACAAGTTGGTGATTCTTATAGATAAAAAGGAATATAAACTCCTGCGTGAGTTTCTGTGCTAGATCGGCAACTTGAACGGGATACTTTTCTACATTCTGAAAAGTTTTGAGGGAGAGACTGTCCGCCCATATCTCATCGATCCGATCCTCAAATTGATGAATGCGATGTGTCAGCTTATTGGCATCCAGGGCAAGCATATCATCATCTGTTATGGTAAAGTGTATGGTGACAGCGGTGCCTATGAGGGTTAACGTGAGTATAAGAAGAAGTATACGAATCTTTGTCAGCATCCTATATGGTGTTCAAGTAGAAGTAAATATAGTGAAAAAATAAAAATCCCCGCAGCTCGTGCTGCGAGGATTTTCTCTCTTCTCCATACGGGGCATTACTGCCCAGTTTGAATTTTTTATGATTGTACGTGTACATCTTCCTCGCGGAAGAATTTTGCCGTGAGGTACTCACGGTTCATACGTGCAATGTTTGTTAATTTAATGCCTTTTGGACATTCAGCCTCACATGCTCCTGTATTCGTACAGTTACCGAAACCTTCCGCATCCATCTGGTCTACCATAGCTTGTGCTCTTTCGTAGCGCTCTGTTTGACCTTGTGGAAGAAGTGCAAACTGTGAAATCTTAGCTGATACAAAAAGCATGGCTGATGCATTTTTACAAGCAGCCACACATGCACCACAACCGATACATGTAGCCGATTCAAAAGCTTCGTCAGCGATACGCTTCGGAATGGCGATGGTGTTCGCATCAGGAACACCTCCTGTATTTACATTGACATAACCACCTGCTTGTTGGATACGGTCGAAAGCTGTACGATCTACCGCTAAATCTTTCAATACAGGGAATGCTGCTGCGCGCCATGGTTCGATAACGATTGTTTGTCCATCGTGGAAAGAACGCATGTGCAACTGGCATGTCGTGATACCATATTTCGGTCCGTGTGGACGTCCGTTGATTACTAATGAACACATACCGCAAATTCCTTCGCGACAATCGTGGTCAAAGTAAACCGGGTCTTCGCCTTTACGAGTAAGATCTTCGTTTACAATGTCAAGCATTTCCAAAAAGGACATATCGTCCGCAATGTTATTCGCTTGGATGGTCACGAATTGACCTTTTGTTTTATCATTTTTTTGACGCCAAACTTTCAGCGTTAAATTCATATGTTGTGCCATGATAGTCTTTTTAAATACCCAACTACTATTTGTAACTTCTTTGGGTTAGTTTAACGTTTTCAAAAACCAACTCTTCTTTGTGAAGAACTTCTGCTTGATTATCTCCTTTGAACTCCCATGCCGAAACGTATGTGTAGTTCTCATCATCACGTTTCGCTTCACCTTCTTCAGTCTGTGATTCCAAACGGAAGTGACCGCCACAAGATTCATTGCGGTTCAATGCATCATCAACCATAAGCTCGCCCAATTCTAAGAAGTCAGCCACACGTCCAGCTTTTTCTAAAGACATGTTCAACTCTTCGTTCTCGCCTAATACACGCACATCAGACCAGAATTCTTTCTTAAGCTCCTGGATTAAGCCTTTTGCTTTTGTTAGACCTTCAGCTGTACGTGCCATACCACAGTACTCCCACATAATGTGGCCTAGTTTCTTGTGGATATCATCGACAGTTTTTGAACCATTAAGACTCAATAGTCTATTGACATTATTTTCTACTTCTTTACGCGTTTCTTCGAAAGCAGGGTGGTTTTTATCAACTGGTTTGAAGTTTCCTAGCTTCGCTAAGTAATCTCCAACCGTAAACGGAATAACAAAATATCCATCCGATAAACCTTGCATTAGGGCAGAAGCTCCTAAGCGGTTTGCACCGTGGTCAGAGAAGTTACATTCACCCAACGCATATAAACCTGGGATGGTTGTCATCAAGTTATAATCAACCCATACACCACCCATGGTATAGTGCACTGCCGGGTAGATACGCATTGGTTGTTTATATGGGTTCTCGTCCGTAATTTGGTAGTACATGTCGAACAAGTTACCGTATTTCTCACGTACAGTATCTTCTCCTAAACGGCCAATTGCCTCAGCGAAATCAAGGAATACAGCGATACCTGTTTTACCAACACCACGACCTTCGTCTACCATTTCTTTGGCGTTACGTGATGCCACATCACGTGGTACCAAGTTACCGAAAGAAGGATACTTACGCTCTAAGAAGTAATCTCTATCGTCTTCTTTAATGTCAGAAGGATTTAATTCTCCTTTTTGTAGTTTTTGTGATAATTCAACTGTTTTTGGAACCCATACACGGCCGTCGTTACGTAATGATTCAGACATCAATGTTAACTTAGACTGGTGGTCTCCTGTAACAGGGATACACGTAGGGTGAATCTGTGTGTAACAAGGGTTGGCGAAGAATGCACCACGTTTGTGTGCTCTCCACGCTGCTGTTACGTTACAGCCCATCGCATTGGTAGAAAGAAAGAATACGTTTCCGTATCCACCTGTACATAACAATACAGCGTGACCTTCATGCGATTCGATTTTTCCGGTTACCATATCACGGGTGATAATACCACGTGCTTCACCATCGATTTTCACAAGATCCAACATCTCGTGACGTGTGTATGATTTTACTTTTCCTTTACGGATTTGACGGTTTAACGTCGAGTAAGCTCCTAATAATAATTGTTGTCCAGTTTGACCACGCGCGTAGAACGTACGGGATACCTGTGCACCACCGAATGAACGGTTATCCAAAAGACCACCATATTCACGGGCAAAAGGAACACCTTGAGCCACACACTGGTCGATGATGTTTACAGATACTTCCGCTAAACGGTAAACGTTTGCCTCACGTGCACGGTAGTCACCACCTTTAATTGTATCATAGAAAAGACGGAAAACAGAGTCACCGTCATTTTGGTAATTCTTTGCTGCGTTGATACCACCTTGAGCTGCAATAGAGTGCGCACGACGGGGTGAATCTTGGTAACAAAATGTTTTTACATTGTAGCCAAGCTCCGCAAGGGAAGCGGCTGCTGAAGCTCCTGCTAAACCTGTACCAACAACGATAATTGTGAACTTACGTTTGTTAGCTGGGTTTACCAACTTCATCTCAAATTTATGTTTTGACCATTTCTCCGCTAACGGGCCTGCTGGTACTCTTGAATCTAACATATTTTAAATAATTTGTATTTAACAGATAGGGTTAACTATCCTAAATATTATTTAACGAAATAAAAATATAATGGCATTAAAGCAAACCCGATAGGGATGATAACACCGAACAACCAAACACTTAGTCCTTTAATAAGCGGCACATATTTTTTGTGTGCAAAACCTAAGGACTGAAAAGCCGATTGGAAACCGTGAATTAAGTGGAAGGCCAAAGCGATCATGGCAATTACATAAAAGATAACCAAACCAATGTTTTGGAAAGCAAAGTCTACTTGCTTATACAAGTCACGTGCTTTTGTTACTTCCACATTGTTTACAACAGTTACTTGGTAATCGTGAAATTCACTTGCGCTGATTTCTTTGGATGTAACAACACCTGTTGCAAGATCCTTGCTGTATTCAATGTAAGGAGTTTGGTCGTTGTGGTATTTCCACCAGAAATTATTCATGTGTGTCGCTAAGAAAACCAGAATTACGGTTCCTAAGATTCCCATGTTACGTGAATTCCACTTACTGTTTGCCTTACCACCATTTTGAGCGTAGGCAATCGGGCGGGCTGCTCTATTCTTTAATGTTAACACTAAAGCGTAAATAGCGTGAATAATAATAGAAGCGTATAGTAAGTACGATACTACCTTAATCGGGGCAAAATGGGTCATTAAATACGCGTAGTTATTGAACGCATACCCCGCATCATCTTTAAATAACTGCAAGTTACCAATCAAGTGAACTATCAGGAATGTACATAAAAAAATCCCTGTTAAGCTCATGATCAGTTTCCTTCCTATGGAAGAACTTAAAACTGGCTTTGAATTGCTCATTATCCTTATTGTTTTATATTATTTTCGCAAATCTATCTAATTGTTAACACAAATTTGACAAAACTGTAGGAAAATAAATCAATTTAGAATTGTTCTAATCAAATTAAAAAGCCGTATTGAACAGGTCAATACGGCTTTTTAATACGAGGGTAGAACGTTATGTTCGACTTGTTTTTATTATAGAATGGCGATACCTACACCAACAGTCCACATCTTTAATTTTTGATCGTTCGAGCTATTTGCATTTAAGTTCGAAAGACCATGTTCGTAACGTAGATCAATCGTGAATTTACTGATGTCAGCACCGATACCACCGATAATTCCTGTCGATGTTTTTTTGTAGTCATCGAAGTTCGTCACATTACTGATAGTCAGTTTTTCTTTTTGTGCAAAAGAGAATACGGGGCCAGCTTGTAGTCGGAAACCAACTGGACCTAAGCCAATGCGTGTACCTAATAATAGAGGAACATCTAAGCTTTTAAAAGTAACATCGCCAGATTCGTTACCTTCGGTTAATTTAATGCCTGCTTTTTTGCTCGCGTAGTATGCTTCTGGTTGGATATGGAATCCCGCAACACCGATTCTTCCCCAAAGACCTAATTGAAAACCTGTTTTGGTGTCTGAGTTGAAATACTTACCTTCCGTACGGAGGTTTGAAAAACCTAATCCGCCTTTGATACCTAGTTTAAACGAAGGAAGTAACTGTGCCTGTGCGAAGCTAATTGCTGCGATAAAGCAAATTAACGTGAGTAAAGATTTTTTCATAAAAAATATTTTTTTACTTTTAGAACTACAATAATAACGTAAATTATTTAATAATTGTGTGTATGAATATGTTAAAAATATCCGATAGCGATTGGGATATACTGAAGGTTAAGCTTAATCGGAAGTATAACAGCTTGACAGCTGAGGATTTGCAGTATAACGCAGGGGAGGAGATATCACTTGTGGCTCGTTTAGCGAAACGTTTAAATAGAGATACCACCTATGTGGAGTTTACGCTAGCGAAAGAAATGGCTGATCTTTCTTCTAATAGACTGTAATGAAAGATGCCGCAACAATAACGTGGGGAGATTTTGAGAAGGTTGAACTGCGGGTTGGAACAATAGTGGAAGCTGTAGATTTCGAGAAAGCGCGTAGGCCGGCTTACAAGTTAAAAGTTGATTTTGGACCACAAGTAGGTGTTCTTAAATCGAGCGCACAGATTACGAAGCACTATACAAAAGAGGAGTTGGTGGGCCGGCAAGTGGTAGCAGTTGTTAATTTTCCGAAGAAGCAAATTGCTGATTTTATGTCGGAGTGCCTCGTAACCGGCTTTGCTGATGATAACGGAGATATTGTTTTAACATCCGTTGAACGGCCTGTGCCAAACGGTTCACGGTTAATTTAAGGAGAACAGGGCTATGTAGCTGGAGGTTTCTTAGCCTTCAACTTACGTCTTTTAGGAAGCGGACAAACGTAGCCGTTACCCTCTAACAGTGTCGATAAAATGAAGATATATGATTTTGAATCCGGAAGTAGCGATCCGGTGTTGAACGATGAGCTTTATATGCGAGAGGCATTAAAGTTGGCGCAGAAAGCTTTTGAAGAGGACGAGGTTCCCATCGGTGCTATTGTCGTGAGTCAGGGGAAGATAATAGGGAAAGGCTATAACCTAACCGAGCGGCTGAATGATGTAACAGCGCATGCAGAGATGCAGGCATTTACGGCGGCGGCCAGTTTTATGGGTGGAAAGTATTTGAAAGACTGCACCCTTTATGTTACGGTTGAACCCTGTGTGATGTGTGCAGGAGCATCTTACTGGACGCAGGTAAGTCGTGTGGTGTATGGTGCGCCCGATGAAAAGCGAGGTGCGTCAAAATTCGGGAATCTTTTTCATCCTAAAACTAACGTGGTGTCCGGCATATTGTTAGAGGAGTGTGCTACTTTAGTAAAATCATTCTTTCGTAATAAAAGATAAGGTTTGCAGAAAATTGTCTCTCCATACAAACCTTAAGTGGGGCTAAATTGTTATATTCGTAGTACAAATAAATTATAATATTATGGCATTTGAATTAGAAGCTCTTCCGTATGCTAATAACGCGTTGGAGCCACACATTGACAAAGATACGATGGAAATTCACCACGACCGTCACCACCAAGCTTATGTAGATAACTTGAATAAAGCTATCGCGGGTACGGATGCGGAGAATTTGTCATTGGAAGATATCAACAAAAACATTTCTAAGTACCCTGCAGCTGTTCGTAATAATGGTGGTGGACACTACAACCATAAATTGTTCTGGTCTATTCTGGGCCCTAACGCTGGTGGTGAGCCTACAGGTGAATTAGCAGAGGCAATCAATAAAACTTTCGGTTCTTTTGCAGAATTGAAAACACAATTGCAAAATGCTGGTGCTACACGTTTTGGATCAGGATGGTCGTGGTTAGTTGTTAAAGCTGATGGACAATTGGCGGTCACTTCAACTCCAAATCAAGATAACCCTTTAATGGATGTTGCAGAAGTACAAGGTGCTCCAATTTTAGGTATTGACGTATGGGAACATGCGTATTACTTGAAGTATCAAAATAAACGTCCGGCCTATTTAGAAGCGATTTTTAATGTTATCAACTGGGATGCAGTGGCAGAACGCTACAAAGCAGCGAAGTAGTTGATAGTTTGGAGTTCATGGTTTTTAGTTTATAGCTAAAGAACATGGATGTAGGACATAAAAGAAAAACCACCGTATGATACGGTGGTTTTTCTTTTATATGAGATGATTATATAGTCATCTGCTTTGTTTTTCACTCTTTTAGCCCCAAGATTTAGCTGCGTTGAGCTTTTCGGGTTTGCGCCTCTGTTAATTACTCCGTACCAACGACTCTTCTATCCTTGCTCGTCGTATGGATTAGCTACTTCAGCTTCGACACCATTTACCTCAGCTCTGATTTTTGCTTCTAGTTCTTCACTTAAATCTGGATTGTCTAACAACAATGTTTTTACGGCATCGCGACCTTGACCAAGTTTCGTGTCCCCATAGCTGAACCAAGAACCTGATTTTTTAACAATACCATATTCAACACCTAAGTCAATAATTTCACCTACTTTAGAGATACCTTCGCCAAACATAATATCAAATTCAGCGATACGGAAAGGAGGGGCAACTTTGTTTTTTACAATTTTAACTTTAACGCGGTTACCAGAAACTTCGTCTGAGTCTTTGATCTGTGATGTACGACGAATATCCAAACGTACCGATGCATAGAATTTTAAGGCATTACCACCTGTTGTTGTCTCAGGGTTACCAAACATAACGCCAATTTTCTCGCGCAATTGGTTGATAAAGATACAACAACAGTTCGTTTTAGAGATCGTTCCAGTTAGTTTACGTAAAGCTTGTGACATTAGACGTGCCTGTAAACCCATCTTGGACTCACCCATTTCACCTTCGATTTCCCCTTTAGGAACAAGCGCTGCAACGGAGTCAATCACGATCACGTCAATCGCTCCCGAGCGAATAAGATTGTCTGCAATTTCTAGCGCCTGCTCGCCGTTATCGGGCTGTGAGATCAATAGGTTCTCAACGTCGACACCTAATTTTTGTGCATAGTATTTGTCAAATGCATGTTCCGCATCGATGATTGCTGCAATACCACCTTTTTTCTGTGCTTCTGCTACGATATGTGTAGCTAAGGTTGTCTTTCCGGACGATTCTGGACCGTAGATCTCGATGATACGTCCTTTAGGCACACCACCAATACCCAAAGCGATATCTAATCCTAAAGATCCCGTTGAGATAGCTTCGATCGGTTCTACCGCTGTATCACCCAACTTCATGATCGTACCTTTACCGTACGACTTTTCTAATTTATCTAAGGTAAGCTGTAAAGCTTTTAATTTATCTGCGTTGCTCATATTTTTAGTATTTACGAATCAAAAGTACAATTTAAAATGGAATATAAAAATTTATTTTACTAATATTATTAGTTGGCTGTTGGTTGCTATAATATGCCAACCGACAAGAAATATATATTTGGGCGAGTACAAGCCCAGCGCCTACCAACTACCAACCACGAACTACCAACCACGAACTACCAACCACGAACTACCAACCACGAACTACCAACTACCAACTACCAACTACTAAACCTTACCCAACAACTTTATGTGTTTTTTCAAAATACTTGCAGAAGTAAGTAATGGGGCATATTTCGCACTTAGGTTTTCGTGCCAAACAAATGTAGCGTCCATGTAAGATTAGCCAATGGTGTGCAATAGCTATTGTTTCCTTCGGTAGGAATTTCACCAATTGCTTTTCGACGGCAAGTGGAGTTGTCGCACGGCTGGTCAGCCCAAGTCGGTTACTCACGCGAAAGACGTGGGTGTCAACTGCCATAGCTGGGTTGTTATATACAACAGAAGAAATCACATTAGCAGTTTTTCGTCCGACTCCAGGAAGTTTCACTAGATCTTCAATCTTCTCTGGGACAATACCCTTGAATTCATCACATAGCTTTTGCGCCATCCCTACCAGATGTTTGGCTTTGTTGTTGGGATAGCTGACCGATCGAATATAAGAAAAGACCTCATCAACAGAGCTTGCGGCTAAGGTTTCCGGATCAGGATAGCGTTCAAATAAAGCAGGGGTAATTTGATTAATACGTTTATCGGTACACTGTGCAGATAATATTACGGCGACCAATAGCTCGTATGGGTTGCTGTAGTTTAACTCTGTCTGTGCATCTGGATTATGGGTAGAAAAGTAATTTACAAATTCTTGGTACCGTTCCTGTTTTAGCATGAACAAAGATAACGAATTATAAAAACAAAGTCCCTAATTGCTTAGAGACTTTGCCTGCTACTGATGTAGGTTTTTTGAGAAATTTAAGATACGCTCTATTGTTTCTTTACTTGGTTCTTTGACCAATTTGTCTAGCTCTTGTTTCAAGCTATTTTCACAATAGTTTTCCGTTTTTTTTACGGTGATTGCGCGCTCTTCGCCTATTTCAGTATCATTTTTTTGTTGAGTAAAGTATTCTACCATAAGCGTTTTTATTTAGTAAAGTACATATAAAACGCAAGATCAGAATATATATTATTTTTTATTTAACATTTTTTTACTTTTTTTTCTAAAAGGTGCAAAGGGCCAGTTAGATAGTGGCGCTTACTTCTTGTTAAGCAACTTATCAGCCTCGACAATGGCATTATACAAATTTGCGATACCACCAGATACAGAGATCTCGTCTAGGTACACTTTTTTGTTTGATCCATCCACCTTTATTTTAACTTTTTGATCAACTTTAGTCACCGATTTGATGATAATGTCTTTCACTTCTTTTGCAGACAATGTTGGGTAATAGGAGCGAAGAACAGCGGCTAAGCCGGAGACAACAGGAGCGGCCATACTGGTGCCATCTTGCTCTTTATACGTAGATTCTGGCATCGTTGAGTTGATCTTTACTCCCGGAGCAAAGACATCTACAGAACGATAGCCGAAATTAGAGAAGCTTGCTAGCAGCTCATCATTCACAAGTGAAGAGGTTGCTCCCACGGTAATCCAATTGCTCGCTTCGCCTAAGACGGCTTCTAAGCTATCCGTGTAATATTTCGTTGGGTAATTCTTAACGATGTCATTGTCTTTTGCGTCATTTCCTGCGGCGTGCACCAGTAGTACATCATGCTCTTCCGCATAACGAACAGCATCATCTACCGTTTTTTTGTTATATACATAACCTTTGCCGAAACTCATGTTAATCACCTTAGCGCCATTATCGACCGCGTAACGAATACCATTTGCTACATCTTTATCCCGTTCATCGCCATCTGGAACTAAGCGTACTCCCATAATTTGCACATTGTTCGCTACGCCATCGATGCCAATACCATTATTGCGCTTAGCGCCGATAATCCCTGCGACGTGTGTTCCATGATCTGCATCGGGCCCTTTGATATCCGGGTTGCCATAGAATCGTTCTGAAGCATCCTCATAGTTATCGCCCACGATAGGGCGTGAGTCATATTTCTTATTGAGATGGTATTCCGCCTGACTACTGAAGTATTTAACACCTTCCTCCAGATCTTTGTAGAATTTCTCGAAAGTTGTATTGTCCAGTTCACGCTTAGCCATCCGTGCCGCCATTTTCTGACGGTCGGAGACGGCATTGTAGCCCTCGATATCCGCTTTTGTGATCGACGCAGGTTCTTTGCCAATTGCTTTAATCATGATATCTACTTCCTTTTTAAGGTTGCTGTAGTTTAGATTACCGAAATTTGCTTCATCTAGTTTTGTTGTATAAGCGCCAATCATACGTTGATAGGCAACAAATTCTCTGCGTTCGGCTTCGGTCAATGGGGTGGAAGGAAGAACCGATATATACTTCGGTTCATAAATGCGAATTAACCGGGTCATTTCGAGGTTGTCGTATTGTACATTCTCGCCGTTGGCATTGCCTAAGAAATTCCAGCCATGGATGTCATCAATATATCCATTGCCATCATCGTCTACTTTATTGCCCGCTTTCTCGCCGCTGTTTACCCACATGACATCCTTCAGGTCTTCATGCTTGTAATCTACTCCACCATCCAACACGCCAACGATAACAGGAGTCGACTTACGTCCTTTCAGAAGCTCATATGCTTTTTCGGTACTGATCCCCATAATCCCATCCTTCTTGAGGTCTAGGTTATACCAATTTGCAGGGTTCTCGGTTTTCGTTTGTGCGAATCCAAAATATGGGAGTATGCCTATGCCAAGTAGGGCACACCATCTTATTGTTTTAGTCATAGTTCTTTGTTAATGTGTTAACAAACTTAGATATTTTTACTTACATGTAATATGTTTGCTTTTATTAAACGAGGTAATATTTTTGAAACCGACCGGAAAGTAAGCCTTGTTGCATGTACGCCTAACTTTTGTTAAGTTTATGGTCTATTAACCTATTTTATATATGCGTACAATGAGAACGAAAGACTATACAATAATATTACTTATGGGAGCTATTTTGAGTTCTTGCTCATCGCAAGAGCAACGTGATACAGTGGAATGGCCATCGGCGACTGCGCCGCTGGCAGAGGCGAAAGCCTTTAAACGGATTATTCATGGTGATACCGTTCAGGATAACTATTTCTGGATGAATGATTATTTTAAGAAAGGACCTGATTCGAATAAGGTTATTCAATACTTGGAAGCAGAGAATGCGTATACAGCCGCCATGCTTAAAGATACCGAACCGTTTCAGGGGAAGCTGTTTGATGAGATGAAAGCACGGATTAAAGAGAAGGATGAATCTGTGCCTTACTTGGAGAACGGATATTATTATTATCGTCGTACCGAAGAAGGGAAGCAATATTATAAGTTATGTCGCAAAAAGGGTAATCTGAATGCACCAGAAGAGGTGTTGTTAGATATCGATGCTTTAGCAGAAGGTTTTCCGTATTATGCGGTCGGTGGTTTTTCCGTAAGCCCAGACAATAAGCTTTTGGCATATGGGGTAGATACTGTCTCCCGACGTGAATATGTACTTCACGTAAAGAACTTGGAGACGGGAGAAATATTAAAAGATCGGGTGGCACGGACTGAAGGAGACGCTGTATGGGCGAACGATAATAAGACGCTGTTCTACACCGCTAAAAATCCAGTAACGCTATTGAGTGAAAAAATAAAAAGACATACGTTAGGAACAGATGGTAAAAGTGATGTGGTTGTGTATGATGAAAAGGATAACACCAATTATATTGGCGTAGAGAAATCTAAGAATGGGAAGTTTATTCTGATTACTTCGATGGGAACATTGTCTTCGGAAGTGTTTATTCTAGACGCAAACCAACCCAATGGAGCGTTTAAATCATTTCAACCACGGATAAAAGATGTGTTGTATTCCGTTACGGCACTAGAAGATCGTTTCTTGGTGTTAACCAACGATGAAGGAGCATTGAATTTTAAGGTAATGGAAACGCCGTTGGATAAGACGACAAAAGCGAACTGGAAGGAGTTTATAGGACATCGTAAAGATGTGTTGGTGTCAAGCTTGGATGAATTTAAAGATTTTTTAGTCGTATCGGAGCGTAAAAATGGTCTTACGCAATTGTTTGTACAGTCTTTACGCGATAATAATAAACATTATTTGACATTTGATGAGGAAACATATACGGTTTCTTCCAGTACGAATGTTGAATACAATACGGATGTTCTTCGCTATGGATACAGTTCACTGATTACGCCTTCTTCGACGTATGACTATAACATGAAGACCAAAAATAAAGAACTGAAAAAACAACTTGAGGTGTTAGGGGGATATGATAAATCGGCCTATGTAACAGAACGTCTTTTTGCAACGGCAACCGATGGAACGAAAGTACCCATATCGATAGTTTACAAAAAAGGTTTTAAGAAAAATGGACAAGCACCGGTGTTGTTGTATGCATATGGTTCATACGGTATGTCTATGGATCCAACATTTAATTCTTCTAGACTAAGCTTGTTGGACCGTGGTTTTGCTTATGCGATTGCGCATATTCGCGGCGGAGAGGAGATGGGGCGACAGTGGTATGAGGATGGTAAAATGCTAAAGAAGAAAAATACATTTTCTGATTTTATTGACTGTGGAAAATTTCTTATAGATCAAAAGTATACGAGTTCGGCACACCTTTACGCACAAGGTGGAAGTGCAGGTGGTTTGTTGATGGGAGCTGTTATCAATATGGCCCCCGAGTTATGGAATGGAGTAATTGCGCAAGTGCCGTTTGTGGATGTGGTAAACACGATGTTGGATGAAACGATCCCCTTGACAACGAACGAATATGATGAATGGGGAAATCCAAATAATAAAGAGGCCTACATGTATATGAAATCATATTCCCCATATGAAAACATTGAAGCAAAGGCGTATCCAAATTTGTTGGTTACGACCGGGCTTCATGACAGTCAGGTGCAGTATTTCGAACCGGCCAAGTGGGTGGCGAAACTAAGGGTGATGAAGAAGGGGAACAATGTTGTTCTCTTGAAAACTGATATGGATTATGGGCATGGAGGTGCTTCTGGACGTTTTGATTATCTAAAAGATATCGCGCTTAATTATGCGTTCCTTTTCAAGCTGGAAGGTATTAAGAAGTAGTTGGTAGAGAGTAGTTGGTGGTTAGTAGTTGGTAGAGAGTAGTTAGTACGAAGTAGATCGTGCAACGTATTTAAGTAGAGCGGGCTTGATACCCAGAGGGGGAATAGTCTGGTATAGGGCGTAGAGACACCATCTCTCGGGGTTAAAAATAGAGAGAAGGACTTTATATATTAACGGTTTGTCGACCAGGTTTTTAATTTAAGGCCTCCGCCACATACAGTGACCTCAGAACGTCATTGCGAGGAGGTACGACGCGGCAATCTTTTGGAAACGTAAGATTGCCGCGTTAAGGCCTTTTTTATCTAGTGCGCGGTAGAGTCCGCTTGATGCTCTTGTTCTGTTGCACGGGAATCGATTTGATGCTGTTTGTAATTCTCTACAGCAATCTTGCTTGCTTTTTGTGATACAACAATCGCAATAATAGCGATGGCTGTTACAACGATAAGACCCCACGCATATTTTTTTTTGTCCTGTTTGACGAGCCAATACATCACAAAAATATAGGGGATTGCAAAGAAAATATAAAATATAATACTCGGACCTACCATCTTCTTTTTTTTACAAAAGTATTGAAATTATGCCCATAATAAAAATATGGGCTATTCGTGACGTCGGAATGACATGATTGCTTTCGATTTTAAACCTTCCAATAAAAGTCGAGTCAAAGTATCATATTAATGAAAAGGACAATACAGGAATGTTTATCTTTCAAAAAAACTACAATAGTATTGCATAAAAGAAAAAAATATTTTTTTACTTTTGCCTTGTCAAGAATTTATATAAGACAGTAAAATGAAACGTTCAACACTACATAGTCAAATTTCGCAACAGCTTCACACGAAGTTGGTGTTGAGGTTTTACTATGCGTTGCAGTCATTCAATTGTCCAATCTTACGATTCCGACGACCTATTCTGCCTCGAGCTTGATTCGGAGGCAGGCAAATTCTCATCTTGATAAATCATCCAGCTCGATGATTTCTATATCTGTTAATTGTTTTTTTAGCACGTTAAGTGCAGGTATTTTTTAGGTCGACATCTTAGATGACACTTTCAGATTTCTTAATTATCCCAGCGACATCAGCGCATGTAGCGTACGCTGATACTATTTGTAATGAAATGTTCGAATCCGCAAAAGCGCGGGGGACGGGCATTGCACGTCGTAAGCCAGAATATGTAGCACGCAAAATGGAGGAAGGAAAGGCCGTTATAGCGTTGCATAAGGATGGCACATGGGCTGGTTTTGTGTATATTGAAACCTGGAGTCACGGGGATTATGTCGCCAATTCGGGACTGATCGTAAATCCTGAATTTCGTAAAGTGGGGTTGGCAAAAGCAATTAAAAAGCGTGTCTTTGAATTGTCCAGAGAGAAGTATCCACAGGCCAAAATATTTGGTTTAACAACGGGATTGGCTGTTATGAAGATAAACTCAGACCTGGGGTACGAACCTGTAACCTATTCGGAGCTGACACAAGATGAAGAGTTTTGGAAGGGCTGTCAGTCTTGCGTTAACTTTGATATTTTGGTGAGCAAAGACCGGAAGAACTGTATGTGTACTGCTATGCTATGGAACCCGGAAGATAAAGAACGTGAGTTAAAAGAAAAGATCCAACGGAAAGCCGAGGCAAAAGAACGTTTAGATCGGATCGTGAAAAAGCAATCCTTGCTGAAGCGTATTGAAGCGAAGTTGTTTCGCTCTTCGAAGAAGTTTATAGCGACTCTTTTGCCTGTGGGTACGGGGTCGATAAAGGGTATATAGAGGGGAGTTAGTAATTAGTAGGAAGGCTTCCGTCATTGTGCGGAGCGAAGCGACGCTTACCACTGGCGCGAGCTTGTAGCTCGTGTCCTAGTATGACAGAAGCACGAGTTGAAAACTCACACTAGCAGGGGAGGAAGGGTGATAAAGTAACGAAAAAACACAGCAAGGTTGCGCCGTGAACCAAATTGAAATTGTAACTTTAACTAAGTTTAAAAGGCTCTAATTGAGCATTTATAATCAAATAAAAATGAAGAAAGTAGTATTAGCGTTTAGCGGAGGATTGGATACCTCTTTTTGTTGTATCTATCTAACGAAAGATTTAGGTCTTGAAGTACATTCTGTGGTTGTAAATACCGGTGGTTTCTCTGACGAAGAGTTGAAAACCATCGAAGCTCGTGCCTATGAACTAGGTGTGAAATCGCATACAGCCATTGATGAAACGGAAGATTACTACCGCGATACGATTAAATACTTGATTTTTGGAAACGTTTTGAAAAACGCAACCTACCCACTTTCTGTTTCAGCAGAACGTGTATGTCAAGCAACAGCCATCGCAAACTATGCGAAGAAAATAGGTGCTGAATGTGTAGCACATGGTTCAACGGGAGCTGGAAACGATCAAGTGCGTTTTGATATGATTTTCCATACGTTGATTCCTGGAGTCGAGATTATTACACCGATTCGTGATTTAAAATTGTCGCGTGAAGCGGAAATCGAATACTTGAACAGCCATGGGGTAGAATATTCAGCAGAAAAAGCAAAATATTCTATCAATAAAGGTTTATGGGGTACTTCCGTTGGTGGTGCGGAGACATTGACATCGAACCAATACTTACCAGAATCGGCTTGGCCTACTCCCATAACATCGAGTGAAGTACGTCAAATAACGATTGATTTTGAAAAAGGTGAACCCGTAGCGTTGAACGGAGAGAAGATTGGTGCTGTATCGGTTATTCAGCAATTACAGGCATTGGCTCAACCTTACGGTATTGGTCGTGATATGCACGTAGGTGATACCATTATCGGAATTAAGGGACGTGTGGGCTTTGAGGCCGCAGCTTCGCTTATTTTAGTGAAAGCACACCATACCTTAGAGAAGCATACGCTAACTAAATGGCAACTTTCGTGGAAAGATCAAATTGCAGCATTTTATGGAAACTGGATGCATGAAGGACAGATGCACGATCCAGTGATGCGTGATATCGAAGCCTTCTTATCTTCATCACAAGATACAGTGACTGGTCGCGTAATCGTTGAGTTGCACCCACATCGCTTCGTGGTTATCGGAATTGAGTCTGAACATGACTTAATGTCGAATAAGTTTGGTACTTACGGAGAAATGAATGCAGGTTACACTGGAGATGACGTAAAAGGTTTCTCTAAGATCTTTGGTAACCAAACGATTATTTGGCATAAAGTAAACGATAAAGGTTAATGATAAGGCGTGCTTCGATTGATGATCTAGCGGATATTGTTCCTCTTTTTGATGCATACCGCATTTTCTATGGACAAGCTAGTGATTTGGAGCGTGCCCGACTTTTTTTAGATTCCCGTTTAAATAACCAAGAGTCAATCATTTTTATTGCATATCAAGATGATCGCGCTGTTGGCTTTACGCAGTTATATCCTACTTATTCTTCCGTAAGGACACATAAGAGTTGGATCTTAAATGACTTGTATGTAGCTGCTACGGCAAGGAAAACGGGGATTGGAGAGTCTCTGATCAATAGTGCCATTGCATTTGCGAAGGCCGATGGTACGGATGTAATTCAATTGGAAACACAGATTGATAATAGCGTAGCGCAAGGGCTGTATCTAAAGATGGGCTTTGTACTACAGGAGAGAGGAACTGATTTTTTGCTCTTTAAAAAAAGCATTTAAAAGATTTAAGTCATCTGCTTGTAGAACGCTAAACGATAAACAAATTATAATGGAGAACAAGATTAAAGTTGGTATTGTTGGTTCGGCAGGATATACAGGCGGAGAATTACTCCGTGTATTGATCTATCACCCGCAGGTAGAAATCGTATTTGCAAACTCTGCTTCTAATGCAGGGAACAGCGTAGCTGCGGTTCATAATGACCTGTTTGGTGATACAGATCTTGTATTCTCAGCTGATTTTCACAGTAATATCGATGTTCTATTCTTGTGTGTAGGGCATGGCGATGCACGTAAGTTTTTAGATAATAATCCGGTAGATTCATCTGTTAAGATTATCGATTTGTCGCAAGACT
The DNA here is from genome assembly GCF_004421025.1 of Sphingobacterium psychroaquaticum. NCBI lineage: Bacteria > Pseudomonadati > Bacteroidota > Sphingobacteriia > Sphingobacteriales > Sphingobacteriaceae > Sphingobacterium > Sphingobacterium psychroaquaticum. Next base: position 3,836,079 of record NZ_CP038029.1, on the reverse strand, counting down.
ATAGACTACGTGCTAATGTGAGCTATCAAGGACAATCCTTTGTCTACGGCCTTCCGGAGCTCAATAGGGAAGCCATTCGCTCTGCACAATATATTGCGAATCCAGGTTGTTTTGCAACGAATATACAACTCGCTTTATTGCCGTTGGCTGCAAAAGGATTATTACCGAAGGACGTTCATGTGAATGCGACGACAGGCTCAACAGGAGCGGGGCAGAAACCTAGCGCAACAACGCATTTCTCGTGGCGTAACAATAATCTATCTGCCTATAAATCTTTTGAACACCAGCATTTGCAGGAAATTTCGGAGTCATTAGATCAACTGCAAGTGGGTTTCTTACCGACCTCAGAAAAATCGCTATTAGAACGCGCAGCTGAAAAGATTCATTTTGTTCCGCAACGTGGTGATTTCGCCCGTGGTATTTTCTCCGCAAGCTATGTGGAGTGCGCCTTGACAGAAGAGGAGGCTTATGCGCTGTATGAAACGTACTACGGAGAACATCCATTTACCTGGGTGAGTCGCGAAAATATAGACCTGAAACAGGTGGTGAATACCAATAAGAGTATTATCCATTTGGAGAAACATGGTAATCAACTGTTGATCTTAAATGCGACGGATAACCTGTTGAAAGGAGCCTCTGGGCAAGCGGTACAGAATATGAATCTCTTATTCGGCTTGGACGAGCGCACAGGCTTGAACCTGAAAAGTGTGGGGTTCTAAAGAGTAATAATCATAAAAAAACCGCTTCATTTGAAGCGGTTTTTTTATGATTATTGATATACAATATCTAGCGACTCTTTGATTGCTTTTATTGACACAGCAAGATCTTCCGCTGTATGTGCATGGGAGATAAAACCTACCTCATACCCCGATGGGCCGAAGTAAATGCCCTTGTTCAACAAGGCGCGGTGCATAACCTTGTATTTCTCCATTGAAGCAGGATCGATTTCATCTGCTCTTTTGATGTGTTCTTGATCGGTAAAGGCAAACCAAAAGATCGAACCAACGGTGAATATTTTCACGCCATAACCTTTTTCTTGAATATACTGACGGAGTTCGTTCACAAAGGCTGTCGTTACTTCTTCCAGTCTTTCGTAGAAGCCCGGCTGTGCTAAGATGCTAAGTGCTGCAATACCTGCGGCCATAGCCACTGGGTTTCCGGATAGGGTGCCGGCCTGATATACACCGCCATCCGGCGAGATATGCGCCATGATCTCGTTTGAAGCACCATATGCACCAACAGGCATACCGCCACCAATAATTTTACCATATGTCAGGATATCGGGTTGGATATCATAATACGTTGCCGCTCCATTAAAACCTAAACGGAAACCCGTAATTACTTCATCAAAGATTAATAACGCACCATTGTCTTTTGTTATTTGACGCAGGTACTGTACATAATCTTTATCTTGAATCAATAAACCGTTATTGGCTGGGATTCCTTCTATGATTACCGCTGCAATCTCATCTTTGTAGGTGCTAAACACTTCTTGTAAAGCCTCCCGATCATTCAACGCAATAACAATAGTTTCTGCAGCAAAAGCTTGCGGAACACCTGCAGATGAGGTTTCCCCAAAAGTAACTAATCCAGACCCTGCTTTCACCAATAAAGAATCGGAGTGACCATGGTAGCATCCTTCAAACTTTACAATTTTATCTCGCTTCGTGTAACCACGCGCTAAGCGGATCGCGGACATTACGGCCTCTGTTCCGGAGCTTACAAAACGGATCTTTTCTATATGCTTGTTGTTAGAAAGGATAAGCTCAGCTAATTTATTTTCAAGTTGTGTTGGCGCACCAAAGCTTAATCCTTTACTTAATTGAGCGGTTACGGCTTCGCGAATATTGTCGTTGTTATGCCCCAGGATTAACGGCCCCCAAGAACAACAGAAGTCGATAAATTCGTTCCCATCGGCATCCCACAGGTGTGCTTTATCACCGCGCTCAATAAATAGAGGTGTACCGTAAACCGATTTAAATGCTCGTACGGGTGAGTTTACACCGCCTGGGAAATATTGTTTAGCCTTTTCGAACAATTCGGCAGACTTTTCACGTGAAATATCTTTAGTGGTTGTTGACATAATATTAAAATTGAATGTTACGATTTATTGAACTTATTTCAACCATCCTTTTTCTAGCACTTCTTTTGCATGGTAGGTAAGGATGGACGTTGCACCAGCGCGACGGAAGCTTAATAATGTTTCCATAATTGCCCGTTCTTCGTTAAGCCATCCATTTTGTATGGCTGCTTTTAACATGGCATATTCACCCGAAACATTATAAGCGGCAATTGGTAAATCAAAATTATCATGCAATAATTTAATAATATCCAAATACGGAAGGCCCGGTTTAACCATCAAGAAGTCGGCACCTTCTTCCATATCCAGTTGTGCTTCGATCAATGCTTCGCGGGAATTAGCCGGATTCATTTGGTAGCTTTTTTTATCACCAGCTTTTGGCGCTGAGTTCAAGGCGTCACGGAATGGTCCATAGAAAGCAGATGCATACTTTGCGGTATAAGACATCAAAGAAACATTCGTAAACCCATTTTGATCTAGTACTTCACGAATATAGCCGATACGTCCATCCATCATGTCAGAAGGTGCGATGATATCAGCCCCTGCCTGCGCGTGTGCCAAGGCCATTTTACCTAAGATTGCCAAAGTTTCATCATTTAAGATCTCGCCATTTTCGACAATACCGTCATGGCCATCTGAGCTGTAAGGATCCATCGCTACATCGGTAACGACACAAGCTTCAGGGAAATTTTTCTTTACTTCTTCGATTGCACGGAGATACAGATTTCCTTGCTGGTAGCTAATTGTAGCGTACTTATCTTTTAAGGAATCTTCTATATTCGGGAACAAATCGAAAGCACGAAGTCCTAAGTTAAGACAGCTTTCAACTTCACGCAATAGGTTGTCGATCGAGTAACGGAAGATACCCGGCATGGATGAAACTTCTGTTTTTTGATTTTGGCCTTCGACAATAAACAAAGGGAATATTAAATGAGCTGCTGATAGGTGGTTTTCTTGGACCATATCGCGAATAACAGCTGATTTTCTATTTCTTCTGGGACGTTGTAACATGATTTGAAAATTTGTAATATTTAAAAGGGGCATTGAAGCCCCTTATTTTATTCTTTAGTATTCTAATCCAAATACGGCTTCTGATAAACCGATCTCATCAGGAGTAAACGGTAATGTGTACGATAATCCCATAGCTTCAATGGCTTTAGCTGTAGAGTAACCGATACATATGATTTTCTGATCGGGTTCAACTAAATTTTCTTGAAAATATGCTTCCACATTACTCGGACTCGTGAAGATCAACACTTCGGCGTTGGTCTTATCTACGTTTTCTTCTAAAACAGTTTCGTAGATAGGCATATCAATGACATGCGTGTTTTCTGTCAATGCATTTTGGATCGACATCAGGGAGTCTTTTGCGCGTGGAATAAATACCGTTTGGCCATCCACTAGCTTTGCAAATTCCTTGGCGATATCTTCTGTTCGGATTCCAAGATTATCACCGGAGAAGTCCGCTATGCGATCGTATTTGCGAAGCGCATCTTCGGAACCTCTACCCAAAACTGCAATTTTTGTCTTTTTTAAGATTAATGGCTCCAACTTGAAGAAATGGTCGATCGCGTTTTTACTATTGAAAAAGATCCAATCAGCACGCTTCAAGATAAAAGAGTCCAATTTATTAATCGTTGGATAGATGCGTATCAACGAACGCGCATCCACCTGGATGTTATGCTTTGCTAAATATCGACCTAAGTACGAGTTCTCGTCAAGGTCGCGGGTTATAAACACGCTACTTGGAAGTTTTCTATCTTTTTGATACTTGGCAAATATCTTCTCTGCCATACCTTCCGTCGTTTCCGATTGGAGGTAATAGCGGTCTGGGAAGTCCTCGTTATCTTCTGCAATGGATGTCCATGCTTCATATTTACCGTCATTGGTTTTGCGGCAGTAACACCCCAATGGTGCATGACAACCAGCATCAAACATATTGAGAACTTTTCGTTCTACAGCGATCGTTTGGGCAACCTCCGCGTTATTTATTTTTTGTAGTATATCGAAGAGATCACTATCACTTTCCCTAATTTGGATGGCAAGAACACCTTGTGCTGGTGCTGGTACAACTTCTATTGGTGGAATCTCTTCGATATGAAAGTCTGATAGATCCATCTCAATACGTGCAATTCCAGCTTTTGCCAACATAATAGCATCATACTGCTCATCGCGTAACTTCTGGATGCGGGTCTGTAGATTACCGCGTAAATCGGTAAACTCTAAGTCAGGACGTAACGATAAAAGTTGCGCTTTACGGCGGTTAGAGGATGTACCAACCGATGCATTATGTTTCAAGGATAAACGTTTCTTGATGTCTACACAGTCTTTGTGGACGATCAGGAGTTCCGCCGGGTCTTCACGCTCAGATACCGAAGCGATAATTAATCCAGGAGGGTTTACAGTAGGTAAATCTTTATGCGAGTGAACAGCGAGGTCTATTTGTGAACTGAGTAATTCTTCTTCGAGCTCTTTGGTAAAAAATCCCTTGCCTTCGAGTTTATCCAAGCGTAAGTGCTGAATAATATCTCCTTGAGTTTTTATTATTTTAAGCTCTGATTCTATACCTATTTCGGCTAATCTATCTTTCACAAAGTTAGCTTGCCATAGGGCTAGTTGACTGCCTCTGGTTCCAATTATAAGTTTTCTGTTCACTATTAGATAATTTATCTGTTGAAAATGCTCACAAATTTAACCAAATAGTCATACAATCCCGACTATCATTGTCAGAATTAGGCTAAATTTTTAGGGAAAGAGCGACTTAGTTAATTTCTGTCTGTGCGTTTTTAACCAGAATCTCTTTGGCCATTAACATAGGGACTTTAATGTATTTTTTCTCCATGTAATTAATAACCTTTTCGAGCACTTCGCGCGCTTGTGGATCGAGCGCCTGTAGGTCTTGCGCAAATACTTCGTTTAGTGCGAAAGACTTTATTTCTTTGATTTTTTCTGGTACTTCGCGCATGGCCACTTCGACACGGCGTTGCTTTAATAGTGGAAGGAATTCTTGGATGTTTTGTTCGATAATCGCTACAGCGCTATCTAGTTCATTATAACGGTCTTGCTTGTTTTTCTCCGCAATAGCTTGCAGACTGCTCACCTCAATATAATGAATAGGGAACTGTTGGAGAACCTCTTCGGCGATATCGTTTGGAATAGCTAGATCGACAACAATTTTTTTGTCGGTTTCTCCATTGAGTAACATCCGATATAAATTGGCATCGATAATAGCTTCAGGAGATCCTGTACAAACAATCATGACATCAAATCCCTTTTTATATTGACCTAGTTCCGATAAAGGATAGGCTTCAGCATTCAATTCTTTCGCCAATTTTTGCGCATTTGTTAGGGTCCGATTGAAAACCACAAAACTAGCATTCTGCTGTTTCTTAAAGTATTTGGCTAAGTTTTGGTTGGTTTCGCCGGATCCGATAACTAAAACACGTGCATTTGCAGGTAGCTTTGTTTCCTTTAGTTTGCGATAGGCTAAAGAAACGACAGAAATAGGGTTTCTGGAAATGTTGGTATAGGTATATACTTCTTTAGCTGTTTTTACTAAGCGATCCATCATCATGCGAAGGTAGTCTCCTGTAAAGCCAGATTCACGACATCTTTCATATGCGCGACGTACTTGTGCCAAGATCTCCTTTTCTCCGACCACTAAACTTTCTAAAGAACAAGACATCCGGAAGAGGTGATTCAAGGCATCCATCCCTTCATAGCGGGTGACTTGACCGAGGTAACACTGCAAGCGATCGCTTGGAACGCAAAAGTTCATCTTATGCATAAATTCTGCGATGAACTCATCTGATAATTCATGAGCACCACGAAACACAAATTCGACACGGTTACAAGTGGCGATGTAAAAAATCTCAGGTATATCTAAGGTAGTTTTTAGACTGGCTAACCGATCTTCTAACTCCTCGTTACAGATAACCAAATTGCCCAAGTCTTTTAGCTCGACATGCTTGTGGGTGAATGCTATAACTTTTAAATTCTTCAAAGTATTATCCTGCTCAATAATATTATCGATACAAATGTAGATTAAAAGGTGTGTTGTTCTGTCAAAAATCTGTCAATAGAATGAATTTAGAACGATTATAAATAGCTGTTTTTTTGCGTATAATATTGTTTATCAGGTTGTTGTAAATTTGTTTAACAAGAGAATGTGATAACAATCATTTATTTTTTTTACGGTTCCATCATATATCCGTACTCGCTTCCTTGCTGTACCCTCGTTTTCGGTCTTTTTTATCTTTTGATTCCGTATGTAAACCTAGTGTTATCTGGTTTGCGGATCCGTGGGAATTCTTAAGGAATTGGAAATGGTTTGTTAATACCTAGTTTATATAGTTGGGATAGTTTTGCAGCACATTATTAATCCAACCATGAATAAAGTAAATTTTCTTTTAACCCTCATCGGTTTTTGTGTTTGTACGGCCTCCGCGCAAGTTGATTCAGATGTCATTCGTTTAGATGCGTTTAAATATGCTAAAAAGAGAAATATTATCGATATCCCTCGTGTTAAAGGACTTCATGTTCTAAAATGTGATTTTCACATGCATACGGTTTTTACAGACGGGCATGTTTGGCCCAATGTACGTGTACAAGAGGCGTGGAAGGAAGGGCTTGATGCGATTTCTTTTACAGAACATGTTGAATATACGCCACACCACGAGGATGTAAAACCAGGAAATCTGAGGTCATATGCTTTGGCCAAAGATTTGGCTGCAGAGCATAATATTCTGTTAATAAAAGGTACTGAGGTTACGAGAAACACGCCTCCGGGGCATTTCAATGCTTTATATATTACAGACGATAAAAATCTAGTTACCGATCGCACAGATAATTCATTGGATGAAAAGGCAATTCAGGCTGTAGCAGATCAGAAGGCCTTTATATTTTGGAACCATCCAGGATGGAAGGAGACGCAGATCCCCGGTTCGTATGAATGGATTCCCTTTGTAGAAAAGATGTATCAAGCCAAGCAATTGCATGGCATCGAAGTGGTAAATGGTTTTGGTTTTCATCGAAAAGCATTGGATTGGGCTTTGGACAGGAATCTTACTGTCATTGGAAATACAGATATCCATAATCTTATTGCCCACGAGTATGATATCGAACAGAAGGGAATTCACCGTACGATGACGTTGGTTATGGCCAAAGAACGATCTACTTCTGGAATAAGAGAAGCATTAGAGGCAGGACGTACAGTGGCATGGTCGAGCAAATACTTATTCGGAAAGGAGGAGCATGTACGGGATCTTTTTGAATCATGTGTGCAATTGACGCCGGCTTTTCATGAAAAAGAGAACAGTAAAGGTGCGGTTACGCGTTACTATGAGCTTAAAAATACCAGTGATTTACACTTCGAACTTGTGTTGAAGAAAGGTAAAGGGACTAAAAATGTTGTTTTATACCCTGGATCCACGCAGATTATTACTGTTCCTACAGGACAGCGTTCTATTTCTTATGATGTTATTACCGCGTATGTGCGCAGTGACCAGCATCTTACTGTAGACTTTCAACTAAACTAAACTCAATATTTTACTTAAAGCAAATGACTAAATTTTATTTAGGCTTGTCCAAAATTGGCCTTGTTTTGTCAATGGGCTGTGCATTTAATGTGCATGCTACAGGCCACTTTAGGGATGTTTCGGCATTCCCTACGGTTAATCAGGAACTTATTCACGTGCGTGTTAAGGTTGTCGATCAAGCGACAGGAGCACCAATGGAAGGGGTGAGCGTCCTTGTCCATAATAAAGTTATTGGCGTGACTGATGCGGCTGGTTTGTTTTCGCAAAGTGTTGTCAAGGGCACCTCCTTAATCTTTAATATGGTCGGCTATGACCGTCGTACGCTTCGTGTCAGCAAAGCACAGGAAACAATTAGCCTAAAAGCAATCGATACGGAGATTGAAGAGGTTGTGGTGACAGCATTGGGAATCAAGCGCGAGGAGAAAGCATTAGGTTATGCGACAACAACGGTGAAAGGTGAAGACCTCACGAACGCTTTGTCTAATAACTGGATGGATGCGCTATCCGGTAAAGTTGCCGGTCTGAACCTGATGCGTTCGAATGCGGGCCCTGTTGGAGGTACAAAGATTATCCTGCGTGGGGAAAACAACTTAACCGGCGAAAACGAAGCACTGATCGTGGTGGATGGAGTTGTTATAAACAGTGGGTCTGGTCGCCGTTCGGCGAATGCTTCGGACAATGTTTATGGTACCGGGTCAGACAATATGCCGGTGGATTATGGTTCAAGCATGGATGATATTAATCCAGAAGATATCGAAAATGTAACGGTATTAAAAGGGCCTGGTGCCGCCGCCTTGTATGGAGAAAGAGGTGCCAACGGTGCGATTATTATTACCACAAAGGCGGGAGCTAAGAAAGATAAGGGGCTCGGTATCACGTTGAACTCGAATACCGCATTTCAAACGTTAAATAGTTCGCCGGATCTGCAATATGAGTATGGTCAAGGATTGGATGGTGCGGCACATTATTCTTTTGGCTCTTCTGCGGACGGTGGAAGTACCAGCGGCACAAGTTCGGCTTATGGTCCTCGGTTTGACGGACAAAATTTCTTTCAATATAATCCGCTGACACAGTCTGTCGGGAAAGAAAGGACACCGTGGCGTGCGTACGATAATATCAATGATTTTTGGGACGTCGGTAAAACCTTTACAAATTCGGTGACTATTGACGGTAGTACAGAGCGCACAACAGCTCGATTCTCGGCTACGAATGTTCAAAATTCATGGATTGTTCCGAACTCCGGGTATAAGAAAAACACGTTCGCTTTGTCGGTAAACTCTAAAGTGAGCGATAAACTGTCAATTTCCGCGAAGGTGAATTATAATAACCGTTGGTCTGATAACCTGCCAGGAGCGGGGTATGGTAACCAGTCGATTATGTATTGGTATATTTTCTGGCAACCGAATGCGGATTACAATTGGTTGCGGGATTACTGGGTAAAGGGGAAAGAGAATTTAAAGATTCAATATCCTTTTAGTACCTATCCGGAGAACCCTTATGCCGTTTCTTACGAGTTTATAAATTCGAATAACCGAAATACATTTACAGGAAATGCGCAGGCTTCTTATCAATTCAATAAGAAATTCTCCGCGCAATTGCGCGCTTCGTTAGACTTTTCTGCCGAAAATAGAACGCAAAATAGGCCGTACGATGCCGGTTCTAAGCTAAATGAAGGTTCACACCGGACGCAGGAAATCTTTTCCAAAGAGACAAACGCCGACTTCTTGCTGAAATACGCGGAGAAGATTAATAAAACGTGGGATTTGTCTGCTATCGTTGGAGGAAGTACACGTCAGAATGAGTACCGAATCGAAAGCTTGTTTTCCGATGGTTTAACGTTCCCAGGTGTCTATAATCATAACAACAATAAGTATGGAACCAAATTTTCTAAAGGGCTCGAAAATTTAGAAGTAAATAGTTTTTACGGATTATTTACGGCAGGTTACAAAGACTTTCTCTTTATGGATGTAACGGGACGTATGGATTGGACCAGTACGTTGGCGGCTCCGGGATATCCGGATAAAGCAAAAGGGTTCTTTTACCCTTCGGTAAATGGTAGTTTTGTGTTTTCTGAAGTGTTTAAATTACCAAAAGCAATCAACTTTGCAAAAGTTCGTGCTTCCTATGCCAACGTAGGTTCTGGTGTACAGCGTCCTTATCAGACCCAATTTTCATTCACGAATCCGAACAGTCTGTTGCCTGGTGGTTTAGCCAACCCGTCGACTTTAGTGAATCCATATATTGAACCTTTACGTACACGTTCTATTGAAGGTGGTCTAGATGTGCGCTTGTTCAAAAGTCGTATTCACGTAGATTTAGCGCTATACAAAGGCAATACCTATAATCAACACTTGTATCGTGTAATCGATGCTGCTTCTGGAAATAGAAATTACTTGATGAATATTGGGGAGGTAAGTAATTCAGGCGTTGAGGTGGCATTGAATACCAAAAATATAGTCAAAAAAGGTGGCTTTAATTGGACATCCAGTCTGACGTTCACTTCCAATAAGAACAAGATTGTGGAATTAGCAGATAGTTCGCTTGTGCTGCAACAACGTTCAGTGGGGAATGGACAACTCGTTGCCTTTGAGGGCGGAAGTATGGGAGACTTGTATGGTATTGGCTATCAGCGAGCACCTGATGGACAGGTTATCTATGATCCCAATACAGGGAACGCACTGTTGACCTCCGATGTGGTCTATCTGGGAAATACGATCCCGAAAGGAAAAGCGAGTATCGGGAATGCTTTTACCTACAAGAATATTCGCCTAAATGTATTGTTCGATGGTCAGTGGGGAGCAGTAGCGCACTCATTAACGCACTATAAACTAGCTGAACAAGGGAAGACCACCAATACATTGCCCGGTCGTTACAGTGGTATCATAGGTAATGGCGTCTTAGCTAACGGAGACGGTACCTTCCGTAAAAATGATGTGATAGCAAAAAATATAGATGAATACTATCGTTCGCATTATGGGGGAGACAACGCCGAAGGAAGTACCTACAAAACAGATTTTATAAAACTGAGGGAGGTACGCCTTGATTATACGTTGCCTAAATCGATGCTGAGTTCACTGAGACTCCAAAAAGCTACTGTTGGACTCTATGGGCGAGACTTATTTATCTGGTCGAAGTGGCCTGCATTTGATCCTGAGTTCGGGACAATTAGTGGTTCCGATATCGTTAAAGGATTTGAAATTGCTCAATTCCCTTCTACCCGGACTTTCGGTTTTAATCTTATTGTTGGTTTCTAAATTGCGTCATCATGAACTTAAAATATTTATTATATACTGCTCTTTTGAGCTTGATTGGTCTGCAATCCTGTGACAAAGGATTTGAAGAGTTGAATACCGATCCGACCAAAACTACGGAAGCTTATCCGCAACAGTTTTTGGCAAACGCGCTAATTAATACCATTAGCAACAACATGTCTCGTAACCGTTCTTTCAATAATGAGCTGATGCAAGTGACCGTATCACTGGGCGATAGTGATGGAAAAGTGTTCCGTTACGACTTTCGCAGAAGCTGGTCTGATCATACATGGAATGGACATTTTTCGCAGTTGTCGAACTACAAAGATATGTATGCAAAAGCGTTGAACGAGATTAATTTTAGCCGTTCATACCAAGCGATTTCATTGATCATGCAAGCCTATTCATATGGTGTATTGACAGATACTTATGGGGATGTTCCATTTACAGAATCTAATTTGGGCCGGGATTCACTCATCTTAGAACCAAAATTTGACCGTCAACAGGATGTGTATATGGGGATGTTTAAAATGCTGGATTCAGCGAATACACTTTTGAGAACAGGAGCTACCGCTATTGAAGGAACGGCAGATCCTTTATTTGCTGGTGACTTGACAAAATGGAGAAAGCTTGGTAATTCTTTGTTTTTACGTCACCTATTGCGGGCTTCGCATAAGGAGGAGGTAAAGGCCTATGTTATTCCAAAGATTCAGGAAATTTTACAAACGAATACGAGTGTTTACCCTATTATGACCAGCAATGATGATAGTGCGATTCTAAAATGGACAGGATTGGGTGCTTATGTTTCGCCTTATGCAGGTACGCGGGTTCAAGATTTTAGAGCAACGGCAATCTGTAGCTTTTTTATTGACTATTTGCGCGATACGAACGATCCTCGTATTAATATCCCACTTTACGGTAAGAATGGTACCAACAGATGGGGAATTGCTACCTACGGTGGAGATTTTGTTGGCGTGCCTAGTGGTTATGCTGCGGTTTCGGAAGACTATAGTAAGATGTCTTACTTTTTCTCCAGCGATCAGAATAGTGGTACTGGAAATACATTGCAGACGGATCCGATGACCGGTATTTTGATGAATTTTTCGGAGGTTCAGTTTATAAAAGCGGAAGCTGCCTTGCGAGGATGGATCACCAATGGGACGGCGGAATCATTTTTTTATAGCGGAGCGGAAAACGATATCAAACTTTGGACACCTACCTGGGCGGACAATATAAAGGATCACCTGATGGCATCAGATCGCGAATGGAAAACCGATGGCTCCTTTGAAGAACAGTTGGAGCAGATCCATTTGCTCAAATACTTTGCACTGTTCTTAGTGGATATGCAGCAGTGGTATGAGTATCGACGTACAGGCTACCCGGTATTGCCTAAAGGTGCCGGTCTGAAAAATAACGGCGAGATGCCGGCTCGTATGCAGTATCCACTTTATGTGCAGTCTTCTAATCCAACAAATTACAAGCTGGCGGTACAACAACAGGGTGCTGATGAAATTAATACTAAAGTTTGGTGGCAGAAGCCTTAAAAAAGAGTAATCATGATGAATAACATACAAAAATTAATGATCGCCATTGGTGCAGCTTTACTTTTGTGGGGGTGTAGTGAAGGTAATTACCCTGGCGGGGAGATCAGTCCATTTATCGGTACATATGATGTACGAAATATTTATAAAAATGCAGCGGTGGAGCTTAATGAATCGAATTTAGATGGCTCGAGTAAATTAGCGGTGCTTGTTACTTCTGACCATAGCGGTGGCAATATTCCAGAGCATTTGGTGTTCGTTCAAGACGCACGTCGATTAGGATTCTTGCGCGGCTTGGCATTAAACTTAGGCTCGGAAGCAAAAGATTATTTGCCAGGAGATTCGATCCTAGTCGATATCAAAGGGGCGATGTTGGATCGTGTAGAAGGTATCCTTCAGTTGAGTAATATTTCTGGAAGTAAGATTCAACGGGTGTCACGAGGACTTCCTGTGGCGTACCAAAAAGTCAATGTAGCGCAGGTGCTTGCAAATCCAAACGCCTATGAAAGCACAATGACTGTTGTGGTGAAGGGTGGTTTTAACCCCATCCCAGAAACAGGTGCAAAATTGGCGGGTGATTGGCAGCTAAACGATGGGTTTGGTAACCTTTTGCTGCGAACGGAACCAACGGCGAATTTTGCTGACAAAGCATTATACCGTATGGGTAACTATTATGGATTAATACTGAATAAGGTACAGGGAGATAGTTTAGTGCCTTATTTAAAGCCACGTGTTGCAAGTGATATTGTGGAGCTTAAATCTGTTTATAATATTCCGAAGGTGATTATTACAGGATGGTCTAATGATCCGCGAGGAACGGACGCTAACTATGAGTATATGCAGTTTATGGCGACCGAAGATATAGATTTTTCGAAAACACCTTATGCAGTAATTACCACGAATAATGCAGGCGCTTCTACACCTATTGGTTATCCCGCTAAAGGTTGGGCAACAGGTGGTTTGCGGACCTATAAGTTTAATCTGACTACGGGGGTAGCGAAGAAGGGGGAGTTTTTCTATGTGGGAGGAACAGGTAAGTTGATTATGAGTACAGGGTCTACCAGTATTGCAGATGCAAATTGGATTACGGCTTATGCGTATAATACGAGAGATGGTTTTGATGGCGTAGGAACAAAAACAACCAATTTATTAGCTAATAGTGGTAATGCGTATGGTATATCGATATTTCAGGGGACGAAAATTGATGCTAATTCAGTTCCTGAAGATGTAATGTTCGTGGGAACTGGCGGTACACTGTTTGGAAATGGTTACGGGTATAAAATCGCAAACAATGATTTTTATGATGTGATTAATCCGATCACCCTAGAAGAACAACCGTTTTATAGAAGTGGTACGAATACGACCGCTTTGACTTATAATACACCTTCAGATGCAGGGTTTTTCTATATACTTGGTGGTGAGTTTAATATGACTTTAGGCCGATGGACAAAAGCGCGCTCAAAGTATGCTCCGATCTTAGAAAAGGAATCTAAATTGACGGAAATTGAAGATCCTAATTTTGTGACTAAACTTGTGTATTAATAGTTCTTTTGCAAATCCGTAAAATTTCCAACATTTGCATATAATTTTAGTCCTATGTATATACTTCGTAAACCCTTGGCAATAGTCGGGATGATTATTTCCGTGTTAGCACCTGTTTTTTCACCTTTTCTTAGGGTGCCCATAAAAGGCAACTGGAATTTGTATCAAACGGATGTGAGTCTATTTTTTATAACGAATGGTATACTGGGTTTATGTATGTTGGCTTTTTTTCTGCGAAAGGTTTCGGTCTTTCGATGGTTGACTCGTTTTTATCTAGCTTGGTGTGTACTGGGATTCGTTGCAGTATACTTTAAAATAAACAACTATTTTGGGATGAAGTTCGTGGATGGTTTACTATCAAAGACCCTGCACCTAAAATGGGGATGGATTGTATTGTTTATAGGTGCGCTCATCCTTGTTTTTAGCGTCAAGAAAATAGATGCAGATACCAAATAAATGAGAGGCCTAGGCCTCTCATTTATTTTTTACTTGGTCTGTGGGAGATGAAATGATCTTTCAATTTATCCAGACCGATATTCTCCTCGGGTTTGTCCAATTCAAACAACCAGACTTTACTGTTCATTATTTCGTCTAATTCTTTGGAATTGACTAAATCCAACGGTTTAACACGGTACTCCTTATCGATGGGGGCAGTTGGCTGGTGTGGGTGCTTACTGTGTTTTATGATTTGAATTTGGAAGGTTGGCCATTTACCCAAGTTGCTAAAGTTTGCCGAGTAAACCTGAACAAAATCTTTACGCATTATCTTCTCCGCAAAAAGACCGGTCCGTTTGGTCCCGGAGATTTCGGAGAGGCTTACCAAAATATCATATGACGTACGGTTTACGATAAAGAATTTTGCTAACCCTTCTTTTTGTTCGCCCTCAATAGCGAGAAAGATGCCTCGTTCGATGAATGGAGCATTGGGGGTTGGTGTACGCACCAAATCATCGTCTTCACGCTTCATGTTGCCATGTACCAAGGTTATTTTATTCTGAGGTACAGGAATCTCGAAGCCCGTTTCGTCTGTCACGCCAACGATATTATTAGCTTGGAAGGAGGTGATGTGTCCTTCAATAGGTTCGTCAACAAAACGAACTAAATCTCCTATTTTATATGTCATGTTCTTTATGTTATAGATGATCAACAATGTGTATTAATCGATCGATATCTGTCGTGTCGTTATATAGATGAAGACCTATGCGAATCCCGGTTCCGCGCGGAAAGCAACATACACCTTTTTCTATTAATTTTGGATATAGGTCGGGGTTTATTTGCAAATTAATGATGGATGACTTTATGTCTCTGTTCGCCGCGATGGGAAGCAACAACTGTCGTTCTTTAAATAAACCATATGCATGCGCACGTAAGGGATCTAGGTGTGTCTTTACGTGCTGTAAACCTAATCGTTGTAAGAATAATAATGATTGCTGCAACGTGCCATGACTGAGCGTATCTTGGTGTCCGGGTTCAAAATAAGTATGTAGTATGGTTTTATTTATCCACATCGTTTCCTGTGGTCTTTGTTTCTTTTTTGCGTCTTGGTAGATGGTATCTTCCATCGCGGAGCTGAGCATAATAAAGCCATTTCCAAAACCTGCCATGAGCCATTTGTATCCACTAGTACCTACGGCATCAAATCCTGAACTATCGAAGTCGAAGGGTTCAGTACCAATAAACTGTGTGCCATCCCCTATAATCAATAGGTTTGGAAAAGCTGCCTTTAGTTTTTTGATAAAGGAGAGGTCAATCTTTAAGCCACTTATATACTGGACCATGCTGATGGCTAATACGTCGGGCGCATCTGTTTCTATTTTATGCCAGAGATCTTCCTCTATCCGTTCGCTTATTTCCACTGTTTGGTAAGCAAAACCTCTACTTATGATGGGATAGTTCAAGGAAGGGTAATCACCCTCAATGATTAAAAATCGGCTATTCTTGGGTAGTCCTTCCAACAAAACATTGAAACCGAACGAAAAATTCGGCGTGCAATAAACACGTTTTGAATCCGTTCCGAAGCATGCCGCAATATCTTGACGCACATGTTGGATAAATTGAGGCTGCAAGTCCCGGAGATTACCCTCAGGAGCAAAAAAGGATGCTTCTCTTTCCGATCGCCAATGATAGTGACTCCTTGGCATGAGCCCGTTGCCTGGCGTGTTGATGTAAATCAGATGATCAGGGATATCAAAATGTGTTTTAAAGGGCATGGTCGTTTGTTTTTTGTTGTTGCAGGATCTCGTAATAGGTTTCTCCCGAAATAAACCCCGCCCCTAGTGAAGCGAGATGTTCGGTATATACTTGACAGTCTATGATATCGATACTTTGTTGTTGACAGAGATAAATGAAAGCGAGTTTGGAGGCATTACTTTGTTTAGCAAACATGCTCTCCCCACAAAAAACACGACCTATCTTAACCCCATAGAGACCGCCGACAAGCTTATTATTTTCATCGTATGTTTCTATGCTATGAGCAATGCCTTGGTGGTGTAACTGTATGTAGGCCTTTTGCATATCCGCTGTGATCCAAGTGCCATCTTGCCCCGAACGAGTCACAGTAGCGCAATGCTGTATTACAGCGGCAAAATTCGTGTTCTTTCGCACCGATAGTTTGGTGTTTCGCATAAACTGACGCATACTCTTGGATACTTTCAGTTGTGCGGGTTTCAAAACAAATCGTTCATGTGGCGCATACCAAAGGATGGGAGTGTCTTCCGAAAACCAAGGGAATATAGCGTGTTCGTAGGCGAGTAATAAGCGTTGGCTGGAAAGATCACCTCCGATAGCGAGAAGTCCATCTTCATCGGCTAAAGAAGGGTGTGGGAAAATCAGCTGATCGTCAAGTGCAAATGGCATGATAACAAATAGGGTTGAAACAAGACAACCAGATTAATCTGGTTGTCTTGTTTCTTTACTTATTTCGTCGAAGAGCTTATCCATATGCTCTACATATTCGTTGGTATCATCGAGGAAGAATTCGAGTTGAGGAACAATTCGCGCTTGGTTTTTAATGCGTGTGCCAAGTTTGAAACGTATCTCCGTTGTTTTTTTACGGATTTGTTCGAGGTCTTCTTTTGCTGTTTTCGTGTTCAAGAAACTTAAGTAAACGCGAGCAATTGCCAAATCTGGCGTTACTCTGACCTTTGTTACTGTAATAAAAGCGCCAGGCGCCCAGCTATTTCCCTCACGCTGAAAAAGTTCTGCTAAATCTTGCTGTATCACGCCTGCAAATCGTTGTTGTCTCTTGCTTTCTATTCCCATAGCTATTGTGTTTTTTGGGTGGTGTACACCGCATCGAAAACAAAGATAATAATTATTTTATTAGTAACTTTGTCTACTTATCGTAGACTATGGATTCAAATAAACCGAAGGTAGCCTTTATTACGGGCGTGACGGGCCAAGATGGCGCATATTTAGCGGAGTTTTTGCTGAGAAAGGGCTATATTGTTCACGGCTTGAAGAGACGTTCCTCGCTCTTTAATACCGATCGTATCGATCATATATATCAAGACCCACATCTGAGTAACCGTAATTTTATTTTGCATTACGGCGATCTGACTGATTCGACGAATTTGATCCGTATTATACAAGAAGTACAACCGGACGAAATATATAATTTAGCTGCACAATCCCATGTGAAGGTTAGTTTTGATACACCTGAATATACGGCGAATGCGGATGGAATTGGTACTTTACGTATTTTGGACGCCGTCCGTTTGCTCGGTTTGAAAGATAAGACGCGTGTCTACCAAGCTTCTACTTCAGAACTTTATGGTCTCGTTCAAGCTGTTCCGCAGAGTGAGACTACCCCTTTCTATCCACGAAGTCCTTATGCTGTCGCTAAGCTATACGGTTATTGGATTACGGTTAATTACCGGGAAGCCTATGGTATGTATGCTTGCAATGGTATTCTTTTTAACCATGAAAGCCCTGTTCGGGGCGAAACGTTCGTAACCCGTAAGATAACCCGTGCCGTGGCAAAGATTGCTTTAGGTTTGCAAGATAAGTTGTATTTGGGGAACCTTTCTGCACAGCGGGACTGGGGGCATGCCAAGGATTATGTAGAGGCTATGTGGTTGATGTTGCAACAAGATAAAGCCGAAGATTATGTAATCGCTACTGGCGTAACCACTACGGTTCGTGATTTTGTTCGGATGGCATTTGCCGAATTAGGCATTGAGGTCGAGTTTAGTGGGAAGGATGAAGCAGAAAAAGGGGTTATCATTGATTGCGATGAGGCGCGTTTACGTGAATTAGACATTCCTGTTGAAAATATTAAGCTGGGACAAACAGTTGTTAAGGTTGATGCACAGTATTTCCGTCCTACCGAAGTAGACTTGTTGATTGGGGATCCGACCAAAGCACATACCCAGTTGGGGTGGGCGCCAAAGTATGATTTACCCATGTTGTTGAAGGATATGGTTAACTCTGATTTGCAATTGATGCGGAAAGAAGAATATTTGAAGAAAGGTGGTTTCTCTGTGATGAATTATTTTGAATAAAAGTAGAATACAACCCCGCCTATTCTGTATTGGAATAGTTTTTGTTTAGGGATGATGAAGTTAGCGAAAAGCGAACAACTACTAATGAACGAAATGCAGAATCAAAATAAAGCTGATAATATTGATATACCTGGATTTATCCAACAAGACGTGGAAGAGCCGCAACAAAAGAAAGATAATTCAAAAATATATTTTTTCATCATAGCTATCGCAGCTCTTCTGGCAACGAATGTATACTTCTATATTAAGTATAAATCGTCTGGGGAAAAGTTGTATACAATAGCCATTCAGAAGCAGGATTTACAGATTGAAATTGATCGCATCGAAGCTGAATTAGATAATTTAGCAGCTTTGAAAGGCGGAGATCCTGATCTAGGATTGGAGAATTCTGAATTGCAAGCCCGCCAGATGATTAGTGAGCTGCGTCAAAAGCTGGATGGACAAACCATTACCGATGAGGATATCTACGATGCAAAACGGGAGGTGGCGAGACTAAAGGGAGATGTGTCTACCTTGAGGACTAGCCTGAATGAATTACGGGCAAAGAATGAAGTTCTTCAAAAGGAGAACGCTAATCTTTCTAACCAGGTCGTCGTGACGGATAAAAAAGTATCGTCATTGTCAGAAGAAAATACGGTGTTGAAAGATAAAGTGAATGCGGCATCTGCGCTTAAAGTTTCAAATATTCAAGTGATTGGGGTGTCAATTAATAAAAGAGATGTAATAGAAACTGAATCTCGGGCACGGCGGGTAGATAAACTACAAGTTCTGTTTTCAGTGGCAGATAATTCCCTGGCTCGCAAAGGCGATAAGGAAATCTTCGCGCGTGTTATAGACCCTTCCGGGAACCTCTTTGGAGATGCAAATAATCTCTTTTATGTACACGGAGAAAAACTGCAATATACCTTTAAGCAAATTATTAATTTCTCTAACAATGGCGAGGAATACCAGTTCTTATGGGGTACTGATAAGTTTAAAAAAGGTGCCTATACGATATTATTGTACTGCGATAATGCAATTATGGGTAGAGCCAGCGTGGTATTAAAATAATTTTTTTATTCTACTCGTATCTAGGCCGTAGTGGCCTTTCGCTTTTTAAGACTGTTTGCAAAATGACCCAAAGTGGTCATTTTTTTTGTAAATTGCCTAATCACAAAAAACTGATTATGAGTAGAAAATTAAGTGTAATCTTGGTCGCCCTGACTCTTACAGCGTGTAATCAAGGAAAAGTAATTGAACCCCGAGAAGAAATGGTATTGAAGCCTTATCCCAAAACAGAGAAGATAGACCAAAAAGATGTTTATTTCGGTACGACAGTAGAAGATCCATATCGTTGGTTGGAGGATGATCTCTCGGCGAATACGAAAGCCTGGGTAACGGCACAGAATGAGGTGACGCAAGACTATCTTGGTCAAATACCATATCGTGACGCTATCCAAAAGAGATTGGAAAGTTTATGGAACTATGCTAAAGAAACGGCTCCTTTTAAGGAAGGAGATTTCACCTATTTCTATAAGAACGATGGTTTACAAAATCAATATGTTTTGTATCGTAAGAAAGGTGATACAGGTACCGAAGAGGTTTTTCTAGATCCCAATAAGTTTTCTGAGGATGGCACCACCTCGTTGGCCGATATTTCATTTAGTAAAGATGGTTCTTTAGTTGCTTATCAGTTGTCAGAAGGAGGTTCTGATTGGCGTAAGGTCATTATTTTAAATGCGGCCGATAAAAGCGTTGTGGGAGATACTTTGGTTGATGTGAAGTTCTCCGGTTTAGCTTGGAAAGGAAACGAAGGTATTTACTATAGTAGCTACGACAAGCCTAAGGAAGGGTCAGCACTCTCAGCGATGACCGACCAGCATAAGTTGTATTTCCATAAATTAAATACACCACAGCAAGATGATCAACTAATTTTTGGAGGTGCCACGAAGCCACGTCGGTATGTTGGAGCGGGCTTAACGGAAGACGAGCGTTTTTTGGTTGTAAGCGCAGCTAATGCTACTTCCGGAAATGAATTGTATGTAAAGGACTTGACAAACCCTGCTGCTGATTTTGTTGCCGTGGTCGATAATATGGATAAGAACCATTCTATTATTGATAATGAAGGGTCTAAGTTGTTTATTTATACCGAGTTGAGCGCACCAAACGGGCGTGTGGTGACAACAGATTTTGCGCAACCACAACCTGCGAACTGGACCGATCTTATCAAAGAAACAGATCAGGTGCTATCCGCCTCTATTGGTGGAGGGAAGATCTTTGCAAACTACTTGAAAGATGCAACGTCGTTGGTGAAGCAATACAGTCGTGATGGAAAAATGGAACGTGAAATTGAACTTCCTGGGATAGGCTCCGCCGCTGGATTTGGTGCAAAACGTAACGATAAAGATTTGTATTATTCGTTCACGAATTATGTAAATCCGGGTACAATTTATAAATACACGATTGCGGATGGTAAATCGGAGGTATATAAGAAATCAGCTATTAATTTTGATCCATCACAGTACGAGTCGAAACAGGTTTTTTATACGTCGAAGGACGGTACGAAAGTTCCGATGATAATCACGTATAAAAAAGGTATTAAACTAGATGGGACAAATCCTACGATGCTTTATGGTTACGGCGGTTTTAATATTAGCCTTACACCTTCTTTCTCAACAAGCAACGTGATTTTACTGGAACAAGGTGGGGTGTATGCTGTAGCGAATTTGCGTGGTGGCGGTGAGTATGGTGAGAATTGGCATGTGGCCGGAACGAAATTGCAGAAGCAGAATGTATTTGATGATTTTATTGCCGCTGCGGAGTTTTTGATTAGCGAAAAATATACCTCTTCGGAACGTTTGGCAATCGCTGGTGGATCGAATGGAGGGTTGCTCGTAGGAGCTTGTATGACACAGCGTCCTGAGCTGTTCCAGGTGGCGTTTCCTGCAGTAGGGGTGTTGGATATGTTGCGTTATCATAAGTTTACAGCAGGAGCCGGTTGGGCTTTTGACTATGGAACGGCTGATGATAGCAAGGAGATGTTTGAGTATTTGTATAAGTATTCGCCTTATCACGCGTTAAAAGCTGGAACTTCCTATCCTGCTACCATGGTGTCTACCGCGGATCATGATGATCGTGTCGTACCTGCGCATTCTTTCAAATTTGCAGCGCGTCTGCAGGAATATCAAAAAGGAGCTAATCCAGTGCTTATCCGTATTGATACTAAAGCGGGGCACGGTGCGGGTAAATCCACGGCTATGGTCATTGCAGAGCAAACGGATAAATGGGCTTTTATGTTGCAAAATATGAAAGTTCCTTATAAGGAGATAAAATAAAGAAGAGCAAGTGAAAACGTGAATTAGGAAGGATGTATCATAGGGTGCATCCTTTTTTGTGCAATAATCAGAGCATGCTATGGCGCAGTGCATTATATTTTATTCGATTTTGGGCATGAAAAAAGCGTATCACAGGTCAGGATACGCTTCAGAACAAAATCAGTTTATAAATGGTTAGTCGTATTTTTTTAAGATTTAAGACCTCCGTCTATCAAATTTAGTTTTTACTCTTTGGTAAATAAAGTGTGAGTATTAACTCACTGTTCTCTATTTTTGTATTTTCCATTTCCCCTTTACGTCTACAAACATAGGTATATAAAGTCTCGGTGCAAAGACTTTTTTTTAAAAAAAGTAAGTGCTCACTTTTTTATTGTGTTTCCTGCGAGTTAACGCGGTTATTTATCTAGGGCTTTAGTAGTGTACTGATGATTAGGTTCTTCTGAAATACGCTATCGTTTGCGCTTTTTTTATTTTTTGGAAGAGACTCTTGCTTGCAGATTAATCGGTAACTGCTGTTTTAAAATAATTGTACACCCCCGCAATTTTGTCTATTTTTGTGCAGAAAACCGATAGACATGAAAATTTGGCAAAAAAACATTGACGTTGATTCCTTTGTAGAATCTTTTACGGTAGGTAACGATCGCGCGATGGATCTTCATTTAGCTGCGGCTGATGTGTTGGGTTCTTTAGCACATACCCGTATGTTGAATAGCATTGATTTAATGACAGATGAAGATTTAGCTGTTGTACAGAAAGAATTAAAAGCTATTTACAAGGAAGTCTTGGCGGGTAATTTTGTCATTGAAGATACGGTTGAGGATGTTCATTCCCAGGTGGAGATGTTGTTGACGCAGCGTGTCGGAGAGGCGGGCAAGAAGATACATGCAGGACGCTCCCGTAACGATCAGGTTTTGGTGGATCTGAAATTATATTTCCGTTCGGAGATCGAACATTTGGTCGGACAGGTGGAAAAACTTTTTGAGCAACTGCTCAAATTGAGTGAACAACATAAAAATGTATTACTGCCAGGGTATACGCACCTTCAAATTGCGATGCCCTCTTCTTTCGGTCTATGGTTTGGCGCTTATGCCGAAAGTTTAGTCGATGATTTGGAACTTCTAAAGGCGGCTTGGAAAGTATGTAATAAAAATCCACTCGGCTCGGCTGCAGGTTATGGTTCTTCTTTTCCGTTAAATCGTACCATGACAACGGAGCTTTTAGGCTTCGATGATCTGAATTATAATGTTGTTTATGCACAAATGGGACGCGGTAAAACAGAACGCATCTTAGCGCAAGGGATGAGCGCCGTGGCTGCTACATTGGCGAAGTTTGCTATGGATGCCTGTTTGTTCATTAATCAGAATTTTGGATTTATTTCTTTTCCGGCACACTTGACCACAGGCTCGAGTATTATGCCGCACAAGAAGAATCCGGATGTATTTGAACTCGTACGCGCGCGCTGTAATAAGATTCAGGCTCTGCCTAATGAGATTGCACTGATGACAACAAACCTTCCTTCAGGTTATCATCGTGATTTACAACTGCTGAAAGAAAACTTGTTCCCCGCTTTTCAATCGTTGAGCGATTGTCTGGAGATTTCTACGTTTATGCTGGAGCATATTACTATTAAGGATAATATTCTGGATGATGCTAAATATGATTACCTCTTTAGTGTAGAGGTCGTAAATAACGAAGTACTGAAAGGAGTGCCTTTTCGGGAGGCATATCGTCAGATAGGTTTGGATATTGATAACGGAACATTTAGACCGGCTAAAGAAGTGAATCATACACACGAAGGAAGTATTGGAAACCTATGCAACGATCAGATCCAACGGATGTTTGATGAGGTTAAAGGAGGTTTCGGCTTTCAAAAAGTGGAACAGGCGCTAACGGAGTTGGTGAAATAGAGCGATTAAAAAAATAAGTGTATAACAAAAAAGTGCGTGCTAATTAGCACGCACTTTTTTGTTATACTGCCATCTGTTTGGGGAAGTGCCATAGCACTAGTTCGTAACTTCCGGCCTTTCTCAAGCGGACATGAGCTACTAGCCTGCCTACGGTAGGCAAGCTCGCGCCAGCGATGGTTGCATCACATCACGCTAGTCCTTCACTTTCACTTAATGCGACTCTTTTTTTAGTGAAAAGCGATATTGTGTTTCGCTCTCAAAGATCATTCCTGGTTCCAAGACTACCGAAGGGAACTCCGGGTGGTTGGGGCTGTCAGGGAAATGTTGCGTCTCGAAACAAAAACCAGTGCGTGCTGTATAGCGTCCTCCTGATTTTCCAATGTCGTTGCCGGTTAAGAAGTTTCCTGTATACAGCTGAATGCCCGGTTCGGTTGTGTGGACATCAAGATGTATGCCGGTAGTGGCTGAAAAGGCTGTGGCGGCACAGCGCGATAAATTTTGTGTGTTTACAAAGGTGTGGTCATAGCCACTTCCTCGCTCCAGTTGCTCTTCGCCGTTGCTAATTTCATCCGCGATGCGTTTGCCCGTGCGAAAGTCAAATGCGGTTCCTTCGACTGGTGACATAAAGCCAAAGGGAATTTGCTGCTCATCGATGGGTAAGTAGTGCTCCGATGGAATTGTTAGTATATGATTGAGGATATCACTGTGTCCTTCTCCATTTAGATTAAAATATGCATGATTCGTCAGGTTGATTACCGTTTTTTTATCTGTCTCCGCTTTATATTTTATGATAATCATATTATCCTCGCTTAACTCATAGCAGATGCTTACCCGTAGATTTCCAGGAAAGCCTTCTTCGCCATCGCGGGAGCAATAATAGAAGTCAACACGTTTTTTGAATGATACCTGCCTATCCCATACCTTCGTATGGAAACCACCGGGGCCACCGTGAAGTGAGTTGGTGCCATTGTTCTGTGCAAGGGTGAATGTTTGGTCATCCAACCTGAATTTTCCATGGGCTATGCGGTTTGCAAAACGGCCGATGGTTGCACCATGGTACTGCTCATCAGCTTTTAAGTAATCCTGTATAGAATCGAATCCTAAAACCACATCCGTAAGATCTCCCGATTTGTTGGGAACCAAGATACTGACAATACGTGCACCATAATCAGTAAAGGCGACTTGCATACCACTTCTGTTGCGAAGGACAATCAAATGTGTGTTTTTACCATCAATTTTATGCTCGAAGTTCTTGGTGTCGGGGAGTCTATAGTGTGCCATGGTCTTTCGTATTTATGCTATAAATTTAACGAAAATAGCCTTCAAATGCAATTTAATCAGATTAGTTTGTTGATTGTAATGAAAACGGCATTTTGTAATTTAGTTTTTCGCGTGCATGATTCGGTGAATAGGGCAATCTCCATTACCTTCTTTTCAGTTGTTGGTAATTTTTACGTAACAGCGGTTTGAAAATCTTATCTTTGCTAGTAAGCAAAATTTACTTCTTACATGAATTGGAAACAGCTGCTTTCTGCAAAACGTTGGGGCTATGAGCATCGTGATGTTACCGATCCGCTTGATGCGCGGTCGGAGTTTCAACGGGATTATGATCGTTTAATTTTTTCATCGCCCTTTCGGAGGTTACAAAACAAAACGCAAGTCTTCCCATTACCTGGGGCTGTATTTGTGCATAATCGATTGACGCATAGTTTAGAGGTTGCCAGTGTTGGTCGCTCCTTAGGTCGTTTGTTCTATACGTTGATGAAACAGGAAGACCCTGAGCTAGATGAGAAATACCCGTTTCTACAGGAGGTCGGTAATATTATATCCGCTGCTTGTTTATCACATGATTTAGGAAATCCCGCATTTGGACATTCTGGAGAAGCGGCAATCTCTTCCTATTTTACACAAGGATCAGGACAGAAATACCGGGAGCAGGTGTCGGCAGAGCAGTGGGAGGATTTGACACATTTTGAGGGAAACGCCAACGCTCTTCGTATCTTGACACATCATTTCAATGGAAAAGATGAAAAAGGTTTTGCTTTAACATATGCCACCTTAGCAGCTATTGTGAAATACCCTTGTGCGGCTATTGATGGACATGTGAAAGGAAGCCATCACCGAAAGAAGTATGGTTTTTTTGCGGGTGAGAAGGATAGTTTTGAGAAAATTGCAAAAGAGTTGGGGTTAAAGCAAGACCCATCTAATCCGCGCTGTTACCTTAGACACCCTTTGGTTTATCTGGTTGAAGCTGCGGATGATATTTGTTATAATATTATCGATCTAGAGGATGCACATCATCTTAAGATCTTGTCATACAATGAAGTTGAAGAGTTGCTTTTACCTTTATGTGGCGGTGAGAACCTTCGTGCGCGATTGGATGGTTTGGCCGATAGTGGAAGCCGTGTGGAGCTACTGCGCGCCAAGGCGATCAATACGTTGATAAATGGTTGTGCGGAAGTATTTGTTAGGCATCAAGATAAATTACTGAGCGGAACATTCGAAAGTGCCTTAATGGATGCTTTGGATCCCGTGATCGTGGCGCAGATGAAAAAAATCGAAAAGCTATCGGTCGCACAGATATACAATGCACCGACGGTGGTACAGATCGAAATTGCAGGTTTTAAGGTGATGAACGCCTTGTTGGAAGAGTTTGTTCCTGCATACCTCAAGACAAACAAGACTTTGTTTGATAAGAAGTTAGTCGCTATGATTCCGGCGCAGTTCCATACGCAACGAGAAGATGCATACAGTAAGATCCGGGCAGTATTGGATTTTGTTTCGGGAATGACGGATGTTTATGCGGTTGATCTGTA
The DNA here is from genome assembly GCF_004421025.1 of Sphingobacterium psychroaquaticum. Taxonomy (NCBI): domain Bacteria; kingdom Pseudomonadati; phylum Bacteroidota; class Sphingobacteriia; order Sphingobacteriales; family Sphingobacteriaceae; genus Sphingobacterium; species Sphingobacterium psychroaquaticum. The sequence continues at coordinate 3,809,589 of NZ_CP038029.1, read as the reverse complement.
CCGTAAGATTAAAGGGATTTCGATTCCTTCGTTAGATTAACATAAGGTATTACGAATAAGAAAATAGTTGAGCACGATACGATGAAAGTAGTGATAGCTGAAAAGCCGTCGGTAGCGCGAGATTTGGCGCGTGTGATGGGGGCAAAAGAAGTGAAGGACGGTTATATTAGCGGTAACGGATATGCTTTTACCTATGCATTTGGACATTTGGTGCAGCTGTGTACACCGCAGGCGTATGGCTATGCCACATGGTCCGTCGGTAATTTGCCTATTATTCCCCAGGAATTCCGTCTTGAAGCGAAAAAAGTAAAACGTGATGGTAAGCAAATGGATGATGCGGGGGCGGTAAAGCAACTGAACACCATTAAAAAATTATTGGAGGAAGCCGAGGAGATTATCGTAGCAACGGATGCTGGGCGGGAGGGTGAGTTGATCTTCCGAAATATATATTACTATTTAAAATCCAATGTGCCCTTTAAGCGGTTGTGGATTTCTTCACAAACGGATAAAGCCATCAAAGAGGGGTTCGCGAAACTTAAAGAAGGGACGGAGTACGATAGCTTATATATGTCGGCACGGTCGCGGTCGGAGTCCGATTGGTTAATCGGAATTAATGCGACACAAGCATTGACTTTAGCCGCAGGAAATCGGGGCTTGTTGTCACTTGGGCGTGTTCAAACCCCGACGTTGGCGATGATTTGCTCGCGTTATTTAGAGAATAAAGATTTTAAGCCACAGGCTTTTTATAAGATACAAGCGGGATTTGAAAAGGATAATATCTCCTTCAAGGCGACTTCTAACCGGATCGATAAAAAGGAAGATGCCGAGGATACGGTAGCTAAGATTACCGTAGGTTCGGAGGCTAAGGTGGTCAAGGTGGAAGCAAAGGAGACGAAAGAACCACCTCCACTATTGTTTGACCTGACATCACTGCAGCAGGATGCCAATAAGAAATATGGGTATTCTGCGGACCAAACTTTAACGATTGCGCAGACACTGTATGAGAAAAAGGTGATTACCTATCCGCGTACGGGATCGCGTTATATTGGGGAAGATGTTTTTGAAAAGATCGATGAGCTGTTTCAGCATCTCGCGGATACAGCAGAGGAAGGAATCGCTACGATATCGAAAAACTTGGTGGGGGCCAAGCTGAACAAGCGGTCGGTCGATGATAAGAAAGTAACAGATCACCATGCTTTATTGGTTACTGAAGAGAAACCTGGACCGATGCCGAAAGATCAGCAGCATATCTATAATATGATTGCTAAGCGTATGGTGGAGAGTTTTTCGGAGGTTTGTCTTAAAGACATTACAACCGTGACTATTGATGCACAGGGGGTTGAGCTTATTGCGAAGGGAACGGTAATCCGCCAGTATGGATGGCGCCTTTCTGCCGATCAGGTGGAGCTCCCTGATGAAGATAAAAATAATGACGATCAGGATAATGAAAATGCGCAACTGCCTAAATTAACGGCGGAAGAGTTGCTGGAAGTCTTGACGTTAGAGTTGACGGAACGTTTCACCAAAGCAAAGCCTATACATACGGAAGCTTCTTTGTTGAAGGCCATGGAAACCTCGGGTAAAGAGATTGACGATGAGGAGATGCGCCAAGCCATGAAGGATTGTGGTTTGGGAACGCCGGCAACACGTGCAGCGACGATTGAAACGCTATTTCAACGGGATTACATTAAAAGGGATAAAAAGAAGCTGATCCCAACAGAGAAGGGATTAGCGGTCTATAACCTGGTAAAAGATCGATCGATAGCGAAAGTGACCCTGACCGGTAAATGGGAACAGAAGCTGGAGGAAATGCGTGCAAATAAGGTGTCGTACGATGTGTTTATGAAACATATCAAGGATTACACGGAGCGCATCACGAAAGAATTGCTGCAATTACGGATTGCGATTCAGCATGAGGAATTAAAGCCACAGCAAAAAGGGAAGATCAAGTGCCCTAAATGTCAGCCCGGACAAATACAACTGTACGATAAGGTGGCGCAATGTGACCACTATGCACGAGGTTGCGACTTCAAGATTTGGCGCACTTTGCACGGGGTGCTTTTAGAGGAAAAGGAGATGAAAAATCTCTTGGAAAAAGGGCGGACTTCGGTCTTAAAAGGAGTGCAGCCTAAAGCTGGAACTTTCACCGAAGCAGCCTTGGTTTTTCAGGATTTTAAAGTGAACATAGCTGCACTTTAAGCCTGTTTATACCGCTATGTTTAATATTGCATATAAAAGCAAATTTATCTAAGTTTACGCTTTACTAAAATCAAAATACATTGGCAAAAGAGAAGAAACAAACCCCTTTGATGCAACAATATAACACCATTAAGGCGAAGTATCCAGGTGCTTTATTGCTGTTTCGGGTAGGGGATTTTTATGAAACTTTTGGAGAGGATGCAATTAAGGCTGCCGGAATTTTGGGCATTGTCTTAACAAAACGTGGAAATGGTTCAGAGTCGGAGACGGCACTAGCTGGTTTTCCGCATCACTCTTTGGAGACGTACTTACCTAAACTCGTACGTGCGGGCCAACGTGTTGCGATCTGCGATCAGCTGGAAGATCCAAAACAAACAAAGACTATTGTAAAACGGGGTGTGACCGAATTGGTGACGCCGGGGGTCTCCTATAGCGACAACATTGTACAGCAGAAATCAAACAATTACCTGGCATCGATTTTTGGTGAGAAAGGGCAATATGGTATTTCTTTTTTAGATATTTCCACGGGTGAGTTTTCGGTCGCGCAAGGGAGCGAGAGTTACATCGATAAACTGTTGCAGGGGTTTAAACCCACTGAGGTTATACTTCCCAAAAAGCAATATAAAGATTTTGTAGAACATTTCGGTTCTAACTATTATACATACACGTTGGATGAATGGCCGTATACAGGTGATTATGCAACAGAGGCTCTTTTAAAGCATTTCGAGGTCAATTCCATGAAGGGCTTTGGCATCGAACGGATGAATCTTGGTATTGTGGCTGCCGGGGTGGCGCTGCATTATCTGAATGAGACGGAACATCGTAACTTACAACATATATCGAATGTCTCGCGGATCGAAGAGGACCGCTTTATGTGGTTGGATCGTTTTACCATACGTAATCTAGAATTGATCGGTTCGGCCAATGAAAATGCGACAACATTAGCTGATGTTTTAGATCAAACCTCCTCTCCGATGGGGGCGCGCTTGCTCAAGCGTTGGATTGTGATGCCGTTGAAAGATCTTAAATCCATTCAAGAGCGTCTCGATGTAGTGGACTATTTCTTGTCGCATAAAGATTTGCGGGATTCGTTGATTCAGGAAATCAAACAAGTAGGAGACTTAGAGCGATTGATCTCGAAAATTGGTCTTCAGAAAGCTAATCCGCGCGAGATTACACAGCTAAAGCGTGCACTCTATGCGGTAGAAAAACTGAAGGTTTTGGCGAATATTGAAGACTCGGAACCTTTACGGATGATCGCCGATCAGTTGAATGTATGCGAGGTTATCCGAACGAAAATTGAAACTACCATTCAGGCAGAACCTCCCGTTGCTTTAAACAAAGGTAATGTGATTGCCGATGGAGTCGATGAGGCGCTGGATAAGTTACGTAAAGTAGCGTTTGGTGGAAAAGATTACTTGTTGGAAATACAGCGACGCGAGGCGGAAGCTACGGGAATCCCATCGTTGAAAATCGCTTTTAATAATGTGTTTGGTTATTATTTGGAAGTGACCAATACGCATAAAGATAAGGTGCCTGAAGGTTGGATTCGTAAGCAGACTTTGGTCAATGCAGAGCGATATATAACAGAAGAGTTAAAGGAATATGAGGAGCAAATCCTAGGCGCAGAAGAAAAGATACAGGTTATTGAAAATCGCATCTATGCAGAGCTCATGGTTGATATCGCAGAATACATCAAGCCTATTCAGCTCAATGCCCAGCTTATTGCAAAGTTAGATGTGCTGTTGAATTTCGCTGTTATTGCAGAGAAGAACTATTACATCAAGCCTGAAGTAAGTAACAGTAAGGTATTGGATATTAAGGGAGGACGCCACCCTGTGATTGAACGGAATCTTCCGATTGGAGAAGACTATATTACGAATGATACCTTTTTAGATCCTGAAACGCAGCAGATTATTATTATCACAGGACCTAACATGGCCGGTAAGTCGGCTTTGTTACGACAGACGGGATTGATCGTTTTGATGGCACAGATTGGTTCTTTTGTTCCGGCAAAGGAAGCTTATATCGGTTTGGTTGATAAGATTTTTACGCGGGTAGGCGCTTCGGATAATTTGTCGTCTGGAGAATCTACTTTTATGGTGGAGATGAATGAAACGGCAAGCATCATGAACAACCTGTCAGATCGTTCGTTGATTTTATTGGATGAGATTGGTCGTGGTACAAGCACGTATGATGGTATCTCGATCGCATGGGCGATTGCGGAATTCTTGCATAATCATCCTGCGGCGCGTGCAAAGACATTGTTTGCGACACATTATCATGAGCTTAATGAACTGACTAATTCGATGAACCGTATCAAGAACTATAATGTCACGGTCAAGGAGATGAATAACAAAGTCATCTTCTTGCGTAAGCTGGTTCCAGGCGGCTCCGAACATAGTTTTGGTATTCATGTCGCGAAATTGGCGGGGATGCCCCCAAAACTTATCGGTCGCGCCGGCGAAATTTTGAAACGATTGGAGCAGGAGCGGACTGGTGGGGAGCAGATCAAAGATAGTATGCGTAAGATTCAAAAACAGGCGTATCAGTTGCAGATGTTTTCTATTGATGATCCTGTTTTGAGTAAGATACGGGATATGCTTAATAATTTAGATGTTAATACCTTGACGCCCGTAGAGGCTTTAATGAAGCTGGATGAGATTCAACGCTTGTTGAAGCATTAAAGTTATCGCGGGAATTGTTGGGGTACCCCAATCCTACACGGAGCCTGCCGGCCGGAGCTAGGCAGGCTCAAATACCATGAAAATTGTCCTTCTAAAACCTGAAGAATACTTGCAAGCTACCGTAATTGGGCTGAATGCTTGTTAACAGGTTATTGTCCCAGTTGTAAGGCACATAATTGTATGCCGCTTCTAGGCCGATATATTTCTTTCCACCCAAATGATGCATGGCCGCAAAGCCAACAGAGCTACGCATCGTATTGACGTTGTTGTATTTTATGTTGGAGCCATAATTTTCATCGCCCCAGTAGTCTCCACCAGTATCTTCACTCAATCCAGTGCCTGTAGACTCCCAATAAAGCCCAACTTTTGGATAGAGGATAAACTTATAATTATCGAACACTTTGTAACCCAATGTGCCACCAAAACTATAGCTTGCGCTCGAGTTGACATCTTCTGTATTGCCATACAGTAAGTAATCAAAGTTTCGATCGTTACTATTGATACGGACACGGATACCTAACTCGTAGAGAACGGCGGATGATATTTTGGAAGAGAACATGAATCCGAAAACAGGATTGCTCTTAAATACGGGGTTGGATCCTGTTAATGGTGTTTCTATACCGGCATAAATACTAAATCCGGAACGATCTCTATCTGTATAGTTGGTTCTGATTTTTTGAATAGCACTTGCTTGAGGTGTTGCGGTCTGCTTTTCGTAAGATTGATAAAAGCTATCAATGTCATCGGCAAATAGAAAGGCAATTTGTTTTTCAGAATCACGCAGACTAAATGCTGTCGACTGAAGCAAAGCCCGTGCTTTTAATCGAACGAGAGAGTCTATGGGGTGATTTAAAGGCACGTAGTTGAAGTCTGCTTTATTCTCCCTATAAATCTGTGCATATTTTGTTTCAACACTATAATCCCACCGCATGACCAACACGTCGTGATATTTTTTATCTAAATAGTCTTGGATGAGTTTTTCAGTATGTTGACGTTCAATCAATGCGCGAAGAATGCGTAAACGTTGCGTGAATTCATTTTGACCACAGACGCCTTCTATTGTTGCGAGTGTAGGTTCAAGCGCTGCATAGTCATTTTTTGTTACCATGGGACCGATTTTGTCCAAGGCAATTTTTGTTATCTGTTCACAATCTTGCCACGTTTTATCTGTTGCTGCTGTCGACAGAAAAGAGAAACCGGTGATGTAGAGGAGAATAAGGTAGAATCTAGACATAATTTGTATGTTACCGCCAAATTAGGAATTTTTATTGGTTTATAAAACGTTGTCGATTTTAGGAGCGAAATTTAACATTATCTTTGCATATGGGTTCTGTTTTTCGATTTAAGCAGTTTGAAGTGGATCAAGGAGCATGCGCGATGAAAATTAATACCGATGGCGTATTATTGGGAGCGGTGGCCGATCAGCAAAAGGTAGCGTATGTTTTGGATATAGGTACGGGGACAGGAGTAATTGCGTTGATGTTGGCGCAGCAGTATCCCGAAGCACGTATTGATGCGGTTGAAGTGGATGAAATCGCTGCTCGGCAAGCGGAGCAGAATTTTGCGACGGCACCTTTTCCGAATCAGATGAAAGTATTTCATACTTCATTTGAAAATTTTAGACCGGAATATACGTATGATCTTATTGTTTCTAATCCACCCTTTTATACAAAATCATTGCATAATCCGGACGACAGAAAGCGCCTGGCAAGACATGCCGATGAGTTGTTTTTTGAAAAACTGGTTTGTTTTGTTGCTGATTATTTGTCGCCTAATGGTGTGTTTCAGTGTATAGTTCCTTCAGAATTAGCGGATTGGATTGGAGCTGCTTTGCTGCCAGGAAAGGGATTGTTTGTACACGAAGTGACGGCCATATCTTCCTTTAAAGGATCAGATGTTATTCGTAAGATTTTGAAAGTCGGTTATTTGCCGATTGCGACAGTCCGCAAAGAACTGTTTATTTATGAAAGTAAGGGCGTCTATTCGCCGCAGTACAAAAAGTTGTTGCAGTCTTTCTTTTTAGCGTTTTAGTTCAAATAGGTGCTAAAATAGAACGTAAGTAGACAGGAGCCACAGGCTGGTTATCCGCAAGTGAGTCGCCTACTATTCGTATGCCACGCTCATTATGTAATGAAGAGTTAAAAAAATACAATGAAGAAAATAGGTTTATTATCAGATACTCACAGCTATTTAGACGACGCGGTGTTTAAGCATTTCGATGGGTGTGATGAAGTGTGGCATGCAGGCGATTTTGGTTCATTGGAGATTGTCGAAAAGCTTTCTACTTTTAAACCGTTTAAAGGTGTTTACGGTAATATCGATGGTAAAGATATACGTGTATCCTGTCCCGAACATCAGCGTTTTTCGTGTGAAGGCGTGGATGTATGGATGACGCATATTGGAGGGTATCCAGGACGGTATTCACCGTTGGTGAAACCTGAAATTATGATAAACCCGCCTAAATTATTTATTTGCGGACATTCCCATATTCTGAAGGTTCAGTTTGATCCCAAGCTACAGTTGTTACATTTGAACCCGGGTGCGGCAGGAAAACATGGATGGCATAAAGTACGTACCTTGATGCGTTTTGTAATTGATGGCGATAAAATCGAAAAATTAGAAGTAATCGAGCTTGGTGAACGGTAGTTCAAGAATTTCTATAAACTGTCGCGTACATCCAGAAGAAACCCTTTCAGTTTCTCTAAAGAATCAATGACCCGTTGGTTTTCCTTTACCTCATTTTTATTGGAACGTAAATAGTCGCGTGCACCCTGCAAGGTATACCCCTTGTCTTTTACTAGACTAAAGATAATCTTAAGGTTGGCAATATCATCTTGGGTAAAGAGTCGATTCCCTTTTTTGTTCTTTTTGGGTTGAAGAATATCAAACTCTCGCTCATAAAAACGTATTTGGGAAGCGTTGACGTTGAACATCTCGGTCACTTCACCCATGGTATAGTATAACTTGTTTATTTCGCGTTCTTTGTACGGCATAGTTTAAATTCTGCTTTAACAAACTTAGATAAATTTGCCTTTATATGCAATACGAATGTATGGATAAAAGATTTTTATTGTGTAAACTTACTTCTGTATTGGATTGCATTATGAAAGGTAAGATTATTGTCAGTAAGTTTTGGACTAATTTTTTGTCGGGTCGAAGAGCGGCGGCGATAACTATTTTTCCATTCATATTGATTATCGATAAGTCTTTTCGGTATGATCGCGTTCTTGTGAATCATGAACGTATACATTTATCGCAAGCTTTGGAGCTCCTGATTGTTCCTTTTTATGTGTGGTATTTCACAGAATTTTTACTTCACTATATTCGAATCAGAGATTTTAAACAAGCCTATTTACGTATTTCCTTTGAGCGGGAGGCTTACCGCAATGAATCGAATCTGCAGTATTTGAAGACACGTAAGTTTTGGGCTTTTACAGCATATTTTAATAGCAACAACGTTTAGGAAAAAAAATAGAGCCACATAATATGTGACTCTATTGATATACTTTGTTTCAGCAGTACACTACTTTACAAGACGTAAGTAGGCCGCTACTTTTTCTTTTAGTTTTCTTCGGTCAACAATAAAATCTAGGAATCCGTGCTCCAAAACAAACTCAGATGTTTGGAATCCCTTAGGTAGGTCTTTTTTGATTGTTTCTTTAATTACCCGCGGGCCGGCAAAACCGATTAAAGCTCCAGGTTCTGCGATATTGATATCCCCTAACATTGCATATGAAGCCGTTACCCCACCCGTTGTAGGATCTGTCAATAGACAGATGTAGGGAATTTGAGCTTTCGCTAATAAGGCTAGCTTGGCAGATGTTTTCGCCATTTGCATTAAAGAAAATGCAGCTTCCATCATACGTGCGCCACCTGATTTCGAGATCAGCATGAACGGGATTCTGTGTTCGATACAATAATCGATAGAGCGTGCAATCTTTTCTCCAACAACGGATCCCATTGATCCACCAATAAAGTTGAAATCCATACAAGCAATAACGATGTCTTGTCCATCCATTTTACCATGGCCACTGCGGATTGCATCTTTTAGTCCTGTTTTTGCTTGGCTGTCAGCTAGACGTACAGGATATGGCTTGGTGTCTGAAAATTTAAGGGGATCTCCCGATGTAAGGTTCGGAAACAATTCCGTGAAATTGTTGTCGTCAAAAAGGATGGAAAAATAAGCTGAAGAACCGATACGGATATGATAGTCGCAATATTGGCAAACATACTTGTTTTCAATTTGCTCACTATTTAATAGAGGCTTCTTACAGTTCGGACATTTATTCCACATCCCGTCAGGTGCTTCCTTTTTATTTTCTGTTGCAGTATTGATTCCTGCTTTGTTTCTTTTAAACCAACTCATGCTTTTTCGTTAATTCGGACTACAAAGAAACAAAAAATATCGTACAAAGTGCAAAGTAGTTCGTAGTTAGTACACAAAGTAGTTCGTGCGGAGTGCCGCGTATAGGGACGTAACTCGTGAGGGAGGCGTTTGTGCCTTAGAAAGTCTGGCGCATTTGCGTCTCCTGTCAATAAAGAATTAATCTACCGTGATAGGTACACAAGATTTTGCGCTGTAAAAAACAAATGTGCTTGATATTTCTTCGTCTATTCTGGAATGTAAAAATGGATGGTAAAGGGAGAGAAAAAAAGTGGGTAAGCGATTCCTATCGCACCGCTCAACCAAATACCCTTGCTTTGTTCCCAACCTGGGGGAGTCAATGGGAGCTGGTCGTAGGAGACTTACCCGCGACAAAAGTAGGAAAAAATTAATAGGATGCAAAGTTATTTACCCTTATTTGCTTAGGTGTCTGATTGTCAGTGAGGAAAAATTATAGCTTTTTATCAATCTCGTACTTTTTAGGCCGTCGGTTAAAAAGTACGAGATTGTTTTATATTTCTTGGCTACATTTTTTTCTGATCATATTCTCCCGTTAGAGCAAAATAACCAAAAACGGCTAAGCCAATACTAATAATAGGAGTAAGGATGAATAATATGATAATTCCAAAAACGAGATCTTCTTGGTGCCCGGTACTCAATTTGGGCAAACCAAAATGGAATACACAGAAATAAGCTGTTAAAAGTGCTAGTGCAATCCATACGATGCCGAGTATTCGTTTTAAACCTTCCATTGTTATTGATCTTTTTTAGTTACTGACATAGATTTTGTTATATAAATAGCGCCGATAATGAAGCAGACAGCTGAGATAATGATGGGATACCAAAGGCCTGATAAATAATAATCGGCTTGACCTTTACTCAGGGCATTGCTGGCCAGGTAAGTAGATACAGCAGGAAGTAATCCGCCGAAGATGCCGTTTCCGATATGATACGGCAAAGACATGGACGTATAACGTATCTGGACCGGGAATAGTTCTACCAGAAAGGCTGCGATTGGACCATAGACTAAAGTAATGTACAGGATTTGTATAAAAATTAAGAATACCAATTTTGCATAGTTACCACCAGAGATGTGTACTACACTTTTCGCGGTGATATAAGGTTTGCCATCTTTTAAAATAGGTGTTTTGTTTTTATCCAGGTGGGTAATTTCTGTGTTTTTAACCGACGTCCCGTCCGTAAAGGATTGCGTTGTCGTGTGTATTTCATTCATCCCATCCGATGTTTCTATGGTGGTATGCGATGCCGCGATAACTGCAGCCGTTTCTGTTTTCGTACTTAGGTTCGTGATTTGATACATGCTTTCATAGATTGGTCTATACGTTAATAGTGCCAAGAGCATACCTGTCAACATCACCCATTTTCGACCAACTTTGTCACTTAGTTTACCACAGATAACAAAGAAAGGTGTTCCCAATAACAAAGCTATCCCTAAAATCAAGTCTGCCTGATCGCTCTCCAGAAACATTACTGTTTTCATAAAGCTCATGGAATAAAACTGTCCGGTATACCAAACAACACCTTGCCCCATTGCAGCTCCAAATAATGCTAATAACACGAACTTGAGGTTGTATTTGTTCCCGAAACTTTCTTTGAGCGGGTTGGTCGCTGTTTTTCCTTCTGCCTTTGCTTGCTTAAATTCAGGTGACTCATCCATGTTTTTACGGATAAGATAAGATACATACACCATGAAAATAGAGAGAACAAAGGGAACGCGCCAGCCCCAGTCATCAAATTGTTGTTCCGTTAGCAGGAAGCGTGTTAGGAGAATCACGACTAATGATATAAATAAACCAAAGGTGGCCGTTGTCTGTATCCAGGAGGTCCAATACCCGCGTTCCCCTTTGGGGCTATATTCGGCGACATATGTAGCCGCTCCTCCATACTCACCACCGAGAGCCAGTCCTTGAAGAAGTCGGAGAACAAGTACAATGAGTGGTGCAAAAAAACCAATAGATTCATAACTGGGCGTACAGCCAATAAGAAAGGTGGCTCCTCCCATCAGCATCAGGGTAACCATAAAGGTATATTTTCGGCCAATCATATCGCCTAGACGGCCGAAAAAGAGTGCGCCAAAGGGGCGGACTACGAAACCCGCCGCAAAAGTTGCTAATGTCGATAGAAAGGCGGCTGTTGGATTGTCGGCTGGAAAGAATTTGGTTGCCAGGACGACAGAAAGGCTTCCGAAGATGAAAAAGTCGTACCATTCAATTAACGTGCCCAGTGACGAAGCACCAATAACCTTCCATAAGGTCTTTTTGTTGTTTTGCATGTGTGTTTATTAGGTTTATAGGTTTTTGTATATTTTTCCGGGTAAGGAAATGATATGCTCGTTTATCTCGAGGTCCAGCAAGATCATAGCGAGCTTACTTAGTGGCCAGCCCAGATGTCGAGCAATATCATCGATATGAGCTGTTTCTTTTTCTAGGATGAAGCTATAAAGCGAGGTTTCATCTGTATTTAGATCCGGGGGAAGTAGACGTAGTTGTTTGCCATGTGTCTCAGGCTTTGATCTTTCCCATCCCAGTAAATAAAGCAGATCAGCTGCGTTTCGTATTAAATGAGCCCGATGTGTTTTAATCAGGTAATTACAGCCTTCGGAATATTCTTGATCTATAGCACCAGGAAAAGCGCAAACGTCGCGGTTGTAGCTATTTGCGATCTCCGCGGTGATAAGTGCTCCTCCTTTTTTAGCGGCTTCAATTACAATGGTTACATCGCTTAGGCCCGCAATAATTCTGTTGCGTGCAGGAAAGTTCATGCGGTCGGGCTTGGTTTGGGATGGAAACTCGGTGAGCAGACCGCCGTTTTCCAGCATCTTCGAAGCTACTTCACGGTGAGGAGCTGGATAAATGGTATCGAGACCATGCCCTAGAACACCAATTGTTGACAGATTGTGTTTTAGTGCCATGCGATGAGCCTGAACGTCTATCCCATAGGCTAGACCACTGATTACTTGTACACCAAGCTCCGCTAATTCGGTTACCAAATCGTCACAAATTCCCTTACCGTAGCTGGTCGCATTTCGGGTGCCGACAATACTTACAGCATATTGTGGGTTCAGGTTTGTATTCCCTTTAAAATATAATACCAAAGGAGCATCCGCACATTGCCTTAAGCGCTTCGGATAAGAATCATCTGTTACACTTAGCACCTCTATATTGTGTTTCTCTACGAACTTAAGCTCTTCTTCAGCAAGGGACATATAGCTTTTGGAAAGAATAGATTCTACCGTCACATGCCCTATATTGGGGATACGAAGTAATTCTTCTTTTGAGGCATGGAAAATTGCATCCACAGAACCACAATGTGTCAATAGGCTTCGGGCCGTTTTTGGCCCAACACCTTTGATCTTTGAGAGTGCTATTTGATGTAGTTTGTTCATAATTGGATAGTTAAACTTAAAAAAAATAGCGCGCACCTGCAATATTTATCTTGTTAAGTTTTTAGCGTTGGCTTTATAGAGTTGGTCGTTCGTGGTTGGTTGTTTCTCGTTGGTTGTTTCTGGTTGACGGTGTCTTGTCAGTAAGCTAGGATGCGTTGTTTGTTATTTAATGTACAGCATTAGTTGTTCTTAGTTGGTCGTTCGTGGTTGGTTGTTTCTCGTTGGTTGTTTCTGGTTGACGGTGTCTTGTCAGTAAACTAGGATGCGTTGTTTGTTATTTAGTATGCTGCATTACTAGTTTGTAGTAGTTCGTTTGTAGCGTGTAGTTTATTGCTTGTGTTTTATGGTAGGTCGTTAGTAAAGCATGAAAGGGTATCGAGCCTGCACGGTATATTTTTGGACGTGGATGGTTGCCTTGTTCTAGCGGATTCGTTATTTTTTTGCGAACATAAGACACCTGAGCTACTAGCGTAGAGCTATTAGATTAAGCTACGCTGTGTCCTTCCGGGCTTGTGTCAAATGACAGAAAAACGGTATCTTTGAAGGAAAATAAATATTATGGAATTAGAAGGCGCAAAAGAACCATTTGATATTGAAATCGGAGAATCCGTTTACTCCATCTTTCCGGAAGAAGAAGATGTGTTTATGGTTTTTAAAGATGGTGAGGAGTATGTTAAAATTATAAAGGACACCGATTCCATGTGGTTGAAACTACATCCTGAGACCGAATTGCCAATGTTTGGTATGGACGAGGAAGTCAATACCATCGGGCAGGAGATTCTTCGGCATATCTAAAGAGTTTTTAGTTGGTCGTTTTTTACAAAACCACCAACTAAAAATTAAGCCCTACATCGGCACGTAAACGACATACTTTGTTTCAAAGAAGTCCTCTTCGAAATAATCAGAAAGTGGGTGCAATTCCGCTTTTAATCGAGACTCTTTGATTTCCTCTTTTAGGTCTCCTCCTTTAAGGTAAAGAATGCCATTAGGCACACCATTTTTATCTTTCTTTTCAAATTTATTACGAATCCACGGCGCGAAATCGGCGAGGCGTGTTACTGCGCGAGAAACGACAAAGTCATATTTGTAATCCAGTTCTTCTGCACGAATGTGATCTGCTTCGACATTTTCTAAACCAATAGCCTGTGCCACTTCACGTACTACCTTTATCTTTTTTCCGATCGAGTCTACTAAGTGAAAGTGAACCTCCGGAAATAAAATTGCTAATGGAATTCCGGGGAAGCCACCGCCGGTACCGACATCTAAGACACGTGTACCTGCCGCAAATTTTGTTATAAACTTCGCAATGCCCAAGGAATGCAGTACATGGTGCAGGTATAAGCTTTCGATATCTTTCCGCGAAACGACATTAATTTGATTGTTCCAAAAAGGATATACTTCAGCGAGCTGAGCAAATTGTTCCTTCTGTTTGTCCGTGAGGTTCGGAAAATACTTGTATATAATATCTACTGTTGGATTCATTGTTATCGGGGATTAAATTGTTACTACTTCCAGGAAGTTTGTTTTTTCTTTCTGTTGAACAGTCCGTTGATGCAAATATAGAAATAGTAAAATAGGTCGAGAAAGGGAAGCCACAACAAGAGGTCTCGAACTTCTAACTTTCTATATATGTTACTAAATATAATATACTGAACAAGTAAGCGTAACAGGTACGCAGCAAGGGGTACATACCAGAAGGAAGGAAGCAGCAATATGCTGGCAAGAAGGGTCAGATAAAATAAGACTGCAGTGACGAGCTGTGTGGCAAGCATGCGCTTATGACGGGATTTGTATAAAACAGATGCTCCGCTATGTCTCGCTTTTTGTTTGTAATAGCTTTTCCATGTATCCTTCGGGACAGAATGCATAAAAGAATCTGGATGAATTGCAATGTTCACATTAGAACGGGTCGCATTATGGTTGACAAAAAGATCATCATCGCCAGATTTAATATGCATATGTTTATTGAAACCTTTGCCTTTAAAGAATAAGGATTTGGTGTAAGCGAGATTACGACCCACGCCCATATACGCATTTTTTTTAAGGGCGTAGGCGAGATAACTCATGGCTGTGTGCGTCGTTTCAAAGCGTATAAGTCTGTTCAGAAATCCACGATGTCGGAAATAGGGAGAATAACCTAGGACAATTTCTTTGTCCTCCGTAAAAGCTCCGGCCATTTCCGCCAACCATAATTTGGAATTGGGTTGACAATCGGCATCGGTAAAGACTAGATATTCATGCTTTGCCGCCTTAATGCCTAGCGTAACCGCAAATTTCTTGGTATGCTTAAGCTGTACGTGTTCTTGAATCTGAACGACCTTCAGTTTGTCTGGATATTGTCTTAAGAAATCTTGTAAGATCCATTCGGTGTCGTCTGTGGAGCAGTCGTTAACAACCACGACTTGAAAGTCCGGGTATTCCTGTTCCAGGATGCCGGGTAAGAAGGTCTTTATGTTTTCTTGCTCATTGTGCGCGCATATAATAACACTGACCGGCGGCTGAGGCGTGGCTTCTTGGAAAGATTTTACCCGATAGCCAGCGAGCTTTCCGTACACAAAAATCAGGTAGTATAACTGAATGAATAGTAGAATGCCTAGTATCCCAAAAGGAATAAAGGAAATAAAGGGTGTAACTTGTTCGAGAAGCGTCATATTGAAGTCTCAAAGATAAGGTCTTCTACTAAGAATACAGGGAGAAAAGGTTAAGTTTTATTAAGATTTTACTCCCTAGTCGTTTCGTCGCTTTTTTTATCCTATTTTTGCAGGGATTCTGCCATAAGGGCAGGAGGGAAGACAATATGAAATTTACGCTTCAAGCACAAGATAAAGGTTCACGCGCCAGAGCCGGGGTATTGGAAACTGCTCATGGAAATATTCAAACACCGATTTTCATGCCCGTTGGTACGGCAGGGACTGTTAAAGCAGTACATCAGCAGGAATTAGTAAACGATATACAAGCACAGATTATTCTGGGAAATACGTATCATCTTTATTTACGTCCCGGATTGGATGTGTTGAATAAAGCAGGAGGTCTGCATAAGTTTATCAATTGGGATAGACCTATCTTGACCGATTCGGGTGGTTATCAAGTTTACTCCCTAACAGAAGTGCGTAAGATTCGGGAAGAGGGGGTGACCTTTAGATCACATGTGGATGGTTCTAAACATTTATTTACACCCGAAAATGTCATGGATACGCAACGAATAATCGGTGCGGATATTATTATGGCTTTCGACGAGTGTACACCTTATCCTTGTGAGTATAATTATGCACGTAGATCAATGGATATGACACATCGCTGGTTGAAGCGCTGTGTGGATCGTTTTGATAGTACAGAGCCGTTATATGGTTATGAACAAACGTTATTCCCGATTGTTCAAGGTTCTGTGTATAAAGATTTGCGCGCTAAATCGGCGGAGGCAATTGCTTCCTTCAATCGGGATGGTAATGCGATTGGCGGGCTTTCTGTTGGAGAGCCAGCGGAAGAGATGTATGCAATGACCGAGGTGGTAACCAATATTTTGCCATACGAGAAACCTCGTTATCTGATGGGCGTTGGTACACCTATAAATATTTTAGAAAATATCGCATTGGGTATCGATATGTTTGATTGTGTGATGCCTACCCGTAATGCACGTAACGGAATGCTATTTACACGCAACGGTATTATCAATATCAAGAATGAAAAATGGAAAGATGACTTCTCGCCGATTGAGGCAGAGAGTGATCTTTTAGTAGATCAGATCCATACAAAGGCCTATTTGCGCCACCTTATTCGTTCGCAAGAAATTTTAGGTGCACAGATTGCTTCGTTGCATAACCTTCATTTCTATTTGTGGTTAGTTGGACAGGCTCGTGAAAAGATTATTGATGGTACATTCTACGATTGGAAAGAGAAAATGGTGAAAGTATTGGGACAGCGATTGTAAAAGGTAAATCGCTAAATTAGGTATATCATTATCAACTAAACTTACTATTTTTGATTTCGGAAGATGAACATTATTGATCGCTATATCATCAAAAAATACCTGAGTACTTTCGTGTTCACAGTGGGGATTTTTATTGTGGTGATCGTGGTGTTTGACGTATCGGAAAAGCTGGATGATTTTCTGAAGAATAAAGCGCCGATGTCAAAGGTCTTTCTTCAGTATTATGCGTTGGGAAGTATTCCTTTCTTCCTGAATATGCTTACACCGCTAATCAATTTTATTGCTGTTATTTTCTTTACCTCAAAGATGGCAGATCAAACGGAGGTTGTTCCAATCCTGAGTGGAGGAATGAGCTTCAACCGATTCCTGCGGCCATATATGATCTCGGCGGGATTGATATTTTCTTTTACCTTAGTATTGAACCTGTGGGTTATTCCTTATACGAACAAGGTAAAAGTACAGTTTGAAAATGTGTATGTAAAACCCCAAAAGGTAAGCTCATCGACTTTATCTACCCATATGCAAATAGATTCGAATACCTATGTGTATGTTGGGAATTTCGAAACCCGGACTAATATTGGTTACGATTTTTCTTTGGAGAAATTCGATGGGGATAAATTAGTAGAGAAATTGATGGCGCAGCGTATTACATGGGATTCAGTTGCGACGAAGTGGAAGATTGAAGATTATACCGTGCGTAAGATCGATGGTTTTAAAGAGACCATGGAGAATGGTACCGTCCGAGATACAACATTGGATATGCTGCCGCGTGATTTTGAGGTCTATGATAATGTCTTTACGGCCATGGATACGAAGGAATTGAATGAACGGATTAGCAAAGAGGAAACACGCGGGACGGGCATGATGACAGACTTATTGTTGGAAAAATATAAACGATATATTGGACCTTTCTCCGCGTTCATCTTAACATTAATGGGGGTGTCTCTATCTTCAAAAAAAGTGCGTGGTGGGATCGGTCTTAGTTTGGGTATTGGTATAGCCTTAAGTTTTACCTACCTTCTGCTGGTGCAGTTTTCTACCATGTTCTCTCTCAAGGGTGGGTTAGACCCGTTGATCGCTATTCTCATTCCTAATGTTTTATTTCTCGTTATTGCGTTGTGGTTAAAACATAAAGCACCGAAGTAGTTTGTTGTTGGTTTGTTGTGGGGAGAGGTAAAGAGGCGAAGGGGCAAAGAAGTGAAGCGGTAAAAGGGTGAAGGTGTATAGAGGTGAAGAAGGGGAGAAGTAGTGCAGAGGTAAAGAAGTGAAGCGGTAAAAGGATGTAGAGGTATAGGTGTAGAGAGGTGAAGAAATAAGATTTTGTTATAGTAGAGACGTAAGATGTTGTGTCTAAAAAAGTAAATTATAAGATATAGCTGCGTTGAGCCCTTCGGAGTTTGGTCTACAACTTTGAAATACAAAACCTTAATAAATAATAAAAGCCGGATGGGAATCCGGCTTTTTTACTTTTGTACTAGAACGTACTAAAGTATATGAAATTAAGCGTATGAGACTATTTTATCTTTGGACTCCAACTCGGAATAACCCATCAAGTATTCATCCACCTTACGTGCACATTCGCGTCCCTCGGATATAGCCCAGACAACGAGTGACTGACCGCGGCGCATATCGCCGGCAACGAATATTCTGTCGGCAGAGGTTTTATATTCTCCTTCTGTGGCTTCTACATTTCCACGTCCGTCCAATTTAACGCCAAGCTGCTCCAAAAGACCTTGATGTTGTGGGTGTAAGAATCCCATTGCCAAGGTTACGAGTTCACACGGTAACTCGCGTTCGGAACCTGCAACCTCCTGAAACTTTGTTGGTCGTCCGTAGGTGTCTGTTTCCCACTCCAAATCTACCACTAAGGCAGCGCGAAGGTTTCCCTTCTCATCTCCTAAGAAAGCTTTGGTATTGATGCTCCAAAAACGCTGACATCCCTCTTCGTGCGATGTGGTTGTTTTTAACAACATCGGGTACGTTGGCCATGGCATAGCTGCTGTGCGCTCTTTCGGTGGTTGCGGCATAAGCTCAAATTGAGTAACTGAGGTTGCACCGTGTCGGTTGGAGGTACCAACACAATCAGAACCGGTATCGCCACCACCGATAACGAGGACATTTTTACCTTGGGCATGAATTTCTTCGACCTCAATAGGAGAACTGCCTACGCGTTTATTTTGCTGTTTTAAGAACTCCATCGCATAATGAACCCCTTTTAATTCACGACCAGGTATAGGTAAGTCGCGTGGTATGGTGGAGCCACCTGTTAAGACCACAGCATCATAAGACTGTAGCTCACTTACATGTACATTCTTTCCTACTTCTGCGTTGGTACGGAATTCAATACCCGATTGTTCCATGACCTCGACTCGACGATCAATAACAGACTTATCTAGTTTAAAGTCTGGGATGCCATAACGAAGCAACCCTCCGACCTTATCGTCCCGCTCATAAACGACCACATCATGTCCTGCTTTATTCAATTGTGCTGCGGCAGCGAGTCCGGCTGGACCTGAACCTACAACAGCTACTTTTTTTCCTGTTTTGAGAAAACTTTTATTTGGCTGCACATATCCTTTTTTGTAGGCGATTTCAATGATGTGCTTTTCGATTTCCTCGATGGATACAGGCGATTTATTAATACCCAATACGCAGGCCGCTTCACACGGTGCTGGACAAATCCGACCTGTAAACTCTGGAAAGTTATTGGTGGAGGAGAGGATTAAATAAGCGTCTTCCCAGCGACCGTCATACACGGCGTCGTTGAACTCGGGAATCACATTGCCTAGTGGGCAGCCCGAGTGGCAAAAAGGAATGCCACAATTCATACAACGTGCTGCTTGATTATTCAGTTGGTCGTCAGAATAGCTGTTGACGAACTCCTGATAATTTTGTTTTCTATTTTCTACAGCATCCTTTTGTGGAAGCGTACGTTCAAATTCTAAAAATCCTGTTGGTTTTCCCATGATCTGTTGTTGTTTCTACTTTTTTAGATACAAACCCCGAAGGGCTTCGTGTAGCTAAATCTTGTGTCTGTACTATGCCTCCACTAATTTTCTGCGTAAAACATTCTTGTATTCACGCGGGAACACTTTAATGAATTTGTTTTTCTCCTTCGACCATTGTTGTAAAATATCATTCGCCTTCTCGCTGTTTGTAAGAAGGATATGGCGTTTCAGTAAAGCAATAATCGTGTTTTCGTCTTCTGTATCTAAAGGGTCCAGATCGACCATTTCTTGATTGCAGTTTTCGCGGAACGTTCCGTTGATGTCGTAGATCCACGCGATACCACCACTCATCCCTGCAGCAAAGTTTCGTCCTGTTGGACCAAGGATAAGTGCGCGCCCACCCGTCATATATTCACATCCGTGATCACCGATTCCCTCGACTACAGCCGTAGCTCCAGAGTTGCGGACCGCAAATCTTTCGCCTGCCATACCGTTTATAAACAGATGACCTGATGTGGCTCCATATAGGGCTACGTTTCCTATGATGATATTCTCATGTGCAGTAAGCGGACTATCTTTTGTCGGGTAGATAGCTAGTTGTGCACCAGAAAGTCCCTTTCCAACATAATCGTTCGCCTCTCCTTCTAGTTCAAATGAAAGCCCTTTTGCACCAAACGCTCCGAAAGATTGTCCGGCAGATCCTTCAAATTTGAAATTGATGGTGTTATCCGGTAAACCTTCTGCACCGTAAAGCTTAGAGATTTCATTGGACAACATCGTGCCGACTGTACGATCTGTGTTTTTTACCAAGAAAGTGCCAAATACCGGTGTTTTAGATTCTAAGGCGATTTTAGCTTGCGTTAGTAATCCCCAGTCTAAAATCATGCTTAAGCCGTGGTCTTGCTCTTGCGTATTGTACAGTGATTCGTTTGGCTCATTTCTGGCGACATGCAGTAATTTACTGAAGTCTATTTTGGATGCTTTCCAATGCTGATTGTTTTCTCTTTTCTTTAAGAATTGTGCACGGCCGACCATCTCGTTGATGGTGCGGAAGCCCAGTTCCGCCATGATTTCACGTATCTCTTCTGCAAGGAAACGGAATAAGTTTACGATGTCCTCTGGTTTTCCTGAAAATAATTTACGTAGTTCAGGATCTTGTGTCGCCACGCCAACCGGACAGGTATTCAAGTGGCATTTACGCATCATGATGCAGCCTCCAGCAACTAGAGCTGCGGTAGCAACACCCCATTCTTCCGCCCCTAACAGTGCTGCGATGACGATATCACGACCCGTCTTCATCTGCCCGTCAGCCTGTAATACTACGCGACTGCGCAATTTATTTTGCACCAGGGTTTGGTGTGCTTCGGCGAGCCCTAGCTCCCAAGGTAAACCTGCGTGCTTTATGGAGCTGATAGGAGAGGCCCCTGTACCACCGTCGTAACCTGCAATCAGGATAACATCGGCATGTGCTTTGGCTACACCCGCAGCAATTGTGCCTACCCCGGCTTTAGAAACAAGTTTTACGTTAATCCGTGCGGCACGGTTCGCATTTTTGAGGTCGAAAATCAATTGCGCTAAATCCTCAATCGAATATATATCGTGGTGTGGTGGTGGCGAGATGAGTCCGACACCAGGGGTGGCGTGACGTAATCGGGCGATGAAATCATCCACTTTGTCGCCTGGGAGCTGCCCCCCTTCACCTGGCTTTGCACCTTGTGCCATTTTTATCTGGATCTCATCCGCTTCGGTGAGGTAATGCGAGGTGACCCCAAAACGTGCCGATGCCACTTGCTTGATTGCCGAGCGCATAGAATCTCCGTTTGGTAAACGCACGAAGCGCGCATCATCTTCTCCACCTTCGCCGGTGTTGCTTTTTGCACCAATTCGGTTCATGGCAATTGCCAGCGTACTGTGTGCCTCCGTGGATATGGAACCCATCGACATGGCGCCCGTTGCAAAGCGTTTCATGATAAGCTCGACAGGTTCTACTTCATCTAAAGGAACAGCGGTACGATGCTTTGCAAAATCCAATAAGCCACGTAAGGTAAACATACGCTCTTTTTGGTTGTTAATAATCGATGCATATTTTTTGTAGGCATCGTAATCATTATCACGACATGCTTTTTGTAATAAATGCACTGTTTCTGGATTCCACAGGTGACCTTCGCCACGACGTTTCCATTGGTAAAGTCCGCCCTCAGGTAGAAGCTTTTTCTCAATACGGTTATTTCCAAAAGCACGCCAGTGTTTCGCCAGTGCTTCGGTGGCGATATCATCGAGTGTTAAGCCACCGATTCGGGAGACTGCACCGCAGAAATATCGGTCAACAACACTTGAATCAATACCTAGAACCTCAAATATTTGGGCGCCATGGTAAGACTGTAACGTCGAGATTCCCATTTTAGAGAATATTTTCAGTAAGCCAGCACAGATCGCTTTAACATAATTCTTTTTGAGATCATCCCAGGTTAAGTTTGTCTCGATTAATTCCTGTTCTTTGAGCGTACGGATTGTAGCTAAAGCCATGTATGGATTGATTGCAGTAGCGCCAAAAGCGAGTAAACACGCGAAATGGTGAACTTCCCAAACATCTCCAGCTTCCACGACTAAACCGACCGCACCCCGGTTTCCTGTTTTTATCAGGTGATGGTGTACCGCTGAAACAGCTAAGATAGAAGGGATCGCAGCATGTTGCGAGTCGATTGCGCGGTCCGATAAAATAATGACTTCGAAGCCATCGCGTACCGCATCGTCGGCATAGCGGCAAAGACGCTCTAGTCCTGCTTCTAGGGAACCGGGCTTGCCATCCGCTTTAAAATATAATTGAAGTGTTTTTGCTTGAAATATACCGGTATCAATAGACCGTAGTTTTTCTAATTCGCTGGAAGTTAGGATGGGATGTTCTAGCGTGACGCAGTGACAGAATTTTTTGTCTTCGATCAGTATATTTCCTGCATTTCCAATAAATGTTGCCAAGCTCATGACCAAGCGTTCCCGGATGGGATCTATCGGAGGGTTGGTAACCTGCGCAAAGAACTGTTTAAAGTAACTTGATAGATGTTGCGGTTGGTCCGATAGAATCGCTAAAGGTACATCGGTTCCCATAGAGCCAATCGGTTCATACCCTGTTAAAGCCATCGGTGTTAATATGGTTTCCAAATCTTCACGGGAATACCCAAAAGCTTGTTGATACCTAAAAACGGATTCTTTCTTGAGGTACGTATAGGTTACACGTGGATCTTCCAATTCATCCATGCGTATTTTATAATTGTTCAGCCACTCACCATACGGTTGTTGACGGATAAGCTCTCCTTTTACTTCTTCATCTGAACGGATGCAGCCGGCCTCCATATCGACAACGAATATTTTTCCGGGCTGTTGTCTTCCTTTTTTTATGATGGAACTTTCCGGAATCGGCAAAGCGCCAGCTTCGGATGCTACGATTACGCGATCGTCGGAAGTGACGGCGTAGCGTAATGGACGTAAACCGTTGCGGTCTAATGTCGCACCAATAGTTTTTCCGTCGGTAAAACATAATGCTGCTGGTCCATCCCACGGCTCCATCAGCGTTGCATGATATTCGTAGAATGCTTTTTTTAACGGATCCATCTGCGTGTTGCCGTCCCAAGCTTCAGGAACGAGCATCAGCATGACATGCGGTAAGCTGCGTCCACTATGGAGCAGAAGCTCCACCACATTATCTAGACATGCCGAATCCGATTGTCCACGGTCCACAACAGGAAGTAATATCTGCATTTCTTCATCCGTGAAGTAGGGCGAAGATAAGGAACGAACACCTGCGTAGAACCAGTTGAGGTTACCCGTTAAAGTATTGATCTCTCCATTGTGTGCGATATTGCGGAAAGGTTGCGCTAAGGACCACGATGGGAACGTATTTGTGGAGAAACGAGAGTGAACCAAGCCAAAAGCAGATACCACTCTTGGGTCGCGCAGATCTTCAAAATAGCTGCCGACTTGATAGGTGGTAAGCTGTCCCTTATAAATAATCGTTTTACAAGATAACGACGCGATATAGAGAGGGAGCGGGTAAGCTTGGTGTTCTTTTATTTTTTGAATAATTAGGCGTCTTAATACAAAGAGTTTTCTTTCGAAATCTTCTGTCGTTAAAACTCCTTCAGGACGGGAAACGAAGAATTGAACAATTTCAGGTTCTGCACCAAGCGCAGTAGGGCCTATCCCTTCACGGTTTACCGGAACAGGCCGGAAACCTAAGAACTTCATATTTCTTTCTTGGGTAGCTTCTACGATTGTTTCGCGACATAGTTTGTTGAGGTCGGCTTCTTTTGGTAAAAAAAGCATCCCTGTTCCGTAATAGCCTGGTTCTTCGAGTTGGATACCTAGATTGATACATTCTTCCCATAGAAATTCATGGGGCAGTTGAATCATAATTCCGGCACCATCACCACTTTCAGGATCGCATCCACAAGCTCCCCGGTGTTCCATATTCTCCAACATGGTTAAGGCGTCGCGAACGTGTTGATGCGACTTATTTCCTTTTATGTGGGCAACAAACCCCACACCACAAGCGTCATGTTCAAAGTCTGGGTTATAAAGCCCCTGCTCTGGTATTCTTTCGTTAATCATCGTCTCCTCAAAATATTAGGTTGCTAATATAGAAATTTTATTATTATAAATTTATGTTTTTGATAATAATTATTAAATATTGTTGATTATTTTTCAATCAAACTTCATTTTTTTATAGATTTTGTATTCTTGTTGGTTGATTGAGGGAATCCTGAAATATCATTCTGTCATATTTCTGTTGCGACGAATAATCGAAAGAGGTTTGGCTATAAATTTTGACTTTTCACTTATTTAAGCGAGCTTTAGCCTGTTTTAATCAGTTTATTATTTTATCTATTATGCGCATTATAAAAACCGAAATATACCGTTTTAGCATTCCCATGGAGCCCTTTGTTATTGCAACAGGTACGATGGACTATGCACAGAATACGTTCGTCCGTATCTTTACTGATACAGGTATTTATGGGGTAGGTGAATGTTCTGCCTTTCCCATGATTGTCGGGGAAACACAAGGAACCTGCTTGGTGCTTGCGCGCGATTTTGCTGCATTATGGCGGGATAAAAATCCGCTGGATATCAGTGAACGGATGGCGGAGTTGGATTTGTTTATTGCAGGAAATAGTACGATAAAATCTGCCTTTGATATGGCATTGCATGATATCGCAGCGAAGGATGCCGGGCTACCGTTGTATAAATTTTTGGGCGGTACGAAGCGCGAAATTGTTACGGATATCACGCTGGGGATTGCTTCGCCAGCGGTTATGGCGGAGAAAGCACGGGTGTTGAAAGAAGGTGGCGCGGAGGCGCTCAAAGTGAAGTTAGGGAAAGTGCCGGCGGATGATATCCAACGTATTCGGGAAATCCGGAAGGCTGTAGGCTTTGATATTCCTATTCGAATTGATGCCAATCAAGGATGGTCTTTTGAAGGGGCAGTCGAAGCACTTACTGGTTTGGAACCGTTTAAGATTCAGTTTTGTGAACAGCCTATGCGGACTTATAATGATCATTTGTTGCCGGAGCTTCGCACGCAGACCATCGTTCCGATTATGGCAGATGAATCTGTTTATTCGCATCGGGATGCGGACCGTCTATGCCGGAATGATGCCTGCGATTATATTAATATTAAGTTTTCTAAGTCGACAGGGATTGCAGAATCACTACGGATCCAAGCTATCGCTGCTGAATATGGTGTTCCATGTATGATTGGAGGGATGTTAGAATCTCGATTGGCGTTGGCTGCAAAAGTGCACTTTGCCTATGCGGCTCCGAATGTTAAGTTTTTTGATTTAGATACTTGTATGGTTGGTCATTTGGAAGATCCAATTGTGGGAGGTATCCAATATAACGGATATCGAATCTCTATCTCAGATGCGCCTGGGATTGGGGCCGATGTGGAACAAGCGTTTTTAGATACATGTGAAAAATGGACGATTTAATCGTCCATTTTTTTATATTGAAAGTTTAGAATATTCTTTACTTTCGTGTAGCTAATCATTTTATGAGTAAGATAGATATCATTAAACTAGCCAAAGCCTTAAATCTGTCCAAATCTACTGTTTCGCGTGCTTTTCGAGATAATAGCGATATTAATCCGACGACCAAAGAACGGGTTTTGAAGATGGCTAAGGAGTTAAATTACCGACCGAATCACTACGCAAGCAATTTGCGGGAGCAAAAAAGCAAGACGATTGCGGTGGTGGTGCCGGAGTTGGCCAATAATTATTTTACCCAGATTATTCAGGGCGTGGAACGCGTTGCAAAAACCAAAGGTTATCATATTTTGATTTTCGTAACGGATGATGATATCCAAAAGGAAAAGGAGTTTATTCGTAGCATTTCGAATGGGCGTGTCGATGGTGTTTTGATGTCGGTAAGTGGTGAGTCGGAGGATCATAGTTACTTAAATCGGGTGGATTTCGATTGGCTGCCTGTTGTTCTCTTCGATCGGGTGTATGATGATATTGAACTGCCAACTGTTGTGACGGATGATTACGATAGTAGTTACTTGGCGACACAACATTTGATTGCCAATGGTTGCAAGCGGATTGCTTATTTGGTGGTGAACAAGGAACAGTCGATTGGTAAGACACGGATGCAAGGTTATATGGATGCTCTGCATGATGGAGGTCTCCCGACGGATGAGTTGCTTATCGCGGATTGTTCGAATGCATATGATGAGAATGCTTTGATTTTAAAAACGTTTCTTGCGGAGCAAAATCCAGATGGGGTTTTGGCTTCCGTGGAACGTCTAGCCGTGTCGGCATATTATGTA
This sequence comes from Sphingobacterium psychroaquaticum, assembly GCF_004421025.1. Taxonomy (NCBI): domain Bacteria; kingdom Pseudomonadati; phylum Bacteroidota; class Sphingobacteriia; order Sphingobacteriales; family Sphingobacteriaceae; genus Sphingobacterium; species Sphingobacterium psychroaquaticum. Next base: position 3,783,220 of record NZ_CP038029.1, on the reverse strand, counting down.
TGCCGGGATCAGGGGATCAGGATTCCGGAGGATCTTAAAATTGTTGCGTTTTCCAGCTTAGAGATTGCCGAGTTGCTAAACCCAAGCTTAAGTACCATAACGCAGCCCGCTATTCAGATTGGCGAGCACGCGGCAAATATCTTGTTGGATAAGTTGTCGGGAGTCGATTCTGGAGGACTGCAACCACAAATTGTCTTGTCATCCGAACTTGTGGTTAGGGACTCTTCGCGCCTGTAGGTTTATCGTTGTGAAGCCATAGATTGGCCACCGTCGCACAAAGCATGAATACACCGGAAAGAGATAGTGCATAAATGGCTTGGTTATCAAATATGTGTTTCATCAGCCAGCCACCAATCAGTCCATTTACAATTTGGGGGAGCGTGATAAAACAGTTGAAAAGACCGATATATAATCCTACTTTTTTGCACGGGATGCTGTTGGCTAATAGCGCGAAGGGCGTAGAAAGGACGCTGCCCCAGGAAATTCCTATTAAGACCATGGAGAAAAAAAGCAGCGTTGTAGTGGGCATGTAATAAATAGATATAAAGCCAATAGCACCAATAAATAGGGCTACTGTATGGGTGTTGCGTTGTCCCAGATAACCATACAGTTTTGGGAGCAATAGGGCAAGGACCGTCGCGGTAAGGTTATATGTTGCGAATAGTAGTCCTGTTAAATTTGCTGCATCGGCGAATGCTGCTGACGATGTATCCCGTACCGGAAGTTTGAAAAAATGCTGGGCAACCGCAGAGGTTGTAAATACCCACATTGAAAAGAACGCAAACCAAGAAAAGAACTGCACCAAACCTAGTTTTAATAAGACCTTTGGGATGTTGGTTAAGATTGTGGTCTTAGGGGCTGAGGTTGATGATACTATAGTGGAATCCGCATCTTTATTTTCAGCTGAATAATACTGCTTTTCGCGCACGGTGAACACAGTCCATAGGATGCATACCAGCAAGAGGGCGGCACCTAAATAAAAAGACCACCTTACATTTGGCGGAATTATGCCCGTCTCGGCAGTTTTAGGCACACCTAGATATTGTGATAAAAGGTAGGGCAATATAGAACCAATGATAGCGCCAATGCCGATTAAAAAAGTTTGTAGAGCATAGCCTTGTCCTTGCTGTGTTGAGGATAGTTGGTCGCGAACTAGCGCACGCATTGGATGCATACTCATGTTAAATGCAATGTCTAGGACGATCATCATCATCACGGCAAAAACCAAAGGTGAAACAAGCCACATAAATGCTGGCGCATTAGGAAGCAAAATGAGTGCGAAGATTGTGAATAAACTCCCAGCGAGGAGAAAAGGGGTGCGCCTTCCTAAGCGTGTCCATGTACGATCGCTGTAAAAACCGAGAATAGGTTGGACAATAAGGCCTGTTAATGGAGCCGCCAACCAGAAAAGAGGAAGCTGTTCGAGGTGTGCTCCTAAAGTTTGAAAAATACGTGATGCATGCCCTGCCTGAAGAGCAAAAACGGATTGGATTCCCAAAAATCCAATACTTAAATTTAGAAGTTGTGCTATTTTTTGTTTAGGTTTCATAGACCGTTCTCACGATAGAAAGCAGGGTAGCGCGTCTCGGGGCGGTGCCGCTGTTTGTGACTTAAAGATGCGAAAATAAATGAGGAATCGATTGTTTTTCGTAGGAAGAAAAGTCAAATCTACTTTTTGTGCAGTTTTTTTTTGGAGGCTGAGAACAATTTTCTATCTTTAGCTTTACAAAATGGGAACGTTCCCATTTTGTAAAGATGATCAATTATAAATCACGGCATCCAAAGCTTTTGCTATCACCGGATGTCTATCATCTTATTTTATTGGAGTGTGCGAAAGTATTTACCGATATTCCTTTTTTACAGCGTAGAAGGATGGGATAGGTGGATTGGGATGCGGGTTTTTACAATCACTTTCGGGAACGTTCCCATTAAAGCATGATTGTGCATGAATATACGATGTGTATAGGGGTGTACTAATGCGTGAAATAAAAGCATGTGCGATAGGAGGGATCGCATGATTAAATAATAAACTATAAACCAAAACAATTGATTTTATGCAAACATTTACTTTATGCCGTGGATGGGTATTAAGCCTATTCCTTACGCTATGGGGTTGCGCTTTTACGAGCCATGCGGAAGCTGGCGTTGTGCAGAGCGTGATTCTACAAGGGCGGGTGCTCGACGAACAAGGAGAACCGGTTGTGGGGGCAACCGTTGTTATCGGAGATACGAAAAAGGCGACTTCCACGGATATGGACGGAAGGTATAGTATTTCAAATCTTCCGTTGGGAAACCATACGATTACGGTGAAGATGATGGGACTTAGTAATTCAAGTCAGACTGTACGCCTGGTTGCAGGCGAAAATGTCCTCAATTTTACAATGAGTAATGGAATGGATGCTTTAGAGGAAGTGGTTGTTATCGGATATGGGGTGGCAAAGAAAAAGCAGGTTACCGGTTCGATTGCGAGCGTGACGCCCGAGGAGTTTAACAAAGGAGTTGTGGGTTCTCCGGACCAACTCTTGGCCGGTAAAGTGGCGGGGTTAACAGTAAATCGTTCTGGTGGAGATCCTACGGCAGGCGCGACAATTCAGCTGCGGGGGCCATCCTCTTTAACGGCGAGTTCCGCTCCGCTTTATGTAATTGATGGTGTTGTTGGGGCGAATATTGAACTTGTTGCACCCGATGATATTGTTTCGATGGATGTGATGAAAGATGCTTCTTCGACAGCTATTTACGGCTCTCGGGCGGCGAATGGTGTTATTTTCGTAACGACTAAGCGCGGTAAAGCCGGTGCTCCAGTTTTGTCGTATAGTGGCTATGCTGCAACGGAACGGGTGGCTAACCGGGTCAATGTTTTGAATGCAAGTGAACATAAGATGTTTGTGGAGGAGCATGCTTTGGCGGTAGCAGGAAGTGAAACAGGTTATGATACGGATTGGCAGAAAGAGATTACAAGAACGGGGTTTTCGCACAACCATAATCTTTCGATGACAGGTGGATCCGAGGGGACGCGTTACAATGCTTCGGTGAATTATTTCAATAACCAAGGTATTGTTAAGCGGAATGGCATAGAGCGTATTATTGCGCGCGCCGGTATCGATCAATCTGCTTTTGACAACCGACTGAAGCTTGCTTTTAATATGGCCAATAGCATCAATAATTCCGATCATGTAGACTATGGTATCTTTAATGGGGCAGCCCGGTATTTACCTACTTCCCCGATTATGTCGGATGGAGCAGAGTATGTTCAATATGGCGGATATTTTCAAGTACCGGGACGGACGAATTATATGAACCCAGTAGCCATGCTCAACCAAAGAGATGAAACGAGAAGTAACAATACATTGCTGGGAAATTTCAAGGCCGATCTGACCATCTTGGACGGCTTGGTGTGGTCGAATGTGCTTTCTTATCAGCGAACGCACTATGATAAGAGATATTATATGCACCGAACAGATTTTGACTCAAAAGCTTTGGGACGTGGTTATGGTGACCGGACGAACCTCAAACATATTGATAAAATTTTAGAAACCTATCTGAACTACAACCTAACACGTGGACAACATACCGTTGACGCTATGGCGGGTTATTCCTATCAACGTACGAAGAACAATGATGGCATGTGGGCTTCTTCGGTTGGTTTTATGTCGGATGATCTGGGGTCGAATAACCTGAACCTAGGTACTTTACCGGAAGGCTATAATCCGTTTACGGATTCACCGGCCACATTGGAGTCTCTCTTGATTTCTTTTTATGGTCGTTTGGGCTATAGCTTTAATGAAAAATACCTATTGAGTGCCTCGTTACGTAAAGATGGTTCGTCTAAGTTTGGCGTAAATAATCGCTGGGCGACATTCCCTTCGGTTTCGGCCGCCTGGCGCCTGACAAAAGAGGCGTTTATGGAAAATCAAACGCTCTTCTCTGAATTGAAGATTCGTGCTGGTTATGGAGTATCCGGAAACCAGAATATCGATCCATATTGTCAGATTGTGATTTTTGGTCCACAGAATGGTCAATTTCTTTATAATGGCAAATGGATGAATGCCTACGGTGTAAACCAAAACGCGAATCCGGATCTGAAATGGGAAACAACATCGATGTTCAATGTGGGTTTAGATTTTGAACTGTGGAAAGGACGATTGGGCGGTTCTGTTGAGTATTACAATAAGGAAACAAAAGACCTATTGTACGAGTATGACGTACCTTCTCCACCATACCAGTTTAATCGTCTTCTCGCAAATGGGGCAACGATGAGTAACAAAGGTGTTGAAATTGTCTTGAATGCTCGGGTGGTTAGTAACAGCAATTTCTCGTACAACACAACGGTTAATTTTGCACGAAATATAAATGAAGTGGGTTCATTGACTTCTAATATTGAAAATATTGGTGTCTCTCAACGTTATGAAGGAGGTATTGGATTAGAGGGGTGGACGGGACAAACGGCTGCCATCGTTTTACCGGGGCAAGCCTTGGGAACGTTTTATGTCGCGAAGTACGTTGGCTATGATGAGGCTGCCAAACGCACCATTTATCAAAAACCTTCTGGTGAACTGGTGACGCAGGATCAAATTTCTGCGCCGGACGATTACCAGATCATGGGACATGCCTTGCCAAAATTCACGTATGGATGGAACAATAATCTGCGTTACAAAAGCTGGGATCTGAATATCTTTTTCCGCGGAATGTATGGCAATCAGGTTTTCAATGCTACGCGTGCTGATCTTTCACGTCTTCAACAAGCAAGCGTAACCAATATCTCTAAAGATGCGGTTAAAGAAGGTGTTTTTGAAACGCCATTGATTGCTTCTAGTCGATTTATTGAAGATGGTTCTTTCTTAAGGCTTGATAATGCTACTCTGGGTTATCGTTTTGCTGTCGCCGGGCATAAATATTTTAAACAGGCTCGAATTTATGCAACGGGTCAAAATTTATTTGTGCTGACTGATTATACGGGAGTGGATCCCGAAGTTGGTCTGGGCGGTTTAGCTCCAGGTATTGATAATCGGAATTATTACCCGAGAACACGGTCCTTTAGCTTGGGTGTGAACTTAACTTTTTAGAACAAATGAAAACGAGAACAAAATTAAATATAATGCTTTTAGCTGGTGTATTGGGGCTAGGAGTATCGTGTACAAAATTTGACGTTGATGTACATTCGGCGTATACAGAAGAAACATTTCCAAAGACACCGGATCAGTTTGTCGCGGTTACGGGACCAGTTTACACAGCGGCACGGGGATATTTTGATAATTACTTTAGCCTACAGACTGCAGGAGCAGATGAGGTTATTGTTCCTACGCGTGGAGGCGACTGGTTTGATGGTGGAAAGTGGCGTGATATGCACTATCATAGCTGGTCCCCTTCACATGAAGTGGTGCGCGATACGTGGGACTGGGGGTTTAATGCCATCGGTACCTGCAATAGAGTATTAAGTGTACTGGAAAAAGCAGAAGATTCAGCGCAGAAGAATCAAACGGTCGCTGAAATTAAGACCATGCGGGCTTGGTATTATTTCATGATGATGGATACGTATGGTAATATTCCGTTGGTGAAGACATTTGATACCGGAACGGAGTTGCCAAAAACGACTCCACGGGCGGAAGTGTATAGTTTTATTACGAGCGAGCTGGAAGAGAACCTCGCTTTGTTGAGTGAAGATAAAACGGAAGCAACATACGGAAGGCCAACAAAATGGTTTGCTCATGCGTTGCTAGCCAAGGTATATCTTAATGGGCAAGTGTATGCGCAGGCGATGGATTGGAATAAGGTGGTGGACCATGCAAATATGGTTATTGCTTCGGGTAAGTATGCGCTGGAGAATGATTTCTTGGCGCAGTTTATGCCGGATAACGGCGCTTCTTCGCCAGAGCCTATTTTCTCCATTCCGTATGATGCGGCGCGGGCAACGGGGAACACCTTGTTTAATCGGGTGCTTCATTACGCACACCGACAGACTTTTGAACTAAGTGTAAACCCGTGGAACGGGTGGAGCGCGCCCCCGGCTTACTTTGATTTGTTTGAAGATTCGGACAATAGAAAACAGCAATGGCTTCACGGACAACAGTATAATTCAACAGGACAACCTTTAATCTATAATGGGATGAATATTGTTATCAATCCGTATAGTTATAATTTGTTGCCAGGTTCGGATTTTGATATTGGTGGTGCCGATGATGGCGGTCGTTTGGCTGGTGCACGTTGTATTAAATACTATCCCGATAAAAACCAAATCAGCAATAATGCAGGAAATGATGTGGTGGTTTTTCGTTTGGCAGATGTGCTCTTGATGAAGGCAGAGGCGATCTTGCGTGGAGCGACGAATGGTTCATTAACCGAGGCAGTAACGGCTGCAAATCAGGTGCGTCAACGGGCGTTTCCTGTAAACCCTGAAAAACATTTTACGGCAGGCAGTTTGACGCTGGATGCGATCTATAAGGAACGGGGACTGGAGTTTACCTTCGAGCTGACGCGTCGTACGGATATGATCCGCTTTGGAAAATGGGAGGATGCACTGCTGTTTAAACCAGCAAATGCAGGTGAAAGTCATAAACGCTTATTCCCGGTGCCAGCAAGAGCGATGACAAATAATGGGAATTTAACGCAAAATCCTGGCTATTAGAATTTACAAAGATGAAACGGACAAAACAATTTGTTGTAATAACCGCTATGGCGGTTTTAATAGGCGGCTTTTTTACGGGATGTAAAAAGGTGGAGCATGGTATCGATGATGCTATTGTTTCAATCAATGAAACTACGGCAGCGACGATTCAAGTTGGGAAGGTATTAAAGGTTGGCTTTATTGCGAATAATATAAGTTCTTTTGAGTTTAGTATCGTCAAGGGCAGCGAGGTGTTGTTGTCCGAGACGGTCGCCATCGAGAAAGGGGCACATATTGTGTCGAAGTCTTTTGATATTCCGTTGGACGAAAGCTGGGTTGGTGAGGCTTCCTTAATGGTGAGGTATGCTGCTGCTGGCGGCACGATCGAGAAGACGAAACCTATTGTCTTTTCGGAGAGTAATCCGATGATGTATGTCGTGGGCGGTGCTATTGGTGCGGGTTGGGAGCCTACGCTTTCTGTGCCGATGGCCCTATATGACGAAGAGAGTAAAACGAAGTTTGAAACCTATGAGTACGTGACGGTTGCAGGAGATGGCTTTAAGTTCTTACCGACAAATGTGAATTGGGACAATGCCTATGGGAAAGGAGCGACGGACGGCACGCTATTGCAGGATGAAAAAGCAGGGAACATTACGGTGTTGAAGGATGGTTTTTATCGCCTGCGGATGGATGCTGAGGCATTGACCTATGAACTGTTGCCTTTGACCTGGGGGATTGTGGGGAGCGCAACGGCGGGTGGCTGGGATAAAGATACGGAGATGTCTTTTGCCGGCGCTAAAGGAACTTATACATGGAAACTTACCACAGATCTAGTCGTTGGGGAGCTTAAGTTTAGGGCAAACAACGACTGGGGCATGAATCTGGGGGGTACATCGTCGGCTTTGGTGCTGGATGGCGATAACCTAAAGATCGATGCGGCAGGTACCTACGATATCGAACTACATCTGAAGCCAGGAGCTTTTACGGCGACCTTGACGAAGAAATAAAAGAATAATAAGTGGGTCGTAAGAAGAGGGGTAAAGGACGAATTTCGGCTTTTGCCTCTCTTTTTTACTTTGGTTCATTTTTTGAGGACTATCGTGTATATAAAACCCTGTAAAATTAGTGTATGAAAATTTTAGCTTGGTCTATCGGCACACAGGAACTTTTCATTCTTTTTGTCCTCCTTGTATTGTTGATTTTTTTCTGGATGATCTTTCATAAGCTGTTGCGGAGGAAATAGAGTTTTTCATCCGGCTTCTCGATTCGTTTGCTTACCTTTGTGCTTGTATCTGAAAATTAATGATTATGAGTACACAAAAAGGTCCTATTTCTCAATTTATAGAGAAAAACTACCTACATTTCAATGCTGCTGCTTTAGTTGATGCAGCTAAAGGGTATGAGACACACCTCCTAGAAGGTGGTAAGATGCTAGTTTCATTAGGTGGTGCGATGAGTACTGCGGAACTAGGTATTTCGTTGGCCGAAATGATTCGTCAAGATAAAGTTCATTTTATCTCTTGTACAGGAGCAAACTTGGAAGAAGATGTCATGAATTTAGTGGCGCACTCGCACTATAAACGTGTTCCTAACTACCGTGATTTAACGCCGGAGCAAGAACGTGAATTGCTGGATCAACACTATAATCGTGTAACGGATACATGTATCCCTGAAGAGGAAGCATTCCGTCGTTTACAAAAACACTTAGAGGATGTATGGCATGCTGCGGAAGCTAAAGGTGAGCGTTACTTACCACATGAGTACTTATACCAAGTGGTAAACTCTGGTGTATTGGAGCAATACTATGAAATTGATCCGAAGAACTCTTGGATTATTGCAGCGGCTGAGAAAAACTTACCTATCGTATGTCCAGGATGGGAAGATTCAACGACAGGAAATATCTTCGCTTCCAATGTGATTAAAGGTAAGTTGAAGGCGAGCACCGTAAAATCGGGTATCGAATACATGATCTATTTGACAGAGTGGTACCGTGAGAACTCTTCTGGAAAAGGCGTTGGTTTCTTCCAAATTGGAGGTGGTATTTCTGGTGACTTCCCAATTTGTGTTGTGCCAATGATGTATCAGGATTTAGAATGGGAAGATGTTCCTTTCTGGGCATATTTCTGTCAGATTTCTGATTCCACTACTTCGTATGGATCGTATTCTGGGGCTGTTCCAAATGAAAAAATCACTTGGGGTAAACTAGATATTGATACGCCTAAATATGTTATTGAATCCGATGCTACTATCGTAGCTCCGTTGGTTTTTGCATACCTTTTAGGACAATAATACTGTAGATTGTGTCACACACAAAAGGTGTGTGACACCTTTTTTTTCGTCACCTTATGAGCAACCTGTTAACCCATAATCCTGCTGCACTTCAGGCCTTAATGTCGGAGACATTATTTGGTCATGGAGAAGTTGGTGATTTTGCTGTTTCTACGGAAAATATTGTGGTCGATTCATCACCGGAAAATACGCCTGCTCCGGTGGATACAAAAGAAACTTTCATCTTTCAAGGTGATAAATCTACCGGTGTTTTATTTATCCTCCGTTACCCGGAGTATCCCTACTTCTCGCCACAGGCGGAAGAAGCTTTTGTGAAGACGATAGGGGCGCTTCAGTTGACAGCAGAAAATGTTGCTGTTGTCAACTTAGCAAATCCACACAATCCAAATGATTTCAAGCAGATTATGACGTTTTTTTCTCCGAAGAAGATTACGTTGTTAGGTGTAGAGCCTGCATCTTTGAAATTACCAGCTATCGCACACAATTCTTACATGAAAGGTAAGGTGGCTACTGTCTTCAACACCTTTAGCTTTGAGGAGATGTTTGCCGATATCCAAAAGAAAAAGCTCTTTTGGAATGAATTCAAGACCTTTATTGGCTCTTAAATCATAACTAACGACCACGACTATTAACTTACCCATACCAACGAATAACGACTTGCTATGTTAGAATTAGTATTTGCAACGAATAACGCCCACAAATTAGAAGAAGTTCAAGCCATTATCGGGAACAAGTTTGTTATACGCTCGTTGGCGGATATCGACTGTCATGATGATATTCCCGAAACGGGCGTGACCTTTGAAGAAAATGCGCAACAAAAGACAGATTACTTAGTTAATAAGTATGGTCTTTACTGCTTTGGTGATGATTCGGGCTTAGAGGTTGATGCGTTAGGTGGAGAGCCAGGGGTTTATTCTGCACGTTACTCGGGATCCCGTGATATGGAGACGAATATCGATCTGCTATTAGAAAAATTAGGAGATAACACCAACCGTACCGCGCGATTTCGTACTGTAATCTCGCTCTATTTTAATGAGCAACAACATTTTTTTGAAGGTACGATTGAGGGCGATATCATCCGTGAGCGTCGCGGCGTAAAGGGCTTCGGGTACGATCCAATCTTTATTCCCAAAGGATATACCCAAACTTTTGCAGAGATGAGTGCTGAAGAAAAAAATGCAATCAGTCATCGTTCGATTGCAGTCGGAAAGCTTGCCGATTTCCTAAAGCAAAAGTAGATCTTTTTTTACTTCTTCCTGTACTGTTTCTTTTATTTCCTCCGTGCTCGATGAATGCACTTTTGGAGTGCCTTCTTTTACAGCATTCTCTTTATCTGCCGGAGCGGTTACATCAGCAGGATTTGCTTCTGTACCACTCGGTACCCCTTCTTTGTTGATTTCACGCTTGCGGTTCATCATGTCCTCTTTGGACGTTGGTCGATCCTGCGGTCGCCAGATAAAACCAGGAAGAACCTCATTTTCTTGGGTGACAAGTTTAAACGGGTATACCTTCTGATCCACCTTGCGGATGGTAATATAATCGATAATCTTTTTGTCTTCCATTTTGATCTTAATACGCGCGCCTCGGTCATGAAACATTTCCGTAATGGTATTCGTTTTATCGTTGGTTGAAAAGACGAGATTTTCTGCATTCCCATCCACATAAAGACGATCAATGCTGTTGTTCGTAAAGAAGGCTGTAATCTTTCGCCCCTTTAGTTGATTAAACTTTACACTATCCAATACGGCATTTACCATAAATGCGTTCCCCAGGAGTAATGCATTGTCCAGTTTTTGATTTACCGCTTGCATGTAGATGGTGTCTCCCGAGATTTGCGATCCCTGTGCCCAAATCATGGGTTTTCCCATAAAGCGAAACATAGAGTCTGCCATTCCGTAGTAGGCTGAATCTGCTACTGCTTGCAGGTCGGACTTAAATAAACGAACGTTATGATAGGCTTTGATAATACGGGTTTTTGCCGTGTCGAGGTAAGCGCTATCACGAACAGGAGGGATGGTAATTGTCTCCGGTGTATTGGCGATGGTAAGCGCCTTATTCATGAGAGTGTCTGCCTGTCCAATAGTGGGCACGACTGCTTTTTGGCGTAATAAGGAATCTTGTTTAATTGTTGCGCCAATATCTAAGGGCGTATCATCCTTTTTGATTGGCGTAATTGTTTTTTTCGCTGCCGTTGCCTTTTTTGTTGTTTGTGCTTCATTATCAATTAACGGCGCGATAACTTTTGGAAGTTCCAGACTATCGACAGTCAATGAATCCGAAAGACTTGCCTTTTCACCCTCACTCAATTCATCCTCATCATCGCCATAATCTACATCTTTATCGATTTCGAGCTCACCGCCATTTCGATCCAGATTAAAATTCAGGGCTTTATAGTCTCGCAGGAAGATGAGTTTCGAAAATAACGTGTCCGCTGTGGTATAAACAGAATCCATTTCTACTTTCTTTTCAGGCGCGATCGCTATGAGTTCCGGTTCATCTGGTTCTTTGGCCTTTAGCTTATCTCTTGTGGCAATCTTTTCGCTATCATCTTTATCGTTCTTCTTTTTTGCCAGTTCTTTGTCTCGTTCCTTTTCTTTGTCTTTACTGTTTTTCTTATCTTCTTTCGATAATTTAACAGCCGTGCTGTCCGTTTTTGTTTGCTCCGTCGAATCTTTCTTAACAACGGTGATGACGAGCGGTTTATCCGTTAAAGTAATGGAACCATCCGCCTGATTGTATAATCCGTATCCTCCAGAGCCTATAAATTTATCAACTGTATCCACAAAAACAACATTCCGGTATGCTTTACCAATCCCTGTCGCACGCTCGTAATAGAGACTATCTCCTTTTAAAAAGCGGGATCCCTCGGTGTATAGATTGTTTTTGGAGAAACGTGCAACACCAGTGCCGGTGTTATAATCGCCCTTTTCGGTATATAGATTTTCCGCTTTATTACCTTTGATATTGGTTGGACCAAAGAAATACGTCATGCGTTCATTGGAATTGTAGCGCATCGTGTCGGTGTATATTTTGACATCCGGCGTACGTACGATAACCTTATTTCTAAAATAGGCATCTTGCGTATTTTCAAAATAATAAGCATTGCGCGAGGTTATTGTATCGCCACGACTGATAATACGGCCTCCGCCGGTATAGGTTCCAATGCGGTCCCGCATTTTGTATACTAAGTGGTTGGTGGTGAGCACCGAATTAGGGCTTACCATGCGCACGTTATTGGTCAGGGTTGCCACTTGTGGAGCGGCATCGTAATGCAGCTTATCGGCATGGATAGTGGTGCCGTTGGTTTGTATGATGACCACATTTCCAAAGGCCTCAAAAAACTGGCGACCAATAGCGTCTTGGTAGATGATGCCACTATCTGCCATCAGTGTATTCCCCTTGTGCTGATATACAGGTGTGATACTACTAATCCCTTTCTGCTCGATAATGGTACTGTATAGCGATGATACAAGGCGGAGCTCATCCTGAGCAAGCAAGCTGTTCAGGAAGAACACACTTAAAATGAGGGTTAGATAGTACTTCACGGAGACAAAAATAATTAAATATATTGTTAAAAAATGCAAAGTTGTGAAGATGTTAAGACGTGAATTTACGAAGGTGTAAAGCCGTGAAGTTGTATTCCCGATTTTCGTTACCTTTGGTCATGGAATTGCTACAGCGGTTTAATGCTTTTTTGACGGAGACTGTTCACATAGAGGAGGGGGATAAGGTCGTGTTGGCCGTGAGTGGTGGACGAGATTCTATGTTGATGGCGCATTTGTTTGTGACTGCGGGTTACGATTGTGTGATTGCCCATTGTAATTTTCAATTGCGCGATGCAGAGGCGGACGCGGATGAAGCGCTTGTGCAAGACTATGCAGCAGCGAACAACATACCTTTTTATGCCAACCGATTTGATACCATTGGCTATGCCGAAGCGGAGGGGATATCCATACAAATGGCCGCTCGGGACTTGCGGTATGCATGGTTTGAAAGTCTTCGACAGGAAGTCGGTGCAAAATGGATTGCTGTAGCGCAGCATCTGAACGATCATATCGAAACGGTATTATTGAATTTGACACGAGGCACAGGGTTGTTGGGATTGCAAGGTATTTTGTCGAAAAGAGGGACCATTATTAGGCCGATTTTGTTTTTAACAGCTTCAGAAGTTCTCGATGCTGTACAACGCTTGCAGATTTCGTATCGAGATGATCAGTCTAATTTTTCAACCAAGTATGCGCGTAATAAAATCCGGTTAGAGATTGTGCCTAAATTCAAGGATATTGCTCCTGATTTTGAGCAAACGATGCAGCAAAATATTCTACATTTTCAAGAAACAAACGCTTTATTGCAGTCCTTTATCACACCTATTCGAGAGCGACTGTTTATCCATCGTTCTGGTGAAGTGGTATATGTGAAAAAAGAGGAGATAGAACCGCATACGAATAATCTTCCTTTATTGTTTGAGTTGTTTCGTCCCTGGGGTTTTACGAAGGAGGTGATTGGTGATTTGCTACGGGTGTTTCAAGGCGAGCCAGGACGTGTTTTTTATTCAGACGCTTATGCGTTACTGCTGGATCGGGATTATCTCATATTGAGGCCTTTGGATGCCAAAACGGAGGTGACATCGATACCGATTAATAGAGACGATACTGTTTTCTCTTTTGGCAGGAAGAATTTTACCATATCCTATGAAGAGAAGGGAGAAGTTTGTCGGGAACATGGGATTGCGCAAATTGATGCGGATTTGCTCATTTTCCCCTTGCATATGCGGTACTGGCGCGAAGGTGATTATTTTGTGCCTTTAGGGATGTCGGGAAGGAAGAAGTTGAGTGATTTTTTCATACAAGAGAAGCTTAATCTTTTTGAGAAAAAGGAAGTACTGTTGTTGGTGAATGGGAACGACGAAATTATTTGGTTAGTAAACTATCGGTTGGATAATCGGTATAAAATGACAGGAAGTACAAAAAAAGTGTTTACTTTAGTTTGCAAATAGTATTATGGGAACACAATATCTTTTTCAAGAGAAACAATATTTGGGACGCGACGCTACTTGGATTAGTGTGCGTATGATCTTGGCTTTATTTTGTTTCGTTGCATATTATCTCAATTTAGAGGATTTACCTTCACGCCAGCTGTTCTTTATTGTTGGTGTTGGGGTCATTATCGTGTCGATCATTATGATCTACATGGTGCACTATAAAACGGTGGTAGATGGAAAGTATTTAATCTTAAGTGGGCTCTGGTCTTCCAAATTAGTGAAGATCGATTTGTATAATATTGCCAAGGTAGAACTGAAACCTTACAGCACTTTTGTTTTTAATAATCCGGTCTATAATCTGCATAAGAACGGTAAAATTCGTTTCTATTCGGGCGGTAAAGATGCGGTTTACCTAACCGACAAAGAAGGCTTGACTTATATTATTGGGTCACATAAGGCCGAAGGGCTTGCTCAAGCAATCATGACGGCCAAGAAGAATTTGAAATCTTCTTAGTTCCGCTCCCCTTGTGGAGCCAACAGGCCTTATGTTGGTTCAGACGACGTATGAAACAGCATTCGTTTTACCTTTTTACGGGGTTATTGCTGTTTGGTTTCTCCAAGCTTGTCGGGCTTCGGCATGATTTAAGGTCCATTCGATTCGTTGCGCTTGATCTTGCGTAATGGTGCTACTAAACGAGTTTTTCTCCCCTACATTTTGAGAATTGTAGGTGATCCATGGAAATGCGGGGCTTCCCGTCTTGCCATCCAGGGCTATTTTTGCCGTGTATTTCTTACGCGTGCTTCCGAAATCTAAACGTTCTATCCCACCGTTTGCCGTACTGGCATAGTAGGGATTGAATGTTGGTGTATCTTCACAGTAATCGTCCACCCATTTTCCATTATTAAGTTGAGTAGAATTTCCGTTCGCAGGCCGATTCGGGATTACACCCAGAAATGCCGCGGGTTGTCCAACGAAGTCATGCTTCAATTGTGAAAAACCGGTGCGTACGAAAACTAAACCGACATGATCTAAGTAGTCTGGTTTTTTCTTCCAGTTTGCTAATTGGGACGCATTTAGTGACTGCACCGGTAGGAAGTCTGGTAGCGGTAGTTTTTGTGAATTATAAGTGCCTTCCCTAAAGGTAAACGGTAAAGCTCTTCGATATAGATCTATTTCTGCCAGGCTGTACCACTTGCTGTTGTTTATAATCCAAACGTTTAAATACTTATCGTAATCCCAATAGAGCGATGGACTATTCAGAATATACTCCGTACTTAAATTTAAGTTCTGTTGGTCCGTGAGATAGGTCCGGTTTATTCCGGCTTCTTTCAGTAACTTTCCGTTGGGATCTTTTAGGGCTGCTACAAATTCAATATGGGCGTTGGCGCCATTGGAAGCCTTGTTGTTCTGTTTGCTGAAGATAGCGTTGTATTGATTAAGAACGTAATAAATAGCATCCGCGTTTAATTCTTGGGATTGTTTTTTTGATTGCTCTGTATCAATTACATGAAAGATTATTGGATAGCGTTTCAAGGCAGGGGTAGGTCGTGCCGATCTGATGGATACTTCATAAAAGTACGGGTCACTTACAGGTGAAATTGGGGTTCCTTGTAAGGGATTTTCAGCCTGTTCGAGTAAAACGGGTTTTGACGAGCGTAAGCCATCTACTTCGGCATAAAATTCCATTTTTTCCGCCGGGATCGATGTGGTAGTAAAATTGGCAGGATATTCTTTGCCGGACTTATCATAAAATTTAATAATATGGTGTTTCCACCTTTCTTGTGGAATCTCTTTATAGATAAGCTGCTGCTTGCCGTTTACAGCAGTGTATGAGCCTGCGGTCGTGTATAATTTCACCTCCAATCCGATCTCTGAAACCCCGTCAGCAATAAAATAATTGCTGTTAGATTGGCAAACGACTTTATCTATTTTATAATCTAGGTCCAATAGCGACTCACGGTCGGCTTTGCAAGAGAATAGCAGGGAAAATAGGAATAGGTATATATATTTATTGTTCATTGTTTTTGAGTTGTAGTGCGAAACGTTGATTGTTAATAATTGGTCGCATCCGACCATCCCGGATTTACGATGATGGTCGGATTTGCTTTTATTTCATCATCGGGAATTGGAAATTGGTACCGCCAATCGTCATTTTTGAGCGTTACATGGAAGTTTTGCGCACTTCTTTCGTTCGCGATATGAAAGCGCTTCATATCGAGCCACAGAATATCGCTTTCACCAATAAACTCACGTTTACGTTCCAGATACACTTCGTATTGGATATCTTTTGCCGTGTTGGGCAAAGATAGGGACGTGCCTTGCTTGTACTGGAGGTTGCGCCATGTTTGCAGTTGCTCTTGTGCGGTGGTTATATCGCCCGCCATGGCGGAAGCTTCAATCCAAATAAGCCATTGTTCAGCAAGGCGAAGAGGAAATGCCTGAGGCAGAAATATAAACCCCGATATTTTTCGAGAAGGATTGATATCGCTTTGTAAGATTGTTTCGGAAGGGGTATTGTATTTTGTGGGGAGTAAAAACCAATTTGTCTTTCGCAGATCTCCGTCCTTGTATAGTTCTTTCCATACATTCAGGTCATACGTCCATTTGGTATTTAACAAATTGTCGATCTTATCTGCTATAAAATACAGCGTTTCTGGATAGGTGCCAGTGACAGTTTCCGTAAAGGAACCATAAAATACGGTCGTTTTGAGCTTTTCGATAGTGTAAGGAAGTGTCGGCGCGCCTCCTTCATTCGTATTGTATATGGCTTGTTTTGCATAGCTAGCAGCCTTCTGCCAATCCTCAGAATTATTTGTTGAACTAGCTTTCCAAAGGTAGAATTGTGCCGATATCCGTAAGAACCAGTCTTTGTTGAACATGATATTATAGTCTGCCTTTGGTTGGTAGGTGCCTAATAATTTTTCTGCTTCTGCGAGATCACTTATAATTTGATTATAAGCCATGGCTTGTGGCTGTCTTTGAAGGTTTGCATGCGCCAAATCCTGATAGATATCGGTATGAATTACAATACCCAAATTGGGATCATTTAACGGCGCATAATATTGTAGCAGTTTAAAGAAGTAATATGCACGTTGTATATAGGCTTCGCCTAGTAGCTGTGCGCGCAATTCCGCTGTTCCGCTTGCTGTTTTCGCTTCTGCAATAACAAGGTTCATTAATCCGATAAGATCGTAATATCGGCGCCAATCATTGCGGAGTACTGCGCGGTCGAGAATTCTTTTTTCGGTTGCGGTTAATCTAGTCGATCTATTGTTCCATTCCTGAAAATTCCACACATCAGCATACGCTGTAAATGTATTTTCGAAGGAGAATTGTAAAGGGATCCAAGGGAAGGGGGCATCTATGGAGGAGCTTGTAAACTTACCATTACTTTTGAAGTTATATAACCAAGCGCCAAGAATACTTTTAACGGCCGTTAATTCCGTTGTAAACTTGGCACCGATAGGTTCGATCTCCAAGAATTTCTTACAAGAAATGAAGGTTAATGCGGTTAACAGCAGTATGATGCGTGCTTTTTTTATGATCATGGCAGCTAGAAGGTTAATTGTAAATTGAACAAGAAGTTTCTCGTTCGTGGATATCCGAAAGCACTTCCTGTTGTAACGTCGGTCGATCTAAACTTACTGAATACAGCTAGATTGTCTACTTGAAATCCGATTCGCATGTATTGTAAGCCGAAACGCTTAATAGGGTCTTTGTCCAAGGTATAGTTTAATACCAGGTCTCTGAACGCGAGATAGTCTGCTCGTTGAAATCTATTATCGGTGTTCATGATGAAATAATTTGATTCGCCTGTGGTAAAGCGCGGGTAATCCGTTATATCTCCGGGCACGCGCCACCGGTTAACCGTACTTTGTAAAACATTTCTACGGGGGCCATACATCTCTGATGTACTACCTTCTGTTCGGTAACTGAAATTACTGCCGTCAAATTGACGCATGCTTTGACCTATCGCATACACAAATGAGGTTTGTAATTCGATCTTTCTCCATTGTAGTGTAGATCGAAAACCTCCAAAGTATTTCGGTTGAACCGTTCCAATCTCCTCCATAGACATCCGGAAAAATTGCGTCCAAGAAAGCCCGCCTGGAATCTGTAGATTGTTCATTTCCCATGTTGTAGGCGCCTGATCGATGTTGATGTTGTTGGATTTTGCATAGGCTGCGCGTGCTGATTCCGAAAGAAAGAATGTCGGTTCTCCATTTTCGGGATTAATACCGGCAAAACGATATCCAAATGTGGTGCCTACAGCATATTGCTCGATGTCACTAGCGGTGAAACCGGCCCAGAGATTCGTGACTGTATTATTCTCCCATTCGGTCGGATTTTTTGCATTTGATTTTTTTACCCTATTTGTATTATGGGACACGTTGAAGGATGTGGTCCAACGAAGTTCAGTTGTGAGCGGCAAACGAAGATTGAAATTGAACTCCCAACCTTTATTACTGAGGCTGTGACCATTCATCACTAAGCGTGGGTTACCGTAAGAGGGAGGTGATTTCATGGTGCCCAGCAGGTTGTCGGTGATGTTGTCGTAATAATTGAAGCTACCACCAAAAATATTGTTAAATAAAGAGAAGTCTATCCCGATATTGCGGTCCATCTTTCTTTCCCATTTAATGCTTGGGTTTGGAAAGTAGATTTGGTTCGCAACATAGTCATCGTCATATTTACCGCTGGATATAATCAACCACGGATAAGGGAGGGCTCTTTTATCGATGTTCCCGGTATATCCAACGACACCTCTAAAAGCAAATTCGTTCACAAAGGGGAAGAGGGCCTTAAAAAAGGCTTCTTTATGTACGTTCCATCGCGCACTTGTTGACCATAAGGGGGTGAAGCGATTATTTGGATCAATTGTGCCGGCGCCATCGAATCGAATATTGGCATTCACGACATAGCGATCTCGCAAACTATATGTTGCGGCAGACATAAAACTAGCCGTTCTGTCCTTGTTGCCCTGAACATACGTTCCTAATTGCTTGACACTTTCTTGTAGAAATTTATCAAAAACAGGATTCCACGTGTAGTCTGGGAACGAACCAAAGTAGTATGCTGGATCATATTGTGCCAGTTTGAAACGGGTGTTTTTAGGCTCATTGCTCGCAATCTCTGTTCCTAGAAAAAAAGTAACAGTATGCGTGTCGGAAAAAGTGTTGTTGTATGCGAGTGATGCTCGGCTCGAGAATGTGATTGCCTGGCCGGAAGAAACCAGGATGTATCCCTGATTGAATTCCTCCGGAAGCTCGGTGTATAGTGTGGAGTTGAAAGGTCTGAGCGACCAATAGTTGACCATTGAAGTATAGGTGCCAGGTGCGGCCCCATGCTCGCCATTGTTGGTGGCATAACCAACACGTCCGTATGCTTCTGCACGCAACGTGCGATGTATGTTCCAGCCTAAGTTCAATGTCGATATAATATCGGAGGCTTTCTGGTTATTAAAAGTGTTGTTAAGCTCGTTTAAAATATTGAATGTGGGATAGGTTAACCCCAGGTTATTATTACTGTGCTGGTTCGTCCAGGTTTGATCGTAGGCATAACTACCGTCCGTATTGTATGCTTTTTCATATGGATTGGCGAATACCGCATATTCAAATGGGTTTACGCTCGAGTTGTGGTCTTTGGCGCTACGGTAGTTTCCGGTAAGTTGAAAGTCTATCGTAACATCTTTATGTGGGCGATGGCCGACACGGATATTTGCACCAAGGCTCTGATAATTATTTGATAGTAATGCCCCTTGTTGATCGCGATAGTTCAGGGAGCTATAAAACCAACTTTTTTCGGTACCTGAACGCATAGATAGGGCATGCTTCTGGGAGAAACCTGTTTTATAGATAGTACTAAACCAATCTTGGTCCACGTTGCTTAGTTCTTCTATTTTATTGTAATATTGAGCATCACTGATCATGCCTTTTTTCCATTCATCCCATAATCGGGATACTTGCCCTCCGTTTTCGTCTCGTTGTTGAAATTCTTCCATGAGGTTGATTTCAAAATTCACCTTTTGACGTGCATTCATAAACCCAAAGGCGCTCATTTTGGGTGCCGTAGATATCCCGTAATTCCCGAGGTAATGAATGGCATTACCGATGGTTTCTCCTTTTTTTGTCTTAATAACAATAACGCCATTGGCAGCGCGGGCGCCGTAAATGGCTGTTGCTGCAGCATCTTTGAGGATGGTTACCGAATGGATGTCGCTGGGTGCAATATTTCCAATTCCATGATCTAAAATAGATTCTTGGATATTTCCATTTGTAAGATCGTTAATCGAAGGAACACCCTGTTGAAGTGGTAATCCATCGATCACCCAAAGGGGCTCCTTGTTTCCAGAAATTGAATTGTCACCTCGGATTCTGATCTGGGAAGCAGCGCCAGGCGCTCCATTTGGAGATACCGAATATAGACCCGCAACGTTACCTTCCAAGAGTTGATCCAAGTTTTTGAAGGAGCTATTCTCAAAATCTTTTGCAGTTAAAACGGTATAAGAACCCGTCATACGATCTTTATTTATTTCTTGGTATCCTGTGGAAACAGTAAGGGAAACTTCTTCAATTTCTTTTTTATCATCTGTTAATACAATATCGAAATCGTCGATCGTGTGCGGGTGGTGTTCAATGGATATTTTGCCTACATAGGAGACCAAGAGAATCATTCCTTCGACGTAAGGTGTCTGGAGGATGTAGCGACCGTCCTTGTTGGTGTAAGTTGATGTTTTTATATTGTTCTTCGTACGGACAGAGGCAGCTTGTAGAGGCTTTCCTTCTGTATCACGTACGATGCCAGTGATGGTGTGTTGTTTTTTTTGTGCGCTTGTGGCTATAGTTTTTATTTTTTTTCGACCCGTTATGATGATGACATCTTCATCGATGGTATACTCATATCCTTTTGTCGTTAATACTTTATCCAGGGTTTCTTGTAGGCTGGCATTTTTTAAAGAGACAGTGATGCGTTCCTCATTATCCACGACACCTTTAAGGCGGACAAACGTCAAACCGCTTTTACTTTTAATCTTTTTAAAGGCTTCCCCCATCGGAAGGTTGTTGATTTCAACCGTATAAACCTTTTGCTGTGCGTAGGTTTTTGCGGGAAAGAATACCGCGAGTAATAGGATTAAAGAAAGTAAATGCGCTAACCGCGTGCCCCCATATAGATATATAGGGGCTCCGATACCTTGACTGCCATCGTTTCGTTTCATATTGATTCATCATATTAATCCTCCCTTTCGTTTGGATGGCAAGACAAGGTTTTTAGCTAGCTGGTCCGTGTTTTTATCGGCGTGCCGTGACCTCGATCACGCCACCTTTCTCTTCAAACACGAGATTACCTGCTTTTTCCAATATAGCTAAAGCTGTAGAAAGATTTTTGGTTTTTGGAATCTCACCTTCGAATACCAAATGTTCTATTTTACGATCTACAATGCTAAAATCTACGTCATACCATCTAGATAAATTTGAAAGGATTTGCTCCAGTTTTTGTTTGTTTAAATTGATGTATCCTTCTGTCCACAGGATGCTGTTTTCTGGGTCGACGTCTTGAACAGTCCAACTGTTTTTGTTCAAGGTCGCTTCCTGTCCTGGGGTAAGAACTATTTTTTTATTTGTTGCGTATTGTTGTAGTTGAAGTCGTCCTGATACTAAGGTTGTTCTTGTTTTGCCCACTTCCGAGTAGGTGTCTATATTGAATTTAGTTCCGAGAACTGTAATCGATTGTTGTTCACTTTTAACAACAAAAGATTTTTTGGCATTATGGGCTACTTCAAAGTAGGCCTCTCCAGCAACGGTAACCTGTCGGATTGAGTCAGTAAACTGTAATGGGTAGGTGAGAGAGGTTGCCGCATTCAGCCTTACCTTTGTGCCATCTGGTAACGTGATGCGATATTCACCTCCACGTGGTGTTACCAGGGTCGCAAACTCTGTCGCTTTGCTGGTCGCTCTGGTGCCATCCTCATAGCGGATTGTATTGTCGTCCGTCTTAAGACCACCTTTGCTCGTATTAAGATCGACCTTGGAGCCATCATCTAATGTGAGGGTAGCTTTATATGTGCCGGGAGATCGGTCAACATAGCTGGATATCATTGATGGGGCGGTAGGTTTGTCCATGAGGAAGTAATATCCGATGGATAAGCATAATAAAATTGCTGCTGCGACGGATGCAATAGTCCGGTAGTTGATTAATTTTTTTGGTTGTTTCCTTAGGATTTCATCTAACTGTAGTTTTACATTGTCCACGATACGCTGGACCTGTGTTTTATCGACCTTCGGTTCTTTTGTTTCATAAAATTCCTGGAGGATTAGCCTCCGGAGTTCGTCCTTGGGGATATCCGAAATGATTTGGTCCACATCGTCCGCTGAGTATTTATTACTCAGGTATCCTTCGAATAGACTTTCAAACTTTTTTTTCTGTTCCATTGTACAACTGTTTATTACTAATACGGTCTACAACTAAAAATGGGGTACACGATTTTTATTTTTTTTGTTGCAGACCTATTTTTGAGGTAAGTCGTCGCGGTAAATGGACAGCTATTAAGTTTGTTGATAGATAAGTAATAAAATATAAAGTGACAAATCGGGGTGGTTTGCAAGGTATTCTTTTATATGCTGGTTTGCACGCTTGATATAGGTGTGTACGGTTTGTGCCGATATATTTAATTCGGTTGCGGTCTCCTCATACGATTTGCCTTCTAGCTTACATAGCAAGAAGACTTCTCTTTGTCGCTCTGACATGCCCGCTAAGAGGCGTTGCAAGGTTGCGTCATTTTCCTTTTTGAGGATGAGGTCTTCAATGTGGCTGTAACTTTCCTCGATACGAGGGTATAGTCTTTCTCTGAGCTTGCGTTCAAGATTTGCTTTCTTAAAGATATCGAGGGATTTGTTGGTGGCTATTTTGTAGAGATAGGGGCCGACGGATCTGCCCGGATCCACACGGAGTCTATGCTCCCAAAGTACAAGAAAAGTATCTTGCAAAACTTCTTCTATGAGGGCTTGATCTTTTAACAAACGTAAGAGATGTACGGTTAGCTTTGGCGCATATATTCCATAGATAATGGCAAAGGCAGATTGCACTCCATTTCGTAACGATTGTAGGTTTGTTTGTTCGTCAGGTTTAAATGCCGCTAGCATAATATATTAATCAGTTCGTTGTGAATTTACGCAATAATTAATTATTTTCACGACCGTTTGTTTAATTTTTATACTATTAGTTTTTTATTTATTTGATAACCAAATGTTATGTATCCATATAATGGGCTCGCCTTTTACCTTTAGTCGTATCGTATAACGCCCCGGTTGTGTGATGTTGACTTGGCCGAGTTGATGGTTCACAAACTCGTCTGTGTAATTGTTTTCATTAGGCTCGACAACGATTTTACCACTAGGAGGAATCTCGCCTGACACTGTTTTATCTCCAATTTCGATGGCTACTGTGCTGCTGCTATCACTTGGGTTGTGTGCGGAGAGATCGACGTTGTATAGACCTGCTTTTGGGAAAAATATGTCCCACTGTATGTCGGTTTCTTCGTTGGACTTTACGAAGGATGGTCGTGTGCCATCATATTTTACGATGTGGAGGGTTTGATTGTTTTTAGCATTCATGGCGTTCAATGCAAACCCACCGAATGTGGACTCTGCGACCACTTCCGAATCTATCGCTATATTTTTGAACGTTACACGTATGACTGCATCGAAGTGATCGGGCGCATTCATGGGTAAGTTAATGTGCATGATCGGTCCGGTTTGCTCATACCTCAGTTTGGTAACGCCGTCGGCTGTCAACAGTGCTACGCTCTCCGGCTTTTCCGTAAATCCGGAAACACGTAAAACCCGATCTAGCGGCCAGTTGAAAACATGCAGGTAAACAGCATTACTTTCTTTGTTCACCGTAATTTTTCCCCAATCGTGTTGATTTGGACGGAGCGACACCCCCGTTGTTCCATATATCGATTCACCATATTTTGTTAACCACGTTCCCAAGTCATTTAAACGACTAATACTTTCGTAGGGTACTTTTCCATTAGCACGTGGACCTATGTTTAGTGTAAATCCACCATTTAAAGCGACGTTACCCACAAGGGAGGTAAAGAGTTGCCCCGTTGACTTCCACTCTTGTTCTTGTCCATTGTATCCCCAAGAATGAGCGATAGTGCCGGGTGTTTCCCAGGGATGCTGTACATAATTGGATCCGAATTGATTGTCGCCTAGTGTTTCAAAGTCTACATATTCTGCATCTGTGGGGAGACCCAGCCGCGAGTTTATCAGGCACTGGGGTTGTAAACGACGGATGAGCGATACGGCTTGTTCCAGCTGTTCCTTTTTGAAAATGGTCTGTTGGTAGGGGATCCACATATCAAACCACATAACGGCAATATCACCGTATTGCGTCAATAATTCCTGAAGCTGTGGTAAAGCTTTTTCTTGCCAATAGGTGTTGAACTGCGCATCCGTAACATGACCGGTTAGCTCTTGATTGTGGTCCCAGGCATAGGGATGCGCCCAGTCAATCCAATGTGAATAATAAAAGCCCAGTTTCATGTTGTGTTTCCGGCAGGCATCTGCTATTTCTTTGATTACATCACGTTTTGTGCCTGATAATTTGGGTAAGGAATAGTCACCTATTTTAGTATCCCAGATCGCCACCCCATCATGGTGCTTTGCCGTCATGATTATATACTTCATGCCGGATTTCTTGGCTAAAAGTACCCATTCTTCTGGGTTGATCTGCTCCCAGTCAAAGCGCTTGGCTAAGGTGCCGTATTCCTCTTTAGAGATACGGTTGCGGTAACGGATCCACTCGGCGTAATTATTGAGGTAACGTAGTTTTTCACCTTTCCATAATCCCTCTGCGCCGCTGTATAACCCCCAGTGAATAAACATGCCGAAACGTGCATCTTCAAACCATCCCGTACGACTTTGTGTTTGCGCAGCGAGTGTGTATGACAAGAGACTTATAAGACAGATGAGAATGAATTTTGGTTGGAAACAGTTCATGAAATTGGTTTTTATAAAAATACGAAATAGCGGTGATATTTTACCTCTTTTGATTTATTCTCTGTTAAAAATTATCTTATTATGTAACCGATTGCATAAACTTCGTGTTTTTACGTAAAAAATTAGATGTATAGTCTTTAAGTATCAGCTAAAACGTTATTTTAGAGATCTAAATACCGAATACTAGACTTTATAATTCAGTTATGACTAAACTTTTTATAGGCGGTTCACTTTTGTTTTTGGCCAGCTCATGCGGACTCCAGCAGGGGACAAATAACGCCGACTCGTTTACGCAATATGTCGATCCATATATTGGCACTGGCGGGCATGGGCACGTTTTTGTGGGTGCAAATGTACCGTATGGTGCCGTGCAACTTGGTCCGTCCAATATTTCTACCGGTTGGGATTGGGTTTCTGGCTACCATATTTCGGATTCTACGATCATGGGCTTTGCACATCAACACCTTAGCGGTACGGGGATTGGCGACTTGGGGGATGTGGTATTTCTTCCTTTTACGGGAGACGTCCGGTATGACCGAGGGGTGCATGGCGACGAAAAAACAGGAGCTTATTCCTTGTTTCGGAGGGAAACAGAGCGTGTAAAGCCAGGTTATTATGCGGTTCATCTGGATCGTTTCGATGTGGATGTCGCGTTGACCAGTACAGCGCGTGTAGGTTTTCATAAGTACAATTATGCGGCGAAACAAGAACCTAAAGTATTGATCAACTTGGACGCGGGTATTGGTTGGGAAGGCGAAAAAGAAGGGCACCTTATAGTCGAGAATGATACCGTGGTTTCGGGGTATCGTTATTCTATGGGATGGGCCAAAAATCAAAAAATTTATTTTACGGCTACTTTCTCCAAACCAATTAAAAGTTATCAGCTTGCGGATAGCACGGTCAATAAGACCGGGAATAGTATTACAGGAACTAGGACATACGGTGAGTTACGTTTCGGCGAGGAAGACAAGGGCCGGTCGGAGGTGCTTGTTAAGGTCGCCTTATCTCCTGTCAGTATCGAGAATGCAAAATTGAATATGGATAGTGAACTACCAGATTGGAATTTTGAAGCGACACAACTTGCTGCCGACGAGGCTTGGAATGCGGAACTTAGTAAGATTGCCATCAAGACCGATGATACGACTGCGCGTAAAGTTTTTTATACGGCACTTTATCATACGATGATTGCACCTTCGCTTTTCAATGATGTCAATGGAGCGTATATGGGGTCAGACTTTAAGCCTCATAAATTAGCTAAAGGAAATAATTATACTACTTTTTCACTATGGGATACGTATCGTGCTGCACATCCTTTGATGAGTTTGATCCATCAAGACCGATTGCCGGATATGATTAATAGCATGCTTCGCATCTATCAAGAACAAGGAAAGCTTCCGGTATGGCATTTGGTTGGCAACGAAACGGACTGTATGGTTGGAAACCCTGGGATTATTGTGGTGGCTGATGCCTACCTGAAAGGTGTAGAAGGATTTGATAAGGACCTAGCCTATGAAGCCATGAAAGTGTCGGCTATGAAAGATGATCGAGGCTTAAACTGGTACAAACAATACGGCTATGTTCCGTATGATAAGGAAAAGGTAGAGTCGGTTGCGAAAGGGTTAGAGTTTGCGATTGCTGATTGGTGTTTGGCGCAGGTCGCTAAATTACGTGGCGCACAAGAAGATTATCAATATTTTATAAAACGTAGTAATTCCTTTGTGCATTATTTTGATAAAGAACTACAGTTTTTAAGAGGTATAGATGCTAATGGAAAGTTTAGACCAGGGCCATTTGATCCTTTTCACTCGGCTCATTTAGCGAATGATTATACGGAAGGCAATGCTTGGCAGTACACCTGGTTGGTGCCACACAACGTGCAAGGTTTTATCGATCTATTTGGTAGTGAAGCTGCTTTTGTGCAAAAATTGGACTCTTTGTTTGTCGTAGAGGGAGATCTTGGGGAACATGCTTCTCCGGATATTAGTGGTCTGATTGGGCAATATGCGCATGGCAATGAACCGAGCCATCATGTGATCTATATGTATTCTTATGCAGGTCAACCGTGGAAAGCTGCTGACCGAGTGAGACAGGTTTTGGGAACGATGTATACGGATAAGGTAGATGGTTTGTCTGGAAATGAGGATGTGGGACAGATGTCTGCTTGGTATGTCTTGTCTTCTTTGGGCTTTTATCAGGTTTCTCCTGCGGGTGGTCCATTTGTTTTTGGTAGTCCACTTTTTACAGAGGCAACTATTCGTCTGGGTGAAGGAAAGTCTCTTGTGGTTTTGGCTCATAACAATAGTGCTACAAACAAGTATATACAATCGGTAAAGCTTAACGGTGAACCATACAACAAATCTTATATTAGTTACGAAGATATCTGTAAAGGTGGTAAATTGGAGTTCGAGATGGGGGACAAACCATCTCCGACTTTTGGTGTAGAAAAGGCCAATAGACCACAATCTGTGCAGTAGTTTAACTTATAGGTATAAAAGACGATGAAGATAAAATATGTAATACTAGCCGGGATGCTATACGGGACGACGCTAGGTCTCCAAGCACAGGTGTTGCCTTATAAGAATGCGAAACTGCCTATTGAGGATCGTGTTGTTGATCTTTTATCGCGTATGACGGTAGAGGAAAAGGTCGGTCAGTTATCCAAATTATTGGGCTGGGAGATGTATGAGAAGGACACGCGTGGAATACGGGTAAGTCAAAAGTTAAAAGATGCAGTAAAAAAGCAACATATTGGTTTATTATGGGCTACTTTAAGAGCCGATCCGTGGACGCAAAAAACGTTAGATAATGGTTTATCTCCACGTGAAGCGGCTAAAGCGACCAATGCTATACAACGGTTTATGTTGGATAGTACGCGTTTGGGAATCCCGTTGCTTTTGTCGGAAGAAGCTCCTCACGGGCATATGGCGATTGGTGCTACAGTATTTCCTACAGCCATTGGACAAGCCAGTACCTGGAATCCACGTTTGATTGGTGATATGGCCACGGCGATAGCACGTGAAACATCGGCCGTTGGTGGTAAAAATGGTTATGGTCCTGTCTTGGATTTGGCACGGGATGCTCGCTGGTCTCGGACGGAAGAGTCGTACGGCGAAGATCCATATTTAATAGGCCAAATGGGACAGGCGATGGTGCGTGGTTTTCAAGGAGAGCGGATCGGTGAGCCGGATCGTATTATTGCAACCTTAAAACATTTTGTGGCCTATGGTGCCCCAGATGGAGGACACAATGGCGGAAGCATTTCGGTAGGCGAACGAGCGTTGCGGCATCACTTTTTACCACCTTTTCAGAAGGCGGTAAAAGCGGGAGCAGGATCGGTGATGACAGCATACAACTCCATTGACGGTGTTCCTTGTTCTTCGAATGCATGGCTATTGAATGACGTGTTACGTAAGCAGTGGGGATTCCAAGGATTTGTAGTTTCGGATTTGTTGAGTATCTCTGGATTGTCGGGGGGGCACTCTACGGCAATAAATGGCGTTGAAGGGGCAGCACAGAGTATAACAGCTGGCTTGGATGTAGATTTGAGTGGCTCTGGTTACGGTCAGAATTTGTTGGATGCTGTGCAGCAAGGTCTAGTTGATAGATCTGTTTTAGATCAAGCAGTAGCACGGGTTTTATACCAAAAATTTGCCCTTGGTTTATTCGACAAACCCTTTGTGGATGAAAACCTCGTGGATAAGAAAGTCGCTACAACAGCACACCAAGAGCTCGCGAGACAGGTGGCTCGTGAAGGGACTGTGTTATTAAAAAATGAAGGCGGCCTCTTGCCGTTGTCTAAACATATAAAACGTCTGGCTGTTATTGGTCCGAACGCGGATAATATGTACAATCAGCTAGGCGATTATACGGCACCTCAAGCAACTGGAAAGGTGAAAACTGTTTTGGATGGTGTACGTGCATTGGTGTCGAAAGGAACGCAGGTGGAGTATGTGAAAGGATGTGCTATACGAGATACGACCCAAAGCGATATCGCTGCCGCTGTTGAGGCTGCAAAACGAGCTGAAGTTGTTATTGTTGTGATGGGTGGGTCTAGCGCACGTGATTTTAAAACCTCTTATCAGGCAACTGGGGCGGCAAATGTGGAGACAGGCGCAAAGGTACTGAGCGATATGGAAAGTGGCGAAGGGTTCGACCGGGTGTCACTGGACTTGATGGGCGACCAATTGAAGTTGTTGCAAGCGCTTCATGCGACGGGTAAGCCGATTGTGTTGGTTACCATTAAAGGAAGACCGCTGAACTTGAACTGGGCCGATGCACATATTCCTGCAATTTTGGACGCTTGGTATCCGGGGCAGGAGGGTGGTCTTGCTATAGCGGATGTCTTGTTTGGTGATTATAACCCTGCTGGGCGTATGCCAATCTCTGTGCCGCGTCATATTGGGCAGCTTCCCGTACATTACAATCATGATAAACCCAAGCATCATACCTATATTGAGATAGATGCTAAACCGCTATACGCTTTTGGATATGGACTTAGCTACACTGATTTTGCGTACAGCAATATTTTGGTGGATTTGAAGGAAGGCGATAATGATTTTAGCTGTACGGTTAGTTTTCAGGTTAAGAATACAGGTGCTCGGGATGGGGACGAAGTCGCGCAGTTGTATGTGGTGGATGAGGTCAGTTCAGTAGTGACACCGGTGACGCAATTGAAAGCTTTTGAACGAAAGTTTATAAAGAAAGGAGAAGAGCAAACCTTTTCATTTAATTTAGGAAAAGAGGATTTAAAGCTGTGGGGGCTGGATGGACAATGGAAGACGGAGAAAGGACGCTTTAAATTATTGGTTGGTTCTTCATCGGATGCGGTCAAGCTTAATGCTATCCTGGAACTTAAAAAGGATTATCTGTTTTAAGGAAGCGTATATTAAAAAGTAAAGGGCGAATCTATGATTCGCCCTTTACTTTTTAATCGTTGTTGGCTGCTAACACAACGTGTTTTATGTTTTTTCTATTATCGGTATAGGTGACATGAATAAAGCCTTTTGTATCTTGAATGATTGTAGGGTAACTAAATTCTCCTTTTTCCTCATCTTCCAGTACAAGTAAATCTTCCCATTGAAGCCCATCATAGGAATAAGCAAGGCGCAATTTTGTTCGTCCTTCCCACCAGTCCTTGCCAGGTATATCTGGGTTGTAAACCATAAGCAGGTAATTGTCTACACGAATTGCATCTGTTGCCGAATTCGGATTGATAAGATTTGTTTTGGCTAAGGTAGACCATGTGCGCCCTTGGTCATGAGACCAAGAACTGATGACTGCGCCTTCTTTGCTGCGACATAGTGCTTGTATCCTTCCATCTTGGTGCTGAATCAAACTCGGTTGAATGACGTTGAATGCCGATTGTTGATCTATGGGAAAGGCGGTCCAGATTTGTTGTTCTTTATTCGTGATTTCCACATGCGCAACCCATCGATCTTCCGTCAACTCGACACTGGAAGGGGCTAGGATGGTTCCATCCTGTATCTCGAGGGGTTTGTTTTTTATAGGTCCGAGAATCCCTTCTGGTAATCGCTTTGCTTCAGACCAAGACAGTCCGCCATCATCCGATGTTTTTACCATGCCCCACCAGGTTCTAGGGTTAGGGCCGACCTTGTAATAGAGGTATATTTTATGCGCCACTTTAGGCCTAAATAATACGGGATTCCAACACGGATGGGTTTTGTCTGCTGTCTTTCCATTTGCCCATACTGTTGGTTCACTCCAGCGGTTTCCCTGGCGAACGGAACCCCATATCGCCACATCAGCATGTCCTTCGTGACTTCCGGCGAACCAAGCTGCCACCAATTGACCCTCTATGTTTTCTTCGATGGTAGATGCATGGCATTGTGCGAAATGTGCTCCTTCCGTAAAGAGCAATTCCTGCTTAACGATCTCTATTTTGGGTTGCTGCCCGTAAGCTGTCGTGCTTACTAAAAATGAACTAACACATAGCGCTAAACCATAACCTATTTTCTTTATCATATGTGTCACTCTTTTTTAACGTGTTGATAGCTGAATAACAGTTGCATATTGGAGTGCTCCGTGGATCGGTTGAATCGTCACTTTGTTCTGCTGTTGCTTCCATTTAACTTTTCCCTTGTAACCGAGAACCTTTATCTCTTTGGCCTGGAAGCCTTCGGGAACGGTAAACTCAAATACGTTAGGTTGCTCATATTGTATACCTTCGCTTAAATGGAACACATTAATGGTCTTGTTGTCTTTGCTTCGCGTATAGTAATAGTCTCCGTCATGATATGGAGCGATAGTACGTGTCTTGTAAATTGCTGATTCATTTGTTTTGATCCACGAAGACAATTCAGCTAAGCGATCATAAGCCGCCTGATCGAAATCTCCGGTAGGACCTGGTGCTATATTCATCAAGTAATTACCACCTCTGGAGATGATTTTCACTAACGTTTCGACAATTGTTTTGGTTGGTTTGTATGCATCATTGGGAACATATGAAAAAGAATTCCCCATAGTAATACAGCTCTCCCAGGGAATATCCAATGGATGTTCTGGAATGGCTTGTTCGGGTGTGACATAGTTTTCCCATTCGCCAGGTACAGTTCGATCGACGACAATGATACCCGGTTGGTTCTTGCGTGCCATAGCTCCGATTTTGTCCATATCGATGTCCTGTTCTACTTTTATTGTACGCTGCCATTCGACGGTAGGATCAATGGTTTTAAAAGGACGTACCCATCCGCCATCTAACCAAAGTATATCGACCTTGCCGTATTTAGATGTTAATTCATTGAGCTGGTTTAATGTGAATTTTTTGTATCGATCCCAACGCTCAGGGTACTTGACAGGGTCGTAGTTTACGTTTCTATCCTTGGGTGGGAAGTACGACCACCAATAGTATTCGGTATGCCAGTCTGGTTTCGAAAAATACGCACCAATCTTAAAGCCCTCTTGTCGAAAGGTGGTGAATATTTCTTTTGTAACGTCAGCCTTAGGGTTCTTCGAAAAAGGTGTCTTCGAAGAAGTGATTTTATAATCTGACTCTTGTGTATCAAACATGGCGAAGCCGTCATGGTGCTTTGTCGTGAAAACTACATATTTCATGCCCGCTGCTTTTGCTGCATCGGCCCATTTTTTTGGATTGAATGCTGTCGGGTTAAATGTTGTTTGTAGGTTTTCGTAGTTTTTTACGTATTCGTAATATGTTTTTCCATGCTCGGCTTTTCGTTGCGTCCAGCCTTCATCTTCCGGGCATAGGCTCCAACTTTCTACAATGCCCCATTGACTGTATGTTCCCCAGTGCATAAAAAGACCGAACTTCATATCCTGCCAGCTTTCAAGGTTCTCAATGACTAAAGGATCCACAGGTTTTTGATAGCCGGCGGAAACATTGTGGGCTTGTGCATACACTTGTTGTTCCGATAATAGAAGACCAAGTGCTAAAATGGTGGTATATAGTGATCGCATGTTTTTTTGTTATATGAAGCGTTATGTTTTATATCAGTTAATTTAAGATATTCCATTCGTTTGTGTAGAACCCTGCATCTAAAAGACCTGCTGATTTTTGGGTTAACATGTCCAAATTAAAGAACATAAAATCAGGGAATCCACTAGCTCCAGCAAAATACTGATTTGCTGTGGCAGCTTTCATTCCACGGATGCCTGTACCAGTAATGACGCCAACAGAAAGTGTAGGGTTATCTTTTTGTTTCCAGACGAAGTAACCGCCAATTTCTGTACCATTAAAGGTTTTCGAACCAATTTTTGCCTGTCCGGGTGTAATTGTAATTGGACAATCAGAAAGAAAGCTCTGCCACATGGTATTTGTTTTTGAATTGCCGATCAGGATGATATTCTGATTTTTGTACTTTTCTTTGTCGAAATCTTTATCAGCAACGATGTCGAATGAACCGTTACCCCGATAATACCAAGATTCTAAATCGTAACGGCATTTTTCTAGTGCCCACGCGTTTTCTGCTGCTGAACCATTAGTCCCGTAAACGTAAATCATGCCATGATTGAAGGCCTCTTTGAATGTCCCATTGCGATGTGGGCCTTTCTCGGATAAGGATAGTGGAGGTACCGCTACCCATTGGTTCATTTGTTTACGGATAAAAATTAAACTATCGGTGTCTTTACGTGTATGTACAATTGTATTTAAACTGTCTAACGTGATGTTTATCGAACTGCCAACAGAAAAGTCATTCAAATTAAGAGAAATTGTTTCTATGTTTTTTGTTTGTCCCGTAATCGTATTTTGCTTGAGATCCCGCTGTAATTGTAGATGCGAATAGGCTAGGGGCTCTATTTGTTGATAGATTGTGGTCCAGTAGTAGGACGCTGAGATCCCGGGATTGGCCGTTTTGAAATCTATTTCATTGACTTCATTACTGACTTTTCGTTTATGCCATTTGAAGTAATCGAAAAGTGGTTTCCAATCGACACTTTCGTTACTATACCAATGTGATCCGCCCGGATACTCATAATAGCTGAAGTCGGGATGAAATTGGCTAAGTACCGATCTCATTTGTCGGGCATAATCAACGGAGACAGTTCGATCTGCGTCCCCATGCAAGACATATACACCTAGATTTTTATAGTTGGAAGCATAGCTAATCACATCACTTTGATTGCTGGAGCGAATCAACGTTTGCTCGATCGGGTTATCACTTTTGTCTGGAACAAGACCATCGGCTGATCCATAGCCTTTGAGTGTTGGATATCCGGCGCAAGGCGCAATTGCGGCCCACTTATCGGGGTAGGTTGCGCCCAGGAACCAGGTTCCATGTCCGCCCATGGAATGCCCTGTTAAATAGATTTCATAAGGATTGGGCTGTAATGTTCTTTTTGCGATGTCAAGTACTTCTAATGCGTCTAGTCGACCCCAATCCTCCCAGTTGAAACCACGTGGACGACGATTTGTGGGGGCGACCAGCGTGCCCCATTCCTTTGCCTCGTAGGCTTGTGCTTGTCCCAACGCTTCCACACCAGCGCCGTGTACCGAGAAAAATAAGGCTTGGTTTTCTTTTATTCCACCTTGCGCTGGCGTAACAGCATAATATTGTAAGCTATTGTCAATTGCACTGACGAAGGTTTTTCTGTAAGAGGTTGTATTGGAGATGCTTCGTAATTTGATTTCACTTTGATCAATTGGTTTATCTCCCTGAAATAATTGTAGGTATGTAATAGCATCTCCGGTGTTAGTCACAGCGGAGGCATCAAGGTTGGTCGCAACTTTTCGCGTGCTGTTAGCTAATACCGTTGGGAGGGATGTAGTGCGCACACGGCCTGCTGTTGTTGTGCGTAGGGTTAAATCGTTAATGTTGTTTTTTGTGTTGTTTATAATGATCACCCCAAGTTGAAGGTGGCTGTTGTCTTCTGTTTGTATGATATCCGGGATTGTAAGGTCATCCGTGGATAGGCTGATTTTTTTTGTCGGAAAGGTTAAGTTTGCGGCAATAAATAAACCACGGACATAAAATTCGTTATGTCCTTTTTTTAACTGTATAGGAAGATGCATCCATCCCATACGATAAGGGTCGCCAGTATGGAGTTCTCCATTAACGAGAACAGCACTATTACCTCTTATATTGAGTATTGCTGCTTGCTCTTTTTCGGATTGATAGGTAAGATACAGATACGTGGATCTTGGGCCACGATACTGCTGTGGTGTATTCCTAGTGGGGGCTGAAGCGGTGGCAATGCGGCCTGGTCCAGGTGGATTATTGGGCGATGATAAATTTCCAGCAGTGGTTCGTTGCGGTCGAAAGAAACCTGAGGTATCTGTTTGGATCGCCGTCCATTTTGCTTCATTTGTGCCAACCAGTCCGGGTGCCCCCCCCTTGGGGGTGGTTGTTTTTGCATTGTAGTATCCCCAAAGAAATTCATCGGAATAGACCGCTTCGCGGCCGTAGGAATATGGTGTTTCTAGATATAGACCTTCTGTGAATTGATGAACACGTTGTGCGTATGCAACACTGATAATAGAAAAGAAATATACGGCTAATCGTGTAAGGTATTTTCGAAATAAATTGAAAGTAATGCGCTTCATGAGAGACAGATTATGTGTGCTTTAAACTTTTAAAGGATTATTATATAAACAAAAGCAGCAACCCCTTTACGAGATTGCTGCGATGTTTAAAGGTTTTATTTTTTATCCCACCAAATGCGACCGGATATATTAGTCGGTGCTCCAAAATCTGGATCTTTGACCATGTCTTCGACTGCTTTTTGCTTATTGCTGTAATTGTAGTCTCCTGTAAGTGGATAATTGATTACGTAACGTCTAGGCATTTCGATAGGAGCATTATCAACAGACCAATCTTCGAAAGCAATGGCCGTATTTTTATTCGGCATGCCAGTACGTTTTACAATTGCCCAAGCTTCATTGAAGTTTCGGAAGAAATTCAAGTAAGACTGCATAACGATTTGTTCGAGGCCTTTTGCCGAAGAATAAACAATGCTAGGCTGTTTCTTGAAGTTTTCGATTTCTGTATCGGTAAGGGCAGTGTAATCGTATATTACGGCTCTTTTTGCCACGTCATCATAGAATCTTAAAGAAGCTTCGATACCTTTGTAATACCATTCTTCTGCATTTTCGCTAGTGACACCACGTTGAGCTAGTTCGGCACGGATGAAACAGATATCAGCATAGGTGATAATTGGCATAGTACCCAAACCTGATCCACCATTGTTTTCTGGTTGGAATAAGCGATCCTGAATTCGAGATACGGTGTCTAGCGTAACGTTTGCATCGCCATTTTTAATCTGAATTGGCGCAAAGAAACGGGATTTTGCGGGATCTTTTTGCGAATCTGGGCTAGAGAACTGACCGTAATAGCGACGTTGATCAAATACCGCTGTTGCCGGAATTTTACCCTGTGCTTTGGCTGCAGCAAAATTTTCCTCACTCCACATATTTTTTACAAAGAAAAAGCGAAGTCTAGGATCGTTATTCTTCCACATGTAGTTTACGACATCATGATCTCCAACGAAAGCGCGGCCATTACCTGTGATATTCCAGTTCCCTCCCTCAGTGAATCGTGCACCAGGGTAGAATACCCACTGTTCAGCTGCACTGTTTATAACGCCATCTTTGTCCGCAAGAACCTCTTTAACGATAGTTGCCATACGTTGTGGATCCCTTTTAGAGAGGCGTAATGCAATCTGTAAGCGTAGGGAGTTTGCAGCTTTAATCCATTTGGTAATATTACCTTGGAAATAAATGTCGCTCGTTCCATATGAAACTTGATCTACGGGTTGTTTCGTTTGTAAGATTGTAACGGCCTCTTTTAGTTCACGGTCAAATGTTGCAAATAGTTCGTCTTGGGTATCGTATTTAGGAGTCATCGTACCTCCATAACGTGCTTGAAAAGCCTCCGAGTACGGGATACTACCGTTCGTGTCGGAAACATACCAGGCAAAGTATACCTTTACAATAGTCGGCAATGTACGGATGTATATATGTCTAGCTTTCTCAGCTTCAGGCATTTTATCTACCATCTTTTGTATATCCACTAACAAGGGACCTACTCCGGTATAAAACCTACTATATCGTTGGTTTGTATTTGCCGCGTTTTCACCTAGCGTTACGCTATTACCTGTTCGTTGTAGAAAAGTGCGTGACCAGCGACTTAGGAAGTTGTAGTTGTCGTAAAAAGCTTCAAAATCTGTATCGTGAACCGAAGTTAAAGCTTGAGTAAACAAAGGTTGGATTGCAGGATTCATTACCGCATCCGGATCGGTGTTATATTCTGCAAAATCTTCTCTGCTGCAACTTATCATGGATGTCCCCAATGAGGATGCCAACAGGGCGTATGCTATA
This sequence comes from Sphingobacterium psychroaquaticum, assembly GCF_004421025.1. NCBI lineage: Bacteria > Pseudomonadati > Bacteroidota > Sphingobacteriia > Sphingobacteriales > Sphingobacteriaceae > Sphingobacterium > Sphingobacterium psychroaquaticum. The sequence continues at coordinate 3,746,554 of NZ_CP038029.1, read as the reverse complement.
TATCTATAATATCTTTTCATAAAGATTGTACTATGTCAATTAAAAATTAGTATTTATCGTAAAGGCAAAGCTTCTTGTCATAGGAGTTCCACCTCCAAGGAATGCTGCTCCGGCACCAGTACTTACCAGGTCTTCAGGGTTTAATCTATCAGGAAGACTATTGTATAGATAACCTAGATTTCTTCCTGTTAAGGTTAAACGAAGATTATTTAATTTAAGTTTGGAGGCAGTCTCTCTCGGAATATCAAAGCTTACGGAGACATCTCTTAGCATAATCCAAGAAGATTCGAAAGCAGCTCTTTCACGAATACCGTTAGCCCAACTGTGGGAGTTTGCGTAGTATGAGTAAGCGCTTACAGGTGTTCTGTATCCTTTGTCCACAGCTTCTTGATACGTCATACCACCAATATCTACACCACCGGTTCCTTTAGATCCTTGCGCGAATACAGCGTCAGGAATAATCCCCCAAGCTTCATTACCATTCGCATCCGTGTATTTTACACTTCCCTCTTCACCTTTTCTTCCCCAAAGTGTGTTTGCCATTTGTCCGGTTTGCGAACCATAGTTATAGGTTGGAGAGTATACAAAACCTCCAAACTTAGAGTCAAGCATAAAGCTTAGTGTAAAAGCTTTGTAGTTAAAAGTATTAACAATACTTCCTAGGAATTTTGGTTGGGTAGAACCGATTCTAACTTCACGTTCTAGTCCTTGGCCATAATTTCCTGAACGAATGAAATAACCAGCTGTACCATTTGTTGCCATTACATATTTACCATTGTTAACATGGTCAATTGGCGCACCACTACCATCGCGAGCTTGGAAACGAGCATAGCCATAATTTGCAACCATAATGCCATATTCACCACCAACTTCTGCAATTGTACGGATACCATCGTCACCTTCTAAAGAAGAAACGGTAACACCCGGTGCCAATGATAAGATTTTACTTCTGTTGCGGGTATAGTTGAACGCAACATCCCATGAGAAGTTATCCTTTTTAATTGGTGTTCCAAAAATACGTGCTTCAATACCACGGTTTCTGATATTTCCGCTGTTAATCAATGCGCTGCTTACGCCCGATTCATACGATACTGGAAGGTCGATAATTTGATCTTTGGTGTTTTTTTGATAATATGTGAAGTTCACACCAAAGCGATTTTCAAACATTTTTAAGTCCAGGCCGGTTTCCCAAGTGGAGCTTCTTTCTGGAACTAAATTTGCATTTCCAAGTTTATTTGAATCAAAGCCGTAACGAGTAAGTTCCCCGTTGCTTAAACTGTTGTAGTTACCACGCGGTAGATAGTAGCCCGTCATTGCATTATAAACACTTGTTCCTTTACCTACGATATTGTAAGAAAAACGTGCTTTAGCAAACGTGAATAGAGAAGGTAAGTTTAGATCTTCGTGGAAGGTCCATGCGGCATCCATCCCTGGATAGAAGTAGGAATACTTACCATGACCATCAGGATACAATAGGGAGGAATCCCAATCGTTTCGACCGTAAACATTCAATGTCAGGGTATTTTTATACGTCATTGCTCCTTGGAAAAGCAATGAAAAACCCTGTTTGATTCGAGGTTTATTCTCTGTGTAACCAATTGGACCTGCTGTGTTAGAAAGACGGAAGATATCTGGAATTCGCATACCGTTTGTGTTGGCTTCCATTCCCTTTCCTTCTGTACGGTTGATCTCGGCTCCCGCTAAGAAGGTTACTTCGAAGTCGTTGAAGTTTTTACGTACATTTAAGTTACTGTGGTATCTTGTTTGAAGAATTCTTGAATTGCTTGTATAGTAGCGACCACCGTTGAAGTTTCTTTCTTGTCCACGTGTAAGCTGGTCATTAGCTGTGGTTAAAAGGTTTACCGTGAACAAATTCTCCATTTGAAGCCAGTCAGTAAAGTTAATTTTTGCATTTACATTACCTCTGAAGTTTTGCTCTTTTTGTTTTTGTTCGTTTTCATATAAACGAAAATAAAGACCTTGTACTCCGGCAGGATCTAAGTTACTAGTACCCCCATTGACGGCATCAAGATATTGTGATTTCCAATGCATCATATCGTATTCACGAGGCATGCCCCATGTTAGTCCATACATAATGCTATTATCACCAAATGCTCTGTTGGGGTTAAGGCCGACACTACCTACATAAGTTGCACCAGCATCAACGATGAGGGCGTTGCGGATACGATGTGTCGCACGTAAAGCAATACTATTTCTGTCAAATTTATTATTAGGCGAAGTTCCTTTAGCACCGCTATTGGAATAGGATAGACGGAAAGTCGTTTGCTCATTTCCACCGGATAATGCTAAGTTGGAATTACGGTATTGTCCTGTTTCATATAGTTTAAGGACATCTGCATTAGGTTGGAACTTCATAATGTGACCTCCCGGATCACGGACTAGACGTCCATCAAATTCAGGTCCGAAGCTATAACCAAATACGTTTGCAGGGATATCTTCGATGCCGTCTTGACCTTTCGGATAAACAGCAGATGGACTTGTTCCTGTTCCATATTTATCTTGGAATTTAGCTGTTGCATACGGATCTTCAAAGCCTTGTGTATGCGTTAAGGAAATACCGATACCACGTTGTGAATATCCTTTTTTGGTTGTAATCATGATGACACCCCCACTAGCACGGCTACCATATAGTGCTGTAACGGAACCTCCATTAAGTACCGAAATAGATTCGATATCATCAAGATTGAAGTTTTTTAGAATATTACCAAAGTCTTGTTCGCCACCTCTATTTGGTAGAACGACTTCGTCATCCATAATTAGTCCATCTACGACAATAAGTGGTGTGTTCCCGAATGAATTTAAAGAACCGGCACCACGAATTAAGAAACGAGGAGTAGCCTGTGGTCCTCCCGTACCAACATTCACCTGCATACCCGGGACCATTCCCTGTAAGGCCGCGATAGGATTCACTGCATTAGTTTTACGAATATCTTCTCCAGTGACCTGAGTCATAGCGTAACCAAGTTTACTTTTATCTCTAGACTCTCCGAGACCGGTTACAACGATCTCGTTGATGGCATTCGCTCCCGTCGTCATCAGAACATTGATCTTGCTGCCATCAATAGTAAACTCTTGTGGTGTATAGCCGATCAATGTGAATTTTAATTTTTGCCCTCTTGTTGCTTGGATGTCAAAGTTACCCTCTGCATCGGTTGAAGTGCCACGAGTAGTACCCGATATAGTGACGGTTACGCCAGCTAATGGCCCGTTACCATCTGTTACTTTTCCTGTAATCGATTCTTGTGCAAACGCAACAGAAAGACCACCGAGGAATAAAAGTATCATGACACAATACTTTTTGTAGATTTCTCTCATTTTTTTTGTTTTAGTTGTTAGTGATGAAGCGATTAAACATTAGGTATTTGATGAATCGTGAAAAGATCTGTTCAGTGTACCATATGTGATGTCAATACTTCTGCTTTGTTGTTGTTTAAATAACCCGAAAGGGTTGCGGAGTTTGGTTTATATTGTTCTATCTATTCCTTTCTTCATAATACATAATTGTTAATAATCTTATAAAAATGGATTTAGCTTATTAGGCGCTATAGAAACAAAGAAATAATTCATTTCTAGATTGTGATTAGTCAATCGTTTTAGCACGTTAATAATCTGTTACTCTTAATTCGTTAGTATTACCAAATACACCTATTCTTTTTATTAAAAAGTGATTTTAGTGTTACTAAATTATATATTAACGTATTAACCTGCAAACTCTTTTTAAAATAATTTTAAACTTTATGTTTCTTTTTAAAATATCGTTTATTTTTTTAAAAAGTATTTGAAGATTGATGCCATTTTTGGTTGTACAAACCTCTCATTCAAGCTAAGTTTTACCGCTGTTAAGGGAGTAATTAACGCAAAAGAGGAGGCCTGTTGTGCCTCCTCTTCTTTGTTTCTATTTAACGTTATGGTTGAATCCAGATTTTTTTGCTATTCAGATCTGAACTTCCCGTCTCTGCTTTCCAATTTTCATTGTTATAGCTTTGTTCATTATCCGGATACCGGAAGCGATTTAATGAACCATATGTATTGGTGTAGTTTGATGCATTCAGGGTTGCCATCGGTGTTTTTCCACCGGTACGACGCAACAATGTCCAGCTGTCAAAAGGTTGTCTGTATTGATCGATCCACAATTGCGCATAAATCTTGAGCAAAGAATTGGCTGGATCTCCAACGACGTAAGCCACTTTCGTATTCTGTAGTACATCATTTAATTCTTGTGTACTCAAATTTTCTGCAGTAGGTTTGTCCTGTACCCATTTTGATGTATTGAACGCAACCTTTTTCCACATCGTTAGCGATGACTCTACTCCCTTTTCGTACTCCGCTTTAGCGGTCGCTTGATTGGCGGTAACGCCCAAGCCTCTATTATAAGCTTCTGCTTTCAGAAAATATACTTGCGCCGCGGTAAGAATCAGCTCAGGAATATATTCAATATCATTAGCAAAGTTTAAATTAAATGCGGAGTAATGGTTTCCACCTTTATTATTCCAATTGCCGCTATTATTTCTAACCTTCACATCATAGGGGGTACCTATTTCGACGATTGGGTTTTGATTCTGGGGAATTGGAGCCCATAGATCTGTACCATTGGTTTCAAAAAAGAGCCTTGCACGGAGATCGAAAATACCTGATCCATCTGTACTGTTGTTATCGGATAGTAAATTCCACATGGTACTACCAAGCCTTAAGTTACAGTCTTGTACAAAAGACCATTGGCGCCACTGAAATTGAAGTCCTGGAATTTGTGCAGGCCATAGTCCGACATCATCTCCTTTTTCTAACAAGGGTTTCGCGAGGGATTCAACGATTTGAGGTCCTGCCAAGGTTGGATTTTTATGATGCATAGTGATGGCCACTTGTAGTCGAAGACTATTTGCAAATTTAATCCATTTTGTAATATCTCCTTTAAAGAATGTATCATATGCACCCGGAGAATACTGTCCCGCCGCTGTACTGAAATTGTCTACAGCCCATTTTAGGTCCGTTAAGATCGCCGTGTATATATCTTCTTGTTTGTCATAACTAACTTTGTAACCTGCCGGATCTTTTGCTGGAGCAAAACCTGCTTTGCTGTATGGAATATTACCAAAGTAATTCGTCGTTTTGAATGTTCGGTACGCCATAAGCGTTTTGATCATCGCATGAAGATTATTCTTAGAGGCCGGAACCGGATCTGTTGCTATACGTGTTTCCAACAGCCTGTAACTCGCCAATGCTTGATAATATGTTTCCCACAGTCCATCTCTAGCATTATCAAAGTTGTAATGATGACTTCCGGCGACTACACCTTGTTGCGTAATCGGATAAATCCAGGAATTAATAACTGAATATTCTCCTGCCGTCATCGGTAGAGAGCTAATAATTCCATTCAATAGCTCCTCGTTAGATGCGGTTACCGGATCTTTGGGGGGCGTATTGATTTCTACGAAATCTTTGGTACATCCAACTAGGCTATAGCAAAGGATTCCTATATAGATTAAATGTTTTCTTTTCATCTTGTTCAATTTTTAAAATCTAACTTTTAGCGATAGTCCATATTCTCTTGTGCCCGGGTATTGCGCCCATTGTATACCTTGTGCATTACCAATACCGTTGATTGCTTCTGGATTTAATTTGTTTGGTAAGGTGGTGAAGATGTAGAATAGGTTACGTCCAATAAGTGAGACATCGAGATTTTGTATAAAACCTGTTCTGTCTAGCACTTTACCTGGAACAGAATAGGTGAAAGTCAGTTCCCGTAATTTTGCCCAAGAATTTGTGAATATTGCATTGCTGCGCGGCATTGGTACATTCGACCAAGCCCCATACTGACCGCTATATTTATAGATATAATGTACGACATCTTTGTTTGGTGTTCCATCAGCATAGACACCGTCTAGTATCACGCCATGATTTGCTGTTGTTCCGTCAGGATAAGTGTACGAAAGTCCATTTCCATCTCTTTCGTAGAGTGTTTCCGGTGCCATACCATTGGCCATCGAGGCAGCGTAGTCTGCAGAATAGATCTGACCACCTATTCTGAAATCAGTCAAGAAATAAAGGCTCATTCTTTTATACCGGAATGTATTTGCTAAACCTCCAGTTAATTTAGGCATAGCATTTCCGATAGGCACTAAATCTTTTGTCGTAACGTAACGAGAGCCAACAACTTTACCGTTTACCGGATCGCTCTTCTCACGAATAGGCTCTACCACTTTCTTCCCGTTTACATAGGTGTAGTCGTATCCATATATTGTTCCATATTCTTCGCCCGCTTTCACATACATTCTAACGCCGTTATTTCCCCATAGATCCTGTAATGGGAATATGTCGATGCCATCCGCTAATGATATTACTTTGTTTTTGTTGTGTGCTCCGTTCAATACGATATCCCAATTAAAGTTTTCATTGCGAATTGGCGATCCTTTAACAATAAACTCAAAACCTTTATTGCTAAGTTCTCCCGTGTTGAATTTTACGGATTTTGCGCCCGAGGAACCAGCCAATGAGCTGGATAATATTTGGTCTTTGCTACGCGTAGAATAATAAGTTAGCTCCAATCCCAGTCTGTTTTGAAAAAATCCAAGTTCAAGACCAAATTCTTGTGATGTATTTCTTTGCGGTTTTAATTCGTCTGCTGGTGGAAGCTCATCCTTATAACTTCTGACAGGCATACCTCCAAAAGTAGAAGGTTCTTGGCCATTGATGTAATTAGAAATAATATAAGGACTATACGTATAGTAGGCAAGATAAGGATCGGTACCATTTGCACTACCGGCGTAGGACGCTTTCAACTTACCAAAATTAAACCAATCCGTCTTTAATCCTTGAAAAGCGTCTGTGAAGACAAAACTTAAGCTAGTGGAAGGATAGAAATAGGAAGCATTCTTAAGCGGCAAGGTTGATGACCAGTCATTTCTTCCTGTAACCTGAAGGAACAAGAAGTTTTTATATGAAAGATCTAAGATACCAAAGACCGAATTGATGTTGTAATCGGCTCTATTTTCAATAGGTAGAGATTGAAGTCCTTGGTAAGAGGTATTTGCTAAATAATATTTATTAGGAACGATCCATGGATAATTACTGGATTGACCATAGGTTGCATCTTTTTCACCACTATTCCATGCGCTAACGTTATGCATTCTACTGCGGAGTGAACTAGCACCTAGGAGTAGGCTTCCTGAAAAATCGCTATCAAAAAGTCTATCTTTATGTAGGGTACCAAAAGCTTCTAGGTTCACATCTTGGTTTTTAATAGTTTCTAGTCCATACTGTCCTTGGAGGCCTGCGGCATCGGTAGGTGTGTATTTACTCTCAACCGTTGTGTTGGCATTTACTAAAGAGGCACGTCCGGTTAAGTTCAACCAGTCTGTTACTTCCGCAGTAAGTTTAGCGGTACCTAAGAGTTGGTTTCGTTTCATGTATTGGTTTTGTTCCAATAAATGCCAGAATAGATGCTGATTGTAATTGTTTTGATACGGGTATGCTCCAATAGCGGATAAACCTACCAGGTTAGCTTTGCTTCCATCTTCATTTTTGTACATATCGAATTCTATAGGACGATATTCTCGGGACATATTATAAATAGAAAAGGTACCCCAACTAAAGTCTTGGCCGAGGTCAGGCGCATTTTTTCTATTATAATCGTTGTAACTCACAGAAATTTCGGATTTAAGTCTCTTTGAGATATTTACATTAGACCCTAAACTGAAATTATTTTGTTGGTAATCGCTATTTTTTAAGATAGCTGTATTGTCTAATCTAGTGTAACCAAAACGGATGCTACCAAAATCTCCACTTTTGCTGAAAGAAGCATTATGTGTACTGGTGTTTCCAGTTCTATAGAATGCTTTTCTGTTATCAGGTTGTGGTTCCCACTTTCGAACCTCACCATCCCACCATACAATCTCTTGTCCTTCTAGTTTAGGGCCCCATGAAACACCACGACCGAACCAACTAAATAACTCATATGCTTGATATCCGCCAGGGATGTCGGCATAAAGATCAACCCAAGGGTCAGGGAAACGATCTTTTCCGGTATCTGTTTTACGGAAGGTTTTATTGGCGCTCCACATGTCGCGGGCTAATCCCATCCCGTATGAATTTTGAACCTCTGAAAATCTAAATGGATCAGAAAACAACGTGCTGAAGTTATAGTCAATTCCTAAGCCTTTTCTGTTTTCACCCTTTTTCGTTGTAATCAAAATGACACCGTTTGCGCCACGGGAACCGTAAAGAGCCGCTGCCGTAGCACCTTTCAGTACAGAAACTTCTTGGATGTCATCAGGATTTAGGGAGTTCATAAAAGAACCCCAATCTTTTTGGTTCTCAAGACTTTCTTTGCCAACACTGGACTGTTGTCCACCAAGAGGGCTATTATCTATTTGGATACCGTCCACAACAATTAGCGCCTGGTTGTTTCCAAGGATACTATTGTTACCCCGAATAACGACCCGTTGGGAATTACCCTGTACACCGTTAGAGCTGGTTATATTTAATCCGGCAGATTTTCCCATCAAACCGGATGTCAGGTCTGGAGGTGATGCTTTCATAATTTCATCAGCACTTACTTTTTGTGCGGAGTAACCCAATGATTTAGCGTCTCGTTTGATACCCATGGCTGTCACAATAACTTCGTCAATGGTTCCCTCATTAGCCGATAGCTGCACATCAATTGTCTTCGTGTCGCCTACCAGGACTTCTTTTGAAGCATATCCAATCATGGTAAAGCGTAATCTCTCTCCTTTGGCTACTTGTAGCGTAAAGCTACCGGTTGCATCAGTTTGTGTAGATCTTGTAGTTCCTACTACAGAGATGGTTGCGCCCGAAAGAGGAACGCTAGCGTCTGTTACTCTCCCGGTAACAGATTGCTGTGCAAATAACGTTGAAATGCTGAGCAGCATAAGCAGCGTTAAGGTGCAACAATGTTTGTAAATCTTGCTCATTGTTTTTGTTTATTAATTGATGGTTAGTGTTTGTTTGGTTATCCAACCTATTTGCTGTACAGCGAAGCAAGTTGAAGCCAATAATTGAATGTTCTTAATTGTCGATATTTCTATGGTTGTATTTTTAGATAATCTCGGTATGCAGTATTCTTGAATTGAAGATTGGATCTGTGGGTGCAAGGTTTCACCAAATATCGCACCACGACCACTAATAATGATTTTTTCAGGATTCATAATGTGAATCAATGTGGATATTCCCTTGCCAAGCATATGCGCAATTTTGCGTATGGATTTGATCGTTACCTGATCACCTTTATTATATGCTTCTACTATTTTGTCGAACGTAAGGTTATTGATGTCAAGGTCCATGGTCTCCAAAACAGATCGTTCCCCAGTTTGTATTGCATTTTTAATTTCTTCCACGGCGCAAAACAGGGACGCTTCCACCTCAAGACAGCCTTTTTTTCCACAGGAGCACAATTTGTTTTCGTTAGCAAGCGGGATGTGACTAAACTCACCCGCGAATCCGCTATGACCTTTGAAGAGTTGATTTTGAATTATCATGCCTAATCCTACGCCCCAGTTTAGGTTGATAATCAGGGCTTCACTTATTTTTTTTGCCAAGCCAAACTCTTTTTCGGCAATAGCAATAGCAGTGGAATCATTTTCTAAAAATGTCGGTATCGTAAATCTGTTTTCTACATTTGCTCGCAAATTGTGTAGTGGGGAGGACGGACTGTAGGAGTTATTTACGCCCGTTTCTGTATCAACAAACCCTGGCATTGTAATCCCGATGGCTAATATTTGTTTGTCTTCAATTTGAGATAGGGTATTGCGTACAAGTGCGATAATCGTTTCGTAGGTCTCTCCATCAGTTTGTCCCGAAATGGCTGCCTCTAATCGGGCAGTAATGCGCTTATTGATTATATTGAAGCTTGTAACGTATACAAAATATTGATCTATAGCGATAGCAATGATGAGGCCGTGGGCTTCTACATTTAACATGTAATTCGTCGCCCGGCGTCCACCGGTCGATGGCCGTAATCCGTTGACAACGACCTTTTGCTCTGAAATAAGTTCATTAACTGTCTTAGTAATCAATGGAACACTCTTGCCAATTGTCTCACTCATTTCCGCAATCGATTGTGTACTCGAAAAGTACAGCGACTTTAATATCGATGATTTTAGGTTTTCCACGATAATATGATTAGTTATAGTAATGTAAATATCGTGTTAATTTTCAGTAACTTCCAAATACTTTTTAATTTTTTTAATAAGTTCGGTTTTGTTATTATTTGTGCGTTTTCTTGCAACATGTTGGTTATTTTTCATAGTTTCGATACATATTTAACCTATATATGGTATGAAGCAACGTTATTATTCACTGGATGTATTTCGAGGCGCTACGGTCGCTTTGATGATTATGGTCAATAATCCAGGTACTTGGGCGCATATGTTTGCCCCACTCAAACATGCACCTTGGCACGGTTGTACACCCACAGATTTGGTGTTTCCATTTTTCCTTTTTGCCGTTGGAAACGCGATGTCCTTTGTTATTCCACGATTACAAGATGCGGGAGATAGCGTGTTTTGGAAGAAAGTCGTCAAACGTACGATATTGATATTTGCTATTGGACTCTTTTTGAACTGGTGGCCTTTTGTGCAATGGGTCGGAGATAGCCTGCATTTTAAGGAGTGGGTGAATGCCGAGAACCCAGAAAAAGGGATCCGGATATTCGGAGTACTTCAGCGTATTGCAGTTGCATACTTCTTTGCATCAGTATTGGCGTATTATTTTTCGCCTAAACGGTTAATATATATATCTGCGGTGTTGCTATTGGGATACTGGGGACTCTGTGCTTTCTTGGGTGGAAGCGATCCTTACTCGTTGGAAGGATGGTTTGGTACTGCCATTGATAAACAGATTTTAGGTGTTGCCCACATGTATAAAGGAGAAGGGGTGCCTTTTGATCCCGAAGGTTTGATGAGTACCCTGCCGGCGATAGTACAAGTTGTATTTGGATATTTAGCAGGTGTGTTTATTAAAAAACAGGGACAAGTGGATTGGTTATGGACAAAAGTGCCGGCTTCAGCGGAGCCACATTTCAAGCTGCTTTCCGGTTTGTTTGTAACAGGATTTATCTTGGTGGTTCTGGCCTGGACGTGGTCGTTAGGCTTTCCAATCAATAAGAAAATATGGACCAGTTCCTATGTCTTATATACGACAGGACTGGGGATCATGACGATCGGAGGTATGATTTGGTTTATCGAGGTTCAAGGAGTCAAGAATGCCGTGACGAAGTTTTTTGATGTATTTGGTAAGAATCCTCTTTTTATTTTCGTGCTTAGTGGTCTGCTTCCTCGGTTCTTAGGGTTGTTTCGAATTCCGAATGGTATGGCGGAAGATGGAACAGCAAAATATACGACGGCTTTGGCTTGGTTTTATAACAATGTATGTGCGCAGATACCGGGGCCACCAGAGGTTGGTTCTTTTGTCTATTCATTGTGTTTCTTAGCGGTGATGTGGGCGATCTGTTATGCACTAGATAAAAAAGGAATTTATGTTAAAGTGTAGTCGTGCTTAGTTGGTAGTGTATAGTCCGTAGTAATGAGTGTATAGTATTGAGTTTATAGTATGTAATACTAAGTATTGAATGCACGTTACTTGGTACTCTATACTTAGTGCTTTGTACTCTGTACTATTTTACCTACCTTTGCAGGCAATTAATTTATTTTTAACACTTCAATATTATTCAAGAGATGTATTTAAGTAAAGAGTACAAAGCTGGTATCTTCGCAGAATTTGCAGGTGCAGCAGCAAACACTGGTTCTGCTGAAGGACAAGTAGCTTTATTCACTAAAAGAATTGCTCACTTAACAGAGCATTTGAAAAAAAACAGAAAAGATTTTAACACACAGCGTTCTCTACAAATGTTAGTAGGTAAACGTCGTTCATTATTAGCTTACCTGTACAAAAAAGATATCAACCGTTACCGTGCTATTATTAAGGCATTAGGTTTACGTGATATCATCAAATAAGCTTTTAGGAAACTAACAAAGAGGCCATTTACTTTCGTAAATGGCTTTTTTTTTTGATGTCCGTTTATCGTATAAATTTATTTACCTTTGTGTGATTTTAAAGGTCATAAAACTTGGTGCATTTAATTACAAAGACGAAACATGCACCGCAATTAAGAAACAATGAGTTATAACGAAAAAAAAGTTACAATTGATCTTGGTGGTAATTTAGCCCCAATCGAATTGTCTACAGGTAAGTTAGCGAAACAAGCTGATGGAGCCGTAGTATTGAAACAAGGCGATACGATGCTATTAGCAACAGTTGTATCTGCTAAAGAGGCAAAATCAGGTGTTGATTTCTTGCCTTTATCTGTAGATTACCAAGAGAAATATGCGGCGACAGGCCGTATTCCTGGTGGATTTTTACGCCGTGAGGCTAGATTGTCTGACTACGAGGTTTTGATCTCTCGTTTGGTAGACCGTGCATTACGTCCTTTATTCCCTGAAAACTATCACGCAGATACGCAGGTGGCAATCAGCTTGATCTCTGCGGATAAAGATATTATGCCTGATGCATTAGCTGGTTTAGCAGCATCGGCAGCAATCGCTGTTTCCGATATCCCTTTCAACGGACCAATTTCAGAAGTTCGCGTAGCGAAAATTGATGGTCAGTTGGTGATTAATCCGAAGTTGTCTGAGCTTGAAAAAGCAACCCTAGAATTTATTGTTGCCGGTTCTGCACAAGATATCGGTATGGTGGAAGGTGAAGCAAAAGAAATCTCTGAAGCGGAGATGGTAGAAGCGATCGCTTTTGCACACGAAGCAATTAAAAAACAAGTTGCAGCACAGCTTGAATTAGCAAAATTAGTAGGTTCAGAAACTAAGCGTGAGTTTAACCACGAGCCGGAAGATCTAGAATTGAGAGCTTCAATTTTTGCAGCGACGTACGATCAAGTATATGCAGTTGCTAAATCAGCATCGGCAAAGCACGATCGTTCGGAGCGTTTTGCTGAAATTGCAGCAGCTTACAGAGCGACAATGCCGGAAGAAATCGATGACGATACAGCATTCTTGTTCAAAAAATATTTCCATGATGTGCAGTATGATGCTGTACGTAACTTAGTGTTGGATGAAGGCATGCGTTTAGATGGTCGTGATGTACGTACGGTACGTCCGATTTGGTCTGAAGTAGATTACTTACCAGCGGCACACGGTTCCGCAGTATTTACACGTGGTGAAACGCAAGCGTTGACTTCGGTAACCTTAGGTGCTAAGGATGATGAGCAAATGATTGATGGCGCATTTATCAATGGCTACAACAAATTTATTTTGCACTATAACTTTCCGGCATTCTCTACAGGTGAGGTAAGACCAAATCGTGGTCCAGGTCGTCGTGAGGTGGGGCATGGTAACTTGGCAATGCGTTCATTGAAACAAGTTTTACCTGCTGACGCAGAAAATCCATACACAATCCGTGTTGTTTCGGATATCTTGGAATCGAATGGTTCTTCGTCTATGGCAACTGTTTGTGCAGGTACATTGGCATTATTAGATGCGGGTGTTAAATTAAAAGCACCAGTTTCAGGTATTGCTATGGGATTGATCTCTGATGAGAAAACTGGAAAATATGCGATTTTATCTGATATCTTAGGTGATGAAGATCACTTGGGTGATATGGACTTCAAAGTAACAGGTACTGAAAAAGGTATTGTTGCTTGTCAGATGGACTTAAAAATAAACGGTTTGAAATGGGAAGTGCTTACACAAGCATTAGACCAAGCGCGTGAAGCACGTTTACATATCTTAGGTGAGATGCAGAAAACTATTGCTGTTCCACGTGAAGACTACAAACCACACGCTCCTCGTATTATCTCCTTGACAATCGATAAAGAATTTATCGGTGCTGTAATTGGCCCTGGTGGTAAAATTATTCAAGAGATGCAACGCGAAACGGGTTCAACTATTTCTATCGAAGAGGTGGATGGTAAAGGTATCGTACAGGTATTTGCTGATAACAAAGAGTCGATCGACGCTGCAGTATCACGTATCCGTGCTATCGTTGCTAAACCAGAGGTTGGTGAAGTATATGAAGGTAAAGTTAAATCGATCATGGCATTTGGTGCTTTCGTAGAAATCATGCCAGGTAAAGACGGTTTATTACATATTTCTGAAATCGACTGGAAACGTCTTGAAACAATGGACGGCGTGTTGAAAGAAGGCGATATGGTAACGGTGAAATTATTAGATGTGGATAAGCAAGGAAAAATGAAGCTTTCTCGTAAGGCTTTATTGCCACGCCCTCCACGTGAAGATAAACCGAAACAAGATCAAAATGCAGGAACTCCTGATGCGCCACAAGCGTAATCTTGATTAGATCATAAAACAAAAAAACGCTGTCATTTTGACAGCGTTTTTTTTTGTTTTATAGCATCATTACTGATTCTATTTTTGATACTTCTTTGTAGTAGTTAATCACATCCTCGGCGTTGTTTACAAAAGTTTCTACCGTAATGGATTTGTATTTTCCTCCAGCGGATTCTTTTTCCGAAAATTTTGAACTCGGATGTTCGAAGATCGCCTTTACTTGCTCTATTTTCTCTAAATCAGCCTTTAGAATAAATTTAAAGGTGTATAATGATGGAAATTGTTCCACAGCGTTAAGTTTTTCCCTGAAGGTATCATAGAAATCTTGCGGCGTGTTCTGGTCGTCTCCTAAATCCTGAATGTTAATGTTGTTGAAATCTGTCATTTTTTATTCTCCTTACTAGAACTAATCAATAACTATTCCCAAAAAATAAAAGCGACTTTTCGTCGCTTTTATTTTTTTAATTCTCCATGGAGGTGGGCCAACTATCTCGGCTACTTCCGAATTTTTTGTTGGGTTTGTCTGACATCTCAAAAACAAGTTCGCCGCCTTTTAACATATCTGCATGCGTAATAAATGTTTTATTATATACTTTTCCGTTCAGCTTAGCCGATTTAATATATACCTGCTTCGGGCCATTGTTGCGTGCGGTAATTGTAAATTGCTTGCCATTAGGCATGGCTATAGTCGATTTATCGAGGGTTGGGCTACCAAACACATATTCGCCACCGACCGGGGATACGGGGTACAATCCCATCATAGACCATACGGCCCACGCACTCATCTGTCCAGCATCTTCATTGCCCGCATAGCCGTCTGGGCGATCATGGTACATGGAATCGACAATCATACGTACTTTTTCTTGCGTCTTCCAGGCCTCTCCGATATAACTGTACATATAAGCGATGTGATGGCTGGGTTCATTACCATGGGCATATTGGCCAATAAAACCACTTGCATCGGGTGATTGGTTTTCTCCGGTCATATAGGATGGTGCCGTAAATAAGGTATCTAACATGGCACTTAAGCCATTTTTCTTTGGAAAGAGCTTGGCCAATCCGCGAATGTCGTGCGGGACAAAGAATGCGTGTTGCCATGCGTTGCCTTCAATGTATTGGCTCTTATCGAAATCATGTTCTGAATAAAATGGATCAAAAGGTTCTACAAATTGACCATTCTTATATTTGGCGCGCATAAAGCCCGTTGTCGGGTCAAAAAGATGGGTGTAATTTTTGGCTCGTTTGGTAAACAAGGTATAGTCCGCTGTTTTGCCCAGTTTTTCAGCGACCAATGAAATACAGTAATCATCGAACGCATATTCTAATGTCTTAGTTACACTGCCTCCATTTACATCTTGTGGAACATATCCGTACTCATTGTATGCCGGCACCTCGCGAATAGTTTGAAAAGCACTCTTACGCATCGCTTCATAAGCCCGTTCAGCGTCTACGCCTGGCCAGTCTTTTAAGATGGCATCTGCTAGTACAGGAATCGCATGGTAACCTGTCATCGTGTTGGTCTCAAAAGTGCTGAGATCCCAAACAGGCAATAAGCCATTTTCATCATAGAACGCAAGCATGCTATTTAGAAAGTCTGTATGTCGATCGGGTTGTGTGATGGTGAAAAGTGGTTTCAACGCACGAAAGGTGTCCCATAAAGAGAAGAAGGTATACCTTTGTCCTTGATTGGTCATGCGGTGTGTTTCTCCTTTGTAGTTTTTATAGACTCCATCAGCGTCTGAATATAACGTGGGAGCTACCGCTGTATGATAAAGCGCGGAGTAAAATATGGTTTTTAGTCTTTCATCACGGCTTTCAATTTTGATTTTACCCAGCTCATTTTCCCAAGCTATATTCGAATTTTTCTGTGTGTCTTCAAAATTCCATGACGGTATCTCAGATAATGCGAGGAGTGCCTTATCATGACTAGTCGTTGATAAAGCTACTTTCAGCAATAGATTTTCTGTATTGTTGAATGCTATTTGTCCGATGACGCCCTGCGCTTGTAAAGTTTGTACTTCTTGCTGAGACGTTGATACCGCGGTAAAATTATCTATAGGTTTAGATGTTCGGATTGCAAAATAGATATGTTGTTTACCGGCCCATCCCGAAGATTCGCGAAGACCTACGAGTGTGGAATCATTGATACGGGTTAAATAGCTGTTTGTCGGTTTATCCCAATTGTATTGATGTTTAAGGTCAATTTGGACGACTGCTTTAGGTGTGTTTTTGGGGAAAGTATAGCGATGGAAGCCTACGCGCTCCGTTGACGTTAGCTCTACCTGTATACCATTCTCGAGCTGTACGCGGTAGTAACCCGCGCTTGCTTTTTCGTCTTTACGATCAAATTTTTGTTTGATATCTGCTGTTGGATTATCATTTATTTTAAGCATCGGCATCAATGCAATGTCGAGCCAATCTCCAATTCCCGTTCCGCTGAGATGCATATGGCTGAATCCGGCAATACTATCTGAGGATATATGATATCCACTAACCCAGTCCCAACCACCTTTTCCATTGTCTGGCGAGAGTTGCACTAATGCAAAAGGTCGTGTAGATCCAGGATAGGTGTGTCCATGTCCGCCCGTTCCAATCAGTGGATCCACATATTTGGTAAGCTGTTGCCCGCTGGATAGGAGTGGGGTTGCTATATTCAGTGCCGTCAGAAGCATGGCTGTCCCCCACGCTGTTTTATGAATCATAGATTTATGTTTATTGTTTCGGTGTAATAATACGAAAAAAATGTTTTTGTTC
Source organism: Sphingobacterium psychroaquaticum (assembly GCF_004421025.1). NCBI lineage: Bacteria > Pseudomonadati > Bacteroidota > Sphingobacteriia > Sphingobacteriales > Sphingobacteriaceae > Sphingobacterium > Sphingobacterium psychroaquaticum. The sequence goes on along the minus strand of NZ_CP038029.1, from coordinate 3,729,470 downwards.
TTATAAAACCTTTTAGCAGAATTATTTTTAGCATATTAGTTCGCTTTTGCTAAAATTTTTTAGTAGTTTAGTCAGACTGAATCTATCCAAGTAAAATTGTATGAAGAAAAGAGTGTTGATTAGTGATATCGCTAAGGCTTTAGGTATTTCCGTAACTACCGTTTCGTTTATTTTAAATGATAAAGCTAAGGAGAAGCGTATAAGTGATGCTTTGACGAAGCGTGTTTTGGAATATGTGGAGAAAGTAGGGTATAAGCCCAACCAACTTGCAAAGAGTCTGCGTACAGGACAGACCAAGATCTTAGGTCTTTTAGTAGAAGATATTGCCAATCCCTTTTTCTCTAATGTAGCGAAGTATATTGAACGTCAAGCTTACAGTGCCGGTTATCATATTATTTACTGTAGTATGAATAACGACGAGAACAAAGCAAAAGAACTGATTCAACTTTTTATGGATCGTCAAGTTGATGGTTTTATTATTACGCCTTCGGAAGGTTTGGAAGAAACGATTTCCAATATCAAGCAAAATAATATTCCCGTAGTATTGTTTGACCGTTTTATCCCAACGGTTGATACGAGCTATGTGGTGTCGGATAATAAAAAAGGTGCATATGAAGCTACACGACACTTATTGGAACAAGCTAATAAACGGATCGGATTGATATCACTTTATTCGAATCAGACACAGATGCGTGATCGCTTGGATGGTTACATGCAAGCGATGGATGAGTTTCAAACACCGTCTTTCATCAAAAAGCTACAAATGGAAACAGATGATGAAGAGTCAAAAGCGCAAATTGTCGAATTTGTACAATCCAATAATCTTGACGCGGTGCTATTTGCTACCAATTACTTGGCTATTGCAGGTTTAAAGGCTTTGAAAGGAGAAAACGTTGCTTTGCCTAAAATGGTAGCTTTTGATGAACATACCTTATTTAAATTGCACGATCCATCAATCAGTGTAGTCTCCCAAGATATAGAGCATTTGACATTAGAGTTGATTCAAACTTTAATTGCCGAAATTGAAGGCAAATTAAAAGAAACGCGAAAAATTGTTATTCCGTGTGAACTCATTGTTCGGGAGTCGTCCATCTAACTGATGAACGCACTTTTTATAATTTAGCACTTGTGTCAGCGGGTACAAACTTCATCGAGATGGAGTTTACGCAATGGCGTGTGTTTTTGTCGGTGAAACGTTCCCCCTCAAATACATGTCCTAAGTGTGCGCCACATTTTGCGCATAAGATTTCTACACGACGGCCATCGGCATCTGTAACTCGTTTTACAGCGCCTTTAATTTCATCATCAAAACTAGGCCAGCCACAGTGTGATTCGAATTTATCCTTAGAGTTGTAGAGCGGTGCGTCGCATCGCTTACAAACATAGGTGCCCTCCGATTTATTATTCAATAATGCGCCTGTAAACGCTCTTTCTGTTCCTTTATGTAAAATTACATATTCCTCCTCTGGAGTCAGGTCATTGTATTTTGTGCTATCGCTCATCTGTAGGTGCTTATCATGTGTATGTTGAACGAGAGCAGACCGGGCTGGTTGCCGACAGGAGCTACAGCCCCAAAGTAAAAGCAATATGACGAAAAAGCTCCCTTTCATAGATACGAAGATACGATTCTGTGGGTAAGAATTTGTTAGTCAAAAGTCAACATTTTAATTTGTGGGCAAGGAGCAAGCTTCGTGTGTTTTACCGTCAAACCATAGGGCGTTAATTTTTTTCAAAAACAATAAGATTACCTTCGTTTTGATGTTTTGATGGAATTCGTTGTTTATGCAATATGGTTGATCAGGGCCATTTATTACAAAACTTTGACAACTATTTAGAATCGTTTTAAATTGATATTTTGCGTCATTAAATTGTCAGTGATTGCTTAAATAGTTATACTTTTGTGCATTGTTTGGAGGGATTAGACCCTCTCTGCGATACATTTTAAAAGTTATTACATCATAAATAAATAGTATAAAGTGCTAAATATGAGAAATATCTCATCCGTTTTGGGAAGACTTGCAAAGACAATATCAGTTGGGTTGATGTTGTTATTTGCCGTTACAATGTCGCATGCGCAGGATGTCAAAGAAGGACAGGCGCTTTTTAAGTCCAAGTGTACAAGTTGTCACAGTGTGACTAAGAAGATGGTTGGACCAGCTTTGGCAGGTATGGCAGAGCGACATTCAGAGGAGTGGTTAGTGAAATGGATCCACAACTCGCAAGCGTTAATTGCTTCTGGTGATCCAGCAGCAAAAGCGATTTTCGAAGAGTACAATAAATCAGTAATGACATCCTTTACTGATTTGTCTGACGATCAAATCAAAAACATTATTGCTTACGTAAAAGACGAAGAAGCTAAAGCTGCTGCTGGTCCTGCTGAAGGAACTGCTGCTGACGGTGGTGCTGCTAAATCTGACGATGCGAATTTGTTGATGATCGTTGGTTTGCTTGCAATCGTTGTTTTAGCGGTCGTAGTAATTGTGGTATTGAACCGCGTTATTCGTACGTTGGAGAAAGTTATTGCAAACAATCAGGCCGCAATCGAGGCTGCACAAGCTAGAAATGAGCAGTACAAAGAAAGTGGTAAAGCGAAATTTGCTAAGGCTTTCTTGAAAAACAAAAAGCTTGTTGGTTTTGCTGTGTTAATGTTGGTTGCACTCTTAGGTGTTGCTGGATGGAATACGATGTGGAATGTAGGTGTTCATACAGGATATAAACCTGTTCAGCCTATTAAGTTCTCGCACCAGATTCACGCCGGTGTAAATCAAATTGAATGTCAGTACTGTCACGGTGGTGCGTTTAAATCGAAAAATGCTTCGATTCCTTCGGCTAACGTATGTATGAACTGTCACAACACGATTACGGGTTCAGATCATTACGACGGTGAGCTTTCTCCGGAAATTGCAAAGATCTACAAAGCATTGGATTATAATCCAGATACACGTACATACGGTAACAATCCTAGACCTATTCAATGGGTTCGGATTCACAACTTGCCAGACTTTGCTTACTTCAATCACTCGCAACACGTTGTTGTAGCTGGTGTGGAGTGTCAAACATGTCACGGACCAATTGAAACAATGGAAGAGGTTTATCAATACTCGCCATTAACAATGAAATGGTGTGTTGATTGTCACCGTGAGACCGCTGTTAATTCAGATAATGCTTACTACGATCAACTGATTGAAGCACACGAGAAATTGAAGAAAGGTGAGAAGATGACTGCAGCCATGATCGGTGGTCTGGAGTGTGGTAAGTGTCACTATTAATAATTAATTTGGAATACGCAATCTTATATACAGCTTAAATGGATAGCAATAAAAAATATTGGAAAGGTTTGGAAGAATTGCAACAAACACCTGCTTTCGTTGAAAGTAGTAAGGGTGAGTTTGCCGAATCTATTCCTGTAGAAGATGTATTAAATGAAGCCGGCTTGAGTACGAAGACACCTCGTCGTGACTTCTTGAAAGCTTTAGGTTTCGGTTTAGGAGCTGTTACGTTGGCAGCGTGTAATCGTACACCTGTTCATAAAGCAGTACCTTATATAATTAAACCAGAAGAAGTAACTCCTGGAATCCCGAATTATTATGCTTCGTCATTCAATGGACAAAGTGTATTAGTTCGTACACGTGAGGGACGCCCTATTTCGTTGGCGGCTAACCCGAACTCTATAGGTTTAAATCAAGGTACAGATTCAACAACGGCAGCTTCGGTATTGGACTTGTACGACATGTCCAAGCTTCAGAATCCACAAGTAGGTGGTAAAGATGTTGAATGGTCGAAATTAGACAGTACAGTTATCGCTGCTTTAGATAAAGCAGCTGCAGCTGGAAAACAAATTGCTGTTGTAGCAAGTACGGTGAATAGCCCATCTATGCTAGCGGCAATTGCGAAATTTACGACGAAATACCCTACTACATCTTTAGTGCAGGTAGATGCCGTATCATATAGCGGTATTATTGAAGCAAACAAAGCAAGCTTCGGTAAAGCTGTCGTGCCATCTTACCACTTTAAAAATGCAAATGTTGTTGTTTCTGTTGCAGCCGATTTCTTAGGATCTTGGTTAGAAGGAGAGGAGCATACACAAGACTATATCAAAAACCGTGACTACAAATCGTTGAAAAACGGTAAGATGTCACGTCACATTCAGTTTGAATCAGGTCTAAGCATGACAGGTTCAAATGCGGATGTACGTATTGCCATCAAACCATCAGAAGAAGGTGCTGTTTTAATTTCGTTGTATAACGCTATTACAGGACAATCATTAGCAGGTGGAGTAAGCAATAAAAAAGCACAAACAGCGATTGCTTTAGCATCCAAAGAATTGGTGAATGCTAAAGGAAATGCCGTTGTTGTGGCAGGTTCTAACGATGTGAATGTACAATTGTTAGCCAATGCAATCAACACTGCTTTAGGTGCATACGGAGCTATTATCGATTTAGATAATTTCGCGAAGAAATACCAAGGTTCTGATGCTGCTTTCCAACAGTTCTTAGCGAATGCAACTGCTGGTCAAGTAGGTGTAGCTTTGTTCTTAAATAGTAACCCTGTATACGATTACTTTAAACCAGCTGATGTTAAATCGGCACTTTCTAAAGTTGAGTTTACACTTTCATTCTCGGATCGTGCGGACGAGACAGCTTCTGAATTAAAAGCTATTGCTCCTACATGTACGTTCTTAGAAGCGTGGGGTGATGCTTCGGCAAAAGAGGGTTACTATACCATCGTTCAACCAACAATCAACCCGGTATTCAATACACGCCAAGCAGAGCAAAGTTTCTTGGTGTGGGCTGGAGATAATACAAACATCTACGATTTTGTTAAACAGAATTGGGAAGCTAATATCTTAGCGGGAACAGGTAAGTCTTGGAAAGAATTATTGCAAACAGGTTTTGTTTACAAAGGTTCGGAGACAGGATCATCCTATACAGCTAATGTAGATGTAAATGCTGTTGCGGCAGCAATTGCGTCGGCAGCCAAAGCTGTTGCAGGTGAGGTTGAATTGAAGTTATACGAATCTACAGTAATGCGTGACGGTCGCTATGCGAACAACGCGTACTTGCAAGAGCTTCCTGATCCAGTTTCAAAAGTAACTTGGGACAACTATGCTGCGATCAACCCTAAATTTGCTGAGCAATTAGGATTAGGTGAAAACAGTACAGTTAAAGTGGAAGCAAATGGTTATGCGGTAGAGTTACCAGTTGTATTGCAACCAGGACAAGCATTAGGCACCGTTTCTATTGCTGTCGGTTATGGTCGTACTAAAGTTGGTAAAGCAGGTAATGATGTTGGTAAGAATGCATTCCCTTTCGCTCGCTTAGCAAATGGAACGGTTCAGTTTGAAGCGAAAGCCACTGTTACAAAAGCTTCTGCTACATATGAATTAGCACAGACACAAACACACCATACTATTGAAGGTCGTAACATTATCCGTGAGACGACATTCGCTAAATATTTAAAAGATCCTAACTCGGAATCTGGTCGTTTCTCTGATACACATAAGACGTATGACTTATGGAATAAATTTGAGTCGCCGGGTCACAAATGGGTTATGGCAATCGATTTGAATGCTTGTACGGGTTGTGGTTCTTGTATCGTGGCTTGTAATGTTGAAAACAATATTCCAGTAGTAGGTCGTGATGAGGTTCGTCGTCGTCGTGAGATGCACTGGTTACGTATCGACCGTTACTATACATTAGAAGCTGGCGATGCGAAGCTTACAAAAGAGAAAGAAATTGCTAAAGCAACAGATCTAGATTACGAAAGTGTAACGGTTGTTCACCAACCAATGTTGTGTCAGCACTGTGACCATGCTCCTTGTGAGACGGTATGTCCAGTATTAGCGACGGTACACTCTTCAGAAGGTCTTAACCATATGGCTTACAACCGTTGTTTCGGTACACGTTACTGTGCGAACAACTGTCCATATAAAGTGCGTCGTTTCAACTGGTTTAACTACTGGAATGATTCACGTTTTGACAATTACTTGAACAATGAGTTTACACAATTAGTATTGAACCCTGATGTTACAACACGTTCACGTGGGGTAATGGAAAAATGTTCGATGTGTATTCAACGTATTCAAGCGGGTAAACTACACGCGAAGATGGAAAATCGCAAGTTGAAAGACGGCGATGTGAAAATGGCTTGTCAAGAAGCTTGTTCCGCAAATGCAATCATCTTTGGTGATGTGAACGATCCAGAATCAGAAGTTTCAAAAGCACTACGTAACGAGCGTGTTTACTACGTCTTGGAAGAAATTAATGTTCAACCGAACATTGGTTACATGACCAAAGTTAGAAATACTTTTGAAGCGTAATTTTATTCTAATTTGAAATAAAAAAACTATGTCATCGCATAACGAATCAATATTAAGAGAACCTTTAGTAACCGGCAAGAACATCACTTACGCAAAAGTGACTGATGATATCTTGCTTCCGGTTGAAAATAAACCTAACAAGGCCTGGTGGATCGGTTTTACCGTTGCTGTATTAGGCGCTATGTTATGGGTTGTGAGTGTTGGATATACTTTTTGGACAGGTATCGGCGCTTGGGGTCTGAATAAAACTGTAGGCTGGGCTTGGGATATCACCGACTTCGTATGGTGGGTAGGTATCGGTCACGCCGGAACGTTGATTTCAGCCGTATTATTACTTTTCCGCCAAAACTGGCGTAACTCCATCAACCGTTCCGCAGAGGCGATGACGATCTTCGCCGTTATCTGTGCCGCTACGTATGTTGTAGCACACATGGGACGTCCTTGGTTGGCGTATTGGATCTTCCCACTTCCAAACCAATTCGGTTCTTTGTGGGTAAACTTTAACTCTCCACTTGTATGGGATGCGTTTGCGATCTCTACATACTTCACTGTATCATTAGTGTTCTGGTACTGTGGTCTTTTACCAGATATCGCATCTGTACGTGACCGTGCAACTGGTTTGAAACAAAAGGTATACAGCGTTTTATCTTTCGGATGGAACGGTTCGGTTAAAAGCTGGCAGCGTTTTGAGATTGTTTCCTTGATCTTAGCTGGTATCTCTACGCCACTTGTACTTTCTGTACACACGATTGTATCCATGGACTTTGCAACTTCTGTAATCCCAGGATGGCATACCACGATCTTCCCGCCATATTTCGTTGCGGGTGCGATCTTCTCTGGTTTTGCGATGGTACAGACCTTACTTTTGATTTTACGTAAAGTAATGAACTTTGAGGACTACATCACAATGTTCCACATTGAGTCGATGAACAAGATCATTATGGTAACAGGATCTATCGTAGGTGTTGCTTACTTAACAGAGCTTTTCATCGCATGGTACTCTGGTTCAGAATACGAAATGTATGCATTCGAAAACCGTATTGCTGGTCCGTATGCTTGGGCTTACTGGGCGATGATGACGTGTAACGTAATTTCACCACAGTTGTTCTGGTTCAAAAAGATCCGTACAAGTATTCCGATTTCTTGGGTATTATCTATCATCGTAAATATCGGTATGTGGTTCGAACGTTTCGTAATTATCGTTACCTCTTTACATAGAGATTACCTTCCATCGTCATGGGCGATGTTCTATCCAACTTGGGTGGACGTAGGTATCTTCATTGGATCTATTGGTTTATTCTTTACGTTGTTCTTATTGTTCTTACGTTTCTTACCAGGTATTGCGATTGCAGAGGTTAAATTATTATTGAAGTCATCTAGTTTACAACATAAAACTAAATTGGCGCAAGAAGGTGCTTTCCCTGCTGAGCAAGTAGAGTTCTTTGCGAACTCGTTGAAGAAGTATGATACGGTATCAGAAGAAGACATTAACGCATTAAAACAAAAATAATAGCAATGAGCAATACAAAATATATATTAGGTAGTTTTGCTGATCCCGATGAAATGATGCATGGGATTGATAAATTGCAAGCAAACAATATCAGCATATATGATTGTTTTACACCAATGCCTATCCACGGTATCGAGGCGAAGCTAGGTGTTAAACCATCTCGTTTACCTATTGCAGCATTTGTTTTTGGTGCATTAGGAACATGTTTAGGGTTTAGCTTGTTGTATTTCACAATGGCACACGATTGGCCGATGAATATTGGTGGTAAACCATCATTGCCGTTGCCAAACTTTGTTCCGGTTACATTTGAGGTTACGATCTTGTTGTGTGCCTTAGGTATGGTTGCGACATTCTTTTACCGTAACCATTTGTTCCCAGGACGTGCACCACGTGTAATGGATCTACGTGCTTCTGACGATCGTTTTATTATCGCAATTGATGCGAAAGAAAATGCAGATCACGCCTTGGTGGAATCGTTGTTGAAAGAAGCAGGAGCTGTTGAAGTTAAATACAATGAAAGAAAATATGTTAGCTATGAATAAGAAGAATTTTCTTGGATCTGTATGTGCTGCTTTCGCATTAGCGGCAGTAGTTTCTAGCTGTGGAGATGGAACAAAGCGTAGTACAGGATGGGAATTCTCCAGAAATATGTATGATCCGATCGCTTATAACCCGGATCAGCCAAACAATAATTTTAAAAATAATATCACTGCGCAATTGCCGCCATCAGGTACGACACCAATCGGTTTTGAGCGTTTTGAGTTCGCTAATTCTTTAGAAGAGTATGAGCGTGCGGGTAGAGAGCTTACAAGCCCACTAGCTGTAACCAAAGAAAACTTAGCTAAAGGCGATGCATTATTCCATACCTACTGTGCGGTTTGTCATGGTAAAGATGGTAAAGGTGATGGTCCATTGACAAAAGATAGAAGCGTAGAGGATTCACGTGGAAAACGTCAGTTGGAGAATTTCCCGCCGCCACCATCGTATGCGAAATCCGATGCAGCTAACTCTTCACGTGGAGGTTTGATGAGCGACTTGACAGATGGTAAAATTTATCATACTATTTACTATGGACATAACACCATGGGCTCACACGCTTCTCAATTGTCACCTGAAGAACGTTGGCAAGTGGTTATGTATGTTCATGAATTACAAAAAAAATAATCTAACATCAATATAATAAATGGGAACTCACAATCATCATCACGATTATAATTTCAGCGAGAGATTTCAATTTGCTGGTATCGGAAAGATACTAAGTCTTGTTGGAATTGCCGTAGGCGTTATAGCAATTGTTATAGGCCTCATGTCAAGTGACCATATTATGGTTGAACGTACATACGCTAACCTATTATTGATGGGTTATTATTTTACTTGTGTATGTGCAGCTGGAGCTTTCTTCGTAGCGCTTCAGATGGTTACACAATCAGGCTGGTCTGCTGGTTTGATTCGTATTCCGCAAGCTATGGCAAGTATATTGCCGATTGCGGCTTTAATTCTACTTTTAATCGTAGGATTAGGATTAACTACACACAACTTATATCACCATTGGCATGCTGACGGACTTACAGATCCGAACAGCCCTAATTTTGATAAATTAGTAGCAGGAAAATCTACGTTCTTGAATGTACCAGGTTTCTTGATCCGTCAAGTGATCTTTATGGGAACGTATAGCATCTTCGCAGTAATTTTAGCGAAGTTGTCATACAAAGAAGATTTAGAAGGTGGTTTGAACTCGTATAAACAGAGCTTTAAATTATCTGCGATTTTCTTAGTTATCTTTGGTTTTACAACACCTATTTGGTCGTTTGATACTATTATGTCGCTAGAGGCACACTGGTTCTCGACTATGTTTGGATGGTACAACTTCGCCGCTATGTGGGTGAGTGGTATCGCTACGATCGTTGTAATTACTATTTTAGTGAAAAAAGCAGGTTACCTATCATGGGTTAATGAAAACCACTTACACGATTTAGGTAAGCTTATGTTTGGTTTCTCTATTTTCTGGACGTATGTTTGGTTTGCACAATTCATGTTGATTTGGTATTCTAACATTCCAGAGGAAACGGTTTATTTTTACAAAAGATGGGAGCCTGAATACAAACCTTGGTTTTGGTTAAGCATTATCATCAACTTCTTAGCACCATTGTTGTTGTTAGTTGATCGTGATGCAAAGCGTAAACAAGGAATGATGTTGTTCGTGGCAATTTTGTTACTTTGCGGTCACTGGTTAGATTATTATATCATGATTATGCCAGGAACAGTTGAAGCACACCGTGGTTTTGGTTTTGTGGAAATTGGTACAGCTATTGGTTTTGTTGGTTTGTTTACTTTCTTGGTCATGACGAAACTTAGCAAGCATCCATTAGCACCTAAGAATCATCCATTCTTAGATGAAAGTTTACATCATCAACTATAATTTCTAATCGTTGTAAAATACGTTTAAACGTCATAATAAGAAATGAAATTTAACATAAATAACAGATTTAAAGCCGTTTTGGGATGCTTACTAGCCGTAGGATTATTTTTCGCTACGCCTAGCTTTGCAACGCAACAAGATTCAGTAGCTAAAGATACTACTGTAGTCGCTGTGACTGAAGCAGCGGCGGCAACCGATACTGCTGCGGCTACCACAGCTGCCGCTACTGATACAACGGTTGCTGCGGCAGCAGATGCTACGGTAGCAGCAACAACTGCGGCACCAGAAGAAGTAAAACAGATTGATCCGCAAGCGTACAAAAACTTAACCTACTACATTTTATTGTTTTTGGTAGTTTGTACGATTGTAGCTGTCGTTTTAAAAGTCCTTTCTATTTACGATCTAACGCGTAAAATGAATGGTAAGTTCAATCCATTAGCGAACAATACGTTTCAAGCCGTATTGTTGTTCATCTTTTTGATATTGTTCTTAGCTTTCATCTATTACGGGTATGCCGTATGGGGAGCATGGTCATGGAGACCCGCAGTAACGGAACATGGTGCACGTATTGATACGATGTTTATTATTACTACAATCATTATTACAATTGTATTGGTAATTGTTCACATCTTATTATTATCGTTTACCTATATCTACAGAATGCGTGCAGATAAGAAGGCTTACTTCTATCCGCACAACGATACAATCGAACGTATCTGGACGATTGTACCTGCTGTTGTTCTTACGGTATTAGTATTGTTCGGTTTCTTCACATGGAGATCTATCACTAACATTCCTGAAGATTTGCAAAAATCTGCGTTACAGGTAGAGGTTTTAGGGGAGCAGTTTCAATGGCAAGTACGTTACCCAGGTGCTGATGGCAAAATTGGTAAACGTAACTACAAATTGACTACACCATTAAACTCTTATGGTATCGATTTTAGTGATAAATCGGCATGGGATGATATTCAGGCATCAGATATTGTTATTCCTGTTAATAAATCTGTGCGTTTCCATATCGTATCTAAAGATATTATTCACTCGTTCTATATTCCTGATTTCCGTGTTCAAATCAATGCGGTACCGGGTATGACTAACTATTTCCAGTTTACACCTACGGTTACAACAGAAGAAATGCGTGAGCGTATGAACGATCCAAAATATGATTACGTGATGTTGTGTGCGAAGATCTGTGGTTCTGGTCACTGGAACATGCAGAAGAAAGTAATCGTTGTTACGGAAGCGGAATACAAAGAGTGGTTAAGCAAACAGAACAAGTATTTTACTGAAGATTTGCAAAAGGAGTATAGCGCTTTAGAATCATCAGAAGCTAAGGAGCTTACTACTGCTTCATTAAATTAATTTGAGATAAGAATTTATTAAACGAATATGTCAAGTACAGTTATATCGCACGGCGCAGCGCATCATGATTCACATGATCACCATCATGAGACATTCTTAACTAAATACATATTTAGTCAAGACCACAAAATGATTGCGAAGCAATTTTTGATCACAGGTATTGTGATGGCAGTCTTCGCTATGGTGCTTTCGATTCTATTCCGTATCCAACTCGCGTGGCCGGATAAAGAATTCCCGATTTTAGAAATATTTTTAGGTAAATGGGCCGAAGGTGGTCGTATTAAACCCGACTTCTTTTTGTCGTTGGTTACTATCCACGGTACCATGATGGTTTTCTTCGTATTAACGGCGGGTTTATCAGGTACATTTAGTAACCTTCTTATTCCTTACCAAATTGGTGCTCGTGATATGGCATCGCCATTGATGAACATGTTATCTTACTGGTTCTTCTTTGTTGCTTGTGTTATCATGGTTGCTTCTTTCTTTGTTGAAAGTGGTCCTGCAGCAGCTGGTTGGACAATCTATCCACCGCTCTCCGCGGTACCGACAGCAATCTCCGGTTCTGGATTGGGGATGACGCTTTGGTTAGTTAGTATGACGTTGTTTATCGCATCTCAGGTATTAGGTGGTGTAAACTATATCAGTACAATTTTGAACATGCGTACTAAAGGTATGGATCTTTGGAGAATGCCATTGACTATTTGGTCTTTCTTCTTAACTGCCATTGTTGGTTTACTTTCATTCCCAGTTCTTGTATCTGCGGTTGTTTTATTGTTCTTTGACCGTTCGGTAGGAACATCATTTTACCTTTCTGATTTAGTAGTTCAAGGACAAATTTTACCAAATGAAGGTGGTTCACCTATCTTGTTCCAACACTTGTTCTGGTTCTTAGGTCACCCAGAGGTATATATCGTAGTAATGCCTGCATTAGGTCTTACATCTGAGGTTATCTCGACTAACTCACGTAAACCAATCTTTGGTTACCATGCGATGGTTTATTCGTTGGTAGGTATTACAGTATTATCTTTTATCGTATGGGGTCACCACATGTTCGTTACGGGTATGAATCCGTTCTTAGGTGGTGTATTTATGATCACAACATTGATTATTGCTGTACCTTCAGCGGTAAAAGCATTTAACTACATCGCGACATTATGGAGAGGTAACATCCGTTTTACTCCAGCAATGATGTTTGCAATCGGTATGGTTTCTTTCTTCGTGTCTGGTGGTTTAACAGGATTGTACTTAGGTAACGCTGCATTAGATATCAACTTGCACGATACTTACTTCGTTGTAGCCCACTTCCACTTAGTAATGGGATCAGCATCTATATTTGGTATGTTATGTGGTGTGTACCACTGGTACCCTAAGATGTTCGGTCGTATGATGGATACTAAATTAGGTTACTTGCACTTCTGGTTAACATTTATTGGTGCATATTTAGTATTCTTCCCAATGCACTTTATGGGTATTGATGGGGTTCCACGTCGTTACTACGCGTTTACCGCATTCCCTTTCATGGAGAAATGGGTATCTGTTAACTTGTTAATTACTTGGGCAGCGATTATTGCAGGTTTAGGTCAAGTGGCTTTCCTTTGGAATTTCTTCGCTTCGATTTGGACTGGTAAGAAAGCGTCACAAAACCCTTGGCAATCAAATACATTAGAGTGGACTACACCAGTAGAGCATATCCATGGTAACTGGCCAGGAGAGATCCCTACAGTATACCGTTGGCCATATGACTACAGTAAGCCTGGGCATGACACAGACTTTATTCCACAAACAACACCATTCTCTGAGACTATGAGCTCAAATCAGGCGCACGACTTCGAAGGTAACGAAGAAGCGGTACGCATTCAGAATGAGTGGAATAAGCAAAATAATAGAGAAGTAGAAGGGTAGGTTTTTACCTACCTCTCTTTATATTTTAGTAGAAAGAGAGGATATATGTATCCGCGTGCAGAAAAAAGATTTGTCTTAACAAATAGAATTACAATTATCGTGCTGTTTCTAGTCATAGCAGCAGGCGGAATTGTAAGAAGCACAGGTTCCGGAATGGGATGCCCGGATTGGCCAAAATGCTTTAATCGCATTATACCGCCGACGGATGTATCTCAACTTCCAGAGGGATACGAACAGCAATATATTGATGGCCGAGCCAAAAAGAATCAACGATTTGCAAAAATTGTAGAGTTTTTTGGTCATCCAGAAATGGCTGATAAGATTAGACACGACCAGTCGATATTGGCGCATGAAGAATTCAACGCGGCTAAGACTTGGACGGAGTATGTTAATCGTTTGGTTGGTGTTGCTGCTGGTTTCTGTCTGCTTTTTTCGGCGATATTCTCTTTTACCTATTTAAAAACAAAACCCTCCATTGTAGTATGGAGCGTTTTAAATGTTTTTGTTGTGGTGCTTCAGGCTTGGTTAGGATCTATCGTGGTATCCACGAATCTGATGCCTTGGATTATCACAGTACATATGTTGTTAGCGCTGTTAATCGTAGCGATCAGTATATATACATTTTATCAAGCAACAACATTAAGAAATAAAACAATTCTCAGTAACCAACATGTTAAAGGAATAAAGGCATTGGCCTTTGTTTCATTAGTTTTAATGGTTGTACAGGTTGTTTTTGGTACAGAAGTTAGAGAAACGATTGACCACTTAAGTAGTCAGCTCGTCGCGCGACAAGAATGGGTAGCAAATTTAGGCGATTCATTTTCTGTACATAGAGTATTGGCCTATGTTTCACTGGGATTAACAGTTATTCTTTTCTTCCTTGTTCGAAGTAGGTTTAGTTCATTGACATTGCAAAGCAAATATGCTTGGATAGTTATTGTATTAATTGGTATACAGATGCTTTCTGGTATTGTTTTGGCCCGATTTAATGTTCCTGCTTTCGCGCAAACAACGCACTTGGTAGTGGCGAGTTTGCTATTCGGAGCGCAATATTATTTGATGCTATTAATGACAAAATTACAACGATAATATGCTGTTTGTTGTAGAACTTTGCCGGATTAGTGTAATTGTAGAACATTAAAGAGATTAACGTAGTTTACATGAAGCAGTTTTTGTCTGATTTTAAAAAATTAGTTAAGCTAAGATTAACTTTAACAGTCGTTTTTTCGGCTTCCATAGCTTTTCTGATAGGCGCCAAACAGCAGGGAGATATTATTTGGATCAATTGGCTGATTCTTACCATAGGTGGTTTCTTCATTACTGGTTCGGCAAATGGTTTTAATGAGATCATTGAGCGCGACTTGGATAAATTAATGAAACGTACTGCCGATCGCCCACTTCCTTCTGGTCGTATGACTACAGGGCAGGCGTTGGTACTGAGTGTCTTTATGGGGATCTTTGGAACGTTATTGCTGGTGCGATTAAATTTTATCGCCGGGCTTTTATCCGTTTTCTCCATTATCCTGTATGCCTTTATTTATACACCACTTAAGCAAAAATCGCCAATTGCGGTTCTAGTTGGTGCTTTTCCGGGCGCGTTGCCACCATTAATTGGTTATTATGCTGCCTTTAAATCGGCGGGCTTTGGCTTGGAATATGCTGCTGTTAGTGAAGCCGCAATTGTTATCACACCGCTCGTTTTATTTGCAATTCAGTTTGTATGGCAATTTCCGCACTTCTGGGCCATTGCATGGGTGGCAGATGAGGACTATAGAAATGCCGGCTTTCGTTTGTTACCGACCCGCGAAAAAGATCGTGTATCGGCTTGGATGATTGCTATTTCTGCTTTACTTATGATACCGGTTGGCTTCTTGCCCATGTATTATGGTTTTGGCGGATGGGTTTTTACAGCTGTTTCGTTGTTAGGTGGGATAATGTTTGCTTTTTATGGATTTCAACATGCTAAATCCATGACTGATGCATCGGCTAGAAAAGTAATGTTTACATCTTTTTTCTATTTGCCTTTGACACAGTTAGTTTTATTGTTTGATTTTATTCCTTTTTAATAGATGGAAAATACGGAACAGGTAGTTGAGGAAGTTATCCAGTCAAGAAAAGCCAAAAAGTTTAACCTTTGGCTAGGTATGATTGGTATGTTCATGATGTTTGCTGCATTATCCAGCGGATTCATCGTGTATACAGCTAGTGGCGTTGATAAGGGAATCAAAACATTGTTACCCAATGCGTTTATCTATAGTACGATAACGATTTTGCTAAGCAGTGTGACCTTGTATTTGGCGCATAATGCAGCAAAAAAGCAAAGACTGGGACAACAAAAGAATTTCTTAATCTTGACGTTGTTACTGGGTTTGGTTTTCTTTGGTTTACAGGTACATTCTTGGACGGTTTTGGCTGGACAAGGTATTTTCTTTGTTAACCCTAATGCTTCGCAATCCTTTATATACATTTTTACAGGATTGCATTTAGCACACATTATTGCGGGTTTGATCGTATTGATTAGATGTTTGATGGGGGCAATGAAGCCTATCCCACATGCCGATAATCTTTTCCGCATGGATTTGGCCAGTATTTTTTGGCATTTTCTCGATCTTTTATGGATTTATATATATGTTTTCTTACTTTTGAATCAATAATAGTAAAAAATGAGTACAACAACTGTATCGCAATTAGATAAGGTAAAAGACGGCCCTTGGAATGGTGGTAAGTCTCCTTGGAACTTAGAGTATGGGAAAATCATGATGTGGTTTTTCTTGGTATCGGATGCATTTACTTTCTCTGCATTCTTGATTTATTACGGTACGCAGAAGTTTGCGCAGCCTACATGGATCGATGCGGATAAAATCTTCCAATCTATTCCAGGAATTGCCGAATCAGGACAACCACTTGTGTTTGTCGGTATTATGACATTTATCCTTATTATGTCTTCTGTAACGATGGTATTGGCCGTGGATGCGGGACATAGAAATAGAAAAGATGAAGTTGTAAAATGGATGTTATGGACCATCTTAGGTGGTTTGATGTTCTTAGGTTGTCAAGCAATTGAGTGGAGCCACTTACATCACCAAGGTTTTTGGTTCGGAAGAAATCCTGCTACAGGTCTAGAAGGTAATGCTATAGTGGATGCGTTAGCACCTTATTTCACGAAAGATATTTCGTATACAGCAGCATTACAGTTCTCTAATTTGTTCTTTACAATTACAGGTTTCCACGGTTTTCACGTATCAATCGGTGTACTTTTAAATATTATTATTTTGAGTATGACGTTGAACAATACGTTCGAGCGTAGAGGTACATACCTTATGGTAGAAAAAGTTGGTTTGTACTGGCACTTTGTGGATTTAGTATGGGTATTCGTATTTACGTTCTTCTACTTAATCTGATTTCGTTTAACAAAGTTTTTTAATTATTTTAATTGAGATAATGTCACATCATCACGAAAATATTGCAGCACACGACCACCATGATGACCATGCTGGTATGGATAAAAAAGGTATCTGGAGAGTATTCTTTATTTTATTAGCATTAACAGCTTTAGAATTCTTAATCGCTCTTGGATTTGTGCACCATTGGGGAATTTTACAAAAAGGTATGTTGGTCAATATTATTTACATTGTCCTTACCCTAGTAAAAGCATTCTATATTGTTGCTTACTTCATGCACTTAAAATTTGAGAAATCAGGATTTATTGTCTGTTGTAGTGTGGTTTTCATATTTATTTTATACTTCATTGTATTAATGCTTATTGAAGGTGACTTCCTTCACGGAGCAATGCAAGCACACCCAATTTTCCCGAATAAGTAATTTTTTAAAATAGGAGATATACGATGAGTAAGCCTACTCAAAGAAGTAGATCCAAAGTAATTATCCTGGCAATGGTTTTACTATTGCCAGGTTTTTTATATATAGCCGTTAACCGGCTCGGTTCAAACGAATATGTTTCTCTTCCTGTGTTTGGAGAGAAAAAGTTAAGTGGTGAAATGAAACGTAATTGGGGTAGAGAATACCCTGATACCATTTTCCACACCTTGTCTAACATCTCCTTCAAAGATGTTAAGGGTAATGATAAGGCTTTTTTTGAAGTGGACACTGTTTTGACGGTAGCACATCTTTTCTACAGTAAAGATCAGTCCTTTTCAAAGCTTATGTTTAATCATGTAAATGCATTATCAGATCGCTTTAAAACCAATCCTATTGTTTCTTTTTACTCTATTTCCGTCGATCCGAAGGAATCTGTATCTACTTTAGGCTCCTTTGTGAAGCCTTATAAGAATGTAGAGCAGGGCAATTGGCAGGTGGTGTTCCAACCCAATGTGGATATTTTCGATTACGCGCAAAAGCAGATGTTGATTGATGCTATGATTGACCCAGCGGACTCTTCGAAATTTTTGATTAGTAATCAATTTGTACTGATCGATTCTAAGCGTAGAATTAGAGGCTTTTATGATATTAGTCAAAAAGGAGAAGTAGAACGTCTGGAGGATGAAATTAAACTACAGGTGGTGGAAGAAGTAAGAAATAGACCGTTAAAAATTAAGCAGAAATAGTATGGCAATGACTGAAGCTGAAAAGAAATATAAAAAATGGATTGTAACTCTTTCCATTGTAATTCCTGTTGCTGTTGCGGCATTATTTGGTGTAAATCTTCGTAAACTTGGTTATGACGTAGAGCCATTATCCTTTTTGCCTCCAATTTATGCAACCATTAATGGTATTACAGCTATCTTATTGGTTGCCGCCGTTTCTGCTGTAAAGAAAGGTAAAGTAAAGTTACATGAGACCTTGATTAAGCTGTGCATGGCTTGTTCTATTGCGTTTTTAGTCATGTATGTCGCTTATCACATGACGTCAGACTCTACACCTTTTGGTGGAGAAGGTGCGATACGTTATGTATATTATTTTATCCTGATTACCCATATTCTCCTATCTATTATCATTATTCCTTTTGTACTTATTACCTTTGTAAGAGGAATTGCTGGAGCGTATGAGCGGCATAAGAAATTGGCCCGTATTACGTATCCGATGTGGTTGTATGTTGCTGTAACAGGTGTTGTTGTTTACATAATGATATCACCTTATTACGCGCATTAATTTATTGTGCTATGAAAAGATTATGGATTTATCAGAGTGATCGGTTATTAACTGATTTGGAGTGTGTTCAAGTAAGTGAGATTCTTGGTGATTTCGTAAAACAATGGACTGCACACGGCAACCAATTACTTGGCTCGTTCGAGATACGGTATAATTTGTTTATTTTCTTAATTGTGGATGAAGAACAAGCCATGGTTACTGGATGTTCTGTAGACAAATCAGTTCACCTGCTTAAGAAAATCGAAAATGAACTATCCATTCAACTTTTCGACCGTTTGAAAATAGCCTATAAACATGAGGATGGCAATCTTAGGGTTGTACCTAGTACGGTATTTGAGGAGTTAGTGAAAAGTGGTGCGTTGAATGAGGATACTATAGTATTTAATAATATGCTTACCCATGCGGATGATATTGACCTTAAATGGGAAGTGCCGTTACGAGATAGCTGGCATGCCAAGGTTTATTTGTAGATATAAAAAAAGCAGCTTTACGCTGCTTTTTTTTATATTAGATTTTTACTTCTTGTATTCTTGGCGAAGCACTGATGATTTCTGCACTAGCCTTAGCTTTATATTCTTCAAAGTTGTTGATAAACAATTGAGCGAGTCTATTCGCTTGGTTATCATAAGCATCTTTGTCTGCCCATGTATCTTTCGGGTTCAAGATCTCATCTGGTACATTCGGGCAAGATGTCGGCATTAGTATACCGAAAACCGAATGCGGTAGAAAAGTTGCGTTGTCCAATTGACCTTCAATAGCTGCTTGAACCATTGCACGTGTATATTTCAAGCTTATGCGATTACCTGTACCGAACGCTCCGGCTGTCCAGCCCGTATTTACTAACCATACATTAACATCACCGTGTAGATCTAATTTTTTACCCAGTAATTCTGCGTATGTTGTCGGGTGTGCCGGTAAGAATACTTTTCCAAAACAAGCAGAGAATGTTGTTTGTGGCTCTGTGATACCTATCTCTGTCCCTGCTACTTTAGCGGTATACCCCGAAATAAAGTGGTACATCGCCTGTGCCTTAGTAAGCTTAGAGATTGGAGGTAATACGCCGTAGGCATCACATGTTAAGAAAAATATGTTCTTGGGAATATTTCCCACAGATACTTCCTTCGCATTTTCAATATGATCAATAGGGTAGGCGGCGCGTGTGTTTTCTGTCAGCTTCGCATCCGCATAGTTCACTGTATTTGTTCCCGGAAAGAATTGAATATTTTCCAGTAAAGTAGGATGCTTTATTGCAGCGAATATTTGCGGTTCTTTTTCCGCACTCAAATCGATGCATTTAGCATAACAACCTCCTTCAAAATTAAACACCGTATCGTTTGTCCATCCGTGTTCATCATCTCCGATTAACATACGATGAACATCAGCCGATAACGTGGTCTTTCCTGTTCCGCTTAAGCCAAAGAATAAAGCGGTATCCCCTTTAGCACCTTCGTTAGCCGAGCAGTGCATCGGTAACACTTGATGCTCATGCGGTAGGATGAAGTTCAGTACCGAGAAGATACCTTTTTTCATTTCTCCTGTATAGGCCGTGCCACCGATCAAAATCATTTTTTTGGTGAAGTTGATGATCGAGAAATTTTCTTGGCGGGTACCATCTGTTGCTGGATCGGCTAAAAATTCAGGAATTTGTACAATAGTCCACTCCTGTTTATAAGTTTCTAGCTCCTCATTCGTTGGTCGAAGAAATAGATGGTGACAAAATAAATTTGCCCATGGTAGCGTATTGATAACCGTAACATTGATTCTGTAATTAGAATCAGCCCCAGCGTAGCAATTGCGTACCCATACCTCTTTATCTTGAAGAAAAATTTGCATTTTCTCCAAAAGATTATCAAAAGCTGAAGTGGATATTGGAATGTTTACTTCTCCCCAGTCGATTACATCTTTAGTGTAATCATCTTTAACAATAAACCGATCTTTTGGGGAACGTCCTGTAAATTTACCGGTCTCAATGCAAAGTGCCCCTTGGTCACTTATCTTTCCCTGTCCGCGCTCAATCGTCTGCTCGACAAGTGTGTCGGCGTCCACATTTAAATAAACCTTTGCCGCTAGCGTATCCAAACTATCTGTGGATCTTAGTGGATTTGGTTGTCCCATTTCCATAACCATATCATAATTTATTTTTACTGATGCTAAGTTATGGAGAATATCATGAGGAATGTCACCGCGGATACTTTTCGTAAAGAATTGAATAAAAACGTTTAATCGTTATGATATTTGGGCGTATAAAAAAATTAAACCTCAATAGTTATAGAGCTATTGAGGAATTGTTGAAAATATTAAAATGGAAAAAACAGAATTTATGCAAACTAATCAAGGTATTTTAACGAAGTTTCTTCGTTTTTTACCCGTAGTTTGATGTTTTTCCCCATTATGAGACTGTGATTATTGTCGATGTGTCCCGCTGGGTAACCGAACGCTACCGGGAAATCATACGCCCTAACTTTGTCCATTATTATGTCTTCAAATCGTTGACCAAATGCGGGGTCACTATCTTTGAGCGAGGTGAAGCCTCCAACAATTAAACCTGCTAATTTGTCTAATTTTTTTGCACGCTTAAGTGTCCACAACATACGATCGATGTTATAATGTGATTCACCAACATCTTCAATAAACAATACCTTACCATCATATTTGCCATCTGATTTTGAGCTAAGAATACTTTGTAATATGGCTAGATTACCTCCGATTAGTTGACCAGATCCGTTGCCCGACCTATTTGGATAATCGGTTTGACTATATGTGAAATCCATTTTTTGTCCGAAAAGGGCACGCTTTAATGATTCTAGCGCATCTTTGGAGCTATCTTCAAATGACTTTGGCATTTGTCCGTGAATAGTAGGAATATTAAATCGGTGGTGTATATGGCTATGTAATACCGTAATATCGCTAAAGCCAATCACCCATTTAGGGTGTTTTCTAAAACGGTTGAAATTGATATGATCGATAATGCGAACGGTTCCGTAACCGCCGCGAGCCGCAAATACTGCTTTTATTGACGGGTCGTCTAACGCTTTCTGTAGGTCGGCAGCACGAAGGGCATCGGTACCCGCAAATTGGTGAAACTGTGAGGTGACTGTTTCGCCCACTTCCACTTCTAATCCCCATTCCGTTAATACCGTAACGGCAAGGTCGATATCGCCCTTAATGTAACTTGCAGGACATACAATGGCTACTTTATCGCCTTTCTTAAGAAATTCAGGTATTTTCATACGACACGCTTATTTTAACCGCAAATTGAGTTATCTTTGCGAAAGAAACAAATCTTTTTTTAAAGAGCCTTTTTTCAACAGAAGCTAAGGGACTCCAACCTGTCTTGTGACTGTTAGTCTTTTCTGTTTATCAGGCCATTTACGTATCATTTAAAATTACTACACCTTGAGTATTTTATCGAAGAATCGTTTTACTATTACATCGGCTTTGCCGTATGCCAATGGACCTCTCCATATCGGACATCTTGCAGGTGCATATATTCCGGGAGATATATTTGCGCGTTTTTTGCGCTTGAATAAAAAGGACATCGTTTTTGTTTGTGGTTCGGACGAACATGGAGCTGCGATCACCATTAAAGCGAAAAAGGAAGGTGTTACACCACAACAGATCATTGATAAGTATAATAAACAAATCAAAGAAAGCTTCGAAGAGTTTGGTATTCACTTTGATATTTATCACCGTACATCGGAGAAAATTCACCATGAATTATCGCAGGAATTTTTCTTGAACCTTTATGAAAAAGGTGAGTTTATTGAGAAGTTTTCTGAACAATACTTTGATGAGGATTATCAACAATTTTTAGCGGACCGTTATATTGTCGGTACTTGTCCACATTGTCACAACGAAGGAGCTTACGGCGACCAATGTGAGAAGTGTGGTACCTCTTTAAACCCGACAGATCTCATTAATCCAAAATCTACGCTTAGCGGAAAGACGCCGATTCTTAAAGAAACGAAGCATTGGTACTTGCCGTTGGATAAATATCAACCTTGGCTCGAAGAGTGGCTCATTGAAGGAAAGAAGGGAGAGCTTAAGTCTAATGTATTCGGGCAATGTCAATCCTGGCTTAAGTCGGGTTTACAGCCGCGTTCCATGACGCGTGATTTGGATTGGGGCGTAGACGTACCATTGGAAGAAGCTGCAGGAAAGAAACTGTATGTATGGTTGGATGCCCCAATTGGTTATATTTCTGCGACGAAACAATGGGCGATAGATAATAATAAGAATTGGGAAGACTATTGGAAAAAACATGAAAATGAAGCTGACGACTCGACGTTGATTCATTTTATTGGCAAGGATAATATTGTTTTTCACTGTATTATTTTCCCAGCGATCTTACACGCACACGGGGAGTATATCCTTCCGGATAACGTACCGGCTAATGAGTTTTTGAATTTAGAAGGAGAAAAGCTGTCGACTTCCAGAAATCATGCCGTTTGGTTACATGAGTATTTGGAAGAGTTCCCGGGTAAGCAGGATGAGTTACGGTATGTGCTTACCTCTATTTTACCGGAGACTTCGGACAGTGAGTTTACATGGAAGGATTTTCAGGCCCGCGTAAACAATGAGCTCGTTGCTATTCTTGGCAACTTTGTGAATCGTGTTATGGTTTTGAGTCAGAAATATTTTGATGGAGATCTATTGATGGGCTCTGCACTGAGGGCGCAAGATCAATCGGTATTGGATGAGTTAAAATCTTTCCCGGTAGAGATTAGCAATTCAATAGGGCAGTATAGATTCCGTGAGGCACTGGGGCACTTTATGAATGCTGCACGTTTGGGGAATAAATATTTGGCGGATGAAGAACCTTGGAAAGTTTTTAAAGAGGATCCTGAGCGTGTGAAAACCGTTTTATATGTGGCGGGGCAAATTGTGGCTAACTTAGCGGTTTTAGCGCAGCCATTCTTACCGAAATCTTCGGATCGTTTGTTTGCTATGTTGAACCTTGAAAAGCAGGAATGGGAAAATGCTGGTCGTCCAGATATCATCCCTACCGGGCACACATTGGGCGAATCGGCTTTGTTGTTTGAGAAAATTACAGATGAACAAGTTGATTTCCAGTTACAGAAGTTGGCCGATGCGAAGGCGCACAATGCGTTGAGCCAGTCTACTGCGGAGCCAGCAAAAGCGAATATCAGCTATGATGATTTCTTGAAGATGGATGTACGCATAGGAACAATTATCGAAGCAGAGAAAGTCGCTAAAACAAAAAAACTTTTGAAGTTGAAGATTGATACGGGAATAGATCAACGTACTGTGGTTTCTGGAATTGCTGAGTTTTTTGCACCAGAAGATATTGTCGGTAAGCAAGTTTCTATTTTAGTGAACCTTGAACCACGGGAGATTAAAGGTATTACATCACAGGGTATGATCCTAATGGCAGAAGATGCGGATGGACGCCTTGATTTTGTTAATCCGACATCAACGATAAAACCGGGTAGTACGGTTCGGTAGTGTGTGGTTAGTAGATCGTAGTTGGTAGCGCGGGGGTAGTCAATGACCGGGCTGCTACTATAAAAAGAGCGTTAAATCGAAGAAGATTTAACGCTCTTTTTTATGAATCTATGGTTCGGAGTACTCGCAAGTTTGGCAAAGACTAATTGCGTAAGCTCCTGATTTTTTCAATAGCGAAGAACAAGACAAAAAATACAATAGACGGCACAACCCACCCCAATTCGTATTCAAAATACGGAATACGATTAAGTTGAACCAAGACCTGTGGCGCGAGCAGATCGAACATATTCAATAACCCTAACGAAGCAATAAGCGTCGTCGCAATAAGTGCTCCGATATACGGTAATTTGGAGGTGATGAAACGTCCAAAAATTACAATATAAAGGACGAGTGTAATGACAATAGGGTATACGAAGGCCAGAGGAGGGTACGCAAATTGAATAATGTTGTCTACACCGGTAATCGATAATACGGCAGAGATCAGACAGCAAATGGTGACCAATATTTTGTAGCTTATTCTTCCGCCGGTGAGCTCACTAAAAAAGGTGCCAACGGCAGCGGTTACAGCGATAGCGGTTGTCAGACAGGCTAAGGCTATACTAAGCGCAATGGCGAGGGTGCCATATTCTCCTAAAACGGTTCTAGAAATATGGATAAGTAATTCGGATCTCTTGATATCGAGATTCGTTATGCCTGAAGTGGAACCGAGATAAATTAATCCCCCATATATACACAATAAGCAAAAAGCAGCGAGCGCACCCGCAGCAATCACGACTTTGCTTTTTTCTTTTGTAGACGCGTATCCCTTGGTTTTTGTTGCAGCGATAATAATGCCTGCGAAAACGACGGAAGCGAGGACATCCAATGTTTGATATCCCTCCATAAAACCAAAACTAAATGCTTCTGTCGTTGATACAGAACGTTCTGTAGGAACGGCTGTAGGATGGATAATACCGCTGACCACTAAGATTGTTAAGAGGATAAGTAAAAAAGGAGTCAGGAAATTACCGACCAGATCGACAACCTTAGAAGGAACGATGGCGAAAAGCCAGGTGGCAGCAAAAAAGATAATCGATGTCCAAATGGGGTTACTATCCGGAAAGGACGGGAGCACGCCTACTTCGAAGGTCGTGGCCGCTGTTCGAGGAATCGCAATTAGAGGACCGATACATATCATGATGATGCTTCCAAGAATAGGTGCGAGTTGTGGATGAACACGACGTCCTAGATCATTAAAGTTATCGCCGGAATTATTGACGGATATAATTCCCATAAAAGGAAGTAAAATGCCGGTCAAGGCAAAGGCCAAGATCGTAATCCAAATATGTGTGCCGATCTGTAAGCCAATAAATGGAGGAAGGAGTAAGTTTCCGGCACCAAAAAACATCGCGAAGAGTGCAAATCCAATGGTTACAATGTCACTTATCTTCTTCACAGTATGGGGTTAAATAGTAGATCAATAGTTTGTTTTGCTTCAGCAACGTCATGAACCCGTAGAATGTGGATGCCTTTTGTTAGTAAGATCGTATTTAAGACAATGGTGCCTGTCAATGCTTCGCTGGGTGTAATATTTAGTTTTTTGTAAATCATAGATTTTCGAGACAATCCGCCTAAAATCGGAAGACCTAGATATTGTAGTTCCTCCAAACGATGAAGGAGTTCATAGTTTTGATCTAGATTTTTCGCAAAACCAAAGCCTGGATCTAAGATAATATCTTTTACACCTAAGGCACGTAGCTGGTTTACTTTTTCTGCCAAAAAAGTAGCTACATCTTCTACGATATCATCATAGGTGGTTAGCTCTTGCATGTTTTCTGGAATACCGCGCATGTGCATCAAGATGTACGGCACTTGTAACTGTGCTACGGTAGCAAACATATTGGGATCTATAGTTCCGCCGGATACATCATTAATGATATGAGCACCGGCAGTAATTGCTGCTTCAGCGACCTCCGCTCGAAAGGTGTCAATAGAGAGTATCGCGTCAGGGTAGGCCTTGTGCAGTTTTTCAATTACAGGTATGGCGCGGTTAAGCTCTTCCTGCACGCTGATGAGTGGTGCTCCAGGTCGAGAGGAATAAGCTCCGATATCGATAATGTCAGCACCATTTATCAATAGCTCATTGGCTTTAGCCATGGCCTGCTCTACGTTATTATGTTGCCCGCCATCGTAGAAGGAGTCTGGCGTGATGTTGAGGATTCCCATCACTAAAGGGCGATCAAATGTGAATAGTTTCCCTTTGATGTTGATCGATTGTGTTTTGTGCGTCTTTAAGCTATTCATTAACAGCTAAGATAATAAACACAGCCGAGAAATGTGTTTTTTTGAGGCCTAGACTTTCAAATGAAAAGGGCTCCCAAAGTATGGAAGCCCTTTTCTATGGTGGAATTATCCTTACTTATTTGATAACGTATACACCATCAGCCACGATATTGATATCCGTTTTCGGCTTCGAGATCTTAGCAATTTCCTCTTTTGAGGCACCTTTATCTTCCGCGTAGTGTTTCAACCATTCTACAGATGTTTCTTTCACTTTCGCACGGCCTTCTACTGCTACTTTTTTACCGATCAGATCTGCTGGTACAAAGTAGCCGTAATCTGTGAAACGCACCATAATGGTTTCGCCATTATCGCGTTTAAGTGTCATGAAGCAACCTTTCTTTTTACAAACTTCAACCACTTCACCTTCAATTTTTCCAGTGAAGGTTTCCGATTTTTTAAGATTGTTTTCCAGTTTGTTTACGGAGATTGCATTTTTGGCATCAATTTTTTTGCCATATTGTACACCCGCTTTTGCAGGTTCTATTTTTTGTTGTGCCTGGCTCAGTTGAAGCGAAACCAACACACAGAACAAGAGTCCGATTATTTTTTTCATCGTCTTTACTATTTAGCTATTTATTTTCTCAAAAATACAAATTTTCCGCTAGGATCAAGTTTCATGACGGTAGAAGATTTGCCGTCACCTTCCTCATCTTGTTGGTATTCGACGATATAGTCAACGCCTTGTTTTACAGCGTCATCAATGTCCGCAAAACTTTTAGGCGAAGGTTCGCCACTCAGGTTGGCTGAGGTCGAGATAATAGGCTTCTTAAAACGCTGCAACAGCTGCTCACAAAAAGGATGTTTGACAACTCGAATGCCGATAGATCCATCTTCTGCAATCGCATTTGCAGCCAGATTTTTGGCATTGCTATATACGATCGTTAGCGGCTTCTCCGTGTATTCGATCAATTCGTAGGCTACTTCGGGAATATCGTTGACATAAGAGGCCAGCTGATTGTCATTGTGTAATAGAACAATCATGCTTTTACCGATATCACGCCCCTTGAGGGCGAATATTTTGGCAACAGCTTCTTCATTTGTGGCGTCACAACCAATGCCCCAAATGGTATCGGTGGGATACAAAATAAGGCCTCCGCTTTTTAGCGTTTCTAAGGCCTTATTTAAATCTTCTCTATCGAAAGATGTATACATCGTTTAATTTATACGGCTACACTATGATCACGTAAAGCATCATTCAATGATGTTTTCTTGTCTGTTGACTCTTTACGTTTACCGATAATCAGCGCACAAGGAACTTGGTATTCGCCTGCAGCAAATTTCTTTGTGTACGATCCCGGGATAACCACGGAACGTGCTGGTACATAACCTTTGTATTCCACAGGCTCATCACCGGATACATCGATAATTTTCGTGGAGGCTGTCAACACGACGTTTGCACCCAAAACAGCTTCAGTTTCCACACGGATACCTTCTACGACGATAACGCGTGAACCAACGAATACATTATCTTCTATAATAACTGGAGCCGCTTGTACGGGTTCTAACACACCACCAATTCCAACACCACCACTTAAATGTACATTTTTACCAATCTGTGCACATGAACCTACAGTTGCCCAAGTATCTACCATCGTGCCTTCATCCACGTAAGCACCAATATTCACATAGGAAGGCATCATAATTACGCCTTTGGATAGGTACGCGCCATAGCGAGCAGATGCACCAGGAACAACACGCACACCAATTTCTTTGTAATTGGTTTTTAACTTCATTTTGTCATGATAAATGAAAGGACCATTGTCAATCTCTTTCATATCGCAAATAGGGAAGTAAAGGATAACGGCTTTCTTAATCCAATCGTTTACATGCCAACGTGATCCAATAGGTTCCGCAACACGAAGTTTTCCTTCATCCAATTGTTGAATGACGAAACGGATAGCATCAGTATATTCCGAGTATGTCAATAAGTTTCTATCTTCCCAAGCTTCTTCTATCTGTTTCTGAAGTTTTTCTAGTTCCATGTTGATTTTGTATGTATTTTAATGTAGTTACAAACTTATAAAAATTAAAGTAAATTTGCTGTATGGCTGAAGAAAAGGAAAAACTAAGAATCGATAAATATCTATGGTCGATTAGACTGTTTAAAACACGGAGCTTGGCGACTGAGGCATGTAAAGCGGGTCGGGTGAAGCTGAATGGACAGAATGTGAAAGCATCCTATGTTGTTAAAGTAGGGGAGGTCTATCAGATTCAAAAAGGACCAGAGCGTAAGGTTATTCGTGTAGTTGGATTATTGGAACGTCGCGTCGACGCGAAAACGGCTGTTCAGTTTTACGAGGACCAGACACCGGAAGAGGAAACCTACGCATTTAAGTCGGTATTTCATGCGCCTATGCTGAAGCGGGACCGCGGAACAGGAAGGCCTACGAAGAAAGATCGTCGTGAAATTGACGATTTAAAGTCGGATCTTTTAGACGACGAGTAAGATGGTGAAGAGAATTTTTGTACTTGCACTTTTGGGGTGTGGTTCGTATATCCTTCAGGCACAGCAGATGAAACAACCTACCTACGTATTGGCCATCCACGGTGGTGCCGGAACGATCTTGAAAAAGAATATGAGTGATGCGCTAGAGCAGGCCTATCGCGTTGTTTTAGAGCAATCTCTACACGAAGGGTATCAGGTGCTTAAGGGAGGCGGAACGAGTGTTGATGCTGTGGCTGCTGCAATTCGGGTAATGGAAGATTCTCCGTTATTCAATGCAGGAAAGGGGGCTGTTTTTAATCATAAAGGAGAAAATGAATTGGATGCCTCGATCATGGATGGAAAAACTTTGCTAGCAGGTGCCGTTGCCGGGGTACAGACGATTCGTAACCCTATTATGGCCGCTAAAGCTGTGATGGAACAGTCTGAACACGTGATGATGGTGGGCCGTGGAGCCGAAGAGTTTGCAGCGACCAAAGGAGTGGAAATCGTTGACCCATCTTATTTTTGGACCCAACCGCGATGGGATGCACTGCAACGCATTTTAAAACGAGACGCTGAAAAAACAGAATTAGATCATGGGGCACCACAAACGCAGTTGGCAAAGCCTAATGATGAAAAATTTGGTACGGTAGGTTGTGTGGCATTGGATAGCTATGGAAACCTAGCTGCGGGGACGTCGACCGGAGGGATGACGAACAAGAAATATGGTCGTGTTGGAGATTCACCTATTATCGGGGCTGGAAACTATGCAAACAAGCAGGTCGCTGTTTCATGTACAGGCTGGGGTGAATTTTATATTCGTACGGTTGCTGCATACGATGTGGCGGCGCAGTTGTCGTATAGTTCCGCTATAAGTACTGAAGCGGCAGCAAAAGCAGTAATCGAAAAGATCGGTGCACTCGGGGGCGATGGTGGTATGATCGTTCTAGATCATAATGGGCAAGTTGCCATGCCTTTCAATACCGAAGGGATGTATCGCGGGACAATCACCAAAGAGGGTAAAATTGACGTACGGATCTACAAAGATTAGCGAAGTTTATTTTGGGATATCGTAATAGTTGATGTAACGCACGATACTGTTTGCTCGCCTATTTACATACGAGGATGGGCGGCGCGCATCCCATTTTTGTGGGCTTGGTAGAATCGCAATGATTAAAGCGGCTTCTTTTTTTGTTAAGCTCTTGGCTGATTTGCTGTAGTAATACTGAGCCGCGGCCTCGGCACCATACACCCCTTGCCCCATTTCTATAACATTTAAGTATACTTCAAGTATACGTTTTTTACTCCAGCATACTTCGATCAATACGGTGAAGTAGGTCTCCAATCCTTTACGAAACCACGATCGTTCAGGCCATAGAAATACATTCTTAGCCACTTGTTGACTAATCGTACTTCCGCCCCTTAATTTTTTGCCTTCTTGATTTTTTTCAAAGGCTTCCATAATAGCTTTGGTATCGAAGCCATTGTGCTTCAGGAAAGTGGCATCCTCTCCGGCAATGGCTGCTCGTTTTAGATTATCTGACATCTCGTCGTATGGAAGCCAATCTTTCTCTATTTTCCATTCTTTGCCTGCTGCTTTGCGCTCTATCGCACGTTGTAGCTGAAGAAAGGTCACAGGGGGATTCATGAAAATCAACAGTAAAACCCAAAAAAGCGAAAAACCAAAGAAACCAATGGTAATACGCGCTATCCATATTCCGATTTTTCGTTTCCAGCTTACTGTAGTTCTTTTACTCGTTTGTTTTTTCTTTGTTGCAGCGCGTTTAATAGCCATTGTATTTGGTTTGACGATACAAAGCTAGGGGAAATTTACGGAAATGCTAAAAGAATCTTTATTGACATTAGTCATACACGATTGTAGGGTAAAAGAAATACCTTTGCCCCTATATGGCACGGAAACTTTACAATCCATTTTTAGATTTTAAATTCGATAATCAAACCTGTTTCTTAACAGGTGATGCGCTTGTCTCTGCGGACGAGCAAATACAAGTGTTCCCGGTATGGATGATGCGTGCTTTTGGGTTAGAGGAAAGTCCTTTTAAAATGTTGGATGAGAATATCGTTACCTACAAAAGCCTGAAGCTGCCGTGTAGTGTGGATGCGGCTCAAGCGATTGGAATTATGGATGATGCGGTTGAGCAAGCGGTTGAGCAAGGCTATCATGGAGTTCGGGAATTACCGCAAGAACTCCTGTTTCAATGGGTGGGACGTATCTTATATGGTGTTGTCTTTAATGAAATACAGGCCGGCGTCAAGCAAGCCCTGATCAGTGGGGGGGATATGAACTTTTCACAAGCTTTAGTGCATAAGTTTCGTAACCTGCATACCATGTTGCAATCCTTGATTCTACCGATGGAATTTGAGCACAAGAATCCATTTACCATTCTTGTGCTCCCGGTAGATAATCCAGCTGATACATTTAATTATAGAGATGAAATCAATACGTTGATTTTTTCTTTACGAATGAAGGATTTTGCGATTATTGCTACACTGCAAGACAATGGTACCAATGCGATTTATCATGAAGAAGTTTTGGAGAAAGTTAAGGACCATGTGTTGCACCCGATTCAGTTTGAAGAAATCTGTGCTCGGTATTTCTACACCGCATACCTCTTTAATCGTTTGCCCGAATATACATTTATGGAAACACCACAAAAGGTTTTTGTAGAACCTATGCCACTAAACGATTGGACGTTGAAACCTATTTTTGATAATTGGCAAGCGAAAACCTATGGGCAGGTGTTGGAGAACTTTTGGAAACCATGGGGATTTACATTGTTTGAAATTATAAAAAATCCAGAACAACCCATGACTTTTATTGCCGATGAAAGTGGAGCTTTTCGGGTTATTGAAGATATACCGAAACAATAACACTTATCGTAATATGCCCCGGGACTAAGAAGTGACCGGGGCATATTCTTATAACGATTTTTCGACCACAGCAATAGCCTTGTCTATATCTTCAATAGTCGCAGTGAGGTGTGGTCTGAAACGGACACTCCGTTCGCCACAACCCAAAATAATCATCTTGTTCTCAAATGCTGTATGTACAAAAGCATCACGCTGCTCAGGTGTGTCAAAATCAAATGCAACCAGTAAGCCTAGTCCGCGAGCATTGCTTAAGTGCTTATGTGTATGGGTCAATTTTGTTATTTTGTCTAGCAGGTATTCACCAGTTTTTTCAGCTTTCTCAACGAGCTTTTCTTTTTCAATAATTTCCAGAATCAATTTAAAGCGAATCATGTCGATGAAATTTCCACCGAACGTGGAGTTGATACGGCTTGATTCTTTAAAAACATGGTTTTCGACCTGGTCCAGCTTTTCCCGATTGGCAAGGATTCCACAAACTTGTGATTTTTTTCCAAAAGCGATTACATCAGGAATAATATCATAGTGCTGGAAAGCCCACATTTTACCGGTCATAGCGAGCCCCGTTTGTACCTCATCCAATATTAATAAAATCTCGTGTTCGTCACAGATCTGACGTAGTTTTTTGAAAAATTCTTTGCGAAAATGATTGTCGCCACCTTCGGCCTGGATGGGCTCAATAATTAAACAGGCAACTTCATGAGGTGCTTTCTGTAAAGCCTCTTCAATCTGTTTAATCGCTAAACGTTCTTCCTGTATCGTCTCGCTAATCGCATCCTCTGTTATTGGGAAGGTTAACTTCGGGTTGGTAATCCTTGGCCAATCAAATTTTGGAAAATACATGTACTTTCTGGGATCTTTGGTGTTGGTCAACGATAAGGTGTAGCCCGATCTGCCGTGGAATGCTTGCTTAAAGTGAATAACCTGTGAAGCTTCTTTTTGTATTCCACGTGAAAGGTTAAGTCTTGTTTTCCAATCGAACGCGGTTTTTAATGCGTTCTCTACGGCAAGTGTACCTCCAGAGATGAAGAAGCAGTAGGAAAGTTCCTTCGGCATAGCAACACGTTCAAAGGTATTGACAATGTCTGCATATTGATAAGGATATGCATCTGACATGGCAGGTTTATTAATCGCCATCTTCCCAAGGAAATCCTGTTGAGAGACGATATGCGGATGATTGTAGCCCACAGGTGAGGAGGCAAACATGCTAAACATATCAATGTATTCATCTCCATTGCGATCCTTAAAATAAGAACCGTGTGAGTTTTCAAGATCTAGCTCTATAGGCAGACCATCGGCTAAGATATGTTTTGAAAGTTGTTTATGTAGTTCTCTCATTATAAATCAAATTTAATGCCTTGTGCAAGAGGAAGGCTTGTGCTGTAGTTAATTGTGTTCGTTTGTCTGCGCATATAAGCTTTCCATGAATCCGATCCCGATTCTCGTCCCCCTCCTGTTTCTTTTTCGCCGCCAAAGGCCCCACCAATCTCCGCACCTGAGGTGCCGATATTGACATTGGCAATACCACAATCTGAACCATTCTGGCTGAGAAATAGCTCGGCTTCACGTAAATTGGTCGTCATGATTGCTGAGGATAAACCTTGCGCTACTTGATTCTGTAAAGCGATCGCATTTTCCACTTCACCTTCGTACTTGATGAGATATAATATAGGAGCGAATGTCTCTGTTTGAACAATTTCATAGCTATTTTCGACTTCGGCTATAACAGGTTGTACATAACACTCACTTTCGTAGCCTTTCCCTTTTAGAACTCCACCCTTGACAAGTAATGTTCCACCTTCGGCCTTTATTTTATCAATGGCAGCGAGATAGTTTTGAACGGCATCGGTATCGATTAAAGGCCCCATATGATTTTTAGTGTTCAATGGATCTCCAATTTTAATCTGTTTATAAGCGTCGGTCAAAGATTTTTTCACCTGCTCATAGATGTCTTTGTGAATGATTAGTCTTCTGGTGCTGGTGCAGCGTTGACCTGCTGTGCCGACTGCGCCAAAGACAGCACCTATGATTGTCATTTTTAAATCGGCCTGTGGTGTGACAATAATGGCATTGTTCCCTCCAAGCTCTAATAGAGATCGGCCTAACCGATTAGCTACTGTAACAGCAACCTGTTTGCCCATGCGGGTAGATCCTGTTGCTGAAACCAAAGCGATACGCTTATCTTCTGCAAGCCATTTGCCCACTTCAGCATCCCCAGTTACAAGAGAAGAGATTCCTTCGGGGAGTTTGTTCGCCTTTAATACATCTGCTAGTATCTTTTGACAGGCGACAGCGCATAAAGGAGTCTTTTCGCTACCTTTCCAAACAATAACATCGCCACATATTAAAGCGAGCGCCGCGTTCCAGGACCAAACAGCAACAGGGAAGTTAAAAGCTGAAATAATACCGACGATACCGAGTGGGTGATATTGCTCGTACATCCGGTGTGACGGGCGCTCTGAGTGGATCGTGAATCCATACAATTGACGCGATTGTCCCACTGCAAAATCGCAGATATCAATCATCTCCTGTACTTCTCCTAGTCCTTCTTGGTAAGATTTCCCCATTTCGTAAGAAACCAATTTTCCGAGAACATCTTTTAGTTCACGCAATTTGTCTCCAAACTGTCTGACGATTTCTCCTCGCTTTGGGGCAGGGATATCAGCCCAGACCTTTTTAGCGCTTTCGGCAGCTTGAAGTACTTTGTCGTAATCTTTTCGTGTGGAAGAAGAGACCTGTCCGATTGATTTACCATCGACAGGCGAAAACGAAGTAATTTTTTCGCCTTGACCAAACCATTTGGTGCCTGTTGATGTTCCATTAACATGCAGATCGATCCCAAGCGCTTTTAATTCTTTCTTGATCATATGTAGGTTTATATTATTCTATGATTTCATAAAAATAATGAATTTTATTTCTATAAATAAAATTTTAAGTGTAAAATATTTTATAATTTTAGTTCAGTAACGAATAGATCTATTTTATGAGAAATATCAATATCGATTATTACGCCATTGATGACTTATTGAGTGCGGAGCAAAAGATGGTTCGGCAGGCCGTTCGCGAGTTTGTTCAACGTGAAATCCGTCCGACTATAGAGGAGCACGCGCAGGGGCATACCGAAATACCCGGATTGATGAAAAAACTAGGAGATATTGGAGCATTGGGAGTTTATATTCCCGCTACATATGGAGGAGCGGGGTTAGATCAGATGTCGTATGGTTTGATTATGCAGGAATTAGAAGCGGGCGATTCGGCTGTACGGTCTGCCGCATCGGTACAATCGTCTTTGGTGATGTTTCCAATATACACATACGGTTTGGAACAGCAAAAACAAGAATTGCTACCGGCTCTTGCAAAGGGGGATTTAATTGGTGCTTTTGGACTAACAGAGCCGAATCATGGTTCGGATCCCGGACAAATGGAAACGCGATTAACAAAAGATGGTGACGGTTACCGTTTGAATGGTGCTAAGATGTGGATAACGAATGCTCCTATATGTGATGTTGCGGTCGTGTGGGCACGCGATGAGGCTGGTAAGGTTCGTGGTGTTATCGTGCGGAGAGAATATGCGGGTTTTACGCGTATAGAGACCGGAAATAAATGGTCTTTACGTGCTTCTCGTACAGGCGAGCTGGTATTTGATAATGTATATATAAGGCAAACAGATATTTTGCCGGATGTTGCCAGCATGAAAGGCCCGTTATCGTGCCTTAATTCGGCTCGATATGGAATTTCATGGGGGGTGATTGGAGCTGCTTTAGACTGTTATCAAACGGTAGTAAAGTATGCTACGGAGCGAGAGCAGTTCGGTAAACCGATCGCGGCATTTCAGTTGCAACAACGTAAGATGGCTGAAATGTTGACGGAGATAACCAAAGCACAGTTGTTGTCGTGGCGTTTAGGAGTTTTAAAAAACGAAGGAAGAGCTACGCCGCAACAGATCTCCATGGCGAAACGAAACAACGTAGAGATGGCTTTGAAAGTGGCGCGCGAAGGGCGTCAAGTGCTTGGTGCGATGGGAATTGTTGGGGATTTTCCACTGATGCGACATATGATGAATCTGGAGTCTGTAATTACGTATGAAGGAACGCACGATATTCATTTGTTAATCACAGGACAAGATATTACGGGATTAAGTGCGTTTTCGTAATTGTCTTTTGCAGCACCCTCGGCGCTGCAAAAGACAAGCGTGTATTAGACTTTGTAATATTGTTCCCATCCTTTTGCAGGAGGGGGACCCATTAATAGTGCGTTTGCAAATCTATCGTTGGTTATTTCTTTTTTCTTCGGGTCGAAGATAATTTTATTATTTAATCGCTGTGTGATAACGCCTAAACAGAAGACCTGACTGAGTGGTCCGGCTATATCAAATGAAGAGCGTGTTTTTTCTTCTCCTTTACAAGCTTTGAGGAAATTAGCAAAGTGATTGGAAGGAGAGGCTGGTACTTCCGGTAGTTTTCGCTCCATCTCTTTCGCTTTATCTGCTGGTATAATTTGCAAAGTACTTCCGTGAGACCCACCTTTAAACGTTAGGTTCTTGCTATAGATGATTTTTCCTGGATTTAATTTTACAGGCTCTATTTTACCTGTGCTTGGGGGTGGAATATTTGGGTCTAGTCCAGATACCCCATAACCCGTAGGAATAGGAGGGAGGTTATCTAGCCCGTCGTACCAGTTAATGTCTAGTGCCGGCATCTTGCTACGTTTCGGAAAATGGAATTTTAATGTCGAAGACATAGGGAAAAAGAATGAGTTATGACCATCTAATTTAATCGCCTCTACTGAAGTTGGATATCCCAGATTTAAAAACTCATGTACTGTATCTAAAATGTGCGCGCCCCAGTCGCCTAGAGCCCCCATACCAAAATCGAACCAACAACGCCATTGTCCATTTACAAAGTCTTTATTATAATCGTGCCCTAAGGTTTGCATTTGCCAGATGTCCCAATCCAAGGTGTCAGGAATTGTTTCTGCGTGTGGAAAACGCGTTATATTCGGGTCCCATGTATGCCAGCGACGCGGCATATTCATGTGGGCATCAATACGGGTAACATCCTTAATAATACCTGCTTCCTGCCATGTTTTAAATTGGAAGTAGTTGGCCTCAGAATGGCCTTGATTTCCCATTTGAGTCACAACATTAGGATGTTTGGCTGCTTTGTTCATCATCAGCTCAACTTCCCAAAAAGTACTGGCCATTGGTTTTTCGACATATACATGTTTTCCCATGTCGATTGCTTGCATGGTTACGGCAAAGTGAGCAAAGTCAGGGGTGCCAATAGAGACAGCATCAAATTCATTGGACATCTCATCGAACATACGTCTGAAATCTTGGAATTTTTTTGCATCCGGAAATAGCTTTAAGATATCCAACGTGTGTTTAGCCCCTAAATCGACGTCGCATAACCCCACGACATTACATAAGCCGGTTTTATGTAGATCTTTAATGATTTCAGCGGCTCGGTTGCCAATACCTACACAAACCAAGTTAATGCGCTCGTTGGGGGACGCCATCTTGATATTTCCAAGCAGGCTATTTGACATAATTAAAGCACCACCGACCATAGTGGTCTTTTTAATAAAGCTTCTACGTGATAAAGAGTGGATCATTTTTCGTCTTTTTTGATTACTTGATCTTTTTAATTTTTATGTTGCGGAAGGATACATTGTCGCCATGATCCTGTAGGAGGATATGTCCTTCTTTAGCTTCGCCAAAAGCCTCCCAGTCTTTGTATTTACTTTTAGCAACAAGCTCTTTGAACTCTTGCGACCCGCGTTGATAGCTTAACATTTTTATACCATTAAGGTAGTGTGTAACTTGATTGTCTGGCGTGACAACAATACGCCCTCTGTTCCATTCTCCAATAGGTCTACGTGCTCTTCCTTCTCTATTTGATGTCTTTAAGTCGTATAAAGAAGCGAGTGTTCTGTTGCCCTCCCGACCAAGCTTAGCATCGGGGTGCTTCTCATCGTCTAATATTTGATATTCAAGTCCGATAGCAGAACCGTTCGTTTGTTCTTTTAACGTAACAAAATATTTAACACCACTATTAGCCCCAGGTGATAATTTGAATTCGAAGGATAGGTCAAATGCTGCGTATTTATCTTTTGTGATGATATCTCCCCCGTTGGTAGATTCGCCGCCATCGGATTTTAGAACAGTAATCGTACCATTGCCCACAGACCAACCTTGCGAAGGGAATTTATCGGAGCGTACACTGCGCCATTCGTTGGCATTTTGACCGTTAAACAGCAACTTGAAGCCATCCTTTTTCTCCGATTTACTTAACTGATTAGGCTGTAGATTGACAATATGTATATTATTTGTCGACGATTTAGGCTTTAGGTTTGTTGTTTGGATGCGGATGTTTTTAAAATACACCTTCTGCCCGTCTAGATCTTCAGGGATACTATGTACTTGCAACCCAATAAAGCCTTTTCTATCTATGGTATCTATGACAGACGCAACGGGGACACCATTCACCCATGTTTTTAATTCGTCTCCAATAGCCTCGATGCGGTAATGATTGTATGCATTGCTTTTATATAGACTTTTTGCACTTTCGTTGAGATCTACAGGGTAAAGCCATCCGCGACGTGCTTCATCGTAGACACCACCAGTCCAAGCGCGTGGGGTCGGATCGATCTCCATCTGGCGACCATATACACGTCCTTGTCCATTATTGGCTGCGGCGTCGAAATGACTCCGTGTCTGTATACCGGAATTGGTCTGACTCCCTTCAAGCTTTACATCCAACTCTAGTATAAAATCGCCATATTCTGCTTCTGTAATCAAGAATGAGTTGGGGGTCTTTTTTGTCATGCGTCCCACAATTGCTCCATCTTCAACCGTGTACGGTGCTTTTCCGCCAACGGCTTTCCAGCCATTTAATGTGCTACCATCAAAAAGGGCATGCCAACCTTTTTGATCTGTTGTAGTCGTTTGTGCAGATAAGCTATAAGGAAGCATGCCTGCTGAAAATAACCCTGCAAGGATAAGCGATGTGGCTCGTAATGTTTTTTTCATTGTAGTATTCAAATTTGGTTTATAGTTGCTCGAGAACATGAGAAAGCTTTACTGTTATGGTATTGCTTTTTTTGTGACTTTATCTTTGCATTATCTAAAGAAGTTAGACCTTGTTCATGTGTGTTCTGCGAGGGTATTGTTTATAATCATTTTTTGGCCTATTACAATGATATTAATAAACCGGATGATTTTTAAATGTTAAGCAGTGTTTTTTAACGAAAACGTTTGAGGGCAGGGGAAGTTCATTGATTGTAGTTCGTTGGTTGTTCATTGTATATCGCTGTTGGTTTGTCGGGAAGAAAATTGAGACAGCTTTGTTTTAGAGGAATTAGTCGGTTAATCCGATAGCCAACAACCCTGTCGGTGATCGCGAGGAAGGGGAGGAAGTTCAGCGCTTAGGCAGGTAGTCTGTATGGTCCGTCGATCTCTCCGGAGATCGAGTATGACCTATTTTCCTAAAGACGAATCCTTCCAGGGGCTACCAACTGCCGACGACTTGTTGCCCATGTTTCTGCGATTATACGTCCTTCTCTCTATCGACCTTCTCTAAACGATGAACAGCAACCATGCTTTTACTGTCTTCAATCTTTATGTACTTATTCTTTCTATGACCTGTCCTTCTTTGCAAACTACGACCTGTCGAGTGTCCTCTGATAAACTAATTGATGCTGGCGCGAACCTCTGGTTCGTGTCCCTCCATGTCCCCATGCCCCTTTCTACAAAACATAATCTATAAACAACGAGCTCTTAGCAATCCAAACATGAACTACTTTCTATAAACCATAATCTACGAACTACTTTCTACAAACTACCAACTACGATCTACCAACCACCTACTACGACCTACCAACTACCGAAAAATATCCACCACGCTTACAGTACGTTATGCAGCATCCCAAAAAAAGACCCAACAAAGTCTTGGAAGGAATAGGTAAAGTTTTCTACCTTTGCACCACTCCGCAAGGGAGGAACACTTGAAATAGAGGTCAAAAACGAGGTCAGCATGTGAGTTAAACATGTTTTTACCTTATTTTTGGAAAGCGGGAAGGTCAAAATAAAAATCATTTTTATTTTGGTAATCCAAAAAGCTTTTCTACCTTTGCAGTCCCAACCGATAGGAAGGGTATCCCAACCGAAACTTACCGACTCCGGTAAGCCGAAAACAAGGAACACAAACAAGATAGGTCAAGCCTGAAAAGGCAAGATATAGAAGCCAAAGCGCGACGCGGCGGCGAGAGCAGTTCTTTAAGAAAATGATATCATGTAGCGTAACGAGTAGTTGAATTTTTGTTCAGCGAAAGTTAACAAAAAACAAAATCAACCTTAGTCAATTCGGATTAGATATTAATACAAGACAATTCTAATTATTTTGATAAATAGTTAGGTGTCGAACAATTCATTTTTACAATGGAGAGTTTGATCCTGGCTCAGGATGAACGCTAGCGGCAGGCCTAATACATGCAAGTCGAACGGGATCCAGGATGAAGCTTGCTTCATCTTGGTGAGAGTGGCGCACGGGTGCGTAACGCGTGAGCAACCTACCCATATCAGGGGGATAGCCCGGCGAAAGTCGGATTAACACCGCATAACAATGTTTGATCGCATGGTCGGACATTTAAATATTTATAGGATATGGATGGGCTCGCGTGACATTAGCTAGTTGGTAAGGTAACGGCTTACCAAGGCGACGATGTCTAGGGGCTCTGAGAGGAGAATCCCCCACACTGGTACTGAGACACGGACCAGACTCCTACGGGAGGCAGCAGTAAGGAATATTGGTCAATGGAGGGAACTCTGAACCAGCCATGCCGCGTGCAGGATGACTGCCCTATGGGTTGTAAACTGCTTTTGTCGAGGAATAAACCTACTTACGTGTAAGTAGCTGAATGTACTCGAAGAATAAGGATCGGCTAACTCCGTGCCAGCAGCCGCGGTAATACGGAGGATCCGAGCGTTATCCGGATTTATTGGGTTTAAAGGGTGCGTAGGCGGCCCATTAAGTCAGGAGTGAAAGACGGCAGCTCAACTGTCGCAGTGCTCTTGATACTGATGGGCTTGAATGTCGCTGAAGATGGCGGAATGAGACAAGTAGCGGTGAAATGCATAGATATGTCTCAGAACTCCGATTGCGAAGGCAGCTATCTAAACGATAATTGACGCTGATGCACGAAAGCGTGGGGATCAAACAGGATTAGATACCCTGGTAGTCCACGCCCTAAACGATGATAACTCGATGTTTGCGATATACAGTAAGCGTCCCAGCGAAAGCGTTAAGTTATCCACCTGGGGAGTACGCCCGCAAGGGTGAAACTCAAAGGAATTGACGGGGGCCCGCACAAGCGGAGGAGCATGTGGTTTAATTCGATGATACGCGAGGAACCTTACCCGGGCTTGAAAGTTAGTGACGGATGCAGAGACGCATCCTTCCTTCGGGACACGAAACTAGGTGCTGCATGGCTGTCGTCAGCTCGTGCCGTGAGGTGTTGGGTTAAGTCCCGCAACGAGCGCAACCCCTATGTTTAGTTGCCAGCATGTAATGGTGGGGACTCTAAACAGACTGCCTGCGCAAGCAGTGAGGAAGGCGGGGACGACGTCAAGTCATCATGGCCCTTACGTCCGGGGCTACACACGTGCTACAATGGATGGTACAGCGGGCAGCTACACAGCAATGTGATGCTAATCTCTAAAAGCCATTCACAGTTCGGATCGGGGTCTGCAACTCGACCCCGTGAAGTTGGATTCGCTAGTAATCGCGTATCAGCAATGACGCGGTGAATACGTTCCCGGGCCTTGTACACACCGCCCGTCAAGCCATGAAAGTTGGGGGTGCCTAAAGCATGTAACCGCAAGGAGCGTGTTAGGGCAAAACCGATAATTGGGGCTAAGTCGTAACAAGGTAGCCGTACCGGAAGGTGCGGCTGGAATACCTCCTTTCTAGAGTATCCGGAATGATGCTCGTTACGCCACACATGATTCATAGGAAAGAAACACATTAAGAAGAAAGTGCCCATCCCTAAGGGGTTTCGGTCACCGAGAGAAAGATGAGAAGTAATAGCTAGTCCCGTAGCTCAGTTGGTTAGAGCACTACACTGATAATGTAGGGGTCAGCAGTTCAAATCTGCTCGGGACTACCATCACACGGGGAATTAGCTCAGCTGGCTAGAGCACCTGCCTTGCACGCAGGGGGTCAACGGTTCGAATCCGTTATTCTCCACTATCTTTGGACGCTGTTTGTACATATATAGTATATAGGTACAGATGGACTGTTCGAAAAGAAAAGTTCTTTGACATATTGGAAGAAAGAAGACACAAGAGAAAACAACAGTAGTGTCCGTTATTAACTAATCGTAGAGGTTAGCTAGGGCGGCACGAAAAGCAACTCATGCTTAGCAAAAGGAG
This sequence comes from Sphingobacterium psychroaquaticum, assembly GCF_004421025.1. Lineage (NCBI taxonomy): Bacteria > Pseudomonadati > Bacteroidota > Sphingobacteriia > Sphingobacteriales > Sphingobacteriaceae > Sphingobacterium > Sphingobacterium psychroaquaticum. The sequence goes on along the minus strand of NZ_CP038029.1, from coordinate 3,687,318 downwards.
CATGGGTGAAGAAAGTAAATAAGGGCACACGGGGGATGCCTAGGCTCTCAGAGGCGATGAAGGACGTGATAAGCTGCGATAAGCTTCGGGGATTGGCAAATGCGATTTGATCCGAAGATTTCCGAATGGGGCAACCTAACATACTGAAGGTATGTTGTATAATACGCGAACGCGCCGAACTGAAACATCTAAGTAAGCGTAGGAGAAGAAAATAATAATGATTTCCCAAGTAGTGGCGAGCGAACGGGAAAGAGCCCAAACCGGTATTGTTACGGCAATACCGGGGTTGTAGGACCACGATATTGTATTGTCGCTATGAACTGGAAGCAGGTGGGAAACTGCGCGATATGGGTGACAGCCCCGTACAGGTAAAGAATGACAGCATAGTGGTATCCTGAGTACCGCGGGACCGGAGAAATCCTGTGGGAATCCACCAGCACCATCTGGTAAGGCTAAATACTCCTGAGAGACCGATAGTGAACCAGTACCGTGAGGGAAAGGTGAAAAGAACCTCGAACAGAGGAGTGAAAAGAACCTGAAACCGTGTGCTTACAAGCGGTCGGAGCTGGCAGGTCCAGTGACGGCGTGCCTTTTGCATAATGAGCCTACGAGTTACTCTTTACTGGCAAGGTTAAGTGGTTCAGCCACGCAGCCGAAGCGAAAGCGAGTCTGAATAGGGCGCATAGTCAGTAGAGGTAGACGCGAAACCTTGTGATCTACCCTTGGGCAGGTTGAAGTTGCAGTAACATGTAATGGAGGACCGAACCGATAAACGTTGAAAAGTTTCCGGATGACCTGAGGGTAGGGGTGAAAGGCCAATCAAACTGGGAAATAGCTCGTACTCCCCGAAATGTTTTTAGGAACAGCGTGGATATAAAGTCTAGCAGAGGTAGAGCTACCGATTGGGTGCGGGGGAGTCAAATCCTACCAAATCCAGACGAACTCCGAATGCTGTTAGATATGATCTGCAGTGAGGCTTTGGGTGCTAAGGTCCAAGGCCGAGAGGGAAAGAACCCAGACCATCAGCTAAGGTCCCCAAATGTAGTCTAAGTTGAACTAACGAGGTCCGGTTGCCCAGACAGCTAGGATGTTGGCTTGGAAGCAGCCATTCATTTAAAGAGTGCGTAACAGCTCACTAGTCGAGCGGCCGGGCGTGGATAATAAACGGGCATCAAGATTACTACCGAAGCTATGGATTTGTAACATTGGTTACATCTGGTAGGGGAGCATTCTATGGTGGGTGAAGCAGCATGGTAATGTGCTGTGGACAGCATAGAAAAGCAAATGTAGGCATAAGTAACGATAAGGCGGGTGAGAAACCCGCCCACCGAAAGACTAAGGTTTCCTGATCAACGCTAATCGGATCAGGGTTAGTCGGGGCCTAAGGCGCATCCGAAAGGAGGTAGCCGATGGACAACTGGTTAATATTCCAGTACTTTTTATAACTGCGATGTGGTGACGGAGTAGTGACACTGCCGCGAACTGACGGAATAGTTCGTTGAAAGGCGTAGGTATAGGGACGGTAGGCAAATCCGCCGACCCTGCTGAAACCCAATAGTACAGCAAAGCTTCGGTGGCGCTGATAGAGCAGGTAAACAGACTTCCAAGAAAACCCGCTAAGCTTCAGGTTATAAAAACCCGTACCGTAAACCGACACAGGTAGTCGAGGAGAGAATCCTAAGGTGCTCGAGTGAATCATGGCTAAGGAACTCGGCAAAATGGCCCTGTAACTTCGGGAGAAGGGGCGCTTCCTCTAGAGATAGAGAAGCCGCAGTGAAAAGGCCCAGGCGACTGTTTAGCAAAAACATATGGCTTTGCGAAATCGAAAGATGAAGTATAAGGCCTGACACCTGCCCGGTGCTGGAAGGTTAAGAGGGGATGTCATCGCAAGAGAAGCATTGAATCGAAGCCCCAGTAAACGGCGGCCGTAACTATAACGGTCCTAAGGTAGCGAAATTCCTTGTCGGGTAAGTTCCGACCTGCACGAATGGTGTAACGATCTGGGCGCTGTCTCAGCCATGAGCTCGGTGAAATTGTGGTATCGGTGAAGACGCCGGTTACCCGCAACGGGACGGAAAGACCCCATGCACCTTCACTATAGCTTAACATTGGAATTGGGTACAGGATGTGTAGGATAGGCGGGAGATGTTGAAGCGGCTTCGCTAGGAGTCGTGGAATCAACCTTGAAATACCGCCCTTTCTGTATTCGGTTTCTAACTCGATCTTATCGAGGACATTGTTTGGTGGGTAGTTTGACTGGGGTGGTCGCCTCCAAAAAGGTAACGGAGGCTTTCAAAGGTAAGCTCAGTACGCTTGGTAACCGTACGTGGAGTGCAATGGCATAAGCTTGCTTGACTGTGAGACCAACAAGTCGACCAGGGTCGAAAGACGGACATAGTGATCCGGTGGTTCTGTATGGAAGGGCCATCGCTCAAAGGATAAAAGGTACGCTGGGGATAACAGGCTGATCTCCCCCAAGAGCTCATATCGACGGGGAGGTTTGGCACCTCGATGTCGGCTCGTCACATCCTGGGGCTGGAGAAGGTCCCAAGGGTTGGGCTGTTCGCCCATTAAAGTGGCACGCGAGCTGGGTTCAGAACGTCGCGAGACAGTTCGGTCCCTATCTGTTGTGGGCGTTGGAAGTTTGAGTGGATCTGACCTTAGTACGAGAGGACCGGGTTGGACAGACCGCTGGTGAACCTGTTATGCCGCCAGGTGTACGGCAGGGTAGCTACGTCTGGAATAGATAAGCGCTGAAAGCATCTAAGTGCGAAACTAGCCACGAGATGAGACTTCCTTATAGGGTCGTTGGAGATGACAACGTTGATAGGCTATAGGTGTAAAGGTTGAGAGACCAAAGCCGAGTAGTACTAATAGCCCGAAGCTTTCTACAGCGATAGAAACACTGTTGTTTTCTTACTTGTTTCCCTTCTTTCTTCCTGATATGTTATTTGGTTGTTTGTTTAAATTTTATAGCAAGCACATAAAGATATTCAGGTGCCTATATCGGCGGTGTCTACCTCTTCCCATTCCGAACAGAGAAGTCAAGCCCGCCAGAGCCGATGGTATTGCCGTAACAGGTGGGAGAGTAGGTCGGCGCCTAATTTTATACGAAAGCCCCTTCAGGAAACTGGAGGGGCTTTTTTGTTAATACATGATAGTTCGTAGAGCATAGAGGGTAGTTCATAGATAGTAGTCTGTAGAACTATGAACTATGAACTATCAACTAACATCTAACAACTATCAACAACGAACTGCACCCAACTACTTCCTCCTTCATCATAACATTATTACAATAACCTAGTCTATTATTTGTTAATTTTAGATTGCTAAAAGTCAGACTAAACTGTTGTATGAAAAAGAAATCAATTATTGCTATTACTGTGATGTTATTAGTGATCCTAGGGCTTGTTGGGTATCGTATTACCAAAAACAAGGAGAAGGATGCACAAAATGCAGCCAGTGGTGGGCGAGGAGGAAGTGGTAAAGGTGCTAAAGTGTATGGTATTGTTGTTCGAGGAGAGGAGTTTGCTGATTTTATTTCATTATCGGGCTCTATTGAAGCTAACGAGCAGATCGATATACATTCCGAAGTCTCAGGAATTGTAGAGTCAATCATTTTTTCGGAAGGTAATCATGTAGGACAAGGACAAGTTCTTTTTACGGTTAATGATTCAGAGCTTCGCGCGCAATTAGCGCAAGCAACAACGCGCAGTACGCTCGCTGGAGAAAATGAAAGAAGAGCCAAATTGCTCTTAGAAAAAGAGGCTATCAGTCAGGAAGAGTATGATATTGCAAGTGCAGATTTTAGAACCGCTAAAGCTCAAATTCAACTCATTCAAGCACAATTAAATAAAACGGTTGTACGTGCACCATTTTCGGGGACTATTGGTCTACGTAATATTTCGAAAGGTAGTTATGTTACGCCTGCTACAGTTGTAGCACAGCTCGTTAATCTGGCTCAAGTGAAAATCTTGTTTTCTATTCCGGAGAAATATGCGGGTATGGTAAATAAGGGGACTCGCGTCAGTTTCACCGTGAAAGGAAGCGAAGAAGCATATACAGCACGTGTTATCGCTACCGAGCCAACTATTGAAACGACAACACGGACATTATTAGTCAAAGGAGTCGCTGATAATCCTTCTAGAAAACTTATCCCTGGTACATTTGCTAGTGTTACTTTCCCATTGGAAACACTATCGGATGGTTTACTGGTACCTGCTGAGGCTTTAATCCCTGTTCAGAATGGCAAGAAGATATTTGTTATGCGAGGTGGTAAAGCGAAGGAGATTATGGTGGAGACGGGAGGTCGAACAGATAGCCACGTGTTAATATCTGCGGGAATTATAGCGGGCGATACGGTGTTGACTTCTGGCGTTATGTCGTTACGTGATGGGGCTTCTGTTCAAGTTAATTTGCGTTAGTTTAGATCAGGAATATGAGTTTATCAACCCTAAGTATAAAGCGTCCCGTTCTAACTATCGTTATGAACTTGATGCTCATTCTTTTCGGAATTATTGGATATACCTTTTTGGGTGTCCGAGAGTATCCCTCCATTGATCCGGCACAGATCTCGGTGCGAACCAGCTATGCTGGTGCTAATCCTGATATTATTGAGTCACAAATTACCGAACCTTTGGAAAAGGCTATTAACTCCATTGATGGTATTCGGAACATCTCTTCTTCCAGTAGTCAAGGAATTAGTAATATCAATATTGAGTTCAACCTAGATAAAAATCTTGAAGAGGCAGCAAATGATGTGCGGGATAAAGTTTCACAGGCACAGCGTAGTTTACCGCAAGATATTGATGCGGCTCCGGTTGTATCCAAAGCAGATGCCGATTCAGAACCGATTATTACGTTGACTTTGCAGAGCTCTACAAAAAATGTATTAGAGCTATCTGACTATGCTGAGAATGTGGTTGCACAACGTTTACAAACTATTCCTGGAGTCAGTTCTGTTCAAATATGGGGACAAAAGAAGTTCGCGATGCGTTTGTGGATAGACCCAAGTAAGCTGGCCGCTTATGGTTTAACCGTGCTGGATGTCCGTACAGCCTTAAATGCACAGAATGTAGAATTACCTTCCGGTAAATTGACGGGACAGAATACAGAATTAACAGTAAAAACTATTGGCAACCTTGCCACAGAAGAACAATTTAATTCAATCATCGTACGTTCGGATAACGATCGTATTGTTCGTCTTAGCGATATTGGAAATGCTGCGTTGGAAGCAGAAAACTTTGAGACCAAGATGTCTGATTCAGGTTATCCAATGGTTAGTTTAGCGGTTATCCCACAGCCAGGGACAAACTACCTGGATATAGCGAGCAAATTTTACGATGAGTTGGATAAGCTGGAAATCGACCTGCCCGAAGGTTTCGATATGAATGTAGCCATTGATAATACACAGTTTGTAAAGAAGTCTGTGCTGGAGGTGGTTGAAACATTACTTATTGCCGTGGTTCTGGTCGTAATTATTATTTATATCTTTTTCCGGAATTGGTCCATTGCTTTTCGGCCTCTTATTGACATTCCCGTTTCCTTAATAGCTACGTTCTTTGTGATGTACTTATGCGGATTTTCGATTAATGTTCTTACGTTGCTGGCTATTGTTTTGGCCACCGGATTAGTGGTAGATGACGGTATTGTTGTAACGGAGAATATATTTAAAAAGGTAGAAGAAGGTATGTCTCCGATCGAAGCAGCTGTTAAAGGCTCAAATGAGATTTTCTTCGCTGTAATTTCCATATCAGTAACCTTAGCCGCGGTATTTCTTCCGGTTGTTTTTCTGGAAGGGTTCGTCGGACGATTATTTCGAGAGTTTGGTATCGTTATCGGCGCCGCTGTGTTAATATCAGCCTTTGTTTCACTTACATTGACCCCTATGCTTAATGCATATTTGATGAAGGGAGGCGAACAAAAGCGTAGTAAGTTTTATATGCGGACGGAGCGTTATTTTGAGCTTATGAATAAGGAGTATGCCAGTTTTTTACGCGGATTCTTAAAGTATAAATGGCTAAGTTTCGTCGTGCTATTAGTTTGTTTTGGACTAATCGCCCTCTTCTATCAGCTGCTTCCGAAAGAAACAGCTCCATACGATGACCGTAGCTATGTAAGCTTACGTGCTACAGCACCAGAAGGTGTATCATACGACTATATGGATCGGTTTATGACAGACTTGACCCTGCTCATCAACGATTCTGTTCCCGAAAAGAAAGTGAGTTTAGTAATTACATCGCCAGGCTTTGGTTCAGCATCTTCTAATAGTGGTATGGTTCGTTTAGGATTGGTTCCGGCGGAAGAGAGAACCAGATCGCAAGAAGAGATCGCTAACTACCTTTCAAAAATCACAAAATCTTATTCAGAAGCGCGCGTAGCGGTTTCGCAGCAGCCTACAATTTCAGTGAATCGACGTGGTGGTTTACCTATCCAGTATATTATCCAGGCTCCCAACTTTCAGAAATTAGAGGAAAAAATTCCTGAATTTATGGAGGAATTGGCGAAGGATAATACGTTCTCGATGACCGATGTCAACCTTAAATTCAATAAACCGGAAATATATGTTACCATAGATCGGGAGAAAGCCCAATCCTTGGGAGTATCTGTTTTAGATGTCGCGCAAACGTTGCAAATGTCTCTGTCAGGACAGCGTTTCGGCTACTTTATGATGAATGGTAAACAATATCAAGTCATGGGGCAATTTGATCGTAAAGATCGTGCAACGCCAACAGATTTGGCTACGATTTATGTGAAGAATAATAGAGGGGAGTTAATCCAGCTGGATAATATTGTAGAGATGGAGGAGAAAAGCAGTCCGCCACAACTTTATCATAACAACCGGTATATGTCGGCTACAGTATCGGCAGGGTTAGCGCCCGGTCGTAGCATGGGGCAGGGGATTGAGGCGATGGAACGTATTAAAGAAAAAGTGTTGGATGAAACTTTTACAACTGATCTAGGGGGAGAATCACGTGATTTTGTGGAAAGTGGTTCCAATACTATGTTCGCTTTTGGTTTAGCAGTATTGCTTATTTTCTTAATATTAGCTGCCCAATTTGAAAGTTTTGTTGATCCTCTGATTATTATTATCACCGTTCCCTTAGCGGTTGCAGGGGCTCTGTTTTCCCTTTGGTTATTTGGTCAGTCGTGGAATATTTTCAGCCAGATAGGTACCATTATGCTTATTGGGCTCGTTACAAAGAATGGAATTTTGATTGTAGAATTTGCCAATCAGTTACGTGAGCAAGGCTTGGAGAAGTACCAAGCGGTTGTTGAGGCTTCAGAAGCGAGGTTACGACCTATTTTAATGACTTCCTTGGCTATTGCCTTGGGGGCATTGCCAATCGCCTTGTCTTTGGGAGCAGCGTCCACCAGTAGAATCGGAATGGGGGTAGTTATTGTAGGAGGAACGTTGTTTTCATTGGTGTTGACACTTTTTGTTATTCCTGCTTTTTATATGATGATGTCCAGAAAAAAAGTGCATCGTCCAGAATTTGATACGATAGAGGATTAGATGAAACATAGAATTATAGGTATTTGTTGTCTGTTTTTGCTACAAGCAACAGCAAGTTTGGGACAGTCGCTATTGAGTGTTCGGACAGCGGTGGAAATTGCACTTGAAAATAATTATGCCGTTCGTTTATCACAGAATAATCTGCTTATAGCAAAAGAAAATGTGACACATGGAAATGCGGGCATGTTACCTTCTGTTACGGCAAACTTAACACAGAATAATAGTGTTCAAAATTCGCGTCAGGTGCAGAGTAATGGTGAAGAACGCTCTTTAGATAATGCGAAAAATAATAACCTTACTTATGGGGTGAGTTTAGGTTGGACAGTTTTTGACGGTTTAGGGATGTTTACCCGTTACGAAAGGTTGCAAGAAATGGAGAAGTTGGGTGATGCGGAACTAAAGCGGACTATGTTAACCACGATCGCAGATGTCATTACCCAGTATTATATGATTGTTGAGCAGGAGAATCTGTTGAGTGCCATGGATTCTAATATTATTATTTCGCAAGAACGTTTACATACTGCAGAAAACAGATATTCTATTGGTAAGGCATCTAAACTTGAAGTCCTCAATGTACAAGTAAACCTCAATAGCGATGTATCCACAAGGTTGCGACAAGTGGAGGTTGTGAAAAACATGAAAACAAACCTGAATAGTCTTATGGCACGTGATCTGGATGAGCCGTTTCATGTCGATCGGCTAGTAAGTATTGACGAGGGATTGGTTTATGATGATTTGCTAGATAAAGCAAAACAGCTCAACCCAGATTTGCAGCTCATCATGATTAATAAACGCCTTGCAGAACTTGACTTAAAGAATATTAAAGCATCGCGTTACCCTGTCGTACGCGTGAATAGTGGTTATAATTTTTCGCGGTCCGAATCGAGCTTAGGTTTTGTCTCAAGTTCCAATGCTCGTGGCTTGAATTATGGTGTCACAGCCTCTATGAATATCTTCGACGGTTTTAATCAACGTCGGAATGAGCGTGTTGCTAAGCGGCAAATAGATCAGGTAGCGCTACAATTCGAGCAACAACAACTGTTTATAAAAACCAGTATTAAGACCGCTTATGAGACCTATCTAACCAACTTACAGCTAACGAAGTTAGAGGATAAAAATGAAGCTATAGCGCGCCAAAATTTAGATATTACTTTGGCAAAATATACCATTGGTTCTATTAGTGCGGTTGAGTTTCGCGATGCCCAGGAGAACTTTATAAATGCCGTATCGCGCTCCAATGCTGCACGTTTACAGGCAAAGTTGACAGAGATACAGTTGAAAGAGTTAATAGGTCAACTCGAACTATAACGCCTTTTATTGCGGTTTTACACCTCCTGATTTAGATAGTATACAGACATAATCAGCTTTCGTTTTTTTTGGAGGCTGATTGTGTCTTTTTTATATTAAGTCCTTTGTACCAAGTTTGTATCATTTTTGTTTGAAAAAAATTAAGCAAACGTTTGCTTTAGATTTTGGTTTTTTTTTACCTCTGAATACACCTATACTTGTAGAAGTAAAGGGAAAGAGAATCCCTCGAACAATAACCATTTGTGTCCTATTATCAGTGTCAATAGGTTATTTCAAATAGACTGTTTAGTTTGTTTTAAAATAGGTGATTTTAGAGGGGACGCTTATTTGTCCCCTTTAATGTAAAAGTAAATTTATCTAAACTTATGAGTTCTAATAGAAGAGATTTTTTAAAGAAAGCTTCACTATTGTCGAGTGTGGCTATTACCCTTCCGTCTATTAACAATGCTGCGTTTGCTGCAGCTCCAGCGTTCAATATGACGGGTTATGCGGCTCCAAAGATTGATAAAGTCCGTATAGCTGTAATTGGTTTGGGTATGCGTGGGCCAGGTGCGGTAGATCGTTTATCGTATATTGAAGGAGCTGAAATTGTTGCCCTTTGTGATAAACATGCCGATCGCGTAGAGAAAGCACAGAAAATTTTAACAAACAAAGGACTTAAGGAAGCGAAATCTTACTCCGGTGAAAACGGCTGGCAACAGATGTTGAAAGAGGTAGAGTTAGATTTAGTTTATATCTGTACACCTTGGCAATATCATGCTCCGATGTGTATTGCTGCGATGAAAGCAGGTGCGCACGCAGCGAGTGAAGTGCCAATTGGCTTGACAGTAAAAGAATGTTGGGAAGTGGTTCGAGTTTCAGAAGAAACGAAAAAACACTGTATGATGTTGGAGAACTGTTGTTATGACTTCTTCGAGATGCTGACATTAAATATGACACGTCAAGGTTTATTTGGTGAATTAGTTCACGCAGAAGGGGCATATATCCACGATTTATTAGACTTGAACTTTAATAAAAAAGGATATGATGATATGTGGCGTTTACGTCAGAACATCAAAATGAACGGTAACTTATACCCGACACATGGTGTAGGACCAATCGCACAATGTTTGAATATCAATAGAGGTGACCGCATGACGCATCTTGTGGCTATGCAATCTGCAGATTTCCAAATGGGTGAAAAGGCAAAAGAATTAGCGGCAAAAGATTCTTTCTACCAAGAATTTGTGGGACAGAGATACCGCGGAAACATGGATACTACGTTGATCAAGACAGAACACGGTAAGACTATGATGTTACAACATGACGTTACATCACCACGTCCTTACTCGAGACTTCACTTATTGAGTGGAACGAAAGGATTTGCACAAAAATATCCAAAAGAAGGCATCGCCTTTGGACACTCTTTTATTAAAGAAGACGAATTAAAAGGTTTGTACGACAAATATACACCAGAATTGATCAAGTACATCGGTGCACAGGCAAAAGAAGTTGGTGGACATGGTGGTATGGACTTTATGATGGATTGGCGTTTGATCGACTGTTTACGTAACGGTTTACCTCTTGATCAGGACGTTTACGACGGCGCGTCATGGAGTGTTATTGTACCATTGAGCTGTGAGTCCGTAGCTAAGAACAGCAAAACGGTATTGATTCCAGACTTTACAAAAGGTGCTTGGAAAACCAACAAACCACATGATTTAACATTGAACGGTGGTGGTAATACGGGCATCCGTCCAAAAGTATCAAAAGATCAAAAGAATCAATTGAAAATAGATTAATCTATCTTTCTTAAAATATTAAAGAAAGGCTGTATCTTTAGGGTACAGCCTTTTTTGTTAAGTTCACCTGTTATGCAATTTAAACATCTCCTATACCTATCTCCCTTATTTCTATATGCCTGTCAGCTTCCGACTAATCAAGCTAAGGTCATACAAACGACAGTTTCAGACTCAGTCTCTGTATGTCATGTAGGGGCTATCCCTTCCCGTTTTGCACCACAAGATCGTAATTTGGTGCAGTACGGTGGCACAGGAAAGGATGGGGTAAAAATGGTGTTTATACAGGGAGGAACCTTTAAAATGGGATCAAATAGTTTTCCAGATGCGCAACCTATACATGATGTCGTGGTTTCTTCATTCTACATGGATGAGCATGAAGTGACCAATAGACAGTTTGCTGCTTTTGTAAAAGCAACGGGGTATGTTACTTTAGCTGAACGACCATTGGATCCCAAAGAGTTTCCTGATGCCGATCCAGCGATGTTAGTACCGGGATCAGCGGTCTTTACACCAGTAAGCGACGCCACCAGTTTGTCAGACCATTTACAGTGGTGGAGTTATGTGCCGGGAGCAAATTGGAAGCAACCCGAAGGACCAGAGCGTACGATTAAAGGACGGGAAGATCATCCCGTAACACAACTGGCATACCAAGATGCTGAAGCTTATGCGAAATGGGTAGGGAAGCGATTGCCAACAGAAGCCGAATGGGAGTATGCTGCTAAAGCTGGAAAGCATGTTAATGAAACGTATTATTGGGGAACAGAGAAAAAGGAAAAAGGGAGATGGTTGGCTAATATTTATCAGGGAGAGTTTCCGAAACAAAATAGTAAGGAAGATGGATTTGAAACTACAGCACCTGTTAAATCATTTCCGTCTAATGCTTGGGGACTGTATGATCTAGAAGGAAATGTTTGGGAATGGTGCTCGGATTACTATAAGGCCGATTATTATGCGACTAGTCCTAAAACGAATCCTAAGGGACCTGCTGAATCGCACGATCCACAAGAGCCTGGAATGGTCAAGCGTGTGCAAAGAGGTGGTTCATTTTTATGTAACGATCAGTACTGTGAACGATATAAAGCAGGAAGTAGAGGGAAAGGGGAGGTGAATAGCCCGACAAATAATGTAGGCTTTCGCTGTGTTCAAGATATAAAGCAATAGACATAAAAAAACCTATCCAATTTGGATAGGTTTTTTTATCGTTCTACGACAGCTTATTGTGCGTTTAAGAACATTGATTTTTTAGCTACAAGCTCTCTGAAGTAAGGGTCGTGTAGATCCTTGATAAAGCGAATCGCTTCACCTGTTGATTTCATTTCAGGGCCTAGCTGCTTGTCAACCTCAGGGAATTTAGAGAAAGAGAATACTGGCTCTTTAATTGCCCATCCGGTCAGCTTGCGCTCAATATTGAAGTCTTTAAGCTTGTTCTCACCAAGCATAATTTTTGTTGCGATCTTGATGTAAGGAACATCGTAAGCTTTTGCGATGAAAGGAACCGTACGTGATGCACGTGGATTGGCTTCGATTACGAATACATTCTCGTCTTTAACCGCAAACTGTATGTTCAATAAACCTTTTACATTTAAAGCTTTTGCTAGTTTAACGGAGTACTCTTCCATTTTCTTTTGAACATTTTCGGATAAGCTAAACGGAGGAAGTACTGCCGAAGAGTCTCCAGAGTGAATACCTGCTGGCTCAATGTGTTCCATCATTCCGATGATATGTACATCATCACCGTCGCAGATGGAATCTGATTCAGATTCTTCCGCACGATCCAAGAAGTGGTCAATTAAGATCTGGTTACCTGGTAGTGTCTTTAGTAAGTTCACTACTGCTTTCTCCAGGTCTTCATCATTGATCACAATACTCATTCCTTGTCCACCTAATACATAAGAAGGACGTACTAATACTGGGTAGCCGACTCTGTTTGCGACGACTAAAGCTTCTTCTGCAGAGGTCGCCACTCCGTATTGAGGGTAAGGAATATCTAAATCTTTTAATAGATCTGAGAAACGGCCACGGTCTTCTGCTAAGTCCATGTTTTCAAAAGAAGTACCAATGATTTTAATACCTAATGCTTCTAATTGTTTTGCCATTTTCAAAGCTGTTTGGCCACCCAACTGAACGATTACACCTTCAGGTTTCTCGAGCTCAATGATTTCACGTACATGTTCCCAGAATACCGGCTCGAAGTATAATTTATCAGCCATGTTGAAGTCGGTAGAAACCGTCTCCGGGTTACAGTTAATCATGATCGCTTCGTAACCACATTCTTTAGCGGCTAACAAGCCATGAACACAGGAGTAATCAAACTCAATACCTTGTCCGATACGGTTAGGACCAGAGCCTAATACAACAATTTTCTTTTTGTCCGATACGATCGACTCGTTTTCATCTTCAAATGTCGAATAGTAATATGGCGTTTGCGCTGGAAATTCCGCTGCACAAGTATCTACCATTTTGTATACGCGGTTGATGCCAAGTTCTTTACGACGATCGTAAACCTCATCTTCACTCACATTACCTAATAACCAAGAGATCTGTGCATCAGAGTACCCTTTTTGTTTCAAGGTCATAAAGAAGTCACGTGGAATATTATTTAACTGATATCTACGTAATTCTGTTTCTAAGTGTACTAATTCTTGGATTTGAACTAAGAACCATTTGTCGATAAGTGTCGCTTTGCGAATAGATTCCAACGGAACACCTAATTCGAATGCATCTTTGATATGGAAGATACGGTCACCACTTGGGTGCTCTAAGCTTTCCATAATATCTTCTAAGTTGCGTAATTGACGGCCATCGGCCCCCAACCCCCAACGGTTTGTTTCCAAGGATTGACATGCTTTCTGTAACGCTTCAATGAATGTACGGCCGATTGCCATAACTTCACCTACAGCTTTCATTTGAAGGCCTAATTCTTTATTTGCGCCTTTGAACTTATCAAAGTTAAAACGAGGAATCTTAACAATTACATAGTCCAACGTAGGCTCAAAGTAAGCCGATGTTGTTTTAGTAATTTGGTTTTGAAGTTCATCCAAGTTGTAACCAATCGCTAATTTAGCGGCAATTTTTGCGATAGGGTAACCTGTCGCTTTAGAAGCTAGTGCGGAAGAACGAGATACACGCGGGTTGATTTCGATCGCGATAATTTCTTCGTTTTCTGGATTAACCGAGAACTGTACGTTACAACCACCTGCAAAAGTACCGATAGAGCGCATCATGCGGATCGCTTGATTACGCATATCTTGGTAACACTTGTCAGATAAAGTCATACCTGGTGCTACAGTGATCGAGTCTCCCGTATGGATACCCATCGGGTCAAAGTTTTCGATCGTACAGATGATGATTACATTATCATTTGTGTCACGAAGTAACTCCAACTCAAACTCTTTCCAGCCCAATACCGCTTGTTCAACAAGCACCTCGTGGGTTGGTGAAGCGTGTAAACCTCTATTTAAAGCAGCGTCGAAATCCTCTTTGCGGTGCACAAATCCACCTCCAGTACCAGCTAGTGTATAAGAAGGACGAATAACCAGTGGGTAACCAATCTCTTGTGCGGCTTCTTTTCCTTCAAGGAAAGAGTTCGCGATTTTAGAAGTAGCTACACCTACACCGATGTCAACCATCAGCTGGCGGAATGCTTCACGATTTTCTGTTTTCTCAATCGCAGCAACGTCCACACCGATTACTTTTACATTGTACTTTTCCCAAAGGCCAAGTTCAGAAGCTTCAATACAAAGATTCAATGCTGTCTGTCCACCCATCGTAGGGAGAACAGCATCAATCTGTTGTTCTTGTAAAATCTGCTCGATACTTTCACATGTTAGGGGTAACAAGTAAACATGGTCTGCAATAACCTTATCGGTCATAATCGTTGCAGGGTTCGAATTGATGATGGATACCTTAATACCTTCTTCTTTTAAAGAAAGGGCAGCTTGAGATCCTGAATAATCAAATTCACAGGCTTGACCGATAACAATAGGTCCCGAACCAATGATTAAAACTGAATTAATGGAGGTGTTTCTAGGCATTATTTTTCTTTTTCAAAAAATTAACTTTCACTGTGTTGTGTTGGCAAAGCAAGGAAAAATGCCTTTTATTACGAGGAGGTATTCCGACTGCTTTGTCGGAGTGCAAAGTTACATTTTTTTTATTAAATGAGATGTATTTTTTTTACTTTGTTGAAAGTCGATATGACTTTCTTAATATATTATCAGCTCGTCCGTAAATAAATAACCTTTCATAGGATTCGTTGCGACCACTTTTACATAGCGTGCCATTTGTGGTTTATCCAATGTATAGGTAAAGGTTTTAAACCTTAGCTTTGGATCCTGTGTGTCCTCATAATTGGTGATGACACCTACTTCCCGGTAATTCTTGCCATTATCGGAGAGGTATACTTTGTAAACACCTGGGAAATAAACTCCCGGACCAGGCATTTGCATAAAGCGCATAGTTACCGACTTGATTTCTTCTCTGCGTTCAAAATCGACATATAGATCTATATCTTTAGTAAAGCCCTGCCATTGTTTGTCTTGATAGGTTAATCCGCCATTGATACCATTGGTCAAGGTTAGTTCTTTTTGTGCCGGATAACCTTCCCACGGGGTGTTGTAGTAGACTTTCATGCCAATCGCTTTATGGATATCCAGTCGGATATTTTCGACTGCACTGACACGGAATGAATCAATAAATGAAGCTGCTTTTATCGTGTGCGATCCTGCGAGTTCAATTGGATTTGTATAGCGTGTCGATTTACTGGTTGGAATCGCATCATTCGTCGTGTAAAAAATGACAGGGTTTGTTTGTTCTGAAGTTAAAGAGACGGTATTGCTTTTACGATCTGGGTGAAAAGTTACTTCAGATCGAACATCGTAGGAGGGCCTGTAGTAGTTGACATCCAGTTCTTGTAAAATGCGATAATGTTTTTGTAATCGCGCTTTGAAATCCACCCAACTTCTGTTCTCTTGGTTTGTCCAATTGATTTCAGCTAAGGCTAACGCGCGCGGGAATGCCATATATTCTACCTGCTGGTATGTTGGCATATATTCAGCCCATAAGTTCGCCTGCGCCCCAAGAATATGTTTCTCTTTGTCCTTTTCGATTCCTTTTGGAATAGGGTTGTAAGCGTATACCTTGTCAATAGGCAGGTAACCACCAATTGTTTCAGGTTGTGAGCGTGGGTCTGTTTGGTAACTATCAAAATAAAGATATTCACCAGGCGTCATAATCACATCATGCCCTGCATTGGCCGCTTTGATGCCCCCTTCTTCGCCACGCCAGCTCATAACCGTAGCTCCTTTGGTCAGGCCACCTTCCAAAATCTCGTCCCATCCAATAAGTTTGCGTCCCTTAGCTTGTAAGTATTCATCCATTTGTTTTATGGCGTAACTTTGCAGTTCATGCTCATCCTTAAGGTTTTCTTTTTTCTTTAGACTTTGGCATTTATCACATGATGCCCAGTGCTTTTTTTCAGCTTCATCGCCTCCGATATGGATGTACGGTGAAGGGAAAATGGTTAATACCTCATCGAGGACATTCTTGAGAAAGACAAACGTCTCCGGGTTTCCGATACAAAATTCACCTTGCGTATACGGTTTGCCTGTACAAGCCAGGTGTGGGTATACGGCCAGCACTTCTTCGCTGTGCCCGGGCATTTCTATCTCTGGAATGACGGTGATCCCTTTACTGGCGGCGTACGCGACCAGCTCTTTGGCTTGCTCTTGTGTATAATAGCCGCCATAGGCATTCGGAGCACCCTGCTCTATGTATTGACGGCCATTATTCCACCAATCTTTCCAGGAAGCATGGGTACGCCAGGCTGCTTTTTGGGTAAGTTCGGGATACTGTTTAATTTCCAAGCGCCATCCTGCACCATCAGTCAAATGCCAATGAAACACGTTGAATTTGTACAGCGCCATAACATCGATATACTTCTTTATAAAAGAAAGCGGCATAAAATGGCGAGAAACGTCAAGGTGTAAGCCGCGGTATGAAAAGCGTGGACTATCGTCTATCGTGACCTGCGGTATATATTGAGGTTGTTCCTGCAGTAACCCGATTTGTATTAATGTGTAAAGACCAGAAAGCATAGCTTCCTTGTTGTGTGCTTTGAGTAGGATTCCGCTGTTATCTATAGTGAGCCGGTAAGCTTTAGGGCCAATTTTATCGATATCCTCTGCTTGAAAAAGTCGGATACCTTGATTGTGCTTTTTACCTACTTTTTTAAGAATCTCCGTGGTAGATATCTTTAATTGAGGATATTCCGAAAGCAGCGCCCCTAAATCGGCGAAGCTTTCCGTTATATAAAGAGGTGTTCCTGTTGTCGCAAAGGTATAGGTCCCTTCGCCGTACGTGATTTTATTAGGTACTGGAATAAGGTCTAGCGACTGTTGTTGTGCAAAACCAAAGAATTGAAAACCTAAAAAGGACAATAAAACTAATAAATACCGCATAGCTAAAAAGAGGCTGATAGTGCAAATATCTTAATTTATTTAACATCTCGTTTCGAGAATTGTTTGTAGGATTGGAATTGACTGATGTTGTGACAATAATCTGATCTTTTTGTTATATCTTCGCTTATTATTAATTTACCGATTATGAGAAATTTATTTTTGACGTCTTCGTTTCTTTTTTTATTATTTGGAGGCGCTGTTAGTGCACAGACTACCTTTGGTGTTCGTGCGGGTTTAAACTTACCGAAATTACAGATTACCGCAGACGGTTCTGCTGCAAGCTACACTTCTGATGCTGCGGCTAACTTTTACCTGGGCGGGTATGCTAATCTCCCTGTTGGTGGGAATTTTGCTGTTCAACCGGGTGTTACCCTGCAACGAAAAGGAGGGAAATTTAAAACAGATGGCGTGGTGGAATTCCCGGGTGGTAAGGGAACAATTACGTTTACATCGATTGAAGTTCCAGTGAACCTGGTGTACACGATTCCTGTAGCGAATTCGGGCGCTTTCTTGATCAATGCGGGACCGTATGTTGGTGTGAATGTATCGGCTAAAGCAAAGGCTGGAAATGTGAGTGAGAAATTGGAATTAGGATCTAACGAAGAGCAGGCGTCACGCCTTGACTACGGTCTGAACTTTGGTGGTGGTTATCAGCTGGTGAATGGCTTAACGATAAATGTAGGTTACGGACTTGGATTACAGAATCTCCTAAATGTAGATGCGGTACAGATGAAAAACAGAGTGTGGAGCGTTGGCTTAGGTTTTTCATTTTAAATAGAATACTATAGAATTGTTAAAGGGAGTCCTTAGGACTCCCTTTTGTGTTATTTATGATATTTCGTTAACAAATTATTTGTCGGGCGCTAAACAAATAATCATTAACTTTGCGTTATGATTGAACTTCCAGTAATTTCTGCTACTGAAAAACAACGTAAGCCAGATTGGTTACGTGTAAAGCTGCCTGTGGGTAAAGAATATCGTCATGTGCGTAGTCTTGTCGATGAGCATAAGCTGCATACGATATGTGAGAGTGGTAACTGTCCAAATATGGGGGAGTGTTGGGGTGCTGGAACAGCTACGTTTATGATATTAGGTAATATCTGTACGCGTTCATGTTCATTCTGTGCGGTGGCGACTGGGCGACCTTTGGCTGTTGATCTGGATGAGCCTAATCGGGTAGCAAATTCGGTTAAGCTTATGCAAGTAAAGCATTGCGTTATTACCTCGGTAGATCGTGATGATTTGAAAGATGGAGGATCTACTATCTGGGCCGAAACAATCAATGCCATCCGTCGCGAAAGCCCTGAGACAACATTAGAAACATTGATACCTGACTTCAAAGGGCAGTGGGACAATCTTGACCGTGTCTTAGCTGTTCGCCCTGAGGTGGTATCTCATAACTTGGAAACCGTTCGCCGTTTGACACGGGAGGTGCGTATCCAGGCAAAATATGACCGCTCGTTGGAATGCTTAAGACGTATTTCGGAAGCAGGGGTGCGTACTAAATCAGGGATAATGCTGGGCTTTGGTGAAACGGAAGAGGATGTGGTTGAAGCTATGCAAGATCTTTACGATGTAGGTGTACATATTCTTACGATAGGGCAGTATTTACAGCCGACGAAAGCACATCATCCCGTTGTGGAATGGATTACGCCGGAACAGTTTGAGCGTTATAAACAGATTGGTCTAGAGATGGGATTCAAATATGTAGAATCGGGTCCTTTGGTACGTTCGTCGTACCATGCGGAAAAACATCTTTTCGATATGCAATAAAAAAAGACGCCTAGGCGTCTTTTTTTATTTTAAAAATACGGTTTCCCCAGCGACTACCGTACGCATGGTTTTTATTTGTCGGAGCTCCTCAAATGGTGCCGTCATAATATCTGCCTGCAAGATTACAAAGTCAGCATCCTTACCGCGTTCAATGCTACCACGCTTTTTCTCTTGGAAGGAAGCGTATGCCGCCCATATTGTCATTCCTCGAAGTGCATCTTGCCTACTGATGGCGTCCTCCATTTGAAACCCTCCTTGAGGAAAACCAGCCTTATCGACACGAGCTACAGCCGCGTGAAATCCATAAAGAGGATTGAAATGTTCTACAGGAAAGTCGCTGCCTAGCGCTAACATTCCATACTGTTCAAGCAGTCTTTTATAGGCATATGCTCCTTTCATGCGCTCGGCACCTAGACGCTCTTCGGCCCAGTACATATCGGATGTTGCGTGTGTGGGTTGGACCGATGGAATAATGTGAAATTGCGCAAATTTCGGAAAATCTGTCGGTGCAATAATTTGAGCATGTTCAATGCGCCATCTCCTTTGCTTTCCATCTTTTAGATATTTTCCGTAGGTATCTAAAATTAGTCGATTGGCGGAATCGCCGATTGCGTGTGTGTTTACTTGAAACTCGGTATTTGCTAATTTTTTGATGACTTGGTCAAACTCCGCAGGGCTATGTAGTAAAAAGCCACGTGTCGGAGCATCGTGATAGTGATCCAAAAGGCAAGCACCGCGAGAACCCAGCGCGCCATCCGCCATAAGTTTTACGGCACGGATTGTTAGTCTGTCAGATTCAAAAATACCGTCCTTGATATACTTCTCGATGCTATGCGGGTTACCTGCAATCATCGCGTAATCTCTTATTTTGAGTTCATTTTTTTGATAGAATTTCTTTAGATCTTCCAGCTGTTCTGTGGAGAGCCCTGCATCTACAATAGAAGTTAAGCCTACTGAAAACAAAGAATCCTGTGCTTTCTGGAGCCGGGCAAGTAGTTCTTCTTCTTTCGGTTCCGGAATGTACTTGGAAACAAGTTGCATAGCGTTGTCAATAAACAAGCCATTAGGCTTCCCATCTGGACCAACACCGATTACCCCTCCCTCTACATGCACAGCGCTATCTATTTTTGCAATTTTTAGTGCGGCTGAATTAGCAACAGCGGCATGATAGTCTACACGGGAAAGAAAAATAGGTGTCTCTGAAAAATATTTATCCAGGCTATCTTTGGTTGGGAATGCTTTGTCTGGCCATAGATTTTGATCCCAGCCTCCACCGACGATCCATTTTTTATTCGGGTTTATTTTTTGGTAAGCTTTTAGCCTGTTTACCACCTCATCAAAAGATTTGCTACCACTAAGATCCACCTGCTCCATGAGCTCGGCCAACATAAGGAAGTGAGCATGTGCATCATAGAAACCTGGGTAGATAGGCATGCCTTGGGCATCAATAACTTCACGGGCGGTGTATTTTTTTTGCATTTCCGCATTAGTGCCGATGTCAATAAAAATACCATTCTTTACAGCAAATGCTTCCGCATTGGAAAAAGAGGAATCGACCGTATATACCTTAGCGTTGAAGACGATGAGGTCTACCTGCTTATTGGTTGTACAGCTCATAAGGAAAAAGATTATACTACATATAATAAATGCTCTAATTGGCGTCATGGTGGGGTGCGTTTGTTTATGCTAAACTTACTTAAAAATGCTGGGATTAACAAGGTGATCTGTAGTTCCTTTTTCTTTTCAATGTAATAAAAAAAGCTCTCCCTTTTGGGAGAGCTTTTGAATTCAAAAAATCAAAATACATTGATTAACAATACTCGTCAAATGCAGCGATAAGGTTATCCGCGATCATTTGTGCCGGACGGCCTTCGATCATATGTCTTTCAATCATATGTACCAACTTGCCATCTTTAAATAAAGCCATTGCTGGAGAGGATGGAGGGTAAGGTAACATATATTGACGTGCTTTATCAACAGCATCTTTTTCCATACCTGCAAAAACAGTAACCAATTTATTTGGTTTTTTGCCATTTTCAACAGCAAATTTAGCTGCAGGGCGTGCGTTTGCTGCTGCACATCCGCAAACAGAGTTCACAACAACAAATACAGTACCTTCTGAAGGAATGGCGCTGTCTACTTCTTCCGATGATTTCAACTCTTGAAATCCCGCGTCAACAAGTTCCTGACGCATTGGGGCTACTAAATATTCTGGATACATATCTCTTCTAAATTAAAATCTTAATAACGATTGAATAAACCATACAAATGGGCTCCTCGCTCGGTGCTATCATTTGCTAGGTACAAATATAGTTTTATTCTATGCCGTCGTCAAGAGGGCACTCTCAACTGAATGTCAGATTTACAGTTAAAGAGCAACGAAAAACTTTGAATTGAGGTGTTTATCAGCTATTTTTGTAATCCATAAAAAAACATAATATGTCTTCAGTAGAAACAACGTATGTTCCTTATAAAGTTAAAGATATCTCTTTAGCAGAATGGGGAAGAAAAGAAATAGAGCTTGCCGAGGCGGAAATGCCAGGACTAATGAGCTTACGTAAAGAATTCGGTGCAACAAAACCTCTTAAAGGGGCGCGTATCGCGGGATGTTTGCACATGACAATCCAAACAGCTGTTTTGATTGAAACATTGGTAGAACTGGGAGCTGATGTATCGTGGTCTTCCTGTAATATTTTTTCTACCCAAGATCATGCAGCGGCTGCAATAGCTGCAGCGGGTATTCCTGTGTATGCGTGGAAAGGGTTAACGGAAGAGGAATTCAACTGGTGTATCGAGCAGACGCTTTATTTTGGTGAAGATCGTCAACCGTTGAATATGATTTTAGATGACGGTGGTGATTTAACAAATATGGTTTTTGATCAGTACCCGGCGTTGATCGATGGTATCCGAGGTCTTTCTGAAGAAACGACGACAGGTGTTCATCGTTTACACGAGCGTATGAAGAACGGTACCTTACATTTGCCAGCAATCAACGTGAACGATTCGGTAACCAAATCAAAATTCGATAATAAATATGGTTGTCGCGAATCTTTAGTGGATGCTATCCGTCGTGCTACAGATTTAATGTTAGCAGGTAAAGTTGCGGTAGTAGCAGGTTACGGTGATGTAGGTAAAGGTTCTGCAGAGTCTTTACGCTCAGCAGGTGTACGTGTTATTGTGACAGAGATTGACCCAATCTGTGCGCTACAAGCGGCTATGGAAGGATTTGAGGTGAAGAAAATGGCTGACGCGGTAAAAGAGGCGAATATTATCGTTACAACAACTGGAAATAAAGATATCGTGCGTGGAGAACACTTCAAAAGCATGAAAGATAAAACGGTTGTTTGTAATATCGGTCACTTCGATAATGAAATTGATATGGCTTGGTTAAACGGTAACTATGGTTCGACTAAGGTAGAGATTAAACCGCAGGTTGATAAATATACGATCGATGGTAACGATATCATTTTGTTGGCAGAAGGTCGTTTGGTAAACTTGGGTTGTGCAACGGGACACCCTTCTTTTGTGATGTCGAATTCGTTTACGAATCAAACATTAGCACAATTGGAGCTATGGTTGAACACCGATCAGTACGAAAAGCAAGTATATACTTTGCCTAAACATTTGGATGAGAAGGTTGCTCGCTTACATTTGGCACATATTGGTGTGGAGCTTGAAGTCCTTACAGAAGAGCAAGCATCTTATATCGGTGTAACAGTAGAAGGTCCTTACAAGCCAGAAGCATATCGCTACTAGGTCAGGACGTAAAGCATAAAAAAAGCCAAGATTTATAAATCTTGGCTTTTTTTATGCTTTAAAACTCAGCGTTTTTCGGTGTTCTAGGGAATGGGATAACATCACGAATGTTCGTCATTCCAGTTGTAAACAACACCAATCGTTCAAAACCAACGCCGAAACCGGAGTGTGGAGCTGAACCAAAGCGGCGTGTGTCAAGGAACCAATCCATTTCTTCTTCCGGAATTCCCACTTCAGCCATTCTGGTTAAGAGCTTTTCTAGGTTTTCTTCACGTTGGGAACCGCCGACCATCTCACCGATGCCTGGGAACAAAATATCCATAGCACGCACGGTATGTCTACCTTCTGCATCAGGGGCATTTTGTTTCATGTAGAATGATTTTATTTCACGCGGGTAGTCCGTTAAGATAACCGGTTTTTTGAAATGCTTCTCCACCAAGTAACGCTCGTGCTCCGACTGTAGATCAGCGCCCCATTCTTCGATCAGATATTTAAACTGTTTCTTTTGGTTGGGTTTACTGCGCTTAAGGATTTCAATAGCATCTGTATATGTTACACGCTCGAAACTGTTTTCAAGAACAAAGTTTAATTTTTGAACTAAATCAAACTCTGAACGTTCATTCTGCGGTTTCGACTTCTCTTCCTCTAAAAGTCTATTTTTTAAGAACTCAATTTCTTCTGGACAGGTGTCTAAAGCGTACTTGATGACGTATTTCAATAAATCCTCTGCCAGATCCATATTGTCTTCCAGTTCATAGAAAGCCATCTCCGGTTCGATCATCCAAAATTCAGCCAAGTGACGCGTCGTGTTGGAGTTTTCAGCGCGGAAAGTAGGGCCAAAGGTATAAATGTTACCTAGAGCCATTGCCGCCAATTCCCCTTCCAACTGTCCCGATACAGTCAGGTTCGTCGATTTACCAAAGAAGTCTTCTTTGAAATCAATTTTACCCTCTTCGGTACGTGGAATATTGTCCAGGTCAAGTGTTGTTACGCGGAACATTTCTCCTGCTCCTTCTGCGTCCGAACCAGTGATGATTGGGGTGTGCATATACACAAACTCACGCTCTCTAAAGAAGTTGTGAACGGCAAAAGAAAGGGCGTTTCTCACTTTAAATATGGCATTGAAGGTTCCAGTACGGAAACGCAAGTGTGCGATTTCACGTAGAAACTCCAAGCTGTGTTTTTTGGGTTGCAATGGAAATTTCTCTGGATCCGAATCGCCAAGGATCGTCAAGTCATTCACCTTGACTTCCACACGCTGTCCTTTACCTTGCGATTCAATCAGTGTACCTTTCACGCGAATGGCAGCTCCCGTTGTCACACGCTTCAGTAAAGCTTCCTCTGTGTTTTCGAAGTCTACAACAGCTTGTATATTATTTATGGAAGAACCGTCATTAATAGCTATAAATTGGTTGTTGCGAAATGTTCTAACCCAACCTTTAACGATGACTTCCTTGCCAAATTCGTCCGATCCTAGTAATTCTTTAATCCGTGTATGTTCCATATGTAATATAATAGAGTGGTCTGATGCCGTCTTACGCCGTATCGTACAACTCTGTTGATTTAAATTGAGTTCACAAAAATAGGTTATTATTTTTAACGAACAAAGCCTGTACATGATCGATGTACAGGCTTTATTTATGCTTGGTTTAACGTATTAACCTTTTAATACTTTAGTTACCAATTCTGCAGCTTCTTTTAACAAGATTGCAGAGTATACTTTTAATCCTGATTCATCGATCAATTTCTTCGCTTCTTCCGCATTTGTACCTTGTAAGCGAAC
Organism: Sphingobacterium psychroaquaticum; assembly: GCF_004421025.1. Lineage (NCBI taxonomy): Bacteria > Pseudomonadati > Bacteroidota > Sphingobacteriia > Sphingobacteriales > Sphingobacteriaceae > Sphingobacterium > Sphingobacterium psychroaquaticum. Next base: position 3,662,943 of record NZ_CP038029.1, on the reverse strand, counting down.
GATGATTGGCACTGGAATATTACCAATTTCTTCGTAAGCATCGATTACACCTTGAGCAACACGGTCACAACGAACAATACCACCGAAGATATTAATTAAGATCGCTTTTACGTTCGGGTCTTTCAAGATAATATTGAAACCAGCTTTCACTGTTTCAGCATTTGCTGTACCACCAACGTCCAAGAAGTTTGCAGGCTCACCACCAGCCAACTTAATGATATCCATTGTTGCCATCGCTAAACCAGCACCGTTAACCATACAACCTACGTTACCGTCAAGTTTTACATAGTTCAGGTTTGATTCACCCGCTTCAACTTCTGTAGGATCTTCTTCCGCTGTATCGCGTAATGCTAAGTAATCTGGGTGACGGTACATAGCGTTCTCGTCAAAGTTTACTTTCGCATCAACTGCTAAAATTTTATCATCAGATGTTTTTAACACCGGGTTGATTTCGAATAAAGCTGCGTCAATTGTATCGTATGCTTTGTAAAGCGCAGCGATAAATTTCACCATGTCTTTATGAGCAGCACCTGATAAACCTAAGTTGAAAGCAATCTTACGTGCTTGGAATCCTTGTAAACCTACTTTAGGATCTATTTCTTCTTTAAAGATAAGGTGTGGTGTTTTTTCAGCTACTTCCTCGATATCCATTCCACCTTCTGTAGAGTACATAATGATATTGCGACCTTTAGCACGATCTAATAAAACCGATACATAAAACTCTTTGATATCACTTTCTCCAGGGTAGTATACATCCTGTGCTACCAATACCTTGTTTACTTTTTTTCCTTCAGGACCTGTTTGTGGCGTAACCAACTGCATACCGATAATATCTGTTGCACGTTGTAAAACCTCATCGTGGTTTTTTGCTAATTTAACACCACCACCTTTTCCACGGCCACCAGCGTGAATCTGCGCTTTAACTACAACCCAGTCCGAGTTATAATCTTCCTTTAGTTTTTGTGCAGCTGCTACAGCTTGATCTGGCGTTTCTGCAAGAACTCCCTCTTGAACTCTTACCCCAAAACTTTTAAGTATTTCTTTTGCTTGATATTCGTGAATGTTCATCTTAAAAAATTTGAGGTAAAAATATGGTTTTTAAATGGAAGGGTCAAGTAAATGTTGGGTAAAAAAGTAGATTCCAATAGATGTTTGTCTTATTGGAATAAGCGACCACAATTCTAGTCCCTTATTTTGTTGCATTTTCATTACCTTCGTAAGATGATATTGAGCGCGAATAACATACATAAATCCTACGGAAATCTAGCCATCTTGAAAGGTGTAGATCTGGAGGTCGAAAGAGGAGAAATTGTATCCATCGTAGGCGCCTCTGGGGCAGGGAAAAGTACGTTACTTCATATAATCGGAACGCTGGATCGCCCCGATCAAGGGCATCTTATTATCAATGATGTTGATGTTAATCACCTGAATGAACGTAAGCTAAGTCTTTTTCGAAATCAACATATTGGTTTTATCTTTCAGTTTCATCATCTCCTGCCTGAGTTTACAGCGTTGGAAAACGTATGTATCCCTGCTTTTATTAATGGTGTCCCCAAAAAGGAAGCCGAGAAGCGCGGGATGGAGTTGCTGGAAAGACTCGGTGTGCAGGCACGTGCGGATCATAAACCAACCGCCATGTCAGGAGGAGAGCAGCAGCGGGTTTCGGTAGCACGCGCCCTAATGAATAATCCTTCGTTGATCTTGGCCGATGAACCGTCAGGAAATTTAGACTCTGAAAATGCGGCTTCATTGCACCAGTTGTTTTTTGAGCTGCGCGACTCGTTGAATCAAACATTTATTATCGTAACACACAATGAAGAGCTTGCAAGGATTTCTGATCGGACAATCCATATGCGGGACGGAAAAATATTTTAATATGAAGCGAATCTTAATAACCCATGGCACGGTCCCTTTGGCACAGCGCCTCGGTAAATTGTTGGAGGGTCAGGTCGAAGTGATTTTTGCCAGTAGTGAACCTTTTCCGGAGGTGTTAAAGAAACTTAATTATCAGAAACTTCCTCCCTTGGCGAACCCAACGTTTGTCCATGAGCTCTTAAAGCTAGGCTTGGATGAGTCGATAGACTATGTCCTTCCTCTAGGGAAAGAGGAGCTTCCTATCGTGCAACAAGCACGCGTCTTATTTGAAGAATACGGACAGCAGTTATTGATTCCAGTATCCTTAGCGGATACGTTTCTAGTTGAAAAGCCGGAGAAGGAGCTCCCGGTGCGTATATTACATGCAGGAGTCGATATCGGGACCGGAGAGACTGTCGCGGAGGAATCCTTTTCAGGCGCAGGGATTGTGTCTGATTCCGGTGAAGAGGTTGTGTTGTGTGTGGTTTAATATTGCGTTATGAAATCGATACCACTAGATAAAGTCCTCTACCTGTTTGAGGTGGACGATATTTTATTTCCCAAGCGCGATTACTTACTACAGGTTTACTATTTGTTTGCGAATTTTGTAGAATTTACCGAAGGGCAAGCGATAGCAAAAGAGGTGGTCGACTTTATGAAGGCTAGGTATGAAGAGGAGGGAGAGGCTGCGGTGCTGCCCAAGACAAGGGCACACTTCAATCTGGGAGAAAGCTATGTCGGGAACTTTGAGCGCTTGAAAGCTAATGCGCAGCTACCCTTGCGATTATATATACCCGAAGACTCGAAGGAGATGTTTCGAACATTGCTCGAGGCGGGTAAGAATATTGCCTTATTGACTCGTGGCAATCCGGTAGAGCAACTGAATAAGCTAAAACATATTGACTGGCAGGAGCTTGATCAACTACGTGGCCAACTGAAAATATACTTTACAGATGAATTATTGTTCCGAGGTATTGAACCTATTGCTTATATTGCAGAGGAGTATGGAATTCGTGCCGAGGATGTATTAGAAGCACAAGTATAATCTAAGTTATGAAAAAAGGATGGACAACCGTGGTGTTCTTTGGACTGTTAATTGGTCTGGCGAGTTGTAAAAAAGAAACCAAACAAGATGCTGATCCGGACGTTGAAGAGCCTATCGAGGTCTTGGTCAAAGAGGATAGTATCAAAGACACAATTTTCTACTACACAAAACTTCTTTCGTTGTGGCAAGATTATATGCCACCACGTAACGTCAATGATATTTTGAAATCAGAGGTTATTCGGTCCTACACGAAGTCGTATAAGACCGGTGAGGAGGTCTTGGCATGGATGCTGGGCCTAACACCGATTGATCCTGATACAAAGAAACCGATTGACCGTTACAGTTTTTTGGATCGCGCGGGCGTTATCAGTGGTGAAATATATGGTGCGGTAGCAAAAAGCTTCGGTATGTATGTTTTTTATCTGGATGACGACCTTTATGTACGGATGGTGGATAAGAATTCGCCAGCTTATATAGCCGGAGTTCGTCGCGGTGATCGAATTTTGAGTATTAATGGAAATACGAAAATTGATTATCCGACCCAACTAAAAGAAAATTTTAAGACGGTCAATGGATACCTAAACGAAAGCACGATGCTTATTAAATTTGGTAAACCTTCCGGTGTAATCGAAGAGAAGCAGATTGCTAATGTCCAATATAATATCGACCCTATTTTAGATAGCCGGGTAATCAACTTTGAAGGTAAGAAAGTCGGTTATTTAGCATTTAGCTCCTTTGTTAGTATTATGGAGAAAAATGTCTTTACGCGAATGCATACCGACTTTGAAAATGTATTTAATAGTTTTGATGCGGAAGGTATCAACGATTTGATCGTTGATTTACGCTATAACGGGGGAGGATCTGTATTAACGGCTGAGTATTTGGCAGATCATATTGCTCCTTTAGCTGCGGATAAACAGCAGATGCTCTATTATGAGATGAATACGGTTTTGTCAAGAGATTGGGAATGGACCGCTGAAGGGGAGGAATTTGGTCCTGTTAAGTTTGCGAAAAAGGGGAAACTTAATCTGCCGAAAGTGTATTTTTTGGTGACCCGGTCTACGGCGTCGGCAAGCGAGTTGTTGATTAATTCGCTGAAACCCTACATGCAAGTTCATATTATCGGTACGTATGTACGGAATGAGAAGAAGGAAGCTGTAGCACAAAATACATACGGCAAACCTGTTGGATTTTTTGGCATCGAGGTGTTGGATAAAAATATAGAACTATATGTGTCCTCTTTTAAGACGTTCAATAAAAATAAAGAAGGAAATTATTACAACGGATTGATACCGCAGCACCATGTTTGGGAATACAGCAAATTTCGTGACTTTGGAGATCCTGAAGAACCGATGATTGCTGCGGCATTGGCTCACGTAAAGAACGGTAATTTTGCCGCAGAACGTACAGCACAAGCCGCCTTAGGCGTTTCCAATATCCGGAAGCCACATGCCAACGATCGTTTGCAAGAAACGGGAGGCTTACAGGGGATGTTTAAGTATCCAAAGGGTAAATTGATAAAATAAATGTACCTTTGAACAAGGAGGTGTAAATCTATATTATGAAGAAAAAGCCAGCTACAATAAAAGAAATTGCTAAAAAGCTCAAAATTTCCCCATCTACTGTATCGCGGGCGCTGAATGACCACCCAAGTATTGGGTTGGTGACCACAATGCGGGTGAAAAAGGTGGCAGAGGAATTGAATTATGAGCCAAATCAAACGGCAATTTTCTTTAAGCAACGGAAGACATTTACTATTGGTGTTATCCTGCCTAGTTTATCAGAACCTTTCTTTTCGTCTGCTATTAGCGAAATTGAGAATGTGGCAGGTGCGCAGAATTATACGGTGCTCATGGGGCAGTCGCATGATGATGCAGCACGTGAATTGCAGATTATCCAGACTTTCAAGAAGCATCGTGTAGATGGTATCTTAATGTCTTTGGGTAAGAATACGGAAGATCTTTCTTTTATCGATTTATTGGAAGAGTCTGAAATTCCGATTGTATTTTTTGATTGTGTACCTAATATCGACGGTGTAAACAAGGTGTATAGTGATCTATCTTCTGGTATGCGGGAGGCAATCCATGCGTTTGCTTCGATCGGACACCAAAATATAGCGTTGATTAACGGACCAGAGAATTTATTAGCATCAACGGAACGGGTAGAGGCCTATAAGAAAGCATTGGAAGCAAATGATCTGGCTTTTGACGATAAGTATGTCGTGAATACCGACTTAACGGAGGAAGGGAATGTCGATGCCATGGAGAAGCTATTGGTATTATCGGAACGTCCTTCTGCAGTGGTTTCGTTCAATGATTTCGTAACACTTGATGTTATTAAATACGCACGGCAGAAAGGACTTGTACAGAAAAAGGATATCTATTTCATTAGCTATGCGAACTATCCATTATGGAATTATATGGAGAATCCACCGATGGGAAGTATTGAACAGTATCCAGATAAACAAGCTAGAAAAGCGGCAGAAATATTATTTGCGAATATCGGGAATAAGGAAGAAGTAAAGCCGGAGACTGTGGTCTTTGAATCGAAATTGGTATTGAAATAATACGAATAGCATACATAAAAAAAGAGAGCAATTTGCTCTCTTTTTTTATGTATGCCTTTGTCTTACAAGTGGATCACTTCACCGTAAGCATCTGCTGCTGCTTCCATAATCGCCTCACTCATGGTTGGGTGTGGGTGTACCGATTTGATAAGCTCATGACCTGTTGTTTCTAGTTTTCTAGCAACAACAATTTCAGCGATCATTTCCGTAACGTTAGCACCAATCATGTGTGCACCTAGTAACTCACCGTATTTAGCATCGAAAACTAATTTTACAAAGCCATCTTTCGCACCTGCTGCGGAAGCTTTTCCGGATGCAGAGAACGGGAATTTACCAACTTTAACTTCATAGCCTGCTTCCTTAGCTGCTTTCTCTGTGTAACCTACAGAAGCAATCTCTGGTGAACAGTATGTACATCCTGGGATGTTATTATAATCAATTGGATCCACGTGAAGACCTTTGATTTTCTCCACACATGTGATCGCTTCAGCGGAAGCAACGTGTGCCAACGCTTGTCCTTTTACGATATCTCCAATTGCGTAAACGCCTTCAATATTAGTTTTGTAGAAATCGTCAACTAAAACACGTCCTTTGTCCGTCTTAACACCAACTTCTTCTAAGCCGATGTTCTCGATGTTTGGTGCAATACCAACAGCAGAAAGAACAATCTCAGCTTCTAACGTTTCGATACCTTTAGCTGTTTTAATAGATACTTTGCTTAAAGCCCCACTTGTATCTACGGACTGAACTTCTGATTTCGTTAAGATATTGATACCTGCTTTTTTCAATGATTTTTCTAACTGCTTAGAAACTTCTTCATCTTCTACAGGGACTATACGATCCATAAACTCAACGATTGTCACTTGTGTTCCAATCGCATTGTAGAAATATGCGAACTCAACACCAATAGCGCCCGATCCAACGACAACCATCGATTTAGGTTGTTGTGGTAAGTTCATCGCTTGACGGTAGCCAATAATTTTTTTACCGTCTTGAGGTAGGTTAGGTAGTTCACGCGAACGTGCTCCTGTTGCAAGAATTGTATGTTTAGCAGTATATTCTTTTACAGAGCCATCGGCAGCCTTCACTTCAATCTTACCACCTTTTTTGATTTTAGCCGTACCCATGATGACGTCGATTTTATTCTTCTTCATCAAGAACTGGATACCTTTACTCATGCCATCTGCAACACCACGACTTCTTTTAACGATGGCAGAGAAATCTGCTTCCCCTCCTTGAACCTTGATACCGTATTCTTCAGCATGGTTCAAATATTCAAATACCTGTGCACTTTTTAGAAGTGCTTTGGTAGGGATACAGCCCCAGTTTAAACAGATACCACCTAAGGCTTCACGCTCAATAACGGCTGTTTTGAAACCTAGCTGTGCAGCTCTGATTGCTGCAACATATCCGCCTGGACCACTACCAATTACTATGATGTCGTAATTCATATCTTTGTTATTTGTTTTTTTAAGGTTGTCCGCCAGCTTGCGGATCCATATTGTTTTACCCGATTCTTGTCTTATCTACGCTACTAGATAGCGTAGGCTCCTGTGCAAAGCGTTTTAATTGAAGTGTCTACTTCAACTATAAACATCCAAAAATACATATTTTTTTAAGTATATGGCAACCGATTTTTTGGATATTGACTTGTTTTGATAAGAATCTGACCAAAAAATAGAATCCACTGTCAATGCTTGGTAAATAGATGTTTTCGGTGCACGGAATAGTTTTTAAGAATGTATGTTTGTGGATACTAATTTTTCGAACAATGTTAAGAATTTTTCAACAAGTAGCGCTTTGGGAAGCGATCTCCACGGTTGTGTTGTTTTTAGTAGCAATGCCTTTAAAGTATTTTGCTGGTGTACCCGAAGCGGTGAAAGTCGCTGGGTCTATACACGGATTCCTAGTCGTCTTATTTGTAATCCTACTCATCATGTGTTGGAGCGAATACAAGTGGACGCTCAAGCGTGTTGCTACCTACTTTGTAGTATCATTGATTCCTATCGTGTCTTTTTGGGTAGAAAAAGACCTTAAAAAGCAAATAGTCGCTAAAAAATAAAGCGACTATTTGTTTGTTTTTTCAATGCCTATATAGGCGTATGTAATTTCTGTTTTGTTGTGCGGTGTCGGGTTTCCGTCTTCATCAAGGTTTACGAAAACTAACTTATCGATAGACAGAATTGTCTTTCTTGTAATTTTGTTTCGCACTTCGCAGCGCATAGTCAGGGAGGTTGTCCCAAAGGTTACCGCCTCGATTCCCATTTCAATAATATCTCCTTGTTTGGCGGAACTCACAAAGTTGATCTCCGAGATATATTTTGTCACAACAAAAGGATTGCCCAGTTGAACAATCGCATAAATAACCGCCTCTTCATCAATCCAACGTAGCAGTGTACCACCGAATAAGGTGCCATTGGGATTCAGATCTTCGGGCTTAATCCATTTTCTGGTATAGAAATTCATAGTTAAGTATAAGGTATATGAAAAAGGCAAGAATAAATCTTGCCTTTTCTATGTTATGCGTGTATTGATCTGTTTGCTGTTGCAGCGAGAGCTGCTTCTTTAAATGCTTCCGTAAACGTTGGATGCGCATGACAAATACGACCGATATCTTCAGCTGAAGCGCGGAATTCCATAGCAACCACTGCCTCTGCAATCATATCGGCAGCACGTGGGCCAATCATGTGAACACCTAAGATCTCATCCGTTGTCGCATCAGCAAGCACCTTGATGAAACCATCTGTATCGCCAGACGCTTTAGCGCGGCCAGATGCTTTAAAGGAGAATGATCCTGATTTATATTTCACACCAGACTCTTTCAATTGCTCTTCGGTTTGTCCAACAGATGCCACTTCAGGCCATGTATAAACCACACCTGGAATAAGGTTGTAGTCGATATGTGGTTTCTGACCCACAATTCTTTCCGCAACATAAGTTCCTTCGTCTTCCGCTTTATGCGCAAGCATAGCACCTTTAACCACATCACCAATAGCGTATACGCCTTCAACAGAAGTTTCTAAGTGTTCATTAACCGTGATCTTATTGCCTCTTTCTTCCGTTTTGATACCGATGTTTTCTAGACCTAAACCTTCGGTGTAAGCCGTTCTACCAACCGCAACAATACAGTAGTCACCTTCAATAGATACCAACTGACCTTTTGAATCTTCTGCCGTAACCGTCACTGTTTTGCCTTTTGCAGTAGCGCCTGTTACTTTGTGGCCCATAAGAAACTCCATGCCTAAAGATTTCTTAAGGACACGTTGAAGTTCTTTACCTAATCCACCGTCCATCGTGCCGATAATTGATTTAGCAAATTCTACAACCGATACTTTAGCGCCCAAACGTGCGTATACCGATCCCAATTCCAAACCAATCACACCACCACCGATAACGATAAGGTGTTTCGGAACTTCTGTTAAGTTTAAAGCCTCCGTCGAAGTAATGATGCGTTTCTTGTCGATAGGTAAGAAAGGTAAAGCCGTCGGTTTAGAACCTGTTGCAATAATTACATTCTTAGCTTTCAATTCTTCGGTTGTCCCATCTTTTTTGGTAACCTTGATGGTGTTTTTATCGATGAACGATCCTACACCTTCGTAAGAGTCGATTTTATTCTTTTTGAACAGGTATGTAATACCCGCAGTGTTCTGCGCAATTACATCGTCCTTGCGGGCGATCATTTTCTTTACATCAATCTTCAGGTTACTCAAAGCGATACCATGAGTTTCGAAGTTATGAGCGGCATTATGAAAATGCTCTGAAGTATCTAATAGTGCTTTTGACGGGATACAGCCAACATTTAGACAGGTACCACCAAAAGTGCTATATTTCTCAATAACAGCCGTTTTTAATCCTAGTTGAGCACAACGGATAGCGCCTACGTAGCCTCCAGGACCGCTTCCTATTACGATTACGTCGTATTGCATAAAAATATCTTTAATGTTTCGTCCTCAAAGTTAATTAATAAAACTTAGATAAGGTTGGTTTTTATACAACAAAAGCACGCTCAAATAGGGCGTGCTTTTGCGTATAGTTTTGTTAATTCTGATTATTCAGCAACGATTTTTCCTTGCATCATACCAAAATGGCCAGGGAAACTACAGATAAAGGTATAAACACCTTTCTCTAGTGTAAAAGAAATTTTATCTTCTTCGCCAGGACCCAAAAGTTTGGTGTGCGCAGCGATGGAAGACAACGAAGTCTTAGGGATATATTCGCTATCCGCCGCACTTGTTGCTTCACCACCAAATGTGGCAATATCAACACCTGGGTTAAGGATTACTAAGTTATGTCCCATGGATTCTTTTGGTAACGTTCCCACATTTTTCAATGTCAATTCAACAGGTTCTCCTGCTTTAACACGGAATAACTCTTTGTTGAATTTCATTTGATCATTTCCTTCAATAGAAAGCGTGTTCGATAACTCAACATTTTCAATTCCCGGAACAGTTTCTGTTGCCGTGCTTACTTCTTCTGTTTTGTTTTCTTCAGTTGCGGTAGAGGTTGATTTGTTTTCATTGCCGCCACAAGCTGCCAACGATAGTGCAAGCGCTACCGCAGGTAATACAAATAATCTTTTCATATATGCTTTAAATATGTGTGCTTGAAGCAAAGCTACTAATATTTTTATAATATGGAAGTCACTTTGTTATTGTAAATCAGCTCCGTTATTTTAGCATGTAAATCCGTCGGGTTAAATGGTTTACCAACCACCGCATCGGCACCTGCTTCGTAGGCGGCAGCTTGTTCATGTTCTAGTACCGATGCCGAAATGGTAATGATCGGTGTTGAACGTTTGCTGGTTTCCGGGTGGTTGCGAATTTCACGAATAGCTTCAAAACCAGACATGATCGGCATATGTGTGTCCATCATGATCAGGTCATAGTTATTCCGGGTTGTATATTCGACAGCTTGCTTTCCGTTTTTAACGGTATCTACTGCACAGCCCCAAGATTCTAGCATATGGACCAGCATAAAGCTATTCAGATCATTGTCTTCAGCGACCAACACCTTTTTGCCTGAAAAATTGTCGAGCTTGAGCATAATCTGTTTGTCGATTTGCTTGGCTGTTGTTAATTCTTCGCCATTATCAAAATCGGCTTCAAACGAAAATTCTGAGCCCTCTCCAAAGACACTTTTCGCGGTAACTTGTCCGCCTAAGAGATGAGCCAGTCGTTTTACAATGGCTAATCCCAAACCGGTACCGCCAAATTTCTTGGTAATTCCGTCGTCTCCTTGTTCGAAAGCAAGGAAGATCTTTTGCAGGGCTTCTTCTTTGATTCCGATGCCCGTATCCTTCACTGTAAATTTTATGCGATGTTTATTATCGCGCTGGTCCACCACATCTACACGGAGGGTTATTTTTCCAGTTTCCGTGAATTTGAGACTGTTCGATATAAAATTGAAAATGATTTGTTGTAACCGAAGGGGGTCACTTTTAATATGATCCGGTAGTTTCGGATCAACCTCTACTTCAAAACTCAGTTTTTTGTCCTCAGCCTTGATCTTAAAAAGATCATTGATGTCGAGTAACTTTTGTTTTATGGAGAAGCTTTCCTGCTCTATTTTCATCATCCCAGAATCGATTTTGGAGATATCCAAAATGTCATTCACGATCAATAAAAGGGAGTCCGAAACATTGTCCAGCCGGTTTAACCAATCACGTTGTTGTTCGTCAAGATTAGACTCTTTAAGGATATGAATAATTCCCATGATACCATTTATTGGTGTTCGTATTTCATGACTCATATTCGCGAGAAAAATCTCTTTGGATTTACGTGCTTCTTCGGCTTCTTCTTTTGCAATAATTAGTTGCTTCTTGGACTCTTCGAGTGCAATATTTTTTTGCTTGATTTCTTCCTGGATATGTATCTGCTTCACAAAAGAGGTGACCTTTGCTATGGTTATCTCCGGGTTTAAAGGTTTGTATAAATAATCTACAGCTCCACTTTCTAGTCCTTTAAGGAGATATTTATCCTCTTTGGAAATGGCGGTTACCATAATGGCCGTAATATGGCTGGTCTTTGGATTAGACTTGAGCAATGAAACAAATTCGAAACCGTTTATTTCCGGCATCTGTACATCGACCAATGCGATCGAAATATCGTTTTTCCAACAGATCTTAAGTGCCTCATTGGGGTCGGTTGAACTAATGATATTGATGTGATCTATCTGAGAAAGAAGAGCTGATAGACTGATGATGTTTTCCTCTTTGTCATCCAGCACAAGGAGATTGACATTTTTCATATCGCAATTATTTTAATCTGCTAAAATAAGATAATATTTCTTGGTTGTTGTATACCGTTGCTTCCTTATTTACATCGATTGCACTTTCCGGCATGGTAGCTATTAAGGCTTCATCGGGTGATTGCACATATACTTTACCACCTTGATATTGGATGTGTAAAAGACCATTTGTACCATCCTTATTCGCACCGGAGAGAAGAAATCCAACACACTCTTTGCCATACGAATCCGCGGCCGACTCGAACAAGACATCGATCGAGGGGCGCGAAAACTGGATGAAATCAGAAAGATCTAACGAAAATGTGTGATCTGGCTCCACCAGTAAATGATAGCCTGGGCCAGCAAAATAAATCGTGTTGGATAGAATCGCTTCCTTATCTGTTGCTTGCAAAATAGTGCGATTAAGCCTGTTGGATAGGAGTTCTTCAATGCGCGTACTGTACTTTGGGTTGCGATGAATAATAACGACTATAGCTGGTTTAAAAACCAGCGGTAGTGCTTCGATAATGTCAACAATCAGATTGTAAGACCCCGCACTGCCACCAATCAATATAATTTGATCTGCTTTAGGCATTATTTAATCTTTTGGTATATGTTGAATTCTTTATTTATGACTTTAAATTTAGAAATAATGTCATGATTTACGAGTCTTTCTTTTGAACCAAGACATAAGAAACCAAATTCACTGAGCGATTCATAGAAAAGGTCAAATACCTTTTTCTGAAGCTCTAGATCAAAGTATATAAGTACATTTCTGCAGGAGATGAATTGAAACTCGTTGAACGTGTAATCGCTCACTAAGTTGTGTTGTGAGAACAGGATGTTCTTTCGGATATCAGCATTGATAATCGCCGCATCGTAGCGTGCCGTGTAATAATCTGATAAGCTATTTTTAGCGCCGCTGGCGATATAGTTTTCGGAATATGTTTTTATTTTTTTTAATGGATATATCGCTTTCCGTGCGGTCTCTAGGACGACACTATTGATATCTGTGCCATAGATAAAGCTGCGGTTATAAAGACCGTACTCTTCGAGTAAGATAGCGAGTGAGTAAACTTCTTCTCCTGTGGAGCAGCCAGCACTCCAGAATTTAAGTCGAGGATAGGTTTCCAAGTAAGGGAAGACCTCTGAAACAAGCGTCGCATAGTATTTGGGATCACGGAACATTTCCGTTACATTAACCGTTATCTCATTGATTAGGAAACCTTGAAAAGATTCGACATTAATAATCGCATTTTTAAGATCTACAACATCCATCCGTTCCAGATCCATGATACGTTGTATCCTTCTTTTTAAAGAGGACTTGCTGTACCCGGAAAAATCAAAACCTGAAGCATTTTGTAGGAGTACTACGATTTCTTCAAGTTCCGCAAAACTTATTAAGGACGTTGTTAACTTAACCATACGCGCATTAATGATACTAACTTATCGATGTCAATAGGCTTACTTATATAATCATTAGCCCCCATCTGGATGGATTTCTCACGATCTCCTTTCATGGCTTTTGCTGTGACCGCAATAATAGGTAATTTTCCATTATCTGGATTTTCACGAATTTTACTGATCGCTTCATAACCATCCATTTCTGGCATCATGATATCCATGAGGATAATGTCGATCAGCTCTGGGTTGTTATTTACAATTTCAAGGGCCTCTAAACCATTGTTCGCAATCTCAATTTCCATGTCGTATGCTTGCAGTACGGTTGTTAATGCAAAAACGTTACGCATATCATCGTCAGCAATCAAAACTCGCTTACCACTTAAGCTGTCTTTGTGCTTACTGATGGTGTCAAGTTTTGCCATGTTGCGAACAGGAGAGTAGTTTTCTGAGCTGATTTTGTTCAGAAAAAGATTAACCTCATCAATTAATCGATTATTGCTCTTGCTTGATTTAACAATCATAGCCTTGGTATGCTGATGTACGTGATTCAGCTGTTCTTTGGTCAGCTCGGACGCGGTATTGATAATGATAGGGGTTTCTTGATACTTCGGAAGTGCCTTGATTTCATCCAGTAGGTCGAAACCGTTCGCATCAGGAAGTTTTATGTCCAAGATAATGCAGTCTATATTATCTTCCTCATCGAGCTTGTGCATCGCTGTTTGTGCAGAGAAAGCTTGAATAACATTGATGTCCTTTTCGGCAAAGGCTGATTTTATGATCTGACTTTGAAACTCCTGATCTTCAATTAACAATACCTTTTTAATCCCTTCTCTGATATTGAGGTTTATATTTTCAAACGCCTTTTTTAAAGATTCCTCGGTCATCGGTTTGGATAAGAAGCCGATGGCGCCACTTTCTATAAAATCGCGTTGGTTGAAATTTGCACCCGACATCATATGTACAGGGATGTGTTTTGTTTCCGGGGAACCTTTCAACGTTCGTAAAACTTCCCATCCATCAGATATAGGCAGCATGACGTCGAGAATTACCGCGTGTGGCCGGTGTGCTTTTGCTTTTTCTATCGCCTCAGCTCCATCATGCGCAAGCATCACATTAAAGCCATACTCCTCAGCAAAATTCTTTAATATATCAGCAAAATTATTGTCGTCCTCTACGATAAGGAGGGTTTTATTATCTCCTCTTTTCTGGTCATTAGGTGCCGGGGTTTTCTCTGCGACGGTGCTATAGGTAACAGGGCGTGGATGATGTACTCGCTGATCCATAGCTTCAACATTCGAGCTATCACTTATTTCAGGAGACTGCGAATGTGGAATAATGAGTGTAAAAGTACTTCCCTCACCCAAGGTGCTATCTAAGGTGATGCGACCACCTAGCAAACTCGCTATTTCTCGGCTTATAGAAAGACCAAGACCCGTGCCTCCATACTTTCTACTTGTGGAACCATCCTCTTGATGAAAAGCTTCAAAGATCAAGTCTTGTTTTTCAGCAGATATGCCTTTTCCATTATCTTTAACAATAAAGCGCAGATGCTCGTCATCGGCGTTGATATTGAATTCGATTTTGCCTTTTTTATCGGTGAATTTGAACGCATTGGAGATGAAGTTTTTTACCACTTGTTCCAAGCGGTATTCATCGGTAATGAAAGATGCCGGCACCTGGTCAGAAACATTGATGGTAAAATCGATTTCTTTCTCCCTCGCATTCTCTTGGAACAGACTATCCAAGTTGTTTACAAAGTCTTTAATATTTACCTTTTCAAAGTTTAATTCTACTTTGCCGGATTCGATCTTTGCTAAATCTAATAATTCATTGATCAACTGAAGCAAGTCGCTACCTGCACTGTGGATGACGGAAGCATATTTGATCTGTTCAGGGTTTAATGTTTTGTTATCTTGCAGCAACTTGGCCAAGATCAGGATACTGTTGAGCGGTGTGCGGAGTTCATGACTCATATTCGCCATAAATTCAGACTTATACTTACTCGCCAATTCTACTTCATTGATCTTTTCTTCGACGATACGCTGTGTAACATTGAGTTCCTCATTGCGCACCTCCAGTTGTTTGGCTTTATCTTCAAGTTCTGTATTTGATTGTTGAAGCTCTTCTTGCTGAACGCGTAACTCTTCTTCGGAAGCTTCCAACAGGTTCGTCTTGTAGATCAGTTCTTCATTTGTAATTCGTAATTCCTCTTGTTGTGCTTCCAGTTCCTCTGTCTGCTGTTGCGTTTCCTCTAACAGGTTTTCGACCAATGTTCTGCTTTGCCCAAACTTTATGGATACCGCGATTGTTCTAGAAATGCGTAACAAATATTTGAGTGTTCTCGCTAAAGTGGATTGGTCGGCAAAGTCCCCACCGATTTCTATTAAGCCAAAGGTATGGTGCTCGTAAACCAACGGCACAAGGATTATATCCTTAATTGCATCTTTCGTTAAAGAGGTGGAAGATGTAAAGTTTTGTTCATTATTAGCAGCAATCACCTTGATTTCCTGCTGTTCTGTAACATGACCAAGAAGTCCTTCGTTGTCGACGAATTGACGAATAGGCTGATGTGATTTGTCTATTCCTATTTGCTGCTTAAGATGGTATTCATGGGAGTCAGATTTTCTAATATATATGGTTCCGGCGTAAAAATCCAATGACTGTAGAACCGTGTTAAAACTAATTTTTGCAATCTGATCCTCATTATCCACTCCGTTGAGCGCTTCATTAAGTTTACTCGATTCTTGGAGGATCCAATTCGAGTTCTCAATATCTACTCGAGTTTCCTGTAATTCTTTATTTAGTAAATGCGTTTGTTTGGAACGAAGGCTTAACTCTTTAAATATTTGTAGAATTCGATAAAAAATAAACAGAATAAATAGAAAAGGCAAGGTCACTAATACATACCCTGTTTTCTTGAGGTTGTCAATTTTCTCAAAAATAGCTTTGGTAACGACTGATTTGTTTTGAACGAGTAATTTTCGAACTTCAATTATTTCACGATTGATAACATCATGCTCCTTACTGAGAATACCCATTTTCTCCACGGTAGGCTTGTTGTTGATCGCGGAGAGACTATCGGTCGATAGAAACCGTTGTAGATCTTTATCTAATTTATTGATTTTTGGTAAGATCGTATGGTTGTCTGCTAGGCTTTTTTTGAGAAGCATAAAAGTGCCATCCATGATATGGCCAATATTTGATAAGGAGTCGTAAGGAAGTTTTCCCGTTACAAAAAAGTAGGTGCTCTTTTGTTCCATTGCATGTTGGAAACTTTGGTTTAGCCCGTCAAGAGCACTGATCTTTATTTGGGTTTTTTCCGTAACATCTCTAATTTCTTCTACCCGATGAACCAGGTTGTTGAAAAAATAGATCACAATACTGAGTACTATTAAATAAGCAACTAAAATACTTATAAAAATATTCCATCGTTGGATAGTCTCTTTTCTCATCTTATCTGTTTACTGCAAAAATAAAATCATACTATAAAATACACTCTTCAGCGCGAAAAGGCATCTGTTAAAAAATAATCCTACCTAACTCATGCTTTTTTCGCCATGGAGAATAGGTATAGGTTGCTATAAAGTAGTATCAAGAATGCTTATTGCTGTATGCAATTACAGTGCCTTTTTGCTTTAGTCGTTGTTCAAAAAGAGAACTGTAACACGATATCGAAGCTTTTCAAGATAGATGTTCAATAGAAAGGGCTTTATTTTGCCATAACTAAAATTTGTTTTCGGATGCAAAAATAACTATTAATTTATTTATATGTACATATAGCTAATGAAAATAAAATTTATTGTTTAACGACAAATAGCTAAGTGCTTAATTCGTGTCTTTAAGAGGAGCTAAATAGTTTAATCCCATAAGAGCTAAGTGGATGAGATTTGTGTGTGTGCCGGTCCATCTGTACTCATATCCTCAAAACGAAGGAAAGCAAGCTGATGTGTATCAAGCTTTGGCTGTGCTTTAATAACAGCGTAATTTGTTTTCGGGAGGTTTTGTAGGAACTCCGTTTTATCGATACTTTTTACAAATTTTTCAAACAGTGACTGATTAATGCGTGTCTCCAAGGTCGACACATCCCAGTTCTCTTTTTCGGCTTGTTTGAGGTAGAATGCACGAGCTAGATCATCTGTTATTTCCATCAGCACGAGGTAATGTGCCCAAGATAAGGCCAAGGAGATACGTTGGAACACCGGGAATAACGTATAGAATCTGCTGTACAGCCTCAGATTTTCCGGGTTTAACAATAGATCCTGTATCGGTGTTAATGTTAAGGCAATTTTCTCCATCGCAGCACACTCATTATCGAGGTTTTGGTGTTTTTTCTCTGCCGAAATTTGCTTTCCAATTTCCCAAATACAAGTCAACATAAGACTATTAATCTCTTGGAGGGCTTTCATGCGTGCTGAACGGAGTATTGTATCTATATCTTCGACGAATCTATTTGTCATGCGCTTAACTTAAGGCTATTTGGTTTTCTTGATTAAGATACAAAATAATCGTCCACTTCTATCTCTTTTATGAAAGAAAACAATATCTTTAAGGAAATTAATGAAATAATATTCTATGGAACCAGGAATTAGCTTAATCTTAATTATTATTGGTAGCGTTATCGCTTTTTTCTTTTTATTGTACTTATTACCGGTGAACCTCTGGTTTACAGCACAACTGTCAAATGTAAAGATTAGTCTTTTGAACCTTGTTTTAATGCGGCTTCGGAAAGTGCCACCATCCTTGGTGACCAATGCGATGATTACCTCTACGAAAGCCGGTTTACGTATAACAAGTAACGAAATCGAAACACATTATCTCGCAGGCGGTAATGTAAATAAAGTAATTAAGGCGTTGATATCGGCAGATAAAGCAAATATCCCCTTAGATTTTAAATTAGCTACCGCAATTGATCTAGCTGGTCGTGATGTATTCGATGCCGTTCAGTTATCTGTAAATCCACAGGTAATTAATACGCCGCCCGTGGCTGCAGTAGCGAAAGATGGTATTCAGTTGATTGCGAAAGCTCGTGTAACGGTGCGCGCCAATATAAACCAATTAGTCGGTGGTGCGGGAGAAGAAACAATCTTGGCACGTGTTGGCGAAGGGATTGTAACGACGATCGGTTCGTCCACCAACCACAAGGAAGTATTAGAGAATCCGGATCGTATTTCGAAAACTGTGCTTTCGAAGGGATTGGACTCTGGGACAGCCTTTGAGATTCTGTCTATTGATATTGCAGATATTGATATCGGTGAAAACGTGGGCGCTAAGTTGCAGACAGATCAAGCGGAAGCCGATCTTAAAGTTGCGAATGCTAGAGCAGAGGAACGTCGAGCAATGGCTGTTGCTACCGAACAAGAGATGAAAGCGAAAGCACAGGATGCCAAAGCGAAGGTAATCGAGGCTGAAGCACAGGTCCCATTGGCGATGGCTGAGGCTTTTAGAAATGGCAATCTGGGTGTAATGGACTACTATAAGATGCAAAATATTCAAGCGGATACGGATATGAGATCTTCGATCTCTAAACCAGGCGGTGCTGGTAAAGACAAAAGCTAATATTTAGTAATATTTAAAATACACAACCGATTGATTCTTTTAGGGTCAATCGGTTTTTTGTTTTTACTGCTTTTTTATGCCTAAAATTAAGGGTATAAAACAATATTTATGTTAATCAAATCTATGAAACCACAGATGCAAAGCTTGATGCTTTTAGTGCTGTTTATGGCTTTTTTGAATCCGGTTCGAGCACAGAAAAACGTCAATCAAGCGACTATTCATATTCCCGTTTCCGGGAATACATGGCAATCCCCACAAGAGACTAATACGTTGCACCGCACGGATGGTATTATTGGCGGAAAAAGTAGCAGTACCTTTACCACTTATATACGCTTTGGAAAAGCGGGTAAGTTTGTCGTAGGGGCAGAACTCGGAGCCGTTGAAAAGGCCGGGAAGTTGGTCTTTGATATTGAAGGAGAGAAACGTACGATTGCTGTTTCTACATCTAATAGTACGGTCGAAGTTGGTACGTTTACAGTGAAAGATAGCGGGTATGTTGCTATCCGTGTAAAAAGCTTATCGGGGGAGATTCCTGCTATTCGTGCCTATCAGATACGTGGAGAAAGTGATCTTATGAAGACCAGTTCTTATGTCGCGAGCAATGATGATAATTACTTCTATTGGGGACGACGAGGACCATCTGTGCATTTAGGTTACCAGGTACCTACATCAAAAGACGTCGAGTACTACTACAATGAAGTAACGGTGCCTGTCGGTTCAGATGTTATTGGCTCTTATTTTATGGCGAATGGTTTTTCACAAGGTTACTTTGGGATGCAGGTGAACAGTGCACAAGAGCGTCGTATTTTATTTTCTGTGTGGAGTCCTTTTCATACTGATGATCCAAAAGCTATTCCGGATGAGCAAAAGATTGTGATGACCAAGAAAGGAAAGGATGTGTATACAGGAGAATTTGGTAATGAAGGATCCGGTGGACAATCGTTCTTGAAGTACAATTGGAAGGCAGGTAATACGTATAAGTTTATGTTACGTGGCCGACCGGTTGAAAATAACATGACTGAATTTACAGCTTGGTTTTTTGCCGCAGAAGAAGGGCATTGGCGTTTGATTGCACAATTTTTACGCCCAGCCACACACACCTATTTAAAAGGATTTCATTCATTCTTAGAAAACTTCAGTCCGTCGCAAGGTTATATCACACGTGAGGTCAGTTTTAATAACCAATGGGCCAGAGATATTGATGGAGAATGGCATGACTGCAAACAGGCACGATTCACCGCGGATGCGACAGCAAGAAAAGGATATCGATTAGATTATCAAGGAGGTTTGAAAGCAGGCGTATTTTATCTTAAAAACTGCGGTTTCTTTGGTGAACGTACAGCTATAGGTAGCATGTTTGTGCGCGAGTCTTCTAAGAATAAGCCTACTGTAGCAGTGTCAGATTTACCGGTGCAGTAGAAGGTTGTTTCAAAAACAAAACCCTGACGATGGGCGCCAGGGTTTGCTACTAACCAATTATAAACCTAAATTATGAAAAGACAATTTTAATTCGTAATATTGGAATCTGCTGTTGTTTGCAGCTCTATTCCCTAATTACACCACAAAGATAAGGCAAATAATTGTATTTGCAAACCTTTTTTAGGCTTAGTTGTGAAAACAACTACTTTCTGACATTTTTTTGATGCACTGTCTTTTCTTGATAATTCTATGTCTTTTTTGAATCAACGATGTATTGTTAATCAATAAATATATGTATTGTTGCGTGTTTTCTTTTTGTGCGTGTAGGTTTGCCGAACTTGTAAGACTTCTTGAATTTATCTAAGTTTGAATATGATTTTGAAAGACTTTTCACGTGTTAAAGCTGTTTTTCTTGATGTTGATGGTGTGCTGACGGATGGTACGGTACAGGTTACGGAACAGGGGGAACAGTTACGCACATTTTCTATTAAGGATGGCTATGCTATTCAGTTGGCTATTAAAAGAGGATTATTTATTGCTGTCATTACGGGCGGAAATTCGCAGGGAGTTTTACGCCGTTTGCAAGGACTGGGAGTTACAGAAATTTTCTGGGGGATATCCGACAAAGAGGAGCTGATGTTGAAGAAGATAACAGAATATGGCTTTTCTTTGTCCGACGTTGTTTTCGTTGGAGATGATATACCAGATTTAGCCTGTATGCAAAAGGTCGGCATTGCAGCTTGTCCTCATGACGCCGTTGAAGAAATTAAACAAATTTCGGCTTATATTTCACCGCGAAAGGGAGGAGAAGGGTGCGTGCGTGATATTTTAGAGAAAATCCTGAAATTACAAGGGAAATGGGGTGAAGATATAACGGTAAAAAGTATATAACATGCTGCTAGATAGATTGAAAAATATACGGATCGTGTTAGGGTCACAGTCGCCCCGCCGAAAGGAACTTTTAGCAAAGATGGGTGTCTCTTTCGAAGTTATTGTAAAGGAAACCGATGAGGCCTTTGATGTGACTTTGTCGCCGGAGGACATCGTGACGCACATTGCCATGAATAAATTAGCGGGCTTTGTAGGGGGGGAATTTGAATCGGCTCTTGTGATTACGGCGGATACGATTGTGGTCAATGATGGGGTGATTTTAAATAAACCAGGTGCTGATGCGGAAGCGATGGCGATGTTGACTGCTTTACAAGGGAAAACGCATCAGGTGATGACGGCTGTAGGTATTTTGTATAAGGGAGAGAAACAGTCTTTTGTGGAAACGACAACGGTTACTTTTGCAGCGCTCGATTTGGCTGAAATAGGCTATTATGTGGAAAATTTTAAACCCATGGATAAGGCCGGGGCGTATGGTATTCAAGAATGGATTGGATTGGTCGGTGTGGAAAAGATTATTGGAGCTTTTGAAAATGTGGTAGGTTTGCCAACAGCGCGGCTGTATAAAGAACTGAAAAAAATAGTATAACAAGAAAGGGGAGCAAACTCCCCTTTTTTGTTATTTCCAGCCTCCACCAAGGGCTTTATAAATTACGACTTGGTTTAGAATTCGTTCTTTTTGAATTTCAACTTCGTTTATCTGTGCTTCCAATGCATCTTTCTGGGCGGTAATAATATCGAGATAGGATACGCGACCCGCGATAAACAATTCGCCTGCTGCTTCCACAGCTCCATTTAGTGCTTCCACCTGTTCGGTGATATGCACCTGCCGCTCCTGGATATGATCTTGTAGCTGAATCGCACTTGACACCTCGTTGTAAGCATTCAATACGCGTTTTTCGTACTCTAAGAAATTAATGCCGTAGCTTGCTTTGTAATTATTGTATTGCGCTTTAAGCTGCTGTTGGTTGATAATAGGGGCTGTTAATCCTCCGAAAATGCCGTAAGTCAATGATTTTTCGAGACTAACGAGTTTATTAAAACTGAAGGTTTGCAGACCCAGGTATGGAGATAACACGACTGAAGGAAGAAAGGCCGCGCGAACAGATTTCAGTTCATGCTCTGCGGAGAGCAAGTGGAATGCTGCCTCTCTAATATCAGGGCGTTGTGCCAGTAATAGCATCGGTGTGCCTACCTGCAAGGTGTCAAAAAGGGAAACATGTTCTACCTCTCTTACTTCCCGTTTAATTGGCTTATTGAAACGCCCCGACAAGTAGTTGATATGATTCTCTAGAATACTAATCTCCTGTTTTGTTTGTGCTCGCTGACTTTTTGAGTTCGCTAGAAAAGCTTTGAACTGCTGGACGCCCAAGAGGGAAGAACGGCCTGCGTCCTTCTGGAGTTGTGTAATTTCCAGGGCTTTCTCGTTCAGTATAATATTATTATCGAACACTTTTATTTTCGCATCTAAACTTAATAGTTCATAATATGCTGAGGCAATATTTGCTACAATCTCTGTCTCAATAAGTCGACGTGCTTCATTACTAGCTAGAAGTTCATTGAAGGCTGCTTGTTTTTGATTTTTCAGTTTTCCCCATAAATCCAGCTCCCATGAGGCACGTACACCGATAAAGTAATCTGGTACGACCGGTTCTGGGATTTTTTCGTCTGCTTTGAGGTTCTCCGAAAAGTTAGAGTCGTAGTTTCCGATTCCAGACTCGGTGTAAAAACCATATTTGCGTAACCCCGCTTCTGCGGCAAGATCTAAGTTAGGGAGCAAGGCTGCTTTTTTCTGCCTAAAACTGGACTGTGCCATTTCAATACGTTTGATGGCTTGTTGTAGGTCGTAGTTGTAGAGGAGTGCAGAATCGATCAGCATCTTTAGTTCGGGATCTTGAAATACATCCTGCCATTGTTGATGGGCTAAAGAGTTTGTATCTGGCGCTGCGTCAGCCAACTTCTCTTGATAAGTAGCTGGTAGTGCTTTCGGCTCCGGGCGCTCCATCTGCTTAGGGACGCTGCAGGAGACAAAAAACAAAAGGAGTGCAATTACGGCTGTCGCTTTAACAGGAACTTTTTTCTTTTTGCTTTTGGAGAATAATACGAATAAACCTGGAATAACAATAACACCAAGGACCGTACCTATTAACATTCCGCCTACCGAAGCTGTACCAATGGTACGGTTTCCAATAGCACCGGCCCCGGAGGCAAGCATAAGAGGAATCAAGCCCGCAATAAAGGCAAATGAGGTCATTAGGATGGGTCTCAAACGTGCATATGCGCCTTCAATGGATGCCTCCACAATTCCCATTCCTTGTTTTTGTTTTAACACGGCATACTCGACAATTAGAATCGCATTTTTACCTAATAGACCAATCAACATAACCAGTGCAACTTGCGCATAGATATTGTTCTCGAGTCCGAACAACTTTAAGAATAAGAAGGATCCGAAAATACCAGCAGGTAAACATAAAATTACTGGTAATGGAAGAAGGAAGCTTTCATATTGGGCTGCCAATAATAAGTATACGAAGACCAAACACAGTGCAAAGATGTAAATAGCTTGGTCCCCTGAGATTACCTGCTCGCGCGTCATTCCTGCCCATTCAATGGAGTATCCTTGTGGTAGATTCTTGGTTAACTTTTGTACGGCTTCGATAGCCTGCCCGGTACTGTATCCAGGAGCGGGTTGCCCGGTAACCATTGCCGAGGTAAACATATTGTAACGTGTAATCTGCTCCGGACCATATATTTTATTCATGCGAACAAAGGAGGAGTAGGGTACCATTTCACCATCCTTGGTTTTTACAAACAGATTCAGGACGTCTTCCGGTTTTTTTCTGTAATGTGCATCGGCTTGAACCATAACTTTATACATCTGACCGTAGCGAATGAAATTCGTTGCATAGAAACTTCCCATCAATGTTTGAAGGGTGTTCATTGCATTTTCTACAGAAATACCTTTTTTTGCGGCCAAGTCGTAATCTATTTCCAACATATATTGTGGGAAACTGACATCAAAGCTGGAAGTGGCATTCTCAATGGCAGGATCATTGGCGAGATCGGTCAGGAATTTTTGAACGACCTCATCCGTTTTACCAAGATCTTCATTGCCACTGCGGTCCAATAAACGCAGTTCGAAACCAGCAGCATTACCAAAGCCTGGTACGGTTGGTGGTGGGAAAAATTCAATCTCTGCATCCGCGATATGTGCTGTTTTCGCACGGAGTTCACGGATGATATCATCTACGCTCTGGGAACGATCTTCCCAAGCCTTCAGGTTAATCATCCCCATTCCATAGGATGCGCCTGAAACTTCTGTTAAAATACTATATCCGGCCAACGTAGAGACGGTTTCGACCGCTTCTAAATCGCGTGAAATAGCATCGACCTCATCCAAAATACGTTCCGTTCGATCGACTGTAGCGCCCGGAGGTGTCGTTACGCTTAAGTAAACCATACCTTGGTCTTCAGTTGGGATAAATCCCGAAGGAAGAATTGCACTGGTTCCCCAGGTGGCGACAAAGAAAATGGTTAGCATGATTAAGGTCAGCGAGCGGCGGCCCACAATACGAGCGAGTAATGCTTTATAACCGTTAGCCAGTTTGTCGTACCTTTTATTGAATTGTCGGAAAAAGCGATCCAGCCAATTGTTAGATTCCTTCTTGTCGTGCGGTGATCGTAAGATAAGCGCACATAAAGCAGGTGTTAAAGTCAATGCATTAATACCGGAAATTACAATTGCTGAGGCTAGCGTTAAGGAGAATTGACGATAGAAAATACCGACCGGTCCAGAGAGGAATGCGACGGGAATAAATACCGCTGACATGACCAGTGTAATTGCAATTACGGCCGTCCCCACTTCCTTAATAGCGGCCAAGGTTGCTTCTAGCGGAGGAAGATGTTCTTCTTCCATCTTCGCATACACGGCCTCGACGACGACAATACCGTTATCGACGACAATACCTATCGCTAGTACCAGCGCGAAAAGCGTCAGTAAATTGATGGAGAATCCCATCATTTGCATAAAAAATAAGGCGCCGATTAGACTCACCGGGACAGCAAGAATTGGAATTATGGTTGCCCGGAAATTTTGCAAGAAAATGAAAACGACAAGAAAAACTAGAATAAAAGCTTCGATAAGGGTTTTTATAACGCTGGAAATGGAAGCATCTAAAAAACGAGATACATCATACCCCATAGTGTAGGTCATCCCTGCAGGAAAGTTTGCCGTCTTCAACTCTTCCATTCGATCTTTAACACGCTGGATTACATCCTGTGCATTAGATCCTGGAAGCTGCTTGAGCATGATCGATGCCGAAGGACGACCGTCGGTTTTGGAGACCATCTCGTAGTCGAGGGAACCAAATTCTACTTCGGCAATATCTTTGATACGGACAATGGATCCATCAACGTTTGCTCGAATAGGCACATTTTCATACTGTTCGGGCTCAGAGAATTTTCCTGGATAGCGCAGTACGTACTGTTGCATGTTCACCGTTTTATCCGAGCTGATTCCTGTCTGTCCGGGCGCTGCTTCAATATTTTGTCGACGGAGTGACTCGATAACTTCATCGGTAGAAATCTGGTAGGCCGCTAAACGATCCGGTTTTAACCACACCCGCATAGCGTAGTCACGCATCCCCATGATTTGAGCAAAACCAACACCCTCGATACGCTTGAGTTCTTTTAAGATATTGATATCCGTGAAATTGTAGATGAAGCGTTCATCAGCGGTCTTGTCATCGGTGTAAATGTTCAGATACATCAACATACTGTTGACTTCTTTTTCCGTTGTTACACCCGCACGGATTACCTCCTCAGGAAGTTCATCCAACACAGTAGTAACCCTGTTTTGTACGTTTACAGCTGCAATATCCGGGTCGACACCTACTTTAAAAGAAACCTGAATCAGTGTCGTACCATTATTGGTCGTAACGGTATTCATGGATGTCATACCGGCAACACCGTTGATGGCCTTCTCGAGTGGGATAGCAACAGCATTTGTACTCACCTCAGCATTTGCTCCTGTATAATTTGCCGTAACAACAACAGAGGGCGGAACGATATCGGGAAACTGCGTGATCGGCAGCGTAAACAGGGCTAAAAGACCCAGCAAGGTAATGAAGATGGATATGACCAATGATAATATTGGTCTCTTTATATAAGTTTCAAACATAAGTTCTAGTATTTGTTAACGGGCTTTTATCTTTTAGTGATTGCCCTTACTTTCATTCCGTCGCGAAGACTTTGAATACCTTCGTAAACAATTTTGCTGTCTACATCAAGGCCATCCTCCACAA
Source organism: Sphingobacterium psychroaquaticum (assembly GCF_004421025.1). NCBI lineage: Bacteria > Pseudomonadati > Bacteroidota > Sphingobacteriia > Sphingobacteriales > Sphingobacteriaceae > Sphingobacterium > Sphingobacterium psychroaquaticum. Next base: position 3,636,683 of record NZ_CP038029.1, on the reverse strand, counting down.
TATAATAATGCCCTACGCGTGGCCCAGCCTGAAAGGGATGCATCTTGATCCTACCATCTGTATTATAGAGGAAGGCATACGTTTTATCTTGGATTTCTAGCACTGACTTTTGATGAATGAACATGGTTTCTCCTGTAGAGATCGGAACACCAATCTTACCTGAAGCACCATGTTTTAAAATAGCCTCGCTGTTCGGGAATTTAGCTCGCAGTGATATGGAACCTGTATTACGTTCGAATTCACTCTCCACAATTTGTGCGATTCCCTTGTATGGGTATTCTTGTCCATTGGCCAACATGAGTTTCACTTCTTTTTGCATCGTATTGGTGTTGATGCTGGAGTCATTGGCCATGTCGAGATACTCTGATTCCGAAATGTCAAAGTATACATTCAGGTTGTTTAGATCTGAAATATTTGTCAGTAAGGCACCTTCGGTAAGGAGGGATCCCTCTTTTAAAAGGATGCGATCCAAACGGCCATTAAATGGGGCACGGATTAATGTTTGGGATAATTGGGTGCGTGCTTGATTGAGTACGGCTCGCGCTTCCTCTACTTTCGAAAGGGCTGCTTTGTGTTGTACGGCAATCAGCTCTTCTTCAGTTTCCGAAACGATATTTTTTTCGACTAATCTTTTCGTGCGTTCTTTCTCAAGTTCTACTTTTTTTGCTTCCGCAATAGCAATATTAAGGGCTGCTTCCGCACGCGCACAATCAGCTTTATACTCCGTGTCATTTAGTTTAAATAACACTTGTCCGGTTTTTACCGCGGCACCTTCATCGACATATATGCGTTCTAAGAAGCCGGTAAGCCGGGAACGAATCTCTACATTTTTGGTGGCTTGGATATCAGCGATATATTCTTTATAGATTGTGGTGTCCATAACGGTCAGTCCTGTAACAGGGACCTGCTTTACGCTCTCATTAGTGGTTTCGGAGCTTTTACTAACACAGCTGCTCGCACCAAGGAGAATAGCCAATGCTGGGAAGGCGAATGAAATCGATTTCATGTACTTAATTGTTAATGGTAAATGATTGAAAAAATACAACCAGCAAGGGTGAAGCATAATTTGATAGCGCTACCAATTGGCTACTACGCATGGTATAGCTGTTGACCCAATAGGGGGCAATACCTATAATTAAAGCATAGTAAGGCTATTACTTCATCGCTTACTGTGACAAAGGAATCCTATGATTTAGGAAATTATTAGGAAAGGAAATTAAAAGGGCTTATACCGATATAAAAATGCGTAATAGCCTGGGAAAATCTGTCTCTTTTTACCATCGTACTTGGGATGCTTCGGTTGCTCCATAACACTGGCAATAGCGAAGGAGATGGTAATAAGAAAAACAAACAGGGGTATAAGATACGATTGGTGTGACATGGATCTGTACTCATCGTATGGGATGGTCACATCTTCACTTGTTTTACTAATAGGTATGTCTAACACGTCGTCCAGTACAAACTCTAGTATTGATTCACCATTGAGAATGCCCTCATGCGTATGCGCATTAACGCCGACTTCGTAGGCGAGAATGTTGACATAGCATAGCAAGACAAAAAAATGAATCAGTTTAAGTATCATTCAGGGCAAAGCTACTAAGCCGAATTTGCGTAACCAATTAAGTATTGTAAAAAACCTGTTAGAATAGGCCTTTAAATATATAGGGTGCTTCAACATCCGCTGAAGCACCCTATATATTACTTTCGTGTGACGCTTACTTGATGTTAAAGCGAACACCCGTGTAGAAAAGTCTACCTGCAACCGGCCCCCATAATAAGTTGGTGTCAAAATGTTCACCAAATGGTTGGTCAAAAGCAAGGATTGGATCTTTTTGGTAGAAGTTCGTTAAGTTTTCCCCTCCAACATAGATCGTAAAGTTCTTGTTTGCGCCAAAGCTCTTGCTCACTTGTGCATTCATGGTTACATAAGCGTCGGAATAATCTCCACGCTGGTACTCCACTGGATTACTTGCTGTTGATGGTAGGCGTTTTTTACCTGTTACGTTGAATACGTAATCAAAGCTCCATCCACTGTGAAGGTTATAGCCTAGGTTCACAAAACCTCTATGTTTTGCTGTCAAAGGTTTTTGTAATCTACCCGCTTCATAATCCGTTTGTACATCCAATAAACGGTACGCTAATTTTGCTTCGAAATGCTGCATAGGCATAAAGCGGAATTCTGCTTGTACGCTGTTAGAGAATGATTTTCCTGCTAAGTTATAGAAAGATACCGCACGAGGGTCTTCATAGTCTACGACAACCTGATTAGAGAAGTTGTTGTGAAACAACTCTACAGAGAAGCCTGATTCTCTACCAAAGAGTTTAAAATCTTGGTCTAAGGTCAGTCCAGTATTCCAAGATACTTCTGGTTTTAGGCCGTATGCTGTACCATCTGTATTCGATAGTTTGGTGTAATCGATCAATCTGCTGGAAGCAAAAATTCCCATATTTTCGGCGAAGATATTTGCGGTACGTTGGCCACGACCCGAGCTAAGACGTAAAGTCGTTGTGGTCGTTGGCGCATAGCGCAATACCGCTCTTGGTGTCGTAAACCAACCGTAGATACTGTTGTAGTCCTGGCGTAACCCCAAAACGGCATCAAACTTTTCGTTGGGCGCATAGGTATACTCTACAAAAGCACCAGAGACTGTTTCCGTGCGATCGAATTTATTTGTTAGGATCGATTCGTTGTATTTATCGTACGCGACTGAGACTCCAGCTTTATACTTATGTTTTACACTGCCGATCACATCTTGGAATAATAGGTTGGCATATCCACTATTCTGTTCGTTATTATAGGTGGTTAGCCCAAAGTAACTATCTTGCTTGTAATGTGAACCTGATAACTGCAAACCAATACTACGTAGTTTGTGATTTGGGAAAATGTAACCAATTTTTGCAAAACCTTCGATTCGCTCGATATCAAATGCTAAACCGTATTTATTGGTCGTCAGTTTGTCTGTCTTTTCGTTAAAATCAATCTCACCACCTACACGATCATCATTTAGATATTTGATACCAAATTGTGCGATTAGTCCTTTGCCGTTTTCATAATGCCAACGGTTAATGCCGGAGAACGTGTTACCTACAGGCATATCGCGAAACCCATTGTTACTGAAGTTCATCGTTTTATTGTACATGAAGTTATCATGTAACAACATACCAACAGACCATTTGTCATTGATCTTTTGCGAAAGATTAAGGTTCACATCTGTACGCCCCATATTGTTGGCATAGGCATTGAAGTACAAGCGGTCACTGTTATGCGGTTTTTTCAATTCAACATTGATTTGTCCCGACATACTTTCAAAACCATTTGCTACGGACCCCATTCCTTTACTGATCTGGATGGATTCAATCCATGGTCCAGCCATGCTGTTTAATCCTAATGGTGCCGCAAAACCGCGTGGACCGGGTAGGTTTTCCACGGTAAGCTGTGTGTAAACACCACTTAAACCCAATAATTGAATCTGCTTGGCGCCTGTTACAGCGTCACTACTAACAACATCAACAGAGGCATTCGTTGTAAAGCTTTCACTTAGGTCACAACATGCCGCCTTAAATAGTTCTTTTGCTGTGATCATCTCCACCCTGTTAGGTGTCATCTTGGAGATATAGCTAGATTTTTGTTTACGAGAAACAACAACCTCTTCCAGTACGTTATTCTTCGCATGTATAACCAAAATGTCGTGTAGATTTTTAACCGTTATTGTGTCCGATTTCATACCTACAAAACTTACAACCAATTGCTTATATCCTTTTTCATGTTTGATGTCAAACACACCATTCTCATTACTTTGGAGTTGTTTTTTAGGGTCATCCAACCAGTGTACATTTACGCCGGGGATAGGTGTTAATTCGCCTTTTTCATTTTCTCTAACCACTACACCGCGTACCACATGTTCGTGGTCGTGCGCATGGTGATCATCTTCTTCCTCCGCCTTTTTAGGATCGCCAGCTTTGGCATGGTCGTGCCCGGCATGATCGTTGTGATCATGTCCCGCATGATCGTCATGGTCATCATCGCCGATGCGGTCATACATACAACATTCATGTAACTTCGCATAGACGTCGTCTTTAGCGCGCACTTCATCTGTATCATGACCTACGTCTGCTATCGCTTGTTTTATGGCTTTGGCATTTGTCGATTTGCTGTCGAAGGCAACTGTTATTTTTCCAGTTTCGGCATTCCATGTTGCTTCGGAAACGCCTTTAACCTTTGCGGCTTTTTCGATTCGTTGTTTACACATACCGCAATTTCCAGCGACATCAAAAGTAATACTGGTTGCTTTTTGTGCAAAGGTGGTGCTATATAAGGTAACAAGTACGAGGGTTAAAATCCCTGTAAATAATGATTTTATCTTCATTGTGTTCGATTAAAGTTGAATAATAGTACATCAAGCATCTTTTTTGCCGTACGTGTTTTGACGCATTCACAAAAATGAGTTGATCGCATAGGTAAGTAGATCTTCTAATACCTAGATATAATCAAAAAAGGAAGAAATCAAATTCTGAAGTTACAGTGTTTGAGATAGGTAGGGGAGGACGAGACCAGCAGTTTGGTGGTGTCGACTTGTTTGGGTGCAATTTCCTGGTCCGCGCTGTATTGCACGGATAGTATCCAGTGTAAAGTTATTATGGCAGGTGAAAGACTTAAAAAAGCTAAAGAAGCATGCGTGTTTTCTGCATCGTCTTTACTTTTCTTAAGGTCTAGTTTAATGTCTTTACAACAATCTGCTTTTCCTTTATCACAAGCATGCGGCTTAGTTTCACCTTCTGCGTTGCAAAGTGGGCATTTTTTGTGGTGCTCTTCGATATTATCTTGGGTTACAAGAACTGTTCCTCCATGACACTGGTGCATATACACAGAAGCTCCTGTGCTTGTCAGCGCATAGAAAAATAGTAATAGATATGTAACGAAGGTTTTCACTGCTGGCAAATATAATGAATTAAAGATGGTTGAATTGGGATAGCAATTGTAATTATTTTGTTAAAAAGCGAAAAAAAAAGTTGTAATTTCATGTTACAACAGTTATTTTTAACGTAATAAAATTATGAAACCTTAAAATTATTACCTAAAGATGGATCAGCTCAATCTAAATCCGGAAATCTCGCTCTCTATTGCGGCGATACTTATCATTACAGCCATTGCTGTGTTTAAAGTATATTCAAAATATGTAAATCATCTGTAATATGAAGGGAGTTTTTACTCCCTTCATATTTAGTATTTGAAGTTATTTTAAAGCTTTTATAAAAGCAGGAATCTTTTCAGCGTAATTCTCTTCAGCTAACAGGCGAACAAACGCAGTTCCTACAATAGCCCCTTTTGCATGGTCTGTTGCTTTTCGAAACGTATCAGCATTAGAAATACCAAAGCCGATAACTAACGGGTTTTTCAACTTCATCGAAGCGAGACGTGTAAAGTAATCACTTGCCGAGTTGTTTACCTCGAGTTGTTTCCCGGTGGTCGCATTGGATGAGAGGACGTAGATAAAGCTGGTCGAAAGTTGATCTATCTTTCGTATCCGTTCTTCTGAAGTTTGTGGCGTGATCAAGAATATATTGCTAATGCCATTACTTTCGAAGACATCCCGATAGAGTTCCTCATACTCATACATGGGAAGGTCGGGGATGATTACGCCATTTACACCGACCTCTTTACAGGCGATACAGAATTTTTCGACTCCAAATTGAAGGACAGGATTAAAATAACCCATCAAGAAAATAGGAATAGAAACACGTTGACGTAACTCCCGTAGCTGCGTGAAGAGGACTTCCAGCGTCATTCCGTTTTTAAGCGCTTCTTCCGAACTGTGTTGGATGACCGGGCCATCTGCTACGGGATCCGAATACGGGAAACCTATTTCTAAAAAATCGGCTCCTGCTTTTTCTAAGCTCTCTGCAATATCAATAGTGCTACCTAAGGTTGGATATCCGGCTGTAAAATAGATGGATAAGAGCCTTGATTTTTCTGGGTCAGTAAATATATTGTTCGTTGTCATGCTATTAAAAACCAAAATATTTCATGTAATTATCTAAATCCTTATCGCCACGGCCGGACAGGCATACGACGACATTATCCTCGGGTTGGAACGCCATTTTTTCGAGCTGTGCTAAAGCATGGGAGCTTTCGATTGCAGGGATAATTCCTTCGAGACGTGTTAACTGTAGCCCCGCTTCCATCGCTTCGTTATCCGTAATACTCACATACGTGCCGCGCCCACTTTTGTACAACCAGGCATGTTGAGGGCCGATCCCTGGATAATCTAATCCGGCAGAGATAGAGTAGGGTTCAATAACCTGACCATCCGGAGTCTGCATTAAAATGGATCTACTACCATGTAGTACACCTTCGTGGCCGAGAGCAGTAGTTGCCGCTGATTCACCACTGTCCACCCCATGTCCTGCTGCTTCAACCGCAATTAATTGCACCGAAGGCTCATCGAGAAAGTGGTAAAACATCCCTGCAGCATTTGACCCACCGCCAACACATGCCAAGACGTAGTCTGGCAATTCTTTACCTGTTTTTTCATTCAGCTGTTTTCTTGTTTCTTCAGAAATGATGGATTGAAAGCGTGCCACTAAATCGGGGTAGGGATGAGGCCCCACGACTGACCCAATAATATAATGCGTGTCTACGGGGTTATTAATCCAATCTCGCAAAGCTTCATTTGTGGCATCTTTTAGGGTTTTACTGCCTGACTGTGCTGCAACAACTGTCGCCCCCATCATTTTCATACGGGCAACATTTGGTGCCTGCCGCTGAATATCAATCTCGCCCATATAGACAACACATTCCAATCCTTTCAGCGCACATACTGTTGCGGTAGCGACACCATGCTGGCCAGCTCCTGTTTCAGCAATAATGCGCTTTTTCCCCAGACGTTCTGCTAACAGGATCTGACCGATTGTATTATTGATTTTATGTGCTCCAGTATGATTTAAGTCTTCCCGTTTCAGGAAAATATTGGTTTTATATTTCTCCGATAAACGTTTCGCATAGTATAGGGGAGAAGGACGGCCTACATAATCCCGCAGCAATTCATTGAATTCGGCCTTAAAGCTGTCTTCTTCCATGATTGCTAGGTATTTCTGTTGCAGCTCCTCTACATTGGGGTACAACATTTCAGGGACATAAGCGCCGCCAAAAGGTCCATAATAGCCTTTTTCGTTTACATGGTACTTGCTCATCTTTTTATGATTTTCAAAGCTTCTTTAATTCGGTTGATGTTTTTCAGTCCTGGTTCAATTTCGAACCGAGAATTTAAGTCTAGTCCTACCAATCTAGGATCTGTTATTTGTTGGGCGGTTGGAATATTATCGATATCGAGACCGCCGCTTAAAAAGTAAGGTGTATCATAGGGATATTCTTTTAATATCTGCCAGTCAAAGGTAATCCCCGTTCCGCCGTATTGTGCACTACTGGTGTCAAACAAAAAATAGTCTACAACGGTGGTGTAAGGTTCAAGTTGCTTCCAATCCATAACGGACCCAATACCAAAAGCTTTGATGACCTCCACTCCGGTGTCTTTAATGGACTGGCAGTAGGCAGCAGATTCATCGCCGTGAAGTTGTACCGCTTGGAGTCCATGCGCAATCTCCGTTTTAACGTCTTCGATGGTGCTATTTACGAAAACCCCTACTTTCTTAATCGTATCGGGCATTTCTACTAATGGCAGTGTCGACACAAAACGTTTCGATTTTTTATAGAAAATAAAACCGATGTAGTTTATTGGTAACTGCGTCAATTCCTCGATATTATGCGGGATACGCATGCCACATACTTTGACCAAAGAGATTGCCATATTAATTTTGCGTAATTTTTTTGAATGAACGTAACGCATTGCCCCGAAGTAAGGATTCTTCTGCCTCATAGAAGCAGTCGGCAAAACTCTTTTCGGGGTGGATCGTCTTTATTGCAAATGCCGCATTGGTAAGGACAACATTGTTCTGGGCATCGTCGCCCTGCCCTTGGATAATCGTGGTGAATATTTTGGCCGCTTCTTCTACGGTATCACCGCCTGTGATGCGGTTCGCCGCAAGTGGTTCGAAACCTAATTGTGTCACTTCGTAGGCATTTTCTCCGGCATTACTTATAATTTTAAAATCACCTGTCAGTGATATTTCATCGTAACCATCTAAGGCATGAATAATACTATACTGCTTTTCGGTTTGTTGATACAGATAGTTGTATAATCGGGCAAGCTCTAAACTGAAAACACCAACGGCTTGATATTTGGGGCTTGCAGGATTTGTCAAGGGACCCAACATATTAAAGAAAGTTTTTACGCCAAGTGCACGGCGAATAGGAGCGACTGTCTTCATGGCGGGGTGAAATAGAGGCGCATGTAAGAAACATATATTTGCTTCATCCAGTTGGCTGTTCAAGATACTCTTATCATTCGTAAAAGTATAGCCTAAATATTCCATAACATTGGAAGATCCACAGCCCGATGAAACGCCTACGTTCCCGTGTTTCGCTACATGGTATCCGGCGCCAGCGACAACAAAAGAGGCCAGTGTTGAGATGTTAAATGTATTTTTTCCATCGCCACCTGTACCACATAAGTCGATAAGATCGTATCCTGGAAACTCCATTTTAAGACATAGATCGTACATGGCGTCACGGAAGCCACTGAGCTCCTCCACGCGAATGCTACGCATCCCATATATGGTCATAAAGGCCGCTATTTGGTGTGCATCATATTTGCCCGTCGCCATATTCGTGAGGATATTGTAAGCCTCTTCTTTTGTAAATGTTTTGTACTCAAATAAATGAGCTAGTATTTCTTTCATAACAGAATAAAGAAAATAAATAAACTAATGTACGCTACCCTGCTTCCACATAATGGATACAGTTGATGGGTATATTGTTTTAGCGAACACGCAGGTTTTTTCTACAAAAAAAGGCTCGCCAAAACGGCAAGCCCACTATTTTTTGATGTAAATATTTCAAGCAATAGGATTTCGCCACAACATTAACTGTTGTGCCACCACCATGCTTTATTTACGATTGAAAATATCATTTTTGTTGTTGATTAAAGCAAATATCAAAAATTAAATAATGAACTGCAAATTTTTATAAAAAACTTTTATAATTAAATAGTGAGAACGGAAAGGATGAATATTTTTTTACCATTGAATAACCGTTTGCAACAGCATCTAGTAGGTTACAAAATGTGCCATATTATTGCCTTTGGATACCAGTGTAAAAGAAGCGATTTTATCCGCTTCGATATAAACCGCGAGTAACTGACGGTCTTTGTATCGCAAGAAGTACATTTTGTCTGTTGGTTTCCCTTCCGGATCTATATCTTTTGTTTCTTTACGGGGTAATTTATTGAAGGGAATGTATTGAATATCTTCTAGCTTTCTGTTTTGTAAGTTCAATCGGATCTCCTGCACACTCGCTTCCAGGTAATCGTAGGTGTCATTAGACAGTTCCCCTTTTAGGAGCAGATGTTGACTTAAGATGACATCCGCACGGACTTCCTCATCCGCAACACTAGTAACAAAGTTTTTTATGATCGATATATCTTTGTCTACTTCGTTAGTGCTTTGTTGAGCAGATACCGTAAGCACAGTTAGAAGGATTATAATAGTGCAAATGTATTGTCGCATGATAAAAATGGATTTACACATAAAAAACGCCTCGGAGAGGCGTTTTTTATAATACTTAATACTCGTCTTCGTTAAAAAAGAAATCGTCTTTCGTCGGATAGTCAGGCCAAATCTCTTCAATGTTTTCATATGGCTCGCCATCGTCTTCCAAAGCTTGGAGATTTTCTATCACCTCAACTGGAGCTCCTGAACGAATAGCATAGTCGATTAACTCGTCTTTAGTTGCTGGCCATGGTGCATCTTCTAAGTGTGATGCTAGTTCTAGTGTCCAATACATATCTAATAATTTATATTTGCTATTTTCGCAAAAATAACATAATTATTAACTAAATCAAGTCAAAAGAATGTTATGTTACCGCGTTGTGGGTAATTTGTTGATTTTGAGTGATTTAAAAAGTTATAAATTTTCAAAGTCTGAACCCTTTTCTCGTAATGCTTCCAATCGGGGCTTTACGGACTTTATGCTAGGGTTCGTATAATCATCTTCAATTAATCCGTCACGCATTCTTACAATACGGTGCGCATGTTGTGCGATATCTTCCTCATGGGTAACGAGGATAATGGTATTTCCTTTTGCATGGATATCCTCAATCAATCCCATAATTTCAATAGAAGTCTTAGTATCGAGGTTTCCTGTTGGCTCATCCGCTAAGATAATGGATGGGTCATTAATTAAAGCCCGTGCAACGGCAACACGCTGACGTTGTCCTCCCGACAGTTCATTAGGACGGTGATCGACCCTATTTCCTAAGCCTACGTTCTCCAAGGTCCGCTGTGCCCGTTCTTCCCGCACCTTTTTACTATAACCCGCATAAATTAATGGAAGGGCTACGTTTTCTAAGGCCGTACTTTTAGGGAGTAGGTTGAACGTTTGAAAAACAAAACCAATTTCCTTATTGCGGATCGCCGCAAGGTCATTTTCGCTCATATCCGAAACATCGTGGCCGTTCAACACATATCGTCCTTTGGTCGGTGTATCCAAACACCCTAAGATATTCATTAAGGTTGATTTTCCTGATCCGGAGGGACCCATTAAGGCGACAAATTCACCTTTTTTGATCTTTAATGTAACAGATTTGAGGGCGTCTATTTCTTGATTACCAACAATATACTGTCTGCCGATGTCATCAATCTCAATTAAGTATTCATTGTTCATGTAGTTCGCAATATGTAGGTTAAGTTACGATTTATTATACATTTGCCAAGAAAAATTCATCTGTTTGTAAACAGAGTCTGCTAAATCTTTATCTTTTTCGTGCCCCTCTAAATGCGGAGATATGGGATCTAGAATCGATAGATATAGGGTGCCAGATTTCATGCCAAATCTAAAACCATCGTCCCACAAAAGTTCCCAAGCGTTGTGTATAACGACTGGAAGAATAGCCTTATTATTATCTGTTGCGAGTCGAAATGGCCCTGCCTTGAAAGGATGCATAATTGGTGGATATTCATCGTCAATTTTTCCTTCGGGAAAGATAACGAGGGATTTCCCTTCCTTGAGTAAGGTGTCTCCTTGTTTGAAAGCTTTGAAAGAAGATACTTTACTGTTCCGATCAACAGCAATATCAATAGTTTTGAAAAATATACGGGTTACTGGATTGCTGAGCAATTCTACCTTGCCCATAAAGGAAAAGTTGGGTGGCACAATATAGTTTAATATACTGATGTCTAAGATGGAGGTATGGTTCGGGCAGATAATATAGTTCTGAGACCAATCCAGGTCAGGCTGATGGAGAACTTGGATACGAATGCCTGCTAAGCGAAGAGAGGATAAGCTGATCCACCTTCTGATTTGTGCAATGCGTTGGTAGTTTTTTTGTGGTTTACGTGCTAAGAACGCCAATCTAGGGTATGCTAGTGCGAAAAAAAAGAGAACAAAACCGTAGTACGCATATAGATGCATTTTTCGCAGAAGCTTATTCATGCACCAAACATAGCTAAAAAAGAGAAAAGCTCCAATGTCGTGGAGCTTTTCTCTTTTATGAAATTATTTACTTAATTCAGCAAAATACTTGAAGAAAGAAGGAATGGTCTCGATCCCTTTTAAGTAGTTTTCAATACCATACTTCTCATTCGGAGAGTGTAAGTTATCGCTGTCTAAGCCGAAGCCTAGTAGTACCGTTTTTACATTAAGCTCTTTTTCGAAAAGGGCTACAATAGGAATTGAACCTCCTCCTCTTGTTGGAATTGGTTTCTTGTTGAAAGCTTCTTCCAACGCTTTTTCCGCCGCTTTATAGGCAATACTATCCGTTGGTGTAACTACTGGTTCACCGCCGTGGTGTGGTTTTACCTCAACTTTAACATAGGCCGGAGCAATACCTTCAAAATGTTTTTTGAACAGTTCGGTCACTCTTTCCGAATTCTGATTTGGGACCAAACGCATTGATATTTTTGCAAATGCTTTAGACGGTAATACCGTTTTGGCACCCTCACCAATGTACCCACCCCAGATACCATTTACCTCTAGAGTTGGACGGATACCTGTTCTTTCGATCGTAGTGAAACCTTTTTCCCCCCAAATATCACCAACGCCTAAATCTTGTTTGTATTCTTCAATATCAAAAGGAGCTTTATTTAATGCTTCTCTTTCTGCGGGAGATAATTCCAATACATCATCATAAAATCCAGGAATTGCGATATGGTTGTTCTCATCGTGTAAAGACGCAATAAGTTTCGCGAGGATCGTCGCCGGATTGGCTACAGCACCCCCATACACCCCTGAGTGTAAATCACGGTTCGGTCCTGTTACCTCCACCTCTACGTAGGACAAGCCGCGCAAGCCTGTTTCAATGGAAGGTTGTTCCAGACTAATCATAGAGGTATCAGAGATAACAATTACATCGCTTTTTAAGCGTTCTGTGTTTTCTTTTACGAATGTGCCTAAGTTTACAGAACCTACCTCTTCTTCTCCTTCAATCATAAACTTGATATTACATGACAGTGCTTGGTTGGCAATCATGTATTCAAAAGCTTTAACATGCATGTAAAATTGCCCTTTGTCGTCCGCTGCTCCGCGCGCATAGATTTTGCCATCACGTACGGTTGGTTCAAAAGGAGGTGTTTCCCATAGCTCTAATGGATCAGCAGGTTGTACATCATAATGCCCATACACTAAAACGGTAGGAAGTGCTGGGTCAATAATCTTTTCTCCATACACAATCGGATTGCCAGCTGTTGGGCAAACCTCCACTTTATCCGCGCCAGCATCTTTAAGTTTTTGCGCAACGAATTCAGCTGTTTTGACAACATCATTCTTGTATTTAGGATCAGCACTAACCGATGGAAAACGTAATAAGGCGAACAATTCCTCTAAAAATCTATCCTTATTGGATTGAACATATTCTTTTATCGTTTGCATATATTTTAAGTTTTTACAAAGTTACATAATTAATATTTCATAAAACGGCTTTGCGAGGGTAAAGGTTTGGCAAATATGATTGTTTGGTATACGTGTTTAACGTGTGTGTTTAAGTGTAATAAATAGGAGATTAAACGCGATATAAAAATATTTTTTCCCTTTGTATGGAAAATTCTAATATTTGCATCATTCTCTGTGTACGTGTTAATTAAGTGTTAAATAGTTTTGCCTTGTATGTAACTCATATTTAATTATGATATTTTCGTAGTACTTAGATACAACCTTTACTTTTTTATGAGAAGACTAACCTTTATGTTATGTTGTTTTTTGTTCTGTAGCATGGATTTACTTGGCCAAACCAAAGTTGTTGGAGAGGTCGTGGATGATGGTGAGCGGACTACGAAACTTGTACATGCAACTGTTATGTTATTGCAGGCAAAAGACTCTATCCTGGTGGCGCATACACGTGTCGATCTTGAGGGTCGATTTTCATTAATGCGACCCGATACGGCCGATTATTTGCTGGTCGTAAGCTACCCTAAATTTGGGGCTGTTGTAAAAAATGTCATTGGAAATAAAGATTTAAATCTGGGTCAAGTTGCCTTAACGAGTGTTCGCCATTTATTAGAGGAGATTGTCGTTACAGGAAAAATACCTATTGTTATTAAGGGAGACACCACGGAATATAACGCCTCAAGTTTTACGGTTGAGAAGAATGCGAAAGTAGAAGATCTGCTTCGCGTATTGCCTGGTATCACCGTGGATGCCAATGGTCAAATAACCGCGCAAGGAAAAAAAGTAGAGAAGGTGCTGGTCGATGGGGAGGAATTTTTTGGCAACGACCCGACCTTGGTAACGAAGAATATCCGTTCGGATATGGTGGATAAAGTACAGGTGTATGAGAAAAAAACGGAGGAGGCAGAGCGTACGGGGGTGGATGATGGACAGCGCCTTCAAACGATAAACCTGAAGCTAAAAGAAGACGCAAAGAAAGGCGTCTTTGGTAAGATTGATGCTGGTGGCGGTGGAGACAAGTCTGCCGGGTACTACACGGGAAAAGTTGCGGTCAATAAATTTTCGGGTTCGCAAAAGATTGGATTTTATGCGCTGGGAAGTAATGACGGTACGGTTTCTCTGAATTGGGAAGACAGTGATAAATTTGGTTTTTCCAATATGTCGACTGAGGTCGGGGATGATGGGGGAATGTATTTTTCTTGGTCTGGTGATGAAATGGATTATTGGGATGGACGAGGTAAGCCAAAGGCATGGAGCACGGGCGTTTCTTTCGCTGATAGCTGGAAGGGTGGGAAGCACAAAGTAAATATGAGTTACAAGCTTGGACATACGGAGAAGGATGAAGTGGCTGCTGTGCTCTCACAAGAGAATGCGAAAGATTCTATATTAAACAGCAATGACAATAGTACTAATTTTTCAAGTAATGATAAGCATCGTTTTAATGGACGTTATGATTTGAATATTGATTCTCTTACGACAGCAACTTTTTCGATGGGTGCTTCGAAAGGGAAATCGGAATCCGATCGGACCAGGAAAGCAAGAAATTCTGATGGAGATGATGTGACATTGAATGATAATACTTCTTCTCAGCATACGATAACCGATAAACAGGGGTTTAATTATAGCGTGTACCTGACGCGTAAATTTCGAAAAGAAGGACGATCCTTTTCGTTGCGTGCAAATGGAGAGGTAAACGAGGATAAGGGGAATGGCTTTTTACAATCAACGACTAATCTTTATAATGCTGGGGAATTACATTCCAAACAAGAAATTGACCAGCGTAAAGAGATGATTAGTAAAAGGACAGGTTTCCGTTCGTCCCTTACTTATTCGGAACCAATCACGAAGAAGCTAACAAGCAGCTTGCAGTACGAGTTTAGTCGGAGCAACGCTTCTTCCGTTAATAATTCATATAATAAAATCGATGGAGAATACGATGATCTAGATCTTGAGTTTAGTAATGATTTTGATTTTAATACGACAAGGCACGGAGCCAACCTATCGTTTAATTACCGTTCGGATTTGTTGGATGCAGGTGTGACCAATTCGTTTCGAAATGATAACCTCTATCAGGTTAATAACTATCAGAAACTAGATTTAAATAGGGATTATTTCACCTATAGTCCTTCGGTCTTTTTGCGTTATAAATTATCGAAAAGTAAAAGTGTAGGCCTTCGTTTTAATCGGTACAATAATTTACCGTCGTTGTCACAGGTACAACCCTTGAAACAAAATACGGACCCCCTCAATATTATTGTTGGAAATGAAAACTTGAAGCCGTCCCAGTCCAACGAATACGGCTTGAGCTATAATGCATACAATCCGTTAAAAGATCGTTATTCGTATGCTAATGTAGGATGGAGCCAACAATTCAATAATATTCAGCAAAATATAACGATTGCCGAAGGTATCCGTACATTTTTCTACACCAATTTGGAGGATGTAGGACAAACGTTTCGATTTTATGGAGGAACCGGAATGAACGTCTGGAAAAAGAAAAAAGTGCGCATTAACCTGGAGCTTTCGGGAGGTTATAACAACTATTTCAATTATATCAATGGAGATCTAAGTGAAAATAATAATATGAACTATGCCTTTAGCCTTGGTTTTAATCGATATGCAAAGAAAGGGCTTGACTTTGATGTTGGCTTCAGACCGAGATACAATGTGTTAAAGAATTCGCTACAGCCGAACTTAAATAGCAATGGTTTTGAATATGGATTAACAGGGAACCTTGCTTATTTTTTACCCTTAAAGATAAAGGTATATTCTGATATGGATTATACGTATCAGGCTCCAACCGGGGTGTTTAACGAGAAATTTGATCGTCTGTTGTGGAAACCAGGGGTGAGTAAAAAGTTCTTGAAAAATGAATCATTAACCATGGACTTTTATGTTCAGGATGCATTGAATCAAAATGTTGGTTTTTCCAGAAGACAAAATGGAAGTACGTTGGTACAAGAAAGATATAATACAATAGGACGTTTTTTTATGTTACAAGTTAGTTGGGATTTTACATCGATGAAAGGAGGTGCTGAATAATGCGTATTCGAATCGTAATTTTATGGATAGTCATTTTGTGTTCTCACACATTATCCGCACAGTATGCTTATTTTCCGCAGGGCGGAACCATACACTTTGAGAAGACGGTGCATGTCAAAAATTTCTTAAAAACACTGACGTCCGTCGGAAAGAACGATAATTTTGATAAGACCTATATGGAGCAGATGATGTCCAAAGCTCCAGAAACCTACATATTTAAAAGTAAGTTATTGTTTTCTGATGAAAAATCGCGTTATGAGCCAGTAAAGCAAGAGCTAACGGGCTTTATGCGGAGTTTAATTTGGTTCGGCTTAGATTATGAGGGCATCTTTTATCAGGATATGAAAAAGAAGCAGATGCACAGTCTTATGGACTACCAGGGGACGAATATGTGGACTCAGGATTCGCTATTAAACGTGAAGTGGAAGATAACGGATGAGTATCGGGAGATTGCAGGTTACAGTTGTCGGCGTGCGAATGGGGTTATCATGGATTCAGTGTATGTCGTTGCGTTCTATACAGACGATATTCCTCTCTCCTCCGGACCGAGTACCTTTCATGGCCTACCGGGGATGATCCTCGGCGCGGTCATTCCCGATCGGCATACCAGTATCTATGCAACAAAAGTTGAAATTGGACAACCGGAGGTGACTCAAGTCGTTGGAAAGAAAAGAGATAAACCTATGACGCGTAAAGAGATTCAAAGTTTTCTGCGAGAAAGTATGAGTGTCGGTGAATGGACTACGGAGAAGCAGTTTAAGATACAGATGCTGGGCTTGTTTTTATAGATTTTAGAGACACTTAAAAAAAATACAATAAAGTTGTAACAAAAGGGCGTGATGTACGACTTATTTATAGAAACCCAAACTTATAAGATGAAGCGATTATTCCTCCTGTTTGCCTTTTTTGTATGCTGTAGTTTTACAGTCATTCATGGACAAACAAAAATTACGGGTCGGGTCAGCGATGAAGCAGATCAGTCCATAAAATTAAAAGATGCGCTAGCTATGTTGCTACGGGCCAAAGATTCTATTTTAGTCGATTTTGCGCGTGCCGATGAAAACGGACAATTTTCCTTGCCTCAAAGAGATGATCAAGATTATATCTTGGTGGTGAGCTATCCGAAGTATGCCGATTTCTATCGTATGGTGAATGGCAAAACAGATACAAATCTGGGCGATGTTAAACTTTCTAGTATTAGCCATCTTTTAGAAGAAATTGTGGTTACAGGTCGGATGCCGATTACGATTAAAGGCGATACTACCGAATATGATGCCGGTAGTTTTAAGGTGGAAAAGAATGCGAAGGTGGAGGATCTGTTAAAGGTGCTTCCAGGAATCTCGGTAGATGCTTCGGGAAAGATTACGGCACAAGGTAAGACCGTGAAAAAAGTGTTGGTCGATGGGGAAGAATTTTTTGGGGATGATCCGACTTTGGTGACGCGTAATATTCGTTCGGATATGGTGGATAAGGTACAGGTCTATGAGAAAAAATCTGATGTGGCCGAACGAACGGGAGTGGATGACGGGCAGCGGGAGCAGACCATCAATGTGAAGTTGAAAGAAGATGCCAAGAACGGTATGTTTGGAAAGGCGCTAGGTGGCGTTGGGACAGATAAATATTATATGGGGCAGTTGATGCTCAATAAGTTTAAAGGAAGTCAGAAAATATCGGCGTATGGACTGTTTGGTAATAATGGGACCACAAGTATGAACTGGCAGGATGCACAAAAATTTGGTGGTGATTCGGGTGTTAGTTATGGCGATGATGGTGCAACAATGATGGTCGGATCTAGTGACCCATTCTCTGGGGAGGGCGTCGTTGGTATACCACGGGCCATCAATACGGGGGTTAATTTTTCGGATAAGTTTAAAGGCGATAAGCATAAACTGAATTTGAACTATAAATATGGACGTATTGAGAGCGATGGTACCGAAGAGACTATCCAAACAGGAATTATTAACCAGAATTCGTCAAGGAATGTAGATTCTGAAAATGATCTACACCGGGTTAACCTGCGTTATGATCTAGCTTTTGATTCGTTAAACTCTTTGCTTGTTTCGGGAGGTGCTAGCCGTAAGAATCTTTGGACAAATACGGAGCGGAAAGCGCAGCTGTTTAATGATACGCAGGATACGGTTATGCGTGAAAAGACAAATGAATTGGTGGAAAATAAGATTAATTCGTACGATGTTAATGCCTTGTTTACGCATAAGTTCTTGAAAAAAGGACGTTCACTATCGTTCTATGGAAAATACACCAACGATGAAACGAGCGGAGGCGGTTCGTTGTATTCTGAGGTGCACAATTTCTTGCTATCCAAGGATACTATTACGGATCAGATGAAAAACAGGTTACAAAAGAGCAGCTTGGTACAGGGGCAAGTGACGTATACCGAGCCCCTTTCGAAGGTACTTACCTTATCAGCCGTAGTGGGGCTTGTGGGAAGTAAAAACAGTTCACTGTTGGAATCCTATAATAAATCAGGAAGTGGTAATTACGATGAGTTAGACCGTCGCTTCAGTAACAACTATGATTTCAATCGCAATAGCAACAATTATAAATTGTCTTTGCAATACATCACAGAGAAACTTCGCTTGAATTTAGCGAATAGTTTGAATAATGATAATCTACATCAGTTGAATAATTATACACAATCAGATTTGAAACGTAATTTCTTGACGTATAATCCTTCATTAGGTGGTAATTATAATATCTCTAAGAGCAAGAATTTATGGTTCAATTATAACGGAACGAATCGCTTGCCGTCGCTCTCGCAGATTCAACCGATCCAAGATAATGCGGATCCTTTGAACCGTTACTTGGGAAATGAAAATCTGAAACCTGCCTTTTCAAATTCCGTTAATCTTGGTTACAATACCTTTAAAGCATTATCGGGAAGTTATACGTACATTGGTGGTTACGCCGAATTAACGAAAGATCCAATTGCGCAGAATATTACGGTTGATAAGTCGATTAACTATTACGAGTGGCAGAATATTGATGGAAAGACTAATTCGAGCTTTAATATGTGGGCTGGTCATTATGAAAAAATTTCTAAGAAACTAGGCTTGGCACATTCTCCTCAGTTTAGCTTGTCGGGATCTAAAAGTTACAACTTTTTTAATGGAGAATTGAACAAAGTGAATACGACGAACTATAATTTCACCTATCAGTTTATGCGCGATACCAAGACCGGGTTGAATTTTAATATCAACCTAAGTCCGCAATACCGGGTGATGAAATCCAGCTTACAGAAAGAGATAAATAGCAATGGTTTTGTATTTGGGTCAAATGGAAACGTGGAGTATTTCGTGACGAAGACATTTAAGGTCTACGTGAATTACAATTATACGTATGAGGCTCCGACGGATGCTTTTGGGGAAAAATTTGAGCAGTTTTTAGTACACCCGGGAGTGAGTAAGAAGTTCTTTAAAAATGAGTCTTTGGTGGTTGATTTTACGGTTAACGACCTTTTGAATGAGAATAAAGGGTTTAGTAGGTCGGCCAGAAATTCTGTCTTTACACAACAACGCTTTGAAACGATCCGTCGCTACTATATGTTAAAGGTATCCTGGGACTTCACAAAAATGTTTATCAAGTAATCAAGAAAGAATGAACTTAAAATCTATTATAGTAACAGTTGTGGCGGTTTGTGTGCTGCAACTTGTCCAGGCGCAATATGCTCACTTTGGACGTACGGGGGTTATCACATTTGATAAGACCATGTATATGAAAAATATTGTGGCGAAGAAGTTTATTGATAAGGCCGACGAACGTTCGCGCGGACAGTTTGAGCAGATGTTGCCGAGTATTCCTGAGAATGTAGTATTGAAAAAAACGCTGAAGTTCACGCCAGAGGAGACTTATTTTGAGCCTTTGAAAGGGGCAGAAATAGAGCCTCGTACACGTCAGTACATGATGATGTTTGCGCTGGACTTTGATGCACAGACGTTATCCAGCCTATCAGATCGATCATACAAACGCTTTAATGATATCGTTGGAGATAAGGTAATTATCCAAGATACGATGAAACGAATTACTTGGCGCATGACCGACGAGTATCGCGAAATTGCAGGATATAATTGTCGTCGCGCCAACGGCCTGACTCCGGATTCGATTTATGTGGTTGCTTACTACGCTAATGAATTACCTGTATCTGGAGGACCAGAGTCTATAAACGGTCTTCCGGGAATGATCCTCGGGCTGGTCGTGCCGAGTCAGCACGTCTCTTATTTTGCGAATAAAGTAGAGCTTAGCAACCAAGTCGTGATGGATAAAAAGGTATTTGAGAATAAAAAAACGAAGGTAATGTCGCGTCAACAGATCGCTGAGTTATTCACTTCAACCATGTCGAACTGGTTGAATAAAGAAACGTTGAAGTATATAATTGAGCTCAGTTTATTGTAAGGGGTCGAGCGTATTGTCTCGTAAAGTTGTGCCCAATATCTTGTCGTACTGATCTTGTTGAGACACATAAAAAATCCCGGTTTAGTAAGCTAAACCGGGATTTTTTATAAATGAAAAGTAAGATTACTTTACGTCGTTTTTCTTAGAAGTAACTTCGTTACGAATCTCTTGTGCTAACGTTTTGATTTCTTGTAAACCTTTACGTACACGAGTACCTGCAGCAGAATTACCGTTGTTAAAGAACTTGTCTGCATCAGCTTCGATAGAAGCTACTAAGCTTTTTAATTTGTTGTAGTTTTCCATTTTTACTTATATAATTTTAGTTTCTATTAATTAATATTCTAAGATATCATAAATATACAAAAACAATGAAATAAAGCATAATTTTTGCATTTTATTTAATAAATAAATTTGTTCTGTGGCCTTTACTCCACGATTTTAAGCTCATTGATGATATTTTGAGCACCAGCGAACTTATCAATCACGAATAATACATAACGGATGTCCACCGAGATGGTACGTTGCAATACAGGGTCAAAAATCACATCACCTGCCATCGCTTCGATATTACCATCAAAAGCTAGGCCAATAAGTTCACCTTTTGCATTTAAAACGGGTGAACCAGAGTTACCGCCTGTGATATCCTGATCACTCAAGAAGTTAACAGGCATATACCCATCCTTATCAGCATAACGTCCATAATCTTTAGTTTCGTATAGTTCCATTAAACGTTTTGGTAAATCAAACTCTTCATCGTTTGGTTTATACTTCGCGATTGTACCTTTTAGCGTGGTATAGTTGTTTACTTTTGCATCGTTTCTAGGATCCGCCGGTAAAGCTCTAATGGTTCCATATGTTAAGCGCAGTGTCGAATTGGCATCCGGGTAGTATTTACCTTTTGGATTAGAGGCAAGAACTCCTGCGATGTATTTACGGTGTGCGGCCTGGAATTCACCATTCATCTTTTCAGTCTCGGGCGAGCTTTCACGGTACTTCGTCATCAATGCGGATGAGATAAGGTATAAAGGATCTTCTTCCACGTTGTTTAACGTCGGGTTGTCAAGGAAGCTTTTCGCATGAGCCGCAGATCCGAATATACTGCTTGAGAAAGCATTATGGATGTCCTGCTGAAAATTACCACCATTTTTTGTAGCTAATTCGGCAATGTAAGGTGCAATTTTACCTGCTTTTTTAGCGTATAGGTTTAACTCATCCGAAAGGACATCCACTTCCAATGGAATGTATGCTTTTTCGTATGTGTCTGCAATAATAGTCTCTAAGCGCGGGCGGATTTCATTACGTTTCGCCTCATTTGCAGCAGCATATTGTTTGAATGCGTTACCTAGGTTCGCTGGTAAGGCAGCAAATGTAGAAGAGCGTAACATACCGATTAGGTAGTTGTCGTGGCGTGCCTTATCGTTGGTCGCACTGTAGTAAGAATTGATCGTTTGAATCACGTTCCCGTACTGCGCTTTATTTTCCTTTTTGTTGGCCCACTTATCAAAAGATGCTTCTTGCTTACGTTTGGTATCTGCTGTTTTGTGTTTCGTCAAAGCATCGATCATACCTTGGCGGTTTTTCCAGTAGTTGGCCACGCCGGAGTATTGTGAAGCATAGTTCAATTTTACGGCTTGATCTTTATCCATGTGTTTTTTCATGGCATCCATACCTACTTTGGATGCTTCCACCCAAGCGGGATACGCGAAGTTCACATTTTGATCAATACCCGCAGCAGGCATCCAACGGTTTGTACGACCTGGGTATCCTAAAATCATAGAGAAGTCGCCTTCTTTGATTCCTTTGATACTTACAGGTAAAAAGTGTTTTGGTTTTAGTGGTACGTTGCTCTCTGAATAGGCTGCTGGGTTACCGTCTTTATCACCATATACACGGAAGATAGAGAAATCACCTGTATGTCTCGGCCATTCCCAGTTGTCGGTATCACCACCAAATTTACCAATGCTGTTTGGGGGAGTTCCTACTAAACGAACGTCTGTGTAATCTTGGTAAACGAAATAGTAGTACTCGTTCCCATTATAGAATGATTTTACAGAAACTACATATTTACCACCTTCGCTATTTTCTTTTTCGATTTTAGCAATTTCTTGGTTGATAACACGTTCCCGTTCTTTTTCGCTCATTTTGTCATTTACCAAACCTAAGATGCGTTTTGATACATCGTCCATACGCACAAAGAAGCGGACATACAATGATTTTGGTTTCAATTCTTCCTTAAAAGATTTTGCCCAGAAACCGTTTGTCAAGTGATCGTTCTCTGGTGTCGAGAGTTCAGCGATCGCGCCATATCCACAGTGGTGGTTGGTGAAAACCAAACCTTGCCCGGATACGATTTCCGCTGTACATCCACCGTCAAATTGTACGATAGCATCTTTTAGGGAAGAGTTGTTGATGCTATAAATTTCTTCGGCCGTTAATTTCAAGCCTTTTTTCTGCATATCGGCTTCGTTGAGACGCTTCAAATGCATTAAAAACCACATCCCCTCATCGGCAAAGGTGGTCATACTTACTACACTAAGTAGTAAGAAAATCAATATTTTTTTCATATTCAACCTTATTATTATACCCACAAATTTGACTTAATTCCTGCTCAAATCAAAATTATGCCGCAATAAAATGCTTTGTGCTTCGATTATGTCATATATCTGGGAAAAATAAACTGATGTAGTTGCTTTTATTTATCTTTGTCGAATGGCATCATTTGAAGATTTCAAGTTTAACAAACAAATATTAAATGCAATTGCGGAGGCGGGCTACGATGCGCCGACGGAAATTCAGCAGAAAGCAATTACACCAATCCTGGCAGGGCAAGATGTGATGGGAATCGCGCAGACAGGAACAGGAAAGACTGCTGCTTTTGTACTTCCGTTATTGATGAAACTCAAATATGCGCAAGGGAATGATCCGCGGGCACTGATTCTCTCCCCTACACGGGAACTTGCGATGCAGATTGAAGAGCATATTCGATTGTTTTCGACGTATCTGGATTTGCGTACTGTTTTGCTGTATGGCGGTTTAGGACCTAAGACACAAAAAGAACAGTTACAGAAGGGCTGTGATATTATTGTAGCAACTCCTGGACGTTTCTTAGAGTTATATCTTGAAGGCGAAATCAATACCAAGTCCTTAAAGTTTTTGGTTATGGATGAGGCCGATAAGATGATGGACATGGGTTTTATCAGTAAGATTCACCGCATTTTGGAAATTGTACCGCGCAAACGTCAGAATTTGCTTTTCTCGGCGACGATGAGTGAGTTGGTGCGAAAAATTTCAGGTGACTTTTTATTGTTCCCGACGGTTGTTGAAGTTACAGAACAAGCTACGCCGGCCAAAACGGTTACACAATCGCTCTACCATGTACCCAACCTAAAGACCAAGCTCAATCTTTTACAACATTTGCTGAAGGATGATGAATCCTTTCATCGGATTATTGTTTTTTGTAAGACGAAGCAGGTCGCAGATAATGTGTTTCATTTCTTGGAGCGGAAATATGGGGAAGATAATGTGCGGGTGATTCATGCGAATAAAGGTCAAAATACGCGGATTAATTCGATCAATGCTTTTAAGGAAGGTTCGATTCGTATTTTGGTTGCCACGGATGTGGCTGCACGTGGACTTGATGTATCGAATGTAAGCCATGTCTTTAATTTTGATGTACCTATTGTGATCGAGGATTATGTGCACCGTATCGGTCGTACTGGACGCGCATTTAATGAAGGTGATGCTATAACATTTGCGAACCCGGCAGAAGAGTATTTTATTGGTAAGATTGAAAAGCTTATTCGTCAACAAATTCCGGTGATGGAATTGCCGGAGGATGTATTTGTAGAGAAGACTGGGTTTGATGAAAAACAAGCAATAGCACGAGAGATAGATAACCAGAAGAAGAAAGATAATCCTGATTTTAAAGGTGCTTTCCATGATAAAAAATGGATGATTAAGCAACAAGAGTCTGGTCAGCGCAAACCTGCTGCCAAGAAGTCTGGTGGAAAGAAATCGGGCGGGAAGAAACCCGTAGGTAAAAAACCAACGCAACGCTACCGATGAAATTAACACCCTTGAATATTGCATTGGCTGTCGTGATAGCTTGGTTTGTAACGGAGTGGGGAAATGATCAATTTGAATTTGCGGTATGGCGGTTCATTTTGTTTATCGTTTTTTTACTTGTAACCGATATTGTTTTTCGGCTGCTGGTCAAGGATATGCAAAAGCTCTGGATGGGGGAGATCGGGTTTATCTTGGTCACGGGAATTCTAGCTGTTTTGATACGTATAATGTAGGTTATTCGTAAATGATGTCCATTCTGGACTGTTCTAGGATTAAAAAGACTTACCCGCTTAAAAGAACGTTGTTCAGAGATTGACTATACGAGGGAGGATATCTCGGGAAAATAGAATCATGTAGCGGCCTAATCTTTTACGTCGTTCATTAAATCAGGTCCCGGTAGAAACGGAGACGATAAAATATACAGAAAAAGTAACTATTGAGAAATGAAAAAAGCAGAGATAAAACTAAATGTAGTACTGGATGAGCAAAATGTGCCGGACACGATCGATTGGTCTTCTACCGATGGAGAGACCTCAGATGAGATGCCCGCGAAGGCGATGTTTTTAGCCCTGTGGGATGCTCAATACAAAAACTCATTGCGTATTGATTTGTGGACAAAAGATATGCCGTATGACGAGATGAAGCGTTTCTTTTATGAAACGTTGCAAACGCTTGGCGATTCTTTTTTACGTGCTTCTGGGGGGGACCCGATGGCCGATAAGGTGATTGGTGACTTACGGGATTACTGTGCACACTTTGCCGATAAGATGGAAGTACTAGAGCCGGAGAACTAATCTTTAGGACTATTAATTATTATAAGCTATGAACTATTTTTTGGTAAAATCTGAACCTTTCAAATACAGCTGGGAGCAGTTTAATAAAGATGGCGAAACATTTTGGGATGGTGTCCGTAATTATCAAGCACGCAATAACCTAAAGGCGATGCAAAAGGGAGATTTGGTGTTGTTCTACCATAGCAATGAAGGAAAAGAAGTGGTTGGGATTGCAAAAGTGGTTAAGGAATTCTACCAAGATCCAACAACGGATGATGCCCGTTGGGTGGTGGTTGATTTGGCACCGGTTGAAACATTTAAAACACCCGTGACCTTGGAGAAAATTAAGGAAGACGAATTGCTACAAGATGTAGCCCTAGTACGTCAAGGTCGTTTGTCAGTGATGCCACTAAAAGTAGAAGAGTTTGATCGTATTGTCGCATTGGGCAATGAATAATAAAAACGGGGGGCACTGCCCCCCGTTTTTATATATGGACTAACCTTTCTCACTAAATAGGTTAACCAAATCTTTTAATGTTGTTGCCTGTTCAGGCTTCATCTTCCCACCCAATATAAGGCGTAATTCCCGACGACGTAGTGCGCCATCGAATATTTGTTTCTCTTCTTCCGTTTCAGGAACTAACTCCGCTACTTTGCGTGGTCTTGTTTGCTCATCAATGGCGACAAATGTGTAGTAGGCTTCATTTGTTTTTACACGTGTACCTTCCGGTAAATTATGGGCGAATATCTCCATGCGTACTTCCATAGAAGTAGAGAAAGCACGTGAAACCTTCGCTTGGATCGTAACCACTTCACCTAATTTGATGGAGCGTGTGAAGGAAACATTATCAACAGATACGGTGACAACAGGGCTATTCGAGTGTTTCTGTGCCGCCATTGCCGAGCAGATATCCATCCAATATAAAAGACGTCCTCCCATTAGGTTTCCGAAGGTATTGGTGTCATTCGGTAGAACGAGCTCATTCATTTCGGTATAGGAGTCTTTGGCAAATTTCTTGATCATGATTGCTGTAATTTTAAGAGTTGAATATCCATCTGTCGAAAAGTATCTTCAAGTGGAGTGGGGGTATAGCCCAGTTGTGTTTTGGCCTTATCGAGGATAAAACCTGTTGTACGTGGTCTGTTTTTAGCTTGTCCGATTGTTTCGGCAGCTATAGGTCGGATAAGACTATTGTCCAGTCGCCAGTAATCAGCGACCTGCTGGACAACCTCGATGATACTATATAAGGTATCGCCTGATATGTGATAAAGACCGGCAGCTTGTTTTTCAGCCGCTAGTATACAAGCACGTGCTAAGTCATCTACCCAAGTGGGCATACGCCATTGATCGCTTACCACCTGAATCGGTTCTTTGTTTTCTAATTTGCTTTTTGCCCACAGGATAAGGTTGGACCTGTTTTTGTCAGCTATCACCCCATAAACTAATATGGCACGAAGAATAGCTGCTTGAGGATTGGCCGCTAGAACGGCTGTTTCAGCCTTTATTTTGCTATTTCCGTATGCATTGCAAGGGCCGGTAGGATCTGTTTCTCGGTAAGGACCATTTTGGCCATCAAACACAAAGTCGGTCGAAATAAAGGTGTAATGAATATGGTGCTGTGCTGCGATTTCAGCAAGTAAGCGTGGCGTTTCAACGTTGACTTGTTGGCAGCGTTCGGGCTCTTGCTCACAGGCTTCCACGCTGCTCATCGCTGCGGTGTGAATGATGTGTGTCGGCTTAAAAGAAGTGATGGCTTGGCGCAAATCCTCCCTATCTTCTAACGCTATTTGTTGAAAGGCATAGCCACTTTGGTTGGGGTTTCTGTTCGGACTTTTAGAGGTGCAAAATAACGACACATCGTTACGATCTAAAAGCATATCGGTTAACTTTTGTCCCAAAAAACCATTCGACCCCGTTAGTAGTATACGCATCACAGTTGTTGTTAGTTTGTCCAGATAAAATCCATCGATGGGTATTTCATGGAATTATTAACCACATCAATCTCTAGCTGAAGGATCGCTGCCAAGTCTGGATAATTAATTTTTTCCGGATCATCACCAGGCTTGTGGTAATCATCGTGACCGCCAGTATGAAAAAATAAGACAGGAATATTTTTTTTGTAAAAAGATGTCTGATCCGATCCTCCGTTACCATCTTTGCTCAAGTTAAATTTGATGGTGCTGGTAATTCCTTCAAAGATTAAAGGGAATTTACTGCTTGTGCCATAGCCGATCACCGCGACGCCATTTGGGTTGTATCGGCCAATCATATCCATATTGAGCATCCAGTGTATATCGGAAAGTGGAATCGTCGGGTTCTCCGTGAAATATTTAGAACCGACCAGGCCGAGCTCTTCCGCTCCAAAGGCAATAAAAAGAATATTAAAAGGTTCGATTTCCTTGTTTGTCGTATAGTGACGCGCCAATTCAAGCAGTCCGGCCACACCCGAAGCATTGTCATCGGCTCCATTATGGATCTTACCAACCCCTAAGGAATCTCTTGAGCTTCCTTGGTGTCCCATTCCGAGGTGATCATAGTGCGCGCCAATCACAATGGTTTTGCGGGCGCCGTTATCCAGTAAACCTATAATATTATCGGCCTGCCTGATGCTGTCAGGAACAACAACACGACGTACCTTCGCTTGAAAAGATTGTCTATAGCCCACTTCACCTTGCGGCTTGAGGCCGTATTTTTTGAAATGCTTTTCCACATAGTCGGCCGCTTTACGGACTTCTTTAGAGCCTGTTCCGCGTCCTTTCATTTTGTCGGAAGCGAGAAAATAGATGTGTTTTTTTAATTGCTTTTGATCAATCTGTGCAATAGCAGTAGCAGACCATGCTAAAAGAAACAGACAAAGGAAAAAAGAAACTGATGTCGCTTTATTTTTCATATGTAGTATAGCTGAGGTTAGGGATTTGATACCTTGTTGCAGCTTTTACTACAACAAGGGGATCGCGATAAGGTTTTTGAGAGGTGTGTTTAGTCTTCTAAGACCTCACTGTTTATGCTTTCTTTTTCCACCCGTTCTTCTTTGAAATAACGTTTTTGGAAAATAAGAATCAAGAACACGCCAACTGATATCGCGGAGTCAGCAATGTTGAAAACGGGTCTAAAAAATAAGAAATGTTCGCCTCCCCATACCGGAAACCAATCAGGGAAATTCCCTTCGATAAGTGGGAAGTACAACATATCCACTACTTTTCCATGAAAGAGCGAGGCATAGCCACCTCCCGTTGGAAAAAGAGATGCTTTTTCATAAAAAGTACTTTCGCTGAAAATAACACCATAAAAGGTCGAGTCGATAATATTCCCTAAGGCACCTGCAAAAATAAGCGCTACATTTAGGATAAAGCCACGATGATACTTGTTTTTGACCATGTAGTACAGGCCATATCCAATACCGCCAACAGCAATGATGCGGAATAGGGTTAGAAATAGTTTACCGAACTCTCCGCCAAACTCCATACCATATGCCATTCCATTGTTTTCTATAAAATGAATCAGAAATTTATTGCCGATGATGTTAAAGTCTTGACCGATGGTCATATTTAGTTTAACCCAAAATTTAGATAATTGGTCCACTAATAAGACAAGAGAGATAAGGAGTAAGGGTTTAGTGTAGCCTTTCATAAATGTATAAAAATGGTCTTTGTTTATGCAAAGACCATTTTAAGAATCTTCAAAAATTAATACTGTTTGTTTTTTGCTTCAATACTTAACGTGGTATGCGGTACAGCTTTCAATCTTTCTTTCTGGATCAGCTTTCCCGTTTCACGGCAAATACCGTATGTTTTGTTTTCAATACGTACCAACGCAGCCTCTAAGTTGTCGATGAATTTCTTTTGGCGAGCAGCCAATTGATTGGTTTGCTCTTTCTCCAAGGTTGCAGATCCATCTTCTAGTGTCTTATAGGTACCTGCAGTATCATCTGTTCCATTCGCATTGCTATTGCTCAACGTGGAAGTAAGTGCGCCTAATTCCTCCTTAGCGATGCGTAGCTTCTCCAAGATAATGTCTTTAAATTCTTGAAGCTCTACATCACTGTAGCGTGTTTTCTCATTCGTGGTTCCCATAATCTAAATTTTATCAATTAATACTCTTAATTCTGTGCCATCAATCTCGATGGTATCAGCTAACTTATCCAGTGTATCCTTGAATTCTAAAGAGTCAGCCAATGTTTCGCTGCAAATATACGATAAATTATCGCTAGCAGCTTCTTGTATATCAGCGTTTTGACTTATTATGACTTTAATCCGATCTGTAACTTCAAATCCCTTCTCTTTACGGAGGTTTTGAATGCGGTTGATCAATTCCCTAGATAATCCTTCTTTCTTGAGCTCCGGGCTTATATGCACATCCAATGCGACCGTTAATTTACCCAAGTTAGCGACTTGCCATCCCGCTACATCTTCGGCGATGATTTCGACATCTTCCGGGGTGATACTGTATGCGGTTCCTGATAGTGCAAGCGTTCCCGCTTGTTCTAAGCGATTGATGTCTTCATCGGTCAAGGATTGGATTGCAGCAGCAACGACTTTCATATCCTTACCAACTTTCGCGCCAAGAATTTTAAAATTTGGTTTTATTTTTTTCTTAATAATACCTGTGGTATCAGAAATAAATTCGATCGACTTGATGTTTGTTTCTGATAAAATTAATTCTTTAACTTTTTCAACGCGCTCTTGAAACGCAGTATCTAATACGGGTACTAAAATTTTATTTAGCGGCTGACGGACATTGATACTTGTTTTCTTACGCAATGATAAAGCGAGCGAAGAGATGTCTTGTGCCAAAGCCATACGTTCTTCCAATTCTTTGTCTACTAGATCAGCGTGATAAACCGGGAAGTCCGCTAAGTGAACCGATTCAAAGTTCTCTTTTTTCGATGCGCTGTTTAAGTCTAGATATAGCTGATCGGCAAAGAAAGGGGAGATTGGGGCTATCAACTTCGCAATGGTATCCAAGCAGGTGTACAACGTTTGGTACGCTGAAATCTTATCTTCACTATATTCACCTTTCCAGAAACGACGGCGACATAGACGAACGTACCAATTGCTTAAATGTTCATCCACAAAGTTCTGAATGGCGCGTGCAGCCTTCGTCGGTTCGTAATCCGCATAATAGTTATCGACCTCCGCAGTAAGACTATTTAGTAGAGAAATAATCCATCGATCGATTTCTGGACGTTGATCGATGGCGATATCTGCTTCCGCATAACTAAATTTGTCAATGTTTGCATATAGAGCAAAGAAAGCGTAGGTGTTATATAGGGTGCCGAAGAATTTACGACGTACTTCGTCTAAACCTTCCACATTAAACTTAAGGTTATCCCAAGGTGCCGCGTTACTGATCATATACCAACGGGTCGCATCGGCGCTGTATTGCTCAATCGTCGAAAATGGATCTACACCATTTCCAAGACGTTTGGACATTTTATTTCCGTTCTTATCTAAGACAAGACCATTTGAAACGACATTTTTAAAGGCTACGGAGCCTTGTATCATCGTTGAGATGGCATGTAATGTGAAAAACCAACCCCGTGTTTGATCGACACCTTCCGCAATAAAGTCTGCCGGGAAAGCGCTATTGTACCCCTCCTTGAACGGATAGGCATCACCGTTTGCTAATTTTTCATGGTCTAATCCCCATTGTGCATAAGGCATAGCTCCGGAATCAAACCAAACATCGATTAGATCCGGTTCACGGAACATCTTTTGGTTGTTGATAGACACCAACACAATATCATCTACATACGGACGGTGCAAATCGAGACTGTCGGTGTCAAACTTTGCTAAGTAAGCTTCGTTTGTAGCTTTTTCCTCAGCTGACAACACCCCCGAGTTAATCGCTTCTTCTAGTAGCTTTTTCATTTCCGGTAAGGAACCGATACAGATTTCCTCGTTTTCGTCTTCTGAACGCCAGATTGGTAAAGGCGTACCCCAGTAGCGAGATCGAGATAAGTTCCAGTCTACTAGATTTTCCAGCCAGTTCCCAAAACGACCAGTGCCTGTTGCTTCTGGCTTCCAGTTGATTGTTTTGTTCAGGGCCACCATCTCGTCTTTCACAGCTGTAGTTTTGATAAACCAGCTATCTAACGGGTAGTATAGAACCGGTTTATCTGTGCGCCAACAGTGTGGGTAGCTGTGTTCGTATTTTTTTACGTCGAATGCCTTATTATCTTCCTTTAGTTTAATGGCAATAAGCACATCTGTAGGGCGGAAGTCTGGGGATTCTCTCTCTTCATTGCTGTAGTATTCTTCTTTAACAAAGCGATGCGCAAAGTCTGTGATCTCCGCTACAAAACGACCTGTACGGTCTACCGTCGGAACATCTTTGCCATTCTCATCTTTTACCAAGATGGCTGGTACATCGTTCTCTTTACATACTCTAAAGTCATCTGCGCCGTAGGTTGGTGCAGCATGAACGATACCTGTACCATCTTCCGTGGTAACAAAGTCGCCTGGGATAATACGGAAGGCTTTCTCTAAAAGCTCTTCGCTGGTGATGTACGGCATCAGTTGAATGTAGCGTAAGCCAATCAATGATTCGCCTTTAAATTCTGCTGCAACTTCCCAAGGAACAATTTTATCACCTACTTGGTAATCTTGGAAAGAGGCGCCTTGACCTTCTGCTTTAAAATGTTTAGCAAGTAGGTTTTTTGCTAGTATTACCGATACCGGAGCGCCTGTATATTGGTTGAACGTTTTGACCTTGACGTAGTCGATATTCTTTCCGATAACCAAAGCCGTGTTGCTTGGTAGCGTCCATGGCGTAGTTGTCCACGCTAAAAAAGCAACATCTTCATCGCCAGACTCCACGAGGGTAGAGATCAGCGGATGCACCTGTTTTTTATCTAAGCGGAACTGCGCGACAATGGTCGTGTCTTTTACATCCTTATAGGTGCCCGGTTGGTTAAGCTCGTGTGAGCTTAATCCTGTACCTGCAGCAGGTGAATAAGGTTGGATCGTATAACCTTTATAAAGAAGATTCTTTTTATATAACTCTTTTAGTAAGTACCAAAGCGTTTCAATGTATTCATTTTCGTAGGTAATGTATGGGTTTTCCAGGTCTACCCAATACCCCATTTTTTGGGTAAGGTCATTCCAAACATCGGTGTACTTCATGACCTCCTTGCGGCAGGCTTCATTGTAGGCTTCGACGGATATCTTCTTTCCGATATCTTCTTTTGTAATGCCTAAGGTTTTTTCTACGGCAAGTTCAATAGGAAGGCCGTGCGTATCCCAGCCTCCTTTACGTTTTACTTGGAACCCTTTAAGTGTTTTGTAGCGGCAAAAAATATCTTTAATAGAGCGCGCCATCACGTGGTGTATACCCGGCATACCATTTGCCGAAGGTGGCCCTTCGTAAAAGGTGTACGGTTTACTTGCTGGACGGTTCGAAATACTCTTTGCAAAGATGTTATTCGATTCCCAACGTTTCAATATCTCTTGCCCTATCTCAGGTAAATTTAACTGCTTATATTCCTTGTACATCCGAAAATTGCTATTGTTTTTCTAAAGGTCGCTAATTTAAGCAATTTCAGCGAAAGGATGAAAGAAGAAGTAATCTATGCCGAGAAAGAACTTCCGCAACCACATGTACTGGTCGCATTTGGGTTATTAAATGTGAATCCACGTGCATCTAAGCCATTTTTGAAGTCAACCTCCATGCCGGCCAAGTACATGCCGTGTGCCTTATTCATAAACATACGGATCCCGGAAACAAGATACTCATTATCACCCTCTTTCTTTTGATCAAAACCAAGAAGGTAGCTCATGCCCGAACAGCCGCCACCTTCGACGCCGATGCGCAGACCGAAATCTTCGCCAATTTCTTGCTGGTCAATTAGTTTTTTTAACTCTTTTACAGCACCTTCGGTTAAGGTTACTGGAGCTACTGCTGTAATGCTATCTGTACTCATCGTCTTAAATTTAAAGCTATAAACAAAACAAAATTACATAGTTTTTTGAGGAAAAACTAGTGTTGCTATTGCGAACGAGTGTGTTCCTGCTGTAACTGGCATAAATTTACTTTGGTATGGCATGTTCACGGCTTTGTAATCAAAACGAATTTTTTTAAGTTTGGGAACACGTAATATAGGAGATAATGAGTAAAGAATTTGTTGATTTTTTTATCCAACTTTTTGTGATTGCATTTGGTGTTTTGGCGGGAGGTTTGGTTCTTTTTTGGCTGGTATGGCCTAAGGTAGAATCGTTTTTATTGCGCTTAAATGCAATTAATCAAAATCGACAATTCACCAAGGAAATGCAGCAACTGCGATTTGGGGCGTACGAGCGGTTGTTGTTGTTTACACACCGTGTTGAGCCCCAACAACTGATGTTACGGAACCACAGTGCTGATATTTCAACAGATCGTTTTGTGCGTCAAATCTTGAATGAAGTAGAGAGTGAATATCAACATAATCTCACACAGCAACTGTATGTAACAGATACTGCTTGGACTTTTGTGGGTGAGCTGAAAGACAATACATTAAGTTTGCTGCGTAATGCGAAAGAGGGGCTGCCTAAGGATGCGCCAGTAGATCAATATATCAGTGCGGTACTGCAACATGTGAAGAATTTGGAGCAGAATCCTTATGCAGCTGTACAGCTGATACTTAAAAAGGAATTGTCTGTATAGAAATATCCGGCTTTTGCTCGTTGTTTTGCTGTTTTTATACTATATTTGCAGCAAAATCATAAGAATTTTAAAATTTACTCCTTAAGAATAAAATAATGGAAAGAGATCAGATCGTTTTTAACCTAATAGCTGAAGAGCTAAAGCGCCAAGAGGAAGGGATTGAATTAATTGCTTCTGAAAACTTTGTTAGTAAACAAGTAATGGAAGCTGCAGGTTCAGTATTGACCAACAAGTATGCTGAAGGCCTTCCGGGAAAGCGTTACTACGGCGGATGTGAAGTTGTTGATCAAATTGAAACATTAGCGATTGACCGTGCAAAGCAATTATTTGGTGCGGAATGGGTGAATGTTCAGCCTCACTCTGGAGCACAAGCAAATGCAGCAGTATTCTTAGCTATCTTGAAGCCAGGTGATAAAATTTTAGGTTTTGATTTGTCGCACGGTGGTCACTTGACACACGGTTCGCCAGCAAACTTCTCTGGTAAACTTTACCAACCATTATTTTACGGTGTAAAACAAGATACAGGATTATTAGATTACGAACAATTAGAAGAAACGGCACGTGCAGAAAAGCCTAAAGTAATCATCTGTGGTGCGTCAGCTTACTCACGGGACTGGGATTATGCACGTATCCGTAAAGTAGCAGACGAAATCGGCGCTCTAGTTGTTGCTGATATTTCTCACCCAGCAGGTCTTATTGCACGTGGTTTATTAAATGATCCACTTCCGCATTGTCATATCGTGACGACTACAACACACAAAACATTACGTGGTCCACGTGGTGGTATGATTATGGTCGGTAAAGATTTCGAAAACCCTTGGGGTATCAAAACACCTAAAGGTGAAATCCGTACGATTACACAATTGTTAGATTTAGCGGTATTCCCAGGTATTCAGGGCGGCCCATTGGAGCATACTATTGCGGCAAAAGCAATTGCTTACGGTGAAGCATTGAGCGATGACTATTTAGCATACGTTAAACAAGTACAAAAGAACGCGGCTGTTTTAGCACAGTTTTTTGTTGAGAGAGATTACCAAATTATCTCTGGTGGTACAGATAACCACTTGATGTTGGTTGATCTTCGTAATAAAGATATTTCTGGTAAAGAGGCAGAGGCTGTTTTAGGTCAGGCTGGTATTACGACGAATAAGAACATGGTTCCTTTTGATACCCGTTCACCATTTGTAACATCAGGTGTTCGTTTCGGTACGGCGGCGATTACTACAAGAGGTGTGAAAGAAGCTGAAATGATTCAGATCGGTGAGTTGATTCACGAAGCAATCAATAATCGTTCGGATGCAGCAGCTTTAGCGAAGATCCATGGAAAAGTAAACGCAATGATGGCGCAGTTCCCATTATATAAATAAACTGTAAATCATGTGATATAGCTATTTTAATAACGAAAATAGTTATACAGACATAAAAGTAAAGAAAACCTGTTTGTGCTTCGGTCAAACAGGTTTTTTTGCGTTTAAAGGGTTTGTTAAATATGTAAAGAAATGTTAAAAAAGGGCCTTTTAATTTGATTTTCCAGTATTTTTTGGTTGTTTTGAGGTATAAATCAACAAAACGAAGGAGCGCCTATAAAACACTATTACTCTTAAAAAAATTGTTCTACTAAATCGCGGAGATTTATTATGAAAACATGGAAAGAAAAGAGTGATCTTGAACTCATCCAAGCTTATGTAGCGGGTAATGAGTTAGGCATCGAAGTTTTATTGAATAGGTATAAAACCAAAATTTATACCTCCATCTATCTACAAGTCAAAGATGAATACTTGGCCGAAGATATATTTCAAGAAACTTTCATAAAAGTAATTAAAACGCTGAAATCTGGTCGGTATAACGACGAGGGTAAGTTTTTGCCTTGGGTAGTACGTATTGCTCAGAATATGGTTATCGATCATTTTAGGAAAGAAAAGCGTAGTCCTACGGTTGTCAGCAGTGATGGCTATGATATTTTCGGCGTGCTGGAATTTGCCGATGAGAGCCCGGAGTCTAAGTTGTCCATCAATCAGCGCGATCTAGATCTGAAGAAGATCATCCAGCGGTTGCCGGATGATCAAAAGGAGGTGCTTATCATGCGTCACTTCTGTGATATGAGTTTTAAAGATATTGCCGATGTAACGGGGGTGAGTATTAACACGGCGTTGGGACGGATGCGTTATGCCTTGAATAATTTGAGGAAGATGATCGAGGATCATAATTTGATGTTGAATGTGATATAGACTAGATGTCGGTCTTGTCTTCATCGGAGGCTGTCCCGCTTGAACATATATGTAAAACTGTCATGGAAAGGAGTGCGTGGGAAGTGATGAAATGACAAAACGTACTATTTTAGTCTCTTTTGGGTGATTTGTAAGCGAGTGGAATGAGATTTGATGATATAAGAGAAAAAGAAGAAAAAAATTATGGGATTATATTGGATTATATTTATTGGGATTGCATTAATCAGTTGGATTGTTCAGTCTCGTTTTAAGAATAAGTTTAAGAAATATTCGGAGATGCCTTTGTCTTCGGGACTATCGGGTGCAGAAATTGCACAAAAGATGTTGAATGAAAATGGTATTTATGATGTACAGATTTTAGTCGCAAACGAAGGTCAGTTATCAGATCACTATAATCCGAGCAATAAAACGGTTAACCTAAGTCAGGAAGTTTATTATGGACGTAGTGTTGCGGCAGCGGCTGTGGCGTCTCACGAATGTGGACACGCCGTGCAACATGCCACCGCTTACTCTTGGCTTCAATTCCGTTCGGCGATGGTGCCTGTAGTGAGTATCGCTTCGCGTCTGACCTCGTGGGTATTGATGGCGGGTGTCTTGATGATGGCATTTACACAAAGTCCATGGCTTTTAGGTATTGGTGTTGCTGCTTTGTTTTTGACAACGTTGTTTTCATTCATTACCCTGCCCGTAGAGTTCGACGCCTCAAACAGAGCACTAGCATGGCTGGATAAAGCAAATGTAACACACAGCACGGGTGAACATGACGGCGCTAAAGATGCTTTGAAATGGGCTGCTATGACGTATGTAGTTGCTGCATTATCTGCTCTTGTAACGTTGTTGTATTACGCTTATATATTATTTGGACGTAGGGACTAATCTCACGGACAATTGACATACGAAAGCGGCATCAGGTGATGCCGCTTTTTTTGTTCCGTCAAACTACTGTTCGTTTCAGCAGTATTTTGTAACTTTGGCACTTAAGATAATAAAGACGAAAGATTAACATGTTTCAGAACCTTCAAGATAAACTGGATAGAGCCTTTAAAGTATTAAAAGGGCAGGGAAGTATCACCGAGATAAACGTTGCAGAGACGATGAAAGAAATTCGTAAGGCTCTTTTGGATGCCGATGTGAATTATAAAACTGCAAAGACGTTTACAGATGATGTGAAGCAAAAGGCATTGGGTGAAAATGTACTAACAAGCATTTCTCCAGGTCAATTGTTAACCAAAATCATGAACGATGAACTAACCGCACTAATGGGTGGTTCGGTGACAGAATTAGAAACATCAAAGAATCCAACTATTATCTTAATTGCAGGTTTGAATGGTGCGGGTAAGACCACGTTTTCCGGTAAGCTAGCAAATTATCTACGGGAGAAAAAAGGAAAGAAACCTCTTTTAGTGGCAGGTGACGTTTACCGTCCTGCAGCGATCGATCAGTTGCAGGTATTGGGTGAACAGGTTGATGTCCCGGTTTATGTAAACAGAGAGTCAACAGATCCTATCGCTATAGCAAAAGAAGGTGTGGAAGAGGCGAAACGGAACGGAAATAATATCGTTATCATCGATACGGCTGGTCGTCTAGCGATCGATGAGGCATTAATGACAGAAATTACGGCTGTTAAAGAAGCGACACAACCACATGAGATTCTTTTTGTAGTAGATTCTATGACGGGTCAGGATGCGGTGAATACAGCAAAAGCTTTTAATGACCGCCTCGATTTTACGGGGGTTGTCCTAACAAAACTAGATGGGGATACCCGCGGTGGTGCTGCGCTTTCGATTAAGTCTGTTGTTGATAAGCCAATCAAATTTATCGGTACCGGTGAGAAGATGGATGCATTGGACGTTTTTCACCCCGATCGTATGGCGTCCCGTATCTTAGGAATGGGGGATGTAGTATCTCTTGTGGAGCGCGCGCAGCAGCAGTTTGATGAAAGAGAAGCGGCAGAACTACAAAAGAAAATTCGTAAGAATAAATTTGATTTTAATGACTTTAAAACCCAGATTCAGCAGATTAAGAAGATGGGTAATATGAAAGACTTAATGGGGATGATTCCAGGAGTTGGTAAGGCGTTGAAAGATGTGGAGGTCGATGATAATGCTTTCAAGCCTATTGAAGCCATTATTGATTCGATGACACCTTTTGAACGGGAAAATCCAGATGCCATTGATCAACGTAGACGTATACGTATCGCTAACGGATCAGGCACAAATATCAATGAAGTAAACAAGTTGATGAAGCAGTTCTCGGATATGCGTAAAGTGATGAAGCAGATGTCTAACCCAGGAATGGCTGCAAAGATGATGCGAAATATGCCGAAGATGCCAGGCAAGTTCTAGAGTCGGATATAGCTGAAATTTATATGAAATAGTTGTAGACGAAAGTCTACAACTATTTTTTTTGCCCTTTTTTGTCCTTCGCTTAATTTCCATCTTTGTTGGAGGATTCTAGACAGGGTAAAAACCTTGTTTTGTGTTTTTTGTTAATCTTTTACGGCTAGGCAGTAATACGCAATATCTGTCAAATATGAAGTTTGGAATTTTAGAAATAAAATATAGTTTTGAGCCCCTTCCAAGTTCTCCAGTCTCTGATAACGCTTCATTGTATCGAGCATTAATAACAGATACGGAGGAGATTACGTTACAGATCGATTCGCATCCAGTAACTATTCCCCCTTTCTCTATTCTGTATATATCTGCCGAAGCGGTGATATCTTTTGTGTCGGGGCATGACTGTCATTTTTACTTCCTATATTTCTCTGAGGTTTTTTATCGACGTACTTCTTTTGACGAGGATTTACTAAAAAGCGAGCTTACCTTTAATGCGGCCCGGGGGTTTAATATCGTTACTATAGAGCCGGAATTACAACCTTATTTTATTTCGCAGGTACGTTTTCTCAACGAAATCTATACCACAAAGAATCTTGTCGTTTTCAACGATTTAATTCATAGTGTAATAAAGCAGTTGCTTTTGGTAGGAACCCTTATGGGGACTAAGGATGAATCTATGAACGACTATGTGGATTTGGATCATGAAATTGTTCGATCGTTCCGCCTGCTTGTTGAGGAACATCTTTCAACCGAGAAGTCGGTTGCATTTTATGCCGAAAAACTAGGCGTATCTTCTCGTCGTCTTTCTCATGCGTGTAAGACCGTTTTGGAGACGACACCCAAGCAGTTTATTTCACGTTGTATAATTAAGGAAGCAAAACGCAGGTTATTATATACGAGTGAGAGTGTACGTGAAATTGCTTGGAAACTTGGTTATGAAGAAGAGAATAATTTTAGTGCCTTCTTTATGAAAGAGACAAAGCTTTCACCAAGTACCTATCGTAAAGCCTATCACAAAGGGGCATAAGCGCATGTT
Organism: Sphingobacterium psychroaquaticum; assembly: GCF_004421025.1. Taxonomy (NCBI): domain Bacteria; kingdom Pseudomonadati; phylum Bacteroidota; class Sphingobacteriia; order Sphingobacteriales; family Sphingobacteriaceae; genus Sphingobacterium; species Sphingobacterium psychroaquaticum. Next base: position 3,597,158 of record NZ_CP038029.1, on the reverse strand, counting down.
GTGTCGCGTTAAAATGTGTTAACGAATTTCATGCTGACAATTTATTGACCAAATGCTGTATAATATTTTATAAATTTGAGGAAAGCAGCACAGAAGCGGCTTGATGATATAAAAGCATATATGACCTAATGCGTATGAAGAAGTAGGTAGGCATGTGCGTAAATAAAAAGAAGAGATGGAAGCAATATTGAAATTTGTCATTATATTTTTTGCTGTGTATTATGGTGTAAAATACATTTTTCGTTTATTGATGCCCTTTGCCTTGCGCAAGATGACGGAGCGTTTAATGCAAAAAGCACAACAAGGGGCTTCTCAAGGTAGACCAGGATCGTATCAATACACACAGAATAATCCTTTTGATCAGTTCAAACAACAGGGGCGTAAGCATGAAGGAGAGATTAAGGTTGATTATATTCCAGAAGAGGAGTCTAAGCCAAGAAAAGGGACGCAGACGGCGGGTGAGTTTGTAGACTTCGAAGAAATAAAATAAGTGTTTCTTGCTGTAAGAAGCGTATCTTTGAGGTATGTGGCTAAAGCACCTTTCTGTCTTAAATTTTAAGAATTATACAGAGTCTACTGTAACATTTCTTCCGCAAGTAAATGCCTTTGCGGGTGAAAATGGAGCCGGAAAAACCAATTTACTGGATGCTATACACTACTTGGCTCTATGTAAATCATACTTCAACCCAATCGATTCACAACATATCAAAAAAGGTGAAGATTGGTTTATGGTACAGGGCGAGTTTGAGCGCGATGACATTCCCGATGTTGTCTCCTGTAGCCTAAAGAAAAATCAAAAAAAACAATTCAAAAAAAATAAGAAGGATTATCAGCGGTTAGCCGATCATATTGGACAATTTCCGCTGGTCATGATTTCTCCGAATGATAGTAGTATTATTCTCGATGGTAGTGAAGAACGCCGTAAGTTTATGGATAATGTTATCTCGCAAACAGACAACCATTACCTGGATACGTTGATTCTATATAATAAGCTCTTGTTGCAACGCAATATGCTGCTGAAGCAGGCTAAGCAAACCTATGTGTTGGATTTGGGATTGCTAGAGGTCTTGAACATGCAGTTGGTGGATGTTGGAGAACAGATTTTTCAGCGAAGAAAAGATTTTATGGCGGAGTTTTTACCCGAATTTTCGAGGTACTATAACTTCTTGACCGATGGGGCTGAAGAGGTGTCGTTGGTGTATGAGTCGCCTCTTATGCAGCACGATTTCACGACCCTTCTGGAAATGAATCTGGACCGAGACCGAGCGATGGAACGCACGACACAAGGGGTACATAAGGATGATATGCTCTTTACCATTCACGAAGAAATGCCTTTGAAGAAGTTTGGTTCGCAGGGGCAACAGAAATCTTTCCTTATCGCATTAAAACTGGCGCAGTACAGTTTTCTACGTTTAAAAAGGAAGCTTAAACCTTTACTTTTATTAGATGATATCTTTGATAAACTAGATGAAAGTAGAACGAGAAAGTTAATGCAATTGGTGTCGGAGGATGAGTTTGGTCAGATTTTTTTGACAGATACAGACGCATCGCGTGTGCAAAGAATTTTTGATGAGATTGTACAACCGATTCGTATTTTTGAAATAAAAGGAGGAAGCGTTGAAGTATAAGAAGAAAATTGATGAGATTCCGACACGGGATGATATCGGGATTAAGCAGGCGATTGAGAAATGGCTTGAGGTGTATCGCTTGCGTTCGAAATACGATGAATCATCCATTGTTACGGCATGGCCACATATCATCGGAAAAGCGATTGCTAATCGCACGCAAAAGATATATATATACGACAAAAAGCTTTTTGTGAAGGTGGAGTCTGCTGTGATTAAACATGAATTAGCGATGATGCGCCGGCAGATTATTGGTCGGGTGAACGAGTATGTTGGGCACGTTATTATAGAGGAATTCGTTATTTTGTAGCATTTTTGTTTTATGCCAAAGGGTTAATTTAGTGGGTATTGTGTGTTATTAGTTAACAATTATTTATTCTTGCCTGCTGATATTTCTCACGTACAATAACTATATTTATATCATTATAGTATTGTTCTTTTTCACCATTAAAAGTTTTTTTTATGGAATGGCAAAAATACAATGGCGAATTTATTCGTATTCCAATTGCAAGTGCTGTAGAGGAGATCATTAGCCGAGAGACCCATCTCGGGAATAAACTCAAAGTCTACATCGGTACCGATTCACAGGTCAAACGTGGTGTGATAGACTTTGCGACAGTTATCGTGTTTCTCCGGGAACATAAGGGTGGTTTCATGTTTATCTGTAAGGATAGGCGGCTCCACCGGATGGGAATCAAAGAGCGAATGCTGCTGGAAGTCCAAAAATCCATCGAAATCGCCTATAGCCTCTGCCCCCTCTTAGACCAATACCATGTGGATCTCGAAGTCCATGCCGACATTAACACCAATCCAAATTTCAAATCTAATGTAGCGCTAAAAGAAGCGATGGGCTATATTATGGGTATGGGGTTTCAGTTTAAGGCTAAACCCGAATCCTTTGCGAGCACAAACTGTGCGAATAAGGTTGTGCAGTAATAGAAGGTCTGCTCGGGAATCTGTTGTTGATAGCTGTTCTTTATTTTGTTATTATTGCAAGACAAAAACAGCTGTATAGGTGAGTGAGTATTTGAAGAAAATAGCCGTTGTCGGGCCAGAGTCAACCGGAAAGTCTACGATGGCGCAGCACCTCGCTGCACAATTGGGTACGGTATGCGTGCCAGAGTATGCGCGCTATTACTGTGCGAACCTCAATAACGTATATACCTTGCAGGATGAGGTAAATATGTATTACGGTCAGCTAGCTCTTGAAGAGGCGCTGATACCCAAAGCACAAAACGACATCTTGGTTTGTGATACGACCATTATGACAATAAAGATTTGGTGCGACCATCTTTTTGGAGCGACTCCGTCAGAGGTTACAGAGGAGATTGCGCGCCGCCAATATGATCTTTACTTGGTGATGGATATCGATCTACCTTGGGAAGATGACCCTTTGCGTGATTTCCCTGAACAGCGGGATCACTTTCTCGAGGTATGGGTTCAAGAGCTTGAAACGCTCGGAGCAAACTATAGTGTCGTTTCAGGGTTAGGGCCCGATCGCCTTACGAATGGCGAACGGGCTGTGGAGCGACTTTTAGGACTCCGTTTTTGACGGTTTAAAGTTTAAATTTATTTTTGAAGGATCTAAATTATGTTCCTTTAAATAGTCGTAGTATTTTTTTATACCCACCAATAATTTGGATTTAGGGTATTCTTTAAGACCTTCCGATAAAATTGTAGCGTCCTTATTAAAGTCATATTTGTTGGCCGCCAATTGCTTTACACACAGTTCATAAGCCTCTTGGTTAGAGCCATAGGAATTGAATTGGTTAAAAGCTTTTTTGACATCGTCCACTTGACCGAACTTTCCGGCCAATTGAATTCGCATCTTAAAATCAGATTGGCTAAAAGGCCGGTGCTCGTGTATTATTTTGCTGTATTTATAGGTGGAGTCCATGTCTCCCTTGCGGGAGTAGATTAATAGCTTTACACGCTCTCCATGAATGGAATAAGGCATCTCTTTCGATGCAACATCAGCCAGTTTTAATGCTTCGGCATCGCGGTTTTCAAAAAACAAGTATTTTGCTTTTTTTACACTGATTGGTTCTCCGCCTTGGGCACCAATAAGAGGAATTTTACTTGCAAACATTTTATCCACCTGTGCATAGGTGAAACGTGGATGTGGGTCGCTTAGTTTTTGTTTGATTACATCAGAATCAACTAAGTATTGGTTTTTTCCGGAGATGTAACTTTGATAGTTAATATAGGAAGCAACGAGGCCAAGTGCAAAGATTGTAATATACGCATAGCTGGTAAGGTTTTGTTTTGTTTTATGCTCGTTCTCCAACGGTTCCACTTTTCGTCCGCCTAAGTAATTAATAACAATAAGCGAGAGAATCAATACAAACAAGACGTTCATATAAGTGCGAGGTAGTGGGAAATTGAAGAATGAATCGACCAAGAACCCGATACCAGCACCAAGTAGTATAATCGCAACAAATTTACGTTCCCGACTGTATTCGGAACGGAACAAAATCCGGATACTGAAGAATAGCCCCAATAAGAAAAGACCTACGTACGATAAGAATGCAATGGGTCCGCTTTCAAACAAGACCTCTACAAAGTCATTGTGTGCGTGTCTAAAATAAACATTGGTTGTATAGTGTTTCTTGGTAATCCCTTCCGAATAGATGCGGTAATTTCCTACACCATATCCTAAAAAAGGTTTCTGACTGTATGCATGTAGGGCTTCTTTCCACATGGCAACCCGGATGCTGTTGGACGCGTTGTCATCGTCGGCAATACTCGCAATTCGTCCCGTTACAAAGGAGTCCGCTGCTTCTGTTTCAATTCCGGGAGTTTTAGCAGCCTGTAATGTTTGGTACTTCGTGAGGGTATTGTTAGCCAGCAGTAAACCGACAATAAAGAGAACCAATAAACTGGAGCTTTCAACGATGGCTGATTTTCGCTTTTCTATATCTTTCCAGTAAATCCAGATATTGCCGATCACAATTAATAATATAAGGGTACCTAAACTGATGTAAGCAGCGCGTGCACTAACAAAGAAGAGCATCACGATGGTTAAAAAAACGGTTAAGTAAGAAAAAATGCGGAGGAAACCACGTGTGCGAAAACTGCTATAGATTGCAAAAGACAGCTTGATGACAATCGTTGCTGCAAAAATATTCTTGTTCCCGGTATTCCATTTTAAGCTCCCTATAAGGCTGTCAAGTGATGTGGTACCTAGTTCTTGTACAAAGCGGTATAACTCCATACTCACTTGATAAAACAGTGTAAATGTGATGACGAGAGCGACGGCCTTTATGTTGTTGCGCGCGGCATAGAGTAACATGAAAAGATTGGCAAAGATCCAGAAATTGGAAACATAGCCGGCGAGTGTCACTAACCCTTCGAGCGGACTGTAGGCTGCAAAGAGTGACAGCATCGCAAAGCAGATAAAACCGGCGTATAAAATCGGGATTATATTGGTAAAAAAGCGCTCAGAATTACTTCGGTACTTAGCGAAATTTCGAAAGATAAATATCGAGGCAAGTACGTTTATGATGTCCAGATAGAAACGATGTTGATATGAAGTATCAATAATTTGCTCCCGCGGGAGGATGTCAACGAGGAGATAAAATGCAATGAAAATCAAATATAAATAATTGCTGTAATCTGTCTTTTCCTTTACTTCTTTTGCTATTGGGGTTGCTTTTTTCTCCTGCGTAACTTTACGTTTTGCCATCTGAATGGGGGTATTATGTTTATTCAATATTTAGTTAACCTTTTTAACTACTAATATACGCAGTTTTATTTGATTTATAAACTTTGGTAACAAACTTTACTTAGTTAGATTTGTAGTTATACAAAAGAATACTATGCTGATAAAAATATATGAGGATAACCCGCAAGAGAAAGCAATACAGCAGGCGGTGGAAATCTTGAAAAAAGGTGGCGTAATTATTTATCCCACGGACACGATCTACGGTATTGGTTGTGATATCACGAATCAGAAAGCGATAGAAAGGGTTTGTCAAATTCGTGGGTTAAAACCTGATAAGTCAAATCTTTCATTTATATGTTATGATTTGACAGATATATCACAATATACACGGCCTTTTGATACATCGGTGTTTAGGGTATTAAAAAAAGCGTTGCCCGGCCCGTTTACCTTTATCTTTAATGCGAGTGGTCAAGTGCCTAAACTGTTGAGTTCTAAGAAAAAGACAGTGGGTATTCGTGTCCCTGATAATAATATTGTAAGAGCCATCGTAAAAGAGTTAGGTAATCCCATTGTTACGGCTTCGATCCGCGATGAAGACGATATCTTGGAGTATTCTACAGATCCAGAACTGATCTACGAAAAATACGCCGATTTGGTCGATCTGGTAATCGATGGCGGTTATGGTGATAATGTGCCTTCTACTGTGGTGGATGTTACGACAGGTGATTTTGAGGTTATTCGGGAAGGTAAAGGTGATTTGTCCGATTTTTTATAGACCACCGTCACGCTACATCCGTTATTCCTTATTGCCGTAAGCGAGATCGCCAGCATCACCCAATCCGGGAACGATATATGCTTTCGAGGTCATCTCATTATCTACAGCACCTACCCATAAGGTCGCTTCAGGAAGAAATGCTTGGACATGTTGTAATCCCTCTTCCGAAGCGATCACCACAGCGATATGTAGCTCCTTGATGTTATATTCCGCGAGAAGGTCGCGGCAGCAAAGTACTAAGCTGCGTCCTGTGGCCAGCATGGGATCTGCTATAATAACAATTCTTTCATCGAGATTTGGGGTGTTGCTGTACTTCTTATGTATTTCAAATTCACCGCTTTTTTTAGTATGCCGGTAAGCCGCAATGAACGCATTGTCTGCACGATCAAATACATTTAAAAAACCTTGGTGAAAGGGAAGACCAGCGCGGATGATAGTTCCCAAGACCGGCTGCTCGGTCAGTTGGTTAACGGTTGCAATACCGAGCGGCGTTTCTACTGTTTGTGGTTCATATGTTAGTGTTTTGCTAATTTCATATGCCATAATTTCGCCCAAACGCTCTAAGTTTCGACGGAAGCGCATCCGATCCTGCTGGATATTGACATCTCTTAATTCTGCCAAAAAGTGGTTGGCTATACTGTTTTCTTTGGTGAGAATCGTTACCATAATATTAAATCGTATAGGATGTTATCTGTACTAAGGTAATACAATTAATTGATACTTTGTTTGGATAATCGTGACGGTAAGGCGATAAAAATATCTATTTTTTTTAGTATTTTTATAGCTTATTGAAAGCGGGTTACATGAAATTCAATTTAACATCAGATTATAAGCCTACGGGGGATCAACCACAGGCTATTAAAGAGTTGGTGGCAGGTTTGGAGCAGGGCGAGCAGTACCAGAACCTTCTGGGCGTGACGGGATCGGGGAAAACTTTTACGATTGCTAACGTTATTCAAGAGACACAAAGACCAACATTGATATTGAGTCATAATAAAACGTTGGCGGCACAACTCTACGGTGAGTTCAAGCAGTTTTTTCCAGAGAATGCGGTGAACTATTTTGTTTCTTACTATGATTACTACCAACCCGAAGCTTTTATCGCTTCATCCAATACATATATTGAAAAGGATTTAGCCATCAATGAGGAGATCGAAAAACTTCGATTAGCAACTACATCGTCGCTGATGTCAGGACGTCGTGATATTGTGGTGGTATCGTCGGTATCTTGTATTTATGGTATGGGGAATCCCGAAGATTTTTCACGATCGATCTTTCGTTTTGCTGTAGGGATGACCATTTCACGAAACGCTTTTTTACACCGATTAGTTGAAATTTTGTACGCACGTACAACGGCTGACTTTAAGCGAGGAACTTTCCGGGTGAAAGGGGATACCGTTGATATCTATCCGGCTTATTTAGACTATGCTTTCCGCATTTCATTTTTTGGAGATGAGATTGATGAAATCAGTGAGATTGATCCCGTCTCGGCTAAGACCTTAAATAAAGTGGCGGATATAGCTTTGTTTCCTGCAAACTTATTTGTGACACCCAAAGAGAAATTTACGGAGTCAATATGGGCGATTCAGGATGAGCTGGTACAGCGCACAGCGCAGTTGGAGGAGGAAGGAAAAATGTTGGAAGCAAAACGTCTTGAGGAACGTGTAAATTACGATTTGGAGATGATGCGTGAACTCGGGTATTGCTCAGGAATTGAGAACTACTCCCGATTCTTTGACGGTAGAAAACCGGGGATGCGCCCCTTCTGTTTAATCGATTATTTCCCGGACGATTACCTGATGATTATTGATGAGAGCCATGTTACGCTACCGCAATTACGTGCGATGTATGGTGGTGACCGTTCCCGAAAGGTCTCTTTGGTTGAACATGGTTTCCGATTGCCGGCCGCTATGGATAATAGACCGCTTAACTTCTCTGAATTTGAATCTCTCACGAATCAAACGATCTACGTATCAGCGACGCCCGGGGATTATGAACTACAACAGACCGAAGGGGTTGTTGTAGAGCAAGTGATTCGCCCGACTGGTTTATTGGATCCTATAATTGAGGTGCATCCGGCGGTAAATCAGGTCGATGATTTTCTGGAAGAGGTTGACAAAACAATTAAAGAAGGTGGGCGAATTCTGGCAACGACGTTAACGAAACGGATGGCGGAGGAGCTGACTAAATATATGACGCGATTAAACGTTAAAGTGCGTTATATCCACTCCGAAATTAAAACATTGGAACGCGTAGAGATTTTGCGGGGACTTCGTTTGGGCGAGTTTGATGTACTGGTGGGCGTGAACTTGTTGCGTGAAGGGTTGGATCTTCCGGAGGTGACGTTAGTTGCAATTCTAGATGCGGATAAAGAGGGGTTCTTACGCTCGGAGCGTTCGTTGATCCAAACGATTGGCCGGGCCGCTCGGAATGATAAAGGGCGTGTAATTATGTATGCTGATAACATGACGCAGAGCATGCGTGTTACGATCGACGAAACAAACCGGAGACGCGAGAAACAGATTGCTTATAATACGGAGCATGGCATTATTCCGCGTACAGTCGGTAAGAGTCGCGAAGAGATTATGGAACAGACATCTGTTGCTGACTTTAAACCGGGCGAAGCGAAGGCGTATGTTGAACCGGATAGAGCATCGCTTTTGGCTGCGGATCCTGTCATGGAATACTTGGGCGAGAAAGATCTACGCAAAGCGATTGAGGTTGTCCGTAAGAAAATGGACAAAGCGGCGAAGGATATGGATTTCTTGGCTGCCGCTAAGTTCCGGGACGAAATGTATGCGATGGAACAATTGTTTAAAGAACGATTTGAATAAGATAAAGAAACGGGTTGAGACAAAGGTTTCAACCCGTTTCTTTATTATTTACGCTCTTCATATACTTTTTGACCATTATGCACCAAAGACCAGCAATGGGCTTCTTCAATAAACTGATATTCTTCATTTGAATATAAGAAATTAGCAACCCGATCCAGGATCATATTCTCGGTTTCCGGAATAAAAATCTCTGCTTTTTGCTTAGAGGGATCGATCAGCGCATATACGGCTTTTTCTTGTTGATCGCTTGGCGCATTCGCTAAAAGCATTTTTACACCACCTTCCCAAGGGCGGACACACTTTTGTTGAACAACAGACCATTGGTATCCGGCAGAGGGTATGCACCCCTGGCTATCCCTATCGTTGCCAACCACGGAGGAGCCTGTTTTACCATTTTGACAAGCAGCGAAAAACAAAGCTGCGAGAGGCAGTAGTACGTATAACTTCATAATTTGCTTTTAATAAGGCTGTTTCATAAATCGTACCAAAAAAGAGGTAAAAACAGCGGTGATAATTCATTTTTAAAGAAATGGTTGTTACTTTTACAATAATCTAAATAAAAGCTATTTGTTTTGATATTTTTGTAATTCTATGAAGAAGCCTATACTTGTTATAAAATTTGGTTCCGCCTCTATTACCGCAAAAGATGGGGAGATTGATGAACGTGTAGTCCTGGAGATTGCGCGACAAACGGCCATGTTGCAACCCAAGTATAACATTGTATTGGTCTCTTCTGGTGCTGTCGCAGCGGGAAAAAAATATTTGAAACAATATACAGGAACGTTGTCCGAGCGAAAAGCGGCAGCTGCTATCGGTAACCCCATGTTGGTGACGACGTATAGCAATTATTTTAGAGCTTTTAAGATCGCCTTGGCACAAAGTCTGTGTGAACGGCAACACTTTGCGAATAGAGATCAGTTTTTACAACTGAAGGACACGTATGAGGAGTTGTGGAAGAACAATGTTATTCCGATAGCGAATGAGAATGATGTAGTTAGTAACAAAGAATTGAAATTTTCGGATAACGATGAACTAGCTACATTGATTGCAGTTGGCTTTGGCGCAGAAAAGATCTTGTTTAGCACATCGGTTCCTGGTGTTTTGGATGCGAGTGGAAAGGTAGTGCCGGAGATCGCTGTTATCGACAAACAAGCACTTTCTTTGGCGCGTAAGGATAAATCGTCGGTAGGGTTAGGTGGTATGACCTCGAAGCTCAATTTTGCACGTCTGGCAAACCAAATGGGGATTGAGGCTGTGATCTTCAGTATGCAGACCGAAGATGGTATATTGAAAGCCGTGCAGGGACAAACAGGGACACGATGCCATGCACAGGCGAAGAAGATTTCCTCTCGAAATAAGTGGCTGGCTAGCGGAGGCTTGATCAAAGCTTTGGTGACGGTTGATCAAGGAGCAGAACAAGCCTTACTAAATCGGAAAAGTCTTTTAGCGGTTGGCGTTTTGCATATTAATCAAATTTTGGAAACAGGCGAGGTCTTTCAAATTGCGAATGAGCAAGGGGAGATTGTAGCTGTAGCGAAAGCGAAAGTAGATGTTATCGATGTAGCAGGTATCAAGGAGCAGAAGAATTTGGCCATCGCACATGCAGACGATATCGTATTATTGTAATGAAAAGTATTGAAAAACAATTGCATGACGCCAAAGAGGCGAGACATGCACTTCGAGGTAGTACCGATGCGGTAAAGACAACGTTTTTACTCGAACTTGGAGCGCGCTTGAAAGCAAGTGTAGCCGTGATCCTGGAGGAAAATAAAAAAGATCTAGAGCGGATGGATCCGGAAGATCCGAAGTATGACCGTTTGTTGTTGACCGAGGAGCGCATTGTTGCTTTGGCGGATAGTGTGTGCGGTATTGCTAAGCTATCAGATCCGACAGGTGTCATCCTTTCTTCAAAAATATTGGATAATGGATTGCACATCGAGAAGAAAACGGTGGCGTTGGGAGTGGTCGGCGTGATTTATGAATCTCGTCCGAATGTTACGATCGATGTCGCAGCGCTTTGCGTACGCTCAGGGAACGTTTGTGTACTTCGGGGAGGTACAGATGCCTGGTTTACCAATAATGCGCTGGTACGCCTTATTCAAGATGCTTTAGCAGATAGTGGATTGGATCGTCATATTGTACAGCTTTTGCCTACGGATCGTGCTTTTGTACAAGAACTTTTGACTGCGACGAAGTATGTGGATATAATCATCCCTCGTGGTTCACAATCCTTGATTAATTTTGTGCGTGAAAATGCGAAAGTGCCCGTTATTGAGACAGGAGCGGGAGTCTGCCATACGTATGTCGAGCGAACCGCCGATTTGAACAAAGCGGCACGCATAGTTGCCAATGCGAAGATTTCCAGACCATCGGTTTGCAACTCATTGGATACCGTACTTGTGGACAAGCTGGTTGCCATTGATTTTTTACGACTTTTAAAGCCCTATTTTGCGGCGGATAATGTTGATGTTTTTGCTGATCATTATGCGTATAGTGCATTAGAGGAACTTGGTTACCCGACGCTACAGAGGGCTACGCCTGAAGATTATGGGCGGGAATTCCTGGCATTAGCTTGCTCTATCCGTGTGGTCGATAATATGGAGGAAGCTTTAACACATATTGGAGAATACTCCTCCAAACACTCGGAATGTATTGTGTCACAAGATGAGCTGCAAATTGACCGTTTTTTAGCAGCTGTCGACGCGGCAGCAGTCTATGCTAATGCATCCACTCGTTTTACCGATGGCGGAGAGTTTGGTTTAGGTGCAGAAATAGGTATTTCCACGCAGAAACTGCATGCACGGGGACCTTTTGCTTTGGAAAAGCTGGTAACCGATAAATGGTTTGTGCGTGGAAATGGACAAATTCGTGTGTAATAAAATGTTACTTCAGGATATCTCGTGCGATTACTAAACGTTGTATCTCTGAAGTGCCTTCATATATCTGGGTGATTTTAGCGTCACGCATGAGGCGTTCCACGTGATACTCCTTTACGTAGCCATAGCCACCGTGTATTTGAACTGCCTCAACGGTGGTCTTCATCGCGACCTCCGAAGCAAAAAGTTTCGCCATAGCGGCTTCTTTGCTATATGGTAGGCCTTGGTCTTTTAGCCACGCTGCTTTATACGTCAGTAAACGAGCCGCTTCAATTTCAACCTCCATATCGGCGAGCTTAAATTGAATAGCTTGATGCTCACTAATCGGTTTCCCAAACGTTTTACGTTCCTTCGAATAGGCCAAGGCAAGATCATATGCCCCCGCTGCAATTCCCAACGCTTGTGCCGCAATGCCAATACGGCCGCCATCTAAGGTTTTCATCGCAAACTTAAATCCGAATCCATCTGCTCCAATTCGGTTTTCCTTCGGCACTTTTACATCTGAAAAGAGGAGTGAGTGTGTATCGGAACTGCGAATGCCTAGTTTATTTTCTTTTGGACCAATGGTAAATCCATCCATTCCCTTTTCCACGATGAAAACATTAATACCGCGATGGGCCTTTTCTACATGGGTCTGTGCGATAATCAGGTAAATATCTGCGTTGCCACCATTGGTAATCCAATTTTTGGTGCCGTTAATGAGGTAATGGTCACCTTTATCTATCGCGGTAGTATGCTGTGAAGTTGCATCCGAACCCGCTTCTGGTTCGGATAACGCAAAAGCACCAAGCTTTTGACCGCTGGCCAGTGGTTTTAGATATTTCTCCTTTTGTTCTTCGGTACCAAATTCCTGCAGACCGTAAAGTACAAGAGAGTTGTGTGCAGACATAATTACACCGGCGGAGGCATCGATCTTGGAAATCTCTTCAATTGCGATCGCATAAGCTAGTGTATCCATGCCAGCACCATGATAAGCCGTTTCTACCATCATGCCCATAAAACCTAATTCACCCATTTGCTTAACAAATTCAGTAGGAAAAATAGCGTGTTCATCGCGCTCAATAACGCCTGCTTTTAGGGTTTTTGCGAACTCGCGTGCAGCTTCTCGCAGGAGTTGATGGTCTTCGTTCAATTGGAATTGCATAACCTGTCTATATTGATATATTCAAATATACATTTATTTATTATGCAAGCATAGCAAATAAAACTTTTTTTTGTCATATCTGTTATTTAGTTATCGATATAAAATAAAATCTACTATATTAGTAGTATTAAATAAGTATCAACATTAAATTTAAAGACAATGAGTTTAAGACTAGGAGACGAAGCGCCTAACTTTCAGGCGAAAACAACAATAGGAGATATCGATTTTTATAATTATATCGATGGTAGCTGGGCGGTTCTTTATTCTCACCCTTCTGATTACACCCCTGTTTGCACGACTGAGTTAGGACGGACTGCACAGTTGAAAGGTGAGTTTGAAAAGCGTAACGTGAAGGTATTGGCATTGAGTGTCGATTCTGTTGCCGATCACCTGGATTGGATTAAAGATATTAACGAAACACAAAATACAACAGTGGATTTCCCTATTATTGCAGATGAGGATAAGAAGGTAGCTGAGTTGTATGACATGATCCATCCGAACGCTTTAGCGACGGCAACGGTACGTTCTGTCTTCGTAATTGGTCCCGATAAAAAGATTAAATTGACACTGACATACCCGGCTTCAACAGGGCGTAACTTTAATGAAATTCTTCGTGTGATCGATTCGTTACAGCTGACGGCTGATTATTCTGTAGCAACACCTGCTGATTGGAAAGATGGGGAGGATGTAATTGTCGTTCCTGCTATTAAAACGGAGGATATCGCTGGTAAGTTTCCAAAAGGGTTTAAAGAAATAAAACCTTATTTACGTACGACTCCACAACCGAACAAATAAAAAAACGGGCATCTAATTAGATGCCCGTTTTTTATTACTTAGATTTATTAATACACCTTAACTATATAAATGTAGTCTTGAAGTTTCTTGATCTGATCTGTCCGTGATAGGTGGTTTAAACTGTTTTTGTTCGTCAGGACCACATTACCACGTAATATATCTGCGGGGATACTATTGAGCGTCTCTATTAGGGCCTTTGTTTTTATGGCAAAGGCGGCACCGTCAATTCCTTTTTGTTTACCGCTAATGATACCGATGATATTACCTTCTTTATCCAGCACAGGTCCACCGCTATTTCCAGGGTTAACCGGAATGGATATTTGATAAGCCAATGTATCTCCTGCATACCCTGTGGAAGAGCTTAGGTAACCTTGTCCATACACCGCTTCATCCCGAGGGAAACCTATGGTGTAGATATCTTCTCCAAGTTCTGAATCTTGCTTTTTAAAGGTATAAGGTACATTTTTATGCGATTTAAATGTCGAATCGTTAATATGTAAGATTGCTAAATCTTTTTCCGCATTGGTAAAAATGATATCAGCCTTATAGGATTGTCCTTTATGGTTTTGCAGATGAATAGAATCGGCTCCGCTGATGACGTGATAGTTTGTGACAACATAACCGTCCTTGGTGATCATAAAACCGGTCGCTCCGTAATGAATAGCTTCGTTACTGGTGTTGCTATTGATATTCTTTATGGCATCGTTATGGGCGTTAACATTCCGTTTTACGGTATTCATATCTCGACGGAGCGCACTATAGTCGGATGACGTTTTTCGTAAATTGGAGTAATATCCCGTCAGCCATAAGGTGGAGAAAACAGAGATAATAGCAATCGCAGCAGCAACAGCAGCATTGAATTTATAGCGGTCCCAAAGTGAGACTACTTTAGTGGGCGCTTTAGGTTTTTCTTCCTGATGGAATGCCTCGGTGGCCGACTGTAGTGTCGCTTTGAAAGCAAGCCGATCTGCTGTAACTTGGATATTTTCTATTAAAGATTTGTGCTCCTCAAATCGGGCACGATATGGGGGATTCTCTGCGCAAAAAGACTCAAACCGTTCATTATCTTCCGGCGTAAGCTCTTTCCGCAGATACAAATCTGCCCAATCTATAAACTCTTGTTGACTTAAACTCCTCATTCTTCTAACTAACACTTTTGAAAAAAAACTTCTTCAGTCGCTGTAGGCATTTGTACTTTTGGGTCTTTGCGTTATCGGTATTGGTATAACCGAATTTTTCGCAAATATCTGCCATCGATTTGTTCAAGATATAGAAATCATAGAGAATCGTTTTACACGGTTCGCCTAATCCGGCTAAAGCCTGCTCCATTTGCAGCAGATTTTTTTCTATGGTTTCATGCTCCTGGACTGCATCTCCAGCCTCATCAGCAACCAGGGAGTCCTCATAGTCATCGATTGAATCTTTGCGATATTTGGACTCGCCTCGAGTAAGTTGTTTCAGCCACAAACGCTTAGAAACAGCATAAAGAAATGTTTTTAGCTTGCTTGAAAGTTCAAAGTCTCCTTTATTGATTTTGTCGTACAGGACCATAACGGTTTCCTGAAAGATATCTTGCGCTTCCTCCGAACTTCCACTATTGTTGATGATCATCTTCAATACTGGCGGGTAATACAGTTTATACAATTTCTGTACCGCCAAATTGTTCCCCTCTCGGATCCCTAGGATGATTTCCTCATCAATGCCAATGTCGCTTTTCTCCTTACTCACTTATTAATACCTTTTTAATCAAATAGTAACCTTGTTTCACAGAGGAATTTTTATTTTGTGAAATTTAGTCGGTACTAGGGGCTAATATATTCAAAAAAAAGACACCTAAAAAGTATGTTGTTCTTTAATTAGGTGTCTTTTTTATGGTGTAGTCACAAATTATGGCTGTGACTTTCTTTTTGGTGCATTCTTAGCTTTGCTTGTTGGACCGAAAACATTTCCCACCATTGTCATAGCGCAACGGAAACCAACCATAGCATTGGACTCATCTTGTTGCATGAAACGACGCGTCGCTGGATTTAACCAGTATGCACGATCGTTCCAAGAACCGCCCTTGAAAACACGACTTTTGTTGTTGATTAAGGTTGTTTTACCATAGAGCTCTTTCATCTCCTCATCATCAAAACCGCGGGCATCATATTGGTAGCTGCTTGCTGCATCTTCATTACCTTTAGCTGCCTGAAGCTCTTCCCATGTTTGTTTACGTGGCGCTTTTGCAGGTACTTTTACCGGACGTCCGTATTTGTCTTTCGCCAAAACACGGCCTTCTGCATTTTCGTATTTATTGTCCATAAATACATTACCACGGAAAGGGTTGAAGTCTTCAAAATCTTCAAACGATAGTTGGCGGTATACGTCGTTCACCCATTCGTTCACATTACCAGCCATATTATAAAGACCGAAATCGTTTGGTGCATAGCTTGTGACAGGCACGGTTATATCACCACCGTCGTTTAAGTCGCCTGCAACTCCCATATTATTACCGCTTGTAATTTTGAAGTTTGCTAACATGCGACCCTGATTTTTACGTTTATCGGAGCGCACGCCTAAACCACTCCAAGGATAAGTACGGCTATTTTCGATATTTCCTTGTACCGTATTGCCAATTAGACCTAAAGCGGCATATTCCCATTCGGCTTCTGTTGGTAGTCGGTATGGTTGTTTTAGGATACCGTCCTCCATGCGTACTGTACGTTTCGCTTCAGGGGCAGCACCAGGGCGATTATCTTTTGGCATATTTGGACCGTCAATACCTTCGCCTTTGAGCTGGCCGTTAAGGTAGATTTCCGTGTTGAAAGCGTCGCCTGTTGTTTTTTGTTCCGAGCGCGTTTTATAGTCGACCAACATGCCTGATTTACGCAATACGTTTTCATTGACACGGTCGGTACGCCACTGACAGTAGGCTGTTGCCTGTTCCCAAGAAACGCCAACTACGGGATAATCTTGGAATGACGGGTGACGTAAATATAGATTTACGTAAGGTTCATTATAGGATAACGGATGGCGCCAAACTAAGGAGTCGGGCAATGCATCATAGTACAGTTTACCATCATCTGGGAAATTTTGTGCGATCCAATGTAAGTACTCCAGCCAATCGGCATTAGATACCTCGGTTTCATCAATATAAAAAGAGGCAACCGTAACACGACGTTTCACATTGTCATAGGCATAGCCTAAGTCTTCGTTTAAACTTCCGCCCATTACAAATGTACCACCCTCTACAGCCACTAAACCCGGGCCTGGTGTTTCTTTCACTTTTCTGTTGATATGAAGGCCACCATTATTAGGATCGTTGTAGGCAACCCCAGTTTTGGGCGATACGTCACCACTCTTTCCCGACTTACTGATTTTACTACAAGCTGATAAAGCAATAAGGGAACAGATTGCCAATGTTAGTGGCACCATTTTCTTCATAACAAAGTATTTCTTGAACCTCATAAATTAAAATTATGAATTTAACTTTTCAAAAGTAAGAAATAAAATTTATTCTCTCTTAAAGATACAAGCTGATTTCGTACCAAGATGTTTGGTCGAAGTCTTAAAAAATGTTAAAATTCTAAAAGTGTGGTAGCCCGACTACAGAATGGTGATTCGTATATCTGCAATTAATGTCTAACTTCGTGAATTATGAAAATTAAAGTTGGTTTTGGATTTGATGTGCACCAAATAAAAGAGGGGCACCCATTTATTGTTGGTGGTGTTCAGTTGGAGCATCATGCCGGTGCGTTCGGGCATTCGGATGCGGATGTATTGGTGCATGCGATATGTGATGCTATTTTAGGGGCTGCTAACTTGGAAGATATTGGTTATCACTTCCCTAACACCGATATGAAGTGGAAGGGGATCAGTAGTTTGTTGCTATTGAAAGAATGTATCCGACTTATTGGTGAGAAAAATTTTGTACTGGGAAACATTGACGCCATGCTTTGTCTGGAAGCACCGAAGATCAAGCCTTATATCCAGGCGATGAAAGCAAATATTGCAGAGGTGACAGGTTTGGATGTCGAGGATATTTCGATTAAGGCTACAACCAATGAAACGATGGGGTTTATAGGTCGACAAGAAGGTGTTGTAGCTTATGCCGTTTGTTTACTTGAAAAGAAGTAATTTTTAGTGTTTAATTGTGGCAGTTTTACTACGTTGTTGATAATTAACTATTTTTAAAATTTTTGTAGCTAAAATTTATTTGAATAATGGTATTTTTGTGTGAACTATTTGCCTGTCTTTTTGTTCAGGATAAAGATTGTCATATTCATGATTGTAAATATTAAGCATCGTATTTGCAAACGGCTTTCTATTGTGCCGTTGCTATTTGTTCTTCTGTTGTTTGTGGCATCTGCCTGTGGCCTCTTCAAAGGGAAGTCTGCAGCGGGAAAGAAATCAATTGATGATACAGCAAAGACTGATTTTTTTCAAAATCTAACATCGAAGTACAATATATTGTATAACTCCAACTTGATGTTAAATGCAGAGCGGAAAAGTATTTACAGCGGTGCAAATAAAAACTACCAGGTTCGATTAACGGTGTTTGATGAACCAACAGCGAATGGCGATCCACATAAAGCCATGGATTCTTTAATTCAAAAGGCATACAAAATTGTAAATACCAAGCAAGAAAGTAAATATATTCAAGAAGCTTATTATATCATTGGTCGTGCCTATTACCTTAAAGGGTCCTATTACACAGCTATTGAATTTTTTGATAAGTTGATCAAAGAGGCCGCAGATGCACCTTCCTATCGGCCGCTGGCTTACGCTTGGAAGTCACGATCTTTTTTGCAGATAGGGAAACCGGAGAAAGCGCTATCGGCCGTTGATTCGGCTTTTATGTTTCTGGATGAAAGCTTGAAGACCCGAACCTTTGTGAATGCGGCTAAGGCAAATGCCTTGATTCGTGTTGGTAAAGAGCTGGAGGCTATTCCTTTTTTAGAATATGCGATTGAATCCAATAAGGATCCTTACGACAAAAATAGATGGCGTTTCTTATTAGCGCAATTGTACGCGGACAATGGTCAGCGTGATCAGGCCTTCGGTTTGTTTGAAAAGATTGCAAAAGCTAATGTTCCCTATGATATGTCATTCGAGGCGAGCTTACAAGCCGCTTTTTTAACCGGGGCAATCCGTGGAGGGGCACTTGTCGAACGGGTGAAGCCACTGAAGTCTATGTTGAAGGAAGGAAAGAACGATGGATATAAAGATCAGATTTTATTTGAAATAGGCCGGATCTATCTGGCAGAAAATGATGAAGCACAAGCCTTTTCATATTTTAATAAATCCTTAGCAGAACCGAATCGCAATAGCTACCAAACGGCCGAAACGTATCTGACATACGGCGATTATCTTTTCCAAAAGAAAGACTATAAGCACGCACAAAACTACTATGATAGTCTTGCAACGGCTTTGCCTTCGGATTACACTGATGTAGATCGCGTTACGCGAAAATTGGCGTATATGTCAAAATTAACGGCCTTGTACGAAAATAATCTTTGGCAAGATACGTTGATCAGTTTAGGAAAGCTAAATGAAAATGATCGTCAAGAGATGGTGGGGAAATATGCAGGTGCAAGTCTTATAATGAAACAAAAGCAACTGGAGCAAGAGGCTGCCCGCAATAAGAAAGGGAAAAAGGAAAAGGGACAACAAACTGGCACCTTTGTGAATAGCAATGTCTTGGCGTTGAACAATACGCCTACGAGTGCAGCTACAAGTAGCTTTACAGGGAACAAGTTTTATTTCAATAACCAAGATGCGATGCTGTTGGGGACTTCCGACTTTAAACGAAAGTGGGGAAATAGACAGTTAAAAGATGATTGGCGATTCTCGGGCGACAACACGCCTTCGTTAGTGGCTCAGACAGGTAACGTGGAGACAGCAAGTAAGGTGACTACGCCAAAAGATACGTTTGATGCGGTTGCTTTTTTGGCCGCAGAGAAGAGCCGTTTCTTGGATTCAGTGCCGACAGCGCAAGGAGATTATGACAAGAGGTTAAAAATCGTACACGATAACATGATCGTGATCGGTAATATCTACCGTGACTATACGAAAGATAATAAGGATGCCATCATAGCCTACGAGTCTTTCTTAGCGCGTTTTCCGAATACTGCTGCGGGCGCAGAGATTTATTATTCACTGTACCGTATGTATGATGGGGTGGACGCAGTGAAAAGTGCCGCTTATAAAGATCGTCTGATTCAGATGTATCCAAATTCATTGCATGCAATGGTGGCTAAAGATCCCTATTATATGGATAAGATCAATCGGGATAAACGTGTGCTGGATCGTGCTTTTGAGAAGTTATTTGCGTTGTATACAGCAGGCGATCATGTTGCGGTTATTAAACAAGCAAATGAAGAGTTGGAAGGTGTTTTCCAACGTACCGGAATGGTGGCGCAAATTGAATACCTGAAAGCACTTGCTATTGGACGAGTTGGGCGGGTAGATGATTTTACCAATGCGTTAGGAAAGATTGTAGAGAAGTATCCGGAAGATAGTTTGGTTGTGCCTCTTGCAATGGAGAATATTGCATTTGTGGAGAAGAATCCATCCATGTTTGTTAATCGGGTGAATGCGCTTCAGGATATTGATAAAAGTCGCATCGCCTTTGTGGATGAACCAGATATGACCCCTTGGCCATCCTTGGATATTAATGGTGATTACCGTACTGGGGTTGCTATTATTAAGCCTAAACCGAAAGAAGATGTTATCGCTAAGGTAGAGGAGAAGCCGAAGGTTAAAGAAGAGAAGCCGAAAGAAGAGAAACCAAAGACGGAAGAAGAACGTAAGGAGATCGAGTTGCTTTTGGCTGGGGAGATGACGACCAAGGCAAAAGATATAAAAACAAATATTGGCGGTGCCAAAGTCGATGTTAATTTGCAGAAGAAGGAAGAAACGATTGTGGCTAATCTGGGGACAATTGAAGAAGAAGAGCAGCGTTTAGCCTTGGCACTTGGGCAACAAAAAACAGGTACGGGTGTGAATGCGGGGAAAGGGGTGAACACCAATGTTAAATTGGATGCTAAAGGAGTTGATGTCGGTGAAGTTAAAATAAACTACGGTCCGAATGAATATCGGGATAAGAAGCTCTTCCCGGATAAAGGCACTTATTTCTTTACGATCAATGTGAAAGATCCGCGCGTAAATCTGGCGCCAAGTCGATATGGTATCGGGCAATTTAATCGTTCTCGATATGCGCGGGCGGAACTGAATCACCAATTGAAATTGGTTAATGCTGAAAATCAGCTTCTTTTTATCGGACCGTTCGAATCTTATGAAGAAGTGAAAACTTATGAGTCCAGAATATTACCTTTGCTTCCGGAATTGATGAAGATCCCGGTAGAGGATTACAATACTTTTATCATCACAAAAGAAGTAATTGGCACATTAACTGATGGTATTATGATTAAGAATTACCATCAAATATATATAGAGCAATAACACTATATTGAAATTCAATGAAAAGAGAGTCTAAGCAAAATCAGCTGACGGAGGAAGATGTAAAGAGGTATACCAAAGGACTTTGGAAAATATTCTTAGCATGTGTTGCGATTGCTGTTTTATTTGTTGTAAGCGTACGAATAGGTGTTTTCGGGAAGTTACCTTCCTTTCAGGAATTAGAGAACCCCAAAAGTAATTTGGCATCTGAGGTACTATCAGAAGATCTAAAAGTTTTAGGTACATACTATAAACACAACCGATCGAATGTTAAATACAGTGAACTGTCACCATACTTGGTGCAGGCGTTAATTTCCACAGAAGATAAGCGTTTTTACGAACACTCGGGGATCGATTATTCCCGAACAATAACTTCTGTATTACATACATTGACAGGAAGTAAGCAAGGCGGTAGTACCATTACACAGCAGCTTGCTCTGAATCTATTTGCGGAACGCCGTGAACGGAGCACGATCAAACGTGTAATGCAGAAATTTCAGGAATGGTTAACGGCCGTTCGATTAGAGCGTAGCTATACCAAAGAAGAGATTATAACCATGTATTTTAATACCGTAGATTATGGGTATAAGAATACATATGGTATTAAGTCGGCTGCGCGGACTTTTTACAATACCACGCCAGATAAATTAACCGCTGATCAAGCTGCAATGTTGGTCGGTATGTTGAAAGGTACAACCTTATATTCGCCTGTAAAATATCCAGAAAATGCACTTACGCGTCGGAATACCGTGCTGAATAATATGTCTGCACAATCGTTTATCTCTGCCGAGGAGGCGGAAACAGCGAAGGCCAAACCGATTAATCTAAAGTTGCGTATTTCTAATTACGGAGAAGGGTTAGCGCCTTATTTTAGAGCCGTACTGAAGGAAGAGATTAAGAAAGAATTTCAACGATTATCAATTACTAAGCCAGACGGTACGCCGTATGATTTAGATAAAGATGGTCTGAAAATCTATACACCAATAAATTACGCGATGCAACAGTACGCGGAAGATGCACAAAAAGAATGGATGATGAAGTTGCAACGTGACTTTGACCGTCAGTATCGCAGTGCGGATCCTTTCCGTGGTGATAATGCAAAGCTTTTGGTGAGTGGAATGAGACGGTCTGATCGTTACCGTATGATGAAAGATGCGGGGCACTCGGAGGAGGAAATCAAAAAGGCTTTCAAGGAGAAGGTGCCTATGTCTTTGTTTACCTATAAAGGAAGTGTGGACACGGTAATGTCTCCGATGGATTCTATACGGTACAATAAATTGTTTCTCCGCAACGCCGTGATGTCTATGGAGCCTTCAACAGGCCATATCAAGGCATGGGTTGGTGGTATTGATTTTGAGCATTTTAAATTTGACCACGTGAAATTGGCGCAGCGTCAGGTCGGGTCAACAGCGAAACCATTTACCTATGCGGTAGCCATTGATAACGGCTATTCACCTTGTTTTACGGTACCTAATCATTCCCGTAGCTACGGCGATTGGACCCCACGTGGAACAGTGCAAGGTGGAGATCCTATTACATTGAAAAATGCGCTTAAATATTCACAGAACTTTGCATCAGCCTATGTGATTAATGAAGTGGGAGCATCCAATGTAGCGGCTTTAACCAAGAAAATGGGAATTACTTCAAATGTACCGAGCTATCCTTCTATCTCTTTGGGAGCTTATGAAGCCTCTGTTTTTGATATGGTTGGTGCTTATTCGGCTTTTGTAAACCATGGAACATGGGTGGAGCCGACCATGATTTTACGTATTGAAGATAAAAATGGTACGCCGATTTATGAGCGCTCTCCGAAAGTCGTTAAAGTGATTAATAGCGAGTCCGCCTATATTATGGTTGATATGTTAAAAGGTGTAGTTGATGGCGGAACGGCTTCCCGTTTGCGACGAGCGGAGTATGGCGGGTTAACTAATCCAATCGGAGGTAAGACTGGTACAACGAATGACAACTCGGATGCGTGGTTCATTGGGATTACACCTGATTTGGTCACGGGTATCTGGACGGGGGCTGAAGATCGTGGTATTCGCTTCTATAGTATGGCTTCGGGACAAGGTGCTTCGGCCGCATTGCCAATATTTGGTTTGTATATGAAGAAAGTGTACAACGATAAAAGCCTGCATTATACGCAAGGTGATTTTCCGCAGCCACCGGGAGGATTGACGCGCGAGATAGACTGTAGCCGTTATGTTCCGTTTTATGGAACCGGTGGAGGCACCGAGGAACAAAGTTCGCTCGATGATGACCGACTCGGATTTTAGCAGTAGTTTATAGATACTTACTATTGCCGAACAATAAATTTTAACGAAATTTGTTGTTCGGCATTTTTTATTGATATGGATTCGTTTAATTACAGAGAAGAGTTAAAAAAGATACCCCACAAGCCGGGGGTTTATCAGTATTTCGATAAGAATGATGAACTCATTTATATTGGAAAAGCGAAAGACCTGCGGAATAGGGTAGGCTCTTATTTTGTAAATGAAGCACAGTTAAATGGTAAAACACGGGTATTGGTCCGTAAAATAAACCGAATAGCTTTCACGATTGTAGATACAGAAATTGATGCCTGGCTACTCGAGAACAACCTCATCAAGAAGTACAAGCCTCGTTATAATGTCTTGTTGAAAGATGATAAGACCTACCCTTGGATCGTGATCAAGAATGAACATTTCCCACGGATCTATTGGACGCGCCAGTATGTGAAAGATGGTTCCCGATATTATGGGCCTTACGCTTCGTTGGGGATGATGCATGTTATTTTGGATATGATCCGAGAATTGTTTCCGCTACGTACGTGCAATTTGAATTTAGCGCCCGAGAATATTGCGAAAGGGAAGTACAAGGTATGTCTCGAGTACCAAATCGGAAATTGTAAAGGACCTTGTGAAGGCTTTCAAACAGAAGTAGATTATAACCAAAATTTGATGGATATAAAAGACATTCTAAATGGGAAGATTTCGGTTGTTACAAGTCGTTTAAAAGAAGATATCCAACAAGCTGTTAACGAGCTGAATTTTGAGGGGGCGCACCTGTTGAAAAGTAAGTTGGATAAACTGTCTAATTACCAGAGTAAGTCTACGGTCGTGAGTTCTTCTATTACCAACGTCGATGTTTTCAGTATTGCCTCGGAGGATAATTATGCCTTTGTGAATTATCTGAAGGTGGTTCATGGGGTGGTTATTCAGACGCAGACGCTAGAAATGAAGAAACGGTTGGATGAAACGGAACAAGAATTATTGGCATTAGCTATACCGGAGATTAGGGGGCGCTTTAGAAGTACTTCGAGAGAAATAATCGTTCCCTTTGAGTTGGATATCGAGTCAGATGAATCGATTAAGTTTACCGTTCCTAAAGTTGGAGAAAAGAAAAACCTGTTAGAATTGTCTCTCAAGAACGTCGCCTATTTTAAAAAAGAACGTATGTTGCAGTATGAGCGTCTAAACCCAGAGGTGAAGACCGATAGAGTCTTAAAGCAAATGCAAAAAGATTTACGGATGAACGTTCTGCCGCGACATATAGAGTGTTTTGATAACTCGAATATTCAGGGTAGTTATCCCGTATCCGCCATTGTGGTGTTTAAGGATGCAAAGCCATCGAAAAAGGATTACCGGCATTTTAATGTAAAGACTGTGGTGGGGCCTGATGACTTTGCGACCATGGAGGAGGCTGTTTTTAGGCGCTATCGTCGTGTTTTAGATGAAGGTGGAGACTTACCTCAGTTGATCGTGATCGATGGTGGCAAGGGGCAATTAGGCGCGGCTATGAAGAGCTTGAAGTTGTTGGGGATTGAAAAGCAGCTGACTGTGATCGGAATTGCGAAGAGACTCGAAGAGTTATATTACCCAGGGGACCAATATCCATTGTATCTGGATAAGAAATCCGAAACATTGAAAGTGATACAGCATTTGCGGGATGAGGCACACCGTTTTGGTATTACGTTCCACCGGAATCAACGCAGCCGGAAGACTTTTGTGTCGGAGTTGGAGAATATTCCAGGAATCGGAAAGACCTCGGTGGAGAAATTATTAAAGACCTTTAAGTCAGCGAAGAAGGTTAAGGAGGCTTCGGATGAAGAGCTGCGGACGGTGTTGAACCAAAAGCAGCTTGTGGCGTTGCGCGCTTACTTTATGGAAGGTGCTGGATAAACCAAGCGAATAGTTAAGCGGGAACTACCGCTTAACTATGTAAGTAATATTTCTAAATTTTTAGGGCATAAAAAAAGCCTTTAGTTTCCTAAAGGCTTGGTAGTAGCGGGGATCAGACTCGAACTGATGACCTTCGGGTTATGAGCCCGACGAGCTACCAACTGCTCCACCCCGCAATGTATTTTAAGTTTCTTCGAGCTAGGCGCATTGCCACCTAGCTCTTTTAGTAGCGGGAATCAGACTCGAACTGATGACCTTCGGGTTATGAGCCCGACGAGCTACCAACTGCTCCATCCCGCAATGTATTTTAAATTTCTTCGAGCTAGGCGCATTGCCACCTAGCTCTTTTAGTAGCGGGGATCAGACTCGAACTGATGACCTTCGGGTTATGAGCCCGACGAGCTACCAACTGCTCCACCCCGCAATATATTTTTATCTAAAATCTGCGTTGTTTTTGGTGAAACGCAAGATATCATTTCCTTTTATTGGAGCACAAAGATATTATTTGTTTCTTTGTATTCCAAATAAAGAACGCAAAAAATGTCGCATAAAGCAGGATTCGTAAGTATCATAGGCAAGCCGAATGCCGGTAAATCTACACTAATGAACTCATTAGTAGGAGAGAAGATGTCTATTATTACACCAAAAGCACAAACCACAAGACACCGAATAATTGGTATTGTTAATGAAGAAAACTATCAAATTGTGTTTTCTGACACCCCGGGTGTGATAAAACCGAACTATTCATTGCAGGAATCGATGATGAATTTCGTGCAAGGATCGCTAATTGACGCGGATGTTATTCTTTTTGTTACAGATATACACGAGAAATACGATGAAAATGATGTCATCGAAAAATTGCGCAAGACAGCTTCTCCTGTAGCGGTCTTGATTAATAAAATCGATAAGTCGTCGGAAGAAGAGGTAATGAGTAAGGTTGAGTTCTGGAAAGAGAAAATCAATCCGGATGCTGTGTTTGCGATTTCGGCGAAACTGGAATACGGAGTGTCGGGGATCATGGAATATATTAAAGAAAAGCTTCCTGTCCATCCACCGTTTTACGCGAAGGATGAATTGACGGATCGTAATATGCGCTTCTTTGTTTCGGAGATTATTAGGGAGAAGGTATTTAAATTATATGATAAAGAAATCCCATACAGTACGGAAATTATTGTTAAGTCTTTCAAAGAGGAGGCTAAGATTACACGGATCGCAGCGGAGATTATTGTAGAGCGTGATTCGCAAAAAAATATTATCATCGGAAAAGGCGGGGAGATGATCAAGAAGGTGGGTACCTATGCACGACAGGATATTGAAACCTTTATTGATGGAAAAGTATTCCTAGAGCTGTTTGTTAAAGTTATTCCCGATTGGCGTAGTAAAAAGAACTACTTAAAGCAGTTTGGATACGACGACTAGTCTTTTATCTCTTGTTTAAGATTTTTATATCATGCTTCGTCAGAAATTGACGAAGCATATTTTTTTGTAAAATGGAGCCGTATTTATAATCTACCTCCACTGATGGGATAAAAGGATAGGAATGCTTCTTTTTGCGTTATTGTATTGGAATGTTACATAATAATGCTAATGCTGTAATTGCCTATTATTTCCACATGTATTTATCAGGTTAAGCTTCTTGTTTTATAGTTGTTTATCAATCTTTTTACCTCCTGTCAATTATTTGTTTCCAGTATTTTACGGACTATTCATCGCTTTGTTTTTGCTGTAGAGTTGTAACTACTTTTTTGTTTTGCAATTCTTTTGTTATTTATTGTATTTCGTAAAATGTAAATTTTCCCACTCAGGGGTATTTTAAGCAATGTTTTTGTCTTTGTTATTTATTGGATATGAATTAGTTGCAATGCAAACGTTTGTGTTATTTTACGCAAACGTTTTCGTTTAACATGGAATTTTTGATTAGGTTACTTTAAGTTAATTTGGTGCCAACTAGATTATGGTAATCTACTAGAAAAAGAAAACCCTAAAAGCAATTTTTATGACAAAGAGATCTACAAATCCCTTGTTCATCGGTAAGAGTTTTCGGTTGGCTTCTGTATTGATGCTGAGTGTTTCTGCGCCTTTGGTGCCAGTGCTTGGAAATACAGTGAATGCCTATGCGAATGTTTTTTATCAACAAACAGTAACCGGTCGAGTAACCTCCGCCAATGGGCCAGAGGCTGGTGTAACAGTGGCTGTAAAAGGTAGCCCTACACAGGCTACATTGACAGATGCACAAGGTAACTTCTCCATCCAAGCGAAAGCGGGTGAAACCCTCGTTTTCTCCGCGGTTGGATTTGAACCTTATAGCCAAGTGGTGCAAGGTAATGTAATGCAGGTTGTATTGAAAAGTAGTGATGAAGCCTTAGAGGAAGTTGTTGTGGTTGGTTATGGCGTTCAGAAAAAGGAAAGTCTAACTGGCGCGATGCAGGTGGTTAAAGGCGATGAGCTACGTGATATTACCAATCCGTCGGTGGAGAACATGCTGAACAGCAAAGTTTCCGGAGCATACGTTTCTCCGGGGTCAGGTCAACCGGGATCAAGAGGAGCTGTTGTTATTCGTGGTCAAGCAACCTTAAATGGAACTGCAAGCCCGTTATGGGTAATCGATGGTGTAATTGTAGGGTCTAGCGCAGGAGATTTAAACCCCGATGATATCGAAACGATGACGGTCTTGAAAGATGCTGCGTCGACGGCGATCTACGGTTCTCAGGGTGCGAACGGTGTTGTGTTAGTGAAAACGAAGGGCGCAAAAGTTGGTAAAACATCGTTGAATATATCTTCACGTGCTGGTTTCAATACATTGAACAACGGTAATGTAGAAATGATGAATGGTGAGGAGTTGTATGACTATTATGCTTCTTTTCAGAATGCCAACACTATCTCTTTTCCACGTTGGAATGCTGATTTACGGAACAGCAACTTCGATTGGTGGAAATTAGCAACCAAGAGTGGGTTTGTACAGAACCATAACGTTTCTGTTTCTAGTGGTACAGAGAAACTACAATCGTTCTTCTCATTAGGTATGTATGATGAAAAGGGAGCTGTTAAAGGGTATGATTACAAACGTTACAACGCGCGTATCACACAGGTATATAAACCCTTTGATTGGTTATCTATCAAACCTGCTATTTCAGGTGCTCGTCGTGGCGTAGAAGACAGACAATACTCGGTAACGGCGATGTATTCTAATTTGCCTTGGGATAGTCCGTTTGATGCCAATGGTAAACTAGAGCCGCACCGCTCTCCAAACTGGGTGAATAGCGCAAGTACAAACTACTTATACGATTTGCAGTGGAACCATTCTTCCAATGTGAACTATGAATTGATGGGTAATTTGGATTTTGATGTTAAATTGACTAGTTGGTTAACTTTCAATTCGGTTAATAACTATCGTTATATTACGTATTCAGGTGCTGGATATACTGATCCGAGATCTAATGGCGGCTTGAGTGTAGGCGGAAGGATTACCGACTATCGTTCGGAGTCAGCCAGACGATACACCAGTCAGATGTTGACCGTTAATAAATCATGGGGGCCACATACTTTGTTTGCGGTTGGTGGTTACGAATTTAATGACTACTGGGGTAAGACATTAGATGCTTATGGGGTTGGATTTTTGCCAGGCTTTGAAGTTTTAGATGTTGTGGCTAAACCAGAGCGTACTAAAGGTGGTATCAGTGAGTGGGCGATGCAGTCGATGATTTCCAAAGCGAACTATACGTATGATGGAAAATATTTGATCGAGGGGTCTTTGCGTCGTGATGGAGCTTCAAACTTTGGTACTAATGCGAAATATGGAAATTTCTTCTCCATTAGTGGAGGATGGAACATCCATAGGGAGAATTGGTTTAAAGCGGATTATGTTGATGCGTTAAAGCTACGCGCTTCCTATGGTTCTGCAGGTAACCGTCCAAGCTCGCTGTATCCACAGTACAATCTATACTCCGTCACAACTAATTATAATGGAGGCGCTGGTGCTTTGATCGCGCAGGCAGGCAATAAGGACTTGACATGGGAACAGACTTACACAACGGGTGTTGGTGTGGATGCTGCTTTTTTCCAGAACAGACTTCGTGCAACTGTAGATTATTATAATAAAAATACAGACAATATTATCTACCAAGTGCCAATCAGTGAACTGATGGGGATCGGCGCAATGTGGCAGAATGTTGGGGAGATGAACAATAAAGGTATTGAGATTTCTGTGGGAGCAGATATTATCCGGACAAATGATTTGTTGTGGAGTTTTGATATCAATGTGGGGCACAATACGAATAAGTTAGTGAACTTGTACCCGACAAAAAATGCGGATGGAAGTTACACGGTTAAACCGCTTATTATAGGCGACGGTATGAATATCGCGGGATCGGCGCAACGCATCCTGCAGCCGGGCTTACCTGTCGATACCTATTATCTAAAAGAGTGGGCTGGTGTGAATACAGAAACAGGTGCGCCAATGTGGTACAAAGTAACGCGTGATGCCAACGGTAATGAAACGGATCGTACCACAACATCGAACTATGCACAAGCAACTTTCGAAAAGTTGGATAAAGCATCGCCGAAGCTATTTGGTGGTTTCTCTACCGCTTTACAGTATAAAAAATTTGATTTAAGTGCAACCTTTGGTTATTCGTTGGGCGGTAAAATCTATAATTACGCTCGTCAAGAATATGATTCAGATGGTACGTATACAGACAGAAACCAGATGAAACTACAAGATGGTTGGAGCCGTTGGGAAAAACCAGGCGATGTAGCGACGCACCCTGTGGCGAAGTATAACAATAAGGATCAAGGAAACCAACCGTCTTCACGTTTTGTTGAGGATAATGATTTCCTACGCTTACGTGCACTAAATGTTGGTTACAATTTCAATTTAAGCCAGTATAAAATTAAGAATCTTCGCGTGTTCTTCTCGGGTGAAAACCTATTTGTTTGGACTAATTACTCGGGTGTAGATCCAGAAATCCCAGCCAACGATGGCGCAGTCCTAGGATCGGCAGGTCCGGGAGTGTATCCGGCTACGCGCAAGTATATGCTTGGATTGAATGTTTCATTTTAATGATTGAAAATACATGAAAAAGATATTTATAGCTCTATTGGCATCTGTTGCATTGGTGTCATGTG
Source organism: Sphingobacterium psychroaquaticum (assembly GCF_004421025.1). Lineage (NCBI taxonomy): Bacteria > Pseudomonadati > Bacteroidota > Sphingobacteriia > Sphingobacteriales > Sphingobacteriaceae > Sphingobacterium > Sphingobacterium psychroaquaticum. The sequence goes on along the minus strand of NZ_CP038029.1, from coordinate 3,566,721 downwards.
AATTAGAAAAAGAACCCTATGGATCGATGGATACCGGACAAATTACCCAAGATCCGGAAGCGGTAATCGATGCGTTGATGAATGGTACGTATGCGCAATTAAAAGCATGGTCTGACCCCATGCACAGAGCCGGGGAATATGCGGGGGATAATATGATGATTCGTGGTTCGTCTACTGACGCTTTTTACGAATTCATCTCGTTTTCGCGTACGCCAAATAATGGCCGCCTGAACCAGTTTTGGTCTGCCGGTTATAAGGCAATAGCGCAGTCTTCCAATATCATCAACATGGTAAAGGAAGGACAAAATGCAGAATTAGATAATAGATTAGGCGAGTGTTATTACATCCGTGGATTGATGTATTTTTACTTAGTTCGCGCGTATGGTCGTCCTTACTATGATAACCCAAGTGTAAATTTGGGTATGCCTCTTGTAAATGGTACACCAGACGATGTTGTGAACATTACGCTTCCTGACCGTGCGACAGTAAAAGAAACATACGAGCAGATTATAGCGGATCTGAAAAAAGCAGAAACGATGATCACAAAGGATAAAGGCCCTATTTTTGCTTCTAAAGCAGCTGTTCAAGCAATCCTTTCGCGTGTGTACTTGTACATGAGTGGTACGTACGAATCGCCAAATGCGGAGTATGCACAACTATCGATTGATTACGCGAATAAAGTAATCAACTCAGGGGAACATGCTTTACTTGGGAGAGAGCAATTTATGAAGTACAATACCTTTACCCCAGAAAACAATCCAGAGACCATTTTTGCGGTTAAGCGTCTAGCATCGGAGTATTCCGGTAGCGACCATTACTATGGTATTGGTGGTATGTATGCGAATATCGGTGGTCAAGGTTGGGGCGAGATGTATGCGAGTGCGAAGTATATTGACCTGTTGAACGAAACAGGTCGCAATGATTGGCGTCCAAGTAAGTACAAGATAGTAGATGCGCGTGCTGCATTTATCGAACCGACTTATAGAAAGGATGCGACAACTGGTGCGTTTACCGAAGTTTTTCGCTTTATTAAAGAAGATGGGAAAGATGTGTTGAATTATGCGCAGTTGACAGTAGCACGTAATGGAAATACAATTACGTGTTCAGAGACTATTGATAAAGTGGTAACAACCTATACGTTAACACCGGTAGACGCTGCGCAAGAAATCTATTCGATCACGTATAAAGACGGTAAGACATATCAAGGTGTTTTGGATAACTTCATTACATTGAATCGGGTGTATCCACAATTCTATATTACGAAAGCATCGCGTGAAGGTGAAGATTCACATTTGCACTCTCCTGTAATCAGTCGTTTGGGCGAAATTTATTTGAACCGTGCAGAGGCGTACGCGAAATTGGGTAATTACAGCGCCGCATTAAGTGATTTGAATACGATTCGTACACGTTCTATTGTGGGTGGTGGTTACGCGTCACTAGATGCTTCAAATGCAAGTTTGCGTATCGATAAAGAGCGTCAATTGGAGTTGGCTTACCAGGCCGAACGTAGCTATGACGTATTCCGTAACGGTGGTTCACTAACACGTCAGTATCCTGGTCCACATGCGCAATTTGAAGAGATTACAGCGAAGGATTACCGTGTTATTTATTTTATTCCGCAACGTGCAATAGATACGCACCCAGGAACCCTTACACAAAATCCAACACAATAATCAATACCGATTATTTGGTATATCAAATGGCTTTGCTTCATCGCAAAGCCATTTTTTTATTGCGCCTTAATAATAGCGTATTTTATTGTAACTTTGTACCCTTGTATTTAGTATAATACAGACATAAAAATTTAGTTGCCGTGAGGTAACGCGCGAGAAAAATAATACGAAAGATATGGCAAATATTGTTGCAATTGTAGGTCGTCCGAACGTCGGAAAATCGACCTTGTTTAACCGCTTGACGGAAAGTCGTAAAGCTATTGTAGATGACTTTAGCGGGGTTACTCGTGACCGCCACTATGAAACTGCAGAATGGATTGGTAAGAAATTTACCGTAATCGATACAGGTGGTTTTGTACATGGTTCGGATGACATCTTCGAAGAGGCTATTCGTGACCAAGTACATATTGCCATTGACGAGGCTTCGGTTATCGTTTTTATGGTCGATGTAACGACAGGTATTACGGACCTGGACGATGAGATTGCCGATATTTTACGCCGTAGTTCAAAGCCGGTGTATGTTGTTGCTAATAAAGTAGACCATGCTAAGCTGCACCATGACTCTGCGGAGTTTTATGCTTTCGGCTTAGGTGATATATATAACGTTTCTTCGGCAACAGGGTCGGGAACAGGGGAGTTGTTAGATGCGGTTGTGTCGCACTTTCCAGAACCCGAAGAAGAGGAAGAAACAACCCTTCCTAAAGTTACCATCGTAGGTCGTCCGAATGTAGGGAAATCATCCCTAACGAATGCACTTCTAGGTGTCGATCGTAACATCGTTACCGATATTGCAGGTACAACGCGTGACTCGATTCGTATTCACTACAATCAGTTTGGACATGAGTTCTTGTTGATCGATACAGCCGGTGTACGTCGTAAGAGTAAGGTGAGGGAAGATATCGAGTTTTACTCGGTCATGCGTACCATCAAAGCCCTAGAAGACTCTGATGTTGTCGTGTTGATGATTGATGCCAACGACGGAATCGAAGCACAAGATATTAATATCTTCCACTTGGCGGAGAAAAATAAAAAAGGAATTGTGATTGTTGTTAATAAATGGGATACCATTGAAAAGGACAACAAAACAATGAAGGAATTTGAAGCGAAGATCAAAGAGAAAATCGCACCTTTCACGGATATTCCTATTGTCTTCACTTCGGTGACGGAGAAACAACGTATATTCAAAGTAGTGGAAACAGCGATGGAGGTATACAACAATAAAATGAAGAAAATCCCTACGTCGAAATTGAACGATGTAATGCTTCATGTGATTGAAAACTATCCGCCGCCTGCAACCAAAGGAAAATACATTAAGATCAAATATGCAACGCAGCTACCAGGAAGAGCACCTATGTTTGCTTTCTTCTGTAATCTGCCGCAATATATCAAAGATCCTTACAAGCGCTTTGTAGAGAATAAATTACGTGATAATTTTGATTTTACTGGCGTGCCTATTCAAATCTATTTCAGACAAAAATAATCTTTGCGATTTCATTTATATATGGAAAACAATCTCGTTCTCTACAACACACTAACGCGGACTAAGGAAAAGTTTGAACCATTAAATGCACCTTTTGTGGGCATGTATGTCTGTGGACCTACTGTATACAGTGATGTGCATTTGGGAAACTGTCGGACGTTTGTGTCGTTTGATCTTATCTTTCGCTATCTCTTACATTTGGGTTTCAAGGTACGTTATGTACGTAATATCACAGATGCAGGGCATTTGGAAGGTGATCGGGACGAGGGAGATGACAAATTTGCGAAGAAAGCGAAGTTGGAACAGTTGGAGCCGATGGAGATTGTACAAAAGTACACCCTGGGTTTCCACGATGTGCTACGTTTATTTAATACTATTCCACCGAGCATTGAACCTACCGCGACAGGGCATATCTCTGAGCAGATCGAGATGGTGAAACAGATCATCGAGAATGGTTATGCCTACGAAGTAAACGGTACCGTTTACTTTGATGTGGAGAAGTATGTGGAGAAACATGACTACACGATGCTTACGAACCGTAAGCTGGAAGATATGTTGAACAATACACGTGAACTGGGTGGTCAGGATGAAAAGAAAGGCCGTTTAGATTTTGCGTTGTGGATTAAGGCCAAGCCAGAACATATCATGCGCTGGCCTTCACCGTGGAGCGTTGGGTTTCCGGGTTGGCATATTGAGTGTTCAGCGATGAGCAGCAAGTACCTGGGTGCACAGTTTGATATCCACGGTGGTGGGATGGACTTGGCAGCTACACACCATACCAACGAGATTGCACAATCGGAAGCTTGTAACCATGTGCAGCCAGCAAAATACTGGATGCATACCAATATGTTGACGGTTAATGGCGCACGGATGTCCAAATCATCGGGTAACGGGTTTTTACCGCACGAGCTCTTCACGGGGAATCACCCGTTGTTAACGCGTGGATATTCGCCAATGGCAGTGCGCTTTTTTATGATGCAAGCGCATTATAGAAGTACGCTCGATTTCTCAAATGATGCTCTAGAGGCTGCTGATAAAGGTTATAAACGCCTGATGAGTGCGATTGCACTTTTGGATAAAATTCAGCCGGCAGCCAAAGGAAAATCAACAGTTGATATCGTACAGGTGCGTCAAAATTGCTACGCAGCAATGGATGATGATTTCAATAGTCCGGTGTTAATTGCTGAGTTGTTTGAGCTTGTTCGTTATATCAACGCGGTGTACGATGGCAAAGCAGTGATGGATGTTGATACTTTGACCGAGGTTAAAGCTTTGGTGCAAAACTTTGTGTTTGATGTTTTGGGCTTAAAAGATGATGTATTAGGAGCCGACACAGATAGTATGGATGACTTGATGCAAATTATTATCAATATTAGAAACGAAGCAAAGAAGAATAAGGACTTTACAACATCAGATACAATTCGGGAAGAACTTAATGCTATTGGTATTCAATTGAAAGATAGCAAAGACGGGACACTTTGGAATAAGATTTGATTATAAGAACCCAAAGTTTTATTGATGAAGTTAATACCTACCTATTCCCTCGTTACGTGCTTGCTTAGTGCTTCTGTACTTACCGTACAGGCGCAGCTGCCGGAGCGTGTCGGAAGCTTAATATCGGCTGATCGTACAGCTGCTAATATTTCGAAAACATTAAATCCGCATCAGGCTTTATTATCGATTGTCGATAAGGAGTCTACGCTGTTTGTACCTTCTCCGGTGAATGCTTTGAACTATTTGAATAATAGACCCAATATTCCGGATGTCATGAGCTGGGAACCTAATTTTGCTTTGGTTTCCAAGAGTATGGACTGGGGGGTTACTTCTGGACCCATGGAGTTTCAGAAGGTAGGGGCTGTAAAGCGCAATGGTCAGTATTTGACGGTTTGGCGTAGAGATAAAAAGGGAAATTGGAAAGTACACATTCGTGCGGAGGTTGAGAACTACGGTAAAGGTGGAAAATCAGATTTAATTTATTACGAACCAGATAACTCCTGGTACTTAAAACATCGTTCTAAAGTAAGGTTACAGCAACGTGAAGAGGTGGTGACGCAGAGTGATGAGTTGTTTTCTACCGTGCTGAAAGCAAACAATGAAGCGGCCTTTAGTGAGTTCCTCTCAGATGACGTGCGTTACTATTATCCGTGGGAAGATGAGATTGAAGGGAAAGCGAATGTGCTTGCTTTCTTGAAAAAGAAACGTATTGAGATTACAACAGAACCAACAGGCGTTGGACGTGCGTATAGCGGAGAGTATGCGTACACTTCAGGTACAGCAACGGTGCGATCCAAGGAAAAACTTGTTAAGTTCAATTATATCCGCATCTGGCAATTAAAAGATGATTACCAATGGCGGGTTATTATGGAGATGATGTTCGAAAGATAAGAACCAATCCATAAAAAGAAAGCGGCTGATTTAATTTAAATCAGCCGCTTTCTTTTTATATCCGTCCTTCTCTTCTATTCGTTATTTGCTAAAGATGTTCCAGTTTTAGTCATCCATAACTTTAGCTCATCACACTTTAGGAAGTCTTCATTGATGTCGATAAATGTATTTTCTTTACGTTGTTCAAACCATTCACTCAGCATTCGGTTTGTTTTATCCTGTTTGGCTGCTTCTTGTATTTTGGCGAAGTCTTGTGTTAGGTTTGCCTTGTGCGGTGCAATTCTAGACTTCAGGTACATAAACTTATATACATCGCTGCCCATTCTGTCTTTCGCACGGAAAGATTTTGAATATTTTCCTACTTCAAGCGGGTCAACCGCTGTAAATGTTTCGGCTTCTAATTTATTTACCGGAATAAGGCCCGTACGATCTTCTTCATTCATAATCATACCACCGGTATATTTTGTTTCGTTATTTTCAGAGTAAAGCGAAGCTGCAGTATGGAAACTAATTTTGCCGGCAACCACCTTGTCGTAGATACTGTCAATTTTTGCTTTTGCACGATCGAGACTCGCTGTCGTTGGTTTAGATTTAATCAAGACGTGGCGAACGTTAACTTCCTCGCCTCTGCGCTGCAAGACTTGTAGGAAGTGGAAACCATACATGGTTTCAAAGACCGGAGATACCTCACCTTCTTTCAAACGGAAAGCCATGGCTGAAAATTCTTTTACATAGTTGTCACGGGTTGCAAATCCTAATTCACCACCGTAGGGCGCAGAACCATCTTCTGAATATAAACGCGCTATGGTACCAAAATCAGAACCATCGATCACTTGTTTTCTATACCCTTCTGCTTTTTGTCTAAATTGATCTTTTTCTTCTTTTGTTAAAACGGGATTGATGACAATCTCGCCAACTTCTACTTCCGTATTGAAGTACGGTAAGCTGTCTTGATTTAAGCCCTCGAAATAACGCTTCACCTCTTGTGGGGTAACATTGATTGCCGACACAATATTTTGTTGCATCTTTTGCGCTTTCAATTGTTCCGAAATGTTAGGACGCATTTCTTCTTTGTACTGTAATAAAGAACGGTTCAAGAATTCTTCCAGACGTTCCTTTCCTCCTGCTTGACGTACCATCATTTGCATACGACGGTTTAAGTTGTCATCTACTTCTGCTTCTGACACCTCGATGGAGTCGATAATAGCTTGTTGAGAAAGCAACTTTTGAGTTACCAGCTGCTGTAGTAAATAACACTTAATGGTCTCATTTGGTTTTTCACCTTGTGCCAAATGCTGGGCATATTGCATTTCAACATCTGATTGCAAGATAATACTGGAGCCCACCGTGGCAACGACACGATCCACCAAACGGCTTTGTCCCATTAAATTGCTAACACCAAAAAATGCTACTATAGCTAATAAACTGATATATTTCTTCATCATATACTATCTTCTGATCAACGCTTTTAAGCGTTTCCAAAGTTACTAATTCTTTGCACGCTAAGTTATTAAAAATGTTAAATATTAATTTGCCTTTAACCATATTTAACAGGGGGAATTTTGTATTTCTTTTTGAAATAATACGTAACTTGTCAATGCCATCAAAGGAGGTAGATTTATGAAACAGACATTAGTTATTATTTTATCGTTTTTAACACTTCAAGGGGCTGCACAACAGGTTCCTTTTTTTGTGGGTACATATACCGATAAGGGCAGTCAGGGTATTTATTTCTATATGTTTGATACGAAGATTGGTACAACAGATCTTTATGCAACCACATCGGCAGAGAACCCCTCCTTTGTTGCAAAGTCTACCGATGGAAAAATGGTGTATGCGGTAAATGAGATGGGAGATCAAACGGCCGCCGTATCGGCCTATGCTTTTGATGGCGATAATCTATCGTTTGTCAATACATTGCCGACAAATGGTTCGTATCCTTGTCACATTGCTGTGAGTCAACGGGATCCGCTTGTTGTGGTGTCTAATTATGGGGGCGGATCGGCATCGGTATATAACTTGGAAAAAGACGGTAGCCTGGGACGCATGGTGCAGCATATTCAACATACCGGAAGTGGACCAGATAAGGACCGTCAAGGTGCTTCACACGTGCACTCCGCTTTCTTTACACCAGATTATAAACATGTATACCTTCAGGATTTAGGCTCGGACAAGATTACTATTTATGCTGTGGATAAAGAAAAAGGGGATTATGTACTGAAGGAAGAATCTACCTTGGCTACGCCCGCTGGCGGCGGCCCGAGACATATTGTTTTTGATGAAAAGGGCAAGAATTTATATGTGTTGCTTGAAATGAGTGCGGAAGTTGTGCACTACCGTAAGGATGGGTACAAATGGGAGCTCTTAACCGTTTCTTCTATCAATGCTGATGATTTTAAAGGAGAGAATGGGGCCGCGGAAATTAAACTTTCAAAAGACGGTAAGTTCTTATACGCCTCCAATCGGGGGGAGGCCAACTCTATTGCTTTATTTTCTGTAGATAAGGGCGGTGAATTAAAGCGGGTTAACGTATATTCCACGAAAGGGAAAGGACCACGGAATTTTAATTTATCACCCGATGAGAAGTATCTGTTGGTCGCCAATCAGTACACTAATAATATTGTGATCTTCCCGCGCAACGCAGCGACCGGAGAGCTGAGTGATGAAACACGAGAAATTAGAGTGGCAAGTCCGGTTTGCATCGCATTCTAGTAGCGATGTAAACTAGCGAAGGTGTCTAAAAAAACCTTTTTTCTGCTGTTATCCTGAGCTATTTCACACTGAGCTTGTCGAAGTGTTATGGAAGGATAAACAGCACTTTTGGCAATACATTGTGTGTTTCGATAGGTCTGCGTACCGCAGGCAGGTTCAACATGATAATTTATTGCCTTTTTTGCCTTTTTTGCCGCCCCACGCCATAAGCTACAGACAAATAACTATCAAATTACTTTGTCTCTTTTGATGTTTCGGCGATGTTTCCACGTTCATCGGTGCCTTCATCAGGATGGTTCTCTAATTCGTGCGTTTCCTTGTTGTACATTCCTGCAAGTTCATCAACAACTGTTCCTTTCCAAAGTGGTGTGCCCGTAAAATAAGCGGCACGCCCAATCATATGTGCTGCAATAGGTGCAGTGATGATAAGGAAGAAGATGATCGCGATAGCTTTGGTTGTAACCGATACATCTGGGAACATAATGGCAGCACAGATTAGTAACAAACCGACGCCGAGTGTAGAAGCCTTAACGGTCACAGAGAGGCGGAGGTAAAAATCGGGCATGCGTAAAATACCAATGGACGCAAATAATATAGAAAGTGCTCCTCCTGTGCTGAGGAGGGCTAGGATTATTTTAATCATCTTTTTGTTTTTCAATATAGTAAGCAAAAGCAACAGTGCCTAGGAAGGCAATCAGTGCAAGAATAATCGCGACATCCAGTAGTACCTTTTGGTTGGAGCGTATGCTGTAAACTGTAATGATACCAATCCCGATGGTAATGATGAGATCCAATGCAATAACACGATCGACTACGGAAGGCCCTTTAAAAAGACGGATAAATACCAGCATAACCGATATGGCCAATATGGGGAGGATAACATAGTCAAAATAGGTTTCTAAAGTAATCATCGTAATATTTCTAATAGTCTTCTTTCCAATCCTGTTTTTGTTTCGCGAACGAAAGCTTCGGGCGTGGTCAGGTACATGACATGTATATAGATTGTCTTTTTATCTTCGCTGATGTCAATGATAAGTGTGCCTGGTGTCAGGGAGATCATTGTCGTCAATAAATTGATTTCAAAATCCGTTCGTGCATTCATCGGATACTTCACAATCCCCGGTGTGAAAAAGTAACGGGGTGTAATCACATCGAAGGCAACTTGGATATTTGACTTGATAAGTTGGTATAAAAAGTAAAAAATAAAGCTTATCACCTTAGGTACGCGATAGAAATATCGTTGATCGGTTTCATTTCGGTTCATGATCCATAGGACGAAAAATCCCAGCATAAAACCGAACAGGAAGTTGGTATAAAAGAGAGAACCGGTCAGCGCTACCCAAATACCGGACAGCAGGAGGTTCATTAAAAAGTTCTTTATCATACGCTATCTATTAGTCCCTAACACGGCATTAATGTAAGGGGTCGTGTCCATTAATTCATTACTTATCTGCTCCGCAACGTGTACTACCCGTTCTGCGTTGAGGCCAATATAGAGGGTGGCCGCCGCTAAAATAGCAATAGGTAGTATCATGAGGAGTTTACGGTATAACTGCATCGGCTTAAAGCGATCATCAATCGTAACACCTTCTGGTGTGTTTTTCCAAAAAACCTGTGCCCACATATTGGCGATGACATACATGGTTACGAAACTTCCAATGATGAGCGCGATTACGAAGAAATACTGTTGCTGTGTGAAGGCTTCTTGGAAGAGAAGGATTTTTGGCCAAAAGCCGGATAATGGTGGAATTCCGACCAATGAGAACAATACGAGCGCAATCAGTAATGATATTTTTGGGTAATCTTTATACAGTCCACCAAGCTTGTTCATATCTAAGGTGCCCCGAAGTTGGCGGATGACCCCAGCAATCAAGAACATATTTGTCTTAACCATGATATCGTGAATTAGGTAAAAGACGGTCCCCATCAATGCGACCTGACTGAATAGGGCAATACCACCTATCATAAAACCAATGTGACACACAATCAAGTAAGAAAACAAACGGCGTACATTTGTCTTGATTAGTGCGCCAAAGCCGCCGGTAACAATAGTGAAAACGGCCATCACCATTAATAAGGTTCGTGTGAAATCATCTGGGATGAAAATCAAACTAAAAACACGCAGTAAGGCATAGATCCCTACCTTAGTCAACAAGCCTCCAAACGTGGCGGCTACTGCCGATGGTGGGGTATGGTAGGACGATGGTAACCAATAATAGAGTGGGAATACAGCCGATTTGATACCAAAGCCAATAATAAAAAAACAAGAGGTAATGCCTATTAAGGTTTTGTTTTGTACCGCTTGGATTTTAATGGCGAGGTCCGCCATGTTTAAGGTTCCTGTTATACCGTATAGAATGGCAATACCAGTTAAGAAAAAGGTGGAAGCGAGGATATTCATCGCCATATATTTCACTGCTCCTTCCAATTGTGCTTTTCGACCACCAAGTGTCATTAAGACAAAAGATGCGATTATAATAACTTCGAAGAAGACATATAGGTTAAATATATCACCCGTTAAGAATGCCCCATTTAGCCCCATGATCAGAAAATGAAAAATAGGGAAGTAACCGTAGAGCATCCGTTGTCGGCTTAATCCAACCGATGAAAATATCGAAACAGCAAAGCCCGCAATCGAAGTGAGTAGTACTAAAGTGACGCTAAGGAGGTCGGCAACGAAAACAATCCCAAACGGAGCATCCCAATTCGCAGCATTCATGGTTAGGATTCCATTTTCCTCCACTCGGCTGAATAAGCGGAAGGCAAGTAGTAGTCCTAGGAGGCTACCTCCAACGCTCAGAAATCGCTGCGTTACCGTTTTACGCCAGCATATCAATTGAATAATGGCGGTAAACAGGTGGATAAAGACGGGGCCTAAAATGTGGTTGTCAATCATAAATCTTCTTCTTCGGGCGTGTTTAAGTCATCTAAATCATCGGAGTCAACCAATGCGTATACTCGTTTTAGCAATACAATGGCAAATGAAGTCAGTCCAAAACTGATTACAATTGCCGTTAAGATTAGTGCCTGTGGGATAGGGTCGGCATATATATCTTGGAAAATTTTGTAGGATTCGTCAATCACAGGCGGTTTAGCTTTCGTGATTTTTCCCAATAAAAAGATTAAGATGTTGGTTGCATTCCCCAATAGCATGATACCCAAAAGCAATTTAACCATACTCCGACGGAGAATCAAATACACGCCACCGGCGTACAGAAGACCAATAACCAATATTAATAGTAGCTCCATATTACCCTTCTAAAGAAATGGTGAACAGAATGGTGAGTACCACGCCGATAACGACGAAATAGACCCCTAAATCAAAAAACAACGAACTCCCAATCATACCAATTACCGGTATGGGTTGCTCAAACCATAAGCCTGTCATCGGAGGAAGACCAAACAACAAGGGAATCACGACGCTAAGGGCAGAAATTCCTAAACCTATTGGAATCAAAGAAATCGGCTTATAGCGTAATATTTTCATGGTACTCTCCGTGCCATTGGCGAAACTGTGTAAGACAAAAGCAATAGATGCGACTAGTCCGCCGACAAAACCGCCTCCTGGATAGTAATGGCCGCGTAGGAGGAGGAAAAAAGAAAACAACAATAAAATCGGTAACAGATATCGTGTTGCGGTTTGTAAAATTGCACTTTTCATATGCTATTCTTTTTCGGAGGATTTTAAACGTAACTTAATTAAACTATAAACACCCAATGCAGCAATAGCAAGTACCACCGTTTCGAACATTGTATCGATACCTCTATAGTCTACAAGAATGACGTTGACCACATTTTTTCCCTTGGCAAGGAGATACGAATTTTCACCGTAAAACGAGCTTATTTCTGTCGTATTTGGTTCGTACAATACACGTAATGCTATAAGTGCGAGAATTGTACCGAAACCTAATGCCACTACAGCGTCACGCACCAAGATGCCTTTTTTAGCAAAGTTCATGAAGCTAGGTAATTTATAGAGTACCAAAACAAAAAGCACCGTGGTTAATGTATCGATGGTGAACTGTGTCATAGCTAGATCAGGAGCGCTATAAAAAACAAACATTAGACAGATACAGTACCCGATAACACTGGTGGAGACGACGGATGTGAGTCTTGATTTGGTCGTCACAATAATATATAAGGCACCTAGAAGTACCAGCATAATAACCACTTCATACCACGAGGGAGGCGTCAATACGGAAAAATCGATACTGATCGGGCCACTGAGCCACAGTTTATAACCAAGCAATAACTCGGCAAACAGGATAATCTTGAAGTGGTAGGAGCGAAGGTAGCCATCATGGAATAAATGAGTGTACCAATTGGAAAAGCGCTTTATATCGTAGGCGTAACCTGTAATAATACGTTGCGGCGAAATGCGGTTGAATTTTTCTATTGCGGCTAATTTCAGGATACTTGGTTTATTAATAAGGTATACGAAAGTCCCGATCGCCAACGTGGCCAAACTGAGCAGTAATACCGTATTTACGCCGTGCCATATTTTGAGGTGCATGGCTGTTTCGCCCCCCCAGATGCTATTGGCTGTACGGTGATTTAATAAATCGCCCACTAAACCTGGGAAGCAACCAAACACGAGACCCAATATGGCCAATATGAGTGGAGGTAACCACATCGATGTATAGGGCAAATGTATTTTTTCGTACGCTTGTGGCAGCTTCCCTGTAAAAGGTTTTATACCGGCCATAAATCCTGCAGCGACAAGCGCTACATTTGTTGTGACCGCGAGTACCGTTAGCCATAAGGCCAAGTGAGAAGGTGCATGGAGAGTTGCTTCGTATATGAGATCCTTACCGATAAATCCGAAGGTCAAAGGTACTCCAGCACTGGAGAGCGCTGCTAGAAGTGCGGCAATAAAAACAGGAGCCAGTACTTTGCGAAGACCAGATAGATGCGTGAGGTCACGCGTATGTGTTTCATGGTCAATAATTCCCGTTACCATAAATAAGGTCGCCTTGTAGAGCGCATGAACCAGAATGAAAACACTGGCTGCAACAATAGCTTCTTTTGATCCTAATCCCAATAAAAAAGTGAGAACACCAAGTGCCGAAATGGTGGAGTATGCTAGGATAGCTTTTAAATCTATACGGAATAATGCATGTATTGCCGCATAGAGCATGGTGAAACCACCTACAATCATCAAGGTGTAATTCCAAAGGTCGGTGTTTCCTAAAATTGGGGTAAAGCGGGCTAGCAGGTATATTCCTGCTTTGACCATCGTTGCCGAGTGGAGGTAAGCCGAGACCGGCGTTGGCGCTTTCATAGCACCCGGGAGCCAAAAATGAAATGGGAATTGTGCTGACTTGGTGAATGCTCCAATCAGTATAAACCCGACAAATAGCGGGTATAGTTGGTGGCTGGTTATAATGTTGTGTTGAGCGACAAGATCACTAATCACGTAAGTACCGGCGATATTCCCAAGTAAAACTAAACCTGCCAATAAAAAGAAACCACCGATTCCGGTTATGCTTAAGGCTGTGAGCGCGCTCTTTCTGGAGTCCGCATTATCGTTATTAAAACCAATCAGGAAGAAGGAACTAATACTGGTCAGTTCCCAGAAAATAAAAAGGGTAATAATATTATTCGATAAAACAACACCCAACATGGCGCTCATGAAGAGCAATAAATAGCCGAAGAAACGATCGTAGTACTGATGTCCTTTGAGGTAGGTGCGCGCGTAAAAGAAAATCGCAGAACCAATGCCTGTGATGAGCAATGCAAAAAGGAGAGATAAGCCGTCTAGTTTGAAATCTAAATTAATGCCTAGGGAAGGAACCCAAGGTAGATGTTGTAGAAAATTAGTTCCGCTAGCAACATCCGGGACATAAAGTAGATAAACAATAAATAGCAGTACAGGTATAAAAGGGAGTAAAATACTCCATTTTGTTTTAATAAACTTGCCAAAAGGAACGAGAAGGCTTGATGTTATTAATCCTGTTAAAACAGTAAATAGCATGCAGTCTTGTATTTTATTAATGATGGAACCGACATAAAAATACAAAAAATACCCGTTTTTTGCGTTACTTTCTTGATAAATATTAATTTTAGGCCATGAAAAACATCAAACTAACTTTCCTTTTATTGAGCTTGTTTTGGAGCTTACAAGGATATGCACAGTACCAAAAACCTACATTAACAGATAAAGACTCGTGGTCGTTGGTTCTTCTTCCTGATCCTCAAACGTATTCGCGCTATCATCGCAATGGTGGTATTTTAAATTTAATGACCAGTTGGATCTACGAGAATGTGGAGGCCTTGAATATGCAATTTGTGCTGTGTACAGGAGACTTGGTGGAGCAGAATGATTTTATGAATCCACAGGGCAATACGGGCAATATGAACAGCCAGCAGCAATGGAGCTTTGTACGCAGTGCTTTTTCAAAATTCGATAACCATGTGCCTTATGTACTGGCGACAGGAAATCATGATTATGGCTATAAAAGTGCAGAATACAGATCAACTAATTACGATAAGTATTTTTCGGTGGAGCAAAATAGCATGAATTTTAGAGCACTTCGTGAAATTGGTCCTGCTTTAAACGGTGCGTCTACTAGTGTCAATGCATTGTACGAGTTTAAAACACCACAAAATAAGAATATTTTGGTGATGGTGCTTGAGTTTGGACCTCGAGATACTGTGGTAAATTGGGCGAAGGATGTGCTGAACAACAAGAAGTATGTGGATAAAGATGTAATCTTATTAACGCACGTTTTCTTGAATAAAAACAGTAACCACATCAAAACGCAGAAGTATAAGATGGAAGATGTAAACTATGGAGAAGCTTTATTTGAGAAGTTGGTGAAGCCATCCAAAAATATCCGTCTTGTATTTTCAGGACATATTGGTGATCCTGATGTCTTTGACGGGCACTTAGGTTTCAGACAAGATAAAAATATGTCTGGTAAAACTGTGACGCAAATGACTTTTAATGCGCAGGCCATGGGGGGCGGATGGCATGGTAATGGGGGGGACGGATGGTTACGCTATCTTGAGTTTTTGCCGGATGGAAATACGGTAAAAGTGAAAACATTCTCACCTTTATTTGCCATTTCTCCAGCAACACAAAGTATGGCTTATAAAACAGAAGCCAATCAAGAATTTACTTTCACATTAAACTAAAATAAAAAGGGCGCTTTAAGCGCCCTTTTTATTTTATCGTTGAAACTCTTGCGAGCCCTTGATAATCGAGTCAACAACAGTTGGATCTTGTAAGGTTGATGTATCGCCCAGGTTCTTGATATCGCCTTCTGCAATCTTACGTAAGATACGGCGCATAATCTTTCCAGAACGTGTTTTTGGCAAGTCGCTTACAAACTGAATAATATCTGGTTTTGCAATCGCACCAATCAGACGCGTGATTGTTTGCATAATATCTTTACGCGTGCTTTCCGCATCGATATGGTGATTCGCAATAACATACGCATAGATACCTTGTCCTTTTACAGGATGCGGATAACCAACAATGGCAGACTCAACTACATCGGAGTGCATATTAATGGCATTTTCTACCTCGGCCGTTCCGATACGGTGACCAGAAACATTCAACACATCATCTACACGTCCTGTAATCTTATAGTAGCCTTCTGGGCTTCGGTAACAACCATCACCGGTGAAGTATTTGTTCTCGTAAGTCGCAAAGTATGTTTGTCTACAACGCTCGTGGTCGCCCCATGTTGTGCGTAGCATACCTGGCCAAGGGAACTTGATACATAGGTTTCCGGTCACATCGTTACCTTCGATTTCATTACCATGTTCATCCATTAGGCACGGTTGTACGCCCGGAAGTGGCAACATTGCATAACTCGGTACCGTTGGAGAAATACCGGCCATCGGTGCGATTAGGATACCTCCGTTTTCCGTTTGCCACCATGTATCTACAATTGGCGCTTTACCTTTACCAATTTTCTCATTATACCAGTGCCACGCTTCTTCATTGATCGGCTCACCCACAGATCCCAGCTTACGGATGCTACTCAAGTCTTTACTGTCGACATACTCGTCGCCAAATGCCATAAGGGAACGAATAGCGGTTGGTGCTGTATAGAGAATGTTTACTTTATGTTTGTCTACAACATCCCACAAACGACCTGCATCTGGGTAGGTTGGTGTACCTTCGAACATCAAGGAAACGGCGCCCTGCGATAAAGGACCGTAAACGATATAACTGTGTCCCGTGATCCAGCCAATATCTGCCGTACAGAAGTGCACTTCCCCCGGTTGATATTGAAATACATTGGAGAACGTATAACCGGTATACACCATGTATCCTCCCGTAGTATGTACGACTCCTTTTGGTTTACCCGTAGATCCAGATGTGTACAAAATAAATAGCGGATCTTCAGCATCCATTTCTTCTGCAGGGCATGGTGGATTTCCTTGTGTTTCCACTTTACTGATCTCATCTTCCCACCAAACATCACGTCCCTTGATCATCGATACTGGGGTGCGGGTACGCGTGAGTACAATGACACGTTCTACTGTTTTACATTGCATTAAGGCGTCATCAACAATGGATTTTAACTCCAATGTTTTGTTCGCTCTAAATCCACCATCGGCGGTAACTACTAATTTACATTCGGCATCGTTGATACGATCGGCAATAGATTGTGCGGAGAAACCTCCGAACACGACAGAGTGAATCGCTCCAATACGAGCACAAGCAAGTACCGCAATAACAAGCTCAGGAACCATTGGTAAGTAGATACATACACGGTCACCTTTTTTAACATTGTTGTTCTTTAGTACATTAGCGAAAGTTTCAACCTTGGCTAAAAGTTGCTTATAGCTGAGTACACGGTGTGATTCATTCGGGTCGTTAGGCTCCCAAATGATAGCAGGCTTATCGCCATACTTATAGATATGTCTGTCAAGACAGTTTTCGGTAATGTTTAATTTTCCTCCTTCGAACCATTTTACATTCGGTTCTGTGAAATTCCAATTTAATACATTCGTCCATTTTCTTTTCCAAAAGAAATTTTCAGCAATTTCTCCCCAAAATGCTTTAGGATCCTCAACGCTACGTTTGTAGACTTCCTGATACTCCTCAAAACTTGTAATCTGTAGGCTCATATTCTCGGTAAAATTTTGTTATTTATTCGAAGCAGCCACTTATTTATTCATTTGTGTCTGAATCGAATCTTAATAGGCTAATTTAGTTTTTTTTGCCATTATTGTCAATTTTAAATATAAAAATGCCTTATTTTGATTAATTTAATGCAAGAATTTAAATAAATTGTATCGTCGGTTATGAAGTTGTTAAGGAGGGTCTATTATGTTTTGATTTTCACGAACATATTGATAGCTGTTGCAGCCGCGGCACAATGCGCTTTGACGTATTTAATATTTGACCAGCCTTATAATCTATTTATCATTCTGATAGAAGGCGCAGCAACCTTATTGTTGTATAATTTTAGCTTTCTGTTATCTAAGCCCAAACAGCCGGCGGAGTCTGCCTATGCACGCACCCGATGGGTGTTTCGGTATGAATGGCTGTTATGGCTGAATATGATTATTGCGGCATGTGTTTTAGTTTACGCACTTTTCCACGTGCATCTGTATACTTGGTTATTTCTAGGTGTAATAGGGGCGGTCAGTATTTTGTATTCTTTCCCCATCATTCCCTACCAAGGCAAATGGGTAGGGTTGCGGCAGCTGCCAGCGATGAAAATTTTTCATATTGCGCTGGTTTGGACGCTTAGTTCGGTTGCTCTGCCAGCAGTAGAACTTTGGGCACAAGGGGAAACGGTTGACAGTGTCTTATTTTATAGCCTTTTTGCTTTTAAATTCCTCTTTTTGGTGATTTGTACCTTGCCGTTTGATATCCGAGATATTGCACAGGATTCCTACTATCACCTTCGGACAATCCCCAGTATGTTAGGCGTAGAGAAGGCAATTCGATTATGCTACATACTTGTAGCGATACACAGTTTATTGGTCGTCTTTTCTTCCGCTATTCCTTGGCCTATAAAAGGAGGGATATTAGCGACAAATCTCCTTATTGCTATATTTTATCGGTTTTTTATTTTTGAGAAGAAAGGACATTATCACTATACCTATCTGCTCGATCTGGCCTTGGTATTACAGTTCGTATTTGTATTACTTTCCGTTGCTTTGTTTCGAGCTTTCGGGGGGTAAATGCATTACGTTAGTTTGCTGTATGTTCCAAAGCAATTATTTTCTCTGCCAACACATCGGATAACTTGTAGTAACTTTCGTACGTCCATCCTGCGACATGTGGGCTTAGTAATACATTATCACGGGAGCTAAGGTCATGAAACCATTCTTGTTCGCCAAGTGAAGGGAATTTTTCGATTGGCAAAACATCGAAAGCAGCAGCGATAATCTTTTTCGAATTCAGTGCTTTTAATACCGCCGGTACTTGGACGATTCCGCCGCGTGCGCCCATTAAAAAGAAGATAGGTTTGCGGAAATGGAACAGGTATTCATCATCTACAAGGCCTTTGGTTTCGGTCGTTAAAGGGATATGAAAGCTCAAAATATCAGCTTGCTTCACCACTTCTTCCATGGACACTTCACGGGCATAGTTGTCCGAGAATCCTGTCTTGTACTTGTCGTAAGCAATGACGTTAACCTCGAATCCGGCGAGCTTTTTAGCCATGGCTTGACCGTTGTGACCATATCCAATGAGGGCGACTGTTTTTCCTTTAAGCTCATGGCCTCGATTTTCTTCACGGCGCCATTGGCCTTTTTCGGTAATTTCTTTATGTGCACGATTCAAGTTGTTCATGAGGCTCAACAACATCCCGATCATATGCTCCCCAACAGCATCCCGGTTGCCTTCATTGGCTGGAATCAACACAATTCCTTTGGATGTTGCATAATGCTCATCGATATTGTCCATCCCTGCTCCGGCACGTCCGATAAACTGGAGGTTCGTACCTAAGTCAATAAAATCTCGGTCCACTTGAAATTTGGAGCGAATGATCAAACCCGTGTAATTACTGATGATTGCCGCCGCACCTTCGCGATCTATGTTGGGTTGGTAATCATACGCTAAGCCCGCTGATTTCAACTTTTCCAGTAAGATTTCGTGTATATCGTCGACGATTAATATCTGTGTTTTCATCTTCTTTTGTTAATAGTCATGAAGTCTTCGCTAAGCAATTGCTGGAGCTTCGATTGCATAAATCGGGCAGGTAAGTTGCGCATGAAAAAGTTGCGTACTGCAATGAGGTTTCTGTTTTCCCATTGCGCTACCTTTCCAATCTGCCAGGATGTGTTGGTGATATAGCGCGTACGGTGTAAGCGTCTTTCATTCACATGCTGGAAGACAGTTTCTATAGCTGGATTTGTTTTGAGCTCATCCATCAATACAACGGCATCTTCGATAGCTTGGCAAGCTCCTTGCCCCATATTAGGAGTCGTCGCATGTCCGGCATCACCTAACAATAAAACCCGGTTGTAGGCGAGCGTATCCAGCGGTTTGATATCGATAATATCATTCCAAAGAAGCTGTTCGTCTTGTGTGTTTTTTAATAATGTTTGAATATCTGTATGATAGCTACGGAAATGGCGTTGTAGATCCGCGATTTTATAGGCGGCATATGTTGGGTTATTTTCGGAGGCATTAATACACGCATACCAGTAAATTTTATCGTTTACAAGTGGTGTCATCCCAAAGCGCCCCAAGGCACCCCAGGTTTCACTGCCCTCTTTCAAATTAATATCCGTATTGTCTATTACGGCCCGCCAACATGTATATCCTGAATATCGAGGTGCCGATTGTGGAATCAATTGTTGACGAAGTTTTGATCGTACGCCATCTGTGATTAATAGATACTCGGCCTCAACCTTTTGTCCATCCGCAAAGTGAAGAACGATCCCATCTTTGTTTTGTTCTAAATTGAGGGCTTCTTTACCGAGTAGAATAGTTTCCGGCGGGAGCTGATCGATTAAAAAACGATGCAAATCAGCACGGTGTATGGCGAAGTTCAGTTGCTGAAAATTCTTGGCAATTTCTGCGGTGTCAGGTGCCGCGATAACTCGCCCTTTTTGATCCAGAATAGCGTAAGAGGAGAGGAAATGACCTATTTTTTCGACACCTTGGCGAAGT
This sequence comes from Sphingobacterium psychroaquaticum, assembly GCF_004421025.1. Taxonomy (NCBI): domain Bacteria; kingdom Pseudomonadati; phylum Bacteroidota; class Sphingobacteriia; order Sphingobacteriales; family Sphingobacteriaceae; genus Sphingobacterium; species Sphingobacterium psychroaquaticum. Next base: position 3,546,380 of record NZ_CP038029.1, on the reverse strand, counting down.
CCGAGCAGGTCGAATGCATGCATCGCGTTGGCTGCAAGACCAAAACCTGCGCCGATACCTTTTAGCACAGGAGTACGTTCGTAAATAATAGGTTCGTACCCCAGTTTGCGAAGACCAATAGCTGCGGTAAGGCCTGCAATTCCTCCGCCAACAATAGCAAATCTGGCTTTCATCTTATGGGCTATAAAACAGTCATAATTTCGTTCGTGAGACTTTCAAAGTCTTTTACACTGAGTCGTTCTGCACGTAGTTCGTATAGTGGATTATCGCTCATTTTATCTTTGGGAACAACAGCTGACAAGGCATTGCGCAGTGTTTTGCGTCGTTGGTTAAAACCTGCTTTTACGACACGCCAAAATAGTTTTTCATCACAATCCAAGGTGGCACGGCCGTTTCTGGTCATCCGCATCACACCCGATTGTACTTTTGGCGGCGGGTTGAAAGCGCCTGCTTTTACCGTGAATAGATATTGAACATCATAGTAGGCTTGTAAGAAAACGCTTAATATGCCATATTCCTTACTTCCTGGCTTAGCGACACAACGCTCTGCCACTTCTTTTTGGAACATCCCCGCCATTTGTACCACGCGGTCTCGTTCGTCCAAGATCTTAAACAAGATTTGAGAAGAAATATTGTACGGAAAATTTCCGATGACCGCCATCTTATCTCCAAAGTACGCGCCAAAATCCAAAGCCAGGAAATCCCCATGAATAAGTCGGTCTCCCAATTGCGGATACTTGTCGGCTAGAAACGCAATGGACTCGTCGTCAATGTCGATAAGCCAGGTCTCGTATTCCTTTTTTTCTAATAGAAAATCAGAAAGAACACCCATACCAGGTCCCACCTCTAATACTTGTGTAAACCCTAATGAAGGATCCAAAGCTTCTACAATTTTTTGAGCCGCATTCTTATCATTTAAGAAATGTTGTCCCAAGTGTTTCTTTGCGCGTACTGTACTCATAGCTTATCGAATAGAATGCAAAGATAGTTATTCCGAACAATTTGCTTTTCAAACAGCCTTTTGTTTGCTAAATTTTGTAATTTTGAATCAAAGCTTTTGAAAGATGAGTGAAAAACTAAAAATAGGTATTACTGTAGGCGACATCAATGGTATAGGTTTAGAAGTTATTATTAAATCCTTAATGGATAATAGAGTTCTCGAATACTTTACACCTATTGTTTATGGAAATACTAAAGTTGCATCTTTCCACCGGAAGGCAATTGGGGTGCAGGATTTTAGTTTCAATGTAATTAATTCACCAGATCAAGCTAATCCTAAACGCTCTAATATTATCAACTGTTGGCAGGAGGACGTTAAGATCACTTTGGGTGAGCAGAATGAAATAGGTGGAAAATATGCCTTTCTTTCCCTTGAAAAAGCAGTTGAAGATCTAAATGCTGGTCGTATAGATGCGTTGGTGACAGCGCCAATCAATAAGCACAATATCCAACAAGACGGTTTTAACTTTCCCGGACATACGGAGTATTTACAGGCGAAGTCTAATGCATCGGATGTGCTTATGTTTATGATTACCGAAGAGCTCCGTGTAGGGGTCGTTACGGGACATATTCCAGTAAAGGATATCGCGTCTTCGATCACAGAGGAGGCTATTATGCAGAAATTAAAGATGATGCATGAGAGCTTAAAGAAGGATTTCTGGGTTCAAAAACCTAAAATCGCTGTTCTAGGGCTTAATCCACATGCGGGTGATAATGGCATCATTGGAACAGAGGATGATGAAATCATTAGACCGGCTATCGAAAAAGCAAATCAGGAAGGTGTGTTCTGTTTTGGTCCATATCCAGCAGATGGTTTCTTTGCAACAGATAGTTATACCAAGTTTGATGCGGTTTTGGCGATGTATCACGATCAGGGATTGATCCCTTTCAAACATATTGCCTCGCGTCAAGGTGTAAATTATACGGCTGGATTACCGGTAGTACGAACTTCGCCAGATCATGGCACCGGATATGATATTGCAGGGAAAAATTTAGCCTCACATGAATCTTTTTTAGAAGCGATTTTTAAGGCGGTACATATTGTTAAATGTCGTAGAGAACAGGCTGAACTGACAGCGAATCCGCTTGCTTTCCGTCGACTTTCTAAAGACCGTGACTAAGAAGCGAGCTGCTTTTAAATAACGATAGATACCGAATTGTATCTTAATTTTGCGTATTTTTGCCCGCTAATAGATTTTTACCTACACAGGGTTGCTATGCGAGAGAATTTACAACATCCTATTTTTCAAATAATCAAAGATTTAGCGGATAAAGAACAGGTCGAGTGCTATGTAATCGGCGGTTTTGTTCGGGACCGAATTATGGGCCGTCCGTTCAAGAATGATGTGGATATTGTAGTTGTTGGGAGTGGGATTGATTTTGCAACTAAATTGGGGGAAATCCTTCATACAAAGGTTGCGGTATACAAGAGCTTCGGAACGGCCATGTTGGTGCATGATCAAATAAATATTGAGTTTGTAGGCGCACGTCGAGAATCTTATCGGTCGAATTCACGCAACCCGATTGTTGAAGATGGCACACTGGAAGATGATCAAAATCGCCGCGATTTTACCATCAACGCGATGGCATATTGCCTAAATGGTGATCGCTATGGTGAGCTCGTCGATCCTTTTAATGGGGTTGGGGATATTGAAGAGCGGATAATAAAGACACCACTTGACCCGACGATAACCTTCTCGGATGATCCGTTACGGATGATGCGTGCTATCCGTTTTGCGACCCAACTTAATTTTAAAATTGATATAGCGGCTATCCAAGCTATTGTGGATAATGCCGAACGGATTCAGATTATTTCGAAAGAACGAATTGCAGATGAATTAAATAAGATTGTCTTAGCGACAAAACCATCTATTGGTTTTAAATATTTGTTTGATACCGGGTTGCTAAAACTTATTTTTCCAGCTATGCAGCAATTGTATGGTGTAGACGTTATTGATGGACGTGGACATAAAGATAACTTTTACCATACATTGGAAGTACTGGATAATGTGGCTGAAATGTCGGATGATTTGTGGTTGAGATGGGCGGCCATTATGCATGATATTGCAAAACCAGCAACGAAGCGTTTCGATAAGCGAGTGGGGTGGACCTTTCATGGGCACGAGGATCGTGGGGCTAAGATGGTTCCAAAGTTATTTGCGGAACTAAAGTTACCCTTGAACGAGAAGATGAAGTTTGTTCAAAAGCTGGTTCAATTGCATTTAAGACCAATCGTCTTGGCGCAAGATATCGTTAGTGATTCAGCGGTGCGTCGCTTGTTATTTGAGGCAGGTGATGATATCGATGCATTGATGATGTTATGCCATGCGGATGTGACTACAAAAAACGAGTTTAAGAAGAAAAAGTATAGAGATAACTTTGAACTCGTTAAACAAAAGCTTAGAGATGTGGAGGAACGGGATCAGATCCGTAATTGGCAACCACCAGTAAGCGGAGAAGATATTATGCAGCTCTTTGGACTAGGTCCTGGACGTGTGATTGGAATGCTTAAGAATGCAATGCGTGAGGCTATTCTAGAAGGGGAGATCGCGAACAATAGAGCAGAAGCCTTGGGGTTTGTATTGAAACGTGGGGAGGAAATGGGCTTGACAGCTAAAAATAATGTGTTGCTTTAATTTTTTAAAAATTATTGTAATTTTAGGGGGCAAAATAATTATACGATACGATTAAAATGGCTATTTACAGATTTCGAGTGACTTTTGAGGATTATGAAGATGTTTATCGTGAGATAGATGTGACCTCGAAAAGTACGTTCTTAACGTTACACGAAACAATACACAAATCGACGGGATACATTATTAATGTACCTTCTTCGTTTTATGTGAGTAACGACCAATGGAAAAAGGGTACCGAAATTGCACTTTTACCAACGGATAAAAAAAATGCTGCTGGGGTGTTGAAAATGGAAGATATCCGGTTGAGTAAGTTTATTGAAGACCCGCATCAGAAATTTTATTACATCTATAACTTTGATCGTCCCTATGATTTCCATGTGGAGCTGATCAAGATTTTAAAAGAAGAGGAGGGGAAAGAATATCCCGAGGTATTCAAGACGGTTGGTGAAGTACCGAAGTCTGCTGCGGCAGCCAATTTTCCTGTATCTACGGGGGTGGACGATGACGATGATGAGGACGACGTGCCAGTTGATGATACAGAATATGGTGTAGATGATGAGGATGATTTTGATTTGTTCGATGACGAGGAAGAAGGAGAGAGCGAAGACGGGAGTGAACAGCAAGAAAAAGGCTACGAGGACGAGTACTAGGGCCGGTTTTTCTTGGTAAACAATACAAGATAAAAGGGAGACCTTAAGTGAAAGCTTAAGGTTTTTTTATGAAGTCGTTATGGCAGAGAATAAAAAAACATTAATTGTTGTTGTTGGTCCCACCGCGGTGGGTAAGACGGCTATGGGAATTGCTTTGGCACAACATTTTCAAACGGAGATTATATCGGCAGATTCGAGGCAGTTCTATAAAGAAATGACGATTGGTACGGCAAAACCTGATGCGCTAGAATTGGCGGCCGCTAAGCACCATTTTATTGATTCCCACTCCATTGAAGATGAGTATTCGGCAGGTGACTTTGAACGCGATGCTTTATCACTTTTGGAGACATTATTTGAGCAGCATGATGTCGTTGTAATGGTGGGTGGTTCTGGCTTGTTTGTACGTGCGGTATGTGAGGGCTTAGACAATCTGCCCAAAGCTCCAGTCGAAGTGAGAGAACGGTTGAATGCGCGATTGGCAAATGAAGGGATAAACGTATTACAAGAAGCACTAAAGGAGGTGGATCCGGTTTATTATGCAACAGCAGACATTCATAATCCGCAACGCGTAATTCGTGCATTAGAAGTATTTGAAGCGACGGGACAACCCATTTCTTCGTTTCAAGTAAGTGGGGGAGCAGATCGTACTTTTAATACCATTACCATCGGACTAAATATGCCACGCGAGGCTCTTTACGAACGTATTAACTTACGCGTTGATAAGATGATCGACGCAGGCTTAGTTGAGGAAGTTAAAAGATTGTTCGCTTACAAGGAAAAGCCGGCATTACTTACCGTAGGCTATGCTGAAATTTTTGATTATTTAGACGGTCATATTTCTCTAGAGGAAGCGGTGGAAAAGATTAAACAGAATACAAGAAGATATGCGAAACGACAAATAACCTGGTTTAAGAAGTATGGAAATACGACCTGGTTTGAGCCAAACGATCAAGAAGGGATATTAACTCATTTGGTAACGCAGATGTGACAAAATATGGAAACCAGATGTTGCATAATAATTAATTAATGACACGTGTTTTGCATTTCTATTAATTCATAATTTAGGTTAATAATTGGTTTGGATCCCTCTTTGTCGCCCGACGATGAGGGATTCTTTTTTTACGTAAAAAAAGAGGCTGTTAAAAACAGCCTCTTTTTATTGTGTTTCTTCGTATTTGTCCGAATAACAGTATTTATATTAAACGATAAAGTTCCAACCAAATGGATCTTCAGTTTTTCCGTAACGCAATTGATTCAAATAATCTAACACTTTATTAGAGAAGTCTCGTCCTTCAACTGGTGGCAATTCATAATCTGTTCCGTTAAAACCAATGCGTGAAATATGGGTGATGGTTGCAGCCGTTCCAGCAGCAAAAGCCTCTGTTACTGAGCCATTTTTGATGCCATCGATAAGCTCCTGAACGGACACTTTTCGTTGTTCTGTTTTGTATCCCCATTTATCCGCTAGTTCGATAATCGTACGACGTGTTACACCGTGTAAGATGGTGTCACCATGTGGTGTAATAATGGTATCGCCAATGCGGAAAATTAAGTTTGCAGTTCCTGCTTCTTCGATATATTTATGTTCCAAGGCATCGGTCCACATGATTTGGTCATAGCCTTCGTCATTAGCAAGTTGTGTTGGGTATAAGGATAATGCGTAGTTCCCTGCATTTTTAGAGAATCCAACACCGCCTTCCGCAGCTCTGGTGTAATGTGTTTCAACCTTTAAGCTGATTGGTTTACTATAATATGCACCGACAGGGCAACAAATAATGATAAATTTATACGAAGCAGATGGGTGAACTCCCAAGGCCGCTTCCGTTCCGAACATGAAAGGACGGATATAGAGCGAAGTACCTTCATTAGAAGGAACCCAATCGCGATCAATATTAAGGAGGGCTTTTAATCCTTCAATAAAAATCTCTTCAGGTACCTCAGGCATCTGTAAGCGAAAAGCCGATTTGTTAAAACGTTCATGGTTCTTGTCGGGACGAAAAATGCTAACAGTACCATCTGCAAATTTATATCCTTTAATACCTTCAAAGATTGCTTGTCCATAATGGAGGGCAGACATGGATGGGCTGACGGATAAATCACCATATGGCTGGATACTGACGTCGGTCCATGTGCCATTTTCATAATTAGCAACTAGCATGTGGTCAGCCATAATCTGACCAAATTTCAAATTGTTGAAATCTACTTGCGAGAGTCTCGATTGTTTTGTTGGCTCTACGCGAATTGAATAAGTATTCGTCTCGCTCATTTCATTAAAATTTTAGAATGTGCAAGTTAGAAAAAAGAATCAATAGATACCCCATACAGCGGCTGTATTTTTAGTGGGTACAGGATAAAGGATAGTTGCTACCGCGTACCCATTAGCTCTAAAATAGGCTCTATATGCTCTCTGTTATTCGCTAGTCGTGGAACTTTGTTCTGCCCACCCAGTTTACCGCGGGACTTCATCCAAATGTAAAAGGTATCAGGGGCTGCATTGTGGATAATAGGGAAGCCCAATGCCATATCTTTATAGCGCTTGGCATCGTAGTCCGAGTTGATTTCGCGCAATGTTTTGTCTAACACTTCGCTGAACTGTTGCAAGTCTGATGGTTGGTTTTCAAATTCGATAATCCATTCATGTGCACCGGCTTTACCGTCATTGAAATAGATCGGACCAGCGGTATAGTCTTTGATTACAGCTCCAGTCGCTTTGCACGCTTCACTCAGTGCTTTCTCGGCATTGTCAACAATCACTTCTTCCCCAAATGTGTTGATGTAATGTTTCGTTCGACCTGATATTTGAAAACGATATGGCGATAGGGATGTGAATTTAATGGTGTCTCCTATTTTATAACGCCATAATCCTGCATTGGTCGAGATAATGAGGGCGTAGTTTTTTCCGATTTCGACTTCGCTCAGGTCTAATGTTTTCGGGTGCTCTTCATCGATATGTTCCATAGGAAGAAACTCGTAGTAGATTCCATAATCTAACATGAGCAATAGGTCCTCCGAATCCGAGCGGTCTTGTAAGCCAAAATAACCTTCCGATGCGTTGTAGTTTTCCAGGTAATACATATCCGCAGAAGGGATCAGTTTTTCAAACTGTTCACGATATGGTTTAAAGCTAACGCCACCATGACCATAAAACTCTAGATTTGGCCACACCTCCAACAGATTGTCTTTACCCGTGATTTCGAGAATACGCTTTGCCATAACGAGGTTCCAGGTTGGTACACCCGCTAAGCTGGTTACATTTTCTTTAATGGTAATCTGTGCTATCTGCTCTATCTTTTCCTCAAAATTTGGATTCAAAGTTACCTCGAGGTTGGGGGTGCGTTTAAACTCCGCCCAAAAAGGCAAGTTACGGATCAGAATGGATGAAAGATCGCCATAGTATGAATCGGGGCTGAAGTTATTGATCTGGGAAGAACCTCCGATCACCACCGATTTGCCTGTAAAAACTTTGTTTTCGGGTCTGTTATGACAGTAGATGGACAGCATATCTTTACCACCTTGGTAGTGGCAGTCTTCTAACGCTTCCAAACTAACTGGAATGAACTTCGATCGATCTGACGTTGTGCCTGAAGACTTGGCAAACCATTTTATATCAGAGGGCCAGATAAGGTTTTGCTCACCTTTTATCATTCGGTCTACATATACCTTAACGTCTTCGTAGTCTTGAATTGGTACTCTATTTTTATACTCTTCTGGAGTTAGAATACTGGTGTAATCATATTTTTTACCCCATTCGGTTGCTTCTGCGGTAGAAATTAAGCTTTGGAACCATTCCTCTTGTACATCATGTGGGTATTTCATGAATAGTTCGATCTGATGAATACGTTTCTTCATGATCCAAGTAAAGAGAGAATTTAATAGCGCCATCGTTTATCTTACGTTAAAGCTTATGTTAGAGTTTTTTTCTTCTTAATTCAAAGTGTCTTCCGAGATAGAATTTACGTGCGAGTTCATTGTCCGCAATTTCTTCGGGAGTGCCCGTCAGCATGATTTTACCTTCCGTTAATAAATAGGCGCGATCCGTTATGGATAAAGTCTCTTGTACGTTGTGATCTGTGATAAGCACACCAATGTTCTTTCTTTTAAGTTTGGAGACAATGGTTTGAATTTCCTCAACGGCAATTGGATCGACCCCGGCGAAAGGCTCATCGAGTAAGATGAAGTGTGGATTAGCAGCTAGCGCACGTGCTATTTCTGTCCGTCGGCGTTCTCCTCCAGATAGTAAATCGCCTCGATTCTTGCGTACACGGTGCAAACTGAATTCTGTTAACAACTCTTCTAATTTTGCTAAACGCTCTTCCTTATTTTTGTAATGGATTTCCAGTACGGCTAAGATATTGTTCTCTACGGATAGTTTGCGAAATACAGAGGCTTCCTGTGCCAGATAGCCTATCCCTTTCTGCGCACGTTGAAACATAGCATCCTGTGTGATATCTTGATCATCCAGGTATACATGACCATCGTTAGGCTTAATAAGTCCTACAATCATGTAAAAGGAGGTTGTCTTACCGGCACCGTTTGGTCCGAGCAATCCGACGATCTCACCTTGTTCCACATGGAAAGAAACATCATTAACAACGGTACGTTGCTTGTACTTTTTGACCAGGTTTTCTGCCTTTAGTATCATCTTCTCCATTAATCGTTTGATTACAAACTTATATAAATTTATGTAAATTTAATATCCACCCATGCAAGCCTTTTCTGTGTATATATAACGCTCAATTACAGTGAAGGTTTTTTGTTAAAATCGAATAGCCTTAATGTTCAATTGTAGGTTTCTCTTTCCTCGCCAGTTGTTTTCCTCAATGGTGTAGCATACATCGAAGGAGGCTCCGCTGTTTATGGTGTCTATGTATTCAGACAATCCAAAGCCAATACATTCAAAAGCTGGAGAGTCTCCTTGTCTTATCGTTATCTTAATATGATTACTACCTACAATATATCCCGAACCTTCGACGGCTCGTGAGACGAAAATAGGAGCTTCATTCTGGGGGCCGTACGGCTCAAATTGTTTTAACAGTCGATAGAATTTACTGTCAATATCTGTTAATTTGATAGCTGTTTCAATGAGGACCTCCTGTTGGAGCATTTCGGGTTTAATGGTGCCACTCACGACATCCTCAAAACGCTGCTGAAACGCATTCAGATTCTCAATGGGCATGGTTAATCCCGCTGCATATTTGTGGCCACCATATTGATCCAATAAATCGCTACATTCACTCAGTGCCTCGTAGAGGTCAAAGCCCAGTACCGAGCGTGCCGAACCTGCAATATGCCCATTTGTTTTGGTCATAATTATGGTTGGGCGATAATACTTCTCCGTTAACCGAGAAGCAACGATACCGATCACACCTTTATGCCAGTCTTCTTTATACAGGACGGTAGACTTACGCTTAATCAATACTTCGTCGTTATCAATTAAATCAAGAGCTTCTTCTGTGATGCGTAGATCAAAGTCTTTTCGAAGGTTGTTTTGATCGTCGACTGTCGCCGAGAAGTCTTTTGCTTCTTGCAACGATTTTGAAATCAGAAGTTTTACCGCATCTTTGGCATGTTCTATTCGTCCTGCAGCATTGATGCGGGGACCTATTTGGAAGACAATATCATTGACTGAAAATTGGCCTGTTTTATTGGAGGAAAGATTAATTAACGCTTGTAAGCCACAGTTAGGATTGGTATTCAGTTTCTTGAGCCCATAGTGGGTCAATATTCGGTTCTCTCCTGTAATTGGAACAATATCCGAAGCGATACTGACAGCTACCAGATCAAGGTACTGATAAGCCAGCTGGATATCCATATCGTTTTTTTGAATAAACGCTTGTATGATTTTAAATCCTATTCCGCAACCCGACAGCTCCTTGTAGGGGTATAAACAATCCACACGTTTCGGATCCAATACTGCTACGGCTTGTGGTATTTCGGGCCCTGGTAAGTGGTGATCTCCGATAATGAAATCGATGTTTTTCGATGCTGCGTAATCGATTTTATCATTTGCCTTGATACCACAATCTAAAGCGATAATCAAAGAAAAGCCATGTTCTGCTGCATAATCGATTCCTTGGGTAGAGATTCCGTAACCTTCGCTATAGCGATCAGGGATATAAAATTCCATACCAGTGTGGAAGTCTCGAAAGAAACTATAGACGACGGAAACAGCTGTTGTACCATCTACATCGTAATCGCCATAAATAAGGATTTTCTCTTTGTTGCCTATGGCCTGTTCAATACGGGAAATCGCTTTGTCCATATCCTGCATTAAAAAGGGGTCATGCAGCATGTCTAAGGAGGGACGAAAGAATGCTTTTGCTTGATCGAAGGTGAGAATGCCGCGGTTGATAAGTAGCTCAGCGATGACGGTACTTATGCCCAGTTCATCTCTCAGTGTGTTCACTTTATTGACCTCATTTTTTGGCTTTACTACCCACCTTTTTTGCATATCTTTGCGGTTGTATTAACGTGTAAATATACGTTTTGTAAATTGGTTTACCTAATGAGCTCTAGGCTCGGTAGATTAAGATTCTGAAACATACTTGTTTACAATTAAATTTAAAATGGTACAAGCATATTCTCTATACGAGGGCTCTTTTTCAGTCGATGCTAGTAAGGCTTTTGTGCCTTTTGATGCAGAAAAAGATGACCCATTAACGCGAAAAGGATCTATTTTCGTCCATGTACATCCGTTCTTGATTGTTGCTGATGATGGTTTGATTCTATGTGATACAGGATTGGGCTTTAGGGCTGAAAATGGAAATCTGGTGATTCATGAAAACATTCGAAAATTAGGCTATGAGCCGGAAGATGTTAAGTATGTCTTGATGTCGCATCTTCATAAAGATCATACCGGAGGTTTGGTGGATTTTAAAGACGGTGTAGCTCGTGTTTCATTCCCGAATGCGGAGTATTTCGTGCAACAGGGAGAGTGGGAGCAAGCCTATGCTGGAGAAAATTCATCGTATAGGACAGATATTTTCGATGTTATTCAACGTAGTGGAAATTTGGTTTTGGTGGAAGGCGATGGTCAGGTCAATCATCAAATATCCTATGAGCTGAATGGAGGGCATACACCAAATCATCAAGCTTTTCATATCCATACAGGGGGGGAGCATTACTTTTTTGGTGGGGATGTGCTTCCTGAACCCGAAGAGATTTTTAAGAACTTTATTGCCAAATACGATTACGATGGTAGACGGGCAAGAGACTTACGTCAGCAATACTGGGAGGAAGGCCGTGTAGCAGAATGGGTTTATTTATTTTACCACTCCAAAACGATAGCTATCGGACAAGCGGAACAGAAGCCGGATGGCGGATATAAGATTATCGACGTTTCTGTAAAATAAAAGAAGGGCATTTTTAAATGCCCTTCTTTTATTTTGTCGCTTTGACAAGAATATTTAGCGTAAAGTAATCCTCAATTGCTTTATCACCGAGATCGGCAAAGAAGCTTGATGAACGATATTTGATATCAAAATCCAATCGATTTATCTTTACATTTTTTGCCTCGGCCTCCACCTCATTTCCGCTAATACGTACCACATTGATCGGAAAAGAAATCGATTTTGTTTTGTCTTTAATCGTTAGATTTCCAGTGACCGTAGGTGTACTTTTGCTGTTATCTACTTTCGTGATTACAAATTTAGCGGATGGATATTGCGGAACGTTAAAGAAGTCTTCATTCTTGAGATGTCCGGTTGCTTTAGGTGAATCTGTGCACTGTAAAGAATTCATGTCGATCATAAATTCTCCACCGACAATTTTGTTCTTGTCAATAGATATTTGCCCATTTTTAATTGCGATAGTGCCCACATGTCCACCTACTACTTTTTTGGCATCCCATTGAATATTGGAGGCTTTCAGATCTAGTTTTAGGGTGCTTTTTTGCGCAAATGAATAGCTGCATACACTGATAAGAAGTGCGAGTAACAAGGTTAATTTTTTCATAATTTTTTTTGATTTCTGTAGCGCTAAAGATAGGGATTGAAGTGATTTGCTGTATGTAGAAAAAGCCTGCGTTTTGTAATATTTTTAGCGCAAATACTGTCAGGGAGGCGCGGAGGGATTCCAATTGTTTATACGGTCATTTTTGCTTAAATTTGTGTGTATTACCTGTTGTTTGCAATAAACACAATAAATTTATACTATGTCAATAGTTAGAGAAACCGACTTGATTGGTATCGGGAAGAAATACCAGATTGAGACCGAAGCTGGCGATAACATGATTGTGGTGATCCATGATGATGGTAGACGTGAACTATACCGTTCGGAGGATGATGACAGCGAGACACACTGCGTTATGACACTGTCGGATGAAGAATCGCGTCAGGTTGCCGGGATTTTGGGTGGATTATCGTATAAGCCGAAATCGTTAGAAACGATTGAGGTGGCTTTAGATGATTTACGTATCGAGTGGTATAAAGTAGGGGAGTCAAGTGATGGCGTAAACAAAAGTATTGGTCAGTTGGAAGTGAGACAGCGCACCGGCGCGTCCATTATTGCGGCCATTCAAGAGGATGAGACCGTGATCAACCCTGGGCCGGATTATGTTATTACCCCGGGAGCGACGCTTGTTATTGCCGGAAAAAAAATGAATATCAAATTACTTAAAGAGATCCTTATATAGTTTTATGCTTTCACCTACCCTGATTCTTGAAGTTGGAGTTGCTGTCTTCTTGGTGGCCGTTGTTGGTCTTTTAGCCAATAAGTTACGTTTTTCAGTTATCCCGTTCTTCATCATCATCGGTATGGTTTTAGGGCAACATGCGCCTCAATTTTGGCATATCGATCTTAAATTTACAGAAAGTAAGCCGTTCATCGACTTTATGGGACGATTAGGTGTCCTATTTCTCCTTTTCTATCTGGGATTAGAGTTCTCGGTTGGGCGGCTTATTAAGTCGGGAAAATCAATTGTTACTGGTGGGACGGTTTACGTTCTTCTTAACTTTGTCTCGGGTCTCTTGGTGGGGTGGTTGATGGATCTCCCTTTTAAGGAAATGATGGTGCTCTGTGGCGTGATGACTAGCTCGTCTACGGCTATTGTAGCCAAAGTGTTGACCGATCTCAAACGAACTGCGAACCCGGAAACAGAGGTGATCATGGGGATGATTATGTTCGATGACTTGTTTATCGCCATGCATATCTCCTTTTTATCGGGATTGATCTTGACGGGAGGTACCTCGTTTTGGTCAGTTGCAGGAACTTCCTTACTGGCCCTTGGTTTTATTTTAACCTTCCTGATTCTAGGACGAAAATTGGTGCCTGCGATTGACAAGCTATTGCAAGATAAAAGCTCCGAACTCTTTATATTGATTGTTTTCAGTTTATTATTTTTAATTGCTGGATTTTCAGAAACGATACATGTGGCAGAGGCAATTGGAGCATTGATGGCAGGTTTGGTCTTTGCCGACTCCAAATATATAAAGAAGATTGAAGGGATGATTTTGCCATTTAAGGACTTCTTTGGAGCGATGTTTTTCTTTAGTTTCGGTCTTTCTATCGACATGTACACACTGGGAGGAGCTGTGGGATGGGCTGCTTTAGCAGCAGTTGTAACCATTATAGGCAACGTGGCATCCGGATATTTTGCAGCACGCTTTTCAGATATGAAACCACGAACTTCTTTTGATATTGGTTTTACATTATCCGCGCGTGGCGAATTTTCTATTATTATGGCAAATATTGGTAAAGCAGGCGGATTGCTTCCTATTGTGCAATCTTTCGTTGTTGTGTATGTATTAATCTTATCTATTGTATCACCGCTCCTAACAAAAGAGTCTCGTACGATCTGGAACAAGTTGTTTGGAAAGGATCAACAACCCAATAAGCCAAAGAAAACATTGAGTCAATTAGAAGCGTCAATAAAACAACCGTAGAAAAATATAGAAGTAAAACGGGACTGTTTAAACAGAGCAAAACGTCATTGCGAACCTGAGGAACGAAGGTGTGGCAATCTTTTAGAGATAAAATTAAGGAATACTGCCACGTCGCTACGCTTCTCGCAGTGACGTGGTATCGTCCATTTGAAGACGCTCGTTTTTTTATAGGAAACCTAACTCTAATTTAGCCTCTTCACTCATCAAATCTTTCGTCCAGGGTGGGTCAAAAGTTAACTCCACTAAGGCTTCTTTAACGCCCTCTACAGCGGCAACTTTTTGTTGAACTTCGTCCATGATTTGCCCCGCAACAGGACAGCCTGGAGCTGTTAACGTCATCACAATCTTAGCCGTGCCGTCTTCTTTTGTAATGATTTCGTAAACAAGACCTAAATCAACAATATTTGCAGGCTTTAGTTCTGGATCGTATACCGTTTCCAGTTGTGCCTGTATCTCTTTTGCGAGATTTAATTTGTCCATTATGATAATACTCATCCTCGTCTTTTTTAATGCTTTATGCTATCGTATATTTCAAGAAGCTTGCTCAGGTTCGACTTTACGGTATAGTTTTTTTCGTATACCGTACGACAGTTTGTTCCTATCGTATCTTTGGTTTTATTCTCCAAATTGTCCCACTGATTCAAAACGTCTTTGATATCTTCCTTATTATAGGGGTCAAAAGAAAGTCCCGTATACAAAGGTAAGACCATTTCACGTAAAATACCAATATTACTAGCGAGGACGGGTGTAGAATAACCAAAGGCTTCAATAATTGTCATAGGCATTCCTTCATAGCATACTGAAGGAACAATAAGCGCATTGGCGGTAGAAAGGGCAGATGCGAGTTTCTCCTGCGGTTGGAATCCCATGTAAATAATGTTTGGATATCTATCTTGCATTTCTTCCACACGTGCTTGTTGTGGGCCTGTACCATATACTTTAATGGTATAGTTTGTCTCCGCCATGGCCTCTAACAAGGGTAGGATTCCTTTTTCCTCCGACAGCCGGCCAATGTATATAAAGTCTGCAGTACGCGCTTGGTTGGTGGGTTGAACATCTGCCGAATTCGGGCGAATAACAAATTTACTTGCCGAGACGGGAAAGGTGGAATGCGCAAAAAGATCTTTGGCAAACTGGGATAAGACGATATAACGATCGATGCTGTTCCAGGTGCCTATTTTGCGATGCCACCAGTAGGTGAAAGCCGTTAGAAGTGTTTTCGGTAGGGAGTGGTCCAATACCCGTTTCTTGATGGCTTCCCATGGGAATTGTTGTTGCAGACTCTTTGTGAACAGCTGACCATTAAAGAATAATGTTGCGGAAGGGCATAGCAAGCGAAAGTTATGAAGGGTCATGACTATTGGAATATTCTTTTGTGCAATCCTCCGGATTATCCAAGGGCCAATCGCATAATGTACATTGTGAATATGTACAATGTCGGGTTGGAATAGATCTATCTCCCGCATGATGTCTCGACTTTCTGATATATTAAACGGGTATGAAAAATATTGCAGCAAGCCGGTAACTCCTTTTTTGTTTTGTGCGGAATAGGTTTTTACGTCGTGAATCTTCGAGAGTTCTGCGACTTCCTTGCGGAAAACAAAGTCTTCGCCACCAGCGTGTTGATAAAAATTATGGATGATAAAAATGCGCATATTGACCTTTACACAAACTTAGATAAATATTATAGTTATCTTCGCATGACTTAACAAAAATTGATGTTTCAAAATCTTACATACGCCAAGTTGTTCCAAGATTACCTGGATCTTAAGCATTTTCCGGTAAGTCCGTCCAACTTGTACGATCCTATTCGTTATATTTTGTCGCTTTCCGGAAAGCGTATACGCCCTATGCTAGTTCTTATGGGAGCAGCGCTTTTTGATGAAAAGTATATTGAAGAATCACTTCCCGCAAGCGCCGCTATTGAGTTTTTTCATAATTTTTCGCTGATTCACGATGATATCATGGATAAGGCACCGTTGCGTCGGGGACAGCCTACTGTACATCAGAAATGGGATGATAGTGTGGCTATTTTATCGGGTGATGGCTTGCTGATTCAAGCTTATTTGGAATTGGCAAAATGTCCGAAAGAAAAAGTGCCTCAGCTATTGGATGTATTCAATAAGCTGGCAGTGGAAGTTTGTGAAGGACAGCAATATGATATGGATTTTGAAAAGGTTGACCGCGTAGCTGAGTCCGCCTATATCGACATGATCCGTTTAAAAACATCTGTACTTTTAGGTGGAGCGTTGCAGTTAGGCGCTATTCTTGCTGATGCACATCCGGATGCACAAGAGCTTTTGTATGCTTTTGGTGTGAATCTAGGTATTGCTTTCCAGCTACAGGACGATATTTTAGATGTTTATGGGGATCCAGCAACATTTGGAAAGCAGGTAGGAGGTGATATTCTGTCGAATAAAAAGACGATTCTTTATGTGAAGCTTCGGGATCTTGCGACAGATGCGGATCAAGAAGTGTTAACTAATTTGTTGCGCACAGATTTAGTAGCGGAACCGCATAAGATAGAGAAGATGAAAGATCTGTATGCGAAGTATGACATCAAAGGGTCGGCAACACGATTGAAAGAGGAGTTTACAGCGATCGCATACGATAAGCTTCACGCAATTGATGTCGAGATGGGCAGAAAAGATGCTTTATTTAGATTAGCTGATGCATTAATGCAACGAGAACAATAGCTTTTTTTGTTGAAAAGTTTATTTTGCTCTTACTTTTTGTTAAATTGTGACAGAACATTTTTTGAATTTTTGGCGAAAGCTGGTATAGGTTAAGTATGGAAGCAATAAAGATTACCGTATTTCAGGCATATTTGTTTTGGGAGAACGTGGAGAAGAATTTGAACAATTTGTCTTTACGATTATCAGCATTGAAAGAGAAAACAGATCTCATTATTCTTCCGGAGATGTTTAATACAGGGTTTAGTACCAATGTAGAAAAATGTGCCGAAACGATGAATGGTCCGACCATGCATTGGATGTATGAACATGCCAAAGCATATGGATGTGTTATTGCGGGCACGCTCACGATCAAGGAAAACGATAAATATTATAACCGTTTTGTATGGATGTATCCCGATGGCAACTATGTACATTACGATAAACGCCATCTTTTTGGTATGGTCAATGAAGACGAGGTGTTTACGGCGGGCACTTCACGTGTTGTCGTTGAGTTGAAAGGTTGGCGTATTTGTCCGATGGTGTGTTATGATTTACGTTTCCCCGTTTGGTCGCGTAACCTCGGTGGAGCATACGATCTGTTAGTTTATACCGCTTCTTGGCCAGATAAAAGGTCCGCACATTGGCGTACTTTAATCCCGGCGCGTGCGATCGAAAATCAAGCGTATGTTATTGGTGTGAATAGGGTCGGCTACGATGGTAATGAAGTTTACTATTCGGGCGGTTCGATGTGTATATCTCCTGTTGGGGATGTCGTGTACTATAAACCAGAAGACGAAGATTTATACACCTTTACTTTAAATCCAACGGAACTGATAAAGTCACGCGAACAATTCCCATTCTTAAAAGATGCAGATAGTTTTACCCTGTAGCGATTTTACACGGGTTGTAGTCAAATCTTTAGAATAATTATTTGTTTATTTCGTGATACCCTATTTATACGGGCGCTCCAAAATAGCAGCCTGGATAACGGCGTCACGTAGATTAAATTCGGGTACCTTGTTCTTTTGCTGATGTTCCAGATCGACGGTTTCTATCTTTCGATGTTGTCGCTGTTCTCTCACCCGATTTACTTCCTCTGGAATATCATACCGTTGTTTTACCGGCTGTTCCACTTTTTTTGACACCATTGATGGGTGTTCTTTTTGAAAAGTGGGCGGAATAGGTCGCTTTGCTGTCGGGGGAGGGATCGGTACAGCTACAGGTTCAGCCGTAGGGATATGAGGACGTCTTTTACGCATCTTTTCCTGTTCTTTTTGGTACTCGGAATAGATTTTGTAAATTACACCACCGATTATTAGTAAAGCTGGTAGAAAATTTTCCATTAGCGTAAATATAATAAAAACATATAAATATTACATTTTATTTGTTTTGTATAACCTTTTTTACTTTGTTTGTATAAACAACTAACCTAAAGTTTTAACAATTATGACAACTAGTTTTGAACACGCAGACGAGTTCTTTTCGTTTTTAACGGGAAAGGCTTCGGCAGCACTGGCCAGGAGGCTACAGAAAAATCTAAAGTACGAAGGTATAACCATTACCTCTGAACAGTGGACACTTTTATATTATCTGTGGATAGAAGAAGGAAGGACACAACAAGAGCTTGCCTGTTTAACGTTCCGAGATAAACCAAGCGTTTCCAGGCTTATCAATAACTTAGAGAAAGTGAAATTAGTGATGCGTGTGAATGATAAAGAAGATAAACGCTCCAATCTTATTTTTCTGACTAAACAGGGACGCCAACTTCGTGAGGGATGTATGAGACAAGCGCATAAAACGATTGGAGAAGCGCTAGAAGGGCTCAACTACGAAGAGATGATTAAAGCAAAAAATACACTTGAAATTGTATATACGAATTTAAAGTAATGCTACTTTAGCAGAGAAGAGCGTATAAACAAAAGGCTGATTGGAATTCCAATCAGCCTTTTGTTTTTATATTTCTTGTGGTTCAAAAGCACTATGACTATTAACCAACTTTCCGGTGTCTTTAAAGTAAATCTGTTGAAAACTCCATGTGTTAATATTATCTACTTTGCGGAAGAACTTATCTGCAGAAACATCGTCCAATGTTTTGAATCCACAAGCTTCCATTATTTCTACTGTAGCACGAAGTGTGTTACGGTGAAATTGAGCCACACGGACATATTTATCTTGTACGTCGAGTGCTTTGTATAATTGTGGTTTTTGTGTCGCGACTCCTACAGGACAAACATCTTCGTTACATTTCAACGCTTGTATACATCCTAAGGCGAACATCATACCCCGTGCACTATAACAAGCGTCTGCCCCTAAAGCTATAACCTTAAGTAAGTCAAAACCTGTTACAATACGACTAGAGACTATAAGTTTAATGTGTTTTTTTACACCAAATTTAATAAGTGTCGTTGTTACAAAAGATAGCGCATCATACAAAGGCATTCCCAAGTTGTCGGTGAACTCGAGGGGTGCAGCACCTGTTCCTCCTTCCGATCCATCGATCGAAATAAAGTCCGGGAATATCTGTGTCGTCAACATCGCATTACAGATGTCGATAAACTCTTGCTTGTCACCAATACATATTTTAAAGCCAATCGGTTTGTATCCCGATAGTTCACGCATTTTTTGTAAAAAGTGCATCATGCCTTCGGCAGTGTTAAACGCACTATGCGCTGGTGGCGACATGACATCAGTACCTGGAACCACGTGTCTGATGGCGGCTACCTCAGGCGTGTTTTTAGCAGCAGGTAAAATACCACCGTGACCTGGTTTTGCTCCTTGAGATAATTTTAACTCGATCATCTTCACATAAGGACGTGATGCTTTTTCCGCAAAAAGATCTTCATCGAACATACCCATTTCATTCCGACAGCCGAAGTAACCTGTTCCGACTTGCCATATTAAATCTCCTCCATTTACATGGTAGGGACTAATCCCGCCTTCCCCTGTATTGTGTGCAAAATTTTGCAATGCTGCACCTTTATTTAAAGCGGTGATTGCCGTTTTACTCAACGCCCCATAACTCATCGCAGAGATGTTGAAAACGCTTAGACTGTACGGTTGTTTACAAGCGTGGTTTCCTACCGTAGTACGTAGGTCATGGTTTTCAATATGCACCGGGAAAACGGAGTGAGCAGCCCATTCGTTGCCAATCGTCTGTGGGTCGGTTTGCATCCCAAAGGCTACGGTTTCTCTTTCATTTTTCGCACGCTGATATACAATAGAGCGCTGTCTGCGGTTAAACGGGCGTCCATCGGTATCTGACTCCCAGAAGTATTGACGCATTTCGGGACGGATAGCCTCGAAGAAAAAACGAAAATAACCTA
Source organism: Sphingobacterium psychroaquaticum (assembly GCF_004421025.1). Taxonomy (NCBI): domain Bacteria; kingdom Pseudomonadati; phylum Bacteroidota; class Sphingobacteriia; order Sphingobacteriales; family Sphingobacteriaceae; genus Sphingobacterium; species Sphingobacterium psychroaquaticum. The sequence goes on along the minus strand of NZ_CP038029.1, from coordinate 3,526,216 downwards.
AAAGAGGGTAATTGCGAAGGATAGCATGCCGTGTTTGGGTGCTGTTGTAAAAGGCTAAGATCATTAATGGAAATGGAATCAAGAGAAGCCAAAACCATTGTGGCGTAAAGATAATCCCGAAAGAGATAATGATCAGGTTTATAATTACTATTGTTGCAAGAATTAGATTTCTAATTGCCATGATTTTCGTGAAAATTGTTGCTTATTTCTGTTCTGAATAGTTTGTTTTTCCTTACATGTATACAATAGCTAGCAAAACGCGAGCCATTTACATACGTTTTATTTTTTGCAGATTCAATGACCATAATCATACGGTTTATGCAAAATTAGAAACTTCTATTGTTAAAGCGAAAAAAGAACGACGTTCTGCGAAGATTTACTTTTTTGATAATATATTCATTCAGAATCTCTTCTTCTTAGTATTTCTTCCGTTAGTTGTTGATATATTTTAATCCAATGTGGGGATTCACTAAGAAAATTCAAATGTGTTTCTATGGTTTGCATGTCTCCACGTTTTGCGGGGCCGGTTTGGACGGCTTCCGGTAGGCAGGTTTGCACCTTTTGGGCTGTTTCGAGTATAATTGGCCGTAGCAAATCAAAGGGCAACTGGTGCTCTTCTAGAATGTTCTGACTGATTTGAAAAAGTAAGTTGGTGAAATTATTCGCAAAAACGGCCGCAACATGTAAGGCAAGTCGCTGTGCGCTGTCTCCTTGAAAAGCTTTGGGCGCAAGAGGAAGGATCAGGTTTAATAATTGTGTGGTCGTTGTCGCGTTATTTCCTTCTACAACGAAAGGAATAGATGTTAAATCTTTCGTTACCGCTTTTGATATACTTTGTAGGGGATAGAGAACTCCATGGTGCTCAAAGCGATGTAAAACGGTTATTGATGTCGCACCGGAGCAATGGACTACGATACCTTGGCTGATTTCCGGTAAAGCGGCCACTACGGAAGAAATTGCCTGGTCGGATACACATATGCAATATATGTCGGCATCGGTAACTACCTGCTCCAGTTTATCAGTACTGCTGCTTGCTAAAAGAGAAGCCAATGCATTCGCATTGGCTTTATTTCGACTGTATACTTGTGCAATAGTATGCCCGTAGCTTCGGAAAGCTTGTGCCAACGTACTGGCTACATTTCCACTGCCGAGTATGACAATTTTCATTTTACTTTTTTTGTTTGGTAAGTTTCGCATCCTTTAGTCTACGGTAGATAGCCATAATAAAACCAATGGTCATAATAATGGTACCTGCCCAGAAAAAGTTAATATAAGGGAATTTTATTGCTTTGAAAACCACCCATTTTTTCTCTGGCAATGGTTTTTGGTAAAGCATAATTTCTAATTTATCTTCTTTGGGTAATATATTGGTAAAACGGAAACGAAGACCTTGTTCATTTACATCCTTATTGAAATCATAGCTATTGCCATCCTTAATAACAAAGACAGGTTCGACATCGTATTCTTTTTTGTCGGCCGCAAAAACTTTGATTTTTAACCCTACAATAATATCATTTGGTCCCTTGGGAATATTGTTCAGTTTCGCCTCACGGTTTACACCTTGTATTACGTAATAACCATTGCGGTAGCGCAACGTATCTCCAATATTGACCTGATAGGTTGCAGGCTCATCGTAGTCTTCATAACCTGTTTTTTCTTCTTCAGGAATTTTGGATGCTTTAGCTTGAGAGTCTGAGGCAGCAGCTGTAATCAGCGTATAAATATCATGTGTTACATAGTGCTTCGTAGCCGGTGTGCCAATCAATCCGCCCATATCAGGGTTGTTCTGCGCAAATGGACTCAATATAAACGACTCGATCACTTTCCCACTTTCTTCGTCGATTTTTTCGTACTTTATTTTATAGTAAACATTCGGCGGTGCAACACTATCACCGATATATGTCAAACGATAGTCACCCATTTGTACCGGTTCATTCTCAGTTAGGAATAGGTTCTCACCCGGTTTTTCTACTTTATCGAAATCAGCTACTTGAATATAACCTGAACTGTTAAGGGAGATTACTTCATTTGTTGCAGCAGCAATGAGTGCTCCAATCAAGAGCAAGGCAAAACCAATGTGTGCTACTGCGGAACCCGCAAGTTTCCATTTTCCACGTAAGGCATCCCCTAAGACACGAATATTTGCAAGAATACAGAATATACAAGCGAAGGCCAGGAGAATATACATCACGTTGTTGTGTACCTTGGTGATATAGATAACAGCGGCAGCAAGTATAAGGGCGACAACTAAAGTAGCTAACGTGGAAGCCCAAAACTTTTTAGGGTCGGTTTTCTTATATTTCAGGAATTGCGTGAATGCGGTTAAAAGCATAACCACTACAGCAAAAGCTCCTTGCCATTTATTATAGTGTGGTATAGGGTCGATCGGGGGTGCCACTTTTGTACCAAATAAAGCATTGAAAACCGGAATAGAGGTCGTCGCAATCATTTGTACACAAGCTACCGTTAAAACGAGCGCTCCTATAAACAACCAGAACTCACGGGAGTAAATATCTTCCTCTTGTTTTGTTGTTGGTATATCCTTATATCGCCAGATCAATAGGCTAACCATAATGATTAAAAAGGATATATTAAAGATAATCAGCTGTCCGGACATACCCAGACTGGTAAACGAGTGAACGGAGGTCTCCCCTAAGATACCGCTTCGTGTAAGGTAAGAAGCATAAATTACCAACACGAAACTAATAAGTGTAAGGAAGGTTGCTGTAAAGAAACCTTGTCCTGAGTGTTTAAAAGCTAATATAACGTGTACGGCTGCAATTAGTGTTAACCATGGAATGATTGATACATTTTCTACTGGATCCCACGCCCAGAAACCGCCGAAGTTTAATGCTTCATATGCCCAAAAAGAACCCATGATAATTCCCGTTCCCAATATCATTACAGCAAATAATGCCCATGGTAATCCGGGAGCTGCCCATTCTTTGTAGCGCTTAGTCCAAAGGCCCGCCGCCGCATAGGCGAAAGGTACAATCATGGAAGCAAAGCCCAGGAATAGTGTAGGAGGGTGGATAACCATCCAATAGTTTTGTAATAATGCGTTTAAACCTCGACCATCCGGAATTAGAGATAGGTAGTTTGGATCACTGAATATTGGTGCTTGCAGGGCGTCACGTAGTAATATAAATGGAGAACTACCGATACGGGTACCGAAAAACTCAACACCTAACAACATGGACGCTAGGAAAGTCTGACATAGCATCACAAAGGTCATTACGGGTGATTCCCAAGACTTTGCTTTAAAGAGCAGAATAGAGCCGAGAACAACTTGCCAGAACATCCATAGCCAGAAACTACCTTCTTGTCCTTCCCAAAAAGAAGAAATTATATAATGTGTGGGAAGAGATTTAGAAGAGTGTGCATAGGCATAATGGTACTCAAAGAGGTGATTATAGATAATGTAAAAGAGTATACTACCGATGGTCACGACGGATATCAGGTTTACCCAAAAAGATATCCTACCTATCTTTTTCCAAGTACGATTTTCGGGTTCTTGTGTTGCGAAAAAATAACTGATCAGCGACAGTAGTGCTGCCCCAAATGATAAAATAACAAAGAATTGACCGATTTGACCCGGTAGTAGATTTTCTCCAACGTAATTGACGTCCATTTAGTAAGGAATATTAATATAAAAGATTAATTCATTGCTGTTTGCGGAGCGGCATTTGTTTCAATCACCTCTACCTCATCTTGATTGTATTTTGATGGACATTTCATCAAAATTTTACTTGCATGAAAGATGTTACCTTCCATTTTACCGGTAAGAACAAGCTGCTCAGAACGTTCTATGTCCTGCGGCTTGGAACCATTAAAGACAACCTGACACTCCGTGCTATCGTTGTCATACATGTAGAATGAAAACCGATTTGCGTCCTTGATAGGATCGTAATGAAGTTCCTTTTGTTTGTTAAGTACACCAACAACATATAGCTCGGTTTGCTTCTCCTTGGCTTCCGAAAATGTTGAATATGTACTGGAATCCGTATAGATTACCAGTATCATAGCGATCGCTACGGCGATGATTGCGATTAAGATAATTGAGCTTTTCTTCATATTACACTATCCCTGTATTACTGCAAAATTACGAAATGCTTTTTGAAGGTTATAATTTGCACCTGAAGTGAGGTTATTTGTAGTCGTTCTAAATAGGGGTGCTTTACCTTGTTAAGATGCTTGTTTTTAGGTGTTTATGTGTTTGTTTTGGTCGTTCGTTTAGAGGCCGAAGCTCATTCCCAACATCAATATTACACGAATTAAACAAATATTTTATATCGTTTTTCTAATTCTATCTGCTTATGTTTCAATATCGTTGACCTCTGTGCTGAATTTCTCGCCAGAAAATCGGGTAACTAGCATAGCTGCTACGGTATCTCCCGTTGCATTAAGCACGGTTGCTAACGGATCAACAAGCGTCCCTATAATCATAACAGCTGGTATTGCTTCCGGTGGTAAGCCATATACAGAAATCATAAGCATTTCTCCAATGTAGCCACCATTAGGAATTCCGCCTGCTACGATCGTTACCAAAACTGTGATGCCAACAGCTGTCAATATGGTATCCCACTCGAAGAAGTTCCACCCTAGTAGGGTAAAGGCTACATATATTTTAAGGATTGAGGAGATAGCAGATCCATTTTTATAAAGCGTATTGCCTAATGGAATAACCACGTTGGATATTGGAGCAGGTATACCTATTCGTTTGGCGGCTGCGAGATTTGCCGGCATGGTTGCTAAACTGCTACAGGTACTAAGAGCTGTTAGTGAAGGATAGATGTTGTTGCGCCAGAATAAACTTACTCCTTTGTTGCCGTAAGCAATAAAGGCATAGACACTAAAGGCAACAAAGAAAAAGACAAGGCCGAAAATATAATACAAGGCTAAAGGTTTAGCATAAAAACCGAATAATTGGGGGCCTAAAGTTTTTACTTGAAACGCAAAATAAGCCCCGAGTCCTATGGGCGCACCCTTCATGATAAGAATGAGTAATTGTTTTAGGACTTCATTCCCGGACTGTATGAAAGAAATAAAAGGTTTTGCTTTTTCACCTGTATTGCGCGCAGAAATTCCAACTAGAAAAGAAAATATGACAAAGGCAAGTATGCTCTGGCGTGACAAGAGATTTCCAAATTCGCTTACTGTTAAGAAGCTTACGATACGATCGCCCCAAGACGATGTTGATGCATCCAGAGGGTCGTCCACAAAAGAGCCGGTATCTACAGCCGAATTTACGGGGAATATATAAAGTACTGCAACAGTGGCTAACGCTGCAATAGCAATGGTGACCAAAAACACACCCGCCATGATACCGATTATTTTGCCCAGTTTATTCTGTTCTTCGATATTAGCAACGGAAGAGGAAATGGCAAAGAATAGGAGTGGGATTATAGAAACAAACAGTAGATTGAGGAATATATCACCCAAAGGCTTGATATAGACCACCAAGTCTGGGAAATAAAGACCAATAATACTTCCCGCTATAATACCGAGAATCAAGAGGATAATACTCCCGTAGTTTTCTAATGTCTTGTTCATATAGTACGACTAAAATAGTAGTTTTTTATATTAGTTTTGTTAAAAAATGTAGGATATGGAATTTGTGACCACGGGCGATGGCTCGAAGACCCTTTACCATGCTGCTGTAGGGGAGCATTATCACTCGACACACGGTGCTTTGCAAGAAAGTAAACATGTTTTTTTACAATCTGGAATGGTTTATTTTTTGAACTTGTATGGCCGCCAAGACTGTTCCATTCTTGAGGTGGGTTTTGGTACAGGTCTAAACTTTCTAATGACAGCAGATTATGCTGCTGAACATCATGTTACGGTTGACTACTGTGGTATTGAAGCTTTTCCGTTACCACAGGAGACTGTGGCGGCTACGGGGTATGGTGATTTTGTGGGCGATGATGTGTGGGAGCGCTTTTGTGCGGCTTATCCACAAGCGCTAGAGGAACAAGTTGCGCTTGGTTCCGAACTGACGCTAACTATTGCACCCCAAAAAGTTTTGGACTTTGTTAGTGAAAAGCAATTTGATGTTATTTATTTTGATGCATTCGCGGCGGTTCACCAGCCTGAAATGTGGAACGATGAAACTCTAGCACATGTGTGTCAGTTTCTGAAACCAGGAGGTGTCTTCGTTACGTATGCTATAACGGGAAACTTAAAACGGTCGATGAAAGCATTGGGATTCAAGATCGAGAAGGCGCCGGGCGCACCTGGGAAGAGAGAGATGTTGCGTGCGGTAAAGGTTTAATTATTCCTTCGTATCGGTCTTGAGTTAGTTTTTTCTTTGCTGTGAAAAAAAATAAAATAAATTGTAACGTTTTATGTAAAGGGTGTACTTACTGGATAAATAGCAATTCAAAATTGCTACGAAGCATTTAGAAAACACTAAAAACATATAAACATGAGACAAGAAACATACAGTTGGAAAAATAATATCTGGGGTACACGTATTAATCTGTATCAAGATAAGACATTGCTTGGAAAGATGAAAAATTTCACGTTCAAGCCAACCTCAGAGGTTATTTTGGGGGATGAAAAATACCATTTCGAGACGAAAGGTCTTTTTGAGCAGTATACACGGATTGTAGATAAAGAAGGACGTATCGTTGGAGATATTGATTACGGAGCATGGAGTAATAAGGCAACGGTACAGTTGTTTGATAAAAAATATTTCTGGAAAGCAGATGACTGGATGCGTTTAAGATGGCGGTTGGTAGATGATAAAGGTGTAGCGTTGGATATCCAAAGTAGCTATGCAGGAAAAGGAGAAATACGCAGTGAGGGGGGGAGTGAATTATTGTTGATGACCGGTATTTTCTTACAGAACTACTTTATGAGTTACGGGAGTGTGATGTTAATGCTGCTCTTAGTCCTTCTGTGTGTTTAAAGCATACCGATCGTAAATTTGAGATTAAAGAAAAGAGCTGTCCCTTCGGACAGCTCTTTCATACTCAATATGTGTTATTCTATGGGTTTATGCACCTAGTTGAACACGTTTGAAAGCTGTTACAGTCAATCCTTTAGATACAGAATCTAAGAATTGAGCAATAGTTTTAGAAGAGTCTTTCACAAATTCTTGGTTTAACAAAGTACTTTCTTTGTAGAATTTGTTCAATTTACCTGCTGCAATTTTCTCTACCATTTCTTCTGGTTTGCCTTCTGCACGGATCTGCTCTTTAGCAATTTCTAATTCACGCTCGATAGTATGTGCATCAACACCATCTTTATCGATAGCAACTGGGTTCATTGCTGCGATTTGCATAGCAACGTCTCTACCAGCTTCTTCTGCACCAGCAGCATCAGCTGAAAGACCTACTAATACACCTAAACGGTAGTTACCGTGGATGTAAGCAACGATTTTATCACCAGATACGATTTCGTATTTAGAAACATCAATTTTTTCACCAATTACACCTGTCTGCTCGATTAAAGAATCAGCGATGTTTTTACCATCAAGTTGTAAACCTTTTAGTTCGTCTAAAGAAGCTGGTTGGTTTGTTAATGCTACATCTGCAATTTTCTCTGCGAAAGCGATGAAGTCAGCATTTTTAGCTACGAAATCTGTTTCACAGTTTACTTCTACTACGATACCTGATTTTCCATCAGCAGCAGCTTTAGCAATGATAACACCTTCGTTAGAGTCACGGTCTTGACGGGCAGCAGCTAATTTAGCTCCTTTTTTACGTAAATAATCAACAGCCGCTTCGAAATCACCATTCGCCTCAACTAATGCTTTTTTACAATCCATCATACCTGCGCCTGTTTGTTGACGCAATTTGTTTACATCTGATGCAGAAATTTGTACTGACATGTTTTATTTCTTTTAGAATATTTACAATTTAATGGAAAAACCGGACAAACCCATGTTTACCATTTGAAGCAGGCTTCAAAAAGGCTAACACTTGTTTATCCGGTTTTAAATAAGAATATTATTCTCCGTCTTTCGCTTTACGAGGGCGTTTTCCAGCGTTAGCATCTGAAGCATCTGTTGTATCTACAGCAGCTTTAGCCGCAGCAGCATCTTTTTCAGCTTCTTCTTCTTTGTCGCGTTTACGCTCTTCTAAACCTTCTTGGATAGCTTTACCAATGATACCAGCGATTAAGCTAATAGATTTTGTAGCGTCATCATTAGCTGGGATTGGGAAATCAATGTTTGAAGGATCAGAGTTTGTATCCACCATAGCAAATGTAGGGATGCTAAGTTTCAACGCTTCAGCAACAGCGATATGTTCTTTCTTCACGTCGATGATGAACAATGCTGCAGGAAGACGGTTCAAATCAGCGATACCTCCTAAAAGGTTTTCTAATTTGATACGCTCACGCTGAATCATTAATTTCTCTTTTTTAGATAGTACATCGTATGTGCCATCTTTTTGCATTTTATCGATGTTAGACATCTTTTTGATAGACTTACGCACTGTTGCGAAGTTTGTAAGCATACCACCTAACCATCTTTCTGTAACGAAAGGCATGTTCACGTCTTTCGCTTGTTGTGCGATAATTTCTTTCGCTTGTTTTTTCGTAGCTACGAATAAAACTTTACGACCCGATTTAACGATTTGTTTGATAGCTGAAGCAGCTTCTTCTAATTTCGTTAATGTTTTGTTCAAGTCGATAATGTGGATACCGTTGCGTTCCATGAAAATGTACTTAGCCATTTTCGGATCCCACTTACGAGTAAGGTGACCAAAGTGAACACCTGCATCCAATAATTCTTGATATGTTGCTCTTGCCATTTTGTGTTCCTCCTTTGATTAACGTTTACTGAATTGGAATCTTCTACGTGCTTTACGACGTCCTGGTTTCTTACGCTCAACCATACGGTCATCACGTGTAACCAAACCTTTAGCACGTAAAGCTGGTTTAGCTTCTGGGTTAAGCTCTACTAATGCTTTAGCAATCGCTAAACGCACAGCTTCCGCCTGACCTTTTACACCACCACCTTGAACGTTAACTTTCACATCAAAATTTCCAGCAACACCTGCTACTTCTGTAGATTGAGTAACGATGTATTGCAATGGCAATGTTGGGAAATATTCTTTGTAGTCTTTACCATTTACGGTAATGATTCCGCTACCAGCAGTTAAGTAAATGCGGGCAACAGCAGTTTTTCTTCTTCCTGAAGTATTAGTTGTTGACATGTTTGCTCTCCTTAAAATTTAACTGGTTTTGGACTTTGTGCCTCATGTTTGTGCTCTGTTCCAGCATAAACGTAAAGGTTTTTGAACAATTGACGACCTAAACGGTTTTTAGGTAACATCCCGCGTACCGCTTTCTCAATGATGCGCTCTGGGTGTTTCGCCATTAATTCTTTTGGAGAAACGAAACGTTGACCACCTGGGTAACCTGTGTAACGAACATAAGTTTTGTCGCCCAATTTGTTTCCAGTCAACTTGATTTTGTCTGCGTTGATAACAATCACGTTATCGCCACAGTCTACGTGTGGGGTGAATGTTGGCTTGTGTTTTCCACGAATTACTTTCGCAATTTCGCTTGCCAAGCGCCCCAAAATCTCTCCTTCAGCGTCAACAACAATCCACTCTTTATTTACGGTGTTCTTGTTGGCAGAGACAGTTTTGTAACTTAACGTATTCACTTGCTTTTATTTAATTAATTAATAAATATTTTTAAACCTATTGTAATCACTACAATTAGGCTTGCAAAAGTACGATATTTTTCTGATTATTTCCAAATTGATTTTATTTTTTGATTTCACCTCCTTTTTTATGCTTTTAACCCCTTGTTAAGCCTTAGTTCATGATGCTTTTCGATTCGTCTCCACAAGCTTTGTCGCCACCTTTGTCAGTTTTTTATGACGTAATACATTTTTAACATGTTTTAAGATAGTTTAAGTAAACTATTGCTTTTTTTTGCCATCTTTATAAGAGTATTGTGAATCCGTTATAAGAAGGAGATAAATGAAGAGATGTAAAGTAGTTGTATATGGTAGCTTAGTTATGCTCCTTGGGTTAATGGCTCCAAGGATGCTTTCTGCACAGGATACAACGCTCGATAAACCGTATAAAGAACAATTGGTATTGGTGGAAGGGAAGTTGCGTAGTGGAAATATCGCTGGCGCACTGGAAACCCTGGACGATGTTATTGCAAAATACCCGAAAGCGGCAGAAGTGTATTACGCGAAGGCACTCCTGTTTGGACAAGCTCGAAATTTTAATATTGCTATCCCTGTCGCGCAGCAGGCGGTAGCGCTGGAACCTTCAAATCTTATTTTTTCTAATTACTTGGTTGGCCTTTATAAAGGCAATAATGATTTGAATAGTGCCTTAGGTGTTATCGATTCTTCGATTTACTATCACCCTGAAAATGTAGTGCTATACAGAGAGAAGATGATGGTGTTGCATAATGCAAAACGTTCCGAAGAGGCATTGGCGATTTATGATTCCACTCGAGAAAGGTTCGGTGTGTCTGATACGTTAGATATTATCAAAGGTGAGATTTTAGTCGATTTGGAGCGTAACGAGGAAGCAGAGCAGTTGTTACTCCCTTGGGCCGCGAAAGGATCTAAAATAAGACAAGTATATAGTACATTAGGCTACTTATATCTCGATAAGAAAAAGGTGAAACCTGCCATACAAATTCTTGAACGAGGATTAGCAAATACCGGAGAGAATATCTTATATTTTGACTTAGCGGATGCCTATGCGGCAAGTAAAAAAGATAGACAAGCGTTTGATTGCCTAGCAAAGGCTTTTGATGCGAGTGATGTGGATTTTCCTGAAAAGTATAGAGTGATGATAACGGCTTTAAGTGGTAAGACATCGCTGAGTCTTGATCAAGTGCAAGCATTAGCAAATTTACTGGTGCTTCGTCATCCTCGGGTCGCGGATAGCCATGTGGCGAAGGGGGAGGTTTTGTGGCGAAGAGGAAATTTACAGGAAGCGCGATCTCTGTTTTTGACGGCCGTTAGTATGAACCGCGGACATGTGGATGCATGGCGTATGCTCATGAATGTGGAACTGGCACTAAACCAGGTAGACGATGCTATAGCCCATGGTTTTGAAGCATTGGAGTCCAATCGTAATAATCCCATGTTGTTGTATTTTACAGGCTTAGCTTACATGGTTAAGGATGATACCGATAATGCACGTAAAATGTTAGAAACAGCACTCGATAACAGTGGTGATGAAAATACGTATGTTCAATCGTTGATCTACGCTGGTTTGGGGGACTTGTATCATAAACTGAAGATGTCTGATGTTTCTGATGTCGCCTATGAGGAAGCTATAAAATTAGATAGCACCAACGCGACGGCGATGAACAATTATGCCTATTATTTATCTGAACGTAATGAAAAATTAGACTTGGCAGAGAAATTATCGCGGAGTTCAAATGAACTGGATCCTACATCAAGTACCTTTCAGGATACTTATGCTTGGGTTTTGTTTAAGCAAGGGAAGTATAGTGAAGCGTTAAAGTGGATCGAAAAGGCGATGGTTGGAGGACAGCCTTCGGCTGTTCTGTATGAACACTATGGTGATATCTTATATAAAAATGGGAATAGTAAGGAGGCCGTGAAGCAATGGGAAAAGGCACTAAGCAGTAATACGGAAGCGGGGATAGATATGGACAAGCTAAAGTCGAAGATAACAAAACGAAGCTATGTGGAGTAGATGGATTATAATGGTGCTTGTTGTAGCGACTGTGAGTGCTTGTAAGACTAAGAAAAAAATTGTTCTTCCTTCGGATGCGACACCTACGGACGTAACGGCTGCCCATGTAAGTAGCATTAAAAGTTTTGAGATGTCTAATTTAGACTTTCATAGTTTTACGGGCCGTGCAAAGACCAAGATCGAAATGGGAAAGAGCGTGCAGGATGTGACTTTAAATGTTCGGATACAGCGCGACAAAGCGATTTGGATCTCTGTAACAGCTTTACTGGGCGTCGAAGCCGCTCGGGTATTGATTACGCCCGATAGTATTAAGGTATTGAATAAATTGCAAGGAGAATATCTAGCTAAACCATTTGATTATGTGCAGCGGTTTACAAATAAAGGGGTTACATTTGCCATGGTGCAGGATCTTTTAATGGCTAATGTATCCTCCAGCCTGTTACGGACAAATAATGTACAGGTTGCCAGTGCCCAGGATGAGTTTATCGTTGTAGGGATAAAAGAAGATCTATCCTATCAGTATCGGATAAACAAAGATAACAGGCCTTTTAATTTTTTGATGGAGCGTATCGGTGCAAATCAGAATCTACAGGCTTTTTATGGGGATTACACGAAGACGGATGGATACAATTTTCCGCAGCGTATTGCGTTAGACATGTCAGGAGGTGATGTCGCGTTAAAGGCACAGCTTGTTTTTAATAAGGTAGCATTTAATGAAAATATAGAGCTTCCATTCACGGTTTCTGATCGCTACAAAGTGATTGATTAGCAGATCGCGAATAAATTATACAAAATAATTACATTCGTAGGTGGTATATACCTATTTTTGTTGGCTTAATAAAACCCGATATATAGAAAGATAAAGGCGGTTCATGGATTTTAAAAAGATACTATTTAGTTTTTTCTTCGTTAGTTGCCTTTGTGTAGGTATGGTAGCAGCGCAAAGTAGTGCCGAGTTACGTAAACAAAGGGAAAAAATTGATGCGGAGATTGCAGAGATTACAAAGGTTTTGCGTGCGAAGACACAAGAGAAGTTGCTTTCGCAGCAGGAAGTGAATGCGTTGAGTAGACAGTTGGATCTGCGTGAAGATAAAATAAGTACTATTAATTCGGAGTTGCGCCTTATTAATGGTAATATTCAAGCCAATACAAAGGTTGTTAATCAACTAAAGGCAGAATTGGAAAAAATGCGTAAGGATTATGAAAAGATGATTCTTTTTGCCTTTCGTAATAAAAGTGGGTACAATAAATTGATGTTTATTTTTGCTTCTAAGGATTTTAACCAAGCTTTTAAGCGTGTAAAATATTTACAGCAATTTAATGATGCGCGAAAGGTTAAAGCTGCAGAGATAGAAAACACGAAGAAGCAGATTGAGTTGAAAATCGCTCAGTTAGAGCGAGATAAGCAAACGCAGAATAAGCTTCTTCAGGAACAACAAGCAGAGAAAAATATTATAGCGAAGGATCGCGCAACGCATGCCGGAGAGTTGAGCCAGTTGCGTAAGGAGGAGTCGAGTTACAAGGGGCAGTTGAGTAAAAAACAACAGGAGAAAAAACGTATCGACGCGATGATCCAAGCAGCTATCCGTCGGGAGATTGCTGAAGAGAGACGGAAGGCGGAAGAAGCAAGGAAGAAAGCCGCTGAAGAAGAAGCGAAACGTACAGGTAAGACTGTGGCGGAGGTAGAAAAAACAACACCGCGGAAGTCAGATAGTGAAGTGTTACGTTCTACGCCAGAAGCGGCTCGTTTGTCTGCTGACTTTAAGTCCAATCGCGGACGTTTACCATGGCCAGTCGGACAAGGAAACATTGTGCGGGATTTTGGTTTTGAAACCGTAGAGCGTGGTGTCGGAATGGATAATATGGATGTCGCTATTCGTACAGGAAGTAACGCTGCTGTGAAGGTTGTATTCGAAGGTGAAGTGGTGCAGGTGTTTGGAAATGTGGTGGTTATCAAGCATGGGGAGTATTTTACATCCTATGGTAATCTACGCAGCGTTTCGGTAGGACGCGGGCAAAAGGTAAGCCGGGGACAGCAAATTGGTACAGCTGCAGAAGATCCGGATTTAGGTTATTCCGTCGTAAACTTCGGGGTATTCCAAGGACAGTCGGCTATGAATCCATCTTCCTGGTTAGCAAAATAGTTACAAGGATTTAAGAGAGAAAATTATATATTTGTAATATACCCCATACGGAGCGGGTGTTAAGAAATTAAAATTATGTACACATCAGGATTATTATTTATCGGAACACAAGAAATTATTATTATCGTTGTTTTGGTACTATTATTATTCGGCGGTAAGAAAATTCCAGAGTTAATGCGCGGTTTAGGTCGTGGTGTTAAGGAATTTAAAGATGGTCAAAAAGAAGACACTACAGAGAATAATAATACAAACACAACGAATAATAACAATAACCAAAACTAATTCGTTATTGTTTTCAGTTAACAAAAAGTTTCATCCTTACACACGGTGAAACTTTTTGAATTTTATGTATATACTAAACTTGGAGGAAACTTCGTTTATACATAAATTATCTATGCACAAAACCTAAATAAGGCGTCATTCATCATATTCAACCTATGAAGAAACATTATTTATGGGGACTACTATTAACGCTATCTGGTATTTCCTTTGGAGGGTATGCCCAAGAGATGGCGATAGCCGAGAGTTCGGAAATTACGTTCCTAACTGAAGCAGTGAACACGCAGAAAAAAGGCCTTGTTGCCAGTCTGGATTCCCTAAAAAAACTTCCTTATAACGATGCACTGCACAACAACGAAGATTCCTTGATTTATCAGCGTATGCGAACGATTCAAAAGACGGTTCCGCTTGCATATAACGAAAAGATCAAGTTCTTTATTGATAAGTACGTATCGCAGAATTACAATCCCTACATGAGTAAGCTCCAGGGATTGTCGCAGTATTATTTCCCGATTTTTGAGGAGATCCTAAAGGCGAATCACCTACCAGATGAGGTGAAATACCTCTCGGTTGTAGAGTCATCACTGGACCCACATCTGGTATCTCGGTCGGGGGCTGTAGGGTTATGGCAGTTTATGTACGGCACCGCAAAGGTATATGACCTGACGATGGATCGGAATGTGGACGAACGTAAAGACCCCTATGCGGCCTGTCACGCTGCAAGCCGATACTTCATGGATGCGTATGCGGAGTTTAATGATTGGTTGTTAGCATTGGCCTCTTACAATTGTGGACGAGGGGCTGTTCGACGTGCAATCCAGCGATCTGGCCTTACCAATCCTTCCTTTTGGGAGCTATCTCCGTTCCTGCCTCAAGAAACCCAGAATTATATTCCCAAGTTTATAGCAATGACCTATGCGTTGAAATATGCGGATCAATACGGGATTGGTACAGCAGGCGTTGGGTTTGATTGGGAAGCCAAAACGATCATGGTCGATCGAAACGTTGACCTGAAACGAATAGCACAAGCTGTAAACCTTTCCTTAGAGGAAGTGAAGAAATTTAATCCATCGTATAAGTCGGCGGTAATTGCCGCCACTTCGGATCGGCCCAAACGACTGATTCTTCCACAAACTCAAAATCTTAACGACAGCTTATTATATGCGGCATTGCACCATATTGATACAGCTCCCGTTGTTTATGCGGCCACAGAAAGTTCAGACAAACCATCTCCTGGAAGTGATAAGACGTATAAGGTTAAACCGAATGAAACGTTAAGTACGGTGGCGAATAGATTTGGAACTACGGTGCAGAATTTGAAGGCCTGGAACAATTTGACGTCAAAAAGTAGAATTGCGGGAAGGACGTTGATTGTGAAAAATGAAGAGGTAAGCCGATTGGCTAGTGTACCGAAAAAAAATAATCAGTCCAGTGGACCCCGTTTTCAAAGTTACGTTGTTCGTAAAGGTGATACGCTATCCGATATTGCGAATAAATTTAAAGGCACCACCGTTACGCACTTAAAGAATGATAATGGTCTTAAGGGAAGTTCCTTACAAATTGGACAAAAACTGAAGGTGAGAACCTTATAAGATCGTGTCAAAAAGATAAAAAATATAGGCGCAGCTTAGGATAACCAAGCTGCGTCTTCTGTCTGATCATATTCGCTAAGTTCAACTTCCACATGTTCTTTGAGGATCGTTGAAAGCTTAATCCCATAGTAATCACTAAATATTGGAAATTGGTGATGCGATCTGTCAATCAGTACCGCTGTACGCATTTTTTTCAATGGAATATCAAGAAACATACCTAAACCGTAAGCCATAGTACGTCCGCTATTCAATACATCGTCGATTAATATAATAACTTTGTTTTTGGCCGTTTCAATAGGGGTGTCTATGCTTGCTTCTAAGCTTCTTTTTGATTTTTTTATGGTTACTTTAATCAATTCGAAACCCTTATCTGGCGCAATTTCTTGTAATATCTTTTGTAAGCGCTCCGCAAAAACATAACCCCGTTCGGCGATACCAACTAATACGATAGAATCTTCTTCAAAATTATCTTCAAGAATCTGGTAGGCAATACGAATAGATTTTTGCTTGATCTGATCCTTATCTAAAACTAACGTTCTTTTACTGGACATGCTGTTGTTTTTTGTTGCTTGTAAAAATACTAAATTTTTTAAAGTCTTTTTTTATTTCTATAATTGGCGATAACTTATTCCACGATAAGTGTACCTTAATTGATTAACATGCATATTTAACGTGAAACGAGATGAACTAGATATCGTACGATCTATCAACGACTCAGATCCGGAGGCTTTCAAAGAAATCTTCGATTTGTATTGGAACAAGATCTATAAAAGAGCGTTGCAAAAATTACCTAAAGAGGAGGATGCAAGTGACATTACACAGGAAGTTTTCTATGTAATTTGGAAGAATCGTGCTTTTTGGAATGTTACCACAACAATTGAGGGCTATCTTTTTTCCATGTTACGTCATAAGATTTATGACTTCTATGCCAAGCAGGACCGCTTGCCTTTGTTTATTTCTCTCGATAATCAAGAAGAATACTGGGACTACTATTTTGAAGACGCAACCAAGGAAGATGATTTTGCCGTAAAGAACGCTGCTGTCAAAGCTGAAATTGAGGCTATGCCTGAAAAAATGCGTGAAATATTCTTGTTAAGTCGCTTCGAAAATCTCTCTGCCTTGCAAATAGCTGCCAAATTGGGGATATCTGTGCAAACGGTCCGTAACCAGATATCTAGTGCTTTAAAACGTCTTAAAATTAAGTTTGGAGACAAGACTGCGTGGATTATATTTATCTTTTTTATAAAATTTTGATTTTTTTCTCGTGTCTTATAGTATGTTTTTAAGAAAACACAGACTATATAGGAAAGAAGTCAAAATATCCTAAATGAAAATACTGACCGATAAGAAAAGAGAGATTTGGAAAGGTATCGTGAATAAAGCACGTGCCGATGGCGATTATAGCCTAGAAGTCGTATCGTTCGCTCGTTCCCGTAAGCGAATAGCGATTCGGTGGACCGCAAGCGTTGCAGCAGCCATTTTAGTTATTTGCGGTGCTTATTATTTGGCGATCAAACCATTATCAAGCCCGATGCTCCATGAATCCGTGCTTGCTCAAGTATATCAGGATACTACTTCGCATACGACATTAACATTGTCTTCAGGAGAAGTGATTGTATTGGATGGGTCACAGGCCAAAAGCGAGGATGTCGCTGAACTTCAAGGTGAGGGCGGTTTAGATTTTCGGAAGCTGGAATCAGAAAGTTTAGCACGTAGTGTGCAAACCATGGAAACAGGACGAGGGAAACAAAGCCATGTTATTCTTTCGGATGGTACGAAAGTATGGTTAAATGCAAATTCAAAACTACAGTTCCCGGGACGTTTTTCGAATAGCAATAGGGAAGTATCCATCGAAGGTGAAGTGTATTTTGAAGTCGCTAAGAATAAAAATCAACCATTTATTGTAAAGTCTGAACACAACCATGTGCGCGTCTTAGGTACGCATTTCAACGTGCGTAGTTACCCAACGGAAACCATGAAGACAGTCACCCTATTGGAAGGGTCTGTGGAGGTTCGCAGTGCCGACATGAGTAAGAAATTAACCCTGAAGCCAGCAGAACAGAGTATACAGCAGGGAAATGAAGGCTTACATGCTCGTGTGGTCACCAATCCTGAGGCTGTTATTGCCTGGAAAGAAGGTCAGTTCTACTTTGAAGATGCAGATGCTCAGTCAATTGTAAAGGAATTGGAGCGGTGGTATCCGGTTCGGATCCACTTAAAAGAACATGACGAAACAAAACGAATCTCTGGGCGGATTCGTCGTGATGACTCGATGAAAGAGGTCGTGGAAATGCTGCGCTTCTTTGATATTGAAGTTTCTATCACAGAAAGATAATTTAAATTTAACCTAACACACCAGTAAATTACTTAACCATTAACCACTTATGAAAAATTGTATTTTCAAGTTTAAAGACTTGAGGAAGCATCGTCTGTGCTTTTTTGTACTCCTTATTGTGGTACTTTCCACGAACAGTGCGCTGGCACAGATTCGTGTTTCCATCAAGCAGAAGCCGTTGACAACGGTATTTAAGGCCATTGAAAGCCAAAGCGACTTTGTCTTTTTGTATGATAAAGATGTCGCTCGTGTATCTTCAGTTACACTAAACTGTTCGAATTGCAGCATCGAAGAAATTGTTAAGCAATTGGCTAAAGAAACAGATTTAGACTTTCGGGTTAATGATAAACAGATTTTGGTCAAGCGTAAAAATGCCCCCAAGAAAGTCGTCGAATCAGCGGTTTTAACAGCATCTACGGTGGACAGTTTGGTAGGACGTGTGGTGGATGAACACGGTCAACCTATTGTTGGAGCGACTTTACTTATCAAAGGAACGAAAATCGGAACCTCCAGTAATCAGATGGGTTATTTTGCCCTTAGGCGTCCTGAAAAAGGGGTGATGGTGATGTGTAACATCATTGGTTATCACCCACAAGAGGTGGTTGTTGCGGACCAAAAAATGGTAATGCTCCGGTTGGTTACTAAGGCCCAAAAGATTGAAGATGTGGTGATCTCTACTGGTTTACAGAAACGGGAGCGAAGCAAGCTTGTTGGTAATGTATCTTCGATAAAGGGTGAAGACCTAGAGGGAGCTGGCATCACTACCGTGGATAAAGCACTTCGTGGAAAGATGACAGGCGTGTATGTTCGTTCTAATTCTGGACGACCTGGAGAGGCTGGATCTATCGTGATTCGTGGTAGCAATACTATGACGGGCAGTGCAGAACCACTAATTATATTAGATGGGATGCCGATGCAAAACGGTGAGGTCGCAGGGATGGATAAAACAAGCTCTAATATCAATAGTTTGTTGACGAACGGAATCGGAAATATCCCGCCAGAGGATATCGCTACGATCGATATCTTACGTGATGCAACTGCAGCTTCTGTATATGGAGCACGTGCAGCGAACGGTGTTATTGTGATTACCACGAAACGCGGTGTAGCAGGAAAAGACTACATCAATTATAGTACAAAACAGGGATTGACCTTAAGTCCGAAAAATGGTTTTGACTTTATGAACTCCTCAGAGAAACTGGCCTACGAACGTCAGTTGTACAATGATTTTCACCCAGTCTACGGTGGACGTGCCGTGCAATTGTTGTTACAGGCAGATAACGGTGTTATTTCGAGAGAACAAGCCGATCAGGAAATTGCTCAATTGGGGCAAGTGAATACAGATTGGATCAATGTACTTTACAATCCAGCATATCAGCAATCGCATAATGTTTCGATGAGTGGTGGTAGTACGAAGCTGCAATATAATGTGTCTTTAAATTACCAGGATGCGAATGGTACATTGATGGAAAATAAGAATAAACAAGGAGGTATGAGCGTGAAACTGACGCGAAATGTAAACGATCGCTTGCTGATTGATTTTAACTTGTATTCGACCATCAAAAAGAATGTTGAAGGACAATCTGCTTTGGATCCATTCCGGTACGCGATGTTTGCAAATCCGTATGAAAAGCCTTTTAATACAGATGGTTCATATGCATGGGACAAAACTTATCGTGATTTAACGACCGATATCGGTTTGTCGCAGGCCTTGAATTACGAAACGCTAAATATCGTTAAGGAATTACGGGAAAACACATTGAGCACGGACTATAATAATGTGCGTGGGCAATTTGGTGTGGAATGGAAGTTCTTAGATGGTTTTCAATACCGTGGCTCTGCGGTGTTAAACTACACGAATGTGCAAACAATGGATGAATCGCGTGGTGGAACATACCGTTCATACGCTACTAATTGGTTGAATACTGCGCGTACGGTGAACTCTGGAGGTGGTATTCTTGCGAAATATAACCAGGGATTCTTGGAAGAGAACTCTGGCAAAACAATAGATTACACGGTGCGTAACACCATTGAATACAACAAAACCTTTCAAGAGAAGCATTATGTGCAAGCTTTTCTAGCGAATGAAGTTTCTGAACGGACCAATAATAGATTTTTTCACTATAACCCGGTATACCTGCAAGATTACCGGATGGCGGGATATCCTTCATGGGACGATGTACCACCGTCAACCTCTAAAAAATTAGCGCTGGATCAGTTAGGTGGCACATATTATGAGAAAGATCGTTCAGTTTCTTTTATTAGCTCTTTTGCCTATGCTTATGCGAATCGCTATGTGTTAAATGCCAATTTTAGATCTGACGGTGTGGATATTATTGGTTCAAAGAACCAGTTTACGCCGTTGTGGTCAGCGGGTCTAAAATGGAATGCGCATGAGGAAGTATTTGTAAAAGAGAATATGTCTTGGTTAAATCGTTTGGTATTCTCTTTTGGATATGGATACACGGGAAGTATAAATCGAACTGTTTATCCTTTTCATACCTACAAGTTAACCGCTTTGGTGTATGATGATGTGGTAAAGGCACAGGAATTTGTGTATGGAAATCCTGTTTTAAAGTGGGAGAGAAAACGAGATATCAACTACGGTGTTCAATTTTCGGTGTTTAACAGCCGTCTAAATGTGGAAGCTAACTACTACGATAATAAGGTGACAGACCTCTTAGATAAAGTGGTGTTACCCGCTTCTGTGGGGCGTACCTCTTCCTTGATTAATGCTGGAATACTATCTAATAAAGGATGGGAGCTATCCGCTCGTGTGGAAGCCGTAAAAACTACGGATTGGCTTTGGGAAATTGGAGGGAACTTGACCACCGTTAAAAATAACCTCGATAGGGTGTATTATAAGAAAACACCAACGATATCGAATTTGGCACCACAAAATGTGGAGAATTATGCCCTACGCTCTTGGTTTGGGTATAAGTATGATCATATTGATCCTAATAATGGACATATGATGGTGCAAGCACAGCGTATTGATGCGCAAGGTACCGTGATAGGGGATGAAATTATTGACTTGTCAAAAATATCTTCTGCAGACCTGCAGACGAAGTATCGTACGTATTATTTGGGACAACAAGACCCGAAATTGTACGGTGGATTTAATACACGTGTACGCTACAAGAATGTGACGTTCGCTAGCAACTTTGTCTTTGCCCACGGCAACATGATTAAGGGGTTTCAAGATCGCCGCGAGGGACCGAGTGGGATGACGGATGATATCACGGCCGGACGAACAAATCGGTTGAAAAATCAAATATATCGCTGGCGTCAACATGGGGATATCACGGACATTCCGTTTTACTCTCCAAGTAAATCTTATTATTCAGAATACCTGGTTGACCGCGATATCGAGTCGGGAGCTTATATAAAATGTACAGAGTTAGGTGTAAACTGGCGTGCGAACCCAACAAACTTAGGCCGTTGTGTAAAGCAATTACAGATCGGTTTGATGGCCAATAATTTATTTACAATTTCTCCTTATTCGGGTAGTGATCCGGAAACACAAATGGCTTTTGGATATCCGACCACACCGAGCTATACCTTTTCCCTAAACATTGGATTCTAACATGATGAAAAAGATATTAACCTACATATTATTTAGCAGCGTGCTGCTGCTAGGGGGGTGTAAAGATTTCTTAGATCTACCACCAAAAAATCAACGTGCCGTAACGACGTTGAACGATGTGAAATCTGCTTTGGCAGGTTATTTAGACGCTTTTGTCCGGACTAACACAAAGCCTATAATTGGTCCAAGTCCCATTATTACCGAAGCACAAAATATGATGTTTGAGGCGTATTCGGATAATTTTGATTTCGCAGGTAATATGTCTCAGTATATAAATGCAAAGAACATTCATGCACAGGAGAAGTTTTATGCGAATAAATTGTTGTTCAATGATACGGAGACCACTGATTATATCTGGAATAATTACTACGCTGCAATTGGTTTTTTGAATGCATTGATTGATCAGTGTGATAATTTGAAAGATGCTGATCCGAGTGAGTTGAAGCGCGTGAAAGGCGAGATGTTGGTACATCGTGCTTTTTATATATTCAAATTGCAACAATATTTTGCACCGATGGATAAAGAGGAGTTGGGTATTCCTTTGTATTTGCATACGGGGCAAGAGGAAATTGATATCGTGATGGATCGCAAGAAATCGTCTGAAATCTACCGTGTCGTTACAGGCGACCTGAAGGCGGCATTGGAGTATTACCAATCAGAAGGACCGAACGATGGTTTTAACAGATTCTTTAATGCGCGTTTTATCCAGAACCTTTTAGCCCAGGTATACTGGTTTAAGGCGGAATCGTCAGCCAAGGAGTCGACCGATTATGAACAGGCAAAAGTTTATGCCGAGGCGGCTACGAAAGATGTGGATGCACTAATTCCTAATACATTGGTGGCATTCCAAAATGTACAGCGGAACCTTAATCCGGACTACCCCGCTGTTTACCAACAGAGTGTAAGTTTCGGTATGTTGATGCCGATCTATGGCTCAAACCTCGATTATATAGGTTATTCGCCAAATAGTCTAAAGGTGCCGGCCGATTTTTTCAGTCTCTTTGATGATATGGATATACGTAAAGCGGCGTACTTTACCGGTAGCGTGATGTCAAGTACCTGGCCGGATGGTATGGTAAACGGCCAGAAGCATATTCGTATTCATTTGTTCACACCTGAAGAAGCGTACCTAATCTTAACAGAAAGTCAATATCGTCTCGGTCAACAAGATCAGGCGTTAGCAACACTGAACAAATTTAAAGGTTTCCGTGGAGCGAAAGCCAAAGCGGGGCTGAATGGAACGGAACTTCTACAGGAGATCGTCAACGAGCGACGTAAGGAGTTTTTCTGCGATACAGACAAGCGTTGGCTTGATTTGAAACGCTACAACATTGGAAATATAGAACGTAAACTTCGTTTCTTTAATAAAGAATATACTGTTAAGGTAGAAGCCGGCGATTACCACTATGCGCTGCCGATCCCGTTGACTGAGTTGCAGGAAAATCCGGTCATGGTCCCTAATATGGGTTGGAATCCTATTGTTTTTTAATTTTTAAGTTGGAATCAAAATGAAAAAGACTATATATATATTGGCGATGCTCTTGGCGCTACAAGGGTGTAAGAAAGAGGCGTTCAACTACGCTACCTATCAAGCTGATGCGACAGATATTGACTCTGTCTATTTCTCTACGGGGAGCACTACGCTCATTGCTGACGGTAAAGCTACACTGCAGTTTGTACTGGAGACGTACCGTAAGGTACAGATTGAAAGTTCCCAAGGAAAAACAAAGGATACCATGATGTTTGTGGATTACCGTACATTACCAACAGGCGACGTTAAGGTGTATGCGGATGGGCAGTTGCTCTCAGCCATGGAGTACCGTACGAAAGAAACGACCAAATCGAGCTTACAATTTTATGCACAGGTAGGAAATGCAAAATCTTCGATTAAGCAAGTTCAAGTGAAGCAACCCAAGGTGATGGGTGAGAAGCGATATGTCGATATCATATTTCATGTGTTGGAGCTAAATCCTACAGATCCAGCGTTTGACCCCCTGACGAATCAAGAAATTACCCCAGCTCAATTAGCGCAAGCGGTCACATATGCCAATGATGTTTTTAATAATGTTTACGGTAAAGATCCAAATGGTGGAAGCGCTAATTTGGAATTTCGCTTAGCAAAAAATAACGCTACTGGCGCTACTTTAGCACAACCGGGATACAATAAGATCTTGTATGACGCTTCTTGGAAAACATCGCCGACGGCACAATTTTCTGCTGTTAATTTTACGTCGAAAATCGATTCTACCGTAGCTTATCAATGGGACAAAACGAAGTTCTTGAATATTTATATCTACCCAATAGCCGCGAATAATAGTTTGGGAGATAATAGAGCGGCCTATCAGATTGTTCCAGCAGGTCAGACAGCGATTCCTGGTATTACAAACACGATCACTTCGGAATCCCAGATTCCGGCTAAGAAATTTTTCACAACCTATGGATTGGGAATTCACCGCACAGTTTTCTTTCCCGGAATGGATAGACGGATAGAAATTGCACAATACTTAGGTGTTTACTACGGACTCTACCCGACGCATAATAGTGTGCTGCCCATCATTGACCACGTCTCTGATACGAAGAAGTATCAAATAGGAACCGGAAGTGCCAATGTAACGAGCGGCTTGCTGAAGATTGGTGTCGATGGTGAGAAATTTTTAGCCAATAATCCGATGGATGACGTACGGTATGCCTCGCTACGAAATTGTTTTACACAGCAGCAAATCGATCGCATCCGTCTGGTGATGGAACGCTCCCCGGTACGTAAGGCATGGACATTAAAATAGATCTTAAACTATAAACAAAAAGATAAATGAAAAAACTAGTAATGCTGCTGCTCAGTGTAATTCTTGTGAGCAGCGTAACAGCACAGTATAAGATTAAGGTAAAAGGCTATGTAACTGGACAGACGGAAGGTCATAATAATGTTTATCTATATAATCAAATAAAAAAGGACACCGCTGTTATTAAAGACGGTTATTTTGAATTTAATATGGTGGAACCAACCGCTGGCTCACGTGCCATAGCGATTGAATATGATCAAAAGAAACATCGTATGTATTCCCCGGTTGTTTTATTCTGGGATCAATCGGGAACAATTGAGGTGCGTTTCGACATCCAGAAAGGGTTATCTTCTACGACATTAAGCGGTATGCCATCTGCCGTGACTTTTGCCAATCACAGTGCAGCGCGTAGTAAAGCTTTTATGGAGATCCGAGCCCAAGTGCAAGCAAAGTACGGAGCTGATGCCCTCAAACAAGGAGCTGATGCGAACAAAGAGGCGATGGCTTATATGGAAAAGCTTTCGGCTCAAAAGTATGACTCGTTATTAAATACGTTTGTGGATGGTAAAAGTATGTTAGCACCGGTTTTAATTCTTAGTCATATTTCTAATCTCCCTACGGATAGATTGGAAAACTACTACAGCCGTCTGTCTAAAGCGGTGAAAGAAAGTGAGGAGGGCCAGACGCTGAACGCGAAGATTCAAGGCTTGAAGAATGCTTATGTAGGGGCAACGGTCACAAATTTCAGTTTACCCGATGAGAACGGAAAGCAACGCTCTTTTGAAGAGTTTAAAGGTAAGTATATACTGCTTGATTTTTGGGCTTCCTGGTGTAGTCCATGTCGGGCTTCCTTTCCGCGTATCCGGGAAGTGTATGACAAACTGAAAGGTCAGAATTTTATTGTTATAAATGTTTCTATCGATAAGAATAAAGAAGCGTGGTTAAAGGCCGTAGGAGAAGAAAATAATCCGTGGCCACAGCTATATGATGATAGTAAGATGGCTTATGCTCGGTTTAATGTTAGTGCCGTTCCTACGTCATATCTTATCGATCCATCTGGAAAAATAATCATGAAAGAGATTGGTTTCGACCCAAAAGGTGGTGGGGCAATGGAACTTAAACTGGAAGAGATATTCAAAACTAAATTTTAATTTAACAACATATTACAAAACGAGATGAAGAAGTCGATAATGGGAATGGCTGCGGCCATATTAGTTAGTCTGAGCGCGAATGCGCAGCAAAAGGAGTTTATTACTGTTACGGGGAAAGTTAATTTTCCGCCAAGTAAAGAGCACCAAGAGAAGTATCCATTTACATTGAAAGATAAGCCAATGAAGGATGCAAAAGTTTTTCAAACAATCCAATTAAACGCAGATAGTACGTATACGATTAAGGTGCCTAGTAAAACTCCTCGTTTGTATTCACTCGATGTGTATGGATGGGACCGTATTACATTTTGGGCCGGAAATGACGATTTGAAAATCAATTTCCGTGGAGAAGATACGGCAAAGATGAAAATTAAAAACCCGCCTTACGTATTTATCGAATCGGAAGGAAAAGACAATCAGCTGATTAATATGTTAAACTGGGAAGTTTATCAGAACTACCAAAATACAATAGCGATCGGGAAGCGTCAATACATGGCTTCGCAGAAGAAAGATACAGAGATGCACAAGTCTTTGACGGATATGATGATGGAGCAGTATGATAACCTAAATACGAGAGCTAAATGGTATGTACGTGCTTTTAAAAACGATCCACAGGTTGTATATGCTTTAGGTTACTTAAGTCCAAAGCGCGATCAAGACTTGATTATCGGTACGGTTGATCCTTTATTGAAAAAATATCCTTGGTTGACCGAAGCGCAAGAAGCAAAGGATAATATCGATAAGGCTCTTGCTGCTGCTAAAAAGACAGAGATGGGGGTAAAGTTCTTGAATATTACGCAAGCCGATCAAAATGGTAAAGAGGTGAAACTGTATGATTATATGAAGGGCAAAAAATATGTTCTAGTTGATTTTTGGGCATCATGGTGCGGACCGTGTCGCGCAGAGAATCCACATGTACTTGCCGTATATGATAAGTATAAAGCTAAAGGGTTTGATGTGTTTGCGATTTCTTTGGATGATAAGAAAGACAACTGGTTAAAAGCAATCAAAGATGATAAATTGCCGTGGATCCAAGTCTCGGATCTTAAAGGTTGGAAGAATGAAGCAGCACAATATTATAATATCGGTAGTATCCCTTCTAACTTCCTGTTAGATCAAGATGGAAATATTATTGCGAAGAACTTACGTGGTGCGGACTTGGAGAAGGAAGTAGCGAAATTATTAAACTAATTATCATACACCTATGAAAAGGATTTCTTTTATAATAGGTATAATGCTCTTGCTGCTTTCGCAGCAAGAGTCTTATGCGCAAATGGCTGCAGCCAAGAAAGTAAATTGGGATGTCGAACATAAAGTCTCTTTAAATGCGACATCTGGTTATGTTTGGAATATTATTAAGGATGATAAACTATCGACTAAAGCATCAAATGGTTTTGTGAAATCTATTACTATTGATGATGCGACCATGCCAATTGATCGTACTGTGTATTTCGCTGATGGAACTAAAAGAGGGGAAAGGGTAACACAAATGGAAGATCAACATAAATTGATGGTTATTCATGTTGCTAAAGAGTCTTTAGATCCAGGTATCGATGATTTAGAGATTGCCATTTTCAATCAAGCGAATGATGCGGATACGGTTACGGAGCTCACGTGGCGGATTCTGATCAAAGGTGATAAAGAGGCGAAAGAGAAGGCTAAAGCAAAGATCTTAACAGAGCTCAAACAATATGAGTTGGGCATACAAAAGATGGTACCAAGCAAATCTATTCCTGCAATGCGCATGCAATAGAAAGGCCGATCGTTGAGTATACAAAAAAGCCCTTCTCTATAGAGAAGGGCTTTTTTGTATATTGTTTAGGGTGACTTAATTCAAATTCTTATTGTCGTCATTCGATCCCGCGTTCGCCGTCATTGTTTTAGCATCATCAATTGGACGTCCACCATTATAATAATATCTCTTCCAGTATGCTTCGTTCAGGTTGCTAATCATCACACCACGACTCGAAGCTGCATGTGCAAATTTATCGTCTCCTAAATACACACCTACATGGGTAATTTGTTTACTGCGGATTTTGAAAAATACAAGATCTCCAGGTTGAAGATCACTTTTTCCGATTGGCTTAACATTTGCATATTGATTTCTGCTGTTGTAGCCAATTGTGGTGTTGAAAACATTTTCATACACCGCTAAAGAAAACTTCGAACAATCGATTCCACGCTTAGAATCTCCACCCAACCGATAAGGTGTACCCAACCATTCGTAAACAAATTGGTACAGCTTCGTGTTAGTCATTGCGTTGTTCGCAACACCCATTATTTGAGAAAAGTAATCTTTGGCTAGGTTATCGGGATCCGAGGAAGTTGTTTTTTTGGTTTGTGCCTGCGACACTAGACATAAGCCTATGAATAGCATTCCTGCTACTAATTTCTTTGTTTTCATTTGTTCGCTTTAATTACAACTTTTTTAATCATCCAGGTGTTTTATAAACAAGGACAAAAGCAAAATTAACACTTATGTATTGGGAATCCAAGTAAACTGACATTTATTTAACAAAGTTTTAACGATTTTTAACATATGATTTTTTGGCTAACGGTAAATCTAGGACGATGTAGTATTGTCTATTTAATACTGTTTCAAGGCTGTTTTTAATATTTTTTTAATAAAAAATGTAAAATAGTTTGAATTTATCAATTATTTAGTTTTATCTTTAGACCGATTTAAGAAAAAATGATACAGCACACTATTATTTCAACGATTATTATTACCACCGGGCATAAACAGCGGAGGAAGTAATTCTATTGTCTAATAAAAAGTGTACATAAGATATAGAGCCTTCCTCAAAATGGAAGGCTTTTTTTGTGCCATAAACAGAACCATCTATTTTAAAACGACTAAATACAGAAAAATGAAAGTACTTAAGTTTGGAGGAACCTCGGTCGGGAGTATCGAAAGCATCAAAGCGGTGCTGGATATTGTCAAAAAAGCATACGATGACGGTGAAAAACCACTGGTTGTCTTGTCTGCTATGTCGGGGGTAACCAACCTATTAACCCAAATGGCCGAGAATGCGGCGGATCGTGTTTCCTTCGATGAAGATATTAAGAATCTTGAAGAACGCCATTTTGCCGTTGTGAAGAAACTGATAGCTGTTAAGTATCAGAATCCGGTTCTTACCAAGCTGAAGCTCTTGATTAATGAGCTTGATGAAATATTGCAAGGGGTATTTGCGCTGAAAGAACTTAGTGCGCAAAGTAAAGACCTAATTGTTTCTTTTGGGGAACGTTTTTCGAACTATATGGTAGCCAAGATTATGGAACAATATGTGCCACAGGCCGAGTTTCTTGATGCTTCGCACTATGTGAAAACCGATAGTAATTTTGGGCATGCTCATGTAAATGAGGAGCTTACTAACCAACTTATTCAGGCGCTGGGACACACGCATAGTGATAAACTATTGTTTGTAACCGGTTTTATTGGCTCGAATGACAAAGGTCGTATAACGACATTAGGTCGGGGTGGATCAGATTATACTGCCGCTATTTTTGGTTCTGTGCTACATGCATCAGCGATCGAAATATGGACCGATGTCAATGGGATGCTTACGGCAGATCCACGGATCGTCAAGAAAGCCTTCTCGTTACCGGTTCTTTCCTATACCGAAGCCATGGAGCTTTCATATTTTGGAGCCAAGGTGATTTATCCGCCGACGATGATTCCTGCTTTCATGAAAAAGATTCCAATCGTAATACGTAATACATTTCAACCCGATTTTGAAGGAACTGTTATACAGTTTGATAGTGGGAAATCGGCTTTTCCGATAAAGGGAATTTCTTCGATATCCGATATCTCTGTTATCAATCTATCGGGGAGTGGAATGATTGGAAAGTCCGGCTTTAGTGGGCGTCTGTTCACGTTGTTGGCGCGTGAGCAAATTAATGTGGTATTAATTACACAGTCTTCTTCCGAGCATAGCATCACCTTTGCTGTTAATCCAGACGATGCGTATAAAGCGATTCGCTTAATTCAGATTGAATTTGAGTTGGAGTTGGAAGCCAATAAATTGCTGATGCCGACTATTGAAGACAATCTTTCCGTGTTGGCTATAGTGGGCGAAAATATGAAGCGTACACCAGGCATGTCCGGGAAACTGTTCCATGCCTTGGGGCGTAATGGTATCAATGTGCGTGCAATTGCACAAGGCTCTTCCGAATTGAATATCTCGGTCATCATCGGTAAAGAGAACTTAGCTAAGGCGTTGAATGCAGTGCATGATGCTTTTTTTGCTGAGCTGAAGAAGACATTGCATGTGTTCAATGTGGGAACAGGAAATATTGGTTCTACCTTATTTAAGCAGATCTATGAGCAGCATGACTTTTTGCTTGACCATAATGATATTGAAATAAAGGTTGTCGGCTTGTCTAATTCGCGTAAGATGTTGTTTGATGCGGATGGTATTGACTTAGCACAGTGGAGTGAGCAGGTGGAACACCAAGGCGAGGTAGCGGACTTAAGTGGGTTTATCGAGCGGATGAAATTAATGAATCTGCCGAACTGTATTTTCGTAGATAATACGGCCAGTAAATTGCCTGCAACATATTATGAGGATATCTTTAAGTCTAATATATCGATTGTCACATGTAACAAGATTGCAAATTCAGGGGATTATGCGCAGTATAAATTACTGCATGATACAGCACGTAAGCATGGCGTAGACTTTTTCTATGAAACCAATGTGGGCGCAGGATTGCCAATCGTTCGGGTATTAAAAGACCTGATGATGAGTGGAGACCGGATTATTAAAATTGAGGCTATTCTTTCCGGGACGATTTCTTACATCTTTAACAATTTTACAGGAGATGCATCCTTTTATGAGGTCGTTAAGAAAGCGCAAGAATTGGGTTACACGGAGCCAGATCCACGTGATGACTTAGGGGGGATTGACTTTATGCGAAAAATGTTGATTTTGGCACGTGATGCCGGATATACCATTGAACCAACCGATGTGGACTTAGGAGCTATCCTTCCGCCATCGTGTCTTGCGGCGGCATCTGTAGATGATTTCTATACGGAACTACTAAAGGCTGAGCCTTATTTCAATGCCCTGAAAGAGGAAGCTGCCAGCGCGGGTAAAGTGATGCGCTATATTGGTAAATTGGAGGATGGTCAGGTTTCTATTTCCTTACAGATGGTCGGTGATAATCACCCATTTTATGCCCTCTCGGGAAGCGATAATATCATCTCTTTTACAACAGAGCGCTATAAAGATAGGCCTTTGGTCGTGAAGGGCCCTGGAGCAGGTGCAGAAGTTACGGCAGCCGGTGTTTTTGCGGACATGGTTAATGTGGGAGCATAGTCGTATTATAATGAGCAATAATTTAACAACAGTAATGGAAGATAAAAGAATAGATTTCCAAAACGTTAAGAATGAAGTACGTGTTTTTGCACCAGCTACAGTAGCCAATATGATTTGTGGTTTTGATATCCTGGGCTTTGCCGTCGATTTTCCGGGCGATGAGGTTAAGATGTATCGGGTGGAAGAACCTGGGGTGCGTATACGTTCCATTGAAGGGGATGAGGGGCGTTTGCCACTGGATGCGGATCGTAATACAGTAAGCGCTTGTGTAAAAATGCTATTGGAGGCTTTGGGTATTCAAGAGCAGATCGGTGTAGAGATAGAGTTGATAAAACACATGCCTATCGGAAGCGGGCTGGGGTCAAGTTCAGCAAGCACTGTCGCCGGGCTTTTTGCTATAAATAACCTCTTGGGAGATCCATTAACGAAGGAAGAGCTGATGCCTTTCTGTGTGGAAGGTGAACGTTTAGCCTGTGGACACGGGCATGCGGATAACGTTGCTCCAGCCTTGATGGGAGGGATTACTTTAATCCGCGGATATAATCCATTGGATGTTATAAAACTGCCGGTACCCACAGAGCTCTATGCTGGGATTGTTTTTCCTAAGGTCGATGTGCCGACACGTGATGCACGTCAGTTGATTAAGGAGAAAGTATTGTTAAAAGATGCGGTAACACAATGGGGAAATATCGCGGGGTTAATCGCAGGTCTATACGATTCTGATTACGACCTGATTGGTCGCAGTATGCACGATGTGCTGATTGAACCCACACGCGCCATTTTGATTCCCGAGTTTTATGAAATGAAACAATTAGCATTAGAAGAGGGGGCACTCAGTTTTGGGATCTCTGGTTCAGGACCATCGGTAGTTGCTATTGCGCGCGGTAAAGATATTGCGGAGAAAGCAGCTACTCGTATCCAGCAACATCTAACGGCTTGCGATATCGAAAGTTTTAAATACGTGTCTGCCGTTAATGTCGATGGACCGAAAGTAATATAAGAACACTATTATGAAACTATATAGTACAAATAATAAAGATTTACGGGTTTCCTTTCAGGAGGCAGTTTTTAATTCCCTTCCGGCTGACAAAGGGTTGTATATGCCTGAAGTAATCCCACAATTAGACCCTGCTTTTATTCGAAATATTGAGCAGTACAGTTTACAAGATATCGGTTTTACGGTAGCAAAAGCATTGATTGGGGATGATATCCCTGCCGATGCGCTAAAAGCAATTGTTCACGACGCGATTAATTTTGATGCGCCTGTAAAATTGTTGGATGCGGGGATGGGTGTTCTCGAGCTCTTTCATGGCCCATCCTACGCTTTCAAAGATTTTGGCGCTCGTTTTATGAGCCGCATCATGGGGTATTTTTCACAGGAAGGAGATCAATTGTTGGACGTGTTGGTTGCCACTTCAGGGGATACCGGCGGAGCGGTTGCACTGGGTTTTCTTGGTGTGGAAGGTACACGTGTGACAATCCTATATCCGAAAGGGAAAGTCTCTAAGGTACAAGAGGAGCAGTTGACGACCAATGGTCAGAATATACGAGCCTTGGAAATTGAGGGTACTTTTGATGATTGCCAGGCATTAGTGAAAAAAGCATTTAATGATGAAACACTAAATGATGTGCTGCGTCTGACATCTGCCAACTCGATTAATATCGCGCGACTGATCCCGCAAACCTTTTATTATTTCTGGGCTTATGCACAGTTGAAGGCACAAGGAGTGAGCGAAGTGGTATTTACGGTGCCAAGTGGAAACTTTGGTAATATCGGCGCTGGATTGTTGGCTTACAAAATGGGGCTGCCTGTCAAACATTTTGTTGCGGCAACGAATGTAAATGATACCGTACCACGCTTTTTGTCAAGTGGCGCCTATAGTCCTAAACCATCGGTGCAGACGCTTGCCAATGCGATGGATGTCGGCGACCCAAGTAACTGGGTGCGTATTATGGATCTTTTTGGTCGTGATCTAGAAATGGTGCGTAGCTTGATAAGTACGTATACGTTCAATGATGCGGAAACGAAGGTTGGTATGCAGGAGCTGTTTGAACGCTATGGTTATGTCGCATGCCCGCATACAGCTATTGCCTATCTGGCGGCACGTCAATATCAGGAGGATGTTCCTGGAACCTACGGCTCGGTGTTTTTATCAACAGCACATCCGTGCAAATTCCCGGACGCCATCTCGAAGGAGGCCTTTGCTAAAGTAACGTTGCCGCAAGGTGCAGAAGCGTTAGCTGAAAAAGAAAAACTAGCAACCGTGCTCCCGGTTGATTACGATTTATTTAAAGATTATTTGCTTCAGCATAAATAATTTCAAGATTGTTGTTTAATGGAGAGTCCCCAGAAGTTATCGTTTTAACGCCTGGGGCTTTCTTTTTTATAATACTTGAAATGTCGTTAATACCGCGGCATGATCGGATGCCCAAACATCATCAATGTCGGGGCTACTACGCACGATCTTAGAAGATAAAGTACGCATCTTACCTTTATAGTAGATAAAATCGATACGCGACATTTGCATCTGTCCGTAGATGACTGCCGTGGTGCCTCCTTGATATTTTAGCTCGTCAGGGTTTTGTTCTCTAAAACTATCTTTGAAGCCTTGTGTAGCCATGTATTGAGAGGTTGGAAAGTTTACCGCGCCATAACCGAAGTGCAGGGGCTTGGTCCGATCGGTCCAGTCTAGATGACTACAAGAATTAAAATCGCCAGCAATAATTGTGGGCATATCGGGACTCTCCTGATGCGGTAGAATATCTTTATTAATGAGGTTCGTAATATCTACAAGTGATAAAGTGGCATCCTCAGCTTCCCAGACCTTAGGGTTAAGTCCATAGCTTGCGTAGCTGGAGGTGTATTCTGGACGGTAGGCGTAGCGTAACCAACAATCGTTAACTAAGATTTTCTTACCGTTATTTAGTTTAATTATTCCAGGGTTCGATTTGAAAGATTCGCTGGAAGGAATTTTATCGATCGGAAATCGACTAAAGAGCGCCAGGTTATCTTTAGCTGATTTCGTTTGCAGATGGAAACCTAGTGCTTGCGCAATGGTATCTTGTGCACCGTAGCCTTCTTGCATGGTGATGATATCGGCTTGTGATGCACGAATAAGATCGATCACCCGATTACGGCCCTCTGTTTTACCCAAGTGTACACCGCCGTGCCAGATGTTCCATTGCAAGACCTTGATGATATCGTTGTTTTTTCCGTTACTGTAAGCAACCCGTTGTGTCGCGTAGTCGGTACTTAGTTCAGGGCTATGTTTTTTACCTGATAGTTGTATGATAGGTATATTCCCTACCAGCTTGTTTCCTGGTATTGCATTCTCTGTGAGATCGAGAGCTACCAAAAAATAGTTGACGCCAGGTTGCATATACTGTATTGGCTCTCCTTTCTGGCGAATAAACCTTAATTTGCTTTCCGCCTTTTGTCCGCGACCAAATATTTCTTGACGCAGGGAGGATTTAGGCTGTTGTCCTGTATAATACAGGTGTACTTTGTCAATATCTTTTAGATTCTCCATGGCCGATAAATCGAGCTCCAGTTGATCGAGCGATAGTGGTTTATCTGTGCCTTGCACAATGATACGTAATTTAATAAATTGTCCACCTTTACTTCCTTGTTCGAGATCCCATTCGTTGTGGAGTACCGTGGCATGGAATAACTTTTGTTTTCCATGGTGGTGCACGATATGGAGGTCATCCTGGGGTTTTACAAAGGCCATTGGCTTATTGCCGTAGTAGTCATTTCGGCCGTTGCGAAGGTGGTAAGACTGGTGTCCTTTGCCCACCCAATTGACAGACATACTTTCTGTAAAGTCTTCAAAATTATAATAACCTATTAAATAGCGAAATGATGGATGTGTGCGTTCAATCGGGGTATCTTTCCAACGTTGTAGCGTTGATAACGGAAGTGCGGTACGCCAGATGCGAACCTCATCGATGCTGCCGCCGAAGGTATGCTTTTTCTCATTTACGCCGATAGCGCCGGGAAGGATGGCGAGCGCCGTGTCACGATGAGCTACTTCCTTTCCATCTAAGAATAAACGAGTCGTCCGTCCGTCGCAACTGACGGCGACATGGTGCCACGCATCATCCATTTTTATGCTGGATTTTAAGTTCGCGCCTTTGCTGTATAGATATCCATCTTTAATAATTAAAGGCATATTATCGCAGCTATTTAAATCGCTGTACTCCCCGCCGGTGATGATTGCTTCTTCTGGCTTCCAGGTGTTGTCATCGCCTTTAATCCACGCCTCCAGTGTCCATTTTCCATCTATGATACCCATACCGGTACGTACGTCATTATCCAGTCCGTCCATTATTAACACCTTGTTTTGGATCGGGCTGACTTTTTGTTGAGCTTGGACGGTGGTAGCGAAGCAGGCTAACGTTATGGCGCCAATTATAGGATAGAATGGTTTCATATTTCTTGGTTCTTTTATCAAAGATAAAGGTTCGCATAGTGTAAAGCTGGAGATCCAAACGCTTTTTACGTCCTCTGGATGCCTTTCCATAAAGAAGTGGTTTGTTCAATCGATTGTGTTGTGGGGAATAGATCGTTTCGTATCAAATATTTTACGACATAAAAAAAAGCCATATCGTACTTAAAGTGCGATATGGCTTTTTTTATTGAGAAAGCGTAACGTCTATTTATTCGACTGTTTAACGCTATTTCTGATTTTACTGTGCTTTTTACTGTAGAAGAAGTAAATAATTACCCCAATTAGTAACCATATACCAAGTCGCTCCCAACTTTCAATAGGTAAGGAGGCCATAAGGAGAACACACACAATAACACCTAAGATTGGTAATACAGGAACAAATGGTGTTTTAAATGGACGTTCTAACTCTGGGTTTGTTTTACGGAGCACCAAGACGCCAATACAAACTAAGGTAAAGGCAAAGAGGGTACCGATACTCACCATATGTCCAAGATCTGAAACCGGAACAAAACCAGCAAAGAGAGAAACGAAGATCATAAACACAACATTCGTTTTCCACGGTGTTTGGTTTTTACCTAGATCGGAGAACATTTTTGGTAAAAGACCGTCTTTACTCATGGAGTAGAAAACGCGACTTTGTCCTAAAAGCATCACTAAGATTACCGAGGTATATCCAGCGATGATGGTGATAATTAATGCCGTATTTAAAAAGGTGTAGCCTGTTTTCGCAAACGCCGTAGCTACGGGTTTGGCATCGCCTTTAAACATCTGGTAATTTTCTAACCCTGTTAGTACGTATGAAAACAAAACATAAAGGATTGTACACACTACTAAAGAACCAATAATACCGATCGGCATTCCTTTTTTAGGATCTTTAGCTTCTTGTGCGGCTGTACTTACAGCATCAAAACCTACAAAGGCAAAAAATAAAACACCCGCTGCACGAAGGATACCACTGATACCAAATTGACCGAAATACTCACTACTGAAGAAAGACCATAAGCCCATCTCTCCACTTTTTACCATCTCTTCACCCACGTTGGTCGGAATGAAAGGATCGTGATTCGCTGGGTTGATAAAACTCCATCCCAAAGCAATGAAAATTAATACCACACTAACTTTAAGTACAACTAAAATATTATTTACGGCGGAAGATTCTTGCGTTCCACGGATTAAGAGCAGGGATAATAAGCATACGATTACGATCGCAGGGATATTAATAACACCGCCTTCCCACGGGCCTTTTAAGAGTTGCTCTGGGATATGCATGCCAAAAGTGATCAATAGTTCGTTGAAATATTGTGACCAACTTACGGCAACAGTTGCACTGGCAAGTGCATATTCTAAGACTAAATCCCAACCAATAATCCAAGCGACAAACTCCCCCATTGTTGCGTAGGAATAAGTGTATGCGCTTCCGGCGACTGGAATCATGGATGCAAATTCTGCATAACAGAGACCGGCAAATGAACAGGCCAAGGCTGCAATAATGAAAGAAAGAACAACGGCAGGTCCTGCATTTTCTGCAGCAGCAATACCGGTTAATGAGAAAAGACCCGCTCCGATGATGGCCCCTACACCAAGAGAGATAAGGCCGGTACTGGAAAGTGTGCGCTTGAGCGTGTGTTCGCCACTTTCGCGAGCCTC
This sequence comes from Sphingobacterium psychroaquaticum, assembly GCF_004421025.1. Taxonomy (NCBI): domain Bacteria; kingdom Pseudomonadati; phylum Bacteroidota; class Sphingobacteriia; order Sphingobacteriales; family Sphingobacteriaceae; genus Sphingobacterium; species Sphingobacterium psychroaquaticum. The sequence continues at coordinate 3,489,282 of NZ_CP038029.1, read as the reverse complement.
TTGAATAATTTGAGGAATTGATTTTTTGTAAAGCATAAATTAGGTAGTATTAATGATAGTCGTTGTGTTACTAGTTATTTTTTTGATTTAAATTTACTGTATGAATCCAAGATGTATATCCTTACATCCTCGGGTGAGGCGGTCTGGATAAACTCTAAAGTCGGACGGAATTGTTCCCTAAATAAAGGAAGTTCCGTATCGTTCAACGGAACAACGGAAAGTATAGTTTGGTCGGAGAATAGGCGGTCCACCTTACGTTTGTTTTGCTCCGCAAGAAGTAAGTCCAGGTTTTTGCGCGCCTGCTTACCTTTCTTTCCGAATAGACGCGATGGTGATAAGCGAAGTCCACCTCTGGTCTGAGAAGCTTCCGTTACTTTTCCTTGATTTTGGGCCTGTTCTATCTCTGCAATCAGTCGGCTATCGGTCAAACGGCTTACCACGACTTCGTCAATTATAATGCTTTTATTATCGCGTGTTAAGTAGATCCGTTGCACGCCGCCAGCATAGATAAAGGCGGTATCAACATTGTAGCCTATTTGTGTAAATGTTAGGTAATCATTAAGCTGTCCGCCGATCGTGAAATTCCCTTGACTGTCTGTTTTTGTCTCTTCTTTAGTGCGAAGGTTTTTTACTTTGACATCTTTAACGCGTTGGCTGCTTTCCAGTTCATGAACAATCCCCTTGACTTCTTGTGCCTGAACTTGCGCGGAAAGATTCGTCAACACGCTAATGAATAGGCATAGGCCTACCTGATACATATAATTTTTAATTCTCATATACTTATTTTTTCGGCCATACATTATTATCAGGGTTAATATCAGGATAAACATGATCCGGGTCGATAACAACTTTTGTTAGTTTTTCTGTAGTCTTTAACTTAAAAGTCCACGATTTATTGCGTTGCCAGATCTCGACAGGCAATTTCTTTCTTATTTTTTCTCCTGATTCCGTAGTCGCTTCAATGACAACGGGCATTGGAAGTTTTTGTAAGTTCTCGATCGTAATTAAAGCACCATTTTTCGGGTCCAGTTTGTCGTATTCTACTCGGCTTATTGCTTGGTCTAGTGACCAGTTATTTTTAAACCAACCGCGCCAAAACCAGGCTAGGTTCTCTCCGGTTTCATTTTCAATAGTGCGGAAGAAGTCATCCGGAGCAGGGTGTTTGTATGCCCAGTAAGCAATATAGTTGCGAAATGCTTTGTCAAAACGCTCCGCACCAATAATCTCATCACGCAATAAACGAAGACCGTATCCCGGTTTGTAGTAAACAAGTGTTCCGATGTTCCGTTCTTTCATATTTTGGGGTGATGACATGACAGGTTCTAGCGAAGGAGCTGAAAATGCGCGGGTCATACTATTGCGGTTTCCAAAGCGTTTGTGGTATTCACCTTTGTTGAATGCTTCAGTAGATAATTCATTGATAAAGGTATTGAAACCTTCATCCATCCATCCGTGTAAGCGTTCATTACTGCCTACAATCATAGGAAACCAGTTGTGGCCGAATTCATGATCGGTAACCCCCCATAGGTTTCCTCCCTTTGCCTGGTGACCACAGAACGAAATTCCCGGGTATTCCATGCCACCAACATTTGATGCAACATTTACAGCCACAGGGTAGGGATACTCCATCCATTTTTTGCTATAGTATTCGATCGATGCTTTGGTGTATTCGGTGGAACGTTCCCATCCGTTGTTTCCACTGCTTTCTACGGGATAGGCCGATAATGCCAAGGCTTTTTTACCACTCGGATTATTGATTTTTGCACCATCAATAATAAACGCTGGTGATGAGGCCCACGCAAAGTCATGCGCTTGATTTAGTTTGTATTTCCACGTTAAAAGGGCCTTGTTGGGGCGAGATCCTGGTGCTGTCACCTCCTGAGCCGAACGGATAAATATGGTTTTATCACTTTGCGCCGCTTGATTATAGCGTTGTAATTGTTCTGCGGTCCAAACATCCTGTGGATTGAGGAGCTCTCCGCCCGCGACAACAATATGATTGCCGGGTGCGGTTATCTCAATATCATAATCCCCATACTCTAAGTAAAACTCACCTGGTCCCGTATAAGGTTCCGTGTTCCAGCCTAAGATATCATCATATACACAAACCCGAGGATACCATTGCGCTATAGTGTAAATTTTACCGTTTCGGGTCGTTAATATCCCGGTTCTATCTGCTCCATATTCAGGCACGGTATAAGAGAATGACAAATCCAATGTTACTGTCCCTCCTTGCGCCGATAAGGCTTTAGGAAGTTCCAATCGCATTCGTGTATCGACAATTTGGTACGTAGCTTTGGTGCCATCAGCAAAGCGGATGTTGTCAAATGCAAACCCACCGTTGAACGTGGAATTAGGGGATCCATAACGACTTTCGTCTAAAGGGATTGTGGCTTGGCCGCGGGAATCTTCATGGAAAAGATTTTGATCCAATTGAAACCATAAAAAGGAAAGTTCGTCTGGACTGTTGTTGGTGTAAGTGATTCGAACAGTGCCGTTGACATTGTCCGTTTGATCGTTTAAGGCAACTTTAATAGTATAATCGGCTTTATTCTGCCAGTACGCATGTCCTGGTTTTCCACTGGCGGAACGGTATGCAGATCCATTGTTCGTGTAAAAGATAGGATCAAAGGCTGCCGTATAATCATAGATGCTTTGTGTTTGCGCAGACAAGTTGCTACATAATAGGCTTCCCGAAAGCGCTATAAACAAAAATCTCTTTAACATATCTTATCCTAATTTTTTGGTGTATTCGGATTCATCAAAACCCAAAATGATTCCTTTAGCTGTTTCAATAACCGGGCGTTTGATCATACTGTTGTTCGCTAAAAGAACGTGATTGGCCGAAGAAGGATCGACTACCGCTGCTTTCTCCGGATCCGTTAATTTGCGCCAAGTTGTTCCTTTTTTATTAACCAAAACCTCCCAGCTTACTTCCTTTTGCCATTCCAAAAGCTTTTCTTCTGTCGCTGGTTCTTTCTTGAAATCATGAAAAGTGTATGCAACTTTGTTATGATCAAGCCAGTCTAATGCTTTCTTTACTGTGTTACAATTTTTAATGCCGTAAACATGTACCATAAAAATGAATTGTGTCTATGAAAAGTAAAGATATTAATATATTTAAGAAGAGACGAATTCAGTTTTGGGAAAATAATGGTGCTTTATATAGTGTATTTTTTACACTAAGTATTGTTGGGTATTGTAAAAAAGTAGTATCTTTAGTCAGAATTATAATTAAATCGACAATATCTTAAAATAAAACAATGAGCCTAAAAGATTTTAAAGGTGTTTTGACGGGTAGTCAAGTGCAAGAGCTTTTTGAGATTGCAAAAACACACAAATTCGCATTGCCAGCAGTAAACGTTATTGGTACCAATTCTATTAACGCTGTTATGGAGACTGCTAAGGCAGTAAATTCCCCAGTAATCATTCAATTATCTAATGGTGGCGCACAGTTTTATGCGGGTAAAACATTAAATAATGACGGGTTGAAAGCTTGTATCTTGGGTGCTGTTTCGGCGGCGCAACATGTACACTTATTGGCGGAGCACTATGGTGTTGCGGTAATTTTGCACACAGATCACGCGGCGAAGAAATTGTTGCCTTGGATCGACGGTTTATTGGATGCAGGTGAGAAATTCTTTGCACAACATGGCAAGCCTTTGTTTTCATCGCATATGTTGGATTTATCTGAAGAGCCGATTGAAGAAAATATTGAGATATCAAAAAAATACTTGGAGCGCATGAAACCGCTAGGTATGACGGTTGAAATCGAGTTAGGTGTTACAGGTGGTGAGGAAGATGGTGTTGATAACTCGGATGTTGATAGTTCGAAACTTTATACACAACCAGAAGAGGTAGCGTATGCATACGAAGAACTTTCTCAAGTTTCTGATAAATTTACAGTAGCGGCAGCTTTCGGGAATGTACACGGGGTGTACAAGCCAGGAAACGTGAAGTTACAACCTGTAATCTTACATAACTCACAAGAGTTTATCCGTCAGAAATTTAACCTTTCTGCAGAGAAGCCGGTAAACTTTGTATTCCATGGTGGATCAGGATCTAGCCCAGAAGAAATTGCAGAAGCAATCTCTTACGGAGCTATCAAAATGAATATTGATACGGATATGCAATGGGCATATTGGGATGGTGTTCGTGCGTATGAAGCGAAAAACCACGATTACTTACAAGGACAGATCGGTAACCCAGAGGGTGAAGATTCTCCAAACAAAAAATACTATGATCCACGCGTATGGTTACGTAAAGGTGAAGAGGCTTTTGTTACACGTTTGACACAAGCATTCGAAGAGCTTAATGCAATTGATATAAACAGTAAGCTGTAATGCGATAGGCGAACAGCAAATTGCTAATAGCCGTTGATATAAAATGGTTCTGGGGCGCAATACCGCAGAACCATTTTTTATGCCTTATATTCAGGTAAACTTTAACTAATTTTGCTTTCTTAAAACGAGATCGTATACGATGAAGATAACATTGCTTTGTATTGGTAAGACGGATGAGGGATTTGTACAGACGGGTATTGAAAACTATGTGAAGCGCTTGAAGCACTATATTACATTTAATATCGTGGTGTTGCCTGATATTAAAAATGTAAAAAACTTGAGTCAGGAGCAACAGAAGACAAAAGAGGGCGAATTGATCCTAAAAAATATGAGTACATTGGATTTTGTTGTGCTTTTGGATGAGCGGGGAAAAGAATATCGTTCTGTGGATTTTTCTAAGTTTATCGAACAAAAAATGGTGGGCTCGGTGAATCATCTTATTTTCGTAATTGGTGGACCGTATGGCTTTTCGTCGGAGGTTTATGCGCGAGCAAACCAACAGATTTCATTATCGAAGATGACGTTCTCCCATCAGATGATACGTATGTTCTTTGTGGAGCAGCTTTATCGTGCTTTCAGCATTATGCGAGGGGAACCTTATCATCACGAATAATTTTTGGTGTATTGTGAAAAAGGATGCTTTTTTGCATCTCATATATAAAAGGAGGTTAAAATGGACTTAAATAATTTTAAGCGAGATTATAAGTTTAAGAGCGAGGAATCTTATAGCGATGGAAGAAGAAATAAAACACTTATCGTTTCTTGTATCGTTATTATTATTGTGTTGTACTACGTTTTCAAGTATATATAGTTGGTGGTTTGTAGTTCGTAGTGAGGAGTTTGTAGTACAGAGAGCATAGTAGGTGGCTGCCAATAGGGGAACCATATCTTTAAGATTTGTTGGCGTATAGAAGTGGTCGCAAATCTTTCAACAAGATACAAAATTTAGCTGTGCTCTACAAACGACCCAACTACCGCACGCTGGCGCGAGCCTTTGGCTCGTGTCCTCTCAAAAGAGTCCAAGCTACAAACTCGAACTACTGAACTAATCCTAACTAATTAGGAGCTACAAGCTTGCCCGCAGTAGGCGGGTAAGAAATAGTAAGGGTAAACTCTTGTCTAACTAAAATAAGAAACCTTACTTCTGCTGCAACCGTTTAAAAGCGTTCCACGCTGCTTTATCCGTTTTGAAGGTCAGATCGTCCTCCTGAAGATCGGCTATAGGAATAAACCGAAAGACCTCCATTTTCTCCTGTTGCTTTTCATTCGAGAAATCGAATGGGCTTTTCTTTAGTTCAAATGTAATAGGACTGACGGCTTTTATTTGATAGTAAATAGATAAAATTTGACTTTCGTTAAAGCTCGATTTTTCATAGAAATCTGTGGTGTATAGATGGCTCAATACTTCAACCTCGAGCTCGCATTCCTCCATGAACTCCCGCTTTAAAGCGTCAATTAATCCTTCTCCATATTCCAATCCACCGCCCGGGAATTTTGTGAAAGCGACCTTTGATAATTTCTCATCACTGATCAGCACTTCGTTATTTTCGTTCACGAGTATGCCATATACCCGTACATTAAATAAATACATCGTTTACGCCAAAATTATAAAGGTTGAAACCCGTTCTCGATACTCATCTCGTCAACCCCGAAGAATGAATAGTGCTTGGGTAAAAACCATTGTACCGTGTTCATAATCGTGTTGAAATCTTTTTCCGTCGCAAATTGTGTTGGCATAATATTAAATACCAAATCCTGTGAAGCGCGTTCTTCATCGGTGTAGTTACGGGCAATAAGCATCATTTTGGGATTTTTAACCCCTGAATACTGTAAGAACTCTTTGACTTGCCGACGTAGGTAGCCCGGAAAAATATCCTCGGAAGGTTGACCCACCAAAATATCTTCATCTTGTCCGATACCGAGGTACTCGCTTGGATTTGAGAACAAGCTCACTTCAGAATAAAAAGATTGGTTCAGTCTCAGGTTTACTAAGTCCCCGTATGAAAATACCCAATCTGGCTGTCCTGATTGCGCATTGATAGCGACTCCGAATCCCTGTTCTAAGATAACATCCAGTTGATTCTGTAACACAAAAGCTTGAAAACTCTCGTCTGTACCAACCGTTTGTAGTTGGATGTAGGGAAAGCCGTCGTTACTCATGATAACCTCCGGATCGCCAAGCTTTAAATTGGCGCCCGCAATATGGGCCAAAAAATCATCCCGCCATTGTTCATTGCGATCCGTAAAAGGAACTTCCATTAATTGATTGATAATGATGGTCTTTTCTAAATCGCCTAAAAAATTGGGCTGCTGCTCGTTCTTGTTCGGATTCTTACTCATTACTTTCTGCTACTAAAAAGAGCCTAAAAGTAACTATTAATTGCTGTAATGAAAAACTTCTTTACCATTTTAAGCAAGTGATAAACGAAGGGAAGAATTGGGATAGAACTTATATTTTACTACTTTTGTTAAAACCGTAGTTTAACTATGTCTGATATTACCATGAACATAAGTAATGATTTTGAAACTTCAAAAATCAGTTTTGAAGACTTTCGCGAAATCATTCTAAACGATTATAAACTCGCTGCGGAAAGCAGATATGTAAGTTTGTTGGGACGGAAAGAAGTTTTGACAGGGAAGGCTAAATTCGGAATTTTCGGTGACGGAAAGGAAGTGGCACAACTTGCTTTGTCAAAAGTTTTTAAGGAAGGCGATTGGCGTTCAGGATACTACCGGGATCAAACTTTTATATTTGCCTCCGGGATATCCAATATCTATCATTTTTTCTCCCAATTATATGCAAATCCGGATTTAGAGGCGGATCCTTCTTCGGGAGGACGACAAATGAATTGTCACTTTTCGACCCAATTGATAGATAGCGCTGGAAATTGGTATAACCAAACCGAACAGAAAAATTCGGCTTCTGACATCTCTACGACTGGTGGGCAGATGTCGCGCGTGATGGGTTTGGGGCTTGCTTCAAAACTTTACCGTGAAAATGATCAGCTCGAGTATCTCAACTACTTTTCCCAAAAAGGGAATGAAGTAGTATTCTGTACGATTGGGAATGCTGCTACATCGGAAGGTGTTTTTTGGGAAACCCTTAATGCCATGGCGGTAAAGCAGATTCCTGTGGTTTTATCGGTATGGGATGATGGTTATGGCATTTCGGTTCCGAATGCAGTCCAGACAGCTAAGTCGGATATTTCTGAAGCTATTCGTGGCTTTCAGCGAGATAGTGCTGGAACATCTGGCGTGGAGATTTTTAAAGTCCGTGGTTGGGATTATGCAGCGCTATGTGAGGTATATGAACGGGCTGCAAAGTTTGCGCGTGAGGAACATGTTCCTTGTGTGGTACATGTTACGGAATTAACGCAGCCACAAGGGCACTCCACTTCGGGGTCGCATGAGCGTTACAAGTCAGCAGAACGCCTGGAATGGGAAGATGCCTATGATTGCAATGTTAAATTTCGAGAGTGGTTGTTGACCTCTGGCGTTGCCAATGCAGAAGAACTTGCTCATATAGAAAAAGAGGCCAAGGCCTTTGTACGAACCGAACAGCGCCGTGCTTGGGCTGATTATCATAAAACTATTCAGGTGGATCTTGATGAGAGCATCGCTCTACTTTCAGAGATTCCGCATCCGATGGTTGATCTGCCATTAAAAATGCTACAGTCCTTAGCTGAGCCTTCACTCAAGGAAGTGTATGCGAATGTGAGACGTGCTATTCGAGACTTACGTCAGGTGAATGTGGCAGGAAAAGAAGCACTTGTTTCTTGGTATAAAGAAAAGATGGCTATTAATCATAGCCGGTATAATGATAAATTGTTCAGTGATACGAATGAATCGCCTTTGTCTTTAGTCATGACGGATGCGGTGTATGACGATGATGCTGCGGTAGTCGATGGACGCGAAGTACTCAATGCTTGTTTCAAAGAGAATTTTATCCGAGATGAACGTATTTTAGCTTTTGGTGAAGATGTCGGGAAGATCGGCGATGTGAACCAAGGATTTGCGGGACTGCAGGAGAAATTCGGTGAACTCCGTGTTTTTGATACCGGTATACGGGAGTCTGCTATCATCGGAAAGGGGATTGGTTTGGCCTTGCGTGGATTAAGACCTATTGCCGAAATTCAGTATTTGGATTATCTGATTTATGCAATGCCTGTACTGAGTGACGATTTGGCTAGTTTAAGTTATCGTACAAAAGGAACGCAAAAGGCGCCTGTAATTGTTCGTACACGGGGACATCGTTTGGAAGGAATCTGGCATTCGGGTTCACCGATGACTGTTTTGTTAGGTGGTTTGCGGGGAATGCATGTCTGTGTACCCCGTAATATGACCCAAGCAGCGGGTATGTATAATACCTTGTTGCGTTCGGACGAACCTGCACTTGTTGTGGAATGCTTGAATGGCTATCGATTGAAAGAGAAAATGCCATCAAATGTAGGTGAATTTACTGTTCCAATAGGCGTGGCAGAACTTATTCGCCCAGGAAAAGATGTAACGGTTGTATCGTATGGGGCAACTTTACGAGTCGTACAAGAGGCTGCTATAGAGCTTGAAAAGCTCGGTATCTCTATTGAGATTATTGATGCACAATGTTTGTTGCCTTTTGATCGGGAACAACTTTCTGTTAAGTCGCTTAGTAAAACCAATAAACTACTCGTTGTTGATGAGGATATGCCTGGAGGTGCAACAGCTTACCTTTTGCAGGAGATTTTGGAAACGCAAAAAGGATACTTCCTTCTCGATGGACAACCGCGTACGCTGTCGGCAAAAGCACACCGTCCTCCGTATGGGTCGGATGGTGATTACTTCACAAAACCTTCCGTGGATGATGTTGTGGAGGTGGTCTATGAGATGATGAGTGAATATAATGAGCAAGAATATCCCAAGCTTTATTCGTAATTGGGATATTCTTGCGGTTGATTCCGAAAGAAATTAAGATCTAAATAAAGAAGCGGCACCCATCATGGCCGCTTTTTCTGCATATTGACCCGTCCATATTTCAAAAGCATGAAAATCTGAGGCATTATAGCTTTCAATAATCGGCCATGCTTTCGCAATGCTACCACCTAAGATAAAGGAGTGGCATTGGTGTTTCTCCGAGAAAAAGCACAGAAAGTCATATAACGATTTAGCATATTCCGTGAGTAAAATATCAAAGGCTTTTGTTTGACGGTGTTTTTCTATAATATCTTTAAATCCTTTTTCGGAGATACCAGAAAGTTCTTCGAATCGTTTGGTGAGCCAGCGCGTTACAAGGTACTCTTCGAAGATCGTATCATTATAGGGGCTACTCCAAAGATCCGCATCGAACGCTTTTTGTCCACGTTTCCAAACAGCGGATCCGAGTCCTGTTCCGAGTGTAATCCCCAGCATAACTGCACGCTGGTTTAGGTCGCCGGCAAAAACCTCTCCTTGTAAAAATGCCGCCGCATCATTAATAAACCTTATTTCAGTTTTATAATCCAGTACTTCTTGTAGCGCTTCCTGTATATTAAGTTGGTATAGCGCATCGTACTTATCTTGATTTAACATTAATGATATTCCTTTCTCATAATCAAAAGGTCCGGGCATGGCAATTCCGAGATGGCTTATAATGTGTTCTGTTTTCTGTAAACTATCTGTGAGACAGTCTTTCCACGATAAGAAAATCGATTTAGCATCCGATTTAGAATTAACATGGCTTCTAGAGATTGTAGCCTCTAGAATTTGCCATGTCGAAATATCTACTATTGCTGATGTGATGTGTGTTCCGCCAATATCGGCAGTTAATACTAAATTATCGCTCATTGGTGTACGCCATATTCCGTAAAAAATGATCTGCAAGGGTCAATGCAGTCATTGCCTCAACAATAATAACCGCACGCGTAACAACGCAAGGGTCATGTCTTCCTTTTCCTGTTATTGTGGTAGCTTCACCACTTTCATTTAGCGTTTCCTGGTCGCGCATAATGGTTGCTACAGGTTTAAATGCTGTTCTGAAGGTTATATCCATCCCATTAGAAATTCCGCCTTGTATTCCGCCAGAGAAGTTTGTTCTGGTGCGTACATTATCGTTTTCTTTTACGAAGATATCGTTGTGTTCAGAGCCGCGCATCTGCGAACCAATAAATCCAGAGCCGTATTCAAATCCATGTACGGCGTTAATGCTAAGCATAGCCTTTCCTAGATCAGCATGTAGTTTATCAAATACCGGTTCCCCTAGACCTGCTGGAACATGACGGACAATCGTTGAAACTTGTCCACCAATGGTGTCACCTGCTTTACGTACTTCGTCGATCAGTGCAATCATCTCATTAGCTGTGGCAGGATCGGCACAGCGCGCAATATTATTTTCACGTCTTTCTAGGAGCGCATTTAGATCCGTTGTGTCTAAATTTGGTGCTTCAATAGGTCCAACGGAGGAGACGTGTGCAAAGATTTCGATACCATGTTTTTTTAGGAATAACTTCGCCACGGCACCTGCGGCAACGCGAGCAGCTGTCTCACGGGCAGAGGAGCGACCGCCACCACGATAATCACGGATACCATATTTCTGCTGATACGTGAAATCGGCATGCGATGGACGATATTTGTCAGCTATATGTGAATAATCCTTGGAGCGTTGATCCTCATTGGGAATCAAAATTGCTATGGGAGTACCCGTAGATTTACCTTCAAAAACACCCGATAAGATTTGTGCGGTATCGCTTTCTTTACGTTGCGTGGTGATCTTAGATTGTCCGGGTCTCCGTTTATCAAGTTCAGATTGAATAAAATCTTCGTCAATATCTATATTTGGTGGGCATCCATCGATAATAACACCAATAGCTTTGCCATGCGACTCGCCAAAGGTTGTTATGCTAAACAGAGTGCCAAAAGAATTTCCAGCCATAATTGTGTATTATTCGGTAAATATACCAATTCAGCAATAACAAACTAGGGGTAATTGCTGAATTGGTGTGTTTATTCCACGATTTTGAAGCCCTGAGATTTCAAATGTTCCCAGAATAGTGGGTATGACTTTTCAACAACCATGGGTTCGTTTATGGTTATGTTGTTGAAAATAAGTGCTAATGGGGCGAATGCCATGGCCATTCTATGATCCTCGTAGGTGTCAAAAGTAAGGGGTTCTGACAAAGCCACACCTGCCGTATGAAGGTGATATATATCACCATCGGTAATTAGTTCAGCTCCAAATTTTGAAATCTCTTGACGTAATGCAGCGATACGGTCTGTTTCTTTAATTTTCAAGGTCTCTACGCCTGTGATCGAGATGTCGCGTTTTAATCCCGCAGCTAAGGCAACTACAGTTTGTGCTAGGTCAGGACATTCCTTAAAATCAAACAGTTTTTCGGTAGAAATATTGTCGGTTTTAATAAGGTGTAAGCCATCTATCTCAAACCTACTTTCGACCCCAAAATGTTGCATAATATCTGCAATGGCGATATCGCCTTGAAGACTGTTTCTTTTGAGTCCCGGCAATATAATATGTCCATTGTCGGAAAGAGCAACGATGGAATACCAATATGAAGCGGCACTCCAATCCGGTTCGATATAGATCGTAGTTTCCAAAAATGGTTGTTTGGCAATAGCGACACTATTTTCCGACCAATGGTGTTTAATTCCTGCTTCTTGAAGCATGTCTAGTGTCATGCTGACATAAGGTTTAGAGGTCAGCTCGCCTTCAATATTTAAGGTCAGTCCCTGCTCTAAAGTAGCAGCTACCAGGAGGAGAGATGATAAGTATTGACTACTTACATCACCTTTAATCCGTAAGTTGTCCGCTGTTTGCTGGAAGCCTCCCACAATACGCAACGGTGGATATCCTTCTGCTTTCTCGTAGGTAATATCGGCACCAATGGAGCGCAAGGCATCTACTAATATTCCGATGGGACGCTGTTGCATCCGTTCGGTTCCCGTCAATGTAAAGCTACCATTAGCAAGATTGAGGTACGAAGTAAGGAAACGCATAGCTGTTCCTGCCGGACCAATATCGATTGTTTTGTGTGTTGCCTGCGTGTCTTGGGCTTGTTGTAGTGCCTGTTGCATAATCACCGTATCTGCTGCCGCGGAGAGGTTTTCGATCCGGACGAGACCCTGGCTCAATGCTTCAAGAATAAGCGCACGGTTACTCTCTGACTTAGAGCCAGTCAATTGTACCGTGCCGCTTATTGCTTTTGTTGGGTGGGTTAGGCTAATGCTTTTTAAACTCATTATGCCTCCGCAACAGGTTTAGTGTTCATGATTTCGTTTTGCTTACGAATAGATTCGTTATGCAATAATTCAAGATATTTTGTTGCAAAATCATCACTTAGTGTTAATGCTTTTGCTAATTGTAATCTTTTTTCTACGATTTCATCCCAACGATTTACTTGTAGGATGGTCACATTGTTGTCGCGTTTGTATTCACCAATTTTTTCAGCGATTTTCATACGATCACCAATTTGTTTCAAGATAGCGTCATCTAATTTGTCGATTTGCTGACGTAACTCCGCAAGTTTATCTTCGAAAGCCGGGTTGTTTGATTCTGGACGACGAACAGATAGGTTGTCGATCAGTTCGGCTAATGCGGCTGGTGTTAATTGCTGTTTAGCATCTGTCCATGCCACAGAAGGATCGATGTGTGATTCAATGATTAATCCTTGTAAATCCATATCCATCGCTTTTTGCGCAATGTAAGGAATCAATTCTCTATTTCCGCAGATGTGGCTTGGGTCATTGATGATCGGTAGGTCTGGACAAGCCGATTTCAATTGAATCGCAAGATCCCACATCGGTTCATTACGGAAAGCTGTTTTCTCGAAAGAAGAGAACCCACGGTGAATCGCAGCTAGCTTTTTAATGCCGGCACCGTTGATACGCTCCAAAGCACCAATCCAAAGTGAAAGATCTGGGTTTACTGGATTCTTCACCAATACAGGGATATCAACGCCAACTAAAGCGTCAGCAATTTCTTGTACGGTGAATGGGTTTGCTGTAGAGCGCGCACCTACCCATAATACGTCTACGCCCGCTGCTAAGGCTTCTTCCACATGTTTTGCTGTCGCAACTTCTGTCGCTGTTAATAAACCGGTCTCTTCTTTAGCGCGTTTTAACCATGTTAGTCCGATACTACCGATTCCTTCAAATTCTCCAGGACGCGTTCTTGGTTTCCAAATACCAGCACGAAGGATGTTTACTTTGCCGGTGTTCGCTAGTAAGTGTGCCGTAGAAACAAGTTGTTCTTCCGTTTCTGCACTACAAGGACCTGCAATAATTAAAGGTTTGTCGCCTGTATCTAACCAAGAATTCAAAGGGACGATGTCTAATGTATGTTTCATTTTGTGTTTTTTTTATATGTTAAATAGGGTGGGTTGATTTACACTTTTTCGTTTTTGAGGTATTCCCCCATGATATTGAAGTTTACGGTGTGCTTTAATACTTTACGGATTGCAGCATCATAATCACTTTGTTTTTTCCATTCTACGTCGACATAAAAGTCGTACTCATTTCGTTTTCCTACAACGGGCATAGATTGTATTTTACTGAGGTTCACGTTTTGTTCGGCAAAGCACTGTAATACATTTGCCAGGGCACCGACGGCGTTGCCTGTCTGAAAGGATAGGGATGCCTTGTTTGCATTTTTTTGTTCAATTACCTGGTTTGCCAAAATAAGAAAACGCGTTGCATTTTTCTTGTTGGTTTCGATTCGCTTTTCCAAGATATTGAGACCATACAGTTTCGCTGCCAGAGCACTTGCGATTGCAGCAGTATTTTTAAGCTGGTTATCGGCAATTCCTTTGGCACAAGCGGCTGTATCCATACCTTCTTTTACGGTCCACTCGGGATAGTCACTTAAAAACTCGTCACACTGACGAATAGCAATAGGGTGTGATTCGACAAACTTAATATCAGTTATTTTTACGCCTGGCAGGGCCAAAAGATTTTGCTGAATATTTAAGTGTACCTCACCAATAATATGAAAACGATAATCGCGCAAGAGATTGTAGTTTGGTAAAATACTCCCGGCAATCGAGTTTTCTATGGCCATCACCACGTAGTCAGCCTTTCCTTGCTTTAGCATTTCACAGGTCTTCTTAAAAGATTCACATTCGATGGTTTCAATATCTTCACCAAAATACTTGAAGGCCGCTTCTTCGTGGAAGGATGCTTTAACACCCTGTATTGCTATTCTTGTTTTCATGTCTGTGTTTAAGGGCAAATAAAAAGGTCCCGAACATTTGCTCGGGACCTTCTGTTTAATTTTATGTGTATAAACATATCAATCCCGGCTCTTATCGTTAAAATAAAAGAAACCAAAATAAAAATATGTTGTGCACTTTGTCATCTGTCAAACTTTATGGTTCAAATGTAGAGGATATATTTTATATATGCAAAATATTTTTTTTAAATATATATTATTAATGCTTTTATTGTTGTTTATTTTGTCATTTTATATGGTTATTTATTGATTTTTTTTGCGTTTTTTTAAATCAGTTTTTCATCTCTTGTTTTTGTGTAAAAATCTTTTAATTAGATGTTTAACTGTTTTTTATTTGTTTTTTAGTGTTGTTTTTGTGTAGTTAATCTTTTGTTTTATGTGATTTATTAGCTTTATTTTTGTGTGTTTTTTGTTTGAAAAATAACTGTAAAATTTATATTAATTTAATGTTTTTTTAACAGAATTTTAGCGTTTATTTATTGGTTTTTTATTGGGTCTGGCTGTGACGTAGGTATTCATACGATAAAAATGGAGGCGTTTTCCAAAAGTTTTCGTAGACTTGAGCCTCTAATTGTTGTATTACTTTTCTATGTTATACGTATTATTAAGTGTGCTTTGTAGCGTCACCGTATCTGTTATTATTAAGGTGGCAAAAAATAGGGGATTTAAACATCTTCACCTTATCGTGTGGAACTATCCTGTGGCGACGTTAATGACTTATTTTTTTCTTAAACCGGGTCAAATTGACTTTTCACAAGCCGTTTTACCATGGCATTTGTATATACCGCTAGCGTTGTTGTTGCCGGTTATCTTCATTTGCATTGCCTATTCCATAGAGTTTAGCGGTATAGTGAAAACGGAGGTGGCCCAGCGACTATCACTCTTTATTCCACTAATGGCTGCCATTTTTATCTTTCATGAAGAAATGGCCAATACGAAACTGATCGGTATTGGGATTGGTTTGTGTGCCATATTTTTCTCGATAGGTTGGCACAAACGAAGTGGGGTAGAGAATATGAGATGGATTTATCCGGCATTGGTCTTTTTTGGTATGGGCGTTATTGATGTCCTTTTTAAGAAAGTTGCCTTGTATCAACAAGTCCCTTATTCCTTCTCTATGCTGATGGTATTTGCTTTAGCGATGTTTTTTACTATTGTATTGCTTTTGTTCAGGGTTGTCATAAAAAAAGAACCTATAAATATAAAGTCTGTTGGTTGGGGAATCCTGTTGGGATTGTTTAATTTTGGGAATATCCTGTTTTATATGAAAGCGCATCGCTCTTTACCGGAGAGCCCCTCCGTCGTTTTTACAGGTATGAATATTGGCGTGATCCTGCTTGGAGCCTTAATTGGCGTAGTTTTTTTTCATGAACGCCTAACATTGTATAATAAGATCGGCTTAGCCTTGGCGGTCATTTCTGTTTTAATTATAGCATATCTGTGAGTTTATTTGAGGATACATATTTTACGATTGCGGAACCTACAGAAGGTATTTTTAGGGATAAGGGAAGTAAGTTTATTGCTTATGCTTATCCATTTCGGGACGAACGTGCTGTAAAAGATATTATAGCCGAGCTGAAGTCTTTGCACCCCAAAGCAAGGCACCATTGCTGGGCTTATCGGTTAACTCCCGATCGTACTGTTTATCGGGTCAATGATGATGGCGAGCCCTCGGGTACAGCAGGGCGTCCTATCCTGAATGTATTATTGTCTAAAGATGTCACCAATATTTTTGTTGTAGTTGTTCGTTATTTCGGGGGGACGTTGTTAGGCGTTCCGGGATTGATCAATGCGTATAAAATGGCAACCTTGGAAGCGCTTGAGGCGGCAACTGTAGTAGAGCGCACTGTAAATGATATGTATCGTATTGATTTTGATTATTTGCAGATGAACGATGTAATGCGCTTGGTGAAGGAGGAAAATTTACCTATCTTAAAACAAGAGTTTGATAATGCTTGTTCCATAGAAGTAGAAATACGAAAAATGCAGGTTAACCAAGTTGTTCAGAAGTTGGAAAAACTGGACAATATTCGATATACTTATTTAACCACCTTATGATTGCAGATTCAGAATTGATATTAAACCCAGACGGTAGCATTTACCATTTGAATTTACTGCCTGAAGATTTGGCATCGACCATCATTTTTGTCGGGGATCCTGACCGTGTGGGCGAGGTGTCTAAGTATTTTGATCATATTGAAGTGCGTAAAGGTAAGCGTGAATTTATTACGCATACGGGTACAATAAATGGCAAGCGTGTATCTGTAATTTCTACCGGTATAGGTACGGATAATATTGATATAGTATGCAATGAAATCGATGCTTTAGTAAACATTGATTTTGAAACGCGTATGTTGAAGACAGACCTGACGAGTCTTGACATTATTCGTATTGGTACGTCTGGATCTATTCAAGGAGATATTACGATGGGAACCATTATGGTGAGTGAGTATGCCATTGGGTTTGACGCGTTAATGCAGTATTACGTAAAAGAGTATTCTGCCGAAGAAGAGGTTATTCAGGAAGCTATTCAGCAGCATTTTAATACACTGAGCTTTAAACCGTACGTTGGTCGGGCAAGCCAAAAGCTGCTGCAGCAATTCGCTACAGATCTGCCAAAAGGAATTACGATGACTGCGCCTGGTTTTTATGGGCCACAAGGTCGCTCTGTGCGTTCCGTGAATGTTTATCCCGATTTAATTCAACGCGCTAATTCTTTCCGTGTAAACGGCCGTTCGATTACCAATTTAGAGATGGAAACGGCTGGTATCTATGCGTTGGCCAATATGTTTGGTCACCATGCCCTCTCTGTAAACGCGATCTTGGCAAGCCGGTTGAGTGATACGTTTTCCAGTAATCCGAAAGAGATTGTTGAAAATGCGATTCGTTACGTTTTGACTAAAATTTAGTTGTTCAGTCCCTTGCGGCTTGAATCGAATCGTAACAAGATAAATAGCAATATTGTAAAACTCCATAAAGAGGATCCTCCGTAGCTTAAAAAAGGAAGGGGGATACCAATTACTGGGACAATACCGATAGTCATACCGAGATTGATAAAGAAGTGGAAAAAGAGGATGGAAGCCACCCCGTATGCATAGATGCGGGCAAAGGCCGTTCGCTGTCGTTCCGCAATATTCACTAGCCGTATAAGTAGGGTCAGATAGAGGGCAATCAAAATGACACTTCCTACAAACCCCCATTCTTCACCAATTGTACAAAAGATAAAATCCGTGCTTTGTTCTGGAACAAAATTGTATTTGGTCTGTGTTCCTTGTAAATATCCTTTACCCCAAAACTGCCCGGAGCCAATTGCAATTTTTGATTGATTAAGGTTGTAGCCTTCGCCCCGTGGGTCATCTATTTTTCCTAAGATAACATCGATGCGATTCCGCTGGTGTGGCTGCAAAATATGCTCATAGGCAAAATCTACACATAAGATGTAAATGGAGCTTAGGGCAAATAGTAGGCCTATATTAATAAGGTGTTTTCTTTTTTTACGTAAGTTGTAAGCGAAAAATCCACAGATCAAGAAGATCACGCCAATAAGGATCCATTGGTTGATAAGCAAAGCTAGAACAAACAATAAAATTGCTAAAGCCGCCAAGATAAGAAGACCGTTGCCCACATAACCTTCTCTATAAAACACAAAGATTAAAGAAAAGAATACGAGCGCCGACCCTGTATCTTTCTGGAGCATGACCAAAGCAATGGGTAATGCGACAATCGCAGCACCTGTCAATAAAGTGCGCATATTGGGCGCTTTACTTGATTGACTACTGAGATACGAGGCTAAAAGCAAACAGGTCGCTAGTTTTCCAAATTCGGAAGGTTGTAAACGAAAGCTACCGAGAGGGATCCATGATTGATTTCCACCAACACTTCGTCCTACGACCAGTACGGCTATAAGAAGCAGAATGACCACCGCATAGATGAAAGGGGCAGAGGATAAAAAAAACTTGGCATCGATAATCAGAATACTGAAACCAATGATCATCGCTGTGAAAATGTATATCGATTGCTTACCGTAGTTTGTCTCCAAACTAAAGAGTCCTGGATGTTCTGGATTGAAGACGGCTGCATGGATGTTAAACCAACCAATGATACACAGGGTTAACCATATCAGTATCGTAATCCAATCGATACGCCCAAAAAAGCTTTTTTCTGTAGTACTGTTCATTAACGTCTTGTTACTTGGCTATGGTGAACAAACATTTCTTTTTTCTCATCCCGCACCGCTGCAGTTTTTACCACCGCTGCTGTATCTTTTTTTGTTTTTGTTGAATCTTTCTTTACCTCTTCTTTCTTAGCCGTTTCTTTTGGAAGGAAGTTCGCATTAAAAATACGATCCTGCGTGTATTTCGGTAAGGAGATGGTGTCTTTAAGGTACTTTTCGACTAACATATTAACCATTGGCCCGGCCCATACGCCTCCAAACCCTGCATTCTCCACAAAGACAGCGATCGCAATCTTTGGGTTTTCACGTGGAGCGAAGGCAAAGAAGACAGCATGGTCTTTACCGTGTGGATTTTGTGCAGTTCCTGTCTTTCCACACATTTCCACTCCCGGTACACGTACGCTGTATCCAGTTCCACCAGGGACGTTTACCGCACGGCTCATCCCTTCGATTACTGCTTCGTAATATTTGGCATCAACACCGGCATGTATCTTTTCTGTATATTCTTTACGGATAATTTTCTTTTCACCAATTCCTTTTACCAAATGTGGACGGTAATAAAAACCTCTATTTGCTACAATGGCCATGATATTTGCCATTTGTAGTGGTGTAATTCCCATCTCGCCTTGTCCGATAGATAAGGAAATGTTATATCCCGATTTCCATTTGTCGTTGCCGTATCGTTTGGTATACCAGGATGAAGTTGGAATAAGTCCAGGTTTTTCACCCGGAAGGTCAATCCCAAGGGTGTGACCAATACCAAACTTACCAATTGCTTCACGCCATAGATCATAGGCTTTGGTAGAAGGCATGCCACGGGAATCAATCATCCGCGCGTATACATAACCGTAGTATGTATTACACGACTTCTGAATTGATTTAATCAACCCTGTAGGACCATCCACGTGTGTACAGCGCATAATCGCACGACCACCCCCATAACGGTAGCCGCCTGGACAATTAAAAACAGTATGTTCATCGATAACGCCCGCCTGTTGCGCCGTTAATGCTGCAACGACCTTAAATACTGATCCTGGTGGATAATACGCCTGAATAGGACGCACGAACATCGGTTTAGTCTTATCGTTCAGCAATTTCATATAGTTGTTGCCGCGTTCACGACCGACCATCATATTAGGGTTGTATCCCGGGCTACTTACAAAGGTTAGGATTTCTCCAGTGGATGGTTCAATAGCAACAATAGAACCCATCTTTCCTTTCATGAGCTTTTCGGCAAGTACTTGTAGGTCTTTATCAAGCGTTGATATCAAGCCATCACCCGCAACAGCTAAAGTATCGTATTTACCTTCCATAAATACACCTTTAGGTCGATTCAGAGCATCCACCATTTGGTTTTTAACTCCGCGTTGCCCTCGTAGTAGATCTTCATAGGATCGTTCAATTCCAGTAGCTCCAATATAGTCGCCGGGACGATAAAAGCCTTTTGATCGTTCGATATCACGCTCATTGGCTTCAAGGGTATAGCCTAAAACCTGCGCGGCGACACTGTCTGGATAACTACGCACAGTTCTATTTTGCACATAAAATCCACGGAATTTATAAAGATGTTCTTGTAATTGCGCATAGGTTGTGGAAGGCAATTGTTTTTCAAAGGGAGAAGCTCTATACGGTGAATGTGCACGTGCTTTATCCATCCTCTTTTTAAAACCTTCAACCGGGATATCAATCAACTGGCATAATAGAGCTGTGTCTATTTCTTTTGCTTCTTGTGGAATAACCATCAAATCATAAACCGGCTCATTCTGCACGAGGACTTTACCATTACGGTCAAACACTACACCTCGCGCAGGATATACAACCACCTTACGTAAGACGTTGTTATTAGCGGACAGCAAGTAGCTCTTGTCAATTATTTGGATATAGAAAAGCCGCGCCACAATAATGATAGCGATAGCAATAAAAATACCTTGAATGACGAATTTTCGTGCAAAAAAACTGTTGTTCATGAACGCAAAGTCCTTTTTAAATGTTACTAATGCGTGATTTTTTTCTATAGACTAACAAGCTCATTAACAGGATAGTCAGTACTGTAAATATACTACTTAAAATGATGCTTGCCAGCGTGTATAGGAAATTTGTAAAAGAGAAAGTCTCGATGATAAACAAAGTGAAATGGTGTACTAAGGTCCCAAAAAAGACATAAGAGAGAAACCACTTTGTTCCCATTTCTGCCAAAGAAGGTGTGTTGAATGACTCTTGCATATCTACTTCCAAGGTAATCTTATGAAAGAAAATGCGAAATAGAGCTAATGCCACGCAGGCTGCCGCATGGAGCCCCAACGAATCATAGAAAGCATCTATTGTTAACCCAGTTAAAAAAGAGAGGGTGAAGAGCAATAGATTTGGCATTCCTATTGGTAATAGGAAGATAATTAAAATATATGGGTAGAAAGAAACAAGGTTATAATAGCCAATGTTTTTAAAGAGCGCTATTTGTAATAGGATCAATACTAAGAAACGTATTACGTTGAAAATAATAACCTTACCCATTGTCTTGTGTTGCTTCGAGTTCCTGTTTTTCTTTAACCAGCAAATCCTTCACGATGTACACGTGGTTAAGGTTGCTGAAATTGGTCGTCAGCTTAATCTTTAAGTCGAGGAAGCTCTCTCCGGAGGTGATACCCGTCTCTACGATATGTCCCACTTGAATTCCTGCAGGAAAAAGAGAATAACCAGAGGTATACACTTTTTCTCCTTTTTTCACTTTGATGTGGTTAGGGATATCCCGTACCATAGCGAATCGCGGATCGATATTGCCGCCCCATACAAGTGAGCCAAAAACTTTAGAGGTATCTAGTGTCACTGATATTTTTGTATCTGGGTGTAGCAGTGACTGAACCGAGCTGAAATGTGCTGACGTGTTTAAAACAATACCAACGACACCATTGGATGTAATAACGCCCATTCCTCGTTCGATGCCATCTGCACTTCCTTTATCTAGTGTGAGGTAATTACTTTTTTGGTGTATACTATTATTCGCAACATTAGCAATGATAAAGGCATAGCGGCCTTGCTCAATTGAATCTACAAGGTGTACCGAGTCTACTACAGGGTTGGCCTGAATCATGTTCTGGACTTGCTGCCGTAATAAAACATTTTCTTGTGTCAATTTCTCGTTGGCATCCGCTAGCGCAAGATAACTTTTCCAGGAATTCACCTGTTTGTAGAATGAGCCTACCATAACATTGGAAGAGTTGAGAAAAGAGGCACGCTGGTAACTGTTATTTCGGACGACCAATACAATAGCGACAACAAAAAAAATAATAAACCAAAAAATAGCGTTGTATCTAGAAAGAAATAGCCAAAGGTTTTTCATTTATTATTGTTGCTTAATCTGTGAAAAAATACGCGATATAGATCCTTATTTTTTCTATACCGCGTATTTTAAAATTTCTATATGTTCGTTAATCCGAATTACTGCATTAAAAACTTAAATCTACCGATATTCTTAAGTGCGATGCCTGTTCCACGTACAACAGCGCGTAGTGGGTCCTCAGCCACATGAACCGGTAATTTTGTTTTCGCCTGTATACGACGATCAAGACCGCGTAACAGCGCACCTCCACCTGTTAAGTAAATCCCTGTTTGGTAAATATCTGCAGATAGTTCTGGCGGTGTAATTTCCAATGCTTTTAGGATTGCTTCTTCAATTTTGGAGATAGACTTATCCAGACAATGTGCAATTTCAGTATACGATACCGTAATTTGTTTTGGAATACCGGTCATGAGGTCACGTCCCTGTACGGCAAAGTCTGCTGGTGGATCTGCTAACTCAGGGAGTGCAGCACCTACCTCGATTTTAATTTTTTCTGCTGTACGGTCACCGATCATGATGTTATGCTGACGACGGATGTATTGTACGATATCCGAGTCAAAATTATCTCCAGCTACCCGAATGGACTGGTCGCATACAATACCTGAAAGGGCGATAACAGCAATTTCTGTGGTCCCTCCACCGATATCGATAATCATATTTCCTACAGGCTCCTCTACATCGATACCGATACCGACCGCGGCTGCCATAGGCTCGTGAATAAGATATACTTCTTTTGCACCAGCAATCTCAGCAGAGTCACGTACAGCACGTTTCTCTACCTCGGTGATTCCAGATGGAATACACACGACCATTCGCAAGGAAGGGAAGAACCAAGATTTTCCGTTGTTTACTAATTTTACCATACCGCGAATCAGGTGTTCAGCAGCCGTAAAGTCTGCAATTACACCATCCCGCAAGGGGCGTACAGTTTTTATATTATCGTGCGTTTTTCCTTCCATTTGCATCGCTTGACGACCGATTGCAATCACCTTGTTGGTGGTGCGGTCGAAAGCAACGATAGAAGGCTCGTCCACTACTACTTTATCGTTATGAATGATAAGGGTGTTGGCTGTGCCCAAATCTATAGCAACTTCTTGCGTAAACCAGTTAAATAACCCCATTTGGTATGTGTTGTCTTAGTTTTTAATTTAATGCAAACCTAAATAAAAAAAATGGTTTTATCCATCTGTTATTAAGGAAAAAATGAACCTTCTCGTAAATGTTTTGATAACCTAGGATGAAGAACTTTCATAACGTTTTACTACCTGTGATTATTGTGTTGAAACACGAATATAATAGTTGAATGTATCGATATCTAAATCTCCTATTTTTGCGATCTCAAGTGGTATTGTTGTGAAGGTCGAACCTACCTTGTATTGCTGTGATTTCTGCCCCTTTACTCCCAGGTGTATGGGCATCTGAAAGTTAGGTGTTTCAGCCATCCATCGGCAGGCTATTTGACCATTAGGCATTTGCTTTACTTCGAGTGTCGGTAATGTTTTATGCTGTACATACTGTGCAAAAATACTGTCAAAATTTATCCCTGTTTCCGCGTTTAAGAAAGTGACGATATCAGCGTAATCAACGGTCTGGTGATAGAATGTCTTGTTCATCTTGCGTAAGATACTCCGCCATTTGTCGTCGTCATCGATAATCGTACGGATCATATGGTGAAATACGCCCCCTTTGGGGTACATATCACCCGAACCCTCTTTGTTTACACCATAGGGACCCTGCATAGGACGGTCGTTACGTATTGCCTTGCGATTTCCATACACATACTCTTGACTGGCACGTTTGCCGTAGTGATAATCAATAAATAAGGCTTCCGAATAGTTTGTGTAGCTTTCGTGTATCCACATGTCTGCCAAGTCTCTAGAAGTAATATTATTGCCATACCACTCGTGTCCTGTTTCATGAACCACAATGAAATCCCATTTCAGACCCCATCCTGTACCAGATCCATCATTCCCTAAATATCCATTTTTGTATTTATTACCATAGGCGACGGCACTTTGATGTTCCATGCCCAGGTGGGCGGTTTCGACGAGTTTATAACCATCTTCGTAGAATGGATATGGGCCAAACCAATGTTCAAAAGCTTGGAGGGTTTCACGTGCATTTTTACGGAGGTGTTCGATTTTACCTTTATTTTCTTGCAATACGTAATAATCGAATGTTAACGGTCCTTTCTCTCCGTTGTATATTTCGCTGAAATGTGCGTAATCCCCGATATTAAGTGCCACATTATAGTTGTTTATTGGATTCACGACTTTCCAATGGTATTTGGTATAGTTATCGGGAAGTTGTTCTGTTTTGATGAGTCTGCCGTTCGATACGTTCATCAATCCCGTAGGAACTGCCACAGAAATAAGCATGCTGTCCACTTCATCAGATTGGTGGTCTTTGTTAGGCCACCATACGCTGGCACCTAATCCTTGGCAGGCGGTTGCGACCCAGGGCTTTCCGGTGCTATCCTTTTTCCAGTCGAAACCACCGTCCCACGGTGCTCGGGTTGCTGCAATTGGAGTTCCAGAATAATGGACCGTAAAAGAGTCGATTCGTCCCTTTTCGATTACCTGAGGGAAGTCCACGAAAACAGCATTATACGCGCGAGAAAACGGTAGTTCACGTCCGTGATAGGTGACCTTATCGACGGATAGATTTTCGAAAAGGTCGAACTGAAGTTTCTGGAAATCAGTGGTTGCTTTAAAGCGAAAAAGATTTGTTCCCGAAATTGATTTATTGGGTATATCTACCTTAACATCAAGGTGATAATACTGTATGTCATAGCACGTGCGTAAGGGCGTTAATGTGCCGCGAAGCGAGTCGGCTTTACTGAATATTTCTCTTGCATGTAAGAGCTGTGCATAACTAGTCTGTACGGCGCTAAAAAAAAGCACAGCACTAATAAATAAATACTTCATAAATACTTGGATGACCTTGGGCCGCTGTATCTGTAAACATATATAAATTTACTTTCATATGCAATTAAAATGCTTGCATACGAAAGTAAATTTCGTGCTACTAGTAGGTAAAACTTAAGCCTATCCCATATCCCATATCCGTATCATAGTGTGTTCGTATGCTCCATAGACGTGTCATGATGTAGCTGAAGTCCACCATGTACTCTTTGTCCGTGTTTACCATAAAGCCTGCTCGGAGTCTGTTTGATATGGGAATATCCTCCCGCATAAGTTGTAGACGTAGATTCCCATCGTGGTATACTTCAGCTTGGAATACAACGAGCATAGGTAGGGTATATGCGACCCCGGCTGTGAACATCGCTCTATTATCTTTGCTGTTCTTTTGCCCAAACATATTTTTTTCAACTTCATTGTGTCCCATGCGTCGGTATCGCCAGTCAAAACCAATAAAAGGCATCAACCATTGCATTTTTCCAATGTAACGTCCTAAATGAGTTTCCACTTCGTAACCATGTTTTTTGTTGTAACCCAATCCCCATTCAGATTGTAGTTGCCACCTTGCATTATGAAGCATGGCCATCCCATCATTACCATTGGATGCAAAGTCGTTTCGAAACATGAAATGTGGCATATTGCTTTCTCGCTGTAGCATTTTGTAAGCATGTTCTTTGTTGGGAAGACGTGGATTTGGAGGTTGATTTTCGGTGCTGAATACGCGATTCATGCCGGCCATCATGTGGTACATAATGTGGCAATGGAAAAACCAATCGCCATGTGTGTTGGCTGCAAATTCAATGGTGTCGGTTTCCATAGGCATAATATCCAGCACATTTTTTAAAGGGGCATAGTCGCCTTGGCCATTTATCACCCGGAAGTCGAAACCATGTAGGTGCATAGGGTGGCGCATCATGGAGTTGTTATAGAGCACAATGCGTAGGACTTCATCTTTTTTGATCAGTATTTTGTCTACTTCCGATAGGACGCGGTTGTCCATGCTCCATACGTATCGATTCATATTTCCTGTTAGCTCAAAGCGCAGCTGCCGAACGGGAGCGGCTGGGTCTAATGTTGTTTTGTGCGTGGCGCGTAGCATGCCGTAGTTCAAGGTCACCATATCTGTTGATGAAGTGCCATGTCCAGCATGTTCGTCGTGGCCATTAGTACTATTCGTTGCTGCGGTTTTCTCGTTGTTGTGCTGACTGTGGTCTTCTGCTTTCTTGGACTTTGTTTCTGGGCCAGATATTTCAGGGTACATCACCGTGTTCATGTCCATTTGCTGCAAGCTCATCTTCATGCCCATATCTTTCATGTCTCCATTCATCTTCATCATGTCGTTCATCATCTTCATCCCTTCAAAATACTTGAGTTTCGGTAGAGGAGCATGTAGCTGTTTTTTACCGGCACCAATATAGAGGGAAGCCGACTTGGTGCGATCTTCCGCAGTAGCAAGAAATTCGTAGGCTGTTCCCTCTTCGGGAATGGTGACAACGATGTCATAGGTTTCAGATACTGCAATGAGTAGGCGGTCTACCTCTACGGGTTCCACATCATTGCCGTCGTTCGCAACGACCGTTATCTTTCCGCCCGCATAGTTCAGCCAGAAGTAGCTGGAAGCACCGCCGTTCGAAATCTGTAAACGAACCTTGTCGCCCGCTTTGAATTGGGAAAGCTGTTCTTCTGAAGCGGCATTAATGAGGAACCGTTCATAATAAATATCACTCACATCCATCGCCAACATACGCTTCCATTCGTTGGTCACTTTGGTTTTGAAATGCCCTTTTTTGATGGCTTCCGCATAACTCTGTACACTTCCTTTTTTGATTGCAGGATAATCATTTGCATTGTGCAGCATGCGATGTACATTGTCGGGGTTCAAGTCTGTCCATTCGCTCAATACGATAGGAACACTCGGCAGATCATCGATCCCTTTCCGAAAGGTCGGATCGCCGGCGCGCTTTTTGAAAATTAAAGCACCATACATACCAATCTGTTCCTGCATGCCGGAGTGGCTATGGTACCAGTGCGTGCCATTTTGGATAACCGGAAATCGGTAGATGAAAGTTTCGCCAGGCGCGATTGGTTTTTGTGTTAACCAAGGTACGCCGTCCTCGGGATTCGGAAGGAAGACGCCATGCCAATGCAATGATGTTCCTTCTTTTAAGCGGTTATGCACGACAATCTCGGCAGTGTCGCCTTGTGTGAAAGTCAATGTGGGCATTGGAATCTGTCCATTTACGGCGACGGCTCGGCGTTCTTTGCCGGTAAAGTTAACGGTAGTGTCTGCGACATAGAGGTCGTAGCGCACCACTTTCTGGGCATGCAGTGTTAATACGCATGCCCAGAAAAATAGTGTTGCAATATATCTCATTAGCCTATTTCTTGGTGATCGTTTCTACTGTTGAGCCACAGGTTAACATTTTACTGCCGTAATACGGGTTTTTTATAGCTTGTTCTGTGCTCAACCAATTGGCTCCTTTTCCATTGGCATACATCGGACAATGTTGGTAGTAGATCGTGTTTCCAACACTTGTTTTTTGTAGGATAGGAAATAGTATATCTGACAGGAGGGCAAAAGTATCCCGTTGCTGACTGATGTTTTTAGCTTCAACAATTTTAGCGGTAAGTGCAGTGATATCTTTCTGCGTACGCATCCATAAGGTATGAGCATCATCAGAGAATTCGTCCATTTTCACAGATTGAAGGGCTTGAGCAAGATCTTTTGCCTTAGCGGTCGCTTGTTGCGTGTTGTCTGCAACCAAGGCATTTTTTATAGCAAAGTAGCTTGTGAGTACGTCTTCAAATGTGTTGCCTGATGTTGCTGTATGTTGATCGTGGTCTGTTGACGGACTATGCGTGGAACCGTGGTTTTGATGTGCGTCCTTCGCCATTACATTACGCTTAGGTTCCCGCTCGTATTTGCAACAACCAGGAAGTGCGTTATATACTTCATCAGGTGCTAGGAATGCTGCATTGTCGTAACCTACTAACGCTATTTTTTTTAAAATATCATTTTTATTGGTCTTTTTGTTGTCAAACGTAATGCTTGCGAGTTTGCTCGTACGGTCCCATTTGGTTGTGGATACATTGCCGCTTGAACCTGCCTTTTCGATCGTGTTTTTGCACATGTTGCATAGCCCTTCGACTTTAACTTCGATTGTTTCAGCATTTTTTATTTGTGCGAATGCACGACTGTTTGCGTGGATGGCCATAAAGGTCAACACCACATATATGATTGATTTCATTTTTCTATAGATTAAAATATAACACAATAAGGTAACTCATAAAACATACTAATTGTTTATGAGCCACTATAAATAGATTGTAAAATAGATTAAGCTATACGCGGAGGAATCCAAACGTTGTGGTTCAGATTTTGGTAAATAGGATATATATACAAAGGTAAATCTAGTCCACTTTTGCTTGTTGAATAGATCTGCAGTTCATACTGCATGTGCGCAAAAGTACTAACCACACTGTGGCACATATTGAAACAATGTTGCGGTGAACAGTCGTGGCTGTTATCAGTGTTGCTTTCTTCACCGTCGGCATGTTTATGATGATCACGTTGACAGCATTCTGCTGTACAGTTGCTAGTCTCTTTCTGGTGTTTTGTCGTCTGTTCCTGCTGATGGGGGGAGTTGTTCTGGTCACCACAAGCCATAGCTTGCTCCGGAAAGCTAAAGTAGCTAATCAAAATAAGCAATATGGTTATTATTCTCCCTGTCATTTGCGGTGCGATAACCAAAGTTAAGGTTTTATTCTTAAAACTTAAACTTTTCTAGGTTGGGTTTGTGTTTCTTGACTCTGTTTTGTTCTTCCTGATACAGGATCTGTCCTAAATTTTTCAGGAAAGGGTAAGTAACAGTTTCATAGCCATAGATTCCATCGTTGTAGATGCCATCGTCGTTGGATTGTATGACGACCGCCACCATGAATTCTATTCCTTTTTCGAAATCAACAATGTAAGCGTTATCAATATTGTACCCGTAAGAATCCCCGTATTTATTGAAACTACGAATCGTTGTAAAACCATCGATTCCTTTATCACGGCCAAAGTATACAAATTTGCTATAAGTGGGCCAAAACTCTTCCGGATTGTATTTCGGGAAATCTGTTTCTTGTGGCGAACGCGACATGTATTTGTAGAGGAAGGCGTAATCTTCTTTTTTGAGGTTGAAACGTTGTTTGATTGGAAATGCTTCTGGAAAAAGTAACTTTTTGAGAATCAGTTGTTGATCTGCCAGAGCATATACATTTAACCCTTCGAAGCTCCAAGGCTCGTGAATGAGGTTATCGTTGGCATCGGTATATCCGATGCCTTGCACTGTATTTTGAAGCCATGGCATGGGATAGTCATTTGCATCATATTGTGCAGGTTGACTGTAGATGTTTTTTTTGCCATTGTAAAAGGTAATGGGATTGGTGTGCTTGGCCCAGATACCTTTATCACCAATAGCTAGTCGATTAACAATTCGGCTGTGCTGTGTGCCGTGTTGTTTGAGTTTACGATTGATCTCTGCGCGGCCTACAAATTCGAATAATCTGTTATGTCCGTCATTGTCGGAGGTGAGCAGAACTTTTTTAATATAGTGTTCAATAGAAGGTAAACCATCTGCTGCCGTTGGATCCGTTAAGACCTTTGTTTGTTTTTCGTATGCCGAGTCTATACGTAGGGACGTTTCTTTCGTAAGCCCTTTGATATTCAGTTCGTTTATCTTTTCAAGGGCGAAGATTGCTGTAGGGAGTTTGACGGTACTCGCCGGATAAAAATACCACGTCGGGTCTAGGCGATAAGCAAAACTAGTAAAATGTGGTGTGTTATGCTGATCCCTGTCGATCCGTGTATAAAGAATCTGAACTTCATTTTTTTGCGGATGCGCCAATACATCACCGAATAAATCGGGATGTGCTTGGAGCAGGCTGTCCAAGTAGGTGTTATTCATCGTTTGGCCCTTAACGCCCACAGCGAAGAAGATAGAGAGGGATACGGTCGAAAGTATCTGCTTTATTGACGCTCCCATACTTCGAAAGTAAAATCATATGCATGTTTTTCATCCTTTGCATGTTGTTCCTGACTCGTCAATTTCCATTCTTCAGGGGATAGTTCCGGGAATACTGCATCTCCTTCGATTTCTGTATGTACGCGTGTTAAGAGAACCTTTTGCGCCATCGGCAGCGTCTGTTTATATAGGTTTGCACCACCGATAATAAATATTTCGCGTTCGTCACGGCAGTAGCTCAAAACTTCATCTAAGGAATTGGCTACATCGACTTCCTCAGCCAGCCAATCTTGGTTGTTTGTTAACACTATATTTCGGCGATCTGGCAATGCCTTACCAATAGAATCATAGGTCTTTCTGCCCATAATAATACTGTGGTCGAGTGTGTTCTTTTTAAAGTATTTAAAGTCATCAGGTAGATGCCAAACCATTTTGTTGTCTTTTCCGATGACATTATTAGTAGAAGCCGCTACGATAAGGGTTATCTTAAGATTACTCATTTTATATGTAATGTGTGCAGTAAAAAATTAAATAGCTACAGGCGCTTTAATATGTGGGTGGAATTCGTAGTCGAACAACTCAAAATCTTCGAATTTAAAGTCGAAAATATCGTTCACCGCAGGGTTTATTTTAAGCTTTGGCAAAGGCTTAGGGTCGCGGCTTAGCTGAAGCTCTGTTTGTTCAAAATGGTTGCTATAGATATGTGCATCACCAAAGGTATGGACAAAATCGGCTGCTTCCATATCGCATACTTGAGCAACCATCATCGTGAGAAGTGCGTATGAAGCGATATTGAAAGGGACACCCAAGAAAATATCAGCACTACGTTGATACAGTTGGCAAGATAACTGCGGTTTTAGTATGCCTTTTTCGGGCTGCGCTGGAGCGACATAAAACTGAAAGAAGGCGTGACATGGCGGAAGTGCCATATTTTCGATTTCAGCGACATTCCATGCGGAAACGATAATCCGTCTGGAGTCGGGTGTGTTTTTGAGCTGCTTAATAACTTGCGCGATCTGGTCGATATGGCGACCATCGGGTGTTGGCCAGGAGCGCCATTGCGAACCATAAACGGGACCTAGGTTTCCGTTTTCGTCGGCCCATTCATCCCAGATACTAACGCCATTGTCTTTAAGGTATTTGATGTTGGTGTCTCCTTTTAAGAACCAAATCAATTCGTGTAAGATCGAACGTAGGTGTAGCTTTTTGGTGGTAACCATGGGAAAGCCTTCCTTGAGGTTGAAACGCATCTGATAACCAAATACACTACGTGTTCCCGTCCCTGTCCGGTCTGTTTTGTCTACACCATTTTCGTATACGTGCTTTAGTAAATCTAAATATTGTTTCATGATTCTATTATTTTTTGCCTCCCTGTTCCGTGTCATCCAGAGCCTATGGGAGGAGGGTTATTCGATACGAAGATAGTACATTCTTTTAAAAGGTATGTCGCCCTAATGTTTATTTATACGCTGATCCAAGTTATTGTTTTGTTATTCAGTACTGACCTCGGTTTTCAAGTCGAATTGATGGGCTTTCGTCCGGTTTATCTTCGTTAACAATTGGAGCCTAAAGGCAGGTCAATAACAAACATGCAATCTGTTCCATGGTGTAATCGCCCTGGATGCGATAAAGAACCGGTGCCCAAGCACCTTCGCCTAGTTTTATAGTGCCATTTTCTATGACATATACAACCGGATTGCTTAAGAAGGTCCCTTCGCCAACGCGAATCTGATTGCCATCAACGGTGTAAATAACCTTGGAAAAGAAGCGTCCGTCCCCTTGCTTGATTTTACCTTTCTCTATCGTCAGGATAGGTTCTTTTCGGTTTTGCCAGCGATCGAGTTTGTACATCATGTTTTCCTCAAATTTGTAGATTGGCTCCCGGAAGGCGCTGCGCTCTTCCCGATAAACGAAACCTTGATCGAGGACCAGGAGCGGCTCCCGCATGGTTCTATTTTCTTCCGCATATATTCTGACCGGTTGTGGTACCTGTGGTTTGACTTGTGCCTGTACAAATAATGTACTCCATAGGGCAAGGATAGTGAGGGTTGTTTTCATTATAAATGGGATGTTAGCCTGTACAATATCTAAAAAATAAAGGACATATTACATCCTTTAAACAGGATGTACCGCATTATGTTCTGTCTCATGTTAATATCACAATTCTACATAGTCTTATATTCTAGGAGTTTTTATGTATTTTTGCAAAATTGTTATGAACAAAAAAGTTGCTTTTTATACTCTAGGATGTAAGCTGAATTTTTCAGAGACATCTTCTATAGGTCGATTGTTTAAGGATGCAGGCTACGAAACGACGCCGTTCAATAGCGCTGCAGATGTGTATGTTATTAATACCTGTTCGGTTACCGATCATGCGGATAAGAAGTGTCGCAAGGTGGTGAAGGAGGCGTTGAAGCATTCGCCAAATGCATATATCACTATCGTAGGTTGCTACGCGCAGCTAAAGCCACAAGAGATTGCGGAGATCCCTGGTGTTGATATGGTGCTTGGTGCGGCGGAAAAATTTAATATTATTGAGCACATCAACGATCTGACGAAGCATGAAAAAGCAGTTGTTCATAATGCACCGATTGATGAGACCAACCAGTTCGTATCTGCATATTCGATTGGCGACCGTACCCGTACTTTCTTGAAGGTGCAAGACGGATGTGATTATTCGTGTACGTTCTGCACAATCCCATTGGCACGTGGCGCTAGTCGTTCTGGAAAGATTGAAGATATTGTGCGTCAAGCGGAAGAGATTGCCGCATCCGGTGTAAAAGAGATTGTGTTGACGGGTGTTAATATTGGTGATTTTGGCATCCGCGACGGAAAGCGTCAAGATAAGTTTTTGGATTTGGTGAAAGCGTTAGATGAGGTGGATGGAATTGATCGTATACGTATCTCTTCCATTGAGCCTAATCTATTGGCAAATGAGATTATTGAGTTTGTGGCGCAATCGAAACGTTTTGTTCCGCATTTCCATATGCCATTGCAATCTGGGAATAATAAGGTCCTTGCAAAGATGCGCCGTCGTTACAAACGGGAGCTTTATGCGGAACGTGTAGCGAAGATCAAGAGTTTAATGCCGGATTGTTGTATAGGGGTCGATGTTATCGTTGGTTTCCCCGATGAATCGCGTGAAGATTTCTTGGATACCTATAATTTCTTGAATGAGTTGGATATCTCGTATCTACACGTATTCACTTATTCGGAACGTGAGAATACGATTGCTGCACAAATGGAAGGCGCGGTTCCTGGAGCACAGCGCAGTGACCGTAGCAAAATGCTCCATATCTTGTCGGAAAAGAAGAGACGTGCTTTCTACGAATCACAGCTGCTGAAGGAAGGTGAAGTGCTTTTTGAAGGGGATGTGAAAGATGGGTATATGCACGGCTTCTCGAAGAACTACGTGAAAGTACGTAGCCTATACGATCCACTATTGGTGAATGAAATTATTCCGGTCAAATTTACTTCGATTACGGAACACGGTGAAGTGGATATTGAAGAGATGGCTGTTGGTTTGTAAGGAACGCAGACTCGAACTATCGAGAGTCTAGCCACGGTGGATGGGCTTGTCACGGTGCGCCTGTGGAAGCATCATCCTTTTTTAGATTCAATATTACAACAACGGCTAAGATTAATGCAACTCCTACGAATTGCAATGGCGTAACAGCTTCGTGCAATACAAAAAAGGACATGCATACCGCTACGGGCAATTCCACGGAGCTAAGAATACTACCAAGGGAAACACCCGTTTTCGGCATACCGTATGCGAAAAGCACGGGAGGTAGTACCGTTCCAAAAATAGAAAGCAGCAGGCCGTATTGCCATAGATTGGAGAGGGTATCGATTTGAAGGACCGAGAAGGGGCGTAAAAGTGTAAAAACCAATATGCACGCGCCCGATACCATCAGTGCACTCTTATATAAAGGTGGGTAATCATTACCTACACGGCCATTAACAATAATAAAAACTGCATAGGCGGTAGCTGCCAAAAGGCCATAACCAATTCCCAAAAGACTGATCCCGTTAATATCGTGTTCAAATAAGCCCGTGGCTAAGAGTGTACTGGCTAGAATAACAATAATTCCCCATATATTACGCTTGCTGGGTTTAGCCTTAAAGACTAAAAACTCGATTAGTTGCCCGATCCAAATATATTGCATGAGTAAAACGATCGCGAGTGAGGCGGGCACCAGTTGTACACATTTGTAATAGAGAATACTTACAGCACCGGTGGAAATGCCACTAATCAACACTTTCCACTTTGATGTTTTTGACGGATATTTCGTGAAATATGACTTATTGAAGATAAGAATAATACCTAACAGAAGCCATAAAAAAAGCATACCAAAGAGTGCCTGAATGCCTGTTACTTCGCCGAGATTGAAACCTAATGCATACGATTTTTTGACAAAGGTGGATAAGATACCGAAACTCGCTGCACCCAAAAAAACTGCGATAACCCCTTTTGTTTTTTCCATGATAATATTTGGTGCAAGTTACAAAATCGCGATTAAACTTGATGAAAGGTTTTCTTTTGGTTAAGTTTGTTATATGTACTTTATCCGTCGAACCCCTTACTTAGCGCTGCTTAGCCTGTTTTTTATGGTTTTGCTTCTCAGCTCCTGTGGTAGTAAGCGAAAGGTTGCGCATGGAGGACGAGGTACGGGGCGACCAATAACAGAGGGACGTGGGACCGCTGTTCTGACCGATGCAAGTGATGCTCGTGGTAAAGTGCTCAATGCTTCAAAAATGGATAATTATGCGTCCTTGTTAGGTGTTGATGTGCGAGATTTGGACAATAAGCAGTTGTATCATTTTATTGATGACTGGATGGGTTGTCCACATCAGCTGGGAGGAACTCAAAAGTCGGGTGTTGACTGTTCTGCCTTTGTCAGTATACTTTTTCAGCAAGTTTATCGTAAAGATCTGCCGCGTACCTCACGCGATATGGGAGAGCAGGTAAAACGTAAATATGAACGTGAATTGAAGGAAGGTGATTTGATCTTCTTTTCATTCGGAGGGAAGACCATTGACCATGTTGGTGTTTATTTACGAAACAACAAATTTGTTCATGTATCGACCCGAAAAGGTGTGATTATCTCCAACATTAAGGACAGCTGGTATTATAAATATTTTGTCCGCGGCGGTTCGCCAAAAATCTAACATTCAGATTACATAAGCATCCGAAATGTGAAATTCAAGTGCTGTATTGTTTTCACATATTTGCGTATGTTTGCACATATTTTAATGTACTATGAGTAAAAGAACAAAAACCATCTTCCTCGGTTTGTGTATTATCGGGTCATTTTTTATTTACTGCGTGTTTTACTACTCAAACATGTTGAAGAATGCACCTTTCCGATTTTCTGATTTTGAATCTATTTCGATCCAATACGGCTTACAGGACTCCATGTTGAACACCTACAATACGGCGACGCAGGAGTATCAATACATCAATAAGAATAATCAGGTTGTTAAAGAACGATTGAAGTTGTCTGACGATGACTTACTGTTCTTGCACCGTAAGGCAATGGAAATGGGCTTTTGGAATGTAGATAATGATATGACGACCCCACGGCAAGATTCGACGGAAGGAGCTAAAGTACCTCGTTATGTGCTGGAGTTCAAATATAAAGAGAAAAGTAAGCGGGTGACATTAGATGCAGATTACCCAGGTAATCAAAAAATGAAGGATGCAGCCAAGACAACCATTGAGAAGGTGTTAGACCGGATCAATGTTGCTTACGCCAGGTAATATAAGAGGCTTGCAACAAATAAGAGTAAAAGAAAAATTTTGCTGTTATTTAATAAGCGCCTAATACTAACTTAATACGAGAACAGCACCTTTGTGTTAGAGTAATTTTTGTTCATAGTGTTATGGTTAATGTTAGGCCTGTTGTGAAATATGCCAAACCAAGAATTTGTTATTCATACAAACAAATGAGAAAAGGTTATCGTGTTAGGGATAACCTTTTTCTTTTTATCTAATTATCTAACGCTCTAATTTTCCAACTCCTCACCAACATATCATCCTGTCGAATTTGGAGACCGCTAAATAACATTCTATTTCTCTAATTCTTTAACCTTATTCATCACCCCGCGGAGATCATCGGATGCAGGTAATTCAAAAACCTCTAAGTGGAAAAACTTTATTGCTGCGAAGAGGTGGTCAAATATATCCGCCATTACATTCTCAAAAAAGGTCCATTCGGTACTTGTCGTAAACATATACAGTTCCAATGGTAATCCATGTTCATCGGGTGGTAGCTGTCGTACCATAAGCATGCGGTCTTGGTGGATATTAGGATTGTTTTGCGCATAACGGGTTATATATGCACGAAAAGTACCTACATTCGTTATCCGCCTTCCATTAACCATAACACGCGGATCGTTTTGCGTCTCTTCATTATAAGCTGCAATCTCTTGCTGCCGCTCCTCAATATAGTCCTTTAAAAGCTTGATTTTTTTTAATTCATTGATTTCTTCATCTGTTAAGTAACGAATCGAGGATATCTTGATACTGATTGCACGTTTGATACGTCTACCACCAAACTGTTGCATGCCTCGGTAATTCTTAAAGGAATCTGTTAAAAGTGTATGCGTGGGAATGGTCACAATTGTTTTGTCGAAGTTTTGAACTTTGACGTTGTTCAAGTTAATTTGAAGGACGGTGCCGTCCGCTCCATATTTTGTCATTTCGATCCAGTCTCCAACGCGAACTGAATCGTTTGCCGATACTTGTATGCTGGCTACAAAGCCGAGAATGGTATCTTTGAATACAAGCATAAAGATTGCCGATGCTGCTCCTAAAGAGATTAAGAACTCCCATGGAGAAGAGCCTGTTACAATCGAGAAAACGAATGTTAAGCCTATAAAAATAAGGAATATCTGTACGACTTGTAAATAACTGTCTAGGGGTTTATCTATGAAGGCGTTTTTCTCGCGTAGAATATCCCGCAGAGTTTTTAGAAAACCATTGATCAATCGATAAATAACAAAAACGATAAAAATTGTTACGGTTTTAAAAATGAAGGACGACCAAATAGGGGAGTCTATAAATACAACAGGTAAAAGCTGTTGTGCAATCATTAACGGAACAATATGGCTCAGATTATCGAGTACTTTGTGTTCTATCAATAAATCATCCCAAAGTGTTTTGGTGCGTTTTATGATATTCACAAAGAGCGATCTCAGGATCTTTCGAACGATAAAGTCAACGATCAGGAGTCCGACTGTAATAGCAATTAGGAGAAGGAAAGAGGTGACGAACTGAGCTATTCCACCATGAAGTCCCGTTTTTTCTACATAATCTAGTGCCCAATCAAAAATCTTACTGTTTCTTTTTGCATCTACTACGATAAAATCTTTGTCTTCCATGTCTTACAAACTTAGAAAAAGTTGTTCGGAATACCAATTTGTGGAAAAGTGGAATCGCTTTACACATAAAAAAAGAGACATTAAGTCTCTTTTTTTATGTGTTTTTTTCGTGCTTATGCTTAAACATAAAAGCAAACAAGATGGCTATTACTAAGGTGTAGCCGGCGAAGGCCAGCCAAATTTGATGCCAATCTTTTAGTAGGATACTGGTGTTAAATAGTCCGTTTTCCGCAATATTTACACCACGTTCCTGTACAAGCGATAAGAGTGTTGTATTGCTTGCTTCTGTATGCAGATAAGTAGCTAAAGATGATATGTCATGGAAAGAAAGTGTAAAATAATGATCAATCACCCATCCAGAAACCAAACTTCCCAGTACCGCACCAAATCCGTTCGTCATCATCATAAATAATCCTTGAGCAGAACTGCGGATATGGGAATTGGTCGAAGATTCTACAAAGAGAGACCCCGAGATATTGAAGAAATCAAACGCCATCCCATAAACAATACAGGAAAGAACAATCATCCATAATCCACCTGCCGGGTCGCCATAAGCAAAGAGCCCGAAACGTAATACCCACGCAAACATCGATATCAACATTACATTTTTTATACCAAAACGCTTTAAGAAGAACGGTATAGCAAGGATGAAGAGTGTTTCTGATATTTGTGAAATAGACATGATAATCGTGGAATATTTAATCACGAAAGAATCTACATATTTAGGATAGAACTTGAACTCATCCAAGAAAACATCGCCATAGGCATTGGTCAATTGTAATGCGCCACCCAGAAACATAGAGAAGACGAAGAACAAGGCCATTTTGTAGTTGCCAAAAAGTTTGAAGGCCTCCAAGCCAAAAGTTTCCATAAGTGTTCTGTTTTCTCCACCCGTATTTTTTGGGGGACACTTTGGTAGGGACAGTGCAAATAGACTTAGCGCTAAGGCTGCGCCACCAGCAATGTTGAATTGATGGCCTGTAGCTTTATTTCCCGTCAGGTTTACAAGCCACATGGCGGCAATAAAGCCGATGGTGCCCCAAACGCGAATCGGGGGGAAGGATTTTACTAAGTCGTAATTTCCCGAAGTAAGTGCGGTGTAAGAAATGGAATTGGATAGTGCTAACGTCGGCATGTAGAAACACATGGCCAGTAGCATAATGTAAAAAAACATCTGCGGGTCGTTGACCGTAGGCAGATAAAAGAGCGTTGCTGCGTACAAGAAGTGTAGGATACTGTATAGCTTTTCGGCATTAATCCATCGATCAGCGATAATACCCATTAAAGTAGGCATAAATAGGGAAGCAATTCCCATTGTCGCGAATATAGCACCAAATTGGGTTCCATCCCAGTGTTTGGTTCCAAACCAGTAATTCGCTATTGTAATTAACCAAGCTCCCCAAACAAAAAACTGGAAGAAACTCATGATGGTTAATCGTAGTTTAACGGACATATATGGGCTTATTATTTTAATTATGATTTTCTACGCTCGATTTCGTCGCGAATTTTTGCGGCAGCTTCGTACTGTTCGTTGTCGATAGCTTTATTGAGATCCGCTTCCAGCTGTTCGTCGCTAAGGTGTCCATATGTTGATTTTGGACTTTTTTCCTTTGGTTTGTCTGGAGCTGGAGTTGTGATATTTTCTTTTGCTGTTGGAGCGTCGATATTTTCTAAGAAGGCCAAGTCATTTGTTTCGATAACGATTCCTGAAGCATCCATAATAAAATCGTAGGTGAAAATAGGTGCTCCAAAACGTACCGCCAAGGCTACCGCATCGGAAGTCCGCGCATCGATTTCAATTGGTTTTGCACCATTTGAACATATTATTTTGGCAAAGAAGATACCATCAATAAGGTTGTATATCAATACCTCTTGAATGACGATGTTGAAATTATCGGCGAAAGTTTTAAACAAATCGTGTGTCAAAGGTCTGCTAGGTTGCATCTTTTCGATCTCGACAGCTATAGCTTGCGCCTCAAACCCGCCAATAATGATGGGTAACCTACGGTTTCCGCCAACTTCTCCGAGCACAAGGGCATAAGCGCCAGATTGCGTTTGGCTGTAGGATAATCCAACAATATCTAATTTGATTTTCTTCATTCTTAAAGCCTTACAGGAATACAAAGATGGGAATATTCAAGACAAAATAAAAATGGCTAGACGTAATTTAATGATGTCTAGCCATTTACTTTGTTTCACTGTATACGTTTAACTGTTTTTATACGCTTTGAAAGCTTCAATCAATTGTGGAATAACTTCAAAAGCATCACCTACAATACCGTAGTCGGCTACTTTGAAGAATGGTGCTTCGGGGTCTTTATTGATCACAACAATTGTTTTTGACGCGCTCACGCCTGCAAGATGCTGGATTGCCCCTGAGATACCTATAGCAATGTATAAATTAGGACTGACAGCAATTCCTGTTTGTCCCACGTGTTCAGAATGCGGGCGCCAACCGGCATCCGAAACGGGTTTTGAGCATGCTGTTGCGGCACCTAATATTTCGGCTAACTCTTCCACCATGCCCCAGTTTTCAGGGCCTTTTAAGCCCCGACCTGCCGATACAACAATTTCTGCTTCAGGAAGAGAAACTTTATCTGTTGCACGAACGATGTCTTTAATAACGGTCGATAAGTCTGATCCTGCTACATTCGGTTGAAAATTCTCAACGGATACAGAAACAGGATTTTCTTTGACCTCAAAGGCATTTGGACTTAATGAGATAACGCGTTTATCTGCCGATAGTTCTTCTGTCGCTATTGCTTTACTTGAGAATACCGTGCGTTTAATTTGCCATTTGTTACCGTCTACTGTCGGTAAAGCTGTTGCCGCTGCGCCTAAGGCCGCAGAAAGCTTAGCCGCGATGCGAGGCGCTAGGCCTTTACCTGAAAAGGTATTGGATAAGATAACGGTAGATGCGTTTTTACTTTTTGCCACCTCTGCAATTACAGATGCGTAAGCCTGGTTTACAAACTGACCCAGTTGGTCGGTATTAACCGTCACTACATTAGAAACACCATACGTTCCGATTTTATTCAATTCCGATTCCTCGACCTGACCAATACTCAAGGCAATAATGTCCTGTCCGGCTAGATCGGCAACCGCCTTTGCATAAGAGACTGCTTCAAAAGCAGATTTCTTAAAGGTACCTTCAACATTCTCTATATATACTAATACTGACATAAAATTTCTTCTTAAAGGGGTTAAATTACTTTCGCTTCGCTATGTAATAATTCTACGAGTTGAGCCACATTATCTTTGTCGATAAGTTTAACAGTGCTTCTTGGCGCTGGTGTTTCATAACTTTTAATAGCTGATAAGGAGGCCACTTCCACTGCCGGAATCACATTTAACGGTTTTGTTCGTGCCGTCATAATACCGCGCATATTCGGAATTTTCGCTTCTGCGACACCTTCCGCCGTTCCTACAACTAAAGGGAGGGACGTTGTTAAGATTTCTTTACCTCCTTCAATCTCCCGTTCGACTGTAGCTGAAGAGTCAGAAATATCTATTTTTTTTGCAATGGATACGGATGGAATAGAAAGGAGTTCTGCAACAAAAGCAGGTACTTGTGTTCCATTGTAATCGATAGACTCACGCCCTGTAAGGATCAAATCAAAATTTTGATCTTTAGCATAAGTTGCGATTTGATTGGCAACGAACCAAGCGTCGCGTGCCGGTGCATCGACACGAACAGCTTCATCGGCGCCTACAGCTAAAGCTTTACGGATCGTTGCTTCTGAGGAAGCATCGCCTACGTGTAGTACGGTAACCGTACCTTTTCCGCCTTCTGCTAATTCTACCGCTTTTGATAAAGCAATCTCATCGTATGGATTGATAATGAATTGAACACCCGCACTGTTAAAAGTGCTGTTATTATCACTAAAAGTGATTTTAGACGTTGTGTCGGGCACATTGCTTATACAAACTAATATCTTCATATATCCTAATTTTGTGGAGCCTCAATCGGCTCGGTTTACTATCTAATGGTTGTTAAATGTTCGTATTATAACAAACCTATCATTTTTTTTGACTATTTACAAGATGTTAAAGCGGCTTGAATGGGCTAATGTATTGTATCTTTTTTTGCCAATTTGTTATTATTTATTCCACTTCGTTAATAAAACTGTTGTTAGGGCTATATTGTTTTATTTTTTATTGATGAAATGTTAAAAAAAAAGTGTGTTTTCAGAAAGGTCAACGAAGTGTCATTTTTCTATGCTAGCATAGTATTTTAATATATGTTAAAGCTCGAGTGGTAAAACCGAAGTTAGTGATTTAAAAATATTTTGCTTCTTCGAATTAATACAATGAGGGTTTGCTTGTTTGAGGTTAAGTAGGGTGGCTGTATTAACAAAACAAAATGATTATTTTTGAGGGATCAAGAGTAGATAAATTCAAGTATTGTAATATGTCAAATAGAATCGAGGAGTTAACTGTTTTTTTACAAGAGAGCCCGAAGGATCCATTTTTAAAATATGCATTGACGATGGAATATCGTAAAATGGGTGATGTTGTAAAAACACGAGCTGGGTTTGAGGAATTGGTGCGTGACCACGCTGATTATGTAGGGACGTATTATCACTATGCTAAGTTCTTAGAAGAGCAACAAGAAAAAGAGGAGGCACTCCTCATTTACCAAAAGGGTATGGAGATCGCACAACAAAAAAGAAATCGCCATGCCTATGGTGAGTTGTTAGGTGCGTATAACTTGGCTTTGGGTGTGTCGGAAGACGACGACTGGGACGATTAATCCACGTATCGGCTATCCTGCGTTTTTATCTTGCTCCTTCCATTGCTTAGCGAAAGATTTATCGGCTAGTTTTGGAAGGTCTCGATGTTCTCCCCAAGACTTTTTAAAGAAATTCCGAAGGAAGAAGTTTTTGAATTTGCCGCCAAAGAAGTCGATTAACTTTCGGCGTTGAATGGCATAGGTAAACCCTTTCCACGCTCTTTTTTCTGCGGTCGTTGTCAGGTTTTGTTCGACAGCATCCCGACGATTTAAAAGGAGCATTTTCTGAATGTCGATACCGACGGGACAAACTTCAGTGCATTTTCCGCAAAGTGAAGAAGCATAGCTAAGGTGCTTAAATGACTTCATGCCGTGCAAGTGTGGAGAAATTAACGAACCTATTGGACCTTGGTAGGTTGTTTCATAGGTATGCCCACCAATATTTTGATAGATTGGACATACATTTAAACAGGCTCCGCAACGGATGCAATAGAGACCCTGGCGCTGTTCTTTTTCTGCCAAGAGATTGGTTCGTCCATTATCCAGCAGGATAACATACATTTCTTCTGGACCGTCTGTCTCTCTCGATTGACGTGGTCCACTTAGTATGGTGTTGTATACGGTTAGATTTTGACCTGTTCCATGTGAAGCAAGCAACGGCCAAAAGAGATCCAGGTCGTGCATACTTGGAATTATTTTCTCTATCCCAACGACTGCAATGTGTACTTTTGGGAAGGTCGTTGTCAAGCGTGCATTGCCCTCATTTTCGGTGATGGCTATGCTTCCTGTATCCGCTATAATAAAATTTGCGCCCGAGATTCCGATATCAGCTTGGGTATATTTTTCTCGGAGTAGTTCCCGTGCTTTTTGTGTGAGCTGTTCAGCGGTTGCATCTAATGGCGTTTCAAACTTCTCGTGGAATAATTTAGCGATATCTTCGAGGCTGAGGTGCATGGCCGGCGTCACAAAATGATACGGCTTTTGTCCTAACAACTGGATGATAAATTCCCCCAAGTCGCTCTCGACGGCTTCGATACCTAGCTTTTCTAAGAAGTGGTTGAGCTCGATTTCTTCAGTGGCCATAGATTTAGACTTCACGATAAGTTTAGCCTCGTGCTGCTCAACGATTTTTTGGATTTCCTCTTGTGCCTCTTTTGCATCGTTCGCCCAAATGACATGCCCACCCCGCCGGGTGAAGTTCGATTCGAAATCTAGGAGGTAGCGATCCATGTTTTCAATGGATTTCCACTTGATGATATTAGCTTTTATTTTGGCGTTAGGCAGATCAAAAAACTTATCCTTAGCATTTTCAAAAGCATGGGTGTATTTATCAATATTGGTATTGATAATATCGCGATGACGTTGGTCAAAGGCTTTTTCTGTACTATCTTTTAGAAATTTGTCTGCGATTTTTTGCGCCATAGAACAAAACTACTGCTTTTTTCTGAATTGTAGGACCTCCTGTTTGCTGCAACAAGCTTTTTCTTTGAAATCTCGGCCCTTATGTTGTAAACTGATCTTACAGCAAAAAAAGGCGGCAGCCTTCTTTAATTCGAAAACTGCCGCATTCTGGTACAGGTAGGTATGCCGGTACTAATATAGTTTCGTACTTTATTTAGCTTTTATATTAAGCGCTAAGCTCAGTTCATCTAGTTGCGCTGGAGCTACGGTCGCTGGCGCATCAATCATGACATCTCTTCCGGAGTTGTTTTTCGGGAATGCAATAACATCACGGATAGTATCTAGTCCGGCAAAGATGGAGACCAGACGATCGAAACCGAAAGCTAGACCGCCATGTGGTGGCGCACCGTATGTAAATGCTTCCATCAAGAAGCCGAATTGTTTTTGAGCTTCTTCTGGTGTAAAGCCTAAGTGCTTAAACATCAGTGATTGTAACTCACGGTCGTGTATCCGGATTGAACCTCCTCCAATTTCGACACCATTAATGACTAAATCGTATGCATTGGCACGCACTTCGCCCGGAGCACTATCCAAAAGTGCGATATCTTCTGGTTTCGGGGAGGTGAATGGGTGGTGCATAGCGTGGTAACGTTCTGTATCTTCATCCCACTCTAGCAGTGGGAAGTCGATTACCCACAGTGGAGAGAATTTGTTTTTATCACGTAAACCGAGTTGTTGTCCCACTTCAAGACGAAGTTCGTTCAGTTGTTTGCGCACTTTATCTTTAGGGCCTGCCATGATCAGGAATAAGTCACCTGCTTCTCCATCAAATGCTGCTGACCATGCTTGTAAATCTTCAGGCGAATAGAATTTATCAACCGACGATTTAATAGTTCCATCTTCGTTGTAACGTGCATAGACAAGGCCTGTTGCACCAATCTGTGGGCGTTTCACAAAATCAGTCAATGCATCCAATTGCTTGCGTGTA
The DNA here is from genome assembly GCF_004421025.1 of Sphingobacterium psychroaquaticum. Taxonomy (NCBI): domain Bacteria; kingdom Pseudomonadati; phylum Bacteroidota; class Sphingobacteriia; order Sphingobacteriales; family Sphingobacteriaceae; genus Sphingobacterium; species Sphingobacterium psychroaquaticum. The sequence continues at coordinate 3,444,802 of NZ_CP038029.1, read as the reverse complement.
TAGTGTGCGCAACCTTTGGCATTGATACCGACAACAAGTTCTGCCGCATCAAATACAGGGAACCCTTTGTCTTTTGTTATATCGTTTAGTTCAACGAACTGCATCCCAAAGCGGGTATCGGGTTTGTCGGAACCATAAAGACGCATAGCTTCGGCATAGGTCATTCGTGGTACGGTACCCAGATCAATGCCTTTTACGTGTTGGAAGAGGTGTTTTGTAAGCCCCTCGAACATGTTTAGGATATCTTCTTGCTCTACGAAAGCCATCTCACAGTCGATCTGTGTAAATTCCGGCTGACGGTCGGCACGTAAATCTTCATCACGGAAACATTTTACAATTTGAAAGTAGCGGTCGAAACCGGAAACCATCAACAGTTGTTTAAATGTTTGAGGCGATTGTGGAAGGGCGTAGAATTCACCGGGGTTCATACGGGAAGGTACAACAAAGTCGCGCGCCCCTTCGGGTGTCGATTTGATGAGTACGGGCGTTTCTACTTCCAAAAAGTCTTCGCTATCAAGGTAACGACGGATTTCCTGCGCCATTTTGTGGCGTAGGATTAGATTCTGACGGACAGGGTTACGACGCAGGTCGAGGTAACGAAACTTCATTCGGATATCATCTCCTCCATCTGTTTCATCCTCAATGGTGAAAGGAGGTAGTTTCGCCGCGTTTAGGATCTCTAAGTCGGCTACTTTGATTTCGATTTCTCCGGTCGGGATTTTGCTATTCTTACTGGAGCGTTCGATTACTGTTCCAGTAACTTTAATAACATATTCACGACCTAGTTCGCGAGCACGTGCACGTAATGTTTCGTCATCATCAGTGTTAAAAGTCAATTGTGTAATACCATAACGGTCACGTACATCAATGAAGGTCATGCCTCCCAGGTCACGTGATTTCTGTACCCAACCACTCAAGGTTACTGATTTTCCAAGATCGGCTAATGTTAACTCGCCGCAGGTATGTGTTCTGTGCATTATATACTGATTTTAAAACCGTACAAAAATATCGGTTTTTTAGGAGAATAAAGAAAGTTTGACACCTTCTATTGCAGATATCGCTGTAGCGTTTATATTTGTCTCACCGTTAAGGTACTGATTCATTAATCATTATTTATGTCGCATCGTTTTTTTGGTTTGTTCATCATATTTATATGTTTGAACTTTTCATGCTCAAGAGAAGAGCACAGCTTTTATGCGGAGGATGTTCCGACTGTTGGAAGGGGCGGGGAGTATGCAGATAACTTGAACTATCTGACTGATATTGGAAATATTAATATCAATGTCATTGCTAATGCAAATTATAAGGGCGAGACTAATCATGCCTTTTTAAAAAATATATCGGGTACAAATCACAGTTATTGTCACCCTGATGTTTTGTATTTCCCGGATGGCTTTCGTGGGTATCGCTACTGGATGGTATTTACCCCCTATTTTGGAGCCGTTGGTACGAGTCAAGATGCAAAGAGGTATGAAAACCCAACTTTGGTCGTGTCAAATGATGGGTTGAATTGGATAAGTCCGGTTGGAATAAAGAGCCCACTCCAGGAAACGCCGAGCTTAAAAGAGAGTTTTATTGATCAAAAAACTGAGCCAAAGCAAGGGTTTTGGTCTGACGTAGACTGGGTTTATGCTAATAATAAGTTTAGTTTATATTCCCGTGCCAGTTTTGTTACAGCCGAAGGCTTAAAGCGAAGAGGAGCAAAGAGTCTTAATAACAAAGAAAAATTGGTAAAAAATGCACAACGAACTATTGTAAGGCAAGTTTCTGTCGATGGAATAAATTGGAAACCTTTAGACGTTGCTTTCACAAGCAACTCTCCATATACGCCAAAGAATAATCATCTTTTGTCTCCCAGCTTTATTCATGATGGTTCTGAGTTTAAAAGTTATGAAATTGAACTAAACACAGGTGCGAAAAATTTTAAAGGAAAGGATAAATCTTTTGTTATTCAACGTACATCGGCAGATGGGCTTAATTTTACACCTTTTAATCGCAGTAAGATTGTTAATTTTTTGAGCAAGCCATGGGAGCAAGTCGATGCGAAATACTCTCCTTGGCATATTCATGCGGAGTATGTTGACGGATTTTATTTTTTATGTTTGGCGGTAGGTGATGTCACGCGATATAATTGTGAAGCGTTGTATGTGGCGTATTCCAAAGATGGTGTTAATTTTCAGGTGTTTCCAAGGCCACTGGTGGAGCGTAACGCTTACCGATCCGCCCTCTTTAAAATGAAGTCAGACGAAAATGTAATAAATTTTGGTGCCGTTATTGGTTTGAAAAGTGGGGAGTTTAAATATCGTGAGTTTATGCTCAGCAAGGCTAAGCTTTCAAAGTCATTGGAGTAACTAAAAATGGAAGTCCTTCAATCAATTTCCTTACCTTCGAGTAAATGAATGTACCTCATCAAATATTTGTTTCCGTCATTGTTCCTATTTATAATATAGAAAGATACATTGAGGAAGCGATTCAAAGTATTTTGAGTCAGACACTAGAAAATATTGAAGTAATTCTGGTGAATGATGGTAGTAACGACAATTCTGAAATAATCTGCCAGCAATATGCTGCTGCGCATTCAAATATTACTTATCTGTATCAAAGCAATGGTGGAGTCTCTGTGGCTCGAAACAATGGTTTTTTACGAGCTAAAGGAGACTATGTTTTTTTTATGGATGCAGATGATACAATTGAACCGGGTTTTCTTACTTCTTGTTACCAAGTCGCGATAGATAGTGGTGCGGATATTGTGATTGTTGGTGCGGATTTCGTTCACGCACATCCCTATACGGCAGCACTCCCTACCTGCGCTCAGTTTTTAAAACGATCATTCTTGAATGAGTATCCTGATATTCGTTTTCCTGAAGGGATACAACCTTGCGAAGATGGCTTACTATCTCATCGTTTGCTTGCAGTAACAAAGAAAGTTACGGTTCATCCAGAGGCGCAGTATTTTTATAGACAGCATGATAGCCAAAATCATATACGGATTAATGAACATAGTTGGGCTGTACTTAAACAGATACCGAAATGGTTTGAGATTTTAACTGCATTTTACGATAAATACGATTTATGGGATTCACATGTAGAACATCTCTTACTCTTTTTGGAGCACGAGCCTTTTAATATTAGATATTTTGAATTACCCTTAGATGAGGAGCAAAAAACTTATCTGTTTAATTTGATACATGATTTTGAAAAAAAGCATAGAATTTTAGGTAAATGTGATTCGAAGAAACTACCCATAACGACACCTTTTAGATTTTTTCTCAAAGCGAAGAATTCGCGTGAATTTGATGATTTCTATAATCGTTTCAAAAAACGAAGAGCGATAAAGCGAAAGATCCTTCTTTTTCTAAGTAAGTTGATTCCTGTTGCAGGTAAGCGTCGTGAATTTAGGACCAAGATTAGAAAAACATATCAACGATGAAAATAGTTCTCGTACAACATAAGGATTTTATTAATGGCTCAGGAGGAGCGGAGAAAATGTGTTGTTTTCTGGCTAACGGATTTCATGATATGGGATATACTGTTGAAATTGCTACTAATGAAGATATTATTGGTGCTCCCATGTTTCCGCTAAATAAAGGAGTCACTGTTACGAATATCTTTGATGCAGCGATTGAACAAGTCCGGTTAGAGCCGTTAATTAATTATGCAGGTAAAAACCCATGGAAATGGTTGTTGAGTAAGATAAGGAAGAAGCGTGCTAAGCTCATTAATAAGCGTATACGTCGGGCGTATGACGATAAGATATATGAGTTCAATCTCAAACAACGTGCATTGGTATGGAATAGATATTTTGAACGGGTTAAACCAGCGTTGGTTGTGACGATGTCGTTGGAGTCTGTGCTCGAGATTACTTATCTGAATAGCTGTGCTTTTCCTATAGTAAATTCTGTGAACGGTCGCCCAGATTATGATTACGCGTCTCCATTTTGGAATCGGGATACACAAGAAGCATCTCTTTTGAAAGCGGCATACACTAAATTAGCAGGTGTTCAAGTCTTATTTGCGAGCTACGAAGAGTTTATACCTACTATATTTAAAGGCAAATGTTTTGTAATTCCGAATCCTGTTCCGCAACCTATTGACAATGCAGTTGTCAATCATTTTAAAGATAAAGATAGATATACAATCGTAAATATTGGACGATTAGATAATGCAGGTAAACAGCAGCCTCTCGCCATCGAGGTCTTTGCACAAATAGCGGATAGCTATCTTGATTGGGATCTGGTACTTTGGGGAATTGGAGCTGATCGAAAAATGTTACAAAGTCTAATCGAAGAGCGGGGAATGGAAAAAAGAATTTTTCTAAAAGGTTTTACAGAGAACCCATTAGATAAGTTAAAAGAGTCAGATGTTTTTGTGTTTCCAAGTAAGTATGAAGGCTTTCCATTAGCCTTAACGGAGGCGATGTCCGTCGGTTTGCCAGTATTGGGTTTACGGTCTTGTTCTGGTGTAAATGAGCTTATCAATCATGAGGTCAATGGTTACCTGGTGGAGGGGAAAGAAGATCTACAGACATATCTCGTTAAACTTATTGAATCGCCTTCTCTTCGCCAGGAATTAGGTCAATCTGGCAAGAAATCTATGGGGTGCTATGCGCCAGCGCTAGTATTGCAAAGATGGAGTGAGCTGCTAACTCGTATTACAAATTAATTCAAAAAGTGCTTATTCATACTTCAAGATCTCTTCTATTTGTTTAATTTTTTCATGCAGAACTTCTTTAGAGAAAGGCTTTAGTCCGGATATGGAATTTTCTTGAATTTCTTTCCATATTTTTTCATCAGTATATAACGAGATGGTTTTTTTTGCAAAATCCTCTGGATTTTCAGCGACAAGGATATGTCTGCCATCTACTAAGTGCATGCCTTCCGCACCTATGCTGCTTGAAACAACAGGGAGGTGGTATTCCAATGCTTGGCCAATTTTTCCTTTAACGCCTGCCCCATATCTTAGCGGGGCGACCATAACCCTATGTTTTAAGAAGTATGAACTAACTTCAGGAACAAAACCATGGAAAATTACATTTGAAATTGATTTTCTATCTTCCGAGAAACATTGCGCAACATTGCCTACAATATGTAGTTTAATCGTATTATCTGTTTTCCAAATAATAGGCATTATTTCATCAATCATGTAGTTGATAGCATCAATATTTGGGGTGTGTCTAGAGCCTATAAAAAGTAAACCTGTTCGATCTTCAAATTTAGGCGTTTCTTGCACGTTTACTTTCGGGTAATGTACATTCGATATAACCAGCATCTTTTCCTCAGGAGAAAAGGATTGCATATATTGTTTTTCTTGATCAGAAATAGGAATGACTATATCAGCCAGGAGCGATGCTCTTGTCTCTATTTCAAGATAGGTTTCATAAGCCTGCTGGATGCCTAGGTCCCTAGGAAATAATTCGAGTTCTCTTTTGTATCGGAGATGATGTATATCTACCATATCAAAAATCAAACTAAATGTTTTGAAAATTTTTCTTGCTGTTTCGTAAAATCGATTGAAGGTTGTCGCTGAATGCATCCAAATTATTGGATTAACATAATTTACTGTCTTAAAATAGTCAGATATGTTGGAATGTCTTCGATTTATGTAGAGAACGGCTATTCCTAACTTTTGAAAATATGCGTTGTATGCGTTATAAATCGTGTTGTCTAAAGTAACCAACGTGACATGATAATTCAGCTCTTTATAAGCCTTAATTATTTCCGTCAATCGGAGCTCTCCTGAATTGTTGTCATATTGAGGCACTTGATCATTAAAAAAGATCATTGGTCGACCATCGTAAAAATCTAAAATTCGATGATGAATTGATGTAGACTTGATAGCCTCGATTTGTCTCTTCCATTTTTGCTTGAAAAGTTCCAAGTTCTTGCTAAACGATTTATTTCTTACGGAATGGGAGACGTTTTCATTAGAAGTATTTTTTGTGTAGCACACGACTTTTGAAAAAGGAGTGTAATAAGTGCTTCTACCCTGGTTATACTTTAATCTAAAACATAAATCGGCGTCAGCAAAAGAGGATAGTGAAAATGCATCATCTAGTAGATTGAGATCGCCATGAATATCCTTCTTTTTAAAGAGAAGGCTGTGCGCCGAGCAATAATCGACTTTATACGTGTAATTGACTTGTGGAAAATAAGATTTTACACCTTTTATTGGTGTTATTTTAGCATTCTTTAGCACCGCTGTACCTGCAGCGTATAGTTTCCCTGTGCTGTCAAGTAGCATAGAACCCACCGCACCGACATCGTTGTTTGTCTCGAAGACATGTAGTAATTCGTCTAAAAAACCTTCACGTACTATAGTGGAGGAGTTAAGTAGGTAAATGTATTCGCCTCGTGCCTGATGAATGCCTTGGTTTGTGGCTTGAACAAAATCATGAAGAGCTGGATTTTGAATGAGTGTAACGCCGGTTATATTGGTGAAATCAACAGCTTCTGAACTGTTGATGTCAATTAATAATATTTCGAAGGTATTTTTTGGGAGATTTTTTAAAATAGATTGTAAACATTTTCGCGTATACATTTCACTATTATGAAATGAAATTAGAATAGAGACCAAAGGTTCTTCAACAGAAGGAAAATGTATAGGATTTCGTTCGGTATTTGGTTCAGAAACCTGAAAAGAGTGGGCTTTATCTAATTCGGCAATTTGCTTATTTCTTCTTAAAAATGCACTTATTACTCCCATGAGTCTTTATTTATTACGATTCTCTAAGCTTGTTGTATTTTTTGAACGGTTGGATTTGTAATTCCCTTTTTCTCATTTTGACATTGATAATGATATAAAAATGGATGATAATTAAGGTAAATCCAACAAGCTCATTTAAACTACGTAAATATAGGAATATATACCCTTTAGTTATAACAAATTGATGATAACATAACGCACGATTTGATTCATGATAATATCTGTTATTGCTTTAAATTGTTGTACTCACCGCAGTATTTTATCCTTCGAGGTATTGCTTATTTCGAGGACAAATATTGTTTTAAGAGCTAAAAGCGGTTTTTAAATCGTAGACATTTTTTCTCGATCAAATGCCATGAAATGTAGGAGAGAATATAGGTCACTATTAGACTGTAGAGCGTAAGGAGGTAAGGGTTCAGGTCTAAATAATTCATAAACAACTGCTGAATAAGGAAACCATAAATATAGATTCCATAGGATAGGTCTCCTATTTTTGAAGGAATGTAATTTAGGGTTGCACTATAGGAAAGACCAATTAGAATGATTAATGTGGGGGTTAATATGATTGAAAAATAGTTATACACTCGGAACTGTATGGTTACTATTATTAAAAAAAATATGACTAATTTAATAGACAATCTATTTAATGCCTTGATGTCAATGATACGTAGTATACTTCCGGCAAGGAACAAGCTTGCTAAACGGTATAGTTGGGAGGTGTCGAGATGAATTTCACTAAAAAAAGTCTTTAGCATCGCGGTGTTAAATTGTCCATATACGGCAAGTAGATAAGCAGAAATTAAAAAGGTTAGAAGAATCTTTTTGTTTTCTTTGAATTTATATGCTAATAGTAGGACGATATACATTGTAAATTCATACGATAAAGACCATAAACTTCCATTTATTGCACTCGGATAGGGATTATTTTCAAATACATGAGGGATACTGTATCTTACTTTGTATAGTGTCATGTTATCGAAAAAATATTTGTAAAAATCTTTTTCTCTAAAGATATTGTTTCCTGTATAGACGATACTGATAACGATACAAGAGAAGATTAACATGAAAAATAAAGCCGGGAAAAGTCTTAAACAGCGTTTCCATAGGTAGTTCTTTATTGACTTGCTTTGTTTTAAACTGCTGATAATTAAGAATCCACTTATAATAAAAAAAACGTCTACTGCTAACCCGCCAAAACTCAACTGTCCATAGCTATACTTACTAAGTATTTCTGGACTCGTGTCGGTCAACGCGAATGCATGAGAAAACACGACTAAACTAGCAAAAAGGAGTCTTAGGAAATCAAAGTTATTAGCTCGGTTATCTGGTTTTATTGTATTCATTATATTATATTGTCCTGTCTGAGTGGGTAAAATGTCTATGTCTTTAAAAAGACCATCCAATTATGGTTAAATAAAAAGTGCTATACTATACCTTTGTGCTAAATAATTAATGGGCGAAGGTACAAAATTGTAATTAGCGTACAACAAATTTGTACGTGCTGAAATTTTAATATTAAAGATGTCAAAAAAAATTCTGTTAGCTTCAACTGATAGTTTTAAACTGTATGAGCTTATTGTTCGTAATCTTGAGTTTTTGGGTTACGAAGTTGTGCATATTCAAGATGCCGGTTACCCCTTTAGGTACAGCTCTATTTTTGAAAGAATCGAAAATATAGCACGAAAAATTTTTTTAGGAGATAAGAAGTTTAAACGTCAGCTTCGTGAAAAATTCTTACAGAATAAACAGAAGGAGATTCTGGATCAGCATATGGCTTTTGAGTTTGCACTAGTTTTACGTGCAGACTTTTTTGATTTCGAAATAATTAAAACCATACGTAGTAAGACCAATTTGTTAATTGGTTTTCATTTTGATGGAGTCGGACGAGATATTAAAGTATTAGATTACGTTGAATTTTTTGATAAATTCTATGTCTTTGATCGAAATGATGTCATGAAATATAACGATATTAATCTCATGTATTCTACGAATTTTTATTTTGATTTTCCGGGACTTATTCCGAAGAAAAGTAAAGAGACGGAGGTTTATAATGTTTACTATGTGAGTACATATAATGAAAGTCGAGTAGACTTCTTGATTGCTGTTCATCGCGCATTAACAGAATTGTTTCAAAAGGTTAGATTTGTCGTTGTCTGTAATAAGCATATAACACAGACATTACCTCCCTATTTACATGAACACATGGAAATTGTTCATCAGCATGTTTCTTTTTATGATCAATTACAGCATGTTTCCAAGTCGGAGTTGATTTTAGATCTAGTGATCTCCAGTCACGTCGGCTTTTCATTTCGTATATTTGAAGGTCTTTGTTTTGAGAAGAAAGTAATCACCACAAATCCGACTGTACGCGAAGCGGATTTTTATGATGAACATAACTTTTTTATTCTCGAAAAGGACAATTTACACGAACTTCCCAATTTTCTTAAGCTTCCGTATAGAAGAATTGATAAAAGTATTGTTGCCAAGTATAGTTTTACTTCTTGGATTGACACAAAAATTAATAACATCTTAAGTCATGATTAAAGATAATATTTTGGTTAGCGTGATTATTCCAGCTTTTAATGTGGAAGAAACTATAGAAGAATGTTTAATCTCTGTTGCAAACCAAGCCTATAGCCATATTGAGGTTATCGTGATTGACGATGGTTCTTCTGATGCGACAACGAGTGTTGTGGAATCATTTATTTTAACTAATAAGTTTTTAAAATTCTCCATATTTATACAGGAGAATCAAGGACCTTCCAAAGCGAGAAATGTAGGTATTGAAAAGGCTAGAGGAGAGTTTGTTGTATTCATGGATGCTGATGACCGCGTCGATCCAAGTTATATAGTACGTTGTTTAGAAATGTTTAAAAGAAAGCCCTCGCTTAATCTAGTCTATTCAGGTATCCGAAATTTTGGGAGGGAAAACAATGCCTTTCTTTTCAATGCGTTTGAAATTTCTTCCTTTCTGCGGGCTAATGTTATTCCCATCTTCGCAATGGTACGTCGTGAACAAGTAATGGGAGTCGGCGGTTTTGATGAGTCTTTGAAAAATCATGAAGATTGGGAGTTATGGATTCGAATTATTCAAAAATTTGGTGCACATGTGTACCAAATACCCGAACATTTATATTTTTACCGAAAGAGAGAAGTTAGAAACTCCATCACCGATTTAAGCCAAGCAAGTCAAACTATTGAACAAAGCTTCTATTACATTTACAAGAAGCATTACGCATATTATTTATCCAATAAATTGGGAATACATCAACTCTTTTTGAAAGCAAAGTATCAAGAAAAGTATAATAATGTATGGTATCGTAAGCTATATTACCTATTGTTCCCTAATAAAAGAAAAGACTAATCTAGTTTTCAGGATTATGAAGTAAAATATTCATTTTTATTGAATATGGGGAGGGATATTAAAAACTGTCCGTATCCAATTTTTTAGGCTGTATTTTTGAACAATTTCTGTATCAAGGGTATGGTACTTCGTTGATAGAAAAGATTTTAATTCCTTTTGATTATCACCAGTCCAAATGAAGATATTGTTAGGGTGAAAGAAGTCATATTTCGATATATGCTTATTTGTCGTGATAAGTTTTTTTCCATAGCAAAGAGACTCAAAGACGCGGAAAGATAGTCCTACTTGGCTGGTGTTTTGTACATCAATTAAAAGGGTTGACTCTTTTACAGCTGCTAAATTTTCGGGATAATAGATGGATCGTGTAATAGATTTTAACCCAGACTTAGTGAGCCTTTTTATATGGTCTTTTTTTGCTGTCTTTAATGTGAAACTACAATCGAATTCGTAGTATTCAAGTTCTTTTTTGAGTGCGACAGCTTGTTGGAATCTATCCTCATCAAAACTACCTAATAAATAAGCGGTTTTACGTTCGGTATTAGCGCACACCTCTGGTTCTCCAATATAGAAGTTCGTGATCAATTTTAGTGATGAACCATATGTTAAGTCTCTGAAATCGTAAGTGAAGAAGTGGTCAAAGAGATTAATGTAATTCAAGACATGTGGAAATCGATTGAAGCTGTCCCATTGGTAGGCAACGGTTTTAGTGGCTTTATTTTTAACCTCTTGTATAAATTGTTGAGGATACATGTCGGGACGAATAAAAAGAGCAAAGTCTACATTTTGTAACCGTTCTAGCTTGGGGCTTAAAGATTGATATCTCTCCTTTAGTTTTACCGTTGTTTTGTAGTGTTTGTCACCAAGTATGATTTTGCGATAGCTGTTATAAATGCGATTTAATATGCTTTTATATTTGTAGTTCGCATCTTCAATTGGAAATCCAAATACCTCAAAACCAGATTTTTCTAGATGCACTTTTATGCAATCAAAGAATCCAAAATCTGACGGGGCACAAAGGATAAGGGTTTTTTGCTTTTCAGGAGCGCTCATTAAGAACAAAGATACAGATTGGTTTTATTAATGTTAGGCTTTGAAACCAGGTGCAAGGATGAGAGAGTCTCTATAACTACTCCAAATCCAAAACTGCCCTGCGCAATATTTGGGTACCACGCTCGTGGTCAACACTCTGATGTTGTAAAACGTATCTGAAGATCTACAATGCAACCTGTTAAAAATAAGTTTATTTCGAAAGTAGATTCTTTTTATTTTTTGCTTCTTAGCTGCAGATTTGATTGTTTTTGACCCTAAGTGGTAACAAATTGCTTCTTTTATAAAATAAGATTTCCAACCACATTTCATGGCTCTGAAGCTTAAATCGTCATCCTCAAAATAATAGGGACTGAAAATAGTGTTAAAGCCACCAAGCTCTTTTAATTTTCTTGTATCGTACAATGTGTTTGCACCAGATACAAAGTGGGTTTCATTATTCTGATGGTTCGCATATTTCTGGATTGAAAAAAGCCCCTGTCTATAAAGTACACCCGTCGTTTGCGGCTTAACACTTCCGTCAATAGCTTGGCCCATCACAGCAAAGGTTTGCGCATCGACAAAATTATCTAAACAAGTCTTGATATAGGAAGGAGTCAATTGAATATCAGAATTGAGTAATAATAGTTTTTCGCCTCTAGCCGCCTCTATACCCAAGTTACACGTTTTAGAAAAACCAGAGTTTACCTCATTTTTTAAAAGTTTGATTTCAGGGTATTGTTGTTGTAAAAATTCTACGGAAGAGTCTGTTGAACAGTCATCCACGATAATAAATTCAAAATCCACTTTCGCATAAGCCAACGAAGCAAAAATTGATGGTAAGAATTGCTCCAGCAACTCTCGTCCATTATAGTTTGGAATTATGACCGTTATCATACACAAATCTAATTTTATTTTTTTTATTACAATATAAACGTTACAATATTTGTGTCTGCTACAGTTTTTTATTTATTATTTTCATAAATTTTGATTTCCTCTCTATTTCATGTCTATATTAGTTCCAAGCGTGTCACAATTTTTATGCCTATCTTTGAATAATTATTAACTTGCTTTAATGCATATTGTTTTGCTGTTGGTATTATTTCGTTTAAATGCCACACAGCCCTATTTAAGGGTATAAGAATGATTATTATTTTGTGTTAATGATAATCAAATTGCTAAATTAACAGACGATACAAATTTGAAATAATGAACTTTGAGTCGTTAATGTATTAGAAATTTGATCAACCTTGGTTAGGTCTAATGATTTATTGTTATAAAAATGCTTAGTGTAGTTGTTCCTTGTTTCAATCATGGTCGTTTTCTCGAATCTACCGTTCAATCTGTCCTGGATTCAACCTGGACCGACTTGGAAATTATTATTGTCGATGATGGTTCCAAAGATGATAGTCGTGAAGTAGGTGAAGCTTTGGCAGCTAGATATGGCAATGTTCACTATTTTTACCAGGAGAACGGGGGGCCATCACGTGCACGTAATCATGGAATTGAAAAAGCAAAAGGCACATACATTCTGCCTTTGGATGCGGATGATTTGATCAGTCCAAATTATTTGGAAGAGGCGATCGCGGTTTTAGAAAACAACCCGACGGTAAAGGTTGTATATGCGGAAGCCGAAAAATTTGGAGCTGTGACCAGACATTGGCACTTGAAACCATTTTCTTTACGTGCGTTGGCATTAGATAATATGATTTATGTGAGTGCTGTGTTTCGTAAAGCAGATTGGATTCGGATGGGCGGATACGCAACCGATCCCCGCTGTGTACGTGAAGATTGGGAGTTTTGGATCAAGTTGTTGAAAGATGGAGGGCAAGTTGTGAAATTACCCTTTGTTGGATTCTACTATAGAATACATACTGATTCACGACGCAAAAGTATGACCAAGGCAAAGAAAAGAGCTGAAATATCCTACCTAAACAGTCATCACGCTGAATTTTTTAAGAGAGAACTAAAAGGACCATTGCGTGTAAACCGGAGCTGGTCCCGGCCCTATAACATCGCATTAGGTATGCTCGGATTGTTGAAATAAGAAGCGGCGTCTACCGGTGGTAAATACCTGCATTCTTTTCCATGTCAATAGGAAGGGATCTAGCGATATGCTCTTTGTACTTCAAGCATAAGGGATGAAAGATATTACCAAAAACAGTCCACGGTAACGGATAATTCGGATTTCTGCCCGAAAGTAAATACTTGAAAAATAGAACAAGCTGATGCCCCATGTGCTTCGCTTTGATCTTTTTCTCTCGTGGATGTCGAGCCGGGTGCTCTTTTAGTTCCTTTTGATATGTATCAAAAAGAGACAGAAAGCCTTGATATAGCTCGCGCGAAAAAGGAGTATCTGGTCTTCCAATCCAAGTCGGAACACTGATTAAATTCAGGTAGTTGTCGGGCATGTATGCACCATTTGCATCAAAAACGGGCGCAGCTCCGTTCTCTGTTTCCGGGCGACCGATCATCCATATATTTTGGTCAGCAAAGTCGTTCCACGAGTCCGTGAAGGAAACTTTTGTCGCTTTAATATCATGCCAACCCCCGCCATAGTGCTGCAGGAGGTATGCACGAATATAATCGGAGCGATGTACAATGCTCAGCTGTTCAAAACATGGATGCAGTGGCGAATCATGGCGTACAAATTGGTGTAGATTATCTCGAGTCACCAATAATACAGGAACCCCAATATTGTCACATAGATACTCGAAACTTAAAGCTCTATTTTTGTTCATAGGCGCCCCTTCCCAATAACACCAGATAACAAAAGGTACATTGTGTTTTAAAATAACTTCTTGGAGGCTATGAACTAGAGGCATATCAAATTTTATCTCTTTTTTGCGTGAACTTTAACCAGTAGTACTTTAAGGGATTGGTATATTTAAGATGTTTCCAAGGTCTGCTACCATGTGGTTTATGTAGTACCGGAGTGTTCAGCAAAACATAATTCTCAAATCCTGATTCAATTGATTTCTCCGAAATAATAGTGTCGAACCAGTCTTTTTCACTATTTAATTCTGCGAAATCAAAAGTTTTAAGGAAGTCCAAAGAAAGTAAGGTACAACAAAAACTAAGACTTCGGGATGTTTTTATCACCGCTTCTTTTTCATTCTTAAACTTGAGATAAGGAAAATTAATCGTTCCTGTATCGTCAACGGTAATGGCTCCGACCATACCTGTTTTGGGAGATATGTAGCTTAAAAGAGATTTAAAAACATGGGGCTTTACCACCACATCCGACTCCACAATAATCAACGGAACACCAAGTTGTATAGCTTTTTTTTGCGCGTCGATTAATACAGTATGGTAGTTGGGAGATGGCGTATTTGTGAGCGCTGAAAGATGGATATAGTTGTAGCCTAATTTACTTTGCTCGGCAAATAGAGTTTGCGAAACGTCCTTGTCACTAAAATCATCATACACGAAATAAGAAACAGTAGACTCTGTTCTCTGAATAGCCTTTATCGTCTCTAATGTATTTTCTAGAGCGTTTTTTACGGGGGTTATGACTAATGCTTCTAACATAAAAAATTGTTGGAGCAAAGATAAGATTAATAAATCTTACTTTAATGCATTTAACAATAAGCTCGGAAACAAGCCAAGTAGAAGGATAATGCCAACCAGTATTAAGGCCAAGACAAAAAGGATTAAACTGCGTTGCTCATTATAAGAAATTTCTTGTTGGGATTCCCGCAAGAAGGCATACAATGGTATCTTAAAGTAGTAGAACAACGAGATCACAGATGTCAAGGCTCCCACAATAAGCAAGATCAACACAGCTATTTCTTCATTTTGTTGATAATCACTAAATACAGCTGAAAAGACGAGTAGCTTTCCTATAAAACCGATTGTAGGCGGAAGACCTATCAATGAAACTAGCGTAATTGTAAACGCCGTGAATAGAATAGGCAATTTCTTTCCTAGGCCTGTAAAGCTACTTATTTCAGTCGAGAGAGTTCGTTGCTCAATCTGATCGATAAATAAGAATGTTGCAAAATTCATGACGGTATACGCCACAAGGTAAAACAGTAAATAATCGGTATGCTCCTGGTATGCAAAGATAGCCATCAGTAAGAAGCCGGTATGACCGATGGCAGAATAAGCCATCATCCGTTTAAGATCTGTTTGTCGTAACGCCGCGAGATTACCAATAAGCATCGTCGCTATGGCAGCAATCGCCATAAACCAAATCATAAGATCTGAAAAATAAAAACCTGTTCCCGCCCACGCTTTATACAAACGGGCAAACAGAATAATAGCACCGATCTTAGGAACAGTGGAAATAAAAGCTGTTATAGCAGTAGGGGCGCCTTGGTATACATCGGGACTCCAAACATGAAATGGAGCAAAACTGAGTTTAAAACCAATACCAACAAAGACAAATAGCAGCGCTATGATAATGATTACTTCGGGTGCTTCGATTAAACCGCGAATATGTTGAGCCGAAGTGAAATCCAGATTTCCTGTTAATCCGTAAATCAAAGAAAGACCATACAGCATCACCGCTGCGCACACGGATCCGAATAAAGCATATTTCATGGTTGCTTCAGATTGCACCTTGTTCTGTGCAAAATAACCAACCAAAATGTAGGAACAGATGGAAACCATCTCAATGGCGATAAAAGCAACGAGCCAATTGGTGGTTACCGCTAGGAGGTGCATACCTATCGTTGCGCCGATGAGGATACTAAATATATCTCCATTATGTTTTGGGTGACGTTGCTGAATAAAAATAGCTGTACAGCTTGTTCCTACTAAGATCAGCATGCGAGCATAGATCGACATGTTGTCGATGACCAGCATCTCAAAGAAGCTGGTGCTTGGTGTGTTGAGCTGCGGTAAAAGGAAAGTAAAAGCTGCAGCGAAGCCAATTATACTGATCCAGAAGGTAATGTTTTTCCAGTACTTTTGAATAAACAGACTGGCGAAAATACAACATACAAAAGCTACCATTAGGCTTAACTCTGGCTTAAAGAAGGGTACCGAGTCAATAATATGATCTAATATGTTGTTGATATTCACAGGTTGTTGTTTTTAAATGTGTGGTGTTATCAGTTCGATCAGTCGCAATACAGATGCATTTAAGTTTGTAAAGACCAATGATGGCATAATTCCGAGTATTAAAGCTAATGCCAAAGTAGGAACGAGGATGAGCTGTTCACGTGACGTCACATCGACCAAGGCAACATTCCATTGATCTCCTCCTTTTAGTCTTGGTAATCCAAAAAACATACGTTGTAAGGTCCATAAAAAATAGGCAGCACTCAAGAGGATTCCAACGGATCCGGCTAAAGCCATCCATCGTGGTACCCCCGTGGCCATACTCTCCGCATTGAAGGCACCGATAATGACGAAAGCTTCCCCAATGAAGGCCGAAAAACCAGGTAGACCGAGCGAAGCAAAGAAGGCAATCGCAACAAAAGCAGTGTATTTTGGCATAATCGTAGCAAGTCCCCGGAAGTTATAGATGTATCGATCATGGACGCGGTCATACAAGACTCCCACTAAAAAGAATAAGGCAGCACTTAGAAAACCGTGCGAGATCATTTGAAAGAGTGCTCCCGATATACCTTCAGCCGTAAGAGAAGCAACACCTAACAACACAAAACCCATATGTGAAACCGATGAATAGGCGATCATGCGTTTTAAATCTTTTTGCGCTAAGGCATTGAAAGCGCCATACAGAATAGATATTACGCCGATCAATGCGATCCAATAGTTGGTCTCTGCAGCAATATCAGGAAAAATGCTGTAGCAGATTCGGATGATGCCGTAACCTCCAATTTTTAACAAGATACCGGCAAGAATAATGGATACGGGGGTCGGTGCTTCGACGTGTGCATCAGGTAACCAGGTATGAAGTGGAACGATGGGTACTTTGATAGCAAAGGCAAAGAAAAGGACAATAAAGCCAATCATGCGCGCTGGAATACCCAATACTTCGTGGTAGTTGGACAGATATCCAAAGAAAGAACCTTCGATATAATTTTTCGGGTTCATCATGTGCAAGATATTGAAGGTGTGAGCTCCTGTTTCCGGGTTGACGACCGAGAAGTAGAGTCCGACGATAATAAGCAACATAAAGACCGATCCAAACAAGGTATAGATAAAGAACTTAATGGCTGCATACTCGCGACGTTCACCTCCCCATATGCCAATAAGAAAATATAGGGGGAGGAGCATAACCTCATAAAAAACATAGAAAAGGAAAAAGTCGAGTGCAGAAAAAATCCCTATTACGGCAGTATTGAGCACCATAAGTAGAGCGAAATATCCTTTTAGGCTTTTTGAAATATTCCATGAAGCTCCAATTCCCATGAGCATAACCAGACTGCTTAGTACAATAAGTGGTAATGAAATACCATCAATTCCAATGAAATAATCTATTTCTAGTTTGCCAATTGATCCCAAATCCATACGGATCCAGGGAAGTTGTTCCACATATTGGTAAGCCGCAATTTCGTTAATGCCTCCAAGTTGTGGATTAAACTGGGTATACATATAGGCCGACAGGATGAATTGTATCGCCGTAAAGCCCAATGCAATGTATTTATAGGAGGCTCTAGCCGTGGTTGGCAATGCTAAGATGATTGCCGTAGCTAGGAGTGGTAAAAATATCAATATGGATAATAAGCCCATTTTTATTTAATTATCAAGTAAAGAATGCCCAGTACAACAATTGTTAATGCAAAACCTAAATAGCCTTGCAGTTGACCGTTTTGCACTTGGCGGACCAAATGACCAAGGTAATATGTAAATCGAGCGATGACGTTTACTAAACCATCGACAATGTTTTTATCGAACCAATCTGCTAC
The DNA here is from genome assembly GCF_004421025.1 of Sphingobacterium psychroaquaticum. Lineage (NCBI taxonomy): Bacteria > Pseudomonadati > Bacteroidota > Sphingobacteriia > Sphingobacteriales > Sphingobacteriaceae > Sphingobacterium > Sphingobacterium psychroaquaticum. The sequence continues at coordinate 3,426,889 of NZ_CP038029.1, read as the reverse complement.
TCGTGCAAGTTCGCGAACAACAGTTGCAAGTAATTTAGTGCATCCATCAACGATGTTTTTATCGAACCAGAATAAAACCGTACTCAGGTAAACTGTACCTTTTACAAACGTAAATGCATACAACTGATTGATGTATCCTTGCTCGCGGAAAAAGGTCATCCAGCGACCTTCAGTTGCAAAAGGGTATTTAGACTTTACATACCATTGCCAGCCGATGGCCCAGGTCACTAATGCGCCTAGGGTTAGCACGGATGGAATGATGATGTGTGCAATATCTACGGTTGCAAAACTTTTTTTCACGTGAAAAGCTTCCATAAGCCATGAGGCGTGGTAATCGAGCGGTTGCCAAGAGAATGCAAAGAACAAACTACAGCTACCCAAGAACAACATGGGGTAAAGCATCGTCGAGGGTGCATCGTGTACCTTAGCCGTATAATTGTATGGACCAAAAAAGGCCTTAAACAACAACCTTCCAATATAAAAGGCTGTCAAGATACTTACGAAGATCAAGAATGTCGGAACAATGAAATATAAGCCTCCGTACTGACTGGCCCATTCAAAAGCCGATATCACAATACTGTCTTTCGAGAGGTATCCCGAAGTTAATGGGAATCCGGCTAAAGCCAATGAAGCAATAACCATTAAAACAAACGTCTTGGGCATATGGTGCCTTAAACCGCCCATAGTGCGGAGATCCTGCGGGTCAAAGGTAGCGTTGGTTTGTTCTTTGAGATGTGTCATCTCGTGGATTACCGCTCCTGCACCAAGAAAGAGAAGACATTTGAAAAAAGCGTGCGTGGTCAGGTGAAACATCGCAGCGTCCCAAGCTCCAATACCGACAGCAACCATCATAAAGCCTAGTTGGGAGATGGTGGAGAAGGCAAGAATCTTTTTGATATCGTATTGCGGCAACGCAAAAAATGCTGCTAAGATCGCTGTAAGACAGCCGATAATTGTAATGACGGCCAGTACGGTTTCATTGAACAATGGAAATACAGTGCATAGCAGGAAAACTCCGGCAGCCACCATTGTTGCTGCGTGAATAAGGGATGATACGGATGTTGGTCCTTCCATCGCATCGGGAAGCCATACATGTAATGGGAATTGCGCCGATTTCGCCATTGCTCCTAAAAAGAACGCTAATCCAGCATAGGTAACCCATGTGGCATGTGTGTCCATTGTATAGATTAATCCTTCTTTTCCAAATAATTCCACCAAATCGATGCTCCCCAATTGGCTGTATAATAAAGCAATACCAACCAAGAAACCCAAGTCTCCGATTCTGTTTATTATAAAGGCTTTCTTGTTGGCTTGGACTGCACTGTCTTTGGTGAACCAAAATCCAATCAATAGATAGGATGCGAATCCCACCAATTCCCAAAAAATATACAATTGCAACAAGTTGATGGATACCGTTAAACCCAGCATAGCAAAGCAAAATAGGCTCAAGTACATCCAATAGCGGTGTATGCCCGGATCACTTTTCATATAAGCACGCGAATAAATATGAACAGGGAGAGCCACAATGCAGACAACAAGCTGCATCAGGGTAGTTAAGTTGTTCAAGAGTATTCCCACATGGAAAGATTTTCCTCCAATGGTGAACCAATGTATACGTTCATACATTGGAATATGGTTCCATACCTCCATAAAAACGCCAACAAGACTGCATACCGTGCTCAGGATAATGGCAATCAAACCGATGTTACCGGATTGATCTTTCTTGCCAACAATAGCTTGCGTCAAGAAGGCTAGAAATGGCAGTAGCACCACAAGGATGCTGATATGAATGGGTGATATATTTGTCAAAAATTCCAACTAGTCTTTTAATTCGTTTATCTTGGTTGGGTTAATTGTTTTATGTTGTCTATAGACGTTCAAAATAATAGCGAGACCAACGGCAACAGCCGCCGCGGCTAACACGATGGCGAATAACGCAAATATCTGACCACCGTAATTGACTTTGTCATAGCGACCGAAAGCGACGAAATTCAGGATAGCTGCATTAATCATCAGTTCGATACCCACTAAAATCATAATACTGTTTCGTTTTGCCAATACGGCATATAGACCAATGCAAAAAATACAGGCACTGACGATCAGGAAATGTGTTAGTGTAATCATCGATTATCCTCCTTCCGTGAAAGGTGAGCCGCCCCGATTAAGGCTACCATAAGAAAGATTGATATGACCTCAAATGGTAGTATATACTGTGTCATAAATTTAAAACCGAGGGCTTTAATGTTATTGTCTTGCGGCTGGATAACAGATCCTTTTGCTTCTGCATCTACTATCCATTGTGGCATGTGACTATGCCATGCCTGTACGGCATAGAGCATTAGGCCAAAGAATGCCAAGGCCAGCATGGTGGCTTGCCAATTAGGCATGGAAATAAAACGTTTTGAGGTATTCTGTAGATCGTCCAACAGTTCTTTGTTGGAGAGCATAAAAGCAAATATTAAAAGAATGAGTACGCCCCCCACGTACACTAAGATCTGTGTAATGGCGACAAAATCAGCTAGTGCAAATAGATATAGAGCGGCCATCGCGAATAGCACGACAAATAATAAGAATAAGGCGCGTGCCGTATTCTTGATATTCACCAGGAGGAGTGCCGAGCCGATTGCCAAGAAGGCAAAAGCGTAAAAGATGATACTTTCAAGCATAATTATTTTTTCTTGGCCGCCTCCTTTTCAGCTTGAAAACGCGTCCATTCTTCTTTTCGTTGCGCTACCTCTGTATCACTCATCTTCGAAAAACCATAAATCAGATCCGTCAGCTTTTGTGTGCTGCGGTCATATTGGTTGGTCATAGTGATACATTCTGTAGGACAAACGACTGTACACAGCCCGCAGTACATACACTTGGCCATGTCGATGTCGAATTGTGCGGCGTATAGACGTTTAACACTTCCGTCCGAGGTTTTTCCTATTGCTTCAGGCGATTTTACGGCTTCGATTGCAATACAGTCTACCGGACAGGCTTTTGCGCAGAGGTCACAAACAATGCAATCATCAATTTCAACGTCCAGTTGGTAGCGTGCTACTTCAGGGATAGGCATTTTTTCTTTTGGATATTGTACCGTCGTTACACCCGCTTGCTGTTCAAAATAGTTTTCCTTTCGGATATCCAATTCTCTACGTGACTTTCGAGCACCAAAGAGGTGTCGCACCGTGAGTGTTAAACCTTTCACGGCGGTCAAAAATCCTTGTATAGTTGTGCGTAGTACCAAATCTTAAACAATTACGAATATACGCCATAAACCAGAAATAGCGATGCATACAAAGGCGATAGGAATCAATATCTTCCAACACAGAGTCATCAGTTGATCGGCGCGGAAACGTGGAAGTGTCCAGCGAATCCACATCTGTACCGCTACGATTAATAGCGATTTGGTCAACGTCCAAAATATACCCCAGACCAAGCCTGAGGTCCAATCTGCCAGGCGTAGCTGCCCCATATTAGGAAGGGGCGAATTCCATGCCCCCAAGAAGATTACCACACCGAGCAATGCGACCAAGAACATCATGGCGTATTCTGCCAGAAACAAAAAGGCAAATTTTATACCTCCATACTCCGTATGGAAGCCACCAATTAATTCCGATTCTGCTTCCGGAATATCAAACGGTGCCCGATTACATTCAGCTAATGATGCAATGAAGAAGATGACATAAACCACCAACAGGTGTGGTGCCTGGAAAATATGCCACGCTAGAAAACCACCGATATCGGTTACATCCCAGAACCCCATAAAATAGATCGTCTCCGGTGAGGATACACCTTGAAGATAAGCGATTTCGTTGAGGTTTAATGTTTGGGTAATCATGACGGCAGCAATAAGCGATAACCCGACTGGTATTTCGTAGGAAACCATCTGTGCTATAGCACGGATGGAACCGAGTAGCGAGTACTTATTGTTAGATCCCCATCCTGCCATAAGTATTCCGATAGCATCGATGGAAACGACAGCCATTAAGTAGAATAACCCCGTGTGTGTGTTGCTGGGCATGAAGTCCGCTGCCCACGGAACAACCGAAAAGCCAATGAAAACAGCTGTGAAGATTAAGATAGGAGCGAAGGCGAACATCACTTTGTCCGCAGCAGAAGGGGTAATAAACTCTTTTTGGAGAAGCTTCAAAATATCGGCTATTGTTTGTATCAAGCCATATTTTCCCGTTTCCATTGGTCCTAGACGATCCTGTACAAAACCGGCTATTTTACGCTCTGCATAAACAGCAAATAGCGTAAAACCTGCAATAAAACCAAATATTGCAATCGGTGTAAGGATATGGATGATCATTCGGTCAATTCTTTTTTAGAATAATTCTTAATTGCACCGCAAACATACGGAAAACGAATCAAAACCCCATGGTTTTTGTAAATATACTAACTTAATAGATTTTATTTTTTTATTGAATTGAAACAATTGAATTCTATCGGTGTTATTGCTTTGTATGTAACATTGTTGTATATTGTACTGTATAAATTAATATTATTTCTTATGAGAAAAATGAATTTTGGCGCTCTGGTAGCAATGGTTTTATTGTCTGCTGGTTGTGCAACAAACAAACCTACGGTACCGGCTCCAGGTAAGGATCAGGTGAATATTGTTGGCAAAAAATGGCAACTTATTGAATTGAATGGCAAGGCTGTTCCGGCGACGATCAATGGTAAGACACCTTACTTGGAGCTTAATGCTTCAGGAGGGCGCTATGAAGCGAGTGGTGGATGTAATGGTATGGGGGGCGAGTATACATTGGCGGCCGGCAATCGTGTGAAATTTACGCGTGGGATGTCAACGATGATGGCCTGTCCGGATATGAGCGCCGAACAAGGCTTAGGAAGGTTGTTTGAAACGGCCGATAATTATGCAGTAAGCGGAAATATTTTGTCATTTAGTAAAGCTAGAATGGCGCCAATAGCAAAATTTAAACTTATGGAAGATCAATCAGCAAGCCTAACGGGAACATGGGAGTTGGATTATATTTCAGGACCACGTATCGCTTTCGATGGTTTGTACCCAGGTAAAAAACCAACCTTGATTTTTGAAGCAGGTGAGAAGCGTGTTAAGGGAAACGGTAGTTGTAATAACTTTACATCTCAAGTCGATATCAGTGGTGCTTCCATTAAATTTGGCCCGGTAGCGGGTACAAAGATGGCTTGCGAAGGGCAGGGAGAGCCTTTGTTTTTCCAGACTTTAGAGAAGGTGACATCATTTGGTGTGAGCGGTAATACGTTGAATCTCGTGATGGGAGATATTGCGGTGATGCGTTTTAAGAAAAAGTAAATAGGGAACTCCCAATAAAAAAACCGGATTGGTAATACCAATCCGGTTTTTTTATTAATATGCTTTTTTATTGAACCCAATCAGCGTCGGTAAGAGAAATCTTAAAAACCGCTTTAGCAGGTACATCTACAGGAAAGCCATCAAAAATCGGATCTTGCGCATAGATTCTTACAGACTGCGTCGCGTAATCATAGTTATACGATATTCCATCGATCGTAGCAGGAAGTGCATTGTATGTTTTTTCACCATCAAAGCTTATGGCTATATTAACGACACCTTGTTTTACATAATAATTTGTAAGCTCTGGAACATTTAAATCAAGGTAAGCGCTTTGAGGGTCCTTCGTATTCCAGTCTTTTGCTTCACGTGTGTAAATTACGGAGATACTTGGCACCATTTCATAATACTCCTTTGTACAGCTGCTCAATGTTCCCAATGTAGCTGTACCAATTAATAAGGCTAATAGAATTTTTTTCATCGCTATCGTGTTTAAGGTTTTATCAATTTTTTTGTACTTCAATTTTTATTAAAAATCCGCTCTATATTTCAATAGGACGTTAAAAAATGTTAATCGTTTAATCTCTCCTACAAAAAATAAGCCATAAAAGAGCGTTTTGTAAAACAACACCCTTTTATGGCTTATTTTTTAACTTAAAACTGTCTTTCGACTATTCCTTTTCTTTATCGTCAGACTCCGTTACATCCGACTCGATAGACTTGTCATTCACTTCCGGATGTATTGCTTCTACAACGATTTCTTCTTTCTCGCTGTTGTAGTCAATACGAAGTTCAGAACCAGCCTTTACTTCGCCTTTCAGAATTTCTTCTGCAATCGGATCTTCCAAGTATTTCTGAATTGCACGTTTCAACGGACGAGCACCAAAATTACTATCATATCCTTTTTCAGCGATATAGTCTTTTGCTTTTTCTGTTAACGTAATCTGGTAGCCTAAACTTTCGATACGACCGAATAAAGACTTAAGTTCAATATCGATAATTTTGAAGATATTTTCTTTAGTCAACGAGTTGAATACGATAACATCATCGATACGGTTCAAGAACTCAGGAGCAAAAGCACGCTTCAAAGCCGTTTCAATCACACCGCGAGAGTGTGTATCGGCTTGATTCGCTTTGGCTGCCGTAGTGAAACCAACACCTTGTCCAAATTCTTTGAGCTGACGCGCTCCGATATTCGAAGTCATGATGATGATCGTGTTGCGGAAATCAACTTTTCTACCAAGGCTATCTGTAAGTTGTCCTTCATCTAGAACTTGTAACAACAAGTTGAAGACATCAGGGTGTGCTTTCTCGATTTCATCCAGTAAGACAACGGCGTACGGTTTACGACGTACTTTCTCCGTTAACTGTCCACCTTCTTCGTAACCTACATATCCCGGAGGCGCACCTACTAAACGTGATACGGCAAATTTCTCCATGTATTCACTCATGTCGATCTGAATCAAGGCATCCTCGGAATCAAACATAAAACGAGCTAACTCTTTAGCAAGTTCTGTTTTACCGACACCTGTAGGTCCTAAGAATACGAATGAACCTATTGGCTTTTTCGGATCCTTCAATCCTGCACGTGTACGTTGAATCGCTTTAACCAATTTCTGAACGGCATCATCCTGACCAATAATACGGCCTTTCATGGATTCGCCCATCTTCAATAGTTTTTGACTATCTGACTGACTGACGCGCTGTACAGGAATACCTGTCATCATCGCTACCACTTCAGCAACACTATCTTCCGTTACCGTGTAACGTTTTGATTTGGTTTCCGTTTCCCAGGCTGCCTTTTCCTTTTCCAGTTGCTCTAGGAGCTTCTTCTCGGTGTCACGAAGCTTTGCTGCTTCCTCATACTTTTGGCTACGGACAACCTTGTTTTTTTCTACTTTAACCTCTTCAATCTTTTCTTCAATATCAAGAATAGATTGCGGTACGTGGATATTGTTCAAGTGTACACGTGATCCCGCTTCGTCTAACGCATCAATCGCCTTGTCCGGTAAGAAACGGTCGGTGATATAACGTGTAGTCAAAGACACACAAGCTTCAATCGCCTCTGGCGTATACGAAACATTGTGGTGTTCTTCGTATTTATCCTTGATTCTATTCAATATCTCCACGGTCTCATCATGCGAAGCAGGTTCAACGACAACTTTTTGGAAACGACGATCTAATGCACCATCTTTCTCAATATATTGACGGTACTCGTCTAATGTTGTGGCACCGATACATTGAATTTCTCCACGAGCCAAAGCCGGTTTGAACATATTCGATGCATCAAGCGAGCCTGAAGCTCCACCAGCACCTACGATGGTGTGGATCTCATCGATAAATAAGATCACATCGGGTGATTTTTCCAGCTCATTCATGACCGCTTTCATGCGCTCTTCGAACTGTCCACGGTATTTTGTTCCGGCTACCAACGATGCTAAATCAAGGGTAACGACACGTTTGTTGAACAATACACGTGAAACTTTACGCTGCACGATACGTAACGCTAAACCTTCAGCGATTGCTGATTTACCAACACCAGGTTCCCCGATCAGGATAGGGTTGTTCTTTTTACGACGCGATAATATTTGCGATACGCGCTCTATCTCTTTCTCACGGCCTACGATAGGGTCTAGTTTACCTTCCTCTGCCGCCTTTGTTAAGTCGCGACCAAAATTATCCAATACCGGTGTCTTTGACTTAATATCGGACACTTTTTTGGGAGCGGTGAACTGTTGATCGTCCTCCGGGAAATCATCGTCTCCGGTTGGAGAACTTGATGCCTCATCCGTAATAGTCGTTTTATTTTGCTCAACCTCGTTTTTAAACAGATCGTATGTAACACTGTATTGTTGTAATATTTGAGAAGCAATATTTTCTTCGTCCCTCAAAATAGCTAACAATAGGTGTTCGGTGCCAATAACATCGCTCTTGAAAATTTTTGCTTCGAGATAAGTTATTTTTAGTACTTTTTCTGCTTGCTTGGTCAAAGGCATGTTGCCAATAGGTGCACGAGACATTGAAGAACCTTTTACAGCGTCTTCAATAGATTGTCGGATTGCACCCGTATCTATGCCAATGTTTTTCAAAATCTTTATCGCCACACCATCACCTTCTCGAATCAACCCGAGCAAAAGATGCTCTGTGCCGATATAGTCATGGCGAAGCCGCAGTGCTTCTTCTCGGCTGTAGGAGATTACATCCTTTACGCGTGGTGAAAATTTTGCTTCCATGTATTTTCCTTTCCTTTTTTGATAATAGGATGTATAAATGTATAAAATATATTATAAACCCTATGTCTTTACAGTGTATAATTTATCAACAATTGAGCCATAGGCCGGAAAGTAGCAAAATGTCAGTCTTTAACGAGTAAAAATGACTATCTTTGCACAAAAAATCAGTTTATTTTAATCTATGTCTGACGAAAAAATAATCTTTTCGATGGCTGGTGTAAGCAAGATATACCCGCCTCAAAAACAGGTTCTTAAAAATATATATCTTTCCTTTTTCTATGGAGCTAAGATCGGTGTAATCGGTTTGAACGGTTCTGGAAAGTCATCTCTTTTGAAAATTATCGCAGGTCTTGATAAATCTTATCAAGGTGAAGTCGTTTTCTCACCGGGCTATTCTGTCGGTTATTTAGCGCAGGAACCTGAGCTGGACCTCGAAAAGACGGTTAAAGAGGTGGTAGAAGAGGGGGTTGCTGAGATCACCGCTATCCTTAAGGAGTACGAAGAAATCAATGAGAAATTTGGACTTCCAGAGGTGTATGAAAATGCTGATGAAATGGATAAACTCTTGGCTCGACAAGGTGAGTTACAAGATAAAATCGATGCTACAAATGCATGGGAATTAGATAGTAAATTAGAGCGTGCCATGGATGCGTTGCGTTGTCCGGAGCCAGATGCGGTCATTGCCAATTTGTCAGGAGGGGAGCGTAGAAGAGTGGCACTTTGTCGTCTATTGCTGCAGGAACCAGATGTTTTATTATTGGACGAGCCGACCAACCACTTGGATGCGGAGTCTATCGATTGGTTGGAATTGCATTTGCAACAATATAAAGGAACGGTCATTGCCGTGACCCACGATCGTTACTTCTTAGATAACGTAGCGGGATGGATCCTAGAGCTTGATCGCGGTGAAGGTATTCCTTGGAAAGGGAATTATTCTTCTTGGTTGGATCAGAAGGCAAAGCGTTTGTCGCAAGAGGAGAAGCAAGAGACGAAGCGTCAAAAAACGTTGGAACGCGAGTTGGAATGGGTGCGTATGGCACCAAAGGCGCGTCATGCAAAATCTAAGGCGCGTTTACATAACTATGAGAAGTTAGCTTCAGAGGAAACGAAAGAACGCGAAGAGAAATTGGAATTGTTTATTCCACCAGGACCTCGCTTGGGGAATGTAGTCATTGAGGCAAATAATATCTCGAAAGCGTATGGCGATCGGATTTTATTTGAAGATTTAAGTTTTTCATTGCCTCCAGCGGGTATCGTTGGTATTATCGGTCCGAATGGAGCGGGTAAAACAACTTTGTTCCGCCTGATTACCGGACAGGAGCAACCCGATGCGGGAACGTTTAAAGTTGGTGAAACTGTAGTTCTTGGTTATGTGGATCAAAACCACGATGACCTTGATCCGGAGAAATCTGTTTGGGAGAATATTACAGATGGAAACGACAACATCATGTTGGGCAATAAATCGTTAAATTCACGTGCTTATGTGTCGAAATTTAACTTTAACGGTGCCGATCAGCAGAAGAAAGTTGGTGTATTATCTGGTGGTGAGCGGAATCGTGTCCACTTGGCTATAACATTGAAAAAGTCCTCTAACGTATTGTTGCTGGATGAGCCGACCAATGATATCGACGTGAATACATTACGTGCTTTAGAAGAGGGATTGGAGAATTTTGGTGGTTGTGCGGTTGTTATCTCCCACGATAGATGGTTCTTGGACCGTATCTGTACGCATATTTTGGCGTTCGAAGGCGATTCGCAAGTGTATTTCTTTGAAGGGAATTACACCGAATATGAAGAAAATCGTAAAAAGCGGTTAGGTGATGTAGCGCCTAAGCGAATCAAGTATAAAAAATTAGTAAAATAGAAAATGGAGTCCGCGAAACTTCTGGAAGCAATTATTGATAATGCCATCGATGGGATTATTACCATTGACCATCGTGGTTTCGTGGAGTCCATTAATCCTGCCGCCCTAACCCTGTTTGGCTATTTGGCGGATGAGGTTATAGGGAATAATATTTCGATGTTAATGCCCGAGCCGGATCGCAGTCGTCATGACGGATATATCCACAACTATCAGGAAACGGGGCATCGTAAGATTATAGGTATCGGTCGGGAAGTGAATGGGCAAAAGAAAGACGGTACCACTTTTCCGTTTCGGTTAGCGGTTAGTGAGGTTTTTTATAAAAATAAAAATATTTTTACGGGATTTATTCACGATCTAACGAAAGAGCGCGAAGCGGAGGATCAGCTGCGTAAGCATGCGGTAGAGCTGGAAGAAAAGGTGCGTGAACGAACGCAGGATCTTATTAAGCTGGTTAGTGCGTTAGAGAAAGCGAAAGCGGATGTGAGTATATCTCTCGAAAAAGAAAAGGAACTAAATCAGTTGAAGTCTCGATTTGTATCCATGGCTTCGCATGAGTTTCGTACACCTTTGAGCTCGGTACAATTATCGGCTTCGTTGATTGAGAAATATATCGAAAAGCCGGATTTCGCCAATGTGGTGAAGCATACGAATCGTATTCGTGGATCTGTTAAGTTGTTGAATGATATACTCAATGATTTTCTGTCGTTAGAGAAACTAGAAGCGGGGCGCGTTGTGGTGAATAAAAGACCGATCAACCTCGTTCAGCTAGCGGAAGAAATTACAGAAGAGATGCAGATGATCTGCAAGAAGAATCAACATATCGTTTACCAGCACACAGGTGATGTCGGTATTTTTTCGTTAGATGAGCATTTGGTGAAAAGTAGTATCATTAATCTGATATCCAATGCGATAAAGTACTCGGGTGAGGATACGTTTATTGAATTTACGACAGAGATTAAAGACGATGTTTGTATTGTCTGTGTGAAGGATAATGGAATCGGTATTCCGGAAGAAGATCAAAAAAACTTGTTTGAAGCGTTCTTTCGTGCGCACAATACAGGAAGTATTCCGGGAACAGGATTAGGCCTTAATATTGTACGACGTTATGTAGAGTTGATGGAAGGTGAGCTTACCTATATGTCGGCGATGAATGAAGGTGCAATTTTTAAAATGATTTTTTGGCAATAGTATAGAACGTTATGGCTAAAACAATATTAATTATTGAAGATAATTTAGAGATTCGGGAGGGGACGGCCGAAGTTCTCGAGTTAACGGGCGACTATACTGTGCTCACAGCACCGGATGGGAAAAAAGGTGTTGATATGGCATTGAAGCATTTGCCAGATTTAATCCTGTGTGATATCATGATGCCAGAGCTAGACGGCTATGGTGTATTGTATATGCTGACGAAGAATGAGGTGACCGCAGATATTCCCTTTATATTTCTGACGGCGAAGACGGAGCGTTCTGATTTACGTAAGGCCATGGAGATGGGAGCAGACGATTACTTGACCAAGCCATTTGACGACATTGAACTTCTCAATGCGATTGAAAGTCGTTTACGCAAGAGAGAAAAGTTGGCACTTAAAGCCCGCCCTAAAAATCCAGTTCTATTTACAGAAGAAGAACAGGAAGTGCTTTTGCATGGCCTGGTAAAGGATGTCCGCGTTAAGAACTTTAAGAAGAAACAAGCTATTTATGAGTCTGGCGATACACCCGTCTTCATTTATTTTTTGGTAAAAGGTCGGGCTCGTAGCTTTCTCTTTTATCAAGATGGTCGTGAGTTGTCTACTGATATCTATGTCGACAGCAATTTCTTTGGTTATGAGGCTGTCCTTCTCAATGAGAAGTATAGTGACAACGTTACCGCATTGGAAGATTGTGAAGTAGCCTTGGTGCCAAAGGAGAAATTTTTCGACTTGATGTATGATAAACCGGTTATTGTTCGAAAGTTTATTCAACTACTTTCTGGTAATATTCGTGATAAAGAAGGCCAAATGTTGGGCTTTGCGTATGATACGGTGCGCAAGCGAGTTGCAAACGCACTGGTTAATATTGCGGAAAAAAGTGTAGAAACACCAGATGGCGATGAAGCTTTGATACGTATCTCCCGCGATGACTTAGCCGCGTTGGCAGGAACTGCCAATGAAACCATAAGTCGTATGTTGGCCGACTTTAAAGATGAGCATCTGATTACAAAAGAGGGGAATGCAATTCGTATTGCCTCTATAAACAAACTAAAATCTATAAAATTCTAAGTGCCGGTTTCCGGCACTTTGTGATATAAATCATTTTATTTATTGATTGCCTGCATGCTAATACCTGCGCTTCTGTTCTACTTTTGTTAGAAACAGTAAAGCGATGCATGCTATATGAAAGTGGTAGCCTATAATATAAAAGATTATGAGAAGGAACTGTTGGCGCTAGCCAACGGCAAGGTTCATGATTTAACATTGATTTCCAATGGGCTAAATCTTAATACAATACATTATGCGGAAGGCAAAGAGGTGGTTATCGTCTCTGCAGAAGATCTGCTTGATGCGTTGGTGATTGATGAACTATACAAAATTGGTGTTCGGAAAATTATAACACGATCATTGACCACAACCCATATCGACCTATATAAAGCGCACGATTTAAAAATTCAAGTGGCCAATACACCACATGCAGATCAAACGCCAAGAGGTATTGCGGAGCAAACGATCCGTAACTTGAATCTATGGGGGGGTGGAAAATGTGTTGGAAAAGCGTGCTGCTGTGTAAACAATTGTAGTGCGCTGCCCGATAATACATCAAATACAACAGGAAAACAAGACTCTTCACCGTCTCGGTAAGACATCGTTAGATCGATGAATACGGAGTGCAGTTTAGATCAATGAATAGATAAAATCAATATGCTTGTAAATAACAATCTCATAGCAAAATACAATGTAGCGGCTCCTCGTTACACTAGTTATCCAACCGTTCCTTTTTGGGATAATCAGGGTTTTGAAACAAAACAATGGATAGATCGCTTACAGGTTGCTTACAACGCAAATAAAGAAGAGGGTATCAGTTTGTATGTACATCTTCCTTTTTGTGAAAGTTTATGTACCTATTGTGGGTGCAATACACGAATAACGGTAAATCATCAGGTGGAAATCCCTTACATCGAATACGTATTAAAGGAATGGACGATGTATAAGGCTGCGCTTGAAGCAGATATTGTGATCAGTGAAATTCATTTTGGAGGGGGAACCCCTACTTTTTTTACGGCTACAAATTTGGAGATGTTGGTGAAAGGTTTGCTACAAGGAGCAACCATTACACCTAATGCGTCCTTTTCTTTTGAGGCGCACCCCGCGAATACGAGCAAGGAACACCTTCAAGTGCTGTTTGACCTTGGCTTTCGCCGTTTGAGTTTGGGAATTCAAGACTTTGATGAGAAAGTACAGTATATAATCAATCGAAAGCAAAGTGTCGCGGATGTCGAGCGTGTGATGCAAGAAGCGCGCGATATTGGATATACATCTATTAATTTTGACCTTATCTATGGTTTGCCGCTGCAAACAGCAGCGACGGTAGCCCAAACTATTGACCTTGCTTTGGCCATGTCGCCGGATCGAATTTCATTTTATAGTTACGCCCATGTGCCCTGGATCAAACCTGGTCAACGACGTTTTACAGAGAACGATCTTCCGCAGGGGGAGGCAAAGTTATTTCTTTATACGTTAGGCAAACAAATGATCGAAGCTAAGGGTTATAGAGATGTAGGTATGGATCATTTTGCAAAGACCAATGACGAACTTTTCTTAGCTTCTCGTAATGAAACGCTGCATCGTAACTTTATGGGGTATGCCGATCGGTACACGCCTGTCTTGATTGGGCTTGGTGTATCGTCGATTAGTGATGCTTGGACGGCTTTTGCACAGAATGTTAAAACCGTAGAGGAGTATTATAAGGCATTGGACAGTGGGGAGTTCCCTGTTTTTAAAGGGCACCTTTTGCATGATGAAGATTTGATATTGAGACGCTATATTTTGGATATGATGTGCAAAGGAAAGGTGGTGCTGCAAGCGGGATTTGAAGGAAATACAATTATTAAAGATCGGTTAACGTCTTTAGAAGACGATGGTTTAGTGGTGGTCGATGAACAAGTTATTAAGGTGACCGAAGTAGGTAAATCATTTTTAAGAAACATATGTATGGTCTTTGACCAAAGACTGCATCATTCTAAAGAACGAGAGCAGTTGTTTAGTCAGGCTATTTAATACCTGCAATATATGAGCGAAACTGTAAATACTGTTGTTGAAGAAGGGTGCTTCCATTGTGGTGATAAAGTTGAGGAAGCCCCCTTTTTATTAGACGGACATACTTTTTGTTGTTTGGGATGTCAAACGGTGTATCAGGTTTTGCATGATAGTAACATGCAAAACTATTATAAGTATAATACGCATCCGGGACGTTCACAAAAAAAGAAAGGGATTGACGTTTCTTATCTTGATGAACCAAATATTGCAGCAAAGTTAGTTGACTTTAAGGATGACCATATTGCGGTCATGACCTTTTATATTCCTGTAATTCATTGTAGTTCCTGCATATGGCTTTTGGAACATCTTTATAAATTGAATCCTGCCGTTGTTACCTCGCAGGTCGACTTTATGAAAAAGCAAGCGACTATCACTTTTAAACATAATGAGCTATCCTTGCGGGGCTTAGTTGAGTTGTTGATTCATATTGGTTATGAGCCTAAAATAACGCTGCAAGATGTTGTAAAAGAAGGTAAAAAAGTAAATCAAAACGGGTTGGTTGCCAAGATTGCTGTAGCTGGTTTTTGTTTTGGTAATTCAATGATGCTGAGTTTCCCAGAATACTTTGGAATGGCGGATTTTGAAAAGCAATATGCTAGTGTGTTCGGTTATCTTAATTTAGCCTTTGCTGTACCGACTTTACTTTACAGTGCTTCCGATTACTTTAAATCGGCATGGATGAGCCTGAAGCAAAAGCGGCTAAACCTCGATGTTCCTCTAGCGCTTGGTATTTTTATTATTTTTATTCGTACCGCTTTTGAGGTACTAACTAAGACGGGGCCTGGGTTCGCGGACACGTTGTGTAGTTTGGTTTTCTTTATCCTTATCGGAAAGTGGGTGCAACAGCGTACCTATTATCACATCTCTTTCGAACGGGATTACCGTTCTTATTTTCCGGTTGCGGTAACACGGATTGAAAACAATGTAGATCGTCCGGTGCAATTATCTGATCTAAAGGTCGGAGATCGTATTCTGGTGCGTAACAATGAAATTATTCCTGCCGATTCTATCTTGTTGAATGGACAGGCATCGATAGATTTTAGTTTTGTAACAGGCGAATCTCGTGCGGTGGAAAAAATACTCGGTGAGGTGATCTATGCCGGAGGTCGCCAGGTTGGGGAGGCTATTGAATTGGAGGTGGTGAAACCGGTCTCTCAAAGTTACCTTACCAAGTTATGGAACAATGAAAGTTTTAAGCAGTATGAAAAACAGTTTGATACGTTCATTGGGTTTATCAGTAAATATTTTACAATAGGCTTAGTCGCGATTGCGGTGGTGGCTTGTGGTTTTTGGCTTGTGGGAGGTGATTCTATGAAAGCCTGGGGAGCATTTACGGCCGTATTGATTATCGCTTGCCCTTGCGCATTAGCGCTGAGTTCACCTTTTACACTGTCTGCAGCACTGAGTATTTTTGATCGCAATAAGTTTTATATTAAAAATACGGCTGCCATTGAAGAAATGGCAGCGATCGATTGTATTGTTTTTGATAAAACAGGAACGATATCGTCACCGAGATCCTCCTCTATGTTTTTCGAAGGGCAGCTATCCGGTGCTGAAAAAATAGCGGTGGCGTCTGTTTGTCGTAATTCGGGACATCCGCTCAGTCGTGAAATTGTAAAATGGATGAATGTATCATCTTTCCAAGAACTATCTTCTTTTGAGGAAATTGCGGGACAAGGTATGCGGGCGCAAGTAGGTGAAGTCTCTATTTTGGTAGGGTCTGCATCTTTTGTCGGTGTGAAGCAGGGGAGTGCGGATGGGTCTGTTGTTTATGTGTCCATCGATGGTGAAGTAAAAGGTTTCTTTACGCTGGAACAATCATGGCGAGTAGGTTTGGTCGATGTGGTGAATGATTTGAAAGAGGGGTACGATTTGCATTTAATATCTGGTGATAATGAACGGAGAATGGATGCGCTAAAACTGATCTTTCCGAAAGAGTCTAGTTTATTGTTTAACCAAAGTCCTGGAGAGAAGCTTCTTGAAATTGAGGCTTGGCAAGATAAAGGAAAGCAAGTCTGTATGTTGGGAGATGGGTTGAATGATGCCGGAGCCTTACGTAAAGCAGATCTTGGTATTGCGGTTTCGGATGATATCAATAATTTCTCACCAGGCTGTGATGCGATTCTTGATGGGGATTCATTTGCAAAGCTGCCTAAATTTTTCGCTTTTGCAAAAGATGCGGTGAAAGTGATTCACTTGAGCTTTGCGATATCGCTTACCTATAACGTTGTGGGTTTGAGTTTTGCCGTGCAGGGAACGATGTCTCCTTTATTTGCGGCGATCTTGATGCCTATTAGTACGGTAACAATTATTTCGTTTACCAGTTTGTCCACAAGATGGCTTGCTAAAAGACGAAAATTAGTGTAACTTGTTTAAATGGAGTAGAAGCGCGTGAATCCGTGGAGTGGGGTTTGACGAATTAAGCTGTAGGAAAGAGACATAATTTTAAGTCTCCTATACGATAAGAATAATCTCGTTACCACAAAAAAATCGCGAGACGCAAAATAAATTATTTGATATGAACATTATATTCTTTCTTATTGGTTGTAGCGTATTGATTGCGTTGATTTTTCTAGGAGCTTTCTTTTGGGCAAACCGAACTGGTCAACATGATGATACATATACGCCATCTGTACGTATCCTATTCGATGATGAAGTTGTGGCAGATGAAAGGGCAGAAACAAAGAAGAGTTAATTGTTTTCTTTCGTGTGAGGTCGAATTGTGTGATGCCCTTATAAAAAACAAAATGCTTTATCTTAATAAAGCACCTCTTTTTGTTTCGTCTAATACTTGAAGCTTAATCTTCGCTTCTTTTTACTGATTTGGACTGTTTGTCCGTTTTTTGTGAGCCTTGCTCGATAAATCCCCAGTTTGTCATGTAATACATGTAAGGGTTCTTTTGTAGGTTTGTTTTTTTCATCTTTTCTTTTTTTATCATATATATACCTTTCTGTTAATTACCCAATATACAACAAATATTGTTCCAAACCAAATTTTGTCGATACGTATTTGATAGTACTTGGAAGTTTGTAGAGGGTAGATTATAGTTCGTAGTTGATAGATGTTAGTTTGTGGTTGGTAGTTTGTAGAGGGTAGATTATAGTTGATAGAGGTTAGTTCATGATTGGTAGTTTATAGAGGAGAGATTATAGTTGGTCGTTGATAGGGATTAGTTTGTGGTTGGTGGTTTGTCGGAAGAGTTGGTTGGTAGTTGAGAGGGGGGGGAGTGGTAGTTTGTAGAGGGTAGATTATAGTTGATAGAGGTTAGGTCATGATTGGTAGTTTATAGAGGAGAGATTATAGTTGGTCGTTGATAGGGATTAGTTTGTGGTTGGTGGTTTGTCGGAAGAGTTAGTTGGTAGTTCATAGAGATTAGTTTATAATTGGTCGTTTTATAGATTGTCGGGTGAGTTTTCGAATTCGCTGGCGCGAGCTTGTAGCTCGTGTCCAAATCAAAAAGCCGAGGTTCAAGCCACTGCACTATGTGGGATCGAACTAGCGAGGTGTGTCATTGACATGAGGCAGTCTGCGATAAGCAGGTTTGTAACTAACACACATAAAGATTAGACTAGTTGCTGGTAAGATTGCCACAGCTTCGTGCCTCAGGTTCGCAAAGACGCCAAGGAATGCCGCGTCGTCCTTGCGCGGAGGCACGACGCAACAACCATTATTACGGTCCTCTTAATGTTTCTGCAACCTTTTGTCCTTATTCTTTTCTAAATTCTCTCTTCCTTTAAAACTATTATCCATGAACGTCGCTCCATATTCCCGCACACTTTTCTATCAAAACATAATCTATCCCCTACAAACCATAATCTACAAACCATAATCTACGAACTACTTTCTACAAACTACCAACTATGATCTACCAACCACCTACTACGAACCACCAACTGCCAAAAAATATCCACCACGTTTACAGCGTATTATGCCGCATCCCAAAAAAAGACCCGACAAAGTCTTGGAAGGAATAGGTAAAGTTTTCTACCTTTGCACCACTCCGCAAGGGAGGAACACTTGAAATAGAGGTCAAAAACGAGGTCGGCATGTGAGTTAAACATGTTTTTGCCGAATTTTTGTAAAGCGGGAAGGTCAAAATAAAAATCATTTTTATTTTGTTAATCCAAAAAGCTTTTCTACCTTTGCAGTCCCAACCGATAGGAAGGGTATCCCAACCGAAACTTACCGACTCCGGTAAGCCGAAAACAAGGAACATAAACAAGATAGGTCAAGCCTGAAAAGGCAAGATATAGAAGCCAAAGCGCGACGCGGCGGCGAGAGCAGTTCTTTAAGAAAATGATATCATGTAGCGTAACGAGTAGTTGAATTTTTGTTCAGCGAAAGTTAACAAAAAACAAAATCAACCTTAGTCAATTCGGATTAGATATTAATACAAGACAATTCTAATTATTTTGATAAATAGTTAGGTGTCGAACAATTCATTTTTACAATGGAGAGTTTGATCCTGGCTCAGGATGAACGCTAGCGGCAGGCCTAATACATGCAAGTCGAACGGGATCCAGGGTGAAGCTTGCTTCATTCTGGTGAGAGTGGCGCACGGGTGCGTAACGCGTGAGCAACCTACCCATATCAGGGGGATAGCCCGGCGAAAGTCGGATTAACACCGCATAACAATACGGACGCATGGTTCTGTATTTAAATATTTATAGGATATGGATGGGCTCGCGTGACATTAGCTAGTTGGTAAGGTAACGGCTTACCAAGGCGACGATGTCTAGGGGCTCTGAGAGGAGAATCCCCCACACTGGTACTGAGACACGGACCAGACTCCTACGGGAGGCAGCAGTAAGGAATATTGGTCAATGGAGGGAACTCTGAACCAGCCATGCCGCGTGCAGGATGACTGCCCTATGGGTTGTAAACTGCTTTTGTCGAGGAATAAACCTACTTACGTGTAAGTAGCTGAATGTACTCGAAGAATAAGGATCGGCTAACTCCGTGCCAGCAGCCGCGGTAATACGGAGGATCCGAGCGTTATCCGGATTTATTGGGTTTAAAGGGTGCGTAGGCGGCCCATTAAGTCAGGAGTGAAAGACGGCAGCTCAACTGTCGCAGTGCTCTTGATACTGATGGGCTTGAATGTCGCTGAAGATGGCGGAATGAGACAAGTAGCGGTGAAATGCATAGATATGTCTCAGAACTCCGATTGCGAAGGCAGCTATCTAAACGATAATTGACGCTGATGCACGAAAGCGTGGGGATCAAACAGGATTAGATACCCTGGTAGTCCACGCCCTAAACGATGATAACTCGATGTTTGCGATATACAGTAAGCGTCCCAGCGAAAGCGTTAAGTTATCCACCTGGGGAGTACGCCCGCAAGGGTGAAACTCAAAGGAATTGACGGGGGCCCGCACAAGCGGAGGAGCATGTGGTTTAATTCGATGATACGCGAGGAACCTTACCCGGGCTTGAAAGTTAGTGACGGATGCAGAGACGCATCCTTCCTTCGGGACACGAAACTAGGTGCTGCATGGCTGTCGTCAGCTCGTGCCGTGAGGTGTTGGGTTAAGTCCCGCAACGAGCGCAACCCCTATGTTTAGTTGCCAGCATGTAATGGTGGGGACTCTAAACAGACTGCCTGCGCAAGCAGTGAGGAAGGCGGGGACGACGTCAAGTCATCATGGCCCTTACGTCCGGGGCTACACACGTGCTACAATGGATGGTACAGCGGGCAGCTACACAGCAATGTGATGCTAATCTCTAAAAGCCATTCACAGTTCGGATCGGGGTCTGCAACTCGACCCCGTGAAGTTGGATTCGCTAGTAATCGCGTATCAGCAATGACGCGGTGAATACGTTCCCGGGCCTTGTACACACCGCCCGTCAAGCCATGAAAGTTGGGGGTGCCTAAAGCATGTAACCGCAAGGAGCGTGTTAGGGCAAAACCGATAATTGGGGCTAAGTCGTAACAAGGTAGCCGTACCGGAAGGTGCGGCTGGAATACCTCCTTTCTAGAGTATCCGGAATGATGCTCGTTACGCCACACATGATTCATAGGAAAGAAACACATTAAGAAGAAAGTGCCCATCCCTAAGGGGTTTCGGTCACCGAGAGAAAGATGAGAAGTAATAGCTAGTCCCGTAGCTCAGTTGGTTAGAGCACTACACTGATAATGTAGGGGTCAGCAGTTCAAATCTGCTCGGGACTACCATCACACGGGGAATTAGCTCAGCTGGCTAGAGCACCTGCCTTGCACGCAGGGGGTCAACGGTTCGAATCCGTTATTCTCCACTATCTTTGGACGCTGTTTGTACATATATAGTATATAGGTACAGATGGACTGTTCGAAAAGAAAAGTTCTTTGACATATTGGAAGAAAGAAGACACAAGAGAAAACAACAGTAGTGTCCGTTATTAACTAATCGTAGAGGTTAGCTAGGGCGGCACGAAAAGCAACTCATGCTTAGCAAAAGGAGCATGGGTGAAGAAAGTAAATAAGGGCACACGGGGGATGCCTAGGCTCTCAGAGGCGATGAAGGACGTGATAAGCTGCGATAAGCTTCGGGGATTGGCAAATGCGATTTGATCCGAAGATTTCCGAATGGGGCAACCTAACATACTGAAGGTATGTTGTATAATACGCGAACGCGCCGAACTGAAACATCTAAGTAAGCGTAGGAGAAGAAAATAATAATGATTTCCCAAGTAGTGGCGAGCGAACGGGAAAGAGCCCAAACCGGTATTGTTACGGCAATACCGGGGTTGTAGGACCACGATATTGTATTGTCGCTATGAACTGGAAGCAGGTGGGAAACTGCGCGATATGGGTGACAGCCCCGTACAGGTAAAGAATGACAGCATAGTGGTATCCTGAGTACCGCGGGACCGGAGAAATCCTGTGGGAATCCACCAGCACCATCTGGTAAGGCTAAATACTCCTGAGAGACCGATAGTGAACCAGTACCGTGAGGGAAAGGTGAAAAGAACCTCGAACAGAGGAGTGAAAAGAACCTGAAACCGTGTGCTTACAAGCGGTCGGAGCTGGCAGGTCCAGTGACGGCGTGCCTTTTGCATAATGAGCCTACGAGTTACTCTTTACTGGCAAGGTTAAGTGGTTCAGCCACGCAGCCGAAGCGAAAGCGAGTCTGAATAGGGCGCATAGTCAGTAGAGGTAGACGCGAAACCTTGTGATCTACCCTTGGGCAGGTTGAAGTTGCAGTAACATGTAATGGAGGACCGAACCGATAAACGTTGAAAAGTTTCCGGATGACCTGAGGGTAGGGGTGAAAGGCCAATCAAACTGGGAAATAGCTCGTACTCCCCGAAATGTTTTTAGGAACAGCGTGGATATAAAGTCTAGCAGAGGTAGAGCTACCGATTGGGTGCGGGGGAGTCAAATCCTACCAAATCCAGACGAACTCCGAATGCTGTTAGATATGATCTGCAGTGAGGCTTTGGGTGCTAAGGTCCAAGGCCGAGAGGGAAAGAACCCAGACCATCAGCTAAGGTCCCCAAATGTAGTCTAAGTTGAACTAACGAGGTCCGGTTGCCCAGACAGCTAGGATGTTGGCTTGGAAGCAGCCATTCATTTAAAGAGTGCGTAACAGCTCACTAGTCGAGCGGCCGGGCGTGGATAATAAACGGGCATCAAGATTACTACCGAAGCTATGGATTTGTAACATTGGTTACATCTGGTAGGGGAGCATTCTATGGTGGGTGAAGCAGCATGGTAATGTGCTGTGGACAGCATAGAAAAGCAAATGTAGGCATAAGTAACGATAAGGCGGGTGAGAAACCCGCCCACCGAAAGACTAAGGTTTCCTGATCAACGCTAATCGGATCAGGGTTAGTCGGGGCCTAAGGCGCATCCGAAAGGAGGTAGCCGATGGACAACTGGTTAATATTCCAGTACTTTTTATAACTGCGATGTGGTGACGGAGTAGTGACACTGCCGCGAACTGACGGAATAGTTCGTTGAAAGGCGTAGGTATAGGGACGGTAGGCAAATCCGCCGACCCTGCTGAAACCCAATAGTACAGCAAAGCTTCGGTGGCGCTGATAGAGCAGGTAAACAGACTTCCAAGAAAACCCGCTAAGCTTCAGGTTATAAAAACCCGTACCGTAAACCGACACAGGTAGTCGAGGAGAGAATCCTAAGGTGCTCGAGTGAATCATGGCTAAGGAACTCGGCAAAATGGCCCTGTAACTTCGGGAGAAGGGGCGCTTCCTCTAGAGATAGAGAAGCCGCAGTGAAAAGGCCCAGGCGACTGTTTAGCAAAAACATATGGCTTTGCGAAATCGAAAGATGAAGTATAAGGCCTGACACCTGCCCGGTGCTGGAAGGTTAAGAGGGGATGTCATCGCAAGAGAAGCATTGAATCGAAGCCCCAGTAAACGGCGGCCGTAACTATAACGGTCCTAAGGTAGCGAAATTCCTTGTCGGGTAAGTTCCGACCTGCACGAATGGTGTAACGATCTGGGCGCTGTCTCAGCCATGAGCTCGGTGAAATTGTGGTATCGGTGAAGACGCCGGTTACCCGCAACGGGACGGAAAGACCCCATGCACCTTCACTATAGCTTAACATTGGAATTGGGTACAGGATGTGTAGGATAGGCGGGAGATGTTGAAGCGGCTTCGCTAGGAGTCGTGGAATCAACCTTGAAATACCGCCCTTTCTGTATTCGGTTTCTAACTCGATCTTATCGAGGACATTGTTTGGTGGGTAGTTTGACTGGGGTGGTCGCCTCCAAAAAGGTAACGGAGGCTTTCAAAGGTAAGCTCAGTACGCTTGGTAACCGTACGTGGAGTGCAATGGCATAAGCTTGCTTGACTGTGAGACCAACAAGTCGACCAGGGTCGAAAGACGGACATAGTGATCCGGTGGTTCTGTATGGAAGGGCCATCGCTCAAAGGATAAAAGGTACGCTGGGGATAACAGGCTGATCTCCCCCAAGAGCTCATATCGACGGGGAGGTTTGGCACCTCGATGTCGGCTCGTCACATCCTGGGGCTGGAGAAGGTCCCAAGGGTTGGGCTGTTCGCCCATTAAAGTGGCACGCGAGCTGGGTTCAGAACGTCGCGAGACAGTTCGGTCCCTATCTGTTGTGGGCGTTGGAAGTTTGAGTGGATCTGACCTTAGTACGAGAGGACCGGGTTGGACAGACCGCTGGTGAACCTGTTATGCCGCCAGGTGTACGGCAGGGTAGCTACGTCTGGAATAGATAAGCGCTGAAAGCATCTAAGTGCGAAACTAGCCACGAGATGAGACTTCCTTATAGGGTCGTTGGAGATGACAACGTTGATAGGCTATAGGTGTAAAGGTTGAGAGACCAAAGCCGAGTAGTACTAATAGCCCGAAGCTTTCTACAGCGATAGAAACACTGTTGTTTTCTTACTTGTTTCCCTTCTTTCTTCCTGATATGTTATTTGGTTGTTTGTTTAAATTTTATAGCAAGCACATAAAGATATTCAGGTGCCTATATCGGCGGTGTCTACCTCTTCCCATTCCGAACAGAGAAGTCAAGCCCGCCAGAGCCGATGGTATTGCCGTAACAGGTGGGAGAGTAGGTCGGCGCCTAATTTTATACGAAAGCCCCTTCAGGAAACTGGAGGGGCTTTTTTGTTGATAGAAAATAGTTCGCAGTTTATAGAAAGTAGTTTGTGGAAGGTAGTTCGTAGGCTTTACTTTATGGAAAGTAGTTCGTAGTTTATAGTGAATCGTCTGTAAAGAACCAACCATAAACTACGATCTAACAACTATCAACAACGAACTAAAAACTAGCAACAACGAACTATCCCCAACTACACTAACTTTTTACTATCTTTGCACCCTGATGGCTACATTATTAGATAGCGGTGTGAAGCCGTACAATCATTATGGTGCTTATTTAAAAGATAAGTACAATGGACAAAAAGTTTTTAAGGTTATTGTTGACGGTAATTTTACATGTCCGAATCGCGATGGAAGCAAAGGGTTTGGTGGATGTACATATTGTAACGTTGACTCCTTTACACCGGACACAGCGCGTAAGATACCTTCTATACGTGAACAAGTAGAGAATGGTATTGAACGGGCCAGGAACTCCTATGGCGCAGAGAAGTTTATTATCTATTTTCAACCCAATACGAATACTTATGCTCCGACGCATCTTTTGAAGATGATGTACGACGAAGCTTTAAGTATTGATCCGGAAAATACAGTAGGTCTATCTGTAGGCACGCGACCGGATTGTTTGGATTTTGAGAAAATCGCATTGTTAGAGTCCTATACCGATCGACTAGACGTAGATTTAGAGATGGGGATGGAATCTATTTATAATGAAACGTTAGAACGTATTAATAGAGGTTGCTCACACGATGAGTTCGTGAATGTAATGGAGATGTTAAAAGGTACCAAATTGGAACTCTGTGTGCATACTATTTTTGGTTTCCCGTGGGAAACTGAGGAGATGATGTTAGCGTATGCGCATGAAATCAATCGCCAACCTGATATTAAGTTTGTTAAGCTGCATCACTTACATATTGTGGAAGGTTCGATTATGGGGGTGAAGTACAAACGTGAGCCCTTCAAACTATTTACGATAGAAGAGTATACCGATTTTTTAAGTCGTTTTATCCCTTTGCTGCGTCCTGATATTATTATACAGCGTGTTTTCGGGATTGCTGATAAGGAATTACTTATTGCGCCAAATTGGGGATTCCCAAAATCTAAAATTCAAACACATATTGATAAAGGACTTGAAGCCCGAGGGGTGAAGCAAGGAAGTCTTTACCAGGCTTAAAAAAGGTGATCGTTTTAACGATCACCTTTTTTCTTTTAGGATTAAAGGGTTTCTATGCCTCTACAATACTTTTTAAGTCCGCAGGAGAATAGTTTATAGACTTTAAGGTCTTGTTGTCTCCCTCGCGGTAAACTAAGTACAAGCCATCAACTTCTTTGTAGTAAGACTCGACTCCTTTTGCACGGTAATGAGCTTGGGTCGCTTGTGCCTCTTGTTCGTCTTTACACGCTTTACTCATATTCGATCGTTGTACTTCTTCAAACAGCGCATTGAATTTGTCTTTAAGCCCAAACTCCAATACAGCGCCTGAAAGCACATATTGTATGTCGCATAATGCATCTGCAATTTCTACTAGATCTTTATTCTCAATCGCCTCTTTAAGTTCATTCAGCTCTTCAGCGATAAGCGAAACGCGTAGCTCGCAGCGTGCTTGTGAAGGGATTGTCGGTTCCTCTAAAATGGGGTGTTGAAATGTTTTATGAAATTCTGCTACCGAGGTAAGCGTTTTTGGATCTGTCATAGTTTTATTCATTATATGCGTTAAAAATACAAAATCTTGTAGCAACAAAAAAGCGCTTCTAAGAAGCGCCTTTTAATTATTTTATAAGGTGTTTTATTTGAACCAATTCGCGGTCTTCTAAATAACGCCATCTTCCACGTGGAAGGTCTTTCTTAGTCAAGTTAGCATACACGACACGATCTAATTTAACGACTTCGTAACCCAATGATTCGAATATTCTTCTAACAATACGGTTCTTTCCGGAGTGAATTTGAATCCCAACTTCACGCTTACTCGCTCCCTGTACGTAACTCAAATCATCTGGTTTAATTAAACCATCTTCTAATTCAATACCAAACTCAATCTTATTGAAGTCTCCTTGTGTTAGATTTTTGTTCAGTTCTACGTTATATATCTTACTGATATTATTACGAGGATGAGATAATTTCTCGGCTAAGTTTCCATCGTTGGTCAATAGCAAAAGACCTGTCGTATTTCTATCCAGTCGACCGACAGGATAAATACGCTCTTTTGTTGCTTTTGCAACAAGGTGCATCACCGTACGGCGTTCTTGTGGATCATCTGTTGTCGTGATGTAATCTTTCGGTTTATTCAAAAGGATATAAACCATTTTTTCACGTTTCAGACGTTCTCCGTTATAACGGATCTCGTCTTTCGCTGGATCTACTTTAGTCCCTAGTTCGGTTACTGCTTCTCCATTCACAGTGACAACACCCGACTCAATTAATTCATCCGCTTTTCTGCGCGAACAAATACCTGAATTGGAAATGTAACGGTTTAAACGAATTAAGCCGTCATCTTTAGGCTCAGCCGTTGCAATCTTTTTTCTTGGGTAAAAGCGTTTTCCATCTTCTCCGTTACTACCCTCGTCATCTCTGCTAAAGTTTCTTTTGCTACCTCTATAGTCTGATTTGTCAAAAGATCTTTCTCCTCTGTTATCATCTCTACCCGATCTGTTGAACGGTTTGTCAAATGATTTTCTTTCTCCTCTGTTATCATCTCTACCCGATCTGTTGAACGGCTTGTCAAATGATTTTCTTTCTCCTCTGTTATCGTCTCTACCCGATCTGTTGAACGGCTTGTCAAATGATTTTCTTTCCCCTCTGTTATCGTCTCTACCCGATCTGTTGAACGGTTTGTCAAATGATTTTCTTTCCCCTCTGTTATCATCTCTACCCGATCTGTTGAACGGTTTGTCAAATGATTTTCTTTCCCCTCTGTTGTCATCTCTATCCGATCTATTGAAGGATCGACGGTCATCAGATTTCTGAAAAGAACGATTGTCGTCTCTTTTTTGGAAAGGCTTTCTGTCCGATTTTTCAAATCGTCCAAAAGGATGTTCATTTTGTGTTGAGTCAGAACGATCAGAACGTGATCTTCCTGGGCTGTTTTTACCAAAAGGTTTTCTGTCACTACTCGATGAATGTTGGCGACTTTGACCACCTTTGGACTTGAAGCTTTCTGAGTTGCTTCTGTTTTTTTTGGAGTTGTCATCACGACTGTTCCGTTTATTATTGAAAGGCATAATTTTTCGAAATTAAGATACAAAGGTAAGATTTTTATTTGATATACCGAAAAAAAATACTAACAGGTAACATGTGGCCTGTGAGGGCTTAAAGCGTTAGTTTTTAACACCTTTTAACGGGTGTGGAACGTAACTATTTGTTTAGTAAATAAATAGTTCGTATGTTTGTACCCTGAAAAATGGACCAAGCTATTTTTGATCGATTATTGTTTTTCAATAGTAAGAAAAATGAATCGTGGATAGGTAGCATTAAGGGATTGAATGAATAGAAAAAAAGTACTATGCTTTAGTGCTGTTTTGACTGTAATGATCTTGTCAAAACTATGCATAACGGCAAAACCGGAGTCTGGTAAAGACCCAATTAAGAAAGTCTTGTTAGAGCAGCTCGACAAAGACAAGAAGAGAAAAGCAATGGCTCTTTCTCCAGAAAAAGAAAAGGAAGCTTACTACAGCTCCATAACATTTGCCAATGAGAGTGTTCCTTTAGAGAATCCCATGGTAGAGACGAAGTTCGAGAGGTATTTAGCCAGATTCTCCTTCGGTAAGCAGCAATCTTACGATTTACATAAGAAAGCAGAGAAACATCTGCCAAAGATTGCAGCAATTCTTAGATCTTACGGTATTCCCGAAGATTTTAAATACGTACCCCTTATAGAGAGCGATATGGAGCCCGGTGTGACATCGCATAAAGGTGCTGGTGGTTACTGGCAGTTTATGCCTGCTACTGCGCGGTTATATGGTCTAAAGGTAGGTAATGGCGTGGACGAACGTAGAGATTTGATAAAATCTACACATGCGGCAGCGCGATACATTAAAAGCTTATACGATCAGTTTGGGGATTGGACATTAGCTGCAGCAGCCTATAATGTAGGCGGAGGTAGCTTAAAAGGTTCCATTCGCAGACAAGGCGTGAATAACTACTACGCATTAAAGCTGAACCAAGAAACGGGAGCTTATGTCTATAAATTGCTTTCTGTAAAGCAGGTTATTGAAAACCCGAACAAACATGGTTATAAGCGTTATGCGCAGTCTCAGGATAAGTTTCAGCACATTAATGAGCAAAACTTATTGTAGGCGAAAAACCTTCTTAAAATGAAAAGAGAGTTATTTTTTTAAAT
This sequence comes from Sphingobacterium psychroaquaticum, assembly GCF_004421025.1. Classification (NCBI taxonomy): domain Bacteria; kingdom Pseudomonadati; phylum Bacteroidota; class Sphingobacteriia; order Sphingobacteriales; family Sphingobacteriaceae; genus Sphingobacterium; species Sphingobacterium psychroaquaticum. The sequence goes on along the minus strand of NZ_CP038029.1, from coordinate 3,398,309 downwards.
AACTCTCTTTTTTTTTCAAAATTATAAAACCAACCATTTTTCTTGTTGTTGTACCTGTAGATGTAATGTCATTCTTGTGTCAATATCGTTCCTGCTAGCTTTTGTATTTCTAGATATTGTGTGATTGTTTGAAGCTTTTCATGGTTGAGATTTGGCGCAGAATAACTTTGTTCTTATGGGATTTTTTGATGATTTAGACCTTATAGGTCACCTTTTTTAGAAATGTGACTTATTTCATTTTTTTTAAAAATCTATATCATTAGAGTGTCATAAATGAAGATGTAATTTTACCATATAATCAACAATATTGAATATGCAGTTAGAACACTTTAATTACGACAACAAGATTGTCCGCAACTTCGCCGTTGCAACAATCGTTTGGGGGTTGGTCGGCATGTCCGTGGGATTGCTAGTAGCCGTACAGCTAATCTGGCCGGAAATGAATTTCCTAACACAATACACCACTTTTGGTCGTGTTCGTCCCGTACACACCAACGCGGTGATCTTTGCGTTTGTAGGAAATGGAATTTTCATGGGCGTTTATTACTCGATGCAGCGCGTGCTTAAGACGCGTATGTTTAGCGATGTACTGAGTAAAATCCACTTTTGGGGATGGCAGTTAATCATCGTTGCTGCAGCGACTACGTTACCTTTAGGTTTAACCACCTCGCATGAATATGCGGAAATGGAATGGCCGATTGATATCGCGATTGCTGTTATCTGGGTAACGTTTGGTATCAATATGTTTGGAACCATTATTAAACGTCGCGAGCGTCATATGTATGTTGCCGTATGGTTCTATATCGCAACATTTGTCACGGTAGCGGTTTTACACATTGTTAACTCTATTCAATTACCTGTTGGTCTTTGGAAAAGTATCTATGTATACGCAGGTGTACAAGATGCCTTGGTGCAGTGGTGGTATGGGCACAATGCGGTGGCGTTCTTCCTAACCACACCATACTTAGGGATGATGTATTACTTCTTGCCGAAGATGGCAAATCGTCCGGTGTACTCTTATAAATTAAGTATTCTTCACTTTTGGTCTTTAATATTTATCTATATCTGGGCGGGACCGCACCACTTGTTATACACCTCCTTACCGGGATGGGTACAATCTTTAGGTGTTGTGTTCTCTATTATGTTGATTGCCCCAAGTTGGGGAGGTATGGTCAACGGATTGTTAACCTTACGTGGAGCTTGGGATAAAGTTCGTACCGAACCGATGCTGAAGTTCATGGTGGTAGCCTTAACAGCGTACGGTATGGCAACGTTCGAAGGACCGATGTTATCCTTGAAACAAGTAAACGCAATTGCCCACTTTACAGACTGGATTGTTGCACACGTACACGTTGGTGCATTGGGATGGAACGGTTTTATGACGTTCGCTATTTTATATTATTTGATTCCTAAGATTTACAAGACCCCGTTATACTCTAAGAAATTAGCAAATACCCACTTTTGGATTGGTACGCTTGGGATCTTGTTCTATGCCATCCCGATGTATTGGGCGGCTGTGGTACAAGGCTTGATGTGGAAAGAGTTTACACCAGAAGGTGTTTTGAAATATCCAAATTTCTTGGCTACGACCTTAGAAATCCTTCCTATGCATATGATGCGTGCGATAGGTGGCGCCTTATATCTGGCTGGGGTAATTATGATGACATACAACTTGATTAAAACCATGAAAGCGGGTAAACTGGTTGCCGATGAACCAGCGGAAGCTCCTGCTATGGAAGTTGTAGTTGTTAAAGAACCAACCCATCGTCGTCTAGAGCGTAAACCGATGTTGTTTATGGTATTGGCTTTGATTGCGATCCTGATTGGAGGTATTGTGGAGATGATACCAACCTTTACGATCAGCAGTAATATTCCAAAAATTGCCTCCGTGAAGCCGTATACAGCATTAGAGCTGCAAGGGCGCGACCTCTATATCCGAGAAGGCTGTGTTAACTGTCATACACAGACTATACGACCTTTCCGTTCGGAAACGGCTCGGTATGGCGAATATAGTAAGGCCGGTGAATTTGTGTACGATCATCCGTTCTTGTGGGGATCGAAGCGTACGGGGCCTGATTTACATCGTATAGGTGGTAAATATCCGAACAAATGGCATTTTGACCATATGTTGGATCCAACCATTACCTCACCGGGAAGTATTATGCCGGCATATCCATGGCTAATTGATCAACAATTGGATAACAGTATGCTACAGGCGAAGATGAAAGGTATGCGTACGGTAGGCGTTCCATATTCACAAGAGGAAATTGACAACGCGTTAGCCGATGCGGACAAACAAGCAGCTACCATTGCGAAAGATTTGAAAGATAATCAGGTGACGATCGAAAGTGATAGGGAAATTATTGCTCTTATTGCTTACCTACAGCGGTTGGGAACTGATATCAAAGCAGAGAAGAAAACAGAAGCGACACCTAGTGGTCAAGAATAAAGAAAGAAGCGATGTTTAAGCAATTAACAAATTTAAATGGTGATGAGATGTATCTCATCACCTCCCTATGGATATTCTTGGTGTTTTTTGTCCTGGTAGCTTGCATGCTTTTTTGGATGAAAAAGGATCATATAGACTATATGAAGGATATTCCTTTTGACGATGATGAAAAACAAAATGATCAACAATCTGAATAGAAATTGATATGATGAATATATTATTAACAGCAGATACAGCTACAAAGGCATCTGAATGGATGTTTGGCTCTGGTAATCTTTATAGTGATATTCTGGTGTTGGTGTTGATCCTCGTGATGATTGCCTTGATTGCTACAGCCCTCGTTGTGCATAGAGCATTTAAAGCGATTATCAAAGTAACAATGCCGGAGCTTGCCCTCGAAGAACAAGCGAAGAAAAAGAAGAAAACCGATTGGAATGCTATTTGGAGTAAGCTTTTGAGCTTGCGCCCACTGGAAGAGGAGAAGGATATGGAGATTGACCATGAATACGATGGTATCAAGGAACTGAACAATCCGATTCCTATTTGGTTTAATGCTCTTTTCTACGCGACGATTACATTTGGAGTAGTTTATCTATTCTCCTACCATGTTTTCGGATGGGGGTTGAATCAGGATGATGAGTATAAGGTGGAAATGGCTAAAGCAGAAGCTGCTAAAGCTGCTTATTTAGCACAAGCCGCAAATTTGATTGATGAAAGTACGATTGAAGTGGATGAATCGGGCGTTATGGCTTCAGCAGGTAAAGCGATTTTTATGGCAAACTGTGCGGTGTGCCACGGTAATAGTGGAGAGGGGGGGATTGGTCCCAACCTAACCGATAGAAATTGGTTACACGGTGGTGAGATCAAAGATATCTTTACTGTGGTGAAGTATGGTGTGCCGGATAAGGGAATGGTGCCGTGGGAGCAGACGCTCTCGCCAGCGCAGATTGCAGAAGTAAGTAATTACATCTTTACCTTACGAGATACCAAACCTGCGAATCCAAAAGAACCACAGGGAACGGAGGTTGAATACGAATCAGCATCCAGCAAAGTTGAGCAAGATAGCACAGCTACCTCGGAAACTTTGTAACGTTATTATTTTTTATTGAGAAGAGAATATGGGAACAGCAGCAAGCAATATACCAGTTAAACGGAAGAGAAACCAGGAACCAAGAAAATGGATATATGCAAAGAAGCCGGCAGGTCAATTGTATAACTATCGTCAATGGGTTGGATATAGCTTACTGCTGTTCTTTTTTATTGCGCCTTTTATAAAGATAAAGGGTAATCCATTTTTGATGTTCAATATTATTGAACGTAAATTTTCCATCTTCGGAAATCTATTTTACCCACAAGATTTACATATTGCCGTATTCGGAATGCTCATTGTTATGGTCTGTGTGGTGCTCTTTACCGTCGTATTTGGGCGCGTCTGGTGTGGATGGACCTGTCCGCAGACTATTTTTATGGAGTTGGTATTTCGCCGTATTGAGTATTTGATTGAAGGCGATTGGATGCAGCAGAAAAAGCTCAATGAAGGACCAAATACAGATGCTCGTGCGTGGAAGAAACTCTTGAAACACACTATTTTCTTCCTTATCGCTTTTATTATTTCTAATCTTTTCTTATCTTATGTAATCGGTGTCGAAGCCTTGTTTAAGATTATGACCGATCCCATTGATACACATATTGTGGGGTTTATTTCCATACTTATTTTTGCAGGGCTTTTCTACGGTGTATTTGCGCATGTACGGGAGGTCGTTTGTACCACCATCTGTCCTTATGGACGATTACAGGGGGTGTTGCTTGACGATAACAGTATTACTGTGGCGTACGACAAGAATCGCGGTGAACCACGGGGTAAAATGCGAAAAGGGGATACCGAACCGAAAGGTGATTGTGTAGATTGCAACCTTTGTGTTCATGTATGTCCTACAGGTATTGATATCCGTAAAGGATTACAGATGGAATGTGTGAGCTGTACGGCTTGTATTGATGCATGTGATGATGTGATGGTGAAAATTGGCAAGCCGAAACGGTTGATTGGTTTCTATCCAATGGGGGAAATTGAAAAAAGTGAAGGTTTTAAAAGAAGTAACACACGTGCGATTGCTTATTCTATTGTTCTAGCGGCTTTGATTGGTGTGTTTATTGCCATGATCTTTAGTCGTTCTGATATCGATGGGCGCTTGTTACGTGCTAAAGGAAGTACCTATCAAGTGATGGAAAATGGTAAAGTCAGTAATCTTTATACGATGGAATTGATAAACAAATCGGGTAAGGACATGAATTTCAGTATTGAGAGTGCTGATCCAAAGACAACGGTACAGATCGTGAATGATATCCATGTACTGCAAAAGGATAAGACAGCGACGCTTAGTTTCTTTTTGTTGAAAGAAAAGGGGGATATTGAAAAGTACAAACAGGATGTTAAAGTAAATATTGTGTCGGACGGACGAGTAATAGAGTCATTGAAAACGACTTTTATCGGACCTACTACATTAAAATAAATGATATGAATTGGGGACTCAAGATAGTTATTGGACTAGGTGCATTTATGATTTTTATTGTTGCGGCGGGGGTGTATATGGTCAGTCATGATTCAGACTCCTTAGTCGATAATGATTACTACGAAAAGAGTCTGACTTATGACGAGGTGTATGTGAGCAAGGAAAACCTGGAAAAGGATGGTGCAAAACCGACCATTAAGGTTCGCAATGATACGCTTTATATACATTTTGTACATGCCGATAACCAGGGAGAGCTGCAATTTAAACGACCATCCGATGGAAAATTGGATGTCACGTTGCCTTTTGCGACGAAGACAAATGACTTCCAGTTGCCTGTTTCGACCTTTACGAAAGGCAGTTGGGACCTAGACGTAAATTGGAAGAGTAATAGTAAAACTTATTTATCTTCACATCCTTTGTTTTTATAGCAATGACCTTTCATTACCTCGCTTTTTTTATGGGGCTTTTTGGCAGCATACATTGCGCTGTAATGTGTGGGCCTCTTTTGATTGCAGTCAATCAAAATGGGGGGATACGCTGGCGGGACTTTTTCAATAAATTACTTTATCAATCTGGACGGATATTGGTATATGGCCTTCTAGGGCTTTTTTTTGGTCTTTTTGGGACGTTAGCTACGGTGCAAGGATGGCAACAGTATTTTAGTTTACTGATTGGTGCCATTTTATTTTTGATCGGCCTATTTTATATGTTCGGTAAAAAAAGCACCGCTATGGCGGGTTTTCAAACGCGACTGATTCAACCCTTCGTGAAGGTTATGGGACGCTGGCTGTATCGTCCAGGAGGTTCTTTTGTTGCTGGTATGCTGAATGGAATCCTGCCATGTGGAATGGTATATATGGCGCTGGCTTCGGCAATGAATGCTAATTCTTTGTCGTCGAGTTTTTACTTCATGGTACTTTTTGGCTTAGGGACACTTCCTTTACTCTTGGTCTTTTCATTTGCGGCATCATTTCCGAAGAGCATTTTTAAGAAAGGTTTCACTCGTCTTTTACCTTTTTTATATTTGATCATGGGCATGTGGTTTATATTGCGAGGGGCTAACTTAGATATCCCGTATTTAAGTCCGCTATTGCATATCGATGGAGCCATAAATTGTATGTAGCGATACCGCAGTTCCACTTTTGGGATAATATTCTTATCTTAGAGACAATGCGCTATCAACAGTGATATAGTGTAACTAGAAATAAATGATATATCATGTATGGAATATGTACACTTCATTATAAACTTTATTGGCGAATGGTATTGGGTTCCCTTACTTTTTCTATATGTAGGTGTTATCAGTACCCTGATTATTGAAAACGGAAATCCGACAAAAACACTTTCTTGGGTACTCGTCATTGTCTTCCTTCCCGTTATTGGTATTATTCTATATTATCTTTTCGGACAAAAATTCTCTAAAGTAAAACGAATAAAAAAGGTTAACGATGGACAAGCCATTCGATTGAAAAAGGAATGGGAACGTTTGGAGCCTTATATGGAAAAGGATATCGAGGACATCCGACAGAAAATCGGAGACCTTTCCCAAGTTTTCACCTTTCTTAAAAATGAACGTCTTTCCTCGCCCACGCTCGGTAATAAAGTTGAATTATTAATCAATGGAGAGCATAAGTTTCTCGGCTTTATGAAGGCGCTTCGAGAGGCTCGTCACTCGATTCATATTGAATATTATATCTATGAGCTGGATACAATAGGGCTTGAGATACTGACTTTGCTGGAGGAAAAAGCAGCCGAAGGTGTTTATGTTCGGTTAATGGTAGATAGTATAGGTTCGCCTGAATTGGTAAAGTATATGCAAAAGCAAAAGGATAGCCGCATAGATTTTAAACCTTTTATGCCGGTAACTTTTACTTCGCTTGCAAATAGTAATTACCGTAACCACCGTAAAATTGCTATTTTCGATGGTGATATCGGTTATATTGGTGGGATTAATATCTCTGATCGTTACATCAATAAGCCTACAGATTTTAATAAGGTATACTGGCGCGATACTTCCGTGCGTGTTGAGGGTGCTGCCGTGAACATGTTGCAGATCAGTTTTTGGAATTCATGGAACCTTGCTGACGGAAAACCGTTTCTATTGAGTGAAGGGTATTTACAAAATATCCGTAAAGAGATGAAGGTCGGAGATGCTGCCGTTTCTTTTGTTTCGAGTGACCCCGGTTCGGTGGGGCCATATAACATGGAGGCTATTTTGATTGCGCTTGGCGAGGCCGATACAAAGATACAATTGGTTACACCTTATTACGTTCCAACCGACGAATTGGCAACAGCATTAAAGATTGCTGCCGCCTCTGGTATTGAAGTGGAGTTAATGTTACCCAAGGAGTCAGACTCCTATATCGTGCAGCATGCTAGTCTTTCTTTTGTGAAACCGTTATTGGAGCGCGGGGTTAAGGTATATTTTTATACCAAAGGGTTTATCCATGCAAAGACCATTAATATCGATGGGAAGATATCCTTTGTTGGAACCGTAAATTTGGATACACGAAGTTTTTATATCAATTATGAAATCGCCGCGGTTATTTCTGATCCGAAGATGTGTCGAGAGCTGGAGGATCAGTTTGAAATTGACAAAGCCGACTGTGAATTGATGACGTTGAAAGAATGGAAACGACGAAAAACATGGAAAAGAACGATCGATTCTGTCTGTCGTTTATTGGCACCTTTGTTATAAGCTGTTAAATTTCTTCTGGTTTGCTAGAAAATCAATATATTTAGCTTCTCGAAAAGCTATATTTTGATGAAGAAAATCTTTTTTTTATTTTTTATTTTTCTCTTTGCTGGCTTGTCTTTACAAGTTAATGCACAGCAAAAACCGGCAATTCCTATTAATACTGTTGTTGAAAAGGTACAGAAATACTTTGGCGTATATCCTGTTGAAAAGGTGCACTTGCACTTTGATAAGCCGTATTATGCTGTTGGAGATACCTTGTGGTTTAAGACCTACCTCAACCATAACCTGTATGAGTACAATCCAAGTAAGATTGTATATGTCGAGGTTTTGACCAGTCGGGATTCCCTAATCCAGACGCTTCGTGTTCCGCTGGAAAACAACGCTGGAAAGGGACAATTAGTGTTGGACCCGCAATTTGTATCACAAGATAACTACCGCTTCCGGGCGTACACCAAGTGGATGGCAAATTTTGATAATGGCTATTTCTTTAATAAGATTGTACCAATCGGAGATGCAATAAACAAGAAATTAGGGGCTGATGTTTCCTATAGCTCTGAAGGGGGGACGAAGACCAAAGCTACTATCCAATTTCGGGATCGCCAGGGCAATCTGCTCGGACGGAAAAAGCTAAGCTGGGAAGCGATTGACGGATGGGATGCTTTTGATAAAGGGAAGACGGAAACCGACGATATGGGACGGGTCACGATTAACCTAAATATCAAGGAGAAGAATTATTTGAAAAATGGCCGTTTGATCGTTAAAATTGATGGCGACAAGACGGATCCTACGTTAGTAGGAAATTACTCCTTAAGTAATGCATTATGGGATGTTGATGTTCAGTTTTTTCCGGAGGGTGGCGAACTCTTAGCGGGACTTTCTAAGAAAGTAGCTTTTAAAGCATTGAGTACGACAGGGCGTGGTGTCCGTTTAAAAGGTAAGATTGTTGATAGCAAAAAGAAAGAAGTCGCTGAATTTGAAGATCTCGGACTCGGTATGGGCTACTTTAGCTTTGTTCCCGTATTGGGCGAGAAGTACAAGGCCACGATAGCTTTTGATAATGGCCAGCAGCGTACATTTGATCTTCCGGAAGTAAAAGCAGAGGGATTAAGTCTGGTTCTGCATAAAGAAGAAGGGGATAATGTACAGTTTGGCCTGGTATCCAACGATGCTTTTTTTGAGAAAAATACAAACCAACCTTTTTACGTTTTAGGCCAATCCAATGGACATTTGGTTTATGCGGCACAGGCTACATTAAAAAATGCCTCGGTTTTGATTAATATTCCCAAAGATAAACTACCGAACGGAATCGTACAGTTATCCATTATGCATCCTGATGGTCGTTTGATCAGTGAACGACTGGTTTTTAATGATTCACAGGAGTTTTTACCGATAAAAATTAGTACCGATAAGACAGTTTATGGACAGAAGGATCCCGTTAAACTATCTATTGCAGTAGCCACTAAGGATACACTAAAATCGAATTACTCGGTGTCTGTTGTCGACGAAGCCAAAGTGCCATACAATGACGACGAAGATTTAGGGATATTAAGCAACTACTTGCTGACATCGGATTTGAAAGGTTACGTAGAACGTCCGAATTATTATTTTAATACGGCGAATGCGAACCGGAAGGAAGCATTGGATGCTTTATTGATGACGCAAGGCTTTAGGCGGTTTTCGTATGATGACCTGATTGCAGAAAAACTGCCACAAGTACAATTTATGCCGGAACAAGGGATAAATATTTCAGGTATTTTACGCTTGAATACTGGACGGGCATATCCAAATGGTGGGCTCTTGTTGTCTATACCGTCCCGTAATTTCAGGAAGGATGTGTATACCGATAATAGTGGTCGCTTTGTCTTTGAGAACCTAGTTTTTGCTGATTCTTCCAAAGTGACGGTAAATGCACGTGGGAACGACAATTTCAGGAACTTAGTAATTAATATGGATCAGTCGTATTTCCCGGCTATAGATCAAGGAAATCCATACGCAAGAAATAATATCCAGAATATTGATAATGAAATGAAAGCTTATCTTACGAACAGTAAGAACGAATACCGTACATCCATCCTTATTGATGAGATTCAGGTAACCGGGATACAGAAAAAGCAGGTGACCAGCAAAGAGTTTTCAGCATTGTCAGGTTTGTCTATGCCGGAACATCGTATTGAAGCAGATCGCTTATCGGGTTGTAATGTTTTAACGATGTGCTTAAGCACACTTTTGACTGGGATTACATACGATACCCAAACCTTGAAATACTATGTTTCACGTAACTATAATCAGGGAAGTCGTGTTCCAGTACAGTTCTTTTTAAACGGAATGCCGATTGATGAGCCTTCACTGAATTCAATACAGACGGCAGAAATTGAGGCTATCGAGATCTTTTTACGCGATGACTTGGGAACCGTTAGTCGGATGTATCAAAATGATGGTGTTGTCTCGATCATGACGAAGAAAAATGATCAGAAAAAGATGCCTCGGATGTCTCTTTCTGAGATCGAAAGTTTGTTGCCAAAGACGAATATTGTTGAGATGATGCCACTAGGCTACGTTAAAGAACGTAAGTTCTATGCGCCTAAGTATGACACACCTGCCAGCAAGAATACCAATGATTACCGAACTACAATTTACTGGAATCCGGACGTAGTACTTGATGCAACGGGTAAGGTATCATTAGATTTTTACAACGCAGATGGTAACGGGAAATATAAAGTCGTTGTCGAGGGACAAGATGAAGCGGGAACCATCGGTCGAAGTGTTTATTATTATAATGTGAAATAAGAAGTGGCCTACGAGGCCACTTTTTTTGTTTTTACATTCAGGATAACACTTAGCAGAATAATAGCTATCCCCAAGTAGGCATAGCTGTTGAGCTGCTCATCAAAGATGAAATAACCAAAAACCAAGGCGTATATTACCCCGAGATAGTTTAAACTGGCTACTTTGGACAGATCTGCCTGCTGGTAAGATCGGGTCATATAATACTGTGCTCCTTGTGTAAAAATCCCAATCAGTAAGAGAAACAGCCAATCTAGCCCTTGTGGCTGCTGCCAGTTCAATAGACAGTAGACGCCAGCAATAGGCAAGGTCAGCATCGGGAAGTAGAACATAATGACTAGCGGATGTTCGGTATGACGTAGTTTCGCAATAATGTTATACGCTAATCCCGAGAAAATTGCTGAGGTAATACCAATAAGGAGATCGGCTGTCGAAATCCGGGTATCAAAACCTTTTAAGAGAAAGACACCACCAATGGCCATGGCAAAATATAGAAACTGGATAGGACGTAACTTTTGCTGAACAATAAAGATGCCCAGAATTGCAGTAAAGAATGGCGAAAGGTAATTGATCGTAACGGCGGATGCCAAAGGGATGTGTTGCAAGGTGTAAAAAGAGCCGATTAAGCCGAGGCATCCTGCAATTCCTCGTAAGGTTAGCATTTTTCGGTTGTTACCGAGTACTGGAATTTGTTGGCGTCTTAAGACATAGTAGGATGCAACCAAACTGAAAATAGATCGAAAGAAAACGACTTCCAGTGTTGGTATATGTGATACATATTTTACGCATACATTCATCAGGGCAAATAAAAGCCCCGCCAATAACATGTATTGGATACTTTTATCCTGTTGCACTAAGAAGTGGTATCGTTTTGGTTTTCCGAATCAATTTCTACCTCTACTTGTTCAATCATCACCGCGTATGATGCCGGTCGGATGCCTCCACCAAATTGAATAGCATAATGTTTGGTAAACTCAGCACCAAAGTATAAAATAGCAGCGGAGTAGTAAACAAAGGCGAGCAGAATGATCACGGAGCCAGCGGCACCGTAGGAGCTGGCGATTGCATTGTTACTGAGGTAATAGGCGATGACATATTTACCTAATAGAAATAAGAGCGACGTAAATAACGCTCCCCAAAAGATATCGCGAAAACGTACTTTTGCGTCAGGAAGAAAGGCGAAAATTGCACCAAAGAGAACTGTAATTACAACGAAGGTAACGATGGAGTTGATGCTGTCGATCATTTCCATATCGATGTGCACAAAATACTGTCCAAAGTAATTCATCAATACGCCGATAATACTGCTCAGGATCAGTGAAGCCATCAATAAGAATCCCAGTCCGATAATCATTGAAAAAGAAAGAAGACGATCGATAACAAGCTTTACCCATCCTTTTTTAGGTTTAACCCTGATGCGCCAGATTTCATTTATTGAATTTTGGATGTCGATAAATATGGTTGTCGAGGAGAAGATCAAAATACCGATACCAACATATACAGCAATGCTATTTTTATTCTCAAAGGATATCTTCTTTATGGCTGCATCCAACATCGTGGCGATATCGGGCCCAAACAGTTGGTTTAGTTCTTCCATAATTTCATCCTGCGCTCCAGTGGGGCTATCGAGCTGACTGCCATAGAAGAAGCCCAAAGCCCATATCAGAATAAGAAGGACTGGCCCAATAGAGAAAACCGTGTAATACGCCAAAGAAGCACTCTTCTTTAGACACCTGTCGTCTAAAAAGTCAGACCCCGCACCAAGGAGTACGGAGCCTAAATTTTTAGCTTTCTGTTTAAATAACCCTTTATCCATAGGTTATTCTGCATATATTTTGTTCATAAGCTCGGCCGAACGTTGTAGGATTACTTTCCGTTTTAGGCTTAATTTTGGTGTTAGTTCACCATTATCAATTGTCCACTCTTTATCGAGAAGCTCGAATTTTTTCACTTTTTCCCACTGTCCGAAATCTTCATTCAGACGGTCTATTTCACGGTGATATTTTTCGAGTATTTGAGGGTTTTGGATTGCTTTTTCACGTGAATCAAAAGGAATGCCTTTATGTTGGCACCATTTTTCCAGCGCATCGAAGGCCGGGACAATCAAAGCCGCAGGGAAACGTTGGTTCTCCCCAACTACCATAATTTGTGCAATGAGGGTGGATTCCATGAATTTATTCTCTAAAATCTGTGGCGCGACGTACTTGCCGCCCGCGGTTTTAAACATTTCTTTTTTCCGATCTGTAATCTTCAAGAAACCATCGGGTGTTATTTCTCCGATATCACCGGTATGGAAGAAGCCTTGTTCATCGATTGCTTCTTTGGTCGCTTCTGGATTTTTGTAATAGCCCGGACTGATGCTTGGTCCTTTGACGAGAATTTCGCCATCTTCCGCAATTTTTACATTCAGGTTGCTCAAGACGCGGCCGACTGTACCAAATTTGACATCAGTTTCGATGTGTGAGTTTACGGCAATAACGGGAGAAGTCTCGGTTAGCCCATATCCTTCTAAGACTTTGATGCCGGCGGCCCAGAAAACGCGTGCGAGACGTTCCTGAAGTGCAGCACCGCCAGAAATAATGAGCTCAATGTTACCTCCTAAGGCCTCTTGCCATTTGGAGAAAACCAGTTTTCGCGCAATGGCTAATTTGAGCTTATAAAAGGTTCCATTCCTTGGCGGTTCCTGAAACTGATGCCCCACCTCAAGGGCCCAAAAGAAAATGGATTTTTTGATCCCTGTTAAGGTCTTTCCGCGCTCTACTACTTTGTCGTAAACTTTTTCGAGTACCCGCGGCACGGTCGTGAAGATCTGTGGCTTTACATCGTTGATGTCCCCAACAATATTATCTAAGCTTTCCGCATAATGCACCTCGATCCCTCGGGAAAGGTATAGGTATACGACCATCCGTTCAAAAATGTGGCAGAGCGGTAAAAAGCTTAATGCTTTGCGTAGATTTAGATGGTCCATGACCAAGTGTTCACAAGCCTGGACGTTGCTTAAAATGTTGCGGTGCGTTAAGAAAACCCCTTTAGGCTTGCCTGTCGTCCCTGAAGTATAGATCAACGTAAGAAGATCATCCGGTTCTACCGCGTCATTGTATGGCTTCAGATCGGTGTCTAATTTATCTCCCGCATCAAGTAACGTACGGTAGCATGTTTTTCCAGGAATGACATCAAAGGTAAATACTTCGATATCCAGATTGTGCTCTTTGATCGCTACATCTAATTTGTTGGATAGTTCTGCATTGCTCACAAATACGAGTTTGGCCTCCGCATCATTTAAGATATAGGATAGATCTTGTTCCGATAAGGTCGGGTAGAGCGGCACAATGGCAACCCCAATTTGGTTACAGGCAAAATCTACGAAATTCCATTCCGGTCTGTTGCCGGACATAAGTGCTATTTTATCGCCCTTTTTGAAGCCTTTTTGAAGTAAAGATTTGCTTAGGCTGTTGCTGATTTTTACAAAATCAGCAGTGGAATAATATATCCATTTATTATCCTGTTTACCTGCTACCATCCGATCGCTCGGGTGATTATGGGTATATCTATCGATAATGTCAAATAGTCTATTTAATTTGTCCATATCTGTGTATAGTTATAGATTTATAATTCCAGTATTTCACTAATATACAAAATTTGCAGCTATAATGTAGCGCGAAAATATAATGCGCACATAATAATAAAAAGAAATTTTACGCGGTATTGTTTGATTTAACGAATGAAAAGTGAACTTATTTTGTGTCGCATCATAACATGTTTTAACTTTTGAACGTTAAAAAAAGTAGTACTTTTGAAACACACAAACAATTACCGTATCCATGAGAAAAACACATTGGCTAATTCTAACACTAGGTCTAATATTTTTTACGTTTAATCAAGCTTCAGCACAATTATCGAGTCAGCATGCTGTCGGTGGCCGTTTCGGAAGCGCAACGGGTTTCAACTACCGATATACGCTGGCTGAAGATCGTGCCGTGGAGGGAATTCTAAGTATCCAAAGCAATTCTAAGTCCAGACGCTTTCGGATGGTCGGTTTATACGAGTTTCATAAGCCACTAGCGGAAAACTTCACGTGGTTTTATGGTTTTGGAGGAAGCTTGGGAAGCTTTAAGTATAAATCTGAAACCGTTCAAGTGACAAACGAGAATGGACAAGTTATTACCAGCCGGACAAATCCCAAGTCTGAATTAGCGCTCAGCGTAGATGGTATCATTGGTGTGGAGTATGCTATTCCAACAGCACCATTATCTATTTCGCTGGATCTTAAGCCTTACTTTGATTTTATTCAAGAGAGCAGTATTAAGTTAATTGATCCTTTTGGGCTTAGTATTCGTTACAAGTTTTAATAAAAAAGACGCCGTCTAGAAAGGCTGTAAATTGTCCTGTTGAGGTGGTCGAAATATTCAATTTATGGCAAAGAATGACATTTAGTCCTTTGATTGGTTCAAAGGAACAAATAAAAAGGCTGTTTTAAACAGCCTTTTTATTTGTTATATCGAAAGCCAAATGCGGCCTAATTCTTTTGCCCGAACCGAAGCTTGTTCAAACTCCTGGATGGTATAAACTTTTTTTGTTGTGCGACGTAATGGCGTCGGAACTGTTCGAATAAGGCCATCACGGGATACGAGTACATCAACAATATCATCTATCGCTCCTTGCTCTAACACAAAATCCAGCTCTTTACCCAACACATCAAGGCGTGTTCCATTGATAGCGATAAGTTCATCGTCGACTGATATACCTGCATCCCAAGCGGCAGATCCTCGTTCTACGACTTTTACGACAATTCGACCTTCGATGACGGCTGTCTTTAAGCCTAGTGAGCGTTCTTGATTATTGGCATTCACATCGATTAACTGATACCCTACCTTTTCAAAAAAGTCATTATAGTCTAACTCTTGGTTGGTATGAGCCGCTTCGAAGATGTCAGATAAATCTACCCCCACGGTTTGTTCGGCAAGAGTTTGGAAAGCAGATTCTTCGAAACCGTGACCTTCCGTCTTATAAAACTGTTGGTAGGCAGCACGAAGTACATCATCTAATCGTTTTGCACCATCCGTTTCTGTAATAATTCGAATATCGAGCGCTGCCGCCAACATTGCTCCTTTATTGTAATAGGAGATACTGGTATTCGATGAGTTCTCGTCGGGACGATATTGTTTGATCCAGGTGTCAAAGCTCGCAAGACCTGCTGACTGTATCTGGAAGCCAGGTCTATTGTAAACGATATTGAAATCCAATGCCAATAGGTTCAAATATTCCTTTGGTGAGTAGAAGTTACAGCGGCGAATAATCAGATTGTCGTAATATGCTGTAAATCCCTCCATGATCCAGAGGCCTGTCGTATAATTCTCCGCTTCGTAATCAAAAGGACCAAGTGCTTTTGGACGCAATCTTTTGACATTCCACAGGTGAAAGTATTCATGCGCTACCAGGCTCAGGAAGTTTTTATACGTTGCAGCCTGTTGATACCCATTGCGACTTGCGCCTAAGACTGTCGAGTTGAGGTGCTCCAGCCCCCCTCCGCCGTTCTGATAATTATGCGTAATAAAGACGTAACGACTGTTGGGATTTTCTCCCCAGATATCCGTTTCTATTTCTACGATTTTACGAATATCTTCCGACAATTGTTTCTTATCGTAAGTGCCACCTCCGACCATAGCAAATTCATGTTGTACGCCTGCTGCTTCAAAGTGCCACACATCTTGGTTTCCGATCTCCAAAGGAGAATCAAATAAAATATCGAAGTCTGACGCGTAATATGTGTGCTCTTTACCGGGTACGGTTGGCAAACCTGTTGATACGCTAGACCAATTTTCCGGAAGGGTGATGGATAGGGTTGAAGGATGATTCAGAAAACCATCAGGAAACATAAAAGTCGCGGCCGAACTTAAAAAGGCATGATCGTTATCGATGAAATTTGTGCGTACAGATACTTCAAAACCATACACACTATATTGCACCTTTACATTCTCTTTATGACTATAAACACGCCATGTATTTTTGGCTATTTTCTCACAACGAACAGCTTTGCCGTTCGCCTCCGCGGATAAACGCTCTACATGCCTGGAATATTCCCGGATCAAATAGGAGCCAGGTGTCCAAACGGGCATCTTCAGGTCGATATAATCTTTATCGAACTGCTGTAAATCTATTTGTATTTCGGCATAATGTGCTTGTGGTTCCTGAAAAGAGACGGTAAAATGTATACTGGAGTCAGCCATGAATGATGATTTAGAATATATTGCAAAGCTACCTTTAATATAGTTCACATCAAATGGATATTCGTAGGGAAATCAAAATATTACATCAAATTTGTTATCTTTGACTATAGATTAATGCCTGTGTTATTGTATGATTTTAGTTGCAGATAGTGGTTCGTCGAATTCCGATTGGATGCTTAATTTACCAGATAGTAAACCCTTATCTTTTCGAACGAAGGGGTTAAATCCTTTTTTTGTAAATGAGAAGGAAATCCTAAAGGTAATGAAAGATGTTCCAGAAATATTACCCTATGCCAGTGAGATACATGAGGTGTATTTTTTCGGTGCAGGGTGTATCACTCCAGATCGCCGAGAGATTGTCTCGAATGCTTTAAGTGAAATTTTTCCAACTGCTTTTGTGTCTGTGGAATGTGATCTTTTAGGCTGTGCCTATGCTACCTTCGGGGTAGAGAAAGGATATATCTGTACCATAGGTACGGGATCTGATATTGGTTTTTATGATGGTGAAATGTTGCGGCCTAGTGTGCACGGTATTGGTTATGTATTGGGGGACGAAGGATCGGGTGCATGGTTTGGAAAGCAGATGATTACAAGTTTTTTGTATGAGAAAATGCCTAAAGACTTGTCTAAAAAGTTCGAGGAAAAGTATAAATTAAACAAAGAGATCGTTATTAAGAATGTTTATCAACGTGATCGGCCCAATGCATATTTAGCTTCTTTTGCCGGATTTATGACCGAGAATATTATGCACCCCTTTATCGATAATTTGTTGCGTAATGGTTTTGATGAGTTTGTTCGTACGAATATCATGACGCATGCTGATTATTGGGATTACCGCGTAAATTTTGTGGGCAGTATTGCTTACCATTTTGATATGCAACTACGTGATGTGTGTGAAGTGCATGGCATTAATATAGGAACGATTTTGAAAAGTCCGATGGAGCAACTTTTTCACTACGTTGTTGATCGAGAAACAAAAATATTGACATAATAAATTTTATCATGGTACTAATAAACACGATTATGCTGTTGGCTTCGATGTTAAGTCCGGCAAATTCTATCTACGATTTCAACTTCACTTCTATCGAAGGCAAGAAGATTGAAATGTCGAGCTTTAAGGGTAAATATGTGCTGATTGTGAACACCGCTTCGGCTTGTGGTTTTACCAAGCAATACAAGGACTTGCAAGCGCTTCATCAGCAATATGGTAAGGATTTGGTGATCATTGGTTTTCCGGCGAATAATTTCGGAGAGCAAGAGAAAGGATCTAATGCCGAAATTCAAAATTTTTGCGAAAAAAATTATGGAGTTACCTTTCTCCTTTCTGAAAAAGTAGAGGTTAAGGGCAGTGAAATTACGCCTTTATTCCAGTATTTGACCACCCAGGAGAATCCTGATTTTACAGGTGATATCAATTGGAATTTTGAGAAGTTCTTAATTAATAAAGAAGGTAAATTGGTGCACCGGTATCGTTCGAAGGTGAATCCTTTGGATAAGAGTATCACCGATAATATTAAATAGTAACAAACAAAAGGACGTCCAGCTGGATGTCCTTTTGTTTTTATAAAGCCATGGATCGGATTGTTGTTTAAGGGGTGTGCAAACTAAAGTAGCAACTGCGGCAGCGCGGTTCATAGCTATCCTTTTCTCCTAAGAGCACCCGGTCTTGACTTGCAGCTATGCGGTAGGAATAGTTTGCTGGTGCTCCACATTGTACACATACAGCGTGTACCTTGGTGACATGTTCTGCGACAGCTAGTAACGCAGGAATGGGGCCAAAAGGCTCTCCTCTATAATCCATATCGAGACCTGCAACAATGACACGAACGCCGCGGTTCGCGAGCTGCACGCATACATGCGGTAACTCGTCATCAAAAAACTGCGCTTCATCGATACCGACCACTTTGGTTTCGGCACTCAACAGTAGAATGGCCGAGGAATGTGAGATTGGCGTAGAAGGAATACGGTTGCTATCGTGCGAGACAACTGCTTGTTCATCGTATCGGATATCAATGGCGGGTTTGAAAATTTCGACCGGCAGCTTCGCAAATTGAGCTCTTTTCATCCGACGGATAAGTTCTTCTGTCTTTCCGGAGAACATAGACCCACAGATAACTTCGATACTGCCCATATCTACATTTTTCTTAATAAAGTTGTGCTCAGAGAATAGCATGTATTTTTTTACGTTGTACTTTTAAAGTGAAGGTTAAACATACGTTAAATCTTCACGCTGAATCCCACGAATATCGAAATTTTATCTTACTTTTCATGTATCAAAGGCTCAGGAAAGGAAGAGGTACTGTGAAAAAAATGTAATCTATTCCCAGCCTTTAGAGTTGGATTTGCGTGCATTTTTAGCTAAGTTTGAAGGAAGCAAGTTCAGTCTAAATCGGAACGCTGTAGCAATCAGTTGATTTCGTTTGTTCACAAAAATCGAGGACAAAAAATATTAAAGAGAAATGGGTTACACGAAAGCAGAAGTTTTTTCAAAGATAGGAGATCTTTTAGTAGAGATAAATGATAGCTATGCAACGCTGTCGGAGGAAGGGATAGATAACCGTGCGGAGGTATTGGTGTTATTGGAGGCGAAAGCCCGTTATCTGACGGTGCACATCGAGGTGTTGCAGCGTTTGGGCGGATCGACATTGCCCGTTGCGGAGGCGCCTATAGCGGCTTCGTTTTCGGAACCTAGGGAAGAGGCTGTGACGCCTGTTGAGGATTTAGTGGCTACACGCGTGGAAAAGGTTATTGTAGAGACATTTGTGCCGACGGTTACCGATGAAATGGAGACTGCGTATCCTGCCACGGAAGCATCGTTAGATGAAACGCCGGCATTCACAGCAGAAGTTGAATCTCCGGTGGAGCATACACCAGAAATAGAACAACCCACAACATCTGAAATTGCACAGCCTGAATTGTTTCAACCGATAATAGAGGAGCCAGTAGAAGAAGAGCCCTTGCCTGTTACGGTGCAAGAAACTTTTGTTCCTACGGAAAGAATAGAAACCTCCCGAGTAGTTGAGCGCGAAGAGAAAGTGGAAGTTGTGGAAGAAAAGACAGCTCCTTCACGTCCATTGACATTGAATGAAATCTTGCAGCAACAAAGACAAGCAAATGTGGCATCATCCGCACCTGCTGCGGCATCGGTATCGCATGCTGGGACGGCAACTGAACGGATTACCGACTTGAAAAGTAGTATTAGCTTAAATGATAAGCTGTTGTTTATTAAAGATTTATTTAATGGTTATTCATTAGCGTACAGCGAAGCTGTAGAACTCTTGAATCGGTATGCTACATTTGGAGAGGCCGATGCCTTTTTACAAACAAACTATGCCTTAAAGAATAATTGGGCAGATAAACCGCTTACCGTAGATAAGTTGTATGCGATTTTACGAAAAAAATATATGGGGTAGTAATAACCCGCATAAAAAAAGGCGTTTTGAGAAAAACGCCTTTTTTTATGCTATATCGAATTTGAGCCACTCGGTTCCTTGGTGACCATAGATGAAATACTTTGGTTGTATAATCTCGGCGCATATCTCCACATCTTTTAAGAAGTCACTATCTTGGGTTGCAAAGTTTTCTTTCTGAATGATGTATATCTGATTTTTTTGAACCGCATTACTTCGGCTTAATACGTCGTCCTGTAATACGCTGAAAATAGTACTTAAGAGGGACTCGTCTTCCTGTACGATGCAGATTATAGAAGGATTGTCCATTTTATCCGCAATGGATACACCTCCTGCAATAGCGATAATGTCGTGCAGTTGTTCGTTATATAAGGGAGAAAAGTCTGTTGCTTGTTGTAGGATTAAAACAGTCGGACGGATATCTTGGTGGATATATTTGAGTTTGTGTATCAATATATCTATTTCCTCTTCCAGGTATTCGGCTGCCTGAGGATTACGTTGCTTTTCGTTTTCTAATAGTTGATCGTAGAAGTTTAGTTGTTGCATTTGAGGCAATATTTAAGCGACAAATTTAAGGAAGCTATTGTTAAGAACCTAATTGGAGTCTTTTTAATACGGCTGGTCTAGGATAGATTTTGTAAATTGCGTAAGGATTTTAAGAATTTAGTTATGTTCGATAAATTGTTTCAAGCGCAGCAAAAGGCTGAGGAAGTAAAAAAGAGATTAGACAATATCTCTGTGGTAGGTGAAGCAGAAGGTGGAAAGATTAAAGTGGTTGCTTCAGCGAA
Organism: Sphingobacterium psychroaquaticum; assembly: GCF_004421025.1. Taxonomy (NCBI): domain Bacteria; kingdom Pseudomonadati; phylum Bacteroidota; class Sphingobacteriia; order Sphingobacteriales; family Sphingobacteriaceae; genus Sphingobacterium; species Sphingobacterium psychroaquaticum. The sequence continues at coordinate 3,377,443 of NZ_CP038029.1, read as the reverse complement.
TAAGGAGATCAAAGAGGTGACGATAGCCCCAGAGCTATTTAACGAAACGGATAAGGAAGAGCTGGAAGAATTGCTCGTTGTAGCACTTAATAAGGCACTTGCACAGGCAGAGAATGTGAGTCAATCTGAAATGCAAGCCGTGTCACAAGATTTACTTGGTGGTATGGGAGGTTTAGGTGGTTTAGGGAATCTATTTAATAAGTAAGTATGGTACAGGTTACATATTACGGTCAATCTTGTGTCGAGTTTGATTTCGACGGGGTGAAAGTGTTGCTAGATCCCTTTATTCGAGGAAATGCTTTAGCGGAATCGGTAGATGTAGGAAGCCTACGTCCTGATTATATCTTCTTAAGTCATGGTCATGGTGATCATGTCGCAGATATGTATGAGATTCAGAAAAATAGTGATGCTACGGTTGTTTCGATTGTGGAAACAGCGGCTTGGGTGCGCCGGCAAGGAGTACCTGAAGAGAAAGTTATCGAATATAACTTCGGCGGTATCTTGGAACTCCCTTTTGGAAAAGTGAAGATGGTATATGCATTACATACCAATAGTACTCCCGATGGTCAGTATGGTGGTTTCCCTGTAGGTTATGTTTTCTTTATCGGCGATAAGAAGATCTATTTTGCGGGAGATACGGGACTTACTATGGAGATGAAGTTGCTCGAAGATCTAGCCCTTGATTGGTCTTTATTACCAATTGGAGGACACTATACGATGGGGGTAACCGACGCTATTAAAGCAGCGGGTTTTGTGAACTGTAAAAATATTATTGGTATACATTACAATACCTTTCCACCGATAGCTATTGATACGGCTGCTGCAAAGGTAGACTTTTCGCAGGCCGGATTAACGTTACATTTGCCGGCGGTTGGTGAGACGATGGTATTGTCATAATGCCGGTTGATTTATATAAAAAGGGGGAACATGTTTCATGTTCCCCCTTTTTATATAAATTGTATCTCTTTTCTGTGCGAAAAACTATTTAGCTTTTGCCGCTCTATTGATATGGAATTGTACTAAGTCGTCTATTGGGGAGCGTAATATTTTCCCTACCTGCATGCCATATTGGTGTGCTTTCTCAGTAAGTACATTTCTGAAATTGTATCCCACAGAGCCAATACAGTTAAAAGTATAGCTTTGGTAATCAGGGTAATTGCTAACCAGGTTTTTGAAGAAAGCTTCAAATGCATCGTCAACAATTTGACGTGTATATTGGATGTTCACATTGTTATCGTAAACAAATTTGCTGAAACTAGCGCAGAATCTATTTGCTAACGGTTTCGTATATACGTTATCCATAATTTCATCCGGTGTCAACTTGTATGTTTCAAAAAATGCAGCTGAAACATCTTCAGGCATTAATCCGCGGATAAAATCTGTTAATAATTTCTTTCCAATATAGGAACCACTACCTTCATCACCTAAGATATAAGCGGCAGAATCAATATTGTGTGTAATTTCTTGTCCGTCGTAGATACAGCTGTTTGTTCCCGTTCCTAAGATGGCAGCAAAGCCGGGTTGGTCGCCCAATAGCGCACGTGCAGCGGCCAAAAGATCATGTCCAACTTCAACTTTAGCATTAGGGAAAACTTTTTGTAAAGCTACTTCAACGATTTTAGCCTTTTCTCCATTGTGGACACCAGCGCCATAGTAGTTAACTTCGCTTACTTTCTCAAACGGTAAGTCTTGAGGTAATCCTTTTTTTAGGGAGTGAACGATGTAGTCACTATCAACAAAGTATGGGTTATATCCTTCCGTGTTGAAATAAATTTTTTTATTCGAATCATCCAACAAACACCAGTTTGTTTTTGTTGACCCTCCGTCCGCAATGATAATCATTATAGATTGGTTTTTATGGTGTTATTTTTAGTTTGTTTGTTAATCAATTGTGAAATTGTTCGTTCGAAAATACGTCTTTAACTTCAAAAACAAGAATATTAAACTTTAAAAAATGTACTTTTTTAAACCTCTACTTATTTTTTTTAATAAAAAAGTGCCTTTAAAACACATTAAAGGCACTTTTTTGAAATGTAATTTTTTACTTCACTTAGTGTATATAGTACAATAACAAAAGCTTAATGTCCACCTTCAGATTCGATTTGGTCAATATCAATACCCTGTTTCTTCAAGAATCCACGAACGATAATCGCAAATAAAATAATATAGGCAAAACCAAGAAGTGGTAATATATAAGAATTGTGAATACCAATAATATCAGCTAATTTTCCTTGCAATGGCGGAATAATAGCGCCCCCTAGAATCATCATGACCAAGAAAGCGGAACCCTGTTCTGTATATTTTCCAAGACCAACGATCGATAAACTAAAGATGGAACCCCACATGATAGAACATGCTAATCCGCCGGTAAGGAAGGCGAAGATGGCCACCATTCCTGTCGAAACTAAACCGACAACCATCGCCAATAAACCAAGCGCACCAAAAATAAGAAGGGTACGTGCTGGTTTTTCTTTACTGATGAAAAATGAAATAATTTGGATGGCTACACAGATAATAAAAAATAAAAGGTGAGACATGTCGAATCCGGCTAAGCTATTCACACCTATAATAATAGCAAAGGCTACGATAGGAACGATAACCAATAAAATTTGTTTGGTTCGGTTTGTAAATTGAAATGCGGAAATGGCACCAGCCCAACGTCCGATCATCATTCCTCCCCAGTACATGGATACATAAGGCGTAATCTCCGAGGATTGTAGACTGCCAAATTCGTCCAATGTTAAAAGTTCACCAAGGTTACTTCCAATGGCGACTTCAACCCCTACATATATGAATAAGGCCAACATTCCCAGCACTAATTGTGGATATTTCATTGCCCCCCAACCGGCTGCATTTTTTGAAGCTTTACTGTACGCGAAAACTAAACCACCGATTACTGAAAGAAGTGCACCTACCAACCATGCCATGCGTTTTAGTTCCAAAGGATGAGCTATTTCACGTATTTGGGCTTTAAGTGTGGTAATAGCGGCAGGATCTGTTAAGGTGCTTAATTGTGCCTGTAGCTTTTCAATTTGCAATGCTGTTTCTCCTTTGTAACTGGTAAACACAGGGATGAACATTAGAAGAAGCAAAATCGTCATGACAATAAGGGTGTTTTTTGCTTTGTTGGCGGATTCCATAGGTTCATTGTTAACACCGGCAGGGACTTTTTTAGAGAAATGAAAAAGACCTGCTGCCAACACGAAAAGTAAACCCACAATAATGTAGAGGTAGACAACCTTGTTTAATGGTAAGTTCGCAATTTCACTGTTTGAAATAGGTTCAAACGTGCTGAAGAGTGCGTAACCAATCACAAGCGGACCAATTGTTGTCCCAAAGGAATTGATGGCACCACCCAAATTTACGCGAGAAGCGCCTGTTTTAGGATCACCTAAAAGTACGGCGAACGGGTTTGCTGCGGTCTGTTGTAAAGAAAACCCTAAAGCCACGATAAATAAACCGATTAACATACCTACATATACATTCACCTCAACCGCTATAATCATAGCTGCCGCACCAAGGGCCGAAAATAATAAACCGTAGATAATACTTCGTTTATACCCCCATTTACCGACGAGATCTCGGCCGGAGATGGTGCTAAATATAAAAAGTAAAAGTGCTCCAATATAGTAGGCACTATAAAAAGCAAAGTCAATTAATTGTGATTGAAATTGATCCAGTTGAAAGTAATTCTTACAAAAAGGAATGAATACGCTATTTCCTGCGGCAATAAATCCCCAGAAAAAGAAGACAACTACTAAGGTGTATAGGGCAGGGTAGTTGGTTGATTGATTTTCTTTCATACAGTATTAAAACGTTTTAGTTTGATTTTTAAACATACAAAGATTATTACAAATCTAAAAAAAATATAAGGTTGATAACTTTTGTAAAACATTTTTTTGAAATCTCCGTTATGATTTGTATATTAAAGTCTAATATGCAGAGAAAAATATTAATAATTTTCTTTGAATTTACAATTGTTATATTATTTTTGTGCCGATTCTCAAATTTATCCTTTGATAAATAGTTTACAAAAGCACTATGGAGTAACTGTTTGTCTTTGTCTTAGCCATATTAACTGTTGGTTTCTACAAAAATTTTGGATGGATTCATAAAAGCAATAAAATCCTATATCTCATAATATTAAAAGTTAATGGATATTAATGAACTAAATACCAAGCTCGTGTCGGAGTTACGCGAGATTGCAAAAGTATTAGGCATCACTGATGTTGAAAAACTACGCAAGCAAGAATTGATCGATCAAATTGCAGATATTGCTAAGCAATCTGCGGATGAGGTTAAGGAAGAAGACAAAAAAGAAGAAGTTGGTGCAGAGCGTACTCGTAAGCGCGTACGTACCGTTAAAACAGAGCCTGTAGCTTTAGCAAAGCGCGAGGAAGTTAAGGCTGATCAGGAAGTAGAACGTGCCACACCTTCTTCCAATGAAGAAAACACAGTATCCGCAAAACCAGAAACACCGGCAGCACCGGTTCTCCCAACCGATTTTGATAATGTTATTGTAAATGAGGGTGTTTTAGAAATTATGCCTGATGGCTATGGTTTCTTACGCTCATCCGATTATAACTATTTGACGTCCCCTGACGATATTTATGTGTCGCAATCTCAGATCAAATTATTTGGTCTTAAGACTGGAGATAATGTACGTGGATCTATTCGCCCACCGAAAGAAGGGGAGAAGTATTTTCCATTAGTACGCGTAGAGGCAATTAACGGGCAGAATCCAGCTGAGATTCGCGATCGTGTGCCTTTCGACTATTTAACACCATTGTTCCCGACGGAGAAGTTAAACCTTGATTTAGGTACTTCAAATCATTCGACACGAATTATGGATTTGTTTACACCAATTGGTAAAGGGCAGCGTGGTTTGATCGTGGCACAACCAAAAACGGGTAAAACAAACTTACTGAAAGAGGTTGCAAATGCGATTGCGAAGAACCACCCGGAAGTATATTTGATCATCTTGTTGATTGATGAACGTCCGGAGGAGGTGACCGATATGGCGCGTAGCGTGCGTGCTGAGGTTGTTTCTTCTACATTTGACGAACCAGCAGACCGCCACGTGAAGATTGCCAATATTGTTTTGGAGAAAGCTAAACGTATGGTTGAATGCGGACACGATGTGGTTATCTTATTGGATTCGATCACTCGATTGGCTCGTGCGTACAATACGGTGGCTCCAGCGTCTGGAAAAATCCTTTCTGGTGGTGTCGATGCAAATGCGTTACATAAACCTAAACGTTTCTTTGGGGCTGCGCGGAATATTGAAAATGGTGGTTCATTGACAATTTTAGCAACAGCACTTACAGATACGGGGTCTAAAATGGATGAAGTTATCTTTGAAGAATTCAAAGGAACAGGTAACATGGAGTTGCAGCTTGATCGTAAATTGGCGAACAAACGTGTATTCCCTGCAATCGATCTTACAGCTTCAAGTACGCGTCGTGATGACCTTCTTGTCGATAAGGATACGTTACAACGTATGTGGGTGTTGCGTAATCACTTAGCCGATATGAACTCTAATGAAGCGATGGAATTCTTGTTGACGCAAATGCGTGGTACGAGATCTAACGAGGAGTTTTTAATAAGTATGAACAAGTAATATCATCAATATTTACTACTTTTAAGCCATCTTTTGCTTGTCAAAGGGTGGCTTAATTTTTTTATGACATGAAGAAACATATTCCAAATACATTAACTTGCCTGAATCTTTTTAGTGGATGCATAGGTGTGCTCTTTGCTTTGGAAGGTGAATTTCTTTATGTTTTTTATTGCATTTTGGCATCGGGCATTTTTGATTTTTTTGATGGAATGGTTGCACGTGCCTTACATGTTAAATCAAATATAGGTAAGGAGTTGGATTCTTTGGCAGATATGGTCAGTTTTGGCTTTTTACCCGGAACTATACTTTTTATGCTTTTTAAAGAAGCAAGCGATGCTGCATATCTGCCATACATCGCTTTTTTAGTCACCGTTTTCTCTGCCTTACGATTGGCAAAATTTAATATTGACGAACGTCAAACGACGGATTTTATCGGACTAAATACACCGATGAATACTTTCTTTATTATTTCGTTGCCCTTTATTGCGCAGCAGTACCCACAATTAGTTTACAATGTACCCGTCCTTCTTGTGATTACAGTTGGGACAAGCTTACTGTTAGTTTCAGAAATTAAACTATTTAGTATGAAACTGACGACTATGGCATGGTACCCCAATAGATTTAAGTACATTTTTTTGATGATTAGCGTACTTCTATTGATCGTTTTCAAATTTGTGGCCCTTCCTTTCGTCTTGCTTATTTATATCGTGATGTCTCTGCTTCACTTTGCACAAGAAAAAGCTGTTAAATAGTTTCCAAGTACCGGTTTATCTCATCCATTAGGGTGTTATATTCTTCTTCAATGAGGCTGAATTTATGATTGATTGTACGGATGGAGTCCTCATTTCTTCCTGCATGTTCGAGTTCCTGGAATTTTGTGTGCAAAGAAGAAGCACCTATATAGCCTAGTGTAGGTTTTATGTGGTGTGCCTTTGATGCAATTTCAGTATGATCTTCCGCCAATACAGCGTCCCGTAAATCTTCAAAATCTAAAGGAATCTGGGTTTGATACAAGCCTAGGAATTGCTTAATGATCGCTTTGTTATCCATTAGGTTTGCCGATATAGCGCTGGGATTTATTATTTTATAATTGCTGTTCATTTCTAAGGCAGGTGGATATTAACTTTTAAAGGATCTATGCAAGATAACAACAAATCATGGTTGCTTGTTTTTAATACAGGGTGAATATATTCAGACGCTATTTCATTCAATGGGACCAATACAAATCGACGTTCCTGTAAAAGAGGATGAGGGATGATAAGACGTTGGTCTTCGTATACTAAATCATTAAAGTATAAGATATCAATATCAATGGTCCGCGCACCCCATTTAGTGAGCCGTAAACGTCCCAATAATATTTCTATGGCCTGGATTTCGTTCAGTACTTCTAAGGGGGTGAGCTCCGTCTCTATACAGAGGGCCTGATTTAGGAATCGAGGCTGGTCGGTAACGCCCCAGGCTTCAGATTCATAGATATTAGATTTATCGGCAATGACACCTACTCTTCTACTTATTTCCACACAAGCGCTGCTTAGTTGTAACAGTGGTTCACCTAAGTTTGCGCCTAACAACAAAATCACTTTATTCATGAAGCAAAAATGTAAAGCATATTGATAAAATTTAGTATAGTTCAAAAGAAAGGTTTAATTTAGAAAAATCAAAATTATCATGCTATGAAATCGTTTCTTAAATATGTTTTAGCTACAATCACAGGGATTGCTGTGGTGTTTGTGCTACTTTTTTTTATTCTGGTCGCGGTCATTTCTTCTACCGTAAGCCAAATGGGCTCAAGCACCGAAGCGAATGTGCCCAATAATGCCGTTCTGTATGTCTCACTTAATCATGTGATTTCAGAGCGCACAGCAGCTTCACCATGGGAGGGTATCGATCTGCCAGGTTATGGCGCTGTTAAATCACTCGGATTAAATGATATTGTCGCGCGTATTCAGGCCGCAAAGGAGGATAGTCGAATAAAGGGGATTTATTTTAATCCGTCATCTGTTAATGCAGGCATGGCAACGGTAAAAGCAATACGGGAAGCGTTGGTTGATTTTAAGAAATCTGGTAAATTTATTATTGCATATAGTGATGTGTATACACAGAAGGGATATTACTTGGCCTCGGTAGCCGATAGTATATATATGAATCCAGAAGGCTCATTAGATTTTAAAGGACTTTCTTCTTCGGTTACTTTCCTGAAGGAAGCGTTGGATAAATTAGGCGTCGATATGCAGGTGGTCAAGGTCGGTACGTATAAGTCTGCAGTGGAGCCTTTTCTGTTGAATGAGATGAGTGCTGCCAATCGCGAGCAAATGACATCTTATCTAAACAGTACATATGATGCTTTTTTGGCTAATATAGCGGAAGGACGAAAAATTCCAGCCGATTCTTTACGTGCAATTGCTGATAATTATTTGATCCGTAATGCGGATGATGCCAAGCGCTATAAATTTATTGATGATAAGCTATATAAAGACGAACTGTTGACATTGATGAAAAAACGTCTAGGTGTGGAGGAAAAGAAAGATATTCCAACCATTTCATTGCTAGATTACAGCACGCCTGCGAAAACAGAATCAGCCACAGACCGTGTTGCAGTTTTATATGCTTATGGCGATATCGTAGATGGTGAAGGAAGCGAAGGCAGTATTGGCGGGGAGAAGCTTTCCAGAGAATTACGTAAGCTACGTCGGGACGATCGCGTAAAGGCTGTTGTTCTACGTGTTAATTCACCGGGAGGATCGGCTTTGGCTTCCGATATTATCGCACGTGAGGTAGAATTAACAAAAAAAGTGAAGCCTGTTGTTGTCTCCATGGGAGATTATGCGGCTTCGGGTGGTTACTATATTTCGGCACTAGCGGACTCTATTTTCGCGGAGAAAGAAACATTAACAGGCTCAATTGGTGTATTTGGTTTGATTCCAAACATGAAAGGCTTGTTAAATAATAAATTAGGTATCCATATGGATGAAGTGAAAACGGGTAAATTTGCTGATCTAATGACTTCTGTGGATCGTCCGTTGACGGCCGAGGAGTATACAATAGTACAGGCAGAGGTTAATCGTGTGTATCATACCTTTACCAGCAAAGTGTCTACGGGAAGAAAAATGACGGTTGCTGCAGTGGACAGCATCGGACAAGGACGCGTTTGGACGGGGCAACAGGCGGTCGCGAATGGATTAGTGGATGGTATCGGCGGTTTGCAACGTGCGATTAATTCGGCAGCAGCGAAAGCGAAGTTGAAAACATATAGAACGGTTGAATATCCGGCCGTGAAAGATCCGTTTGCTTCCATTTTAAGTACGTCAAAAGAAAAAATTAAAATGTGGGTCATCGGAGAGGAATTGGGTGAATATCGTGCTTATATTGAGCAGTTGAGAACGGTAACCAAACGATCTGGAATCCAGGCACGCGTCCCTTATAGTTTGGAGATCAAATAAAGGGAAAGCAAAAATACAAGCACCGTAATTTTTCAATTCGGTGCTTTTTTTTATATTTATAGCTGCATTAGTAACGCAACAACTTAAACACATATAATAGTATGAAAACAATTGATGACGTAAACTTCTCTGGTAAGAAAGCCTTGGTTCGTGTGGATTTTAATGTGCCTCTTGACGAGAATTTTAATATAACGGATGATAATAGAATTAAAGGAGCGACACCAACGATTCAAAAAATTCTAAAAGATGGTGGATCTGTGATCTTAATGTCCCATTTAGGACGTCCGAAAGATGGTCCTGTGGATAAGTATTCACTTAAGCATATTGTTGCGCATTTGTCTGCTGTTTTAGGTGTTGAGGTTCAGTTTGCAAATGATTGTATTGGTGCTGAGGCGGTAGAAAAGGCTGCTGCATTGCAACCAGGACAGGTATTGCTATTGGAGAATCTTCGCTTTTATAAAGAAGAAGAGAAGGGTGATCAATCTTTTGCGGAGAAATTATCAAAATTAGGTGATATCTATGTAAATGATGCTTTTGGTACAGCACACCGTGCACATGCGTCAACCTCAATTGTTGCGCAATTTTTCCCTGGAAATAAATACGCCGGCTACTTATTAGCGGCTGAAATCAACAATGCTGAGAAGATAATGAATCATCCGGAACGCCCATTCACCGCTATTATGGGGGGCGCTAAGGTGTCTGATAAAATTGAACTTATCGAAGCCTTATTGGATAAAGTAGATAACCTGATCATCGGTGGCGGTATGGCTTATACCTTTGTTAAAGCGAGTGGTGGTGAGATTGGAAAGTCGTTGGTTGAGCTTGATAAGCTAGATTTGGCAAACCTGTTAGTGAAAAAAGCAGAAGAAAAAGGGGTTAACCTAGTATTGCCTACAGATGCGCAGATCGCAGATAAATTCTCTAATGATGCCGATGTATACAACGGCCCGAACAATGAGATTCCTGCGGACAGAGAAGGATTGGATATTGGTTCGGAATCCTCGTCGCATTTTGCAGATGTTATTTTAGCGTCTAAAACTTTGTTGTGGAACGGTCCGATGGGCGTTTTTGAGTTTGATACCTTTGCGAAAGGTACAAAAGCGGTTGCGGATGCCGTTGTAGCAGCAACGGAACAAGGTGCATTTTCTCTAATCGGTGGAGGAGACTCTGCCGCTGCGGTAGCGAAATTCGGGATGACCGAGCATGTCAGCTACGTTAGTACAGGCGGTGGTGCTTTGTTGGAATATATGGAAGGTAAAGTATTGCCAGGCGTAAAAGCGTTAGCAGACTAAACGTAATCGTTTACGTATAAAAAGAGACTGCCACGTCACTGCGAGAAGCGTAGAGATGTGGCAGTCTTCGTTTATTTTCACCGCTATAAGATTGCTACATCTTCGTTCCTCCGCTTCGTAAAGATGTTTTACCTTTCTTCTGCGAGCCCTTATTTTTTTCGTTTCCCTTGCTTTTTGCCCTTTTTTACCACAGGGCTACTGGTTTGCATTTTTTGCCAACTTAATGGGTAAGGATGTTTGTCAAAAATAGGAATCGTCTTTTTTAGCTCCGTTTGGAGGCTGATTAATTTAGGGTTGTCCTCACCGTCGCAAAAAGTAAAAGCTATACCTTCCTGTGTGCGTCCTGTTCGGCCGATGCGATGTTGATAATTTGCGGCGGTCTCTGGAAGCTCGTAGTTGATGACCGCCGATAGATTCGGGATGTCGATTCCACGTGTAGCAACATCTGTTGCCACGAGGATACTGAACTTTTTATCGCGGAAATCCTGTACGATAGACTCGCGCGTAGCTTGTGTTTTGTCGCCATACAAACCTTCGGTCGGTAGACCGTTCGCCGTCAGATGCTTTACGATACGATCTACGCCATGTGTCGTTCGGGTAAAAGCAATGGCTTGTTCTATCCCAAAGTGTGTTTGAAGAAACAGTATTAGATCTTTTTTATCGGCTTTATCCACGAAGAGAAGGTATTCCGTTATCTTTTTCTGCGTTTCGCTGATCTGAATATAGGTCATATCGCGCAGTTGTTTTTTAGCCATTTTCTCAATAGCTTCCGGCAAAGTCGCCGATACAAAAACACGCTGTGCGGAGGTTGGAATCGGGGCGATAATGGTGTTTACATCATGCAAGAAACCTAATTCCAACATTTGGTCGACTTCATCAATTATTAGTTTTTGTATGTTTTCAAACGTTATAATCCCCTGATTATAGAGGTCCAACAAGCGTCCTGGCGTTGCAACAATGACTGCTGGATTTTGTGCAAGGGCCTTAGCTTGCTTCTCATACGTTGCGCCGCCGTAGATACTGATGCACCCTACGTGGTGTTTTTTTCCTAGTTTTTGGATTCTATCTGCGGTCTGTATCGCTAATTCGCGAGTCGGACTTAAGATCAAAGTTTGTTTTCTGTTTTCCGCAGTAGCCTCTATATAGGCGGAGATTATAGGGATTGCAAAAGCTTCCGTCTTACCGCTGCCGGTTGGTGCAACAGCTAAAATATCGGTTCCGCTTAACATAGTTGGAATCAGTTTTCGCTGTATGGCAGTCGCTTTTACGTATCCAAGCTCCGTTAAGGTCTCAACCAGGCTTTTGTTTGTTATTAATTCTTCAAATTTCACAGTAAACTTTTCTCTAATATGTATAACTTAAGGTAAAGGTAGGGACAATTTTATTGCTAGCTGAGCCGTCATTGAGATAAGTTAGCTTTGTGCCTACATTCACATCGGGTAGGTTGTACTTAAATACATTAAAATCAGCAGATAAACCTAATCCCATGCTTTTGGGAGTTACTTCTTGATGAATATTCTGGAAATCAGAAAAAACTAACCCTTGGATTCGTTTAATGTAAAAAATGGACCCTAAATCCCAATCAGGATAAAAGAGAGGAAGTCTGTAGTTAACCATCGCTGTGTTGTGTACGATAGGGGAGGTAAAGTGCCCCCAACCACTGACCATTGGGATATCATAACTGTTTTGGTATCGACCAGTGCTTCTCTGTAGGGCGAAACGGGCTTGTATACTGTGGTTGGTCACTAGTCCTGGAAGATAAAAATTGCTCCGTAAAGACAAGATGTTCCCCGATATTTGGTTTTCAAAAGGTAGGTGACGATACGTAATACTCACGTTTTGGCCCCAGCGAGGGAGTAGATCTAGCTTGCTGCGCATGTTATTTCTATTAAAATAGACCTGATAACTGAGCGGAAAAGCAATTTCATCGTTGAAATTTTTAAGATCTAAGCTTAGATTATACCGCTTAGTATAGGATGTTCCCATGTTGAAACCAAAGCTATACACTTGGTTCTGGCGATAAATAGAGAATGGAAGTGACATATCGAAAGTTACGAGATGTTCCTTGTAATCAAACATGACGGTAGATCCAGGTTTTGCACTATTTACAGCGTTTCCTACTTGACCTCTATTCGTGTATTTAGCGGTGAAAATAGGAAAAAATCGCCTGTACGATACTTCTGCAGAGTATATACTTTTGTTGATATCAGTGTCAAATTCGTACCCTAATTTAATCTGTGTTGTATTCAATAGGTCGTTGGAGAGCCAAAATATGCCAGGGATATAGTTGTCAAATGTTTCGAAATTAGTGCCACTAATAGACAAGCTATGGAAATTAATAAGGTGTGCTGCTGGGTTGTATTTCTTTACTGGGAAGTCATCTGATAGCGGCTGTGCCGTTGGAAAAGTGACCGTTTGCAGTGTTTTATTGATGTAAATTGCACGTGTAACGGTGTCTGTGTCCGTTATTTGGTTTAACTTTTGCGAAGCAAGTTTATAACCGTCATATGCGTAGTTATTGTAGACCAGGGTTTCCTCTGGACCAAGGGAAGGGTTAAATGCACCGAAAGTAGCTTGTGTAACTTGTTGTATTTGATTGTTTTGTAGTTGGTAAATGTTGTCTATCCCATTGTAGTGCGCTTTAAATACAATGTCGTTATTTCTGTATATTGGCCGCTCTAATTGTTGGTTGCCAGCAGGTAAGCGAACAGTAGATTGACGAGTTGTTAGATCGAACTCCAATAGGCTTGTACCTGCTTTGGAGACAGCAATGCATATTAATTTATCCCCTATATTATTATATCTAGGTTGTTGTATATGTGTTGCATTAGGTGCCGATAAGGAGTCTAAAACATGGCCATTCTTGCTGTTTAGGATTACAATACGACTCCTGTTATCATGTAAAACTTCTACGACAGCGACCTCATTTTTGGTGGGATGTAAGGTGGGCGAGTAGTATCGCGATCCTTTTGTAAGCGTCTTTAGTTGCTTGTTTTTGGTATCCAGTATATGGATTACATTGTAGGTTCGTTTTCCAAATCGAGCATCTTTTCTGTATTCATCCCATACGATTTCTGTTCCTCGAAGATGAAAGTAAGGGGTAATCTGGATGCCTGTTTTATGTATCGTTTTCTCAGCCCCAGACTCCTCCAGCATGACGATTTCATTTACTTTCTGCGGTGATGATTTGAGGACGAATAAACGATTATTTGTGTCGTATTGCGGAAGTAAAAAGTCGGTCGGAAAGCGCGATTTTTCCGTTTCGATCACGGCGAAAGGAGGCCCTTCGACAGGTCTTTCATGTTCCCATTTAGCCGTTAAATCTTGGATTGTTTTTGTGAAAAGTTGTTTTGAATTTAACCCCGAAACAGATTGTAGGGAGCGTTGAAAATTGAAAGGACGCACTAGTTTTCCACGCATGTTTTCGAGAATTTTCTCCTGACTGTCTATTCCAAAATTGTTCGTCAGGTACGTATTCATCAGGTAGCCGATTGTATAATAAGAGGGAATATTATCCCGAAAGGACCCTAAGACATACTTACTAAAGCCATAGTTTTTACCCGATAATATGTTTGCACGGATGGGCATTTCCCACGATGGAAGGCGGCCTCTTCCGCCTTGACTGTAGAGTGTTTCAACCTGCACGGCGTCGCCTTCAAAATACCACGCAGGAAGGTTTAGTGCATACAGTGCAAGTGCCAATTGTTCGAAAAATGGTCCTTTTATTTTGCCTGTCAATTTGTCAAACTGGGCAACATGGCGCATCTCATGTAAGGCTAGGTTTGGTAGCCATTCTTGGTTGTCGGCGGTAGAGGAGGGGACAGGGTACATCTCTGATTTACGTGGTGCGAGTTGTACATATCCGTTTTGATTTAGGTGATTTCCTTGTAGTACAAGGGTGATTTTTTTTGGAATAACGCCTAAGTCTTTGGAACTTGATTCGATGAATGTTTCGAGCTCTTTGGCTAAGTTTTGGGCCGCCGGTTCAAACTCTTGTGGGAACAACAGCCTATAGTTTGCAGTTGTAATTGAACGCCATTTATCAGCAGGATGTGCTTGTTCGTTGTCAAAAATTTGAGCAAAAGAATAATGTGAACTTAGTGTTAATATATTAAATAGTATTATTCTGATAATTAGCTTCTTATTCATAAATAAATTCCTGATTTTGCTATTTTGCTAAAAATTATAGTATTTTATTGTTTGTTTTTATTACTTGTTTGTTTATGTGTTTTTGTTTTTTGGATTGATTAATAGGATTTTATGTATATTATTGTTTTGTGTGTTTTTATGCTTATTCGTTTGTGCTTTGAGCCTTTGTTCTTCTTTCGCTATATGCTGCATTGCGGTCTTAAAAGCGATACCAATATAAGAGAAAAAAGTAAAAAACAACTTCTATGTTCCCCTGTTTTATTATTGGACCGGATGGTTCTTGAAGTCTGCTTCGTGTTTTGGGGTAGTTAGTGATGTGGCGGTTCGGGTTACGTGTTTGATGTTGTGGTTTACGGTGTTGAAACGTCTTGAAGAGAATCGTTTGTTTCTGTGTTTTTCTGGAGGCTTAGGCGTGGGAGAAACAGGATATTCTAAGCCGCTTTTTTGTAATATGGGCTGCTGACATTTTGGCCTTTTTTTTCTTTGATTACTTTTGTGATGTACGGTGTACGCAAAACTATTTTAGTTGATGGTCGCTGATTTGTTGTTGTTTTTGAGGTCTGTCTTTTGATGTAAATTTAGGACGTTGGAGTAGGGAAGATCACTTTTTTTTGGAGGCTGTTAAGAGGCCTATGCCCCAACTTCGAGTGTTCTTTTTGAAAGGTAAGCTAGTCATGCCTATTAAAAAAGATTAGTTATTTCAAAAAAAAAAACGACTTTTGCTGCAAACAGATTTTTACCAATGTAGGATTTTTTTTAAACGGGTGCTATGGAAGAACTAGAGATGCAAGTCGAGCTTATTGAAAAGTGGGTAGAGGCAGACGATTTTGCTGCGCTTCAAAACTATCTTAATGAGCAAAACATTTCGGATGTTGAGGAGTTAATTGATGAGCTTCCCGAGTACGCAGCGTTGTTTATTGAAACCTTAAATATCAACCGCGCTGTTCATGTTTTTAGAATCTTAGATTTCCCTACCCAAGAGCGGATTTTTAAGAAGCTCTCTGCGGGTAAAGTTCGGGAGCTGATCAATGAGATGCCACCCGATGACCGGACCTCTTTTTTAAGTGAACTTAAGGGCGATGTTGTAAAACATCTTATCATCATGCTTTCACCGGAAGAACGGAAAGAAGCACTCTCGCTATTGGGGTATCCTGAGGATAGTGTCGGTCGTTTGATGACACCCGACTACATCACCGTGAAAGAGCACTGGAATGTGTCGCGGATCTTAGATCACATCCGTCGCTATGGTAATGCTTCGGAAACGATCGATGTGTTGTATGTGATCGATGGGGAAGGAAAGCTGATTGACGATATTCGTATTCGCGATGTGTTGATCGCGGATCTGGAAACGGTTGTGAGTGACTTGATCGATAATCGTCTAATTTCTCTGAATGCAAATGATCCGCAAGAAGAGGCGGTGAATGTCTTCCGGATGAACAACCGCGTGGCTTTACCTGTTATCGATGAGCAGGGCATTATGTTGGGGATTGTGACGATCGATGATATTCTTTGGGTGGCAAATGAAGAGTACACCGAGGATATGCAACGTATCGGGGGTACGGAAGCTTTGGATGAGCCGTACCTGGATGTGTCGATTATGCACCTGGTGAAAAAGCGTGGCGGTTGGTTGATTGTTCTTTTTCTGGGACAGTTGTTGACCGCGACCGTGATCGAGCATTTTGAGGGACAGTTGGAGAAGGCGATATTCTTGATGGCGCTAATGCCGTTGATTATGTCGAGTGGAGGAAATAGTGGTTCTCAGGCTTCGACCTTGATTATTCAAGCGATGGCAATGGGCGAGGTGACATTGGCCGATTGGTGGCGGGTTATGAAGCGCGAGATCCTGTCTGGACTTTTCTTGGGGCTTATCCTAGGAACGCTGGGCTTTGTGCGAATCGCAGGATGGCAAGCATTTTCGCATGCCTATGGTGAGTATTGGGTATTGGTCGCGACAGTGGTTAGTCTTTCTTTGGTGGGCGTTGTGATGTGGGGATCGTTGACGGGTTCCATGCTTCCGTTTATGCTGAGACGCCTCGGCGCGGATCCAGCTAGTTCGTCGGCTCCGTTCGTTTCGACCCTTGTCGATGTGACAGGATTGATAATTTATTTCACGATTGCGACCTTAATCCTAGGGGGTGTATTATTATGATGAAAAAAATCTGGCTGTATTTGAGAGAGTTGTAAAAACAGTGTTAAAAATATTTGGAGAGGTCGTTTAAAGTTCCGATAATTGCATCACCGAAACGGAAATGACCAATCGGAAAGTTTCCTGAATAGCTCAGTTGGTTAGAGCATCTGACTGTTAATCAGAGGGTCGCTGGTTCGAGCCCAGCTTCAGGAGCGAAAGCCTTCTCACATCGAGAAGGCTTTTTTTTATGCCGTTGTAAATTGAGCTGCTGCCCCGTGCCACACATTAGGTATGTCTCCTGACGATTTAAAAATAGTTCTTCCTTCGATCCGAACGTAAGCCAAACATAAGTTCGTAAATCCTTCTCTTTACTATATAATTCTTTGGGAAAAGAATGTTTCGATTTAAAAAAATACATATATTTACCGCTTAACCGATTCTAAATGGAAACGTATCAGAACATCGTGCTGGAGAAGCTTCCTGCACATCTCCGAAAGTATGTAGTACCACAATTCTACGAGCGCTATACGCCGATTGACCAAGCCTTGTGGCGATATGTCATGCGGCAGAATTATATTTACCTCAAAGATGTGGCCTATTATCCGTACATCCCGGGGTTGCGCAAAGCTGGATTGACGATTGAACGTATTCCAGATTTGCAACAGATGAACGATAGCTTGAAGCAGATCGGATGGGGCGCTGTAACGGTTGATGGTTTTATACCGCCGGCTGCTTTTATGGAATTCCAGGCGCACCGGGTGCTCGTCATTGCGGCGGACATCCGGCAGCTGGAACACATCGAGTACACGCCTGCACCCGATATTATTCACGAGTCGTCGGGGCATGCTCCGATTATTGGAGAACCCGAGTATGCGGAATACCTCCAATACTTTGGAGAAGTCGGAAGTAAAGCGATGTTTTCGGCGAAAGACTTCGAGCTGTATGAAGCGATCCGGAATCTGTCGATCCTAAAGGAAGATCCAAATGCAACGCAAGAGCAGATAGCAACGGGGGAGCGCCTTCTTGAAAAGATTCAACAGAATATGGGTGAGCCCTCCGAAATGGCCCTTCTTAGCAGGTTGCACTGGTGGACGGTGGAATATGGGTTGATCGGTACGGTCGATGATCCAAAGATCTATGGCGCGGGCTTGCTGTCCTCCATTGGAGAAAGTGTTACCTGCATGCAGCCTGAAGTGCCTAAACTCCCGTATACGCTGGATGCCGTAAACTACAGTTATGATATCACGAAGCCACAGCCGCAACTGTTCGTGACGCCGGATTTTGAACACTTGCGTGGGGTGCTCGATGAATTTGCTGCGGATATGTCATTCCGTGTCGGTGGGAAGAAAAGCGTCGACAAAGCGATTGCCTGCAAGAATGTTTGTACCGCTGTTTACAGCTCGGGCCTGCAAGTCTCGGGTATTTTTACAGCTGTTGGCGATGAAAATAAACTTACCTATATCAAAACTAGCGGACCGACCGCTTTAGCCCTTAGAGGGAAGCAGTTGCATGGGCATAGTAAAAACTACCATAAAGATGGTTTTAGTGCGCCTGTGGGTTTAGTAACGGGTTTTGACAGGTCATTGGAAGATATGACGGATGCTGACCTTTATGCCGCGGGCATAGTCGTTGGGCAAGAAACTGTGTTGTCCTTTGATTCTGGAATCACGGTCACCGGAGTTTTGGAGTCGTTAACCCGATCGGAAGATAAGCTTGTTTTGCTTTCTTTTACCAAATGTACCGTTCGCGACACGCGTACGGACGCCATCCTGTTTATGCCGGAATGGGGGATGTATGATATGGCGGTGGGCGCTCAGATTGTTTCTGTTTTTTCGGGAGCCGCTGATAAGGATGCTTACGAACAACAGTCCGATGTTTCGGAAATATCGGCGGTACGCCATGCGTACGATGAATCGACAAAACAGTTGCATGAGCGGTATGCGAGAATCCGACGGATGCGGGAGAAAGGGAATGCGACGGAAAAACTCCTTATGGAGCTATTTACAGACCTTCAGGCGAACTTTCCGGGCGATTGGCTCTCGTTGGTCGAGTTGCTGGAGATTGCTGCTAACATGAGCTTAACAGAGGCTGTGCGCCAAATCGAAGATGCGCTTGATCAGATACAAAAAAATCAACCTCACTTGGTGAAGTTGATTCAAGATGGCAAACGTTTGGCAAAAGATACCAACGTATCGTTAATTCTGTAGGTGAAGCACCACTTGCCAAGCATCATGGAGCTTGTTCTCGTCTAATAGATTTCCAATATGACGATGGGCATGCTCCATGTTGTCAAATGTGTGCTGCGGCGAACCTGTAGGATCCATGCTCGGGATTGCCTCGACATTCGCCAATAACGCTAAGTGGTTTCCCGATAAGACCTTGGAAGTTCGAATTGTTTCTGGAAGCTGATCGATGCCGATCCCTAGATTACGCAACGGTTTGGGAACGATGAAGAGGTTGTCAGAAGTTACACGACAGTACCAGTCGCCCCCAAGGCGTGCTACAAGATCTAGCTCCGCTTGATCAATATTATTTTTTTCATCCAGTAGATGGGAGTGGATGTGCATATGTACAATTTCGGCAACAACGAGGTTTCCGGCACCCGGACCATCGCCCAGCGCAATAATATCTCGCACCTTGCATTCCAGTTGAACCGGAGATTCGGCGACGCGCGGCGGTCGAACATGTAACGATGGGATCGCTGTCAATCCTGCTTTTTCAAACTCATTGATGCCTTTTCCATATTCGGTACTTGCCAGGGACTGTTGTTGTACAATCGAGTAGTTGACGATGTTGATGACCACCTCATCCAGTTCTTGAAGGTTATCCAGTGTGTGTTTGGTTGATCCATCACGCATGCGGCGCAAAGGGGAGAACACACAGATAGGCGGCTGTTGTGAAACAAAATTAAAATAACTGAATGGGCTGAGGTTAACCTGCCCGGAAGCGTCCATTGTGCTGGCAAAGCAGATAGGGCGTGGAGCAACCGCATATTTTACGAGATTATCAAAAGTGGCTTGTTGTTGTTTCGGATCAAAAGAAGTGGTTTCGTGCATGCTAGTTGTTTGTTAAGTGTACGGTATTTTCAAGAGTGCCCAAGCCAGTGACTTTCATGGTGACGGTGTCGCCCGGTTCCAGCCATTGCGTTGCATAATTAGGGTCATTTAGCTTTCCGGTTCCATTGAGTTCCAGAAAACATCCGGTACCAACTGTTCCGGATCCAATCAGGTCTCCTGGGTAAATATCAACGCCATAGGATATCCGTTCGATCACCTCGGCAAAGGTCCAGTTCATATCTGCGAAATTACCGCGCGATACTTCTTTTCCGTTTACGAGGCAAATCATCTCTAGCTGGTAAGCATCGCCAATGTGGCCGGCTGCTGCGGTTGTTTTATAAGGCTCAAGTTCATCTTTTGTAACCAACCATGGGCCGATTGCAGTCGCAAAATCTTTGCCTTTTGCGGGACCAAGGTTTAATTTCATCTCCTCCATCTGTAGCTTTCGTGCGCTTAGATCATTCATGATCATATAGCCGGCGATATAGCTGTCCGCTTCCGCTGCGGCAATATTTCTGCCCTGTTTGTTGATGACAACAGCGACCTCCAACTCAAAATCCATTTGCTCAAAGTGCTTCGGCATACAGTCGATATTCCCTGGCCCAGCGATGGCCAGGTGATTGGAGAAGTAAAAAACTGGAAATTCATCAAATTCAGGGATCATCTCCAGTCCGCGGTTGCGACGCGAGGTCGCCACATGCTGGCGGAAGGCATAGGCATCGCGAAATGAATTCGGGCGTGGCACGGGAGCTAATAGCGTTGCTTCTTCCACGGGAACTGCGTGTGCTTGGTGCTGTCCTTCTTTTATCTCTTGTTCGATTTGTTGTGCCGCTTGCATCATCGATTCGCCTCCTTGCAAAAAAGTTGTCATGTTGTTGGGTAGGGTATTCGATATTGCATGGAGCGGGAAAATTTGGTCTTGAATAAAGAGACCTAGATGTTCCCTGTTTCTATAGCTGAATGTTGTTAATTTCATCGTGTATAATTGGATTCCGCGCTATGGGCGTTACGGCGATAAAGATAGACATCCTCTAGGGGAATTTCAAAATCTTTCGGTAGCTCTTGCTCGTGTGGATTGGAATGCTTACTTTTGAATAGTAAGCATAACCACTTATGAACAGACAGCAGCAAAAACATATAGACCTCGTGCGGGGTATGGCGCCTTTGGTGAAGGCGTTGATTGCTGATGTGGTATTTGCGCAATACTAATTTCCTGTTTTTTCCTTTCGACCAACTATAAACCCTAACCAGGTTTAGTCTAGTCTATATATTTCATTTTTTAACATGATTTACTATGCCTATTTATCATCAATTGGGGAAAATCCCACAAAAGAGACATACGGTTTTTAGAAAACCAAATGGCGAGCTGTACTCGGAAGAGTTGGTCTCGACGCACGGTTTTTCGAGTGCTTATGCGCTTGTCTACCATTGTCACCCACCAACTTTGGTGAAGCAAATCCATGAACCTTATGATGTTTCGCCTCGTATAGCGCGCGAAAAGCACCTTAAACATACCAGTCTCAAAGGTTTTCAGGTAAAACCGAAGGACGATTACTTAGAAAGTCGTGTACCTGTACTGGTGAATAACGATCTACATATCTCCTTGGCAGCGCCGCGCGAATCCCTGACGGCTTATTTCTATAAGAACAGTCAGGCTGATGAGGTGATTTTTGTACACGAAGGGAGTGGAGTGTTAAAGACGGGGTACGGAAATATCCGTTTTGGGTATGGTGATTATCTTATTATTCCGAGAGGCGTGATCTATCAGCTACATTTTGATGGACCAGATAATCGACTTTTTATTACCGAATCTTTTGAGCCGATCCGTACACCTAAGCGATATCGCAATGAATATGGGCAGTTGATGGAGCACTCGCCCTACTGCGAGCGTGATATCCGTAAGCCTGTCGATTTGGAAACGCACGATGAATTTGGAGATTTTGAGGTGCGCATAAAAAAACAAGGATTGATCTATCCTTACGTGTACGGCAGTCATCCTTTTGATTTTGTAGGCTGGGATGGGTACCACTATCCTTGGGCAATATCTATTCATGATTTTATGCCAATCACCGGCAAATTACATCAACCACCTCCGGTGCACCAGATGTTTGAGACCAATGCGTTTGTGTTGTGTAGTTTCTGTCCTCGTTTGTATGATTACCATCCAGAGGCCGTTCCGGCTCCATATAATCACAGTAACGTGGATTCCGATGAGGTGTTGTACTATGTCGATGGTGATTTTATGAGCCGCAAGTCGGTGGAACGTGGACAAATTACATTGCATCCAGGGGGGATACCGCATGGGCCACATCCAGGAACGGTCGAAAAAAGTATCGGACAGAAGGGAACGGAGGAGTTAGCGGTGATGATCGATCCTTTTAGGCCGTTAATGTTGACCGAGGAGGCTCTGCAAATTGAAGATCCTGATTATTATAAATCGTGGATGAGTTAAGGAGCATAAAGTAGTTGGTAGTTAGTAGTTAGTCGTTGGTAGTTAGTAGAGACGCAAACCCCGAAGGGCTCAGCGCAGCTAAATTTTGCGTCTAATTAAACGCCGAAGGACTCAGCATAACTAAATTTTGCGTCTAAGAACAGTAGAGCCACAAGATTTTGTGGCTAATTAAAAACTAATAAAATTATAAAACGAAGGGTATGGGACAAACTTTTGCAGAGAAAATCGCTAAAGCAGATGATTTTCTGCCAATCAATGGTACAGATTATATTGAATTTTATGTGGGTAACGCGAAGCAAGCGGCACATTATTACAAAACCGCTTTTGGGTTTCAATCGGAGGCGTATGCTGGTCCGGAGACGGGCGTTCGGGATCGGGTTTCTTATGTGGTAAAGCAGGATAAAATTCGCTTGGTGTTGACTACCGCATTGCGGTCGGATCATCCGGTATCGGAGCATGTGAAAAAGCATGGGGACGGCGTGAAGGTGTTGGCGCTATGGGTGGAGGATGCACGAAAGTCGTTCGAGGAAACGGTAAAGCGCGGTGCAAAACCGTATCTAGAACCTCAGCAGCTAACGGACGCGCATGGAGAAGTATGGATGTCGGGAATTTATACCTACGGTGAAACCGTACATATGTTTATCGAGCGTAAAAACTACAACGGTGCTTTTATGCCGGGTTTCGAACCTTGGGTGAGCGACTATAATCCGGAAGAAACAGGGTTATTATATGTCGATCATTGCGTAGGGAACGTAGGATGGGATCGTATGAATGAAACGGTAGATTGGTATCAAAATGTGATGGGTTTTGTAAATATCCTTTCTTTTGATGACAAACAGATCAACACGGAGTATTCGGCCTTAATGAGTAAGGTGATGAGTAATGGGAATGGTTTTGTGAAATTCCCGATTAATGAGCCAGCAGAGGGAAAGAAGAAATCGCAGATTGAGGAGTATCTGGAGTTTTATGAAGGGGAAGGGGTGCAACATGCCGCGTTGGCAACGAAAGATATCGTGAAAACAGTGCGGGCTTTGAAAGCACGTGGGGTAGAGTTCTTATCGGCACCACCGGAGGCGTATTACGATATGTTGCCTGAGCGTATTGGAGCAATCGATGAAGAGATTCGCATTATTCAGGAGCTAGGTATCTTGGTCGATCGTGATGAAGAAGGGTATTTATTACAAATCTTTACGAAGCCCGTAGAAGATCGGCCGACTCTTTTTTACGAGATTATCCAACGTAAAGGGGCGCAAAGTTTTGGCGCCGGAAATTTTAAAGCGTTATTTGAGGCGATCGAACGAGAACAGGAACGTAGAGGTAATTTGTAGTTGTTATTTATATATAAATTGAAAATGAAAGACTTGCTGAAGGCCTTTGAGGAAAAAAAACCAGAAATTGTTTTCGAGTGGAAAGATACCGAAACAGATGCAGAGGGTTGGGTGGTTATAAACTCGTTACGAGGTGGTGCTGCCGGTGGTGGTACACGTATGCGTGCTGGTTTGGATCGGCATGAGGTGGAATCGCTGGCTAAAACAATGGAAGTTAAATTCACGGTCTCGGGACCGGCGATTGGTGGGGCGAAATCGGGGATCAATTTTGATCCGTCAGATCCACGCAAGCAAGGTGTGTTAGACCGTTGGTTTAAAGTGGTGACTCCATTGCTCAAGAATTATTATGGTACGGGCGGGGACTTAAATGTCGATGAAATCCATGACGTTATTCCGTTGACGGAGCAGTATGGGTTATGGCATCCCCAAGAAGGAGTGTTAACCGGGCATTTTGATGTACGCGAAAACGGACGTATTCATCAAATTGGCCAGTTGCGTCACGGGGTATCCAAAGTATTGGAAGAGGCAAAATACAGTCCGGATCTGAAACGTAAATATCGCGTAGCCGATATGATTACAGGGTTTGGCGTTGCGGAGTCAATCAAGCACTTCTACAGTATTTACGATGGTTCTTCTGCCGGGAAGCGTGCTATTATACAAGGTTGGGGGAATGTGGCCGCTGCCGCCGCCTTCTATTTGGTGAAACAAGGCGTGAAGATCGTCGGTATAATTGATCGTGTTGGCGGGTTGGTGAATACCACTGGTTTTACCGAAGAGGAAATTACTGCTCTGTTCTTAAATCGAAATGGCAACGCGCTGAACCATCCAAACATGCTTTCATTTGATGAAATCAATGAGAAGATATGGTCAATAGGAGCCGAAATTTTTATTCCAGCGGCGGCTTCGCGGTTGGTGTCCAAAGAGCAGGTTCGCTTATTGATTGAGCACGGTTTGGAAGTTATTGCTTCGGGTGCGAATGTACCTTTTGCCGATCGCGAGATTTTCTACGGTCCAGTGATGGAGTATGCCGATGAGCAGGTGGCTGTAATTCCTGATTTTGTAGCCAATTGCGGGATGGCGCGTGTGTTTGCTTATTTGATGCAGCCGAATATTGAAATCAGCGACGAGGCTATTTTTAACGATGTTTCTTCGGTTATTCGGGAGGAGATGAAAAATATTCATGCCCTGACTCCGCAGCCTAAAAATATCTCGTCGAAGGCTTACGAGCTGGCTTTGAGGCAATTGTTAAGTTAGAAGTTCTTTGAAACGTGAGATAGGGGTAATCCATCGGCATATTGGTGAAAAATATTTTTACTTTTTTTTTGAATATATGCTACAAAGGTTTATCTTTGTCTCACTTTAGAAAAGCAGCTCACGCCGCTCTTTCGAAGGAAATTCCTGAATAGCTCAGTTGGTTAGAGCATCTGACTGTTAATCAGAGGGTCGCTGGTTCGAGCCCAGCTTCAGGAGCAAAGGAAACCGGCTATTTTTAGCCGGTTTTTTTTTGAGCTTTTGGATACAAATACTTTCAAAAAAATTAAAAATCATGAGTTTAGTAATTGTTGGTACCGTTGCTTTTGATGCGATCGAAACGCCGTTCGGAAAAACAGATAAAATTGTAGGTGGCGCAGCTACCTTTGCTGGTTTGGCAGCTTCTTATTTATACGATAACGTAAAGTTAGTCAGTGTAATTGGGGATGACTTTGGAGATGATAACTTAGATATTTTACGATCGAAAGGAATTGATGTAGAAGGAGTGGAGATCGTAGCGGGAGGAAAATCATTTTTCTGGTCTGGTAAATACCACAATGATATGAACAGCCGTGATACCTTGATCACCGAGTTGAACGTATTGGCGGATTTCGATCCTAAAGTTCCGGCATCGTACCAAGACTGTGAATATATTTTGTTGGGTAACTTGACACCACAGGTGCAAATGGATACCTTAGCGCGTTTAGACAATAAGCCTAAGTTGGTGGTTTTAGATACCATGAACTTCTGGATGGATGTTGCGTTGGAGGATTTGAAAGCTGTATTGAAGAAAGTTGATGTCTTGACAATTAATGATGCGGAAGCACGCCAGTTGTCGGGTGAGTATTCGTTAGTGAAGGCGGCGAAGGTAATTTTAGAAATGGGACCGCAATACCTGATCATTAAAAAAGGAGAGCACGGGGCATTGTTGTTTGGGGAAGGACAGATTTTCTCCGCACCAGCGCTACCATTAGCAGATGTGTTTGATCCAACAGGAGCAGGTGATACCTTTGCAGGTGGATTTATTGGTTACTTAGCGAAAGTGAAAACGATTAACTTTACCAATATGAAGAATGCCATTATCTACGGTTCTGCTTTAGCCTCGTTCTGTGTAGAAAAATTTGGTACAGAACAATTGCAAAGTTTAACAGCAACTGATATTCAAGCGCGCATAAAGCAATTTATAGCGTTGTCTAAATTTGAGATCAGCGAATAATAAAGAGGGCTGATCGCTTAGGCGAGTTTTCCGATAACGGTAAATTTCGCAAAGACGTGGTCAGCATGCGGCGCATCGGCAAGTTCATCGGTTAGGTCTTGACCTGCCCAATGTTCATAATGCTTGCCGTTTCGCCATAACCTGCTTAAGGAAACATCATAGATGAGTCCTTTATAGGATACCCATATTTCGGGTTTGTCTTGTCCATTGCGCAACGCTAGTTGCGATTTAGTGTAAGTAGGGCAGTCGTGTTCCACGGGCCAAACTTACCTAAATTTGGTTTTCCTTACAAATTCCCATTTTAGAACATAACAATCCTGGGCTACCTTTTGGATAGCATGGGTTTGTGTACTATAAGAGTTGACTAATACAGCGTCGGATTTCGCTGGCGTTAATATCCGAACTGATACGCGTTTAAAGTTTTTTTCATGGCTTTACGAGCCACATGTATTCTGGTCTTTACTGTTCCAATAGGAATGTTTAAATGATCCGAGATCTCATGGTACTTGTAGCCTTCGAAATACATCGTAAAAGGTATGTAATACTCTTCCGATAAGTTAGCTAACGCATGGTTAATGTCGTCCATCACAAAACGGTTTTCACCGACATTGCTCGTGGCAGACACGACAAGGTTAGCACTTGTAATTTCCTCTTCTTTTGTAATAAATGAATTGGTCTTAATGATCCGTCTGTAGTTGTTAATGAAGGTATTCTTCATGATGGTGTACAACCAGCCTTTAAGATTTGTTCCTTCCCTGAAGTTGGTAAAGTAGGTGACAGCCTTCAGCAGGGTGTCCTGTACCAAATCGTTCGCATCATCCTGGTCTCTAGTGAAATTTTTTGCATACGCCTTTAATGAATCTGACTGTTGGATTACTAAAGTATTGAATTCTGTCTTGTTCATACTAGATTGGATTTTAAAGTTTACAATGAGTTAAAAAAATTAATTACAATCTGTAATAAGGTTGTATTCACTTGTATGAAATACGGTTTCTGACAAAGAGTTATGCAAAGGGCGTGCTAAACTTTTTGATTTGACATTATTCTATATTAAAAAAATATTAACTATTCGTTACAGTTAATGCTTATTTAGGAAAACTACCTTTTATGCGCTTTGGGTGGCTCTTAAAAGGTAGTTTTTAACAATTGAAATTCACAAATGTGGAAAACTTTATAAAACGTTTACCTCGCGTTCGAGTCTAATACCAAATGTATCGTACACATCGTTCATTATTTTGGACGATGTGTCGTAAATTTCAGACCCACGTGCTTCCCCCAAGTTGGTGAGAACCAGTGCTTGATGTTTCCATGTAGCTACGTTACCATCGATTTTCCCCTTCCATCCACATTTTTCAATCATCCAGCCTGCCGCCAACTTTACATGTGTGTCGTCTACTATATAGGAAACAATCTCGGGGAACTCCTGTTTCAACTTATTGAAAATATTTATATCGATTATCGGGTTCTTAAAGAAGCTTCCGGCATTACCTATCGTGGAAGGATCGGGTAATTTTTCCACACGAATGTGCGAAACAACCTCGGCAATATCCCGTATGGTCGGATTGGTAATGTTACGTTTTGTTAACTCACTATTAATTGCGCCGTAGGAACTATTAATCTGGTGTTTCACCGCAAGTCGGTAGGTCACCGAGGTAATAATATATCGTCCTTTGTAGGTTGTCTTAAATATACTGTCGCGATACGTAAAATTACAGTCTGCATTTGTGAAGCTTGTGAAGGATCCGGTTTCAGTATCGAATGCTTGACAAGAATAAAAGACATCCATCAATTCGGTGCCGTAGGCGCCGATATTTTGAACCGGGGAGGCACCGACCGTTCCAGGTATAAGCGCCAAGTTTTCTATTCCGGCAAAATCGCGGTCTATGCAGTACCATACGAAGTCATTCCACACTTCACCTGCTTTGGCTGTAACATAAATATAATTTCCCTCAATGAAATGTGTAATTCCTTTATTTGCTATACGAATAATAAGACCATCATAATCCTGTGTGAATAGCACATTACTGCCTCCACCAAGGACAAAAAAAGGACTATTGGTGAAATGTCCTGCCGAGAAAAGTGAGGAAAGGCTGCTTTCGTCCTCAATGGATATAAACTGTTTGCAGCGGGCATCTACACCAAATGTGTTAAAAGGCTGTAAAGAAACGTCGTTTTGGATATGATTCATCATTTTATATTGACTAATCCTTTTAAAAATTCAAAAAAAGAACTAATTTTATAGTAAAGTGTAAAGATAGTATAAACGCTAGTTATATAGAGGAAAAAAGTATCATGCCCAAGAATGTTGATATCAAGAGAGCGAAAATTTTAGATGTTGCAAAGAAACGTTTTGCTCACTTTGGAATGGCGAAGACAACGATGGCTGAGATTGCCAAGGATCTATCCTTTTCGAAAGCTCTTTTGTATTATTATTTTCCAGATAAGCACAGCTTATATACGGCTGTGTTAGGTTATGTCATCAATGATATGATGGTTAAGGTAGATGCTTCATTATCGAAGTGTATTACGGTGGAGAAGGCAATGAATCACGCTATCGAGCTGCGTATGGAGATGTTGCGCGAGAACTACAACCTTTTTGAGTATTCCTCCTCCCTGTTTATGCAAAACCCTGGCGAGATGAGCAAGAGTGTAGGCCCGTACTTTGAGAAGATCAAAGAACAGGATAGTCGTATCATGGAAATCGGTGTTAAAAATGGCGAAATTGTTGTCGATGATCTCAATGAGACATCTGAATTAATGTCTTTTGCGTTGATGGGAATGCGTACAGGGGTGTTAAGTAAACAGGTAAACGACTGTCTTTTTCCTTCACCAGATGAGTTTGAGCTCATCTTGACCAAACAGAAAAAATTACTTCATATCTTCTTACGCGGGCTACGGCCGTAGCATATCTTGTTTTACTGATCTGAGATGGTTAGGCTCTAACCGCTTTCTCTTTCTGTAAGATGTCCGTTATAATTTGGCGGGCATGAATCCTTGAATTTTCAATAAACCAGAGGTGTGTATTTAGCCCGCCACAAACTACGCCAGCCAGGTATAGTCCAGGAACGTTTGTCTCCATCGTATTCACATTATGGGTCGGGATCATTGGCGCTTCCTGTGGTATCTCGATGCCGAGCTGGCGCAGAAAGTCAAAGTTTGGCCGGTATCCCGTTAGTGCCAATATGAAGTCGGCCGGTATTTGCTTTACACCTTCTTTGGTGTCGATTACGGTATATTGTGGAAGTATCTCCTTTATTTGACTCTCGAAATATACGTCGATCGAACCTTCTGCAATTCGATTTTCAATATCGGGTCTTACCCAATATTTTACCCGTGGACTAATTTCTGTGCCTCGAATTACTAAGGACACTTTAGCACCTTTCCGATACGTTTCTAGTGCGGCATCGATAGAAGAGTTGCTGGCGCCTACTACGATAACGCGTTGATTGGTGAAAAAATGAGGATCATTATAGTAGTGAAAAACGTGTGGTAGATCTTCTCCAGGAACACATAGGTGCATGGGGATGTCGTAAAACCCTGTTGCAACAATCACATATTTAGCGGTATAGGTGTTTTTTGTTGTTTTCACGTGGAATATCCCATCTTCTTGGTGCTGGCTTACCACCTCTTCAAACAAATGGGTGTTGAGTTCAAATTTTTGATCGATCCGTCGGTAGTATTCTAAAGCCTCCGCACGTTTCGGCTTTGGAAGAGTCGTGACAAAGGGTGTGTCGCCGATCTCTAAGCGTTCCGAAGAGGAAAAAAAAGTCATGTTAACCGGGTAGTGGTAAAGGGAATTTACCAGGGTACCCTTTTCTAGAATAATATGTGATAAACCTTTTTCCTGGGCGGCGATTCCACAGGCTAGGCCTATTGGACCACCTCCTATAATTAAAACATCAAAATGATTCTCCATGTCAGTTTCGTAATACGGGCACTAGTTCGTTTTCACCAGAAAGGGCGATCTCCTGTGTCACTTTATGTAAATCTCCTGATATTTTGCTCAAGAATTGTAATTGTTCTGTAATTAGATTGCTGTTTTCATCTTCAACCTCAGCCGCATCTTGTAACTCCGGAAAGATATTGTGCGTTGTAAAGTCGGCTTCGCCTTCATGTGGTAAGGTTGCGATTGCTTTTTCCAACTCATTTAATGTTTTGCGCAGCAGTTTAACGTGCTCCTTGTGGAAAGCCTCTTTCTCTGTTTGGTTGACCTGGCTGAGTAAATTAGCCGCATAGGAAGAGAAGATATGGCTTAATATAACAAATCTATTGACCTCTTTGGTATGCTTTTGTCTCCATTTAGGCTCTGTTAGCATACGCTGAAAAGTAGATCCCATATTGGCGGAAGCGATGTATACTTCTTTACGTGCTAGCTTGTAAGCGGTTACGGAGAGGTTTTGTCCGCTAAGCATTTGCAGAGCTTGCGCCATATAATTGTAGTTGGCTATCAAAAGAGAACGCATGTTGTTTCGGAACTGCGCACTCTCCCAATTTGGAAAAATAATATAGCTGGAAAGAAAGGCTATCATTCCCCCCAAGAAGGTGTCAAGAATACGCTCCTGCGCCATTTCAAAGGTATTCATGCCGTTAAAGCTGAGCATGATAAGTACGTATGGGGTCATAAAGAGAACCGCTACAATATAGTTGATGCGGAACATACTATAGGCCGTCAAGAAGAAGAAAATAAGCAGCACAAAGCGGATTGTTTCATCTTCTATAGTAAGCAAAATTACGGCTCCAATAATACCTCCCAGAACGGTGCCTATAAGGCGCTGGACATTTCGCTCTTTGGTGAGACCAAAACCAGGCTTAAGGATCACCATGATGGTGAGTAATGTCCAATAAACGCCGTTCGGATTAAAACCGACAAGGTTCAAGGTGAGGTAAGTGCCCGATAAAACAATAGCCATCCGGAGCGCATGTCGAAAGACTGATGATTCAAAGCTAAAGTTGCCTTTGAACTTTTTCCAGTCGATCTGGTCACGCGTCACAAACTGAGATGCAGAGTCAATTTCTTCTTTCGGGATCTCTGAAATTTTAGAAGCACCGTAGCTATATATATTATCCAAAAACTTGACAATCGTTCGGATGTTAATGATAATCTTCTTGAGCGGAATGGTATTGATATTTTCCTTTTCGAGTTTATCTACAGCTTCCTTTAGCAAAGCAATATCTTTTTCAAACGCATACAGCGGTTTCGGTATTTTATTGGCGTTAAGATCATACGCCATATTATCCATTTCATTGGTTATTTTCAGGAGGACATGTCTGAAGGAAGATAGGACCCCCGATTTTCCATATGCAGCCTTAATGGCATTGTAGTCATATTGGGTGGTCATACTCTGTTCAAAAAGATCCACTACATCGGAAAATACCAGGGTCAAAAAACGACCGATTTTCGTGGTATCTTTAATCGATCGTTTACTCTGAAAGAGAATGTCACGCACACTTTCTTGATGGGTATGCACTTCTACTTGCTTTTCGATGAGCTTTAAGTAGTTTTCATCAAAATCGGTTTTGGCGTCATAAAAATTTGCTTTCAGGCGAATATAATCTGCGACATACCGGATGGACTCCGATAGCTCTTGTTGGGCAATACGATACGGCCTTATTTGCATCAATGACATGCTGATCAGCATATACCAGGCACCGCCTGTCGCAATATAAACAAGGTACATCCACTTTTCATTCTCATTAATATCTCCGCGTATATTGATCAGCATCATTAAGATGGCCATCGAACCGACTGTCGCAGCTCGGGCATTGAATACAGCAAGCATGGAAAACAAAAAGCTCAGTACGGCAATACCTATGGTGGTAAGTGGGACAGAATGGTTGATATGTGAAATGATCAGGTAGGTGAACATACACAACATCGCTGTAGAAAGCATACCGAGTCGTCTATGTGACGGCGCGCCAGGCGTGTCTGATAAGCCGACAAGTAATGCACCGAGCGAGATTAAAGTGCCTATATGAAAATCACCTAAGTAAGCGCATACAA
This sequence comes from Sphingobacterium psychroaquaticum, assembly GCF_004421025.1. NCBI lineage: Bacteria > Pseudomonadati > Bacteroidota > Sphingobacteriia > Sphingobacteriales > Sphingobacteriaceae > Sphingobacterium > Sphingobacterium psychroaquaticum. The sequence continues at coordinate 3,345,510 of NZ_CP038029.1, read as the reverse complement.
TTACGGGCACGATACATCCGAACGTGATTTTTAATCCTTCTGAGAAATACTGGCTATAAAAGAAGTTGCTGATTTCCTTAGTCTTGTCCATAGAATGATCAAAAGCGCGTAAAAATAATGTGTAGAGAAATTTCTTTGCTCAAACATACAAAAAAAGCTGTTGAATAAACAATTGCCTTTCACTAATTGATGTAGGATACGTAGCTTTACAATTATTGAAAAGAACGACCATGTAAAGGAGTTTTATTTTGCTTATTTTTTAATAAAACACTGATTTTTATATATTTTTTTTATTTTAAAATTTGATTAGATGTAATAATTGCATACTTTAGTGCAATTTTGAGGAAATACTGTTACTTTATACATTTTCTTTTTATACTAAACCGGTTCATATTGTCAAAAAACTCGATGCCACTAACTCGATAGGCTATGGAGCTGTTTAAAGAAGATTAACAATACATTATGAAAATAAGTCAAAAACAATCTGTTTTCAATAACGAGGTCTTAACACGTTTTGATCTCTATAAGAGTTTGTTCCTGACGTTGCCCTTTCAACGGGTTCAACATACAGGGACTGTGTTGCCTTTTTTTACAACGCATTGTGAAAAGGGAATTGAAGAACACTTAACACCAGAAGCTATTATCGATAGTTTCTTTGGGCAGTATGAACAATATGTGCAGGAAGAAGATCGATTGGATTTTTTGTTCCGTATCGTGCAGTATATTGAACGTCAGGTTGTTTTGTTTGATGCGGTCGAGGATTCGGCTTTTCAGGCGATTGGTAAGAATGATGAAGCCGGACTTCTGCATTCGATGTTTCGCCGGGCACAAGAGAACCCCGAGATGAAAAAGAAAATCGTGGATAAACTACACGATTTCTCCGTTCGTTTGGTGCTTACAGCACACCCAACCCAGTTTTATCCAGGACCTGTTCTTTCGATTATCACAGACTTGATCGAAGCACTTAAACTGAATGATGTCTCGAATATTCAGTTGCTGTTGCAGCAATTGGGAAAAACACCCTTTATAAATAAGGAAAAACCAACACCTATTGATGAGGCGGCAAGCTTAGCTTGGTTCTTGGAAAATGTGTTTTATAAAGTAGCCTCCGAAATTCAATCGCAGATTGACAATGAGTTGGAAGTACCGATCGAGGGTGTCAAGCAGCTGATTGAACTTGGTTTCTGGCCGGGTGGTGATCGAGATGGAAATCCAAACGTAACGGCGGAAAGTACTAAAAAAGTAGCGGCGATGTTGCGCACCATACTTTTCCGTTGTTATTACCGAGACTTCCGCATCGTGAAACGTCGGATTACTTTCCGTGGTGTGGAGAAATATTTGGAGGTTTTACAGAATCTGTTCTATGAGAACTCGTTTAATCCGCAGGAGCGTCCGAATGATGAAACGGCAACAATTTTAGAGAACTTAAACGCAGTTAAAGATGTTCTAAATCAACACCACGATGGTTTGTTTGTGGAGTTAGTGGAAGATTTAATTCGTAAGGTGGTTACTTTTGGTTGTTATTTTACAACGCTGGATATCCGTCAGGATAGTAGTATTCTACGTAATACCTTTAACTACCTGGTGGAGCGTAATCCTGACCTGGGAATTGCAGTAGGAGATCTTGAAACGGAAGAAAACAAACAAAAAGCAATTACCTTGTCAGAAAAGGAACTTTCGTTCGGGGATGATGCCGATGCGTTGGTGGTAGACACCTTGTCGGTTATTGATTTGTTGAAGGATATTCAAAAATCGGGTAGTGAGCGTGCCGCACAACGCTTTATTATAAGCAATTGCCAACAAGCGTCCGATATTTTGGGACTTATGCAGTTGTTCTTATGGTCGGGCTGGAAGAAAGATGCGTTGACTATCGATTTTGTGCCATTATTTGAGACGGTTGATGACCTATCCCGTGCCGCGGATGTGATGCGTACGTTGTATGCACATAAAGAGTATGCTGCACATGTAAAGAGAAGAGGTAACAAACAGACGATCATGCTTGGTTTTTCCGATAGTACAAAGGATGGCGGATACCTGATGGCGAACTGGTCTATTTATAAAGCAAAAATTGAATTGACCGCGATTGCAAGGGAGTATGATGTGGACTTGATCTTCTTTGATGGTCGGGGAGGCCCTCCAGCACGTGGTGGTGGTAAAACGCAAAAATTCTATGCTTCTATGGGGAAAGAGATTGCGAACGAACATATTCAATTAACGATTCAAGGGCAGACAATCAGTAGCCAGTATGGTTCCTTGGAAACGGCGCAATATAATATTGAACAGCTTTTACAGGCGGGGATGATTTCAGAATTGCAGCAAAAGGAGGGAGATACACTAACCGCGAAACAAAAGTCTATTATTGATCAGATGGCACAAGAGAGTTATAATAAATTTATGTCTCTTCGTAAAAATCCATTGTTTCTGCCTTATCTGGAAACATTGAGTCCATTGAAGGAGCTTTCAGCCGTGAATATTAGTAGTCGTCCAGTGAAGCGAAATAATGGGAAAGAATTGCGTTTGGAAGATTTGCGGGCCATTAGTTTTGTGACCTCTTGGAGCCAGTTGAAACAAAATATACCTGGATTCTTTGGCGTAGGAACTGCATTGCGTTGGGCCGAGGAGAATAATCTATGGTCTTATGTCAAAAATCTATACGAAAGCTCGGGCATGTTTAAGACCATTATCGACAACTGTATGATGTCTATGACAAAGTCTAACTTTGACATTACAGCTTATATGCAATACGATGAGAAGTTCGGCGACTTTTGGTTGATGCTGCGGGAAGAGTATGAGCTGACGAAAGCCTATACATTGAAGCTTAGTAATTCCCAGGTATTGATGGAAGATTATCCAATCGATAGAGCTTCGATTCTGGCACGTGAGAAAATTGTACTTCCTTTGCTGATCATTCAACATTATGCTATTCGCACACTGTTAAACAATAATGTTTCGACCGAAAAAGAAGCCGCTTATAAAAAGCTTATCGGACGTACTATTTATGGTGTTGTAAATGCCGGAAGAAATCTAGCCTAAATGTATGGTGTAGATACAAATTTCTTCTGTGTATAACGTATTTATATTGTTTATAAGGGCAAATTTATCTAAGTTTGTCCTATTAATAAATAGATAAGAGATGAAATTAAATACTTTATTTGTTGCAGGTGTGTGTGCCAGTATGTTCTTTGCTTCTTGTAACCCAAAGACGGCACAGGAAAATCAACTGAAATATACGCATACTAGTTTAGCTGACGGTGATGCTTATCATTTTTTTCAAGTAGTAGGTGCAAAAGCGGCTTATGAGGCTGATTACGCAGCGGCGATCGAAAAGTCTGCTAGTGAAGCGCAGGTTAAGCAAGTTGCAGCAAAAGCTAAGGAAGTTTATGGTAGTATCTTACCTGTTTTAGATAGTCTAGCCGTGGTTAATCAAGTCGATTTTCCAATCAAAGGAGCTGCGAAATACGAGGCACCTGTAGCGGATACCACAGCGACACATGCAGTGGCGGCACATGGCGCGAGCGACTATGTAAAACATGTTCAACATGAATCGGCTATTATCAAAGAACAGTTTGAGCGGTTAAGCGTTAATACAAACGTAGGTTTGCGTGAATTTGCAAAAGCAAACGTAGAGAAGGTTGCCGAATTGTTTAAACTTGCGGGTGGCAAGGAACAAGCAGGTGGACATCACTAAGTCACGATATTTATAATAAATGAGAAAGGAATGTGAGAGAATCACATTCCTTTTTTGTTTATTATTTGACTTAATATTAAATTAATATTTGATTTACTATACTTGTGTATATTTTTTAGATCGATTATTTTAATTATAAAGATACATACGTGAGATACGGAGCTATAGATATCGGTTCCAATGCCGTTAGGTTATTGATTGCCGAAATAAACCAAGAAAAAAATCCTGTCAGCTTCAAGAAAGAAGCATTGATCCGTGTTCCATTGCGTCTAGGCGATGATGCTTTTATCCAGCACCATATCTCGGAGCCTAAGTTTGTCAATATGGTAAAGACAATGCAGGCATTTCGGAACCTGATGGATGTTTATCGGGTGACGAACTACATGGCCTGTGCAACGTCAGCGATGCGGGATGCCGATAATGGCCCGGAAATTGTCGCAGCCTGTCGTGAGGTAGGTATCGATATTCAGATTATTGGTGGAGCAGAAGAGGCTGAAATTATTTACAACAGCCATTTGCAAGATACGATGGATGCGAATAAGGTGTATTTGTACATTGATGTGGGTGGTGGTAGTACAGAGCTTTCACTTTTTGCAAACCAAGAGCTTGTCGCCTCTAAGTCGTTTAATTTGGGTACCATCCGTATTCTGGATAATCAAGATAAGCCGGAAACGTGGGAAGAAATGAAAACTTGGGTACGGGAGAGTACGCGGGGCTATAAAAATATATACGGTATCGGTACAGGCGGAAACATTAATAAATTGTCCCGTATAGCCAATGAAAAAGCGGATAAGCCGATGTCCTACGCAAAGCTGCGTGCGATTTATACTTATTTGAATGGATATTCCCTTAAAGATAGGATTCACGTGTTGGGGTTAAAACAAGATCGTGCAGATGTTATTATCCCTGCTGCGGAGATTTTCTTAACTATTATGAAGGTCGGACACTTGAAAAATATTACGGCACCACGCGTTGGTTTGGTGGATGGTATAATTCAGACTTTGATAGCGAGGGATTTAGGAAAATAATAGTGAAAAGGCAAAGATTTCTTTTCCAAATCTCATGAAAAAAACTATTTTTGTGCAACTCAAGCCCAGGTGGCGAAATTGGTAGACGCACCATCTTGAGGGGGTGGCGCTCGCATGGGCGTGGCAGTTCGAATCTGCTCCTGGGCACTTAAGGAGACGACTAGTTATAGTCGTCTCCTTTTTTATTAAATATACACCTGTTGTTTTCTTGTAGCTGGAAGTAGGGGGCACCTCTAGCTTAGCACAGTCCACCTTTCTATAATCCTCAAGTCCTCTTGTTTATTTGTTATTACTTGTTTTTCATTATCTGTAAGACCCATATTTAACGGAACGGGGGCTATAAGATGGATAGCCCAGCTTGCTTAACCTCTGGATTACACGTAAAGCCTGTTTTTTTGTGCGAGGGATTAATTTTTACGGCACAAAAAAAGTAATCATGTAAAAACAATAAATGGAAAAAATCTGTTAGATATAGTTGTCATCTATTATGAAGTATTTAAGCTGTAATAATTAAAACTAATTATTGGAATTATGAAACTGATATCAAAATTGTCAATTTATGTTGTTGTGTTTTTAGTGCATATTACAACGACCATGGCGCAACAAAGAGAAGATGTTATTTACCTAAGTGACGGTAGTCAAAAGAAGGGAAAGGTTGTTTCGATAGGTGATGAGGTTATTAAATTTTCGTACACCGGGGAGGAGGTACAATATGAGCTCAAAAAGCAAACGGTAAATAAGATTGTTTTTGCAAATGGCAGGGAAGAGTCTTTTGGGAACTCTTCTGCTGTAACTGGAATTACACCTTCTGTGGTGGCGAGCAACCAGCTTGCGGTTCTTCCTTTCGAGATCGTGAGTAACGATCAGGCATTGACCACTGATGCCATGCGTCGGGAAATTCAACAATCTTGTGTGGATGCGATTAAATCGCGTGGATTATCTTTTCAGATCCAAGATCCTAGAACAACGAATGCTATGTTAGCTAAATCAGGAATTCAGCTTTCGGATATAGCAAACCATGTTCCTGAAGAACTAGCGAAGTTACTAGGGGTGAGCTATGTTATAGTAGGTGCCTATGAAATTGAAAATAAAGGAACGTCCACGATTGGCTCTGGTGTCACAACATACAATGATAAAAAGCAAGAGGATCGAACGAAAGGTACCGCTGTTCGATCGAATAATACCTATACTTCGACTAACTACAATACAAAAGTGCTATTGTCAATCTATGATTCCAATGGCAGACAGCTGTTCTCCGATACACGAAAACCTTTTATGGGTGGACTGGATTCGTACAGTGGCGCATTAAAGACTTTAGCAAAACGTATTACCTTAAAATAAGGAGTAGGGGCTGGTTTGGAATGAATAGGGAATAGAACAAGAAAAGCGCTTGGATGGGATCCAAAGCGCTTTCTTTTTGTTTAATAATGTATAGTTTATAGTTTATTTGCGCGTGCTGTTATCTCGGCAATATCAAGAACTTGGATCTCCTGCTCTTTCTCCTTGATTTTTACGCCATCGCTTAACATGGTCATACAGAAAGGGCATGCTGCAGCTACGATTTCTGATTTTGATTCGATGACATCCTCGATACGTTCAATATTTACATCTTTATTTCCGGGTTCTGGTTCTTTAAACATCTGCGCACCACCGGCGCCACAACAAAGGCCATTGCTACGGCAACGTTTTAATTCAGATAGCTGAGCATCCAGCGACTCTAAAACCTTACGCGGTGCTTCATAGACTTCGTTCGCACGTCCCAAATAGCAAGGGTCATGGTAGGTAATCTTTTTACCTTTAAAAACATGGCCATCATCCGGACGTAGTTTTCCTTGATCAATAAGATCTTGGATAAGTTGTGTGTGGTGAATAACCTCAAAAGTTCCGCCCAGTTCCGGGTATTCATTTTTTAACGTGTTGAAGCAATGTGGACAAGCGGTAACGATTTTTTTTATCTCATAACCATTTAAGATTTCAATGTTCATCATGGCCTGCATCTGAAATAGAAACTCGTTACCTGCACGTTTTGCAGGATCTCCAGTGCAACTTTCTTCGGTTCCTAAAATCGCATAATTCAGACCGACATGATTTAAAATTTTACATATATCTTTCGTTATGCGTTGCGCCCGCTCGTCAAAACTTCCGGCACAGCCTACCCAGAATAATAAATCTGGAGTTTGACCTTTGGCCATCAATTCAGCAACAGTGGGTACGTGAAATGTATTTTCCATAGATATGTGTCTTAATTATTGGTTGGCCCAGTTTGCGCGGTCTGCTTGTGCATATTTCCACGGGGCACCGTTGTTTTCTAAATTACTGAACATGCCGTTGATGCTGCTTGGTGCTTGCGACTCCTCCATCACGGCGTACTGACGTAAGCCTATAATAATTTCCAGTGGATTGATATTGACTGGACATTGTTCAACACAAGCATTGCAGCTGGTACACGCCCAAATTTCCTCCCGAGTAATGTATGTGTCCAACAAGGATTTACCGTCGTCTTCAAAGCTTCCTTTTTGATCAATTTGTTTGCCCACTTCGGTAACCCTGTCCCGTGTATCCATCATAATCTTCCGCGGTGACAATAATTTACCCGTAATATTGGCCGGACAGCTTGCTGTACAGCGTCCACATTCGGTACACGTATAAGCATCAAGTAGATTTTTCCAGGTCAAGTCTTGCACATCTTTTACCCCAAAGCGTGTCACTTCACCAGACGGTGGTGGCAAACTTGGGTCCAACATGGCTTTTACTTCTGCTGTTACACTTTCGATATTGTTTAGTTTGCCTTTAGGAGTTAGGTTGGAGAAATACGTGTTCGGGAACGCTAAGATAATATGGAGGTGCTTTGATAGCGGCAGATAATTTAGAAATAAAAGAACACCAATAATGTGGAACCACCAACAAAAGCGTTCGACCATCACTAAACCATTTATGCTATCGGGTAATAGCCCGACCAAATATTGACTAACCGGAAATGCTCCCGCGGTATGATAACCGTCGGCACCTAATTGCTGGAGCTTACCGTCGGCAGCATTCATGGTTAGAAATGCTGCCATCAAGAGAATCTCCGTAATCAAGATGATATTTGCGTCCGTACGCGGCCATTTTAGTAGTTCTCGTCCGCCGAATCGATAAATATGTAATACGTTTCTACGAATGAAAAAGATAACACAGCTCACCAGTACAGCAAGCGCTAGCCATTCAAAGGCGTAAATCAAGAAATCATAAAAACCACCCATTACAGAAAGAACCCGATGGGTCCCAAATAAGCCATCGATGACGATTTCGAGCATCTCAATATTAATGATACAGAAACCAACGTAAACAAAAACGTGGAGGATCGCCGCTAGCGGCTTCTTGAACATTTTTTGCTGTCCTAAAGCGACCATGGCCATAATCCGAAATCGTTCACCTGGATTGTCCGTTCGCTGCGTAGCGCGGCCCAGTTTAATGTTTCTATATATTTTCTTCGCGTTACGTGCAAAAAAGACGATCGCAACGGCGAATAAAATAAAAAATATGAGTTGACTTATCATAACTAATATTTCAGGTTCAATTACAAATATAATTATACTAATCAATACTATGCATGCATAATGATTAATTTGGAAAGATTACAAATAATATTATGATTCAATAAGAAAGAGACGTAACCTCTCTGGTTAGAGAACGTATAAGCCGGTGTTTTGTTCTGAGAAATGAAAAACTAAACAGGAGGAGCGACCTCGCTGCGATTTGTTTGAGTAGATTGGTTGTCATTCGGTGGAAGAGGAGATGAATGGCGCCGAGGTAAAGTCTATACGAGGGATCCTCGCTTTGGGAAGTTATGACTATCTTGTATAGCGTATTTAAAACCAATCATGCGTCATACAAGATAGTCATTGCTTCATTTCTCTGGATTAAAAAGAAGAACGCCCTCTTTTTCGACGTTCTTACTGTTTTATTTTACCTGAAATATGGTAATACTTATCTCCCAAGAGAAGGACATGTTGTCTTTTCTCAAGTTGATAGCCAACATCTTTCTGGTAGTGCAGCGTTTCCTCTGTATCGTATAAAAGATTATCTATATTTCGGTCTATTCGAAAGGTAATAGGTTGTCCTTTATCGTTATAGGTTATTTCTACGAGCTTAAGATCCAATTTTGGGTTTGTGGAATGGTAGGTGACCCGTCGATCAACACTGTCTTTCTTTAGGTATCCCGCATAAGCCGGTTTGTTGATGTCCACGGTAAGAAAGCTTGCTAATTCATTTTCCCAATTATCAATCTTAATATCTTTTGTTTCCACAATACTATCCTTTTTAACCGTTTTAATGACTTCGGGTTTCTCCGCCGATAAACGAGCTATCTCTGTCGTAAAAAATGCCGGTATATCCAGCTGTTTGCTTGCAAAATGCTCCACTTGTGCGGTCTGCTCCGAACAGGCGAATACTAAAGCGGCCATGGTAATAACCATGGCTGCTTTACCTATTTTATAGGGTCGTTTATACCAATACATTCCCTGTCATTTCTGCCGGAATCGGTAAGCCCAACAAAGTAAGAACTGTAGGGGCAATATCGCCTAGCTTTCCATCTTTAATATGATTAAAGTGGTTGTCGATCAAAATACAAGGTACCAAGTTTGTGGTGTGTGCTGTATTTGGCGAGCCATCTTCATTCAGCATGAACTCTGAATTTCCATGGTCGGCAATAATAATAAATGAATAGCCAAGCGCGAGACCTGTGTCTACCACTTTTTTCGTGCAACGATCTACTGTTTCTACAGCTTTCACAACAGCCTCAAATACACCGGTGTGTCCTACCATATCTGGGTTTGCAAAGTTTAAGCAAATGAAATCTGGAGCATTGCTTTCCATATCTTGGCAGATGGCATCGGTGATACCCTGTGCACTCATCTCTGGTTGTAGATCATATGTAGCAACTTTTGGCGAAGGCACCAACAATCTGTTTTCTCCAGCAAATGCCGCTTCTTGACCGCCAGAGAAGAAGAAGGTTACATGCGGATATTTTTCTGTTTCCGCAATGCGAACCTGCGTTTTTCCTTGTGCACTTAGAACCTCACCTAAGGTATTGGTCAAATTATCTTTTTGGAAAACCACGTGCACGTTCTTGAACGTATCATCATACCCCGTCATCGTAACATAGTAGAGATCCAACGGTTTCATATCCTGCGCCGGAAACGCTTGTTGTGTTAATGCAATTGTAATTTCACGACCACGATCTGTTCGGAAATTGTAGCAGAAGACTACATCGCCAGGTTGGATACGTGTTAATGGTTCACCGCTTGCATCCGTCATTACAATAGGTTTGATGAACTCATCTGTAATGCCTTGATCGTATGATGCTTGTATTGATTTTTTTAAATCAGTTGAAGGAGTTCCGATGCCTTGGGTCAATAGATCGTATGTTTCCTTTACACGTTCCCATCTGTTATCGCGATCCATCGCATAGTAGCGACCGATGGCACTAGCGATTTTGCCATTAGAATTTTGTAAATGTTGCTCTAATTGCTCGATGTAACCCAAGCCACCGTTAGGGTCTGTATCGCGACCATCCATAAAAGCATGAATGAATACTTGGTTGTCGCCAAGGTTCGCCTTTTTTGTAGCATCGCATAACGCTTTTAAGTGATCGATATGCGCATGAACACCACCATCAGACAAGAGTCCGATAAAGTGTACATTTTTACCGTTTGCTTTTGCATAGTTAAATGCGTCCTGTATCACTGCATTGCTATCAAATTCACCCGCTTTGGCCGCTTTATTAATGCGTCCTAATTCTTGATATACGATCCGTCCCGCACCGAGGTTCATATGCCCAACTTCGGAGTTACCCATTTGTCCGGCCGGAAGGCCGACATCTTCTCCAGAAGCGGCTAGGGTAGAGTTTGGGTAGGTCGATAATAAATAATCTAAAAATGGGGTATCGGCAGCTTTTACTGCATTTGAACTATCGTCTTTGCCATATCCTAAACCATCTAAGATTAGGAGGGCTACTTTTTTGTTGTCTGAGTTATGCACACACAAACTTAACTAAATTTAGTTTTTTTTGCAATATCGTATATGTAGTTCTGGTAAACAAAATGCTTTATTCGAGGTGAATGGATGTGTTGGTAAGGCTGTGTATCCTAGTCTCTTTTTTTATAAAAAAAATAATGTAGATTTGGCTCACTACTTATTTGAGAAAACAGCGAGCACTTGGCATAGTTTTCGCACATATAAAGATATGATGCGGATAGACTATGGTGAGTTAGATTAAAAAATTAAATTGTAAATGAAAGTTGTAAAGTGTGTTGTTCTTTTGGTGCTGGTTTCGTTGACTAGTTTGTCTGCCAGTGCTAAAAATCCTTTTGATGACGTCGTGAATTCCATCTCCTCCGCCCTGAAAACAGGAACGTCAAAAGGAATAAGTGCAACGTTTATGAATAGTGTCTCCTTGTCCATCAAGCGAGACGAGCGTGTATATACACGGTTTCAGGCGGAGTTGTTGTTAGATGATTTTTTTCGTTCGAATAAAGTGTCTCAATTAAAGGAATTGCAACGGGCTAAAAGTTCGGCTAATTCTTTTGTCGTGTTCTCCTTGCGCACAAGTAGTTCGACGTATCGTGTTTTTGTAAAACTGGTGGAATCTAACAACGAATTTAAGGTATCAGAGCTGCGGATTGAGTAAATCGTGAACACACAAAAATTAACCTACGATTTTATTATAAAATTTTTTTTCTCCATCTTCGCTTAAATTAACACATAAAAGATGGCGGTTGAGATTGATAAACTGAGGAAGTTTGTAGCATTAGCACTGGAAGAAGATGTCAGAGAAGGAGATCATACTTCGCTGTCAACGATCGATCCCACAGCTATTGGAGAGGCGCAGTTGCTCGTTAAAGACGAGGGAATCTTGGCAGGCGTGGAAGTTGCACGTGCTATCTTTAATACGATAGATCCTGATCTTGTGTTGGATCTTCGTCACAAAGATGGTGATCATGTGGTGTTTGGCGCTATTGCTTTTTATGTTCACGGAAGTATACACAGTATACTTAAAGCCGAGCGTTTGGTTTTGAATGTGATGCAACGCATGTCTGGCATAGCGACGCGCACGGCGCTATATGCTGAAAAATTGGCTGGAACAAAGACCAAAGTTTTGGATACCCGTAAGACAACACCATTGTTGCGCTTTCTGGAAAAAGAAGCCGTTAAAATTGGTGGTGGTGAAAACCATCGGTTTGGCTTGTATGACATGATCCTCATCAAGGATAACCATGTCGACTATGCTGGTGGAATTACAAAAGCATTGCAAAGAGCACAGGCATATAAAGAGGAGAAAGCATTAACGATTCCGATTGAGATAGAGGTCCGTAATATGGAGGAACTTCGTGAAGTACTATCAAATACAAAAGTAGATCGTGTGATGCTGGATAATTTTACGCCAAATCAGGTGGCTGACGCGGTAGCGTTGGTCGATGGTCGTTTGGTAACGGAAGCATCAGGCGGTATTACATTGGATACGATACGTGATTATGCACTGGCAGGCGTGGATTATATTTCGGTAGGTGCTTTAACCCATTCTGTAAAAAGTTTGGATTTAAGTTTAAAGGCAAAATTAATTTAATTATATTTCCTAAATAACGTTTATCTCGTAAGGAGAGACACCGGTAAACTATTTCTTGATAGCCTTTATGTTGGGTATAGATGTTTTAGTTTTATCGCTGTTTAGGAAGCTTAAATAATATATGATTTCAGTTTATTTAGTAGGGATTGTGATACTGGCGTATTTGTTTGGCTCCATTCCCTCAGCAGTGTGGTTTGGAGGGGCTTTCTACGGCGTGGATGTACGGGAGTATGGAAGTGGAAATGCCGGAGCAACCAACACATTTAGAGTTCTAGGCAAAAAAGCTGGATCTATTGTTATGTTTGTTGATATCCTTAAAGGATGGACAGCAACAAATTTACCATACTTGTTGGATTCTACGATTGTTGGAATTCCCAGCTCTTCACAGTTTGTTAATTTTCAATTGGCGTTAGGAGTAATTGCGGTGCTGGGACATTTATTTCCCCTTTTTGCCGGATTTAGGGGAGGGAAAGGCGTTGCAACACTTTTCGGGATGGTGATTGCTATTCATCCGGAGGCTGCTTTATGCTGTGTAACTGTTTTTCTCATTACACTTCTGGTCACCCATTATGTGTCTTTGAGTTCAATTTTAGCCGGATTTACGTTCCCATTCAGTATTGCCTTTGTTTTTCATACGACCGTTCCTGCGGTGCTTTTGTATGGTATTGCTATATGCGCTTTGATCTTGGTCACGCACCAAAAGAATATAGAACGATTGCTCAAAGGGCATGAGTCTAAGATTTATTTGTTTAAGAAACAAAAACGTGATGTTTAGGCACAAGATTTGTGTCGATTACAACGCTAATATAAGAAGGTGTCTAGATGGGGTATTGTTATACGCGTTTTAGAAACCTGTTCAGGCAGAATAATAGTACGAAAGAGATGAAAATATTTACGATGAAATATACCGCAATGGCTTTACTGGGTTTGACCATTGCATCCTGTTCTACCGTGCCCCTATCGGGCCGCAAGCAATTGGCTTTGGTTAGTGATGATCAGATTCAAGAACAGGCAACCACGGCGTATAAAGAGTTTTTAGGTTCACCGAAAACGAAGGTAATAACAGGTACCTCTAATGCTGCATTGGTTAAAAAAGTGGGTAATAATATCGCTGCTGCGGTAAATAAATATTTGACTTCGCAAGGTATGGCTTCACAGTATAACTTTACTTGGGAGTTTAATTTGATTGAAAGCCCAGATGTAAATGCGTGGTGTATGCCGGGGGGGAAAGTAGCCGTTTATACAGGCATTTTACCTTTTACGGCAAATGAAGCGGGACTGGCGACGGTGATGGGGCATGAGATTGCGCACGCTATTGCACGCCATTCCATGGAGCAGATGTCTAATCAGTATGCGATGCAAATTGGTGCACAGGTACTGGGCGTAGCAACGGCAGGAAAAAGTTCTATTGTTCAAGGTTTAATAAATAATGCCTACGGTATAGGTGGGCAGTTGGCTATGCTTAAATATTCACGAAGCAATGAGTCTGAAGCGGATAAATTAGGACTGATCTTTATGGCGATGGCAGGCTACAATCCGGAAACGGCAGTTGGCTTTTGGGAGCGTATGGCATCTGCAAAAGCGGCTAGCGGGCAACCTGAGTTTTTAAGTACGCACCCAAGTGATGCTCGTCGTATTACTGATATTCAGCGCTTATTGCCTGAGGCACGCAAGTATTATAAGAAGTAGAGGGTAGTTCGTAGTTGGGAGCGTGTAGTTCGTAGATTGTAGGAAGTCTTGTTTGAACGAAATGAGTTTTGGATAATTTAGCGAAGGACGATAGAAGCCAGCATAAGGAATGCAGCCTTGATTTTTTATTTACTTTTTTATCAAGAAAAAAGTAAGAAAAATCCTCATCAAGAAAATAACTAAAAAAGGCACTATATAGTGCCTTTTCTAGTTTTAAAATATGTTTCGATCTGATCCAACGTAAACGCATTCAAACATTTATCAGCCGTTAAACCACCTTTACGCGCAACGTTGATGCCGTAGTTCATATCCAGAAGACCTTCCGTACGGTGTGCGTCTGGATTTATGGAAAGAATCACACCTTTTTCAAGTGCGTACTGATGCCAACGCCAGTCTAGGTCAAGGCGCAGCGGATTGGCATTGATCTCGATTACCACCTTATTAGCGGCACAAGCGTCAATAATTTTTTTGAAATCCAGCGGGTAACCACTTCTGCTGAGGAGTAAACGACCTGTAGGGTGACCTAAGATGGTGGTATAGGGATTTTCTATTGCTTTTAACAATCGTTCCGTTGCTTTCTCTTCGTCCATTTTTAGATTGCTGTGTACCGAAGCCACCACAAAATCAAATTGCCTTAATATTTCTTCTGGATAATCCAGCGAACCGTCAGATAGGATGTCCGACTCTATGCCCTTAAAAATACGGAAAGGTGCTAGCGATTGGTTGAGCTGATCGATCTCCTTCCATTGTTCGGCAAGCCGTTCAATGGATAAACCATTGGCATACACCGCTGTCCTGGAGTGGTCACATATTCCGAGATATTCAAGCTTTAATTCTTCTTTACAGTAGGAGGCCATTTGTGCTAGCGTGTGTACCCCATCACTGTATGTCGAGTGGTTATGCACCGTACCCTTGAGGTCCTCAAATGTAATCAGTGTAGGGAGTTTTCCTTCCTTAGCCCATTTTATCTCTGCTCCACCTTCACGTAATTCTGGTTCTATATAATCTAGACCTAGAGCGCTGTAGATTGCAGCTTCATTTTCCAAGGCTGGGAGTGGCGAAGCAAGCGATAGTAGCTGCTGTATATGCGCCTCACTGCCTGTTGTTTTGAGGAAGTCTAAAGCAAAGGAAGCATGTGTTGTTGCGATGATCTTGTAATGCAGGCCAACGGGATCTGTGTAAAGTAAAAAGCCCTCCTCCGAAGGTACAACGGTGTATTCTTCGAGTTGCTGTAGCTGATCTGCAAGATCGATGAGGGAGCTGGTTGTTAGAAATTCAAGCTGAGCAATTATCTCAGCCTTTCTTCTGAAATCTCCGGTAATAGCATGCTGTTCGCTCGGGAAATTTGTCGTTAATATCGACAAGAACGCAGCTGCCTGACGCGCTACTTTAGCATATAAAAACAAACCTTGGTTTGCATTGGCAAATTCAATGGATTTCTTAATGTCTTCCTGCGTTTTTAAACCAAAGCCTTTTGCCTCAATCAGTCGATTTTCATTGACCGCATAGAGTAGTTCACCAACAGATTCGATTTCTAAATCCTGCCAAATAACTTGTACTTTTTTTGGCCCCAGGCCTTTGATGCTTAACATATCGCGTACCCCTGCTGGAGTTTTGTCGATTAGCTGTTGCAGCTCCGGGAAAGTCCCGGTTTGTACAAATGCTTGGATTCGTTCCGCCGTCCCTTTGCCGATTCCTGGCTGTTCACTTAATTCTTCAAATGATGCCGTAGCAGCAGGAAAAGGTAGTTTATCTATCTTAAAGGATGCGGAAGCCATAGCTTTGGTCCTAAACGGGTTTTCATTGTGTAGCTCCATCAGTTGGCTACTTAGTTTAAAGGCTTTTGCTATGACTTTGTTATCCATATCTTTTTTAATGAAATTCGAATTCTTTCTCTTCTTTTGCTTTTGCAGGTGCTGGCCGTTGGTATTTGTCAATAATCAAACGAATACCACTGTTTTTAGTGAAAAATTTAATACTCCAGTTTACAAAAGTTACTAACTTATTTCTAAATCCAAAGATAGAAACTAAATGGACAAACATCCATGTTAACCATGCTAAAAAGCCTTTCATATGGAAATTGCCCATGTCAACTACAGCGCGGTTACGACCGACGGTCGCCATCGATCCTTTATCAAAGTATTTGAAGTCGGCAATACTCTGGTCATTCATGCGTGCTAGAATGTGTTTCGCAACATAAGCCCCTTGTTGTTGTGCCGCTGGAGCAACCCCAGGTAGTCCTCGCGGTGTATTTTCTGTTATCATGGCCGCAACGTCACCAATGGCATATACCGCCTCCATATTTTCTACGCGACATTGACCATCCGTTTGGATGCGGTTTCCACGCTGTACAATTTCTGGAGAGATTCCTTCTGGGAATTGCCCCATAACACCAGCGCCCCAAATAACCGTTTTCGTCGCGATCGTCTGTCCATCGGAGAAGCTGATCGTATTGCCATCATAATCGGTAACCTGTGTATTCAACATGATTTGAACGCCCAATTCTTTCAGGTAGCGTTCTGCATTTTGTGATGATTTTTCGGATAGAGCCCCCAAAATTTTTCCTGTTCCCTCAATCAGGTATACCTTCATTTCATGTGGCGCAAGTTCCGGATAATCTTTTTTCAAAATGTGAAGTTGGATTTCAGCTATAGCACCGGAAAGTTCTACACCCGTTGGGCCACCGCCAACAACGACAAAGTTTAAGTACCTCTCACGTTCGTGGTGGCTTTCATGAAGAACGGCCTCTTCGAGGTTTTGAAGGACATAACTACGTATATTCAATGCCTCTTTAATACTTTTCATTGGCAAAGCATACTTGGCTATACCTTGGTTGCCAAAGAAGTTTGAGGTTGCGCCAGTTGCCAAGATCAAATAGTCGTAATCATAGTCGCCGACTGATGTTTTTACGATTTTGTTCGCTTGGTCAATTTTTTGTACCTCGGCCATACGAAAGCGGAAATTGTCTTGCGCCTTGAACATCTTGCGCAAAGGAAAGGATATGGCATCGGCGGCAAGTGTTCCTGTGGCTACTTGATACATTAGGGGTTGAAAAGTGTGGAAGTTGTTGCGGTCAATAAGCAACACTTCCACCTCTTTATCCTTAAATTGTCGTGCGGCTTCTACACCACCAAAGCCGCCGCCAATAATAATAACTCTTGGGAAGTTTCGTTCAGAACGATCTAATAACATGATAAACTAATTTTGTCCAGTTTAAAGGTGTAATTGCGAATACCTTAATAATTAAGATATTTAACCTGTTCGCTATCTTGCTTTTAGCTGATGTGTTGAGCAGTTGGCAAGATTATCAACCTTTTATTGCAAAAGTACAAAAACTTAGTGTAAGGTGTACACATTATTCGTTACCTTATTGTAAAGCTCCTTTAATTTTTACATAAAGACCATTATCGTCATTTGTTAATCGTAACTGACACGCCAGTCTGCTATCGTCATCAGCGTCAGGTAAGGTGTCCAACATGTCGAGTTCTTGATCTTCAGCAGGGTGGAGGTGATCGCCTCCTGATACGACTTGTACGTGGCAGGTTGCGCATAATGCCATTCCACCACAGGTGGCTAAAACCTCATACTCTGAAGCTTTTAAGAGCTCCATCAAGCTTAGATTGATGTCTGTTGGAACTTCAATTTCCTGCACCGTTCCATCTCGGTCCTCCACCGATATTGTTATGATATTTTCCATGTTAGAAAGCGTTGATGCCATTTACGGTGGTATACTTAAAACTTAGTTTCTGATCCGGATAAACATACTTAAATGCACTTTGACACATAAGCGCAGCCTCATGGTATCCACACAGGATTAGCTTAAGTTTACCGGGGTATGTATTGATGTCGCCAATCGCAAAAATACGCTCCACATTGGTGGAGTAATCAAAGGTGTCCACCACGATAGCATTTTTGTCAATATTTAGGCCCCAGTTGGCAATGGGTCCGAGTTTGGGACTTAATCCATAAAGAGGAATAAAATGCTCGGTCGGGACAGTGAGCTCTTCCTTTTGTTTGTTTGTTAAAGAAATGCTCTCTAGTTTGCCATTTCCATTTAAGGAAACAAGGTTGTGCGACAAGAGTAAGTTTACTTTTCCTTCTTGTGCCATGTTGTATACTTTTTCAGCGGAGTCTGGCGCTCCTCGGAAGGAGTCACTGCGATGCACGAGGGTAACCTCTTTAGCAATATCAGCTAAGAAAACTGTCCAATCGAGTGCGGAGTCTCCACCACCGGCGATAACAATCTTTTTATCCCGAAATTGTTCCGGATCCTTAACCATATAGTGCACATTTTTACCTTCAAAATGCGCTAGGTTGGCGAGTTCAGGCTTGCGAGGTTCGAAACACCCCAGACCTCCTGCAATAACGACTACCTGACAGTGAATTACTGTGCCGTCTGATCCAATAACATGGTAGGAGCCATCGGCTTGTTTAATCAGTTCCTCGACACGCTCTCCCAATGTAAAGGTAGGCTCGAAAGGAGCTATCTGTTCCATCTGATTGGTAATTAATTCCTGTGCTTTAATTGTTGGGTAACCCGGGATATCATATATGGGTTTGTGCGGATATATCTCGGAAAGCTGGCCGCCAACCTGAGGAAGAACATCAATCAGATGGCATCTCATTTTCAGTAAACCTGCTTCGAAAACCGCGAACAATCCTACAGGACCAGCTCCAATAATGCATATATCTGTTGTTATCATATGTATTTTAATTTATGTATTGTATGTGATTTCATTGTCCTTTGCCGTTTTAACCCCTTAACTCTCTTTACTCCTTTACCCTTTGTCCAAATTCTGATGTATGGTGTTCAAAATACGTGTGAAGTGGGCGAAATCTTCTTCGGAAAGATTTTCCCATGCCTTCATTCGGATGGACGCAACAGCCGGACTTAATTGTTCTACTTTTGCTTTCCCTTCGGTTGTTAACTGTAGTAGTAAACAACGGCGGTCGGTAGGATGTTCTATTCGGCGTACAAGATTTTTTTTAATAAGCAGATCAATGATGCGAGTAAGCGTGGGTTGATCCTTGCTCGACTCCTCTGATAGCTCCTTTTGTGTCATGGGATCCGCATTGTATAGAATCTTTATGACGGCCCATTGGTCGATCGTTATATCAAAATCTTGTTGCGTAAAGGTGGCTTGCGCATATTGTTTTACCTTACGTGCTGTACGGTCTAAAATAAAAGAGTATTGGCTAAATTTCTCTATTAGCATAACAAATATTAGTGTGACAACTAATTTAAGGAGAAAATATGAGGAAACAAAAAAAGCTTGAGATTACTCAAGCTTTTATCCGTATATCCATTTGAATTTATACTGCATTTCAGGGATTTTTATGCGTTCAGCCAATCGGGTTAAACGATCTGGTAACTTCATGAGATAATCCCGTGCTTTTTCACCTTTCTCATTCAGACCTGTCACCTGGTCAATTTTCCAGGCATCATTCAGTTCTTTGAGTATATCGACATAATCTAAGGCTGTGTATACCTCTAGGCGCTGTGCTGCATCTGAAAAGTGTGCAAAAGCTTCGCCTTGAGGTTCTCCTGCTTCGCGTAGGAAATGGGCGGGCATAACGATTTTTTTGCGCATCATATCTTCAAAAGCCAACATGACTTCACTCGGGTCAACGACCATTGCATGTGAGATGAAAGACATGTATGCCTTAGCATGTCTCGCTTCATCGGCCGCAATTACACCGCACATTTTGGCGAGTAATTTATCGCCAGATTTTTTCGATATACCAGCCACACGTCTATGCGATACGTTGGTTGCGATCTCTTGAAAGGAGGTGTAAATAAAATTCCGGTAAGGATCGGCGCCCGTTCCGATATCAAAACCATCTTGGATGAGGTATTGCGTCGACATTTCAAACTGACGCATATCAATACGTCCCGATAAATAAAGGTATTTGTTGAGCAAGTCGCCATGTCGGTTTTCTTCGGCCGTCCAGGCGCGTACCCATTTCATCCACCCACCTTGTTCGTTTTTCTCCACGTCCTCTACCATTGTAAGCCACGATTCGTAGGTTGGAAGTGCTTCTTCTGTTATCGTATCACCAATTAAAACCGCGACAAGATCATAAGGGAGCTCTTTTGCACTTTCCTGTAAATCCCGTACCTCTTCAAAAAAAGTGTCGCGCGAAGAATCAGGTAGAAAATCTGCCGGTTGCCACATCTCCTCCACAGGTTTAAGGTATTCACTCATTTCGTTGAGCATGAAGGGCTCCAAATAAGTCATAACCTCTTTCCTCGATCCTTCGGGTATATTTAATGGTAAATCTTGCATATCAATAACAAAGGTAACCAAATTGAAGGAAAGTAGTGCGGATTAATTTTTCTTCTCTTTACAAAAAGAATACATGGTATTGACCTGTTTTTTTTCTTATTATAGTAACTTTGTCTTTCATCATGAATACAAAGGAGATTTTGAAAGCTATCAATATAGAAAAAATACGTGCCGATTTCCCGATTTTACAGCGGGAGGTGAACGGTAAGCCGCTTGTTTATTTTGATAATGGCGCAACGACACAAAAACCTAAGCAGGTGATTGATGCCGTCGCGCATTATTATGAACAAATGAACAGTAATGTGCATCGTGGCGTGCATTATTTAAGTCAGATTTCAACGGATGCCTTTGAGGTTACCCGCCGTAAATTGCAGGCTTTTATCCATGCGGAACACGAGCATGAGGTTATTATAACCAAAGGCACGACGGAATCGATCAATATGGTTGCAACCTGCTATGGACGTAAATTTATCGGTGAAGGTGATGAAATTATTGTTTCGGCGATGGAGCATCACTCGAATATTGTGCCTTGGCAAATGTTGTGTGATGAAAAGGGATGCGTTTTAAAAGTTATTCCGATGAACGATCGTGGAGAGCTTGATCTTGATGTGTACAAATCTTTATTCTCATCAAAAACCAAAATAGCCACCTTTACTTATGTTTCCAATGCATTAGGTACGATTAATCCGGTTAAAGAGATGATCGATATTGCGCATGAACATCAGGTTCCCGTATTGTTGGATGCGGCACAGGCTGTGCAACACATGGCCGTTGATGTGCAGGCTCTCGATGTAGACTTTTTGGTATTCTCGGGGCATAAGATGTATGGTCCGACAGGGGTCGGAGTGCTTTACGGTAAAGAGGCTCTTTTAAACGCAATGCCACCTTATCAAGGTGGAGGGGATATGATTAAGGAAGTGAGCTTTGAGAAGACAACGTACAATGAACTCCCTTTTAAATTTGAAGCTGGAACACCGAATATCGAAGCTGGTATTTGTTTAGGAGAAGCCATAGATTACCTAAACGAGTTGGGCCTGGAGCAAATTAAAGCGTATGAAGATGAACTTTTGGCGTATGCAACCGCAGAGCTGTCTCAGGTCGAGGGGGTGCGTTTCATTGGTACAGCCGCACAGAAGTCTTCTGTTATTTCTTTTGTGGTGGATGGTACCCACCCTTACGATATTGGCGTTATCTTAGATAAGTTGGGTATTGCCGTGCGTACAGGGCATCATTGTGCGCAGCCCGTGATGGAGCGATTTGGTATTCCAGGAACGGTCCGTATGTCGTTGGCGATGTACAATACCAAAGCCGAGGTCGATACTTTAGTAGAAGGGTTGAAGAGAGCATTAAAAATGCTTTTATAACGTTATTAGAACATGCAGATAAACGAAATACAAGACGAGCTGATAGAAGATTTTGCTTTTTATCAAGATTGGATGGAAAAGTATGAATATATCATCCAGCTCGGTAAAGAAGTTCCTTTGATTGAGGAGCAATATAAAACAGAAGAGTATATTATTAAAGGTTGTCAGTCAAAGGTGTGGTTGTTTCCAGAGCTGAAAGATGGTAAAATCTATTTTACCGCAGATAGTGATGCGATTATAACAAAAGGTTTGGTTAGTCTGATGGTGAAGGTGCTTTCGGGACAAACACCACAAGATATTGCCAAAGCAGATCTGTATTTTATCGATCAAATCGGGTTAAAGGAGCATCTTTCTCCGACGCGAGCTAATGGTCTATTGTCGATGGTTAAGCAAATGAAGCTCTATGCTATCGCGTTGCAGGCTGCATCTTAATCGTTGCAGTCGCCAGGCGACCTCTTTTTTCTTCTTCTTACTTCTTCAGACCTTTGTCTGTGCATCGACCGTATCGGCACAAACTGTCCCGCGGGAAACCCTGGGGAAGGTTAAAGATAGTGCGTTGGGTGAGTTGTCGGGATTAATTCAATCCAATAAGTATCCTAATAAATTTTGGACGCATAATGACAGCGGCGACAGTGCCCGGATTTTTCTAATCGATAATAAAGCGGCACTTGAAACCACATATTGGTTGTCTGGCATCAAAGCGGTAGATATAGAGGATATCGCCAAATTTAAATGGGAGGGACGTTCTTACCTCGTCGTGGCTGATATCGGTGACAATCTGGCCGTGAGAAACGAAGTACAGCTCTATATTTTTGAAGAACCAGATTGGCATGCCGGCTTAAAGGACGTACATATCCCGAAAGAAAAGATACGAACGCTGCGGATGCGATATCCCGATAAACCAAGAGATGCCGAAGCTCTTTTTGTGGATCCACAAAGCCTGACCTGTTACCTGATCAGCAAACGCGATTTTAAGGTTGGTCTGTATGCGGTAAATATCATGCAATCGCCTTCAGAATCAATCCTGTTAGAACCTAAGACAAATCTTCCCTTTACTTTTATTACGTCGGCTGATATCTCGGATGATGGACGTTGGATTCTCGTAAAAAACCTAACGGAAGTATTTTTATGGGAACGAAATTTGGGTGTGTCCGTGGTCTTGACCCTGCAACAAAAACCAATAAAATTACCGTACCAACCTGAACCTCAGGGTGAGGCTATTTGTTTTGATCAAGATAGTTCTGTTTTTTATACAATAAGTGAACGACCGTTAGGATTAGATTCCTATCTTTATCGCTATTCCATTAATTCTATAGATTAATTTATATATCGTAATGAGCAGATTATTAACCGCAATCATTTTTCTACTGGGCATCAGTTCCGTGTATGCCGCTAAAGTTGATACAGTCGAGGTCTACAGTGCGTCGATGAAGAAAAAAGTTAAAACTGTTGTTGTTTCCCCAGAAAAGGGAGCGCCGAAAGCAACTTTGTATTTATTGCATGGTTACTCGGGCAATTATGGAAATTGGGTCAATAAAACCCCGCAGATTAAAAATTGGGTAGATCAAAATGAATACCTGATCGTTTGTCCGGATGGTGGTTACGATAGTTGGTATTGGGATATTGAGGGAACGGGCGATCGTTATGAAACATTTGTGTCGAAAGAATTGGTTTCATATATCGAACAGCAGTATGGTGCACCGGCTGATCGTACAAAACGAGGAATTACGGGACTCAGTATGGGCGGACATGGTGCGTTGTATTTAGCGATTCGCCATCAAGATGTGTTTGCCAATGCAGGCAGTACGTCGGGAGGGGTCGATATTCGTCCTTTTCCAAATAATTGGAGCATCAAAAAAAGAATAGGCGAATACCATGACAACCAGACGGCCTGGAATGAACATACGGTAATTGAGCTTATCCATCAAATACGTCCAGGAAATCTCAAGCTTTTTATTGATTGCGGAACGGAAGATTTTTTCTTCGGAGTAAACAATGCACTGCATGAGAAATTAACCTATATGAATGTCGCACATGACTACTTAACAATGCCTGGAAAGCACGATTGGAACTATTGGTCTAAATCGATTGATTTCCAAATGGCATTTTTTAATCAATGTTTCCAAGAAAAGCCTGCTGCTAAATAATTGACCGATGTTTAGAATTGTTTCTTTGTTTGTCCTGCTGATGGTGGGGATGAGTAGTTTTGCGCAACAGAAGGTTACTTTTAGTGGTGTAGTCCGCGACGCCGGTAGTGGCGAGACACTAATTGGCGCTTTGGTTGCTTTAGAAAAAACTGAGCTGGCGACCAGCACAAATAACTATGGTTTTTATTCACTGTCTACACAGCCGGGGACGTATCGGGCGATCGTAAGTTACGTGGGGTATGAGAGTAAGGTAGTGGAGCTTGCTTTAACAGCGAGTAAACGGATGGATATCGAGTTAAGAGCAGTCGATAACCTCTTGGATGAAGTCGTGGTCTCCGCAAAAAAGCGAGATGGAAATGTCACCAACGCACAAATGGGCGCCATGAATTTCACGATGGAGGAGGTAAAGAATATTCCGGTTGTGTTTGGTGAAAAAGATCTTTTGAAGACTATCCAACTTTTACCCGGTGTGCAAAGTGGAGGTGAAGGATCTTCTAATTTCTACGTACGTGGTGGTGGTGGTGATCAAAACTTAATCTTACTGGATGAAGCCACGGTCTACAATGCTTCGCACTTGATGGGTTTCTTTTCTACATTTAATTCAGATGCGATTAAAGATGTTCAGCTGTACAAAGGAGGTATTCCGGCTCATTTTGGTGGACGGGTTTCTTCGGTTTTGGATATTGCTATGCTGGACGGGAACAAAAAGAAATTTACCGCGGAAGGTGGTGTGGGATTGATCGCTTCTCGCCTCAAAGTAGAAGGCCCGCTTGTTAAAGACAAAAGTTCCTTTATGTTGAGCGGTAGAAGAACCTATGCGGATATGTTTTTAAAGCTCTCCAAAGACCCTGATGTAAATAAGAGCAAGCTTTATTTTTACGACCTTAATGCCAAAGTAAACTATAAGTTTGATGAAAAGAATACCTTGTATCTATCCGGTTACTTCGGGAAGGATGATCTGGGTTATTCCGATTTATTTAGTTTTGATTGGGGAAATGCCACAGCAACGGTACGTTGGAATCATATCCTGAATGATCGTTTGTTCAGCAATACCACATTTATCTACAGTGACTTCGCCTATAATGTGATGGTCAATAGTGATAACTCTGATTTTAAGATTGCATCAAAAATTAGAAACTGGAATGTAAAACAAGATTTTTCATTCTATAGCTCTCCGACCAGCACTTTACGTTTTGGGGTGCAGGGGTTGCAACAATCCATTCATCCTGCACGAATAAAAGCGGGCGAAGGATCTACAGTTAACGATCTAGATGTAGGATCTCGACAAGGAGTGGAGGTTGCTGGGTATGTGTCGCACGAATGGAAACCTTCCGATCGTCTTTCGATGATCTATGGCTTGCGTGCAACAGATTTTATGGTCATGGGGCCAGGTAGTTTTTATGAGTTTGATGGTGATGGGGAGCCCATTAGTGAGCAATATTATGGTTCGAAGATTGTAAAACACTATTTTCAGTTGGAACCCCGTTTTTCAGCGAGTTTCTTGTTAAACAAGAAAAGTAGCATCAAAGCATCCTTTAACCGGATGGCTCAAAATTTACATCAGCTGACGAACACAACATCCAGCTTACCTACGGATCAATATGTGGTGAGCAGTCTGAATATCAAACCACAAATTGCTAATCAGGTGGCTTTAGGATATTTTCGGAATTTTAAGAATAACGATTATGAGTTTTCCGTGGAAGCCTATTACAAGGCTATGGATAACCAGATCGATTTTAAAAATGGAGCCGATTTGCAGGCCAATAAATTCTTTGAAGGCGATCTCTTGTTTGGTATTGGGCGGGCTTATGGTGCGGAATGGTATTTGCGTAAAAATACAGGTCGGTTTACCGGATGGATTAGTTATACCTTATCCAAAAGCGAACGTAAGTTTGATGGCATAAACGATGGTAACTGGTTCCGTGCCCGTCAGGATAGGGTGCATGATATTTCTGTCGTGGGTATTTATGAGCTGTCAAAAAAATGGACATTGGGTGCAACTTTCGTATTCAATACCGGAAATGCGGTAACTTTCCCGAGTGGTAAATATGAGATGGACGGTAAAACAATGTTCTATTACACGGAACGAAATGGTTATCGTATGCCTAATTATCACCGCTTGGATCTCTCCGCGACATATGAACCAAATAAGGAAAACAAACGATTTAAATCGAGTTGGTCTTTTGGTGTTTACAATGCATACAATAGAAAAAATGCCTATATCATAGACTTTAGAGAGAACGAATCGAATAAGAACATTACAGAGGCCTACCGGGTAGCCCTTTTTGGCGCTATTCCATCGGTAACCTGGAATTTTAAATTCTAAGAACATGAAGAATCTAAGATACTTTCTATATAGTGTGTTGTGCTTTGTCTTGCTCACTTCTTGTGAGGACAAAATAGATATTGACTTGAACGAAGGCGATGCACGTTTTGTCATCGAAGCACAATTGTCGGATTTAGATCGGATGCAGCGGATCCGTATTTCGCAAACAGTGCCATTTACGGCGGAGCAAAACTCCAAACCTGTAAGTGATGCAATCGTGAGCGTGCGCGATGGCAATGGGCGGGTGTATGATTTTACGTATACCGATAATGGGAACTATGTGCATCGGAACTTTCTACCTGTCGCTAATCGTACGTATAACCTAACGGTACGGATTGGAGCATCTGTGTATGAGTCGCAATGTACGATGCCTTCGTATGTCGATGTGGATTCGGTGGGCGTAGTGGAGGAGAGTATATTTGGCGATCCTTACTATTTTGCAACGTTCAAATTTAACGATCCCAAAGATGTTGCTAACTATTACAAATATGATGTCTCTATCAACGGTAAAGGAATGGAATTTGCCTCTGCTTTAAGCGATAAATTTGATGATGGTCTTTATGTAACCCATCAGATCGCAGATAGTGAAAACGATCTGACTGTTGGCGATGATATTGTGGTACGACGCTATTGTGTAGATAAGGCGGTTTATAAGTATTGGAATGAATTCCAGATGACGAACCCTGGAACTGCTGCGCCGGGAAATCCGACGTCAAATATTTCCAATAAGGCCTTGGGTTACTTTTCAGTGGCCTCGGGAAAAGAATATACGTTAAAAGTTGAATTACCTTAGAGCGTGCCGAAAGCATATCCTTTTTCTTTGAAATAGGAGATGACGCGGGGCAAAGCATACGTAAGGCGTGGAATGGCTTTAACATTGTCGTGAAAGACAATGATAGAGCCATTCTTGGTATAACGAATGACGTTTTCATAACATTTCTCCGGACTGATAGACTCATCGAAATCTCCTGACAGTACGTCCCAATACACGATTTCATAGTTGTCATAGAGGGGACGAAGCTGACTCTTTTTTGCACGTGCATAGGGCGGGCGAAATAGATTGGTTTGGGTACGTTCTTGACACCGTGCTATATTGTCTAAGTAAACCTCATCGTCCGTTTCCCAGCCTTTAAGGTGGTTGTAGGTATGGTTTCCTATCGTATGCCCTTCGGATAGCAGTCGGGCAAAAAGCGCAGGGTGTTTATCGATATTGTTGCCTACACAGAAGAAGGTGCCGGGGACGGCGTGTTCCTTTAGTGTATCCAAGATAAAGGGGGTAATTTCCGGGATTGGACCGTCATCGAATGTTAGATATATTTTCTTCTCGCTCCGGGGTCGGTTAAACGTTACTTTGGCGTAGTACCATCTTAAAAAAAAAGGAGCATTAATTAAATACATGTTGACAATATCAATTTTTTATGCCAAATTTAGGAATCATTTATCCTTAAATTAAGAAATGGTAATAAAAAGATCTCTTTATAGGCGTATTCTAAATATTTCAATATTCACTATATCTTTGGTAATGTGTTTGTTAGGGTCGTTTTCTTCGGGTTTTGCACAAGAGCAAATCACCTTGCAAGAAGCGATTCAGCAGACCTTGGCGCGTAACTTACAGATCAAGCAGGCGCAGTTTGGCTATCAACTTAGCGAACAGGATCTCCGCCAGGCGAAATCGAATCTGTACCCGAATTTATCGTTTGGTGTGGATAACAGTTATAACTACGGTCTAACATTTGACCAAACTTCGGGGCAGCTTATTCGGGGTAACGATTGGACCAGTAGTGCTAGTGCGCGCTTATCATCCAGTGTTGTATTGTTCCAGGGCTTTCAGAAAGTGAATCAAATTCGTGCTAATAAAGTACAGCTTGCTATAGATGCAACCGAGGTAGATAAAGTAAAGAATGATCTTATTTTGTCTGTGGTAACGAACTACCTGGAGGCAATCACCAACAAAGAGTTGCACGAAGCAGCGTTAGGGCAGATCAAATTATCCCGTGAGCAGCTCCGTCAGGATAGTATTCAGTTTAATGTCGGTAATAAGACGATTGCTGATTTAGCGCAAGCAAAAAATCAAGTGGCGATGGATGATTTAAATATCATGACATCGGAAAATGCGTATGAGCTGTCGCTATTAGCATTAAAACAACTGATGGAAGTGTCACCGGATACGAAATTTTCAATCGTGAAGCCGGATATCGATGCCTTGATGGGGGATTATGCGGGTATTACTTTTGAGCAAGTGTTTGCGGATGCATTGAACACGCAACCAGGGATTAAAAAAGCAGGACAAAGCAAGGAGCTTGCCCTCAAA
This sequence comes from Sphingobacterium psychroaquaticum, assembly GCF_004421025.1. Taxonomy (NCBI): domain Bacteria; kingdom Pseudomonadati; phylum Bacteroidota; class Sphingobacteriia; order Sphingobacteriales; family Sphingobacteriaceae; genus Sphingobacterium; species Sphingobacterium psychroaquaticum. The sequence continues at coordinate 3,317,064 of NZ_CP038029.1, read as the reverse complement.
AATATTGATATCGCAAAGGGGGGGTATTACCCGACGATAAGCTTGTCCGGTGGTTATGGAACCAACTATTCATCGCAAGCTAAGGATCTTGTGACAAACCTTAAGGCACCTTTCTGGGATCAGTTTAACGACAATAAATCTTTCCGCGGCGGCATTAGTTTAGAGATGCCTATTTTCAATAACAACCGAACAAAGATTGCGATTAGCAAGGCAAAAATCAATTACCTACAAGCTGAAAATAGCGAGTCTCTTGAAAAGAGAAATCTACAGAAGACTATTGCGCAGGCTATTTTAGATTTACGTTCCGCGAATAAACAGTATTTAACTTCGCAGGTGGCGCATCAGGCATCGCAGGTTGCTTTTGAGGCTTTACGGGAACGCTATAATGTGGGGATGGCCAACTCCATCGAATTATTTACGGCACAGACGAATATGAACAAAGCGGAATTCGACGTAATCCGTCGGAAGTACGAAATGGTGTTCAGAGGCAAGGTGATCGATTATTATACAGGAAATCAAATTACATTCTAATTAGATATTAAATGGCAAAGAAAAAGAAAAATCTTCCCAAAATATTAGTTATAGGCGCAGTAGTGCTTTTAGCGCTTGTTATAGCAGGCAGCAAATTGGGCTGGTTTGGTGATGGTGCAGAGCAGAAGGTTGCAGTAGATGAGGTCAAGGAACAAACGGTTTTTGAACTTGTTTCGGCGAGTGGAAAAGTGAAACCGGAATTTGAAGTAAAATTGAGCTCCGAGGTTTCTGGAGAGATTATAGAATTGAATGTAAAAGAAGGTGATGTTGTTAAAAAAGGACAAGTACTTTGTCGGGTGAAGCCCGATCTTTTGCAGTCTAGCTACGACCGCGCCGCAGCGCAAGTTAGTCAGCAGAAAGCGAATAATGCCGCAGCACAGCAGGTTTTAAAGCAACAGGAAGCAAATCTTGTCAATATTGAAGCGACATACAAAAGAAGTCAAGAACTTTATGGGAAGCGTGTTATATCTGCCTCAGAAATGGATAAAGCACGTGCGGATTATGAAAGTGCGCGTGCAAGCCTGGAGTCGCAGAGACAACAAGTAGTTGCATCGCGCTATGCAATCAGTCAGTCTGAAGCACAGCTTCAAGAGGCGGGTAATAGTTTGTCGCGTACTACGATCTACGCACCATCGGATGGAATTATCTCTTTGCTTTCTATTGAATTGGGAGAGCGTGTCGTAGGAACAGCACAGATGGCTGGTACTGAAATTATGCGTATCGCGAACATGTCCACGATGGAGGTTAATGTGGAAGTAAATGAGAATGATATTAACCGCGTTAAGGTGGGAAATGAAGCGACCATCGAAGTAGATGCTTTTCAGGGCCGCAAATTTAAAGGTGTGGTGACAGAGATCTCCAGCTCTTCTAAATCGGCAGCAACGACAGCAACCACGGCAGAGCAAGTAACTAACTTTAATGTAAAAGTGCGTATTGAAGTTTCTTCATACGAAGATTTGTTGGACGAGCAGAATGTTAATTCATCTCCTTTTAAACCAGGCTTATCAGCGACGGTACAGATTCATACGAAAAGTGAAAAAGGATTAACGGTACCAATCCAAGCTGTAACAATTCGTACAAAAGACAAGACTGATTCGGTGAGTAATGATGATATTAAAGAGTATGTATTTGTGTTGAATGGAGATGTGGTTAAAATGACAGAAGTGAAAACAGGGATACAGGATGATAAAAATATCATTGTTAAATCTGGCCTTAAGAAAGGTGAATCTGTTGTTTCAAGACCATTTAATGCCATATCAAAAATTTTGCAGGACGGTACCAAGGTGAAGAAGGTGTCGGCCAGTGAGCTGAAATAATAGGATAAAAAGAGGTTGCCATGCGAAAACGTTTTCCTTTTCTTGATTTAACTGAAAACGAACGCAAAGGTTACCTCTTTTTGTTGATTCTCTTGGTTGCGATCGTGTTTTTTCCATTCCTTTATCGGATGTTTAAATCCGAACCTCCCGAAGAAATCGCAAGCTATGTTCACTTAATTGAAGTGAAGGAGGAAAGTGTGCGCGCTGAAGATCAGGCAGGTGCTACTACTTGGGATAGGGGTGACAACATTCGGCCGGAACAGCCTCTCAAAGGCGAGCTTTTTTACTTTGACCCGAACGATCTCCCTGTGGCTGACTGGCGTAGATTAGGGTTTTCTGATAAGCAAATAGCGGTTATAAAAAATTATGAACATAAGGGTGGTCGTTTTTATACAAAAAACGATGTAGCTAAAATATATTCCATCTCCAGTGCGGCTTTCAACCGAATTGAACCCTATCTTCAATTTTCTAAATCGAGAGCCGTGGGCAATCGCCTAGGTCAATCTAAAAAAGATCCAATAGAAAAGATAAAAGCACCGGTGGTATCCATTGATTTGAATAAGGCCGACACGGCGATGCTTCGCAAATTACGCGGGATTGGCAGTGTATTTGCTGGGAGGATTGTTAAATTTAGAGAAGCTTTGGGCGGTTTTCATGATGTTATTCAGTTACGTGAAGTATATGGTATATCGGAAGAGCTTTTTGTTTCCATATCGCCCTTTCTGACGCTTGATGAAGCAACAGAATTAGAACAGTTAAGAATCAATAGCGCTTCTGTGGAGGAACTGGCGAAACATCCCTATATTACCTGGGATAACGCTCGTTTAATTGCACGATACCGAGAGCAGCACGGTGATTTTAGGGGGATAGACGATTTAGAAAATATTTATGCTTTAAATATTGATTTTTTGAGTAAAATTGAGCCATATTTAAATTTCAACTAAAATCAATCTATGCTAGAAGCGCATCTAAAGGAAATTATCCGGGATATTCCTGATTTTCCACAACCAGGCATTATTTTTAAAGATATTACGCCCGTACTAAAGGATCAAGCTTTATGTTCCCAAATTGTAGATGCATTTGTTGACCGGTTGGGGCATATGGAGATAGATGTGATTGCTGGTATTGAAAGTCGAGGTTTTCTATTTGGAATGATGTTAGCCAATCGATTGAATGTTCCTTTTATTCCTATTCGTAAACAAGGTAAGTTACCTTTTAAAACCATTTCAGAATCTTATAAATTGGAATATGGTCAAGCGACCATAGAAGTGCATGAGGACGCTTTCCCAGCAGGAACTAAAGTTCTTCTACATGATGATCTTTTGGCAACCGGAGGTACGGTCGTCGCTGCTTCCAAGCTTATTCAAAAACTAGGGGGGACTATCGCCGGATATTCCTTTGTTATCAGTCTCGATTTCTTGAATAGTCAAGGACGCTTAACACGCTTCAGTGAAGATATTATTTCTCTAGTCCGTTATTAAAAACTTAATTAATATATTATATGGAATGGATTACTGATCCGCAAATTTGGATTTCTTTTTTAACTCTGACAGTTTTAGAAATCGTTTTAGGTATAGACAATATTGTGTTTATATCGATTCAAAGTAATAAGCTCCCGTTGGAGCAACAAAAGAAAGCGCGACAAATTGGTTTGTTGTTAGCGTTGGTTATGCGGGTTGCTTTGTTGTTCTCTATTAAATGGGTCATGGGGTTGACCGCTCCTTTGTTCAATTTTGGGGAGATGTTCGATATTGAAAACGTTGCTGTAGCGCGTTATCTGGAGCTTTCTGGACGTGATCTCATTTTGTTTATTGGGGGACTTTTCTTGATTTATAAATCAACAACTGAAATACATCATAAAGTAGAGGGACATGCAGAAGCTGCAATTAAAAACGGTAAAGTGGTTACTTTCTCGAGTGTGATTATTCAAATCTTGATTCTTGATATTGTATTCTCACTGGATTCTGTCATTACCGCGGTAGGTATGGTTGATCAGATTGGCGTTATGATCGCGTCAGTCATTGTTGCGGTAGGAATTATGTTGGTGTCGGCTGAATCTATCAGTAACTTTGTGAACAACCATCCATCGGTTAAGATGTTAGCATTGGCGTTCTTGTTATTGATCGGGGTATCGTTGACGGCTGAGGCTTTCGATCAGCACATTCCGAAAGGATACATTTATTTTGCGATGGCATTTTCGGTATTGGTGGAATGGCTTAATATTCGATCCACAAAAAAAGCGGCAGATAAAGCCGCTAAACTATAAGCCTATTGAACGAAAAAAGGCTTCCTATATAGGAAGCCTTTTTTTATACAGCAATATGTTTGGCTTTTATTTTCTCTTTAAAGAAGATGGTTGCTTTTTCTTCAAAATCTTGCGCATCATCTGTCGTGTAGAATTCCATTTTTCCTTGTTTCGAACATAACGACTCTATTTCGGGGTGACGTTCCAGGTAATGATCTAAACTTTCTGCTATAAGTTTTCCTTGCGCCAATATTTTGATATTGGAAGGTACAAACTGTTCGATAACCGGTAACAGTAATGGATAGTGAGTGCAAGCAAGTACAATAGTGTCGATCTTATCGTGTTTGTCAAGCAGTGCTTTAATATCTTTCTCAATTAGATAAGCCGCGGCTGGGGTGTGGATCTCATTGTTCTCCACGAGAGGAACCCACATCGGACAGGCATGTTGTACGACTGTAATCTCGGGGTGAAATTTATTGATCTCGATTTTGTATGATTCGGATAGTACCGTTCCTTGCGTGGCTAAGATACCAACAACATTGCTCCGTGTAAATTGTTGGATAGATTCTGTTGTAGGACGAATAACGCCCAATACCCGCTTTCCAGGAGGGAGGTCATGTTGTTGGATGCTCCGAAGTGCTTTTGCAGATGCGGTATTACAGGCCAGGATTACCAAATTACAACCTTTGTCAAACAGTTTAAAGACACATTCTTTTGTGAATTGGTAAACAGTGTCGAATGATCGCGTGCCATAAGGGACACGGGCATTGTCACCTAAGTAGATATAGTCATATTCCGGAAGTCGATCCTTTATCTCTCGAAAAATCGTAAGTCCTCCAAATCCTGAATCAAAAACACCAATAGGTCCAGTTTTACTATCCATACCAAGCTCCATTTTTTCTGATGAATCAAATATCGGAAAATTGTTTCGTATTTAATTATGCCGCTATGCCGGCAGGGCATGTTACTACTCCTCAAGCCGGAGGGGCATCTTCCTTTTGAAGCCAAAAGGAAGCAAAAGCTTGTCGCTAGGAATATTTGCATGGAGGGGTTGTGCAAAGGCAAGTTTCTACAGATTGCAAATATTCCTCAGGCGACATAAAGCGGTTAAGGAAGGTAGAAGCGAAAAGTAATCGGTGATAGGTGCCTTTGCCTCTTTCGCTGGCGCGAGCCTTTGGCTCGTGTCTTAACAAGTAAAGCAGAAGCGATAATAAAAACTTTTGAAAACGGCCTAGCGTTCCGACTGCGTTGGTGAATGCTGGGTAAAGCGTTAAAAATTTGCCTGCGGTAAGTATGTATGCCTCTATGCCGGCAGGGCATCTTCCTTTTGAAGCAAAAAGGAAGCAAAAGCTTGTCGCTAGGAATATTTGCATGGAGGGGTTGTGCAAAGGCAAGTTTCTACAGATTGCAAATATTCCTCAGGCGACATAAAGCGGTTAAGGAAGGTAGAAGCGAAAAGTAATCGGTGATAGGTGCCTTAGCCTCTTTCGCTGGCGCGAGCCTTTGGCTCGTGTCCTAACAAGTAAAGCAGGAGCGATAATAAAAACTTTTGAAAACGGCCTAGCGTTCCGACTGCGTAGGCGAATGCTGGATAAAGCGTCAAAAATTATCCTTGTTTGAACGAAGTGAGTTCTGGATGATTTAGCTTTAAACGGCATGAGGTAGCATAAGGAATGCAGCCTTGATTTTTTGATTACTTTTTTATCAAGAAAAAAGTAAAAAGACACCGCCTTTGGCTCGTGTCCAAACAGGTAAGGCAGGAGCGATAATAAAAACTTTTGAAAACGGCCTAGCGTTCCGACTGCGTAGGCGAATGCTGGGTAAAGCGTTGAAAATTATCCTTGTTTGAACGAAGTGAGTTCTGGATGATTTAGCTTTAAACGGCATGAGGTAGTATAAGGAATGCAGCCTTGATTTTTTGGTTACTTTTTTATCAAGGAAAAAGTAAAAAGACACCGTCTTTGGCTCGTGTCCTAACAAGTAAAGCAGGAGCGATAATAAAAACTTTTGAAAACGGCCTAGCGTTCCGACTGCGTTGGCGAATGCTGGATAAAGCGTTAAAAATTATCCTTGTTTGAACGAAGTGAATTCTGGATGATTTAGCTTTAAACGGCATGAGGTAGTATAAGGAATGCAGCCTTGATTTTTTGGTTACTTTTTTATCAAGGAAAAAGTAAAAAGACACCGCCTTTGGCTCGTGTCCTAACAGGTAAGCAGGAGCGATAATAAAAACTTTTGAAAACGGCCTAGCGTTCCGACTGCGTTGGCGAATGCTGGGTAAAGCGTTAAAAATCATCCTTGTCTGAACGAAGTGAGTTTTGGATGATTTAGCTTTGAACGGCATGAGGTAGCATAAGGAATGCAGCCTTGATTTTTTGGTTACTTTTTTATCAAGAAAAAAGTAAAAAGACACCGCTACGGTATATCGTTTTTTAAATAGGCAGGAATCAAGTCCTGCCTATTTATTATTATTTCTTACTTCAGCAAAGCTGGTTTTTCTTGGTATGTTTTCCAGAGAAGCTCTCCGAAAAGTGTATTCGTCCAAGCAAACCAGTGTCTCGTAAATTTCTTAGGATCGTCTTTGTGGAATGATTCATGCATAAATCCTGTATCGCCATGCGTATTACGAAGTGTCTCGATACAAGTTCTGATTTCATTGTCATTGGTCGAGGTCATAGCGCGCATAATAATCGCCATAGGCCAGATCATATCACGGCCAATATGAGGACCACCAATTCCTTCGGCTACTTTACCTTTGAAGAAAAATGGATTCTTTTCCGATAGTACGAAATTACGTGTACGTTGGTAAACCTCGTCGTTTACATCTACTGCACCTAAGTAGGGTAACGATAAAAGCGAAGGAACATTGGCGTCGTCCATCATCATCCGGCTGCCAAAACCATCGACCTCAAAGGCATAAATGCGCCCGTGGTCTGGGTGATCGACAATACCATAACGATTGACAGCTGTTTCTACCTCTTGCGCTAATGTCTCCATTTTGGCGGCCAATGTGGTGTTGTTTTTAACCTTACGTAATATTTCAGCTGACTGTCTTAAACTTGTAACGGCAAAAAGGTTGGATGGAATAAGAAATAAAAATATGGTACAATCATCAGACGGTCTAAAACTAGAACATATTAAACCCACAGGGTTTACTGGGTAACCTAAACCGTCGATTTGTAAGGTATCTGTACCACGAGAAGTCGTTCTAGAGAATACATAAGGACTTGTACCATCTTTGCGCTGCTGCTCTACAAAAGTTTTATAGGTATTCTCTTGCGCTTGTACCCATTCATCATCAAACGGTGTGTTATCATTTGTTTCTTTCCAGTAATGATACGCCAATCGAATAGGGTAGCATAAGGAGTCGATCTCCCATTTCCGTTCGTGAAGTCCCGGTTTCATGGTGGTGTGGTCAGAAAACCATTCCCCTTTTTTTGTTGGGTCATTATAAAACGCGTTTGCATATGGATCGATATTGATACATTTTGCCTGTTTGTTGATAAGCCCCAATATCAAATCTTGTAGTTTGCGGTCTTTCTTCATAAAGGGAAGGTAAGGCCATACTTGCGCACTACTATCGCGTAACCACATGGCGTCAATATCACCGGTGATGACATAGGTTAGTTTTTTTGTTGCCGTAGATTCATCATAGATAGTGGTATCCAAAGTATTCGGAAAACAATTATTGAACAGCCATCCCAATTCTTTATTGGGTACATTTTTTTGAAATTCAGCAATGGCCCCTTCAATTACTTTGGAGTTGAAATGGCGTTTTTCCACTGGGATGCGTACCGTCGGAAATGTACCTAAATCATTCGCAAAGGAAAATTTACTAGCCACCACGCCAGCGCCCAAAGCAAATGTATTTTGTAAGAAAGTTCTACGTTTCATGGTTTGTTTATTGTTTTGTTTGTAGCTAAAGATAATGAAAAAACAGAAAAATGAAAGGTGAATAAACGTTTTAGCAATATTTTTTTGAACTTATCGTTCTTCTTTAGCATTTCCTTTATATATTATGGCATTTTATTGCTTATACAAGGATTTTACCTAAGTTTGTAGCTTGGATTTTCTAGGCCATAAGTTTGTTTTTATAGTAATATTCTTTTCTTTATGAAGTTCACAAAGTGCTTATCAATAGCGATTCTTCTTTGTAGTGCTGTTCAGGTCTCAAAGGCGCAGATTAAAAGCCAGATCTATTCGTTTCAGCACGATCAGAAATATAACGATCTTTTATATTCTCCGAGCACCAGATACCATACAGCCGTTAAGCCATATGTGTTAAAAGGAGAGCTCTTGAATCGATTTGATTCGCTTCAAAATGCGAACCAGATGGATTCTCAAAATTGGTTCCTTCGTAAGATTTTTAATGAGCATTTGGTGGATGTTAAGAAAGACGACCATACTTTCTTCCTTGACTTCTTACCTGACTTTGTCATGGGAAAAGAAATGTTCGATACAGATAAGCGAACAACATGGCTTAACACAAGAGGATTTCAAGCAGGATTAACAATCGGTGATAAATTCACGTTCTATGCCAATGCATTCGAAAACCAAGGTGTATTTCCGCGTTACCTAGATGAATATGTGACTCGCAATGAGGTTATGCCCGGACAAGGCTCTGTCGAGCATGCAGGTAAGAAAACGAAAGACTGGATGTATGCTACAGCCAGTTTGACCTATGATTTTAGTGACTATCTGCAAGCTACATTGGCGTATGACAAAAATCACATTGGAGATGGTTATCGGTCTTTACTCTTATCTGATTTTTCGTCGAACTACACACATTTGAAATTGAGTGGTAAGATTGGAAATGTGCAGTACACATCGATTTGGGCCTATATGACAGATCCTAAAAATCCACGTATAGATTCTTTGAATTCGGGTGGACGTTTTGGAGATGGTATTAAGTGGGGGGCTTTCCAGTATTTAGATTATAATGCGACAAATAGATTGTCGATTGGTTTTTTTCAAGCTGTCGTTTGGGCAAATAAGAATGAGGCCGGACATCGTGGGTTTGATTTCAACTACTTAAATCCGGTTATTTTCCTACGTCCGGTTGAGTCCAATAATTCTACTTCACCCGATAAGATGTTTCTCGGTTTGAATGCAAAGTATAAAGTGCTGGATAATATGACAGCCTACGGTCAGTTTTTATTGGGCGAATTTACTGCGAAGGAGTTTTTTGGAGGAAAAGGATATGCGCATAACAAATGGGGTACACAACTTGGTGTGAAAGGCTTCGATTTATTTAAAGTGAAACGCTTGAATTTCTTGGCAGAGTATAATGTGGTTCGTCCTTATACGTACCAGCATTTTACGTCCATTTCCAATTATAGCAACCATGGGGAGCCTTTGGCACATCCAAGAGGAGCTAATTTCAAAGAATTGGTGGGGATTGCAAATTATTCGTGGAAGCGGTTTGACTTTTCATTGCAAGGCTTGTATAGTGTCTATGGGACGGATCCGGCAGATGGAACTAATATGGGGGGCGATATTTTTCAATCTTACCTCACTATTCCTCATACATATGGGAATTCCATTGGTCAGGGCATTAAACACAATCTTTTCTACGCGGATGCGAAAGCAGCTTATGTGTTAAACCCGAAATACAACCTCCGTTTTGAAGTAGGGTATACGCAACGCTTCAATCGGGTAGAAGATGCACCAACTGAAAAGTCTGGTGTTATTACCTTTGGTTTACGCTCGTCATTCCGCAATTTCTACGGCGATATGTAGCGAGAAGTCTTGTCCCGTATAGGATTTTGCATTTAAAAGCAATTTTAATTAAGTTTACGATAGCATTAATTAAAGTATGAAACGAATATTGATTATGAACGGCCCCAACTTAAACCTGTTGGGCGTACGTGAAAAAAGCATATATGGAGATAAAGATTTCGAAGGTTTCTTCGCCGATCTAAAGCAGGACTTCGCTGCGGTAGAACTTTTCTATTTCCAGAGTAACCATGAAGGTGAACTGATCGACAAACTGCACGAAGTTGGTTTTTCGTATGACGGTATTGTGTTGAATGCAGGGGCCTACACGCATACTTCCATTGCTATTGCCGATGCTATTTCAGCTATCAATACCCCGGTAGTGGAGGTCCATATTTCCAATGTGCATCAGCGGGAATCATTTAGACACCACTCTTATTTAGCGAAAAGCTGTGTCGGGGTAATTTGTGGTTTTGGATTAAAGAGCTATACCCTGGGGATCCAGAGTTTTTTATAGTAGCACAAAGTTATAAAGAGGTTAAACCGTTATGTTATTTGTGATTTTTTTCACAGCTTCGCGGTTTAACCTCTTTTTCTTTGCGATTTATTTATCTACTGTTTAATCTGTGCAATAATATTTTTGCTGGCTAAATGTATGGCCAGTGAGATGCAAGCCGTTAAGCACATCACGGTAACCATCGGGTAAGGTGTATCGTTGTGAAAGTAACTCACCAGTCCGGAGGTCAGTGCACCAATTCCCATTTGTATACAACCCAGGAGAGCGGAAGCACTTCCTGCTAAGGCCTTAAAGGGTGATAAGGCGAGAGCCGATGTATTGGGGAAAATAAACCCATGCCCCAACAGGAAAAGAAAGATTAAGCCCAGTAGCGTTGGAAAGTTAAGATTGCCCGAAACTAAGGACAGAACCATAAGAATTCCAATACAGGACTGCCAAATATTTGCAGACCGACTGATCTGGCTGCTATTCCACCTTTTTAAAATTGCCCTATTTATTTGCGTTGCAATGACCATCGCGGAAGCCACAAAGGCGAAAGCGAGACCGTATTGGCTTTGGGTCAAGCCGAAATATTGCTGCATAACAAAGGAGGAACCTGCAAGATAGGCATACATCCCGGAGGAGGCAATGGAACCCACTAGTGCATACAGCAGGAACGTTTGGTTCGTCAATACTTCGGTGAATTTTCCTAAGATTGCTTTAGGGCGAAGTGAAAAACTCGGATCACCGGCATACGATTCGGGCAACAGGAAAATAGTTGCCAATAGAATCAAAAAGCCTATCGTGGCGAGGGAGGCGAAGATATAATGCCAATCAAAATATTGGAGCAATAAGGCACCTGCACTAGGAGCTAAGATAGGTGATATGGCAATAACAAGCATCAGCAAACTGAATACCCGTGCTGCTTCGCGTGGTTCATAGTAATCCTGGATCATTGCACGTGATGCAACCATGCCGGCACAGCTTCCCAAAGCTTGAAGAAAGCGAAGCACAATCAGGTGTTCAATATCGCGCGTGAAGAGACACAGTAAAGTAGTACTGATGTAGATAACCAGTCCGGCCATTAGGGGTTTTTTACGCCCATATTTATCCAACAATGGACCATAGATTAACTGTCCAAATGCAATACCTATAAAGAAGCTGGTGAGGGATAGTTGCACTTTATCGACAGAGGTATTAAAATCCGTAGCAATGGTTTGAAAGGCCGGGAGGTACATATCGATAGAAAAAGGACCTATGGCGGATAAGAAGCCTAGAATAAGTAAGATGATGCCTCGATTTGTTGTTGTTTTCTGCATGTAATTTAAGGGTAAACTAAAAAGGATGTTTTATACGATAGAATAGTATAAAAACAAAGAACCCATCTATATGATGGGCTCTCTGTTTCTTACTTTTGTGCTGTTTTGGGTTTTCTGAACATCAGGAAGAGTCCCACCAACATAAACGGTATGCTGAGTAGTTGTCCCATATTGAAACGCATACCCGCTTCAAAAGCTTCTTGATTTTCTTTAAAAAATTCCAGTCCGAAACGTGCGCCAAACAGCAATACCAAGAAAATACCAAAGAAATATCCTGCTTTTGGTTTCGCATTACGTTGGTACATTGTCCAAAGGATGAGGAAGATAATAAGGTAAGCAAGTGCTTCATACAATTGTGCCGGGTGGCGCGGTAACATATCTACTTTCTCGAAGACTACAGCCCAAGGTACATCGGTTTGTAATCCGATGATTTCAGAGTTGAAAAAGTTTCCTAGACGTACGAAAGCACCAGCAATCGGTACGACAAGTACCAAGCGGTCGGCAATCCAGATAAAATCTGTCTTGGTCTTTTTTGCAAACAACCATAATGCCACTAAAATACCGATAGCACCGCCGTGACTTGCTAAGCCTTGGAATCCGGTCAACTCCCAGCCGTCGGGCCCTTTGCGGAAAGGCAAAATCATCTCCAGCGGGTGTTGTATGTAGTAATCGAATTCGTAGAATAGGCAGTGCCCTAAACGCGCTCCAATTAAGGTGCCTAAAAAGATATAAATACTCAATTGATCAAGGAGTTCCTGGCTTTTTCCTTCCCGTTTAAAGACGCGAAGCATCAGGACGTAAGACACGATAAATGCCGCCAAAAAGCATAGTGCATAATACCGTAGTCCAAAGGAACCTAGTTGAAACAACACTGGGTCGATGTTCCAGTGAATAACATTTAAAGTTGATTGCATATGGTGCTATTATGTGGTAAACTTAGATAAAATTGTATATAAAAGCAATTTTATCTAAGTTTGAAAAGAAGACAAATCAACGATGTTTGCATAATAAATTATATACATGGCAAGTAAAAAAGAGAAGGAAGCGAAGAAGCATTTAACGGTAGTTACCGAGAAGTCGCTTAAGTTTTTTGAAAAATATATTAATAACCCTTCTCCGACAGGGTTTGAATGGCAGGGGCAACGTTTATGGCTGGATTATTTGAAGCCTTACGTTGATGATACATATATCGATAACTATGGTACGGCAATGGGGGTTATCAATCCGGACGCCAAGTACAAAGTGGTTATTGAGGCACATGCGGATGAGATTTCGTGGTTTGTAAATTATATAACCAAGGATGGTTTGATCTATGTAATTCGTAATGGTGGTTCCGATCATCAGATTGCACCTTCGAAGCGCGTGAATATCCATACCGATAAGGGCATGGTCAAAGCTGTTTTCGGATGGCCAGCTATTCATACGCGCTCGGGAGAAAAGGAGGAGGCACCAACATTAAAAAATATATTCCTGGATTGTGGCGCTACTTCCCAAGAAGAAGTGGAGGCTTTAGGGATTCATGTGGGATGTGTGGTGACCTATGAAGATGAATTCATGGTCCTTAACGATCGTTACTACGTGGGGCGTGCATTGGATAACAGAGCCGGCGGTTTTATGATTGCCGAAGTTGCGCGTTTATTGCACGAAAACAAGAAAAAATTACCTTTTGGATTATATATCGTCAATTCGGTGCAAGAAGAGATTGGACTCCGTGGTGCAGAGATGATCGCGCATCATATTAAGCCAAATGTAGCCATCGTGACCGATGTAACACACGATACGCAAACGCCTATGATCAACAAGATTACGCAAGGAGATTTAGCTTGTGGTAAAGGTCCTGTTTTATCGTATGCTCCGGCTGTTCAGATTAATTTGAACAAGTTGTTGATGGAGGTGGCAACGAGCAAGGAAATTCCATTCCAGCGTCAGGCTTCTTCGCGGTATACCGGAACGGATACGGATGCGTTTGCTTATTCCAATGGCGGTGTTCCATCGGCCTTGATATCTCTACCACTTCGTTATATGCATACAACAGTAGAAATGATCCATAAAGAAGACGTAGATAATGTTATCCGACTGATCTACGAAGCTGTCTTGAAAATTGAGGACGGACAAGATTTTAGATCATTTACAAAATAGACACACAATTATTAATTATTAAAGAATAGAGAAGATGGACGTAAATTTCATGGATTTAAACAACAAGGAAGACGAGAATACAGAGAATAACGAATTAAGCATTGAACTGAGTGAAGAGATGGCAGAGGGAACGTATAGCAATTTAGCGATCATTACGCACTCGACCTCTGAATTTGTATTGGATTTTATCCGTATCATGCCAGGAATTCCAAAGGCAAAAGTGAAGTCACGCATTATTTTGACCCCAGAACATGCAAAGCGCCTGTTGGGAGCCTTGCAGGATAATGTAAATAGATTTGAAGCCGGAAACGGACCAATTAAATCCAATGACCCAGCCTTTCCAGTAAATTTTGGATCACCAAAAGGTGATGCATAAACAAAAAGAGGAATGCACATCGCATTCCTCTTTTTGTTTAAATAATGTCCTATTCTTTTATTGAAAATCAAGTGCACTTTTGGGAAACCAATACGCCTTTCGTTTGTTTTACAATAAAAGCGATTATGGATATACAAGTAAGAACCTTAACAGCAGAAGACTATAAAGACCTGAAACGGTCCATGGAGAAAGCGTATGGGAATGAAGCCGGAGAGGTGTGGACACGCGAAAATATAGAAGATATAATTGAGTTGTTTCCGGAGGGACAGCTTTGTGTAGAAGTGAACGGTAAGGTTGTAGCTTGTGCATTATCTCTTATTATCGATTCCAAAAAGACAAATATTTATAAAAAATACCACCAGATTATCGATGATGGTAAATTTACGGTGCACGATGATGACGGAGATATACTCTACGGTATCGAGGTATTTGTGCATCCGGATCATCGTTCGCTACGCTTAGGGCGACGATTGTATGATGCGCGCAAAGAGTTGTGCGAAGAGATGAATCTGAAGAGTATTATCGCCGGTGGACGTATTCCGAACTACCACAACTATGCCGATAAGATGACGCCGCGAACTTATATTGAAAAGGTAAAGCGTAAGGAAATTTACGATCCTACACTAACTTTTCAGCTTTCTAACGACTTTCATGTACATAAGATCCTGAAAAATTATCTACCAGAAGATAAGGAGTCCAATGAGTTTGCAACCTTGCTGATGTGGGATAATATTTACTACGAGCCCGACGCACGTGCCAGCTCAGCTTCCAAGCAAACGATTCGTTTGGGGTTGGTGCAGTGGCAGATGCGTCTCTTTAAGAACGTGGAAGAGTTCTATGATCAGGTTGAGTTTTTTGTTGATGCGGTGAGTGACTATGGTGCTGATTTTATCCTCTTTCCGGAGTTTTTCAATACGCCACTCATGAGTCCCTATAATGATTTACCAGAGCGCCATGCGATGGAGCGGTTGGCGGAGTTAACAAGTGAGATTGTCGCCAAGATGCAGCAGCTTGCGGTGTCTTATAATGTGAATATCATTGCTGGGTCAATGCCGACTATGGAGTACAAGAAGCTGTACAATACATCGTATCTCTGCCATCGGAGTGGTAAATTGGATATGCATAAAAAGTTGCATATTACACCGAACGAGTTTAAGTATTACGGTATGGTCGGAGGAAATGATATCGAAGTATTTGATACGGATTGTGGTCGGGTAGGGCTTCTGATTTGCTATGATGTGGAGTTTCCGGAAGTCGGTCGTATTATGGCAGACCAGGGAATGCAAATTCTGTTTGTTCCCTTTATGACAGATACGCAAAATGGCTATATGCGGGTGCGAATCTGTTCCCAAGCACGTGCTATTGAAAACGAATGCTATGTAGCGATTGCCGGTTGTGTGGGGAACTTGCCGCGGGTAAATAATATGGATATCCAGTATTCCCAATCAGCCGTTTTCACACCGTCAGATTTTGCCTTTCCGAATAATGGGATTAAAGCGGAAGCGACCCCCAATACCGAGATGGTATTGATTGCAGATGTAGACTTATATGCACTTCGCGATTTACATGAATATGGTACGGTGAAAATTTTGAAAGACCGGCGTAAGGACTTGTATCAGGTTGTTAAAGAGTAGAGAGGTGAAGAAGTAAAGAAGTTGAGCGTAAAGTGGTTAATGGGTTAAGGAGTTGTGTAGGGGAGAAGGTGGTTTATCTAATTAAGGAGAAAGACTGCCAAGTCGCTGGCGCGAGCTTGTAGCTCGTGTCCAAACCAAAAGTCTGATCTGCAAACCTGCCTGCGGTAGGCAGGCTCGAACTAGCTATACGATTCTGTCCTCGTTCGGTGGCACGAGGCTACCTGCGATAGACAGCCTCTTTTGTATTTACGGCAAAGGAATTGCCTTCATTCCTTATTCTATTCTGATACTTCAATGTAATCTTCCGCTTTGGGAACTTGTTGAATTTTGGCGTTCCATTCCTCAGGTATGGTCGTCAGTTTACGTTCTACTAAGTCTAACCACGCGCCATCGATAAGAATGGTGGCTGCTTTCACGCCATCGGCTCTGTATATGACGTGGCGGAAAGAAAAACGATGTTTCTTGACATGATACTTGGTCAGCTCCACGGTTACGTAGATCTTATCGTTCAAGCCGATTTCCCGGTGATAGAATAGTTCCTCCCGGAAAAGAATAGGGCCAATGTTTTGTTTAGCGAGTTCGTTGGCAGATAAACCAGATGCACTTAGCATATTGATCCGGGCTTGCGCACCAAAATCAGCATAGGCCGAGTGACGTAAATGACGGTTGGGATCTAACTGTGCCCACAATACCTGACCTTCATAAAAAATATTATTCTTGTCCATTTTCTTAGCTTTTTAACAAGATAAGAAAAAAGTATAACATCTCTTTGCTATGGGGTGAGGCTAGATGGGCGATACCATTTGCATTAGTAAAGCCGTTAACCAACCTGCGTACGTGCCAATGGCGTAGCCGAACACCGCTAACACAACACCGACCGAAACCAAGGAAGGGTGAAAGGCTGCCGCTGTGACGGTCGCCGAAGCAACGCCACCTACGTTCGCCATACTACCAACCGCGAAATAGAAAAATGGAGCCTTGATAATCTTTCCGACAATGAATAAACATAACGCATGGAAGCTAATCCAGATTATACCCACCAGGAACAATCCCGGATTATCAAAAATAGCACGTATGTCCATTTGCATACCAATGGTAACGATCAACATATAAAGGAAGACAGTTCCCAGTTTTGAAGCGCCTGCATGTTCCAATTTTTTTGCACGCGTAAAAGAAAGTCCGATTCCGAAAATCGTAGCAAAAAGTATGATCCAGAAGAATGAGTTTGTCAACGAGAATTTTTCCAAGACAGGGTAGTGCGTCGCTAAATAGCTTGAAACCGGAGTTGCCAAAAGAGAGGCCAGCCCCGTACCTGCAAAGGCCAAGGCTAACATCATAATAATATCTTTTGTCTCTGGAATTCGTGTGTTTTCCTTTGCTTTACTATCCATTCTTTTCATTAGGGCATCCACATCTGAAGCATCTGCTTTAAAGAACGCATCTACTTTCTTTGATTTACTCGCACCAAATAACAATAGCGCCATCCACAGATAAGCGACGAATGCATCGACAGCGATAATGGCAGAAAATAGTTTCGGTGAAGGTTGTAAGATTTCTTTAAGAGCCACTTGATTGGCACTACCACCAACCCAAGAGCCAGCAAGAGCACCAAGACCACGCCATACTTCGTCTGGTCCAGCACCACCTACCACTTGAGGTGCAAAAAGAGAGACAACCCATACCGCTAAAGGTCCACCCAGCATGATGCCGACTGTTCCTGTTATAAACATTAACCCTGCACGTTTGCGCAGATTCCACATTTCCTTTAAATCCAGATTTATAGTAAATAAAATAAGACATGCCGGAAGGAAATAACGACTGCCAACACTAGTGAATGGGGAGTTTTCGCCATCAAAAACATTTAATGTGTTTAATATCCCGGGTAAGAAATAGCATAAAAGGAGGGGAGGTACAACGGATAGAAAGCCTTGAATATATTTGTTTTTGAGATTAGAGATGTAGAAAACCAACCCTAAGACAGCCATCAAAATTCCAAAAACAGCGGCATTGTCCGTGATTAGCGGTGTAACATCTTCGATTCCATTTTGCATAATTTTCGGGTTATTGTTAAATTGCTGGTGAAATTATGCATTAATTTCGGATTGACAATTGTTTTTTTGTTATTCTTGCATAAAGTTGCATCTTCTTTTTAAAGAACCTTAAACTATAACTATGATAAATCGTAGGGATTTTATACGAAATAGCGGCATCGTGTTGGGAACAGCCGCAGTAGGGCAATCAGCCTTTGCAAATCCGACAGCCAACAAAGCAAAAACTATACGTGTGGGCTTGGTGGGCTGTGGAGGCCGTGGAACAGGAGCTGTGTTTCAAGCCTTAGATGCAGATCCAGATGTTCATGTTGTCGCATTGGCCGACGTTTTTCAAGATAATTTAAGCAATGCGCTTTCGGCATTGAACGCTAAATATGGCGATCGTATTGAGGTGACGGAAAAGACTTCTTACCTCGGCTTTGATGCCTATGAAAAACTTATCAAATCGGATGTTGATGTCGTCTTGTTATGTACGCCTCCAAACTTTAGACCGACACATCTTTCTTTAGCGATTAAGGAAGGAAAGCATGTGTTTTGTGAAAAGCCGGTTGCTATTGATATCCCAGGGCTTCATCAAGTTGAAGAGGCCGTTAAGCTTGCCAAACAAAAGAATTTGTCTATCGTAAGCGGGTTCTGTTTTCGGTATTCGTTTCCAAATCGGGAATTAATAAGTCGGATCCATGGAGGAGCTTTAGGCGATATCAAAGCAGTTTCTACATTTCGTCACGGAGGGGAGTTAAGTTACAGAGAGCGCCAACCAGGGTGGAGCGATTTAGAATATCAACTTCGAAACTGGTTTTACTATCAGCGTTATTCGGGTGATATGATCGTAGAACAGACGATCCATAGTATCGATTATATGTCATGGGTGTTAAATAATGAATTACCGGTGAAGGTTACAGCAACCGGTGGACGACAAAGTCGCCCTTGGAATAAATACGGCAATGTTTATGATCACTTTACCGTGGAATACGAGTACGGAAATGGTTTCCGTGGATTCCACTTCGGTCGCCAGCAAAATGGTACGACATCAAGAAATACCGTAGAGGTGATGGGGACTAAAGGGTATGCGAATGTAGCGATCAACAGCAGTTATGAGCTCTTCGGAGAGCAGCCTTGGAAAAACGAGCAACGTTTGAACAATATGTACCAGACGCAGCATGATGAACTTTTTAAGGCGTTGAAAGAAGGCCGAACAGTAAATGATGGCGATTTTATGGTCAATTCAACGTTGTTGGCAATCTGGGGGCGTGCATCTGCTTATTCCGGAAAAACAATTACGCTGGATGAGATCCTAAATTCAAAAGAGCAATTGGGGCCGTCGGTCGATAATTATGAATGGAATATGAAGGCCGATGAATTGCCAATCGCAAGACCGGGTAGCTATAAATTTGTATAATATGGAGCAAATTCGTGTTCTGGTGGTCGGTTGTGGAAACATGGGGGCTTCTCATGCGACGGCATACCACCATGATGCAGGTTTTGAGGTGGTGGGTTTGGTATCGAGAGGAACGAGCAAAGATGTCTTGAATGCGAAGCTAGGAACGAATTATCCGACCTTTGAAGATTATTCGGAAGCACTAGCGCGTGTTCAGCCAGATGCAGTTTGTATTTCCACCTATCCCGATACACATGAGAGCTATGCTATTATGGCTTTTGATGCGGGGGCGCATGTGTTTATCGAAAAACCATTGGCCGATACCGTACTGGGAGCAACGCGTGTGATCGATGCGGCCAAGCGAAGTGGAAAGAAACTTGTGGTCGGTTATATTTTGCGCCATCACCCGTCCTGGATAAAATTTGTTGAGCTCGGGAAAACATTAGGCTCACCGTTGGTATTCCGCATGAACCTGAATCAACAAAGCCAAGGGTACATGTGGGATGTGCATAAAAATCTGATGAATAGCTTAAGTCCAATCGTGGACTGTGGCGTCCATTATATCGATGTGATGTGTCAGATGACGACTGCGAACCCCGTTCAGGTAACGGCTATCGGAGCGCGCTTAACAGACGAAATCCCAGCAGATAACTACAATTATGGGCAGCTACAGATTCGCTTTGATGATGGCTCGGTGGGTTGGTATGAAGCGGGCTGGGGGCCTATGATGAGTGAAACAGCCTTCTTTGTGAAAGATGTTATCGGACCTAAAGGGTCGGTATCTATTGTTGCGAAAGAAGCTTCCGCAGCGGGTAAATCTGATTCAGTTGCGGCCCACACGCAAACAGAATCGATTCGATTGCATCACGCTGCGCTGGATGCGGATAATAAATTTATACGTGCTGATGAGTGGTTTGACCTGACCGATGAACCCGATCATCAAGCCTTGTGCGATCGGGAACAAGCGTTCTTTTTGCACGCCATAAAGCACGATATAGATCTGTCTAAATCAATGGATGATGCGTTGAATAGTCTGCGTATAGCAATTGCGTGCGATGAGTCTGTAAAAACAGGTGCTGTCGTTTCTTTGCGTTAGAAAATATGAATGTTAAATAGCTGTAACCGTAAACTCCGTTCGACGGTTCAGCTGTTTTCCTTCCTCCGTGGTGTT
This sequence comes from Sphingobacterium psychroaquaticum, assembly GCF_004421025.1. Taxonomy (NCBI): domain Bacteria; kingdom Pseudomonadati; phylum Bacteroidota; class Sphingobacteriia; order Sphingobacteriales; family Sphingobacteriaceae; genus Sphingobacterium; species Sphingobacterium psychroaquaticum. Next base: position 3,296,693 of record NZ_CP038029.1, on the reverse strand, counting down.
GTCTGCCACAGGTTTGCTTTGACCATATCCTCTTACCGTTAAACGTTCTGCACCTATTCCTTTGGCTTGCAGGTATTCTTTTACCGACTTCGCACGGTTTTCAGATAGTTGTTGATTTCGTTCTATCGTTCCTGTATTATCCGTATGCCCCCCGATTTCAATTTTTATACGTGTGTTTACCTGTAAAAACCGGATGAGCGCCCCTAGGTCAGCATCAGATTGTGGTAATATTTCAAAGCTATTGGTGGCGAAGTAAATATTGTTGAGTTTACTGCTAGAACCGAGTGCAATAGGTTTGAGTTCTATATCTGCGGTAAAAGCTTCATCTGCAAATTCAGCTTTATCTAATGCATATTGTTGCGATTCAAATAAATAACCTTTTTGCTGCACATGGACGGCGTAGTTGTGTCCAATGGGAAGTGTGGCGAGGAATGTACCATCGTCTTGATCGCTTTCATCTTCAAAAACAACCATGTTGCTTTTTGTATTGGTGACACTGATCGTGGCTCGTAATGTTTTCTTTGTATCCGCATCGCGTATAGTGCCTTGGATATAGGCGACCGCTCCTGGCCGAATGGCTTGCGGAAGTTCAAACGTGTAAATATCCAGTTGACCGCTGCTATCCTGTGCTGCTAGGTGTCCTATTTTTCCATTCATACTAACATGGAGCGCTGTTTGGTCGCGAAAGTTGTTGATGGCATTTCCCATGTTAACCGGAATGCTCCATTTGCCATCCTTGTTCAAGGTACTTTTAAAGATATCCTTTCGCCCAAAGCCAGGCCATCCATCCGAAGCAAAGTATAGTGTGCTGTTGTCGGCGTGTATATAGGGAGAGCTTTCGTCGTATTTGCTGTTGATGTTTGGTCCTAAGTTCTCCGGAATATTCCAGGTGCCATCATCTTTACGCGTACTTTTATAGATGTCGTATCCACCGATGCTGCCTTGTCTGTTGCTCACAAAGTAGAGCGTTTTTCCATCGGCCGAAATCGCAGGTTGCGATTCCCATCCCTTGGTATTGATCGGGGCGCCTAAGTTATGCGGCGTACTCCATACGCCATTTTCACGCTTCGAGACGTATATATCACAACTTCCCATTCCATTAGGCCAGTTACAGCCCGTAAAAAAGAGGTATTTCCCGTCGGGAGATATACAATGTGCACCCTCGTTGAAATCGTCGGAATTGATTTTGCCAACGAGCTTCTCCGCGATCGACCATTGCCCATCCTGCAAGTGACTTTCGTAAAAGTTCTCCTGATTGGCTGTTTTACGTGTGAAAATGATGTTTTTGTTGTCAGCCGTCAGCTTGGGGAAGTATTCATCATCATCCGTGTTTATGGCATTGTCAACTTTTACAAGCTTGAAATCAGGTTGTAGGCTCAGGTTGGCCATACTGAAATCACAGTCTCTTATATACTTATCCGTAAGTTCTGTACTGCGGCCTAAACGGGTTTGAATCTCTTTGTATTTCTCTAGATTTGTTTTCGCTGCGCTATACTGACCACTGAAGAGAAGAGCTTCCCCAATTCCGAAATAGGTGAGTGTTGTTAGTTGCGGATCGATGCGTAGCACCTCTTGATATGTGGAGACGGCTTTTTCATAGTGTTCTGTTTTTCGGTAAATATCACCGAGCTGCTGATAGGCCGTCGCGAAGTTTTTGTCTTGCTTGACAGCTTCGAGTAAATGTTTTTGTGCTTGGCTATAATCGTTCGAACGGAGTGCTTTATTGGATTCGATATAATATTCCTGTGCTTTCTTATTTGGAGAAGGCTTTTGCGCAAAAGCAAGTGTAATGGAGCAGAGAAAACTAAGGATAACCGTTCTAACGTATGCCATAAGGAATTCAAAAGTTTACTCAAACTTACCTAATTTTACGTTGTGCCGCAAATGGCTAGACAAGCGCGTTCGGATTTTAGCGGCCGGTCTCCTGTATAATACAACTTGCCCGTAAGGAGCGCGCGAGCTTATATCAGAACGCCTTATGGAATATTGAGATATTTATGCGTTTGCAATGATATTTCCCAACGCGGATTCTCTTTTACATAATCAATAATCAAGGGGGTCATTTCCGCTGATTTGGACCATTCCGGTTGTAAGTATAGTTTGCAATCTTTCCCCACAAAGCGTGCATGCTCTTCTGCCCATTGAAAATCACTTTTATTGAATACGATAACCTTCAGCTCTCCAGCTGCGTTAAGCACATCTGGACGTGGTCCTTTGAATTTTTTTGGCGATAAACAAACCCAGTCCCAAAAGCCAGAAAGAGGATAAGCACCTGATGTTTCCATGAATGTTTGTATTCCCGCTTCCTTAAGTCCTTTTGTTAGGTAATCTAAATTATATAATAGGGGTTCTCCACCAGTAATAACGACCGTTTTTGATGGGTGTTTTTTTGCATTTTCGATAATGGTATCGGCGGGCGTTAAGGGATGAAGGTTGGCATCCCAACTTTCTTTTACATCACACCAATGGCATCCTACATCACAGCCACCAAGACGGATAAAGTACGCTGCCTTTCCCATATGGTATCCTTCACCCTGTATTGTATAGAACTCTTCCATTAAAGGAAGTAAACTGCCATCTTCTGGAACCTGATTCGACATAATCATTTTTCTTTAAAGTCCACAAAGGTACGAAAAATACACGTAGCAATTGCGTATCTCCCGGAGTAGGGCACTTTGTTGATTCGCATCAAAACCATTTGTCGTTTCATTTGTTGTTTATATAGAGGCAATAGCGCATCAAGCATGTTTTTTTTGACGTGTGCGTGAGATTACCTTGTTCATTTTGAGCACCCCAAAGTAACAATCAGATTAAAAAACAAATTACATAGATATGGAAACATCGGCACTTTTAAAAAAGTTGGCAAAGAACAGTGATGACCTTTGTGTCACTATTTCATTAAATACACATCGTACACATCCCGATAGTCAAAAAGATAGTATCACGCTAAAGAATTTTGTGAGCGAGGCGAAGGAACGGATTTTGGCGAAGCACGAAAAACGAGAGGTCGCCAATATCTTGGACCAGCTGGACCTGGTGCAGGACAAGATTGATGTGCGAGAGAACCTAAAGAGTCTGCATGTTTTTATTTCCGAAAATACGAGTGAAATTTTTCGTTCCGACTGGGCCACAAACCAAGAGGGTGTCCATGTATCTCGATCATTTGCCGTGCGACCTTTGGTCAAACAGTTAAGTCGCAAGGTACGTTACCGCATTATGGTATTGTCGCAAAGTGGCGTAAGTTTGTATGACGCTCAAAATGGAGCAATCTTAAAGGAAGTAAAAGATCATGGTTTCCCTTTTGGAGAGAATCGATTTTACAATACTTTTCCAGATAGGAGCAGCGATGCGGGGCACTTGGATGACCTGTTACGCGAGTTTTTAAATCGTATAGATAAGGCATTGAACTCCGTGTATAACAGCAGCGAGAAAGTGCCAACGGTCGTTATCTGCGTGGAAGATAACTACAGTCATTTACTGCAGGTTGCTGATAATCCAAACATCTACTGGGGGTATTCAGCGATTGACTATAACAATGCCGCGGAGCATCAAATTGTCGGTCAAGCTTGGGATTTTGTCAATGAACAACTGGATAACCAAGATGAAAAGGTTGTTTCCGAATTACGTGAAGCGGTGGGTCAAGGAAAAGTGATCACAGACTTGCAGGAAATTTATCAAGCATCCCTGGATGGTCGTGGCGAATTGTTAGTGATTCAAGAGGACTTTATTCAGCCCGCTTCCTTGGACGGTGACCGAGGTCTCAATTTGGAAGATTCTGGTGAAGGGGTTGGGGTATTTGATGATATTACCAGCGTTATCGCGTTTGAAGTATTGGAAAAAGGAGGGGAGTGCTACTTCGCGAAATCTATTGACGATACGGATTTAAGTCCTATAGCACTAAAGGTTAGGTATTAGTTTAGGAGTTGATAGATCGTAGTTGGTCGTTGATAGATCGTAGTTTGTAGAGAGTTGTCCGTAGTTGGTAGAGCCGCAAGATTTAGTTGTGCTGTGCTCTTCGGGGTTCGTGACGAATTGTTGGTCGTTCATAATTGATGGATGGTAGTTAAAAGACCCTCGTTCTTAGATGTCTTCGAAGTCGACATGACGAAAGAAAGAACGTAGCCATCACCCTGACTTCGAAAGTGTCTATCCGTCTGCTCGTTTTTGCATCTCGATGTTTCTACTGGCTTAACAAGACTTAAATAAAAAAAGGTGGGTTTTTCAAAAACCCACCTTTTTTTATGCTGTTATAAATCTATCGAGATCTTTTGCATTCTTTACTTTACTTTTCAAGAGTGCTAAGTCAATAACTTCAGACATCTTCGTTACGTAATGGAATTTGAGATCCTTTACATAATCTTCTTTGATTTCTAAGATATCCTTTTCATTGGCTTTGCTTAAGATAATCTCTTTTATATTCGCTCTTTTCGCCGCCAAGATTTTCTCTTTGATTCCACCTACCGGAAGAACACGGCCACGCAGCGTAATCTCGCCTGTCATCGCCAACTTTTCCTTTACCTTCCTTTGGGTGAAGAGCGAGGTAAGTGCCGTAAGCATGGTAATACCTGCTGAAGGACCGTCCTTTGGTGTTGCTCCTGCTGGCACGTGAATGTTAACATCCCAGTGGTCAAAGATCTTGTAGTTAATACCAAACTCTTCAGCATGTGCACGTAAGTAAGCCATCGCAATTGCTGCCGATTCTTTCATGACATCTCCCAAGTTACCTGTTAGGCTTAATTTACCTTTACCCGGGCTAAGGCTCGATTCTATGAAGAGGATATCGCCACCGACCGAGGTCCACGCTAAACCGGTTACAACACCAGCAATCTCATTGTCTTCATATAGGTCTTTATCGAATATCGGAGCACCCAAGATATCTTCGATCAGTGGGGCATCTACCTTTGGATTGTATGGTTTTTCCATCACGATACGGGTGGCAACACCACGCACGACCGAACCAATTTTTTTCTCCAATCCACGGACACCTGATTCACGGGTATATTCTTCGATTATTTTTTCAATAACCTTATTGTTCAACATTACTTCTTTCTTCCCAACGCCATGGATCTCCAATTGCTTTGGCAAAAGGTGTTTCTTAGCGATTTCGATCTTCTCTTCAATGGTATATCCATTTACCTCAATGATTTCCATACGATCGAGTAAAGCCGGTTGGATGGTGTTCAAGGAGTTGGCCGTTGCGATAAAAAGAACTTTTGACAAATCGTACTCCATTTCCACGTAGTGGTCATAGAAGTGTGTGTTTTGTTCTGGATCCAATACCTCAATTAATGCCGATGAAGGGTCACCTTTAAAGTCAGAACCTATTTTATCAATCTCATCCAATACAAAAACAGGATTAGAAGCAGCCGCTTTTTTCAGTGACTGTATAATGCGTCCTGGCATGGCGCCAATATAGGTTTTACGGTGACCGCGGATCTCTGCTTCATCGCGTACACCACCCAGTGCCATACGTGTATATTTACGTCCTAATGCCCGTGCAATAGATTTACCAAGCGATGTTTTACCCACACCTGGAGGCCCTACTAAACACAGGATAGGGGCTTTCATGTCATTCTTTAGCTTCAATACTGCAAGGTACTCCACAATACGCTGCTTTACTTTCTCCAGCCCATAGTGATCCTTATCCAAAACTTTAACGGCTCTGTTGAGGTCGAAATTGTCTTTGGTATATTCCCCCCAAGGTAAATCCAATAATACCTCCAGGTAGTTGATCTGTACCGAATAGTCTGCCGCCGCGGGATTGATGCGTGCTAGTTTCTCCAGCTCTTTTTCAAAATGCTTTTGTACATCTTTCGACCATTTTTTTGTTTTGGCACGTTTTTCCAGATCTTGAATCTCTAGATCGGGTGTGTTGCCACCTAATTCTTCTTGGATAGTTTTCAGCTGTTGATTTAAAAAATAATCACGTTGCTGTTTGTCCAGATCGATACGTACTTTATTTTGAATCTGATTTTTGAGCTCCAGCATCTGGATTTCTGTGGTCAGATGCTCCAATAAGTTTTTAGCACGTTTAACAAAATCTTTGGTCTCCAGGAGCTGTTGTTTTTGATCTGTTTCTAACGATAAATTCGAAGAAATAAAGTTGACCAAGAACGTCGGGCTCTCAATATTTTTGATTGCTAATCCTGCTTCACTAGGCAGGTTAGGGGATAGCTGAATAATTTGTAAAGCTAATTCACGAATGGAAGAGATTAAGGCTTTGAATTCCTTACTCGAGACTTTCGGTTTGTCTTCTTGAACGCGCTCCACCTTTGCTTTTAGGTAAGGTGTCGTTGCGACCATCTCCGTGATTTTAAAACGTTGCTTTCCTTGGATAATCACAGTTGTGTTTCCATCGGGCATTTGCAACACCTTGATGATATGTGCCACGGTACCAATTTTATGGAGTTGCTCCAAGGTTGGTTCTTCAATGTTCATATCCTTCTGCGAAACAACGCCGATGGTTTTATCACCTTTGTACGCCTCTTTAACAAGTTTTATGGATTTGTCCCTTCCAACGGTGATTGGAATAACAACACCGGGGAAAAGGACGGTATTACGAAGGGGGAGTATGGGTAATATTTCGGGGATATCAGCTTTGCTCATTTCCTCCTCATCCTGTGAACTTAACAGCGGAAAAAATTCCGTGTCTTCATTAATGACAGAAAGTACTTGGTTGATATCGAATGTGTCGTTTTTGTTCATATATATGTGCCTTCACCCGACAAGATGTCAGATTTATAGATAATTTTTATGTTAATGAATTATTTATCCTATAATTGCAAGAGAGATGCCAACTTTTAAAAAGAACGGTATTTGTATAGTTATATGTAATAATCTGTTATATCGGCAGGGTTATTGGATAACAATATGACAACATGTGTCGTTATAAATGTTGAAATGTTTATAACTTCGCTTTGGAGGCTTCCGTGAATAATCGGAGCTTTATGGAGAGTAGTCATATCGAAGAAAAACAATTAAAAAGAGTATAAAAGAAAGGATTTATGAAACGTATTTTTTTAAGTAACCAATGGAAAGCTGTGAAGTTAGGTTTGGCTTCAGCAGCCCTTGCTTTGTTTGCCTTAACAGCACAAGCGCAAGAGCAACATAGTAATGCTAATGTTCGTTTAGGCCAAAAGGCTCTTCTTGATGGAGACTTTAAATCGGCTGCGGCGCACTTGGAAAAGGCCCTGCCAACAGAGGCTAAAGATCCTGATGTTCAGTATTTGTTGGGCTATTCACAATTTCAAAATGGCGATTTCAACAAAGCTGTTGAAACGTTCAAAAAAGTTATTGCATTAGATAGTAAAAATACGTCAGCTTACTATTATAAAGCTAAAGCTAACAATAACTTGGCGGTAACGAATGAAAGTAAATTGGCTAACGCGGCGAAAGAGCAATTATTGAAGTCTGCGATTGAAGACTACACCAAGGCGATTTCTATTTCGGCGAACGATGCTAAATTTTACCAAAACAGAGCGGTAGCTTACCGTGATCTAGGTATCTTGGTAGGAACAGCTGGAACTCCAAATTACAATAAAGCGGCAGCTACAGATGCATACAACAAAGCGGTAGCAGATTACGAAAAAGTATTGACTTACGATTCTTCTCGTAAGGATATCCAAACAGAAGTTAAGAAAGCGAAAGTATATCGCGATAACTTAAAGTAAGGGACATAAAAAAGCGGGATCTAGTAAGATCCCGCTTTTTTTATAAAGTAGATTGAACGCTAGAATACGATACGTTCCCCTACGTTCAAACCATTATTTTTTGCAAATGCACCACAAAGGTGGAACAATAATCGAGCACCCACATTGCCATCCCATTCATCGGTTTCACCTGGGGCCACTTCGACTAAATCCACACCGATAATTTCCCGATCGGAAATAGCTAATTTATTCAGCATGTACGTCACTTGTTCATAGGATAAACCACCTGGAACCGGTGTTCCTGTATTTGGACAGTACCAACGGTATAACGCATCGATATCAAAACTGATCGCTACTTTTTTCGGCAAAAGACCAATCATTTCATCCACCTGTTGCCGCCATGTTTTTCCTTCAAATTGCGCTGTTTTTAGATCAGCATCCGTAAATACTTTTACTTTACCCGAGGCACGAACGACATCTACTTCCTGCTCACAGAAGTCACGAATTCCGACCTGCAACAGGTTTGTAATCTCTGGTAACTGTATAGCATTGTACATAATTGAGGCATGTGAAAAGGTAAACCCTTCATAGGCGATGCGCAAGTCCATGTGTGCATCAAAATGAAGAATACCAAAGCTATCGTGCTGTTCAGCTAGTGCCTGATAGTAGCCGTATGGTGTGGAGTGATCGCCGCCCAATAAAACCACTTTCTTGCCTTGAGAAGCCCAGTAAAGTACGCGTTCTTTCAACTCTGCATTTAGCTGTGCTGAAGCGGCATTAATTTTATCTAGATCAGCTTGTAAGTTGGGATGATCGGCAATATCTTCGCCTTCTTCTAAGGCTGCGATAATGGGCTGCGCCAAAGCTTTATATTTTTCACTATTTGTCTTCCACGATGCAGGTGCCTCATCCATGAACATACCAAGCTTCCACAATTCAGGGAACTCTTGGTGCAGAAGGTCTACTTGGAAAGAGGCATCCATAACGGCATCCGGCCCATCAGCCGCACCTGCTCCATAGCTAACAGTTACTTCCCACGGCACAGGAATAATAATGAATTCACTTTCTTCCGCTGTAAAAGGCAGACCAAAAATACTTGCATCCGCTAAACCCGGTTGTGAAGGGTCAAAATTTGCTATTTTCTGTTCTTTTGTCGACATATTCTCTATTGCGTAATTTCAAAAGGCAAAGATAAGAAGAACGTATAACATTCATTTAGCTTGTATACTATTTCTTGTACTTGTCGTGCAGCCCTTTGCCCTGTAAGACCAGAGGGATTATTTTTTCGATCCGTGTAATCTTCGTTTTCTCTTGTTTGGCATCGGCGATATATTCCATGTATTCACGCTGCTTGCCTGGCGTTAGTTTGGTGAAGGCAGCGTCTAATTTCGCGTCGTTTGCTAGCGTTTCTTTAAGGATGCCATCCAGCGTAAGGGGCGTTGATTTTTCTGCTTTGAGCTCCTTGCCGTCGATTACCGTTTGAATAGCTTCTTCTATGTATGATTTAACGAGTTTCGGATCAATATCGTCAGCCGAAGTAAAACGCCACTGGCGCAGCGATTTTGTTTTTCCTTCCGAAGCGGAAACTAAAACCTGTTGTGGATCGCTGAGGAATACACCGTTGTGAAACCATATTGCGAAGTGATTTTTGAAACCTGAAAAAGCGACGACATTCTTTCCTTGATAGGTGTATATATCGCCACCCCATTTAAACTCCTTGGTGAGCGGAAGTTCATGGATTATTTGTGCGACCTTTTCTGTCGCTTCCGCCCATTGGCTGTTGTATTTTTTCCAATCGGGAGCTTCTTTATCGTGTAGGCGATCTATGTTGTAGTGGACGATGTCCTGGATCAATTTTTTAGGAAGTGGCTTATCCAACGGTAACTGAATAGCACCTTTTGAAGTTTTGTAGGCCGTCAATTGATCCGCGAAATGGACAATAGCCGCTGGCCCGGGATATAAACCTAGGTGATTTTTAGACATCGCAAAATGAATCAAGTTCCCATTATATCGAAAGGTAGGCATCTGGTAATTGATTGTTTCTGTTGCTTCCGGTGCTGCGCTTGCTATTATTTCCCTAAGCGTAATAAGGAGCTCTTTTTTCTCCCCATCGAAAAGTGAAATATAATCGGCTATGGTGGTAAATGAGTTCGACATCTTTGGATGAAATTAAGCGTATACAGGTTTTTTTATTGTTTAATGCGTTGATATTTTTCACTGATATAATCCAGTGTATATTGCATCAAATTTAACAATTGGTCTTCCTTGATATCGGCTAGTTTTTTGATATAGATACAGGCTTTGCTGATTTTGTATTTGCCCAGGTTTTCCAAAAGATGGGCTGCTTCTTCGCATCCGGTATGGACGTAAAGGGAGAACGCTGCTTTTCGCGGTGAAAAGCCTAAGATTGGTGCGTCGCCTTCGTGACCACTTGCATATTTGTAATGATATTGTCCGAATCCAATGATGCTAGGGCCAAACATACGGGCATCTTCACCGGTTACTTGCTTCATCAGCTCGATCAAGCGATAACTATCCGCTTTTTTCTGCTCCTCTGTAAGCTGTTCAATATAGTCGACTACAGATTGGTCTGTAAAAAATGTTTTTACTTCTGCCATAATGTGACACGTAATATAATCTTAAACTAACGGAGGATAATCTTAATTGTTGCCGTAGATTCGTTCTACATATGCTTTAAAATTATTCAAGATCGCTTGCCAGCCATCACGTTGCATCTCGATTGGGTTCGTCTGTTCTGGATCAAAAAGCACGACAATATCGGTGTGGTCGTCCTGAGCAAGAAAATTAATTTCCGCATGGCGACCGTCTCCCATCTTGTATGCAATCTTTCGGAAGGGCTCCAGCTTGGTGTATTCCCCTTCAAAATCAAACCCGAAGCTACCATCTTTAGCTTCCATCCGGTAATTGAATTTACCACCGATGCGTAGATCATTCGTAGCAGCGGTACAATGCCAGTCATCCGAAGCATGATTCCATTGTTGAACATCCTCGGCAGAGGTGTATGCATTCCATACGGTTTCTACCCGAACATGGATCACACTGGTTATCTTTATCTGTTCCATAACGTATCGTTAACTTTAAAGCAAGTTACGACAAAATTTTCGATAGATATTCTATGTTTTTTTATGGATTGGAAATTTTTAAAAAGATTCCGTTACGAGCTCCATATTAACCATAGCTCCAGCGGTGCTTCCTGTGGAAACAGCCAATGCGACCGAACGCATTGGCGAGGAGTTATCGCCGCACGCATATACGCCTGGTACGCTTGTTTTCTGCATAAAATCAACCTTGATATGTCCTGCATCGGTAAGTGTGCATCCTAGAGCGTCTGCGACACCTCCTTGTTGCGTAAAAGGTATGACTGCATAGAGGGCTTGGAGGGGCATGAAAACTCCAGTATCGAGGGTGATACCATCGATTATACCTTCCTTTTCGGATATGGAGATGATACGTTCTTCGTGGACCAAAATACCCGCTTTTGTCAGCTTCGTACGCTGCTCAGCTGTAAATTCAGCTTCTCCATTGGTGAAGAGCTGCAAGTCTTTACTTAAGTTATGCACTAAACCGGCGAGGTGCAAGGCGCGATCTCCATGGGCTAGGATTCCTGTCTTCTGGTCTTTAAACTCATAGCCGTGGCAATAAGGGCAGTGGATTACTGTTTTACCCCACGCATTTGCCAAGCCCGGAATATCGGGAAGATTATCTTTAATACCGTTTGCAAGAATTAGTTTCTTGGCAGTGAAGGCTTCTCCCGTTGCGGTTTCTACGACAAAGAAGCTATCGACTTGGGTTACGGTATTGGCTGTTCCTTCCACAAAGTGAACCGTATCGTATTGGTGAACCTGTTCGCGTGCGCGTTGCGCAATCTCGGCCGGAGCCTTTCCATCCTGCGTTAAGAAATTGTGGGAGTGTGGGGTGAATCTATTGCAAGGCAGACCACTATCGATAATCAGTACTTGCCGGCGCGAACGCCCAAGTGACATAGCGGCGGATAGGCCCGCATAACTTCCTCCAATAATAATGACGTCAAATGGTGCGTAAGGTATCATAGTGCTCTTAATTTGTTGAAACAAAACTAAGAGGTTAAATTTTTAGTTGCAACATTGTTGCGTCATTAATCTGTCAGACTATTTAATATAGGGTTATGGTTCTCTGAACTACAGCCTACGAACCATAAATATCCCCACGCTGGCGCGAGCCTTAGACTCGTGTCCTTTTTTCGTCATCTCGACTATGGAGATATTTAGGCACGATGAACCATAGTCTAGAAACTATAAACAACAAACTACTCACCACCAACTACCAACTACAAAGTTTTTCCTTTAAGATAGCGATGCAGCTCCACTTGAGATCGAATATCCTTCTTACCACTTTCGACATAGGCATTATCAAGCTCATTATTTAGAATCCGAGCCTTAACATTATCCTTGAGCTGAATATGCAGCATATCGATCAGCTCCGTTTTTATCTTCTTATTAATAATGCGCACGGCAGCTTCAATACGATGATCCAGATTTCGAGGCATCCAGTCGGCTGATGATATATACACATGTTCCTTGCCGGCCGCGTAGAAATACATCACACGCGCGTGTTCCAAATACTCATCCACGATACTGATCGCTTTGAGCGGCTGTTTGAATTTTTTATCGTTCACCGCACAGTAAATGCCCCGAACGATCAACTCCACCTTGACACCGACCAGCGCTGCTTCATAAAGTTTTCGAATAAGGTGCTTATCGCTCAGCGAGTTTATTTTAACGATGATATGCGCTTTTTTTCCAGCCTTAGCTTCCGCGATTTCCTTATCGATATAGGCGACAATCGCGTTACGCATGCTGGTAGGGCACACCATAAGATTCTTGCAGTTTGCTAAGGTCAACGCCAAATCTACCTTCGGCTTTTTCAGTGCGGCAAAGACTTTGTTGATGTCCGCCATAATAATCCTATTGCTTGTCATCAAGCAATAGTCACCATAAAACTTAGCGGTCTTTTCGTTGATGTTCCCCGTACTCACAAAGCCATATTGTACCGTTTTATTTTCGATACGTTTTTTAATGATACAAAGTTTAGCGTGAACTTTCTTGTCGGGGATACCAAGCAGAACCGTGATACCTTCCATTTCAAAACGTTCTTTCCAGTCGAGGTTATGCTCTTCATCAAATCGAGCGCGCAACTCCAGCATCACGACGACCTCTTTGCCATTACGCGCTGCATTGACCAGGGCATTCGCAATTTTGGAATTCTCCGCCATGCGATAGATCGCGATGTGGATAGACTTTACATCTGGATCCATCGCCGATTCCCGCAGCAGGTCGATCATCGGTACGAAGCTGTGGTACGGAAAAGATAACAGCACATCCTTCTTAATCAAGACATCGCTGATGCGCTGCTTCCCATCAAAATCTGGATGGTAAAAAGGGATGCGTTCCTTTGCCTTTTCCTCTGTTTTAAAGACTTTAGGGAAGTCCATAAAATGTTTGAAATTATGGATTTTCTGTCCCGGAATGATACTATCTTTCTTCGACAGGTTCAGCTTTTTTATTAAAAATTCTACCAATGAGGAGTCCATTTCCTTGTCGAAGACAAAACGCGTAGGCTTACCTTTGCGTCGGTTTTTGACGCCTTTGGTTATCTTTTCCACCAACGTGGTATTGATGTCGTTGTCTATATCAAACTCCGCATCTTTGGTAATCTTAAAGGCATGTGCCTCGAAGGTGTCAAACCCAAAGAAGGAGAAGATATAAGGAAGGTTAAACTTAATGATGTCCTCTAAGAGGATGACATGCTTTTCGCCTTTTGGCGCTGGCAGTAAAATAAAGCGACCGTTGCCCTGTGTCGGAACCTCGATCAACGCATACTTCGTTTCATATTCCCAATCTCTTTTGCGCATCGCAATCCCTAAGTACAAACTTTTATCACGCAGGTAGGGAATGGGACGCATATCGTCCAACATCAGTGGGATTACGTTGGACTCTACTTCGTCTTCGTAGTAATGCTTTACAAAACGTTGTTGTTGTGGGTTCAGGTCGGCAAAGGATTTTATATATACCTTTTGCTTAGCCATCTCGACTTGAACCTCGCGCCATGTTTCATCAAACTTATCCTGCTGTTTGATAATACGTTCATATAATTCATCCAATATACTCTGTGGCGTTTCGTAGAAAATCTCTTTTGCTTCTTTTTGGTTAAAGGCTAATGCACGCTTTAGGCCGGCTACACGCACCCTGAAAAACTCGTCCATATTGTTGGAGAAAATTCCCAAAAACTTGATGCGTTCGGATAAAGGAACCGTATTATCTGCTGCCTCCTGTAATACGCGTCCGTTAAAACTTAACCAACTAATATCGCGGGGAATAAATTTCTTGATCATCTTTTTCTTTGCCACTTTCTTGAATGCTAAAAATATTGAAGTAAAGTTTCTTAAATATAAACAAATTGTAAACAAGATGTTAATAAACATTCCCAAAACATTTGCTTAATTTATAACAAGTAAAGGCCGTGAATCGTTTGTGGAGGGGAATGGATAGGGATATTGCTCCTAAGCGGATTAAACGGAACTCTCACCAGTATTTTATACCTTTGCACCATGTCAACAGGATTAATTTCATCAGATACTATTGTTGCACTGGCGACTTCGCCGGGCGTAAATGGTGCTATCGCTGTGATCCGTCTTTCGGGTGCAGAGGCTATTCATATTACCAACCGTGTGTTTAAAGGCAAGAATCTACTGGAGCAGCCGTCGCACACGATTCATTTTGGTACGATTCGCGATGGCGATGATATTATTGATGAGGTATTGGTGTCCTTGTTTGTTGGTCCGAATTCTTACACGAAGGAGCATGTCGTAGAGATATCGACGCACAACTCGGCCTATATTATCGAGCGCGTTATTCACTTGCTGATGAAGCAGGGGGCACGTGCCGCGAAACCGGGGGAATTTACACTTCGTGCTTTCTTAAATGGCGGACTGGATCTGTCGCAAGCGGAAGCGGTGGCGGATTTAATTGCTTCGAATTCGGCGGCGTCTCATCAGGTGGCCATGCAACAGATGCGTGGTGGTTTCTCCAATCAGCTGAAAAAGCTGCGTGAGGATCTAGTGCATTTTGCTTCGCTTATTGAGCTGGAACTGGACTTCTCGGAGGAGGATGTGGAGTTCGCCAATCGCGATCAGCTGCGGTCGTTGATTACTAATATCTATCAGGTAATCCGTAAGTTGATTGCTTCGTTTGAGCAGGGTAATGTGTTGAAGAATGGGGTGCCGGTGGTGATTGCCGGTAAGCCGAATGTGGGTAAGTCGACTTTACTGAATGCGCTCTTAAATGAGGAGCGAGCGATTGTTTCTGAGATTGCGGGAACAACGCGGGATACGATTGAGGATGAGATTAATATCCACGGGATAACGTTCCGCTTTATTGATACAGCGGGTATCCGGGAGACAGCAGATATTATTGAGGCTAAAGGGGTGGAGCGTACCCGCGAGAAGATGAGGCAGGCGCGCCTGATTGTTTATTTGTTTGACCCGACTCAGGATAGTGTGGAGGATGTGCAGACGCAGATTGCGGAGGTGCAGCATTTGAATATTCCTTTTGTGACGATCGTGAATAAGAGTGACCTGATTACGGCGGAACAGCGTTTGGCTTTTGATGTTTTGAAGCCGTTGTATATTTCGGCAAAGCAGCAGGAGGGGATCGATGATTTGAAGGATGAGTTGTTGAACCAGGTGAATCTGGCGAATGTGAATCACGATGATGTCATGGTAACGAATATCCGACATGTGGAGGCGTTGCAACATACGCAGGAGGCGCTGGAGAAGGTGCTTTACGGCTTGGATAATCCGGTAACATCGGATTTCTTGGCTATGGATATCCGTCAGTCGCTTCACCACTTGGGTGAAATTACTGGGACGGTGACGACGGATGATCTCTTGGAGAATATTTTCTCGAAGTTTTGTATTGGGAAGTAGTCTCTTCCCATAGAAAAACCAACTTTAGTTCGTTTTTATCAAACATCTAAATAAACAGCTGGGCTACGATAATCTTGATTTATATGATTATCATAGCCCAGCTACTTTTATCTTCAACCCAACAGCTAGTTTGGTTTTATGCTCGCCTTAAACTGACCATCGGTAAGGACAACCTTGCCTATCGTATTTAGGCCTTCTACTCGGATTAATGTGCCTGTAAAAGAACCTTGTACCTGGCCATTATCAATCTTAGTTATTTTCAAATCAAAGGCATCATCAGTAGAAACCGTTCCTCGTGTTGCCGCAGCGTTTAGCTGTCCATTACTACTGCTAGCAGTATGAGCAGAAAGGATGGTGTAGCCCGACGCATCATCTAAACTATATTGACCTGCAGGTACACGTGTTTTTTCAGACATAACGGTAACTGTGACCGATTCTTTCCCACTGTTCATGCCATAAATACTCAGATAGTTCCCACCATCCACCCAACGAGCTTCTACAATAGGGAATATTTTCTCAGTACCGTCTACTTTTACTTTAAAGTAGTTCTCCTGCACTTCACCGTTCGCATCATCATCTTTGCTACATCCGGTATAAAGGAAAGTTAGGAGGCTTAAGAATAGCCCCAGTGTAAGTGTTCTTTTCATCGTTGTTCTATTGATTGTTCGTTGTGCCATTATCTTGCTAAAACTGTGCCGATTATAAAATAGTCTCTTATCTCCTCAAGGTCTTTGGCTGTCATGATCTAGCACACGATATTAGTGTACATCTATAATTATAGTGTAAGAGAAAGGAAGTATAGGCTTATGAGCCGCTTAAGGCTAACATTTTTAATACATTATAAAATCCTCAAAGAAAATCAGTAATATTACCTATATAAAACCACTTCCATTATGCGTAAATATCTCATTCTACTTTGTCTGCTTTCCTATGCGCTTTACCCATCGGCAGAAACATTAAAAGCCAATCAAATTGAAATTCAAAAAGAAAAAGTATCCTATGCTTACATCCGGATAGAAGGAAAATTCTTGTCCAAAAAATTAAAAGTAAATGTCGACTTAGGTGATTCCGAAAAACAATTGGAAGACGGAATGAAGTTATCGCAGATTCTCACCAATACAAGATCATATGCGGCCGTATTAAACTACATGGCGGAGATTGGATATGAGCTCGTAAATACGCTAGACCTAACCAAAAACTCCGATGGGACAGGAGGAACATCAGGTATCGTATACGTCATGAAGAAAACGGAGCCAAGTGACATGAAATGATATCGCTCACAGAACCTCAATTTTACCATTTCGTTGTGTGTATTTTTAAGTAGCGGTTATCTTCAGCAAATCTCTTTAGGTTTACCAGTATCTTTTGAAATATAGATAACACATCCGGTTTTCATATTGCTCCATCGGATGGCTATAACTTTCCTGTTTAACAAACAAAGTAATCGTAGTAAATCCTGATAACTACATTTTTTAGATAGGATAGCGCCCCTTGGCAGGAAGATTGCACTATCATCATTATTCCCTATGTGGATAAATGATTGGAAAAGGAAAAAAGGTTCAGAGAAAATGATACATAAACAAAGGACAGGCTATAATTATCTCACACATACACTAATAGGTATCTTTTTATGTGTTGGTGTACTAGGCTACGCACAGGAAAAAGAAAAGAAGCAAGCAGAAAAACCACAAACTACTGAAAGAGTAGATCAAGTCAGGCCATCCGTTATGGATTCTATCGAAGTCGTTCGTGACTACCGTCCGATGCTGGCTGATGCGGTAAAGATACGTCGAAGTCCGGATATGAAGCTCGACCGGGAAGCACTTGAGAAGGAACTTCGGCAGGTTGCTGTGGGCGTGTATTTTGCAGAAAACGCATTCAAAGAACCCTATCACAGCCCATTGCCGGAAAGATACCCTAACGCCCTACGCAGTAATATCGATAACAACAGAATTGGCATTTTGGCCTATCGCGCTGGCGAATATGAACGAGGAACTTCTATCCTCAAGAAAGTAGAGCCAGCGGACGCTTTCTATCAGAGCTCGATCATTGCTTTGGGCTATATTTTCTTAAAAACAGGCGATATGCAAAGTGCATGTAATTCATTTTCTAAAGCATCAAAGATGAATTATGACCGGGATTTGAAAATGGATGCCCTGTTCAACTACGCCAAAACCTTGTATAGCTTGGACTCGGTACAAGTAGCCTTGAAATCACTTCAAGAATATTTCGCCCTAAAATATGTCAAACTTGATGCTGATGTGAAAAGTACGGAGACTACGGAGACGCAACTGGCGAAGGTTCTTTCGGGGTTCAGCAATTTTCAGGCTCCTGTATATTTATTTGAATCATTCAAAAATAGGGATCGCAAAGCCGATATTACTTACCAAAAGATTACCTATTATCGGGGTATGGAGTTCTATAACGAACGCGCTTTCGAAAACAGCATATCCATGTTTATGCGATCGGAGAGGTTTCAGTTCGATGCCGAAATGGCAGCGTTGGCTACCTATTGGAAAGCAGAAGCTATGTATGAAGTGCGCAAGTACGGCGAGGCGGTGGAAAACTTCGCTAACTTCCTACGTTTGCCCGCCGCACGAAACACCACGGTCTACAATTATGCGAACTATGCCTTGGCCTATGCGGCTTTCCGTAACCGTAAATATAGTGTGGCCGCCGAGTATTTTGAACGTTTTTTAACAACGAAGGACAGTTCGTCGGATGAAGCGGTACGCTATGATGTAATAGCTCGTTTAGGCGATTCGTATCTGTCTATGCGCAACTATGATCGTGCCAAGGACTACTACAACATCCTTATTAAGAACAACGCTCCGACACAAGATTATGCCTTGTTCCAACAGGCTATTATTCAGGGGTTGCAGGGCGACAATGAAGCGAAACTGAGTACGTTACGATCCATTGTTAAAAAATACCCGAGTTCGAACTATGCCGATGACGTAGCGTTTGAGATTCCCTACGTGTATTTCACAAAAGGGGAGTACGAGGCTGCCATCGAGGGGCTACAAAAGATGGTCGAAACATATCCGCGCAGCAGCTATATTCCGAGGGCGTTAGTGACAATCGGACTGGTGCAATATAATAAAGATGACACCGAAGCAGCCATCGCTACATTCAAGAAGGTGGTGAAGGAATATCCGACGACCGATGAGGCCGCCCAGGCGATTGGTTCTATTGAAAATATCTACCTCGACAAAGGTGATGCTACGGGTTATATCCAGTATGCCACCAGCAGTAATGTTATGAAGCTGAGTGCTGCAGATCAAGATAACCTGGCATTTAAGATGGGCCGTACCTTGTTTTCCAGAGCGCAGTACGGTCCAGCTGTGGAAGCAATCAATGCCTATTTTGATAAATTTCCGAAACCAAGGAATGAGAAGCATGCGCGCTACATCCGAGGGGTGAGTTTATACCATACCGGGCAGCCGGAAAAAGCACTACATGACCTAAATATTATCCTGAACGATTGGACAAGTCCGTATACAGAGAGTACACTGATGACCGTTGCTGCCTTGTACTTGAGTTTGAAGCAATACAATGAGGCAATTGTGCATCTCAAAAAATTAGAGCTCAATGCTGATTATAAAAATAACTATGGTTACGCCGTTACGAATCTGATGATTTGTTATTTTGAAATTGGTGATATGGAGCAGATGAATAAGTATGCAAATCTGGTGAAGAACTATCCACGCGCATCTGACGAGGAAATTGCAACGGTACACCTGTATAGAGCAAAGGCAATGCAGAAGCAAGGCAATGCGAAGTCTGCCATGGACGAACTGAATTTGGCCGCACTCAAAAGCAAAGCGTCAGTCAGTGCTGAGGCAAGGTACCGTGTGGCTCTGTTGCAGTATGAAAATAAAGAGTACAACAAAGCGCAACAGTCTGCCTTTGATGTAATTGAGAATATGAGTACGCATGATTATTGGGTCGCTAAGAGCTTCATCCTGCTGGCGGATGTGTATGCGCGTAAGGGGGATATTCGTCAGGCGAAGAGTACATTAGAGAGCGTGATCGGGAATTACGAAGAGGATGATGATGTTATACCTTCAGCCAAAGAGCGACTAAAGAAATTGAAGTGATAATAGGCGCCTACCAGCCCATACTTCCCGAAAAAAACAACGTATCGCCGTTACGCTTTGTAGCATCCCCACATGCAATAGGGGCAATGCTTGGAGACTTTGGCGTGTCGTGTGAAGACAATGCGACAAAGCCTAAGGACTTAGGTTTAAAGAAGACCGGAATACGACGTATTGTGCCTGCGTGATGACACAGACGACGGCTTTGTGAACAAAGAAGACACGAATGTATGCAAATCCTACAGACTTTGATGCAACACCAACCATCAATACACGAAAGAGTCCTGACATCGACGTAAAGTCTACTGTGCATGCTCCAAAGAGGAGTGGGGGGACCTGTTAATACTGCGCGCGACTACGGCGCGGATTAGAAATGCCGCAAAGTGTTCCCGCAATGCTACAAAGTGTGTACGCGATGGAGCAATTGAATACGTCGATGCTATGAAGACGTCCGGCGCTGCCTTACCGATATCCTTTTTTATTTTAAATATTCTGCTACATCTTTAAGCTCGTATTTAGGGCTTCGCTTCATGAATTCGGTAAGAAAAGCCGTATGTGTGGCGCCCAGGATAACAAGAACGCGGTCCTCTTTTGTTAGTGGCACCTGATTGAGATTGGAAAACATACGGAGGTTTCTTCTGTAGAATTTGCTTGCTTCATCAGCCCCCTCAAAGTTACCTTGGGTACTGTTGTATGTTAGAATATCGGCATTGATATTGATGAAATTCTCTAACGACTCTTTTTTGTTGAAAAACTTTAGTTTGTTCAAGATTGATAGTTTTTCAAGCTGCGCAAACTCCTTCAATAGGCTTTCCGTATAATGCTTTGAAGTTAGGCTATCTACTTGATTTTCCAGCTCTCTTCCAATATTGTAATTGTAAGCCGCGGTTTCTTGTTCGTCAATTCCGTAAATTCTTTTTACGCCTGCCAATTTACCGGCCTCGTAAGCAAGTAGAGCGATTTCACCACCAAATTTGACCTTATAATTGTTGTCTTTTAGGAAGTTGTTGTAATCAATGTTCAATTCATCATTCTTTCCAGGTAGCACTTCTACACAGATTACTGTTGGTTTAAATTCAGCCAACATTTTCGCGATTTCAAATGTCTCTTGTTTGCTCTTGTTATCTTTTTGGTCAAATTTTACTGCATGTGCATCTGGGGTATACGACATGTGAAAAGTAGCAAAATTTAAGACTTCGATTTTTTGTGCAAAAAGGTGTCCTGATATTAATAGGCCCAAGGCTAGTAGTATACTCTTCATTTATTTTGTTGTTTTCGATTGTCGCACCTGTTTATCCAGGTGCGCATTACGGCGGCTCAAATATCTATAATTTCTCGATAATTTCGAGTGAAAAAACTAAACCCCTTGATCTCTTGTTTACGCTACTATTTTTAAGCAACCGGTACATTTTCCCGAATTCTAGACCAAAACGACCAAATCCTAATTCTCGTTTTCGTATATCGTAAGAATTGGTCATTTTAGTCCCTGTAAACTTTAATATGAAAAGATATCTACAGGCTTTATGGCTACTGCTTTGCGCTTTATCATCAACGGCACAAAACTCAATGGGAGAAGACTACTATTGGGGAAACAATTTTCATTTCGAAGCGGTAAATACGGATCAGCGGATGATGGTGAGACAACCTGCTAGCTATGCATGTGGCGATTCCGCACTGTATCGAATATTTGATTCGTTCGATAATTCAACCTTCTTACCGGGGAAGAGTTTAAACATCGTACCCAAGAGTTCCATCATGTTGGGCATTAAGTTACATCCGAAATTGAAAAACTACTTTTCGGCGGAGGTGCAAAATTTCTCCAAAAAATATAACAGCTATCTTATCCCAGACTCTTCCGATGCAACGCTTGTAGCAATGGGAATCAATGAGTCTAATATTCACGACTATAGATATCGTGTTGTTGAAAATGACAGTATTGAACGGGTTAAATGGTCACCTATACCAAAACTAGAACAAAAATATGGCGCGAAGAAACCTTACGGCGCGATCGGTACTTTTAACTACCCGGGAAAGCAGATTTTGGTAGAGGTAGCGCACAAAGATAAACTCCATATTCGTGATGGTTACATCATGGACTGGAGACAGCGTTACAAGCCCGAGCTGAAACAGATTATTGTTCACGGTACGAGTAAGTATGGCTATTATAATCTCCGTTACGATTCCTTAAACAATGGCTTTGTTAGCAAATTTGATCCTGCAACAGGCGTGCCATTAGATTGGAAATTCCCGAAGGATAGTGTGACCGAGTTTTCTCTAGAATTTAATAACCACGAGACTACGCCATATTCGATTTATCTGATCAAAACAATTGCAGGAAAGACGGATACTACACGCATCGAATGGTGGCTTCAAGAAACAAAATATAGTGTCGCTGAGGAACATCTCGCACAAGTCGGAAAATATGAGTTAATTATTCAGCAAACCGGTAAGTTCGGTAAGTTCCCCGATGCAGAAATCCTACGGATACCATATGAAGTCCTCGAACCTAAGGTATTGGAAAAGCAATATGCACTCAACAAGATATTGCCTTATGTGTTAGGATCATTGGTTATTCTTGGGCTTGGTTTTTTCCTATATCGGAGTCAAACCAGGCGTCGGATACGAAAATTGGAAGATCAGAAACAACGGGTGGCCGTACAGCTGAAGGGTATTCAGGTGCAACTGAATCCTCACTTTATGTTTAATGCGATAAATTCCATACAGAACTTGATACAAAAACATCAGGTGGACGATGCCAATCATTACTTAAACCGTTTTGCCTCCCTGACGCGCGCCGCATTGGAATTTGCTGAACAGGAGATGATTAGTTTGTCGGATGAAATAAAGCTCTTGGATGATTACCTGCAAATGGAACAGTTACGCTACGGTTTTCACTATGAGATCGAGAATACAATAGTGGCACATCCGGATTTGATTGAAATTCCTACCATGATGCTACAGCCATTTGTTGAAAATGCAATCAAACATGGTATTGCTGACCTGTACGAGAAAGGGAAAATCAGTGTGCGCTTTGCCAATAATCAAGGTAACCTTTCTATAGAGATTAAGGATAATGGAAAAGGTTTTAATGTGAACGAACTCGACTCCGCAGCAGGCTACGGTATGCGCCTAAGCAAAGAGCGAGTCGTATTGCTGAATAAAGCATATCCTGAAAATAGCTTTGCGCTAAAGATCTCTTCCGATGGGAATGGAACAAGCGTACAAATACAAGTAGATAACTGGATCCAATAATCGCTTACCCTATGATGACCTCTATCATTGTTGACGACGAGTTGAATAATATCGAAGTACTGCAACAGTACCTTCAGGAACACCTGCCGGAAGTTCAGGTGCTGGCGCATGCCCAGTCGGTGGACGAAGCTAAAAAACTGATACAAAATCATCAGCCAGATCTCCTTTTTCTGGATATTCAAATGCCGAACAAAAATGGATTTGACCTCCTTAAAGAGTTGCCACATATAGATTTTGAAGTGATATTTATTACAGCATTTGATCAATACGGTATTCAAGCAATTAAATTTTCCGCTTTGGATTATCTGTTGAAACCGTTGGATGTGACGGAACTTATTCAGGCAGTACATAAGGCGGAACGCCGCATCATGTCGAAAAAGTATAATAAGGGAATTGATAATCTACTGGAAAATATCAAACAAACAGCGTCGGTTGATGATCCGCGGATTGCATTACCGACGCTCCAGGAAACACACTATGTTAATATCTCAAAAATCGTCCGTTGTCAAGCAGAAGATAATTATACCCATATCTGGTTAGATAGTGGTGCGCCTATTTTGGTAAGTAAAACCCTTAAGGTGTTTGTCGAGTTGCTCAGTCCACATCATTTTATTCGTACGCATCAGTCTCATTTGGTCAATAAAAAATACATCAAAAGTTTTCTGAAAGAAGATGGAGGAGCGCTTTTGATGCTGGATAATACCCGAGTTCCAATTTCTCGACAACGAAAAGAATTCGTGAAAAAATATTTAAACAATTAATTATGAGAATTATTGCTTTTATTTTAAATGTGCTGCTATGCACTTCTCTTTTTGCACAGCAGCTGGATGGACCTTACACAGATCCGAGCTTTGTCTTTCATGGAAAGCAGGCTGTCATCCGAGGGAAAATTCTTCACGCTACTGCCGAAGAGTTACAGCAGTTGAGTATTAATTATACAACGGTGAATCCAACAGAACCTACACAGACGCCACATACTGTCAAACCACAGAAAGATGGTACGTTTGAGATCCGTTTGCTGGATAAAACACCATATCGCCAGATCTGGTTTAAATTTGATAAATATGCGTATACCTGCCTATACAGCCATGAAGAACTGATCTTGACCTTCGATATGGAAAAACTTAAGAAAGCGTCGGTGTACTTAACAGGGGAGGGCTTGTCTTTCGCGGGGAAAGATGGTAAGCTAAATCAGACGATGAATGATTATATAGTTTATGACAAGAAACACAATTCTGATTTTTATAAGAAGATTGATGCAATTGAGGGGGATCAGGTTAATTATCTATCCAAATTGGATTCCTTGTATAAAATTCAGCGACGTGTTGATCAGGACTTTTTGGCTACAGCCGGTGGACAGTTTGCTCCTTTTATCACAAGTGAGACAGATCTGCAGTACATGGAAAGTAAGCTTCTGTACTTTTATAGGAAGGGGGAACGCCTGGCCGACTTACAAGATCTTTTAGTTCCGGCCTACGCGGTCTCCAATAATTCTACGGCTTATTTTCGCTGGTTGCAGAACTATGCCATACGGTTTTATCAGGATCCGCAGAAACAACGTGGAGACAACAAAGCTGCGTTAATTACTCTGGATTCGGTTTTGCCGCAGCCGTATGCAGATTTGGCTAAAGCGATGATGGACGATAAGGATTTAAAGGAACAAAATAACATTTATGGTCTTGTGATTCCTACGATGTCGACCGTTTGGGTTAAAGATTATTTACAAATGCAAGAACAAGAAATAGGAGATAAGCTCGCCAAATTAGAGGAACTAAAAAAACGTTCGACCATGCCTTTGGGGGCATCTACTTTTGGAGAGCCTAAGATGAAAACGACCTTTGATGCGTCCCTTTATTTAAATAAGTACGAAACAGCGGAAGATCTGCTGGTGAATTTAAAATCGCAGTATAAAGATCAATTAGTGATCATCGATA
Source organism: Sphingobacterium psychroaquaticum (assembly GCF_004421025.1). Lineage (NCBI taxonomy): Bacteria > Pseudomonadati > Bacteroidota > Sphingobacteriia > Sphingobacteriales > Sphingobacteriaceae > Sphingobacterium > Sphingobacterium psychroaquaticum. The sequence continues at coordinate 3,271,777 of NZ_CP038029.1, read as the reverse complement.
TCTGGGGGACATGGTGTGCCCCATGTTTAGCGCAGATGCCTTACAGCAAAACGCTGCATGAGCAGGTTAAAAAGGACAGTTTGGATGTGAAGTTTGTGTATTTGTGTACGGAAGGCGGATCGAGTGAGGAAAAATGGACGAATAAAGTGTTGGAGCTCCAGCAGCCTGGGACGCATATTTTCGTGCAACAGCCAATAATAGATGAGTTGTTCAAGATGTTTAATCGATCTGGATATCCAACATATGTCGCTATAAAGCCTAGTGGTGAGATAGATACGAAAGCGATTTCGTGGATACATAATGTTAACGTGGATAAACTTAAGGCATTGATGCAGTAAAGGAATGGTTATCCTAATTCTTGCGTACATAAAATAGATCCTGTATGCTGATTCTTGTATATGGGACGCATAGACTAGGATTCGAAATTAAGAATGGAATGGTAACAGCTGGGCATGTGTTGTTGGTCGGGATAAGGCTACTGCACGATTATGCCCAGCTTTTTAAAAAGGTCTACTTTATAGCGTGCACCTATCGGGATATCGACCACAGTTCCTTTCATCTTGATTGTGTTTCCTTTGACTTGATCTGCAAAATCTAAGTTCACAATAAAGGACTTATGGACGCGGATAAATTGGGGCGCATCAAGTAGAGACTCTTCTAAATTCATTAGTTTTTGCCAAACATAGTATACCTTTTCTTTGGTAAAGATGTATGCATAGTCTTTATCACCCTTTATATAATGGATTTCGTCGTATACGGTGATGTATCGGGAATTTTTTTCTTTTATGATCATGTAATTCCGAGACATTGCATTGGCTTTTAGGGAGTCTAAGAAAAAATGTGCTTTGTTGATCGTTTTAATCAGCCGGTCAATATCGACAGGTTTAAGGATATAATCGAATATATTCAGTTCGTAACCTTCAACCGCATATTTTGCATCGGCAGTCACAAAAACGAACAAAGGGGGATTTTGTAAACTTTTAAAAAAGCTAATCCCATCAATCTCGGGTATTTGGATATCGCAGAAGACCAAATGTATCTCTTCTGAATTGATTGTTCGTAAAGCATCAAATGCATTGCTGTATACGCCCATGATTTTCACACCATGGATTTTTCCCAAATCCGATGCTAATTTTTCTTTCGCTAATTTTTCATTGTCAACTATAATGCATTTAATCATCGTATAATGGTGGTTTTTTCCATGTCTTTTAGGTATTTCTTATGTTTCTTTTTTCATGTGGAGGTGTTAGAATAGTGTGTTAAAAGGTGTATTGTGAACTTTAATTTAGCTTATAATTTCGGTTAAACAAAATATTTCAAAATATAAATCTGTTTTTATCTGTATTTTCTGTTTGTAAATTTGCCTACGACCCTTCTGTTACTGCCTTTTCCTGATGTAGAAAATATGATGACTCTTGACCGATGGAATTCCGTGTATTAGTGAAAATAATATCGTGGGAACTGCCACATCACTACACACTTAATATTAACTTAATACTGTATCATTTACTTTGTGTTAATTAATAAGTCGTTGTATGTTTCGAGTTTTTTGTTTTTGTTGCTTGGTCATTGTCGGGAATTTGGTTTACGGTCAAGCGGAGGAGTTGGCAAAGCTGCAAGCGCTAGCTTCACAACAACCGGATACGGCGTTGCGTTCCTTGCGGGAGCTGTACACGAAATCTAAGAAGGAAGATCATCCATTGTTGGAAGGCGAATATTTACAGGCTATGGGCGAGATCTGCTTCCATCAAGGGCACTATCAGCAAGCAATGGAGTTTTACTTCGAAGCAGAAAAAGCATTTGAGAAAGCTGGGAATACAGATTTCTTAGCCGAGAATTATGGTAAGATGGGTACGCTTTATTTTTACAATAAACAACAAGATAAAGCACAGCAGCTATTCGCTAAGGCCTTGACATTGTATCAAAAAAATAAAAACGAAGAAGGGGAGGCACGCATTTTAGGAAGTATAGGGCAGGTCTATGAAAAGCGACAGCTTTATGATAGTGCTTTCTATTACCAGAAGATGGCCTTAGGTAAATTTCAGCACAGCAATAATAAGACAGGCGCTGCCAAGATATATGAAAATTTGGGGAGCATTTACGAGGACTTGGAGCGCTATGATGATGCTTTGGAGCACTTTAATCAGTCTTTGAATCTCTATCGTGCAGATAAAAATGAAATCGGGACAATTGAGGTGATTAACAACTTAGGCGATATTTTACGTAAGACAGGACAATATACGGCTAGTATTGCAAAGACAAAAGAAGCTTTATTGTTGGCGGAAAAGACGAAGAATACATACCAGAAGGCATCGGCCACGAAAGATTTAGGGAAAACATATGGTCTGATGCAGCAACTGGATAGCGCGTATCATTATGCAGAACTTAGTCGAACCTATAGCCTGGAAGTTTATTCACAGGATGTCTTGAAGCAAACGTCGTTTCTTCAGGTTCTGTATGATATGAATAAGCAATCCGATGAGATTGTGCGACTGCATGGAATTCGCAAGGTAAATCGTGTCATGATAATTGCATCGGCTGTCGGGGCTTTTCTTCTTATAGGGTTGATTTTGGTTATTGTCAGTAGACAACGTCTTAAGATTCGGGATCAAAAAAACACAGCAGAAAAGCAAAAAGCGGAGCATGCTCTGGTGCAAGTACAGTTAGAAAAGAAGGTGTTGGAGGAGGAACTATTAAAGGAGCAGTTGGTGGTGAAAGGACGAGAACTATCCACGCACACCTTAAACCTGATAAAAAATAAACAGTTTTTGGAGCAGTTGCGGATAGATCTTCTTGCCATGGTTAAAGACGAGCGGCGTGATCAAAAGAAACAAATCCAACAGTTGGTTCAGGAGATCGATAATTCCTTTGGTGAAGAACAACATTGGAAGGAATTTGCACAGGCTTTTGAGCAAGTTCATCAGCAGTTTTTTGAAAAGCTGAAGAGCCATAGTGCAGACCTAACAGCAGCTGATCTACGCTTAATTGCACTTATGAAAATGAATTTAAACTCGGCGGAGATCGCCGTAATGCTCGGAATATCGACCGATAGCCTGCGGGTTGCTCGCTACCGCTTACGCAAGAAGCTCCAAATGGAGCAAGGCGATAACCTAACCTTTTTTATTCAGTCGCTTTAATTGTTACCGAGGCAGGCACTTTGACTAAGCTGCATACGCTAGTCAGGTTCACTGTCACAAAGCTTGACAAGCTTGCTAGCGCGAGCCTTCGGCTCGTGTTTACCTTCAAAACATTACCAAATACCAGCGAGCTCTTCAGTCTAGGCATGACAGACTCGACGATTAGCTATTCGAACAAACTAACGACTTAACATTAGCTTAATGTAATGATGATGTAACGGTAATGGCGTTTTTGTGATATCGTAAATATTTTATTTTCAGTTGTTTGTGTGTTTTTGTTGCTGGTTTGGTTACGCTGTTTGTAACGCTGTTGCCTTCCTGTAACGGCAAAAATTCTTCCACTTTCAAATGTTTTTTCACTTTTGTTTCGTCGTTTAAATAGACCATTATTCGTAAAAGCAATGAAGAAATTATTTGCAATTTTAATCCCATTATTTTTTTGTGCAAGCCTGGCGCATGCGACAAAAATAAAAGGTAAGGTTTTCGATAAACTAAGCGGTGAGGCTCTGGTTGGAGCAACCATAGTTTTAGAGAAAAGTGGTAAATCCGCAAGCACAGGCCTGGATGGATCGTTCGAGATCAAAGGCCTGTCCGCAGGGAAAGAAACGGTACAGGTTTCCTACCTAAATTATGAAAGTATCGTGCAAGAGGTTGAGGTGTTGAAGGAAGATACACCGCCATTAGCTTTCTACCTGCTCTCGAAATCTATTCAATTGATGGAGGTATCCATTAAAAGTAAAGGAGCTGGATCGAGTGACGGAGAAGCCCGTCGGATCGAGCAGAATGCTTCGCAGGTGATGAACATTATTTCGGGCAAAGCCATTGAGCTATCCCCCGACTTAACAGTAGCCAATGTTATGCAACGTGTATCGGGTGTTTCTTTAGAACGAAACAGCAACGGGGATGGACAATATGCTATTCTCCGCGGTATGGATAAGCGCTACAATTATACCCTTGTCAATGGCGTAAAGCTACCCTCTCCCGATAACAAATATCGTTATATCCCGCTGGACATCTTTCCTTCGGATTTACTTGAACGATTAGAGGTATACAAAAGCTTGACTCCCAATATGGAGGGAGATGCCATTGGCGGAGCTGTGAATATGATCATGAAAAATGCGCCCGAAAAACTGCAAATCAATGCTAATTTATCGACCGGATATAACCAGTTGTTCTTTGATCATAAATTTACGTCCTTTAATAACAGCGGGATACAATCCAAATCGCCTTATGAACTGAACGGACGTGATTACAAAGCTACGCAGGCAGATTTTAGCAAAGGAACATTAGACTATACAAGCAAGCATCCTGCTCCCAATATTTTGAGTAGTCTATCGATCGGTCAACGCTTCCTTCAGAATAAATTAGGGGTTATCGTTGCCGGAAGTTATCAAAATACATTCCGCGGTAGTACGAGTGCTTTCTATAACAATGCTGTTAATGGAACTGACGCCTATGCCGTCATTACCAATAAAGTAGAACGTCAATATTCCGAACAACAAAAGCGGCTAGGACTACACTCCAAAGTAGATTACGTATTGGATAAGAACAATAAGTTCAGTTTCTACAATATGTATGTGAATTTGGTCAACGAACAAGTTCGCGAAGCCATCACGACGACATACAACAGTGAGTACAAACCTGAAATAGGGAAAGCAGAATTGGTGTATCAAACACGGAGCCGCAAGACAGACCAAAAAATATACAATGGGACGTTGCAAGGTACCCACAGTTTGTTGGACGATAAATTCAGTATTCGTTGGGCAGCGGTATATTCATCGGCGCTGAACGATGTCCCACAGAATACCCAAATAAGTTTAAACGGACTGGAAGAAAACTACCAACGCCGCAGAACGACCTTGGTCAATACTGCGCCAGTCAGCTACCGTTGGGAACGCAATACCGATGATGATAAAGCGGCATATTGGGATTTAAAATATAAGTTTGATGTTCGCGATGCCAAGTTAGAGCTTTCTACTGGAGGTGTGTACCGCGATAAGCAACGCAGCAGTTTTTACAACAATTACACATTAGCCCCGTCAGAATCCGATATCGGTAAAGTATATGGCGTAGATTACCAGAACTATACCGAATTAAACCTCCGTGTAACCAATCCGACAGGAGCCGTAAGCAATCCGTTAACCTACGATGCGAGCGAAAAGACGACGGCGGTCTATGCGATGTTCAATTACCAGGCGGAACGTATACAAGCCATCGGAGGTGCGCGGATGGAACATAATAATCAAGGCTATAATTTATTGTTTCCGGCAGGAGAGAATGCGCCGGTTGGGAGTCAGGTCCACACGGATATCTTGCCGAGTTTAACGCTTAAGTATTTGTTCGATAGTAAGTCGCAATTACATGCCTCGTACGCAAAATCATTGAATCGCCCTGGTTTCTATGAACTGGTGCCAAGTAAGGTGGTCAACGAAGAATATCAAGAACGCGGAAATCCGAACTTGAAACGTGCGTTGGCCGATAATTTTGATTTACGCTATGAGCTCTTTCCTGGTGCATCGGAGCAATTTTTAGTGGGTGTGTTCTACAAAAAAATCAAAAATCCGATTGAGTATACCTTTCAGGCTGATGCCACACGCGGACAAGATATTTACTACAGCCCCGGTAATTTCGGTAATGCAAAAAACTATGGTGCTGAAATCGATTATATCAAATACATCAATAAGTTTGGGGTAAAAGCCAACTATACCTATACACATTCGCGGATTACAACACCCAAGACACAACGTCGCATAAACCCGGAGTCGGGCGATATCGAGCCTATTTTGGTCGATCAAACGCGTCCTTTATTTGGACAGTCGGAACATATTGCTAACCTAGCCTTGTTGTTTAAGGATACCAAGACGGGGTGGGATGCACAGGTAGCGGGCGCATATACCGGCCCCCGCATCAATACGGTATCGCAGTTCCTCAACAATGATCTTTGGCAAAAGGGATTTATCCAAATGGATTTTTCAGCGGAGAAGCGTTTCAGTCATGGCTTGACGGTGTTTGTGAAGGCCAATAATATATTGAATACTCCGATGAAGTTATTTATTAAAGGAACGAACCCAGAGAATGAGAAGATTGCAGAAAACTTGGTTTCTAATGGACAAACATTGATTCGTAGCGACTATTACGGTCAGAGTTATTTGGTCGGTCTTCGCTATAAATTAAATTAATTCTTTGCGTACACATGCATAAATGATAAAGAGAAAAAAGATGAAAAAATATATCAAACTAGCGGCTATTTTCACTGTGATCCTCGGTTTTTCCAGCTGCGAAAAAGCAAATATCGATGTAGACACCCGTCCCTTAGATGGATCTGCCACGGGAGAGGTTTCGGGCGTATGGGCCAAAGGAAGTACGCAGGTTGTCAAAGGAGATATTGTGATTCCAGAAGGACAATCCCTCACGATCGAGGAAGGGGTAACTATTGTGATGGACACTGTAGCAAAGCCCGAAATCATTGTAAAGGGCAATCTATACGCTTTCGGTACCGCTGAAAACCCGATAAAGTTTACAGTGTCTGAGCCGTATCGAACGGAAGCGAATAAATTCGGTAAACTTTGGGGAGGCATCCTAGCCGCGCCATCGTGTAAGGAGTTGGTATTGGACTATACCATTTTGGAATATGGTGGCAGTACGACTTCTGACGCCTCTACTTCCGTGAAAATGGGACTTTACAAGAATAAACCAGGTGAAAATCTACCCGCTATTTGGTTCTCGAATGTGAGCGGCAAGCTAATCGTGCAGCATACTATTTTCCGTCATTTCCAGGAAGATTGTACCTATATCGATGGTGGAAAGATTATTTTCTCGAACAACGAATTCTATACCAACGGTGTTACAGGAGGGGATGCGATGAATTTCAAGTCTGGTTCCCTCGCCGATATCGCATATAATGTCGTTTATAGCATGAACTCCAATGCGTTAAAGCTATCTAACACCGGAGACCGCACGCCGCAAGCGTATATTATTGCGTATAACAATACGATGGTAAATACGGGTTGGAGACGCCCGACAGCTAAGGGAGGCTCCGTTTGGGTCGAAGCCACCGTGCGTGCCGATCTGTATAACAACTTGTTTGCGAATACGCGTTTTGGTATTAAGCGCGACCCGAAGAAACCGGAAGATGCACGTTCGGTATATAGCAACAATTGGTATTACGGTTTTGACCAAACGACAGTGGACCAATTTCAACCAGGAAAGAATGATGTGGTGGGCGGAAAGAATGATGTCATCAGTACTAAAGCAGGGGATAATGATCCCAAGTTTGTTAATTATCCGCTGAATACACCCATGAATTTACCGGATTATAATAAAGGATGGGATTTTCATCTACAAGGAAATTCACCGGCCTTAACAAAAGGAACTACAAATTTTAAACGTCACTTTAAGGAAGGTTTGGTTCTCGAAAATGGAACGCGTTATAGCTCTCCAGAACCTGCATTGTATGTTGGTGCATATGGCGTGAAGTTATAATATAATAGAGATAAAAAGGAACACAAAATAAAACGATGAACAAATTACAAAAGTTAAATTTGGCTGTGCTCGCCCTAACGCTGATGAGCCAGTCTGCTTGTCGGCAGCCTGCACAACAACAGGCGCAGACAAAGGTGGGGGATAGCACGCAGGTAGAGGTGCAACCAGCAATTATTACGGAGCCTGTGCAGTTTGATTCGGATGATCCTGCGATATGGATTAATAAAGCAGATCCATCAAAGAGCTTGGTCCTGGGGACGGATAAGGATGAAAATGGAGCACTTTATGTTTTTGATCTACAGGGGAAGATCGTGCACGATAAAGTGGTGCGTAACCTCAAGCGTCCCAATAATGTAGATCTCGCTTATGGGTTGATGTTGAACGGTAAACCAACGGATATTGCGATTACCACGGAACGCTTTACGCACAAACTACGTGTCTTTTCTTTGCCTGATATGAAACCGGTGGATAACGGAGGGATCCCCGTATTTGAAGGGGAAACAGGACAGGATTACCGGGACCTGATGGGCGTTGCAATATATACCGCGCCGACGGGTAAGATGTATGCTATCGTGGGACGCAAGAATGGCCCTAAGGATGGATATCTGTGGCAATATGCGTTGGAGGATAATGGCAAAGGACAGGTAAAAGCGACTTTAGTACGTAAATTTGGTGAATATTCGGGCAAGAAGGAGATCGAAGCAATTGCGGTGGATAACGAGCTGGGTTATATTTATTATTCGGATGAGCAGACGGGGGTTCGTCAGTATCACGCGGATCCGGAAAAAGGGAATAAGCAATTGGCTCTTTTCGCAACAACAGGTTTTGCCGAAGATCATGAAGGCATATCGATCTATAAACTGACAGATAGCACGGGGTATATTTTGGTTTCAGATCAAGGAGCGAATCGTTTTCAGGTGTTTAGTCGGGAAGGCACAAAAGAGGATCCATATGCACATAAACTGTTGAAAACGGTGCCTGTAGCGGCCCGTCAAAGTGACGGCTCGGATGTCGTTAATGTGTCGCTTAATGATACGTTTAAAAAAGGGTTGTTCGTAGCGATGAGCGATGATAAGACTTTTCATTTCTACCGCTGGGAAGATATCGCAGGTAAAGAGTTGCGGGTGAAGAAATAGACTTTTAATTTAAATATATAGGTTTCCTGTACATCAGTGGAACAGCGGTGTGGTAACTTGATCGGCATATAGACATCATTTGTTTATAATAAGATAAGGTTGCCACATTGTTTTTTGTAGCGCGATCTCTAGCGGATGTGTATTTTCTTATTCCATTGAAGGGAATTAATTCAAAAAATCGTATAATTACAGGAAATGAAATACACATTAGCCTTTTTTGCATTGACTTTCTTGTTGAGCTGTGCCCGCGAGAAAGAACAAAAACTAGAATCCCTGGATAAAAAATCTGCCCGAGAAGTTACCTTAACCACCGTAGAAAAGGGCGATTCGGTACTACATATTACCAAGCAGAATATATGGTATAATGGCGAACGACTAGCTGAAAAAGCAGATACTATTATCACCGAGGCAAAGCCGAAGACTTGGAATGCGGCGGATACAAATTCTTTACGTAAAGTACCAATCTTTGTAACCGTCCAGTAACCATGAGAAAGAAAGCTTCAAAAAATATACAGTTGGTCTTGATTACGTCGGTATTGGCCTCGTGTGGACAGCCTGCACAACAAGCTAAAGACACGGATAAGCAACGAGTTTTTATGCGAGCAGACTCTACTGCCGCTTATACCGAGGTGACGGACAATTACAATAATTCATCAAACCGATCCGGTGGATCTGGTGGGATGGGAACATCGCTACTTTGGTTTATGGCCTTTCGCCATATGGGAGGTGTGCTAGGCTACGCCAACAACAGCATTCATCCCAGCTCTGTTTCAGGGACGAATGCCCGGAAAGCGGATGCCTATAAGGCGCAACGCGGAGGTTTTGGAAATACCGCTAATAGCAACTCTTCAGTAGGCGCTTAATGAAGATTAATACATTACGTATCGACCCTAACTGGCAAAACCGGTTAGAAGAAATCGGCTTTGGCTATCATACACTTGGTGGGGTACCGTTTTGGGTGGATGATCGCTATTACGAAATTACCAGTCGCGAAGCGGATCTCATCTATAAAGCAACAGCAGAATTGTGGGATATGTGCCTTCAAGCTGTGGAATATGTCATTAAAAACAAGCAGTATGCATCGTTTCATATTCCGGCCTATATGTACCACCATATCGAAAACTCATGGGAAAATGATGATCCATCAATATATGGGCGCTTCGACTTCGCTTATGATGTGGAACGAGGGGAGCTGAAAATGTTAGAATTTAATGCAGATACCCCGACTTCGCTTTTTGAGACAGGAATCGTTCAGTGGTATTGGAAAAAGCATTATTTTTCAGAGGGGACAGATCAGTTTAACAGCATCCATGAGCAACTGATTGCCAGTTGGACACAGCTGAAGCCTTACCTCAAAGGCGAAATTTTGCACTTTGCATGCGTAAAGGAGTCGCTTGAAGACCTGACAAACCTTGAATACTTACGGGATACGGCGATACAGGCAGGGTTGGCGACCAAGCTAATCTATGTAGATGATATTGGTTGGAATGGACATTCTTTTGTGGATATGGAAGGAGAGCCCATTCAATCGGTTTTTAAATTGTATCCTTGGGAGTGGATGGTGCGTGAAGATTTTGGTGTACATATCGTTAACGATGCTTTACGCGCGCAGTGGATTGAACCATCGTGGAAAATGTTGTTATCCAATAAAGCGATTCTTCCTATTCTTTGGGAGCTATTTCCAAACCATCCTCATTTGTTGGCAGCATACTTTGAGGAACCTGATTTCCTTAAACATTTTGTAAAAAAACCAATCTTATCACGAGAAGGTGCAAATGTAGAAATGTATTATGATAAGCAGATGATCTATGCAACGGAAGGTGAGTATGGGGAAGAAGGGTACATTTATCAGGAACTAGCTACTTTGCATCGGGAAGATTCGGGCTTTTCTATTATCGGAAGCTGGCTGATCGGTCAGGAACCTTGTGGGATTTCCTTTCGTGAATCTGATATGCCGATTACAACAGACAAAAGCCGGTTTATTCCGCATATCATAAAATATTAGGGGTGTTAAAACACCCCTAAATTATACTGTTTTGCAAGATCTAGGATCATGCGATACCCGACTACGGAGTTACCATGACTATCTAGGGGCGCACTAAAAACACCAATTCCTCCTTGCTGCGGAACGCTTACCACAATACCACCCCCGACGCCTGATTTACTTGGCAAACCTACAGTCCGTGCGTATTCACCACTAAATTCATACATGCCAGCAATCAACATTTGTGATTGGATCAGTTTTGACATTTCTGCATCCTTGTATCGTTTGTCTCCATCAAAACGAATGCATTGGTGTGCAAAGAAATAACCGATCTTAGCCAGATCTTCGGCAGTTAGCTCGATGGAGCATTGACGAAAGTAATTATCCAATTGCTCTTCGCCTCCCGATATCAATCCGGCATTCTTCATGATATGGAACATCCCTCGGTTGCGGTGTCCGGTTTCTTTTTCAGACTCGTACACAATCCTGCTATAATCTAAGGTCGGGTTGTTCGTGATGTATCGAACCATGTCTAATATCTTGTCAAAAGGAAGTTGTCCGCTACCTGAGATGAGTGATGTCGTCAGGATAGCGCCAGCATTCATCATCGGATTCAATGGTTTACCCATCGTTTCCAGGTTAGCGAAATGATTGAACGGTTTGTCGGTACCATAGTACCCCATCTTTTCGAATACCGTTTTTTCACCGTTTTCCATGACGGCTAACATCAAAGCGATCGTTTTAGAGATGCTCTGCATGGTGAATTTTTTGTTGATGTCCCCGACGCTATGGATCTTGCCTTTCTCATCGACCACCGCCAAAGCCAAAGCTTTTGGATCCATCTTTCCCAATTCTGGAATATAATCTGCGACCTTACCGCTTTCGTAGTAGCTTCGATTTTTCTCCATAATCGTTGTCAGGTCACGTGTTGAGATTTCTTTGAACGACTTGGATTGCTGCGCATAAAGCGAGCCCCCAACTAAAAGGAAGGCTGCTATCATGGTGCTTTTTGAGCGATATACTTTGTTCATCTTGTATGACTGCATATGTTAGGATGCGAAGTAAATATTTAATACAGGGATTACTCGTATTTTTCTTTAATTTACTCCTTCTATTTTTATACTTGAACAATGATACGAATTATAGGTCTATTTTTAGTGTTTCTTGGCGGCTTGGTGAGTACCGCCCAGGCTAGAACAACACTAAAAGTTCTACAGATCAATATATGGCAAGAAGGAACAGTTGTTCCCGGTGGATTCTCCGCGATAGCGGATGAAATTATCGCTAAAAAGCCAGACGCTGTTTTATTCAGTGAGGTGCGCAATTATGTAGGAACTGATTTTATCCAACGAATCCGGGCAGAACTGAAATCTCGTGGGGTAAGCTATTATGGTGAATCAAGTGAGGCGGCCTTGGATGTTGGCTTTATTTCGATTTATCCCATTATCCAACAGGAATCGCTTTATACAAAGGAAAATAAAGTGGGCAATGTATTAAAGAGTAAGATTGAGGTGGGTGGACGCACCTTTGCTTTTTATTCGTTGCACCTTGATTACACCAATTATGCCTGTTACCTTCCGCGAGGATACGATGGCGTGACCTGGAAAAAGATGGAACAGCCCATAACGGATGCTTTTGCGATCAGTACGGCCAACAGAAAAGGGAAGCGCGATGAGGCGATCCGTGACGTTATTACAGATATCAATAAAGAAGATCAATCGCAGTCTTTTATTGTGGGAGGCGATTTTAATGAACCTTCACATTTGGATTGGACAGATAAGACCAAACATCTTTTCGATCATGGTGGTGCAGTTGTGCCGTGGGATTGCTCCGTACTTTTACAGGAAGCCGGCTTTGCGGATAGCTTCCGTGTAAAGTATCCCAATCCTGTGAGTCATCCGGGCTTTACTTTTCCTTCCTTCAATAAGGATGTTCCGTTAAATAAATTGACGTGGGCGCCGACCGCTGATGAGCGCGACCGGATTGATTATGTGTATTTTAAAAGTAAAAAACCTATGAAAGTCGCAGATGTTCGGATCGTAGGGCCGGTGGAAACAGTGAAGAACGGCCAATTACAAGGCCGGGATAGCCGCGATAAATTTTTAGTGCCTGAGAATGTGTGGCCAACGGACCACAAAGCATTACTGGTTACTTTTGTATTTTAGCGGTAGAAATAAGAAATGGACTTTCAATTTAAAAATAGTTTTTCGATGGAGAAGAGACTACTTCCTACTGCGGGATTAATTGTTGTGCAGGATCATAAGCTACTTTTGGCATACAGTAAGAATAAAAAAGCTTGGTATCTGCCTGGTGGAAAGATTGATGCGGGGGAGGATTCGGTAACATCCTTACAGCGAGAGATACAAGAAGAACTAAATATTCAGTTGGACATTGATCGGATAACGTTCTACTGTCATATTACAGCGCCAGCCTATGGCGAAGCGTCCCATATTATTATGGAGCAAGATTGCTTTATGTATGAGATGACCGAGGATATTCAACCCAGCAATGAAATCGAAGCGGTTAAATTCTTTGATCTCGCTACTTATCAGTTGGAAGAAGCGCAAGTGGTCGGCGTTATAGCCGTGTTTGAAAAGCTAGCTGCTGATAGCCTCTTGTAAGGATAGGTTTCGCTGTTTTCTACAAGCATGTGATTTGAGTTTTTCGTCTAGTTTTGTTATCTTATGAAATGAGATACAATGATTTATCAATTTTCAATATACTACGCAAAACTATGAATGATGAAGATGCACGCTTAGTGATTACTTATATACAAGATACTATCGAAGTAGAAACCTTAAAGACAGTAGAACGCAAAATCGAAAATTTAGCTTCGAAAGTAGACCTGGCAAATACCAAAGCTGAAATTATTAAATGGATGTTTATTTTCTGGGTCGCCCAGTTTGGCGCCATGTTCGGAATTTTCTATTTTTTTCTCGGTAAATAGACTTCCCCCTTCCTTCCTTTTCTGCCTTGTGGCCAATTCTAATAAAATGGCGGTAAATAATTATAAATTGGCCATTCTGAAAAAACTTTTCTCTTTCCAACTCTCTAGCTTTGCAGCGCAAAAAATTAAAAACATAAACAGTGAGTTTTTATACACCCAATTGGGTCAAGCGAATAGCCATAGCAAGTGCGTTTTTATGTACGGCTACCACCACTCTTGCGATCGATTCCCTTCGCATTTCCCTCGATGATATTCTTGCAAAATCCTTGATAAACAGTACATACGTCGAGGAAGCACACCTACAGCTCAAAGAAAAGAAAATACAGGTCGCCCAAAGAAAGATGGAACTACTTCCCGAAGTATCCGTCCGCGCATCAGCTAGTTATGCGACCAATATGCCGGTCTATGATCACGGGCTATTTAATAAACCATCGCAACACGAGGTAATCCATTACCTGTATGATAGCGGTGCTGATTTTTACCTTAATCTCTACAACGGCCATCGCGATCGTATGAATATCCAATCCGCTAAATTGGAACAAGAAATGGCCACGATAGATTGGAAAGCTTCGCAGGCAAAGATTAAGATGGACGTATGCAATCTCTACCTCGATCTATTGCGATGCTATCTGCATCGGCAGCTTATTGTAACTGATATCCACGATCAAAAAGAACAGCTCAAAGAAGTGAAAGACCGCTATACTGCAGGCGTGGTACTCCACAGCGACGTCCTGCGGATTGAGTTGGAGCTCTCTAAACGGGAGCTGCTCCTCATACAGATTGGAAACGATATCCAAGCCGCCAATCGACAACTACAGCTGATCACGGGCATAGAAGAAGAGATTATTCCCATCGCTCGACCCCTGGATAAAATACGGGTCGATTATGATGAAACGATAAAAGCAGCCAAAGAACAGGCTTTCATCATGCAAAAGTCAGAGCAAGAAGTACAACTAAAAAAGCTCGCAGTAAAACAGGCCAAAGCAAACTATCTTCCCCAACTTGGTCTCACCGGTACCTTCACCTTCGCAAATCCCCAAATATTCTTATACCCCTACAACGACAGCTGGTACAACTTGGGGATGGTAGGCTTAAAACTTAAAATCCCTATATCAGCCATTTATCTGAATAAAAATGTGGTTCGGGCAGCGCAGGTTACCTACGATAAAGAACGAGTAAAGCACCACCATGAAGCCGAACTATTGGAAAATCAGATGTTGCAGGCCTATCTCGATTATAAGCTAGCCAAAGAAGAACAAACGGTACGCTTAAAAAACGTAGATCTCGCCAAAGAGAATGCACGCATCATAAAAAATCGGTATTTCAAATCCGCTGCTCTCGTGACCGACCTGTTGGATGCCGACATGCAATATCTGCAAACCTTGTTTGAGGTCGAGTCTTCGCGTATAGCCGTACAAAAACACTACTATTTTATTGAATTTCTAAAAGGTACCATTTAATGAAATCTAAATCTGAAAAGAGCACAACAGACCAACGGGTAACTTTGGTCACGACCATCTTGGCGGCAATCATCTTGTTGGCCTTATTGGTATGGGGCGGAAAAATATTATGGTTGCGGCTGCGGTATACCTATACCAATGATGCGCAGGTAAGTCAGTACATCAATCCGGTAATTGCGCGCGTCGGGGGGTATGTTGTGGATGTTCACTATAAAGACCACGAAGCGGTAAAACGGGGGGATACCTTGCTGATTATCGATAATAAAGAGTATAAGTATGAAGCAGCGCAAGCCTCCGCCTCGATTCGCAAAGAAGAAGCTGAAATAAATGTCTTATCCAGTCAAAAGCAGATCCTGCAAGAAGAACATGAATCCTTGTTAAAATCAATATCGGCCAGTGAAGCCAATGTCAAGAAGCAGCAACTCGAATATGATCGTTACAAATACCTGTACAATGAGAAATCGGCTACCGCACAACAGCTCGAAGAGGTGGAAGCGAAGCTTGAAGTGTATAAAAGTGAGTTGGCCACATTGAATCATAAGCTGGAAGCATCGGCTGAGCGGGTGCAGGATGTGGATGTTCAAAAGCGTGTTATTGGCGCCGAAAGAAATCGGCTGACAGCCGCCGCAGGACGGAAGCATCTCGATGTGGGGTATACGATTATTCGGGCACCATACGATGGGTTTATGGGCAAGCGAACTATCGAGGCCGGACAGATGGTTAATGCCGGCGAAGTTTTGGGTTTCATCGTGAATACGGAAACGCCCGTTTGGGTAACGGCCAACTTTAAAGAAACACAATTGCGCTATCTCGCAGTAGGCGATACCGTCGAAGTCGTTGCTGATGCATACCCCGATGAAATATTTCAGGGAAAGATTATCTCGATTTCTCCGGCTACGGGCGCTTCTTTTTCGTTGCTTCCACCCGACAACTCAACGGGTAACTTTGTGAAGATTGTGCAGCGGGTACCCGTACGGATCGAGTTAGCGCATACCGTAGCCGTACATAAGTTGCGCTCCGGTATGAATGTGAATGTTTCGGTTCCTAAACAGTAAGTTCGTGAAAGGCATATTTAAAAGTTGGGTGCCCGAATGGCTCATTAAACTGATTCTCTTCAGCGGACTCATGCCCAGTATGGTCTTGTTTTTCCTGCCGGGTGCCAATATCCCGGTTACCGCTGGCTTTTATGGATGCCAACCTTCTGATGTACAGTTTTTGATTGTCCTCTTTTATGCCGGTTTTGTTGGCTTTTACGTCTTGGAAAGACGGTTCTTCCAATATTTTCCTGTGAAGCAGTACTACATTATTTTCAATGTGCTACAAATCCTGAATTGCTTGTTTATGTATCATATTCGAGATATAGAATGGATATATGGCTTGCGCTTTTTTCAGGGTATGTTATTTGCATCCGCGGTTAACCTGTCTATTTCGATGATATTTTCACGCCTGAAAACAGAACAGGCAAAGGAGGGAAGTTATGCGGTCTTTTTTGGTCTTCTTCTCTGTAGTTCGCCGTTCAATACCTTTGTGACCGCCGACTTTATCGATTCCTTCAATTTTGATGAGATATATCTCTACGCCGCGATTTCTTTTGTTCCTGGACTGCTGTTGATCCTGGTTACTATGAAATCTTTACGGCACATCAAACCCTATCCCTTGTATGCCCTGGACTGGCCGAGCTTTGTGCTGTACAGCCTCCTTATTGTGAGCTTCGGGTACATGATGGTTTATGGGCAGGAGGTCTATTGGTTTGCGGATAATCACATGCTTGTTGCACTGCTTTGCTGCATCACGCTGCTTGTTGTTTTTATCGTCCGACAAACAGGATTAAAACGAACCTATATCCATTTACACATTTTCAAAAGCCGAAAGTTTCTGTTGGGTTTATTGGTTTTATATGTGATGTACATCGAACGTTTTTCCCTCACCATAGCCAATCAATATTTTCAGCAACTGCTGCAACTTGATCCTATTCATCTTTCCTATATACAGTGGTTTAATATCTTCGGAATCGTACTCGGCGTTGTCTTTTCTATGTACTGGATCTTAGCAAAAAAAGCCGTGAAATGGATGTGGATTATGGGGTTCTGTTGTTTGCTCACCTTTCATCAGATTATGTTTTTTTCTTTCGAAAGTGACGGTAATGATTATTACTTCTTTTTGCCTTTAGTGATACATGGACTTGGTGTCGGATTAATTATGGTGCCGACGATATTATTTGTGATCTCCAGCGTACCTCCACATCTGGGTGGGGCAGCAGCGGCCGTTTGTTTGGCAATTCGATATTTAGGCTTTACAACGAGTATCGGAACACAAAATTTTTTCAAGCTATTTGAATCGGCTCGACATCAAGAAGCATTTGGAGAACAGCTGCAGCGCAGTAACCCTATTTTTAAAGAATACCTGCAGCAGAGCGCAACTACTTTAGTAGATAAAGGATTGCAGTTTAAGGAAAAAGCGGCAGCGATGAAACTCGTCGCGCTACGCGTCAGAAATGAATCTTTCGTGCGCTATGCGATGGATTATTATGAACTGATGTCCATCATCAGTATCTGTCTTTTGGTGCTTATCCTATTTTCACCGTCCATCAAGAACATGTACAAAAAACTAAAGGATAATTTGGTGTCACCCGCTTAGCGGACCGATCAAAGGGACGACGATTGTCGCTCGATGAAATAGACTAAATGCGTGGGCTTACGCATTAAATTAATATGAAGTTTTTCAGGTCATCTTGGTAAAGTAGAAACTCTTTTCTAATTTAGGTCTTCAAAATCGAAAACAATTCATAAGCTGGTTCTACGCTTGCGGTGTGAATTGACCGAGTTATGAAGCTGTATGTCCGAATCAATACTTGTAGAAAATTTAAGGAAAGGTAGCCAAGAAGGGTTTGTGGCGGTCTATCATTATTTTTATAAGACATTGAATTTCTTTGTTTTACGTTATTTAAAAAATGCAGAACAAGCAGAGGAAATATTAGCGGATGTGTTTATGAAAGTGTGGACACGACGTACAGATTTTGAATCAGCGGAAAGCCTTCGCGCCTTTTTATATATAGCGGCCAAGCACGCCAGTTTAAATGCTATTCGTGACCAAAAGAAAGATTTTTTGTCTATCCCTGTTACAGAAATCCAAGAACTTTTGAGCGAAGACAGTGATGTATTCACTAAGATGGTACATGTCGAGCTCATCCAAGCGATCTTTATGGAAGCAGAGCGGCTCCCGGAACGACAGAAAGAGGTCTTTAAAATGACGTATCAGGAAGATAAAACGGTCGATGAAATAGCGGAAGCTTTGGCGATCAGCCCAGATGCAGTGTATACCAATCGTTCCAGAGCTGTAAGTACTTTACGTCACCTCCTGAAAGCTAAGAATGCACTGCTATTTACGGCCTTTTTATACCTCCTCCAAAGATAGTTTCCTCGTTGATTTTCTTCTCTTTTTAATTTTATTTAACTGTTTATTAGTGTTTTACATTTAATTGTATTTTTTCTTGTAAGATTTGGGAAAGATTGGTGTTTCTATTATCAAAATTAACTACGCCAATTCTTACATGTTAACAATAGAATATACAGTTCAGCTGTTAAAAGCCTATGTGGAGGGAAGGATTCATCCGGATACGCATATAGAACTTCGTCAGCTTTTTGAACAGCATCCGGAACTTTTCGTACAGGTTGATCGACTCACCGATCCCACGCACTTAGAGGCGGTGTTGTTGGACTACAAACAGTTATATGCACCAGCCTATCGGAAGCAGGAGCAACGTGTGCTTGATCGCATTTTTACACAAATAAATGAGGAGCAGGTTGTCCGCTATAAAAAACGGAAGCGCCTTTTTGTTCGCTATGCCGCAGCGGCGTCCGTCGTTTTTGTCCTGGGGGTAGGCCTCTGGAAATTCACGTATAAACCGACGTATACCGAAGCGCAAGTATTGGAAAAAGCGCAGGACTTTATCCCGGGAGGAAATCGAGCCACATTGACCACTTCAGACGGTACGCGCTTAGATCTGAATGAAGAGCGCCTAGGTATCGTTATGGGGGGAGATATCAAGTATGATGATGGCTCTGTGCTACTGGCTGACGCGGAGAGCAAGGCTACTTTCCTAACGCTATCTACGCCCAAAGGAGGGCAATATCAAGTTGTACTTTCTGATGGAACGAAGGTCTGGTTAAATGCGGCCAGCAGTTTACGCTATCCTAAAGTATTTGGAACGCAGCAACGGATGGTGTTTGTGGAAGGAGAGGCCTATTTTGAGGTGGCAAAAAATAAACAGAAACCATTTGTGGTGCAGACCGATAAGGAGAAAGTGGAGGTATTGGGGACACATTTTAATGTGAATTCATACACCGAGGAGAAAGAGTCTAAGGTTTCGTTGATAGAGGGACGTGTGAAAGTCTCAGTTGATGGTATGCGAGAAACATTGCTAGATCCCGGACATCAGAGTGTGGTGAGCGGGCAGCGGATCCGGGTGCAGGAGTTTAATGTTGAGGAGAGCATGGCGTGGAAGAATGGTGAGTTTATGTTTAATAATGAAAATTTGGGAACTGCCTTGCGACAAGTAGAGCGGTGGTATGACGTCGATATCCAGGTAGACCCGCAACTCGCACAGATCAACCTATGGGGAACCGTATCTCGGATGGAAACCTTTGATAAAGTGTTGAAAGTAATAAAAATGACAGATGACAATATTAAAATTAAGCTCGACGGGAGGCGAGTAAGGCTTATGAAATAGAGATATACTTTCTACTGATTCGTAAGGCTTAAAAATGCCGAGAAAGGTGGTGCTTTCCCGGCGGTCGGTTCGGAATCAAAAAAAAACGTGTGTTATTGTTTATTAATTATACTAAACCAATCAAAAATAATGAAAATTTGTAAATACCTCATTATGTTAAAAATGATTGTTGCGCTGGTTATTATAACGGCCAGTCAGCTCCAAGCGGGGACTTTTGCACAAACGGTGAGCATGAAGAAAAAAAACAGCCCCTTAGTCGATGTCTTTCGCGAAATAAAAAAACAAACGGGATACACTGTCCTGTGCAAATCAGATGTTATCAAAAATACACCCAACGTGACGGTGAACTTTGATAATACGGGGTTAGATAAAGCCCTTGCAACGTTGCTTCAACCACATGGCCTTGTCTATATGGTCGATGGAAAGTCTATCGTTGTGAAGGCGGGTGGAAAGAAAATCGAAAGTCCAAAGGAACAAAAAAATGCCACCACAGAAGTTGTTGTGGAGCAGCGTGGTGTGCATGGGCAGGTTACCGACGGACAAGGTAAGGCATTGGCCGGCGTTACGGTTACGGTGCAAGGAAAAAAAACGTCTGCAGCAACGAATGAGCAAGGACAGTTTACAATTCTTGCCGATCGGGATGATGTGTTGGTATTTAGCTTGGTAGGTTATGAGAAGAAAGAAGTTGCAGCAAATACGAATACGGTTAATGTTAGCTTGAAAGCGGTAGAATACGATTTGGAAGAAGTAATCGTAACAGGTTACGGAACCTTTAAGAAATCTGAATATACAGGTTCTGCTTCGACGATTAAAGCGGAGCGCATGACAGATCTGCCTGCGGTAGATTTTTCGACCATGTTGCAAGGTAATGCGCCAGGTGTGCAGGTAAATTCACTTTCTGGACAGCCAGGTGGGTCGACGGATATCCGTATTCGTGGTATGGGGTCTATCAATGCTTCCAACCAACCGCTCTATGTGATCGACGGGGTGCCGGTGATGTCTGGGAACATTGCATCTAGCTCGTCTAATAATGCAGGTTTTGATGTTATGTCTACCCTGAACACGTCCGATATCGAAACAATTACGGTTATCAAAGATGCTGCAGCCGCTTCGTTGTATGGATCGCGTGCAGCTAACGGGGTGATCTTGATTACCACAAAAAGTGGTAAAGCTGGAAAGCCTGTGTTTTCTATTAAGGGAGATTACGGGTTATCGAGCCAAGCAACCGATTTTAGAGAAGTGATGAGCGGTCCACAGCGACGCGAAATGCTCCTAGAAGGCTTGCGCAACAAGGCACGCTATATTGATAAAGAAACGGACGAAGCAAAGATTGAAAAATTTGCGGCAGATAATATTGATAAATATGCACCAGAGCCTTGGAGCGGCTGGGCAGATTGGAAAAAAGAACTGTTTCGTTCGAGCTCACCATTCAAAAATGTTGATTTCTCGGTATCGGGTGGAGATAGTAAGTTATCATACTACAACTCGTTGTCGTATATGAATCAGACCGGGTTATCGTATCAGTCCGATTTCGAGCGCCTATCGGGTCGTTTGAACATCAAGTACAAGATGAGTGACAAAGTGGAGGTCGGTGCGAATATCTTATACTCTACTGTAGAGCAGGATGTGAATGCTGAAGGAGGAACCTATACGTCACCAATTTATGCTACACGCCATAAAGTAACCGCTTCGGAGCCGGTTTATAATGAGGATGGCTCATTCTTTACAGGTTTCTTCTCCAACGGTGCGAGAAACCCGAAAGCGGCCTCTATGTACAATTACCGTAAGGAGAAAGCGAACCGCTCTTTTAATACCATTTTTGCGAACTATAAGTTTATTGATGGTTTGGTGTTCAATACGACTTTTAGCGTAGACAATACCACATCCAAATACAATTCGTGGGCCGATCGTCGTTCTTCGGATGGCGAGAAACAAAACGGTTCGTTGACGTCTAGCTACAAGCAGTATAACCAAATTGTGTGGAAAAATAGCTTGACATACAACAAGACTTTCAAGGATTTACACCACTTCGATGTACTCGCGGGGTATGAGGTGAATAAATATGTGCGTGATGACCTATCGGGCGCTAAAGATAACTTCCCTTCCGATGATAAGATCGTGATGTCCAATGGATCGGTGTTAACAGATCTGTCTGGATCGGTCTCGGAATGGCGTTTACTGTCGTACTTATCACGTGCAAACTACAATTACGATAATAAGTACTTTGTTGGGGCAAGTATTCGTAGAGATGGTAGCTCTAGGCTACATAGCGATAGCCGCTGGGGTAATTTCTGGTCACTTTCAGGAGCTTGGAAACTATCGAACGAAGCATTCATGAAATCGATCGATGGCATTGTTTCTGATGCCAAAATCCGCGTGTCATACGGTACAAATGGTACATTGCCAAGTAGTTTTTATACCTACATGGATTTGACGGGCTTTGGTTATCCGTATGGTGGAAATCCAGGGATTCGGGAAACGCAGATTGGAAATCCTAATTTGAAATGGGAGAAACAGAACAACACCAATGTTGGGGTTGATTTCAGATTGTTGAAACGCTTGGATGTTACCTTCGAATGGTACAACAGAAAATCTTCTGACTTGTTGAATGATATGCCAACGTCATATAGTACAGGATTCTCTTCGTATCTATCCAATATCGGTGCTATTCGTAACCGCGGTATCGAGTTAGATTTGAATGCGGATATCTTGCGCAATAAGGACTTCACTTGGACGGCCGGACTTAATTTCGGTATGAACAGAAATAAAACAATTTCATTGGCTGATGGTAGCAACGAGTTGCGCGACGGTACCTTGATTCACCGTGTGGGACAACCTTGGTACAGTTACTATCTGGTGGAATTTGCCGGTATAAATAAAGAATCTGGTGTTCCGCAGTATTTCATCAATGATCCAAATGATATGGATTCGCGCGCAATTACGGAAGATTACACCAAAGCGAACCGTATTTTATACAAAAGTGTAGATGCTAAATTACTAGGTGGCTTTACCAATGCATTTAAGTACAAATTTATGGACCTGAACTTTACGTGGACTTATTCATTGGGCGGTTATTCGTATGATTATGGTGCGAGTAAAACAGAGTTAGCAGGCAAGACAGGATACGATAATATTCCGCAATATTATGAAAGAAGATGGCAGAAGCCGGGTGATGAGACTGATATCGAGAAATTTATGGTGGGTAACTCATATGATATGAGTAGCGTGGCGAATACGCGTCGCGTGCACTCTACCGATCATATTCGATTGAAGAATATCACATTCGGTATTGCTGTTCCTCAGCATATCTCGCGTCGCTTAGGCGTGAATAATATTCGTGCATATTGCGCAGGGATAAATATGTTGACTTTTGCAGCGTATAAAAATTATGATCCTGAAATACCGGTTGATGGTAGCGTTTATTTTGAATCACCGAAACTGAAAACAGTAACTTTTGGATTAGATATCAAGTTCTAAATATGAAAATAACGATGAAGTATATATATTCAATAGCAGTTGCAGCCGGATTATTATTGACCGGATGTGGCGACGAATGGTTAGAAAAAGCACAGCCCAGTACATCCACGGAAAGTTCACAGGCGATTAAGTCGGCTCGGGATGCACAGTATGCGTTAAATGGGATTTACGATATATTACGTGGAAGTGAGTATTATGGTGCACGTATGACGTATTATGGTGATGTGACAGGCGAGGACATGTTGGCGAACGGCGATACGAAGCGTGCCGCAAAGTTTTACTTGTTCGAATATAACAAAGACAATGCACCCTCATCTTTGTGGTATCAACCTTATCGTGCTTTACGTGCGGCAAATGGTATTATCGCGTTTGTCGATGGTCTGGCAACAGACGCCTTGACGCCAGAGTTAAAGGATATCAAAGGACAAGCCTTAACACTCAGAGCGATGGCACATTTTGATTTGGTTAAAGTTTACGGTGCACCTTACACCAAGGATAACGGTGCTTCTTTAGGTGTTCCAATCGAGCTTGAGAAACATAATTCTGCCAGTAAACCAGCTCGAAATACAGTAAAAGAGGTGTACAATCAGGTGATCTTAGATCTTGAGAATGCAAGTACACTGTTGAGTGCCGCAAAAAACGATGGTAAATTAAACAAATTTGCTGCGCAACAATTGTTGGCGAGAGCTTATCTGTATACAGGACAAGATCTAAAAGCTTTTGATACGGCTAGCAAAATGATCGATGAAGCCGCAACAGCGAAAACGACAACCAAAGGGCAGTATATTCTATGGAAAAACGATGAGTATAGCAGTGTTTGGTCCAAGGATTTCACCAATGAAATTCTTTTTCAGTTGTCTATTGTGAAAACCGAGAGCGGACCAGGGAAGGATGGAATTGGTTATTTGATGTGGCGTCAAGGGTATGATGATATTGTGCTGTCGGATGATTATATGAGTCTTTTAAATGCTGACCCAAGTGATATTCGCTTAAAAATAATCACGAAGTACACGAACAGTAAAAAAGTTGATTTTTATTATTTGAATAAATATCCTGGAAACACAGCAAATGGAGAAACAGCAGAGCAAGCGGATATCCCTGTGTTGCGTCTTTCAGAAGCTTACCTGATTGCGGCCGAAGCGGCTGTTAAGTTATCCAATAATACCAATGCGCTTAAATACCTGAACGCTATTGTGACGCGTGCAAATCCAGCGAAATCAGTAACAGGAACAGTAACCTTGGATCGTGTGATGCAAGAACGTCGCCGCGAGCTGGTTGGTGAAGGGCACCGTTTGTTCGACGTGACACGTAATAACCTACGTGTAGAACGTAAAGGGGCTTTCCATGTGTCGCCATCCCTACGTCCAGAAACGAAATCGTTCGATCGTACGTTCTTTAAGACGTTAATGGCTATACCACGTGCAGAGATTGATGTAAATAAAAATATCTTACAAAACGACGGTTACTAGTATGCGTATTATTTCCCGTTTGTGTATGCGTACAGGCATTGCCTTTTGCAGTGTACTAAGTGCTGCCTTGCTTTTTACACCAGAAAGCAAGGCCCAAGAGAATGGGGGACTATCTAAGTTTGATGGTCCCTATATTTACCGGAGTGAAAATGGGTGGAAGAACATGGAGGTCCGCGATCATAAGATTCAAATTACGGATCATGTAGAAGCTCCTTTCTGGGTGACTACCGATGATGGCAAACATCGTTTTCAGGTGGTTCAACATGATGTCAAGGTGCCTGATTGGAAATATCCTGGAGGGAACGATATTATGGTGTTATCGGATCCGCATGGCGATTTTGAATCTTTTCACGCGATCTTAAAAGAGCAGAAAGTCATCGGTTCTGATTATCAATGGATATTTGGTAAAAAGCACGTGGTGATTATCGGTGATGTTTTTGATCGTGGTTCTGATGTGGTACCTATTTTCTGGTTGATTTATAAACTGGAAGAGGAGGCGAACAAAGCAGGAGGGAAGGTACATTTTCTGTTTGGAAACCACGAAGAGATGACTTTACGTGGTAATCTTAAGTATAGCAAAAGTAAGTATAAAGCACTTGCGGATGAGCTGGGTAAGGACTATCAGGAATTATGGGGCACAGAAACTGTATTGGGACATTGGTTGTTGCAGCGCAATACCATGGAAAAAATTGGTGATAACCTTTTTGTACATGCCGGCTTGAGCCGCGAAATGTTTGACAATAAGTGGACCATCCCTGCGGTCAATGATGCGGTAAGAACATATATCTTCCAGACGAAAGAGCTGCGTTCGCAATCACCTGCAGCAACTTTCCTTTTTGGAAGTACAGGACCGCTTTGGTACCGCGGCATGGTGAGTCAGGATGAAAAGTACCAACCGCTTTCCGAAGCTGATGCGAATTTGTTGTTAGGTTATTACGACGCGAAGAAGCTTTTTGTCGGGCATACCATTTTTCCGGAAGTAACGAGTTTTTACGGAAGCCGTGTGTATGCTGTAAACGTAAATAACAAAAACAATCGGGAAAAGGGGCTGAGTCGTGGACTATGGTTGAAGGATGGAAAGACAATCCTGATTTACGATAATCCGAAGCAAAACAAAGTGATGAAGTAAGTCACTTTGTTCGCGATGTAGATACGAAATCCCCCGAAAGACAATTTGTCTCTCGGGGGATTTTTTTATCTACCCTTTAAATTCACTGGGTGGAAGACCGAAATATTTTTTAAAAGCAATGCTGAAGTTGTTTTGGTGTGAAAAACCGACCGTTGCGCTCACCTCACTGATTGATAATCCCTCTTCCAGAAGAAGTTTGCGTGCATTTTCCATCCGTAGACGCGTAATATAGTCATAGACGGTAATTCCAAAATATTCTTTAAAGCCACGGCGCAATTTAAACTCATTCAGACCAATCTGACGCGAAAGATCTTTCTGTGTTGGGGGAGCAGCAAATCGTGTCTTGAGGTAATCCCGGGCTTCCTCCAGTTTGAGGATATCATCCCCCTTTATTAATTCCTGCTCCTGTCCGTTTCCGCCCAGCTGCTCCAACTGGTACATAAGAAGCTCCAGGATGCGTGCTTCGGTATGCATACGTTTCAATTCACCCGTTTGTCTACAATGGATCATATCGTCTATTACCCGACGCATCTCCAGCGTCACAAAAAAATCCTCCGATGTAAAAGAAGTATAATTACCCTGCTCTATTTCCCGTACAAAATCCTCATGTAAGATCGAGTGCCGATCAATCAAGTTAAAGTAATAGTCCTTGCTTAAGACAATCAGAAAATACATGTAATCGATTCCTTCTTTTACTTCATGTTCGTTGCAGGTGGTTGGGATATAACGAATATTATGTCGACTTCGACCATACAGGGCATTTGATTTCCCCTTTAACTGTTCCGCCGCTTTTTTGTAAAAGATAAATTGACTCGATACTGTTTCCCCGCAGACCTCTGTATACACCGAGGTCGGTGCGTCAAATCGCATTTCCGTATGCATGAAAAACAAGCCACCCGATGTCAGTTGCTTATTTTCCATCGATATAGCCCCTTCTCGGATGGCAAATGTCTTTTCCGATAAACTATAGTTTGGCACATAAGCATCGGGGACATTTTCCTCAAATAGCCAACCGGCGAGCCCTTCAATACGTGATTTGATTAACATGAGTATGACGTTGAATAGGGACAAATATACTATTTTAAATCTATTTATAATGATTCTAAATAATGTTGAATTGTTCCCCTATTGTAAACTTTGTTATAAGGTTCCGGGTAGGGCAACAGACGATAAAGCCTTCGGTACGATATAGGTATGTAGCGTTTTGGGGTTGACGACAATTTCTGCGTCAATCCCAAAAATTGTATAGATATTCCGGGAATTGAGCACCTCCGATGGTGTTCCATCCATAAGCTTACGACCATTTTTCATGAGGAGCAATCGGTCTGCATACTGTGCGGCAAGATTGATATCATGTAACACCGCCACAATGATCCAGCCCTTCTCCGCTAAGGTTCGCGCAATGGCCAAGGTATGGTGTTGAAACTTAATATCCATGGCCGATATCGGTTCATCGAGTAGGAGGATGGCGCGTGGTTGCCCCCAGAGCTGCGCGAGTACACGTGCTAAGTGTACGCGTTGGCTTTCGCCGCCCGAGAGGCTCAGGATGGATCGTTCTGCCAGGTGGTCAATGCCACAGAGTAGCATGGTTTCTTGTACGGTTGCGATATCGTTCGGTTGCGGCTGGTTATTGTAGTGTGGATAACGTCCCATCATAACCACTTCTGCCACGGTAAAATCGGTTGAAACCTGATGGTGCTGCGCCATGGTTGCTCGCATTTTAGCGAGTGAGATGGCTGTATACGATTTTAAGTGTGTACCAAATAAACTGATCTGACCCTCGGAGGGAACCTGTTCGGCACTCAGCAATTTCAATAAACTTGATTTCCCAGCCCCATTAGCGCCTAGCAAAGCAACCACTTCCCCCGGATGGATAACGAAGTTGATTCCTTTTAATATCGTGTGTTTTTTTAACGTGTACGTAAGATTTTCAGCGATAAGCATCTTTCGAAATAAGAATAATGTAATAGATATAAAGCTTTTTTTCTGTTAGGCTGCAAATTTCTTTTTATCTCGTATTAAGATAAAAAGAAAGAGAGGCGTTCCAAGTAGGGCTGTTACCACCCCAATGGGGATTTCAGAAGGTGCCACAATAGTCCGTGCGATCAGATCGGCTACCGTCAGGATAATACTCCCCAATAAGGCCGAAGCGGGCAATACATACCGGTTGTCGGAGCCGCCTACCATCCGGACCGCATGCGGCACAAGGAGTCCTACGAAGCCGATAATCCCAGCGACAGAGACCGTTGCGCCTACAGCTAAGGTCGCTAGAACAATAACACGCAGTTTATTCTGTTGTGGATTTTGACCCAGCTGTTGGGCCTCCTGTTCGCCGAGGGAGAAGCTGTTTAACGCTTTAGCCAAAAGAGGCAACCCGACCAATGCAAGGGCAACAAAAGGCAAGATGGTCCAAATGGTATACCAACTCGCATTGCCCAAACTACCCAACATCCAAAACGTGATGCTACGCAATTGCTGCTCATCCGAAGCAAAAGATATCAATCCCGTGAGTGAACCGGCTAGGGCATTTATGGCTACCCCAGCAAGAATCATGGTTCCGATATGTGGTTTCCCATGATGTAAAGAGATGCGGTATACCAGCAAGGTCGCTATTCCAGCGCCCAAGAAAGCTCCAGCTGCAAGTAAATAATGACCGAACAGAGAACCCAGTGTACTAAAAAAGACAAATTCAAAAGCTATAATCGTGGCGGCCATCAGAGAAGCCCCCGCTGAAATACCAATAAGTCCGGGCTCCGCAAGTGGGTTTCGGAAAATCGCTTGAATAGCAGCACCGCTCATGCCTAACGCAGCGCCTACCAAGATACCTAGTAAGGTGCGCGGCCAGCGAACCAGATCCATCACGCCGCTATACAGTTCGTCTACCGGTTCCGTTGTGCTAACACCGAGATGATGTGCCAGGTTTAATGCAACTTGCTTTAGCGGAATATTTAAGGCGCCAAAGCTTAGGGAGAGGATGGATACCACACACAGCACCAGGGCCAACCCGACGAAAATGAATTTATTTTTCAAAAGAAGATTATTTAACAGCATATAATAGACGATTCAGCTCACGTATCGCTTGGGGGAGGCGTGTTGCAAAATTTACCAGCAAAGGGCCTTCCATGGTTATAATCTGCCGCATTTTGCCGGCGTTGGTCAGCGATACGCCGGGCATGTTTAAAACGGCCTCTTTCCCCCCCAGACTAGTTGCACCAAAGTCAAACAGCAACAATACATCCGGATTGCTCTTTATCAAAGCTTCCGTTGTATAGGTTCTGAAATCACTGAATTCCTGCACGGCATTACGTCCACCCGCTAAATCAATAAGCGCATCAATAGGACTGCCCTTTCCCGCAACGCTCATAAGTCCGACACCCCGCGCATAGATAAAAAGTACCTTTTTCTTACTCTTGTTCTGCTTTAATGCCGCCATGACCATTTTTAAATTCGTTTGGAATTGTGTCATCAGTGCCGTTCCTTCTTTGTTGGCATGGATGGTCTGCGCAATAGTTTTTATAAATTTCTCGGCACCCTTAACGCTATATTCCTGATCAATAGTGATCACCCGGATGCCGAGTTGCTTCAATTTTACCTCCGTAGGATAGCTAATTTGATTCGAAGGGGTGAGGATTAGATCGGGTTTGAAAGCCAAAAGTCCTTCTAATGAAAAGGTCCGGTCTCGACTAGCCCGAGGCTTAGATTTTATGACGGCCGGATATTCACTTGTAACATCCACTGCAACAATAGATTGTTCGCGACCTAAGGCGTGAACGGTTTCACTTATAGCGCTGCTGAGCGTAATAATACGCTGCTGTGCAGCAGCTATTTGTGCAGAAAATAGCGCAATAAAAAGGTACGTCAATACAATATATAACTTCATACGCTTGCAAAGAAATGGTTAATGGGAGGGAAAAGCAAGAGTTAATATAGACTAAATAAAAATAATACGGATTGCATATAAAGTAATACGGATGCCATATAGCGTGTACCAGAAGTCTTACTCATTTTTGTGTCCTGATCCGTTGCAGGAATATCCATATGATCTAACGCCGTTAAAACGAACGCCGTTGAATGCGATGGTGAAAGTAGATCACCAAAACTTAAAATACAGATGGAATATAAAATAATACGGATTGCATATAAGGTTTTAAAAGAAGATTGAGCACATTTGCGGTATGTTATTTAGAATTGGTTTAAATAAAATTAGCTTGATTACGGCGGTCGTTTTAGTCGCAGGTTGCAGCAAAGACGATGGGACATCGCCTGCTTTAGAAGATGGTAAGAGTACTATCGTTTATGACTTAGCGGGTGATACCAAAGCATCGATTGCCGAAGGTATTGACGGGAAGGAGAAGCGTCCTTTCTATACGTTTCTATACAATCTGGAACAGAGAAAGCAAATCTGGCTCCATACCAAAGCGGATTCAACGCAATGGATGAAGACAAATTTATGGGATATAGCTTTTACAGGTAATTACAATGGCGACATACAGATTAACAACAGTCAGCATGTTGGAACACCGGGTCAGGACGGTCCGGTGAAAAACACCGCCATTATAATGCTGGAAAGAGCTTATGATTCGGTATCGGAAGCACCGAGTGACAGCCAATTTGACAACAGCAAAATAAGCACTATTGGGTGGGCGAAAGAAAGCCAGGATGCCGGTTGGTATAGTTATAATTTGGCTACACATGTCATGAACCCGTATCCCAACCGTACCTATGTCCTTCGTTTGCCAAATGGTAAGTACGCGAAATTGCAGATACTCAGCGCATACAAAGGCAATCCACCAGCTGTTACCGATCTTTTCTGGCCGGCACCATACTTTACCTTCAAGTACTTTGTACAAGCCGACGGAAGTAAAAATCTCAAAACAAAGTAGGTTCGCGATCAAACAACCTATGTATCGCCTCATGGTACGCCTCCTGCAGGCGTATGATTTAGGCAACCTGAAAAACATGAAATTACAAGACGAATGATAAAGCAATGTATACATACAAGAATAAAACTGATTATAATTCTATTTGGACTTATACCGACTTTCTTTTCCTGTGGCGATGTCTACGATTTGAATGGTTTTGATTGGGAGGCGGATACCCCGTTGAGCGATTCTGTGTTTAACCGGGAAATCATAATTTACAACTATGGGGACAACCTCCCGAGTGGGCATAGTCCATTGGATGATATGGATCCGATGCTCTTCAGTCTGGAGCGCTTTTCATCTATCAATCTGAACTATAAAACAACCGAACGATGGGATTTATCGTTCTCTAGCATCTTTCGTAGCAGCATTGGTATCAATAATGGTAAATCCCGCGGTATCGGATATGGGAGCTCCGCTGTTGGAGGAATCGTGGTGCTGGATACGCCGTACAGTAAGGTTACGCATGTGCCCGAAAATCTGTTGTTCACTGCGCCTGGAAATGTCGGTTTGGATGCACAAGGTACGTTGAGCTATGAAATGGGGCACGCTGTTTATACGTTTGGTGGAAATTTTGTGCGACCCGATAAAGTGAGTGGTTACGACGAAAATGATCCCGCAGCCAGCAAAGAGGCTAATCTGTACCGACATATGATATATTGCCTATCGGAAGATTTGGTAAACAAGTTTCCAAAAGCTAAGAATCTCCAAGGGAAGCCACTTCGTCCGCGGACGATGATTATTAAAACAGCTCGAGGGAATTATGTGAAGTTAGAGACTATATCCATTTACAAAGGCGTAACCGATCCCTTGCAAATGCGCCGCGGTTATGCTTCACCGATGTATACCTTTCGCTATACCGTTATTCGTGCCGAAGAAGCTCGATTTGGTTTTGTGCTACGCAAGCCTGCATTACACGTAAACATGTCAACAAATACAACCTCCGTAGGAAAATAAAGATTAACACCCTAAACGATTTTATTAATTAAATATCATGAAACAAATTATAAAGTTATTTGCAATACCCTTGCTTGGCCTTTTCGGAAGCCTTTTGCTGCACTCTTGTAGTAAAACCGAGGTCGTAGCCTATGAAAAAGAATCGCTAAACAAGATCCTCGAGTTTAAGATCACAAATAGTCCACAGCCACTGCTAGGTGCTATTGATCACACCCGAAATAGCATCACGATTTATATTCCCTATTATCTCGGTATTGACTACCTGGTTCCTGCACTGAAATTGGAAGAAGGGGCAATCTTAATCGACGAAAAGGGAGAGGAAATCAATTTAGATGGTGGTGTCGATCCGATCCGTACCGGAGAAACGGCCGTATACCGGGTGAAAGGAACCGATGGTACGGTACGCACCTACAATGTCGCTCCGACATTTTTACCGTTTAACGTTCCATTGCAAGCGGGCTACACCACAACCATGGTGGATACGAATCCAGTCAGTAAAATTGCTACGGCTCAATTCAATGTGTACGGTAATTTTGCGTCGACAAGTACGCACGCTAAGTTCTATTTTACGGATAAAACTTCCGGTAAAGTACATCATGATTTCGTGAGTATGGTTTCAGTTTTGCCTAGTGAGGCTTATTATACGCTGACAGCGCAGCTTTTGCCCGAAGCATTGGCCGGCGATTATAAAGTAGAGGTGGAGCACCAAGGCCGTCGCGCACCACTACCGGATATGAAAGTAACCTATTCACAGCCTTTTCCTACATTCTTCAGCAGCACCGCGAGCTATGCAATCGGGGATACCATAACGTTTACACCATCGTCATTCGGTATGGTAGGGAGTCAAGGGGTGTATTTGGAGCTAGACCGGGTGTATTTAGTAATCCAAAAGCAAGATGCAACTGTTCCTGCTGGTTTTCCTGCTGCCTTGTATGATCAACAGATTGCATTTCCGGTGGTCAAGCAAACACGACGTGAGGTGAAAGTTATTGTTCCGGAAATACCTACCGGAATGTACGGAAGCACCGCCTATGGCATGGTATTCTATTTTGACTACGCCGACCACACTGGATTTGGAAAAGGAATTCGTACCGGGGTGGTAGACAAATCCTTTGAGATCAAGCCAAAAAAATAACGACTAATTAAAAGCATAACATGAAGAATATATATAATCACCTATTTTCGGTACTAGCAGCGGGGCTTCTATTTTCAAGCCTCTTCTTAGCCTCTTGTAATAAAACGAATTATGATTATGAGCAAAAGCCATATAAGGAGATCTTAAGTTTTAAAATTGCGACCGTATCACATGGAACAGATTCGGTGAATGCCGTTATCTCTGGAGACAGTATCAGCATCTATTGGGATCCTTCAGTACCCCTGCCTGCAACAATCACGCCGACCATTCATGTAGCGAATGGTGCGACCGTACAGCCGGCATCGGGTGTAGCTGTACCTTTTTCCGATAAAACTATATACAACGTAACGGCAGAGGACGGCTCTGTCAAAGCTTTCCGTTTAAAACCGGTGTACAATCTACCTGTGCCGACAGTTTCGGAAATTAAGACCGTGAACAGGACTGTGGCCTGGGGGCATGCCTTACTGAATTCGTATCAAAGTTTACGTGCACCGAATGTGACCGGGCATCATTTTTTCAGAGGAACGGATCAAACAACGGAAACGATTGAGATGCAGCACCTCACCAGCGAAAAAGTTGTGTCATGGCCGTTAGAGACGTTTGTACCAAGACACATGATCAATATTATTGGTGAGTACTTCCTGTCTGCACAACGAGACCCGAGTGATTTCCGGGTGTTTATAAAACGTCTGAGTGATGGCTTTGAGGTAGAGTGTGATATTGAATCGATTACTGAAAATAAAATCATAGCTGCCTTCCCGAAATATACATCCGAACAACAAAGCGGTGCACACCAGTTGATCATGAAGGTAAGTGGAAGGACATATGAGGGGGATAAAATTGATATTGGTCCGCCGCCTCCAGGATACCTTAAAGGTGATTTTAAGTTTGATCAAATGGGACAAAAACTAAATGTAGGCGACGAGATCACACTAAACTTTACGAATATACATGATAATTATGATGGCAAGATCGTAGCGCTTTACCAACTCAAAAATATTACTTCTGTAGAGTATGTCTTCCACCGTACAGGGTCCACGGCGACATCTTATCTTAATATACAAGCCAAAGACTTAACGATTACTGAGAACCAAGTGAAGCATAAGGTTATTGCGGCGTTACTGCAGGCTCAAGGGGTTCAATTGAAGACAATTTCTTTTGTGTATGCCTACAAAGATCAA
Source organism: Sphingobacterium psychroaquaticum (assembly GCF_004421025.1). NCBI lineage: Bacteria > Pseudomonadati > Bacteroidota > Sphingobacteriia > Sphingobacteriales > Sphingobacteriaceae > Sphingobacterium > Sphingobacterium psychroaquaticum. The sequence continues at coordinate 3,237,632 of NZ_CP038029.1, read as the reverse complement.
CGCGTAACAACAGGCTATGCCGTTGCTAAAAAGGTGTTTGCAATGCCGCTAGGTACCTACATTACCAGAGCGGATGTGAATTAACGTATTGTGCCTTAGGTAAAGATCCATGAAAATTAAACGTAAAATAGTATATATAACCCCCAAGCTTCTTGGGGCTGTCATAACGTTGCTGGTGCTTGTCTCTTGCTATAAGTTGGAAGATCTAACGCCTAATTTTGAAGATGCCAGCAGTACCGTTGTCTATGACCTCCCTGGAGATACCCTAGCAACGGATGGGTGGGAAGAACGTTTTGAAACGGGCGACCTTTACCTTCGACAACGTTATTATAACGCGCGATGGACGGATTCCATCCGCTTTGTCTCCCAGACCAATGAGGTGATCAACGCCGCTGAAGGGGCGGATGTAAATCCTGTTGGCAAAACGCCGGATGAATGGAAAGCCGAAGTATTGGTGCGCGAACGCGCTATCCGTTGGTTGAAAGAAGCCATTTCACATCCCGCAACAGTTTCCGATAACGAGGCTTATTTGAATACCTCAAATAAGCGCCGCTATATCCGACGGAGTAACAGTTGGTACCAAATGGATATTATACCCAAAAGCAGTGCGGATAACGCCGAAAATATAACGATCAATTGGCGGGGATTCTTGAGTACCCCCCCCAACAACCCAAGCAAAGGGTGGGCTTATCGTGATAATGAAAATTTCAGGGTCTACCTGTATAATGGTACGGCGTGGGAGCTCATGACCAGCAATGCCAACTACAATGAAAACAAAGATTTTGTTCAGGTACAATACAGTAAAAGCGGTAAAGAAGCAGGGAAGTATAGTATGTTTCTATATCGTTTTAAGGATGGTTGGCAACATTTTATCCGGGATGCTGCCGATTCAACACGCTACCTCAAAACAGCAGACTGGGACCTTGCTTTTACCGGAGAGATGAACAGTACGATCTTTCTCAATAATGGTCGAAACAAGATCGGTCCCAGCACGGGTAGTCCTATAACAAAGTCTTCCTTGATCATGTACGAGTATGGGTATGATTTTATGGACGAGGCACCAGAGGATGAGTTTTTCGATAGTAGACCGGCTGATAACTTGTTGATTAGCTATGCCTCACAATATGGGCCTGGCGTAAACTCCTGGTATGAGTACGGCAGTACCTTTATTGCTAAACCTTTCCCCTACAAGGCGTATTACTTGCGTTTGGAGCAACCGGATGGCAGTTATCTCTACGGGAAACTGCAGCTGATCAGTATGTACAAAGGAGCACCAGAAGTATTAACAGATGCAAATTGGCCCAGTCCTTTTATGACCTTTCGTTTTTTTATCCAGAAGGATGGCAGCAGAAACCTAAAGACAAAAAAATAGGCTGTTTCGCATCACATACTTAAGGACATACATTACATCACTACGACGATAACATGAAAATATATATAATACTTATAGTTTGTCTATTTTCTTTTAGCTACACCGGGCATGCGCAAACGTTTACGGTTCGCGGTAAAGTGACAGATACCGATGGTACGAAAATTCCCGCTGCTACTATCCGGATTTTAGAAAATGGAAAAAGTACTAAAACGGATAGCCTGGGTCACTTTTCTCTGGTAATAAATAAGTCGGCCATACAGGCCGAAATTTCAGCGGTGGGCTACAAACGATCCACTATAAAGCTAACAGAAGGGATGGGAAACCGTACGATAATGCTGGAAAAAGACCAACAACATATCGATCAGGTAACGGTGCAAGGAAGACGTATCAATGCAAACACAGAGACATTAGTCAAGATCGAAAATTCCATTATGCCGGTTACGGTAATTGATCGCCGTACGATTGAACTGATGGGAAGCCGTCGCTTGGATGAGGTTGTGAAGGAACAGACGGGGATTGCGATTGTAAACGACATCGGAGCAGGAGCACGTGCGGTGGGGGTCCAGATGCAGGGATTTGGCAGTGAGTATGTCATGATTCTTATCGATGGACAGCCTATCGTGGGGCGTAACAATGGAAATTTTGACCTGTCCCGGATTAGTGTCAGCAATATTGAGCGTATCGAGATCACCAAAGGTGCGGCGTCCAATATTTATGGCGGGGATGCGCTGGGAGGGACCATCAATATCATTACACGACAAACGGTGCTACAGCCGCAAGCAGTAGCCTCTGCGATGTATGGTAGCAATGAAACCGTAGATGTTTCCTTTGATGGCGAAACACCACTGCTAAAGAAGAAAGCAACGTTATCCCTGGGAGCGAATTATTACCACACAGGAGGTTTTAATACTTCGCAGGGTCTGATTACAGGCAGCACATTGCCGCCGTATGACAATTACGCTGCACATGGACGTTTCCGTTATAAGTTCAATGATAATAACGCTTTTTCCGTTAGTGCACGCTACGGCATGCGACGGAGTTTTATGAATAAGGCATTTATGGGAACCAACTATCAAACAGAAGATGTCTTGGATGAGAAAGATCTCAACCTGATGGCTAATTTTGACCATCGGTTCAATGCACGTTGGCGTAGCATGACACGCTATTATTACACGCGTTTTGATGTGGATATGTTTGTTGCTTTATCACAAGGAGATAGTTTGAATCAAACTAATTTCGGGCAGGATTTACATCGGTTGGAGCAACAAATAGCCTATTCCATTCCTAATAAATTGGATGTTATTACTGGAGTCGGGGGAACAATCGAGCGTATCGATCAGAATATTCTGACGACCAATAATGAAATTAAATCTCACTTCGCCTATTCGCAAGCCAACTGGAAGGCCTTGCCACGGCTGGATATTACTTTTGGTCTTCGTTACGATAACATTGCGAAGTATGGTTGGCGCCTGGATCCCAGTGCGGCACTGCAATACCGTATTCTCCCTAACTTATCTGCTAAGATGGCCTATAGCACGGCTTTTAAAGCACCTGATATGAAAAAGCTGTATCAAGTGTCCTACGATCCCGGAATAAACAGCATGCTTCTTGGCACCGCCAGCATGCGTGATGTCATCAACCAACTGCGTGAAAGCGGACAGGTGAGCCAGTACGAGCTGGAGCCAATTTACGATGAGATCAAGGGGCTGGCGCTAAATGCGGAGATGAGTAAGTCTTATAACTTGAGTCTGATATGGGAAAATACTAACCGAAAGTTCCGAGCGGAAGCCAGTGTTTTCTATCATGATATTAAAAACCAAATCAATCGTGTGTTGATTGGGATGGACATAACGGGTGGCTTGATTTATTCCTATCGGAATAATCCTGAAGCCTACTACCAGGGCGCAGACTTTTCGTTTTCCTATAAACTATGGAACAATCTGCACCTTAGTGGAGGGTACCAATTCCTTACCGCGAAAGACAGAAGTATTGCCAAAGAGATTGGTGAAGGTGGAAAATATAACACCCCATTGTTTGATCCGCAGGGTGGTTCTGTAAATTATTCCCCTACTTCGAAAGATTATTGGGGTATCGAAAATCGATCGAACCACATGTTTAATGCGCGTGTTTTTTATACCTATGAACCCGCACATATGACCTTTAATATACGAATGAATTATCGCGGTAAATACCCGTTTAGTGATCGAAATAACAATGGCTACTTGGATCGGTACGACACCTTTGTGCGGGGGCATTATCTTTTGAATGCAGGCGTGGAGAAAAAATTTCCGAAGCAACGTTTGGCTGTTCGTGCGACGACAGAGAATATGTTGAATTTTGTGGACGCCAAAATGCCTTTTCAGCCAGGGAGAGTTTACTTTATGGGACTAACGTATCAATTGTACAGCGATAAATAAGCTTTTACGATGATGGTACGATTGCTCGCAACGGTTTGTTTATTTGCTCTATGGTTCCCCGTTTCAGGACAAACGGGAAGTTTGAAAGGGAAGGTGGCAACACGTACTGGACATGCAGTGCCGGGAGCCACAGTGACCCTGGCGCCGGATAACCACCGTATTGAAACGGATGCGAATGGCTTGTTTGTGTTCCCGAACTTGTATGCCGGTACTTACTATATGTTAGTGACGCAGGCGGGTTTCTTAGATGCCTCAGATACGGTGGCCGTTCACCTGGGGAAACAGACGTTCAAAGAGGTTGTCCTGTCGGAGCGAGCCCGCGATATTGCGGAGATTCAGGTGACCCAAACGGTGATAGAGCGAGAGTCTCTCGATCAGTTGCTTCGTCTCTCCCGGTCTGCCATGCCCATGCATGTTATAACGCGGCAGACCATCGAACAGATGGGCAGCCGGCGGCTGGATGAAATACTCAAAGAACAAACAGGGATTGCGATCGTAAGCAATGTTTCTGGGGGCAGTCGCTCCGTAGGGGTGCAGCTGCAAGGCTTCGGTAGTGAATATGTGATGGTCTTGATTGATGGGCAGCCGATGGTTGGTCGTAATAATGGTAATTTTGATCTATCGCGTATTTCGGTTAGCAACATTGAACGAATAGAGATTATCAAAGGAGCGTCTTCCTGTTTATTTGGAAGTGATGCCCTAGGCGGAGCCATTAATATCATTACGCGCTACGGCGCAGTTGTCCCGCAATCGCAGTTGTCTTTTCGGTATGGAAGCCTGCGCATGGTCGATGCAACCGTGGATGCGGAAGCTCCTTTTATGCATCAGCGGGGGGCGGTCAACGTGAGTGCCAACTATTACCGTACCGACGGTTTTAGTACGACGCCATACCTGCAGTCCGGCCAATCAAGTCCGCCGTACAGTAACTTGGATCTACAGTCGAGGGTACGCTATCAAGTGAAGAAAAACACGACTATAGGGGCTATTTTTAGATACGGTATACGAAGCTCCGATATGTCGAAAAACTGGGACAATACCTGGCAAAATCGGGATATTCAAGAGGAAAGAGATCTTAACTTCTCCCTTACGTTAAACCACCAGTTTAGATCGGGCATTCAAAGTGTCAGTCGCTACTATTTATCTCACTATAACGTAGATCAGGTAAATCGCTGGGAGGGACAGACGGCTAACAATGCCACCTTAAAATTTACGCAGCAAGTACACCGGTATGAACAGCAATTCTCCAAGGCGTATCGCAGTGGCTTGAATGTAACGGGAGGCTTCGGCGGAAGTTTAGAAACAATGCGTGATCAAGCGATAGGTGCTATACCGAATCTGACTACATTATTTGGTTATGTGCAGGGCGATAAGCGTTTTCTAGAGAAGTTGGACGTGCGCGGTGGTATCCGCTACGATCGTACCAGTTCCTATGGAGGGCGTATAAATCCGAGTTTTGGCCTACAGTATTACCTCCATGATAAACTGTCATGGAAAGCAGGGGTGGGGGCCGGCTTAAAGGCACCAGACTATCGGATGCGTTATTTGGTGTTTTATAATCCAGCAGCCAATTATCTGGTTGTTGGTAATGAACGTCTGCAGGAAACATTAGACCAAATGCAAGCGGCAGGAGAGCTAAGTGAGGTATTTCCTATTGTTGACCAGATAAACAAAAGCTTAAGCTTGAAACCTGAAAAAAGTACCTCTTACAACATTGGTACACAATGGAAACCACAGGCAAATCTTACGATTGAAGCGGGTGTTTTTTATCATGATCTACGCCATCAGATTGATCCTATACCTGTTGCTACGGGTACCCATATTGGACAGATATATACCTATCAAAACCTGCCAAAATCAACGAATAAAGGGGTGGAAATGAATTTGCAATGGCAGCCGTGGAATGCGCTGCAGGTCCATGTAGGCTATCAGTATCTTATCTCGAAGGACCGCAGTGTCCAAGATAGCATCCGTGTCGGGAACTGGCCATACAACCAGAATCTCCATAACCCGAAGACCGGCGTATCTGTTGCACCTACAGTGAACGATTATTGGGGAATTGTGAATCGTTCCCGACATATGTTGAATGCACGCTTCTTCTACCGGTATCAACCGTGGAATGCCAGCGCTTCTCTGCGTATAAATTACCGCGGTAAATATCCTTTTGCAGATTATAATAACAACCAGTTTATTGATCGGTACGACACATTTGTGCCGCATCACCTTCTGCTAAATGCTTATATAGAAAAACGTTTCCTGAAAGATCGTGTAACCCTAAGTTTTACGGTTGATAATATTTTAGACTTTAAACATCTGCTGATGCCGGGGCAACCGGGACGCGTAGTGATCGGCGGGGTCAGTTACCGTATACAACGGTAAAAAGCATAAAAAAAACCTGAAGTTGGGAGCTTCAGGTTTTTCTACTAACCAATTATTAACCTAAATTATGAATTACTAGAATAACTGCAAATCCTGTTCCTTTATTGTATTTACAGCTTTTTTTAACAAAATATTAACGTTTTCGCGTCAAATCTGGCTCCTTGCAACACGAATGTGACAATGCCAAGCTCCTGCAGGCCTCTTGTCGAAAGGAATAGCGTTATGCATCCTGACGTTGTAGCTTATTATAAACACCCAGCAGATACAAAATTTTCTTTTTTTTGCTAAATTGATCCGCAAGAAATTTAGCCATGAACTATTACTTCGCCTTACAATACAGAATAGCGAAACGATCTATTGAAGAAGTAGGTGTCCCTTTTTGGGTCGGTATGCTCGTATTGATCGGGCTCTTGATCGCAGGGTACTTTATATGTCAGCGTTTTCCGGATTATGCGGACCTACTACTTCTATACACCGGAACATCCTTTTTATTGACACAGGCCGGGAGCCAGCGGATAGACTTCCTAAAAACAACGTTTCCAGAAAAAAAGTTTAGGAAAGTACGTCTCTGCGAAAGTCTGTTATACATTCTTCCGTTCGTTATCTTGGCTGGATTGGTTGGGGCTTGGTTTGCTTTGGGGATTTTACCCGTTGCTGCTTATCTGTTTTCGATGAATACCCTAACCTTTCAAACGCGGAGGAGCTTTCCCACGCCCTTCCGAAAATATCCCTTTGAATTTATCATCCTTTTTCGGAAGTTCTTCTGGTTGTTTGTTGCGCTGTATGGTTTGGGAGCCATCGGTATCTATGTCGATAACTTCAATCTTTCCATCTTCGCAGCGGCAGTAATAATCCTCGTTGCGGTAGGGGATGCATATAGTGTAATTGAACCCGAGGAGATCTTATGGAGCAACAGTCGTTCACCAGATCGATTTCTCGGATATAAAATTGGTCGAGGAGCTATTCAACTTTCGGGATTGATTTTACCCTTGCTAACCCTGATGAGTTTTTTCTTCCGCGAACAGACGCCATGGATTGCATTATGCTGGATAATTGGTTGCCTGCTGTTAGCGCTTATGGTTGTTTTAAAATATAAGTCATACCCGAAACCCATAGGCTTGATAGAAGGGTTTTCTTTTGTCATTTGCATTTTTATTCCGATACTCGTTATTGCCCTTTTTCCGTACTATTATTCCAAAGCAAAAAAAAATATTCAAATCGTTTATGATCGAAATACAACAGCTTAGCAAAACATTTGGTGATACATCTATTCTTCGGCATATTTCTGCACGCTTTTTGGGCGGGAGAGCCTATGGCATTGTGGGGGCGAACGGAGCGGGTAAAAGTACGTTGTTTCGTTGCATCGCTGGGTTAGAGTCCCATCAGGGAGAGATCAGCAGTGCACATACGCCGCTTAAAGATCATTTAGGCTATTTGTTAGCAGAACAATACTTCCTCCCGCGCATCACGGGCCAGGAATATTTAACATTGTTGGTCGAAGCGAGAGAAAAAAGGATAACAGATCTTTTGGATCGAAATATTTTCGACCTGCCGTTACAAGCGTATGTAAGCACCTATTCCACTGGGATGAAGAAGAAGCTTGCCATTCTGGGGATTCTCTTACAGGACAATAACTATTTTATTCTGGATGAACCTTATAATGGGTTAGATCTGCAGAGCAGTATGATGCTTACTGAAATTATTACACGTTTAAAAGCGATGGGAAAAACCATTCTCATTTCATCGCATATCTTTTCAACACTCACCGAAACCTGTGATGAAATGTTCTTATTACAAGATGGAACCTTCTTAAAACACATGGATCAGGCTGATTTTGGTCGCCTCGAAGAAGAGTTGAAGGAAAATTTATTAGCTAAAGATTTGGATAAGTTGTTCGGAAACTAGGTGGTTTCTGAAATTTTTACGGTTTTGTGCTTAGTTTTATTTATTTTTTTTGAATTTAGCCACGGCTATTGTAGTTTTTAAATGCTGTTTTAAAATTTGTAGGGCACCGGTGCTACCGGTTGAACTAACTAATTAAACTACAAAACTAGTAGACTTTAATGCGAACTATTTTTATATTTGTCTGCCGGCAATCAACAAGGTAATGATTTATGTTGCGGTAGGTAAACATCACACACTTGGTATGCGTCTATTCGAAGACCGGTGTGTCGCAAAAAGGAGGCAAGAGAATGAGAACTCAGAGAGAAGAATTTGAAAAAAAGTGGATTGCTTCCATACGGATAGGAGACAAAGAAATCTTTGGTGAAATTTATGACCACTATTGGAAGAGGTTGTTAGCAATCTCCTTTCAACATACCAAAGACAAAGAACTAGCCGAAGAAATTGTGCAGGACGTCTTTGTATCGGTGTGGCAGCGTCGCCAGGATGTACAGATTGATAATCTGGATCGTTATCTGGCAACGGCTGTTAAATTTTCTACGTTTAAGTTCCTGCAGCGTCGACGCCGCCAGGAATTAATTCGAGAAGAGGTATTGCCGCATGACCAGATGCAGCTCGATGAAGAAGCAATCGATGCCCGCTTTTTGCAAGAATATGTAAATGGCGTGGTGGAAACATTGCCCGACCGCTGCAGATTGGTTTTTCAACTCAGCCGAAGTGAACAAATGACACATCGGGAAATCGCGGATACCTTAGATATTTCAGAAAAAGCCGTGGAGGCCAATATCACAAGGGCCTTAAAAGTATTGCGTGTTAGCCTGCGTAAAGTCGGTTTTACATTCTTGGCCTTTCTATTTTTCTAAATCAGTTAAATAACCTATTTTTTTTAATAACCCATATAGGGGTACCCCATTCCCTAGGGTACTTACTAATAACGACCGAATTTATGGATCATAAGGAATTACATGATTTGATGGATAAGTACATGCTGGGTACGGCCAGCAGGGAGGAGCGATCGCGTCTTTTGACGTGGTATCGCCAACAGCCTGCGGATGATCTGGTATGGAAACTTGAGGCAGGAGAGGACGAGGAGCAAGTACGGAAACGCATAAAGGCGAATGTATGGCAACGCCTGGAGGACCCCACGCAAAGAGCGAGTAAGGCGATTAGTTGGACTTGGTATCTGGGTGCTGTGGCTGCCGTTCTTTTGGCCGTTCTTGGTTTTGCGTTCTGGAAAATGGAAAGCCCATCGGCAACAAATTTAATTGCCGAGACGCCTACTACACAAGTAGAAAATAGGTTTGTCTTGCTGCCGGATAGTTCACGCGTCGTGTTACGGCCGGGAAGTCGTTTGGTATATCGCACTGATTTTTCGGGCGATAGCCGGGAAGTAGAATTGATAGGCGAAGCGTATTTTGATATCAGTCACCGCGCGGGTCAACCTTTTATTATCCATACTGGAGCCGTAAAAACGGTTGTCTTGGGGACTGCATTTACTATTCGTGCAAATCCAAACGATAGCGATGTGCAGGTTACCGTTCAGCGTGGTAAGGTTCGGGTAGAGCGCGATAATAAAACCGTCGTCGAGTTAACAGCGAACCAGCAAGTGGACGTACATGAAGAAGCCGACAAAACAGCGCCTAAAGAAGTTCATGATGTGACAGAAACGGCGATGCGATGGGCTGCGCAAGATGTAAGCTTTGACTGGCAGCCCTTTGGAGAATTGACAGCTAAGTTGGAGCGGCGCTATGGTGTGGTCATCAAGTTTAAAAACGAAAAATTAGCCAACTGTCCCGTAAGTGGTGCTTTTAGTGGGATAGAAACCCTCGACGAATTACTCCCTATCTTATGTACGACGCGAAATGCGACGTATCGAAAAGAAGGAAAGATCATCGAAATAAATGGACAAGGCTGTAATTAACCTAATACTAATCTATTAATATGAACAACGAATGAAGAACAAAAGAAACCAAGATCCTTAAGGTGCGATAAAAAAGAAAACTCCCCACCGCCGTCGGAAGCATGAAGGGAGTTTAAGATTTAAAACATTTTTTGACAAACATTTTAACCTAATACAAATAATGCAAAAATTCTTGTTTTTTGCAAGTGGAGGACTATGTCGTTTTCCGTCTTTGCTTAAGCGATCAAATCTACTTTTTCTTATGCGGGTCAATTTAATATGTGGGCTGCTACTGACCTTGACCATCAATCTCTTAGCTTCCAATACAACCGTCGGTCAGAATATTAACACCACCACCGTGGAAATGGGAACTCGAGTTTCTTCCTTACGCAATGCCTTGAAGCAACTGGAGCGTGAAACAGGTATGCGGGTCTTCTACCCATCAGAGGTCGTTGATAAATATACCGTATCCGCTCTACGTACAGAAAAGCGAACGATCGGTGAAACCCTAACGCTATTACTGGAGGATACTTCACTTGGGTACCAACAACGTGGTCGAAACATTGTGCTTTTCCAAAAAGAAGGATCCCCACGTGAACCCCTTACCGTCGTTCTTCCTGCTGCACAACAGCAGCAACGGGTCAGTGGTCAGGTTGTCGATCAATCGGGGAAACCAATCGCCGGTGTTTCGGTAGTGATCAGACATTGGGAACGTCTGCCGCAGGATAGCCGGGCAAACTCGAGTACGGCTACCGACGAAAATGGACATTGGTCATTGGCGGTGCCGAGCGATACCACGGTGTTTGTATTTTCATTTATTGGCTATCAAAAGCAGGAAATCGTAATTGGGAAACGAACCCGTCTTTTGGTGACCCTGAAACCAGACCAGGCACAACAAATCGAAGACGTGGTTGTCACGGGGTTATTTGAACGACCAAAAGAGATGTATACCGGAGCAGCGCGCTCTTTTACGCAAGCGGAACTCCAAAATGTGTCCAGTGATAATGTGTTGACCGCACTAAAATCATTGGATCCTTCGTTTCAAATGCCTGAAAATCTAAATTTAGGTTCCAATCCCAATGCACTGCCGGATGTTACATTGCGTGGTGGGAATAGTTTGATTGACCCGAATACGAGCACCTCGGGACCGTTCAATTACGCTAATAATCCGAATACGCCCCTGTTTATTCTCGATGGGTTTGAGGTATCCCTGACGCGTATCAATGATCTGGATCTTACGCGAATCAAGAGCATTGACCTGCTGAAAGATGCAACAGCAACATCCATCTATGGTTCCAGAGCGGCAAATGGTGTTGTGGTTATCGAGACGATACGCCCCAAGGCCGGAAAACTCAACGTTACCTATACCGGAAATATGTCCATCGAAGCGGCTGATCTTTCGGGATATAATGTGTTGAATGCGGCTGATAAATTGGAAATTGAGCGCAAGATCGGTGTATATGATAATACATGGAACGCCGTCGATCAGCAGTTAAAAACGATATACAACGCACGCCGAGGGCAGATCTTGTCGGGCGTAAATACGGATTGGCTCGCGCAACCTGTGCGCACCGGTATCGGACAAAAGCATAATGTGTACCTGGAAGGGGGACAAGAGGAAATGCAATATGGTATTAGTGTAAATTATTACAATAATGCCGGTGCGATGAAGGGATCAAATAGACAAACAATGACCGGAAATACGTTCCTGTCGTACCGTTACAAGAATTTGATCTTTAAAAATGATCTTACATTAACGACCAATAAGGGAAATAATTCACCTTATGGTTCGTTTCGTCAATACACGCAATTAAATCCGTATTGGACACCTTTTAATGCGGATGGATCCTACAAAATTTACCTCGAGGAAATCTTTAACGAAGATACGGGAGCGAGATTAACGAATTTTGATACCTACGATAATTTAACCGGTTATAAAGGCCGGGCAACGAACCCACTATACGATGCTTCGTTGAATATTGTAGATAAAACCAAATACAATAACATCATTAATAATTTTGCATTGGAGTGGCAAGCGGCTTCGTGGTTGCGTGTCAAAGGAACCTTTGCGTATATGTATCAGGCCGATGAGGCCGATCGGTTCCTGCCTGCGCAGCACTCCTCGTTTACCAATACGACAACCTTCGAAAAGGGATCGTATGATAAAACCTATGGAAAAAGTCAACGCTACGAGGGGATATTCTCTGCAAATCTGAACAAAACGTTTGGTAAGAGCTTGGTTTTTGCGACGTTAGGAACAAACTTCAGCCAAGAAGACAACTATACCGAAGGCTTTAGGGTTGTGGGATTCCCTAATGCGACCATGGATAACCTTACGCAAGGGTTGAAGTTTCAGGAGGGAACACGCCCGGAGGGAACAGAAAATATCAAACGCCTGGCCGGTTTATTTTCGAATGCCAGTTATGCCTATGATAACCGCTACCTCCTTGATTTTTCATTCCGTTTAGATGGGTCTTCGCAGTTTGGTAGTAAGAACAGATTCGCACCATTTTGGTCGGCAGGAGCGGGGTGGAATGTGCACAAAGAGGAACTCTTCAAAAATATAGAATACCTTAATCGCCTTAAACTAAGATACTCATTCGGCTATACCGGGTCGCAAAACTTTGACTCTTTTTACGGATTGACCACCTCGCGGTATTTCAACGCAACAGAATATCGCGGGCTTATCGGTACATATTTGTTGGGCTTTGGGAACGACGCATTGGCGTGGCAAAAGACGCAAAAAAATAACTTTGGAGTCGATATCACCTTGTTCAATAGATTAGACCTATCGGCCAACTACTACATCGAGAAAACGGAGGGTTCCATTGCCAGTATCTCGACGGCGCCGTCTACCGGTTTTGCAGATTATAAAGAAAATATGGGTGACCTCGAAACGAAAGGATGGGAGCTCTATTCACGCTACAATATTATTGCTAGCCGCACAAACCGGAATAACTGGTCGATCTTTTTGAATCTCTTTTCGGTAAAGAATAAGATTACAAAAGTATCGAATACCATAGCTGCGCTTAATAAATCAGCCAACGAGCAGCTGTCATCTTTGCCTATTACGCGCTATGCCGAAGGGCAATCCACGACAGCGATATGGGCCGTTCCTTCCTTAGGGATCGATCCTGCCTCGGGTTATGAGATATTCCTCACGCGAGATGGAAAATGTTCCAATACATACAATCCACTCGATCAAATTATTATCGGCGATAGCAGAAGCGACCTGGAGGGAACCTTCGGAACAAGTTTTGAAGTCAATGGCATTGGAATGAACGCATTCTTCCGTTTCCGTGTAGGCGGACAAGCCTACAATCAGACCTTAGTGGATCGCGTTGAAAATGTAAATGTTCGTTTGTATAATGTCGATCAGCGTGTGGCAGACGAACGTTGGTTACAGCAGGGCGATCATAGTTTCTATAAAGGCTTAATCGATGCCGATGGTTTCGCTATTACAACACCTACCTATGCGACATCCCGATTTGTTCAAAATGATAATTTGCTAAGCCTGGAAAGTTTATCGGTCTTTTATCGATTTAAAGATACGACGATCCGCAAATGGGGCTTATCGAATACGAAAATCACAGCCTACTCGAATGATGTTTTCCGATTGTCCAGCATTCGTAGGGAACGCGGTTTAGATTATCCATTTGCTAGGTCATTTACATTACAACTATCCACAAGTTTTTAAAAGAAGAGAAATGATGAAACAACATATACGATACACTCAAAAATACATGGGCTGTTTATTGCTGTCATTTTGCTTACTCGCGACCAGTTGTAGCAAATGGTTAGATGTACAGCCAAGCACACAGACCACCGAGGAGAAACAGTTTTCAACAGAGCAGGGGTATGTCGATGCCTTGGTCGGTACCTATCAAAAGATGGCCGATTCAAAAAGCTACGGCAAGGATGTGAGTTATGGAACATTGGATGTCCTTGCGCAGCTCTATCAAAATAAAGCCAATCAAACGACCGATTCGTACGGACAGTTGGCACGCTATAATTATTTGGATGCTGAGGTCATTAAAGTGATTGCAAATATCTGGTCTACACAGTATAGCGTAATTGCTCAAACAAATTATATACTTCAGGGAATCGATGGCAAAAAGAACCTATTCTCAGGGTCGAATTTTAACCTGGTGAAAGGCGAAGCCTTGGCGATCCGTGCCATGGTTCATTTTGATCTCTTACGCCTCTTTGGACCCGCGCCAGCGAGCGGAGCCGATGCGAGTACAGCCACGATTCCATATATGACCGATTTTACGGTAAATCCCGGAAAGTCTTTGTCGACCACCGAAGTGACCGATGCCATTATCGCAGATTTAAAAGCGGCAGAGGAGCTGTTAGCCGTGTATCCTGTCATCGATCAAATCAGAGATAATGCCGATAATAAATCCTTGGAGCTCTTTACGATGTTCCGTCAGAATCGTTTGAATTATTGGGCGGTGAAAGCACTTTTGGCTAAAGTTTATCAGTATGTTAACAATAAGCCGGAAGCATTGCGATACGCGAAAGAAGTCATCGATAGCAAGGGGTTCTTTTTTATTAATGGCAATACCAATATCACGAACCCGACAATAAAGGAGTCCAATACAATCTTTAGTACCGAACATGTGTTCTCGCTTTATAAATCCGATCTAAAAATTGTTTCTGATAATTATTTCAAAACAGAAAGCAGCACCGCTGAGGCACAGGATTTATTTACGACACTTGCCAACTTAAACAGTTACTATGAGGTCACTGTAGCGAATCATGCGATTGATATTCGTGGTCCTCAAGCTTCGGCCACCCGATGGAGCCAGTTTAATGCATCGACAGTGTATAGCACCAAATATTATGTGGGTGCGAATGTCACCAATGTCAACCAAAAGCTCGTGCCTATGATCAAACTGGCGGAAATGTATTACATCGCTGCCGAATCCAGTGAGACTATAGCGGAGGCGTTGGGATACCTGAATCAGGTGCGTACAGCACGTCTTATTCCGGCACTTACAGCAACAGCAATTAACACAACAACGCTGCTCAACAATGAGCTGTTTAAGGAATATCGCAAAGAGTTTTATGCGGAAGGTCAATTGTGGTACTACTATAAGCGCAAGAATTTTACAACCCTGCAAAATACGGTAGGGGGAACGATGAATAACGCCAAGTATGTATTACCGAAGCCTAACAATGAAATAGAGTTTGGCCTAAACTAAGAGAATTATGAAATTATTAAAATATATAAATATCCTGTTCGCTGTTTTGCTTGCCTTTCAAAGTTGCAAGGAAGATGAGAAACTGATGTACGAAGAGGATCCCCGGGTATACATTTATAAATATGGCGCTTCGAATGGTACGGATAGCGTAAACTATAGTTTCGCTTTTGCGGAGCAAGCCGTTCGCACAGATACGGTCACCATACCTTTCCGGATTATGGGCTTCCCATCCAATGTGGATCGACGCATCACCATGAAGCAAGAGGAAGGAACGACTGCGAAGGAAGGATATCACTACAAATGGGAGAGCTTACTAATTCCAGCAAACAGTTCCGATGGCGAAGCTAAGTTGATCTTTTATCGACGGGCGGGACTTAAAGACAGTATTGTAAGCGCTGTTTTTCATGTGGTCGAAAATGAGTTTTTTAAACCCGGTTATAATGATAATTGGGGCGCAAAATACGACCGGTTGACCTACAAATTTACCTTGACGGATAAGCTCACCAAGCCGAGCATCTGGGATACGTACTGGCAGAGCCGCTTTGGCGATTATTCGGCGAGAAAGATCTTGTTTTTGACGCAACTGTTGAACTTTACCAGCTGGAATGTCGGTGGACTGTTTCCACAGGTATCCAATCAGATGATCCAAGAGGCGCGCTTTGGACTGTATAATTATGAACAGGAACATGGTCCGATGCTGGACGAAAATGGCAACCGTGTTATTATTCCTTAACAATTGATTCGATATGAAACGTAATATAACTTCCATTATATATCTTGTCGTGATCGGTATCTTTTTCGTGTCCTGTGCAAAGGATACGGGAAACTACGATTACAACACGATCAACAAAATAACATTTAAAGACCCGAGTAATGTCGGTAAGATCTTCGTCCGCCAGGGTGAAGCCTTGAAGCTGGCGCCTGAGATTAGCTTAAATGGGAATGATGATGATCTCAGCTTTCAATGGTTTGTATACCTCAATTCTTTTAGTGCGGAGTACGTGCAGGATAGCACGCTGATCAGTACGACGAGAAACCTCAACTATACCGTTTCGCCAGATGTTTTTGACCTAGGCGAAGATTACAAGCTGACCTATAAAGTAACAAACAACAAGACGGGCTTGTCCTATTTCTATTTTTATCAGCTCACGGTTTCTGATGTGTTTACCACAGGTTGGCTCTTTTTGGAAGATAAAAGTGGCAATGCTGATCTCGCAATGATCTTAAAAGACGGGACAGTATACCGTGATATCTACAGCTTCCGAAACAGCGACCATCCTATTAAGAATCCAAAAGCATTTAAGATATCAGCTTGGTCTATTTCAGATGCCGTCGGTCCCGATGGGAAGAAGTATTATCTCGTTGGCGAAAACGATGCGATTGAGTTAGACGGAACCACCATGAAGAAGAGGTTTGAGTACGATTATCTCTTTTTCTCCGCGCCAGCAACGAAAAAGCCGACGCTGATCGATTGGGGAGGTACGAGTGGTACCACATTGGGATTATTGATCAACAACGGAAACTTGCATACCAACTTTGTGGGTGGATTTCCGGGTGCAAAGAAGTATGGATCCCAATTGCCATCGCCAAATAATGCGTACAACTATCGGTTGGCACCGCAGTTTATCTCCGGTAATGCCTACGGTGATACATACAGCATTATTATGTACGATGAAATCAATAAGCGCTTTTATGATGTGGTGAATGATGGTCTTCGTCGCTTTGATAATGCGGCACAAAATACAGCGATCTTTGATATGAACAATGTCGGTTTAGATCTTATTAAACTGGATTCTTCCAATAGAGTGGAGATTCGGAATGCCGTTATGAAGGACAGTCAGGGTAAAGCATATTTACTTCAATTTAGAATGCATCGTACAGGTGAACAACCGACCATAACTGTTGGAAAGCAAGAAATTAATTCACCAGGCATTGCACAGGCGGCAGATGTCACTTGTTCCACATTGTCGCCGCACTTGTTTTATGGCGCAAATGGAAAACTGTATCGGTATGAGGTGACCTCCAACACGTACTCTGAAGAGTATGCTTTCGGAGCCAATGAAACCGTTACGAAAATTAAGTTTCAAAAGCATGGATATGGCGCAGCGCAACCTCGCCTAATTGTAACCACTTGGGACGGTACACAAGGTAAAGTATATTACTTCAAGATTACCCAAACGGGAACAGTAGATAGCTTGGATAAAGTATATGATGGATTTGGTAAAATTATAGATTTAGCATTTAAATATTAAACGATGAGATTAAAACTAACAGTAGGCCTGTTATGCCTGGCAACTTTCGGTTATGCACAGCGTAATGGCGTGGATAAATTCCAACAGTATCGTCCGATATGGGAAAAGGGAACTTTGGCACAGAAAGATTCACTAGCAGCGGTGCTAATGTCGGAGGCTAAAACATACCAAACAGAGCCTGAATATAGAACGACGATTAATCTGATGTATGCCTTGGGGCATGAAGATAAAAAAGCAGCTTTAGAGACGATCGCAAAGAAAAAATTTCCAAAAGGAAGCTTAACGCGGGATGCCTTTATAACGGAAGTATATTACAAAGCGGAGACAGCTGCCGATAAAGAGAAAAGCTACAAAGAATTGGTTAAAAGATGGCCTGTCGAAAAATTTAAAGGAGAAGAGCTGACTTACGATTACGCTTTAGGTAGTTTGGCGCAGAGCTTTGCAAAAGCCGGCGATGCAAAAAAAGCAACAGATTACCTGGGGCAGATGCAGGAGCGCTTTTGGCGTGGCAATGGATACCTGCCCACCGCACAAGCGCTATTGGCCGCAGGTGATACCACAGCTGCAGCTCCCTTGCTAAAGACAGCGATGGATGATGCCTATTACTATATTTCGTTACCGGAAGAACAAAAAGACAATAAGGCCCGTTTTGCAGCAATGGGGTATGCCTCGTCTATGTCCAGCTATGTAGGGATATTGGTGAACCGCGGTAAATATACCGAAGCATTGGATTATATCGAGAAAGCTTTAGCCGTTGCTCCGGAGCAAGCCGATGCTCTTTCTTCGGTATACTACAAATCTTTGATGGGAACAGGGCGTAAATTGGAAGCCTACAATATCTTGACGAAACTGTATGCTAAAGGTCAATTTAATGTCGAAGGTGATCTTAAGAAATTATACCAGGATTTGAACGGTACAATGGCCGGTTATGAACGATTTAATGCGGGCCTTAAAGAAGAGTTGGTTAAAACGGTGCGCGATCATATCAAGGAGATGGAAACTTATAAAGCGGCACCAGCCTTTGAATTATTAAATCTCAAAGGAGAGAAGGTATCGTTAGCTAGTCTAAAAGGAAAGGTCGTTGTTCTTGATTTCTGGGCTACGTGGTGTCAGCCTTGTGTACGTTCCTTCCCGGGAATGCAGGCCGCTCAAACACTCTATGAAAACGATGATGATGTACAGTTCTTATTTATCAATACATGGGAACGCGATAAAGACTATAAAAACAATGTAATGGCTTTTATCGCTAAAAATAACTACCCTTTTGAAGTGTTATACGATGATCAAAAAGATGCGGTTACGGGCGAGGTATTGGCTGCTAAATTTGGTGTAAAAGGTATCCCGGCAAAGTTCATTATCGATAAAGACGGACAAATTCGCTACGCCCTTACAGGATCCTCATCTAACGTCGATTACATTAAGTTAGAGATGAAAGAGTTGATCGAGGCTGCAAAAAAGCCGCATAAAGGCTAATTTTTTTTATGCATTTATTAAACTTATTTCTGCGTTAATTGTCTATTCATAAAATAATATATATGAAAAAGACTATTCAAACCATTATGGTTTTTTGCATGGTGCTGCTAACAGCTTCACTATCTGCGCAGAGTAATGTGTTTAAGATGCAGATCAAAGAGAATAAGGGGGAATGCACGGGTGTCGGAAAGATGTCTTGCTATTTGGTCAAGTATCACAATAGTAAAGATTGGGAGTTTTTTTATGCCCCGATTGCAAATTTCGACTATCAGGAAGGGACACGTTACCGTGTATTGGTGAAACGGACCAAACTGGAAAATGTACCTGCCGATGCACCGAGTTATAAGTACGAGGTTGTACGTATACTAAACCAAAAACCTATGAACCGCATTGCGGACAGAAAGGGGAAAGGAAATGTAGAGGTGATAACTATGGTGGTGAAGGAAGATAAAGTCGACTGTACCGGTGTGGGGCCGATGAAATGTTTGCAAGTAAAATACAAGGAAAGCGACGACTGGCAATACTTCTATAGTGGTATCACGAATTTTAAGCACGAGGAAGGCTATCGTTACACCCTGAAAGTTAAACGTATTGAACGCACCCATGTACCGGCCGATGCTTCAAAATATGAGTATCAGCTCATCAAAATTTTGAAGAAAGAAAAAGTACCGGTAAACAGTGCACAAACATTTTTGGGTAAACACCGCTGGAAGCTGATTCAGCTTAATGGTAAGACCGTAAATAATAGTCGTGCCTATATCGAATTTGATACGAAAATGAATCGAGTACACGGCAATGGAGGGTGCAACGGATTTGGAGGTGCTTATAAGATGTCGGCAGATAAAGTTACTTTTTCTCAGATTGCCAGTACAGAGATGGCTTGTCCAGACTTGAATATGGAGAGTGAATTGCATGCTATATTGAATACGCCAGGTTTGCGCTACGATATTGCAGAACAAACATTCAACCTGTATAAAGACAATAAATTGGTAGCCATGTTCGGTATGGCACCGAAGGAAGGATAGTTTTTCCCTGTAACAATATAGAAAAATCCCCAATCAACAGTTGGGGATTTTTTTATGGCACAGCTCACCATGTTAACTAACAAACCCCTATCTTAGCGATGAAATAAAAATAACGTATAGCTAAAAAATAATACGAACGAAGCCTAGTATGATAAAATATGTAATCGCTCTTTTATGCTGTCTTCCATTATGTACCATTAAGGGACAAAATGTGCTATTGAAAGATACGGTTACAGCCCATCATAAAGACACGGTGTATACCTTTGATCACCTCTATGATATTGGAGACGGCTTTAAGGATATAGGTCGCTTCATTCGTCGCGATACATCCCGGAAAATAAGTAAAAAACGTTCCGGTATTTCCATTCTTCCCAACATCAACTATAATCCAAGTATTGGTTTTCAGATCGGTGCAAAAGTGGTAGGCGGTATTCAGCTTGGCCCCCGAGAAAATACCACAATGTCCATCTTTGCGACAGCATTTAACTATACTACACGGGGAATTCTGGTCGGATACCTCGCGCATGATATCTATACGCGAGAAAATAAATGGAACCTCAAAGGGGGGATCCATGTGGCAAAAATGGTGGGACTGGATTACGGCCTTGGGATTGGTAATGTGCTGCACGATCCCAATGCGGAGGAGCAGGTTCTTAACAACGCCGACCGCATGCGTTATGTGAATGAATATACTATATATGGATTAAATGAACGTATATATAAACAGTTGCTTCCCGGGATGTTTGTGGGAGCAGGTGTATTCGTCGAGCTAAAGCGAAACATAAAGACCTTAGGTGATCACGAGATGACGCCATTGGAGATCTACAGCAATTGGAATAAATACAGCGCCGGGAATTACAACAATAACGGACTGATGTTTAACCTGCAATACATGACGCGCGACAATCCCAACAGTGCGTACAAAGGGATTTACACCGATGTGGTTCTACGCATGGGCCAGTCGTGGATGGGGAGCCCACGTAACACGTATCAACTACAAACAGATTTTCGTAAATATTGGTCGCTGTCAGATACACGACCCAACCATGTCCTAGCTTTCTGGCATTGGGGTTCATATAATATACATGGCAATCTAGCTTACCTCGACCTGCCGGGAACCGGTAAAGATGTGTACGCACGGAGCGGTCGGGGATATACCAATGGATACTTTAAGGGAAATTCATTTTTCTATTCCGAAGTCGAGTATCGCTTTCCGATTTTACGCAACCAGTTTTTAAGTGGTGTGGTCTTCGCGAATGTACAGACGGCAGACGACCAGATGGGAACCAAACTTTTTCGGTATTGGCAGCCAGCTGGAGGGACAGGGTTACGCTTGTTGTTCAATAAAGCTACGCGAACAAATCTTTGTATCGACTATGCTTTCGGAAAGTTTGGTCAACGTGGACTTTTCTTAGGCCTGAACGAGGCTTTTTAAGATATTTTACTATCTTCGAAGCATATCCATTACCATATATTATGCATCGTACCTTACGCTTCGCGCTTCTTCTAACAACCGTTTCTTCTATACCTTTTGTTTGTGCACAAGCGCAAGGGGATACCACCCGGATTAAAAGTGTGGAAGTTCAGGCTTACTTCAGCAAACAACCGTTGTTGGGTTTGACTTCGTCGGCCAGTGCAATCTCGGGTGAGCAGGTCGAGCGACAGCAAACAACAACATTGCTTCCGGCTTTAAATACAGTAGCGGGTTTGCGTATGGAAGAACGGTCGCCGGGAAGCTATCGTTTGGCACTCCGTGGGAGTATGATACGCTCTCCTTTTGGGGTGCGCAATGTGAAGATCTATATGGACGAATTCCCACTAACCGATGCGGGGGGAAATACCTACCTCAATCTGATTGATCCATTAGGCGTTGCTTCTATTCATATCTTAAAAGGTCCGGATGGATCGTTGTACGGTGCTAATTCAGGCGGCGTGGTACGCTTACAACCCAAAGGGTTTGATGTGCAAGAAAATCAAATACAATTGAACGTAACCGCGGGAGCGTATGGTCTTTTTCAAGAGCAGTTATCCATACAGCATAAAGCGAGTGAACGCTATAATTTTTCATTTGATCAGGCATTTGTACGCTCGGATGGGTACCGCGAAAATTCGTCCCTTAATAAAAAAGCATTCCAAACAGCGCATCAATGGCGCTATAGTCCGCAAGCGGAGTTACGTGTCTTTGCATTATACAGTGATCTGGGGTACCGTACACCCGGTGGATTAACTGCGGCACAGATGGCGGAAAATCCACGACAAGCACGACCGGCGGCAGGTGCGACGCCTGGGGCACGCGAGCAGCAGGCTGGGATTTATAATAAAACTTTCTATGGAGGAGTTGCACACCAGTGGCAGCTTTCCGATAAGTTGACACATCATGTGAGTGTATTTGGTTCTACAACGGACTTTGAAAATGCGTTTATGACCAACTACGAGGTGCGGGATGAGCGGAATCTAGGGATGCGTACGTTCGTATCGTATGTCGGCCGTGATCAGGGCTCCGTGCAATGGGAGATGCAGCTGGGGTTTGAGGGGCAGAAGGGATGGAACAAGATCAATAACTACGATAACAATAAAGGGGTGCAGGGCGCAGAGCAGGCGAAGGATAAGCTGGATAATAACCAATACAGCTTTTTCTACCGTGCGATGGCTAAGTTTTACAACCGCTGGACAGTAGAGGGATCGTTGGGGTTGAATAAGGCAAGTATTGCCTATGAACAGCTTTTTCCTACCGTGGCTAATGGAACGGGAGATATAGAATTTGATGCCATATGGATGCCACGTCTGGCGTCTTCCTTCCTGCTGACGAATAACTTGGCGTTACGTGCTTCCATATCGAAAGGTTATTCGACACCGACTATTGCGGAAGTGCGTTCGTCCGATAAGCAAGTAAATACGGCGCTGGACGCAGAGACAGGAACGAACTATGAAACGGGGATACGGTGGGAGAGTCGTAACCGCCGCTTTATGGCGGACTTGGCATTCTACAGCTACCAGATGGATAATGGTATTATTCGACAGCTGGATGCAAATGGGGCTGACTTCTATGTCAATGCAGGGAAAATGGATCAAAAGGGGATAGAAGCTTCTGTTAATGTGCATATTTTAAAGCCGCAGACGCACGGATGGATGCGGGATCTAACATATCAAGGGGCTGTAGCACGACAGTTTTACAAATTTGAACGTTATGAGCTCGCCGGAAAGGACTACAGTGGAAATAAAGTGACAGCTGTGCCCGATTGGACGGTAGCCAATACATTGAGTGCTTCCTTTGCACAAGGTATTTTTATACATCTTTTGCATAACCATGTATCGAGCATGCCATTGAATGATGCCAATACGGTGGAAGCAAAGAAATATGACCTGTTGCAGGCAAAAGCAGGCGTTACTTTACCGCTTCAAGGGAAGTTAGGGATTCAATTGTTTGTTGGAGCAGACAATCTTCTGAATGAGAAATATAGCTTAGGCAATGATATCAATGCGTTCGGTAATCGGTTTTTCAATCCATCACCTACACGCAATTTCTATGGCGGCGTGAAGTTGATGTTGTAATGTCAAAGAGATATGCCTCTATGCCGGCAGGGCATCTTCCTTTTGAAGCCAAAAGGAAGCAAAAGCTTGTCGCTAGGAATTTTTGCATGGGATGGGTAGTGCAAAGGCAAGTTTGTACAGACTGCAAATATTCCTCAGGCGACACAGGTCGGTTAAGGAAAGCTAGAAGCAGTAAGGTAATGGTTTTTTAAAACAATGAACACCAGGCTAAACTTGTATCAACATGAAATCGAAGCTTTTAAAACGGCCTAGCGTTCCGACTGCGTCGGCGAATGTTGGACAAAGCGTCAAAAATCATCCTTGTCTGAACGAAGTGAGTTCTGGATGATTTAGCTTTGAACGGCAAGAGGCAGCATAAGGAATGCAGCCTTGATTTTTTGCTTACTTTTTTATCAAGAAAAAAGTAAAAAACTACTTCGGCTCGTATCCTAAAATAGCAAGTATAAATCTTTCTCTCGGGTCAACACCAGACTAAACTTATATCAACATGAAATCGAAGCTTTTAAAACGGCCTAGCGTTCCGACTGCGTCGGCGAATGCTGGAGAAAGCGTCAAAAATCATCCTTGTCTGAACGAAGTGAGTTCTGGATGATTTAGCTTTGAACGGCAAGAGGCAGCATAAGGAATGCAGTCTTGATTTTTTGCTTACTTTTTTATCAAGAAAAAAGTAAAAAACTACTTCGGCTCGTATCCTAAAATAGCAAGTATAAATCTTTCTCTCGGGTCAACACCAGACTAAACTTGTACCAGCATGAAATCGAAGCTTTTAAAACGGCCTAGCGTTCCGACTGCGTCGGCGAATGCTGGACAAAGCGTCAAAAATCATCCTTGTCTGAACGAAGTGAGTTCTGGATGATTTAGCTTTGAACGGCAAGAGGCAGCATAAGGAATGCAGTCTTGATTTTTTGCTTACTTTTTTATCAAGAAAAAAGTAAAAAACTACTTCGGCTCGTATCCTAAAATAGCAAGTATAAATCTTTCTCTCGGGTCAACACCAGACTAAACTTGTACCAGCATGAAATCGAAGCTTTTAAAACGGCCTAGCGTTCCGACTGCGTCGGCGAATGCTGGACAAAGCGTCAAAAATCATCCTTGTCTGAACCAAGTGAGTTCTGGATGATTTAGCTTTGAACGGCAAGAGGCAGCATAAGGAATGCAGTCTTGATTTTTTGCTTACTTTTTTATCAAGAAAAAAGTAAAAAACTACTTCGGCTCGTATCCTAAAAGAGCAAGTATAAATCTTTCTCTCGCGCCAGCATGAAGTCAACAACAGTCCAAATTTGAACCAGCATGAAATCGAAGCTTTTAAAACGGCCTCGCGTTCCGACTGGGTAAGAGAATGCCGGACAAAGCGTTAAAAATCATCCTTGTCTGAACCAAGTGAGTTCTGGATGATTTAGCTTTGTCCGGCATGAAGTAGCATAAGGAATGCAGCCTTGATTTTTTGCTTACTTTTTTATCAAGAAAAAAGTAAAAGCAAGCCCCTTAACTCAAACTAGCTAAGCTTTCTTCCAAGATCTTAATCTTGTCTTCGGCATCCGCTTTTTTGTTTTGCTCATTTTCTACCACTTCTGGCTTCGCATTCTGTACAAAACGTTCGTTTGATAATTTCTTGTCGACAGAAACCAAGAAGCCTTTTAGGTACTCAATCTCTTTCGTGATACGCTCGCGCTCGGCATCCACATCGATATTGTTTTCAAGCAACACAAAACATTCGTTTTTACCAGCAAGGAAAGACACCGCACCTTGAACTTTGTCTTGTACGAAGGTTAAGTCTGAGATATTCGCCAGCTTAACAATACTCTCCTGGTAGGTTGAAAAGTCGATGTTCGTCGCATTGATCGCCAACGGTAATTCTATTTTAGGGGAAATACCTTTGCTGTTACGGATACTGCGGACTTCAGAAATAATCTGCTGTACAATTTCAAAGTCTTTGACGATCTGTGTATCGAAGCTTTGTGCAGTAGGGTAGGATGCTACGATAATACAATCCTTCGCATCACGTGTACCAAAGATCTCATCGTGCCACAACTCTTCCGTTAGGAAAGGCATAAATGGATGTGCCAGCTTTAATACCTGCTGGAACAAGCGTTTTACCGTTTCTAAGGTTTCGCGTTCGATAGGTGCTTGATAAGCCGGTTTCACCAACTCCAAGTACCACGCACAGAAATCGTCCCAGATCAGTTTGTAGGTCGCCATCAAGGCATCCGACAAACGGTAGTTGGCAAAGTGCTCATCAATTTCAGCGATCGCTTGGTTAAAGCGGCTTTCAAACCATGTTGCTGCGGTTTTTTGCGCATCCGTAGCCGGTGAATCGATCGTTTCCCATCCTTTTACCAGGCGGAAAGCATTCCATATCTTATTCGCGAAGTTACGCCCTTGCTCACAGTAGGAAACATCAAACATCAAGTCATTTCCTGCCGGCGAAGAAAGTAACATGCCGACACGAACACCATCAGTTCCGTACTGCCCCATAAGCTCGATTGGATCCGGTGAGTTGCCTAAAGATTTAGACATCTTACGGCCCAATTTATCACGAACGATACCGGTAAGGTATACATTCTTGAATGGTGGCTTTTGTGTATAGTCATGCCCCATGATAATCATACGAGCCACCCAGAAGAATAAAATTTCAGGTGCCGTTACCAGATCATTCGTAGGGTAATAATATTGGAAGTCTGCATTATCAGGGTTTCGTACGCCATCGAAAACAGACATCGGCCACAGGCCAGAGGAGAACCATGTATCCAGTACATCGTCTTCCTGACGCAGGCCTTCACTTGTTTTACCTTGCTCCGCGAAAACCGCGATAGCATCTGCCTCTGTTTTGGCAATTACCCACTCGTTTTTTTCGTTGTACCAAGCCGGGATACGCTGTCCCCACCACAGCTGACGTGAAATACACCAGTCTTTAACATTCTCCATCCAGTGCTTATACGAAGCAAAGAATTTCTCGGGAATAAGCTTAATCGTGCCGTTCTCCACATACTCCAACGCTGGTTTTGCCAGCTCATCCATCTTCAACCACCACTGCATCGATAATTTCGGTTCGATGGCGGCATCGGTACGCTCGGAGAAGCCTACTTGCGATTTGTAATCCTCTATTTTTTCGATCTGACCAACTTCTTCCAACATTTTAGCTACCTTTTTACGGGCGATAAAACGGTCTTCGCCTACTAAGATCTGTGCGTTTTCATTTAACGTACCGTCGTCGTTCAACAAGTCGATAACCTCCAGGTTATGTTTCTGGCCGAGCTCGTAGTCATTTAAATCGTGCGCAGGTGTCACTTTTAAACAACCTGTACCGAATTCCATCTCTACATATTCGTCCTCGATTACCGGAATCTCGCGGTTAATCAAAGGCACAAGAACCTTCTTACCTTTTAGGTGGGTATAACGCTCATCGTTCGGGTTGATACAGATAGCGGTATCCGCCATAATGGTTTCCGGACGTGTGGTCGCAATAACGATATACTCATCGCTATCTTTGATTTTATAACGTACGTAGTACAATTTCTGGTTCACCTCGCGACGAATTACTTCCTCATCAGAAAGTGCCGTCTTTCCTTGCGGATCCCAGTTGACCATACGTACTCCACGGTAGATATATCCAGCATTGTAGAAACGGATGAAGGTATCCAAAACCGATTCCGATAAATCGGGATCCATCGTGAATTTAGTCCGTTCCCAGTCGCAAGAAGCACCGAGCTTTTCCAACTGTTTGAGGATGATACCACCATATTTCTCTTTCCATTCCCAGGCATGTTTCAAGAAATCCTCCCGAGAGAGCGATTTTTTATCAATTCCCTGTTCTTTAAGCATAGCGACGACTTTTGCTTCCGTAGCTATGGATGCGTGATCGGTACCCGGTACCCAGCATGCATTCTTTCCTAACATTCGCGCACGACGAATCAAGACATCTTGAATCGTGTTGTTCAACATGTGTCCCATATGCAGGACACCGGTGACGTTCGGCGGAGGCATAACGATGGTGTAAGGCTCGCGTTCATCAGGTGTCGAACGGAAAAAGCCGTTCTCCATCCAGTACGCATACCATTTCTCTTCTGCTTCTTTCGGATTGTAAGTTTTTGCTATACTCATTGTTAAAAATAATGGGAAATCAAGCTGCAAAAATACGCAATTGTATAGATTTTAAGGCATTTTGCTGACAATAAAATCGACTATTGTTACAATCGCAGCTGTAGTTCTTCTTTAATATTGTGTACTTTTGCCAATTATTTTAATGTTGTAAAAAGTATTTTAGTATAACCTATGAAAGCAAGGCCCGTATGGCGCTCTAATATATTCTTCTTTATTGCCCTTTTCTCGTATTGGCTACTCTTGTCGCTGATCGATAGGGCGGTGTTTTTCTCCAGTATTTTCCATAAGATCGATGAAGGAAGTGATGTGTTCTATGCCTTTTTATATGGCTTGAAGATGGACTTTTCGTTAGCCGCATACCTTATGGTCATACCCGTACTGTTTTTCTTGCTCCAGTTTGCGCTGTTGCGGTTTCCAATTTCGCGCTGGTGGTTGCGGTTATACTGTTTCTTTCCAACGGTGTTATTCGCCGCTATAACAGTGAGCAATCTTCCGCTCTATGAAGCTTGGGGCGAAAAGATAAGCCGGAGAGCAATTACCTTAGGCATGGATACGGTAGGCGGGGTTTCCAACTCCATAGACATCGGCATGTTGGCACAAGCGGCCTTTGTATTGGTGATCTATTTCACCTGTGCTCATTTCTTCTACCACCTGGTTGTTGTCAAGCGAGCTGTATTTCGTAAAGAGTCATATACTGCCGTTATTATTAGTTTCTTTATTGCAGCTTTCGTGGTATTCTCGTTTATGCGAGGTGGATATGGTCGCGCGACACTAAATGCCAGTTCGGTTTATTTCTCCGATAATAACGCGTCTAATCACGTTGCCGTGAATACGTACTGGGCTTTTTTGAAGGATATGACCAAGAGCTCCAAGAAGAATCCGTATCAGTTTATGGAGGATAAGGATGCGCAGGCATTGATCGCAAAAGATGTTTTGGCTACCCCATCGGATAGTATAACAGCCGTATTGCATACCGACCGACCGAATGTCGTGTTGGTTATTTTGGAAGGTATGGTGGCACAAGTGTTTGAGGATTTGGGGGGAGAAAAGGAGGTGACACCACATATGAAAAAACTAATGGACGAGGGGATCTCCTTTCGTCGGGCATATGCGGCAGCCGATCGTTCTGATAAAGGGATGATCGCCGTACTTAGCGGTTTTCCAGCGCAGGGACCTGAGAGCATCATAAAATATATCCCTAAGCACGAGAAATTGCCGGGAATAGGGCAGGTGTTCGATGCAAAGGGATATGCGACTTCCTTTTATCATGGAGGACAGAGTGAGTTTTATAATTTCAAATCTTACATGTTTACCCACGGTATTGATCGGGTGGTCGACAATAATGATTTTCCATTAGGGGTGCGCCGCAATTCTTGGGGGGTCTATGATAATGTCATTGCAGATCGCATGTTAAGTGATTTGTCTAAGTCCAAGAAACCCTTCTTCAGCGTGTTCTATACCCTGGTTAACCATGAACCGTTCCACCTTGATACGGAGTATAAGTTTGGCGATAAAACAAAAGCGGATGCTTACCGCAGTACGTCGTTTTACACAGATACCATGCTGTACAATTTTGTAGAAAAGGCGAAGAAGCAGTCGTGGTATGAGAACACGGTGTTTGTCGTTGTCTCGGATCACGGCCACATGTATCCAACGGAGAAATACGGCCTGGATCGCCCTGAACGTTTTCACTTACCATTGTTCTTCTTTGGTGGTGCCATTAAGCCGGAATACCGAGGGCTGAAGGTAGATGACGTGGTTAGCCAACTGGATGTGGCTGCGACATTGGTTGGATTTATTGGGGATCATTCCAATACGTTTAAATATTCGACCAACCTGTTTGACAGGACACGCAAGCACATTGCTTTTTATAATTCGAATAGCACATTTGGGGTTGTTACCAACGACTTGGCTGTTGGCTACGATCTGCAAGGACGTAAGATTGCCTACAGTCAACCGCCTGAACATTCGGCAAAACGAGATAGCATTATGCAAATTGGAAAGGCCTATTATCAAATGGTATTTAAAGATTTTCTCAGTTATTAAACATGAAGCAATTCAAGCTTACCGGATATTTTAATACATTTTTTGAACTTGCCCTACGTTTCTTAGGCCTGTTGATTCTCTATATGCTCTTGCGTATAGGTTTCTTCCTTTTCAATAAGGGGTTGTTTCCCACGGTAGGTGTGGAAGAGCTGCTGCCCATGTTGATAGGGGGCGTTCGTTTTGATATTGTGGCGCTACTTTACCTCAATATCCTGTATGTATTGCTCCTTTCAATTCCGGTTCCTTTTAAGTATAATAGAATTTATCAGCAGGTCGCTAAGTGGGTTTTCGTGGTGACCAATAGCGTTGGGATTGCATTGAACCTAGTCGACTATGCATATTACCCTTTTACGCTGAAACGAACAACGGGAACGGTGTTTGGTCAGTTTTCCAATGAGTCTAATCTGCTTAGTTTGTTTTTTGATTTCTTGATCGACTATTGGTATTTGTTGATCTTGTTTATCCTGTTAATAGGTCTCGTGGCGAAGCTGTATGATATGGTAAAAGCGATTCGACCGACCCATTTTGGATGGAAACACTATGTGGTACAGTTTGCATTACTTTTGGTGGTGGTGTTTTTCTTTATTGGTGGTGTTCGGGGTGGTTGGGCGCATAGTACACGACCGATTACGTTGAGCAATGCCGGTGACTATGTCAAAAATCCGGAAGAGATGAATATCGTGCTGAATACACCATTCAGTATGCTCAAAACATTGAAAGCGGTGCACCTCAAGGAGGTTGATTATTATAGCGATGCCGACCTGCAACGCATTTATCCCGTTATCCATCAACCACAAGATTCGGTTCCTTTCAAGAAAATGAATGTCGTTTTCTTAATTATGGAGAGCTTTGCCAAGGAATACGTGGGAAGTTTAAATAAGGATTTGGACGGAGGGAAATATAAAGGATATACACCGTTCTTGGATTCACTTATTGGTCAATCTTACACGTTTACCCAGACCTATGCCAACGGCCGTAAGTCTATTGATGCACTGCCTTCAGTAATTACGGGAGTGCCTTCGGTGGGTGAGCCTTTTGTGCTATCTATTTATTCCGGAAATAAAACGACCAGTATTGCCAAGCTTTTAGGAAATGAAGGTTATGAAACGGCTTTTTTCCACGGTGCTCCAAATGGAAGTATGGGATTCTCTGCTTATATGCAATTGGCGGGTGTTAAGCATTATTACGGGAAAGATGAATATAACAATGATGCCGACTTTGATGGTATCTGGGGCATATGGGACGAGCCGTTTATGCAGTTTATGGCCAGCAAGTTGAATACGATGCCGCAGCCTTTTTTTGCAGGTTTCTTTTCCTTGTCTTCGCATCATCCGTTTAAAGTGCCAGAAAAGTATACAGGTGTTTTTCCGAAAGGCCCATTACCGGTTCATGAACCTATTGGTTATTCAGATCATGCCTTGCGTGAGTTTTTTGCCACCGCTTCTAAAATGCCTTGGTATGATAATACACTCTTTGTGCTGTGTGCCGATCATTCGACAACAAGTTTCTTTCCGGAGTATAGTACATCTGCAAATGCTTTCGCCATTCCAATTGTCTTTTATGCCCCAGGAAAAAACCTGAAAGGTAAGGACGATAAGTTGGTACAGCAGATGGATATTATGCCTACTGTCTTGAATTATTTAGGCTACGACAAACCCTATTTCTCTTTTGGCTTCGATGCCTTTTCACCGCGAAAAGACAATTTTGTCGTGAATAATATTGGGGATGCCTTTAACTTTTATCAAGGCGATTACTACATGGTGCATGACGGTGTAAAACCGCTCTCTCTGTATAACTTACGTGAGGACAGGTTACAGAAAAAAGACCTGTTAAAGTCCGATAAAGCTATCGCAGATAGCCTGGATGGAAAATTAAAAGCATTCATCCAGCAGTATAATTACCGGATGATCCATAATAAATTGGTGGCGGAGTAGTTTTTTACTTTTTTCTTGATAAAAAAGTAATCAAAAAATCAAGACTACATTCCTTATGCTACCTCTTGCCGTTCAAAGCTAAATCATCCGCAACTCACTTCGTTCAAACAAGGATGATTTTTAACGCTTTGTCCAGCATTCGCCGACGCAGTCGGAACGCTAGGCCGTTTTAAAAGCTTCGATTTCATACTGGTACAAGTTTAGTCTGGTGTTCATCGTTTTAAAAGCTTTTACCTTACTACTTCTGCCTATCTTTAACCGGCTTATGTCGCCTGAGGAATATTTGCAGTCTGTACAAAATTGCCTTCTGCACAGCCCATCCCATGCAAAAATTCCTAGCGACAAGGTTTTGCTTCCTTTTGGCTTCAAAAGGAAGACGCCCTGCCGGCATGGAGGCATAAATACTTGCCTTCTGCACAGCCCATTCCCTGCAAATATTCGTAGCGACGAATTTTATCAACAAGTTGATGAGCTCACTGCGTTCGGTTTTGCGTCTTTTTTAAGGAAAAAAAGAAGAGCCTCTCCGGCTTGAGGAGTAGTAAGATGCCCTGCCGGCATAGAGGCACAACCACCTACCTCCAGAACGTCTTACCAAATCGATACCGCAAGGTAAAAGCCTGTTGGTTGCTGGTACCATCCGGGGTGAGATGAGCCGATAAGACCAGTTTAGCTTCCAGATTTCCCTTTCTAAAAGGCGTCCAAGCCAAGTCAATGCGATCATACCGTTTGCGGTGATAGAAGGAGTCGCCCAGCGGCAGGTTTTGGGCTTCCCCGAGGTATAGGGTATTGGCCAGTGAAAACCGTTTATAGCCAAGGTATATATTCGATAAGAAGCCCGTGGCATATTGCATGCCATACGTGGCGCGTACACGGTCAAACCCAAAGGCAAAGCCCGCATCCACTGTGAGTGAATCCAAGAAAGTCTTTCCACTCCAATCGGCTCCCAATCGCAGCAACACCAACCCATTGTCCTGGATATGTTGATCGACAGTATCGTTACTAGTTAGTGCATTATGGTAAAGCAATACATCATTGGCGAAAAAGAATCGTCCTCGTTTGTACATGCCTGAAGTTCCGACCACAAAGCGTTCCCGTTGGTTTTTACTCTGTTCACTCAACCAGTCGATATAAAAACTTTGCTTAAAGTCCCCCTTTTGGTAAGCGAGGTACATCCCTTCAATGTTCGGGCGGTCATACATAAAAGTATCAGCGAGGGCCATCCTAGGTACATCTTTTAATCGCTCATAGCGCGGCAGATGGCCGATTGCGAAGTCGAAATTTTTGTTCCGATAATTATAGTAAACAATAGGCTTTACCCAATCTTTATTTTCACGGTGCTTACCAAAGTCTTGATTGTAATGTATACCTCCAACAATACGGTGGTTGCTATCAATGGCAAAAAAGAACTTGGGAGAAACCATGGTTCCCAGGATGGTTTTATCTGTTGTGTAGGGCGCTTTATATTCCCGATTATCGATATAACCAAAAAAGTCGATCTCCATGCCAGCTTGCTGCGCGGTAACAGTGAACCCACTTAGAATAAGAAGTATAGTACTTAGTAGACGGTAAAAAAAAAGGTTTATTCGCATATGCCAAGGTTAACTTTTACGTATAACAAAAATAGCAACCTAATCGAGAAATAAGCCTATTGTAGAGTATTATTTACATTCTGATTATATGTGATATTGGTTACATTCATGAAGTATATTGTTTTTTTTCAAACAATAGCTTTGCAGGAAGGTTTTATTATTGGTAAACAATTGGAATGAACACCTTACAATAAAAAAAACTATTATGACATCGACAATCGACAAGTTTAAAAGCACCTTGAAACATTGGTATGTACCTTTGATTATTGGTATTCTACTCATCCTTTTAGGGATTATTTCTATTATGACTCCTTTAGCAACTTATGTAGCCATTAGTATGTTTATTAGTGTTGCTTTCCTTTTTACTGGAATTTTGCAGATTGTTTTTGCGGTGAGCAATCGGAATGATATTGATGGTTGGGGCTGGCAGTTGGCGGCAGGTATTATTTACACCCTGTTAGGCTTATACATTGTCATCAATCCAGCGATAACGATGGTAACCTTACCGTTTGTGATTGCTTTCTTTACGTTTATTCAAGCTATTTTCGGGATCGCCACCGCGATTGAATTTCAGCAGATAAAACTGAAAGGGTGGGGCTGGATGCTTTTCTGGGCCATCCTGGGTTTGATTTTTTCGTTGATTCTAATTTTTAATCCAGTATTCTCCAGTTTGTATATTGTCTTTATGCTGAGTGCAGCGCTTATTTTTTCCGGTGTTACGAGTATCAGTATGGCCTTTCATCTGAAAAAAGTACGCACGAAAGTACGCGACTTTATGTCTTAGAGAAGAAAGTGTATAACATAAAAAAGGAGCTCTCAAGAGCTCCTTTTTTATGTTATACCAAGGTATGGATTATACTTCTAGTAATAATCTTGCTGGATCTTCTAGCAATTGTTTCACACGTACAAGGAAGCTTACCGACTCGCGACCATCGATGATACGGTGGTCATAGGATAAAGCAATGTACATCATCGGACGGATAACAACTTGACCGTTTTCAGCAATCGGACGTTGCACGATGTTGTGCATACCTAAGATTGCCGATTGAGGAGCGTTGATGATCGGTGTCGACATCATCGAACCAAATACACCACCATTCGTGATTGTGAATGTACCACCAGTCATTTCGTCGATCGTTAATTTATTGTCACGTGCTTTAGTAGCCAATACAATAATTTCTTTTTCGATCTGCTGCAGGCTCATCGACTCTGCGTTACGGATAACCGGAACAACAAGACCTTTAGGCGCTGAAACAGCGATAGAGATATCACAGAAATCAGAGTAAACAAGTTCATTTTCTTCAATGCGAGCATTCACCGCAGGCCATTCTTTCAAAGCTGTTGTAACGGCTTTTGTGAAGAATGACATAAAGCCTAGGCCTACACCATGCTTCTCTTTGAACATATCTTTGTACTTCGCACGAAGATCCATGATCGGTTGCATGTTAACTTCATTGAAAGTCGTCAACATGGCCGTTTCATTTTTCACGCTCACCAAACGCTTAGCGATTGTTTTACGAAGAGAGGTCATTTTCTCACGACGCTCGTTGCGCGCACCTGGAGCAGCTACCACAGCAGCAGGAGCTGGTGCTGGCGCCGCAGGTTTTGCCGCTGGAGCAGCAGAAACTTGTGCTTTCTCAGCATCTTCTTTCGTGATACGACCATCTTTACCTGTACCTTTAATGGTAGAAGGGTCGATACCTTTCTCTCTCAATATTTTTGCAGCAGCTGGTGATGCCGTACCCGCAGCATATGAGTCTGGGTTTTCAGCATCATCTGAAGTAGCAGCAGGAGCAGCTGTCGTAGCAGCCGCTACAGGAGCGTCCGCTTTCTTGTCTGCACTACCTGCAGCAGCACCACCTTCTTCGATCGTACAAACAACAGCGCCAATCTCCAAGGTATCGCCTTCCTGTGCAATAATTCTTAGGATACCTGCTTTCTCAGCAGGTAGTTCAAATGTAGCTTTATCAGATTCCAATTCGGCGATGTTCTCGTCCATCTCAACGTAGTCGCCATCTTGTTTTAACCATTGTGCTAAGGTAACCTCTGTAATCGATTCACCTACCGCTGGTACTTTAATTTCTAAGCTCATATCTTGTCTTTCTTTATATCATGAACGCTTTGTCGTTCGGATATGTTTTTATAATTCAAATTTGCGTAACTCTTATCCGTCTTTACGAGGCCTCTTAGAGTGAAAACGCTTTGTTTATGATTTCTGTTTGTTGTGCAACATGCTGTTTCATGTATCCTGTTGCTGGAGATCCACTTTCTGGACGCGCGATAACCTGTAGGTCAAGGCTTGATCCACGGAACTTACGGCAATAGTACGGCCATGCACCCATGTTTTCGTTCTCTTCTTGTACCCATACAAATTCTGCTTTCGCATATTTCTTCTGTAAGGCTTCGATTTGATCGTATGCAACAGGGAATAATTGTTCAACACGTACCAAGGCTACATCTTTACGGTTTTCTGCTTCTTGTTTCTCCAACAGTTCGTAGTAAATTTTACCGGAACAAAGAACCACACGTTTCACAGATTTCGCTGTTACGTTTTCGTCATCGATGATCTCTTGGAAGTTTTTGTTCGTAAAATCTGTTAACGATGATACAGCTTTCGGGTGACGAAGTAAGCTTTTTGGTGTAGCAACGATCAACGGTTTACGGAAATCGCGGTGCAACTGGCGACGTAACAAGTGGAAGTAGTTACCTGGCGTAGTACAGTTCGCGATAATCATATTGTTGTTCGCCGACAGCTCTAAGTAGCGCTCAATGCGGCACGAAGAGTGTTCCGGACCTTGACCTTCCATACCATGTGGTAACAACATCACTAAGCCGTTGGAACGTTTCCATTTTGTTTCGCCCGAAGAGATATATTGGTCAAAGACAATCTGCGCACCATTGGCAAAGTCACCAAATTGAGCTTCCCATATGGTCAAGGAGTTCGGGTTTACTGAAGCGTAACCATATTCGAACGCTAAAACAGCATACTCCGATAAAAGAGAGTTGTAGATATTGAATTTTTCTCCACCTTTTAGTTTAGCTAGTGGCGTATATGTTTCATCTGAATCTTCTAACGTTGCCACAGCATGGCGGTGTGAGAATGTACCACGCTGTACATCTTGACCCGAAATACGCACGCGGTAATCTTCGTTCAATAATGTTGCGTAAGCCATAAGCTCACCCATTGCCCAGTCGTATTTGTCGCTATCAATCATTTTCAGACGATCTTCAAATACTTTGGTGATCTTACGGAAGAATTTCTTATCCGCAGGAAGGGTATTCATGTTCTTAGCGAGTTCCAAAAATACCTTATCGGATACTTTGGTATCTACCGCTGTGTTGATATCGGTTGATTTTGCTGGGCGCAAGCCTTTCCAGGCACCGGCAAACATCGGACGCTCATCGCTGATCTGCTCTACCGTCTTCGCTTCATCTAAACGTTCCTGAAGAAGGCCACGGAAGCTTTTCTCTTCTGTTTTCGCATAATCGGCATCGATCGATCCCTGTTTAATTAACTTATCTACATAAATAGCTAAGGTATTTGGATGTTTCTCGATCAACTTATATAAAGAAGGCTGCGTGAACTTAGGCTCATCCGCCTCATTATGTCCGTATCTTCTATAGCACAATAGGTCGATAAATACGTCTGTTTTATATTTTTGACGGTATTCAACCGCCATATTGATCGCATATACCAAAGCCTCTACATCATCTCCATTCACATGGAAAACAGGTGATAATGTTACTTTAGCGATATCGGTACAGTATGTTGATGAACGCGCATCTTTATAGTTGGTTGTAAAACCAACTTGGTTGTTAATGACAATATGGATTGTTCCACCAGTTTTGTAGCCATCCAATTTAGACATTTGGATCGTTTCGTATACAATACCTTGTGCTGCAACGGCGGCATCCCCATGAATTAAGATCGGTGCAATCTTCGAAGCATCGCCATCATATTTCATGTCAATTTTCGAGCGTACCATACCCTCAGCTACACCATCTACAGTCTCCAAGTGAGATGGGTTTGGTGCTAAACTCAAGTGAATATTTTTACCATCCTGGCTGGTGATATCCGAAGAGAATCCCAAGTGGTATTTTACGTCACCACCGAAAGGAACTTCCGGATCAGCCTCATACATTTTACCTTCAAATTCAGAGAAGATGGTTTTGTATGGTTTGCCCATTACATTAGAAAGGACATTCAAACGACCACGGTGTGCCATCCCGATCACAAATTCCTCGATACCCAAAGAAGAACCCTTTTGGATAACAGAGTCTAGTGCCGGAATTAAGGACTCCGCCCCCTCTAAAGAGAAACGCTTTTGCCCTAAGAATTTCGTTCCTAAGAAGCTCTCGAAAATAACAGCTTCGTTTAATTTTTTAAGAATACGTTTTTTCGTGTCTATGGTGAAAGAAGGGGCATTGCGCTCCGCTTCCATTTTTCCTTGTAAGAATTTGATTTTCTCTGGGTTCCGGATGTAGCGGAACTCGGCGCCAATAGAACGGCAGTAGGTATCTTCAATGAGTTGACGGATATCTTTCAACTTCGCTGGCCCTAGGCCAACTTCAACACCTGCATTGAATACGGTGTCCATATCCGCTTCCGAAAGGCCGAAAGTATCCAGCTCTTTGCCTGGAAAGTACTTGCGACGCTCGCGTACCGGATTTGTTTCGGTAAACAAGTGACCACGATCACGGTAGCCGTTGATCATGTTCAACACATTAATCTCTTTGATAACTTGCTCAGGCGATTCTACAGCGACACCTCCGCCGCTTGCCTGACCAAAATCGAAACCTTCAAAAAACTTCTGCCAACTTACATCTACTGAGCTCGGGTCTTCCTTATAAGCTTGATAAAGCGAGTCTACATAACCCGAATCAGCGTTGCTCAAATATGTTAATCTGTCCATAGAGGAAATCTTACGTATAAAAATTTGCTCAAAGTTAGCAATTATTAAAGATTTTACCACCCTCTGGACGAACAAAAAGGCACTAAGAAGTGATATTTTTTGCCTTTTTTACTTTATGTGACAAAAGTTTGAATAATGTATTATTTAAGTGTGCCAAATATTTTAGAGCGGCTTATTTCTCAAGCACTTTGGCGCGGTAGTTTTTTTTAATCAATTCATTCCAACCCAGCTGTAAGTTGTCTTTTGAGCTGGTGCCAAAAGCAGCATAATGCAACCAATAACCATAGTTGGTTGCAGGGGCATAATCGATGAAGGCTTCTTCAAAGAAGGAGGCGCCGGCGAGGTGGTTGATATGAAGCTCCTGGAGGAAGTAAGCCGCCAATATTTCGCGGTATTCGTAAGGAAGATTACCACTTTTTTTGAGCGTTTCCAATAATTCGCTTATCACCTCGTCCTTCGGGTTGGAAGTAAGAAGCTCCTTTAGTGCCGCGCTAGATTTTTCGATGGTTTCACCTTCGGCATAGTCTTTAAAAAAAACATTGGGGTGTTTCTTTAGCATAAAGCGGAAATAGTCCCGCCACAGAAGACGAAGGATGAGTTTGTCGTATCGTTTTTTCTTATGTAATTCTTGTGCTTTCTTTATCTCGTGGTAATAATAAGCAGGGGAGATTGCTCCGTGCGCAATGTAAGGCGATATCAGGTTGTAATCATCGATGTCATCGTACGTCTCAGTCAGCGTGCGTGCCAAGTGCGCTCGTCCATGATGCTCACCACCAGGCAACACCTGTGTCCATTCGTTGTTATCCGGTGTAGTGGTAGTCTCCTCAAATCCTAAGTCAGCCAAAGTAGGAACAGCGGTTTCCTCGAGGTGGGGGTGCGTCATAATATGTTCAACGGATGGAATCACCGGGCGAACGAAGCTTTCTTTTTCGACTTTTTTCTTAAACTGATTAAAGTTGTCAGGAATATCTTTAATGGGAAAGGGAAGATCCTCTTTATGGTATAAGGTGTGTCCGATAAAATGTTTCAGATTGATCTGTGCTTTCCACAATGCGGCCTCTACTTGTTCAGACACTTCCGTCTCGCGGTTAGAAACCTCCCGGTGGTGGTAAACTTCGGTGATATCATATTTGGCACATAGCGTCTCAATCAATATTTCCGGTTTACCCTGGAAAACCAACAGATCGGCACCGAGTTCTTGCAGGGATTGCTTCAGATGGGATACCGATTCAATCAGGAATTTAGCACGAAGGATGCCGGTATTTAGAAAGTCAAATTTGTTTTTTCCAAAATAACGGGGATCAAAGAAGTAAACAGGAATAACAATGTCGCCTTTATCTACCGCTTCAAATAATATCTCATTATCGTGAATGCGTAGATCATTCCTAAACCATACTAAAATCACTTTTTTCGTCATAAAAATATGCTTCCCTCAGATGTCAATAATTATACTGTTCGTTCGGACTATTCTTTTTTTGTGTAGTCACAAGGTAGCCACAAAATATAGCTACGCTGAACCCTTCAGGGTTTGTGGCTCTACAAGGTTGCTGCCTAGTTGTTGCGAGCCTGCTTACCATAGGTAGCTTTCTGCTTTATAGTCCTTGCTGGCGCGAGCTTGTAGCTCGTGTCCCAACATACTATTCTTCATATTCAAACAAACCTCCAAATAGAACACAAGAATAAACGTAGCTACAAATAAAGCCAATGGCAAATATAGCCAAAAAGGCTGCTTATTTGGATTGATTATAAAGAAAAGCGGTCTTTTGACACGAGAAAGACAATAGGTACGTGTTACGTACGCAGGATTTTCTCCATTGCTTTTCCCTTAGCTAGTTCGTCGATAAGCTTATCGAGGTAACGAACTTTTTGTACAAGATCATCTTCGATATCTTCGACACGGTAC
This sequence comes from Sphingobacterium psychroaquaticum, assembly GCF_004421025.1. Classification (NCBI taxonomy): domain Bacteria; kingdom Pseudomonadati; phylum Bacteroidota; class Sphingobacteriia; order Sphingobacteriales; family Sphingobacteriaceae; genus Sphingobacterium; species Sphingobacterium psychroaquaticum. The sequence goes on along the minus strand of NZ_CP038029.1, from coordinate 3,197,670 downwards.
CCGCAGATAACCCCCGTAATTTTGTTGGTGTTCGGATGGATTTGCGGAGCCTCCTTAAAAAAGGTTTCAAAAGTTGCCTTCTGATCGATCTGGTGCTGAAGTCCGACCTGGTCATAACCGGTTAACCAACAAATGATGGTATCGACCTCTGTTTTAGAACGTCCTTTCTTTTCCGCTTTCTGGATGTATAAAGGATAGACGCTTGAAAAAAGCATATGATATATTCGTGCTGTATTCATCTGGGGTGTTTTTATGTCCGTTTATGGTTGTAAAGATAGGTAATCTTCTTGTCCGTAGTTATTTGTTCGTCGATTGTAGAATCATAAACTCCGAAGAGATCTGTCTACCTAAATCTTGCGTCTAGATAATCGTTTTTGATTTCTTTTAATAATGGTCAGTATTGTTTGTATTAAAGCATTTCTATCAAAAGCAGTGTTTTGTAAGTGGTTTTGATATGCCGATAACAGGTGGACGGTTCAAACTACACACTATAATCTACACACTACGAACTACACACCATCAACTACGAACTACACACCACAAACTACGAACTAAACAATGTCTTATTGTAAGTGGATTCGGGCTTATTGTGGCGGATAATTTATGTCGTTCTATCGATTTTTGTGTTGGTAAATTTTAACAAGGGAATAAATAAGGCTACTTCATCGTTCATGGAGTAGCCTTTTCCTATTTATATGCCTCTGTATTAACTAGATGGTTGTGTTTTCTACCTGTCTGTATCAGTTTTGCATTTTGTTGCTTGCTTTTTTGTTATCACTTTCCATTTTTTAACGTATTATTTCTGTAGGCGAAAATAGTGACTTTGTCTGCTATATAATGTGATATATATCACTAAACGGTATATTATTTTAAAATTGTGTAACAAATAGAAATAATATTCTTTTTTGTGGTTTAATAAAGATATATTGTGCCGATTCTTGAATTAATCTGTACCTGGTTAATTTTTTGTGGGACTAGAGTTTGTTTATTTATTGAATAAAAATATATTCTTTAGTTTTTATGATTTCTTAAATGTTAAAATATGTAAAAAAAATATCTTAAAAGTAAAACCTTTGTGGTAAACTGCTGTTTAATCCTTAGTTACATCGAAATCTCTGCAAAGAGTGGGTGTAACCTGCTAACAAATGAATGTGAAATTACGCTTGTTTACAGATTTACGAATTTTTTAAGTGTCAGTCGAGATATTTTGTCCTCGACGGCACATATATGAACACATAACTTAATCGATTATGTTAAAACAATTAGCCTTAAGTTGCTTGTTTGTGCTACTTATGTGTACCTTTTCTTATGCACAGATTAAAGTAGATGACGGCACCGTCTCTGGTAGTACGGTTACGCCAAACCCGAACGCAGTATTGGATCTGAGTAGTATCCAACGAGGGGTCTTATTCCCTCGACTATCATTAGAAAGTACGACCAGTCCAGCACCGCTCACCAAACATGAAGCGGGTATGATGGTGTACAACCTCTCGAAGAAAAACGATGTGGTTCCCGGTATTTATTATAATGACGGAACCAAGTGGGTCATGACCGGTGGGGGTAAAGGATCGGGTATTACCTATGATCCAACGACCAACGTGATCACTTTTTTGGATGAGAACGGGAATCCAGTTACAATCGATTTACAAGAGATTATCAAGAAAAGTCAAACCATTACTACCCTTACAAAAGAAGTGAATGGAACATATACTTATGTTTCGGAGGATAATACGATTACCGTTATTGATGTACCGGGTGATGTGATTAATAATTTCGAAGAGATTATTAAAAACCAAACGGTGCTCAATGAATTAACGCAGATTATCAATGAAGTAGGGGGGAATATCACATACGATGGGAGTAGCTTTACATGGATCGATGAGAATGGGGATGTACAAAACTTGAATCTGGAACAAATTATCAAAGGGTTTGAGACGATAACAACCTTGGATGAAAACGGTAATGCGAAGTACACTTATACCAGTGAAAGTGGGAAGGTTACGGTCATCGATGTGCCGGCTGATGTGATTAATAATTTTGAAGAGATTTTTAATAACCCGACAATTCTCAATGAATTGACGGAGATCATTAATAAGTTGGGGGGGAATGTTTCATTTGATGGAACAGATTTCACCTGGATGGATAAAAATGGGAACCAACATACGGTTGATTTAGAACAACTGGTTAAGGATAATCAGGTTGTTACCACCTTGGTGAACAATGGTGACGGTACGTACACGTATACGAGTGAGGATGGTACACAGACGACGATTGATGTTCCAGCGGATGTGGTGAACAACTTTGAAGAGATCATCAAGAACGGCGACGTTCAGAACATCCTGAACGAGTATATCACGAACGTGGAAGGCAATGTCAGCTTCGACGGATCGAACTTTACCTATGTTGACGGTAGCGATACGGTTGTTATCGACCTGAACGACCTTGTTAAGTTGAACGAGACAGTTACGACCTTGGTGAACAATGGTGACGGTACATACACCTACACCAGTGAGGATGGTACACAAACGACGATCGATGTTCCAGCGGATGTGATCCAGAATTTTGAGGAGATCATCAAGAACGGCGACGTTCAGAACATCCTGAACGAGTATATCACGAACGTGGAAGGCAATGTCAGCTTCGACGGATCGAACTTTACCTATGTTGACGGTAGCGATACGGTTGTTATCGACCTGAACGACCTTGTTAAGTTGAACGAGACAGTTACCACGTTAGTGAACAATGGCGACGGTACGTATACCTACACCAGTGAGGATGGTACACAGACGACGATCGATGTTCCAGCGGATGTGATCCAGAATTTTGAGGAGATCATCAAGAACGGCGACGTTCAGAACATCCTGAACGAGTATATCACGAACGTGGAAGGTAATGTCAGCTTCGACGGATCGAACTTTACCTATGTTGACGGTAGCGATACGGTTGTTATCGACCTGAACGACCTTGTTAAGTTGAACGAGACAGTTACCACGTTAGTGAACAATGGCGACGGTACGTACACCTACACCAGTGAGGATGGTACACAGACGACGATCGATGTTCCAGCGGATGTGATCCAGAATTTTGAGGAGATCATCAAGAACGGCGACGTTCAGAACATCCTGAACGAGTATATCACGAACGTGGAAGGCAATGTCAGCTTCGACGGATCGAACTTTACCTATGTTGACGGTAGCGATACGGTTGTTATCGACCTGAACGACCTTGTTAAGTTGAACGAGACAGTTACGACCTTGGTGAACAATGGCGACGGTACGTACACCTACACCAGTGAGGATGGTACACAGACGACGATCGATGTTCCAGCGGATGTGATCCAGAATTTTGAGGAGATCATCAAGAACGGTGACGTTCAGAACATCCTGAACGAGTATATCACGAACGTGGAAGGTAATGTCAGCTTCGACGGATCGAACTTTACCTATGTTGACGGTAGCGATACGGTTGTTATCGACCTGAACGACCTTGTTAAGTTGAACGAGACAGTTACCACGTTAGTGAGCAATGGCGACGGTACGTATACCTACACCAGTGAGGATGGTACACAGACGACGATCGATGTTCCAGCGGATGTGATCCAGAATTTTGAGGAGATCATCAAGAACGGTGACGTTCAGAATATCCTGAACGAGTATATCACGAACGTGGAAGGCAATGTCAGCTTCGACGGATCGAACTTTACCTATGTTGACGGTAGCGATACGGTTGTTATCGACCTGAACGACCTTGTTAAGTTGAACGAGACAGTTACGACCTTGGTGAACAATGGCGACGGTACGTACACCTACACCAGTGAGGATGGTACACAGACGACGATCGATGTTCCAGCGGATGTGATCCAGAATTTTGAGGAGATCATCAAGAACGGTGACGTTCAGAATATCCTGAACGAATATATCACGAACGTGGAAGGTAATGTCAGCTTCGACGGATCGAACTTTACCTATGTTGACGGTAGCGATACGGTTGTTATCGACCTGAACGACTTGGTTAAATTGAACGAGACGGTTACGACCTTGGTGAACAATGGTGACGGTACGTATACCTACACCAGTGAGGATGGTACACAGACGACGATCGATGTTCCAGCGGATGTGATCCAGAACTTTGAAGAGATCATCAAGAACGGTGACGTTCAGAATATCCTGAACGAATATATCACGAACGTGGAAGGCAATGTCAGCTTCGACGGATCGAACTTTACATATGTTGACGGTAGCGATACGGTTGTTATCGACCTGAACGACTTGGTTAAGTTGAACGAGACAGTTACGACCTTGGTGAACAATGGTGACGGTACATACACCTACACCAGTGAGGATGGTACACAGACGACGATCGATGTTCCGGCAGATGTGGTGAACAACTTTGAGGAGATCATCAAGAACGGCGACGTTCAGAATATCCTGAACGAATATATCACGAACGTGGAAGGCAATGTCAGCTTCGACGGATCGAACTTTACATATGTTGACGGTAGCGATACGGTTGTTATCGACCTGAACGACTTGGTTAAGTTGAACGAGACAGTTACCACGTTAGTGAGCAATGGCGACGGTACGTATACCTACACCAGTGAGGATGGTACACAGACGACGATCGATGTTCCGGCAGATGTGGTGAACAACTTTGAGGAGATCATCAAGAACGGTGACGTTCAGAATATCCTGAACGAATATATCACGAACGTGGAAGGTAATGTCAGCTTCGACGGATCGAACTTTACATATGTTGACGGTAGCGATACGGTTGTTATCGACCTGAACGACTTGGTTAAGTTGAACGAGACGGTTACGACCTTGGTGAACAATGGTGACGGTACATACACGTATACGAGTGAGGATGGTACACAGACGACGATCGATGTTCCAGCGGATGTGATCCAGAATTTTGAGGAGATCGTTAACAATCCAGCTGTTACAAACATTCTCAATGAATTTATCACGAACGTGGAAGGCAATGTCAGCTTCGACGGATCGAACTTTACATATATCGACGGTAGCGATACGGTTGTTATCGACCTGAACGACTTGGTTAAGTTGAACGAGACAGTTACGACCTTGGTGAACAATGGTGACGGTACATACACCTACACCAGTGAGGATGGTACACAGACGACGATCGATGTTCCGGCAGATGTGGTGAACAACTTTGAGGAGATCATCAAGAACGGCGACGTTCAGAATATCCTGAACGAATATATCACGAACGTGGAAGGCAATGTCAGCTTCGACGGATCGAACTTTACATATATCGACGGTAGCGATACGGTTGTTATCGACCTGAACGACTTGGTTAAGTTGAACGAGACAGTTACCACGTTAGTGAGCAATGGCGACGGTACGTATACCTACACCAGTGAGGATGGTACACAGACGACGATCGATGTTCCGGCAGATGTGGTGAACAACTTTGAGGAGATCATCAAGAACGGTGACGTTCAGAATATCCTGAACGAATATATCACGAACGTGGAAGGTAATGTCAGCTTCGACGGATCGAACTTTACATATGTTGACGGTAGCGATACGGTTGTTATCGACCTGAACGACTTGGTTAAGTTGAACGAGACGGTTACGACCTTGGTGAACAATGGTGACGGTACATACACGTATACGAGTGAGGATGGTACACAGACGACGATCGATGTTCCAGCGGATGTGATCCAGAATTTTGAGGAGATCGTTAACAATCCAGCTGTTACAAACATTCTCAATGAATTTATCACGAACGTGGAAGGCAATGTCAGCTTCGACGGATCGAACTTTACATATATCGACGGTAGCGATACGGTTGTTATCGACCTGAACGACTTGGTTAAGTTGAACGAGACGGTTACGACCTTGGTAAACAATGGCGACGGTACGTACACCTACACCAGTGAGGATGGTACACAGACCACGATCGATGTTCCAGCAGATGTGGTGAACAACTTTGAAGAGATCATCAAGAACGGTGACGTTCAGAATATCCTGAACGAGTACATCACGAACGTGGAAGGCAATGTAAGCTTCGACGGATCGAACTTTACATATGTTGACGGTAGTGATACGGTTGTTATCGACCTGAACGACTTGGTTAAATTGAACGAGACGGTTACGACCTTGGTGAACAATGGTGACGGTACATACACGTATACGAGTGAGGATGGTACACAGACGACGATCGATGTTCCAGCGGATGTGATCCAGAATTTTGAGGAGATCATCAAGAACGGTGACGTTCAGAATATCCTGAACGAATATATCACGAACGTGGAAGGTAATGTCAGCTTCGACGGATCGAACTTTACATATATCGACGGTAGCGATACGGTTGTTATCGACCTGAACGACTTGGTTAAGTTGAACGAGACAGTTACCACGTTAGTGAACAATGGCGACGGTACGTATACCTACACCAGTGAGGATGGTACACAGACCACGATCGATGTTCCAGCGGATGTGATCCAGAATTTTGAGGAGATCATCAAGAACGGCGACGTTCAGAATATCCTGAATGAGTACATCACGAATGTGGAAGGCAATGTCAGCTTCGACGGATCGAACTTTACGTATGTTGACGGTAGCGATACGGTTGTTATCGACCTGAACGACTTGGTTAAGTTGAATGAGACGGTTACCACGTTAGTGAACAATGGCGATGGTACGTACACGTATACGAGTGAGGATGGTACACAGACGACGATCGATGTTCCAGCAGATGTGATCCAGAATTTTGAGGAGATCGTTAACAATCCAGCTGTTACAAACATTCTAAATGAATTTATCACGAACGTGGAAGGCAATGTCAGCTTCGATGGTTCGAAATTTACATACGTAGACGGTAGTAATGTTGTCGATGTCGATATTTCTACGATTGTCAAAGACAACGAAACATTGACTACGTTAATCATGCGTGAAGAAGAAATTGATGACCCAGAGGTACCAGGGCAAAAGTTGAAAGAGTATTTCCTGCAATATAAGGATGAGCACGGTGAGCTACATGATCTTGAAATCTCTACGATTGTTAAAGCTGGAGAAACATTAACGACTCTTTCATACGATGGAGCACTGCATCAGCTTGTGTACACCGACGAGCAAGGGAATGCAACGCCATTTGATCTAGTCGATCTCGTTGGAGATGCACAGACATTAACAACACTGCGGATTGACATTGATAACAAGCGCCTAGTATACATGGATGAAAATGAGCAAGTACACAACATTAATCTTGGGCCAATTGTACAGGAACCATGGTTCTCGGTAGCGACCAAAACAGGTGCAACATCAAATACTGACGATGTGTACATTCAAGGATGGGTTGGTATAGGAACCGATGAAAAAACTTCAGCAATCAATGAAAAATTACGTGTAAACGGTTCAATCACCACGATTAACAGTTACTACGCCGATTACGTATTTGAAGATTATTTTGAAGGAGAATCCGCTATCAAGTTAGACTACAAGTTCAAGACACTGGATGAGGTGGAAAGCTTTGTGAAAACACACCGGCATTTACCAGGCATTACACCGATCGATCAATTGGAGAAAACGGCGGAAGGCTATTCATTCAATGTGTCGGAACTCTCTATTCAGCTGCTGGAAAAAACAGAAGAGCTATACCTGCATGTTATTGAACAAAATAATAAAATCAAAGAACAGAAAGGCTTTATGCAGATCCAAAGTACAGAGATCCAGAATTTGAAAAAAGAGAGCGAAAGCTTAAAAGAGCGTTTGGAGAAACTGGAACGCATGTTACTGGAGAAGAAATAACTGTTTACGGTAGCACGCTATCATGTAAGAAGAAAACCCTATGAATATACATATAAAATTAGAATGGAAGTCTTTGCTGATGCTGATGCTCCTGTTCCTGGTGACAGGAGACGTAGACGCACAGCAAAGAATGACAAAAATAAAGGACGGTACGGTTTCCGGAACATCGACAGAGCCGTTCGAAGGATCCGTGCTGGAGCTGGAAACTAATAACAAAGGTTTCCTGGCTCCGAGGCTTACCACCGCGCAGCGGGATGCTATCCCGGCAGCCCGCCGTACAGCTGGTTTGTTAATTTATAATACCACAACAGGCTGTTTTAATTACTGGGAAAGTAATATGGGGACCTGGTTGAGTATCTGTGGTACGCCGCCACCAGCGGTTATGACAGTAGACTGTGCCAAAGTAAAACTCAGTGGAACACTGAAGCAAGGACAAGGGATCGATGCGAGCACCTATTTAGAGATTACCGTAGTCGTTACGCAGCCGGGAACATACGATGTGGTGGCGAGTACCGATAACGGTTACTATTTCAGTACAACTGGTTCCTTCCCAACGGCGGGTACTTTTACACTCTACCTGCCAGGAGCTGGTACGCCACAGCGGGGATACAATGACGGAGAGCCCGGGGATCAGTTGACCATAAAGATCCATGGAATAGAAACAACATGTAAACCCTATGTTCCGGTTGAAAATGCGAATGTAAACTATATTATTGATTGTAATACCGCAGGTGGTGTGGACGTGCAAGGTTCCTATATGCTCGGTGTACCGATGAATGCAAACAACAAGATCGTGTTGCGAGTGAATGTTACCTCAACTGGCTATTGGAGTATTCGGACCAATACCGTAAATGGATACTCATTTTCGGGTAGTGGTACGTTTACAGATGCAGGTGTACAAACGATCGAGCTGTTAGGGACAGGGACACCAATTGATGCTGATCCACAGGTTGATGTATTTACACTGATTGACAACTCGGATACACCAAGTAATTGTTCGGACGTGCAGATTCCACTATTAGCTATTGCTTACACGATGGATTGTGGCGGAGCAACGGTCAATGGTAGCTATATGCATGATGTCACACTGACGACATCGAATACGATAACGTTGCCGATCAACGTGACACAGACAGGGGATACCGAAATTACCACCACCGTAACGGATGGTATTGTGTTCAGATCCGGTCCATTAGCGATTCGGGAAGTGGGACCACAAAATGTGATTTTATACGGGGAAGGTAAACCGACAAAATCAGGATCGACGACTTTAACTTTGACGGGAACACCTGGTGGAACAACGCAGGGAGGTGGTACTTGTCAGGTTATAGTTCCAATAGACGCCCAACCAGTAAACTATACCATGAGCTGTAGTAGTATTGCGGTTCAAGGGAACTATAGACCGAATGTCGCGATGACAAGCAGCAATACCATGACGCTTACCGTGACGCCAACTTATGTAGGCAGCTGGAGTATTACGACGGATACGCAAAACGGCGTCATCTTTAAAGGATCAGGAACCTTTGCGACAACAGGGGCACAAACGGTTACCTTGGTGGCTGAAGGTACGCCACTAACGGGGGGCGACTTTAGCTTCAATTTAACGTCAAACAGTGTTGCGGGTAATACAACCTGTGTGAAATCTTTGACCTTTGTGTATCGGACAATGAACATTCTAGGTCTTGGTGGAGGAACGTATCAGCCTGGTAGTGCAGGAACTTCGCAGTCATCACGATCCATCTTGGCGAGTTCGACCAACTTTGGTCCGAATGGAATCGTGAAGGTCGAACGGATGAACATCCACAATGGGGCATATGGTTACGGATCGACATTACAGTCCAATATCACGAATAACAATATCGATATTATTGTTATTGGCTATAACTACATACCAAACAGCGCTACCATTGATATTTTAGTAGATTTTGTGGTAAACAAAAAAGGTGCATTGATTTTCTCTCAGGAGACAAGCACATCAGCAACGGCAAGCATTATTAATGGTATATCGGGCGGAAATGTGACGGTTTCAGGAACGGGAACAACCTATTACAACCCAATTCTGGGTGTGAACGACCCGGTTTTGAACGGACCATTTGGTGATATGCGACTTAAAGGAACAGGTTCAGATGTGAATAACTCGTACTATGTCACGAATGTGCCATCCAATATGACAATTTTGGCAACACAGCAGGGAAATGCGAGTCGGGCTCATATTATAAAACACAATACCCTTGGCTTTATGTATGTCGGTGATTCGGGATGGACTGCAGGGGATGTGACCAACACCTCGACGACGATCTGGCCAGCGAAGGTTTCAAGTTCTGGAGCTCCGCTATCGAAAGGCTATGATGGAGGTACCGTGGTGTATAACAGTTTTGTGTATGCCAATGCCGTTGCCTGGGCGATTAAATATGTACAGGATAACAAACCGGAGTAGGGTGTAGTTGGGCGGATATGAATAAACTTTCCCTTTCCTCGACAGCTGTCGAGGAAAGGGAAAACTAAAACAATATTAAAGCGAATACAATGAGGTTAAAACTAGGTATATGGCTTTTATTTAATATGCTGTTTTTCTTATCTTATGGACAGAAAAATGGTGAAAAGAGCTTTGAATCAGATAATGGTAAAACGCAGGTCGCTGTGGGCAGTTATCATGTTATCTATTCGGAAAGTCTTTATTTGGGACCTACGAGTCATTGGACGGTGAATGGTGAAGTGCACATCTACAGTAAGAATGTATGGATTGCACCAACGGCTAAGATTGATGGTACGGGTACCCTATTTATTCATGACCCGGCGACAAACCCTCTTCACGAAGGCTGGGCCTCGCAGGCTACCGCAATCGATGGTAATGACGGCGCGTATATCGACCTGAATATGGTCTTGAACAATAAAAAGGGGATAAAGCTAACCGATATGTCGGTTCCGGAGTTCGAAAAGGGTACGATGCCAACAGGAGATAAGGCCGCGGCGTTAAAGATTGGGAAGTCCCTGGATATGCGTGTTGATGGTGCCAATGTCTTCTTAAACGGATACGATTTGGAGTTGTCTAGTTCCGGGAACCTGTTGAATTATAGTCGTTCGCGCATGGTGGTAACCGATGATAAGTTGAGTGGTCATATGATCAAGAACTACAGCACGGTGGGTACATTCGTATTCCCGGTTGGTGTGTTAGCGGAAGACTATACACCGGCCACGTTGGTGCCTACAGCAGCGGCCTCCAAAATCTATGTTTCTGTCAATACATATAACGCCATTAATCTCAATATTGTTAATGAGCTGATTGGTATGGATCGTATCTGGAATATTTTTGCCGGTACGAAGATGAATATGACCTATACCTTAATGCATAATATGCAAACCAACGGTATAGCGTATGTTGATGCCGATGCGAAAATCATGCAGAATGCAGATGGTGGAAACTGGATTGGCGATGTGACCACAGTGGATGCCGCAGGCATACATACACGGACGGATATCGAGACCCAGGCGTCCAATACCTTATCGGGAACCTGGTTTACCAAATTCTCGGGTGATAAGAAAGGACCAACAGCCGTGGACGATGAAAAGACCATGACCTACGGCGAAAATGTAGCCATTAATGTGCTCGAAAATGATGTCCCTGGATCCAGTGCGATTATCCCAACCTCGGTTATCATTACGAAACAACCGGCTAATGGAACGGTGGTGGTGAATCCAGATGGCAGTATTACCTATACACCAAATGATGGGTTTATTGGCACGGATGTCTGCGAGTACGAGATAACGGATGAGAATGGCCTGAAAGATCGCGCGAATGTAACAGTCGTGGTAGATCCGAGAGAACTGTTGATCCCGAATGTCATTACACCAAATGGGGACGGCAAGAACGATAATTTTGTAATCGTAGGCCGAGAGAACTATGATCGTATCGAGCTTATTATTATGAACCGTTGGGGTAATGAAGTGTATCGCAATGCAGATTATAAAGATGAGTGGGGCGGAGGAAATCTGAATGAAGGGACGTATTATCCGATTATCCGGGCGATAAAGGGAAATAAGATTAGAGAGTTTAAATCATATCTATTGATTAAACGAAATTAATTATGAGGTAGGTTAAAAGGAGGGAAACATTAGTTTTCCTTCTTTTTGATAATGATGTATCTTTTTAAGAAATAATATTTTTAATAATGAAATATGTATATTTAATTTCTTTAACATCACTTATTAATCAGCGGATTAGCTGTATTGACTTAAAATTACAAATATGAGGATTATTCTAAATGGATTACGCATACTGTTCTTAGCCTGTTGTCTTCTGCTGCAGCTTACAACAGTCGTTTGGGCGCAAAATAAGATGACCAAAATTAAGGACGGTACGATTGGAGGAACCTCCACAGAACCTTTTGATGGGGCAATTTTAGAGTTGGAAAGTAAGGCTAAAGGTTTTTTACTACCGCGGATGACAACGGCGGAAAGAGATGCCATACCGAACGCACGTAAAATAAACGGCCTAATTATTTTTAATACCACAACCAATTGTATTAACTATTGGGTAGAAGTGACAAATAACTGGTTGAGTTTATGTGGTACGCCTCCTCCAGCTGTCATGACCATTCCAAATTGTAACAATGTAAAAATTAATGGTTTGTTGAAGGAGGGGGTTAACCTGGATGCCAGTAATTATTTAGAGATCCCCGTTTCGGTGTCGCAACCCGGAACCTATGATATTTTAGCATCGACTGATAATGGTTATTATTTTTCTGTATCAGGGACCTTTCCGGCTTCCGGGAATTATACCTTGTATCTGCCAGGGACAGGTAAACCACGAAGAGGCTATCAGCCGGGGGAAGATGGAGATAAGCTTAAGATTACCATGCAAGGCGTTGTACTGACCGACTGTGAACCAAATCTTTTTGTCGAGAATGCCGAAGTAGCGTATACATTAACTTGTCAGTCGACGAGTGCGCAGGGATTATACATGTTAGGGATCCCGTTAACAGAACTCAATTTCATTTCGGTTGCTGTCAATATAACACAAGTAGGAGATTGGTCCATGTGGACACCGGAAGTGAACGGTTACTCCTTTAAAGGCGAAGGAACATTTAATAGTACGGGAACCCAAATCGTTCATCTAATGGGAAGTGGCGTGCCGTTAAGTAATGATCCGACAACCGATACATTTTCAGTACTAACTAATTCAGATGCTTCTTCAGGTACAACTACTTGTGATGTGCTAATTAATTTACAACAAGTTGCCTACACGATAGATTGTGCTAATGCGGTTGTTAAAGGTACCTATAAGCAAGATGTGCCATTGACTTTGGACAATACCATTGAAATAGAGATCGATGTAGTCAAAACAGGGGATATAACCGATATTAAAGCTACAGGGCCGGGAGGCATTTCATTCTCTTCAGGACCACTCGCATTACGTGCCTTAGGAAAGCAGAAGGTGGTATTGCAGGGTAGTGGAACTCCAACAGGAACAAACGATATCATGTTAACGGTATTGGGTACACCAACGGGAGGTAGTACCAGCTGTCAGGTGACAGTTCCGGTGGAAGCGCAACCTGTTAATTATACAACCACCTGTAATAGTATACAAGCTATAGGGGCGTATGCGCCAAATGTGGATATGAAACCTTCCAATCAAATTAAATTAGATGTTATTGTTTCGTACCCAGGTGCTTGGACGATTTCCACACAGACCGAAAATGGGGTTACCTTTAGTGGTTCGGGAACTTTCGCAACTACCGGTCAACAAACCGTGTACTTGAATGCCACAGGAAAAGGTACTACAGATGGCACATTTACCTATAATATAACAACGAATAGCGCGACAAGTAGCAGTTGTTCGGTGGAGATTCCTTTTATTTATAGAAAAATGAATCTGCTAGGATACGGTGGTACAGCCTATACGCCTATTCCAGGATCCAGCAACTATACAGCAAGTGTCATTCCGAAAACGACCGCGAACTTCGGCCCAACGGGAACGGTGAAGATGGAAGGTTTTAACGTATTTAATTCAGGATCACTGAGTGCAAGTGCACTATCTACTTACATCAATACCAATAATATCGATATTATTGTAACGGGCTATGGCGCTAATATTACATCGGCTACTGCCGCGGTATTAGTCGACTTTATTGTAAATAAAAAAGGTGTCGTTATTGTACAGCAACAAGATGATCTAAGTGGATTGGCCGCCTTGATTAATGGTGTTGCGGGAGGATCGGTGAGTTTAACGAAGCCGGGGTCGAAACATTACAATATTAGTAATCTGAACGATCCGATTATAAATGGTCCGTTTGGCGATGTGCGGGGTAAAGTATTTGGTGGTGACCGTTCGGATAACTATGCTTTCGGTAACCTGTCGTCTTCTCTAGTTGGACTTGCAGATCACGCCTCGGCAGGGACATATGCGTTGATACGACATACGACTTTAGGTCTCTTTGTATCCGGTGATGGTGGAGCGTATGTCGGTGGGGTAACACGTGGTGATAGCGATTCATATCCTGCTCGGATTAATAGTTCCGGAGCACCGGTTGTGAATACGGCATATACACCGAATACATACAACAGCCACATCTATGCCAATGCGTTAGCTTGGGCGGTTAAATATGTGCAGGAGAATACACTGGAAGCGATTGATGTCGCTCCGGGAACGGATTAACGTTGTACGAATTAGCCAAGATTTAGAAAGGCTCCTTGCGGTATCACGCAAGGAGCTTTTTTAATAATGAACCCTGGACCTAGTAGAGAATGGTAAAATGCTCGAATATTTACTGCCGTAAATCTCAAATTAAAAAGTGTTAATGGTCATTTACGTGCAACAACCAATATTTGTTAGTCTTTTACAATAAAATATGGTCTTTTTACGATTGTATCCTGTCTTATTTTGGTCACTCGTTGTTTCGGTTCGCTATACTTTTGTATACTGTTTTTTAAGGCTGTGCAACAGGTGGTTATGAGATGTTTATGATGTGAAGTATAACCTTTTTTTGAAATTATTCACACGATAAAAACTTCGTGAAATAGTCAAATTTTTATAAAAACATGTAGCCTAAAGAACGGTGTGAAAGCCGCTTTTTTTGGGGTGGAATTGTATTGAAATTAGTTAAAAACACATTTTTAAATTATTATGAATAAACAGGTCTTGTTCAGCTTTTTCTTCTTCCTTTCTATGGGAGGAGTGTACGCGCAGCAAAAAGTATTTGATGGCACAGTTACCAATGGGAGTAACATGCCAAACGCCAATGCCATTTTGGAATTGGAGAGTAAAAATAAAGGATTACTCTTCTCCAGAGTGGAGCTTTCGACACTGGAAAGTGCGAGCCCGCTTACGGCGCATGTGGCTGGGATAATGGTGTATAATACAGCAACGAATGATAAAGTAAAACCGGGAATCTACTATAATAACGGCGTGAAGTGGGTTGCTGTAGGTGGTGCCAATGCGACGGCAAATATCAACTACGATCCGGTAACAAATGTTATTACGTATGTGGATGAATCGAATAATCCAGTAACGATTAACCTGCAGGAGATTATCAAAGGAACGGAGACGATTACGCTCCTTGATCCAAAAGGAAATGGTCTTTACACGTATTTCAACGAAAAGGCTTTTGACGGGACAGGTGCGCCTATTTTGTCAAAAGGTGTCGATATTAATGTAACGCAGGATGTGATTGATAATTTCGAAACAATTATTAACAATCAGAGTGTTACCAATTTATTGAAAGAGGTTGAGGGTGCGGTGTATTACGATGGTACAAGCTTTACCTATACAAAGAATGGTAGTCCGGTTACGATTACTTTCGAAGAGATGGTACAGTCTGTTCAAACGGTTACCGTACTTAAAGATAACCTGGACGGCACCTATACGTATTACAACGAGGTGGAGATCGACGCAGCGGGTCAGCCTGTAGCAGGAACGGGTGTTAAGATCGATATCCCAGCAAGCGTAATCCAGAACTTTACGGATATCATTTCAAACGAAGATGTAAAGAACGAGATCATCAACGTAATCAATAACTCTACCAATGACGGTAACGTAACATTTGACGGATCTGAGTTTACGTATAAAGATGCAAGTGGTACGGTTCATCCAATTGATTTGAACGATCTGGTAAAACAGAACCAAACGGTTACCGTACTTAAAGATAACCTGGACGGTACATACACGTACTACAACGAGGTGGAGATCGACGCAGCGGGTCAGCCTGTAGCAGGAACCGGTGTTAAGATCGATATCCCAGCGAGCGTAATCCAGAACTTTACGGATATCATTTCAAACGAAGATGTAAAGAACGAGATCATCAATGTGATCAATAACTCTACCAATGACGGTAACGTAACATTTGACGGATCTGAGTTTACGTATAAAGATGCAAGTGGTACGGTTCATCCAATTGATCTGAACGATCTGGTAAAACAGAACCAAACGGTTACCGTACTTAAAGATAACCTGGACGGTACATACACGTACTACAACGAGGTGGAGATCGACGCAGCGGGTCAGCCTGTGGCAGGAACGGGTGTTAAGATCGATATCCCAGCGAGCGTAATCCAGAACTTTACGGATATCATTTCAAACGAAGATGTAAAGAATGAGATCATCAACGTAATCAATAACTCTACCAATGACGGTAACGTAACATTTGACGGGTCTGAGTTTACGTATAAAGATGCAAGTGGTACCGTTCACCCAATTGATCTGAACGATCTGGTAAAACAGAACCAAACGGTTACCGTACTTAAAGATAACCTGGACGGTACATACACGTACTACAATGAGGTGGAGATCGACGCAGCGGGTCAGCCTGTAGCAGGAACCGGTGTTAAGATCGATATCCCAGCGAGCGTAATCCAGAACTTTACGGATATCATTTCAAACGAAGATGTAAAGAATGAGATCATCAATGTAATCAATAATTCAGGTAACGACGGTAACGTAACATTTGACGGATCTGAGTTTACGTATAAAGATGCAAGTGGTACGGTTCATCCAATTGATTTGAACGATCTGGTAAAACAGAACCAAACGGTTACCGTACTTAAAGATAACCTGGACGGTACCTATACGTACTACAACGAGGTGGAGATTGACGCAGCGGGTCAGCCCGTAGCAGGAACGGGTGTTAAGATCGATATCCCAGCGAGCGTAATCCAGAACTTTACGGATATCATTTCAAACGAAGATGTAAAGAATGAGATCATCAATGTAATCAATAATTCAGGTAACGACGGTAACGTAACATTTGACGGATCTGAGTTTACGTATAAAGATGCAAGCGGCACCGTTCACCCAATTGATCTAACGGAGTTAGCACAGATCGATTACAAAGAAGTGATTCAAAATACAGGTCGTAAATGGTTAAGCGGAACAAACGTGAAAGAAATAACATTAACCTTCAACTGGGCACAGCCAAATGTAGAACATGTATTGCCAGCAACAGTTCCTGCAGATATTACCATCATTGGTATTCGTCTGATCAATAAGGCAACAAATAGTGTATCAACAAATTTGGTGAGCTATAATGCGGCAACAAAAACCCTTCTTTTCGGAACGGCGGGATCGGTAGTTGGTGTTCATCCAGCAGGAGAGTACTACCTGATTGTAGAATACGTAGAAAATTAAGATGTACGCCATCTAACATAAGTTTCAAATACTTCGGCAGACCTGCGGTTCGCAGGTCTGTTGAAGTGCTAGAAATCTTGCTAATCATCTACGAAAAGAATATTATGATAAAAAACATAACAATAGGAGCATATATCTTACTTTCCGTATTAGGGGGAAGTAAGATATATGCCCAAAATGGTAGTGGCAGTTCATTTTTAGATAACGGAAGCAAGAAGGTTAGTGCGGGGACTTCAGAGGTTATTTATAGTGAACGACTATATATCGGTCCGGATGCCGAGTGGAAGATGGATGGGGACCTTTATGTGTATAGTAAGCAGGTATGGATTGCGCCAACCGCAAAGTTAACAGGAACTGGAAAGATCATCTTTAAAGATCCGGGTGTAAATCCATATTATCAGGGATGGGGGAAACAAGCTACGTTAATCGACGGGAATGGTGGGGACTATATTGCTGTTAATATCGTTATTGATAACCCATCCAATATTCAATTGGCAAATATCCAGGATCCAGGGTTTGGTATCGGAGGAAACACCGCCAATAATGCCGATTTAAGAGTTGCATCCAATATTGATTTCAATGTGGCTGGCGGCGATATCTTGTTAAATGGTTCGACCCTATACTTGGGGGAGCAAACACAACTACTTAACGCTGGAAGTGAAAAGTACCTCGGGCAATATGTTCGTGGCTTTGTCGTGACCGGAAATAATCCAGCCAGCATGCTTGTGAAGGCGATGAAACTAGGCGAACGCTTCTTGTTCCCTGTTGGAACCAATGAAGACAGCTATAGTCCGGCGATTCTAAAACCAACACAAGCCGTCAACATGCAAGTGGGTGTCGTGGACTATGCGGCAGCTGGTCTGGTCATTGAAAATCCAAATGTTGGCATGGATCGGATATGGAAAATTTTAGGCGATCGGGAGATGCGTGCTGACTATACCTTGGTGCATAATTCATTGACCAATGGAACGGCCTTTGTGGATAGTCGTGCCGAAATTATGCAGTATGCAGGCGGCGATAACTGGATAGGCGATGTTACCCAGGTGGAATCGCAAGGGGTACATACCCGTGAAAAGATGCTGGTCAGTGCCATTCAGACGGCCGAAGCTATTTGGGCAACCAAGTTTAGCATTAGTGGACCTGTGGCCATGGATGATCAATTTATATTGGCATATGCGGATCGCTATCCAAATAACGAAAACGTCTTTAATATCCTCTTAAACGATTTGGCAGAACAAACACCGATTGTAGCCTCTTCGGTGGAAATTGTGGCAAGACCTTTATATGGTACGGTGACCGTAAATAGCGATGGAACGGTCACATATACACCACAACATGGTTTTGTTGGAGAAGATACATTTGAATACCGTATTACGGACCTACGCGGGAAAACAAGTACGGCGAAGGTGCGGGTAGAGGTGACACCACGTGATATCTTTATTCCAAATGTGTTTACGCCAAACGGTGATGGACACAACGATTACTTCCATATTGTGGGATATGAAAACTACGATTATATCAAACTGATCGTTGTAAACAGGTGGGGGAATGAGGTGTATCGACAAGATCGATACGATAACAGATGGGATGGAAGAGGTTTGAATGAAGGAACCTACTTCTATATTATCGAAGCGGTTAAAGGTGGAAATAAACGTGTCTTTAAAGGAGACGTGTTGATTAAACGCCAATAACTGAGTTTAAATAGACTGTTGTGCTTTTGATAGTGCGTTATCAAAAGTGCAACAGTCAATTTTTGTAAAACACAGGCATGAGATCATTTCGCCTCTTTGTCTTGATAGATGCCTTGCAAATAATAACGACAAACAATGATAAAGGAAAAACCCTACAGTTGTAATTGGAAATACCTGATCACGGTATTTCTATTCATGTTCTTAGGTCCAGGGTATGCAGCGGCCCAAACGGTGCTTACGGAAAGTTTTAGTTATCCGTCAGGAAAGACATTAGTCGGTTACAATTGGACACAGATGAATGCGGGTGCCAATGCGATAACGCTGGTTAAAGGAAACTTGGAATTCAATGGGGCCATTGGAAGCGGTATCGGTAATAAAATAGCGCTGGCGAACAATGGACAAGATTTGTACCGTACTTTTCCGGTGACATCAGCATCGCTTTATAGCGCCTTGGTAGTTAATGTGTCTGCCGCAAATATAACCGGAGACTATTTTTTTGCGTTGGGTACGAATGCGACACCTTTTATTAACGTTGGTGCTAAATTGTATATTCGTCGGAATGGTGCCGGCTTTAGTTTTGGCGTCCTTCGCGGAAACACGGGAACGCCAGTGTATGAATCGACCGTACGACCGTTTAATCAAAATATTCATGTTGTTCTAAAGTACGAGGTCGTAGCGGGTTCAAACAATGACATTGTTAAATTATTTGTTAATCCTTCAACAGGGGATGAACCTGTAACAGCGGATGCAACGTATAATACGATATCTGGGACGGACGGTGCATTATCTGCGATGTGTTTGGTACAAGGGACCGCAGGAAATGCGCCCACTTTGGAGGTCGATAATATTCATCTAAGCAACGACTGGAGTACCGTCATGAATGCAGTCTATGATTACGGCGATGCCCCAAAAAGTTATGACTATACGAAGGATGGTGTTTATGCACCGGCGGTACATAAACCGGTTACCGGGCTAATGCTGGGTACTTTAAAACCAGATCTGGAGCTTTTGCCGCATAGTGTGTTGGCTGATGCAAGCAATAATTACGATAAAGGGGACGGTCTGGATGAAGATGCCTTGGATGCTGGTGCGATTCCTAAAGTACGTAAAGGGGTAGCCTATAGCCTTGATGTGCCCGTAAGGAACGGTTCAACCGCAACAAAATATCTATACGGTTGGATCGATTTTAATAACGATGGCAAATTCCAGTTGGAAGAAATGGCCAATATCGAGGTCTCTTTTACGACGACGGGAGCTAGTATACAGACATTGAATTGGAATAACACGAAAACTGGGATGATTCCTACCGATACGCGTAAACTCTATATGCGCTTGCGCTTATCGGACCGTTCCTTGTACGATTTCACAACGGCTGCTAGTGGTGGTGCTTTGATCGATGAGCGCAGCATAGGAAGTGGCGCATTTGGAACATCTCTTGAAATAGATAACGCTTTTATTGCAGGTGGAGAGGTGGAGGATTACCAGATTGATGTGGTAAAGACCTTTGATTTCGGTGATTTGCCGGAAAGTTTTGAAAAAGATAAAGATGGCAACTACCGCCCTGCGCTTCACGCGCCATTTACGGGTTTTACGCTCGGTAGTCAGATCGATGTAGAAGATAAAGCAGCGTCGGTGTCTCCCGATGCAGAGAACAACACGCAGGGGGATAATGCTTTGGGATTGGCGGATGAAGACGCCTTAAAAAAGCTGGTGAGTGTAAGTCCAGGGGCTACGTACAGCATCGCTGTGCCGGTTAATATACCAGAAGTGTTGGGGACGAACTCAAAATATGTATACGGTTGGCTGGATCTCAATGGGGATGGAAAATTCCAGGTCGGAGAGGTGGCGACAGCGGGTACGACCGGATATGGTGCACTTTCATTAACTGTAACCTGGACGGCGGCTCAAACCGCACAAATTACGGCTGGTCGAGAAACGATTTATTTGCGGTTACGCTTGTCTAATCTGGCGTTAAATGATTTTATAACAACAGGAAGTGGAGGAGACTTAATTGATGAAAGAAGCGTGGGCAATGGTGCATTTTCGACTGCAAGTGCCGTAAATAATCCCACGATCGCTTTTGGTGAGGTAGAGGATTATCAAGTACCGATTGGATGGTATGATTTCGGCGATGCGCCAGTTTCTTACGATCAGAATAGCAACGGAGTAACCGTGCCTGCTCGACATATGGCCCATAATGGCGTTCGTATAGGCAAGCTGGTTGATAATGAGAAGACCCCGCTTCGCGTAGAACCCCAAATGGATAATAATGGAGATAATGGCGATGGAGCAGACGAGGATGGACTTACGGAGCTTCCGATCATTATCCAAGGTGCTCCGTTTAGTTTTGATATTCCGGTAGAAACTACTGTGGCGGCCAATGTTATAGCCTGGATCGATTTTAATGGTAATGGACGGTTTGAGGCGAATGAAGCCGCTTATACCTTAGCGACAGGTGCTGTTACGGGGTATCAAACGGTCGCGACTGGTTCTTCCACCAAAACTTTTTGGTTTCGAGGTAGCCAAACGAATATGATCCCGGACGGAATGGATCAGGTGTATGTACGTATTCGTTTGGCACAAGTGGCCGGAGCGGATAATGCTGCAACTAACGATGTGGACGAACGTGCAATTGGTGACGGATTAAATACCGGGGTGTACAATGTGCCGTATTACGGTGAAGTGGAAGATTATCGCTTTAGTGTGATCCGCGATTTGGATTATGGTGATGCACCCGCGAGCTACAATATGGACAAAGATGGGACCGATCCAGTGATAAACCTGAAACCAGCCCGAAATTTACCAAATGATAAGTTACAGCTGGGAAGGCGCTTTACCGTGGAAGAAAATCCACTGTCCGTCGCAATGGGAGCGGATAATAATAACCCGAATGGGGATGGTATTTCCGATGACGGTCTACAGAATGAGCAATTATTCTTAAATGCGAGTGCAATTAATAATTTTTCTGTTGCGGTAACAAATACAACGGGGGCTGCAGCAACCTTATACGCATGGATCGATGTAAACAATAACGGTCGATTTGAAGCTTCCGAGTTCAGTTCTGTTTCTGTGCCTACGGATGCAGATTTAGTTACGTTGAGCTTTACCGCAGCACAAGCTAAAGCCATAGCAGCGACAACCAACAAAGTGTATATGCGTTTGCGCTTGGTGCAACCCAATGTGGAGGTTGCTATTGGTGACCTAACGACAGGAACCAATGCTTTGGTTGTCGATGAACGGGCTATTGCCGATGGATTACCTTCAGGTGTATTCACATCGGTGTCTGCCGGCGAGGTAGAAGATTACCAGTTGACGGTTATCCGAGATTTTGGGGATCTACCCGTCAGTTACGAATATGGTAGCCCAGCTTTCCATACCAATACCTTTGTTCCGCAGTTAACAATTGGAAAGGAGATTGATTTTGAACTAGCCAATACCCCGGTAAATGCAGGTGCCGATAATAATGGCTTAAATGGGGACGGCGTCGATGAGGATGGTTTAGCGCTTATTCCAACCGTATATAGTGGGCTGCAATTCTCTCTTAAAGTGCCGGTGACATCACAGACGGCTGGAACCAAACATTTGTATGGTTGGATCGATTTTAATGGTGATGGCATCTTTAACGGAAATGAAGCTGCTTATATTCAGACTGCGGCTGTTGCGAATGCGACGACAGATTTTACCCTGACTTGGGTGGCCGCAGCAACAGCATTGCTCGCTCCTGAAGTAATTGATGCAGGGAAAGTATATGCCCGCTTGCGATTAAGCGATGTGGCATTACCGGCAAATAGCAATAATTTGTTTCCATCATTAATTGATTCAAGAAGTTATGGGGCTGGAAATAATACGTTGGGCGAAGTAGAGGACTATCAATTTTTGGTGACAACAAATTTGTACGATTTTGGCGATGCACCCATGAATTTTGATCGGAATAAGGATGGGGAAGTGGTCGCTGCGCGACAAACGATTTCCACGGCATTACGCCTTGGTAAAACAATTGATATAGAGGAGAATCAGGCCTATGTAATGGATGGTGCCGATAACAACGGTCTATTGGGCGATGGTGCAGATGAAGATGGAATCGAAGAGCTTGTACCTGTTTACCGCGGTAGCGATTATTATGCCAATGTTAATGTTTTTAATAAAACAGGCGCTGCACGAACCTTATATGGTTGGATTGATTTTAATAATAACAAACGTTTTGAGGCCTCTGAGGTGGCTATATTTTCCGTGCCTTCTGCTGATACACAGCAACGGGTCACATTGAAGTGGACCGCTGGATCGGGGACTACTAATGCAATTCCTATTGATGCAGAAAACCTGTATATGCGTTTGCGTATATCGGAAGGTACGCTTACGGATCTGACCTCTGGTGCCAATGCTGCGGTAGTCGATGAACGGGCTATTGCTGATGGATTTAGTACCGGTGTCTATGGGGCAATTCAACCTGGCGAGATTGAAGACTATAGGGTAAATGTGGGATGGATGTATGATTATGGCGATCTAGCGAATAGTTATGAAATAAATCGAGATGGCGCGACTGTGCCGGCTCAACATATACCAAGTGTCGGTTTATTTATTGGAGATTCTTACCCAGATGGGGAAGGTAAAAAGCAAGTGGAGGAAGGTACCGCTAATGGGGACAATATTACAGGTATAGATGATGAAGGGGGAATGGAGATCCTTCCGATTCTTGCTGGTGGAGGAGCCGGATACTCACTGTCTGTAAAAGTAACTAATAAAACGGGGGGGGCAAAAATCCTGTATGCATGGATTGATTTTAATGGCAACGGACGGTTTGAGGCAGGTGAATTTGCATGGACCTCGGTTCCAGCTAATGCAACGTTGGTAGCATTAAGCTGGACTGCGGCACAAGCTAAAATTGTGGGTACACCGAGTCAGTTGGCCTTACGTTTGCGTTTGTCCAATACGGCCTTGGCAGACTATACAACAGCGCCAACAGGGGCACTAGTAGACGAACGGGCTATTGGTGATGGCTTAAGCACTGGGCTGTATGGTACGACAGTTATTGGAGAGGTAGAGGATCATTTTATTGCGGTGACGAATAATTTAGATTACGGTGATGCGCCGATTAGTTATGATCAACCTGGAGGAACTTTCTTGCCGGCTCGGCACGCGCTAAGTCCGACACTCCGTATGGGACTATCGGTAGATGATGAACCTTCGGCACAAAATGTGATAAAAGGATCGGATAATAATGGACTTAATGGGGATGGAATTGATGAAGATGGGATTAATCCAGCGGATCATATTATTCAAGCAAGTACAGATTTTGTGCTTCCAGTTAAGGTGACAAACACGACAGGGGCAATAAAAAATTTATATGGTTGGATAGACTTTAACCGAAATGGAGTCTTTGATATAGGAGAGGTGAAAGGCTTCGCCGTACCAACAGGAATGGTGAATGGTATCATAGATCTAACCTGGCCGGCAGCGGTAACCGGTGCTTTAGATCGGTCGGACAATGTGTATCTACGCTTGCGTTTATCAGGTCTAGTGCTCAGTGACAATACTGCCACTACGTACGATGAACGAGCCTACGCGGACGGACTTACAACAGGTGCGTATGGTTTAGCGCCATCTATTGGAGAGATCGAAGACTACAGTTTAAGTGTAAATTGTACCGGCTTAAAAGTCTTTAATAAAAATGGGGGCTTAACAGCAACCGATGGCTTGAAGATACAGATGTCGGGTGCCGGAAATTTACAGATATACCGTGAAAACAGACAACAGATCTATGCAAGTAGCTTGGATGCAACGTTAGGCTTGTACAATCATCCCGGTACGCAACATGGTCTTGCCCTTTCTATTGGAAATAGTACTTATTCGACAGCTACCTTGGTAGCATCGGGTAAAACATTCGGAGGTAACCCATTGGTATTATCGAATACCTGCCGGGATGAAATGGGACCAGATGGTGGAACGCAAAAAAATACCATTCGGATGAAAGTTCCGCATAATGGTTTGGACTATTTCCTGAATGTTACCTATACCTATACGGCTCCAGAGTGGTTAATGGGCGTTACCTATGAAGTGGAAATTCCGGAGGGAAATCGGGAGACCGTGAAGTTAGCACATGGCTGGGATACCTATTTGTCGGGCGGAGACACAGGCCCTGGGTTTGTCCAGGGTAAAGCGCCCTATTATACGATGGGTGTCGTAAAAACAGATGCTTTTGAAGCGTTTCGTTATAAATCAGGGGTGCCTTGGTCGGGCTATTATTCCGGCAAATACCTTGACTTAAGCACGAATCTAGGTAGTAACGCGACATTTACAAAACATATCAATCCGGATGCAACGACAGACAATGGTATTGGCATATCGATCGACTTTGGTAAGGTGCCAGGTACTTATTCAAGCATCAATGAGCTGATATTTCGTTGTGATGCACCAACGAGTGCACCGACATTATCGCCAAGAACCGTTAATATCGATTGTGGAAAATATACGGCTGATTTAACGAAACTCTTTACCGGTACTTTACCAAAGAATGTGGTGCTCAGGTGGTTCGATAAGACTACTGGTGAAGAAATTAATCCGCTTGAAGCGCCTGTAGGTACATATGAGGTGGAGTATCTGGATACAGTAAACAATTGTACCTCACCGCGGACAACGGCCACCGTAATCAAAACGACACCGGATATTCAGGAAATCACACCATTGTCTCAAGTGGTTTGTCTATTTGGTGATGTAAGTAGTTTGGTGCCGACGGTAACAGGTGGAGAACTGACCTATCAGTGGTATGCAAATACAACCAAAAGTAATGAAGGAGGTGTAGCTATTGCCGGTGCAACACAGCTTATATTTACACCGTCGAGTAACGTGCGCGGAACATTTTACTATTATTTGGGGCTTAGCAATACATATTGTACAACCTTCTCGGAAGTGGTGACGGTCATTGTAGATGCACCAACCATTACCGGTGAAGCGGAAGTGGGTGTCGGAAGGAAGACACAGCTTACAGGAAGTGGCAATCCGGCCGATGTAACGCCTTGGGTTTCTTCAGATCCTACGATTGCAACCATTTCTGATCATGGATTGGTAACGGGACATAAGTACGGTGAAATAACGATAACATATACGAATGCCGAAGGATGTTCATCGACATTTGATATGGTGGTGGGATCCGCACCTTGTTACCTTCCGGGGATCGTAACAGGTACGGCATTGGGTAGCTATGTGGGATATACCACACTAGGGCGTGCCGGAGCTATCGATGGCGATAATTGGCCGATGGTACGTACGGGTGCATGGTTGGTCCTGGAATCAAAAACGAAAGGATTTGTATTGAATCGTCTTCCTTTTGATGACGATGGTAATCCAATCGGCATTCCGGAAGCACACTTCGTGGAAGGGATGATGGTATATGATACGACAAACAATTGTTTGAAGGTATATACGTCAGCAGATGCAGGGGTTACCTATAAATGGTTCGAAATGGGCGTACAAGGTTGTCCAGAGTAGTTAGTAGATAGTGGTTCGTAGTTGGTGGTTCGTAGATTGTAGTTGGTGGTTAATAGGGAGTATACGAAGTTGCTAGTAAGGAGTAGTTAGTAGATAGTGGTTCGTAGTTGGTGGTTAGTAGGGGGTATACGAAGTAGTTAGTAGGGAGTAGTTAGTAGATAGTGGTTCGTAGTTGGTGGTTAGTAGGGGGTATACGAAGTTGCTAGTAGGGAGTAGTTGGTAGATAGTGGTTCGTAGTTGGTGGTTAGTAGGGGGTATACGAAGTTGCTAGTAGAGAGTGTGAAGTAGTGAGTAGTAGAGCCACAAACCCCGAAGGGCTCAGCGCGGCTAAGTTTTGTGGCTGAGTCTTTTGGGGGACTACTGACGGTGTGTACTTGTGCTGCTGTAACTGACTTTAGTCGCTATACTGTAGGGGCTACCCTTGTGGTCGCCCTTACTTTGTCTTTTGTTGGTCACTTCGCTGGCGCGAGCTTTCAGCTCGTGTCCTTAATTGTCTAGAACACCTTCTCGTCACGACGAAGAGGCATGACGCGGCAATCTAGTAGAAAAAAATAAACATATCGGCTTGCCGATACAAACAATAGAATAATGAAAAACATACTTTTATTCGTCCTGCTATCGGCAGGAGTAAGCTTAAAAGCACAGGTATTGATCAGTAAGGATAAAGCCGAGAATGCATCGGTATCCCTTTCTTTTGGAAATACCGAAAACAAAGGCCTTGTATTGCCTTACGTAGAAAACAAAAGCGGTATTACCGAAAATGGAACAATCATCTTCGATGCCACAGACAAGAAAGTAAAGTACCTGAAAGAAAACAGCTGGTTCGATTTGACCATGGATGATACCGGCGTGGTGGATGTTTCTATCCAAACGGCAAAGACCGAAGTGGCCGGATCCAAAGTGAGTGTTGGAGAAGCTACAGCGACCGATGGTGTCTTAGTCCTCGAAGAATCCGACAAAGCAATGGTCTTGCCTAAAGTAGCGGAACCACACCTTAACATCATCAATCCGAGTCCTGGCATGATGGTTTACGATACGAAAAACAAACTACTTTGTGTTTATAACGGCACGGTATGGACGTTCTGGGGCGCAAAATAGTCTCAGGACTGTTAGTTTTTTTACTGTTAAGTTGAGCCTTTCTAGGGTAGTCAGGCGGGTAGAAACATGGGGTTAACTATCTTTTACATAAAAGACTCACCATGATGTCGCCTTACCATGATCCCGCCTCATCGTCATACCGACGACAGGAGGTATCTACGGACTATACACCGTCCAAACCTTCTCGTCCTTGCGAGGAGATACGACGCGGCAATCTTTATCCAATGATAGATTGCCGCGTTTTGTTTTTTACAACCAACTATCATCTACCTTCTACAAACTACCGTTGCTGGCGCGAGCCTTCGGCTCGTTTCCCGTTCTGGTTATTACAAGATAAGTCCGAACTACAAGCCTGCCTGCGTTAGGCAGACTCGAACTAGCGAAAGTCAAATGAGCTTTTCAAATGCGAACACACTGTATTCGCATTTGAGTTGATTTTTGGTACTATATACCAAAACTACCAACTACCCTCTACCAACTACCCTCTACAAACTACCAACCAACCTACTCCCGTTCCTTAATCAAGAGCGTAGACGGAATATGCGAAAGCCATATATTCTTCTCATCAAACAGCTGACGCCAGCTCTCCATACTTAACAACACCAAATCCTGCGACGCCAATAGTTCGTTGTCAATTTCACGGTTCTCATACCTCGAAATGTGGTTCGGTGCCACTTGCTCCACCGCACGAATCAGCTCCATCGTCGCGGTACTCTTTGGAACCAAGCTGTGCGGGTCAAGTATAATTACTTGCGACTGTGCATTATGGATAAACTTCTGTGCATACTTGACCAGTGCCAAATCGTTGGCTGTAAAAATCGGCAGTAAGATATGATCCACCTTTTCGAATTTCTTATCGATAAAGACACCGACAGATATTTTCGCCCGGTGCAGGATTTGCTGTGTACTGTAGGAGAACATCGGATTTTCCAACAGACTTTCCTTACCCATCACCTGATAGATCAGCTTCTCCGGGTTGATAATACGCGTGGTAAAGCCGAAAATTTTACCCAATACACTACCTTCGTAGATGGATTGTCCGACACCGATCAGCAAGAGGTCGTAAGGCCCTTCATTCGCAATATCCACCACCTCGGACTCCATATTGTTTGACGCCTTAAAAAGCGTTGTAATCTTTTGGTTGATCTGTTTTGACTCGTCAATGATGGGTTCGAAAGTTTCCATTTCATATTGATCGGCATTATACTGGTGCAGGTCATTGGTTGGGGTTAAGTGCATCGCCGTGATCGAAGAACTCTTATCCAATTTTTTAACTAAGCCGTGGGCCAAGCGAAGTAGGCTTCGGGCACGCTCCGGGTTACCAAAGGAGATCAAAATATTATACTTACCCACCATGCTGATTTCGTCCGGGATAATCGTGTCTTTTTTATGGAAGATTTTATTGATGAGATCCAGGGCAGGGCCCGTCATAAAGGTGGTAACCAAAGCCATAATAACCATCATCGCAAAAATCTCCGGAGAAAGAACACCCAGATCGTAACCGATATTCAGGACCACCAACTCCATCAAACCACGTGTATTCATCAGTGCCCCGATGGTTAAGCTATCCTTCCAGTTCTGTCCGACAAAACGAGCCGCCAAGGCACTGCCGACAAATTTACCGACTACGGCAACCAGAATAATCAACCCCGTTACCTGCCATAAATAAGGCTCATCTAAAAGGCCAATCTGCGTACGTAAACCGGTATATACAAAGAATAAAGGCAGCAGTAATACCAAGGCTACATCCTCTACTTTCTCAATAAATATATTTCTGAATTTATTGTTCTCCGGCATAATGGCGCCCGCCATAAAAGCGCCAAACAAGGCATGGATACCGATAACTTCAGTCAGGTAAGCGGAGATAATCAAGGTAAGGAAAAAGATGGCTACGATCGGTTTACTGAGGTTCTCCCGGGTCGCATGCATATCACCGATACGCTTTAAGAAGGGCCGAACGAGCTTCACCATGAGGAAAACATACCCCACGGCGAGGACAATGATATAAAGGGAGCTCCAAAAGGAACCCGCCTTAACGATGGCAATCACGGCAGCCAGGATACACCAGGCGGTAATATCATCCGCTGCCGCACAGGTAATGACAATGGTACCCAGTTTCGTCTTTTGCAGATTCCGTTCCTGGACGATTCGCGCCAACACCGGAAAGGCGGTGATGCTCATGGAGATACCGATAAAGAGGGCGAAGGAAGAAAATTCTACCCCCATGGGTGCAAAAGTGCTGTAAATAATATAGGCTAAGCCGACGCCCAAAGCAAAGGGAAAGATAATACTGGCATGGCTGATGACGATCGCATCATGGGCTTTGTTTTGCAGCACTTTCAGATCTAGCTCCATCCCGATAATAAACATAAAGAGGATCAATCCAATCTGGCTCAAAAACTGTAGGTTGCTCAGCGATGCCACCGGAAATAACGCAGCCGAAAACTCGGGGAAGTACATCCCGAGAAAGGAGGGACCTAAAGCAATCCCGGCAATAATTTCACCGATAACAGTAGGCTGACCTATTTTTTTGAACAACCAACCAAATACGCGTGCGACCAGGATGATGATGATAATCTGTGCCAGGAGGATGGCGAGTGGATGTTGCAGGTTGTGAAGTAAGGTCAGGATAAACTCCTCCCACTGACTTTTTCCGGATCTTTCGGTCGCAATCTGACGACCGACCTCCATACCTGTCCCTTTGCTGATAATCCAATAGATTAAAAGCGAGAAACTACCGATAATACCGATATAGAATATGCTGCTTTTTATATTTTTCATAAGACCTGTTCTGTTTGATGCGAACATCGAGGTTGGAAAAATAAAACAATTCTAGGTTTTATCCGGTACGGGTGTAATAGAAAGGGGAAAAAATGTAATAAAACTTAAAAGGCGACCTTCTGCAGGAAGTCCGTCTTAAACTTTTCGCCTAAAATGAAGGTTTTATTTCCTTGCTCTCCGGCTAGCGTGCTGGTAATCTCTTCGTGGGAGAAAGAAGAAACCAGGCGCATGGCAATCACCTCCTTTTTGTTGACCCGGCAAAAGGCGTCGGTGGGTAGGAGCGCTATCAACTGTGCGAAGGATATGTTTTTAAGCGTTACTTCATTGTGATCCGACAAGTATACCACCTTGTCGCGACTATCTAGATCTGCGGTGCGGATATAACAGATTTGATCGAAGTACAACAATAGCTTACCCTTGTCGCTGTTGACTGGTACGAAAGTCTTGGGGGCAGGAGCCGCTTTCTTAGGGCGTTGCAACTTGACTTTCGCAATGGCTTGTTGCAGGCGATCCAGCTTGAGTGGTTTCCGTAAGTAATCGATGGCATGCAGGTCGAAGGCATCTGCGGCATAATCCGAATAGGCCGTCGTGAAAATCACCGCTTTGCCCTGGAGCCGCTCGGCGAGCTGCAAGCCATTGACCTCCGGCATCTCAATGTCGGTGATGAGTAAGTCAAAATCTAGCGCCTCCGGGGCCTCCAGATCTGCAAGTAGTTTGGTTGCTGCATTGTATACCTTGACAACCTCCAACGCCGGAATCTGCTCACACAGCAGCTTTAAATAGGTTAAGCTTGGAAGCTCATCATCGAGCAGCAAGCATTTTAGCTTTGTGTTCAAGTAGATTGATTTTTAAGTGCGTAATATAGACATCGTTCTCGATAAACTTATCGAGCTTATAGTTTTCTTTATAAATAATTTGCAGACGTTGCTCTAATATTTTACCCCCAAGGCCTTGCTTTTCCTTCTTTAAAGGCTGTTTGTTAGATATCTTATTGGCTACCGTTAGCATAAAGTTATTCTCCTTAAATTCGAATGTAATGGAGATAAAAGCATTTGGACTTTGCAGATCCGCATGTTTAAAAGCATTTTCGATGAGGTCAATACTCACCATTGGGGTCATCAGGTGCTGATGGTATAAAGGTTCATTTTCATTGATCTTTTTCTTGACCTTGAGTTCAAAAAGCGGGCTTAGCTTGATGCGGTAAATCTCAATCAGACTCAAGGCGAAGGCTATCTCCTGCTGGGGTGTTACATATTGCTTTTTGCTTTCGTATAGGATATAATCGAGCACACTGGATAAAGAATCGAGCGAATGGTAGGTTTGGTAGGCATGCGATTGGATCGCATTAAGGACATTTTTAAACAGGTGCGGATTTAGCTTATTGTCAATGTCAGAAAGCTGCTGGGCGTATACCTGTCCTTCCAAGCGTGAAAGTTGCAGCTGCATGGCGTTGTTCTTTTTATTTGCTTTACCCAACTGCATCGCCAAAACGACCACCACGAGGACAGCAAGAAGTAGGGCAAGGCAGAAATATAATGTGATGTCTTCCATAGGCAATTCGCTCTTTCAGCTATCGAAAATACATCTTTTTTGTGAAAACCGGATGGATGGGATAGTTAGTTGTTGGTAGGGAGTAGTTGGTGGTTAGTTGTTGGTAGTTGGTAGTTTGTGGAGCGTGCAAAGTAGAGAGTACTGAGTATTTCTACTTTGTACTTGAAATTTCCAACTTTGCCCCAATCCCCCTGCACTTTCCGAAATATTTTTTGTTTAAGTTTTGTTTTTAATAAAAAATACAGAATATAAAGAATGTTTTTGTCTATTGCATAATTAAAATGGTAACTTAGTGGTTTACAAATAGTACCTACTACTTTGTATACCCTACAGCGTTCTAGGTACCCCCTAACTGAATTCATTTATGAAAAGATTATTTAAGTCAATCTTTGTCGTTTCTTTTATCCTCGCTACGAGTGGTGTTGCCTTAGGGCAGCAGAAGTTCGAGTGGAAAGAGGCGTCCGAAGGTGGATATAGCTACAAATACGTTGCTAATGATCCAACACAATCCCGATTTTATACCTTAAAGAACGGTCTTACCGTTATTTTGAGCCCAAGTAAAAAAGAACCACGGATCCAGACTTATATTGCCACAAAAGCGGGTAGTAAGACCGATCCAAAAGATCATACCGGGTTAGCCCATTACTTGGAACACATGCTGTTCAAGGGAACAGATAAGTTCGGATCCCTCGATTGGAGCAAAGAGAAGCCACTATTAGATCAGGTTGATGCCTTGTATGAACAGTACAATTCAACAACGGACGAAGCAAAGCGTACCGCGATATATAAAAAGATCGATAGTGTTTCTGGCGAGGCGGCTAAGTTTGCAATTGCCAATGAATACGATAAGATGATGAGCAATATGGGAGCGGATGGTACCAATGCGTTCACTTCTTTTGAGCAAACCGTGTATATCGAAGATATTCCAAATAATGTGGTCGATAAGTACCTGGCTGTGCAGAGTGAACGTTTTAGAAATCCAATTTTACGTTTGTTTCATACGGAGTTAGAGGCGGTTTATGAAGAAAAGAATATGGGATTGGACAACGACGGACGGAAGTCTATTGAGGCCATGTTCGAATCGTTATTTCCAGGTAATAATTACGGTCGTCAAACGGTAATCGGTACGATCGAACACCTGAAAAATCCATCGTTAAAAGCAATTCGTGAATATTTCAACACGTATTACGTGCCGAATAATATGGGAGTGATTATGGCGGGCGATTTTGATCCAACAACGATGGTGAAGAAGATCGATGCCGCTTTTGCTTACATGCAACCAAAAACCATTCCGCCATACACGTTCGACAAAGAAGCGGAGATTACCAAACCAATTATTCGCGAAGTAAAAGGTCCGAATTCAGAATTTATGTTTATGGGTTTCCGTTTTCCGGGAGCAGCACATAAAGATGCGCAGATGCTGAATTTAATGGGTAATATTTTGACTAACGGTTCGGCAGGTTTGATCGACTTAAATTTAGTGAAATCCCAAAAGTTATTAGGCGCAGCGGCTTTCCCGTATGTGTTGAAAGATTATTCCATGTTGATTTTGCAAGGAAATCCTTCGCAAGGACAATCCTTGGAACAAGTACGTGATCTGCTATTGGGTGAGTTACGTAAGCTTAGAAATGGGGAATTCTCGGAAGACCTTATTACCTCTATTGTAAACAATGAGCGTCGGTCACAAATCTCCCGCAATGATAGCTACTCCAGCCGTGCAGAAGAGCTGATGTCTGCCTTTACATCGGAATTGGATTGGGCCAATGAGCTCGGCTATACGGAACGTCTAAAAGGGGTGACCAAGCAGGATGTTGTTGATTTTGCGAATAAGTACTTGAACGACGAAAATTTTGTCATTGTTTATAAGCGTCAAGGTGTCGATGAGAATGTGGTAAAAGTGGTGAAACCTACGATTACCCCAATTAGCGTCAATAGAACCGATCAGTCTGCATTCTTGACCCAAGTAAACAACATGCCAGAAGCGGCTATTGAGCCGGTTTGGGTAGACTATAATAAAGATATCCAAAAGAATGCGGGTAAGGATGTAGAGGTTCTTGCGGTAAAGAATAAGGACAATGAATTGTTCAGTATGGTGTACCGTTTTCAAACCGGACGGTGGAATAATAAACTGCTTGGTATTGCGACGGATTACATGAAGTTCTTGGGAACGAAAGATAAATCGAGTGAAGAATTCAGTAAAGAGTTTTACAAGCTGGCTTCTGATTTCTCCGCTTCTTCGGGCGCCGAAGAGACGAATATTTCAATCTCGGGATTGAATAGTAACTTTGATAAAACGGTGTTGTTGATTCAAGACCTACTTCGTAACTGCGTGGTGGATGAAGTGGCGTTTAAAGCGTACATCGGACGGATGAAGCAATCTCGTGAGAATGCGAAAAAGAATAAGAGTTCGATTATGGAAGGTCTACGCTCGTATGCGAAGTATGGAGCTAAGAACCCATTTAATTACACCTTTACGGATGCCGAATTGGATCAGCTGAAAGCTGAAGATTTGGTTAAAGCATTACACGACTTTGCAAATATGAAGCATACGGTACTTTATTTTGGACCACGCTCGTTATCTGAGTTAACGGCTTCATTGCCGGCATTGAAAGTTTCGAAAAGTGCCTTTATCGTACCTGCTGCGGGAGAACAGTTTAAGGAGCTTCCAACGGAGACCAATAAAGTATTGTTTGCAAATTATGATATGAAGCAAGCGGAAGTTTTCTGGTTCAGAAATTCTGATTTATACAACAGCAGCCGTACCCCAACGATCTCGTTGTTCAACAACTATTTTGGGGGTGGTATGGGAAGTATTGTTTTCCAAACCATCCGTGAATCAAAAGCGTTGGCTTACTCCACGTATGCATTCTTCGGACAGCCACAGAAGAAAGAGAATCACTACAGCGTGGGTGCTTATGTCGGTACGCAGGCTGATAAATTCAAGGAAGCGGTGAACGGGATGAACGAATTGTTAACGACATTACCAGAATCGGCAGCGGCCTTGGAAACAGCGAAGACTAGTTTGGTGAAATCGATCGCAAGCGAGCGTATTACGAATTCCGCCGTGTTGAATAGCTATATGGCTGCAAGACGTTTAGGAAATACCACAGACATCCGTAAAGCGGTGTACGAGCAAGCGCCGAAGTTAACTTTTCAGGATTTGAAATCTTTCCATGGTAAAGAGATGAGCAGTAAACCGTATGTATACTGTGTTGTTGCTGACGAGAAAGGTTTGGACCAAGCTGAACTTGAAAAAATAGGAACAGTGAAAAAGCTTACCCTCGAGGAGATTTTCGGTTACTAATAATAGCAGATGTAAATCGTATAGGGGCTTTCTGTTGTATTTTCGAATACAGCAGAAAGCCTTTTTATTTGGTTCCTTTTTTGATGAGTCGTAAGGCCCATTCATAGTGGCTGCATGTTGCCGATATCAGGTATTGGCCGAGTGAACTGGTGCCGGTCCAGCCATAGCGCTTTTTAGTGAAGAGCTCTTCTTCACTGTGGGCCGCAAGGATGATCTGTACTTCCTGGTAGGAGTTAAGAAGCAGCTTTTGTATGTCAGATAATGGCGTTTGGCTGTATTTTTCTTGAATCATACGATTTAAATCGGGGGTAGTCTTCCATGTATATCCCTCCGCCGGCATAATGGGTTTCCTACCTGCCATCCCTTCTTCATACCAACGCAAAAATAGCAGATGCCAGGCATGGATGTGCCCCAGCACATCGCGGATATTTCGATTCATGTACTGCGCCGGAAATGCATGCTGCTGCTCTGCCTCGGAAAGACCGGCGATAAAAGATTGCAGATCGGCAAAACTTTTTTCACTCTGCTGGACTAAATCTGTCTTATTTTTTGGTCGCGCCATGGTGTTGTCGTTAGGTGCATGAAAGATAATGTTTTTTTAGAGATGATAGCGTAGTTGGTGGTTGGTAGATTATAGTTTGTAGTTGTTTGTTTGTGGTTTGTAGGAAGTAGTCTAACGATAACACTTTGATTATTTGCAGTTAACATGTTGTTAATAAGAGTTCTATTCCTTTGTGAGGAAAGATTAACCAATACAAGGAAGCAGATGTCGACTATTAAACAGGAAAACTTGAAAGATTATTGGAAAGTATTTGTGCGTAGCGAATCGGAGGAAGCTTTTTATCAGGTATATCAGTATTACCACCATTACCTTACCTTTGTTGGCCTGAAGCGAGGTTTTCCTATCGAACAAGTTCAGGATGTCGTTAACGATGTGTTTCTATATATCTGGGAGAACAAAGCCAATAATGGTCATATCCTGAATCATCACAACTATCTGGTGACGATGTTTTTGAGAGCTCTTTTTCGGAAGCAGGGGATGGGTGAAAATATTCTTTTTACCGACGAGGAGCTTCATGAAGAAAATGCAGTCAGCCCGTCGGTTGAAGAAGGCATTATCCAACGTTCGATCGAAGATACCGTAGGGGAATTGGTGAAGGATAAAATGGATCAGCTGGGCGAAAAACAACGACTGCTTATCTATCAAAAGTTTTATTTGGGACTTTCCTACGAAGAGATTGCCCGAACAAATCAGATCTCTATACATACCGTTTATAATACCATTTACAAGTCAGTTGATAAACTACGCAACCTATTAAGCCGCGAACAGGAAGCTTTCCTCCGGGTGGCAATCGGGGCGTTATCGGTTCTCCTCTATTCCGGATTTTAGTCTCCTCTATGCCGGAGCGGCATCTTACTTTTGAGCCAAACTACAATCTATCTAACTACAAACTGCTATCTACCAACTTACTACCCCACACTGGCGCGAGCCTTCGGCTCGTGTCCTGTTTTACTTGTCCCTTCTATTTATGATGGTACATAAGTCCGAGCTACAAGCTCGAGCCAGCGAAACGAGCTATAAACCTGACTATTACCAATCACTCTAAACTTTATACGCTGTACTCCCATGCTGGCGCGAGCCTTCGGCTCGTGTCCTCTTACATTAGTACAAAGTAGGACGTATTCATTACAAACTACGCTCTATGAACTAGAATCTATAAACAAAGAACTAATACCCTTCGGCTCGTGTCCTCTTACATTAGTACAAAGTAGGACGTATTCATTACAAACTACGCTCTATGAACTAGAATCTATAAACAAAGAACTAATACCCTTCGGCTCGTGTCCTCTTAACATTAGTACAAAGTAGGACGTATTCATTACAAATTACGCTCTATGAACTACAATCTATAAACAAACAACTACTACTATCTACCCACTACACCCTATTATCTAAAAAAAATCTTCCATGCAGTAGTGAAAATCGAATGTCTTCTGCTCTATAGTTCAGTATAAGAAAAATACAACATGGAAGAATTGGATCTAAGCGCATTATTAAGCGACGAAAGCTTCATAAATTATTGTACGGGTCGCAATGCAGAGGATATTGCGAAGTGGGAACATTGGCTTTTTGAGCATCCACAATTTCGGGATGCAGTGGAAGAGCAAAAGAAAATAGGCCTCGCTATGGCTGCATTTACGGCGGAACATAACGTAGAACAAAACTACCTGCGCTTAAAAGAGCGAATGGAACCTAGCTCTATGGGCGATAAGCGTCCCTTTCGTTTAGGGATCTGGGGAAAGGTGGCTGCTTCATTGTTTCTTGTTGCTGCCGGTAGTGTGGTGGCCTATCGCTTTAAGGATAATCTCCTGCCTGAATCGGTTGCTCATGGAGAAATTGCCGTGGTGCCCGGCGGAAATGAGGCACTCCTCACCTTGGATGATGGAACGGTTATCTCCTTAGCCGACGCCAACAGGGGAACGATTGCCGAGCAGGCCGGCATCCGCATCGAGAAAGATAAAGACGGAAACCTTATATATCACGCTGACGGAGGTGCTGCACCCTCACGTACAGCATACAACACCATCTCTACACCCGATGGTGGTCAATACACAGTGGTGCTACCTGATGGCTCCAAAGCATTCCTCAATGCGGCTTCATCACTTCGTTACCCGGTACAGTTTGCAACAAACCAACGTCGGGTAACGATGACAGGTGAGGTGTATTTTGAAATTGAAAAACAAAACCAACATACCGACAACGGTGCCGCCTCGGTGCCCTTTTATGTTGATACCGACAAGCAGCAGATCGAAGTATTGGGTACACATTTTAATGTCAATGCATACAGCAATGAGCCGAGTGTAGTGACAACGCTCGTAGAAGGTAGCGTTCGCGTAAAAGCAATGGATAATGGACAAACGGTCCTCCTTCGCCCGGGACAGCAGGCGGTCTTGACCCATACCTTACAGGTGCGTCCGGCAGATATGGAGCAGCAGCTCGCCTGGAAAAATGGAGACTTTGTATTTCATGGCGAAGAGCTACACAGCATCTTGCGAAAAGTGGAACGATGGTACGATATCGATGTCGACTGCCCAGTACAATTGGGGCAGTTACGTTTTGAAGGAATTGTCTCCCGCAAGCAACCGCTATCGGCTATTATAGATATGGTACAAGCAACCGGAAAAGTGAAGATACAACTGAAAGAAAGGAGGATGACAGTGACCGAATAGTGACATATACTTTTTATGGGGCTTAAGAGAAAGAGAACAGGAGAGACGACAAAAAAAGAGCCAAAGATGCTGGTAACACCTTTGGCAAGTTTTGTTAAGCCTATCGACAACATTGCGCAAACAAAATCATCAACTAATATTAACGTCAGCAAATATATGAAATATTCGTTTAGCCTTCCATGCATGGAGGCGATGTATTCCGTATAGCTGGAAAAGGAGAGTTTATTACCTATGAATCTTTATCAATGCATGCGTGTTATGAAAATCACCATGATGCTTATCACATGCTTGTTAGTCCAGGTCAGTGCGTCCACCTTTGGCCAGCGTATCAACCTCAACAGGCAAAATAGCAATATCCCGACCATCTTGCAGGAAATTCGTAAACAAAGTCAATATGATTTTTTTTACGATGCCAACCTTTTTAAAGAAGCAAAATCCATTGATATCCATGTTAGGGATGCTTCTATAGAACAGGCCTTGGCCGCTTGCTTTACCAACCTGCCTTACCGCTATGTTATCAAAAACAAATTGGTGGTGGTCACCGAGGCTCCGCGCGAAGAGAGGCCTTCCGTGGTTGCAAAACAACAGTTTACCCTTGTCGGAAAAGTGATCAGTACATCCGATAGGTCACCCCTGGCGGGCGTCTCCGTGAAAGTAAAAGGGCAGCAGGGTGGGGCAACAACCGACGGGTCCGGAGCATTCACAATCACCGTGTCCGAAAGCAAACAAACCTTAGTATTCAGCTTACTGGGACACCAAACAAAAGAGGTTGCTGTTCATGCCGCAGATCGCAATATCGTGGTGCAATTGGTGCCTACCTCGACCGCATTGGATGCCGTAGAGGTTACGGTGCAAGCACGACGTAAGGCGAATACGGAGAGTGCCGTCCTCGAGGAGCGTAAAAAGGCGGCTATCGTACAAGATGCGATATCGGCGGAGCTTATTGAGCGGACAGGGAGTATTACAACCACGCAGGCGTTGCAGCGTGTGACCGGTGTCACGGTAACAGACGATAAATATGTTGCGGTACGCGGATTGGGAGATCGCTCGGTTATTGGGCAATTAAATGGGGTACGCCTCGCTTCATCGGACCCGGATCGCAGCGCTATTCCACTGGATTTGGTGCCGGCCTCTTTACTCGATAATATCACGATCTATAAAACGGTGACTCCCGATAAACCGGCCGATGCCGCGTCGGGAATCGTAGAACTAAAAACGAAGTCTGTACCCGACAAGATGACCTTTGAGGTCATTGCACAGACGGGTTTGAACTCAAATATCGGTTTGGGTGGTCAATACAATAGCTTCTGGAATAGTGGTATGGGCGTACTGGGAACGAAGATAAACGATAAGAACCTGACGACCGACTTTACCAATTTAGCCACCGAATATCCGGGTGGATTGGGTTCTATACAACGAATGATTGCCAATAGCAATTACAGCCCGGCAGCTTATCAGGAAGTGAAGCGCATTAATGGTATTATGCAAGGCTTCGATCCGGTGATGACCAGCACGTACCGCAAAGCTCCGCTTAACCAGCTTTATTCAGTAACCTTCGGAAATAGTTATAATGTTTTTGATGGGAAGCATAAAATAGGGGTGATTCTCGGTGGGAATTATTACCGCCGAACAACCGATATCAATGCCGGTGAGCTGACACAGTACAGTATTTACCAAGGTGTGGTGACGGGAAATCCAGATGTATACAGCTTCCGTAATATTCCAAATTATATCACACCGAATAGTTTATATATGGGGAAGTACCAAACGTATAAAGAGAATACCGGGACCGAGACCTTGAATTATGGTACGCTAGCGGGATTAACGTATCGCTTTAGTCCACAGCATGAGGTCAGTATGCAATATCTGGGTAGCTGGGGCGGAGAGAGTATCGGTACGAACCTATCGGGAAAATATGAATATACGGGGCTGCCGGGTGGGGTGAAAAGCACAACCTATTCGCTGAAGCAAACGTTTCGGAACTTAAATACATTTAATCTGCAAGGAGAGCACAAGTTCTTTAAGCACGAGCTATCCCCGCGCTTAAGTTATAATGCGGCAAGTTCTCGCTCGAGACAAAATGATCCTGATTTTCGATTTGCCAGCCTGGTGGATTATATGCCGCGCGGTGGTGGTTGGTATTACCGACCGACAGTAGGAGCCGATAATGGTGGTGACGCGCGTGTTTATTCGGAGCATCTTTATGCCCTGACTTCAGGTTATGTAAATGGTTTTGGTGTCTATGGTATTATGCAAGCCGAACCAAACGGCCGTCGCTGGCGAAACCTCGATGAGAAGAATTATAACTACAAAGCCGACCTCAGCATCCCCTTCCGCATTTTGGGTGAAAAGCAAGAATTCAAGACGGGGGTGAACTACCTGTTCAGGGATCGTGCATTCACGGAAAACCAATTGTTCTTGCCTGGATCAAATTTTACCTCCAATAAAGCAGTACCGCTGTATGATGTGGCCGGTAACTTGGACCGCTTGGTCAGCAATGAAATTATTGGCGTGCACCTGCCTGCTGCCGGACAAGGCGAGGGGATGATGCCGGTGGGTGGTTTCTTATACAACAGTCAGAAATCGCCGAACAACTATACCGGAT
The DNA here is from genome assembly GCF_004421025.1 of Sphingobacterium psychroaquaticum. Lineage (NCBI taxonomy): Bacteria > Pseudomonadati > Bacteroidota > Sphingobacteriia > Sphingobacteriales > Sphingobacteriaceae > Sphingobacterium > Sphingobacterium psychroaquaticum. The sequence continues at coordinate 3,156,530 of NZ_CP038029.1, read as the reverse complement.
ACTACGAGACGAATGCGTTATATGGTATGGTGGATCTGAAACTAGCAAAGCGCTTTCGTATGGCGGGGGGCGTGCGTTTCGAGATGACCAATATCGGCTCTTCGGTTGATACCGTGGGCGTGTTTCTTGATCCTTCGTTGACAGCGGTGTCGCCGGATGGATCGCGTATCCCACTGAATCCCATCAACCCAAATTCAGTATACAAGACCGGATACAAACCCTTCTATTCCGTCAATGCGACCTTTACACTCAACGACAACATGAATTTTAGAGGGGCCTTTAATACCACGTTGGCGCGCCCGGAACTGCGCGAAATAACCAATGTCTTTGAGTTTGACGCCTTTCAGATGGGTTTGGTGGTCGGAAATCCAGACCTGAAAAATCAGTATACCCAGAATGCGGATTTCCGTTGGGAATGGTTCCCCGCTAAAGGGGAGGTTATTGCGGTGTCAGCCTTTGGTAAGCGCATCGAGAACCAGCTGGTTAAGGTGTTTAACCTGAAAACACAAGGATTGGCAGCCACTTATCCGGAGTTTCCAACCATACAGTTCCAGAACGACCCTAATATCGGTCGGGTGTGGGGATTGGAGTTTGAGGTCGTAAAGAACTTGGGAACATTAATTGCGCCTTTGCAGCATTTCTTCCTGGGAAGTAACCTCTTGTTGGCACAAAGTGAAATCAAGAAAACGGAAGAACGGTATGAAGCAAATCGATCCCTGGATCGCCACGCCCCGAAAAATAGTCCACTCTTTGAGCAAGCACCCTATTCTATTAACGGATGGTTGAATTATGATAACGATAAGTCGGGAACCGACCTTACCTTGACATTTAACATGGTCGGAGAGCGCCTGGTGCAGATCAACCTGACCGGGGAACCTGATTTATATACCCAGCCGGTACCCTACCTCGACTTTGTCTTTAGTCAGCGTATAAACAAACGGATCATCTTTAAGGGATATGCCAAAAATATAATCAACCCAGCAAATAAGACTGTATATGCGAACCCGCAAACAGGCGGTAAGTGGTATGGTAATGAATATATCAACCGGAGTTTCAAAAGAGGCACCGAGATCATGATGGGCTTTACCTATAACCTGTTTTAGTTATGAAGAAACTTATCTTATATATCCTTTTACTTCCGTTAGCGGTAAGTTGCAAAAAGGAAAAATTAGACCTGAAACCCGATAACAGGCCAACAACGGAAGCTCGGAAAGGATCGCAGGTCCGTATTGTCAACCTGGTGGGTTACAATCAGGTTATAGCCAATGGCGATAGCTTAACAAATTTTGTAACGCGAAATTCGAATAATCCGGATTACTACAAATATCCCGGTACTTCATATTTTCCAACCGATGGGCGGTTGGGGAAAACGTGGACCATTCCACAGGATCTGTTTGATCAACAGCAACAATTGGATCTGCAAATCAGTCTTCGCAATTACCAAAGCGCGGGCGATATGGATATGCGGGTAAAAGTTCAGGAGAATTATGCGCATCCAACGGATTATTACCTGTTAAATCATCTCTTTATGAATGGGCAACCTGAGGTTGTGGAAGTGCCGAGAGATGTATCCAGTCCCTCGAAACCCGATCATTTTAAGATTCGTATCGTGAACCTGGGAGGCGAAATAAAGCGCCTCACCATGGGGCTTACCGGCATGCAGGAAGATTTGAAAGGACCGGTATCTTTAGCCTATGCCGATGGTACGCTTGTTCATAACAAAACAAACCAGGTGAGTACGCAAGTCAAAGCCTCCGAATACATTGAGCTTCCCTATGGCACCTATCAATTTAAGGTGTTAGTAGGAGATGGCCGTCAGGTACCCTCCTTGGGAAATGAACGTGCCGAATATAAAGTTATCGACCCCGCTTCTTCGACGATACCGCTGGATCATGCGAAGTTAACGAACCTACACTATGCAGCCGTAAAAACCTACCAACCGGGTGGTGTTTATACAATTGTGGTCACCCCCCAACGCTACGATTATATTGTAGACGAAATTGGGAATACCTCGTGGTTATACCAGAACTCTTTTCAGGTTATAACGGATGTATCTGCTCTTGCCAATCAAACCTATGTACGTCTCCAGGGGGCAAATGCATACACCGATAAGACGGTCTCGTTTAAGGTAAACGGAAAAACGGTCGGAGAAAAGGTCTCCTTTGGCGAAGCGACAGATTACAGTGTTCAAATCCATGGTACGTATAAAGTTGAAGCCGTCGATGCGGGGGGACAGGTACTGGCAAGCTTAGATCAAGTGTTGCAACCTGCCCAGAATTATACCTTTTGGCTGCACCCTAATGCAGATGGCAGCCCGAGGCTGCTGGCTGTTGCGAATGACCTGAGTGGTGCCGTATTTACAGGTGCTACCGATGATGGCACTTTTGCACGGACGCAACACCAATTCTTCTTTTTTAAACGCTTTTTAAACCTCGCTGTAGGAAATCCCTATATCACCTTCACGCTGAATAATGGACAGCTAGGTAACAGTGGTGTTGGGAGTAGTTTGCCGAATCAAAATCTGCAGCCAGGTCTGCCAAAGTTGGAGGGACCATATATGGATCTAGGGAATGTCCAAACCCCGTTTGATATCATGGCCTATCGGTCCACACCAGAGGTGGTGCCGGGATTATGGGCCAGCGATATTGCTTCGCTTTCGCATCAGCGATTTATAGCCAATGAAGCGCTGTACCTGCGCCCGAACCGACCGTTGCCTATACAGGAGCCTGGTGTGTATACGGTGGCATTGATCGGACATACCGGAAACACAGCAACGCCGACAAATAAAGCACGAATGATCATTATAAAACACACGAAATAATGAAAAATCAACGAATAAAGATCTACATAGCTCTACTTTCAATATGCGCATTATGTATCATTGGATGTACCAAGGTAGAATATACTGAAATTAAGGAACCGGCTTATTTACGGGTGTTTAATAACCTGAATTATGTGCAGACCTTGGGCAGTAAGGATGATAAAGTACCGTACTTCTGTATGCTGATTAATCCGACGATGGACGCAACGGGCGAGATCACCGGTGCAGAAGTTATTGGGGACTTCTTTGATAAACGCGATGCCTATGCGCCGCCCTATCCCTCACATATTGGTAACAGCACGTCCCTGGATAATCCAGAATATCCAGGTAAAAGGAATGTGTTGGTTGCCCCCATGTTGAATGGGTTTGATCTCAGTAGTTGGGCGCAGGTACCTTCGGGATCGTTGCGCATCGTGTTTGCGTATCGCCCTAAGAATACCGTTCCTTTCCTACAGTTGGAAAGTCATCTGAAGAAAGATATTCTGATCGATACGGTCATTAATTTGGGAAGTAAGGAGGTATATACCTTGCACCTTTTGCAGAAAGATTTTGTAACCAAAGAGCACGGTTTGTTATTACGGGAGGAAAACTTCCATAAGTTGCCGCTGTCTGACTCTTTGGTGTATGTGAATTTCTATAATATGAGTGCGAAAGGTTTTGTGGAGGCGGACGCCAGTTTGAAAGATGGCGATTATCGACTACGTAGTTTCATGGGGGGAATAAAAGAGGAAATGAATATTTTTTTATCCCTCTATGAAGATCAGGGCGTCTTGAGCCACATCGCCCCTACAGTACCGGGTTACAAAGGGAAGTACATGACGCGTGTCGTACGTAATAATAGCTCTTCGACCGTTGCTCCTTATGTGAGCTTCCCGCTGTGGGCCAGTAGCAAGACCAATGGTATCCAAACCAATATGTGGCAACGATTTGACTTTTTTGTACCGGGAATGGACATAACCAATAACCCGATTCACAGTACGACATCAAATACCGAAGGGAATTGGGCGGTGGTCAATTGCTTGTTGAATGGAAAGGTTAACCTGACCAGCCCCGATAATGGGACAATGCTGCCTAATATGCTGGTGAATGTGCACTCCGGTATTCACAACCCGCGAACATTTGCCACGGTCAATACACTGGAGGTGGTGAATGGACGTATTTACATGACGACGATCCAACGGAAATTTGCACCCCCAATTTATTAATTCATAGCCAGGAGATTTTGAAATGAAACATAGATTTTTACGTACTATTTTCCTTTTTGCCACGTGCTTTGTGGCTTCTTGTGAACATCCGGATCTAACGGTGGTGACACCCAATGAAAATATTCGACCAGCGGCAGATTTTATCAAGAACAATTTTGAGATGACACTTTTCCATGCGGCACTGCAAAAGACGGGGCTTGCGGCGGAACTTAATCAAGAGGGACCTTTTACGGTGTTGGTGCCGAATGATGTTGCTTTTAATGAAATCGGCGTGTTCAGACCGACTGATTTTGATAGAATGAATCAGGACAGCCTGCGTCGGATTATAAAATATCATGTGCTGCCACGTCGTATGTTTTTAGCCGATATTCCGGCGAATGGGGTAGATGTCCGTTACGCGACCTTGGAAGGAACTTCGCTACATACGTCATTAGCGAGCTTTAATCCGACGGGTGGCTCAGCGGTCAATGATCTCTTTTTCGATGGAGCGAGTGTGCTGCGCAAGGATGTGGGGTTAGCAAACGGCGTTTTATATGTGCTGGATAAGGTGATGAAACCACAGTTTGAAACCAATATCCAAGCCCTGCTAACGGCAAAACCGGAATACCGTGTTTTTGTTGCCGGACTGAAAAAATTTGGCCTTTGGGAACAGTTTGGTACCGCAGGGCCTTTTACCGTCTTCGCCCCAACGAATAAAGCATTGGAAAGTCTCGGCATAACGGAAGAGGTACTCGCGACGATGGATGTTGCGAAGTACAATGCTGAAGAATTATTCGGGACATACATTATCTACAATAAGCATTTTTTTATATCAGATTCGAAGGTTTTTTCGACGATTAACGCAGATGGGCGATATAGCTATAAGCTCAAAGGGAGCCCCTATGTGATGACTTATTTTAGTAATACCTCATACCCCGAATGGATTTTAGGATATAATCTCGAACTCAAAAGCAGCGATGATGTTTTCGCACAGATTATAGCACGGGTGGAGTATCGTCAGCGTGCCAAGGTAGATTTTCTGTGCACCAATGGTGTGGTACACAATTTAGAGACAGGTTTGGTGAAACCGGGACAAGCCCTTAAGAAGTAAATAAAATGAAACGATTACTAAACGATTTTATATACAGTATGATGCTCTTCGGTACATTGATGTGTACGGTAGGATGTCAAAAGAATGAATTTATGCCGGCCCCGGAAGGGGAACAAGTACCGCATCAGGAAGAGGCGACCAAGAAGGTCGGAGAGCTGCTTGCGGGTGAAGCCAGTGCCAGTATCTTTCGGAAGGCGTGGGACAAAAGCCGAGTCAAGGATAGCCTGAGCCGGATGGGCGCGAATACCACCTATACGTTGTTTGTTCCGAACGACGCAGCTTGGACAAAAATTGGGATTACGGCCGCTAAGATTGATGCGATGGCGACAGCCGATGTGGATAGCTTAATGATGTTTTATACGATTCTGGGGACGTTGCGGAAGGATCAGTTACGCCCGGAAAGTATGCCGATGCGTTCGATGTTAGTGAATCCAGAGCTGCGCGTTCCATTTTATGATGAACCCAATGTCTGGGGGCAGCGTCACGACAAGTATCGCTATAAGCATTACCTCGCATTAAATGCGGCAGGGAATCTCTTGGTGAACGGGAAGTCGATGGGGAAACTTAACCACCAGTTAGCGACGAATGGCGCGGTGATCTTTATGGAAAATAACATCGAGAAACCAACAAAAACGGCGCTTCAAGTGATGGAAGCGGATGGTCGGTTTACCATTTTCCTGGAAATGCAGCGCCAGATGGATGACATTTTTGTGGAGACGATGGTCCGGGAAATGTCGTACTGGTATGGGTATGAGGTAGCACCGGAAGAGTATTGGATGTACTATCCATCTGTCCGTTACGCCTACCGTCAATTTTGGGAAATAACAATAGCGTCAGACCCCAACTATGCAGACCCCAACATCACCATTACCACCTTATTTGCGCCGACCGATGATGCGTTCAAAAAAGCAGGCTTAACCAGCATCGATGACGTAATGGCGCTGAATGCAGAACGGAATGATGTACGTTTTGATGAGAATATGTTTCAGCCGGCGGGTCATTTTGTGATGGATACTATTGTGGATGCACACCGGAATTGGGCTCGATTTTATGCCCCGCAAGACCCTGGTTATGGTATGGCGAGGGGGAATCAAACGGTCTTCTTTAGTAATGACTTGGCCGCGCCGTTTATCCACGACTATTTTGTGAATATCGGGGGAACGGCCCAGATACGTTACGCCTATAAGATGCCTTTTGCATTTAGCACGAATAATGGAACATTGGGGCTCCATTTTAAAGAGTCGGGACAGCCCTCGGCACATATTGTGGAGTCGGATATATTAACGTTGAATGGTCCCATTCATGTGGTGGATAATCTCTTACTACCGAAAGGTTTTAAACTTAAATAGGATATGGCAATCGCTTTAAAATATAGTAAACGATTAAGCAGCTTTTTTCTGGTTCTTCTCCTCGGTGCAAGTTGCGAGAAAGATGTACAACAGATGAGTGATTTCGATAACAATAAGTTGAATCTGGTTATCGCTGATAACTTTAACTTATCTAGTTTTTCCGCTGCGCTGCGGAAGAGTGGAATGGATAAGGTGCTCAACGCTGGGGAAGGTCCCTTCACGGTATTGGCTCCTTCGGATGCCGCTTTTATTACGGCTGGGTATGCGGGGCCAACGGCCGTATTGAGTGCGAGCAATACCGTGGTATCCCGTATCGCCAATTACCATACGCTGGATGGTAAGTACGAGTTGAACAAGCTTCCTTTTGCCTTTAATCAGGAGCTCCGCTCACGGGGCGGTAAAATGTTCGCTACACATTGGGTGAAAGGGCAAGATACCGTATTGACATTGAATGGTGCTCGGATATTGTCCACCAATCTTCCGGCATCCAATGGCTTGGTGCAGGTGCTGGATCGGGTATTGACCCCGTACGTGCACGATGTGTTGGTGGATGCCTTGGCGGCCGATGCGAGCATTACCTTGTTTACGCAGGCGCTGCGTACTTCAGGCATGCTGGAACAGCTGCGACAGACAGGGCCTTACACCGTGTTTGCACCTGTTAATACGGCCATGCAGTCGATCGGTTATGCATCGGTGGAACAGATTGAAAAGACCGATCCAAAAGTATTATTGGATCTGGTTTCCTATCACATTGTGCGTGACCGCCGCTTTGTATACGATTATGTATTGAGTGCTGGTCCATCGAATACCGCGCAGCAGGGGATGATGAATGGGAATAGTGTGACTGTCCGTTTGGTGCCGAATCCAAGCTCGCCCGGGGCATTCTCGGGAATCAGCTTGCGGGGAATCGGTAATACCACAGATGTCCTCTTGACAAAACAGGATATGCTCACAGGAAATGGAATTTTACATGTAATCAATGGCACGTTGCGACTCACGCAGTAGGCTGGCGATTACCTTAAAAAAAAGGAATGAAAATGAAGAGAGTAAGAGAAGTTAGAAGTGTTAGAGAGACGAGTGGAGTGAGAAGTATAAGAATTGCTAAAGGGGTAACCATGGTCTGGGCATTCCTGTTGTTCGTCCTCTTATTTTTATGGGGAACAGGTGTGATGGCACAAGAGACCAGCGGCGCTTTGACCGGACGTGTGGTCAACAGCAAAGGAGAGCCTTTAGTCGGCGCATCTCTTGTTGCGGTACATACGCCTTCGGGTACGCGATACGCTTTGTCGACCGATGGCGATGGGCGATATACCTTAAATAATCTTCGTATTGGTGGTCCCTACCAGGTGGTTGTTACGATGGTGGGTATGGAAGCCGCGGAGCGGAATGATATCCAGGTGAGACTGGGGGCGGCACAGCAGCTGGATCTGGTGCTGAGTGGTGTTGCTCAGGCTTTGGAAGGGGTGGCTGTCACCTCCCGTGTCGCACGCCAACGGGCTGATGATTATGGTGCAGGCAAGAATATTAGTGGGGAACAGGTGCGTTCGATGCCGACGGTGAACAGATCGATTACGGATGTCACACGCCTGACACCACAAGGGAGTCGCGACAACAGCTTTGGTGGTACAAATTTCAGGTACAACAATGTGACGATAGATGGTGCGATCAATAACGATGCGATAGGGTTTAGTCCGTCGCTCGGTGGACAGACAGGTACCTCAGGGATGGCTGGAAGCAGCACGCGTACCAATCCGATATCGATTGACGCGATTCAAGATATGCAGGTCTACCTGGCGCCGTATGATGTCAAGATTGGTAATTTTACGGGGGGATCGGTCAATGCAGTAACCCGTAGTGGAACCAATAAAATTGAAGGCTCGGTATATGGTTATGGCCGAAATGCAGCCTTGACCGGTAAGGATCGCGTGGGGTCGCTGGGAAAAATGAATAGCGATTTCTACGATTATCAAGGTGGTTTCCGAATTGGTTTTCCGATTATAAAAAACAAATTATTCTTCTTTAGCAATGAAGAGATCACGCGTCGTCAAGACCCTACGCAACTTGCGGTGGGTACGATCGAGACCGCATCTATTCTTAGTGCGTCGGATGCGCAACTTATAGCGCAACAAGCCAAAGATCGGTATGGGGATATTTTTGATGTCGGTACAGCGGGTACTTATACCAACTGGTCGAAATCAATTAAGTTTTTCAATCGGGTGGATTGGAATATCAACGATCGCCATCAGTTAGCGGTGCGTAATAATACGATTCGCAGTAAGGCGACACATATGGATCGCGACCAGCAAGATTTTCGTTTCAGTAGCATGGCGTTTCAGCAAACGAATAACCAGAGTAGCACGGTCGCGGAGCTAAAGAGCCGTTTTCGGAATAACTTGTCCGGAAATGCGGTGCTGGGATTTACGGTGGTCAATGATCGCCGGGATCCGTTAAGTGACCCGACCTTGCCGCAGGTGCAGATACAAGGACGTACACCGGGCACCACGATTTATCTGGGCACAGACCGGGAGGCGAGTATCTTTAATATGCAACAGCGTACCTGGGAGCTGACGGCAAACTTAAATTGGAATTTGGGACGCCATAAGTTGTTGTTCGGAACGCATAATGAGTTGTACGGCATTCGGTACGGTTTTGTAAATGCCTGGAATGGCCGCGTGGATTACAATAGTATAGAGGATTTTGTTTCCAACAACCCGTATCGGGTGCGCGGTAGTTATAACTACAGCAATAATTCGCGCAATTACCTGTTGGATAATCCGGCCGCAGATTTTAATGTGAATATGTATAGCTTGTACGTGCAGGATGAGATCCGCGTGAGCGATCGTTTTCGAGTGACGCCGGGCTTACGAGCGGATTTTGCACAGCTACCAACGATGCCTACGCTTAGTGAAAAGGTGAAAACTATGGCCGCTGATCCGTACTTCGGAACCACCTACAGCTATACACCTATTGCACGCATTAAAAATGATTTCTTGAATAAGGTGCAACTATCGCCACGGGTGGGCTTCCGTTGGGAGCTGTTGGATGATCGTAATTTGGTGGTGCGCGGTGGTGCTGGTTTATTTACCGGGCGGATTCCTTTTGCTTGGCTAGCCTATGCCTACTACAATACAGGGGATTCTTTTGGTGGATTCGATCAACGTGCGGATCAAAAACCGTTTGTTCCGGGAAGTGATGCTATTAAACCGAGTCCAAATGGGTTGGCTGATTTTATTGCACAAAATGGGGCCGATGTAAGCAATCCCAATAGTGGTAAAACACAGGTAGATCTCGTGGATAATGGCTTTACATTGCCACAGGTATTGCGGGGTAGTTTGGGGGGAGATTATGAAACCGCGGACAAGTGGAAATTTACAGTAGAAGCGATGTATACCAAGAACATCAGCGATGTTCTTTTCCAACAACTCAACAACCAGGATAATCCGCTGTGGTATGGGTACGATAAAGCACATCGCCAACCGTTTTATAGCGGCACAGTGGACAATCGTTTCTCCAATGTTTACCTGTTGAGTAATACGAATCAAGGGTATCGATACAGCTTAACGGGAACAGCGAGCAAACAGATCGGTGGTTTCCATGGTACGGCAAGCTATACCTATGGCGAATCCAAGGATCTGAGTAATGGGGTGCGTAACTCCATGGAGAGTAACTGGCAGTTGAATCAATCCTTGATTCCTAATAATCCGACCTTGGCGAACAGTAATTTTGATATTAGACACCGTATTGTAAGTAGTTTTAACTACAGCCATACGTGGCGGGATGCGGGGCGTACACAGGTGACCTTGTTCTTCAGTGCGCAATCCGGCTCTCCTTTTACCTATGGTTTGGTGAATGGAAACATTCAGGGATTGCCCCAGCAGGTGAGCTTGGTTTATATTCCGGAATCGATGGAAGCGGTTCGTTATTTCAAAGACATTGCGGGCGGACAAACGGCACAACAGCAAGCAGATGCTTTCAACAAGTTTATTGATGGAAATGAATACCTGAGTAGTCGTCGTGGTGACTTTACGGAACGAAATAAAGGACGTACGCCATGGAATGTACAGGCGGATGTGCGTATTGCGCACGATTTATATATCGGTAAATCAAAGGGACAGTTTATTACGTTTTCGGCGGATATTATGAATGTTACGAATCTGTTGTATAAAAAATGGGGTGTACAATATTTTTCACCCAATACATTTAATTCAACAAGCAGTGTGGGGCTTACGCCAACGCTGTTCGGACCGCAGCAGAATGCGGATAGCTGGCCGGTGTTTACATTCAGGGATCCAGGATCACCTTATAGTATAGACTATTTTAATAGTCGTGCACAGGTGCAATTTGGAGTTCGATATACTTTTTAACAAACTATTTATGGAAAGATATAATCATTTTTTGCTCTTGTTTCTAGCGCTCGTGATAGGAACGGTAAGTTGTGAGAAAAAGGAAGATGTACCACCTCAGGTGGAATTAAAGGTGACGAGCTATTATCCGAATTCGGGTAAGGCAGGAACGTTGGTCACCATTGAAGGGGAAGGATTTGGGACGTCGATTGGCGATTATCAGGCGACAATTGGGGGGAAGTCAGCGGAAGTAATCAGTGCAACAGCGACGGCACTCGTGTTGCGTATGCCGGTGGGCGCTGCATCCGGAAATTTGGACGTGAAATACCGGGATAAAGTATTGCCTATCGGAACGTACACCTATCAAGATCTGAGCGTGGTTCGGGTGTTTCCGACCAATGGGCCGGCCGGCTCTCAGATTCGCATCGGCGGGGCTGGTTTTGGAAGTGTTGAAAGCCCGGCTGCGGTGTATATCAATAATAAGAAAGCCTTGGTGGTTAGCTTAACGGATACGTTGATTGTAGCGGAGGTGCCGAATGAAGCGGGAACAGGTGCCGTGATGGTCAAGGTTGATGGCAAGGAAGCAAAAGGGCAAAATTTTATCTATCAGGCGATTCATAGCATTAAACCGTTAACCGGGGGGAAGGGAACGAATGTGGTGATCACCGGGGAAGGATTTGAGGCCCTGGCTACGAATAATAAGGTGGAGTTCAACGGTCAGATGGCAACGATTGTAGAAGCAACACCGGAGCGCTTGGTGGTGCGTGCCCCGGAAGGGGTAACGACGGGTGCTTTATCGGTGAGTATCAATGAGCAGAAAACAACGGGCCCGACCTTCACGGTCGTTGATAAACCGGTTATACAGACAGTAACGCCGCTTAGCGGACCCAAAGGAACGGAGATGGTGATTACGGGGTCGTTGTTTAGCAAGTTGTTGGATGAGAATAGTGTATACATCAACAATGTATTGGTTCCATTGGCGGAGGCAACAGAAAATCAATTGAAGCTTATCGTTCCTGGGGGAACCGGTTCTGGTGCGATTCGCGTTGTGGTGAATGATCAAGCAAGTACGGGACCGCTGTTTAAAGATCAAACGCTAGGGATCTCCTCGGTAAGCCCGGATAACGGCCTTACGGGAACAGCGGTGACCATCAAAGGAACAGGTTTTAGCGCGGTAGCGCTGGAAAATAAAGTGTATTTCAACGGTGTGTTGGCTGCTGTGAAAACAGCAACGGAGACCTCCTTGGTGCTGGATGCACCAGCAGGATTGACTACCGGTGATATTAAGATCGTGGTGGGTGGCCAAGAGGCGGTATCGCCCAAACCTTTCCGGAGAGCCGGGATCATGACCTTGATCGGTGGCCCATCGAGCAATGCATTGAGTAATAATTTAGGTAGTATAGCTGTCGATCAGCAAGGAAACGTTTACGTGACAGATGCTGCAGAAAAGGTGGTGAAAAAGATAACACCGTCGGGTGACCTATCAATTTTAAAGGTTAATGGTCAAGATGCGACCTTTGGTATGCCGTCCGGTATTGTGATCGATAAGCAGAATAATATTTATATAGGTGATCAGACGGCGAACCAGATCATCAAAATTACAGCTGGCGGACAACGGTCGGTTTACGCGAGTGGTTTCTCTCCGGGTAAATTAACGATCGATAATGCGGGTGTCCTTTATGTGAATGTAGCGGGATTTTCTGCGGGCATGAATCGGGTGAATAATACAGGGAACTATTCGAAGATTAATGGACCGAGCTGGGTAAGTGCACGACCGGCAGTGGATGCGTCAGGTGCTATATATTGGGCGGATCAAAACTCGAATAGTGGCAATGGTGTTGCTCGTCGTGATGTCAGTGGCACGCAGAATATCAACTGGGTGGGGTACTCCGAAGGCGGGTATCAAGATGGTATTGGATCGAATGCTTACTTCAACGGCATAAATGGTATAGTAATTTATCAAGGTACGAAGATGTATGTGGCAGATACCTATAACAGTGCGGTTCGGGAAGTGGATATGGCTACACGTCGGGTGACGACCATCTTCAAAGGAGCTGGTTTTGGTTTTGTTGATGGTTCGTTGCAAGTAGCGAAATTTGCGGCGATCAGCGATATTGCGGTGGATAATGAGGGGAATATATATTTGTTGGATCCCAACAATAAGGCGATCCGCAAGCTTTTCTTTTAGCGATTTAGTCTAGTTTATATTGTGAACCGGCCCAATCTTTAGAATGGGTCGGTTTTTTTCTTTAAACTTAGTACTTTTGTAGCGCTACATCAACATCAAAACCAGGTAGTGCCAATAGCATGATAGAATCCGTAATCGCATATTTTGAAACCATTGATCCCATATTAGCGGCGTTATATGCCACGTTGTTTACCTGGTTGGTAACCGCGCTGGGGGCTGCATTTGTCTTCTTTTTTAAGGAGATGAACAAAAATGTGCTGGATGGTATGCTGGGTTTTACGGGCGGGGTGATGGTCGCAGCGAGTGTGTGGAGTTTATTGATTCCGGCTATTGATATGAGTGAGGGGGAAGGGTTCGTGCAAGTGGTTCCCGCAGTGCTTGGATTTATAATGGGAGCAGGCTTTCTGTTTTCGATTGATAAGATTTTACCACATTTACATGTTAACTTCCAAAAGGTAGAAGGGGTGAAGACACCGTGGCAGAAGACGACGTTAATGATTCTAGCCATTACGTTGCATAATATTCCGGAAGGACTAGCCGTGGGCGTACTTTTTGGGGGTGTGGCTGCAGGTATTCCAGAAGCAACTATTGGAGGAGCGGTTGTATTGGCTATCGGTATTGGTCTACAAAATTTTCCGGAAGGTATTGCTGTTGCCATGCCGTTACGTCGTATGGGACTGAGTCGCCGGAAGAGCTTTTTCTATGGACAAGCTTCCGCTATTGTAGAACCCATCGCTGGGGTCGTGGGGGCGTTAGCGGTTACGACGTTTACGCCGATACTGCCGTACGCCTTGGCGTTTGCTGCGGGCGCTATGATTTTTGTAGTGGTCGAGGAGGTCATCCCGGAAGCACAGCAAAACAAAAGCTCTGATATCGCCACGCTGGGTTTTATCGGCGGGTTTATCATTATGATGACGCTTGACGTAGCGCTGGGATAGTTTCATGGTCCTCATCCCGCTGTATCTGTTTCCAGCAGCAGGTTACGCAATACGCTTGCCCAGAATGGTTAAGCCGCGTTCAATGCCACCCAGATTGGCAATATTGGGCATCTGTGCCCATGTCTCAAAACCGTATTTTGCAAAGAGCTTCAAACTAATTTCATTATGGGTAAAGATGAACGCTAAAATTGTTTTCACGCCAAAAGAAGGTGCCTTTGCTAAGGCATACTCCAAGGCCTTTTTACCCACGCCTTGCCCCCGGGTAGATTCATCCAGGTAGATGCTGATCTCTACCGTGGCATCGTAAGCCGGCCGCCCATAGAAGGACTGAAAGCTGACCCAACCTATGATTTTTCCTGTCGTATCCTCGATTACCCAAAGGGGTCTTTTTTTGGGAGAATGTTCTTGAAACCAAGGAATGCGGCTTTCAACGGTTACAGGTTCGGTATCTGCGGTCACCAAGCGCGATGGAACTGTCGAGTTGTAAATCGAAACAACGATCGGTAAATCATCGCGTGTAGCATCTCTAAAAATCAGGTTATTGCTGGTGTTGGTGCCCGGTATTTCCATTTCTTTCTTGCTGTTGGGATAATATATGGAGACGAATTTAGAAAGAAAAAATTAATTCTACTGAAAATCTATCGCAGACATATCGTAAATTAGTGTCAAGCTAAATCGGCTTATTGCTATATTGTTTACTATCTAAAAACGAAAAATAATGCGTACAATTTCTGTAAAAGCTTTTGGTACAGATGCACCGGCTTCCGCACTGCATCAAATGCAAATTGATCGTCGTGAGACAACCGACAATGATGTAGAGATTGATATCCTATATTGTGGTGTTTGTCACTCTGACTTGCATACAGCCCGCAACGAATGGCGTGGCACCGTGTATCCGAATGTTCCGGGACATGAAATCGTGGGACGTGTGACGAAAGTGGGGCCTAACGTTTCAAAATTTAAAGTAGGAGACTTGGCTGCTGTGGGGTGTATGGTGGATAGCTGCCGGGAATGTGAACAGTGTAAAAAGGGAAGTGAGCAGTATTGCGAAAAAGGTAATATTCAAACCTATAATGGTGCGGATAAACACTTGAATAAACAGACGTTTGGCGGTTATTCTGAACGTATTGTTGTGGATCAGGATTTCGTGCTACGGGTGCCCGCAAATTTGGATTTGGCGGCCGCAGCACCTTTGTTGTGTGCCGGTGTGACGACTTGGTCGCCCTTGAAACACTGGCAGGTGGGACCCGGCCAAAAGGTAGGGATTGTTGGTATCGGAGGTTTGGGACATATGGGGGTTAAGCTTGCCAAAGCAATGGGCGCGCATGTGGTCGTGATTACCACATCACAATCAAAGGTGGAGGATGCAAAACGCTTAGGCGCTGATGAAGTAATCTTATCGACCGATGAGGCGCAGATGAAAGCGCATGCCAATACACTCCATTTTGTGTTAGACTGTGTGTCGGCGCAGCATGATGTGAATGCATATCTGAAACTGTTGAAAGTAGATGGTACATTGGCTTTGGTCGGTGCGCCGGAACATCCGCTGCCAATCGCACCATTTAGCTTGATTCCTGCACGTAAGAACTTCGCCGGATCGACCATCGGAAGTATCCAAGAAACACAAGAAATGTTGGACTTCTGTGGTGAACATAACATCACCTCGGATATCGAATTGATTAACATGCAAGATATCAATGAAGCGTATGAACGCCTATTAAAAGGAGAGGTGAAGTATCGCTTTGTGATTGATATGCAAAGCTTAAAAGGGTAGCAATCTTATTTACGACGTAAAGACTGGGGTTGCCCCGTTTTATTAGAAGTAAAGGGTGCCTGTAAGGGCACCCTTTATCGTTCTGAAAAATCCTGTATCCCTCTTTTAGGCTAAAGAGGAAGAGCGTGTTACACAATTTCTGCTGAACGCGTCACTTTTACCGATGCCGCTTCTATTATATCTTCGGGTAGTCCAATGTTGCGGGCAACTTCGACGGCATATGAACTTCCTGGCTGACCGATAGCCAATTGGTAACAAGGCTTCATCTGCTGCACATCGTACAGCATCGCACCATTGATAACGCCTGCTGTTCTGTCGGCATAATGCTTCAAGTTTTGGAAGTGTGTGGTAATAATACCAAAGCATCCACGTTCGTTAAACCGCTCTAGCAGTGTTTCCGCAATGGCTCCCCCAATTTGCGGTTCTGTACCGCCACCAAATTCATCAATTAAAATCAATGTCTTATTGTGGCATTCCTGCAAGAATACCTTCATATTGGAAAGATGGGACGTGTAGGTACTTAAGCTATTTTCCATACTTTGTCCATCACCGATATCCATGAGGATATGCGCAAATATACCCGCCTCTGATCCTGCCTCAACAGGGATCAATAAACCACATTGCAACATGTATTGCAGCAAGGCTACTGTTTTTAGGCAGAGTGACTTGCCTCCTGCATTTGCGCCTGATATCAATAAGATCCGCGCCTGTTGCTCTAGTGTGATGTCCAGTGGATACGCCCTTTTATTTTCCTGTAAAAGCGCTATATGCAGGAGCGGATGGACCGCCTTGGACCATCGTATCTGAGGGGTGTCCACCAGTACAGGCTTGATAGCATTGATCCGAATGCAAAAAGCTGCTTTTGCACGAATGAAATCGATCGTGCCCAAGAAGTTATATCCATCCAACATCTCTTGTATCGCGGGGCGAACCAGGTTGGTAAAGACCGTCAATATGCGAATAATCTCTTGACGTTCTGCACGTTCCAGTTCTTTTAACTTATTGCTGGCCTCTGCGACTGCTTCCGGCTCAATATAAACGGTTTTTCCACTACCAGACCCATCATGTACTATACCTTTGATCTTTCTTTTATGTGTGGCATTGACTGGGATCAACTGAATCCCAAAGCGTACACTGGGCTGCATGTCCTTACTGATCAATCCGTCTGCCTTCGCCTGGCGCATAGCGGCCTCCATATGACGTGAAATAGCCTTGGTAGCTTCGATCTTGCCACGTCGAATCTGCGCCAACGCGCTGGAAGCATTGTCCTTGATTTTAAAAGATTTATCGAGGATATTGTTTGCTTGTTCAATTACGGCTGGAAAGGTTTTTATCCGCTCTGCGGCCTGCAATAAAGCGGGATACTTGGGACGACCTGCGCCTACCTTGGCACGTTGGAAGAAACCGACGATGTCGGATAAGGTCTGTAGCGAGTTCATTAAACCAGCTGTATCTTCCTCGGAAAACCAAAGCGTAAAATCGTGCTCGACCTGACGCAAAGTATCGCGCATGTCCAGGTAAAAATCGATCGGAAAAGTTTCCTTGTTGTTTAGTATACGGGTAAATTCCTCGGTTTCCAAGAGCCACTGTTCGATCGTGGACCAGTCGGTAGAGAAAGACATCGCTTGTACACACGCGGTACCAAGCGTACTCAGGCATTTTTCAATAATGTAATGACGAATCGTATCGATGCCGATTCGCTGTTCGAAATTATTCGGGTAAATCATGATCTCAAATCATAATACGGGATCTTGTTGATCCACATAAATCCACTAGTAACCCGTCACCAAAAAAGGGTCAACTAGATTAATTAATTAAATAAAAAAGGATTGAGATTTTCCATACCACGACAATCTACTGAATTTGATGCGGGCTGTTGTTTATATTTACAGGTGCCCATTCAGTATTCTTGGCCTCTCAGGGTAGAGATGCTAACTCGCGATATGGTATTTACACGGATGCAGAAAACATAAAATGTTGTACTTATTGGTACAAAGGTAGCCAAATTATCTGAGGAAGCAAAAGAGCCGGTGTGCAAGAGGCGCAGACACCGGCTTCGCAAAGGGGTTTATTTCCACCAATGGTAGTAATTGTGTAAACCGTCGTATTCAAAGTCGCAACGCGGATACAATTGGTTGCCGACATCATTTGTTTTTTCTGTTTCAAGCATCAAACCACAAGCGCCGGTTTCCTCGCACCATTGCTTACTGCGGTCAATGAGTGCAATAGATAGCCCTTTACCGCGGTAATCGGGGTGTACAAAAAGATCACTCAATAACCACTGTTTCTCCAGTTTCGTGTAGTGGAAAAGCTTGTACAGCTGTGTAAAACCCACGGCTTTTCCTTCGTATATCGCTAAGAAAATATCCGACTCATTGTTCAGTAATCTTTCTTTGATAAAGGCTTTTCCACGCTCCAGGTCTGATTCCTGCCGATAAAAAATACGGTAGAGGTTAAACAATTCGGCTGTTTCGTCCAGATCTTCTAAACTTGCTTTTTTAATAAGATGTTTCATATATAAATAATTTGTCTTTCTATGGCTTAGAGAATATCCAACGCTTTTTTAAGCGTGTTTGTGGCGTCTGTATGACATGGATAGTTCATCATAAATCGTCCTTTTTGAATGATGTGACAAAGGTATTCTTTACCTAAATCCTTTAGCTAGTCCAGTTTGTGGATAAATAAGATGGCGTTTAGTGGGGTATGCTGTGTGATAACAGGGAATAAATACTATTTTTATAGGGATGACACTAACGGAATTCTTTAAGCGCTTTGCGATCTTCGATGATCAGGAAATTGAAGCCTTCGTGCCCTTGTTTACGGTTCGCCACCTGAAGAAAGGGGCGTCATTTATCCGTGAGGGAACGCGTTGCACAGAAGTTGCCTTTATCGAAACAGGCATCTTCAGGTCTTATTATGCAAAAGAAAATGGCGAAGAGGTCACCTATTGCTTTCGCTTTCCTGGAGACCTCTTGGGGGCATATTCATCCTTTATTACGGGGGATCCGGGACTAGAGACCTTGTGCGCACTATCAGATGCGTCACTCCTTGTTATTCAAAAGAAAGATTTAGATCAATGGGTGACGGAAAACCCGAAATGGATGGTTTTCCTAAAGGTTGTCGCCGAACAGCAGTATTTAGAACTGGAGAATAGAATTTTTCAGTTGCTCCGGGAAACGGCGGCCGAGCGTTATGCCTATTTATTGCGTCATCATCCGATCTATATTCAACAGATTCCGCTTCATTATTTAGCTTCTTTCTTGGGCATTACCCAACGGCATTTGAGCCGTATTCGTAAGGAGATTACTTTTTAGACATTTGTCCACTAAAAGCCGCTGTTCACTGTTTTACCTTTGGAACGATATAGAATAAGATAAAAATGGCTAAAAAAATACTAGTAATCAATGGACACCCGAATCCTTCCGCCCTTAACGCTGGATTGGCGCAGGCTTATGTGGAAGGTGCGCGAAATACTGGGGCAGAGGTTCGGGAGATTGTTATTTCAGCACTTGATTTTGATCCGAATTTACGATATGGTTATCAAAAACGGATGGAATTGGAGCCTGACCTGCAACGCGCGTGGGAAACTATTCTATGGGCGGAGCATTTGGTGTGGGTACACCCGGTATGGTGGGGTGGTCTACCAGCCGTGATGAAAGGGTTTATTGATCGGTTGTTTTTGCCGGGGATGGCATTTAGCTACCGGGAGAATTCGCTCTTCTGGGAGAAGCTGCTGAAGGGACGATCGGCAAGGATTATTACCACGTTGGATCAACCCGGCTGGATATATAGACTCCTGTTTGGCCGTCCAAGTGTGAATCAGCTTCGCAAGTCTACATTGGAGTTTTGTGGTATCAGACCCGTCAGATTGACCTATGTTGGTGTGGTAAAGAAAGCAACCGCGGAACAACGATCGAAATGGGTGGCGAAGGTGCGCCGTTTAGGTGAAAAATGGAAGTAGGTGATCGCGCTTATTCCTGAGATAATGTTAAAAATGTTAATTCCTCTGCCTCAGGGTTTGCTGTTGCACTTTTTTCGTTACATTCGGATAACCAACCACGATGTGAAATTATGTTTAAGCTGGACCAGCAAACGCTCTCGGATCTAAATGCACTGGATTGGAATTCCGCAAGTTTATTGCGTTTTTTCGACTCCGCAGGAACAGTGGGAGGGCGAGATATGTTGTACGAATACTTCCGCCATCCCTTAGATACCGTCGCAGAAATCAACGAACGCCAACAAGCTATTCAATACCTTTCTGGTGTGGATGCCTTGGATACGGTGTTCGATAAATTTATGCTGTCTGACTTAGAACGGTATCTCGCGAATACCAATAAGCTGTATTCTGACAGCGTATTTACGCATTATGTGGATAAATTGGCGACTAATTTTTGGACCTTACGGAGTCAGCAAGAAGATTTGTTGATCCGGCAGTCTATTAAAGAAATTGCACAGATTCTTGTTCGGCTTTCCTCTTTTTTTGCGGGAGTAAAGAAAGAGAAGAAAGCCACAGGGGTGTTGCAGATACTGGCGGATTCCTTTTACGAGGTGGTCGCAGATATGCAGATGGAGGAGCTGGAAAATATCGCGTCTGGAAAACTGTCCGCAAGCACACGCATCCGGTACGACCATCTCTTTCGTAGCGTCAAGCAAAAGGAGATACAGGATATATTCCGTATGGTCTACACGTTGGACGCTTTTCGAGCCGTCGGCCGTACGTTGGGGCAGTCGAACCTGTGTTTCCCATCGTTCCATCGTGAAGGCGATACGCTTATCCGTATTGATGGGCTGTATAACCTGGCGCTGGAAAATCCGGTGACAAACGACCTTGTCATAAAAAAGGGACGAAATATCGTGTTCTTGACGGGCGCCAATATGACGGGTAAATCTACTTTCTTGAAAAGTGTGGGGGCATGTATTGCTTTAGCACACATGGGCTTTCCCGTGCCTGCAAAACGGATGGATCTGCTGTGCTATAGTGGTTTGATTACGTCCATTAATGTTTCGGATAGCTTAGCATCTGGTCAGAGTCACTTTTTGAGCGAGGTACATCGGGTGAAATTAGTTGCCCAGGAGGTTGGACAAAAGAAACGAGTGGCAGTGATGTTTGATGAGCTCTTTAAAGGAACAAATTACGACGATGCTTTTGAGGCTACACTGTTGTTGGTGCAGCGCTTGAAAAGTGATGAGGAGAGCTTATTTTTTCTTTCTACACATATTACGGAATTGACAAAGGTGCTGACTGAAAATAAGCAGATTAGCTTCCAATCCATGGAGACACGTACCGATGATGATGCGGGTGTATTGTTTACGTACCGTCTACGCGATGGGGTAGCCGATCAAAAATTGGGTATGTGGTTGTTAAGGAGGGAAGGTGTCTTCGAAGCTTTTGGACCCGCTGAGTGATCTAAAAATGATCAACTACGAACCACCAACTACCTTCTACAATCTACGAACTACAATCTACAAACTACAAACTACGAACCACCAACTACAAACTACCCTCCAGCAACTCTAATGTTCGCTCCATGTGACCCGAAGCACGCCAGTCGTCGTGTCCTGGAATAACCAGTTTTATATCGGGATATTGGTGCATCAGTCGAGCGAGTGCTGGTTTCCAGGCTTTAACATCACCATCACCTACAAAACCGAGATTTTGTGCATCAGCGCTTTTGATAAAACAGCCCCCATTAAGGATTTTGTATGCCGGAAACCAAACCACCGTGTTATCCATAGAGTGCCCTGCCCCGAAGAAATTAAACACAAATGATTCACCACCGATGGTGTATGTTTTTCCGGTGGTAAGCAGGTGTGTGGATCGAGCTTTCCCATTGGCGTGCAAAAGCTCGTTGGTCAGCTTGGTTGCGTAGGTCGGAATTTTTTTTGCATTGTAGTACGCAAAGCCTCCTGCGCGGTCTTCATGCCAGTGGGAGGCGAAAACACCGATTACCGACATCTGGTGCTTTTCCTGGATGCTATCCAATAAGGGTTGATATTGTGTAGCGTCCCACGGGGTATCAAACAAGATCGCGCCTTTTTTTGTCAACATATAGAGCCCATTGGCCGATATTTTTACGCCATTATACGTGTTGTATGTGGTAAATAAATAGATCTTATCATTTATCTTTTCGATGACCAAAGGCTTGCCTTGTCCATAGACAGACGCATGGCTTATTCCAATTATAGCGATGAAACTAAAAATCAAGCGCATCATATTTTCTTTTAATCCGCTTTTTTTTGTGCCGAACCCGTTATGAGCTAGTTCTTTGCTTTTTTTTAATCCTGCCATGTTCTCGTTTTTATGTCATACAAAGATACGTGTAGAACCATGTAAATCAATTATCATATCTAATAAATACCTATAGGATTAGTAGCGATTTTTTATTACGTTTGTTACGTAAATCAACCAAACCACGAGCATATTTGCCCTTTTTGTGCGCAATCCATGACCGCGTTTTTTGATTTTTTTCACCTTGTATAACATATGAACAGAAAAAGTAGTCTTCCTCCACCAAGATATTAGTGTTTTCGTACGTATCGGATGCGCAGTAAAGCCCTTTTAACAACAGTTTAAAAGGCTGCGTGATTATTTATCAAACATTAATATTGTACTCGCCCAGAAGGGTGAGTAGGACTTCTTATGAAAAAATCATATCTACTCTTACACCTGGCTGTGCTCTTAGCTGGATTTACAGGTGTTTTCGGCAAGCTTATTACATTAAACGAAGGTCTTTTGACCTGGTATCGGATGCTCTTTGCGGCGATCATTCTCTTTGTTCTAACACGAATTTTTAAAGTCAATACAAAGATTCCATTCGCACAACGCATGGATATTATTAAGGTGGGCATGTTGATTGCGATACACTGGGTATTTTTCTATGGCAGTATTAAGGCTGCAAACATATCGATCGGTGTGGTATGCTATTGTTTAACGAGCTTCTTTACGGCCATCTTTAAACCCATGATCGATAAGACGAAGATCAACCCGATGGAACTGCTGTTAAGCGGATTGACTATTGCAGGTATTTCACTTATTTTCCATTTCGATAGTAGCTACCAACTGGGCATTATGTTGGGCGTTGTATCCTCTGCATTAGCAGCTTTGTATACGGTGTTTAATGCACGATTAGTGAAGCGATATAACAGTTTACTGATCAACTATTACCAGATGGCAGGAGGAATGATTGGAATCGGGCTCCTCTTACCTGTTTACTTGTATTTCTTTCCATCGGATACGCTTGTTCCGACCGGAAGTGATACGTTGTATTTATTTCTATTGGCACTTTTCTGTACGGCAGGACTATATGTGATCTTTGCCGAGGTGTTGAAGCGAATTCCGACGTTTACGGTAAGCTTAACGTTTAATTTAGAGCCGGTGTATGCGATTGCGATGGCATTTCTTTTCTTTAAAGAAGGACAAGAAGTGAATGCTTCCTTCTATATCGGACTTGGATTGATTATGATGTCGGTGGTTTTACAGTCGATCTTCTCCATGCGAGAAAGTAAACTGGCCGCATAGTAGTTAAATAGATGTTTCAAGGGAGAGCAGTTTTTACTCCCTTGAACTTCTACCGAAAACTTCGTCTTCATTTTGAGGAGGTTAAGACGCAGCAATCGAATGTTTTGGTTTTCGTATGGTGTTATGTATATTTGTGATACAACTATTAAGTAGGGGCTATGTTAGTAAAAACTATTCGAAATCGATTATTTAACTATATCAACAATGCTGATGAAAACAGCTTGCGAGAAGCCTATACATTATTAGAAGACGAAATTAATAGCAAAAGTATCGGATGGGATGATGCTAAGACAATTAAAGAGCTTGATAAACGTGTAGAAATGTTTGAAGAAGATGGAAAGCCGACTTCTTCATGGATGGAAGTAAAAGAGAACGCAAAAACACATAAAGAGGTTTGACGAAATACAACATTCGTTTCCATAAATTGGCAGAGAAAGAATATATCGAGGCATATTTATGGTATGAAGAAAAATTAAAAGGTCTAGGTGCGAAATTTGAATCTTCAGTTGAAAAAAAGTAAACCTAATAGCAAATAATCCAGAGCAATACCAGATAAAGTTCAACCAATACAGGGAATGTAAAATCGGCGTCTTTCCTTTTGTTTTAGTTTTCAAAATCTACGAACAATTACGTATAGTTCTAATCTTGGCCGTGTTTCATACGAGTAAGAATCCAATTAATAAATATCGAAAGTAAAATATCGTGCAAGGTACTACATCTATTGCTGGCACGAGCCTTGGGCTAGTGTGCTTCGCTATTTTACTAACTATAAAGATTGAGCTGTAGGCTTCAAAGAAAAGTCCGAGCTACAAGCCTGCCTGCGGTAGGCAGGCTCGAATTAGCAAGGGTAGTAAATAGAAAAGCCACAAAATGTAGCTGCGTCCTTCGGGGGGGTGTGGCTCTACAATCTACAAACCACCAACTACCCAACCACCCAACTACCAAGGCCCCTTCCTAAAGCCAGGTATCAAACTTCCGGATAAACCAATTCTTGACCCATTGCGTCAATAAACAGTAGGCGGTTAAAATACCGATCAGCCACGGGAAATACGCTAGCGGGAGTGGTTCCATTTTAAGTGCTCCCGCAAAAGGAGAGAAAGGAAGGAGTATCCCGATGACCATGATTAAGGAAGTCAAGGCCACCACCGGAGCCGCTGCCCAGCTTTGGATAAACGGAATCTCGCGGGTACGAATCATGTGGATAATCAGCGTCTGCGAGAGTAATCCCTCCACAAACCAACCCGTTTGAAACAAGGTCTGATGTTCCACCGTATTTGCTTTGAACACAAAATACATGACGGCGAAAGTCACAAAATCAAAGATCGAACTTATGGGGCCTATGTATACCATAAATCGGGATATACCAGTAGCATCCCACTTTTTGGGTTCCCGTAAAAACTCTTCATCGACGCTATCCCACGGAATCGAAATCTGTGAGATGTCATACAATAAATTCTGTACCAATAGATGGATAGGAAGCATCGGTAAGAACGGCAGAAAAGCGCTTGCACCGACCATACTGAACATGTTTCCGAAGTTGCTACTGGCCGTCATTTTAATATACTTAATGATATTTCCAAAGGTACGACGTCCATAGATCACCCCTTTGCGCAACACCAAAAGATCTTTTTCCAAGAGTATGATATCCGCACTCTCTTTGGCCACATCCACTGCGGTATCCACACTGATGCCCACATCCGCTTCCCGAAGCGCCGCCGCATCATTGATTCCATCCCCTAAGAAGCCTACGGTATGTCCTTTTTCGCGTAAGGCTTTGACAACACGTACCTTTTGCAAGGGGTTCAATTTGGCGAAAACAGATACACGTTCCACCTGTTCCATCAATTGGTCATCGGAAATGTTATCCAGCTCATTGCCATTTACGACTTCATTTACCGGAATACCTACATCACGACAAATCTTTTGTGTCACGGTCTCATTATCGCCGGTAAGCACCTTTATGCCCACGCCCAACTTTTGTAGTGCTTCAATGGCCGGCGCTGTAGAAGGCTTAGCGGGATCAAGGAAACCGATAAACCCCGTTAGTGTTAGGTCTTTTTCATCCTCTAATGAATAGGTAAGGGGATGGGCCGCATCAAACTCTTTAGTGGCTACTAAAAGTACGCGCAATCCCTCCTCATTGAGTCGTTTGGATGTGCGCAGGACAATCTTACGCATAGTATCATCCATAGGAACAGCCTTATCACTCTCTAAATGGACTGTCCGGTCATCGCCCGGATCCAGCGCCTTGCTGCAAAGCTCCAAAATTTCCTCTACAGCTCCCTTACAGATTAACAAATGTTTACCGTTATGCATCTTTAGGATAACCGACATCCGCCGACGCTCAAAATCAAAAGGAATCTCATCGACCTTGATATATTTCTCTTCCACCTTGAGGTAATCGTGTAGCTCCACATGATCGAGTACCGCTTTATCCATTAAGTTTCGTAGGCCTGTTTGATGGAAACTGTTCAGATATGCCCATTTCAAGACCTCGTCATCCTCTACACCATACACATTCAGGTGTGTTTCCAGCACGATCTTATCCAGGGTTAACGTCCCCGTCTTGTCCGTACACAGAATATCCATCGCTCCAATATTTTGAATGGCATTCAGGCGTTTGACGATTACTTTTCGTTTGCTCATATTCACCGCTCCCTTCGCCAGATTGGCGGTCACGATCATAGGCAGCATCTCGGGCGTTAATCCCACAGCTACGGCAATAGCGAACAATAAGGCTTCCAACCAATCATCCTTAACGAAACCATTGATTAAAAAAATAATAGGCACCATGACCAACATAAAACGGATGAGTAGTAAACTTACTTTGTTGATCCCTTGGTCGAAGCTTGTTTCCGGACGGTCCTCCGTGATGGATTTGCTGATACTTCCAAAGTAGGTGCTATTACCTGTCGCCACAATTACGGCGATTGCAGAACCACTGACCACATTGGTCCCCATAAAGCAGAGGTTGTGCAGGTCAATGACCCGTTTATCTGCTGCATCTCGGATTGGGAGATGGTTTTTCTCCACAGGTAGGGCTTCGCCCGTCAGCATGCTTTCGCTGACAAAAAGATCTTTGCTCTGCACGATGCGGCAATCCGCCGGAATCATATCGCCTGCCGATAAATAGACCACATCCCCAGGAACCAATTTGCTGATTGGTATTTCGAGCTTCCCCGTAAAACGACGTTGCACCGTAGCTGTCGTTTTCACCATACTTTTAAGCTTTTCTGCGGCTTTGTTGCTGCGAAACTCCTGTATGAAACGGAGAAAGGTACTGATGAAAATCATGATGGATACGACGAGCACCGTCTTGTAATCCCGGTCTTCCGGTTGTGGGAGCCAAATATCAATAATGGATGATACACCGGCGATCGCGATTAATATATAGATAAAGGGATTGGCAAAAGCATCCAACAGTTGCTTATACCAGCGAGGTGCCATTTGGTGTTGTACCTCGTTTAAGCCAAACTTGGTACGCCGCTCTTCCGCCATTACTTTCGTGATACCCTGCACATTAGTTTCCAGCATCGCATACACGTATTTATCATCCTGACTGGAGGCTTGCTGCAATTTGATAACCGTGGCCATATTCATACCACTCGCGTGGATCGCACTTTGGAATGGGGTGCTGATTTTGTCTTTTAATTTTTTCATAACGACTCTTTTAGAGGTCCGATTGTGTTCCTATAATTTCCCAGCTTACTTTGGCAACATGTTCTTCGATGGTTAATCGGCTCGCTACCCGTTCTATTAATCCGTCCTGCGGACTGGCGGTTTTGATAACCGATTGAATCGATACCTTATCGCTGTCTTCGGTATCATCAGAGGAGAGTGACTGGAGCAATAAATCATCTTCATTGCCCAACATTTGCATCAGCAACACCCGCACCTGATTTTCGATCTGTGGTTTACAGACAATGGTAAACAGGTAATCGATTTCCATATCTGTTGATTGCGTAAAGGTGAGCTTGCTGAGTCGTCGGCCGATGGGTCGTAAGATGAGGTGGGTAAGCATAATAACGGCCGTGAGGACGAGTGCTTGTCGTGGTTTCCCCATGCCGCTTAGTGAACCGACTGCCGCCGAGCACCAAATGGTTGCTGCGGTATTTAGGCCTTGAACGTTTAAGCCATCTTTCATGATGACACCAGCCCCTAAAAAACCAATGCCACTGATGATGTACGAAGCGACACGGGCGGAGGCATCACCCCCGATTTCGATGGACAGTAACATAAAAGCCGTGGCACCTAAGGATACCAAGGTATTGGTGCGTAAACCGGCACGTTTCTGCCGCCAGTGGCGCTCCAGACCGATTGCAGCTCCGAGCACAAGGCCGGTAAGGAGACGTAATGTAAAGTCTAAGATTCCCATATTTGACACGCTTTATGTTTTGCAGTGCACAAAAGTGAGGATACAAGCGCATAGTCGCCGTTAGAAGGCCACTAGAAAAATATTAGAATTTTATTAGAATGAATTAGAGATGGGGAAGCCGAACGGTAAAGCGGGTCCCTTCCTGTGCGATCGATTGTACGGACAGCTCGCCTTGGTGTAGTAGAATAATCTTTTTTGTCAGGGGGAGACCGATACCGTTTCCATCGGCAAATTGTCGGTTTTCTCCGCGGTAAAAGGGGAGGAAGATATTCTCGAGATCCTCTGCAGGAATACCAATCCCCTGATCGGAGAAATGGAGGATAATGTCCTGGGCATCAAAGGCAACATGTACGGTGCTTTGACGTAAGGGTGAAAATTTACAACCATTCTCAAAAAGATTGATAAAAGCAACCTTCAGAAGATATTCATTTCCATTCACCGAGATATGGTTTTCGTCCTCAATATCTTCACTGAAGTGGATATCTATTTTGTAGGTCTTCTCCGCTTGCTGGACTTGTTGCCGCGCATCTAAAAGAAGTTCATCCACTCGAACCGGACGAAAAGCAATTTCCGTAGGGTCGTAGCTCGCTTTTGCAAAATCCAATAAACTGTTGGAGAGGCGTACTAGTTTTTGAGCATCAGATAAGGTATTGTTGATGACATGCTTGTATTCTGTTGTGGTACGTTCTTTGTTTCCTGCCAGTTCCAGCTCGGCAATAATCGCAGCCAATGGTGTCCGTAGCTCATGTGATATATGGGAGACAAAGCTTTTTTGTGCATCAAATGAATTTTCCAAACGATCCAGCATATCATTGAAGGTATCAGCCAGAAGTGATAGCTCATCCTTGGTGTGGTTGCTCGCTAAGCGAAGATCGAGGTTCGTTGCGGATATACGACGTGCTTTCTCGGTCATGCTATTGATCGGGGCGAAAACACGTGTGGAGAATAACCGCCCCGCCAGGTAGATGATGACCATGGAGAAGATAAACACCACCACCATCGTTTGGAGCAGATGCTCCAGTTTGTTGTATCCATATTGGTCGTAGGCGGCAGCAGTGACAATAAAGTCTTGCCCTCGGTAGGGATAAACGATACCGATTACCTGCCAGTTATCTTGGTAAAATTCGATCTTCCCTTTCTTTCGGATTTCTTGCAACATCTTTTCGGTCTCCTTGACGAAATCCAGATCGACGGCGTCGTGATAAAGTAGATTATAGTCCGTGCTATAGATCGCTACTTCCACCTCATTCAGTATCTTTCGATTATTGTGATAGATTTCTTGGAGTGTGTTTTTGTCTACTTGTGCATCCAAGAATAGATTAACCTTGGTATAGGCTTCCTTCTGCAATAAGGCATAGAATTCACGCTCTCGGCTTTCCTTCGCCGCGTAATATATAACGGCAGCAAAGATCAGGAGAATAGTTGCCGCTATGAGGGTAAATAGTAAGGTTAATCTTGTTTTAATCTGCATTACTCTGATTTTAGCACAAAGCCCATGCCTGATTTGGTGTGTATCAGCTTATTGTTGTGGTCTTTATCTATTTTTTTACGCAGATAGTTGATGTAAACATCGATGAAGTTGGTGCCTGTGTCGAAATGGGTATCCCATACTTTCTCGGCTATCTCTGAGCGGGAAAGGACGCGTTCGGGGTTTTGAAGCATATATTCCAACAGCTTAAACTCTTTCGGTGTCAGGTTGATTTCTTTGTCTTCCCGTTTGACCACTTTGGCATGTAGATTCATCTCTAGATCGGCATATCGGATGATAAATCCAGTGTGTTGGGTATTCTTACTGTTTCGTTTTAGGAGCGCTCGAATGCGGACCAAAAGCTCGCGCATCTCGAACGGTTTGACCAGGTAGTCGTCTGCACCGGCATCAAAACCTTCTACCTTATCATCAGTCGTACCTAAGGCAGTCAACATAATAATGGGGATATCGGGTTTGGCTTGCCTAATTTCCTTGCATAGATCTAAACCATCCATCTTAGGAAGGATGATATCCGTAATGAGGAGATCGTAGTTGTTTTGTAGGGCTAACTTCTTACCCGAAAGACCGTCGTAGGCCAACGTCGGGGTAAAGCCATGCTCGGTCAATCCGCGCTGGATAAGTTCAGCTACACGTAAGTCGTCTTCGATCAGGAGAATCTGCATAACACAAAGTTAGGAAAAGAAGTTAAGAAGTTAGATGGTTAAGGGGTTAGAGCTACTGACCGTGACGGTTTCGTGCGTAATGAAATTTAGACCGGTGAAAGTCTATTATTTTTCCTATTTTTAGGACAATTCATACTAACATAGGGAGAGTATGACCTCTTCCAACTTAAATTTTTCCTGTATATGTTCAGACGATTGTTCGTTTTAGAATGGAAGGCTTTTTTTCGTTCGGCTAGTTTAGGTAAGGGGATTGCGATGAAAGCATTGCTGGGTTTCTTTGCCCTGTACTTTATGATGATTTTCTTGTCGCTGGGACTTGGGATACATCCGTTGCTCGAAAAGTATTTTCCCGGTCAGGATCCGCTCCATATTATCAATAGCTATCTTTTGGTTTGGTTTGCAGTAGATCTGTTCATTCGTTTTATGATGCAGAACTTACCGGTTATGCGGGTGAAGCCATTGCTCTTGCAGGAAATTAAACGGAAGATTATTGTCAACTATGTGTTGATCAAGACTTTGTTCTCTTTCTTTAATTTACTCGCATTTCTGTTTTTTATTCCTTTTGTGATTGTATATTATACCAAAAATCAACCGGATCTCCTTGCTATATTGGCTTGGTTGGTTGCGGTCAAAGGGGTGGTCTTTTCGATAAATTTCTTGAACTTCATAATACAACGTACCATAAACAGTAGTATCACATCTTTTGCACTGGTTGTCTCGCTGGTAGGTGGGTTATACCTGTTGGATCATTATGCTATTTTTTCGCTTACCAGCCTCTTTGGTACATACTTAGACACGGTACTTAAATATCCGATTTTGGCGTTGATACCCGCGGTATTATGTGTGTTGCTATACATTATCAATGTCAGGCAGTTATCCAACCTGTTGTACCTGGATGCCTCTTTAAAGGGGAAAAGCGAGACCGTACAGCAGCTGGATTTAGATTGGACAAATAGATTCGGTAAACTCGCTCCTTTTTTACAGCTCGATATTCGGTTGATGTGGCGTAATAAACGAACAAAAGCCACCCTTTATATGGCCTTACTCTTTTTGGGCTATGGATTGATTTTTTACCCGAGTAGCAAACCCGAAGGATCGGTAATGTTGATCTTTGTTGGTATTTTCATTACGGGGATCTTTGTTGCTAATTTTGGTCAGTTTGTACCGGCATGGGATAGCTCTTATTTTCCGATGTTGATGACTCAAAATATACCATTCTACCAATACTTACAATCAAAAGCATTATTGATGACTTTATCGGTGGTCATATTGGCGATATTGAGTACACCTTATGTCTATTTCGGGTATCAAATATTGTTCCTTCAGTTAGCCTGTGCTCTGTATAATATAGGCGTTAATATCCCTTTGATCTTATACTTTGGCAGCTTTAACCGGAAACGGATTGACCTGGATAAATCGGCGACCTTTAATTACCAGGGAACGGGCGCAGCCCAATGGCTGATCATTATTCCTTTTATGCTGGGGCCGATGTTGATTTGGGGGCTCACCTCAATGATTTGGAACCAACAGGCCGCTGTCGTAGCGCTTGCGTTGTTCGGTGTGATGGGGCTGTTGTTGCGCAAGATGCTTATACAGCGCATCGCCGCCTGCTATGATGAAAAAAAGCATGATATGTTGATTGGCTTTAAACAAAGTGTAAACTAATGACTTCCTTTAACTATAATTTGAATAACATGATAGAGATAAAAGATCTTACTAAATATTACGGCGAAGCATGTGTATTGGATATTCCGGCCTTAACTATTCGTAAAGGTGATAGCATTGGCTTGGTCGGTAATAATGGCGCGGGAAAGACCACTCTTTTTAGTCTGATATTGGATCTGATTAGGCCCACTACAGGTGAAATCTCTGTTAACGATGTCCATGTACAGCGTGATGGACGTTGGAAGGAATTTACGAGCGCTTTTATAGACGAAAGCTTTTTGATTGATTACTTAACGGCAGAAGAGTATTTTTACTTTGTGGGGGAGTTGCGAGGCGTGCGTAACCTGGATGTTGATGCGTTATTAGCAAACTACAGTGACTTCTTTAATGATGAAATCTTAGGAAAGAAGAAATACCTGCGTGACCTGTCCAAAGGAAATCAGAAAAAAGTCGGTATTGTTGCTACGTTTATTGGCAATCCTGAACTTATTATTTTGGATGAACCTTTTGCGAACCTGGATCCGAGTAGTCAATTTCGCTTAAAGAAGATAATCCTGGATCTTTCGACGACGGGTGCCCACACGATCCTGGTGTCGAGCCATGATCTATCGCATACCGTGGATGTCTCGAATCGGATTATCGCATTGAACAAAGGGGTGGTCGTGAAGGATAGCGTAACGTCTGCCGAGACCTTGCAAGAGCTGGAAGCTTTTTTTGCAATTTAGGTTAGTTGGTAGGGAGTAGATTGTAGTTTTTAGATCGTAGTTCGTAGATAGTAGAGCCACAAACCGTGAAGGGTTCAGCGCAGCTGAATTTTGTGGCTTTTGGGGTTATGTCTATCATTTCCGCTAGTTCGAGCTTGCCTACCGCAGGCAGGCTTGTAGCTCGGACTTACTATGATATCATGCTGAAGGACACGAGCCAAAGGCTCACGCCAGCAAGTTTAGTGTGTAGTTTTTAGATCGTAGATAGTAGTTGGTAGTCCTTAGTTTTAACGAACTACCAACCACCAACTACCAACTATCCAACCACCAACTAGTCAACTACGGATTAACCAAGTCATATACCCGCACGTAGTCCACCTCCATACTTGCCGGAAAGATACCGTCATCGATACCTTTGTGGCCGCCCCAGAAACCGCCCACTGCCAGGTTGATTAGCCAGTGAAATTTCTGGTCAAAAGGCCAAGCCTTAAAATCTTTCTTTTCATTGTCGAAATGAAAGATCTCGATGTCGTCCACAAATCCTTTAATATAATCGGGGGTCCAGTCGATACGGTATAGGTGAAACGTATCGCTGGCTCCTTGAATCTTCTTAACCGCTGTTTTTTGTGTGCCTACGGAATGGTGGTAATCTTTGGTATGTACGGAGATATGCACCACATTTTGATCGTAGCCGACATGCTCCAAGATATCGATTTCACCGGAGTTAGGCCAGCCGCCATATACCCAATCGGTTGGCAACATCCATACAGCAGGCCAGGTGCCGCGACCGTACGGTACTTTTGCGCGAACCTCAAAACGTCCGTAAAGGAAGTCTCCCTTACCTTTGCTTACAAGGCGGGTAGAGGTGTAGTTCATCCCTTCCTTTTCTTCCTTGAGGGCCGTGATCTTCAATACACCATTTTCAACCTTGACATTCTTTGAATCGGCGTCCGTGTAATATTGGAGTTCATTGTTTCCCCAACCGCCGTTTTGCGAACCTACATCATAGGACCATTTTTTTGGATCAGGCAGCCCCTTGTAATCAAACTCATCTGCCCAGGTAGGTTGTGTTGAAAAACGGTACGATTTTCCGTTTGTTGCCGTGGTGGCATCGGCCGGCTGTACATAAAACGGAATATTGGCGGTCGCCACTTTATTTTTACCATCCGTCACATAGACAAAGAGACGATATGCGCCGGGTGTAGCAGGAGCCGTAAGTGTCGCTCTATTATAGGATTCAGGGTCAACAGCACCTGCGATCGGTGCAGGTCTGCTTTCGCGGTCACCACCTTCTTTTAGATCGGTACTTTCCGGGAGCAACTCCCAACGCGTATGAAGTGTATCACCATCTGGATCCGAAACCTGCACGTCAATCTTATACAGCTGATCGGGGCGTAGGTAAATAAAATCCAAAGCTTTCTTTTTATCGAGTAGAAGTGCATCCAAATGTGGCGCTCTATTCTGTGGTTCTTTTCCGGTCCATAAGTAATGCATAACATCGATCACCTCACTCTCTTCGCCTTGCTCGGTAAAGAGCCCGTACCAAGTTGGTGTACGCTCTTGTTTTTGTCCCCATAAAAATACATACGAACCCAGACAGTTTTTATCTTGTGCTATAGACGCCTGATACCTACTTTTATACACGGCAGCCTTTTCGCTACTACTTTCTTCGATGGATGCCTTCCATGGCGTTTGCGGTCCTTCCCAATGGCCGGTAGGTCCCCACTCGGTCACAATATAGGCCTTATCCCAACCTGCCTCACGGAGCTGCTGCGGAACAGAAGCTAATCCGCCATAGACCTGCACAGCAAGGAGGTCTAATGCCGGGCATTTTGCTTTGATGAAATCGATTTCCTTTTTGTTTACACCGGCCAACATTGTTGTAACCAGGTGGTTTGGGTCTTGTTTCTTAATCATCGCAGCGACCTCATTTACCGCGTCCCATACTTTGGGGTTACTGTAATGTAGATTAAGCTCGTTGCCAATTCCCCAGGCCAAAAGCGCCGGATGGTCTTTAAATTCCGCCACCTCTTTTCGGACGCGTTCCAATTGCTCGGCTACGGCCTGCGGATTATTGTAATCAAAACCATGTCTTTCGGTGCCCATGCGGATACCCAACGTAACGGTGAGACCCAAACGTTGTGCTTCATCGAGGATGCGTTTCGCATTATCAATGCTCCAGGTGCGGATCGAATTACCGCCATACGCATGTAAACGGTCTAAATACCCCGTGCCACCGGCACCATTAATAAAGTAAGGTTTGCCGCCGCGTTTTAATACATAGCCACTTTTTTGCTTGACGATTTCTGCTTTTATTGCAGTTTTTCGTTGCGCTAAGAGGGAGGTGGAGGTCGAAATAAATAAAAATACCATCCATGCTATTCGTTTTGTCCAGTTCATTGTCATTCGTATTAGTGAAGAATCCTTATGGGAAGTATGGCCGTATGGTGCTTCGCCTAAAGAGGCACCATACAGTCATGCAAGTTACGTTATCTAAAATTTGTGTTGGCGTCAATTTGTGTTTGCGGGATCGGAATATATTCACTTTGTCCTGGAATAAAACGATCCCCAAAGACTTGCTTCGCGCGTCCCGTGCGTACGAGGTCGTTGAAACGTTCGCCCCACCATTCACAGGCAAACTCGGCGCGACGTTCATCCAGTATCTGCTCTAAGGTAACGCCGGTAATTGCCGACATGTTTACACGCTCGCGTACCAAACGGAAAGGCTCATCTCCATTTTGTCCCTTCCGCACTTTTGCTTCCGCATTGAGTAGGAGGGCATCCGAATAGCGAAGGATACGCACATTGTTGTTTGCACCATATTCCACCCGTCCTTCGGTCATTTGTGAAACAGGGAGGTATGTTTTTCCGTTGAAATATTTGATTCGGAATGTGTTTCCATACACTTTATCGCCACTTGGGGTTTCTTTGAATGTAGCGGGGTCGCCATCAATACCACAATGAAGAATTGTTGTATTCAGTCGGGTAAGGTCGCCGCGGTTTGTCAAGAAATCTACAATATTCTGTGATGGTGGTACCCATCCGGCTCCCGAGATCGCGCTTCCACGTTGGTCACCGGCCGGGCCTTGCCAGCGAAAGAACGTTCCCCAATCGACACCCGGACGAACAATATCACCTGCCGGAAGCCCAAAGTCTGAATACTGCAACTCAAATAGGGATTCGTTGCTTAATTTTCCAGGACGTTTGAACAATTGGTAATAATCTCCATACAAAGAGAACTTATTACTGTTAATGATTTGATCAGTTGCATTTAGTACTTCATCCCAAAACGGACTGCTGTTGTTATTTCCGGCAAGGTCTGCCGCTGCCTTCGCTTTCAGCAAGAGCGCCGAGTATTTGGTGACCGCACCGATATGCTTGGATTCGTTCGGTCGTTTATCTTCCAGGTCGGGAATACTCGCGTTCATTTCGTCGATTATAAACTGTCTGACTTCCGCAAAGGAGCTCTTTCCGATCGTTGTTAAGCGCGCAATATCGCCGCTATCCGAAAGGATAGGCACATCGCCGAAAAGGCGTGAAGCCATGAGGTGTGCGTAGGCGCGTAGGAAGCGTACTTCTGCTTTGTACTGCCTGTTTAACGCGAGATCAGCACTGTTTCCTGCAGGAATATGTTGCGCGAAGAGGTCCAGCTCCATCAGCGCATTATTGGCCGCTATGGCAAGACTGTAATAGCTGATCCAGGATTGATTTAGCCCCCAGTAGGATTGAATCGTTACATCGCGCTGAAAATTCTTGATCGCCATGAGCTCCGGATTGTCGGTGGGACTAGGTGCAGCCTGTTGGTAGTCGTCGTCCCGCATACAACGAATAGACAGGTCGATCCAGTGAACCAAATTATCATCCGATGCAGCACGATATACACCTGAAACCGGGGCATACATCTGTGCCAGGTTGCTGTAGTTTATTTCCTCGGAGCGTTGTTGATTTTCTAAGGGCTTATCTAAGAACTTGTCGCATCCGCTCAGCAGCGATGCGGCGCCGATGCACCCACTTAAAAGGATTAATTTATAATTTTTCATGTTGCTTTCTTTTTGTCGTTAAATAATTAGAAACTTGCACGCAGCCCTAAACTGTAGGTCGAGGAAATCGGATATACATTGGCATCGTAGCCCATTGTAGCTTCCTGTGCGGTATTGCCATTTCCTGCAATTTCAGGTGAAAAACCATTGTAGCGCGTAAAGATAGCAGGTCTATCGGCCGTAGCAAAGATGCGCACCGGAATAGATTCCTTGATATGGAAGTTGTATCCCACCTGAATATTCTGGATACGCAAGTAAGAACCACTTTCGACAAAGAAAGAGCTGGCTTGTAGATTCCAAGAGGCCACACTTCCTTGTGCAGAAGGGTAGACATTTGTGGAACCTTCACCTGTCCATAACCCCTCAACAAAGGCCGCATCGGCATTCATCTGTGGATATTTGCGTCGCATAGCACGGTTTAGGTTGTGGATCTTATTTCCAGAAACCCCTTGGAAGGCTATATTCATGTCAAATCTTTTGTAATTCAATCCGATATTAAAACCATACGTGATTTTAGGGATGTAACTTCCTAAATTAACACGGTCTGCTTCATCGAGTTCACCATTGTTATTCTGGTCTTTATATTTCAGGTATCCGGGTAAGATCGGGGAACCTGGGTTCTGCTGGTTGTAGCGACTGGCAATAGGGTCGGCATCGATTTCGTTTTGGTTCTGGTAGACACCAGCAACCTCATAACCATAATAGTAATTGATGGGTTGACCTTCTTGAATACGCGCTGGAAATTCAGCGGCCCACTCAGGGAATCCATTCATAATATTTGCTAAGCCGGCAAGATCGGTTACCTCGTTTTTCAACGTAGATAGATTAGCGCCTATATTATAGCCCAATTGCCCGACTTTATCCTTCCAATCCAAGTGAAATTCCCATCCACTATTGGCGACCGTCCCCCAGTTTCCATATACGCGATCCCACATAAAAGGAATCGGTCGACTGAAGGCAAGATCTTTGGTTTTTCTATGGTAGTAGTCAACCGTACCGTTTAAACGGTTGTTCAGCAAGGCAAAGTCAAGTCCACCATCCCATTCTTCAACAACTTCCCAACGTACCTGCGTAAAGAAACGGCCCACGCGATATCCAGGAACACGCGCACCATAGCTGTCTCCAATACTGCCAAAAATTCCAGAGTTATTGTTGCCTGAGTTGACAATGGCATAACCGGCATTTGGTTGGATACCATCGTTACCCAAGAGGCCCCAGCTACCACGGATTTTCAACAGATTAAATAAGGACTGGTTTTCCATAAATTTCTCGCGGCTCAAGACCCAGCCTAGACCGACAGAAGGGAAGTACCCCCATTTCGTCTGGTACTTGGAGCTACCATCGGCACGAAACGTTGCCGTCAGCAGATACTTGTTTTTATAATCGTAGGTACCCCGGGTGAAGAAAGATAAACCAGAATTACGGAAACCATTTTCACCATAGCCTGTCGCCGATCCAATACCTTGCGCACCTTGACCCACATACCAGAATTCTGGTGCTGCCGGCACATCATTGGCGGATACCCATGTTTCGCGCCACCGCTCTTCGCGGACAGATTGACCCAAGAGAACCGACCAATGGTGATCTCCTGCTTGATCTTTGTAGGTTAGTAAATTGTCTAGGATGTAGTCTGTATTCCGACCTTGTGCAGAGCGGAGGTACGAACGTTCACTGCGTTGGTTGTTATCAATGTAATAAACCGGGGTGTATTCTGTACCGTGGTTTGATTGATAACGTTGACTTAATTGGGAACGGAATGTCAGCTTGTTTTTCCAGAACTCTGCCTCTAAATATGCGCTTGGCAGAATTTGAAAGCCTTTATTTTGGTTATTGTTGTAATAAGCTGTTGCGAGCGGATTGTTGAACCAGAATCCGGAGGTGATCCCCAGGGACGCGCTGGTTCCAAATTTAATTGGATCAGCTTGCTCCAGAGAAGGGTCATAACCGGGGTAAAGCGGTGATGCGAAGTAAGCCTGGCGGAAGGCAACATTACTCGGGCGATAGGCGCGTGTGTTGTTAATATGTGCGGTAAAACCGATCTTTAACCATGGCGCAACGCGTGCTTCAGTTTGCATGCGGATGTTATATTTGCGGTGGTAATTCTCCGCATCCATAATACCATCTTGATCCAAGTAGTTTACGCCAAAGGTGTAGGTGATTTTATCACTACCGCCTTGAACATCGACATTGTGGTTGGTGATGAGCGCTTTGGAACGTAAGAGTTCGTTGTACCAATCGGTATTCATGGTTGGATTTTCCAATGTGCCACCAAATTTTTCAATGGAGTTCTTGACGATATATTCATCACCCTTTGCGCGCGCGTAGGCCGCATACTGTGTGCCATTTGCCATTTTTAAAACGTTGGTTGGTAGCTGGAAACCAGTGTACCCATTGTAGGTAACGCGTGTTTTCATGTTGAGCGTTCCTTTTTTCGTGGTCACGATGATCACTCCATTGGCGGCACGAACCCCATAAATAGCCGCACCCGAAGCGTCTTTCAACACCGACATCTCGGCGATATCATTCGGGTTTAGAAAATCAATGTTATTCATAAACATCCCGTCTACAACATAAAGAGGGCTTTCGTTGTTGAACGATCCGACACCACGTACACGCACGATCGGTGACGATCCCGGTGCGCCTGAGCTCACCACCTGTACGCCCGACACCGCACCTTGAAGAGCGTCCATCGGGTTGGTTACCGTACGTTTATTTGCCTGCTCCATGTTGACGGTTGTTACGGGGGCGGTTAGGTCGCCTTTCCGTTGTGTACCGTATCCCACAATGACCACCTCATCGAGTTGGTAATTACCATCGGTTTGCATTTCGATATTAACTGTCGCACCGGTTAGGGGCACGGTCTTCTTGCGGTAGCCGATGGACGAGATAACTAAAGAGTCTGCCGTTTGTGTGTAGGTGAGGCTGTAGGTTCCGGCCTCATTGCTGGTTGTTCCTACAGAAGGAAAACCTTTCAAGGTAATCGACGCGACAACAGCGCGACCTTGTTCATCAGTGATTTTGCCCGTTACTGTCCGGTTCTGCGCTTGGGCATAACATACGGACACGAACATAACTAAAGCAAATAGTAGAAATTTGTTTTTCATGCACGATCAATTTAACATTTAGGAAATCTTGTTTATAAATTAGCTAATCAAAAGTAGGGTGAAGCAGGGCGTACTTCAAAGAATAGGACTACATCATTTCTACATCATGCCCGGCAAATTCGTTGATTTTATTATATTTGTGATACTTCATTGCTACATCACATTATCCGAATCAACCTAGTATGCTATTTGAAATTCGCTTTTTTCTTGTTTTGATGCTGCTGTGCCCTTCTCTTGTTATGGCGCAAAATCCGCTTGGTTTTCCGTTAGTAAACAACTACAATAAGGTTGTTTTTCAAGGGGGAAGCCGGACATGGGATATCAAGCAGGATAGCCGAGGGATCATGTACTTTGCAAATAATGAAGGGCTCATCACATTTGATGGGAAGTATTGGAAGCGGTATACACTACCCAACCAGACTATTTTGCGGTCTATTTTTATTGATGATAACGATCGGATATATGTGGGGGGACAAGGGGAGTTTGGTTACTTTGAGGCGGCGCAGGGAGAAGGCTTACAGTATACGTCGCTCCAGGAAAAGGTACCGCAGGCGTATCATAATTTTGCGGATATATGGAATACGGTGGTGCAGGGACCTTCCGTTTTCTTTCGTGCAAGCAATGCGGTGTTTGAGTTTAAAAACGGGAAGATCAAAGTGCATAAGGCACGTGTGGAGTGGGATTTTATGGGAATGGCTGATGGACGGTTGTTTGCGCAAGACCGCGAAGATGGGCTTTTGGAATTTACAGACGCCACGTGGCGCAGCGTCGGGGTGGTAAACCCTTTCCAGGGCATTAAATTGTCCGATATGTTTGCGATAGCCAAGGATAAGATCATGCTGACAACCTTGAATAACAAGAGCTATATATTACAGGGCGATAAGATTTATAGAACGGAGACTTCTACCTGGCAGAATTTTTATACCCCGTCAGCGGCAAAAATCGACGAGCAGGCGTATGTTGTCGCAACGGCTACGGAAGGTTGCATCGTACGCGATATGAACGGTCGGTTTAAGCAGCGTATCGGGGTAGTTGAAGGATTGCAGAATAAAAATGTTTCGGCCGTTTTCGTAGACCAACAGAAAAATATATGGGCTGCCGTGGATAATGCCATTGCTGTTATTAGTTACGGAAGTGCTGTTCGTTATTTTCGTCCCAATATGGAAAACGATGTAACGGGTTATTCCACGCGGGTCTATCAAGGGCGTCTATACATGTCGTCCACCAATGGCGTATACCAAGCCCCATTGACGGCCGGTATCCCGGATCATAGTTTGTCTCCCGGCACGTTCTCCTTGATAAAAGGGAGCGATGGCGGCGAGGCATGGCGATTAGATACCTGGGAGGGCTCCTTGCTGTTAGGGCACAATCGCGGGTTGTATAAAGTTGATCACGATCAGGTGCGACCGATTGCTTTAAAAACAGGCTCCTGGACGGTATTACCGACTTTAACAACAGGAGAACAACAGGAGGCGCTGGTAGGTACGTATACCGGCCTTGATTTAATTTCCTTAACACCGCATGGATTTGTGTGGAAATCAACGTTACGGGGTGTGTCGGATTCGTATCGTTTTCTAGAACGCGATACCGCCGGTAATATTTGGGCTTCCCATCCATATCGGGGTATTTATAAAATTAATGTTTCCAGGAGCTTAGATAGCTATGTGGCAACCCTGTATACGGAAAAGGAAGGCTTACCATCGGATTTTCAAAATTATGTATTCCGCGTAAATGGTACGGTGCTTTTTGCCACGGGACATGGTATCTACAAGTTTGATGAGGCGACTAATCGATTTGTTCCCGATGCTAAATTTGCCGTCTTTACGGGGATGCCGATAAAATACCTCACCGCGGATGAGGACGGGAATATTTGGTTCTGTAGTGGAAAAAAAATTGGTATTGCACATCGGGATGCGGGCAATGGAAACTATAAAATCACTTACTTTCCGGAGATAGAGGGTTTATATACGTCTGGTTTTGAAAATATCTACCCCTATGACCGAAACAATGTTTACATCGGTTCCGAAAAAGGAATCATCCATATCAATTACGAAAAATATTCCCAAGAGAAGTTTAAACCCAAAGTGCTCCTTTCTTCCGTTGTCGCTATTGGTGATCGCGATAGCATCATCTTTAACGGTTATTTTCAAGACGGTGGAGAAAAGGGTCAGTACCAACATGCCGAAAAGATTCCGAAACTTGCGGCCTCTTATAATGCTTACATCTTTGAATATGCCGCGCCAAGCTACGGTATCCATGAAAACGTAACCTATAGTTACCGATTGGACGGGTATGATAAAGAGTGGTCGGCTTGGATATCCAGTACAGAAAAACAATATACGAATCTTCCCAACGGTACCTATACCTTTAGGGTGAAGGTGCGTAATAACTTGAATGAAGAATCCGAAATTGTAGCGTACTCTTTTGTTATTCTACCGCCTTGGTACAAGACAGTATGGGCTTTTGCTTTGTATGCGTTGGGGGTTGTGGTTGGACTATATGGCTTGGTGATCTGGCAGAAGAAAGTATGGCTTCAGCAGCAGCAGAAGTTTGATGCACAATTGGCGCAACTACGCTATATCCACCAATTGGAAATAGAGAAGAATGAAAAAGAAATCGTTAAGCTCCAAAATGAAAAATTGGAGCACGAGGTGCTGTCGAAGACCAAGGAACTGGCGAGTACCAGTATGCAGCTGATGGAAAATTCGGGCGCGTTGAGTAAACTAAGAGTTGAGTTGGCGAAACTGGACAAAGGGGATGAAGGTGAAGATTTTCGAAAGATTACCACACTCTTGAAGGATGTTGAAAAAAACACCGCGCACTGGGATCAGTTTGCTTCACATTTTGACGAACTGAACGATGGCTTCTTGCACCGCCTGAAAACAAAACATCCTAAATTGTCAAGAAATGATCTTAAAGTATGTGCCTATCTGCGGCTTAATTTCTCCTCGAAACAAATAGCACAGCTCCAAAGTATTTCGGTTCGGGGGGTAGAAATACATCGCTATCGGTTACGACGGAAAATGGATATGGAAACAGAACGGAGTTTGAACGATTACTTGAGTCAGATTTAAGTGGAAGGCATACTTATTGTCAAAGAAAACTCATATAATAAAACTATATGTAATAATAATTGTTACATATTAAAATAGATTGTACATTTGTATCGAAATGAATAATACAAGATTTGCCACAGTTATACATATTTTAAGCTTATTGGATTGTAATCCGGAGGAATGGTTGAGTTCGGAGTGGATTGCAAACAGTATTAATATCAATGCTGTAATTGTTCGTAAAGAGCTGGGCATGTTGCAAGAGCAAGGTTTGGTTATCAGTAGAAAGGGAAAGGATGGGGGCTCGCAATTGGCGAAGCCTAGTACGGTAGTGATGTTGTCTGATATTTATGCATTGGTCAAAAATGCCGCAATCCTGGGAAAGAAAAATCAAAATCCCAATCCCAAATGTCCGGTCGGTAAGGAAATGAATAACAAATTGGATCTACTATCCACGGAGATGGATGCATTGGTGATGGAAAGTTTAAAAAACAAGTCTTTAGCAGATTTTTCAAAACAGTTTAGGTAATTTTTTTGTTTATTAATGTAACAAAAGTTATTACATATTAAGAGGGGAGTATAGTTTGTAGTTGTTAGTTCGTTGTTGGGTAGTTCGTGGTTTGTAGTTGTAGAGACACAAGATCTTGTGTCTAATAGTTGTTAGTTCGTTGTTTGTAGTTGGGTCGATAGTAGAGCCACAAACCCCGAAGGGCTCAGCGTAGCTAAATCTTGTGTCTAATAGTTGGGGCGTTGTTAGTTTGTAGGAAAATAATAGAAACTGTTTAACGTTTCGGGTTGAAAGTAAAATCATAAAAAAATAAATTAAAATTTTAAATAGATGAAAATAGGAATAACAGGAGCAACCGGTCAATTAGGACGTTTGGTTGTCGAAGGATTAAAAGGTAAAGTGGTCGCAACAGATTTAGTGGCTTTGGTTCGAAGCCCTGAGAATGCAACGGATCTTGGAATTGAAGCACGTACCTTTAATTATGATCAAGCAGATCTTTTGACGGATGCTTTACGAGGGATTGATACTTTGTTGTTGATTTCGGGTAGTGAGGTTGGTGCACGGACACAGCAGCACGGAAATGTGATTCGGGCGGCGCAGTCTGCTGGTGTT
Source organism: Sphingobacterium psychroaquaticum (assembly GCF_004421025.1). Lineage (NCBI taxonomy): Bacteria > Pseudomonadati > Bacteroidota > Sphingobacteriia > Sphingobacteriales > Sphingobacteriaceae > Sphingobacterium > Sphingobacterium psychroaquaticum. Next base: position 3,113,091 of record NZ_CP038029.1, on the reverse strand, counting down.
ACATGGATTGTATATACAAGTTTATTGCATGCAGATCAATCCGGTCTAAGCCTCGCTGCGGAGCATGTGGAGACCGAAGCGTTACTAAAAGCTTCCGGGGTACCGTATACGATTTTACGTAATGGTTGGTATACCGAGAATTATACCGGTTCTATTGCCAATGCAATTGCTGGAGGTGCCTTTGTGGGAAGTGCTGGCCATGGTCAGATTGCTTCGGCTGCGCGTGCCGATTACGCGGCTGCGGCGGTAGCCGTTTTGACAAGTGCGGGACACCAAGGCAAAACATATGAGCTTGCAGGCGATACGGCGTATACATTGACGGATCTAGCGGCTGAGGTGTCTAAACAGACAGGTAAGGATATTCCGTATATGAATTTACCGGAGCAAGAATATGCGAATCTGCTGATCTCTTTCGATGTACCCGCTCCATTGGCAGAAGCAATCGCCGGATGGGATAGTGGTGCTGCGAAAGGTGATTTATTTGATGATGGTAAAACACTATCTAAACTGATCGGCCGACCAACAACTCCTTTAGCAGACGTCGTACGAGCTGCGTTGTAAGATTGAGTGAGGTATAAGCGGAGGTGTCTAAAGGCTTTTTAGACGCCTCCGCTTGAATGAGTAGCGTTAGTTTGAATGGGAAAAGGTAAGATAAGTCCGAGCTAAAAGCCTGCCTGCGGTAGGCAGGCTCGAACTAGCGAAGTCACAATCTTGCTAGCGCGAGCCTTCGGCTCGTGTCCTTTTCTACAATCTACCAACTACAATCTACCAACTACGCTCTACCAACCATCAACCAAACTAATGGCTATGTCCAACTGTACCGGCCATTTTCGCGTGGATAAAGAATGCACCTTTGACCACAACTTTGGTATTTGGCGGCAGATCGGATACCGGTGTGATCGCCGTAAAGCCCAGATCGGAAACCCCTTTCAAGACCTCAATCTTCTCAAAGTTCACCGTATTGCCTTTAGCTTCGGCGGCATGGTTGTGCGCTTCCTTCTCCTCGGTTCCATGGTCGTGACCTTCATGTTCGTTTTCCGGTTCTTTGTTCGTCTGCACAAAAATATAGTACTTCCCGCCAGCCTCCACAACAGCTTCGTTTGGCAGGGCACTTCCTTTCACATCGTTGAGACTAATCGTTCCCATCGTATTCATCCCATCGATCAATCCACTTTTCGTACCCACTACGACACTATGTACGGCAATGGTCTTGCTTTCATTCTCAAAAGAAGCACCAATGCGAGATACTTTCGCGGTGTAGGTCTGCGTCGGATTATTCGTAATCGTAAAGTTGATCGTTTGTCCGATTTTGATCTTCGGCAAATCGCGCTCGAAGACATGCAGATCCAGGTGGATCATATCGTTGTCTACAATTTCAACAATAGGGGAAGAAACATCAACATAGCTACCAATTTTTGCAAAAATATTATTTACTATACCACTGATCGGACTGGTCACCACCAAGCTTGAACGGAGGGAAGTGGTGCTTACCGCCGCCGGATTCAATCCCATCAGTTGTATCTGCTGGCGGAGTGACGCCTGCTTGGTGCGTAATGTAGCGAGCTGTGCGGTGGCGGTCTGTAAATTCCGCTTGGTACCGGCACTGCCTTCATTTAGCTCCTGTTGCCGCCTCAGTTCTTGTTCTGCCAGGACAATTTCACTGTTCGTGGTCAGGAAATCTTCTTGTAACTGAATAAACTGCGGATTGACGATCGTCGCGATGACCTGTCCTTTGCGGACATACGTTCCGGTTTCAATCGGAAGCGTCTTAATTACACCGCCGTAGAGTGAGGTCGCATTCGCGCGGTTATTGTTCGGTATCCGCAAGACACCATTCGCCCGAATTGCTGCGGTCAGATTCTTTTGGCTGATCTCACCGAGCGCAATACCTGCTGCTTTAATCTGCTCGGTTGTCAGTGTCGCCACGGTGGTCGCTTCAGCTCCTTCATGGTCATGGTCATCGGCTTCCACTTCAGTTTTGGTATCTGCAGGCGCTTCTTTTGTGCTGCGGTTACACGCGGTCAGGCTATAGGTGACCAGCACTACCGCAAGACCCAATCTAATTTTATATATAGAAAATAACATCGTTCTTTATTGATTAATCAGTGAATAAATGAGGACTACAGATGCATTGACCTCCTGAATACTGCGCAGGTAGTTTAAGTGTATATCGGTTGCTGTTTGCAAGGCGAAAAGGTATTCCACGTAGGAGATATCTCCTGCTTGGTATCCCAATTGGGCAGCGCCGATGATATCCCGTGCATTGGGTAAGGCTTGTTCCTTGAAATAGCGGTATTGCGCTACATTCTGCGTGTATTGGTTCATCGCATTTTGGAGTTCTGTGCGTAGCTGTTGCTGCTGCCATTGTGCCGATTGCACAGCGGCTTGTTGCTGGTAATCGAGCGCCCGTACACGTGCCTTGGTGGCACCAAACGTAAGCGGAATGGCGATTCCCACATCCACGTAGTTGAAGCGTTGTCCCCGGCCGTAGTATTTCTCGACGCCATTACGTTCATGTGGGCCAATCAAAGAGATATTATTATAGCCCAGCGTAAAGTCCGGCAAGCCACTTGCACGTTCCACCTTCTTGGTTTCTTCTGCTATTTTTGCTTCCTGATACCAAGCTTGAACCTGTGGATGCTGCTCCAGCACGGTGGTATCTACGACGGTGGTCAGCAACATGGGTTCATAAGCACCCGAGCTCACAACCTGAAAATCTGTCGGACTGCGTATCAACATCTTTAAGCTGTTGTATGCATTGTCGTGCAGCATCTTATTTTGCTGCAGCAGGAGGTTTATTTCACCGCGCTTTGCTTCCGCCGTGCTGATATCGACCTTTTTGGTATCACCCGCTTTATAGCGCAGTTGCGCGATCCGTGTAAAGTCGGTGTAGATGCTATCCAAGGTGTACAGTTCGCGTGCATTATGTTGTAGGTATTCCAACTGATAGAAATAGGAGCGTACCTCCTTTTGAAGTTCATTGACGGAGACAGCTTTTGCCCATTCCCGTGCTTTTACTTGGGCCTCATTCAAGCCCCGCTTCGCTTTAAAAATGGTCGGGAAGGGGATATTCTGTGCAATAGTAATCCCATCGTTAAACTCAAATCCTTCATTATTCCCCACTTGAATATTCACATCCATTTTAGGAAGCTCCCCGCTGGTCTTCCGTAAGGCTTCTGCGGCTTGAATCTCCAGGTTATTTACCCGTAGCTGCGGGTTATTTTGTATGGCAGTCTCGAGGGCACGCTGCAGTGTCATGCGTTCCTGTGCCTGCGTGGATAGAAGTCCGCTAAAAAAGAACAAGACCAGCAGCGTGCTCGGTATTACTTTCTTGCCCATGGGTTTAAATTTTGTGTAAAAAAATAAGTATAAGAGCGGCAACACAAAGAGCGTTAGGAAGGTCGCTGTAACTAAGCCGCCAATAACCACGGTGGCTAGTGGTTTCTGTACTTCAGCCCCTGCGCTGGTGCTTAATGCCATAGGTAGAAAGCCTAAGGAAGCGACGGTGGCAGTCATCAGGACCGGACGAAGTCGGATTTGTGTGCCCTGTTTTATACGTTCTAATATGTTGGTGACTCCTTCTTTTTCCAACTGGTTGAATTTACCTATCAGTACAATTCCATTCAGTACGGCGACCCCAAAGAGGGCAATAAAACCAATGCCTGCACTGATACTAAAAGGCATATCGCGCAACATCAATGCAAATATTCCACCGATGGCACTCATCGGTATGGCGGTAAAGATCAGGATAGCCTGCTTGATGGAGTGAAAGGTGAAATACAAAAGCAGGAAAATAAGAAGCAAGGACACGGGAACCGCAATCAGTAACCGTTGACTGGCTTGCTGTAGGTTTTCAAATTGCCCCCCATAGGTATAGTAGTATCCCGTTGGTAAGGGAACCTTGGCCGATAGTTGTTGTTGAATATCGTTGACGACACTCTGTACATCGCGGTCAGCGACATTGAAGCCCACGACAATACGCCTTTTGCCCGCCTCTCGGCTTATCTGTGCCGGACCGAGCTTCATATCGATGTCGGCAACCTGCGATAAAGGCACTTGTTGCCCATTGGCAACCGGAATCATCAGGTGGCTCACATCGTCTATGCTGCTGCGGAACGTGCTATCCAGACGTACCACGAGATCAAAGCGGCGTTCGTTTTCGTAGACGACACCGGTGCTGCGACCGGCAAAGGCTGTACTCACCATATCATTAACATCCTGTACCGTTAATCCATAGTTTGCCATACGCGTTCGGTCGTAAGTAATATTAATCTGGGGAAGTCCCGCAACCTGCTCGACCTGCGGTTGGGTAGCGCCCGGCGTCGATTGAACCACCGTAGCTACCTGCTGCGCATACATGGCCAGGGTATCCATATTTTCGCCAAAAATCTTAACCGCGACATCTTGACGAATACCCGTCATCAGTTCATTAAAACGCATCTGTATCGGCTGGTTCTTTTCAAAGAATACGCCCGGAATAACTTCCAGCTTCTCCATAATGGCATCCCCAAGCTCCGCATAGCTACGTCCCGATTTCCATTCTTTTTCGGGTTTCAGGATCACCATCATGTCCGTTGCTTCTGGCGGCATGGGATCGGTTGGCACTTCGGCCGATCCGGTCTTTCCGACCACCATCTTAACTTCATCGAATGATTTGATAATGCGGGATGCCTGCATGGAGGTCTCAATACTTTGACTGAGCGAGCTCCCTTGTGGCAGAATACAGTGAAAGGCATAGTCCCCCTCTTGCAGCTGCGGGATGAATTCGCCACCCATGCGCGAAAAGAAGAGCAAAGCAATGGCAAAGACAGCAACCGTGGTGGCCACCACCATATATTTAAACCGGATCGCTTTATCCAATAACGGTGCGTAGGCCGCATGAAGGCGATCCATCATCTTATCGCTAAATGTTTTCTTGGTATGACCGGTGCGTGGTAGGAACAAGGCGCACATCATTGGAATATAGGTTAATGACAGAATTAACGCGCCTAAAATGGCAAAACCGACGGTTTTGGCCATTGGGGTGAACATTTTTCCTTCGACACCCACCAGGGTTAAGATCGGAATATAAACAATCAGGATAATGATCTCCCCAAAGGCAGCCTGTGTCCGTATTTTGGAAGCCGAGTCAAAAACCTCTTGATCCATCTCCGCTTGGGATAGCCTATGTGTTGTTTTGCGCAAGCCCAGGTGATGTAAAGTTGCTTCGACGACAATGACTGCCCCATCCACAATCAAGCCGAAGTCGATCGCACCTAAGCTCATCAGATTGGCACTCACACCAAAGACATTCATTAAGCCTAAGGCGAATAGCAGGGAGAGGGGAATGGCAGAAGCCACAATTAAGCCTGCACGAAGATTACCCAAGAAGATCACCAACACAAAAACCACAATCAACGCCCCTTCAATGAGGTTTCGTTGGACCGTATTGATCGCGCGATCCACCAGATCAGTTCGGTCGAGGTATGCTTCGATGACCACATCCTTAGGGAGGGAGTTCTGAATGGTTGGCAGCTTTTCTTTAACGCGCTGGACAACCTCATTACTGTTTTCACCTTTCAGCATCATCACCACACCACCCACGGCATCCACTTCACCGTTATAGGTCAATGCACCATAGCGAACCGCACTACCAAAGCGTACTTCGGCAACATCCTTAATGAAGATGGGAACCGTTCCGCTGGTCTTTACGGGGATATTGCCGACATCCTCCAAGGAGGTAACCAGGCCGATACCTCGTATAAAGTAGGCATTTGGTTTTTTGTCGATATAGGCGCCTCCCGTATTTTGGTTATTCTGCTCTAAGGCCGTAAAGATCTCGGGAATACTGACACCCATGGCCAGCAGGCGCGTCGGATTTACCGCGACCTCATACTGCTTCAATTCGCCGCCAAAGCTATTTACTTCGGCAATGCCGGGCGTACCGTAGAGCTGTCGCGCTACGATCCAGTCCTGCATCTCGCGCAGGTCTTTCGCATTATATTTGTGTTCGCTCCCTTTCTTGGGGTGAATAATATATTGATATACCTCACCCAAACCGGTACTTACCGGTGCCATTTCTGGTGTTCCGATACCTTTCGGAATGTCCTCGTTGGCCTCTTGTAACCGCTCATTAATAAGCTGGCGGGCAAAATAAATATCGACACTTTCTTTAAAAACAACGGTAATAACAGAAAGACCGAAGCGGGAAATACTGCGTATCTCCTCGATATCCGGAATGTTTGCGATACTTTGTTCAATCGGAAAGGTCACGAGTTGCTCCACCTCTTGTCCGGCCAAAGTAGGGCAGGAGGTGAATATCTGCACCTGATTGTTCGTAATATCAGGTACGGCGTCTATCGGTAGCTTGGTTGCACTCCAAAGCCCCCAGACGATAAGCAATAGGGTCATTATACCAATAATAACCTTATTCTTTATGCTAAAATTTATGATTTTATCTAACACATTGAAAATGTTAATATCCAATAAAAAGAATCTGTTTTATACAGAACCTTTGTTTACATCCTTAGAAAATACAATCTCTTCTGTTAAACCCGGGGAGGCTGCCAGATGTTTTCTAAAATATTGGAAATTAAAGGGAACTTTTCACGGGTGATCTCCATCGGTAGGAAGGTCGTGAAAGGTTTTTCGACATGAATGGTTTGGAAATATATGGTGCTTAAGGTAATGCCACAGCAGGAGCAGCTGCAAAATGGAGAGCAGCTATCTTGTTTATGATCATGCGAACCTGTTTTTTCTGCTTGGTGGTTATGTTGTACCAACGAAGTTGCCGCCATCTGAGATGGAGGAACCAGGTCATTATCGGTGCACGGCATCAGCGTAAGCGCCAATACATAGACCAGTAATATCGTTGATAACCATTTCATTGTTATACAATGGTACGAAATAATACCCTAAAAAACGAGGTCAATTCGAATTTTTAAGCTTCTCTTTAACAATTGCTTAACGTTTATTTTTCGGAGTTTACTGATTTTAAACCGTATCTTCGACAAAATTATTAACAGTTAATTGTACGAAAAGCTAAGCAACGCTATTCCCTTCTCTGAACAAGTAAAATGAGTAAATCTATTAAATTTGACAATGCTAATGCGTTGTTTTCCAAATCGCTAAAGCTTCGGATTAACGATTATTTCAGTCATACTTTTCAAAAGAAAACGGGAAATAGACGGATTTTTATCAAGGCGACGGTGCTATTGAGCACCTTTATTGCACTCTATATAGCGTTGGTGTTCTTGCCATTGCATTGGGCAATCCATATCGTTCTATGCATGTTGTTTGGTGTTAACCTCGCCGCAATCGGTTTTAATATTATGCATGATGCGGGGCATAATTCCTTTTCGAGCAACAAAAACATGAATACCGTCCTTTCGTACACCTTAAATCTGCTGGGCGGAAATATTTATTTCTGGAAACTAAAGCATAATATTGCGCATCATACTTATACCAATATTGATGGCGAAGATCATGATATCGAGGTGAAGTTTATGCGTATACATCACGATCAGCTACTCAAAAAGCACCACCGTTATCAACCCATTTATTTTATTTTGTTGTATGGGGTGTCGTATCTGGCCTGGATTTTTTACCAGGATTATGAGAAATACTTCCGCCAAAAGATGGGGGGGAGCTCGGATACTTTTCATTTCCCGCTGCGGGAGAAAGTGATCTTTTGGACGAGTAAAATTTTACATTTTGTTTTGTTTATTGTTATTCCCGTGCTGTTTGTTGGTTGGTTACCTACATTGATCGGTTTGCTTATTGCAGGGGTGGTTTGTGGGATTAGCCTGGCGACTGTTTTCCAGTTGGCGCATGTGGTGACGGAAACCGAATTTAAAACGATCGAAGGAGCCAAAGTAGAAGAAGAATGGATGGTGCACCAGATCCAGTCGACGGCTAACTTTGCCACGAAAAGTAAAGTGCTGACCTGGATATTGGGGGGGCTGAACTTTCAAGTAGAGCATCACTTGTTCCCTAAAATAAGCCATGTGCATTATCCTGCTTTAAATCGTATTGTCCAGCAAACATGCCGCGAACATAATATCCCTTACGTGGAGTTTTCTACCTTCTGGAAGGCTTTCCAATCGCATGTTAAAGTGATTCAGTTGATGTCTAAATAGCTGGTTTTTATTATTTCCTTTTACAACATTTATTTGAATTATACGAGCTGTAAATCAACCTGTTATAAAAGTGTCCCCTTTTTGTCCCCTTTTTTCTCTTGGTATTGTCCCCTCTCTTTGCGTTATTTTGATTAACCGTTGTTAAGATTAACCAAAAACACTGGAAACTGACATACCCATATGTCAGCGAATGTGCTGTTAATGGCGGTTTACTACAACACCGAATTAACAGACTATGGATAATAATAATCGTAGAGATTTTTTAAAGAACAGTGGTTTACTGCTGGGTAGTTTACTGCTGTCAGGAAGAGCGATGGGAAGCCTAGGTGCCGACGGTACCTTTGGCGGAACGGAACCTTATATGGGAGAGATTTGTCTTTTTCCGTATGCCTTTGCGCCGAAAGGTTGGGCTCCGTGTAATGGACAAATATTAAATATTTCAACAAATACGGCTTTGTTTTCGCTATTAGGTACTATGTATGGCGGGGACGGCCGAACCACTTTTGGCTTACCGGATCTCCGCGGACGGGTGCCGATAGGCTGGGTTCCCGGAGGATCTTATCCCCAAGGGCAGCCTGGGGGGGAGGTTGCGCATACCTTGACGATGCAGGAAATGCCTATGCACAACCATGGTGGACAGCTGACTATACAGGAGCAAGTTGGGGACGTTGCAAATCAAAGCTCCCCGATCAATAATTATCCCGCAACGAACCCACAGTATAACAATCGTTTTTCATCGACCAAGGACGAAGTGATGCAGGAATACCCGCTTGATGTGAACGCCTCTTTGCAAGGTGGGAATCAGGCTCACAATAATATGCAGCCTTTTTTAACACTTAATTTTTGTATTGCACTTACCGGTATATATCCCCCAAGATCATAAGTTATGGAACCTTTTGTTGGAGAAATAAGAATATTTGGGTGCAATTATGCACCTATAGGTTGGGCGTTTTGTAATGGTGCGATATTACCTGTACAAGCGTATTCAACATTGTCTGCTGTTATTGGAACACGATTTGGAGGCGATGGAACGACTACCGTAGGACTTCCTAGTATGAATGGGAATGCGCCAATAGGTAGGGGTCAGGGTCCGGGCTTAAGTCCTCGGAATGTGGGGGATAAAGTAGGTCTATCGAATGTGACTTTAGGGCTTAATGAAATACCTGCGCATCAACATACCTTTGAAGGAAAAGCAAATGTGGCGACGGCTGCCAATACGGCGAGCCCCGCACAGAGCTATGTAGCAGAAGCAACGGGTAAAGAGTTGTATACCAGTGTTCCAAAATCTGGAGCAACAGAGCATATTGTACTTGCTCCAGCCGGAGGTACACAGCCTCATAATAATATGCAACCTTATTTGGCGATGAACTTCTGTATTGCTACCGAAGGTATATTTCCTGTAAGAGGAGATGGAGGCTCTCCTGTTGAGGCTTATGTTGGTGAGATAAAGATGTTTGCCGGCGATTATGCTCCGATGGGTTGGGCTTTTTGTGATGGAAAAGAGATGAGCATCAGTGAAAATGAGACTTTGTATACGTTGCTGGGGACCACCTTTGGCGGAAATGGTCAAACGACTTTTATGTTACCTGATCTTCGTGGGCGTCTGCCTATTGGACTGGGGCAAAGTCCGGGACAACCTAATTATACGTTGGGACAAAGGGCTGGAGCAGAAACGACCACCATACTGTCAACACAATTGCCGACGCATACACATTTGACACCCGAGTCAGCAGGGGGCAAGAGAATAAAATATGGAAATGCGAGTGCTTCGGGAGATTCCGGTAGCCCTTTGGGGCGCCATGCGGCCATTGTACCGGGGTTAAAACAGTATGGTAAGACCGCATCAACAAATAAAACAGGCGCGTTCACAAAGGGGGTAACGGCTCTTGCGGGCGCAACTTTGCCACATGAGAATATGCAACCTTCTCTCGCGGTTAGTTTTATTATATGCCTTTACGGCATTTTTCCTTCCCAGTTTTAATTTCCGATCATGATCCAGAGCAATACAATATATCGTCTTTTTTGCAGTGGCTTGCTTCTTATGCTGCTGCTTGTAAAGACGGGCACTAGTTATGCCCAATGCACGGATGATTACGGTGTACTCGCTTTTACGGGGTACCAAATCGCCGATGCGGGCAATCCGCAAGGGCAGCAAGATCAATTTTCTTTTATCCTGTTGGAATACCTACCTGCGAATACATCTATTTTCTTTACGGACTTTGGTTTGACGGATGTAGGGCAGACCATTTTCCAGACCGTTGCGCAATCGCCCACTGATGGGATTTTGGAATGGAAATCCACAACGCCATTAGAAGGTGGTACCTTGGTGGTGGTCAAGGTCGGAGACAAAACGGCGACGCATGGAGCGGTAACCGAGACGCTGGGGAGTTTTAATTTCGGTATCGGCGGGGATCAGTTGTTTGCGTATAAAATGGTAAGTGGAGCAAAAAAACTCCAAGCAGCTTTGTTACTAAATAAAGATGCCTGGAACCTTAGTATGCCCGCTGTGTCTTCTTCGGCCTCCTTGAATCCAAATCTGCCCCCTGGTTTTAAGCAATCAAAGATGATAAGTTCTCCCGATGAGGACGCGTATCAGGCACGTATGAATGTGGGGTTAGCGGTGATGGGCTCACGGCAGACCTTGCGTCAGCAGGTGTTTAACCATCCGCTTACTGTTTTTAACGATATCTATAGCAATTTGGCTCAGTTGGAACAACTGGCGGTTGCTTGGAATGTTGATGCACCGACCAAGTCGGCTATCGTGAAGAATGGTATCATCTTATCCATAACATCGGATGCCTGTTATTACCAATGGCAGGAAAGTGCGAATGGTGTAGATTTCGTGGATATAGGTCAGGCAACCACTTCGACGATGGTGACGAATGCGAGTTACAGTTCACCGCGCTGGTTCCGCGTACGGCTAAGTGGCGCCAAAACGGTATATACGGATGCGATTCGTCTCGGTCCACAAAACCTAACCTTGACCGCAAGTGCAGGTACAACAAGTTATATGACAAACGCAGAAACACCGGGCGCAGCCGTGCCTATCGATCCGGCATTATCGATCGTGCGTTTAGAACCAGAAGGTCTTTCCAGCGCGAAAGTAGCTATCACAGGTAATTTACAAATGGCGCAAGATGTCTTGTCCTTCACGAACAATCCGGCGACGATGGGGAATATAACGGCAAGCTTTAACGCTAGTACGGGTGAAATGAAACTTACCTCTAACGGCGCAACAGCTATACCGGAACAATGGCAGCGCGCATTGCAGTCAGTGACATATAGCAATTCGAGTAGTGCACCAACTTTAGCAACGCGCACTGTATCTTTTACCCTTACAGGGGAAGCGGAAACCAGTAATACCGTTACCAAGCAGGTGAGTGTGACCAAAATAAATACCGCGCCGATAGCGAATAGTGATGCTTATACTGTTAATGAAGACTCGCAGTTGACGGTCGCTGCACCAGGGATTTTGGTGAACGATACCGACGCGGATGGCGATGCATTGACGGCCGTTTTGGTTGTGGGGCCTTCGTCTGGAACGTTGACATTAAGTGCAAATGGTTCGTTTACGTATACACCGGTACCAAATTTCAACGGAACGGATAGTTTTACCTATAAGGCCAATGACGGTACGTCGGACAGCAATATAGCAACGGTTTCTATTTCAGTAACGGCGGTGAATGATGCACCTACAGTTACGGTTCCGTCAACGATAACGGTTAAGCAACATGTTGCGACCACGATAACGGGGATTTCGTTTGCTGATATCGATGCTGGAGCAGCGCCTGTAACGGCGACTTTTTCAATACCTTCGGGCTCGTTGAATGCAACTACGGGATCCGGGGTAACGGTTAGTTCGCAAACACAAACGAATACCATAACCTTAACGGGAAGTATTGTAGATATCAATACATTTATCGCTATGGGGCGTTTGACATTGACTGTTACAGGGATTGTGTCCCAACAGATGACCGTCAATGTGAACGATAATGGTAATACAGGTAGCGGTGGAGCTAAAAATGCTAGTACGTCGTTTCCGATTATCGTAACACCAGCTACCAACCCGAAAGTTACGAATGTAAGTTCTCCTATGGCTAACGTTGCATATGGCACGGGTAGTGCGATTTCAATAGACGTTACATTTGATCAACCCGTTACCGTAACAACAGGCGGAGGATCACCTACACTTTTACTGGAAACGGGCGTGAACGATCAAAAGGCAGTTTACTTCTCAGGTAGTGGAACATCCACGCTGACATTTACCTATGTCGTACAAGCGGGGGATGTGTCGTCAGATTTAGATTATAAATCAACATCAGCGCTGGAATTAAATGACAGTAGGATTAAAAATGGTTTGACAGAGGATGCCCTATTAACCTTACCGACACCTGGAGCATCGGGCTCGCTGGGCGCAAATAAGAACTTGGTGATCGATGGCGTAGCACCAACGGGTACGATCTTAATTAACAATGGTGCGTTGTATACAAATCATCGGGCAGTCACCTTGAGCCTGACCTCCAATAAGAGCAATACGCAGATTCGGTTTTCAAATGATGGTGTAAGCTGGAGCGGATGGGAGACATTCAGTGTTTCGAGATCGTGGATCTTACTAGAAGGAGATGGTGCAAAAACCGTTTCGGCCCAATTAAGGGATGCGGTAGGGAACGTAAGTACTACCCTGCATGATAATATTGTCGTGGATACGCAACCTCCTGTAGTTTTAGGTGTTACGAATGGGGAATTGTATAATACAAATAGAACAATTACCTATGATGAAGGTAATGCTACTTTGAATGGAGCGAACTTTACATCAGGAACGATTGTTTCGGCAGAAGGGTCTTATACGTTGGTTGTAACGGATGCGGCTGGTAATACAACAATTGTTTCTTTTACCATCGATAAAACAGCTCCTGTAGTGACTGCTGTAAGTGTGCCAGCCAATGGCTACTATAAGACAAACGATGTGCTGACTTTCGAGCTAACGATGAGTGAACCGGTACATGTTTTAGGGCAGGTTGACCATCCACATTATATTCCGATTACCATCGGTTCTGCTATGGTAAAGGCTACGTATGTACGAAATAACAACAGAACGCTTACATTTCAGTATGTTGTAAAACAAGGTGATACCGATTTGGATGGTATTACGCTAGGTAGAGAGGTGGTTATTGAACGGGGCTCCATCACCGATGCAGCCGGTAATAGTATGTTGTTAACCTTAAACAATGTTGCCTCCACGACAGGCGTCAGGGTTTCAACTATTCCACCAACAGTTACGCTTACAACAAGTATTGGTATAACGAATAAACCATTTATTGTGACTGCGACATTTTCTGAAGCTGTAGTAGGTCTGTCAGTGGGTGATTTATCTGTTTTAAATACAACGGTTTCTAATCTTTCTACGACTGACAATATTACCTATACTTTCTTACTTTCGCCTGCTCGTGAAGGCGAGTTTACGATATACCTACCTGCAGGTTCTGTACAAAATATAGGAGGGAATGATAATGTGCGGTCGAATACACTGCGTGTAATATACGACCAAACTCCACCGGCTCAACCGACAGGTTTTCAGGCGAAAGGAGGGAATGGACAAGCGGTGCTGCAGTGGAATAAAAATATGGAAGTCGATTTAAAGGGCTACCGATTGACGGCGAAGAAAGCGGGTGAACCCGAACAACTGGTTGCCACCTTAACGGAAAGTGAGACCAGCTATACCCATACAGGATTAACCAATGGTATGACGTATAGATACTTCTTGCGTGCGGTTGATGTAGTCGACAATGAGGGACCGTATGCGAGCGCTACGGCGACAACACAAGGAGAGCAAACCATCACATTCGATCCATTGAACACCGTGTCGTATGGTATGGCGGATCTTGTTTTGACGGCGGTGTCGACTTCTGGACTGCCGGTCGTGTATGCGTCTTCGAATAATTTGATCGCCGAGCCGTATATCGATGTCGCAGACGGAAATAAGTGGAAACTTAAGATTAAGGGGGCTGGAAATGCCTTGATTACGGCTCGACAAGCAGGAGATGCTGCTTACCTGGCCGCGCCAGATGTTGTTCGTGGAATTGATGTGACTAAAGCACCGTTGAACGTGATTGCCAATGATATAACCAAAGTTTATGGAGCGATGGTGCCAGTGTTGACCGCCCGTTATGATGGTTTTGTTAACGGTGATGCTGCTGCTGATTTGCTTTCGACTCCTGTATTGACAACGGTTGCAGTAGCGGGTTCGTCTGTCGGAACATACCCAATACTAGTGTCTGGAGTGACGTCAAATAACTATACCATCACGCATAAAGCAGGTGCTATTGTTGTTACGCCTGCCGTGTTAGTGGTAGACGCTAATGCAAGTAACAAGGTATATGGCGCGAATGATCCTGTATTTACCTACACCGTCAGCGGTTTTGTAAATAATGAAGATAAATCAGTGTTGACGGGCGTGTTAGGTCGAGCTGCCGGACAAGAGGACGTTGGGGTGTATGCGATTACACGCAATACCCTGAACGCCGCAAATTATACCCTTGATTATACTGGAAATAATCTTTCGATTACTCCTGCACTATTAACCGTTACCGCAAAGGATGAAACTAAGGTGTTTGGAACGATGGATCCGGCTTGGATATATGATGTCGATGGGTTACAATTTAATGACACCGATCATGTGGTTTCGGGAACATTAACACGTGAGCCGGGTGAAGAGGTTGGCAGTTATGCTATTCTAGGAGCTAACCTAGCGACGAATGCGAACTATACCTTGAAATATATGCCGGGTGTATTCGAGATTACGAAAGCGACCCTAACGGGCTTAAGTCTGAACGATGCAAGCTTTACATACGATGGTTCCGCGAAGTCATTGCTACTGCAAGAGACGCTGCCGCAAGGTACTTCGGTAAGCTATGTTGGCAATGCGAAAACGGATGCGGGAATCTATGAGGTTACTGCTACGGTAGATGGTGGTGTGAATTACATCGGGCAGACGTATAAGGCTACGATGACTGTGGAGAAAGCGACATTGACGGGCTTAAGTCTGAACGATGCAAGCTTTACATACGACGGTTCCGCGAAGTCATTGCTACTGCAAGGGACGTTGCCGCAAGGTACTTCGGTAAGCTATGTTGGCAATGCGAAAACGGATGCGGGAACCTATGAGGTTACTGCTACGGTAGATGGCGGTGTGAATTACATCGGACAAACGCTGAAAGCGAAGCTAACGATTACGAAAGCGACGTTGATGGGCTTAAGTCTGAAAGATGCAGGCTTTACATACGACGGTTCGGCGAAGTCATTGCTACTGCAAGGGACGTTGCCGCAAGGTACTTCGGTAAGCTATGTTGGCAATGCGAAAACGGATGCGGGAACCTATGAGGTTACTGCTACGATAGATGGCGGTGTGAATTACATCGGGCAGACGCTTAAGGCTACGATGACTGTTGAGAAAGCGACGTTGACGGGCTTAAGTCTGAACGATGCAAGCTTTACATACGACGGTTCCGCGAAGTCATTGCTACTGCAAGGCACGTTGCCGCAAGGTACTTCGGTAAGCTATGTTGGCAATGCGAAAACGGATGCGGGTACCTATGAGGTTACTGCTACGGTAGATGGCGGTGTGAATTACATCGGACAAACGCTGAAAGCGAAGCTAACGATTACGAAAGCGAAACAACAAATCACATTTACTGCGCCAGCGGTACTTGGCCGTGATGCTGGTACGGTACCAATGGATGTAAAAGCAAGTAGCGGTTTACCGGTACAGCTAACGATAGACGAACCTATGGTCGCCCGAATTAATGGGTTGAATCTAGAGGTATTACGCTTGGGGACGGTCGTAGTAACAGCAACGCAGTCGGGGGATGCCAACTTTGAGGCAGCAGCGCCAGTGTCGGTAACGGTCCGCGTGAAGAACAGTGCCGATGCACCACTTCCAATTCGTGTACACCAAGCGGTGTCTCCGAATGGAGATGGAATCAATGAGTTCTTGATGATCGAGGGAATCCAGGATTATCCGGAAAACAAGGTGACGATCTTCGATAAATCTGGAAAGGTATTGAAAGTAATCGAGCGCTACGACAATCGGGAGAATGTGTTTACCGCCGACCATGTGATTGATGGTACATATTACTATTACCTCGATATCAAAGATGATAATGGGCAATGGAAACGGGATAAGGGTTACTTTGTTGTGAAACGGTAACCGCATACTTCTTCGGCATGGCGAGGAGGAACGACGCGACAATCTTATAGAGAAAGCTAAAATATAAAATGAAAACATTAAAAATAATCATGGGAGCTATGTTGTTGTCTCTACCTTTTATAGGTAGGGCGCAGCACGGCATTAGTTACAATCAATTTGGACAACTGCGTAACTCATTTAATAGCTCGCTGAGTACAATGGATGATCGGGGGAGTTTCTCCGTGTTGGGGCGTAGTCAATGGGTGGGTGTGGACGGCGCACCGAAGTCTATATGGGCAACCGGAAATGCGGTAATTAAGCCCATTGGTCTTTCTGTCGGAGGGGATGTGAAACACTCCGAACTCGGAATTGTAAAAGAAAGTGAATTTTCGGTCTTTGCCGCCAAAGCGGTGCGTCTATCCGAGGATGAGTATTTGAGCCTTTCGATGGGGGGAGGATTATTGTACTTCCAGGGGAACTACAACCACCTCGATCCGAATGACCCTGCATTTCGGGATAACATCCGGGAAACAAATGGTATTTTGAGCATCAGTACTTCCTACTATCGAAAGGACCGTTATTATGTGGGGGTGTCCATGCCGCGTTTTTCGCTGAAGCGGGATGCCAACCGCGAGTACGAGTTTCGGAATGTATACTACATCACCGGAGGGGCTTTATTTCGTTTGGACGATGCATTCCATATCCGACCATCCTTTATCGTGAGTCACATGGATGATTTGACCCCACGTTATGATGTTAGTGCGCTGGTCTTTATGGCACGTAAGATTGGGGTCGGTATGGGCGTACAGAATCAAGGTGACCTCTCTGGATTACTGCAATTTAATTTTGGCAATTTCGGCATCGGCTACAGCTACCAATTTAGTCCGAAAAGTCCAACCATGAATCAGCGGATTTCAAATAATACGCATGAGGTCGGTTTGCGGTATCGCGTGGGTGGAATTGGTTTACTATAGGTCTGACGCTATGAAAGGATTAAAAAAAATATGGATGAATATGAAACGCTTGACTCCTTGTTTGTTTGTGCTGTTGTCGCTATTTTTCTCTGCAACTGTCTTTGGACAAGCAACAACCGAACTTTTTGAGACGGAGACAAATGGGAGTACTACATTTATCGACAACGGGGTGGAGTTTAAAATTATCTCTCACGTGAGTGTTTTCGATATTCAAGGAAATTATCCTGGGACGGGTTGGAGTGGGACAGCGAATGATAATCGATATATTGATAACGCGAACGACACGCAAAGTCCACCCTCTTTCAGTATCAAAACAACATCAAATCTGTTTAAAGTCCATAGATTTTGGTTGTACTTATCTGCATTGAATTTAAGCTTAGACGTTCAAGGATCAGTAACCATTACAGGGAGATTGTCGGGGGTAACCAAGTTTTCTGCAACAAAGAGTAGTGGCTTCATGACGAGTCTGGGGGCAACAAACGGATATACGCTCATTGATTTGACCAATCTAAATGGAATGAACTTTTCCAATATTGTTATCGATGAATTGCGGATAACAGCAAATGGGGGCTTTCGGTATGTTGGCTTTGATGCCTTTAGGTGGGTAAAGGATTCTGGGATGGTTCTGCCAGATAATCCAGGTACTCCCCTGGAGCTTGGTTTGGAATCGAAGGAGAACGTTTCTTGCAATGGTGGGAGTAATGGATTTGCGACCGTTAAAGGAAGTGGTGGCGCAGGGTCATATACTTATAGTTGGTCTCCTTCGGGAGGGACTGGAGCAACTGCTTCGGGACTTGCTGCAGGTTTGTATACAGTGACGGTCAAGGATGCTCAAAATGTGACAAAGTCTCTACAGGTAGAAATTACGCAGCCTTCAGCGTTGGTGTTGAGTAATGGGGGAACGGAAAATGTAAGCTGCTATGGAGAAAACAATGGTAAAGCAACAGTCAACGTGACAGGAGGAACGGCTCCGTATACTTACGCATGGTCACCAAGTGGGGGAACTCAAGCTACCGCTTCCAATTTAGCAGCCCGTACGTATACGGTAACGGTGACGGATGCCAAAGGGTGTTTTAAGACACTTGATTTTGAAATTACGCAACCTTCAGAGTTGAAAGCATCGACGAGTCAGACAAATGCAACCTGTAGTACTGCTGGAGAGGCTTCAGTTTTTCCATCTGGTGGTAAGGCACCATATACCTATGAATGGAGTACAGGTGCTAAAACACAGATACTAACGGGTTTGGCAGCCGGGCCTGTTAGCTGTGTGATTAAGGACGCTAATGGTTGTTCGATTACGAAGAACTTTACAATAGGAACAACGAATACCTTGGTAGCAAGCACATACCAAACAAATATATTATGCAATGGGTCAGCAACGGGATCTGCCGGTGTAATACCGTCGGGGGCAGCAGGACCTTTTACGTATGTATGGACAGGTGGTGTTAGTAATTCGGATGTCGCAAACAATCTAAGCGCTGGTAGTTACAGTGTTCTGATTACAGCGGCAAACGGCTGTTCAATAACAAAGAATTTTACGATCACAGAACCATCAGCGCTACAAGCTATTCCTGCAGAGCACCAAGATGTCTCATGCTATGGCGGAGGAAATGGCTTAGCTAGTGTATATGTGAGAGGCGGCACAGGATCCTATACCTATAGTTGGGCGCCATCAGGAGGTACTGGGGCAATGGCTTCCGGACTGCGTGCAGGAACTTATACCGTTACGGTCACAGATGCAAACCTTTGTGAGGTAACACAGACCATAACGATTACACAACCGGATCCAATAGAGATCGCTATCGATAGGCAAGACAATGTTTCCTGCCACGGTGGCTCCAATGGCGCAGCAAGCGTGCACGTAACGGGCGGAACGGGTGCATACACATATAGTTGGGCACCTATGGGTGGGACTGATGCTACAGCGACTGGGCTTCCGGCAGGCACATACACCGTAACGGTCGTGGATGCCAATAGCTGTGTCGAAACGAAAAGAGTTACGATAACGCAACCGGATATTTTGGAAGCTACATTTGATAAAACGGATGTTTTGTGTTTTGGAACAAGTACTGGAACGGCAACGGTAGTTCCCAATGGAGGTACAGCGCCATATACGTATCGGTGGACGCATAACAACAGCACAGAGGCCACCGTTTCTGGGCTGGCAAAAGGGGCGTATGAAGTGGAGGTGACAGATGCGCACGGTTGCATGAGAAGAGCCACGGTCGTCATTGGTCAGCCTGCCTCCGCGTTGTCTATTAATCCTCTTGCGCAGACAAATATTGCCTGTAACGGTGGGGCAACCGGATCGGCGACGGTTTCGGCTTCCGGAGGATCGGAACCCTACCGGTATAGCTGGTCTAGCTCTTCCTCAACCACAGAAACCGCAATTAATCTGTCTGCGGGTATACATACTGCGACAGTAACGGATGCAAATGGATGTCAGAAATCATATACTTTTAATATCACAGAACCTAGCGTACTGCTGGCTTCAATAGGCAATATTACTTCGCCTTCTGCGCCTGGAACAAGAGACGGAAGTGCTTCTGTGGTAGTTCAAGGTGGAACGCCGAATTATACGTATAGTTGGTCGCCTTCGGGGGGTAGCGCCGCAACGGCGAAAGGTCTTTCAGCAGGTGTTTACACGGTGACCGTTACCGATGCCAATGGGTGCGAAGTAACGGCGAGGGCAGAGCTTCATGCTCCAGTGAGTGTTACACAGGTAACTTCTACCTTACGTAACGGCACATACGGTATCGGAAAGGATATTCCCGTTTTGGTACAGTTCACTAAACCGGTGACTGTCTCGGGCGTCCCGTCAATCGCTTTACAGTTGCAGAACGGTTCGGTACAAGCTAATTACGTAGCAGGTAGTGGTACTGATGCGCTAACGTTTAACTATAAAATTCAAGATGGTGATATCACCAACCATCTGGATTATACATCTACAGAAGCAATGTCCCTACAGGGTGGATCAATAACAGATGCCCAGAATAGGAATGCAATCCGCACACTCCCAGCACCGCAAGCGGCGGGTTCGCTGAGCGATAACAAGATGATTATTGTGGATGGTATTGCACCTAGCGGAACTTTAGCAATCAATGGTGGCGCATCTTTTACGGGTTCGCGTGATGTACGGCTTACTCTCACTGTAACTGAGCCTTCGGGGATGATGCAGTTTTCGAATGATGGAACGACATGGTCGTCTTGGGAATCCTTTGCTGCATCGAAAGCTTTGACATTACCTGCCGGTGATGGGATGAAAACTGTATATGCAAGATTTAAAGATGAGGCGGATAATATTTCTGCACTATATAATGACGGGATTGTTCTTGATGAAACTCCTCCAGCCAAACCGACAGGCTTTGTTGCGGTAGGCGGAGATGGTCGGGTGCAGTTGAGCTGGAATGCCAATTCAGAATCTGATTTTGCCCAGTATAAACTCTTTGTACAACCTAAAAATGGAACAAAGGTTTTACTTGAAACAATTCAACGTGGGACAGAAGCTTTTGTTTATACGGACTTACCAAATGGAACAAGCTATACGCTTTATCTACTGGCGGAAGATCATGTTGGTAACCAAAGTGTAGAAACGAAAGTTGAAGCAACGACGATGGGGGAACAGACGATATCTTTTGCTTCATTACCTCCCGTGGTTTATGGTGTGTCGGATGCGGTGTTGGGCGCAACCGCGAGTTCGGGATTACCGGTTTCCTATATTTCTAGTGATAAAGCTGTAGCCGAGGTCTATCAAGAGGGTCAACAATGGAAAGTGAAGGTGAAATCTGCTGGTCAAACGATGATTACAGCATCTCAATCGGGTAACGGAGTCTATTTGGCAGCGCCATCATCCAGCCAAAACTTGGTGGTTGGAAAGGCGACGTTGAGGGTGACTGCAGATGCGCAGACAAAGGTGTTTGGAGCGTTGGATCCTGTGCTTACTTATCAAGTTGATGGCTTGAAAAATGGGGATCTACGGACTGTTGTTATGGGCTCGATAACTCGTGATAAAGGAGAGAATGTAGGGGACTATAACATTCGTAACGTGGATTTAGCAGCTATAAACTATACGATCGATTATCAGGCGGCAAACTTAACTATTAGCAAAGCAACGCTTATAGGTTTAAGCTTGAAAGACGCTGGCTTCACGTACGACGGTTCCGCGAAGTCGTTGGCACTACAAGGTACGTTGCCTGCTGGGGTCGCAGTGCAATACCAGAATAACAATCAAGTAAATGCGGGAACCTATCAGGTTACGGCAACTATTGTTGAAACTGGAAACTACTTAGGCACATCGCTTAAGGCAAACTTGACGATACGTAAAGCGAAGCAACAGATTACGATGACAGCGCCTGCGGTCGTAGATCGCGATGCTGCTAAGGTATCGTTGGATGTAAAAGCAAGTAGTGGATTACCAGTACAGCTCACTGTGGATGAACCTATGGTTGCACGGATCAACGGATCGGATCTTGAGGTATTACGCTTGGGAACAGTTGTGGTAACAGCAAATCAAGCGGGTAATGAAAACTATGAAGCAGCAACACCTGTTTCGGTGACCATCCGAGTGAAGAACAATGCCGACGCGGAGCTTCCAATTCGGGTACAACCAGCGTTGTCGCCAAATGGAGACGGTATCAATGATTTCTTCTTGATTGAAGGTATTCAGGATTATCCAGAGAATAAAGTAACGATATTCGATAAATCAGGTAAGGTGTTGAAGGTGATCGAGCGTTATGATAACCGAGAGCGCGTCTTTACCGCAGATCATGTTATCGATGGTACATATTTCTATTACATCGATGTCAAAGATGAAAACGGTCAATGGAAACGCGATAAAGGTTTCTTTGTCGTGAAGCGGTGATTTTAGGACATAGTAGAGACGCAGAATTTAGCTATGCTAAGCCCTTTGGGATTTGTGTCTAAATAAGTACAAAACAGAAAAGCAGACCTTCGGGTCTGCTTTTTTTTGTGTCATCACGGAAGGTGATCCAGCTGGGCCTTTCTAATTATTTTCTAATTTTTTTCTGTTTGTTCTCTAACAGCGTTTGCGGGTGAACCTACCCATTTTTGCAGGGTCAATCCAAACAACGTAAAGAAAACAGAAATGCAAATCACATGGTTACGCGGCAAGAAAACGAAAGGAATAAACGGTAAGCTAATCGCAGGCGTGTTATTCGTCTTTTTTATCGTCCTTTTTTCCGCTTGCCGGGAAGGCTCTTCGGCGGATGATGGTCATCACACCGACTACACATTACAGGGAGATACCGTGTTATTATCCCCCAGCTCCACACTGCAACATCAATTTGTCCATGATACGGTCAGTGATCAGTTGTTTCAATTGGAACTAACGACGGCTGGTATCGTACGCGCTATTCCCAATAATTATGCAGAGATAGCCCCTCCATTTGCAGGAAGGGTATTGAAGTCCTATGTCCGCCTCGGGCAAAAGGTGAACCCGGGAGCGCCGATTTTTGAGATGAGTTCGCCGGCATTTTTTACGGCGCAGAAAGAGTATTTCGATGCGAAGCAGGCATTTCGGCAAGGAGAATTAAACCTCAAACGGCAGAAGGATCTGCTACGTAATGGGGTGGGCATAGCGCGTGAACTGGAAGAAGCTGAAACAACGTTTGAAACACAGAAGACCGCGCTCTCCAATGCGGGTGCCGCCTTACAGATATTTAATGTTGATTTAGCGCAGGTAAAACTCGGACAGGCATTGGTCGTGACCGCACCTATACGGGGAGAAGTGGTAACCAACAATATTGTTATCGGTCAATATCTCCGTGAAGAGGCCGAGCCCTTGGCTGTGGTGGCGGAGTTATCCAAGGTATGGATTGTAGGTCAGGTAAAAGAGAAAGATGTTCCTTTTATCAATGAATTGGATGCCGTAAATGTGAAAATGGCAGCCTTCCCTGATCGCCTCATGCGCGGGAAGATTAAGCATATCAATAAGATTGTAAATGAAGAGACGCGCAGTGTCGAAGTGCTGGTGGAATGTGATAATCACCAACAGGATCTTCGCCCCGGTATGTATGTAACGGTTTTGTTTAAGGATGCGCCCGAAACAACCATTCTTGTTCCGACAGAAGCCCTGTTTCAGGAAGAAAAGGGACAGTTCGTATTTATGAAGTTGGATGCCCGGAGGTATGAAAAAAGAAGGGTGGAAACGCGCGGCACGGTGAATGGGAAGGCTATTGTTTCGACCGGACTAAAGGTTGGTGAGGTGATTGTATCAAGTGGTGGCTCATTAATGTTGTTGCGATGAATAAATTAATACATATCGGTATCGAAAAGCGTTGGGTTATGGTGGCGCTGTTTGTGTTAATCGCCTTCTTCGGGTACTATTCCTGGAAGCAGCTTGCCATTGAAGCGTACCCTGATATTGCGGACGTTACTTCGCAGGTGGTGACGCAGGTTCCGGGGTTGGCAGCAGAAGAAGTGGAGCAGCAGATCACTATTCCGGTAGAGCGTGCGTTGAATGGGCTTCCGGGAATGCATGTGATGCGGAGTAAGAGTACGTTCGGCCTGTCGATGATTACGATTGTTTTTGAGGATGGAGTGGAAGATTATTGGGCACGGATGCGGATTCAGGAACGGCTGAATGAGGTGGAGCTGCCTTATGATGTGCTCCCTGGATTAGATCCGCTGACTTCACCGACCGGGGAAATCTATCGGTATATCCTTGAAAGCGATGGAAGACAAGATCTACGGGAGCTGACTGATTTACAGAATTTCACGATTATCCCACGTATCAAGCAAGTCTCTGGTGTGGCTGATGTGACCAACTTTGGAGGGATAACCACGCAGTTCCAGTTGGAAGTAGACCCTTGGAAATTAGAGCAGTACAATTTGGCTTTAGCCGAGGTGGTAGAAACCATTGAAAGCAACAATATAAATGCGGGCGGGAGCGTGTTACCGCGCGGCGAACTGGGCTACGTGATCCGGGGAATTGGTTTGGTAAAAAACCTGGATGACCTCGGGAAGATTGTGGTAAAGTCTGTGGACGGTGTACCGATCTTCTTAGAAGATATTGGTGCACTCAAATATGGGCAGCTGGAGCGCAAGGGTGTTCTCGGCTATACGGATAGACAACGCGATTATGCCGAGAGTATAGAGGGAATTGTGCTCTTGTTGAAAGGTGAAAATCCATCCGAAGTTTTGGAGGGTATACATACTGCTGTGGAAGAACTCAATACGGGGGGATTGCCTAGCGGCGTGCATATCCATACTTTTCTAGATCGCACCGATTTGGTGGATACCACCTTGCATACGGTGTCGTATACGTTGTTGGAAGGGATGGCTTTGGTGATTGTGGTGCTCATCGTGTTTTTAGGAAGTTGGCGGGGTGCCTTATTGGTTGCCATAACAATTCCTTTGTCCTTGCTCACCGCCTTTATCTTGATGTACTTTACCGATATTCCCGCCAATCTCTTGTCATTAGGCGCGATAGATTTTGGAATTATTGTAGATGGAGCGATTGTGATGATGGAGACGATCTTGAAGAAGAGGGAGGATAATCCACTAGAAGAGTTGCAGGAAAAAACCATTGCGCAACGTGCCGCTGAAGTTGCCAAACCTGTGTTTTTTGCATCCATTATTATCATTACAGCATACTTACCGCTGTTTGCTTTCGAACGCGTGGAGAAGAAGCTATTTACACCGATGGCTTTTACGGTCGGCTATGCCCTTTTGGGAGCCCTTTTGGTCGCGCTATTTGTGATCCCGGGGTTGGCCTATGTGATATACCGTAAACCGCAGAAAGTATACCATAATCGTTGGTTGGAGAAACTGACGGTTGTGTATCACCGGCGTATACAGCAGATTATGCGGAAGCCGATGCAGGTGATTCTGCCGTTGATCCTGATCTTAGGTGCCTCAACGATACTGACGCTTCGCGTCGGTAAGGATTTTCTACCGCCTTTGGACGAGGGGTCGATCTGGTTACAGGTGCAGCTCCCGCCCGGTATATCGGTTGAAAAATCGAAAGCCATGAGCGATACCTTACGCGCGAGAACGATGCGGTATGAGGAGGTGACTTATATTATGGTACAGGCCGGGCGTAATGACGATGGTACGGACCCTTGGACAGCTTCGCATTTTGAAGTATCTATTGGTATCAAGCCCTATAAAGAGTGGCCGAAGGGAAAAACCAAGTATGACCTTATTGATGAGCTTGCGAAAGAATATGAAGGTATGGCGGGCTTTACAGTGGGTTTCTCTCAGCCGATGATCGATGGGGTGATGGATAAGATCGCGGGAGCGCATAGTGAGCTGGTCATTAAAGTATATGGCGATGATTTTAAAGAAACACGCCGTATTGCGGAAGCCGTCAAAGCGACAGTAAAAGAAGTGCCTGGTGCAGTGGATCTCGCTATTGATCAGGAACCGCCTCTGCCGCAGCTTCAGATTCATGCCGATCGGGATAAGATTGCACAATATGGGTTGAACGTGGCGGATGTTGCGGAGCTGATTGAGGTGGCTATCGGTGGGAAAGCGGTATCGCAATTGTTTATCGGACACAAAGTGTATGATATTATTTGTCGGTATTCGGAGGAAAGCCGAAATACACCGGAGAAGATTGCTAATTTGATGCTTACTTCCCAAACGGGGGCCAAAATTCCACTCTCCCAGGTTGCGGAAGTACGGCTGAGTACAGGAGAGAGTACAATTACTCGGGAGATGAATCAGCGGCATTTAACGGTGAAGTTAAATGTACGTAACCGCGATCTACAATCGTTGTTGGCCGAAGCGCAGGAGGCGATCGAACGGCAGGTAGCATACGATCATGACCTATACCATATCAAGTGGGGCGGACAGTTTGAGAATCAACACCGCGCTTATGCACGACTCTCTGTTATTGTTCCACTTGCACTGGCGATTATGTTTGTGTTGTTGTACAGCGCATTCGGTTCTTTTCGGCAGGCAGGACTGCTGATGAGTATTGTGCCTCTGGCTCTTTTTGGTGGAATGTTGGCGCTTCATATTCGAGGGATGTCCCTGAGCGTTTCGTCTGCTGTTGGTTTTATTGCCTTGTTTGGTGTCGCCATCCAAAATGGCGTCATTATGATCGCGCATATCAATGAGCTCCGAAAGAAGGGATACGAATTGTTGCCTGCGGTTATTGACGGAGCAAAGCATCGCTTTCGACCGGTACTGATGACGGCAACCGTGGCTGTATTAGGGCTTTTTCCGGCTTCGTTGGCGACAGGAATCGGATCGGATGTGCAACGTCCATTGGCGACTGTGATTGTATATGGACTCTTGTTCTCTACGATTATTACACTCTTTGCTCTGCCGGCTTTGTATTTCTTGATCGAAAAGAGATGGGGTAAGGGGAACGTGAAAACCGAAGAATCTTAAAGCTTTGTTATGATGAAAAATAGGATTAAATTATACGTTGTCTTTGTTTTTTATGTCTGGGTTCTCCCGGTGAAAGGACAGACGATCTCGCCCGATACCCTGACGCCCGTGCTGGATTACCGTACTTTTTTGAAGGAGGTGGCAGCACGAAATATGGCGTATGCTGCGGAACAATATAATATCCAGTTGGCGGAAGCGAATTTGTTGAGTGCTGGCATCTTTCCGGATCCGGAAGTGGAAGTTGGTTTGTTTGATAATGCACAGCGGCGTATGAAAATGGGCTATGGTGTTTCTTCGGGAATAAGTTGGACGATGGAGCTGGGCGGAAAGAGAAGGGCGCGTGTGGATGTGGCGCAGAATGAAGTGGAGCTAACGAAGTTGATGGTCGAGGATTTCTTTCGTCATCTGCGCGCGGATGCCACCTTGGCGTATCTGCGAGCTATTCACAGTGGCTTGGTGTTGCATGTGCAAGAGGATTCGTACCAGCAATTGTTGCGCTTGGCTCAGGCGGATAGCGTGCGGTTGCGGCTGGGGTCGATTACACAGGTTGATGCCCGACAGTCGAAGCTGGAAGCGCGTACGATGCGCAATGAGGTGTTTGCAGCGGAGGCTGACCAACAGGCGACGTACGCTCATCTGTTGTTGTTGCTCGGTAGAGAAGAGCAGGAGAGTCTGCCTTTGCTGGAAGGTGACTTGCAGGTCGGGGCGCGTACATTTATGTTGCCAACGCTGGTGTTGGAAGCGCAGGATAACCGAGCGGATTTAAAAGCGGCTTTAGGCAGTAAGCATATATCGCATAAGATGCTGCAGTTGGCGAAGGCTAATCGGGTGATTGATCTGGGGGTATCGGTGGGTATGGAATATAATGCAGAAGCCCGAAACGAGATGGCGCCTTCTCCGTCGTTCACGGCTGTACAGGCTGGTGTAAGTATACCGCTGAAATTCTCTAATAGAAGACCGGGGGAGCTGCGTGCTGCGCAGTATGGTATTTTACAGGCGGAAAAAAATTATGAGCTCGTCGAACTGACCATAAAAACGGAGGTGCGACAGGCTTTTTATACCTACCAGGCTGCGGCGAAACAAGTGGAACAGTTTAATGCAGGTTTGCTGGAAGATGCAAAAGCAATCTTGGATGGTAAGGTTTATAGCTATCAACGTGGTGAAACTTCTTTATTGGAGGTTTTGGATGCACAACGTACTTATAATGGTGTGCAGCAAAGCTTTTATCAGGCACTCTATGATTATGCGGCGGCATTGGTGGAGCTGGAGCGCGCAACGGGAATTTGGGATATTGACTTGTAGATGGTAGTTTTTAGTGGGTTGTTTGTAGATAATAGTTTTTAGGGATGAGTTTGTAGAGACATAAACCCTGAAGGGCTCAGCGTAGCTAAATCTTGTGCCCTTTTTGTTTGTGGTTTGTAGATAATAGTTTTTAGGGATGAGTTTGTAGAGACATAAACCCTGAAGGGCTCAAGCGTAGCTAGATCTTGTGCCCTTTTTGTTTGTGGCTATCACCGTCGCTAGTTCGAGCTTTTAGCTCGGACTTCTATTGATATTATGGGGACACGAGCCGAAGGCTCGCGCCAGCATGGGAATTTGGGGTATTAGTTTGTAGAGGGGAGTTTATGGTTTGTAGATTCCATCTCGTAATCTCGTTCGGAATGACGGAAAGAGTGGGCGCCTCGAAACGTTTTCGTGACAAATGATGAAAAGACAAAATGAAGTCTTGAAAAATAATAATTTATGATAGCTTTGTTGGTACATGAGCAGACAGCTAATCATACACATGAATCCTGGAAGGCGCTTTATCTTATTGATAGCAGCGGTTTTCTGTTTGCTGCTGTCTTCTTGTCCGATTAAATCGGTTCTGAAAAGTATGGCGGGGATGCCCCCGAATACAGAGCGTACGGCAAATAGAACAAATATCCGTGTGGAGGCTCCGCCTATTTGTTCGGTCAGCGTAAGTTCAGAAATCGGTACCGGACAGCAGATCGGCATGCATCAGGCAAATTTTATGCCTGCGGCTGTGTTGACAGTCCTTTTTCTTCTTGTATTCGCCTTTGTGGTGCCGCGTGCAGACAAGGAACATCCCGGATACAGCAACCTTAAAATTGGAGGCTTTTTACCTATCTTCCTCCAAACACGAAAACTTATTCTTTAGGAATTTTCCAACCTACATTTCGTAGATACCCGTAACAGAATCTTGTTAGGGGCTGATTTCATTTTTTTTATGTTAGGGGCGCTCGCATTGATTTAGTCACATGACACGGTATTGCTGATCATCGGAGCCGGTCCCTACGTCCTAATTTTTTTATCCAATAAACATGAAAAAATATAGCATGGCCTTCGCTTTTTTTTGCGGATCCATAGGCTCTTGTACGTATGTATATGGGCAAGAACATCATACCTTAAAAAGTCAAAAGACTTTAAATAACCTGTGGGCTGAGGTGGAACAGCGATATCCGGGCATTGCCGCTTATCAGTATGGTATCGAGGCAGCGGTCCTGCAAGAACAAGTTGTAAAAAGCAATGCATTGCCTGAGGTGAAAGTACAACTCCAAAATACATACGGAACGTATGCGGGTTCGGCCGGTGCAGTTTTTCCGCAACCAGGATTCTTTAATGTTAGCGGTGCTGGTATGCCGGTAACGGGTTCCGCTTTATCTGTTAATACATTTGGTTCAACGACAGTTGATTGGGAGGTTTTTTCTTTTGGACGGTTGCAAGCGGAAAATAGATCGGCGAAGGTCGATACAGAAAAGAAGAGGAGTGACAAGGAGGGGTACCTCATTCAGTTAAAGAAGATCCTCGCAGAACGGTATATCGCGGTCCTGTATGGTGAGCTTAAGTTACAATGGAACGGTAAAAATGTAGCTCGTTTAGCGGCCATTCGTGAAATAACACGTGGGTTATCGGCAGCGGGTTTACGTCCTGCGGCAGATAGTCTGCTAGCACTTTCTTCCTATAATCAAGCACGGGGTGATCAGGCGCAATGGCGCGGTGCTAGAGCCGCCGAAGAAGTTCGTTTATCGGAGCTGGTAGATAGTCGATCCATTGATTACGAAGCTGCGTTGCATAAATTTTTTATAACAGATGAAGTCGAGGGTACACCGGGCAATATTCCAGCGCCGGGACAGCACCCAACACTGGTCGGGCTGGAGCTGGAAGCAATGCGGTATGCGCTGGAGGCTGACGTGCAGCAACGAAATGCATATCCCTCGATACGATTACTGGGGGGCTATGCGTATCGTGGTTCCAGCATAAATCCACAAGGAGTGGTTTCATCCCATTGGATAGATGGCTTTTCCAACAAAACGAATAATTTCCTGACCGGCGTAGGAGTCACCTGGAACCTGACTGGTGGATACCGGGGGAAACTGAAACGTAAAAGTCTACTGCAAGAAAGCGAACGTGTAGAGAAACTCCACCAACAGTATACACAGGTGTTAGCCGCCGATTTGCGGGCCGTTGAGGTGCGTCGGATACAGCAGCAGGAACAGTTGCTACAGCTCACACAGGGTGAAAAGCAAGCGCTGGCAGCATATGATATGTATTTGGCACGCTACCGTACGGGATTGATTAGCTTAAGTGAGCTTTTACAGATACGTCTATTATTGGAACAGGCGGAGAATAACCGACTCGAAGCAACCTATGCGTACTGGCGGTTGCTGACCGATCAGGCCGCTTTAACAACTGATTTTACCTACATATTCAATAATCTATAAGTTAACCGATATGAGTTTAATAAAATTTGCCCTTCGAAAGCCGATCGCTGTTATAGTGATTGTGCTGACTATCGGGTTCTTTTCTATAAATACAATCAAAAAGATCAATGTTGATATTTTTCCCGAAGTAGAATTACCTGCGATGTATATCGCGATGCCTTATGGGGGACTGTCGCCAGCGTACATGGATGGTTTTATGGCGAATGAGTTTCAAAAGGTGCTCTTGTTTGTCGGTGGGGTTAAGAACATCGACTTCAAGAGTATTCAAGGACTTACGTTGATGAAATTAACCTTTTATCCGGGAACCAATATGGCACAAGCGGCGGGCGAGGTCTCGACCTCAGTTTCGCGTGCTATGGGCTTTTTGCCACCAGGTGCGGTCCCCCCGATGGTGGTGCGTTTTGATGGGAGCTCATTGCCCGTTGGTCAGTTGGTATTTGAGAGTGACCAGCGGTCTATTAACGAGATCCAAACATTGGTTTTAACAAAGGTACGCCCCATGTTTGTGGAGATTCCTGGGATTACGGCACCGGCTCCTTTCGGTGGAAATGTGCGTTCGATTGTGGTGCAGGCTGATCCCGAAGCGATGCAGGCCAATGGGGTAAGCCCAGAGGATATCACGATTGCAATGAGCAAAAATAGTTTGCCTTCGCCGGCAGGGAATATCCGTATTGGAGAACAAAATCTGATGGCTCCCATCAATTCCATAGCAAAGAACCCCGAGGAATTTTTAAATACCCCAGTGAAAGTAGGGGACAATCGTACGATTTATGTGCGCGATGTTGCTCGCGTGGAAGATGGTGCGGATCAGACCGTAGGGTATGCCTTGGTAAACGGGAAACGATCGGTCTATTTACCTATTATTAAAAAAGCGGATGCGTCAACCTTGGAAGTGGTTAAAAACCTAAAAGCATCCTTACACCTAATCAAGAATCAATTGCCGGAAGATGTACATATTACCTATGAATTTGATCAATCCAAATATATTGAACGGTCTCTTTCTAATTTGATTCACGAGGGTATATTGGGAGCCGTTTTTACCGGATTGATGATTTTACTCTTTCTAGGGGATACCCGGGGCGCACTTATTGTGGTCTTGACGATCCCGATTGCTATTCTATCTGCCGTAACGGTTTTATATCTCTTTGGGCAGACCATCAACATTATGACGCTGAGCGGGCTGGCGCTATCGATTGGTATTCTGGTGGATGAAGCTACGGTTACAATCGAGAATATTCACCAGCATCTGGAATTGGGGAAAAGTAAGCAACGTGCAATTGCCGATGCGTTGATCGAAATATCAATTCCAAAACTACTCATCCTGTTGTGTATCCTGGCGGTGTTAACCCCAGCTTTTATTATGACAGGTATTCCACGAGATATGTTTATGCCGTTATCTATGGCTGTTGCTTTTGCGATGATCGCTTCGTTTTTGGCCTCACAGACCTTTGTTCCCATTCTCGCAAATTGGTTGATGAAAGGAAAGCATACACCCCAGGAAGGCTCTCCGCGGAAGCGTGCCTTTTTTGCGAAGTTCCGGGTGCATTATTCGTATGGTATGCGAAATTGGTCGACACGATCGCTTTTACTTTTTATGTGTTACATCGCGGTGGCTGGTATCCTTGGTTTTGTGCTATTGCGACAGGTGGGAACAGATGTGATGCCCTTATCCAACAGCGGTGATTTTCAATTGCGCGTGCAAGCCGAACCAGGTAGCCGACTAGAAAAGACAGAAGGTATTGTGAAAGGTATTACAGCGGATATAGCATCCTTATTACCCGAAAAAGGAGTGTCTATCAGTTCGGCTTTTGTGGGGATGCATTCCGCAAGTTCACCGATTAACCCCATTTTCTTGTTTTCAAGTGCTTCGCACGAGGCGGTATTACAGGTGTCTGTGGATCAGCGCATATACACCGGCGATATGCAAGCACTAAAGGAAGAGATTCGACAGAAATTGCACGACAAATGGCCTCTTGTGAAATTTAACTTTGAACCGATGGAGTTGACCGAGAAGATTATGGGACAGGGAGCGATGACACCAATCGAAGTGAAGGTCGCTGCTCCACAGGTAAAGGGGGCTTTTTCCTTTGCGTCTAAAATTGAAGCAAATCTGAAAGAAGTGCCATACCTCCGGGATGTCCGTATTGCGGAGGCTACAGCGTATCCGACCTTGGAGATTGAAGTGAACCGGGATCTGGCGGGGCAGTTTGGCTTGACTATGCAAGACATCACAAAAAGTTTGGTGGCGGCCACTTCTTCGACACGGTTTACCGATAAAAATCTGTGGGTTGATCCGAAGTCGGGCTTGGTGTTCCAAGTTCAGGTTCAGGTACCTGAAGCGATGATGTCAACCGAACAGAAATTAAGAGCGATGCCCCTTAAAAAGGGAAGTCTGCGCCCGGTCCTGGAAGATGTGGCTACGGTGCGCCGGACGATGACCCCAGCACAGGTGAATAGAAAAGGGCCGAGTCGGTATGTGACTATTTTGGGGAATCTACACGGACAGGATTTGGGGACGGCATCCCAAGCGGTGAATCAGGCTATAAAGGACGCGGGAGCCCCCCCGCGCGGCATTACGGTATGGACAGAGGGGACCCTGCAATTGCTGAACGACACATTGGGCAGTTTACTGGCGGGTTTAGGGGTCGCTATTTTAGCGATTCTCTTGATGCTAACAGCCTACTATCAATCGGTTAAGGTGCCACTCGTCATTCTTTCCGTATTGCCAGCGGTCATTACAGGTGCGTTGATTATTCTTTACATGACGGGAAGTACACTGAATTTACAATCCTATATGGGGATTGTGATGTCTATCGGTGTATCCGTTTCCAATGCGGTGCTCTTGGTGAATCAGGCAGAGCATTATCGACGGAAGTTGTTGTTGAAACCTGTAAATGCTGCTCGACTGGCTGCTTCGTCACGTTTGCGTCCAATCCTTATGACAGCAGGCGCAATGCTTGCGGGCATGCTACCCATGGCTATTGGTATGGGAGACGGGGCAGAACAAGTGGCTCCCTTGGGCAGAGCTGTAATTGGTGGATTGATCGCATCGACACTTGTCATCTTACTGCTTGTCCCACATTTCTATGCAGCATTTTTACGCCATGCGAAGGTGGCAAGCCCATCAATGGATCCGGATGATGCAGATAATCCTTATTTCACCACTCAAACACATTAAAAGAACATAAAAGATGAATATTATATTTTGTAAAATTAAAACTGTTGGGCGCGCTTTGTTTGTATATATTGCTGTTGTCCTGTTGTTTGCGGGTTGTCAGGGGAGAGCTCAAAAAGAAAGTGCAACCGTAGATCGACCGCAAAAGAAAATGGACCCGCCAAAAACGACTGTTGTTCAGTTTATGCAGCCGGAGTATACGCTGTCTGTTCCCGCAGAACTTGTTCCTTACGAACAAGTGGCTATCCACGCCAAGGTGAGTGGCTTTGTTAAGCAGCTGTACGTAGACCGAGGAAGTCGGGTACGAAAAGGGCAGTTGTTGGCGGTACTCGAAGCTCCGGAGATGGACCAGCGGTCACGTTCTGATCGTTCTGCGCAACAGAAGATGCAAAGTGATTATCACTATTTAAAACAAGCATATACGCGATTATTAGATGCTGCAAAAACAGAGGGAGCCGTGGCTGCATTGGAACTGGATCAAGCGAAAAGTAGAATGGAAAGTGCCGCCGCAGCCTATGAGGCTTCAAAGGCCGAAGCAGGAGGGACAGCACAGTTGCAGGGATACTTGCGCATTACTGCGCCTTTTGATGGTGTCATTGTACAAAAGGATGTGTCTGTTGGCGCTTTGGTTGGCGCGGGAGGATCACAGCCTTTGTTTCTGATGGCAGAGCGTAATCGTCTGCGGTTAAAGGTCGCTCTTCCGGAACGACATGCGGCATCGGTTCGTCCAGGGATGCGGGCGACATTTACGGTGATGTCGCAACCTGGGAAAGAGTTTTCGGCGGTGCTCGCACGCACTTCAGGCGTGCTTAACCAAACGGATCGCTCCTTGGCCTTAGAGTTTGATGTCGCTAATGGTGCTGCCGAATTACAAGGAGGTGATTATGCCCAGGTAAATCTACAGCTTCAGCGTAAGTCACCAACTTTTTGGGTGCCAACAAAAAGTGTTTTAACAACGCAAGCAGGTATATTTGTTTTGACAATGACAAATGCTGAAATCAAACGCGTTGCGGTGCAGGAGGGGATTCGGTTGGATAGTTTGATGGAGGTTTTTGGAGATTTGAAGGAGAAGGATGTCGTGGTTGTAAAACCAACAGAAGAGATGTAAAGCTGCGAAGATTGTCGCATCTATCCCTTCGTGGTGATATGGATAATTATGAAAATATAAAATATAAAAAATGAAAACTACTTTAAAAAATATCAAAGGAATTTATGGCGTCATGCTATTATGTAGTGTGGTATTTCTGATACGTTGCGGAAATCCAATGTCTGAACAAACACAACAAGCTGTTCCGGAGGATTCTACGGCACAATTTGCGTCCGAAAATCAAGTTGCCGAAACCCCTGATGTTACATTCCGCGATGAAAATGGAAAAATTGTTCGTTTAAAAGACCTGCGTGGAAAAGTTGTTTTTATCAATTTTTGGGCTACATGGTGTGGTCCATGTGTAGCAGAGATGCCTTCCATTGATCAATTAAAAGCTACGTTCAAAGGAAGTGAGGACATCGTTTTTATGCTGGTTGATGTCGATGGCGACTTAAAGCGTTCAAAGTCTTTTATGGCAAAGAACAAATACAATTTGCCAGTTTTTACGGCGGAGAGTGCGATTCCTTCCGACTATTTGGGGGGAGCAATCCCCACTACGGTTGTGCTGGATAAGAAAGGTGAGTTGGTGGTTCGTGCTGAAGGGGGACGAGATTATATGTCTCCGGGGATTAAAAAGGCACTTACCGATTTAGTGCGTATGCCTAATTAGGAAGTGACGTTATGTGTTTTGCATATCAAAGAAAATTTAGGTAAATTTGCAGCATACCCCTTCATACAGCCTTTCTCCCTTCAAGGGGATTCTCTGCACGTAAAGGATATAGATATCTGAATTTTTAACAATTATTTTCAATGAATGGCTAGAAACCAAATTACTTCCAACAAAAAAGATAGAGCGAAAAAGCAACAACAAAAAAAACAGCAAAAACTGGAGAAGAAAGAATTTAACAAAGCGAACAATGATAAGGGTAAAGCCTTAGAAGAGATGTTTGCCTATGTGGATGAGTTTGGGAACCTAACGGATACCCCTCCAGAGAAAAAATATGAGTTTAAAGAAGAACACCTAACAAGACCGGAGGTAGAAGAGGACGAGTACCGTCATGGGAAAGTATCATACTACAACCACGAAGGTCATTATGGTTTTATTCGTGATAACGAGAATAAGCAAACGGCTTACTTCAACGATAAATTAATCGGGATGGTATTAAGACTGGATCAGAAGGTAAAGTACAAAACGATCCGTGGTAAGCAAGGAGAGCAGGTTTCGGAAGTAATTATTGAAAATTAATATTGTTTTTTTTGTAAATAAAGGACTGCCTTAATAAAGCAGTCCTTTTTTGTTTTTAAACAACTTTTACTTTAACAGCGTTAAGTCCTTTTTTACCGTTCTCAACCTCGAAAGTTACGTTGTCGTTCTCGTAGATCTCATCGATCAAACCTGTTGTGTGAACAAAGATATCTGCACCACCATTGCTAGGTGTAATGAATCCGAAACCTTTAGTTGTGTTGAAAAATTTTACTTTTCCTTCTTGCATTTTGATTTTTGTTTAAATAAATAATATACTGTTATCCAGTTTCTTTGTCAACTACCCTTTCTTCGAAGATAGTTTATATTTTTCAGTTTTTAATGTTTGGCCAATCAGTTTCTGGATATTGACCAAGTTATTTCGTTCCTCGCTGCTACAGAAGGAAATGGCAATTCCCGATTTCCCGGACCGACCTGTTCTTCCGATACGGTGTACATAGGTCTCAGACACATCAGGTAACTCATAGTTTACCACATGCGGTAGCTCATCAATATCTATGCCACGAGCAGCAATATCTGTCGCGACGAGGATACGTATTTCACCTTTTTTGAAATCGCTCAATGCTTTTTGGCGTGCCCCTTGCGATTTATTACCGTGAATCGCCATGGCGGTGATATTGGCGCGCTTCAGGTGCTTAACTAATCGGTCCGCACCGTGTTTTGTCCGCGTAAATACCAACGACTGTTGAATATTTTGCTCTTTGATGATAGAGATTAAAAGGGATGTTTTGTCCGTTTTCTCTACCATATAAACAGATTGCTCAATAATAGCGGCAGTAGAAGAAACAGGGTTAACATTGATCTCCTTTGGGTTCTTTAAGATAGAATTCGCGAACTTACGAATGTTCGGTGGCATCGTTGCGGAGAAAAACAAGGTCTGTCTATCTGCAGGGATTTTCGCCAATACTTTCTTGATGTCGTGAATGAAGCCCATATCCAACATGTTATCAGCCTCATCCAGGATCAGGGTATCAATGCCGGATAAATCCAATAACTTTTGGTTGGATAGATCTAAGAGGCGCCCTGGCGTTGCAATAATTACATCGGCACCATTTTTTAATTGCTCTACTTGTTTATGTTGAGACACACCACCGTAGATTACGACTTGCTTTACAGCGAGCTTTTTACCGTATAGACTAAAGTTTTCGTATACCTGTAAAGCAAGCTCACGTGTTGGTGTGAGAACCAATACTTTTGGTTTTTTTGGAGTTCTGTTCTTTTTAGAAAGAAGTTCCAGTGTCGGTATCGCAAAAGCCGCTGTTTTTCCGGTTCCTGTTTGTGCACAGCCAATAATATCGCTGCCGCTTAAAATAATCGGAATAGCTTCGCGCTGTATAGGGGTAGGGCTGGTGTAACCAACCGCTTGAATAGCCTCTTGAATAGGCGTTGAAATATTAAAATCTTGAAAAGTCATGAAAATAGTATGGAGGGGGCAAAAGCAATCATGCGCAGATAAAACCTCGGAAAGACGTTTTGTGCCGGTGATTCTTTTAAATAAATTGTTGTTTTAGCTGCTTTATAAAAACAAATATGCATGCATTAAATTGTTTGGCAGCTGAAAAAGCAAAAACTGAGTGATAAGATGAAATCGAACTAAATCAGCTAAAAGCAAAGGCAGAGGCCCGTATTAAAGTCACAAAGGTAAGGTAAATATTTAACAATAAAAGAATTATCTCATGTTTTTATCTTCGCATACCTATATAGTTGTTTAAATTTTTTGCGTAAATTCGATAAGTAATTACTTAATTTTCAACTTTATGAAAGCGAAGTTTAAACAAATCGTTCTGCTTTGTGCAACCTTAAGCTCGTTAAGCTGTGCAAGTCCAGAAATTGCAGATCGCCTCTATTTTGGAGGTTCCATTTTGACGATGGAAGATCAAAGGCCGGAAGTAGAAGCGCTCGCGACCAAAGGTGGAAAAATAATTTTTGCAGGTAATTTACGCGATGCACAAGAGTTTGTTGGGGAAGCGACCCAAGAGATCGACCTTAATGGGAAAACATTGCTTCCCGGTTTTATTGACGTCCATGGTCATATTACCTCCCGTGCAGGGATGGAGCAGGCGGTAGATCTTTCCCCCACGCCTTACGGATCAGTAAACAGTATTCCAGATCTACAGCGGGTAATTAAAGCTTATATCGATAAAAACGCCTTGACGGCCGGTATTCCTGTTTTGGGCAATGGCTACGATGATGCGATTATGGTGGAACATACACATCCCACACGAACAGAATTGGACGCTATTAGTGCTACTATTCCCATAATTGTTATCCATACTTCCGGCCATGCCAGTGTTGCCAATAGTGCCATGCTTCGTTTGCTGGGAATTCCGGAGGATGTTAAGGATCCTGTGGGGGGGCATTACGGGCGTGATATGGTGACGAAAAAATTAAACGGTAAATTGGAAGAGAACGCTAGTTTCGATGCATTGGTTAAGCTGACAAACGCCTTACCGAAACCACCGGAGTCCGCTGATGGGCTCTCGTCGGATTTACGCGATTTTGTGAAAGCGCAAGACGGATGGATCCGTTATGGGCAAACCACGATTTGTGATGGACGTTCCATGGGGGTTGGATTGACCTTGTTACGGAAG
This sequence comes from Sphingobacterium psychroaquaticum, assembly GCF_004421025.1. Taxonomy (NCBI): domain Bacteria; kingdom Pseudomonadati; phylum Bacteroidota; class Sphingobacteriia; order Sphingobacteriales; family Sphingobacteriaceae; genus Sphingobacterium; species Sphingobacterium psychroaquaticum. Next base: position 3,074,613 of record NZ_CP038029.1, on the reverse strand, counting down.
GCCGCGGAGAAAAAATTATTGAAGGTCGATCTGGTCTATTTCCCGGATTTCGAAGCCAACAAAAAAGAGTGGGAGACATTTCTGCCACATTATATGAAGTATGAAAACCGGTTGAAGTTTGGTGGTTTTAAATTTTCGGACGATGGCTCCCCGCAAGGTAAAACGGCCTGGCTGACGGAGCCTTACTTCGTGCCGCCAGAAGGGCAAACGAAAGATTACAAAGGTTTTCCAATTTTTAGCGACAGCTTGCTTTACGAAGATTTAAAAATTGTCTTTTCGAAAGGTATTACTGCGCAATTACATGTAAATGGGGATGCTGCAATCGATCAGGCGTTGCGTGTTATCGGTCGGCTTAAGGCGGAAGGGGTGTATAAGCCAGCGTTGCGAGCGACCTTGATTCACGTTCAAAACAGCAGACCCGACCACATCGCTAAGATCAAGGAGATAGGTGTGATCCCGTCTTATTTTTCAGGACATGTGTATTTATGGGGTGATTGGCATTATCAAAGTGTTTTTGGACCGAAGAGAGCTGCTTTTATCAGTCCGGCACATGCCGCTAAAACAGCTGGTATTCCTTTTACGATCCATCACGATGCTCCGGTGACGCCACCTGATTTGTTAATGGGCGTTTATTCGGCAGTAAACAGGGTGACTCGTTCAGGAATGGTATTGGGACCCGATCAGCGGATATCGCCGTGGGAAGCGCTTCAAGCTATTACAATTCACGCAGCGCGACAGTATCAAGAAGAAGATAAAAAAGGTTCGCTAGCGGTGGGTAAATTAGCCGATCTTGTGGTGTTGAACGAAAACCCACTGAAGATAGATCCGCTAAAGATAAAGGACATAAAGGTAGAGCAGACGATAAAAGAGGGGGCTATTGTTTATCAAAGAAAAGATTAAACTCATGAAAAAGCTGGTTATTTTATTGTTGACTCTTGCTGCAGGGCAGCAGGGATTGGCACAAGGACATTACACCGGTTCTTCGTTTAATCCCAATGATTATTTTGCACCACATGCAGGACTTATTGTTCCGGTTTGGTATGGGTATGCCAATATGGATTATCACAATGCGCAGGGAAAAAAGTCCGATCAATTGATCAACCCAAAGCCCGGCAATCCCACATCGTTGGATATTACACAGAATGTGAAGACGCATTCTTTTATTCTGATGGCCATTTACGGAGGTAAAGGAAAGGTGCTGGGCGCAAACTGGGGCATGATGCTCATCCCGACGTTAAATAGTCCGACTGCAGGTATCGCTTTAGATTATTATTCACAGCAGACGGGAAGTGGTCGTTACCATTTTAAGAATAAAAGTATAGGTTTTGGGGATATGTATATCCAGCCGGTTTGGCTTTCCTGGCAACAAGGGAATATGCAATATGCGGTAAATTATGGTGTTTGGGCACCTACCGGGCGCTACAAACCGAATGATTTGGATAATGGTGGGCATGGCTACTGGTCGCATAATATCAGGGCCGCATTGAAGTACAAACCAACACCGTCTATCAATATGAGTATAGCACCCACGTTAGAAATAAACCATTGGCAGAAGGATACGGACTTTAAGGAAGGTACGCATTTAACGGTAGATATGGGGGGTTCCTATGTATGGAATAAACGTGGCGATGAGGTCGGTCTTTTCGGTCATTACACCAAACAGATTTCTGATGATAAAGGCGCTGGTGGTGGTAGTTTTGTTGCAGATCAGATGGCTGGAATCGGGGGCTTTATTTCGTACTGGGTGGTGCCACGCAAGGTGGGGTTGATGGGGCGTATTACGCAAAACTTTGCAACGGAAAATAGATTCGGCGGTTTGGCTATGCAAACAGGTGTTAATTTCTTGATTCCCACAGATAAACACTAAAGGAAAAGAAACTTTACTTTGTTAAAGATATTGGGTATCTTTGCATACCGAAAAATCGGGTGTCAAGTCTGGTAGCTATTTACAGCTTCGTTTGCTGGCGCGCTATACAGACTCTTATTTTATTTATAAACAAAAATCATATTCGTAGATGATTAACATTACACTACCTGACGGTTCAGTACGTCAGTATGAAAAAGGCACGACTGCTATGCAAGTTGCCTTATCTATTTCAGAAGGGTTAGCCAGAAATGTGTTGGCAGCCGAAGTCAATGGTGAAGTATGGGACGCCTCGCGTGCCATCGAGTCTGATGCAGCCGTTAAGCTGCTTACATGGAACGATACCAAAGGTAAATCTACATTCTGGCACTCCTCGGCTCACTTATTGGCTGAAGCTCTTGAGGCGTTGTACCCGGGGATTAAGTTCGGTATTGGACCCGCTATTGAAACCGGTTTTTATTACGACGTAGACTTTGGCGATCGGGAGTTCTCTTCGGATGATTTCAAGCAGATTGAAGATAAGATGCTGGAGTTGGCGAAGCAAAAAGAAGTTTTTGAACGCAAAGCTGTATCGAAGGCTGATGCTATTGCCTTCTTTGAAGAAAAGGGCGATGAGTACAAGTTGGATCTGATCAAAGACTTAGAAGATGGAAAGATTACGTTCTACACACAAGGAAACTTTACCGATCTTTGTCGTGGACCACATATTCCGAATACAGGCTCGATCAAGGCTATTAAATTAACAAATGTTGCGGGTGCTTACTGGAGAGGTGATGAAAGCCGTAAACAGTTGACACGTATATATGGCGTTACTTTCCCGAAAGCTTCCGAGCTGCAGGAATACCTGAAATTTATTGAGGAAGCGAAGAAACGTGACCACCGTAAATTAGGGAAAGAGTTGGAATTGTTTGCTTTTTCTGAAAAAGTAGGCGCGGGGTTACCTTTATGGTTGCCAAAAGGTGCGGCTCTTCGTCAGAAATTGATGGACTTTTTACAGCGTGCACAGATTAAAGCTGGATATGAACCGGTGGTAACGCCGCATATTGGACATAAACAGTTGTATATCACTTCAGGGCACTACGAGAAGTATGGTGCTGATGCATTTCAGCCGATCCATACGCCTGTAGAAGGGGAGGAGTTTTTCTTGAAACCGATGAACTGTCCGCACCACTGTGAAATTTATAAAACTAAACCACGTTCGTATAAAGAATTACCGGTACGTTTTGCAGAATTTGGTACCGTATATCGTTACGAACAGTCAGGTGAGTTACATGGTTTAACACGCGTGCGTGGGTTTACACAAGATGACGCGCACTTGTTCTGCCGCCCGGATCAGGTGAAAGATGAATTCAAGAAAGTAATCGACCTGGTGCTTTATGTTTTCGGTGCTTTAGGCTTTGAAGATTTTACCGCACAGGTATCCTTGCGTGACCCGGAAAATAGAACCAAGTATATCGGAAGCGATGAAAACTGGGCATTGGCGGAGTCTGCAATTATTGAAGCTGCGGCAGAAAAAGGGTTACAGACGGTTGTCGAGTATGGCGAAGCTGCATTTTACGGGCCGAAACTTGATTTCATGGTGAAAGATGCCTTGGGACGTAGATGGCAGTTGGGTACTATTCAAGTCGATTACAACTTACCGGAGCGGTTTGAGTTGGAATATACAGGTAGTGATAACATGAAGCATCGTCCGGTGATGATTCACCGGGCGCCGTTTGGTTCCTTAGAAAGATTTGTCGCTGTGTTGATCGAACACTGTGCGGGACAGTTTCCGTTATGGCTTGCGCCAGAGCAGTTTATCGTCTTGCCAGTGTCAGAAAAATATGAAGAATATGCGAAAAATCTTTTGGAATCGTTAAATAATTCCGATATTCGCGGACTGATTGACCTTCGTGACGAGAAGGTGGGTCGTAAAATTCGTGACGCTGAGGTCAAAAAAATCCCTTATATGCTAATTATCGGGGAAAAAGAGATTGAAAGTGGCACAGTTTCTGTTCGTAAACACGGGTCTGTGGAATTGGGATCCATGACTGCAGACGATTTTAGAGAAGTATTAATTAAAGAAATAACCGTTTAATTTTTAAACATTTGGCATTAAAAAGATCGAGTGGTCCAAGACCACCAATGAGAAAGAAAGAACCAGATCATCGCATTAACGAACTTATTAGAATACCGGAGGTACGTTTAGTAGGGGATAATGTAGAACAAGGCATCTACCCAACCCGTAAAGCGTTGGAGTTAGCTGACGCGTTGGACCTTGATTTAGTGGAGATTTCGCCAAATGCTGTTCCGCCGGTTTGTAAGATAACCGACTACAGTAAATTCGTTTACGAGCAAAAGAAGAAACAGAAAGAGATCAAGGCGAATGCAAAGCAAACTGTAATTAAAGAGATCCGTTTCGGGCCTAACACGAGCGATCACGATTTTGATTTCAAGCTGAAACATGCGATGAAATTCTTAGAAAGTGGAGAGAAGGTACGTGCATATGTACACTTCAAGGGTCGTGCTATCGTCTTTAAAGAACAAGGAGAGATCTTGTTACTACGTTTTGCGCAAGCATTAGAAGACTACGGTAAGGTGGAATTGTTTCCGAAATTGGAAGGTAAACGTATGTTTATTACCATCGCACCAAAAGCAGTGAAAAAATAGAGAATCTAACAGATTGATATAAAATTTAATAATTATGCCAAAAGTAAAAACCAATTCCAGCGCGAAAAAACGCTTTAAATTAACTGGAACAGGTAAAATTGCAAGAAAAAGTGCTTACAAAAGCCACATCTTGACGAAGAAAACTACAAAGCAAAAACGTAACTTAACTAAAACAAGTTATGTGCATGACGCAGATATGGGCAACGTTAAACGTATGCTTGCTATCGGCAAATAAGTTTTATTTCAATTTAATAAACAATAATTTTTTAACCGGGTATTAGGTCGTAAGCTTACTGAAATACGTAACACCTCATACCAAACTTAATTTTAATTACTATGCCACGTTCGGTTAACGCAGTAGCTTCTAGAAGAAGAAGAAAAAGAATCCTGAAATTAGCGAAAGGCTATTTCGGATCAAGAAGCAAAGTTTATACTATTGCTAAAAATACAGTAGAAAAAGGTTTACAGTACGCTTACCGCGACCGTAAAACCAAAAAACGCGAGTTTAGAGCTTTATGGATTCAACGTATTAATGCTGGAGCACGTCAACACGGAATTTCTTATTCTCAGTTGATTGGTAAATTAAACGCTAAAAACATCGGATTAAACCGTAAGGTATTAGCTGATTTAGCTTTAAATAACCCAGATGCTTTCAAAGCAGTAATTGACGCCGTAAAATAGAGTTTTAAACCCTTATCGATTTGTTAGAGATAAAAAGAGCCCATTGGGCTCTTTTTTGCTTTTATACCTGTGCCTGCAGGATATATTCGAATCTAGTATCTTCTTTCCTACCGCGGTTTAATCCGTATTATCGCTGTTTTTTTAACTTATTTTAACAAAAATCTATTGTTACTCGAACAATATTTAATCTCAGTGGTTTATTGAATTGAGGTAAAGTAATTTAATTATAGTTTAACTATATAATATTGCTGTTATCATATAACTACTGATTAATTTAAATGTTCTGATAAATCCTGTAATCGCTTACGATGTTATGTATTTGCTTACAAATTCATTTTTTGGAAACATTATTAATTTATATTTAAATTTTTTAATATTTTTTGTTTTTATTGTGCGCTTAATTTGTAAGTTTGATTTGAGATTTAGGGTTTTACCCCTTTTTATGAATGACCAATCCCAGAAGTTGAATAATTATTCTAGATTATTATGAGATTAAAATTAGTTACTTTTCAAAACGACAGCTTTGCCCGTAAAGCTTTGAACAGTTTCATTTTTTCATTGTTGTTTGTGCTACTGGCAGGTTTTTTTAATCCTGCGCAATCGCAGACTTTGAAAACAGACGATGATGTTCCCGCATTGGCAGTTTGTCACGACGCAGAGGTTTTTACGGTTCGTATTGCTAGCGGTGCTGCCGCTTGTCCCAATGGCCAACTGTCCTTTAAAATGCCTGCGGGTATTGAGTATGTCGTAGGTTCTGCGAAGGTCGCCGGTGTTCCGGTCCCGGAGAGTAATACGAGTGTCTCCGGAGCAACGATAAATGTAAATATTCCCGCCGGATCCAGCACCAACGAGATCCTGATCACCTACGAAGCGCGTGCGAAGTGCGATGCAGCAAGAACTGGAGGGAAAGAAGTGGATTATAGTCTGACGGGATGTGGAACCACACAAACCGGGAAAAGTAATGCGATTAATATTGAGTACGCTGTACTAAACGTGAATGTCGATCCGGCAATTTCGCAAGGTCTTATTGGAGATGTAATCGAACGGACGGTAACGGTTTCTAATACTGGTAACGGATCAATTACTGGTTTTACGGTTGCCGCAACCTATGGTGCAGGTCTAGAACGAGTGAGTGGTGGTGAAACAGGTGATTGGACATTTGATCCGGCCACCAACGAATATCGTTATTCGGGGATATTGTCGTCCGGATCCGGTGCTGGTTTTTCTACGATTTCATTTACAGAAAAGGTAAAGATTCTTTCTTGTGCGGATTTATCATCTTCGTACAAGGCTTTTTATGGTTGTGATACCGAGTGCGCGCAGAATGGACGTGTCGCCTCACCAACTATTGCAATCGACCAGAATAAGCGACCGGTGATCAATGTGACGGTTGTTACTAATCCCGTTATTACTTGTTTGAATGAGAAGTATTTGCATACCTGGAAAATCAAGAATAACGGAACTGCTATGGCTTCTAATGTACTCCTAAAAATAGGAACAAGTACAGCAGGTGGCTCCAGTTATATGGTTCCTGGTTCGTTTACCGTAGGAGGTATTGGCGTTTCTTCCATCATGAGTGATCCTATTTCGGCGGGTGATGGTGGTGTGTTTGGAACGACGGGACAAAATAAAAATGCGGACATTGTTATCCCTACACTGGCTCCCGGAGAAGAGCTTATCATAACGTTTGAACAGTATTATGCAAAACCTTCTCCTACGGCAGATTGTAGTCAGATCCCATCAAGCTTTAGAACGGGTAATACCTTCTATGAAGGGGAGTATACCAACCTACAGGGATGTGATGAAGATGGTAATCCACCTGTGCATACCCTAACTCGCGTCGGTACAAAAGGTGAACTGACTTACGGTTCTTCTGGGGTAAATATTGGCGAAATTGATATTGTTTCCGGCGAAGATTATCAGGCGGATTATCGTATTGATGATTGGTTTGTGTCGAAGGAAGGGGTGGAAGCAGGAGCCTACTTTGAATATAAAATTACGTTGTCCCCCTCTTTAGCGGGTTCTTTTAACGCTAATGATATTAAATTCTTTAACGGTGTAACCTACCTACAGGCTGGGACTGATTTTCTAGTTTCAGGAAGTGGAAATACGTATACGGTTCGTATAAACTATGGTTCAGGTTTGTGGCCGACGGGACAGGATTTGAACTTTAGTGGACAGGGTTGGCGTTTACACTTCCCGTTAAGTGTGACCTGCCCAACGAATGAGGCCTATTATCAAGTGGCCGGTTCCTTAAGTAAAGGAGGAAGTTGTGCACAAGTGATACCATTCCGTTGCCAAACGGTATCGTTAAATGCACATTGTGGCGACCCGTGTGCAGCGGGCGGTTTAAGCAATGGCTTAGCCAAGCTTCAACGGGTTAGTTTAGGTTATAGAGATGCGGATAATGATGCGCGACCGGATAACGGCATTCAATTAACGCTAGATGATGATTTGAGTGATCTGGAAGTTCGTTCGTTTGTTGGCGGAGATACGCTTTTAATAAAACAAGAAGGAAGAGTGATCGGTGGAACGGCCAATCCTACTGGAAAGTGGGTAAATGGTTCATTCAAGGTGAATTTCCCTTCAGGACTTACAAGTCAGGAGATTGTAAATAGTGGTCAGGTGGTCGTAACACGTGGCGGGGTAACCTATGTCATATCGAATATTCCGGTGACTAAAACTGGAAACGACTATACGGTAAGTTTAGATATTAACGGATGGGGATCCGGAGTAACCGCCACGCCGGCGCTGCCTGCAGGATTCGCATTTGAAGACGGAGATGAGATCGTAAGTTCGCTACGGGTTCGAATCCAGACCTTATCGGCTTCCAGTGGACTCAAATCATTCCCAACAACCTATAGTTTAATACATAATGGTACACCATATATTTGTGGCGGCGGGTATACCGCGACTGGTTACTATGGTCCTTTAAATTTAGCAACTGGACGTACAACAGATAAAGCCTTTAACATGACGGATTGTTCCTCTCAATTTGCTGGACCGGCATGGACAGGTTCCTTGGAGATTATGAACCGCTCTACACGTAATGCTTTATTTGTAAATGAATTTAGACAGTTTGCACATTTACGTAAAGTACGTTTTGATGTGCCTACAGGTTTGACATTAACGGGATACCGCGTGGAGGTTTATCGGAATGCGTTAACGACTCCAATAACAGCGGATAGGGTGTTGGCAACTCCTGTTTCGGGTGCTATGCATGAAATTGATATGAAGGAGGTGTTGGAGTCATTGAAAGGAGGCACTAATGGAGGCGATCTGGATGAAGGGTTCTTAATTCAAGTGCGCCCGGTAGTAACAATAAATTGCAACGCCCTGAAGGAGGAATCGGTGACAGCTACCTCGGTTTTTGATGGTACTTTCCGGTATAACAATCAAGACTACTATAACGCGACGAATGTGGAAACGGTCGTGCAGCGTCTGCTGTTTAACACCGATAGCGGTAAGATGGAAATAAACGTTTCCGCTAAAGATGTGAATACACTGTCTGCTGAAGCGAACTGGATTGTTACAGTGAAGAACAATTCTGCAAATCGAGATTTTGCTAATGTATGGTTAGGAAAGTCTGGAGGAGCCCAATCCACGGATCTAGTGCGGGTACAGAAAATAGTTTCATTAACTGATACAACACATGTGGGCGCTCCGTTGCAACAAACTGGAGGCGTTTTCCAAATCGGCCAAGTGGCTAAAGAATCGACTAGTTATTATTTGATTACGGCTGAATTTGACCACTGTGGAAAAGGAGAAGTGGAAATTAAGTCGGGCGCCGATTGTAATGGCTATCCAGCGACAGTGGCTGGTGCCGCTTGTTCGTATAACCCGATTAAATTAACATATACACCACAGCAAGCTGAATTGCAAACGGCGATCAGAAAACAACCTGGAGGAACCACCTTCCCTAAGTTGTGTGAGCCTTTTGAATATCTTGTAGAGGTGAACAATGCCGGGGGGGAAGCAAAAGATCTAAAATTGAATGTTCCACTGGCTGCTCTTGCAGGTCTTGAATACGAACCGGGATCCGTTAAGGTTTCGGGAGCTTATGAGGATGAAGAGCTAAATCCTGTGATGACGCCATTGGCAGATCAAGGAAATATTATTGTGGATGGTGCCGGATTACACATTAACGTGCCGGAGGCTTCCTTACCTAAATTGGGTTCCGGGTCACGTTTCTATGTAAGCTTTATGGTGGTGGTTAAAACATGTGAATTCCAGAGCGGGCATCACTTGGAGATAACACCGGATGGTAAAAACTTCTGTGGTAGTGCTATTGATAAGGAGAATCTCGAAACGGCTGAGTCAAATAGAATTATTCTGGAAGGGGCACCAAAAGATGAGCCAACCATAAACTTGGTATCTACCGTGGATGTAGAAGTGAATCAAACCGGAGATGGCTTTGAAGCACTTTATAACTTTACGTTGAAAAATCAAGGTAACGGTATCTTTGAAGTTCCACTGACGGGTACATTAGCTAAATCTTTAGATGCGGGTTCATTTGTGTATAGTTTTGCAATCAAGCTTCCTGCAGGATGGGAGATTGCTGGTAACCCACAAGATCTGGTTCCGCTCACGGTGGCTACATTTAAAGGTATCGATCCACAGAAAGGATACTTGTTTGATATTAATGAAACGCTACCAGTTGGTGCAGAGATTAAAATTGAAAATGCAAAACTGGTTTATACAGCCAGCGATGCAGCGAGTTTAGACTGTGCACATGATTTTGGATTAATACATGAACAGATATTTACTGTATTTACGCCAACGTCTGCATGTGTGCCACCTGTAAATTGTGAGACCGAATTATTGACAACAGAAAATAATACGGCACTTAAATTGGGAACGCCGACGCCGCCGACAGGCAGTCTGAACCAAGAGTTCTGTGCGACGGATCTACCAACATTAGGCGATATCGTCTTAGCAAATGAAAGTTTCTTGGCTTGGTTTGAGTCAGCGACAAGTACCACAGAGTTACCAGCAACTACGGTGCTGGAGGATGGTAAAACCTATTGTGTTGCGAATAGATTACTTACAGGTTCGGTATGTATAAGTACCAGACTCGCGGTGACGATTAAAATCGATGAAGCACCGGTCGCGAATGCTGGACCTGATCAAATCAGTTACGATAGCGGTACGTTTACGCTTCAGGGAAATCAACCTGCAGCAGGGCAAACAGGTTTGTGGACTATTGTTTCAAAAACTGTGGATCCTGTTGTTATCGCTGACCCAAGCTTATACAATACAACCGTTACCATACCAGAAGGTGGGCAGGCCGAATTGAAATGGACCGTGACTAATGGCTTGTGCTCGGAAGAAGATTCTGCAATTGTATCATTTGACAGGCTGGTTGATTTGTATATTTCTAAAAAAGCAGATAAAATTTCGTATCTTGTCGGTGATCCGATTACGTATACAATTACGGTGACTAATAAAGGGCCGGGAACATTATTTAGTGGTCAAGAATTGACCCTTACAGAAGCGTTGCCAGTTGGTTTAGCAAATGTAACATATACGACGTCGGGGGGAACCTATACGCCAACTACAAGCATCTTCAAATTGGATAGTGATTTGGTAAAAGATGGTACTGTAACACTTGTTGTGCATGCGTTAGTCGAACCTGATTTTGTGGGTACAAGTCTGGTAAATAAAGTGACGGTGGCACCTCCAACGGGCGTTGAGGATCCGAATCCAGATGATAATGATGACGAGGAAACGGTGACTGTTTCGCGTGAGGCTGATATTGCGGTGTCGAAAACGGCAGATAAAACGAATGTGATAGCAGGTACAGCACTTACTTATACGATTACAATCACCAATAACGGGGCTGCAACATTACTATCTGGAGAAGTATTGACGGTGAAAGAGACATTGCCAGTCGGGTTTGATGGTGCTGTGTTCACTGTATCGAGCGGAGCGTTTGTACCGGCAACAGGTAAATTGACGTTGACCGCACCAATGAAGAAAGGTGATAGTATCACCATGACGGTGAAAGGTACGGTCGCAGCAAACTTTACAGGAACCAGTCTGGTGAATAAAGTGGATGTTAGTGTTCCTCCTGGGGTTACGGATCCAAATCTGGATAATAATGATGATGATGAGACTACACTTGTTAATCGCAGTACCGATCTATCGGTAGAAAAAGTCGCTGATAAAACAAATGTTGTTGCTGGTGAGTTTATTACCTATACGATTAAGATTTCGAATCTTGGTGTAAGTGGACTTGTGAGTGGCGAAATAATTGGTGTGAAAGAGACCTTGCCGAAAGAATTGACGAATGTTACGTATGCCACAACGGATGGCGTGTATGACGCACAGAAGCAGCAATTGACTTTGAATAAAGCGCTTCCAGCAGGAGGTGTAGTGACACTAACCGTTAGTGGTAAAGTAGCTTCTTCAACGGCGCAGGGGGCAACGATTGTAAATAGAGTGGATGTGACAGTTCCGCCGGGCGTGACTGATCCAAATATTGACAATAACGACGATGATGAGAATACACCAGTAAATCGGGTGACGGATCTTGCAGTGGTGAAGGTGGTGGCCAACGATAAGCCAATTATGGGTACAGAGACCGTGTTTACGATCAAAGTCACGAATAATGGGCCGAGCGATGCGACAGGTGTGAAAGTTAAGGAAGTGATCCCGAGTGGATATACGTTCGTATCGTCTACGGTTTCAAAAGGTGCTTTTGCACAAGGAACTGGTGTATGGACGGTAGGAGATATGGTCGTCGGGGCGACAGAAACGTTAACCGTTACGGTGAAAGTGTTGGCGACAGGCGAATACAAGAACACCGCTAATGTGACAGGAAATGAGCCTGATCCGAAGCCGGAAAATGATTTGAGTGTAGTAACGCCTGTTCCGTTGGCATCGCCTCCGGTAGCGGTAGACGATCGGGAGACAACGAAAGCGAATACACCGATTGATATTGTTATCCTGGCAAATGACTATCCAGGGTTAACGAACAGTCCGCTCGTACCATCATCTGTAGAGATCATGAGCCAGCCGAAGCATGGAACATTAACGGTGCATGCAGATGGTACAGTGACCTACACGCCAAATCACGGATATGTAGGTGAGGATACGTTTGAATATCGTATGAAAGATGAGCTCGGTTTCTGGAGTAATGTGGCACTGGTAACAATTACCATCGAGGCCAACGACTTCTTTATCCCGAACATCTTTACACCGAACGGAGATGGTACCAATGATACGTTCGAGATTGTGGGAATTGAAGGATTCGACCGGGTGGCATTGACCATTGTGAATCGCTGGGGGAATGAGGTTTATCGCAACGATAAATATGATAATACCTGGGCAGGAAAAGGATTAAATGAGGGTACTTACTATTACATTATTACATTGTACAAAGCCGGAACAGAGAAAGTTGTGAAGGGCTGGGTTGCGATTAAGTCTAGATAATTTTTGAAATATGGCCTTTAAAAGACAAGATAAACATATGAAAAGTCAACGTTTAAAAGTTCTGTTTTGTTGTGCTGCAGCTCTTCTTATGGGGAAGAGCTACGCGCAGCAGAGTATCCAATTTACGCAATACATTTTCAATTCGATCAGTGTGAACCCAGCGTATACCGGATATAAAGAGGAGTGGTTCGGTCAAATGGCCCTTCGGAGTCAGTGGACGGGTTGGGATGGCGCACCTAAAACAGGGTCTGTGTCGATTGATGGGGTCGTTGATCCCGTAAATAAACGACATGGTGTTGGCTTGCAGGTTACGGCCGATAAGCTTGGTGCGCAGTCTGCTACATCCATCTACGCAAACTATGCGTTGCGGTTACAGCTCAACAGTGAAGATACAGAACGTCTAGCGCTAGGGGTTGCCGGCGGGTTTACCCAGTATGGGCTTGATGGGAATAAACTACAAGCTGTTGAAACGGGAGATGTTGTTATTCCTGCGGGGAAGATCACCAGTTGGCGCCCAGATATTCGATTGGGTGTGTACTACTACAATCCGAAGTGGTACGCGGGGGTATCCGTGCAGGATCTTTTCGCAAACTCAAGCAGCAATGATGAGTTTAGGTTTAATGAAAACTCATTGGAAAGCTTGTACCGGAATGTGAGTATGTATGTAATTGGGGGAGCATTATTTGAGCTGGATCGCGGAACACACTTCCGTCCAAGTATCTTGGTGAAGGATGACTTTAAAGGACCGACCTCATTGGATGTTAATGCGATGTTTATCTTCAATAACAAATTCTGGATCGGTGCCGGTTATCGGACGCGTGCACGTATCTTCAAGCGGGAGTATTTTGACCAGTCGCCGTTGAAATTGAGCGCAACGAATGCGATTACTGCGATTGCACAGTTCTATGCTACAGATCGTTTCCGTATCGGATATTCGTATGATATCATGCTAAACAGGATGCGTGGTTTACAGAATGGTAGCCATGAGGTAACATTAGGCGTTACTTTTGGAACCGTGAAGCAGCTGCTAAGTCCACGCTTTTTCTAATACTAATGTTGGATGAATATGAAAATCATGAATAAAAAAATAAAATCTACACTCGCTGCTTGCCTTTTAGGGGCTGTGCTACTACCTTTGGGTGCCATGGCGCAAGAACAGCCGAGTGCGGGAACGAAAGCACAGCAATATTTGCAGCGGTATGAATTTGCAAATGCCGCGAAGGTATTAGAAAAAATTGCGGCAAAAAAGAACGCCCATACCTTGGACCTGGAGCACCTGGCAGAAAGTTATTTGTATCTCAATAATTATGATCTGGCCGAAAAATGGTATAGCCAGGTGGTCCAACGGTCAGATTATCAAAAGGAGTCGTTGTTGAACTATGCGGAAGCGCTGAAGCAAAATGGAAAATATCGCGAAGCGAAGGGGCAGTATGAACAATATGTCAGTAAGTTTGGTGCAGCACCGGAGGTGAGTTTAGCTATTGCCGGTACGGATTCGGCGGCCATATGGATGGAAAAACCTACGGCACATACGCTTCATAACGAAGCAAATGTGAATACCGAACGTGCCGAATTTAGCGTTACACCGACGACTAGTTTTGGTATCCTATATACGGCAGAACCGGAATTGACGCGAACGGATAGAAGTGGGATGACTGGGGAGTCTTACCTAAAGGTGTTTTCGACAAAATTAGATCAAAATGCATTGGAGGCAGGAAGTGTTAAGCAGCTGAATTTTAATCATGCGCGCTACCACGTAGGCCCCATTGCATCGGATGCGAAAGAGGAGGTTCTGTATGTTACACGTACGCATCCAGGGACGGATGGCGAACGTTATCGATCCTACAATAAAAAGGTAAAGCGCAAGAATCTGGAACTAATCATCTATAAGAGCGTGAATGGCGTCTGGCGTGAAGAGGCTTTTCCATATAACAATATTAAAGCGTATTCTCTTGGACATGCTGCTTTGAGTGCTGATGAAAAAACATTGTATTATGCATCAGATATGCCAGGTGGACAAGGTGGTGTTGATATTTGGTACTCCGAGTTACAGAGCGATGGTTCGTGGGGAAAACCAATTAATGCGGGCACCACTATAAATTCGGCTGGTGATGAGATGTTTCCAACGGTAAATGGAGATGACTTCTATTATTCCAGTAATGGATTTGCGGGCATGGGTGGATTGGATATTTTCCATGCGAAAGGTTCGCGGTCGAATATGTCCAAACCGGTTAATATGCGCTACCCCGTAAATTCGGCAGCCGATGATTTTGCTTTTGTGATTACGACGAAGGGAGAGCGTGAATATGCGGGTTACTTATCTTCAAATCGAGTGAGAGGTCGAGGAAGTGATGATATTTATTCCTTTGGTTACGTAAAACCAAAAATTATCATTCTCTTGGAAGGTGTGACCATAAATAAGAAAACAAGAGCGTTGCTCCCAGGTGCAGATGTTACCATTTATAGCGCGGGCGGACAGCGTTTAGTGGGTAAAGTGTTGAGTGATGGTAAAGCAGAGTTCAAGGTGGATGCTGAGGAGAATGAAACCTATAAGATCAGTGCTTCAAAAACCGGCTTTTCGGATGATGCATTAAGTGTAGGACCAATCCGAGCAACCAAAGATACCATCATTAAAGTGACTTTGGCCTTAGAGCCTGATGAAGAGAAACCTCCATTTGTGGTTGGGGATCGTTTTGTGTTAGAAAATATTTTCTATGATTTTGATAAGCACAATATTCGTCCGGACGCGGCTAAAGTGTTGGATGAACTGGTTGCGACCATGAAGGAACACCCGACATTGAAGATCGAATTATCAAGTCATACGGATAGTCGTGGTAACGACGCATATAACAAAGCGTTATCACAACGAAGAGCACAAGCAGCGGTCAATTACATTGTGAGCCATGGTATTAGTAAGGATAGGTTGGTGGCGAAGGGATATGGGGAGACTAGGCTGGTTAATAGATGTAGTAATGGGGTGAAGTGTTCGGATGATGAGCATCAAGCGAACCGCCGTACAGAGGTTGAGGTTTTAGCCTACTAAAAATATAAACTACGAACTACCAACTACGAACCATAAAAAAGAGCGGTCTCCACGGACCGCTCTTTTTTTATAGCTTACTTTCTTTTTTGACTTTCCGTGTTACTACGGTCGGTTTTGAAGCTTGTTTCACTGCATGTTGTCCCTCCAGATATTTAATAATCTCCACGGCAATGTCTTTTCCTGTAGCTGTTTCGATTCCCTCCAGACCCGGTGAGGAGTTTACTTCAAGTATTAATGGTCCACGCGCAGAAGGCAACATATCTACGCCCGCAACGGTTAGGCCCATTGCTTTTGCCGCAGAAATGGCACTTTCCTTTTCTGCACGAGTAAGCTTGACGATCTCAGCACTGCCTCCACGGTGCAGGTTTGAGCGAAATTCACCTTCTTTTGCTGTACGTTTCATTGCGCCGACTACTTTTCCGTCTACTACAAAAGCGCGAATGTCTGTACCTTTTGCTTCTTTGATATATTCTTGGATTAGGATGTTGTTTCCTAAGCCGTAAAAAGCTTCAATTACAGAAGAGGCTGCTTTCTTCGTTTCAGCAAGTACCACCCCAATGCCTTGCGTTCCTTCCAAAAGCTTGATAACCAAAGGAGCGCCCCCCACCATGCTGATGAGGTCATCCACATCGGAAACAGAGCGTGCAAAGCCCGTGATTGGAAGGCCTAAGCCGGCTCCCGATAAGATTTGCATGCAACGCAGTTTATCGCGTGATCGCGTGATCGCTTGGCTCGGATTTGCGGAGACCACGTTCATCACCTCAAACTGACGTACAATAGCAGAGCCATAGAACGTTAATGAGGAGCCAATACGTGGGATAATGGCATCGATATGTGATAAATCTTGCCCCTTGAAATGAATAGTCGGTTTACCTTGTTGGATGCCAACATAGCATTTACTATGGTCTATAACCTGACAGTTGTGCCCTCTCGAAACAGCAGCTTCAACAAGGCGTTTAGTGGAATAGAGATTTCTATTCGTTGATAATACAGCAATATTCACGGAATATTTTGTTTACAGTAGTTTACAATTGAAGGTGTGGAATAGAGACCTAGCTTTTCCCTCTCGCTAAGTTCTTCTTGGATACATCAACCAAGAACTTTCTACTTATGAAGTTTCTTCCTAAGAGCATGGGGAAGGACATTGCTGAACGATCCCGAACCGACAGTTTTATGTCGTACATGCGATCAAATAATTTTATTTTTGTTAAAAAGATATACCTAGTTTCTGCTTGTCCAAATGAGCTTTTGATAATACGTTCACGATGTATGGGAAAAACATATTCCATAGCCTCAGTGCCTTCTTTTTCGGGATGGGCATTAATATAACAACGTATATACCGATGCCCTTTCTCTTCGAAGACCTCATAATCTTCACAATGCAGTACCGATGTCTCTGCTCCAGTATCCACCTTCGCATATATATTATACAGCCCTAATTCTGGTAAATCTACCATCTCAAGACGGCCAATAACAAGTTTTTCTATCGGTGTTTTAACCATTTATTCGTAAATAAACTCTCCATGTGGAGAACGTATTGTTACTTTTTTCTGTTCAGCAGCTTCTACACGACCGATTATTTGTGCAGGAATGCCAAAGCTAGTTGAGATTGCGATAATATCTTGTGCAATTTCTTCCGGAACGTAGAGCTCCATGCGGTGGCCCATGTTGAATACTTTGTACATCTCTTCCCAAGCTGTGTTGGATTGTTTCTGGATCAGGTCAAAGAGAGGAGGTGTAGCAAAGAGATTGTCCTTGATCACATGTACATTATCGACAAAGTGCAATACTTTCGTTTGTGCGCCACCAGAACAATGTACCATACCATCAATCTGTGAACGGTATTTATCTAAAATAGATTTAATTACTGGAGCATAAGTACGCGTTGGTGATAAAACCAGTTTGCCTGCCGTAATCTTCTTGCCCGACTCCACTTCGATTAGGTCTGTTAAATTGCAGCCCCCAGAGAAAACAAGGTCGTAAGGCACGGCTGGATCATATGTTTCCGGATATTTTTCCGCTAAGCTTTTGTTAAAGACATCATGGCGTGCTGAAGTTAGGCCGTTAGAGCCCATACCGCCATTATATTCTTTTTCATAAGTTGCCTGTCCGTAAGAAGCGAGGCCGACAATTACATTTCCACCCTTAATTTTGTGATTGGAGATCACATCTTCACGTTTCATACGGCATGTAACTGTACTGTCTACAATAATTGTACGAACTAAGTCGCCTACATCAGCCGTTTCACCACCTGTGGAATGAATGCCAATACCTAAGGCACGTAGTTCACTTAAAATATCCTCTGTACCATTAATGATTTCGGCAATTACCTCACCAGGGATTACATTTTTATTTCGGCCAATTGTAGAGGATAACAAAATATTGTCAAGTGCACCTACACATAACAGATCGTCAAGATTCATGATAATGGCGTCCTGCGCGATACCGCGCCACACCGAAATGTCACCTGTTTCTTTCCAATAGGCATATGCTAAAGAAGATTTTGTGCCCGCGCCATCGGCATGCATGATATTGCACCATGCTTCATCATTACCCAAAATATCGGGTACGATTTTGCAGAAAGCTTTTGGAAACAATCCTTTATCAATATTTTTGATAGCATTGTGTACATCCTCTTTCCCAGCGGATACACCTCGTTGGTTGTATTTTAAATCTGACATCTCGTTGCAAAAATAATAAACCCAATGATATTACTATAATCCTAACGTAACAAATAAGTGAAAAGGTAATTATCGGCTTTTTCTATTTTGTGGAATATAAGGGTGGATTATATAAAGTAGGTAGGAACTTCTGCATTATTCTATTAATTTTATTTACTTTGCAGTGTTGTTTTGATAAGAAAATAAAAGAATATGATTATACAACCACGCGTAAGAGGTTTTATCTGTTTGACGTCGCACCCTGAAGGGACGGCGCAACATGTTAAGGAGCAGATAGACTATGTAAAGTCTAAGGGAGAGATCAAGGACGGTCCGAAGAAAGTTTTGGTAATTGGGGCTTCTACAGGTTTTGGATTAGCATCACGTATTACAGCTGCATTTGGTTCACAAGCTGCAACTGTAGGGGTGTTTTTTGAAAAACCTGCCGCACCAGGTAAACCGGGAACAGCAGGCTGGTACAACTCTGCTGCTTTTGAAAAAGAAGCACATGCAGCTGGTTTGTATGCTAAAAGTATTAATGGTGACGCATTCTCTGACGAGATTAAAAAACAAACTATTGATTTGATTAAAAGCGATTTAGGTCAAGTTGATTTAGTGGTTTATTCGTTGGCATCTCCAAGACGTACACATCCTAAGACAGGTGTGGCGCACGCGTCTGTTTTGAAGCCTATCAGCCAACCTTTTACGGATAAAACGGTTGATTTTCATACCGGTGTAGTATCTGATATTACGATTCAACCTGTTGAAAATCCAGAAGATATCGAAAATACGGTTGCCGTAATGGGGGGGGAAGATTGGAAATTCTGGATCGAAGAGTTGAAAGCAGCTGGCGTCCTTGCAGAAGGTGTGAAAACTGTAGCGTACTCGTATATCGGCCCTGAATTGACATATCCAATTTATAGAAATGGAACCATTGGTCGTGCAAAAGATGATTTAGAAGGTACGGTACCTGTACTTAATGCATTGTTAAGCGATTTAGGAGGGGTGAGCTACGTTTCTGTAAACAAAGCTTTAGTTACACAATCTAGTTCTGCAATTCCTGTGGTGCCTCTATACATTTCATTGCTTTATAAAGTGATGAAGGAAAAAGGAATCCATGAAGGTACCATTGAGCAGATGCAACGTCTTTTTGCAGAACGTTTATACGCCAATGCTGATCTACAGTTGGACGATAAGGGTAGAATCCGTGTCGACGATTTAGAGATGCGCGAAGATGTACAGGCAGAGGTAGCAGCGTTATGGGAAAAAATCACTACAGAGAACTTAGAAGAAATTTCAGATATCGAAGGCTATAGAAATGATTTCTTCCACCTGTTTGGATTTAATTTCGATACCGTTAATTACGAAGCTGATAGCAACGAATTAGTAGATATACCAAGTATCAACTAACACAGCAGGTACGAACAAAATAATTGGGATGCCCCCAAAAGTATACATACTTTTTGGGGCATTTTATTTTTAAAATCATTTTATTTGGATTAAATCTTGATAAGGATTATATTTGCTCATCAAATAGCAATTGCAGAGGTATGATTTGTCCATTAGCAGAGGTAGAAGAGGTTTTTAAAGAGTCGTTTGGCGCTGTATATCAGTGTAGCCGTAAGAATTGCTACTGGTTGGAGTTTAAGGACACGACGACGGCGTTCAAGATCTCCGATTTCTTTTTGTTCAAGAAAACCATTGATGCGATTGATATTGAAAAGATGTTGTCTGACACTTCCCGTACTGCAGACTTCGAACTAGTGATGCCACATCGTACTGATCGCTGCTTTATCTTATCTGCACAAGATGTTTTGAACCTAAGAGAGGTTCTTGCTGGTGCTAAATTTATGATTGAACTCAACAGCGAGGTGAAGCGCATACTGCGCAAAGAGGCCGTGCTCGCTTCCTTTTAATTGTATTGATTCTAAACAACTTATCGTTTATTCGTCTAATTTAGACTGAATTTGTATTGCTTTTTTTTTATTGCTTTCAGGTTGTTCTGTTTTATCTTTGTATTAGTTAATACGAGGAAAGTATTAACATAAAGACAAGACGAGTAACAACTATAGATATGAAAGATTTATTGAAATTAAAAACTTCTCTAGCAGAAGACATCGAAAATATATTAAACGCACAAGTTAAAATCGAAGCACATGCATCTGCATTGTACTTAGCGATGTCATCATGGTGTGATGATCAAGGTTTAGACAATTCCGCTGACTTTTTCGCAAAACAAGCGAATGAAGAACGTGAGCATATGTTGAAATTATTTAACTACATCAATAACCGCGGTGGTCGTGCTATCTCTCCAGAGGTAACAAATATCCCTACAGATTTTGATTCTTTCCGTGGTGTGTTTGAACAGACATTATTACAAGAAATGTTCGTTACAGAGCAATTCAATAATATTGCGGACAAATGTATGAAAGCAAAAGACTATGTAACTTTTAACTTTGTACAATGGTTCTTAGCAGAACAAGTAGAAGAGGAGTATGTAGCACGTCGCATTCTGGAATTGTTCGATGTTATTGGTGAAGAAGGTACGGGACGTTGGGAGATCGATAAACACTTAGTGAAAGTGACATTCAGCGGTCAAGAATAATCAAATTTTCCCATAAAGAAGAAAACGGGTTGTTTCAATTGAAGCAGCCCGTTTTTGTATATACGAAAATCTTGTTTTTTCCGTTCTTACTGTAACTTCAAGTAAGTTTTATCCTGATATTTAGGAGAATTTATAGATGTTTTGTGTATAGATAAAATATGTTTTTGAAGAGGTTTTTTTGTATATTGACCTCCACGGAGTAAAGACCTTTTTTTGTGCAGAAAAATAAGTATCTGATATATTTACTATTAACCAGTTGCATGATGGTTTTAAGTTTTGGAACGCTTTGTGGGCAGTCCAATTTGAAACAAATCTATGGATATGTCGTTGATACTGCGGGCGTCAACCTGAAAGGGGTGACCGTTCGAATGACGAGTACAAGCGATACGGCCGTTGTTACCAGCTCTTCTTCCGGTTATTACAGTTTTAAGAATGTAAAAGGTGCCAATATTCGGGTATCCTACAGCATGTTAGGCCATAAGATTGTATCGAAAAGTGTGTCCTTTGCAGAAAATGCAACCTCGCTACTGATTCCCAATGTGATACTGGAACCCCAAAACTCTTTTATCGAGGATGTCTATGTTGTGAAAACTATCCCTGTCGTTTACACGGATGATACGATACATTACAACATGGATGCCTTCAAGTTTCGACAGAATTCCCTCCTTGAAGAAGCCTTGAAGCAACTCCCCGGGATTCAGGTGTCGCGGGATGGTACAGTGTATGCACAGGGAAAAGCCATATCTTCGGTGCAGGTAGATGGAAAAAAATTCTTTGATGGCGATGTTCTTACGGCAACTCGAAATCTGCCGGCCGATTTTATCTATAAAATTCAGGTCATTAACTATTATGGCGATTTTGCTAAGGATCGCGGCATCCGGAATGAAGAGCCAGAGAAGATTATAAATATTGTGCTGAAGGATGATAGCAAGCGTATCTCTTTTGGGCAGGTTACCGCCGGAGGAGGGACTCGGGATCGCTTTTTGGGCAGTATGGGTATAAACCGGTTTAATGACGGACAGGAAGTTTCAATCTTAGGCTCGGTCAACAATACGAATACGAGTCTCTTTTCATTTGGTTCACCTAGCGGAGGTGGAGAGCGTGAAAAGACGTTGGTAGATGTGATCGATTTTGTTGACCCCACGGATGGATTGAATACCGTGAAGTCTCTTGGTTTTAATTATTCAGATCAGATAACACCTCGAACACAGTTTAATACAAGTTATAGCTATACGCGAAAGGAAAATGTAACGCAGGGGAATTCAATCTTACGCTCCAATTATATGTGGAATGTTATTCAGAACTCGGAATCTTATCAAACCAATAGTGATGATAACTTTCACAAGATGACGGCGGAGTTCAAGCATCGCTTTAAGAATAACGATGTCTTAGAGATTAAGCCTGTTTTTTCTTACAACCGCGTATATCTTGGAAATAGTAAAGATCGCCTGATCAATAACAAGCGGGTATCAACAGTGGGTACCTACCGGGATACTTCATTGAATAAAAACCCGAACCTCAATGTGGATCTCGTGTATTCCAAGGCCTTTAAAAAGCAAGGCCGAAAGTTGTTGGGCAGTGTCGTGTTAAATTTCAATAGCCATGATAAGTTCGAGGATGTACAGGACCGCTATGTACTGATCGATTCGTCTACGGCGACACCAAAGTTTACACGTGTAGAGCAAGAGCTTTATGTGCGTCAGAATAACGGAACCGACGGTGTTAAAGCCTCGATCTCTTATGTAGAGCCATTTTCGCCTTACAGTCTCTTAGAAATTGTTTACGACTATGAGCTGACCAATATGCGGACGTTGAGACGAGTGGAAGATAAGTTGAAGAGTGCGGAAAAAGGAAGTCTTTATTATGTCGATTCGTTAGCCGTTCATTATGACTACCGATTTATGAGTAGCCGTGCTGGGTTAAACTACCAGTACACCCCCAACAAGATGTTCCGTGCAAATATAGGCTTTGCCGTACAGCCCCTGGTTTTAAGCGGTAACTTGCCGAGGGAGGATTTGTATTATGAATATGCTAATGTAAACTTGGTGCCCACAGCAGGCTTTAAATGGCGGTTGAATGACGAAGTAGATTGGAGTGTCGATTATATCGGTAAAAATAATCAACCTAATTTTTTGCATATTATTCCTATTACCGATAACACCAATCTGCAGCATATCATTGTTGGAAATCCAGAATTAAAAGCAGAGTTTGCCAATCGTATTTCGACAATGTTGCGTAAATTTATTACCGCAAAGGGGCAGTATTTTGAAACCAATTTTGCGTATAATTTTATTCTGAATAAAATCGTATCCGATAAAAAAGCTCTTGCTAATTCGACCATCCAACAAACCACATTTAAGAACACAGATGGTTATTATGATCTGAAGTGGTACTTCTTGTTCAACACGCCTTTGTTTAGTGAGAATTTACAGTTAGATGTGGTTGGGAATACAGACTATTACAACAATTTGGCTTTTGTAAATGATACCCGTAATCTAACCAAACAATTTATCTATTCGCAATCCATGCAATTGCGTTATTCGTGGAGTGACTATTTTGAGTCGGTTTTCAATGCAAATTATATGTTGAACAATGCGACCTATACCTGGCCGTACCGGACAAAGATTACCGCGCAGAGCTTGCTTCTCGGAGCGGCAACGAAGGGGTATCTCAATGATTATATCACGCTGGGTGCCGAAATGTCGCAACGCTTCAATGAAGGATATGAAAGTAGCTTCATGAATAATAACCCGACGATTATCAATGCCTATATTGAGTTTTCATTTATGAAAAATAGATTGGCTCTGTTACGTTTTCAGGGATACGATTTATTGGATCAGAATAAAAATATGGGTACCTACAGCGAGTATATCGGGAATGACTTGTATGAAGCACGAAACAATCGTTTAGGGCGATACTTTATGGTCAGTCTTAACTTACGTTTGCAGAAGTATCCTAAAAAGAAGTAATATGAAAGCAGTTGTGATTACCGAGTTTGGTGGCCCCGAGGTTCTTATGGTGCAGGAGCGCGAGCGTCCAACAATAGGGTCGGAGGAGGTGCTTATTGCAGTAAAAGCCGCCGGAATTAATAGACCAGATCACTTTCAACGCAAAGGAAATTATCCGGCGCCAGCAGGTGTCGTAGCCGATATTCCGGGGCTTGAGGTGGCCGGTATCGTTGAGGAAGTGGGAAGCGCCGTAACGCGATGGAAGGTGGGCGATCAGGTATGCAGCTTAGTAGCGGGCGGTGGCTATGCAGCGTATGTCGCTGTCCATGCTGCTATGTGTTTACCGATTCCGGTTGGACTTTCTTTTGCGGAAGCGGCAATACTCCCCGAAACGATTTATACCGTTTGGGATAATCTCTTTCGAAGGGGGCAGTTGGTCGCTGGCGAAGGGGTATTGATACATGGCGGCTCGGGAGGCATAGGATCGACTGCGATTCAGTTGGCGAAGGCTTTTGGCGCACGGGTTTTTACCACGGTTGGCGACGCTGTAAAAGGTGCATATTGCGAAAAGTTGGGGGCAGATGTGGTTGTTCCATATAAGGAACAAGACTTTGCAGCGGTATTGAAGGAGGAACGGGTGGACGTAGTTTTGGATAGTATTGGTGGTTCGTATTTTAGCAAGCATATCGATATGCTGGCACCGGATGGACGTTTGATACATGTCAATGCTGTTGGCGGTGTAAAGGTTGAGCTTCATATCTTGAAAATGATGCAAAAGCGCTTGTTGCTTACCGGTAGTACACTGCGTGCACGAGACCTTTCTTTTAAAATAGAACTCACCCAGGCGGTCTATGACCATGTATGGTCTTTAATTGGGCAAAAATTTCGTCCACAATTATATAAAACATTTCCATTGGAGGATGCCGCTAAGGCGCATGAATTACTTGAATCTGGTGATTTCCTTGGTAAGCTTGCTTTAGTTATTTAGGTAGCTAAATACTTTTAGCAGTGTAATTATGTCGTTTTTTATTTATCTTGCCAAAATAAACATTAAACCTACTGTTTTATGAAGCTAAAGTTTCTAACAACCGTTTTGTTGGCGGGTAGTATTTTGATCGGTAAAAGCCAGCGTATAGAGAAAGTTGATAAACCCATTGATTTGGTAAGCACATTGGTGGGAACGCAATCTACGTATTTCTTGTCAACAGGGAACACCTATCCGGCGATCGCTATGCCTTGGGGGATGAACTTTTGGAGTCCTCAAACAGGTAAGATGGGCGACGGCTGGATGTATATGTATACGGCAGAGAAAATTAGAGGCTTTAAGCAAACACATCAACCGTCTCCATGGATGAACGACTATGGTCAGTTTTCCATTATGCCGATGGTGGGTGTCAAAACATTTGATCAGGATAAGCGTGCCAGCTACTTTTCGCATAAAGCAGAGGTGGCGAAGCCGCATTATTATTCGGTATACCTAGCGGATTATGATGTAACGACTGAAATAACACCGACCGAACGGGCCGCCTATTTTCGTTTTACATTCCCGAAAACAGATGAAGCTTATATTTTACTCGATGCCTTTGATAAAGGTTCCTATGTGGAAGTAATACCTGGTGAGCAAAAGATTATTGGTTATACGACAAAAAATAGTGGGGGGGTACCCGATAATTTTAAGAACTATTTTGTGATGACTTTTGATGCGCCTTTCGCGAATGTAGCTACTTTTGCCGATTCGGTGTTGACGGATGGTCGTTATTTGGTAAAGGCCGATCACGTCGGCGCGCTGGTTGGGTTTAAGGTTGCTAAGGCTAAAGGACAAGTATTGGCTAAAGTGGCTTCGTCTTTTATTTCTCCTATGCAGGCCGAGCTCAACTTAAAAGAGCTAGATGGTGCTACGTTTGATCAACGCGTTGCAAAAGGGGAGGAAACGTGGAATACGGAGTTAAAGAAAATTGAAATTGAAGGGGGAAGCATTGATGATATGCGGATATTTTATTCTTGTCTGTATCGTTCGCTGCTTTTTCCACGCATGTTTTATGAGATTGATGCGACCGGTCAGGTGGTTCATTATTCCCCGTATAACGGGAAAGTACTGCCGGGATATATGTTTACAGATACCGGTTTTTGGGATACTTTCCGAAGCTTATTTCCTTTCTTGAATCTGATGTACCCCGAGGTGAGTGTTAAGATGCAAGAGGGTTTGGCCAATGCCTATCGTGAAGGAGGCTGGTTGCCGGAGTGGGCAAGTCCGGGTTATCGTAGCGTGATGGTTGGAAATAATTCAGCTTCTGTGGTGGCTGATGCGTGGGTGAAGGGCATTCGTTCAAAGGATATAGAAACGCTCTATGAAGCGTTATTGCACGGTGCGAATAATGCGGGCCCCCTAACCGCTGTTGGACGGGCGGGAGCCTCTTATTATACAACATTAGGCTATGTGCCGTACGATGTTGATATCAATGAAAATGCAGCGCGCTCGTTGGAATACGCGTACGATGATTTTACAATCTATCAATTGGCAAAGTCTTTGAAAAAATCGAAAGCCGACATTGATTTGTATAAAAAGCGTGCTTTTAATTACCAGAAGCTATTTGATCCAGCTACAGGTTTAATGCGGGGCAAAAATAAAGATGGTTCCTTTCAATCGCCATTCAATCCATTTAAATGGGGAGATGCTTTCACGGAAGGGAACAGTTGGCATTACACGTGGTCTGTTTTCCAGGATGTTGAAGGTCTGGCTAAGTTAATGGGCGGACATAAAGCAATGGAAACAAAATTGGACTCGGTCTTTACGTTGCCACCAATTTTCGATGATTCTTATTATGGTTTTCCGATCCATGAAATCCGGGAAATGCAGATCGCAGATATGGGGCAGTATGCGCATGGAAACCAGCCTATTCAACACATGATTTATTTGTATAATCATGTCGGCGCACCATGGAAGGCGCAGCATTGGGTACGTGAGACGATGAAACGTATGTATACCCCAAATCCTGACGGCTATTGTGGCGACGAGGATAATGGACA
This sequence comes from Sphingobacterium psychroaquaticum, assembly GCF_004421025.1. Classification (NCBI taxonomy): domain Bacteria; kingdom Pseudomonadati; phylum Bacteroidota; class Sphingobacteriia; order Sphingobacteriales; family Sphingobacteriaceae; genus Sphingobacterium; species Sphingobacterium psychroaquaticum. The sequence continues at coordinate 3,047,702 of NZ_CP038029.1, read as the reverse complement.
GACTTCGGCCTGGTATGTTTTTTCTGCTTTAGGATTTTATCCGGTAACGCCGGCGACTGATGAGTATGTGCTAGGCGCTCCACTTTTCAAGAAAGCGGTACTGAATCTTTCCAATGGCAAGAAAGTGGTGATTCAAGCTGATAATAATTCGGATGCAAATAAGTACGTAAATAGCTTGCAATGGAATGGTAAAGCGTATACAAAGAACTTTGTAAAACACAGTGATTTGATACAGGGAGCGACTTTGCGTTTTGATATGCAGGCGAAGCCTAATACGAGTCGCGGAACAGCGGTAGGTGATTTACCTTTCTCGCTGAGTAAAGACGATAAGTAAAACAAAAAAGAGCGCCTTTGCGCTCTTTTTTGTTTTACTTATTTCTCTAAGGACGATGAATTGAGCCGCAAGGAGTTTAGAATAACAGAGACTGAACTTAAACTCATGGCTGCAGCAGCGATCATGGGTGACATCAACATCCCAAATGTGGGGTAAAGTAGACCGGCAGCGATCGGTATCCCGATGACATTGTATAGGAAAGCAAAGGTGAGGTTCTGTTTTACATTACGCATCATTTGATGGCTCAATGTGATTGCTTTATTAACCCCTTTAAGATCGCCTTTGACCAAGGTTATTTCTGAACTCTGAATCGCTATATCTGTTCCTGTACCCATTGCAATTCCGATATCGGCTTGCGTAAGGGCCGGAGCATCGTTGATCCCATCACCTGCCATTGCCACTACTTTTCCTTGCGCTTGCAACTTCTTAATTTCGTTTAACTTATCTCCCGGAAGCATATTGGCTTTAATATGTTTTATATAGGTCTTATCAGCCACAACTTGCGCTGTATTCTCGTTGTCTCCTGTAAACATATACACGTCAATCCCCTGTGCTTGAATATGCTTGATCGCTTCAGCACTGGTGGCTTTGACCTGGTCGATGATCGTTAATAGACCCGCATACTGCTGATCGATGGCTAAGATAGAAATGCTGTTTCCTTGCTTTTGTGCTGTAACAATCTCTTCTTGTAGATGTTGTGGCAGTACCACGCCATTCTCCTCCATCAGCTTGCGTGTGCCCAAAAGTACGGACATATGAAAGATGTTTCCGGATACCCCTTTACCACTGATGTTTTCAAAATTTGTTACATCTAGTAAAGCTAAACCGTGCTCCTTTGCTTTGTTTACCATGGCCTCGGCTAGCGGGTGGGAGCTGCTTTTGTTAATGGATGCTGCAATCTGCAAGACATCATTTTCTTTAAATTTTTCATGTCCGCTGGTAATGCCTGATACAGAAGGACGACCTTCAGTCAGGGTCCCCGTCTTATCTACGATAAGCGTATCGACCTTTTGGAGCTTTTCCAAAGCTGCTGCATTCTTGATCAGAATGCCACTTTTAGCTCCTTTGCCGATACCCACCATGACCGACATCGGTGTTGCTAGACCCAGTGCACATGGACATGCGACAATCAGAACGGCCAGTAAGTTGGTGAAAGCAAAAGCGGTGCTGTTGTCGATGCCGCTAAAGTACCACACGATGAAGGTAATAATGGCGATAGCGATGACGATAGGCACAAAGATTCGTGATACCCGATCTGTTAGCTTCTGGATTGGAGCTTGACTTCGGCTGGCGTCATTGACCAGTTGGATAATTTGTGCCAGCAGTGTTTCACTACCAATATGTTTGGCCTTCATCAAGAAGGTTTGATTACCATTGATTGTACCACCAATCACGGCATCACCTTCGCTTTTTTCCATGGGAATTGATTCGCCCGTGATCATCGACTCATCAATACTGCTGGAGCCTTCGGTGATGGTACCATCGATTGGGATTTTATCACCAGGGCGTACGCGCAAGATATCGCTAATCTGAATATCGGATACGGATATTTTCTTTTCCTGACCGTCTTTTACGAGGATCGCATCGGCAGGGGAAAGTTTGATCAGCTCCTTAACCGCTGTATTGGTTTTGGAGTGTGCTTTTGCCTCCATAACCTGCCCCAACAACACCAAAGTTAGGATCACCGCCGCCGACTCAAAATACAATGCCACATCGCCGTGATGACCGATTAGCTCATCGGGGAAGATCTGCGGAAACAGCAGCGCAACGATGCTATATACATATGCTGCCCCCGCGCCTAAACCGATCAAACTGAACATATTCAGGTTCCATGTCTTGAATGAGGTCCATGCACGGGTAAAGAACATCCAGCAGGTATAAAAAACAATAGGTGTCGTCAAGATCAATTGTATCCAACCGTTAATTTTTGGCGAAATAACTTGGCTCACAGGAGCTCCCGGAAGCATATCCCCCATGGCCAAAATAAATACAGGCACAGTTAGCGCAACACTAATCCAAAGTTTTCTAAGTAGATTTTGATAGACTTCGTCCCCCGCATCATCAACCTGATTCGCAACGAGATCCATACCACAAATCGGACAGTTTCCTGGTTTATCTTGCACAATCTCAGGGTGCATCGGGCAGCTGTATTCCACTTTCAAAGTGAGCGCTGGTATTTTCTCCAGATTCATCCCGCAGACAGGACAGGAGCCAAACTCATCGTATACTTTATCCCCTTCACACATCATCGGGCAATAGTATTTACCCGCGTTGTCGGCACTCGGTTTCATCGTGCCACTGGGTACATGCATGCTGTGATCTATATCTTTTAAGGATTCGATAGGGACTAGGTGCATGTTACAGACCGGACACCGACCTTTTTCGTTGTAGGTCTTGTCGTGTCCTTCGCAGAACATCGGACATATGTACTTGCCACTAGGGGAATCAGCGATTTCCACTTGTTTTGCTTTCTCGGTGGAGTCTAGTGCTACAATCTGGTACGGCCCATCTTCGCCCAGCTGTTCTTGAAGCTGGTGTAGGGTGTATGGTTTTTCCATATGTAAATCTGCGATACCTTTCTCTAGATTTACATGTGCGTGTACACCTTCTAATGCATTGAGTTTCTTTTCGACTGTAGCTTGACAGCCGCTACACGTCATACCTAATATTTTGAATTGTTTATTCATATCTTGTAACGGTTTTATATCGTTGTATGTATATAGTTCGTAAACGTTGTCTTATTTCCGCAATAGGACGGTTGCAAAGCGGCGATTTACGAGCTCACCGGTTTTACTTTTTACTGATTCTAACTCTTCTTCCACCGCCTGTATGTGAAAACCGACATGCAAAGCGAGTTTCTCTATTTCCTCCGCATCGTAAAGTTGAAAACCAAATGCAGTGAAGGGTAAGGTTGACATAAATTGTTTTAAACCAAACGTAATAGCCAGTAGGCCATCCTGCTTTAGCACGCGGTGCAGTTCCTGTAGGAGATTGAGCGGGTCTTTCCAAAAATAAATCGTGTTTACGGTCAATATTTTATGGAAGGTTTCGGTTGTATAGGGAATAGTTTGACCATCGTATACCGTAAATTGAGCACGACCTTGATCAACGAACAATTGATTATTGTGTTGTGCAGCTTGTTGCATTAAATCCGAAATTTCTAGTCCGTGGTAGGTCGTTCCGCTATATTTTTTTAGGAGCGGTGTGATATGGTCGGCATTGCCATGCCCCAGTTCCAGTACGGTATCCCCGTCTCCAACGTGGAGGTGAGCTACAGCATGCTGCGTCATATTCGCGTTGGTGGTTTGCATCATCAAAGCCATCTCTTCGCCCTTTTTTCCTGTGGGCATGCGTAGTTGATCTGCTATTTCCTTTAATTTATCGATATCCTCCATATATACAATGAGTTAAATCACTATACAAAGATCAACAATCAGAAAGGGGAAATGTTACATAATTTGATGTATGGTTTATATAATTTTACGGTAGGTTGAAATGGTTTTACAGTTTATCCAACGCAATACGGCTATCCTCTGCTTGCTTTTTAAACACCGAAGGGGAGATGCCGGTTATCTTCTTGAATTGACTGCTTAAATGGGCAACGCTGCTGTAGTTAAGCTTAAAGGCAATTTCATTAAGGTTGAGCTCATCGTAAGCCAAGAGTTCTTTCACGCGTTCAATTTTTTGGCTAATAAAGAACTTTTCAATGGTGTTTTTCTCAACCTCACGAAACAAGCTGCTGATGGTATTATAGTCTTTGTTTAGCTTCTCGGAAAGGTAGTCAGAGAGGTTTACTTTTAAGTTATCATCGCTATGGTGAATGGAGGCGATAATCAGGTTTTTTATTTGCTCGACTGTTTTTACTTTTTTATCGGTCAAGAGCTCAAAGCCCAGTGTGTTGAGCTTTTGCTCTAGTTGTTCCTTTACGGGGTCTATATGCTCTTCCAAAACGGTAACTTTACCCAGCTCAATCTGGGTAACCGTAAGGCCTAAGGCGGTTACTTCGTTTTTTACAACCATTTTGCAACGATCGCAGACCATATTTTTTATGAACAGCTCCATGGATTTAACGTGATAATGTCGAAAATAGATAAAATATTGCTGAACTGAAAATGTGGGATATGGATGTGACGTGGAAATTACTTTTGTGGGTTGTTGAATATCGGTAGACCGTCATTTTTCGTAGGTGTAATCGGCAATACGGCTGCTATTCGCTAACTTTAATATTATTAATACGGTAGTTTATGGAGAAGAAAATGAAAATTGAAGTTTGGAGCGATGTGATGTGTCCCTTTTGCTATATTGGTAAACGGCGGTACGAGGCTTCGTTGGCAGACTTACCTTTTGCAGATCAGATTGAGTTGGAATGGAAAAGTTATCAATTAAACCCAACATTGGAGACTAATCTGGATATTACAACATATGATTATTTAGCGGAGAATAAGGGGATGTCTGTTGCGCAGGCTAAAGCGATGACTGCGCAAGTAGCAGAAATGGCTAAGACCGTAGGGTTAGATTACGATTTTGATAAAGCTGTTGTTGCCAATTCTTTTCGGGCGCATGAGTTTTCTCATTTTGCGAAAACATTTGGCAAGCAGGATGAAGCAGAAGAATTGTTGTTTAAGGCCTATTTTACGGAAGGAAAAAATGTGGATGATATCGGTGTGTTGCAAGAATTGGCTGCAGCACTAGGTTTGGATACGGCCGGTTTAGCAAAAGCGTTGGAGGCCGGACAGTATCGTGATGCGGTACGTGAGGATTTATATGAAGCACAGCAACTAGGCGTTCGCGGTGTTCCATTCTTTGTGTACAATAGGAAGTACGCGATCTCTGGCGCACAAGATGTGGACGTGTTTAAACAGACGATGGAGAAAGCTTTTACCGAATGGCGAAAGGAAAATCCCGCTTCTCCGTTTGAAGTCATTGAGGGACCAAGTTGTGGCCCCGAAGGATGTGAATAAAAAAATAGGCTTCCTTGGAAGCCTGTTTTTTTTATTTCAATCGTAAGAAATCTTTTTCTTTATTCCATGTCATCGCTGTGAAGACGATCGCCAAAATGCAGGCGCCTAGAATAAGTTCGAAAGAAGCACTCCATCCGCTTTTATCGACAATAGAGCCTAATGCGGCGTTGGCGAGTAGATCCCCAATAAAGTAGCCAAACAAGCCTGTTAGTCCGGCAGCTGTTCCTGCAGCCTTTTTAGGAACCAAGTCTAGCGCCTGTACACCAATAAGCATCACTGGGCCGTAGATTAAGAATCCAATTGACCAAAGTGCTATGTTAATCACCCACACGTTTTCGCCTGGTGCTTGCCAATATACAAAGGCAGCAAGGAACGTTAGGGCCATATAGATTATCGTGACCGGAGCTCGTCTTCCTTTAAACACTTTATCACTCAGGACACCACAAAGGATGGTACCTGGGATTGCTGCAAGTTCGTAGAAAGAAGCGGACCATGCTGCTTCTGAGGCAGAGAAATGTTTTGCTTCTTGTAGAAAGGTCGGCGCCCAGTTGATAATACCGTTTCGAACTAAATAGACAAAGGCATTTGCGATCGCTATAAACCAAAGCATTTTATTGTTTAGGACATACTTTAAAAAGATCTCCTTCGCTGTGAATTCTTTCTCTTGTGAAGCATCGTATGTTTTCGGGTAGTCATTGTTATATTCTTCGATTGGCGGAAGACCACAAGACTGTGGTGTGTCGCGAACCAATAAAATAGAAACAAAGGCCACGAGGATCGCAATCATCCCTGGGAAGTAAAGGCGCGCTTGCCAATCAGCAAATAGCTCCACGCCCCAGATGGTTAATGGTCCAACCAGGAAGCCGCCCACATTATGGGCAAGGTTCCATATCGACATGGCGGTACCTCTTTCTTTAATAGAGTACCAATGTACGACCACTCGTCCGCTTGCGGGCCAGCCCATACCTTGGACCCAACCATTGATGAAAAGGAGCCCAAACATGACTGCTACCGAAGAGGTTGCAAAGGAGAAGAACCCCATAAAAATCATAGTGAGCGAAGAGAGGATAAGTCCGGTTGCGAGGAAGTATCTCGCATTACTACGGTCCGATACATTACCCATAAAGAATTTACTCAATCCATATGCAATAGATAGGGCTGACATGGCGAAACCAAGTTGTGCTTTGGTATAGCCTAAATTATCCTGTAGATCTTTAATAGAAAAAGAAAAGTTTTTCCGCACAAAATAGTAGGCGGCATATCCGATGAAGATACCCAAGAATACCTGTAAACGCAGTTTTTTGTATTCGGGATCAATTCGTTCTGCCGGCAGTTGCGGTTTGTGTTCCGCCGGCTTAAATAGGTGTAACATGCAGATTTACGTTAAAAAGGTTGAGGTTAAAAGAGGTTGGGATAATCGCTAATAATACCGTCGACTTTTAAGGATTTTAAACGATCGATTTCATTTTTATCATTAGCTGTCCATGGAATCACTTTCACCCCACTGCGACGTGCATCTGCCATAAAATCTTTGTTGACCAATTTGTAGTTTGGACTGATGATAAAAGGAGTGAACCCTAAATCTTCGATCAGCTCTTTGATCGATTTTTTGTTTTTTGCATCGATCAGATAGGATGTTTTTATCTGCGGATAAATTTTGTTGATATACTGAATTGTGCGTTTGTCAAATGATTGGATGACTGTTCTCGCTGCAATTCCTTTATCAATGACGACTTGTAAGACTAAGTCTGAAAATTCTTGCGGTAGGGGATGGTACACCCCATCTTTGCCATTAACACTCTTTGTTTCGATGTTGTAGAACATGGGTGTTTTACGCTTTTCTTTCGCATATTTTTCCGAAGCATCAATTAGCTCTGATAACAAGGCTATTTGCGTCTTCACCTTTTTTTGTTCTGGGAAGTCCGCATATACTTTGCTGCCAATATCAAACTTTTTTAGGTCGTCATAATTGTAGCTGTATATCAAACCTTTGTTATCTGCGCCCTGTAGTTGTTCGCCGTTTGCATATTGTACAAACTTAGGATTAAGGTAATCATCGTGATAAACGACTACTTTTTTATCTTTCGTGATGTGACAATCCATTTCTAATGTCGTTACCGTAGGTAAGTCTATCGCTGTCTTCATCGCTCCAATGGAGTTCTCTGGATACAATCCTCTAGCACCACGGTGTCCTTCGTACGAGAAGGTCGGGAAGCTGTCGATTGTACTTGGTGTATTTTTCTGCATCGAACAACCAAATATGAGTCCGCTAGCTAATATAAGTAATGTTTTATTTATGTTTTTCATACCTTTCTTATAAAACAGTTTGGGGGCTTTACTTGTAAAGCCCCCAAACTATTAATAACTTTTGTAAATCGCAAAATCATCCATGCCTAATCGGCCGTTGTTTACGGTATTACTGCTTGTTCCTAATCCGAGTTTGTTTATTCTAAACCGGACAGGTTGATCGATATCCATCAAGAAAATAGCTTGCTTTGCTACTAAGCTCTGCGAAGTAGGGTGTGCATCTGATATGGGTTTACCCACGATTTGCCATGTTTTACCTTGATCTATCGAGGATTCCAGTTGGAATGTCGAAGATCTATCGGTATAGTAAGCACCGTACCACAAGGTTACTTTGGATGCTCCATCTGGTAAATCAAAGTTCATTTGCAGGTAGGCAGATGTGCTTAAGTTTTGTTGGAAACGTATCGACTGCTTTCCGGATACAATACGGTCGCGTCCAGCTGTATTTCCTTGTAAGGACTGATTTAGATTCCATGGTCCAGTTGGGAAATTGATAACAGCAGCTGCATATCCTGTTTTTTGTTGATATGGTTCCTCAAATGTTTCTGGCCATCCGGCATAGATTTTACCGGAAGGGAAGGTGAGGTCTTCTGCTTTCTGCATACGAAGTTCCAGCTGCCCTTGGTTGCTGTAAAAAATCCCCTGAAATGTTGCGGATGGCGATAGCGCAAGTTCCGAGAAGGTTGCTTCTTTGTTTGTTGATAAAACAATTTTTTTGTTCTCACTATCCACTAAGGTATGCTCTCCTGCAATTGTCTGCCCCTTACTAGGTTCAGGGTCAACATCTGCCGTGATACTGATAAGCGTGCTCTCGAAATCGCCAGGCTTAGCATGTAGATTGGTGATCGCAACAGGAAGGTATGCTTTATTGTTTCCTTTAGAGATGATACTAATTTTGTCCGCCGCTAGATCTTTCACGCGAAGAGCACCTTCAGACCCCGATAAAGTGGAGCCAACAAGTTGCATGGAGATCGAGTCACCAAACGTATATTTACTGGCTTGATCTACTTGAACAAGGATACCGCGCGTCTTTCCCCGCCATGTGCTTTGAACAGCAATAGTGTTGGGTGTTAGGTTCTTGTTTTCATGATTTGATATAACGACACCGCCAACGGTGGAAGCGCCTTCTAATGTAGACTCCGAAATACGGATGTCTGATCCTTTATAGTTACTACGCAGGACATAGATGGACGCCTCGGTATTTACGTGGTCTATGATCTCTTCATCGTTATCCTTGAGGCATCCAGCTAAGGTAAAGCTGCTGATTGCCAGGGTGCCGAATACTGTATATTTTAAAAAAGTACTTTTCATAATGCTCTATTAATTATTCCACCAAACTTTGGTTTTGCTATCATCTGCACCACCCATATTCGCAACAGCCTTCAAGTAGTTTGTTCTATTGTAAGAGATCGTTGAAGCCGGGAAAGGCAAACGTGTAGGATAGATGCCATCATTGCCCACGCCGGGTCCTACGAATAGTTTAGGGTAACCTGTACGACGAATTTCTGTCCACTGTTGAAAATCGGTGAATAACATCGCGAAATAGCGTTGTGTATGTATTTTTTCCATTTTCGTGTCCAGATTGTCCGTTGCCGCCAATTTGACAATAGGCTGTGCAAAATAGTCTGCCGTCAACGGGGCTTTCCAACTTTGGAAAGAAGCAGCAATCCCGCGGTTGTAAAAGTCTGTTACGTTACCTGTGATATAACCTTTGGCGGCTGCTTCAGCTAAAATAAACTGGAGCTCACTGTAATTCATAATATTCCCCAATAGTCTTTCTGTTTTCAAAGACAGGAGCATGCGAGAGCCCAGTTCAGGAACATTTCCTTGCTTGTACCCACTTTGAATACCTGAATATACGCCTAATGTTGCTTCGGTAGCCCATTTGGTAATACGACTGTCTTTCAAATCCAACAAAGTATTAATGAAAAATTCGCTATATCCTTTATCGCCGTTGAAATCTAGATCCCGATAATTGTAAAATTCTGTAACGAAAGGTACAACATTCGTGAAGTTAAAGTTTGCGTTGTCGTTATTGTTTTCGAAGATCGGATAGTTTGCGCTATTAGTCTCTACGATTTCTTTGATCTTAGCAACACTTCCTAACTCGGATTTGCCTGACGTACGAAGAAGGAGGCGTAGGTATAACGAGTTTCCGAAACGACGCCAATGTTCTGCACTGGTCCGCGTACCTCCGTTGGAGTAGCTGAACGGATAGATAGGATCATCATTGAATGCACGAGCCGGAATTACTTTGTTTAGTTTCAACAGTTCGTTCGCTTTCTCCAGTTTTTCGAATAATTGCTTGTATACATCCTGCTGACGATCAAATTTTGGTGACACTTCTCCTTCGCGTCCTTGGTTCGCTTCTGAATAAGGGACATCTCCGTAAACATCGGTCAAAAGAGATCCGACGTAGGCATCGATGATCAAGGACATACCTTGCCATGTCTCGTATCCCTCTTGTTTTGTCTCCTCTGCCGAGGTATATACGTTGCGGATATTCGTTAATTGTACATACCAGTTTTGCCAAGAACTATTTGACTCCGAGTTCCGAATCTCATAGCGGTGTATTTCACGGCTATCGCTGTTGGTTACGGATACCTGCGCTAATTCTCCATTGATACGGAAACCTCTGTTTAAATTGTTGTTGACAATAGATAAAAGAGCAGGAGCAAATAAAGACTCCGGACTAGCGAAATTGTTTTCGTTGGGATTGGTGTTCTTTTCAATAAAATCTTTGGTACAGCTCGTCGTTAACAACAGTCCTGCAAGCGCACCTATACCTATTTTGAGTGTTATATTTTTTCTCATGAGTTCTCTAGATTAGAATGATGCTGATAAACTAAAACCGAAGTTCCTTGTTGATGGGAACTGTGCTATTTCAGCACCTTTTTGAATACCTGCAGCAGTTAGTGAACCAAATTCAGGGTCAAAGGCTGGCCATTTGGTGAATACCAAAAGGTCACGGCCATATAGACCTAATGTTGCACGTTGGATTTTTAATGCACGTAGAAAATCCTTGTTGATGGTGTAGTCAATGCGTAACTCACGAAGTTTAATATAGTTCGTTGAGAAAGTGTTAGACTCCAGATTGTCTCTGTTGAAGTGACTGTAATAGAAATCACGCGCATTCACAAGCGTTGTATTCGGACTGTATGTGCCATTGCCATTGTCCACGACACCTTTTCCCACAAGACCATTGTAACGGCCAGGTACTGTTTTGTTGAGTTTTCCTTCTTCCATTAATACGGCATGGGTAAGGGAGTAGCCTACACCACCAAATTGACCGTCGAACAGGAAGTTAAAACGCCAGTTTTTGTATTTGAACTCGTTCCCCCATGCTGCTTTCCAAGGTGCGGTGGAGCGACCTAGATATACCAAGTCTGTCGTTAGCTCAGGGAAACCATCCTTGTAGATAATTTCACCTGCCGTGTTCCGTTTGTAGCCATAGCCATACATTGCGCCATAATTTCCACCCACACGCGCTTCAATAGTACCTCGAGAACCGTAGATAGTCGACAAGATAATCGCATTCTCTTCTGAAGATTCAGGCAGTGATATGATAATACCATCATTGTAAGAAAAGTTACCAAACATTTTCCAGTTTAGTTTATCCTTAGCTTTCAGGATTTGGTACGATGTTGCAAATTCAGCTCCTCTGTTACGGACTTCACCAGCATTAATAACCATTCGAGTGTATCCACTTGATGGATCGATTGGCACCGGGAGAATTTGGTCAAAGGTATTGTTCTGATAAACCGCAATGTCAAATGTTAAACGATTTTTGAACATACGAAGGTCGGTACCAAACTCGATGGAACGAGTCGATTCGTATTTTAGTCCTTCATTTGGAATTTGTACTGGATTGGTCAAACCATCACCATAGCTCGGTACCAGTGGATACGTATAAGCCGTTAGGTATGGGTTTGTTCCGCCACTACCCACATTAGCCAAGGAAGCACGTACTTTGAAGAAGTTGATTGCTTTAGGTAATGTTAGTAATTGTGAAAGGATTAAACTTCCGTTGTACGAATTGTACATAAAGCCTTTTCCGGCGCCAAATGTAGGCGAAGCCAACGTGCTGGACCAATCGACGCGACTGGTAACATCCAAAAATAAATAGTCTTTAAACTCAAGGTTGGCCATACCATAAATAGAGTTTACGGCGTATTGGCTACGGTACGGTCGCGATACGATCGGCTCTGCTGTGTTTCCTAGGTTATAAACTCCCGGAACCAAAAGCTTGCTGGTTGCCTTATCATATTTACGATATGTATTAGACATCCGTGCTCCCCCAAAGTTTGCACCCCATTTTATATCCTTGTTGCGTTCATTACGGTAGCGCGCTAAGAAGTCCACATTGGTCTCTTTTGCAAAAACATTCGTTGTACGGTAATAACCGTTTGCGAACTTGTTAGAATCAAAAGGCCTTCTGGAGCTTCGTCCATCATAGCTTACATCCATGGAAGCACGTCCCATCAAACTAAATTCTTTGGTGAACTTATAGTCTAGCTGGAAATTTCCCAAGAAACCGTTTCTATTCTGGTCGTTCAACATTTCATACGCCTGTAAGTATGGGTTATCAAGCAACGTAGACATCGGTGTGTTTTGTTCTACATTTTCTTCAATCCACGGATTCTTGAACCAATCCAAATTCATGTTTGGTGTTAGTCCGCGAATAAAGTACATGACGGTACCGTTGTTGTATCCAGTCGTTGGTAGGTTGTCTGAGTTTTTGTTCGTCAAGGTTACCTTACCCTGCATGCTCAACTTATCTGTTGGTCTGTAGCCGAGTTGTAGATCAAGATTGCTTCTGTTGAATCCCGTATTTGGGACCATCCATCGGTTGACGGTATTTCCCAAACTAATTCTAGTCGTCGTTTTGTCCGTTGCCGTAGAGTAAGAAATATTGTTCGAACTGTTTACTGTCGTTTCGAAGAAATCCTTTTTATTGTTTTCATATGCCACCCATGGGGTACGCTCAGGCGCTGTCAGACGGTAGTATTCCGGGTTAAACTGGTAATACATCTGTCCGTTAAATTTAGGTCCCCATGCAGAGGAAGTAGAGTAGGTGCTGGCACCATCTTCGGATCCCCCGTATGAATAGTAAAAATCACCTCCCGCAACACCGGCACCATATTGATTTTGGTAATCAGGCCAGCGGTTGATCGTACCGATTGATGTATTGGAGTTTACACTAATACCCAATCCTGCACTTTTTTTACTTCCTTTTTTTGTGGTGATAATAATCGCACCATTGGCGCCACGCGCACCGTATAGGGCGGTTGCTCCCGGACCTTTAAGCACCGATATATTCTCGATATCTTCTGGGTTGATATCGGCCAATCCAGTTCCAAAATCGACAGGTGAATCATCGGATAGGTAGTTTCCATTTCCGTTGGTCGTCATACGGCCTGAGCTGGAACTGGTAATCACCCCATCAACCACGATTAAAGCCGAGTTGTCGCCCGATAAAGAATTCTCACCACGAAGAATGATTTGGTTGGTTCCTGCAGGACCACCGCCTGATTTCACGAGATTAAGACCCGCAACCTTACCACTTAATGCATCCGTCCAGTTTGCCGATTGTGCGTCGGTTAATTCTTCTCCGGATACACTTGTAACAGCGTATCCCAATGATTTTTGTTCCCGTTTAATGCCTAACGCCGTTACCACAACCTCTTCGATCCCTTGCGAGTTTTCTTTTAGATTGATAACCACGCGATCATTACTGTTGCTTGCTTGGTATGTTGAAGCATCATAACCAATTAGGTGAAAGGTTAATGTTGCGCCACTATTTACTTCTATTTCAAAAGTTCCATCATTCTGACTAGAGCCTAAGTTCACGCCATTCGAACGTATGGAAACACCACTCAATCCTGTTTTAGTTGCCTGATCTACAATCCGGCCTTTGATTTTTACTTTTTGTTGTGGATGAGCCTTCGTGATCGGCTGAGAAACGTGTGCATACACATGACTGCCAGAGTAACAAGCTGTAGCTAAGGCTAGCCAAAAGGCGCTAGAGATAGCGCGACCTGGCTTTACTTTTTTAAGCTTTTTTGTTAACATAGGGTTATTTTATAATTAAATATTGGTTTCAAAAATTGTTAATTCACATTAACTTAATGTTAAGAATACATGAATTAATAAATTGTTAAGTACAAAGCGCTCGCTATCAGCGCACCTAGTATGGGGCCGACAATAGGAACCCATGCATATGTAACATCAAATGCAGCTTTTTTCTTGATTGGAAGTAAGGCGTGCATTATCCGAGGACCTAAATCGCGTGCAGGATTTATAGCATAGCCCGTTGTTCCACCCAAGGATAAACCGATTACCCAAACTAGAAAAGCGACGGGGATTGCCCCGATAGACCCTAGGCCTATAGTTGTCGTATTGTCAATCTTTGCATCGGTGAAATGCAGAATAGTAAAGATCAAAAGGAACGTTCCGATTATTTCGCTCAACAAGTTAATAGGAAGATTGCGGATGGCTGGAGAAGTGCAGAAAACCGCATGTTTGGCTCCCGCATCATCGGTTCGGTCAAAATGGTCTTTGTAGATTGCCCATACGAGGAAGGCTCCAATCATGGCGCCTAAAATTTGAGCCGTCATATATTGCATAGCAGTTGCTGCATCCAATTTACCCAAGGCGAGGTTCGCCAGGGTTACGGCGCAATTTAAGTGTGCTCCGCTATAGGGGCCCGCAATGGTTACGCCGACAAAGACAGCGAGTGCCCAAGCGGTGCAGATTACAATCCAACCGCCGTTGTTTCCTTTCGTATCTTTTAGAACAACATTGGCGACAACGCCTCCGCCCAGAAGTATCATGGCGGCTGTACCAATAAGTTCAGCTAAAAATGGTGTCATAATAACAAGGTTTATGTTTTGGTTATTTATAGTCAGCCCAGAATTTTACGGTATCTGTTGCCCGTTTCCATTCACGAAGCTGTACATCATAGTTTTTTTCTGTGGTATGTGTAAATGTTTTGTCTTCCTTCCATAGTGCTTTAAGCTCCTCAATATCCTTCCAAAAGCCGACAGCCAGACCTGCTAAGAAGGCGGCACCCAGCGCAGTTGTCTCGGTTACGGCTGGTCTGATGACCTTCGTTTGGAGTATTTCTGCCTGGAATTGCATCAAGAAATTATTCTGTGTTGCACCACCGTCAACGCGCAGTTCCTTGATCGGTGCTTTGGCATCCATTTCCATCGCCTTTAAGATGTCGTGTGTTTGGTAAGCAATACTTTCCAAAGCTGCCCGTGCAATATGTGCATCATTAGATCCACGAGATAAGCCCACAATTGTGCCGCGCGCTTCTGGGTTCCAATGCGGAGCGCCTAAGCCCGAGAAAGCAGGGACAACATACACGCCATTGGTGTCGCTCACGCGCATAGCCAGTGGTTCAATGTCTTCGGATTTTTTAATAATGCCAAGTTCATCACGTAACCATTGTACCACTGCTCCACCAATAAAAATGCTTCCCTCCAGCGCATAACTTACTTCGTTGCCTATTTTCCAGGCAACGGTAGTTACTAATTTATTGGTCGATATAACGGGTTTTTGGCCGATATTCATTAATAAGAAACAACCGGTACCGTAGGTGTTTTTGACCATGCCTTCCTGTGTACATAACTGTCCGAAAAGAGCAGCTTGCTGATCGCCCGCAATACCTGCAATTGGAATGGCCTTGCTGCTAAGCTCCGTGCTGGTTTCCCCATAGATTTCGGAACTTGCGCAAACAGTAGGTAGCATAGAGGCTGGAATTTCGAAGATATCCAGTAATTCCTGGTCCCACGTCAACGTATTGATGTTAAATAGGAGTGTGCGCGATGCATTAGAAACATCGGTAATATGTTTCGCTCCATTTGTCAGGTTATAAACTAACCAAGAGTCTACAGTACCAAAAGCAAGATCCCCTTGTTCGGCGAGCTGTCTTGCATCAGGTACATGATTCAGGATCCAGTTAATTTTTGAGGCAGAGAAATATGCATCGATAAGTAATCCTGTTTTCTCCTGTATTAAGCGTTCTAATCCACGTTCGGCGATGGCTTTACAATAATCTGCGGTACGGCGATCTTGCCATACGATTGCGTTGTATATAGGTAAGCCTGTCTTTCTATTCCAAACAATAGTTGTTTCGCGTTGGTTGGTAATACCAATGGCCTTGATCGCTTCCAGCTTAATATTTGCTTTCGCAATAACCTCTGTCAAGACCGCCAATTGGGTGGACCAGATTTCTTGTGCATCATGCTCTACCCATCCCGATTGCGGGAAGAATTGTGTGAATTCTTTTTGCGCAACATTTTCGATACCCCCTTGCTTATCAAACAAAATGGCCCGTGAACTGGTCGTTCCTTGGTCTAGTGCTAAAATAAACTCCTTCATTATATCATATATGGTTTAAATGGTTATTTGTTTTTATAAGGTATAATTTTTTACGAGACTACGGTAGTCTTCCAGCTCTTGGATAACCCAGTCTTCATTTTTATTTAGTTGTTCAGCCATTAGTTTAGCAACTTTTGGAGCGGCCTCCAGTGAAGCTTGCGCATCCAATAGTAAGAAACGAATACGACGTGCCAAGAAATCTTCTAGTTTGACAACCATTTCATGCTCACAGGCCCATACTACTTCTGCCATTCTAAAGTCGTATTTTTCGTGTATTTTTTCGGCAAGCGCTGGTGTATCGGTCATTAATTTCGTGATCGCATCCATATCGCTGCCATACACCTGCCAGTGACCAGACTGTTTGTTCGTTGTTGATCCATGAATCGGTAGATGTAGGGTCTTACAGGCTTTATTTTCCAGTCCGGTTGTGGCAATGGCAAAATCAACGGTTTCTTCACCCATTTTACGGTAAGTTGTCCATTTACCACCTGTTATGGTTACTAAGTTGGACGGACTTTTAATGAGCTTATGGTCACGCGATATTTCTTTTGTACTGTTACTATCGCTGTTTGTAGGCGCTGCAAGCGGTCTAAGTCCCGCAAAGATGCTCAACACATCCTGACGTGTTGGTGCATGCTCTAAATATGCATTTGCGGTGTTCAAAATAAAGGTAATTTCCTCCTCCAAAGGACGCGGCTCGATTTGATGCTCATTGAGCGGGGTATCGGTTGTTCCAAGCAATACTTTATCATGCCATGGCACACCAAAAAGTACGCGACCATCGCTTGTCTCTGGAATCATGAGGGCATCAATATTTCCGAGGAATTTTTTATCTACGACAATGTGCGCCCCTTGGCTCGGTCGTACTAGGTTTTTATGTGTTGCGGTATCGAGCTTCAGAATGTCATCTACAAATATTCCGGTCGCGTTGATAACAGCTTTCGATTTAATGGTGTACACTTCCTGGGTCTGTTGGTCTGTAAATACTAAACCATTCACCTTTCCTGCATCATCTTTTGTGATGGCGGTAACATCCGTATAGTTCAGAACCGTTGCACCATGTTCTGCCGCTGTTTGCGCCAGGTTGATAGCCAATCTAGCGTCATCAAACTGACCGTCGAAATATTGAATCCCGCCAATTAAGCCTTTCGTTTTTATCTTGGGAAGTTTTTCAATTACTTCTCTTTTATTAAGGAGCGAAGATTTACCGATCCGTAGACTGCCGGCCATCCAATCGTACATCTTTAAACCGATAAGGAATTTCATCTTTCCGAAAAAAGAATAGGAGGGAATGACAAAGCTCTGTACGAAAGAAACATGCGGGGCGTTTTTAAATAACAAGCCGCGCTCTTTTAGTGCAGAATAAACAAGTTTTACATCGCCATTAGCCAAGTAGCGAACACCACCATGTACGAGTTTTGTGCTCTTGCTGGAGGTTCCCTTTGCAAAGTCATATTTTTCGATCAGCAATGTTTTGTATCCTCTAGACGCTGCATCAACCGCAATTCCTAGTCCGGTAGCGCCGCCACCAATAATTGCGATATCCCATTGGTCAGCTGTTTTGACCTGTTTTAATGCTTCGGTTCTTTTGAAATTCATTTCCGTTTCTTTCGTTTTATGGTGATTATATGGTAAAGATAATAAAAAGCGTAAATAAACGAAGATTTGTGAAATTTTTTAACTTTTGGATTTGCAAGTGCTTACGATTTCCTATCTTGGACATATGAATAATGTTGAAAGGCACCAATACATCATTAAGGAGATTGAAAAAAATGGTCATGTTTCCGTGGTTGATCTTTGTGAGACTCTAAAGGTTTCGTCGGTTACGATACGAAAGGACTTGCAGTTTTTGGAAGATGCAGGCATTGTGTTTCGTACGCACGGTGGTGCAACCAATGTTAATCCGTATCAGAAGGATCGTTCGATTAACGAAAAGGCGAGTTTGTTTGCCGATTTAAAACGAAAGATAGGGGCAGAGGCCGCAAAGTTGGTGGAGCCCAATGACTCTATTATTATTGCATCGGGAACAACGATGCAGTATTTTGCACAGGAAATTGCTCCTCAGGATCGGTTGACGGTAATTACTTCGGCTATTAATGTAACGCTAGAACTGATAAAGCATGATAATGTAGATATCATCCAGTTGGGTGGGCCGGTGCGGAAAACATCGTCTTCCATAACCGGCCGATACGCAGAAGATCTATTAGGTGATTTTTTTTGTTCGAAACTCTTTTTAGGGGTGGATGGCATTGATCTGGACTTCGGCATTACGACGACTAATGTACACGAAGCGCTGCTCAACCGACGGATGATGGAGTCGGCACATAAGGTTATTGTGTTGGCAGACTCTTCTAAGTTTGATCGGAAGAGTCTGGGTAAGATTGCCGGCCTTGCTAAAATAGATATGATCATTAGTGATAGTATCCCACTTAAATACCAACAGTTGTTTGATTCATTGGGGATTGAATATCGGATTTGCTAATTCAGGGATCTATTTTTCCATTTTAACGATTAGGCTGTCTAAGTATCGGGTGATCGAGTAGAGCACGATACCATTGACTGGACCATTTTCACCCAACGTTGATACCCGGAGCTCACAACTATTTTTTAGTGCGTTCATCGTATAGGTTTGAATACCTAATTGAATAGGAAGAGTGATAAATGTACCTGCATCTGCAAATTTGCCACTCATAACAATCATTTGTGGATTGAATAGTTGGATGAGATGAGAAATTGCCTTGCCTAGATTTTTGCCCAGTATGTTAAGTAGATCAATGGCGTATTGATCCCCCAGATTTGCCGCTTCAATTATGTCTTTCGGAAGGAGAGCCTCTTTTTCTGGTAATTGTGTTAGTGTCGTCGGTATTTTTTCAGCAATATCTTCTTTTGCTCTGTTTACTAAAGCCACTCCTGAAGCTACAGTCTCCAGACACCCCCGTTTGCCGCAGTAGCAGAGTTGGCCATCTTCTACAAAAACCATGTGCCCCACTTCGCCAGAGAAACCGTCGTTCCCCATATACACTTCTCCATTAATAATAATACCGAGACCAATACCCCAATCCATTTGAATGATCAGTACATTTTTCTTGCCAATGGCGGCACCGTAATTTAGTTCACTTATTGCGGCCGCTTTTACATCATTTAGAATATAGACATCCTTTTGAAAGGTTTCTTTTATGTGTTGGCGTAAGTTAAAGTTTGGGGCGTAATAAAAGGTGAGGTTCTCGCCCGTTTCGGTATTGATAAGTCCAGGCATTAAAATTCCGATCCCCATAATAGTAAGCCAATCTAGTTTGCTTTCTACGGCATACTGACGAATGATCTCGATTAGGTTATCTATCTTGTCTGCATCTTTCGCGAGATTATTGGTGTATGTTTTTCCTTCGTGAACGATCTCATTATTATTATCCAATACGATGAGACGAACTGTGAAGCGTTCAATTTCTATGCTGAGGATATTCAATATCCTGTTTTTTATTTGGTACAGGTTAGGTTTACGGCCACCGATTGATTCACCTTTGCTCTTTTGCTCTAGTAGTCCTTCTTGGATGAGCTCCGACATAATCAGATTAAGTGTAGGTAAGCTTAAGTTTACTTTCGTAGCAACTTCATTTATCGTTATCGCATAATTTTCGAAAATAGTCTTCAGAACCTTTAGTTTAACTAAGGCATTTTTTCTTTGCTTGGACGTAAATGATGGATTCTCCGAAAAAATCTTGCTGATTAATGTCATAAAATGATTAGTGTGGTTTTAACAACGTCCTAAGATAGGGAAAATAATAAATTACTTTTATGAAATTTTTGCTAAAGTTTTTTTATTTCTTAAAAACTTATTCTAACTTTAGTTCGATTTTGAAAGGAATATAGCATTCAAAATCTAGGTTATGATACGACTGTCGGCAGGGTGTTCTTCGCAACAATTATCTGACAGTATAGACATTCAATATAATTTATATTAAATTAGAAACTTCAACTAAACTAACTAATCCATAATGAAAGAAAAAAACACTTCAAGACGTGATTTTATCAAAAAGTCATTGATTGGTGCTGCAGCTTTTACGATTGTTCCAAGACATGTCTTGGGCGGGCAAGGCTTTTTGGCGCCAAGTGACCATTTAACCAAAGGGGTGATTGGTGTAGGCTCTATGGGACGTGGTCATTTTGGCTATGCTGGAACTAAAACCGTTGCCATCTGTGATGTGGATACCCGACACTTAGCGCTTGCTCAAAAAGCCCTGGGTGGTGGCGTGAAAGAACATCACGATTTCCGTGAGTTGATTCAAAACCCAGAAGTCGATATTGTGCATATCGCGACACCTCCACACTGGCATGGACTTATGGCTGTTGAAGCAGCCCGTTCAGGTAAGGATATTTGGTGTGAGAAACCGATGACCCGAACTATTGGAGAGGGTAAGAAAGTGAAAGAAGCTGTTGCTCAGCATGGCAATATCTTCCGCTTGAATACGTGGTTTCGTTTCGATGCAAACTTCTACGGTTTGAATGTACCTGTAAAGAAGGTGAAAAAATTAGTCGATACAGGTATGTTAGGTTGGCCGTTAAAAGTTACCATCAGTAAGCATACGGGTTTTGACTGGAAATTCTATTGGGTTGGTAAAGAAAATTTACCTACAGAGCAAGTGCCTAAAGAGTTGGATTACGATATGTGGTTAGGTCCGGCGCAATATAAACCGTATAGCACACACCGTGTTCACACGACTTTTAGAGGATATTGGGATTATGATGGTGGTGGTTTAGGGGATATGGGACAACATTATTTGGATCCCGTTCAGTATTTCTTAGGTAAGGATGAAGAGAGTCCGATCAAGATTGAGGTCGATGCACCACAGCAGCATTCCGATGCGGTTGGCACCTGGCGTAAAATTACATATACGTATGCCGATGGTTGTCAGATTATTCTTGATGGAGCAGGAACCGAAGAAGGTCAAGCGTATATTGAAGGGCCAAAAGGTAAACTGTATAAAGGCTTTGTTTGTGATATCCCAGACATGGAACGCAAATTAGCGCAGTATCCAGATCCAGCACCACAGATGACTGATTTTGTGGAGGCCTGTAGAACGCGTCAAAAGTTTGCGCTTAATGAGCAGAATGGTTACTATTCAGCAACCTTAGTCAACTTAGGATTGGCGGCTCTTCGTTTGAACCGAACGTTGCATTTTGATTCGCAAAAGCAAGAGTTTGTGAACGATGAAGGAG
Organism: Sphingobacterium psychroaquaticum; assembly: GCF_004421025.1. Classification (NCBI taxonomy): domain Bacteria; kingdom Pseudomonadati; phylum Bacteroidota; class Sphingobacteriia; order Sphingobacteriales; family Sphingobacteriaceae; genus Sphingobacterium; species Sphingobacterium psychroaquaticum. Next base: position 3,026,498 of record NZ_CP038029.1, on the reverse strand, counting down.
CAAACCGCTTGATTAATCAACCGATGCGTGGACCTTGGACTATTTAACCGACCTACCTGAACGAAATGAAAAAAGTATTTAATACCTTATCAGCCTTATTGATAATACAGGTTGCGGCGTATGCCCAACAACCTGCAAACAGAACATCAGCAACAAAGATTGCGGACGTTTTGGCCCAACAACCGGCCGAAGAACAGACGAAATTCTTATCGGCCATGCGGGAGTTGGAAAATTTTACAGCCGACGATATTACCAATCTTTTGCTTGGATTGAAGCCGCAAGGTGGAAATAATGCGGGCATCGAGTATGCAGCAAATTCGTATTCTTTTTACGTGATGCAACCGGGAATGGATGCGAAACGTACCGTATTTTCTCAAGGATTAGTAAAAGCGCTAAATAACCTTACCGATAAAGATAATAAAGGCTTTGTTTTGGCGCTTATGAAACAAGCGTCTAAGAACGAGGCGATAGAAGCTATCGTTCCTTACCTACAGGATGAGTATCTGGTTGATAAAGCGGCTCTTGCGCTAAATGGTATTCGTACCGAGCAATCGGCGGCGGCTTTGTCAAAGGCGTTGGCAGGTTCTACTTCAGAAAAAACCACAACAGCTATTGTTGCGGCCTTAGGGGACTTAAAATCGAAGTCCGATGAGGAAGCAATTATTGCGACATTGGCTAAGTACACATCTGAAAACTACCAGCGTAATGCCTATACGGCTTTAAGTAAGATTGCAGGTGCAAAATCGGCTCCTGTGTTGTTGGCAAAGTTGAAGTCGGTTAATTACCAATTCGATAAAACGAATATTGGTGGGTTAACGCTGGACTATGCGAACAACCTAGTTGGTAATGGTCAACAGGCTCTTGCAGTTTCGGTCGCAAATACCATATCTGCGGAAGCGGAGAAAGCAGGATCGGCTACGTTACAAGCGGGCGCTTTGCAGTTGTTGACGAAGATTAACCCGAATGCGACACGTAAGCAGCTGATGAAGGCGGCAACAAGTAGTAATGCATTGTACAGAACGACAGCCTTAGAACTGTTGGGTAAATATGGTACAGCGGCAGATACTAAAAAACTTATTGCTTTAATAGGTTCTTCTGCACCGGATGTACAAGAAGGGATTTTGAACTTTATTGCACAGAAAGGTGTTGCGGGCGATATTTCTGGTATTGAAAAGGGGCTAGGTAAGATTAAAGGTACGCAGGCAAAAATTGCTGCCTTGAATACGTTGTCAAGTCTCTCACAAGGTACAAACGCTAAAAGTTTGATCAAGCAAATTGCGGGTGCTGATGAGTTAACGGCAAAGGCGATTGAATCGTTGTTGTTGTCTTCGAAGGGAGCAAACACCGTAGAGGAGATCAATCAAGCTTTACCAGGTGCTGATGCAAAAACGCAATTGACTTTGTTAAATGTCTTAGCAAAACGTACAAATGCTAATTCGGCAAAAGCAGTTTTACCTTTGTTGAGCGCGACAGATAATACGATTAAAACGGCAGCATTAAAAGCATTGCCGAATGTTGTGAACGCAGATGACTTTGAAGCTATTGCTGCGTTGGTACCTAATGCCCCAGAAGCGGATGCTAAATATTTACAGAGCGCAATGGTTATTGCATTGAATGCGAGTGCTGATAAAGATGCTAAAATCAAGCGCTTGGCGGCTAATATCTCTCGTTCGGCAGCGCCTAGCGTAGGTAAATATTTTCCTGTGTTTGCTGGTGTAGGTGGTGCGGAATCACTAACGGCGGTGAAGAATTACCTGAATAACGAAGGTCTTAAGAATCAGGCTATTTCTGCTTTGTCAAATTGGTCGAATCCAGAGGTGTTGTCTACCTTGATCGCGTTGTCCAGAACAGAAAAAGATCCGCAAAATTTTGATACGATCTTCAAAGGGTTGATCAGCAAGATCAATGCAAGTAACGATACGCCGACGCAAAAGACATTGTTGTTGAAAGATGCATTTCATCTGGCACAAAATGTAAACCAAAAGCGTAGTGCTTTGGGGAGCTTGCAAGCGACAGGTACGTACCAAGCGATGATATTTGCGGCACAATTTTTAGATGACGCAGAGCTTAAAGGTGCCGCCACAAATACGGCGATGAATATTGCGATGGATGATAAGTCTTTCGTTGGGCCTGATGTGCGCAATATCTTGGAGCGTGCAAATGCGAATCTTTCGGGAAGTGAAAGCTCGTATTTAAGGGAAGCTATTGTCCGCCATTTAGCAGAAATGCCACAAGGAGCGGGTTATGTTTCGATTTTCAACGGTAAGGATCTTACGGGATGGAAAGGCTTGGTGGAAAATCCAATCAAGCGGGCGAAGATGACAGCAAAAGAGCTGGCAGACAAGCAAGCTATTGCGGATCAAAAGATGCGCGAAAACTGGCGTGCTAGCAATGGTGAACTTGTATTTAGCGGACACGGTGATAATATAGCGACAGTAAAGCAATACGGTGATTTTGAGATGTTGGTAGACTGGAAGTTAGATCCAAATGGTAAAGAGCCTGATGCCGGCGTTTATTTACGGGGAACACCTCAAGTTCAAATGTGGGATATCTCTCGTACGAATGTAGGTGCTCAGGTTGGTTCTGGTGGTTTATACAATAACCAGAAAAATCCAAAAGATCCATTGAAAGTAGCTGATAATGCTTTGGGCGAATGGAATACCTTGAAAATCCGTATGGTGGGTGAGAAGGTATGGGTATGGTTGAACGGTGAGTTGGTTGTCGATAATGTGACTTTGGAGAATTACTGGGATCGAAATCAGTCGATCTTCCCGGTGGAGCAGATTGAGCTTCAGGCACATGGTTCGCAGGTATGGTACCGTGATATCTTTATCAAAGAGTTGGCTAGAAAAGAGGTTTATACATTAAGCGATGCGGAACGTAATGAAGGTTTCGAAATGTTGTTTGATGGTACCAACCTTGATAAATGGACGGAAACTCCTGCTTATGAACTAACACCGGAGGGGTATGTTCGGGCTAATCCAAACGCTAAATTCGGCAAGAATTTATACACGAAGAAGGAGTATGCAGACTTTGTGTACCGCTTTGAGTTTAAGCTCACGCCGGGCGCAAACAATGGGGTCGGTATTCGTACACCGTTGGAAGGGGATGCCGCCTATGTTGGTACAGAAATCCAGATTTTGGATAATGATGCTGATATCTACAAAAACCTGAAAGAGTATCAATACCACGGTTCTGCATACGGTATTTTACCTGCAAAACGTATCGGTATGAAGCCTATCGGCGAATGGAATACAGAGGAAATTCGTGTGCAAGGTGATAAGATTAAGGTGACGCTAAACGGTGTTGTTATTTTGGACGGTGATTTCTCGCAAGCCAAAAAGAATGGCACTTTAGATAATAAGCAACACCCTGGATTGGCAAATAAGTCGGGACACATTGGCTTCTTGGGTCATGGTTCTGAAGTGTTTTTCCGAAATATCCGCGTGAAAAGCTTATAAGCTAGATAAAAAAAAGCTCTCGAGATCCTCGAGAGCTTTTTTTTAGTTCATGGTTTGTGGTTTTTTTGTTCATAGGACATAGTTCACTATCTACTATCTACTATCTACTATCTGCCAACTACCAACCACCAAACTACAATCTACCAACTACTAAAACTTAGCCCCTAAAGTCAGCACGACGTTCGTACGTTGATGCTTGATGTCAGCCACTGGGTTTTTAGTATTCCAGAATGTTTCATCGACTTCGTAGGGTGTTACTTTATAGTCGTTTACTAAATGTACAACCGCTAAGTCTAGGTATAGAGACTGCGTAATTTTAGCCCCTAAGCCTAAGCTACCGCTGTATTGTTTGTTATCTGCTCCTTTATAGGGGTTACCGAAATAATTGAAACCAGCACGTCCACTTAGGGCATTGGTAAATAAGACCTCACCACCGACACGTACATTTACTGCTGATTGGTAAGCTGCTTTCATATCGGCGTCCCATTCTCTTTCGCGAGAAGGATTACCGCCACCAATAGTTCTCAGTTTCATGGTACTGTAGTCTACATACTCTACATCGGCAGACAGTAAACCACGGCTGAAGAATTTCGAAAGACCCACGCTGAATTTCCATGGAGTAATCAAATTATATGAATCTTCGGTTGGATCAGAAAGTACTTCTTTCGTGCTAAATGCCGAAGATGCAGTTTCATTGTCGTAATAATCTACTTTAATATAGCTATCTGTATAATCATCTATCGTATACCAAGTAGGTGAGGAGATGGTTGCTCCGATATTCCAATCGACCGCAGGTTTATAGATCGCGCCGATTTTGAAATCAACCCCTGAACCTTCTGTGCGTTGGTAATAATCATCCAACAATTCATAGTTTGCCTCAACGAAATCAAATAGGGGACTCGTTGGGTCTGCAATTTCTGAATTTGGGTTGTTTGCTAGGATTTGCGCTCTGTTTTTGGTCCATCCACCTTCTGAAAATTGGGAGGAGTGATCGTAGCGGAATGATGTGAATCCCAAATTGGCACCAATGTAAAATACATTATTGTAGTTTGCGCCAAAAGCTAAAGCCGTTCTCGAGTTGTAACCTTTATCTAAGACATCCGCAATTTGTGTTTTATTTGCGCGCTCTCCAACAACAGGGAAATAACCTTTGGTCGGGTCGCTATGTTCTTCGATTAAGATCGACTTATACATCTGATCGATCCAATTTGTATTGGTGCTTGTGCTTGCCATATCGCTATAGCGGTTTACCAACGAGTTATCCGGGTTTGTTCCTTCATAACGTACATTATTGGTAAACGTATTCGTGTTCTCGTAGCTAATACCTACGTTGAAATTTTGCCATCCGTGGTACCCCTCATTCGTTGGGAAGTGAAAAACTACCCCGGCATGGTCGATCCCAAAGCGCCCCTTATTTTTGGATGTATTTTGTCCAAAATAGGTACCCTTGTTGTTTGCATTATTGTAGTTTACGGAAACCGAAATATCAGACTGCTTAAAAAAGCCTAATCCTGCTGGGTTGCCTGTTATGGAGCTAATATCTCCACCAAGAGCTGTCTTTGCATTTCCTAAACCCTTGAAACGCGCTGTTCCGCCATTGTTTTCTTGGCCGAAGATAATGGCATCACCCACAAACTGCGCCTGCGCAGAATACATTAGACCGGATACCAATAAAGACGTAAAAAGTATATTTTTTAACTTCATAATATGTTGTGAAATGTAATAGGAGATATAGAATAGCCAATATCCGTAGATATTGGCTATTTAAGGTATATTTTCTTAACGAGTTCTACCGCCACCTGATCTAGAGCTGCCAGAAGAGCTGCTTGATCCAGAGCTTCTTGACGCACCGCCACCGCTAGACATCGAGCTGCCAGAGCTACGTGATGGTGTGTACGATGATCCAGAACTTCTTGTTGAAGAAGGCTGACTAGAGCGGGTTTCTGATCCCGAGCTTCTTGTTGTGCTACGCGATGGAGCGGTTGATGTAGGGCGTGTTGTTTGTCTACTTGTTCCCACACCGCTACCTTCTCTTGTCGAACCACCTACACGTGAACCAGAGGTTTGTCTTGTTCCTACAGGTGTTCTTGAACCATTTCTCGATATTGTTCCGGATTCTCTCGTGCGGCTGCCTGTTGTTGAGCGATCACCTACACGTGTACCTGATCCATTTCTTGACACGGTTCCTTCTCTTGTTCCGACACGGCTACCGGTAACGATTCTACCATTTGCATCACGGCTAACACCGGTACGGCTTGATGTTCCTGTGCGTGTTGTTGTACCAACTCTAGAGTTATAACGATCTCTTGAGCCCGAGCGAACAGAAGAGTTTGCCGGTCTTATACTGTAGCGGTTACCACCGTAATAGTTTCCGTAATAGTTGTTATATCCATAATATGGATGTCCCCAAGAGTTGTAGCCCCAGCCGCCCCAGCCTCCGCCGTAGCCCCAGCCAAAACCACCACCGTATCCCCAGCCATTATAGTATGGAGAACCCCAGCCCCAACGGCCGCCCATTCCCCAGCCCATGCCGATTGACCAACCAGAGTTCCATCCCCAGTTGTTCCATCCAAAGCCAAGTCCGAAACCGGAATAGCCATACCAAGGGTCAAACCATGGATCATAGTAACCCATACCTGGTGTAGCATAGTGGAATCTGTTGATACGATTGGCATACTCCAAATCGGTATCATATTCATATCCTTCTATGTAATCCTCATCGGCGTACTCGTCGGCATAATACTCATTTTGTGAATACTGCTCTGGTTGTCCGTTTGTATAATAATAATCCGGACTCTGGTAATCTTTAGGAGTTTTGGATTGATTATTATAAACGTCGTCTTTGTAAGCAACCTGCTTACTTGTTGAACACGATGACAGGACAAAAACCGCTGCTAGTGTCAAACTTCCGAATAATAATCTATTTGTTTTCATCATTTCCAATACAGTTAAACTTCGATAATGTAAGTCTTTATTACTATCTTAGACCCGTATTTTCTGAAGTGGTTTAATGCTATCTCAAAAATATATATAAAACTTTAGTTGAGGCTAAAGTTTTTCTGATTAAGACGATAATATTACAGATTGTTACAGTAAAAAATAAGGTAAATAATGGGAAAAGGAATCACAAGTCGTAGTGAAGATTATTCACAATGGTACAATGACCTCGTAATTAAGGCTGATTTAGCGGAGTATTCTGCTGTAAGAGGATGTATGGTCATTAAACCCTATGGCTATGCTATTTGGGAGCGCATGCAAGCGATCCTTGATAAAGAGTTTAAAGAGACAGGACATAGCAACGCGTACTTCCCCTTATTTATCCCCAAATCTTTTTTCTCGAAAGAAGCTTCACATGTTGAAGGTTTTGCGACCGAGTGTGCCGTAGTTACCCATTACCGATTGAAGAATGATGGTAACGGTAACATCGTTGTTGATGAAGAAGCCAAGTTAGAGGAAGAGCTGATTGTTCGTCCGACTTCGGAGACTATTATATGGAATACATACCGCGGTTGGATCGAATCCTACCGGGATCTTCCAATCTTGGTGAACCAGTGGGCGAATGTGGTGCGTTGGGAGATGCGTACACGTTTATTTTTGCGTACCGCTGAGTTTTTGTGGCAAGAAGGACATACCGCACACGCAACGGAACAGGAGGCGATCGAGGAAGCAGAAAAAATGCAAGGCGTGTATGCTGATTTCGCTGAAAAAGTAATGGGCGTACCTGTTGTGCGTGGACGGAAGACAGAGAATGAGCGCTTCGCAGGAGCGGTAGATACTTATACGATTGAAGCATTGATGCAAGATGGTAAAGCACTACAAGCAGGAACTTCTCATTTCCTGGGACAAAATTTTGCCAAGGCTTTTGATGTGAAGTTCACATCCAAGGAAGGAAAGCAGGAATATGTATGGGCGACATCATGGGGTGTATCGACACGTTTGATGGGCGCTTTGGTAATGGCACATTCGGACGATCAAGGTTTGGTGATTCCACCAAAGTTGGCACCGATCCAGGTTGTTATTGTACCTATTTATAGAACCGAGGAAGAAAAGGCAGCGGTAGATGGTTTTGTAGATAGCCTGCGAGCCGAATTAAAAGCAAAAGGTATTTCTGTAAAATACGATGATCGTGATACGCAGCGCCCGGGCTTTAAGTTTGCAGAATGGGAGCTTAAAGGGGTGCCATTGCGCGTAACAGTAGGGGCGCGTGATTTACAGAATGGAACCGTAGAGCTGGCACGTCGTGATATCCAATCGAAAGAGACGGTGTCACAAGAAGGATTGGCTGTTCGTATTGAGAATTTGCTGGACGTTATTCAAGAGAATATTTATCAGAAAGCATTAGACTATCGCGATGCGCATATTACCGAAGTGAATTCGTATGATGAGTTTAAAGAAGTGCTTGAAGGTAAAGGTGGTTTCATTTCATGCCACTGGGACGGAACGGTAGAAACAGAGAAGCGGGTGAAAGAAGAGACCAAAGCAACAATTCGTTGTATTCCTTTGGATGCAAAAGAAGAGGCTGGTGTATGTATTTTCACGGGTAAGCCTTCGACGAAGAGAGTTTTATTTGCGAAAGCATATTAGTAGGGGAGTGGGTAGCTCGTGGTTTGTAGCCGGAGCAAAGTATTGATTACAAAGTAAATGTTGGTCGAGCCGCAAGATGTTGTGGCTCGACCAACTACTATCTACCAACTACTATCTACCAACTACTATCTACCAACTACTATCTAGACACTATTAAAAAATGACATTCCTTATATTAGGTTGCGGTTGGGTAGGAGAGGCGTTCGCTCACGCGGTGAAAGCCTGTGGTCATACGGTTATCGTGACGACTACAAATCCGGCTAAGCAGGAGCGATTTATTGCAGCAGGTTTTACGGTCTTGTGTGTGGATTTTGACACGAGCATCGACATCTCAGTTTTTCCTGAACAGGTCGACTATATATTAAATAGCATTCCAGCGACCAAGCAACTGGGGCAGGAAGTTCTATCGCATCGTTTTAACCAGGTCGTTCGCGTCCTGGAAAAAGTAACATATAAACAACAGATTTTCTTGAGCTCTGTGGGCGTGTACCCCGATGAAAGCGGCCTGTATACAGAGGAATCCGCAGTGGATGAAACAAGCAATCTCCGTTATGCAGAACAACGGATGCAGGTCTGTCCGCGTACCACTGTGTATCGTTTGGGGGGACTTTTTGGTCAGGAGCGTATTTTTGCTAAATATTTTCAAAACCGTGTTTGTGTTACGGGTGGACAGCCGGCCAATTTCGTACATCAGGAAGATGTCTTAGCCCTCTTGCAGCTTGGTTTTCAGGCACAACTCCAATATTCGGTCTATAATATCACCGCGCCCGAACACCCGCTAAAAAAAGAGGTGATTCTGAAGTCGGCACGACGGTACGGTTTTTCGTTACCCTCGTCTTTTACTGATGAAGCGAGTTTTCAGAAAGTTGTGTCAGGTGAACGTATTATTTCTGAATTGAAATATACGTTTATATATAAGTCACCGTTAGATTTTTAATATATTTGATTTTTATACATTGTTTTATGGCCTATAAATTTGCAACTAAAGCTATTCATGCCGGACAGGAGGCTGATCCGACAACAGGAGCGGTAATGACTCCAATATATCAAACCTCGACTTATAAACAAGCTTCTCCAGGAGAACATAAAGGATATGAGTATTCACGCGGTACAAACCCAACGCGTAAAGCATTGGAGGACTGTTTGGCTGCTTTAGAAAATGGTCGTTTCGGACTAGCTTTTTCTAGCGGCATGGCAGCAACAGACACGGTATTACGCGTATTGAAACCGGGGGATGAAGTGGTGACAGGAGATGATCTTTATGGTGGCTCGTATCGTATCTTCACAAAGGTATACGAACCGTATGGTATTACGTTTAAGTTTGTCAACACGTCTGATGTATCGGCAGTCGAAGAAGCCATAACGGAGAAGACGAAACTTATATGGGTGGAGACACCTACAAACCCAACACTGAAGCTGGCTGATATTGAAGCGATAGGCAAGGTGGCTAAGGCGCATAAGGTGCTTTATGTGGTGGACAATACTTTTGCTTCACCGTATTTACAAAACCCATTGGATCTAGGAGCAGATATCGTGATGCATTCAGCAACCAAGTACTTGAATGGACACTCTGATGTCGTGATGGGTGCTTTGGTGCTTAACGACGAAGAGTTGTACAAGCAGTTGTGGTTTTATTATAATGCAGTGGGGGGCACACCAGGTCCACAGGATGCATTCTTGGCTTTACGCGGTATAAAGACTTTGCATGTGCGCATGAGAGCACATTGCGAAAACGGCCGTCGGGTTGCTGAATTTCTAAAAGATCATCCTAAGGTCGAAACGATATACTGGCCAGGTTTCACCGATCACCCCGGACATGAAATTGCGAAGAAGCAAATGCGTGATTTTGGGGGTATGATATCCATTGTACTGAAAGACGCCGATCTACAAGAGACATTTCGTATAGCATCACGCTTTAAGGTGTTTACGCTAGCAGAGTCTTTGGGAGGTGTAGAGTCATTGGTTAACCATCCCGCAACGATGACACATGGTTCTATTCCAAAAGAAGCACGTGAAAAAGTAGGGGTCGTGGATAATCTATTGCGTTTGTCTGTGGGGATCGAAGATGCAGACGATCTAATTGCTGATTTACAACAGGTATTGGGTTAAGTGTTTAAGATCAGTTCAATTAAATGAATCCTACAATAAAGTTTAATAACGTTAATACCGTATTTTCAAAAGCGTTAAAGGAAAAAGCAAATGCCTATTTTAAAAGTACATTAAAAGATAAAACCGGCGATAAGCGGATTTTTACCAAAGCGGCAATCCTGCTGACGGTGTTTTTTCTGATTTACGGAATTCTGGTTTTTGTGCAGCCACACTGGATGATCAGTGTCCTTTTGTGTGTTGTTTTTGGAATTAATTTCGCTGCTATTGGTTTTAATATCATGCACGATGCAGGGCACAATTCTTTTTCAAGCAATAAAAAACTGAATACGGTCCTTTCTTATAGCCTTAACCTTTTGGGAGGAAATATATATTTCTGGAAGTTAAAGCATAATATTGCGCACCATACCTATACCAATATCGAGGGAGAGGATCATGATATCAAGGTGAAGTTTATGCGTTTGCACAGTGATCAAAAGGCGAAAAAGTATCATCGTTTTCAGAAGTACTATTTTCCATTGCTGTATAGTATCTCGTATCTGACATGGATATACTACCAGGATTACGAAAAGTATTTTAAACAGGTTGCAGGTATTGAAACGTTTCATTTTCCATTAAAAGAGAAGGTTATTTTTTGGATGACGAAAGTTATACATCATTCCATATTTATTATTTTTCCGGTAATTTATGTTGGGTGGCTACCTACGTTGATTGGATTGTTGATCTCGGGCGTCGTGTGCGGTTTATTTTTAGCTGTGATTTTTCAGTTGGCTCATGTTGTAGAAGAAACAGAGTTTAAGGTGGTCGATACGGATCGCGTTGAAAATGAATGGATGATCCACCAGCTGAAGTCAACAGCCAACTTCTCAACAGAGAATAAAGTGTTAACTTGGTTATTAGGTGGTTTGAATTTTCAAATTGAACATCATCTTTTCCCTAAAATCAGTCATGTGCATTATCCTGCACTAAACAAAATTGTTAGGCAGACCTGTCAAGAATTCAATATAAACTATATTGAATTTAAGAGCTTTAGATCTGCTTTTTTATCACATGTGCAGGTTATTCATGCCATGTCAAAGTAAAGATGAAGGGAGTTTGCCACAGCAAGCTCCCTTCATCTTTTAGTTGCACTTGTTTTTAAATATTTTTTTTAACTTTGCACCATCAATTCAAGCTATGAGTGACGCTATAAAACATGAGTGCGGCATTGCACTTATTCGACTTCTAAAACCCCTATCTTATTATCAGGAAAAGTATGGCACGCCCTACTATGGAATCAACAAGTTGTATCTTCTTATGGAGAAGCAACATAACCGAGGCCAAGATGGTGCTGGTATTGCAACGATTAAGTTCGATGTGAAGCCTGGAAACCGCTATATTTCACGATACCGAGCGATGGGCTCTTCTGCGGTGGCAGATATTTTTGAATATGTGCAGAAGAAGTTTGCTGCAGTAGGGAAGGCTTATCCCGCAGAATCTAAAGATACGCAGTGGTTGAAAGATCATGTTAGCTTTACAGGAGAGGTGTTGTTAGGGCATTTGCGCTATGGTACCCATGGAAAGAATAGCATTGAAAGCTGTCACCCATTTTTACGCCAGAACAACTGGATGAGCCGTAACTTGGTTGTTGCAGGGAATTTTAATATGACGAACGTTGACGAGTTGTTGCAACAACTGTATGAACTAGGTCAGCACCCGAAAGAGCAAGCCGATACCGTTACGGTTTTAGAAAAAATTGGGCACTTCTTGGATGATGAAAATCAAGAGTTGTTTGACAAGTTTAAAAAGGAAAATTACTCCAATGTTGAGATCAGTGCACTGATTGCAAAAAACATTGACGTAACGAAGATATTAACGCGTTCTGCTAAAACGTGGGACGGTGGTTATACCATTGCTGGTATATTTGGTCATGGGGATGCTTTTGTTATGCGTGACCCTGCAGGAATCCGTCCGGCATTCTATTACCAGGATGATGAAGTTCTTGTGGTAGCATCGGAGCGTCCGGTTATTCAAACTGCATTTAACATTCCTTTGCAGGCGGTTAAGGAAATTAAACCGGGGCATGCGCTTATTGCGAAGAAAGATGGTACGGTAACGGAAGAGATGTTCCGTCAGCCAGTCGAGCAGAAATCATGTTCTTTTGAACGTATCTATTTCTCTAGAGGTTCAGACGCTGATATTTATAAAGAACGTAAAGAGTTAGGCCGATTGTTGTGCCCTCAGGTATTGAAGTCGGTTAACAGCGATATTAAAAATACCGTATTCTCGTTTATTCCAAATACCGCCGAAGTTTCTTATTACGGGATGATGGAAGGGATTAATAGTTATGTGCGGAACTTCCAGAAAGAAGCGTTATTAAATCGTTCCGATAAGATATCGGATGAGGAGTTAGAGGATGTAATCAGTATCACACCACGTTTTGAAAAGCTGAATGTAAAGGATGCAAAGCTGCGTACCTTTATTACCCAGGATGCTGATCGTACAGATATGGTGCAACATGTTTACGATACGACGTATGGTATTGTGCGTAATCATGAAGATACTATTGTTGCTATTGACGACTCTATTGTTCGTGGAACAACATTGAAACAGAGTATTTTAACAATCTTGGATCGATTGCATCCGAAAAAGATTGTTATTGTTTCTTCCGCACCGCAGATTCGTTACCCAGATTGTTATGGTATCGATATGTCACGGATGGGAGAGTTTGTTGCTTTTGAGGCTGCGATCAACTTGTTAAAACGTAATGGTTTAGCGCACATCATTGACGAGGTATACCAGAAGTGTGTAGTCGCTATGACACAACCGATCGAGGAGATCGAAAATTACGTCAAAGCTATTTACGAGCCATTCACAGATGAAGAGATTTCGGAAGAGATTGCGAATATCGTTCGTCCGCATAACTTGGAGGCAGAATTTGAAGTGATTTACCAAACTTTGGATAACTTGCATAAAGCTTGTCCTAACCATAAAGGAGATTGGTATTTCTCTGGAGATTATCCAACTCCTGGTGGAAATAGAGTCGTGAACAAAGCATTTATGAACTGGGTAGAAGGAAAGAACGTTAGAGCATACTTTAGTTCATAAAAAAACAAAGAAACTATTTTGGTTTTATTGATCAAAATAGATATCTTTGCAGCTCATTAAAATATTAACAATTTTATTTTATAACAATGTACGCAATAGTAAATATAGCAGGACAGCAATTCAAGGTTGCTAAAGACCAGTTTCTTTTTGTGCACCGTTTGCAAGGAGACGAAGGCGCTAGTATTGAATTTGACAATGTATTGTTAGCCGAGGACGGTGGTAAATTTTCTGTAGGTACGCCAAGTATCGCAGGTGCTAAAGTTTCAGCTAAGATTTTGTCTCATTTGAAAGGTGATAAAGTGATCGTTTTCAAGAAAAAACGCCGTAAAGGTTACAAAAAGAAAAACGGACACCGTCAACAGTTCACGAAAATCCAGATCACTGGTATCAGTTTATAATTGAATTTTTAATCTGACTTTTTAAGTCATAAATTAAGATAAAGAAATGGCACACAAAAAAGGTGCGGGTAGTTCCAAGAACGGCCGTGAGTCACATAGTAAGAGATTAGGTATCAAGATTTTCGGTGGTCAGCAAGCTATTGCTGGAAACATCATCGTTCGTCAGCGTGGTACCGTGCACAACCCAGATGCAAACGTAGGTGTTGGTAAAGACCACACATTATATGCATTGGTTGATGGTACTGTAGTTTTCCGTAAGAAAGCTAACAACAAATCTTATGTATCTGTAGTTCCTGCTGAGCAGAACTAATTTTACGTAGGTTTTCCATAACATAAAAAAGACCGTTGAACAATCAACGGTCTTTTTTATGTTATAGGGTTAAGAAGTTATGATGGTGTTTACTTCTTTACTTTTGACTTACCCTTTTACTTCTTTACTCCTTACTTTTCCTTTAAAGTAAATTAAAAGACCCGTAAGAAATACCGGTAGGGTACTATAAAGGCATATTTTTCCCAAATCAGTATAGCCGGGTTGGGCTATTTGATTGAATTGTGACAACCAGGTAAAGTACAATACAATGCCTGCTGCCATGACTATTTTTCCAATTGTGCTCATCTTTAGGGTTATACGTGTTACGTAAATATAAAGATATTTTTAAGAAAATACAGTCAATCGAAAAAAAGATATAAAAAAAAGCGTTCTGCCTTAGACAGAACGCTTTTTTTTATAGGGGTAGAAATGTTAGATGATTAACATCGCATCTCCGTATGAGTAGAATCTGTATTTTTCTTTTACAGCCACTTCGTATGCATTCATGGTGTTTTCGTATCCAGCGAAAGCCGCAATCATGACCAATAAGGTTGATTCTGGCGTATGGAAGTTGGTGATCATTGAATTCGCGATACTGAAATCGTATGGCGGATAGATAAACTTACTTGTCCAGTCGCTCGAAGCTTTTAAATGTCTGTCTGCGGATACTGCTGATTCAATAGCACGCATAGAGGTTGTACCTACGGCACAAACACGACGTTTGCTGTCAATACCTTTGTTAACGATTTTTGCTGCTTCATCGGTAATGATAAACTGTTCAGAGTCCATCTTGTGTTTCGTCAAGTCTTCCACTTCAACGGTACGGAAAGTACCCAATCCAACGTGTAAAGTTACCTCTGCGAAGTTGATTCCTTTTAACTCTAAACGCTTCATTAACTCGCGAGAGAAGTGAAGACCTGCCGTAGGTGCAGCAACAGCTCCTTCGTTCTTAGCGTAGATTGTTTGGTAACGGAATTTATCTTCAGGTGTAGCCTTACGTTTGATGTATTTAGGAAGAGGTGTTTCGCCTAAGATTTCAATGTTACGACGGAATTCTTCGTCTGTACCATCGAATAAAAAGCGAATAGTACGTCCGCGTGATGTTGTATTGTCTACCACTTCAGCGACCAATAAATCGTCGTCACCAAAATATAACTTATTACCTACGCGGATTTTACGTGCCGGATCAACAAGAACGTCCCAAAGACGCAATTCTTTGTTTAATTCTCTTAATAGGAACACCTCAATTGTAGCACCGGTTTTCTCTTTGTTACCATACATACGTGCAGGGAAAACTTTGGTGTTGTTCAAAATCATGACATCTTGATCATCAAAGTAATCGAGTACGTCCTTGAATATTTTATGTTCTATTTTTCCTGAATCGCGGTGCAAAACCATTAGGCGTGCCTCATCACGTTGCTCCGAAGGTTCTGATGCTAACAAAGACTCAGGTAAGTTGAATTTAAACTGTGATAATTTCATCTCTTATTATATCGATATGTTTAATGTATTGAAACCTTAACAATCAGCCTGATTAAAGGTTTCAAAAAGGCTTACAAAGATACGAAAATAAAACATAAAAGTCGTATTTTCACTGGATTATTAGTGTGTTTGCGGAATTCGAGGCCTCGTCTACACCTTTACCTTGATGGATGCCGAAGGTTCGTTTTTTTTACGTCTGAAAAGACGTGGAAATGTTTTGTAAATAAACAGTAATTTAATTATGTTTATACGAAATATGCTATTAGTCTTTCGATTATTAAAGGAGAGTTTTTTATTTGCGTTGTCTGCGTTGAAGGATAATCGTACGCGTACCTTGTTGTCACTATTAGGTGTTACGATTGGTATTATGACGATTATCGGTGTTTTTTCTGCCGTGGACACCCTTCGTAATAATTTGGAAGAATCGGTACGTAAAATTGGTAGCCGCACGCTATACGTAGAGAAATGGCCCTGGGATGGAGGACCTGACTTCCCCTGGTGGAAATATGTAAATAGACCGGAACCTAAGTATAAAGATTACGAATCTGTTAGAGATCGTATGACCACGGCAAGTGATGTCGCGTACTCCATTTACATTGGAGGGAGTACCATAAAGTATCAAAATAACTCGGCCTCGAATGTCAGTATTGCTGCGGGAACACATAATATCTATGATGTTCGGAAACTGGATATTGTAGAAGGGCGTTATTTTACAGAGCAGGAGTCGCGTGCTGGTACCAGTGTTACGGTGCTTGGGGCCACGGTGGCGGAAGGCCTTTTTCCACATGGAAGCGCTATTGGTCGCTATGTGACGGCGAGAGGACGGAAGCTTCAAGTGGTAGGCGTGCTTAAGAAGGAGGGCTCAGGCATGTTGATTAATGTGTCTAATGACGACGCCATGTATATTCCCTTTGCGTTGGGACGTAATATTGTAAATTATGAAAACTATTCACCCAGTATTGCAATCGAGGTGAAGCCTCAATTCAGCCTGGAAGAAGCAGAAAGTGAGTTGATCGGTATTATGCGATCTACGCATCGGTTGGCGCCACAGCGCGAAGATGATTTTTCGGTTAATAAAACCACGCTTATTACTGCACAGTTGGATCAAATGTTCGTGATTATTAATCTAGCGGGTTTTTGTATTGGTGTGTTCTCTATTTTGGTGGGGGGATTTGGAATCGCTAATATTATGTTTGTGAGTGTAAAAGAACGAACAAATTTAATAGGTATCCAGAAGGCACTTGGGGCGAAGAATTTCTTTATACTTTCCCAATTCCTGATTGAAAGTATCTTGCTTTGCTTGATTGGTGGAGCAATAGGGTTGGGCTTCGTCTATGGCTTAGCTGCACTCGCCAAGCTTTTGTTTGACTTTACGGTTGTCGTTAGCTTGAAGATGGTTGTAATTACCTCCTTGCTATCGACTATTATTGGACTTATCGCTGGAATCGTACCTGCGATCAATGCTGCGAAGTTAGACCCTGTCGAAGCGATTCGAAGTAAGTAGTTTGTAGGGAGTAGTTGGTGGCAGGTAGATTGTCGTTTGTGATGTATACTTGATCCTTCGTATTAAAATACTATAACATAAAAAAAGCTAGACCTGAGGTCTAGCTTTTTTTATGTTATAGCAGCTTCTATTTATACTAGTTTTGCTAATGCTTCTTTCATTCGACGAAGGGCTTCAATTAGGCTTTCGTCAGATGCTGCATAAGATAATCTGATGTAATTGTCGTTACCGAAAGAATCTCCACCTACAGTTGCAATATGGCCTTCATTTAAAAGGTATAATGCTAAGTCTGCTGATCCCTTGATTACGTTTCCATTTAAATCTTTCTTTCCAAAGAAAGAGCTGATTTGCGGGAAGAAGTAAAAAGCACCTTCTGGAAGGTTTGTTTTTACGCCAGGAATTTCATTGAGTAAGTTGTATACCAGTTCACGACGGCGTAAGAATGCTTCTTTCATGACTTTAACACTCTCTAGTCCGTCATTGTAAGCAGCAATACCAGCGCGCTGTGCAATAGAGCAGGTACCCGATGTTGTTTGTCCTTGCAGCTTATCGTTTGCTGCCGCGATTTCTTTACTTGCAGCAATATAACCTAAGCGCCAGCCTGTCATTGCATACGCTTTTGAGAAACCGTTAACAACGATTACGCGGTCTTTGATGCTAGGGAACTGTGCAATAGATTCATGCTTGTCAATAAAATTGATATGCTCATAGATCTCATCCGAAAGGATAAAGATATTTGGATACTTTTCAAACACTTTTGCCAAGGCTTCCAATTCTGCTTTACTGTAAACCGAACCTGTAGGGTTACATGGTGAAGAGAACATGAAGAGTTTAGTCTTCGGCGTAATTGCCGCCTCTAACTGCGCTGGCGTAATTTTGAAATCAGAATCGATGTCTGTGTTGATGAAAACCGATTTTCCTTCTGCTAAAACAACCATTTCTGAGTAGGATACCCAGTATGGCGTAGGGATGATTACTTCATCACCCGGGTTTATAAGCGTTAGGATAACATTGGAAAGCGATTGTTTCGCACCAGTAGACACTACGATCTGCGAAGGATCATAGTCTAAACCGTTTTCATTTTTGAGCTTGTTAACGATTGCTTGACGCAATTCTGGGTATCCCGGTACCGGCGAATAGCGCGTGAAGTTGTCGTCTAAGGCCTGCTTTGCTGCGTTCTTTACATTGTCAGGTGTATTGAAGTCTGGCTCACCAACACTTAAGCTGATGACATTAACGCCTTTAGCGGCTAATTCGCGACCTAATTTGGTCATTTTTAAAGTTGCGGATTCGGACAAATTGTTGATCCGATCAGATAAATACGGTGTCGTGCTCATGATGGTACAAACTTATAGAAATTTGCTTTTATAAACAATAATATTCATGGCTATATTTCATATGGTTTATCGGTATTTTAGGAGAAATGTTGTTCCTTCTCTATGAATTTCCTGTATGCTTTGTGGAAAATTGATTTTTATGGCACTTCTGTTGTTAAAATGTTAATTTGCCGCTTCGCGCTGTGTCTTTCAATTGTTACAGCTTATTTTGCATGAGTGCATGATGGAAGTTTTACATTTGGCTCTACTTTGAGATATGAAAAAATTTAAGATTGATACTTTTATAATAGCGTTGCTTTGTTGCATTGTATTAGCTTATTTCTTTCCACAGCTTTACGAATGGCGAGCAGGAAAGGGGCTGGAGATGATTACAACTATAGGCGTTTCGCTTATTTTCTTCTTTTACGGTTTAAAACTCAGTTTTAAGCAGATTAAGGATGGCTTGAGTAATTGGAAGCTTCATGTGTTGGTTCAGTTTTCGACATTTCTGTTGTTCCCTTTGGTATTGCTACCCTTTTATCCCTTTATTAAAACATCCATTCAACACGATTTTTGGCTATCATTTTTCTTTTTAGCTGCGCTGCCATCCACGGTCTCATCCTCTGTGGTAATGGTTTCCATTGCACGCGGAAATATGGCAGCCGCTATTTTTAATGCCAGTATCTCGGGTTTGATCGGTGTGGTTGTTACCCCTTTATGGATGGAGTTGTTTATGGACTTTGGAGACGTAGATATCTTAGGGCACGTATACTGGGGGCTGACGAAAGAAATAATTATTCCGGTGTTATTGGGGCAGTTTTTGCAACCTTATCTCGGGAAATGGGCGTCGGCATATAGCAAGCAATTGAGTCGGTTTGACAAGTCTGTTATTCTGCTTATTGTCTATGCCAGTTTTGCCGAATCTTTTGTAAGTGGTGTATTTGATTCCATCGGACGAACGTATCTGGTCTGGGTATTTGTAGGGGTGGTTGTCCTTTTCTGCCTCGTGTATGGATTAATTTATGCTTTGAGCAGGTATGTGTTAAAATTTTCACGGGAAGATCAGATTACGGCACTGTTTTGTGGTTCCAAGAAATCTTTGACGCATGGTTCCGTATTTGGAAAGTTTCTATTTGTTCATACCGCTGGTGCTGGTTTATACTTTTTGCCTTTGATGATTTTTCATGCTTTTCAGATTTTTGTAGTGACAATCATTGCCCAGCGTTACCATAATAAGGGATAATAATCAGGGGCGTGACAGGCAGCGAAAATGCTGGAAAGAAGCCGACAAAACATATGTTTTTTTGATGAAAGAGGAAGGTTTTCCGGTGATCTAAAAAAGAAAGGTTTCCAAACGGGGAGAATGGAAACCTTTACTAACCAATTATAAACCTAAATTATGATACCACAAAGATAGTGTATTTTAAACACTAAGTCCAAATTTATTTTACTTTTTTTTTCGGAAAGCTTCAAATACGGATATTAGTTGTAATTAATGACGAAAATCACCTTTATAAAGATCATTTTGTATACCTCTTGCAATTAATTAATTGTATTTTCGCAAACAAAACGTAATTAAAGCCAAATGCTATATGATTGAATCTTTTGATGTTTTTATAAAACAATTCAAAGCAGGGTTAGTGGAATTGTTTCACAACACATCTGATATTAATGAACTTAGTTTGGAGCGCGGTCTTCCTAAAGAGATCTGGGAAGGCATTATGGCATTCAATCCGCTGTCGGTAGCCGTACCGGAAGAATTTGCCGGCCGGGGAGTTAAAGTAAAGGAATGTCTTGGATTATTATCTGCGGCGTCTTATGAATCTCTTCCGCTTTCACTAACTTTTGGAATCAATATAGCACTCTTTTTGGAGCCTCTAGCGAAATACGGCCATGCCGATATCAAAGGAGATATCTTTAAGCGTTTTATCGAGAATCAAGCGATGGGCGGATTAATGATCACTGAGCCAGATTATGGGAGTGATGCATTAAGCATGCGTACCCAACATACCTTTACCGATGATAACTATCAGCTCAAAGGGCAAAAACACTGGCAAGGACTTACTGGTATGGCCGATTTTTGGATTGTAGCTGCTCGTAAGGCCATGGATAATGGTGAATTAGCGCGTGATATCGATTTTTTTGTAACGGACAATAGTCGTTCTGAACAACATATTCCAGTAGAGAAGTATTTCAACAACTTGGGACTTTACATGATTCCTTACGGTTTAAATACTATTGACCTCACTGTTCCAGCCAATCAAAAGCTACAACAAACAAGTACAGGCATCAAGATGATGCTGGATATTTTGCACCGTAGCCGTTTGCAGTTCCCGGGTATGGGAATGGGATTCTTACAACGTATGCTGGACGAAGCAATCGGACACTGTACCAATCGTAAGGTGGGCGGACAACCGTTGTTAGCGTTAGATTCGGTACAATATCAAATTTCGCGTATTCAATCGTCGTTTACGCTGTGCTCGGGGATGTGTGCACATAGTTCGGGCATGAGTTCGATAGCGCATGACGTTTCTGGAAATGGGGTAGAGGCAAATAGTATGAAAGCCTTGGTAACAGACTTGATGCAGGAAGCCGCACATATCTGTGTGCAACTATCGGGTTCAAGTGGTTACAAATTGGATCATATTGCTGGCCGAGGTATCGTAGATTCCAGACCGTTCCAGATCTTTGAAGGTTCCAACGAAATGTTGTACAGTCAGATAGCAGAAGCAATTGTTAAACAAATGAAGAAAAGTAAAGAGCTTCATTTTGGACGTTTCCTTACTAGCCTTGATACAACAGCGCGCGTGGCGCCTCGTTTTAAAGCGTTGTTAGATTTTTCTATAAGCGATAATTTGGCACAGCGACAAACGGTGGTATTGGGTAAAGTGATTGCACGTTTAGTTTGTTTGCAATACGTAGACGAGTTAGTGGAAAAAGGATTCCGTCAGGATCTATACGAAAACACGACGAAACATATTAAAATGGATATCCAGGAACTGTTAGCAACGTTCTTGAACCCTAATGATGCGACACCTATTGTGGAATACCAAGAGGGTGGTGATTGGTTGTCGTTTGTGTAGATAATACTGTTTGTCCGCATAGATATATTATATCTTGCCAGCTAAAGACGAATAAAAAAAGGAGACCTATGAGAGTCTCCTTTTTTTGCTGTGGTCTAAGGTAGGTTAAAATGTATATCCTACAGAAAGAGCTATTGACTTGTTTTTTGCACCCAACTCCTTGCTGATCGTGTTTAGACCATGATTATAGCGCAAATCAATTCCAAAACGATTAATATCTAACCCAACATTCGCCAAAGCATCGTAACTAAAAGACTTGTAGTTTGCTGTGCTTGTTGCCTTTGCTTTGTTCAATTGGTAATTTAACTGCGGTCCAACAGAAGCCCGTATTCCCATCTTTTCAGATTCATAAAATTTATACCCCGCTTGTATTGGAAGGTGGAGCTGATAAAAATTTGGGTTGTGTTTTTTACCCTCAAAATTATAGGTTGTCGAAGTAAAGGAAAGCGTCAACTCCGGTTGTACAAAAAATCGATCTGTAGTGCGAGCGAATATACCTACCTGTGCGCCAAATTCAGATTTTTTATCACTTACACTCTTATTTGAATAGCTAGGCATCGTGTAAACGCTTCCTGCTTTTACGCCAAAGTCCACTTCTTGTGCACGTGCTACTTGGTTTACTAATAAACCCATTACCATAACGAGCATTCCTTGCTTAATCTGGTTTTTCATTTTCATGTTCTTTTTTATTAATTGTTATTTAATGATGAGACAATCTTTGCGGGCTATACCCTTGCTTTCATTTATTTTTATTTCCATCGACGATGTGTCCAAAGCCACCACGTTGGATTTCGTCGGATACTATTCTCAAGTTTTCGGGTATATTGTGTGGTGATAAATCCTGGGGCAGTCAATTGTGCGCTATCGCAAATTGGCTCTAAACGAATTTTCCAACCATAGTTTCCAACCGGTACAAGTTCAAGGTACAGCACAGAAGCGTTGGTTTTTCGGGCCAATTGCTCCGCTCCGGTAAACATCTGCGTAGGCTGCGACAGAAAATCGATGGAGAGACCATTTTCTTTTCCTGGAAATTGATCCGCGATAAAAAGAGTAATGCTGCTTTCGTGTTCCTCCCGGAGTAATATGCGCAATGCTTGTGATGCCGTCAAAAGCCGGATACCATGTATGCTACGGAACTTCGTGAAAAGTTTATCCCAGAATTTGCTTCTCAGGGGCTTGTACAGAGCTTGTACGGGTATGCTCGTATGCTTTGGTAGTTTATTTAAGACTTCCCAATTACCATAATGTCCTGTCAAAAGAATAATACGCTTCCTTTTTGTCTCGAGCATGGATAACATGTGCTGTTCCGCCTTGGGAACGTGTAGCTGCTGCATCGATGGAACGACTGTTTCAATTAAGATCCGCGCCGCATTTTTATAAAAATGTAGGTGGTGCTGTTTCACCTCGCTATAGGAAGCCGATGGTAGGGCACGTGATAAATTCTGTAGGGACACGGCATATCGATACCGACATATGTGACGAAGGATAAAACCTACGGTGCTGTATATATGCTCCATCGTGATCAATCAGCTGTTTCGTGTATACTGTTTATCAAGTTGTACAGCATATATCCAGTGAAACCAATAAAGAGAGTCACAAGGATTACCGTACTATATATTATACTTTCCATAAGCGTGCTTTTTATACCTTTGACAACGAACTTGGTATATACCCTCGGTAGAAGTTGATTTTTTTTGATCGACAAGCAGCGATACGTAAGCGTTTTTTTTTCAAATATTGTTAAGGGTATAGCTTATGTAAGTTGTCTTATCTTTAAAGCGAGCCGAAAACAGGCTTGTTGGGAAGTACTATTTAATACGATATGTCAACGGAAAAGGAAAAAAAATTTGAGGAAGTCTTCCGGGCACACTTTAAAGAGTTGCATGCTTATGTGTATCGCATTCTGGAGGATAGTGCACTTTCAGAAGAGGTTGTTCAGCAAGTGTTTCTACGGTTATGGGAGAAAGACTGGGAGTCGGATATTCACACCTCACTGCGTGCGTATCTCTACAAGTCGGTATACCATGAAAGCTTAAACATCGTGAAGCGTAATCGGGTAAAGCAGCGATACACAGATCATCAAGTACACCATGGTATCCAAACCGTGTATGCAGATCAGAGTGATGCAGAGCTGAAAAAATTACTGCATAGCGCTTTGGATTCGCTGCCTGAGAAAAGTAGAGTGGTGTTTGAGATGAGCAGATTTCAAGAACTGAAATACCAGGAAATTGCGGTTTCATTGAATTTATCGTTAAAAACCGTCGAAGGACATATGACCAAAGCGTTGCGGCATTTACGGATACATTTGGTCGATTATTTAACAGTTTTATTGTTAACCTTAATTTCAGGATTATGAACAAGGAATGGATTACAAAATATATTGTGGGGGAGATGAATGCTGCAGAACGAGCAACGATGGAAGCATGGATTGAAGCGGATCCCGTACATAAAGAAGAATATATCGCGATGAAAAAGGTATGGGAGCTCAGTGCACAAAAAGGAGATGCGCCTGAGATTGATATTGATCGGGCTTGGAACACCTTTACGCAGCTTCGCACGGAAAGGGCTCAGTCAAAGGACGAAGTTGTCGTCAAGATAAGCACGAGTAGGTCTCCATTTCGTTGGATCGGAGCAGCAGCCGCAATACTTTTGATTTTAGGCTTATCTTATTGGGGATTAAATGATAAGCTATCTCAGGAGACAGATCTACGTACATTAACGCAAACATTGCGTGCGCCATTGCCTGATGGAAGTATGGTGAGTCTAAACAAAGATACAGAGTTACATTACCATAAAAGTTGGTTTGGAAAAAAACGTGCGGTAAGCTTAGTGGAGGGGGAGGCTTTCTTTGAGGTCAAAAAAGATAAGGCACATCCTTTTGTGATCGAAGCGGGGCAGCATCGGATTACGGTTGTTGGCACGAGTTTCCATGTACGAAGGACGCCGGGTGAAACGGAAGTTATCGTCGCGACAGGCAAGGTGCGTGTGAATTATGGCGATCAAGAAGTCTTTTTACTACCTGAACAGCGTATCGTGATCGCTGATACAAGCAAGCAAACGGTAAAAGTGGATTCAGTGAAGGATAATCTATATCGTTATTACGTACATCAGGTGTTTGAGTTTGACAACACGCCGTTATCGCGGGTATTCGAGGCCTTAGGTAAAGCCTATGAGAAAGAATTTGTCTTGGAAAATCCAGCGCATCGAAAGTTGTTGTACTCTGCTAAGTTCGAACAACAGGGCTTAAGCGAGATGATTGATGTGATTCTGAAGACCTTTGATCTGAAGATGAAAAAAAGAGGAAACAAGTATTATATTAATTAAGCTGGGATGTTCAAAAGTCAGTTTATTAGCAGTTTGAAAATTATTTTATATATCGTGCGCAAGTCTAAATTATTTATAGCGTTAATCTGTTTTTGTTTTTTTTGCAGTGCGGCAACAGCCCAAGGAAGCTTATCTAAAAAGATTAAGGTACCGGGGTTTGAGAAAACGATGCTCCGAACCATCTTTAACCACTTGGAGAGAACAGAATCTTTTTACTTTTCATACAACAGTAATTTGTTGGATACCGAGAAAATAGTAGATACAAAACCTTTTGATGGCCTTTTGATTGACTATTTGGAGAAATTATTAGGGGAGAAGTTTAGCTTCAAGGAAACCGAATCGCATGTTATTATTACCTATGCACCACAACGGATGGATGTATCTGTAGAAGTGGAACCCACATCAAATAGAGCGATGGTGATGGGGTATGTCCGTGATATCCGAACAAAAGAGGGTATTCCGCATGCCAGTATTTACGATCGCGTTGCCTTTCAGACTTCCACGTTATCGGATAAAAACGGTTATTTCGTTTTAGACTTAAAGAAAGCGGATCATATCCTTGCAATCGGTTTAAGTAAGGAAAATTATAGGGACACCTCCATTATGCTGTTGTTGCCAATTGATGCGGTAAAGAATTTGAAGGGCCGTAAGTTAGGCTATTATGCACGACAGGATAGCAGCCGAACCGTTTATGATAGCTATTTTGGTCATTTTTTTACGAGCTCCGCGCAACGGTTGCAGAGTTTGAATTTGGGTGGTGTTTTTGCCTATAGCCCTTTTCAAATGTCGCTGACACCGGGACTTAGCACGCATGGCTTTTTCAATTCACAAATTGTGAACACCTTTTCATTGAATTTAATTGGTGGTGCCACGGCTGGGGTCGATGGTACAGAGTTGGCAGGCGGCTTTAATGTGAACCAATATGATATGCGTGGTGCTCAATTTGCGGGTGTCATCAATGTGGTTGGGGGGAATGTGAAAGGATTTCAGCTGGCTGGCGGCGGCAATGTGGTGATGAATGATGTGGAAGGCGTGCAAATAGGGGGTGTATGGAATTTAGCCGATACCGTTCATCACGGTATCCAGCTCTCAGGTGGTTTTAACGGCGCAAAAACATCCTATGGAAGCCAAATAGCTGGTGTTCATAATTTAAGCCGTAATGAGGTGGCCGTGCAGATTACTGGAGGAGTGAACATAGCCAAGGTGGTTAAAGGTGCCCAGCTTGCTGGGGTTCTCAACGTGAGTCGTAAAGAGGTGGTAAGTCAGCTTGCGGGTGGTATCAACATAGCAAAGAAAGTAAAAGGTGTACAGCTTGCAGGCGTATTGAATATCGCAGATAGTAGCGACTACCCGATTGCCTTATTGAGTTTAGTGAAAAATGGAACAAAGCAGTTGTCGGTTCATATTGATGACAGCAAGCTGGTGGCACTAAATTTCCGTTCTGGGGGGCGTGTCCTGTACAGCGTACTTGGTTTTGGTTTATATGTAGATGATCCGATAATGAAGTATGCGGCGGAATTTGGGTTGGGCGCACGCCTTATACATACATCGAAATTTTCTTTTTCGACCGAACTTGTACAACGAACAAATTTTGCGGATAACTTTCGTACGACTGATAATAATCGTGTTTCCCTACGTTTTATGCCAGCGATGTACCTGAGCAAGCATTTACAGGTTTTTGCAGCTCCTTCCTTTAACTACGCCCAAGCGCTGGAGCAAGAAAGTGGGGCGGGTACTGCATGGCGTTTCTGGGGGGCAAGCCGTACTAGAAATAGCTTCCACGGAGGAGGAACGGTCGGGATAAATTATGTGTTTAATTAGGGTTAGGGAGTTCGGGTGGTGCAAAGGCAAGTTTCTACAGATCGCCATAATTCCTCAGGCGACATTTGGTCGTTAAGAAAGCTAGAAGCGTTGCTAACGCAGGCAATATAGTAAAGTGTGAACTATCTTCTCCAGATAAAATTTAAAGAGACTACCACATCCCCGCAAGAAGCGGGGCTACGCGGTAGTCTTCTTTTTGTTTTTTACTTTCCAAACATGCCAGCTAAAGAATCCAAAATGCCGCCTTTATCCTGTTGGCTTTTGTTTTGATTGAAAAAGTCGCCCGCCAGGTTGCCAATCATATCGGTAATACCGTTAGATTGTGCAGCCGCTTGTGTGTTGCCTCCGCCGCCAAAAATATTGCCGATTAGATCTCCAATACCACCTCCTGTGGAAGCTTGTTGCGCACCGCCACCGCCTAATACTGAGCCGATGAGGTCGCCAATGCCACCCCCACTGTTGGCACTTTGTTTTTGTTGGCCGAGATATCCCATAACCATGGGCGCTAAACTAGCGAGTACTCCACCTACCTGTGCACTGCTCAAGCCTAGCTTATCTGCAAAATTTTGTGTTACAGATTCTGTGTTTTTGCCAAACATATGGTTGACAATCTTTCCGCCATCATCGTTGTTGTTGCTGCCAAAAACGTCACTTATCTTATCCAGAATACCGCTACTGCTGTGTTGGTCAAGCGCTTTGTCGATATTTTCTGCTTGTCCTTTGTTTTTGGAGTTGTAGTTCAACGCAGCAATCATCAGCGGAACGGCGGCTGCAACGATCCACTTTGCTTTCGTCTCGCTAACACCCAACGTACTGGAAATGGCTGATATCGCTTTCGAACCGATACCACCTGTAATTAAATCTGTAATACCCATGATTTTTATTTGTTAAGTAACAATATGTATTTTTTTATGCCTATTCTTGTTCTTATAAACTTACAGAAAAATAAATTGTTTTATGAAGTACCTAGGATTTGTTGTATCGTTGTGTTTTTTAGCTGTTTTAAGTGGTTGTCAACAGCAACGAAATACAGCAACAGAGAATGAAGCGAAAGTAGATAAGCTGACATTGGATTCCGAAATGGCAGCCCTGATTTTCGCACTCCCTACACATTGTTTAACGATTGAATACCCGAATAAAATGGGACAGGTCTTGGGGAGCGTTCAAGATCTAAAAGGGCCTAAAGCACTGCGTCCGATTTTTTATGGATGTTTTGATTGGCACTCTTCCGTGCACGGTTACTGGTCCATTGTGCACTTGTTACGCCTTCATCCCGATTTAGATTCCGACGGCAAAATCCGACAGATATTGAACGCTCATATCACGAAGGAAAATCTCGCGGTGGAGCTTGCTTTTTTTCAAGATAAAAATAATTTGAGCTTCGAGCGGACCTACGGCTGGGCCTGGTTGTTCAAGTTGCAGCAAGAGCTGTTGGCATGGGAAGATAAGGATGCACAGAAGTGGGCATCCGTATTACAACCTTTGGTCGATTTGCTTTCGGAACGGACACAAGTTTATTTAACAAAATTAGTTTACCCGATTCGAACAGGGCAACACGATAATACAGCTTTTAGTCTTGCTTTGATGTTTGATTATGCCAAACAAGTTGGAGATCATAACCTATTGAATGCTATAAAGACCAATACTACACGTTTTTTTGAAAAGGATAAAAATTGTGATTTAGCGTACGAACCGAGTGGATATGATTTTCTGTCACCGTGTTTGGAGGAAGCCTATCTCATGAGTAAGGTGTTACCACATGATGAGTATAAAGTGTGGCTTTTGAATTTTATGCCAGGTTTGTTTGAAAAGGAAGTAAAGTTATTGCAGCCTGCTATTGTGAGCGATCGTACGGATGGAAAATTGGTTCACTTGGATGGGTTGAACTTTAGTCGTGCCCATTGCCTGTACGGTATTGCACAAGTGCTTCCGGAACTTCATGATGTTTTGGTGCAGCTCGGGAATAATCACATTGAATTTTCTTTGAAAAATATCAGCAACGACGACTATATGGGAAGCCACTGGTTAGGATCATTTGCCTTGTTGGCGCTGTCTAACCAGTAGCTATATGTAAAGGGGGAGATTTGCTTGCTTTAACAG
Source organism: Sphingobacterium psychroaquaticum (assembly GCF_004421025.1). Lineage (NCBI taxonomy): Bacteria > Pseudomonadati > Bacteroidota > Sphingobacteriia > Sphingobacteriales > Sphingobacteriaceae > Sphingobacterium > Sphingobacterium psychroaquaticum. Next base: position 2,997,922 of record NZ_CP038029.1, on the reverse strand, counting down.
ACTGGAATGAGGCTATTGTTTTCTAGCTTTACTTTCACAATCTGGATTACGGTAAAACCGTCCTCTTTGGAAATAATAGGGGATAGGTCGATTCCCTTCTGGGCAAGTGCTTTAAGCACTGCATTCCGGAAGGTAGAGCGTGAGCTTCCCCAAACCTTGTTTTCAACAATGTCATTGTTGATGGTGATCAACTCATTCACCGTATAGTGGTGGAACTGCTCTTGTAGATGGCTGGATAGTTGATTTGTTGTTGACATACAATTTAAAATTAAAAACGTTTAACCATAAATTGTATTCAGAAAATCAAGGGTTTAAAACAATCGTGAAGACACGTTTATTTTGGCGTGATACCCGTATTATTTTACCACCGCGGTGCCTACACTCGGTTGGTATTGCTTATGCAATTCTGAATACTCTACAAATATAGTAGAGTTTTTTTTATTTCCAAATATTTTTTTAAATAACGTATATTTAGTAACAACGCTCCACTCCCTACCAACTACGCTCTACCAACTACTCCCTACCAACTACGCTCTACGAACTACTTCCTACCAACTCAATCTCCCTTGTAATAGCTATTTGATTCAAGAAATAGGCATCATGCGAAACGACCAATAATGTTCCTTGATACTGTTGAATAGCTGCGGTTAGAATTTCGATATTTTGGATATCTAAGTTATTGGTAGGTTCGTCTAATACGAGAAGCTCTGGTGCATTATTACTTATTGTTAAACAACATAGAGCAAGGCGCATTCGTTCTCCGCCACTTAATGCAGCAACCGATTTGTTCCAGCTTTCTTTGTTAAATAAAAAGCGATCCAACCTAATCTTTATATCGTGTTCTTGGAGTGCTCCGTCATTAAAATCCTCGGCCTGTTCGTATACGCTAAGTGCATCATTCAAAAGGGAGTAGTCCTGATCAATATAAACGGTTTCAATCGCGGTACGGAAAATCGATCCCGTCGCGGGCGTTAACGCACCTAACAAGAGCCGGATGAAGGTCGTTTTTCCGGATCCGTTCTTTCCTTTTAACGCAATGCGCTCGCCACTTGTAATTTTTAAATTTAATTTATCCGACCAAACCGCTTGGGCTTCGTATTGATGATTTACATGCGTGAGTTCGAATAACACCTTACCTTGATGAAGGCTTGTTCTTTCGAAACCAAACTTCATCTTGTCGATATCGGCACGCTGCATGCGCAACGATGATAGTTCTTCACCGATATTATTCGTTTTATTGCTATGGACTTGCTTGGATTTAGCACTGCTATTTTCGGCGTTATTGCGGAGCGTATTCATCATAATACGCGCAACGCCGGCTTTTTCTTGCTTCTTTTTACCACGTGCATCCAGCTTCTGCTGACGCTCGGCTACGGCACGTTCTTTTTCTTTGGCCTTCCGAAGGTCTTTTTCCATTGCCTGGATGTGGTCGCCCAGCGCGTTGCGCTCCGCATCTTTCTGCTCCGCGTAGAAATCATAATTCCCGCCGTAAGTCTTTATGCCCTCTTTACTAAGTTCATACATCGTGTCAAGTAAATTGAGCAAGGTACGATCGTGGCTCACAATAAGTAAAGTTGCTGCAGTTTGTTCGATGTATGCATAAAGCAATTGCCGGCCCTGATTATCCAAATGATTACTGGGCTCATCCATGATGATAAACTTCGCTTGGTGGATGTGTATACCGGCTAAAAAAACACGGCTCTTTTGTCCACCACTAAGTGTCGCCATCTTGTCATTCAGGTTTACTCCCTTCAAATCCCAACGGGTAAAGGCATCGTGACAGCGTTCTTCGAGGCTCCAATCATCATCGAGCATCAACATATGCTCTTCCGAGGCATTTCCCGCCAAGATTTCATAAAAAGCATGCAATTTATGGGCTACTTGAAGCGCCTCAGCCACTGTTTTGTCTTGGTATTGATCAAGTATTTGAGGGATGTAATAGGGGGACTCTACCGATCTTATTTGACCCGTATTGGGAGTGTGAAGACCTGCAATAAGTTTAAGCAGTGTAGATTTTCCTGCACCATTATTCCCGATAAGCGCAGCTTTAGCACCTTGACGAAGGCTAAAATTTAAATGTGTAAACAGGACTTCTTTATCCTGATGTATATAGGAAATATTGTCGATAATAAGCATGATTTCTTTCGTTGTAGAAGTTAACAATAGGCAGTTCATCCATTAAGGATAATGCTGAGTATGTTCGGTGGAAAGAAATATTTATTACATGCAGTAAGTGATTTGTTGCTTACAAAGGTAGCAATTAAAAAGTTAAAATTGAAAAAAAAGTAATCCCGGTGATGGCTGGCTTCTTCATAATGTCTTTAAAAGTCCAAGCGACAAGCCTACCTGTAGTAGGTTTGTCGCTTAGCATATCATATTACTTGCTTTAACCTTTAGGAGTCTGGGTTACAAGCCTACCTACGGTAGGCAGGCTCGAACTAGCGTGTTAGTGAGCGTCGAGTATTTTGAAGACGGTTCGCTAGTTTGCTATCCGCTGGCGCGCGCCTTTGGCTCGTGTCTCCCTTGTTTGTCCCTGTCCTCTCAGCCACGTGGGAGCTTAGAATACAACCTCTTGCTTGTTGTTTTCCAGAGGCAAGAGGTCGATCTATTTTATGAGTATAGTCCAATTTTTAGACTAAAAGGAGCCTGTTATAAGATAGCCTTACAACAGCGGTTCTTCTGGTTCTGTTGCAGCATTTTCTTTCTCCTCTTCCTGAGGGGGTGTTGCTTCATCTTCTTTGTGCTCTTTCTCGACTGTAATCTTGCATTCGGTCAGTAAAGCCGCAATGGCGCCAACAGCCGCAAAAATGGGCGCGAATACGACCCCAACGACACCCAACGTTACTGGAAAACTCATTATTTCTTTTCCGTTCTTGTCCGAAATGCTGATTTTGGTCACATTACCTTCTGCGATAATTTCCTTTATTTTTTTGAGTAGGTTTTCCCCGTTTACGAAGAATGTTTCTTTGATAGACATAATTGTATTTGTTTTGAGTTTATAAAAATTAACAGTTATAATAGAGACTTTGTTTACGGATTACGTAGCTTTTCTAGCATGTGAACACGAATTTCTGTTTGGTGTTGCAAAAGCTTATCGTAGTCTGATTCTTTGTCCGTTAGTTTCATGACGAGTACAAAAAGTTCAATAGCTAGAAAGAACAACAGGAAGAGGAGATATACGAAAATACCAATTTGTGAGGATGTAACCACATCATGTAGTAAGGTCAGTTCATCGAGAAATCCTGTACTGGCTTTCAATTCTTTTTCTTTTCGTTCTTTGATGGTCGTGATCGACTGAGCCAGCTCAAATTTTTTATGTTGCAGCGTTTCTATTTGTTTATGGAGCTGCTCCATTTCCAGTTTTTTCGGATTCTCCATCACCGATTTGTTGGTCGATTGGGTACTATTGATCGCTTTTCCTTCTTTATCCTTGGTTACACTACTGTTCGTATACGTCGTTATAATGACCGGATTTTTCTTTAGGTCATTACTTACGGCATCATAGCGTAAGTTTGCTTTAGCGATCATGCTGTCCAAACCTGCTATTTGCTTCTGGATATCCTGCTCAGATTGTTGCACGGCTAGTTTTACACGTTCGTCCATGACCTGCGCTTTACGCAGTTCGATATCGTCTTTGAATGTAATTTGGTCCATAATAAAGGCACCTAAAATAGACATCACCAAAGCGAGGAGAATACGGAAGATGCTGGAACCTAAACTAACTTTCGTCGATAGGATAATAATCCGCTCGATCTGGATAACGACAAAGCTCATTAAGAGCCCACCGAGAAGCCCTCCCCATTGTTCCAAGTGAAGGTATCGTGTTGCAAAACTGTAGCCAATGAAAAACCAGACTAGCGTAATCAACAGCATGGCCGATGTATATTTTTTTACGTTCTTGGCCGATTGCTCGCTCGAGTTTTTTACTAGATTATAATTGAACCCTGTTAGAAAACAACCAAATTTTAACCACCAATCTTTCATCGTACTAGAATTTTTTGTTTAATAAATAGGCTTGTGTGATGGATGCCATACCTTTCATGAAACCACGTTTGTATGCTAAAATCGCACGTTCACATAAACCACTATCGGTGGCTACTGATCGTTCGAATTCTTTTACTTTTTCCATGTGGTCGAGAAGGTCTGTTTGTTTGATTTTAAGCTCATCGACAAGATCTATCAACCCAGCGCGTCCCCGTGAGTGGATATGAAACTCCATATCTTTCATTAAGGAGTCATGGTACGTTTTTACCTGATGGATCAGAATCTCAAGATCATAACGAATCAGTCGGATATTATCGTTTTTGTATCCATCATCGGGACTGATGAGGGCGTCATTAAAGCCTTTGGCTTCAAAATCTTGCTGTAAGTAATTGTAGATGCGGAAAATACCATCTCCGCCAGGTACTGTCGTATGGAGCTCCGTACTTTGCTCGTTTTCAGGAAGTGTAATATCTTCTTGTGGAATAGTTGAAAGTGGCAGCTCCTTTTTCTTTCTTAAAAATGAAAATAATCCCATGCTTGTTTCTCTGTTTAATTCTCCAAAGTAAGGGATCAATCAGAGGGATTAATACAGTGATTAGGTGAAGGTTTCCATAAATTAGGTGAATGCAGGAAGAATGTCGGTGAAAATATGATCCCGTCAACCAGCGAAGCTGACGGAACCATATTTAATTCATGCGTACCTGATATTTGTTTTTAACGTGTCCAAATTTTTTACGATACTCGGATGGCGTACACCCAAATAGTTTTGTGAATTGAAGCCTAAAGTGTTTGATGTCACTAAATCCCGCATCGTAGGCCGCTTCATTTATGTTAGCATTGGTATCAATCAGGGTTCGGGCGACTTTTCTCAATCGGATATAGCGGATAAATTCGTTTGCCGATTTCCCTGATATAGATTTAATACGTCGATATAGGTTGGAGTGACTCATGCTTAACTTGTCGGCTAATGTTTTTACGGAAAAATCGGCCTCCTGCAGGTGCGCTTCTACAATATGCATCGCATCGTGTAGAAAGTCCTTATACTCTTGTGGTATTTTGTTATCCGTGGCCTGCATCGTAATCTCATTGTGAAAATACTGATGAAGGCGTTGTTTGTTTTGTATCAGGTTGCTCACCCGTGCCTGAAGAATTTCTTTATCAAAAGGTTTGGTGATGTAATCATCCGCCCCCCCCTCAATCCCTTTCAGACGAACATCGGGGGAGGAGCTGGCCGTCAGTAGGATCACCGGAATATGGTTGAGTCGATTGTTTGCTTTGATATTTTCGCATAGGTCGATACCTGAAATATCTTTCATCACAACATCGCTAATGACAATATCCGGTTCTATTGTTCGCAAAATTTCAAGCGCTTTTTCTCCGTCCTCCGCTTGTATCACTTCATAATCAGGGGTAAATATCTTCGCTACGTAATTCCGGATTTCGTCATTATCATCTACCACCAGGATAATACGCTGCTCGGTCGTAAGTGTTTGGTCTTTCCTTGTAGGTATCGTGTTGTTAGACTCCAACGGTACTGTATTTTGATCCACCGGGAGATCGCTGTCCATAAACTCATGGAGAAAGACAGAGTGCTCTGGAACATCCTCGAAGACAAGGCTATCTTTTAGCATCTTTGGTTTGTGTGGTAGGGTCAGCGTAAAGGTAGTTCCTAGGAGCTCATTGCTTTCAAAATGGATAGTCCCTTCGTGTGCTTCGGCAAATTTCTTGACCAAAAATAAGCCAATGCCAAATCCGGATTGCTGGCTCCCTTTGCTGGAGTAGTCCCGATGAAATGGTTTAAATATACTGGACGCCAGCGTGTTTATGATGCCCTTTCCGGAGTCGATTACCTCCAATACTAAATAGTCATTGTGAGGCGTGATCTGTATGGTTACCTTCCCATTTTTAGCTGTATACTTAATCGCATTATGAAATAGATTAAAGAGACATATTTCCAGTTTTTCCCGATCACCATACATCTCATAGCTATCCGCGTAACTTTCAAACTGGTAATCGATATCCTGCGAATGTGCCAGTTGTTGGAAACAATAATACACTTCTCGACACAGTTTTATAAAATCAAGTTTTACAATTCGTAGCTCATCAAAGCCGCTGTCAGCTTTTCGAAACAAAAGCAATTTATCCACCAGACTCAACAATCTTTTTGAGTGATTGTAGACATGATGTAGTTCCTGCTTATTGATATCTTCATGTGCAGCACGGTACAACATATCCTTGAGCGGATTGACCATGAGGGTTAGTGGCGTTCTAAACTCATGCGCTATATGGGTGAAAAAACTTATTTTTTTCTCACTGAGTTCCTGCTCTTTATTGCGTGCAAACTCTGACGTTTTGAGTTTATATAATAGTTTTGTTTTGTACTTTATATGATTGATATAAAGATATAAGGAGCCTACTATCAACAAAATATAAGCAGAATAGGCCCATCCGGTTCGCCACCATGGAGGAAGGATCTCTATCGCTATTATTCTTTCTTTTGGGTTCCAGCTGCCATCGGCGTTGGTCGATTTGATACGTAAGGTATAGGCCCCTTCCTTTAAATGGGTATATTGCGCATTGCGTTGCTCTCCCACATAGTTCCAATCTTTATCCCACCCTTCCAAAAAGTAGGCATATTTGATCTTGTCTGGGAAGGTATATTCCAGGGCAGCAAATGAAAAAGAAAGCATGGCCTGATGGTAAGGAATGGTCAGTTTGTCTACGGTTCCTAAAGCCTGATCTCGCTGCTGCTCCGCGCTGCCGTATGGCTTATTGTCAATCTGTAATTGCGTAATAGCCAGTTTCGGAAAGTGCTGTTGTGCCTGTATATCTTTAGGGGTAAAAATATTGAACCCGCGAATACCGCCAAATGCCATTTCACCGGAACGTAATTTTAGTGCAGCATTGTATGTAAATTGGTTGCTTTGTAGTCCATCTGTCCGGCTAAAGTTTTGAAAACTCTTGGTCTTTGGATCAAACTTTGAAAGTCCATTATAGGTTGATATCCACAAATTTCCTTCTTTGTCCTCCAGCGCATTGAGCAAGGTATTGCTGGGGAGACCTTCTTTTTCGGTATAGCGATCAAATGCCCCGTTTTCTTTATTAAAGAACAGTAAACCACCGCCCTCGGTGCCTATCCACAGGTGTTTTTTTCCTGCGGGATGGATAAAGCGCACTGGGGTACCGATGGTAAATGTGCGCTGTTTTTTTGTGGTTACATCGATGCGAATAAGATCTCTCCAGGAACCCAGCCAAAAGTTGTTTGCACTTTCTTCTGTAAAGACCAGGATATCTTTCGTTGGGATATCCAAGGGGACAAAACGATCTGCTTTCGTGTCTAATTTATAAATTGATCCGCCGTTTAAGGTTGCAGCCCAAATTTGGTTATTGCTGTCTTGATGCAAGCGCCAGGTCGTAAGATTAATATAATCGGTATTGGGATAATAGCAATGATACTGTTTAACGTTTCCCGTTTTGGTATCCAACAGGAAGAGGCCTTGGTCATAGGTACTTACCCATAACTTATTGTCCGACTGTTGTATTAAATCCGTCACGAAAGCTTTCTGTAAAGCATGGTGCTGGATAGGGAAATCCACAAACGCTTGCTTTTTTCTATTCCATTTCAAAAGACCGGCGCCATCAGTTCCGATCCACAGGTTTTCGTTATCTGCCTCGGCCATGGATAGCACAAAATCCTTCTCACTGATAAGCTGGCCGTGCGTTTTATTTTTAATCAACTGAAATTTCCCTTTGCTATAATCGATTTTGTTTATCCCACCACGTAAGGTTCCGATCCACTGTCTGTTTTGGGAATCTTCATAGATGGCGAAGACAGAGTTACTCGTCAGGACATATTTATTGTGATCGTTGTGTTGTTCCACTTTGCCGGTCATCATATCAATCTTTTGTATTCCGCCGCCGTCGCTTCCAACCCACATTTTTTTATCCTTACCAAAATATAGGTGCACCACGCGGTCAAGACCTAGTCCCGCCGCCGCTGTATAGTGAACAAACGCCTGACGCGATGGATTGTATCGGCTGATGCCCCAGTTTGTAGCAAACCATACATCACCATCTGCGGATGCTGCCATGGTGGTCGCATTAAAGGTTCCAGCAGCTTTGACCACCACCGTTCTATGCTGAGGGTCATAATAACAGAGGCCTACGTTTTGAACAACGAGCCATAAATTTCCTTCTGGTGTTCTGCATAAACCACTAACACTGTATGATGTCGTTTCGTTTTGGGGAAGTTGTAATGGAATGGAAGAGGCTACATAGCTGCCCTTATGCTGTTGGATGGCTAATAATCCCGCTTGCTCACTGCCAGCATAGATATTTCCCTCTTTATCGTTTCTTAATTGGTGCACGGAAAAATTGATATCGACCTTTTTTCCATTCTCCGCGTAGAGCGGCAGGCGCAAGAAGGTCGTCTCGTCCCGGTTTAACTGGGCGATACCAATCTTGGTTGCCACCCAAAGATTTCCGTTTTTATCTTCCGCAATATCGGTAATACGGTTGTCGGGGAGTGATTGTGCATCGTGTAGTATATTTTTATATACCTTAAAGCTATAGCCATCATAGCGATTTAATCCGCTGTAGGTACCAAACCACATAAAGCCATGTCTATCTTGGAAGATATTTGTTACATAGTCGTTCGATAGTCCTTTTTCTATGCCGAGATACTCTATTGTACCTTGCCCTTTTGCACTAATAAGTACCAAAAAAAGCTGAAGAAAGGTATAAATACTATACTTCATAATTGGGTTGGTTTCATTAATAGGTTATAAAGTAAAGCTAGTTAAAAGCTTTACTAATAACAAGCGTAAGTTTGACATTTATTTTTTTATTCTTTTTCTGCCGTTTTTCTACGGTATATGTGCCTCGTAATTGTCGGCGGGCAGACCGGTTAATATGTGGTTGTTGGTGGATAAAAAACGGTTGTTTGTTTTCCTGTTTCCTTTTTTTTTAGCTTGTCCTGCCTAATTACCCCCTTGTTTTTGATGAAATCCCCCCTAAGTAAAGTGTAAGATACTCCCGATAATTGTGCAGGCAGTGTATGAACTGTCGCAGATTATAAACTAACCAAAATAAATGCAATGAAAACTTACAAAATGCTTACACAACGTCTGGGCATATTTTTATGTCTCTTTATGATGTATGGTATAGGTGTTGCGCAAAATGTCAATGTCAAAGGTTTGATAACAAGTGGGGGCGCACCGCTAGGGGGCACCACCATCGGCGTGCTCGGAGGGGAAGCACGTTCACTTACGGATGACAAAGGAAATTACGTAATTGCTGTACCTGGGGGATCGACTCTAGTTTTTAGTAATATCGGTTTTATTCGAAAAGAGGTATCTCTTGCCGGAAAGAAAGCTGACGCCACAGGGTACATTGTGCTGGATATTGTTTTAGAGACAGACGACAGTATGATCGAAGATGTTGTCGTTACCGGTTTCGGGCAACGTGAAAAACGGGCCAGCTTAGTCGGTTCGGTAACCACCATAGAACCAAAAGAGCTGAAAGGGCCAACGAGCAACCTAACCACGATGATGGCAGGACGTGTTGCTGGTATGATTGCTTTCCAACGGAGTGGTGAACCGGGAGCTGATAATGCCAATTTCTTTATCCGGGGGCTCGGTACTTTCGGTACCGGGAAACAGGATCCGTTGATCTTGATCGATAACGTGGAATCCACACCAACCGATATGGCTCGCCTACAACCCGATGATATTGCATCATTCTCGGTGTTGCGGGATGCGAATGCAGCCGCTATGTATGGCGCTCGCGGTGCAAATGGTGTCGTGCTGATTACCACGAAGCTCGGAAAAGAAGGACGGACCAATTTTGATTTTCGTATGGAAAATTCGCTATCGACGAATACGCGTAACTTCCAGTTTGCAGATAATATTACCTACATGGAGTTAGCCAATGAGGCATACCTAACACGCCCTTTGGATGCGAGTACAGGACAAGGACTACCGTATTGGCAGAGTAAGATCGATAATACGAAAGCAGGACGGGATCCTTTGTTGTACCCGAATAACAATTGGATCGATCAATTGATTAAGGATTATACCTTAAACCAACGTTATAACCTCAGTTTATCGGGTGGAGGGACACGCGCACGTTACTACTTGGCGGGAACCTATAACGTAGACAACGGCTTGTTGAAAATGAACGGGATCAATAATTTCAACAATAATATCAAGCTTCGTAATTATTCTGTTCGATCAAATGTGGACATCAATTTCACCCCGACAACAACAGGTATTGTACGTGTGTATGCACAGTTTGATGACTACACCGGACCTATCGGTTACCGGGATTCGGATGGTGGATGGGTCAATGGGGGGCAAGCTACCTTTAGAAGAGCAATATGGTCCAACCCGGTGATGTTTCCAGCCGTTTATCCGGCTTCATTCCGACCTTATTTAAATCACCCACTTTTTGGGAATGCAGTCAATCGGAATGGCGGTCTCTATGTAAATCCATACGCTGAAATGGTACGAGGTTACCAGGAGTATAATACATCGACTATTATGCCGCAGATTGAAATCAGACAAGATTTAAGTGCGGTTATTCCGGGCTTGAACCTAACGGCTATGGCTTATGTACGTCGCTATGCTTTTTTCGAAGTTAGTCGCCAATATAATCCTTTCTATTATTCCAGTAATGTAAACCCTGATGGAACGCTGAACCTTCGGGTATTAAACGATGGAGGAATAGGTTCCATCGGGCAAGTAGGACGTGAATACTTAGATTATAGCGAATCTGAAAAAAGAGTGTCATCGATGTTTTATGCACACGCTATTGCCAATTATAACAGAAGATTTGGTGTACATAATGTAGGAGGTACATTAATTGGATTGATCCAGAATCAGCTAAATGGTAATGCCGGCAGTTTACAACTATCCTTACCCGCTAGAAATATCGGTTTGTCGGGACGCTTTACCTACGGTTATGACGATCGTTATATGGCGGAATTTAACTTTGGATATAACGGTTCGGAGCGATTTGCCAAAAATCGTCGTATGGGTTTCTTCCCTTCCTTTGGTCTAGCGTATAATATTTCGAATGAAGCATTCTTTGAACCGATTAAAAACACAGTAAACAACCTGAAGTTGCGTGCAACATATGGCTTTGTCGGAAATGATCAAATTGGACGTGCAGAACAGCGTTTTTATTATATGTCTGAGGTTAACATGAATAGCGTAGGGCGTGGGGCAGTATTTGGCGAGCTCGGTATTATTGGGCGTCCAGGTATTGCGATTAATCGCTACGCTAATGAAGGTATAACCTGGGAAAAATCAGAACAAACGAATTTAGGATTAGATGCCACGCTTTTCAATGCTTTAGAAATCAACGTGGATGTTTACAAGCAAGTACGTAGTAATATCTTAACAGATCGTGCTTTTGTACCGACAACAATGGGATTACAGGTGCCTATTGTTGCCAATACCAACAAGGCTGAAAGTCGTGGTGTGGACTTGATGTTGAATTATAATAAAACATTGAACAACAGCTGGTGGATGAACTGGAGAAGTACACTGACCTACGCAAAAAGTAAACTGCTGATCGTTGATGAGCCTGCGTATGCGGAGAGTTACCGCTATACAGTGAATTACCCGGCGAAGCAATGGTTCGGGTATGTGGCAGAGCGTTTGTTTGTGGATGATCAAGAGGTTTTAAATTCTCCTACACAGATTGGAACACCGGGAGTTCACTACCTCGGAGGGGATATAAAGTACAAAGACTTAAATGGCGATGGCCGGATTACCGATCTGGATAAAGTGGCGCTAGGTTACCCGGAAAATCCAGAATTAATTTATGGTTTTGGAGGTTCTTTAGGATACCAGGGTATTGACTTTAGTTTCTTCTTTCAAGGATCTGCGCGCTCTTCTTTTTTCCTAAACCCGGAAAATATATCTCCTTTCTATCAGAATGGTGGCAATCAGAACGGACTGCTACAGGCTATTGCCGATAGTCACTGGAGCGAAGACAACAGAGATTTATACGCCTTATGGCCACGTTTGAGCGAAGGTGTCATTGCAAACAACAACCAGGTTTCTTCGTGGTGGCTTCGGGATGGCGCATTTCTTCGTCTGAAAAGCGTTGAATTTGGATACACCTTTAAGCAGAGCCTAATGGAACGGATCCGTGCCAAAAATTTGCGAATCTATGCCAATGGTATGAACCTATTTTCTGTTAGCAAATTTAAGCTATGGGATGTAGAAATGGGCGGTAAGGGTATTGGATACCCGGTACAAGCCGTATATAATTTAGGCTTACAGTTTACTTTTTAAGCGTTAGAAAATGAAAAAGATTAAAAATATAATAACTCGTTTTTCGATGTTGACGGGCATGCTGGTACTGGCGAGCAGCTGTCAAGATTATATCGATGTGGTTCCGGATAATGTAGCAACAATCGAACATGCCTTTTCGTTGAGAAATGAGGCAGAGAAATATTTATACACCTGTTATTCCTATTTGCCGCGCAACGCTGATCCGCTGCAAAACGACGGTTTTTTGGCCGGGGATGAAGTTTGGTTGCCGGTTGCTCAGCGGGAGATATTGGGTAGCAACTGGCAGATTGCACGCGGTGCACAAAATGTAAATAATGTTTTAGTTAATCGTTGGGACGGTGGTTTGTTCCAGGCCATCCGCGATTGTAATATTTTTCTGGAGAATGTATCTAATCCCAGCAAAGTACCGGATCTAAATGCGGATGATCGTTCGAGATGGTTGGGTGAAGTCATGTTCTTAAAGGCATATTACCATTTTTTACTGCTTCGGGCCTATGGACCAATTCCTGTTGTTCGTGAAAATCTTCCCTTGGATGCAACCGCAGAACAGGTTCGGGTGGAACAGCGTCCTGTAGATGAGGCCGTCGATTATATTGTCAGTTTATTGGATTCAGCGGTTAACACATCTGTACCGTTGTTGATTACCGATCGCGCGCTACAACTTGGGCGGATCACTAAACCTATTATCCACGCCGTAAAAGCAAATGTATTACTGACAGCGGCCAGTCCTTTATTTAATGGCAATCCAGACTACGCGAGTTTTAAGAATTCAAAAGGCGAGCAGTTATTTAATCCTGTATACGACGAAACAAAATGGGTACGTGCAGCAGCAGCAGCGGCAGCGGCAGTTCAGTCGTCAGAAACGGCGGGATTCAAGCTATATAAGTTTAACAAAGCACAGTATGGACAGTTTCGACTATCGGATACGACGGCGAATATGTTGAGCATTGCAAATGGCTTTAATGAGCGTTGGCAAGAAGAACATATATGGGCAAACTCCAATAGCCAAGCGTCCAACATTCAGCGCGATGCCATGCCTTTACTCACTGCTGAGGCAGTTGTTGGAACGGCGCGACAACATTTGAGCGCACCGATAAAAATTGCAGAAATGTTTTATACAAAAAATGGCGTTCCCTTGAACGAGGATAAAACGCTGGATTTTACGAACCGATATACCGTTCGTGAAGCTAACCATGCCGAGCGTTTCTATATCAAAGAGGGGTACCGCACGGCGCGTTTGAACTTTGATCGGGAACCACGCTTCTACGCGAACCTCGCATTTGATGGCAGTGTATGGTTTAAGTTTGATGAATTGAGCTTAACGGATGAGGATACCTATGTGTTAGAGGCCAAATTAAATCAGTCTGCAGGTGCGAATAACCACGGTTGGATTAATGAAACCGGTTATTTCTTACGTAAGCTGGTTAATTGGGAACAAACATTTGCCTCAAGTGGTGTGAGCTATCGTTCGTACCCGTGGCCGGAAATCCGCTTAAGCGATGTGTATTTAGCGTATGCCGAGGCATCAAATGAAGCGTTTGGCCCGAGCGAAGAGGTTTATGCCGCTTTAGATAAAATACGTGCAAGAGCTGGACTAAAAGGTGTGTTGGAGTCTTGGAACAGTTATTCTTCCAATCCCAATAAACCACGCACCAAAGAAGGTCTTCGCGATATTATCCGACAAGAGCGTATGATTGAGTTGGTGTTTGAGGGCAAGCGCTTTTGGGATCTCCGTCGTTGGAAGTTAGCCGTAAATTATCTGAACCAAAATATTACCGGCTGGAGCGTTAGCCAAGAGACAACCAATGACTATTACCGCTTACGGACGCTGTTTCCACAAACTTTTATCGCACCGAGAGATTACTTCTGGCCTTTAGGCGAATATGCGCTATTGGTCAATCCGAATCTCGTACAAAATGTAGGTTGGTAGAATAAAAACGAAAAGAATTATAAAACGCATATATTATGAAATCCCTATTATATAGTATTTTTTGTATAGCTCTTGTCGTATCCTTTTGGTCTTGTAAAGAAGAGGTTAAGGATATCTCAGAACAAAATACAACGCCTCCGGGCATAGTCACTGATGTGCGGGTAGAGAACTTGCCCGGTGCTGCTCGCATAGCGTATCGATTGCCGATGGATCAGGACCTCCTCTACGTGAAAGCAGTCTATACGTTGTCTTCAGGTCGTAAGATGGAAGTGAAATCCTCTTATTATAATAATTTCCTGATCGTGGAGGGCTTTGCTGACGAGGCTGATTATACCATTGACCTATTTGCCGTAAATAGAAGCGAGGTAAACTCGCAACCGGTGCAGGTAACCATTCGCCCGAAAGAGAACCCAATCTGGGATGCATTCCGCAGTTTGGAGGTTATACCAGCTTTTGGAGGAATCCGCATCACGGGAGAAAATGAAAAACAAAAAGATATCACCATTATGGTGATGGTCGATTCCTTAGGCGAATGGGTACCATCTGTGGATAATATCTATACGGCTACGAAGCAGATTAATCGGACTATCAGAGGTTTGGATACGGTGGCACAAACTTTCGCTATTACTGTTCGCGATAAGTATATGAACTTCACGGATACCATGATTACCACCCTTAAACCATTGTATGAGACAGCTTTGTCTAAGTCTCGATACGCTCCGTTAGTCTTGCCAGGCGATGCGCAGCAGGAGTATACATCTACTGGGTTGAATAAAATGTGGGATGGGGATAATTTCCACTGGCCTAATATTTCCTTAACCAAACCAGGTATTACAACCTCTCAATGGGTGACTTTTGATACCGGGGCTTTATCGAAAATGAGTCGTATCGTTATTTGGGACTACCCCGAGTATACCAACAGCGGTCGGATGTATTTCTTCGGAGGAAACCTTCGTCAGTTCGAAATTTGGGGATCCACAAACCCACCGTCGGATGGTAGCTGGAACAACTGGCACTTGCTCGGAACGTACGTGAGTGTCAAACCCTCCGGCTTACCTGCTGGACAACAAACGGATGAGGACTATCAATTGGCCAATAGTGGACTGAGCTACGATTTTGATATTGCTGTTCCTAAGGTTCGGTACCTCCGTATAAAATCAAACAGAAACTGGCAGGGATCTACCTTTATGTCCATCGCAGAGCTTCAAGTTTACGGAGATCCGCGCTAAGTATAAACGTGTAAAATTTATAGAGATGAAAAGAACATATAATAAAATATTAACCCGTATTTCTTTCCTCCTTGCCCTAGCCGTTTATTTTGGCTCGTGTACCAAAGGAGATGAGTATAAGAAGTATTTTGAGGGTGGTGAAACGGTATATACTGGTAAAATAGATTCGGTTATCGTATACTCTGGGAAAGAGCGTGTATATGTAACCGGACTGTTTATGGCGGATCCAAAAATTGTTAAACTCAAAGCGTTTTGGAATGGACGTAAGGATTCTATTGAGGTTCCTATCCAGCGAACTACGGGGGTTGATACCTTAAAACTAATGATTCCTGTTGCGGAAGGGGTGCATAATTTTGAGTTTATCACATTCGATGCACAAGGAAATAAGTCTTTACCAGTTTTTAAAACCGGAGCATCGTATGGCGCGCGTTATATTTCGGGCTTAATCAATAGACCTGTTGCCAATGCCTTTATATCGGAAACGGAAGAAGGTGTAATCGAGTGGGGTGGTATGGATTTGACGAGTGGCGTGTTTGGAACACAGGTGAAATATCAAACGATCGATAATAAGGAAAAGTTATTGCTTGTACCTATTGACGAAAGCGAAAATACGTTGCCGAAAGATTATCGGATCGGAACGGAGGTGAAGTACCGCACTTTGTTCCTGCCGGATACATTGTCTATCGACACCTTTTATACTGAATACGCGTCCACTAATTTTACGCGTTACGTAACAAGCCAATATCTGAAGAATACGGCGGCACCATTCGCAACATCGGCCTTTAGTGGCAGTCGTTGGGGAATTCCAGCAAGCTGGGTCACGAACACCGCGGTTAAAAACTTCCTTTTGAACGGTGCTTACTACGGTGGTGTGGATGGTAATC
Organism: Sphingobacterium psychroaquaticum; assembly: GCF_004421025.1. Classification (NCBI taxonomy): domain Bacteria; kingdom Pseudomonadati; phylum Bacteroidota; class Sphingobacteriia; order Sphingobacteriales; family Sphingobacteriaceae; genus Sphingobacterium; species Sphingobacterium psychroaquaticum. The sequence goes on along the minus strand of NZ_CP038029.1, from coordinate 2,981,592 downwards.
AGAACTATCGCTTAACGATGGAAGCCGGTTGGAGTAGCAATAACTTAACATCCTTTACAAATGGTAAAATCCACCAAACGACCACCTTACCGGCAGGTAAATATGAATATGTGGTTGATGTCAATGGCGCGAGCTCTTCAGGTTCATTCTTCATTGCTATTGCAAAGGGTAAGGATATACCAAATATTGAAAACCTTGCTACACAGGCCAAAGCGTATGTTTCTTTTGTAAACCGGTCTGGTGTTATTACAGTCCCGTTTGAGCTAACAGAAGAGACGGAACTTTCATTCGGATTCGTGGGTTCACTGACGGGAACAGGAAGCACAGGACAATATTGGAAAGTAAGTAGTGTGAAACTTAAATATTTGGCGAAATAGCATGGGTATACATATGAAAAGATACGGTATTACCTGGTTGACATGTTTGGCCGTGCTATGTTTGGCCTGCTCTAAGAGTGATTCGATAAGCGATGAAAAAGAAGGAGAGGAGCCGGGTAAAGAGGTTGTTTTGGCGAGCGTGAGCTCGCCAAAATTTACATCTATTACGACAAATACTGCCTTGGTACAAGCTCAAGTAACGAGCAAAGGAGGCGCTTTGGTGACCAATCGCGGAATCTGTTGGGGAGAAGCGCCCAAGCCAACTGTTGAGGATAAATATATGGAAGCTAATACGGTGAAGGGAGATGGAACTTTCTCGGTGCAATTGACCGGATTGAAAAGTAATACGTCGTATTATGTGCGTGCTTATGTCCGCAATAAAGGTGGTGTGGCTTATGGTGAAGAGCAAACTTTGAAGACAACGAGTATCCAGTCCGTTACTTTTGCCAATGGGCCCATGTTTATTATTGGCTCGACGTTGGCCTCATATGATGCGGAGATTACAGGAAATGGAGGCGGGCAAATCACGGAACGAGGAATTTGCTGGGGAACAGTAGAAAACCCTACGATCGATCAAGGAAAAGTGGTCCACGGAGCCGTGGGGCAGGGGGCGTACCGTTGTAACATTACTGGGTTGAACGAACGTACGACCTACCATTTACGTTCGTACGCCATCAATGAGCAAGGGGTTAGTTACGGCGCAAACATTACTTTCAAAACAATAGGTAAAGGAAAAGTAACTTATACCTTTAATAAAGAGACGAATCCTACGGCAGAACAACAAGCGGCGTATGCACGGTTGCAGGTGGCTATAGATAGTGCCGTATGGTACGCCAATAACTATACCTCGGCGACAAAGCATGTATGGATAAATTATGTGCCAGGTGTTCCCACGGCTGATGCTAACAATGAAGGATGGATGCGCTTCGGAACGGAAGCCGGTTTCCAGAATCTACGTACCATGCTGCATGAGATGAATCATACGTTTGGAACCGGAACCACTAGTTGGTGGCGAGATCAAGCAATTGTGTCTGGTAAATATCAGTTTAACGGCGTGAACAATTTGCTTAAACTGATTACAAAAAATAAAGAACAAACGTTAAACGGTGATACGCAACACTGGTGGCCCTATGGCCTAAACCAAAACTCCGAAGTAACGTCGAGTTGGGACTACGTGTATAATTGCCTCATTATAGAGGCCATGCGAAAAGATGGCATGACCTCACATAGTGGATCTTATATCAATTAGCAATCAAGGAACCTCCTTCTCGAGAGAGAACGGAGGCTTCTTTTTCTGCTGCGATCCCGCAAAGAATACCTATGCATTGCACTTAATTGTAACGGACTAAATAGAATTATTATGAAATTGAATCTTTTGAAATTAAAGCGACTGTTGCCCATTGGACTACTTTTTATTACTTGGTTCCTTCTTTCGGCTACGGTACCGACGTCTTCTTCAACAAAAGAAAATAGAAAACGGTTTGTCGGCATCTGGGAAATGGTTGTTGCCGAAAATGAGAGCGGGATCGAGCTGCGTGTTCCGCCGGGCTACCTGAAATTCTTCGGCAAAGATGGGAGCTATATGTTTGTGATTGTCACCCCAGAGGGGGCCTTTAATTCACAACAGGGATCATTTAAGGTGCTGTCAGAAGATATTTATAGTGAGAATATCAAATTTTCCATCAATCCGAATCTACGGAATGCAGCCTCAAAAGTTTCGTATAGCTTTTTGAACGAAGACACCTTACAAATTAAAGGAACGGTAAATGGCGTTCCATTTGTTGAAAAATGGAAGCGTGTTAAAACCCCAGTAATCTAATTTTTAATGAAAATATATCAGTATAACCCCTTTTTATTTATGAATCGTTTTATTTGTTTTATTACGTTATTGACTTTTTCCCAGGTTAACTTTGCGCAGCAAGCCAATTCTTCAGATTATCAATTAGTCTGGGCCGATGAGTTTAATCAGAATGGACCGCCAAACCCCGATTATTGGACCTTTGAAGAAGGATTTAAGCGCAACAATGAAGATCAATGGTATCAAAAAGAAAATGCATATTGCAAGGACGGTTTACTGCTTATAAACCTGAAAAAAGAAAAGAAGAAAAACCCAACGTATGTCGCAGGTAGTACGGACTGGGCAAAGAAGAGAAAGTATATTCAGTATACATCATCGTCTATTAATACACGGGACAAGCAAGCATGGACCTATGGTCGATTTGAGATGAAGGCGAGAATACCGATCGGATCTGGTTTGTGGCCTGCTTTCTGGACTTTAGGGATAGAAAAAGAATGGCCGTCCAATGGAGAGATAGATATTATGGAGTACTATCGTGGTAATATCTTAGCAAATATTGCCATAGGGACCAGCGAACAATGGAAAGCGCATTGGCACAGCAGTACGAAATCCGTTGAGGAATTAGGGGGTAAGGATTGGGCCAGTAAATTCCATGTATGGCGAATGGATTGGGATGAAAAGGAGATTGCCCTCTATGTAGACGATCTACTGATGATTCGTGTACCAATGGATCAACTCGAAAATAAAGATGGAAGTGGCTTTAATCCGTTCCGTCAACCACATTACGTTCTTCTTAACTTTGCATTGGGTGGAATGAACGGCGGGAAAATTGATGAATCATTACTCCCGTCAACGTATGAAATCGACTACGTTCGCGTCTATCAAAAGAAGAACAAGTAAATGTTTTAAAAAGGAGATGTCTTCTTTTTTAGTTAAATATTACACATAAGAGGTTAATATCGTGGTGCAAGACGGTTTTCGATTGGTGTATCTTTAGTCTTGTCAATGGTTTGTGTTTTAGTTTTCACGAAAACACAAACCATTGATCTCTAGAACACCTAAACATATGATAGCAACAAAAATAATACGGTATGTAAGCTCCTTGATTGGACTGCTGTGCATATCGGTATGCAGCATCGCGCAGACCACAAAAACACAATCGACCAAAGAAGCGTATATACCTACCTCGATTTGGCGTGTACCCGAAGGAAATGATTACAACAATCCAGAAAGTGAGTATAGCAATGAAAGACGCTTAGAGTCCGATAACATCGTGTTGTTCTGGTCTAAAGAGTATGGTCCGAACCCGATGGACAATCAGGAAGAAACGAAACGTTTTGACCCCAAAATGGTGTTGGCCACCTGTGAAGAATTTTATCGTTTCTACGCGAATGATCTGAAGTTCGTTTCCGTTGGAAACTCCTTATCCGATACATATAAGTTGTTGATGTTTGTATTTGGAGGAGACGATGGTACGGCATACGGGGGAGGTGCGGAAGATAAAATTGGGGTGATGTGGACACCTGCTGCTCGCATTCATAAGACGCCGTATGGTGCGTTGGCACACGAAATGGGACATAGTTTCCAATATCTCGCCAAATGTGATGGCAATTGGGCTTATTCTTCGCCAATAGAAGGAAGCCGTGGAAACAGTATTTTTGAAATGACATCGCAATATATGTTATGGCAGGTATATCCGGAATGGATTACTTTTGAAAATTATCACCTAAAGGCTTTTCTCGGTAAAACACACTACGCTTTTCTACATGAAACCAACCAATATCATGCGCCCTTCGTATTGGAGTATTGGGCAACTAAGCATGGCATAGATTTTATCGGGAAGATGTGGCGCAACGCCATCAAAGGGGAAGACCCCGTTCGGACGTACCAGCGGTTGAGTAATATCTCACAAACAGCTTTTAATGATGAGCTTTTTGATGCCTATCGTCGTTTTGTTACGTGGGATATGCCCCGTATAGAAAAGGTCTCTGCTCCGTACGCAAATCAGCATTATACCAATCTCGATTCCATATCCGGACAGAGATGGCGTATTGCAGCAAGCCATGTTCCTCAGAATTATGGATACAACGCAATCCCCCTAGCGGTTCCTCAAGGAGAAAACAACCTTGTGAAGCTGCAATTTGCAGGCATGACGACTTATAATAATGTGACCGTACCCCAACCTGAAAATTCAGGATGGCGTTATGGCTTTATTGCGGTATCAAAGGAAGGAAAGCGAACGTATGGCGAAACATATCATAACCCTCAGGGACAGGCTTCTTTTAACGTACCACAAAATACCGAATTTTTATGGTTGGTCGTAATGGGAGCGCCCCGGGAGCATCACGTTCATTTAATTGATGGAAAAGAGGAGACCAAAGAAAGATGGCCCTATGAAATTGAATTAATGAATACTAAGGTCCTTGCAAAAACGACCGGAGAAACAAAATAATAGCGAGCGATCTCTTAATTACTTCTGGCAAAAGTAACAAAAAGGTTACTTTTAGTTAAAATACAGTTGGAATAGGTGAAAATTTGATTAGCATGGTATGCTATGTCACTGTAAATTTGGTTTATAAATTAATAAGTGTCAAAATAACGCTTAATCAATATAAACTGATTAACTAATAATTCACTTGTCGGGGGAAGCCGAAATACCTATGTATTTCGCAAGGGGATGGTGATGGCTTTCGACTCGTTAAACCAAAATTAAATGATATGAATTGTTTCTCATTCTTTACTCGACTATGCTTGATGTGCTTGAAGTTTGGCTTTGTAACTACAGTTGCCGGTCAGACAATCACCTCGTCACAGCATACCGAAAAGGAGATGGGAAACCCTATTATTCCAGGTTATTTTGCGGATCCTACGATTAAAAAGATTGACGATACCTATTACCTCTATGCAACTACAGATGGCAATGGAGGTGGACTGGGACCATCACAAGTTTGGACATCTAAGGATTTTGTCAATTGGACGATTCAGCCCATGAACTGGCCCGATACACATTGGTATTGGGCGCCTGATATGACGCAGGGGTACGATGGTCGATATTATTTGTACTACAGTCAGCCTGTACAGTTATATGGTGCGGTTTCAGATACACCAGTTGGTCCTTGGACGCCATTACAGCCCGAAGGAGAGGCATTGGTGCCAAATTATAAAATCCCGGGTGTGATTACCCTGGATGGCCAGACATTTACGGACGACGATGGTAAAATATATATGTATTGGGGAACCTGGGGAATTTATCCGGATCATGGATGTGCCGTCGGTCTCTTAAATCCGGATATGAAAACTTTTGCCGAAATTAAGTTGATCCCTAATACCGATGCAAAAGATTTCTTTGAAGCACCGCTCGTTTTTAAGCGCAATGGTATTTATTATTTTATGTATTCTTCGGGACATTGCGAAGATCATACCTATCGCGTTCAGTACGCGACCAGCACGGTAGGTCCTATGGGACCTTTTGAATATAAAGAGGCTTTTAACCCCGTATTATCCACCACGATCGATGGCACCGTTCATGGTCCGGGTCACCATAGTGTTTTGCAGGAGGGTGATCAGTATTACATCGTGTATCATAGGCATAATAATCCACATTCAGGCGGAGGTTTTCATCGACAGATCGCTGCTGATAAAATGGAGTTTGATGCCGAAGGGAATATTGTAAAGGTTGTTCCAACGCATACTGGTATCGGTTTATTAGCCAAAAATACGCTCCCTTACACGAATCATGCTTTGCATGCTGCGGTAGAAGCGTCTTCAAGTTATAGCGATGATTTCCGTCCAACGTTTGCGATTGATGATAATAATGGGACGCTCTGGAAAGCGAAAGACAATATGAATCCAGCTTGGCTAAAGCTAGACTTAGGGGAACAGAAAGTCATCAAGACCATACTGACGCAATTTGAATACCCAACATGGTATTACGGTTATCTTATTGAATATTCGAATGACGGGAAGGATTGGCATATTTTTTCTGATCGTCGCGCGAATCAGCAGTGGGGGAGTCCGATGGTTGATAAAGGAAATGTGGAAGCTCGATACCTCCGAATAACCATCGATAAAACACAAGTAGAAGGTCTCTTTCGGGCGCTGTGGAATATTAAAGTTTTTAGTGAAGATATAAACCAAAGTACCGTGTTATCGAGCACGCAGGACGCCGTTATTTCAGATCGCCAAAGTGGACTGTTGATCGATTTCGAGGCAGATGGACTTTCCCTTGGAAATCTCACCTCTCCCGTTGCAAACAAAGGAAGCCTGGTCGGGCAATGGACAACCGAAGGCAGTCCGTATGTAACCCTGTTAAAAGGTCGACAAGCTGTCATTTTAGACGGACGAAGTGCGCTTCATTCGACATTTACCGTGCCAACTACACTTGCCGGCAACAGTAGTCATACCGTAGCGATGTGGGTGCTTAATCCAACTATTGAGCGACATGAACCACTTTTGACTTGGACGCAAGGAACGCAGGATTTAACACGTGCAGTTTTCGGATACGGTCACGACCGAAACAATGGGGCTATAGTGCGTGGGGCATGGCCCGATGTTGCTTTTAAGGAATTACCCACAGCCAATACGTGGCATCATATGGTGGTTTCTTTTGATGGGTATATGGAACGCGTATATGTTGATGGGATAGAGGTTAACGCTGCAAATAAGATGCTGTTTATGCGTATTGCTTCTGCATTTTCTATCGGTAAAGCAGGGAATGACGCGGGATTCTTTTCTGGTGCTATTTCTTCTTTAAAGGTATATGATAAGGCTTTAAGCCCTGGGGAAATAGAAACACTTTATAAACAAACATCAAATGCTAAAATTGGGCTTTGGCACCGTGCAGATCAATTGACGCTTGGGGAGATGAAAGAATGGCCAAATGAAGGGGTAAAGCAGGGCGGTTTACTGGTGAAAGAGGGGATGGCGCGAACTAAAGTTGTGGGGCACAAAATTGCGGTTGTTGGGGAGCCCAGTGCCAGCCTGGAAACTATCGCTTTAAAGTCTATGTTTTCCGAAGAGGAGGATACGCGACTGGACTTGGAGTTTCAAGCCTTGGATAACAAGTTCGCCTTACTGAATTATCCAGTGATGCGACAAAAAATTAAAGTTGGGGAATGGCATAAACTGACGCTAAGTCGCCGTGCTAAAGGAGGACAGGTTCTACTTGATGGTGTACCGGTTGCTTTAGATCTGAAGTCGATCGAAAAGGACTTTATCAATATGAGTACGGGTGTGATTAAATTGAACCATGTAGCAATAGCTTCTCTTTTTGTGTCGCATAGTGATACGTTGATACCGCTTAATGAACCTTCATCTTGGACAAACGAAAGAACCACATTTTTTGTCCAGCCTCGTTTTATTAATGCCAATACCATTTTCATGCAAGCGAAGTCTCATCCGGGAGAAGGCGTGCAGTACCTGTTTATTGCGGATGGCGAAAAGACGGGGAGCGGTTGGCAGGATTCACCTAATTATCTCGTCAATTGGGATAATGTCTCAGCGCTTCCGCACTTCCGCATATTAGCGAAAGATCGGTATGGAAATGTAGCAGATATGGCGTCTGCTGTGGCAACCGTAAAAAATTACCGTATCAAAGAGTTGGTCGGGATTGATGAACGGTTTAATCTGCTTACGGAAGATAATGTAGGACAGTGGAATCTGTTTTCGGGGGATGGTGCGCGCGTAAAAGAAGCTTTAATTCAGAACGGCGGCATTCGCCTGAGTTCTGCTGATACACGATGGGATGGACGCGAGCAAAGTGGGCCGTTTTTATCCAAGGAGGTATCGGGCGATTTTGTATTTGAGGTGGAATTGGCAAACGTTAATGGGCAGACAGAACGTAAGGGGAGTGCGAATGAGTCAGGCATTCTCGTGCACGTTGGTCCGGAGCAGCGTAAAATAATTGCATTGCAGAACTCCGTTATGACCGGTTGGGGTGTAGGTAACATGGCAACGCGAATCGATGGCGGTTATAAAATGCAGCAGAATACGGGGGCAGGATGGAATTTTCATCGCTATTTACAGGTGCAACGAGTAGGGGATCAATTTTTCTTACGTACCAGCAAAGACGGGAATGTCTGGCAAGAATTGCCAGGAAGTCCGTTTGATATGTCGTTGAACCAGCCTGGAGCGGTTGTGCGTGTCGGGGTTTATCAATCGACAAATGATAATAAGGACGGTTTTGCAGACTTTAAGCGTATCCGGATTTCACAGTAAAAGCTTCGGTTTTTCTGAATTGCAGGACGTTTTTTATTAGTGAGAAGAATAAAAATTGAAAGAAAAGCTTCTGTACGCTTTTCGAATAGAGGCAGCATATGCCTTAAGCGATTATAACATATTTATTAACCAAATTATTTTACTAATGAAAAGTCTACATTTTTTTAGAGTATGCTGTATACTCTGTATGTCCTTAGTCTTTTCCAAAGTTCATGGACAGGGCTCCCGCATATCAGGAACGGTCAGTGATCGGCATGGTAATCCCATTGCCGGCGTGACGGTAAAAGAGAAGGGTGGACGGAGTACCGCCGCAACGGATGAAAAGGGTCTGTATGAAATTAAGACCGAAAGCAATGCCAAATACCTGGTGTTTTCTTTTGTGGGGTTTCGACCAAAGGAACATGTTATTGCAAAAGGGGAAACAAAAGTAAATGTAATCTTGGACGATGATGCCGCCGATCTCGATGAGGTGGTGGTGGTCGGATACCAAGATATTCAACGTCGGAAGATGACTGGCGCGGTATCGTCGGTGAAAGGGCGAGAATTTGAAAATACACCTTACGCTACTTTTGACGCGATGTTACAGGGACGTGTAGCAGGTTTAACGGTTTTGAGTACATCGGGAGAACCGGGGACAAATAACATTGTGAATATTCGTGGATCGAGTAACCTGGGGCTGGCGGATAATCAGTTGCAATCGCCTCTTTATGTGATTGATGGGATTATTTATGATGTCAGTGATATTCGTGCGGCATATGGTGATGCCAGTCCTTTGCAAGCAATCAATCCCAATGACATTGAATCGGTCGATATTTTAAAAGATGCATCGGCGGCCTCCATTTATGGAGCGCGTGCAGCTAATGGGGTTATTATCGTTAAAACCAAAAGACCCGCTTTTGGGGTTCCGGAAGTTCGCGTAGCCGCTTATACCGGGATATCAAGTCGACCTGCGATGAAGCCAATAACTGTAGGCGCGGCAGAACGCCGCATGAAAATGAACCTTCTATATAATGGCGGGAATTATGATTGGTTTTATGATGGACAGGTTCATCAAATGTTGACCGATAGTTTGAATGCAGCTTACAATCACGCGACTGATTGGCAAGGTCTTTTTCTACAATCTGCCCCGATTACCAATGTTAATGTGAGCATAGGTCAAAATATGGAGAAGTTTCTATACCGTATTTCGGCTCAACACTATTATGAAGAAGGGGTAATGATGGGCTATGAAAATAAAAGCATCACCCCTCGGATTATGCTCCAGGTAAATCCGATGGAAAATTTGCAGTTTGAAACGAATATTTTCTCGGGTATTACAAAAGCTAAGCATGGTTCTGGCGACGGTAGTAAGTATCCATTTTCAACCTGGGGTTTTCCTTCCTCTTTCTGGCAAATTACAGATCTCGAACGTCAGGTGTATACAGGACGTTATGACGGGCTCCTGGATGATGACAGAAGTACCAGTATCAATGGAAACGTGGCGGGTACTGTAAAGAAAATTTTTATTCCAGAGCTAACATTTAGATCTCAATTTTCTTTTAATCTGAACAATAACACCCGGGATCTCTACCGACCAAAACTATTAACGGGTTCACAGAATATTGCTGAGAATTGGGTCAACCAAAACCGCCGTTGGGAATGGGAGAGTTATTTTAACTACAATAAGATCATTAATTCGGCACACACATTAAGTGGTGTTTTGGGATACGGGATGGAGAAGAATGTAGCAAACTCGAACTATCTCTGGGGGAGAAATAATAATAGCGAAGCTGTTAAAACGGTTACGGGTATTGGTGCTGGACCCAATTTATCGGGATATTCTAATATCGCTGAACGTTCCCGAATATCTGTATTTGGTCGTGTCGGTTATGACTATAAGGATCGGTATTTAGTTTCGGCAAGTTACCGGATGGATGCTTCTTCTCGTTACAGCAGCGATAACCGATGGGGAATCTTTCCATCAATCTCTGCTGGATGGGCTATCTCGGAAGAGAATTTCTTCAAAAAAGAGAGCTTGGTATCGTACTTAAAGTTACGTGGTAGCTATGGTTTAACCGGTCGCGATCCAGGGTCTGAATATGCACATTATACGATGCTGGGATATAGTGGCGCCTATTATGGTTCTGTATTGGATAACGGTATGGGCGGTAATCAATTTACCTACAATGGCGCTAATGTTGTTTACCCAAATTATGGCAGTACGGCTACTTCAGCGACTATTAAATGGGAGCGTTCGCCGCAACTTAACGTAGGGGTAGATTTGAATATGCTGAAAGATCGGATTGCTATCAATCTTGAGTACTACGTGCGTGATTCCAAGGATTTAGTATATGGCTTGCAAATGCCTGCAACCTCAGGGTACTCCACGATTTCGACCAACTTTATCAGTGTTCGAAATACGGGGGCTGAGCTAACCATTAACTCCCGGAATATGTCTCCTAAATCCGAATTTCAGTGGAATACCAATTTCAATATTTCATACAATAGAAACTATGTCACCAAACTTCCGAATGGCGGACAGGAGATCAAGGTCGGTCCACCATGGATGGAGCGTGCTCTAAACGTGGGGCAACCTCTTTATCCGTTTAAAGTATGGGAGGTGGACGGCGTCTATGCAACCACGGATGACGTTCCCGTTAATCCGTTGACCGGCGCCCGCATTAGGCATGGTTCAGGCTCAGGCACGCAATACCAGGCCGGTGATCCAAGACGATTGGATATGAACGGTGATTTCATAATCGATGATAATGATAAAATCGATATGGGAGACCCGAATCCAGATTTTATAGGCGGGATGACGCATACATTTTCGTATAAAAATTGGTCTATCTCGGCACTGACTACTTTTATCTTCGGTCGTACATTATGGAATGGATACCTATCCGATAAGTTACAAGATGCGGGGTCTGCGACCTTGTACAATACGTGGGGACCAAATTCAGCGATTGCTGGAGACTTTGAGATGGCTGACTTTTGGATGAAGCCTGGGGATCAAAGTAAGTTTCCAAGTTTGTTCCGTAATACGGTCGACAACTGGCATATTGCCAATAGCACGTTTGTTGAAAATGCAAGTTTTATCCGTCTGAAGAATGTGCGTATCGGCTATAATGTACCACAACAGTTTTCAAAGAAACTTGGTATTCGGTCGTTGCGCCTGTATGGCGTATTGGATAACATTGCCATTATATCGTGGTCTACCGTGCCGGATCCAGAAGCTGTGGAAGCTAATGGATATTCTACAGGTAACGGATACCCAATCCCTAAGAAATGGACTTTTGGTTTAGATATTTCACTGTAAAAAAAGAAAGTCATGAAAAATAATAGACTACTTATACTGTTTTTTAGCTTGTTCATCGTAGTGACATCCTGCAAGGACTTTTTAGATCTTGAGCCTAAGAGTGCTGCTACAGATGAGAATTTTTGGAAAACACAGGACGATGCAAATGCTGCGGTAGCGGGCATGTATGCACTCTTACGTTCCGCACTTAATGGTGCCAACGGTATCGCACATTATGCGTACGGCGATTTACCATCCGATGAAATTGCGTCTTCAAATACCGCTCCATATAACGATGTGGTCGCGATGAACTGGAGTCTGTTTGTTGCAGCATCCAATACCAGTCATCAACTGTATCAGTTGCGCCGTTACGATTTGTTTTATCGGGTTATCGACCAAGCGAACCGCGTGATTGAGCATGTGCAAAAAATGGACGTCAACCTTTTTACCAATACACGTACACGTGACCATTTAATAGGAGAAGCGTACTATATGCGTGCTTTTTCGTATTTCTATTTGGGACGTATTTGGGGGGGCGTGCCTATCATCACCGAGGCCGTTCAGCCTATTTATGCTGAAAATAAACCAGCAGCAACAGCGGTAGAGGTTTTGGCGCAAAGCCTGCAAGATTTGGAGGTTGCAAAAAAATTACTAGGCTGGCGCAATATTGTAACGGCAGACTTTGCTTTACGGGCTAATAAAGGCGCTGCTTTTGCCTTAGAAGCACATGCTAATGCTTGGTTAGGGAACTATGAAAAAACAGCAGCGGCGGCTGACTCCGTTATTAAAAGTGGCTTGTATTCGTATGTCTCGCGCGATAGTATTCCGTACCGGACCATCTTTCAAGGGAAGTCCGCTGAAGGGATATTTGAGATATCACAAAGTGCCGCGAACGAAGGTACCAGCATTGGAATCGGTGATTACACGCTTGCTTCTTCGAAATACCACCGTACACTAACGGTACCGCGCTTAACGACGACCAAAATTCGAATTGATAGTTTGTTTAAGGAAAGAGTAGACAAGCGACGGAAATATTCACAGGATACAACAATAAGCACCAGTTATGTGATTTGCAACAAGTATGCGAATCTCACCTATCCGGAAGAGGGGAATAATGCTGTCCCTGTGTTCAAGAATAATATTATCATTTTCCGCTATTCCGATATTAAGCTTCTTCGCGCCGAGGCTCTGGCGGCGTTAGGCAGAACCAGTGACGCGAAAAATCAGCTGAATGAGGTTCGTCTTTTAGCTGGTCTGGGGGAGTGGGATGGTAAAGGCGAGCTGTTAAAGGCTGTTTTTGATGAACGTGCCCGGGAGCTATTTCTCGAAGGACACCGCTTTTACGATATGATTCGTCTGTATAAAGCCGCCGGTATTTATGAATTTTCAAACACCCGGATGACGCAGCAGCAGTTTGCCCTCGGCAAGTATTATTGGCCATTTGATCCCAGTATGTTAAATCAGAATCCGTTTTTACGGCAGACTTCATATTGGGCTACCGTAGGTTTTTAAATGAAAGGAGACTATAATATGAAACGAATATATATCGCTATAGTAGCAATTTTAGTAGCCAGTTTTTCGGCCTGCAAGAAAGATGCATATCTCACCGATGATGGTTTGCACCAGGCTGAGGTCAATATGTCTACGTATGATTATCTGGCCTCGCATCCCAAACATATGTTTGATACGCTACTTCAAGTCATCGATCACTTTGGGTTGAAAGATGAGATTAATAATGCGAAGACCTTTTGGGTACCATCGGACTATTCGATTTCGCGCGCTTTTAAAATGAAGAAAGCTTTGTTTTTGGAAGATGATGAAAATGGTACCTATACGTTTGCAGATTTTCTTACTGCAACTAGTGTAGATTCTGTTCGCGCTTACTTTTATGGGGATGGTCAACATAGCCTGACGAGTGCTAACACGACTTATACGACCATGAACAATAATACGCCTGTTACAGGTTTTGCGTTCAATAAACAGAAGCAACCGCAGGGGCAATGGTCGTACCAGGATGTGTATTACCTGTATTATATCAAAGTGCGTGGAGAACCGGATCAAACAGCACCGGATGGAAGTGTTCGTGTGGATAGGAACGATCAGGCCGATGTCCGGGTATTATGTCAAACGACGGGAATTAAAACGGCTTCAGGAACTGTTTTGAATGTACTGAGCAATCAACATGTTTTTATCAGTGATTTTAATGAAACAGGAGATAATGGACCGTTTATCGAAGATCTACCGAATGGCATTCGTTTTACCTATAGCGTTGCTTTTAAGGCCGCAAGTGCATATACGGGTGGCTCTGTTGTTGCCTCCAGCGCATGGATCGCCGATGCTTTTGGATTGGAGGCCGATGATATTCCAGGACTGATGGGTAGTTCTATTGTATTCTATGCGATTGAGCCGGGTGATATTCTGAATGGAAATTCTACAGCAAATGCTCCAGGTCATTGGTTTGACGCGAATGGAAATGTCGTCACATGGGGAACCACGGCGCGCTTATTCTCTGAGTATAATGCATCAACTTTTACATTTAATATAGGCCAGTATCCAGATCGATCTGCCATGGGAGATACGTACACCATTAAGCAGGCCTTGGTATATACCAACCGAAGTAATGAAAAGATTCGTGCAGAGTTTGTTTTTAATATCAAGATCAATTAATCAGCTTCGTTATGAAACAGAAACACGTATGGTACTTATGCATCGCTTTTTTTGCGATGTATCAAGGATGTAAACCAGATCAAATAGGATTTTTGAACGATAATCTGCGTTATGGCGTATCAACGCTTCAGGTCGTACAAGGAACGGCTACGAGTACGAATCCGATTATCGCGAACGGTAGTTCCACACCAATGACCGTAGAATTAGTGGAGATCAGGAATAGAGCTACAGGAGCCGTTGTTCCAGATTTTCTGGTACCGCAGGAGTTTAATGTATACCTTGGACAGGTGGGGGAAGATGTAACCACCTTAGAGCAACTCTCGCAACGTATTGGTAAGAAAACAGCACCCGCAATTTCCATTAATGGGCTAGGTGGCGCTGCGGTGATTTCTCCTGCGACAGAAGGTATTCCTGCAGGCCTTTATACGGTGGATCTTAAGGCGACCAATATCGCGGGATCAAAACTGTATAAAGAGGCACTGGATATAAATCTTGTCAAGATGAAACCGGATTCGGTTTTTGCGGCCAGTGCGACAACGACAGCAGTGGGTTCTGAATCTAATGCTGTAAACCTAAGGAATCAGGATTTTACAGTTTCGATCGAGCATAAAGAATCAGCCGAAAACAAAATTATATATATGTGGCTCGATAAGGATGGGAAACCATTTAATCCCAAAAAGGGAGAGATTATGCGACGGGCTACATTACCGAGTTTTGCAGATTGGTCCCCATTTTATGCTGCGGAGATGACCGATACTGCCATTGTACACCCATACCCTTATTATAAAGGGATCGTCTATCCAGTAAAGACGGTAACGCGTGTCGGGACGACGAACTATACCGACTTTGCATCATACTACCGTGTGGTGGCAGACTATACGGATCTGGGACGTAACATCAACACCGCTACGACAGCACGATTCTATAAACCCGGGACACATATAGTTCGTTTTAAATTAAAAACAGTTAAGCATACCGGTCCAAAGATTACGACCATCACCAAAGATGTCGTTCTTCCGGAAGGAGCGGGGTACGCGGCCACGCGAGTCGCTATGGATCGTGCAATGGTCGAACAAGCTTTGGGTATGTCATCCGCTGAAATTGCCAGCCGCCTTGGAACAAGTATCACCTTCTATGCCATTCAGGCAGATGGTTCACGGGATTCCAGAAGTACAGCCGCAGCTCCGGGGCAATGGTTGGATAAAGATGGTAATACGATATCCTGGGGCGACGGTGCACGTTTGTTCTCCGAGTTTAAAATGGCTGATATGGCTTTTGATATTGGCCAATTCCCAGATCGTAATTTTGCGGGAGATAAGTTTGTCATCAGGCAGTCCTTACTGTATGATTCAGGGTCGGGAATAGTGGAAGTTGTATTTGTGTTCAATGTTCGTGTTCAATAACTCGGATTTAAAATCAGAAAAGCGATGATTTCAAAACAAAAAATGAGCCTTGTCCGCCGGCTATGCCTGCTGCTACTGTTGGCTCCTACATTTATTCTTTCGTGCAGCAAGTCGACTGCTGTTCC
The DNA here is from genome assembly GCF_004421025.1 of Sphingobacterium psychroaquaticum. Taxonomy (NCBI): domain Bacteria; kingdom Pseudomonadati; phylum Bacteroidota; class Sphingobacteriia; order Sphingobacteriales; family Sphingobacteriaceae; genus Sphingobacterium; species Sphingobacterium psychroaquaticum. The sequence continues at coordinate 2,965,729 of NZ_CP038029.1, read as the reverse complement.
TGTAGAAGAGCAGAATAATCCTGCCTTGCAGATTTATGTTCCTAATGAGTTTCAAAATATGGATCTCCATAGTGCGGCAAGTACCTGGTCGTACACCCGAAGCAAACAATCGGAACACTTTATCGTATTCTGGGGGAAAGAATACGGCACGACTGATCCTGGAGCCGCAAGTGTAGCAACGGAGTATCGGGTTGATATAGACGATTTACTCGCCAAGGCAGAACAGTTTTATGCGTTAAATATCAATACATTGGGCTTCGCTGAACGCGGTGTTGGTAAGTCGAATTTGGATACGTATAAAATGATGATTTTCTTACATCATACTACCGATTGGATGGCCTATGGGGGCGGTTACGACGATGTTATCGGTGCCTTGTGGATCAGTCCGAGTACCTGTAAGCCTGTTGGGGCAACTATTGCGCATGAAATAGGGCATAGCTTTCAGTATCAGGTACGCTGCGACCTTGGTGTGGGACATGGCTTTCGCTATGGTTTTGGCGGCAACGGTGGGAATGGCTTTTGGGAGCAGACCGCACAGTGGCAAGCCCACCAAAGCTACCCCTTAGAGAACTTCAACTCACATCATTTTTCGGTGTATACACAAAATTATCACCGTCATCAAATACACGAGTTGTATCGGTATGCCAACTACTTTATTCATCATTATTGGGCCGATCGGCACGGGATTGATATTATAGGCCGTATTTGGCGGGGGGCACTGGAACCAGAAGATCCAATTCAGGCATACAAGCGGATTACAGGCATAAATGATAGCCAGTTCAACGATCAGATGTACGATGCTGCGAGTAAGTTTGCGAGCTGGGATATTAATAGCTTGCGGGATTTGGGACAAAATTTCATAGGTAAACATACGTATAAGTTTGATGTACTTAATGATGGACGTTTACAGGTAACGAACGATAAAGCTCCAGGTACCACCGGTTATAATGTTGTACCGTTGGAAGTACCAGCGGCGGGTACCGAGGTTACCATAAATTTTGAGGGATTTGTTAATGAACCGGGATTTAATGCTGTTGATAACGCGGCAAGGGCCGGATGGCGTTATGGTTTTGTCGCTTTACTCAGTAATGGAAATCGGGTCTATGGTACCATGCACAATGCAAAAGTAGGGCAAGCAAAGTTCACCGTACCATCAGGCACAAGTCGTCTTTGGTTTGTTGTTACTGGGGCTCCGACAAGCTACAAAGCGCATGCTTGGGATGATAATGAAAGTAACGATGAACAATGGCCGTATCGCATCGCGGTACAACAAACCAATGTGGTGGGGTATCTTACTTTCGACGCAGATGATGAACCATCTGATATCGTAGTGACGCAAGATGTTTCCTTTCCGCTGGATGCTACAAATTATACAGGAACCAAAATAAGTGTAGACCAAACAGCTTTAGGTAAAGCCTTCCTTTTGCAACCCAGTCAGTTGACATCACTCATTGGGAATAAGGTGAAATTTTATGCCGTTGAGCCTAATGGGACACTAAATGCAACAACGACAGCAAACGGTTATGGACATTGGTTTGGGCAGACAGGCGCTGTTGTGAATTGGGGTGCGAATGCTTTTGTTTTTTCTGAATTCAATGAAAATACATTAGAATTCTCGATTGGTCAATATCCGAATCGACTGACGGTCGGGGAAACTTATACCATTAAACAAGCATTGGTATACGAGCATACACCGAACACCTTTGTAAAAGCTACTTTCGTATTCCGTATTAAGGTTACCTAAGTGTCTTAAACAAAACAAGGCGGAATTTTAAGAAGTAATTCCGCCTTGTTCGTTTAATAGAGAAGTTATACTATCGCGCGCCAGGCGGGCAGTACATACGTAAAAAGTTCGTATAGGTTTTTGCCAAGTGTTCACTCGTACCTTCCCCCTCATTAATCGAATGGCTTCGGTTCGGGTAGGCCATCATCTGAAAAGGCACACCATGTTTCACCAATTCATTAATATATACTTCCGCATTTTGATAATGTACATTATCATCACCTGTACCGTGGACAAGTAATAAATTACCTTTTACATTTTTTGCATAGGTAATTGCCGAACCACGTAAGAAATCTGCTTCATTCTCTTGTGGTAGCCCCATATAACGTTCCTGATAGATGTTATCGTAAAGTAACTGGTTGGTTACCGGTGCTACGGATATTCCTGTTTGGTAGATCTCCGGATATTGCCCGAGGAGATTGAGTGTTGTTGCGCCACCGCCACTCCAGCCCCACACGGCGACACGACTGGTATCAATATATCCCCATTTAAAGACTTCTAAAGCACCCATCGCTTGGTCACGGATATTTAGTATACCGATATTCCGGTATATGGATTTACGCCATTCACGTCCCCGAGGTGCCGGAGCGCCTCTATTTTCCAATGAAATGTAAACATAACCATCAGCGGCCATATTTCCTTCGTAGAGACGGTTGTATCCGGTGTAAAAATTATTTGTCACGGTTTGTGATGCCGGTTCCCCGTATACGTAAAATACAACGGGGTATTTTTTTGTCGGGTCAAAATTTAACGGCTTTACGACCCAGCCGTCCAGCGTAATTCCGTCCACTGTTGTTACCTGAAAGAATTCCGCACGATGATTATCGTCAGGACTCCGTTGATTGGTGCGTCGCGGCGCTACTAATTGTGTGTGTTCAGGTAAGGATACAACAGCGCCCGATGCCTGGTAATTGATGCTGCTGGTGTTGAATAATGCGAGTTTACCATTGGGTGATATCTTATAGTCGTTTGTACCTTGTAAAGAAGCGGGACTGACACGCTGCGTTTGACCTGTGGCAATGGATACGCGGTATAAAAATTTCTCGGTTGCGCTCTTCGGTGAGGCAGAGAAATAAATATCTTGTTTTTGCGTATCAATAAAGTCAATTTGTATCATATCAAAAGGCTCTTTGGTCACCAGTGATGCTTTTCCTTCCATATCGATGGTATAGATCTGGCGAAATCCGCCTTGTTCCGAAACCCAGATAAATGCCTTTCCGTTATTGATCCAATCCCATCCACTCGGATCGCCGTGATTCCATCGTGCTTTTATATCAATCCATGCAGCATCCGTTTCGGTATAGATGGTTTTGCTTTGTCCGGAAGAAGCCTCACTAACAATGATTTTACTTTCATTCTGTTTGCGTGTTAGCTGTTGTAGAATAATGCCCTTAGAATCAAGTAACCACTCCATCCGCGGAATGTAGTGCTGTACAGGATCGCCAGCAATTTTCGCCTGGCTGTTCTCCCGTTTTTTCAAGTCATAAAACCAAATGGTTGTGCCAGACGGATCGAGCCCCACTTTCGGGTATTCTACAGGAATCGTAAACGAGTAGAGGCTATCCGTATTATTGATCATTAAGAAATTACGCGTATGGCGTGCATCCTGCTTCCAATACGCGATCTTACCGCCATCGGGAGACCAACGGAACCCATCCTTTGTGCCAAATTCTTCCTCATAGGCCCAGTCAAATGTTCCATTGATCATGCGGTCTGTTCCATCGGTTGTAATCTGCTGCGGTTTGTAGGTATCCAATGACTCGATGTAAATATTGTGCTTAGAGACATACGCTACTTTTGAACCGTCCGGTGAAAATTTTGCGAACATTAAAGAAGCCGACGGGAGATTTTTCCCCAGCTGCTTAAGGGATTTATCTTTTTTGTTGTAGATCCAATAATCACCCCGTGTATTTTCGCGCCACACCCGTTTGGTGTTTGCGAATAGCAGTACCAACTCGCCATTTGCTGATACCTCAAAATGTTGTACCGATAAAGGCTTCGTGGCGCCAGGAGGAATCAGCAATGCCGGTGGAATAAAAGCTTCCGGCGTCTTTTTGCCGAGAACGTCAACAGTTTCAATGCCGCGATCTGGAGAAAAGAGGTAGTAACCGTTACCATCAGGTGTCCATTGCTGTTGTGCGGATAGGGATAAGGAGGAAAAGAAAAATACACCGATAACCCACCGCGATATTTTACGGTTTAATGATTTATGCATATGCTTGTTTATAATTTTCAATGTCTTCGACAGATTTGATAAGCTCAGGACCTAGTAAGCGATATCCCTCGGGTGTAATCAAGAAATTATCCTCAATACGGATACCACCGAAATGTCTAAATTCTTTTAGTTTATCGTAATTAATAAATTCAGCGAGCTTGTTTTCGGCTTGCCAGATATCAATTAACTCCGGGATAATATAAATTCCAGGTTCGATGGTCAGAACGTAGCCCGCCTCAAGCTCTTTCCCTAGGCGTAGAGATTTTATGCCAAAAGTTGTCGTGTCTTTCGGGTTTTCATCGGTGTAGCCAACATACTGTTCACCCAAATCTTCCATATCGTGGACATCGAGGCCCATCATATGTCCCAGTCCACATTGAAAGAAAAGACTGTGCGCATGTGCAGCTACGGCATCAGCCACATTGCCGCGCATTAAGCCGATATCTTTTAGCCCCTGTACTAATATCTCAGTGGCATGTAGGTGGATAGATTTAAAACTTACTCCGGGCTGAAGCAAGTTGCGTGAACTTTCAAAGGAATCAAGAACAATTTGATACATATCCCGTTGCAAGGGTGTAAAAGTTGTATCAGCAGGGAAGGTCCGCGTTAAATCACTGGCATAACCCAAGCTTGTTTCTACGCCGGAATCATTCAAGACCATGTCCCCTTTGCCAAAGGTGTTATGGTAGTGGTGGTTATGTAAGATTTCACCATGACGTGTTACAATCGGAGGGTAGGCAAAGGAACAATTATGATCGCCGGCATAGTGTTGCATCGCATTTACAATTTCATATTCCTTGGTTCCAATATTTCCTAGACGCATAGCGAGGAGATGCATTTCTGTCGCAACCTGCAAGGCTTTTTCAATCTCTGTAATCTCTTGCGGTTCCTTTATGGAACGCTGGGCAACCACTGCTTTAATCAGGGACACGGACGGCTTGAGGTTGCTGACAGGTACCTGAAGCAGTTCACTTAACCGAATTTTACTACTGGATTGATATGGCGGTAGAAAATGGATGGTTCGCTTGCTGTCTATCGCCTTTTGTATAAAGGTCGAAAGGGACCCCGAAGGGCTGGTCTGTGCGACACCCGATTTGGTACATTTTGCCTGTAATGTCTCTTGTTGCCCCATCCACACGATATCATCTATACTGAGCTCATCGCCAAAAACAATGGATTTATCTTCATCCAGATCAATGATCGCTGCAATAAAGGGAACGGAAAGTCCAAAGTAATAGAGAAAAGTACTGTCCTGACGGAAAGGATAACAATTATCCTTGAAGTTTATGGGGTTGTCAATATTACCGAGGAATAAGACAATGCCGGAAGAAAGGCGATTTCTCAACGCAGCACGGCGTTGGATATAAGTTTCTTTGGAAAACATGATGTTGTTTATTAATACGCTTTAATATATGAGACAAGGACTGTCATACGCTTAGTTATCCATGTCACAGACGAAGTTAACGAAAAAACCTGTGAAGTCATTGTACAACTCCACAGGTTCCTTTTATACATAATATTACGGGACTTAGATTTTTCGCAAAGTCACTTTTGTTGTCGATGCAGGAATAACGTAGCGACCTTGCGGATCCTTTGCCAGACCGTCGATCGTATACTTGCTTTCCGGATTAATATGTAGCAGAACGGAAGGGGTAGCCTTATCAGGCGTGCCTAGTTGTAGTTCTACGGTTTTATTTTTAGGGTGGTAAGAGAGGTTTGCAATTTCCCCTGCGTCGGCTGTCAACCATAGGTTTTCAGCGGCTAGAAAAACACGACCCCGAGAAGCCGTAGTGACTGCAATATCTATTTTTTCTTTCGACTGCTTTAAGTTTCCACTAAAGGCTAGCCAACCAAATTCAGGGTGGTTGAAAATATAGGTTCCGGCATTCACCGCATATCCGTAAAAGCCCGTTCCATAATCACCCGAAATGCCATCGTTGGCAAGTGTCGAAGGGTAGGAGTGAAATGCCGCTGGTCCGAAACCATCTTCGGTCACATTAGCTAAGGCTCCTAAGGTTCCAGCGTGTCCAACACGTAGCAAATAGAAGTCTTGTGGTTGTTGACGGTATTCTGTCAAGACCGGAATTGCGTTTAAAGCAGATCCATAATGATGCAATTGTCTCTCGATACGTGAAAGCTTACCACCATATACAAAATCCCAATACCGACGCGCACTACCATTGTAGCCCCAGTGTGGCACCGTTGGCATATACGCTAAAATAGCATTTAATGTGACGGTTGCTTTATCATCAAATCCAAAGTAACGCGACCATACATAGACTTCCTCTTGTCCGGTAGAGTCCCAAGGCATTTCGCTACCAAAAGGATAATTCAGGGATTTCCAATGTAGCGCTCTTTTCTTCATAACTTCTTCCAGTTTCGCCGCTTCGTTGGTTAAGCCTTCTTTTTTCATATCCAACAAGATCAGTAAGAAAATACTACCTTCCATCTGTCCAAATTGCGCGTAGTAAGGTGCTTTTTCAACCATTGCTATTGCGGTTTGACAGGCCCGGTCAAGATACGTTTGCCATGCTTCTTCGGTCACTAAGCCTTGGTAATTTCGGGCTAAGCGGTACATGACCCAGTGCGCTGCTGCCACATGCGGGTAATTGTACGAGCGGCCAATATTATCTGCTTCTTTTTTCGGCCATGCAGACCAAGTTTTGTAATTAATAGATTCACTGTATGTGCCTTTAGGCATGCTATCCGGTTCGTAATAAAATAAACTTTTTACCACGCCATATTGGTCCTTTCCTTCCTTGTGCTGGATACGTCCATACATGGTCTCATTGACGAAACGTTTAAGCTTTTGGATTTCCTGTGGGTTCGGTTGGACGACCTGTTTCATGATAGCGGCAAGCCAGCTTGCGGCGCCAGCCTCATCACTTAGGCCTGCATACCAGGCGCGTTGCTCTTCGGTAATCAGTTTTTTGGTTTCATAGTCATAGCTAATAACAGAAGGGGAGCGACCAAAGAGATCATTTGGATTTTCGTACCACTGTGTAGTGGTGAGGAATTGCCCCAGATCATTAACAACTTCCTGTTCGGGCTTAATGACTTTGTATTGAATGGTCTGTACCAGCCCGTCAACATAGGTGATTGTCAGTCTAGCACGCCCCCATTGATTTCCTTTTACTTGATAGGCTTGCCATTTGTTTTTCGTTTGATCTAATTTCTCGACCGTCAGTGCGCCTGTTGGAAATACATCGATGCTTTTTATCTTCTTGGCATACTGGATAAAAAGTTTTGCCGGATTGTTGGTCGGCACGACATAGCCAGGCGCTCCAATGGCAACAGGTCTTTGTTGTTGTACCAATGTTTCTTCGATCTGCCGAATGCTTGGAGCTAATGTAAAACGCACGGCATAGGTGGTAGATTGACCTTTACGTAGAACAGTGGAGGTCGGTGTATTCCATTGTTCAACACCTTTCCATTCTGTTTCAGCTAATGCTTTACTATGTATGAGCCATTCATGAAATCCCTCAAAGGTAATGCTGCGAGGCGTAGGATCGCTGTTCAAAGGATTGTAGGCTTCAAAAGAGGCATTCTCTTGCGGAATAACTAAGAGACTGGGGCCATTTCCATGTAATCTATTGATCTGAATGTAACCGGCATCTTTTCCGATATAAGGATCAAAGAAAACATTATCAGCATGTGCTGTGTCCAGGTTTTTCCAATCCATGTTATTATTAAAGATCATGGGAATCCCCAAGGCACCTATTTCGTAGTCCTGCGCGGTATTGTTGGTGATGGTAAAACGTAGGCAAAGATCGCCATTGATATTCTCCCAGTTTCGAACCACCTGTAGCGGAATATCGCCCAATGAAGCCGATATATCAGCTGCGGCAAGAACCTTTCCGGTTGCACCTAAGGGTTTCACCTGCTGACGGCTCTTTGCCGAAGAAAAGGCTGTCCAGCCGTCTGTTCCAACCGGACGTATAGATAAATTGATATCGCCCAGATGGAAAAACTTATCCCGATCGCGTTTCGTCAATAATTCATCGGGGGTATAGTCAAACTTGTTGTCATCTTTTAGTTTGAGTGAAGCAACGGTTTGAGAACTCTTTAAGATACCCAGATTGAGGTTCGTTAAGCTGAAGTTGTCAACACCTTGGTCCACACCTAAAGTTGCCGGTTGCTTTTTAATAGCTTCCCAAAATGGATTCTGTGCGTGAACAATTGTCGTTCCGCCTACAAAACCTATAGAAAGTAGTATAGCTGTTTTGATCAGTTTGTGCATAATTATTGTTCTAAATTGATGATTTTTAAAGGTAGGGTTGTAAAAAAAAATAAATCGACTGATATTTAACCAATTTTGGTCTAATCTTCACCAATATTATTTTCTTGCTTTGTTTGTGTAATTATTTACTGTAAATTACGATAACTAAATTGTAAATTGTGATTAAATGTTAATTATACACTTAACCTGAATTATGATGAAAATGATCCAATTCAATGTTCCGTCGCCGAAAAATAAATCGGTTTATGTTCAAGAAGATAATTTAAGTGAGTTTTATCCATTTTTCCATAAACATGAGGAATATCAATTCATGTGGATTGTAAAGGGAAAAGGAACATTGTATGTCGAGGATAGTTTTCACGATTTTGAAGAAGGAGATATTTTTTTATTGGGGCCTAATCAACCGCATGTATTTAAAAAGAGTATCGACGATTTGGAGGAGAATGGTGTACAGTCGGTTTCCGTCTTTTTTGATACAAATGGTACATTATCCAGTATTTTTCATACGCCCGAATTTGCGGCGTTGCTGGAGTTTGTTACCATGAGTAAAAAAGGGTTTAAGGTTCCAGAAAAATATCGGTCTCGAATAAAAAGAAGAATTGACATTATGCGGAAATCAGACATGATGAATCAGCTCGTTAGTTTTTTCTTTTTAATAAAAGAATTGTACGAGGTTTCTGATGAACTCAGACCATTGTCAGTAATAGCCATCCCGGGTAATGATGAAGGGCAGGGACGGATAAATTCAATTTGCACCTACATTAGATCCAATTTTAGACATAATATTACCTTGGAAGAGATAGCCGAACGCGCAAGTTTGACGCCGCAAGCCTTTTGTCGATATTTCAAGAAACATACAGGGCTCACTTTTGTGAATTACCTGAACCAGCTTCGTATTGAGGAGGCTTGTCAACTTATTTCTGCCGAACGTTACGAGAGTGTCGCGCTAGTCGCTTTTAATTCGGGCTTTAACAGCATAACAAATTTTAATCGCGTGTTTCGAACGGTGACCGGATTTTGTCCGAAAGAATATTACGGACAGGTTAAAAAACGGTTACAGCGGCACGTTAGTTAAAATGTGGTGACTTTTGATTAAAACCTGTGTAGCAATTCCGTGCGATAGGCCATAGTTTTGAAGAAAACATTTTAATTAATTATGGCTAGTATAAATTGGAGCGGAATATTTCCAGCTATGTTGACCCCTTTTGATGAGGACGGTAAAATTGATTTTGCAATGTTATCTATTAACATTGAAGCGCAGATTGCAGCAGGTATACACGGTATAATATTAGCCGGATCTTTAGGAGAAGCTAGCGTATTGACGCCGGGGGAGAAGTTCGAAATTTTAACACATGCTTTGCAGGTGGTTGCAGGTAGAATACCTGTTTTATTAAACATTACCGAGAATACCACTGCGGATGCTATTGCATTTGCGCAACAAGCAGAAAAATTAGGTGCAGATGGTTTGATGGTATTGCCTCCTATGCGTTACCGCGGAGATGATAGAGAAGTTGTTTCCTGGTTTAGAAGTATCGCACAGCATACGAAGCTGCCTATTTTAGTATATAATAACCCCGTTGATTACGCAACATATATTTCGTTAGATATGTTTGATGAATTGTTGCAGGAGCCTAATATACAAGCCGTAAAAGAGTCCACACGGGACTTGACCAATATTACACGATTAAAAAATCGTTTTGGTGATCGCCTCAAAATATTAGCGGGTGTGGATACCATTTTCTTGGAGTCGTTGGCTTTAGGAGCCGATGGTGTTGTTGGTGGATTGGTGGATGCATTCCCAAGAGAGACCTTCGCCATCTTTGATTATGTTAAAAAAGGAGAAGTAGATAAAGCGGTTGCTATTTACAGATGGTTTATGCCATTGTTGGAATTGGATATTCATCCGAAACTTGTGCAGTACATCAAGCTGGCAGCAGCAAAAGAAGGCTTATCTACACCATTCACAAGAGCGCCACGTTTACCGTTGGTTGGGGAAGAAGAAGTACGTGTCAATAAAGTGATCGATGATGCGTTGGCATTAAGACCACAGTTATGATTTTAGGCCTACACAGATGGTTCATGAACAAATTAATACTATAGTCCAGCAGTCAGAGGCTGGGTATCAATATTTACAACAACTATCATTGGCAGAGCGTGCAGCATTAATGCACGCTATTGCCGATGCGGTTGAAGCACTTGATGAGACGCTGATTCAAACGGCACATGAAGAGTCAGCGCTCCCTTTGGCACGCCTGCAGGGCGAAAAGGGGAGAACGGTGGGGCAGTGGCGGAGCTACGCCAATGCCATACGTACCGGTATTTATGCAGAAGCACGTATCGATAAAGCGGGTGAAGGCAAAGCCGATATTCGAAAATATAATAAAGGGATAGGGCCTGTAGCCGTTTTTGGTGCAAGCAATTTCCCTTTTGCTTTTTCTACGGCAGGAGGAGATACGGCAAGTGCGATTGGCGCTGGCTGTTCTGTCGTTTTTAAAGAACATCCCGCACACCCGCGCACATCGCAGCTAATGGCGCAGGCTATCGCTAAAGGGTTGGCCTCATACGGTGCTCCAGAATCTGTCTTTACCTATGTTCAAGGTAGTTCCCATGCTATAGGAGAAGCTTTAGTGCTCCACCCGGCAATCAAAGCCGTTGCCTTCACGGGGTCTTTTCAGGGAGGAAAGGCATTGTTTGACTTGGGCGCCAAGCGGGCGGAACCTATTCCTGTTTTTTCTGAAATGGGAAGCGTCAATCCAGTTTTTGCTTTTCCAGAATATTTAGCGGCGAATCCACAAACGTTGGCGGCTCAATATATTGGCTCACTCACATTAGGTGTAGGACAGTTTTGTACAAACCCGGGTGTTTTTTTAGCCGTGTCGGGAGAGGCCTTCCAGGCTTTTAAATTAGCGGTTAGTGCAGAAATAAACAATATAAGTGAAGCAAAAATGCTTCATGAAGGTATTCAGAAAGCCTACGATCATGGGAAGCATAAACTAACAGGACAGCCCGAGGTGTCTCTATTGGCAACCGGACAGGTGGGAACTGCCACTCTTGCACAAGCAGCGGTATTTGTGACCACAGGAAAAGCTTTTTTAACGAACGAACATCTTTCTGAAGAAGTTTTTGGTCCAACCGGACTTTTGGTGGAGTGTGCAGATGCAGCCGAAATGTATCACATTCTGGATCGCTTATCCGGACAGCTTACCATTACGTTTGCAGCAACAGACACTGATGTTGCGGAACATAAGAACTTTTTTATGCGGGCACAAGAGAAGTGTGGGCGGTTACTGTTTAATGGTATGCCGACTGGTGTGGAAGTGGTATATGGTATGCACCATGGAGGCCCTTTTCCAGCAACGACTGATGCACGGTTTACTTCCGTAGGTCCCGATGCGGTGAAGCGATTTTTGCGTCCTGTCAGTTTTCAGAATTGGCCAAATACCTTTCTACCAGCAGAACTACAAGAGGAAAACCCGCTCCAGATCGCACGCATTGTAGATGGGCAATACCGAATCGATTAAGTAACGAATAAAAATGAAGAAGACTTTTTTTTGTATAGACTCACATACCTGTGGTTGTCCGGTTAGACTGGTGACTGGTGGTACGCCGTTGCTCCATGGAAATACCATGATGGAACGGCGTTTACACTTTATGGCGGAATACGACTGGATTCGAAAAGGACTGATGTTTGAACCGCGAGGACATGATATGATGAGTGGTAGTATGTTGTATCCGCCAGCGGATAGTGCGAACGATATCGGCGTGCTTTACATTGAAACTAGCGGTTGTTTACCGATGTGTGGACACGGTACAATTGGTACCGTAACTATTGCAATCGAGGAAGGCTTAGTGATTCCTAAAGTGCCCGGAAAACTTCGTCTGGAAACGCCGGCGGGCTTGGTCTTGATTGATTACAAACAAACGGGTGCTAAAGTCGATACGGTAAAACTTACCAATGTACGTTCTTTTTTACACAGTGAGGATCTGGTTGTAGACTGTCCGGATCTGGGTGAAATAAGGGTGGATGTAGCTTATGGTGGGAATTTTTACGGTATTATAGATCCACAAGAGAATTTTGAAGATATCAGCGTTTTTACAGCAAGTCAACTGATTCATTATGGAAAATTGATTCGTACCCTACTCAATGAAAAATATGAATTTATTCATCCAGAGAATGCACATATCCATGGTTTAACGCATGTTCAATGGACAGGAAAGCCTACGAAGGCTAATTCTTCGGGAAGGAACGCTGTTTTAGTGGGCGAAAATGCATTGGATCGCTCACCTTGTGGTACCGGAACATCGGCACGTATGGCACAGTGGTATGCGAAGGGGAAGCTTAAGCCTGGACAAGAGTTTGTACATGAGAGCTATATCGGTTCACAATTTATCGGAAAGATAGAGGAGACAGTGACCGTAGCAAATAAACCAGCCATTGTTCCTTCTATAGAAGGATGGGCACGAATTACAGGATACAATACGATCATTATTGATGACGATGATCCCTACAAAGAGGGATTCCAAGTGATGTAAAAATATAGACGAAAACAAGACAGTGAGCCAAGATAAAGGTACAGTATTGATTATTGGAGCAGGGATAGCTGGGCTATCCTCCGCTTTTTATTTGTTGCAGGATGGTTGGAAAGTGACCATTCTCGAAAAAGGTAACCTGGACGATAATTGTTCCTACGGCAATGCAGGAATGATTGTGCCCAGTCATTTTACTCCATTAGCGGCTCCTGGCATGGTATCACAGGGCATCAAGTGGATGTTCGACCGCAAGAGCCCCTTTTATGTACGACCTAACCTCAGTTGGAACCTATTGGACTGGGGAATGAAGTTCATGAAATATGCGAATAAACAGCATGTCGAAAAACAAGCTGTCGCGATTCGGGACTTAAACCTTTATAGCAGTAAGCTTTATGATGCTCTTTCAAATCAACCTGATTTTGACTTTGAACTGGAGCAGAATGGTATTATCATGCTGTACAAGAGCAAGGAGGTTCAACACGAGGAAGTGGAGCTGGCGAAGCGTGCGCAGGATCTGCAGCTTGATGTATCCATTCTGGATGCGGCGGAAGTGCAAGCCTTGGAGCCGAACCTGAAATTGGATGTCCTTGGTGCAGCTTTCTACAAGTGTGATGGAAAGTTATATCCACCGAAGCTGATGCGTCAACTTATTAACTACCTAAAATCAGGTGGCGTAACATTTCATGAGCATGTCGATGTATTACGTTTTGTGAAGGAAGGTAGTAAAGTACGCGAAGTGATAACCGATAAAGGAAGCTTTTCGGGGGACGAGGTTATTATAGCGACGGGTGCTTATTTACCTCAATTAACAGCAAAGCTTGGTTTAAAAACACCTTTAATGCCCGGAAAAGGATACTCCTTTATGTATAATCCGGCAGAAGGAACCACCTTGAAACATGCTGCATTATTGTTAGAGGCACGTGTTGCCGTGACGCCTATGAATGGACATATCCGCTTTAGTGGAACCATGGAGCTTGGTTCTGCCAATGATACCATCTATAGAAATCGAGTACAGGGAATCGTCGAATCAATTCCTAAATACATGCCCGATATTCAAGTTGCCTATCCGGAAGATAAAATTTGGTTTGGTTACCGACCTTGTCCGCCAGATGGTCTTCCTTACCTGGGGCGTGTCGGAAAAATATCGAATGTGAGCCTAGCTGGCGGTGGTGGAATGATGGGGTTGAGCCTGGGCCCTGCATTTGGGAAAGCAGTAGCCGATATCCTTTCCGGAAGACCTACAGAAACTGATATTTCCAACTTTCGCCCCGATCGATTTGATTAACAGACGATAAACCCAAAATTATGATAAACCCACGTTCCTTAACCAAAAAGACAGCAATCTGCTTAGCATTGCTGTTCGCTCAACATACTGTGATGGCACAAAAGCAAAACAGCAAGCAAAACCAAGACCTAAACCAAGCCCCAAACCCAAACCTAAACCTTAATTTATATCAGCACACAACCCCCATTGAACCTCTAATCGTCCAATACAGTCATGACGTACAGGCTATTAACTATTTTTATGGGCCAATGCCGAAAGGATGGGGAAATCAGAGCGCAGCAGAATCACCGGAACAAGTGCAACGGTTGCTTACGTTGGATCGGCTCTATTTGGAAAAGCTACAAGCCTTTCCATATAAGGCGTTGGATAGTAATGGGCAAGTAGATTTTGTGTTGCTAAAACGGAAGGTGAAGCAAGATATTGAACGCCTGACAGCACAACAGGAGACGTATCAACGGTTGTCATCGTACCTTCCGTTTGCGTCAAAAATATATGATTTTGAAAAACTTCGCAGACGCGGAACGACGATAGAGGGAGAGCAGCTGGCTAAATCTATGACAACCGCCGCGAAAGAAGTAAAGGGCGCGATTCAGCAGGTATCTTCGGTGGCAACTATATCGTATAAGGACGTCGATTTTTTGAAGGACGTGCTGCACAGTTTAAAATTACGCTTAAACAGTTCGTTTGATTTTTACAACGGTTATGACCCCATGTTTACCTGGTGGGGCCCTGCTCCACATAAGGAACTTTTAGGACAGTTGGATGCCTATAGTGAGCTGCTCACGAGTAAGAGCGACTGGAAAGTGTTTGACGACGGGAGTCAAATTGGAGGAGCGCCTATTGGGCGAGACGAACTGAATAAGCAGTTAAAAGAAGAGATGATTGCCTATACGGCAGATGATCTATTGCGGCTTGCCGATAAGGAATTTGCTTGGTGTGAGGCTGAATTGCTCAAGGCCTCCCAGGAAATGGGTTTTGGAAAAGATTGGAAGGCTGCACAAGAGAAGGTGAAAAACAGTTATGTGCCGGAGGGTAAGCAGCCGGAGTTGATTTTGAAGTTGTATAACGACGCGCAGGAGTTTATTCGTAAAAACGATTTGATGGATATCCCCGAACTTGCTGATGAAACCTGGGGCATGATTATGATGACGCCTGAACGGCAATTGGTGAACCCTTTCTTTACGGGGGGACGGGAGATTAGTATTTCTTATCCAACAGGAGAGATGACGCAGGAGCAGAAGCTGATGAGTATGCGTGGAAATAACCCGTATTTCTCGCGAGGCACCGTGCAACATGAGCTCAATCCGGGGCATCATTTACAGTATTTTATGAATCGTCGGCATAAGCCTTACCGGGAGCGGGCCTTTAATACCCCTTTTTGGACCGAAGGATGGACATTATATTGGGAGCTGTTAATGTACGACAAAGGGTTTGCCCACACGCCAGAAGAGCGTATCGGTATGCTTTTTTGGCGTATGCACCGTTGTGCCCGTATTACCTTTAGTATTAAGTTCCACTTAGGGGAATGGACGCCCCAGCAGTGCATCGATTATTTAGTGGACCGCGTTGGTTTTGAAAAGGCAAATGCACATGGTGAAGTGAAACGTTCTTTTGAAGGAAGTTATAGTCCACTTTATCAATTGGCCTATTTGGTTGGAGGGTTGCAGTTGATGCAGATTAAACATGAGTTAGTCGATACCGGTAAGTTAACGTACAAAGCGTTTCATGATCGGGTAATCAAGGAGAACTATATGCCGATGGAAATGCTTCGTGCTATTCTGACCAATCAGAACCTATCGCCCGATCATGAGACCGTATGGAAATTTTACGATTTTAAATAAGCAGAGCGATGGAGCAA
Source organism: Sphingobacterium psychroaquaticum (assembly GCF_004421025.1). NCBI lineage: Bacteria > Pseudomonadati > Bacteroidota > Sphingobacteriia > Sphingobacteriales > Sphingobacteriaceae > Sphingobacterium > Sphingobacterium psychroaquaticum. The sequence continues at coordinate 2,949,818 of NZ_CP038029.1, read as the reverse complement.
CCGAAACAGTCTTTTCAAAAATCGATGAGCCTACTTGATGCAACCATGTTGGTTGCTGGAAGTATGATTGGTTCCGGAATTTTTATCGTATCGGCGGATATCTCGAGGCATACAGGATCTGCCGGTTGGATGATGTTGATTTGGGTCATCTGTGGTTTTATGACATTGACCGCCGCTTTGACCTATGGTGAATTAAGTGCCATGTTCCCCAAAGCCGGTGGACAGTATGTATATCTTCGCGAAGCGTATAACCCGCTGGTTAGTTTCGTGTTTGGCTGGACCTTTTTTGCCGTCATTCAAACAGCAACCATTGCGGCGGTGGGTGTGGCATTTGCTAAATTTACAGCATATTTATTTCCTTCCCTTGATGAAGATGTCTACTTGCTCACCTTGGGGGATTATCAAATTTCTTCCGCACAGGTCGTGGCTATAGCGGTTATTACCTTATTGACCTTCATTAATTCCCGTGGTATCAATAGCGGTAAGCTCGTACAGACAACATTAACATTGATCAAAATAGCAAGCTTACTTCTGTTGATATTATTTGGTTTCTTAGCTTTTAAGCATGAAATATGGCATGTCAATTGGAATGCTGAGGATATGTGGAGCCTGCGGCGGTTGAATGTAGACGGAACCTATGAATCCTACAGTACCTTTGGTGCTTTTGGTGCCATTTCGGCGGCGATGGTGGGCGCTTTATTCAGTAGTGATTCGTGGCATTCATCCTCTTCAGTAGCCGGGGAGATTAAAAATCCGAAACGGAATATAGGACTTAGTCTGGCACTGGGGACGACCATTGTAACGGTAATTTATCTGTTAACCAATTTGATGTATACCGCTATTCTTGACCTACCGCAGATGGCAAGTGCCGCTAAAGACCGCGTAGCCATGAGCGCGGCGCAGGAGATTTTTGGGCCGTTTGGGATTACGATTATAGCCGTGATGATTATGGTCAGTACTTTTGGTTGTAATAACGGTATTATTCTCGCTGGTGCGCGTGTTTATTACTCGATGGCGCAAGATGGCTTGTTCTTTAAGAAAGTGGGCAACCTCAATAAAAATGCTGTTCCCGCCTATGGACTATGGCTACAGTGCGTCATCGCCTGTATGTGGTGCTTAAGTGGTAAATATGGTGATCTATTGGATATGATTACGTGCGTGGTAGTGGTGTTTTATGTCCTGGCAGTAGCCGGTGTTATCCGTCTGCGCTATACGCGTCCGGATTTGGAGCGTCCCTATAAAGCTTTTGGGTATCCCTATCTACCTATTATCTATATCCTGATGGGAATCGCGTTTATTGTACTTATGTTAATCTATAAGCCAGATTATACCGTGCCGGGGATTCTCATCACGTTGGCTGGGGTGCCGATTTTTTATTTTGTGAATAGTAAAGTTAAAAAGAATGTTTAGAACAAGATTTAATATCCTATTGTGTTTAGCCCTTTCTGTGGCACAGGGTTTCGCACAGGGAACCGTTGATGACTATAAGCGAGCAAAGGATTTGCGTGGATTAATTAGTAATAAGGTATACCATGCACCTTCGCAAATTAAATGGAACGAGTCGGGAGATTTGTTGTGGTACGAAAAGAATACAGTACATGGAAAAGAGTTTGTTTTGGTGGATACAAAAAGCAAGACAAAATCGGAATTGTTCCAAGTGACGGAGGTCGTTGAGGCCTTGAAGAGCGATTTAAAAAAAGATATTGACCCACGTAGTATTGGGGGCGACCGTATCAAAGTAATTGACCGATCCACTGTCGAATTGGAGGCTGAGGGATCGGTATGGTCATGGGATCGATCTACTAAAAAAATAACAAAAAAAGAAGGAGCCCGGGATAACCGTCGAGGTGGATATTGGGGACAGCGTTATGATGATAGCAAAGGAGAGCCGGTAGAATCACCCGATAAGTCTCGCGTGGCTTTTATCAAAAACAGTAATCTTTATGTAGCGCCAAAAGGAAATTTAAAAGCCGAACGACAACTCACTTTTGACGGTAGTCCGGGGGAGTATTATGCGGCGCATATCCAGTGGTCGCCAGATGGAAAAAAAATTGCTGCCAGTAAAGTTCGTAAAGCAGAAGTGCGGATCTTGACTTTGCTGGAATCTTCTCCAGGAGATCAATTACAGCCGAAATTACAAACACGGGATTATCCAAAACCAGGAGATGCTTTGTCACAATATTATCCGGTTATCTATAACCTGGAAAGCAATCAGTTATTTGCTTGTCCTACATGGCTGATCGAAAACCAGTTTTCCATTGGACGCCTCGAGTGGCGAAAAGATAGCCGAGCGTTAACTTTTGAATATAACAAGCGGGGGCATCAGCAATATGCTGTTGTGGAGCTCGATGCGACACAGGGGCGTAGCCGTTATTTGATTAATGAGACCAATAAAACCTTTATTGATTATAGCGGAAAGCGGTACCGCGAAGATCTGCAAGATGGCAAAGAGATAATCTGGGCTTCGGAGCGCGATGGATGGAATCACCTGTACCGTTACGATGGAACAACAGGAGCTGTTATAAATCAGATCACAAAAGGAGAGTGGGTTGTTCGTAAAGTGGTTCATGTGGATGAAACACGTAAAGAAATTATTTTTGAAGGAAGCGGCAAAAATAAAGACCAAGACCCTTATTTTATTCAGTACTATAGTATTGGTTTTGATGGTCAAAATCTACGCGAATTAACACGGGAGAATGGTAATCATACCGCATATTTTAACAACGATCATAGCTATTTTGTAGATACCTATTCACGGATCGACGAGGCACCGACTACGGTGTTGAGAGACCGCTCTGGAAAGGTAATTATAGATTTAGAAAAAGCCGATGATCAAGCGTTGAAAGCTACGGGCTGGAAAGCCCCCGAAGTGTTTACTGCAAAGGCACGTGATGGTAAATCCGATATTTGGGGTATAATTATTCGTCCGACGAACTTCGATCCGCAGAAGAAATACCCTGTAATTGAATATATCTACGCCGGACCACACAGCTCTTTTGTTCCGAAAACATTTATTCCAAACCCGAGTGGGATGCAAGAGTTGGCAGAGCTTGGTTTTATCGTTGTACAAATCGATGGAATGGGAACATCTAATCGTTCGAAGGCCTTTCAGGATGTATGTTGGAAAAATCTGAAAGACGCCGGCTTTCCCGATCGTATCCTGTGGATGAAAGATGCAGCCAAGAAATATCCGTATATGGATTTAGAGAAAGTTGGTATTTATGGTACATCAGCAGGAGGTCAAAGTTCGACAGCGGCTCTATTATTTCACCCAGAGTTTTATAAAGTAGGTGTCTCATCGTGCGGATGCCACGATAACCGGATGGATAAAATTTGGTGGAATGAACAGTGGATGGGGTGGCCGATTGGTCCCGAGTATGCAGCTTGTTCCAATATTGATAACGCCGATAAATTGCAAGGTAAGCTGATGCTTATTGTTGGTGAATTAGATGACAATGTCGACCCAGCATCGACCTACCAGCTCACCAACGCGTTGATAAAAGCAAATAAAGAACATGAGCTTATTATGGTTCCTGGAATGGGGCACTCCTCCGGTGGAGATTATGGTGAAAAAAAGCGTCGCGATTTCTTTGTTAAAAATCTCTTAGAGGTTAATCCCCCTGCCTGGAACGCTATACCATAAGAATAAATTTTATGCGATTAGGGTTTAAATAACCGGATACATTTTTAGTTTAGTTTGAAGTCAAGAGGTCTTGCGATATACGTAAGGCCTCTTTTTTTTGATGTCTCCACGGTGAATAAATGGTTAAGAATTGGTAAAGGTTTGTTAAAATAAGTGTTATTATAACATTTAATAAAAAATAACTTAGTTGTTATAAATTACCAGATTTAAACCAAGCATGAAAAAAATTATTTCGTACCTATTGCTAACCTGTCTTTTAATGACGGGCCTGTATGCACAGGAGCGTATTCTATTGAAAGGAAAGGTGCTCAACCCACTTGGGGAGGGCATTCCGGGAGCAACGTTACAGCTCCAAGGCACAAATCAGAAACAATCATCAGAAAACGATGGATCCTTTTCTCTGAGCTACCAAAAGGGAGCCAGTTTATTGGTCACAGCTGTTGGCTACGCCTCCAAAACGATCGTACTGACAACAGAGTCATCCTTAACCATTAACTTATCCGTTTTTTCGGAAGCCATTGATGAAGTCGTCGTCGTCGGTTACGGTACCCAAAAGAAGGGCGAGGTGACTAGCGCAATTGCAAGTGTAAAAGCAGAGGATTTTACACAAGGTGCTGTAAAAGATGCGGGTCAGCTCATTCAAGGTAAAGTAGCCGGGTTACGGATTACAACTCCGAATGGAGATCCCAATTCGTCTTCGCAAATTAACCTTCGGGGCTTAAATTCTATTAATGGTTCACAAGATCCATTGGTTATTATCGACGGAATCCCAGGAAGCCTGAATACGGTGGCACCGGAAGATATAGAATCAATAGATGTCTTGAAAGATGGTTCGGCTGCGGCGATCTATGGTACACGCGCAACAAGCGGTGTGATCTTGATCACCACGCGTAAGAATAGATCCAACGATAATCGTACTTCTATCGAGTATAACAACTACGCCAACCTACAGACGTTATTCCGTAAACCGGATATGATGACAGCGGATGACTATAAGCGGCTGATTGGGGAGGGCGTAAAATATACCGATTTAGGAAGCTCAACGAATTGGATTGATGAAGTCACCCAGAACCCATTCAGTCATAACCACAATGTGACCCTTTTTGGTGGTAATGCACGAACAAACTTTACGGGCTCGGTCAATTATAGAGACTGGGAAGGTGTATTATTGAAAAGTGGACAGGAACGTCTCAATATACGTGCGGATCTAAACCACGAAATGTTTGATGGGAAGCTTCGCACCAATATGCAGGTTATTAATCGGAGTACCACAGCTAAGCAGGGTGGTTCGTCGGATTATATGTGGCGCCAAGCGATTATCCGGAACCCTACAGATCGTGTATTTAACGATCAAGGAAAATGGCAAGAGAATAATGCGTATATGTACGATAATCCCTTAGGTATGATCCACGAGACGGTAAATGATCGTATTTTTCGCGAAACCCGAATGAATGGATCCTTGGAGTATCGACCGATTCAGGACTTGAGTTTAAAGATGTTGTTATCACGTGTACAGCAGAACGATCTATACGGAAACTCGACCTCCTTTGATCATGTGAATACAACAAAAAATAACCTGAATGGAACAGCCTCGCGGAGTACATCGGCGATGGTTGAAAACCTGATGGAGCTAACGGCAAATTACAATAAGACGTTTGGTCTTCATAAACTCGGTGTTTTAGGTGGTTATAGTTGGCAGGATAATACAGCAGAGAACTTCTATGCTTACAATTTTGACTTCCCAACGGATAATTACAGTTATAATAAATTAGAGTCAGGGATGGCGCTTCAACGCGGAATGGCGTCGATGACCAGTGGAAAGAGTCAATGGAAACTAGCGGGTTTCTTTGCGCGCGCGACGTATAGCTATAAGGAGCGGTATATGGCGATGGCGAGTATTCGTAGAGAGGGATCCTCAACATTTGGAGAGAACAATAAGTGGGGAAATTTTCCAGCTATTTCACTAGGTTGGGATATGGCGAAGGAACCTTTTATGGAAGAGGTCAAAGCCATTAATCAATTGAAGTTACGTGCCGGATTTGGGGTAACAGGAACGATTGCTTCTTCTTCGTATATGTCGCAAACGAGTTATAATTTTGACCGTGGCCAGGGCGCATATATCAATGGTAAATGGGTTCCTGGATTTGTACCGGTACGAAATTTCAACCCCGATCTGAAATGGGAAAAGAAGCATGAATATAATGTCGGGTTAGACTTTAGTATGCTTAATAATCGTGTTTATGGTTCGGTAGATTATTACTCCCGTCGTATAAAAGACCTTTTGTATCAGTTCAGCGTTCCTTCACCACCTTATTTGTATTCGAGCATGATGTTGAATGCCGGAGAAATGAGTAACAGTGGTGTGGAGGTCTTGATCAATGTCGATGCCGTGCGGAAAGAAAATTTCAAATGGAAGACAGGACTTACCTTTTCTACAAACAAAAATAAGCTGATTAATCTTTCGAACGATGCATTTAATGTAACGGTACCTTTCTTTGAAGCAGGATATACAGGGGAGCCTATTCAGATTGCGACACACAGGGTGGAGGTAGGACGTTCCATTGGTGACTTTTATGTTTGGAAGACCGTTGGTGTTGATGATAATGGAAAGTGGCTGGTAGAAAGTAAGACCGGAGAAGCGGTAACCATGGCGGATGCGACACCGGATGATCGTCAGTATTATGGAAATGGTATCCCGGACTTTAACTTGGGTTGGAATAACAGCTTTAACTATAAGAATATTGACTTTAGTTTCACCCTACGGGGGGCTTTTGGGCACCAAGTTCTGAATATGACCCGCATGTATTATGAAAACCCAATCAATAAAGCTTACAATGCACTAAAGACGGCTTATGACCCTGTTTATGGTAAAACGTTGAATAATGACTTGGTGTATGTCTCGCACTATATTGAGGATGCTGACTTTGTGAAATTGGATAATGTGACCTTAGGCTATAGTTTTAAACCGCAGGCGATAAAGGGCATAAATCGTTTGCGTTTATATGTTTCCGGATTGAACCTGATGACCATTACAGGGTATAAAGGACTGGATCCGGAGGCGACAAGCTACTCGGGGGATTTCACTTTTGCACCAGGTATTGAACACCGGGATCGTTACCCGACGACACGGACATTTACGGCAGGTCTGAACGTTACATTTTAATCTTGAAATTATGTCTAGAAATAATAAATATATATGGATGACAGCGCTTGTAGGATTTGGGCTGCTATCTTTTAACTCCTGTACGGATCTTTCCGAAGAAGTATTCTCGGAAGTGCTCGAGAAGGAATATCAACCACAAGAGCGTGATTTGCCGACAATTTTAGCACCGGTTTATGCGTCCTTTAGAAACCTGATGTTTGGCTGGCAAGGGTATTTTGACTTACAAGAAGAATCGGCGGATCATATTATCACGCCTGTACGCCCGAATGGTTGGGACGATGCCGGGACATATCGACGGATGCACCAGCATACCTGGACCACTATACAGTGGCAGCCTTACAATACCTGGCAGCAAGCATATTCCAGTATAACGAAGGCGAATCGGGTCATTATGCAGATTGAAGACGGTACTTTACCGCTTCCGGAAAGCGTGGGTAAATCGGCAATTGCAGAGCTGCGTGCCGCTCGTGCATTAGCCTATTACCTGCTGTTGGATAACCATGGCAATGTCCCTATTGTTACGGACTACCGTGACGTTAGTCTTCCAGAACAAAAAACGCGTAAGGAAGTGTATGATTTCGTTGTGAATGAGTTGACAACCGTTATCCCGCTTTTATCGAATGAAGTAGGCAGTATGTACGGTCGTATGAATGTATGGGCAGCCCGTGCGCTGCTGGCAAAAGTTTATTTAAATTCTGAAGTTTACGTCGGTGTATCGTCGTGGGATAAGGTGATTGGTCTGACAGATGATATTATCAATGCAAATAAATATCGCTTGGATACAGAATACAAGAGTGTCTTTTCTCCAACGAATCAAAATTCACCTGAGATCATCTTTTCTGTTCCCTACGACGAAGTGTATGGACAGGGGAGCCAAATACATATGAAGACCCTAGATCCACTTAGTCGATTGGTGTATAATATGGCTGCTGGTCCTTGGGGCGGTAATTGCGCTGTACCACAGTTTATCGATAGCTACGACAAGGAAGACCAAAGACTCTACGACAGTTGGATTCAGGGACCACAGTACCATGCCACAACAGGGGAACTTGTGATAACGTACGAAAAAGCTGTTCCAGGGATTGGTGGAGACGGCACCATCGCTGCTTCTAATGCGGGGTATCGTATTGGTAAGTATGAGATAAAGAAAGGAGCGACTAACAATTTGGATAACGATTATCCGATGTTTAGGTATGCCGATGTGCTATTGATGAAAGCGGAAGCCTTGCTTCGTACAGGGCGTGAAGGTGATGCCGCAGTTTTAGTGAGCCAAGTGCGTGAACGTGCCTTCAGGGCGAATCCGACAAAAGCTACGGTTTCGGGCGCGGACCTTCTTGCGGGAAGTAAATACAATTATGGATTACAGAACAAAGATGGTAGTGTTGCGGGCACAAATGGGGGACAGGATATTAAGTATGGACGCTTCTTGGATGAACTTGGCTGGGAATTTACGGCGGAGGCACATCGACGCCAAGATATTATTCGTTTTGGTGTCTTTCAGACGAAGTCTTGGTTCAATCATGCACCACATGCGAACGCACAAAGTCGCACCTTGTTTCCTATTCCAAATGATGAAATCAATAAAAATCCGAAATTAAAACAAAACACAGGCTACTAATGTGTGGTGCTTTTACGTACATATACCTTAAAAAGTATCATTTTTAAAACAAATGTGTCCCTCTCGACGTCTAATATTGGGAGGGACACATATTATGTCGTTAATCAATCGAAAAATAATTCCCTATAACAGAGGTTATTCGCAATAAACTTCAAAAAAAAGTACGCTAGGGTTTGCATTTTAAAAGGATTTACCTACCTTTGCATCACTCCAAACAACGAAGGATACTTCGAAAAAAGAAAGAGTAAAGATTCCGTAGCTCAGCTGGTAGAGCAATACACTTTTAATGTATGGGTCCTGGGTTCGAATCCCAGCGGGATCACAAAAAAGCAACTTCACAAGAGTTGCTTTTTTTTTGTTTTAATCCCGTGGGATGAGAACCCAAGGGTTCGATTCGTGAAGGCTCAGGGTTTGTGTTGGGGGCTGTGGGGCTGAGCCACTCCCAGCGGGATCACAAAAAAGCAACTTGACAAGAGTTGCTTTTTTTGTTTTAATCCCATGGGATGAGAACCCAAGGGTTCGATTCGTGAAGGCTCAGGTTCAAAAATTTTAAAGTGAGTTATAAAATATTATTTTTTGATATTTGTACATGGCTCTATTTATAACTTTAGATAACGTCTATGAATTGTATAATCTTGATCCTTCGAAAAAGACGGAAGGGATAATTGTTCTGAGTCAACAAAATGACCCCAAGAAGAAATATACAACGCATAGTCGCCTATTTGAAGGTTTATTACTAGGCTTCATGGTAAAAGGATCCATGAAATCCCAAATCCACTTTTTAGAGTATGAAATAAATGCCGGTGATATCGCTATTTTACAACCACAATTAATGATTGATACAAAGTCATTGAGTGAAGATGCCGAAATAGTAACTATTGGTCTTTCGTTAGATTTTATTACAGAATTTCCCATTCTACGTGAGTTTGTAATGAATAATCAAATTAGATGGCAGCCCATTATCAGACTTCAACTCGAAGACATCAAGCTCCAGAATGAACTATTAACCCTTATACAAAATTTCTATCATAAAAAACCAAGTCCTAATAAGACCCAAATGCTAAAGCATCTTGTTATGGTTTTAATTAGTATGATTTCTGAAGTATATTCTAATTTACCGAATAGCAAAAGCTTCGTGAAAAACCGTACACATGAAATCATAGACGATTTCTATCTGCTAATTTCAAAGCATGCTAACCAACAAAGAAGTGTTGCATTTTATGCTGAAAAGCTACATTTAACACCACAATATCTTTCTACTTTCCTAAAACAGAAAACTGGAAAATCTGCATTACAGTGGATTGATCATATCACCATTCTGCATGCTAAAACATTATTGAAATCTTCTAATTTTTCGATTAAGGAAATTAGTAATGCGCTTCATTTTGAAGAAACAAGTGTCTTTAGCAGATATTTTAGAAGAATAGCAGGAGTGTCGCCAAAAACGTATAGAAACGAATAATAATGTAATACGTTTATGTATCTTAAGTATTTACAGATTGCTGCGGATTAGCAGCTTTCAAATTGTACGTAAACACCATCAAATTGTCAACCCCTTGTTTTTATCGCTGTTTAATTTTACAGCATGAAAAAAACAGGTAAAAAGGCAGCTATTGGATTTATATTTATCACGTTGTTGATCGATATAACAGGTTGGGGAATTATACTTCCTGTCGTTCCTAAGCTCATTGGAGAACTTATTCATAGTGACCTTAGTGAAGCGGCAAAATATGGAGGTTGGCTCGGTTTCGCTTATGCAATTACGCAGTTTATATGTGCACCTATAATAGGTAATCTAAGCGATAAATATGGACGACGGCCTATTATTTTAATCTCTCTTTTTGGATTTGCTATTGACTATATACTATTAGCACTTGCACCTTCTATCGGTTGGTTGTTTTTCGGAAGAGTCATTGCAGGGCTTACTGGAGCAAGTATTTCAACAGCCAGTGCATATATAGCTGACATATCCACGGACGAAGATAGAACTAAAAATTTCGGCTTAATTGGTGCTGCTTTTGGATTGGGCTTTATTATTGGTCCGGTAATGGGTGGTTTGCTAGGACAATATGGAGCCCGGGTTCCTTTCTACGTTGCTGCTGTATTATGTATGGTGAATTTTCTTTACGGACTATTTATACTACCAGAAAGTTTGGCAAAAGACAAACGTCGGGCATTCAATTGGAAACGTGCAAACCCTATCGGAACATTTATCTTTCTGAGAAAACAATCAAAGATATCAAACCTTGTTGTTGCTTTAATTTTGGTCTATGTCGCTCTTCATGCTGTGCAGAGCAACTGGCATTTCTTTACCATGTATAAATTTAATTGGACAGAACGAACCGTAGGTTTATCACTTGGTCTACTTGGATTATTGATTGGATTAGTGCAGGGAGTTCTAATACGATGGACAACCCCAAAATTGGGAGAACAGAAAAGTGTATATTTCGGCTTGTTATTCTATGCCCTGGGATTAATGCTATTTGCATTCACTAATCAAGGTTGGATGATGTTTGTTTTCCTGATCCCGTATTCTTTAGGCGGAATCTGCGGACCGGCACTGCAATCCATAATCAGTAAAAATATTCCTTCAAATAAACAAGGGGAACTTCAGGGAGCCTTAGCAAGTATAGTGAGTGCTACCTCTATTATTGGTCCTCCGGTTATGACAAACATATTCTATTATTTTACGCACGATAAAGCGCCCTTTGAATTTTCAGGAGCCCCCTTTTTTCTGGCATCTATTTTAATGTCTATTAGCGCGGTTATTGTATATTTTGCTTTTCAACGGAAAAGTAAATGACTTTTATGACAAGGTTTACATCTCCATTTATTCCATACAGAAAGACTAAAACGGAAACCATCAAATTAGTTCTCTTTCTTCAAAGGGGTAGGTCTACCTGTATTTTACATCAAATATTGTTTCTCTTCTGTCGGTACCTTCCTGTGCGTATTGAATTTCAATTTTACCCATTTTTCCTAATTGTCTCAATCTATAATAGAGAAAAAGATCACCTATACCACAGCCAAAACCATAATGATTCCAAAGCTCAAAAAGGGTGTAAGCCACAACATATGAAGATGTTTGTACTGTTTCCTTGCAATTGTTTATTAAAAATTGATCCAAAAAGGTTTCATCTCCAGATACATAGTTCATTGATTTGCCAAAAATACGGACAAATGATTGTTCCTTACCAATTTGTTCCCAAAGTGAAGCGTAATAAGTTTTATCATTGATGTTTAGCTCTTCAAAGTATTTTGATACTCCTTGAACATGCTCTGCCTTCATCATTTGAATAGAATGAAATTCGGTTTCCATGCCCTTGTCATTTGTGAAAATTGTCTTAGTAAGATTTAACTTGAAGACTGGAATAGCTACTTCCTTAAGGTAGTGAAGTATTCTGGCAGTAAGAATTATTTCATCAGTATTATGGCCAAGCCATAAGTAGATATTATCATAATTGTCACTTTTATCAATTGCATTTTTTACGTTATTTGTTTCATCAAGTATGTAATTAACCTCATCCTCTTTCAGTTTTGTTGCTCCTATTTTATCCCACCATAGGTTTCTATATTCGCTAGATTTTTTATCATAGAGATCGTATAATGGACCTAAGGAAAGGGAGTCATGCAATACTAATATCTCGGATCGCTCAGGGTCAATTTGTTCACTTTGCATTAATAGATTCTTGCTGTGCAATCCAAAGATTATATGTAAATCTTTTTGTCTCATATTAAGTATGTTTATATGATAAATTTTTCTTTACTATAATTTATACTTATTTCCCAAATTTACGCGGCATATAGCTCAAGCTAATCATGTAGTACTGTGTCAAGATGTTTCGATACCCCGTAGTAAACTCTGTTACCCCATCATTAAAGTAGAATCCTTTATTTTGACGTAATAAATCTAACGCTTCGAACTTCAACTCCAGATTATTGCCTTTAAGCATTCTATAAGTCGTATTGGCATTCCAAATAACAGCATGATTATCCTGAAATTTAGAAAAATTAGATCGATTGTCCACGCTGGTATTTACGGTCCAACGTTTAGTTACCTGGTAGGCCATAGCTAGCCCCGAATTCCATGTAGAGGAGGAATAGTCGTTTTTGGCATCGGTAGCCAATTTATCATGACGCTTATAAAAGTTCAGGTCATTTTTCCAGCCTACCTGAAATTTATTCAGAATGGTATAGTAGGTGCTCATATTACTGCCAATACGACGATTTATCATCTCTTGCATATGTCCATCCACAAACTGATACTTGTTGCCCCAATTGCCATTAACTGACATATTAAGCGTAAGCGTCTGACCTTTTTTTATAAAGAAAGGCTTCGATAGATAGGTCGTGAAAGTGAGGACATACATGTCGTTAGGAACCTGAACGGTATAATTTTGTTGTTCATTCTCCGCGTATACCAAACTGTCCGTTAATCCATTTTTATAAAGGCGATAACCAATATTATAATTTAAAGATAAAGCATGCTGACGCTCTTGGTTGTAGTATCCATTATAACTGATGTAATGAACACCTGTTGCCTTAATTGGGTTAATAGCGCCATAGAACCGGTAACCAGGATTGATGTCATCATAAATAGGACGCAATTGCTGTAGGTTGGCATATTCTTCATTGTAGTTGTATCGCAGATTATGTGAAGAATAAAATTTGCCCATTTTACTATAGCTATAGTTAAGAGCCAGCGAACCTAAAACACTGTTAAATCGTTGCGCTAAGTTACGGTAATCCAGTGTAGAGATATTTTTGTTGCGGAAGAAGCGTGTACCGATGGATGTTTCAAGATTCAGATTATAATAGTAGCGGCCGTTTAAATATTTATTTTTTAACGTTTTGTAAAACTCTAAGCTAGGCTCATATTGTGTCTGTCTAAATCTCGAATCATGGGAGAGACTGTTGTTTTGCAACAGGGTAGTACCTACTAAATCATTGACCAAACTGTTTTCTTCCCTGGTATTGAAATTAATCCGATTTCTTATTCCAAACGTTTTATGTCGAATCAAAAGATTGCCGTTAAAATACTGGTTTGACTGTTCATTATTATATCTCCTTTCCGACTTTTTGTCCAGGGACGAATCGGTAAAGTTTACATAATCGCCTAACTTATAAGAATCGGCACGCTCATTATTGAAATTACCATCGACTTGAAGATGAACACGCATATGATCCATAAAAGAGAGTTGGCTCTTGCCATTGATCATATAGTTTGGTTTGGCCTCCAGTTGGATGCTACCATTGAAGTTTAATCCCTTTCGCCAGGTTTCATCCGTATTGTTAAGATTATTAGAAGATTGGTTATTGAGGTAATTATATGTTGTCAGACTACTATTGCGGTTATCGTTTTTTGAATTTTCCATCCATACGTTTCCTGAATACATACTATTCCGCTTTCCTTGATTATAGGTGAAATCTGTATGCTGATAGTTGAAACTTCCATTTTGGACACGCCAGTCCTGCTCACTCGTGGAAGAGTAAGACCGCGAATTGCGATCTGCACTTTCTGGGTTTAGCAAGATCGTACTCGATTCATTTTCATTGTTATTTCTATTCCAGCGCGCCGTAATATTTCCGGTAGCAATATGTTGGTTATTGGGTGTTGCGGAACCTTTAAAATCATATTGATACCGACCCCCAACAACATGTTGTTCTAAAATACCTTGCCGTAAAAAGTCTGGAGCAAAGTCCGCATTAATACCAATTCCTTTAAACGTCGTATTCTTTAGGAGCTGATCGATATTAGCGAGATCTTTATTAATGTTGCTGCCGGAATAAGCAACGGTGGTTTGTGCTTTCTTGTGTGACTTATTTATATTCATGGAGGATTGATAACGCTCATCCGTACCGTACCCTCCACCAATATTTCCGAAAATCATATTTTCTTTTCCCTCTTTTAGCACGACATTCATTTCCAGTTTTTTGCCTTCAGGATCGTTCTCTTTATCTTCCCGGCTTCTCTTATCGTATACCTGAAGTTTATTCACTGCTTTCTTATCTATATTCTGTAAGGCGATGGCCATATCTGCACCGAAGAATGGTTTCCCATTCACCAATATCGTGGGCACTGGCCGACCGTTATAGGTTACCGCTCCATCACCCCAGACAACAATACCGGGAAGCTTATTTAGTAGATCCTCCACCACAGCGTTGGAGTCTAGTTCAAAGGCATCTGCATTAAACTCTATAGTATCTCCATTCATACGTACCGGTGGTACCATCTCAATGGCTTCAATTTCGTTGACAGACTGCTTCATATTGAACTTCCCGAAATCTTTCTTCTCGTTAGCCGTTAGTTGAAAATCAATGCGTAGCTTATCGTAGCCCAGGAGCGACAGTTCCAAAATCAGGGGCTTTCCGGAGGCGGAACCTAGGATTTCAAACTTGCCATAGCGATCGGTTAGTGTAACTTTATCAACCGCCTTCTTTCCTTGTTCATATACCGATACGGTTGCGGACTCCAGTACACGGTTGTATGTCGAATCGATGAGTGTACCTGTAATCTTGGTCTGTGAAATTGCATGTAAGCACAACCCTAAAGAGATTAGGACGAGAAAAATAGATTTTATATTCATCAATTAATTGAGCTTGAAGCGTACAAGGATGGGGTTTAAGGATTTTTCTAATTTAGCATACTCATTCCGCATGCTGTGTCCTTCATTTCTGGATTTATCCTTGGCTCGCGGAATAGCATTAGGATAGATGATGCTATATAGATATTCACCGTCTGTTGTCAGCGTGTTTCTATCCAGGAATTCCAAGAAATCATTTGACACATCGGGCAGAATTTTATTTAAACTTATAATTTCTCCACGATTTATATCGTAGGCAACCCAAGCTGCTAACTTCAGGCTTCCAATTTGCAGGATAAGGTAGTTTTTGTAAAGAAGAGGTTGCCCTACGCCGTAAACTTTTTCTTGATTCTTATTTAAATACTCGAAAAGCTTTTGCCCACTTTTGTACACTTGGAAATTTGACGTATCTATCGTATTCTTTAGTGGAAATAGAAACTGATGGATTTTTGATATTCCATCGGGCGACAATTCGAAAAAATTATAGGTCGTTGGAAAAATGGCAAAGGCTTTTGTGTCCGAAATCTTAACCAGTGGTGTTCCTTGAGAAAAGATATTGCTAACCGTATCCCGTGTATCATAGCGTACTAAAATCTGATCGTTCATCTTTAGTGCAAATTCTGGGAAGGAATCTTTTTTAACTTCGGTCCGACCATAGGTATAGGTCGTTTCTCCCAATGTTACGATCGGCCGTTCCGTCTTATATTTGTAATCGATATCTTTTTCCAAAATATTTCCGTCAAAGTCAAGTGTCGCCTTCAGCAGTTCACCGAAAAGAATCAGCTTATTACCTTCTCTTTGCACACCGTAGAAAACTCTTTTATCTTTTGGTTTATAACCATCTATTTTTGATATTCTTTTTATGAGGTTTCCTTTTTCATCATAGAGAAACAAATGACCATTTTCATTATTCACAATAGCGATTCGTTCTTTGGTAAAAACAGAACTAGCGATATAGTCTATAACATCGTTTTTGGTTCCACCTAATGGAATATACGTTAAATCTGTTAGGTTCTCAGAGACGGTCCCTCCACGTAATTGTTCAATGATAATGCGGAACTTCTGTATCGGGATACTGGGGTCATGTATTAGTCGCTGCGCATAACAAGCAAGAGTTGACAGCAATAACAAGGTAATTAGTAAGTTTCTTTTCATTTGGTTAATCTTGCTCTAAAATAATTAAAAATAACATAATTCACATATAGGGGAATATTTATTTTAACCTACTTATTCGTAGTAACTTATGCGTGTAAGAGAAAAAAATCAAACAGGCTATTCTTTACCCGAAAATAGTTCTATTTTTATTCCTGTCAACAGCACTGCTTTTCATTCTAGGAAATACCCACTGTTGCAAATAATTACATATTGAACAACTGTCAATTAAACTAATGCATATGAATACCGCTAGAATGGAAGCTTTTAGTGATGGCGTGATCGCAGTAATCATCACCATCATGGTCCTCGAACTGAAGGTGCCAGAGTCTACCGATTGGAAAGCTCTTTACAGTCTTCACCCTAAATTTATCAGTTATGTCCTCAGTTTTTTGTATGTCGGACTCTACTGGAACAACCACCATCACATGCTGCATTACCTACATAAAGTCAATGGTGGCATACTATGGAGTAACCTCTTTTTTCTATTCTGTTTATCGTTGATCCCTTTTGGAACCGCTTGGATGGGGGAGCACCATTTCGTTGAACGAACAACCCTGTTTTATGGAATCTTACTCATCATGGTCGCAATCGCCTATGCAAACTTGTCTTACCGTATAAAAAAACAAGAAGGAAAAGGGTCTGAATTCTCATTAGCGATAGGTAACAGCATCAAAGAGAAAGCCTCCATTATCCTGTATTTGATCGGTATAATAAGCTCCTTTTACTACCCGTATTTAGCGTTGGTGTTCTATTATATCGTAGCCATGATATGGATCATACCAGACAGAAGATTGGAAAAGAAGGAGTAAACATAATCTTCTTGTAGCAGTCAGCCCCGTCCGAAACGACGATATTCTACAGGTATAGTTAGACTAAAAAGCAGTTTCTGTCGCAGAAAGGGGATATTCTGTCTCATCTTTCTGTGGCATGTTTCGTCACGCTCTAGTTTTGTCTTATCAATTAGATAAAAACGAAATGAAGAATCAAGAAACGGTCGAAAAGATAGCAGCCCTATCAGAAGTATCTATTTCCGATTGCGAGAAAGTGTTGGACGCGCTAGAGAAGGTCCTCAGTGAGCAGTTATCCAAAAAGAAAGGAGTCCGACATCTATTCCACGCACTATATAACCTTATGCGTGCATGCAAGAACCGAATGTCGATAATTCTGCTCCTGCTATGGGGGGCGCCGTTAGCCTACAGTCAGGCACAGGTAACGCAGAACATTAGAGGTGTTGTAACAGATCGCGTATCGGCAGAACCTATATCATTTGTGTCTTTGAAGGTGGTGGAGCATCCCAGTATCGGCGGACAAACAGATCTTCAGGGACATTTTATACTACAAAATATACCGGTCGGTCGGTACAGTATTCAGGTCTCATCCGTCGGTTATAAACCCACAATTGTTCAAGAAATTTTATTAAGCTCTACGAAGGAGGTATTTCTAGAAGTAACCATGGATCCCAGTGAATTGGCGATAAAAGATGTGACTGTCGTTTCCGTTAGCAGCAAAGAACAAGTCTCTAATAAAATGGCGTTAACGGGCGGACGATCCTTACGCGTGGAGGAAGCAAGTCGGTACGCGGGAGGGATGGATGATCCGGCCCGTTTGTTGAGCTCCTTTGCCGGTATATCCCCGAGCGTCGGAAACAACGGTTTGTCGGTTCATGGCAATGCACCCAGCCTGCTCCAGTGGCGATTGGAAGGCGTGGAAATACCCAATCCAAATCACTTTGCCGATATAGCCACCTTAGGTGGAGGTGTTTTATCCGCTTTAAGTGCCAATGTTTTAGGTAAATCCGACTTCTATACCGGCGCTTTTCCTGCCGAATATAGTAATGCCGTATCCGGTGTGTTTGATATGAAGATGCGCAATGGAAATAATCGCCATTTCGAACATACCTTTCAAATGGGGCTATTGGGGTTAGACTTCGCTTCCGAAGGCCCACTCCGTAAGAATTGTGATGCTTCTTATCTTTTTAATTATCGCTATTCGACCACCGGATTGATGAATAAAATGAGTGCTGGCCAGACCAAAGATCAACTGCTGGATTATCAGGACTTGAATTTCAAACTGAACTTCCCGAGTAAAAAAGGAAATACATTTTCTATTTGGGGAACAGGGTTGGTTGATAAGTTTTTAACCCAAGAAGAAGATCCGGAAAAATGGAAGTATATCGATGATAGTAAATTTTCGGAAATGAAACAAACTTCAGGAACCGCCGGCATTAGTCATCGGTATAATTTTAAGAATGGTGGGGTTCTACAAAGCACGATGGCTTCTGTTTACACGAAGAATAAAGCACAGGAAAATTACTACAAAGACGCCAATACGACGACGCCGTACCTCGATTTGGATAATCGATACCTCAACCTGATCTTGACAACGGCATTCGATAAAAAGTACAGCGCAACGCACACCAATAAAAGTGGAGTCACGCTGACACATATGGACTACACAATGAACTTAGGACTATCGCCTTTTATAGGTGAAAATCTAGAAACCATTTCGAAAGGAAAAGGCAATACCAATCTGATCTCTGCATACAGTAGTTCCTTGTTTACGTTAAGCAATAGCGTGTCCGCTACTTTAGGCGTAAACAGTCAGGTTCTTAGCTTAAATGGTCAATGGACAGTAGAACCCCGCGTTTCGGTGAGATGGCAATCATCGCCAAAAAACACGTTGGCACTGGCTTACGGTTTACACAGCCGAATGGAAAAGATGGATGTGTACTATGTCCAGGATAAACATACGGGAGAGCAGCTGAACAAGGACCTTGATTTCACAAAAACACATCACTTAACCTTGTCCTATCAGTATAAAATAGCGGACAATATGAACCTTAAAGTTGAACCGTACTTTCAGCATCTATTCGATCTACCGGTTATAGCAGATAGCTCTTACTCGGTACTTAACCGCAGTTTGTTCTATGTCGAAGATGCCTTGGTGAATGAAGGAAAAGGACGGAATTATGGATTAGATGTAACGTTGGAGAAATACCTCACCAAAGGATATTATTATATGCTGACGGCCTCCGTGTTCGACTCCAAATATAGGGGAGGGAATGGTGTGTGGTTCAATACCAAATATAACAGGCGTTTTGTTGTGAATGGATTAGTCGGTAAAGAATGGATGTTGGGTGTTCAAAAGAGAAATCTGCTGAGTGTCAATTTAAAGCTAACCTATCAAGGTGGTAATCGATATACACCCGTTGATGAATCGGCTTCACTCCATCATGTGGACAAAGAAATCCAATACGACGAAACGAATGCTTATGCTCGGCAGTTCGCACCGATGTTGCTTGCTAATTACGCGATAAGCTATCGGATGAACAGAACAAACCGATCGCATGAATTTGCTGTGAAATGGTTAAACGCGAGTCGCACCAAAGAGTATTATGAACATGCGTACAATGTGAAAAATAATAGGATCGAAGCAAAAAAACAGGCCACTTCATTGTTCAATATATTATATAGGATCGATTTTTAATGTAATTTTAGTGCAATTCTGCGGAAATTATGCATCAAAGTAAATTCTATCGTTTGATTGTCGATCCCGAATATCGAATAGGCCGACATTTGTTCTTTATCGTTACGTTGGGGATCATCACGTTCAATCAAGTATTCATTGGGTATCAGGAATCCCTTGCTCATTTGGGCGGTAAAATATATCTGATTGGTTTGCTATCATTCGCTACTTATTTACTAACCACATACGTTAATTACTTCGTTTTAATACCAAAGTTTTTGCTTCGTGAGCGGTATGTAACTTACGTCCTATCTTCTGTGATTTTTGTATTTCTGCTGTTGTGTGTAGGGATATCGATGGAATATAGCATACGGACATTTTTGGGATTAAGCCATCGCATAATCTCATACACCAATCCTCTTATCTTGGTTGATAGTTTATCTGCCTCGGCTATTACCATTATTTGCTTTTGGAGTATGTGTGCCGTCACCTTATTCCGTAAATGGAATACCATGAATGCGCATATCATGGCGTTGGAATATAAGTACCTGGAATCAGAAGTAAACAAGCTAAAAGGGCAGGTGTCACCGGTTATTCTATCTAAAGCATTACAGAAAGCCGCTTATCTAGCGAATTCCGATGCACATAAATCCTCCCAAATACTCATGCAACTGGGGCAGCTATTACGCTACCAGTTGTATGAGTGTGACCGGGAAAAGGTATTTCTCCATTCCGAGATCACGTTTATTAAACAATTCTTAGAGTTGAAAAAATTGATTACTGATGATCCTTTTGACTACCACTTGGAAGTAAAAGGAAATACAAATAAGGCAATCATTTCTCCTTTACTCGTGATTGTCTTGTTGCAATCTATTTTGGTACAGGCGGAAGTAAAGCAGCTGGATGTGGTTATCGAAGCCGTAAATAAGAATATCGTGTTTCAGTGTAAATTTACCGATCGTATTACCTTGGCGGATGAAAATAGACAAGATGTAATGGAAAAGCTCGATACGCTCTATCCAGATTTATATGCCTTGACAGTTTATGGAGGAAGCATAGAACTTAAATTAGAGGTGGTATGATGGATGTGAAGGTTGAACATAATAAAGGGATTCCTTTCTTGACATCGGATGCCTATCGTATCCATAGACACCTTTTTTTACAAGGCATTATACTGCTGATTACTATAGGGGTGTTTTTCGATACACCGGACACGCTAAATCTATCCGTTAACCGTTTCTGGGGTTGGCTTACCTATTACCTCTTTATGAATATGCTCGTGTTTGTTAACGTGTACGTCTTGTTTCCTTATTTTTTGGCAAAAGATAAAATAGTGCCCTATGTTTTGTCGGTCGTGTTATTCACCTTTTTTGCGCTATTAATCTTGATGGTTTTACAGGATCAATTTTATGATATTGCGGTCACCCGACAAGAACCGAGCGCGTTGGCAATCTTTCTGAGTTTATCCTCTTCTTTTTTGGCCATTCTGTTGTTTATGGGAGGGATGTCGGCTGTCTTGCTATTTAAGCCGATCATGTACAGCCGTATAAAAAAGCAAGAATTGCAAAAAGTAGCAAGTGAATCGGAGCTCAAGTTTTTGAAGAGTCAGATTAACCCACACTTTCTTTTCAATACCATCAATAACGCCAATATTTTGGTGGAGGATGAGCCGGAGATGGCACGACATATTTTGACTAAATTAGATGACTTATTGCGGTTTCAGTTGACAGATGGTTTTAAAGATAAAGTTCGTTTAACTGATGATATCCGTTTGCTGATTGATTACCTCGAGCTCGAGAAAGTAAGAAGAGACCACTTTGAATTTACAGTCGAGATGGACGGCGCATTAGACCATATTGTCGTTGCACCTTTATTGTTTATTCCATTTGTTGAAAACGCAGTTAAACATAACCTCGATAGTAATGGGGCTTCCTATGTTAAGTTGAACTTTAAGGTAGAAAATGAGACGCTCGTTTTTACCTGTGAGAATTCAAAGCCTCAGCGCCCCGTTCCGCAGAAAGTCGGAGGGATAGGGTTGGTGAACATAGTCCGTAGGTTGAATTTACTATATGCGAATACATACACGCTGGAGAAAATAGAAACAGCGCAAAATTATACCGTAAAATTGAAATTATGCAGTGTATCATAGTTGATGACGAACCTATAGCACGTAAGGGGATAAAAAGATTGGTCGATGAGATCGCGCCATTGGAGTTGTTAGATAGTTTTAATAACACGGAATCAGCAAGTCTTTTTTTGAAAGACACAAAGGTTGATCTAATCTTTCTGGATATCAATATGCCAGGAATGAATGGGCTTGAATTTGCTCGGACGATTCCGGATACCACCCTGGTTATCTTTACAACAGCCTATTCGGAATATGCAGTAGACAGCTATGAACTAGATGCTTTGGACTATTTGGTTAAACCAATTGATGCCGCTCGATTCCGTAAAGCGGTAGAAAAAGCGATTGCGTACCATGCGCTTTTATTGGGTGAGGAGAATAAAAATATAGAGAAAATAGCAGAGAACCACATTTTTGTAAAGTCCGATCGACGGTTTTTTAAAATTAAGCTGGCAGATATTCTTTTTATAGAGGCGCTGAAGGACTATATAATCCTGCAGTTGGACGACCGACAGATTATTACGCGCATGACCATAAAGTGTATGTATGATAGCCTACCCAAAACCGCTTTTATTCGGGTTAATCGTTCTTTTATTGTGAATAAAGAGAAAGTAGACTCCTTTGATCATCGGGACGTATTTATTAAAAAATATGAAATTGCAATCGGCAGTTCCTACCATGATGACTTTTTTATGAAGATGATGGGAGAGGTTTAAAATCAGCTACATACAGTTTATGTTGGGGAACCATTGAAAAAAGAAGCACTTCCTCCATGTTTTTCTTTAAAATAACTCTTTTTGAAAATAATATACTAAATTTATGTTTTATGGTTGGGTATTGTTTTGTTTATACTCGATTTTATAAAAGATTTATTGCTTTTTTTTTGATCAGCGATAAATTGTCTGTCTAAATAGATGTTCGTTTTAGGCAGGCATAAAACACCATTTTAAACTTATAAACTAGTATGAACATCAAGAAAGTACTTATTGCCAACAGAGGCGAGATCGCTATCCGCATTAGCAGAGCCTGCAACGAGCTCGGGGTTGCTACGGTTGCTATTTTTACATTTGAAGATCGATACTCCTTGCATCGATACAAAGCCGATGAGGCCTACCAAGTAGGCAGCGATGGTGATCCTTTAAAGCCATACCTCGATATGGAGACCATTTTGCGGACAGCAAAGAAATGCGGCGCTGACGCGATTCACCCAGGTTATGGCTTCCTTTCCGAAAATAGTCAGTTTGCGCGTCGATGCGCTGAAGAAGGAATCCTCTTTATTGGCCCTTCACCGGAGGTGATGGAGCGATTAGGCGATAAAGTTCGGTCCAAGGAAGTTGCGGTTGCAGCAGGTGTACCCATCATTGAAAGTAGTCATCAACCATTAACAGCTATTGAAATTACGCGCGCAGAAGCGGAGCGAATTGGTTATCCTGTTATTCTGAAAGCTTCGGCCGGCGGGGGCGGCCGCGGGATGCGTGTAATCCGAAGCAGGGACGATCTGGAAATCGCTTTTGATAGTGCGAGACAAGAAGCGCTCAATGCGTTTGGAGATGGTACCGTTTTCTTAGAAAAATACATCGAAAATCCGCGACATATCGAGGTGCAGATTGTCGCTGATAAGCATGGAAATGTCGTGCACCTGTATGAGCGGGACTGTTCCGTACAAAGGCGGTTTCAAAAAGTGGTGGAGGTCGCGCCTGCGAGTAATTTGCAGCAAGCGACCAAGGATAAGCTCTATCAATATGCGACAAGTATTACGCATCTCGCCAAGTATGATAATGTAGGCACGGTTGAGTTTCTTGTGGACATCAACGAACAGATTTATTTTATCGAAGTTAACCCACGTATTCAGGTGGAGCATACGATCACCGAAATGATTACCGGGGTGGATCTTATCCGCACCCAATTGTATATCGCATCGGGCTATAAACTCTCGGATAGTGCGCTGGCGCTAGGTAAACAGGAAGCGATCAAAACAAATGGATACGCGATTCAATGTCGTATAACCACCGAAGACCCTGCAGACGATTTCAGGCCGGATTATGGTACGATCGTAACATACCGAACGGCAGCTGGATTTGGAGTACGCCTGGATGAAGGGAGCGCGTATGCTGGGATGAAAGTGAGCCCTTTCTTTGACTCCATGTTGGTGAAGGTGAGTACGCACGGAAAAACATTGGAAGAAGCAGCTTTTCGGATGGATCGGGCATTGCGTGAATTCCGTATCCGTGGTGTAAAGAGTAATATCGGCTTCCTAGAGAATCTGATCACGCATCCGGCATTTTTATCCGGTCAGGTTGATGTCGGCTTTTTAGCCAACAATCCGCAATTATTCAAACCATCAAAACGATTGGATCGGGGAACGAGATTACTTTACTTTCTGGGCGATACCGCCGTAAATGGCAACCCCGATGTGAAAGGGAAGCGACCGCTTGATTTGGAAATTCCGGTGGTGCCTCATTTTGATGCGGTAAGAAGCTACCCCTATGGCTCAAAAAATAGATTGAACGAATTAGGCGCTGAAGGCTTGTGTACTTGGTTGAAGGAAGAGAAGGCGATTCAATATACAGACACGACATTCCGCGATGCGCATCAGTCGCTTTTGGCAACCAGGGTGCGTACATACGATATGCTGAAGGTTGCCGAAGGATTTGCGAAAGCACATCCGCAAACATTTAGTATGGAAGTATGGGGGGGAGCGACCTTTGATGTGGCGCTGCGTTTTCAACTGGAAGACCCTTGGCAGCGACTGGCTAAATTGCGTGAAGCAATACCAAATATTTTACTGCAGATGCTTATCCGTGGCTGTAATGGCGTTGGTTACTCGGCATATCCCGATAATTTGATTGAATCTTTTGTGGAGAAAAGTTGGGAAACAGGAGTCGATATATTCCGAATCTTCGATTCATTGAATTGGATGGAAAATATAGCGCCATGCATCGAAATGGTTCGTAAACGAACTGGCGGAATTGCGGAGGGAGCGCTGTGTTATACCGGTGATATATTGGATCCGAAGCGAAGTAAATACAACTTGGATTATTACCTGCGCCTGGCAAAGGACCTCGAAAATGCAGGGGCTCATATGTTGGCGATCAAAGATATGTCGGGCTTACTCAAACCTTATGCCGCACAGGAGCTGGTAACAGCCCTCCGCGATACGGTTGCGATTCCGATTCACTTGCATACGCACGATACGTCTTCGGTTCAAGCGGCGACGTATCTGAAAGCGATTGAAGCGGGTGTCGATGTGGTGGATTGTGCATTGGGCTCCCTGTCGGGATTAACGTCACAACCTAATTTCAATGCGGTGGTCGAAATGATGCGTTTCCAAGAACGGGATCAGCCATATGATGCGGATAGTCTGCAAGCGTATAGCAACTACTGGGAGAGCGTTCGTAAATACTACACGCCGTTCGAATCCGGTATGGTAGCCGGTTCTGCTGAGGTCTATCAACATGAAATTCCAGGCGGACAGTATTCCAATCTGAAACAACAGGCAACGGCGCTCGGGTTGGGCGATCGGATTCCGGAAATTAAAAAGGCTTACATCGAAGCTAATCTCTTGTTTGGAGATGTGGTGAAGGTAACGCCAAGCTCCAAGGTGGTGGGAGATATGGCGCAATATATGGTGTCCAATAACCTTGTAGCCGATGATATTTTATCTAAAGGTGAGTCCTTGTCTTTTCCAGATTCTGTTATCTCCTTTTTTAAAGGCGATATTGGTCAACCCGAAGGTGGCTTCCCGGCGAAGATGCAACAAGTCGTGCTTAAAGGGGCGTCCGCGAGTAGCGAACGTCCGAATAAATATCTTCCAGCGTTAGCTATCGAAACGGATTTTATTGACTTTAAAAATCAGTATGGTGAACAATTGTCTTTTACAGATTATTTGAGTTACAAGTTTTATCCAAAAGTTTTCATAGACTATCTGGAAAATCGACGTAAGTATGGCGATGTATCGCTCGTTCCAACACCTATTTTTCTATATGGCATGGAGGTTGGGGAGGAGACAACGGTTGAAATTGCTCAAGGAAAAACATTACTGGTGAAGCTCACGGCTGTAGGGCCGGCTGATGATGACGGAAGGCGTACCGTGTTCTTTAAGCTGAACGGACAAACCCGAAATATAGAGGTTCAGGATGCCAGTGTAGCGGTGGAAAGAAGGGCAAATGTGAAGAGTGATCCAGCTGATCCACGACATATTGGTTCTCCGCTGCGCGGGCTTCTGTCTTTAGTACATGTGAAGGAAGGAGATACCATTGCCGAAAATGCGCCCCTTTTTGTTATTGAAGCGATGAAGATGGAGTCTACGGTATGTGCCGTTTCTGGCGGAACAGTCAAACGAATTGAACTCTCTGGGGGATCTATGGTCGATACCAATGATCTGGTCATAGTAATGGAATAGAAAACATTGTTATCTTTGTTATACGAGGTAAATGAGAAGGTGTTTAACGAGCGTAAATTTTATACACCTTCTCATTTTTTAATATTTTATCGACCTGAAGTATGCGCGTATTATACATTCTTTTTCTTGTTGTCTTATTTTGTTTTCCAACCATTACACCACTTGTAGCACAGGAGGTCGATTCGACGGATTCTAAAGAACTTGGTCTTAGTGTGATGCTCAATGAGATTCGACAGCAGCAGATTAATGACTCACTCGAACGGGCGAAGCTTCAGCATGAAATAACCATACTTAAAAGCCAGAATAGTGCGAAAGGACAGGGCCTTAAACAACAGCTTAGTGAGTTGGAGGAAGAAAATAGTATCCGGAAGCAGCAGTTGAAGATCAGAGTAGATTCGATTAAAAAGAATACACAACGTTATGCGGTCGCACCTTTCCGAGATACGATTTTTTATATATATAACAAGCTTGGTTCGTCCTTAGCGAGAGATCGCGCTCAAAATGTAGTGGCGCGTATACAAAACCTTTATGAGGATGACTTTGCTAATGTCGATTCTTTTACGATCGAGAATAATGAAATCAGTGCCGATATTATTTATAAGGATCTAATTATTACCTCGATCACCGAATTGGATGCGTTGTTGGAAGAGAAGACCAAGGAAGAGGTTGCCGCCCAGTATCTCAAAAGTATTCAAGAAACAATTACGAAAGAAAGAGAAGATAACAGCATTACGAAGTTATTGATTCGTTGTGGCCTCATTGTTCTTATCCTATTTGTGTTTTATCTTTTAATCTTGTTGATCAACAGGTTGAAACGTTATAGTGTACAGCGTATATTGGCGGAGCGAACCGAACGGATAAAGGATATCAAAATCAAGAATTATGTGTTGGTTACTTCGATGCAAAAAACACGAATCTTGATCAATGTGATAAATGTTCTGCGATGGGGGGTGATTATCCTGATGGCCTTTATCATGTTGCCGATTATTTTCAGTGTGTTTCCTTTTACACAAAGCTGGGCGAATAACTTAATAGGATTATTTACACAGCCTCTTAAAAAAGCAGTTTTAGCAATCTGGCATTACATTCCAGACATGATTACTGTGGTGGTGATTCTATTCGTAATGCGCTACAGTATACGTTTTGTTCGGTATATATTTAGTGAAATAGACAAAGGAAAGCTTGAGATTAATGGTTTTCATCCAGAATTTGCGATGCCGACTTTTACGATTGTTCGCTTTCTATTGCATGCCTTTACTTTGGTGCTTATTTTTCCGTATCTCCCGGGAGCAAATTCGGATATCTTCAAGGGTATATCGGTCTTTATTGGGGTCTTGTTTTCTTTAGGATCTTCGTCAGCGATATCCAATGTTATTGCGGGCTTAGTAATTACCTACATGCGTCCATTCCGTATTGGGGATCGCATTACGATTGGCGATAAAACCGGTGTAGTGATTGAGAAATCTCCCTTGGTGACGCGTTTGCAAACGATTAAAAACGAGGAGATTACTATTCCAAATTCGGCGGTCCTTTCTGGGAATACCATCAACTATTCAACTTTTTCCGATCAGGGGATATGCTTCCAAGTGGAAATTACAATTGGTTATGAGGAATCATGGCATCGTATCCATGAAATGTTACTCGCGATTCCACCACGCGTGGCACGCGTAAGAGACACACCAGCACCTTTCGTATTACAAAAGAAGCTGGACGATTTCTATGTGCGATACGAGCTCAATGTCTTTATTAGTCAATCTGGTGAAATCGACTTGGCAAAATCGGAGATTTATCAGTTGATTTTAGATGACTTCTTGGCCGCAGGTATTGAAATGAATGGAGCCCACGTGTACACTAAGACAGATTTTATTCCACAGTATAAAGCGGGGGAGTAAATAGTTTTATCCTTTCGTTTTTCTTTTATTCCGAAATAGGATAATGTATTGATAAATACGGAAGCACGAAAAAAGAACAACTGCTATGATAAAAATATTATTGTCGCTCCTCTCTGATTCGATTGCGAGCCCTGTTCCTACAACTAAGACAGCAATTAATAAAGCAAAGTATAAGTAGTCTGTTTTGTAAAGAATGGTTTGATCCCCAAGTTTATATCTGGTATAGATATAAGCCCAATTTATCGTGTTTAATATTACGAGTAAAAGAAATGCATAGCTGAAGTACTCAAAAAAGGACGTTGGTATTTCGATTGCTGAAAAACCAGCGGAAACAATAGCACGGAATACATCTATAAGGACCACTGCACTAATAAATGGAAAAAGGATAGCCCCGCTTATGTTTATACTTTCTTTGTATCTCATATTTTTTGAATTTATAATCCTGTTTGCGGTGTGAATATGTTAAAATAAGTATTTTATTTTGAAACTGAGTTTTATTCGAAATATAATTTCGTTTTCAAACTTCGCATGTTTCAGATTTTTTAGTCCCTTGTTTCTACTGAATTTTGGTTCATCTTAAAACAGTAAGGATATGGAACGATTTAAAAATAAAGTTGCTCTCATTACGGGGGGAACGAATGGAATGGGGTTTGCGAGCGCCCAAAAATTTATTAATGAAGGGGGGAAGGTCATTATAACAGGACGAAGTATGGAAACGGTGGATATTGCGGTATCCAAGTTAGGACCTCAAGCCCATGGTCTGGTGTCTAATGCCGGGACGATGGCTGATGTGATGCAGCTTCGATCGGAGGTTGAAAAGTATACCGATGCCATCGACCTGCTTTTTGTGAATGCAGGGTATGGTCGATTTGGAGGGGTCGAAGACGTGGATGAACAACATTTTGACGAGCTTTTCAATATGTTGGTCAAGGGAACTTTTTTTACCGTTCAGCAGGTTTTACCATTGATGAGTGCAGGAGGGGCAATCGTCTTAAACACCTCTTTTGTCACACAGCGAGGCACATCTAATTTTTCGGTATACTCTGCGGCAAAATCTGCTGTACAATCTTTTATCAAGACCTTTGCAGCGGAATTAGCTCCGCGTGGTATTCGTGTCAATGGAATTAGCCCGGGACATATCCGTACCAATATTTTCAATAACACAGGTTTGAATGCAGAGCAGATAGCTGTGGCTATTGATAACATAATCCCGACTATCCCTTTGAAGCGGCAGGGAGAGCCTGAAGAAATTGCCGATGCTGTACTTTTTTTAGCTTCGGTGGAGGCGACCTACATTCATGGTGCCGAACTTGCGGTCGATGCAGGAATGACGGCTATCGAGGGCTAAGGTATACACATCGCATGGAAGTAATAGAAGGCGTCGGTTTGGATTACTGGCGCCTTTTTGTTTATAGCTGCAGGTATGCAATCAATTCTTTAGCCGCGGCACGTCCCGCTCGGTTTGCCCCAATGGTGGAAGCGGAAGGACCATAACCCGTGAGATGTATGCGCGGATCTTTTACGACCTGAGTCGCTAAAGTTCCTGACATTTCAATGCCACCTTGATCATTTTGCAGATGCAGAGCGGCGAGGTGATCCAAGGAGTGACGGAAACCAGTATTCCAAAAAATAACATCGGCATCTAAGGTTCGGCCATCGGCCCAACGGACGCCTGTTTCTGTAATCTCATCGAACATGGGGTTCCAATCTAACGTGCCCGTATCCAACATTTCTTGTATAGCTGGGGTGATTGGAAGCCCGGTTACGGAGACGACCGAAGTGACCGGTAAGCCTTCCCGCACTCGTTCTTCCACCAGTGCAACGGCATCGCGTCCCAGCTCTGGCGTGAATTTATAAGGTCTGAAATCTGGCGGTCTCCGGGCGACCCAAGTTGTTTGGGTTACAGCTGAAACTTCCCCCAATAATTGAACGGCTGAAATACCACCACCGACGATAATGACGTGTTTCCCAATAAATTCTTGTGCATTTTTATACTCCCCCGTGTGTAGTTGCCTACCTTGGAATTTTTCCCATCCCGGATAACGTGGACAATTAGGGGTCTTCCAGGTTCCGGTTGCATTGATGATGCCTCGCGCATTGAATTGCACGCCATTGGTGCGAATGATAAAGCGACCATTGCGCTCCGTCACCTCATGTACACGGATAGGGCGAATGACAGGAAGTTCAAATTCCTTTTCGTATGCCTCGTAGTACTGTGGAATAGCCGTATTTGCTTGTAACTCGTGGTCGCTGGTATTGACGACATCTGCAAAAGCTAATCCAGGGAGATCATTGATACCGTTCACGGTGCTCAATGTCAACGAATCCCATCGGTGCTGCCACGCACCTCCTGCACTGAATTCATCATCCAACACCACAAAGCCTTTCCCAGGTTCGATACCCTGACGCTTTAAATGGTACGCGGCAGAAAGTCCTGCTTGACCCGCGCCAATCACCACAATATCGACTTTATAAAATAAATCCGGAACCACTTTACTCACTGCGATGGAATCCGTGGTTTGTATATTGTTCTGCGTTTCCATTTCTTAACGTCTCTTTTAAATTTTGAATAGGTCAAAGCCGATTATTATAAAACACAACATCGACTTATACAAGTTACGAAAAGTAGCTATTAATTCCACAAATCTCATCCCAACGCCGCTTGTTTTCTCGAACTAGAACTCCCTGTATTGACTTGAAAGGCGCATTATCGACTCCTAAATCATTGGAATGATAATTAATTTTTATTTAACATAAAGCTGTATATAATATTATTATTACATATGTAGTTTTATTAAATAAAAAATATTTTAAATAAATCCATGTATTTTAAAAATAATTTATAAATTAGTCTCGGTTTATCTAATGAACTAATTACCAACACGTCAAACTTATTTATGAAATCAATTATCCAACATGTGGGCATCAGTGCGTATAAACCATGGTACATTCTCCAGGGCCCTTCCTCCTTTACATCGTATTTAAAAAACCTAAAAAACAATTTACATATCTCAGAAAACGAAAAATATGAACCAATCAGTTAATTTAAATTACATCGCATTTTTATCGGTAGTGGCCGCAATTGGCGGTTTTCTATTTGGCTATGATACCGCGGTAATCTCCGGTACCATTATCCAAGTTTCGACCCAATTTAGTTTGGATACCGTTTCCCAAGGATGGTATGTTGGGTGTGCATTAGTAGGGTCCATCATTGGCGTACTTTGTGGAGGATATTTGGGCGATCGGCTTGGTCGCCGTAAAGCGCTTTTTATTGCAGCCATTTTGTTCGCTGTCTCCGCACTTTACTGCGCCTTTGCTCCAAATTTTCAACAATTAATCTATGCGCGCGTAATCGGAGGAATAGGGATTGGTGTCGTATCTATTATTTCACCCATGTATATTTCGGAGCTTTCGGTACCTCAATATCGGGGCCGATTAGTTTCTTTATATCAGCTGGCAGTAACGATTGGGTTTCTAGGGGCATATCTGGTAAATTATGTACTCCTAAATTTTTCCTTAGAAGGCGGAGCAAATCTACAAGAGGGTTGGCTGCGTTGGATTTTTCATGAAGAGGTGTGGCGCGGTATGCTGGGTATTTCTGGAATCCCAGCCATATTCTTTTTTATCGTCTTATTCTTTATTCCCGAGAGCCCGAGGTGGCTGGTTCTACGGGGGGAGCTTTCGCAAGCTGAAACGGTGCTTACCCGTGTATATCGTTCGAAGTCTGTGGCTGAACTAGAAGTAGCGAAAATTAAGGATGTACGTAGTAGCGCTGGACAGCAACAGAATTGGAAGTTACTCAAAGAGCCAGGCGTTCGTAAGGCTGTATGGATAGGTGCAGCTATTGCTATTCTTGGTCAGTTTATGGGGGTTAATGCGGTATTGTACTATGGTCCTACAATTTTTGAAAGTAGCGGTCTGTCTGGAGGTGACTCGCTATTTTATCAAGTAATTGTTGGTTTGGTGAATGTACTGACTACGATATTGGCTGTTTTTGTCATTGATAAAGTGGGCCGAAAAAGGCTGGTTTATTTGGGCGTTTCGGCCATGATCTTTTTTCTCCTTCTCATCAGTATTTATTTCATATGGGGTAAAGAAATAGGTTTGCCAAGTGCCTTTATGTTGGTTTGTTTTCTAGCCTATGTCTTTAGCTGTGCGATTTCTATTTCTGCTGTAATCTGGGTGCTACTGTCAGAAATGTATCCTAATAATATCCGCGGTGTTGCCATGTCGGTCGCGGGGCTATCGCTATGGGTTGGAACCTATTTAGTCGGACAGCTGACGCCTTGGCTATTGGTGAATCTTACCCCAGGAGGAACATTTCTTCTTTTTGCGGTGATGTGCGTGCCTTACATGCTCATTGTGTGGAAGTTGGTTCCTGAAACGACAGGGAAATCACTCGAAGAAATAGAACGTCATTGGATACATTAATTAATAGCAGCAAAAAAAATATAAACCTACAATAAATGGATTTTAAAAAATTAAGTGAACAGTATAAAACAGAACTGTTAGAGAATGTTATGCCTTTTTGGTTGAAAAACTCACTTGATAAAGTATATGGTGGATATTTCACCTGTCTTGATCAGAAAGGTGAAGTGTTTGATACCGATAAGTTTATGTGGCTGCAGGCGCGTGAGGTTTATATGTTTGCCTCCTTGTACAATAAAGTGGAACAGAAACAGGAGTGGTTAGATGCTGCCGAACATGGAGCTACTTTTTTACTTGAGCATGGTCATGATGGGGATTTTAATTGGTACTTCTCGCTGGATCGAAAAGGGAACCCACTGACGCAACCCTACAACATCTTTTCCTATACGTTTGCAACAATAGCGTTTGGACAACTCAGCTTAGCGACTGGAAACCCATATTATGCTGAGGTAGCGAAGAAGACATTTGATATTATTCGCGCTAAGGTTGATAACCCAAAAGGTCCTTGGAGTAAAATAGTTCCCGGAACAAGAGACCTCAAGAACTTTACCCTTCCGATGATCCTTTGTAATCTCGCACTGGAAATAGAACATCTTTTGCCTCATGCGTTATTGGATACATTGATTGAAGAATGTTTACATGAGGTGCTTCATGTCTTCTACCGACCGGAGTTGGGCGGTATTGTGATCGAGAATGTGGATAAGGATGGTGCTTTATCTGATACGTTCGAGGGACGGCTCGTTAATCCGGGGCATAGCATAGAAGCTATGTGGTTTATTATGGATCTGGGAGTTCGTTTAGAGCGGAAAGAATTGATCGAAAAAGCGGTTGAAATTACCTTAAATATGGTGAAATATGGTTGGGATCATGAGCATGGTGGTATCTTTTATTTCTTGGACCGCTTAGGGCGACCACCACAGCAATTGGAATGGGACCAGAAACTATGGTGGGTTCATGTGGAAACGCTAATCTCTCTGATAAAGGGATATCAATTAACAGGTTCGAAGGAATGTTTAGCTTGGTTTGAACGTGTCCACGATTACACCTGGACGCACTTTAAAGATGCCCAATACCCCGAATGGTTTGGTTATTTAAATCGGCA
Source organism: Sphingobacterium psychroaquaticum (assembly GCF_004421025.1). Classification (NCBI taxonomy): domain Bacteria; kingdom Pseudomonadati; phylum Bacteroidota; class Sphingobacteriia; order Sphingobacteriales; family Sphingobacteriaceae; genus Sphingobacterium; species Sphingobacterium psychroaquaticum. The sequence continues at coordinate 2,916,241 of NZ_CP038029.1, read as the reverse complement.
GGGGGAAGTGCTCATCCCATTAAAAGGAGGGAAGTGGAAAGGTTGTTTTCATATTCCACGGGGACTTTATCAATGTTGGAAAGTGTTGGAGGAATTAGCGGAGAGACCCTCTTCGTAAAGTAAGAATAGTACATAAAAAGAACTAAATCTGTATACCTATGAGACAATTAAAATATATATTTCTTGGTTGCGGCTTGTTGCTGTTGCAGTGCGCTACTGTTATGGTAAAGGCGCAAGATAAGACCAAGGCAAAATCCATGTTTTCTTTATCAAAAAAAGTTCTCTTGGATAAAATTAAAGGCGGTTGGGCAGGACAGACGATTGGTGTGACTTATGGATGGCCGAGTGAGTTTATTTATCAAGGAACTTTTATACAGGACTACGAGAAGATTCCATGGGAAGATGATTATATCAATAGAGCGATGCGGGAATTTCCGGGCCTGTATGACGATGTCTATGTGGATTTGACTTTTCTAGAAGTATTTGATCGCTTAGGGTTAGAGGCTCCAATCGACTCTTTTGCCCAGGCATTTATAGGTAAAGAATATGAGCTCTGGCATGCCAATCAGGTGGCTCGTTATAATCTGAGAAATGGTGTTCCGCCTCTAGAGGCAGGACATTGGTTACATAATCCGCATGCCGATGATATAGACTTTCAAATAGAAGCGGATTTTGCCGGATTGATAAGTCCGGCTCTTCCACAAGCCGCCTCAAGTATTTGTGAACGTACCGGTCGGATGATCGCCTCTGGCGACGGATATTATGGCGGGGTATATGTCGCTAATATGTATGCCCTTGCTTTTAGGCATCATGATGTTGCACGGATTGTGGGCGAAGCGTTAACTGCAATTCCGAAGCCAAGTAAATTTTACCAATGTATTACGGATGTTATCGCTTTCCATAAGCGCAATCCAAAAGATTGGAAAGCTACGTGGTGGGAGATTCAGAAAAAATGGTCTGAAGATATCGGTTGTCCAAACGGTGTCTTTCATCCATTGAATATTGACGCTAAATTAAATGCTGCTTATGTGGTGATGGCCTTGCTGTATGGGCAAGGAGACTTTTTCAAAACAATGGATATTGCCACAAGGGCGGGGCAGGATTCTGATTGTAATCCCGCCACTGCATGTGGAATTATTGGGACAATGAAAGGCTACAGCCAGATACCTGAACCGTGGCTATCTTCGTTAAAGAAAGCAGAAGATAAACCGTTCAGTTTTACAGCGTACGCATTGCATGATATCTATGAAGTCAATATGAAGCTTGCTTTGGCCAATATTGAAAAAAATGGCGGAACACTACATCCCGAAATGGTAGATATTCCACTGCAACATCCCGTAGCAGTGGCTTATGAGGAGAATTTTGCCGGTCATTTTCCGACCGATAGAGTGAAGGTCGGTAAGCGATATGATGATACTTTTACTTTTGAATTTGAGGGTAAAGGTGTCGTTATCAGCGGTCATCTTATTAAAACCGATTCACAGCTGCCCGATCAAACAGCGCAAGCGGGTTTATATATTGATGGTAAGCTGGTGGAGACCGCGACCTTATATACGCAAGCTAATGACCGTAGACCTGAGCTATTTTGGCGTTATCAGTTAACCGATACAAAACATCAAGTGGAAGTTCGGCTTGTAACACCTAGGCCAGAAATCCAACTTTATTTCGGTGATTATTTAATCTATCGTGAAGGACCGCAAACGAAGTAAGATGAAGGGAAGGCTACGTCTATTTTTATTATTCGCGACGTTTATATGTTGGGCGCATATTATGCTTGCGAAATCTGTATCGGGCGTAGTAAAGACTGTAGACGGGCGAGCGGTAGAAGGGGTGAGCGTAAGCGACGGCTTTGCCGTCGTACAGACTGATTCTGAAGGCGCTTATCAGTTGATGACCGCACCTCAGGCAATCCATATTTTTATTACGATTCCAGCTGGTTATTCCATGGGTAAAGCAGGGGGGACCCCTCAGTTTTACCAAGTATTAAATACAGCAGATGATAAGGCGCAGACCTATGATTTTTATGTGCAAAAAACAACATCAGATGAAAAGCATGCTATGGTTGCTATCGGAGATCCGCAAGTATACAAAGATCGCGATGTAAGGGTATGTGATTCCTATATGGAGGATCTTATGCAGCATGTCAAAACCTCTTTGCCCGGATTGCCGGTGCATGGGATGGTGCTTGGCGATATCACCGGCGATAAGCCAGCCTTGCTGAATCCGGTCAAGGAACTTTTTGCCCGCACATCTCTTCCGTTTTTTTATGTGAAGGGAAACCACGATCTGGAACTGGGCACACGAAGCCATGAAACGGCATCCGTTTTGTTTCAGGCAAACTTTGGGCCGACTTACTATTCCTTTAATCGGGGAAAGATCCATTACGTCGTGTTGGATGATGTGTTTTATCTCGGTAAAGGGGCTTCGTATGTTGGTTATTTGTCGGAGGAAGTGTTGGCATGGTTGGAACAAGATTTGAAATTTGTGAGCCCCGGTAGTACGGTTGTTGTGGCTTTGCATATTCCGACAAGCACCGTGTCTTTCCGAAAGAACGATGCACAACAGGTGCTGCAGAACGCGGCAGCTCTATATGCCATACTCGCTGATTATCGTGTTCACATTATTTCAGGACATACACATTTACATGATCATCATCATCCGGCGCCTAATATTTGGGAGCATACACAAGCCTCGGTTTCCGGAATTTTTTGGCAAGGACCCGAGTGTGCGGATGGTACACCGCCGGGGTATACCGTGTACCTCGCAGATGGAGATGAATTAAGTTGGTATTATAAGGCCATTGGTTCTCCAGTAGATATACAATTTAGGACTTATCCTGTAGGAACGAATCCTGAACGAATGGAGGAAATTACAGCTTTGGTGTGGAATTATGACCCCCATTGGAAGGTGGTATGGTATGAAGATGGTATCTACATGGGAGATATGGAAAATTATGTAGGTCGAGATCCGCAGACCACGGCAGATATTGTGAAAAATAAAAGCAGCTATGATTACAGCTGGATTTGGACAACCGAGACTAATCATCTGTTCGCTGCAAAACCTAAAAAAGTAAACAGTAAAATCCAAATCGAAGTGCAGGATCGTTTTGGGAAAAAATATACAACATATGTACAACACAAAAAAGATTAAAAGGTCGTTAACGGTCTTATTTATGCTTTTTCTAAGTTCCGTATTGCATGGCCAAGTGGTTACTCATCGTTACGTTACGTTAGACAATTATCGCATTCCGCTTGCGAAAAAAGGGGCGGTCATTGGACGGGTAATAACTATAAATGATGCTAAAGTAGCACGTGTGAAGCTTATACATGATACGTCAAAGCTTTTTAATGTTTCCGAGGATGGTGTCATCCGGCTGCGTAAAGGGCGTGCCTTGTATGCAGGGAAAGGGGGGCATGCGTTTGGTATTACCTTACAAATCTCGGGGAAATCGTATCCATTTGAATTGGTGAAGGATGAGTTTTTGACCAACAAAGTGATAGCGCACCGTGGAGCATGGCGAAAAGTTGGGGTAATGCAAAATTCTATCCGTTCGTTTCAGCACGCAGTAGAACTGGGATGTGAAGGATCTGAATTTGATGTCTGGCTTTCGGGAGATGGCGTTGTCGTACTATCACATGATCCACATATTGGTGGGCTGACTGTGGAGGAGTCGACAGCAAAAGATCTATACGCTTCTACGTTATCAAATGGCGATCCGGTTCCTTCTCTAGTTGAATTTATCACCATAGCGACGAAACAGAATAAAACCAAGATGGTCTTGGAGATAAAGCCTTCTCCGACTGGAAAAGCATTGGCATTAGCAGATTCTGTCATCTCCATTGTTCACCGCATCAAGGCGCAGGCTTACATAGAATATATCAGCTTCGATTATGCGGTTCTGAAGCGTATTCGCGAATTGGATAAATCTGCGAAGACCGCATACCTCTATGGGGATAAGACGGTTGAGGAACTGAAGAAAGATGGGATAACCGGTCTGGATTACGATTTCTATAAATATAGAAAAGATACCGAATTGGTGGAGAAAGCGAAAAGGCTAGGCTTAACTACCAATGTATGGACCGTGAATGAAGAACAAGAGCTGTTGAAGTATTTGAGGAGTGACGTAGATATGATTACCACGGATGAACCCGAACTGCTGCTCCACCTAATCAATCAATTAAAATAATGAAACATAGTAACATGAAGAATCTATTTTTTTTAGGCCTTATTTTATGGCTTTTCTCACCATCAGTTTTGCATGCTAAGGATGGTATTTCCTTGACTTTGATACCACCCTCCACGATTACCAATAAGGTTGATCTGGACATTCGTGCCGGCTTGCGCAATGAAGAGGAGCGTAGCAAGGTCGTAGAGGTACGTATCTACTTGCAAGAAGAGAAGTCGGAAAGCCTGTTGCATTTTTCCAAAAAAGAAATACCTCCAGGTAAGGCCTACGAAGTAAAACATGTTTTACCAACAACAAATCTTGTCGGTAAAAACCGGGTTATCTTAACGGTAACGGACGGGAAACGAACGTACCGTGAAATTAAAGATATTGAAGTATTGGATTCAGATATTCGATCGACGCGATTAATCGACGGCGCTTGGGCAGGCATTTACCATTGGAGCGAAACCGAAGGAAAGCACTGGAATAAAGATATCCAAAAGATGACCGATGCACAGTGGGGAGAGATGGTACAGGGGATGCATAAATTGAAAATGGATATTATCGTTATCCAGGAGGTTTTTCGTCAGGAGGAATATGTGGGCAAGCATCAAACGACAGTCGAAAATTATACTGGAAAAGCCTTTTATCCCTCGGATATTTATCCTTCAAAGATGCCGATTACAGCACATGATCCGGTAGAAGCGATGCTTGCGGAAGCAGACAAGTTGAATATGCATGTTTTCGTTGGTGTAGGGATGTTTGCCTGGTTTGATTTTACGAAAGAGTCTTTGGAATGGCATAAAAAAGTAGCAAAGGAGCTGTGGGATAAATATGGGCATCATCGCTCTTTTTATGGATTTTACGTTTCGGAAGAAAGTGGAGGGAATTTGGATAACTGGGAACAAACGGAAGCCAAAAGGATGCAACGAAAAAATGAAATCGTTAATTTCTTTCGGGAATTTAAAGCCTACTGTAATGATATAGCACCCGCGAAGCCGATTATGCTGGCAACGAATAGTATGCAGGTGCCACAAGGTCTTGATACCTATCCCGCTTTATTACAAAACCTAGACATCCTTTGTCCATTTGGTTTTGCACGGATGCCAGAAGGTGATTTAACAGGCAAAGAGTCAGCGGATTTATTGCAGTCGTTATGTGACGCGGCAGGATCCCATTTATGGTTCGATTTGGAGACATTTCTGTTTAATGAAGATCAATCCTTATACCCACGCCCGATGGAAGAAATCATTCATGACCTTAACTTGTTTCAGAATTTTGAAAAAATTCTGTGTTATCAATTTCCTGGGGTGTTTAATGATCCTAAAATGTCGATCCGTATAGGGGAACCTCGAACACTGGATTTGTTTCGCGATTATCAGCAGTATCTCAAGAAAATCCTTAACACCCAGAAAAGCAAATAAGAGCCTTTTTCTTAATCTTTTACGGCTAAGTATCCGTGTATGTTAACTGCGTATGAAGTTATGCTTAAATAATTTATTTTGCTCTTTTTATATTTTTAAAAAAAATAATATTGCGCATCTATTTTAAAATAAATATTAATAATATGAAGATTTTGTACACCTACTTATTAACTACCAAACTAATCTATGAATCCATTTAAACAAAAACCAGGACAAAAAGAACGGTACCTTCGGCGAAAGCTATTTTCGGGAAGTATGCTCTTTTTAGGTATGGTCTCTTGCATCCATGCAAGAGCTCAGGTACAGCAATCCCGTATTGAGGGAGTTGTTCGTACAACGACAGGGCGTCAACCGCTAGAAGGTGTGACGATCCGTGAATCAAGTAAAAACAGGGTCTCGACAAATCAGAACGGACACTTTGCGTTGACGGTAGACAAGGGAAAGGTACGCCTGCTGTTTACTGCGGTGGGTTATGTGAGCAAAGATACTGTGGTGGGTGTGAGCGGGACGCCGCTTGAAATTCTCTTGCAGGAGGATAAAGGTACGTTAGAAGAAGTTATCGTTGTCGGATTTGGCAAGATGAAAAAGGCTAGTGTTACCGGTGCAATTTCACAAGTACAAGGTAAAGATCTGCAAACTGGACCTACAGGAACCCTGTCTGCTATGCTTCAGGGGCGCTTACCAGGATTGGTGACGCGTCAGGCGAGTGGCCAGCCAGGATCCGACGGAGCATCCCTGCTTGTGCGTGGCTACAGTACAACAGGAGACAGTAGTCCATTGATTATTGTGGATGGTATTGAACGTAGTTTTCCACAGATCAATCCGGAAGAGGTGGAAAGTATCTCGGTGTTAAAGGATGCATCAGCAGCCATCTATGGGGTCCGTGGTGCCAATGGTGTTATTTTGGTAACCACCAAACGCGGGACAACACAGAAACCAACGATCAATTACAACGGTTCGTATGCGTTAAGCACCAATACTTCTTTTCCCAAGTTTCTCAATGGTCCGGAATATGCCACGTGGTACAATAAGGCACAGGAGCTGGATGGGGTAGCCGAAACGGCGAGACGATTTAGTGCGGCCGATATCGATAAGATTACCAACGGTGATCCCGACGGGAAATATGCTAATACCGACTGGTTTGGTTTGTTATTTAAAAGTAGCGCCCCAACGATGACCCATAATCTGTCCTTAAATGGAGGAGGTGATCGCGTACGTTACTTTGTTTCTGTTGGCGCATTTAACCAGGATGGTATCATTGATCGTACCGCCTATGATCGCTATAACGGCCGTGTTAATTTAGATGCTGATATCTTGGACAACCTCAAGTTGTCGGTCAATGTTGCGTATAAAGATGACAAGCGAACCGAGCCAGGACTATCTGCAGGTTTAGGAAATAGCTATGCTTCTATCTTTGCACAAGCCATGATGTCTTATCCGTTCTTACCTACGCACAATGCTGCGGGGGTTCCGGTGGGAAGTTTTAATGGGGGGAATGGTAACCAGAATCCGTTGGCTGCACGCGATTTTTCTGGTGAAAGTAATTCCCGTAATAGCCAGTTGCAAAGTAACCTGTCGTTGGAATATGAAGTGCCTGGCGTGAAGGGCCTTCGTTTGAAAGTAAATGGTGCTTTCGATAAGGGGTATACCATGAAAAAGTCGTTTCTACTTCCGTATCAGTTGGATGTGTATAATAATTCAACCAAGCAGTACGCAATGGCGTGGGCACGACACGCGTCAGCTGGCGTGGCTACACTTAATCAGTGGTTTACGGATTCGTGGCAGAAGACGATGCAGTCCTCTATCAGCTATGATAAGAAAATGGGGCAGCATAGCTTCAATGGTTTACTTCTTTATGAATATCTACGTACAGATCAGAGTTCTATGTCGGGCGGACGTCGCGGATACACGATTACCGACATCATGGATTTAAGTTTTGGAGAGGAAGTTATCAACGATCTTGTAAAAGGCGGGCATGGTATGAGTAGTCGTGCAGGATACTCTTTCCGTTTTAATTACGATTATGCCAATAAGTATCTCTTGGAGGTATTGGGGCGCTATGATGGGTCGGAAAAACTTCCGGCGAAGTCACGTTGGGATCTATTCCCTGCAGTATTGGCTGGCTGGCGAATTTCTAATGAGCCATTCTTTAAACCGCTCACATCGGTCGTTAATGACTTGAAATTACGGGCCTCCGTAGGTAAGCTAGGAAATGACCGTATTGCAGATTACCAATATTTTAGATCGATGTCTCTAGGAGCAAATCCTGTTGTCATGATTGGCAACAACTTAAATAAGGGACTGAATGTGACCACGGTGCCGAATTTCGATGTACGTTGGGAAACTGCCGTAACCTATAATGGAGGATTTGAGGCAACGTTGTGGAATGGATTATTGGGCGTCGAAGCGGATGTGTTTTACCGTGTGACTAAAGATATTCTTCAGGGTCAATCCGGTTTGAATCCACCTTCCTTTGGGGGGTACTTCCCTGCTATTGTAAACTCGGGTATTGTAGATGGGCGTGGTTTTGAATTGATAGTAACACATCGCAAGCAGATCAATGATTTCAGTTATAATATTCGGGGTAATGTGAGTTGGTCAAGAAATAAGATTGTAGAGATCACAGAAGATGCCAATATACCAGATCATTTGCGTAAAACGGGACGTTCGATTGGTATGAAGTATGGTTTCTTAGCGGATGGACTGTTCCAATCGCAGGGAGAGATTGACCATAGTGCCCTTTTTGGACCAACTCGTCCGGGTGAAGTAAAACTGAAAGACCTTAATGGCGATGGGCGTATTACCTGGGATCAGGACTGGACTATTATCGGAAGAAGTGATTTGCCTGAGATGATGTTTGGTCTGAACCTTGGCGGTAGTTATAAAAACTTTGACTTCAATGCATTCTTCCAAGGTGCAGCAATCTCTGATGTTGCATTATCGGGAATTTATAGCAGTTCGGGGGTGTATGACAATACCTTTTACACGATGCCTTTTTATCAGGATGGAAACTCGCCAAAGTATTTGGTGGAGGAAGCATGGACCCCTGAAAATCCAAGTGCCAAGTACCCACGCTTAAGTACACAATCAGCACAGAGTGGCGGTAAATTTTCCTCCTTTTGGTTGCGAAATGGTTCCTATGTAAGGTTGAAGACAGCACAGATTGGTTATAATTTGCCGAAGGCTTGGTTGGCGAAAGCGAATATTCAACGTGTTCGTGTACATGCATCGGGCAGCAACCTATTTACATGGAGCCACCTGGATTACCTAGATCCGGAGATGCCAAGTGTCAATCAAGGATACTACCCGCAACAGCGTGTTTATGAATTTGGTTTATCGCTTACTTTTTAACTTCTACGATTATGAAATTTAAATATATCTATTGTACCTTTTCTTTGTTCAGCCTATTGGCGGTTCAAAGTTGTTCCATTGATCCCGAATTAACGGATGTCTATGTGGAACAAGTGGCTTGGAGTAGCGAAGCGAATGTGGAGCTGTCGCTCAATAAGTTTTATCCACTTGTAGGACAAACTTATTACACCTCACATGTGAATCAAGATGCGTATGCCGATATCTTAAAAAAGAATACGCCGAACGATGAGATCAATCTATTGGTATTGGGATCGACAACGATCACACCCGGAGCAAATGCCCTAGATAACTGGGCCTGGGGTTATACCTGGATTCGTACCTGTAATGAGTTTTTGGACGGATTACAAAAGAATGGACAACACTTACCGAAAGAGTTCTACCAGCGCGCCGAGGCAGAAGCCTTGTTTTTTCGAGGGTATGTCTATTTTGAATTGGCGAAACGCTACGGTGCCCGGGTGATTCTATACAATGACTTAAATGATGGCGTTGCTCGTCCATTAAATACACCAGAGGAGGTATGGAACTTTATTGCTGCTGACTTGGATAAAGCTGCGGCTCAGTTACCGGTAACCGTTTCGGCCAGTAACCGTGGTAAATTAACGAAAGGAGCGGCTCTCGGACTGAAGGCACGCGCGATGCTATATGCACAAAGATGGAAAGCTTCTTCCGATGCCGTGGAAGCGTTGCAGGCGTTGAATCTTTACGATCTTTATCCCGATTATGCAGAGTTATTTAAGCAGCGCCGTCGGGAAGCAAAAGAAAATAAAGAAAGTATCCTTGAGTTTGGTTATCTGGCACCAAACTTTAAGTACTCTTTTGATTACTTCTTTGGTCCGCCTTTAGATGGAGGATATGCGCAAATTAGTCCGACGGATAATCTGGTGCGCGAATACCAAATGGCGGATGGTACAGATTTTAGTTGGAGCAATACGGCACATGCGGCGAAACCTTACGAAGGACGAGAGCCACGGTTTTATGCGTCGATATTGTATAATGGTGCGCCTTGGAAAGGACGGACAATGGAGACATTTGAAGGATCTAAAGATGGCTATGCGATTGGTGGAGGTACAACTTGTACCGGTTATTACCTACGAAAATTCTTTGATGAAAAGCTAACCGATTTGGGACAGGGAGAATTAACGTTTTACTTTATGCGGTATGCGGAAGCATTGTTGATCCAAGCAGAAGCGTATGCGCAGCAGGATCGATTGACCGATGGAGCAGAGGCGCTGAATAAGGTGCGTCGCCGCGCTGGATTTACAAAAGACTTAGCCGCAACAAATAGGACGCATTTATTGAATTTGATTCGTCATGAACGGATGGTGGAACTGGCATTTGAAGGACATCGCTTCTGGGATCTGCGCCGGTGGGGGTTGGCGACAACGGTGTTGCACGGAACGCATGTCGACGGTGTTAAGATCACGAAAGGAGCACAAGGTACCTTTACGTATCAAATTGTAGATGCTGACAATAAACGTACGCGTGTCTACCCTGAGAAATATAATCGGTTCCCTATTCCGCTCACAGAGATTCAGCGGAATGCGAAAGTGGAACAGTTTGATGAATGGAAGTAATCTAAATGTGAAGCAATGAAAACAAGTATAAAATATATCTTTATCGCATTTCTGGCGGTTACACTGGCCGCATGTCAGAAAATTGAACTACGAAAGGATAATAAGTTTGATAAAGGACTGTTGGATTTTATGTTAAGTATTCCGGGACAGTCCACGGAATATAAAGCGCGGACAACAGGGCCATACAATGATGGCGATACCGTGTATGTCGAAGTCCCGACAACGGAAGAAGAACCCGTCGATTTGTCTCAGCTACGAGCGTCGGCGAGTTTACAAAATAATGCGCATATTCAACCGGCTCTGACTGGAATTATGGATTTTACAAAACCATTGGACGTTACGGTAACTGATGGGGATGGAAATGTGAAACGTCATGTTATTAAGGCCGTCGCTGTACTTCCGCGTACGACATTTAAAAAGTTATGGTTCAATACCGCCGAGAAAATCGGTGTGTTGCGTACCAACATTTCAGGTCTGGCTGTTGTGAAAAACCATATCTTGGTGGCCGATTTTTCGGGGGGTAGTATGGCAGCCGATGTTGGCGTGCGTGTGTATAATGCGGATAATGGTAGTTTTGTGAAGATTATCGCACCGCCAACAACCTACTGTATGCAGGTGGTTGCAGATGATGCGGACCATTTTATCGTTAATCGATATAATATTTATTCTGCCGGACTTATGCTCTATTATTATGAGGATATCGATAGTCAGCCAAAATTGATCTTGAATTACACCGCCGCCGCAGGTGCGCCAAAAGAGATTGGACGGAAGGTGTCCGTCATTGGAAACCTGAAAGAAGGTAAAGCTTTTGTATACGCAACGGCACCTGCTGTAGACAATCAGATTTACTATTGGGAATTTGAAAATGGGGTTGCCAAGAGTACGACGCCAACGGTTATCCGATACGCTGGAGCCGATCCTTGGACATTTGCAACTGTTCAACGAAAGTCGTTAGATCCTAATTCAGATCACTATTTAACATATTGCAACTATCTAGGAACAGATCCAAATAGAGAGAAAGGGAGTCGTTTTGTGCAGTTTTCACCAACAATGGATGTGAAAACAATGGCAACATCAAATCACTATTATAAAATAATGGATTTCGAGGTGTTTACCATCGACGGCAATAAGTTTATGGCCATGTTGACACAGGGGTATTTTGCTTGGGATGCCACGCATATAAAAGTATATGATATAACAGATCCAAATAAGATGGCATTGGTCGCTGAATCAGGTGGTTATCGTGATTTTATGCTCTTTGAATCAGATGCGTATGGCGGTACAAATTACAACCGCTATGGCGACCTTGATGTACGAGTTATTGGCAAAGATATTACTATATTTGCTACGATGGCGACCGATAATAAAACGACTGCCGGCGTAATGGCATATCAGATGCGCTATAACCGTTAAATCAACCAATAAACTATTTCTTTATCCTGCAGCTCGGAAAAGCTGCAGGATAAAGTCTTTTAACTTTGTTATGATGTATATTAAAATTACAACGATTCTCTTGTTTGTTTTTTGTAATCTAAGTTCGTTTGGACAGTATAAGAAAACACAAAAAATACCTGCTAATGCAGCTGCAATCGCTTATTATGGTCGTACAATAAATACGCCCAATGGAGAAGTGACCTTTGATTGGCCTGGAACTTATTTCGAATTTGTACTGACTGGAGAATCGTGTTGGATAAAGGCATCGGATAAAGGCGAAAGCTTCTATAATGTGTTTGTTGATCATAAATTAACGCAAGAGATACGTATTGCGGGCAAAGATACGGTAATCAACATCGCGGCGAAGCTGGCAAGAAATAAAAAGCACCTTATTCGTGTTCAGAGAAGATCGGAGGCAGAGTTTGGGTGTACCACCATACAAAATATTATGGTCGACGCAACATCACGTGTCGAAGCAAATCCTGAAAAGAGGAAGCGTTTTATTGAGTTTATAGGTGATTCCTATACCGTCGGTTACGGAACGGATGGTAAAGATCGCAATGAACCATTTTCGGTAAAAACTGAAAATGCAGATAAGACCTACGCTTGTATTTTGTCTCGGTATTTCAACGCAGATTATGCGTTGATTGCACATTCTGGAAGGGGAGCGGTACGTAATTATGGTGATTCGGTCACAACGTCTAAACATACGATGCGCGATTATATGAGATACACGCTCGATAGTGATCCATCTACAATATACACATTTACACAGTACAAACCGGATTTGGTTGTTGTAAAGTTGGGCATCAATGATTTTTCAACCCAGCCGCAGCCTTCGCAGAAAGAGTTTACGGATGCTTACAAGAGGATTATTGCGCAAGTACGAGAAGGATATGGTCCGGATGTACCTATTCTATGTGTCGCTCCAGCTGTAACTGGGCCGGTGAAACCGTATATCGACAGTGTATTAGTTGATTTGAATGATCCTCACTTGTTTGCAACAGCTTCGCTTCAAGGAGTGATGAATTTCGATTCGGATCTAGGAGCCGGTTGGCATCCTGGTTTTTCGGGACATCAGAAGATGGCGCTTTTTATAACACCATACGTATCCACCATAACAGGTTGGCCGCTTGTTGACAAAGCGGTTAAATAAAACCTAAAGTCAGAAAACTCCCTGTAAAGAGGGAACTTAATCATTTAGAATTATCATATGTCCAATATACTATGTAAGGTATGGGTGGCTGTCTTATGCATTGTTTTTTGCAACTGCAGCACTGCGGATCCACAAGATGAAACGGATGGAAATCCACCGAATAAGGAAATTCCGACATCGCCCCATACCGATTTTGTTGAAACACCGCAATTAAAGAAGATTAAAGGAAATTCCATACAAATTGATCCAGATGTTCTCCTGAAACAGGGGATTTCTCCCCAACAGTTAGTTGCTGACCTTAAAATGGCGAATATTAAGTCGGTTCATTTTTTTATTGTAAACACATGGGAGGGGCAAAAAAATGATCAGTTGATGCCACCGGCACACATCAAGGCGTTAAAGGAAGAAGGCATTGCAATTTGGGTGATGCTGCTAGGAAATTGTATTTATGGAACATCAAACCTCCCTGCGGAGTGGGAGATGGGTTTATTAAAACCTTATCCCGATCCAGGACTTAAATTCTATTCTTTTCACCACCCTGAATTTGTAAAATGGCAGGTTCAACGGGTGAAAAATATTTTAGGAAACTATGATATTGATGGCGTTGAGTTCGCAGAAAGCTATTTCCCCGAATGGAAAACAATAGACGGGAATGGCTTTTATGGTGATGTGAGCACCTATGCGCTAAAGAAATTTACAGCTAAATATGTGGGAGAAAATCGACCTACTTTAACATTTGAGTATATCAAAAAGGATCCATCTTTATATACGAAATGGATGGATTTTAGAGTAGATGCAATTATCGAGTTTAATAAACAAATCCAGGCTGCGATTAAGGAAACAAGAAAAGAGGTGTTGTATGCGGCATGGGGAATGGGTATGCGAAGAGGGACTTTGGCTGAGATCAGAGAACATTATGGACTTGATATGTTACGGATTGTAAAAGAGGTACAGCCTGATGTTTTTGTTTTACAGACCTCAGCTCAAGACTGGGGAGATCCCAAATTGCCGGTAGATTATTTAAAGGACTATGCGCCGATGGCCAAAGCTATACAAGAAGCAAACGCTCGTGTTGCTCTTAGTATACAGGCCGATATCGTGTCGCTGGGTTATAGCAACCAAACGGTGGAAAAAAGGTATCCCGAATGGTGGCTGCAATTTTATGACCTGTCCTTGAAATCCGGATACTATACCAATACAGCCTATGAATATGCCTTCGCAAAGAAGGACGGCATTTGGTTGAAAGGAAATGTCAGCGACCTTAAACCGCGAAAGCTTTATAAAGAGGCTTCCTTGCAGGGGGCGGTTTTAGCAGAGTCTGTAGTTCCTTTATCTGTTGTAAGGGAACAAGGAGAACGGTGGAAGCTCGTTTACACGGAAAAGGGATTGGGTTGGTTTTACATTGATTAATAAAAAATTTGATAAGAAAAATAATGAAATTAAAATATATAACACTGATGCTGCTGTTTTGTGCGCTGGGAAAGACAATGATGGCACAGAGCATAAAACCATTAAAAGGGACATGGTTGAATATCCCTTATCAGGATGTTCGTAATAAGTACATGAATCCGGCACATGTTGATGGTATGAATCCTGTTTTTTGGAAGACTAAAATTAAGGAGTATGCCGACATGGGACTTTCTTATCTGGTAATTATGGCAGTCGCGAATGAGGGGAAATCCTTTTATCCATCTGCGTTTATGGCACCAGCCTATCCGGTAGGAAAACAGAGTCCTGTCGAAGCTATTATGGAGGCTGCAGATGCGCATGGCATGCATGTTTTTATGAGTTGCGGTTGGGCCGTTGATCAGGACGATAATATTCGCGACCCAAAGATTAAGAGCATACAACAGGAGATCATGAAAGAAACAGCGCGTCTTTTTAGCCACCATTCTTCTTTTTATGGCTGGTATCTGCCCGTTGAAGATAGCATGGAACCTATCCTTCCGGAGCATGGTGTAGAGGCTGTTAATACGCTGACTGCGATGGCGCGAAGCCTCACCCCGCAAGCTAAAATAATGATCTCACCATATGGTACTTGTTATGCTGATATGGATAATCCAGCTTTTGCTGCGCAGGTCAAAAAGTTAAAAGTTGATATTATTGCCTATCAAGATGAGGTAGGTTGTGTTCGGGAACCAATGCCGCTCCCTCGTATGAAGGCGAATTTCAAAAAGTTAGGTGAACTGCATCAACAGACAGGAATTCAGTTTTGGTCTAATGCTGAATCTTTCACTTGGGAAAAGGAGGATAACTCCCGAGAGTCTGCTTTAATTCCAGCGGCCTTCCCTCGGTATTTATCACAGATTGTTGGTGCCACGATGGCGGGGGCTGCAAATGTAATCAGTTTTTCAGTTTACGGAACAATTGATAATGCCTATTCTACTATGCCAATTGGACAACCGATCGAGGCTGCGCAGGCATATCTTGACTTCACGGATTGGCAGCAACGCAAGGGGAGATGGCCGCTGTTGGAGCGTACATTTAAGGGGGACCTTAAACATGATGGTGTTGCTGCACACGTGAAGTATGAAACAAATCCAGCCTCCAAATATAATAAGGGGAATTTGGTCGATGGTAAGTTGGGACAAGAGGACTATAGGACTGAAAGCTGGTTAGGCTTTGATGGGGGCAAGATGAGTGTTGTCGTAGACTTGAAAAAGAAAATGCCTATAAAAACTATGGCCGCCCGATTTTTACAGTATCAGCCAGCAGCTATTTCTTTGCCAAATACCGTTGATTTCTATGTGTCGGAAGATGGCAAAAATTATGAAAAAGTGAAAACGGTCGCGATGTCTACCTCCAAAAATAATCGTCACGATTGTTGGATAGATATAGCGTTACTTGATGGTTGTAATGCTACGGGGCGCTATGTGAAAATTGTAGCTCATCAAGATGCCGGGAATTGGATCTTTTGTGATGAGATATTAGTGAATCCTTTATTTTAAGAAGATAACCCTGTTCATGATTCCATATATTTTGGCAATTATGAACAGGCCTCTTATTGATAAGATTAATAAATAAGACGTTATTCTGGAAGGTGAAGGATATCCCTCTTTATTTCCAGAATTTCCACCATTTTTTTGAGTCTTCGGACTCCTCAGATGGTGTATCCGTTTCCTGAACAACGACAGGTGTTGACGGTACGATGGGAGCTTTCGGAGTAGGAGCGGTGTATACAGCTTCTATTTCGCGATCCTCCTTATCATGCATATTCTCTTTGATTCGGTATCTATATGCTTTTGCATCGGGCTCTATTTTCCAGTACGACTCACCCAATACATTCGACATCTGCTTCCAGATGACTTCTGAAATATCATCGTGATTTTCTTCTGCATCAAGCTCATCTCCATGCTCGTCTACCGTTTCGCCTTCAACATTCATAACGGCCCGTAAGATCTTATTATTCTCGCTGTGCGTAAACGCAAATAGCATAGATGTTTCGGATATAGCAAAAGTGAAAACTTGTAATTTAGGTGCTTTAAAATCATCATCTAGGGATTCTGTGTTTCCGAAAATCAAGGTGCCATGGTCGCCAAAATATACATCGAAGATGCCTTCTTCTTTCCAGTTTTCCGAAGCGGTTTCAAAATCAATCTCCGAATCTAAGACTAAATTTTCTCCAAGAATATTCGAAAGTTCGGTGATATTGTCTTCCAAATTTGCATTAATAGCGATGCCAGCAATATTAAAACCCATTTCTAATGTTTTATGATAAACAAATTTCTGTTTTAGGACGCGAACTTAATTATAAACGATTTGTTTACCAAGTTTTGTAAAGAGCTTGGGAAAAAGATGACGTAATTTATTTTTCGTTCGACGAAAGCTGACTTTTATCCTGTAACTTTACAGTCAACTGAAACCAAGGCTACATATATGTTAACTGTATTTTTTGTTATGCTGCTCGGGGTTGCTATTGGTATTGGGGTGCGACGCATACCTGCCGTAAGACATACCGGTAAGTGGGTCTCCATAGTGATCTATATTTTGCTTTTCCTGCTTGGCAAGGAAGTAGGCGGAGATAAGCAATTGTTGGCAAGTTTGAGCACGCTAGGGCTACAAGCGTTGCTTATTACTGGAGGTGCAGTGGCGGGAAGTATTTTGTTCGCTACATTTATCTTTCGTTTCTTTTTTGAAAAAAAATGAAAGGCAGCTTAATTATTATCGGTTTTTTTATCGTTGGCGTCTTAGTGGGAATGGGGGATTATATACCATCAGATTTATTACCCAAAGACTTGAATCAATATGTGCTATATGTATTAATGTTATTGGTCGGCATAACAATTGGTTACGATAAAGAATTACTGCGCTCATTGCGAAACACGAATTTAAAAATTCTTTTGGTTCCTATAGGCACCATTTTAGGTACATTATTAGGAACTGCATTGATCGGTCTATTTATACCGGAATGGTCTATTACAGAGTGCATGGCTGTCGGATCCGGGTTCGGTTACTATTCGCTATCCAGTATTTTTATCACCAAGTATAAAGGTGCAGCTCTCGGAACAATTGCTTTGATGTCGAATATTATGCGCGAAATATTTGCGTTGCTAGCTACTCCTTTGTTAGTGCGCTGGTTTGGAAAACTCTCTCCAATATCGGTAGCCGGGGCGACCAGTATGGATACCTGTTTACCGATTATCACCCAATATAGCGGACGTGATTTTGTACTGATTGCCATAGCCCACGGTATTATTGTAGACCTTACGGTGCCATTTTTAGTGACCTTTTTCTGCTCCTTTTAAGGAGTGGTAGCTTCAGGGCTAGAGGGTTATAGAAAAGATTTAGAGCCGAGAAAGCAGAAGTTCTTTCCTGCGAGGCTAATTTTGTACGGTGAAATGTTAGGTAATGGATAACAGACGCTTTATCCGTTCCATAGCTGAATCGGAGGTGTCAGATAGATCTACAAAATAAGGAGCTTGCCAAGCTTGTGTTTTTCGAGCTTGTGGATTGTTTACCTCCACCTGTGGGGGATAAATACGAAAACCACGTTTTCCTTCTTTTGTGGCGGTTGTTAAAATCTGATGTTGAGCCAGGGCGGCCTTAGGAAAAATGAATAGACCCTGATATTCATCTGTTTCTGTTAGGATGATGTAGTAATCAACATTATCTGCAAGGTGGAAAGGCTCGGTTTGCCTATTCATATTACGTCGCCATAGGGTGACGAACATACCTAGCTTCTTTGGGGTAATTTTTGCCTTTCTAAATTTGATGTTTGCACCGCTTAACGCGATGTTGTATCCCCAATACTCAGCAGCTTCAGGATCGTGCTCAATTGCGGTCGTCTTAAGTTGTAAAGGTGAAAAGAGTACCTTCTCTAATATGTTTATTTCGGTAGACATGCATCAAAGGTACTCTTTTGTTTGCTTCGTGTTACTTAAAACTTACGTTTGGTGTAGTCGATCATAGCATCCAGATCTTGTAAGATTTTTTCACCTTCAGAACCGACTTTCTTGAATATAATCTGTCCACTAGGCGATAAGACAAATGTTGTGGGAATCGTTGTTACTTCCAACTTGCTGTTGAACTTTTTGTCTTGGTTATAAAAAACCGGGAAGGTATACCGTTGGTTCTCGGTAGCCCATTTTTGCGCATCAGCGAGTGTGTTTCCACTTCCTGTATTGAGGATAATAAAGAGCACTTGCGGATCGTTTTTGTACTTCTCATACACTTTTTGCACATAAGGGAAGGAGGCTAAGCAAGGTTTGCACCAAGTAGCCCATAAGTCCATGACAACCACTTTACCCGCTAAATCTTTCCGTGTTAACGGTTTGTTGTTCATGTCCACAATCGTGATATCAGAAAGGAAATCCTTCTTTAGAACCTTGCTATCTAGATTTTTAAAGTAAACCGATTTCCATTCTTGGTCAAGGGCTACTATATAATCTTGGACTTCGGCCGTTGTCTTGCCTTGTTTCATTAGACTCGAGCGGAGTGCCGCCTGTACGACTTCATCATAAGGAGCAATGGTGTAGGCAATACGTAAGGCTTTTGTCGCTTCCGACCATTTGTCATGGGCGCTATAAAGAGCTGCAATCTCTGTCAATAAATCCTTTGTGGTCAATCCATCAATAACTGCATCAAATACTTTCCATGCCGCTTCTTTGTTTCCGGTTTTATAATCTATTAAACCGGAAACAGCGAGCTGTTCAAGCTTCACCTTGTCAATCTTTTCTTGCCGGAGGTCGTCATGAGCAACTAAATAACCTGTTTCAGGAAAATAGCGAACCAAGGATACAGGGTACTGTTGAATATTATCCAGTATGAGCTGATTTAACACTTTAGCGGAATCCAGCAAGACATCATGGTCAAGCATTAGCCTTACATAATCCGAGTAAGTACGCCAGGTATAAGGATTTGCTTTTTTCTCCAGAATGCGTGAGAAAAGTTGAGCTGCCTGCGGTGTATTCTTTGTTTGTATGTAATGGGTGAAAAGGTAGGCATCAACGGCGGAAAAAGCTTCGCTATTACTTTCATTTTTGTGTCTAGATAACACCTGGATACTGTCCATGACAAGTTGCTTATCTTGATTTTGAAACAGTTTGTTGAATGTATAGCTTAACCCTAATTTGCTATAAGGGAATTCCTTAATAACGACATTGCGAATTGAATCTACTTTTTGGTTTTCGCCGATAATCAAGAAACCCATGGTGACCTTGTTCAGGTTTCCGTCTACTGTGGGGTTAGATCGGAAACGCTTTTCGATGACTTGAAGGGCTTTTTTACGCGCAATTTCTTTCGATCTGCCGTTCTGAGCCTGTTTCATCTGGTAATTTAATACCCGCAAACGAGCCTCGTAATTATTAGGAAATTGCGCCAGCTCCTTTTCAAAGTAATGCTGTTGCAATGCCTCCACGTTAGGAGCCTTTTTGTTTTGCAATCCCATACTATACCCCTTACCGAGATAATTACCTTCCTTCAATACCCCTTTTTCATACACGAAAATCTCATAATGCGATGTGTCAGATGGACGTTGAATATAGTTATTTTGTGCATCCGCTATCGTGAAAGAACTAAAGTTTCCATAAGGAGGCATTTTAAACTTAGCTTCCCAAAAGGAGCCGTTCTTCGTCATCCTCATCTTGCTCGGTAACTCGTAATAGTTGGAAGTCGAAAAGTTGACATACAACTCTTGAACAGTGTTCGGAAAGATACTCTCCGCCTGATTTAACCGAATAAACACCGTATCATTGGCCTGCGGTTTTTCAGGTAAAATCTGTAATGCCTCTACCTCTTGCGCTTGGACAAAGCCTATGCCTTGACACAGTAGAAGTGCCAGGGCATAAGCTGTTATTTTGGGGTTAATCATTTTGTTCCAATTTAGGATTTGTTAATAAAACTGATGCCGCGATCGGTATCCGCTGATCAGCCGCTTCGAAATTCCCTTTTGTTTGGGAAAGCACAGGTACGGCACGGTTGGTGCGTACCAGGTCAAACCAGCGGTGTCCCCATTCCCCAAGGAGTTCTAAGTGTCTATCTTTTTCCAGTGCTAATGTCACTTGGGCTATAGGGGTGTTCTCGTCGAGTAATGTAAGTCCAGCCCGTTTTCGAATCTGGTTAAGATCGGTAATAGCTTCTTTTGTTTTTCCTTGTTTTAGTAAAGCTTCTGACCGGATTAAATATTGTTCCGCGAAGCGAAGAACCATATTGTACTCCAGTACTGGAGCGTTTGTTCTTACTTTATATTTAAACGGCATAAAAAAGGTTTTTCCTCCAGTTGTATATGGTTTCAACCAGTTTTCTTTCCGCTTGTCGTTAGCCTCGTAGCTAGCGAGGGTAGCGTCATAAATATTGTAATAGGCGCGGGCGGTAGGTTGGGCAGGAACGATCGTGAATCCTTCCCATGTGTTTACACCAGCGGTTGAGGTATTTACCGTTTGTAATTGCCAGATCGCTTCGTTACTTGTCCTTAAAAACACATCATTTAGGTTATCAAGCAATTTGTAACGGGTGTCACCAATAACATCGGAAGCACTTTTTTCCGCAGCGGACCAATCTTGATGGTATAAATATACGCGGGCCAGCAATGCACTAACAGCCTTTTTATTTGGACGTGTACGTTCAGATGTAGGGTAGGCGTCCGCTAAATCTGTTTCAGCAAGTTTCAGTTCATTGATGATGAATGCATATACTTCTTCTTTACTGGATGGACCTAAGGTATTGGATATATTAATGTCGGAAGTTGTAACTAAGGGAACTTTGTTGAACAGGTTGGTCAGATAGAAATAGTTAAAGGCGCGGACAAATCTTGCTTCGGCCGTGAACTGTTTTTTGACAGCATCTGTTAAAGGAGAGACAGCCAAACCTTCAATAATCTTATTACAGTGGTTGATATATCCGTAAGGCTGGCTCCATAGCCGATCTAGGTAACTTGTATTCGGAGTTATCGTATTTAGTTTGTATTCATCGTAGGTTGTAAATGCAGAGTAATAATCGTCGGAAGCACTGGCTAATACAAGACTGAGTAGCGCGCTGGCGAATTGATTATTGAAATTATTCATGGAGGTATAAACACCGACCATAGCTGCTTCTGCGACTTTAGCATCTGCGAAAGCCAAGTCCGCAGCAACCTGATCCTTAGGGGCGTCAATGTCCAGAAAGCTATCACAAGAACCAAATGTTAGAGATGCACCTAAACAAAGGGATGCTATATATAGTTTATTTGTTTTCATGTTATGTGTCTTTTAAAATTCAAATGTTAGAAAGAAACTTGTAAACCAAAGGTATAAGTACGGATACTCGGTGTGGACGATGTACGAACAGCTCCAAATGGATTCACTTGGGATACATAGGCTCTGTCGAAGCCTTGCATTTCAGGGTCCAAGCCTCGGAAGGAGGTCCATGTAAACAAGTTCTGTGCACTAAAGTTGACCATCATTTTTCTAATATTTATTTTTTGCGACCAGTTGGAAAGATCATAACTGACAGCCACATTTTTCAATCGGATAAAAGAAGCATCATCCCAAGCGGCTGAAGAATAACGGTACCGATCGCGGTAGGTTGTGTATGCGGGGTTTGATGCTGTTGCGGTCGCACGGGGAACATCGGTTATATCACCCGGTTTTTGCCAACGGTCGAGTACCGCTACATCCATATTTGATAATGCGCCGATGTGCGATGCTTGTGGACCATAAGCGATACTTGGGCCTTCTTGTTTTACGAATTGAAACAAGAAACTTAGTGCTATTTGTTTGTAAGAGAAACTGTTCGAAATACCGCCGAAGAAACTTGGCATCAGATTGCCCAGTGTTACAAAATCAGTATATTCTGTGATTTTTCCATCGCCGTTTACATCGAGAAATTGTGCTAGACCTGTTTCAGGATCCACACCGGTAAATTGGAACCCGCGCACAACCCGTACCGATTCGCCTATAACATAACTGTTTTTAGAAGATGAGTTTTCTAAATTCGGATATTTTAGAAGTTTATTCTTTGGTAAAGTAAGGTTAACACTGCTACTCCATACAAAATCTTTCTTTTTGATATTGGTGCTGTTTAGCTCAAACTCCCAGCCAGAGTTTTCTACTAAGGCAGGTTGGTTACCTAAATACGAACTAAAACCAGTTTGTGGCGCCAGCATAATATCAATGAGTTGATTATCAGATCTGTTGTTGTAGTAATTGGTGGTTAAGAAAAAACGATCGTTTAAGAAACCCAAATCAAGTGCTATTTCCCTTTTTTTATTCTCTTCCCAGCTGTAGAAAGGGTTGAATACACGGCTAGGCGAAAGACCTGCAATATTTTGATAAGGAAAGCCTGCACTCCATGTATCTAGGAAACGGTAATTGCCAATCTGGTCATTTCCTGTTACACCAATACTTCCTCGTAGCTTTCCAAAGCTAAGTATGTGCTGGTTCTTGAAAAATTCTTCTTCAGTAAATACCCATGCCGCACCAATCGAACCGAAGTTACCGTATCTGTTTTTGGGACCAAAGCGGGTAGAGCCATCGCGACGCCCACTTACATTAAACAAATAACGATCTTTAAAACCGTAGCTGATACGTCCGAAGAAAGACTGGTAGCGGTAGTCAGCATAATTGTAATTGTTGACTGTAACTTTACTGGCCGCTCGGATGTTTTCGAGTTGTGAGTCGCTTGGATAACCTACCCCATATAGGTTTTCACCTTCGGAGATCGACTGCTGCCAAGTACCACCCAACAATACTTTGAAGTCATGTTCTTTTATTTGCTTACTATAGTTTAATTGCGGTTCGATAATATAAGAATTGTAGTCCGAGTAAGCATAATTAGCTGTTGCTCCGCTGCTAGTTAGTGGGTTGAATCCTTTTTCAGGCAGCATCTGCAATTGATTCATTCGGTTATAGTTGTAACCCATATTTAATTTCGCTTCCAAGCCATCCCACACCTGGTAGCTTAGCGCTGTATTGGCCAATAGGGATTTGGTTCGGCTGATACTCGTACGATCCATGCTGGCGAACGGGTTTTGCAATGAAGTGCCAAACCAATAGTAACTGCCATCTGGATTATATGGGTTATAGTTGGTTGGCAGGTTATAATACTGTGCAATATCTGCTGGAACGGTATTGTTCTTGTCTGCATTAAAATTTGCAGAAGCAGTAAATTTGAATCGACGAGATGCAGATTGACTACTTACGTTTAACAGGGCTCCACCTTTTTTGTAGTTTTTGTCTCCCGGTAAAACATCACCTTGTTGGTTGTAATTTCCCGAAAAAAGATATTGGATAGATTCGCTACCTCCTCTAAAGGATAACTGCATATTGTTGAATGCCGCTTTATGACCGTAAAGCGCGTTCTGCCAATTCATGTCTGTCTGTTGATCCCAAACTAAAAGATCGGGAGCGTTTGTTTCATTTGGTGTTACACCATCATTGTTAAAGGCTTCTCTACGGATTTCGAGAAATTGTGCTGTATTCAGCATTTTTAGCTTATTGATCGCACTTGAATTACCAATGTTTACCCCAGCATCTACCACCAACCCTTGGGAACTGCCCTTTTTTGTGGTAATCAGGATTACTCCGTTGGCTGCTCTGGAGCCGTAAATGGCTGTTGCATCGGCATCCTTCATAATATCGATTCGTTCGATATCTCGAGGGTTGATAATAGATAAAGGGCTTTGCGTACCGTTCGCCATGTTAAACTGGTTCATGCTGTTGTCCGAGAAGGGGACACCATCGATAACATATAAAGGGCTGTTGCCATTACTGATAGAGTTGGCTCCACGTAATTGTACGTTAAATGAACCACCTGGAAGTCCGCTGTTGGAGCTAATGCTTAGTCCAGCTATGCGTCCCTGTAGGGCTGCCAAAGGATCCATAACAGGCTGTTTATCGATATCTTTGGCGGTAACACTAGATACAGAGCCGACATTTTTGCGCAAGGAAGAGGTGCCATAGCCGATAACAACGACTTCATCCAAATTTCCTAGATCGGCTTCCAAGTGAACTGTTAATTCCGATACGTTGGTTACTTGGATTTCTTTTGTTTTATAACCAATCGAGCTGAAAACGAGTGTCGTATTTCCTTTTGTGTTCACGCTAAATTTTCCTTCTGTATCGGTAAGATAGTTGCTGTTATTCGCTTTATTGCGAATGCTCACATTTGGCAGGGGCTCTTGGTCTTGGTTAAACACCTGACCATGGATATGTTGCTGTACGCTTCCTAATGTAGTAGGCGTATTTTTCACAACGATTGTCTCTCCAATAACTTGATAAGAAATCTGGTTCTTGGAAAAAGCCTGACTCAGAACACTGTTGATTCCGCCATTGGTTACCGAAATGGAAAAAGTTGCCTTGCTGTTAATTTCTTTCGGGTCATACACAAAGCGGTAATTGGAGTTTTTTTCGATCTCTTGAACAAGTCGCTCAAAGCGTACATTCTGTAGCTTTAAAGTAAAGTTCTGACTAAAAGCGTAACTGCTTAGCGAGACGAATACTAAGCAAAGTGCTGTAAAGTAATATTTCATAGGTGTAAAAAAAATGGTTGATTGTCTTGTTTATGATTTAGGGGATAAGCGTAATAACCCATCGCTTATTTGGTAATTTATGCCAGAGAATTTTAGTATTTTCAATACATCATCGAATGATTGTTTACGGGCTATTTTACCGGTTAAGGTTTTATGGCTGTAGCTTGGTGCAATTTCATATTGGAAATTGTACCACTTCGATAAATTTTGTAAGATATCTGCAATAGGGGTATTGTCGAACTCAAAATAGCCATCTTTCCAGGCATACAATTTTGGAGGATCGCTGATGATAGTTCGTACATGTTCGCCCGTCTGTATATCTATTTCGAATAATTCGCCCGGTTTCAACAGTGTTTGCGTTTTACCTTGATTGAGTTGAACAGAACCCTCCACGAGGAAGGTTTTAATCGATTTTCTATCGTGATTATAGTACTGAATATTGAATTCGGTACCTAAGGCCTGGACAGTAAGGTCCGCTACATGTACAATAAAAGGCTTTGCCTTGTTCTTCGCAACTTTGAAATACGCTTCTCCCTCCAAGAATATGATTCGGTCGTTTAGATTGAATTTTTCGGGAACATGGATTTTACTTGCCGCATTCATCCACACTTCAGTCCCATCCGCAAGAACGATCTTAAACTCTTCACCTTTAGCTGTTTCAACGGATAAACTGTTTTTTGTGCTTTGATGGTCCATCGTTAAAACGTTGCTGCTGTACTGGTTGCTTGCCGGTCTTTCGTTCCCATGACTTACTGTTGCACGAAATATGCCGGGAGAAAAAGTTGGTTGATTGGAGACCGTCAGCGTTTCTGGCTTTGTACTGTTCCGGTACAAGAGAAAGATGCTGCTTACCGTCAGAGCCACGAGAAGTGCCGCCGCAACTTTCCAGATCATAGACCTTTGGGTAGATGCTTTACGATCAATTAGTTTATCCTGTAAAATAGACCGTAGGTGTACATCCACCGCCATCAGGCTCTCTTCGTCCAGCGGTGCACGCGCGCGTTGCTTGGCGACATCATTGTACCAGCTTTCTATCGCGGCCTGCTCTTCGGGCGTGCATTGGTTTTGTTGATATTTTTGTAATAATTCCTGTGTAATTTTTGGTGTTGACATTGTATCCACGTCGGTTAGTTCGGATATATGACAAAGAACCGGGGAGTTAGTAGTAGAAGAAAATCAAAATAAATTTAATTTTTTTTCGAAGGATGACTAAAGCATTGTGAATCTGCTTGCGAACCGTATTTTCGGAGATATTTAATTCGGCTGCAATTTCTCGATAACTAAGGTCTTCGAACCTACTTTTCTTAAAGATCACCGCCATTTTTGGAGGGAGGTTTTCGATTTCGTAGTTGATGATTTCTGCCAGGTCTTTTTCGCGTAAAAGATCATCCGGTGTATAGGCGTAGTCGGTTAGTTGAGCCGCTTGGATGTATGCTTCAAATTTAGCAGCCAATTTGCCACGCGATAACCGATTGATAACAACATTGCGAATAGAGCGATATAAATATGAAGAGTAGGAACTATTGATGTCTATGGTATCCAAGATATCCCACAGGTTAGTAAAAACTTCCTGAACAATATCTTTCGCTTCATCCTCATCCTCAACCATGCGGTAAGCGTGCAGGTAAAGTTTTAACCAGTGACTTTCGTAGAGTGAGGTGAAAATTTCCTTTTTATCAATAATCTTCATTAAAAGCAGACACCTGTCTGTATTGGTATTGTTACAGCGTCAATAGTACAAATTTTATTCCAGTTATGGATGTCATTTTTTAGGTGATGACATGATTTAAACAATGTGCACCCCCGCTACGAAATACGTATAAACACGTGGGAATTCGTACATATGCTTGTTTCTGCAAGTGTCTAAATATAGGATCTAGTTATTAAAAATATTTACTATATGGGTTGTTTTTATAAACGGAGAAGATATTTGCTAAAACATTTTTGTAATTAATTTAAAAGATATTTCTGTTTGTAACGTTGTTATGTTACGTTTTTGTTACAAAAATATTACTGTTATATGTTGAAACTTAGGTTGTTGTGTTTATTGTTTTATTTTTTTTTGGTTAAATATTTTGATATATAAACATGTTGTGTAACTTAAGCTAACTAAACACTAAAGCAATCAAGTATAATTTTTGTTAAATGAAATATCTTTTTAGGTATTTCATGCACCTATGTATATAAACTAAATTAATTGCGTATGAGATAAATATTCTATTTTTCTTCGCGTGCGACTACACGCAAAAGCTAATCAATTTTATAAACCATTTTACGATCACCATGATGAAACTTAAGAAGTTTTCAAGTGGATTTTTCATCGATAGAAAAAATCCGCTTCGGCAAGCTCTGTGCATTTCTGGAGCCTTGTTAATGCTGAGTAATGCGAGTATGGCAAACTCATATTCGACCCATGAATACGCTTTATTAGCCCTAAACAAAGAAAAACAACAAAAAACTGTTCGCGGAATCGTTACCGACGCCGTTACACAGGAGCCCTTGGCCGGGGTAACGGTTAAGGTTGCGGGTAAGACAATCGCGACCTCCACGGGTGCGGATGGAAGCTTTGAGCTTCAGGCTGCCTCAAACGATATACTTGAAATAAGTTACATCGGCTATCAGATCGCACGGACTACTGTATTGCAAACACAAGGGGTTATTCGCGTAGCACTACAAGCAGATAATAGTAGCTTGGAAGAGGTTGTTGTAACGGGCTATGGGACGCAGCGTAAAAAGGATTTGACGGGAGCCGTTGCGGTAGTTAATACGGAGCAATTGAAAGCGCAGCCCGCTGCCACGGCGGTAGAAGCATTACAAGGGCGCGCCGCCGGGGTACAGATCGTGAATGATGGTGCACCGGGGTCCACACCACAAATAAAGATTCGCGGATATAGTACAATCAATAACAATGAACCTTTGTATATCATTGATGGCGTTCCTTTTGAAGGGAAGCTGAGTTGGCTGAACCAGAATGATATTGAGACCATGCAGGTACTGAAAGATGCCTCGGCTGCATCAATCTATGGTGCGCGTGCCAATAATGGTGTGGTGATCATCACTACCAAAATGGGGAAATCAGGGAAACCACAGATTAATTTGGAAAGTTATGTCGGTATACAAGTGCCGCAGTATAACCGTTTTCCAAAAATGATGACACCACAGCAGGTGTATGACATGAACAATAAGATGAATGGGACGAATTTGGCTTTGCCGGATTATCTGTTGGTCGGAGCGAAGGGGCTGGAGAAACAAGATGATATTACTCCGGCCGATTATGATATGTCAAAGTATAACTATTCCCGTGATCCTTCCACATTTTATCAGATAACAAAAGCCAATAAAAGTGGAACGGATTGGTTTCGGGAAGTAAGCCAGACAGCACCTACTCAAAATTATCAGCTTTCGGCAACGGGCGGTAGTGAAAATGCGAGTTATGCCATGTCTGGAGGTTATTTAAATCAGCAGGGTACCGTTATTCACTCGGAGTTTGAACGATTCAATATCCGGACAAATACACAGTTTAAAGCTTTCGATGGGAAGTTGCGCTTTGGTGAAAATATGCAGTATAGTTACACCGAGGGTGTAGGGATGGGGGTTAATCCGAATGCAGCTGGCGGTTATATGGGGGATGAAAGTGTAATTGGTTGGGCCTTCCGGTCGCAGACCATTATTCCAGTATATGATGAGGGAGGAAATTGGGCCGGTAGCCGGGGTGGATACGGAAACTCCCGAAACCCAGTTGCGGTGGCTTATCGGGCTAAAGATAATGTAAATAGAAGTAGTTTCTTTTTCGGGAACGCTTTCGGTGAGGTGGATATACTCAGTGGGTTAACATTACGTACTAGTTTTGGTATGCGGTATGAAAACTACGGAGGGCGGACAATCACCTATCCGAATCCAGAGTTTTCGGAAGGATCATACAGCAATAACAGTTTAAATGAGTCTAGTGGATACAATCGAGAGTGGACCTGGACGAACACCTTAAACTATCGTAAGGTATTTGATAGGCACAGTTTGAATGTCTTGGCCGGTACGGAGGCTATCAATAACCGAAATAAGAATCTCGCTGGAAGTCGTAATGGATTTTTCACCTTGAGTAGTCTGGATTATTTTTACCTGAATGCAGGAACATCCAACTTTGGAAATACAGGGGATGGAGATATGGGCTCTATGTTTTCGATCTTTGGAAAGGTAGATTACAGCTTTGACGACCGATATATCTTAAGTGCTACGGTACGTCGGGACGGCTCTTCAAACTTTGGCCCGAAAAATAAATACGGGGTATTTCCTGGTGTCAGCGGTGCATGGCGTTTATCCGCCGAGGAGTTTATGAAGCCCGTGACATGGATTACAGATTTAAAACTTCGTGCCGGTTATGGGGTAACCGGGAACCAACGCATTCCTTCCTATAACTATTTGAATCGATACGCGAGCTCTATCACACACTCTTCTTATCCAATCAATGGTACAGTAGAGAGTGGTTTATGGCAAAGTGATTTTGAAAATGTGGATGTGAAATGGGAGCAGGTAAATGCCTTTAATATTGGTTTGGACTTCACACTGTTGGGCGGTGATTTTGATGGGGCGATCGATTATTACGATAAGAAGACCAATGATATGCTTTTCCGAGTACCTCTTCCTGCGGCAGTTGCGGGTCGTGCGACTTCACCTTATGTGAATGTCGGTAATATGCGGAACCATGGTGTCGAAGCAACGTTAGGCTACCATTATGGTCGTCGTCAACAAAAAGATTTTACCTTAGATGTAACGGGAATGTTCGCTAAAAATATCAATAAAGTTGTGGCCTTGGCACCATCCGTAAAACAGCAGAATTACGGTAATTTCAGGACAATCCAAACAACGGTATTGAAACCAGGGGAGGCATTTGGTTCTTTCTATGGGTATCAAGTGGCGGGTGTGTATAAAGATGCTGCCGATGTGGCAAATTCCGCAAACTATTCTGATGGTAAGGGGAGACCAGGCGGGTTAAAGTATGTAGATATTAATGGAGACGGCGTTATCAATGATGCCGATCGGACAGTAATTGGAAATCCACACCCGGATTTTGTGTATTCATTGGGCATCAATGCGGCATACAAGAATTGGGATATTGCTATGTTTTTCTATGGATCACAAGGGAATGATATTTTTGATATGACACGCTATTTTACCGACTTTGGTGTATTCAACGGTGCGCGTAGCACACGACTATTGGATGCGTGGAGTCCCGAGAACCCGAATAGTGCTATGCCTTCTTTGACGGCAAATCCTTCGTCTTTTGAAACAGCTACTTCAAGCTATTATGTAAAAGATGGTAGTTTCTTGAAGATGAAAAATCTGCAAATTGGCTACACTTTCCCGGTGCAGCGTCTATTCGGTAGTAATACTGCAATTAACAAACTACGTATCTATGCCGGGGTGACTAATTTATTCACCATTACCAAATACGATGGCTTAGATCCTGAGGTGACAGCCACGCCAAGTGATTATCCCGCAATCGGTGTTGATCTTGGTGTTTATCCACAGTCGCGTCAGTATTTATTCGGTTTGAGTCTGGGTTTTTAAGCATAAAAAATAGAAAGTCATGAAAAGAAAATCAATATATATGTCTTTGTTAGCTGCTGGATTACTATTTGGTAGCTGTGGTAAGGATTTCTTAAATAAGGTGCCTCAAGGGCAATTGTATGGAGATCAGATTGTGAGCGAAGATGGGGTTGAAGCGCTCCTGTTAGGGGCTTATGGTATAATGAACGGAAATGTAAACGGTACCTGGGGTAATTATTCGTCGGCACCAAGTCAATGGGTGTTTGGAGAGATGACCTCGGACAATGCGCATAAAGGTTCCGATGAAAACGATCAGTCGGCAATGAATCTGATTGAGGCGTTAAAAATAAATCCAGCCAACGATCAGTTGATAACGATGTGGCAGGTATACTATGAAGGGGTGATGCGATGTAATACGACCTTACGCTTTTTGAAAACCGTGCAGGCTGGTTCCTCGAAGATTGCGGCCAGTCGTGCGCTAGAAATTGAAGCGGAGGCCAAGATGTTGCGTGGTCACTATTATTTCTTTATGTGGCGGATCTTCCGTTACCTACCTTACATCGATGAAAATACAACAACCGAGGAAGCGAAAGCTAAACAAAATGATGTTGACATCTACGATAAGATTATTGATGATGTGAAGTTCGCTGCAGAAAACTTGCCGGTCACTAAATTTAAGAGCCAGTCTGGCCGTATGGATAAAACCATTGCGAAGGCTTATTTAGGTAAACTTTATTTGTACCAAGGGAAACATGACTTGGCACTTCCGCTCTTTGAAGATGTCATTGGAAGTAAGAATTTAGTTTCCATGCCGTTTGAAAATAATTTCAATGTCGAGACAGAAGATGGGCCGGAAGCAATCTTGGTATCTAAGCATGCCATCAACCCGAACGGCTCAGGCGATAATGCAAATGTTGGGGATATGCTCGGCGGTCTGTATGGTACTTCACCCGTGGGATGTTGTGGATTTTACCAACCAACGATAGATCTCGTGAATGCTTATAAAGTGGATGCAAATGGTTTACCGTACCTGGATGGTAGTTATCGAAATAATCCGAATACTTCGGATATGGAATTGACAGGGAAGGATAAAGTAGATTATGAGTTGGATGTTACCTTTCGGGTAGATCCTCGCCTGGATTATACGGTAGGGCGTCGAGGTGTTCCATACTTGGATTATGGTATTATGCCCGGGGACGACTGGATCCGTAAAGCTTCCTTTGCAGGGCCTTTTGTAGGAATCAAAACGATGATTCGGAAGAGTCAATTCGCCAACCACGCCGTTGCAGGGGAAAACTATATTACAGGGCTCGATGTCAATATTATGCGCCTGGCGGATGTGATCTTGATGGCAGCGGAATGTGCCGTGGAAACAGGTAATTTACCTAAAGCACTGAAGTATGTAAACATGGTCCGGGAACGTGCCGATAAATTACCGCGTAAGCAGATCAATAATGTCAATGTGGCTGATTATATGGTAAAGCCTTACCCATCTTTCCCAAGCCCAGATTTTGCACGTAATGCGGTACGCATGGAGCGCAGATTAGAGCTGGCTTTGGAGGGCCATCGGTATTTTGATCTCGTGCGATGGGGGATTGCCAAACAGGTGCTGGAAAGTTATTCGGCATTTGAAAGTAAACATCTTCCGTTTTACGGTGGCTTAGTGTATAATACTTATAATGCTTATTTCCCTATTCCGCAGACAGAAATCGATCGCAGTGGTGGAACATTAAAGCAAAACGAAGGATACTAATCATTAAACATGATTGATAGGGCTGCTCATAAGTATTAAAACTTTTGAGCAGCCCTTTTTGTGCATTTCGGTTTTTATTTTTACTTTAGTTCCATATTACGACTAATCAAGATAGAAAACCTGTTTAAAGACATTATTTTTTAAAGACTTATGTAAACTTAACAATTACATAATCTAAGGGTTCAATTGAAATTATTAGTTTTGTGCTTTATCTAATTTTTGTTGCTGGGTCGGTCCACTCGCCTTAAAAATTAGCTAAAAAATGAAATCAAATATTTTAATAACCAAAACCTGGAGATCATGGTGTGGTCTTCCTTATCGGGTGTGGGGTGTCCTTTTGGTAAGCACATTCATATCCTGTGAGAAAAGCAAAGAAGATACCGGTCGGGTAACTGAAATTATCGTGAGCGAAGATGCTGAACAAGCACACATTATTTCAGCACATGAATTTACCGTTGAAGGGGGGAAGGATACGCTCTATGTATTTGGAGATCAGATGCTGGATGTGAACTTTGAAACGAGTGATCCTAATACATGGGTTAAAGTGGATAAGATGGAACCGGTGGGGGGTAAAGGCGGCGTACGTTTAATCCTAGAGGTAAGTCCGATGCAAACCCAATTCAAGAAACGTACAGGCGTGCTAAATATTAAAGGTGCAGAAGCATATTCTGGGAAGTTTATACGATTTTCACAAGGTTATGATACACGTATTGCAGAGGAGTTTGCCTGGTTGCGTTATGGGAATGGAAATCCACTAGATGAGGGGCGGGGAACGTTAATTGGTCAGTGGACCAATGCGCAAAAGGAATATGGATGGACAAATCCAGGGACCGCTGCGACATCGAAGACCTACGGGATGAATGGCTTTGTGCAACTTGGCTCGGCAGATTTTGGTGGAACATTGCTTTCTGCTGTGGTGCCTGGTATAGAGAAGGATAGTTTGTTGCTATTGACCTTTAATGCTGTAGCCTATACCGCTAGGAATGGTGAACAAGATGGGAATAAACTGACCATAAAACTAAAGGGCGCAGAATTTGCTGATGGACAGACGAGCAAGATGGTCGAATTAAAGTATTACGATCATCAATCTGCTTTGATCTTAACTAAAATGTGGGAAGAGACACAAGCTATTTTTGCACTGAAGAAGCCCGTGCATAACCCAACTGCCTCGACAATCCAGTTGGAATTCATTACTGGAGATGGGCAAGAGATGGCCAAAAACCGATTATTTGTAGATAATATTAACCTATATACCACTGCGCAGTTTCAGGCGATCAAAAAATAGCCGAATGTGTGGGGTAAAGAGAAACAATTCGTTAACCTTAAGCTAACCTATACATTATCTAAATTTTAGTTCTTTGTATAGCCAAGCCATGGACGCTGTATTGCATGATGAAATTAATGAAGGAAGTTTTCGTTGGAGATGAGTTTGATCGATTTATCGAGGGGGATGCTGTGGCGTTTCGAAAAGCTTTTGATTTTTATTTTCCCATTATCCTCCGCTATGCAATGAGTAAATGCGGGGATCGGGAGGATGCGGAGGATATTGCCCAAGAGGCCTTTACGCTATTATTTTTACATCGTGAAAAGATCTTTTCCGCTGTTGATATATATCCTTACTTATTTGTCATCGCGAAGCGACTTTGTCTGATTTACTTTCGGAAAAAAATTAGTGGAACCGAGGCTCTTCCCGTGGATGCAGGGGAAGAGCTTTCGATTTCCTTTGATATGGAGACACAGCTCAATTATGCTGAATTGTCACAAGTTTTAAACAAAATTATTCTGAGCTTACCCACACAGCAACAAGAAGTATATAGGCTTAGTCGCCTAGAGGACTTGCCACATCAAGAGATCGCAGAATACATGGGAATCTCAAAAAATACGGTTAAAAATCATCTGTTAGTAGCAACTAAAACCGTACGTCTTAAATTACAAAAGATGTATTTTTTCTTGTTTTAGCGCGACCCTTTCCTCTTTTATTTTTTTTTAATTGAACTAGTACATTTTCTGTTTTAATGCATTTATAGTATTAAATATTACAGAGATTGGATAAAGAACAGCTACATCAATTATTATTACGCTATCACAGAGGCCATCTACGACCTGAGGAATTGGATATCCTGAAAAAATTTTTGGGAACGAAGGGCGGGCAGCAAATGTTGTATGATAGCTGGGATGAAGAATTTGAAGCCTGGACAGGTGATAAAGATCTGGAAAGGAATCAAGATGCACTTTTTGAACGTATGTTAGCCGATAAACGCATAGTGTCTATCTTGGCGCAGCATAAGGGCAAAAAGAAAGGAATGATCCTCCCATGGAGACGACTCGTTGCCGCCGCTTGTCTGTTGCTTCTTTCAGGCTTGGCCGCCTTTTGGTTTTATAGGCAGATACCAACGATAGATGCGGACAAGGACTTAGCCAATCAGCAACATATTATTCAACCGGGAAGCAATAAGGCCCGCATCCTGTTTGAGGATGGTAGTTTTGTGGAACTCGAAAAGATTAAACAGGACACATTTTTACAAGATCAAGGTTTACGAATCTATAAACAAGCCGATGGCAGCATTGCTTACGCCTACACCGCGACAAAAGAAACACAGAAACCGGTGTACAATACGATTGTAACGCCAAAAGGTGGAGAGTATAGTTTGGTGCTTCCTGATGGTTCTAAAGTGTGGTTAAATGCGGCCTCTAAGTTACGATATCCACTTTCTTTTGGGGCAGATAGCCGTACAGTAGAACTCGAGGGCGAAGCTTATTTTGAGGTCGAAAAAGTAAAAAAACAGGATACATCGATTCCGTTTTACGTGCAAACAAAAGATCAAAAATTGCAGGTGCTCGGAACCAAATTCAATATCAATAGCTACAACAATAAGATAAAAACCACCTTGATCGAAGGAGCTGTCGCGTTGCACTACGCGCATCAGGCGAAACCGAAACATCTTAAACCATCGCAGCAGTCCGATTATTCCGTGAACGAAAAAGATATCCAAATTAAGGATGTCGATCCTTCATACAGTATTGCATGGAAATCTGGAAATTTTGCTTTTGATGATGCCTCTATTGAGCAGGTTATGGAAGAGGTGGCTCGGTGGTACGATATTGATATATCCTATCAAGGAGATATGTCCAAAATACGCTATAGCGGGACGATATCACGATTTGAAAAATTTGAACAACTGTTACAATTAATAGAGTGGACCGACCTAGTAACATTTAAAGTGGACGGAAGGAGGGTCACTGTTATGAAATAAAGACTGCGGTCTTTGGCGATAAAAAAAGCAGGAACGTTGGAGCCGTCCCTGCCAGTTTTGTCCGAAGACATCTTAGATTGAAACGTATCAAATTATTAATCTCAACCTATTACAAATGTATGAAAAAAAACGGTTAGGGATAGGCTATCCCCATGACCTACCTATATTGAAAATTCCATTGTATATGAAATTGACATGGATGTTAT
Source organism: Sphingobacterium psychroaquaticum (assembly GCF_004421025.1). Classification (NCBI taxonomy): domain Bacteria; kingdom Pseudomonadati; phylum Bacteroidota; class Sphingobacteriia; order Sphingobacteriales; family Sphingobacteriaceae; genus Sphingobacterium; species Sphingobacterium psychroaquaticum. The sequence goes on along the minus strand of NZ_CP038029.1, from coordinate 2,880,415 downwards.
TGCTTGTTGTTATTATGCATGCAAGCGCTACTTCTTTCGGGCAGCGGATTACCATTACGGGAAAGAAAGTAGACTTATCCCGGTTATTAAAAGAGTTTGAGCGGAAGAGCGGGTATACCGTATTCTATGCACAGGGCTTGTTGCCTCGTCAAGCAACGGTAGACGCTCATTATGTGCAAGCCGATGCATTACATGTTTTACGTGACGTACTAACTCCGTTTGAACTGGATTTTAAGCGAAAAGACCGAAGTCTGGTACTAATTCGAAAAATCAAGGTTGCACAACTGAATCCTATTACCACCGATTGGTTAACCCCTGTGGTACAGCAACAGCCTATTACTGGCGTTGTTAAAGGTGCCGGGGGAGTTGCCCTCTCCAATGTAACCGTAAAGATTAAAAATAGTGATTTACAAACACGCACTGATGATCAAGGGCAGTTCAGTTTGCAGGTGAATCAGTTTCCCGCAATCCTAGAAATTTCTTTTCTGGGGTATGATAGAAAAGAAATTATTGTACAAAAAGGAGGGCCAATTGATATTGTACTAACTGAGAAGGTAACAGACGTTGATGAAGTCGTTGTTATTGGCTACGGGGAAGTGAAGAAGAAGGATTTAACAGGTTCTGTTGTGAACGTGAAAATGTCTGACATACGGGATGCTCCGGTGTTATCAGCCGATTTAGCGCTTCAAGGACGTGTTCCGGGCGCTGATATTATGGCTTCGTCTGGAGAACCAGGGGCGGCTACCTCAATTCGTATCCGGGGAACACGTTCTATTACAGCCACGAATGAACCTTTGATTGTTGTGGATGGTGTTTTGGATGGGGTTACAAACCTTGCGGATATCAATATTGCGGATATCGAATCTATCTCTGTACTTAAAGACGCTTCTGCTACGGCTATTTATGGGTCACGAGGAAGTAATGGGGTCATTATTGTTACGACGAAACAAGGTAAAGCCGGTAAGGACAATATCACCTGGCGAAGCACATTTGGATTATCCCAACTACCCCGCAAGCTTGATATCATGAATGCTTCTCAATTTGCCCAATATAGAAACGACTTCGCTTTATTTACGACTTCTGATCCCTACGGTAATATCACCGAGAATTCACCGATGTCGGACTATCCATTTCCAGATCCGAGTGCGCTCGGTAAAGGGACCGATTGGGTCGATGAGATAACGCGGATTGCACCCTACCATACACATAACCTATCCCTTTCGGGCGGTAGTAGTCGCAGCACGTATTACGCCTCTGTTGCTTATGATAATACCCAAGGGATTATCCAAGAAAGTGGGCTGGGACGCTTTACGGGGCGCCTGAATCTCGATTATAAATTGTTTCCCTGGATGAAAGTGGGAATAAAGACGAATTATACCAAGCGGGATGAAGATCAGAATTTGGTAGCTATTGGTGGAACAACTTGGTGGAGTGGTGCAATTTACCTCAACCCTCTAATTAAGGTGTATGATAATTTTAATGATCTGTGGTATTCGGGACAAAAGTTCAACTCTCCTCGATCTATTTTGGACCTGGACGTGATACGCAATGTGAAACGAGATGGTATTACGAACACCGGATACATTGAAGTAGAACCGATCAAAAATCTAAAGGTAAATTCACAGTTGACCTACTATTATTATGGACAGCATACCTATCGTTACGATCCTGGTAATATGCCTGCTAAAGCCGAAAACGAAGGGGGGACAGCCTACCGGGGTGAATTTACCGAAGAGAACCTGATGAGCCAAACGACAGTCAATTATCAAAAGAAATGGGACGATATCCATTCCTTGGATTTTACAGCGGGGTTTATTGGACAGAAGGTGTCGAGCAACAATTTTACCCTGCAGGGAGAAGGGTACCAATCGGATGCAATCTTATGGAACAATATGAATGCCATTCCGGATAAAGAAAATTATGTTGCTGGGACAGGAAATGAGAGTAAAACCTCCATGTCTTATTTAGCACGTGCCAACTATAACTATAAAAGCAAATATTATTTGACGGTAACGGGGCGTCGCGATGGTGCTTCTAACTTTGCACCTAACAAAAAGTGGGCATTCTTCCCATCAGCCGCGTTGAAATGGACGGTTAGCAACGAGGAATTTTTAAAGGATGTTACCTGGTTAAGTGACTTTTCTATCCGTGCGAGTGGTGGGCGAACAGGAAATGATGGGATTTCGTCCTATCGTTCGTTGGCAGCGCTTTCCTCCTCGACTAACGGATACCTGTTTAATGGCTCACAGCCTGTCGCTTTTTACCCATCACGCTTAGCGTCCGAAGAACTGTCTTGGGAGAAGACTGATATGTATAACATAGCAACAGATATCTCCCTGTTTAAAGGTCGGGTAAATATGACACTTGAAGCCTACCTTTCTTATACGAAAGATCTGCTCTTAGATGTACAGACGCCTACACAGACAGGATACACAACGCGTTTTGCCAATGTGGGCAAGACTTCTAATAGAGGTGTTGAGTTTAGTGTGGAGACACGTAATATTGAAAAAACTGATTTCTCTTGGTCAACAACCTTCTCGGTGTCGCACAATAAACAACGTGTAGACGATATTGGGCATTATGATTATGTCAACGTATATGGTGCGGCTGGAAATAACAGCTATATGATGTACGGTTATGTAAAAGATTATCCATTGAATGCCTTATGGGGATTTCAATATGCAGGTACCTGGAAGTCACAAGAAGAAATCAATCGTAATAAAGTAACAAAAGCTTATGTTTCTGCTTCTAATCAGCAGTATAGGCTTGGGTCGGCGCGGTATATCGATTCGAACCACGATGGTGTGTTTAATGAAAAAGATTTAATCTATCTGGGCAATGCCGATCCGTTAATTTATGGTGGACTTCAAAACAATTTTAGATACAAAAAGCTGAGCCTGGGGGTATTTTTAAACTATTCATTGGGTGGAAAAATTTACAATATATCAGAACAATGGATGGGGAACGGTGGAAACTTCACCAACCAGTATACGTATATGTTGGATAACTGGCATCCGATTCGCAACCCGAATTCTGATATCCCTCGTGCTGGGTCGACTGATAATATTGCCTCCAACCGGATGGTATACGATGCGAGCTATCTGCGTCTTAAAAGTGTCTCTATAGGTTACACATTTGATATGTCTAAAATAACAAAGAGTAAGCTGAAAGACATTCAGTTGGGGCTTGCCGGGGAAAATCTTTTTGTCTGGAAGAAGTACAATGGGTTTGATCCTGACGTGTCTTCGCAAAGTAGCACCTCCACGTTGAGACGTGTGGATATTGGTGCTTATCCAAAGCCAAGAACCATTGTGGGAAGTATTCAAATAAGGTATTAATTCAAAAAAACATATAAATGAAGCGTTTAGTTTTATTTTTTATGGCAAGTGTGCTGTGGAGCAGTTGTTCGATTGAGGAACAGCCTACTTCCTTTGTCAATAGTGATAATTATTATCAGACCGAAGCGCAGTGTATTTCAGGACTGAATTCGACATACATACCATTGCGGAGTATATACAGCTATACCTACCTTATGGCTACCGAAGGTGTTTCAGATTTAATGTATATCGCTTCAGGGACTTTGGATGCGCAATTGGATATCTCTCCGGCGCAACCCCGATTTGGTCAAACCATGTGGACCCAAGGTTACCGTGGGGTGATGTATTGTAATTCCATTATTGAGGGCATCAAACGCTCTCCCTTATCGGAAGAAACAAAAAATAGGCTGTTAGCCGAGGGAATGATCATGCGTGCGTATTACTATTGGTTCTTGACCTCCACCTTTGGCGATGTGCCTTTCTATACAGAGGATGTTGCAAATGCACAAGTGTTGGATAAAATCTCAAAGATGGGGCGGATGCCTGCAGTTGATACACGCAACTATCTGATTCAGGAACTCTTAACGTATGTACCTTACCTGGCTCAGGTGCGGACGAACGATACGCCGGGAAACCGTAGTGGTGCCGCGATGGGGTGGATGCTGATTGGTAAGCTGGCACAGTGGAATAAGAAGTGGGATGTCGCCAAAGAGGCTATGGATCAGCTTGTGGGAATTTACGGTGATTTTGGACAGTATCCGCTGTCTGATATCGCGTTGAAAAACAAAAATATCCTAGAATCAATCTTTGAGATACAATTTACCTACTCCGAAACAGGGTTGCAGGTTACGACGAATGCCGCGGCAATTTGTATGCCTACGCGTAGTACGGGGGCCATCTATGATGGTGTGGAGATTCCAGAGTTAGGGGCTAATTCGACAACATGGTCTCCTCTGCGACCAAATAACTATTATTTCCAGACCGTTATGCGTCGTGCGACTCCGGATAAACGTTTGGAGATGAATATGCTATGGGCGTATAAAGGGGTGAATTTCAAAAGCACAGCAACGCGACCGTGGCTCGGCACGAAGTTTTGGTCCTACAACATGTATAATGTCGCTGACGGTAATAATCAACGGGTATTTAGGTATGCGGATGCATTGTTGATGCAAGCGGAAAATTTCATGGAACTCCGCGATCAGGCGTCCTCCGTTCGCTATCTCAATATAGTGCGACAACGCGCTGGCTTGGCAGATTATGTATTTAAGAACTGGGACTTGTTGCGCGAGGAAATTCAAAAGGAAAGAGGACGCGAATTGTTGGGCGAATACCAACGCAAATACGATTTGGTACGTTGGGGAAATTGGTATCAAATGACATACGACTTTACGGATTATGCCTCCTTAAAGAACAATATGTTGCCTTGTCATGAGTATTACCCTATTCCAGATGTGGAAGTCGTAAAATCAGGTTATAGTTTGGATAATAAAGCATATGAATATTATGGAAAAGGTTAAGCATTTATATAAAACGGGTTCTTGGAGAGCCTGGACATTATTGGCATGTTTTAGCCTTGTTTTATGGACGGCCTGCAGCAAAAAAGATGTTGAGCTTCCAGATAATGGCGGAGAAAAGGAGCCTGAAGAGTTGACTTTGCCCGATACCCTAAAGATTATGAGCTACAATATTTTGGAGGGGATGAAGAACGATAAGGCTAATAATTACAATAAGTTCGTGGAATGGGTTCGATCTTATAATCCAGACGTGCTAGCGTTACAGGAAGTCAATGGTTTTAATCAAAAAGCATTGGAGAAACTGGCATTACGTTATGGTCATAAATATGTGATTACTAATTTGAAATCTACAGACAACTATCCCGTGGCTTTAACCTCAAAGTACCCTATTGATGCACGTCGCCGGGTGACCTTACATGTGTCTCATGGTGCTATTTTTGCGCGCTTAAAGGATACGGATTTAAATATTGTCGTTACTCATTTTTGGCCACAGGCCTATTGGTATAAGGTGGGGGATAATCTAGGTAATGATTATCGTTTACAAGAAGCAAATGTAATTCTGGATAGTACAATACGTAAGTTTCCGAATGAACAGGACTGGGTATTTATGGGGGATTTCAATTCGATCTCGCGCAAAGATTATGATCCCACGGTAACGGGAAACAGCTACGCAGCACTGGATGAAATAGAAAAGGCCGGTTATATGGACGCAATTCATCATTTACATGGCTATAAATCAAATGGTACCGCTGTTTATGATTTTCAGTACCCGGGAAGACGGATCGACTTTATATTCGGAACTCCATCTGTTTTGAAACGGGTGACCAAAGCGATGCCGATCTATGATGACTTTACAAAGGTGTATTCGGATCATCCACCGATGCTGTTTCATTTGATTCTCTAATTATTACTCGTTACGTATTTAACAAATGAAAAAGATAGTATTACGATATAAACTAGCGACTCTAAGCATGCTTATGGTCGTGGTCGCTCTGTTTACGCAGTGTGATCGCAAATATGAAATGGATCTTTCCTTGGCTGTAAATTCCAATGAGGTTCACCTGGAAGCCGTTGAAGGGAAGACTAAGATTATGGTCTACGCGAATGGCGATTGGCAAGTTTCGCTGAAAGAGGACGTTGATTGGATTACCTTAGATCGGACTAGCGGTTACGGTAATGGAGATCTTTTGTTTTCATATACGCAGAACTTTGGCGTTTCCCGAAGTGTGACTTTGTTACTTTCCAAAGGGAAAGAGCAGCAGGAAATCAAAATTATACAAAAAGGATTAGACGCGGCTTTCCGCTTTTCGAAGTCGAAGTATACCATTACCAAAAATGCCTTTCAAATTAATCTGCCTATCGTTAACGACGTAAAGTCAAATGTTAAAAAGATGAAGGTGGAATATTTGTATGATGACGAAACTTCTGAAAAATGGGTCACTAATTTAGATTTTACAGAAAATAGTGTGGTCTTTACGGCTTTAGAGAACAATGCTGGTAGAAATCGAACCGTGCGAATTTACCTTACGGTAATTGATGGTTTTGATAAAGAGTATACCGTATTTACAGATGTTGATCAATCACAACTTGCTCCAACCTTAGAGCAACGTAAAGCGGAATCGCTCTTGACACGGAGTGCCAAGCTCGATACGCTAATCGTGAAGGGAAATGTCGGTGCATTATTTCCTGATTTTGAGAAGCATGTAACCTATGAACAGGACAATGGTTGGATCGAGCAGGTCGATCTGCTAAACGATAGCTTGTTGGTTATTGCTGTTCGTGCAAATGATAGCGGACTGGAGCGTACGGCCAATGTTCAACTGAAATATGTTAATAACGGTACGACATACATTGATCTTACACATAAAGTAATCCAGTCGGCCGACGATTTTACCTACACCACCATGGAGGAGTTAAAGGCGTTGATCCCGGGGGCTGAAGGAGAGGCAAGGATTGTTATGCCTTTACGGGTATTAGAGGCTTTTGTTAGCTCTGATGCGGCTAACACCAACATGGATGTTAATCCAAACACGTCCTTTAATACGATTGATTACACCGAGGCACCAAAAACAGCGTACGTACAAAATGGAACAGGCTCTTCAGGTATTCGTTTAAAGTTCAATACTGCTGCGGCAAACTCCTTGAAACGTTACAGTAAAGTGGCGCTTTCTCTAGATGGGCTTTTATTGGTGAAGGAAGCAAATCCAACACGGTATACGATTCGCGGATTAAGTGCTTCCAACATTGTGAAGTCGGAAGCGGGAACAGTAGCTAATCTACCGCTTAAAAGTAAGTTTATTAATGAGTTGATTGATAGTGATGTATATACATTTGTGACGCTTAAAAACACCAATATAGCAGTTCCTTATGGTAGCTATGTAAACGTTAACATGGGCTACGTGGCCATATTTAACTGGAACACGGCGGGTGCAACAACGCCATATGTAGATGCCGTGCCAACGAGTGTCGTGGACGAACAAGGGGGAAGTCTTAAGGCTGTTGTAAATACAGCCGTATCCTGGAGCCGTAGTACGTTGCCGACCGGGTCAGGAACTTTCGCCGGAATCATTGTTCACCATAAATTGATTAAGTATGGATACGGGACAGGAGAAATTGGACGATATAGTATTCGACCGGTGACTCAATCGGATATTAAACTTCAAGATGCTGAGAAGGTAAAAACATTAGTCGAGTGGCGCTGGATGAATATGAGTAACCTGAGTGCAACGGGAACATACACACAGGTCAATGGTGCGATAGTTCCGGCGGTTGGACAAGGGGAAATGCGTCCAACGGTGAGTGGTGCTGCGGTCTCTATGGGAGCCCACCCAATTTACCATACCGATGCGGCTTCTAAAGTCGTGCCTAGCTCGGCGTTACAGTATTCAACAAAATGGTGGAACAGTACGGCAAATAAAGGAGAAGGTATTGTGCTGAAGTTCGCTACGACTGGTATTTCTGGGAAGGTCTTAACGGTTAATTTCACGCAAGGTGGTGGCTCGGGAACAGCTGCAACTTTACATGTGCCTGCTTATTGGGAAGTTGCTTACTCGTTGGATGGTGTGACCTATACGGTCTTGCCGGGGTCAACCTATGGTATTCGTCCATTAGCGGGTTGGGGACTTAATCACGAGTATACGGCGAATGGACTAAACTCCTACGCGTTTAAGTTGCCGAATGAATTATTCAATAAACCAAATGTGTACGTGAAGCTGCAAGCAAAAAATAATATCGGGGGGGCCAACACGGCTACAGGCGCTGAAGATGGTCGTATTACAGATGCTTCAGCAAATATAACAGTGCGGTGGGGCGCAGTTTCACTAAAATATATTCAGTAGATCTCATGAAAAAAAAGAACATAACAATACGGTTAATAGGTGCCTGTTTCTTGTTTTTATTGGCTTTTGCTTGTAAGAAAGATGATGCGGCCTATCTGAAATTTTCCGAGCTTGGAACAACTGTGAAAGAATATACCGTTTCCGCAGAACCAGGACAGGTCGAAATCAAGGTGCTGTCTAACGGGGCTTTTGACGCGACGGTGCCCGCAGAAAACAATTGGTTAAAATTAAGTGGTACAAAGCTGAAGGGCGATACCAGCTTTCTGATGGTTTATGACGGTAATGACGGTTTTCCGAGAAAGTCACAGGTCGCTTTATATGCGCCAGAAAGTGAGCGCTTTGATACGGTATGGGTAAAGCAACAAGGGAAGCAAACTCCGGTACTTAATTTCCCGACATTGAACACAACGGTATTAGGAAATGGCGGACGGGTTACGGGGAAATTGGAGACGAATATACCTTTTGAGGATATTAAGGTACAAGTCGTATACCCAACGCCCGATGTGACGCCGTGGGTTAACAATGATTTTAGTTTGGAAAAATCGACCAGCGATTTTAGTTTTTCCGTTCAACCTAACCCAGACCAAAATGAACTTCGAAGTGTACAGTTGCGCCTATCATATACCGATGGATGGGGCGTAGAACATGTCTCTACCTTATACCTCTTGCAAGCAAATGCACAGAATATGTTTGGTACGAAAGCAGAATTTCCAGAAGTACGTGTATGGGCGGGAGAGAAGATTACGAAAGATTTGTTTATAGAAGGGGTTGTCGTAAGCGATGTTGGGAACCAGAATGTAGGCGATTTCGTGCAAACAACACCAACGGTTATTAATTATACACAAAATGATCGTACAGTCTATGTGCAGAGTGTGGATGGACGTTATGGTTTCCGTATCCTAACCAATACGGTGGCTGATAACATCTTTAAGCGATACAGTAAGGTGCAGGTGCTATTAAAGGGTGTAGCGGTGGAGAAGGAATCGAATCCAGATCACTATACCTTAACCGGGGTAACTTCTATGATGGTGATGAGCCAAGTTGAAGGTAATGCAAGCCAGCTTCCTGTAAAACAGAAGTATATGTCGGAATTGACCGATGACGATATCTATACGTTTGTGACATTGAAAGATGTGGAATTTCCAGTAAGAAAGGGATCATTTACCCCGATTAATGAGGGATATTCGACGCTTTTTTCGGCACACCGAGTAGCGAAGTATCCTTTGTTGATGCGCGATATACAGGGGAATAGTATGTTTACCATGACTAATACACGTACGTCATACCGACGAGATGGTGCGATTTTACCGTATGGATCGGGAAAACTATCAGGTATTATAGTGCATGAGAATTTTACCCGATTTGAATATGAAGATGGCGTTTCAGATGAGGACTATGGCAATATCGGTCGATATCAGATTCGACACCTCACTAAAGATGATATCAAGATGGCGGCTTCGGTAGATCAGGGATTTTCTAGTCTACTTGTGGAATATCAATATCCAAATATCACAAATGGTGTTGCTTTTCCAACTTATGGCAGTAATGGTAAGATGAGTTTTTCTGCACCGACGGTTAATCTAGGGATGAATATCGATTATTCATATTTAGGTCCTGTTGGAGCGACCAACTTGGGGAATACCAATCAATATGGAAATGGGGTATTGACCGGCGCTGGCACGAAGCAGAATACAGCGACGACAACAAATTCAGATGGAAAAGGAGCGGTGACGAATGGTGCAATTACAGCATCCACTATGTGGTGGAACTACGATAAGAATAGAGGGGAAGGCTTTGTTGTCGAATTTTCTTCACAGGGGATATCGAGCAGTCAATTATCGTTGCAATTAACAGCGCTAAACCTTGTGGGCGGAACGGGTAAAGGGGCTCCTCGCTTTTGGAAGGTAGAGTGGTCTACGCATGGTAATATGGATGGTACCTGGACTAAAATTCAATCTTTTACCGTACCCGATGCTCCTTTATGGGCCAATACAACAATACATCAGTTGGCAGCTTACAAGAATATCAACATGAAGTTGCCTTTAGCTTTGCTCGGTCAGGAGAAAGTTTTCTTGCGGCTGGTCGTTGATAAGAATTTAGGATCGGATGGAAACAGTTATGCGAGTGAACCATTATCGGTAAGTACAACAACAGGGATTGGTTATTTAGCCATTCGCTATAATAAATAGAAAAATGATGTTACGAAAGTTTTTACTTATGCTGGTTTTATTCGGCATGACTTATACGTTCGCTGTTGGACAGACGGCAGATCGATTACCCTTACGTTTGAAAGTTGGCGTATACAACCTCGGTCATTTTAACCAAGGTCGTGTCGGTGGCTTCCAGGGAACTGGAAACTGGATGAAAGCAGAGTTGGTTCGATGGAAAAACTGGGTGGGAGAGCAAGGACTCGATATTTTTGCCGTGAACGAGTGGAGTCATTACTTTGATAAAGATAGTACGCGTGTGGCTTCCGATGAAATTTTGAAACCTTTTTACAATAACATATACTTCGGAAAGGAGCACAAATGGATATACAACGGAATCGCGACAAACTATACCTTGGAAAATATTCGCCAGGAGAATTGGGATGGTGATTATTATGCGATCCTGGGCGACCTGAAGATTGGTGATAAGGTAATTACTATTATATCTTCGCACATTCCGTGGCAAAAGGATTGGCATGCTCGTTCATTAGACGCCTTGGTTAATATGTTGAAGAAGTATGAATACTTCATTTGCATGGGCGATATGAATGCCTCTGATAATGGACAGCTGAAGTTTACCAATGCTGGTTTTAACATGGCAAATGGAGGTAGCATGGGATGGTTCGCAACGGCTGCTGGCGGTAATACCGCTGAGGGAAGGACTGGCGCAGTACCGAATAAAAGTATTGATAATATTGTGACAAGCAGTAATATTAAGATTATGCAGGTGAAGGCTCCCTTTACAACGTTGAATGATTTGGACCATCTTCCAATCCTAGCGGATGTAATCATTACTTGGTAGTTTCGAAGCTATCAATTCGATAATTTCGAACGAAGAGCTGCAGGCCATCCATCATTCCCTATTGGTGGAGTAGTTTGCTCTGTAGGCTTTAATATCGACGGCTGACGATCCGTGCCCCGCAAAATGGGGTGCGGATTGTCAGCCTCTTTTGTTCAGAGATCAGCGATGTCAACATCGCGGTGGAAAGAATAGATCTATCAGTGGCCCCGTTCTTCTAGTGCTTTCCTTTAAAGTCGTAAATAAGCAGCAATTGTAGGATACAATAAGTTCATGACTTTTGTTTACGAAGAAATTTATATAAGTTTGTTCCCTGCAACTAACCCAGAATGCCTAGCTACCACACATATAACGATCAAGAGCTCTTAACGCTGTTTAAGACGGATGATGAACAGGCATTGGTGGAGATATACAATCGTTATTGGGAGAGGATGCTAGCTGTTGCCGTAAATCGTTTGGGAAATTTGGAGGAGGCAGAGGAGTGTGTACAAGATGTCCTGTATAAGCTTTGGCGGTTACGAGATAGCTTTACGCTGCAAAAAGATGGACTTTCGGCCTACCTCGCACGGGCCATACGAAATCATACCTTTAATGTTTTGGAACAGCGCCACCGGAGACGATCGCAGCTGTCTGAATATTCGACAGAAGAAGTTGTCGAAGCTTTATCGCCAGAGCGACAACTTATTTTTCAGGAGTTGCAAAATCAAATTGACAAGGCCATCGAGAGCCTCCCACCACAATGCAAGCTTGTTTTTATGATGAATAAAAACGAAGGGCTATCTACCAAAGAAATAGCAGAAACATTACAATTGTCTGAAAACACGGTAAAATCTCATCTGAAGAAGGCGAAAAAGGATCTTGGAAACAATACCGACCTATTGATCGCCTTGGTTTTCGCTTATATTTACCTCAATCAGTTGTAAATTCTTCTAAAAAAAGTAAAAGGAACTCACCCTTTTGTGTTTTCTGCCTGTCCTTATATATGACGGGCAAAGAATGCTTGTTTATGAATGAATAATGGAAGACACGGAACACATAGAAGAATTAGTCGCCAAGTTCCAACGAGGCGATACATTAACACCTACGCAGACCGAGACACTTTTGCAATGGTATAATAGTCATACGGATGAAAAAGTAGTCTTGATTACGGATGCTCCTTTAGGAAGGGAACAACTTAAGCAACGTATGTTGAATGGATTACTTGAACGTGTGCGTGCGGATCAGCAGGTGTTACCGAAAGCTAATAAATTACCCCGACGACTATGGGTTTCAGCTGCAGCAGCGGTCTTACTGGCTATGCTATCTATTTGGTGGTGGACCCGTAGAGATCAGGTGAATGATGGGGGTAATATAGGCTCTGAGACAGCAATCGCAGATTCGCGAGATACTAGTATTACGCCTGGGACTAATAAGGCTGTGTTGATATTGGCGGATGGGCGTCAGTTGACTTTGGATACCGGGCAAGAGGGGATTGTAATGGATGAATCTATACGTTATGCCGACGGAAGACAGGTAGCCCGTGTGCAAGATGAGCAAGTACAAAAAAAGGACCTGCAGCTGTATGTGCCCAGGGGTGGGATTTATAAGATAATGCTTGCTGATGGGACAAAAGTCTGGTTAAATGCAGACAGTCGGTTGATTTATCCATCAGTGTTTGGTGATGCCGAAAGAGCCGTAGAGTTAGAGGGGGAAGCATTTTTTGAAGTGACATCAGTTACGGATAGTCAGAAGAAAAAGATTCCTTTTATCGTACGAACCAAGGGGCAAACGGTGGAGGTGCTAGGCACTCAGTTCAATGTGAACAGTTATTTGACGCAGCCTTTTGTGAAAACAACACTGGTAGAGGGACGTGTTCAGGTGCATGCTAATCAAAAGAAGCTGCTTCTCCAGCCAGGACAGCAGGCTACAACATCCGACAATGGAACTACAGTAAGTCGCGTGAATACATCAAATTTTACGGCATGGACGGAAGGGAAATTTAGCTTTGACGGTAAATCATTTGAAGAAATATTAGACGAAGTTGGGCGGTGGTACAACTTGACGGTTGTATATCAAGGTCAGGTGCCTGATGTCGATCTGGTGGGGGATGCCTTTCGCAATCAAAAGATTAATCTGGTGCTGCGTCTTTTAGATGCTGCGGCAGTGACCTACAAGCTTGATACGGCCCATAGAAGACTAATTATTTATTAACACTATATATTAACCTAAATACAGATTTATAATGACAGATACCTAATAACCTATACCATTCCTGTGCTAACGGTTAAAAAAAGGAAAGGACTGCCATCCTTTCCCTAGATCATATCAGTTAGCCATAAAACTCCATGTTTGAAGACAGATTTTTACTAACCAAATCCATGTAAAATTAATGAATAAAAATTACTTATTACGAGTGATGAGAATAACCCTATTCTTGCTTTTGGCGGGGATGCTCTCCGTCAGTGCTAACAGCTATTCGCAGCAGATTACTTTCCGAGGGAAAAATGTTTCCTTTTTGCATCTCGTGGAAGTCATCCGTAAGCAAAGTGGCTATACGGTATTTAGCACAAAAAACACGCTTCAATCGATACCTCCCCAAAGCCTAGACGTTAAGGGGATGGATTTGATGGCTTTCCTTAAGTTGGTTACCGCCAATCAACCGGTAACGTATCAAGTAGAAGACAAAACAATCTCTTTCTTTCCTCAGGCGAAGACAGGGGACGCTAAGTCTCTTGCCACAGTAGCGACGCAACAATTTCTTACCGGCGTGGTGGTCGATAGTGAAACGAAACAACTACTGGAAGGCGTGACAGTTCAAATAAAAGGAACAGCGCTCAGTACCAGCACCAACCAAAAGGGGCAATTTCAGTTGCCTATTACTAACGTGACAGCGCGCGATGTTATCGTGTTTCGGTATGTCGGGAAGAAAACATTGGAAACGGTCTATAGTGGACAGAAAGTGCTGAATGTGCAGCTGGAACCGGCAACCGATGCGATTAAAGATGTCGTGGTGACGGGGATTTATCAGCGCGATAAGGAGAGCTTTACAGGATCCTCGGCGACCTATACTGTAAAAGAGTTACAGATGGTGGGCAATCAGAATATTTTACAAAGTTTAAAGACGCTGGATCCATCCTTTGCTATTGTTGATAACAACCTTTTTGGTTCCGATCCGAATCGGCTTCCGGATATTGAAATACGTGGTAAGAGTAGTGTTATCGGGCTGACGGACGAGTATAGCGCGAACCCAAACCAACCGTTGTTTATCTTGGATGGTTTTGAAAGCACGCTGGCCATTATTTCGGATTTGAGTATGGACCGTGTGGAAAGTATAACCTTGCTTAAAGATGCGGCGGCGGCAGCAATTTATGGGTCTAAGGCAGCCAACGGTGTTGTGGTTGTCGAAACAAAACGTCCGGTACCTGGGCAGCTGCGTGTGAATTATACCCTCAATGGGAGTGTGAATTTTGCTGATCTAACCGATTATAATTTGATGAATGCCGAGGAAAAGCTACAATTTGAATACCTTTCGGGATTTTATGGCCTCTTGAACGCAGACGGGAAACTCATTCTCGGAGCGAACCTCAATAGCGAAGCGAATTATTTGAATCGGTTGAAAGAAGTGCGTCGCGGTGTTAATACCTATTGGCCGAATGAACCCTTGCGAACTGCTTTGACCCAACGGCACACGCTTTTTGCAGAAGGTGGTGATTCCAATTTGAGGTATAGTGTTTCTGTAAATCATGGACTGACCAAAGGGGTCATGAAGGGCTCCGATAGGCAGGCCACCAATGGTAATATTCGTTTGCTCTACCGCAAAGGAAACTTCTCCGTAAATAACTCCCTGAGTATCGACAATATCAAGGCCAATAAGGAAACAACCCCTTTTTCGGATTTTTCCCGTGCTAATCCATATCACCGTAAATATGATGCGGCAGGCAATATAAAGATGGTGTTGGAAGATTTTAGTGCCACTCGTTCTGGAGATGATCCCATTTATAGCCCATTATATGACCTAAGTAACTTAAATATCAACCAACAAGGTTCTCAGGGTTTTACGAATAATTTCGAGATGGAATGGCGGGTCACAGCTCCGCTTCGTGTTAGGGGACGTTTTGGATTACGCAGCACCACGACGCATGACGAAATATTTCGATCGCCCTTTAATACAGAATTTTTGGGAACGGATGCTTTAGAGCGAGGTCGTTACAGTGAGACCAATGGTAAGAATATTAATTACGATGGAGATTTAAGTGTCACATTCGGCAAGTTATTGGGTGGTAAACATATGATCAATGCGGTGGCAGGAACGCGTATGGAGCAACTTACAAGACAGCAAAGTGCCTTTCAGGTACAAGGTTTTATTGATGATGAGTTTTCTAATCCCAATTTTGCATTGGGTTATCCCAAAGATCAACGCGCGGATTACAGCGCATCGCAGCGAAGGGGAGCTAGTTTCTTCATCAATACGGGGTATGCCTATAATCAGCGCTATCTGATGGACGCGACGTTACGCTCAGATGGCTCCTCTGTTTATGGCGCGGACCGACAATTTTCGAATATCTGGTCTGTAGGGTTGGCCTGGAATGCACATAATGAAGCTTTTCTCCAAAAGTGGACTTGGATCAATCAATTGCGGATCCGGGGATCGATAGGGAATCCCGGAAACCAAAATTTCGACGATTATATTTCGATGCGTATATACCGATATAATAATGAAAATCGTAACCCTTTTGGTGCAAGCACCATTATCAGCAATATGGGGAACCGTAGTTTGCAGTGGCAGACAACCTTGGATAGAAATGTTGGTATGGATTTAATAACGTTAGACAATCGCTTGCGGTTTAATATAGATTATTTCGTAAAAAGCACCGATCCTTTATTAGTATTTGTATCGTTGCCGACGTCTACCGGCGTCTCGAAAGTGGCGCAGAATATGGGCGGACAGGTGACACGCGGTTTTACCTTGATCAGTGATTATACCATACTACGCGGTAATGCCTTCAATTGGCGCGTAAATCTTAATGTACGTCAGCTCAAAGCTGAATATCAAAACATCGGGAATCAGCTGGGGAGTTTTAATGAAACCAATAGGAGCAGAAATCTGGTGCGCTATTACGACGGTGGCAGCCCTTCTGACTTATGGGCAGTCCGTTCTGCGGGAATCGATCCGGCTACAGGACGCGAGATCTTTATCAATAAAAATGGGGAGCAGACTTTCGTTCATAACTTTCAGGACGAGGTGATCGTAGGAAATAGCGATCCTGATCTGGAAGGCGTTATCGGCACAAACTTATTTTATAAAGGATTTACAGCTTCCATTAACCTGCGTTATCGTGTAGGAGGTCAAGCTTTTATGCAAACACTTTTTGAGAAGGTAGAAAATATTTCGGCCCGTGGTGTAGCGCTCAACCAAGATAAACGGGCGCTCTATGATCGATGGAAACAACCCGGAGACGAAGCTCGCTTTAAGGCTATATCGAGGACCGAACAAACACCGATGTCTTCTCGGTTTGTCGCTGATAATAATATGTTGATAGGGGAATCCTTTTCATTGGGCTATGAGACAACAACAGCGCCTTGGTTGCGTACTATTCGCGCCTCTTCGGTGACTTTTCGTGCCTATATGAATGATATTTTCCATGTATCGACAATTAAAAATGAACGTGGACTTGATTACCCTTTTGCGCGGTCAGTTTCATTTTCTGCGGGGTTACGTTTTTAAATTTTAGAAAGAATACGATGAAAAAAATATATAAAGCCGTGATGATCCTCTTGGTCTGCTTAGCGACCAGTTCTTGCAGTAAGTGGGTGGATGTGAAACCCATTGATCGATTAGGTGAGGATCAATTATTTGTAAATAGTGCAGGTTTTGTAAAGGCCATCAATGGAGTTTATGTCGAAATGGCAACAACGAATCTATATGGACAACATATGAGTGCCGGTCTCCTTGATGTTCTGGCTCAAT
Organism: Sphingobacterium psychroaquaticum; assembly: GCF_004421025.1. Classification (NCBI taxonomy): domain Bacteria; kingdom Pseudomonadati; phylum Bacteroidota; class Sphingobacteriia; order Sphingobacteriales; family Sphingobacteriaceae; genus Sphingobacterium; species Sphingobacterium psychroaquaticum. The sequence goes on along the minus strand of NZ_CP038029.1, from coordinate 2,863,293 downwards.
ATTATGTTATCCGTAGCTCCACACACACGTTTGAGAAGTATACCACCTTTGTGTATACCGATGCTAATGTGAAAGCTAATGTTGACAATATTTGGAAAAAAGCCTACGAGTTAATCGCAAACTGCAATGTAATTATCGAAAAATGTGGAGATGGCCCTAGCGAGTTACTTCCAGAGCCGTATTATAGGGTGATCAAGGGAGAAGCACTTGCGCTTCGGGCGATGCTGCATTTAGATATGCTTCGTTTGTTTGGGCCGATTTACAGCCCAGAAAGCAAAGACAAAAAAGCAATTCCGTACGTTCTTAAATCAGGCTATGAAATAGCACCTTTGCTTAGTTCGGAGGAATTTATGCAGCTGCTTACAACGGATTTGCAGCAAGCATTAGTGCTTTTGGAAACTGATCCTATCCGAACAGATGGTGTACGCAATCAAAGTAATCCATCGGGACCCAACGATTTTTACTTTCGTCAATATCGGTTAAACTATTATGCCGCCAAGGCTCTCTTGGCGCGCGCTTACTTGTGGCAAGGCAAGAAGGTGGAAGCACTTGCAGCGGCAGAGGAACTTTTGTTGGAGGTGCAGACACCAGAGAAGAAGACCTTTCCATTTGTCACTTTTGCCAATGCTACACATGTCGAAAAACCAGATCGGGTGTTTTCTACTGAAGTCATGTTTTCGTTGTACAAAAGCAACCGTCTGGAGATGTATAACCGATTGTTTGCCGTGAGCTTGCAGCCCAATAGTAAGTTATCTTTCAGTGACGGTGACATCAATGAAACCCGTGTAAATGGGCTTTATGATGATAGTAATGATTTTCGACGCCGCATCTGGCAAAGCGCCTCGACAGGTACCGTTACAGCGACGACCAATATGAAGTACGCCGATATTGTGGATGCCCCAGGTAGGTATATGGTTCCGTTAATTAGACTCTCTGAGGTGTTGTTAATTGCGGCGGAATGCCATCCTGATCTCACAACGGGCATACGCTATTTTAATACGCTTCGGACGGCTCGTAATTGTGTGTCCCTAACGCCGGCTAATTCAGCTTTGCTGAAGCAGGAGATAATGAAAGAGTTTCGTCGTGAAATGCTAGGGGAAGGACAACAGTTTTTCTTTTATAAAAGGAATGGTTATCAGTCGCTTCCCAACCATGCTACGGTAAGCTTGACGCCGGAGAAAACCATGGTTTTAAACAATTATATTATTCCGCTACCGGATAGTGAAACAGCACAACGACAATAATATATCGATTAACAATATGAAAAAAATATGGATATATCTGCTTTTAAGCATAACGGTGATTATGTTGGAAAGCTGTGAAAAGGATATTATGCCTTACGAAGGCAAAGAAGGGGTTTATTTTGGTGTTCGCTGGGGCGATTTACATCGGGCAGAATCTTCATGGCCTTATCAATCGTATAGTAATGTAGACTTTGTATCAATTGGAAAGGATGTTGTTGATATGGCAATTAAAGTTGATATCTCAGGCCCAGTTAAGAGCTATGATCGTACATTTTATGTCGAAGTGAATAATGATTCTACGACGGCTACTTTGGGCAAGCATTACGAAGCATTTAAGCGAGAATGGGTTGTTCCGGCAGGTGCAACTTCTGCTGTCATGGTGGTGCGCTTAATGCGTACACCGGATTTAGAGGAAACACCGCAGACCCTAGGCCTGCGTCTGCTGGTTAGTCCCGACTTTGAATTGTCTTTTCCCGCGTGGGATGCTATTCCTTCTTTGGATGGCGGGGCAAGTGTCAAAAAGTTTGATGCAAGCTTGCATACCCTACGGATAAACGACGTCATGATTCGTCCGGCAGTATGGTCCGGTTCGATACAGGCCGGCAATCGCGAATCAGGGCTCTTTGGTGTTTTTAGTCGACGTAAGATGGAATTTTTTCAAGATTATCTCGGACTTAAATACGAAGACTTTGCTAATACCCAGATTATGCCGATGGCACGGCAAATGCTTATTTCAAACGATGGTACGGCGGCGCTTGTTCGGTTGTTTAATGCCGGGACCCCTGTTTTAGAGGATGATGGCCGCTTGATGTGGATGGGGACCGTTCCATGGACGTCCTATATTGGTGTGCCGTGGGTTCCTGCTCGTTAGTTTAACTTATTTAAGATTGAAAAATGAAATTATTATATTTTCCGCTCATCTTTAGCTGCATGCTAGCTATAGTATCCTGTAGTAAAGATTTAGGTAATTACAATTATAAGGATATTAATGAATTAGATATTAAGGGTGTTCTTACTAATTATATGGTGCGTACGGGGCTTGATACCTTGCACATTAATCCTACTATTACCGCGACTGAAGAACAGTCTGGTAGCGATAGATATGAGTATCTGTGGATTCTTAAAACAGGGTCACTGACGTTTGATACGATAAGTAGAGAAAGGAACTTATCGTATCCCATTCTCCTTAATCCTGTTCCTTACGACCTGTTTTATCGGGTGATGGATAAGGTGACCGGCGTTACATGGACGGCTAATACAAAAATAACGGTTAGTACGGCCTATTCCCGTGGACTTCTGATTATGGGCGAAAATGAGAACGGATTTGCGGAAGCAGAGATGTTATCTATGTTGTCGGATACGTTGCATATTAAAGGTATTCTTTCTAAAAGTGGCCTACCGTCGTTGCGGGAACCGATCAGTCTTGTACATACAGCCGGTGACGCCTCCTATATCCGCCTCTGGGCCATGACAAAAACAGGGTCTTATTTTCTTGATCGTGCTACCATGACGGCTACCACAGCAAATAATTTAGGACGCTTTTTATTCACCTCGGATGAAATAGATCCACAAACGGTGCACCCCGTCGTTATCGCTCCGCAGGTGCGTACGGCAGCTGGAGCTGTCGGCAGTACTTTGTATCGTGCATTGGTGACGGTCGGTGGTGATGTGTTCTCCAGTGTGCCATTGATTATGGGGGGCGATTTCTATAACAATCCGATAAACCGAGTCGCTTCGGCACTGGATGTACGTATTCCTGCAGCGCCATATTTATTGTATCCGATTGGAAGTATGAGCAGTATTATGTGGTATGATACACGTAACCAACGCTTTTTAAATCATACCAGTATTGGAGTTTCTACCTCCTCAACTCCGTTGACTGATGGAGTAAATGATGTGTTCCCATGGAATCAACCTGTCGGACGCACCTTGGTGTATGCGGAGAACACCCGGAATACGGATGGTGGATCAACGAATGGAAATTCCTTTGCTATTATGAAGGATACAGATAACACATCTCATATCTATAAATTTTATGCGAATGGAACCAATCCCGCCAAACGTGCCGCTTATAAAGTGAAAGCTATCGCAACTGATTTCGATAAAGCGAGTCTATATGCTTTTTCATCCAATAGAACGGTTGTCTTTTATGCGGTGGGTAAAACTTTGTATGCCTATGATTATAACCCTGGTTTTGAGAAAATATATACATTTCCGGAGTTGGGGGATGCGGAGGTAACCATGGTTAAATTTGATACCCAAATGGACCATGTGGTCAATAGTCTCTATATCGCGACCTACGATACGGCATCAAAAGGTACGCTGAGACGCTTCCGGGTTGGAACGAACCCGAATGTAGTCGAGCTTTCATTGCAGGATAACAGCACGTGGACAGATATGATAAAGATTAAAGATATCAATTGGCGCGCTATTAATTAATCACTTTCAAAAAACTAAAGAATGAAAAGAACAAAATTAAAAATGCTTTTTATGTTAGTCGCGGCGCCTGTTTTGGCGTTTTCGCAAACAACTAATTTTACGCTGCAAGGCCAGGTGCCAGCTGCTGATAACGGTAAGTTTATCAAGCTTTACTACGAAAATAAAGACTCAAAAGTCGTGGATAGCGTGTTGGTAAAGAACGGCCGGTTTTCGTTTAAAGGGACGCTTAATGCACCTACTGTGGGTAAGGTCAGCTTCTTAGGGGAAGAGGCAGGTGACCGGTTTGATGTTTTTCTTGCTGAGGGAACGGTAAATTTGTCGGCTAAGAAATCCCTTGCTCAAGCTACAGTGTCGGGGACGGATTTAGCGAAAAACTACGAAAAGTTAGCGCAAAAACTAAGGCCAGAAGAGCATAAAATTTTTAATGCTTTAAGTCAGTTTAAAGATATGCCGGAAGGGGATGAAAAAAAGGCATACATCACCAAGGTGTTGGAAGATTTGGATGTATATACCCGCTTTAGAAGAGAGACCATTCATCAATTTGTTTTGGAAAATCCAAATTCATATGTTGCTCTTCATCAATTGGAAAAAACAGCACAGGGTCGTATGGCTAATTATGAAACTACTTTTCCTTTTTATGATAAATTAAGTGCCGATCTTAAAGCAACAATGCTGGGCAAAGAATTCGGAGAACGGTTGCTTCTGGCAAAGGGAGATCTAACGGGGCAGCCGTATAAGGATTTTTCTTCTACTACACCAGAGGGTAAAGAATTGAGCCTGCATAGTATCCTTCAGAAGAATAAGTACACCCTAGTTGATTTTTGGGCGAGTTGGTGTGGCCCTTGCCGTAAAGAAAATCCACATGTTGTGAAAACTTATGAGGCATTTAAAGATAAAGGATTTACTGTGCTTAGCGTTTCACTCGATGATGACATGTCCAGATGGACCGCTGCCATTGAAAAGGATGGCATGCCTTGGCATCATGTTTCCAGTCTTAAAGGATGGAAAGAACCAGCCGCTGCATTGTACGGTGTACGTGCTATTCCACAAAACGTGTTGATTGATGCTAACGGTAATATTGTTGCCAGTAATTTGAGAGGGGAGACCTTGTTCGCAAAGGTGCAGAGTTTGTTGCGGTAGTTTTTTAGATCCAGTAATAAGCTTTGCTAAAGGTATACGATATGGCATATAGCATAGGAAAGTTTTTTTGGAACAAATGTTGTTTATAAGTTTATAATTATATTTTAAGTATTTTATTTTAACTAAATCGAATTTCGTTTGTTAAAAAATAAGGTTTCAGTACGACAGTACTGAAACGCTATACTTATTAATTTATCACTTTTAAATATTATAAACTATGTGTTCCAACTTAAGTTATCCAAAAGATGGTTATGATGTGCCGCAAGGTAATGTGCTTGTTCTGAGTTGTATAGATTTGCGTTTAACAGACAATTTGCAAGAGTTTCTAAATTACGATAACCTCACCAATCGATATGACCTCTTTGCTTTAGCGGGGGCTGCGTTGATGACACAGCGGGAGAATCCGAAGCTGCAAGGGCATTTTGTGACGGTGAGCGAAGAAGAAAAGAAAAAATTGCATGTGTGGAAAGATATCTGGGATATGCATTTAAATATATCGCTTGATCTCCACCATATCGAGGATGTTTACATCGTAGAACATGAAAATTGTGGCGCATACAAGGCATATTTAACGGAAGCCTATCTCAAAAAGGGAGAAGAGAAACGGCATGATGAGTTTGCAGCTGCGCTTACGACAAGTATCCTCGCGACGCATCCCTACTTAAACGTACATACCTTTTATATTGACCTCCGTGGGAATATTAAGTTGCTACGCACAAAAAAAGGTATAAAAAAATAGTTGCAATTCTTTTTTTCAAGGAACCCGGTGCGAAGAAGCACCGGGTTTTTCTATTCCTTTTTGTATGTTTACATTATGAATAGATACCTTTTAAGTGCTTTATTGTCCATTTTTTTTGTGCGGGCTCAGGCGCAGGAGTTTGATGCATTAAAATATGAATTTGACAATTCTACAGTACTGAAAGGCTATTTTTATGGTTTTAACCTGTACGATCTAGATCAAAATAGATTTCTTTTTGGTACACAAGAAGATAAATACTTTACACCGGCTTCTAATACCAAAGTTTTTACCCTGTTCACCACCTTGAAAAATATTGGAGATTCTATCCCTGGGTTACAGTATGTCACGCGCGGAGACTCTTTGATTTTCTGGGGAACTGGGGATCCAACCTTCTTACATAGTAAGTTGGATTCCAGAAAGGTGTATAACCTATTAAAACAAACGGATAAAAAGCTGTTTTATGTAGAGGAGAAATCCGTCGAAGAACCATTTTATCGGAATGGTTGGGCAATTGAAGATTTTGAAGAGTACTATCAGCCAGAATTAAGCAGCTTTCCAATCTATGGGAATGTAGTGACTTTCCGGGAAAAGGCTGGACGATTGGTTACGGAACCTTCTTTTTTTAACGCACAGATTTCGGTGAAGGAACAGCAGGGGAAGAAATTTAACTTAACGCGGAGCTTCGATGCTAATTTGTTTTATATGAATTCGACTCGTGTTCCAAATAACTATGTGAATGAAAAGCCTTTTCGCTATTCACCTTCATTTTTTGTAGAGCTTCTTCAAGATACGCTTCATAAAACGGTGGAACGGATTCAATACCAGAAACCGAAGGATATTACTGTACTTTATTCTATCGACACCAAAACTGTTTTGCGGGAAATGATGCTTCCAAGTGATAATTTTTTGGCAGAGCAGCTCACCATGGTGGCCGCTATGGAGAAGTTCGGTTCATTTCGGACGGCCGAACTGCGGAAGTATATGATGGATACCTATTATCATTACTTTACAGATAAAATTGACTTGAATGATGGAAGTGGATTGTCTGCATACAATAAGGTGACGCCGCGTAGCATGGTCGAATTGCTGCTTCTTGTTCAAGCGGAGTTAACGAATCCGGACGATCTTCACCATGTTTTCCCCACGGGGGGAGTCGACGGAACAATAAAGTCAGCTTACAGTTTAGATCGAGGGGAGCCTTTTGTATGGGCAAAGACAGGAACGATTACTTCGGTACATTGCCAAAGCGGTTTTATCAAAACGCGATCAGGAAGAAACCTCGTTTTTTCCTTTATGAATAACAATTTTATAGGGTCTGCTAGTCCCGTGCGTAAGGAAATGGTTCGATTGATTACTTTTATTAGACAGAATTATTAGGAAGTTCAAATCTATTGGTATCTTCGCTTCTTACGTATGGCAATCATTGAAAAAAACAATAAAAAAATAATACGTGCCTGGTCGATGTATGACTGGGCAAATTCAGCTTACAACCTCGTCATTACTTCTACTATTTTTCCGGCTTATTATACGGCAATCACCCAGACTAAGGAGAACGGTGATATTGTTAACTTCTGTGGCTTTAAGGTTGTAAATACTGCTTTGTCAAATTTTGCTTTAGCTGCTGCTTACCTGTTGATGGCTTTTGCACTTCCTTTTATTTCTTCGTATGCGGATGTAAAAGGACGAAAAAAGCAAATCATGATGTTTTTTACCTACTTGGGGGCCGCATCGTGCATGGGGCTTTTCTTTTTTAAGCTGGAAACACTGGAAATAAGCATTATTCTATTTGCCGTTGCTGCGATGGGGTACATTGGTGGAGTTCTGTTTAATAATTCCTACCTGCCTGAAATCGCGTCGGTGGAGCAGCAGGATAAAGTGAGTGCGCAAGGATTTGCGTACGGATACGTCGGCTGCGTTACTTTGCAGATCATCTGCTTGGTGTTTATCCTAAAACCCGATTGGTTTGGTATCACTGACCCTTCGTTCGGGCCACGATTGTCTTTTCTCCTGGTCGGTTTATGGTGGGCTGGTTTTGCTACGATTCCTTTTCGGGCTCTTCCCAATAATCAGAGATCGGCTGTGCGCGCATCCAAGAACCTCTTTCGTATAGTGGTTTTGGAATTTCGTATTGTACAGAAGAAAATCAATAAAATTATAGCAATTCGACGCTTTCTTCCTGCTTATTTTTTTTATGCGGCAGGGGTACAGACGGTCATGATTGTGGCAGCTGCCTTTGGGGCTAAAGAGTTGAAATTGGAAAGCTCGAAGCTTATTATTACGATTCTCTTAATCCAATTGGTTGCGATTGCCGGTGCATTCTTGATGTCATTGTTGTCCAAACGTTTTGGAAACGTTAAGGTGCTGATGGCCGTGGTTTGTGTGTGGATTGGAGTTTGTTTATCTGCGTTTTATATTACAACGGAGATGCAATTCTATCTGCTGGCATGTGTTGTAGGCTTGGTTATGGGAGGAATCCAATCGTTGTCACGTTCCACCTATTCTAAATTTTTGCCGGCTAATATCAAAGACACGGCTTCATTCTTTAGTTTTTATGATGTTACCGAAAAGATTGCCATTGTGGTTGGTTTGATCTCATTTGGTCTAATAGAGCAACTGACGCGTAATATACGTTTGTCAGCCTTATTCTTATCGGTGTTTTTTCTAATCGGGTTGCTTTTGTTAACTCGGGTGTTAAAGTTTAATAAAACCGTTGGTTCATGAAAGTAGAGTTGTTTATTCCGTGTTTTATCGATCAGATATATCCTGAGACCGCATTCAGTACGGTTAAATTGTTAGAGAAAGCAGGGTGTGAAGTGGCGTACAATCCGGCACAGACGTGTTGTGGACAGCCTGCTTACAATGCGGGGTTTTGGGATCAAGCAAAAAAAGTAGGGACTAAATTCTTGAACGATTTTTCGGACGACTGTTACATCGTATCTCCATCTGGATCGTGTGTCGGAATGGTTAAGAACGGGTATAATGATCTTTTTACAAATTCGATAGAGCATAACCGCTGTCGAAATATTCAAGGGAATGTATATGAACTTACTGACTTCTTGGTAAATGTGCTTAAAAAAGACTATTTTGGTGCAGAGTTGGTCGGTACGGCTGTGTACCACGATGCCTGTTCGGCTCTTCGGGAATGTGGAATTCGCGATGAACCGCGTCGATTATTAAGTCACGTCGGTGGATTGGAGTTGTTGGAGATGCGAGATCAGGAAAGCTGTTGCGGCTTTGGCGGCTCTTTTGCCGTCAAGTTTGAAGGTATATCGGCAGCAATGGCTGAACAAAAAGTACAAAATGCATTGGCCGTAAAGGCTGATTTTATCATATCAACAGATAGCTCCTGTTTGATGCAGCTACAAGGTTACATCGATAAGCATGAGCTACCCATAAAAACGAAACATATAGCCGATGTTTTAACATCTGGCTGGGCAAATATTTAACTAAAACCTAACAAAATCAATGAACTCAAGAAGAACATTTCTGAAAAACTTAGGCTTAGCTACGGCAGGTCTTACAATGGCACCCTCGTTGGATTTATTTGCTGCGAAAAAATCATGGTTTGAAATTTCGTTAGCACAATGGTCGTTGCACAAGACGTTGTTTAAAGGAGATTTAAAAAATATCGATTTCCCAGAGCTTGCTGCCAAGAAATTTGGTATCTACGGTGTTGAATACGTGAACCAATTCTTTAAGGATAAAGCTAAAGACATGACGTACCTCAAGGATTTAAACCACCGCGCTAAAGATAATGGCGTAAAGAACGTTTTAATCATGGTTGATGGTGAAGGCAACTTAGGTGATGCTGATGAGGCAAAACGTAAAGAGGCTGTTGAAAACCATTATAAATGGATTGACGCGGCAGCTTTCTTAGGTTGCGGTGCTATTCGCGTAAATGCTGCGGGTAAAGGTACCCCAGAAGAAGTGAAGAATCAGGTCGTACATAGTCTAAGCACATTAGCTGATTATGGCAAGAAAGCGAAAATCAATGTTATCGTTGAAAATCACGGTGGTATTTCCTCACACGGAGATTGGTTATCTGATGTGTTGAAAGCGGTTGGAAAGAAGAATTGTGGTAGTTTACCTGACTTTGGTAACTTCTATGAATACGATCGTTATCAAGGTGTGATTGATTTAATGCCTTATGCGAAAGGGGTAAGTGCGAAGACACATGATTTTGATGCTAGCGGCAACGAAACAAAAGTAGACTATGCACGCATGATGAAAATTGTTAAAGACGCTGGATTTAGAGGATATGTAGGGATTGAGTATGAAGGAAGTAATTTGTCTGAGGTAGATGGTATTATTGCTTCTAAGAAATTGTTGGAAAAATTTAAGTCGTTATAGATTTTAGAATTAAAATCTGTAAAACAGTGAGATAGTTTGTTATGGTAAAGTTTTTCTTTAGATTCCTTCTGCTTATTTCGATACTGACAATAGGAGGACGTTTGCAAGCGCAGGTGAACTTTTATAACATGAATAAGTGGCAAGATAGCTTGCTTATGTTAGGCAAGGATATGTACCGCTTAAAAGGAGAGGCAGAGCGACTAGAGAAGAACTTTACTTTTGTGAAATCATTGGTGTCGGCACTCAAGGAGAAACATTCCTATATGTATAACTTTGAGAAGCTAAATATGATTTCTGTGGTTAAAGCACCAGATGATCGCTTTCGGATTTTTTCTTGGAACATACCCTTAAATGACGGTTCTTACCTGTATTATGGGGCTATTCAAACGAAAACTAAGGATGGGAAACTGGATTTGGTCCCCTTGTTAGATAAGACCTTTTGGGTAGAGAATCCAGATTCAGATATTTTAAAACCTGACCACTGGTATGGTGCGCAGTACTACGATATCGTTTCCATGGGGGATGCCTATGTTTTGTTGGGTTGGAAAGGACATGAACCAACGTATACCCAGAAAGTAATTGAAATTTTACATTTCGAAAATGGCGTGTATTCATTGGGTAAAAAAGTGTTTTCTGACAACCCAATATGGAGTCGACGTATCTTCAAATACACCAGTCAAGCGTCCATGTATTTGAAATATCATAAGGATAAAAATAGTTTTATTTTTGACCATATCGTGCCTGCAGCCCCTAATTTAGTTGGGAAATTTGCGTATTATGGCCCAGATTTAACGTATGATGCCTATGTTATAGAGCAAGGTAAACTGGTGTTGAAAAGCAATATTCCTTTCCAGAACCCACCCCGAGAAGAAGATCACTTAAACATCGTTCCCGGTAAAGCAATTCCCAAAAAAAGTAGTGGATTTTAGAAGTTCGTCCAAATAAGATTCTAAAAATGTGCCGTTTTTTGTTTTCTTTGTAAGGAGATAATAACAATTGTAAATCTAAAATCCGAGCGATTGCAGATTTTTATAGCATTAACTTAAAATTTATGACAGAAGTAAAAGATGACGTGTTGGTTAACCACCTGGCGAAGCAGGGAGTTGACGACAAAATGGTATTAGGGCACCCAGCGAGTCTGTTCGTGCTGTTCTTTACCGAAATGTGGGAACGCTTTAGTTACTACGGTATGCGGGCTTTGTTGACCGTGTTCCTCGTTTCTGAAATAACAAAAGGCGGATGGGGTTGGAGTAATGAAGAAGCCATGTCTCTTTATGGTTGGTATACCATGTTGGTATATGCCACACCACTGCTCGGTGGTATAATTGCAGATAAACTTACAGGATATAAAAAAGCGATTTTATTGGGCGCTTTAGTAATGACATTAGGGCATGCCTCTATGGCGCTGGAGGGATTCGATAAGAATTTCTTCTATTTAGGTTTGCTGTTCATGATCCTAGGAAATGGTTTGTTCAAACCAAATATCTCCTCAATGGTTGGACAATTGTATCCAAATACAAGCGCAAAAAAGGATGCTGGCTATACCATATTTTACATGGGAATCAACGCTGGAGCCTTCTTAGGTTCTTTGTTGTGTGGTTACCTGGGTGAAAAAATTGGCTGGCATTATGGTTTCGGCTTAGCGGGTGTATTTATGTTCTTTGGTATGTTGCAGTTTTTCTTTGCACAGAAGATCTTCGGTATTATCGGTGATCAACCAAAGGGTAAAGGAATTATCGGGGAAACGAAAAAAGAGGAAGAAGAAGAACACACGCCGGCGAATGTGGTACGCGATCGATTAATCGTGGTTGCCGTATTGATGGTAGCTAGTATTTTCTTCTTTTTTGCGTTCGAACAAGCAGGGGGATCGATGTCTATCTTTGCTAAAGATTTCACGCAACGTGTACTTGTAGGGAGTGCGGCAACTACCTTTAAATGGATTGACGCTGCGTTAACCATCCTTCCTATTTTAATTGTTACCTACGTGCTGTACAGCTTAGCGAAAAAGATTGCCGGAAAATATCCATTAACTATTTTCTTTACCGCACTGTCGTTCTTGGCTATTACGTTTTTAGGTTTATGGAAAGTGCAACGTGAGTTTACCTCATTGGAAACAGAGGTTACTGTCTCATGGTTTCAGATCTTAAACGCTTTCTTCATCGTCACGCTAGCTTCTTCTTTTAGTAAGTTTTGGGAACGTGTTTGGAATCCAACAGGACCCGTTAAGTTTGCTTTAGGTTTGTTATTGGTTGGGATTGGCTTTGTTGCGTTGGCCTATGGTAGTATGAGTATTCCTCAGGGCGCTAAGACAGCGTCCGTGAGTATGATCTGGTTAGTATTGGCTTATTTCTTCCATACAACAGGTGAATTGTGTTTATCTCCAGTAGGTCTTTCCTATGTAAGTAAGCTGTCTCCAAAGAAATTTTTAGGTTTAATCTTTGGTTTCTGGTTCTTGGCATCCGCGATTGCAAATAAACTAGCGGGTGTTACAGGTGGACTTATTGATAAAATAGCAGAGAACTTCTCTATGAGTACCTTCTTCTTGATTATTGCAGCACTTCCAGTAGGAGCAGCATTGCTTTTGTTGATATTCAGTCCGTTGCTTAAAAAGATGATGCACGGTATTAATTAATCGGAGCTTTTTTTAAACATGTAAATAATCTCGTCATTGCGAGCGGAGTCTAGCCATCCTTTGTAATATGTTTTTGTTATAAAGTTGTTCTGTAACTTCTCTTCGTGATGACGAGTTTTTCTTTTAATTTTTCTGTAAATTTGGCCATCTTAATTTAATATTTATGTCAGAAAATTCTTCGGTTTCACTTCAAGAGGAAGGTAAAGTCTTAGGTCATCCGTCCGGACTGTTTGTCCTTTTCTTCACCGAAATGTGGGAACGCTTCTCTTTCTATGGAATGCGTGTTCTTTTGATTCAGTTTCTTACAGCTTCTGTATTGGGGGCTAATCCAGGTTGGGGTTGGACAGCGGAGCAGGCAGGTGCACTTTACGGTACGTATGCGATGCTACTTTACATTACGCCGATTTTCGGCGGTGTTATTGCGGATAAGTATATTGGCTCTCGTGCAGCCGTAATCATTGGAGCCGCAATCATGACGTTAGGACATGCGTCAATGGCTTTTGATTCGCCGATAATGTTCTTTATTGGTTTAGGCTGTTTAGTGCTTGGTACCGGCTTCTTTAAGCCAAACATGCCCGCAATCTTAGGCGAGATGTATAAGCAACTGCCCGAGAAGAAAGATGGTGCATACACGATTTTTTATATGGGGGTAAATGCCGGAGCTTTCTTTGGTATGATGCTTTGTGGATACCTGGCAGAAACTGTGGGCTGGCACTGGGGATTCGGCCTGGCCGGAATCTTTATGTTGCTCGGTACATTCCAGTTTTGGTTAGCAGGACCTTTGTTAGGTAAATTAGGAATTCTGGATAAAGCTGAAAGAGCGACTAAAGATGTGAAAGCAGATCTTGAAGCAGGTGAAACGAAGCACAATAAATTTACAACAATAGACATCATTTTGATGACGATCGTTGGGGTGGTAGGTTTTGTATACGCTTTCAATGACCCACTTTCTAAAAACAATGTACTCGATGTTTTTGCCTTTTTAGATACGTCATTTTTACGCGGGCAGAATATTATGATCATTGGTGCCTTGGTGTTGTTCTTGGTTCTTGTCGTGTCGCGTATACAGCGTTATGCGAAAGTTGTAAGAGATCGGATGTATGGCGTAATTCTATTGGCCTTCTTCTTGGTTTTCTTCTTCATGAGCTTTGAGCAAGGAGCTACCTCATTGGTACTTGTGGCGCGTGATTATGTAAACCGTGAGTTGACGGGAAATAGCTTATTGGTGTTCAATATCGTAAATACATTATTGACGATCGTTCCGTTGATTATTATCTCTTGGGTGTTGATCAAGTTAGCCTTGGTTACATGGACGAAGATCGCTTGGTCAAATATTATTCTTTTTGTTTGTTTCCTACTAATATGGGCTGCAGGTATATGGATGCTGTACAATGAGTTTACGGCGGAAATTTCAGAGATTAAAGTTTCTTGGTTCTCCATCTTAAACTCTTTCTTTATTATCGCTTTGGCTTCTTCGGTTTCTAAAATTTGGGATTCCAAATTTAATCCACCAGCAGCGATGAAATATGGTTACGGTCTTATTTTAGTAGCGATCGGCTTCTTGATCTTAGGTGTTGGTGCCCTCGGTGCGGGTCCTGGTGTAAAGATATCGATGGTATTCCTTGTGTTGACGTACCTGTTTCATACCTTGGGTGAATTATTTATTTCACCGGTAGGGCTTTCTTATGTGTCGAAGCTAGTGCCAGCACGCATGCTCGCCTTTATGTTCGGTATGTGGTATTTAGCTATTGCTATTGCCCAAAAGCTAGCCGCCATTTTAGGGGGACAGGTCGAAACGATTCAAGAGAACTACTCGTTAAGTCATTTCTTCTTCTTGTTTACCATTATTCCGGCAGCAGCAGGTCTGTTGGTGATGGTGCTGAACCCAGTGATTAAGAAATTAATGCACGGAATTAAATAACATTCATTGAAATGCTTCCCTTGGGGAGCATTTTTTAGTATATATTGATATGTCAAAACAGCTTACATTAGAGGAAATCCAGAACTTTGAAGGTAAATATCCAAAGCAATTGTGGTATTTGTTTTTGGTGGAAATGTGGGAACGCTTTTGTTTCTATGGGATGCGGGGGGTACTAACCATCTTTATGGTAGATCAACTTTTTCTTTCAGAAAAGGATTCCAACTTAAAGTATGGTGCTATCCAAGCCTTTGTATATGCCTTTACTTTTGTTGGTGGTATCTTTGCCGATAAGATATTAGGCTTTAAACGTTCGTTAACTTTTGGTGCGATCCTGATGATTGCGGGTAACGGTTTGATCGCTATAGATCCACATCAATTCTTTTACTTTGGTATTGCCTTAACTATTATTGGGACAGGGTTCTTTAAACCGAATATCTCTTCCATGGTGGGAGAGTTGTACAAAGATGGAGATGCAAGACGGGATGCTGGTTTTGGCATGTTCTATTCTGGAATTAACATAGGAGCCCTATTAGGTGGTGCACTTTGTGTCTGGCTTGGTAAAAGTCACTCTTGGAACCTCGCCTTTTTAGCTGCGGCCATTGTAATGGTTATTGGTATCATTGTTTTCTTGGCAACAAAGAGACACTTGGGCCCAATTGGTAATAGCCCGATAGAACACTTGCCAAAAACAAAGAAAGTGACACGCGAAGTACTTGTATACGTTGGGGCGCTACTTTGTATTCCTTTGATTTTTATTATGATTCATAACACATCCTATACGGATATGTTTATGTATGTAATTGGACCATTAGCTTTATTGTATTTCTTCTTTATGCTATTTAAAGAAAAAGATAAAGCGGTGCGTCAGCAGCTTATTGCGGCATTGACACTCATTTTGTTCTCTATTTTGTTTTTTGCAATTTTTGAACAAGCAGGTGGTTCTTTGGCCTTATTTGCGAATAATAATTTACACCATAACCTCTTGGGGGTTAACATCGATCCGAACGTTGTAAATAACGGGGCAAACTCTTTATTTGTTATTATCTTTAGTCCGCTGCTCGGTCTGGTTTGGTTAGCGATGGCTAAGAAAAAGATTGAACCAAATACCGTCGTTAAGTTTGGATTGGGGTTCTTGTTGTTGGCGGGGGCTTATTACATTTTCTTCTGTACGCGTTTCTTTGCTGATGCGGACGGGAAGACTTCATTGGGTATATTTACACTGGCTTACCTTGCTGTAACATTGGGAGAGTTGTGTTTGTCTCCGATTGGTTTGTCGATGATTACTAAATTATCACCGAAGCATCTGGGCGGTATGATGATGGGACTTTGGTTCTTAGCGAGTGCCTACGGACAATACGTAGCCGGTTTGCTCGGTGCTAATATGTCTTCGCCGGATGATAATGCTTCTTTGATGGATAAATTGTTGGGCTATACCGCAGGGTATCACCAATTGGCTATTTATTCTGTGATAGCTGGGGTTGCCATAATCTTGTTATCGCCATTTATCAAGAAATTGATGCACGGCGTAAACTAGATAAACATATAGTTTTTTGTATCTTTCCTCGGTATACGAGGAAAGTTTTTTTTATTTTAAGAGATAATTAATAATAGCGTCCGTGGTAGACAGTATAGTTATTATTCCAACCTATAACGAAAAGGAGAATATTGAGAAAATTATTCGGAAGGTTTTTTCGTTAGCGGTAGATTTTCATATTCTTATCGTTGATGATGGTTCTCCTGATGGAACAGCAGATATTGTCAAACGATTACAAACAGAATTTGTCGATCGCTTGTTTATAGAGGAAAGAAAGGGTAAGTTAGGGTTAGGTACAGCTTATCTACATGGCTTCCGTTGGGCATTAGATCGTCATTATGCGTATATCTTTGAGATGGACGCCGACTTTAGTCACAACCCGAAGGACTTGGTTCGTTTGCGGGAGGCCTGTGTTGAGGGGGCAGATATGGCCATTGGATCCCGTTATATCCAAGGGGTAAATGTGGTGAACTGGCCGATGAGCAGGGTATTGATGTCGTACTTTGCCTCGGTATATGTACGTTTCATTACTGGAATTGACATTCAAGATGCGACAGCCGGCTTCGTCTGCTTCTCGCGGAAGGTATTAGAGAAAATTCCGTTGGATGAAATTAAGTTTGTGGGCTATGCCTTTCAAATTGAGATGAAGTTTAAAGCCATAAAATATGGATTTAAAGTGGTTGAAGTACCTATTATCTTTACCGATCGAACGGAAGGGGAGTCAAAGATGAGTACACGGATCTTTCGAGAAGCCTTCTTTGGAGTCATCCAACTGAAGGTGGAAAGTTGGTTTAAACGTTGGAAGTAAATTTAAAACAGGTGTGTGTCGTTGAGTCGACATAAAAGACCATAAGATTAATAAAGGAGTAAACATGAACGAATATCTTGATCCCAATCCAGAGCGATTAAATGCTGCTGACAAAGACATCGAAAGAGCTTTGCGTCCGCAGGCATTTGAGGATTTTACTGGTCAGGATAAGATCTTAGAAAACCTGTCTATTTTTGTTAAAGCAGCGAAATTAAGAGGAGAGGCGCTCGATCACGTGCTACTACATGGGCCTCCGGGTTTGGGGAAAACGACGCTTTCGCTGATCATCGCCAATGAGATGGGAGTGAATATAAAAATCACTTCGGGTCCGGTATTGGATAAACCGGGAGATTTGGCAGGATTGTTGACTAACTTGGAAGAGGGAGATGTGTTGTTTATCGATGAGATCCATCGGTTAAGTCCTTTGGTAGAAGAATACTTGTATTCAGCTATGGAAGACTTTAAGATTGATATCATGTTGGAGACAGGACCGAACGCACGGTCGGTACAGATTACATTAAATCCCTTTACGTTAATTGGTGCAACGACGCGCTCGGGTTTGCTAACGGCGCCTTTACGGGCGCGTTTTGGTATAAATTCCCGTTTGCAGTACTACGATGCAAAACTCTTGACAACCATTGTCTTGCGTTCAGCACAAATATTAAACACTCCGATTAGCGAGGAGGGAGCGTATGAGATTGCACGCAGAAGTCGAGGCACACCGCGTATAGCGAATGCTTTATTGCGGCGGACACGAGACTTTGCGCAGATAAAAGGTAATGGTTCTATTGATCGGGCCATTGCGCAGTATGCCTTGAATGCGCTAAATGTAGATGAAAATGGTTTGGACGAGATGGATAATCGAATCTTGACCACTATTATAGATAAGTTTAAGGGTGGTCCCGTTGGTTTAAAAACGATTGCTACGGCAGTTGGAGAGGATGAAGGGACAATAGAGGAGGTCTACGAACCTTTCTTAATACAAGAAGGATATTTGATGCGTACCTCGCGGGGGCGTGAATGTACTGATATCGCTTATAAACATCTAGGTAAGATAAATTACACTAAGGGAAATACACTTTTTTAACAGAAAACGAATGACGCTACGTACACTGATTTGTTGCTCGATAGTTAGTTTGGCACTGCCATTTGCAGCAAGTGCACAGTTAAAATGCCCACCGATTGCTGGTGGCGATCAAGATGGTAAGTATAATGTAACGGTTGGCGGTGGTCCGACCCTGTTGTATGGAGACATCAAACCGGACGGGTTTACCAGTAATATGGGGTACGGGGTTTTCCTAAAAGGTGACTACCGCTTGTATAAAGGTCTTTTTGTGGGATTGGAAGGACAGTTTGGGAAATTGAAGGCTACAGGTAATACAGATACCACATCAGTTGATTGGGATCCTCGAGAAGCGAGTAACAGTTATTATGCGGGTTTCTTGAATGTGACTGTTTTTCCTTATCGGTTCTTTATCTCGGAGCGTGATTTGATGCGTAAAGGTTTTGTCGCGCGTAATATTTTAAATGGCTTGTATATTGGTGCTGGCGCTGGTGCCGTTTTTAATAATTACAAATTTAATGATGTCACGCGGGTAGGGTACGAAGATTTGATCGGAGGGGATGCTAATGGACCAAAAGATGTTGGACAGATTCCGGTGCTTGACGGTGCAGGTGCTCCTATTCTGGATGGAGATAGAAATCCGGTGATGGCAGATGTTATTATGTATAAGAAAAAGACGAAGAGCGTTATTCTTCCTGTTGTAAATATCGGTCTATCGGTGCCTATAAATAAAGATCGATCTATGAATGGTCGTTACTTTAGTGCGGTACTGAACAGCCAGTTTAATTTCTCCGGAGATGAAGATCTGGATGGCTTTGATCCGCTTGGTCCAGATGGGATGCGTCGCTCTGGTGCAAAGAATGACATGTACAACTTTACTTCGATAGGTTTAAAGTATACGTTTTAAGACACGATTACCACGGCTAGCCAATGCGGCTGATGGGTTTCGGAGATGATATTGAATTTGAGCAGCAAGTTCATCCTTTATCCAGGGATGCTTGCTGCTCAAATTGTATAGCACATCCATGCAATTAACGCGTGTGGCAACGGGACACTTCGGATCGATCATCCAACTAAAAACCGTTTCAATAATAATTTCCTCTTGCGTAGGCGTGCTTTTTTTTACTGTCTTTTTATCGGTTGCAATCATCAACAGCTTAGTGTAGCTGCGAATGGCGCTCCAGTTTGTTTGCTTTGGTAGCAAACCTATAAAATCGTCGTAAATTGTAGATAACAACTGATGCTCTTTCAGCATAACATGCTCGAGGAGCCACGCTGCTCTAAAGGCGATTTGATCGTCGGTATGAAAAGAGTAGGTGAGTAGTTCTTGTAGTGAAAGATGATGTTGTTGGACAAAAGCAAATGAAAAGCTTTTTGCCTGGTAATGTCGTATTTCCTCTTTAAAGAATTTTTCTATTTGTGGATTACTCACCATAAAACTTGGGGTTAAAATTTACTAAAAACAGCTGTTGAGTAGCCCGTGTTACCGCGGTATAAAGCCAACGTAAAAAATCCGTGTTCAACATTTCATCATGGAGATAACCTTGGTCAACGAAAACGCAAGGCCATTGACCACCTTGTGCTTTATGACATGTAATTGCGTACGCAAATTTTATCTGTAGCGCATTGTAATACGGATCTTTTTTAATGGCCTCCATGCGGTCTTTTTTTGTGGGAATGTCAGCATAATCGTTAGCAATGGCTTCATACAGCTGTTGCTGCTGTTCGTAAGGTAAATTTGGAGCGTCTACATAGATACTGTCCAACAGTACCCGACATGTAATGGGATCTAATTCATCATCGTCCAAGAAATCAAGTGCGATATCTGCAAATCGAAAGCCATGTTGTTCATGCATATTGGTCACCTTGCGGATACGGGCTAAATCGCCATTGGCGATAAATCCTGTATTTGTCTCGTCGTGTTGCTGCAACCAATAATAGTTATTGCGAACCACCATAATTAAATCTCCTCCGGTTATTTCCTCCTCTCGAAAAAGAATTTGATTCCGAATATGTTTGTTGTACAGGTTTGCCGAACGATTGGACCGGCAGATAACGATAGTGTTTTCTATATCAAAATTGTCGTAACTGTAGTGTAATCCTTCAATGAGACGGTCTCCATTCATCCGAAAGATATCATGGAACCCTTTCGTTTGTATCTGTGGAAAATTGAGGTTGTCTTGCTGCTCTTCGCGGATATCATCTCGAATCCGGGTAGCATTGAACAGAATGCCAGATTCCTGCTTTTGTCGGACAACCTCTTGGAGTTCATAGTGAAAGACCTGTAGATGATAGTTGGCGCTAAGGTGGGCGGGGTCTAAGGCTGGACTCTCTACCATGCCGACAGGAGGCAGCTGTGCTATATCACCGACAAACATAAGCGAACAGTTTTTTCCGGTTCCTACATATCGAATCAGGTCATCCAGCAGGCTACGGGAAAAAAACTGAACCCCATCATCTGAAATCATAGAGGCCTCATCAATAATAAACAAGGTGTCTTCATGTAAATTTTCGGCCAGTACGAAATCCATATCAATGCTCGCAGCACTCTTTTTTCGGTATATCTTTTTATGAATGGTAAAGGCTTTTCGTCCAGCATAATGGCTCATGACTTTGGCTGCTCTGCCCGTAGGAGCCAATAGTACACTTCGTTTGCGGATATGAGGTAATGTTTTTACTAAAGCACTAATAATTGTTGTCTTTCCCGTTCCCGCATAACCCTTCAGGATAAAGCAATGGAGCGGATGAAAGACGGAAAGAAACTCCTCTAGTAAGGCGAATGCAGCAGATTGTTGTACTGTTGGAGGCCAATGGAACTGTTGGGTTAGGAGTTTCTGGATATGCATAGTCAAAGTTATCCAAAAGGTTGGTCAATTCAATTGTAAAAGCTAATTTTGTTTTGCGACGCTTCTTATTGGGGTTATACGACAAATACATGAATTATACATCAAAGAATTTTCAGTTACACTATCTGCCCAGCTATAAACTATTGGTGAAAACAGATTTTATCAACGATACTTTACTCGTCTTGAATGCAGCCAATGAGGTGGAGGTTTTATACAGCTACCCGGCAGATATGCCCGATGGTGAAGCTGTTAAGTTACTGGGATTACCTTTTCAACAGGTGTATATTAATTTACCGGTACAAAGCTTGATTTTTGTGCCTACTGAGGTTTTTGAAGAAGCAGACAAAAAGCATTATCAAGATTTTCTATTAGATGATAAATCGGAGCGGACAAATTTTCTCTCGATTGCTGCATTGGAAGCGACAGCTTGTTATCAATATGATTTGCTGTTGCACAATCGTTGGCGAAAGATTTTTCCGGAAGCAAAGTTTGGAACTGATTTTCAAACGGTGTTAAGTCAGGTACAATCTTTTATTCCTGCTGCAGGAACTTTAGTAGGGGTTCATGTACGCGATTGTCAGGCGGATATTTACGCCTTTGTAGACAATCAATTTCAAATGTATAGCACTTTCGAAGCCAACGTGGCTGGAGATTTACATTACTTTATTCTGAATACACTAAAACAGGTAGGTACAGAAGGAGTTGCCGACCGCCTTATTGTTTCCGGCATAACCAAAGATGATGTGCGTGCTACGGGATTGGTGGCGTATGGTAAAGAGCTTCATTTTATGGAGACGCGTACCGCAGTTCGGTATCCTTCGGCTTTACCTTCAAGTCAGATAGAGGTTTTGAATACGCTAATTGATGCTCATCTATGCGAATAATAGGGGGGAAACATGGTGGATTGCGTTTAACGCCACCTGCGGGATTGCCAGTGCGGCCGACAACAGATATCGCTAAAGAAGCGCTGTTCAATATTTTGAATAATAAGATAGACTTTGAGGATGCGGATTGTTTAGACCTTTTTGCGGGAACTGGAAATATTAGCTTTGAATTGGCTTCACGTGGCGCCAAATTAGTGGATGCAGTGGACATACATTTCAAATGTGTACAATATATTACCCAAACGGCCAAAAAGTTGGAAGCAGGAGCGATTCATCCACGAAAGGCGGATGTTTTAAAATTTATCACCAGCACTAAATCGCACTACGATTTTATTTTTGCTGATCCGCCTTATGACCTGCCGGTGTTACCGATGTTGGCCAATAACATTTTGGCTGCTGGATTGTTAAATGAAGGCGGGTTATTGGTGGTCGAACACCCATCGACGCGCAAGATGGACGACTCTATTTTTTTTGTGGAGACACGGAAGTATGGTTATTCCTCTTTTAGTTTTTATACATATTCAAAGTAGTTGGTATACTAACATGTAACATATGAAAGTAGCTGTATTTGCAGGATCTTTTGATCCATTTACATTTGCCCATCAGGATTTAGTTGAAAGAGGTCTTCAGTTATTTGATAAAATCATTATCGCCGTAGGTGTCAACCCCTCAAAGAGAGGTATTATGGCTTTTGATGACCGAGTTTCTTCGATAGCTTTATTGTTTGCCGGGAATGAAAAAATTGAGGTACAACAATTTCAAGGTTTAACGGTTGACTTTTGTCGTCGTGTAGGCGCTAGCTATATCTTGAGAGGATTACGTAATACCAATGATTTTGAATTTGAGAATGCGATTGCTCAAAATAACTTGTTACTAGCTGCAGATATTGAAACGTATTTTCTTATGGCGCGTTCTGGCCTTGGCCATATCTCTTCCACCATCGTTCGCGATATTCTCACCAATGGAGGAGACACGACGGAGCTCGTGCCTAAAGAGATCTTGCAGTTTATTAGTTTGTAGTCCGTAGTTCGTAGTCTGTAGTTCGTGGTTGATAGATAGTAGTTCGTGGTTGGTAGAGCCACAAGATATTGTGGCTACGCTTAACAGTTAGGTGTCGCTTGAGGGATTTTGCAACCTGTAGCAACTTGCCTTAGCACGAATCCTTCTCTCGCTGGCGCGAGCTTTTAGCTCGTGTCCTTCCTTATTATCAACAACAACTAATATTAATGGACACGAGCCACAGGCTCGCGCCAGCATCAGGGAACTACAAACTCCCCTCTACAAACTACAAACGAAACTACCTTCTACAAACTACGATCTATCAACTAAAACCCTACGTCCGTCCAACGCGTACTTTCTTGCCTTTGATTTTTTGATTATTGGCTTGTTTAATGATACTTAAAGCAATAGAACGCTTTACAGCAACATAGGCTTCTTTCTCCTTGACTTCAATGATCCCTAAATCATCTTTTTGAACATCTTCTAGGTTGAGGATAAAGCCTACAATGTCTATTTTGTTGATTTTATCTTTCTTACCACCAGTAATGTAAAGTGTAGCGAAAGGAGAGTTTGGTGGCAGGTCATATTCACCATCCAACAATTCTTCCGGACAGTCCTTATCAATATAAGGATAATCCTCTTCAGGTTTCAGGATTACGTAAACTTCACCACTTGATTGCATACGTGCTGTACGACCATTACGATGAATAAAAGCATCCTCTTTATAAGGAAGTTGATAATGGATAATAGTGTCTACTTCCGGGATATCGAGGCCGCGAGCTGCGAGGTCCGTGGTGATTAATATACGATTCGAATTGTTTCTGAATTTTAAAAGTGCTATTTCGCGATCCACTTGTTCGAGGCCACCATGGAAAAGGTCGTGTATGATTTCACGGTCTTCCAGTAGCTCACTGATATGATTAGCCGCTTCACGGTGGTTACAAAAGATTAATGTTTTCTTTGGACCATTTTTGCAGAGCAGCTTGAATAAAGCTTTTAACTTGTGTTGCGCCGGTGCAATAACTTTCTTGATACTGAGCTTCGGTGCGGCTGCACTGTTGTCCAAGTAATTTACCATGACATATTCGCCTATTCCTGTGAACGTCGGAATATCTGTCATCGTGGTGGCAGATGTCAGGATCCTATTGGTCAGGTTGGTCAGACGTTCTACAATTGATGTCATCTGTCCGATAAAACCGAATTCCAATGATTTATCAAATTCATCGAGCACCAAAGCCGAGATGGTCTGGGGGTCGAAGTGATTGCGATCCATATGGTAGAGGATACGACCAGGTGTTCCGATTAGGATGGCAGGCGCTTCACGCAGTTTGTTTCGTTCCACCTTGGTGTCATTACCGCCATAACAACAGGTTACTTTATAGCCTACAAGAACTTTTTTTACTACTTGTTCAATTTGTAAGGCAAGTTCTCGAGTGGGAACCAAAATTAGAGCTTGAACACCTGGTTTGTCTTGTTTAAGGTGTTTGTCCAACAACATCGTAAATGCGAGTGTCTTTCCGGAGCCTGTAGGAGAGTGTAATATAAAGTCAGCATTTGGATTATACCGTTCTTGAACTTCTTTTTGCATGTCGTTCAATTCGGCGATCTGCATCCTGTCTAATATCTGCTGTATTGTCATGTCACAAAAGTACACTTTTTTTGCGAGCTAGGCGGTTGGTATTCGAGGAAGCCTGGTGTGAGGCGTGACTTTGTCAGCATTATGTCTGGATCTTGTTAAGAAGTGTTAAATGGAGCTTGCTAATTGGTTTTGGCATGTAAGTTGAACTAGTACTAGTATTCATAATTTAGGTTAATAATTGGTTAGTTAGTAAGGCTTCAATCTCCCCGATTGAAGCCTTTCTTTTTGAGAGATGGAGGTACTGAGATGGTAAGTCGTCCTAAGTATACGGAGGGCAGTGAACAAAAAAAAGTGCCAGTCGTTAAACTGGCACTTCTCTTATTTAAGGCTTGTTAAAGCTTCCGATTAAAAGTGGAACTGAACACCTAAAGTTGGTGCTAAAGAGTTAGCATCTAAACCGAAAGTGTTTGTTTTGATATCAGCAGTTTTTTCGTTTCTGTGCTCGAAGTACAAACCACGAACTTTCAATTCAATACCAACGCGGTTAGTAGGGAAGAAAGCAAAACCTGGCGCTAATTCAACACCGTAAGTCTCAAATTTACGATCTGTTTCAACACTTGCAACTTCTGTAGTAGTTTTTCCCCATGCCATAGGAACTGACAATTGAGAGAAGAATCTGAATTGACCGTTACCTACATAGTTTCTTACAAAAGGAGCTGCTTGGAAAGAGCTTGTTTTTATGCTGTTGTCTGCGCCTGTTTCAACTTTACCGAAGTTGTAACCTACACCTGTACCAATTGCCCAGTTGTCACTTACGAAGTAACCAGCAGTAGGGTTGATAGAGAATGAGTTAGTTTTTGCGTCTGTATCTTTTACTTTTGAAGATTGGAAACCAACTTGACCACCAACGATGAATTTTCCTTTTTCAGTTTGTGCGTTTGAAGCTAATGTTAGTGCTGCTACAGCTGTTAATGTTAAGAATAACTTTTTCATAGTACTTTAAATTAATTTTGTTCTTAAATACTGACTATTTTTCTATTTGGTTCAGTTAGTTCAATACTTGTGCCAAAGTGAATATTATTTTGTCACAATAATGTTTGTTTGCGCAACTATCTGTATTTGTGTGTCTTTATTTGCGATTGTTTGGCCTGAGGCTTGTTTTGTAGAATTTTTGTTACATTATTTTTGTCATATAGTTGCATTTATGCTGTGTTCTAGATCGTTAAATACAAAAGAAGAACTGATTTTGGAGTCGGCACATGAGTTTGCTGCCGTTTGTGCCGAAAAGCGGCATTCTTGTCATGTCAGAAAGACTGTTTAATAAAAAATCCCTCGCAAGGAGGGATCTTTTATTGTATTATACTTTTTTTATTCGAAATATTCTTTAATCCGTTCGAAGAACGACTTTTCACTTTTGCCCGGTTGTGGCTTAAAGTTAGCGGAGTTTTTAAGTTTCTCCAATAGTGTACGTTCTTCCTGCGAAACAGCTTTTGGTGTCCATACATTGACATACACCAACTGATCACCTTTGTGGTACGAATTTACTTCCGGAATACCTTTTCCTTTTAAGCGTAAAATCTTGCCACCCTGTGTTCCTGGATCGATCTTTATCTTGGCTTTGCCATCAATAGTCGGAATCTCCACACTCGTGCCTAATGCGGCGTCTGCAAAGTTGATGTATAGATCGTAGATAATATTAATACCGTCACGTTTCAATGTTTCGTGCGCTACCTCCTCAATCAAGATAATCAAGTCGCCCGGTACACCACCGCGTGGCGCAGCATTACCTTTGCCACTCATGGAGAGTTGCATGCCTTCGCTTACACCAGCAGGGATGTTGATCGTGATCGTTTCTTCGCCACGTTCTAGACCCTCGCCCTTACATGTGGTACATTTAGCGGTAATCTCAACACCTTCACCGTTACAGGTAGGACAGGTGCTTGTCGTTTGCATTTGACCTAAGATCGTATTCGTTACACGGCGCACCGATCCTGAACCACCACAAGTGTTACAGGTATGGTATGAAGATTTATCCTTTGCTCCTGTGCCACTACATGTATGACAGTGTATCTGTTTGTTTACTTTAACTTTCTTCTCAACACCTTTAGCAATTTCTTCTAGTGTAAGTTTTACCTTAATACGTAGATTGCTACCGCGTTGCACACGACGGCCGCCGCCACCACGGGCACCACCACCGAAGAAGCTCTCAAAAGGGCTTCCTCCACCAAAGATATCGCCAAACTGGCTGAATATGTCATCCATATTCATGCTGCCACCACCAAAACCTGAAGCTGAATTTCCAGAATGTCCAAATTGGTCATACCGTTGGCGCTTTTCTGGATTGCTTAGGATCTCGTATGCTTCGGCAGCTTCTTTAAATTTGTCTTCCGCCTCTTTGTCATCAGGGTTCTTATCTGGGTGAAATTTAATCGCCAACTTACGGTAGGCGGATTTAATCTCTGAAGCTTCCGCAGACTTGGAAACACCTAATACATCATAATAATCTCTCTTCGACATCTTCTTATTGACCTATTACTACTTTCGCAAAACGAACTACTTTATCGTTCAAGAAGTATCCCTTCTCTACGACATCAATAACCTTATTCTTTAAATCTTCAGTAGGCGCAGGAATAGCTGTAATCGCTTCCTGGAACTCAGGATCAAATGGTTGACCGATCAGGTTTTCCATTTCCTTCAGGCCTTCCTGCGTTAATGTTTTGCGAAACTTTTGATTCACTAATTCTACTCCTTCTTTTACCGCTTCTACTTCTTGGGTGGTTTGCATAGCCGCTAGTGCTCTGTCAAAATCGTCCAAAACCGGTAAAAGTTTATTCAACACATCTTTGCTTGCTGATTGAATAAGTTCAACCTTTTCTTTGGATGTGCGTTTTTTATAATTGTCGAATTCAGCAAATAAACGGGTATACTTATCGTTTGCATTTGCTAATTCGTTCTGCAACTTCTCTTCTAAAGATAGCTCTTCTGTACTTCCTTGCGCTGAAGTTTGATCCAAATTCTCGAGATTTTCATCTTGAAAATCATTCTCTTGTCCGTTCGTCATATCAAAATTATGTAGCTATGTTAAATATGTTAAAATAGGGGTGGTCAATTATGTTGCCAATGCAAAATAAACCGACACCCTGTCAGCTTATTTGGAAAATAAACAAACAAAATGTCGGTTTCTTGATGATCTGTCAGTCTAATCTGACCTTATATCGTTACATTGTCATGTAGGGCGCCGTCCGCGGTTTTAATCACCCGCGCAGGCATATTTCGGATGATCTGGTAATCATGTGTCGCCATAAGAACTGCGGTTCCCGCAGCCGCAATATCACGAAGTAATAAAACAATCTCTTCGGAGGTTGCTGGGTCTAAGTTTCCGGTAGGCTCATCGGCTAAGATGATCTCCGGATTGTTAAGTAGGGCACGGGCAATCACAATACGTTGTTGCTCACCACCGGATAACTCGTGTGGCATTTTGCGTAACTTAGAACGTAAACCTACTTTCTCCAATACGTCGAGCATACGGTTCTCAATTAAACCTTTCTCTGTCCAGCCCGTTGCGCGCAGTGCAAATTCAAGGTTTTTTTCAACTGTACGATCGTTCAACAAATGGAAATCTTGGAATACAATACCCAATTTACGACGTAAATAAGGAACATCATTTTCATGCAACTTGCGTAGGTCGAATCCTGCAACCATCCCTTCTCCATCCGCAATGTAGAGATCTCCGTAAATAATTTTAAGCAAACTACTTTTTCCTGTACCAGACTGACCGATGAGGTAAATGAATTCACCTTGTTGAATATCCAAATTAACATGCGAAAGCACCAGGTGCTTCTGTTGGTATATATTTACGTTTTTAAGTTTGATAACTGTATTTTCTGCCATAATATGATTTAAACATCAATTTTTTTTATCTGCCCAAAGGGCATCTCTTTGACCACTTGCATAATATACTCCGCTTTATCGCCCAAACCAAGCTTCTCTAGGGATTTGTCGGGACGATCGACACGAAAATATGCTAACAGCGTAAAAGCGCTATCCCGTAATTGCACGTAGTCGGGTATTTTTGCGACGCCTTTGACTTTAATAACATACATAAAACAAAGTTAAAATTTTTTTAAAGAATCTGTCTATGCATTTGCTTTCAAAAACGCTAACGTATTTACGCCATCGGCATAATCCGTTAAAGAGGGGGTTTGACTACCTCCTAATTCAAACGTAGGAATGTCTAAGCTTATTGCTGATGGCGTGACGATACACTGGATTTTATCTTTTTCCAGTTCCAGTTTAGCGGTTAGATCTTCTAAACTTTCGTAGGTCTCGTAGAAGACAACGGCTAGAGGAGACGCAAATTTGGTGTCCTCCTTTAACAGAAGAAAACCATTGTCAAAATGCTTATCGCCATTTATAAGGTAGATCGATTTATTATAATCGTAGTTATTTCCGTATTTGAAATGGTCAATTATTCCTTTATGGACTTCGATGCCTTCAAAAAAATGATCGATGGGATAGTCTTTCGGTATATAAAGTTTGGAAACAGAACGACACCCCAGACCGAAGTAATCAAATATATCATGCCCCAAGGCTTCGAGTTGCTCCCTACTTTCACGTCCAGTTAAGATGGCTATTGAGTTTCTGTTTTTTCGAATGATATTTGGTTTTTGACCAAAATAATACTCAAAATAACGAGAGCTATTGTCACTCCCTGTAGCGATGATGAGATCAAAATCTTTCAAGCGCTCCACGACTTCAATCTGCGTAGCAAATTGTGGTTCTATTTCTACGAGTGCGTTTAGTAGAAAAGAAGTGAGGCCAGCATCGTCAGAGGAAACTTTAATCTGTGCGGTAAAACCTGCAATTAAGACCGCTAGTATATCGTGAAAGCCGACCAAAGGGATGTTACCTGCTAAAATAAGTCCTACTTTTTTTGTTGTATCGATATCTCCGAAAGGTGCAACCCATGCTTCGAGCTTGTCATATTCAAGGTTACTTGCGATCGCTTCCATCTGTTTTATTGTGTTGGCAGGGGTGTACCACGGGTTTTTTACAGCAGCTTGCGCGATAACATCGCGTAATACTTGTGGTTTGCTTCGTAGAAAATCACCCAAGGCGGCGAAGGCTTTTATTCGTTGATTCAGTGTCAAAATCTTATTATTTAGAATTATTCTGATATTTTTTTCCGTTATCTTTGTCCGTCATTAAGAAATAACTACTAGCTTTGTATAGATTTATTCGGGGTTTAGTAGAAACTCTGATGACAAGACAAAATTAGTTTATTTATTATAATTGTAAGGTTATAAATGGCAATTAAAATTACTGACGAGTGTATAAACTGCGGGGCATGCGAACCAGAATGCCCAAATAATGCAATATATGATGCTGGTGTGCCGTGGAAATTTGCAGACGGTACCGCTTTGGATGGTGTGATAGATTTTGGTGATGGCGTAACGTTGGATGCAGCAGCATCGCAAGATGCTATATCAAATGAAGTCTATTATATCGTTTCTGATAAATGTACAGAGTGTGTTGGTTTTCACGATGAACCACAATGTGCTGCTGTTTGTCCGGTAGACTGTTGCGTGGAAGATGAAGAAGTTGTTGAAAGTGAAGAAGAACTTTTAGCGAAAAAAGCATGGTTGCACGCAGAATAGTAACTATACTTTAAGATATATAAAAGCGTTTCCATTAGGAAGCGCTTTTTTTATTTGGAATATCTCTCTCTTTACGTCTTCACTCTCTTTACTTCTTCTAAAACATAAATAGAAAATTATTGTTTTTATAGTTAATAAAAACTACTATCAATTTATGTTTAATTGTATCAATAGACTGACCCTGTGTTTGCAGGGGGTTGGACTGACTTTGTTTTTCTCCTGTTCACAACCTACGGTGAAACAAAAGGCCGACATTATTTTTTATGGGGGACCGATTATTACGATGGAGGGAGGAAAAGACTCTTTAGTTGAGGCCGTTGGGGTTAAGGATGGAAAGATTCTCTTTGTGGGGATGTTGGAGGAAAGTGAGGACTATAAGGATAAGCGCACGGTGCTGCGAGACTTGAAAGGAAAAACATTACTTCCGGGTTTTATCGATACACATAGCCATCTTACTGCGGTGGCCGATCTGGAAGGAGCTGTGGATTTATCGCCTGCGCCTCCTGGGAAAGTTAATTCGATTAAGAACATACAGCAGGTATTGCGTACGTACATCAGAACAGATAGTATTTCTGCTGGCACCCCTGTTATCGGGAATGGGTACGATGATGCCATGATGAGTGAACCTCGCCATCCGACGCGGGATGAACTGGATGCTGTGAGCTCAAAACACCCTATTATGGTATTGCACGCCTCCGGTTCTATGTCTGTTGTTAATTCTGCTATGTTAGCGCTGTTAGGGATTAATGAGAAAACGAAAGATACTGAAGGTGGCTATTATGATTACGCCAGGAACTCGCTAGGTGATCGGCTAAATGGGAGGTTAGACGGAAATGCCACTTTCCATGCCTTAGCCACATTGATGGCCAAACTGCCGACAGGCGATAATCCAAAAGATGTGCTTAAAAAGAAGATTGAGCGTTTGGTTAACGCACAAGAATTATGGATCCGAAATGGGCAGACAACAGTTTGTGATGGTCGAACGATGAATGGGAGTATGGAATTGTTAAAAACGGTGGCTTCTGAAGGTCTCTTTCAAGTAGATGTCATTTATTTCCCGGACTTTGAATCGGTACGGAATGAAATAGGGTCTATGAAGGCGGATTATATGAAATATAGAGATCGACTAAAGCTTGGTGGATTTAAATTTTCCAGTGATGGCTCTACACAAGGGAAGGCTGCCTGGCTTACAGCTCCTTATCTGGTGCCACCTGCTGGAGAAAGCAGTACGTATCGGGGGAGGTCTATATATCCGGATTCTGTATTATACGAGGATCTGAAGTGTCTGTTCCTACAAAAGGTAACGGCGCAGCTCCATGTCAATGGTGATGCAGCTATCGATCAGGCACTTCGTGTGGTGGAACAATTATCTCGCGAAGGTGTGTATACCGAGGATATTCGGGCGACGTTAATTCAGGGGCAAAATAGCCGTCCTGATCATATGTCGAAAATTAAAGCCTTAGGTTTGATTCCGTCTTACTTTCCGGCGTATGTACACCTATGGGGAGATTGGTCTGTGAATAACGTTTTTGGCTCCGCAAGAGCCGCATTCTTAAGTCCGACGCAAGCCGCAAAAAATGCCGGTATACCATTTACTATTCATCATGATTCTCCGGTTACACCACCTAATCTGTTAACAGCGGTATATGCTGCGGTAAATAGAACAACAAGAAGTGGTGTCGTTTTGGGGGCAGATCAACGTATCTCTGTTATGGATGCGTTACGAGCCATCACGATTAATGCCGCTTTTCAATACCATGAAGAGCATGATAAAGGGTCGATTGCGAAAGGTAAGTTGGCTGATTTGGTGATTTTAGATAGCAATCCATTAGCGATGGATCCGAAAGATCTCCGCAATATTAAAGTTGCGGAGACCATCAAGGAGGGGATTACACTTTACGTTGCGAAATAAACATTAAGCGACGTGAAGGTTGTTTTACTTCTTTTCTCTCATAAAATCAAAAGCTCCAGTGCGGAGATTGATGCCGTATTCTAAAAATGCTTTTAGACAGGCCAGGAAGTTGGCCCATCCTTCTGTTTGCTGTTTCATGGCTAATATCCCTTCTTCCGTGTTTTCCATTGTGCTTTCTACTATTTTCACGACCGTCGAACCATCTTCTTGTGGTGTTAAGAAAATTTCAACGAGCTGTCCTTCCTTACCAGCACTCCAATCAAATGAAATATAGGAGAACGGCTGAATCTCCTTTCCGAGAACCGGAAAGTTTCCTTCAAATTCAGGAAAAGACCATTGCACCGTTACCCCGGGCTCCAATGTACCTGAAGCGTGCGAAATAAAATAATTTCGCATTTTTTCGGGGTCTACAATAGCTTCAAATACTTCGGCAATGGGCTTTTGTATTTGTATAGAGGCATTAGCAGTCAACGTCATATCTTCTTAGTTTTTTTCTAAGATACGCTTTAGATTTTGTAAGCCCGCATCGAAATCCTTGTTCATATCATAACATAAAGACATGATATTGAAAGGGTAGGGCATTGTTCCATCAATTTGCCATTCTACTGTACTGCTGACACTGTCGATCGGTGTTACCACAAACGAAGAAGGGTTGGCTGTCTCCGAACCATTGAAAAAGAGGTTCATCTCCACCTTTTTTCCGGGATCGATCTGGGTGATAACTTGTTTTCCATCGCCAACTTTCTTGCTTTTCCATTCGTAAGTAAAGCCAACTGTGCCATCCGTTCCGGTATATTTTTTATCAATATTTGGATCTTGTTTTGACCAATTGTCGTAGTTCCCTTGATTACGAAGCAAAACAACATAGTCGAAAACTTCGTTTGCCGGTTTGTTGATACTAATAGTGCTTCCGGCATGGAATGTTTTAGGCACGATCAGGGCAACGATGAGGACGGCCGCAATAAGTCCTAAGGCAATAAACAGTATATACTTTAAAATTTTCATGGTTTTTATTTGTTTATCCTAATTTCTTGTTTCCTTCATAGTGAACCATCCAAGCGATACCAAATTGGTCGATAAAAGAGGAGAATAGTTCGGCAAAGAATGTTTCCCCCAGATCCATTTCGATGTTTTGAGCATCTTTGGTAAGTCTGGCGTGTAGTTTTTGGGCCTCTTCCGGTGTGTCGGTATCCAGCATAATATAAGTTCCTGTGCCAAAAGTGACCTTTGGACCAAAACCTTCCACACAGTCAGACCCCATGAGCATGACTTGCTCGTTAATCTGAAGTGCAGTATGGAGTACTTTGTTTTTTTGTTCGGCAGGAATTGTTACATGAGGGTCTTCAGGCATGTCGCCAAAGCGATGTGTACCTAAAGAGGGAACTTCAAATACGGACTGGTAAAATGTGAAAGCTTCGTCGCAGTTCCCGTTGAAGTTTAGATAAAAATGTACTTTAGCCATGGTGTTAATTTTTTAAGTTTATAAGTAAACCAAAGATAGTATAGAATTTTCAATGTTATGCTTGTCCTATGGCAAGAAAAATAAGCGGCTCAGTATAAGTAGCTTCCGTTTGAACGGCATTAGGACGCAAAAAAAAAGAGAATTAATTTTGCTTATTTGCCTCAAATAGCTACTTTTGTAGCACAAACGGAGGCGCCAATAGCTCAGCTGGATAGAGCAACGGTTTTCTAAACCGTAGGTCTCAGGTTCGAACCCTGATTGGCGTACCAACAGAAGCCTGCAATCATTTGATTAGCAGGCTTTTTTCGTTTTGTGCTGATTCTTGAATTCAAAACAAAACCTTGAATTGAACTATTTTTTATGCTTTAATCTACACATGTTGTACGGATAGGCTGTTAATTTTAGGTAAGAAAAATAGGCTTTAAGCGTAACTTTTCTATACAGGGGTCAGCCCTAACTGCATTATAGATTTTGGATACCATGCCTATTTTTATATTTTTGCTACCAAGAAACATAAATAACACTACATGCTAAAAAAACAAATTGGGTATCTAACCCTTTTCACTGTTTCGATTGCGATTATTCTGACCTTAATTTATGAGTTCGATTGGTTTACCATCCATCCGAATGTTATGATGTTTGTACGGTGGATCGTAGGCGCTGTCTTAACCCTGAATGCTATTGTTCGTAAAAACCTGACTACATGGATATTAACATGTTTGATTCTAGGGGTTTTCGTCGGGCTCGATTTTCCTGAAGTAGCGAAAGCAATGCAACCACTCTCACAGGGCTTTATTAAATTAGTGAAGACGATTGTTGGTCCTATACTTTTTGCCACCTTGGTATTTGGTATTGCAGGACATTCGGACCTGAAGTCTGTCGGACGTATGGCCTGGAAATCCATGTTGTACTTCTTTCTCGCCACTTCTTGTGCTATTTTTATTGGACTTATCGTTATTAACTTAACGAAGGCAGGGGTAGGAGTCGATGTCGCTAATATGCCGCATGAAGAACTACCGAAGATGTCAGCTTTGACCGATAGTGACGCCAAAGCGCTGAGTCATATTGATGAAAGTGTACATGGTCTCTACAAGTTCAATGCCTTTGTTCGAGATACATTTCCAGAGAACATAGTAAAGTCGGTTTATGAGAATAAAGTTCTTCAGATCGTAATTTTCGGGGTGCTTTTCGGTATTGGATTAGCGCTTGTCGAGGAGAAGAAACGAAAACCGTTGGTTGACTTTACAGAAAGTCTTTCTGAAGCTATGTTTAAGTTTACGAACTTGGTTATGATGTTTGCACCGATCGGTGTCGGCGCAGCTATGGCGTATACGGTAGGTCACTTGGGAGCGGATATTTTAAAAAATCTTTTCATGCTCTTAGGAAGTCTATACTTGGCTCTCTTTGCTTTTTTAGGTTTGGTCCTATTGCCTGTAGCCCTATTTTTAAAGGTGCC
This sequence comes from Sphingobacterium psychroaquaticum, assembly GCF_004421025.1. NCBI lineage: Bacteria > Pseudomonadati > Bacteroidota > Sphingobacteriia > Sphingobacteriales > Sphingobacteriaceae > Sphingobacterium > Sphingobacterium psychroaquaticum. Next base: position 2,828,628 of record NZ_CP038029.1, on the reverse strand, counting down.
GGTAAAGAAATTTATACAGGCCATAAAAGAGCCGGTTTCAATAGCCTTTGCGACAACCAGTTCAGATGCGGCTTTACCGAAAGCCATGAGCGCGATGGAGAAATTTGGTGTACCGCGAAAAATAGTTTCTTTTGTAATTCCAACGGGATATTCCTTCAATTTAGATGGAACATCTTTATACCTTTCTTTAGCCTCTATATTTGTTGCGCAAGCTGCTGGTATTGAGTTAACTATTGGGCAGCAATTGCTTATTGCCTTTACGTTAATGATTACTTCTAAAGGTGTTGCTGCGGTTCCGCGTGCTTCCCTAATTGTATTGATCGCAACAGCCGATCAGTTTGGTTTACCTACTTTCGTTATTGCAGCAATTTTAGGTATCGATGAATTGATGGATATGGCACGGACCTCGGTAAATGTTATCGGAAACTGCCTGGCAACGGTCGTTGTGGCTAAATGGGAAGGAGAATTTGATGAAGAAGCGCCTTTCCGTGAAGATACCAGCGAGTCGTAATACAGCTTGATTTAACGATACCAGATTTAGCTATACTGAGCCCTTTGGGCTTATGTCGAACTAAATATACCAAAAAGAGACACAATTAATTTGTGTCTCTTTTTTTGTGTGTCATAGCCGTTACGTAAACGTTTTCGTCGTTCAAACAATCGATTGTGTCCAAAACTCTCCTCTATTAATCCCTATCTTAGAGATTGTAAATTATAACCGTAACAGAATGATGAATCTGAAGAAGCTATCTACATTATGTGCTGTAGGTATGCTACTATCTAGTGCCAGTTTTGGACAGTCACGTACAATGCAGTCCTTTAACGATGGATGGCAGTTTTATAAGGCTAATAACAGTACTTTTTTTACCGATTTTGAAAATGGGCAGAAGTACGTTGAATCGCAAGGACAATGGACCAAGCTGGAGATTTGGGATAATGTAACCCTGCCACATACCTATAATAAAGACGATATGCAGCAAGATCGAAACTTCTTCGAAGGAAAAGCTGTTTATCGAAAGAGGTTCAACACAGCGGCCGATCAGAAGCAAAAACGTACCTTCCTAAAGTTTGAAGGTGTAGGGGCGGTTGCGCAGTTATATGTAAACGATAGTTATATCGGAGAGCATAAGGGCGGTTACTCCATGTTCGTGTTTGAGATAACCAACTCGATTGACTACGAAAAAGAAAATGTCGTAACAGTCGTAGTCGATAATAAATCGCGGAAAGATGTATTACCCATCAATCAGTTCTTGTTTCCGGTCTATGGCGGTCTTTATCGGCCCGTCTCTTTAATTACCACCGCCAAGACTAATTTTGTGGTAACTGATCAAGCTTCTGCCGGTATCTATATCCGTCAGAAAAATGTTTCTGCAAAAAGTGCCGATATTACAGTCTCAGCTAAATTAGAAACCAAAGAAAAGACCATACAGCAAGTCGATCTACTGACGGAAATCACAGATATGGAGGGTAAGGTTGTCCTATCCCAAAAGAAACCCGTGACCATTAGTCCACAAGGCGTTACTTATGTGGATCAAACCCTCAGATTGGAGAAACCACACCTGTGGGATGGTGTTCGGGATCCTCATTTATATGCCGTGACGACCAAGTTGGTGCAAGGCGGAAAGGAGTTGGACATAGTAAAACAACCATTAGGCGTGCGTACGGTTGAGATTGTGGCAGGTAAAGGCGTGTTTTTAAACGGGAAGAAATATCCCATGTACGGCGTTGCTCGCCACCAGGATCGTCTGGGGTATGGTTCGGCGTTGACCTTTGCGCAACATAAAGAAGACTTTCTGATGATGAAGGAGCTTGGCGTAACGACTGTTCGTCTGGCACATTACCAACAATCGCCTGATACCTATTCATTGGCCGATAGCTTGGGTTTCCTCGTTTGGGCCGAGATTCCGTTTGTTAACCGTGTTTCTTATTATGAGCATGATAACGCGAAGCAACAAATGAATGAGTTGGTTAAACAAAACTTTAATCACCCATCCATATACATTTGGGGCGTTCATAACGAAGTGTATTCCAAGACGGCCGACGAGCAGGTGCCTGTTCTTTCGCGGGAGCTCAATGATATAGCCAAAACATTAGACCCTGACCGCTATACGGGCGCTGTAACAGGTTACAATGTGGTCGATAGACAAGAAAACCTGAGTACCGATGTCCAAGGGATAAACCATTATTTCGGTTGGTACGGTGGTAAGATCGAAGATCTAGGGCCATGGGCAGAAAAGGTGCAACGAGACTTTCCGGCGTATAAGGTGATGCTTACCGAGTACGGGGCAGATGGAAATATGGATATCGGTCAGGAGCTCTTGCAGCAGCCGAAAGACGTCGTATCTGGAAAGTCTTTCCCAGAGAATTACCAAACAGAAACGCATATTCAACAATGGGCTGCCATTGAGAAGAATCCGATCATCGTCGCTTCTTATGTGTGGAATATGTTTGAGTTTGCTGTTCCCGCATGGAACCGGGGCGGCGTAAACGCACGAAACCTAAAGGGATTGGTAACATTTGACCGTAAACGGAAGAAAGATTCATTCTATTGGTACAAAGCAAACTGGAATCCAGAGCCGATGTTGTATTTGGCGAACCGTCGCGATCACCAACGTACAGCAGCGATTACTAAGATTCAGGTATTTTCCAATCTATCGGCAGTCACTATTTCAGTGAACGGTAAAGTGTATCATGCAAAAAATGGAGTGAATGCCAAGCATTGGGTGGTAGACCAAGTATCGCTCCAAAAGGGCGAAAATAAAATCCAAGCAAAAGGGACCACCGCTGGGAAAGAACTGGTGGATGAAATGGTATGGACACTGCAATAATAAACGATTATGAATAGCACAATTAGAGCAAGCCTTGTTGCCGCTTTTGCTGTGGCAACAACGATGTCCGCTGTGGGGCAATGGACTGGACCAAAGCCAAAGCCAACAGAGACAAAAGAAGTGAAATACGGCCCAATTACACCGGCTAAACGGACGGATAAGGACATGGAAGCGTTTCGAAATTATGGCCTCGGTCAGTTTATCCATTGGGGTGTTTATGCCATTCCTGGAAATGAATGGGAAGGGGTGAGCGCACGTGGTGGTGCCGCCGCTTCGGAGTGGATCCGTTCTTGGGGCGGAAATACGGTGCCGAAAGACTGGAAAAATACCTATGATAATCTGTACAAGCAGTTTAACCCTAAAAGCTTCGATGCGAAAGCTTGGGCTAAGCAAGCCAAAGCGATGGGAGCGAAGTACATGATTTTCACAACGAAGCACCACGATGGTTTTGCATTGTGGCCAACAAAATTCTCTGACTATAATATCACCAAATCGCCCTATAAGCGCGATATCGTCAAAGAGGTCGTTGATGCCTATACGGCGGAAGGAATTGATGTGTATCTCTACTTTTCGGTGTTGGAATGGAATAATCCCAATTATATGGGGAAAGCACCAAAAACGGATGAGGAAAAGGCGCAGTTTGGAAAATTCTTGACTTATACCAAGAACCAACTAATGGAACTGTTGGATAATTATCCGGCTGTGAAAGGGTTTTGGTTCGATGGAACATGGGATCAGTCCTGGATTCAGTCGTATGAGTTTACGTACCAGCTCGAGAAAGACCTGCGTGCGAAACATCCAGGTTTGATTATTGGATCTCGCTTTAGGAATGATGAGCATGGGAAGCGTCACTTTGATAGCAATGGAAAGATATTAGGCGACTATGAGCAAGGTTGGGAACGGAAGTTGCCTGGTTCATTCGAATGGCTCGACGGGAACGACTGGGATGCAGTTATGACGATACCACCTAACGGTTGGGGCTATATGAAAGACTGGTCTGGCTTGTATACCAAAACATCCAACGATTTATTGGATATGCTGATGCAGTCCGTATCAATGAACGGTAATTTTGTACTTAATTTTGGCCCGGACGGACAAGGAATGATGCATCCGGGAGAAGATAAGTTGGCAAAGGAAATAGGGGATTGGATGCGTGTGAACAGTGAAGCGGTGTATGGCGTGCGTCATGCGGATTTGCCATCCTCGAAACTTGGTTATTATACGCAGAAGGGCGATGTTTTGTATTTAACGGTATTCAACAGGCCGGTAAATAACAGCATCCGGATAGCGGTTCCCAAAAAAGCAACAATGGCTCCTATAGATGCGATGTTGTTAAAAACGAAGGGCGCATTGACGGTGCGGCATGCCGATATCGGTTTAGATTTAGATAAAAACACGTATTATGATATCGAATTGCCTACCGATTTTCAGAGTACCGAACCTTTTGTTCTCAAGATGAAATTGGGTCAACCGCAATCGAAGTCCGATAAGTTGATGGACGCAAAAATGTAAGGAGAGGTAAGAAGGGAAAGTGAGGAAGATTGATAAAAAATAAGGGCTACCAATTTGGTAGCCCTTATTTTTTTATCTGTTATTGGTAGCCCAATAGTTTCATTACTTGTTTGGAGTTCTGTTCTTCACCAAACACTTCGTAGTTGAATGTCTCATCTCTATTACGACGAACAAGTACATGTTTCGGGGAAGGAAGCAGACAGTGGTGTATACCGCCATATCCGCTCAATACATCTTGATAAGCTCCTGTGTGAAAGAAACCTAAATACTGTACTTTACGCGTTTTTGGCATAAACACAGAGTTCATATGTGCCTCTTGATTGTAATAGTCTTGACCATCACAAGTAATGCCGCCAAGATTCACCCGTTCATACTCGGAATCCCAGTTATTGATCGGTAACAAGATGTATTTCTGGTTCAACGCCCATACATCTGGTAGGTTGGTGATAAATGAACCATCGATCATAAACCATTTCTCACGATCGTTTTGTTGCTTGCGCCCCAGTACTTTATACAAGATACCTGAAGCTTCAGCGACGGTGTATTTACCAAACTCCGTAATAATATCCGGTTCCATTACTTCGTGATGTGCACAAATCTGTTTGATACGATTTACAATTTCGTTTACCATATATTCGTAATCGAAATCGTGTACCAAAGAATCTTTGAAAGGCATACCACCACCAATATCCAATGTATCCAAATCAGGATTCACCTTCTTGAATTTACAGTATAGTGTTACGTATTTCTCTAGCTCATTCCAGTAATACGGCGTATCCGAAATACCGGAGTTAATAAAGAAGTGCAACAACTTAACTTTGAAGTTCGGGTTATCCGCAATCTTATTGTTATAAAAGTCAAGGACATCCTCCTGGCGAATACCTAGTCTGGATGTGTAGAATTGTGAATCCGGTTGCTCTTCAGAAGCAATCCGAATACCCAATGCACAAGGTTGATCCAGCTCGATTTCGTCGTCGTATAGGTTGAACTCTTCTTTGTTGTCCAATACCGGGATAATATTGGTATACCCGTCATGAATCATATCGATAATATACTGTTTATACTGGTAGGTTTTGAAACCATTACAGATTACAGTAATATCTTTGGTTACCGTTCCGGCACGTTCCAAAGAGTCAATCATCGGCATATCAAAAGCCGAAGAGGTTTCCAAGTGAATGTCGTTCTTTAACGCTTCTTCTACAATGTGTTTAAAGTGAGAAGATTTCGTACAATAACAATATTTGTACGATCCCCTGTAATTGTGCTTAAGGATAGCGGTTTGAAAAAGGATCTTCGCCTGTTGAATTTTTTTACTGACAATGGGTAAATAGGTAAAACGCAATGGCGTGCCATACGTCTCTATCATCTCCATCAAATTCAGGTCGTGGAAGTACAATTCGTCGTCGATAATTTCGAATCCGTCTTGCGGAAAACCAACACTTAAGTCAAGAAATTCCTGATAGCTCTGCATTTTTTATTATTTTTGGCAAAGATATACTTTCATGATGAATACTTAACTATAAACGAATATATTTTTCTTGTTCATTATCAGAAAGTTATAAATATTACGAAACTATTACATGGCTAATTCTATTCAACAGAGATTGATTGAGCAAACTGCTCATGCTGTAAGTGCACTTTATCAAGCAGAGATTCCAACAACCCAGATTACCTTGCAAGAAACGCGCAAGGAATTTGAAGGTCAAATTACAATTGTGACTTTTCCGGTTACCCGATTCTCTAAAAAGTCACCCGAGCAAACCGGAGCAGAAATTGGAGAATATTTAAAAGCCAATATTGCCGAAATTGTAGATTTCAATGTTATTAAAGGATTTTTGAATATCAGCCTCGCTGATAGCTACTGGATTGATTTGGTTCAACGCGTGATGTTGGCGGACGATTACGGTAAGATGCCTCGTAATGGAAAGCGTTTGATGGTGGAATACAGTTCGCCAAATACAAATAAACCATTGCACTTAGGCCATATCCGGAATAACCTGTTAGGGTATTCGGTGGCTGAGATCTTAAAAGCGGATGGCTATGATGTGATTAAAGCTAATTTGGTGAACGATCGCGGTATTCATATTTGTAAATCGATGCTGGCATGGCAACAGTTTGGTGCCGGAGAAACTCCTGAACAGGCCGGTTTGAAAGGTGATCACCTGGTCGGTAAATACTATGTCATCTTCGATAAAGAATACAAGAAAGAGATTGAAGCGCTAAAAGAGCAGGGGCAGACGGAAGAGGAAGCAAAGAAGAATGCGCCATTGATTAAGGCTGCGCAGGCGATGCTGCAACAGTGGGAAGCTGGGGATGATGCGGTAATAAGTTTATGGAAGACCATGAACGGTTGGGTGTATGAAGGTTTTGAAAAAACATATAACCAATTAGGCGTTGATTTCGACAAATACTATTACGAATCGAATACCTATTTACTAGGTAAAGATATTATTCAAGAGGGATTGGAGAAAGGTGTTTTCTTCAAGAAAGAAGATAATTCGGTCTGGATCGACCTCACAGCGGAAGGATTGGATGAGAAGTTGGTGTTACGTGGCGATGGTACGTCGGTATACATAACGCAAGATTTAGGTACCGCACAATTGAAATACGATGAGTTTCAGATGAACGAATCTATTTATGTGGTGGGGAATGAGCAAGACTACCACTTTAAAGTGTTGTTTGCCATCTTGAAGAAATTGGGTAAACCTTGGGCTAATGGTTTGTTCCACCTTTCATACGGCATGGTCGATCTACCATCGGGTAAGATGAAATCTCGCGAAGGAACAGTTGTTGATGCGGATGATTTGATGGCGGAGATGGTGGAAACAGCGAAGCTTCGTACCGAAGAGCTCGGGAAAACTGAAGGCTTTACAGAGGAGGAGAAAGCCGTGCTTTACAATACGATCGGTATGGGCGCTTTAAAGTATTTCTTACTGAAAGTAGATCCGAAGAAAAGATTGTTGTTCGATCCGAATGAATCGGTGGATTTCCAAGGACATACTGGCCCTTTTATCCAATATACGTATGCACGTATCAAATCTGTGTTACGTAAAGCAGAATATACCGAAAGTCTTCCTTTAAGTAGTGTAGATAATCTATCTGTTTATGAGCGTGATCTTATTCAGTCTTTAGGTAACTTTGCAACAGTTCTAAGCGCTGCGGCGAGCGAGTTTTCGCCAGCACAGCTCGCAAACTATGTATACGATGTAGCGAAATTGTATAACAAATTCTATCACGAAGAAACGATTCTCAAAGCAGAGGTTGAGTCGGTGAAACATTTTCGCTTACACCTGTCGGCTGTTGCTGCACGCATTATTGCGGAGAGTATGCGTCTATTAGGTATCCAGGTTCCAGAAAGAATGTAATTATGGCAAAGTTTAAGATAGGTTTAATCGGTTTTTCGATTGGCGGACAGGTTTTTCATGCGCCGTTTATAGCGGGTAATCCCGATTTGGAGCTTTATAAAGTGACCGCACGGAAGGCGGATCAGCAGGCGCTTTTAGCAAGTCGCTATCCAACGGCAATAGCGGTTCCATCTGCAGATGATATTATCAACGATCCGGATGTCGATTTGGTCGTTGTTGCCACCTCAAATGATGTGCATTTCGAGTTGACAAAGCAAGCTTTAGAAGCGGGTAAACATGTCGTGGTAGAAAAACCATTTACCAATACCGTGGCGGAAGCTGATGCGTTACTTGCTTTGGCGAAGGAAAAGGGACTGTTACTGACGGTGCATCATAATGCCCGTTTTCATTCTGATTATAAAACGGTTAAGAAACTTATCGAGAGTGGTCGTTTAGGTCCACTCGTGAATTACCAAGCGCGCTATGATCGTTTTCGTAACTTTTTGCGCCCAGGTGCATGGCGGGAGATCGATCTTCCGGGGTCAGGTATTCACTATGATTTAGGGGCACATCTGTTGGATCAGGCATTACAACTATTTGGGAAACCAGAGCGTATTTTTGCGGACTTACGTCGGCAGCGTGAAGGTGCACAAGCCGTGGATGATTTTGAGTTTATATTAAGCTATCCGAAGTTAAAAGTATCCCTTTTCGGGCAGATGTTGGCGAAAGAGCCTACCCCTCGATTTGCTTTGTATGGCTGGAATGGATCTTTTGTGAAACATGGTGTCGACCCACAGGAAAACCTATTGCGTGCCGGAGCACTGCCGCATGAGTCTACGGATTGGGGTAAAGAGGGGGAAGAGATTCAGGGCGTTTTGAATATTATCGAAAATGGTGCAGATCACGTGGAGAAGGTTGTGAGTGAGGTGGGAACCGGACAAGATTTTTATAAGAATGTGGCTTCGACCTTAAAAGGTGAGTCTAGCTTTACGGTAACAGCAGCACAAGGCCGGGATGTTATTCGTCTGTTAGAGCTTGCAGAGCAGTCTTGGGCGGAACAACGTACAATTACTTTAGCTCCCGATGATTTAATTGCGTATTAATGGGGTATGATGCGGTTATTGTAGGTGCTGGCGCCTGCGGCTTGATGTGTGCGGTGCAGGCTGGGATGTTGGGAAAGAATACGTTGGTATTAGAACGTAACGATAAACCAGGCGCTAAGATATTGATCTCAGGTGGTGGACGCTGTAACTTCACGAACCTCTATACCTCGAAAGCAAATTTTATATCCGCTAATCCTGATTTTCTTAATGCTGCTTTTGCGCAATGGACAGTTGATGATACCATCAATTTTTTTGAAGGGCATGGTGGAATCGTTGGGGAAGAGAAAACGTTGGGGCAATTGTTTCCGACAACGAATAAAGCAAAAGATATTGTGGCCGTTTTTACGAAGTTGATGTATGAAACGGGACAGGATATTTGGCTCAATACCTTAGTGAAGGAGGTAGAACAGGTTGATGGTGGGTATACGCTGACGATCGAAAGAGAGGGACGTCTACAGGTAATTCAAACTGCTAAAGTTGTTTTCGCTTCAGGTGGACTGCCTGTGGCTAAATTGGGTGCATCTGATTTTGCACTTCGCATAGCACGTAAGTATGGCTTGGCATTGGAACCGACTGCGCCCGCATTGGTTCCCTTAACGATAACAGGTAAGGACGCGGATTGGTATGCTTCATTGGCAGGAAATTCGGTCTTTGCGCGTGTCTCGACCAACAAGATTTCCTTCGAAGAGAATATTCTCTTTACACATTGGGGATTGAGTGGGCCGGCTATTTTGCAGATTTCTTCGTACTGGAATCCAGGAGAAACGATAACGATCGACTTGTTGCCTAACCATAAGTTTGAACAGCTTCTCAAAGAGGAGCGGGAGCAAGGGGGGAAACGTATGGTTGGACAGTTGTTGAATGATTTTTTTACGAAAAAGATGGTGGAGGCGCTAGGAAAGTTTCTGCCTATACACCTAAAAATAGCGTCGCTGAGCAAAGCTGATGCTAAACTTATCAATACAACGATCCATCAGTTTACTGTAAAACCAGCCGGTGATAAAGGCTACGATAAAGCGGAAGTCATGCGTGGTGGCATTTCTACGGACGAGCTGCATCCAAAAACGCTGGAGTCAAAAAAGATGTCCGGGATGTACTTCGGTGGCGAAGCCGTAGATATCACGGGGTGGCTCGGTGGTTATAATTTTCAATGGGCTTGGGCCTCAGGTTACTTGATTGCACAAGATATTTAGTTGGTAGTTGGTAGAGGGGAGTTTGTGGTTGGTATGAAGTAGTAGAGACACAAGATCTTGTGTCTGTAGAGCTCCGGTTTCTCGATGGTCGTTAGCTGTAGGGGTTGGGCTTGTCCCCGTCCAAGTGGATGGTAGTTCGTTGTTTGTAGAGTGTGGTTCGTAGGTGGTTTGTGGGTCACTTCGCTGGCGCGAGCCTGTGGCTCGTGTCCTTTGAAACTGCCCTTTGTAACAACTTCTGTCCTTTTGTAAACTCACCTCTACTAGTAAGCTCCTGTCGTTCTTGTTCGTTAGTTTGTGGATTTACTACAAACTCGAAACGAAGCACTAAAAACCACCTAAAATTACGCAAACGATTTACTAATACGCTAGTCTGCGTATTTGTCCTTTCACGATTTTTTGTTTCAGGAATGTTACACCTTCCATTTATCAAAATTTGATAATTAACCTAGTTTAGTGCCAGATAACGGTGTTTTTTGTTTGAAGATAGTGCTCATCAAATAGTAAACTATCAATAACCAACTATTAAAGACAATTTCTACAAACAACGAACAATAAACCACGAACTACAAACAACCAACTACATTCTACAAACCACATTCAAGTACCAACGAACAAAAAATGAACAAAAAGGGATTACTATTTTTTCTGTTAAGTGCTGCTGCATCTTTACAGGTTGGGTATGCGCAAACAGCGAAAGAAGTTTCAGCTGTGTACCAAGATCTTTCCGTGTTCGCTAATCCAATGGCGACGCAATTGAAAAAAGGAACAGCATTGGCTGCCATCAACAAGATTCAAAACAAAGAAATTAAAGCGGTTGCTACTCAACTTTTAAAAAACCAGTACAGCACTACATACCGCGTTGCAAAATATCAACCGATCCTTTCGCCGACTGTTTTGGGGCATGATTTGTCTATTGGTGACGGTTACAGCAAATACGAAAATATTACCGGGATCTACTTGCCGATCGGGAAAAATGTTATCATAGTCGATGGGATAACAGGCGAAACACCGGTAAATTTATTAGTACCTAACTGGGAACGCCGTGCACCGCAAGGGGTGGAAGACCCGACAAAGGATCCAAATGGCTGGGGATTGAAAAGACAAACTTTTAGTTTGCGCAACGGCGTTAATATCATTGATGTGAAAGATTTTGGCGGATTGGCGTACGTAGATTATTTTGTGGAAGAGTTAAAGGGACAGCCTGCTGTCGAGATTCATTTCTTAGGGGCTGCTGTCAATGGATATTTCGATAATCAGCGTAATACTAATGCCGATTGGGACAAGCTAATTGCCAATACAGTGTATCCTGTTTTGGATGCAAAAGGGAAGCATATTCAGGTTGCTTACCCGAAGGAAGCCTTACAAAAATATGCGGCCGGTCGTGGTACCGACTTAATCAATAACTACGATTCTTTAGTATACCGTCAGCATCGCTTAATGGGGCTCGAAAAGCACGGCAAAGTACCTGCTAACAAAATATTAGCTCGTGTGAACTACAATTATTACATGTTCAGAGATGGAGATGGTGTGGCATACATGGGCGTAAAACCAGGGTATGCCATGGGGATGGTTGCCAATCCCGATGTCGTGATTAAAGGAGATCCTTGCTGGGGCTTCTCGCATGAAGTAGGCCATGTGCACCAGTTGCGACCTTACTTTAATTGGGGCGGACTAGGAGAGGTGAGTAACAATCTGTTCTCGCTCTACGTTACGCGGTCATTCGGCAATAAAACAAGGGTGTCGGAACAGAATAATTATTCGACAGCACGTAGTAGTATTATTGACAAGCGAATCTCTTTTCTACAAGATAAGGATGTTTTCAATCGCTTAATTCCTTTTTGGCAATTACAGCTTTATTTTGAAGGTGCTGGACAAAATCCGAACTTCTACCCTGATTTGTTTGAGGCATTCCGTCAACAAGCGAAGTCGGAGCAACCACAAAGCAGAGGGCGTCGCCGTGGCGACTGGGCTAGCGATCGTTTAGCGGCTAATAATCCAGCGGTTTATCAGCTGAATTTTGTGAAAAAAGCATGTGAAGTGAGTAAAACGGATTTAACAGGCTTTTTTGATCAGTATGGCTTCTTCTACGTAGGTGAGTTTGATATTGAAGATTACGGTGATTATACCTATAAGATGACGCAGGAGATGGTCGATAATTGCAAAGCGGCAATTAAGGCGATGCAACTACCGAAGCCTAAGGTCGATATTACACAATTGAAAGATTAGTTGATACACGCTTCCGCGTAGTATACTATTTCGTTCTATTTCTATTCGAAATAGTCATAAATTTTGTCAAAAACGTCATAATTCACACAATTATGGCGTTTTTACTTTCAAATGCTTATCTTTAAACGGATTTTGTAAATGGCTCTATACCATTGATAAAAATCAATACTTATTCATAGAAAATTAATAATCTTTCAATAGAGAACTATGTCATCTAAAATTATTTACACAAAAACTGATGAGGCACCTTTGTTGGCGACCTATTCGTTTTTACCTATTGTCCAAGCATTCGCTAAGACTGCTGATATTGAAGTTGAATTAAAAGATATTTCATTGGCAGGACGTATCCTCGCTAATTTTAATGCATACCTTACTGCTGAGCAGAAGACAGCAGATGCTTTAGCGGAGTTGGGCCAGTTGGCCACTACACCGGAGGCAAATATTATCAAATTACCGAATATCTCGGCTTCTATTCCTCAGTTGAAAGGTGCCATTGCGGAGTTGCAAAAAGCGGGTTACAATATTCCAAACTACCCAGATGCTCCAGCTAATGCGGAAGAAGAGACTATTAAAGCAACTTACGCTAAAATTTTAGGATCAGCTGTAAATCCGGTTTTGCGTGAAGGTAACTCCGATCGTCGTGCACCAAAAGCGGTGAAAAACTACGCGAAAGCAAATCCGCATTCTATGGGAGCTTGGTCATCAGCAAGCAAAACGAAAGTAGCTTCGATGACAGAAGGTGATTTCTACGCAACAGAGAAATCTGTAACAGTAGAGCAGGACACACAATTTAAAATTGAGTTTGTTGCAGCTGATGGTTCTGTTAAAGAACTGAAAGGTTTAGCAAACTTAAAAGCAGGTGAGGTTATTGATTCATCCGTTTTGAGTATTGCGAAGCTAAAAACATTTGTTGCCAAAACGATCGATGAAGCTAAAGCTGCTGGTGTATTGTTATCAGCACACTTAAAAGCGACGATGATGAAAGTATCGGATCCAATTATTTTTGGTGCTATCGTCGAAGTATACTTTAAAGATGTGTTCGCTAAATACGGCGCGTTGTTCGCTTCTCTAGGAATCAACAAAAACAACGGTCTAGGTGAGGTTTATGCGAAGATTGCAGGCCAACCGGAAGAGGCTGAGGTTAAAGCGGCTATTGATGCAGCTATCGCCAATGGTCCTGATTTAGCAATGGTGAACTCGGACAAAGGTATTACCAACTTACACGTGCCTTCTGACGTAATCGTAGATGCTTCGATGCCTGCTATGATCCGTACTTCTGGCCAAATGTGGAACAAAGAAGGTAAGCCACAAGATACGATTGCTATTATTCCAGATCGTTGTTATGCTGGTGTTTACACGGCTGTGATTGATGACTGTAAAGCGAATGGCGCATATGATCCTACCACAATGGGCTCCGTTCCAAACGTAGGTTTGATGGCGCAAAAAGCAGAGGAATATGGTTCACACGATAAAACATTCGAGGCAGCAGCTAAAGGTGCAATCCGTGTTGTTGATGCACAAGGAGCTGTATTTATGGAACAAGCGGTAGAAGAAGGTGATATCTTCCGTATGTGTCAAACGAAAGATGCACCGATTCAAGATTGGGTAAAATTAGCCGTGAACCGTGCGCGTTTGTCGAATACACCAGCTGTTTTCTGGTTAGATGAAAACCGTGCACACGATAGAGAGATTATCAAAAAAGTAAATAAATATTTACCAAACTACGATACGACAGGTTTAGATATCCGTATTCTAGCACCAATCGAAGCGACTTTATTCTCGGTAGAGCGTATCCGTAAAGGCGAAGACACAATTTCGGTAACAGGTAACGTACTGCGTGACTACTTGACAGATTTGTTCCCAATTTTAGAACTAGGAACTTCAGCCAAGATGTTGTCTATCGTACCGTTGATGAATGGTGGTGGTTTGTTTGAAACAGGAGCGGGTGGTTCTGCGCCGAAGCATGTGGAGCAATTTGTGGAAGAAGGTTATTTGCGTTGGGATTCTTTAGGCGAATTCTTAGCATTACAAGCTTCATTAGAGCATTTATCGCAAACACAGAACAACACAAAAGCGCAGGTGCTTGCTGATGCGTTAGATGAGGCGAATGCGTTGTTCTTAGCCAATGACAAGTCACCAGCTCGTCGTGTTGGACAGATTGATAACCGCGGTTCACACTTCTACTTAACCTTATACTGGGCGCAAGAATTAGCGAAGCAAACGAAAGATGCTGAGCTAGCTGCTCGTTTCAAAGGTTTAGCAGATGCTTTGACAGCTAACGAGGCGAAAATCAATGAAGAATTAATCGGTGCACAAGGAAAACCACAAGAAATTGGTGGTTACTACTTCCCGAGCGATGCGTTGACCGAAAAAGCGATGCGTCCTTCAGCAACATTAAATACAGCTATTGCGGCTTTATAGTCGTTGCTTATAAAAGAGAAATCCCTCGGTCATTTGGCCGAGGGATTTTTTTGTATCCTCCCATTTTTAATGCTAACTTGTGCATGTTAAATCATAAAACTATGAACCATAACGCAAAGACCTGGGTCCTTTTCTTTTTGTTGACTATAACAAGCGCTGTACGAGCACAAACCGATCTACGCAGCGGATTACAAACTATTGCTGATGAATTTAAGGCCGTTGGTTTAGCTGTTGTTGTCATCAAAGATGGTAAACCCATATATAAAGAGGCAATTGGTTATAAAAATCTGGAACAGAAGGAACCGTTAAGTACACAGGATCTGTTTCGGATAGCTTCTATTTCCAAGTCTTTTTCTGCTACAGCGATTATGCAATTGGTAGAGCAGGGGAGACTTTCGTTAGATGATGATTTTGGGACATTGATAGGCTTTCCGGTTCGTAACCCCAATTTTCCAGAAAAGGTAATTACTTTGCGCATGGTTTTATCCCATACTTCAAGCATCAACGATCGAAATGGCTATTTTGATTTAGATGTCATCAACCCGGCTAAAAATCCCAATTGGGCAAAATCTTACAATACATATGAGCCAGGAGCAGGATACGAGTACTGTAATTTAAATTTCAATATGGTTGGTGCTGTCTTAGAATTGACCACTGGACAACGTTTCGATAATTATATAAAGAAGGTGATTCTAGATCCACTCCATCTTCGTGCAGGTTATTGTGTGGATTCGCTGGATCAAAAGCGATTTGCAACACTCTATGAATACAGCAAGGAAAACGACAGCTTCTCTCCACAACCAGCGGCATATAACCCACGGTCTGAAGAGATTGTAAATTATACAGTAGGACATTCAACACCTGTGTTTTCACCGACCGGAGGTATGAAAATTTCGCCCGAGGATTTGGCTACTTATATGGGGATGCATATGAACTATGGTAAAGTAGGAAAGAGGCGTATAATAAAGGAAAAGAGCGCCAAGATAATGCAAACAAAATTGTCGGAAAAAGAAGGTTACGGCTTGGCTCTTTTGGAAACAGAAAATTTAATCCCAGGTATACACTTGGTCGGTCATACGGGATCTGCTTACGGCTTATATAGTGCGATGTTCTTTAACCCTACGAAAAAATATGGATTTGTGGTTGTTACAAATGGTTGTGTGCCTACCTATGAAAATGGGTTTGTGGCGCTTTCTGCCAAAACAATAAATTATTTATATAAAACCTTAATTGAATAATTGATGTTGTTTTACTATCTTATCAATCAATAACCAAAAAATAGGCAGCATTATGAGAGCGACATGTATTTGCTTTTTCATGTTTCAAATAGTGTGCATAACAACATTGTTTGGACAAGGTTTAAAGATAGCCGACATACGGAAGGATTTTAAAGTAGGGCATAAGGATGAAGAAACGTGCAAAAAACATCTGGAAGCGTTAGAAAAGTATGCCGATAGTCCTGTTGAACGAGGGTATGAAGCGGCCTACCACATGTTTATGGCAAAGCATAGTGGAAATCCCTTTAAAAAGATGGGCTACTTTAAAAATGGTAAAAATATGCTCGAAAAGGAGATTGCAAGTAACCCCTCCAATGTCGAGCTGCGCTATATCCGCCTTTGTATTCAGTATTATATTCCTTCATATTTGGGGTATAAGGGTCATATTGATGAGGACAAAGTATTTCTCCGAGATAACCTATATAAACTCAATGATAAAAACACAAAAGATCTGCTTTATAATTACTTGAAGGGCGCCAAGATGTATACCAATGAAGAGTTAGGACTGCTTGGACGATAAACGATAGGGGACCTAACTATTTGTCAACCGTAAAATTTTCTTGACGTATCTTTTCTATGCCTAATTTTTGGACAGTTTCTTTATCTTAGCACTTTGCTAAAACCATTTATTTATGATAAAGAATATCGTCACATTCGTGTGCCTTTTTGTTTCATTGCATGCTGGAGCGCAAGGATGGAAGGTCACTTTTCAGCGTAGTTACAATGACAAAGTCCAAGGTGCAGAAGATCCATTACTTGTGTTCGCTGATAAAGATCAAACCATTATTACAACAGATCGTGCCACACAATCGCAGGCGAAGTATCCTTATGAAACCTATTATATTGACCGGAATAACGCGGCCTACTTTAAGCAGATGAACTTTTCGGCAGATAAACAACTTGTCACAAAGGATCTGGCCCTACTTGGAAAAAGTACCTATAATTTAACAAATGAAACAAAAGTTATTTTAGGATATACCTGTAAAAAAGCCACCACTTCCGTTAATTCTAATACCATTGAGCTTTGGTATACAGATGAACTCGGTGTACAGGGGGCACCCAATGAGTTAGGGCAACAGCTGGGCTTTGTTTTGGAATATGTCCGTAACGGAAATACAAAGATAACTGCCACGAAAGCGGAAAAGATTAAAAGAATCCCTAACCATGTTGCTTTACCAAAATTTGATGAAGTAGTAGATGGTCCTACGTATCAGGATATCGTATGGAAGAGTCGCTTCATTCATATCCCGATTTTTCAAGATGAGCAAATCAACTTTGTCGATCAACCAAAACAGGATAGTATCCTGCGCTTTGCGAGCGGTACGGTGATTTTGAAAAAAGTAAAAGTCCCAAAATTAGATACAAATAGTCAGGCATTTGTACAGTTAATCGAGAAATCGAATGGAGACGCCTACGATCGTACTGGTTCGGTGTTTATGATTGCTGAAGATCAAGCCACTTCGTTTCTAGATGGGATGAAGAATGGCATGCAGACATTACCGAAGTATAGTAATGGAGACGGAAAGGAATATCCCGGAATGGTGCGTACAGCAGGTTTTTCACCCGTCTATGAGTTAATGCGTTTCTTTACACCATTTGGCGTTTCTCATTTTAACGATCGATTAACGTTGAAGGGAAAGACGTGGCAAGATTCGTCCATTTATCGGCAAGATGTTTCTGAGTTTTTATCCGTGATGTCTGGTAAGGAAGTGTATATCGGTACTTATATTGGTAATTATGATAAAGGCGGGCATCGGGTCAGCCTGGAACTTACCATTCATCCCGGTAGTTCAAGAATGGCATCTCCCCAAGTAATGTCCATATTTAATACCACCAATGTGATGGAGATGGGTGGACAAACGTATGCGACGTTCTTTAGTGAGGAAAAAGGATTAGAAGTATCGTTCGATCTTCCAGAGGATACCAAGAATTTACAGCTGCGCTATATCACAACCGGTCACGGTGGTTGGGGCAATGGTGACGAGTTTGTCCCCAAAGAAAACACTATTCTATTAGACGATAAGGTTGTATTTAGCTTTACGCCGTGGCGTACAGATTGTGGTTCATACCGTTTGTACAATCCGGTTTCCGGCAATTTCCAAAATGGATTGTCCTCTTCCGACCTCAGCCGCTCCAATTGGTGTCCGGGTACAATTACGAACCCGAACTATATCAACTTAGGCGACTTGAAAGCCGGGAAACATACGATTCGTGTTAAAATTCCACAAGGGGAACCAGAAGGCTCTAGTTTCAGCTTTTGGAATGTATCTGGGGTGTTGTTATACTAGAACAGCCCCAGTTGTCCTTTATTCGGAATGTTTAGTGTTGTGCCAATCTCCTTATTAAGATGCGTAATAAAATGAGCCGCTAATAGCGGAGATTCCACTTCGAGGTTTTGGTGAATAAAGAAATAGAGGCGCTGCAGGCCGGCGGCTTTCCAGTCCTTTATCACCTGAACCCAATCCAGGAGACGATCATAATCTGATGGGTGATTGGCACCAACATAACGAACAAAAGCGCTATTGGTTGTATGGCGCATATGTAGCATATCCCTGCGTCCGGCCGTATCGACCAGGACATTCGTTGTTCCGGTTTCCTCTAATAATTTATAGAGCTTTTCGCGGGTTACTTCGTCCTTAAACCATTCTTCATTTCTAACCTCAAGGGCTAGTGGGTAATCTTTGGGGAAATCATGTAAGAAATGCGCCAGTCGATCAAAATCTTTCGGCTTATAATTATCGTGCATTTGCAAAAATGCCATTCCCATTTTTTCTTTAAAAAGAGCGGTCGAATCGACAAACGCTTTAATCTTATCGTTGGTATTCAGTAGGCGGCTATAATGGCTTACCGATTGTGGGATTTTTGGAAAGAACTTAAATCCATCTGGTGTTTTATCGCGCCAAGTCTCTACCTGTTCTTTGGAAGGCGAGTTATAGAAGGTAGCGTTGAGCTCAATCGCATTAAACTGCCTCGAGTAATATGCCAGTTCATCTTTGGTGCCGCGTGGGTAAAATCCTTTTAAGTCAGTCTTGTTCCATTTTGCACAGCCTACATAGGCCTCAAAAGGAGTATCGCTTTGGTAATGCTCGAGCACTTCGAGACTTACTTTGCTTGTTGGAGGAAGCGTGAAATCAATCGCCTCCGGATTGTTTACTTGTCCGAATTTCATGTTTACTCCTTACCTAAAAATTTACGATCCTCATCCGTTAGCCCATCGTCGATAAAATCGGTATCAGGCTGATTTCCATTACTCACACTGTACTCTTTCGGGTGCTTGCTGCGGCGACGAAAAACAAGTCCGCCGGTAACAAGTCCGATAAGGAAAAATGTTCCGATAATAAAGAGTTTAGAGGTGCGAATTTCGCCAAACAACCAAAATGAAGCTTCCTCCTTATTGTTAAAAAGAATCACGATCAGCAGCGCCAGAATAATACTTGAAATAATAGTTTTTGGTTTCATAGCCTATTTATTACTTCGATAACCAGCCTTGAACAGCTCCGCCTTTAAATTCTTCCTCCGCCGCTTTCGCTACAGCTTCCGATTGGTATGCTTTTACGAACTTGTGCACTTTCTCGTCCATCGCATTGTCTTTACGTGACACAATGATATTAACGTATGGCGATTTCTCATCTTCCATAAAAATTCCATCTCGCTTCGCTACAAAATTATTGCTGGCCGCAAAATTATTATTGATGATCGCTACGGTAACTTTATTGTCGTCCAAGGTGCGTGGCAATTGTGGTGCTTCTAGCTCTAGGATGCTAAATCCAATTTTATTCTCGATGATATCACGTTGCGTAGGCAACAGGCCTACATCAGCCTTTAATTTAATCAGGCCAACTTGCTGCAAAAGCAACAAAGCACGCCCTAAGTTGCTAGGGTCGTTTGGAATCACAATGGTATCATCCTTCTTCAGCTCACTGATACTTTTTATTTTTTTAGAATATCCAGCCATTGGATACACAAAGGTATTACCGACCACAGCGAATTGATACCCTCTGTTTTTCGATTGCTCCTCTAAATAGGGAACGGTTTGAAAAACGTTGACATCAATATCCTTCTGCTGTAGGGCTTCATTGGGCATAATGTAGTCTGTAAAAGAAATAAGCTCTACATCCAGATTATGTTTTTCTTTCGCTTCTTTTTTCGCTGCTTCAGCTAATTTATACTCGGGGCCAGCCTGTACACCGACACGCAATGTATTGGTGTTTTTTGTGCTAGAACCGCATGAAACTAAGGTAATCGCAAGTGCTGCGTAAGCAATTTTTTTTAGGAATATCTTCTTCATTTGTTTTTATTTTCTGTGGTCAACATAGCGGGAAAGACGATCCCCAGTGAATTGTATAAGGAAAACAATTAAGATTAACAGGATAAGTACGGTATTCATGATGAACGCGTCATAACCGACATAACCATATTGGTAACCGATATGGCCAAGGCCGCCAGCACCTACAGCACCACCCATTGCCGAATAACCGACCAAGGTGATTAAGGTCAATGAGGCATTGTTGATTAAGGAAGGCAGTGCTTCCGGTATAAGGACTTTACGGATGATCTGAAATGTTGTCGCACCCATCGATCGAGCCGCCTCTATTACGCCATAAGGAATCTCCAATAAGCTGTTTTCCACTAAACGGGCAACAAAAGGACTGGCGCCAATGCTGAGTGGTACAATGGCTGCGTTCATTCCAATCGAAGTGCCGGCAATAAGTCGTGTAAAGGGAATCATCCACACAATAAGAATAATAAAGGGGATGGACCGGAATATATTGACGAAAAAAGAGAGAACGCGGTTCCAACCCGGACTCTCAAGTAGTTGACGTTCACGCGTTAGGAATAGAAAAATACCGAGCGGTAAACCGATGAGGAAGCTGAAAAAACCGGCCGTAAAGGTCATGTAAAGCGTTTCGCCCATACCTTTTGCTAATAACCAGTAGGTAGATTCAGACATATATCTTTATTTTATTGATGTAAACTTAAACTTGGATTCAGTAATTCGCGTGTTATAGCGGACTGTGGTTGAGCGAAAACATTCTCGACACTATCTTGTTCGACTATCTCGCCGTTAGAAATAACGGCTACTTTATTGCAGATAGCTCGTACAACCTCCATTTCGTGGGTGATCAGAACAATGGTAATGCCCAGACGTTGATTAATCTCCTGCAAGAGGGCGAGTATCGTTCGTGTTGTCTGCGGATCCAACGCACTGGTGGCTTCATCGCAGAGGAGCACCTCCGGATCGGACGCAATCGCACGGGCGATGGCTACACGCTGTTTCTGTCCGCCCGATAAACTAGATGGGTAGTCCTCTTTCTTTTCCTGCAAACCGATCAAAACCAAAAGCTCATTTACTTTGGTCGATATGGCGGCTGAATCGATGCCTTGAAGACGAAGTGGCAGTGCAATATTGTCGAAAACTGTAGCAGATGCCAACAAATTAAATTGTTGAAAGATCATCCCGATCTTGTGACGGTACGGGATCAACTGGTTTTCAGAAAAGGCAGAAATCTCCACATCTTTATAATAGACAGCCCCTTTATCTGGACGTTCTAGCAGATTGATGGTACGTACCAATGTACTCTTACCAGAGCCAGAGTAACCGATGATACCAAAGATATCTCCCTTGTCTACCTGCAAATTGATTGCTCGCAGGGCTTCTATCTTATGGTGTTTTTTTAAGAAAGTTTTATGGATGTTCTCTAACCTTATCATTATCGCAAGCAATATAACCTAAACTATACTATGTTGCAAAGATAGAAGTTAAGATTTAAAAGTAATCTATTTGTTTAGTCGTTTTTTTTGCCAAAAGACCAGAAACTCAGATTATCTTCCTTCTACTACGGTCAAAAACACTGCGAGCGGGAATGTTGTAGAACGTTGTGTTCTGTGTTTTTTAATTTTAGAATATAATGTAATGACCATATTATGTTTTGAATGTTTATTAATAAAACAAATGGCGAGGAAGCGGGTTAAATACAGGGACGTATTTTTATCTGCAGGAAGTTGAGGACGCAGATGGTAAGCAATTTCAATATAAGGGACATGTGCTTATTTTATTGCATCCCGTAACCAATTGATTTTTTTTGAACATTTAACTATTTAATCAATATGGTCAAATATTTACGTTATTTTAACAATTCATTGAATTATTACTCCAATATTTACGGTGTTAATTTTATTCATTTATTAATCATTGCCATTTGAAATCATGAAGAAAAATGTAAAAGAGGCCGAAGGTAAATTAGGTATTTTGATGCCTGGACTAGGCGCAGTAGCTACAACACTGATTGCAGGGGTTGCTGCTATTAACAAAGGTTTCTCTAAACCTATTGGTTCCGTTGCTCAGCTTGGGCATATTCGTTTGGGAAAACGTACGGATAATAGGAACCCTTTGATTAAGGACTTTGTACCATTAGCGAAACTAACGGATATTGTGTTCGGTGGTTGGGACGTCTATGCGGATAACGTGTATGAAGCAGCTTCGAAAGCAAAAGTTATTGAGCAGCACCAGTTAGATGCTGTTCGGGAAACGTTGGAAGCTATTCAGCCAATGAAAGCTGTTTTCGATCGTAATTTTGTGAAAAACCTAGATGGAAACCATATCAAAACAGGATTGAGCCGTCGGGAGTTGGTGGAGGCAGTTCGTGCCGATATTCGCGGCTTTATTGCAGATAACGGATTAGACAGGGTGGTCATTGTCTGGTGTGGTTCTACGGAGAAGTACATTGAATCGGACGATTTATTTTCTTCATTGGCCAAACTAGAGGCTGCTTTGGATCAGGATGATCAACGTATCCCGCCAAGTATGATCTACTGTTATGCCGCATTGTTAGAAGGGGTTCCTTATGTTAATGGCGCGCCAAATTTAACCTGTGACGTACCAGCGATTGTAGAGCTAGCCACTCAAAACCGGGTCGCTATTGCCGGGAAAGACTTTAAAACAGGACAAACCTTAATGAAAACTATTGTTGCCCCCGGCTTACAAGCTAGAGCATTAGGGGTTGAGGGTTGGTTTTCAACAAATATTCTGGGAAATAGAGATGGGCTTGTGCTTGATGATCCCGAGAACTTTAAAACCAAAGAGGTTTCTAAATTATCGGTCTTGGAAGAAATCTTAGATGCAGATAAAAACCCAGAATTATACGGTGATCTATATCACAAGGTACGGATCAATTATTACCCTCCGCATGGTGATAACAAAGAATCTTGGGATAACATTGATATTTTTGGATGGATGGGATATAAGATGCAGATCAAGATTAACTTTTTGTGTCGGGATTCTATCCTTGCAGCTCCCATCGTATTAGATTTAGCCCTTTTCATAGATTTAGCGCAGCGTGCAGATATGTACGGTATTCAAGAATGGCTTTCATTCTATTTAAAATCCCCACAAACGGCTCCAGGATTACCGGCAGAACATGATATTTTTAAACAACTGATGAAGTTGCAGAACACGCTTCGCCATATAATGGGAGAGGATCTGATTACACACTTAGGGTTGGATTATTACCAAGACCTTGTGGAGAGTATGCAATAACGGATCCACGCGAGGACTTTTTTAAAGGAGATGCATGCCCTGAAAGCGGTATGCACTTTCTTTAAAAGAATTTTGTAGTTAGGAAACGTTTTTTATAACAACCTGTTTTTAACCTATGGAGTATGCAATAATTGCTGCGGGCGAGGGCTCGCGCCTAAAAGAAGAGGGACACACACTGCCAAAGCCGCTACTGCCTTTGTTTGGTATTCCGATGATTGAACGCCTTATCGGAATCTTTGCAAGTCAGTATGCGAAGCGAATTCATATCATTGTCAATAGTCAATCGCAGGAGTTAATCGACTTTTTGCAGGAGCATGATTTTAAGGTTCCTATAGTACTTTATGTAAAGGATACGGAGAGCTCATTGCATAGCCTTTATGAGCTTGTAAAAGTTAATCCACAGTGGAATGCCATTTGCGTTACGACCACGGATACGGTGTTCAGTGAACGTGATTTTATCGATTATCTGAACGCTTTTACCTACCATCCACGGGTCGATGCCTACATGGGGGTGACTTCGTTTGTTGATGATGAGAGTCCGTTGTATGTCGGCGTAAATGAATATATGGAAGTAGAGATATTTGCGGATTCGAATACAGGGGAGATGACGCATGTCTCCGGAGGGATTTATGGGCTGCGACGAAAAGCCCTCGACTGCGTGGCGGACAGTGTCGCGAGCGGCAATACGAGGATGCGTAATTATCAACGTTATTTACTGGAACAACAATTGGAGGTTCGTGCGCATCGTTTTGGTAAAATCGTGGATGTGGATCATCTTAAAGATAGGGATGCCGCTGAAGTGTTTTTAGCTGAAATTGGAGAAAAACCTATACAGTATTGAGATGAAAGTATTAGGAATAAAAAGAAAAGGCTACTTTTCACCGAATCATGTTGGTAATGATGCGGCCATCTTTGATATGGTAAGTCAAGAACTGCTTTTAAAAGGCGGACATTTGGAGGTCTGTGATGAAGAAGCCTTTATGGCAAGGGAAGTGGTGGAACAAGAGTTGATTATTACTATGGGACGTACTAAATCACTTGTTAAACGTTTACAGTCACTAGAAGATCAAGGGAAGATCGTGCTCAATTCAGGTTATGGGATTGAGAATTGCTTTCGCAAAAATATGACGTTGAAGTTATTGGCTGAAGGCGTTCCCTATCCGAAGAGCTTGGTGGTTGATACGACCACAGATATTAGTGACATCGTAGCCGCATTTGGAGGACCTGGCGTATGGATTAAACGAGGCGACTTTCATGCCATCCACAAGGAAGATGTAACCTTTGCAACTTCCGTGGAAGAGGCACAGTCTATCCTAAACGAATATGCGCTGCGTGGAATAACAGAGGCCGTTCTTTCGGAGCATCTCGTTGGGGACCTCCTTAAGTTTTATGCGGTGCGAGGGACAAATTTTTTTCACTGGTTTTATCCGTACGATCATAATCATCATAAGTACACAAATTATGAGTCTATTAATGGGGAAACGTTACATTATCCGTTTAATATAGAAGACCTGAAACGAAGTGCAGATCAGGCTGCGTCGGTGCTTGGTGTTCATATTTATGGCGGTGATGCTATCGTGGGTTCGGATGGAACTTTTCATATTATAGACCTTAATGATTGGCCTAGTTTTGCGCCATGTCGGAATGAAGCCAGTCGGGCGATAGCTCAATTTTTATTTGATTATTTTACTGCTAACGATGCAAAGGAAGAAACCTATTTACATGAAGAATAAAGAAAATTCAAACATGGACCTACCTGAAAGCGCTTTTGTACAATCCCTAAAATCGAACGACACGGAAGAACGGATCGATATTTGGTTTTATAGACCTATAGGCTTTAGAATTGCACAGTTTTGTGCTAAGGTGGGCATCACGCCAAATGCGGTAACGATCATTAGTATATTTTTTGGAGTTGCGGCAGGCATTTTATTTTACTACCCTGATTTAGGGACGAATATCATAGGGATGTTGCTGCTGATATTTGCAAATTCTTTAGATTCTGCAGATGGGCAGCTGGCACGGATGACGGACAATAAGAGTCGTTTCGGACGTATCTTAGACGGTTTTGCAGGAGATTTTTGGTTTGCATCCATCCATATAGCTTTATGTTTACGGTTGATGAATGACGGTTGGTCTGCCTGGATTTGGGTCCCGGGTGTATTGGCCGGAGTTGCACATGTTTTTCAGTCGGCCATGGCAGATTATTATCGTAATGTTCATCTCTTTTTTATTAAGGGAGAGTCAGGGAGTGAACTTGACAATACAAAAAGCTTACAGGCTGATTTGGATAAACTGAGTTGGACGAAGAATTTCTTTTCGAAATTTGTCTTGAATGGT
The DNA here is from genome assembly GCF_004421025.1 of Sphingobacterium psychroaquaticum. Lineage (NCBI taxonomy): Bacteria > Pseudomonadati > Bacteroidota > Sphingobacteriia > Sphingobacteriales > Sphingobacteriaceae > Sphingobacterium > Sphingobacterium psychroaquaticum. The sequence continues at coordinate 2,802,850 of NZ_CP038029.1, read as the reverse complement.
TATACAAATTATACCCGAATGCAAGAAAACCTGTCGCCGAACTTACAAAAGCTGTTATCGCTTGTCAAAACTAATTTTAGGGGACAGTTACCTATGCAGCTGGTTACTGATTTTCGGTCTATGAATAAACCGTTAATGAAGTACACCAATATCGTCCAGTTCAATACCCGTGTTATTTTCTTGTTTCTATGGTTGTTTATCGATCAGGTTTGGTTATATTTCGTTTTTGATATTTTGGTACTAACCCCAATTTTAATCTACATGGTTTGGCGTCAAGAGCAGGTCAGTTCCTTTTTTGTCAAGAAGATAGCTACAGAAAATAAATATGCGCAATAATATTTACAAAGTTTTTTTCTTTGTGCTGGGGATCGTAACCCTCGGGTATATGATTTATAAACTAGGCGTAGAAGAGATTTGGTCTAGCCTTTTAGCGACAGGGTGGTGGTTTATTCCTGTATTATTAAGTTGGTTGGTCATCTACCTGATGAATGCAATGGCCTTGCGGGATATCGTGGTCGAAAAAAATAATCCGAAAACTTTTGTGCCGTTTGGGAAAATTTTTCAGCTGATTGTCAGTGGCTTTTCTATAAATTATATCACGCCCTTTGTTGCTTTAGGTGGAGAGCCATACCGAATCATGGAATTAAAGCGTTATGTAGGTGGTGCAAAGGCTGGATCCTCAGTTTTGTTATATACCATGATGCATATCTTATCGCATTTGGTGTTTTGGGTGTTGTCGGTAGGACTTATTATTTGGTTTGTTCCGATAAATACAACGGTGTTAATAGCTTGTGTGCTTATTTTACTGATGGCTATTCTTCTTGGAGGGTGGTTTGCTAAGGTATATCAGCATGGTATTGCTGTAAGTTCGGTATCGGTTTTGTCCAGATTTCCACTGATTGGTGCTAAGATGAAAAAGCTGGGTGAGGAAAAGCATGACTTACTGGAGGATATAGATCGACAGGTCAGTAATTTGTACTCTGGACGACGCAGTAAGTTTTATTCGGCATTGGCATGGGAGTTTTTTGCCCGCGTGGTGGGGTGTGCTGAAATCTATTTTATTGCGCATGCTGTCGGGGTGGAGATGACTTATATGGAATCGTTGTTGGTGAGCTCTGGCTCTTCCTTTTTTGCGAATCTTATATTTTTTCTGCCTATGCAGCTGGGGACACGAGAAGGAGGTATGGCCATGGCGATGGCCAGTATTGGCTATGCTGCTGATATCGGTGTTTTTATAGGAATTGCTACCCGTATTCGAGAATGTGTTTGGATCGCTATAGGGTTATTTATGATGACATGGACAAAGCGAAAGCGTGTGCCGCAAATGGAAGAAAAGATGAGTATTGACGAAATATAATTATGCAGATAGAAGATATTGAAGGCGTATTGTTTGATTATGGTGGAACACTAGATTCCAATGGGCAGCACTGGGGTGAGGTAATCTGGCAGCTTTATCAAAAGGCAGGTTTAAAGATTGAAAGAGAAGCTTTTAATGCCGCCTACGTGTATGCGGAGCGAAAGATGGCAACTTCGCGATTGATTTTGCCAACCTTTAACTTTCAGGAGGTTTTACAAACAAAGGTGGAGGCGCAATTTGAGTATTTGCAACAGCAGGGAATTTCCCTCAGTAGGGAGCTTATCACAGCTATTGCCTGGGATGGTTATTTCCTGGCGAGTGAGCATGTGAAAAAGGCGAAGGAAGTTTTGGATATGTTGCGTGGGCAAATTCCGATGGTTATGGTTTCTAATTTTTATGGGAACTTACATGCTGTTTTGGAAGATTTTGGTCTTCTGGATTATTTTGATGCGGTAATAGAATCAGCCGTGGTTGGTGTACGGAAGCCCGATCCTGCAATCTATAATTTAGGCGTTGCTGCGTTGGGGTTATCTCCAGAGCGCTGTTTAGTAATTGGTGACTCTTTTGCGAAGGATATTGTTCCTGCTAAAGCTTGTGGTTGCCAAACCGTTTGGTTTAAGGGAGCAGCTTGGACTGGCGACGAAGAGGGTGGAACAGGGCCAATAGAGGCGGATTATGTGATATATGACATTGCGGAGTTAGTTTTGATGTTTGACAAGCTACTGGTTAAATAGATGGACGAGGTAAATCTACATAAACTAAGTAAGCTTACAGCGCTTTCAGCGGGCGACTATCAGGCCTTTTTGTATGACTGTGACGGTACGTTAGCGGATAATATGCCATTACATACGGAGACCTATGTTGATTTGGCAGCAGAGATGGGGGTGCAGATTGATGGACAGATCATTGATGAATTGGCGGGTTGGCCAGTGGTGGATGTGGTACGCGAAATAAATAAACGGTATAACGTGGCGATGGATCCGGTTGTTTTTGCAGAAAGAAGACATCGTCTGTATGTCGATCACTATTTGGATCGCGTTGTGGCTATTCCATTTGTGGTCGCACACTTGGAGCAGCATGTGGGTAAAGTGCGAATTGCTGTTGTTTCTGGCGGCGCCCGAGAATCGGTAGAGAAGACGTTAAAGGTCTTGGGAATCGATAGGCTGGTAGAAGTAACGGTGTGTGCCGGGGATACCTTGCGGGGCAAACCGTATCCGGATCCTTTTTTAGCGGCAGCGGAACAGCTTGGTGTGTTACCGGAGAAGTGCTTAGTCTTTGAAGATGGGGCGCCCGGTGTGGCATCAGCGACAGCTGCGGGGATGCAGTCTATCCGAATAGATCATGTATAAAAAATCCCGCCTATTTGGCGGGATTTTTTGTTATTTCTGTTTAACGATTTCAGCATTTACAACAATGCTTACATCGGAAGCAACAGCCGGTACGCCTGTTGGCAAAAGATCATTGTACTTAACGTTGTACTCTAAGCGATTGATTTTTGTCTTCGCTGTAAAGCCAGCACGTGTCATTCCCCAAGGATCGGTAATGATACCATTGTTTTGCACCACGTCGAAAACAACTTTTTTCGTTACGTCACGTATGGTTAAATCTCCTGTCAAGGTATATTCTCCTTTTTTACCTTTTTTCAGGATACCATTTTTCAAGGTTATTGTAGGGAATTTTTCAGCATTAAAAAAATCATCACTTTTTAAGTGGTTGTCACGCGCTTCAATACGAGTGTCAATGCTGCTTACATCGATAGTGAAATTGATGGTTGCACCATCAAAGCTGTCGCCAGTCTTTGTTTCAACATTTCCTTCTAATTTTTTGAACTGACCGTCAATAAGAGCAATACCAAGGTGTTTTACCTCAAATCTAGTATTGGTGTGAGCAGGGTCTACAGACCATTTCACCTGCGCAAAAGAGACGTTCAATAACACGGCAACAGCCGCAACGAGTTTCAATAGATTCTTCATATTCTTTTTGTTTTTATTTTCTGAAGACAAAGCTCTCCATTCCAGGAAACATAAGCATTGACCTATGATAAGAAGTGAAAAAATATTGAAATTGTTTGCTTTTTTAACCTTTATCTAATTCTCAGTTCTCCTCTAACGCTTTAACTTTCTACCTTCTTAACGCTCTTACTCTCGGTTCTCCTCTATGCCGGAGAGGCATGTTACTTTTTGCCGAAAAAGTAACCAAACCTCGTCGCTAGGAATTTTTGCAGGGTGGGATAGTACATGGGCAAATTTCTACAGATGCAAATATTCCTCAGGCGACATTCTGCTGTTAAGGAGGGTTAGAAGCTATACCGTAGTTATCAAATGAGCCTGCCTACCGCAGGCAGACAATGTCAGACCGATAAGCGATGTCACTCTGGACCTGTCGAAGTGCTGTCAAAACGTTCTCCTCTATGCCGGAGGGGCATGTTACTTTTTGCCGAAAAAGTAACCAAACCTCGTCGCTAGGAATTTTTGCAGGGTGAGATAGTGCATGGGCAAATTTCTACAGATGCAAATATTCCTCAGGCGACATTCTGCTGTTAAGGAGGGTTGGAAGCTATACCGTAGTTATCAAATGAGCCTGCCTACCGCAGGCAGACAATGTCAGACTGATAAGCGCTGTCACTCTGGACCTGTCGAAGTGCTGTCGAAACGTTCTCCTCTATGCCGGAGGGGCATGTTACTTTTTGCCGAAAAAGTAACCAAACCTCGTCGCTAGGAATTTTTGCAGGGTGGGATAGTGCATGGGCAAATTTCTACAGATGCAAATATTCCTCAGGCGACATTCTGCTGTTAAGGAGGGTTGGAAGCTATACCGTAGTTATCAAATGAGCCTGCCTACCACAGGCAGACAATGTCAGACCGATAAGCGATGTCACTCTGGACCTGTCGAAGTGCTGTCAAAACGTTCTCCTCTATGCCGGAGGGGCATGTTACTTTTTGCCGAAAAAGTAACCAAACCTCGTCGCTAGGAATTTTTGCAGGGTGAGATAGTGCATGGGCAAATTTCTACAAATGCAAATATTCCTCAGGCGACATCTTACTGTTTAGGGAGCGAGAAGCTACAATTTAGGATTTAATTAAAAGATACAAAATATAGCTCCGCTGAGCCCTTCGCGGTTTATGGCTCTACTAACTACCATCTACCAACTACTCCCTACAATCTACTAACAACAAACTACTAGCCACTTCGTCATGTCGACTTTGGAGACATCTAAACCCTATAAAAACAACATCTATACAAAAGGATGAATAGATAGTATGCTCCTCCCCAAATACCGGAGATGCGTCACTGCGAGAAGCGTAGCGACGTGGCGGTCTTTGTTTATTTATCTCCAGAAGATTGTCACACCTTCGTTCCTCAGGTTCGCAAAGACGTTTTTATTTTTTAGGAAAATCCTTACGAACTAATCAGATACAAAATATAGCTGCGCTGAGCCCTTCGCGGTTTATGGCTCTACCAACTACCAACTACTATCTACTAACTAAGAACAACAAACTACTCCCCACCAACTACGTAACTACTAACCACCAACCCGATACTGTACAGGCGTAAGCCCTACAATTGCTTTAAATGTTTTATGGAAACTGACAAAATTCTGAAACCCTGATTCAAAGCAGACTTCCTTAATTGCCATCTTTTCTTCCATCAGAAGTTTACAGGCGTGCGTGATACGCAACTCATTGATAAATTGAATTAATGTCTTACCCGTTTTTTGTTTAAAATATCGGCAGAAGGAGTTTTCAGTTAATCCAGCCAGTTGGGCGACATATTGAAGCTGAATTTTTTGCTTGTAATTGAGTCGTATATAGTCTAGGATCTTATTCATACGAAGGTAGTCCTCTTCTTGTTGAAAATTACTGTGACTTTCACTAATAAGAAGTTGTGCGTCCGTCTTCTGTCCAATGTAATCTAAGGTGTCCAGCAAGCTAAGCAATTGTTTGAAAGAGGAATGCGGTGATAATTGACGAAAGAAATCAGCAATGCAGGCATCATCTTCTGAAAAATAAAGGATGCGTTTAGCCCGTTGGTATCCTTGTTTTATAGCGGAAGATTCCTTGAGGGACCAGAAATCATTCCCCATAAAATCCGGTTTAAAGTGGATGACCCTAATATCCACTTTAGCGACAGCATCCGTCTGTAAAAACTCCTCATCAAAAAGCCAGTAATGGGGGATGTTGGAACCGATAAGCATGGAGTCTCCATCACTAAACTTAAAAATGCGATCCCCTGCAACGAAAGTTCCTTTTCCTTTGGTGATCTGGATAAATTCCAATTCATCATGGTAGTGCCACACATTATGATTCTGTGGCGCCCGATCGTGGCGAATTAAGATAGCACCCTGATCTTCCTGGATATGATTGAGACGCTGAATATGCATTGTGATAACGTATATATTCGTTATAAAATGTAAATATATCAGTTGTGTGGTAATATTGTTTATCTTTTTGGTAAAATAGTTCAATGATTCCTATTTACCACAACCTATTTTTACAATTCCAATATAATCCTATATGACAAAAACAAAAACTTACGGCTTGGCGATTGTTCTGATAACATCCCTTTTTTTCTTTTGGGGATTTATACATAACCTAGACCCAATCCTCATCAAGCATTTAAGGAGTGCGTTTAGTTTAACCCATTTTCAAGCGTCTCTCGTAGATTCCGCTGTTTTTATTGCCTATTTCGTATTGGCTATTCCTGCAGGTATCATTATGAAAAGATTTGGATACAAGGTCGGTATCGTCGTGGGGCTTTTGCTTTTTGCATTAGGTTGTTTCCTTTTTATTCCGGCAGCTAACACCATGAGTTATGCTTTTTTTCTCGGTGCCCTATTTGTCCTTTCTTGCGGCTTAACCATTTTAGAGACTGCTGCAAATCCATATATCACGGTACTAGGGGATCCTGCGAAGGCAACACAGCGCCTTAACTTTGCACAATCATTCAATGGTTTAGCGGCGTTCGTAGCGCCAATTGTCGGAGGGTATGTCATTCTTGCTGATGAACCTAAGTCAGCCGGTGAAATTGCTGATATGACGGAGCAAGCGCGTCTCGCTTACATACAGGCAGAAACCGCTTTGGTGAAAGGTCCATATCTTGTGTTGGGCTTAATAATCCTGCTTGTCGCCATGTTGTTTATCGTAACGAAATTACCTGAAATTCAAGAGGAGGAGGATGCGGTTGCTTCAAAAGGATTCTTTGGTGCGTTCAGACATAAGAATGTATCATGGGCTGTTGTAGCGCAGTTTTTTTATGTAGGTGCGCAGGTTTATGTGTTAAGTTTCTTATTGGTTTTTGCTGAAGATGCGTTACAAATGCATGGACAGGACGCGAAATACTACGCGGGTGCAGCGGGACTAGCTTTTATGATTGGTCGATTCGTAGGTTCCTTCTTTATGAAATTCATACAACCTTATAAGTTGCTGATGTTGTATAGTGTTTTTGCAGTTCTACTATGTGTATTGGTTATTTACGGCGAAGGTATCGTAACGCTATATGCGTTGGTCGGTATTGCCTTTTTTATGTCTATTATGTTTCCAACGATTTTTGCGATGGGCTTGGAAGGTACGGGAGCCGATACAAAATCGGCATCGAGCTTGATTATTATGTCCATCGTCGGCGGAGCGATCATTCCACCGTTGGCCAGTAAGGTAACTGATTTTAGTGGAAATGTGCACTTGTCATATTACGTGCCACTATTCTGTTTTATTGTAGTCCTGTTTTTTGCTTGGCGCAACAAAAGTGTAGCGGTACTTCCGGAATCGGTTTCCAGTACACGTAATGAGTTATAGAGACATAAAACATCTGTTGCTTACCTGTTTAAGATTAGCATATGAAAATGAAAACGTGCAAATAAAGTGTTAAAATAATATAAAATGCATAGATATACATTCGCATTAGATTTAGTAAACGATCCTGTATTAATCCAGGAGTACGAAGACTACCATCAAAATGTTTGGCCAGAAATCAAGGCATCAATCAGTGATGCTGGTGTTCTTCATATGGAAATATATCGGTTTGAAAATCGGCTGTTTATGATTATGGATGTTGATCAGGACTTTAGTTTTGATAAAAAGAGTGAAATGGATGCTAATAATCCTAAAGTGCAGGAATGGGAAAAGCTGATGTGGAAATATCAACAAGCGATTCCAGGGGCAAAACCAGGAGAGAAGTGGGTTTTAATGAAACAGATTTTTGAATTGTAAAAACACAAGGTGTTGTGTCTGATTAGTCCGTAGATAGTAGTTTGTTGTAGAGCCACAAGGTTTTGTGGCTAATTGGAAGGGATTAATTGGTAGATTGAAGAGACCCTTGTAGAGACAGTAGATGTAACTGCGATGAACCCTTCGGGGGTTGTGTTTATCGAAAAATAAAAATATGAGAAGAGAGAAGTTAGCTTATTTACAAATTCATACGAAAGACAATGTACTCGTTGCCTTACGTGATTTAGCCGAGGGAACAGCTATTTCTTTTGCTGGACAAGAATTTGTTCTTCGGGAAAAGGTGAAGGCCAAGCACAAGTTTACCATTGCCGCAATGCCAATGGACGAACCGGTATATATGTATGGTGTACTTGTAGGCAAGTTAAACTATGCGTTAGATGCTGGAGCGTTGATCTCAACCGAAAATTTGCGTCATGCGGCGGATGATTTTCACTTGGGAACACGGAAACTCGAATGGGATAAGCCCGATGTGTCAGCTTTTGTCGGTAAAACATTCAACGGGTTCCACCGTAGTAATGGCACCGTCGGTACCGCCAACCATTGGCTTGTTATACCGTTGGTTTTTTGTGAGAACAGAAACGTGTTGACCCTAAAAAAAGCGTTAGAGGAAAAACTCGGCTATCAAGTGGCGTCCAAGGACTATACGAATGAAGTCGACACTTTGATTCAGAAATATCAAGCCGGAGCATCTATGGATGATCTGCTTCAGATCGATTTGTCCAATTCAGCTGAAGGAAAACAAAAAAGCAAGCTTTTCGCCAACGTGGATGGTGTGAAATTCCTGAACCACGATATGGGATGCGGCGGGACACGTATGGACTCGGATGCCCTTTGCGGACTATTAGCAGGTTATGTTACGCATCCAAATGTCGCAGGAGCCACCATCTTAAGCCTTGGTTGCCAGCACGCACAAGCCTCCATCTTACGCGATGAGATTGCAAAGCGAGATCCTAATTTTGATAAACCGCTATATGTTTTTGAGCAGCAGTTGGAAGGAACTGAGCAAGAGCTCATGCATAAAGCAATAAAAGCAACCTTTGCGGGACTAGCGCAGGCAAATCAACAGGAGCGAAAGCCCGCAACGCTCGATAAACTATGCATCGGACTGGAATGTGGTGGGTCGGATGGCTTCTCCGGTATATCGGCCAATCCTGCACTAGGGTTCTTGTCGGATATTCTTGTAACACTTGGAGGCTCCGTTATACTGGCTGAATTTCCAGAGCTTTGTGGTGTGGAGCAAGAGCTTAGCGATCGTTGTATCGATGAAGATACAGCGCAGAAATTTATGTCTCTGATGCAGGTGTACAATGCGAAGGCAGAAGCCGATGGTTCCGGATTTTATATGAACCCTTCGCCAGGGAATATTCGTGATGGTTTGATTACAGATGCAATAAAATCAGCTGGCGCAGCAAAAAAAGGAGGAACTTCGCCGGTGACCGCTGTCGTAGATTATCCGGAGTTGGCCAATGCGCCTGGGCTGAATTTGTTGTGTACGCCGGGTAATGATGTGGAAAGTACAACAGCCGAAGTGGCTGCCGGTGCTACTATCGTTTTGTTTACAACAGGACTGGGAACACCTACAGGAAACCCGATTACGCCAGTTGTTAAGCTATCAACCAATACGCCAGTTTACGAGCGAATGCCTGATATTATCGATATAAACTGTGGTACGATTATCGATGGCGAAGAAACGATAGAGGAGGCTGCTCATCGTATTTTAGACTATGTAATTCGTGTAGCGAGTGGAGAGGAACAACCTAAAGCGGTGCAATTGGGACAGGATGATTTCATTCCATGGCGTCGTGGAGTGTCTTTGTAAGAACGTATTAATTAGAAAATAATGTTGAAATTAGAAAATAAAGTAGCTATTATTACAGGCGGAGGCAGTGGAATTGGTCGCGCGATTGCGGAACTTTTTGCTGCTGAAGGGGCATTTGTACATATTTTAGATCTGAATGTCAGCGGTGCGCAAGCAGTTGTTGATGGGATACAGAATACAGGCGGAAACGCAAAAGTACATGCTTGTAATGTTGCAAATCAGGAAGAGGTTATTTCCATTGTAGGCGCTATCGGTCGGGTAGATGTATTGGTCAACAATGCCGGTATTGCGCATGTCGGAAATTTGGAAAACTGCCAAGAAGCAGATTTTGAGAAGGTTTTTGCGGTGAACGTAAAAGGGGCATACAACACCTTATTTGCGGTCGTTCCCGGAATGAAAGCAAATGGCGGAGGAGCGATTTTGAACTTAGCGTCTATCGCTGCGGTGGTCGGTATTAGTGATCGGTTTGCCTATTCCATGAGTAAGGGCGCCATCTATGCGATGAGTATGTCGGTGGCACGTGATTATATGGCGCATAATATCCGTTCAAACTCGATTTCACCCGCACGCGTACATACGCCTTTTGTGGATGGTTTTATTGCTAAAAACTACCCCGGAAAGGAAGAAGAGATGTTTGCTAAATTATCGAGCTCACAACCCATCGGCCGCATGGCGAAACCTGAAGAAATTGCTAAATTAACACTGTTCCTTTGCAGCGAGGATGCGGCTTTCATCACGGGGAATGATTACCCGATAGATGGAGGTTTTATAAAATTGAACAACTAGACTAATAAAATAATCCTCATGATCCGCTTAAATGACGGGATGTAGGGAAAAGAAAAACAACACTATGAAATTAATACGTTTTGGTACCTTCGGAAAGGAAAAAATTGGTGTACAGATTGACGATGTAAACTACGATGTATCAGCTTTAGGAGTTGATTACAACGAGCAGTTTTTTGAAGAAGGAGGCTTGGAGCGCCTGCAAGCTTTTGTTGCAGAAAATGCCGGTAAACTTCCGGTTGTTCCTGCGGGAACTCGCTTGGGAGCACCATTTGCTCGTCCTTCGAAAATTGTTTGTATCGGATTGAATTATAAAGATCACGCTGCTGAAACGGGAGCAAAGATTCCGGAGGAACCGATCATCTTTATGAAATCCACCACAGCGCTTGTTGGACCAAACGACCAGGTTGTTATACCTAAGAATTCGCAAAAAACAGACTGGGAGGTAGAATTCGGTATTGTGATCGGTAAGAAAGCTTCTTATGTAACGGAGGCAGAAGCATTGGATTATGTAGCGGGTTATGTGTTACACAACGATGTGTCAGAACGTGAATTCCAGATTGAAAGAGGTGGTACATGGGATAAGGGTAAAGGTTGTGATACCTTCGCACCAATGGGACCATTTATGGCAACAGCCGATGAAATTCCAGATATTAATAATGTACGTCTTTGGTTAAAAGTAAACGGTAAAATGTACCAAGATGGAAATACCAGCAACCTGATATTCTCGGTACCGCATATCGTATCGTACGTATCCCAGTTTATGACCCTTTTACCGGGGGATGTAATTTCTACGGGAACACCAGCAGGTGTTGGTTTAGGCTTCAACCCACCGATTTACTTGCAGCCTGGTGATGTCGTAGAGCTGGGGGCTGATTATTTAGGCGTATCTCGTCAAGAGGTTATCGCGTACACACAAGGATAAGAATATGCGGATAGATGCCCACCAACATTTTTGGATTTTCGACCCGGTTCGTGACGCTTGGATTACGGAAAAGATGTCGGCTATTCGTCGTAACTTTTTGCCGACCGATTTATCATTCGCTTTGAAGGAGAATCGGATCGATGGCGTGATTGCTGTGCAAGCGGATCAGTCGACCGACGAAACTCAGTTTTTGGTGGATCTATCAACGATGTATGCCATGATTAAAGGTGTGGTAGGTTGGGTCGATTTGCGTTCGCCGCAAGTCGCCGAACAGCTTGCATACTTCAGTCAGTATAAAATAATTAAAGGGTACCGCCATATTATTGAAGCCGAAGCGGATGCTGATTTTTTAATGCAACCGTCCTTCTTAAATGGAATCAAGCAATTGACCGAATACAACTATACCTACGATTTGTTAATTGCGCCTCGACATTACGCGAGTACACTGGCTTGTGTCGAGGCCAATCCAAATCAACAGTTTGTTTTGGATCATATGGCGAAGCCAAATATCAGAGATAAAGCGTTTGATACATGGGCATCCTTTATGGAAAAGCTGGCTGCGTTTCCTAATGTTTATTGTAAAGTCTCGGGATTGGCCGTAGAAGCGCAATGGCCGGACTGGGAACTGGATGATTTTGTTCCCTATATTGACCATGCTGTTGCTACTTTTGGTAAGGATCGCTTGATGTATGGTTCCGACTGGCCCGTCAGTTTGGTGGCGGCAAGCTATGCTGAGAGTATCGCCATTGCAGATCATGCGTTAAAGGGATTTACACCGGAAGAACAGTTCGCATTTTGGGGCGGCAATGCGGCACATTTTTACAAGTTTAAGAATTCATAATGAACCTAAATATTAAAGACAAAGTATTTATCGTGACCGGTGGTGCTAAAGGTATCGGTCGTGCTGTTGTTATTTCGCTCGCAAAAGAGGGAGCTATTCCTGTTATTGTCGGACGTAAACAAGCCGACAACCTGTTGGTGCAGGCCGAAGTAGAAGCATTGGGCGGAAAGGCACTAAGTATTGAAGCTGAGCTGTCTGATCCCGAAGCGAGTGCATACGCGGTTAAGGAGACGTTGGCTGTATTTGGGCGTATTGATGGTTTGGTGAATAATGCCGGACACAATGATGGAGTAGGGCTTGCCTCTGGTAATTATGAAGGCTTTGTTGCATCGTTGCACAAAAATCTAATTCATTATTACCTCATGGCGCATCATGCACTGGATGCGTTGAAAAGTAGTAAGGGGAGTATTGTAAATATCAGTTCCAAAACGGCCGAGACAGGACAAGGGGGGACGTCTGCCTATGCCGCATCGAATGGCGGAAGAAATGCCCTTACTCGGGAATGGGCGGTAGAGCTTTTACCTTTCCAGATCCGCGTTAATGCAATCGTGGTGGCGGAGTGTGCTACACCGCAATATGATAGCTGGATACAAACTTTGGATAATCCGGAAGAAGTATTGGAGAAAATAACGGCGCGTATACCGTTGGAAAATAGAATGACAACAGCAGAGGAGATTGCGGATACGACGGTCTTTTTATTGTCCGATAAATCGAGCCATACCACGGGGCAACTTATTCATGTCGATGGGGGCTATGTTCATCTGGATCGTTCCTTAATTAAGGAGCCTTCAAACTAATGATAATTAGCGTGTAATAAAATTGATGATAGAAAAAGAAGTTTACATCTCGAACGATAAATATAACCTCCGTATTGGGTATCAGGAGGTCGACCATTTGCGTGCAGAACTCAATCGGATGAGTATGGACTTTTGGGGATTCGATTTCGAGAATTACTATCAATCCGGATATTGGGATAAAACCTGTATTCTTTATTCGCTTTTTGATGGCGACCAGATGGTCGCACATACAACCTTAAGTATCTTAGAAACAACAACAGGTGGTGAGGTGTTACAGTTGGGGCAAATTGGTACGGTAATGACGGCTGCTAATTACCAAAGAAAAGGTCTTGCACGTTTTCTTATGGAAGAGATTCAACACGATTATCAGGATGTTTTGGATGGTTATTTTCTATTTGCGAACGAGACGGTATTGGATTTTTATCCGAAGTTTGGCTTTACACCCGTAGCGGAATATCAACCGACCTTATCGATCCTTTCGGGGAACACTCCGGCCAACAAAGCGACGAGATTGAATCTGGATCTGGAGACAGATCGTTTGCTGTTTGAACGTTATGTTACGGATACCAAGGCGACATCTCGTTTCTATACCCGTAATTTTGGACTTACTTTTTTTTATTGTTATGCGTACCCTGACTTTGGCTTTAAGGACGCTATATACTTCCTCCCACAGCTAGATACCGTTGTCGTAGCACAATATGAGGAGGACACACTCCATGTGTTTGAGATTTTTCAGAAACGGGAGGTGTCGCTTAGGGAGGTGATACAAATACTCGCTACTCGTGAAACTCGTCGGGTAGTTTTTGGGTTCACCCCGCAGACTGATCTTCCTGTCGACCTCCACCAGTACAAAGAAGAGGATTTGACGTTGTTTGTGACGGAACGATTGGTCGGGTTATTTACCCACGAAAAGTTGATGGTACCTTTGCTATCGCACACATAAACGGTGTGTATCTAACAGGTTAGCCAACCGATAATTTCTGTTGACCCCTTGCGGATTTGGATATATTCCGTTATTTTTATCAAAATCCTGCACTTTTGTAGGTGCTAAGGTTCTCGTTTATAGGGAGAAACATTACTGCCTGATAGGCGAGGGACCTTATGATTACATGAAATAGAACTGCAATAGATTGAAATTCAACGAATTTGGCTTTATTCCAACACTGGAAGAAGGTCTTGATAGTATGGGCTTTGTGGAGGCTACTCCAATTCAAGAACAGGCGATTCCTGTTGTGTTAGAAAAAAAAGACCTTATTGCCTGTGCGCAAACGGGAACTGGAAAAACAGCGTCCTATTTGTTACCTATCTTAAATATGATAGGAGAAAATCCAAAAGAACATATTTATGCCCTTATCCTTGCTCCAACAAGAGAATTAGCGCTCCAGATTGATCAACAGATTATGGGCTTGAGCTACTTTACAGGAGCAACATCCATTGCCGTGTATGGCGGTGGGGATGGTATGGGCTATGAGCAGCAAAGACGTGCACTTCAAGAGGGCGCCAATATCGTGGTAGCGACACCGGGACGTTTGTTGGCGCATATGTCTGGTGGTAAGGTGGACTTTAGTAAGCTTAAATGTGTGGTGCTTGACGAAGCAGATCGGATGTTGGATATGGGATTCCATGAGGATATCATGCGGATTATTACGGCGTTGCCACAAGAAAGGCAAGGGCTTTTGTTTTCGGCGACCATGCCGCCTAAAATCCGGACGTTAGCAAAGAAGATATTGGTAGATCCTTCGGAGGTAAATATTGCGATATCGAAGCCTTCGGCGGGGATTGATCAGCAGGCATACCTAGTGTATGATGAGCAGAAAGCAGCTTTATTGAAACATATCCTAAGCAATGATACCTACAGCAGTATTATTATCTTCTCTTCAAAGAAGGATATGGTGAAGAAGCTTGCTGCAGAACTCCAGCGCAAAAAGGTATCGGTAGAAGGATTTCATTCCGATTTGGATCAAGCGCAGCGGGAAGCGATTATGGCTCGCTTTCGCGCCAAACAACTTCGTATATTGATTGGTACCGATGTGATATCTCGTGGTATCGATATTGAAGGGATCAGCTTGGTTGTCAACTATGATGTACCGCCAGATCCGGAAGATTATGTACACCGGATTGGTCGTACCGCACGGGCAGCTACAACAGGTACGGCAATTACTTTTATCAACGATAAGGATCAACATCGGTTTGCCCGTATTGAGCAGCTAATTGAAAGTGAGGTGCCAAAGATGCCGTTACCGGAAGGTTTTGAAGCGGGACCGGTTTATGATCCGAAGAAAAGCGGAAAGAAAAAACGTAATTCTTTCAAAAAGAAAAAACCGAACCGCAAGCCAACAGGAGAGAACAGTGGTGCCCATGGCGTAGCAGCAACAGCAGCACCTGTGGTGGCTTCTGTTGTAACAGGAGAGGCGCAAGCAAATGGAGGTGAGGTTGCAAAATCAACGAAGCCTAAGCGTCGCTTTAATCGCCCAAAACGACCGAAGAATAGCGAAGGAACGGAGTAGATTGTAGGGGGAGCTTGTAGTCTGTAGTTGGTTGTTAGTAGTTGGTAGATCGTAGGAAATAGTTTGTAGGTTAGTAGAGCCACAAGATTTTGTGGCTAATGATTATAAAACGTCTTTGCGAACCTGAGGAACGAAGGTGTGGCAATCGTCTGGAGATAAATAAACAAAGATTGCCTTGTCATTGTGCTTCTCGCAGTGACGTAGCTTCGTGTTTCTGGGCGTAGCGTACTGTCTCACACTTTTTAGCGTAAGTACTTATAGTGTTTAGATGTCTCCAGAGTCGACATGACGAAGTGGGTAGTTGGTCGAAAGTAGGGCCATAAACCCCGGAGGGCTCAGCGCAACTAAATCTTGTTACTAGTAGTTAGTAGGGGTTAGTTGGTCGTTGATAGTTAGTACTTATATTCTGGCTTCCCTTAACAGCTAGATGTCGCCTGAGGAATATTTGCGATCTGTAGTAATTTGCCCAGACACTGTCCATTCCTTGCAAAAATTCCTAGCGACGAGGTTTGGTTACTTTTTCGGTAAAAAGTAACATGCCCTTCCGGCATAGAGGAACAAGTGACAAATCCTCTCTATGATCTATCAACATTTTACTGAATGGATTGTTTATGTTTGTACCTTTTTGGAATAAGTACTTATAGTGTTTAGATGTCTCCAGAGTCGACATGACGAAGTGGGTAGTTGGTCGTTAGGAGAGAGTAGCTTGTTGGTCGAAAGTAGAGCCATAAACCCAGGAGGGCTCAGCGCAAGTAAATCTTGTTACTAGTAGTTAGTAGGGGTTAGTTGGTCGTTGGTAGTTAGTACTTATATTCTGGCTTCCCTTAACAGCTAGATGTCGCCTGAGGAATATTTGCGATCTGTAGTAATTTGCCCAGACACTGTCCATTCCTTGCAAAAATTCCTAGCGACGAGGTTTGGTTACTTTTTCGGTAAAAAGTAACATGCCCTTCCGGCATAGAGGAATAAGTAGGATGCCCTTCCGGCATAGAGGAATAAGTAACAAATCCTCTCTATGATCTATCAATATTTTACTCAATCGATTGCTTGTGTTTGTTCCTTGCTGATACATAAGAAATTTGGTAAGCTTGTAAGACAGAAGCAACTAAACCTATTCTTTATGCGAAGTAAAAATCGATTGTGGCGTCATTTTTTGTTTTTTGGACTTATTTCAACAACGTCCTTGAGCTATGCCCAAGTAAGACCTACCGTACCTGAACGATTTCAAGAGCTACCTGATCCAACCGTAGATACGTTATCAGATTGGTCGGCGATAGAAAAAGGACTTCATTCCTCCTTTGTTACTATAGATAAACGTTTTCCAAAATCTGTAGCACCCAATTTTAGACCGCAAGCAATACAAAGCGTATCTGGATGGAAAGGCGAACGTGTTTCAGTTCAGGTTTTGCTGTGGACAAGCAGTCCGATTCAAGGAGCACAGGTTGCAGTAACGTCATTTAAGTCAAAGGATGCTACACTACCTAAATCCATTGCTTCGACCCATTTCGTAAGGTATGTGATGACCGATGAATTTGGACCGGGGTGCGGGTATCGTAAACCGCAAGATTTTGCGGCTTCACTTGCTCCGGATATGTTGGATAATCTGTCTTCATTTGATTTAGAAGGCAAGAAAGTTCGTCCGGTATGGGTGACTATCGATATCCCTCGAACAGCCAAAGCCGGTGTTTATAAAGCGGATGTCGAAGTGTCAGCAAAAGGAGAAACCATGCAGAAGCTGAATCTTGAGGTCGAGGTTATCGGTCAGTCATTACCAGCACCTCAGGCGTGGTCATTTCACTTGGATCAATGGCAACATCCGTCAGCTGTCGCGCGTGTATTAGGTGTGCCGGTATGGAGCAAAGCTCATTTCGATGCGATGAAGCCAACGATGAAAATGTTGGCTGATGCAGGTCAAAAGGTTATTACAGCGACATTGAACAAAGATCCTTGGAATGTGCAAACCTATGATCCGTATGCCGATATGATTACCTGGAAGAAAGACGCCAATGGGAAATGGTCCTATGATTATACGGTATTTGACAAATGGGTGCAGTTTATGATGGATCTTGGAATTACCAAAATGATCAATTGCTATTCCATTGTGCCGTGGAATAATGAAATCCATTATACCGATGCAGGGCAGAGTAAGGTAATCAATGTTGTTGCAAAACCTGGTACGCCGATATTCGAAGAGCTTTGGACACCTTTCTTAAAGGATTTTGTTAACCACCTGAAACAAAAAGGATGGCTAGAAAGAACAAATATTGCAGTTGACGAGCGTTCGCGCGAAGAGATGGATGGTGCTTTAGCGCTTATTCAACGTGTAGCTCCAGAACTGGGAGTGTCGTATGCGGATAATCAAAAAACCTACCAGCGTTATCCCAATAGCGACGATATCAGCATTGCGGCAAACCATCCCTTTTCGCAGGAAGATTTGGCGGATCGTAAAGCAAGAGGGCTAAACACATCCTTTTATATCTGTTGTAGTGATGGGTTTCCAAATCAGTTTACTTTTTCTGACCCGGCAGAATCTACTTATTTAGCTTGGTACGCAGAGGCCGCTAATTTCGATGGACTGTTGCGGTGGGCCTACAATTCATGGGTTGAAAATCCGGTGCAGGACTCACGCTTTAGGACGTGGCCAGCGGGCGATACCTATATTGTATACCCGCATGATCGTAGCTCTATCCGTTATGAAAGAATGTTAGAGGGTATCCAAGATTATGAGAAGGTACAGCTCGTGAAAAAAGCGCTGTTGAAAAAAGGGGATGCGGACAACTTAGCGAAGCTTAAAGAGGCGATTTCAAAGTTAAATACCGCAGAGCGGAAAGCGGGGTGGAATGAAAACTTAAATGAAGCAAAAAAACTGTTGAATGATCTCTCGAGACAGTTGGTGTTAAAATAAAATATTTAGGGTCGCTCTTGATGGGCGACCCTAAATATTTACGCTAACCTTTGCGCAAATATTTGGTTAGAATAACAATGGTTTGTCCTTCTACTTTTCCTTCAATTTGCTCGACATTATCCGGGACGAGGCGGATATTTTTAACCACCGTACCCAATTTTGCTGATATAGAGGATCCTTTTACATCCAATGTTTTAATTAAAACAACGGTATCGCCTTCATAGAGACGTGTTCCATTGCTGTCTTGGTGAAATGACACGGTACCATCTTGCTCGTGATCACCTGTTTTCTTTGCCCATTCCAAAAGCGTGTCATCCAAATAAAGGATATCCAGATTGTCAGCCGCCCAGCCTTCATTACGGAAGCGATTTAACATCCGCCAAGCCACCACTTGCACAGGAGCATGCTCTGACCACATTGTTTCACCTAACACCTTCCAGTGATCCGCTTGAATTTGTTCCCGCTTTTCAATTTGATCCAGGCAGGTGCTACACACTAAGATAGCATTGTCTGCTGTTGTTTGTTCCGCCGGAGGAACACTATAAACTGATAGATTATTTCCACCCAAACAGAGCTCACATGCTTGATTTCCGCGTTCTAAAAGTTGAGATTCTAAAGACATTATACATGTATTGATTAAAGCCCGAAGGTACTAAAAATTAACGACAACGCCGATTTTGTCTCTATGGCTTGATTCTTGACGAAAAATTTGTAATATTGAAAGAAAATACTAGACAAGTAACTGACGTACTAAATCAAGGAATTATGAAATGGCAAGGCGCCCGCAGAAGCGGTAATGTTGAAGATAAACGAGGTATGAGTGGAGGCAAGAAATTGGCCTTTGGTGGTATCGGAGGGATTATCGTGTTAATCATTGGCTTCCTGATGGGGGGCGATCCCATGCAGTTACTTAACCAAGCACAGCAAAGTGGTTTGGGATCCACGACTACACAAGGTGAGTATGTATCAAGCCCTGAGGAAGACAATTTACTCGCCTTTACGGATGTCGTTTTAGCAAGTACGGAAGATGTTTGGAGCAGCATTTTTAAGCAAAGCGGAAAGAACTATCCAATCCCTAAACTTACCGTCTACAATGGGGCTATAGAGACCGCGGGTTGTGGTACCGGACAAGCGCATTTTGGACCTTTCTACTGTCCGGGCGATCAAAAGATATACTTAGATCTAAGCTTTAATAAAGAGCTAACCCAGAAATACGGTGCAAAGGGGGAGTTTGCATTAGCGTATGTTATTGCGCATGAGGTAGGTCATCACATTCAGAATGTGTTAGGTGTACTCGATCAAACGAATGCATTACGCGCAAAGATGAGCGAGCGGGAGTACAATAAAGTGTCGGTTATGACTGAATTGCAAGCTGATTTTTATGCGGGCGTATGGGCACACCACTTGCAAAAACAAACCAAGATTGAAATTACCTACGATGATATTTTAGATGGTATGCGCGCAGCGGCGGCAGTAGGGGATGACCACTTACAAGAGCAAGCTTACGGTAAGTCAAATCCTGAATCCTTTACACATGGTACGTCAGAGCAACGTGTATATTGGTTTAAAAAAGGATATGAAACGGGGGATGTGAACGCAGGGAATACTTTTGGGGACCGAAGTTTACAGTAAAAGCCTGTCTTTTGATCCGCGATGTTCGTAACTTTGTGAAAATTGTTATGCAATGATAGTTCGATCTAGAGGTACCATTTTACGGATGTTGTTTTCTTGGAAGGGATCTGTTCTCAAAAAGATTTACCCCAATTTATTGCTTTTGTTTGCATTCTCTTGGGGTGTTTACTTTTACCATAAATACACCCCAAATACCGATTTTCCTTTGAATGTGACGGTGTTCACCCTGATGGGGATCTCGTTGGCTATATTCTTGGGTTTCTGTAATTCTGCTGCTTATGATCGCTTTTGGGAGGGACGTAAACTATGGGGAAGCCTCGTTATACACACCCGTTCTTTAGCTTTCCAGATTCAAAATTATTGTGGTACTTCCAAAAGAGAACAGGGGTATAGCATTGACCTGATTATTGCATTCACCTATGCACTCAATGGGCAACTTCGCAGCAAGGATATGATGACAGAGATGCGTCGCTTACTACCGGCAGAGTTTTGTGATACGTTAGCGACCAAAAGATATAAACCCGCAGTGATCCTGAATGAGCTCACCAGGTGGCTGCAGGACCAACAGAAAGCTGGCTACATCGATTCTATAGAGAAAGTACGAATCGACCAAAATATCAATGAACTATCGTCTATATTAGGGGGCTGTGAGCGGATTTTACATACGCGCATTCCTTTTGTTTATTTCGTTTTATTACACCGTACAGTTTATCTTTATTGTTTTCTGTTGCCTTTTGGATTGATTGATACCATTAGCTGGGCCATGCCTTTCTTTGTAACCTTTGTGGCGTATTCTTTTATCGCTTTGGATGCTATTGTGGCAGAAATTGCCGAGCCTTTTGGGTATGAGGAAAATGATCTGGCACTCGATAATATGAGTCAGAATATTGAATACAGCTTATGCGAACTGGTGGGTAAACCACTTCCGCAGGTGACAGAACCTAACGCTAATTTTATTTTGAGTTAATCGGTTTTTACTGAACCAAAAGGTTGCAACCACGAATATCGCTGTTATCAAAGCGACCTAGTATTTCGAATAAGCCGCCAGGGTGATGTTTGCCCAGATCCTGTGTGGCAATGAAAGCACAAGAATAGTAATTCGCTAAGTCAATTACATTGATGGCACCAGTCTTTTGTTGGTCGATTAACGTAAGTGGATCATTTGTGTCGCGAATCAGGATTCTCATCCATGGGGGAGTGTCAAATAAACCATCTCCTTTAGAATAACCTTGCGAAAGCAACTCCGTCATGCCATATTCCGAATGAATTTTAGGAACTCCAAAACCTGAACATAATATGTGGTGTAGCTCCTCGCGGATCATTTCTTTCCGTTGTCCCTTCATGCCTCCCGTTTCCATGACGATAAGCTCCGGGAAATCGATAGTATAGGCTTCGCAAAAATCAAGTAGTGCATAGGTAACACCAATTAAAATTGTCTTTTTTCCTTGTTGCTTAAGCTGTTCCAAGGTCGTAAACAAATCGCCATGGTTATATAGAAAGTACCCTGACTCCGGTTGTTTGCTTTGTTTTATCAGGTCATCAACCATGTAGATCAGTGAAGAACCTGTGCGTTCAAGATAATTGGGGAGTAAAGCCAGAAAGACAGTATCTGCTGCCGATCCATAGAACATCTCGAAACACTGCCGAAAGCTCCGCTCATAGTAGTCGAGGTCAGCCACATGATGCTTACTGGTTGACATCCCCGTAGTGCCCGAGCTCGAAAAAGTGATAGCGGGAATGCTCTCAGTGGAGGTAACACGCTGCGTTTTGAAAAATTCGATCGGTAAGAATGGAATTTCCGTATAGTGTGTGATGCTATCTGTTCTTTTCCCGAGTAGATCAACGTAATTTCGATAGATTGGATTTTGTTGATACTGGAAATGAAATATCTCAATACATACGGTATTGAAGTCGTTTTCATTCGTAATGGAAAAGATTTTATCAAGCATATTCAACACATGAAAAATGTACAACGGGTGCGTACTTTGTTAAAAATAAGGCTGTCTAAAAACGTCTCCTGAAGATTGCTACGCCTTCGTTCCTCAAGTTCGCAATGACGAGATACCTATTCGCAAAAAAGATTTACTCTAAAAAGCAGTTTTTTCGTCATTGCGAGGAGCGAAGCGACGCGGCAATCTTTATGTATGTATCTCCTGAAGATTGCCGCACCCTCGTTCCTCAGGTTCGCAATGACCTGATACCTATACGTAATGACGATCTACTCTTCTTAGACAGCCTCAAAAAATATCTTATAACATTCCGCCATCAACGGGAAGAACCTGTCCGTTTACATACGAAGAAAGATCAGAAGCTAAGAAAAGACATGCGTTAGCAACTTCTTCGGCTTCGCCAGCACGTTTTAATGGGATATTAGCTTCCCAGCCAGCAACAACCTTCGGGTCTAATACTTCCGTCATTTCGGTACGAATGAAACCTGGAGCAATCACATTTGTACGGATATTACGTGAACCTAATTCGCGTGCTACAGATTTGGAGAAACCAATGATACCTGCTTTGGATGCAGCATAGTTTGCTTGACCCGCATTACCTTGCACACCAACAACAGAGCTCATATTAATAAATGACCCTTTACGGTTTTTCATCATCACTTTGGAAGCTGCTTTTGTAACATTGAACACCGATTTTACATTCACATTCATCACATCGTCCCAGTTTTCTTCCGTCATACGCATCAGAAGACCGTCTTTTGTGATACCGGCATTGTTTACCACAACATCGATCGTTCCGAATTCGGACACAATATCTTCAATAAGCTTCTCCGCTTCCGCAAACTGAGATGCATCCGAACGGTATCCTTTTACTTTCGTGCCAAATGCTTGGAGCTCTTGTTCAAGGGCTTGACCTTTTTCTACGGAAGATAAATAGGTGAACGCTACATTGGCGCCATGCTGCGCAAATACTTCTGCAATTTTTCTGCCTATGCCTTTAGATGCTCCCGTAACAAGAGCCGTTTTGCCTTCTAATAGTTTCATGCTGTTGTGTATATAGTTTTCAAACCATCCTCTCCATTCGATTTTTAGGAAGGAAGCTGGCAACAAAAATGTTAAATATTCATTAGATATCACAATTTAATTCAGGATTTCTATCGGCGTGGTTTTATCTGAAATGGCCAGTTTGTAATTTGATTTTACGAAATGGCGGATTGTGTTGAAAAAATCATAGCAATAATGAAAGAATTTTGACATTTTGATTCGGTTAAAAGAGTTGTGAATGTTAATTTTGTACCGAATTTTAAGACCATGGGTAAAAAAACGAAAAAATCTGAAGTTGATGTTGTTCTGATTGGTGCAGGTATTATGAGCGCTACATTGGGAACACTAATCAATGAACTGAGTCCGGATATAAATATTGAAATTATAGAACGACTAGATGTTGTTGCCGCAGAGAGCTCCGATGCGTGGAATAACGCGGGCACAGGCCACTCTGCATTATGTGAGTTGAACTATACGCCAGAGCAGGCAAACGGCACAGTTAAGATTGATAAGGCTATAAATATTGCAGAGCAGTTTGAAATATCCAAGCAGTTTTGGACACACTTAGTCGAAAAAGGAATTTTAACGAAACCTGCTGAATTTATTCGTCAGGTTCCACATATGAGTGCGGTATTCGGCGAAAAGGACGTGAAGTTCTTGCGCACACGTTTTGAGACACTACAGAAAGAGAACCTTTTTAAAGGAATGATCTATACCGAGGATAAGGAAACGTTGAAAGACTGGGTTCCTTTGATGATGGATGGCCGCGATGAAACAGAGGCAATGGCCGCTACACGCATGGAAATTGGAACGGATGTGAACTTTGGTGCCTTAACGAAGGAATTAATTAAGCATTTACAAGAAAAAGAGAACATTACCCTTTCTCTGAACCACGAGGTGCGCGATATCGAACGTGAGGACGATGGCCGTTGGGAGGTTGAGGTGAAAGATCTTAAAACGGGCGAAAAACGTGAAATCAAGGCACGTTTTGTGTTTATTGGTGCAGGTGGTCGTTCCTTATTGTTATTGGAAAAATCAGGTATTCCAGAAGCAAAAGGATATGGTGGTTTTCCGGTAGGCGGACAATGGTTGCGTTGTAAGAACGATGCCATCATCAAACAGCATCACGCTAAAGTATATGGAAAAGCTTCTGTGGGTGCGCCACCGATGTCTGTTCCTCACTTGGACACACGGTATATCGATGGTAAACAAGCGTTATTGTTTGGACCTTATGCAGGTTTCTCTACTAAATTTTTGAAAAAAGGATCATACTTCGATTTACCGGCTTCCATTAAATTGTCGAATATTCGTCCGATGATATCGGCAGGATTAGATAATATGGATTTAACGAAGTACCTGATCACGGAGGTGATGAAGAGTCCCGCGGATAAGCTTAATGCTTTGAAGCAATTTATGCCGTCTGCAAAGATGGAGGATTGGGGAATTGAGGTCGCAGGACAACGGGTACAGGTCATCAAGAAAGACCCTAAACATGGTGGTATCTTAGAGTTTGGAACAGAGATTGTTTCTAGTGCAGATGGTTCGATTGCGGCATTGCTTGGTGCTTCGCCTGGCGCTTCTACATCGGTGCCGATCATGATTAATTTATTGAAAAAATGTTTCCCTGAACGTGCGAAATCGGATGATTACCGTAAGAAATTACGGGAGATGATTCCTTCGTGGGGGAAAAAATTAAATGATGATGCAACGCTTTGTAACGATGTACGTCGTCGCTCTGCAGAGGCATTGAAATTATCATAATATATTAAAATACTTATGGGGTGCTCTCGTTCAGCAATTTTTTAGCTGAACGATAGAGGCTGAGAATATACCCAATCTTGCGGTAACGTAAGAGGAACCTGATCCAGGTAATGCTGGCGTAGGGATAAATTTTCTTTTTTTAAGCCATCTTCCATAAGTGCGTATTATTAATACACACTTATCTATGCAAGTAAATGATCTTTTTGAACAGCTGTACCAAGGTTTGCAACAAACATCTTGGTTGGAGCGTATTGCTGTTCTTTTTGGGGTAACGCAAGTGCTGTTATCCAAACGAAATAAGATTTCCAACTATTTCTTCGGCATCATCTCTATTTTACTGACGATTTCTGTTTTGTACTCAGCAAAACTCTATGCCGAGATTCTTCTTAATATGTATTATCTGGTGATGAGCGTATACGGATTGTGGTATTGGCGGGGACAACGGACTGCTGTTCCGGTGCAGATTACGCGCAGCACACCGAGTGAATGGAAGATTGTGTCGGCTATTGTAGTGGTGGGGTATTTTGCGTTGTACCTGGTGTTGCGATATTTCACTAATTCGGATGTACCGATGATGGATGCGATCGTGTCAAGTACAGCGTGGGCAGGGATGTGGCTTTTAGCAAAACGTAAGCTTGAAAATTGGATTCTGCTGAATATTAGTAATATTATAGCGATACCACTCTTGTTTTATAAGGGGCTCTTTCTCTTTGCGTTATTAACTCTTGTCCTGTTTATTATTGCTATTTTCGGTTACTTGGAGTGGAAGCGGATTATGGCTAATCAGAAAAATACAACCTATGTTTAGTGCATCTATAGAATCGATTATAAAAGATAATATGCATTTGGCTGTTGCGAAGAAGCAGCTGACAGCAGAGCAGTTGGCTATGATCTATGAACAAGGGTGGTTCAACTTGTGGGTGCCAAAGGTGTATGGCGGATTGGAGTACGACCTGAAGAGTGGGTGTCAGTTATTAGAAGAGTTAGCTTTTCAGGATGGCGGATTAGGATGGACGGTAACCTTGTGCTCGGGTGCCAATATGTTTGCCGGTTTTTTGGAACCGCAATTAGCAGAAAGCGTTTTTCAAGCACATGATGTCTGCTGGGGCGGGAGTGGGAAAGCGGCCGGAAGAGCCGATATAACGGAAGGTGGTTATGTTATTTCAGGTTTGTGGAAGTATGCTACAGGTGCTCCACATCTCACACATTTTACGTTGAATGCTTGGCTTTATAAAGAGGGACAACCGATATTATCGGATGAAGGAGAGCCTGTCTATGCTTCTTTTTTTGTGGACTGCGCTGATGTATTGATTCATTATGATTGGGATACTTTTGGATTGGAAGTAACCGCCAGTCATAGTTTCTCTGTCGAAGGTCTATTTGTACCGGCCAATAGATCGTTCAATTTGATTCCAGAACAACGCACTATAAATACCGCCTTATACTACTATCCTTTTATGGCGTTTGCCGCCTGTACATTGGTGGTTAATTATATGGGAATGTTCCGGAAGTTCGTTGCGCTTTACGAAAAACTGCTGTATCAAAAATCAGCAGATACGGTGTGGAATACGCGAAAAGGGAAAGGATACTTTAAGGAATTGGATATTATTTTGACCACATTTGAAACGCATAGCGAGGAATTGTATACGCTGATGACGGAGACTTGGGGGAAGGAAAGTCCTGACGCGATCTCATTGGAACGGATATCGGAGTTAGCGAAAGAGGTGGTTCTTTTTATACGTGAAAAGACAACGGAACTGTTCCCACGTACGGGGATCGATGGAGCACAACGGGATAATGAAATCAATATGGTATTTCGGAATATATTTACCGCTACACAACACGCTTTGTTAAACGGGTAGCTTTGTCGTTGTTCGTCTTAGGGAGTCTTTAGATTGTAGTTTATTGTTGGAAGTTCCCTTAGTGAGATACAATCCGCGGAGGGCTCAAAGCAGCGAATTTTTGTGTCTGATTAGTTTTGCGAATCCTTTCCGCTACTCTCCGTATGTTGCTTTTAGAATAAACTTTACAGCTTCTTGTATACGTGCCATGCCTTCTTCCGTTCTGATGTCAATTTCGCAAACAGTGCTATCGGTATATTTCGCATGTAAGACTAGATAGTAAATAGCGGAAATAAGAATACTACTTACAGCACGAAGATCTACCGCACGCCCAGCGAGCTCTTTGTCGGCGATTGGAAAGAACATGGAACTAATCCGTTCACGTTCTTGTGTAACATGCGACATAATATCTGACTGTTCACTGATTTGCCAGGTGACTACTTTTTGCATTTCCTCATTTTTAGAGAAATGTGCCATTTGCTCTAAGATCATGGTCTCTAGGTATACACGCGTACTGGCATCCTCGTATCCTTGTAAACGAGCTTCGACACTCTCTGTGATGCCAATCCAGTAATCTTTTCCTTTGATGTAAGTTTCAATGAGATGGTTGACCGATCCAAAATAAACGGTAATCAATTTGCGGTCTACACCCGCGGCATGCGCTATATTAGCAATACTTAAACCGGTATACCCCTCTTTTTCCAAAACAACACCAACGGCTTGAATGAGTTTATTCATCGTCCGCTCTTTGTTGTTTTTCTCCCCATTGTATGTCTTTCTAGTCATGTGTCAAACTTAGAAAAAATAGCGTTTAAATGCAAAACAACAGAACCATTTGTTATTTGTTGACTATCGATAATATTCAATGAGATTGAAGTTGTTATGGATGTTTTATTGTAAATAGTTGGCTCTAATTTTATCAACATCAATCTCTAATATTTTCGTCAAGTAATTATCCATACCACCATATTTACTATTAATGATATCCCATGATGCTTGAAGATATGATGCTTTGACACCCAGCAGGGGTTTCAGCGTTTCCACATCAATTGGAACATCTTTCAGCTGTTCACCCATACTTCGTTGTAGGTTATTTATAGCGCGGTTAGATTTGAGGTAATCATCATAGATAGTTTGCTTATCTAGACCGAGTGCCGCCAAGAGGAGCAGTGTTGTAAATCCTGTTCTATCTTTTCCTGCTGTACAGTGGTACATAATCGTTTTATCATCTTCGGCATACTTTAAGAAGCGTTTATATTGTGCTTGATAACGAACAGGAAACTGTCGATATATTTCTATCATCATATGCTCCAAACTATCTACGTTTGCTGTTTTAAGCCAGTCTTCAATTCCGACCGCTTGTAAGTTTCCTGCATCAATGGGATCCGCTACCCAGACGAACGATTCGGCAAAGGTTTGTTCAGCAGGATTTTTTTCTGATTCTGTTCTAAAGTCAATGACTACATCGGGGTTTATTTGTTTTTTTATGTATTGTATATCTTTTGTGGTGGCTAAGCCGGGGTTTCCCATTCGGATGAGTTTTCTATAAACTATAGTCCGCCCATCGGAAGCCTTCAGCCCGCCTAAATCACGGGCATTACCAATTTTTTCGAAGGAAATATCAGAATCTGCAAGAGTTGAGTTATTCATTTGCTGCTGCTTTTCGGTATGTTGTGTTTGATCTGTCCCACTTGGATTTAAGCAAGCATTTACTGTTATAAGTAAGGTAAGACAGAAACAATATAAGCGAATATTTTTGTAATACTTAAACATAATAAGGGTTAGTTTGTGCGTGCACATACGGAATTAACAATGCATAAGTATTTTTTGTTTGTATCGTGCTAAAAGTAAGGGGCTTTATTTCTGTAAGAAAAACGTAAAAATGTGTCTTTCAGATCGTAGTCGTATAGTTGTACCCTGGAACTTGTGTATTTTTACCGCGGATGCATAAAATGCATAATCGACATGTCTAAACGTAGAATTTTAATCAAACGAATTTTGTATACACTTTTTATATTGCTTGCCGTGGTTGCCGTAGGTACATACCTTTTCTTGCAACAGCCCAGCTTTGGAAAGCTACCTGAAGGTGCTCGCTTAGCGCGTATTCAGCAGTCTGAAAATTTCAAAAATGGGATTTTTCAAAATCAAACGATCACACCGAATTTAGCGACCGATAAGTCTAAATTTGTTTTGTTTACCGAATTCTTCTTTCAGAAGATCAAAGACTTGCGTCCGACCAAGGATGTGCCGGCAATAAAAACGGATCTAAAAGCGCTAAACAGAAAGGATAACCTGGTGGTGTGGTTAGGGCACTCTTCGTTATATATGCAGTTGGATGGTAAGCGCTTTTTGGTGGACCCTGTCTTGCTGACGGCTTCGCCCATTTCCTTTGTCAACAAAGCATTCCGAGGTGCGGATGCGTATCATCCACAAGATATACCTGATATTGATTATTTATTGATTACACACGATCACTGGGATCACTTGGATTATGAAACGATGGTGGTACTGAAAAATCGGGTAGGGAAGGTCGTGTGTCCGCTTGGCGTGGCTTCACATTTAGAATATTGGGGTTTTGATCCTGCTCGTATTGTGGAGCACGATTGGTTTGACAGTGTAGTTTTGGATGAACATCTCAAAATTAATACGTTGCCGGCACGACATTTTTCGGGACGTGGTCTGCAACCGAACAAAACCCTTTGGGCTTCTTATCTGCTGGAAAGTGCTAGTGCAGGTAAGGTCTATATTTCTGGGGATACGGGATATGAGGCGCATTTTAAAGCCATCGGGGAGCGTTTTGGCGAGATTGACTTTGCTATAATGGAGAATGGTCAGTATAATGCTGATTGGCGATACATTCATATGATGCCGGAGGACTTAGTACAGGCGGTGAAAGATCTTAAGCCTAAGCGCTTCTTTACGGTGCATAACTCGAAATATGCGTTGGGCAAGCATGCGTGGTATGAACCGTTGGAAAATATTTACAGCTCGGCACAGCGGGATTCTTTGCCTTTGGTGACGCCGATGATTGGTGAACCACTCTACCTCGAAACTGCTGCGGCTGCACCGAAAAAGTGGTGGGTAGAGTAGTTGTTTGTAACTACGGGTTACAGTAGCCCGTAGCGTTCCACCAGTATTTCCAATGTGTCTTCACTGGTGCATAATGCGGTTTGAAACCCTAACTGGTTTGCTGTAGCGAGGTGTTGTGGACTGTCGTCAATAAACAGGGTTGTCGCGGGGTTGATACCGGTCTCGGTTACTACTTGTTCAAAAATTTCTGCGTTGGGTTTCCGCATACCCATCTGATGGGAATAGTATGCTTTTTCAAAGAAAATATCATTGTTCGGGATGCCGTATTTTTCTTGAATATGTTGCATACAGTATGCGTAATGTATTTCGTTGTTATTGCTCAACAGGAAGGTGCGATATTTTTCTCTTAGTGCAAGAAGGACCTCATGTTTTCCTTGGGGTACACCGATGAGTAAGGCGTTCCATGCGTCATCAATTTGTTGGTCGCTTAGCTCGGGGCTATTTGTTTTTTCACGAATCGCTGTGCGGAATTCGGCTGGGGTGATTTCTCCTTTGTCAAATGCATCAAAAAGGGGATCTTGTGCTTTATGTCCAAAGAAATCGTCTACGTTTTTGATACCCAATGTGATAAAAGCTTGGCACGCTCGATTAAAGTCGATCATGAAAATGACATTGCCGTAATCGAGAATAATATTTTCAATTTTTTGCATCTAAAATTTTGTTTTCTCGCCCCAAATATCGATAATTGCATCATCAAAACGGAATTCTCCGTCAAAAAAACAAACCGCGCCTATAGCTCAGTCGGTTAGAGTAGAAGACTCATAATCTCATGGGCTAAGGCACTAAAAAAGAGTTTTTTAGTACTGAAAACCTCTCCTAAACAGAGAGAAAATTTCAGAAAGTTTAAAACTCAAAAAATTTGAGCATTTTTGTCTATATTTGACAAATAAAATAACATAAGCGCCTATAGCTCAGTTGGTTAGAGTAGGAGACTCATAATCTCTTGGTCGCTGGTTCGAGCCCAGCTGGGCGCACAAAAAGCCGTTTCAGAAGAAATTTTGAAGCGGTTTTTTTTTCATTTCTCTAAGCCGATTTCATCGGCGAAGCGGTCACGGGCAAATCGCCCCTACGGCTGGTTTTACATAGTTTTTTGTTTAACCTCACGCAAAAATGTAACAAATACGTAACAGCATTTTGCGTGGCAATTGGAAAAATTATGGCAACCGTAAGCGCAAAAGTTTATGCACACCACAAGAAAGCTGATGACACTTACAACGTGAAAATCTGTGTCTATCACAAAGGCGAAAGAAAGTTTATTGACACCGCACATTTTGTCGTCAAGAAACAACTCACGAAAGATTTAAAAATCAAAGACCCTTTCATTTTGGAAAAGGTTAGTGACGAACTCAAAGAACATCGGAAGACGATTAGCGATCTGGACGACCGTCTTGATTACTTCACTGCCGAATCACTGCGGGATTACTTGCGTGACAAAGATGAAGATGTGGACTTTATCAAGTTTTGTGATAAGCACATCGAACGTCTGAAAAAAGGAGGAGAAAAAGAAAAAGGAACAGCAAAAAATCAGAATACTGTCCGTAACAGTTTGGTGGATTATTTTAAACGCCCATCCGTATCCATTAAAGAGATCAATTCAAATATGTTGGTGGCGTATGAACGTTTCCTGCGGTCGGAGCGTACGATGACACGCTACAATCAGGACGGTAAACCTGTTGTCACTACAAAAAAAGGCTTAAAGGATAGTGGCCTACACAATCACATGCGTGACTTGCGGACATTGTTCAATACTGCACGGGAAATTTATAATAATGAAGACCTGGGCATATATCGCATTAAGCATTATCCATTCAAGAAATATAAGGTTGGTTCCCCGCCCCTAACCAAGAAAAGGAATAACACGCTTGAACAAGTGCTGACTATAAGGGATTGTGTGACCAAGCCCGGAAGTCGTGTTGAATTGGCTAAGGAATTATATATGCTTTCGTTCTACCTGTGCGGAATGAATGCTGTAGACCTTTACCAATTAACTGAACGGGACATCAGGAATGGCCGCATAGACTACAATCGTTCCAAGACTGAGGGCAAACGTAAGGACAATGCCTTTATAAGTATTAAGATCGTTGATGAAGCCAAGCCTTTACTTGAAAAGTACTTGGGTAAACTTTCGCTTCGCTATTCCAGCAGTAGCTGTCTCAATTGGGCATTGTGCAAAGGCATGGAACAGTTACGCAAATTAACGGGCGTACCCGACCTTACGCTGTATTGGGCCCGGCACACCTTTGCCAATACCGCCCGTAACGATTGCCGGATGAGCAAGGACGATGTGGCTCTTGCGCTCAATCACGTTGACGAGGGCAACCGTACGACAGATATTTATATTGCCAAAGATTGGAAGATTGTGGATGATGTACAACGGAAAGTGATTGCACAGCTTCGGAAAGTCGAAGACAGGATATTGAAAAAAAAATATGCAGGCTAAAGATAATTCAGACAAGATCGCTGCATAAACTATTAATTCGTTGCATGGGCATTAAGCCTATGCAACGTTATAGTTATATAAATAATAAAATTTAAACTTGGCTAACAATGAAAAATGTAATTTGGTTTTTTATTACCTGCATCATTGCAACGGTAGGTTTTTTTGCCGCATTATCTATGAAAACTCCGTGGATTGGGTTTGGTGTCGCTTTTGGTATATGGTTTATATTTATATGGACTACAACAAAGCCAAGAAGACGTAGAAGATGATTTCGATTTTTTGTTAATACAACCTTTAAAGGTTGGTCATTTATTTTTACAAAAAATATTCCTCTCGAGGAACGACACTTAAATAATGCTAATAGAAATGACATACAAAGCTCTGTACGATTCTCCCACTGTAGAAAAATACCGATTTCTAAGAGAGACTTGCGGGCTTTTCCCAAAGTCAGAAAAAGCCGCAACAATAGCGCTAAAAAATTCACTTTGCAGTGTTGTCGTCTTAGATACAGACAGCAAAAACGAAGTGATAGGTATGGGAAGATTAGTTGGAGACGGGGGGTGCCATTGCCAAATTGTAGATATTTGTGTATTACCAGAGCATCAAAAGAAGGGGTTAGGAAAGCTTATCATGACGATGCTAAATGATTTTATCGAACGCGAATTGCCATCGTCTTGCTATGTCAATCTTATTGCCGACGGCAATGCTTATGACCTGTATGCCAAATATGGTTTTGAGCCCGTTTGGCCAAAATCAAGAGGCATGGGAAAAGTGGTTAAGAATTATTAGGTCACTTTACCAATTAATCTTAGTACAGCCCCCGAATAAACTCATACTTTTTGTTTCTATCGTTTTCTTTGTAACCAACTTCAGGCTTTTTGGCGGCAAAAATCATTATAAAAACTAGGTTGAGGCACTGCGCCACAATTGCAACTACGCCTAATGCAAGCCCTACAAAAAGAATCCATATGGTTGGTTCTTTTTCAATATACCAAAGTACAGCGAATGTCAGCGCCGTAAGTATTGTCAGGATAAGTAAAAACGTTGTTTTAATTTTAGGTATGTTACGTATCATAGTGTTTAAAAAAACAGGTGAAACAATATATAAGCGATTTTTAATACCATACAGCTAATCAGTATACCATCCACAACCCTTGTCTGCATGTTTCTATCGTAATCGTCCATAGTGTTACATCTTAATTGTCATTCAACAGAGAG
This sequence comes from Sphingobacterium psychroaquaticum, assembly GCF_004421025.1. Taxonomy (NCBI): domain Bacteria; kingdom Pseudomonadati; phylum Bacteroidota; class Sphingobacteriia; order Sphingobacteriales; family Sphingobacteriaceae; genus Sphingobacterium; species Sphingobacterium psychroaquaticum. The sequence goes on along the minus strand of NZ_CP038029.1, from coordinate 2,769,717 downwards.
AATGTACTTTGCAATTTCTTTTAAATCTTCATCCGGTATCTGTGGGAAACCCGGCATCTGCATTAGTTCCATACGCTTCCTCCCCGGTGCTTTTATCCAAGCAATCAATTTCGGTTCATCTTTCTCATAAATTTGCTTCATTTCCCTTATTGGAGGCCCCACCAGTTGCTGATCCAATTGATGGCAACCTGAACAACTCGCCTGAAAGAGAGCAGTCCCTTTTGCAAGATCGCCCAATGACTCATCAATTTCTAATTCTGGCTCTTCTTCAACATAGTTTTCCCGTGCTTCTTTACTCAAGGCTTGAAATGAAGCGGTATGTGCTGCCATCATCTGTTGATGCTTGTCTAAAGCATTGTGTCGGTACATTTGGCGGCTTCCGCCATAACAGATCATGAAAACAAATATGGCTATCGTTATTTTCCAAAAATGCCTATTCAGGTTTTCATCGGTATCTTTTACCGTTTGCCATATCCACCATAGCGCCAAAACGAGCAATCCCCCAGCTACCCCCATAATTTCGATAACCTCAAAACTCACCCCTTTTGCGGGTAATGTCATCAATACAATAGCACCAAAAACGATCTGTCCCGCTAACCCAACCAATGCGATGTGGTAGCCGACGCGCTTAACCTGGGCTCTGGTGAAGTTGTTATAGATTTCTTCAAACGGATAATTTTTACGCCCGTTGTACCAGACAATGAATACTCCTGTAACCGAAACACAAGCACCTAAAAACTCAAAATATCTGGGGAAAACGTTCGGTAAAACCAATGCACTGAGAAAACCTTTTATCGTTCCCCATTTTTCAGGAAACATCATCAAGTTGACGTTCGTCAAAAATATTAAGGGAATAAATAAAAATATCAAAACGGATAACGCTATGATGCCGATATGTAGTGCTTTATGGTTTTTCATCGCACTCCAACTGTACTTATGCAAGTAAGTCAACAAGAACGCAATAGTAACCAATGGGATAATCATAATCCATGCAAATCCAGTTAGCGCATTTGCAGAATAAAAGTAAACGGTGTAAAGCGTATTGATACTCAATAAAGGGGCTACTCCCAATACAACGGCAATACTTTTATTGACAGTGATAGTCTTCGCTATCTCATATGCAAACACATCATACTGTTTATCCTTCAAGCCTTTGACCTGAGCCCAAAGGACGACGATACTACCTCCAACCATCAAGTTGATAAAAATAATATGAAGTAGAAAAGAAACGATCAATAGTGTGACCAGTAGCCATTCAGGCAGTGGTAAATCCAATGGTATATCTTTGGGTACTGGTGTGTTTATTTGTAATAACATGGGTATAAAATCTTAGTTGTTATCGTCTTCTTGTTCTTTTTGCGCCAAATCAGCCTCTATGCGCTTTGCTACCTCATCGACCGCATTTATGGGGTTAACTACAACACCTTCGGACTGCGCACCCTGCAGCGACTCACCCGAGCTTTGCAGTTGTTTGATGTATGCTACTAATGCCTCGAGCTCTTTTTTATTCCCCGGAAATGGAGGCATGAATGCCCTTCCTTGATGCATATTCGGAATGTAGCTCGCCATAGCTTGTTCATTCAACGGTTTATCCTTGCCATACATGTTTTCAAATACTTCGACAATCGAGTTGATACCATTGCTTGTATGGCAGCGGCTACACGTTAGCATAAACACATCCCGGCCGGCGAGAACTTTATTTTCAGGAGTAATTTCACTGACGGTAGCATAAGTTGCATGCTTTAACACACCATCTTTTTTATACAAGGGATAATCTTCTTCACGGAGGAGATTGGAGTACATGTAATTTCCGATGACATAGGGTTTACGTACGAATTCGCGCACTCGCTCAAATATGCCGAGAAATCCGAAAACGAATAGACACGGTACAACTACAAGTGCAAAATTTACTTTCTTGGGTCTGAAAGTGGCCCATAGCGCAAGTATGATTGACAGCGATGCGGCTCCTACGATAAAGTATTTCAGCAAATCATAATATTCTTCGAAATCCATAGAACCTACCGCTGTACTCATATTAGCCTTCATCGCATCGGGCATCACATTCCAATAATAAATTGCTCCCGCGATGGCAAATGGTGTCCAGAACATAACCCATTTACCGGCATATTTGATAGCTAGAATACGTATTGCGGATCCTTTTTTTGAAAATATAGTCGTCAACAGCATCCCAAATATTCCACCAACCAACATGGCTACAGGTGTGCGAAATGCCAGTTGAGGAATATAAATAGGATTTGTAAACCCATTAAGCAAACTTTTGTCCGTATTCCAGTTTCCGGGATCCATCATAAATCCTAAAATAGATACGATAATCACCATCGTAATCCAAGAAGCAAGACTTAAAAAAGCGCCAAATCGTATGTGTTTTAGTTTTGCGTTCAACGATTTATTGGAATTTTTCCACGTAAGGTAATAGATCATGATAAGTACAACTTCGGTTACGAAAACGATCCATTCTGTAAACCAGGCCCAATAGAACACACGTATCAAACTCCCGATCGAGCTTGGACTGACCAGAGCAACAGAAAACCAGATGCCGACACCGGTCATGGCACCGATTGTAGTCGTGATGATGAACGCTACCTTCATCTTATTATAAATAAGCTCGTCCCATTTGGTATCAGTTATCTGGTCTGCCGGCGCATTCTTAACACCTTTGTATTCCAACCAGGTAATGTAAGGGATAAAACCTACGGCCAGACCGTGGTTAATCATAACGTGGATGATGGCAATGACGGCTATTAAAAAGCGGTCATTCAACCAATCCAAATGAAACATAGGAAAATCCATAAATCTCTCTCTTTTGTTGTTGACAAAGCTCTGACTTTCTACGGAGGTAAGGATGAAATAGAGATGCGGATGATTTACGTTTTTGGAACAGACGATTGCTGTTTATGGTATAATAGTTTAGTTATTTGTAACAGCTTAATAATCGCCAAAAAAAGTACTTTTTTCTAGTAAGTATGGAAAAAGAAAGGCAGCCCTAACTCAATAGAACTGCCTATGTCGACTAAAACTTTGAGTTTATCTTTGCATTTTGCGGAATTCCTCTGGACTGATTCCATGTTTCTTTTTAAAAAAGGTGATGAAGTACGAAGAACTGTCAAATCCCAGTTCAAATGAAATTTCGGACACGGTCTTGAACGTGTGATATAGCAATCGCTCTGCTTCCATTAGAATTCTTTCCCGTATCAATTCACCTACACTTTTATTGCGTCGCTCCCGACAGATCCGGTTCAGGTAATTGGTCGATATGTTTAGCTTCTCTGCATAGAATGAAGGAAAGCGCTCACTTTTGTAATATTGTTCGAGCAATTGTTCGAATGCCCGAACCCTATTTTCTCTTTCCTTATTATAAGGCGTAGCAAGCCGTATACCGCTGCAACGTTCCAGCATACCGAGTACAATATTCAAATAAGACCTTAGAATCGTTTTAGAGTCCTTATCCGACAGCTTGAGCTCATCATACATCGAATCCATCATCATACGCAACTTGGAAATGTCGATGTTGTTTTCCAATTGCTTATATACTGCATTATTCTTTAAGAAAGAGAAGTCATGCAATACGTTATCGTTGTAACGTTTTGTAAAAAAGGCATCCGTAAAAAGCAAAATCCAACCTTTCGCTTCTTTATGTATTTCAAATGTGCAGACACTGGATGGTGCAATGCTCAGTGCTTCTCCTTTTTCAACCTGTACGATCGTCTGATCGATGGCAAATCTTCCCCCTTCTTCCTCAAAATAGATGATCGTATAGAACATTCTTTGATTGGGTAAGGACAGAAAACCATATCGTTGATTAAAGGTGTGAAGCGGAGTGACAATAAAGCCTATATTAGGGCTTCCCATATCTTCCAGTGTCAAAACGTTTATTTCTTCTGTTCTGACAACCATATAAATATTTCCTTAATTTAAATAATCTTGTGATTAATTAAACAAGGAATATCGGTGGTTTGAAGATGCTAAAACAAAATCCGTTGCACAACGGCCCGATAGGAATCGGAGTAAAAACAATATCTTCAATGGGATGTTCAATAGGCTTTTTGTGGCTATCATCGAGAACAGGTAAAACCATAACAACCTCGAGCAACTTAACTGTTATCTGTACATCGGCGTTACTTTTTTCCTCTTTAATCTTTTCTTCCAGATAACAGGATCCTTTACATACAGGAATGGTTTCAAATCGATTGATACATAGCTGGCGTGCGATGTAATCGCGGTTGAGCTCAAAACCCAGATAAATCCATATACTGCTGGTGGACTGCATGATAACAGCCAAAAGCAACGATATGTACATGAATTTTTTCAAAACTGAGCGAATTTAATAAAATTTACTTTTCTTTTTTTAGTATAGCGATGTCTTTCAACAGCCTTTTTGTTTCTTCGTTTGATGTGCCATCATATACTCCCCGGATATGAAGATCCTTGTCGACTAAAAGCAGGCCTCCACTATGCGTAAAACCTCCGGGAGCCAGACTATCAGGATATGCAATCGCATAATAAGATTTGTCCGCCAAGCGCATTACCTCTTCCTGATTCCCATACAGAAAATGCCATTTATTACCTTTTGCTCCTATTTTTTTAGCGTACGCCTTTAGGGCAGGTATGGTATCCCGTTTCGGATCAATGCTATACGAAAGCAGAAGCACCTCGTCCATGCTCTGGGTTTTCTCCTGCACCTCCTTCATCTGAGCGCTCATCTCGGGACAAATTGTCGGACAGGAAAGGAAAATAAACGATGCCACATGTATCTTGTTCCTCAAACTATTTGAGGATACTTCCATACTATCTTGATTGAGCATCGTAAACGAGTCAATCGTCGGATAAATGGTAGTATCCCCCTGCGTTGAAGCTGTGCCCAGATAAGGTAATTTGTTCTCCTGACAAGAGGCAAAACTAATCGCCATTAATAACAACAAGACTTTATTCATAAAGTGCTGACAAATATTAGAATTTCATATCCAAATATACGTTTTCTCACCTTAAATCTATTGTATCGACTCCCACGATATTCTATTTAAGTTACTTTATGCACGAAAACCTAAACCAATAGCACGCTTATGTAGCTATCAGGAAATATATAGAGTGGTAACTTTGTATGAAATTTTGGTACTGCCCAATCTGAGGTAGGAACATAATTATAAATTGAATTTCAGATCGACGTAAGTTGCTTTAGTTGAGGTGAACTTCTTAAAAAATTCCAAAACAAGTAAATTTCTGAACAATGAAGTTATTAACAAAAATTAGTTATGTTTTTATAGTACCGCTTTTAGCCCTAAGCGTAAATGCCTTTTCGCAAGAAAACACAGATATTCCAGTAATAAACCCTCCAATTAATACAGAGTTATTGGGCAGCAACAGAGGACTGGCTTTTCAAATGATCATTGATAAAAAATTTAAGAGTATTCCTAAATTGGGAATTTTCAGCGTAACTTCCTTGGTGGGTGAATGGGATAATGGTCAAATCGACGACTACATGACACAAGCCAGCCTGACTTATGAAGTTGTGAAAGGCTTAAAACTTGCGGGAGGTTTTCATGTAACGCCTGTTAAAGGTATGCGACCTATAACTGGCATAATTTATACGGTAGCCAACCCGACCTGGTTGTTTGTGGCTAATTCGAGAATAGATTTTTCTAAAGACACCAATGTTGAAGGCCTGGTTTTAGTTGAATATAAGCCAAAGATTAATGACAAATGGCGTGTCTATTCACGACTTCAGGCTTTATATGAATACAATACCATCATCGACATGCAGACCAGAAGTTATTTGATGGCTCGTGCCGGATTAAGTTATAACGAGTTTTCTTTTGGATTGGGTTCTAACATCGATTATTATGGTCCAGAGAAACACAATAAAAACAGCTTTGGTGGCTTCGTTAGCTTTTTGCTTTTCTAAGGGCAATAACCCAGACAAATACAATTGCTAATACGGAGATAAAAAAGGGAGAAAACCGTAACCTTCTTAGTATTGGAATAAAAAAGGACAGACTAAAAAACGTTAACCTGTCCTTTGCTTTTTCCTTGTGAAATTATGCAGATAGAAACTCTTCTGTATTTTTAATCTCCGCATAGAAAAACGCTAATGCTGCTAAAAACGCGTGGTGCACATCATCGGCTTTTACCGTTTTACCGTTAATTTCCAAGTCACGTGACGCACAAGTATCGCCTAGAACCGTACACTTATAGCCGAAGTCAAATGCAGCGCGGGTGGTTGCGTCCACGCACATATGGGTCATCATTCCTGTAATAATCACTTCGGTTACTTCATTTTCTTTTAAATATTCCCCAAGTCCTGTTTCTCTGAAACTGTTTGGGTAAAACTTTTGAAAAACTTTCTCCTCAGCAAGTGGTTTTACATTTTCGTGGATTTCTGCACCAGATGTTCCTTCTACAAAAACTGGTGATTCCGCTGGATTAGCCGATATGTGCTGAATATGTGCAATGGGTAAATTATTTTTTCTAAAATGTTCCAATACCTTACCCGCGTTTAAACTTGCTTCTATTGGGTTTACTAATTCAAGTGCGCCATTTTCAAAATAATCATTCTGAATGTCGATGATAATCAATGCTTGTTTGCTCATAACTTTAATATTATTTATTGTTTAGCAAAATTAGCACACATCACGATGAGCTAGTCTACCAATTTATTAAGCAATGCTACCATTTTGATAATCGGCTAGAAATTCGGTGGTCGTCATTCCTGTTTGACTTTTAAAAAAACGCATCAAATGATTGGGCTCAGAAATGTTGAGTTTATAGGCAATTTGTGAAACGGTCATTTCAGAATGGATGAGGTAATCTTTGATTTCCACCAGCAATCTTTGCTTTAGCAAATGAGTTGCAGTTACATTAAATTGGTCTTTTACACATTTGTTGAGCGTAATACGACTGATGCCCATTAAGTCTGTATAATCGCTGATCCGTTGTTTGTTTTCGATATTTGTTTCAATCAGTTTTTTAAACTGGAAGGCATAATTGGTATCTTGATTTTTTAATGATAATTGATGCTTTTCCGCATACACTCTGTTCAATTTTTGTAAAAGGTAATAGATTAGGGAACGGATGATATGCACACTGTCTATTCTGGTTTTACGTAATTCTGCTTTAATTTCTGATAACAAAACACAATACATATCGATGTTTTCTTTCTCAACCTGCATATTTAAAGGAAATTCTAACTGATAGAAATAAGACAATCGGTAAGTAAACAGTTTGTCGGAGAAAAATTCATTCAGAAAATCCTCTTTAAAAGCCAAAACCGTAAAATCAAAATCTTCCGCATCAAGTTTCCATTGGCGTTTTTGAAAAGGGGAAATAAAAATAATACTGTTATCCTCAACATTTATTTTTTGATAGTTGAGCGTAAGTTGACCACTACCTTTCTTGAAAAAAATGATTTCAAAATAATCTGTATTAAACAATTTATGATTAAGGTATGTCTCTCCAATTTCATCAGAAGGAAGTACATTGAGCAGAAAATCTACCCCGCATTCTGTCTTGTTAAATTTTATTGTTTCCAACTATTCTCTTTTTATTATTAAATATAAAACCGAAATCACACAATTTTATTTTACTATTTTCTATTAATAAACCAGCGTATTATACCCTTTATCATTCAGTTCGAACATATATATCAACGCATTTGGAGTGATGGTAATTCGTTTGTCGAGTTTTGATTTGTCAACTTTCAGAATATCTAAGGCATACTCGCAAATTACCAAATGTGCGCCTGACTTTTCTGCTCTGTCAATCAATTCTAAAAGTTCTTTATTTTCTACGATTTCTTTTGCCAACATACCAACTATCACAATTTCAAAAGTCAATCCGTTTTCTTTTAGCTTTAGTGATTCTACGGTTTCTACAGTGGTATTAAAACGCTTAACGTCTGAAATCATTACTGCCAATTTCTTTTTAGCGCCTTTGTATTCTACTTTATTTCCAAAAGTTTGGGTTTGCGCATTACTGTAATTCGAAGTGAAAATTAGGACTGATAGTAAAATTATTGTTGATAAAAAATTTGCTTTCATTATAAAAAATTTTAGTTTAATTAAAAAATAAACGCTCAAAACGAGAACTCATAAGATTGATTTTGAGCGCTCTTGGAAAAACGAACGGATGCGTAGAGCCTATTCTTAATCTTTTAGAAGTTGATTGATTTCCTCATAGAAAGAATCCTTGCTATAATCTGCCATTCCTGCGTGATGCATTCTTATTTTTCCGGTTTTGTCCAAAACAACAGTTGTTGGGAGTGAACCGCTGAAATATTCATTGGGAATATTTCCGTTTGGAATTAAAAATGGAATAGTAAATTTTTCTTTCTCAAGGTAAAGTTTTCCGGCTTGTGGTTCATCATCTAAATTTATCGTGAGAAAGACGAGATCGTCATTTCCCTCATATTTTTCGTGAAACTTCTGAATCGAAGGAAATTCAGCCCTGCAAGGTGGACACCAAGATGCCCAGAAATTAATAAACACAACCTTTCCTCTTAACGTTGAAGTGTTCTGAATGTTTCCTTTTTCGTCCATAAACTCAAAATGTGCATTAATTTGGCTTGTAGCATCGTCCTCCTTTTTGTCGATACTTGCATTAAAAATTCCGGTAGCCATTAATTGCCGAAGCACAAATGACTTTGCATCTGGGCTAAAAAGCATTGACCCGACAAAAATTACAATTAATAGAGTAAATATATTTTTCTTTGGATATTGCCAAATTCTGTTTACAACTGGTTTCTCTTTAGAAGTCTCTTTATTTTTCAATACTATTCCTGTTCTTTGTTTTTTACTTACTATTGATCCTTGGTATCAGCCAATTTTCCTCTTCAGACTTTTTTATTAAAATCTTTAGATATAACATTCCAAGGTTACTTTAAATGGAATATACGGAGTTTATTAGTAAATCCTTTTATGTGACAACTTCCCCATGAGCAAACCATAAACCCAAGTACCTGCAATGGCAGTTAATAATGTTATTGCTGATGTTCTATTAAAACTTCTAACACGTATATTCTCATTTGTTTTCGTTAATCAATCTTTCTAGTTCATTTACAGGAAAAACACCCGATTGCCTCCAGCGGATTTCTCCTTCTTTAAATATAATAAGTGTAGGTACGCCGCGAACCTGATACGCTGCTGCCGCCTGCGGGTTCTTGTCCACATCAATTTTAATGATGCTTGCCTCATCGCCTATACGCTGTTTTAATTCTTCCAGAATGGGTGACATCATTTTGCAAGGACTACACCATTCGGCAAAGAAATCTACCAATACCGGTTTATCACTGTTAATTATTTCTTGAAACGTCATATTGCTTTTTGTCTTTTTTAAATGTTGATAATAGCAGCCCTCCGATGATCGAACCGTAGAGAGTGCTGTTTATTGGGTTGGAAGTAATGGCACAACTGCCTGTATTGCATCCGACAAATTTCCAATAGAAATAGCCTGTGACTCCACCAATAGCCATTCCTATTATAGTGAACAAATATTTCTTACCGAACTTCTTCATACAATATATCTTCTAATTTTTTATTGCTTTTCCGAACTGGCGTATTACAACCTGATACACCACAGCAACCTATATTCATTAATGGCATCAATGAAAACAGACTTCCCATACCCACCAGCAGCCACTGCTGTTCCATGATTCCCTGCACAATAATAAAAATGCCCAATGCTAACCGCAGCACCCGCATTAAATTCCAATTTCTTAAATATCTATTCATCTTCTTAAGCGTTTTGATTAGCTGCTTTAATTTAAGTTCTGACATGTAACAGCTTTGATGGTCAGGGTTATGCGCTAAAATGCTTTTTTACTGCTGTTCTGGTTTTTAAACAGATATCTCCGGTATTTTCGCTACTATGCGAATTCCTAATGCGGATTCCAAAAGTGTAAAGTCCACATATCCGGCTCTTTCGAACAGTTTTTCCCAGCCATGTTTGCTTCCTCCAGAATGTGGCGTGAAGGAACAGACCAACTTTGATCCCGGCAGCAGTACACGTTTGAGCTCGGTTAATCCATTCAACGGTTCATTCCAAAAATGCATATTATCCATCGCGATTGCACCATTAAAATAATCATCATCAAAAGGTAGATTTTCTACGGTTCCCTTTATAAGAGTGATTTTTCCTGAAACTATAGAATCTTTGTTACGTTCACTGGCAAGACGATGCATTAGTTCGGAAGGATCAATTCCTACAATAGTACCTTGCGATACCGTTTTTACCAAAGTTTCTAAACCTATTCCGGGTCCAAATCCTATTTCAATAACACGATCTTTTTGCCCAAGACCAAGAAATGGGATCGCTTCACGAGCCATCGCATCACCTAAATCTACCATCATCTTGGCTCCCTTTTCGCCCGACTTGCCTTCTGGAACAACAAACATTCGGTACATATCTAACATTTTTTGTTGATTTTTTAGAAAGAAGAGTATTTGTGACTTATAAAGTTAATCACACTTACCATCAACCGTACAACTATTTCCTTCTGTAATTTCTAATATAGCTTCAGGATTAGACTTTCTCCATTCCACAAAAGACTTGTTCAAAGTTTCTAAAAAAGCTTCTGCTGGTTGAGCTCCAGAAACTGCGTATTTTCTATCGAAAACAAAAAATGGAACGCCTGTGACTCCTATATTTTGGGCTTCCTGGATATCCTGAGCTATTTCATACTTGTATTTTTCATCCTCTAAATTGGCTTTGATTTCGCTTTCGTCCAAACCGAAATCTTTACCCAATTGAACTAAGGTCTCTGTATCAGCAATATTTTTTCCTTCAATAAAAAATGCTTTGAACAAACGTTCTTCAGCTTCGCTGCCCAGATTTTTTAACTTTGCAAACTGTATCAATTGATGGGCTTTTAGCGAATTGACAATTATTGATTGATCTAAATGATAATCTAGTCCTACCTGCGTTGCCATTTGTGTTACATTGGACAACATTCCCTGGACTTGCTCTACAGCCATTCCTTTTCGTTTCACCAAATAATCGGTATAGCTTTCCGTAGCAACTTCGGGAATTGCAGGATCCAATTGAAAACTTTTCCAGATTACTTCAATGTTCTTCTTATCTGCAAATTGTTCTAAAGCCGCTTCAAAATTTCTTTTTCCGATGTAACAAAACGGACAAATTACATCACTCCAGATTTCTATTTTCATTTAAGAGATTTTTTGTTTATTTCAAATGGGTTAGCTCCATAACAAGTTAAAGTTTTGGTTATAACTGTTTTTATGATACCAAAGTAGCTTCTAAACTAATTTCAACATTAAGGGCATTACCCACAGGACACATTTCTTTGGCTTTCAAGGCAAAATTTTGGAACTGTTCCTCTGTTATATCAGCGATCTTAGCTTGTACGGTCAAAATTGATTTTGTAATTACATTGTTGTTCAGCGCTAATGAAACGGTTGTTTCAATTTCATTATCAGCAGAAAATCCGTTTTCTGACAGAATGTAACTCAACGTCATTGTATAACAGGCAGCGTGAGCGGAAGCCAGTAATTGTTCCGGATTTGTAAAACTTTCATTGTCTTTAGCAAATGAAGGTTTGAAAGTTGTATTATTTATTGCAGAATCAGTTACATCAAACTGTCCTTTTCCTTCTTTAAAACTTCCTTGCCAGACGGCTTTAATCTTTGTTTCCATAAACTTAATTTTACTAAAATTTTATAGTACAAAGTTACCGGCTCTTAAAATTTCACACAATGGATATAGAACTCATTGTATAGGACATTTTACCCAACATTTAATCTTGGCTTGTTGTTATTGGCTGTTATTCTTATCGGTGAACCTTCAAGCTCCTCGCATTCGAAACCATTGTCTATCAAAATTTTAACAGTACATTCAGTGATTTCGTTTATACTATCTATGCGCAAAATATTGTCGCAGTCTTCAAGGTCAAAATTCCATTTTGCAATTTCGAGATGTGCGTCAAGAAGTGGTTTAAGTGTTTCCATTTCTTTCCTGTTTGTCACATTTGTTTTAAATACCGAAATCATTTTTTGTTTTTTTGTTCGATTACAATTTTTTCAAGATCAGACCAAGCCCCGCCATTAAAAACATTTTTATATCCCTTTTCCTTTAAAATCGTTTCAACTTTGACACTTCTCAAACCATGAGAACAAGTAGTGATGTAGGTTTTATTGGTGTCAAGTTCAATGTATCTTTCCCGAATTGTTCCTAGTGGGATATTTATCGAACCATCAATATGACCTGTTTTATACTCGTATTCGGTTCGAACATCTAAAATTATTGCTCCATTTTCTATCTTTTCGGAAAGTCCGTTGTCAAGTTTCGCAAAGCGATAGGTGCGGTAAGAAATATAGATTAAAAGAATTGCACCCAAAATAATGTATATCGTTTTCATAGTTTGCTTAAAATTTTATGGTCAATGTAAAACGTTCCGAATGGAATAAAACAAGCCAAAATAATTTTCCAGGTCGTGGTTTTAAATTTCCAATTCTGCTCTACAGCTACACCTAAAGTATTGAAGAGGAATAGTAAAAATATAGCTCCGTGAATTGGTCCAAGAATCTTTGCAAAAGCTGGATTGTCAAAATAATGTTTCATCGGTGACGCAATAAAAATGAGCACCAGTAAGGAAACTCCTTCAAGAAAACCAATAATGCGTAATCTTCCGATTTTTGTTTTGAATAAATGTATCATACTATCTAAAATAAGGTCTGTTTGCTAAGGGTGAAAATGGCCACGGAATGGCGATGAAAATGATGATGAGGGAAACCGAAAACCAAACAAACATTGTTTTGAATTTATCGTTGTCAGTTGTTTTTCTTTTTGATAATGCAGAACCAATGGTAATTAAAATGATTGCGGTTAGCATTAAAATCAGGTGAAGTAAGCCAAAAAAAACAAGGTCTAAATTTTGGATGGCTTCATTGAAGTTTTGCCAAAAGTATTTGATTATCGGACTTTGGGTGTACAATATAATCCCAATTAGAAGCTGAATGTGTGCTATTGTAGCTGTCCAATGCCGGACGGCATTATCTGTTTTGGAAAATTGGGCGTTCGAAGAATAACCTCTGTATGCCCGATAAATTGCGTAAACTATACTTGCTAAAACAAGCCAACGCATGATGGAATGGTAAAAGGTAAGTGTTTGAAACATCGTAAATTTTATTTAACGATGCAAAGATATTAAAAACATACTAAGTAGTATGTTTTTATGTAAAATATTTTATCCTAAGCTATTTAGATAAATTTTTAGCTCTTTTAGGTACGAATGGTAACAGTCAGTATTATTATAAACCTTACCAAAATTTCTGATTCCCCAATATCCCGACATAATAAAATAGGCTACCTGCTGCGGATTTACACTATCTCTTACCGTTCCATTTTCTTTGGCGATTTTTATACTATTTTCTATTGTTTGTTGCCATTCTAAAGTAAGTTCAGCCAGAGCTTTTCCAAATTCAATATTCCAGGGAGTCATTTCCTGTGTTAAATTTCCTGCCGGACAACCATACTCTAGCTTTAGAAACGGATTTTCAAGAAGTAATGCTTTCGTCATATCGTAAATTTCCTTGATTGGATTTTTAGCATTTTGCAATGGTTTAATGAAATCATTTTTCATTGTCGGTTTCAAAATTTCATTAATTATTGCCAAACCCATTTCATCTTTGGTCTTGAAATGATAGTAAAATGCACCTTTTGTAACTTGTGTAGTTGCAATAATTTCATCAATACTTGTCGTTTGATAGCCTTTGGTATAAATCAATTCAAAGGCTTTTTGAAGAATTGTATGCCGTGTTGTGGATGCTTTTGTCATAAAAGATACTAATTAGTATGAAATACGAAGTACGCACAATTTTATTAGTTTGGCAAGCTTTGAAAACAACTATCGAATTTTTTTGGAGTTTTTTAAGAGCTCACTACCCGGCTCTTGGTAGTCTATGTTTATCTCAGAGTTCTATTTTCCTCTCTCTAATTTTCGTTTGCTGTTTTTCTAAATTCAATTGGAGATTTTCCAGTTTGTATTCTAAAAAAACGCACAAAATAAGATTGGTCTTCATATCCGAGCTGGGCAGCAATTTCCTTTATAGTGAGGTCGGTATTGACAAGCAATTTCTTTGCCTGAAGTATAATCCTGTTTTTGATAATGGTATTAGGCGATATTCCTTTTTCATCTACAATTTTTCTGTATAAAGTTTTGGGACTGATATAAAGTAGTTCCGCATATTGTGAAACACCATGATATCGATAGTAATTTTCTTCAACCAAATGGCTGAATTTTCGCGTTACCGCATCCTCTATTGTTCCCAATCCTTTTTGTTCAGGCGACCTAGCAAGCCACGCTCTACTTGCTGTGATGATCAACTCCTTCAATTTTGTTCTTGTCATTTCTTCTGTCCAGTAATCATCTTTATTCAATTCCTCCTTTATCTCGTCAGCAATCCTGCTGAACGATCTATTTTCGTTATCAGTTAATGTAATGTACGGTGTTTCAAAAACATTGTTGAACAGAATTCCGTCACAAGTCAGCTCTTTGTCGTGGAAGGCAATGCAATAAAACTCGGGATTGAAATAAATCAGTGCCCCTTTACTATTATCCTCAATTTGGAAATGTTGTCCCACACTAAAGAAAAATAAAGTATCCTGTTCTTTTTTATACTCAACAAAATCAGTAATTACGGAACTTCCCGCTTGTGCGTAAAGAACGATGTAGCAGTCGTTCGATTTTCGGCATGGCAGCGAAAAACCATCCGCCGGACTAGTGGTGTCAAAATCTAAATAACCGATTTTCTTGCTTCCAAATGATTTTAAAATTTCCATAAATAGATACTAATATTATTTCGATTGAGATATACAAAAATACTTTATTTGCCTCTAATGGCTCGTTCCGTTCATAGATAAAAAAAGGACGGTAAAGCTTTAAAACCAACCGTCCATTTTCAAATTTTAAAAGGATTTACTTTCCCCAAAACTCGTCTTCAGCAGATTGGTCTTCAGAAAACAACCAAACCTGTACAATTTTTTCATCCACCACTTCAAACAGATCCACACCATTCATATCCACTGTTCTTTCTCCAATTTTACCGCTAAAACGTGTTGGAAATGAAACTAAATTCCCGTTAGCCATTAAGGCGCTTGTAGGTTCTATCACCAATGAACCTTGTGTGGCTGCCATCATATCGCCAAGCATTTTGCCAATAGCATCCAGACCTGTTTTGGTTCCAGCAAACTGATGGTTTCCCGGTTGGTGCCATTTGGCGTCTGGACTAAAATGTGAAAAGGCGGTAGGAATGTCTCCTTGCGAAAGGGCTACTGAATAAGCCGTTACTACTTCTATTGCTGTCATAATATTTGGTTTTAAAATTTCTAATTATTAATACTTTTTTTATTTTCCGAAAAATTCATCATCTACTGACTGGTCATCTGAGAATGTCCAAACCTGAATGATTTTTCCATCTTTTACTTCGAAAAGATCAAGACCGCCCAGATCCATAATTTTAGTTTCTGTTTTAGCGGTAAACCATACCGGAACTGCTATCAGATTTCCACTTTCCAACATCGGTCCGTTAGGTCTAACCTGCATATTTCCAGATGTATGGCTCATTATACCTTGAAACATTTGGATAATTTCACTGAGATTATTCTTCAATCCGGCAAACTGATTGTCTCCCGGCTGGCACCACTTGGTGTCCGGAGTAAATGATGAAAATGCTTTTTCCATTTCACCTTTTGACAATGCTTCAAAATATGCTGCTACAACGTCTTTCGCTCCCATATATTGTAAATTATTTAATAAAATAATTTCTATTCTCTTTGGCCCATTCCGCTACAGAAGTCATTTTTACAGGAAGCTTTTCCAGTATTTCGTTCATGTGAGGATTGAATTTTGAAGGATATTCCGATGCGTTTTGAAGCACTTCGTAATAAGCTGCAACGCTGTTTGCTCCTGCTTCACCCACCATTGGTTTTAATATATCGCCAAATTCTTTCGGCTTCTGCGGATAATAAACGATTTCTTCGCCTGTACCTTTAGAAAACGCTGTAGCCAAATCATTGCCTTTTAAATTTTCTAACCCGCTGATCTTAAAACTATCTGCTTTTAAATTTTCATTATAAATAGCTTCAACCACAAAAGCACTCACATCTCTGGAAGCTATCCAACCGATGGGCATTGCCTCTGGCGTAGGATAAGCTAATTTTTTCTCATTTGTGATGAAAGGGGCACAAAATGGTCCCATCATATTTTCCATATAAATAGTTGGTTCGATGATTACATAATCCACACCGCTATTTTTTAAATAATCCAGAACATCCAATTTCACATCATCTACCGGAGAACCTATTTTTTGAGTTTCTAACCAGCCACTTGTATTCCAAACAATTTTTTTTACGCCATTTGCTTTTGTTGCGTCAATTACATTTTTGGAATATTGAAAACCATCAGAAGGATTGGGAAGCGATACAGGTATCATAAAGGCAATTGCATCCACACCGTTGGTAATTTCGTTAATTTTATCAGCATCAGCTAAGTTTGCCAAAACCGGCGTTGCTCCCGCCTGTGCCAACTTTTCAAAACTATTTTCTGAGCTTGTCGCAGCAATTACTTCTGCACCTTTTTTCTTTGCTTCGCCTATCACGTTGAATTGTTGTGAGCCTGTAGCTCCAAATACTAAAATTTTCATTTTTCTATTTTTATGATTAATTATTAAAATGTGTATGATTGTCCATCTTCAGGAACGTTCACTTTATCGGTTATTCTTTTTTCAGAAAGAAATTCTTTTAATTCTTTTCGTGTAAGCGTATTGTGGTTCACACCTTCCATGTGACTTACAACAATTGTGGCATTCGGAATCGCCTTATGGACTTCGTTAATGTCATTTTTATTCATAATGACCTGTCCACCAAAAGCAAATTGGTTGTCGCCACCATTTAATACAATTATTTCTGGTTGGTGTTTATCAAGGGCTTCCTGGACGCCTTCGTACCAAACGGTATCGGCTGCTATGTACAGGGTTTTTTCTGTTGGGTGTTTTAGTACTAAGCCGCAAACACATCCTGCAATTTTCAAAATATAGCCCTTCCCGTGTTGGGCTTTTGTTCTGCTCAGCCTTATCTCTCCAAATAAAGAATGTTCACCAAGAACTTCTACATTAGAAAAACCTGATTTTTCTATTTTCAATTTATCGGTATGATCCTGGACAAATATTTTAATTCCTTTGGGCAAAATACGAACAGCTTCTTTATCCCAATGGTCTGGATGCAGGTGACTCACAAACACAAAGTCTACATCTTTGATGATTTCTTCTTTAGGAAAAGGTAAATCGTTTAAAGGGTTCTTTTTGAAAGTCCAATTTTTAGCCGGAATAAAAGCAGGCAATGTTCCTTTACTAGATAACATTGGGTCAATTAAGATTTTCTTTCCTGCATATTCGACAATTAGCGTGGCATTTCGTATTTGTTGAATTCTCATTTATTCTATTTTTAAACTTGTACAAAATTAAACTAATACTTACCTTTGCACAAGTACTTACAATCTAGTTAGGTACCTACCAAATGGTTAGAATTATTGAATATCAATGAAAAAAAACTTAAAAATAAATCCGGCTTGCGACGAAAGATGTCCGGTAAGAGCATCTTTAACTTTGTTAAGTGGTAAATGGACGTTAATGATATTGTTTCAAATCAACGAGAATACGGTGCGATATGGCGAACTGAAAAGATCGGTTGTAGGCATCAGTGAAAAAATGCTGATACAAGAATTGAATATGCTGGTTGAGAATAAATTAGTCAGCAAAAAAGTCTATCCCCAAATTCCTCCTAAAGTGGAATATCAGTTGACGGAATTGGGATTAAAAACTTTACCAATCGTAGATAAGCTGGCTGAATTTGGATTGGAGAACTTGGTTTGACGAAGCCCTCTCACACACTGATTTGTAATATAGAACGACTTCAATTCCGGACTGCCTATATTTGGATACCCTGTGTATCGCTAAATGAGAAATAGAGTAGAGTAGAGTAAGAAATGTGAAAGATTTACAACATTTGGCAGTTCTTGTTTATGTTATTATGTTTGTTGCACCCTTAAAACTAAGAAAATGGATTTGTTTAAAATTTTACAACCTATCGAATATATTAGAACAATATATGCTTTAAAAAAGGATATTGAAGAATGGGCTGAAATCAATTTGAAAGATTTATGGCCTGGAAAGTTTCAACTATCTTATATGCAAATTTTGATACATATTAATGAAGAAGGCACCACAAACAAACTTCTAGCCCAACAAGCGCAAATTTCTAAACAGGCTATGAGTCGTATTATTTCAAAGATGGTCGAGAAAGACATTATAACAATTCAACCAATGTCTTCAGATAAACGCTATTCGAAAATTTCTTTGACGGAATACGGGCGGAAAATTATCTACGAATCGCATCTGCGGTTTAGTAAATATTTATTAGAAAATTCAAAAAAAATAGATGAGGAGGCAATAATAGAAAGCTTAAACGTACTTTCTGCATTAAGAAAAAAATAGCCGCGCAATTTATTATTGTCACATCTCAGTCATAATAATAAATATAAGTCAACAATGTTGACTATTATTAGTCAACATTGTTGACTTTTGTCTTGTTAATATACAAGACTATGCCAAGAATTAAAATTAAAAGAACTGCACCAAGTGTAGACATGACAGCAATGTCCGATGTGACGTTTCTACTCCTGAATTTTTTTGTGATGACGGCGGTATTTAAAGCGCCAGAACCTATTCCCGTGGATTTACCAAATTCTGTTACGACAGAAAAAATGCCTGATATTAACTATGCTATGATAACAATAGCGGAAGATGGTAAATGCCTTCTATCATTTGCAGAAAGAGATGTGAAAGAACAGGCCTTAGATATAATGGCTGAAAAATATAACCTCACACTGAATTCTGAAGAGAAAGAGAAGTTTATGGCGATGGAAAGCCTAGGTGTGCCGATGCGCCAACTCAAACAATTCCTTGCATTATCTCCAGATCAACAAATGGATAAGGCGAATCATTTCGGCATTGCAGTGGATACAACTGTAAATATCTCTAATGAACTTTTTCACTGGATTTCGACTGTTCGCAAAGTAAACTACAAATTGCATGAAGAACAGTTAAAAATATTGATCAAGGCAGATGGTAACACAAAATTCCCCTCAGTAGATAAAGTTATAGAAACACTTCGAAACCAAAAAGCCAATAAATTTAGTTTTGTTACGAGTTTAAAGAGCGAGAGTTGATACATCTTTCAATTATTAAATTTATGTCAGAGAAAGTGGTGCAATTTTATCGATTTTTGTCATTCTTCCTGTTAGGAACATGCTCTTTTGTTGTTTTTTTATTTTTAGTATATGTGTATTTTATCCAAAACTATTCAGATTTTTCAAATGGATTAAAGCATGGCCTATCTATAGGAACAATCATCATAATTTGGGAAACATATAGGTTTATTCGAAAGGAGTACTTAATATTTGATAGAATAGAAATATGCTATGATCTAGTCAGTTCTGAAAAAATTAAAAGAAATCTGTTTTTAAAAAACTTAAAATTAAAGAACACTATACTGGTATTAGTAGTTATTCTTATCGAAGTATTGTTTTTAACTAATATTTTTCCGGTGAGTATGTATCTGAAGGGTATAAAATTGGCTCTGCTAATTTTTGCTCCAGTGCTTATGTCGATTTCAATCTTTCTCACTATAAAATATAAATTCTCTTTAAAACGATTATGAATACAACTGTATCTTCCTAATAGATTCGTTAACGCAACTTATGTACGAAAACCTAAATCAATGGCACGCTTATGTTTATGCTCGTGAATATATAGAGTGGTAACTTTGTGTGCAATTATTGGTATAATCTGATATAAGGAAAAAATATATGCAGTCTTTCAAATTTCTTAAAGCATCTCTTTTGCTTTTTAGTATTTCTGTCTTTCATTCTTGCATTAACCAAGACAAAGACAATCTTCCTATTATGGGTGAGAAGGAAACTGTATTGGTGGAAAAAGATGGAAAAACAGTTAACGACACGATATACCACACTATACCTGAATTCCGTTTTGTGGACCAAGATAGTGTCTGGATTTCTAATGAGGATGTAGCGGACAAGATATATCTCGCAGATTTTTTCTTTACACGTTGTCCCACGATATGCCCATTGCTTGCCAAAAATATGCTGATAATCGCAAAGGAATTTGAGAATGAAAAGCGGTTCGTTATCTTATCCCATACCATTGATGACAAACATGATACGCCAGCTGTGCTAGGCGATTATGCCAAAAAACTTGGAGCTCCATTAAATTGGAGATTCTTAAACGGACCTCAGGATGCTGTTTATACGATTGCAGGTAAAGAAGGTTATTTTTCTTATGCAGAGGAAAACCCCGATGTCCCAGGAGGATTTGACCATAGCGGCGCATTTACACTGGTAGATACCAATGGGCATGTAAGGGGTGTTTACGACGGCACGAATGAAGAGGAAGCAAGAAAGGCAATAGAAGATATCCGAAAATTATTGAAACAACTGTAAACGTTTAAACCAAATTGAAAAAGATCGTATCTTTCTTACTCCTTATTGTACTTGCTTTCCAATGTCTGGGAAGCATGGGGGTGTTTGTGTGGTTTGAAAGTAACCGATCATTTATTGCAGCAAACCTTTGTGAAAATAGAGCCCGGCCTGAGATGCATTGTAATGGTCAATGTGTGCTCATGAAAAAGCTCAAGGCACTCGATGAGAAATCTTCTGATAAAAGCCTCCCCCAAAATGTAAAATACGAAAACTTCATTTGCCTGATTCAAGATCAGTTGACTATCCCGGAGCAAATATTGATTCGTGCAGAACATAAATATATTACGTATTACAGCGCCTACTACAGCTTTATCCATTTTAAGAATAACTTCCGTCCCCCTCGATTCCAAGTCTAATTTACCCCTATAAATTTAGTAGTGCTGTGTTGGCCAAAGGTATATTTATCCTTATGGCTGTCAACACAGCTATTTTGGCATTGAATAAAATCGAGAATGAAACCGAGATGTAAATAATATTGATCACAGGGCAATGATTATTTACATCGAGCTCTCATCTTCCATTAAAAAGGAAATAAACAGATGAAATCAGTTTACTTTGGAAAAGTATCCATGCTTTTGGGCATTGCGTCTATGGCTTTGGTATACAGTTTAACCGGGTGCGGAAACAATACACAGACCCAACAAAAGAATCCTGCTGACACAGCTGGTAATACGTTTGATATAAGCACATTAACCAAAATTGCAGATACTACGTTAACCGACAATAAGGTGAGTGTATTTGCACAGGACAGTCTGACAAGTAAAAACGAAACAATCTATATTCAGGTCACAGACCTCGAAGGAAGTCCAGTTACAAATGCACATCTTGATTATGATGTAATCATGGACATGGGCATGATGTCTCATGGAGGGCCCTATTACCCTTTAATCGATTTGGGAAACGGATTATTTAAGGCCGAAGTTGTCTTTATCATGGCCAACATGGATGATATGGGTGAAGGATGGATGTTGCATGCCGTCCTTAACAAAAAAGATAGCTTGTCTTTTCTCTTACCTGTATCAGAGGCGAAGCCTGCGCGCACGATCCCCGTAGGCACCAAAGATGATAGCCAGGTGTTCGTTAGTCTATTATTACCCGCGGAGGTAAAGACCGCTAGCCAACCTATTGACTTCACGCTTCACAAAATGGATCATAACCTCTTCCCGGTATTGGACGGCTACACGGTCGAGATAGAACCTTTTATGCCGGATATGGGCCATGGATCTCCGAATAATGAAGCCGCTACAAGTAAAGGTAATGGACGTTATAGCGGAATGGTCAATTTTACGATGAAAGGTCATTGGAAGATTAAAGTGAATCTATTAAAAGGTGGAGAAAAAGTATCACAGGAGGAGTTGGTATTTCCTGTTGAGGTCAGATAAAATACAAACCAATTAGTATAATAATTAGAGAAATGAAGAAGCAAAATCTATTTTTTGCAGCCATCGCTGCGTTGGTGTTCACATCTTGTGAAAAGACTGAAATAAAAGAAGTCGAAAAAATTGTTTATGCCGATCAGGCTGGAGATTTGTCGCTGACGTTTGATGCCCAGTATGGCGAGTTTGATTTTGAACTGAATAAGAAATACCCCTACAAACTGGTTAATTCCAGTGGAACTTATGATCTGGAATTTGAATTTAATCGTCTCCGTTACTGGGTAAGCAATGTCAAACTGATTGATAAAGATAATAATGAACATGCCCTACCTGATTCCTATTATCTGGTGGAGGAAACCAATGAGATAGCTGTACCGCATTTGGTCAATGGAGAGAGGTATCCAGCAACCAAGCGCGAAGACGTAACGGTCAAAGACATTCCTTTTGGTGAATATAAGGCCATTAAATTTTCTATTGGTGTAGATCAAAAATACAATGATAATATCACCCTGACCGCAGGTGAACTAGGTTCGCTGAACGGAATGGGTGTCAGTGATGGCTGGATGTGGTTCACGAGTTACAAATTCTTGACCTTGGCCGGTACCATGCATTGGGCAGCCGGGACACCAACTTCGAAGGCACTGTCGTGGGAAACAGGTTCCAACGAACTGTTTGATGGCGCTGAAAAAACTATAGAACTGGCTACACCGCTAAAAATTGATGCTCAAAACTCGGCAAAAATCACTTTGGACGTGGATGTCAAAGAATTGCTATCAGCTACCGATCAGCCTTGGACCAACAACAGCATCAGCCAAAGCAAAAAAGAACTGATGAAAGCTTTTCGCAATGCTTTCTTAAGTAAATCGCTAACATTCAAAGAAGCAGGTTCGGTTTCTGTGGAAGCAAATTAATGTCTATAAAGCTAAGAAATAAATATTTCATTGGAGTCTTCGTCCTTTTGGTCGGGTTGTTCGGCGTATTATCCTGTTCAAAGGATGATGACCTACCCATTACCGGCGAGGAGGAGATTCCTTTTGCTTTTCGTCAGCCTGCATTTTTTCCCAAAGCGGTCGAGTCCGCTATCGATCCCAAAACGGGTCTGCCCTCAAATCCGCTGACCGAGACGGGAGTTGAATTGGGCCGGCGACTTTTCTACGACCCGATTCTGTCCGCCAACAAGCAGGTTTCCTGTGCAAGTTGTCACCACCAAAGCAAAGGCTTTTCCGATGGAGTGGCACTCACCACAGCCGGTGTATCAGGTAAGCCTTTGGAGCGGCACTCCCCCACATTGATCAATCTCGCATGGACTGACAAGGGTTTCTTTTGGGACGGTGGGTCGACCAATCTGGAATCACAGGCATTTGGCCCGCTGACACATGCTGACGAGATGGGCATGTACCTGCCTGTGCTGGTGGAACGCTTGCGTGCGGATGCTACTTATGTGGAGTTATTTCAGAAAGCATTTGGGGAACTGCCAAGCGAGCATCGAACGGCTATGGCGCTATCGCAATTCCAGCGGATGTTGATCTCGGCAGATGCTCCATACGACTTTTACCGTCGAGAAGAGCAGCCGGACGCGCTATCCGCCGACCAGCTTCGCGGACTGAATCTGGTTCGCCAAAAGTGTGGCTCTTGCCACGCAGGGGAATTATTTACGGATAATGATTTCCACAATAATGGGATAGACGATGATTTCTCGGACGGATCGCATGAGGGAATTTATTGGGGCAGATACCGTATTACCTACAATCCACTGGATTTGGGTGCTTTCAAAACACCCACGCTGCGCAATGTGATGGTAAGTCCACCTTATATGCATGACGGCAGATTCAAGACGATAGATGAGGTACTAAATCATTACCGTTTCGATATTAAAGATACCCCTGTTACCGCTTCGGTATTATACCAGAACAATGACCGGGTCGGCATACCCATGACAGACAAAGAAGTCGAGGACATTAAGTCTTTTCTGAATGCGTTGACCGATGAGACATTTTTAAAAAACAGGGAATTTTCAAGTCCTTTTAAATAATTGATATGAAATATCCATGTAGCACAAGCTGCACAAACACGAATGAATATAGTGTGGATATTCCATATGGCCGTTAAAAGACAAAATGCGAAGCATTCATGAGTGCCAATAAAACACATACCAAAGACGAATAATTATATACATATGAAATATAAAATGATAAAAAGAAACTGGAAGAATATGGCGACCGCACTTATAGCGTTTTGCTTTCTCCTATCGGCCTGTAAAAAGGATGACGATATTATTGACGAAACTAAAATGGGCGATTTCTCTATTGAGTTTGACCATATCGTTGGGGAAGACCGATTATATATCGACCCTAACTATCTGTACCGAAATGCAAAGGGCGAGCAATTCAGTATACGTATCCTGATGTACTACATCAGCAATATCAAGCTTTACAAAGCCGATGGAAGTAGTTATACCGTTCCGCAGGACGATAGTTATTTTATGGTAGATGGATCAGATCGAACGACCCGCTTTACAAAGGTTAAAGTGCCGGAAGGAGATTATACGAAAGTTGAGTTTATGATCGGCGTCGATCAGGAAAGAAACATGATGCCTATGGAACGAAGAACAGGGGTGCTTTCCTTCAATCCGGGAGAAGGCCATGCGGGTATGTTCTGGACATGGAGCCAGGGTTATATCTTCTTCAAACTGGAAGGGAACAGTGACGTGGTAACAGATGATCAGCAAGGTGACCCTACTGGTAATAAACAATTCAAATATCATATCGGAGGTTTCGGTTATCCTTTTGACGATCCGGAAGCAATGAACAATATCAAAGTCATTACCGTTGACCTGACCAAAACCAGTGGGGACCATCTGGCGCACGTGAGAACAGATTTAAGGAGCAATGTCCATTTGATGGTTGACCTGATGCAGATCTTTAATGGCCCGTATAAGTTGAGTATAGCGGATAAACCTAACGTTATGTTCAATAAAGAGGATAGTGGGAATATCGCGGGTAATTTTGAATCCCTGTTTACGCATGACCATACCGAGAACTATGTGCGAAGTGAAGAGGAGCTTTCCTCGAATTAATAAAACAAGGAAGAGATGAAGAAAATAATAGTTATTACCACGATTCTTGCCCTGATATGGGCCTGCAAAAAAGGAAATGACATTTTGGAGGACGAAGAGATATTCTTTGGATTTGTACAGCCTTCCAATTTTCCGAAGCCTGCCTATGACCTTTCCAGAAATCCGGTGACAAAGGATGGTTTTGAGTTAGGGAAAAAGTTGTTTTATGAACCAAGGCTTTCGCGAAACAATACAATCGCCTGTGGGAGCTGTCATATACAGGGTGCTGGATTTACACACCACGGTCATGACGTGAGTCACGGGATTGATGACCGGCTCGGGACACGTAATCCCATGCCGATTATGAACTTGGCCTGGCACAATGAGTTCTTTTGGGATGGCGGTGTATTTGATCTCGACTTGTCAGGGGTAAATGCTATCCATAGTGAGGTGGAGATGGACGAGACGGTACCCAACATCCTGCTCAAATTAAGGGCACGTCCGGAATATCCTACGCTGTTCAAGAAAGCTTTCGGTACGGAGGAGATTACAGATGTGTTGTTTTTTAGGGCCTTGTCGCAATTTATGCTCATGGCTACCAGTAGTGATTCCAAATACGACAAAGTGACGCGTAAGGAAAAAGGTGCTTCTTTTTCAGAATCGGAAAAACGGGGTTATCTGTTTTTCCAGAATAACTGTACGAACTGCCACAAAGAACCCTTGTTCACGGATCTTAGTTATCGTAACAATGGTATACGTCCCAATAGAAGTAATGACAAAGGAAGAGCTATCGTAACGGGTAACGTAAAGGACGAATACAAATTCAAGGTACCCTCTTTAAGGAACCTTTCCTTTACCGCACCTTATACACACGACGGACGCTATCTGACCGTTAGTCGTATGCTCGACCATTATCGCCATGATATGGTAGATTCACCGACATTGGATCCACTGTTCCGTCAATCTAACGGCACATTGGGCATTGCCATGACCGAGGATGAAAAAACAGATTTAATGGCCTTTCTGAAAACACTGGAAGACCCTGCCTTTTTGTCGAACAAATTACTTTCAGAACCATTCGGGTCTGATTTTATAGTCAATTAGCTATTAGAATATGAGAAAGAGAATAATACTATCGATTTTTTCCGTTGTCGCACTTTTTGCAAACATACCCATGTCAGTAGCCTGTGATGTCTGCGGCTGTGGAGTCGGAAGCTACTACTTGGGCATCTTACCGAACTTCAACAAACGTTTTGTCGGTTTACGATACCAACAGAATAGACTACAGACCCACCTCGGCCCTAACGGTATCCGTACACCGAATTCAACGAATGAAACCTATCGTACGATGGAGCTTTGGGGCGCATGGAATTTCGGAGAACGTTGGAGGGTAATGGCGATAATTCCGTATAGTTTTAATGAGCGGACCATTGGTAACAACAGCTTGGAAACCGGAAAGAAGAACGGGCTTGGTGATATTGTTGTTATGGGGCATTACAAACTTCTGGATGATGTCCGTACGACAGGAACGAACAAACTTCTGATGCAGTCGTTATGGGTGGGGGCAGGAATCAAGGCGCCTACCGGTAAATATGATACCAGCGAACAGTCCAGTGCAGAGATGGGTGCTCCGAATAACTTCCAATTAGGAACGGCGAGTACAGACTTTATGATCAATGCAGCTTACGACATTCGTTTGATGGATGCCGGGCTCAACGTTAATGCAACGTATAAGATCAATACAGAAAACAAGCATGATTATCGTTATGCCAACAAATTAACGATTAATGCACTGGGATACTATAAGTTCAATATAAAGAACAAAGTACGTATTTCTCCTAATGCAGGTGTGCTATATGAAACACAGCCAAAAGATGTGCTTTATAACCGCTTTGACGTTACCCAGTCTGGTGGACATTCCACGATGGGAATTGCAGGTGTTGAGATCAATGTCGGGGCAATCTCTATTGGCGGAAATTTTCAGACTCCGATCAACCAAAAGCTCGCAGATGGACGTATAAAGGCTGAAAATCGTTTTATGACCCATGTATCATTCTCCTTTTGATTTCACCAGTAAAATAAATCGATATATGAAAAAATTAAATATAATATTAGCCGTTGGTCTTCTCGCTACAGCTATTGCATGCAACAACAGTCCGAAGACAAACAGTTCAGCAGCTCCACCGCAGACTAAAGCAGACCAACCGAAAGAAATGTTCGTCCACGATTACCTTAAAGAAGGCAACAAAGGGATCGGACCTATAACGTCATTTACACAACCTGAATTTGACCAGACTGTTGCAGATGAAGGAAATAAACTTTTCATCGTGAAGTGTACGATGTGTCATGAATACAGCGAAAACAAGCTTGGCCCAGCTTTGAAAGGTGTAACGAAGAAAAGAACACCGGAATGGATACTGAATCTGCTATTAAATACACAGGAAATGTTTGATAAGGATCCGGATGCACTTGCCATAAAAGACGACTTCGAAAGTACGATGGTCAGTGTTGGCCTAAATGAACAGGAAGCAAAGTCTATACTGGAATATTTAAGACAGGAAGATGCAAGAACGAATTAGAAACTAAAATCCATTTATCATGAAAACAACAAATAGAAGAGACTTTGTTAGAGGTAGTTTAACACTGGCTACCGGTTTATTGTTAACCAATAAGACATTTGCAGGTAGTACGCTAGAATCGAAGGTAACTAGCAAATTCAAATTTGAGAAGGCAAGCCTGAACTATTCCTATAATGAACTGGAGCCTGTCATCGACACGGCTACTATGGAAATACACTATGTGCGTCACTACGGGACATATATCACCAGTGCGAACGAAGCCATTATTTCGGAAAACGTATCGGCAGCTCATGTAAAGGATTTGTTTTCCCGTATATCCAACTATTCTACGAAGCTCCGCAATAATGCGGGAGGAGCATTTAACCACGAACTGTTCTGGTCTATTCTCCGTAAACCAACAGACAACAATGTACCAACAGGACAGCTTGACCAAGCGATTAGAAGCAGTTTTGGATCTTTCGACTCGTTTAAAGAACAATTTTCTAAAGCCGCATTAGGCCAGTTTGGCTCGGGATGGGCATGGCTGGTAAAAGACGGCAATCAATTAAAAATTGGTTCGACACCCAATCAGGACAATCCTTTAATGGATGTGTCGTCATTCAAAGGTACTCCGATCTTGGGACTCGATGTGTGGGAACATGCTTATTATCTGAACTATCAGAATAAGCGGGCCGACTATGTCGATAAATGGTGGGAGATTGTAAACTGGGAGCAGGTGGAACATCTATATCGTACATCCAAATAAAATTAATTATACACAATACAATAAACAAATGATCAAAAAGAGTTTTTTTTCTATCGCATTATTGACAATGATGGCATCTTGTTCTAAGGACACAGAACTTGTGGAAGTAGTAGGTGGAAATCTTTCCATCGAATTTGACAATGTGTTAGGCAACGAGGATTTTGCGCTTGATAAGGCTTTCGACATTGATGGCAAGACCTATACATTTAATAGTTTTAGATATTGGGTAAGCAATATTCGATTACAAAAACAGAATGGTGAATGGATCGAAATCCCAAACTCTTATTACCTGATCGAGGAAACTAAGGACATTGCTATTCAGGATGGAGCTTATACCTATCCTGCCAGAAAGCGGGAGCAGATAGACTTACAAAACCTGCCTATTGAAACCTACACCGCAATCGAGTTCGGTATCGGTGTCGATAGTGAACTTAACGACAACCTCAGTATAACCTCAGGTGAACTGTCCGCTATGACAGCTATGACAAATATCTCGTGGATGTGGCACACAAGCTATATCTTCAGTTCACTAAAAGGTATGGCAGAGGGCGGTACAACTAAGATCGTTAAGATTGAAACAGGACTGAACGATAGTTATCGAACAGTGAAGCTCGATTTTAAAGCTCCCGTTAATCTTGCCCGGGCAATACCATCAAGAATTGAGTTTAAAGGTGATGTACTTAGCCTTCTCGGTTCCTTCGACACTTGGCAGACACCTGTTGTCGGAGCGCAGCAACAAGATGAGATGAAGGCAGTATCAGATAATTTTTCCACTAAATTTTTTACGCTAAAATAATTATACAACGATGTTGCTTAATATCAAACCATTTATATTTACCGTTCTAGGGATAGCATTTCTGTTTACAAGCTGTTCGGACGACAGCCCGTTATTAGAATCGGAGCCCGAGTTGCCGTGCCGTGTGAATTTTTACACGAGCAATTGGTATATGGGAGATCGATCTGGAAATCCAGCGCAAACACCGTTCGGTTATGATGCGCAAGGACGCGTTATATTGGCTCCAGTGGGAAACAATCAGATTTCTTTCGAATATTATGATGACAGCGTGATTCTGAAATATGCAGGAGAAGCTCCCAACACTGTAACCGACTACTACTCATTAAATGAAAACGGTCTTATTACTCACCTTAGGCGTGTATGGATGGCGCCTTGGGAGACCGAAGCCAAAGATTATCTAGTATTGGATTTTGTATATGATGAAAAAGGATACTTGTCTCGCATAAAAGAAGAAGACAGAGAAGTTTTGTTTTCATATGAAGACGGAAACTTGGTCAATATCCATGATGGACTCAATGGGAATGATGAGGATATAAAGCTTACCTATTATACAAATACGGATTTCTCTAATCTTCCAATCCACAGCACCACCCCGATTTATCATATTAGTTCATTACACAGAACACCTACACCAATATTTAATCCGGTCGGAATGGCCGTTCTAACATCCGGCGGATACTTTGGTAAGTTTCCAAAAAATCGTATTAAGACTATTGGTACATATGAGCTGTCATACGAAGCAGATGACAAAAACAATATAAGTAAACTGAAGGAGGTGAATTCGGCTGAATCAATCGATTCGATGGTTTATCATATCAACTATAAATGCTTGTAATGTCTCATATTGAAGGATAAGCGAATATTTTAGATTAAAGAAAATTTAGCAAGCTGTTTCCGACATTCTTAGTTAAACTGGAAATAACTTGCTATGAATGGATGTTGAAAGCCCAAGGAAGGCGATCACTTCCAATCCGTTGAAAATTAAATATATTAAAACTAATGCACACGTTCCCGTTTGATAAAAACGGTTCGTCTTTAAAAACATAAATGGAAACATGTGCAGGCCTGCCTTAAGTGCGGGCTTTTCTGTTTTGCATATCGAGTATACCAGTACCTCTGTGAGCATCAGTAAAGCCAGTGCTTATTTAGGTCATACGTTTAAAATAAATACTTTTTGATATGCAGATAAGCTGTACACAAATGCATCCTGTCACACTATTGGCAATTGTGATTGAACTCGTCGCTATTGGCGCACAGAGCGTATTATACCTGAATCGGTTACGAGAACATACCAGATTGTGGTGTCTTGTTCTGTTGGTTCTCCTATTAATTTTCAATATCGCCAACGGGCTTTTCCCTGATGAAACATATCCTATTCCTATCCATGTGCAACATATTATTGTTAACGGAATTGGCTTTGCCATTGTATCCTACTTCCCATTCTATTTCTACCGAGCATTTGGATTGAAAAAACTACGGTTTCTCGCGATCTACGGGGTGCCGTTATTCATAGTGCTGCCCTATCTTGCATTTTTCGTTTTTGGATACTCCAGTCACGGTGATTTGACTTTTACCCATAGGTACGGATACATAATACCAACATGCTATTCCTTCATTCTATTGATTTCAACTGGAAAGGCTATCTGGTACACATATCGTGAGAATAAGAATAGAAATCGTTACATTGAAGAAGTGGCAGCATATTTCGCTATTATACCCTGGGCCTTTTTTGCACCGGTGGTTTACTTTCAATGGGGACAACTAATAGAAACCTTGTTTACCAATGCAGGGTTTATTGCCATTAGTGCGCTGTTATTATATAGAACACTAAACGTCAGCCGTGCCGAACAAAAATTGCTCGCCGAACTCGAGCTGGTACCAATCAATCTTGAAGCTATCGAGCGTAACAGTAGGTTCTTCGCACTGAGTAGCAGGGAAATAGAGATCGTACATCTGATATGCCAAAGGTTGAGTTACAAGGAAATAGCAGACAAACTTTTTATTTCTGATCGTACGGTCAGCAAGCATGTACAGAATATTTTCAACAAAACACTCGTTAATTCTCGGTCTCAACTCGTGAAGAAAATGAACGACTATGATGATCGTAATGTTTAACCTATTAATACATTACGCTATCAATGCGTAGTAAAATACGCTATAGGCAACTAGCTGTAGTACTCCCGTATTACTCAATTTTACAGATTCATGGTTGCACACCTGATAATTGAATGTTATGGACAGCAAATCTATGGAGTGGGTATACACGTTGGAGCATCATCTAACCCCAAAACGGTTAATAGAAAATTTAGAAGAAAAGACTAACCAATCTGATGTAGAAAATAGATTAGAAACTGGTATTAGTATGTTTAGACCATACTTTGTCGAAAGACTTGGTTTTTCTCAAAAACAGGCCAAAACTGCACTGGTGCAATTGGTGATCGCTAGTGATAAGATATATGACTTTTTGATTGAATCGGCTAGATATCGTGGTGAAAACAAAACAACTCAAAATATTAGGCAACGATATCTAAAAATTCTAGGACAGCTTGAATCTCTTTTAGAAGACTGTGGTAAAATTGACTGTGATGTATTCTACCATATTCCTCTAACTTTGCATTCAATAGTCAATGTCCGGCTATTATTGAGACAACGGTTAGATATTTTACAACGTAAAATCATCATAACGGATATTGATGGGGAGTTAAGTTCACTGTTGGTTAGAGGTCTACAAATGTTAATTTCGAAAAAGGGGATTTCTCGGGCCGAGGTAAGCTATACAATCGCTGTTATGGATTCTCTAAAAGCTACTGACTCGCTAAACACGTCAGTATTGGAAGACCTGCTCTGTCAATTAGATTTCAATACACCTACATTCTTTAATTACTGGATAAACTACTGCAACAAATTACTTGAGGACGAACCCAATCTACACCGCCAAAAAGAAATACTGATCGGGATGGAGGATCGTATTAGCGATTTGGAAAAAGTAGTCGATGTCACTGATGAAAGAGATGATAATGCTATTTTATCAATTATTTCCTTGAAAGACGTAAATATACAGATGAGAAAAATTCTGCCTATGGTTATCTGTAAGCAGATATATGAACAAAAGAAGGCAAAAATTGACCGCGATAAATATCTAAATATAATTATAGATGAAGCTCATAACATCCTTTCCTACAATTCTGAACGTGAGAGCGAAAGCTGGAAAGATTATCGGTTAGAAACGTTCGAGGAGATTATAAAAGAAGGTCGCAAATTTGGAGTATTTCTCACCATAGCCAGCCAGCGACCATCTGATATTTCCGGTACAATTATTTCACAGCTACATAATTATATGCTTCACCGGCTTATAAACAATAAAGATATTGAAGCTGTAGAGAAGACAATTTCTTATTTAGATAAGGTTTCATTCGACTCTTTGCCTATTCTACCGCGGGGTAGTTGTATCTTGGCAGGTATTTCAGCTCAATTGCCTGTAATCATTGAAGTTAGTTCGATTCCGGACGAAAACAGGCCACATAATGAAACGATGGTGCTAACAAAACATTGGAGGGGAGAACCTAATTTGTCAGATGCTTAGAGAAAAGTGATAGTAAATATTTTGTGCACAGTTTCCACCGCACTATATTATAACAGACAACCCGAATTTGACCTGCTCGTAGATAGAATAAGCAAGTCTATCGAAAAGCTCAAAAAGTAATTCAATAACGAACCCCCACAGCCTTAACAAAACCTATCTTAGTTACAGTCCGTAACACCATAATCCAATCAACAAAAAAACCGTTACAAATACGTTACGGTAAAAGATTTTACAGTTTCAAAATTTATTTATATATTGCTTCTGTAAAGTAGAAATGGCGTTTTTGCCCCATTTCCAAGATATATGACCATCAGACTCATAATCTTTTGGTCCCTGGTTCGAGCCCAGGTGGGCGCACTGGAAAATCCTCCTAGCAATAGGAGGATTTTTTTTGTTTTAAACATGTTTATAAAGTTTTTAGGACAGAGACCCACAATTATGGGTTAGGTTGGAAATGTTATTTTTAATAATTCATTGTTAATCGTCATTTATTCAAATAAACTGTAGAAAATGGATAGCAAGAAAAAATATGAATTTACGTCAGAAAGACTGGGATTTCGAAACTGGGATTTATCCGATATCGATGAAATGCACGCGATAAATTCTGACGAAAAAGTTATGGAGTTTTTTCCTTGTATTCCGACAAAAGAACAGACCACAGAGTTTATTGAGCGAATGAGAAAGCAATTTCGGGATAAAGGATTTTGTTATTTTGCTGTTGAGAGGCTAGATAATGAAGCGTTTATTGGTTTTATCGGACTTTCTGAGCAAACGTATGAGGCTGATTTTACACCTTGTGTTGACATTGGGTGGAGAATAAAAAGCAGGGAATGGAACAACGGGTTTGCTTCAGAAGGAGCAGCAAGATGTTTGGACTATGCTTTGAATGAACTGAAGCTCGAAAATGTGTATGCCATTGCACCGAAAATTAATAGAAAGTCTGAACATATTA
Organism: Sphingobacterium psychroaquaticum; assembly: GCF_004421025.1. Taxonomy (NCBI): domain Bacteria; kingdom Pseudomonadati; phylum Bacteroidota; class Sphingobacteriia; order Sphingobacteriales; family Sphingobacteriaceae; genus Sphingobacterium; species Sphingobacterium psychroaquaticum. Next base: position 2,736,053 of record NZ_CP038029.1, on the reverse strand, counting down.
TGACAAAGATTGGGCTAGTGAAGCAATATGAATTTGAACATCCTTTATTGATTAAAAATAACAGACTTAGGACATGTGTCCTGTATAAAACGAAAAATGATATAAAATAGTGATTGAGCTAAGTTAATTGTTTTACAATTAGTTCTCTACTGTAGTTTTTATTATAATATGAATATCGACCATATTTGAGATAAGGCTCGTTTCAATGGAAAAATAGTCATTAAAAAAATAATTTATCATAAGGATCTTCTATAAAGTCATTTAATTGTAGGTTTCTACCTCGGCCACATACATCTACTATAACAGCACCTTTTTTATCCAGTTTTACAAAAATATCGATAAGACCGCTCCGGGCTCCATTTTGGAAATGTGGAAAGAATATGAGATTTTTTCGAAAATAGTTTGCCTTAATCTCATCAAGAAATTGATAGTAATTATTCAAAAAGAAATAGTAAAATTCATCTTTGTTTCCGTAAAGAAGTTCCATCTTCCGCATGGGGAGTCCATTTTTTTGTATGACGTCTTGAAATATCAAAACAGAATCTCCTGTTGCGATAATTTTATTATCATAAGCCGTATTTAAGCATTTAATTAATTCTTTTAATTTTGGTTCATTAGCACGAACATTGGGATATCCTAAAAAAAGGGATGATTCATGAATATTACATTTATCTCTAGAGAAATTGATATAGAAGTTTTCCATTTTACTAATTTTAAGTAAAGCTTTTAGTGTTTGCTTATCATTGAATAGCTTGTATATCTTTGTATATTCTCTTTCTAGAAAAAAAATATCTCCCAAAAAATTGGGTAAATAGTTTTTTGATTTATTTAGATAATGTTTTTCTGTGTATTCCTTCTCAAATTGTTTAAAAATTGTAATAGATTTTATTTTATTATTATTAACTCTCATCCTAATAGAATCCAAGGCTTCATACGATTGAAATATTTCATGGAAGGTGTCATGTAACTGTTTGTTTTTATAGAAATCGGTTTCAGTTTGTCCAGATGAAACTGATGAGAATAAGACAAAAGCTATAAAAAAAGGAAAGTATCTAAGATGGTTCATAAAAGTAAGTGGTGTCCTCTCGATTATTAGGCTGGAAAATGGATTTTTGGTTAGCGTAACTGCAAGTTAATAAATTTTTAAAGTTAAACCTCGTGATGGACATATTTGATTTAAAGAAATCGTTATATATTCCTTTAGATCACGTAGTTGTTGAATCACATACAACTTTATGCTTTTCACCCCATTTACCCAGCTCTTTGATTATTGGTCCCAACTCAAGCCCGATTTCCGTAAGCTCATATTCTACCTTTGGCGGAACTTGCGCATAAACCGTTCGCTTAACAATTTTATTTTCCTCCAACTTTCGCAGCTGTAAGGTCAGCATTCTTTCGGTTATATTCGGCAAACGTTTCTTCAGCTCACCAAACCTATGCTTTCCAGCAATGAGGTAACAGCAAATGGCTATAGACCATTGACCACCGATAATATTAGAAGCATATACCTCATGACAGTCATTCTCCAGGGCTTCTTTATTCGAAAAGTGTGTAGATGTTTCTTTAATCTTTCCCATACTTACATTTTTGATAGTACCTTACAATTAGCATAAATATACTAAATCGTAAGTATAAGATGTAATTTTACCTAGAAGTTTTAAAATAGTATAAAATGAAAACATTGGTATTAATTTTTCATCCAAATATGGATCAATCTGTGATTAATAAAAGGTGGAAACAAGAATTGGAAAAATTTCCAGACAAGTATGTCGTTCGGGATCTGCATGCACTATACCCTGATGAGAAAATAGATGTACGAGCTGAACAACAAATCATGGAGGAATTCGATAAAATCGTATTTCAATTCCCTCTTTATTGGTTTAACTGCCCTCCGTTCTTAAAAAAGTATGTAGACGAAGTTTTAACCTATGGGTGGGCCTATGGAAGCAAAAGTGGATATAAGCTCTCCAATAAAACCATTGGGTTTGCGGTTTCTGTGGGGATTAGTGAAGCAGAATATGGCCCCAATGGACAGTACAAGTATACCATCGAAGAGCTTTTAAGACCTTTTGAAGTAACCATCCTTTACATAAAAGCCACGTATGGTTCTTTCTTTGCTTACTATGATATTGAAGTCAATTCAACGGAGGAATGGATTGAAAGAAGTATTCAACCTTTTACTCAATATATAGATGGTTTATAGGGGAACTCACCAGAACGAGTTCTCAAAATAACACTCGAGCAAGTGGTATGACCACCATTTGCCCGAGTATCTGAGGCTACTATTTTTTAGCCGAAGGCTCTTTGTGGTCGGTCGGTGTATGAATAATATCGAAGAACACCGTTTTATCGTTATTGTTTGGATAAATTCGATACGTAAACTCCTGTTTTGTTAAAACAGTAATATCCACCACACGCGTAAACAAGACCATACCAGCGTCATTTTTGGCAACAATAGTGCGCGTCTTACCATCAAGAGGTACCGACCAATCTCCTTGCATCTTAGGTGAATCGTCCAAGTTGAACATGGTGAATGTTCCGTTGGTTTTGAAGTACGCATAACCCACGAAATTGGATACATTCGCATCGCTCAATGCAACATTCTCGCCTTTGTTGTTTTTCGCATTGGAAGTAACCCAAGGCGTATGGGCTAGGATCTCACTTGGAGTCAATTTGTCTTCAACAACATGGTCGTCTTTATCACAGCTGAAAAGTGTGATACCAATCAAGGCGACCAAAAGGCCGAAAGTCATTTTTTTTAGGTGTTTCATCGTTGTATATTTTTATACAAATATCATGGAAGCAAGGGGAACGCTATTGTGGTTTTTATGCTGAAACTTGTAAATTTTATAACAGATCTATTGGTGGCTATCCTCTTGGTTGATTAATAATATATACTAGTGTCTATAAGTTTTTTATTCAATAGCCATAGTTGAAATTAAAAGTATCGTAAGCCTTAAAGTGAAAAATCGACTTTATAACATCCTTTTATGTAATTTTTATATGCGATAACAGCATTTAGAGCGTGTGTCCCCCTTTTGTCCCCCTATAAAGTTTGTTGGGGGACAGTGCTGTTCTTACTTTTACGACTAAATCATATTCGACGATAGCCCTTTTAGGGTTACTTAAATTCAACGTTTAGAAATCGTGTTGGTAGAATTTACTATGCAAAAGATATTACTTTTCTTTTTATTCGTTTTGAGCATTTGTTCTTCATCGGGACAAGAAATGCCGGGAGGTGTTTTAATGGAGAATTCAAGTGTACAGATTGGACAAGGAAATATACACCAACTATTTTCTGAAACTATTTACTTTGGACCAGAAGCCGACTGGATAATCGATGGCACTGTAGAGATCTGGTCGCAGAAAATATGGATAGCTCCAAATGCTGCAATAAAAGGGTCGGGTCGGTTGATCATCTATAACCCAGGTGACAGTCCGTATTTCCCGAATTCCAAAAAGAAGGCAACCATAGTCGACGGCAACAACAGTAATTTTATTCAAGTACTTGTAGAGCACCACAACAGCACGGGGATTGTATTGGAAGATATCAACGATCCTGGATATAGCATCCAGAATCCGGCAGGTTCCGATGCGGCACGGCTAAATATAGGATCAGAGCTACACCTGGCGAAGAATGGTGCAGATGTTCGGTTAAATGGTTACAACCTAGGGTTGGCGCGAAACGCCGTGATTAATAACTATAGCGGTCAACGGCGGTTGATTACGGATACAGATAGGGGGCATGTATTGAAGCTCCTTTCGCCCGGTGCAACGTTTACTTATCCTGTGGCGAGTGGGGATCTTCATTATGCGCCTGTTACAATCAGCGCTGTCACTACTGAAGGAACGGTGTATGTACGCGCGTCCGATAGATTCAGTAGCCCTGTACGTCCCAAAGATACCCGATTCGGCATAAACCTAGATTGGAATATCTATAGCCCGGAGCTGCTAAGTGCCGTGATAACGTTGGAGCAACCTGCTGACGTTAATAATGAAAAATATATAGATGAAAAGGCGTTCATTTATCAATTTAATGGGACTGAAAATCTAGATAAACTTTTGACAAAGAGAATTAGCCTTGGCCTGCACCAGATTGGGCCTCTTGCACTGGCCGCAAATAAAGAAGACAATAGTGCGTGGCTTACAAAAGCTAGTACCTCAACAAAAGACTTTTTTATTCCGAATACCTTTTCTCCGAATGGAGATGGCATTAACGATCAATTTGTCTTAATAGGAATCGAAGCTTTTGACCATGTGGAAGTTCAGATATTTAACCGATGGGGGAATCAGCTTTATCATCATACGCGATACGATAACAGTTGGGCTGGAATCGGACAGCTTGCCGGCACTTATTTTTATGTTATTACCGCGCATGAAGGAGGTAGCAAGACGGTATTCAAAGGATGGGTATTATTAACAAAATAGAATTTTGAACAAGTAAGTATGAAACATAAATACAGTATTTTCATTGGTTTCTTATTGGCACAGGGAAGTGTGATGGCACAGTCAAAGGTTTCAGATGATAGTGGAACAAATGCATTGCCAAGTAAGAACGCTATTTTGGAGCTAAACAGTACGAAGCGAGGCTTGCTACATGCACGTGTAGAGCTGAAGGCTACCGCGAATCCATACCCGTTGACAGCGCACGAGGCCGGGATTATGGTGTTTAATACAAAAGCTGTTGGTGATGTCCAAGTTGGGATTTATTATAACGATGGTCAGAAATGGGTAGCCAATTCTTCGGCCTATGATCTTTGGTTACAGACAGGAAACAAAGGCACTGTTTCTGATTTTATTGCATCCTTAAAAGGAAGTGTAGGTCCTGCTGGAACACCTGGTATTGCTGGGGCGAAAGGAGAGAAGGGAGATCCGGGGTTACAAGGAATTACTGGCGCTAAAGGAGAAAAGGGAGATGCCGGATTACAAGGTGCAGTTGGTCCACAAGGAGTTGCTGGCGCTAAAGGAGAAAAGGGAGATACAGGGTTACAAGGTGCAGTTGGTCCGCAAGGAATTACTGGCGCTAAAGGAGAGAAGGGAGATACGGGATTACAAGGTGCAGTTGGTCCACAAGGAATTACTGGCGCTAAAGGAGAAAAGGGAGATACCGGATTACAAGGTGCAGTTGGTCCGCAAGGAATTACTGGCGCTAAAGGAGAGAAGGGAGATACGGGATTACAAGGTGCAGTTGGTCCGCAAGGAATTACTGGCGCTAAAGGAGAGAAGGGAGATACGGGATTACAAGGTGCAGTTGGTCCGCAAGGAATTACTGGCGCTAAAGGAGAGAAAGGGGATACGGGATTGCAAGGTGTCGTTGGTCCGCAGGGACCTGCCGGGCCTGCTGGATCGGATGCGAGTATTAATGGTGTGACTGCGGGAGGCGACTTAACAGGTGCCTATCCCGATCCGAAAGTTGTTAAATTACAAGGTGTCCCAATGAGTAGTGCTACTCCTGCAACGAATAATATCCTTCGTTTTGATGGAACGCAATGGGTACCTAGTCCTGCGTCATCAGGCGGATTCACGTTACCGTATACGGCAGACGAAAATAGTGGAGATAAATTGTTTTCCCTTCGCAATGCTGGCGATGGAACAGCCGTTTCTGGCACGATAACAAGCACAAGCTCTAGTGTATCCGCTGTTCAAGGACGTATTGAAAGTACTTCGGCAGGCGGATTTTCTACGGGTGTACGCGGAATGAATGACGGCACGGGTGGCCTAGGTATCGGTGTTTGGGGAAGCCATGCTGGTTCTGGTTGGGGCCTATATGGGGTTACGCCCAATGGATTGGGGGTTTATGGTAATGCTACTGCGAATGGAACTGGTGTCTATGCAAATAGTACCTCAGGGGTAGGCTTAACGGCAACGAGCAATAATGGCCGGGCGGCTAATATAAGTATTTTTAATAATTCGAATAACAGTAATGTATTGGATGCGAGTACTGTTGGGAACGGAACGGTAATTAATGTTCAAACAACGGGTACTGGTGGTGGGGTTTTAGCGAATACAAATGGTGGAATTTCAATCAAAGGAATTACAACAGCACAGACTTCGGCAGGAATTCTTGGGCAAAACAGTGGAGGAGGAGAAGCCGTAGTGGGATTAACAACCAGCGATATTGCGGGTGCCGTGGTGGGGCGAAATGATGGTGGTGGTTATGGCGTTCGCGGATTTATTTCAACCAATTCTTCAGGAAAAGCGATAGGCGTGTTCGGACAAGTGGGACTCAACAATAGTACCGGTCGCGCTGGACGCTTTGAAAACTATAACACTCAAAATATAGATGCCAATACCCTAGAAGTGGTAACAAATGGAAATGGTAATATTCCGGATAACAGCAAGGGAAATGCAGCTTCCTTCATCGTCGATAATACGAATAGTGTAGCTGCTGCCGTTCGGGCTGAGGTGAACACCATTTTTGGCAATTTCGGTGCTGCCGCAGTGTTTGGAAAGTCTTCGGGAACGGGTGGCTATGCCGGATTGTTTCATGCGGCAAATGTAAACGGTAATGGGACCGCCTTAGTGGTGAAGGCTGATGGTAATGGTAACGCCATAACGACCAATGCTGCGAAAAATGGAAATGCTATTGAAGCTAGCACACAAGGAACTGGAACAGCGGTTTACGGTTGGGTTCCTTCTTTTGGCCTTGGAAAGGCGGCAAAATTTGCCAATTTTAATGAATCCAATACGCAAGCTACGGTTGATATTGAATCCGAGGGAAAAGGCGCAACCTTATTGGTGAACCATACAGGTTCGGAAGGTAATTTAGTTGTATTTCAAAGTGGTGGTGCCAATGTCGCACGGATTAATAAAAGTGGGAGGGCATTCTTTAATGGCGGAACCCAAAACAGTGGTGCCGATATTGCAGAAGCTTTTGACGTGATAGGTGGTTTGTCCACCTACGAGGCGGGCGATGTATTGGTGATCTCCAAGGATGAAGATCGAACCGTAGAAAAATCTGCCTCTCCGTATTCTACGCTGGTGGTGGGGGTCTATGCTACTAAACCTGGGGTTTTGTTGACGGAGGAGAGTATGGACACGGATATATCAGATAAAGTACCGATGGGTGTGGTTGGGGTGATTCCAACGAAGGTGTGTCTGGAAGGAGGAGCAATTGAGCGGGGTGACCTTTTGGTGACTTCTTCTATTCCAGGGGTTGCGATGAAAGCGGATGTGGATAAGGTAAAAGTCGGTCAGGTGATTGGGAAGGCTTTGCAACCCTATAAGGGTTCCAAAGTGGAGAAGATAAAAGTATTGGTAAACGTTAAATAGACGAGTGATGAAGAATATTAAAATAGGTTTGGCGATATTGTTTTTCGTCGCGATAGCAGGAAGTGTACAGGCGCAGTCACAATCGGAGCAGGCAAGGTGGGAACAGATTGTGACTTCGGGAGGAAAGAATAAGCTTCCTTTTAAGCAGGAGAGTGCTGCTCCTAAACAAGCATTTTCAACCCCACAAGGGACAATCAAAAATACAGGTACAGGAAAAGTAAATCCTGCCGAAAGCAAAGGCTCAGCAAGTGATTTGGTCTCTAGCCGTGCGGTCTTAGAAAACGCTGCGAAAAAGGCACCTTCGCCCGCAGTGGCACCTAAAATTAGTGACCAAGGCGTAGAACCTAAAAAGTAGCATATTTTCGAAGCTTTTTAGCATTGTGTAAGGTCCTCATCATTTTTGGTGAGGATTTTTTATGAGCGGAGGTCCGGGCCGTAAAAGAAAATAAACCCGTATGAAATAAACTTTGAATTACGCTAAACAAGATTATATTTTTATTGTTTAATAATATATGCGGTTTTCCGTTCATACTAAACTAATTGTCTACTTTTTAATTACTTAATTTATGCGATTTAAGACACTTTTTTTTGGATTATTATTAGTCGGTGGACTCCAAACGAATGCGCAGGATAAAGCGGCAGAAAAGGAACCTGCGGAAACGAAGAAATGGACGATTAAGGGGGAAAATACTTTCTTAATTAATCAAAGTGCCTTTTCTAACTGGTCTGCCGGAGGTATTAACTCATTTGCAGGTAATTTAGGCGTAAACTATGATTTCAACTACAAAAAGGACCGCTGGAGTTGGGATAATAAAGTGATATTGGCGTATGGAAGAACATTTCAAGACGCAACCAAATGGCGTAAGAATGACGACCGATTGATACTAAATAGTTTGTTGGGACTTAAGGCGAGCGAATACTGGTTGTATACGTTCTATATGAACTTTAACACACAATTCACGAACGGATATGATTATAAATCGGATAATACCTTAGGCAATGATGGAAAGGCGATTTCGCGCTTTTTCGCACCAGCTTACCTAACCTTTGGTCCAGGGGTAGCTTATAAGAAATCAGATGATTTTCGCGTAAATATTTCGCCCGTCGCCGCCCGGTTTGTTATGGTGGAGGATAAGATGCTTCGAAGTCGATATGGCGTAGATGAAGATAAATTTGCACGTGCCGAGTTTGGTGCCTCTTTGGATGCCTATTACAAAGTGAAGCTCATGGAAAATGTATCTTTTGAAAACATATTGAAGCTATACTCTAATTATTTGGATAACCCCAAAAATGTAGATGTCGATTATACTGCTAATCTATTTATGAAAGTGAATAGCTATGTGTCGGTCAATGCGGGTGTACAGCTTATTTATGATGATGATGTTGATGTGCCAAAATCGGATGGCCACATTGGAAAAGGTTTGCAGGTAAGACAGATCTTTGGTGCCGGACTGACATATAAGTTCTAACATATGAAGTGATTTGAAAATGAACGGAACGGTTTGGTGTTACATTCGGACGCTTCAAAGTTGTTTTTTGAAGCTTCACACATAAAGTGTTGTATCATTCGAAATAAGTTCCTTTTCTTTACCGTAGTGTTTCTGGGGGTCACTTTTATATTTTAGATCATATGGAATTAGAGTCTAGTTTTGAAGACACGACTTTCAGCAGAAATTTATTGCTGGAACGTTATTATTTTCTTTTACTGAAAATCAGAAAGAACTGGGATGAATCCGAATACCAAGAGTGGTGCTGGATTGAGCGAACATTGTTTAAAAGCTTGTATATTGATGAAGTATAAAAGAATGCATACATAGTAAAAGTATGCATTCTTTTATTTGTAGAGAAAATGACTAAACAATTGTCTTTTCTACGATGTCAAATGCAATTTCAGCCATTTTATTTCCTTGCTTATCCAACAGTGGGTTTACCTCCACGATTTCTAAGCATAAAACTTTCTCATTGATCAGGAACCCATCTAGTAACTGAATAATTTCTGTTGGCTCAAAACCTTTTGGCACCGGTGTCCCCGTGCCTTCAGAGACTAAATCGCTGTCCATACTATCTACGTCAAAAGATACATAGATGAAATCGCAATCTTTCAACCGGGAAAAACTTTCGTCGATGCATGCTTGGATGCCACGTTGGCGGACTTCATCGACCTTAAAATTTTTTATGCCTAAATCAGCAATCAGGTTATCTTCTGGTATTTCGGTATCGCGGACACCAAAGTATATCAGGTGACCGGGATCAAGCTTTGATTCGCTCTTGCCTAAGGCTTTTAATTTTTCCCAATATTTTTGTGTCTCTGGGTCAACATCATTTATGCGATCCTGGAGGTTGTCTAAACCCAAAACAGCGGCCAAAGGCATACCATGCATGTTTCCAGAAGGAGTCGTATAGGGCGAATGTATATCCGCATGCGCATCGATCCAGATAATACCGATTACTTTTTCAGGAAAAGCAGCCGAGATACCGGAAACCGTTCCGATACCGGAGGAGTGATCTCCAGAGAAAACCACGGGGAAACTACCTTTGGAGAGGCTGGTCTCTACAGCAAAGGACAGGTGCTTACACTGTTGATAGATCTCTTTGATATGTTTTGCATAGGGAGAGGGATTATTCTCATATACTGTTTCATTCCGTGTCGGGACATCAACATGCGGGAACTGTTTAAAAAATAAACTCCCTTTATTAATGGCCGCTATCTCCATGGCATCGATTCCAAGGTCTGCTCCTCGTGTCCCTGCGCCAATATCTGATCTGTTTTTAATGAGTTCGATAGACCTTTTCATAAGATTTTAGAATGTACGTAGTGATTTTTCAATAATCGCCAAGCTTTGCGCAATCTCTTCTTTGGTGATAACCAAAGGTGGCGCCAAGCGAATCTTGTTCCCGTGGGTAGGCTTCGCCAAAAGACCATTTTTCATAAATGTCACACAGATATTCCAAGCCAGATCATCATCTTCTTCGGCGTCAATAACAATGGCTGTTAAAAGACCTTTACCACGCACCGAGCGAATCAGTTTACAGCGTGTCGCAATATCTTCGAGTCCTGCACGGAAAAGATCGCCCATCTCTTTAGCATTGTCCGCTAGTTTTTCATCGATCAATGTTTTCATCGCTTCCAAAGCAACGGCGCAACCCAAAGGATTTCCACCATAGGTAGATCCATGTTCTCCCGGACGAATAGTAAGCATTACATCATCGTTGGCTAGAACAACTGAAACAGGCATAACGCCACCAGAGACAGCTTTCCCTAGGATTAATACGTCTGGTTTACTCTTGGAGGCCGTGTCGTTGATTTCGTAAGAAGCTAACATACTCCCGGTACGACCAATACCCGTCTGGATTTCGTCGGCAATGAATAGGACATTGTATTTGGTGCACAATGCGCGTACTTTACTTAAGTATTCTTGGCTTGGTACAATGATACCTGCCTCACCTTGGATAGGTTCAACAATAAAGCCGGCAATACTACTGTCTGCTGCAAACAATGTTTCCAGTGCTTCAAGGTCGTTGTATGGTACCAGGATAATCCCTTCCAAGAAGGGCCCAAAATTCGTGGTAGCTGTGCTGTCGTTTGAGGCGGAGATAACGGATAGCGTACGACCGTGGAAATTATCTTTGGCAAAAACAATTTTGGCTGTATTGGAGGGAATCCCTTTTACCTCATAACCCCACTTACGACAAAGCTTCATGGCGGTTTCTACGGCTTCCACACCAGAATTCATTACCAGCGCCTTATCAAAACCGAATAGGTCACATAAGAATGATTCAAGCTCGCCTAGTTTATTATTGTAAAATGCACGAGAAGTCAATGTTAGTTTTTCGGCCTGCTTTTTTAACGCATCGATGATACGAGGATGGCAGTGGCCCTGGTTAACGGCCGAATAGGCCGATAGAAAATCAAAATATTTTTTGCCTTCCACATCCCATAAATAAACACCCGCGCCACGTTCTAAAACAACGGGAAGGGGATGGTAGTTATGTGCTCCATATTGCGCTTCGCGCGCTATGTATTCTTCGGTGCTGTATGACTTATCTTTTGTGTTCATGTTTTTTAGATCTATGTTTTGTTATACAAAAATAGGTTATTTTATTCTTGGGTCTCTATTTGTGATGAAAATTAACTTTTTTTTAGTTGTTTTGGGTTTAATTTGACTTTTTTACAAATATTAGATGGATACATTAAATAGATTGGACGATTTTGATGTCAGGATTTTGAAAATCCTTGAACGGGATGGACGAATAGCATTTTCTGCGATCGCAACGGAGTTGGAGGTTTCGAATACCATGGTACACCAGCGTGTTACGCGTTTGTTGGACCAAGGGCTACTGCTGGGGGTGCGACCTGTTCTCAATGAGAAGGCTTTAGGCTATGACTGGGGGGCATTTACGGGTATTACTTTAGAAAAGGATGGGGATTCGCAACGGGTCATCGAAGAGCTGAAAAAGATTCCTGAAGTAACAGAATGCTATTTTATTACCGGTAACTATACCTTATATATAAAGCTGGTTGCTAAAAATCATGAACATATGCGCCAGGTCTTGTATGAGAAAATAGATACGATTCCTGGGATTGCGAAAACAGATTCTATTATTGAACTGGGATGCGCTTTCAAAAGAAATATCATTTTGTAGCCGTGTAACATGTAAATTTAAAACCTTCTTAGCAATTTCTTAATGCTATTTTCCTTTTTTTGTAGGATACTATATATACAGGCTATGGATGAGTTGACCTTTGTGTGTACCGCTGCTGCACTTAATCTTGTTCCTTCTTTTGGTAAATTCAACTTGTTTCTTTAATTTGGTTCAATTTGATGCCAATACCTATGCAATTTGATGAAACGCTTCTCGAAAAGATAAAGCATGATGATGAGCATGCTTTTAAGGCGATTTATGATCGGTATTGGTCCTTTATGTTTGCTATAGCTTTGCAGAAGACAGGTAAGACTGTTGTTGCAGAAGAAGTCGTGCAGAATATATTCATCGACCTATGGGAAAACAGACATCGAAAAGAAATCAGTAATCTGCGTTCTTATTTAGGAATGTCTGTACGCTATGCTGTAATTAATTATATTAAAAATCAACTGGTTCAAGAGCGATACAAGCAGCATGAACAACTTCATGGGAATCCTAACCCATCGATTGAAACGACATATAATTTAAAAGAGCTAAATGCCTGCATTGAAGCAGGGATTGCTTCTTTACCACAAAAGACGCAAGATATTTTCAAGTTAAGCCGCTTTGAAAGTCGCACGAATAAAGAGATAGCCCAGGATTTTCAAATAAGTGAAAAAGCGGTCGAATACCATATCACCCAATCGATAAAAACCTTACGTCGGCACCTAAAAGACTATGTGGTGCTTTTTATATATTTTTTCTTAAATTCTTTTTAGGGGTAATAGCTTGTTCGTTTACTTATCTATAGAAACGATACGTAAATGGATACGGAACAATACAAAAAGCTATTAGAAAAATACCTAAATGGACAATGTAGCCCTGAAGAAGAAAAGCTGCTCCAGAACTGGTATGATGGTTTGGATGTCCTCAATGCACAACAACAGGCTTCGCCCGAAGGAACGGAACTGAAAAGAATCGGAACCAATATATGGGAGGTCGTGGCGGACGCCACCTTGCAGCGTAAAAAGAAAAGGTCATTTGCACCCTTTTTCAAAGTGGCAGTGGCAGCATCGTTAGTTTTAGGGTTTTCATGGTTTTATTATGAGAAAACCAGTATTATACCTTTGTCTTACCGCATTTCGGTTGGTCAACCCGAGCGTTTAGAAAACAATAGTTTAGAGATTAAGAAACTATTACTGAGTGATGGTACGAAAATTCAATTGTATCCAGGAGCAAGCCTTAGCTTTCCTAAAATATTTGAAGGATCAAAACGAGAAGTATTTCTACAAGGAAAGGCTTTCTTCGAGGTCGCTAAGAATAAAAAGAAACCTTTTATTGTGCATAACTACCATCACGATATACACGTGGTTGGCACCAGTTTTATGGTCCAATCAACACCCGATATCGCAGCGAATTTTGTTGAAGTTCGTACCGGGAAGGTAAAGGTCAGTCCACGGAAAAACACGTTGTTTTCTTCTGAAAAACAGCAGAATACTGTTGTTTTGACACCAAACAAACGCTTTGTTTATAATGCGCAATTGTCTGATTTTAAAGAAGCTATTGTTTCATCGCCAAGGCCAATGAACGCGGATATGGAAAGTCATGCGGCACAGTATAGTTTTTCGTTTATGGATACACCGATACAGGATGTCGTGGATGCTTTAGAGGGGATGTATGGCATTCAGATCACATTTACAAATTCAAAAATGAAGGACTGTACCTTCACGGGAAATTTAAATGACGAAGATTTATTTAAGAAACTAAAATTGCTATGTGCCACCTTGGGGGCAAAATATAGCATTCATGATAGTACTATAATTATTGAGGGAGAGGGGTGTTAATCGTGAATTAATTACGTAACCTTAAAACATGTAGCCTATGTAAAATATTCTTACATCCAATTAAAAAAGATGCCGACAGTGTACGAGACTGCCGGCAAAAAATGTCCGAATTAAGCAAAACGAACGAAAACCGAATTTATGAAAAAAAAGCGAATTATTGTCCACTCAAAGACTGTGATGAGAATTTCCGTTGCACAAATTTTACTACTTGCCCTAGGTAATACGGTAGGTATGGCAAGCCCTGCGGTGGGGCAAGCTGTTTTAGATGCTAAAATCAGTGTCTCGGCAGAAAACAATACGATAAAAAATACCCTGAAGAATATTTCTAACCGGTATCAGATTGAGTTTGTTTATAGCCCGACTGCGATTGATGCCAATAGAAAAATAAGTTCTAAACTAGAAAATCAATCTTTAGCATTCTTTTTAAAGAATGCATTAAGACCGTATGGTATAGATTATAAAATTCACGAAAATAAAGTTATTCTTTATGCAAAACCTGCAGGCACGGAGATGGAAGAATCTCGTTTGGAGAAGCAGGTCCGTACAATTAAAGGAAGAGTCGTTGATGAAACGGGTAAACCGTTAGGCGGGGTAAGTGTTGTCGCTGCGGGGACCACGGCTGGAACCACGTCGGATGCAAGCGGTGGATATGAGCTGCCTATTCCGGATGGAGCAACGTCATTAACGTTTTCTTTCATCGGTTATCTTAAACAAGAAGTTCAGATTGGTAATCAAACCGTGATCAATGTGTCACTTACGGTCGATAACCAAGCATTGAGCGAGGTGGTGGTAGTTGGTTACGGTACGCAGAAGCGGAGCGATGTTACGGGAGCAGTGTCCACAATCAATGTGAATACGGCCAAAGCTATTCCAACAACCAATATCTCAGAGATGATTCGGGGACAAGCAGCTGGGGTCGCTGTATCGTTGGGGTCAGCACGCCCTGGTGGAACATCCAATATTCTGATCCGTGGACAGCGATCTATTACAGGAAGTAATGCACCGCTCGTGGTTTTAGATGGTTTCCCAATAGAGAATATTAATGATGTAAATCCAGATGATATTGCATCGATTGAGATTCTTAAAGACGCATCGTCACAAGCGATTTATGGTGCGCGTGCATCCAATGGTGTAATTTTGATTACTTCCAAGAAGGGTAAAGAAGGTAAAACAGCCATTGCCGCAAGCACCTACCTAACGAGTCAAAAACTAACAAAAAACTTTGATCTGTATTCGCCAGAGGAATTCGCACAATTCCGCCGTGAAGCAAAAAGAACAAGTAATGGTGGGGTGTTTTTACCGAAGGATGCAGATAATTTTGGTGGAGAGAAAGCGCCTGAATATTTGAACTATATAGCCGGTAATTTTGCAGATTGGGAAGATGCGGTGCTAAAAAATGGTCGAATCAGTAATAGTACCTTGAGTATCAATGGTGGTTCTGCGCAGACAAAAGTATTTAGTAGTTTAAATTACTTTAATCAGTCGGGACTAATTCCTTCCTCGGGATATAAGCGTGGAAATTTTCGATTAAACCTTAATCATAAGGTAAGCGAAAAAATTAGTATCGAAGCGAACTTGAATGCGGCTTTAGATGAGCAAAAAAAGGAATCTACTGGTTTAGATTTTATCACGATTAATCCATTCACCGGTCCTTACGATATCAATGGCAATTTGGTGAATAACGTGGCGGGCGTAAATGCAAGTAGCAGTACCATCAATCCGTTGTGGAATATACGGGAGTCAAGCAATGACGTAAAGTCTAACTTCTATAATCTGAATCTAGTTGGTAATTACAAGATCTTGGATAATTTGACCTACAAGATCAATGCCTTGTTCAGTAATAAAAACGTAGATGAAGGTTCCTACCGTACGCGTCTTCACCAAGAAGGAATGGGAAGTGTAAATGGAAAGGCAATGGTTTCGGATCTTAAACGTCAAGAATATCTAATTGAGAATATCTTAACCTATAAGCTAAACATTGGCGATATCCATGATATCGATGTGACGGCGGTGCAATCTATCAATCAAATCGATAATTCATTGACAAGCACCCAAGCTAATAATTTCCCGAATGATCTTTTAGGATATAAAGGTATCAGTAGTGCGCTCAACTTTAAAACGCTGCGCAACGACGATCGTCGCCGGTTGTTGTCCTATATGGGACGGGTACGCTACAGTCTCCTGGATAAATATCTAGTTACGGTAACAGCGAGACAGGACGGTGCTTCGGTTTTCTCTGCAAATGATAAGTGGTCTTTCTTCCCTGCAGCCTCATTGGCGTGGAAGATACACCAAGAAGAGTTCTTGAAGCCAGTTTCGGCAATCAATGAATTGAAGGCACGTGTAAGTTATGGTTCTGTAGGTAATCAAGCTTTGAGTCCTTATCAAACGTTGGGATTAGTCAATGTGCACAATTATGTTTTCAATGGAAATATTGTTGGAGGAAGTTTGCCAGGCAGTCAATTACCTAATCCTGGTATTACCTGGGAAACATCCACGACGCTCAACGCGGGGTTGGATTTTGGCTTACTTGAAAATCGTATTACGGGATCGGTCGATTATTATACGACCCGTACGCGAGACCTATTGTTAACGGTTCCTGTTAACTCCTTAACCGGTTTTACAAGTACGATTGCGAATGGTGGAGAATCTAAAAATAGTGGTATTGAGGCACTCGTGAATTATGCGATCATTCGGAATCAAGATTTTAAATGGTCTATAAATGCGACGTTTGCGAAGAACAAGAATGAAATTGTAAAAACTGGATTGGTTGATGCACAAGGAAGACCGCGTGATGATGAGAACAATAGTCGTTTTATCGGCAGTCCTATTACAGTCATTAATTCATATGCTTTTGATGGTATCTTCCAGACAGATGAAGAAGCGAAATCTTCAGCACAAGCCAACACCCCTAATTTTCAAACGCCGGCTTCTTTGATTGCTGGAGCGATACGTTTAAAGGATATAAATGGTGATGGAATTATTAATGACGATGATAAGGTTCGTTATAAAACTCAACCTGATTGGATCGGTTCTTTTGCTACGACGTTCTCTTATAAAGGGATTGATTTGCTAGCTGACTTCTATTATGTGAAAGGCGCCATGAAACGAAATCCATACTTGAGTGATTTTAACCAAGGCGGAACGTTCCAATCAGTTCGTAACGGTATTAAAGTAGACTATTGGACGCCAGAGCGCCCGTCGAACGAGTATCCACGTCCTAGTTTTGATATGGCACCGGCTAATATTGGAGCTCTAAGTGTGACAGACGCCTCTTACTTTAGGTTACGCACATTTTCGGTTGGATACACCTTACCGAAATCGTTTGTCAGTAAAGCGAATTTAAGCAGTTTACGCTTTTATTTCACAGGAACAAACCTTTGGACAGCGACGAAGTATAAATCGTATAACCCAGAGAATAATCCGAATGAATTCCCGGATGCGAAATCATTCACTTTTGGAATTAATTTAGGTTTATAATAGAATTACAGGTATAACAATAGAAGATATGACTTATCTATATAAAAGAGGAAAAGCCGCTTGGTGTTTAGCATTGATGGCTACACTATCGCTAAGTTCTTGTAAAGACTTTTTAACAGAGAATCCAACGACGCAGTTTAGTGCGGATTTTGTTTACAATACACCGGAAGGATTAGAGGCAGGGGTTGTTGGTTTGTATAATTTACAACGTGCGTTTTTTGATAATAACGATAATAATGGATCGAACAGTTTAATTATAGATGCAAAAGATGATCTGACCGTTCCGCGTGGTGGTGAGATCTCGAACTATGGATTGTTACGACAGGGGATCCATGCGGAAAGCAGTTCCGTGCATTCTTATTGGTGGAACAGCTATTATAAAATTGTAGACCGGGCAAATGCGCTTATTGCGTCTGCTGATAAGTTGGTCGGGATGGACGAAAGTAAACGCAAGTTGGTTTTGGCGGAAGCTAAATTTTTCCGTGCAACAGCCGTGTTTACGCTATTCCGTACGTTTAATAATATTTACGTAACGACAGAACCGACAAGCTTTGAAACGGCCTTCAATACAATCAATGAAAAAACGTCAGAGGCAGATATTTACAAACTGGTAAATGAGGATCTGACGTATGCAATTGCCAATTTACCTTGGGCAAGTTATCAAATTGGCCGGGTCAATCAAGCTACGGCACGCCACTTAAAAGCGGAAGTTGCCTTGTGGCAGAAAGATTGGCAGGAAGCGAAGACACAGGCCGAAGAGGTTATTAGTCAGAGTGGAACGTATAGTTTGGTTGCCACGACAGGACAGGTGTTTGCCGGCGATTTAAACCATAGAGAATCTTTATGGACCTTACAGTATAAGGAGTCTATTGACGGCAACCCGAATAAGCTGAACTTTAATCTTATGCCAAACTATGCAGAACTAATTCCTGGATCGAAATATTCTATCGAACAAGGTGGAAGAGGTTTTGGTTGGCTGACCGTTAACAACTACTTACGTGATCTGTTGTTGAAGGATCCAAATGATACACGTATTAAAGGGACATATTATATCAAAGATTACTATTACAACGATCCAGCGACATTACCAGCTGGGCAAACATTGGGTAGTAAGATAGAGCACCCGCAATGGAAGGAGTTTGGCGCGTCTGGTAATGATCGTCACTTGTTCTTTGTACGTTTAACGACGGGTTGTAAGAAATTCTTCCCGACGACTGGGATCCCAGTTAGTGATGCACATACCATGAATCGTATGATGTATCGATTGGCTGAAACGTTATTGTTCGCGGCCGAAGCGAATTTGAATCTTGGAAATATTGGTAGTGCTGCCGATCAGGTAACTGCGAAGACTGCTTTAGGACAAATCAATGCGATTCGTAAGCGTGCGGGCGCCGCTGGTTTGACAACTTTAAGCTTCCAAGATATCTTGGATGAACAGGCACGCGAGCTGGCATTTGAAGGAAAGCGTTGGTATATGCTGAAGCGTACAGGAAAGCTCTATGACTTTGTAAAAGAACATGCGGGGTATGGAAAACCGGGCGATGAGAGTTCGGACACGAACCAGTCGACAGGACATGCCAATACACCGTTGGATCCCTATCCATATCGGAATGATGCACGTCGTATTATTCGCCCGTATATGGTGAATTGGGTGATTCCGAGAGCGCAGATGAATCTCTTAGGACCAGATTACCCACAAAATGATGGATACGCGAGATAAGCCTTCATTGGGATTTTAGTTAGATAAGTTAGCAAGAAACTACGAAGCTCAGTCTTCGTAGTTTTTGTTTTTTATAACCAGATCAGAAAATTTTGTGTTTTCAATATGACAAAATCATAGGTGACAATAATGGCTTTAGCGGTACATTTACATTCCTAATGATAAAAGGTTTTATGACAACTGCGTGCGAAAAGACGAAGGAATCGGTGGAGGTAGGCAGAGGACGCGTAGTGGAACATATTTAATTGAATAATATGATAAATTTTGAATTTTATAACCCAACTAGAATTGTCTTCGGAGAAGGACAAATTGCCAAATTGAAAGAGTTGGTCCCGGCGGATGCGAAGGTTTTGTTGCTGTATGGTGGGGGAAGTATTTTTAAGAATGGTGTCTACGAACAGGTTAAAGAAGCGCTGGACGGCGTTCGGGTGACGGAGTTTGGTGGTGTTGAACCTAATCCGCATTTTGAAACATTGATGAAGGCTGTGGAGCTCATACGTCATGAAGGTTTAGATTTTATTTTAGCGGTAGGGGGAGGCTCCGTTATTGATGGAGCTAAGTTTATTTCGGCGGCTGTTAATTTTGATAATGACCCTAAAGAAATTCTCTACAAGCGGATGTCCATTAAGGAGAATGCTGTTCCTTTTGGCGCTGTCCTTACCTTACCAGCAACAGGTAGTGAGATGAATTCGGGATCGGTAGTTACGATTGCTGCTACGCAGGAGAAATTGCCTTTTGGAGGGCCCGCTTTGTTTCCTAAGTTTTCGATCTGTGACCCAACCGTTATTTCGTCTCTTCCCAAAAGACAATTGCAAAATGGAGTCATTGACGCATTTACGCATGTTATGGAACAGTATCTAACCTATCCGGTTGGCGCCTCTTTGCAGGATCGTTTTGCTGAAGGTATTCTACAGACGCTTGTTGAAATAGGCGTAAAGGTGGTCGAAAATCCGAAAGATTATACACTAGCAGCAAACTTTATGTGGTCGTGTACGATGGCGTTGAATGGACTGATACAAAAGGGCGTGCCGACCGATTGGGCAACTCATATGATTGGCCATGAATTAACAGCTTTATATGGTATCGACCATGCGAGGACATTAGCTATAATTGCACCAAACTTGTATACCGTGATGATCGATCATAAAGAAGAAAAGCTGGCACAGTACGGTAGACGTGTTTGGAATATTGAAGGGGTAGATAATAAGCAGGTTGCTGTAGAGGCGATTGCCAAGACGGTCGAGTTTTTTGATCAGATGGGTATGGAAAGAAAACTTTCCTCTTATACATCCGATACTGAAGATATTATCGAATTAATAAGTGATCGCTTTGAAAAAAGAGGATGGACAAAGCTCGGTGAAAACGGCATTGTAACACCCGATAAAGTTAGAGAAATCGTTCGTTTATCTATTGCATAGTATAAAGCGTACTTGTAGGTTGTGCAACTTTACAACTAAGTTTTTTCTTTTCTAAGCAGATGTACTTTTAAACCTCTTTCATTTCGAAACTGGGATCATAATGCTGTACCCGTTCAATAAAGTCCGGTATATTCGAAATGATTTGATGACTGTGGAAGACCCCATGTGCCTGCTGTGGCAGGGTCAACAAGTGTCGCGCTAATTCTGTGGTGAAGGCGGCTGTTATTTTCCCTTCATTATAGCCCGTGAAGGTATAGGTCTTCAAATCGCCTATTTTATCTTTTGCCTCCACTTTTACGCCAAAAACAGCGCTGCCGAATGACCACTTGTCGAATAGGGTGATAGCGAAATCTTGTATTCTTTTATTTTTAAAGAGCTTTGTCAGTCGACACTTTCGAAGGAATGCTGTTATGGATGTAAACCAATTACTGTCGAATGCCATTCGTGTTTGTACTGTCGTATGGGGTAGCGTTTTCCGTAGAACATGCTGGTCGGAGAAATCGAATGTGTAGAATTTTCTCGTACCAAGTAGTTCCGTTCGGATTGGATCGCTAAAACTGTCCATACGCATAGAACCCAGTATATAAGTGTGGTCCATATGATTAAATGTCCATCGATATGCCTGTTCCCCATGTTTTTCTCCTAGCCCGAGTAAGATGGATATCTCTACCATAACGGGGGCTTGTAGCTGACTATAAGCGTGCTGCGCTAATAAGTTTGTCATGCCTGGAGCAAGACCAGCACTCAATACAATGGTGCTTTTGTGCGTACGCGCCTGGGCATCGAGATTTTCTATTAGTTGCAGGCTTGCATATTGAGCAGATATATCTAAATAGTTGATTCCTTTAATAATACAGGCTTCAACGAATTTTGTATTTGGACTGTCTAAACATACGATGACCAATTGAACTTCATTCAGTATTGGATCATCTTCAAAGTTTGCTAAGTCAAATGCATATGGAATTACCTTAGAGGACAGCTCGTCCGCTAATTTTTCTGCTTTCGAATAGTTTCTTCCTGCTACCAAGATTAAGTTTGGATATGTATGAACTAAATTGGTCGCTATTTGCCGTCCAACAGCGCCGTAACCACCAACAATAAGTATCTTTTTTTTCATGCCAATGTTTATATCCTCAAATGTAGAAGAATACAGACGTTGGTTCGTTATAGGATTCTGGCTATTCGTTATAAAATTTATTGCGTGTTAATGGGCAAGTGATTCTGCCGGAGAGAAATGTTGCAGAATTTGCATTAATTTTTTCCGATACACGGGATTGGTGGGATCATGTTGTTTTGTTGCATTTCTTCGAATCCAAGAATCCAGTTTACCCGATAGGTAGAGCTCCTGAAGGCAAGGGTGGATATAGTGTTTTCGCGTAACCGCTCTTGTGTTGCCAAGATGCTGCGCGACCGTATCAATTGTTTGTAGAAGTTCATCTTTACGCCCATGTTCCGTAGTAGGGATTTCAGATCTCGATAGATATTGCAAGGTTAAGATGCATGCATACCAGGTTCGCATTGTTTTACATGTTACCTCAAGGTTCATAGAATGGCGTAGGTAATTATTGAGGTCTCCCGATTCAAGTGGTGTAATTTCTTTATTCTTATCATAATACTGAAAGAGTCGTTGCCCTGGAATTTCTTTTACCTTAGCAAGTAATGCAACTAATCCTTTTTGCTTTAAGTAACTTTGCTGACGAACGCCCTTTTTACCAATAAAACGAAAGAACATTTTATCCGTAGATACCTGTTTGACATGCCGATTGCGTAATGTTGTCAGACCATACGACTTATTCTCTTTTTCGTAAATATCATTTCCAACCCTAAAGTAGGTCATGCTCATAACAGCCAAAGCTACTGCACATACATGATCTTTAGTTAGCTCTTTCTGTTTAAGGTCGCGTACAATCTGTTTTTCCAGTCGAGGTAGATGTTGACCGAAACTATATAGATTATTGAATTTGTCACGGGTTCGCAGCGCTGTCCATAAAGCGTGATATCGATACTGCTTGCGCCCGCGACTATCAATTCCTGTCGCTTGAATGTGTCCATTGGCATAACGACAAATCCATACCTCTTGCCAAGCGGGAGGAATAACAAGCTTTCGAATCCGGTCTAATGTTTTTGGATTATGAATGATACTTTCTTTGTGGTCAAAGTAACAAAACGTATCACCTTTCCGGATCCGCTGATATCCCTTGTCTTGGGATGAAATGTAACGAAGACCTGCTTGATGCATCGCTTCTGTCTCAAGATCTATTCGTTGAGTCATAATGGATTGCCCTGTCAAGTTATGCTTAGAACCAGTTTTTTTCTGAAGCTGGTTTACTTACCTGTTTATCATTTAAATAGAGATCAATGCAAAAAAGAAACCTATATCTAAAATAGTTAAAAACTGTTTAATAGTCAAGCCTATTCTTTCTCGAAAAAGGTAGGTTGATCTAACTTAACGGCAATCCGGTAGGCAGCATTCAACAAGCCGACATGACTGTAGGCCTGTGGGAAATTGCCCCATTGACTACCTGTTTGCTCACAAACATCTTCGCTGAATAAAAGTAAGTGATTTGAATATCCGATGAGGTTATTCAGGGTTTCTTGTGCCTCTTCGATTCGACCAACGCAGGCCAAAGCCTCCACATACCAAAAAGCGCATACCAGAAAGGTAGATTTAGGTTTACCAAAATCATCACGATGCAGGTATCGATAAAATAGACCGTTTTCCCCTTTTAGTTCTTTCTCCATAGCACTTAGATGTAGCTTCGCGCGCTCACTCGCGGGATCAAGATAGTTCATCATAATCAGCTGTAGTGTGCTGGCGTCTAGATTCTCTCCACCGGCCGAATTGGTATATACATGTCGCTCTTGGTCGTAACAGTCCTCAATATGCTTCGTGGCCTTGCCAATCATTACGCGCGCCTGATGCGCAATATCTTCCATGCCATACATTTTGGCAATCTTTAACGCGGCAGTGCTTCCGGCCCACTGGAAGAGATTCGAATAGCAATGTCTATTTTCAAACTGTCGAAATTCCCAGATGCCGGCATCATATTCGTCAATAGTGGCTTTAATTTTTTGTAGGATGTAAGAGGTCCATTCCCGTGCGTTAATCTGTAGTTCGTAGTTAAACCGACTATCAGTTAACAAGGGGAGTAAAGCGATTAGTGCTTGTCCGTAGACATCATTTTGGATATGTTCATAGGCTTGATTACCGATACGTACCGGTTTGTTTTGCAAATAACCATCGATATGATCGAGTGTGCTTTCTTGTAGTTTCTGTTGTCCAAAGATGCCATACAATGGCTGCAGTCGGCCCGTATCCATATGGCTGATATTAGCAATATATGCCGCATACTTTTCCATCTCTTCAAACTGTCCAATATGACTTAGCGCGGTCAAAACATAATAGCTATCGCGTAACCAACAGTAACGGTAATCCCAATTGCGGCCCGACCCAGGATATTCGGGTAGACTGGTGGTGCTAGCGGCGATAATAGCCCCTGTATCCTCGTATTGATGCAGCTTAAGCGCTAATGCAGATCGAATAACTTCTTTTTGGTAAAAATTGGGGATAGAGGCACTCTTAATCCACTTTTGCCAATAGGCTTCTGTACGCGATAAAAACTCTTCTGCCGTCCGTTCAATCGGAGCTTCAAAGGCGCTTCCAAATGTCAAAATCAAGTAGATAGGTTTGGAAAGCACATAATGGGTGTTGTTTTCAAAAAAATGACTGACGGGCATAGTCGTGACTAATCGCATTCTGAGGTTGTCGTGGTAATATTGTACATGATTGCTCCCGCGTTGTTTTTCAAATTCCTGCTTACCGTATTCATATGTAGGGCGACAGGTGACCTGAATTTTTGGATATCCTTCGATAGGCTCTACTTTCCGGATCAAGATCAATGGCTTGTAATAACGTTCATATTGCTCAAACCGAGGAGCGAAGTCCGTAATTCGGTATCCGCCATCAGTGCTGAAAATTTCGGTACATAGGATATTCGTATTTTCAACATAGAATTGTCTGCTTTGCTTTATTTCTGTACTTGGCTTGATGGAAAATTCACCACCCTTATTTTTATCGAGGAGCGAACCGAAAACAAATGAATCTTCAAACGTCGGCCAACACAACCAATTGATGTCGGAATCCATTCCTATGTGTGCGATATAGGCACAGTTTCCGATTATTCCACTATTATAACGATGTCTTTGACTAGATTCCATAGGCATGCTCTTTTTTTGTTACTGTTACATTTGTTTTGTCTTTTTCTACGAAAATACTCTGTAGCAAGGTCGCCACTTCATGCTGGTTCTCGACGTAAAATTTGGCAACCGATTTTTTGTTGCCTACTTTAATACTGATGGTATTGTTCTTAGGCAGCTCAATGAACATATCTTCATCGGTGGCATCATCGCCTATAGCAAAAATGAAATCCGGTTGAAGGCGACGTACAATAGATAACGCTGCTTTACCTTTGTTTACATCGCGATTTTTGACCTCAATTACTTTATCGCCGCGCAACAGCTGTAAGCCATGGTGCGGGATAAGGTACCGCATACTATCGATCAGTTCCTGCGCACGAAATTGTCCCAATCCTTCTTGTGTTTTTCGGTAATGCCAAGCTAAGGAATACTCTTTCTCTTCAATAAAGGCACCGGCCGTCTTGTTGGCATATTTATGCATTACTTTCTTGATGGATGCCTTCCAGGTATTGGATAAGTCGGACTTACTTTTCCACGCACCATCGGGATATTTTTTCCAGACGCCATGTTCACCAACTAGAATATAGTTTTTGTTTGCAAACCATTTTTCAAGGATTTGATGGGGACGACCACTAATGATCACTATCTGATTGTTTGGTGACGCCTGTATCTTATCCAGTGTATCATATAGCTCATTGGTCGGTGCAGCTTTGTTGACATCATTATTGAAGCCAATGAGTGTACCATCGTAATCGAGAAAGAACAGTCTTTTTTTGGACAGTTGATACAATTTTAAAATGGCATCTTGGGTTTCAGGCCGGATTCGACGTGCAAAATCTTTGCCCTGCTGCATTTTTATTTCTTTTAATTTGGTGAAAAAGAGATCGACCCAATGGTGAATATTAAACTTTTTAACGAGTGCGATGCTGGCTGCCATCCGCTCATGTTGCTCTTCTTTGGGCATGGTTAAAGCTTGAGAAAGGGCATCTCGTATCTGATCGATAGAATGGGGGTTGATCTGTATGGCGTCGATAAGCTCTTTGGAAGCTCCGGCCAGCTCACTTAAAATGAGAACACCATCGGTTTGTTCCTTGCACGCGATATATTCCTTGCTAACGAGATTCATTCCATCTCGTACGGAGGTCACCAGGCAAATATCGGCAGCACGGTAGAGCGCAACAAGCTCTTCGACAGGGTATGAGGTATAAAAATACACAATAGGCGTCCAATCATTATTGCCATAGGCCGCATTGATATTGCCAACTTTTCGATCGATTTCATCTTTAAGCCTTTTGTATTGGTCCACGGTGTCTCGCGAAGGTACAACCAGCATATAGAGGACCACTTGACCTTTCCACTCGGGATGGCGAAGCAATAGGTCTTCAAACGCGGCGATACGTGGTAAGATTCCTTTACTGTAATCAAGTCGGTCTACCGAAACGATGATCTTTCTATTGGAAAAGTGTTCCCTAATTTCTCTCGAACGAGCTTTTATGGCTTTTTTCTTCGAAAGGGCATTGAATTTTTCAAAATCGATTCCTATAGGATAAACCTCCACATATACTGTTCGTCCGGAAACTTGCAAGTTATTATTAAAGATGGATAAGCCAAGGATATGCGTACAGGCATCTAGAAAATGTTGGGTATCATTGAAGGTATGGAAGGCGATGAGATCCGCACCTAAAATACCACGTAAGAGTTCATCTCGCCATGGTATGCTTCTAAAAACTTCATCCGGGGGAAAGGGGATATGTTGAAAATAGCCGATCGCAATATTCTCTTTCTTTTGTCGTATCATATGAGGAAGGAGCATGAGCTGGTAATCGTGAATCCAGACCGTGTCTTCGTTGCTGCAATGTAACTGGACGAGGTCGGCGAATTTTTGGTTTACAGTTTGGTAGCAATGCCAGTTGTCCGTATTGTAATTCGCGTAGGTGGGGCTGTAGTGTGATATGGGCCATAATACCTCATTCGAAAAGCCCTCATAATAGCCAGCAATCTCTTCTTCTGTTAAGAAAATAGGGATAAGGTTTAACGACGATAGTGTTTCTGTTATAAAATCTTTCTCCGCTTGATCCTTTGGAACGATACCGGGCCAACCAATCCATAGGTTATTGTCTTTATTATAAATGGAACCTAACCCCGTTGCAAGCCCACCTTCGCTGGCGCTGATCACTAGTTTTTCATCTTGTCGTTCGATCTTTATGGGGAGTCTATTCGAAATGATTAGTATTTTACCTGCTTGTTTTTTCATGATTTTCATATAGTTACATACGAACAGTTTCGCACCCCAAAAGGTTCATTTTTACCGAAGAAACCCTAAGGCACTCTTTCTTATTTCGAAAACGTAGTTTTTTTGTGTCGTCTCAACGAGTTCATCATCAATATGTAAGCATCTGTCTTTTGTTTTTAAAGTGAGCGCTTCGGCTTGGAATGTTTTCCAAAAGAAATTTGTCGTTTTTCCCTGGAGGAGTCGTTGGATATAGTCAGCGAATTCGGCGCGTTGTGTAGCTTCGATACAGACGATATCCAATAAGCCATCGTCTATTTTCGCAAGTGGCCCAAGATGTAGATTTGGCCCAATGTAGGGGGTATTGAGCACTTCAATAGCCAGTGATTTACCACGATAGCAGATTTCGCCATTACGCGTTATCTCATACTTTTGAGTAGGGGCAGATAAGACAACCTGATGTAATGTCTCCAAGGCGAAGATCAACTCATCCTGTGTGGTCTTTAGTTGACTACAGTCTATCTTGTCCATTGTTTTCATGAGTAAGGGAAACAGACCAAAACCGGCTGCTTCTAAGAAGAACTGTAGTTTTCTTTTTACCTTGATAATACCGATATCAAAGGGTTGTATATTCTTTTTTTGCCAGTTTAACAGATAGCTGTTATAATCTCTGTCGGCATGAATGGCTAAAGTCTTTGACAGGTTGTTTGCTGTTCCCATGGGCAAGATTGCCATAGGAATTTGTTTATGCAGTATCGTTCTTTTCGTTAATTCTTTGGCGATACGTCGCACAGTTCCATCACCTCCGGCCACGACAGCAAAAGCTGCCTTTTCAAGTTTTTTCTTCCATCCTTTAGTTTTTTTTACACTAAAGTAGCCCACCTTGTAGGCTTTTTCTTCAATCAATTCAATAAGGTCCGATTTCTTGTGGTCCTCATCTCCAGCCCCTGGGTTGTGTAGTATAATGGCCTTTTCCATAGATATTGTTTTATGAATGAACGTTTATGTAGGCTTAAACGTTCTTAAAATTTGAGAACTTCTTTATGACGATGCTATGAAAATATTAATTACAAATGATGACGGTATCTATAGTCCGGGTATTGCTGCTTTGGCACAGGTTGCCAGAAAATTTGGTGAGGTTCGTGTGGTTGCTCCCGATGTCGAGCAGTCTTCTATGGGGCATGCTGTTACCCATTCGAGGCCATTGAGCTATAAAAAGTCACCGATAGATTTCCCAGATATTGAAGCCCATCGGGTGAATGGTACGCCGGCAGATTGTGTGGCGATGGGTACGCACCTATGGAAAAATGTCGATGTCGTGCTCTCCGGTATCAACATGGGGCCAAATTTGGGAAATTCGATGTGGCATTCTGGAACATTAGCTGCCGCCAAACAGGCGGTCTTACTGGGAATAAAGGGGATTGCGCTGAGTACCCCGGTAGGGAAGACGGAGCCTGATTTTCAGCAGTTGGAAAATTATGTAGAAAAAACTTTAAAGCTGCTTTTGGCGGATGACGAACTGGCTTTATTCAATGTGAACTTTCCGCCGAATCCGGAAGGTATTTTATGGACGAGACAATCGGTGCGTTTGTATGATGGTATCATTGTACCGGGAACAGATCCATTGGGACGTAAGCATTACTGGTTCACTGTGGCACCTTTGGAACCGGCTGAAGAGGGGACAGATCGATGGGCGATGGATCATAATAAGGTTTCCATTACGCCCTTGCGGTTGGATTTGACCGATGAGGTCATGCTGCAACGCAAAACAGGTTTGTAGCTTGTAAATAGACTGGGTCGTCTGCTTGATGCCAGACGACCCATGATTTTTTTATAGCAGAAAAAGTAGTATCCTTTGGCTGTTTAGTGATTTCTAATGGCGTTAATTAGTTCGTTTTTGCGCATGCTGTGGCGGCCACTAATTCCGATCTTTTTTGCTTGTTCCAGGAGCTCTATTCTGCTGCGTTCGTTTAGGTTGCTGGCAAGCCCGCCACGACGGCTAGCTCCCGGGCTGTTCGCTATTCTAGCGGCCTTCTCTTTGCTGGCCCCTTGACGGCGTAAGGCGTCATAGGTGGCGTCGTCTTTGATTTGTTTTCTGTGTTCTTTAGTCATCGTTGTTTTTGTCTAATGGTTTAAATCCTCACCTTGAACCGACCCTATTCGATGATCAGTCCATCTTTATTTTATCATGGACAATTCTGTGGTTAATAGGGTTGATTTTTCTTGGTAATCAGGTGTTTGAACGGTGTTGTTGTGGGGGTAAAAACGGGTGGATGATCCTTTTTCCGATAGAAGTACTGATTTTTTACTTGGAGACAACGCTCTGAAGGATCAGCTGTTCATTAATACAGAAAGTGTAGCAGAGGAGGGGACATTTAAAATGAACAACGATGAAACTATATCGAAGAAAGAAAAGCGAAGAAGTACCCAAGGTAGTTCTCGAGGAGGCCAACGACAAACCAGCGGCACGTGGGATTTGGATAACTATATTTATTGTGATCCTTGTGTTGGGACTGGCGTATTACCTCTTTTTTAAGGATTACTTCATCACCGATTAAATCAATTTTTCAAACGAGACTATACGTCTTTAAAAACAATTACCATGAAAAGAACAGAAAAAAATGACATGCCAAACGGACATTTACATGAGCTGTTTGTCGATGAGCTTAAGGATGCATTGAGTGCGGAGAAACAATTGTTGACAGCGCTTAAGAAAATGCAGCAAGAAGCGACCAATGAAGAACTGAAAGGTGCTTTTGCAGACCATCATGAACAAACGCAAGAGCATATTCACCGATTAAAGCAAGTATTTGACCACCTGGGGCTGGCGCCTCGGGCAAAGACTTGTAAAGCGATGCAGGGACTACTGGAAGAAGCCGAAGAAATAAGCTTTAACTTTGACGGCGATCCGATAAAGGATGCTGCCTTGATTGCTGCAGCACAGAAAGTGGAACACTACGAAATGGCAACCTATGGTACATTAGTGACCTACGCGAATATGATGGGACATAAACAGTCGGAGGACCTTTTACAGCAGACGCTGGATGAGGAAAAAGAGACGGATAGGTTGTTAACGGATATTGCTGTCAACAAGGCTAATTTAGTTAGTGCGTTCTAGATGTTTCAAACTACTCTTGTACGGAAAAGCTCCTGTGTTTGTTCTAGAACATGTGCGTTTCGTTGCTCGATGACATTAAATCAGGTATTTACATCGGTGAAAGTGGATGTAAATACCTGATTTTTATAGCGATGCTATTGCCATCCACCTCCCAGTGCACGATATAAAGAAACGCGCGCCGACAGCTGATCTCTCTTATTTGTTGCGAGTTCCAGTTCACTTTCCAGCAATTGTCCTTGGGCAATAACCACTTCCAGGTAGGTTGCCATACCACTTTGGAACAATAGGTCAGCTTTACTGATGGCCTGCTCTAATTGCTGGGCACGGCGCTCCAATACATCTTGCTGACTGTGCAACTTCTCGATAGATACCAAGGCGTTGGACACTTCGTTTACGGCAACCAAAACCGATTCTCGGAAGCTTATAACCGCTTTTTCACGATCGACCAGCGCCACCTCGTAGTTGGTTTTTATACGCTTGCCCTGCAAGATAGGTTGGGTAATCCCACCGGTAACGGTTCCAAAGAGCGAGGCGGGTAGAGTGAACCAATTACTTAGTTCGAAGCTGTTGACGCCCGCACTAGCACCAATGCGCAATGCCGGATAAAAATCTGCTTTGGCAATACCTACTTCCGCATTTGCACGCGTCAAAGCCAGTTCGGCTTGTTTAACATCCGGTCTGTTGGCAACCAAAGCCGATGGTAGGCCTGTAGATAGGTTCTCTTTGGTGCTTGGCACAGCAAGCCCTACACTGCGTTGGATTGCATTCGGAAAGGAACCTGCCAAAATACTCAAGGCGTTTTCTTGCACGGTAATCTGTTGTTCGAACAGCGGGATCAGCTTTTCTGCATTTAGCTGTTGGGCTTCAGCCTGTGCAATGGCTAAAGCGCTCACCTGTCCCGATTGGAACTGCCATTCGATAAGTTTTCGTGTCTGTAGCGTTAATGCTGCATTTTTCTTCGCCGTATTCAACTGGTAGTCCAACATCAGCAAGTTGTAGTAGCCCTGTGCTACTTCCGCGATTAATGCCGTTTGTACCGCTTTTCTGGCCGCATCGGTTTGCAGGTAATTGGTCTCGGCAACGCGCTTTTGATTCTTGATCTTGCCCCAGATATCGGCCTCCCAGGAGAGGCCTACGTTGAGGGCATATTCCTCGATATGGCTACGTTGGAGCGCCTGGTTGAGATTGGCGCCCAACATGCTGTTTTCAGAAGGACTGTTGCTGCTGGCCTGTACGCCAAGCTGTACCTCTGGTACATTGCCCCATTTGGCTTTCGTCCACTGTAACCGTGCTATTTCCAGGTTTTTAAGCGCGAGTTGTAACTGGTTGTTCTTGGCAACGGCATCGGTAATCAGTGTTTTCAAGGCCGGGTCTACAAAAAAGTCATTCCACGGGAGAGCTGCTAAAAGACGATTGTTGGAAGAATCCGTTAGACTAGAGATTGTATCTGCCGATCGGTACTGCGGTGGCAGCGTCTCTTGGGAGTACGTGATATCCTTCGATATCTTACAAGAAGCGACGACGGCAAGCAACAGTGCAATAGCGGCAAGGCGTTTTATATGAATTGTGTACATAGATATTTCGTTAAATAGTATCGTTAATCTGATCTTTTACCTGCGGTATCGGCTTACCCGATATCTTTTCCTGTAGATATTGAAAGAGGACGAACAAAACAGGAATAATGAATAAGCCTAATATCACACCCGACAGCATACCGCCAGCGGCACCAATACTGATCGAATGATTCCCCATTGCGGAAGGTCCTTTCACGTTCATCATCGGAATTAACCCGGCAATGAAAGCAACAGAAGTCATGATGATGGGGCGCAAACGTAACCTAGATGCTTCGACAACGGAGGAGAGCAAGCTTTCGCCCGTACGTCGACGCTGCAAGGCAAATTCCACAATCAGGATCGCATTTTTTGCGAGCAAACCAATCAACATCACTAAGGCGACCTGCACATAGATGTTGTTCTCCAGACCCGTCAGTCCGATCGCGATAAAAACGCCCAGCACGCCTGTCGGAATAGAGAGTATAACCGCCAATGGTAGGATATAACTCTCATATTGTGCGGCTAAAAGGAGGTAAATAAACAAGAGTGATAAACCGAAGATGATGGCTGATTGCCCGCCGGATGATAACTCTTCTTTGGTCATGCCGGAAAACTGATGGTTATAGCCTGCAGGCAATTGCTGGGCTGCCACTTCTTCGACGGCCTTGATCGCGTCGCCTGAGCTATAACCTGGCTTAGCAATAGCGTTGATGCTGATCGAGTTAAACAGGTTGTACCGCGATGCCGTTTCTGGTCCGTATACCCGATGTAAGGTGACTAAGGTATTGATTGGCACGGCTTGTCCGAGTCTGTTTTTAACAAATACACCCTCCATGGTGGTCAGGTTGGCACGATCGTCTTTTTGCGCCTGCATCATCACGCGGTAGTACTTACCAAAGCGATTGAAATCGGTGGCCTGCGAAGAACCAAAATATACCTGCATGGTGCGCAGGATATCTTTGACATTGACCTGTAGCTGCGCGGCCTTCAGCTCATCAACCTCCAGGTTGTACTGTGGGTAATCGGCTTTGAACGTGGTAAATGCCATGGCAATTTCGGGACGTTGCATCAAAGACCCGATAAACTGATTGCCAATATCGCTGAATTTATTGAGGCTACCACCAGTCTTGTCTTGTAAAACCATATCCAGTCCGTCCACATTGCTAAATCCCGGGACGGTAGGGAAGGTAAAGACAAAAAAGTTGACACCTTTGACGACGGAAAGTTTCTGATTCACCTCCGCCATGATTGCATTGATATCGCTGATTGGCCCCCGTTCTTTTGCCGGCTTCAGCAACAGGAAGATAACCCCACTGGAAGGATTGGTAGACTGTGTCATCACATTGAATCCTGACATGGCATTCACGGTTTTGGCCGAGGGCAATTGCATCAAAATACGCTCGGCCTCGTCAATATTTTTGATCGTACGATCCAATGAGGTCCCTCCAGGCATTGATACCGAAATGGCCATAAAGCCTTGATCTTCCGATGGGATAAACCCCGTTTTGGTGCGGTTGACCAACACTACCGTCGCCAACGTAATTAATACCAAGCCAGCCATACTTACCCATTTGTATCGGATTAAAAGTTGTATACCCCCCAAGTATTTGCTTGTCAGGTTGTCAAACCCACGGTTAAAGCCGATAAAAAACTTTTGTTTAAACGTTTTCTTTTCTGCCGTACCGCTATTTTCATGATGCACTGGTTCTTTGAGGAAGAGCGCGGCCAACGCAGGGCTCAACGTTAAAGCATTGACAGCGGAAATAATAATGGCAATGGCCAAGGTGAGGGCAAACTGGCGGTAAAAGACGCCCGTGGACCCTTCCATAAAACCGACCGGTAAAAAAACGGCGGCCATGACCAGTGTAATAGAAATGATTGCCCCCGTAATTTCTCCCATCGCTGAAGTTGTAGCCTCCTTCGGTGGCAAGTGGCTGTGTTCCATCTTGGAGTGAACAGCCTCCACCACAACAATAGCGTCATCCACCACAATTCCAATGGCCAGTATTAAGGCAAAGAGCGTCAATAGGTTGATCGAGAAACCAAATAGTAGCATAAAGAAAAAGGTACCCAAAATAGCGACTGGTACGGCAATGGCCGGAATTAAGGTCGAGCGGAAGTCTTGCAGGAAGATAAACACAACCAAGAAAACCAAGACAAAGGCCTCCAGCAGCGTTGTGATTACCTGATTGATGGATTGATCCAAAGCATCTTTGGTGTTGTAGAGAATCAGGTACTCGACTCCTTTAGGGAAATCTTTCGCCGCCTTTTGCATCAGCTGATCGATAGCCACCTGTATTTCACTAGCGTTCGATCCGGCGAGCTGCATGGTGCCGATATTGATCCCCGGCTTGCCATTCACCTTGGTGGAGCTACCGTAGGTATATGATCCCAGTTCTACCTTGGCGACATCCTTGAGGCGCAGTACCGAGCCATCCGGATTGGAGCGGATAATGATATTTTCATAATCTGCCGCTTTGTTGAGCTTTCCTTTGTATTTAATGATATATTCAAAGGACTCCGTACTGCTTTCGCCGAACTTTCCGGGGGCAGCCTCCAGATTTTTGTCTTGGATTGCTGCGGTTACTTCGTCAGGTGTCAGATTATAGGTGGTCATTTGCGTCGGGTTTAACCAGATACGCATTGCGTAGTCCTTGTTTCCACCGAACACCATAGCCTGTCCGACACCCGAGATACGTTTTATTTCAGGAATAATATTGATTTGTGCATAGTTGGCGAGGAAGGTTTCGTCAAATGATTTATCGTCTTCGGCGTAAAGGGAAACGACCATCAGCAAACTGTTTTGTTGCTTGTTGGTCGTGATCCCTGCTTTAACGACCTCCTCGGGCAGCTGGTTGGTAGCCTGCGCAACGCGGTTCTGCACGTTTACCGCTGCTTGATCGGGGTCAGTACCGAGCTTGAAGTACACCATAATGGAGAGTGAACCATCGTTGCTAGCCGTAGAAGTCATGTAGCTCATATTCTCGACCCCGTTGATGGATTCCTCCAAAGAAGGGGCCACCGCGCGCAAGACCGTCTCGGCATTGGCGCCCGGATACAACGCCGTCACCAGTACCGAAGGGGGCGCAATATCAGGAAACTGCTGGAGTGGTAATTTGTAGAGACCTAAGATTCCTAATATAATGAGGATAACAGAGATCACCGTCGCGAGGACGGGTCTGTTTATAAATTTTTTAAACATGGGTTTTTGTTCTTTTTTAGTTTGTTTTAGCCGCAAGCACCTTTTTTGTTTCCGGCGCTATCTGCATACCGTCCTGTAACCTGTCAAATCCCTTGTGCACAATGCGATCTCCGCTTTGAAGCTCGTCACCGATCAGGTAGTTGTTGCCGCTTCGTCCTACGATTTGTATTTGTTTTTTCGTCACTTTGTTTGCGCCGTCCAAGGCATAAACAAACACCTTGTCCTGTACTTCAACGGTAGCTTCCTGGGGTACCAGGATGGCGTGGTCATGCTTGATCTTTAGCTGAATCTTTCCCGTGTTGCCAGAGCGCAGGATACCTTGCGGGTTGGGGAAGGTAGCACGCAGCATAATCGAACCGGTATTCGGATCAAACTGCCCGTTTACAACATCAATTTTGCCAACCTCTTGGTAGGCTGACTTATCTGCCAGTTCTAGCGTAACAGGTGGTAAATTTTTAACCTTATCGGATAGGGTAGTACCCAAATTTTGGTTTTTGAATTGGATGAAATCAATCTCGCCCAGCGAAAAGTAAACATATACCTGAGATACATTGGATACCGTGGTCAAAGCTTCGACATCGGTGGGCGAAAGCAGGCTTCCTTGTCGCTTGGGTAACCTTCCGATATAACCGCTGACCGGTGCATGTACATTGCTATAGCCTAAGTCGATCTTGGCATTTTCGACCATGGCTTTGGCTTGCTCCAAATTCGATAGTGCGACCTGATGGGCTGCCTGTGCTGATTTTAACTGAAAGTCTGAAACGACCTTATTTTGAACCAAGGGCGTCAGCTTGTCGATCTCAAGCTGCGTGTTGATCAGCGCCGCTTTTGCGGCATTTACATTGGCGATGGTAATGTTTAACTGCTCTCGGAAAGGACGCTCGTTAATCTTAAAGAGCAGCTGTCCTTTGGTGACATAGGCGCCTTCATCGACATAGACACGTTCCAACGTGCCGCCCACCTGTGTTCGGATTTCAATATCCGTGATACCACGAATCGCAGCTGGATATTCTTTGATGGTATGCGCATCTGCTTCGTTCACGGTATACACGGGAAGGGACGGAACTGTTGTTGCTTCGGTGGCCGCCTTGGGCTCGGAGCAGGCTTGTAAAATCAAGCTGAGGATGATACTGGAAAAAAATAACTTTTTCATTGTTGTTAAGCGGATAAAGAGTTGTTTATTTTAGAGATAATCTATTTCAGTTATATAGTTTAACGATGTTAAGTCGAGAAAAAAAGACAAACGAAATCCTGCTCCGCAAAAGGGAGTGCTGTAAAACCTGTTTTTAGTGACGGAAACTAGAAACAGTGTGAATCGGGTATCTTTATTTTAATGCTATTAAATAAATTAACAACGTTAAGTAAAGGGTAAAAGGCCGTATAAAAGAAAGCAGATCTTGGTGCAGTAGTTCATGTTGATTTTAGCGTGTAATCCGTCTGATTACTTTTTTTTAATGTGGTAAAACTATTTAACAGTGTTAAGTATTGTTCGCAAAAAAAACGAATTTCTTGCGTTATTTTACGAACTCGTCGTTTCTTTGACTGGAATTTCTTCCTGTTTGTAGAGGGAGCGCGTTATAGCCACTACCGCATCTTTGAAAATTTGTTCATTGGTAGTCTCGGAGAGACCATTACCAATCATATTGACGGAAATAAGGCCGTGGATGACGGAGAAGAAAGTGAAGTACTTTATCTTTACTTCAGCTCCTGTAGGCTGTTGATCCTGCATAATTTCTTCAATACATTTCACAAAGAGTTGGTAGGTGGTCTCGCGTTCGAAATTATCGGACTGCACACAACACTTCATCTCCACGCCAAACATAACCTGGTACAATTCTTTATTCGCAAAAGCAAAATTCCAAAACGCGACCCACATGGCTTGGAGCTTTTTATCCGGGTGTGTTTCCGTTTCGCTGGCGGCTTTCACGAGTTTGGTGAGGTTGTTATGTCCTTTACAGGTGAGCTCCTCAATAATAGCTTGCTTATTGGCAAAGTACTCATAAATGATGGGCGCGGTATATTCAATGCGATCAGCAATCTTGCGCATGTTCAGCCCTTCCCATCCTTCTTCCTTGACGATCGCATAAGCGGCATCCAGAATACTATTTCTAGTTTCTTCTTTTTGTCTTTGTATGCGATCTTTACTGGCCATATTAAATTATCTAACAACGTTAAGCAAAAGTAGTATTAATTTATTTAACGCTGTTAGATTTTTTTGACCGTTGATAGATTTATGACATTTTTTTGTTTTATCTCCATCGAAGAAGTATGCGATTGGCGCTTTAAAGTCCTGTTATCATCTCAAATTGGTCTATGTGATTGGTGAGCCCTAGTTTTTCAAGAAATAATTTACTCTCGAAAGAAGCTTCGTCAACGTTATTTACTTGTACTTTCTCACCTGCTACAAGACGATTTATTTCGGCAAACAACCGGGAAGCGATACCTTTTCGGCGGAAGAGTGGAGCTACAGCAAATTGGTGGATCCGTCTCGTTAACGGACTGAAAAATACATAGCCTATTAATTGATCTTGAACAAATGCACCCAATATATGGAGATGCATATGTTCTATACTTGCGGGCATGTTTTGCCAGCTAGGTGTAATATCCCAAAAAGACTGAAGAGTAGGCCATGAAAATTCGTTTATCGTTTGGATGGTGGCGATATTATCCGTGCTTTTTACTTGGATTTCTCCACTGAAGCAAAGGAGTTTACGGTTTATAGTAAAACCATCTTTCTCGTATGCTCGGATTGCAGCATCATTCCCTTCAATTACTTCTAATACGACTTGTTGGACGTTGTTTTCTTGGAAGAATGGTTTCATGAAAGCCGACATTTGTCCCACAAGCCCTTTCCCGCGGTAAGCCGGAAGCACACCCGTTCCGCCATTATAGACGGTTTTATTACCATCATTCTCACGTACGCCATACAGCATGAAGGCAATGAGTTTATCGTTGTCAAATGCCCCAACAGACCACGGTAAGTGTATATCTTCATTCTTGATTTTGGATTGAAGCTGCTCGGCCGTCAGTTGAAAGGGAACGATATAATCCGCAAACGCATGATTGAGCGCTTGCAGGAGATGGTCTTTATCATTGCTACTTAAGGTACGTACTTGCATAAAATACAGGGAATGTCGTTAAATATGTTGGTGCCAATCTACTGCAATTTTTTCATACTTCTTTAAAAAGGCATCTTTAGCATCGTTGTAGTGGTTACCATCAACCCATTCTTGTTGTACTAATTTTTGTTTCAATTCTTGGTATTGCGCACGAATCGTAGGGTGTGTCTTTAGATAATCACGAAATGCGATATGTCGCGTCCAGTCTGCTGAACCGAGGACAAATGCATGGATATGGGCAATCCGTAAGTCGTGGTTTTGTAGGATCTCAGGCGTTGCTTGATGTGCCTTTAAAATTGAAGAAACGCCCATTTCGGAGACGGAGTGCTGAAATAGGATAAAGAAGCGTCTCTCGGGCATATCTTTGTTATACTTTTCATAATACACTACATTCGGGTGATTAAATAATAGTGGCACTTGCTCCAATTCTTCTTTGTTTTTTACACCCAATTGGATATCGATGATGGGTTTTGCTGAAAGGCCTTCTACGGAGGTGCTACCGATATGATCTACCTGCGGCTGTATATCGGATAGAAGCTGTTCGATATCTTTTTTCAACGTCTCAAATTTCGATTTCCATGTGGGGGTGTAAGGCTCAAAAGGTAATTTCATACTCAAAAGTACGTTACTTTTTTACTTTAACAATACCTTTTCGATAGAGATCGAGGCCACTTTGTAGGATTTCTTCTAACAGTACAATGGGGATGTCCTGCGTCGGATCTACCGTGAAAATTTTCATCCGAGATCGATTTCCTTGTTCTAAGTTCGGGTGGTCCAATAGTTTCCCCTCGGTCAGCAAGACATAGGGATAATCTGTTTTTTTATCGGTCCATAGATAACAGAGGATATTCTTGTAGTAGCAGAAGCAAGGCATGCCATATTTTTGAGTTTCCGTTATCTGGGGGTCTTGTTCTAAAATAATATGTCGTAAGCTTAGTAAGCAGCTCCGCTGCGGTTCTTCTTTGTTGAAATAATAATTATGGAGTTCTTCTGACATAGTGTTTATCTTTTGGCTCTTGTAAAAATACAACAATTTGAAAGACGTAAAGGGTATGTTTTTTAGCCTTCTCGGTTTCCGAATTTAATGGGCATTTTCAAGGTACAAAGAGACGATAAAAAAAATGAAAAAAATAGTCTACTAATTTGGTAGTTTTTAAATTGCGACGTATATTTGCTTCATAATCGTTTCTCAATTGGCGTTGGCGACGAAAGTATTAACTAGAATTTGAAATGGAAAAAAAACTACTGACTGAAGAAGCCGAAGGGCTAAACACTTTCCCTAAACCGAATCATTTGACAGCCTCTTGTCGAATGCGAATGTGCTGTTAATTTTCTCCCTCTTTATAAAAATAGCTAGGGAAGCAAAGCTTCCCTAAGCTGTTTAATAATGGAACAAGTTCAATTTGGCGTTGGCACTTGTAAGTACTCACTATTAAAACAGTTCAAAACTATGAAAAAATACGGATTATTCCAGTATTTGTACCCTTGTATGCTCTTTTTTTTGTTTATCAAAACAAGTTCAGCGCAAGAAACAAGCCCTATTATCAACGCGTCCCTAAGCGGCACAGTTTTAGATTTTTATACCAAAGAACCGATTGAAGGGGTGACGGTGCAATTGGAAGCGGTCACGCACAGTGTGAAGACCGACCGCTTTGGTAAGTTCCAGTTTGTGACCGGACAAAAATTACCCTTCACTATTACATTGTCCAATATAGGTTATGAAAAGAAAACCCTGGTTGTGCAAACTTCTCCCACGGTTATCGAACTAAAGCCTAAAGTTGAAGCCTTGGATGAAGTGGTGATAACAGGCTACACGGTACAGCAAAAAAAGGCAATCAGTGGTTCGATAGCCACAGTAAACTTTAAAGAGGACAATCTTGCCCAAGCAGACCAAGATTTTGTGAAGCTTCTCCAGGGGAAAGTCGCGGGTGCCCAGATAACAGCCACTTCAGGAGTGCCTGGAGGTGGTGTTAGTTTTGTGGTGCGTGGCAACAACTCTATTAATGGAAATGTCGCACCTCTATATGTTGTCGACGGAGTTTTTCTGAGCACGACACTCCCTGTTACGGGGGGCGGAGGAAATCTCCTTTCCAATCCCTTAGCAGATATCAACCCTGCAGATATTGAAAGTGTGACCATCCTAAAGGACGCGAATGCAACGGCTATATATGGGTCGCAAGGCGCAAATGGGGTCGTATTGATCAAGACGAAACGAGGACAGCGAAATACGGCATCTCGCATTAACTTTTCTACTAAACAAGGCTTTTCCCAAGCCGTAAATAAGTTTAAAGCTGTTACTGGTCCTGAAACCGGACAACTTCTCTATGAATCGTGGTTCAATACGGCGACAGAGAATCAAGAAAGTTTGGCGAGCTACTTGACACGCGAGAAGCCGACGAATTGGGACCTGGTATTTCCCTTTAAAAATGGAGACGGATCCACCGATTTCTCGCGCGATAATATTTCTAATCTACCCACCTACGATCGAATTAGTAATCTATTTAAGAATGCATACCATGTTGACTATCAGGTTGCCTTATACGGAGGGGGATCAAATAGCAATCATTACATCGGTTTAGGGTATTCAGGACAGGAGTCCATTGTGCGGCCAAATGACTTTAATCGCTTTTCGCTTCGCGTAAATTATGATAACAATGTAACCGAACGACTAAAGGTAGGGACTAGCTATAATCTCGCGCGTGTAGGACGTTCCAATGTACGAAACAACGATAACGATCCGGGAGGAATTATAAATTCGGCTATTTTTCCTCGATCCTTTCTACCGGTCTTCGATGCGCAAGGAAACTACCTAAACCATGCTACTTTTAATAATCATCTGCGCCTCATTGAGCATTTGGATAACAACTATACTACCTGGCGGAATACGGTAAATTTATTCGCCGAATATAGTATTCTATCGCATCTTAAATTTAAGACCAGTGGTAGTTTTGACTATACCAGCAATGGTACGCGTAGCTTCTCCGATTTTGCGCTTAGCAATACAGGTGCGGCCAGTGCTGGCAACAACTTGATTCAAGTATATACAGCAGAGCAACTATTGACATACGTAAAGTCTTTTGGCAACAAACACGATGTAAATTTCTTGCTGGGAAATACCATCAATGTGCAACAGTCGCAAAATGTGGGAGCAAGTGGTACGAATTATATTTTTGATGTCCTGCGTGAGGTGTCTTCTGGAGGAACGACATCAGGAACTTCATCGCGAAATGAAAATCGATTGGTCTCGTTCTTCGGAAATGCAGGCTACACCTTTGATAAACGTTACGCATTGGAGTTCAGTTTACGTGCTGACGGTTCGTCACGTTTCGGGAAAAATGTACGGTGGGGATACTTTCCTGCCGGTGGATTTATTGGGAATGTTGGGCAGGAACGTTTTTTACGCGACAATACGATCATCAATGGCTTAAAACTACGTACAACCTTTGGTTTGTCTGGAAATCAGAATGGAATTGGAGATTATGATGCCCTGGCGGTTTGGTCTACTAATGCACAGTCTTATCTTGATCAACCAAGTTTATCGCCCGGTCGTTTGGCTAATCCTGATCTTACTTGGGAAACAACCCGACAGACTAACATCGGAACGGATGCAGTTCTTTTGAATAATAGGTTGAATATCACATTTGATTGGTATTACAAATATACCACAAACGGCTTACAAAGTGTGGTCCTACCATCACGTAGCGGGTATACTTCTGCCATTCGCAATTATACAGAGATCAGTAACCGTGGATTAGAGCTTACTGTCGAATCTACAAATATTCGAAAGCCACACTTTAGCTGGCAAACAAGTTTTAATATTTCGAGAAACCGAAATCGTATAGAAAAGATTCCACAAGAACAAACATTGGGAGCAACCAACCGAGGTACTTCAATCTTGCGCCAAGGATATCCAATTAATTCGTTTTTCTTATATAAGCAGCTATATGTAGATCCTCAAACGGGAAATGCCGTTTATGAAGATGTCGATGGAAATGGTGTCGTGAATTATGCGGATAGACAGATTCTGGGGAATACAGAGCCTAATTTTATTGGAGGTTTGACCAACACCTTTAACTACAAAGGTGTTGAATTGAGTGCCTTTTTATATTTCACGCAAGGGAATCATCTCTTGAATATGCATAATTTCTTTTTGGTGCATGGGGGAATCCAAAACGGAATAGGCTTCGATCCGCGTCAGTTGCAGCGTTGGCAAAAAACAGGCGATGTAACAGATATACCCAAAATGACCCGATATGCCTTGAACCCAGAGCAGAATAACGCACCCGCAAACAACTACACGGGTCAAGTAGCAAATTTAAGCAGCCGGTACTTGGAAGATGGTTCTTTTCTGCGATTGAGAAATGTTTCTATTGGATATACGTTGCCGCAGGCCCTAGCTGCGAAACTAAAACTCTATCGCTTGAAAGCAACTGTGTCAGCAACAAACCTGTGGACTTGGACAAATTATGGTGGGCTTGACCCGGAGGTGAGCGCGCAAAGTACCAATCAAAATACTGCGGGATACGACTGGGCAACGGTGCCCCAGCCGCGAACGTTTGAATTCATATTGAATATTACCCTTTAATTCTCTTTTACGATGAACCGTATACGATATTACATAAACCATATAGCCATTGGGGCATTTGCATTACTGACTTTTACCGCATGCGAAAGTTTCTTAGAGGTCAAACCGACAAACGCTTTGTTGGCAGATAACGCGATCTATGATGCCAAAACTTCGCGGGCTATTGTCAACTCAGCCTACTCAGCTTTAAAAAACTATAGCATCAATGCGGCATTGAACCTGGCGGTGCTGCCGGGGGACAATGTCTTTTTTGCGGGAAGCCAGAGCCAAAATATTGAACTGGATAATGGAGCCTTTACGGTAACTAACTCGGCTATTGTTGGCGCTTATAGTGCAAACTATTCGCTCATAAATATTGTTAATTGGGCGCTCGCAGAAATTCCTAAAGTAGAGGATCCTACTTTTGCGACAGGCGAACAGGAAAAGCTTATTGGAGAAGCCTACTTTATTCGGGCTTTTGCCTATTTTAACTTAGTGCGTAGCTGGGGTGGGGTGCAGCTTCAATTGCAACCAACCACTGATCTTTCTTCTTTAGGTGCCATAAAGCGCAGTACGGTGGAAGAGACCTACGCACAAATCTTGGCAGATTTAAAGCAGGCCGGTAATCTCTTGCCCCCGGATGATGGATCAACCCGAAATAAAGTGCAGCGCGCTATAGTACGGGCATTCCGTGCCAAGGTGTTGTTGTATGCAAAACGGTTTGACGAGGCAGAAATAGAAGCAGATGCTGTTTTACAACTTTCAAAATACAGTCTTGTGAAGCCTTATGTCAGGTTCTTTGAATTGCCATTTCTTTCCTCGGAATCTATATTTGAACTTTCCGCGACGGCCAACAATGCAGGAACAAGTGGTAGCACTTGGTTTCCCGCATCGGGAACTCCACGCGGATCTTATGAGTTCAGGCCCTCCAACGAAATTGTAAACCTGCTCAATGACTCCCAAAAAGGAGGAAATAGGAAAGCTCTTCTGGCAACTCGAGGAACCGATGTATATGTTAATCTGTACCATACGGTTTCACCCAATGTGAATCCCGGATATGTAATTCGACTTTCGGATCTATATTTGATTCGTGCGGAATCCCGCTTACGCAAGACCGTACCTAATATAAATGGTGCAATTACAGATTTAAACGCGGTTCGTGCCCGAGCTGAGGCCGCGCTCTATCCCTCAAGCTTGCCGGTTGTGGCAGAAGTATTGCAGGCCATCTGGGAGGAAAGAAGGTTGGAATTTGCCTTTGAGGCTGATCGCTGGTATGATCTCGTACGAACCGAACAGGCGGAAAAGGTCCTCGGTATAAGTCCGAACTTTTGGCTTTTTCCAATACCGCAGGCCGATGTTCTCTCTGACCCTGATCTCCATGGAGCTAACAATCCCGGTTATTAATTATTTTCAAAACAGCAGTATCATGAAAAAACTACTCATATTCTTACTTATTTTTGTCGCTTGCTCTGTACAGGGACAAGATCGCTATTATTATGGTGACCACGCAAAGTTTAACCCCAATATACCAACTCCTGAAGATTTTTTTGGGTTTCCGATCGGTACCGCCTTGGTACGATACGATAAGGTTGTGGAATATTTCAAGCTGCTGGCGCAGAAATCCGACCGTGCGGCGATTGAAACAATAGGATACTCTTGGGAAAGGCGCGAACAGATAAAATTGCTCATCACCTCACCAACAAACCAACCGCGATTAGAAGATATCCGACAAAAACACCTGCAGCTTGTTAAGCCAGGGACGAAAGTAGCGTATAGCGAACAAAAAATTGTGGTAGAATTAGCCTATAATGTACATGGTGGAGAGATCGCTGGGACAGATGCGGCCGTGTTGGCAGCCTA
Organism: Sphingobacterium psychroaquaticum; assembly: GCF_004421025.1. Lineage (NCBI taxonomy): Bacteria > Pseudomonadati > Bacteroidota > Sphingobacteriia > Sphingobacteriales > Sphingobacteriaceae > Sphingobacterium > Sphingobacterium psychroaquaticum. Next base: position 2,691,853 of record NZ_CP038029.1, on the reverse strand, counting down.
CTATCTTGTCGCGGTCGAAGATCCCGACATCTTACGTAGACTAAACGAAGCTGTTGTCCTGATCGAACCGTCGCAAAATCCAGATGGTAGAGAGCGAGCTGTTACATATATTAACGGCTTCCATAGTAATCCTCCAGTGGCTGACCCCGCTGATATAGGGCATGGTGGCGGATGGACCCCCCATCGCGGTAACCATTTTTGGAATGATCTAAATAGAGATTGGCTTGCGTTATCGCAGGTCGAAAGTCAAAATAGGGTAGCATATTACCATAGATGGTATCCCAATGTATACTTGGATTTTCATGAAATGGGCAGCAGTAGCTCTTATTATTTTGAGCCGTCACCGTTGTCTACATGGAATAAGATCTTACCCCAAAGTAACTACAATGTACTGACTGCTATCTTAGCAAAGCAGTTCTCAAAAGCATTGAATAAAATAGGGTCACTCTACTTCACCAAAGAGAGCTTTACCAACCTATCGCCCATTTATGGTTCTACATATCCGGATTATCAAGGAGGAGTAGGGGTTACGTTAGAGGTGGGGGCAACTTCCGGTGTTGCCATTGAAACGGATGCGGGAGTACGAACGTTTGCTCGAAATCTAAAAGATAATTTTGAGATTAGTATTGCAGGTTTAATTGCAGCCACCGATGAGAAAGAAGTATTCTTAAAAGAACAAAAATCGTTCTTTGAAAGTGCTTTGCAGCAAGCTGATCGCTTAACCGATAAGTATATTATATTTGGTAGTAAGGAAGATCCCAGCTTAAACCGCCTGTTCTTGAAGCATCTGCTACGGCACCATATTGAAGTGTACGCTCTTTCCAAAACGACGACAGAGGGGGGAAAGACCTTTGAGGTAGGGACCGCTTATGTCGTTCCACTAAAGCAAGGCCAGTTCAGGATTTTACAATCTATTTTTGAAGAGAATGAAACCAATGCTTTTGATAAAGAAACAACATTTTATGATATATCCGCGTGGAGTACCGCACATGGTTATGGTATTCCCTTTGTAAAGACTAAAAACCCAATAACACCCGGTGTACTGATACAAAATGTACCAGATGTTGTGCCATTTTCAGTTGATCAATCCCTCATTGCGTATGCATTTGAATACAATGATTATTTAGCCGCGAAAGCACTTTATTTCTTACAGGATAAAGGGGTGATTGCACGGGTAGCGAGCTTACCATTTACCAGTAAAACGACACAAGGCGACCATAACTTTTTTGCCGGTACTATCGTGATTCCCGTTGCTTATCAAACTTTGGAAGAAACCCATCTTTACCAAGTGATCCAAGAGGCAGCAACGAGAACAGGAATTAGTATTCATTCAATTAATGATGGGTTCAGCGTACGGGGGATTGATTTGGGAAGCAACAACATTCGTGTCTTAAAAAAGCCTAAAGTGGGTCTTGTTAGTGGTGGAAATTGGACTACGTTCGGTGAGGTCTGGTCTTTGCTGTCCGAAACCTATGCTATACCTGTAGTAAAACTGAATGCGCAAAACTTGGACCGTATAGATCTCCAGAGCTATACCTCGATTATTCTTACCGGTGGGCAGCATAGTGCCGATTTTGCACAGCGACTAGCGGCATGGGTTAATGCCGGAGGAACATTGATTAATCTCGGAGCCGCAAATTCATGGGTCAATACGGCGGTATTCCCGGCGGTCTCCAATGAAAATAATGCGGGTAACCGAGGAGCAGATCGACGCGGAAATGCTTTAGCAGAGGTCACGCCACAGCCTGCGGGAGGGCGTGGAGGAGATTCTCGTTTGAGTGGGATAATCGTGAAGGGTGAATTGGATCTAAGAAGCCCTTTGACGTACGGTCTTACCAATAAAGACGTGTACCTGTTACGGACTAGCTTTGGCAGTATTGCCCCAAATACCATCGATAATAGTGTCGTGAAGTCTACAGATGTATTGGTCAATGGCTACGCAGATACCACAATATTGCAAAAAGTAAAAGATAATATCATCGTGGGGACGATAAGCAAAGGACGCGGGGCAGTCGTTTACTTTGCGGAATCGCCAACCTTCCGCGGGTATTGGTTGTCTACAGGACGATTGTTGACAAATGCTATTTTTTTCGGGGTCGGAGCTTCCCCACGTAGATTTTAAAGCTATAGATAACTGCTTTTATTAACCTAGATGTTATCTAGCGGGGGCAAGGTGCATGATGTTGGACACTTTTGCCCCCATATCTACCCGTTTTGTAGTGTAATTATTCGGACGCATTTAGTATATTGCCACGATTACTTAACCTTAATACCAAGAGCATGTCTCACAGCCTTCTAAAAGAAAAGCAAATTGTCGCTCGCTTGAAAGCGGGCGAGGAGGAGGCTTTTGTTTGGCTGTTTGAGCACTATTCCCCCATCTTAACATCTTTTCTCGCCGGGCTTAAATTTGACGCGGAGGATGTCAGCGATACGATTCAACAGACTTTTCTTAAAGTATGGGAAAATAGAAATCGGATTGATGTGGATGCTTCTTTTAAAAATTATGTTATTACTATCGCTAAAAATGATATCTATAATAAAGTAAAAAAGAATATTTCGGCACAAAAATACTTGGATCATAGTGTATTGCATTCGGATCAAAGTGTTGAAATAACGACAACAGAATTAACCGATATTCTTTCCACGATTTTAGCGAACCTCCCAGAAAAGAGAAAGCAAGTTTTTGAGATGAGTCGCATTCAGGGATATTCCAATAAGGAGATCGCGGAGGAGTTAGGTATCACCAAGAGTACAGTAGAAAATCATATCAATAACTCTTCATCGGTTGTTAAAAAACTACTCAAAGGACTTGGGTTTGGTATCGCTGCATTATTTTTTTTATTTTAGCTTAGGTGCAAAAGTTCTTTCAACTGTATAGTATACGATAAGGATCGAAAAAGTGGACAAAAACCTTTTAAACAAGTATTTCGAACAACAATGTTCTCCGGCTGAGCGTAAAGCAGTCGAGGAGTGGCTGTTGAATTCGGAAAATAAAGCTGCGTTTGAGGCGTTTTTAGAAACTCGGTGGGATCAGCATGTCGAAGATTATTCTTCCGCTGTGAACGTAAAAAGTTCGAATGCAGGCAGATCATACTGGTGGCAAGCTGTTGCTGCAGCAGCAGTTTTAGGGATAGCTGTTTATTTATATGATAAGGGAACATCAACCCCCATGTCAGAACATACTCCCGAGGCTATAGTGGTATCTGCGACAGACAGTCTTTCCCGTGAACCGAGTTTAACTGCGGCAGCAATGTCTTCATCCCGTATTAACCCTAAAATCACAGAACATTATGAAAGAAAAACAAACCCGAACAAACCCAAAACTATCACCTTAAAGACGGCCGCAAAAGTAAATCAGAAAGATACTGTTAAAACCGTAAAAGCGGCTAAGCTTGGGAATTTTATGGTCAACGAAGTTTTACTAACGCAACTTCGGGGCAAGATCGATTCGAACCTATTGATCTTAAATATTGACGTCCATGATGTTCCTTTCCAGCGTTTTGCAACCATGCTGAAACAACGCTACGGTATTATTTTGGAACCTTGTGGGAAAGGCGGACAAGATAAGACCTACACCGCGCGATTTGAAAAAATATCCATCCCTGATTTGCTGAACGATATGTCCGAAAAAATGCTTTTTACGTATTCTATTAAAGACAGTGTCGTAAAGGTCTGTTTTAACTAACAAAATCAAATTCATTCATACGAACCTTTAGATTTTAGCATAGGCTATAGTCAGGGCTGTGCCATGGCAAATCTAAAACAGTATTAACCTAATCTACCAAAGATGAATAACCAGCTCAAGTTCATAGCTAAGCGGTGTGCCTTTGTCTTGACTTTTACAGGCGCATTAGTTGCGTCTCGGACGGCTTATAGTCAAGTTCAGATGACGCCCGTACGTGCTATACCAAAGATTGTAGGCCGCGTGGTTGACGAAAACAAAAAACCTATTGTAGGGGCTGTTGTTTCGGTCAAGAGTAACACCAAAATAGCGACAGCCACGAATAATTCAGGAGAGTTTATCCTTTCTCCGGATAAAGAAAATGAAGTGCTCCTTATTCGGAACATGGGGTTTCAAACGCAGGAAATCAAGCTGTCTCATGATATTAAACTTCCGTTGATTATTATGCTTACATCAACGACGGATCAGATCGATGAAGTAATTGTGACAGGCTATACCAAACGGTCCAAAGAGAGTTACACCGGAAGTGCCTCCACCTTTACGGGCGAGGATATCCGACGTGTCGGAAATAGAAACGTGTTGCAGAGTCTCCAAAATCTAGATCCTTCTTTTGTGTTAACGGAAAACCTATCCCTCGGATCTAATCCTAATATGTTGCCCGATATTCAGTTACGTGGACAGACAGGCCTCGATGACGTACGTGGCGATTTTTCTGGGAACCCCAATCTGCCACTTTTTATTTTGGATGGATTTGAAGCAAACTTGCAAAAGATATACGATCTCGATATGAATCGTGTTGCTTCTATAACGATACTACGGGATGCTTCGGCCAAAGCGATTTATGGTTCGAAAGCCGCAAACGGTGTCTTAGTGATTGAAACTTTGGTGCCTAAGGAAGGTAAATTACGGATCAGCTATAACGGTAACCTCAATGTGGAGGCGCCGGATTTGACATCCTATAATTTGACCAATGCACGTGAGAAGTTGGAGGTAGAGCGCCAAGCAGGCCGATATACATCCACACAACCCATGATACAGCAGTTTCTCAGTGAACAATACAATGCAATCTTGGGCGATATTGCTCGCGGTGTCGATACCTATTGGCTCTCGCAACCATTACGCGTAGGGTTGGGAGCTAAGCATGGCTTGTATCTCGAAGGAGGAAGTGCCGATATGCGCTATGGAGTGGATCTGAATTACAACAACCTGGTTGGTGTCATGAAAGGTTCGAAGCGTGATAATATAGGTGGTTCCGTCAATCTTTCCTACCGTAGTGGCAAGATTATCTTTAGAAACATCCTGAACTTAAACTTTAATAAATCAGTTAATTCACCGTATGGCACTTTTAGTGAATATACACGACTTAATCCTTATTGGTCGCCAACGGATGAGTTTGGCCAAACTAAAAAGGTATTGGGGGAATTTCGCTCAACGCCTTCGGGAAACCCAACGTATTATTACAACCCCCTGTATAACGCAAGCTTAAATACTAAAGACTTTTCAAACTACACCGAAATTACAGAGAACTTCTATGCGGAATGGCAACCCACAAAAGATCTACGTGTAACGGGACGGGTTGGTTTTACTCAAAATCAAAATGCCGCCGAGCTTTTTTATCCGGGCGATCACACGCGCTTTACAGAATGGACAGGGGATAATTTTTACCGACGCGGATCTTATACGATGACGGATGGGAAAAGTACAGCAGTCAGTTCCGATATTTTTGCCAACTGGACCAAACAATGGGGGAAGAATATCGTGCTCGTAAATGGAGGAGGAAATATGTCTGCATTGCAGTCTGAGACGCATGGTATGGCTGCAGAAGGGTTTCTAAATAACCGCGTGGACTTTATTTCTTTTGCGCGACAATATGCCTTGAATGGTGTCCCGATGGGGAGCGAGAATGTACAACGCGAAGTCGGAATCTTGGGCTCCGGTAGTTATGCTTATGATAACAGATACTTGGTGGATGTGAGCGTGCGTAGAAACGCATCCTCCGTTTTCGGTGCCAATAACAGATGGGGAACATTTTGGTCGGTGGGTTTGGGATGGAATTTACATCACGAGGCGTTTATCAAAAAGCTCCATATTTTTGATATGCTTAAAGTGAGAGGCTCGATCGGTACAACGGGAAGCCAAAACTTTAATCCTTACCAGGCCATGGCCACCTACAATTTTTTTACGAGCAGTACCTATGATAATATTTCAGGGGCCTACTTGTCGGCTCTTGCCAATGAAGATCTCCGCTGGCAGGAAAAGGTCGACCATAACATTGGTTTGGATGTCAATGTCTTAAAACGATTAAATATGCGATTTGACTATTACGTTAGTAATACCAATAATCTCTTAACGGATATGACGTTGCCGACATCAACAGGATTTTCAACCTATAAAGAGAACCTTGGTTCCCTTCAAAATATTGGATATGAAGGAACGATAAGCTACCAGGCTTACCGCAATGCAAAGACGCAATCTTACATTTCTTTCTTTGGATCCTTAGCGCATAATCACAATAAGATTACTAAAATATCCGATGGCTTGAAGCAACTTAATCGGGAGAAGGATGAAAGGACAGATAACCTCACGGCACCTGTAATTCGTTATGAAGAAGGTCAATCGATTTCTTCGATATGGGCGGTACCTTCTTTAGGGATTGATCCGGCTACAGGACGTGAACTTTTCCGTGCTAAGGATGGGAGCACAACGTATATCTGGAATCCGGACGATCAGGTTGTAGCTGGGGTAACAGACCCTAAACTACGCGGTACTTTTGGTTTAAACCTCGAGTACAGGGGATGGGGCTTTAGTACGACCTTCAGATATACACTCGGACAGGATTACTATAATTCCACATTAGTAAATCGTGTGGAGAACGTTAACATCGCTTACAACGTTGATTCTCGTGTATTTGAGAATACATGGTTGGAGCCGGGAGACAGGACACCGTTTAAACGTATTACTGTAAATCCGAGCCAAACACGGGCAAGTACGCGTTTTGTACAGCAGAAAAGTGACCTCACATTATCCTCTTTGAGTGCGTACTATGATTTTAAATGGAAAAATCTTAAACGATATGGATTACAGAATCTAAAGTGCTCGTTTTTCATGAATGAAGCTTTTGTGCTATCTACTGTAAAAGTAGAACGGGGTACGGACTATCCATTTGCCCGAAGCTTTTCATTCGCTGTACAAACCACTTTTTAATATAACGACATGAATATGAAATATTTGTATTTAATCCCCCTGTTTTTTATCGCTGGTGCATTGACTTCTTGCGATAAATGGTTGGATGTAGAACCCAACTCCCAAATAAAGTCATCAGAGCTTTTTGAAACGGAAGCCGGATTTAAAGAAGCTTTAGCAGGTATCTATACGTTGATGACGGCAGAGAAACTCTATGGCAAGGATATGCAATATGGTATGCTGGGTGTCTTGTCACATGAGTGGTCTTCGTTTTCGGCTAACTATAACGAGGATGCTGCATTTGAGTATGGAAGCGCTACAGCGGAAGGTCGTATAACCAATATCTGGAACGGTTTATATCAGGCAATCAGTAATACGAATAACCTGATTAAAGCGATCGACGCCAAGGAACGGATCTTTAAAGGCGATAATTTTAAAATCATCAAAGGAGAGGCGTTCGCTCTTCGTGCATTTTTGCATTTTGAGCTGGTTCGTTTATTTGGTGCTGCCCCGACGGTGGATGCGAATAAACCTGCTATACCTTATGTGACGGAATATTCGGCAAAGCAAACAGCGCAGTCTTCGGTGAATGAGGTTTATAGTTTCATTTTAAAAGACTTGGAAGTAGCGAAAGACCTCCTGCAGGTCGATCCCATTTTTACGGGCAAGGAAGTAACGGAAATGGACGATAATGGCTATTTATTAAATAGACAACTGCATCTCAATTATTATGCTGTTGAAGCCCTTTTGGCACGTTTGTATTTTAATACAGGAAGCTACGAAAAGGCACGTATAGCAGCTAATAATGTCGTTAATTCAGCAAAATTCAGCTTTGCAACGCAGGCTAACATGTTGGCTGGAATAGATTTTACGGGAGCGCCGGAGCATATTTTTGGCTTGCAAATAAACAACCTACATCAATATGCTAATACATATCTCTCTCAGGAGGGGACGGGGATATTTTCCTTGAATTTAACCACCTTGAATACGTATTATGAAAGCAATACCAGTGATTACCGTTATGTATATCTTTTTGCCAGTGGAACGGGCGTAAATGCGAGTAACAAGTACCTGCGTAAATACAGTGAGCCCAATACGCAATTGCTTTACTATCGAAACAAAAGCGCGCTTCTCAAGCTTTCGGAGATGTATTTTATCCTTGCGGGAAGTAATCTCTTGGAAAATAAAAGTGTCGTAGAGCCTTTGAATAAAGTAAGACAGGCTCGCGGTGTATCGGCCATCACGGTCGCACCTACAGATCCTACCGCCTTATACATCAGTGAGTTTAGAAAGGAGTTCTTTGGCGAAGGCCAGTTGTTTCATTTATATAAACGGATGAATAGAAGTGCTATTACAGGAACAGATAAAGACCTGGTAGCGCTAAAGGCATATATCTTTCCAATACCGGTTGCTGAATATGAAGCGGCTAACCGTAACCCGAACCGTTAATATTAGAAAGTATGAAGAAAATAATATTTTTTGCCCTATCAGTAGGGCTACTATGGACCGGCTGCAAGCAAAACGATCTACGATATTTTGAAGAAGAAATACCCTTGTTGAGTGTGTGGTTAGGAACCAATACGATTGTGCAAGATAGCATCACCCATAATTTTGCCTACAGCCCAACAGATCAAGATGCAATCACCTTTAATTACCGTATTGTCGGTTTTCCGACAGACTATGACCGTACTTTTGAGCTTACAACGACGGATGAAGACGCCAAGCTATTGAACTTCACCTTTGGAACGTATAAGGTTCCGGCGGGTAAGCAGGAGGGCGATTTTGTTTTTCATGTCGATAAACCTAAAGATGAAAATCTCTTTAAGAATAAAGATCTCAAAGTTTCTTTTACGGTGAAGGAATCGACACTTTTTCAACCTTCTCCAAAGGACTATAGTAAGTTGAAAATCACATTTAAGAACGCCGTTACCAAACCGGACAATTGGGATAAAGCCGTATTACCGTATCTCCCTTTGGTCAACTTCTTTGGAGCTTATAGCGATGTCAAATACCGTTTTGTGATTCAGACTACAGGAAGGAGCAATTTTAGTGTGTATCGAACCGTAGTCGTTAATCCAGAATTACTGGCAAATACGATTACGGAGCTGCATGCCCAAGCACTGAAAAACCAATGTAAGATCGCCCTGGAACGGTACAATGCAGAACATGGAACGCCTCTTTTGGATGAAAACTTAAATCCAGTGGTCTTTCCATAATACTTAAAATACGAACTATTAAAACTATAGATATGAATAGAATTCTAAAAACCATGCTCTTGATCGTAAGTGCCTGCGTTCTGTACATTTCTTGCTATAAGGATAAAGGTAATTACGATTACCTGGATCTGGATCGCGCAGTAATCGATACTGCAAACCTTAACATCCTTGACGCATATGCTATTTATCGCTACGATGAACTACATATATCGCCTAAGATTATTTATCAAGGAGCCACCCTGAAATCCAAGGAAGAGGTAGCTGGTAAATTATCCTTTACCTGGGCCATATATCAGGCTACAGCGGGAGGGAAAGTTTATTCTAGGGATACGCTATCGACGGATATTACGCTTCAAAAGAAGATTGAGAAACCTGCTGGAAAGTGGATTGTCCTTTTAACGGTAAAGAATATGGAAACGCAGGTGGAAGAGTACATGAAGTTTGCCGTTCAGGTGGATGAGCAGCTATCTGACGGTTGGATGTTGTTGTACGAGAAAAATGGAAATACGGACGTGGGACTTATTGTCGACGATTGGTCCAAGAAAGGTGTAACCCAAAGCAGAATGTTTACCGACATGTTTCTGCAGTCTAATGGTTTCTCTTTAGCTGGAGAGCCACGTGCACTATTGCATTCTGCTGCCCCCTTGGCTTCAGCTGAAGTGTTGATAGCCTCTTCACAAGAAATTGTTGCGGTGGAGAAGTCTTCTTTCCAGGTTTTTTATCCTTTCGATAAACTTTTCTGGAATATCCAACGGGGGGGAGAGCTCAAATATGCGTCGGCCAGCAACCTACGTAAAGAGGTGGTCATTTATGACAATAAAGTACACACCGCAAACTTTGCGAGTGCCGGAACGAGTAGAGCAAACTATTTTGGTGCAGGCTATAATGGAACTTACGGTGATTTATCAGCTTGGTCAGCGACAGCCTTTGGTGCGAGCTTTGAGGCCGTGGTATATGATAAGACAGCAAAGAACTTTAAGAATGTGCCTGTATCAGGAACCAGTGTGCAGCCTTTTGTTGCACAGGCAACCACAGGGGCTTTTGATGTAAACAGTGTAGGCCTAGATCCTGAAGCATTCGATTGGGGACGCGGAAATGGAACGCCCAATGTGGCATATGAGTATAGTGTCATGAAGAATGCTTCACAGCGGTACTTGCTGGTAACTAATTTCACAAATGCCACGGCCAATCAGCTGGGGATAGGGAAGTACCCAGTCAATGGTATTGCATTGAATACCCCGGTGACCTCCTTAGCATCAGCTTTCGGTGGTAATTATGCACTACTTAGTACAGCGAAATCTCTGTATTTACATCGTTACATGCAAAATGGCGACGCAACGGTCGAGTGGACGGCACCTGCTGGTGAAGAGATTACCTGCGTCCGCTTACAGAAGTTTTTCTATAACCCACAGGTTGCTTTACTTTTCTTACCAAAACCAAACACTGTGGTATACGTCGCTACTTGGGATCCGAGTGCCGCAGTTGGAAAAGTATATGCTTATTTGATCGACCCGACAAATGGTACCATGGATAAGTCCAGCGAAAGAAAATACAGTGGGTTTGGTAAAATAAAGGAGATGGCCTACAAGTGGAACCTCTAAAAGAGAATATTAAAAGAATTATTATACATAAAAAGAGAGAAAATGAAAACAATGAAGTTATGGGCAGTACTCCTGCTATTTTTTCCGCTGCTATGTCTTGGACAGACAAAGAAAGTCAAAATAACAGGTGATTTTAAAAATATAGAAGGCGACTTCGATAAACTGTATCTATTTTATAAATATGATGGCAGCCAGTTTTTGGACAGTTCCAAATTGATAAATGGGAAGTATAGTTTTGAGTTTGATTTGGAGCAACCTGTACTGGTGCGTATTATCGTTTTTAAAGCTATCCCCGGTCGTCCCGGTGCAGGTATCAGCAATCCAGATAATACCTTATCTATTTACATCGAACCGGGCACCATGAAGTTGGTTAGTAAAGGTAAATTCTCGAATGTAGAAGTATCAGGTTCTAAAAGCCATTTTGAATACGATAAATTGAATAGCCTGGCTAGTGTATATCAATCTAAAGTGATGGACTTGATGCGCAAAGGACAAGATAAATCTTTATCAGATGACGAAAAGCAGAGCAATCAAGCCGAAATACGGAAGTTACAAACGGATCTTAAAGAGGAGGTTTTTGGTAAATACATTGCCGAAAATCCAACCTCGCCGATGCTTTTTTATGCACTGCAACGTTATGCTGGTGGCTCGCGTGAGGAGATGATGAAGGTGCTCGATATGTACAAGAAGCTTCCTGCAGATCAACGTGACTCGCCTGAAGGAATTGCTTTTGCGAAACGCTTGCAGGGACAGTTGGAGATTATGATTGGTAGCATAGCACCAGATTTTGCACAACATACACCGACAGGAGAGCTGGTCGCACTTTCTTCGACCCGTGGTAAGTATGTACTTCTTGATTTTTGGGCTAGTTGGTGTGGTCCATGCCGTAAAGAAAATCCACATGTTGTTCGTGCTTTTAATGAGTTTAAGGATAAGGGATTTACTGTCTTTGGGGTTTCATTGGATCGTGAAAGTGGAAAAGATAATTGGATTAAAGCGATTGCTGATGATGGCTTAGGGCAATGGACCAATGTGTCTGATCTCAAGTTTTGGAGTAATGAAGCCGCTTTGAAGTATGGCGTCACCGGGATCCCTCAAAATTATCTAATTGATCCCGAGGGTAAAATTATTGGAAAGAATTTGCGTGGGGAGGAATTGCATAAAACATTGGAAAAAATACTCAATAAGTAGTTTTTGCGATGCGGTAAATGATGAAAAGAGCTCCCGAAGGAGCTCTTTTTGTCTTATTCTTTTTTACCGAAGAGAGGGGGGCGCTTTCTTATTCGATTCGCTTAAATTCAAAAGATAACTGTAGACTATCTCCTGAGACTAAAGCTCTTATTTGGTCTCCATTTTTCCAGTACTTGATCAATTTTGGAAAATCTAACGTGTCATTTTTACATTCAAATTTATCGTCTTCTATGGTCGGTATTTTGAAGGATATAAACTCTTCTTCTTTAGGTGTTTTGACTAAGAAATTCCATTTTCCATTCGTTTCAATAATCTTCATTATCTCTTGGCTTATTGTATCACCATTTTGCAGAGTAAAGCCAACACCATAATATGTTGAATCGCTGGTTTTTTCCCAATTCTCAAAAGTAGTTCTGCCTGGTTTATCATTTATCCGCTGCCATTTACCTAGTAGCCAATCAAAGGGGGCAGATTTTTTTGTGTTACACATGGCGAAAGCGAAGACAGTTAGTAGGATAACAGTGAGTTTTAAAGTTGTTTTCATGTTGTAAATTAAAAGTTGGTACAGACAATTGAACATTAAGCTCTAGACCATTTTTCTGTTTTTCTTAACGTCAGTCCATCGTATTTAATCCTAAACTACGAAAAAGCCGATGTATTTTATGCTCGATTACCGCGCAGCCATCGTTATTCCATTGGATTTCTCTTGAAAGGAGGAAATCCATGAACCTGTTTTTTTGACATAAGTCAAAGTTTTTCCTATTAAACTCGCGGACATTTGCTGGTGAAATAAAATTCAAAGTAAATATCATGCGTGTAACATTAGAAAAAGGAAAAACTATAAATTTTTATCAAGCCCTCACACCAATTATTATATCGGTGTTTGGCGTGTATCTCACTATTGGAATTGCACTAGGCGTGTTGCCTAAATTTGTGCAGCAGAACCTCGGATTTGATTCCATTGTCGTGGGGTTGGTCATCGGATTACAATCGCTATCGACTTTGTTAACGCGTGCCTACTCGGGCAAGGTAACGGATACTAAAGGAGCGAAACAAAGTAAGATGACAGGTGTTGTCTTGGCTGTTGTTGCCGGAATCGCCTATGTAGCAGCTGTTCTCTTTCAGGGAAATAGCATATTGGCTTTAGTATTACTGCTGTTAGCCCGTATCATACATGGTGTGGGTGAAAGCTTTTTGGTTACGGGAGCTTTAACCTGGGGAATTGGTTTGGTCGGGCCTTCCAACTCCGGTAAAGTAATGACCTGGAATGGTATTGCCATGTATGCTGGTATTGCTATTGGCGCGCCATTAAGTATCTGGTTGACCGGCGCCTATGGCGCGTTGACGGCCTTCGTGCTCATTTTGTTATTGCCATTCGTGAGCTGGTTTTCTTCGATTAAGCTGCCGGCAATTGCTGTAGAGAAAGACTTTGTGCGCACGCCGTTTTACAAAGTGATTGGTGCCATTTCGGGACAGGGGATGAGCTTGGCCTTATCTTCGATGGCTTTCGGCTGTATGGCTTCTTTTATTGCACTTTTCTTTACACAGAACAACTGGGGGGATGCCTCTATGGCCTTTATTGCCTTTGGTATCTGTTATGTACTAACGCGTATCTTTTTTGCGTCCTTCCCGGATCGCTTTGGCGGATATCGAATTGCCTTTATTTCGTTGCTAATCGAGATTGTAGGTCAGCTCCTCATCTGGACATCCTCCAGTAAAGAACTGGCGATTATTGGATGTGGGCTTACGGGGATTGGATTTTCATTGGTATTTCCAGCGCTTGGGGTATTGGCAATTCAGAAGGTGAAACCACAAATGCGAGGTACCGCATTGGGGGCATATGCTGCTTTTGTGGATTTATCTTTAGGTCTGGCAGGACCGATTGCAGGGTTGATTGCGGGTTGGTTTGATTATCAAACCGTGTACCTGTTCGGTGCGATCAGCTGTGCGCTATCTGTTGTTGTATTGATGTTTAATAAAAAGTAAGAACGATATGGAGGATAATTTAAGGCCGTTCGGAGAAACACCGGAGCAACGAATAGCAGCAGCAATAGATGCGTTGAAAAAGGGGCATGGAATTTTGTTGGTTGACGATGCCGACCGTGAAAATGAAGGTGATCTTATTTTTTCGGCAGAGAAGATGAGACACGATGATATGGCGTTGATGATTCGCTATTGTAGCGGTATTGTATGTCTATGTTTGACGCAAGAGAAGGCCGATGCATTGGAATTGCCTTATATGGTGAGGGATAATTCGAGTCTGTTTCAAACACCGTTTACCATATCTATTGATGCACGCGTAGGGGCAACGACAGGGCTATCGGCAGCAGACCGAATTGCGACGATTCAAGCTGCAATAGCGGATACAGCCAAACCAACGGATTTGGTACGTCCTGGGCATATCTTTCCACTGAGAGCACATCCAGATGGCGTTTTGGCACGGAATGGTCATACGGAAGGAAGCATAGATCTAATGAAGCTTGCTGGTTTGCAGCCGACATCGGTGTTGTGTGAACTGATGAATGATGATGGAACAATGGCACGTTTGCCTGAGGTCATGGCTTTTGCTACGGCGCATAATATGCCTGTTCTATCGATTGCAGATATTGTCGCATATCGAAGCTCCATAGCAGGTATAGAAAATAAACCTCAAGTGATGGACGTTGTATAATTAAGGAGTTTAAAGGATGAATGAAACAAAAAAGATACGGTCTTTATTTACCGTTAAAGATAAAATACAGCTGACTCCCCATATGATTCGAGTGATTTTTCATCTGTCGGATGAGCACGTCGAATTACTCGCTGGGGTACGTGCGGGGTCTAACAATAAACTATTTGTGCCGCAGAAAAAGAACGACAAGGAAATGGGAGACATGGTCATGCGAACTTATACAAACCGTGTCATTGATTTCGTGAACCGCGAGCTATGGATTGACTTCGTAGCGCATGGGGAGAATGGACCGGCTGGGGCTTGGGCGATGCACGCTGTACCTGGGGATATGCTGGAGGTCGGTATGAAAGAAAGTGTAAGACCGCTTGTGCCTGAAGCAAAATCGTACTTGCTCGTTGGGGATGCAACGGCATTGCCTGTAATTCGTGCTATTTTAGAACAATTACCGGCAGCGACGGAGGTTGAAGTAATTATGGAAGTACATGGTACGGCCGATGAAGCATATTTGGCGGATATGAATGATACACGAATCCATTGGCTGCATAATCCGGAACCAGAGCAGGGGAGTAAGCTAGCGGAGGTGGTCGAACGCTACGATATTCTGAATACCGACCCGAGCCGGTTTATATACGTTGCAGCGGAGTATAATACGGCTAAGGTATTGCGTGAATATTTTCGAGGAATAGCGAACAGGGAAGCTTCGAGTATGTATATCACATCGTACTGGAAGGCAGGAGAAGCCGAGGATGAGTCAAGTGCAAGGCGTAAGGAGGATAAGTAAAAGCTTCACATTCTTTTTTATTACTACATTTGCCACGAACAGGAGTTTAGGTAAATGGAAGAATTAGCAGCATATATCAGAAATCAAATAGCGGTAACCGATGCAGAGCTAACAACTATCTTGTCGTACTTTAAACCTTTAAAGGTGAAAAAGAACGAGCTATTGTTGTCTAATGGAGATACCAGTCAACGAACTTTCTTTGTCTTAAAGGGGTGTTTACGAATATTTTTTGTTGGAGATGATGGGCAGGATTCTACGCGATACTTTGCGTTTGAAAATCAATTTGCTACGGCTTTAATGAGTTTTATCACCGGACAGCCTGCGGAAGAATGTGTACAGGCGGTCGAAGAGAGTGAGATATTATATATATCACATCATAATTTTTATGAACTGTTAGCTCTTGTGCCCGCTTGGGAAGCTTTTTACCGGAAGTACCTGGAGCGTGCTTATGTGACGAACACGAAACGACTTATGTCGATGTATGTGCAGGATGCATTGTCGAAATATCGCCAATTGCTCGCTGACGATCCCATTATTGTGCAACGTCTTTCCAATAGGATTGTAGCGTCTTACCTCGGGATTTCGCAGGAAACACTGAGTCGGTTAAAGTCAAAACGGTAGGTCATAATTACTTGATAATATATTTTGTTATATCAATCGTTCTCCGTATGTTTGCATTCACAAATTTAAAGGGCACGAAAGGAGGTATATAATAGCATGATTATCGTAAATGTAAAAGAAGGAGAATCTTTAGACAGAGCGTTGAAACGTTTCAAAAAGAAATTCGAGAAAACTGGTGTGTTGCGCGAACTACGTTCACGTCAAGCATACGAGAAGAAATCCGTAACTCGTCGTACCCAAGTGAAAAAAGCGATTTACAAACAAGGATTGAACCAAGAAACGGTTTAATTTATAGAAGTACGTTGTACTTTGTATAAAATATAAAAGAGAGATGTTTATAACATCTCTCTTTTTTTGTGTTGGATATAGGCATAAAAAAAAGAGATACAAAACTTTGTCTCTCTTTTTTTTGCAGGCTACTGGACTGGAGCCTCTTCTAAACGACCAACGACTATCTACCCACCTAACTACTTGCTGTATGTTGTTACGACCTTGCTTACTTTCCAGCCGTCCTCACAGTGGTTAAGTGTTATGTAATCGATTCGGGTGAATTTTTCAAATTTCATGATAGCTTTAGCAACACAAGCAGTTCCACTTTCATCCATGATTTCATGTGTTGTTTCGCAATTGTATTGTAAACCTTTATTTGCTTTTAAGAAATCGGTGTATTGCTTTTTGTTGAACTTGTCGTTGTTGCTGGAGTTGCGGTACTCAAAATCGTCTGCAAAAAGGTGCTTGTTGAAATCTGTATTGCCAAGTGTAATCGCTTCGACATAGGTCGATAGAATACGGGCTGAATTAAGATTTTTTAGCGGATTAGCTGTGCTAGATGCAAATGAACTAAATGACATGGTCATAATCATTGCTGCGATAAGGGTTGTTACTGTTCTTTTCATGGTTTCTAAGTTTTTAAATGTTTTTAGTGTTTTATACTGATAATATCTTCGTTACTGCTTTATTGATGACTCAAAGGTAATGTGGTTGTCGTGGCTGCGAAACGGTAAATAGACCAATGCAGGACTTTTTTCGGTGAAAACCAATTTTTTTTCGGTGAATGAGTGTGTCATATTTTCGAGATAAGTAAAGTTATTTTCTTTCTTGTAGGTGTATATCTGAAAAGTAGACGATGAAAGGGTGTGGATGGTTGCGTTGGTGGTATGAAAAAAGTCTTGCTGTTTGGATGTTATAGTATTCTTGTTGCCTCTTTTGCCACCACTGTAAATCTTATTATTTTAAACGTAATCGTCATCCCGAACGAGCATGAGCATGCGAGGAGGGGATCTAGGGACAATGTTTTTTGGGACTGTTGTAACGGTGTAGTTAGTTAACCTGTACAGTTGATAGATATCTCCTGTCGTCGATATGACGTTTAAGGTAGTAGCCTTTTTGTAGTCTTGTCGGCTGTTTTACACTTCCTTTTCGTCATCCCGAACGAGCATACGAGGAGGGATCTACGACAATGTTTTTAAGGACTGTTTTTACAGTGCAGTTAGTTAACCTGTACAATTGATAGATATCTCCCATCGTCGATATGACGTTTAAGGTAGTAGCCCTTTTGTAGTCTTCTCGGCTGTTTTAAACGTAATCGTCATCCCGAACGAGCATGCGAGGAGGGGGCTACGGACAATGTTTTTAGGACTGTTGTAATGGTGCAGTTAGTTCACCTCTACAATTGATAGATATGTCCTGTCGTCGATATGACGTTTAAGGTATTAGACTTTTTGTAATCTTCTCGGCTGTTTTACACTTCCTATTCGTCATCCCGAACGAGCATACGAGGAGGGATCTACGACAATGTTTTTAAGGACTGTTTTTACAGTGCAGTTAGTTAACCTGTACAATTGATAGATATCTCCCGTCGTCGATATGACGTTTAAGGTAGTAGCCCTTTTGTAGTCTTCTCGGCTGTTTTAAACGTAATCGTCATCCCGAACGAGCATGCGAGGAGGGATTTACGACAATGTTTTAAAGATTGTTTTTACAGTGTGGTTAGTTCACCTGTACAGTTGATAGATATCTCCTGTCGTCGATATGATGTTTAAGGTATTAGACTTTTGTAGTCTTCTCGGTTGTTTTATTCTTTCTTTTCGTCATCCCGAACGAGCATGCGAGGAGGGATCTACGACAATGTTTTAAAGATTGTTTTTACAGTGCAGTTAGTTAACCTGTACAGTTGATAGATATCTCCTGTGGTCGATATGACGTTTGAGGTATTAGACTTTTTGTAGTCTTCTAGGCTGTTTTACACTTTCTATTCGTCATCCCGAACGAGCATGCGAGGAGTGATCTACGACAATGTTTTTCGACATTCTCTTTCTCTCAATTCTCGTCTGAACTAGTGTTACGTGACCAATGGTCTGCAAAATACTTTGGATTCGGACAATATCGTATAGAAAGGACTAGTTTAATTTCAATTTTTGTATTTTGAGGTAAAACGTAGAAGATGGAAAGAGGAGGATGTATTTATATAATGACCGATATTAATAGGGGCACACTATATATCGGTGTCACATCAGATTTGTTATTTCGTGTGAGAGAACATAGGACAAAAGCTTATCAGAAATCTTTTACATCAAGATATAACCTTACGGTATGTGTATACTACGAATTTTATTCGTCTATTGAAGAGGCAATTAATAGAGAAAAAGAATTGAAAGGATGGAGACGTGAGAAAAAGAATAAGTTGATTAATGAATCAAACCCAAGTTGGAATGACTTGTGGCAAGATATAGAAAATTGGTAATCGTCAAGTAAAGGTTAGTTAGTTAACCTGTACAGTTGATAGATATCTCCTGTCGTCGATATGACGTTTTAAGTTGGTAGCCCTTTTGCAGTCTTCTCGGCTGTTTTAAACGTAATCGTCATCCCGAACGAGCATGCGAGGAGGGATCTACGGACAATGTTTTTAAGAACTATTGTTACAGTGTAGTTAGTTAACCTTGTACAGTTGATAGATATCTCCTGTCGTCGATATGACGTTCTAAGTTGGTAGCCCTTTTGCAGTCTTCCCGGCTGTTTTAGACGTAATCGTCATCCCGAACGAGCATGCGAGGAGGGATCTATGACAATGTTTTAAAGATTGTTGTAACGGTGTAGTTAGTTAACCTTCTACAATTGATAGATATCTCCTGTCGTCGATATGACGTTTTAAGTTGGTAGCCCTTTTGCCGTCTTCTCGGCTGTTTTAAATGTAATCGTCATCCCGAACGAGCACGCGAGGAGGGATCTACGGACAATGTTTTAAGGACTGTTGTAACGGTGCAGTTAGTTAACCTGTACAGTTGATAGATATCTCCTGTAGTCGATATGACGTTTTAAGTTGGTAGCCCTTTTGCCGTCTTCTCGGCTGTTTTAAACGTAATCGTCATCCCGAACGAGCATGCGAGGAGGGATCTACGGACAATGTTTTAAAGATTGTTTTTACAGTGTGGTTAATTAACCTTGCACAGTTGATAGATATCTCCTGTCGTCGATATGACGTTTAAGGTATTAGTCTTTTTGTAGTCTTCTCGGCTGTTTTATGCTTCCTTTTCGTCATCCCGAACGAGCATACGAGGAGGGATCTACGGACAATGTTTTTTTGGACTGTTGTAACGGTGTAGTTAGTTCACCTGTATAATTGATAGATATCTCCTGTCGTCGATATGACGTTTTAAGTTGGTAGTCCTTTTGTAATCTTCTCGGCTGTTTTACACTTCCTATTCGTCATCCCGAACGAGCATACGAGGAGGGATCTATGACAACGTTTTAAAGATTGTTGTAACGGTTTAGTTAGTTCACCTGTACAGTTGATAGATATCTCCTGTCGTCGATATGACGTTTAAGGTATTAGACTTTTTGTAGTCTTCTCGGCTGTTTTACACTTCCTATTCTGTACAGTTGATAGCTATCTCCTGTCGTCGATATGACGTATAGGGGGATTCCATTTCCTTGTTGACTTGACGGTTATCTTCTAAGTCGATATAACGATTATACAGTCCGTTCATCAACCTCCATACTCTTAAAAAAAATGCCTAATTTTGCGGCATGAAGAAGATGTATAACGATTTGGTTGATCTTTTGCCCGATTTGATTTCGAGCTTTACCAATCATACGCTGTTTGATGTGTTAGAGGAAGATGATCTTATTTCTTTTGTTCCCATCACAGACGCAGCGGTAGGACAGGAGATGGTCGATCAAACCAATACAGTATTAGCGGCATTTTTTGAGGTTGACCCCGCCGAAGAGCAATGCTATGAAGCGAGCGCATATAACCACAAAGAAGATAACCCTGTTCTTTTTTGGAAAGATTACCTCGGTTGCTTTTACGACTTTGAATTGGTCGAAGAATTCTTAGACGACAAAACCTTTGCGGGTACAAGCTTTGGAACGTACCGTGTGGTCAAGATAGCCTTTATCAATGAGGTTAATCAACGTATAAAAAAGAGACGTCTTAACGGTGTCCGTCTGGAGTACAAGGTAAAAGCAACGCCGTTGGATAGCAATAAGCATTGGAACAGAACATATGATAAAGACTTTTAATCTATAAAAAAAGCGAGCCGAGGCTCGCTTTTTTTATGACTTATATATTCTATTTGTGCGATTCGCACCAAACTCTAGCATTTACAAAAGCCGCTAACCATGGGGTAACCTCATCCTGACGACCTGCCGGGTAATTAGCCCAGTTCCACTGGAACGTAGAACGCTCAATATGCGGCATCGTAACCAAGTGACGTCCCGTTTTATCACACATCATCGCTGTATTAAAGTCTGAACCATTCGGGTTATGCGGGTATTCTGCATAAGCATACTTCGCTACAATATCGTATTGATCTTCTGATTGCGGTAACTTGAATTTTCCTTCACCATGCGAGATCCAAACACCAAGCGTGCTACCTGCCAACGTTTTCAACATCACCGAATTGTTCTCCTGTACCTTTACAGAAACAAAGTTCGATTCGTGTTTTTGTGAGGTGTTATGTAGCATTTTTCCGTGTACCGCATGATCCGGGTTAATTAACTCCAATTCCATAAACAGCTGACAACCATTACAGATACCTACCGATAATGTGTCCGGACGAGCAAAGAAATTATCCAATGCCTTTTTAGCCTGTCCATTATAAAGGAAAGCACCAGCCCAACCTTTTGCCGAGCCAAGAACATCCGAGTTCGAGAAGCCCCCTACAGCACCAATAAACTGAATATCTTCCAACGTTTCACGGCCTGAGATAAGATCGGTCATGTGTACATCCTTCACATCAAATCCAGCTAAGTACATCGCATTCGCCATCTCGCGCTCCGAGTTAGATCCTTTTTCACGGATGATCGCTGCTTTAGGGCGTGCACCTGTATGTTTTGGAAGCTTACCATCAAAAGATGTTGGGAAAACATAATTCAATGGTTGGTTTTTATAATTCTCAAAACGCGCTTTCGCCATACCATTTTTGGATTGTTTGGTATCCAATAAGTAAGAGGTTTCAAACCATACATCACGCGTCTCGTTTACATTAAATACAAACGAATCTTCGTTGTTGACGATCGTAACATCAGCTCCTGTTGTCGCTTGGCCAATTTTTATCGCTTCGATACCCGCTTGCGCAAAAGCCGCTTCAAAAGTGCGGTCCTCTTTCGCTTGTAGTACAACCGCAATATTCTCGTTAAATAAAGCTTTTACGGAATCACTTTCATTTAAGCCTGAAAGATCATATTGTGCCGCTAAATTTACATCAGCAAACGTCATCTCCAAAAGAGAAGTAACTAAACCACCAGAACCCACATCATGTCCTGCAGCCACTTGGCCGTCTAGGATCAACTGTTGAATCGTGTTGAAAGCCGTTTTGAAATATGCTGCATCCTGGATAGTCGGTACTTCGTTTCCGATCTTATTATTGATCTGTGCGAAAGAAGAACCACCGAGCTTAAAGGTATCTTTAGACAGGTTGATGTAATAGATTGAACCAGCCTCTTTCGATAATACAGGTTCAACTACTTTATTGATATCTGTACAGTTACCGCCAGCAGAAATAATCAATGTTCCCGGTGCGATTACATTTTCGCCATTAGGATACTTCTGTTTCATCGACAACGAATCCTTTCCTGTCGGAATATTGATACCTAAAGCGATCGCAAAATCAGAACATCCTTTAACGGCTTCATACAAACGTGCATCTTCACCTTCGTTATTACAAGCCCACATCCAGTTAGCCGACAAAGAGACGCCTGCCAATCCGTTTTTGATAGGAGCAAAAACAATATTTGATAACGCTTCCGCGATAGCATTGCGTGATCCCGCAGTCGGGTCAACCAATGCCGTCAATGGTGAGTGTCCAACCGAGGTCGCAATACCTTCAGTCGATTTATAATCTAGCGCCATGACCCCAACGTTGTTCAATGGTAATTGTAACGGACCAGCACATTGTTGCTTCGCTACACGACCACCCACACAACGGTCAACTTTATTTGTTAACCAATCCTTCGCGGCAACAGCTTCTAGTTTTAGAACCTGTGCAACATATGTTGGTACATTTTTAACATCATAAGAAAGGCCTGCATAATTATAAGCCACCTTCTTGTCGTTCATAATCGTCTTCGGCGAAGACCCAAAGAAGTCCGCTAAATCGTAATCCATCGGTTTTACTCCGGATGACTTCGATTGGAACGTAAATCTGTGGTCACCTGTTACGTCACCCACTGTGTACATTGGCGCGCGTTCACGATCGGCAACAACCTGTAGCTGCTCGATATCACGTTCCGCAATCACCAAGCCCATACGTTCTTGGGATTCATTACCAATAATTTCTTTCGCAGAAAGGGTAGGGTCACCCACGGGTAGTTTATCCATATCAATCAGACCACCAGTCTCTTCAACTAGCTCAGATAAACAGTTAAGGTGGCCACCTGCACCGTGGTCATGGATGGAAACGATTGGATTATTATCTGACTCTACAAATGCACGGATAGCATTTGCAGCACGTTTCTGCATCTCTGGATTTGAACGCTGGATCGCATTTAGCTCAATGCCCGAGCCAAAAGCACCAGTATCTGCCGAAGAAACAGCAGCACCGCCCATCCCGATTCGGTAGTTCTCACCACCCAGGATAACTATTTTATCACCCGTTTTAGGCGTATGTTTTTTCGCTTGGTCTAATTTACCGTAACCAATACCGCCAGCTTGCATGATCACTTTATCGTAACCCAGCTTGCGGCCATTCTCTTCGTGCTCAAATGTTAATACAGAACCCGTAATCAACGGCTGTCCAAACTTATTTCCAAAATCGGAAGCTCCGTTCGACGCTTTGATCAAAATGTCCATCGGTGTTTGGTAAAGCCATGCACGCTCATCCATTGCTTTTTCCCAAGGACGTTCCTCGTTCAAGCGCGAATAAGCCGTCATGTAGATCGCTGTTCCTGCTAAAGGAAGCGATCCCTGTCCGCCAGCCAGACGGTCGCGGATCTCACCCCCCGAACCTGTAGCCGCACCCGAAAAAGGTTCAACAGTCGTTGGGAAGTTGTGTGTTTCAGCCTTTACAGAGATAACGGAGTCAAACTCCTTCTCTACATAGAAATCAGGCTTATCACCTGTTTTCGGTGCAAATTGTGTCACACGAGGGCCTTTAATAAAAGCCACGTTATCTTTATATGCAGAAACGATCTCATTTGGATTCGTTTCCGATGTTTTCTTAATTAGCTTGAAAAGTGATGTAGGTTGCTCTTCACCATCGATAACGAATGTACCGTTGAAAATTTTGTGACGGCAGTGCTCAGAATTGGCCTGTGAAAAAGCAAAAACTTCAGAATCTGTCAATGGACGCCCAATTTTAACGGATAGGTTGTTTAGGTATTCTACCTCCTCCGCGTTCAGCGCCAAACCTTCTTGCGTATTGTACGCCGCAATATCCAATACATCCTGAATGGCCTCAGGTGCGATATTGATGGTGTACAAATCTTGTGTTAATGCATCAAACTTCTGCGAAATCATAGGGTCAAAGTCGCTGTAGTCAGCTGCTACTTTTTCGAACTCTTCGATACGGATAATACCTTGTATACCCATGTTTTGCGTTATTTCAACTGCATTGGTACTCCAAGGTGTAACCATGGCAGCACGTGGGCCTACATAATATTCTGTAAGGGTTTGTTCATTCAGCTTTTTAGCGTTGCCAAAGAGCCAGTTTAATTTCGAAATATCTTCAGGAGATAGGTCTTGTTGCGTTTGCACACCGTAAACGATGTTGCTGGGGTTCACAAAGAAATGAATCATTAGATACTATTGTGTTTTAAACGTTCTTCTAATCAAAGCACAAAAATACGCAATATTTTACTATTCAACGAGCTAATAATATGTTATTATGTATATTTTAATTTATTAACAAATAGCTGACTTTTGGCCTATTCATTTCGTGACAAAATTCTATCTTTGTGCATTAAAACAATTTTGAGATGAATATTTCCTACAATTGGCTTAAGAATTATATAGAGACGGATAAAACCCCAGAAGAGCTTTCCTTGATATTGACGAATGTTGGTTTGGAGGTAGAGGTATTGGAAACAGTGCAAAGCATTCCTGGTGGTTTAGATGGCCTAGTTGTGGGTGAGGTAAAAACCTGCGCACAGCACCCCAATGCAGATAAGTTGAAAGTTACGACGGTCGATGTTGGGCAACCTGAGCTTTTACATATTGTATGTGGCGCACCCAATGTGCGTGAAGGATTAAAGGTTATCGTGGCGACGGTAGGCACAACCTGTCACCCGACAAGCGGTGAGCCGTTTAAGATTACCAAATCTAAGATTCGTGGCGAAGTATCCGAAGGGATGCTTTGTGGTGAGGATGAAATCGGTCTTGGTTCTTCGCACGCTGGAATCGTTGAATTGCGTGAAGATGCAGTCGTTGGCTCCCTCGTAAAGGATTATTATAACATAAAGGACGATTACCGCTATGAAATCGGACTTACACCAAACCGTGCCGATGCGGCTTCTCACCTTGGCGTTGCACGCGATATGGCGGCTTATTTCCGAAAACCATACACGTTGACGGATGTATCCACTTTTAAAGCAGGCGATAAGCAACATACGGCTGTGCAAGTCGACAACACGGCAGCAGCACCACGATATTCTGGCGTTAATATTTCGGGTGTTACCGTGGGCGAATCTCCGGATTGGCTGAAAGAAAAATTAAACGTAATCGGCATTCGTCCGATCAATAATATTGTTGATATCACGAACTATATCTTACACGATTTAGGTCAACCGTTACATGCGTTTGATTTAAGTAAGATAGCTGATAATAAGGTTGTTGTACGTTTAGCAAAAGAAGGCGAATTATTCGTTACCTTGGATGGCGTAGAGCGTAAACTTACAGCAGAAGATTTAGTGATTGCGGATGCGGAAAAACCGATGTGTATTGCTGGTGTATTTGGTGGTCAGCATTCTGGCGTAAGCGAAACAACGACAGATATTTTCCTGGAGTCGGCATACTTTAATGCCGTTTCGGTGCGTAAAACATCGAAGCGCTTAGGGTTGAAAACAGACTCTTCCTTCCGTTATGAGCGTGGTACCGATCCAAATATAACGGTGTATGCCTTGCAGAAAGCGGCGCTCTTGATTCAAGAGGTTGCTGGAGGTGTTGTTTCTTCTGTGGTAACGGATATATATGAAAGTCCGGTTGCGCCATTTACATTTACGGTAAACTACGGTCGTGTACAAAAACTTATCGGAAAGGATATTCCAGCAGAAGAAATTCGTGCGATCATCGTTTCGCTTGGTATTGAAGTCGTAAAAGAAGATGCGCAGGAGCTGGTCGTTAATGTACCGCCATACAAAGTGGATGTAACACGTGAGGTGGATGTTATTGAAGAAGTTCTTCGTATCTATGGGTACAATAATATTGAACTTAAATCGCAGATCAAAGCTTCATTAAATACAAGTGAGAAGCCAGATAAAGAGGTTGTTCTGAATCAGGTTGCTGATTTACTGATCGCTAATGGTTACCGTGAAATCTTGAACAACTCGTTAACAAAGCTATCTTTTGTTGACGATGAAGAGACGGCTGTACGTTTGGTTAATCCGTTGAGTTCGGATTTAGATACCATGCGTCAAAACCTGTTGTTCTCTGCATTGACTTCTGTTTCTTACAACCAGAAGCGTAAAAGCCCAGATGCGAAGTATTTTGAATATGGTAAAACGTATTTCAGAACAGCAGAAGGGTATCAGGAAAAGCAAAATATGGCGCTTTGTATTGCCGGACATCAAGTGGAAGGTCAATGGAACGTGGCGGATAAGAAAACAAATTTCTACCATATTAAAGCTGCTGTTGATACGATTGTAAGACGCTTGAATATTCAAGGTTTACAAACGGTAGAAGCTGATAATCGTTATTTCGATTACGGGTTGACGTATATGAAAGGGCAGAAGGCCTTGGTTACATTTGGTGCGGTATCGGCATCTAATTTGAAAAAAGCAGATGTTGACGGCGCTGTTTTCTTTGCGGAGTTTGATTGGGATCTTGTTATCAAGACGATCCGTAAGAATGTGATCAAGTTTCAGGAAGTTTCCAAATTCCCTGCGGTAAGCCGAGATTTAGCGCTTTTGGTTGACGATGCTATTACCTTTGAGCAGTTGAAAACTATTGCGATAAAGACGGATCGCAAGCTTTTGAAAGACGTTAATATCTTCGATGTATACAAGGGAGATAAGCTGCCGGAAGGTAAAAAATCCTATGCGTTGAACTTTGTGCTTCAAGACGAGGAAAAAACGTTGAATGACAAACAAATTGAAACGATTATTAAAAAATTAATTCTTAACTTTGAGAAGGAGACTGGTGCTTCGGTGCGCTAGTTTTTAAGTAAGAAATAAATTAATTGCGAGAGATTATATGGCGACACTATCTTCACAAATGAATGTTATCGTTGAGAAAACGAAAAATCTTATTCAATTGTGCGAGGCTCTTCAAGAAGAGAATGATCTGCTGAAGTTGGAAGTTCAATCCCTTCAGGTAGCCTTTCAGACAAGCACTGATAAAAGTCATCAGTTGGAGGAAAAGCTTAAGGCTATGGCAGTTGCGAAAACTTTGGATGAGTCGGACGTAGATAGAGACGCAATAAATGAAAAAATACTTGACACAAAACAAAAAATTAACGATTTTGTGCGAGAAATAGACAAATGTATAGGCTTGTTGAGGTAGGTATAGGATTAGGGAAAAGTCTATAAAGGTTATTTAAGCTCGAAAAAAAATGGGAGAGATTTCCATAAAAATAAATATCGCAGACCGTGTTTACCCGTTACGGGTAACAACGGAAGAGGAAGAAGTAATTCGACATGCTGCGAAATTGATAAATGAAAAAATAAAGGAATTGCAGGACAATTATGCAGTTCGCGATAAGCAGGATCTGCTTTCGATGTGTGTATTGCAGTATGCAACGGGCATGATCAAAGCGGAACGCAATGCGCAACAAAGCGAAGAAGGCTTAGAAGATCGCGTTCATGAACTGGATAACTTGCTAAACGATTTCTTTAGAAAATAACATATCGTTCTTTATTATTAGAGCTTTATAACGACGAATTTGCCGCAATTAAATTCGGGTTGTCACTATTTTAAACTTAACGCTTCAATATCACGAGCGAACAAAGATGTAGGCCATTTTGCGTAAGCCATCTAGGTCACGATCAATTGCTCAAATCATGTGTAATCGAAGTTTAATAATACATGGGACCTGTATATTTAATTGCGGTTTTTTTTTACGGCAATTCTTCAATAAAGCTATACTAACCTTCTATAGCTTACACACTATAATTGAAGATGCAAATGACGCCCCGAGGGTTTGATTAAAAGGTGTAAAATATTATAAACAAATAGATAAAAATGGAGTTAACAACAATAATTTCGATCATAATTTCGCTTATTGTCGGAGTGATTATTGGACGTTACTTGCTACAAATGTTATTCAAAAAGCAGGAACAGTCCGCCCGAGAGAAAGCAGATAGTATAATTAAAGACGCAGAGCAACAAGGAGAGCACTATAAAAAACAACGTGCCTTAGAAGCAAAAGAGAAATTCTTGCAGCTGAAAGGAGAACACGAAAAAGAGGTTAATCAACGGAATAACAGTATTGTTCAGAAAGAGAATTCTATTCGCCAGAAAGAGCAATCGGTGAACCAGAAAATGGAAAACCTGAATCGCGAAAAGCAAGATCTGGACGCGAAGAATAAAAAGCTCGATCAGTTAGTAGAGGTCAACGAGAAGAAAAAGGAAGAAGTAGAGCAACTGAAAAATCAGCACATCAAGCAATTAGAAAGCATTGCTGGTTTGTCTGCTGATGAAGCAAAAGAACAATTAGTTAGTTCATTACGTGAAGAAGCGCGCTCTCAAGCGGTAATTCAGATTAAAGATATCGTAGATGAAGCGAAGCTTACAGCCTCTAAAGAAGCGAAGAAAGTCGTTATTCAAACCATTCAACGTACCGCTACCGAGTCGGCTATTGAAAATACAGTTTCTATTTTTAATATAGAGAATGACGAGATCAAAGGTCGTATCATTGGTCGTGAAGGACGTAATATTCGTGCGTTGGAAGCTGCTACAGGTGTAGAGATCATTGTAGATGATACACCGGAAGCAATTATCCTTTCTGGATTTGATCCGGTACGTCGCGAGATCGCTCGTTTATCGTTGCACCGTTTGGTGACGGACGGACGTATTCACCCGGCGCGTATTGAAGAGGTCGTAGCAAAAACACGTACACAGATTGAAGACGAAATTGTTGAAATCGGTGAACGTACAGCTATTGATTTAGGTATTCATGGTTTACACCCGGAGTTGATCCGTATGGTAGGTCGTATGCGCTACCGTTCATCTTATGGTCAGAACTTATTACAACACTCGCGTGAGGTAGCAAATTTTGCAGCAACGATGGCGGCAGAGTTAGGCTTAAACGTGAAGCTAGCGAAACGTGCCGGATTACTACACGATATTGGTAAAGTGCCTGATGATAACCCGGAATTGCCACACGCAATCTTAGGTATGCAGCTTGCAGAGAAATATAAAGAACACCCTGAGGTATGTAATGCAATTGGTGCCCACCACGATGAAATCGAGATGACTTCGTTGATTTCACCTGTTGTACAAGCCTGTGATGCGATTTCTGGAGCACGTCCTGGAGCGCGTCGTGAGGTGGTAGAGAGCTATATCAAACGCTTGAAAGAGCTGGAAGAGCTAGCGCTATCTTACCCAGGAGTAGAGAAAACATTCGCTATTCAAGCAGGACGTGAACTTCGCGTCGTGGTTGAATCAGAGAAAGTGTCGGATGCACAGGCAGAGATTCTGGCAGCAGATATCTCTAACCGTATCCAAACAGAGATGACGTATCCGGGACAGATTAAAGTAACGGTTATCCGCGAAACAAGATCTGTTTCTTACGCAAAATAAATAATAAGCATATTGTACAAAAAAACTCAAGCCATAAGCTTGAGTTTTTTTGTTTTTTACTTAATTGAAAACTTAATATTAACATAACCTTGTAGCTTTATCTTTGTGGTGTGAATCGCAGCCATACCAACCTTGAACCTCACTATCTGGTTCGTTTTAAAGACGGAGATCCAGCGGCATTCACTTATTTTTTTAATACCTATTGGGAGGAGCTGTATACAGTCGCTTATCGACATTTACGGGATACTGACCAATCCAAAGATATTGTTCAGGAAGTCTATATACATATCTGGGAAAAACGTCATTTGCTCAAGGACGATTATACTACCTTACGCCCATACCTACATAAAGCCGTTAAAAATAAAGTACTCAATTATTATGCAACGGAGCGTGTACGTAAAGAAGTCCTGGACAATATGTTCGCACGTATGGATGTGCTCCAGCTATTAGATACAGGATCCCTCGCACATTACCAAGCCTTAGAAGTAGTGGTAGACAAAGCGGTTGCTAGATTACCCAAATTAATGCAAGCCGTATACCTGATGCGGAGTGATAACCACTCGATCCAACAGATTGCAAAAGACCTGAACCTGGCAGAACAAACGGTTAAAAATTACTTATCCGACGCTAAGAAAATCCTAAAGAAAGAACTTACCCAACGGTTTAATGAGCAAGATACCATGACCGTTATGTTTATTACCACCGTCACGCTTCATCATTTCTTAACATAAACAAAATGGTTTCTTAAAGTACTTTCGGTCGTTTCACCTGTAATAGTATCAAAATAACAGCATACTGGTGAAATTAGAAAAGTTCAAAGAGATCATACGGCAATATCAAACAGGTATCCTGCCTGATATACAAAAGAAAAATGTGGATCGTTGGTTCGATCATATTTCAGAAGATGAAATCCCTCCATTTAAGAGCAACGAAGAACGACTTCGCATGCAGGCTGAAATCTGGGCAAAAATGCCAGTGGAATTCCAGCAGCAGCATAAAAATACACGTCTTATTAAGATGCGACGCTGGGTCAGCGCTGCGGCGGCTATAGTCGTTCTCGGTCTATCTGGAAGTTTATTTTTTCGGACCGAACTACGAAACTTGTTCCATCTACAAGAAAATCAGCCCCCTTTGTTGACCGAGTTTTCAACGCCCATTGGTAAGCTACAGAAATTACAACTACCAGATAGTTCTACTATTTTTCTCAATGGAAATGCGAAAGTACGTTTTGACTCGAAGAATTTTAAGAACAAACGTCAAATCTATTTGGATCAGGGAGAAGCTTTTTTCGCAGTTAAACGAGATAGTCTACATCCATTTTCTATTAAAGTTGGAAAGCTAGGGGTAGAAGTATTGGGTACCTCTTTCAATATAAACCATTCGATTTCAGCGAAACAGATAACGATTGATGTCAAGACAGGGCGGGTACGCGTCGATGGCGGTAAACCCGATCATACTTACCTGTTGACGGCAGGCAAGGGGTTACATTATAACGAGACCAATGCCACATTCCAACCTTTTGACAGTAATCCACAGTACAGTAATGTTTGGATCGAAGGGGGGATTTTTCTCAATGGAGCTACCTTTGAGGAGTTGAGCGAATTGCTCTATAACCGGTATGGCGTAGTTTTAAAATACGACACACAGGATACCAAAGCATTTAGTTATTCACTGCTTATACCACAAGTTCAGTCCGTAGATCAGTTGCTACAGATGATCTGTAATATTCACCAGTTAAAGTTCAGGAGGACCCAAAATGAAGTAACACTATACCCGTAGAGCGAATTAAGAAAAAGAGGTCGCGACGCAAGCTGTTAAACCTCAGAAGGAGCGCCACTGGCAAACCGCTAAATCGACCAGTGGGCACCATCCAATTTCATGTTAAAAACATTTGTGCAAATATATGTATAAAATTATTAAGCTTACGAAGCTAGCCGCTTCACTTGCTGTACTTTCCCTCGTTGGGCCATCCCAGATTGCCTTTGCGAGCACGGCTACTGAAAGTCGACAGGTTCCTGCCGACCGGATTAATTTTAATGTTCCTGAAGGGAACGCCGCCCAAGCGCTGTTACGTCTTTCTCAACAAACAGGAGAGAGCATTGGGTACGATAAAAAACTACTTCAACTCGAGCTTGTATCCGTGCGGGCACGCGCCTTTGAAAATGCTGGATTCGAGCAAGTATTGAATTACATTCTTCAGAACACAGGCGTCCAGTTTAATCGCGTGGCAGGAGGTGTAGTTTTACATCGGAAAAGCCAACAGGAAACTTATACGTTGAAAATACGTATTACCGATCAAGCGTCGCAACCTATTGCAGCAGCTTCGGTGAATATTTTCCCGCTAGGACGTGTATTGTCGACCAATGCGGAAGGTATGGCCGAAACCAAGCTTCCTGCAGGCGATTATAATATCCTTGTGAATCATCTTTCCTTTGAAAGTCAGCAGGTAAATGGATTGTCGGTACAGGCAAACAACAACAATTTACGGACCATTACACTCGCACCGAAGAATAGCCAGCTCGATGAAGTTGTCGTTACAGCCTTAGGCATCAAACGACAAGATCGATCTTTGGGATATGCCGTGGGTACGGTGAAAGGTGCCGATGTAAGTCGGATGAACAACGATAATTTCCTTACGGGTATGGCTGGAAAAGTACCGGGTGTTAGCATCAGTACCACTGGACCAACAGGATCCACGGTCAGTATGGTCATTCGCGGAGCCTCCTCCTTAAGTACAGATAACCAACCACTCTTTGTTGTTGACGGCGTGCCCATCATGAACCAATTGAATAATGTTGGTCAGATAGGAGGAGATAATAAAGTCGATTATGGAAATGCCATTTCAAGCATCAATCCTGATGATATTGAAAGCATTTCAGTCTTGAAAGGACCGAGTGCTGCTGCCCTATACGGTTCCCGCGCGGGAAATGGCGTTGTCTTAATCACCACCAAAAGTGGAAAGAACGCCGAGAAGATGACAATTTCGGTCAATAGCAACACCGTTTTCGATATTCCTTATAAGTTTATCGATACGCACAATAAATTTGCGAGTGGGACGATGCCTTGGAAACCAGGGGATATTTCTGGAAACCTAAAGATTGAGGAAGGATCGAGCTACCGTGTTGGTCCAGCATTGGATAAAGGCTACAAAGCTATTCAATGGAACAGCCCGTTGGATGAAAATGGAAACCCTATTCCAACAGAGCTTAAGTCTCATCCAGATAATATCAAAAATTTCGTGCAAACGGGGATTACCAGCACCAATGGTATCTCCTTGGCAAACCGTAGTGAAAAGCTGGATTATCGTTTCTCGTATTCAAACTTGAGCAACAAAGGAATTATTCCAAATTCTGATCTCTTTCGGAACACCATTAATGTAAATTCCACGATGCACCTGCGCGATAACCTATCGTTAGGCGTATCGTTAGATATGAGTCGTAATAATTCCAATAATCGTCCCGCTGGAAACCGCGGTGCAAACCCGATGCAGGCTGCCTATGAGGTTTCTTCTCATATTGATATCTTAGACCTAAAGGATTATTGGTTGCCATCGCAGGAAGGAATCCAACAAAAGTCCCAATCCAAGGGTAATTACAATAACCCGTATTTTCTCGCCTACGGTGTGAGCAATGCATTTGTGCGGGATCGTGCTTTTGGAAACCTCCGTCTCGATTGGACGATCAAGAAGGATTGGACGGCAATGGTGCGTTATGCCAACGATATTTTCTGGGAAAACAGAGAGACAAAAATCCCCTTTAGTTATACGAATGAGCCCCGCGGTGCCTACGGAATTGTTAACCTAATGGGCATGGAGCAGAATATCGATTTCTTAACCTCTTACAAGAAGAACTTGGGACATTTTGATATCGGCGGTTCCGTTGGAGGTAATATTCGTTATTCCAAAAACAAATACGTGCGCAACGCATCTAAGAACGGTACGGGCTTGATTACGCCGGAGCTTTACACCCTTTCCAACATCAGTCCGGCTAACCTTGATTTCGCTAGCAGTATGTCTGAACGGGTCGTAAATAGCGTTTACGGTTTATTGAACCTAAGCTATCGCGATATGGTTTATTTGGATGTAACAGGGCGTAACGATTGGTCCAGTACATTGCCTGTCGATAATCGTTCCTACTTTTACCCTTCGGCATCCCTGAGCGTGTTAGCGAACCAAATTTTTGGCTTACCACAAGCGATCAGCATCTTGAAATTACGTGGTGGTATCGCTCGTGCCGGAAATGATACAAGTCCATATTCATTATCTAACGTACTCTCTAACCCGGGTAGTTGGGGGAGCGTGCTTCGCCTCACGCGGTCGAGTTCACTCTTTGTTCCTGATCTGAAGCCTGAGATTGCCACCTCCTACGAGTTAGGTGCGGATATCGGATTATGGCGCAATCGTCTGAAATTTGAGGGAACCTATTATTTACTGAAAAATAGAAATCAGATCTTTTCAACCACCTTACCTGGATCTAGTGGTTTCAACGGTAAGAAAATCAATGCCGGACTGTTGAGTAGCCGAGGGATAGAGCTTGCATTAAGTGGGCGGCCGATTGAGAAGGAAAACTGGACCTGGGATTTAGGGGTCAATTGGCATCGTAACCGTACGCGAATTGATGAGCTTTCGGAAGGAGCAGAATTTTATACCTTCTGGACCGATGGCCGCGGGGGAGCACGTACATATGTCGGAGAAGAGATTGGTGACCTGTACGATTCAAAGCTGGTGACGGTCGAAGATCCTTCGTCTCCATATTTTGGTTATCCGATCCTCGATAAGAACGGTAGCTGGCAAGCCATCCGTATCAATAACAGTCGCAATAAGATAGGCAACTTCAACCCCGATTTCAGTATGGGCATACAGTCGAGCTTGCGTTATAAAAAATGGACGATGCATTTGGGCGCCGACATGCGCTTTGGTGGTAAATTCATGTCGCAGACCTACCGCTATTTTGAATCGAATCTCACGACACAACGTTTCTTAGATCAACTGGTTAACCCAAAAGGTTTGACCGGTGATGCGTTGCGGAATTACTTAATTGATAATGACCTGGTGCGCGTTCAAGGAAATCGATACCCTATTGTTGGTGGGCCAAGTGAGGAGTATGGTGGATATCCGATTAATGTAGGGGGGACGATAGGAAACTTCGGCGTTTTCAATCCTGGAGTGATTGCCCAATATGATGGCAGTGGAAATATTACTGGATATACGGAAAATCTTGGAGGCTCCGGGACGAAGTATATCTCCTATAGCGATAACTACCCGTGGGATTTTATGAACGCCTCTACCTTTGATGCTTCATTCATTAAACTCCGGGAGCTTTCTGTAAGCTATGACTTAACCGCAAAATGGTTGAACCGTTTAGGGATTGCTAATGGAAATGTAGGCGTCTATACCCGTAATCTTATTTTATGGACAAAGGCAAAAGTAGGTATCGATCCGGAGATGGCATTTCAACCGGAAGCTGACGGAAGCTTTAAACAAGGTATAGAGCGCTATAATGTAACGCCATGGGCGATACCGCTAGGATTTAAAGTCAACATAACATTTTAATCATTAAACCATGAAAATGAAACGTCATTTTATTACGATACTATATTGTGCGTTGGTGTTGGGTATGACACTTAGCGTGTCAGCCTGCAAAGACCTGACAGAAATTAATATTAATCCGAACGGTGTCAGTGAAGAGGAGGCCAATCCAAATTTGCTGCTGCCTACCGTATTGACCGGTGCCGCCAGTCGGTATAGCGAGTTAAGCTTTTGGGATTTAGGCGGTGTGGTACAGTACACACAATTTGACGCCTGGTTCGAAGGGCACAACGATTACAAATGGACCGGCGGGATCCTCAGTTGGGATGCTTTCTATGGCTACCTGCGCGATAATGAATTGATGCGCAGTCGGGCGCAAAAATTAGGACTCGATTTCCATCACGGTGTTTCGTTGGTTATGCGGGCTTACATCTTTGGCTTCATTACCGATTTATGGGGGGATGCGCCTTATACGGATGCCCTGAAAGCGGAGCTCGGTGGCGCGCAATATAGCTTCCCGAAATTCGATCAACAAGATGTTATTTACAAGGGGATTTTAGAAGAATTGAAGCAAGCGAACCAACTCTTGTCTCGGGCTGATGCAAGCTATGAGGTATTGGCAAGTGCGGATGTATATTTTGGTGGCAAAGCCTCCAAATGGCGCCGCTTTGCGAACTCGTTGGCACTCCGCTACTACATGCGTCTCGCAGAAAAAGAACCACAGTTTGCCAAGCAAGGGATTGAGCAGATTATGGCCAACGCAAATGAGTTTCCTATTATTACCGATGCAAAGGATGAGGTCGTGATGGATTTTGTGGGAAACAATGCAGGCGATTCATGGCCATCTAACACCGTATACGATGCAACGGGGAGTAATTTCAGACGGATGAAGATGTGTGCAACCTTAGTGGATCGATTGCAACAGCTTCAAGATCCACGTCTTCAGGTTTGGGCCAAAAAAGTAGAGATTCCGATTGAGATACGATCTACAGAACCTGCGGGGACGGATAAGATTGTAAATGGTATTCGTATCGTTTCGCCTGATATTGTCCGCGGTATTCCGGTCGACACCGATGCAGAATATGTTGGGTTACCTGCTAGTGGATCCAAAAATCCATCAGCTTATAATCTGAATCCTACACCGGGGCAAACCTCCATGAATCCCCATGTTTCTTATTTGAGTGATATCTATAAAGCCGCCAAAGGAGACCTGTTGAAAGCGCGTCTACTAGCTGCATCCGAAGTGAATTTTATCCTAGCCGAAGCGGCCAAGAAGGGGTGGAGTGTTCCGGAGTCTGCCAAAACCTATTATGAATCGGGGATTCGTTCCTCCCTCCAGAGCTGGGGTAAAGCAAATGATTACAGTGCTTACATACAGCGTCCCGGTGTTGCGTTCGACAATACGTTACAACAAATTATGGAACAAAAGTGGATTTCTAATTGGTCTACCGGTGCACAGGCATGGTTTGATTACCGGAGAACGGGCTATCCGATGTTCGTTGTGGGGCCAGCCGCAACGCGCACCGTTTTACCCGTCCGTATTCCGTATATGCAGAATGAGATGAGTGTAAATCAGAAAAATGGGGAAGAAGCGCTCAAACGAATTGAGAAAACAGCGTATTCACAGGCTGATAATGAAAACAGTGCGTGGTCCAAATCTTGGTTATTGCAGGGAACAAACAAACCGTGGTAATTTTTACAAGCATAGTATATATAAAATGAAAATCAAATTATTGTTATCTGTTGTGTGTTGCAGCATGGTCCTCGCTGGAACGGCTCAAAACAACACCCGTGTACAGCCAGATCGTATGATGTTGACTTGGTCTGCGAATCCAGCAACAACACAGTCCGTTTCTTGGCGTACCACAGGGGCGGGGACAAAAATCGTTGCACAGATTGTGGAAGAGGAGAGCAGTCCAGAGTTGGAAAAAGCAGCCAAAACAATTTCAGGGGTGGCATTACCGTGGCGGCGTGAAAATGGGATCGACGACTATTACGGTCAGGTAACCTTTTCCGACTTAAAGCCCGGTACCGTATATACATACCGTGTTGGAGATGGGACGCAGTGGAGCGCATGGAACCAATTCCGAACGGCTGACCTTACGGGCGATTTTTCCTTTATCTATTTAGGCGATGCACAAAACGATCTACGCTCGCGTTGGTCGAGGACGATCCGCCGATCCTTTCAGCAAGAGCCTAACGCTCGGTTTATTGTGCATGCGGGAGATCTTATAAACCGCTCTAATACCGATAGCGAATGGGAGGAATGGTACGAAGGTGCGGGATTTATCCATCAGATGATACCCGCTGTTCCTACACCTGGAAACCACGAATATCGGAGAGATTCTTTGGAGCAGCTTGTTTTGGATCCACACTGGAAGGTTCAGTTTAATCTTCCTAAAAATGGTCCGGAAGGGTTGCAAGAAGCAGTTTATTATATGGACTACCAAGATCTACGTGTTATCTCGTTGAATTCACAGATGATTATGTTGGATTCGGTCGCTGCGGCGACCCAAGAAAGATGGCTCGATGAAACCCTTGCTTCCTCGACAAAGAAATGGAATATCGTGGTGATGCACCATCCTGTTTACTCCACCGCTAAGAATAGGGATAATACTATCTTGCGCGAGCGATTTAGACCCATTTTCGAGAAATATGGTGTTGATCTTGTTTTGCAGGGGCACGATCATACTTATGCCCGCGGAACCGCAGGAAAGAAAAAGCCGGTTTATTTATTATCCGTAGCAGGTCCCAAGATGTATACCTCAGATTCAGATCGTTGGATGGAGAAATCAGGCTCCAATGTACAGCTTTATCAGGTTATCCGTATAACGGATAAGAAGCTCTATTATTCAAGCTATCAATTAAATGGGAAGTTGTTTGATTCATTCGAGCTGTCAAAGGTTAAATAATATGCGTAGGTTATCATACTTTATATGCTTGTCTCTCACCTTACTGGGGGCCGGCATGACGACCACAAAGGCGCAATCCACAAATTTACGCGCTACGCTCGCGAGCAGTAAACTACACTATGCCGCACATCGGGGTGCACATCGGCAGTATCCAGAAAACTCACTGGCCGCAATTGAGGAAGCCATCGCACTTGGTGCAACGGTTGTAGAGGTGGATGTTCGAGCGACCAAAGATGGGGTCTTGGTTTTGATGCACGATAAGACCGTCGACCGTACAACCACCGGAAAAGGAAAGGTTTCCGATCTCACGTTTGCTGAACTTCAAAAATTACGTTTGCGTCAAACAGCGAATGGTGCTGCATCGGATCATAAAATTCCAACATTGGAAGAGGCTTTTGTGCGAAGTAAGGGACGAATTATTATGGACCTTGATTTTAAGGAAGAAAGACGTGAGTTCGTGAAGCAAACTTATGATTTAATCGCTCAAGAAGGAATGGAAGACGGTGTCCTGTTTTTTATGTACGATTATAAAGATATGGGAGAGGCTTATGCGCTAAACCCTAAAATCACCTTGTTCCCACGCGCCCGGAGTATGAAAGAGCTGAAGAAGATTATGCGATCGAAAATGACCTTTATTGCCCATATTGATGAATCCTTTCAGAAGAATGACAAGTTGATGGCGCTGCACAAAAAGGATTTTTATTTGTGGATCAATACCTTGGGGGAGGTCGATGAGCAAGCGCGTACCCAAGGCGCTGCGGCTTATCATTCTTTTTTGGAGCAATACCCCTTTGTACAGGTTATCCAGACTGATAATCCCGAAATCTGGAAGACAGTCTTAAAGCGATAGGGGCTTACACACATTAAAATTGCCCCAACGACCTAAGTGTAGTGGACGTTGGGGCAATTTCAATGGATTTTTTATATCTAATCTTCAACCTAAAGATTAGTTTAAGTTGATGGTAAACTCATCGTAATCGGCAGTGCGCCAGGCTTTATCCTGGGTGCTGCTCGATAATGCAAATAAGGGAGAAAACGTTTTTACACGAACAGTTTTTCCATCGGGAAGAAACTCTAAAATCCGAATCCAGCCGTCGCCACCACTGCCATACGTGCCACCCCCCAGGGCCTGTGCATTGAATGTCATTTGACTAACGTCTTTGCCTGCGCTATTCTTATCGATACGGAAACCTACGTGTTTTCTTGGATCATCGGGTGCCCCGATATGACCTGAAAAGACCATTTCAATATTTTTTGATGGCTGCACCAGCTTTTCAAAAACAGCGGTTCCGTAATTTGCATCTTGGAGGTCATATTTCGCCGTTTTGATATGCTCATTTTGATAATTAAGGTATGCATGTGTCAGCAGGACAACCTGATGATCTTGATACTTGGGCTCATGGATCAATTGTTTGGCCCAGGTCAGGATAGTGTCACGGGGTGCAAATTCTAAAGACAAGAATAAAAAGGGTTTACCATGGGGAGATACCCATTGATAGGCCGCATTTTCGAGACTTGGATTTCCATATACATTCGGTGCTACTTCACGTAGTATTTTCTGATTTTCACGGTTCTTATCGGCGTAAAAATAGGTGGGAAAATGAGTCGTTTTAGGTTTATGTGTGTAACTGAAAATATTGTAGTCATGATTTCCTGTTGCGGTAATGTAAGGTAGCTTGCCATCAAGTTTGGTAAAGGCTTTAGCGGCCGCTTCCCATTGTTGTTTGCCGGTCTGATCCATCTTTCGAAAATCGGGGTTTACAATATCATCATGTTCCACTAAATCCCCGGTACACAGCACTAATTTTATACGCAGCTTATCTTCGTTTTCAACGATCCAGTTCATCATTACATCTAAAATTGGTTGATTTCGTTGGAACTTAACGTAGTTCTGGATGTCAGGAAGCAGGACCATAGTCCATGATTCGGGATGAGATAATGCAGGTGATTGGAACGTTGGTTTGTTCTGTGCATTCACCGTAAGGATGGATGTGAGAAACGAAAGCAACAGTACATTTAATTTGGATTTTGTTTTCATGGTGCAGGGTGTTTGGTTCCGTAATAAAGTAAGCGTGACCTCCATGGGTCACGCTTGAAAGGAAAAAAGGAATATCGAAGGCTTTAGTAGCCTGGGTTTTGTTTAAGATTCTTGTTGGCGTCCAATTCTTGCGCTGAAATTGGCCAATACTCATCTTTATTTTCTTTGTATACCACTTCTTGTGTTCCGAAAGATTTTGTAGCGTTAGCATGGTTGTATACGGGATTTGCATGCTCATCGATGCGTGTCAACACATTCTTATCCCAGCTATTGGCAGCACGATTCAGGTAGATGTAACCGTTCATAACCTCTTTGGCAATTCCCCAACGACGTAAATCGTACCATCTTAGCCCATCATTAGCGAGCTCAACTTTGCGTTCGTAACGCAAAGCGGTGCGAAGCTGGTTTTGTGATAAACTAGCCGGTAGATCGGGCATCTTCGCACGTTTACGGATTTGGTTTATAGCATCATATACGGTATTGTCAATGCTGTTGTCCTCAATTTTAGCTTCCGCGTAGATTAATAAGAGCTCTGCATATCGGAATACGCCGACATTTAGGTCCGAAAAGCCACTGACCGAAGTAGTTGCAAAGTCTGTCAGATCCGTGTGCTTACGCCATAAATATCCACTAAAGGAACGGTACGCATTGGTTGCGTCTGCATTCGCTTGTAGTGTTGGAGATGGAGCGGTACCGTTGATTACCGGCCAGTAATTATTGACGCGAGAAAAAGAGGTGTGCGGTTCAAATTGAAATCCCATAAAGCGCGCATGGGGACGAACTGTGTACAGGTCTAAGCGGGGATCTCGGTTTTCAAAAGGTTTAGCCGCATTGTAGATGGATGACTCTGTGATGTAAGCACCTTGAAGATCTTGGAAGGAGTCAATGAAATTTTGTGTTGGCCCCCAGTAGCAAACCCCTTTGCCCAGTCGGGAAGAAATATAATAAAGCTGGTTGTGGACATTGTCGCTGATGTTGCGATTGTATTCAACCACCCATATCCACTCTTTACTACTTTCAAATCCTTTATGCCCGAAAATGTTAGCAACCTCTGGCTCTCCTTTATCATGTGTTTGGTTGGCGAATGCAATACTATTGTCAAATGGAGTGAGGCTATGGATGCCATTGGATAGTGTGATTGCTTTTTCCGCTGCGGTCGCCGCTACTTTATACTGTTTTCCGTACAGCGCTACACGCGCTTTTAACATATAAGCTGCAATGCTTGAAGCACGAGAAAATCGGACGCCTGCCTGTGATGTTGGTAAATTATCTGCAATGGCCGTCATTTCATCAATAATAAAGTTTTCGACCTCTTTTTTAGCCGTCCGATGGGGAAGGGTATCTCCCAGTTTGAGCGCATTCTTGAGGAGAGGCACATCTCCATACAGTTCAATGAGCTGCGAGTAACAGTAAGCCCGGATAAACCGAAGTTCTGCATCTATTTTTTTATAATCCCCTTCAGCCATGGTGTGCTGGATTTCTGTTAACCGGTCCAATACGTCATGCACCCGTGCGATCGTTTTATAGTGTGCCGCCCAAGGCTTTGTGGCCAGCGCATTGTCCGTGGTAATCGAACTGGTAATGGGCGATGTATAGTTGTTCCCCGGTCTGGCGTAACCGATATCGGTGATGTTATCCATCACGTGCCAGATCGGTGTGCTCGATGCATCCAATAGGCTTAAGCCTTTATAGGCTCCCAACAGCCCCATTTCAGCCTCTTTTTTGTTGGAAGGAAAGGTTTCTGACGAAGGGCCATCCAACGGTAGTCGGTCTAAATCGCAAGACGCTAATAAAGCCGTACATACTAAGCTGATTCCTATGATTGATTTTGTTTTCTTGATCATTGTTTCTTAAAATTTAAAGTCCAAACCGAACGTGTATACCTTAACTTGTGGATAGAAGTTTCCAGAACCTAGGGTTACGCCATCTTGGGCGCCCGAGTTGTAGTTGATTTCTGGATCATACCCCTCGTAGAAGTTTGTTTTGGTAAAAAGATTTTGACCGTTGGCGTAGATAAAGATGCCCCCGATCTTCGTGTTGGCTAACCAGCTTTTTGGAATTTCGTAGCCCAGCTGTACGTTTTTCAAACGCAGATAAGAAGCACTACGCATCCAAAAATCAGAGTTTTGTGTATTGTTTGTAGAAGTAATCGAGACACGAGGAAGACTAGCATCCTTGTTGTCTTCAGACCAATAGTCCAATTGCCAAGGCTTAATGGCAGAGGAGTTGACTGCTGGGATAACATAATGCGAGTCCAGGTATCCATTCGCTTTCGCAACGCCCTGTAAAAAAGCATTAAAACGGATACCTTTGTAGCCTAGGTCTAAATTTATACCATAAGTATAGCGCGGGATAGTGCTGCCGATTATAATCTTATCCGCATCTGTAATCTTACCGTCCGGGATAGGATTTCCATTATTGTCAAATGCTCCAGCGATATCCTTGTATCGAATGTCTCCTGGTTTTAGGGTTCCAAATTGTGTAGGTCCATTTTTTATTTCCTCCTGCGATTGGTATAGACCATCAGAGACATATCCAAAAATGGAATTTATAGCGTATCCTTCCTGTTGTCTCAGCAAGGTGCCTGAAACCTGACCTTTCATGTCTACGATTTTATTACGCACATCGGATATATTGGCACCAATACCGACTTTGAAGTCGCCAAATTGATTATCATAGCGAACGGCTGCTTCCCACCCTTGGTTTTGCACTTTGGCGGCATTCTGGAATGGCGCATTTTTTCCGTAGAGCTCCGAAACATAAAGCTTCATCAAAATGCCGTCTGTTTGCTTTTTATACCAATCGAATGTAAAACTAAAGTGGTTAAACAAGGTCGCATCTAACCCCAAGCCAGACATCGTTGTTTCCTCCCAAAGTAATCCCGGATTTGCCATCGTGTTCAATGCAATCATTTGCAAGACACTGCCCCCCGACGATATACTTCCCAGGTTCAGGGTTTCGATATATGGCTGATAGGTGGTACCAATGTTTTGATTTCCTAACTTTCCCCAGGAACCACGTAACTTCAACTGATTGATCTGGTTTTTTACAGCGGCCATAAATGGTTCTTCTGATAGGCGCCAACCGGCCGAGAATGACGGAAATGAAGCCCACCGATTTGATTTGGCAAAGCGTGAACTTCCATCGTAACGCAAGTTCGCTTCAAATAAATAGCGTCCTTTATAATCGTAGTTAAAACGGCCAAAAGTTGAGACCAGTAACCACTGGTATTGGTTTCCGCCGTTATTCTTTGTTTCTGTGTCAGCGCCGGCATTTAAGACTTCGTAGGTATCATACGTAAAATCACGACGGTACCCCATCAAGTACTTCTCGTCATATGACTCGCGTGATGTACCCACCATAGCACTGAAATTGTGATCCTTAATTGATTTCTGTGCAGTCGTCTGAAAGGAATAACTTCCGTTGAAATAACGGTATGCGGATTCCGTTAGTTCCGTAGAAGGAAGTGCTGTTCCGGCCTCGTTACCATCTTCGTAATACGTCATCACGGCTTTTGCAAAGTCGTGGATATTGCGCGTCCGGTACCGCGGGGCCGCCATTCCGGTTAAACTTAACCAGTCTGCAGGCTTATAGTTAATGGAAAGATTTCCAAGTAACTCTAAGTTGTTGACCGTTCGATTCCCTCCGTCTTCGATAAAAGCAACGGGATTGTTCTTAACCCAGCCCTCAGACCAAAGACCATTTGCAACGCGAATCGGGATGTTTGTAGGCATGCG
Source organism: Sphingobacterium psychroaquaticum (assembly GCF_004421025.1). Classification (NCBI taxonomy): domain Bacteria; kingdom Pseudomonadati; phylum Bacteroidota; class Sphingobacteriia; order Sphingobacteriales; family Sphingobacteriaceae; genus Sphingobacterium; species Sphingobacterium psychroaquaticum. Next base: position 2,648,300 of record NZ_CP038029.1, on the reverse strand, counting down.
TCCTAAGTAATTCCAGATCGTTCCTTCGTTTGCTATCTGAGATCGATTGCCGTTCACGGCCGAAAGATCAAAGCGGATATTCAGCTTTTCGTTCGGGTTTATATCCATGTTGTTTCTAAAGGTATAGCGCTTAAATCCCGTATTGTCAATCAGTCCATCCTGCGAAACATAGCCTAAAGATGGGGCAACACGAATTTTACCGGCGCCAGCGTTTAAGGAAACAAAGTGGTTATGCGTAAATCCAGAGCCGCTCAGAATGGCCTTTTGCCAATCGAAATTGTCAGGATCTTCGGAATAAAGCTTCTGAAATTCCTCGAAATCTTTCTCACTATATATAACCGATCCATTATCGTTCATATTGGCGTCATTGAATACCTTCATAAAGGTTGCGCCATCCGTCACCTTCGGGATGAACGTCGCATCTTGCCAACCTGTATAGCCGCGATAATTTAAGCCAAACTGATCTTTACCCCGTTTTGTTGTCACCAAAATTACACCATTAGCAGCGCGGGATCCGTAAATCGCGGCGGAGGCCGCATCTTTAAGGATGGAAATATTCTCAATTAAATTGGCGTCTACATTATCTAGAGAACCCGCAACACCATCAATCATAACCAAAGGCTCCGAATCAGATCCTCCAAAAGAGTTGACGCCCCGAATACGAATCTGCCCTTGGTCTCCACCTGGTGCGCCAGATTGTGAGGTGACGGTTACACCTGGTGCAAGCCCTTGTAGTGCAGCCGAGGTAGAGGTGACAGGTCTTCTTTCCAGTTGCTCCTTATTAATAGTAGATACAGCGCCAGTTAGGTTCACCTTTTTCTGTGTACCATATCCGACCACCACCACTTCATCCAAGTTTGTCAGATCGGCCATTAAGGTAACATTGATGATTTGTTGGTTGTCAATCGTTCGTTCTGTAGCTGTAAATCCTACATTGACGAAAGTCAGGACATTGCCCGGAAGAGCTTGAACTCGATATTCCCCGCTAGAGCTCGTTTGGGTCAAGGCATTTAGTTGTCCCTTGATACTGATGGTTACACCTTCAATAGGCTTTCCATCTTGATCGGTTACTTTCCCGCTAATACTCTTTTGTTGTGCCCATAAGATGCCCATGGGAAGCAAGCACAACAAAAAAATGAGATGTAATTGTTTTTTCATTCTTATGTGTATTAATAATTAATAGGTTTTTCTGTAGATGTATTAAAAACTTATTTAATGTTCTTACAATATCTTTAAAACTGTTTCGAAAGTAGGTGTATAATGTTAAACTAATATTAATGTTGTGTTTTGAAATTGTTATAATCGGCTATTTTGGCTTAATTATATTATTTTTTATTCAAAAACAACAATGGTCTATTTGGTTTTAAAACATTTCGAAAATAAAAAAAAGATTTTTAAACCAGAAATTTAAAAATCTTTTTTCAAAAAAAATGTAGGAAAGGGGAGTTAGGCAATGATGATTTTAATGCCTAGGTCTTCGATATTTTTGACGATACTTGGGGATACCTTATTGTCTGTGATGATATAATCTACGTCGATAAGTTCGCAGATTTTGCCGAGACCTCTTTTGCCAAATTTACTGCTATCGGCCAGGATCGCAACCTTTTGGGATGTTTCGATCATTTTTTGATTGAGGGCAGCTTCGGGTAAGTTGCTGATCGAGATGCCGAACTCCAGGTCTATGCCGTCTGCACCGAGAAATAAGATCCCGCAGCTTATCTCGTCGAGAATCCGCATGCTATATTGTCCTGCAACAGAAGAGGAGTTAGATCGGATTAAGCCGCCCAGCTGTAAAACATCGATATTAGGCTTCCCGCTCAGTTCTAGGCTTACTTTTAGGGCCGGTGTGATTACGGTCATTACATGCGAAGCTTCTATGTTTTTGGCTAAGGTAAAGACTGTCGTGCCTGATCCAATCATAATGGAGTCGTTGTCTTTGATTAGGCTTAACGCTGCTTGCGCTATCCGTTGCTTCTCATCGCTATTGATGGATTCTTTGACCAGGATTGGGCGATCAATAGCGTAAGGGTTGGAAGTTGATGCACCTCCTTTAATCCTGAAGAGTAAGTTTTTTTCCTCTAATACTTTAAGGTCTTTTCGGATGGTTACACTCGATACTTTCATGGTTTCGCAGAGCCAGTCGATGGTTACCTTTCCTTTTTCCTTTAAGTGTTTTAGAATGAATTCGTGTCTGTCCGTGATATTCATCATAATTCAACAAATAAGTTAATGCAGTACAAATATACTTAGCTTTTTTCTTTTCGACTATTATTTTTTTTTATTTAAAAATGTTTCTTTTTGTATTCTTTTATTTTTACATTTGACATGTTACTTAAAAAACAATAACCAAATCTACCTTATGTCGAAGTTTACCTTGTCGATTCCTGCCCATAAAAGAAGATGGTACATCATATTCGTTATTTTTCTGGCCATTGTTTTCAATTACTACGATCGCCAGATTGTTTCCATCCTAAAACCGATGTTGAAAGCCGAGTTTAATTTGGGAGATGATGGTTATGCGCTCGTGTTAAATGTATTTACTGTTTTTTACGCGTTGATGTATCCGGTTTCTGGTTGGTTGGTGGATAAGTTTGGAGAACGTAAGGTGATGCTGGTCGGTATTTTGGGGTGGTCGGTGGCTTGTCTGGGTGGTGGAATGTCGCGCACTTTTGGTTCCTTTCTGTTTTTTCGCGGGATGCTTGGTGCTGCAGAACCGACTAATTTTCCAGCCCAGCTAAAAGTGGTTACCGTATGGTTTTCTGGAAAATTGAGAGCGACGGCAAACAGCCTTTGTATTGCAGGAAGTTCGATCGGTGCGATTATAGCACCTCCACTGGTCGCGTGGCTCGCTATGCGCTATAATTTCCATACCGTATTTATTGTGGCTGGTGTCGTTGGGCTAATCATCGCACTGCTGTGGTTTTTGATCTATGTTGAACCACCTGCAGAGATTCGTGAAGAGGTGGCAGGGGATGCCGATAAGGGAGGTATGGAGCAGGGTTTTACATGGGGACAATTATGGAAGACTAAAACATTATGGGGGATATTATTAATTCGCTTTGTGAGTGATCCGGTATGGTACTTCTGTCTGTTTTGGTTGCCCGGTTATTTACAAGAAGAGAGCGGGTTGACACTAGCACAGATCGGTATGTTTGGCTGGATTCCTTTCTTGGTCGCCGATATCGGAGCAATTGGAACTTCCGCCTGGTCCGATAAAATGGTAAGGAAGGGAAAAGAACCACTATTGGCGCGTAAGATTATGTTGAGTTGTGTGGCGGTGTTGGCTCCCTTATGCTGCTTGACGGCTTATGTGTCTGACCCGTATTTAACCATTGTAATTTTCGCTCTGGTTGCCGTGGCTTGCTTAAGTTGGTTGTTTACTGTTTCGGTGGTGATAGCCGAAGCTTTTCCCGTGAAGAATGTAGCTTCTGTCTTGGGAATTGCAGGTGGTTTTGGGGCGTTGGGGGCTATTTTGTTCAACTATTTTGTGGGACAGATGATGGGGTCGCTGGGCGCGGGAACGATATTTATCGTGATGGCTTTTATGCACCCCATTGCGGTATTCATCCTGTGGACAATGGTGAAAAAGGAAAAGCCGTCTCTGGAAGTCGTAAATACAGATAATTAAAGTAAAATATTGTAAAGTTATATTGTTATGGGAGAAGTTAAAACTATCTTGGAGCCCGCAAAAGAGACTCCAGTTCGTTTAGAGGTAGATGTTTTAGTTGTTGGTGGAGGGCCGGCGGGTATCATTGCCGCACAGGCTGCCGCTGCTGACGGACTACAAGTTGCCTTAATTGATAATCGCAGTTTTGTTGGCGGAAACATGACTATTGGTCTTCCAATCTTAGGCTTTCTTGGTCAAAAGGGGAATCAGATCATCAAAGGGTTGCCCCAAAAATTTATTGATCGATTGAAAGCGGTCGATGCCGCTTCGGAACATAGACCGTGCCCCTTACATATGAGTTTAACACTGGTCGAGCCTGAAGCGGTAAAAAATGTGGGCCTTCAAGTACTCGAGGAAGCGGGGGTAAAGGTGTTGCTATATGTCTTTTCCGCAGGCGTCGTTATGGAAGGGGATACCTTGAAAGGTGTTATCATAGAGAGCAAATCGGGACGTGAGGTCATTTTGGCAAAAACCATTATTGACTGTACGGGAGATGCTGATGTTGCATTTCGCGCCGGTGTGGCTTGTGAACAAGGGAATGAAGTGGGGGGCGCACAACCGCCAACGTTAATGTTCTGTATGGCCGGAGTCGATACCGATAAGCTGCGGATGTCTATTGCGGAAGAGCCGCGTACCTATCTGACAGATTTTATCCCGGCAGAATATTTTGGACAGAACCATCAATTTATCGTTGTCGGTCTCCGCAGTGTAATGGAGAAGGCACGTGCCGCGGGATACCATTTACCGGTGGAGCGAACGATTTTAATTACAGGCCTTCGTGAAGGGGAAGTGTGGGTCAATATGTCCCGGATAAATGGAGTCGATGGTACGGATCCAGAAAGTTTAACATTTGGTGAGATTGAAGGGCGTAAGCAAGTCGAAGAAATTCAACGCTATCTTCAAGCGTTTGTGCCGGGATTCGAAAACTCCCATTTCACCAAGATGGCTCCTTTCTTGGGAATTCGAGAAACGCGTCGTATTGTTGGGAACTATGTGATGACGGCCGATGATATTTTAGGTTGCCGTCGATTTGATGATGCGGTGGCGGTTGCGAGTTATCCGCTAGATATTCACCACCCGGAGGGCGGGGGCTGTACACTTACCTGGTGCGGCGATAGTTATGATATTCCATACCGCTCCTTAGTCCCACAGAAAATAAAGAATCTTCTGGTTGCTGGTCGTTCGATTTCTACGACACACGAAGCCATGTCGGCTATTCGGGTCATGGCACCTTGTATGGCTATGGGAGAAGCAGCAGGACATGCTGCGCGATTAGCCGTCCGTAACGGGGTGACGCCAGCTGAGGTAGATGTCGCCACACTGCGGACCGTGTTACTGAAATCTGGGGCGTATCTAGGCGAAGACCTAATAGAAACTGTTTAATCAAGTTGCCATGAAAAAAAACGTTACCTCAAACCGTCGTACATTTCTAAAGAAAGCAGGAATACTTGGAGCCCTACCTTTCTTGGGGGGACTGGAAGTGCAAGCCTTCTCTAGTGGAGCGAAATCAAGTGTACTGAACGTTATGACTTGTAATATCCGTGTCGACTTGGAAGAAGATGCCGCGAAAGGTTTGGGATGGAAACATCGTCGCGAGGCTTGTGTCGCTGTTATCAAAAAACAAGGAGCCGATTTGATTGGCTTTCAAGAAGTATTGCGGGGGCAGTTCCTCGACTTGAAGGAGCAGCTGCCCGATTATTTCGCCTTTGGGTTTGATGGACCAGAGATGGATGCATTTAAGGAAGGGTATCACGGTATCGCTAAAAATCCAATCTTCTTCTCTAAAAAGAGATTTGAACTGCTGACGGCCGGTGGGTACTGGCTTTCGGATACACCGTTAAAGGCTGGTAGTTTATCCTGGGGATCAGCCCGTGCCCGCAATGCTTGTTGGGTACGACTTTGGGATCGGGTGGCGCAGCGTGAAATCCGGCTGGTGAACCTGCACCTGGATCATGTGAGTCAAGAGGCTAAAGAACAACAAATAAAGGTGGTCTTGGATGAGTCTGCTCCATATCAGGCTGATTTCATTCAGATTATGACAGGTGACTTTAATGTTGACATGAACAATAAAGTATATCAGGACGTGTTGCAAGCGGGATGGTTAGACTCGTATGTGCAGGCTAAAGGAAATGAAAAACCGGAAGGAACAACACATGGCTTTAAGCCCAACGATCCGGCCGTGCAGAAGCGGTCAAAGAAAATAGACTTCATTTTTGTTCGTGGTCCTATCAACGGGGAGGATGCGACCATTGTCAAAGATGCCTATAAGGGTGTATGGCCTAGCGATCACTATTTTGTGCGTACGCAACTTCGATATACGACTTAATATGATATAAAAGAACCAAGAAATAAATCAATCTAAACTTAAATAATGTAAATGACACAGAATAACACAATGGATAGGCTGGGTATTCCTGGCCATCTCAAATGGGGGTATCTCGGTATTCTCTTCTTTATGATGGGGGATGGTGTGGAGCAGGGCTGGTTAAGTCCTTACTTGATTGAGCATGGTATGCATATGGGGCAGTCGGCGACCCTTTTTACAGTATACGGTATAACCATTGCTATTTCGTCTTGGTTTTCGGGCGTTCTGGCTGAGAATTACGGACCACGAAAAGCTATGGCCATGGGGTTGCTGCTTTATCTTATTGGTACAGTTGGTTTTGTGTCGTTGGGGATGGCCAAGCTAAATTTTAACAACATGTTGCTGTTTTATGCGATCCGTGGGTTTGGCTATCCGCTGTTTGCGTATTCGTTTATGGTTTGGATCAATTACCGAACATCACAGGATATGTTAGGCAGGGCCGTAGGTTGGTTTTGGTTTGTATTCACGGGAGGGTTGAATGTTCTGGGGGCGTATTACTCCAGTTGGGCACTCGAGCGTATGGGCTATGAGAATACATTATGGTCTTCTATTTTATGGGTTTTGATCGGGGCTTTTTTTGCTTTAGTACTCAATAAAGATAAGTTCCAAACAAAAATTTCAAGCAAGGAAGATAAACGTAAGGAGCTGCTGCACGGTTTAACTATTGTGCGACAGGAACCGAAAGTTCTTCTTGGAGGTATTGTTCGGGTGATCAACACGACAGCGCAATTCGCCTTTCCTGTATTCCTGCCCATATATATGGCTGAGCATGGTTTTAGCACCAAAGAATGGTTACAGATATGGGGAACGATCTTTACAAGTAATATCGTGTTTAACCTGATTTTTGGATTTGTAGGCGATCGCTTGGGGTGGCAACGTACCATTATGTGGTTCGGTGGCGTCGGTTGTGCGATAACAACGGTCGGGTTCTACTATGCACCCATTTGGTTTGAAGGTTCTTATTGGGCCGTCATGATTGCTGGTGTCGCTTGGGGAGCCCTTTTGGCAGGGTACGTCCCATTATCCGCATTGGTGCCTTCCTTGGTCAAAGAGCATAAAGGTGCGGCCATGGCCATTTTAAACCTGGGTGCCGGGCTACCGGTTTTCGTGGGGCCAGCCTTAGTCGGGTTACTCATTGGAACCATAGGAAGTGAGGGCGTTGTCTGGGTTTTGGCAGGCCTATACCTGCTCTCCGCCATCCTAACCAAATTTATTACGCTTCCGGCACCTGTGCTGGAAGCACAACCGCGTGTAGAAACAGTAGATTAAAGATTAATATTAGAATTAGAATAACCTTATGAAAGTATTGTTAACAGCGCCATATGAAAATGAAAAAGCGCTAAATGAGTTAAAGGGTCTCTTTGATGAAGTCATCTATCGTTCATGGAAGCCACAAGGGCGAGCCTATAACCCAGATGAATTAACGACACTATTGAAAGAAACGGGGGCTGACGCCTTGATTTCTGAGCACGATGAGATTACAGCCGATGTTCTATATGCAAATCCACATTTAAAATTTGTAGGCATTTGCCGCGGTACGCCATCGAACATTGACTTGGCAGTTGCAACAGAATTGGGAATACCGGTATTCAATACACCAGCAAGAAACGCACAGGCTGTAGCCGAAATGTTTATAGCCAATGTCGTAACCTTACTTCGCAACACGATACCGGCGGTAAACTGGTTAGCCGGTAAAAACTGGGGAGCGGGTGCACACACGTCTTATTTGCAGTTCAAGGGAAATGAATTGGCCGGCAAAAAGGTCGGTATGGTAGGCTTTGGAGCGGTGGGGCAACATATAGCGCGGATGCTCGTTAGTTTTCCTTGCGAGATCTATTACTTTGACCCTTACTATACGGCTCCTGAGCAAGACTTTAAAAAGGTCGAACTGGAAGAACTCTTTGCTACCTGTGATGTCGTGGGGATCCACCTCCCGGTAACGCCAGAAACACAAGGCATGATCGATCATCGCTATCTTTCACTGTTGCATCAAGATGCTATATTTGTCAATACGGCACGTGCCTCGGTGGTCAATAGAAATGACTTGCTCGCAAGCATTGAACAGGGAAAAATTCGGGGTGCTGTGCTGGATGTTTTTTATAACGAACCACCGGATGAAGTCGATTATAAAATGATTTTGAATAAAAATGTGCTGGCCACACCGCATATTGCGGGAGCAACCCATGAGGTGGAAGACCATCATGCTTTTATTATGAACAACAACTTACGTGAGTTTTTTCACAACGGCAATAGGTCCATCAAGCAATTGGTTAACAAAACCGTATTGGATAAAACCCCAATAAACTAACTATGACAACAAAAAGAGAAGCCTATTTAATTGTTGATATTGGTACCGGAAACGCACGTGTGGCTGTTTGCACGGTAGATGGTGAGATTCTTGGAATAAAACGGGAGAATGTACAGTATGAATCCGATCACCGATACGAAGATTCTATTTATTTTGATCCCAATACATTGTGGAACCAGATTCTACGATTGGCACAACAAGCGTTAGTGGAGGCGGGCGATGTGCAGATAAAAGCGGTTACAGCAACGAGCCAAAGAGAAGGAATTGTGATTATCGATAAGGCCGGTAATTCATTATTAGGCATGCCGAATATCGATCATCGCGGTCGTAAATGGGAAAAGGATTTACAGGATAAAGATTTGGTATATAATTTATCGGGTCGTTATCCGACATCCTTGTTCTCTGCTTTTAAACTTGTTGGCGTGCGCGAGGTTTATCCCGAAATATTCGAAAAGATCGACTCCTTTATGAGTATCAGTGACTGGGTTCAGTTCCAGTTTTCGGGCGTGGTGGGATATGAACATTCGCAAGCTTCGGAGACGCTTTTGTATGACGTAGAAAAAAAGGTTTGGTCCGATGTCTTGTTAGCACAGTTCGGTCTTTCTGCTCCTATTTTACCCCCGTTGAAAGATGCATCCTCGATCCTAGGGACCATTACACCCGTTGTGGCTTCCACTTTATCGATCAATCCCGAAGCTGTCGTTGTGGTAGGAGGAGGGGACACACAGCTCGCGATTTGCAGTATGGTTCCTTCGGCCAATGATGTTGTTATCGTATCAGGAACAACAACACCGATTATCAAAATTGTTGATTCTTATGAAAAGGATGATGAACAACGTACCTGGACGAGTCGTCATATCGATCAGGGGAGCTTTATTTTGGAGGCTAATGCGGGCGTAACGGGTCTGAACTATCAACGTTTGAAGGAAATATTCTACCCGAATGAAGGATATGATGTGATCGAAAAAGAACTGGAGCTTGCCACCTACTCGCAGTGTGTGGCGTCATTGGGATCGCTTATTGCCGATGAGGAAGAGCCGCTGACCAAAGGAGGTTTTATATTTAATGCGCCAGTTTCCCATCAGTTAACGCGTGGCAGTTTCGTCTTTGCTATCCTTTGGGATATCGCCTGTAGTATCTATGAAAATTATAAGTTTTTGTGCGCCGTATCTCCGCATCACGAATCCTATATATGGGCATGTGGCGGCGGCGTTGAAAGCAGAAAGCTGCGTCAATTTATGGCCAATTTGTTCGGGAAGAGTATCAAGATTCGAGATACCTTCCGGCAAGCTTCTGTACTCGGTGGCGTTTTTGTATGTAATACTGCCTTGGGGGTGAAGCAAGCACAGCCGCAACTGTTGGAGGAGGTGCATCCAGAAAATCATGAAGCCTTTGAGAAGCTATACCAGGAATGGAAAAGTGCACGAAAAACCTTTAAACAAGTGGGAGCCTAATGGAGAAGCGTTACTTTTTTGGTGTTGACGTTGGTACACAAGGCGCACGGATTGTTTTAGTTGATCAATTAGGCGAGTTGGTTGCGTCAGAAGCGCAAAAATTTGAGTTGTCGGATACATTTCGTCAAGAGCAATCTCCCCTGATATGGTGGACCAAAACCATGGAAATGCTCAGCTCATTAACTGCGGAGTTACCGACATGGGTCGATAAGAGCGATATTTGCGCTATTTCGGTGACCTCCACTTCGGGAACCGTCATTCCCTTGGATAAACAGAATCGTCCTATTCACGATGCGTTGATGTATAGCGATCCACGGTCTGCTGCACAAGGGGAACGGTGTCAGGAAATTGCGAAACGCTATGTAAAGCACGGCTATACTGGTTTTAATGCTTCAAGTGGTATCAGTAAGATGTGTTGGTTCGTGGATACTTTTCCGGAACGTGTCGATGATATAGCCCTTTGGATACATGCGTCGGATTATATAGTAGGTCAACTTTCTGGAAACTACCATATGACGGATTATACCAATGTCTTGAAATCGGGGTATGATTTGGAAACCCTTGAATGGCCTTCATTTGTGTGTGAGGAACTGGGGTTAAAACGAAGTTGGCTGCAGGATATTATGCCTTCAGGTACCGTTGTCGGTACGCTATTACCGCACTTGGCGACAGCTTTGGGGCTCGGTGAAATTGCCGTTGTGGTTGGCATGACCGATGGCTGTGCAACGCAGATGGCATCGGGAGCGGTAAAGCCAGGCGATTGGAATACCACCATCGGTACGACCCTCGTGATTAAAGGCGTGACCCAAAAAAATGTGATTGATCCATCGGGCACGGTATACAGTCACCGACATCCTGAAGGATATTGGATGCCTGGGGGGGCGAGTAATACAGGTGCTGATTGGATTACAATTGATTTTTCAGACGATTTAGAGTCTCTTACTATCGCTGCCGAAGCGCTGATTCCTACTGGAGAACTGGCTTGGCCGTTGCGTCAAGAAGGGGAACGATATCCCATTATGGCGCCAAAAGCAAGAGGGTTCATGCCCGAAGGTATCAGCCGTGAGCTGCTTTTTGCGGCGAATCTCGAGGGGGTAGCTTTTATAGAAAGGCTCGCATATGAAATGATTGAAGCGCTATCAGGAGAACACGTGCAAGCTGTATATTCGGCCGGTGGAGGAAGCAATAGTGACGTTTGGTTGGCGATGCGTGCATCGATTTTGAATGTCCCAGTTTATAAATGTAAAGAGGCGAGTGGCGCTTTTGGAGCGGCCATAATGGCGGCATCTCATACGTATTACGATTCGTTGATTGCCGCAGCAGCAGCCATGACTACGATAGAAAAAGAAGTGCTTCCTAATCCACGTTTACAGCCTATGTATGCCCAGCAATATCAATGTTTCAAGAATAAACTAAAGGATTTAAATTATATATAAATGGTGACAATTTGTTTGCTTCGACATGGGGAGACGGCATACAATGCTGATGGAAATAAATACTGCGGGAGAACAGATGTTCCCTTAAATGATAGCGGTCTACTACAGGCTGGTCGGATGAATAAGGTTTTGCAGGACTATCACTTTGATCACGTCTATTCCTCGCCTTTGCAACGTGCTGTACGCACAGCGGAAATAGCATCGGGGAGGCCGCAAGAAGTGACCCCGGACGCGCGTTTGATCGAGGTTGATTTTGGGCTGTGGGAAGGACAACGTGCACACGATTTTATCCATGATGATCCGGAAGCTTGGGCCAATTGGTTGGCTGATCCTACGAGCTTTCCCGCTGGACGTACCGGCGAACGGGGGCAGCAGGTGCTCGATCGGTTGGATAGTTTTTATACAGAATTAGTAGCGAAACACGACGGGCAAACTATTCTTGTGGTTGCACATAATGGGGTAAACAGGTTGTTTTTGGCGCATCAATTGGGGATGCCTTTAAAGAATTATCGTATGCTGGTGCAAGAAAACTCGGCCCTCACGTTGATAACATTAGATACACATAAAGGCTTTAATTTGTTAAAGCTAAATGCTTAATTTTCCACCTTTAATCAAGACCTAATGAAAAAACTATATGCGGGACTTTCTTTGCTGCTTTTGCTTACGCAGGGAGAAGCATCCTTTGCACAGAAGTTGCATAAACTAACATTCAAGAATGTGGACGAGATGTATGCTTATTTTAGGTATGCACCGGGTAAAAAGATTATTGCTGGGCACCGGGGAACTATCGAAGGACATATGCCGGAAAACTCAATCCCAGCAATGGAAGCCGTTCTGAAACACACGACTGCCATCTTTGAAATCGATCCCCGATTAACCAAAGACGGTGTGCCGGTTATGGTGCACGATGCGACTTTGGAGCGTACCACGACAGGAACCGGTAAAGTAGCGGACTATACCTGGAAAGAACTTCAAGCGCTCCAACTCAAGGATCATGAAGGGAATCCAACCAAATACAAGATTAATACCCTGGACGAGATGATCGTGTGGGCCAAAGGAAAAACCATTCTCAACCTGGATAAGAAAGATCTTCCCTTAGAAACGACAGCAGAAATTATCCGGAAACATAATGCATATGCCTGGGTATGGGTAACGGTGCATAATGTAGAGCAGGCTCGCTTTTATTTAGATAAAAATCCCAAGCAATACCTTTCTATGCATATCAAAACGGCTAAGGATCTCGAAGCTTTTAAGGCTTCTGGACTTCCATACGACCGGATGATTGTATACATTGGGCCTGAAATCAAAGAAGCCAACCAAGCGATGTACGATTTCTTTAAAGCGAAAGGCGTCCTGTGTATGATTTCGGCTGCACCCACATATGATAAACTAAGCAGCCCAACGGAGCGTGCAGCTAAATATCGCGCTGTTTTTGCAGATGGCGCAACAGTTTTAGAGTCTGATCTCCCTATTGAGGTGAGCAAGGCTATTCGCTAATTCGACAAAAAACTCATTTAGTAAGTGGTCCTATCTGTTTAACGAAGCATGTAGGGCCACTTATTTTTTATGTTCCAACAAGAGCGAACCCCATTGGTTGAGCTCCCATAATACTTTCACTAACTGTTCGCCGAGTGGGGTTAGTGTATACTCCACCCGAGGCGGAAGCTCATTGAAGGATTGTTTGGATAAGATACCATCCTGCTCAAGTTCTTTCAGTTGTTGGTTTAATACACGTCTATCTACTTTTGCAATGCCACGCAACATTTCGCTTGGTCGTTTTTCACCTTGATTAATACGCCACACGATTGGTACTTTCCATTTCCCACTGATGGCATTCACAGCAAATTCCAATGGACATATTTTTTCTTCTACTGTACGTTCTTTTGTTTCCATATAAAATTGACTTTTTTAACCCATAGGGATAAAATTATGCGGTATTGCTATTTTGAATTTACTTTCAAAACTTTGTAAAAATAAACAATGTAAAACGGAAAGCATAGTCATGGACCAAGTGAAGCGTAAAGGTGCACGAAGTAAAAACGATATCCCTGTGGATGTGATGGATCAACTGAACAGAGGCGAGATAGAAACAGCTAACTTGGTAGAATGGCTCGCCGTAGATCAACGGTTATTGTTGCACCATGTATTGGTAGCACATAACCGATCGACCTATGAGGAACCTATATTACAAGCAATTGATGCACTTAAAAAACAAACGGTCAATACAATAAATGAAACTATTGGCATCACCTTGTTTCATGAAAGCCTGCGTAACAATGATGATCCTTTCGTGGAAATATTAGCGCAGCATCCGGCTGATCTGGTGCGTTGCTGGGCTACTTATATGATAGGAAATGCTGCGATAAGCCTCCCAGAAATGTTGGCGCGGATTCGACCTTTTGCAGCTGATACGCACTTTGGAGTACGAGAGATCTGTTGGATGGCGGTTCGAAAACATATAACCCTTCATTTACAGGAGAGTATCAACGTGCTGGTCGACTGGACAACCAGTACGGATGCAAATGTCCGGAGGTTTGTCACCGAAGCGACACGTCCGAGAGGAGTTTGGTGCGCCCATATCGAAGTCTTAAAACAAGAGCCGGAATTGACCTTGTCGCTGTTGGAACCGCTGCGGTCCGATGCATCTAAGTATGTACAGGATAGCGTCGGGAACTGGCTCAATGATGCCAGCAAAAGCCGACCCGATTTTGTGCAATCGCTCTGCGCAAGATGGAAACGGGAAAGCGACACCAAGGAAACCAACTATATTATTAAGAAGGCGTTGCGAACCATTGGAACGACCTAAGGTATGGGGTGATTCCTGAATTGTAACATTAATGTTCGTAATAATTGTACAATTTGCTACCTTGGCTTGCGCTAACCAAGTTGAAGAATGCTTTTTAAACCATTATTAGAAGAGGATAAAGTACGAATTGCTCACTATCGGGAGGAGGAGGCTTTTAAGGCTTATTTTATGGCAAATTATAGGGCGCTGGAAAACTACGCCGCATCTTACCTTGGGGATGCGCATATGGCGCAAGATATTGTCTCGGAAGTTATGTGGCAGATCTGGCGCTTAGAAGGCGATCTCATGCGAATCAAATCTGTTGAACAGTATATTTTGCGCGCCATAAAAAATAAATGTTTAAATCAATTTAGGGTTAGACAATTGGTGTATACCGATCAAGATGAACTAAAAGATGAGTTAATCAATGACAGTAGTCCCGAACAAATTTTTATTACGAACGAAGACCTCAAGATCATCCATCAAGCCATTCTAAACTTACCCGAAAAAACAAGAGAAGCTTTTAAACTTGTCAAAGAGGAGCAATACTCGTATCGGCAGGCCGCCGAAATCATGAACATATCTGTAAATACGATAGATAAACATATTCAAAATGCCCTTCAGAGGCTCTTAAAAGCATTACGCAAAAAAAAGTAAAATTCTTATGGTGATTTTATGGTTTATCGGTGTCTTTGATATAGACACCACATATAAACCATGTATATCAACGATCAACAATTTGTAGCGCTACTCGGCAAGTTCCTGGACAAAAGCCTCACAACGGAGGAGGAGCACCTTTTGGAGCGTTGTGTGAATGAAGACCCCGAGAGGATGGTGTTGCTCCGATATATTCGTGAAAATCAAGCGGAAAGTTTAGAAGAAGCCGAAGAAATTTACAAGAAGTTCCGGCCACACGACCTGGATCATACTGCCGTTAAGCACCTTCCCCAAAGCCCATTCCGGATGTTTCGTGATAAGCGTGTTTTACGCATTGCGGTCTGTGTCATTTGTCTCTTGGCGGGGGTATGGATGTTTTTACTCATTCAAAAGACAAGATCTACCGATCATCAATGGGAGTATGTTCAGACCACAAAAGGTCAGCGAAAATTCTTTAAACTTATTGATGGCACTACGGTGTGGCTAAATAATGATAGCCAACTGAAGATAGGGAAGGGATATGGTAAGGAAAGTCGGAAGATGGAGCTGGTCGGCGAAGCATTTTTTTCTGTTGCGAAAAATAAGAGTTTACCCCTTTATATCAAAGCTAAAGAGAGTGAGATCCAAGTTTTAGGAACCATGTTTAACGTGCGTGCCTATGCGGATGATAAAGCGACAGTAACTTCACTTATTGAAGGTGTGGTGCGACTGCGTGTTCCTGGAAAGGGAGACAATGAAGAGTGTATCATGCAACCAGGCGACCGGGTCGCTGTGTCAACCGAAAATTTCAAGATGATAAAGACAACGTCCGAGGTATCCCCAGTAACCCGGGAGGAAAGGATAGAGCAGACAGTGAGCCCGATACAACAGGATATTGCAGAAATTATGTGGGTCAAAAATAAGCTTGTCTTTGATGGTGATTCCTTGGACGAGATGGCGAAAAAGCTTGGACGATGGTACGATAAAACAGTGATTGTAGAGGATCAGGGAAAAAGTAATCAGGTGTTTACCGGTAAGTTTGAAGGAGAAACTTATATCCAAGTATTGGATTTGCTAAAGCAGACGGGGGGGAAGTTAGATTATAGAATTGAGAAAGATACCATATATATAAAATAGCTGATTATGAATTAAAAAAGGAACCTAAAAAAAAGGTACATCTTAATAGATTAAGACATACCTAAGCATTTTTAACCAATGAGCATCGCACCCTAGGAAAGTTAGATGCTCTAATGATTAACTTTAATACCATAAAATTATGAAAAAAAAATCACATGCAGGAAGACATGTGTTATTTCCGTATTGCTTTAAGTGGCTGTTAATGGTCAAATTAATTATTTTTTTTGTTATTGCTTTTACCGTAACAGTAACGGCAAATGAATCGAAGGCGCAGGCAACCGTTTCCTTGCGTTTTCGGGATGTGAAACTAAAGAACCTCTTACTTACTATAGAAGAGCAGACCAATGTTTCCTTTATTTATAACGACAACGCCATTGAAAGAATCCGCATTGAAGAAATTGACGTCCGTAACAAGAAATGGGTGGACATTCTACTCCCTATTTTGGAAGAACATGCCTTTCAAGCAGATTTTGTAGGTAAAAATAGTGTGCTCATCAAACGAAAACCTCAAAACCAAGAGAAGGTCGCATCAGGTACTGTACGGGATCAGGATGGGAAACCTTTGGTCGGTGTGTCTATTAAGCTAAAAAATTCCGATAAGGTGACGCAGTCCAACAGTGACGGTCAGTTTTCCCTGGCCGTCGAAGGCGTTGATCCTATTTTACAGTTCTCGTATGTGGGATACTTGACGCAGGATGTACCTTATCGGGCAACGATGATGGATGTCGTGTTGGTCGAGGATTTGGCACAATTAGAAAAAGTGGTGGTTGTCGGCTACGGTACGCAAAAGAAAGCAACTTTGACGGGATCGATCAGTCAGGTTTCGGGGGACGAATTGAAAAAATCGGTGGCTCCCAATTTATCGAACTCCCTAGTCGGGCGGATGCCAGGTGTGATTGCCAACAACCGTTCCGGTGAACCGGGGAATGATTTTTCCGAAATTTATATCCGGGGTAAAGGATCTTTGGGTAATAACAGTCCTTTATATGTGATTGATGGGGTCGCTAATAGAGGGGGCATAGAGCGTCTGAATCCCAGTGATATCGAAAGTATAACGGTGTTAAAGGATGCTTCGGCCGCTATTTATGGTGCGCAAGCGGCCAACGGTGTTATTTTAGTTACGACAAAACGAGGTACTGGCACAAAACCGATCATTACCTATGAAGGAAATTTTGGGTTATCAGAAAATACACGAACACCAAAACTAATGGATTCCTACCAGTACATGGTATACGACGATGAAATTAATGCACACTTTGGTCGAAATGAGAAGTATAAGGACATTAAAAATGGCTACAAAGACGGAACAATAGACCCCTTGCTGTATGCGAACACCGATTGGATGAATGTTGTCTTTACACGGTCTCCCCAAAGCCAGCACTCCCTTTCACTGCGTGGTGGAGACGAGCGTATACGGTATTATGTGTCGGGCGGATTGTTGTACCAGAAACCAGGTTTTCGAAATACCAATTTAGATTTTAAGACCGTTCAATTCCGTGCGAATCTAGATGCTAAAATTAACCGTGACCTTTCGCTATTGGTTGAGGTAGGAACGCGTCAGGAAAATAGGCACAATTCGAATTATAACATGGGCACTTTCTTCTGGGAAGCTTTTCATGCCTATCCGTTTTTGCACGACTATTATCCAAACGGCCTTCCAGGGCCAGGTATTTCTTGGGGAAATAACCTAGCGCTCTTGGCCGCGGGAGCAACGGGGTACCAAAAAATAAAGGATAATTTCTTGAACACTAAAGTAGGCTTCAACCTAAAAGCGCCTTGGATTGTTGATGGACTATATTTTTCAGGGTATGGCGCATTTGACTCACAGGTACGAAATGAGAAGAGACTCAACGATATGTGGGATGCCTATCGCTATAATCCGGCGACCAAAGAATACAATAATATCCGCGAAACGACAGGTGAAGCGAATATAAACTTAAGTCAAAGGAACGATGATAATGGAACGGATACATGGCATTTCAAAGTAGGCTACGAGAAAATATTTGGACAGCATAATATCAATGTCTTTGCGGCTTATGAACAGAGTAAATCGCGCGGAGACTGGTTTTCTGCTTACCGACGTGACTTTTTGAGCAATGCAGTAGACTATATGTTTGCGGGGAGTGATAACCAAAAAAATAATGATGGCAAGGCCACCATCTCGGCACGTCAGAATTACTTTGGTCGCTTAAGCTACGGCTTTAAAGATCGTTACTTAATGGACTTCACCCTACGCCGTGATGGTTCGCAGAATTTTACAAGCGATGCGCGTTGGGGCTGGTTCCCAGGAATAGCAGCTGCTTGGCGTATCTCACAAGAAGATTTTTTTAAAGAGAACCTGCCGGCTATTAATGAGCTGAAAATAAAAGCTTCGTGGGGTAAACTAGGAAATGATCGCGTGGATCCTTTCCAGTACTTAAGTACGTTCAATTTGGGCGATGGTGCCCTTTTTGGTGTGGACCCCAAAAGAGGGAAAGGTTTTACACCGGGGAGATTAGCTAATCCAGGAATTACATGGGAGAAAGTGGATACAAAAAATATTGGTTTCGAGTCGGTGTTGTTTAACCAGTCACTCAGCTTTGATCTACAGTATTTCTACTCCATGCGTACAGATATCTTAACGCAAAAGCAAGCTTCTGTACCTCGTTATACGGGGTTAACATTACCGGATCAAAACATTGGCGAGATTTCAAATCGAGGCATTGAAGCGAGTGTTATGTATCGCAGTAAGGTGCATGATTTCAACTACTTTGTAGGCGGTAACTTCACCTTCGTACGAAATAAAATCCACTTCTTTGATGAAGCCGTTAGTGTGCCTGATTGGCAACGCAGAACAGGGCATAGCATCGATTCCTGGCTCGTTTACAAGACCGATGGTATATACCAGACCAAAGAGGAAGTAAATAGTGGACCACACCTGTTGAATACAGCACCTGGTGATATCAAGTATGTCGATGTGGATGGCGATGGTAATATTACCAGCAACGATATGGTCCGCATTTATGAAAGTGCAATACCTGAAATTATTTACGGGATATCGATGGGTGGAAAGTGGAAAAATTTTGAATTGAATGTGCTGTGGCAAGGTCAAGGGCGCGCAAAACAGATGATCCGTCCGGGAAGCTACAACCGTGATGTAACATACTTTGATAATCGCTGGATTTCCGCGACTGAAACGCCCAATGCATTGTATCCAAGAGCTTTTGATCGCGATGATACCTTTAATACCCGAAATTCAACCTTTTGGTTAAAAGATGCTTCTTTTATTCGATTGAAAAACATAGAACTAGCATATAATTTGTCGCCAAAAGTGTTAGAACGTATAAAAATGGATAACCTACGGATTTTTGTGAGCGGTTTCAATCTGTTTTCAATAGATCACATTAAAGTTCAAGATCCTGAAGGGACAAATGCCGGAGGGATGTATTACCCACAGCAAAGGATCTATAGTGTAGGACTTAATGTTAGTTTCTAATTTAAACAACTTGAACGATGAACAATAGAATAATAAAATATATAGGCGTTATTTTGCTGTCCAGTACCCTGTCTTGCTCCAATTTTCTGGATGTAAAACCCTTGGACTCCTTTACAGGAGAAGCAATCTTTTCAGACCTGCAATTAACAGAGACGTATGTAAATAAACGCTACACCGAACTGCGTGATGGATTCGGTAATTTTGGTTTACGCTATATATCGGATGAAGCGTACCATAATTTTAACTCTGGTAATCCGTACCTCTATAATAGAGGAGAAGTAACGCCGGATCAACTGGGCGATTATACAACATGGAATGCGTACTATGAGTCCATCAAAAACTGTAATATTTTCTTTGATAATATTGGGTTGCTAAAAGCCGATAAGGCAAAAGTGGATCGCCTGACTGGCGAAGTAACCTTTTTAAGAGCTTTTCTCTATGCGGATCTTATTGCTCGTTTTGGCGGTGTTCCCTTAGTCGTAAAGAGTTTTGATCTCGATAGTGAAATGAAAATTCCACGCAATACCTACCAAGAGTGTGTTGCATTTATTGTTGCTGAACTGGATAAAGCTGCGCAGCTATTGCCCGCTAAGTATGACAATGTGAACTTTGGTCGTGCCACCAAAGGGGCTGCCTTGGCACTAAAGTCCCGCGTTTTACTTTATGCTGCCAGTGCATACTGGAACCCATCAAAGGAAAAAAGTAAATGGCAGGCTGCCGCGGATGCTGCAAAAGCAGTAATCACGCTGCAAGAGAATGGAGGGCAGGTCTATAGTTTAGATCCAAACTACAAGGAGTTGTTTCTGCGGAACACTAGTCCCGAGATTATTTTTATGCGCCAATTTAATACGGAGTTTGGACATTCCTTTGATTGGACCGATTCGCCCAATGGTTTTACGGGATGGTCTAGAACCTGTGTGTTACAGGATATGGTCGATGCCTATGAAATGGCGGACGGGAGTGCACCGACGGAGCAGGAGTATATAGATGGAAAACCTTGGTTGAATAGAGAGCCTCGATTTTATGCTTCTATCGTATGTGATGGACAACAGTTTCGTGGGAGAGAGATTGAATTTTTTATCTCTTCAACTGGAAACAGAGCGCAAAGTGGGAAGGATAGTGAATTTGGTATTGATGATTGGAATGCTTCAAAGACGCACTACACCATTCGTAAATTCATGAACGAAAGTCTCCGCAATCCGTGGAATGACAAAGGGAACCAGCCGTGGATTTACATGAGATTGGGTGAGATTTATTTGAACTATGCGGAAGCAATGTTTGAATTAGGAGATGAATCGACAGCACGTTTGTATATCAATAAAATTCGTCAGCGAGCGCGAGGTGCAAGCACCAATGTTTTGCCTGATATTACCGCGACAGGCACCCAGTTGTTTTCAAAGATACAACACGAAAGACGTATCGAACTGGCATTTGAAGACCATCGTTTCTTCGATGTGCGCCGATGGAAAATTGCCGAAATAACGGAGAATAAACCAGCCCGTAGAATCTCCATCATCAGGAATGACCAAACGAAGGTTAAAACCTATAAGATTGATGTTCTCCAGGAACGGAAATTTTTTCCGCAGCACTATTTGTTGCCTATTCCTAGAGATGAGAGACAGCGAAATCCGCTCTTAGAACAGAACCCAGATTACAAATAACGTGTAGTATATCCTTTGGAGGTGTCTAAAAAGACGTTAAACGTCATTGCGAACCTGAGGAACGAAGGTGTGGCAATCTTCTGAAAATAATCAAAGACTGCCACATTGCTAAGCTTCTCGCAGTGACGAAACATCGTCTTTTTAGACGCTTTCTTTTTTTTAATTCTTAGTATCTCATTTATGCATGTTTTTAAATATTGCCTTGTTCCTATATTATCTTGTTTTTTGATGCCCAAAGTCAGCGCTCAGCATGAAATTACCCTTCAATCCGATAACAAAGAATTGGTGGAAATTTTCGATTGGGCGAAAGATAAGGCTCGGTCTTTTGTCGTAACGGGGAAGCGTGGCCCCATTGATATTTATAAGAAAGGACAAACGGCTGCTCTGGTTGATTACATACCATCCTATTGGGCTGGATATCCCTTGCGGACCGCTTTTTACTCGCGCGATTTTTGTCATCAAATAATTGGCGCACATCTTTTGGGCCTGGAAGAAGAAAACTTCACGATGATGCGTGCTTTTGCTTCCTCGGCAGATTCTGCGAAAAAGTGGTTTCCGCTTTGGGCGATCAATTTCGATGGCTCTCCCTATAAGTTAGATTATAGAAGTGATAACAACTTTGTTCGTGAAATACCCGCCGTATTCGAGCTGGTAGAGAAAAATTTGGAGCTTTATCAGTGGACCGGTGATCGCCGATATATCGATGACGGTTTTATCTGGACCTATTGTACAAAGGCCGTGAATGATTTTATTCGGTTGCATGATACAGAAAAAAGGAATGGCGTAGCGGAAAGCACCGGTACAGGAAATATATTTGTTGGCACGGCAACGTACAATGAACATCGCGATCAGACATTAATTGAAGCGGGGGATGGAATCGGTTCTCAATATAAGGCATTGGAGGCCTTTAGTGAAATAGCTTTGCATAGAGGAGATAAAAATCTGGCAAAGTTGTATAAAAATAAATCGATTGAACTAAAATGGTACTTTAACAACCAATGGGGCGTGCTGAACAACGATAGCCTTTACAATAGAGGGTATAATTTGAAAGGAGAGCCTGTAAGTGGTTGGGGCAAAGAAAATTCATGGTTTCTACCGCTCAAAGAAATTACGGATCCAGTTAGTTTACGGCATTTTAAGTACCTGGAATTTATTGATAAGCAGTTGTCTTCTGATGCTGGACTGCCAAAAAATATTGAGGCCATCACGTATATTCCGGAAATATTCTTTAAGTATGGTCAGCATGAACTTGGATGGAAATGGTTGAAATATATTATCTCTAAAATAGACTATGTACATGAACAATCGGAACTGACGGGAAACAATGGGGACTATCCGGAGGTATCCTTTGTTTTAATTAGAAATATCGTACACGATATGGTCGGAATATCGCCATCAATGGACCTGAATGGTATAAAAACCTGCTCTCAGCTACCTGCGGAAGTGGGACAAATTAAGGTGGATAATGTTAAAATTGGAGGGCAGTTGTTTGCTGTTACCCAGATGGGGCAGCGCGCCACAACGATGCAGTATAAGGAAGGAACTCCCTCTGTCATTTGGCGCGCTTCCTTTGTTGGAAAACATCCCTACTTGTGGGTAGATGGAAAGAAGGTGAAAAGTAAGTCCTCCAAAAATTTTGGACAAGTCATATCATACGTCGATCTAACTATGATGAAAACCGACACCCGTACGGTGAAAACTTCTCTTTAGTAGATACAAGGTGTTGTCACGTCAAGCGAGAAGCGCAACGACGTGGCAGCCTTGCTTTATTGCCTCCAAATGAGGCGCTCCTCAAAATTAACAGTGCCTGCTGATCAAGCTTGATAATTTAAAAAGCTTTTTTGTAGTTTTGGAACGAAATTTTATGACCAGTAGCGCATCTGAAGAGGAAAAGAAATTGTTAGTACGCATAGCGGACGGCGATCGTCATGCCTTTGCTGTACTTTTCAAGCAATACAGCCATTTTGTCTACAGCTCCGGCAAAAGGTTAACACATTCCGATTATTGGGCCGAAGAACTTGTTCAGGATATTTTTTTCAAAATCTGGAGACACCGAGAAAAACTAACGGAGGTGGCTAATTTTGGAGCCTATCTCAATCGGGTAGTACGCAATCAGTCCTACAATATCCTTCGCCAGTTGGCTCAAGATGCTAAATCGGTGAACAGTATGGAGCACAAGGAGATAGAGCACACCACCGATAATGTGCTTGATCTCAAAGAAGCTTCCGTTATTCTCGAACAAGCACTCGAGATCCTAACCCCACAACAGCGGGCCGCCTACGAGCTGTGTCATATCCAAGGGTTAAAGTATAAAGATGCTGCAGATCAGATGAATGTATCTTATGAAACCGTTCATTCCCATATGAAAGAAGCAATCAAAAAGATTCGTACACACTTTCGGAATAGCGGACTGGCGTATAGTATTCTCTTTGCTCTATTATTCTCTTAGTGACCACCTGTTTATACCTTTCAATTTTTTTTTCAAAAAAATCATTTTTTATCTCCCCATTTAGTTTGACTTCTGTGTCATACTTATAAATGGGTCTTACAAAGCTTACATATGCGTGCTAGTGAAACGAACAAGTCGAATGCCAGACTAAAGGAATTGATGAGCCTTTATTTTGCGCAAAATATCCATGATGGCGATAAGCAAGAATTGTGGGACTATATCAATGACCCCATGTTTAGCCAAGAAGTAAAGCGTTTGATTCCGGATGCAACCGATGAACCATTGCCGCACTATACGCTTGGGGAGGAGAAGCAAAATCAAATCCTCACCTATATCTTGCGTGAGCAAGAAGAAATTGAAGTAGATAACGAGATCAAGACTTTGCCTGGTCGCCTAAAGCGTATCGGATGGCGTAAGCTGTCGATTGCCGCCAGTATTGTGGCCGTATTGTCGATTGCCGGATTGGCACTTATAAACATAAAATCTTCAGGGGAAAGCAATCAACCTACCGTTGTGAAAGAAATTCCGGCAGGAACAAATGGCGCTACATTGCGTCTCGCAGATGGGCGTATAATAAATTTGGAGGAAGCAGGAAATGGGGAGATTGCGCAAGAAGCAGGAATCAAGATTGAAAAGGGGAGCGATGGCGAGCTCATATACCGTATGGACACAAAAACATCCGCCACCGATCAAATTAACGTATTGACGACAGCTCGCGGACAGATGTACTCTATTGTATTACCCGACGGTTCAAAAGTATGGATGAACTCCGACTCGGAGCTGGAGTATATGGCTAATTTGGTGACCGAAGGCAAACGCGTAGTCAAATTACGGGGAGAGGCCTATTTTGAGATTTCTAAAGACAAAAGCCATCCTTTCATAGTGAAGACCAAAGGGCAAGATGTTGAAGTTATTGGTACACAGTTTAATGTCAACGCTTACGAAAATGAACCCTTTATATCGACCACGTTGTTAGAAGGTTCGATTAGTTTACGTACAGCGACCGAGCAAAGGCTTTTAAGTCCTGGTCAACAAGCCCTCAATAAACAAGGACAGTTGCAGGTGAGACAGGCGAATATCGAAAATATTACCGATTGGAAAGAGGGCGATTTTGCCTTTAAGAATGTCGACTTTAAAACCGCATTACGTAAAATAGAACGCTGGTACAATGTAGAAATGATTTACGATAAATCGCTACCAAAAGATCTGCAGGCCGGGGGATGGATTTCCAGAAAGAAGAACCTTTCGTCGGTGCTGGAATTTATTGAATCCGCCAAGATGGTCCGCTTTAAAGCTGATGGTGACAAGATATATGTTATGCCATACTAGTGTCTTACCTTATTTTAATAAACAAACAGTATATATAAACCAACCATTAACTTACCCATTGAATTAATGAATTACTCAAACAAATTTGAACGGCAAAGGCTCCGAATGTGCTTTCGCCAATTAACTCTTCGTGCGCGGCTCGTGTGCACCTTCCTGATTTTCTGCTTCTTGCAGACACAGGCAAAAACCTTTGGACAACGTATCACACTAAAGATGCAAAATGCACCATTAGTCACAGTCCTCAAAGAAATGCGGAAGCAAAGTGGAGTCGATGTATTCTACGACAATAAAACATTACAAGATCACTATAAAGTTTCTGTTAACCTGAAGAATGCGGAATTAAAAGATGCATTGAATGAAGTATTTCAGCATCTGCCTTTGACGTACCATATCACAAAGGAAGGTATCTCTATTACCAAGAGCGCAGCTAAACCAGCGCAGTCCATCGAAGCACCTGTTCAAGATGTTATCAATGTCGAAGGCCGTGTGGTTGATCAAGATGGTGAACCGTTGGTCGGAGCGAGCATTGTAATGAAAAAGGTGGGACGGTCGACCCTTTCGGATGTAAAAGGAAATTTTGCCCTAAAGAATGTCACTAAAGGATGTTTCTTGGTGATCAGTTTTGTAGGGTATCAGACGAAAGAAGTCGGCTGTCGTGAGGCAATGGGCAATGTTGTCTTAGAGATTTTAGATAACCCCTTGGATGCGGTACAGATTATCGGATACGGTAAGACATCCAAAAGGTTGACCACAGGCGCTGTATCCACTGTACGTACAGAAGAGTTGGAGAAGCAACCAGTCTCCAATCCTTTATTAGCACTTTCGGGACGCGTTCCCGGAGTCTATATTTCCGAAGGTTCAGGTATTGCTGGTAGCCAGGTCAATATTGAAATACGTGGGGTGAACACCATCAATGGTGCGACAAGACCGTTGTATATCGTGGATGGGGTGCCTTTTACGTCTACACCGATTGAGCAAACTTCCGGAAACCAAATTGTAAATGGTGTAGTCGGCGGCGGCTTTAGTCCATTGGATAATATCCCGACGAGCGATATCGAGAGTATCGATATCCTAAAAGATGCCGATGCGACGGCAATCTACGGTTCAAGAGCGGCAAATGGTGTGGTTATTATTACCACCAAAAAGGGTAAAGCAGGCGCCATGAAGGTAAACGCAAACATCTACTCTGGCGTGAGCCAGTTGGTCAACGGCTTAAAGATGTTAGGAACGGAAGACTATTTAGCGATTCGTAGACAGGCTTTCGCCAACGATAAAATCACTCCAACACTGGCCAATGCCCCGGATTTGCTGAGCTTTGGTGAAGGTTATACTAACTTTATCGATTACCTATATGGCAATACCGCTAGTATGGTGGATGGTACAGTGAGCGTTTCGGGTGGATCATCTCAAGCACAATACCTGATCAGTGCGAACCACCGCACACAGAACTCTATTTTTCCGTACAATTTCAACGATAAAAAGAGTACGATCCGTTTTAATATGCAGACACATTCCCAGAATGCACGCTTTTTTGTGAACCTTTCGGGCGCATATACCAGAAATTTAAACAACCTCCCTTCAGCAAGTATCAGCTATTATTACGCCTTGCCGCCAAACCTGCCTTTGCATAAGGATGATGGTACATTCTTTTGGCACAACAGTTACCAAAATCCAGCCGCAGCGCTGAAAGCACCGATGGAAGCGACAACGCATAACATGTTGTTGAACGGGAGCGTGAAATATGTGATTATGCCAGGTTTGGAATTTAAAACAGAGCTTGGCTTTAATCGCATCAGCAATGAAAACTATCGGGCGATCACCCGCGAGTCGCGGAATCCAAATACGACGGTGAACGGACAGTTGTCATACAATTTGAACAACAACCAAAACCTATCGGTAGAACCGCAGTTTACCTACCAGCGTACACTCGGACCAGGCCGCTTAGAAGCACTTTTGGGCGGTACATACTTGAACACACAGTCTACGCAACCTTTATTTTTTATTGGTTCATTCACCAATGATGCATTATACAAGAGCTTAACCTCCGTATTGATGCAATTTACCGCCAGCGGTAATGTCGAGAGTCGCTACTTATCAGGTTTTACACGACTGAACTATGTGATGGCAAACAAGTATATCGTGAATGTCAATGCTAGACGTGATGGTTCCTCACGCTTTGGCCCCGGTAATAAGTTTGGAAATTTTGGAAGTATCGGTGCCGCTTGGATTTTTGGCGAAGAGCGATTTATCAAGGATAACTTGGAGTGGCTCAACTTTGGTAAGATCCGCGGTAGTTACGGTACGATTGGAAATGACCCGTATCAAGATTATGCTTACTTAGCGACTTATGCATCCAGTGCTTTTGCGAGTAACTACAGTGGGGTATCTTCACTAATGCCATTAACCTTGGCCAATAAAGATTTCCGCTGGGAAGTCACCAAAAAAATGGAATTCGCATTAGACCTTAACTTTCTAAAGGATAGATTAGCATTTACTGCAGCATGGTACCGCAATCGTTCCGATAATTTATTGATTCAGGTGCCTATAGCTACACAAACAGGATTTGAGACATATCTGGCTAATTTACCGGCATTGGTCCAAAATAAAGGATGGGAGTTCAGCCTTACGACGAAGAATATCGCACGACGAGATTTTTCGTGGAGCACATCGATCAACTTTACAGCATCACAGAACAAACTGTTAAGCTATCCGGGATTGAATAAATCATCTCTGGCCAATAGTTATGTTGTGGGACAGTCTTTATCTGTTGCGCAAAACTACCACTTCTTAGGTTTTGAAGATGGAATTGCGCAGTTCGAGGATTTCGATGGAGATGGCACGATTACTTCAGGGTCTTTTGTAACGACTGGAAAGGGGGATCAGATTGTTTCAGGAAATCAAGATCCTAAATTCTTTGGCGGTATTAACAACAGCTTTCAGTATAAGAACTTCAGTTTGGACTTTCTGTTTTCTTTCGTGAAGAAGGATGGATACAATATCTATTACGAGGGTAGCTCGGTGATTCCTGGCATCGGAAACAATTTGGTCGCCGATGTATTGAACAAACCTTTCCGTTATACGACGATGCGTTCTGGACCGGCCGCTATTGCATACAATCGCTATAAATATTCAGATGCGGTATTCGAAGATGCATCCTTTATCCGCTTAAAAAATGTGTCATTAACCTACCAGTTTGAGGAGAAAGCAGTAAAACCATTGGGACTGAAAAACCTGAGTGTTTACCTACGTGGGCAGAACCTACTAACTTTTAGTAAATACCTCGGTTTCGATCCGGAGACACAAGGTTTAGCGGTACCTCCGTTACGCATGTTTACAGTCGGACTTCAAACAACTTTATAATTGACCTTATGAAAAAATCAACGCTATATATAACTCTTCTAGTAACCTGCGCTTTGTTCACAAGTTGTGAAAAGTGGTTGGATGTAGGAAACCCGAAGGATGCCGTAGAAACCAAAGTGGTGTTTCAAGATGTGTCCGGATTACAAGCCGCTATTGCGGGGATGTACAACGCTGGCAATGCCAACAGCATTGGTATGCTTTCCTTGAACAACGGTATGCAAGCCGATGATTTGAGCGCGACGGTGGCAGGATATGATCCATATAAAAACAATAGTTTGGTCTCCAACGATGAAAGTGTAGGGACAACTTGGTCGGATCTGTATGTCGGGGTATACCGTTCTACAGCAATTATTGAGGGAGTTCCGGCAGCACCTTTCTTAGAAACAGTGAAGAATCAGGCGATGGGAGAGGCTTTCTTCATTCGTGCATTATCTTATTTTTATCTCGTTAACCTTTATGGGGATGTGCCGCTGGTGTTATCGACCCACATTGAGGAAACGGAGCTGGCACCACGGACGGCCAAGGAGACTGTTTATAAGCAAATTGTGAGTGATCTGGAAAAAGCAGTTGAGCTCCTGCCGGTTGAATATCCTGCAAAAAAGCGCGATCGAGCCAATAAGTGGGCGGCAACAGCTTTGTTAGCACGGGTTAAGCTTTATTTAGGTGATTATCCCGAAGCGGAGCGTTTAGCCTCACAGGTGATTGACCAATCCAGTACCTATATTTTATCGGAGAATCTAAATACGGTTTTCGGGAAGAACACGAGTGTGGATGCCATTTTCGCTTTTGATGTTTCTTATGCAGGGTATACTACACCGGGGTTGAACAGTGTTCCTACGCCTGGAACAGTTCCAAGTATTATTATACACCCGACTTTATTGAGCCTTTATGAAGAAAAGGATGCCCGTAAAGCGGCTTGGATCGGTACCTCCGCGGGATACCCATTTATGCACAAGTATAAGGTGCGTACGGGCGTGGGAGATGAGTTTGACGTGGTGTTGCGTATCTCGGAGCAATACTTTATTCGCGCCGAAGCAAGAGTCTACCTTAATAATTTGAGCGGTGCAGCGGCCGATGTAAATAAGATTCGTAAACGTGCCAAAGTAGATGATATCGCAATGGCATCTAAGGATCAAGCTTTAGCTTCTATTGCGGATGAACGCCGTCGGGAACTGTTTGGCGAATGGAGCCACCGTTGGTTCGACCTGAAGCGTACAAACAAAGTCAGTGCTGTTATCGGCGCGTTGAAACCCGAATACTGGCAAGATACAGATGCCCTGTATCCGATTCCACGTAGAGAAAGACAAATGAATTTTAACTTAACACAAAACGAAGGTTATGATTAATAAAAATTGGGGCGCCCTAGGAAAACGTTTGTTTTTCCTAGCGCTGTTAAGTTTGCCGGGATTAATCTCGGCACAACATAAAGCTGTAATCAAGGGAACCGTAGGGAAGGGAACGGGACAGAAACTGATGCTGAGCTATGTGGTAAACGGTACCGTTTTCCGCGATTCGACATACCTCAAGAAAGGGAACTTCCAATTTAAGGTTCAGTTTAGTGAAGTTATGCCGGCAACCCTTCGTTTGGTTCATAACGAAGGTGAAAAAAGTATGGTTCATGATTCCAAGGACTTTTATTTGGAGCCCGGTACGGTGCTCTTGCAGAGCAAGGATTCGATGGTCAATGCCGTGATTACACAAGGAAATCTCAATAAAGAATATCTTATTTTCAAAGAAACAATTGCTTTGGGCGAGATGAGTAAGCTGGCACGTGCGGCACGAGCCACGGATGATCCGAACTTGAAGAAAATGCTAGAAGAAAAGAGAGAGGCATTGTATAGTACGATTGGTACGCGGTATGAAACGTATATCGAATCCTATCCAGATTCTTATTTTAGCTTGCTGGCATTAAACTTCCTGAGTTCGGGTGAGCTCGATGTCGTGAAGATCGAACCGCTTTTTGAAGGGTTGAGCGCTCGGATTAAATCCAGTAAAGAGGGGGTAGAGTTTAAAAACCAGATTGAGGCAGCTAAGGAGATTAAAGTCGGCTCGATGGCACCAGATTTTGAGCAGACAGACGCAACGGGCAATACGGTTCGGTTGTCGGACTTTAGAGGTCGGTATGTGTTGTTGGACTTTTGGGCATCGTGGTGTAAGCCGTGCCGACAGGACAACCCAAACCTGGTTAAAGCGTATGCAAAATACAAGGACAAAAATTTCACGATTGTCGGGGTCTCCTTAGATCATAAAAAAGAGGCTTGGATACAAGCGATAGCGAATGATGGTCTGACCTGGACCAACTTGTCCGATCTGAACTATTTCAAAAATAAGGCAGCTTTACGGTATGCAATCCGCGCTGTACCACAAAACTACCTGATAGATCCCGAAGGACGGATCGTTGCTGCAAGGTTGCATGGTGAAGAGCTTGAAAAGAAGCTTGCCGAGCTGTTGGGAAGCAATTAAAACACTACAATTACCAATTTATTAACTAACAAATACGCCCCACACCGCTAAACGGTTGTGGGGCTTTTTATTCTCCCGAAAAAAAATGAAAAATTTTACGTGCTCTTTTTTTGATTTTTTTTATTAATTACTAGGTCAAATCAAAAAATATTCTTTTACTCTGGGAGATAACGTGCCGCTGAATCAAAATAGTTTGTATATTCGGATTAATTATACCACCTAGATTTTTGATTGATATGGGTTCAGAGGATCTGAAGTTAATCCAATTATTGAAAAGTAATGATGAACATGCTTTTCAGGTTGTTTTCGAGAAATATGCTTCGCGAGTCTATAAAAATGCACTCATCTTAATGAAAGACACCGGGTGGAGCGACGATATTGTCCAAGAGGTATTTATTAAATTATGGAAATACCGCGATCAACTTCTGGATGAAAGTAACTTATGGAATTTTATCTTGGTGCTGACCAGGCGGGAAGCCTATAATAAACTACGGGGAATAAAAAGATCGCAAGAAGCTTTCGAACGACTTTGGACACATTTCACGACCCCACATTATGATTCGGAGAAAGTAATTATATGTCGAGATGGTCTGGACCACCTGCAGCGGATTATTCAAATTTTGCCTCCCAAGCAGCAGGAAGTATTCTTGTTAAATAAAATCGAAGGGCTCTCGTATGAGGAAATAGCAAACAAATTAGGAATTTCGAACAGCACCGTTAGGAACCATTTAGTCGTAGCTTCCAAGGTTATTAAGTCCAAAATACGAAAAGCAGATCTGCTCGTTCTCCTGTTATTCTGTAATTTTTAGAAAAAAAGTAAAAAGGACTAGACCATTTATTTTTTTATGGTGTTCTGTTTATACCAAAACAGAAACCATTTATGAACGAGCACCATATACACGACCTCTTTAGGCAATATTTTGACCATACCCTAACCAAAGATCAACTGAATACGCTGATCCAAGCTATGGATAAGCTTAGCGAAGAAGATTTTCTATTGTTGATGGAGGAGGTGCAACCCGAAGATACTGCTGTAGCATTGGATCTATATGCCTTTAAGGAAAAACTTATTTTTCAGCGCGTAAAAGTAGCGCTCGAGGAGGATCGTAAAGTACGTCCTATAGGCCGCCGTATTACGCGCAAAGTGGTGATCGCGTTGGCAACCGCAGCTGCTGCAGTATCATTGATCTTCTACTTTTTCCCTTTTACCTTGGATAAAAAAGAATTACAGTCCGATCAGTTGGTGGTGAACGATGTGATATTACCGCAAAATATTGGTATCATAGTTTCCTCTTCAGGCGGAAAAAAAGAGGAGATCCATAGCGATAAATCGCGTACCTATCACGACTTGGGGCTCGAAGTACGCGTTGATGAAAACAATGAAGTTGTCTTTCGGAGCAAACCTGTTCCAGGCAGGGAGCAAGAAGAAATAACATTTTCCAATCCAAAAGGGGCCACCGCCAAACTGGTCCTTTCCGATAGCAGTATCGTATACCTTAATTCCAACAGTACGATTCGTTACCCAAGTACTTTTGCAGCCCAAAAACGGCATGTCCATATTCAAGGGGAAGCCTATTTTAGTGTGAAGCATGATAAGAGCCGTCCGTTTACCGTAGCAGGAGGTGGACAACAGATTCAGGTCCTGGGTACGGAGTTTAATGTTAACTGCTATACCCCAAACTATATGATTACGAGCCTTATAACCGGAAAAGTGCAGATCGATTACCAGGATCAGCACGCGGCGTTACGTCCTGGAGAACAAGCCCTTTACGATGTTGCAAAGAATAATTTCACCGTTCAAAAAAGCAATAACAGTGAGGTGTTAGCGTGGAAAAACGGCCGATTTAGCTTTGCGGAAGATAATATACATCAAGTGCTGGACAAGCTGAACGATTGGTACCAAATCGATGGTTCGGATGTTCGCTACCAATCCAACGATCGATTTTCGGGGTCCATCAAGCGAACCGAGAAGTTATCAGATGTGCTTCGGCAGCTCGAAAAAATATCATCGTATAAATTTAAAATTGAGAATAGGAGGGTGATTGTTATGAAATAGAAATATAACCTACAAAAAAACGGAAGTGCTACCAACACTTCCGCAAAGAATTATTCAGTCAAATCCTAATAGTACTCGCTAAAGACTATTACTAACCAAACAATATGAACAAATGTATAAAATAACTGATAAAAAGCGGAGCTTTCCGCCTAGAACCTGGATTAAATGCATCGTGATTATGAAGATTGCAGTCATTTTTCTGCTCATTTTTACCACACAGGTAAAAGCCGAGCTATATGGACAACGTGTTACGCTGAATTTTCAAAACCAACCTATAAAAGCTGTGTTTTCGGAAATTCAAAATCAAACGGGCTTCGACTTTTTGTATAATAGCAATCTCTTAGACAAAAATCGTAAAGTAACGGTACAAGCCAAGAACAGCAGCTTAGATGTGGTGTTAACAGATTTATTTCGAAGTTTAGCACTCGATTTTGAGATTGATAGAACCACCGTACTCGTGGTGAAAAAACAAAACACCGAGGAGTTGAAAAAAATGCAATCTTACCTGTTCAAAGGTAAGGTCATGTCTGATAAAGGCACGCCAATCGGTGGGGCTAGTATAAAGATTAAGCAGGCCACGGATGCCACAACAACCAACTCACAGGGATATTTTAGCTTGAAGCACAATAAGCCTTCGGCTGTCTTGGTAATCACCGCTATTGGTTTCGAAAGCCAAGAGGTTGCCATCGATAGCGATAAGGAGCACAGCATTACGCTTAAATCGACTGTTAGTGATTTAGAGGAAGTGGTCGTGGTCGGTTTTGGTACACAAAAGAAGATTAGTGTGGTCGGTGCGGTGCAGTCCGTAAAGCCGGACGACCTGAAAACAACATCGAGTAACCTGAGTACGGCCTTCGCGGGAAATATTCCCGGCATTATTGCAAGCCAGCCTTCGGGCGAGCCGGGGTATGACCAAGCGAATTTCTACATCCGCGGTATTTCTACTTTTGGATCTAACCGCACGGCATTGATTGTCTTGGATGGTGTCGAGATAAACTCGACCATGTTAAACAACATACCACCCGAGTCGATCGAGTCCTTTTCCATCCTAAAGGACGCAACGGCAACCGCACTCTATGGTAGTCGTGGGGCAAACGGGGTCATTATCATCAATACCAAATCTGGACGCAACACAGAGAAGATGTTGATTAATGTCCGTTTAGATAACACGGTTTCTATGCCTACTTTTGTCCAAAAGATTGCAGACGGGGTGACCTACATGGAGAACTATAATGAAGCGGTGAAGAACAGTACCCCCGCCAATCAGACCTATGTTCCGTTCTATTCACAAGAGAAAATAGACGGGACGCGGAATAAGCTGAATCCCTATATCTTTCCAGATAATAACTGGTATGATATGCTATTTAAGGACTTTAGCATGAACCAAAACTTTAACTTCAATCTTACGGGGGGAACGAAGAAAGTGGACTATTTCTTGAATACGTCGATCTTTAACGAGAATGGTATAATCAAGGAACCGAAGGAAGGAAACTACGATACAGGGATCAACAACAGAAAGTTCTTGTTCCAGAGTAATGTGTCTTCAGATGTGACTAAGAGTACACGTATTGGCCTTAAGATGAATACACAGCTGTGGTACAACGATCGTCCGCAAGAAGATGTGACCGATTTATTTTACTACACCATGCGCGCCAATCCCGTTCGTTTCCCGGCAACATTGCCCGCCGAAGAGGGGGATACCTTTGTGCGGTATGGAAATAATACATCGTGGGATGTTGGTCCGATTGACCTGAACCCATATGCATTGCTCAGTAAAGGATATGGAAACCGGTATTATTCCTACCTCACCACGGTACTTAACGTCGATCAAGACCTTGGATCGTTGGTGAAAGGTTTGAGCGCTAAATTTCTAACATCCTTTTACAATTACACCTATTCGGGGACATATCGGACCTTCACGCCGTTCTACTTTAAGGTAAACGATAATTATACGGTAAATCCGGATGGTACGTACAATTTTACGACCGAAAGTATCGGCACTCCGGGAAGTACATACCTAACATCCTCTGTGGGCCGTGCGGGGCATCGCGAATACTCGGTCCAAGGATCTGTGAATTACGATCGCACTTTTGGACGCCATGAAGTCAATGGTATGGTGGTTATGCACGCCAAAGAACAGGTAAAGAACACGCCGGAAGCGGAAGAAAACGATATCCTCCCATTTCGCCAACAGGGATTGGCTGGCCGTTTAACCTATAACTACGATACACGATACTTTACAGAGGTTAACTTCGGCTACAATGGCTCGGAGAACTTTATATCCGGAAAACGGTATGGCTTTTTTCCATCGGCAGCGGTGGGGTATCTAATCTCCAATGAACCCTATTTTAAAGGACTTAAAAATACAATTAACCTACTGAAAATTAGAGCTTCGTATGGTTTGTCCGGAAACGATGCTTTAAGTTCTCGGTTTCCGTACCTGACAACGGTAACGATGAGTAATGCGTTGAACTTTTACAAGGGTATTAACTTTTCATCCACCAGCGGACCGAAGGTGTCTATTGTCGGAAACGAAGACGCTACCTGGGAGCAGGCAAAGAAAGCAAATATTGGTTTGGATGTAGAAATAGCAAAAGCATTCAGCCTCACCATTGATTATTTTAATGAAAACCGTTCTGGTATATTCATGCAACGCTTGTCCCTTCCAACATCGGTAGGTCTTGCCGGCACAACGCCTTATGCCAATATCGGAAAGGTCAAGAACAATGGCGTTGATTTTACGGTTTCCTATAAGCGCAGTTATGCCAACCAGTTCAGTTTCTCGGCAACAGGTAACTTTACATATGCGCATAATGAGGTCGTAGCAAAAGATGAACCTCGTTTATTATATCCGTATACATCCGTAATCGGGCGGCCGATCAATACCATTTATGGGTTGGTATCAGATAAACTTTTTGCCAATCAACAAGATATTGATAACAGTTCAACACAAGAGTTCTCCACCTATAAACCCGGTGATATTAAATATAAAGATCTGAATGGCGATAATCGTATCAACGGGAATGATATTACTGCATTGGGCTATCCCACCATTCCAGAGATCATTTACGGCTTCAATGGCGCATTATCCTACAAGAAATTTGACCTTTCTTTCTTAATTCAAGGGGCAAATAGAGTTTCCTTGCGGATGAACAATATGCATCCATTTGTTGACGCCGGCCGATTTGGGTTTAATATCACACAATATATCGCTGATGATCACTGGTCGGAAGAAAACCAAAATATTGACGCGGCTTACCCACGGCTGAGCTCTACGTGGAATGTCAACAACATCCAAAGTTCTGATTTCTGGGTTAAAGATGCGAGCTACATCAGATTAAAGTATGCCGAGATGGGATTCCGGTTCAATAAAACGATCCGAATGTATGTCTCCGGAGCAAACTTGCTATCCCTGCATTCCTTTAAATACTGGGATCCAGAAATGGGAGATGGCAATGGGTTGAAGTATCCGTTGCAGCGCACGGCGAAAATGGGTATACAGTGTCAATTTTAACGAATACGTAAGATGAAAAAGTTAAAACTTATTATTACAGGTCTATTGCTATTGACCTCCTGCAATAAATACTTAGATGTGGTGCCCGAAGGAAAGGCAACCATTCAGGATATCTACCGTACACAACTACAAACACAACGTTTCGTATACACCCTGTATGGTAGCATGCCAGATCGCTTTAACCTTCAAGTAATGCCTGATATGTTTGCTGGAGGTGATTTTATTTCAGGCTATTATGGTTCTGTTCGGTATTTCACGTATAAAAGCTTGATTTACGGGTTAGAATCATCCAGCAGTACCTATTATGGTTTATGGTCTACCGTTTCGACCTTTCCAACAGGTGCGTGGCGCTATAATATCTTCGAATCCATCCGTAACTGTTACAACCTCATTGCCAATATTGATAAAGTACCTGATATTACGCCAGAGAATCTAAAGCATTGGAAGGGAGAAGCGTATTTCTTAATTGCTTATTACCACCAGATCTTATTGGAATACTATGGCCCTACAGTTCTCGTACAAGGGGAGATCCCCTTGAATGCGGGAGACGAAGACGTATACTTGAAAAGAAGACCGTACAACGAGTGTGTAGACTTTATTGTGGGGAAATATAATGAAGCGGTACAATATTTACCGAACAGTTGGGGGAACGATGAGTTGGGGCGCGCAACGATAGCTTCTGCCATGGGACTAAAGGCACGGTTGCTGCTTTATGCTGCATCGCCCTTAGTGAATGGCAATTCGGATTTCTATGCGGGCTTTAAGAACGAAGATGGACAGAACCTCATTCCGCAACAATTTGATAAAGAGAAATGGCGCTTGGCGATGCTTACGGCCAAAGAAGCGATCGATTACTGTGAGTCGAATGGTTACAAGCTGTACGAAAGTCCGAGTGCAACGAATAAGCCCGATATGGAACGCGGTATTCAAAACTACCACTCCACATTTGTTGGCGAAGGGTCGGGCTCATTTTGGAATACCGATGAGATCTTATTTGGCTTCGGAAACCAAGCTTCTGTTGCCTATACGATCCGTAACATAGCACCTCGGATTGGGTTTAAGACGTATTCAAGTAAAGGGTTCCGGGGCTATGTATTCCCAACTTGGGATTGTATCCATAGTTATTATTCCAAGAACGGACTTCCGATGGATGTAGATCCTTTGACAAAGAACCTCAACTTATACACGGTGGCGCCTGGCGATAGTACGGCCCTATTGAACCGTAATAGAGAACCTCGATTCTACGCATCGGTGGGTTTTGATCGCGGCAGTTATCAAATCAATGGTGGAACCATTACCATTCGTAGTCGTCGGGGCGAGATGCAACAGAATGATGGAGATCCTAAAAATGAATACCAATCGGATAATGGCTATTATTGCCAAAAATGGATCTCTAAGGTGGATTCGTATAATGCAACAAGCGATGTCATTACTTCCAATAAGTACCAGATTCCATTGTTGCGTTTGGCGGAGCTATACCTTAACTATGCGGAGGCGGACTTCGAGTACAATGGGAGTTTAAGTGCGCAGAGCCTTACCTACCTTAATAAGGTGCGTCGCAGAGCTGGGCTTCCTAATTTTGAGGCTTCTTGGGCAATTGTAGGCGGCATCCCTAGCGGTGAATCATTGCGTAAAGTACTGCAGCAGGAGCGTTCGATCGAGTTTTTTATGGAAGGGAGACGCTTTCATGATATCCGCCGTTGGAAGATTGCTCATATTGAGATGACCCGCGAGCAGAAGTCCTGGAATTTGGCCGGTAAAACGCAGAATGATTTCTATCAAGTTAAACCGATGAAAGAGGGTGGTGTGCGTGTATTTGAAAGTCCAAAGACCTATTGGTTGGCTATTCCGCTAGATCAGCTGAATACCAACTATAACCTGGTACAAAACCCAGGATACTAGATATAGTAATTTGGTAGTCGTAAAGGTGGTGCCTAGGGAGGTCACAATAGTGATTTCCTTTAGGTGCCATTTTTTATGGAAAAGGGTGGGGTGCTTTTATCGTCTCTAATTTTAGTTAGATTTGCAGTACAGGGGTCTAATTTTTTACAAACAAGGGGTACAGATATGCGCGGGTACAAGTTCGAAATATTTACGGCAGAGATCGAGAGAGATATTAGGGAAGGTGTTCTTAAGGCAGGGCAGAAGCTTCCGTCAGTCCGTATGTTGAAGGAAAGGTACCAGATGAGTATGAGTACGATACAAAAGGGCTATGAACATCTGGTTCTTTTAGGTTTAGTAGAGAGTATACCGCAGTCCGGCTATTTCGTTAGCACCCGACCAGCACTTATTTCTACGGATCGTGTGTCCCCTTTAATCGTGGTTCATGATCCCGTATTTAGGAATCACTTAGAGGCGACTACTGTTCGTCGAGACCAACGTCATCAATCGGCCTTTCATGTGGCTGCTCCGGGCGATGTGGTTATGCCCCAGAAACTATTGTTGCGCACGATGCAGCAGGTGGTTCGTGAAGAGGGTGCTGGATTATTGCGCTATTATCCGTTTGACGGAGACCCTGAACTAAAAGCGAAGATCATGGAGCGTGCGGCACTCTATCGTACACCCATCCGTA
The DNA here is from genome assembly GCF_004421025.1 of Sphingobacterium psychroaquaticum. Lineage (NCBI taxonomy): Bacteria > Pseudomonadati > Bacteroidota > Sphingobacteriia > Sphingobacteriales > Sphingobacteriaceae > Sphingobacterium > Sphingobacterium psychroaquaticum. The sequence goes on along the minus strand of NZ_CP038029.1, from coordinate 2,609,633 downwards.
TGGAAGAGTTGATCATTACCGATGGTGCTCTGCAGGCTTTGCATATCGCTTTAGCAAGCGTGTGTGAGGCAGGAGACCTTGTGGCCATAGAAAGTCCGTGCGTCTTTTCGATGCTCGAAGTGATACGGGTGCTGCGGTTAAAAGTCATCGAGATCCCTGTTGATGCACAGGAGGGCTTTGATGTGGATATGCTGCAAAGAGCCTGCGACAAGAATGCCATAAAGGCGGTTATCGTTACGCCTAATTATCATAATCCTACGGGAACGATACTTTCTCACGACCAGAGGGAGGCTTTGCTGGCTGTGGCTGACCGCTATGACGTGGCTATTATTGAAAACGATGTATATGGAGACTTAGGCTTCCACGGGCAGCGCCCCCTGCCGTTAAAGGCGTTGGATAAGCGCGGTTTGGTACTTTCTTATTCCTCATACGCCAAGACCGTGTCTCCAGGTATTCGCTTGGGCTGGTTGGCGGCAGGTCGATTTACGGAGCGTGCCGAACAAATTAAATTTACGCTAGGCAGTACTGTTTCGCCTATCTATCAAGAAGTGATGAAGCGTCTTTTGTCGGGAACAAGTTACGATCGCCATCTTCGGGCGTTTAAGATGCAGCTGGCGAAAAATGCGTATCAGGTTACTCATATCTTGGCCGATAGCTTTCCCAAAGGGACATCTTTTGTTACGCCCTCGGGCGGATTTAATGGCTGGGTGAAGCTGCCCAAGGATACGGATATGGATCTCTTTTATAGGCAATGTGAAAAGTGGAGGGTACAGTTTACACCGGGATATACTTTCTCGTTCTCAACCCAGTATGATTCTTGTTTTAGGATTGTCTTTGCAGACCGTCTCTCCGCACAGAAGATCGAAGCGATACGGGCTGTCGGGCAGGCGATGGGCGCCTAACTGTATCGTTGTAATGTGCTTAAACTGTATGCTTCTTTCTGTGTGATGCTTGCTAGATTTGGAGCATTAGATCACATATAGCGATGGAAATTATTACCAAATTTACAGTAGCTACCGAGCAAGGGGTAGACGTATTAATGGAGCTTACGCAAGCACTCACCGTAGAAAAGCTGGGACCTCTGTTAGCGCCAGACGTATTGGACAATCATATGCGACAGGAACTTACCAAGGAAAAACTTGTCATGGAGCTCAACAGTATGTCCAATCAATGGCTGGTGGTGTATGTTGATGGGCGTGCAGCAGGCTATGCACGGATTACATCCAAAGGACAAAAGCCTGCATCGCTTCAAGGGGGACGTTCCATACGTATTGCCGATTTTGGTATCTTAGCTAAATACAATACCTCAGCTGTATATATGGCTTTGCTGGATAAGTGCCTTTCTGTGTGTCGTTCGTATGAAAATATATGGGTCCAGGAGTATGTGGACCACCCTGTGTTGGAGCTCTTGGAGGAGCATGGTTTTGTGCAGCAGGAGGGAAGTTCTGTTTTAGGCGATTTGCCGCTAGCTTCTGTTTTTCTGGTGCGCAGGGCTCTCGAGTGATTTCTCGAGTGTATCATAGCTGAATTGAAAACCTGCGCTTTTGATTTTTTCATTACTGACGCGGGAACCTTCGAGCAACATGATGGACATTTCTCCCAACAACAGTTTGATAAGGAAGGCGGGGACATTAGGCAAAATACTCCTTTTGCCGACAGCACGGAGCAGTGCTTTAGAGAAATCGTTTAGGGTAATGTGCGCAGAGGCGGTTGCGTTGAAAACACCTGAGGGTGGATTTTGGACCAATAGAAAGCTGTATATCTGCACCAGGTCGCGAACATCGATCCATGGTAGGTACTGCTTGCCACTGCCTAAGGTGGTGTTAATACCTAGCTTCGCAAGAGGCGCTAGTTTGTGGTACATCCCACCATCTGGACCGATAACGACTCCTTTGCGGAGAATGATGGTTTTAACCCCTAAGTCAGCAAATCGCTCCGCTGCGTTCTCCCATTGCCGGCAAGTGGTCGCCAGAAAATCGGTTCCACTGGGCGACTCTTCTGTAAATATATCTTCCCGCGTAATAGCGCCATAAAAACCTACGGCAGAAGAGGAAATCAACGTGTCGATAGGTAGTTTGTATTTCTCAATATAGTGATAGAGTACGTTCAAAGACTTGACGCGACTTTCTATAATCTCGCTTTTGCGTTTGGCGGTCCAACGCTTTTCGCCGATATTGGCGCCAGTCATATTGATAATCGTAGATACCCTGTCAAAAGCTTGGGCATCTATATAACCGGTCTCCATATTCCAAGTGTAATAACGCACCAATTGGTTGTCGCTACTGCGTTCGCTCCGGCTTAAGACGTGGAGGGAATAGCCTAAAACGGTCAAATGCGTAATAAGATGCTTCCCAATAAAGCCGGTGCCACCAACGAGTAGTATAGTCTTAGTCATAAATACCTCTTATTTTCTATCTTGAAGGTACGGGTTGTTCGTTCGATCCTGTTTCACCCAGATCAATCGGTTCGTGTCATAGCCGATTTCCTGTGCAACCTTAAGGAAATTTGCTTTAACATCGTCTGGGATAGTTTTTTCCCGTGCAAGAATCCAGAGGTAGTCCAAATTTTTACCCGCGATCAAAGCATACTGGTAATTATCGTCCATCGAAATGACATTGTATCCCGAATAAAAAGGACCGAAAAAACTAACCTTTAGTGCGGCCGTGCTTTTATCGCCTCTGAATTTAGCGAGACCATCGGCTTTCTCCCAGGTGTTCTTTTTGTAATTGTAACCACTGTTCAGGACGATTACATTTCCGGCATCATCCAGCTTGTACTGCGCCGATGTATTATCGAGATCCTTTTCAAAACGGAAGTCAAATCGAGCGATTTCATACCAGGTACCTAAATAACGATTGACGTCAAAATTTGTAACAGGGATGGCTTTTTCAGGCTTGGATGAAGAACAGGAGGCAAAAACTGCTAGTACAGTGCTAATAAGGAAGAGGTATGTTGTGATTCTATGTGCGTTTTTCATTACTGATTGTTTTTAGTGTAAAAAAATCCGGTAAAGCAAAAGAGAGAATAACCTGCCTCGTGATGATTTGCGTTATTCTCCCTAAAAGTAATGAGTTTTTTTGATATTCAGGAAACCTAGTTTCTAAAGGTGCCTATCCAGTCCTTCAGTTTTGAAAGCTGTTCGGTGAGGAATGATTCATGTTCTTCTTTTTCCTCTTTCCGTTCTACCAGTATATGTTCGAAGTAAGTTCCTTTGAGGATTTTCCGTAAGAAACCTTCGCCTAGGAACGGTTTATAGTCATTCAATGCCTGGGTGGCTTTTAAGAGATGACGGATATCGTATTGTAACGGATTAATATCTGGAACCTGTTTGTTTAGATTAAGCAACTCGTATACAGCAATCCTTGCCGTACGCACAGAACTCTCCATCGTAAATACCACATCATTGTTTGTTTCTACAAACTGTCCCACTAAACCGAGGTTGGTGCATCCTTCGGGCACAACACGCGGGCGATCACCTTGGGCACGTGGCATAAACATGGAAGTGATATAAGGCATGAAAGAGGAGCGTACGATGGTATTTTCAATGACATTGTCCAGTTGATCGCTAATACCTAGATGGTAACATAGCTCAGACAGGATTTCATTTCCGGTACATTCGGGCATTGTTTTTTGAACATGATTACCTTTTTTATCCATAAAGAGAGAATATACCCAAATCACAAGGATATCATCTGGCTGGGTTGGAAAGTGAGGCTGTCTGTTACAGGTAAAGCTCATCAACCAATTGGAATCGGTAATGGTAATAATCCCGCCCGTTGCCGTGTTGCCCGAGTAGGGGTCATTGACACAGAGTTCTTTTAGCTTTTCGACAAACGCAGAAGGTCGACATGTTAAGGTTGCGGACTCCCAAGATGATTTTTTAATATCGCTATAAAATTTGTGTGGCCGACCAAAAACGTCTGATTTGGTAGCCAAGTTTTTCCATAGCTTCCAGCCATCGCTCTCGCTACCACTTTTATTATCGATGGTAATATTCGGAGCTGTATCATTTGTGCCATAAAAGGTGCTTTCTGTCATGGAGCTCGTTGTCGCAATCACAAAGTCTTCGGGCCCAACAGCGATTTTAACGGTCTTACCGTCTTGTTTGGTTAGGATATGCTGGACAACTTTCGTTGTTCCTGAAATTTGAATATCCAGGTCTTCTACGAGTGTGTTGAATTGGATCTGTACGCCTTTGTCGACCAAGAAATTTTTTAAGGGTGTGACAAAGCTATCAAACTGGTTATATTTAGGGAATACAAGGCAAGAAAAGTCTTTCATCCCATCAATAGCATGGAGAAAGCGATGCATATATAGTTTGAGTTCCAACAAGCTGTGCCAGTTCTCAAAGGCGAACATAGAACGCCAGAAGTACCAAAAGTTACTGTTCAGAAAGGAATCATTGAAATAATCTTCAATAGTTAGATCATCTAGTTCTTCTTTTTTCTTGAGCAGTAATTTGATGATGGCGAGTTGATCCTTTTTCTCGATTCCAAATTTGCTAAAATCCTGCACTTGACCTTGTTTGTGTATCAAGCGGGATTTGGAATAATTGGGGTCGTTATCATTCACGAGGCGGTATTCGTCCAACACACTATATGGTGCAGGCAGCTCGAGGGCTGGAATATCTTGGAAGAGATCCCATAGATTTTCATAGGTCATGTCCATTTCGCGTCCACCACGAATAATATAACCTTCTTTTGCATTTCCCGCGCCGTCTAAGGAACCACCTTCCACATGGAGTTGATCTAGGAAGATGATATTTTTTCCCGGAATGTGTCCATCACGTATAAAATAATAGGCGGCAGCCATGCCTGCAATACCACTTCCAACGATGTAGATTTTGCTGTTGTCAAAGGATTTGGAGGGAATTCCTTTGTTGCGCTGATAGTTTCCGATCTGATCCGAAAAGGGCATTGTTTTTTCGGGGGTATTGATCTGGATTTCTTTGCTCGAGTCAGGTTCGTGGTTTACCTTTCCGAATTGTCTCGAACTGTTCAAGACTTTGTCGAATTTCGATGTAGATTTTTTCATTGTTAAATATTTTATTATTAACAACTTAAATTTAATCTATTTTTTCTCTACATGAAAGTTTGGTGGTTAAAATAGAAAAAATATAACACTACCTTAATAATGATATAGAATTTTTTTTCTGATTTTATCCTGTTTCATCCTCCCGAGAGTGGAGGGATCTACGAAGCACCTTAACCCTCTAATCTCACTTCACTTCTTAACTCTCTAACTTGTTAGCCCAACTACGGCCTCTATGCCGGCCAGGCATCTTACTTTTTGCCGAAAAAGTAAGCAAAACTCGTCGCTAGGAATATTTGCAGGGATGGGCTGTGCATAGACAAGTTTGTACAGGAGCAAATATTCCTCAGGCGACATGGAGTGGTTAAGGATAGCCAGAAGCTTTGTAAGCGGTATAAAATGAAAATTTCTTGTGCTCTATATAGTGTAAGTCTTGTTCCAGTAGGCAAATCGTCATCCCGAGAGTGGAGGGATCTACGAAGCATGTAGGTAAACGAACTACAGGTCATAAATTCCTCCTTATATCTCGTTCGGAATGACGTTGGGAGAACTTGTGATACTTGGCAAGCACGAGCCCGTGGCTTGTTTGGTTATGGATTAATCGACGGACACGAGCTAAAAGCTCGCGCCAGCAACGGTCTTGTCGCTTCGCTAGCGCGAGCCTGTGGCTCGTGTTTGTTTTATGTGGGGTGGTTTTATACCTACGGCTTTGCTACAGTCCATAAACTCCAATCTCACGACTTCACCACCTCACTTCTTAACTCCTTAACCTCTTAACTCCTTAACTCTTAACCCTATTAATGCATATTCGACATATCCACTTTATTTTTGCCTTGCTTGATCAGCAGTACAAAAGGTACGCAGATTAAAAACAGAACCCCGAGGTATAGGAAAACATCCATGTAAGACAATACGGTCGCCTGCTTCATGACGGTGCCTTCGATCAGTTGGTGTGCTTTCGCGAGTGCCTCATTCGGACTAAATCCTTTGCTTATAAAATTTGATTGCATCCCGGCAATCCGCTGTTGCACCTCGAACCGCGAAGGGTCCAAGTGCGAGATGAGGTCCACCCGATGGTGCTGTGTATCTCTGGAGATAAACGTGGTAATTAAGGCAATCCCAAAAGAGCCACCCAGCTGTCGGCTCATACCGGTAAAAGCAGCTCCTTCACCAATTGCTTTCCCTGAAAGTGTCGATAAAGACAACGTCATAACAGGTACAAATAGCAAGCCCAATCCAACGCCACGGATGATGAGTGGCCAGAACATGTGCTCCGCACCGGTATCGTTCGTGATCAGGCCGAACATGAAGAAAGAAAAGCCAAAAAAGATGCAAAGTCCGACGGCCACCATATATTTCTGTGGGACGCCCGATTGTATCATCTTACCGATAAAAGGCATCATGATCCCCGTCATAATGGAGCTCGGTATAAGCAACAGTCCTGCATCAGTCGCTGTCCACCCCAAAATAGACTGGGTGTAAAGCGGAATGATAAAGGTGGATCCAAATAGCCCAAAACCGAGGATAAAGCTCATCACGGTACCCACCTGCAGGTTCTTATCCTTCAACACCCGAAGGTTTACGATCGGCTTCGCGTAGGTAAGCTCACGCCAGATAAAGAAAAACAAACCGAAGAATGATAAGATCGACAGCACCAAAATGGTCGAGTCCTCAAACCAATCATCCTGTTGGCCATGTTCCAGCACAAACTGTAGGGATCCGATAAACATGATCAAGAAAATCATGCCCCACCAATCCACTTCCCGAGCCGATTGCTTATTGCCATATTTTGGACTCTTTACCAAGGAAATAGCCATCATTGTCGCTAAGATACCCAGCGGCACATTGATGTAAAAGATATACGGCCAAGAGTAGTTATCGACAATATATCCACCCAGGGGAGGTCCCAACGTAGGGCCTACGATAATTCCCATCCCATAGATCGCTTGCGCCATACTTCTTTTTTCGGGCGGATAAGTCTCCGTGAGAATGGTTTGCGCGGTTACCAGCAGCGCACCACCACCCATCCCTTGGATAAACCGAAAGGCTACGAGTTCCCAAATATTTGTGGCGTTACCACAGAGGAATGAGGCAAGGGTAAAAATGATAATGGAAGCCGCAAAGTAGTTGCGGCGACCAAATTGTTGCGATAGCCAGCTGGTCATCGGGATAACGATAACATTGGCGATTGCGTAAGCGGTAATCACCCAGGCTACATCGGTAAGGGTAGCGCCCAGGGTACCTTTCATATCATTGAGTGCGACGTTGACAATGGTCGTGTCGACAATTTCCAACAAGGCACATAGGATACAGGTAAATGTTATTAATGCACGTTTGACTCCATATTCGACCAAACTGTCATTTCCAGTCAATGTTTGCATAGCGTTTATTTAATATGAACGTCGACATCTACGTTCATTCCAGGACGTAACATCTGAATGAGTTCTTGTTTGTTGGATGCGGCCAATATGATTTTTACCGGTAGACGTTGTACAGTTTTTACAAAGTTACCTGTCGCATTATCTGGAGGCAACAACGAGAATTTTGAACCAGTAGCCGGAGAGAATGACTCCACCTCACCCTCAAAAGTATTATCGGGGAAAGCATCCACTTTGATTTCTACCTTTTGGCCAGCACGAATCTTGTTCAGCTGTGTCTCCTTAAAGTTGGCAACCACCCATGTTTCCTGTGTATTGATAATGTAAAACAATGATTGACCCGGATTAACCATCTGTCCTTCTTGTAGTTTAATGTTGGAAACCTGACCATCTACAGCGGCCGTTACCACGGTGTAGGCAACATTCAGCTCCGCCGCTTTAAGAACAGCCTTTGCTTTTTGGATGTTAGCTTCTGCCACCGATGTTTGCTTATTGGCAACGCTTGTTTTACTGATAACAGCCTGTTTCTGTGAGCTGCTCGCATTACGCTGCTGCTTTAGAACATCAACTTGTTTTTCGGCTTCTAACTTGGCGGTAAGTGCTTGCTCGTATTGCTGTTTAGTAATGGAGTGGTTCTTATACAGATTCGCATAACGCTCGAAATCATTGTTTGCCTGTTGCAGTTTAATTTCTGCACCTTCGATCGTACCCGTATTGGATAAGATGGTGGCATCCGAGATTGCTACATTTGCTTGTGTTGCCGAAACATCAGCCTTGGATACTTCAAATGATTTCTCGGCGACCGATACCGCGGCACGTGCCTCTTCCACACGCACATCATAGTCTGCTCGCTGAATCGTGAACAACGTATCGCCTGCTTTGACCATTTGGTTATCCTTCACGTAGATCTTGTCGATGTAACCGCCTACGCGCGGTATAATAGGGTTGAGGTTTCGTTCTACTTGTGCATCATCGGTCGTTTCGTGCTGCTGACTGTGTAGGTATTTATATACGCCGAATCCGCCACCCAAAAGGACAACTGCCACCAATACAATAATAAATTTGGGATTGGATGACTTTTTGTTTTCTATATTATTTTCCATGATTTCTATGCTATTTTAGATTAAGTTGACCACTGGCGAACAATAAATCGTAGTATTTCTCCACGATTGTAGCATCCCCAATAGCTTGGTTGATTTGACTTTGTAATTGCTGTACATCGGCCTCGAGCAGATCATCGGTATCTGCGACGCCGTTATTGTATTTATCTTGTACAATTCGGTAGTTTTCCTTTGCTTGCTCATAGGCTTCTTGGAAAAGCTTTTGCTTTTCTTTAGCCAATACCACCTCTTGTTGTGATTCTTGGATTTGTGTTTTGATGCGGTCCTGTGTCTGCGCTAAGCTTTGGTCGACCTCCTCGATATGTTGTCTCGCCACATTTACCTTCTTTTTATTCTTGTAAAGCGCACCAATATCATAGGATACCCCCAACCCAATGTTGGCGGCATTGGTAACCGTCACGATGTTGTGCACCTGCAGTGCAGCATAACCACCCGTTGCAAATACAGTCGGGTAGTACGCTGATTTTGTGATATTCAGCTGGTCTTGGGCCACATCCTTCTGGGCGGTCAATGATTTTATTTCGTAGCGATCATTTGGGTTCCCCGGGAGCAGGATAGCATCTGGATTTTTAGCCAATGTAATCGCTTCAAAATCGGTGTTTTCTTCCAGCCCCAAAAGGGTGCTCAGCTGATAGCTCAATATTTTGACATTTTTAACCGCTTCTTGGTAGGAAACCTTGTAGTTGGATAATTGTAATTGTGCTTTCAAGAGATCGTTTCTCGCAATTACACCATTGGTTTCCATGGCTTTGAAGTCGAGTACCTGTTGTTCTGATTTTTTGATGTTCTCCGCAATGAGGTGGGTCGTTTGTTGCGCTTTGTAGAGGGCGATGTAGAGGTGCATTCCCTGTATGGCGAGATTTTGTTTTTCTGCAATGGCTTGCAGCTCGCTTGATTTCCAGCTGTCTTCGGCCGATTTGATGCTGTTTTTTATTTTACCGCCTGTATAGAGTGGCATATTCACAGCAAGTTGGCCTAAGAACAACCTGTTTGTCGCTATATCGGGCGCTTCACTTCCGCCTCCGACCGGAATTTTTAAGTCCACGGTTGGACTGTTCATCATCAGATAAGTTCCAGATAGTTTCGCTTCGGGCAGTTGGCTGTCTTTCGAAGCTTCGTACTCCAATTGTCGTGTTTTGACTTTGGAGTCTAACACCTTCGCATCGTTTGAATTATGGTATGCCAGCTGCATAACCTCTTCCAAACTCAGCTGTTTCTTTTCTTGGGCAAAACTACCGGCAGAAAAGAATAGCATGCACATGGCCATGCTCCAATTATTTATTCTCATGTGTTAAGATTGCTTTTATGGTAAATTTTAAATGTGTGCGCAGTAGTTCTTTTTGCATGTCATCAAAGTCCTCATCGGGCTTCAAGATCAACAGCTCCTCATAAAGAGAACGGTTCATTCGAAAGTTCATCAAGGTGCCGATCATCGTACTGTTGATCAGCAATGGGTCGTAGTAACGGAAGTCGCCACGTGCATGACCGTAGTCTATCACTTCCTTGATCAGTTGGATATTATGCTTACGAAGCTCCTTGAAAACCGTGGAATTGATAATACGTTTTTTTATCGTTGCCTCTGTAAAAAGAAGCTGGTAGACGTCTTTATTGTTGATTTTAGAATTGACATAATGTTCAATCATTTTATCCAATCGTTTAAAAGAGTCCACTTCCTCGTTGTATTCTTCAGGTCTCATTTTATACGATTCGGCCGCGCGCTTAACAATCAGCTCCAAGAGGTTGGTCTTTGACTCAAAATAGTAGTTGATCATCGCGACATTGATGCCTGCCGCCTGTGCGATATCGCGCACCGAAGTGCCTTCAAATCCATTTTTGGCAAACAAGGATTCAGCGATTTCTAGTATTTCCAGTTGCTTTTGATTCATGCCTTTTTTGAAAAATAGTGTGTAAATTTAAACAAATGTTTAATTTAAACAAGTGTTTAGTTTTGCTTGTAAAAAAAAGTTACATTCGGATGTGAATAATTGATTTTGTTGGGAGGAGGTATGTTCAAATGCTAGGTTTAAAGGCTGTACGGGCTATTTTGTACGATAAACACTGACCTCTCCGTAGTAACGCGAGCAGCCTTTGTGGCAATTCCTGTCAGCTTTGCTATCTAGCCTATACGCTTTGTGCTATAGTCGACACGCGAAACAGTAAAGGAAGTCACTTGCATGCTTCCCGACGACGTTTTGGTCGTATGGAAGGAGTGCGATGCGGGGATGTCGATAGACGAAAGGTGATCGACGGAGGGCATTGGATTAAAGGCTTCCGTCATCGTGCTAATGTACGTCAGGTTTGTGTTGATTCCTATCTTCTTTGTTCGCAGGTCTGTTGTCGATGCTTACATGTCCATGCATGACGTCGCATTGTCGTTGTCTGGTAGTCTTCGCCGTTATAACTATGCAGCAATGTCGTTCGGGTTTGCCATCATTGCAGACGCCGATGCTACAAAGTGTATCGGCGATACGTTGACTTTTTTAGTCGGTGTGACCCATCATGTGGATGGCTGTTTTAGTTTTTTACGCAATAAGGTTTAAAGAAATATATAAAAGTAGGCGCAGGGGCGATATACATATAATTTTGTTATCTTCATTCTGGAATCAATTGAATTGCTATGGACTTAAAGTCGAATGAACCCTTTTGGTTGGTTAAGAATGGTATCATACAATCGTATCCTTCGTTAAGGGAAAATCTTTCTTGCGAAGTACTGGTCGTCGGTGGTGGAATCACGGGAAGCTTAATCGCGCACCAATGTATGGAGGATGGATACGACACGGTTTTAATCGATAAGCGGGAGATCGGGTTCGGTAGTTCATCTGCAACGACGGCGATGTTACAGTATGAGATCGATACGCCATTGCATAAGCTAATAGAAGATATTGGGGAACAAGATGCAATTGCAAGTTATAAGGCCTGTTCGGATGGTATCGACCGATTGGAGAAGATATGTCAGGAAATAAAGTCTAAAGCAGGTTTTAAACGTAAGCAGTCCTTGTATTTCGCGGCCTTTAAAAAAGATGTTGTCGGATTACAGAAGGAGCTGGAAGCACGGAAATCCGTCGGTTTTGATGTGCAGTGGATGGAGGCGGAGGCAATAGAAAAGGCGTTTGATATTGTAGGTACCTATGGGGGGATTTTATCGACACAAGGGGCAAGCGTGGATGCTTTTAAACTGGTGCATGAGTTGCTTGAGTTTAATAGTCGAAGAGGGTTACGGGTATTCGATAAAACGGAACTCACCAAGGCGACATACCAGAGGACGACACATGCGGTGTCCCTAGATACAGGCGTACAGATAAGTGCAAAGAAGATTATTTATTGTGTAGGGTATGAAAGCGTTAACCTGATACGGGAAAAGTTTGTTGATCTGATCAGTACCTACGCTATAGTTTCGGAGGTGACTTCTGTGCCGTTAAAGAAATACGACAACCTGTTGGTTTGGAATACGGCAGATCCTTATATCTATTTGCGGACGACAGATGATGGGCGGATGCTGATCGGTGGGGAGGATGAACCGTTCCGTGATCCAGAAAGGCGGGATCGCTTACTGGATAAGAAGACAGAAAGGCTCGAGACATCGGTGAGGAAATACTTGCCGCACGTTCCTTTTATCTGCGATTTTTCGTGGGCCGGTACTTTCGGACAGACGAAAGATGGACTGCCGTATGTGGGAACACATGATGATTTCGAAAAGAGCTATTTTGTATTGGGATTCGGTGGGAATGGCATTACATTTTCTGTTGCCGGCATGGAGATGGTAGCCCGATGGCTTAAAGGGAAGAAGCACCCTTTGGAAGGGTGCTTTGGATTTAATCGGTAGTTTTAGGGAAAACTAGATAATGAAAGAGATTATTGCACTATCAGAGAAGGTAGTCGTTGTAGGGAGAAACGAGTTTTTGACAGTAAGTGGTACCATCGATACTAATTTATATTATGTGGAGCGGGGTAGCCTGCGTGTCTTTGTTTTGGACGATCAAAATGAACAGATTGTTCGGTTGGGGTACAAGCATGATTTAGTTGTTTCGTTGGATTCATTCTTGACAGGCAAGCCTTCGGACCTGTATATTCAGGCAATCAAAAAGACGGTTGTTCGTATTATTCCAAAGGCGCAGATCAACAATTTTTTGCAAGAAGAGGCGAACCGTACGCTGTGGATCAAGATTTTGGAGGAGTTGATTGTTTTGCAGTTGGAACGCGAGGTTGATGTTTTAACCAGTTCGCCCCGAGAGCGTTATGAACGCGTGTTAAAGCGGAGCCCGCAACTGTTTCAAGAAATTCCGAGCCGGCATATCGCAAATTATTTACGTATGACCCCGGAAACATTGTCGCGACTTAAAAAGTCTTGATATCAATCAAGATTTATGAACGTTGCAATTTTCATTTTTGCATAAAACAAAGGTTATGCAGACAGAACAATTTATACAAAAGCTTTTATCCGAGACGGAGATGATCATCAGCCAGGTGAACCAGTTGAAATCTTATGATCTGGCGCAGTTACGCTGGCGGGAAAGCGACGCTTCCTGGAATGTGCTGGAGTGTTTGGAGCATTTAAACTTATATGGAGATTTCTACTTACCCGTGATGGAGCGCGATATCCGTCATTCATCTTCCTCGAGCGAAGCAGAATTTAAGAGCGGGATGTTGGGTGGGTATTTTGCGAAGAGTATGCTGCCAAAGGGAAAGCTAAATAAGATGAAAACGTTTAAGGATAAGAACCCGTTAAACAGTAAGCTCGATGGGGCGGTTCTGGATCGATTTCTGGAGCAGCAGGATAAATTGATTATGCTCCTAAATAGCGCAAGAACCGTCAGTTTAAATAAAGTGAAAATTGAATTGTCTATTACCAAGTTTCTGAAACTCAAACTGGGAGATGTCTTTCAGTTCTATATCAATCATATGATGCGGCACATGAATCAGATTGATGGTATATTAGCTGCGAATAACAACAGACCATGCATACCAAGTTAATTGAAGTTATTACCCAATATGTAACGCTTTCCGATCAGGAGAAGGTGCTCTGCACGCGTTATTTAGAGCCTATAAGCTGTCCAAAAAATAGCGTGATTGAAGAAGAAGGAAAAGTTCCGATGTATCTCTATTTTGTGGTATCGGGCTTTGTTCGTTTATTCCATTATAATGATAAAGGCGACGAAGTTACCACCCATATCAACTGCCCGCCGGGCTTTATAACGTCCTACACGCACTTTGCTAACCAGACTCGAGCAGAAGAGAATGTAGAGTGTGTGACGGCCTGTGAACTTTTGCGTGTTTCCAAAGCAAGTCTTGATCTATTAATTGAGCAAAGCTCTGCCTTTAAAGATTTTAGTATCCATGTGTTTCAGCAGTCCTTGTCTTATAATGAAAAGCGAGCAAGAGAGTTGGCGACGCTTACTGCTGAACAACGGTATTTAAGGTTGATGGACGAGTATCCAGAAGTGTTACATCATGTTCCGATGCAATATATCGCTTCTTTTTTGGGAATGAATCCGAAAAGCTTGAGTCGTATCCGAAAGCAAATCATTAGGTAACATTTGTGAAGTGGTTTTGAAGGAGTAAGGCTGAACTTTGTCTTACTATTTAAAATCAAGAACATGGTAGATAAAAAATTAGTTTTAGTGTCTGGTGCTAACGGACATTTGGGAACCAATCTCGTTAGGTTATTAATACAAAAGGGCTTTGCGGTTCGGGCCTCTGTGCGTAACCTTAAAAATCGTACGGCGCTGGATGGACTAGACTGTGAAGTTGTTCAGGCGGATATTACAGATAAAGAATCCTTTAGAAAGGCGTTACAAGGTGTCGATACCTTTTACGCTGTTGGTGCAGCCTTCAAATTGTGGGCGAAAGATCCACAGCAGGAAATTTACGATGTGAATATGCAGGGAACGCGCAACACGATTGAGGCTGCAGCGGAGGAGGGGGTGAAGAAAATTGTCTATGTCAGTTCTATCGCTGCGTTAGACTATACGCATGTACCCACCCGAGAGAGTAATGGATACAACCCCGACCGAAGGGATGCCTACTATAACTCGAAGAATGATGGAGAGAAACTCGCTTTTAGATTGGCAGAGGAATTGGGGATAGCATTGGTCTCGGTAATGCCAGGCGCCATGATTGGTGGTGAGGCATTTTTACCGCTTAATGTCTCTTATGGTGTGTTAGCACTGATTCTCAATAAACAAATTCCTGTAGATACGAACATTGCACTTAATTGGGTCGATGTAAAGGATGTAGCCGAAGGTTGTTTTCTTGCGGCACAGAAAGGGCTTGCAGGTGAGCGTTATATTCTTGCGAATGAAAAATGTATGACCATTACCCATACCACTAAGCTTGCGCAAAAGTTTTATCCGGAGCTCCAACTGCGAATTCCTGCTGCTGTTCCAAAGTGCATGTTGTTTGCTATCGCTGCCTTAATGCAGTTTTCGGCAAAACTAAAAGGGAAGCCTCCTATCATTACAACCAAAGAGATAGCGATGTTCTCGGGCTTACAGCAAAACTTTGATATTTCCAAGGCGAGAAATGAGTTGGGGTTTAACCCGAAAGATAGCGAGTCTGCGGTTAAAGATGCGCTTGCTTATCTTATGACGCATAAACAGTTGCTTTAGACGTATCTAAGAAGTTTTTTGTAGCCAAAGAGGTCTAGGATCCTCTTGGTTACAAAAACTCCGTTTTGCAATAATCGATTTTGTAGGTCCCATCCTCCGCAACGAGGGTTACTTCATTTTCCGTTTTGATACCTGCGCCGTAATCAATAACCACCCTAAAAACCAAGTCTTTAACCTTGCTGATCGTTAACGCCTTTAACTCACCGATATCTCCATTTCCTCGACCAAAAAGCCACATTTCTTGTTCCGATATCGGGTATATGCCAGACCATTTGGCTTTATATTTTTTTTCGGCTGCTAGAAATTGTGAATCATCTAAATTGGAGGGGCCATATAGCTCACCAGATTCAGCTATAAAGTCTTGATAACGCTTGGTACAAAGCTTTTCCTCCACATTATAGTCGGGAAAGTATTTCTCTGAATCTTTGGTTTTGAATATACTTTTTAACCACTGTTCAGCAGTCTCCTGCGGAGTCACTGCTGAAGAACTTGATTCTGCATGGACCAACCCGGTTGTATCCTGTTTTGGTTTGTTCTGTGCGTGTTGGGTACTATCCTTTCTTTGATTGCACGAGGCCATCAAAACCAAGGATATACAAGCGGCCAAATAAGTTTTTTTCATGTTGTAAATTTAATCAAACGAGACCCAACCTGGCAAGTATATGTTAGAGGAAATAGGGGCACATTTGGCGTGTAAACCTTACTTCTCCCGATACTCCAGTCCAGAGGATATATCGATATAATAATAAATCGTGTGTTGCGCATCCAGTTTGCAGCTCACCAAACCATCCGAATTTATGGATTGATATCCTGTCGAACCGATGTCTCTTTTATGTTTATTGTCGTAAAGGGTATACAGTCCGTCATTCTCCTTTTGAAGGGCATAAATATCCTTTTCGGAATCCAGAAGCAGTATTTTATGGTATGCCGGCGCTATCTCCCAGGTATGATTTTTACTATTCCATAAGCCCATGGTGCGCTGCTGCTCTTTGTTCTCAATCGGGATCAGGAATCGATCATTCATCCCTTCATACCCGGCTATTTTTCCAAATTTCCACCCTTCAACGTTGTAGTGGTCGGGAAAAATCATTTTTCGATCTGGCCAAACCAAATTACCCACCTGATCCAAAACCTTGAAATTATACAGGTCGATATGATCCTCAACCTGCCCTAGGGTATCGATGTAGCGCCAGTCGAAGGCCCATACATCAGAATCGTAATTAAAGACGCCAAGCAAAAAGTAAGGGGAGTTCGTAATAGAATACACCAATGAGGTTTTTTTGATAAAATCGATTTGTGTGCTCGTTGCTTTAGTGATTTCCTTTGGAAATGCCTTTTCATACTGCGGAAAAGGGTAGACGTTATTGTTTTTACTATCCACCAACAGCTTAGGGACTTGTGGTTCATAGCGTTCTTTATTGATTTCATGTAGAACAAGGTTGGTGCCTTTAAATGTTATGGAGAGCGTCTCACTACCTTTTAACCCATGGAGTAAAGCTTTGTTTTGATGTATGCCGTACATGGAAAAGGATCCATTGGAAGTTTTGAGCATGCGTTTGTTTTCTAGGAGCTCTACGATGTTACCTTCCATTTTATGGAATCGGTTCTTTTTTATTTTGTATAGTGTCCCGTTCCAAAAGACATGATTTTCATCAACAGGTGTAAAATTGAGATAATAACTTTCATCGAGATAGGGCAGATCTTTTTGGAGGAGAACCTGCTTGGTTTCCAAAACGCCTATTTCAATTTTACGATAAGTCTGCTCTTTTTTTATGGCGCCACCTAAGATATTCCATTCCCATTGCCAAAAGGGCATTTTCTTTTCATACTCACTTTGCTTCTTGTAGAGTGTTAATCCATTTATCGTATGTAAGCGAATCTCGTGTTGAGAAAAATCCACTACTATTTTTCCATTTCCGTCAATGATTGCCGATTCATTCTTTTCATTTTCGACGACAGCGAAGCCGGTACTGGTATATGGGGAGGCACTTCGAAACTGTTGGTTGGAGCGCGGCTTTAACGTGCTTTTATCGACGTAGATATACTTATTTTGCTTTGTTAAAAAGGGAATGATCGATGTCGTATTCCATTGTGAAAGCAACAACGGTAAACCGTCTGTTTTTTCCTCGGTGCAAGCGGTCATTGCCGTTAATATACAAAGGACACTTAATAGTACTGTTTTCATGCTGTGAAGCTTAGTTCATCGTATGGGACAATATTAGGGAGAATTGTGGTATGAAAAAATCCCGATTATCAGCTATATTTGAGCTTTGCGCTTCAGGGAAGCGTATCATCCTAATACTTATAAAATGCTTTTAGAACAACTAAAAAACGACCCACAGACTATTGAATTTAATGATGTTATTGCATATATCGATGCGCATTATGATTTTACACCAACAAAGTTTACGAACGGTGATACGGTAAATGAAGCGAATCAAAACAATGGTTCTTGCAAAGTTTTTAGCTTTGCAAAGCTTCAACAACTGGAAAAGGAAGCGGTATTAGCACTTTTTGGTGCTTTCTACCGGGAGGACGTGCTAAAAAATCCTACCGGAACTGATCATCAGAATATACGCAATTTTATAACGCACGGTTGGGCAGGTATCCAATTTGAAGGAGCGGCACTACAAGCGAAATAAGCCAAGAGATACAAAAAGAAAAAGCAACGGTACACACGTTGCTTTTTCTTTTTAATTACGATCTCTCTATTATTTTTCTGTCCCTTGTTTTTTTCGCAACAAGCCAAAGACTAAGACCGTCGCATAGGCAAACATCAGCCAGGAAGCAAAGGTTTTGCTATATATTTCAGGCATATTGGTGAATATCTTTTCAAAAAATTGCACACATACCGTGTCAAGAAGCATTCCGGGCAATACCATAATCGCGGCCGATTTCACACTTTCAAGGTTGTTTAACTGGAACTTATTAAATACGGTTGTAGCGAGGAGACCGAGAGCTGGAATTAGAATGATATACAATGTGATTAATACAAATGCATTGTCGACAATAAAAAAATGTTGACCGGCAACTCTAAATAATACGGTGGCGGATAGCCATACCAAAAAGCCTACAATAAAGCTCACCAACGGGTAATTCTCTTTTTGTGTTTTCATTCTTTATCGATAAATAGTTTAGTAAGTTTTAAACATCGCTACCACACTTTTAGTAGCGTAGTAGCGATTTTTATAGCCTACAAAATTACACATTGTCGAGGATAAGTCCTTGCTTTTATTGGACGATTCCAAGACACTTGTCGATTTTTTGAATGTACAATAATTGGTAGATTTGACTGCTGCATACGGGATGTAATTCATAGAAAAACGAGATGAAAAAATAGACAAACGGCAAAATGAACGACGTATTAGAACATTATCTAGCCTCAGATGGCAAATTATCGATCGAAGAAATCAGCTTTTCTATACCTTTTTTTAAGCCTATACACTTAAAGAAAGGTGATTTTTTTGTTCGCGAGGATGAGCCCTGTCGTTATATTGGTTTTATCGCTAAGGGGTCTGTAAAAGGATATGCCAATGACAACGTAGGAAAAGAAAACATAACCTGCTTCAAGTTTGAAAAGGAATTTATTACCTCGTTTGCGGAATTTGTGGCACAGGGAAAATCCAAAAGGAGTTTCAGGGCTATGGAAGATAGCGTGATTTATAGAATAAGTTTTCCAGACTATCAGCTGCTGCTTGATAGGGTGACGGCTTGGACTGCGGTTGTAAAGTCAGTGATGGAACAGGAGTATAACCAAAAAGAGTGCTATATGCTGAACTACAACAATAGGTCTGCCGTAGATAAATATCGCCATGTCCTTTTGTATGAACCGATGCTTGTACATCGAACAGCGACGCAGGACTTGGCCTCGTACCTAGGGATTACGCAACGCTCGCTGACACGGGCAAAAGGACAGATACATAGACCTAACGCATTATAGGACAAATGTCCTTAGGGAAGCATGATCTGTGCTGTAGTTTTGTAAAAAAAAAACTATGCTACATCAAATTGCTTCCGAAGTTTTCCAGATTTCACTGCTGCCACGCAACGGCATAAACTGTTATATTATTGAAAATGTATTGGTGGATTCCGGAATACGGAGTTCCTACGCGCAGATAAAGAAAGCTGTTCAAAAGATACCTATTCATACACATGTGCTTACTCATGCGCATGCAGACCATCAAGGTTGTAGTGATCGGATCTGCGCGGAGTTTGAAGTGCCTTTGTACTGTCATCCCAATGAAGTTTTTAGGACCGAGACTGGGCTGGTAACGCATGATTACCCGACACCACACCATTGGTTGGCAAAGCTTCAACAAAAGTTTTGGGCAGGGCAGGGCCATAAAGTAGAACGGACAATCGTTGAAAACGATAAGGTGGGGAACTTTACGGTAGTAGAGACACCGGGACATTCGCCAGGTCATATTTCTTTATTCCGTGAGCAAGATGGGGTCCTTATCATAGGCGATGTGGTAACCAATATGAATGTACTCACTACAGTGACAGGGCTTCGGCTCCCTCCACCTATATTTACCACGGATCAGCAGCGCAATATAAGATCGCTCCAGAAGCTAGCAGAACTGAATCCGGCTATTATTTGTTTTGGTCATGGACCTGTTATGCGCAATACAGATCGTAGGTTTGAGCATTTTGTAGCGCAATGCAGCGCCAAGATGTAAGAACAAACGGAATAGACTGGCATGTGCCGTCAGATTAACATCTATTTTATCGATTGATTTTTGAAAGTAACTCCGGAAAAGCCTGTTTGAACCAGACCGTGTAATGCGATGGATTATTTTTCATATCAGCTAAAATTTCATCTATACACATCCATTTATAATCGCTCACTTCATCTTTGTTTAAAACAGGATTTTGTTTAGAATAACCAACAAAAACATAATCCAGCTCGTGTTCCGTCAAATTATTTTCCACCCGCTCATTGTAGATAAATGAATAGACCAATTTTAGTTTACATTCCAGTCCCATTTCATAATTTAACCGCTCTTCTGCACTTAAGCCAACATCTTCTCCCCATTGCGGATGTGAACAACAAGTGTTCGTCCATAACCCTGCTCCGTGATACTTTTGACCTGCCCGTTGCTGTAAAAGAAGCTCTCCGTTATCATTAAATATAAATACCGAAAATGCACGGTGAAGGCACCCTTGTTCGTGCGCAATCAATTTTTCCATTTCGGCAATTGCATTGTCGTTTTCATCGACCAGTACTACATTATTTCTCTCCATTGCTTTGATTTAAAGGTTATGGGTTGTTTTTTAGCAACGCTTCTCTATATACTTTCAATGCGCTGTCTCTTGCGCAACTTTTTGCTTTCATCAGGCGTATGTTGAAATATTTTAAAAAAGTAAAGCACCAAAAGAAATTGTGTATATCCATAGACGGCATCCTCAATTGGTATCGTTAGTATCCGTATACCCAGAAAATCTCCCGGATTGTAATTCACTATGGGTGTTTCTAATCCTGTGCCCGTCAGCACGCCATTTACAGGAAAAAAGCCTAACATCAAGATAGTAAACACCAGAGATGCCTTGCCAATCCAATCTGCCCGGACAATAAAATGTAGATAGATTAAAGTAATTATGGTAGCGACGGCTGTGACCAATGTATAGATTTTGTCATAGTGCAACAAAGCAATAACCGAACAGACAATCACACTAACGAAAACGATCAGGTTATTAAATACGGATAGCCATCCTAATTTGAAAAACTTTTCAAAACAGAAATAGGTAAACACGCATGAAAACGGAATGAAAATAAAGAAAAGCCATTCTTCAAGAGGCAATCCCGCTATCACTAATCCAAGGGTGTAATCTGTATTGAACCACCAGACACCTTTTGCCGTAAACCATATATCCCATAAAATAAATGGAATAGCAACTAAAATTGCAGCCTTTATAAACGCTCCAAAATAACGGTTAAAGCGAATTCTTCTATCGTAAGATGCAATGAAACAAATAATGACCGTAAGAAACAATATGGAGGAATAAGTATATGCCGTCATTTTTTTGCGGAATTAAAATACATTTTGAAATACTTTAAAGGCACATATAGAAAACCAAAACACTCGCCATTTTCTTTTCCGATATGCCTGTGATGTTGTTTGTGTGCCCTACGTAGCGCCAAAAAATAGGGACTTCGAGTTTGTGACAGAAATTTAATCCGTTGATGAATAAATATATCGTGCACAAAAAAATAGGCCATACCGTACAGCATAATTCCTAACCCGATATAAAACAGATAATTGAAGTTTTCAAGTGAACCGAAATACATCAAAGCGATGGTTGGTATAGCAAATATGACAAAGAAGTAGTCGTTTTTTTCAAGAATGCCCTCATTGCTGTGGTCGTGATGATCCCTGTGCAAAAACCAAAGAAAACCATGCATAACATATTTGTGGATAATCCAGGTTGCCCCTTCCATTAGTATAAAGGTCACCAATGTGATTAAAAAAGCCATATCAGTTCTTTATTGGGGTAAAAAGTTTCTCTAAAACGTCATAGCGGAAATCAAAGATGTCCTTCAATTTCTTTTTTACAAAAAGTAAATGTGCCATCTTCCCCAAAAAGCCGAAAGGCAATTCATAATCTACCGTGTCTTTCATTAACACTCCGTCTTTGTTGGGAATAAATTCGTGAAAATGACTCCAATATTTATACGGCCCTTTCTCCTGAAAATCAGTAAAGCTTTTATTGGGGGCCACATGGGTAATTCTCGTTCTCCACTTCAAGGGAACTTTCAGCAATGGCGAAACGGTATAATCGATAACCATTCCTTCAACAATCTGTTTGCAGTAATAGTCAGACAGAACTGTAAAGCCCATATCTTTGGGTGTGATCTTCGAAAGGTTCATGGGAGTAGAGAAAAAGTCCCAGGCTGTTTCGATATCGCAATACAATTGTTGCTCCCTGTATAACTGATGTTTCATAGTTTAGTCTTTTAAAAACGGTTCAATGTTCTTTTGCAAAATCGCCGATCCAATTTGGTGGCGGTTTTCCTTAATAAATTCGGTGTCCTCATTTATGTTTGATTTATATCCTAAAAATGAAGGTGCATTTTTTTGAACTGAAAGCCGAATAAACCTTAATTCTATATTGTATGGTTCTTTTTCTAGTGCGTGCTCAATGTTTTTCTTCCCTTCTTTAAATGTATGGAGTTTACTTATCGGGCTAAAGACGTGATTTGCCCAAATGGTTTGTGAACCACCTAAATAAGCCAAATGTGTGGCTGAATTGTTTTTTGTTTCCATCAATTCCGCAATCATTTTTTCGCACAACGCCTTGTTTGATACGAGCTTGTTGTAATTAGTCCTTACTTCATCCAAGTCGGTTGAGTTAAAACTCATAAAAAAGAATGTCGTTGATATTAGTAAGCCAGTAAATTTGATCATAGAAAAGCAGTTTTATATCTTACATAACTTTTGAATGCCACCAATGCCTTCTCAGAATTAGGAACCCGAATTCTGTTGTTCAGTATCTCTTTGGAAGATCTTCTTTTTATTTTCCGGAACAACAATAAATAGTACTTGTAAGCTAAATAAACCCCAAACATTGCGGAATTGGGTAGCATTTTAATCCCGATTAAAGCCTCCTTGAACTCTTTTTCTATTTCCTTTTCAATTTCACATTTCACACAATTATCAAATATGCACATATCAATATTCGGAAAATAAGTCCTGCCCAAAATCTGATAGTCATCTTTTAGATCCCTTAAAAAATTAACTTTCTGAAAAGCTGATCCCAGTTTCATTGCGTAAGGCTTCAATTCACTATACTTTTCCATATTCCCATCTGTAAAAACTTGCAGACACATCAGCCCAACTACCTCCGCTGAACCAAAAATATATTCTTCGTATAGCTCTGAATTGTACTCTATTTTCTGCAAATCCATCTCCATACTATGTAAAAACTGTTCAATTAGACTTTTGTCAATTTTATACTGATTTACTGTTTCCTGAAACGATTGTAGAATAGGATTGAGCGAAATCCCTTCATGCAGGGCAGCGTGGGTTTCAGCTTTTAACCGATTCAATAGTTTCTCTTTGTCGTACCCGTGAAAACTGTCTACGATTTCATCTGCTAATCTCACATAACCATATATTGCATATATTGCAGAACGAATAGATGGTTTCAACGCTAAAATTCCCAAGGAAAAACTCGTACTATATTTTTGCGTTGTTATCTTACTTACCGAGTGCGATAGTTCATCGAATAACTTTTTCATAGCTCTTCGTGTTTAAGTTTGATTATTTCATTCGCTACAATTTTTCCAGATATGATGGAAGGGGGAACGCCGGGGCCAGGAACGGTCAATTGGCCGGTATAGAATAAGTTTTTCAATCTCTTGCTTTTTATTTTAGGTTTTAAAACCGCAGTTTGACCGAGTGTGTTTGCCAATCCGTAAGCATTCCCCCCATACGCATTGTAGTCGGAAACAAAATCGCTAACACAGTAACTTCTTTTGTATTCAATCATGGATCGTAAACCGGCTACACCTGTATGTTTCTCAATTCTTGCAAGCATTTCCGTTAAATATTGTTCCCGGACAAACTCCTCATCGTTGATTCCGATAGCTAAAGGCATCAACAAAAACAGGTTTTCTTTACCCTTGGGGGCAACGGTATTATCTGTCTTTGATGGACAACAGGTATAAAACAGTGGTTTCCCCGGCCATTTCTTCGCTCCGTAGATGCAATCAATATGTTCGTCCAGATCATTCTCAAAGAAAAGTGTATGATGCTTGAGGTTGGGAATAGATTGCTTGATACCTAAATAATAGATCAAACTTGATGGAGCAAATGTTTTGTTTTGCCAGTATGCTTCCGAATAATTTCTATACTCTTTATTTAGGAGTGTTTCCGTATGGTGATAATCTGAAGAAGCTATGACAGCATCAAACTCATAGATTTCGCCATTGATGGTTAAAGAGCTTACCTTGCCATTTTGTGTATTTATACTTTCAACGGTTTTATTAAAATGAAAAACAGCACCCTGGTTTTCGGCTACTTTTTTCATCGCCAACACCAATTGATAAAAACCGCCATTTGGGTAATGTGTTCCTAGCGCATAACCTCCGTAATTCATCAAACTATACAATGCGGGAATATTTTTTGGAGATGCACCCAGAAAAATTACAGGAAACTCCATCAATGTTCTTAATTTTTCATTCTTAAAGTATTTTGCGACATAGTTTCTGAAGTTAGTCAACAAATCTAATTTCAATGCACTTTTTGCTATTTTTGGAGAAATGAACTCAAACCAATTATGGCAAGGCTTGTTCACAAAATCCTGCATTCCAGCTTCATACTTGAATTTAGCCGACTTCATGAATTTTTCTAATTGCAAGCCTGCGCCCTTTTCAATTTGTTCGAACAAGAGTTTAAGTTCTTCTAGATTCTTAGGGACACTAATTTTATCTTGTGAAAAAATTATTTCAAACTGCGGATTTAATGTAATCAGCTCAAAGAAATCAGAACTTTTATGACCGAAATCAGCAAAAAAGCTTTCAATAATATCCGGCATCCAGTACCAACTTGGTCCCATATCAAAGACATAACCTTGTGCGGTAGAAAATTGTCTTGCTCTTCCCCCTGGTCGATCGTGTTTTTCAAATACAGAAACTTCATTACCCGCTTTTGCCAAATAAGCACTTGTGGATAATCCCGAAAAACCGGAACCAATAACGGCTATTCTTTTCTTCATCCCTTTCTATCTTTTAAAACATCGTTCAATAAATATTCTGGGTCAATATTTTTATCGTAGATCTGTTGATGAAAATCATTGAGTTTGTTCAGCAACCTGATTAAATCCATTTTTTCGTTATGGGTTAAATCTCCTGTAACTATTTCAGTTGCTTTTCTTATTTTATCCATTTGCCTTTCTAAAATCTGCATTCCCTTGTTGCTGATTTTTAAAACTTTACTTCTTTTGTCTGTGTCAGAATCAGTTTGATTTACCCAACCTTGAGCAATTAGGCGGTTAATAACTTGCATTCCTGCTGGTTTTTCGTGTACGTTCCTTTTTATCAATTCCATTTTAGTCATTTCGCCGAAAGCTTTTAAGTTAATGAGGTAAATAAAATCCTCCTGCGTAGAGAATTCTGAACCGAATATTGCCGATTTGGAATAACTCTTAGCATATCTATTCATATGGACGATTAAAGTATTGATGACACTTTCCGCACTACGTCCCTTTTCTTTTCCTTCCCAATTAGGCTCCTTATTTCTCTCCTCATCTTTATAGTTGTCGACTATCCATCTTTTAAAGCCTTCGATATCATTAGGATATGTTCTGTCTTGAGAAATATTTGCCTCAAATTCTTCAAGCAGATTGACAACATTTTTTAAAATATCATATTTCATACACACTGAGTTGGTATGTAAATATACTATATTTTGTTAAAAAAGTATATTTTTATACAAAATGCTTTAGGTGCTTGTTTTTTTGTACTGTAAGACTATTGATAAGGTCGGTAGTGTATATATCTGTTTGGGGGCGATACAAACGATACTACCTTCCTGAAAATCGTAAGATTGTCGTCCGTATTTCATATGGCTGGCACAATAGTTTTTAAACATAATGGAAAAAATCACAACTGATAAGAGTAGCCTCTTTCATCATCTCATTCATCTTGCAAAAAATCAATCCTAAATAGTACATGGAATTTATTATTTTTGATTTGTATCCCTAGTCGGGTAACGCTATCACGTTCAGTAAATCTCAAGAAAACATATGGCCATGCAAGGAAACGTAACTATAAAGACCGTTGCTCAGGAAACGGGCTTATCCTTAACAACTGTTTCTAGGGTGCTGAATGGTACAGCGGAGAAATACCGTATTTCTGAAGCGACGCAGGCTGCGGTCCTTGCCGAAGCCAAGAAGCAAGGGTACATCCCCAATATGGCGGCAAAAACCCTACGATTGAATAAGAGTCGTACCATTGGCCTGATTGTTCCTACGCTTAATAATCCGTTCTTTTCTTTGGTCGCCAGTACGGTCAGTAAATTACTGTACGCCCAAGGATATGTGGTGTTGATGAGCGACTGTGCGAATGACCCCGAAGAGGAACGCAAATTAATCAAGACCTTCTTGACGCAAAATATTGAAGGTATCTTAGCGATTCCCGTGGGTGGGCGGAAGAACTATGAACTCCTAGAGAAGGGCGGAGTGCCCACCGTATTTATTGACCGCTTTTTTGAAGAAAGCAAAATCCCCTATGTAGCAACCGATCATTTTGATTCAGCGTTTAAATTGATGGAACACTTGGTGGAGCATGGACATACACTGATCGCTTGTATCCAAGGAGATGTGCAGACCATTTCCAATCAATACCGAGTAAAAGGTTATTTGGAGGCATTAAAGAAACATAATATCGGTTATTCCTATTTGAAAGGAGGCAGCTTTACGACGGATGAAGGATATCTGGAAACAAAAATACTCCTGAAACAATCGCAAAAGCCCACCGCAATTATGGCACTTAGTGATACCATATTGCTTGGGGCACTGAAAGCGATACGAGAAGAGGGGATGTCGATTCCAGAAGATATTTCTGTCGTGTCTATCGATAATTCATCCTATTTAGATTTTCTGTCTGTTCCAATTACATCTGTTTCTCACCCTATTACAGAGATCACGCAGCTGGCCATAAAGATGTTGCTGGATCAAATGGGGGCCAGCCAAGCGTCTGCTCCGACGAATATTGTACTGGAAGCAAAGCTTATTGCGCGGAAATCAGTACAATATATTCCTTGATAATCAATACGCTGTAAACTTTTTGTTATCTAATAAATAATATAATTAAACATTTTTAAAGATTATTTTAAAACAGATTAAAGCCTTTTAAAGGGCTTTTTTGGTTTAAAATGAGGGAGTTTGGTATGATCGTTACGCGATTTCTGTTGTTATTAAATTATTAAATATCAGGGTTGTGTTTGCTATATATAGTATTTTGTTTTTATATTAGCGACAACGTTATCGCAAAAGGTAACCAATTATTAGATACCATTTTACCATAATAAATAATGAAACAAAAAAAAATCATTGTGATCGGCAGTTCCAATACGGATATGGTTGTTAAGACCTCGAATTTTCCAAAACCAGGCGAGACGGTGTTAGGTGGGGAATTTTTGATGAATCCAGGCGGCAAGGGGGCGAATCAAGCCGTAGCTGCTGCGAGGTTGGGCGCGAATGTAAGTTTTGTAGGACGTGTAGGGAATGATCTTTTTGGAAAAGAGGCGGTTGCTCATCTGCAAGAAGAGGGCATTGATGTGACCCATATCGAATATGATGCAAAACTTAGTTCTGGGATAGCTTTGATTACGGTAGATCAAAAGGCCGAAAATACAATTGTGGTAGCCTCGGGGGCTAACAATGCACTGCATGTTGATGATTACAGTAAGCTTGATGCATTAATTGACGCCGATGCCATTGTGTTGATGCAGCTGGAAATCCCCTTGGAAACAGTTCGCCAAATGGCGCAGTATGCAAAATCGCGCGGTGCGCTGGTTGTTCTGAATCCTGCGCCGGCCGCCGAATTGGCGGCAGATATATTGCAGTTTGTGGATATCATCACGCCCAATGAGCATGAGATTTCTACGTTGACCCAGACAGAGGTTACAGATGCAGAAACCGCAGGTAAGGCCGCCTCGTTGCTCGCGGCTAAAGGGCCTGCCATTGTGCTGGTCACCATGGGGAGCAAGGGCGTACTCTTGTTTCAGGAAAATAACCAACATGCCTTTGCTGCAGAAAAGATTGTCGCGGTAGATACGACAGCTGCTGGTGATGTCTTTAATGGTGCTTTTGTTGCATTTTTGAGTAAAGGTTATAGCTTACATCAAGCTATCGCTTTGGCAAATCACGCGGCTGGCATTTCCGTCACACGTAATGGAGCACAATCCTCAGCTCCCTTTCTCCATGAATTAAGTATTGACTTTTAAGATTTGATAACCAAATAACCAATTAACCATGTTTATAGTAAAAGAATATGTATTAGCTGTGGTACTCTGTATCGTGACCATGCTCTGCTGGGGATCGTGGGGGAACACCCAGAAATTAGCGAGTAAGAATTGGCGATTTGAACTTTTCTATTGGGATTATGTGCTGGGTATATTGCTGTTTTCTATTATTTCAGCCTTTACCTTAGGAAGTATAGGGGCGGAGGGAAGATCTTTCGTGGCCGACCTAAAACAAGTTTCTTCCACTAATCTTCTCCGGGCTTTATTGGGCGGTATTATTTTCAATGCGGCCAATATCCTGTTATCTGCTTCCATCGCGATTGCAGGAATGTCGGTCGCATTTCCTGTGGGAATCGGAATAGCTTTGGTATTGGGGGTAATTGTAAATTATTCAGGCGCACAAAGTGGTAATCCCTATTATCTGGCGTTCGGCGTTGTGCTCATCGTCATCGCTATTTTGATCAATGCCCGTGCCTATCAATTGAAAGCAAACACGAGTGCTCAGAATCATTCAAATCGTGGTATTATCCTGTCTATTGTTGCCGGTGTTTTAATGGCATTCTTTTATCGGTTTGTGGCAGCCTCGATGGACTTACAAAATTTCGTGAATCCAGAAGTGGGAAAAATGACACCTTATACAGCCTTTTTTGTTTTTGCCATTGGCGTCTTCCTGAGCAATTTTATTTTTAATAGCTACATCATGAAAAAGCCGTTTGTTGGAGAAGCAACCAGTTACCGGGCCTATTTTAGCGGTAGTCTGGGCAATCATTTGACAGGGATTATTGGGGGTATGATATGGGGCTTGGGGAATGCTTTAAATCTTATTGCGGCAGGAAAAGCCGGTGCAGCCATTTCGTATGGCTTGGGACAAGGGGCGACCTTAGTGGCCGCATTGTGGGGTGTCTTTGTGTGGAAAGAATTTAGTGGTGGTCCGCGCGGAACCAAAGCGATGCTGAGCGCCATGTTTTTATTTTTTATACTCGGCCTAGCGGCAATCATATATGCAGGCTTATAACTGTTAAACCCATGAAAAGAATTAAATTTTTAGCGCTTGGCTTCAGTTTGCTGTTCGGTACGATATGTATAACAGCTTCTGCGCAACACCTTAAAAAGGAAAGTCCTGCATTGGTCATTCTGGATACCGATATGGGAAATGATATTGATGATGTCATGGCTATTGATATTTTGTATAAATATGCCGATCAAAAGCGCGCCAAGGTATTGGGGATCATGAATAATAAGAGCTCGGCTTATTCGACGCGGCTGATCGATATGCTCAATACGTGGTATGGATACGGATCGGTGCCGATCGGTCGTATTGAAGATGGTGTGCATATTGATGACTATGTCGATTACAGCAGGAATATGGTGGAAATGAACCAAGATTCTGTGCGGTACCGCTATAGCGTGAAGAATCATGCAGCTCTGCCTGAAGCACATATATTGTATCGTAAATTGTTGGCCGCGCAGAAAGATCAATCGGTCACCATTATTTCCATCGGGTTTTCGACGAACCTAGCGCGATTGCTACAGACCGAGGCCGATCAATATTCAAAATTGTCTGGACGTGAATTGGTTCAAAAGAAAGTGAAACTTCTCTCTCTCATGGCGGGTTCATTCGGGGAAAAAAAGCGGGCCGAGTTTAATGTCATTCACGATATTCCGTCGGCGCAATTTCTGTTTGCCAACTGGCCGGGACAGATCGTTGTATCGCCATTTGAAATTGGGAAGAAAGTGATCTACCCCGGCAAAAATATAGAGACCGATTACCAGTGGGCGAGACATCATCCACTGGTCGATAGTTATAAAAGATATAGACCATACCCTTATGATCGACCAACCTGGGATCTCACTTCTGTTTATTACGTGTTTAACCCCAACAGCCTGGTGTGGCAGAAGTCCGCTTTAGGGAAAATTACAATCGATGATAAGGGATTTATGTTTTATGAGGAAGGAAAACAGGGTAAACATGTCGTTCTAGACTTGCCCGACAATCAAGTGGATGCCTTAAAGGATGCACTGATCCAATTATTAAAAACACCAACCGTAAAGAGACAACAATAAGCGTAGCGTATTAACACAATATAAAATTATGGGACCAAAAATTGTAAAACCAATTTTGATTGGGCTTGCCATGCCATTTATTTGGCCACAAATAGCCCTCGCTTCCGATAGTTCTGCACGAATTATGATGGAGCAAAAAGAGATTCGAGGGCAGGTCGTCAATGCAGCGAATGAGCCATTAGCGAATGTTACTGTCCGTGTAGGGGATGGTTTGGAAGTGGTGTATACCGATGCCCAAGGACGATTTTCGGTAAAATCACCTGCGGTAGGAAGCATCTTGCATTTTACTGCGGTTGGGTATGACCAAGCAAGCGTGGAAGTGAAAAATACCGAAGAGTTGCGGGTGGTCTTGCAGGTTCGCGACCATACCCTAGATGAGGTCGTTGTGGTCGGCTATGGAACCCAGTTGCGAAAGAATGTCGTCGGCGCTGTTTCGACCTTATCGGGAGACGAGGTGCACAATAGACCCAATGCCTATGTGTTGCGCTCCCTACAGGGGCAGATTCCCGGTGTGAACATCAGTATGGTGGATGGTAAGCCGAGCCGTAGTGCCACGATTAATATCCGTGGAAACACGCAATCGATTGGCGCTGGTGGTTCTGCATTGACGCTGGTAGATGGGGTTGAAGCCGATTTAACGGCAATCAATCCCGAGGATATCGAAAATATATCCGTTTTGAAGGATGCTTCGTCTACAGCGGTCTATGGTGCGCGCGGTGCATTTGGGGTTGTTTTGGTGACCACTAAAAAAGCCAAGCGGGATAAGGTAAGCATCAATTATAGCCCAAGCTTCAATGTTTATCAGGAAACCGTAAGACCAAAATTTGAAACGGATCCTCAAGTTTGGTACGACAATTTTAAAGAGGCACATGTCGCGTATCGACATGCCTTGCCAACGGGTATCAATAACTTCTTTCCGTGGAGCCAAGCGTGGGAAGATGAGTTTAAAAAGCGCAAGAATGATCCCGAGAACAGTTATTTGGATTGGGATATCGATAAAAATGGCTTGTATCAGTATTATGGGGAGACCAATTGGCATAATGAGTTTTATAATAAAGCCACCTATGGCATGCAGCATAACCTGAATCTATCGGGGGGCGGAGAGGTTTCGGATTTTATTGTTTCCTCTCGCTACTTTGAGCAGGGTGGCATTTATCGTATTGGAGATGAGAAATTCAAGCAGATCAATTTCAGGGCAAAGGGAGGAATCAATATCGGTAAAAAGATACGGCTGGAAAATAATACAGATTTTATCCGTAGAACCTATCATCAACCTTTTGGGAACCCAAGTTCCTTAACGATCCCACGAAACATCGAACATCAGGGGTATCCGTTGACCAAGGTCAAGAACCCCGATGGCACCTGGACGGCTACGGCTGTGTATACCGGATATGCAGCGATGGCCGATGGAAACAATTACCGGGATAACTTTAAATTTGATCTCAAAAACACCACTTTTCTGACTGTAAACCTGATCGATAAAGTATTGCAGCTAAAGGGAGATTATACCTACCTGTACAACCATTCCAAGCGCTATGATGTGAGCAATCCCGTAAGCTATTCGAACGGGCCCGGTTTGCAGATCAACTACCCATTGCTAAGCTACCTGGATCAACGCGATTACGAAACGGAATACCATGTCGCCAATGCTACAGTCAATTATACACCACAGCTATCCGCCGATCATTATTTGGATGTTTTGGCGGGTTGGAATATTGAAAATAAGAAGTACTACTCCATTCAGATGATGAAAGATGGGTTGTTGAAACCGGATCAACCGAACTTTTCATTGATGGATGGAACCAATTTGACGTTGCAGGATTTGGGAAGTTATGCCTGGGGTTTTAACGGTGCTTTTTACCGTGTGAGCTATAATTACAAAAGCAAGTACCTTTTAGAGGCTAGTGGTCGCTACGATGGAAGTTCAAAGTTTCCATCCAATCAACAATGGGGCTTCTTTCCTTCGGCCTCGGTGGGGTGGCGCATGTCTCAGGAATCGTTTATGAAAGGCATCTCGTGGTTAGATAATCTGAAGTGGCGCTTTTCGATCGGATCGGCAGGTAATGGAAACGTAGATCCATACCTGTATATGGAGATGATGGCTATTTCGAAATCTACGGGCGTACTGACTAACGGTACGAAGGAGTCCAATACTTCGGCTCCGTCACCCATTCCACGAACATTGACCTGGGAGAAGGCTTCAACCACAGATTTAGGGTTGGATATCGATTTGTTTCAGGGCCGGTTAAACTTTGTTGCGGACATCTATGAGAAGAATACCACCAATATGTTTGTCGTAGGCGCGGAAATTCCGGCAGTGGCGGGCTATACATCACCTAAGGGCAATAATGCCGATATGCGCACCCGTGGTTTCGAATTGGCATTGGGCTATAAGGACAAGTTTAATTTGAATGGCGAAAACTTTAACTACCATGTGAAGCTGGCTTTATGGGATAGTAAGTCCATTATTACCAAATATACGAGTAAGACGAACACCTTACCGACGTTGTATTCTAATGCGTACTACGAAGGGATGGAGCTTGGTGAAATTTGGGGGTATCATGTTGAAGGGCTATTTGCTACGGACGAAGAGGCGCAGGCTTGGGGCGTAACGGCGCAGTCTAAGACATTTTGGAGTGGTGATAATGTCAGCTGGAATGCGGGAGATTTGAAATTTGCCGATTTGGATGGTAGTGGAGAAGTGGACAACGGTAACAACACCCTTCAGAATCATGGTGACTTATACAAAATAGGTAATTCATCACCGCGCTATCATTTTGGAATCAACCTTGGTGCGCGCTACAAAGGAATTGGGGTTTCAGCTTTCTTCCAGGGAATTATGCAGCGCTACTGGTATCCAGCCGGTGAATCGGGCTACTTCTGGGGACAGTATAATCGGACCTATGGTTATTCCTTGCCTTGGCAAAATGCAGACCGCTGGACCGAAGAAAATCCAGATCCCAACGCCTATTGGCCACGGTTGCGGGGTTCCCTTGCGGCATCGGGACGTGGTACATTGCGTGCTGCAAATGATCGTTACATCCAAAATGCACGGTATACCAGACTTAAGAATCTAACGGTAGATTATACCATTCCGGCAGATGTATTAAAGAAATATGGTGTCGGGCAGATGCGCGTTTACCTTTCTGGCGAGAATCTATTCTTTTGGTCTCCACTGAAGAAGCATGCACCGAACTATGACCCGGAACAGATTACAGCAGGGGACTCCGACTATAGTGCGGTAACTGGAACAGATGGTCAGGGCTATGGGTATCCCATGACAAAAAGCTATACCGTAGGGTTGAATATTTCATTTTAAAAGATAAAGAGAGATGAATTTTAATAAAAATATGTTAGGGTTAAGCGTTGCGATATTATTCTTATCCTGTCAAAAAAATCTGAATCAGGAACCGATTCGTTCGATTTCGGCAGAGACGTATTTCGATTCAGAAAGTGCTTTGAAAACCTATGCAAATGGTTTTTTAACCCGTTATCTCCCGTCCGTAGAGAATCTCACTCGAGGGGATCAATACAGTGATATCAGTGTGACCACACAGACGGAAGCTTTTTTGAAACCGGGGTTTAATGCGTTGACGACCAACAACTGGACGGCAGGTACGTGGGAACAACTTTACAATGTCAATTACTTTTTGGTCAACCTACAGAAATCGGCCGCTAAGTTAAACAATGACGCCTTGGTAAAGCACTATGAAGGGGTGGGCCGCTTTTGGCGCGCTTGGTTTTATTGGGATAAGGTCAAGCTATTTGGGGATGTGCCTTGGTATGGCGAACCGATAGACCCTAATGATGAGGCGCAGTTATACAAGGGGCGCGATCCGCGGGAGATGGTGATGCAACATGTGCTGGAGGATCTGGATTTTGCGATACTCCACTGCTCCCAGGAAGATAAGTATGTCAATAAGAATGTCATCAACCGGTATGTGGCATTGGCTTTAAAATCTAGGATTTGCCTGTTTGAGGGTACGTTCCGGAAATACCACGGATTGGCGGATTCGGAGAAATGGTTGCAAGCGAGTCTCGCGGCATCGCAGGAGCTGATGAGCAAGAGTCCTTTTGGCCTGTTGGGGACTGTGGGAGAGGAAAGTACTAATTACAAGAAAGTTTTTAAAAGCCTGGCTCCGCAGTATAAGGAAGTGATCCTTTCCAATGAGATGAATATCGAGGAAAATAGGGTACATGATGCCTCTTGGTTTTTTTCATCGGGAACAGCGGGGCAGCGAAATTCGGTTACCAAAGCTTTTGTCAATATGTACTTGAACCTGGATGGTTCGCGCTATACGGACCTCCCAAACTACAATAAGAAGGTCTTTTCTGAGGAATTTAAAAACCGGGATTATCGCTTACAGCAGTCTATTATCACACCGGCATACCGGAAGAAAGTAGCGGGCACAGAGACCAACGATTTTGCCAAGGTATTTCCGGGCTTGGGGTCGCAGCTGACCTATTATCGAATTATCAAATGGAACATGGACGATGATGCCTTTGAAAGCAACACCAGTAGTCAAAACTCACTGTCTGTATTCCGCTTTGCAGAAATTCTTTTGAACTATGCCGAAGCGAAGGCCGAGCTGGGAGAAATGCATACCGAAGAGTGGAACAAGAGTATCCGTTTGCTCCGGGAGCGCTCGGGTGTTAATGGGAAAGAGCCATCCGTGGCCGACCCGTACCTGCAAAACTATTATGAAGGGGTATCCGATAAATGGATTTTGGAAGTGCGTAGAGAGCGGGCGGTTGAAATGCTGATGGAAGATGTCAGACGCGACGATCTGATGCGATGGAAGCTAGGGCAGAAGTTGACGGTCGAGATGGCAGGTATATATATTCCCGAACTCGGTAAGCCTTTTGATATGAGTGGCGATGGAAAGAATGATATCTGTTTTTACTCGACGAGCAGTCCGCGCCCGACGGCGACAGAACCTGGTGTTACGTATGTGCAAATCACCGCTAAGGCGGGGGATGCGGCAACAACGTACGGGATTAATTCGGATAATAATCTGGTGTATAAGCTAGATCGGATATGGTTGGACAAGATGTACTATTACCCGATACCGCAAGCGGCCATTAATATCAATCCCAATTTAGGTCAAAACAATGAATGGTAAATCTCAGGCAGGAAGTAATGAAAAGTATTAATTATTCAATAAATAGATGCATAGTCTGGTTGCTAATCGGACTATGCGGATTGAGCTCATGTTCCAAGGACGAGCTCCTAAACCTTTTTCAACGTCAATCCGATGGGTTGAACTTTGAGTACCTGGCAAACAGCAAAGACTTTGCCATAAAGTCATCCGGTTCCTGGTCGGCTTCATCCAGTACGGATTGGATCACCGTGAGCCCTGCTTCTGGAGAGGGGAAAGGGGCGTCGGAGCAGCAGGTGCAGATCCAAGTCCAGCAAAATACAGGGAACGCGCGCGAGGGTAAGGTGAACATCACACAAGGGGGAAAGAGTTTCGATGTTTTAATTACGCAGGACGAAGGAAACTTGGTGTTCGACAAACCTATTGTTGCCTCTAGTTTTCTGATCAACCAGGCGGTAGATGGTCAAATGTTGCAGCTGCCTTACCAAAAGGGAGCATCTTCGGATCAAGTTGACCTGAAGTTTGAGCTGGAAGGCCCCGGCAGTAAAGGATTAAAGATAGGGGAGCCGCAGTCCACAAATTTAGTGGCTGGAAATGCGACGATTAATATCCCTTTGGTCGGAGTGCCTACACAGACCGGAGAGATCCAGATCAAGATAAATCTGGAGGTGGCCAGTCGTGGATTGAAGAATAGCTTCATCGTAAAGAGCCGGGTAAAAGTAGATGGGGGATTAGATCCACTGGAAAGTCCAACCGTAACGCTTGTTAAGGTTTTACCACGGATGGCAGTATTGGATTGGGGTAAATACATTAAAAATTCAGGTGTTTCCCGTACGTTCGAACTGGAATTGGCAACCAGTCAATATGGTCCGGCTATCCGCCGCTATGCCAATCAGGTAAACTGGTTGAGCTCGACTAGCATTGGGACAGGATCTTACTTCTTTGATTTTAATCGATTTGCCTTTGCCGCTTTAACGCCAAATACTACGTATTGGTTTCGGATTGTGCATAAAACGGTTAACTCCAATAATGTAGATTCAGATGTGAGTTATTTTCAGTTTTCTACACCACGGGAAGAGGTTTTGGGAAGCAATGTGGTGCTCTACAAAGATTTTGATGATTTCTGGTGGGGCGGATCTCCGATCTATCAAGCATTTGGGGTTCAGCCTATCGAAGCTGATATCCGTGCAGGAATGGACCCGCGCTCTGATGTGATTAAAGGTACGGATATACGCACCAACTCATGGAACAACAATCTGGCGAACGCCTTTGCGGGCAACTTGGGTCCAACGGGCGCTCCGGTGTTATGGGATGCTTATTGGGATGGTGCTAAGTACGGTAAAAATCTAACAGCAGCAGATTATGCGGGTTGGAATGGTGAAAATGCGTTTCCATTTACTGGAGGAATCCGTCTGGCATCCGCATCGGCTACGGGTAATTTGAGGACGGCAAAGCTGGATAAACTAGGCGATGTTCCTGCCAATATTTTGATTACAACAAATACCGCTGCTTATTTTGAACCCTATCACAATTGGGGGGAAGATTTTCTGAAGCACTATATACAGATCGAAGGGGACGGCAAAATAACAGATGCAGGAGCGACGGGAGTCATTGATAGCGATAAGCAAGCGTCGGTGACCATGAAGTCAAATGTAGATCCGGTTACGAAGGGGCCTTTGTACCAGACCACGATACCGACCCAACATCAGGTGAAGGTGAGTGGTGCGACAAAGAACACCAGGGTGGTGATACGCACCTATCCGTATTCGGGAAGTGCACATTATCGTATTTGGGTAGATGATATTAAAGTTGAACAGTATTAATGTTGAGGAATATGAAAACAGTAGTAAAATATATGTTAGGTTTAGCGAGTGTTTGGAGCTTAGCGGGCTGCTCCAAATTTCCGCTTCCCGAAATAGTAAAACCTGCGGTGGACCAGACCGATAAGAAGTCGACCACCAATATTTCTGCTTTTGATGCGGCAGCAAATATCTATAGCCGAAATACTGCTTTGCTGGGAAATAATGCGATGCAGGGGTTTAATTTTGATAGCGACGGTTCGATCTGGTATACGCAGAGTGGGGAGAGCGCTGTAAAGCATCAGATTAATCTAGTGAAGTCTGCCGTAAATAAAAACACTTCGATATTGACCGCGAACACAGACTTTATGAAGCTGAGTTACTTTGGACACGGTACCAATACAGCGATGGAGGAGGTCGGGTCGGATCGGTATGTGTGGATCGGTGCGTATGGGAGCGCCAACAATGCGGGGGAATACTGGAATGAAAAGTTGATCGGCCGTGTTAAGTATGTCAAGGGAAAGACGGTAAAGACGAATGAGTGTGATGAGTATTATTATATTGGCAAAGGGTATACGGATATGCATCCTTCCATTGATGCCGAGAATGATTTACTGACGATTAATTATGCGGATCCGACCAATAATGTATTTCGTTGCTTTATGGTGTTTAAGTTGAGTGAGGCGAGGCAGGCGACGATGACGAACACGGTGGTGGAAAGCACGGACGGTTTTGAAACGAATAACCCATCTTCCTTGAATAAGAAGAGCTATACTGTCTACTGTCGGGATTTGACGAAGCTGACACCGGTTGCCAAGATGAAGTTCCGTAAAACGGGCTATGGAAATGCTAATGCGACTTATTACGACTGGCAGGGGTTCGATGTTCATAAGGATAAATTGTATTATGTCGAAGGGCAGTCTAATTATAATTTGTTTGGTAGCTTTTTTACCGATGATGTGTCTCAATCGTATGTTACTATTTTTGATTTTAACGGTAATATCGTGGAGGAACGGACGCAGGTGGCCGTTATCTCTGATCGAAATGCGTTAAAGAGTATTGGGATTACCGAATTGGGGGCGATGGAATCGGAAGGTATCAAGGTGTATAAGGGTAAGTTGTATCTTGGCTATACGTCGCGTGGAATTACGCAGCAGGATACGAAGCATTATCAGAATATTTTTGTTTTTGATGGCGCTAAGAAGTAATATTCTGCTAAACAGCCCTCAATTTTAATTGGGGGCTGTTTTTTTATTGGGACTTCTTCTTTTGAGGGCTTCTCTGGCCTTATCGATTGCCTGGACATTATGGGTTAGACTGAACTGCCGCTTCCACCTACGACTTTTATTCCGTCAGCGAATTTTTTCCAAAACCGGATATACTTGTATTGGGCTTCGAAGACTTGCCCACCGTAATTTCCGTTGAGCTTGATTTGTACGGTAACGATGGCAAGATCGTCTATGATATTTAGTGCTTCAATTGCTGGTGTAAGTGTATCTATTTTGAGCATTCCAGAACGGTAGGTTTCTAAACCCATTTCCTTGGTGATGGTTTCTCCGCTGGGAACGATAAATAGTAGATCCTTATGCAGCAGTTTGTCCAGTGCTTCGACGTTACTGCTTTTCATTGCGTCGTAAAGTTGGTTTTCTAGCGCTAGAATATCGTTTTTCGTTATCATCGTTTGGTTTTTGGAGGTGTCTTGTTGGGTGCTAGTGGACGTTGGTTTAATGACGGGAGCATTGAACTCATTGTGTGAGCGAGGCGCTCTTTTTTGTCAGTTTATACCGTAAGTGCGTTGTGAAATCGGACGGTAAAACTTCTATAATTTTAATATCATAGATATCTTTATCAATCCCCTCAAAGAGTCTAATACCACTGCCTAAGAACACGGGAGCAATATGTATGAAAAATTCGTCTACCAGTCCGGCATTCAAAAACTGCTGGATTGTGTTTGCGCCACCTTGTATTCTGACGTCTTTTCCTTTTGCGGATTTTATGGCTTTGTCGAGTGCACTCTCGATGCCATCGTTGATAAAATAAAAGGTTGTACTACCTTCTTGCACCCAAGGTTCTCGTATTTCATGCGTTAGCACGTAAACATCTGCTTTGTATAGGTCATTTGGCCAACTTGCCTCGCCTTCCTCAAACATGCGTTTACCCATGATGAAGGCCCCCGTGCGTGCAATGGTTTCTCTGATATACGTACCATCAAGGGTATCTTCCTTGCCGCCTTCGACCCCAAGATACGCCCAGAATGCTTTTTGATTGAACATCCAGGAATGTATTTGTGCCGAAACACCTCCCATGGGGTTCTCTGGGCCTCTGTTGTCTCCTGCAAAGAAGCCGTCTAGGGATATTCCGCTATCAAATATTATCTTGCTCATTTTTTTGTTACAGGTTTGGTGCGATTTCCTTCTTTTTAAAATTAGTAATTGATTCTGAAAAACCTATACTTACTCAAAATAGTTGCTATACCCACATTCCGCCTTTATTTAATTACTAATTTCAGTTTTTCTCTAAACATCTGGCTTATTCACAATTAAGTGGACAATAGTCCTTTTATTTGTTTCCTTTAATATAGGGTAAATCTACCCAAATAGGTAATCGATGCCTCATATTTAGTAATATTTTACATTTGGTATTTGTGTTAATCGTTATTTTTTTGATAAACCGGTGCAGCAATTTAATAGCAAATTATTTTTTTAAATAAAACAAGCTAAATACGGATTCCCGTAATTTATGTTCAATATAATTAATAATCTTCATGGTTTAGTTGTTTTGCTGTATTGTGTTGCTCAAAAAAAACAACTATTTTATTGCAAAATACTATTTTTCTATTGCGAACTGTATTAATTCAATTATGAAAAGAAAAGGCCTTTCACTTGTAATGATCATATTTTTTTTATCATTTTTCACTTCTTGTGTAACCAATTATTATACTATGTATACAACAGAGGATGCTGTTGTTTTTCGTAATTCGAAAGAATCTACCATTACTAAAGTTATTATTCCCAAAGGCTCCTCTATATATGTAACTAAGGGTAATTCGGAACGAAGTAAAGTAAAATGGAATAACTATTATGGATGGATTAGAAATTCATCCTACTCGCATTATAAACCTGATAATTTAGTTAGCGCAGTTTCTTTGGATAGTAGCTATACCTCTCCTGGAAGCAAAGTGAGTAATTATCCTTCAGGTAGTGCCTCTGGGGGAACTGTCCAAGTGAAGGGGTATTATCGTAAAAATGGAACCTATGTTAAGCCTCATACTAGAAGTGCGCCTAGAAGAAGGTAGTAGCTACTACATTACGGATAAAAGGAAGTATAAATATTTTTTGAATGTTCCCTTTATTGTGACTTTCAAATAGTCCCGAACTGGGAGGAGCTCACAATGAAGTGTGTTTTTATATTTATTCAATGCTTGAAATGTGGAAGGCTTCAACTGTTTGAAAAATAGTAAGTCTTCACATTAACTTTACAAAAACCTGCCCAGAACTGAATGCACCTTTAGTCTTCGTGATTTTACGAATCTGATGGCACATTCTTTTAATAGGATTAGTGATACAAATGGTCCTTCGAACCTGTTCATCGTATTCAAAAAAAAAATGGATTAGCTGGCCCAGTTGTCAAGCCAGAATTTAACAGCAATTAGATATTTCTTGTCCCATAACACCTATGGTTTTATTGAGAGTTTTAAAATGATGGAGAGGAGCGCCGCTGGGATTTGCTCAGCCCCGCAATACCCGGACACAGCGCTGAGCCTTCACGAATCGAACCCAGGTTCTCATCCCAAGGGATTAAAACAAAAAAACAACTCTTTTGAAGTTGCTTTTTTGTAAACCTTATGGTACAAAATTTGAACCAATTGTTGGAAGATTTGAAACTGCTTAGTGAATTAATCGCTGCCTAATTTTAGAAGATAGTTGAGAGAGGAAGGCGTTTATTGTGTTTTTTTACTTCCTAAAACTCATAATACTTACTAATTCAAATTCCGGAATTCCTGGGGTGTATTCCCTGTTTTTTGTTTGAATAATTTGCTAAAATACTGTGGATACTCAAACCCAAGTTCATAAGCTATTTCACTAATACTTTTATTCGTACCTAAAAGAATATTTTTGGCTTCTTCTATCAGGTGGTGATGTATATGATCCTTAGCATTCATCCCAGTTTCTTTCTTCAATAGATCACTCAGATAATTAGGTGAGAGGTTTACTTTATCAGCAAGGTAGCTTACCGATGGTAATCCATTTTTTTTTAAATCTTCGGAGTTAAAATATTTACGTAAAATATTTTCTACTTGTGATAAAATGTCTCTGTTGAAGTTATTTCTTGTAATAAACTGTCTGCCATAATAACGTTGGCAATAATTGAGCAAAAGTTCAATATTGGACACGATCAACGTTTGGCTATGATTGTCAATGTTCTCCCGTAGTTCGGTTTCAATTTTCTGAATGCAGTCGTACAGAATTTCCTTTTCCTTGTCGGACATATGCAAAGCTTCTGAAGTTTCGTAGGAGAAAAAGGTATAATCTTTCATCTTTGTACCCAAAGAGGTACCACGTAACAGATCGGGATGAAAGAACAGTCCCCATCCCATCATATCTTCTTTTTTTTCGATTTCAGTATCCATGGTTACCACTTGTTTAGGAGCAATGCAAACAAGGCTGCCTTCCTGAAAATCGTAGGATTGTCGTCCATATTTCATATTGTTGGCACAATAGTTTTTGAACATAATGGAATAAAAATCACAACTGACACGAGTGCCTTCTTCCATTATTTCATCCATTTTACTAAAATCAATTACCGTAACCAATGGGTGAGACGTTCTGTGCTGTACAAAATTATTGATGTCCGAAATGCTTTTAATGTTTATAATCGGTTTCATTTTTCTATTTCCTTTAAAATTTGCGAGTAGTATATAGCTGCTCTTTCCTGTGAAAAATAATCGATAACCAATCCAGCTAAAGCAAAATAGGTCAGTGCGATACCGATTCCCATCCAGATCGGGTTTTTGGTTGTCCAGAAAATAATCAATGTCAGTGTAAAAAAGATGGTCGCTACGATTTTTGAGACTTTGTATCCATATTGAAAATCATCAACACGCTTCTTTTCAGATTTTGTAAATTCTATTTTGTCTCGTTCGTACTTTTGTGGTAATTCTATCATCCTTTTTGGGTTTGAATATAACATTCCTCCGCCAATTGCCGAATAAATAGTGCCAACCACAAGTAGGGGAATCAATAAGGCTTTTGCGTTAGGAGTTGTTCCAATTTTCCAGAACAGGAATCCCGCAGTAATAGTCAAAATACCAAAGGCGACAATTAATCTGGCTTCAAATAATTCGCCTTTTATCCAGTTGGTTGTATAATCGATCAAGTTCATGTTTTTTATTGATATCGATGAAAAACTGCCGTTTGTCCCAACAGCGAAAAACCTAAATACCCTCGTAAAGATAGTTTATTGTTTTTAATCCAAATCTTGCAGCTATAGGTATCTCCGCTTGGAGCGTTATAGATTTTTCCATCTATGTATTCCTCTCCATTCCATTTTAAGCCGGTTAAACTTGTGATACCTACAATGTTTCGCGTTCGTAAAGTTTTATCGGGATTTTTTATATCTTTTTTAGAGGTTTTTCCATCGCTCTCAACGATTTCCTTCCCCCAGATATATTTTCCATAGTATTTGCCCCCCTGCTTAAAGACTTCAATTACTACGTCTTTTTTATCAGATTCCCAGGTCCCCAAAATCTCATTTTTGGTTTGAGCATATACGTTGCCGAACATTCCCATTATCAATAAGAGTACAATCTTAATTGATTTCATCTTTCTTAATTTATAGATTGTTAAACATTATTTACTGATTACATCTGACTCATCACGATAGAGTCGAATAACTTGTCGCCAAGATAGATACGCATCCAAGGCATCATTTTAGAAAATTTACCGACTTTGTATCTCGTTTTAGGGCTTTTGGAATTGACGATTTTTACAATGGCATCTGAAATCACACTTGGTTTAGAAGAAGCGTTTCCTTTAGCAGCATCAGCTGTACCCTTTGCAATTTTTTCCATCATATTTTTATAGGCACTATTTTTTGGTAGCTTTTCAAATTGATCTAAAAGGACAGCTCCAAATTCAGTGGCAATAAATCCGGGTTCCAGAACCACGACTTTGATGTTAAAAGGTTTCAACTCTAGACGTAGACAGTCACTCAATCCCTCCACTGCATGTTTACTTGCGTGGTACCAGGCACCCATCGGGAAATACATTTTTCCTCCCATTGAAGAAGTATTTATGATAATTCCGGAATTAGCTTTACGCATATAGGGCACTACTTTTTGTGTCATTGCAGCCATTCCAAAAACGTTCACTTCCATTTGCTTTCGAGCCTCGTCCAATGGTACGTCCTCTATAGAGCCATACAATCCAAAACCAGCGTTGTTCCACAATACATCAATCTTCCCTTCTTTTTGAATGATTGTGTCCACTACATTTTGGATATCACTTTCTTTGGTAACATCCATTTGGATAGGATGTCCGCCTAATTCGCTGAGATCCTGCATTTGCTCAATGCGTCGTGCTACGGTGTAAACGATATGTCCTTGTTGGATAAGTGCTTTTGCGGATTCTTTGCCCATCCCTGAGCTTGCTCCCGTTATAAGAATTACTTTTTTCATCTCTAAGTATTTAAAATTTGATACTACAAAGATGCCTAAGTGAAGTGCTACGGCTTTAAGACAAATCCACGATTGTTGTATACTTTTTACGGATTTTCTATAATACTCATCGGTTCGGCGTGAGCGATAAGACTAAACCTAGTCAAGAACTAAATCTGATACTTGCATACGGTTCGAACTTTAGAGCGCAAGTTGGATATAGAGAAACC
Organism: Sphingobacterium psychroaquaticum; assembly: GCF_004421025.1. NCBI lineage: Bacteria > Pseudomonadati > Bacteroidota > Sphingobacteriia > Sphingobacteriales > Sphingobacteriaceae > Sphingobacterium > Sphingobacterium psychroaquaticum. Next base: position 2,565,683 of record NZ_CP038029.1, on the reverse strand, counting down.
AAAGCCTATAAGGAGATACCGCAGATATTATCCTTTGCCGATGAAAGCGACAAAGACAATATGAAGCAGGTCGTTGAAGCCAATTACAGGCAGGTCAAAGCGGACGTCGTGCATATTCTAGAAAGCGAAATAGAACGCATCAAGAATGATCCCGATTTACAGCATTTGATACAAGAGGAGTGAATTACCACGAATTCACCATTAAACATTAATCCAAAATTTCTATCTTTGTGGTCTGTTATACTATATCTAACATATTATCTGGTCTTACTCGAAAGACAACTCTAAAAACAGAGTGATTAATGCATTGAAATCTTTTGGTTTTTAATGCACAGATAATCCTATCGACTTATTTCTTAATCTTAAACAAAACAAACGATTATCAAATCGATTGCATTATCACTTTTGCGGTGTATTCAACATTTCAAAATGTGGTGACACGATGAATAAAAATGAATAGTAAACAGTTAATAAGTAGAGCTATAGAGCTATTTTACAATAGAGCATCCGAAGAAACTCGACTTGACAAAGGAATGGGCGTATTTGAATTTGAAAGAATTAAATCACTCATAGAAAAATATATACCAACTTCATCTTCAAAAATAATAGACATTGGCGGTGGTACGGGAAAGTATTCGGAATGGCTTGCTAAAAAAGGACATCACGTTCATTTGGTAGAGCCTGTTTCAAAACATATACAAATCGCCCAAAACAGAGCGAATAGATTAAAGAACAGATTTTCTGTACACTTAGGAGAAGCTCGAAAATTGGAATTTCCAAATGATTATGCTGACTTAATAATACTGCATGGCCCTCTTTATCATCTGCAAAAAAAGGAGGATAGAGATTTAGCCATTTCCGAAGCTAAACGTATTTTAAAGAATGATGGAATTATTTTGGGTTTTGCCATCAATTATACGGCATCAACATTGGTTGGTCTTTTAAATGGCTTAATTCACAAAAAGCCATTTTTTGAAATGTGCAAAGAAGAATTAGTAAGGGGTATGCACAATCCGCCCGATGATTTCCCTTGGCTTTTAGCAGAAGCATTTTATCATAAGCCAGAACAGCTAAAAGATGAATTTATAAATCAAGGCTTAACCTATTTAAATACTTATGCGGTTGAGGGTATGGCATGGTTGGATAAAGAATACTTTGCCAATATGCTGAATAACAAAAAGCGAAGAACATTAATGGAACTTATTCAAGTTACTGAAAACGATAGCTATCTTTTACCCTTTAGTCCACACATGATGATCGCTGTGCAAAAAAAATATAATTATGGAAAATAAAGAAAAATATTACAAAGCATTAATAGAAAATGACGGTCAACTCAATGAAATTGATCTCGGAGAAAAAATGGGGTTTAACGAAGATGAAACAAACGAAATAATTGTACAGCTTCTATCTGAACATAAAATTGAATACAGAGAAAACAAAGCGTGTAATTACAGTACGATGAAAAGGGGAAGAAAGAAAAATAACAGCAGGTAATGATCGCTAAATTTTACAATGAAACACGGTCTAAACTGGAAAGCGAACCGAGGTTCTCATCCCAGGGGATTAAAAACACAAAAAGCAACCCTTTTGAAGTTGCTTTTTTGTGATACCGCTGGGATTTGCTCAGCCCCGCAATGCCCGTACACAGTCCTGAGCGAGAAAGTTTGCTCAGCCGCTCAATCCACAAGCACAACCCTGAGCCTTCACGAATCGAACCCAGGTTTTCATTCCAGGGGATTAAAAATAAAAAAAGCAACTCTTTTGAAGTTGCTTTTTTGTGATCCCGCTGGGATTCGAACCCAGGACCCATACATTAAAAGTGTATTGCTCTACCAGCTGAGCTACGGAATCTTTACTCTTTCTTTTTTCGAAGTATCCTTCGTTGTTTGGAGTGATGCAAAGGTAGAAAAAATGTTTATAGGTGCAAACTATATCAGCGATTATTTTTGCTGTAGGCCTTTAAAACACTGTTTTTCAGATTAAAAAAATGTTAATTTTTTATGCTCGCACGGATCATTCGGTCCGCTCCATTGATGTCTTGCAGCAATTCCACAGATGTAAAGCCCTTCTTTTGGAGCAAATCCACCGTTTCGGGACCTAAATATTGATTAATCTCGAAGTATAGCACCCCGCCAACAGCCAGATGAACCTTCGCCAGGTCGGCAATAGCATTATAAAACAATAACGGATTGTGCTCCTCCACAAAAAGAGCAGTATGCGGTTCATGACGCAATACATTCGGGTGCATCTCCGCTTGTTCTTTCGGAGTGATATAGGGTGGGTTGCTTACGATGATATCAAACTGCTGATCCGCTTGCAGGATTAAGTCCCATTCCAAGATATCCGCAATTACAAATTGCACATCCACCTCCAGGTGATCTGCATTTCTGCGTGCTACAGCAACAGCATCTGCGGAGATGTCAATAGCCGATACACGGGCCCCCGACAGGTGCTTCGCCAATGAGATGGCAATACAGCCTGAACCTGTACCAACATCCAGCACACGAAGTCCGCTGTCCGGGTGATTGCGGATAATCAAATCCACTAGCTCCTCGGTCTCCGGGCGAGGGATCAGCGTATGTGCATTGACATAGAAAGATTCGCCATAAAAATCTGCCTTGCCCAAGATATGCTGGATCGGCCGGCCGGTAGCAAGCTCGGCAAGGATAGACAGAAACTGCTCCGTCATGGCGCTGTTTGGTGTGCTCTGCTGCATCAGGCCAAATTGTGCGCTTTTCATGCCCGTGATATGAGAAAAAGCCAAGAGGAACAGCTGACGGCTTTCGTCTTGATTGTAGTAGGATTGGAGGTCATCCCGGTATGTATCCGCTATTGCTCTGTAATTTTTCATACTACAAACATACAATAAGCGGGAAAGACTTTATTAATTCTTTCTGAAATACTAAGTTTGTATGATGCAAACGGCAGAGAAATATATGCAACGTTGCCTGGACCTCGCGGTCCTGGGAGCGGGTACGGTGAGTCCAAATCCGATGGTAGGTGCAGTGATTGTACACCAGGGGAAAATCTTAGGAGAGGGGTATACTTCGCCCTATGGTGGTCCACATGCCGAAGTGAATGCGGTACGTGCGGTGATACAGGCCTATGGACCCGATCAGGCGGCTCTGCTCTTTGCGGAATCAACGATCTACGTCAGTTTAGAGCCCTGTGCGCATCATGGAAAAACACCTCCCTGTGCCGATATGTTGGTGCATCACGGCTTCCGTGAGGTGGTAATCGGCTGTCTTGATCCTTATGCGCGCGTCAATGGAACAGGCATCCGGAAGTTACAAGAGGCAGGAATTCCGGTCTTGGTTGGGGTGCTGGAGGAAGCGTGCCGTTTTCTGAATCGTCGCTTCTTTACACGTATTCGGGCGCAACGTCCCTATGTAATCTTGAAATGGGCAGAAACGGGCGATGGTTTTTTCGCGCCAAAGGGAGGGGAACAAAGGTGGATAACCAATAAGGCCAGCAAGCAGCTTGTGCACAAATGGCGCGCCGAGGAGGACGCTATTTTAGTAGGTACAACAACGGCACTGGTCGATAATCCGGAGCTTACGGCGCGCTTGTGGCATGGCTTGAATCCCAAGCGTATTCTTATTGATAAGCACCTAAAGGTGCCTGATCATGCCGCTATTTATAATGCTGAAGCCGAAACGATTGTCTTCAATGCGAAGCGAACGGATTGGAAGGGCCATATCAAACATATTGAACTTGAAAATTTTGATCTTTACCTACCGCAGAATATTCTATATCAACTTTACCTGATGGATGTGCAGTCCATCCTCATTGAAGGCGGAGCACAGACACTACAGCTGTTTATCGATGCCGGTGTATGGGACGAAGCCCGTGTTTTCGTCGGACCAGAAACGTGGGGAGCAGGCATAGCAAGCCCTTCGCTTTCAGCCTTATCTACATATTCGGAAAAGGTAGGAAACGATACCTTAAACTGGTACTACAACGAAGCGAACCGGTAACAAGCCGGGGTTTAATAGACGGTCGGACGATCCAGGAGCTCGGTAATGTAACCCAGTACCTCATGCTCGGTATGACCATCTTCCAACATCGAGAAGGTGAGGTAAGCCGCATAAATCTCTGCACTGAAGACAACATGCTTATCGGCAATGATTTCATCGATGGTATCCTCATGTACTTCGATGCCAATATGGCGCAGCTCATTGTGTAGGCTCGTTGCAATGGTGTAATGATCTTCTCCGGAAGCAAAACCCGCAATCATGTGAAGAATCAGCTGATCCATAATTTCAGGATGGATTTTTGAAGCGCGTACACCTATAGTAGAAATGTCGACACGTGTTTTAGCACTATGGACAATCTTATCCCATATCAGGTATTCTGTTTTACTGTGCATAATGTTGGCGTTTATAATTAATAACTAAGTTATCGAAACGGATCGACTTTTAAAAGCATTTTAACGTTTTTGTACAAAATCTAGAAGCGGTATAAATAACAGGTAACGATGGGGTTAACAGTCTTCTTGGTAGAGAATCCACTTTTCTTCGGTCTTGGGTGCTCGGCGCATCGGTAACAATTTTGGCCTTTTGCGGCGACCGCTCAGTACGGCTAAAGCATCGATCAGGTGCTGCGGACGGAAGTCCTTAGGGATCCGTTGATCGCCAGCAGCAAGGTGTTGTAGGCAGGTCTCATAGAGAAATAGTCCGGTCACGCCGGGACGGAAGAAGCCTTCCAGTAGCCATGCTTCCAGTACCTGTAAAACCTGTTCGCTATCTGCTGGGGGGATAGGAGGGGTTGCTGTGTGTGCAATATGATAATGATCCTGCCGGATCGGAACGCCTTTAGCTGTTAGGGTACCTTTGTAGGTGGTATGCTTCTGCGAGCGGCTTTGCGTTGCCTTGACTTTAACCAATGGCGTAGGCGAATGGAGGTTCAGGAGGAAGTCACGTGGCGATTTTGCCAAAATACGTGCAAACAGATTAAGGAAGTTCAGGTCGTAGCTTTCTCCTTTCGTAAGGTCCTCACAATCCATGACCTCCGTAACCGTGCGCCCGATGAGAAAAGCAAACTCCTCTTGCGTGAAAAGCTTCTCTTCCCGGTACTGACGCACCGTTGTATTAATTTCATAAGAAAGAATAGGTATGACAATTTCCGTCATAAATTAATACTAATATCAAGTTAATTGGTTTAGGAGAAGGAACAAGGTAAAGACATCACTTACACCGATTCGTATGCTCCTAGTTAGTTAGCTTGAGTAAAGATATCATTTATAGTTGTAAAATAATTAGCTGTTCCTGCTTTCTATTCGCTTCGTTACAAAGCGGATTAGTTTTTCGCCCCAATCGGTCACCGGTTCGACTTTGTGCAGCAAGCCTTCGTTATACATCTGCTCCAGCTGAGCGGAGAAGTCGCTGTCTTTGCGTGTTAAGGTCGGACCCAGAAAACTGTTGTAGTGTGCCGTAATTTCTGAACGCAAACGGGGGGTATGAAAATAGCCTTCCTCCAGGAGCGAGAGTAGGGCACCGCGGATACTCATGTTGCGCAGGATCGGTATTTTTGTCTTTTCCTGCAAGGTGTCCTGCGCCAGGATATCCGCCGGAAAGAGATCCTCCACCCGCATATGGAGGTAGTCGATGGCGCGCTGCAATAACTCCGGACTGTATCGGTCATTGGTATATTCGTTCTCGATGCTGCCAATCCGTGTCGGGTTGCTTCCTGTGATTTCTAAAGAGAGTTTTCGACCGGATATATTTTGCTCCAAACGTGCTACCCTTATTCCGTCAATTAAATACTGCGTGAAAGGGGTAACTCTTCCTTTTTGCTTCATACCACTAATACCGAAAAAAGATAAAATATTAATTGTTATATAAAATTTGCATTTTAAGTTTTTTTATTTATGTTTGTTACACTAACACAGTGTTATTCATACACTATGAGGTATGAGCCACATTTCTTGAACGGAGAGATTACACTGTATTTTGCCCATGAGCAACATAAAACTATAAACCAGACACAAAGTAAACATGAGAACAACAAAAGGAATCGTACTTAACGCATCAAATAAACCTTAATACCTAATTTTTATTTTTAGAAGATTGTTTTGATTTAAACAATATCTGCACGCACGGAATAACCAAGGATGTTATGTTCTCTGGTTGCCCCTTCGTTTTTTGCAGATAGCGTTTCTAGTGGGATAGCTATGCTCGATGGTATAGCTGCAGGTAAAAAAAATGATATTTTTTGCCCAGGAAATCCTATGCCCTTTTCAAAACAGAAGTCTCCTTTTAGACCGGTATCACAGGTGTATTTGATCTTTTAGCGCAAATACTATTCAGCTATAATTAATTAATTCTAAACCAAATTAAAAATGCTTATGCGTACAAATCGACATTACAAGAAGGAGTTGAAGAAACTCTTTTGGATCGGTAGCGCTGTGTTGGCGTGTACAGGCTATTCCTCGTTCGGGAATAGTGCCTATGCTGCAACGGTGCTAACGGTTCACAACGGCATTCCGCAAGATGGAATTACGGTAAAGGGAACTATTCGGGATGCGCTAACAAATGCGCCCATGGCGGGGGTAACGGTACAGATTGTCGGCACAAATATGGCGACAACAACCGATGAGAATGGGCAGTATTTGTTGCAACGGGTTCCTGCCAATGGAAGCCTCTCTTTTAATATGATTGGGAAGGATTTGGTGACGCTTCCGGTAAACAATCAATCGGTAATCGATGTCTCGCTTACGGATAGCAATGCCAATATTGATGAGGTTGTTGTGGTGGGATACGGCGTTCAGAAGAGGGAAAACGTAGTGGGATCTGTGGTTGCCGTAAAGGGGGCGGAGTTGCAGAAGTCGCCTTCTGTCAATGTTTCGAATGCTATTGCAGGTCGCGTGCCGGGGGTGATCGCCACAAATGGTGGAGGGGAACCGGGATACGATGGATCCAGCATCAAGATCAGAGGTACAAATACGCTGGGGGATAGCGGTCCGTTGATTGTTATTGATGGGATCCCTGCGCGACAAGGTGGTTTTGAACGCCTAAATCCAGCGGATATTGAGAACATATCGGTGCTGAAAGATGCCTCGGCCGCCATCTATGGTGCACGTGCCGCAAATGGGGTTATTCTTGTCACGACAAAACGAGGCAAAAGTGGTAAACCGAAGCTGTCCTATAATTTTAACCAAGGGTTCTCGCAACCGACCGTAATTCCGAAACTGGCGGATGCCGTGGAGTATAGTGAGATGCGTAATGAATTGGAGATTTATAAGCTGCCGGTGAATGAGTGGGCCAATGCGCTAAAAGGATTTGGTACAGAAGATAAGTATGTACGTCCGAATGGAACAACTATAACGGCACCGTTTACGCGGGAGGATGTCACGCTCTTTAAAGATGGCTCGGATCCGTGGGGGCACCCGAATACCGATTGGTACAAAGCAGCGTTGAAAAATTGGTCGCCACAACAACGGCATAACCTACAGATCGATGGTGGCTCGGAGGATGTGCGCTACCTCTTGTCGTTGGGGTACCAGGATCAGGATGGCTACTATAAAAAATCGGCGACAGGCTATAGTCAATATGATTTCCGGATTAATCTGGATGCCAATATCAGCCCGTATATTAAAACACAGTTTGGGGTGTTGGGACGGCAGGAGGACCGTAATTATTCGACCAAATCGGCAGGGACGATCTTCCGGATGCTGATGCGTGGAAACCCAACAATGCCGGCTTTCTGGCCAAATGGTATGCCGGGACCGGATATTGAGCATGGAGAGAATCCGGTGGTGATTACAACGGATCAAACAGGCTATAACAGAGATAAACGCTATTACTTGCAGACCAATGGACAGGTGGATATTACAAATCCGTGGGTCGAAGGACTGAAGCTTTCTTTGACGGCATCGGTGGATAAGTATATGAAAAAGACCAAGCTATGGCAGACGCCTTGGTATCTTTATACTTGGCAGGGGGCCTACGAAGATGATGGGGTGACCCCTAAGTTGGTACGTGGTATTCGGGGACCTGCTGAACCACGCTTGACACAGGGCGATGAAGATCAGCTCAATATTTTATTGGGTGGTGTCTTGAGCTACGACAAAAAGATTGGAGATCACAGCCTGAGCTTATTGGCAGGGGTGAACCGGGAAACGATTCGTAACGACTATTTAAGTGCTTTTAGAAGGTATTTCCTGTCGGATAATATCGATTATTTATTTGCTGGTGGCGACGCTGAAAAGGATAATAATGGCGGTGCCTGGGAACGTGCCCGGTTAAATTACTTTGGCCGTGTAGGCTATAATTACAAGAGTAAATATATGGCGGAGTTCCTATGGCGTTACGACGGTTCTTATATGTTCCCGGAAGATAGCCGCTATGGTTTCTTTCCTGGGGTGATGCTCGGATACCTGGTTTCGGAAGAGAATTTCTGGAAAAATAATGTGCCTTTTGTCAATTACTTCAAGATCCGTGCTTCCTATGGACAGATGGGTAATGACAATGTGTATTACGATGGTGCACTACAGGAATACCAATATTTTTCGACGTATGCTTTTGGATCTTATATCGTAGGTGGAGAGATGGTCAAATCGTTGTTTGAAAAACGCGTGCCTAATAACTTCATCACGTGGGAGGTGGCGAATAACTATAACCTCGGTTTTGATTTCCAGTTTTTTGGCGGAAAGATGAATGCGGAGTTTGATATATTTAAGAACAGCAGAAATAGCATCCTATGGCGCCGAAATGCCTCGATCCCACAAAGTACGGGTATGACTTTACCAGCTGAAAATATTGGTAAGGTAGATAACTCGGGATGGGAGTTTAATGTGGGATGGCGCGATAAGGTGGGCGAAGTGGGCTACAGTGTTTCGGTAAATGGTGGCTATGCTAAGAATAAGATTATCTTCTGGGATGAAGCACCGGGATCACCAGCTTGGCAGCAGAGTACGGGACGTGCAATTAATGCGGGACTGTACTACATCTACGATGGTGTATTTAAAGATCAGGCAGAAATAGCAGCCAATACATTAGACTATAGTGCCATTACAAATAATCTGCGTCCGGGAGATATGAAGTACCAAGATTATGATGGCGATGGAAAGATCACCCCAGAAGATCGGGTGCGTCGTAATAAAAATACAGACCCAACATTCCAAGGGGGTGTCAATTTAGGTCTTACATACAAAAACTTTGATCTGAGTGTCTTGTTCCAAGGGGCGACTGGTGGCGAGCTGCGTGTGGGAACGGATGAATCGGGTGCTATTGGTAACTACTTGCACGACTTCTACGAAAACAGATGGACAATCGATAACCCGAGCAGTGAGCATCCACGGATTACCGATCGCAGTGACCAATATTATTCTTACAACAATACGTACTGGTTACGGAGTACCAATTACCTGCGCTTGAAGAATGTGGAGCTCGGTTACAACTTGCCTAGTCATGTGCTGGAAAAGATAAAGATAAGTAACCTCAGACTGTATGTCAGTGGACTTAATCTGTTGACATGGAGTAAGGTAAAGGTGTATGATCCGGAGTCGACAAACCAACTGGGACAATATTACCCACAAGCGCGGTTAATCAACGCTGGGGTTATGGTTTCATTCTAAAATTTAAAACATGAACAAACTCAAATATATGATCTGTATGGCAAGCATAGGCATGCTTGCGATTTCCTGCAACGATGATTTTGTAAGCACCCGACCGTTGGGAGAGGCTTCGGATGAAGCGGTATGGAAGGATGCAGCGCTGTCACAGGCTTTCGTTTTTGACATATACAATGGCTTTGGGGTCGGTGGTTTCTATGAGCAACAGATGGCTTCCATGACGGATGAAGCGTTGTTTACACACCCGGGAAGAAATATAAATACGGTAACGGAAAGTCGTTCTAATCCGGCCGAGCAAGGCTACATTATGGACACGTATCAGTATGGTAATCTTTATACACGTATCCGTGCCACCAATATTGCAATCGGAAACTTACGCAATCCTAAGTTTGATAATCCGACACGTGCTGCGCAGCTGCTGGGGGAAGCGTATTTCCTGCGGGCATATTACTACCAGCAATTGGTACGTTTCTATGGCGCGGTACCTTTGGTAAACCAAGTGTATAAGCTGGGCGAAACGGATTATACAAAGGAACGGGGGACTTATGCTGCATGTGTTGATTTTATCGTTAACGACTGCGATTCGGCCGCGTTGCTCCTTAAAGGTATTGCCAAGGTGGATGGGCGTGCGAACGAGGTGGCCGCATTGGCACTAAAAGCGCGGGTGCTAACGTATGCCGCCAGTGACCTGTATGATAATGCAACGGCGAAGGCGAAGTCCCCAACGATTGCCGCTTACGCGAAGGCGGAATATATCGGCTATCCTTCGGGCAGCCGTAGCGAACGTTGGCAAAAGGCAAAGGATGCTGCTAAATTGGTGTTGGATCATGCGGAGCACGCTTATAAATTGGACCTCACAGGACCGGTTTCTGCTACCGCTGGTCAAGCGAATTACAATGCCATTGCGATGGGGGGCGGTAGTAAAGTGGCTGATGCAGACGGTAAAAGGGATCTGATCTTAGGCCGTTTCTTTATTGACCTAAAAGATGAACGTGGTGGCTGGGTAGGGCGTGATAATGGTCCGAACGGTTACCACAACTGGGCGGGAAATACGCCAACGCAGTTGTTGGTGGATGACTATGAGTTAACTGATGGCACTAAGTTTAGCTGGAACAATGCTGCCCAGAAAGCAGCTCCCTATGAAAATCGGGATCCACGTTTTTATGCGACTATACTGCACGATGGCGCCGGCTGGAAACCACGTACCGATGATGTGAAGAACCGGGATCCTTATAACCAGATTCAAACCGGGCAGTATGAAATTGGAAATGGTTCGGGAACCAAAACAATACAGTATGGTTTGGATACCCGAAATAGTCCGGTGGAAGATTGGAACGGGTCGTATACCGGGTATTACTACAAGAAGTTTGTCGATATGGATCCTGCGATTGTGGATCAAAATACGAGACAACGGATTCCATGGCCGGTTTTGCGCTACACGGAAGCGGTGTTGAACTATGTAGAAGCTTGTTTGGAGTTGGGCGAAGAGGCGGAGGCAAAGACGTGGTTGAATAAGGTACGGTATCGTGCGGGTATGCCAGCTATTACGGATAGCGGTGAGGCGCTGAAGGAACGCTATAGAAATGAGCGCCGCGTGGAGTTGGCGTATGAAGAGCATCGCTTCTTTGATGCGCGCAGATGGATGATAGCCGGACAGACGATCGGACGTAAAGCAACCATCATAAGTATTTTTGGTACGCTGAAGCCCGGGAAACAGGTTTCTTTGTATAAATATGATAAAGACAATTATACGTATAACTATACGGTGAATACGATTGACCCGGGGATTGAAAACAGGGTTTGGTTAGATAAGATGTATTTTTCTTCGTTCAATAGGGACGAGATGAATCGAAATACCAAGCTTACCCAAAACCCGGGATATTAATGGGTGTAATGAGAAAGCGAGATTTTTATCTCGCTTTTTTTTTGATGTTACTCAGATATATGCTAATTTTCTTCATGCAAGAAAATCAACCGCATAAATCCCTCGACGACGTACATGAAAGTGTAGAAGTGCATAAAGGAAAATCGAAGTTCAGGCGCATGCTGAGCTTCTTTGGTCCCGCGTACTTGATTAGTGTCGGATACATGGATCCGGGGAATTGGGCAACGGACCTGGCGGGCGGGAGCCAGTTTGGCTATACACTGCTGTGGGTGTTGCTGATGAGCAATCTGATGGCGCTCTTATTGCAAAGCTTATGCACCCGATTGGGGATTGTGCGGGGAAAGGATTTGGCGCAATGTAATCGAGAGATCTATCCCAAGCGGATGAATTTTGTGTTGTATGTGCTGGCCGAACTTGCGATTGCTGCTTGTGATTTGGCGGAGGTGTTGGGAATGGCAATTGGATTGAACCTCTTGTTCGGGATCGATATTATATGGGGCGTGCTGATCAGCTTTGTGGATACGTTTCTCTTGTTGTACCTGCAACGGTTGGGGATGCGTAAGTTGGAGCTTTTTATTGTTGGGACGGTTACCGTTATTGGCCTGTGTTTCTTGGTAGAGATGTTTTTTGCACAACCCGACCTGGGCGAAGTGGCGAAAGGTTTTATTCCTTCACTGCCCAATAATGCCGCGCTTTATATCGCTATCGGTATTATTGGTGCGACGGTGATGCCGCACAATTTGTATCTCCACTCTGCCTTGGTGCAAACCCGTAAGATTAATAAGGATTCTCCGTCGATCCGAAAAGCCTTGAAGTATAATTTCTTTGATAGTGCCATCGCATTGAATCTGGCTTTCTTTGTCAATGCGGCAATCCTTATTTTGGCGGCGGCGGTTTTTCATAAACGGGGAATGCACGATGTGGCCGAACTGCAAGATGCGTACCACCTGTTGGGAACCACCTTGGGATCCGCTTGGGCTCCTAAATTGTTTGCCATTGCTTTGATCTTGGCCGGACAAAGCTCCACGATTACGGGAACGCTTGCCGGACAGATTGTGATGGAAGGTTACCTCCGTTTGCGGATCAGTCCGCTGCTCCGACGCTTGATCACCCGCTTGCTGGCGATTATCCCGGCGGTGATCGTGATTCTGATCTATGGCGATAAGGAGGTGGGACAGATGCTTATCTTCTCGCAGGTGTTACTGAGTATGCAGCTTGCTTTTGCCGTTATCCCCTTGATTCACTTTGTAAGTGATAAAGAAAAGATGGGCGAATTTGCGATTGGCTTTTTCAAGAAATCAATCAGTTGGCTCATTGCTGCAATTATTGCGGTGTTGAATTTTAAATTGGTATACGAAGAGGCTAAAGGGTGGTTGAAAAGTTCGCCCAGTGTCCTGTTGGATGGCCTTATTTTAGCCGGAGCCTTTGGGCTCCTGGTTTTGTTGGTCATGACGTTGATTTATCCGTGGCTCCTGAAACGAAGGGCTGTGAAAGCGGATGTGCACCGGGCTTTTGAAGATTTGGTTTTTTATGAAGCACCGGCATTTAATACGGTGGTACTGGCGCTGGATTTCTCGCGGTCTGATGAAAAGGTGGTCAGCCAAGCGCTGCGTCTTCCTGCGCAACGAAGTAAGTTGGTGCTGACCCATATTGTAGAGAGCGCCGCGGTGAAATATATCGGGCATCAAAGTGATGATTACGAGACACGTGGAGATATGGCGCAATTGAAGCAGTATGCGGACTATTTTGTAGCAAGAGGATATGAGGTGAGTTATGAGCTGGGCTACAATAATCGGGTGAAAGCGATCAAAGATTTATGCCATAAATATCAGGCGGATCTCTTGATTGTGGGGAGTCATGGGCATAAGGGATGGAAGGATATTGTATTTGGAGAAACAGTTAATAAATTAAGACATGCTGTTAAAATTCCGGTTTTAATAGCGCAATAAAGATAGTATGATGGATATTTCATTAAAAGGTAAAAAGGCATTAGTTGGGGGGAGTAGCTCCGGGATCGGAAAAGCGATAGCCTTGGTTTTGGCGGCGTGTGGCGCGGATGTGACGCTGATGGCGCGTAATGAGGAAAAGTTGAAGGATACATTGTTTAAGTTGGATACCACATTGGGGCAGCAGCATCAGTACGTGGTGACGGACTTTGCAGATCCTGCGGGCTATAAGGCTACGGTTGAAGATTTCTTTTCGCATAACGATATAGATATCTTAATCAATAATACGCAGGGACCGAAGGCCGGTGGTGTGCTTAGCAAGGGGGGAAGCGACTATCAGCAAGCATTCGACTTGCTTTTCCAGAATGCGGTATGGACCACAGGGTTGGCGATTCCGCATATGCGGCAGCAGGGGTGGGGACGGATTATCAATGTATCGTCCATGACGGTGAAAGAGCCTAGCCCCATGTTGATTCTTTCCAACACCATGCGTACAGCGCTCCTGAGCTGGGCAAAATCGCTTTCTACAGAGCTGGCGCCGGATGGGATTACCGTAAATGCGGTGCTTACCGGCTTTTTTGATACCGATCGGTTGAACAGTTTGATGGAGATGCAGGCAGAACAGGGCGGTGTTTCTTTTGATGCGGTGAAAGCAGAGCGTATTGCTAAGATACCGGTAAAAAGACTCGGAGATCCGATGGAGTACGGCTATTTGGTTGCTTTTTTAGCGTCCGATTATGCGGCATTTTTAAACGGTGCAGCCATCCCGTTGGATGGAGGAGCAAGTGTAGGGCTGTTGTAGGGGCGCCACGTTTTTCGTATCTTTAAGCATGATTGCAGAAGAGTTGTTACACTTCGTCTGGCAATTAAGGCTTTTTAACCAATTCGAATTACGTAGCCAGACAGGCGAAAAAATCAAAATATTACATACCGGTTGGCATAACAGAAATGCAGGGCCCGATTTTATGCATAGCCATATCCTGATCGATGATTATGATTGGCATGGGCATGTTGAAATTCATGTGGACGGCGCAGATTGGCGTCGTCATCAGCATGATCAGGATTCGGCCTATAATAACGTGATCTTGCATGTCGTGTATAAAAACCCGATGCCCGTTACTCGGGCGGATGGTACGATTATTCCAACGCTTGTCCTACAGGAACATGTGGATGGTCGTTTACTGGATACGTATGCCGATATCATGAAAGGGTTCGATTGGATTCCCTGTGCGCGGCATCTTCCTGCGGTAGAAATGCCTTATCAGATACAGATGTTGGATCGCGCACTCTCGGAGCGCCTCGAAACAAGGGCGGCCGATATTCAAACGTTAAGCAAGGAGATGCAGGGCGATTGGGAACGGGTGTTGTTTGTTATGGTATGTCGGGCTTTTGGGATGAAGGTCAATGCGGATACCTTTTTTGATTTTGGACGAGCCCTCAATTTTAACTTGGTGAAACGATACCACCAGGAACCCCTGAAATTGGAAGCTTACTTTTTTGGAATGGCGGGTATGCTGAGAGGGGCTAAGGATGATAGCTACCTGCTGTCGTTACAGCGTGAGTATGGGTATTTGCAGGTGTTACACAACCTAACGGATAACGATCATTTCCAGTGGAAGTTCCTCCGGATGCGTCCTTTTAATTTTCCAACGATCCGTATGGCCCAACTGGCGGCACTGTATGGAGAAACTCCATATTGGTTTCAACGGATTAAATCGGCGGAACAGCCTAAGGACATATTTTCGTTATTCGAAAAAATAAAGGTAAATCTTTATTGGCAAAGTCATTTTCTATTTGCGAAGGAGACAAAGGTACATCGCGTAGGTTTAACGGAGACTTTTGCCTCGCACATTCTTATAAATGCTTTTATTCCGGTAATGTATAGCTACGCCCTTCTAGTTGGGGAGGAGGCGCTTCGTCTCAAAGCATTGGGTTGGCTTACACATTTGCCGGCAGAGAAAAATAAGGTGACTACTTCATTTGATGCACTAGGTGTACCCATACACAATGCCGCCGATTCGCAAGCGGCATTGCAGGTATATCAGCACTATTGCACGCACAAACAATGTTTGCGCTGTGCTATCGGGACTTCTTTATTTAGGCGCTAAACGACCTTTAAGATTTCGGCAATCTCTTTAAATCCTTTTTCTTGTGCCAGATCACTTGCATAAAGTCCGGTGTCGGTCTTGATGCTGATATCGGCGCCATTCTCCAACAGTAAAATAATCATTTCGATATTTCCTTGTTGTGCAGCAAGGTGCAAAGGTGTAATACGAGAGCTTTGTACTACATTGACAGCGGCTCCGCCTTCTACGAGCATTTTACTGATGGTATCAAACTTACCGGTAATGGCCGTATGGAGTGGATAAACATGGTAACCGTTTTGTGAAGATATGTTTGGATCCGCATGTTTCGCCAAAAGAAGACGAACCACCTGTTCCTGTCCAAAATGGGTAGCGATTCCAAGCGGGGTAAAACCGTGCGATGATAGTTCATCGATTACGTCTGGCTTTTGTTGTACCATAAGTTCAACCTGTTGCGTCAGTCCAATCGCGCATGCTTCGTGCACGGTAATAGTCGTCAGGTGGTTTAGGATGGTCTTTATGACTTGCTCTTTGTGGTAATAACAAGCGAGCAGTAGCGGCGAAATATCATGGCTTGTCTTTTCCCGTAATAACTCGGGTGCATTAACCAATAATATCTCTAGGTCATGATGATTTCCCGTTTCTATGTATTCTTCTAACTTAAGTAAGCTCATCAGCATAATCTTTGTCACGAATTAAATAAAAAAATACGGTAACTTTTATTATTGTTAATAATATTTGATTTGTGGACAAGTTAAGCGCTTGATTTTCAATAGCAGTATTCTTTTTTTTATATAGACGATGTCATTTTTCTTCGACATAAGTGTAGTTTATAGACTACAAAGAATTAAAAATATCTTAAAAGAATTTGGTTATCCTAATAATTAAGTTATTTTTGTTATGCCCTCCCCAAGGGCATGTTTTTCATAGGTAGATGTAGGGTCGGATATTCTATTCGGCCCTTATTTTTTTTACACCTTAATTCGGCCCTGTTTTAGTAGCTTTGCCTGTATAATATGGTACAGAAGAAAAAGAAAATCGTAGTTTCCGTTACGGGTGCTAGCGGATCGATATATGCAAAGGTGTTGTTGGATAAGTTAATGCTTCTTTCCGACCAGGTTCAGGATGTTGCGGTCGTGATGTCTGACAATGCTAAAGATGTGTGGAAATTCGAACTGCAGAACGAATCGTATAAAGATTATCCCTTTACTTTTTACTCCAAGAATGATTTTATGGCACCTTTCGCATCGGGATCGGCTAATTATGAAGCGATGATCGTGGTGCCTGCTTCGATGGGAACACTGGCACGAATTGCCCATGGGGTTTCTTCTGACTTAACGACACGTGCGGCCGATGTGATCTTGAAAGAAAGGCGCAAGCTGATTATGGTGACGCGCGAAACACCGTTAAGTACCATTCATATTAATAATATGCAATTGGTAACACAAGCAGGAGGGATCATCTGTCCGGCCAGTCCGTCCTTCTACAGTCTACCCCAAAGCTTTGAGGATTTAGCGGCTACGGTGGTGGATCGGGTGCTTTCTCTTTGTGATATCCACGTCGATAGCTTTAAGTGGGGCGAGTAGCGGTTTAATCTAAATTAAACACTTGTGAGAAAAGGTAAATTTTTCTAAATTTGTACTTTAATGAGACAGTTCTCCAAATTGGTTGCTTGTGTTCAATATAGTATTGATTTTTCGCTAGAAAAAAAGCAGAACCTGTTTCGTAATAACACAGCTCCATCTTATCATTTTAACTTCCTTGATAAGGGTATAATAGATTGTAATTCATTGTTTTTAAAATATTTATATAATATACATGAGTGATATATTGATTTCTGCGGCCAAACTGGTTTTGCCAGGGCATCAACATGATGGACAAATTGTTGACATGCTGATTGAGAACGGCAGTATCCGTGAGATCGCTAAAAGCATCACCCCGAAAGGTAAGGACGTTCAGGTGGTCGATGCAAAGAACGCTGTTGTTTCGGCAGGTTTCTTTGATTTGAACAGTAACTTTGGCGAGCCTGGTTTGGAAACTAAGGAGGATATCTCTACTGGAACGCGCGCGGCAGCAGCGGGTGGCTTTACGGAGGTTGCTATTCATCCAAACACCAATCCGGCACTACAAAGCCGTTCGGAAGTGGCATTGGTGGTGAATGCGGCGAAAGGGAATCTAGTTAATGTATACCCAGTGGGTTCGGTGAGTAAGAAACGTGAAGGTAAAGAGCTGGCTGAGCTGTATGATATGAAAACGGTAGGCGCGGTTGCTTTTTGTGATGGTAACCACAGTGTACAACAAGCGGGATTAATGGGACGTGCCTTGCTGTATGCGAAAGGTTTTGATGGGTTGATTATCTCTTTTGCGGAGGATGAATCTATTGCGGGCGGAAATCAGATGAATGAAGGGGTGATGAGCACATACCTGGGTATGAAAGGGAAACCGAATCTTGCAGAATCATTAATGGTGTCGCGGGATCTTTTCTTAGCCGAGTATAATGAAGCGCCTATTCACTTCACAACTATTTCAACTACTGAATCTCTGGAGCTTATCAAAAAGGCGAAAGCAAAAGGTATCCAGGTTACCTGTGATGTGGCAGCACATAATTTAGTGTTCACGGACGATGAGGTGGTCACCTTTGATAGCAACTATAAAGTAAATCCTCCGTTGCGTACTAAAAAGGATGTAAAAGCGTTGTTGAAAGGGCTACGTGATGGAACGATCGATGCGGTGGTATCGCAACATACCCCTCAGGAAATCGAGTTTAAAGATGTGGAATTCCATATAGCGAAAGATGGTATTATCGGTTTTCAGACCGTATTACCTTTCTTGCTGCGTGCGGGGTTAACGGACGAAGAGATTGTGTCGAAGCTTGTTATTGGTCCGCGTGCTGTACTAAAACGTGAGGTGCCTACACTAACAGTCGGTGAACCAGCTAATCTAGTGGTGTTCAGTACGACGGAGAAGTGGGTGTTCAATGCGGCTTCAAATAAATCAAAATCTGCCAACAGCCCAGTGATGGGTCAAGAGCTGACGGGAAAGGTTCTCGCTGTTGTCAATAATAATCAACTGATAGAAAATAAATAAGTTATGGAAGGTAAAGTAAAGTTAGCATTTAATGCAGGAATTCAGGCTTATGCCAAAACAGAGCAAATTGATGGCGCGGCATTCTCTACCGAATTAGCGAAAGCTTTCGAGTTGGATAAACCTTTTGTCGATAAAGTAGCAGCTCTTGACGCGGTGTTTGACGATCACCAGCAATTTGAGGAACTACGCGAAATATACTTTGATTTGTTAATGATTAACTTCTTTGCTGAAGATGTGCAGAAGTTGGAAGGGGATTACCTCGATTCTCCAGAGTGGGAAGCTATTGAGGAGGATACGATCGATCGCGGTACCGAATTGTTAAATATCTTTTTGTATCTTCGAGAGTGCGCTGATGATGAAATCGAACCGTCATTGGATGATTACTTGAAGGAATTTTTGCTGGTTGAAGAGGATGAGTTCCAAGACGAGTATAATATTTATGAAACGGTTATCGCTAACCAGATATTGGTAGACAGCACATATCCGGAAATTAGTAAGGTGGCGGAGAGTCTGTCTTTTAATGATGATATGAAGGAGTTGTTTTACCCGGTTATGAGTTTCTTTAATGAGCAAAAACCTACAGACGCACAGTTTGATGAATTTGTAAAAGCATCGCAAAACCGTGCTTTAGATTTAGCTACATACCAAATTATTGTAAACTTTAATAAATAACTAATTTATGAATCAGGATTTTAACGAGGAGTTCGCAGCAGAAGCTGTTAAAAAAGAAGGTATTAAGTATGGTGTTTATTTAGGGATTATTTCCCTTGTGGTGAGCATTGTATCGATGTACCTGCTTGTAAGCAGTTCGGATTTTAAAATGATCTCGATGATTGCCGGTGGTACCAGTTTGGTTGTTATGATTGCGTTAACAGCATATTTTTCGGTGCTACTGCGTACGGTAGCTGGTGGCTTCTGGACTTTCAGTCAGGCGCTTAAAGGAATCTTTACGATGCTTGCTATTGCTGTTATCATCTCCAGTATCGGTTCTGCAGTATTTAATGTGATCGTTCCTGAACCACAGCAAGTGGTTTTTGATAAGACGATCAACCTGACGATCGAAACAATGGAAAGCATGGGAGCGGGAGAGGACCTGATCGATAAACAAGTAGCGGACCTCGAGAAAACAAGAGATGAATTACGTACATTTTCTGTGGGACAAACCCTAAAGGGATTAGGCGTAAATTTGATCATGTATTTCGTTTTTGCACTGATATTAGCTGCAATTTTGAAACGTGAAAAGCCTGCTTTCTTAAAAGTGAAGCGTAATGTCGATGGGACGACCTCGATAGAGCAAGAAAATATTTAATACAGATAAATAATGTGGATAGGATTGTCACGGGGTGGTGGATCTTCCGAAATGGAGGTGATGCAATACCTACCAGTGACAATCTTGTTTTTTAATACTATATATGGATATATCGGTTGTCATTCCTTTATACAATGAAGAGGAGTCTTTACCAGAATTAACAGATTGGATTCGCCGTGTGATGAATCAGCATAATTTTTCATATGAGATTGTGTTGGTTGACGACGGAAGTACGGATACTTCTTGGTCGGTTATCGAAAAGCTCAAAACACAACACGAACAGATTAGCGCCGTTAAATTCAGACGTAATTACGGTAAATCTGCGGCATTGAATGTGGGCTTTAATATCGCTGAGGGAGATGTCGTGATTACCATGGATGCCGATCTACAGGATAGCCCGGATGAAATTCCGGAATTATATGATCGGGTGATGAACAAAGGGGCAGACTTGGTGTCGGGCTGGAAACAGAAGCGTTATGATCCGTTGACGAAAACGATCCCAACTAAATTGTTTAATGCGGCAACACGCAGTATGTCCGGTATTCATAACCTACATGATTTCAACTGTGGACTGAAGGCATATAAGAAGGATGTTGTGAAGAGTATTGAGGTATATGGTGAAATGCACCGTTATATCCCTGTGTTGGCCAAATGGGCCGGATTTACGAATATCCAAGAGCAAATTGTGCAGCATTATCCGCGTAAGTACGGAACGACGAAATTCGGTGCCGGCCGCTTTGTAAAGGGGTTCTTGGACTTAATGTCGATCTTTTTTGTTGGTAAATTTGGTAAGCGTCCGATGCACTTCTTTGGGGCGATCGGCTCGATAAGCTTTGTCATCGGTTTCTTCATTACCTTATTTCTGATCGTTGAAAAATTGATGAGCATTGCCAATGGTACGCCATATCGTAATGTGACCGATCAACCGTTATTCTACCTTTCTTTGGTGGCGATCTTAATTGGTACGCAACTGTTCCTGACAGGTTTTATTGCCGAGTTGGTATCCCGGAATTCAGCGGATAGAAATAAGTACCATATAGCCAAAGTGATATAGATGTTCTTTTCTATAATCATTCCGCTTTATAATAGACCGCAGGAGATTAAAGAATTGTTGGATTCTTTGACGCTGCAGGTGTATACTGATTTTGAGGTTATTATCGTGGAAGATGGATCCACGGCGCCCGCTGCAGATATCGTAAAGAGCTATCAGGATCGGTTGGATGTGCATTATTATGTAAAACCGAATGAAGGGCAAGGCTTTGCCCGCAATTATGGTTTTGCGCGTGCTAAGGGAGATTTCTTCATCGTATTTGATTCCGATATTTTGGTGCCGGAAGATTATTTACTTCAGGTGGTCAATGGGCTTAAGCGTGATAACTGGGATGCATTCGGCGGGCCGGATGCGGCGCATGAATCTTTTACGCCGATTCAAAAGGCTATTTCGTATTCTATGACGAGCCCGTTCACCACAGGCGGTATCCGAGGAAATAAGAAACATGTCGGACAGTTTCATCCGCGAAGCTTTAATATGGGGATATCACGTGCCGTGTATGAACAGACGAAAGGATTTAAGCTTTCTAGACGATCGGAGGATATTGAATTTAGTATTCGGATTATTGAATCAGGCTTTCGGGTTGGTCTAATTCCTGAAGCGTTTGTATATCATAAACGAAGGGCTAATTTTCAACAATTCTACAAGCAAACGAATGCGTTTGGAAAAGGACGGATTGATATCTTTAAATTATTTCCAAAGGAGCTGAAGCCCGTGCATGCCCTGCCCGCTGTTTTTGTGCTCGGATTGGTCGGGCTCTTGCTGCTTGTTTTAATTAACGTGGCTACGCATGGTGCATGCATCGTTGTGAACAGCTTGGCTTCCATGGGTGGGTTATTTTTGACCTTGTATACGATGGGCTTGTTCTTGCACGCATGGACAACTACGAAACGCCTTGATGTGGCGCTATTAGCTGTCGTAGCTGCTTATACACAATTGATTGCCTACGGTACGGGGTTCTTAACCAATGCATGGGAAAAAATAGTGTTGAAAAGATAAATAGACAGGATTTTTATAATCGTGTAAAGTTTTATATTTTGTTCAAAAAATAAGAAACGTGATTTCATTTACGCAATATAATTTAGGCAAGCTGGAGGATATATTTAATGATCTGGGCTATAAGCTACGCTATGAGAAAGGATCATTTCGGACGGGTGCTTGTTTGATACAGAATACAAAGGTGATTATGGTGAATAAGTTTTCGACCTTAGAGGTCCGGATACATTCCCTGATTCAGCTGTTGCAAGAAATGGAGATTGATCTAAGCTTGCTGGATGATAAAAAACGAGAGTTCTACAAGGTTGTTAAAAAATTAGAGGAATAGTTTTGAAGGTTACTTTTTTAGGTACAGGTACTTCGCAAGGGGTTCCGGTTATTGCTTGCTCTTGTCACGTATGTACGTCGACGGATTCCCGCGATAAACGGTTGCGCACTTCGGTGTTGATCGAGTTTGATGACACTGTCCTTGTGGTGGATACGGGACCTGATTTTCGGTACCAGATGTTACGTGCCGGTGTAAAGCACCTGGATGCTGTATTGATGACCCATTCTCACAAAGATCATATCGCTGGCTTGGATGATGTGCGTGCCTTTAATTATGTGCAAAAGGAGGTGATTCCTATTTATGGTACACCAGAAACACATGATGCCTTGAAGCGAGAGTTTTATTATGCCTTTACCCTTTTTAAGTATCCTGGAGTGCCACAATTAGAGCTAAGGGAGATTGAACCTGGTGTTTCTTTTGTTATTGGAAATCAGGAAATCATGCCGTTTGAGGTGTTGCATTACCGGATGCAGGTAATGGGGTTCCGGATCGGTACATTCGCTTATATTACCGATGCTAAGACCGTATCTGCGGAGACGATGGCTTTATTGGAAGGCGTGGAGGTGCTGGTGGTGAATGCCTTACAACATGAACCGCATATTTCACATTTTACACGTGATGAAGCTATTGCTTTTGCGGGGGAAGTGAAAGCTAAGCGTACCTATTTGACGCATATCAGCCATCGCTTTGGAACACATACCGAAATCGAAGAATCCTTACCCGAAGGGATTTATGTCGCTTATGATCAGCTTGTGCTCGATTTGTAAGTGTTTTTATCTTGAATTTTTATTTTATTTCTTTTAAAGAAAACAATTCCTCTTTTCTTCTGTTTTTAGTTTAGTTGCTACTAGAAATAATTACTGCCTTTAACGGTAATTTATACTGTTTTTCGTCGGATAGACGTTATTATAATAGTTGAGGTAGTTAATTAAAAACGATTTAAAATGAAAGCAGTAAGATTCCACGGTACAAATGATGTACGCATTGAAGAAGTCGAAAAACCAACACCAAAAGGAGACGAGGTTCTTCTAAGAATTGGTGGTGCGGGTGTTTGTCATTCTGATTTACATATTATTCACGATGGTATTTTAGGGCCGAATCCGGCAACCTTTACGTTGGGGCATGAAAACGCGGGATGGATTGAAGCGATGGGAGATGGCGTTAAGGGCTTAAAGAAAGGGGAGGCTGTGTTGGTCTATGGTCCGTGGGGATGTGGTCATTGCAAGCCTTGTCAGGAGTCGAGAGAAAATTATTGCGATCACCAAAGTGAAAACGCGTTTGGCGGTGGGTTAGGGCTTGACGGTGGAATGGCAGAATATATGTTGGTTCCTTCGTCGAGGTTATTGGCGCCCATTGGCGATCTAGATCCTGTCATCGCGGCTCCGCTAACTGATGCCGCTTTAACTCCGTATGCTGCGATTCGTCGCTCCAAAGATAAACTGACTTCAGATGCATTTGTGGTGGTGTTCGGAATCGGTGGTTTGGGGCATGTTGCTTTACAAATTCTTAAGGCCACTACAGCAGCAACAATTATTGCTGGCGATATATCGAGTGATAAATTAGATTTAGCCAAGAAACATGGGGCGGATTATGTGGTTAATACGACGGATAAAGATGTCGTAAGTCAAATCAAAGCAATCACAGGCATAAAGAAGGCTGCTGTAGTGCTCGATTTTGTTGGCGTTGGTCCAACGGTAACTATTGGTCAACAAGTGGTTGGCTTAGATGGTGACCTGACGATTGTCGGTTTAGGTGGTGGACACCTGGATTTCCATGCTGCCGCTGTGCCATACGGTACGCGAATCAGTACACCGTATTGGGGCGCACGAACAGAACTCCTAGAAGTCATCGCTTTGGCGCGTCAGGGGAAAATCAAAATTGATATCGAGAAATACCCGATGGAACAAGCCGTGGAGGTGTATGATAAGCTTGCTAAAGGAAAAATAAAAGGACGTGCAGTGCTCGTTCCGTAAAAAGATACTTTTTGTAATAATTCTGGTTAGTCACCAACGTAAAATGGTTGGTAGGGATTCAGGCAAGGCTTGGATCCCTTTTTTTTGTTTAGTTGGTAGATTGTAGTTCCTAGATTGTAGTTTGCAGAGCCACAAGGCTTTGTTGGTGATTTTAGTTGGTAGTTGGTAGTTGGTAGTTGGTAGATCTTTACTGCTTTACCGTCTTAACCCCCTTTACTTCTTTACACCTTCACCTCTTCCTCACTCTCGAGCGATCAACATCTCAGCGATCTTTAGATCTTCGGGGTAGGTAATCTTGATGTTCTGTTGTTCGCCGGGAACAATATGGATAGGGATATCCAGCTGCTCGACAACGCTCGCGTCATCGGTAAAAAACGGTTGCTCTTCTTGCGTGAATGCTTCTGACAGGATGGACCACCGAAATGTTTGTGGTGTTTGGACGATCCACACTTGCGAACGGTCGACGGCTTTATTGGATGCTTCGGTGCCGTAACGTACCGAATTTGTGCTGGCAAGCGCAACGACTGTAGCTCCTAAAACTGCTGTCTTTGTGTAGGCTTCATCTATTAATTCCGATGAAATCAAGGGGCGTGCGGCATCGTGGATGGCAACCAGGCTATCAGCGGCCGGCTCCATTTCTGCGATATAGTTAACCCCATTCTGAACACTTTGGAAACGTGTTTCGCCCCCCTCCACAATGTGATGTTTTACTGTAAATGAATATTTCTTACATTCATCATACCAGTAGTTTATCATGCTACTGTTAAGTACAACGATTAACTCAGGAGCATCTGCACTATCAGAAAATTTTGCTAAGGTATGCATCAATATAGGGCGTTCCGCAAGCAGCTGAAACTGTTTCGGAAGGTTGTTTCCCATTCGGCTTCCCGTGCCGCCGGCAACGATGATGGCATATTTCTTTTGCATGGTTACAAAGCTACGAGTAATTGCTCAAATTAACCCTTTTGTACCAAGCGATCCACTTCATCGAATTCTGCATCGATGGTAGGGTCGGTTTGTTGTGTAAGCAAGGAGACCAGGATATTCGTGAGTAAAGCCAATACAAAGCCTGGAATAATTTCATATACCTCCTTATAGTCGTGCGGTACATATACCCACAACAAGACCGTGACACCACCAATTAGCATCCCCGATAGGGTGCCCCATTTGGTGGATTTGCGCCACAATAGGCTAAGTAAAATTACCGGACCGAAGGCTGCACCGAATCCCGCCCAAGCGTTTCCCACCAAGTTCAAGATGCTGTCTTGCGGGGAGATGGATAAAATGTAGGCTATGGCAGCCACGATGAGTACGGAAAGGCGACTCATCATCAGTAAATTTTTACCCGATGCATTCTTATTGATAAAGGCGCGGTAGATATCTTCTGTCAACGAGCTGGAGGTAACAAGCAATTGAGACGATATCGTACTCATCACAGCCGCTAAGATAGCGGAAAGTAAGAAGCCACCAATCAAGGGATGAAACAGGATCCGTGATAAGTGTATAAAGATCGTTTCCGCATGTTCTTTTGATCCGTCGAACAACTGCATGCGTTCGGGGTCAAATTGATAGAGGTAAGCGATACCGACTAAACCAACCAATAGGGCGCCTCCAACAGTGAAGATCATCCAGGTAATACCGATACGACGCGCTTTGGTCAGGTCACTGATCTTGTCGATCGCCATAAATCGAACCAAAATATGCGGTTGACCAAAGTAACCTAATCCCCAAGCCAGCAAGGAAATGATACTGATGGCAGTCGTACCCTGAAAGAGTTGCAGGTAGATAGGATCTTTAGTGGCAATAATTTCGAAAGTCAGTGCTACGCCGCCTAATTGGGTAAAGAGTACTATAGGCACGATAACGAGCGCCAGGACCATAATGGTACCTTGTACGAAATCCGTTAAGCTAACGGCAAGGAAACCGCCTAGGAAGGTGTAGAGTACAACAACAAAGCTGGTTGCCAAAAGGCCGGTATGGTAATCGATACCAAAGGCAGATTCAAATAAACGTCCGCCAGAGACCATACCTGCAGAGGTGTACAGCGTAAAGAAAATTAAGATAAAAAGACTAGAAGTAATCTTTAAAACCTGAGACTTGTCTTTAAATCTGTTTTCTAAAAAGACAGGTATGGTAATAGAGTTACTTGCTACCTCGGTATAGGCCCGCAAACGTGGGGCGACCAAGATATAGTTTAGAAAAGCACCGATTGTCAACCCGATCGCAATCCACGACGCAGATAAACCAGAAATATACATAGCGCCAGGTAGACCCATTAAGAGCCAGCCACTCATATCGGCAGCGCCAGCGGAGAGTGCGGTCACGGCAGCGCCCATCTTACGGCCTCCAATCAGGAATTCATCAGAGTTACTCGTTGATTTTCGATAGGAATAAACACCGATGAGAATCATCAGTAACATATAAAGACCTATGGAGATTAGTTCGTAGACGTTCATTATTTCTGGAGTTTATTTGTAGCGAAAATAGGGAATGTTTTCTAAAAGATCATCCCCATTTTCGTATTAGTTATATTTAATCTGACTGCCGTGTTCTGTGTCGTTGGTTACCGTAATAGAACGTGGGATGCGTTCTTTTAGTTCTTCGACGTGGGAGATAATACCGACAATACGATTTTCGCGATGTAGGTATTGGAGGGTTTCAAATACGGCGTTAATGCTTTCTATATCTTGGGTACCAAAACCTTCGTCGATGAAGAAAAAGTTACGATCGGCTCTATTTAAGGCTTGTATGTTTTCCGCCAAAGCTAGGGCCAAGCAAAGGGATGCTTGAAAGCTTTGTCCGCCAGATAAGGTCTTGACAGATCGTTGGTAACCGTTGTTCAGATAATCTATAACTTCAAATTCATTGGATTCGTTGACAGTAAGGCTTAAGCTGTTTTTTGTTAAGCGACGAAAACGGATATTGGCAATTTCGCACAAACGCTGTAGATGTATACTGGATACATAATTGACAAAACCCGAACCACGGAATAGGTTTTCAAGGGTGGTGAGGTTTGCCTTGCGGACGTTTAGCTTTTCGTACTCTTCTACCAGTTTTTCTTTTTTGGCAACTTCTACCTGTAGGTGAGCGCATTCTTTTTCCAGTGCACCCGTCAAGCGGATTTGCATTTCTAGCTCTTGCTGTTTCAGTCGTAATAACTGCGTTTTTTCTTCAAAAACCTGCTCATTATACTGGTCGTCTGTAATCAATTGCTCCAGTTCTGCTATTTTATTCTGGATAAGGTGCAATTGCATGACAAACTCTTGAATTGTTTGACGTATCGCCTCGCTGTTTAGATTCTTTTGCAGGATCTGTTGTACCTGCATGGTATCGTTAAATCCATGCTCCGCAAGGAGCGAGGATATTTCGGATTGCTTTTGGTTATGCTGCTGCGCCAGTTGTTGAAATTGCTCTTTGGCAATACCGCGCTCCGCATTAACGGTGGCTAAAGCTGTTTTGAGTAGATTCAGCTCCTCGCTGAGTGTTCGGTGGCTCTGTTCTAAGAACTTAATCTTACTACCCGTTTTTTCTTGCAGATCTGCTAACGATTGTGGACTGTTCTCGGTGAAGTCTGCCGCTTTCAAGGCACGCAATTGCGCTATGTTTTGATGCGTCAAACTGTTGAGCACAGTAATCTCTTGCTCAAATTCGCTGAGGGAAACTTTGTATTTCTCGACTTTACCTTGGGTCGCTGTCAGTTGTTGGCGGAGCGTCTTTATTTCTTGCTCCACTTGTTTGATACTGTCCTCGGCAAGTTTGCTCTTGTTTTTATATTGCAGGAAGGCAGACTTATCCGTTGCTGAAAAATCACGCCATTGAAATTGATTCAAATGGTAAGATTGTTTCTTTTGGGCATCTAAAAGACTTGCTGACCATTGTTGCTGTTGTGTCAGCATATCCTTTAGTCGCGTTGCGGCGCGGTTTAGGGCTGTGGAGTTTTCTTTCCAGGCGAGGATACGCTGCTTGATCTCTGCCTTTTGTTGCTCGAGCTCTTGTTCTTTTTCTTCCAGTCCGTGGGCAACCATAGGGTCGGGGTGCGCCAGTGAGCCACATAATGGGCAGCTGTGTCCCGCATGCAGGTTGTCTGCAAACTCAGCCAACTTCAGTTGTACTTTTAGATGTGTCTCCGTTTTGCGTAGCTCGGTTAGGGCAGCTTCTTGCGTGCGCTCCTGTTCGGCAAGCTGCTCTTCCCAATTTTCTGAGGTGAAGTTTTTGTCCGCAAATATCTGTTTAATCTCTTCTATATCTGTTTGATATTTGTCTATTCGTTGTTGGATATCGGTAATCTGTGCCTGGTTGCTATCGTTCGCTTGGTACCAGTTTTCCAATGCTAAAAGTTCTGCAGTATCGACCTTAGCTGTCTTTAGTTCTTCCAGATTTTCCTCTTTACTGGTTATTTGTGCGGAGAGCTCATGCTCTACGTTCTGTTCTTTTTCCAGGAAAGGTTTTCCGTCGTTCAGGCGCTTGGTGAGGATGGTCAGTTTCTCATGATTTTGAGCATTGCTGATCAGGAGCTTAAGGTCTTCCAGCTCAGCGCGGAATATCTCGAGCTTATTGAAGTCTTCGGCAATAGCGAGCCACTGTTGTTCCTTTTCTTCGAGACGCTCCAGGGTGTCTTTCTTTTTGACGGACAGCTGTTCAATCTTATATGTAAGCTGCTCCTTATCCTTGTTGAGACGGAGCGCTACATTAAGGATCTCTCGAAATACTTGATTGGTGGTTTCGTAGGTACGCAGTTCCTTATCTAATTGTTCTATACGTGGCTTATCGCCATGCAGAACATTTAATTCTTGTTTTTTTGCCGCTAGAGCAGTCCTGTTCTGCTTGCCTTGAATGAGCCAGGCACATTGCTCTTCTAGGGCTAACGTTGCTGTTTTGGTTGTGCTCAGCAGCTCTTGTGCGTCTTTGAGATCAGCCAGCTTATGCGCCAGTATCTCTGCGCTGACAGTCTCAAAGCCTGAAAGGGCGCCTTTGACATGCTCGATCTTACTGTTGTTGGCTCGTTGTAAAAGAGCCGTTTTTGGTCCCAGATCAAATCTATTTAGGTTAAAGATCTCTTTCATCATATCCGATCGATCTTTCCCTTTTAGCTCTAGAAATTCTTTGAACTGACCTTGCGGAATAATGATGGTACGGCGGAAGTTTGCATAGGTCAGGTTGGTAACGAGCCCGCCATCGGCAGAATCCATTGGCAACCAACCTGTATCTTGCCATTCGTAAGCAAAACGCTCTAAGGTACTGGTTTCCTCAAATCGCTTCTTTCGCTTCCATTGCGCGACAAAGCGAAACTTACGGTTTTCAAAATTAAGAAACTCAAAGACGATACAGGCGGCGTCCGACTTGAGGTTTAACATATTATAAGTGCGTTTCTCCTGTTTGTTCAGGCGCTCTGTCTCACCGTACAAGACAAAACCGATTGCTTCCAGAATCGATGATTTTCCAGAGCCTACATGTCCAAAAATACCGAATAAGCCGGCTTCGGTCAGTTGCGTGAAATCGATTTCTTGCTTTTTCTGGTAGGAGTATAATCCTTCGACGCTTAAATATAATGGTAACATGCTAGCCCTCCGTTTCGTTTGTGCTGTTCATAACCTCTTGCAGTAACGTCATAATCTCGGCATTCGGGGCTTGCCCCAATCGATAGGTGAAATAATCCTTAAAGAGCTGGTCTACCTGCTGTTCCAGATTTATTTTTGTACGTGTTTGTGCGTCGTTTTGTTGTTGTTTTACAATAGGTATAATGTGAATTATTCCATCATGTGACTCATGTATTCGTTTGAGGTCTTGGGAGCTTATGAATTCATCGCTTACTAAAGTGAGTTCCACTAAGGTGTTGGGGTTTCCTTGTAGCCAGCTTACCGCCGTATCAAGGTCTTCAAAGCGCATGCGACATAAAGGACGCCCCGACGTTAATAGAATGGGGGTGTACTTGACTTGTTGTGCAGGCTTGGCATCTACGAGCACCACAAATTTTTCCTGACCAGCTTCTGAAAAAGAATAGGCCAAAGGGCTGCTGGCATAGACAACAGGCGAACGGTGACCACCCATTTCTTGAAAACGATGCAGGTGACCTAGCGCAGTATACTGAATGGCATCCGGAATACCGTCCGAATACACGATATCTGCATTACCCACCTTGATGGGCTTTTCACCTTCTGGCTCTTCAACTTGTTGTCCACCGCGCTTAAGCATATACAAGTGGGCTGTCAGCAAATTCACACCTTCTTTATCGCAATAACGGTCGGCAATTTGCTTCCAATTTTGTTGTAAGGCCTCGTTTAAGCCCTGTTCTTTGTTCGCTAAACCTAAGAACTGTTTTAATCGTAGTTCGTTGGCAAAGGGCGTATGCAAAACCCGTAGCGGGTAATTGTAGGCCGGTAGCGTAATTTCGATAAAACCTTTATCGCTCTTCGTGACAGCAAAACCGTCTTCAATCTGAAAGAGAGGGATTTCGGCTTGTGGGTATCCAATAAAGATAATGCCACATTCCCGAGCCAACGGGTCAGGAGCGTCTATTCGGTCGGCGCTATCGTGATTTCCAGCAATGGCAATTACCGGGCGCGTACCATTTTTGGACAACTTGCGCACGGTTTTGTACAGTAACTCTACCGCTTCTACGGGTGGGTTAAAGGTATCGAAAAGATCCCCCGCTACCAATACCGCATCTACCTGCTGAAGGTCTGCAATCGTACAGATTTCTTCCAGTACTGCGCGTTGTTCATCCAGTCGCGAAAAATAATCAAGTCGCTTCCCTAGATGCCAATCTGCCGTATGTAATATCTTCATAAATCTTCCCTGCTATTTTTTGTCGCTGTGTCCAAGTTCCTTTTCCGGAGCTACAATATCGCGGACGCGCTGCTTGAGCTCCTTGATCTCGGGAAAGCTTCCTTCCCGTTTCCGGTCCCATATCTCTTGTTCATCGATGGATATGCGGTAACGACCACTAACCTCACTCGGAATCAACGTAACGCCATGTATATCTGTGGTAAATGTAGTGAGCAGCTCTTGTGCCATGTAGGCAGCACGAAGCATCCATCCGCATTTTGGACAATATTCGATGTGTACTGTTGATTTCATCGAATAAATATAACATTCATCGGGGAGAAATTAAAGGGATTTTAGCGTTATCGCTAAATTGGAAGCCGTCCGGCCAAAGGTTCTTAAGCAGCGGTACAGCGAGGAGGGAAAAGCTTTTTTGTCATTCCGAACCAGACAGGAGGACGAATCTACGGACTACCAGTCCGTAGTTCTCCTGTATAGGTGTGGGTTTTGTAAAGTTCTTCGATGTCTCCAAAGGCGACATGAAGCTTTACTTTATACGCTCTTTAGCGCAATACGATTTTTGCTTCCGGTTTACCATTATGGCAGGTTTCACAGTCGATCTGTTTCAGTGCGCCCTCTTCGTTTCGGTATTTAAAGTATTGTTTGTTTATTTTTTTTGTCATGCGCATCATGCCGCGGGCAATCTCTTTTTCTTTTTTACTATCGCTAGCAAAATCAAGCCCCTTTTCACCATTGGACTTCGGCGCATGACAATGGCCACATTTAACACCTAGTGCCACATTAAAAGCTTTCATTGTCTTTTCCAGCTCTTCGTTACTTATATTTTTAGGCAGTACCTTTAAATTTGTCGGTTTTGGTCCCTGTTGTTGATTGGTGGTGGTAAACGCTGTAATCGTAATAATAGCGATTGCACAGCCAATAAGGACGCTTAATTGTTTTGTTCTCATAATTTTATCTCTTCTTATCCAAGTATAAGGAAAAAAAACGGATTGTCACAATAAAGTCATAGACTTTTCTGGAAAAAAGTTAATTCACGAGAATTTGTATTTTCGTTAGCTATGGAATTGGCTTTTTGGGCAAATACAGCTTTGCATAATTCCAGAAATCAACAATCTGAAACAATTTAACGTGCTATAAGACATTGTGTTTATGATAAAATATTTGACGGTTATTTTATTCCTCTTTGGTGGGGCAGTCTGTGCGCAACAGGATGCTGTAAAAGGAAAGACAACTTATGACTTTCTGGTGGATACCGAGAATTATAATGCAGAGATAAAGAGCCCGCTGCTCATTTTCCTGCATGGCAGAAGCCTTTCGGGAAAGGATTTGAACAGAGTTAAGCGCTACGGTGTCCTGTATGCAAAGAACCGCGGTTTAGATATTCCTTCGTCTATTATTGTGGCGCCACAGACCAATAATGGTTGGGATCCGGATAAGGTGAAGGAGGTACTGGATTATACGTTAGCAAACTACAATGTAGACCCAGAGCGGGTGTATGTATGTGGCATGAGTATGGGCGGGTACGGCACGATGGATTTCGTTGGTAAACATCCCGAATGTGTCGCTGCCGCTGTCGCTATCTGTGGTGGTGGAACGTTGAAATATGCGGAAAATCTTTCTACCGTACCGGTATGGATACAACATGGTAGTGCGGATCGTGCTGTGCCCGCTTCCGAATCCAAGAAAATATATAATGCTATCCGTAAGGCAAATCCCGATGCCAATGTAAAGCTAACCATCATACCAGGGGGCACACATGGGAGTGTGGAGCGTTTGTTCCATAACGATGAAATGTATGAATGGATGTTTCAACACCGTAAAGGGAACTAATCATGCCGAAAAAAATACTTCTTGTTGAAGATGAAAAAAATGTGGCAGACTTTGTTATTCAAGGTTTAGAAGAAGATGGTTATACGGTTTCGCACGTCAGCCGGTACAGTGAATTGTTGTTCTTATTGCAGGGGAATAGCTATGACCTGCTGGTTTTGGATGTTTTGCTGCCGGAGGTGAACGGACTCGAGATTTGTAAGAATCTACGAACCATGGGGTATACAGACTTACCAATCCTGATGTTGACCGCGCTTGGTAGCCCGGAGAATGTGGTTTTGGGCTTGGATAGTGGTGCGGACGATTACCTTTCCAAACCTTTTAAACTGATTGAGTTGAAAGCGCG
The DNA here is from genome assembly GCF_004421025.1 of Sphingobacterium psychroaquaticum. NCBI lineage: Bacteria > Pseudomonadati > Bacteroidota > Sphingobacteriia > Sphingobacteriales > Sphingobacteriaceae > Sphingobacterium > Sphingobacterium psychroaquaticum. The sequence continues at coordinate 2,532,494 of NZ_CP038029.1, read as the reverse complement.
AATTCGTACGCTTATTCGGCGACGGGAAGAGATTACCAAGTATACGCAAAACAATAACGATGGTAAGCGCTATGGGTATAAGTTTTTGGAGATTGATGATTTTAAAAAAGTGGCATTCTGCGATGGGCAGGAGCTGAACCTGACATCCACAGAGTACAAACTGTTATTGCTTTTTGTACAGATGCCGAAGAAAGTATTTAGCCGAAACGAGCTGCTGGATAAGATATGGGGGATAAACTTCGATATCGGATCCAATGTGGTCGATGTATATGTTAACTATCTGCGCCGTAAAATAGAACGCATAACGACCACCAAGATTATACATACGGTGATCGGTATGGGATATGTCCTAAAAATTGATGATTAAAGTCTAGATGAGGAACTACAACAAAACCCTTTATTCGCTGATGGCAATTTTAATAGTTTATACTATTTCTTTTGCCATTTTTATTTTCTACTCCGTCACCAACTTTGCATTTTCAGATTTCTATAAACGTCTTGATCTACGTCGAAATCTTGCGGCTGAGCGTTTCCTAAATGGCGATCAGGCAATCAATGACCGATCCTTGAATTACGTGGAAAGCCTCGATAACCAACAAGACTATTTTATAGCGTTGGATGCGCAAGGGCGTGTTGTCAAAAATGATGGTTTTGATATGAACCTCTGGAAGCAGGTAGACCAGGAGGGGCCGGTGAACTTTAAGGATAAGAATACGTTCTTTTCGACTAAAAAGTATCAAAAAGAGGGAAGTACATATATTATTGGTGTATCTGCTGAGAACTATTTTTACACCCATCATTTGATCTATCTTCGAAACCTGCTCTTTATCAGTTTGGTGCTGGGTGTCCTATTTGTGGTGGTGGTTTCCTTGTTGGTTAAACGGTCATTCCTGAAGCCAATCAACGCTATTATTCAAGAAGTTGAAAATATTGGTTCCGAAAATTTACACTTACGTCTCAGTGAAACGAAGGATAATGGTGTCTTGAATAAGCTTTCACGAACTTTTAATCGGATGTTACGACGGATAGAAACGTCGTTTGAGACACAAAAGAACTTTATTAGCAATGCTTCGCATGAGTTAAACACACCACTAACCTCTATTATTGGTATTGCCGATCTGGCCCTTTCAAAGGAACGCACGATCGAGGAGTACCAAAAGGCGATGACCAAGATTATCGATGCCGCCGAAAACCTGGAGAAGAAGACAAGTGCCTTATTGCTATTGGCACGTACCGGGTATGAGAACAATAGCTTAAATTTTAAACCTGTACGGATCGACCAGATTATAATGGATGCGGACCTGACGGTAAAGGCCATCAATGAACATTTTCGGGTAAAGACAGATTTTACGATGTTGCCCGATGATAGTATCCGGTTAAAGGTGAATGGTTCAGCAGCCTTGCTGCAGCTTGCTATTACGAACCTTATTTCCAATGCTTGTAAGTACTCGCCTAATCACATGGCATATGTGGCGCTAGGGGCCGTGGAGGGGAGTGTTTTGATTTTTATTAAGGATGAAGGTATTGGGATACCTGCGCAAGAACTGGATCATATCTATGACCCTTATTTTCGAGGATCGAATACCACTAATTATTCAGGCTATGGGATCGGGTTACCGCTTGCGCGGAATATTGTCTTGATGCATGATGGGCAGATTACGGTTACTTCAGAGCTGGGGTCTGGAACGACGGTACGGATTGAAATTCCGACATTAAAGATGTTTTAATGTAGTTTTAATCTGAAATTATGTTTTTAATCTCAGTTTAATAACCTGCTGCAAACTCTAATGGAAAACTAATGACAGCTTAATTTCATTGCTATGTCGCAGCTATACTTTTGAAGGAGAACAAAAGATTATGGCTAAGACAAAACGCGTCCTTATACCGACAGACTTCACGGTCGGTTCTTTACAGATTGTTTTTGATTATCTCGCACAAAGCGCGGACGAGCCCGTGGATGTAGTGCTGGTTTGTGGCCAGTCAATCAGCGACTCGATCAGTGAGCTATTGGGATTTTCTAAAGATGATTACCTGGCGAAGGTCCAAAGCTCGGACTTTCTTAAAGCGTGCCAGCTTCTGCGCGCCCGGTTTGAGCACAAGTTAGTGGATCTATATGCTGACGTTATCTATGGTTCACAGGATCGGTATATTCGAAATTACCTGAAAGGGGGACGTATTGATGAGGTGGTTATGCCTTATGCATATACTTTTTCGAAAACGGATAAGACCCAGGAAGTTATGCGTGCGATATACCGGAACATAAGGATAGAAACCCAAAAACTAGTGCATATTGACACGGTGAATACGCATGAAGGTGAGTTAGATAAGGTAGACCACTTGTTTTTTAGAAAGGGATGGAATGTTACGTATTAGCCGAGATCTGCTCATTAAGCTCACCTATCTTTTGGTTGCTTCCTTGCTTTTTGTGAGTGTGGGTATCATCATGTACGCTGAAAATCCGGAACGTTTGATTCAAGGGGTTTGGCAGGAAAAAGAGTGGCATTTGGAAAAAGATAATGCACCCCATCAGAATTTGACGGTGGCTATGTTGTCCAAAGGACTTCGTGATGAAATATTGCAGGAATTGGAGGAGTTTCATCATGGAGTATGGAAGTTTGATGGTAACCGGGTGATACACCCAGATGGAGGGGTGATTCGCGATGAGATGGAGTGGTATATTAAAGGAAGGGGACATATTCTGGAATTGCGTCGCGATGGGAAGCCATTGGAAAGTTTTCAGATACAACGTATCGACGAGAATAGCATGGTGTTGCATCTAAACCTTGATCTTCAGGTAAAGGGTGTTATTAAGATAGTTTTGGAACGTATAGCAGATAGGGAAGAATATGCTAAGAAAGTATAGCAACCATAGGACCAATAGTGATAATATCAAGCTGGGCGCTCTTACCGCATTCTCTGCGGGGATGGTGAATGTGATTTCAGTTTGTGTATTTTTTGCGTTTACCTCGAATATTACGGGGTATTATGCCGTTTTGCCGCAAGAAATAGCGAAAGGGAACTGGTACCAGGCCGCTGTTGTCTTGCTTTGGATTCTTCTGTTTTTTTCAGGAAGTCTCTTATCCAACCTCTTGATTATCCACGGCAAAAGTCGCATGGGGCAGTATGTATCGCATGCTATACCTGTCATACTGGAACTCCTCTGTGTACTTTTCGTGGGGTTGTATCTTGATTTCTTTTATGGTGACAGCTTACAGGAAACAGAGTTTTTGGTCGGAGCGTTGTTATTTGCGATGGGACTACAGAATGGATTAACGGCAAGTATCTCGAATTCGGTGGTCAAAACGACGCACCTTACAGGATTGACCACAGATTTAGCGATTTTAGTTTCTATGTTTACGATACAGGCGAACCGATCAAACAAAGCTCTAGTGGACAAGTTTCACCTCTTGTTATCTATTCTGGGGGCTTATTTTGCGGGAGGTTTATTGAGTGGGATTTGTTATGTATACTACCATAACTTCACTTTTTATGTCGCTTGTTTTGTATTGCTTATCATCGCGTTATATGATTTTTATAAGTTAGCACGCGTTAAGCAGCTTTTCGCACATCGGAAACGAGCGTTAGTATCTTAGGCCATACGGTTGCGAAGGCTAAAAAAAGCGGCTATGTTTGAATAAGTTAGATCACTAGCTTATTCAAACATAGCCGTTATACGTAGATATATAGCCCTTAGTTGAGCTGTGCCACTTCTTGACGAATTGCTGTACGCGTAGCTTCGCTAACCGGGAGGAGCGGTAAACGTAGCGCATCCGCCGCGATAATACCTTTCTCTAGGAGGATACATTTTATACCACACGGGTTTGCTTCAACAAAACATAAATCTGTAATGTGTAGTAAACTGTTGTGAAGCGGACGTGCAGCGACATAATCATTCGTGGCACAAAGGCGCGTTAGTTCCGCTACTTCTGCGGGATAGGCGTTGCCTACCACGGATATGATTCCTACTGCACCCAAAGCCATCATCGGTAAGGTGGCAGGATCATCACCTGATATCAGTAAAAAGTCAGCCGGTTTATCGCGCATAATTTCACTGAATTGCGCAAAACTACCAGATGCCTCTTTCGTTGCCACAATATTGGTGAAATCTTTCGCTAGACGAACCGTTGTTGCGGCCGACATGTTACTACCGGTACGTCCCGGTACATTGTACAAGATAAGGGGAAGCGGACTCGCTTCTGCAACAGCTTTATAGTGCTGGTAGATACCTTCTTGCGTGGGTTTATTGTAGTATGGCGACACCGAAAGAATGGCGCAGTATCCTGGAATATCAAATGCTTTTACTTGCGCAACGATTTCCATGGTGTTGTTACCACCTATACCGGCCACCAAAGGCACTCTACCAGCAACGTGCTCCGAGGTAAACGCCCAGATACGCTTTCGTTCTTCAGCCGTTAAAGTAGCAGTCTCACCTGTTGTACCCAATACAACCAAGTAATTCATGCCCTTTTTGATTTGAAAATCAATTAGTTTTGCCAAAGATTCAAAATCCACTGTTCCGTCTGTGTTAAAAGGTGTAATTAAAGCTACACCAGCTCCTCGAAGCTCATTCATGTTTTGTGTTGTTTACTATATAATTTTAATTTGATTGATTAATCATCGCTAAAACCTCTTTATCTGAGATAATGGGTACCTGTAGTTTTTCAGCTTTTGCTAATTTGGAAGGCCCCATTTTGTCTCCTGCTACCAGGTAGTTAAGCTTAGCGGAGATAGAGGAAACCATCTTTCCACCATGGGATTCTATGAGTTCCGCCAATTCTTCGCGGGAAAAGTCTGCAAAAACACCGGAGATCAAGAATGTCTTTCCCGTCAGGCTGTCGCCCGCAAAAACCTGCTCTTTTTCGATAATCGCAAATGGTAGACCCGCTGCTTTTAAACGCGCAATTTCTTCCTGGTGCTCGGGGTTGTGCAGGTAAGCGTGTATACTCTCCGCAATACGTCCACCAATATCGGGAACAGCAGCCATATCTTCGAGAGAAGCTTCACCCATAGCATCGATATTCTTGAAATGCGCAGCCAGTTTTTTGGCTATGGTTTCGCCGACATGACGGATGCCCAACCCAAAAAGAACCTTCTCGAAAGGTTTCTCTAATGACTGTTCGATGCCCGCTAGCATATTCTCGATCGATTTTTCGCCAAAACGTTCAATCTGTGTTAACGCACTACGGTGATCTTTCAGGGTATAGATGTCTGATATCTTACGTAATAAGCCTAAATCGTAGAACGTTTCTATGGTCTCGTCGCCCATGCCTTGAATATCCATCATTTTGCGACCAATAAAGTGCTGTAGTTTACCTACTATTTGTGGCCTGCAGCCATCTTCATTCGGACAGTAATGTACGGCTTCTCCTTCCTGTCTGACCAAGGCGGTATTACATTCCGGGCAGTGTGTAGGATATAAAATAGGGGATGCTCCTTCGATGCGTTTCTCTAGATTGACCGCGATGACCTTCGGGATAATTTCGCCTCCTTTTTCGACAAATACCGTATCCCCGGCATGGAGATCTAGACGTGCTATTTCATTCGCATTATGTAAAGACGCACGTTTGACGGTGGTTCCGGCCAGCAAGACAGGGGTTAGGTTGGCTACTGGTGTAACCGCACCGGTACGCCCCACCTGATAGGTCACACTCTCCAGCGTCGTTTCTACACGCTCGGCTTTAAATTTATAGGAAATCGCCCATCGTGGTGATTTGGCCGTAAAGCCGAGTTCCTCTTGTTGTGCGTAATCATTAACTTTGATTACGATACCATCGATATCGTAGCTCAGTTGATGCCTTGCTGTATCCCAATAATCGATAAAAGCAAGAATTTCGTCTATGCTGCTACACAATTTGCTGTGCTCTGATATTTGGAAGCCCCAACGCTTTACGGCAGCTAAACTATCCCAATGGCTTTCAAACAAGCGGTTTCTATTCTCGGCATATAAGAAATAGAGGAAGCAGTCTAAAGGTCTTTTAGCGACTTCTTTAGGGTCTTGTAGTTTAATCGTTCCAGAAGCAAAGTTACGCGGATTAGCATACACTTGTTCGCCAGCTTCCTCGCGTTGCTTATTCAGACGTGCAAAAGCAGCATGGTGCATGAAGATCTCACCGCGAATTTCAAACTGGTCAGGAAAAGAGGAGGCATGTAACTGATGTGGCACACTGCGTATCGTCTTCACATTATTGGTTACATCATCGCCCTGTGTACCATCGCCCCGCGTGACCGCACGCACGAGCTTTCCATTCTCATAGGTAATCGATATCGAAAGACCATCGAACTTTAACTCGCAGACATATTGAACGTTGTCGCCAACGATCTTACGTACACGTTCATCAAAATCACGTAGCTCTTGTTCATTATAGGTATTGCCCAAGGAAAGCATGGGCCAACGATGTTGAACGGTATTGAATTTCTGCGTAAGATCGCCACCTACTTTTTGTGTGGGCGAATTGGGATCCTTATATTCAGGGTATTGTTGCTCTAGCGCCTCTAACTCTTTTAGCTTGATATCAAAGTCATAGTCTGAAATAACGGAGTTCGCTAAGACATAATATTGATAGTTATAGGCGTTGAGCTCCTGTGTAAGTTTTTGTATTTTTTCCTGAATATCTGGTAACATAGAGAGCGAAATTACAAAATAAAAAGGCCTTAATTAAATTAAAAACCAACATTTTGTTTACTTCCGCAAACTCCCGAAAGCTCAAATTACCTGATAGAAAACTAATATTCGATGCAGCTTTGTTTACTGGAAATTTTCTGCATCCAATTGCGAGAATTTTCGGATTTTATTCACATAAAAATTCCATACGATGGACTTTTTGAATATACCAGTTTTGTTCTCCTTGACCGGGTATCGCTTACGTTTTTTTGCGTTTTTGAAAATATTTAAGAAGAAATATTGATGTGCTCGACTTATCGCCCAGGCGTCTTTGGGTTTTCGATCGGCCAAAAATTTAAGCAATGCGACCAAGTCTAACCACAAACGGATAAAAATAATCCATGTAGCCTTAAAGAAGGGATAGTTCTTTTGAACCATCACCAAGTTGTTGCGAAAATTAAGGTAGGTCTTTTTGGGATTGCTCGTATTTAGCGTTCCGCCCCCAACGTGAAAGACCGTCGACTGCCCGACGTAACCTATACGGTGCCCCATGCGCTTCAGTCGCCAACAGAGGTCAATCTCTTCCATATGCGCAAAGAAATCTGCGTCAAATCCACCCGCAGCATGCCAGGCCTCAGAACGGATAAACAAGGCCGCGCCCGTAGCCCAGAAAACTTCTCGATTATCGTCGTATTGCCCTTCATCTGTTTCTACCTCGTTGAACAGGCGTCCCCGACAGAAGGGATAACCAAATTTATCGATATACCCACCCGCTGCACCGGCGTGCTCAAAGTTGCTTTTTGCATGGTAAGCGCGGATCTTAGGTTGTGCCGCTGCTATATCGGGGTTTTCTTCCATGTAAGCGATCACGGGTTCAATCCAGGTAGGTGTGACCTCTACATCCGAATTGAGTAGGACGTAGTAGCTGGCATCCACCTGTTTTAGGACTTCATTATAACCACCGGCAAAGCCCAAATTCTGACTGTTGCTGATGATGCGTATGGATGGAAAATTCTCTTTTACGAAGGCAACAGAATCATCTGTTGACGCATTGTCGCCTAGGATAAAATCTATATTAGTATACGTGCTGTTATAAACTGACGGTAGGAATTTCTCTAAGAAAAACCGACCGTTCCAATTTAAGATGACAACAGCGACTTTGGGTGTTTCTCTCATTTTCTTCGCTTTCTTTTCCAACGTCTGTGTGACCATAACCAGTATTCCGGTTGTTCTCTGATGCGCTGCTCCGTAAATCTATTGTGTAGCGCGGTGATTTCGTGCTCCTCGTACTCGGTAGGGGCTTCTACTAATGTAGTGAATTTACAATAATAGTAGCCTCTTTTAGCCTTTCTCCCGATATGACAATAAACAATTGGGTTCTTGGTCAATCGAGCGATGCGTTCTGTTCCGGTGTATACCAAGGTGTCCTGATTTAGGAATTCCATAAAATAATCAGAGTCTTGATAAGTAGGCGTTTGATCGGCTACAAACATGCTGATGTGAGGCGTACCCTTTAATCGGATCATATGACGTAGGATTTGCTTCATGGGAACCATGGTTGCGCCAAATCGACTACGTAGCGCGTTGTATACTTCGTTGAAATTTTTGTCGTTCAGCGGCTTGTAGATGACCAGACGAGGGTAATCTGTCATCAAGGAAAGACGATGGATTCCTAATTCCCAATTGCCATAATGCGCGGTAACACCAATTACACCTTTTCCTTTTTTAAAGTGTTTGTACACCTCCTCTGGGTTCAGCAGTTCGATTCGTTTGATAACCGTGCTGGCTTTAATACTTTTCATCTTGATCGACTCGACGATCAAGTCTGGGAAGAAACGGTAAAAGCGTTTGGCTATTTGTTTTCGTTCCACTTCCGTTTTCTCGGGAAATGCTTTCCGGAGGTTCTCCATAACGACTCCTTTGCGGTACTTTATCACATAAAACAAAAGCACGAATAGGAGGTCAGATATCCCATATAAAATCCAAAAAGGAAGTAACGATATGATATGTAGTAAAGTAGCTATCAGTTTTTGTCTCATGGATACGGTCAAATTCCTCGAGTATTGTATTAATATGCCTAATTTAATTATTTTTGTTCAAAAATAGTCAAATTACATGGAATCAAAGTTGCTTTTGCCTGCATTTTATTTACCACCGATATCGTACTTTCATACCATCAAAGAGCATGCGTTGCCGCTGCTTGTGGAGAAGCATGAGAATTACCCGAAACAAACGTATCGGACACGTGCACGCATTGCGACGGCAAATGGTGTATTGGAGCTTTTCGTACCGGTGTTACATGGTCGGAAAGAGCATGGGCCGATTAAGGATACACGGATCAATTATGATCACGATTGGCAACGCCTGCACTGGTTGAGCTTACAAGCAGCGTACCGTAGTTCGGCTTATTTTGAGTACTATGAGGATGATTTTGTGAAATTCTACAATCAAAAGCATAACTTTTTGCTAGATTTCAACATGGAGCAGCTTGAGCTTTTCTTAAAGTGCTTTAAGTTGAAGCGTACGCTTGAATTTACGGGGAGCTATTATACCGCTGATGATGTAATTGATCTACGCAATAGCGTACACCCTAAAAAAGGAAATGCTTGGCCGGATCAGAAACCGTATTACCAGGTTTTTGAAGAAAAACAAGGTTTTATTCCCGATTTGAGTGCGGTCGATTTGTTGTTTAACCAAGGACCACAGAGCGGTAGTTATTTATAGAAACGCATAAAAAAGGGGACTTAGTCCCCTTTTTTATGCGTTTATCTCTAACAGAAAGTGGAGTAACAACTTGTTAAACTCTTCCGGGGCTTCAAGATTGGGCAAATGACCGCAATTGGCCATTTCTATATAGTTGCTATTTTTGATCGCAGAGGCAAGGGCTTGCATGTCTTCTTTGGCCGTTATACGATCCAGCTCACCTCGTATGATAAGAGTCGGACAATCGATGGTCGGTAAGACTGACGATGTATCCGTCCGGGAGGCTAAGGCAAGAAGGGTCGCACAAATAGTACGTATACTATTACGTCGGATGCTACTTTTTATCAATTCGACCGCTTCAGGTTTGCTATCTAAGCTGTTTGGTGCAAAAACTTTCTCGATAAAGCCAATTGCAAACGGGCGCCTTCCATGAGTCAGCACGGCCTGTATACTATCGAACCGTTTTTGTTTTCCGCTGTCGTCATCTGCTTTGCTATGTGTGTCGGCGAGGATTAAGCCACTAATTTTCTCGGGGTAGAGTTGATATGCGCGTAGTGCGATATACCCACCCATGGAAATGCCACATAGAACCACCTTTTCCAGCCCCAATTTTTCGATAAACTCTTTTAGGTCTTTAGCAAATAGATCGACCGAGAAAAAACCGTGGCCGCTGGTGCTGTTTCCATGTCCACGGATATCCAATGCTATCGCGGTCGTATCGTCTGCGACCTGACTAAGCTGTTGGCGCCACATGTTTTTATTAAAGGGAAAACCATGTAGGAAGATTATCGTTTTTTTTTCGGTGGCCGTTGCTTTTTTGATGTAGTAATGTAGACTAATGTCTGCCACGCGAAGCTTGTTGCTTTTGATTAAACGTTCTGCCATTTTTAATGAATTTTTCGTTTAAATGTAATTGTTTTTGAATCAGCAATATAGCGAAAATATGGCTATAAAAGCACTTTTTTTGCAGAAATAATTTGGAAAAACGGAAAAAGTGCCGATATTTGCATCACCAAAAACAACAACGGTTGTTTGTTGGTAAAAGCCGCGCTCATAGCTTAATTGGATAGAGCACCTGACTACGGATCAGGAGGTTAGGGGTTCGACTCCCTTTGAGCGCACAGAAAGCCACCATCAGGTGGCTTTTTTGTTTTAGTCCTATACAAACCCCTTCGTAAGCTTGTGTTCAATTCCTAGATTAAGACCAAGAGGAACCCGAAATTATACCTAGACGTTGGCGGTTGTAGCAGGAGATTTTTTTTGTACTTTAGCGCCAAACTAACAAACATTAATTAAGCTAACTTTTACACTGTATTTCCAGTAAGCTCCTTCTCCTTATAGGGTGAGGGGAAGCTGATTCTCAGACAAGCAATCAACCGATAAGAAGTATTTAATAAACAATGAACTGCACGAACTGTAAAACTGAAGTCGATCTTAACTATTGTCCAAAATGTGGGCAACCAACCAAGTTAAAGAGAATTGATGGGCACTATATTCTTCATGAAATTGAACACGTACTCCATTTCGAACGTGGTATACTATACACCATAAAAGAACTTATCGTTAACCCTGGCCAAAATGTAAAGAGTTATCTCGTCGAGAATAGAAGCCGGCTCGTAAAGCCTGTTATATTCATCATCATTACTTCATTAATTTATGCGATAGCGTACAAGATATTCCATTTTGAGGATGCTTACATAAATTTTAACGGGACAGAAGATGTAAGCAAGATGCCTGTGTCAATTGCCGTTTTCAAGTGGTTACAGTCCAATTATGGCTATACGAACATGCTTGTAAGTGTCTTTATGGTGTTTTGGCTCAAATTGTTTTTCAGAAAAGCTAACTATAACTTTTTTGAAATTTTAATCCTACTCTGTTTTGTATTAGGCATAGGGATGTTGATTTATGCATTTTTCGGAATTGCTGAAGGTTTAACAGGTATAAAGACCATGAAAGTGGGGGGAATAGTAGGCTTAATTTATTCGACTTGGGCCATAGGTGATTTTTTTGGTGGTAAAAAAATCACGAAATACTTGAAAGCATTTGCTTCTTATGTTTTAGGAATGCTCACCTTTATACTTATTGTCATGCTGGCTACGGTGATCATTGATACCGTAATCTTGAAATAAGATACCAGTCGCGTACAGGTGTAAGTTTGGGTTCTCCTTCAGCCCAAACTTGCCTAGCATACGTTTTTCATAAAGATTAACTAATTTTGCAAAAATTGCACGATTTAGTATATGAATAAATACGAGGGATTTACAGAGAAAGAACTTATTGTTTTGCTGCAGCAAGATAATGAGGGAGCACTGCGCCCTTTGTATGAGAATCATGTAAAAGCCTTGCACTACTTTATCTTACGGATATCAAAATCTAAAGCGCTCGCCGAAGATGTGGTTCAAGATGTATTTGTCAAATTATGGGAAAATCGCGCACAGATTGATCCCGATCAGCCCTTTAAAACATATCTCTACACGATTGCCAAGCGTCATTTACTGAATTTATTGAAACGCGTGCAGCATGAGACCCAGATATTGGATGAGATTCGGAAGTATACCCCGGCCGTCGAGGCGACAACCGACCTTCAATTAGATTATGCGGAGAGCAACCATCTGGTCCAAGAAGCAATCGAAAAATTGCCACCCCAATGTAAAGCTGTCTTTATTCGATGTAAGGTTCAGGGTATGACCTATAAGAATGTCGCACTTGAGTTGGGGATTGCCGAAGGGACTGTTCACGCGCAGATGGTGAAAGCCCTTCGGATCATCAAGGAATATATCAATTTAAAGAATGCCGTCTTGTTATTGCTCGTTTATTTAAAAAATTATTAAGCTGTAAATCAGTTTGTTAATAAAAAATTAATAATTTCTTGTTCTTTAGGATATACGTAGTGCGTATACCAATTGTATAAGTTATAAAAATGGCAAAAAATTGAACGCAGAAATCGTCACTTTATTTCAGAAATACATTGATCAGACATGCACCGCACAGGAGCTGGAGCAGGTATATGCTATTTTGAAGGATGGAGCGCATACCCTCGAGTGGCAATTGGTGCTGGATCAGGAAGCGGATGCGTTGTTGGCTTCTGGTGTGGAAAGTAATCTTTCGACCGAAGAAGTAGATTCCTTATATGCTGGAATTGTAGCGCGTATGCAACCCGCGCGAACTGTACGTCGTCTATGGCCTCGTATCGCTGTAGCTGCTGCAGCCGCAATCCTTGTTGTCTCTGGTTTTTATTACTTCAATACAAGTAATGATGCTGCCGTAGAGGAATCACTAGCACAACGAACGAACATGATTCTTCCTGGGAAAGTAGGAGCTACCTTGACGTTGGCCAATGGAAAGCAGATTCGTTTGGATGATATGCAGGATGGTGAATTGGCCAACGAAGCTGGAGTCGTCATAAGTAAGTCGGCTGACGGAAGATTAGTTTACGAGATAAAAGGAGGATCAGCTGCTGTTAATCGAATAAATACTTTATCTACCGCAAATGGTGAAACATATCAAGTGCGTTTACCGGACGGCTCGATGGTTTACCTCAATGCAGCATCTAGCATTACCTACACCACGGCCTTGGTCGAAGATGGTAAAAGGCGTGTTCAGCTAACAGGCGAAGGTTATTTTGAGGTGGCAAAAGATAAGACACATCCTTTTGTTGTGAAAATAGCGGGACAAGAAGTGGAGGTGTTGGGAACACATTTCAATGTAAGTGGTTATGCCGACGAGGGAGCTGTGAAAACAACCTTGCTTGAAGGTAAGGTGAAGGTGTATTCAGAAACGTTGAACAAAACGGTACTCTTGGAGCCCGGTAAGCAGGCGGTTGTTTCCAATCAGGCGATGCAGGTTCGTTCGGGGGTAGATCTGGAAGAGGTGATTGCTTGGAGGAATGGATACTTTAAATTCAATGGAAATATAGAAGAAATTATGGCCAACATCGGGCGTTGGTATAATGTGGAGGTGGTGTATCAGCAAAAACCGGATGCAAATTTAGCTTTCGGCGCTGAGATTTCGAGAGATAAAGATCTATCTACAGTTTTGCGGATGATTGAGTTGACAGGAGATTTGCGCTTTAAGGTAGAAGGGAGGAGGGTTATCGTGATGCCATAATGCTACCTTCTGGCAACCTTACGCATAAAAAACCAGGAGCGGTTCGAAGCACTCCTGGTCAAATGTATGGGCCGCCCATTTATTCATAAAATAATTAAATACCGAGACATTTGTATTTAAGACCAAACCCAAACTAGCCAAATTTATGTATTTAAATCCATATATAAAGCATGGAGTAAAGCGTCATGCCTTATACAAAATTTTGTTGATTATGAAGTTTATAATCATCCTATTGACAACCGCGGTTTTCCAGGTGAGTGCTTTCACCACATTAGCGCAAAATATTACGCTAAACAAGAAAAATGCGCAGTTGAATACCATTATTAAAGAAATCAGAAGCCAAAGTGGTTATGATTTTATCTACAACCTGAATCTTCTGAAAAGTGCGAAACCGGTGAGTATTGACGTGCGAAATGCAAGTCTCACCACGGTTCTTGACTTGTGTTTTAAGGATCAGCCTTTTACCTATGTTCTCGAAGGGAAAGCTGTAATTGTTAAAGAGCGGGTAGCAACAAATCAACCAAAGAAAGAAAATGTAGCTGACGCTGTGCAGACTACCGATATAAAAGGAAATGTGCTCGATGAACATGGTAAGCCATTGGTCGGCGCTATCATCCGTGTGAAAGGGACTGGAATGGTTACCGTAACAGATAAGAGCGGTAACTTTTATTTAAAGAATGCGCCGGAAAGCTGCTTACTATTGATCTCCTATGTAGGTTATCAGCTGAAAGCGATATCCAATGCGCATAGCTTAAAAGATATTCAACTTAGTATCGCTGAAGATACACTACACGAGATCACGGTTGTCAGTACGGGATACCAGAAACTGGAGCAGCGTCTGATGACGGGGTCTTCGGTAACCTTAGCGCCTGAAAAATTCTTGACGGCTGGGGTGACCACCATTGATGGTATGTTACAAGGTAAAGTAACTGGACTCGCGGTCACAAACTCATCGGGCAGTCCCAATTCAAAGCCTAAGATGCGGATCCGGGGGACTTCGACATTTATTGGTAACCAAGCCCCTATATGGGTGGTAGATGGTATTGTGCAAGAGGATGGTGTGGATCTTAATCCTTTGCAGAATGAAGCAGGCCCAGGCAATGCGACCGAACGGATGTTATTGGCCGCACAAACAGCAAATTTCAGTATCGTAGGAAATGCTATTGCCGGGGTAAACCCAAATGATATCGAAAGTATTACTTTCTTGAAAGATGCTGCTGCGACATCTATTTATGGGGTGCGCGCTGCGAATGGTGTTATTGTTATTACGACTAAGCGAGGTAAGGCAGGAGAGAAGCCGGTTGTTTCGTATGCGACAGACTTTGGCATCACTGGAAAGCCTTCTTACAATATGTTCGATCTGATGAATGCTAAGGAGCGGGTTGATGTATCGCGTGAAATTATAAATTCAAATTACTCCTTTCAGTTTACACCATTGAATCTAGGGTATGAAGGGGCATTGACAGATTTATTGAATGAGAAAATCAGTAAAGAAGAATTTCGGTCACAAGTAGCAACGTTGGAGACACGCAATACCGATTGGATGGATTTACTATTCAACAATGCATTCAACCAAAATCATACCATGAGTTTGTCTGGTGGGTCCAATAAAAGTACATATTATGCGTCGATAGGCTACAACAACAACAAAGGTTCGGCTATTGGTGATAATTTAAACCGATATACGGGGTCACTTCGGATCACCTCCGAGTTATCGAAGCGTCTTCGTGTGGACTTGAAATTAAATGGAGGGGAGCGTAAGTCTAAAGGTTACTTCTGGATTAATCCGTTCACATACGCCTATAAAACATCGCGTACCATTGATCCCAATATGTACTACGTTACTTCCGCATCTACATCCTATGATGTTGCATTGCCTTTAACGTACAATTTTATGAACGAACGAGACCATACGGGTAATACATCGGAGTCGCGTGAGATGCACGGAACATTGGAAGCGCGTTACAAGGTGATCGATGGCCTGGAATTCACTTCTTTGTTTGGATATAACTACACGAATAATGACTCCCGTCAATGGGGAGACGATCGCAGTTACTATATCGCGCAGCGTCGTGGGTACGATTATGGCGCGGTTGCTCCAGGGAGCGCGGAAGAGAAGGCTTCACAACTTCCTTTTGGTGGTATCTTGATGTTGTCAAATATCAATAATAGCAATTACACGTGGCGGAACACCTTAAACTACACGAAACGTTTCCGCGAGGAGAAGGATATTCTAGTGGTAATGGCAGGACAGGAGATTCGTTCGGTAAAAACGACCGGAATCAACAACGTGGATTGGGGATATTTTCCTGATCGTGGGGGTAAATTAGGGATGGACTACGTGAATATCCCTGGTGGTTCGCTCGCAAAACACGTGGTTAGTTTGCCGAATTCTGTCAATAACACAGTTTCTTACTTTGCCACGGCAGCCTATAATTTTGGATATAAATATACCGTGAACGCGAATATGCGCTCAGACGCATCGAATCGCTTTGGTCAGTTTTCGCGAAACAGATTTTTACCTATCTACTCAGTAGGTGGTAAATGGAGTATTGCGGAAGAGAATTTCTTGAAGGATAGTCGTGTCATCAATGTGTTGGATTTGAGCGCTTCTTATGGTATTCAAGGAAATGTGGTCAGCAATGTGGGGCCTAACTTAATTGCCGTATATCCGAATGTTCCGGTAGATGCGCTTACGGGTGAATATTATTTAAATACTAAAAGTATCGGTTATAAAGATCTTCGCTGGGAGAAGACACACAGTATGAATGTTACTATGCACGTAGGTCTTTGGAACAACCGGGTGAGTTTTACCGGAAACTACTATAAGAAGCGGGGACGTGACCTGATCTTAACGCAAAATATCCCGTTTGAGTATGGATTTAATACCCACTATAGCAATGGTGGAATGATGAATAACCATGGTCTAGAGGCGATGATTCAGGGAGCGATCATTAAGAACAAAGATTTTAATTGGGTGCTTTCATTGAATGCTTCTAAGAATTACAATCAAACCATCAAAGGTGGCGCCCCGAGCCAGAAGACAAATATCAACTTAATGAACGATTATCTTCAAGGCAATATAGTGACTGAAGGTACGGCTCTCAATGCGATTTATTCGTATAATTTCACGGGGTTAGATCCAAAGACAGGGATGCCTCTATTTGATGTCACATCGAAAGGTGATCCGAAGGATCCAACATCATTCCTGGTTTACTCCGGTAAGAGAGACCCTGATTTTACGGGTGGTTTCCAAACGATGATGAATTATAAGCAATTCTCGCTGTCGGGATCGTTCGCGTATAACATTGGAAACGTCATTCGTTTGAATCCTTTGTTCTCGCAAAGTGGCTTTAACTATGCTCCGCAACCAGAGACCAACCTATCTGCCGAATTGGTAAATAGGTGGAGACAGCCCGGGGATGAAGCGTTTACCAATATACCTTCATTGACCACCTTGTATCCGACTGTACAGCAAGTTGCTCTTCCGAATGGAGCCACGACTTATGCCTATACCATGTACGACCAAAGTACGGCGCGTATCGTAAACGGAGATTTCTTACGTTGTACGAACCTGACGTTTGGGTATACCGTGCCAGCAAATCTGATTAAGCCACTGCACATCAACTCGCTGTCCCTACGTCTGTCTGGCAACAATTTATTTGTGATTGCTGATAAGCGTCTGAATGGTCAGGATCCGGAAACAGCAGGTTTGGGCGGAACAGCCTTACCAATTATTCCGTCGTACAACTTTGGTTTAAACATTACCTTATAATACATATCATGATGAAAAAAATTAATCTAAAAACCACGATAGCTCTTTTGTTGCTAACTGGTGTTTGCTTTTCGTCTTGTAAGAAATTTCTCGAAGAACAATCCCAGGATGAATTGGTTCCGACCAAAACATCTGATTTTATAGAACTTTTGAACGGTGACGGATACCTGACGCGTACGGATGTTTCGATGCAAGCCGTTACGCTGCTGGATGATGATATACGTTCTGCCTTTACACCTTACTGGGGGCCGACCGCTTCCACACAGCAGCAAGGGCAGATGACTTTGCCCGCTTATTCGTGGCAGCCAAACTGGGATGCACAATTGTCTACAAATAGCAATTTTAACCCCTGGATAAAACTGTATTCAAAGATATCGGGAGCCAATGTGGCCCTGCAGTATGCTGATGAATCGATCGGTACCGAGGTGGATAAGAATTACCTAAAAGGGCAGGCCTATGCTTTGCGGGCATACTACTATTTTATGCTGATGAATCTTTATGCCAAGCCGTTCAATGCGCCAGGGATCAATCGGGATGTTGATCTAGGGGTACCGTTGGTGTTATCATCGGATTATAAAGAAGAAGGAGCAAAACGTAATACCGTAGGAGAGGTTTATAATCAGATTGTAAGTGATATTACTAATGCAATTGAGTTATTGGGAAGCAATAGGAAACGAAACACGTTGTATCGCTTCAACGATATGTCTGCACACTTCCTAGCGGGACGAATAGCGCTGTATATGGAAGATTGGGCCGGCGTTATAGCGCATACGGACGCGGTGTTGAATGAGAAGCAGTCCTTGACGGACCTAAATGTGTGGGGGACCGTAAATCCTTCGCTTACACCATTTATTAGCGTTGCCAATACGGAGGCTCTATTTGCGGACGGTTCACAGGGAGATTTTATGGTTGCCGGACAGGCGCAAAACTATACGTATTCCGATGAGTTAATTGGCTCCTTTGAGACGGGAGATCTACGCAAAGGAATTTATATGGTTCCATTGTCAGCTTCGTCTATCACAAACTATGGTTATGATTTTGGACCAGGTAAACGTCCCACTACACTAACCGGGGGGAACGGTGTGATTGCAGGCCGCCTGTTTCGTACGGCTGAAGCCTTCTTGAATCGCGCTGAAGCGCATGCACAGCTTTATAAGCAAACGGGAAATGTAAGCCATGCTACTGCTGCTTTAGCAGATTTAAATACATTGCGTCGTAAGCGTTTTACGTCCGCTGCATACAAAGAATGGACGTTGACAACAGCGGAAGCCTTGTATACCAATTGTAAAACGGAACGCCGGAGGGAGCTTTTTGATGAACACCACCGTTGGTTCGATTTACGTCGCTACGGGATGCCATCGATCAGTCATGTGTATTATGGCACAAGTGCGACGAATAGATTACGCTTTACGTTGGAAGCCAATGACCCGCAATATGTCTTGCCAATTCCAGCCAACGTAATGGATCGTAACTTGAGTTTAATTCACAATCCGCAAGGACCAGCGAGAGAGGGTGTTCCTTTTTAATGACAATATTAGCTAGTACCATGAAGAAATTAGAAATGAAATTAATAGGATTGTTATCTCGTGGCCTTTACGGCTTCGGGATGGCACTGGCCTTGGTCTCTTGCAGTAAAGAGGAGGCGCTTACGCCAACCAACGGTGCCGAACCGATGATATATACATTGCCTCAGGGCAACCACCCGTACGATGAAACACTGGTTAAAGTTAGCGAGACCTACGGGTGTGCCGTTCTTTATAAGTTTAATTCGTCAGATTTTAGATGGAACCAGGTTACAAAACCATTAGGTTACGCTGCTGTGGAAGGGGATGAAGCCCATGTCGGTGAAGTGGTGGACTTTATGTTTAAAGGAAATCTCGAATTGGGAAGTGAAAAACTTATTAAGAAGCTTCTACCATATCGTATTTTTTTGGCGTCAGCCATCTGGCCTTTAACTGAGAATCCGAAGAGCCCGACCTTATATGACACCGTGAAAACGAATCCACAGACCATTATTCCTGGATTTAAGCACTTGGCTATTGGTGTGGCGAATGCTGGCTTTTCATCGTATACAGCCGCACAAAAACAGACGATGCGTGGCGCTTTGCACTATAACTTGTGGCAACTTGCGCTAACCAGTCGTAGTATCGAAATGCCTCCTGCTTTTGGTTTGGTTACCGATTATAGCAGCACTAACTTTCTTAACCTCTTGATGCGCCCCAATGAAAACGGATTGTTGTTCTTTCCTTCAGGCGTAGGTGTTTCGGCTATGATCGATTTACAGTGCTATATGCAAGAGATGGCGAAGTATACAGAGGCGGAATTTGCAGCCAAGTATCTGATTCCTTCGGTCGATGTTAAAGGACTCATCAAGAAAAAATACGACATCGTCCGCAATTATTATCTACTGCATTACGATACAGATGTCCAAATTTTTGGAAACGCGCGATAGAATCATGAAACGCTAAAAGCTAATCTTATGTATAAAATAACGCTTGCTGTAGCAGCACTTTTTGGTGCCTGCTCGGGATTGTACGCTCAAAAAATAACAGGATTACCAAAATATCCAGCACCGGGAGAAAAGCTCTCGGTGTACTATCAAGATCAAAAAAACAAGGCCGATACCATTCATGTAAAAGTGTATCAATTTAAAAAGGTTGGTTTTATACCCACTGATATTGCGGCATACAAAACGTCCGGCGGGTATCATCTTTCCTTTGTTTTAGATCATGCAGCAACGGCTCTTGCTTTTGTTGTTCCTGGACCAGATGGTGATACGCCTTTTATCCATCGAGCACTTTTATATGTACGAAAAAAACAGGTGCCATATGCCTTAGCGTCTGCGGCAAGAATGCATACGGTGTACGCAAAAGGACTCCTTAAAGTTAAGCCGGATACAGCTATAGCTATAAAGTCGTTTGAGCACGAATTGGAACTGTATCCCGCAGGAGCTCCACTTTATATTGGGGAATATGCGGCTTTAGTGAATGGGGGAACCAGATGGCATACAAAGAAGGATCTAAAGAGCTACTTAAGTAAGCTGTTGGCGTATAAGGAATGGTCAGAGCAGGAATATACCGCGTTTATTCAGGCGTTTCGTGCCACCGAGGACGTTCAAAACGCAAATGCTTTGCAAGATGATTTGAAACGTAAATTTCCGGACGGAAATTGGAAGATGCAGGAGCTTTACACCTTGTTTTTTCAAGAGAGTAATATCGAAGCTAAACAACGATATTATGATCAATATACAGCCTTAGCGACCAGAAATAAAGAAGTGAATGGTCCCAATTTTTCGGTGAATATGGCTGTGCAGTTGGCAACGGCTTATATGGATGCCAATCAACCGGAAAAGTTTACGGCATATATGCAGCAGGCGACTCAGGTAGCTCGGAATATTGCGTATCAAAAATACGCGGAAAAACTTATTGTCGACCGGAAGTTTCCAGATTATGCCCTGCAATTTGCAAAAGCAGTTTATACAGATGCACAGCAGGAGTTTGATGCTGTTGAATCGGGTAAACAGCAAGCTAATGATGTGCTGCGTAAAAGTATAAAAATGCGTTATGCGGATGTGGCTAATCTTTTGGGAAGAGTCTATTATGCTTTTCAACAGTATGATGAGGCGCTACCCTATGCCAAGCAAGCCATTGTTTTGACCGATTATGCAAATCATACCTACAACGATCAGTATATGCTTAATGCGGAGAAAGTATTATCTGCGCCGCTTGGATTGTTGGAGGCATCTACATTACTCGGAAAAGGAAGTGATACGGATGTGGTGATTGCAGTGGCAAAACGCTTGTACGTAGCTTCCGGAAGTATGCCTGATGGTTTTAATAGCTGGTTGGAACGAAATAGTAGTGGTGCAAAGGAGAAACTCCGTGAGGAGCTAAAGGAGAAGATGCTTAACAAACAGGCGCCTCCATTTTACTTAAGTGATAGTCATGGAAAGCCCGTATCCCTGGAGTCTTTTAAGGGGAAAACGGTGGTGCTTGACTTCTGGGCCACCTGGTGTGGACCATGTTTGGCGTCTTTCCCAGCAATGGACAAAACAAGGAAGAAATACCAAGATGATGATACTGTGGTTTTCCTGTTCATCAATACCCGAGAAAAAGGGAATGATAAGTTGAGTATGGTCAATACATTTTTGGCAAAGCAACTTCCATCATTCGATTTCCAGTATTTGTTCGACCTAGAAGATAAGACTATGCAAGCATATGGTATCAAAAGTATACCCGCAAAGTTTGTAATTGACCGTCACGGTATGATCCAGTTTTATGCGACGGGCTTTGCTGGTCAGGATCTGGATTTGGTCAATGAGCTTTCTGCGATGATTGATTTGACAAAGGAAATGGCGAAGTAGGATATATCAATAAAATAAACACACAATACAAAGTAAATGAAAAACATTGTTGCAATTTTAGTCGGAGGCTTGCTATCGCTTAGCGTCCAAGCTCAGACATCTGGGGGAGCGGTTACGTTTAACCCGCAAAAGCCACAGCAGGGAAAAGGGCTTGATTTTGAGTATGTATCGAAAGCGACAGCACCTCAGGCCAACCTGAAAGCCGTTGTCGTGCAGGGGGTAAACGATGGTATGGTTCGTTTTATTTCGAGCACTGTTACACTGGTGAAGAAGTCTAATAAATGGTTAGGAAATGTTCAACTAGATAATGGCGCAGCAACGGTTGCAATAGCCATTGAAGAAGAAGGTGCTATAAAAGACAGTAATGCTGGTAAAGGATTTACAGCGGCGGTATACCAGAATGGTACAATGGTAAAAGGCGCAAACGCACTAATGGCGCTTTTGTATCAACAGGGAGATAGACGCATAAAAGTGGAACCCGATCTAACGAAGGCCTTAGCGTTGATGACGCAAGATCTTCGAGATTATCCGGAATTAAACAAGCTTTTTTTTGGTAGCTACGTAAATCTTCTCAAAAAATCGGATCCTGAGAAAGGCTTTTTCATGGCTGAAGCAGCGATTAAACAATATGAACAAAAGGCAAATTTAACGGAAGAAGATTATGGACAGATCATTGGTGGATACTATAATCTTAATCGGAAGAATTCCGCAGATTCATTGACACAATTGGTGATGAAACGGTTTCCAAAAGGGACGACTTATGGAAATTCTTTATACGGAAAGCTAATTGGTGATCTACCGTTGGATTATCGTGAAAAATATAGTGCTGAATATCTAGAGATTACGGCAGGGAAGAAGGAAGCTGACGTGCTACACCGTCGTTCATTGGTCCGTATCTTTTTGGCTCAAGCGTATATGAAGAAGTTTGATACCGCGAACTTTAAAGCAGCATTAAATGCTGAAGTGGCTGATAATTTACGGATTTACAATTACTATCAGTACGCTAATTTATTGATTTCAGAGCGCAGGCAGCTGGCTGATGCTGAAATGCTGGCACAAGAAACAGTGCAATGGATGGATCAGGAATATGCAAAAGATGCGTTGCCGAAGGGAGCCGAGAAGGATCAGTTTATGATGGCGTATATTTTATCGTTAAATACATATGCGAATGTGTTGGGACTAAATGGTAAGAATACAGAGGCGTATGCGGTTGCTAAACGCGCTGCACTGGATGTTATGGCAGGCACGGATTATATGTCTAACCAGATCTATGTAGACTTTGCGGTAAAGACCAAGAGTGCAGACGAGGCTAAGGCGATCATTATCGATGTGGTGAAGAAAGGTCAGGCCAATGAAGCGGTTCGTGGCTATTTGAAAGCATTGTATGTGAAAGAAAAAGGTACAGCAGATAATTTTGAACCTTACTTAAAGGGATTGGAAAGTGAGTTCCGCGAGAAGAAAAAGGCAGCCCTGCGAGAGCAGATGATTTCAATCGCTGGTCCTGATTTTAGCCTAACCGATATGGAAGGAAATACCTATTCACTAGCATCCTTAAAAGGTAAAGTGGTGGTGCTTGACTTTTGGGCGACATGGTGCGGACCTTGTATTAAATCGTTTCCATCGATGATTAAGACGCAACAGAAATTCAGTAAAGATGAAAATGTAGTTTTCCTTTTTGTAAACTGTTGGGAGAAGGGCGACGTAGCTGAAAATATCAAAGCTTTCTTAAAAGAGAACCCTCAATTTAGTGGATTGAAGATGCCGATGGATATCGATAACAATGCAGCCAAAGCATATAAAGCAGCAAGTATTCCAAGGAAGGTTATTCTTGATGGTGAGGGAAATCAACGTTTTGTTGTGAATGGTTTTTCGGGTAAAGATGAGGAAACCATCGAAGAGCTTTCCTTGATGGTTGAGCTGGCCAAACAATCAAAATAGCATATAGATTTTAAAAAAAAGGGAAAATGATTAGAAGAGGAAAATTGAAGGTTGGGTTGCTATTGGTGTGGTCTGTGGGCCTTCCATTTTTGTCGGTTGCCCAAAAGAGCAACTGGTTTAATTTGGATTTAGCAACAGATTCGGTATTCGGTATCAGTACCGAAAGGGCATATAACGAGCTTCTTAAAGGGAAGAAATATGTTCCGGTTACAGTTGCGGTTTTAGATGCTGGGGTTGATATTGAGCATGAAGATCTGAAGTCTGTTTTATGGGTGAACAAAAAGGAAAAAAGTGGCAATGGTAAGGACGATGACAAAAATGGTTACATTGATGATGTCCACGGGTGGAGTTTCTTAGGTTCTAAAGCAGGGAATGTACATTATGAAGCGTTGGAGCTGACGCGGTTGGTACGTCGTGATCGGGCGCGTTTTGATCATCTTGAAATTAGTGATGTTAAGGAAGCCGACTTAAAGGATTATACGGCATATTTGGTCAACAAAAATACGTTGGAGGAGCGGCTGCTAAAGGCTAAGGTTGACCTGGAATATTATGAGATGTTCAAGAACGATGTCGAGAATACGGTTGTAAAGATGGGTAAAACAAATCCTAGCTATCAAGATTTTGTAGACTTTGTGCCAACAACGAATCGAGAAACCAATGTCCGGAAATATTTACTGCCAATATTGAGCGAACGTAGCTTCGAGACATACTTTCAAGAGCAGATATTAGGGGGCTATGAACATGCAAAAGAGGAAGTCGAATATAGCTTGAACATTGATTTCAATCCACGTAGTATCGTCGGAGACGATATTAATAATCCGCGAGAGCAGTTTTATGGGAATACGGATGTGGCTGGCCCCGATGCGATGCATGGATCACATGTTGCGGGTATTATTGCGGCTGATCGTAACAATGGAATCGGTATTAAAGGGGTTGCAAATCATGTTGCTATCATGGCAGTACGTTGTACACCGAGTGGCGATGAGCGCGATAAGGATGTCGCGAATGCAATCCGTTATGCGGTGGATAATGGAGCAAAGGTTATTAATATGAGTTTCGGTAAAGGCTACGCGACAGACAAAAACGTCGTTGATGATGCCGTGAAGTATGCCGTTGCAAAGGATGTTTTATTGATCCATGCTGCCGGTAACGAGAACAAAAACTTGGAGGAGGAACCTAACTTTCCAAACTTTAAATACGAGGATGGTGGTACAGCTGCATCATGGCTTACTGTAGGCGCCTCCGGTTGGGATAACGATGGTACGATTAAAGCGAGTTTCTCAAACTATGGAAAAACGACGGTGGATGTATTCGCACCGGGCGTAGATTTGAACTCAACAGTTCCAGGCTCTAAGTATCAGGCGTTGAGCGGCACAAGTATGGCGGCACCGGTTGTCGCTGGGCTTGCGGCTTTAATCCGTTCGTATTACCCGAATTTAACAGCCGTGCAGGTTAAGGATATTATTATGCAGTCTGTTGTTAAAGTAGAACAAAAGGTGCTGGTCATGCAGCATGGCAAGAACAATGAGCTTGCGTTTACGGATCTTTGCGTAACAGGGGGTATTGTGAATGCATATAATGCCTTAAAACTAGCCGCTACTTACGCAAAGTAGCTGTTGTTTTAAGTTTTTTAGCGAAAGAATAGTTAGTTGTTATATTAATTGGCGTTAGATTGTTGGCGAGCTGGGGGAGACCTCGGCTCGCCGACTTGTTTTATAAGGTGTACAAATGCCTACTGACTCTTTAACTTACTGTAGATAGCATATCAATATTTTTCTCGAGCTTGATCAGAGACTGCAGGTAGTTCTTTTTGCTTGTGAAGTATGTGTTATCAATGATCACTCTGTACTCATTGATGTTCGTAAACAGCACTTCCAGATTTTCTGAGATATATTCATTGGCTTCAAAGTAGACCAATTCGTTATCGATAAACTTCTGGATCGACGGGAGCGCTTCAGCAGAAAATTGCAAACGAAGGTCAGGCTGTTCCAGTACATGTGTTAATTTTTTTCGGAGCAGAGATACCGGTTCTTGTAAAGCTTTCAATTTATCACTGATCTCTTCAAATGGAGTCGTTACAAAAATAAACTGTGTGCCTTCACAGAGTTGGTTGTGTAAGCGCAGTTGCTCCTGATGTTTTTCATGTGCAGTCGCATATTCTTGGTAGTGTCGAAGGAACTCATCTTTCCTGTTTTGATGAGTGGCTAAGTTTAAGAAGTAGCTATAAACCTGTTTATTACTCTCTTTTATCTGATCCTGCAAGGTCGTTACTTCGTGGTTTATCTGCTCGAGTACTTGAGGAGCATCCTTTTTGTTATACTTTATTCCATCGTAATCAAATGTTTTTAAATCGATATTGCCTTCTACAATAGCTTCTACCATGAATTTATCGCTTTGTGCCGAGGCGTACGTATAGAGCATGTCCATTTTTTGGTTGGAAAACAGATCCTCGAAGGTAAGGTCTATTTCTTTTTCATTATTGTCTGCTAAATCCGTTAGAATTGGTTCGTTGTTGTCATAGAAATCATTGAACATCGGATCGAATTGATGTTTGCGGAACTCGGCCGTAAAACTCTCTTTAAACAGGCTCAAAGATAAAGCGCTAGGTGTACTTTCATAGGTTATCGTTGAAAACAGCTTGTCTGATATTGCTTTTGTGATTTGTGCATCTTGTGATAGCAGTAGGATAGCATGATCTGAGGCAACCTTATCTTTGCTAATATTTAATTTCGACAACGCATGGATCCGTTCTTCATCCGAAGGGTGGGATGCCCATTGATTTTCAAGATTCAATTTAGACTTATTGTACTTTCGAATCGTTGTCAAATCTATTTTTGGTAATCCATTTTCAATAAGGTATTGGTGGCGTTCTGCGAAAGTATTCATCACAAATTGATGCTCGGGATATATATTTTCGCTTTTAATATTCTCTTTTGTTTTTTGATCATAAAATGCTAAGACTGATTCTAATGCGCTACTTGCAAAGTTTATACGTAACAGGGAGTCGGCAAGAGCTTGTGAGCCGGCCACATGTGCGGCAATCTCATCTGCATGGAATTCCATCTCTCGAGAAAGAGCCATGTAGTTTAGATTTAGGTAAGTATAGAGTTTTTTGAGAATACGCTGTATCTGTTTGATGATAAAGATAGAAATCGCTATAAATGGCGCGGCATACCCCGTTGCGTTGGCCCACGATTGAAACGTATTGTCCAGCGACTCGTTTCGATAAAGCATGTTGTAAATAACTTGATTCGCTTGGTACACGTAGGTACCAACCTTCATACTGCGTTGAGAGAAGTGACCAAACTCGTGCGCTAGGATGGCTATTAACTCCTGCTGCGTCGTAGAATTGATTAAACCAACGCCAATTTGTAGGTTTTTTGGAACCGGAAGAAACATGCTCCAAAAATTAGAATTATAGAAAACAGCGGCATTGACATCCGAAGATAGAAAGACCCGTTTGGGAAGGTTCGTCTCCACGGTGCGGGCTACATAGTAAATCGTTGCAAATAGAGCGGGTTCTTCTTCCTGCGTTATTTCAGTGAGATGGCTGGTGTCAATTTTGTTGGAGGCAAATACAAATTTGATCAGAAAAAATAAAACGGTGAGTCCTGTTGCCATAAGTCCTAAGCAAGCTATCCCGGTATAAAAAGACGGGTAAAGTAGGAACAATTGTATGCCTAACCAGCCAAATAAGAAGGTAACCCCAACAGCAAAGAATAAGAGAAAAAGATAGGTAACAGCAAAAACTGCTATGGATACAATAGTCTTTTTTGCGTACTTTTTAAAGTTCGCAGATACGGTTGCTTTCATAAAATGAGTTAATAATGGTGAAAGTATAGTTTTTTATAGAGAAACTGAAATGTTTATTGAGATTTAATAATAATCGATAAATTGATACAAACCACACGATTAGGCTATCGCTCTGCGGGACATCGTGCAACAGATTCGTTTTTTTGCGACAAAAAAGTGAAAAAAAGTTTGCAGGGCACTAAGATTTCCCTATATTTGCATCACCAAAACAGATGGGGCTATAAGTCAAAATGTGATGGTTGCCGCGCTCATAGCTTAATTGGATAGAGCACCTGACTACGGATCAGGAGGTTAGGGGTTCGACTCCCTTTGAGCGCACTTAGTTACAGCGAAGCCTAATTCTCACAAGATGGATTAGGCTTTTTTTTTCGAACATAAAACGCGTAAACTTATGCTTAACCTAGTTTTATTTGGGCCTCCAGGAGCTGGAAAAGGTACTCAATCAGAGAAATTAATCGAAAAATACCAATTGGTACATATTTCTACTGGAGACCTGTTTCGTGTCCATATAAAAGATCAAACTAACCTTGGACAACAAGTAAGTCAAATTATTGCAGACGGTAATTTAGTGCCGGATTCTATCACCATTGCGATGCTTGAGGAAGAAATTAAAAAGAATCCACAAGCAAAAGGTTTTATTTTTGACGGTTTTCCAAGAACGGTGGCGCAAGCGGAGGCATTGGATGCTTTCTTGGCGTCGATCGATGAAAAGATCACAGGGGTAGTCGCGCTAGATGTAACGGAAGAAGAGCTGACACAACGTATTGCCAAGAGACAAGAGATCTCGGGTCGTGCGGATGATGCAGCTGATAAATTGAAAAAACGTATTGAAGAGTACTTCAGCAAAACGATTCACGTATTGCCGTACTACGATGCGCAAGGAAAATTAGCAAAGGTTAATGGTATCGGTGATATCGAAGAGATCTTTGGTTCTTTGACGGCGATTATCGACCAATATTAATATTAAAAAAGGTAAAGAATAGATATGGCCCAAGGCTCGAATTTTGTTGATTATGTAAAGGTCTGCTGCCGCTCGGGGCACGGTGGCTCGGGTTCGGCCCATTTGCACCGTGATAAACACACGGCGAAAGGTGGTCCGGATGGTGGTGATGGTGGCCGGGGTGGACATATCATTTTGAAAGGATCCACGCAACACTGGACTTTGCTACACTTGAAATACCGGAAGCATATTATTGCGGCCAATGGTGATCCAGGAGGTAGTGCATTGCGGAGTGGTGCAAATGGTAAGGATGAAATCTTGGAAGTTCCGCTAGGCACAATTGCGCGCGATGCGGAAACAGGAGAGGTTTTATTTGATATTACCGAAGATGGTGAAACAAAGATTCTGACACCAGGTGGTATGGGTGGTTTGGGAAACTGGCACTTTAAGTCGCCGACACAGCAAACACCGCGTTACTCACAACCTGGGATACCTGGTAAAGAGCAATGGATCATCCTGGAATTGAAGGTTCTTGCCGATGTTGGTTTAGTAGGTTTCCCGAATGCGGGTAAATCGACCTTGCTTTCTGTTGTTTCGGCAGCGAAACCGGAGATTGCCGATTATCCGTTCACAACGTTAGTACCTAACTTAGGTATTGTGCGTTACCGCGATAATAAGTCATTCGTGATGGCTGATATCCCGGGAATCATTGAAGGTGCTTCGGAGGGCAAAGGTTTAGGATATCGTTTCCTAAGACATATTGAGCGTAACTCTGTTTTACTCTTTATGGTACCTGCCGATACGGACCGAAGTATTGAAGAGGAATATAATATTTTGTTGAGTGAGCTGACGGCCTATAATCCGGAGTTGATCGACAAACCGCGACTCTTAGCAATTACGAAGTCTGATATGTTGGATGATGAGTTGGAGGCTGAGATGGCTTTGACTTTACCTAAAGGCATACCTTCGATATTTATTTCATCGGTAGCTGGAAAGAATATCACGCAGATGAAAGATATGATCTGGCAAGCTATTAATGCGGATTAGTTATTAGACTTGTTAGATAAAAAAGAGAGACGCTTATATAGCGTCTCTCTTTTTTTGTTTGTAGTTTGGTAGTTCGTCGTTCATAGTTTGTAGAGCTACAAGTCCCTAATGACTCATCAACCACTGACCACCAATTACTAACCACTAACCACCAACTACCAACCACTAACCACCAACTACCAACTAAACCTAGTGACCTGCTGTCAAGTGAGCTTCCACTTTAAGGTCTAAGTCATTTGCACCTGTAAACTGCGTGAAGTTGGTGTTATTCCAATCTGCAGCCGTGATACGATCTTTAACTCCGGTATTCAAGTGGCGCATAACATAGCGGAACACAAAAGTAGAAGTTTCCTTTTCAATGGTCAGGTATCCCGTTACGCCTACATTTATTTTCTTGTTATCCGCATCGCGATCCGCATATACATACGTTAAGCTTCCAGTTGGCGCACCTAGAATAAAGGCTTGGTGCTCTGCTGCACGTTGTACAAAGGTTTGTTGCGTCTCTCTGCCCATAAAGTCTGTCGCCACTAAAGACAAACGGTACGTTTTACCCGGTTCCAAATGAAGGTGAGCGCCTACGGCAGGAGCAAGGTTGCTTCCCGTAAATGCTACCGTTTCTACTTCAGGATTCGGGATATCATTATAGTGGTAGTGGTCACCGTGTGCTTCACGCTCCACCTCGGTGAAGATGAGTTTAGCTCCCCCAACTTCCTCTTGGTCAATCTCCGCTGTAGGATCATCTTTAGAACAAGATTGTGCAACAAATAGAACGGCAAGTAAAAGTAGGATTGTATTAAATTTTTTCATGATAATGTACGTGTGTTAAAACTGATAAGATATTCTTAAATTAATGTTTCTACCCATTTGATGTGCATAATAGCGGAAACGATCCATGTAATCCTTATATTCGGTGTTGAGTAGATTGTCCACCCGAAGGAGTATGTTTATATTTTTTCTGTTCGTTAAGGGAACATTTGTGCTCACCATGGCATCCACCAAATGATACGCAGGTGGAGGGGTGGCATAATCGGAACCAACTTCATAGCGATCTTGTTTGGCAACGAAGCGATGCATAACCTTCAAATAATTGACCGGTAAAGCTCCCAAAGGAAAATTCCATTGCAGACCATGGCGTATTCTATCTGCAGGTATGTAAGGCAAGTACGTGTTGGCGTCGATATTTTTAGCGCGAACCAAAGAGCCGTTAACCTGATAAGAAAGAGCCGGTGAAAACTGGTAATCTAACGAAAGATCTGCACCGTAGAAGAAGGCATCATGCTGCGCATACGCAAAGAGCGGAAAAGTCCCACGTATGGTTTGCCGAACAGAGTCCGGATTTGGCTGGGCATAAATATAATCGTAGACCAATTGACCATAGATATCGAGTGTGACCTGAAGGGCTTGGGTATTCCAGAGTAAACTATTGGCCCACTTCAATCCCTTTTCGCTCTTTAGCGATTTGTCTCCCACTTCATAGGTGCCACTGCCATGATGAACCCCATCGCTATATAACTCATTGGCCGATGGAGCGCGCCAAGCTAAACCCAGGTTGCTCTTCCAAGTAAGTTTCTCGGAAACAGGATACAAAATTCCTGCCGTACCGGATACATTATGGAAACGACGTTGGTCTGTCATGAGGTATTGATTGACGACCCCATTTTCAAGCTGATTTTTGTAATCGTAACGGTATCCTGCAGCATCCAGATGTTTAAAATCATAGCGCCCGCCAAATTCTGCTAGTACGTTGCCCAGCGAAAACTGTCTCGTCGCAAAGGCGCCTATATTGAAATTGTCGAAATTAGGAATGATAGGTGTTGTTCCCGTGCCCGACTGGTTATTGTTCACTTGAATATTCGCCTGTACGCCGAGTGCCATATCCGATATTTTAAGCACGGCTTCCACATTTTGCGTGGTCAAGATCATATCTGCCATGGGGGTATCATCACTTTCAATGCGACGTTTGTCATATTCTCGACGATGATTGCGTTGAAAACCATATAAGAGCTCCAACGAGTTGCTGTCGGAAAGCTGCCGTCTCCAACGGAACTTGGCTAAGTCGTGATCCACCCGTTGTCTTGGTGCTGCGATAGCATAGGTGAAATCATATGTTTCAAACGGACGGCCATGTGCTATCCGAGGAAGGATGTCTTCCACTGTTCCGATATGTGCGCCAGCAAAGATCCCCAGCTCCGTCCCGAAGTGACTGTAGTAAACCTCCACTTCATTGGTTTTAAAACGATAGTTCAAGCTTCCTGAAAAGTTAAGCTCGCGGGCTCCCGTATTGCCAAGATAGTAGTCGGCAGATTTATAATTACCCACTTTTTTGCCTGATGCCTGAATGCGCCAACCTAGATGAGGTATCTTTTTTATTCCTCCTTCTAGACGACCGTTCATTGTCAACCCTCGACCATTACTTTGACCAATAAGATCGATGTTCCCGGTTATCGGGTTTTCCGTTTCAATAGGACGTGGGCTAAGTAAAACTACGCCAGCAAGTGCATCAGCGCCATAACGAACACCTTGTGCACCCTTGACCACCTCCATACGATCCGCCGAAAATGGATCTAGCTCTGGAGCATGTTCAGCACCCCATTGCTGTCCTTCGTGTCGAATACCGTTATTGAGCAATAGAATCCGATTGCTATGAAGGCCATTGATAACCGGTTTCACAATGGTATTGCCCATGGAAATTGTAGAGACTCCAGCCATGTCACTTAAAACATCTGCTAAGACTTTACCTTTGTTTTCTTGTATATTTTGGTTTCGCAACACAAGCGAACTGGCTGTTAAGGAAGCGCGTTGTTTGCCGGTAACGACAACCCCCTTAAGCTTGATTTCCTCCGCTTTGGTTGTTGTAGATTGAGCGTTACTTGCCATTACTGAAATTCCTAGCGAAAGCAATAGCCCGAAGCATTTTTTTTGCATCAAATGGATATTGAGTTTTTATATAAATAATGGATCGTTTATATAAAAAGGCAAGGCGGGTCCTTGTTTCCGTTTTGAACAACTAGGGGTGAGGTCAGTGGAAAGTGCGGCTCCAGCTTGTCCTCGGTAAATATTAAATGTGATTGCGCCGTAATAGAAACGACAGCATAATGGGTGTCTAGGGCTAATTGATGCGCGACGAACCAACATAGTGAACATCCGTCGTCTGTGGTCTGCTTTTCGTTGTCGCAACTCGAATCACAGTGGTTGTGATTGGTATTATGCGTGTACTGCAAGCCCGCTGCTAAGAAAATACTACTTAGCGAAAAGAATAGGACGATATAAATACAAGCCTTGCGGAACATCAATGGCACAAAGATATTCTAAATGCAACACTATTGCAAATTAAATTAAACAAAGTTGCATTTAAGATCGCGGGTGATATTGGGTGATAATAGATTGCAGGTAATCGCGGTCAATGTGTGTGTATATTTCTGTTGTGGTAATGCTTTCATGTCCCAGCATATCTTGAACCGCACGAAGGTCGGCTCCACCTTCAACCAGGTGTGAGGCAAAAGAATGTCGAAAGGTGTGTGGGCTTATGGTTTTTGTGAGGCCAATCTTCTTGGCTAAGTCTTTAATAATAAGAAACACCATAACGCGGGATAATTGTGCGCCACGACGATTGAGGAACACGATATCTTCAAAACCGGCTTTGATAGGACCTTTTGCGCGCACCTCATTAAGGTATATTTTAAGGTATTTAATGGCTTGTTGTCCGATTGGAATCAATCGCTCTTTGTTGCCCTTGCCTTCGACCTTAATAAATTCGACATCTAAAAATAAGTTTGATATTTTTAGATTAACAAGTTCCGATACACGGAGGCCACAACCGTAAAGTAATTCCAATATCGTTTTGTTGCGCATCCCTTCTGCAGTAGAAAGATCTATGGCGCCAATAAGGGCATCGATTTCCTGAATATTGAGGACACTTGGTACTTTACGGTTTAAGCGAGGTGCTTCTATATGTTCAGCAGGGTTTGTGGCTATGAGGTATTCAATCTGGAGGAAAGCAAAAAATGTCTTTAGTCCCGAAAGTAACCTTGCCTGTGTATACGGTGATATATGAAAGTCATTTATAAATAGGAGGAACTGCTGTAGGTTCCGAGTTTGAATAGCATCAAGTGGCAATTGCGTATAGGTACAATAGCTTTCTAATTTATTTACGTCATTTAGATACGCCTCGATGGAGTTATTGGATAGCCCGCGCTCCAACTGTAAGTAGCGTTTAAAGTCCTTTTTCGCAATATCCCAATTCATCATATAAACTTAAATAAATATGTTCTTATCTGCAATTATTAATCGGGACTCCCTTATACTTTAGGCGTTGAATTCTTTTTTGTAGCACTTTATTTCTTGTCAAGTCTTGTTATGTAAAATTATTGTTTGTTGATAAGTTATATTATGGAATTTTCGTAGGTTTACGCCGATAATTATAGATATAATTCTAGATGAAAATTATAAAACCTATTGCATTAGCATTTTTATTGCCTACGGCGCTTGGTGCCGTGAAGGCGTCGCCGACGAGTATGACGTATGAAGCACGAACAATTCTTGTTCAGGATACTGCATCCTGGAACAAAGTTTTGCCTTTCGATCAGGAAGTTAAGACAGGCAAATTAAAGAATGGCTTTCAGTATTACATCCGTAAGAATGTGGAGCCTAAGGACCGTGTAACGATGTACTTGGCAAATAAAGTTGGGTCAGTATTGGAAACGGAGCAACAATTGGGTTTAGCGCACTTTTTAGAGCATATGAACTTCAATGGGTTGAAACATTTTCCTAAAAATGCATTGGTAGATTATTTACAGAAAGCAGGTGTCCGTTTCGGAAGTGACCTGAATGCTTATACAGGTTTTGACCAAACGGTTTATCAGTTGCCGATCCCTTCGGATGATGCCGATTTATTGAAAAACGGACTTCAGGTTATGCGCGACTGGGCACAGGACGCATTATTAACAGACGAGGAGATTGATAAAGAGCGTGGTATTATCTTAGAAGAGATGCGTGGCGGCCGTGGTGCACAGCAACGTATGCGGGATAAGTTTTTGCCGGTGATGTTGAACAACTCATTGTATGCTAATCGCCTGCCGATCGGTACAGAAGAAAGTATTAAAAACTTCCCTTATTCAGAGTTGCGCAATTTCCATCAACAATGGTACCGTCCAGACCTTCAAGCCTTGATTATCGTAGGTGATATTGATGTGGCACAGATGGAAAAAGAGGTGGTGCGTTTATTTTCTGATTTGAAAATGCCTGCTAATCCACAAAAACGTACAGAACTGACTGTTCCTTTGCTGAATAAAAATCAGTTTTTAGCCGTTACCGATCCAGAGATGACCTACACGATGGGGCAGATTACGATCAAGCATCCTGAAGAGAAGGTAAAGACGGTGAGTGATTTACGTAGAGGGTTGCTGAAAGCGGTATATAACAGCATGTTGAGTGCACGTTTAGGGGAGTTAGGTCAATCGGCAACGCCACCATTCTTACAAGCTAGTGTTGGTATCGGTGGGTTCCTTGGCGGTCTAGATGCGTATAATGCTTTTTTTGTTGCAAAACCGAAGGAATTTGAATTGGGCTTTAAGGCATTGGTTCGCGAATTAGAGCGAGTTCAAAAATATGGCTTTACAGAGACCGAATTTAAACGTACGGTAGCTGCGTTTAATAAAGGGAATGAAACATCCTATATCGAGCGTAGTAAGAAAAAATCGGATAATTATGTAAATAGTTACCTAAATAACTTCTTGGAAGGTAGTCCCGCATTAAGTAACGAGGATAGTTATCAATTAAATAAACAATTGTTGCCGACTTTAACACGCCAAGAAGTAGAGGCAGTAGGGAAAGAATTCTATCTGGATGTAAATCGTGATATCATCATTATGGCTCCAGATAATGAAAAAGCGAGTCTGCCAACGGAACAACAGGTAAATACGTGGTTTAACGAAGTAGAGCGTGAGAATATTACCGCTTACGTTGATAAAGTATCTGATCTGCCTTTACTGGCGAAGGTGCCGGCTAAAGGTACTATTACTTCAACCAAGGCGATTCCTGCGATTGAAGCCAAAGAATTGGTTTTGAGTAATGGCGTTAAGGTAATTTTAAAGCCAACGACATTCAAGAACGATGAGATCTTAATCAGTGCATTCAGTCCTGGTGGTACTTCGTTGTACAGTGACCAAGATTATTACTCGGCCGCACAAGCAGGTGATTTAGTGAACAGCAGTGGGGTAGGTCAGTTGAATACGATCGAATTGCAGAAGTATATGACAGGCAAGAACGTGAACATCAACCCATATTTGAGCGAAAGAACAGAAGGTCTTTCTGGTTATTCAGATAAAGAGGGATTGAAGACTGCTTTTGAACTGATCAATGGTTATTTTACAGCGCCACGTATTGAAGATGATGTCTTTAAAAGTACCATTACTAAGGCGAAGTCGATGATCGTGAATAGAGAAAGTAATCCAAACTTCGTTTTCAGTAAGAATGTTATGGAAAGCCTGTATAGCGGTAACATTCGTCGTGTTCCAATCTCTAACGAAGGCGTGGAGAAAATTGATCAGCAACGTGCTTTAGCCATCTTCAAAGAGCGTTTCGCTGATGCTTCAGATTTTGTCTTTACCATTGTAGGGTCATTTACAGAAGAGGAAATTAAGCCATACTTGGAGCAATACATCGCTTCTTTGCCTAGCTTAAAACGTAATGAGCAAGCAAAAGATCTGGGTATTTATGAGCCAAATAAAGGCTTTGAAAAAGTAGTACATAAAGGGCAGGATCAAAAAGCAATGGCTGTTTTGACTTACTATGGCGATTATAAATTCGGCGAAGTCGAGAACTTGAATTTAAATGCTTTAGAAAGCGTCTTGTCCATTAAACTTATCGAACGCTTGCGTGAAGAGGAAAGTGGTGTCTATGGTACATCTGCCAGAGCGACAACATCTAAGTATCCGAAAAACAGATTTAGTATGACTGTTTCTTTTGGTACAGGGGTAGAGAAATACAAGGGTTTAATGAATTCTACCATGGATGAAATCAATAAGGTGAAGAAGAACGGTCCTTCTGCCACTGATTTGGAGAAATTCAAGATCGAACAACGCCGTCAGTTGGAGCTTTCGGTGAAGGAAAACAAATTCTGGTTGAGTCAGATCTCCAGCGCCTACCAGCGGAATGAGGATCCAACGTATATTACACGTTACCTAAAGGATTTGGATAAAGTGACGGTAGAGTCGGTGAAAGATATTGCCAACCGTTATTTGAATGAAGAACATTTGTTTAAGTTTATCCTTCTACCGGACGAGGTTAAATAGTAATAAAATAAAAAACGTAGAGGCACATTTTATACCTTTTGGTTTCGTGTCTCTACTTCTTTATAAGAATATCAAGACAAAAAAAAGCGCAGTTTATTCAACTGCGCTTTTACATTTTCCGGCTAGCTTACTAGCCTAAATAAGATTTTAATATTTTGCTACGCGAAGTGTGGCGTAAACGTTGAAGAGCTTTGTCTTTAATTTGGCGTACACGTTCTCTCGTCAGGCTAAATTTTTCACCGATTTCCTCTAATGATAATTGGTGGTTGGTGCCTAGACCGAAGAACAATACGATAATTTCACGCTCACGTTCCGTCAAAGTCGCCAAAGAGCGCTTAATTTCTTCAGATAGTGATTCGTCGATAAGTAAGCTATCTGTATCTGGATCGCTATTTTCCAAAACATCCAACAGGGTATTTTCTTCCCCTTGAACAAATGGAGCATCCATAGATACATGTCTTCCTGAATTACTTAGTGTGTCTGACACTTTGTCAACCGTAGTCTCCAAGATGTCAGCTAATTCTTCAGGAGAAGGCTCACGCTCGTATTCCTGTTCTAATTTTGAAAAAGCCTTGCTGATTTTACTCAAGGACCCCACTTGGTTTAGGGGTAAACGTACGATACGCGATTGTTCAGCAATAGCCTGCAAAATTGACTGACGAATCCACCATACAGCGTAAGAGATAAATTTAAAACCTTTTGTCTCATCGAAACGTTTTGCTGCTTTAATTAGGCCTAAATTGCCCTCATTAATCAAATCGCCTAAGGTAAGGCCCTGATTTTGGTACTGCTTAGCAACAGAAACAACGAACCTCAAGTTGGTTTTTGTCAATTTTTCTAAAGCAACTTGGTCTCCTTCGCGAATGCGTTGTGCCAAGATTACTTCTTCTTCCGCGGTAATTAAGTCGACTTTACCAATCTCGTGCAAGTACTTGTCTAACGACTGTGACTCACGATTGGTAATGGATTGTGTAATTTTGAGCTGTCTCATTTAATGTATTAAATACCTTTCTTTTGAAATGTCTGCAAAAATAGTAAATTTCTACGAAAATACCTTCATGTGGATGTAAATTAATTACTCAGTATGAGGTAGTTAAGAAAAGAAGTTTAGCTATCTGTATACAGCAAAAATTATTCCAATTTCTCATAGTTTATTAGTGATAACTCGATGAATCCTGTTTTGTTTGCTTATTATTCAAAAAGTTACACAGGGTAACTGGTTTATCGTTAGTGTTTTGACTTTCAAATGATTTTTTTTGAATGTCAATAAAACAATTACGTAAAATGATTGTTATCTTTTTAATTGTTTAAATTTTTAAATAAATAACTGATATGCCAATTAAAATCCATCTCGATAGCCTCATGTCAAAGAAGAAAATTTCGTTGAACGAACTGAGCCAGAAAGTGGGTATTACGCTCTCGAATCTTTCGATTATAAAGAATCAAAAATCCAAGGCTATCCGTATGAGCACATTGGATGCGCTCTGTAAAGCCTTGGACTGCCAACCGGGGGATCTGCTGGAGTACGTGCCAGCTGAAGGCGAATAACTAGTCGAATCGATATCCGCGAAGGAACTCGTCGATCTGCATACGTCTTTTTCCTTCGATTTGGAGTGATTTGATGCGTATGGAGCCATTTGCCGTCGCAAATGCTAAATAATTCTTATGGTCTGTGTGGTATGCACCAGGCGCTAATCCTTCTATTTTCTCCGATTTCTCCGTTTCATAAATCTTAAGGACCTTCTGACTCAGATGTGTATATGCAGTTGGATACGGGCTTAAACCTCGGATAAAATTATACACCTTTTCAGTCGGTTGATTCCAGTTGATTTCACAATCCTCCTTAAATATTTTGGGCGCATGGTGTAGGGTTTCTACAGGGATATCTGCTTGCGGTATAGGAGTTATTGTACCTGCTTCCAATCCTTTGACCGTTTTTAACAACGTCCGCGCACCAGCTGCCATTAACTTGTCATGCACGGTGCCCGCATTGTCATCTGCCAAAATGTCCACCTCTTCGCTGAAGAGAATATTTCCAGTATCAATTTCGTGCTGCAACAAGAAGGTGGTGACCCCCGTTTTCTCTTCGCCGTTAATAATGGCATGGTTTATTGGGGCTGCACCGCGGTATTGCGGAAGGAGTGAGGCATGCACATTGATGGTTCCTTTAGGTGGCATGGACCACACGAGCTCAGGTAGCATCCGGAAGGCAACGACAACTTGTAAGTCTGCTTTTAGGTCGCGAAGTTCTTGCACAAATAATGGATCACGTAGTTTTACAGGCTGTAAGACAGGTATATCGTGTGCTTTTGCAAAGACTTTAACAGCAGATTCATGCATCTTTTGTCCTCGGCCTGCTGGTTTGTCTGGTGTAGTTACTACAGCGACAACATGAGCGCCATCGTTTAATAAAGCTTGTAGTGAAGCAACAGCAAAATCGGGAGTACCCATGAAGATTATACGCATACGTTCAGTAGAATATTCTATTTTCTTAGAAATAGTGGTAAGTGACAAAAATTATTAACTTTGCGAAGGTACAAATTAATTTTCAGCTTGAATTTTCCTTACTTTTTAGCGAAGCGGATTACTATTACAGGGCAACGAACTTTCTCCAAATTGATTGTACGTGTCACTATTGGTGCCTTAGCCTTGGCTATTACCGCCATAATACTTTCGGTAGCGATCCTGACTGGCTTTAAGACCGAGATTATTGAAAAGCAGAGAGGGTTTTTCGGTGATATTATCGTTTCAAAAAATGATCTGAACAGCTCCTTTGAGAATACCCCAATCAGCTTATCTGATGCGCAGCTTAACGAGATAAAAAAAATCCCTAATATTGTCAATATAAGTCCTTTTGCCACCAAAGCAGGGATTATGAATGTGAAAGGTGAGGTTGAAGGGGTGTTATTGAAAGGAATTGGTGCGTCGTATAATCAAAAATACCTCGCAAGAAACATCAAAGAGGGCGACACTTTGAATTTTGCCCAAGATCCCAATACCCAGATTCTTATTTCGGAGATGCTTGCGAAACGTTTGCATTTAAAGGTCGGGGATAAATTCGTTATGTTCTTTATTCAAGAGCCGATCCGTAAACGTCCTTTTACCGTGAAAGGAATTTATGCGACGAACTCGGAGGAACTCGATAAAACATATGTTATCGGTTCGTTGGATTTGATCCGACGATTAAATGACCTAGCTACCGATGAGGTTGGTGCGTATGAAATCCGGATAGCATCATTCGATTCGTTAGAACGGGTAACACAGGTGCTGAACGACGAACTCCCGCTGCGTCTCCATGCGACCAATATTATTGAACAGATGCCCGATATTTTCAACTGGCTGAGCATGTTGGATATGAACGATAACATCATATTCGTGCTTATGGTCGTGGTAGCGGCAATTAATATGATATCATCCTTGCTGATTAGTATCTTAGAACGCTCTTCGATGATAGGGATCCTAAAAGCGTTAGGTTATAATAATGCAGGCATACGGCGTGTTTTCTTCTTTAATTCCATGTATTTGATTGGATATGGATTGCTTATTGGGAATATTATAGCCTTGTCACTCTATGTTTTCCAATCATACACCCATTTTTTTACGCTCGACCCAGCGACATACTATATTGACTATGTGCCGATGTCCATCATGTGGTATGAAGTGCTAGGCTTAAACCTGGCTGTCATGATTATTGGTTTGTTGACACTGTTTATTCCATCCATGTTGATTAGTCGAATTTCTCCTGTCAAAACTATTCAGTTTAAATAGTGTTTTCTCCCTGTGGCAATGTCACAATATTGGGCAAACGAAGCCCTAGATTAGGATTTGGGGCTAAATTTTAGTAATTTACTAGCCGTATACAAGTCAAACATTAAACTGTAATATTTGCGTATGGATAAATTACTGCATCACATTTCCGAAGCTTTCTCAACACCAATAACCAATCCTGTATTGGTTTTTACGGTGATCTTAACTATTATTCTTATTTCTCCCATCATCCTTAGACCCATCAAAGTACCGGGTATTATCGGATTGATTTTGTTTGGCGTACTCTTGGGGCCTCATGGCTTAAATTGGTTGAGCAAAATAGATAAAGTTACACTAGAAGGCAGCGGTGTAGATGCGATAGATTTGTTCTCCACCATTGGTCTACTCTATATTATGTTTATTGCTGGATTAGAGTTGGATATGAATGAATTTAAGAAGACAAAGAATAAAAGTTTGCTCTTTGGATTCTTTACGTTTATTATTCCAATTATGATTGGTTTTCCGGTGTGTTATTATTTGCTGAACTACGATTTTTTACCCAGCATTTTGATTGCGAGTATGTTTGCAACGCATACCTTGGTAACCTATCCGATTGTAAACAGTTATGGTATTTCTAAGCATGAAGCAGTAGCGATTACAATAGGTGGAACAATTTTGACCGATACAGCGGTATTGATTATTCTAGCCGTGGTAACCGGCGCTTCGCAGGGAGCGCTCAACCAGGAATTTTGGGTTACCCTGGGGGTATCCTTTACCATATTCTTGTTTATTATGTTTGGTGTTATCCCGCGTATCGCCAAATGGTTTTTCCAACGGATTGAGGCCGAAAAAACGGCACATTATATCTTTGTACTTGCCGTCGTTTTCTTTGCGGCCTTCCTCTCGGAACTTGCCGGCCTGGAGCCTATTATCGGAGCCTTTGTGGCGGGACTGGCGCTGAATAAGCTTATTCCGCATTCATCCGCTTTGATGAATCGTATTGAGTTTATCGGAAATGCGATTTTCATCCCCTTTTTCCTGATTTCTGTGGGGATGATTGTAGATGTGAGCGTACTCACTAAAGGGCCGATGGCCCTTATTATTGCCGGTACGCTGACATTGGTTGCCGTAACCGGTAAATTCCTTGCTGCAACAGCCACTCAGTTGGTCTTTAAGTATACCAAGAATCAACGTAACCTTATCTTTGGACTGAGTAATGCGCATGCCGCTGCAACGCTCGCTATTATTATGGTCGGGTATGAAAAGGAGATTATCGATGAAAATGTATTAAATGGTACCATTGTTTTGATTCTCGTTACCTGTATTATTGCTTCGATTGTGACCGAAAATGCATCGAAGAAAATTGTGATGGAGGGACATCAACACGATACACATAAAGAGCATGTCGAAGAGCATGAAGAGCGGATCTTGATTCCTATTGCGAATCTAGCGAATATGGAGCCTATATTGGACTTTGCTACGCTTATTAAATCGAAGAAATCTCACCATCCGCTGCATATTCTCAGTGTAGTACCCGATAATGAAGAAGCAGAACGAAATACGCTCAATGCGCGTAAAAATCTGGACAGTATGGTTCGATATGCGTCTGGCTCAGAAACGGAAGTCGAGATCTTGACGACGTTAGACCACAACATCGGAAGTGGTATTGGTCGTACCTCGAAAGAGCTATTTGCAGATTGTATTATTCTGGGCTGGCCGAGTGCCACTTCGTTTATTGAGAAGATTGTAGGAGAGAAGGCGGAGAGTATTCTGAACCGCACCAATACAAACTTGTTCATGTGTCGCCTGGATAAACCTTTCCTTTCCCACAAATCAATTACAGTTTTTGTTCCGCCACTGGCAGAGTCAGAGACAGGGTTTGTCTATTGGATGGAAAAAATTCTGCGTTTAGGACAAGAGCTTTCTTTACCTGTTATGTATGTGTGCGGTACCCGCACACAACGTGCGATTGAAACGCTGCTGGATCAGCTGAAATCGAGTGTGCCTGCAGGTTTTAGTAACTACGAAGACTGGGATAACATTTATGGTTTAGCAACCTTTAGTAACACCGATTCATTGCTCGTCTTTGTATCGGCGCGTTACGGCGAAGTTTCCTACCGCGACTCTTTGGATGGCTTGGCACGTCGTGTCGGTCGATACTATCAAAATCAGAATTTAATCTTGATTTTCCCAAGCCGTGTAGAGAACCAACATATTGACGATTACGAGAATGTGCAAATGGCACCGATCTTTAGAAAGATTAGTCGAGAGATTGGAAACATGTTTAATAAAGAAAAATAATAAAAGTCGTAATGGACTATAATAAGATCCCTTCATTTATCCGTGAATCGGTTATCTTAGATGCCAGTGATTTGTCTCGATTAGCGTCGATCGACCATATACCAAGCGATCAAGAGGTCGATGCGATTCGGAGCATACCTGAGATTCAGGAATTATTGAATGCCTTTATTGGTGATGTATCGACACGGACAACACATTTAGAGATAAAAGCAAAAGAACGTATCGCGGCCAATGACATACCGATGGCGTGGAAAGTGCTGTTGCTTTAATTTATTTTTTTGTTGACTCACGTTCCAAAAGGAGCGGCGTCAATACCACCTGCTCATCCGGTGCTATTGCTTTGCTTTTATCCAAAAGCTTGAGAAACAGTTTGGCACATTCATTTCCCATCTGCACCGCTTGTTGGTCAATGGTCGTTAAGCTGGGGATAATATGTTCGGAGAAGCTTTGATTGGCAAATCCGATTACGCCGATAGTAGGCGGTGTTATTTCATGTTTGTGCAGGGCTTTTATTATGCCCAGGGCAACAAAATCATCTCCACCTATTATGGCATCAGGACGATCTTTCTCTTGTAACAATTGATTCGTGCCGATAAAGCCACCGTCTACACTCAGGTCGCCGAGGATGATAAACTCGGGACGTAATTTTAACTTGGCCTCTTTAATTGCACGCTGGTAGCCTGCATAGCGTTCTTGGAATATCTTTATTTGATGTGTGGTCGTTATATAGGCTATTTTTCGATAACCTTGATCAATAAGATGCTTGGTCGCCATATAACCGGCATATTCATCATCGATCGTAACGGATGGCGATCGTAATAAGTCGTGCGTACGGTCAAAAATTAATAGCGGTTTACCTTCTTCCTTCACTTTTTCAAAATGGGACACCTCATCGGTCTCCAAGGATAACGATGCTATAATACCGTCTGCCTGGGCTTCCAGAAGGGTATCGACACCTCTTTGCTCAGACTCCAACGATTCATTTGATTGATACAATATGATGCTATATCCAAACCGCTTTAGATATTTTTCTAACGCATGAACCACCGTGGCAAAGAAATGAATTTGAGCGCTCGGCACGATAACACCGATAATATAGGTTTTCCCGGAGGTTAAAGAAGAGGCCACCTTATTGGGGCGGTAGTTCATCTTCTTTGCCATAGCCACCACAGCCTCTCTAGTCGAGTCACTGATCGAAGAAATGTTATTTAATGCACGAGATACTGTTGATACGGTGATATTCAGCTCTTTAGCGATATCATAAATGGTTGTTTTTTTAGCCACGGTTAGAAGTAATTCCAAAAAGTTTTTGTAAATATAAATAAATATAAATACTTTTATGCAAGCGGTTGCGCTAACACAAAAAAACCTTACCATTATCTATGCTATTATTGGGAATTGATTTAGGGACCTCATCGGTTAAAGTGTCTGTT
This sequence comes from Sphingobacterium psychroaquaticum, assembly GCF_004421025.1. Taxonomy (NCBI): domain Bacteria; kingdom Pseudomonadati; phylum Bacteroidota; class Sphingobacteriia; order Sphingobacteriales; family Sphingobacteriaceae; genus Sphingobacterium; species Sphingobacterium psychroaquaticum. Next base: position 2,488,434 of record NZ_CP038029.1, on the reverse strand, counting down.
GTAGATGCGGAAACACAGTTATGCTTGGCTTCGGCAACATATCCAGAGAAAGAGGCGGAAATTATTAGTCTGAAGCCCGATTGGGCTGAGCAAAATCCAAACCTGTGGTGGTCGTATACCCAAGAAGCGATTCGCAAGGTAAACGCGTCCCAAACCTACAATCCCAAGGATATACAAGCCATTGGTATTGCCTATCAAATGCACGGCTTAGTCGTCGTCGACAAAGATCATAAAGTGCTCCGTGACGCTATTATCTGGTGCGACAGTCGTGCCGTTGAGACAGGCAATAAAGCGATGACGGAACTGGAGCCAACAGGCTTTTTGCATAGTCACCTCAATTCCCCAGGAAATTTTACAGCCTCTAAACTAGCGTGGGTAAAGGAAAATGAGCCGGCTCTATACGCACAGATCTATAAGTTTATGTTGCCGGGGGATTTCTTGAGCATGTGTTTTACGGGACATATCACGACAAATCCAAGCGCCCTCTCGGAAGGTGTGCTGTGGAATTTTGAACAGAATAGATTATCGACCGAACTATTGTCCTACTACGGGGTAGACGAAGCATTGGTTCCTACTATTAATCCCGTTTTTTCGAATTATGGATACGTAACGAAAGACGTTGCTCAAGCGCTTGGCTTCGGTGCGCATGTCGTCGTGACCTATAAAGCCGGAGACCAACCCAACAACGCTTTATCGCTAAATGTACGTAAGCCTGGCGAGGTTGCTGCAACCGGTGGCACATCCGGCGTTATATATGCCGTGGATGACCACTTGATTTACGATAAAGCTTCACGCGTCAATACATTTGCACATGTAAATCATAGCAAATCAGCGGTTAATGTGGGGGTGCTGCTCTGTATTAATGGAACAGGGATTCAGAACAGTTGGATCCGTAAGATTACAGGGATTGATGTGGACTATGCGACCATGAATGCGCAGGCAGGAGAGGTTGCTATCGGTGCTGATGGTTTACGGATGCTGCCCTTTGGAAATGGTGCCGAACGAATGTTGGGAAACCGCACACTAGGTGGATCCATGGAGCACCTAGACTTTGTGCGCCATACACCAGCTCATTTGTGGCGAGCAGCCCAAGAAGGGATTGCTTTTTCGTTTCGCTACGGGCTTGATATCCTTCGAGAGAACGGTTTGTCGCCCACTGTAATTCGTGCCGGACATACTAACCTTTTTTTGAGTCCGTTGTTTCGGTCTGCTTTTGTTGATGTTACAGGGATCCCTGTGGAATTATATAATAATGATGGAAGTGTCGGGGCGGCTTTAGGTGCAGGAATTGGTGCACAGGTGTTTTCCGATCAAGAAGAAGCTTTTAACGGCTTGAAAAAAGTATTAGCGGTGGAGGTCAGCTCCAATGCAGATGCGTATGAAGCTTTATACCAAGAATGGAAATTAATTTTAGATTATAAATTATCAAACTAATATTTTATGCAGGTTTTATTGGGTGAACAGATCTATTTTAAGGGAATTGATCAAATTAAATACGAAGGCGTAGCGTCAACTAATCCATTAGCTTTTAGATGGTATGATGCTGATCGCGTGGTGGCGGGAAAGCGAATGGAAGATCATTTTAAATTTGCTTGCGCATATTGGCATTCCTTTAATGCCAATGGTAGCGATCCTTTTGGAGGACCGACACATTTTTTTGCATGGGATCAGAAAACAGATCCGATTGCGCGCGCGAAAGATAAAATGGATGCCGCTTTTGAGTTTATGACCAAAATGCAGTTTCCATATTACTGTTTTCATGATGTGGACTTGGTCGATTATGGTGACGATATCCAGGAGAATGAGCGCCGCTTGGGGGCTATTGTAGATTATGCAAAGCAGAAACAAGCCGATAGTGGTATCAAACTCCTATGGGGAACGGCAAATCTGTTTAGTCATCACCGCTATATGAATGGTGCCGCGACCAACCCTGACTTTCACGTGTTATCACATGCCGGCGCACAGGTTCAGGCGGCTTTGGATGCAACTATAGCCTTAGGCGGTGAGAATTATGTTTTTTGGGGTGGCCGGGAAGGCTATATGTCTTTGTTGAACACCAATATGAAGCGGGAGCAAGAACATTTGGCGCGTTTCTTACATATGGCGAAAGATTATGCACGTGCGCGCGGCTTTAAAGGGACCTTCTTTATTGAACCAAAACCATGTGAACCGACGAAGCACCAATACGATTACGACGCAGCGACGGTGATCGGTTTCTTACGTCAATTTGATCTGTTGGATGACTTTAAGTTAAACCTGGAAGTAAATCATGCAACCCTTGCGGGCCATACTTTCCAACACGAATTGCAGGTTGCAGCCGATGCAAACCTACTGGGATCGATCGATGCCAATCGCGGGGATTACCAAAATGGTTGGGATACGGATCAATTTCCGACAGATCTTAACGAGTTGACAGAGTCACTTTTGATTATTTTGGAAGCAGGTGGATTGCGTGGTGGAGGGGTGAACTTCGATGCAAAGATACGCCGTAACTCTACGGATCCTGCCGATCTGTTCTATGCGCATATCGGCGGAATGGACAATTTTGCGCGGGCCTTGGTAATTGCGGATAATATATTACAACAATCGGAGTATCGGGAGTTCCGTAAGCAACGTTATAGCAGTTTTGATTCCGGAAAAGGAGCCGATTTTGAGGCTGGAATCTTATCCTTGGAGGACCTTCGTACATGGGCTATTCAAGCAGGGGAACCAACTTTGAAAAGCGGAAAACAAGAGTTTTTGGAAAATTTAATTAATAGATTCATTTAATATTTCTAATCATTTACTACTTTAGCACAAAGATCAACTTAAACCAACTATGAACAATGTTTTATCCACTCCAGATTATCTGGTTTTTCTATTCTATTTTGTTGTCGTGGCCTCTTATGGTATTTGGGTGTATTACAAAAAGCGATCGAAGGTCGTCGGTGGTGACTCCAAAGATTATTTTCTTGCCGAAGGGTCATTGACATGGTGGGCCATCGGTGCTTCTCTTATTGCATCTAATATTTCTGCCGAGCAATTTATAGGGATGAGTGGATCGGGCTTTAAAATGGGGCTTGCTATTGCTACGTATGAGTGGATGGCAGCAATTACACTTATAATTGTAGCTGTTTTCTTTATTCCGGTGTACCTTAAGAATAAGATTTTCACCATGCCGCAGTTTTTGCATAAGCGCTACAACAGTACCGTAGCGATGATTATGGCTGTTTTTTGGCTTATGTTATATGTGGTAGTCAACCTTACATCGATTCTCTACTTAGGTGCATTAGCCGTCAGTAGTATTTCAGGATTTAGCCTGGAGATGTGTATGTATCTGATTGCTATTTTTGCAGTTATCATCACGTTGGGAGGAATGAAAGTAATCGGCTATACCGATGTTATTCAAGTTTTCTTTCTCATTTTAGGCGGTTTGGCAACAACGTATCTTGCTTTTAACCTGGTATCTGAGCATTACGGTGGTAATGGGATTCTAAATGGTTATGGTATCATGGTCGATAAAGCTTCAGAACACTTTCATATGATCCTTAAACAGGATAACGAAAACTATTTAGACCTTCCAGGCCTATCTGTTCTGATCGGTGGTATGTGGATCGTCAACTTAAATTACTGGGGCTGTAATCAATATATTACGCAACGCGCTTTAGGAGCTGATTTAAAGACTGCACGTAATGGACTTTTGTTCGCTGCATTCTTAAAGCTTTTAATGCCAATTATTGTTGTACTTCCGGGTATTGCTGCGTATGTATTATGGAAAGACGGTCTCTTTCAAGCAGAGATGTTGCAAGGCGGTGAGGTCAATCCCGATCGTGCTTATCCTGTCTTATTGAACTTGCTTCCTGCAGGATTGAAAGGGCTTTCTTTTGCGGCGTTGACAGCTGCTGTCGTGGCTTCTCTTGCCGGAAAGGCGAATAGTATCGCAACGATCTTTACCCTGGATATTTACCAAAAGGTATTTAGGAAAGATGCTAGTGAGCGCAATCTTGTTAATATCGGTAAGATTGTGATTATCGTATCTATGATATTAGCAGTACTTATTGCACCACATTTGGGTATCGATAAGAAGGGGGGCTTCCAATATATCCAGGAGTACACCGGATTTGTTTCTCCGGGTATTTTTGCGATGTTTATCTTGGGCTTCTTCTGGAAGAAAACAACATCCAATGCAGCGCTCTTTGCAACGATAGGTGGTTTCCTACTTTCTGTTCTTTTTAAATTTATGCCAGGTTTTGTCGATCTTTCTTTCTTGAGTTCAACAGGCTTTTCTGTCTTGAATCCAGCAAGTGGCGTATATGAGATTCCGTTCTTAGATCGAATGGGTTTTGTGTTCTTGATATGTATTGTCGGAATGTATCTGATTAGTCGTGTTGAGAACGCACGTGGTGTCGTGCCAAATGGTCTGGAAGTAGATACCAAAATGTTTAAGGCACACCCTGGCTTCGTTGCTGGTGCTTTGCTAGTGGTATTTATAACAGCTGCATTATATATTATTTATTGGTAGGAAATAGGGGGTAGTTTGTTGTTGGTAAATCGACAGGCTCCATATGACAAAAGCAGTCATGTTGAGCCTGTCGATTTTTTTGTCTTATTACTGTCCACCCACAGGCGCGCGATCTGCTTCGGTAATTTCTCGTAATACGCGGCAAGGGTTTCCAACAGCAACAACGTTGGCTGGTATATCCTTCGTAACCACGGATCCTGCGCCAATCACCGTATTCTCACCAATAGTTACACCCGGATTAATAACGGTATGACCACCGATCCAAACGCGATCGCCAATGGCGATGGGCTTAGCGAATTCCCAACCTGCAACACGTGGTTCAGGGTGGATCGGGTGTGAGGCCGTAAATAAAGATACGTTTGGACCTATCAGAACATCATCTCCAAAATGAACGGGTGCAGAATCGAGAATCGTGAGGTTGTAATTGGCGTAAAAATTTTCCCCCAATCGAATATTATATCCGTAATCACAACGGAACGGAGGTTCAATAAAAAATCGACTTCCGGTTTCTTTGAATAGGCCTTTAAGGAGCTGATTTCGAGCTTTTATTTTAGAAGGAGCGAGGTTGTTATACAGAAATAGTTGTTCTTTGGCATGTTGTCGCTGATCAAATAATTCACGCCCCATAGGGATATAAGGCTCACCCATTGTCATTTTTTCCTTGTCCGATTTCATCCTTCAAACATACATAAATTCATGGTTACGTCTTGTATGCGCGATAAAGAAAATAGAAGCCTCGCTCGGTAAGTCAAGTGGGCCAGATCTTGTAAAATGGAATGTAAACGATTTATATCCTGCTCATGATGGGCAAAGGCGAATAAGATTTGTTAAATTTGTAGAAATGGAGTAAGCTATGAATTTAAAGATAGATCAATTAGAGCCAACAGCTGTTTGGACACACTTTAATGCCTTAAATGCCGTGCCACGTGCCTCAAAAAAAGAGGAACGGGTGATTCAATTTATGTTGGATTTTGGAAAGACATTAAACTTAAAGACCGAAAAGGACGCTGTCGGAAATGTTATAATAAGAAAACCCGCGACACCAGGTATGGAAGATCGTAAAGGGGTGGTGCTACAATCGCATTTAGATATGGTGCATCAAAAAAATAACGATACCGTGTTTGATTTTGACACACAAGGTATCGCCATGTTTGTTGATGGAGATTGGGTTAAAGCAGAAGGAACAACGTTGGGAGCCGATAATGGAGTTGGTGTTGCCGCTATTATGGCAATTCTTGCATCCACTGATATCGCTCACCCAGCTATTGAGGCTTTGTTTACAATCGATGAAGAAACAGGAATGACCGGTGCAAAGGGATTACAGGGCGGTGTGTTGACCGGAGATATCCTCTTGAATCTCGATACGGAGGAAGATACAGAAATTGATATTGGTTGTGCCGGAGGGATTGACGTGACAGCGGAATTAAAATATGTATCAGAGGATGTAGACGCGGATGTTATTGGTTATCAAATTACGGTCAAAGGTCTACATGGCGGACATTCAGGGATTGAGATACACAAAGGTTTGGGGAATGCGAATAAGATATTAAACCGAATTTTGTTTGAGTCGCAGCTTCACAACGTGCGTGTGGCTACCATCCATGGCGGTGGTCTGCGCAATGCAATTCCTCGGGAGGCGACCGCGGTGGTGACGGTTCCTGCGGAAAACAAAACCGAATTTATGGCGACAGTTACGCAATTGACTGAGGTGATTAAGACGGAGTTCAAAACAGTAGATGCGGGATTAGAGATTGTGGTTGAAGCGATCGAAACGCCGACTATCGTGATACCTGTGGCGGTGCAGTATGCTTTGTTGCGTGCCCTTTATGCGGCGCCGAATGGTGTTTACCGGATGAGCGCGGACTTCGCTGATCTAGTAGAGACATCCAATAATGTGGCTCGCGTTGAGGTAGGCGATGGTAAAGTCAGTATAAAATGTCTGACACGCTCTTCGGTAGAATCATCAAAAATGGATTTAGCGACCGCTCTTAAAGCTACATTTGAGTTAATGGGAGCGACGGTCTCTTTTTCTGGGGATTACCCAGGCTGGACACCTAATGCTAATTCTCCAATACTGGCGACGCTAACATCGACATATGAGCGTTTGTTTAATGAAAGCCCAGATGTAGTGGCTTGTCATGCCGGATTAGAGTGCGGTATTTTAGGTACGAACTATCCGGAAATGGACATGATTTCTTTTGGCCCTACAATTTTGGGAGCGCACTCACCGCAAGAACGCGCTTCGATCTCGTCGGTACAGAAGTTTTGGAAATTTCTACTGGAGATCTTGAAAGATATTCCTAAAAAATAAATACGAAAGCCCCATTCCTAAGAATGGGGCTTCGCTTTTGTTTCAATATATAGTAAATAGTAACTAGCTTAAGTTGATAACAAAGTCTTCTTTAGGGATACGTACTTTTTTCATATTCACTAACCAGTCGTTTTCAACGTCGCGGTAACCTAATGCTAAAATCGTAACAGATTTAAGCCCTAATTTGTCAAGACCCAATAAGGCATCCACCTCATCGTTTACGAAACCTTCCATTGGTGTCGCATCAATATGTAATTCAGCGGCCGCAGCAATCGCCAGACCGAAGCCAATGTAAGCTTGACGTGCTGCATGTTGGAAATGTTGGTCTTTCGACTGCTTTTCGAAACTTCCCCACAACATATTTTTGTAGTCGTTAGCGAAACCTGCTGGCAATCCACGCTCTACTTCTTGTTGCGCAAAAACAGCATCAACACGCTCTTTTGTGTATTCGTCGTATGCCGCAAAAACAAGCAGGTGCGAAGCATCTACAATCTGACTTTGGTTGTAAGCAACAGGTTGAATCTTCGCTTTTAATTCCGGATTTGAAATTTCAATAATTCTAAAAGGGTGTAAACCCGAAGAAGTTGGTGCTAAGCGCGCTGCTTCTACGATGTAATCAATTTTTTCTTGCGCAACAGCTTGACCATTCATCTTTTTTGTTGCGTATCGCCACTGTAAATCTTCTACTAGACTCATTTTTATTTTTTGTTAATTAATGTAAATATAAAACTGTCTACAGCGTCCTTAAAGGTTGCTGTAGGTTCTTTTGATATGCTATTATGTGATAATAATTCAATAGCGATAAAACCATGTAATGTTGACCAAAGGGTTTTCATTTTGAGCATTTTATCTACTTCTTGATTATCATTTGCAACCACGACCGCCTCAATGACCTCTAACATGAGCATCGACATATCGCGCATTTCTGCCACGCTGTTAATCGTTTCACATGTTGGAATACCTAGCCCAAACATAATCTTATAGTGCTCGGTCTGTTGCGCCGCAAAATGCCAGTAGGCATGGGCTAACTGGGTTAACTGCGTAACCGAGGCGTCTACATCCGTAACCGAGGTGCGTAGCTGTGCCGTCAATGCACGGAAGCCTTCTTTGGTGAAATATTCCAGGATCGCCTCTTTGTTTTCAAAGTACTTGTAAATAACAGGAACACTGTATTCAATCGCTTCGGCAATCCGTCGGATAGAAAGTGCCTGCCAACCTTCACGCTCAATGATAGCCCATGATTGCGCAATGATTTGATCTCTTAATTCCTCCTGTTGTCGTGCTTTTCTTTCGCTTAAACCCATGTTTGTTTGAACATTTAGTTAACACTGTTAGCAAAAGTAAGGACATTATTTTTTCTGGAAAAGAGGAGACTTTAAAAAATACATTTTCTTGACATTTGCGGTCCTATTAGTATATTTATAAAGCAATATGCATGCAAGGGTGGTAAGAAGTTTAATTGTTATGCTTGAACGCGATTGAATATGGTTAAAGACAAGAAAAGTAAGAAAAAAGTATCCTTAGTGCTAGGGAGTGGTGGCGCCCGTGGTCTAACGCAGATCGGGGTTATTCGGTATTTGGAGGAGGAGGGCTACGAGGTGGATGAAATTATTGGCTGCTCGATTGGCTCCTTAATAGGTGGTGCATTTGCTTGTGGGAGCGTCTATCGACTGGCCGATTGGATGCAACAACTCACGAAGACTCAAGTATTTCGCTTGATGGACTTTTCAAACTCTAGGCAGGGCTTACTTCGGGGGACGCGCGTTTTGAATACGCTGCAAGATATCTTCTCCGACATCGATATAGAGGATTTACCGCAACGTTATGTGGCAGTGGCGACAGACCTGGCGCATGAGCGTGAGGTTTTGTTTGAAAAAGGAAGCTTGTATGATGCTATTCGGGCTTCGATCGCGATCCCCGGTGTTTTTCTTGGGGTAGCGCGCGATAATACCTTTTTAGTCGATGGGGGCGTCCTCAATCCGTTGCCTGTGAATCACGTTTCGAATAAAGAGAATCTTATTGTTGCTGTAAATTTAGAAGGCGCATATACGGAGCCGAGGATAATCCCTAGTAAATTGAATGCGATGGAGATTCTTCAAGAGTCTTATTTTGCCATGCGGAGGCGTTTGATTTCTTTGACCATCGACCGCAACCAACCCGATTATTTGATTGATATTTCGCACGATGCGGCCGGTATCTGGGATTTCCATCGGGCGCATGAGCTTATTGAAATTGGATATAAAGAGGCTAAGCGTGTGTTCGCTCAGCCCCAAATAGTATAATTTAACCAATTTTTATTGATGTCATCGTGAGGGAGCCTCCAACAGGGCTATCGTTAAAAATTTCGATGGCTTCGTTCTTCTCTTGCAAGGCGAGACTATATAAAAGAGGCAGGTAATGTTCAGGCGTCGGAATAGCCAGATCAAATTCTTTACCTTGTTGGCGAAAGTTTATGAGTGCCTGATGGTTACCATCGGCAATAAATTCTTTCATTTTAGTATTGGCCTCCAGAGCCCAGTCAAATCCGTAAGTGGTGTTCAGGTGTTGCCACGATACCATCCGGAGATTATGAACCATGTTGCCGCTACCAATAATAAGGACACCTTTATGCCGTAATCTGGAAAGCTCTTGCGCTAAGGCATAATGATAGGATGCAGGTTGTGTATAATCGATACTCATTTGAATAATCGGCACATCAGCGTTGGGGTAAAGGTGTTTTACGACCGACCAAGAGCCGTGATCCAACCCCCATTTATCATCGAGATGCACTTCCGTCTGGGTTATCAATTGCTGGGTCGCTTTGGCCAACTCAGGACTTCCCGGGGCAGGATATTGCACATCAAATAATGCTTGTGGAAAGCCCCCAAAATCATGTATCGTGGGTGGGTTGTCCATAGCAGTCACCAAGGTGCCTCGTGTCTCCCAATGTGCGGAGATGACCAGAATCGCAGTAGGTTTGACAATTTCTTGACCTAGCTTTCGAAACGAAGTCACAAATTCGTTTTCTTCGATTGCATTCATAGGATTCCCATGTCCTAAGAACAGGACCGGCATTTTTGCGGTAGACGCACCTTCGCTTAAAAAGCGGTTTAGTTTATGTAAAGGCATAGCAGCCCCAGCAAATGGAATTGCGGAGGCTGCTATGATAAATTGTTTTCTGTTCATCTTTAATAGATCGTAACTTGTTTGTCTTTTGGATATTTCACCGTATAGCCAAATTTAAGCTTTTTTGTAGATCCGGGTGCAATATTGACATTCCAGGTAACAATCCCCGTTTCCTTATCGATAGATGCTCCGCTGGTTTCGTCCACCGTAACTTCGATTGTTTTATCGGTCGATATCGGGAATTGGTCTTGCACAGTAAGATCAACACCAGATTTTTTATTGTTCTTAATTGAGATTTCGTAAACAATAGATTGACGCTTGCTGCTGCCTAGAATTTTACTTTGCGACAGATCATTCATACGTTCACGTTTGACAGCTATCATCTTATCGCGGCCCATGCTTAATTTGAGCGTGTCGTTGTTGGTGTAAGGATTGATATACGTTTTGCCCACCAGCATATTCTCAAACATCACGTTGGCTTGTCCGGGAATTAAGTTTAATTTTTCATAATCTGTTAATTCCGCAACCAAGAAAACATCCTGCTGCACCTGTGGTGCTACAAAGTATTCGTAGTTAGCTGGCTGTGCATACTCTTTTAGACTCACACTATGTTGCTTCCCGTTGGATGCAATCGTATATGGGATATCCACATCAAAAGTAGTGCTGAGTTGGTTTTCTGTTTGTTGCACGTAGTTTCCAAGGGCTTTACTGGATAATTTTGCTTCTTTGGCAACGGCACCTGTCACCACAACCTCATCCATCAGCATATTTGCCTGTGGCGACGCAACACCTCTAATGCGTATATTATTCGGATTATTAAAGTATAAGAGCCATGGTGTTAGCGTTGGTGCAATGCCACCTTGAGTAGGATTGCTGGTCGACAGACGAAGTTTTACTTGATTCCAGTCTACACCAGTTTGTTGTAAGACATTCGCTTTATAAACAATCTGTAAAGGGCTCTTGGTATCGTTTGCACGTAAGTCATACGAAGCATTCCAACCTGCATTGTTAGCCATATAGGATATTTGAAACGGTTGTGTACCCGCTTGATTGGCCATCACCTGCACGATAAGTTGTCCGCCCGTACCTGATGTTTGTCCTTTAACCTCGTTGAATTGAATGAGGGCTTTGTTGACAATCGCCTGCTGTGTCTCAATCTTTTCTTCCAGCGCGGTGATATTGTTTTTTACTTCCAAATATTTAGGCTTGTAATATTCGGTCATCTTCATCAGTTCCGCCACAGAGGTGCTGCTGTTGTCGCCACCGATCTTTTGATTTTGTTCCAGAAGCTTTAATAGGCTTTCTTCGGTTATTTTTTGATTTTGAAGGCTTTTTAAGGCAGATGTTGCTTTTTTATAATTGCCTTCGACTTCGGTATATTGTGCCGTTTTTACATCTGTCTCCAAGTAATTCAGTGCGGGGCGTACGGAAAGAACGGTCACCGAACCATTCGTGCCTACCTGGATGCTATTTTCATCTATACTATTGGCGACATGCGTAAACACAATTTCACTCGTGCCAGTAGGCAGTTGTACCGAGGCGGTGTGGTTCATCTCTGCGGCATTGGTAAAAACAGTAACGTCTTTTAATTCTGCTTTTGTACTATTAGTTTTCTGTGCGAACGAGACCTGAGCGGCCATGAGGCTACAGAAGAGTAAGAAAGAGTTCTTCATCATTTTTGTTTAAGATCTTGATGTATATATCGCCGTAATTCCATATGTAAACAAATACATTTTCTTTACGAGTTGTTTGTGTATGGACTGTTTTTATTGAAAAAGGATTAATCGGAGAGGAGGTATTATGTATTTAGGAACAATATTTATCTTACCTTACATTACTGTTTGCTACCGCATATTTTCCTAATCCACCTCTTGATTTTAAAGAAATATTGCCGTATTTTTAAGAAATCCAATCCGCGGCTAATTATGTTTAGAAAACTCATCTTTTTGGATAACCAACAAATTGGAGCCATAGATTTTCAAGCCTATATTATTGAGTTAAAAGGACAAAAGACTGCCTTCGCCCTATTTATGAATCAACTGCAAACACCATTGATTTGCTATTCCATCGGGACTAAAAACCAAGTGCACTTTGCGATAGATGATGAACAGTTCAGCTGGATTGTACGGAACAGCCTCATCGATCCGCAAGAAAAGAGCGAGATCTATAAGAAATTTGATGTTTTTGTGCGTCAGGTCGAGGTACAAGCAGCCAACTATTTTTTTAGAGAGGCGCAAATGAAATACTTTTCAAGCTCCGATTTATTAGCTCGATATGGCCAATGTTATATCGAAAGCAAAGAAAGCTTAACATAAATTATGCGTCAGAAAAACAACAAACAATAATTAAGGTTTAATAATACGTAAGCATTTCCATACCATCACAATCTGGAAGGCAGCACGAAAAGAGAATTAGTTAATCACATGAAATTAAAGTTATTTGTATGGGCCCTTGTATGCTGTATGAGCAGTTTATATGTTCAGGGTCAGAAGTTACAGCCCGGTTTCGATATACAGGAATACGAGGAGATACTCCGTATTATTGTAGGGTCCTCAGAAACGCCAGCGAAAGCAAAATTAATCCCATATCCACAGCATTCGGTATTACAATATAAGAGCAAAGTGATGGGGCTGTCAAACCTCTGGGAGCTGTGGATGAAGGATGGCAAGACCGCGGTTTTGTGTACACGAGGCTCAACGTTAGATACAGACAGTTGGTTGGCCAATATCTATGCGGCGATGGTGCCAGCAACCGGGAAGCTTGAAATAGACACCGGATTTACGTTTAACTATACGCTGTGCGAGAATACCAAAGCAGCGGTTCATGTCGGCTACTTGGTGAGCACGGCCTACCTTACCCGTGATATGGTTCCAAAGATCGACTCCTGTTACCAGGCCGGCGTGCGCGATTTTATCATTACCGGCCACAGTCAGGGAGGAGGAATAAGTTACCTAGTGACCGCCTATCTTTATGCTTTACAGCGTCAAGGTACTTTACCGCAGGATATACGTATAAAGACATACTGCAGTGCCCCGCCTAAGCCAGGGAATCTCTATTTCGCATACGCTTATGAGAAGATGACGCAAGGAGGGTGGGCCTTTAGTGTGGTGAATACGGAAGATTGGGTACCCCAAATGCCTTTTTCGGTGCAGACTTTGGGAGACCTTCCTGAAGAAAGTCCCGTTCCACTGGTCGAAGGTTTTATAAAGAAACAGAGCTTCTTCAAGCGAATTTTTATGCGTTCCTATTACAAGAAGATGAAGAATCCATCCGAGAAAACAGTGAGTACCTATCAGCGATTTCTTGGAAAAGAGGTGGCCAAGCAGATCAAAAAATACCTACCAAATTTCAAGGAACCCAGTTATTCACCAAGCAATAACTACGTCCGTACAGGACTCCCAATCGTACTGTACCCAGATGCGGCATATTATGAGAAATTTAAACGTAAGGATAAGGACAAAGTGGACCTCATGCTGCACCATGGCATAGTACCCTATTTTGAATTGACCGAAAGATATTTAGACAAACAACGATAAACGATGACAATATCCGCTCTATTTGAGAAGATTATACCTTTTGCAAAGCCTCATAGAAGCCTCATAGCCTACACCTTGGTGTTAACCTTGGTGGGGTCATTCGCCGCGCAGGTCAACGCTTTTATCTTAAAGTATACGGTGGATACGATCAGCGTATTGTTGGTCGAAAAAAAGCCGTTGGAGCAAGGGTTTTATCTGTTAAGTGTCATTGCAGGGATATTATTGGCAAAAGAAATTATATATACGGCCGTACAATTTGGTCAGAAATTTTATGGTGAAAAGCTACGGATTATGATTGCGCGCGACTTTTCGCAAGCCATCGTAGAAAAGATTCTTACCTATAAGATGGCTTTTTATACCTCGACAACCAACGAGTCAGGAAAGCTACAGACACGGATTGATGCGGGCATCAGCAGCCTCACACGGTTGGTGCAAAATTTCTTTATCGATATCTTGCCGTTGTTTACCAATGCCATTGTAGCCTTGGTCTGTATGTTTATTGCGAACTTCTATGTCGGTTTAGTCGGGTTGCTCATTATTCCGATATACTTCTACGTGTCACAATTACAAGCTAAAAAATTATCGGGCTTCCGGCGCAATATGCGGAGCTACAGAGAAAATAAAAGCAACCAGATCATTAATCTTATCGATTCTATTAATGTAATTAAGTCTTTTGTTCGCGAAGATATCGAAGCGGAGCGCCATCGTCAGATTCAATACGATATGACCGAAAATCAGATGGCCACCCGTAAGACCAGCTTTCTCTTTGATAGCATTAAGAGCTTTATTGAGCAGATCGGTGTCGTCATCGTGATCGTGCTGACCGCTTACTTCGTGTTGACGGAACAGATGACCCTAGGTGCTATCATGTTTCATATCATGCTCTTCAATAACGTTTCGGCGCCCATTCGTCAATTGCACCGCATTTATGATGAAGTAAACGATGCATTGATCTATTCGGAAAGTTTCTTTGGTATTTTAGAAGCAGAAGATCAAAAAGAGCAAAGTGGCACTTACAAACCGGATGAATTGGTCGGGTTAATAGAAATGCGTAATGTGGATTTTGTCTATCCCAATGGGGTAAAAGCGCTCTCCAATGTAAGCATGAAAATCGAGCCCAATGTGAATACCGCATTGGTCGGGCTTTCTGGCGCCGGGAAGAGCACCGTGATAAATCTGTTAGACAAGTTTTATGAACCTACAGCAGGCCAGATATTCCTTGATGGCGTAGACCTTAAAGATTATTGTACCGAATTTTTACGGAAGAATATTGGCTTGGTGTTGCAGCGCAATCACATTTTTAAAGGAAGTATAGCAGATAATATCCGTTATGGAAAAGTCGAAGCCACACGCGAGGAGATTATGGACGCGGCGAAGAAAGCATACATTCACGAACAGGTGATGGATCTACCGAATGGCTATGACTCCGAAGCACATCTATTGTCTGGCGGACAACAACAACGTATCGCCATTGCCCGGATGTTCCTTAAAAATCCACCTATTATATTCTTAGATGAGCCCACCGCTAATCTGGATGCGATTGCGACCGAGCAGATAAAAAACAGTTTAGATGCCATCAAACGTGGTCGCACGGTAATCATTGTGTCCCACAGTATCTCTCAGATAATTGACGCGGAACATATTATTGTCATGGAAAAAGGTCGAGTGGTAGAGGACGGTACACACGAACAGCTTTACGATAAGCAAGGCACCTATCACAAAATATTTAGTGCGATGGCAAATAGTCTAAATATCCATAAGATTACCGAGTCGATGAAAGAAAATTAGGACGCCATGTTAGAGCGTCCAATCATCCGAGTCGTCCTCATGGATTGTTATCTGATCAATAATGGCATCAGCATCATCGTCTGAATAAATTCCATATCCATTGACGAAAACTCCTTTAGCGCCATCTTTTGTGTTACGCATAGCGTATAAGATCGCTTCATCATCGACATCGTTCTGACCGGAAAAGCGGTATATCTTGTCAATCACGATATCGCTCATGTCTACTTTTTCCCCATTCTTAATGTAGGAGTCGCGCACTTCAAGTAAATTAAAATCCTCGACATAGCCGCGTCCACGTAAAACCTCTAATACCTCAACCAGCGTTTTTTCTGTTTTAATCATAGCTTATATTGTTTTGTTGCCTTTATCAGGACATTCTACAATATAACAAATAACCCTGACTCTTGGTTTGTCACCCTGTTTAAAAAGGCACATAAATGCCGTTTTTTTGTCCGTAAGGTGTCAAATTGTAACGCCTTTAGATCAGAACGCTGTCAACTTGTCCTAAAATCTTTCTTGGAATATTCCTTGATAATAGAAGAGAGGCAGTGATGCCGTTATTTAAAATTAAAAACATAAAAGATTAGATATATGCAAGAAAAAGGTAGTATTTCAATCCACACGGAGAATATCTTTCCGGTTATTAAAAAATTCTTATACTCAGACAACGAGATTTTCCTTCGTGAGCTTGTTTCCAATGCGGTAGATGCTTCGCAGAAAATTAAGCGTCTTTCCGCTTTAGGACAGTTTAAGGGGGAATTGGGTGATTTGATCGTGGATGTGAAGTTTGATGAAAAGGCAAAGACTATTACGATTACAGATCGCGGTATCGGGATGACCGCTGAGGAGATCAAAAAGTATATCAACCAGATCGCTTTCTCAGGGGCTACTGAGTTTATGGAGAAGTTCAAAGAGGCAAACGATGCGAACGAAATTATCGGACGTTTCGGTTTAGGCTTCTACTCTGCATTTATGGTGGCGGATCGCGTGGAGATTGAGTCTTTATCGTTTCAAGAAGGAGCAGAGCCTGCACACTGGACATGCGATGGTAGTACCTCTTACGAAATTACGGCAGGAACACGTACAGAACGTGGTACAGATGTTATCTTACATGTTAATGAAGAGTCGCTTGAGTTCTTAAGTGAAGGCCGTTTGGGTGATATATTGAATAAATATGCGCGCTTCTTGCCTGTGCCAGTTCGTTTTGGTACTAAAAATGAATCGCAACCTGATGGCGAGGATGAAGAAGGTAAACCGAAATATGTATCGGTAGAGGTTGATCGTATTATCAACAACACCAACCCCGCATGGACCAAGGCGCCAAGCGAGCTGAAAGATGAAGATTACCTGGCATTCTATCGTGAATTGTATCCACTCTCGATGGACGAGCCTTTGTTCTGGATTCACCTGAATGTAGACTATCCGTTTAACTTAACGGGGATCTTGTATTTCCCGAAAGTGAAGAATGAGATGGAAATCCAACGCAACAAGATTCAGTTGTATTCCCGTCAGGTATTTATTACCGATGAGGTGAAAGATATCGTTCCAGAATTCTTGATGCTGTTGCAAGGGGTGATCGACTCACCGGATATTCCATTGAACGTTTCGCGTTCGTTCTTGCAGGCAGATAGCAATGTGAAGAAGATCAATAACTATATCACGAAGAAAGTAGCAGATAAGTTAAATGAGATCTTTAAAGCGGATCGTAAAGGTTTCGAAGATAAATGGAATGATATCAATCTTTTCATTAAATATGGTATGCTAAGCGATGAAAAGTTCGCAGAGAAAGCCAATGATTTCTGTTTGTTGAAGAATACAGCGGGGGAGAGCTATACCTTGAAGGAATATTACGAGAAGGTAAAGGATATTCAAGTGGACAAAGACGGTAATATTGTTTACCTCTATGCGAGTGATGTGGCACAGCAAGATGGCTTTATTTCTTCAGTTCAAGCAAAAGGATATGATGTTTTAGTGCTTGGCGGTCCTTTGGATACCCATTTCGCGGCATATGTAGAGCAAAAAGGAGGAGAGAAGATTCAGGCGAAGCGGGTAGATGCAGATGTGGTAGACAAATTGATTCAGAAAGATGAAAAGATTGACTTGCAGCTTTCCGAAGATGAAGTTACCAAGGCTTCAGGCATTTTCGAGAAAGCGATTTCGCGCCAGGATATGAAAGTCGAGGTCGATGCTTTAGCGGCTTCTGATCTTCCGGTATCGGTAACATTAGATGAATTTATGCGTCGGATGAAAGATATGGCGAAGACAGGTGGCGGTATGGGCTTTTATGGTACGCTTCCGGACAATTACAAGGTAACCGTTAATGGTAACCATCCGTTGGTGAAACGTATCATCGAAAGTTCGGAAGAAGAAGGTGAAAAACTAGCAAAACAAGCATTCGATCTAGCATTATTATCGCGCGGATTGCTTACCGGAGCCGATTTAACGTCCTTCGTGAAGCGTAGTGTCGAGATGATCTAATATATCGAAGAAAAATAAATAGCTAATCCTCATTACGATACGTGTAATGAGGATTTTTTATGCTAGAAATATTTGGAGTATATCGGTAAAAGTTCTACTTTTGTATCATCAAACAAACACGGTAGGTATAGCTCAGTTGGTTAGAGCACTAGATTGTGGTTCTAGGGGTCGTGGGTTCGAGCCCCATTACTTACCCGAAAAGCTTCTCAGAAATGAGAAGCTTTTTTCGTTACCTCCAGTTTGCCGCCATGTGACAGTTCGCGGAAGGGTAGGCTCAGCATTTTTTGCGGACGCCCATTGATTTGAACCTTATCGATATAGATTCCATTTTCTTGTGGGTTAGTTATTGAAATGACAAACGGTCGTGGACGAATGTCCTTTGGTAGACTAATGGTTATCTTATCGAACAGTGGTGTTCCGATTTGAAAACTTGGATCCGCTGCGGTTAATCCTTTTACATCAAATAAACCCATACTCGCCAGTACATACCAAGCTCCAAGTTGCCCTTGGTCCTCATCCTGTCCATAGCCATAACCATGGATTCCATCGGTACCATAGAATTCATCACAGATTGCACGAACCCACTTTTGACTGAGGTCGGGCCGATCTGCAAAATTAAATAGCCAGGAGATATGTAGGTTCGGTTGGTTCCCGTGGTTATAGAGCCCTTCAATCCCCGCAAAAGCATCAATATGTGTACCGCCCCCAAATACATTTTTCTGCGACACAGTAAATATACTGTCCAAACGATGCACGAAGTTGCGATGACCGACACGTTTTACCAGTTCTTCGGGCTCATGTGGCACATAAAAAGTATACTGCCATGCATTACCCTCCTGGAAACCCCGCCACGATTGGAAAGGATTGAAGTTATCTAAGAACGCACCCTTGGTGTCCTTCGGGCGGAGAAAGCCTGTTTTTGGGTCATAGAGTGTTCTCCATCCTGTCGACAAGGAGACGAATTGTTTATAATCAGCTTGCTTATTCAACGCACGGGCAAATTGCGCGGCAGCGGAAGCGGAGAACGCATATTCTAAGGTATGCGAAGCACCAAAGGGAGAGCCTTGCGTCATCAGCTCTGGCGCACCTGTTTCGTCCGGCACAAAAGGTACATATCCGTTCCTCACAAACATTGCCACATCGAGTTTTCCGGCACCCGGAATACGGTCTCGTCCTTCCAGCTCATTCTTACGTACTGCGGCATAGGCTTCCTCGATATCGTAGTTCCGGATACCGACATTATACCCAGCGGCGATAGCTAGTCCGGTGAAATTTGTGCCGACGCCAGATACAAATTTACTGTTCGCAATACCATCTCCCAGCCAGCCTGCGTCGCGGTAGACCAGGAGTTGGCTTTGTATCCATTCGTTGTAATACTCGGGATAGGCAATAGCCCAGAGTTGAGTCAGGTTCCAGAAAGCGCCCCAGATGGCATCGGTGTTATAGTGGTGATGGATTGGAGTGCCATTTTTGCGTGTAATCTGACCTATGGTGCCATCATTTTTGGGGTAACTTCCATTTACGTCACTTGCCAGTCCACGCCCTAAAAGAGCATGATAAAGGCCGGTATAGAACTTCGTTTTATCCGACGTTTTACCCCCTTCAACTTGGATGCGCCCCAACATACTATTCCATTTTTGCGTTGCCGCTGTTCTCGCTTGGTCGAAATTCTTCGAACGTCCTTCATGAGCCAGATTGTCCTTCGCATTCTCAATCGATGTATACGAAAGCCCTGTCTTTATAGTGATAGCTTCGTTCGCTGCTGTAGTAAAGGTCAGGTATAATCCGGAACCGGCTCCTTTTATATGCTGTTGACCAGCGATTGCCTTTTGGTCGTTGAAAACGCCTATCGCTGTTGGTGATTTGTCTAGTTCTGCATAAAAGTACATTCGTATATCGGCACCCTCTTGGTACTTTTGTACATACACAGGCTGCGTTACTACGTATCCCCAGACGCTGTTGTTTGCAAAAAAGACTTCGGCATCTCGCACCGGCCCACTTTCGCCCAACTGATGGCCGATATCGAAGATAACATGCGCGGAATCTGTTTTCGGGAAGGTGTACCGGTGGTATCCAACCCTTTCTGTTGCCGTTAACTCCGCCACGACATCATATTCCTGAAGCTTTACGCGGTAGTATCCAGCGGTGGCATATTCATCTTTCTTATCGAACGTCGATCTATATCCACTATAGGGATCTTCGAGTGTTCCGGGTTTGGTTTGTAGTTTTCCTACGGTCGGTGCAAATAGGAGACCACCAATCTGGAATTCATGGAAATTCGCGAAACCTTCGATGGATTGGTGCCCATCGTCGTATCCTACTGCTTCCCATCCGGACTTGTTTCCGTAGCTTCCATTCGTACTTGGTGCCAGCTTGGCCATACCAAATGGCAGCGCCGCCGGTGTATAAAAAAAGTAACGACTATGTGCAGAACCGATATTCGGGCGTACAAAAGAGGTGTAGTCTGTCTCTTGTGCGTTTACAGAAATGGAGGACGCGATACATAGTAAAAGTAATAAATAGAGGTTCTTCATGGTGAAAAAAATATTGTTTTATTGCAAATTAAGATCTTTCAAGTATTATATGTATATACATTTTATTTATAATGGTCCATTACGCTGCAGTTTTTGGCCGCATAAACTTCATTTGTCATATGCTGTAACAGCAACTTTTCTTGTAAAAATTATGTTAGATAGTGCAATATATAAAATTTAGTCTTAAACTTGTATGTACATACAAATTATAAATCAACTTATATAATGACATTATTTCAAGAGAGAAAAAAAGCTGTTCTTGTCTGTGGTTTTATGCTTCTGATGGGGCTTACTGCTTGCAAATCGCAGCAGATACCAGAAAACAAACGTTTGGCACAGGAGATTTTGAATGACCAGCGCTTTGTTGAGGTAGATCGCCTGGCACGTTCGGTGATTAAGGAAGGTTTTAATGCCGGAAGCGGATATTCTCAAATCTGGGCAAGGGATCTCAATACCTTTATTGAAACGGCACTCGAGGAGCGCTCCTCTTCGGAAGTGCGTGGTGCTATTTTGTTATTCTTTGCGTTGCAGCAAGCCAATGGAGAGATGGTGGATGGGTATGTGGTGAAGAAAGACTTTACATGGAACGATGACACACCTTATTATGCGGAAACGGCACCCGAGCATGTTGGCTTTAAGAATACAGTGGAGACCGATCAAGAAACATCGCTTATTCAGCTGCTTGGTAAATATATCCAGAAGACGGGCGACTACAGCATTCTTGAGGAAAAGATTGGCGATAAAACAGTTATGGCACGTATCGAGTGGATGTTGGATTACCTGCGGAAAGATCGTTTCAACACGAAATATGGCCTGCTGTGGGGCGCTATGACCGCCGATTGGGGGGATGTGCAGCCGCAGGATGATTTTGGCTGTGATTGGAACAGCCTTTCGCATGAAGCAATTGATGTGTATGACAATGCTATGCTGATCATTGCTTTACAATACATGGCTGATTTTGCAAAAAAACACCCTAAAAGTAAAGAATGGGCGAAGTGGAAGGACGAGATCGCGAGAAATACACGGAAGCATCTTTGGGATAAGCAGAAACAAAAGTTTATTCCACACCTTTACCCCAATGGTTCACCACTTCCTGCAGGTTTTGATGAAAATGAGATTCACTACCATGGTGGTACCGCCGTGGCGATTGAGGCCGGCCTCTTATCGAAGGCTGAAATTGCTGTAGTGAATAAGCAAATGGTAGAGAATGTCAGGCTTTCGGGGATGCCCAGTATTGGCTTAACACTTTACCCAACATATCCCAAAGGTTTCTTCCGGGGCTGGATGTCGGATCCCTATGCGTATCAGAATGGAGGCGATTGGACTTGGTTTGGAGGGCGCATGATTCAGCAATTAATAAAGCATGGCTTTGTTAAGGAGGCATATACAGAAGTGCGTCCAATGATTGATCGGGTCATCAAGAATCAAGGTTTTCATGAATGGTACGGTAAAGACGATGTACCCAGTGGATCCGGGAAATTTAAAGGTGCTGCTGGGGTGCTAAGTACGTCGATCGCAATGTTCAACGATTGGGCCCGCGAGGTGAAATAAAATAAAAAAGGGACTGATGTCCCTTTTTTATTTTTAGTAATCTCTTCGACTTTCCACGGTGTAGGTGAAGCTTTCGGCACGATAGAAGCCTAAATTATATTCGATGGGGTGTCCGTCACGATCGTATACAAAACGCTTCCGCGATAAGATAGGAGCCCCTTGCCCAATTTCAAGTTTACTTGCAATAAATTTGTCCGCTGGTTTTGCATCGATCTCTTCTTGTGAAAGATCCGCAAAAACCTGATATTCATGCTCTAAAATTTCATATAAGGGACGTTTAAAGTCCTCTTCTCCCGTCAGTCCAATGGAAGGATTAAAATACGATATAAAATAAACAAAAGGGTCGTCAGCCTCGCCACGTAAGCGCTCTAGCTTCAATACTTTTTGATCTTCCTTTATGGCAAAAAATTGTGCAATATGTGCTTCAGGCACCACCCAACTTATATGAAGTTCAAAATTCCGAACCTCCATACCTCTGTTTTTCATTTCCTGTGAAAAGCTGAGCCAATTTTTTGATTTCGAACTGAACTTAGTCGTTACCACCTTCGTGCCGATACCTTTTTTACGTGTCAAAAGTCCCTCAAAAACCAATTTATTAATGGCCAAGCGAAGGGTCGTACGCGATATCTTTAAGTGCTGTGCTAGCTCCACTTCATTGGGAAGCAGTTTGCCATTTACATAATCCGTTTGCTTAATGATGTCGCGCAACAACATTTCAGCTTGTATATGTAGAGGTATTGGACTGTTATGATCGATTTGAAGATTCATCTGATTTTATTTCGTAACTAAAATAGGATTTTTTTTGGATAATTTAAAAAAAAGAACCTATGTTTGTCTATATGTATGTACATATAAAATTATGATCCAATTATAACGTATGAATACGCTTTTCAAACTTATTATCGCTACAGTATCCTTGGGAGGTTTTCTTTTCGGTTTTGATATGGCCGTTATTTCGGGTACGATTCCCTTAATTCGGGATAGTTTTCAGTTGACTCCGGTTCAAGAAGGTTTTTTTGTGTCCTCTGCACTGGTTGGCTGTATTATCGGTGTGCTTTTCGCCGGTGCGTGGAGTAATCGCTTTGGTCGTAAGCCCACCTTGTTGATCGCTGCTGTGCTTTTTTTGATTTCTGCTTTCGGTTGTAGCTATGGTAATAATTTCGAAGTAGTCCTGTTAAATCGTTGGATCGGGGGCGTCGGTGTCGGGATCGCTTCGATAGTCGTTCCTCTTTACATTGCGGAGATCTCGCCATACAAGTATCGCGGTCGCATGGTAACACTTTACCAACTGGCGATCACGATCGGTATTTTGTGCGCATACTTGAGTAATGCCCTTATCGTAAACAACAACCTGCTCATATTAGGGGAGACTTGGCGCACGATGTTTTTGGCGGGAGCCGTACCTTCTTTCCTATTAGGGATGGGATTGTTCTTTGTGCCGGAAAGCCCACGTTGGTTAATGAATAAAGGACGATACGATCAAGCATTAGCTTGTTATAAGCGTTTGCAGATTGAAGCCGAACAAAGGGAGCTGGAAGTCCAAGCTACGCCACAGGCATCGCTGTTTGCTCCGATGTACCGTACGGCTTTGTTGCTCGGGCTTTTGTTGCCTTTGTTTTCACAATTAAGCGGCATCAACGCCATCGTATATTTTGGTCCCAGTATTCTGATCGAATCGGGACTATCGATAAGTAACTCCTTCCATGCCCAAGTATTTTTTGGTTTAGCGAATGTGGTTTTTACATGTTTCGCGATTTGGAAGGTAGACTCCTGGGGAAGGCGCCCGTTATATCTTTTGGGGACGGCGGGCGCCACAGCAAGCCTTTTGCTAAGTGGTTGGTTCTTGGGGCAAGATATGACGTTGTATAGTAATTTTCTCATTGCGTCCATTTTGTGCTTTATGTTCTTTTTTGCGATGTCCATCGGGCCATTGAAGTTTGTCGTTGCGTCAGAGATCTTTCCTACAGCGATCCGAACACGCGCCATGACACTTAGTATCCTCGTGATGTGGGGCGCAGATACGCTGGTTGGTCAATTGACGCCCTTGCTGTTAAATCGCTTAGGAAGCATGTATACCTTTTGGTTGTTTGCCCTGTTTTGTGCAATAGCATTTGTGACTGTGTACATGTTACTTCCGGAAACCAAGGGAAAAACCTTAGAGGAGATTGAACAACACTGGCAAGTGAAGCATCGACGAAAGATAAACCAAGAATAAGACAATCACCTTATGAAACAAATAGACATTATGAAGTACAAAAATTTTCTATGGACAGCCCTAGCTGTGGCCACGATAAGCTCGGCTGTGCAAGGGCAGACGCGGATGTCGGATACCCTACAGCAGAGTATCAGATCTTCCAGCAAATTAACACAGGTTACCGAGATGGCAGAGAAGCTTGTTCAGTCTGGTTTTACGGCAGGTGATGGCTACGGTGAAGTATGGATTAGGGACTTGAACTCCTTTGTTGAACTTTCTACCAAGGTGAATGGTCAGGAGCGCACACGGGAAGCTTTGTTGATGTTTTTTAAGTTTCAGCAACCGGATGGAAATATTCCAGATGGCTATATTCCAGCGGCGCGCGCTGGCGCGGGCTATGTATATCAAACATCACCCTATGAGCCCGATTATAGGTCGCACAAAAATACCGTCGAAACCGACCAGGAAACTTCGTTGATACAAGCGGTACATAAATACATTCAGGCGACCGGTGATCGTGCTTTCTTGCACATTAAGGTGGGAGATAGGACGGTTGTCGATCGTATGCATGATGCGCTCCAATACTTGCTCGATGATCGCTTTAACGCCAAATATGGCCTCCTTTGGGGGGCAACGACGGTGGATTGGGGAGATGTACAACCGGAGCACGAATGGGGCGTTGCATTGGATAGCTCCTCGCACCCGGCTATCGATATCTATGATAATGCGATGTTCGTCATTGCCATTAACAATTATTTGGACTTGGTCGATGATCGTCCACGACAGGTATATTGGACGAAAGTGGGCCATGATATTACGAAGAATACGCGTAAATATTTGTGGGATAAAGAACGAAAGAAATACCATCCACATATCTATCTGGATAAAGGGTCACCATTTCCAAATACATTCGATGAAGAAGAGATATACTACCATGGCGGAACATTTACGGCCATCGAGGCTGGTTTTCTGACGAAAAAGGAAATCCGTGAAGCCTATCTTCGGATGCAGGACAATGTTAAAAAATCGGGTGCACCATCCATTGGGCTAACCGTTTATCCGCCCTATCCGAATGGAACTTTTGAGAATAAGGGGTTGGGTGAATATAGCTACCAAAATGGAGGCGATTGGACTTGGTTTGGGGGGCGTATGGTGCAGCAACTAATCCGGGTTGGGATGTACGAGGAGGCCTATGAAGCCTTGGCGCCTATGGTCGATCTGGTATTGGATCATAAGGGATTCTATGAGTGGTGGACCCGTGATGGCAAGCCCGCTGGATCAGCCAGTTTTAGAGGGGCCGCCGGTGTCCTTTGGAAAAGTATAGAGATGCTTCATGAACAAGCAGATAGTAATAAAAGTAAACAATAATTTTAATCAAGTACCTTTATCATGCGTATATCCAATTACGATAAATATCCTGCGACAGCGCTTTCAGGCTTTATGCGTTGCGGCTGGGACGATATCGTTTCCTCCTTTTCCGAAGAGCTGTCTGTGCATCCTGTTTTGGCAATCGAAACTTATGTCGGCATACACGAAGCTGAAATTGAAACAGCCCTAGACACACTGCGTCCGAGTTTGTTCATACGGATGCGCGATTTGTATAAAAGTGAAGATGACGTCCGCGCATTAACGCAGCGGTTTGTTACGGACGATCCTATTTTTGGTTACCGTACAGCACTGACTTTAGTGGATTTTTTTGATAGCGATAAGCTCGCTGCGGCCAAGCGCCTTGTCGCGCAGTCCGCCGGGGTTACGGTTGTCGTAGGAGCAGGAGCCTCGTTGATTGTCCCGGATACGGCATGCTTAGTTTTTGCCGATTTGGCACGTTGGGAACATCAGGAACGTATGCGCCGTGAACGTGTTACAGCGTTGGGGATTGATAACCATAAAGAGGCTTTCTCCAGTCAACATAAACGAGCTTACTTCAACGATTGGCTGATCTGTGACGCACACAAAGAACAGCTATTTGCCAAGGTTTCTTATTGGCTGGATACGCACATTCCCCATCAACCGAAACTTATCGATGCCGATACGTTTATGTCGGGCATTCAAAAAACCGTTAGTCAGCCTTTTCGCGTGGTGCCGTATTTTGCGCCGGCGCCCTGGGGGGGGCAATGGATGAAGGAGGTGTTTGATCTAGATAAGGAGGAGGTGAACTATGGTTGGTGTTTCGACTGTGTTCCGGAAGAAAACAGTTTGTTCTTTACTGTTAATGGGGTGCGTTTTGAGCTGCCATCTATCAATGTGGTATTGTTGGAGAGTCGTGCGCTACTGGGGGAAGCTGTGGAGTCCCGATTCGGTAAAGATTTTCCGATTCGTTTTGACTTTCTAGATACGATGGGTGGGGGATACCTCAGCTTTCAGGTTCATCCTACAACTGACTTTATCCGTAAACAGTTTGGGATGAATTATACGCAGGACGAGAGTTACTATATGATGGAGGCTAAACCAGATGCTACGGTATATTTGGGCTTACGGAACGACATTGACCGCGATCAAATGTCGGCCGACCTACGGGCCGCTGCCCGTGGGGAGCTGGTTTTTGATGCCGCGAAATATTCGAATCGTTTGCCTGCCGCAAAGCATGATCATTTCTTGATTCCGGCAGGCACCGTGCATTGTTCGGGACCTGAGGGGGTGGTTTTGGAGATTAGCGCGACACCGAATCATTTTACTTTTAAAATGTGGGACTGGGAACGCTTGGGATTAAATGGTAAGCCGCGACCTATTAACGTCGAGCGTGGTCTTCAGGTTATCGATTGGTCGCGTGATACGGATTATACGATGGCACAGTTGGTGAATGCGGTCGTGCCGATCGCGCAAGGTGATGGTTGGGTGGAGGAGAAGACGGGTTTGCATGTAAATGAATTTATTGAGACCCGCCGTCATCGCTTTACCACCACTGTTAAGCACGATACGTTAGGTGGCGTTCAGGTCATCAACTTAGTAGAAGGGGAAGAGGTTATTGTAGAAAGTGAGGAAGGACGCTTTTCGCCCTTTATCGTGCATTATGCAGAGACTTTCATTGTTCCTGCACAGCTCGGTGCATATACCATTAGACCCTACGGTTTGTCAGCAGGTAAAATGTGCACGACATTGAAAGCTTTTGTACGCGTATAGTGTGTTCTATTTATATTCCGGTTTAGGACAATTTGGTTGCTAGACCGGAATATTTTTTACATTTGGACCCATTTTACGGTGCAAAATCATAGGACCGAATCCCTATATTTGCAACAGGTGATAATAAATTAAACTTTCCGTCTATGAGGTTATATTTCTGTTTACTTGCTGCATTGAGCTTCTTTCTTCTTTCGTTTGATCGTCAAGAAAATCCTTTACACAAAAAGTGGAATCTTATTGCGGAAGAAACGGTTTATGTAAATTTCGACAATACCAAATACGACAATCTTAGTGGTAGGATAGATTCGGTAAAAGGTATTACGATTCAGTTCTTACCTGACGGCTCTTATAAATCAAGCGAGGGAGATGGGAGTTATAACATAGCAAAAGATTCTATATACCTAAGTAATGATAGTAGAAAGTCATCGTTCAAATTCGATATAAAGGATTCAAAACTACTGATGGAGACTTCGGTTAACAAGAGTGAGTATATCGTTAAGTCCGTACTTCATTTATCCCCAGCTACCTAATCCAGCGCGGTTTGCCGGTAGATATCAATAAGCAGTAAAATGATAACGAAAACACCGATGCCAATTAAAGGAGAATACCACATTGATTTTTCTCCCCATCGTTTTAGCAAAATGCCTGCAATAATTGAAGCGATTGCAAATATTAATACGGCTAGTTGATTTTCATTCATAATTAAAGGTACAAATAAAATGAAATAGAACTTCCTGTACACTCTTGATAGATCAAGAAACCCAAATTCATGTCGTAGCCATCAATAAATGGGTTTACAAGGGTAATGGTACTGATCTGGAGTTATTCCTTTTGGATGGAGTAGGTGCTTTTTGAGGTATCGGAAGACGCTAAAAAAGAAAAACCGTTTCTATAATAGCAGAAACGGTTTTTTTACGTACAGAGGCCGGGAAATTCTTTGAACACTTTTTTGATTTCGCACAGGCTATAAATCGCATTTTTTTGAAAAAACCGTGATACAATTTTTACGCTTGAATTTCGAAAATCGAAAAATGTGATTCAGTATAAAGTCCGGGAATCGAACACTGAAATAAAAAAATAGCCATTCAAATTTGAGTGGCTATTTTTGGCTCCGGCTGCAACCATTCTGCATTTTTGTCGAGTTTTCAAAGTTTTAAAAAGATGGAAGAGAAATTTCTATTTATGCTCATTTTGTAATGTTCAGAATTAAAAAATTGAATATGTAAACAAACATTTGAATGTTCAATCTGTGATCACTTAAGTTTAGAATCCACGTATTGTTCTATTCCTGTGTAAAGTTCATCTACTATATTCTCCAGTTGCTTTTCTGAATCTGTTCCACCATAAATATCTAAGGATTTCCATTTGCTCCAAAAACTATTTAAAATGGAAAAAAGCTTTGTATCATTCTTTCTCAAAACTTCTTTATTCTCAAAATAGTGAATCTTTTTATTGATACATCCGTTCATTAAGAACATAGCTTTGAAATAATTTCGAACGTACTTTCGTGTCAGGATTTCATTGCCTTTTAAATACTGATAAGCCTCCTTTAATTCTCGAATTATCTTCTTACTTACTTCAATTGCATTAAAATTCTCGATAAATGACGAATCCTCAAAACCTAAATCTGTAAAAATTGGGAACATCTTTATATGGCTCATGAGATTCCCAGTGTCATCGAATTCGCTCCTGTCGAAAAGTTCCCTGATCCAATAATAATCGAAGGATTTTTGTGATAGAACTTGCGAAGGTCTAATTTGCAAGTAGTCAAGATACAAGTGAAGCATTTCATGTGTAAGAGTAGAATCAAAATTGCTTTTGATATTAATAGTGATCTTGGCATCGGTAATATTTGACCAAGCTCCTGAAACATCCGAAGTGGTTTCTTCAATGATCAAGCGAGGATATTTTTCTAAAACCTTATCCCAATATTCAGTGTTGAATTCGTTTCTATGTTTTGTAATTATTTCTTGTGTCATTATTCCTAAATATTTATAACTTTTTCACTCTACTAGTTAGTAAGATACTTCTCTTTAAATCTCCTTAATAATTCAGTTTTGTCGCAAGGATCATCATAATATAGCTTTTTGGCCTTCTTTACCATTTCTCTCATTTTTGGCCCAAATTCAACTCCCAATTCATGCAAGTCATCTCCAGTGGCCGGCCAAATTTCTTCCTGTTCAATAAATCTTGCAATAATCCTTCTCGCTTCTGTTGCGAATACAAAACCATCCTTTAATATTTTTAATTGAGCATTCCAATTTCCCAATTCTTTACCAACTATTATATGAGGATCAAAATGATTCATTCCATACATTTCTAAAACATATTGTAATTCCATTTCCCACTGAAATTTACTAAAGGACCTTGTTAAATCTCTTGTCCAATCTTCTTGAATAATATCAGGAAATTCAACGTTAGAAAATTCTTTGAGGCACAATGATACCATTTCAAGATATTCAATTGTTCCCTCTAAAATAGCTGTTGCGCATTTTCGATAATCTTCTTCTTTTTCAAGAATTTTTACATCTGCAGTTTGCTCATACCAGTCCTCACAAGCATTTATCTTTTCCCTATCTTTTGGCTTGTCCATTGATGTGTAATGTCCACGAACGGTTCTGAGATCTTGAACCAACCTACATATTTGTTTCGCTTTGTCGGTTATTGGAAAACCAAAATCTTTGATTTTTTTATCAACAAATTTTAAGTTAGGCCCTGGCAATTCAATAAATAAGCTATATAAATAAAGAACATAATCTTTAAAGCAAACCTCGAATGAATTAAAACTAACACCTAGAGATGGAGAAGTGAAAAAGCAAATGTTATTGAATTTGAGTGCTTCGTTGTTTATCTCTTCGATTAAGAATACCAATTTTTTATGCTGTTCACGTATCCGATCCATATTCTATTTTTTAACCGGTACGGCAATTGGTCCAAGAAAATTAAAAGCAATATTAAAAGCCGATATTCTGTCGCCTTTTTGAAAACTATTTTGACCAAAATCATAAAGGGAAAATGGAATGGAAATTCCTAATTCGGAAACATAAATGTTGCCACGTTTATCATATTTCGATCTTGAAACGTTTTCTTTTACCTCACCGCTAAAAACTCTTACCCCTCCGGAAGGAGTAGATAACATATAGAATTTTGCAACTCTCTTTCGTCCATAAGCGAATGATTCAGCTTGTAGAGCTTCAAATGTTTGCATCGCAGGCTTTATAAAATCGAGATGGAACTGAGAGAGTGCCAGTAAATAATAGACGGTTGCAGTTTGATACCGTTCCTCGCAACTAAGAAGCAAACTTGTAATTTGCATACAAAAGTCCCATTCTTTGTTCTCAAATGCTATTGCCTGGTTTTGGCCCTCGAAGAAGGTCGTTCTTGACGTACTTATCCACCAAGTTTTCAAGAGAAGGAAAAGGCATCTTCCATCATGTTTAATCTCATCAAAATATCTAAAAAGATATTTAAACGCCTCTTTGTTTTTCATTAGAAATTTATCTTTGGACATTTCACTTTCTTTCTCGAATCCAAGTTTATTTCTAGCGCGTAAATAAATGCCATGTGTAAATCCCTTAGCTCTCATAGATTCAAAAATCTCATCAGCTAAGGGAGTATTGCCTAAAATTTCATAGAACTTTATTTTTCTTGCCTGAAAATCTTCTTGATGTTCTTCACTTATTCCCTCTGCTTCAACCATTTCAAAAAGACTTAACAAATCTGTTTCGGCCTCCACTTTTTCTTCAGGAGTAAATACGCCCCCGGACAATAGTCTTTCTGTCGTCCAAGCTGCAATGTCCACAGCCAAATAATTTCCAGGATTTGTACTAAAAGAATAATTGTTAAGATGTCTAACTTGCCAATAATACTCCTTCGCTATATCAGGTTCATTTATATAATATTGAGCGAGAAAACCGGAGATTGTTGATAACTCAACTCGTAAGTAGGATGCAATCATTCTTCCAGAATTATTCCCTAAATCATTTAATGCCTGACGCACCATAGATTCCGCTCGTTCAAGCAATTCAATGCTTGTCTCCTCTATGTTAGGATAATCTTTAATTCTCTTCACTATAGCACGCAAAAACATTGCTTCTTTCAGGACGAGTCGTGGATGATAAGCATATCGATCCTCTCTTAGCATTCGCAAAATTTCCGTAATTTGATAATACGATTGGAAGTATGCATTCGTAGAATTAGGACCAATTTCGTTTAGGAGTTGTACGGCAAATTCGATTTGTCTATCAGCTGCACCAAATTCTTTACCTGCTTCTGTTCTAACTCTTTCAAGCAATCCAGAAATATAATCAATTTCAGAGCGTTTTCCACCGGCATATCTGGCTAAAATTTTGGCTTCTAAAGTGGTTCTCGGCCCCAATTCGATATTTCCATCTTCATCATCATACCATTTTATTAGATTTACGGTATTCATGGCTTTAAAGATGTGTGTGGCGAAGCTATCAAACCCAATTGCGTCTAATAAAAGTTCGAAGGGGACATTCAAACCATATTGCCCAGGAACCATTATTGAGAAAGTCAAGAAATCAGCAACAGTAATTGTCTCTGAAGCTAAAAATAGAGGCTTACTTAAGATGTCATCATCACCACTTTCAGAGGGAACTATTCCTGCCTTTGTAAATAAGTCATACAGGTCTGTCTTTGTTTTTACTGTATCTGATTTTTGGTTGCTTAATAAATTAACAAAAAAGTTGTATTCATCATGAAGGCCAGACCTAATACTTGCAAGATTTGTCGGAAGATACCTATATAAAAGAGCTAATAGATTTGGCTCATCAGCATCCTTTATAACACTAGCTAGCAATGGATTGACCGATTTTACGAAGTTTATGAAACGATTCCTTTCTGCCGGAACAAGGTCTATCGGAGCCTCGATGTAATTAGTCGGTCTTACTTTATCCTGATCTATTTCAGTAATATAACAGCTACATACTAAAATAATATTTCTACCTCGGGAATTTAAAAAACGAAGGAGTTTGTAATATGGCTCTGCATCTAACATACCGTCCCATATTATTATAGTGCCCTTAGCTTTATTATCTTCAGCCCACCGGCAAAATAAATCAATACTCATTTCATCTCCCCGTTGATAACGTTTAGGGATAAAAAGGACTGGATACTTATACTCAGTTCGTAATTCATAGGTTAGAAGTCCAAGGGAAGTCGTTTTCCCACTACTTGTTTGGCCAAATAATATGATTGGCTTCTCAGACTCTTCACGATTTAAATATGCATTAACTACTGTAGATTTTAAGGTTTGATAATAGTCCCGTTCAAAAGCAAATCCTTGTTTATAACCTTCCCAGTCTGGAAGAACATTTGATGATGATAAAAATCTTCTAAAAGCAGTGTAACGTTCTTCGTCAGTCTTTTCTTCATTTGACCAAAAAATACTGTCATCAGGGATAAAGGCCCCTCTTGAAACTTTACTAATAAGTTCATCTGGCAATTTTACACGGTCCTGGGGAAGTGTTAACCATTTTCCATAATAATCATCAGTGCCTTTTGTTTCAAATTTCAATTTCCCACTTGCAGTCCATTCAATAAATAAAGAAGCAAAGGAATCTTCAGTTACCACGGCCTTTCCAGATGTAACCAAATCCGAAACTCTTTCATCAGCTAATAATTCTTTAGAAGCACTGCAGATTAAAATTTGTTGTGCTTCCAAGGTGGAGGTATAGGTATAGAGATCGTCAATTGTTAGTTGGTCGTTCAATCCATATCCTTCAATTACTAAAAGACCTCTTGGAGTTATTAAAGTTGTAAGCCTGCTCAACAATGCGTTCGTAACATTTCTCCTTTTTGCAAAATCTAGCTGTTTCAGAGGTGGCAAGTCGCTATTTTCAGAAGCCCTGATATAGCCCATTAGATAAGTAATATGTAAGTGATTCCTATTTCTTGGATCATTTACTAAATATCGGTCATTAACAATCGGCTGAACAGACCGATTTCCAGATTCAAATGGCCGCTCTAAGATCGTGTCAATAGCTGAAGTATAAACAGCTGCCCATGGAAAAATTGAAATTTCTTCAAGCCAAGTTGGTGTCGAAATACTCTTACAAAGGCCCTCAAGCCATTGAAAAATTTCTGGACTATAAATCGAAAGATTAAGATTTGCGAGTAATTTATAGGAAATATTATCTATTTGCTCATTGGAAGAATACTTTGCAATTATCTTTTGTAAAATATGGTCCTTCCCAGATTCTAAGGCAAGATAATTTTGTCCTAGCATCAATATGGCAGGGCCTTCTTGTAACCTTTTTATAACGGATTCGAAACTCATAATGAAAATTTAATAAACTCATACTATCATCATGCAATTAGCAAATGCAAAAAATGATACTTTACAAACATACAATTATATTGCGTTATCCTTAAACATCCTTAAGAGAATTCATTCTTTCAACCAGTTTACAGTTATAATACCGGGACGAAAACAGGATTAATCATCATAAATCTGAAGACTATATAAGTGACTTCAAGTCTTGACCGTCCAGCCATAAAAGATCGAAAACACAATACTTTATTGGGGAATCAAACCCATTGTAAAGCTGCACTGCATCAAAGTTTGGCTTGTCGTCTTCATTGAATACGACAACTTCTCCATCAATGATGGCATCATGTCCCAAGCTTTGCAACGCTTTTTCAATGGGTGGATATTTCGCTGTATAATTCAGACCGCTCCTGGAATTCATGCGAACCTTTCCATTTCCGACAAATGATATGATACGGTAGCCATCCCATTTTATTTCTACAAATATTCCTTATTATCCAAAGATTCTTTCGTCAACGTGCACAGCACCGGCTTACATGTTGCGGCATTTTAGTTTTCTTCTTCATAATCGTCATTTACGATTCCATCCCGAAGCATTCAAAAATTAAGATTTCATTCTAGGCAGCATGCTATTATTACCCCGATCGAGACGCCTCAAGCGGATAGGACTATAGCAATCACAATGATCACAACCTAAGTAACGGAAGTCTGCTGGAGCTCCGATGCCATAAAGAGCTCTATCCCAAAGGTTTCCGCTAACCTGTAAAAAATAATAATAGGAGGGAGTATTCATTGCAGATTAGTAAAGCGCCAGACCGCGCAAAAAAATGTGTTCTTTTATCTGTCATGATACTGGAATAGCAAGTAATTAATTATTATCTATCATATCCCCAAAAGTCTGTACTCTTTCTCCATGCCATAAATAAGCAATTTCTGTGGCTACTTTGTCTATAAATTCATGCATCATAATTTCAGAAATGACCTTTTCATTTTTGTATTTCGTAGCAAAAATCTCGTTTGAAGCATTTTCAATTATCCTGTTTTGCTCTTTCTGCAATTGTCTTTGATGAGCAATTTTCAATAGCCTATTCATTTTTTCCTGCACGATGGGAAAATCATCAAAAGAAGTATTCAAGTTTATTAGAAAATCTCGTTTTAGCTTCAGTTGTACAACTCTTGTTACTTCCTTATTATTTAGGAGGTCGTATGCATAAGTATGTGAGATATTTGGCCCATTATAGTCGAGTGAAAGCGTTACAAGATAAGAGTGTGAACTGAAAAATTCTATGTAACAATACAAAGTTTTACTATGCTTATTACCAACCAAGTGAATAAGATGTATTACTTCGTTAGACTCTTTTTTGTATATAGACTTATTAGGGTGAAAATGTTTTACAATATCCATTTCATTTTTACCTAAAAGAAATGGAATTAGTTCCACAATATTCTCGGGATTACCCTTCCTATAAATGTAGTAATTGATAGCTGTTTTCGCAATTGAACGAAACGCTTCTACTCCACCAAATACTTGTTGATAAGTGATTGGTTGTTTTAAGCTGGATTTTTTATTTTTCGCTGAATCCATAGCTTTGTCAATATCAAATAAAGGATGGTTCTTTTTTATACTTGACAAAAGTTGTTGCATTTCTTTCTCATCTCTTGCAACTATTTTATACTCAACTCCTCCTTCAATTTTTCTTGATTCTAATTTGGGATTTGCTAAACGTGGAGTATTGCCATTTAATAGATTCACTTCAGTTCCATCTTTTAATTTGCCTCCCTTGATTATTGGAATTTCTTTCCTTTCTCTTGAAATATCGAGTATTGCACTAATTAAGGCAAATTGTTTGGCCAAAACGCCATCACAGCTACTTCCCATATCACTATTGCATTTTATGCAGAGCAAATCACTGGACTTTAACCTACCACCTAACGCATTTAAGATAATGTGTTCTTTACTTTTATTTGATTCTGTTAATTCGGTTTTACAATTATAGCAGTTCGGCATGGCTAATTTAACATTAAGGATTTCAAATATTTCTATTGTTGTTTCATTTAATTAAATATAACAATTTGCATTAGTGGAAAAAATATAGTTATTTGGATATAATTAAATACGATTGATTTATCGGTATACGGTTAATGCTCCCGCCGACTTAACAATGAGATAATTACCCTTAGTTCTTCTTCCTTACATAATAGGTTCATTAACAGGGTAATTCTCCGTAATTTTACCGAATAGCACATTATTATGGACATTATAAGAGAAGCATCAGATAAGATTAAAGGAATTACTCTTCAAAAACTCAGGGCTCTTAAACTGGCATTCGATACTATAGAGAACAACCCTAACGCTCAACTTCATATTGCAATTGAATATGCAGGTGACGTTTACATTTACAGTGACAATCGTAAACATATTGAAGAAAATAAGAATTATGATTCTCGAAACTTTTCTTTTGTCAGCCCACAGATACTTAATACTATAGTTTACTTTCTTGACTATTGGATGAAAGATACGATTGGGCAAAGCAAGAATGTCCTTTTCAGTTTTTATAGTACCAATTCTATTGCTAAAGAAAAACAAACTTCCAAGCTCGATAATTTAGAAATTGTTTTGCCTGAAGGTCCAATTTTAACTCTTTTGGATACCCAAGGTGAGGTTAATGAGCAATTAATGGGTATCTGTCGAACTCTGGTGTTGGAGGAGTACGAAAAACAATATAAAGGTAAGAACAATCATTATAATGAATTAGCTGCTTGGAGTCCTACGCAATGGTATAATTTTTTTAAACAGATTGTTTGGAAGTTTGGCATGCCAGACCACATTTTGGTCAAATCGGAACTTACCCAAGCCATACGAAATTACAGCCAGCGGCATCAGATTCCTATTGACGGCAAAGAGGAATTCGTCCGTGCATGGCTACGTGAGCGGTTGGAAGATGATCAATACGAATGTGATACAACTCAGCGCTTTCTAAATAATACTGAGATTCAAAATATATTCTATAAAATTAAAAATGATCAAATTCCCACGAATTTATACTCATTTATTGACGAAGATTATTCAGAACTCAAAAGTAAAACCATCGAATTTACTGAAGCTTTCCTTATCTCAAAATACAATGCCCTAACACCTGGCAACTCGTCCCCATTTTACTTGAAGCGAGTTATTAAAAAACACTCAAATGAGATCCGCATCAACCCAAAAAATCTATCTGAATCGAACCTACACGAAATGGTTCCCCAAGATGTGATTACAGGCGAGATCGGATCGCTAATAAATTCATCAAAACCGAATTTTCTTTTCGGGGAAATAGGTAGTGGGAAAAGTTCGTTAATCAGCCAATTTGTAATTGATCAGACCCTTCTGCTTGAGCGCACTGTTATCTTTATACCAGTTAGTTACTTAAAAGGCAGAATCACATTAGATTTTGAACCATTCTTAGCTGTTGTTGAAAATTTTGTCAATCATAATGTTATGCTTGGACAAAAAAAATTTGATCTTCAAATGCTTTTACGAAGCCAGCAACAGGCAACTCTTGTCATTGATGGATTGGATGAATTGGGACTTAATGATACAAAGTGCCTCATTGCGCATTTAAAAACAATAGTCAGTAATAACGAGAATATCACAGTTGTTGCCACTGGACGTCCTTTGGAGCTTCAGCACATAGTCAATTTCAATGATTGGAACTGCCTTACCACAGTTGATTTGACTGAAAACGAGATTTACCAACTCCTCAAAAATGAAGCTTTAAACAATGGCTTATCCAATGACGAAGAGGCTGAAGCTGACACTCAGCGTAGATTACATTTCCTAAACGCTCGAAAACAGCTTTTTAGCATAGCTAAAACGCCATTGATCATCTGTTTGATTCGCGACTATTTGACAGAATCGTTAGAGGAGGAAAGCCTTGGCACCCTAATGTACAAGATTCTCACAAAACGACTAGATTGGGACAGTACCGATGCAAAATCAAGTTACCAAAAATTCTTTGACGCCTTTCCAAGTACCTACCAACGAGAGAAACTGATTGGGGTTATTGCTGCAGCAATTGCTAGTACGGATAAACAATTTATCCATGAAGCGCAATTATTCGAACTGATAAATGAAAATATTGGACAAATTCCTGGCCGAAATGCCGTAGTTGATGAAGCGATACAATTTTATAAAAATATTTTCCTTCAGGAATCCGATAAAGCCTTTTCGTTTACCTCTCAGCCACTTTTTGAGGTTTCGTACGGCATTGCATTATCCAATCTAATGCGGCAACCAGACTTCCAACTTGAGATTGTCACTAATAATTGGCGCGCAGTATCTTTTGCTACATCGATCTGCCGTCAGAAAGGTTATTCTGAAACGATTGTTTCATTTCTAAGGGCAGCTTTGGCTGAACTTTTGAACTTTGAAGCCAACACTTCTTATGCAGCATCTATTGTTTCAGAATCTAAAGACGAAAAGATAGCACAATACTATTTTGAGCTAGTGAGTCTACTAAAGTTTAGACCGTTAACAGTGTGGCGTGCTGAAGGAACTTTCAATACCGCCGATTCCTATTCATCTTATGTCCTAGCTGATACCATAAGCCTAGCTGGGGAAATAGGGTTCAATTGGTTTTTTGAAGAGTACTTGAATCCAGCACACCCAACCCATCATAGTGATGAAGATCTTATCGCACATATTCTGAAGAACTATTTTACCATCCGTTCATTCCAATTAACAAATTGGGAAAGAAATGCACTCTCTGGTATTGTTCCTTACCATATAGCTGCGAAAACCGGCTGGTGTGGAGAAATTTTTTCCCAATTAGCCTTGGTTATACCAGAGGCGTTCACCCCAGATCAACGATATCGTCTTGTCGCTGACAGCGTCAATGACCGTCTTCTATACACTGTCAGCAGAAGCGTCATCGACAACTGCATTCAGGCAGGGGAATTGAAATTGATCTTGGATGCACTCGAAATTGAATCAGCCAGGGACCATTTCTCAAAGGCAACAGCTGTGCGATTATGGTTAGAACTGAGCGAGGGCCCGATGAACCAAACAATACTCCAATCAGCACTAAGCCTGGCAGCTAGAGGAGATAATCAAGTCTTTAATAGCCTAGTAAAAAGTATTGGTGATGAAGGACTAAAACCATACCTAACATTTATTGCCTTAAACATGCACAAAGGCGCAAAAGATGCTGCCATACTTTTATATGAAAAGTATCAAGTTAGAAACCTTTACATTATTTTACGCCCCCTTCTCACACAAACTGACTGGACGGATTATGAAACCCCAGTGATTAGAAAGATACTAGATCAAGTCTTGAATATTGATCAAGAGCGGTCTCTCGAGTATCTTTTTAAGTTTACTCCATTTAAAAAAGACGAAGAGCATATACCTGAACTTTATCTTTTTTACTCGTTAAAGCTTTTATTAGGCTCTCAAAAAATCCACATTCATCATTTTCTACATGTAGTTCGCTATATGCAGGAATATATACCTATCGTTCGATATCCTGAGATACGGGAAGCCTTTCGTAATTTGTTAGAAAGCTACCCACCTTATCGCGAAAGTCTACAGATTGCAACAGAAAATTTGGATTTCAGCCTCCGATTCAATGCCAGCACTATTTTACTGGCCTGTTTCCCCGAGCATAGTT
The DNA here is from genome assembly GCF_004421025.1 of Sphingobacterium psychroaquaticum. Lineage (NCBI taxonomy): Bacteria > Pseudomonadati > Bacteroidota > Sphingobacteriia > Sphingobacteriales > Sphingobacteriaceae > Sphingobacterium > Sphingobacterium psychroaquaticum. The sequence goes on along the minus strand of NZ_CP038029.1, from coordinate 2,449,373 downwards.
TCAAAGAACTTGAAAATTCAGTACGAGCCGCTGATAAAAGGATTTCAGAGTCTCAAGAATGGATTCGATTTTGCATGAAATTAAACTATGATCAAAAAACTCTCGTTCGCTTGGCGAGCTTACTTCCAGAATTACCGGAAGGTGCTAGATATTATGCGCTATTTATTCTTTATCATCAAAAATATAACTTACAAACATCCCAACGAGAAGAATTGGTTCGAGGGTTATTAGGTCGGGGGGATCATTTTGACCATGATTCCAGCTATATTGGGAGTGATGGCTTAAATTCATTGGCTCAGGATTCAACACTGCTTCCATTAATAATCCAGGCGTTTAAAAGTGGAGGTCCCCATCAAAGCAAAAAAGCTAGCCATCAACTCTATTATTTTCAACTTAGCAATCTCACGCTACAGGAACAGGCCGAAGTTTACTTGCAGGAGTGCCAGGATAGTTCTTGGGCTTTGTTTCACTTTCTACGTTTTGATCAAGCTCCATTCACCAACCCAGACTTTATTTTGGCATTATCAGTAGGAGCCGAATCCATAAAAACAGATACCGGCAATTATCCAATTTTATACGAATGTTATAAACTCATTCAATCGCCAAGTGAAGATATTGCCCTAAACATTTTAAAAAAATTAGTTTTTGATGACAACAACATAGGTATCCATGAATTGGATCTTGCCTACCGTTGGTTCAAAACAATTTGCAAAAGGTATCCTTCAATTTCAGCACCAATAGGTATCGCAGCATGGCAACTGACAGGATTTCCAGCTATCAATGAAAGAAAAGACTACAATCCTGTTCTTTATCAGTTGGCCATAATAGCTAGTGAGTTTAGTACAGTGCCGAAATCAGAACTGGTAAATTTATTACAGACCTATGGTTGCCAAGACGATTTAATCTGTTCATTACTCTATCGCAATGGCGACTCAACGCTCAATTTTATAGGCGATAGATCAAATCCGTACTATTTGAATTTTTTCGCAGAAAACAAAACAAAGCTTATACAGTTGATAGATCATACTGGTGTTGACAAGCTATTGGTAGACAGCAGTGATATTCCTTCTGCCTTCCTTGATGGAATTCTTTCCAGCCTACTCTATCAAACCGAAATTAAAGATTCTTTTGCGGAAGCACAGTCCAAAACAGCATTACTATTCAAGTCAATTATAGCCTTCTGTCGAAGTGAAACTATAGACTTTGAAACATTGGTTACTGCTGGAGATAGAATTGGTTGGCCTTTCTATCGTCAGCCAGCAAACGCCAATCTAAGATCCACTGTTTATCTAATTAAAGAGATGATGCTGGAGAGAAAAGGCTCTAAAGAGATTTATGTAAAAACGCTGATCGACCGGATCAAGGACAATCAGCATCAACGTCATAACGAAATAGATGAATATTTTAAAGAACTTTTCAACCTGAATATTACATTTCCAGTTGAATTATTGGCTATCTTATTCGATGTAATTGAAAATAGCTACTATTTATTGAAAGGAGAGCTACTTTATCGGATTCTGGATTATGTGGCTGAAAAGGTGGAGGAAAAAGACTTCACATACTTAAGTAAGCTAACTGCAGATCACATAAAGGGACTATTAGGCCGCTTTGAAAAAGATATTCATTTTGAAGATCGGACCCTTATGCTGTGGATGCTTGCTCTAATCTGTTTTTATGTCGATCAGAAATCCGAGCCTTATTCTCGTACCGCTTATCTTCAAGGCCTAGAAGCAATTTTTATTTTCGAAGACGGTTCCCAATATATGAACCAGAACAACCGAAGCTTTAAATTCAAAGGAAGAGAACTGTTAAACCACAGTGTGACAATTTATGAAAAGATTGACCCTAAAGTGCTGTATGAAGTTATGGAATTTGGTGCCGCCAATGGAACTCCTGAGATCAAATCTATTTGTAAAGTCCTACGAGTTTTCGCAGCATCAAATAAGGATTGATTGAGTAAAATATCTCTGACTGATTTTTTATTGGCAGTCTGGTGCAAGAATCTCGTGGAAAGTTCTTGATCACTGGTTATGTGCTTTTGCACGTCAATACCGAAGATATTTATGGCTGCGTATACAGCTGTAACGAAATCTACCAGATAGCCGATCAATTCAACAAGCTCTACGTTGCTGACTTTGATATACTTTTTAATTGTAGGAAGATTGGTCCTTTCAATTTTCCTGAAAATCACTACATCCGGCCTGTACAAAATGCTATGGGTGCCTCCAGCGCTACAATGAGCAAAAAAGTACAAGGTTGTTAAAGGTTGTCAATTCCCGGTTTTAAATGAACGCATTTTTGTTGAGGCGGTATAAACCGCGCAAACAAATCGTTCATTTAAACATGTCATCATGAAAAAAGTAATTACGGCGATCTTATCGCTTGCACTATTAACGTGCCTGATCATTTATTCCTGTCAAAAGGATAAAGAAGGCAAAGTGGAAATTGAAAATTCAAAGCTCCTTAAGAAATCATCTGCATGGGATCAGGCGCCAGGGAAAGGAGGGAAGTTAGGCTGGTCTCCATTAAATTCAACAATCAGTGAAGAAGGAGCAGGATTAGCTGTTGTTGCGTCAGGCGACTGGAGTTACGTAGGCTTCGACAAAGAGAATAACCTTGTAAAGTTCGAACCGCTGACTAAAAAGACGATCACTTGTACCTGCAATACTTCAGGAACCTGTAAACCTTTTAAATCACATAGCCCATTCGGGAGTACGCAAGGGTGTGTAGGAACTTGTACTAATTGTACGATGGAGCAAAGTGTAATTCAGAATGGAAGAATTTTTGACCTTGAAAGTGGCGGATACTTCTCGCCACTGGCGAAAACGAGATTACTAAAAAATGGTGAAAGCGCACCGGCAGTATTTCCCGCGTTACTGGAGCTGGAAGTGTTTCAAAAGGAGTTTTCAAGATTTATGGATATGGCTTATAAAGGGAAAGAGATTCAAAAGCCCATTAGCCTACCCGATGGATCAATTGCTGCCCCAAGAGGTTATTCGCTCGTAGCCGTAAGTATAATGGGCAGGGGAATGGGGGTAATTCTACCCGATAATTTCGTGAGATCGGCTATTGGCAATCTGGCATCCTCAAAGGCATCTTGCAGTTGTTCCGATAAGGGCGGATGTTCTTTAAAGCGCGGAGATATTGGGATTGCTGGCGCCTATTGGTGTGAAGGTGATTGCAATTCATGTACACTTACTACCTCACGGTTCAACGGGCCGGATATCAATATAAAGACAGGCACCTATAATGTGCAATTGATTAGCTACAGATATTAAAACAAAAGAGGCATTGGGGAACAATGCCTCTATATAAACTAAGCAACATGGATACATTCGGATATATTAGATTATCGGGCAAAGATCAGTCAAAAGAGTCCCTGGATTATCAGGAGCGTAACATCAGGTTTTATTGTGAACGGTATCATTTAAATCTTGTCGGAATATATATCGACAATGGTAAAAGTAGCATGTCTTTTGATCGCCCAAATTACAGAGCATTGGAATGTGAGATAAAAAAGCTGAAGGGCCGTGTCAAATATCTTATTGTTATGGATCACGACAGGTTTAGCAGGAACCTGGTTGAGGCGCTGACCAAGATTGATGAGTTGGAGGATAAATTTGATCTTAAGGTATTGGCCTGCAAGGAGGCCATTGATCTCGATACGAAGGACCCTAATGTATTTATCATGCGGGCTATGGATTATATGATGGCAAACCAGGAATTGCTGCGCATCAGAAAACGTACAATGGATGGGGTTCGTCAGGCACACCTCAGCGGGCGTTATGTCCAGGCTTCCCCTTATGGTTATAAGAAGGAAGAGATAAAGGAGATAGGCAATAAAGTTATGTTAGTACCTTATGACGAGGAAGCGGCATTGGTTCAAAGGATATATAGCCTTTATCTTTCCGGCACACCTTTATTTGTTATAAAGACTATTGTACAAAGCGAAGGTTTTAAAAATAACGGGCATAGTGCTATTACGCGGATCTTAAGCAATTGCCTCTATGCCGGCCTTGTAAGAATTCCAAAGGATAAATATGGGCCGGAGAAGTTTATCAAAGGAATACATCGGCCTCTTGTTTCGGAGATAGATTTTTGGAATGCTCAGCATTTATTAGGTAATATCAGGCCGACTAAAGTCCAGCCTAAAGAAGAGTTCCCGTTAAGGGGATTGATCAAATGCTGGTGTGGTCAGCATATGACGGCCGGCTTTTCCAAAGGAAAGAAAAAGTATTATCTCTATTACCGTTGCATCCATCATACGGAAAAGAATTATAGGGGTGAGGTCATGCATGAGCAGTTTGCTGAATTATTGGAAGCGATCAGCTTCTCACCGGAACAGATCGCTTACATTACCCAAAAGGCGAAGTCTCTTTTAAAAGAATCCCAAAGCGAGTCTGTGCAGGTTATTTCTGCACGAAACAGGGCTATATCGGAAGTGCAACAGAAGCTGGATGGTCTTACCGAAAAATACGTCAATGATAAAATTGATGATGAAACCTATACTAAGTTTAGCCAACGTTTCAGGAAAGACCTTGCTATGCTGAAAGCTGAAGTACAACAGGCCAATATGCTATCTCAAAGTGATCCGATGGAGACCCTTACAGCCTCTTTCGATCTGCTTTCTAATATGCGGAATGTGTATGAAAATGCTTGTTCGGAAAAGCGTCAATCTTTAATAAAACTGGTGTTCAAAGAAAAAATCACGTATTGCGAGGGAGAATTTAGAACACCTGCGATTGATCCGATTTTCTTAGATAACGCACTGGGTATCAAAAAGAAAGGGCTGCTCAAAATTGAACAGCCCAATAATTTTAGGACATCAGTCCCGGATCGTACCTAGGGCGGGAATCGAACCCGCACTCCCTTAACGGGAACAGGATTTTAAGTCCTGCGTGTCTACCAGTTCCACCACCTAGGCAACTGAGCGAAAGACGAGATTCGAACTCGCGACCCCAACCTTGGCAAGGTTGTGCTCTACCAACTGAGCTACTTTCGCTTGACGTGCTGCAAAGATAGATAGAAAATCTAATCTTGGAAATTATTTCATGCTTTTTTTATGCTTATCACGCTAAATCGTTAAGAATGTGGCTGATATTTTTATTGAGCCTCATCAACACATTGCGTAAGTTTTTTGTAAAAACTGACTTTTTTGTACTATTGGTTCAATAATTGCTTAATTTTGTCGTAAGTCAATATGAGTATGATGCGATTTTTATCCTATTTGGTCTTTATATATCTATTTGTGATGTCTCCAGGCATCATTAAAGCGGACACCTATCCCGAAGTTATCTTTGATAATAGCTTGGTCAGTGGGGTATATGCGAAGAGTCAGGTGCAATACGAGGGCAGTTCATGGGTAGAGAACCTAAACAAACATTTGCTCGTGTCTGACACGCTTTTCTTTACACCAGGGAATTCCCTTTCGCTACGTTATAGATCTGCTGCGGAAGGGCAGTGGCGCGTTGATTTAAGATACAGTAGACAAAAATTCAACTATCAAGTCGATAATTCAGATTTTTTGATCCTTAAGATTTATATTGATTCCGAGAATACCAAGAAAAAAGATCTTCCTAAGATCGCTATTACGCAAAAGGCTTCACAAACCACGTTGTTAGATCTCAGTTCTTATATCGAGGATTTTGACTACAACATGTGGCTGAATGTAAAAATTCCTATCTCGAGCTTTAAAAACCTATATTTTGACGAAGCGATCACCGCGATAAGTCTTTTCCAGAACCAGGTGAGTGATGCGAACCACCATATTTTTATCGATCAGGTAGAATTTTTGCCGAAGAATAGTTCCAATGTGAAGCTCACTTCACCAGCGATCTTATCATCTATTAAAGCATTTGATCGACAAGTACGTCTACAATGGCAACTGCCACTTACGCCCTCCATTCGTTACATAAAAATCTATCGTTCAGAGGATAATAAGGATTTTAAACCAGTGGCAATACGTCCCATCTTTATGCAGAGCTGCTTAGATTACGTAGACGATCTGAATAAGACATATTATTATAAGATCGCATGGGTCGATTTCAACTATTTGGAATCTCCATTTTCGGAAGTTCGTGAAGTGAAAACGACAAAAATGAACCAAGAAGAACTGCTCGATTTAGTGCAGACCGCCCATATCAATTATTTTGTAGAGAACTATGACATTAATAGTGGGATGTATGTACCGTTTCGTTCGAAAGATAAAGCGGTTGTATCCGTGAAAGAAAGTGGTAATTCAGTCCTCAGTCTACTGGTCGGTATAGAAAAGAATGTGATCAATCGGCAAGTGGCGTTGAATCGGATATCACGGATGGTGTACTTTCTTATGAAAGGACAGAATAGATATGGCTTTTTTCCGGCTTACTTTGATGGGCGTTCAGGACTGCCCGAATACCGCAGTGGACAGCAGGCCTCTTATGACGTCCTAGCAACCTCCTCTATGATAGAGGCGCTTTTGGTTGCGCGTCAGTATTTTTCAAAAGATAATGAATTGGAACTGGATCTACGGAACCGGATTACGAAGCTTTGGGAAAGTGTGCAATGGGATAAGGCGGTCGCGATTGGCACGACAGATGTACTCGTTGAGCGCCTTTCTGCCGTAGATACGCTAAATAAGTATCCGTCCCTTGGCGGCATAAATGAATCCATCAATGCCTATATGCTTGGTATGGGGGCGCCGAAATATAAACTACCGGTCTCCGCATACGAAAATGGGGTGAAGATGGCACCGATTGATAGAGGTGCAATGCATGGTATTTTTCAAGATTCGACAATTGCCCTACCTGGAATTCTACCTGTGCCCGCTTTTATCTTACAACAAGATAGTCTGAGCGCTAAGCTGAGCCAAAGGGTCTCCATTTTTAAGGATACCCTGCTATATGGGGAAAGACTTATTTTTGGTTACCAAAAAGGCAGTCTGCTGAATGTCTATAAACCTTTCTTTACGATTAACCCACAAATATTGCGGGATCCGGCGATTCAATACGAAGAGGCCATTCGAAGTTATATCAAAGTACGTAAGCGACGGGATAATGAAACGGGAGTCGGGTCTACAAATTCAGATATTTGGGGATTTTATCAGTTTAATGATAGTATCGGTACATATCGTATCAATCCGGCAATTGGCCCTTCATCTATATTTCTGATGCCGGAGGAAGGTAAGCGTTCGCTGCTGGCCCTCTATGAAAATTTTGGTGACAATTTTTTTACAGAGTACGGTTTTCGCGCGTGGTTGGATCTGCGTAACAACGATGTTTCTGACGAATATTTCGCAACAAACCAAGCTTCACTCGCTGTAATGATAGAAAATGCACGGAGTGGATTAATTTGGCGCTTGTATGCGGAGATTCCTGAAATGAAGAAGTTGCGTGCTGAATTGTTCCCAGAGGAAGGAAAAGGCAACTAGAAGGGGGATTAAATCTTGGAAATTCTTATCTTTACGTAATCAACTAATTCACAATTCATGAAACATAACGGTTTTTTTATACTTTTTTTTGCTGCAGCTATTGGTTTTACATCCTGTAAACAACAGGCCATTATGGTGAATCCAGGTGCTGTTGTTACAAAAGACGGAACGGACGATGGACTTAAAAATGTAAAAACAGAATTTGAGGATGCATCGCGCACCGATGAGGGGATTAAATTCACATTATCTTCGGATCTTTTATTTCCAACAAATTCGTCTTATTTGACAGATAAAGCCAAAGTAGAACTTAGTAAATTGGCTAAGATTATGAAAAATGAAGGAAGTAAGAAAGTGCGTGTAGATGGTCATACCGATGCTACGGGTACGCCAGAGTATAATCAATGGCTTTCCGATAAAAGAGCCGCATCTGTCAAGAAATTCTTAGAAGATTCGGGTGTTTCGGGAACGCGCATATCAACAAAGGGATTGGGGCAAACAAAACCTGTAGCGGATAATAAAACACCAGAAGGTCGTCAGAAAAATCGCCGTGTAGAGGTTATTATTTTGAACTAAATAGTATATCTGTCGTTCAGGCAGTGATATCCAACAAAAAAGGAGCTTTTACTAAAAGCTCCTTTTTTGTTGGATCTTATTATGAGATTGCTTTCTCTTCGAAGGGTTCAATATGCACAAAGACATTTCCGATATTGGCCAGATTATCGATCAGGTAATCTTTTAAGGCGTGGGCAATCTCATGTCCTTCTCGTACAGTTAAGTTGGGATCGACTACAGCATGTAGGTCGATTTGAAAATGCATACCTATCTTTCGTATATAACATTTTTCAATCAACAGCACACCCGCTACGTTACGCGATTTCTGGCGCACTTCCTCTTCCAGTTCTTCGTAGCGATGTTCGTCCATAATCTCGGCTAAAGCTGGACGAAATATACCGTAACAATTGTATAAGATAAATCCTGACGCGAAGAGTGCGGCCCAATCGTCTGCGCTTTCATAGCCCTCGCCACAAAAGATCGCAATAGCAATACCAATGAATGCCGCAACAGAAGTGATCGCATCGCTCCGCTGGTGCCATGCTTCCGCTTTGAGTGAGGTGCTGTTCAACAGCTTACTTTTCCGCATAATAATGCGGAAAGAGATTTCCTTCCAGATAATGATACCCCCCAGGATAATAAGTGTCCATGCCTTCGGTAGCTCATGTGGGGTACGGATATTTTTTATACTCTCGCTCGCGATTACGAAGGCGGATAATACTAAGAAAATTACGACAATAAAGGTGACAAGCGGTTCGATTCTTCCATGCCCGTAAGGATGTGAAGAGTCTGCTGGTCGCTTGGCATATTTGAGGCCGAGCAACACCAAAAAGGACGAAAAGATGTCTGCCGTAGACTCAATAGCGTCGGCAATCAAGGCGTAGGAATTACCGAAAATACCACCTAACCATTTTACAATAGCTAATGTAAAGCTGGTAAAGATACTGTAGTATGTCGTTTTAATTGCTGATTCTTCGTTGGACATCCCTCAAAACTTTATGTTGTTACGCAAAATAATTTCAACTTCAGATAGCGCCATTCGTGTGGCGCCTTAAATTCATCACAAAATTAGAGTTTTGTCTTCAAAAAGTAGCATTATCGCGTACCTTTCTTCTCCCATCATCGGGTTTGGTTCATTTCCTGTATATTTGTTCCTTTGGAGGTTTTCGTTATCGCCTAGGTGGGGCTATTAAACTTTACCTAGTAAACGAAAGTCTTAACATGGATTAACATAATTGTATAGCATGAAAAAAGTTTCTTTAGATCGAGCTTTGTTGTTGTTCGAATTGTTTAGGACAAAAAAAATAACGCAAAACGATTTAAACCAAGCAGATAGTAAGGCCGCTCGTCTAGATGATAAGATGGATGATTTTAAATTACTGGTTGTGATGTGTAAAGATACGCTGGCAGGGCGTTATAAAATGAATAAATGGAACATGTCGGTTATCGTGGGGACTATTCTCTATGTGGTTTCACCACTAGACGCCATCCCGGATGTTGTGCCTTTGTTGGGCTGGCTGGATGATGTAACGATTGTTGGATATGCCATTTCAAAACTGTCGGACGAGATGAAACGTTACACGTTATTAAATAAAGGTAAAACTACCTAAGCAATAGAAAGCCCTCAAGTGATCACTTGAGGGCTTTGTTGCACGTAGAATAGGACTAGGCGTTTGCGGGATGTGGCGCTTCCGCATCGGCTAGCGTTTCTTCCCCAAGGTAACGCTCCAGACTATCGTCGAGTTCTTTCATCCAAGAGGTATGGTGTTTTTCGGCTTTTGTATTATCCATGACCGAGGTATACACTTTATCGCGGTAGGAGAGAATGTTATCTTCCTTATCCTGCAGCCAGCTTTTAAACATAGCCGCAACCTGATCCAAGTTAAATGGTGGATAGTCGGTATAGCGCATAAGATCCCTGATGTACGAAGTTTGGAAGTCGATATGTTCATCTCCCGTTGTTGTAGCCGCTTCTGTAGCCATCCAGTGCGCAATATCCTGCGCTCTTTCCGTGTGATCGGGCAACTGGATACGATCTAAGATATAGTCGCGAACAAACCAAGCTTGTGTGTCAAACATATTAAACGTATAATACTGATCTTGCATACCCAAGAATAAGAGCCGCTCATTGGCTTGCGAGACTACACCTTTGTAAAGGCCATCCGGATACAGGCAGTTTTTTGTTTTCAACCGCAGGTTATCGGGCAGAAAGGGGAATTTATGCTGGTAGCCCGTACACAGGATTACTGCATCATAACTTTCACTCGTTCCATCTCTAAAGAATGCTTCATTGCCTTCAAAATGCGTGACTAAAGGTTTTTCTTCCATGCCTTCAGGCCATTTCATGCCGATGGGATTGGAACGATAGGAGATGGTGACACCCGCACTGCCGTGTTTGTAGCACTGCACACCGATATCTTCGGCAGAATAGCTGCTTCCAATTAAGAGTAGTTTCTGGTCTTTAAATTGATCGGCTCCACGGAAATCATGCGCGTGCATTACGGCACCCGGGAAGCTATCTATTCCTTCAAAATAAGGCATGTTGGGTGTCGAGAAGTGGCCCGTTGCTACCACCAGGTAATCAAATAGCTCTTCGAATGTTTCATTTTTCTTTAAATTATCAAACACCACCCTGAACTGTTTACTTTCCGGTAAGTAGTCTACCCAGCGAGCAACCGTATTAAATTGTATATACTCGCGTGCGTTACTTTGTTTTATGCGTCCCTCGATGTAATCGAAGAGCACCTCGCGCGGTGGGTACGAAGAGATCGCTTGGTCAAAGTGCTCACTAAAGGTATAGTCCGCGAACTCTAGACATTCCTTGGGTCCGTTGGACCAAAGGTATTTGTACATACTGCCATGCAAAGGCTCCCCATATTGTCCGACACCGGTACGCCAGGTGTAGTTCCACATTCCGCCCCAATTGTCTTGTTTTTCATAACATTTGATTTCCGGAACGGGATTTCCCTTTTTTTGTTCCGACTCAAATGCTCTTAACATGGCGAGTCCACTAGGGCCCGCGCCAATAATTCCAACTTTTAATGCTGACATAATTATAATTTACCGCATGGCAAAGCCATACGCGTTTAACTGCTGTAAATTCGAATCTTAACTTGATTCAAGGTACTCTCCAAAAGGGAGTAAAACGACGAGAAGGCGTACAGGTCTCCCTGTTGTGCAATCTCCAAAAGAGGGACATTGTAATGTCCGATTTTGCGGTAGTAAATAGGCTGAATGCTATTTGTACGAATTGATAAAATCTTAAAGTAAAAGACTTTTGTTCTCCGCCAATGTAGCAAGATAGTAAAAATAGACCGTAAAAGCTAATTTTATAGCTTGTATGGCGTTTAAAATGCTTTTTTTGTCGGATATTTACCTGTCTATTGGTGGTGATTAACGCCTTAAAGCGCAGAGACTGATTCGAGTGACGTTTGAATAATGATATCCTATATGAATAGAAAGACTAATCCTGTTGTTTATTTTGAAATCCCTGTTGTTGATATGGATCGGGCGATCGTGTTTTACCAAGCTGTCTTTGGGTTTGATTTTGAGCGCATTGTTATCGATCACAATGAGATGGCTTTATTTCCATTGTTGCCCGAGCGGGAAGGTATTTCCGGCGCATTGGCAAAAGGGGAGGTGTATAAGCCTACCGTGGATGGTATGATAATTTACTTCTACACGGAATCTATTGATGAAACAATGACCTTAGCGCTCGCGCATGGTGGCGAGGTGCTTTATCCGAAAACCTCGAATGGTGATCTTGGGTTTGTCGCGGAGTTCAAAGATTCAGAAGGCAACCGGATTGCTCTGCAGGAAGATTTGAAGGAGGAAGAATAACGTGAGCTCCAAATTTAGATTAAAGTGCCCTAGTGCCATAAATCTTGGGCAAAGGTGGTCTTTTGTGCCATATCGCCGCACCTCTTTATAGCATCGACGTTGTCCTGAGTGGCACCGCGAGTGTACTTTACAGCATAGCCTCCAGTTATTGGACTATTTCCGCAGCACATAGTCATGGTTCCGCAACTTTTGTAGCATCGAAGTCACGCGATGCGACAAAGTCAGAACGATTTAGTGTTTTACAGATCGACAATGCCTCAAAGAGGGTATACTACGTGTTATAGTCTATCGTTATTTCCTCTATTCCGACCGTCTTTGCTTACAAGACTGTTGTCGACACGTTCTTGCCGTAGCAAGATGTCGTAGCACTGTCGTCTTTAAGTTAATGCCGTGACACTTTGCTGTATTGTCTACCGACGGTAAGCCTATTTCTGCTCGGGATGCTGCCATTGCATACGGCGATGCTACAGAGAGTTCTGCCGATACGTTGCTTTTTTTTGTAAACAAGCGCTGTTAGGTGCACATTTATTTCTGGTTTTCACGCAATAAGAATTATAGAAATATGCAAAAGGTATCGACGGGCAGCGCTCGATAAAAGTAGGCACAGTTTGCGTCAATGTGTACCTTATCTCAACCTTCCTGACAAGGAGTCTCTGGAGATAGTATTTTTATCCGATTATTCTTTTCTGCAGTTTCTTTGCCCCACGCGGCGATGGATTGGAGCAAGGGAATAAGTGTTCTACCAAATTCTGTCAGTTCGTAATCTACTTTCAAAGGCGGTTTGCTGGTATGCACCGTTCTTGTTACCAGGCCATCTTCCTCCATCTCTTTTAGTTGTAGGCTCAATGTGCGTTCCGTGATTACTTTACACAGTTTTCTCAGTTCGCTATAGCGCTTTTTTTCAACTAAATGGATCAAGATTACTGACTTCCATTTTCCACCTATGTATTTCATTGTTAAGCTGGTAGAACAAGGATATTGTTTATCATCTATACTGTACATCTGTTACTATCATTTTTGACCGTTATTGCAAATATATTGAACTATACATAGTTTTGCAACTATAAAAAGTATAGTTAATTAAATGTGGAAAATATGAGTTTTTTAGACCTTGCTAAACGCAGATATGCGACCAAAAATTACGACCCGACGAAAAAGATCTCGGTCGAACAAATTGAAGAATTAAAACAAATCCTTAGGTTAAGTCCATCCTCTATCAACAGTCAGCCTTGGAAATTTACATTCGTCACGGATACTGAAACAAAAAGCAAATTGGCCGCACAATCTTATATGAATGAAAATTCAATCAACAAGGTAGACCTTTTGGTTGTGTTTCATGTGATGGAAGATTTGGAGCATTTCGAGAAACGGAATCTCTCTATTCTTCCCGAAGCTTGGGTAAGCGGTTTCTATGAGCCTCTGGTCAAAGCAAATGGAAGGGCAAACGTAAAAGCATGGATGCAAAGTCAAGTTTACCTTTCGCTAGGTTATTTTTTAAGTGCTTGTGCCCACATGGGACTCGATGCTACACCAATGGAGGGAATAAACCTAAAAATGTATAAAGAGATATTGTCACAAGATGGATATGCACCGCTTTTTGCTGTCACTGTAGGTTATGCTGATGCAGATGATTGGGCTCACCCTGGTAATTTGCCCAAATCCCGTTTCGCTTTAGATGATGTAATAGCATCGATATAACCAGAACATAAAAATGTTTAGGAACCTTGGATACTGTTCCTAAACATTGTATAATTATTGCAACGCTTCATGGAGCTTGTAACTGTGTTCTAAGAAATGGAGGTAACTGAAGACTGGTAAACGTAAAATAATATGAAAGAAAACAAACTATTTGTGATTACTGGTGGGCCTGGGGTAGGGAAAACTACATTACTGAAAGCTCTTGAAAATAAAGGTTTCATTGCTGTTCCGGAAGATGCAAGGCAAATTATTAAAGAGCAAATGCTGGGGGACGGAGAAGGGTTGCCGTGGAAAAACAAGGCCTATTATTCGGCGTTAATGTTAAAGGCTTCTTTAGAAACCTATCATCGTATTGTACGTGATGAACATTCCGAAATTGTTTTTTTCGATAGGGGGATTTTGGACACTGTCTGTTACATGAGTATGGAAAATATCCCTATTGCAGAAGAGTTGATTACGTTAGTTAAGTCATGTCCTTACCACAGCAAAGTATTTATGCTTCCACCTTGGGAAGATATTTATGAGACAGACACGGAAAGGAAACAAACGTGGGAAGAAGCGATTTACACCTTTGAAAAAATGAAAGAAACCTATTTGGAATATGGATACGAAATAATTGAAGTTCCTAAAGGCAATGTGGAGGAGCGATGTGATTTTGTGCTGCGTAATATTTGATAACTTTTCTTTTTGACGATCTGTTTTTTCTCCAAAAAAGAAAAACCGTTTCTATTAGTATAGAAACGGTTTTTTTACGTACCTAGGGCGGGAATCGAACCCGCACTCCCTTAACGGGAACAGGATTTTAAGTCCTGCGTGTCTACCAGTTCCACCACCTAGGCAACTGAGCGAAAGACGAGATTCGAACTCGCGACCCCAACCTTGGCAAGGTTGTGCTCTACCAACTGAGCTACTTTCGCTTGACGTGCTGCAAATATAGAAGAAATCTAGTTTACCTCAAAATAAAATATGCGTTTAAAGCGCTAGATTACCATTCTAGCGCTTTTAGGTGCTGTTTTACAGCGAATTATTTTTTGTTTATTTTTTTAAAAAGTGAAGCCAGTGGACAGCTTATAGAAGGAGTCCTTGGCTTGTAGGCCATTTTTTACCTCCGGACCCGCGGAAAGGCGCAAGAAACCTACAATCTTCGGAACATTTAGCTGGATATATGGGCCCAGCCACTGGTAGTAGTCTAATTTTCCGCCGATATCATCCTTCGTTCTTTTGAGATGTTCAAAATGAGCACCGAAAGAAAAAGACGTACTTACTTTATAGCCGGCATTAGCCCAATAATGTAAATATGCTAATGTTGATCCATTTGCGGGGGCTTCATTGCGCAATGGAGCATAATAGCCGACATATACTTCACTTTCTAATTTAGGTACATCGACATTAAAAAATAGATTCGGCACGATGCCGTCTCCCGCAATACCGCCCAGCTGACCATCGGCAGCACCTTTGGAGAGTAGGTTTCCAAAGGTAAATCCAAGGTTAGGGTTTAAGGTAATTCCTTCCGCTAGGTACAAATTAACGCCACCACCAAACTCGGTCCAGTTGCCCCAAGCGGCACCAGTGCCTCCGCCCCAGAACACACCATAAGCAGAGACGCCAATTTTGTCGTTTAATTTATATTCTACCGTTACATTGGGGGCAAAACCGAAAAATTGGTCGCTGGTTAGTCCTATACTATAGGATGTTTTGTCTTCTTGGGAAAAAGAGAAATTAAAACTAATTGTTAATGCGAAAATCACGACGATTTTCAGTGTTTGTAGATTTTTTTTCATAAAATTTAACTTTTATTGGTTGATTAATGATCAAATGTAGTTAAATGGTATGAAATAAATAATTTATTTTTCTTTTTTATTGGTATTTTTTCAATATATCTGTTGTTTCGTTGAAAATTAAGTCACTTTCGAAGCCTTTTGATTGTAAAAATCGTATAAGTTTTGATTTTTGTGCGATGTTTTTCGGTTCTCCGTCTGTTTTTATCTTCTTTTTTATTGTTTCTGTTAGTTTTTCTTGATATTCCTCTTGTGTTATGTGGCTTAATGCTGTTTTTATGATTTTTTCTGACACATTTTTATATTTTAAGCCTTGTTTGATCTTAATCTTACCCCAGCCTTTCATTCTAAACTTACCGGAAACATAGGCGATAGCAAATCGCTCTTCATTTAAAAAATTATCGACGATTAGTTCTGAAATAATCTCCTCCACCTCATCCGCATGTAATCCCCATTCATAAAGCTTGTCGCGCAATTCCTGCTGTGCACGCTCTTGGTATGCACAAAAGGCTTCCGCTTTCAGCTTTGCCTGTGATCGGCTAAATGTTTTTTTATGTCTCTCTCCGTATTCCATCCCGTAATTGTTTAAAACTTATTAAGCTATTTATTGAAAAAATGATGAACTTCGTTTACAAGAACAAATCCTTATGTACACTATAGATGTCGTGGAGCAGATCCTCGAACCGAAGCAGCTAATTCTTGCTAACAAAGATAGTATTATTACACACTTGGTTTACGATAGCCGTAAAGTTATTGATCCGGTGGGAAGCATTTTCTTTGCTTTGCAAGCTGTACGTGACGGACATCGCTTTATAGGCGATGCATATGCAAAAGGGGTTCGCAATTTTGTTATTTCCGAAACCTCTTGGGTAGGCAATAAATACAGCGAGGCTAATTTCTTTGTTGTCGATAATGCGCTAGGAGCGATGCAAAAGCTGGCCGCGCACGTGCGTTCGAAATTTACGAAGCCAGTAATAGGTATTACAGGAAGTAATGGTAAAACCGTCGTAAAGGAGTGGTTGACGGAGTTGCTGGGGGTCGACAAAAAAATATATCAAAGTCCGAAAAGCTATAACTCACAATTGGGTGTGGCGCTTGCTTTGTGGGATTTGAATGATGACTACGATTATGCAATCATTGAGGCGGGAATTAGCCTGCCTAATGAAATGGACAGTCAACAGGTCATGATTCGCCCAGATATTGGTGTCTTGACCAATATTGGACAGGCGCATGCCAGTGGTTTTTCTTCCAAAGAAGAGAAGGCCAGAGAGAAGGTGAAGCTCTTTAGTGCCAGTAAGGTTGTTATCTCTCCGGGGAAATATAACATACGCGATTTTTTGAACCCTGACGTGGCTAATTTTACTTTTGGCTATGAGATGGATGATGTTGTTCAGTTATCGTCCGTGCAAGAGCATAAAGAGCTCGGCCAAACTTGGGTCACTATTTCATTCCAGCAACAGCAGGGCATTGTTTATATTCCGTTTACGGATCGTGCTTCGATTGAGAATGCATTGATTTGCGTGACGACATTGTTGTATCTGGGGTATCCGATTGCGGATATTACTGCACGCATAGCAAAGCTCAAACCTCTTGAAATGCGGTTGCAGCTTCGCAAAGGGAAAAATAATTGCTCGATCATAGATGATTCCTATTCCAACGACCTGGCATCTTTACAAATCGCTTTAGATTTCCTCAACCAGCAACAGCAGCACGAGAAACGTACGCTGATACTTTCTGAAATGGAAGGAATGGGAGCGAAGGTTAAAGAAAAACTTACGAAGGTATTGCGGGGGCAATCGCTGTACCGTCTAATTTTGGTCGGGGAAGATCTGGGATTCTTGGAGGGTGCCGTACAAACGGATGTTCTTTTGTATGCATCTACGGCGGACTTAATCGCAGGATTGGATGCGTTGGGGTTTGCAGATGAATCTATTTTAGTGAAAGGGAGTCGAGTGTTCCATCTGGAAGATGTGAGTCAGCTTCTCGCTGCAAAGACGCATGAAACCGTACTTGAAATAAATTTACATGCCATTGAGCATAACTTGAAACAATATCGATCACTATTGCCTCCGGAAGTTAAGCTGATGGCCATGGTGAAGGCTTTTTCGTACGGTAGCGGCAGTTTTGAGGTGGCCAATTTGCTCCAGTTTAATAAGGTCGATTATCTTACTGTCGCTTTTGCTGATGAAGGGGTGGAGTTACGGCAAAACGGTATCGAGCTGCCTATAATGGTGTTAAGTCCCGATGAACAGGCTTTTGAGGCTGTCGTTGCTAATCGGTTGGAACCCGAGATTTATAGCTTCCGGATTTTGCGGGCTTTCGTGGATTTTCTGAAAACAAAAAAGGTAAGTAGTTATCCGATCCATATTAAAATTGATACGGGTATGCACCGGTTGGGTTTCTTGCCGACGGAGCTCCCCGAAGTAATCGCTGTACTAAGCGTCGTTAGTGAAGTTCGTGTGGCTAGCGTTTTCTCGCACTTGGTTGCTTCCGGCGACTCCAATCAGGACGCCTTCACGCGGCAACAGATAGAGCTGTTGAATGCGGGGGCTGATTTGTTGCAAGCAGAATTAAAGTATCCCTTTATGCGGCACATTGCTAATACCTCAGCAATAATTAGATGGCCTGCTGCGTATTTGGATATGGTTCGTTTAGGCATTGGGCTCTATGGCATGGATTTGGATCAAGCTACATTGGATCTGGAGACAGTGGGGCAACTTAAGACAACGATAACGCAGATCAAAGAACTGGAGGCTGGGGAGACGATTGGTTATGATCGAAAAGGGGTATTGCATCGTAAGAGCCGTATCGCAACGGTAAAGATTGGTTACGCTGACGGCTATAACCGCAGGTTTGGAAATGGGGTCGGTGAGATGATGATTAACGGTCAGCTAGTCCCTACAATCGGGAATATATGTATGGATATGTGCATGCTCGATGTGACGGATGTGTCTGTTTTTGAAGAAGAAGAGGTCTTGGTGTTTCCCGATTTAGGAAAAGCCGCTTCGGCCATTGGAACGATTCCCTACGAATTGTTGGTTGGTATTTCATCACGAGTAAAAAGAGTGTATTTTTACGAATAATTTTTTTGAGAAGAAAATGATTAAAAAGGTAGCACAAAAGCTGTTTTATTACTTTATCAAGGGAACCTTGGTTGTTGTTCCTGTTGCCGGTGCCATATTTCTCATCGGCTGGATTTTTGCCTCGCTCGATAATGCGCTGAATTTAACGACGCACTTTCTGCAAGATGAAGAAGGTCATCCGCTTTATATCCCTGGGATTGGAATTTTAACCATCCTGGTGACGCTGATTATCGTGGGGGCTATTTTTACGAACTTGGTCACGGCGCCTATTCGTGCCTGGTTTCAGCGGACGATCAATAAAATTCCATTGTTTAATACTTTATACTCTTCTATTAAAGATTTTACGGAAGCTTTTGTGGGGGATGCCAAGAAATTTAATGAACCGGTATTGGTCTTGGTCAACGAAACGGGACTCAAGAAAGTTGGTTTCTTAACGCAACGGGACCTCAGCAAGATCGGTTTGACTGATGAAGTAGTTGTTTATTTCCCGTATTCTTACTCGGTAGCAGGTCAGGTTGTTGTGGTGAAGGCAATCCATGTGGAGAAATTGAAAATGTCGGCTACGGATGCGATGAAGTTGGTCGTTTCTGGTGGGGTAAGCGGAATTGACTAATGGCTAATTTCTTGGATCGTTTGTGGCGAAAGGATAAGGAGGAAGGGGTAGATCAAGCGCTGGAGTATGGTGCTGCTTTGTCTTTTAAGTGCTGCCAGGTGGAAGACAATTTGATGCGACTTTTTTTTGCTTGTGATAGCAGGTCGACGGCTAATGATGCCGAGTTGTTCCAGTATATGCAGCAGGTTTCACTGCTCCATAGGGATGAAAAACATGCGGTTCAGGATGAAGTTTCTCTGCTGAAGGTATACCTTCGTTTAATTCAGAATGTTACTGATGAAGAAGTGTATATAGAATTTGAAGAGTTGATTGATAACAAGGGGTTGGAAGTTCCCGCGCTGCTTTTGTTTCCGCTGGTTATAAACGCAATTCAATACGGCTATAACCGTATGGCGGAACGCCCGGTAAAGATTAAGGTAAAGACGCTGGGTGAGTCGCTTCAGTTGGAAGTAAGCAATCGTGCCAACCACCGGTTGACCTCGCAAGAGCATACGGAAACAATTGATCTTTTAAAGGCACGCCTGACCTACTTTTACCCGGAAGGGTATAGCCTTATTTGTAACAGCAACAGCGCCACCTTTAAGGCGACGCTGTTGATTAAGTTGTAAACTGTTATTGAAGATATTAGATCCCCAATTCTACTTGGAAAGTTCCTCCCCAAGAATTTCGTTGGAAATTATTGCCAAAATCACCGTTCTTAACGGTGTAATTCGCATTTAGCTGAAACTTCAAGCGGTGTGCTTTTAAGTATTTTGTCAATCCGACTTCCATCAGGTCAATCTGATCCTCATAAGACCTGATCTGTTGGTGTGGCTTTAGGTAGGTATATCGAGCCGCTACTTCATAACCTTTATTCAGCAAATAGGATGTTTGCTGGTTTATCCCCCAACCCTTGAAAGCATAGGCCTCTTCGGGATCTGAGCCATCGTGTTGATTGAGCTGGTCATCCACTGTATTTAAAGGATTCGCAACATCTCTGCGCATATACTCAGCTTGGTAAGCAAAACCCATGTATTTAAATATCATATCCGCAAAAGACGTCTTGAGTGTAAATGGGTTTTCAACGAAACGTCCCGTTTGTCCGCCTTCACGTGTGGTATTATCGTTGTAGCTATATCCACCGCCGATTGAAATTTTTGGGCGCTCTTCGCGCTCAATATCACCTTCCGAATAGTCACCACCATTTGTAAACTGTCCCAGAGGCAGAAACTCTATACGTCCAGTATAAGCTAATCCTTTATCGGTAGACTGTACCGGACGCCCTTCGCCCGTAGAGATAGCCGCCTTGGCGTTGAATGGCATGTTGCCTATTTTCTTACTTAGGTTCAAACTAAAACCGAAGTCCCGATCAAGGGTAAAGTTGGTGTTGACTAATGAACGGTCTGCAAACTGTAATTGCCCGGATGAGTTAACACGCTGACGGTTTCCAGGAAGTTTGTTTTGTCCAAATGATATGTAAAAATCATCACTGAAGTTATAGAAAAGCACCGCATCGCGAACGATATTTGCGACTCCGGTATCATCGAAATCTTGATCCGACCGTGTAAAAGCAAGCTGTACGGAATACGAGATCCGAGGGGTGTAAATGTACCCATCCATCCGCATGCGTAAACGGCGGATACGCGCATCAAATTTACCGTTATCCTCGCCATCGAGCACGTTGTTAAATCCTAATCTATTCTGCATACGGAATCTAAAGTTCGTATAGAACAAAGAATCTTTACTGGTGAACTGTATGCCTTTGAAATTTAGGATGGTTGCTCGGTCGTCTCGCTCTTGGGCAAAACTTGCTGTGGTTAGGGTGGAGCAGCTCAAGGCGGCAAGAAATATCTGTAACTTTATTTTCATGTCGTGTTTATACGCGCTTAGTCGGTTTTTTACCGAATGCAAACATAAATAAATTAGTAGAGAGTACAAAGAAGTGAGCCCTTTCAAAATTTTGCTAAAAATCTTATCTTTGTTTGTCGATGGAAGTCAAGCGGAAAATAATACACATAGATATGGATGCCTTTTATGCATCGGTAGATCAACGTGACTTCCCTGAGTTACGCGGTAAACCTATTGCCGTTGGCGGATCGCCGGATGGGCGCGGTGTCGTTGCTACGGCCAGCTATGAAGCACGGCGATTTGGTGTGCGGTCGGCTATGCCTTCCAGGCAGGCACTGCAACTGTGCCCTGATTTAATCTTTACTGTGCCGCGCTTTGATGCATATAAGGAAGTATCCCTACATATCCGGAGCATCTTTAAACGTTATACGGATTTGATAGAACCGCTATCCCTGGATGAGGCCTATCTCGATGTCACGGAGGACAAGCTTGGGATAGGTTCGGCCATCGATATCGCAAAAGCCATTAAGGATGCTATTTATAATGAACTCGACCTCACCGCTTCAGCCGGAGTTTCTGTAAATAAGTTTGTTGCCAAAATTGCATCAGATTACCAAAAACCCAATGGTCTAACATTTATAGGGCCATCTAAAGTGCTTCCTTTTTTGGAGCAACTACCCATAGAAAAGTTTTTTGGCGTCGGTAAGGTTACTGCGCAAAAAATGAAGGGCATGGGTATTCATAACGGTTTTGATCTCAAGCAAATTAGTGAGGAGCAGTTGCGACGGAAATTTGGGAAGTCAGGTGCTTTTTTTTATCAGATGGTGCGGGGGGAGGACAAGCGTGATGTTAAACCGAATCGCCTTTCGAAGTCTATCGGTATTGAAGATACTTTTGCCGTAGATTTACGTGAACCAGAAGATATGATGAAGGAGCTTAATAGCTTGTGCATGAGGTTGGAAAAACGTTTGTCAGGTAAGTCCAAGGAGGGGAGAACCGTTACTTTAAAGATTAAATATGCCGACTTTACGTTGGTGACACGCAGTAAGACATTGACCTACTATATCAATACGGCAGAGGATCTTTCTCGTATTATAGGCGAGCTGTTTGCTAAAGTGGATCTACACGATAGTAAGGTGCGCTTGCTAGGGGTTGCCCTCTCCAATTTCTACGATACAGACCTTGAAAAATACAGCAGCCCCCAGCTGCGTTTGTTCGAGTAAACTAATCGGTGTAGATGTTTATTCACACAACTCCTTAAGGCGTTGTAATGCCTTCGGCCAGGTGCTGTCAAAATAATTTTCAAATTCGGCATTCACGTCCACTTCAATAGCCACGGTCGTTACCCCATCGTTTTCGGTGAATGTATAGTTCTCAAATAGTCCGACCCATTCCTCGACCATGGGGCCTTCGGTGATTTCCGTATTCTGATGTATAAGACCAATATATTGGATGGAGATATGTTTATTTGGGATGTATGCGGCAATCTTTCCGAGCATACCTTCTTTTTCTCCTTCTTTGTTGTAGCCTATAAATGAAATTTTTTCTCCAAGTTCCCAATGGCCTTCAAAATCGGAAGTAGGGTTGAACTCTGCGGTCCATTGCTTATAGGTGGTTTTGCCGAGCATGGTCTCAAAGACGTGCGCTGCGCTGGCGTTGATTTCGATACGGTAATTTTTTCTTTTCATTGCGTCTGGGTTTATGATGTACTGCCATGCTCAAGTCTATGGCAGGCCGGAGCACGGCAGTACGTCTGGTTCTACACCGCTAAGATACGGCGAAGTAAGGAACCAAGACTTGCCAAATGACAAGAAATAAGTTGTAAAGCCGCTTGTCTACAGTTCTTTACGTAGGCGAGCTACAGGGATGTTCATCGCTTCCCGATATTTCGCTACCGTTCGGCGCGCAATACTGTATCCTTTTTCTTTTAAGATTTCGGTCAATTTTTCATCCGCCAGCGGTTTACGCTTATCTTCATTAGCGATACATTCCTCTAGGATTTTTTTCACCTCTTTGTTTGAAACTTCTTCGCCGGAGTCGGTTTGGATAGCTTCAGAGAAGAATGACTTCAGTAAGAAGGTTCCAAACTCGGTCTGTACATATTTAGAGTTCGCTACCCGGGATACCGTTGAAATATCCATTTCGATACGGTCGGCTATATCCTTTAGGATCATCGGTTTAAGAAGTCTTTCGTCGCCGGTCAAGAAATACTCATATTGGTATTCCATAATGGCATTCATCGTCTTTAAAAGCGTTTGCTGGCGTTGCTTAATCGCATCGATAAACCATTTTGCTGAATCCAGTTTTTGTTTGACAAACTGAACCGCTTCTTTCATCTTTTTATCGTTCTTCTCTGCTTTCTCATAATGTTCAAACATCTCCTGGTAAGAACGTGATACACGCAGCTCGGGCGCATTGCGGCTATTTAGGGTTAAGTGTAAGACACCGTCATTATTCGTGATATGAAAATCTGGAATGATATGCAGCTGCTTACCTGCAGAAGCACCAGAGTCTCCCGGCTTAGGGTTTAATTTTAAGATTTCATTGATAATATCCTTTAGCTCTGCGGAATCTATACCCAGCTGCTTCTCAATTTTATCGTAATGCTTTTTAGTAAACTCTTCGAGGTAGTTTTCTACAATGCGTATAGCCTGTTTAATGATCGGATTTGCGGTATCTTTTCGATGTAATTGGATCAGTAGGCATTCCTGTAGGTCGCGAGCTCCAATTCCTGATGGTTCAAAGTCTTGTATAACTTTCAGGACGGCTTCCACTTCATTTTCATTGACGTCGACATTTTGCGAAAAGGCTAAGTCATCAATCAAAGAGAGGGTAGACCGGCGCAAGTAACCATCGTCGTCCAAGCTACCGATAATCTGTTGTCCGATCTGGTAGTCGCGATCCGATAAGGCTAAGAGGTCCAGTTGATTCTGTAGCGATTCGAAGAAAGAATCCTGCACAGCGATGGGCATTTCCTTTTTATCTTCGTCGTCATCATTTCCGTAATTGCTGGAGTAATCGTTGTAATCATCCTCTTGGATATATTCGTCGACTGTAAACTCATCATCAAATTCACCAGACTCCTCATTGAATTGCTCATCCGGATCTCGGTCGGGGTACTCCTCCACGGGATCGTTCATGTTGGCAAGGCTTCCATCTTCGAGCGCAGGGTTTTCTTCAAGCTCTTCTTTAATACGGGCGTCCAAAGACACCGTGGGTACCTGTAAGAGTTTGATAAACTGTATTTGCTGTGGCGAAAGCTTTTGTAATAGCTTTTGTTGTAAAGTCTGTTTTAACATCTTCAGTTACTTATCTAGGTAAAAATACTTAAATAAATTAAATTATTAAACTGGTACGTTTTTTGTGCGCATATATATACCCATTCCACTAATTTAATCCGATTTTACATACAGGTTTTAAGAGCTTTATAGCAAATGTTAAATATAGTTAATATTTACTATTGATACTTGTTTTTTGCGGTGGGATGACGGTTTTTTGGAAAACAATTTCCATCTTTACGCCATGTTTAAACGGGTTAAAAACAAATACCTGCGATTTTTTGTTATCGCTATTTATAGCCTAATTATTTTTATTTGTGCTGTTCAATTGAACTTTTTGGGATTGTTTGGGTATTCACCTACCAAACAAGACATTATCATGCCCTCATTGAATGTTGCCTCTGAAGTATACACCGCAGATTCCGTCTTAATAGGTCGTTATTTTGAAGAAGATAGAGATCCTGTGCCTTATGATAGTATTTCGAAAAATATTATAGATGCTTTAATTGCCACCGAAGACGTTCGTTTTTACAAACATCAAGGTGTCGATTTTATTGGTTTGTTTTCAAGTGCCGTTTCTACCTTAAAAGGAGACCGACGAGGGGCCAGCACCATCACACAACAGCTCGCAAAAAACCTGTACCGTACGCGCTATACACAAGCGCAGGGGCTGCTGGGGCGTATTCCGGGGGTTAAGATTATAATCACAAAATTTAAGGAATGGATGACCGCTGCAAAGCTGGAATCTAAGTATAGTAAGGATGAAATCCTGACCATGTACCTCAATACGGTTTCTTTTGGAAATAACGCGTATGGTATAAAATCTGCCGCTGTTCGTTATTTTGATAAACTTCCGAATGCCCTTACGGTGCCTGAAGCAGCTGTTTTAGTCGGCATGCTGAAAGGAACAACGTTGTACAATCCGATTCGGAATCCCGAGAAATCATTGGAGCGTCGGAATGTTGTATTATCCCAAATGCAAAAAGAAGGTTTTATTACCGCTGCGGAGATGGCTTCTTTTGCGAAGCAACCGTTGAACTTACATGCGAATACACAAGAAACGGGAGGGAACAATGACTCCTATTTACGTACCGCGGTAGAGCGGTGGCTCGAAAAATGGGCGGAAGAGAATAATATCAATATCTATACAGCCGGACTTAAAATTTATACCACGATCGATTCTCGTATGCAAGAGATTGCAGTGGCTGCGGCGGATGAGCACATGAAGGATCTACAACGTCGGTTGGATAATACATGGGGCAGTGAGCTCCCTTGGCGGGACAAGAGTGGTGCGGTAATACCTAACTTCCTAGAGGACCGTGCGCGTAAATTGCCTATCTATGCCGAGTTGATGAAGAAGTATCAAAACGAAGATTCTGTGTTCCGGGAGCTGAACCGTCCAAAGAAGATGACTGTCTTTACTTGGGATGGTGAAAAAGAGAAAGAATTGTCAACCATGGATTCGTTGAAGCACTATCTAACCATGTTAAACACGGGGATGATGGCAATGAATCCAAACACGGGGGCAATTAAAGTGTGGGTTGGTGGTATCAATCACAAACATTATAAATTTGACCACGTAAATCAAGCGAAGCGGCAGGCAGGCTCTACATTTAAGCCTTTTGTTTATATAACAGCGCTAGAGCAAGGGATGTCGCCGTGTGATACGTACGATGATATTCCGGTACGGATAGATTTCGTTAATAAAAAGGGAGAAAAAGAAGTTTGGGAGCCGAAAAATGCAGATTGGAATTTTTCGCATCGTTCCATGTCGTTGCGTTGGGCGATGGCACGCTCCTTAAATACCATAACCACGCAAGTGACGCGTGATGTGGGCTGGGATAAAGTCGTTGAGATGGCGCACCGCTTAGGGATTGATAGTCACCTGGAATCTGTTCCTTCTGTAGGGTTGGGCTCTAACGATGTAACGGTATATGAGATGGTAAAGGCCTATGCCGTGTTTATGAATGAAGGCAAAACAATTGACCCAATCTTGGTATCAAAAATCTACGATAGCGAGGGAAAATTGATTGCTTCATTTGAGCCGAAACAAAAACAGGTCGTAACACCGGAGAATGCGTGGTTGATGAGTTATATGCTGCGCGGTACCATTGAAGAGCCTCGCGGTACTTCACAAGCGCTGTGGGAATGGGATTTGTTTAAGAACAATAACCAAATCGGTGGGAAGACAGGAACTTCCTCTGACTATGTGGACGGATGGTATATGGGTGTAACTAAAGATCTGATTGCTGGCGTCTGGGTTGGTTGTGATGAACAAAGTATACACTTTAAGAATTCAGCTAGCGGTGAAGGGTCTAAGACAGCATTGCCTATCTACGGGAAGTTTATGGAAGAATTGTATAAGCATCCGAATTTAGGGGTGACTATGGGGCCGTTCCCTGATCCTAAAGTTAAGATCACTAAAAACTATACCTGTCATAGTGTTTATTACGAAGAATCAACTACAGTGGATAGTACCGATACGGTGGAAGAGCCCATGGGTGAACTAGATAGTGAAACTTTACCTAATTTACCGGAAATATCTGAAAATGAGTTTTAAATTTTGCTGAAAATTTCTATTTTTAGTGAAATTTAATCTTCAATTATGGATGTAAATCTCGCTGTTTTTTTTAAGAAGTACTGCTATTCTCTTCTTGGTGTTTTTCTACTAGCGCTCTTGCCAAATTTAGTGCAGGGGCAGTATTTTGGGCAAAACAAGATGAGGTATAAAAAGCTCAATTTTAAGGTTTTGGAAACGCCTCACTTCGAAATGTATTCCTACCTTAAGAATGATAGCATGACCAGCCGCTTGGCAAAAGAAGCAGAGGTGTGGTATGAAATGCATCAGCAGGTATTCCAAGATACCTTTTTACGTAAAAATCCATTAATTATTTATAATAATCACCCTGAATTCCAACAGACAACGGCAATCTCAGGTGAGATTGGTGTTGGGACAGGTGGGGTGACTGAGGCGTTCAAGCAACGTGTTGTGATGCCGGTGATGCAAATCAATCAGCAAACGCGACATGTACTTGGCCATGAGCTGGTCCACGCTTTTCAGTATCGTATACTGATGGAAGGGCGCGATACCACGCGCTTGGAAAGTGTAGCTAATATTCCGCTTTGGATGGTGGAAGGTATGGCGGAATATTTATCCATTGGTAAGAAAGATGCTTTTACAGCGATGTGGATGCGTGATGCCTATGCGCGACAGGATATTCCCTCGCTGAAACAACTAACAGAACAATCGTACAGCTATTTTCCGTATCGCTACGGACAGGCTTTTTGGGCATATGTGGGTGCTACCTATGGGGATACGGTGATTATGCCGTTGTTTATGGAGACGGCAAAGTATGGGTACGAAATGGCTATGCGTCGTGTTTTTGGTTACGATGCACAGACCATGTCTACGCTATGGCGTAACAGTATGGAGTCGACTTTTAAAGGCTTAGGGAAAGACACGGTTTCGAATCCGATCGGACAAGCGTTGATCACGGCTAAAAATGGTGGGCGTATGAATGTTGCCCCGGCGATATCCAGAGATGGGCGTTTCCTTGCATTTATGTCGGAGAAGGATCTCTTTAGTATCGACCTCTTTTTGGCGGATGCCAAAACCGGACAAATTATTCGAAAGCTAGGAAGCCGAACGACAAACAAGGATATCGATGAATTTAGCTACTTGGAGTCGGCGGGAGATTTCTCGGCCGATAGTAAGCGCTTTGCATTTAGTGTCTTTAGTGCCGGTAAGAATAAGCTCATGACAATTGATGTGGAGACAGGGAAAACGCTTTCTGTCGAAGCTATGGGGGATATTGTGGAGTTTACTAATATTACCTTTGCGCCAGATGGTGATCGGGTGGCTTTTTCGGGCTTGCGGGATGGGCATAGTGATATCTATATTTATAATCTTAAGACGAAGGAACTACAGCAGCTGACCCATGATAAGTATTCTGATTTTCAGCCTAGTTTTTCGGGCGATGGAAAGAAGATCGTGTTTAGTACCGATCGGGTATCCTATGAAAGCGCTTCTCGATCGGTAGATATTCCGATGGGGTTGGCCGTTATTGATTTGGAGACTAAGATTATAACCAATATCGATGTGTTTCCAGGGGCAAATAATTTAAATCCACACTTCTCTGGCAGTGATAAATTTATCTATTTCCTATCCAATGGGGATGGTTATCGTAATATGTTTCGCTATAATGTGGCAACAAAAGGTGTGGAGCAGCTTACCGATTATTTTACCGGGATTAGTGGTATTACGGAGTATTCTCCAGCGATGAGCATTTCGCAGCATGATGATATCGTCTATTCATATTTCAAAGGAAATCAATACAATATTTATAAAGCAAAAGCGGAAGATTTTACACCGAAAGGTATTGATGCTAGCGTGAGCGACTTTACCGCTGCAATGTTGCCACCCAATGTTAACCGTGGTGTGAACGTGGTAAATACAAATTTGCAGAATTTCAATTCGTATGCAAGGATTGAGGATGGACAGATTAATCCTGTTCCATATCGTTCTAAATTTAAACTTGATTATCTAGCGAATTCAGGTGTCGGTATGACGGTCGGTTCCCGCTATGGCGCGGGAATGTCTGGCGGTATCTTTGGTATATTCTCGGATATTTTAGGCTACAACCAGATCTATTCGACCTTGAATATTAACGGAGAGATCTACGATTTTGGAGGTCAGGTAGCGTATATAAACCAAAAGAACAGATGGAACTGGGGTGGTGCGATTTCACATATTCCGTACCTCTCTTCGTTTAGCATGTATGATATACGGGACATAACGGGGCAAGGGCAGGAGTATGTGCTGGATACCTACTTGATTCGTAGTTTCCAGCAACAGGCGGAGGCATTTGTAGCGTATCCGTTTAATAGAAATCATCGTGTGGAAATGGGGGCGGCTTTAGCCCGATATAGCTATCGCGTTGATCGGTGGAGCCAGGGGCGTTCTTCTTACTATGCAACGCGAGAAAAGATATCAAATGAACTAGCCGGAGAGATGTTGGGTGCTAACCTTAATTCTTTCTTTGTGCAGCAAGTGAATGCCGGTTTTGTTGGTGACCGTTCTGTTTTTGGTATGGCAGCACCGATTGAAGGATTCCGCTATAGATTGGGTGTGGAACAATATTTTGGTGATTATACGCTGACGGCATACAATATAGACTTGCGTAAATATTTTAGATTTAAACCTGTGACTTTGGCCTTTAGAGCCTATTCGTATATGCGTACCGGAAAAGATGATCAGCAGCTTTATCGCTTGTATATCGGTTATCCTTATTTGATACGTGGATATGATAATATATCAGGCGAAAATATTGGAGATGTGACGATAAACGATTTGATGGGGTCACGTATGGCTGTTGGAAATATAGAGTTAAGGTTGCCATTTACCGGGCCTGAAAAGCTTGCTGCCGTGAAGTCTGATTTCTTGTTTACCGATTTGAACCTTTTCTTTGACGCGGGCTTGGCATGGAATAAAGGAAATAAAATCGTCGGTAGTACAGATAAAAGACCGCAAGTGCCGCAGCTGGATAAAGATGGTCAGGAGATGCATGATCCGAATGGCAATCTTATTATGGGGCCAGACAAGAATTACAAAGTGCCCGTATTTAGTGCCGGTATTTCTTTGCGGGTGAATTTATTTGGAGCGATGATCCTGGAGCCGTATTATGCGATACCTTTTGTGAAGTCGCGTACAAAATTTGGAACCTTTGGATTAAACTTTACGCCGGGTTGGTAGTCCAACATTCGGATAGTGAGTTAGATTAGTGAGTTAAAAGGATAAGGTTGTTGAGGTCGTTGTTTCGTGTAATGCGCAAACAACGACTTTTTTTATTCTATCGTCATGGCGAACCTAAGGTATTTATGATGTAGTAGGGACACGAGCCACAGGCTCGCGCCAGCAAGAGCGGGTAAAGGAGTTAAGAGGTGCAGCGTAAATTCTTATATGTGCCCATTTTTAGCATTGCGCAAAAGAAGCTGGTTGATGTTTATTTTCCTGAATAAAACCATGATAAAGGTTGAGCCAGTTTGGGTTTTTCAAACGTATGAGCTTCTCGCGCTGCATGCGTGTAAACTGCTGCATCTGCGTAGCGCGTGCTTGCGCTTGTTCGGCGGTTTGGAAAACTTCGATATATACTAAGTTCGTGAGCTTAGCGGCATTTGGAAACAAAGCAGATTTCGCATCTTTGATCACATTGATTTGTGTCACAATGTCGGTGCATTGTCCCACTTCTAAATAAGCACGATTGCTGTCTGTCAGTATATATACGATATTTCTTTCCATGTTGTTTTGAATTAAATGCTGCTAATATATTTGGTGAACACAATTATATTTACTAATTTTATTGGCACAATATTACTAATTAATTTAGTATTTCAAAAATATTTAGAAAAATTATGTCAAACATTGCATCAAACCTTAAGTATCTAAGAAAAAAGAAAGGACTTACCCAACAACAGTTTGCGGAGGCCTTGGAGATAAAACGCGCGTCTGTCGGCGCGTATGAAGAGGATCGTGCAGAACCGAAATATGAGTTATTAAAGAAGATCGCGGAGTTTTATGAGTTATCGATGGATGAATTGGCGAATGATGAGATTAACGAGAAGTGGAAACCGACACCGCGTAGCAACGCATCCAACCTTCGTGTATTGAGTGTAACGGTCGATGGAAACGATAGGGAAAACATTGAGCTGGTACCCGTGAAAGCCAGTGCCGGTTATTTGAATGGATACGGTGATCCGGAATATGTGGCGGAGTTGCCGAAATTTTCATTGCCGATGTTTAATCAAGGGAGCTATCGTGCTTTTGAGATTAAGGGGGACTCGATGTTGCCACTGCCTTCTGGAAGTATCATCATTGGGGAGTATGTAGAGAATTGGCATGATATAAAGGCTGGACAGACCTATATAATAGTTTCCAAAGAGGATGGTGTTGTATATAAACGTGTAGCTTTCAAATTTAAAGAAGATAAGGGCTTAAAGCTGGTGTCCGATAACCGCAATTACGATCCGTACTGGGTGGAGTCTAATGACATCATTGAGGTGTGGAAAGCCAAAGCATATATAAGTACCGAGATGCCAGAGCCGAATCCGGAGCCAACGATGGAGACATTGACAGCGATGATGAGTCAGATGCAAAAGACCATTAATTCGGTTGTAGATAATAAATAGGGGCAGATTTGTTTGTTTAAAAAAATATGTTTACCTTTGTATTATCTGAAGAAGAGGGGGCATGTTATGCCCCCTTTTTTAATTCTTTATAAGATAATTATGCAAATAGAAGAGCGTGTTAAACAGCTGGTAGAAGAGAAAATTGCCGATCGAGCGGATTTATTTATTGTGCGCATTAAGATGCACGGAAATGGTTTGTTAGAAATTTTGCTTGATGGAGATCAAGGTATAGCTATTGAGGATTGTGCGAAAGTGAGCCGTCACGTAGGTTTTCACTTAGAGGAAGAGAATGCAATCGACAGTGCTTATCGCTTAGAGGTTTCTTCACCTGGTTTAGATCAGCCCTTGTTATTGGAGCGCCAATTCCTGAAAAATATCGGACGTAGTGTTCGTATAAAAATGGAAGATGGCACCAAGCGAGAAGGTAAATTGGTTTCCGCTTCTAACAATGCGATTGTTATCGAAGAAAAGAGCAAAGAAAAAGGGAAAAAAGCTACCCTCGAGGAAGTAGAGATCCCGCTAGAACATATAAAAGAAACAAAGGTGTTAATTTCATTTAAGTAAAATGAGCAGCAATATCAATTTGATAGACTCCTTCCAGGAGTTCAAAGATTTTAAAAATATCGACCGTCCAACCGTTATTACGGTTTTAGAAGAAGTATTCCGTAGTATGATTCGGAAGCGCTTTGGTACAGATGAGAACGTTGATGTTATCGTGAACCCGGACAATGGTGACTTAGAGATCTGGAGAACACGTGTGGTTATGGAAGATGGTTTCTCGGAAGATGATGACTTAGAGATCGAGCTAGCTGAAGCACATCAGTATGATCCAGACCTGGAGGTGGGTGACGACTACATCGAGCAGATTACCTTAGAGAGTTTTGGTCGCCGTGCCATTTTAGCGGCTCGTCAAACATTGGTCTCTAAAGTATTGGAATTAGAGAAAGACGAAGTCTTCAAGAAATACAAAGACCGCGAAGGTGAGTTGGTGATTGGAGAGGTGTATCAGATCTGGAAAAAAGAGATCTTGGTGTTGGATGAAGATGGCAATGAGCTTATTCTTCCGAAAACAGAACAGATCCCTGCGGATTACTTCAAGAAAGGTGATAGCATCCGTGCCGTAGTGCACAAGGTGGATATGATGAACAGCAATCCGAAGATCATTATCTCACGTACAGCGCCTGAATTCTTGCAGCGTTTGTTCGAACTAGAGGTGCCAGAGATTTTTGACGGTTTGATTACAATCAAGAAAATCGTTCGTGAACCAGGTGAGCGTGCTAAGGTAGCGGTAGAATCTTACGATGACCGTATCGACCCGGTAGGAGCTTGTGTGGGGATGAAAGGATCACGTATCCACGGTATCGTTCGCGAGTTACGTAATGAGAATATTGACGTAATTAACTTTACTTCAAACCACTCTTTATATATCACCCGTGCCTTGAGTCCTGCGCGTATTTCATCGATCAAAATTGATGATGAAAACAATACGGCAGCCGTTTACTTGAAGCCAGATCAGGTTTCTTTGGCTATCGGTCGTGGTGGGCATAATATCAAATTGGCTGGTAAACTAACTGGTTATGAGATTGATGTGTACCGTGAGAACGATGAGGTTGAGGAGGATGTGGATATCGAAGAATTCGGCGATGAAATCGATAGCTGGATCATTGACGAGCTGAAACGCGTAGGTCTTGACACAGCAAAATCGGTGCTTTCATTGACAGCAGAAGAATTAATCAGACGTACAGACTTGGAGGAAGATACCGTATTGGATATCATCCGCGTTTTACAAGCTGAGTTTGAATAAGCGTCGAAACGCGTTTTGTTTACAGAAAAACGCATGCATTAAATTTGGTGTACAGAACGACAAACAAGGTGCATGTGTTTTTTTGATCACGACAGGGGCGTACACATGAAGAAAAAACAATTGCGCATTAATTGTTTTTTCAGTGTAAAAAAACATATTTTTGTAGTACTAAATATTAGAAGGTAAATAATAGATGACAGAAGGAAAAAGCGTAAACTTGCTAAAGGCAGCAAAAGAACTTAATATTGGAATAGGTACCGCTGTTGATTTCTTGGTGAAGAAAGGGTTTGATGTTGATTCAAAGCCGAGCACTAAGTTAGCTCCAGATATGTATGCTGTTCTTCTAAAAGAATTTCAAGGAGACAAAATCGTAAAAGACGAAGCTAAGCAAATTGTTATTGGCAAGATTCGTCGTGATGAGTCTACTGCTGGAACAGGTGGAGCAAATCCGACTGACGCTTTAGAAGATATTAAGGAAAGTGTTTCCGAAACAACGGAGAGCGCGAAGGTTGAGAAACCAGCGGCTGAGCCCGTAGTTGCGGCTCCACTTCCTACAGCGGAATCTAAAACGGAAGAACCGAAGAAGGATGACGAAGTGAGTAGTCCTTTGAAGGTGGTTGGTAAAATTGATCTTGACAGTTTAAACCGTGGTAAGAAAAAGGTAGAGGAAAAACCACAAGAGAAGAAAGAAGAAGTGAAGGCGGAAGTGGTGGTTCCTAAGGTTGAAGTTACACCAGAACCAACGCCGGCGCCAGCTCCTGAGCCTGTGAAAGAAACAGTGAAGGTAGAGACTCCAGCGCCTGTTGTAGAAAAAACTGTTGAGCCCGCTGTTGAAGCGAAAACACAAGAAAATATAGTAAAAGAAGAACCTAAACAGTTGCCTGTGAAGCCACCTGTTCAAGAGGATATTAAACCAGAACCCAAGATAGAAGTGAAAAAAGAACCTTCTGTAGTAAACAACCCTGTTCAGGAAAAGAAAAGTTCAGCAACCCCAGAGCCTCAGGATGATGTTATCCGCGCACGCTCTGAAACGTTAGCTGGACCAAAGGTAATTGGTAAGATCCAGTTACCAGTAGAGCGATCTAGCAAACCAGTTGCATCATCGTCTAATGCTAATAACGACAACAAGCGCAAGCGTAAGCGTTCGAACAAACCGAACACACCAGTAAGCCCTGGAGCTACTGATGGACAGCAACGTACACCGCAAGAAGGCGGTAATAGAGGTGGCGGAACCGGTGGTGGTTTCAATAGAGGCGGCCAGCAGAACAGACCGGGCGGGCAGCAGCACGCACACGGAAAAGGACGCCCTGACTTCAAAGGCAGAGGTAGACAAACGGATAACACACCGAAAGAAGAACCTTCGGACAAAGAAATCCAAGACCAAATCAAGGCAACACTTGCGCGCTTAAGCGGTGCAGGTAAGTCTGGTAAGTTTGCACAACGTGCTAAACTACGTCGCCAAAAGAGAGATGATATAGCGCTTTCCGCTGAAGAAGCAGCATTGGAGGAAGCAGCACAATCCAAAATATTACGTGTAACGGAATTCGTTACCGCAAATGAATTGGCAAACTTGATGGATGTTCAGGTTACGCAAGTAATCTCAACCTGTATGAGCTTAGGTATGTTCGTTTCGATCAACCAACGCTTAGACGCAGAAACGTTGAGTATCGTTGCTGATGAATTTGGTTACCAAGTAGAGTTTATCAAACCAGAAGATGAGGAGGTAACAGAACTTGAAGAACCAGATAACGAAGATACGTTAATCTCTCGTGCGCCGATTGTTACGGTGATGGGACACGTTGACCACGGTAAAACATCTTTACTGGATTATATCCGTAAAGCTAATGTAACCAAAGGTGAAGCCGGTGGTATTACGCAGCACATTGGTGCTTACGCGGTAAAACTGGATGACGGAAAGAAAATTACGTTCTTGGATACACCGGGTCACGAAGCCTTTACGGCGATGCGTGCACGTGGTGCGAAGGTAACGGATATCGTTATTATTGTTATTGCGGCGGACGACGCGGTGATGCCACAAACAAAAGAAGCGATCAACCATGCGCAAGCAGCAGGTTCACCGATTGTATTTGCGTTTACTAAGGTGGATAAACCAGGTGCGAATGCAGATCGTATTCGGGAGCAACTGTCGGCGATGAATATCTTGGTAGAAGATTGGGGTGGTAAATTCCAAGCGCAAGAGATTTCAGCGAAGACTGGTGAGAACGTTGATCTATTATTAGAAAAAGTATTATTAGAAGCTGAATTACTAGAATTAAAGGCGGATCCTAAGAAACGTGCTGTAGGTTCTGTAATCGAGGCTGCTTTAGATAAAGGTCGTGGTATTGTGACAACAGTACTTGTACAAGGTGGAACGCTTCGCGTTGGGGATGCAATCCTAGCTGGTTCACACTCTGGTAAAGTGAAAGCTTTGACCAATGAGCGCGGTGAGCGTGTGAAAGAAGCAGGACCATCTATTCCGGTACAGATCTTAGGTATGTCGGGTGCACCGACTGCTGGTGATAAGCTTTATGTATTAGAAAGCGAGTCTGAAGCACGTCAAGTAGCCAACAAACGTCTACAATTACAGCGTGAGCAAGGTATGCGTGCAACGAAACACATTACCTTGGATGAGATCGGTCGTCGTTTGGCTATCGGTAACTTTAAAGAGCTTAACGTTATTGTTAAAGGTGACGTGGATGGTTCTATCGAGGCATTATCCGATTCATTATTGAAGCTATCGACAGACGAAATTCAGGTTAATATTATCCACAAATCAGTGGGTGCGATTTCTGAATCCGACGTATTGTTAGCTTCTGCTTCGGATGCGATCATTATCGGTTTCCAAGTACGTCCAACACAAAATGCACGTAAACTTGCGGAGAACGAACAAATTGATATCCGTCTGTACTCGATTATCTACGATGCAATCGAAGAGTTGAAATCAGCTATGGAAGGTATGTTGGCGCCGAAATTCGAAGAGAAAATCGTTGCTGAAGTTGAAATTCGCGAAACATTCAAAATTTCGAAAGTGGGTACCATTGCCGGATGTATGGTTCGTGAAGGTAAAATCAACAGAAATAATGATATCCGCGTGATTCGTGACGGTGTTGTTATTCATACCGGTAAACTAGCCTCTTTGAAACGTTTCAAAGACGATGTCAAAGAAGTGGCGCAAGGTTACGAGTGTGGTTTGAATATCGACCGTTTCAACGACATCGAAGTTGGAGATATCGTAGAAGCATACGAACAAGTAGAAGTTAAACGTAAACTTTAATTTTAGCGTTACGTTTTCAAGATATAACCTGACAACAGTTTGTTGTCAGGTTTTTTTATGGCCTATAGAAGCTATCTATTTGACTTTTTTGGTGAAATAAAGTAATTTTAGAACATGCACAAATTTGAGATTTCCAGTATAACATATCAACCGAATAATAATGTCACCATTGCATTTAAGGATCTTACCGGAGAATATCCGACGTATAAAGCCGGTCAGTTTTTAACGCTATCTTTTACATTTGGCGAGCGTGAGGTTCGTCGTTCGTATTCTTTTAGCAGTTCGCCTGATGTAGATGAACCTCTTGCAATTACGGTGAAGCGTGTCGATAATGGAGAGATTTCAAGACTCCTGCATCATGAAGCAAAAGTGGGCGATGTTATCGATGTAATGGATCCGCAGGGGCTTTTCTATTATGAGCCTGTGGAAGACATACAACGGACTGTTTTTTTATTTGGAGCAGGAGTGGGGGTTACGCCGTTATTTTCAATTCTGAAAACAGCTCTTGTTAAAGAGCGACATACTAAGGTCGTACTCATTTATAGCAACAGTTCAATTCCGCAGACTGTTTTTTATGACGCATTGCAACAATGGCAACAGGCGTACCCCGATCGCCTAGAGATTGTTTGGATTTTTTCCAATACAAAGAATTTATTGAAAGCCCGCTTAAATCGGGATTTTCTGATTGAATTGGTGCGTGCACGTATGCCAGAACATGGAAATACGCTTTTCTTTACCTGTGGGCCGGTTTTTTATATGGATCTTGTCCGATTTACATTATTGGGAATGGGATTCCCGGATGCTGATATTCGGAAAGAAACGTTTCATTTTCCTGAAGAAGAAGAGGATGAGGACGAGCGGGACGAGGAACCTGTGGATATGACCTCTTATGATATTAAACTCCGGTTTCAAGGGGAAGAATACAACCTGACCATTCCGTATAATAAAACGGTGTTGGATGTTGGTTTAGCGAATAAGATTAAATTACCATATTCCTGTAAGTCAGGTATGTGCAGTACCTGTGTGTCGCAATGTACTTCAGGTGCGGTGCGTATGGATTATAATGAAGTGTTGACAGATCGAGAAGTGGAAAATGGTCAATGTTTGATTTGTGTGTCGCATCCCATCGAAGAAGGTACAGTTATTGAGGTACGTTAAGGAAAAACTATGAAAGCTGTTGTTTTAGGCGCTACCGGTGCGACAGGAAAAGCTTTAATACAAGCTTTGCTAGCTGATGAACGTTTTGATACGGTCATTGCACTTACTAGACGTCCTTTTTTTGCGCCACACGCTAAGCTAAAGGAGGTCATTGTAGACTTTACCAGTCCCGATATTTTTAACGATGCTTTTCAAGAAGCCGATATCGCGTATTCCTGTATGGGAACCACGCTAAAAGATGCGGGCTCGAAGGAGGCGCAATGGCGTGTGGACTATGATTATCAGCTTAATTTTGCTGCGTATTGCCGTAATATAGGAGTGTCTTGTTTTGTGTTGCTTTCGGCTATCGGTTCCAAAGCAACATCACCCTTCTTTTATAGCAGAATGAAGGGAGAGCTCGATCACATGGTTCGTGGATTAGGATTTCCTAAACTTCGTATCGTGCAGCCCGCTGCAATTCTTCGCCCGGAATCCACTCGCGCCGTGGAGGTGTTTATGGGGAAGGCGAGTGCTGCGTTTTCCAAAATAGGTTTATTTCGGGGCTATGCACCTATTTCAACAACAGATTTAGCTAAGGTGTTGATTCATATTAGCTTGATTGAAAGTCCTGGTGTCTTAATTTGGAAGCGTAAGGATTTTATCTTCTAGTAACCAAAATCCATCAAAAAAAGACTATTTTTGTAGCGAAGCAAACTGGTTCTATCGCTGCTCTTTGAGAGGAGAGGAAAGTCCGGGCAACGTAGAGCGACACGCTTCCTAACGGGAAGGCACTTGCCTGGTGCAAGTGACAGAAAGTGCCACAGAGAATATACCGCCATAGCAATATGGTAAGGGTGAAAACGTGAGGTAAGAGCTCACGGTCTTGTATGGTAACATGCATTACGGTAAACCTCGTGTGTTGAAAGACCAAATAGGTTGTATAATTCGAAGGCTGCTCGTCTTCTGTTGCGTGCAACATATACAATGGGTAGGTTGATGGAGCTTGTGTGTGAATGCAAGCCTAGATAAATGATAGAAATCCTGCAAAGGATACAGAACCCGGCTTACAAGGTTTGCTTCTTTTTTTATTCTTTTACGAGAACCTCTTAGCGGTCGTTCAACAAAAAAATGTAGCTGACGAAACTGTAACGTATATCTTAATTGTGGATATTTCTTGTTACGTTTTCTTATGTTTTGTCTCATTATTTTCCTATTTTGTTACTTTATCACCAAGAAAAAAATTTATGGCAACAATCCTGATTATCGACGATGAACGTCCTATCCGTAGTTCGCTCCGTGATATATTAGAGTATGAAGATTATAAAGTCCTTGACGTGGACAATGGCGTGGACGCACTGGAAATCCTCAAAAAAGAGAAGATAGATCTGGTTCTCTGCGATATTAAGATGAATAAGATGGATGGGATGGAGGTGCTGACCGCTGCTCAGGAGATCTCGGAGTCCCCTTTTATTATGATATCGGGACATGGTACCATTGAGACTGCGGTGGAGGCAGCAAGAAGAGGGGCTTATGATTTCTTGGAAAAACCGTTAGATTTAAATCGGCTCTTAATTACCGTTCGTAATGCGCTGGAAAAAGGAACCTTGGTCAAAGAAGCGAAAGTTTTAAAGAAAAAGGTAAAGCGTACCAAGGAAATATTAGGGGAGTCGATTGGTATTAATTTGGTAAAGGAAACCATCGATCGTGTTGCGCCAACAGAAGCCCGTGTTTTGGTGACTGGAGAAAATGGTTCGGGTAAGGAACTCGTTGCTCGTTGGCTTCATGATAAATCTAATAGGTCAGGCTTATCCTTAATTGAAGTCAACTGTGCGGCTATTCCTTCGGAGTTGATTGAATCAGAGCTTTTTGGACACGAGAAGGGATCCTTTACATCGGCGGTGAAGCAGCGTATCGGTAAATTCGAACAAGCGAACGGCGGCACACTATTTTTAGATGAGATTGGTGATATGAGTCTTTCTGCGCAAGCAAAAGTGTTACGTGCGCTCCAGGAAAATCGTATTACACGCGTCGGTGGCGAAAAAGAGATCGAAGTTAATGTGCGCGTAATTGCGGCAACCAATAAGGATCTGTTAAAGGAAATAGAGTTGGGGAACTTTAGGATGGACTTGTACCACCGTTTGAGCGTTATTTTGATACATGTGCCGTCGTTGAAAGAAAGAGAAGACGATATTCCTTTAATTGCCTCTAGTTTTTGTGAAGAGATTTGTAGCGAATATAATGTGCCGACCAAAGAGATAACAAAAGATGCGATGGCAGCTTTGAAGAAGCTTCCATGGAGTGGGAATATCCGCGAATTGCGGAATATGGTGGAACGACTTGTGATTTTGAGTGATAAGAAGATCACGGATAAAGATGTGCAGTTGTATGCTAACCCAACGGGGCCGACGAACAGCGGTATAGATCGTGAGTGTCAAGAAACGTTAGATTTAGATCGTTTTGAATCGTTCCAAGATTATAAAGATCATGCGGAGAAGATATACATAACATTCAAGTTGGATAAACACGGTTGGAATGTGTCAAAAACAGCAGACGAGATTGGTATACAGCGTAGTCACCTGTATCATAAAATAGAAAAATTTGGTCTGAAGAGAGCCGAATAATCATAAAACAAAAAAGGTTGTCGAACTATTCGACAACCTTTTTTGTTTTATCAATCATTGAATCTTCTCTTCTGTCTCCTCACTAACACAATGATGACAACGAGTAGCAAGACAACACCAATACCAATGACCATGGCAGGTGATTCTTTATGTACTGCAGTTGCTATATGTTTTTGGCTTGCCTGTACGAAGTTAATAAGAAGCGTTGATAAAAATAATAACGACACTTTTTTCATAACTAATCTAATTTAAATTTATAACGAAGTTAATATAGTGAATTTTTCTTGAAAAAAGAAATTTAGTTATGAACAATTATTTTTCTATCAAAATTACTGAAAAACAGTGTGATAAAAATTTCTAAGCTCTCGCTACAGGTGTGTTTACGAGCTCTTGCGCTTCCCGTAGGACTTCTTCTTTCTTTTCGTTTTTCAGCTCGATTTGTTGAAGAAAATCGGGACCATTCACCAGATCTTTTACCAGGATACAACCGCGACGAAGGAGCTGGCCTTTATCTAAATCGCTTAGTGTCGTGAGGCAAGTTATTGGATATAGACCTTTGTTGTCTACTCGCTCTTTAATACTCGTTTTTTCGGGGTAATCCCACGAAAGTAAATTGAGGTGGTAGTATCTTCCAAAATCTTTAGAGTCGCTTGTTAGGTGCGCGTTGGTGACAAGCCAGCCATCTGTAAACTGGCGATTCTCATTAAAGAATACAAAATCTTTGTCTTTAATATCCTTAACACGTGACATGAAGTACATTGGAGTGGTCACCGAGATCTTAGCATCTGGATCATTTCTAAATTTACACTCAATTGCCAGGAGACTATCTGCTTTAGCAGCGATAACGTCAATTTCATGTGTTACTGCGTGCCCCTGGATCACCTGTCCGGTTACGGTGCGATACCCATCATCGGTAAATAGTTTACCGATCCATTGTTCAAAATAAAAACCTTCGGGCCCAAGGTCCCGAAGTGCCTTCTTGAGGGAGTATCGGGCAGCGTAGGTGTTGCGTTGTTTTTTTAGTGAATCGAAGGCTAGTTCGTAAAGTTCACGCGTAGTGATTCCATCGTGCAATTTAGGGCTGATATCTTGGTATATTAGCTCAACTTGTGCGCTACTTGCGCCAGATCGTGTGAGCGATTTTTTTAAGCTGTCGACATCAAAAGGAACCATCTCACCTGAATATTTTGTAACTCTCATGTTATCTGATTTTTTGTTATGTTTTTTAAAAATAGTAAAACATTTTGGTCCTTTTAGCTGTTGTTTAGTTAAAAAAAAGTATTTCAAATTAATTTTATGGGGATTGTTGATACGACACTGGAGAGCATCAAAAATAGGATAGAAGTAGCCTGCGATGCTGGAGAGATTGAACGCTCAGAGCGCGTTGTCTCGGTGCTTGCAGGGAGTTTAATGGTGGGTAATAGTTTGACCAATATCGTGCGGCATCCGGCGGCTTCGATTACGGGTATGCTCCTTGGAGGAGCATTAGTTGCACGGGGTGTTATGGGAAAATGTTTACTCAAGGGATTGTTACGTAAAAATGACTACCGCAAAAAGGTAACGGTCATTGAACATAGGTATTTTGTAAAATAGATTCGTGTTTGTTTTGTAATGCGACAGCTGAACGCCGGGAGGTATTCGGCTGTTTTTTTTTGCGCATTACTTCGTTGGGGTGTGATGTGAAGGGTAGGCTCTTT
This sequence comes from Sphingobacterium psychroaquaticum, assembly GCF_004421025.1. Taxonomy (NCBI): domain Bacteria; kingdom Pseudomonadati; phylum Bacteroidota; class Sphingobacteriia; order Sphingobacteriales; family Sphingobacteriaceae; genus Sphingobacterium; species Sphingobacterium psychroaquaticum. The sequence goes on along the minus strand of NZ_CP038029.1, from coordinate 2,407,578 downwards.
ATGGTTGACGGGGTCGCACATTGTTGACAGGAAAGACGAGATAAAATTATATGTATATTCGCATCGCAAGAAAGAAGGTGTAAGTAGGTTTTTGACGGAAGACATTTATAACTTTCATAAACGATACGTAAACATGAAAAAGAAACTCGTTGTATTCACTGGCGCAGGGATTTCCGCAGAGAGCGGATTAAAAACTTTCCGAGGGTCTGATGGCTTATGGAAAGGTTACAATATTGAAGAAGTAGCTACCCCTGCTGGGTGGAAGAAAGATCCGGCCTTGGTGTTGGAGTTTTATAATCTTCGTCGAAAACAATGTGTCGAAGCGCAGCCCAATGCTGCACATTTAGCGCTAGTAGATTTCGAAGCCCTTTACGATGTAACGGTTATTACACAAAATATTGATGATCTTCATGAGCGTGCTGGCAGTAGGCGTGTCTTGCATTTGCATGGTGAGATTCGAAAAGCCCAATCTTCATTGAGTCCTCGCTTTGTGTATCGCATGGAGACGGATGAGATTCGTATGGGAGATAGCTGTGAGCTTGGTTCACAGTTGCGCCCGCACGTTGTTTGGTTTGGTGAGGCGGTTCCGAACCTAGAGAAAGCGATCGATATTACAGCAGAGGCGGATATCTTTGTGGTCATAGGCACTTCTTTGCAAGTTTACCCAGCGGCAACGTTACTACAAGAAACCAATGCAGGCTGTAAAGTGTATTTATTAGATCCAAATGCAGATCAAATTTCCGTTCCTTCCCATGTAGTGCGTATTGCGAAGAATGCAGGAGAAGGAGTCGAAGAACTACGTGTTTTACTGGCCGAATAATATTCTTTATAAGTATATAAAATGTTCTTGTTCAGTTGTTTATGTGTTTTATCTATTATTTGTATATATATAAAAGACGTATCACTGATGTATTTAAACAAAGGATTCCGAATAAAATTCGGAATCCTTTGTTTTTTACTTTTAACAAATTGTTTTTTAGGTATTTACAGTGTTTTGATAAACTTTTTATTCATATCTATTATAGGCAGAAATAAAAGAGGCGCGCATCTGTTCAAACTGTTTAATGACTTCATTAATAAAGGTTTCATCCAGTAATTCAAATACACCATTAACACCTCCGATAACATCGGTTTCTGCAATTTTATAAGACTGCTCTAAAGTGCCTTGTTCAAATTTGATTATAAACTTTTGGTTCATACCAAAAATAGAAATCTTACAGTCGGGGTGAGGTAGTTCAGCTAAAATACGCATAGGATAATAAAAAAACAGTAGACTAAATTCGTTATAGTCTACTGTTTCAAAAATAAGTTAAAAAATGGAGTATACCTAATGCTACCGGCTTAAACCAAACCTTGCGCTTTCATAGCGGAAGCGACTTTGATAAATCCACCAATATTTGCTCCTTTTAAGTAATTCACATGACCATCCTCTTCACGGCCATACTTAATACAGGTTTTGTGGATATTCTCCATAATACCTTTGAGTTGGGCATCAACCTTTTCTGATGGCCACTGTTGGCCGATCCAGTTTTGGGACATCTCGAGGCCTGATACAGCTACACCGCCAGCATTTGCTGCTTTGCCGGGAGCAAAATATACTTTTCCTTTGTGGAAAGCTTTGATTGCATCAGCTGTTGAAGGCATATTAGCGCCTTCGGCAACAAACTTACAGCCGTTCTTAATTAAGATCTTTGCGTCATCGCCATCCAATTCATTCTGTGTAGCACATGGAAGTGCAATATCACATGGGAAATGCCAAGGTTTTTTGTCGGCATAGAAAGAGGCTGATTTAAATTTCTTAGGGTAATCGGAGATATTTCTACCTAAAGTATTGATGTAGGTAAGTTTTTCAATGGTAAAACCATCAGGGTCATGTACGCATCCAGTACTATTCGATAAGGTGATAACCTTTCCGCCTAAATGAATGGCCTTCTCAGCGGCGTAATAGGCGACGTTTCCAGCGCCGGAAATCGTGATTGTCTTTCCGTTAAAGTCGTCATCCAGGCTCTCTAAAATGCATTGAACAAAGTAAAGTAAGCCATATCCCGTAGCCTCTGGACGAATATATGATCCGCCCCAGTTTTTGCCTTTACCTGTCAGTACGCCAGTAAAGTTGTTTTGGATGCGCTTATATTGACCAAACATATAACCAACTTCTCGCTCCCCAACACCAATATCACCAGCAGGAACGTCTGTTTCGGCACCGACATGGCGGTATAGTTCTGTCATAAAACTTTGGCAGAAGCGCATAATTTCCATGTCTGATTTTCCTTTAGGGTCAAAATCAGAACCGCCTTTACCACCGCCTAAAGGAATTCCTGTTAAGCTGTTTTTGAACACTTGCTCAAAAGCTAAAAATTTCAGGATACTTAAGTTAACGGTAGGAGAAAAGCGTAAACCACCTTTATATGGGCCTATAGCACTGTTCATCTGAACGCGATATCCGCGGTTTACCTGTACTTCATTATTATCATCCAACCAGGTGACGCGAAAACTAATGACACGCTCTGGTTCCACAATACGTTCCAAAATCTTTAAATCTTTCCATGTAGGGTGTCTTTCATTGATATAGGGAATTAAATCTTCCGTTACTTCGGCAACAGCTTGTAAGAATTCCGGTTCATTAGGATTTTTATCCGCAACATGTTTGATGAAATTTTTAAAGTTTAGGGACATACGTTATTGATTTTTGTTCTTATGATATATGGTATTGCAAATTTATCAATAAAAAATCACTTTTCATAATGATAAGTTTGTGACACATGTCTTCTGATTAATAAAATTGGATTTTAAGACAGGGGAGACCTGTACGAAAGGAGTGGAGACTATCTTAAAAATAGCTATATTTAAGATGTTGATTTACAATATTTAACCCGTATTAATGTTTACAGATCATCAATATTTAGATCGTTATCCGGTCCAACTGGATAGTAAGTTGCTAATCTTAGGGACCATACATCCGCATAATACGGGTGATTTTAAGATTCCTTTTTTCTATGGCAATAAAAACAGCATCTGGAATCTTTTGAGCGATGCATTTCCGAAACTATTGCCAAAACCTATTGTATTGGAAAATGTATTGTCTTTTTTACAGCACGGACGCATCTCGCTTAGTGATACCATTCGGCAATGTCGACGATTGAGGCATACTGCATTGGATACGGATTTAGTTCCGGAAATCCTAAATTATGAACTGATTGATCAAATTAAGGAGTCGCAAATTGAACAAATTTTATGTACCAGTGGGTTTGGTAAAAACAATGCGTTTAGGTTGTTTTATGAAGGTTTATTAGGTTTGAAGATTACGCCTGAAATCAGGGCTAAACGCGAAGTTCTGTTGCCCGATTCAATCTTTGGAAGACCTGTCTTAGTAAAAGCACTTTATTCTCCTTCGGGATCCTCTAATATATCATTTTCACGGCATCCATTATATGTGGCCAACAAGGATAAATACGCCAGCTTCCCAAATCCAGTATATACATTTAAAGTGGATTACTACAGAACGCAATTTGCTGTTTTGGATTTACAAGACTAACGTAAACAATGCTTGCCCCAAATAACTTATGTTAAAAATAAGGATTCAGTAATCTATTCACGTATATAGCGGCGTAAAATATAGATTGTGAGTATTATACAGATATAAAACGTTATAATAATAATGTATTATAATTTATATTATGTTAAATAGAATATTTGCGTTTTACCCCCTTCTTGGATTTGGTATTGATAATTCATGGTTTGGTTAGATGCTTTGTCACTGCTGTATAAATTAAAAAAGCCACCTAATTTAGGTAGCTTTTGATGGTATTATGAAGTTATGGTTAGGCGTATTAAATTATTCCGCTGTTTCAATCAATGCTGCTGCGACAGTTAGATTTGTACGTGGGTCAATCAATATGGCTCTCGCATTTTCCGGAAAATCGGAACTTAGATCAAAGACAACATCATTTGCTGCGCGCACGCTGATTCTCGCAATATCATTCAAATGTACTTGTGTGTCATTAAAAATCTTCTCTTGTGTATTTACATCGTATTTGTACGCCACGTCAGCAATTTTAACCTTTGTTGTGGCGGTATGGTTTTGCAGTAAATAAACTTGTGAATCGTCAAGAGATCTGGTATCAAACCAACAAATATTGGCGCTAAAACCTCGTGAAGCATGCGGTTGGTTATTTACGGAGGTTATAATATCTCCGCGTGATACGTCTACATCGTCTGCCAAGTGTAAGATAATAGATTGACCATTTTCTGCCTGTAACAGGTTTTCTTGATTAAGCTCAATGGCCTTGATGGAAGTACGGGTGCCGCTTGGTAAAATGACGACCTCTTCCCCTACCTGCAACCCCGCTCCGATTACGCGGCCAGCGTAACCACGGTAGTCGTGTAGTGCATCGGTTTGTGGTCGCACAACCCATTGTACCGGAAAGCGCCAGGAAGCGGTCTCTTGTTGCTCTTCGATCACTATATTTTCTAAATATGTAAGTAGTGACGGTCCCTTGTGCCAAGATAAATGCGCTGATTCATGGACGATATTGTCACCACGCAAAGCCGATACAGGGATAAAATCGACGTCGGATAGCGCTAAACGTCCCGCGAGTGCTGTATAATCCTTTTTAATGTTCTCATAGACCGATTCGTCATAATCAACCATATCCATTTTATTGATACAGACCAATACCTTTTTTATTGACAATAGTTTTGCTAGAAAGGAATGTCGTTTTGTTTGCTCGATAACACCTTTTCGTGCGTCAATTAAGATGATGATTAGGTCCGAATTAGAGGCGCCTGTAACCATGTTTCGGGTGTACTGAATATGTCCGGGTGCATCGGCAATAATAAACTTGCGATTTTCTGTCTGGAAATATTTATAAGCCACATCAATGGTTATCCCTTGCTCACGCTCTGCTTTTAATCCATCTGTTAAAATCGCTAGATCCACTGTGCCATCGTTATTTTTTCGGTTGGCATTTTTGATCGCTTCTAGCTGATCGTCCAAAATAGAATTTGTATCGTATAATAGGCGTCCAATCAATGTACTTTTACCATCGTCGACGGATCCTGCCGTAATAAATTTCAGAATGTTCATGTTTCCTCCTGTAATTAGAAATACCCTTGTTTTTTGCGTTCCTCCATGGCTGCTTCTGAGACTTTATCGTCTAGCCTTGCTCCCCGTTCACTCACGGTAGACGCCTTTATTTCAGCGATAATATCGTCTAATTCTGTTGCTACGGAATCTACAGAGGCAGTACAGGTCATATCCCCTACTGTTCGGAATCGTACGGATTTGTGGTCTACAATATCCTCTTCATCAATCTGTAAGAATGGTGCGGTAGCCATCCATTGCCCGTTACGTAGCACAACCTCACGCTCATGACTAAAGTAAATGGAAGGAAGTGCAATCTGCTCGCGTTTAATATAATTCCAGACATCTAATTCTGTCCAGTTGGAAATCGGAAATACACGTACATTCTCTCCTTTATGGATCTTTCCATTCAAGATATTCCATAATTCTGGTCTTTGGCGTTTGGGATCCCATTGACCAAATTCGTCACGCACCGAAAAAATACGTTCTTTGGCGCGCGCTTTTTCTTCATCGCGTCGCGCACCGCCAATACAGGCATCAAACCCATACTGTGTAATCGTATCTAAAAGAGTGGTTGTTTGCAACGCATTGCGGCTTGCGTTTTTCCCCCGTTGTTCGACCACTTTACCTTGGTCAATACTGTCTTGTACATAACCTACGATCAGCTTCTCGCCTATTTGTTCAACCAACCAGTCCCGAAAGACGATTGTTTCTGGGAAGTTATGCCCGGTGTCAATATGTACGAGTGGAAAAGGAAATTTTCCAGGACGAAATGCTTTTAGTGCCAGATGCACTAATGTTATTGAATCTTTCCCGCCGGAAAATAACAAAGCGGGATGCTCAAACTGCGCGGCTACTTCACGCAAGATGTATATAGCTTCAGCTTCTAAATGATCTAAGTAATCCATTCTCTCTCTTCTTCTTATTTCTGTACGATATGTAAACCACACTCTTTTTTACTTTTGTCCTCCCACCACCAACGACCGGCACGAAAATCCTCGTCGGGTTGTATCGCACGTGTACACGGCTGGCACCCGATGCTCGGGAAACCTCTATCGTGCAAGGGATTGTAGGGAACATTATTTGTTTGGAGGAAATCCTCCACATCGCTTTGACTCCAATGAAACAGCGGATGTATTTTTATTATTTTATTACCTTCGTCCCATTCCACCATATTCATGTCTTCACGATTTGCCGATTGGGCCGCCCGAATGCCTGTGATCCAGATCTCATAACCGCGAACAGCACGTTGAAGGGGTTCTATTTTTCGGATAAAACAACACTCCTTCCGATTTTCTACCGATTCATAGAAACTCGAAGGTCCTTTTGTTGTCACCATTTTCTCTACGGCTTCTGTATTTGGGTAGTAGGCCTTGATCGGTAGATTGTATCGCTCCAGTGTTCTATTCCACACATAATAGGTTTCAGGAAACAATCGTCCCGTCTCTAGTGTAAAAAGATGTGCGCGACTGCCGATTTCACCTAATAGATGGGTGATCACTTGATCCTCGATGCCAAAAGAAGTCGAGAACACAGCACGGTCACCGTAATGTGTGTCGACATATTGTAAAATGTCTAGCGCTGTTAAATTTTCAATAGCTTGCTCTATCTCCGTTATTATCATATAGCCCCCCTTCCCAATATGTCTTCTGTATGCTTATTCAATACCTGAACTTTGTGTTGAAAATCACCCTTTAGCTGGTTTCTGTATTGAGACATCAACTGCAATGTCTCATCGATCTCTTCGGGAAGTAAGTCTTGGAGAAACTCCTTGAGACGCTTCGCTATGGTTGGTGATTTACCGTTGGTAGAGATGCCTATTTTCAGGTTGCCTTTTTGAACCACCGAGCCCAGGTAAAAATCGCATAAAGCAGGCTTATCTGCGACATTGAGTAAAATGTGGTGATGCTGTGCCAATGTTTGAATCTGACTGTTGAGCACCTCATTATTCGTGGCTAGAATAATAAGATCTTTCCCAAGAATATCACAGGGGTCGAAAGGTCGTTCCGAAATACGAATGTTCAATTTCCCTTTTATAAAAGTGCGCAAAGTTTTTGTAAGCGCCGTAGCCACGATGTGAACTTTCGCTTCAGGTGAATTGGTATAAATAGCTGTTAATTTTTCCAATGCAACAGGTCCACCTCCCACTAACAGAGTTTCTATTTGGGCCATTTTTACATATATGGGGAAAAGCTCATTCATGACAATATAGTTCTAGCTAATTCTTCTTTTATCCGATTGAAGTCCTGGTGTTTAGCGACTACCTCTCCTAAAACGATGATTGCGGGTACGCCGATCCGTCGTTCTGCGGCAGCTTCTAGTATAGTGTCTATATGACCTAATGCTATTTTCTCGTTAGATAGCGATCCATTCTGTATTAATGCAATAGGTAAGTCTCCACGGCCATGTGCTTGATACAGGGCGACTATTTCTGCGAGCTTAGCGTAGCCCATCAGCACCACGACGGTGGCATTGGTTTGTACGGCCGTACGTAGGTCTTCCGATAGATGGCCGTCTGACGTAGCGCCCGTGATTACCCAAAAGCTTTCGCTTATACCGCGATACGTAAGCGGGATCTGCTGTAATCCCGTCAGTCCTACAGAGGATGATATACCTGGAATAGCAGCTGTCGGAATATTGTATTGGCGCGCAAAATCAATTTCTTCACCGCCACGTCCAAAAACAAAGGGATCTCCACCTTTTAGTCGGACAACATGCCCATGTGTCAGGGCATAATCTACCATTAACTGATTGATATAGTCTTGTGATGTGGATAGCCGCTCGGCACGCTTTCCAACGTAAATTTTCGTACAATTCGGTTTTGCGTGCTCCAAGAGGATCTCATTTACCAGAGCGTCATATAGGATTACATCAGCTTCTTTAATGGCATTGAGTCCTTTCATGGTGATTAGGTCAGGGTCACCTGGCCCTGCGCCAACTAATGTTATGAATGGTTTGATTTCCATGATTTCTCTTCTCGTATTCGTTAGACCTTTAGGGAATCTCTGCGTTCGGCTCCTTCATAGTAGAACGCGGTTGCCTGTATGAGGTAGGCCTTCGCAAATTCCGGTGACGGACTGTATTTATTGATTTGAAGCACACGTTCTGAAAATGAAGTTGGAAACGAAAATGTTCCATCCGCTGTATAGTGATTATCAAACTCTGTAATCACACCCTGCTGTGTGCTTGCGTTAATGCCTTTATCTAGTAGTAAAGCTTTAGCTGTCCATACAAATGCGCTGTAGGCGTGGTATATAGCGTCCGCATATTGCTCCTTTTCCAGTGCCTTTTTTGCCCATTCGATCTTTTCTTCTACTTCAAAAAGTAAGGTGGCAACCAAATCGATAACGACCCCGGCACATTCACCAACACCGATCGCTGTCGCAAATGTTTCTTGATGCCCCCAATCGATATATTCATCTTCGGTGAGTGTGGTTAAGTCGGACAAGGGTTTTAGTAAACGATAAAAATAATCCTTGGTCTGCCGATCGTAATAGGCATGGAAATCTTCCTGTTCTGTTTTGTAAGCTTTGTAATCCGTTAAGATTAGGTCTACGACCTGCAGTACGCGCTTAGTTGGTACCTTAATAACACGTTCCGCGACTCTTCCTTCCCCATCACCAATGGTACCACCCCCAAGCATCACTTGTGCGGCCGGAAGCACTTTGCCATTCGCTTTAACTGAACTACCATGAAAGCCGATATGTGCCAGACCATGTTGACCACAAGAGTTCATGCAGCCCGAAATCTTGATCTTCAAATTTTGTTCGTAAATGAAGTCGGTATGAAATTCCTGGATATAACGCTCCAATACGCGGGCCATTTCGGTCGAGTTGGAGATCCCAAGGTTACAGGTGTCTGTTCCCGGGCATGTTGTGACATCCGAAGTGCTTTCAAAACCGGGGGATGCCAGATCGAGCTCTGTTAATAAGTTAAATATATGGGGCAACGATTCTTCCCGGACAAACTTTAGAAGAAGTCCTTGGTTTTGTGTGATACGGATATCATCCGCCACATGCCCCTTTAGCCCACTGACCAGCACACGTGCCTTTGCGGTACTGATATCGCCAGTTAATACTTTCACATAGACGCCAAAGTAAGCTGCCTGCTTTTGTTTGAAAACATTTGTCGCCCGCCAAATCTCATAGTTGATATTGTTGATGGGTTCTTCCGCAACGACCGCAGATTGAGGCGGTTCGGGCAACACGACGGCGTTGGTGTCGACTGGATACGTTTTTACTTTATTTGCAATGGCTTCGGCTGCGATAAGACGTTGAACTTCTTCAATCCCTAGTTTTCCGATAAGATATTTAAACCGGGCTTTGTTTCTATTATTGCGCTCGCCATGACGATCAAAGACACGAAGTGTAGATTCGATGTATGGAATAAGCTCATCTTCGGGCAAGAAGTCATGTACAGGATAAGCAAGAAATGGCTGTGAACCAAGTCCGCCACCCAGTAAAACCTTGAAACCCCGCTGGGGCTGGCCATCTGTAATTGTTACTTTAGGAATAAAACCAAGGTCATGGATATAAGAAAAAGCGGTATCGCGTTCGCTGGATGAAAAAGACATCTTGAACTTTCTACCCATTTCAGCACAAACGGGGTTACGTAAAAAGTAAGAGAAAGTAGCGTGCGCATACGGTGATACATCAAAGGGCTCTTCCGGGTCTATCCCGGCCGTAGCAGAGGCTGTGACATTCCGTACAGTATTTCCACAAGCCTCGCGCAAAGTAATATCATCCTGTGCTAATTTTGCCCATAGCTCTGGGGTTTTATCTAAGCTTACATAATGTATCTGTATATCTTGGCGTGTAGTTAAATGTAAGTTCTTGCTCGCGTACTCGTCGGAAATGTCCGCAATACGCAGCAACTGCTTAAAGGTAACTTTACCAAAAGGAAGCTTGATACGCACCATTTGGACCCCGGGTTGACGTTGTCCATATACCCCACGGGCTAAGCGCAATGAACGGAATTTTTCGTCCGCAATTTGACCTGCCTGAAAGGCCTTTATCTTCTTTTCTAGCTCAATAATTTCCTGTTCTACCACAGGATTTTCTAATTCAGTGCGAAAGCTTTGCATAAAACAATGTGCTAATATTGCCAAACTGTTAAGCTTGTCAATGTAATATTATACTCTTTTCAATAAACGGTAAGCAAAGTTATAAAATAAATATCTACTAAACATATAAAATCTATCAATTTAATATATATTTGTGAAAATATTTATAAAACAGATTGAACCTACTGTCGCGTGAAGAGATTTAAATTATTTACATACAGCTGTTTGTGTATCTCTACTTTACTTTCTTGTGCGCCTAAAGTAAAAGAAGGGTACGATGAGAAGACCGGATATTCGGGCAATATTTCTATTTCAGGAGCCTTTGCTTTGTACCCTATTGTTGTGCTCTGGAGTGAGGATTTTAAAAAAATACATCCCAATGTGCGCTTCAATATTTCAGCAGGTGGTGCGGGAAAAGGAATTACAGATGTGTTGACCAATATGGTCGATATTGGATTGGTCTCCCGGGATCTGCATCCACAAGAAGTGGCAAAGGGTGCATGGCCTATCCATGTGGCGAAGGATGCTGTTCTGGGTACCGTAAATAGTAATCATCCCAATATTTCGCTTATAAAGACACGTGGATTTACACAAAAGGAATTAGCGGATCTGTTTGTCCATAAAAAATATAAATCATGGCGTGATATAGATAGTCGTTTTGTCGATGAACCTATTGAGGTGTATGTGCGATCGGATGCCGCCGGTGCGGCGGAGACCTGGGCGAAGTACTTTGGAGAACGACAGGAGGATTTGAAAGGTATTGGAATTTTTGGGGACCCCGGATTAGCACAAGCTATAAAGGAAAAAAAACTCAGCATAGGCTTTAACAACATCAACTATGTATATGATTTGAAAACAAAGATGCCGACAACAAATTTAGCAGTGATTCCGATTGATCAGAATGCAGACGGCAAGATTGATAAGTCGGAAGCTTTTTATGAGCATCTGGACCAACTAACTGAAGCTGTAGCTTTAGGGAATTATCCAGCGCCGCCTGCACGTGATTTGACTTTTGTGATACGGAAAGACAAACAGACGAAGTTGTTACAGGCATTTATTCGCTTCGTTTTGGAGAAAGAACAACAAGGCTATTTACTGGAAAATGGGTATGTACCGCTTTCGGAATCGCTAATACATATAGAATTAAAAAAATTAGATCAGTGAACTGGAGACTTTTAAAAGATAAGATTGCGCGTTTTTCGGCGATTACTTTGTTGGTGCTTGCGCTGGCTGTAATTGTGGCTATTGTAGCAGGCTTGGTCGGTAAATCGACACCGCTCTTGCAAGCGGAGTCCTTAGTCGATATTTTATCGGATAGCGTGTGGTCCCCCATGAAAGGACGATTTGGTTTCCTTTCTTTCATTCTGGGTACCGTGTGGGTCACGCTGATCGCACTGATTGTGGCGACACCCCTTTGTGTATTAGCGTCTATTTATCTCGTTGAATATGCGAGTGATCGATTACGGAACATGGTGCTTCCGCTTGTCAATGTACTGGCTGCTATTCCGCCCGTATTATATGGTGTCTGGGGTGTGCTCTTTGTTGTTCCGCTTTTGGGGAATTATATAGCACCGTTTCTAGGTATAGACAGCAGTGGGTTCTCTGTATTTGCAGGTGGATTGGTATTGGCTGTTATGATTTTTCCGATTATGGTAAGTATCATGGTGGAAGTCTTATCGACCATTCCAAAGGAGCTGAAGGACGCATCTCTTTCGCTCGGGGCCACGCAATGGGAAACCATCACTAAGGTGGTCTTACAAAAAGCTAAGCCCGGCCTTATAGCAGCGGCTGTTCTTGGTATTTCGCGTGCCTTTGGCGAGACGGTGGCTGTATTGATGGTGTGTGGAAATATTCCGCAGATACCAAAATCGCTCTTTGATGCCGGATATCCCCTTCCAGCTTTGATAGCCAATAACTTTGGCGAGATGATGTCTATTCCGCTGTATGACTCCGCATTGATGTTTGCCGCCCTACTACTGTTTGTCATCATCTTTGGGTTTAACCTATTATCACGTATCATTTTAAACAGATTGGAGGAGAAAGCCGCATGACACATATCCAAAAGAGACTTCTTAAAGAGCGTCTGGCAAAATACGCCATGCAAGGTTCAGGTATTATCATAACCGGATCTTTATTTTTTATTGTAGGTACAATTCTCTACAAAGGGCTTCCCTATCTGAACTGGCAGATGGTTTCCGAAAGTCCGAAGGGCGGTTTCTATATTGGAAAAGAAGGAGGAATCTTAAATGCGATTCTGGGTTCTTTATATCTAGCCTCTTTATCGACGGCACTAGCCACTTTAATTGGTATACCAATCGCTATCTATCTCGATGTTTATGCGAAAAGTGGGTCATTTTTGGTACGCACGTGTAAGTTGCTTTTCGATGTATTATTTGGAATCCCTTCTATTGTATACGGCGCTATAGCATTTAGTATTATGGTGTGGTTGGGTATCCGGGCTTCTCTTTTAGGCGGGGTTATCACCATTACACTTTTGACGATTCCTATTGTTGTCCGAACGATCGATGAGCTTCTAAAAACCATACCAATAGACCTGAAGCATGTCACCTTCTCCTTGGGAACCACACGTTGGGAGACGGCACGTATGATGCTGCGTTATATTCGTCCAGGCATCTTCACTGCAATTTTACTGGCCTTCGGCCGTGCTATTGGTGATGTTGCTGGGGTGTTGCTTACAACAGGGTTTAGTGACAATTTACCGCAATATCTGGACGAACCTGCAGCCACTTTGCCCTTGGCTATTTTCTTTCAACTAAGTAGTCCTATTCCTGAAGTACAGGGGCGTGCATACGCTTCTGCCTTGGTTTTAACTTTTATCATTTTATTTATTGTTATATGTACCCACATCCTAGCATCAAAACAGAAGAAATACAAAATTTAGCGGCGCTAAATTCTGCAGGTGTTGTGCCGGTCGCAACCCCACATATAGAGATAAAAGATTTGAATGTTTTTATTGAAGGAAATCATATCCTGAAAAATATAAATCTTTCGATTCCAAATAATTCGGTGACTTCTATTATCGGTCCTTCTGGATGTGGTAAAACGACGCTCCTTAAGACATTGAATCGCCTGGTGGATGACAATAAGGGTGTCACTGTAAAAGGTTCTGTTTTGGTAAATGGAGAGGATATCTACGCTCCGGGAGCGGAAGTGACACATATCCGTAAAAAAATGGGTCTATTGTCCCAAAAACCCTTTCCTTTACCGATGTCGATCTTTGATAACGTAGCCTACGGTCCACGCATTCATGGGGAACGAAATAAAACAGTATTACGGGGGATCGTTGAAACGCAGTTGCGAAATGTTGGTCTTTGGGATGAGGTTAAAGATCGATTGGAAAGTTCCGCAACACGCCTTTCTATCGGACAACAACAGCGGTTGTGCTTAGCACGTGGTTTAGCGGTCAAGCCAGAGATTATTCTGGGTGATGAATCCACATCGGCGCTGGATCCAATATCTACACAAACTATTGAAAATCTATTGATTGATCTGAAATCTGATTATACGATCATACTTGTAACGCATATCCTCAGACAGGCACGACGGGTCTCCGATTATATCATTTTTGTCTACAATGGCGAAATTGTAGAGTTTGGAAAGACAGAGGATGTGCTTTTAAACCCGAAGAATGAGATTACGCAACAGTATGTAAAAGGATTTATTAGTTAGTTGTTGAAGCCCCCCCTGCGCCGGAGGGGCATCTTGCTTCCTTTTTTTATTTATTGCGCGACCATTCACTCCATGAACCGATGTATAACTGCGGCAGTTCAAAACCGGCAATTTCTAGGGCCAATAAAGTCTGGCATGCACTTACGCCAGAACCACAATGTACCACCTTTTTATCTGTAGCGCGATCATTTACGTATGGACCATAAAGCTCCTTCAACTCCTTTGTTGATTTAAATAAGCCCTTTTCATTGGTGTTATTTGCGAGTGGGATGTTAATCGCAGAAGGGATATGCCCCGCGATCAGATCAATCGGTTCCTCTATTCCTTCATACCGATGTGCTTCACGGACATCGATAATAAGACTATCTGTATCGGTTGTCAAGAGCTCAACCTCTTGCATGTTAATGGTTGGTAAAAGCCAGTTATGAGGTACTGGATACGGCTCTTTAGCTGGAGAAACGGGGGGCAATACTCCCGTTTGGAGCGGATAACCAGACGCTTTAGCCACTTGAAAACCGCCATCAAGTACTTGGATGCTTGGGTGACCAATCGCGCGCATCATCCACCAAAATCGAGAGGCAGCATTAGCACCACTTAATCTATCATAAACAATTACACGAGATTGTTTTGTAATGCCCAGTTGAGTAAGGAGATGCCCAAAGTCTAAGATGCTTGGTAGTGGATGCCTACCGCCTAGTTTAGGGTCGTCAACAGCTGATAATTGGGAGTCTAAGTCGACAAAAATAGCCTTTTCGAGATGCTCCTCTTGGTATCGTTGGTAGGTGTTTGCTCCGCCCGTAGCGTCAATAATTATAACATCATCTTGATGGCGGATGGCCATCAAGTCCTGCGTACTAATAATTGTATTCATCTATAGATAGAAGTTCAAATAAGATTAACGCCCGCGTTTAAATAATAAGTAATCTAGGCTGTATTTACCTGGACCTAAAGTGAGTATAGCTACATATCCGATAAGAAAAGCTGACGCAAGTTCATATTCACCAAAAATAACCCAGTTATGAACCGATAGTGCGACCAACATCGTGACAATCAAAGGTATGGAAGCCAGCCGCGTAAATAATCCTAATACCAACAAAATAGAGCAAAAGAACTCCGCAAAAACAGCTAAAGAAAGCGAAAGTGTGCTTCCTAACCCCATAAAGTCTGGAAATTGCGATTTCAACGTTTGAAAGCCAACCAACTTTGCATAACCATGTTTGGGTATCATCAGGATACCAAAGCCTAGACGCAAGAACAAGGCCGCTAAATTACTTGCAGAACTACCTTTTTTAACAGAAAAAAAGAAATTTTTCATAATATAAATGGTGGATAATAAAATGAAATTTGACAAAAGCTAATATATAAAAAAAACGGAAGGTTTTGCTTCCGTTTTTATGAGTTTCTACTGTGTAGCCTTATTTGGTATGGGCGCGTAACATCCAAGCAGTCTTTTCATATCCTGCCATCAGACCGACCAAGAAATCTTCCGTACCAGCATCTTTGTGTTTATCTCCAACAGTCTCAATTTGGCTCCTGATATAGATGATAATGGACTCAAAGTCTTCTAAAAGTTCCTTGATATAGCCTTGACTATCATTTTTCTTATAACGCATCTCTGTAAGTTGTGTCAAAGCTAAGAATTCTTTCATTGTGCCTGCCGCATAATGTCCTATAGCACGAATACGTTCCGCAATATCATCGATCGACGTGCTAATTTCATTGTAAATATTTTCAAAGAAAAGATGTTGGGCATGGAAGTCCGGTCCTTCTATATTCCAATGTGCATTTCGAAGTTTAATGTATAGAACATGTTCATCTGCCAACAATTTGTTTAATATTACGGCCACAGCCTGTGTGTCATTCTCTTTAATACCAATACTTGTTTTCATAATAAAATTGTTTTAAACTAATATTTACTTGCTTCATTTAATAAAACCAACATTTCGCTATTTAGTTTTAGGTCAACAGCTTCTACGAACGGTTTTAGGTGCAATGTTTTGGTCGCACTTGCAATGGGTGCCGCTATAGTAGGTTGATGCAATAGCCATGCCAAGGCTACGGCCGAAGGACTGGTGTGCTGTATTTCCGCTACGTGAGTAAGCGCCTTGATAATCCGCTCTCCCCTCGGGTTCCAATATTTACTTTTGACTCCTTCTCCGCGAGGAGACTTTGAAAAATCTGTTTCCCGTACATATTTTCCTGTCAGAAAGCCACTCGCTAGGGCGTAATATGGAATGACGGCGAGTTGATTTTCTTCAGCTATTTGCTGGTAATTCGATTCAAAGCCCGACCTGCTGTATAAATTGTATTCCGGTTGTAAAGAGATATAGCGTGGTAGACCGTGTACATCAGCAAGTGTCAACGATTCCGACAGCCTGGTTGGCGAAAGATTAGACGCTCCAATATAACGTACCTTTCCAGCTTTGACAAGATCCTCATACGCACGCAATGTCTCTTCCACAGGCGTCTCTTCTTGGTCAAAATGCGTTTGATAAACATCAATTACATCTGTCTGTAAGCGCTTTAGGGATAATTCTACTTGTTCGTGGATATGCTTCGCTGTCGTATTAGGTGTTGGACTACCAGCGAATGCGCCGCCCACTTTCGTCATCAGCACAATCTTATCACGATTACCTCGGTCTTTTAGCCATCGTCCAATGATAGTTTCAGATTCCCCTCCTGTATTTCCTGGAACCCAATACGAATATTGATTGGCCGTGTCTATCGCATTGAATCCATAATCAACAAAGGCATCCAAAATCTCAAACGACTCGTGCTCATTTAAGGTCCAACCAAAAACATTTCCTCCAAAAACAAGCGGCGCAATGGTTAAATCAGTACTTCCTAATCTTCGTTTTTCCATCTTAATCATGTTAAAGTTAACGATAACAAGTTACGGCTTTATCGTTTGAAGACATCCATTTTAATGTCACAAATAAAGATTCAACTTCGTTATCGACCACGACCAAATAACAACTGTAGGTACACATTGTTTATGCGATCGCTTGGTGCATCATAGACATGGGCATTCTCCACAGACCACGGATTGGATCGTAGACCGTACCGATAACCGAGACGGATAAAGGGATAGATGCGGTCATTTTTTATGCGCTTTAAACCTAGTGCGAAGTCCAATGCTGTACCGTGGTTTTTTAATTTCACCTGATTCGATCTTGTTTCCATAAAGTCCAGAAAGTTACCTTCACCACCATCTTTTACCATATATGTTGAAAACCTTTGATACCCAATACCTATTTCGGGACTAATGATAAAACTACGGTGCTGAATCTTATTGGTTGATATATACGCTCTCCGATAACTTTGCAAACTATTCCGTTGCGCAAATCCCCCTCGATTCCCGCCTGATAAGGAGATGCCGATTATGATCGGATTAAAGTTGTAGGCGACGCCAAGCCCGATATGAAATAACCTGAAGTTTGGAGATTCCATATCGTTTGCACGGAGGTACCCTTTTAACGTCGAAAATCGGTTGAGTTCACCACCAACGGAAGAGGTGATTTCAAAAGGGAGACGCGGTTTGTTGTTTTCCTTTTTTTGGCCAGAAGCGGCTAGGTTCGAGAATAAAAGCAATGCAATGTATATAGTGCATTGATTAATATAGGTGAATGTGTTCTTTGGTCTTTTGTTCGATCTTTTGTCAAGCATAGTGGATAGTTTAATGGAAGGTTACACGAATTCATCGTTGTAATTTTCTTTTAAAATCCACAGAAACTACAAAAATACAGGGGCTTACAAAAAATATTTCGACGAACGATGGTATTAACATGGCAAAGGCTTTTTTTACTACGATGAAATATTTAAGGGGGCTGTCTTTACTAAAAATGGCAATTTCCGCCTATAGATCAGGAGAAGGTAGAATAATTATTATTCTTCGTACTTTTGTCTCCACAAAAAATAGATACAGTATTATGGGGGCAGGATTACCGACTTTTTTTCATTCTTTTCAGGCCGATATTTCAGAAATTGGGAAGGCAGAACGCTTTAATTTCCCTTTCTTTTATGAGCCCGATGCATTAAGTCGATTGGCGGCCGCGGAACTCCAGACATACCTCGAGCAACAGAAAGATTTTGTACATAATTTCGGGCTTACACCGATGGAGGGCACACCGATCGGCAAAATGTTCGGTGTCCTGGTCGTCGCGACCAGTGATGGAACATTAGGTTATCTAGCAGCCTGCTCTGGTAAACTGGCTGGTCGAAATACACATACTCATTTTGTCCCCCCCGTATTCGATATGCTAACAAAAGATAGTTTCTTTCTGCAGGAAGAAGAAACTATTAATGCCTTGAATTTTCAAATAGCAACGTTGGAATCAGCGGCAGTATTACCTAACAGTAAGGTTGAATTGGAGCAGTTGACTATAGAAAGTGAGCTGGCATTAAAGCGTAGCCGTGAGGCGATGAAGGTCGCGAAGGCAAACCGCAAACAGACGCGGGAACAAGTTTTAGGAACAATAAGCGACGAAGCTTATGCACTGCTTATCGAAGACCTCATTAAACAAAGTTATAGAGATCAACATGAGCATGCCGTTTTAAAGGAAACCTGGAAGAGTAGGCTTCATGCGTTACAGGCAAAAATAGAAAACTTGCAAGCGGAGATCGATGCATTAAAACAGCAACGCAAAGACAAATCGGCTAAGTTACAAGCACGTTTGTTTGATGAATACCAATTCTTAAATGGATATGGAACGAACAAAAGTTTATTGCAGATCTTTAAAGAGGCGGGAAATATCATTCCTCCGGCCGGTGCAGGAGAATGCGCTGCGCCTAAGCTTTTGCAGTATGCTTTTGCCCACCAACTTCAACCTATTTCGATTGCTGAATTTTGGTGGGGAAGTTCACCGGCGTCGGCCGTTCGAACACACAAGAGCTTCTACCCTGCCTGTAAAAGTAAATGTGAGCCAATTTTGACACATATGTTAGCGGGCATCGATGTGGATCCGAATCCTTTATTGGATAACCCTGCATTAGACAAGGAACTTCCGATTATCTATGAAGATGAAGCCATCATCGTGGTGAACAAACCCAATGAATTCCTGTCGGTTCCAGGAATACATATTCAAGATTCTGTTTACACGCGGATTCTTGCTCGAAATCCCACCATTGAAGGACCCGTTATCATACATCGTCTAGATATGTCAACATCAGGTATCTTGGTCTTAGCAAAAACGAAGTTTGCGCATCATTATATCCAGCAGCAGTTTATAAAACATACGATCGAAAAAAGGTACACGGCTTTATTGGATGGTGTCGTGACAAACCCAATGGGGGAAATCAAACTTCCTCTTCGTGTGGATCTCGATGACCGCCCGCGCCAGTTGGTGTGCTATGAGTATGGTAAAGAGGCACATACCAGCTATCGTGTAGTTGGCATAGAGCAACACAAGACACGGATTCATTTTTTTCCGCATACAGGCCGTACACATCAGCTCAGAGTACACGCAGCACATAGCTTAGGTCTTAATTGCCCAATTTTAGGTGATGATTTGTATGGAAAGCGAGCTGATAGACTACATTTACACGCGGGTTATATAAAGTTTTTACATCCACTCACGAACCAAGAAGTCACGTTTAACGTTCCTGACCCATTTTAATTTTCTTTTCGTCTCTAGAAAAATCAAGAAAAAGTCACATTCCAAAATTAGCTTTGTGTAGGGTTTCTTTTCTTTTTAAACTATGTGTACATTTGTTCGACTTTTTAAAAGATTAACTTTTTAGGTTTAAAAGTCAGTATGATTGTTTTTGGTTAAAACATTACGCTATGTCAAAGCATTACTACATCAAATTAACGACACAATTAGGGATAACTTTTGTTTTTCTCCTGCTGTCTCATATAGCATTTGCACAGTCTATTTTCTTGAAAGGAAAGGTTATGGATGTGACCAATAAGCAACCGATTGGTTATGCCACGGTAGCTGTTATCGGGGGAACGAGTGCGGCCTCTACGGATGATAATGGTAATTTTTCCTTGAAGGTAGATCCGCGTTTTTCTAAAATTCGTTTCTCTTATGTCGGCTATGAATCGCAGGACCTAAGTATTACATCTGACCAGTATCAAGAAATGAACGTTTATCTTGTGCCTGAAGAAAACACCATTGAGACCATTACGGTGAAGTCTCCAAGACGGTCAAAATATTCCAATAAAAATAACCCAGCCGTTGAATTGATTCGTAAGGTTATCGAGCATAAGGATGAAAACCGAATTGAAGCGTACGACTACGCGGAGTACCAACAATATGAAAAAATATCGTTGGGTTTAAGCAACTTGTCAGAAAAGTTTAAGAATCGTAAGATTTTTAAAAATTACCAATTCCTATTTGAGAAAGAAGATGCTGAAGAAGGGGCTGCTTCAGGTAGCTATACCCTACCAGCGTATATCGAAGAACGTCTTTCACAGTTTTATACCCGTAAAAAACCGAATACAACAAAACAGCTGATAAAAGCGGAACAAAAGGCACAATTCGACCCTAAGTTTGTCGATAACAGTGGCTTGAGTGCCTACTTTAACAAGTTGTATCAGGATATTGATATTTACGAGAGTAATATTGAGTTGGTAACGAATCAGTTTTTAAGCCCTATCGCGGGCTCCTCACCTACTTTTTACCGTTTTTATATCACGGATACGATCAAAACGGAGCAACCTTACTTGGTTGAACTTAGTTTTTTTCCGCGCAATAAAGCCGATCTCCTGTTTCAAGGAAAGCTATATATTACGCTGGACGGTAAGTATGCCGTTAAGAAGGCTGAGCTAAGTGTATCGGATGATATAAACTTAAACTTTGTTCGTGATTTGGATGTGAAGTTGGATTTTCAACAGGACCTTAATAACCGTTATTATTTACGAACAAGTTCATTAGGCTTAGATTTTTCGTTGACAGACAAAGGTACAGGTATTAAAGGTAACCGAACAGTCACCTTTGAAGACTTTAAAACAGGTGTTGCACGCCCTGATAGTATCTATAAAGGCCCTTCGGTCGTTCGTGTTTATGAACAGACAGAAGGAACTCAAACCAGTGAGTTTTGGTCTGCTAATCGCCCTGTTCCTCTGGCAAAGACTGAGCTTAATATCTACAAAAATATTGATACCCTCCAGTTGATGACTTCGTTTCAACGTTTTATGGATATCAGTGCTTTGCTCCTGTCAGGTTATAAGCAATTAGGACCGTTTGAGTTGGGGCCTGTAAATACATTTTACAGTTTTAACCCTGTCGAAGGTTTTCGTCTACGCGTTGGAGGACGTACAACAGACCGTCTGAGCAAACGTTTCTATGCAGAAGGATATGGTGCTTATGGTTTTAAAGATGAGAAGTGGAAGTACTTCTTAAGTGGTACCTATTCCTTGAATAATAAATCTGTGTATACGTTTCCACAGCATTATTTACGTGCATCGTTTATGCGTGATACCAAAATTCCGGGACAGAATCTCGAATTTGTGCAAGAAGACAACTTCTTATTATCCTTTAAGCGTGGTGAGAACGAACGGTATTTGTATAATGATATTTACCGTTTAGAATATAAACGTGAATTCCAGAACAATTTCTCCTATACCTTGGGGATTTCCAAATGGAAACAGCAACCTGCGGGAATTCTAACGTACCAAATGTTGGATGAAAATGGTAATAATAAATTGTTTAATGAGTTGAACACGACGGAGGTATCACTGAGCCTGCGTTATGCTCCACATGAGGAGTTTTATCAAGGGAAGTTATATCGGACACCGATTTACAATAAGTATCCTATTTTCTACATGAATTATGTGGGAGGCATTAAAGGGATACTTGATGGGGAATACGACTACCACAACTTTACACTAGGTGCTGATAAACGTTTTTACTTCTCGCAACTTGGATTTGCAGATGTAAATATCGAAGGTAACTATATTGCCGGAAGTAATATTCCTTTTCCGTTCTTAAATATTCATCGTGCGAATCAGACCTATGCGTACCAGCTGCGGTCCTATAACTTGATGAACTTCTTGGAGTTTGTAAGTGATCATTCTGTGGCAGCAAACGTGCAATACTATATGAATGGTTTCTTGCTGAACAAGATGCCTTTGATCAAAAAATTAAAATGGCGAGAGGTATTTAGTGTAAAAGCGATATATGGTGGATTGCGTAACGAAAACAATCCGGTATATAACGACAAAGTGTTCCAGTTCCAAGAGAATGCGGACCACGAAAAAATCACATATGGTTTCGGTAGCAAGCCTTATGTAGAAGCTAGTGTAGGTTTAACAAACGTGTTTAAGATATTACGTGTTGACTATGTACGTCGTCTGAATTATTTAGATCAGCCAGACGCACCAAAACACGGTATTCGCGCGCGTATACGCTTTGACTTCTAATTGTAATGCAGCAAAAACCGCAGACACAACGTTCTGGAAAGATTGTTATTCTCGTTATTATTGGTATCGTAATATTATTGTTGACGGGTCGTTTTTTTCTCTTAAAAAACGATCCGTCCATCAGGATACAAGCTCCCTCCCATTTTGGTGCGCCCCTAGATACGGGAAAGATTACGGTTCACGGTGCTTCCCTTGGACGTATATTATTCAATGATCCTATATTATCGCGCCATCAAAAGACATCATGTGCTTCCTGTCATCAACAAGGTGCCGCTTATGCCGATCTGCAGAAAAGCAACAGCGTGGGTGATCTAGGACATAAGACATCACGCAATTCACCAGTCTTAACGAATCTGATCTGGAAGTCTTATTTCTTTCAGGACGGGAGAGCGACGACCTTAAAAGAAACAATATTAAACGCGATTCGGGATACCAATGAGCTGAATAGTGATATCGACCTGATCCTCGATCGACTGAATAATCAGCATCTCTATCAGGAAAAATTTCAGCGCATTACGAAAAGAGAAAAAATCGAAGCATCAGACCTATTATCGGTTCTGTCACAATACCTACGAACCCTTAATTCATGGAATACAAGATACGATGAAATGATGCTGGGCAAAGCTTTCTTTTCGGGCGAAGAGCGCAAAGGTTGGACTATTTTTCAAGAACATTGTCAATCCTGCCATTCCGCACCTTTCTTTACCACGCAAACAGGGCATGTCGTTGCTGGATCCGGAGCGGATCTAGGTATGTATATTCATTCACATAAAGAAGAAGACCGATACCGTTTTATGTCGCCCACACTGCGCAACATCCAGTACTCCGCTCCGTATATGCATGACGGACGGTTTGATGATCTACGGGGGCTCCTTCGGTTTCATGGTGATCCAATCAATACGCCCGGTATGGGTAAAAAGCTAACGGATTCAGAAGTAAGTTCCGTTATCTCTTTTTTGAAGACACTTTCCGACAAAGCCTTTATTTCTACTAGTTCCTATTGATAGTCAAAATTTATGCTGCAGGTATGTGGGCATCAGCTGTTGGCTAGCTTGCTTGTACGCCTGGTTATCTTTTAGGTCCTTTCGGAATCGGAGCATCTGAACCTAAGCGTACCTACGGTAGTGACGCTCGAATTAGTACGTTAAAAATAGACTTAAACTAGCCACAATAAAGGTCCACTCCTGCTTTATCGTGGACAAAATTGCCTTCGTAAAATCCATGAATTTTATTATTTTTACCTACTTTCAGTGCTAAATAGTAAAATACAAAAGAACCTTTGGGGTAAATGAGCGAAGAAACAAACTTTTCAGAAGAATCTCACGACGAAAATTTAAATGGTGCAGAGCATGAATCCAACAGTACGACGATTCCTTTATCGGGGTTGTATGAAAACTGGTTTTTAGATTATGCCTCTTATGTTATATTAGATCGTGCTGTACCGCATATTAACGATGGCTTCAAACCTGTACAACGCCGTATCCTTCACTCGTTAAAAGAGATGGATGATGGACGATACAATAAAGCTGCCAACGTTATTGGTAATACCATGAAGTACCACCCACACGGGGATGCTTCTATTGGGGATGCCATGGTGCAAATTGGACAAAAAGATTTGCTGATCGATTGTCAAGGAAACTGGGGTGATCCTATTACAGGTGACTCTGCGGCAGCACCGCGTTATATTGAGGGCCGTTTGTCTAAATTTGCAAACGAGGTCGTCTTTAATCCAGATACGACCGAGTGGCAATTAAGCTATGACGGGCGTAATAAAGAACCCGTTACCTTACCTGTTAAATTTCCGCTTTTACTTACCCAAGGTGCGGAAGGTATTGCCGTAGGTTTGGCAACCAAGATTATGCCGCATAATTTTGTGGAGCTAATTGATGGCTCTGTGCAGGTTCTGAAAGGAGAGCGTCCCAATCTTGTGCCTGATTTTCCAACGGGAGGTTTCGCTGATGTTACAAACTATAATGAAGGGCGTCGTGGTGGCAAAATTCGCGTTCGTGCAAAGATTGAAGAACGAGATAAGAAAACCTTAGCGATTACAGAGATCCCTTTTGGTACAACAACTGGAAGTCTTATCGATAGTGTGATTGCAGCCAATGATAAGGGAAAGATTAAGATCAAGAAGATCGAGGACAATACCGCCGAGAAAGTAGAGATTATCGTGCACTTGGCACCAGGGATTTCACCTGATGTGACAATTGACGCACTATTTGCTTTTACTGGCTGTGAGACCTCCATATCGCCTAATACCTGTGTTATTATCGATAATAAACCACACTTTATGAGTGTGAATGATATCTTAATCGAGAATACCAAACAAACGAAAGCACTTCTAAAGCTGGAATTAGAGATTAAACTACATGAGTTACAAGAGAAGATTTTCTTTAGCTCTTTGTTGAAGATCTTTATTCAGGAGGGTATGTATAAGCATAAC
Source organism: Sphingobacterium psychroaquaticum (assembly GCF_004421025.1). Lineage (NCBI taxonomy): Bacteria > Pseudomonadati > Bacteroidota > Sphingobacteriia > Sphingobacteriales > Sphingobacteriaceae > Sphingobacterium > Sphingobacterium psychroaquaticum. Next base: position 2,382,935 of record NZ_CP038029.1, on the reverse strand, counting down.
GATTATGAAAATGCGGGTGATTTTGATACCGTAGTTCAGGTCTTGAATCGCTTATTTGAACCTTTCTTCCCGCAATTTTATCGCGAAATACAACCAGAAGACTATAAGCGGCTGATCGACAAGCCAATGAGTAGCATCACGCGTTTCGATGTGAAAAAGGCCGACGAGCAGATGAAAGCGTTAGAGGACGATATTAAAGATGTGCGACGTAATCTTAAGAATTTAACGGAATTCACGATCAATTGGTTCGACCATCTGCGCAGCAAATATGCGAAGGGGCGTGAACGCAAAACGGAGATCCGTATTTTTGATAAGGTAGAAGCCGCACAGGTAGCCTTAGCGAATGCTAAATTATATGTAAACCGCGAAGAAGGGTTTATTGGAACGGGCATGCGTAAGGATGAGTTTGTGTCGGAGTGTTCCGATATTGATGATATTATTGTTTTCCGCGCTGATGGTAAATATGTAGTCACCAAGATTCAAGATAAAGTATTTGTCGGAAAAGATATTATTCACGTCGCCGTATTTAAGAAAGGTGACGACCGAACGGTGTATAATGCCATCTATAAAGATGGGGATACGGGCACAAGCTTTATCAAACGCTTTTCGGTAACAGCGGTTACACGAGATAAGGAGTATGATATCGGTAAAGGTGGCAAAGGGACCAAGATTTTGCATTTTTCGGCAAATCCGAACGGTGAAGCGGAGGTTGTAAATATTCAATTGAAACCACATACAAAGCTGAGAAAGCTTACTTTCGACCTTGATTTTGCTGAAATAGCGATTAAAGGGCGTGCTTCACAAGGGAATATTGTTTCAAAATTCCCATTGAAGAAAGTAACCTTTAAGAGCGCTGGTGTATCTACACTTGCGGGACGTAAAATTTGGTTCGATGACGTGCTGAAGCGCCTTAATGCAGATGAACGTGGGGTTTATTTAGGTGAGTTTAATGCAGAAGATAAAATTCTTCTTGTTTATCCAGATGGCTCGTATGAGTTTTCGTCTTTTGATCTAAGCAACCATTTTGATACGACCTTGGTCAAAATGGAGAAATATACACCGAAACAAGTTTACGCAGCCGTACATAAGGACGGCAAGACGGGAACATATTATGTAAAACGGTTTACGTTTGATGACCAGCCGATCGGTAAACGAATGTCCTTTATCAGCGATGCACCTGGTTCCGCGCTGATACTGCTTAGCAATGGTGATAATCCGATCGTGAAGCTTGATATTCTTAAAGGGAAATCGCAGACACCAGAATCGATGGAGCAGCCGCTTAATGAGATTATCGATGTAAAGGGGATCAAGGCACAAGGTAATAGGTTGTCCTTTCATACGGTGAAAGCCGTGACCCTGCTTTCTACGGAGAAAGATTTGGCGCGAGGCGATGCAAAGGAGGAAGCAGCGGAGGCCGTGGATACGGGGGAAACACCGTTAGCTTCTGAAGGGTCAGAGGAAATAAGTTCGGTAGAAACGACTTCTTCTTCTGATGTAAGTTTAGAAATTACAAATCCAGAGGATATAAATTTAGATGACCAAGGACAGACGTCTTTGTTCTAACTGGTTAAGATCTTAGTTGGTCGTCATTGCGAAGTCAAGGTACGAAGGCTGTGGCAATCTTTTCAAATGGCTTTAAATGCGCTATTTTTAAGTAAGATTGCCGCGTCGCTACACTCCTCGCAATGACGACTTCTTTTTTTAGATATACAAGCTCGCGCCAGCCAACGAATAAGCCCTTTGCAATGACGATCGCTTTTTTGGTATACATGCTAGTCGAGCTTGTGGCTCGGACTTTGTTTGGACACGAACTATAAGCCAGCCAGCGAGTCCGAAAATTCTCCACCAGCGCATATAAATAATTACTAGTTTATGAAACTTTCCGTCATTGCGAAGCTGAGGTACGAAGGCTGTGGCAATCCTCTAAACAAATCCACGACCAAACTCTCAACTATAACTATCAGACCACGAACTCCCCACCCCCAAACTACAAACTAGTATTATTCTTTAAAAACTTGTGGAGTTTCGGTGCAATGACCGCTGCACAGAACGGGTTCCCCGGATTTTGGTTGAAGTAATCGTGGTGATAGTCTTCTGCTTCCCAAAAAGTAACCGCTGGTTCGACCGCTGTCACAATTGGGTTTTCAAACACACCTTCCTTCGATAATGCCGCGATAAAATTTGTTGCTTTTTCCTGTTGTTGTTCATCATGAAAGAACACCACAGAGCGATATTGCGTGCCAACGTCGTTCCCCTGTCTGTTTAGGGTTGTCGGGTCGTGTGTTTTAAAAAAGACAGCAAGCAGATCCTTAAAATCCACTAATGTCGGATCGAAATCTAATTGTACCACTTCGACATGTTCTGTGTCGCCATTGCAAACCTCTTTATAAGTCGGGTTGTCATTCTTTCCTCCCATGTACCCGGGAAGTACCGTGTTTACCCCTTTTGTATTTTGGAATATTACTTCGGTACACCAAAAGCAACCTCCACCAAATGTAGCCTTCATATTCTATTGAATTGTTATTTTAATTTCGTGTTTCTTACTACAAAAATACATATCCATAGCGCACCTTTTACCAGTATAAGGTCAAATTCCAATTAAGGCGCCGGAAAAATATGCTTTCCCTTTAGTAATAGATCTTGCTTCTCTGCAGTGCATACGGCATAACTAAAACCACTTTGGAGTGCATAGGACCCGTATTCTCCTTTCTTGTTTAAGGCTAAGAAGCCCACCTGAATTTCCTTGGCAATGGCTGGTTTTTTCTTAATGATGCGCTGTACAGCTTCCTTACAGGCGGCCTCCGGAGTGTATCCTTGTCGCATCAATTCGACAACCAAAAAACTCCCCACCGTACGGATAACCTCCTCACCGACTCCTGTAGAAGTGGCCCCGCCAACTTCATTGTCAACATATAAGCCTGCACCAATTATTGGGCTATCTCCTACCCGTCCACGCATTTTGAAGGCCATTCCACTCGTTGTACAAGCGCCAGATAGATTGCCGTCTGCATCGAGTGCTAACATGCCTATAGTATCATGGTTGTACTGATTACCAGGGAGTCGCTCCGTTCTAAAGTCACGGTTTTCAATGTTCATTATTGGTTTATATTTCTTCTCTTTTAGCCACTCTTTCCAGGCAGCTTCCGAGGACGGAATAAGGAGGTTTTCTTTTTCAAAACCCTGCTCTAAGGCAAACTGCAACGCACCTTCTCCGACCAGCATCACATGCGGGGTTTTCTCCATCACCAAGCGCGCGACGGAAATAGGATGTGCAATGTGTTCCAATGCAGCAACCGAACCGCAGTTTCCTTGGTCATCCATAATGCAAGCGTCGAGTGTTACATGACCATCGCGATCGGGATATCCACCTTTCCCGACGGTTGGGTTTCCTAAGTCTGCCTCGGCCACCTTAACACCACGCTCTACAGCATCTAACGCACGACCGTTTGTACGTAAAACCTCCCAGGCGGCTTTGTTTGCTGCGACACCAAAATCCCACGTAGAAATGACGATTGGTTTTCGGCCTTTTGCAAGGCTATTGCCTTGGGTTATGTGCGGTGCAACATGCAGTGATGCTACTCCCAACATGGAGTGTTTTATAAAATCTCTTCTCGAACTCATGAAATCATTGGTATATGCACAATATTACAAAAAAAACGTTTTAGTAAGTACTTAAATTTGATTGATATGTCCGAACCGTATCAAACGTGCACTGGATCCCTACAGAACATGAAACTATATCATTTTTTACCTATAGAAATCGGCGGAAATGTTTATGTTTGCAATATGCTGATTGGTTCGAGGTGTTTCAAAGAACAAAATCAAAAACGCATCCTACAATAGATCACCATTAGCTAGTTGATGTTTAGATACCTAAGACATTATGATGAAAACAAATTATTTCACACGTACAGTCCTACTCGGTGCACTTCTTTCGGGGTCCTATTTTACGCAGGCACAAGTTGATTCAACAACTTATTTCCGGGTGCAAAAAATTATAGAACAAACAAAAGCGTCACATGCACCGGATAAACGTCTTAAGCTGGTAGAGCTTGCGCAAAGCGATGTTTCTACAAATACCTATACCTTACAAACATCTGATAAAGAAATACAACAGTTGTTGTCACAAGATTTAAATGATGTTCAAGGAAATTTTCTAGTAAAACTTTTACCGGATGAAAGTGTTGGTTCTAAGGTACACGGTGTAGTTAATCTATCTGTTGCAAACTTACGCACCAAGCCAGACCACGCCGCCGAGATGGCTACCCAGGTACTTTTGGGCGCACAAGTTGATATTTTACAGAAAGACGGCGGAGACTATCGTGTGCGTACGCCGGAAGGATATATTGCATGGGTACCTACCTCCTCCATTGTCGCATTAGATGCTGCTGGTATAGCCGATTGGAAGAAAGGTAAAAAAGTAATCTATACCGCGGAGTTTGGGCGCTCCTATTCTGCACCGAACAAACAGAGTCAACGGGTTTCGGATTTAGTGTATGGCGATATTTTACATATATTGGGTGAAGAATCAGGTTTTTACAAGGTTGCTTACCCTGATCAGCGCATTGCATACCTTGTAAAAGAAGAAGCAACAGGGCTTGAGAAATGGATAGACACGCGTCGTCCAACACCTCAAAATATCTTAGAAAGTGCAAACTCTATGTTGGGGCTTCCATACCTATGGGGAGGTACTTCAGTAAAGGGGGTGGATTGTAGCGGTTTTACAAAGACTTCTTTCTTTATGAATGGTTATGTTATTCCACGCGATGCCTCTCAGCAAGTCTTGCATGGTGATGCTGTGGATATTTTAGATAAAGATGGAAACTTTGATGCTAAAAAGGCACTTCAGAACTTGCAGCCTGCGGATCTTTTATTTTTTGCTGCAGGCAAAAATAAAAGACCAAATGCACGGGTAACTCACGTTGCGCTTTATATTGGTAACGGAACATTTATTCATGCTGCTGGAACCGTACGTATAAATAGTATGCTAAAGGATGCGGCAAACTACGATGATTTCCAAACGCGAACTGTTGTGGCTGCGCGTCGTTATTTAGGCAGCACAGATGGTGCGATACAATTGGTAAAAGAAAATACATATTACACAAAATAAGACTTATTTTACAATGAGCACAATGCAATGGACAAGCCTCTCTATGGGGAAATTTACCTTGCGGTACATACCGTACACGCTTGAAATGCGCCATGTTTTTACGGTCGCTTCTTTTAGTCGCACCACTACACCGGTTGTATTGATCGAATTGGAGTATGACGGTGTAATTGGATATGGTGAAGCGAGTATGCCGCCATATTTAGGGGAATCGCAAGAGAGCGTCATCAAGTTTTTAAATCAGGTTAATTTATCGTCTTTTAATTCGCCTTTTCAAACGGAGGATATTCTACAGTATGTAGACCAGATTGCCGATAAGAACACGGCGGCCAAAGCGTGTATTGATATCGCATTGCATGATCTTTTAGGTAAATTGATGGGACAGCCTATCTATAAGATTTGGGGATTAAACCCAACGCTCGTTCCGCCGACATCGTATACGATTGGTATCGATACCGAAGAAGTGATTCGTCAGAAAGTGGCGGAAGCAGATCAGTTTAAGATTTTGAAGGTCAAATTGGGTTTAGAAACCGATAAAATGATTATAGATACCATTCGCTCGGTGACAGATGTGCCATTATGTGCGGATGTAAACCAGGGATGGAAGAATAAAGAACAAGCCTTGGAAATGACACACTGGCTAACTGAGCGTGGTGTGGTATTTTTAGAGCAACCGATGCCTAAGGAGCAGATCGATGATATGGCGTGGCTAACGGAGCACTCTCCTATCCCAACCATTGCAGATGAAGGCTGTCAACGTTATAGCGATATTCTTAGTCTTAAGGATGTCTATACGGGGATAAATATTAAATTGATGAAGTGTACCGGACTTCGTGAAGCCAAAAAAATGGCAGAACTCGCTCGTGCTTTAGATATGAAAGTGATGCTTGGTTGTATGACAGAAACCTCTTGTGCGATTTCCGCAGCGGCACAATTAGGCCCCTTAGTGGATTGGGCCGATCTGGATGGTGCTTTGCTGATTGGGAATGATATTTACGATGGTATGCAGGTTGTGAATGGGCACTGTATCCTTCCGGATAGACCGGGAATTGGTGTTATAAAGACTTCATAGACAATATATTGAACAGCTCAAAAGGCTGTTTTTTTTATGTCTTATTCAGCTAAAACGGTTTTTTGCTGAACATTATTTCAGTAAGACCGGTATTTGCTTAACATTATTTTAACAAATGGAATTTAAGAATTATATTAGTATATAATAATCCAACGAATTATGAATAAACATTTACTAACCTCCATGTGCCTCATGGCTTGTAGTGCGCTGCAAGTGGTCAATGCACAACAATCTGCCGTCGCCGGCAAGATTACGGATTCTAGTGGAAATCCCCTCTCTGGTGTTACAATTACGATACAGGGTACTAATATGGGTACCTCGACGAATGAGAGTGGTTTGTTCACTTTGAATGCTAATCCGAATGCAACGCTTGTTATCTCTGCCGTAGGCTACCAAAGGCAAGAGATTAATCTCGCTGGGCGCAAAACGTTGAATGTAACGCTTAATAGCGACGACCAATCTCTTGACGAGGTGATGGTTGTTGCATACGGTACCGCGAAGAAAAGTACATTTACCGGTTCGGCTGCTACAGTGAATTATGGTAAGGATGCTAAGGATGTACCGGTTACATCCTTCGAAAACGCATTAAATGGACGCGTTGCGGGTGTGCAGATAACGAGTACTTCTGGACAAGCGGGATCCACATCTAGTATTCGCGTTCGCGGTATTGGATCGATGAATGCATCTAATGAGCCGCTATATGTAATAGATGGTGTACCTGTAGTTTCCGGAAACGTAGGACAAATGAGTGGTCAAATTTATTCCACCTCCAATGTAATGAGTACCTTGAATCCGTCGGATATTGAATCTATTACGATATTGAAAGACGCTGCAGCTTCCGCTCTTTACGGTTCTCGCGCGGCTAATGGTGTCGTCGTTATCCAGACCAAGCGTGGTAAAGTAGGAAAGCCTACGATCAATTTACGCTCTTCTATTGGTTTCACGCCATCATGGGCAACCGATAACTATGAAATTGCAGATCCTCAGGCACAAATTAATATGGAATATCAGATATTCCATGATTACCGGACATCCAATAAAAACAATGCCACCGGCGTAAATTATACGGATGCTGAAGCGAGTGCTTATGCATTAGGACAAATTAACAATCGTTTTAATAAGCATGGGTATCGTTTTACGGTGGATGATGTCGCTCGGATGTCTAATGTGAATATTTTGGGAATGACCGATGGGATTGAAAATCGAGAAGGTAAGTTTTTTGATTGGGAAGATTATTTATTCCGAACCGGAGTTTTTCAAACCAATGATCTTTCGCTTAGTGGCGGTACAGAAACTACGAAGTACTTCACCTCGTTGTCTTATACAAAAGATAAAGGTCGTGCTATCATGAATGATTACGATCGTGTATCGGGACGCGTTAATCTTTCGCAAAAGGTTTTCAATAACGTGAATTACGATGTAAACCTAAATATTGGTAACACAAGAAAAACAGGTTTTAATGATACCCGGTCGACGGGGTCAAATCCCTTCTTTCAAGCAAGAAACTTGTTGTTTCCTTTCTATTGGCCAACGGATTATAAAACCGGAAACCCTTGGACGGCGCAATATGGAAGTTTAGCCTATAATTCGGACTATTATAATAATGAATGGGATAACAATAGTAAAACATTAAAGCTTTCAGCGATTCAGTCCTTGTCTTGGGAAATTGTTAGTGGCTTAACAGCGAAGACTATTTTCTCGTTTGACAACAGTGAAGTTAAAGAAGATTTATATTTCTCAGCATTACACTTTAATGGTTTAACGGATAAAGGGTCTTCCAGTAAATGGAGTACCAATATTCGTAAATATGTATCGTCGAATACGTTGAATTATACAAAGAGCTTTGACCTACATAACATCAGTGTCTTAGCTGGTTTTGAAGCGGAAAAGAACACAACGGACTACCAATATAGTAATAGCGTTAACTTAGGTTCAAGTTCTTCAACAGCAATCGGTACCGGAGCGAACTTCAAAGCGGAGGCTTATTCGTGGGGAAACAATCTGTTATCAGGATTGGGGCGTATCGACTATAACTACAATGAGAAATATTTCTTAGGCGCTTCGTTGCGTCGTGACGGTTCATCACGGTTTAGCCCTAATAACCGTTGGGGTACATTCTGGTCCGTCTCTGGAGCCTGGAGCTTGCACAAAGAAAACTTCATTAAGGATGAAATTCCAGCAATCAGCAGCTTACGTGTACGTGCTTCATACGGTGTAAATGGAACCCTGCCTACCGATCTGAATGGATGGCGAACGTTGATGTATTTTAACAACAACTACAAAGCAAACCCTGGTGCCATAATTCGTGGTGGAATTGGAAATAAAGATCTTCGTTGGGAAAAAAGTAATACCTATGATGTAGCTTTGGAATTTGGACTATTTAATAACAGAATATCGGGGTCGGTGGAGTACTTTAATAGAGATTCCAAAGATTTATTACAGGATGTACCAACGTCAGGTACAACAGGTTTTACCTCCGTTCTTCAAAATGTGGGTGTTATCAATAATCGTGGTGTAGAGCTTACGATAGGTGGTGATATCATTTCCAATGACAAATTCAGATGGAATGCAAGTGTCAATGGCGCATTTTTGACGTCCAAAGTTAAGAAGCTAAATGCGGGTGAAGATATTAACTGGTCCGACCCTACCGGAGGTGATGCTCGTGCTGAATTTATCTATCGTGAGGGTGAATCTGTGTTATCTTACTTTGGTTATGAATGGGCGGGCGTAAATAAAGAGAATGGTAAAAATGTATGGTATACAAACAATGCCGTTTCAGACTTTGAATACAACGGACGCAATGCCACCTACGCTTATACCAAAGCAGACCGTGTAATCATTGGCAGCGCAATTCCAAAAGTGGCTGGTGGTTTAAATACTGATTTTGAATACAAAGGTATTTCATTAGGATTTAACTTCAATTACAAAATTGGTGGTAAATTATACGATGGTGCCGAAAAAGATGTTAACGATGATGGCTACTACTGGGAGCGTATTCGTTCGCAACAATACTACGACAATATGTGGTCACCTAATAATACTGAAGGTACACAACCAAAAATCGACGGTAACGACTTAACCGATGCTATACAACAAAGTAGTCGCCATTTGTACGATGCTTCGTTTATACGTTTGAAAAACATCAACTTGTCCTACCGCATACCAACGGAATTTTTGCAGAAGGCAAAGATTACCAACGCGCGTGTATTCTTTAATGGAACAAACCTGCTGACAGCTAGCAAGTATAAAATGGCCGATCCAGAGGTAAACCAATATGGAACACGTGGTTGGGAAATGCCTTACGGGAAGACCTATACATTTGGTGTCGAGTTTAGTTTTTAATTTTAAATGCGTACGAACATGAAAAAGTATTTTAATATATTCTTAGCATCAGCAGTACTAGCCACAAGCTTTTCGTGTAAAGGCTTTCTCGATGTAGAGCCTACAAATGCTACCGATGCAGATAAAGCGGTCAAGACCGCTAACGATGCCCAGATTGTAATCAATGGTATTCAACGACAGATGACCAGTTCATCGTATTATGGTCGTAATTTTATATGTTATGGGGATGTAAAAGGTGGTGATGTCACTTTATTCTCGCAAGGCCGTGGTCTAGATCAATTCTATACCTTTAACCATAACCCACAGGCGAATAGTTTTTCGTCTTTTTGGACGGGTATCTATGGTGTTATTTACCAAGCGAATAGTTTATTAGAGAACATTGAGAAATTAAAAGCAGAGGGAACAACAGAAAACTTTGATTTAGCAAAATCGGAAGCACTGACGATTCGTGCCTTAAGTTATTTTGATCTTGTTCGCATATATGGGAAATCATATACGGATGATAAAAATGCGTACGGTGTTCCCAATGTTATTCAAACTTTAGCGTATAATGAAAAACCTTTACGTGCCACGGTTGATGAAAACTACAAGCAGATTCTAACGGACTTAGTTGCGGCTGAGGCGGGCCTGCCAAAGACGAAACGGGAAGGTTACTTAAACTATTATACCAATAAAGCTATTCAAGCACGTGTATACTTAACGATGGGCGATTTCGATAAGGCATTGGCTGCTGCCGAAGAGATTATTAATAGTAAGGTTTACACCCTTTATGAGAACGATCAATGGGTGAACTCATGGAAAAGTCAATTTGGATCGGAATCTATTTATGAATTAGTAATTGAACAGAACCAAGCAGATTTGGCTCGTGCATCACTCGGTTTCTATTTTATGCGTAGAAGTCATCAGACGGGTGCTTTAGGAAACTTCTTGGCAGCAACGCCGTTTTTGAATGCGCTGAACCAAGATGCGGCTGATGTTAGAAAGGGTGTGATGTTACGAGATGAGTCGTCTACGCAGCGAATGGGATCGTGTTATAAATATTTAGGATCAACGACCTTCAGCGGTGATAAAGGATCATCCAATTATACGGCTGTAAATATTAAGGTCATTCGTTTATCTGAAATCTATTTAATAGCAGCAGAAGCGGCGTTGAAAGCATCGACCCCAAATCCAACAAAAGCAGCGACGTATGCGCAGGCAATTCATAAACGATCGCCGAATCTACCGGCAATTACAGCTGCAAATGTTACGGAAGCTTTAATCCTAGCGGAAAAAAGTAAAGAGTTTTATGGTGAAGGGCTTCGTTACTTCGATATGCTTCGTTTGAACAAGACTATCACGTTTGATGATGCGTTTGCAGGAATTAGTGTTCCTACACGCGAGACCTCCATCAATAGATCTTTTAGTCGTACTATTTTGCCAATTTCGCAAGACGAAATCAATGCAAACCCGGCAATAAAAGCACAACAAAACCCAGGTTATTAACCGATACAGCCCCTCTGCAAAGAGGGGCTTTTTTATTCCTTTTCGACCGATTTACACCCTTTTATACGGCTAAAACCGACTATTTTCAATATCTTCGTTCCCATGGCTAAACTAATTAATCTACGAAGCTTTAAGGAATTCTTAAACTCGAGTACTGGTGGCGGAATATTATTATTCGCCTGCTTAATTATTTCGTTGACCATTGCCAATAGTCCCTTGGCAGAGTCATTCAATAAACTCTTATCCACACAGCTAGGGTTTGAGAATGAGAGCGTCCATCTCCATTATAGTATTGCGGCCTGGATAAACGATGGGCTTATGGCCATTTTCTTTTTATTGGTTGGTCTGGAGATCAAACGCGAGCTGGTGGAAGGTGAACTTTCCTCTCCTAAACAAGCGGCGCTACCGATCCTTGCCGCGATTGGTGGTGCGGTCGTTCCTGCTTTGATCTATGCCGCTTTCAACTTCGATCAAGAAACACATCACGGTTGGGGAATTCCAATGGCGACTGACATTGCCTTTGCCCTGGCGGTAATCAATATGCTGGGTAAGCGTGTGCCTGCCAGCCTAAAAGTCTTTTTAGCAGCACTTGCTATTGTCGACGATCTATTGGCTATTCTCGTGATTGCCATCTTCTACTCTACCGAATTACACTTTACGTACCTACTCTATGCCGGAGCGCTAATGGCCCTCCTTATTGCCTTCAATCGATTTGGTGTAAAAGCAATTTGGATGTACTTAGTTCCGGGGGTATTTATTTGGTACTTTGTGCACCACTCCGGAATCCACGCAACGATCGCGGGCGTATTGGTCGCGATGACATTACCCACCACCGTGGACGACAAGGAATCACCTCTGGAGAAATTGGAGCACCTATTGGTAAAACCCGTGAACTTCATTATTGTACCTTTATTTGCTATCGCCAATACCAATATTACTTTTCACGAAGAGATGGTTGGTGGATTGACTTCACCAATGGGTCTAGGCATCATTCTCGGCCTCTTTGTGGGTAAAACTCTTGGTATATTTACCACCTGTTGGCTGTGTGTGAAGGCGAGGTTAGCGAAGCTTCCCGAGTTATCCAATTGGAAACATATTGTCGGGGTTGGCATGTTAGGCGGTATTGGTTTTACGATGTCCATTTTCGTTTCTCTGCTGTCCTTTCAAGATCCTGTTCACATCGAAGAAGCTAAACTAGCCGTGTTGGTCGGATCATTGCTTTCTGGTCTATGCGGGTATATGTTCTTAGCCAGTCTAAGTAAGAAAACGAGCAAATAACATGTAGGTTTTGAAGCCTACTAACTAAAACTGCCACGTCGTAGCGCTTATCGCTTGACGTGGCAGTTCATTTTTTATATTTGGGATAAGATCTAGCTGCGGCCTTCGGCGTTTGGGTCTCTACAGACGACCAAACTACCATCTACAATCTACCCAACTACTTGCTACAAAGTTTCTTCTTTCGAAGACTCCGGTGCTTTATCAATCAACTCCATAAACTGATCTAGTTTAGGTGTGATAATAATCTGTGTACGACGGTTTCGTGCTTTACCGTCCGGTGTATTATTTTCTGCTATCGGATTGTATTCACCACGACCGCCCGCTGTTAAGCGCTTAGGATCTACACCATACTGGTTTTGAAGGGCCTGCACCACAGAAGAGGCACGAAGCGTACTTAAATCCCAGTTGTTACGAATGTTCGGTTTCGAGATTGGATCTGAATCGGTATTACCTTCGATCAACACTTCATAATCCTTGTAATCTTGGATAATCTTCGCAATCTTACTCAGCGTCTCCCCTGCTTTATCCGAAATTTCATAACTACCTGATTTATATAGCATATTATCTGATAGTGAAATGTAAACAACACCTTTAAGTACTTTTACATCCACATCACGAAGCTCTTCGCGGCTTAGCGAACGTGTCAAATTGTTTGTTAACACCACATTAAGGGAGTCACTTTTGTTTTTGGTGTTCACTAAGTGTTGGATATACTTGTTCGATGCGTTAATCTCATCCACCAACTTGGAGATGTTAACATTGCCCTGAGTATTTTGGCTAATACTTTTATCCAACGTATTCTGAAGCGTCGTTAATGCATCCTTTAATGTTGCGTTATTTCTGCGCTCAAACTCCAGCTGGTCTTCTAAACTCTTTACGCGTGCACGACTTTCCGTTAGGTCTAACTGTCCTTTTTGGTAAAGTGTTGCTAAATCTTGGTGTTGCGTTTGAAGGGCTACATATTTCTTATTGCTTACGCAACTGCTTAAGAACAAGCCCGATGCCAAGACTGATAGGGTAATCATTCTTTTGTTTATCATACCATCACATTTAAATGTATCTACTGCTAAAGATACGAAAGTAAAGTCTAAAGCCGAAGCGATAGAACTGCTAATTAATGTTAAACAATCGTGAAATAGGTTTGTTTGACACTGTTACGACCAAGACATTTGCAACAGCCTAGATGCCTTGAAATCTCGATCCATAATCTTACTTTTCGTAAAATTCGATCGGTAGACCGTCCGGGTCTGCTGTAAAGAAAAATCGCTTTCCGGTCTCTGGATCAACACGTATTGCTTCGCATGCCTGCCCGAGATCTTGAAGCTCTTGCGCCGTGCGAGCGACGTCATTGACCTCAAATGCCAGATGTCTTAAGCCCAACGCTTCGGGCTGCGAAACACGTGCTGGTGGATCGGGAAATGAAAACAACTCGATAATATAAGCACCATTAAGTGCCAAATCAGCTTTGTAGGAATCGCGTTCTTGTCGATAAATTTCGGACACGAGTTCCAGTCCAATTACGGTTGTATAGTAATGTAAAGATCTGCTATAATCCTTGCAGATTATAGCAATATGATGAACTTTATTGACCTGTATGCCCACTATATAAGGTGAAAGAGATCGGTAACGCCAAGTAATTTTCGGGATGTAAATCCTTCCGCATAACGAACCTGTATATTGCGCCCAAATTCCGCAGCACGACCCCGGGTCGACTCCATAAAGTCAGGGTTTGAAATATATGTTTGCGGTTCCTTATCGTCTTCTGACACATTAAATTGAGTGGTATATGCTAAGACCGAACGTTCTTTAATATCCCAAAAGTCGGTTATATCTAAGATGATATCCGGTTGGATGTATTTATCCTGGATCAGTTGAAGTTGTAAGCGCGGACGGAATGCCTCTTGCGGAGCACCCGTTTCATCAAAGGTCTCGATACGTCTTAACCCGCTCAAGAACAACGCATCATACACCAACTTGCTTGCGCGTCCGTGATCTGGGTGTCTGTCATCTAACGCATTGGTGATAACCACTTCCGGTCTATATTTGCGAATACTTCGTATAATGGCGTGTTGGCTTTCTTCATCGTTCTGGAAAAAACCGTCTCGAAGTTCCAAATTTTCACGCACATGCACACCTAGAATTGCCGCCGCTGCAGCAGCTTCTTGCGCACGCGTCTCTGCGGTACCACGTGTGCCAAGCTCGCCACGTGTCAAATCCACAATTCCAACTGTCTTACCTTCAGCTACATATTTAGCAACAGTACCACCAGCGCCGAGTTCGGCATCATCCGGATGTACCGTCATTACCATTAAATCTAACTTCATACTTATATTATTGACCTTTAGGCAAAGGTAATGATAAAAGGAAGGTTTTATTCCGAAATCAATTGTTCGATTTTTGTCATAAGACGACTTGCCGTCGGGTTTGTCGTACTATAAAAATAGTCCACCACCTCTCCTTCTTTGTTTATCAGGTATTTATGAAAATTCCATAAAGGTTTCTTGTCGAATCGTCCATTTTTCGAACGTTCAGACAAGTATTGGTATAAAGGTTCACTGTAAGGTCCAATTACATGGACGCGTCTGAAAACAGGAAAAGTCACCTGTTGCTGTATTCGGCAGAAAGTCTCTAGTTGTGAGCCCGTCATGGGTTCCTGTCCACGGAAATCGTTGGACGGGAAAGCTAGTATTTCGAAACCTTGATCTTTATATTTTTGATACAGCGCTTCTAAAGCTTTAAACTGCTTCGTGAAAAAGCAGCGACTGGCCGTGTTTACAATCAATAATACTTTGCCCGAATAGTCCTGCAACGATTTCTTTTCGCCATTAAACTGAAGCGCATGAAAATCATAAACCGTTTGCATTATTATCCTTCCTTTTTAATTGTTATACAAATTTTTTATAGGTCGTAGCCTCTCATAGCCACGAATAATATTTTCTATTTCAAAATCCTCTTTTGGATCGTAGGCCGATTTTAGGTTGTGCCCAAAAACCTTGGCTACAGATTGGTAGAAGAAAGCTGATATACTTCCCTTCATTTCTTTTACCAACTCATAACTGGTGTTGCCTGTTTGTCGCTGAATCAATTTAATCAAAATCTTTCCTTGCGACACACTTAAATTCTTGATTTCGGCATTAAATTTACTTTTAATCTCATTCTCGCAGGCCTCTACCAATCTTTTCTCTTCTTTTTTAGAAGATACCAACGCCAATTCGCGGTCTAACTGCTCATAACGCTTTTGTGCGTAAATCGCATATGGTAAAACCCGTAATACGTTGCGTTCTAATCGCAAGTAACGTTGTCGGTCCTCTTCAGTCTTAAATGTGCGGCGGGCAACAACTATAATATCCTCGATTAAAAACCAGGGTAAAACCTCCCCTGTTTCCGTACGATTTGTTAGGTATTTAGCCAGTACTTTTCCCTCTCCTTCTCCATAATGCGGCACCTGCAAATCTTGCCCTACGCTACACAGGGGTAGCATAAGAAAGGCTGATACAGCAAAAAATAACCTACACTTCATTACGCAAATAAATTACCTTACGGTGTTTTATAATCTCCTAAAAAATCACTATATTTATATGTTATTAGCATCTGTTTATGTAACAGCAACTTAAACAGTAATAAATATACGGAACAAAAACTTTAAAAGCAATTTTTTTTGGAGCCTGTTTATGGGAGAATATGTGATTGACATTGAAGCGGAAAACAAGGAAATAAGGAAGCGATACCGCGCATTATTGAGGGCCTGTAAGCCGACATTACAACGCGGAGATAAACAAGAAATCAGAAAGGCTTTTGACCTGGCGTTGGAATGCCACAAAGATATGCGGCGTAAGTCGGGCGAGCCTTATATTTACCACCCTATAGCTGTAGCACAGATTGCAGCGGAAGAGATTGGTTTAGGTACCACCTCTATTGTGTGTGCCTTACTGCATGATGTAGTCGAAGATACACCGATCACGTTGCAGGAAATTGAGACGCAGTTTGGTAAAAAAGTAGCGCGCATTATCGATGGATTGACTAAAATATCAGGGATATTTGACCCGAATAGTTCAATGCAGGCGGAAAATTTCCGAAAGATGCTCCTTACCCTGGCTGATGATGTGCGCGTTATTTTAATTAAGCTAGCCGATCGCCTGCACAATATGCGGACGATGGAGTTTATGGCACGTCATAAACAGCTTAAAATAGCCTCCGAGACTAGTTATCTCTATGCACCTCTTGCGCATCGCTTAGGTTTGTATGCTATAAAATCTGAATTGGAAGATCTGTCTATGAAGTATACAGATCCCGATACGTATAAATTTATCGCGAAGAAGCTGAATGAAAAGAAAGCGGAACGGGAGAAATTTGTTGCCGATTTTATCGCTCCGGTAAAAGATATATTGGAAGAGCAAGGCATAAAAGCGGATGTTTTTGGTCGCCCGAAATCGATTCATTCGATTTGGAATAAGATGCGTAAAAAATCGATTCCTTTCGAAGAGGTCTACGATCTTTTTGCTATCCGTGTGATCATCGACACTCCTACTGAGCGTGAGAAAACGGAATGTTGGAAAGTGTATTCTATCATCACAGATCTTTATCGCCCAAACCCGGATCGATTACGAGATTGGATTTCGTCTCCTAAAGGAAATGGTTATGAATCTTTGCATACCACCGTGATGGGGCCTCGTGGACAATGGGTAGAAGTGCAAATTCGGACTAAGCGGATGAATGAGATTGCGGAAAAAGGTTTTGCGGCACACTGGAAGTATAAAGAATCGAATTCAGATAGTGGTTTGGATCAGTGGATTCAGAAAGTACGTAATATGTTGAGTAGCCAAGAGCAAAGTGCACTCGATTTTGTGGACGACTTCAAGATGAACCTCTTCTCGGACGAGATCTTTATTTTTACACCAAAAGGAACGTTGGTGCAGCTGCCGAACGGTGCTACTGCGCTAGATTTTGCTTTTGAGATACACTCGGATATTGGGGCAACTTGTATTGGTGCTAAGGTGAACCATAAATTGGTGCCATTAAGTTATCCGCTCCAAAATGGAGATCAGGTGGAGATTATTACGTCAAGCAAACAAACGCCAAAAGAAGATTGGCTCAACTTTGTAATTACGGCGAAAGCAAAATCCAAAATCAGGTCTTCCCTAAAAGAAGAAAAACGACGCGTTGCTGAAGATGGTAAAGAGATTTTAGAACGCAAGCTGAAATCGCTTAAAATAACGTACAACACAGATAATATCAACAAGATTGCGAACCACTTTAAATATCCAAGTTCGCAGGACTTGTTCTATAATGTCGCAAAAGGCATCATTGATACCCGAAGTTTACGGGAATATGCCGCCAGTGAGAAGCAGCCAGAGCACGGTAATAGTCACTTCTCTACCCATATTTCGGGGCTTGTAGAGAAAATCAATAAAAAAGAGGTTGATACCATTTTGATTGGTGACGATTTACAAGAAGTGGACTACACGCTGGCGCCTTGTTGTAACCCGATTCCTGGGGATGATATTTTTGGCTTCTTGACGGTGAACGATGGGATTAAGATACACCGTACCAGTTGTCCGAATGCTTCCAAATTGATGGCTAACTACGGTTACCGTATCCTAAAGGCCAAGTGGGCCTCACAACAGAGTACGGCATCTTTCTTAACGGGATTACGCATTATTGGTATTGATGATGTAGGCTTAGTGAATAAAATCACCAACGTGATTTCTCAAGAATTTAGTGTGAATATTCGCTCCTTGGCTATCACGAGCAACGAAGGTATCTTTGAAGGAAATATTATGGTCTTTGTCAACAACACGGAACAGTTGGAAAGTCTCATGAAGAACCTCAAGGAAATCAGTGGGATAACCAGTGTTACGCGTTATGATGCGGAGAATTAATCACGACAATGTTATGCTTCTGAAAACGGTCGTTTTTTAAGCAAGAATTTAATAAATTTGTAGATTAGTAAAATTGAATATGAATTTAGCAGAAAACTACCAAACGGTAAAAAAGATATTTGAAGCTTACTTAGAGAATAAAAATCTAAGAAAGACACCAGAACGTTATGCTATTCTGGAGGAAATATACTCCCGTTCGGATCACTTCGATGTGGAATCTTTGTATATCCACATGAAAAACAAAAAATATCGGGTGAGCCGGGCAACGGTTTATAACACCTTGGAGCTTTTGGTTTCCTGCGATTTGGTTACCAAGCACCAGTTCGGGCGTAATATGGCGCAGTTTGAGAAATCATATGGATTTAAGCAGCATGACCATGTTATCTGTATCGAATGTAATACTGTTGTTGAGTTTTGTGACCCACGTATCAACCAAATCCAAAGTTTGATGGGTGATCTTTTGAAATTCGACATCAAGCACCACTCCTTAAATCTATATGGCGTTTGTGAAGCCTGTCAAAAGAAAGAAGCTGAGGCCAAGCGTGCTGAAAACAAAGAAACGGTAATTTCAAATTAATGTAATAATCGAACGATTATTGTATTACCTTTGTTCAGAAAAAATCGAGCTACTCGATTTCTTCTGAACTTTGTGCTTTTTAAGACTTTGAATATATCATATAATTTTAAATCTCAATATCTCGAATATTATGCAAGTTGATGTGCTTCTAGGCCTACAATGGGGCGACGAAGGAAAAGGAAAAATCGTTGACGTATTTTGTCCTAAGTATGATTTGATCGCGCGCTTCCAAGGAGGTCCTAATGCCGGACATACATTAGAGTTTGACAACAAAAAATTTGTATTGAACACTATTCCGTCAGGAATATTTAATGAGGGTACCTTGAACCTGATCGGTAGCGGTGTGGTTATTGACCCAATTATCTTGAAACGTGAGCTCGATAACCTAAAGACAGCTGGATTTGATCCGGTAGGAAAAGGTAAATTGGTATTAGCGCGTAAAGCACACTTGATCCTTCCTACGCACCAATTGTTGGATGCGGCTTCGGAATCAAAGATGGGTGCGGGTAAGATCGGTTCTACGTTAAAAGGTATTGGTCCGACCTACATGGATAAAACAGGTCGTAACGGTCTGCGTGTTGGTGATACTACTTTGCCTGACTTCAAAGAGCGCTACGAAAAGCTAAAAGCAAAGCATTTGGAGATTTTATCGCACTATGGTGAGGTTCCAGATTTCTCAGAAAAGGAAGCCGCTTTCTTGCAAGCTATCGAGTTTATCAAAGCGATCCCTCATGTGGATGCAGAGCACTTGGTGAACAACTACCTCAAAGAAGGTAAAAAAGTTTTAGCGGAAGGTGCCCAAGGAACATTATTGGATGTGGATTTTGGTTCTTATCCTTTTGTAACTTCTTCAAACACGACAACGGCAGGTGCTTGTACAGGTTTGGGTATTGCGCCTAACAAAATTGGTCAGGTATATGGTATCTTCAAAGCTTACGCTACACGCGTGGGCGGTGGACCATTCCCTACGGAGCTTGATAATGAAACAGGTGAGCAATTACGCCAGCTAGGTCATGAGTTTGGTGCGACTACGGGCCGTGCTCGTCGTACAGGTTGGATTGATATCCCTGCGTTGAAGTACGCAATTATGTTGAACGGTGTGACCGAGCTTATTATGATGAAAGCAGATGTGTTGGATACGTTTGAAAAAATCTACGTATGTACGCACTACAAGTATAACGGTGAGGTTATCGATTATATGCCATATGAGATTATCACAAACCAAGCGGAGCCGGTTTTGGAAGAAGTGGAAGGTTGGAACCAGGATGTAACGGGTATCCGTACACCAGGTGAAATCCCGACTGCATTGAAAAACTATATCGCATACTTAGAGAAAGCATTAGAAGTGCCTATTAAGTATCTTTCGGTAGGTCCAGATCGTGTACAAACTATTGAATTGTAAGTAAAACCATGGCTGTAGCCATTTTTGACGTCGAAATACCTACTTTTAAGAAACAAGCACTGCAATGGGCAGCGCAGTTTTCGGAGGTTTGTTTTTTTGAATCAAACGGGTACAACGATGAATACAATAAAATTGAAGCGTTTTTAGCGGTGGAGTCTGTAGCTACCTTCACGAGTAGTACGTCTTCAGATACCTTTAAAGCGCTGGAAAAATTTAAGGCCAAGCATTCAGATTCATGGATGCTTGGCTTTTTTTCGTATGACCTAAAGGATGAAATTGAAGACCTGAAGACGCCATTCCCGAATCGCCTAGGTTTTCCGCTATCTTCTTTTTTTATACCAGCAACAGTTCTGCGCTTTGCGAATGGTCAAGTAGAGATTCAGGGCGAGGCCCCTGAATTGGTTTACGAGAAGATTCTCTCCACCTTGCTCCCATCTTCTTCTCCTTTGGGGGCGTTGAGTTTGCAAAAACGGATGTCCAAAACGGAGTATATGGAAAGTTTCGCGCAAATGCAGCAGCATATACAGCAAGGAGATATCTATGAAGTAAACCTCTGTCAGGAGTTTTATGCAGAAGATGTAGATCTTGACCCCCTTGTTGTGTACGAGAAGCTGAGTGAGACCTCTCCTACGCCATTTTCCGTGTTTTTCAAGCTCGATGATCGCTATATTTTGTCGGCTTCGCCGGAGCGTTTTCTGGCAAAACGTGGATCGACACTTATTTCGCAGCCTATTAAAGGAACAGCGCCTCGTGGACGAGATGCCGCTGAAGATGCACGTCTTATTGCGGAGCTTTCTTCAAACCCGAAAGAGATAGCTGAGAATGTGATGATCGTAGATTTGGTGCGTAATGATCTCACACGAAGTGCCATACCGGGGACAGTTGATGCGCAGCGTAAACTGGAGGTGCATAGCTTCAAGCAGGTTCATCAGTTGATCTCTACGGTTGTTTGCGAGCAGAATCCGGCGCTTTCAGATGCAGAGACAATAAAGAATACCTTTCCACCGGGATCGATGACAGGTGCGCCTAAAATCAGTGCGATGCAGCTTTGTGATCGCTACGAGAACAGTATGCGCGGTGTTTACTCCGGGGCTGTCGGTTACTTTGCTCCGGATGGTGATTTCGACTTTAATGTAGTTATCCGTTCTATTCTATATAATAAAACCAGTAAATATCTTTCTTTTCATACGGGCGGTGCCATTACCATTGATGCTGTTGCCGAAAAGGAGTACGACGAGTGCTTACTGAAAGCTTCCGCTATTGTCCAAGTTTTAGGCGGATCGTTGTCGTAAATATCACCCCGACCTTGCCTGCAGTCAACAGGATTTCAACTAGTACTTTATACAAAAGGACACGAGCTACAAGCTCGCGCCAGCGATAGTTATATTGAGGTCCTCCATTCACCTCGTACCTTCTCACCCCCTTAACCCTCTAACTCCTTAACTTTCAACCATACCATTATTTGCTTTTTCGAAGAAAGTTTTTTAAGTTTGAGTATGCGTTCTCTATTCGTAAATATACATACCCACCATTATAAGGAGAACACGGCCGAAGAGTTTTCTCTTCCTAACATTATCGTTTCCAAAAATTATCTTATTCCTCAACCTTGCACACTCGGAATTCATCCGTGGTATGTAGATCGGAATTATGAAGCGCAATTTGATGTGTTACATCAATATGGTAAACAACAAAATATTTTAGCGATAGGTGAATGTGGCCTAGATAAACTATGTGATACCGAATTTCATATTCAAGAGCATGTATTTAGAAAACAGATTGTTATAGCTAATTGCCTTAACAAACCATTAATCATACATTGTGTTCGTGCATACCAAGAATGCATCCGTATACTGCGGGAGGAGAAAGTAGCTGTCCCCGTTCTCTTTCACGGCTTTGATAAAAAAATAGAACTTGCCGAACAGCTGTTGGGTGAAGGGTATTACCTGAGTCTAGGTGCCTCGCTTTTGACAACGAAAAAGGATGATCTTATTACCGGAATACCGTTGGATCGAATTTTCTTAGAAACGGACGACAAATCTAGTAAAATAGTAGATATTTATACGTATTTTTGCCGCGTTCAAAAAATAGACCTTAATCTATTGAAGGAACAGGTTTATAAAAATTTCGTAGATATATTTAACTATCCGCTAGGAAGATGAAAGATTTATCTTGGTTGTCAAGAACAGAAGCTTTAACAGGAAGAGATGCTTTAGAGAAACTGGCCAACTCACACGTGATGGTGTTGGGCTTGGGTGGTGTGGGCTCTTTTGCGGCAGAATTTATATGCCGTGCAGGAGTCGGCAAGATGACGATTATCGATGGTGATACCGTCGATCCATCCAATAGAAACCGTCAACTGCCAGCCTTATCAACAAATCATGGCGTAGCGAAAGCAGAAATTATGCGAGAGCGCCTACTGGCCATTAATCCGGAGCTTGAGCTGACGGTAATCCAAGATTTCATTATCCCCGAAAAGATACCTGGTCTATTGGATCTCCAACCGAACTATTGTGTAGAAGCGATAGACAGTATTACACCCAAATTATTCTTTATCCGTTTAGCGTTAGATGCAGGCATTCCATTTGTGAGCTCCATGGGGGCTGGTGGAAAGGTGGATCCCACTAAAATTCGAATCGCCGACATCGGTGAATCCTATAATTGTAAGCTGGCACAACATATCCGAAAAAAACTGCGCAAACATGGTATTCGTAATGGTGTTAAAGTAGCATTCTCAACAGAACTTCCAGATAAGAACTCCCTTCTTTATACCGATGGTAGTAACTTCAAAAAGTCGGCTTACGGCACCATGTCCTATCTTCCAGCGGCTTTCGGGGGCGCCATCGCTTCGGTTGCTATACGGGAGCTAATGGGAACACCAGTGAAGTAATCAAAAGTGTTTGATGTTACTAATTAATTTAGTAATATTGTGATGTGAATAAACAAAAGCATTTTGCACTTGTCGATATTGAGACAACGGGAAGTCATGCCGGCGGCGCTAAGATTACGGAAGTAGCTATTTTAATTCATAATGGCAAAAAAGTAATAGAGCGCTACCATACGCTGATTAATCCAGATGTGCACATTCCCTATGCGATCCAAACACTTACTGGAATAAGCAATGAAATGGTGGAAGACGCGCCACGCTTTGAGGAGATAGCGGAAGATATTTTTCACCTGTTACAGGGAAAGGTATTTGTTGCCCATAACGTTAATTTCGATTATTCTTTTCTAAATAAGGAGCTTAAGCAGTCGGGTTATGATTGGCAGGCACAAAAGCTATGTACGGTCAGGTTATCACGCAAGATATTACCGGGACACCGCTCCTATAGTTTAGGAAACCTATGTCGTGCTTTAGACATTGAAATTACCGATAGGCACCGTGCTATGGGGGATGTGGAAGCAACCGTTAAACTTTTTGATCTGTTACTTGCTCAGGATGATGAGGGGCATATTCAAAAAAGCCTCCAGGTAAATACCGCACACCGCCTTCCGACACATATTCCAAAAGAACAATTCGATAAACTACCCGAAACAACAGGGGTATATATTCTCCGCAATCAAAAAGGAAAAATTGTATACGTAGGTAAAGCACTAAATATCAAGAAAAGAGTATTTAGTCATTTCAGTGGTAACAACAGCAGCTTACGCAGGCAACAGTTTATTAATGAAGTGTGTCATATAGATTTTGAAGAATCGGGCACGGAACTGATGGCGTTGTTGATGGAGTGCCAGTTGATTAAAAAGCATTGGCCTATTTATAACAACGCATTAAAAAAATATGAACCTAAGTTTGTTCTCTTTAACTATCAGGATATCTGCGGCTTTGAGCACCTAGCAATAACAAAAAGTACAGCTGGTGTTCAAGGTTTACAGTATTTCGAAACGGCCGGTGAAGCAAATATTTTCCTCGCTAAACTGATGCAGGAACATCAACTATCTCCGTCTTTGTGTAACTTTTACTCTCCTGGAGGGAAAGATAAAGTGTTGGTTACAAATAAGGATGAGGTCGAAATGCCGAACCTTGAAGACCACAATCAAACAATTTACACGCTTCTGGAACATTTACGTTTGCAGCAACGTTCTTTTATTTTGACCGATGCGGGCCGACATGACGAAGAGCAGAGTTACATCTACTTTAAAGAAGAAAAGCTATTCGCTTTTGGTTTTATTGACGATCTGAATGATTGGACTGAAGTTGAAGATATAGTTTCTTATAAAGACAAATGTATCAGTAATCACTATATGCAAACGTTAGTATTGCGTTATGCGGAAACCAATCCGGAAAAGGTGCGGATGTTGCAAAAGTAAACCCTCTACCCTTTTAATTTCGCTTTCTGAACCTCATCAATTACGAAGCGAAGCTGCTCTTCCTGTGTAAGGTCAGAGTTGTCCAAAACAATAGCATCCTCAGCCTGTCTAAGCGGACTTTCTTCACGTGTGCTATCAATATGGTCACGATGTGCTAAGTTCGCTACAACCTCTTCCATCGTGGTCGATTCACCTTTTGCAGCAAGTTCAGCAAAACGACGCTCTGCACGTACGCTTGGGCTCGCTGTCATAAATATCTTAAGATTTGCATCTGGAAAAACAGTTGTACCAATATCCCGGCCATCCATCACGATATGCTTGGTTTTTCCCAACTGCTGCTGTTGTGCAACCATCGCTGTCCGGACTTCCTTAATCGCACTAACCTCACTAACCATGTTCGACACATGCATCAGGCGAATTTCTTCCGATACATCTTCCCCATTCAGTAAAATCTGTGTTTTTTCCGTACTGGGTATAAAATCAATATGGATATTCGCCAATGCCTCTACAATAGCAGGCTTATCATCAAGCGAAATAGCATGACGTAAAAAATAAAGCGTAACCGCCCGATACATAGCCCCACTATCAATAAAGATATAATTAAGCTCTTTCGCTAAAGCCTTTGCTACCGTGCTTTTACCGCACGACGAAAAACCATCAATCGCAATAATAAAATTCTTATGCGCCATTACTTGCTTCCTCCAATCACAATTCCTGCCTTATCGACAAGCGGTACTTTAATCAGGTTCTCATCTACGATACTCTCAGGAAGGAAGATATACTTTTTATCATATATCGTTTCGCCTATATAATAGCTCAGCCAGTATTCATTGGTCAAACCAAAAACCTGTGTATCGATCGCTTCAATTTTTAAGCTGCTATTCGCATCCACATCACCCAAAAAATGTCTTAATGTGGTTGTCTTCACCTCTCGCTCATCCTTCTTGCCGTATCCTTTAGACGTGACGAATACATTTTTTAAAGGCACCCCTTTCTCATTAACTAGATAAACGTTCCATATCTTCTCTGCTGGTGTCTCATTCTCCAAGACTACAGCAATCGAGATGTCCTCCACAACGTTCTCCGGTAAATCTTTCTTCATGGTTATTCTTACTATATTCCATCATCCCTGGCGTTTTTCATTCATCAAAAACGCCAGGGATTGCTTAAGTTCTTGCTTTATTTCTTCTTTGCCGCTTTTTTAGTCGGAGCTTTCTTTGTTGTTTTAGTCGCTGATGCTGTTTTTGCTTTCGCCTTTGCTTTTCCTTTTGGATCCGCATCTGCCCATTTCAAAACATCCTCGTACGTTATTTTTTCAACTTCAGTTCCTTTAGGGATCTTAATATTTTGTTTTCCTAGACGGATAAAGGGACCCCAACGGCCATTTTCGATCTGTGCTTCTGGATTCTCATCAAACACACGGATAACTTTCTCAATATCCTTTTGACGTTTCTCTTTGATAATTTGTACCGCTTCTTCTTCCGTCACATCCATCGGATCTAAACCTTTAGGTAAGGAATAGAAAGCACTGGCATGACGAATGTAAGGACCAAAGCGACCAATTGCGACGGTCATATCTTTTTCTTCAAACTCCCCTACTTTTTTGGGTAGCTTAAACAAATCCATAGCCTCTTCAAAGGTGATGGTTTCAATCATTTGACCTTTACGAAGCGATGCAAAACGAGGTTTTTCTTCATCATCAGCTGCACCAATCTGCACGAGCGGTCCGAAACGACCTACACGCACACTTACAGGCTTGCCCGTTTCGGGATCAACACCTAGCTCGCGTTCGTGCGTAGCACGATCTGCATGTTCTAACGTGTCTTGAATACCATCGTGAAATGGTCCGTAGAAGTTTTTGAGCATATCTGTCCACTCCTTGTCACCTTGCGCAATCTCATCAAACTCCTTCTCCACCTTTGCCGTAAAATGGTAGTCGACGATATCGTTAAAATGCTCTACCAAAAAGTCATTCACTAAAACACCGATATCTGTCGGGAACATTTTTGAACGTTCGGCACCGGTGATTTCCGTTTTTATTTGTTCGACAACGGCTTCCTGTTCTACCGTGAGTGTCACATAGCTCCGTTCCCTTCCATCACGATCTTCCTTGACCACGTAACCGCGGTTCTGTATCGTGGATATAGTAGGTGCATAGGTAGACGGTCTACCAATACCCAATTCTTCTAGTTTCTTCACTAAAGAAGCCTCTGTATAGCGTGCTGGCGGACGTGAGAAACGTTCTGTCGCTTGCAATGACTTCAACGACAACGGCTGTCCTTTTTCTAACGGAGGTAACAACGCATTGTCTCCGTCATTATCAAATGTCTGCTCTGACTCTTCATCGGTAGATTCCATATATACTTTCAGGAATCCATCAAATTTCATCACTTCACCTGTTGCTACAAAATCTTCAGAACGTGTTGATATATTGATTTTTGCCGTCGTCTTCTCAAACTCTGCTTCACTCATTTGTGAAGCAATTGCACGCTTCCATATCAACTCATATAAGCGACGTTCTGCATTATCACCATCGATGGTATGTTCCGAGAAATAGGTCGGACGGATAGCCTCGTGTGCCTCTTGTGCACCAGCAGCTTTGGTCTTGTAACGACGTTGTTTGTGGTATTTCTCTCCGTAGGCGCCCACAATTTCTTGCTCAGCCGCCTGAATGGCCGTGTCACTTAAGTTTACCGAGTCGGTACGCATATAGGTAATCCGTCCCGCTTCATATAAACGCTGCGCAACCTGCATGGTTCGCGCAACCGAGAAACCTAATTTTCTACTGGCCTCTTGTTGCAAGGTAGACGTCGTAAACGGTGCCGATGGCGTCCGTTTAGCAGGCTTCTTTTCTAGAGAGCTGACTTCGAATATCGCTTTAATACACGCATTCAAAAACTCAGCTGCCTCTTCTTTTTTATCAAAACGCTGTGGTAATTCTGCTTTAAATTGTTCTTTTCCTTTTCCCGTAGTAAAGATTGCAACCACTTTAAAAGAAGCATCCGCCTCAAATTTATTGATGTCGCGTTCGCGCTCTACAATTAATCGTACGGCAACAGATTGTACACGTCCTGCGGATAAGGAAGGTTTAACTTTTTTCCAAAGTACAGGAGAAAGCTCGAAGCCTACCAAACGATCCAATACACGACGAGCCTGCTGCGCGTTAACCAGGTTATAATCGATGGTGCGCGGTTCTTCAATAGCCTTTAATATCGCTGGTTTCGTGATCTCATGAAATACGATGCGTTTAGTTTTATCCTCTTTCAGGCCTAAGGTTTCATATAAGTGCCACGAGATTGCTTCCCCCTCGCGGTCCTCATCGGACGCTAACCAAACCGTTTCCGCTTCTTTTGCTAATTTTTTTAATTCACTGACTACCGCCTTCTTATCGGATGGTACCTCATATTTTTGTTTAAAATCATTTTCGGTATCTATGGCGTCATCAGTTTTCACTAAATCACGAATATGTCCATAACTAGACTTCACTAGGAAGTCTTTTCCTAAATACCCTTCTATCGTTTTTGCTTTTGCTGGTGACTCTACTATCAGTAAATTTTTTGCCATTTATATTGAATGATTTCTGCAAATAAAAGTATTTATAAATGGAATGGCAATACTTTTTATTACTTACTATTAAAAAACTATATTAATTAACGATGAAACTATACTAAAAAAATAATATCCAATAGATAGAATAAAGCGAAGATAACTGACGCTATTCCATTGGTTGTCATGAAAGCACGGTCTACACGGCTCAAATCTGTAGGGCTTACAATCCGATGTTGATAAATAAGCAGCATACCATAAAAAACTACACCTATATAATAAAACCAACCAACCGGCATATAAAAGATAGGAAGTAGTACAAAGATAAAAGATGCAACATGCAACAACTCCGAAATACGGAGTGCTCGTTTTCCTCCAAAATAAGCCGGAATGGAATTCAGTCCGTTTTCACGGTCAAACTCTTCATCCTGCATCGCATATATAATATCAAATCCACCCGACCAACACATGACTGCCAGTCCATAGAAGACCGGAATAATATGAAAGGCATTTGTTACCACCAGATAGGCGCCAATAGGTGCTAACCCTAATCCTACACCCAATACGAGATGGCATAAAGGCGTAAAGCGTTTGGTATAGCTGTAAAACAAGACGACAAACAAGGCGATCGGTGACAAATAAAAACAAAGACTATTAATAAAGTATGTTGCTGCCATAAAAATCAAGCAGTTCACGATCGTGAACGCTAAGGCCCGATTCGCAGAAATCTTACCTGCCGGGATGTCACGCATAGCTGTACGCGGATTTATCGCATCGATATCGCGATCTAAGTAACGATTAAATGCCATGGCTGCATTTCTCGCTGTGACCATACAGAGCAGCATGAGCAGTAGCTTTTTCCATTCAAAAGGTTGATCGGTAGTTTGTATGGCCAAGAAAAAGCCTATTACAGCGAATGGCAATGCAAAAACGCTGTGTGCAAATAGCACCAGCGACATATATTTCTTCATGTATTAACTTTCGACAAGTGTAGGTGGTTCAAAATTGATATTGATTTCATCAATAGTCTTCAAGATGTCTTCTGTGCCGATCTTTGTTTCGGCCGAAGTCAAGAAATGTGGTGGAATTTCCTCGAACCACTTGAGTAGTGCGCGTCTAAAATGTGCAATGTTCTGATCGGATTTTACCCCCGATTGTTTATCTGCTTTAGTAAACACAAGCATAAACGGAATTCCTTCTTCTCCCAACCAACAGCAGAAGTCAAGATCAATTTTCTGTGGTTCATGTCGACTATCAATCAACACAAACACACATTGAAGGTTTTCTCGTTGTCTGAGATATTTTCGGATAAAGCGTTCCCAATCGGCTCTATTCTTCTTAGAAGTCTGCGCGAATCCATATCCCGGTAAATCGACCAGATACCAATTACTATTGATGACGAAATGATTGATAAGTTGTGTTTTACCAGGCTTCTGAGACGTTTTTGCCAATCCTTTCTTGCGGGTCATCGCATTGATTAACGACGATTTACCGACATTGGAACGACCAATAAAAGCATATTCAGGCAGGGTCGGTGCTGGAAGCAAATCGACTCTGGTATTACTACAAACAAATTCTGCGGTTTTAATAAGCATCCGGCAAAGTTAAAGAATTCTTATTTCTTATCACGAATAACAATTATTTTATACGTTTTGTTACGTGAAGCGCCTTTTTTTTCCTTTCTTTAAAACAAAGATAAAGATGCCAATGCTAACTGTTAAGAATATCGTTAAACAATACAGCAACCATCGTGCTTTAGACGATGTGAGCTTAACTATACCCAAAGGAAGTATCTTTGGTCTGCTGGGACCGAATGGTGCCGGCAAAACCTCTCTTATCCGTATTATCAATCAAATTACGGCGCCGGACCAGGGGGAAGTGTATTTTGATGGTGAACTCTTACAACCTAAACATATCGCGCGGATTGGTTACCTCCCGGAAGAGCGTGGGTTGTATAAGAAAATGAAGATTGGAGAACAGTTACTTTATCTATCCCAGCTTAAAGGACTTCGAAAACAAGAAGCTATTCAAAAGATCAACTATTGGTTCGAGCGTCTTAACATGGGAGATTGGTGGGATAAGAAAGTGGAAGATCTAAGCAAGGGGATGCAACAAAAAGTGCAATTTGTTGCTACCGTGGTGCATGATCCCGAATTGATTATCCTCGACGAACCTTTTTCTGGCTTTGACCCCGTCAATGCACAAATCATCCAAGATGAAATTCTGGAATTGAACAAAAAAGGTGCGACCATTATTTACTCCACCCACCGTATGGAATCGGTAGAGGAGCTATGCGATAATATAGCCCTTATCAATAAATCGAAGAAAATTCTGGATGGCTCGGTTAAGGATATAAAACGCTCCTACCGAAATCAAACCTATATCGTGACGTATCAGTATCTAGATGTGGTAGATACGCTAACTTTACCTCCTGCATTCGAAATTGTAGAAAACAAAGCTGCACTCGATGATTATGAGCTTACGGTTCATGTGGATAATGAACAATCCCTAAATGATTTATTATTGGCCTTGATACCGCAGGTTAACATTAAACAAGTGTCTGAAGTAATCCCTTCTATGCACGATATCTTTATTAAACAAGTGACCAGTGCCGCTATCCTATAAATAACCATCCTAATGAATAAAATACTATTAATCATACAACGAGAATACCTGAGTCGAGTAAAGAAAAAATCGTTCTTATTAACAACCTTCTTAGTGCCGCTTTTCTTTATTGGTATGTATGTCGGCATATTTTTCTTAACAAAAAAGAGTTTTGAAGATTCCCATGCGACGGTTTATATTATTGATCTTGAAGGTAATATTGGTGGTAAACTAAAGAGCAACAAGAATATCACCTATAAAGTATCAGCCAAGAGCTTAACGGAGCAAATGGGTGAACTAAAGGATGGAGAGGACAATAATAACCTGCTTATTATTCCTCAAGATTTTTACAGCAGCCAGCGCATCGAGCTTCTGTCTGCAGGGAAGCCCAATATAACAACCCAGAGTGAGGTTAAAAATCAATTGAAAGATATTATCCGAAACGATAAATATGCAAGATTGGGGTTGGATATTGAGGCTATTCAAAATATTGATGATAAAATAACGGTAACAGCGAAAGAGATCAGTGATACAGGAGATGCTAAAGAAAGTCATACTGAGGTTGCGATGGGAATTGCAATGGCGTTATCTGTACTGGTGTATTTGTCCCTGTTCTTGTATGGTGCACAGGTTATGCGTGGTATTATTGAAGAAAAAACAAGTCGTATTGTGGAAGTTGTTATTTCTTCTGTAAAGCCTTTCCAACTGATGATGGGAAAAATTATCGGTATTGGTCTTGTCGGTATTACACAGTTCCTATTGTGGATTATCTTATCCATAGCCTTAACCAGTGTGGCTACGGCTTTCATTTTTAATGGTGCTAATGTACAGACTGAGCTTCTCCAAAGTGGGATTGAGCAAGATGCATTGACTAAATCTGAGATGGGTTTTGATATGATGACAGCACTCGACTCTGTTAATTTCCCTTTGTTGTTATCTTGCTTTTTCATCTTTTTCTTAGGTGGCTATTTTCTTTATAGCGCACTGTTTGCTGCTGTTGGATCGGCAGTGGATAGTGAAACGGAGGCCTCACAGTTTACGATGCCTATTACAATGCCGCTACTCCTCACCTATATACTTTCGTTTGGTGTCCTGGTAAACGATCCTAATGGGGCTATTGCTACCTGGTTGAGCTTTATACCGTTCACCTCTCCTATTGCCATGCTCGTACGTATTCCTTTTGGGGTGCCCACTTGGCAAATTATAGTATCCGTTGTTCTACTGATTTCGGGATTCTTAGTTACCACATTTATTGCTGCACGCATTTATCGTGTGGGTATTTTGATGTACGGTAAAAAAGCCAGCTTTAAAGAACTTATAAAATGGTTTAGGTATAAAAGCTAAAATTGGATTAAAATAACCACTTTTGCCTACTTTAAGATTTTTCAGCAGATGCGTGGTATTCCTTTATTTGACTTTAAGCAGAAAGTAAACTATAAAAACGAAATATTAGCCGGGTTAACCGTGGCGATGACCATGATTCCAGAATCATTGTCTTTTGCCATTTTCGCAGGTTTAGCTCCCCTAACTGGTCTTTATGCCGCATTTATTATGGGGTTGGTTACGGCTGTGCTGGGCGGTCGCCCTGGTATGGTTTCTGGCGGTGCCGGAGCTACTGTGGTGGTTATGGTTGCTTTGATTGCGAGCCACGGTGTAGAGTATCTCTTTGCAGCGGTCCTATTGGCTGGTATTATCCAGATACTGGTCGGCGTATTTAAGCTGGGGAAGTTTGTTCGCCTTATCCCGGAACCAGTAATGTATGGCTTCCTTAATGGTTTAGCTGTTATTATATTTATGGCTCAGGTTGACCAGTTTAAAGTTTTGAATAATGGAGAAATGGTTTGGCTTCAAGGTGAACAATTATGGTCTATGTTGGGACTGGTGGCCCTTACGATATTAGTGGTTTTTATTGCGCCAAAAATAACGAAAGCTGTACCAGCATCCCTAATTGCTATCGTTGTTGTTTTTGCCTTGGTCATGGCTTTTGGTATCCCAACAAAATCTGTCCGTGATATCGCGCAGATTGATGGCTCCTTGCCACCTTTCCATATCCCGCAAATTCCTTTCAACTTAGAGACCTTATACATTATTTTCCCTTATGCTTTGGTGATGGCGAGTGTCGGACTTATTGAAAGTTTGCTAACGCTTACTATTGTGGATGAGATTACCGACACGCGGGGCGACTCAAACCGCGAATGTGTAGCGCAAGGAGCCGCTAATATGGCGAATGGCCTGTTTACAGGGATGGGCGGCTGTGCGATGATTGCGCAGACTTTTGTGAATCTGAATGCGGGTTCTCGTGCCCGATTAAGTGCCATCATTGGTTCTTTGACCATCCTTTTTATTATTCTGTTTGGTAGTTCTGTCATTGAGCGCATTCCCATGGCAGCGCTCGTTGGCGTTATGATGATGGTCGCCATTACAACCTTCAAATGGGGCACCTTTGGTATACTCAATAAAATGCCAAAATCGGATGTATTCGTTTGTGTTTTAGTTGCCGTTATTACGGTTCTTCTGCATAACCTGGCTTTAGCTGTACTTGCCGGGGTTGTTATTTCAGCGCTGGTCTTTGCCTGGGACAACGCAAAAATGATACGTGCACGAAAAACAACCGATGTAAATGGCGTGAAGCACTACCATATTCATGGGCCACTTTTCTTTGGTTCTGCCTCTGCCTTTGTAGAGAAATTTGACTACAACGATGATCCGGATCGGGTGATTATTCATTTTGCCGAAAGCCGTATTGTAGATATGTCTGCCCTTGAAGCCCTTAAAAAGGTTCAGGATCGTTATGATAAAATAAATAAGACAGTGTACCTTGAGTCGGTTAACGACGATGGTAGACGTCTGATTGAGAAATCAGAGATCAAGTTTCGTTTTTACCCGCCGGTAAATAATGCTTAATAACTAAAATTTTATTTTATCACAAAAAGACAATATCTTTAATACATATAAATTACGTGTATGACAACATCAAATGATCCTCTTGTGAAGAAATCCAATGGCTTTCGTAAATTCTTAAGTTGGTTTCTTATTATTGCTTTTCTGGGAATCGGCGCCTTTGTTTATTGGAAATACTTCTTTGTATTTGGAGAAGGAGTAAAATCGGGATATCTTAACTACGCCGTAAAAAAGGGAAATCTCTTTAAAACCTACGAAGGAAAGCTTATTCAAGAAGGGTTTGGGAGTGCTAAAGCTGGTGTAGGCATTTCTAGTAACGAGTTCGTTTTTTCGGTTGAGAATGATAGTATCTTCCACATGTTGGAAGTTAATAGTGGGAAGTTTTTTGACCTCCACTACAAGGAGTACCATGGTGTTTTGCCTTGGCGAGGAAACACACGTTATATCGTCGATCAAGTAATAAACATGAAATAAACCGTATTTAAAGGATAATGTCCTTAAATTATTACAATCTTTAAGCCCTCCCTAAGAGGGCTTTTCTGTACTTTAGCGCATCATATTATTGACTCATATTCATGCGTAAATTACTCTCTTTACTCCTATTGGGCGCGAGCCTTGGGAGCATGGCGCAGACCGAACAACCTACGGTCAAAGCGAATTACAATTTGGCAGCGAAATTTTCGCCTTCCAAATTACGTACAATGATCTTCACCACTGAAGTAAAACCAAACTGGATCAACCATAGTGACCGCTTTTGGTACGAATACCAAACCTCTACAGGTAAAAAATGGTATGTTGTAGATCCATTAGCAAAAAGTCGCTATGTCTTGTTTGATAATGCCGATATGGCCGCACAGGTAACGCGGATTGTCAAAAACCCTTTTGATGCGCAGCATTTGGCTGTTGAGAACTTGAAATTTACGGATGATGAAAAACACGTCCGTTTTGAGGTGCGTAGCACAAAAGATACCGTGAAGAGCAAAGATGAGTTGGCAAAGCTTAAAAACAAAGCAGATAGCATAAAGAAAAAGACCTATTTTCTCGAGTATACGATTGCAACCAAACAACTGCGCGAGATTGCTGATACGTTGAAAGAGAAGGATAAACCCTACTGGGCATCGGTATCTCCGGATACCAATAAGGTTTTCTTTGCCAAAAATTACAACATCTATTGGATGGATCGCGCTAATTTAGAAAAAGCGATCAAAGATGATAAAGATTCCACGATTGTAGAACATCAGGTAACCAAGGATGGCATGCAGTATTATGCTTGGGGAGGCGATCAATATAGTGTGACAACGGGCAACGATAAGGACGAAGATGAAAGTAAGAAAAGACAGCCTGTTCGTTTAAGCTGGTCTCCAGATGGTAAATACTTTGCACTAACGCGAAAAGATAACCGTCACCTGAACCCGCTTTGGGTAATCAATAATGTTGGACAGAAGAGACCTACATTGGAGACGTATAAGTATCTTGTTCCTGGAGAGACGGACTCTACAGAAGCAGAATTATATATCTTTAATGCGGCAAACTTTAACGCTAAGCAGGTATCAATTGGCGCGTTTAAGAATCAAACGATAGCCATCTATGGGAAAGATCAAGATAAATCTAGCTATAAAGGAAAACACTTTATAAGCTACTGGTTGGGTGACAATCAGGAGTTTTATGTAACACGCGGTAGTCGTGACTTAAAGCGGATCGATATTGTTGCCGTATCGATCAATGGTGATGTGCGTACCGTTGTGGAAGAGCGCTCTAATGTCTATCAGGACATCAAAAAACCTTACTTCGTAAATAATGAAAGTCAGTTTATACATTGGTCGCAGCGCGATGGCTGGGGACATTTCTACTTATATAGCAAAGAGGGTAAATTAGTACGACAGCTTACCAGCGGAGAGTTTAACTGTGAAGCGATTACGGGCTACGATAAAGCGACGCAGCAGTTTACCTTTACAGCGAATGCAAAGGAATTAAATGAGGATCCGTACTACTTGCACCATTATAGTCTATCCATTAATGGTGGGCAACCTAAACTATTGAATAAAGGTAATTTTGACCACCAGGTGGAGGTTAGTGAAAGTGGAAAATACTTTGTAAATAACTATTCTCGCGTTAATACCGCACCAAAATCTGATCTATATAGTGCCTCTGGACAGCTAATCATGAAGCTTGAAGAAGCGGATTTAAGTCAACTTTTTGCGGCTGGATATAAGTTCCCGGAACCGTTCAAAGTAAAAGCTGGAGATGGAATTACGGATCTTTATGGGGTGATGTACAAGCCATTTGATTTCGACTCTACGCGTGTGTACCCTATTGTGGAGTACGTATATCCTGGACCACAGACAGAGGCTGTCAATAAATCTTTTGGTCGCAGCATGGATCGTATCGATCGTTTAGCGCAAATGGGGTTTGTCGTGATTACAGTAGGTAACCGCGGTGGGCATCCTTCGCGTTCTAAATGGTACCATACCTATGGTTATGGTAACTTACGTGATTACGGCTTGGAAGATAAAAAAGTTGCAGCGGAGCAGCTGGCAAATCGTTATTCATTCTTGGATGTAAATCGTGTGGGGATCACGGGGCACTCCGGCGGTGGGTTTATGTCGACTGCTGCAATGTTGGTGTACCCGGATTTCTTTAAAGTAGCGGTTTCAGGTGCTGGTAACCATGAAAACAACATTTACAATCGTTGGTGGAGTGAGCGTCACCACGGTGTGGTGGAGAAAGTAAGCGCGAAAGGTGATACAACATTCTCGTACCAGATTGATAAAAACACCGAGTTGGCAAAGAACTTGAAAGGTAAGTTGTTGATTGCAACGGGTGATATTGATAATAATGTGCACCCGGCAAACTCGATCCGTATGGTAGATGCTTTGATTAAAGCGAATAAACGTTTCGACTTCTTATTGCTCCCAGGACAGCGTCATGCTTTCGGGAATATGACGGAGTATTTCTTCTGGAAGATGGCAGATTACTTCTCTGAGCACCTTTTGGGTGATTCGAAATATAACGATGTCGATATGACTGAAATTAATAGAGAAACACCGCTGAAACGGTAGAAGTATTTAGATAAACAAAGAAAGACGCCTTTAGGCGTCTTTCTTTGTTAAAGTAACCAAATGGTGAGGCTACATATTTAATTTTTATTAAAGTGTTTGATGTTTAAGATAAAAACAGACAATACACCTGTGTTAACACATCCTATTAGAATTAATTCCTTCGTGTTAATTTTTTTAATCACGTAAAAATAAACCAAAGCAATTTGTAATAGCAAACAAAACATAAGATATACATATATATAATGTTTTTTTTTCATATCTAAATTCTCTATTATTAGCAAGCTTCTACAACCGCCACTAAAGCTAGAGCTTTCATTGCTACAGCAAGAGGACAGCCTACTCCTGTTACACAAGCTGTTAACCCTAATGTTGCGCCAACATTAGATGCAATAGCAAGCCCACAGCCCCATGAAATTCTAGGTGAAATTATTGAGTTAGAAGGATCATTCGCATATACTATATTAAGAATCTTTAAAGACTTGTCATAAACTTCTTTTTTACCACTTTTATAAAGTTCATCTTTATATTTCTTTACTTTTTCCTCATTTATTTTAAAATCAGATGTTAAATCTCCTTGAAATATACTCAGCATATTATCAAACTCATCATCATTATATTCTAAATCAACTCCTGTTCTACTTTTAAGATATTCTAAGTTCAATTTGTACTGCTCTTTTATATCTATTTTATCATTGCTTTCATAAAGTAGAAATTTTCTACTTTTTAACTCGTGCATAGAACTTGATAAAATAGCTATTACTTCTGTTTCATTTAACTCTTGTTCTGGCTGAACCTTTAAATTATCATCTTCTGATGAACAAGAAAACAATAAAAAAAGACTAAAAAATACAAATAATAATTTTTTCATAATAATCACTTTAAAAAACTTGCTTTACCCTTTAAGGATTTTCAAGATACTCCTGTGAAAAGCAAGAGGGGTTATAGTTTACTTCTTAATCGAAAGACGTCAGAGAATGTAAAGAAACTCGTGCATCTTTATGGTATTGTATTCGAGGCGCTTTATGGGTAAATATAGGTAGCTTGAAATCAAAAAACAAAATTTATCAGAATTAAATTCTTAAAATATATAGATTAAACAAATAAAATTTTACACAAGATCGTATTTTCTTATTGCATTAATTTGTCTAATCTCCAATCTGTACCCATTAAAATCACAAAAACTGAGTCTGTTATAGTTGCGTTTATAGATATAGATTTGTTATCTAATATTCCTGAATAAAATATAATGGATAAGACGAATACTGTATCGAAAGGCAACAAAAGCGGTTGGATTAATGGCTTCATTGGCGTTGTACTTTTTAGCGGCTCCCTTCCGGCAACAAAGCTTGCAGTGCAGGATTTGGATCCTGTGTTTGTCACACTAATTCGTGCAGCAGTAGCCGGGTTATTGGCGCTTGCTGTACTTACATTCTTCGGCATAAAATGGCCTAAGAAGCAAGACCGAGTACCTTTGCTCTTCGTTACTATTGGCGCTGTCATCGGTTTCCCGCTGTTGAGTGCATTAGCTTTGCAGCACATGACCTCCGCGCACTCTATCGTCTTTGTTGGTCTCCTCCCCTTGGTCACGGCATCCTTTGGTGTCCTGCGCGGTGGTGAACGACCAAAACCCATCTTCTGGTTATTTTCCATTTTGGGGAGTCTTTTAGTGGTCGGATATGCTATTCGGGAAGGACTGACGGTGTCTCCTGTCGGAGATCTGTTAATGCTGGGAGCAATCTTGTTATGTGGACTAGGTTATGCCGAAGGAGCTAGATTGGCTAAATCGATGGAAGGTTGGCAAGTTATCTCTTGGGGATTGGTCTTTGCGCTACCATTTCTGTTACCTTTTATCGGGGTATACTGGCCGACAACACTCACCCAGGTGAGCACACCTGCATGGATTGGATTGGCTTACGTGTCCATGTTCAGTATGTTTATCGGTTTTATCTTTTGGTATCGTGGTCTGGCGCAAGGTGGAATTGCGCAGGTTGGGCAGTTGCAATTATTACAGCCTTTCTTTGCGATGACACTTGCGGCAACTATCCTGCACGAAACGGTGAGTACAGATATGATTGCTGTTACAGCTGGCGTGGTTTTGTGTGTCGCCGGAACGAAAAAGTTTGGCTCCTAAGGGGATTAGGGGGGATTGACTTTATAGCGGTGACTAGGGCTTTCCGCTAAGCATTTAACTAACACGGGACACGAGCCAAAGGCCGTCGCTGGCGCGAGCCTGCCTGCGGTAGGCAGGCTTTTAGCTCGTGCCTTTATACTTATACGTTTAATATTAGGCTCGCGCCAGCAAGCGAGTCCTGCTGCGACTGCTTTGTTCCTAGTTCAGCAAAGACCAGCGCAGCTAACTTACATGCTAAAGTACTATTGAAGGCCTATTAATGTACCATTGATGTACTAGTTTAGTAGGACGAAGGTACTGAAGTCCTACGGGAGATGTACTAAACCCGTACATTAATGTACCGATTCCGTAGCACTACTGTAGAACAATAGTATAATTTAAAGGCATTGGCCGTAAGTTTACCGACAATTAAATAGCGCTACCACAGTGTTTATATTTTTCGAAACCAAAAAACAAGCATGTGTGGCGGGTAATAACAAGCCAAAGTCAAGGGCAGGGACAAGCCCAGCCCCTACGTATGTCAATTCATGCCCACGCTACCCTTGAGGTCGCCCTTTTAGATAATCCAATATTGGACACGAGCCACAGGATCGCGCTAGCAAGGGCTATTACACATAGTGATTAGATACCTCCTAGCGTCGGTATGATGGTAACTATAAGAGCTGTAGCATAGGTACACTGCTTCGAAAAGCGGTACATACGCTGTCAATATAGTGATAAAGAGATCAACATGCAATGATGTTTGTAGAGAGCGCAAGCATACGCTTTTCCGTCATTCCGAACGAGGTACGAGGAGGAATCTACGAACTAAGCACGTTTTACCCGTTATAGAAATAGTGCGTAGATACCTCCTAGCGTCGGTATGATAACAGCTGCGCAAGTCTTCTACTGACGCTAATTGAAGCAGCGTACTACCCCCCTTCGTTCAGCGACCAAGTTTGCAGTCTATCCTGCAAAATTCGTGATATCTTATTGAAGTAACGCTTCTGCTTATAGCCCATAACCCACTGGACACCTTGCGCTGCATTGGTACAGAAAATCTCATCCGCCTGCTTCATGATTTCTGGGCTGATCTGTGCTTCCACGACCGGTATGCCTTCCGCTTCCGCAATCTCCATCACCACTTTACGCATCACACCATCGACACAACCTTGCGTAAGCGCCGGCGTATAAAGCGTCTTCTCGTAGTAAACAAAGATATTAGAGATCAGACCTTCACAGAGATACCCCTCTTGATTCAGTAAGAAAACCTCATCATAGTCAAATTTCTTCTTGAAGATCCCCGCCATCACATAGACCAAAGCATTATTCGACTTCAGGTGCGAAAGATCGCTATATGGTTTCTTAAAACCAGTAAACAGATCCACAATCAACCCCACCTTTTTATCGCGTAAAGAGGCAGGAATCCGAGCGACCTGCAGGATATATACCGGTTTATTAGAATCTGGCGCATACAATCCGCCGCCATCGCGGTACACAATAAAGCGGACACGAACCTGCTGCCCTACCATATTGTTCTTACGGATCAGCTCCTCCGCTTTCGAGCGAATAAAAAAAGTATCGAATATACTAAACTCTTCAAATTGCAGCAATTGCAAACCCTGCTGCAAACGCTCGACATGCAATTTCAAAAAGCGGATATCACCATCCTTCCACAGCATCGTTTCAAACAAACCATCTCCATAACGGAGTGCTCTGTTATCGGCCGTGGCAATATTTTCATCTGCGGGAATAATCTTCCCGTTAAAATTTATATACACTACTGACATAGATAAAATCAACCATTAGAGTCTGATGGCAGTATAGCAGCATAAGAACGCCATTTGTCTAACCCCGCCTGGAAATCGGCCGGTAGCGGTTCTTCAAAGTAAACCTTTTCTTTCGTTTTAGGATGTATAAATCCCAGTGATTTCGCATGAAGTGCCTGTCTCGGTAAAATATCGAAACAGTTCTGGACAAACTGTTTATACTTATTAAAAACAGTCCCCTTCAAGATCTTATCCCCACCATAAACCTCATCAGAAAATAACGGATGTCCAATAGATTTCAAGCTTGCACGAATTTGATGCGTACGTCCCGTCTCCAGTTCGCACTCCAATAGCGTTACATAACCTAAACGTTCCAGCACCTTATAGTGTGTCACCGCCCATCGTCCCTGCTCAGGCTCCTGATAAAGCTCCATAATACGACGATCTTTTAGGTTGCGACCAATATAACCTTTAATCGTTCCATCCTCCGCAATGTCGCCCCATACCAAAGCAATATACTTACGTTCTAAGCTGTGTTCAAAGAACTGCTTAGCTAAAAAAGTCATCGCCCATTCATTTTTAGCGATAACAAGTAAGCCCGATGTATCCTTATCAATGCGGTGAACCAGTCCAGGGCGTCCAGTATTACCGGGCATCGTTGGAAGCTGGTTAAGGTGATGGGTCAATGCGTTGACCAATGTTCCTGTATAATTATTGTATCCCGGATGAACGACCATTCCAGGCGCTTTATTCACAATCAGCAGATCATCATCTTCATACGTAATATCCAAAGGGATATCCTCTGGGTAAACTTCTGTATCACGTGGAGGATCCGGCAACACTACCGTGATCACATCCAGCGGTTTAACTTTATAACTTGCTTTTACGATCTTACCATTCACAAGAACGTTGTCCGCCTCAATTGCATTTTGAATCCGGTTTCTGGAAGTGTTTTCCACCCTGTTCATCAGGAACTTATCTAAGCGCAACAAAGCTTGTCCTTTATCTGCTTCGATACGTAAATGCTCAAACAACTCCTGTTCGTCCTGTTCTTGTAAATCTAAATCTTCTACCATCACACAAAAGTATTGAAATCCTTTAAAATCTACTAACTTTGGTCACGTAAATATGCTGAGATTTGATTTTTTTAGTCCTGAAGAAGAAATAGTGACGACCTTATTCCAAGGGTTAGATCTCCGTTTTTTTGTAAAACGGGACGACATGATACACCCCTATATATCAGGAAATAAGTGGCGTAAGTTAAAGTATCCCCTTCAAGATGCTTACCAAAAAGGAAAAACAACCCTTGTCACTTTCGGAGGTGCGTGGTCGAACCATTTATTAGCAACAGCCTGTGCTGGTGCTAAATTCGGCTTTCAGACGCATGCCTTTGTGCGCGGTGAGGAAGTGCACAACACAGTTCTAACCTTATGCCGTACCTTTGGTATGCAGCTGCACTTTGTGGATCGGGAAGCATACAAAAACAAAGAACTACTTTATGCGCTACACTTTGGTGAAGACCCAGCGAGTTATTTTATTGATGAAGGCGGTTATAGCAGAGCTGCGGCAGAAGGTGTCAGTGAACTGATCGAGGAGCTTCAAGACAATTATACCCACCTGTTCTGCGCTTGTGGCACCGGTGCTACTTTGGCCGGACTTTCGCTAGGTTTAGGCTCAGGTTTAGATACAGCACCTACAGCAGAGGCACCAGCGCTCCATGGTGTTCCTGTATTAAAAGCAGGTGATTTTATCCGCGACGAGGTTGCGGCGTTGGGCATAACAACAGACCATATTACGCTCCATACCGATTATCATTTCGGCGGATACGCCAAAACGAAACCTGAACTGATTGATTTCATTAAAACATTTACACAAGAAACGGGGATTTTAATAGAGCCGACCTATACCGGTAAGCTTTTTTATGCGGTCTATGATCTGGCAAAGCAAGGTTACTTTGCTCCAAAATCAAAAATCCTGTTAGTACACACAGGTGGCTTAACAGGATTTTTGGGTATGCAGGATAAATTTTAATTCAACTTTTCGACTATTCAAAGATCAGCTCCCCAAAAAATGCGGGGAGATGAAAATTGGGTGTAGGATGTCCGATTGGGCTCCACGAGATAAAATGTGGCTGCGGCAATTCATCGCCGCACTTGTAGAAATTGCCAAAGGCACGAAGTCCAGACAAAGTTATGTCCCCTTGCTTATTGAACACGAGGGCAGGAATAACCATAATCATATTCCACTTTTTTGCACCCGATCTTTGCACAACTGAAGTTGCTGTCGAAACCTGCTCAATTTCTTGCGGCGTAAGTCGATTTCTTTCACTCTTTACTCCTGGTCCATAACCAATCAGTCCCGTACCTAATACATTAAACTCGATGTTATAGTAGGTCTCTTTATTGTCCAAAGAAAGAAAGAACTCTACACAACTATCTTCCCATACGGCCTCATTCGGACGGATGTATTGCGCTTTCACATAATCCTCTTCAACGGCATAGTGCAATACGATGGATGATCCATTATGTACAATCTGAAACGCTACCTTGGGCTTATATGGATATTCCGCAGGCCAATTTACATGTCCTATTTCATGCCATTCCTGTCCAGTTAACTGCTGCTGTAAGGCATGATAATCAAAATTATGGACCTGAACTTCGACTTGGGGAACATGTAATATAGACATATAGCTGTGCTTATTTAGTAATATTTTCTGTTAGTATAGCGGCTAGTTCTTCTTCATGAAGCTCTAATTCCTGCACTAATTTAAGCTGTGATTTTGTTCTTACCAAATTATGTTCCGGATAATGTATCTTATAGTATGTATCACCATCAATATAGTCGGTCAAGAAACGTACAGCTTGCATGAAAGGAAGCAAAAACACACCGTCAAGCAACGAGTTCATCTCTGCATCAGTCAAGAATTCTCTTGCCTCGCTTAGATACCCCTCTGTATATGCTTGAAACAGCGGGATGTTTAACACCACTTTTGTTACATCCTCCTCATCTTCAGCAGCGGAGTTGATAATCGTACGAATTGCATCTCCAAAATCATAGGCCACATACCCGGGCATAACCGTATCTAAATCTATTACACACTGTACATTGTCATCCTGGTCCAATAAAACATTATTGAATTTGGTGTCATTGTGCGTGATACGTAATGGGAGTTCGCCTGCGTTAGCCATCTTGAGTATATTACGCATACGCTCTTCACGTTCGAAAATATAGGCAAGTATATCAGAGACAGCATCTACCCGACCTGCTTTATTGTCCGCAATCGCTTTTCGGAGATTATCCATCCGAAAATCAATGTTATGAAAATTGGGAAGGATCTCTACCAAATTACGGGCATCCAGATCTGATAGTCTTTTTTGAAATTGACCGAAAGCCTGTCCTCCAGAAAATGCCTGTTGAGGGGTCTCCACAATATCATAACTTTTGGTGTTCTCCAATAACAAGAACATGCGCCAGTAATCACCTTTTTCATCTTGATGATACAGGCCATCCACTATTGTCGGAATCAGCGTTAGCGTACTTTTTTCTACATACTCTGTACCAAGATGTGCTAGTTTTGCTTTTAGATGATCTAACACAATTTTCGTGTTGTGCATCAAGCCCTCCACATTGGAAAAAATATGATGATTTATGCGTTGTAATAAATAGCTTTTACCATTAGAGGCATCTGTGCGAACACAAAAAGTATCATTTATATGT
Organism: Sphingobacterium psychroaquaticum; assembly: GCF_004421025.1. Taxonomy (NCBI): domain Bacteria; kingdom Pseudomonadati; phylum Bacteroidota; class Sphingobacteriia; order Sphingobacteriales; family Sphingobacteriaceae; genus Sphingobacterium; species Sphingobacterium psychroaquaticum. The sequence goes on along the minus strand of NZ_CP038029.1, from coordinate 2,338,779 downwards.
CCCGATCCGAAGCGATCTATATTTAAGATTTCGCCCTTAATTCTAAACTGGTTTGCCGCTACGAATTCAATATTATTTTTATAATCAAACATTAGAAACTTTCAAAAATTAACATAATTTATGCTTACAGAAAGCCAATATCTATAAATATTATGGAAAAGAAAAGCCTACAATAAAGACAAACGTTTGCACTTCTTTTCGTGGAAAGAGGATCGCTTTTTTGTATCAACTAATTTACATATCGCGCTCTTATTGTATATTTATACTAAACTTAGTTTAGTTTTGATAAAACGCTTTACCAAAGCCCAAAGGCTTGTTTTCACGAAATCATGAAAGATCCAAGGTCTGTCATCAGCAGAACCATAAGGTATACACCAGTAGATGAATCGTTACCGATATTAATTTTGGTTTTACATCCTTTTTTTTTAAGTTTAGAGAGACAAATTCAACTATATGCTCACTGAGATACTCATAATTCTTGCTCTTATAATTTTAAATGGTATTCTATCTGCTTCAGAGATTTCTATCGTTTCAAGTCGAAAAGCACGGCTACAAGCAGCGGCCGATAAAAACAACAAGGCGGCCAAAACAGCACTAGCATTAAAAGAAAATCCAAATCAGTTTTTGTCTACCGTTCAAATTGGAATTACACTTATCGGTATTTTAACGGGTTTTTTTAGTGGCGGTACGCTATCTTCTTTCCTTGCAGAACAATTTAATCAGATTGGTTTTTTGGCTCCTTACAGTCAACAAATTTCGGTGCTATTGGTTGTTTTAGTCATTACATATCTTTCGCTTGTTATAGGAGAACTTGTTCCAAAGCGAATCGGTATGGCAATTCCAGAGAAGTACGCGATGTTTGTTGCTGCCCCTATGCTTTTCTTAAGTAAACTGGTAAAACCATTTGTTTGGTTACTTAGCGCATCCACCGATGCCATCGTGAAGATGTTAAATATTAAGGTCTCTAAAAACACAGTGACCGAGGAAGAGATTAAAGCACTTGTTGACGAAGGTGTCGATAGCGGTGTTATTGAAGATTTTGAGCATGATATTATGGATCGTTTGCTTTTATTGGGAGACAAAAAAGCGCGTAACCTTATGGTTCACCGTTCTGATATCGACAGTTTGGATTTGCAAAATACCATCGATGAAAACAAAGCTATTATTCGTAATTCAGAGCATACTGAATTTCCGGTGGTAGATGGTAGTTTCGATCGTGTCCGAGGTATTGTGCATGTAAAAACCTTTCTTAAACATTATATTGACGAGAAAACAATTAACTTGGAAGATCTCATCGAACCCGTTCCCTTTGTGAACGAAAATAGTTACGCAAGTAGCGTATTGGATATCTTTAAAAATACAAGGTCACAGTTAGCGGTGGTAATAGACGAATATGGTATTCCACAAGGTATCGTATCGACTAAAGATATTGTGCGTGCACTGTTTGGTGATTTGGATATCGATCGCAATACGGGCGAAACGCAGATTACAAAGCGAGAAGACGGTACATTTTTGGTGGACGGTCGGATGCATATTTCTGACTTTTTCACCTACTTTGATATTGCTTTGGATGAAGATGATGAGGATGAGCTCTCAAACGTCACAACCGTTGGTGGGCTTGTATTTTTAACACTCGATCATATACCACTTGAAGGAGAATCCATTGTTTTCAAAAATTATCGTATCGAAGTTATTGACCTCGACGGTCACCGTATAGATAAAGTTTTGGTTTCTAAGATAAATCCCTTAGGTAACAATATCACAGAAAACGAAGATTAATACCGTCTCTTTTATTTTTCAGCTTTTACTTTCTTCATCTTCCACGCCAATACTATAACGACGAGGATAAAGCTAACTATTGCTATGATTGATAATGCAATTAATGCTTTGTCTGTATGGTAGTTTTCTCCATGTTGGATGAACATGAGACGAAAAATGCGCAGGTAGTGTGTGGATGGAATTACATTAGCGATCCACTGTACCCAAGTGGGCATCAGGCTTGCCGGCCAAGTAAACCCGCTTAATATGAATGCCGGTGTTGCGATAACCATTAATACTTCGGTTGCTTTTAGCTGCGATGGTAATACTGCACTTACCAATATACCGATAAAGCAAACGGCTAGAATAAATACAAAAGTACATAAGGTAAACCACCAAAAATCAGCATGCAAGGGCATTTTGTAGTACTTGCCAAATCCCCAGTATAATGCGATTATACCCACTGACATGAGCATGTAAGGAACAACTTTAACGATAATAAGCCCGAAAACATTCGGCATTTTGGCAACGAGGTTCCCAAACGTATTATTCTCGAATTCAGAAGAGAACGTGAGTGCTAAAGCGAGTAGTAATACCTGTTGTAGAACCGTTATCAATACCCCTGGAAGCATGAAATAAAGATAGTTTCCGCTCCTGATATTTTGCTTTACAATGGTGGTCTTAAAAGGCTCATACTGCTGTGTTGCAATGTATGCAGGTACGCCCTTCTTCATTTGTGATTGGATTTGAATACCCGCTTTCATGGTCATTGCACATACGTTCACGGCCATCATTGCTGTATTGGAAGTCAACGTGTTCGAACCATCGACAAAAAGGGTCAGTTCTGGCAGTCTGTTTTGCTGTATGCCCGAACTAAAGTCTCGCGGAATATGCACAATAGTGGTCGCTTCATGTGTCAGCGCCACGTCTTTCGAAGAAAATAAAGAGGGTAATATTTGTGCCACGCGGATACTTTCATTATCTCGAAGCATGTCGATAAACGTTTGGCTCATCGGTCCATTATCTTCATTGACAACAACGATGGGCATCTGGGTAACCTTGCCCTGCTGATACACATGGCCAATTAATACACCATAGAGTATCGGAGCCCCTAAGAAAAGTACCAATAAAACCTTGTTCTTGTAGAATAAGGTAAACTCGCGACCAATAAGTTCTAAAAGTGTTTTCAAATTATAAAGTTTATAGTTCATGGTATGTAGTTTATAGTTTGTAGTTTTGATTTTACGTCTATTGCTGATACTTTCAACTAGCCACAATATCTTGCGGCTCTACCATCAACCAACTACCATCTACTATCTATCAACTACTTACTACTCAAAACAACCAATGTCTTTGTTAATAGTTCATTTGCGTCAGTTGGATCCTGTGGCACGACTTTGATCTCAAAGAGCGCCAACTGATTATCATAGTCTGGATATGCCGTGGCAATATTAGCATATGAATTCAATGCTTTTACAGCAACAACCTTACCTTTGATTACTTTATTATTAAAGTATGGCGCTGTCAACGTTACCTCGCTCCCCTTTTGCAATGAGGAAATCTTATTTTCAGGAATGGTAAACCTGAAGTAGGTTGAGTTTTCTAGAAATCCATTAACAATCGGATAGCCCGCAAGTGCCAACTCGCCTACTTTTAGGTTAATCGATTCGATACTCATATCCTGTGGCGCAATGACATATTTTTCTGCTGCGGCTACCTTTACCTCGGCTACAGCTCCTTGCGCGCGTTCCTTTTGTCCCAATGCCATGATCTGTTGCTCCAAGCGCGCCCCATTCCGAGCTTCAGCAATTTCAGCTTGTGCTGCTAGATATTGATTTTTAGCACCTTGGAATTTCGCGTATGTTTCATCGTATTTCTGCTGCGGAATCAGGCTATCACGCAACAGGTTATCCAATCGTTCTATCGATTTTTTCGCAAACTCATACTGCTCTTTTAAACCCGCCACTTTGGCTTCTAGTTGCACCAACTGTCCACTCGTTGCCCCTTTGACAGACATATTGTATTGCGCATCAGCCGATTGTAAAGCACCTTGTGCTTGCTCTGCTTTCGCATCCACTTCCGGTATACTTAAAATTGCAAGTGTGTCGCCAGCATGTACCATGCTTCCTTCACTAACTAAGATCTTTTCGATCTTGCCAGGAACCTTAGTTACCACCGTAATCTGCTCTCGCTCGACCTTCCCTTCCACGGTAGATTTATCATCGTTTTTTGATCGACAAGAGCAAAGTAAAGCCATCGAAATCAGTATATATATATGTTTCATTGTTACTCGTATATAGTTTGTAATAATTTTCCTGTACCGTGTAGAAGTTCAATTGCAGAAAGACGTTGCTCCATGACATGTCCATAATAACCTAGGTTCACTTTATACCAATCGTTTTCTGCGGCAAGCAACTCCGTTACATCAATTAAACCCGCCTGATATTGTTTCGATGCCAAGCGTAAATTATTCTCTGCAACTTTTATTTGTTGCTCACCTACGTGAAGTTTTTGATTGGAGACGGCATAGCCTACTTTATTTTTCTCCAAAAGTAAATTCAATTTCTCTTCCGTATCTTGAAGCTTGAGTGTATTTATAGCTTGATCGGCCTGTACTTGTTTCACTTTGCTTTTATGTTCGCCTCCATTAAAAATATCCCACTTCGCACCGATACCAACCATTAAATTCGGTCTTCCTTTTAAATGATTATTTGATAAATCGACATCCCCTACTAGTGGTCTGTTTTTTAGTGAAAGGTGCGTATCGAATACATTGAGGTAATTTGCGGAACCAAAGGCAAATAACATAGGTAAAGCAGCGCCTTTTTCTTTCTTGTATAAGTAGTCATATGCACGAGAAGATGCCTGTAGTGCTTGTAGCTCTTTGCGATCTTGGACATCTGTGGGAACTTCAGCAAGCAGGATGGCAACTAATTCATATTGTACCTCCCGGACTTCCTCTTCTGATAAGGCCGTCTCCTGTCTGATTTTTTTTACCAAGAGATCCCTATTTCCCTCTACTTCCACTTTCTTGGCCTCAAGTTCGAGTAAGGCTAGTTTTAGTTTATCGCGATCATAAGGAATAGCTAAACCGTTCATAATGGCTTTATTTACTTTTTCCTGCTCTTTTGATAGCCTTTTTTCAGAGTCAGCGATTAATTTATCGACTTCTCCAAGCAACATCAGCTGATCAAAGGCTGCAATGAGTTCCTTTGCCATACCCTCCTTGCCCGATTCCATTAAAAGAGTCTGTGCTTTTGACTTTTCTTGTAAAGCCTTTTCACCATTTGGAATTTGCAGCCCTGAGAACAGGACTTGTTTAACCGAAACACCGGCATAAGCAGCTTGTGTACGCATTGTAAATGCGCTCGCACCTTCAAACAATCCTACATTGAGAATGGGAATAGTGAGTGTAGGGATATCCAAGCTGCCGTTTGTATAGACAAAACCATACAACCCTGTTGCATCAACATGTGGAAGCTTTTTTGCGCGCACACCGTCAGCCTCCAATACTGTTTTGTCTACCTCTAATGACTTTATTTTGAGTTCTCTACTGGCTTGAAACGATTGTTTGATAGCGTCCTTCACTTGCGGCGCTATTCCGGTTTGGGCTACGACGCTTTGGTGTGCTACCACACCAAAGGACAGGTATAAAAACCAAAACCATTTCTTTCTCATAGTATCCTTTATTTATTATGAAACAAAGGTCAGCTATTTATAGTTTCAAATTTTTCAGATATCTTAAAAAAAAATTTTTGGACGCATTTTATCGTTGCGCTCGTATGACACTTAACGTTTGCTGCGATATGCCTAAAAACGAAGCAATATCGCCTAATGGTGCCCGTAATAAGATCTCTGGGTGTTGGTTAATAAGTTTCTGATATCTTTCATGGGCTGTCTCAAACTGCAGGCTTTGTAAGCGCGAGGAGAAACCGATGAGAGACTGTAATAAGATGGATTGTATAAGCTTATTGACCGCTATAGAATCCACAGCAAGCGTGTTGATCAAGGAAAAGGGTACAGCAGTGATCACCGCTTCTTCTAGAACCTCGATACCGTAAACAGATTTGCGCTGTAGAAATGTACTTTCTGCTCCTGCGACAAAGTCACCTTCCTTAAAAAAATAATGAGTAATCGCTTTTCCACCTTTAAAATAAAACAATCGAACGAGCCCTTTTTCAATGAAAAAGATATTTTTAGCATAGTTACCAGCCTCCAAAATCGTACATTTCTTTCCGTGCTGTTTAGTTACACTTGCTTTATCGATTTCTTGTAGTACCTGGTCCGACAAGCCGTAATTCATTTCTAAATAAGGGATCAGTTGCATCTGACTAAAATAACCTTTTCTGACGAGTTACAAAGCAGGTTGGACAAATTTTATAGTAGATCTACGAACTTGAGGTAGCCAATATGTAAGGGGTCATTACCAGCAGACTTTTCGGTTGTGATTTCCAGTGAATATGTTTGCTTACAGTCAAGCTGAAGGATATCCATAATTTCAAATATGTCATCCACATCCACTCCATAATGATCATCGATATGAGGTGTCACCACCTGTTTATAGAAATCCGTTTCTCGGGCTAGGGATGCTGCCTCTTCCGTACTCTCAGCGACGACCAATTGCTTGTAGTGATATTCTTCAAAGTCATCCTCCCTATAGCCTCCCAAATTCACAAAATAAAGCTTCTTGTTGTTTTTTTGGGGTGTGCCTTTTGGTACAACTTTAACATTATACCCCATAACGGATGTCACATGTCGCCAGATATAAACATGCATTTCTCCTTTCGCCTCGGGCCAAAAAGCTTGCATCGGATTGACTAAATCTTTTAACGCGTCTGCGATTCCGAAATACATGTCATGTTGTTCGGTGTGGCGACCTGGAGGCTTACAACCCAAGAGCACCATAAATAATTTTTTACCCATTGAACAGCTTTCTATACCAACGAATATAGTAAGTTAAACGGAATAATAATAGTAGTTTTGTAGCATTAATCGGAGTAATATGGCACATCAAGCACCAGAAACACAACATACACCTGGAGGCGCCTTTGAGCGTTTAGTAACAATTATTGACACCCTACGCGTAGAATGTCCTTGGGATCGTAAACAAACGATGGAATCGCTGCGTTTATTGAGTATTGAGGAACTTTATGAGCTGACGGATGCTATTTTGGATAAAGATTATGATGAAGTAAAGAAAGAATTAGGCGATGTGATGGTGCACTTGGTGTTTTATGCCAAGATCGCTTCGGAGCAAAAGCAATTTGATATTGTCGATAGTTTGAATGCTGTTTGCGATAAGCTAATCACCCGACACCCTCATATTTACGGCGATGTAGAAGCAGAAACAGAGGACGTTGTCAAGAGCAATTGGGAACAGATTAAATTAAAAGAAGGTAACCGCTCCGTATTATCTGGCGTCCCCAAAGGATTGCCAGCCTTGGTGAAAGCTTATCGTATCCAAGATAAAGTGCGTGGTGTAGGTTTTGATTGGGAAGACAAGACAGAAGTTTGGGCAAAAGTGGAAGAGGAACTGGAAGAGTTTAAAAATGAATTCAACCTCACACAAGGAGAAGAAATAGATCAAGATCGTGCTGAAGCAGAATTTGGTGATTTACTTTTTTCCTTGATTAACTATGGTAGACACCTGGGATTGAACCCCGAAAATGCATTAGAACGGACAAATAAAAAATTCATTTTTCGCTTTAACCATTTGGAAAAACGAGCATCCGAAAATGGGCAACAATTGAAAGATATGAGTTTGGCAGAAATGGATGTCTACTGGAACGAAGCTAAGAAGTTATAACGACAACAGGACGAGCCCTTAATCAGGGCTCATCACAATCTATTGTTTCTATTTTTGTAAACAGTTTCCGATACTGTTCGGACTGTGTTCCATCATATTCAATATGATGAACTTCCCTGTTCGCACTATTCCACCAGCCATAAACAAGCACATAGGCAAAAGCTTTCTCCAATTTATCGGCTCGCGCAATAGTAGTGGTATATTGATCCCATAAATGATCCGGCGCTGCATTATTCTTCATTTGTTGCAAGGTTAAGGCTTTATAAGATTCCAACAATTCGGTACCACCATTCTGGAGTGCAATTCCATAAGTATAGGCTGCTCCTCCCTTTTTAACTGCGGTTGTTAATGCTTGCGGATTCTGTTTAGCTTGTTTTTGAACCTTCTTCAAGGCGAATGTTTGTTGCACATAGTTAAGCACATCCTGCTGTAAATTCTTGAAATAGGAAGAATTTGCAATTTGTAGCTTCTTTAACCGGTCAATTTCTGCCGTATATCGGGCTGTCATCTCTGCTAAGGTGCCTTCGTCACCAACATAGCCATAAGATGTAACAAGCGTATACGTATCCTTCAGCTGTCTTTCCGTATACTTTTTACTATCATAAAACCCTTTGTAACTACATAATTCGTCTTCAAAAAGCAGTGTTTTAACCTGCGCGTGTACCGCACCTGATAAGGCTATACCTAAAAATAGCGTACTTAAAATAACCTTTATGTTCATGACGTAAAAATAGCAAACTTATAGGGCGATACCTAGCTTAATTAGCAATTAATACTTAAATTTGCGACATGAAGGAAACTGTTGTTAGCGGTATTAGAAGTACCGGAAAATTACACTTAGGTAACTATTATGGTGCATTGGGAAATTTTGTAAAAATGCAAGATGAGTACAATTGCTTCTTTTTTATAGCGGATTTACACTCGTTAACGACACACCCGACGCCCGGTGATTTAAGCCGTACGGTAAGACAAGTTGTAGTGGAGTACCTGGCGGCAGGGATCGACCCGGAAAAATCAACGATATATGTACAGTCAGATGTACCCGAGGTAGCCGAGCTTTACTTGTACATGAACATGAATGCCTATCTCGGTGAATTAGAGCGCGCTACAGCGTTTAAAGACAAGGTCCGTGCAAGTCCAGACAATGTCAATGCAGGTCTTCTGACCTATCCCGTATTAATGGCTTGTGATATTTTGATTCATCATGGCACGAAAGTGCCTGTTGGTAAAGATCAAGAGCAACATTTGGAGATGACACGTACATTCGGTAATCGTTTTAACCGATTGTATGATGTGGAATACTTTAAAGAAGCCTTTGCTTTTTCGTATAGTGATAAGTTAGTTAAAATACCTGGTCTCGACGGCAATGGGAAAATGGGAAAATCTAACGGTGACGCGAGCTGTGTTTACCTCAGTGACTCGGCTGATGTTGTACGTAAAAAAGTAATGCGTGCCGTTTCTGATTCGGGACCTACAGAGATGAACCAACCAAAACCGGAAGCTATTCAAAATCTGTTTGATCTGATGAAGGTGGTGTCAACACCAGATACGTTAGCTCACTTTGAGGGACTCTACAATAATTGTGAAATCCGTTACGGTGATTTCAAAAAACAATTGGCGGAGGATATGGTTTTAGCTACAGAACCTGTTCGTTCTCGGATTGAGGATATTTCTAATGATGACGAGTATATCCAAAAGGTTATTCGTCTCGGTGCAGAGAAAGCAAGCGAAAGTGCACGCAAGACCATACGTGAAGTTCGCGAAATAATCGGTATAAAAAAGCTGTATTAACACACAGTTTTTAAAGGAGTTATCAGTATTTTTTTGATTCTTAAGAAGAAACGTATATGCATATAGCCATTGTTGGTAATATTGGAGCTGGAAAAACAACCTTGACGGAGATGCTTGCGCGTCACCTCAATTTTGAACCACAATTTGAGGCGGTAGACAATAATCCTTATCTAGAAGATTTCTATAGCGATATGAAACGCTGGGCGTTTAATTTGCAAATATTCTTTTTAAACAGTCGGTTTCGACATATTGTCGACCTGCAACAGCAAGGAATCAACATGATTCAGGATCGTACGATTTATGAAGATGCGTATATTTTCGCAGAAAACTTATACGATATGGGGTTGATGAGCGCGCGTGATTTTGAGAACTATAGTAATATGTTTCATACGATCGTAAACTACATTAAACCACCCGATTTGCTGATTTATTTAAAGGCCTCGGTACCTACCCTCGTCAATAACATTCAGAAACGTGGTCGCGATTATGAATCGGCTATTCGACTAGATTATTTATCCAAATTGAATGATAAGTATGACAAGTGGATTGGTGGGTACACCGAAGGCAAACTTTTGGTGTTGGATAAGGATAATTTAGATTTTGCAAACAAACCCGAAGACCTGGGTAAAATAATTGAAAAGATAGAAGCCGAGATGTTCGGTCTATTTTAACAAGAAAGCGGGTCTTACGGGATCCGCTTTCTTGCTTTAAGGAATTGTTAGCAGCATTGCTTATCTAATAAATTTATCTAATTTTGTTCTCAAAATTCAAAAACATGGGAAGTTCTATACGCTGGGCATCATTCCTTGTTTCTGCGGCTTTACTGGTTTCCTGTAAAACACAGCTACAACCAACCGTAAACAAGGTTCAGTACTATCAAATTGATGCCAACTACTCCATCGACAGTGCCATTGTTAAGTATTATTCACCGTATAAAATACAGTTGGAATCCGAGATGAATCGAGTGATCGGTTTTTCAGACGCGCATCTTACAAAAACAAGAGAGGCGGAAAGTCTGGCAGGTAATTTCTTTACCGATGCTCTCCTTTGGAAAGGCCAACAACTGGATCCTGCCGTGCAGGTTTCTTTTGCGACAAAAGGAGGCATACGATCAGATTTGAAAGCTGGAAATATTACGGTAGGAAATATTTTCGAAATTATGCCTTTTGAAAATTCCGTGACGGTATTGACCTTATCAGGTAAGGATATGCTTCGATGGGCTGATTATATGGCACGGACTGGTGGCCAGCCTGCAAGTGGCATTAAACTACTGATTGAAAACAAAAAAGTAAAGGAGTTTTTGGTACAAGGAAAACCTATAGATCCAAATCAAACCTATAAATTAGTGACCTACGATTACCTTGCGAATGGTGGTGACTATGTCGATTTCTTGGACCAAGTGCTAGATCGCAAAGATTATACACAACGTATTCGCGAATCACTGATGGAATATGTTTCTGAATTAACAAAACAAGGTAAACACATACAAGCTACTATTGATGGAAGAGTTCTCATTATTGAATAGAAGAGGTTTTATTAAAAGATCCCTCCTATTGGGGGCAGCCTCTGTGGTGGGGACACTCCCCGCTTTTGCGACAGCGAAAGGAGATTTTAGATTGACAATCCTTCATACCAACGACGTACATAGCCGCATTGAGCCTTTCCCACTGGACGGCTCGCGTTATGCAGGCATGGGTGGTGTAGCACGTCGCAGCGCTCTTATTCAAAAAATTAGAAGCGAGGAGAAAAGTGTATTGCTAGTGGATAGCGGTGATATGTTCCAGGGAACGCCGTATTTCAATATGTTTGGAGGCAAGCTGGAGTTGGAATTAATGTCCAAATTAGGTTACGAAGCCGGTACTTTCGGAAATCATGAATTTGATAATGGAATTGCGGGTTTGGTAAAATACCTCGATAAAGCCACTTTTCCTTTTTTAACGGCGAACTACGATTTTCGTGGCACACTATTGGAGGGAAAGACGAAAGACTATACGATTATCAATAAAAATGGTATCCGTATAGGTCTTACAGGCGTAGGAATTGATATTGAAGGGTTGGTCGACCCCAAGAGTTATGAAGGGATGAAATATCTTGATCCGATACCCGTTGTAAACCGAATCGCAAAAATGCTTAAAGAGGACAAAAAATGTGATCTAGTGATCTGTTTATCGCATCTAGGCTATAAATATGATGATGATAAAATATCGGATTTGAAGTTAGCTGCGCAAATACGGCATGTGGATATAATTTTGGGCGGGCATACGCATACTTTCTTGGATGAGCCAGCACGAGTAAAAGATTTAGATGGACATGAAGTGGTGATCCATCAAGTTGGTTTTGCAGGAATCCGATTGGGGCGTCTCGATGTCATTCTCAATAAAAATACAGGAAAGAAACAAATTTTAGCGCGCAACTACACTGTTGACCAACGCTACGATAAACAAGTTATGGCATAATACAAACACGACAGTCTCTTGAAAAGAATCATTCAACTCTACATCAATTCGTACAAAGGTTTATCGAAGGAAGCTTGGTTGCTTGCCATTGTTATGTTGATTAACCGTACAGGCTCTATGGTTATTCCGTTCTTGAGTATGTATATGTCGTCGGAGTTGAACTTCAGCAAATCTCAAGTAGGAATTGTATTGGGCTGCTTTGGTTTAGGCTCGGTCTGTGGATCGTGGCTTGGTGGCTGGCTGACCGACAAACTGGGTAACTTTAGGGTACAAGCTGTTAGCTTAATTCTCGTGGTACCTTTATTTCTGGTGTTGCCTAACTTCAAAACTTTTGAAGGGCTGGCGCTCATGATTTTTATATTAACACTGATCGCCGATACCTTTAGACCTGCTAACTCGGTTGCTGTTGCTCGTTACGCAAAACCGGAGAACTTGACCAAAGCCTATTCTCTAAATAGAATGGCGGTCAACTTAGGCTTTTCTATCGGTCCGGCACTCGGCGGTTTTTTAGCTAGCTTTTCATACGATTGGATTTTCTATGGAAACGCAATAGCGGCTTTCGCAGCAGCTATTGTATTTGTTTACTTTTTTAGAAACCGGATTCCACGAAACAAAATCAAAACGCTGAATATTCCGGAAGATAAAGAATATGAAAAGAAAGATCGAAACGCTTACCTCGATCCGCCCTTTATTGTTTTCAATATTTTCTGTTGCCTTTTTTCTATGGCTTTTTTTCAGCTGCTTAGCACCTTACCACTATTCTATAAAGAGGATCGTGGAATGAGCGAAGGTGCTATTGGTCTGTTATTAGGTTTTAGTGGCTTTGTTATTGTACTGTTTGAGATGATTTTGGTGCACGGCGTAGAACGTCGTTTTACACCACGCCAGGTAATGATCTATGGCACCGCGATTGCCGGATTATCCTATCTCATGTTGAATGCGCCATTTGGTCTTGCATGGCTTTATTTAGCGATGTTTATTCTTTCTACTGGAGAAATGTTGACATTGCCTTTTACAGCGACAATCAGTGCTTCACGCGCTACATTCAATACCCAAGGTGCGTATATGGGATTTAATTCGCTAGCTTTCGCTGCCGCGAATATCTTTTCGCCTTATCTAGGTACGTACGTTGCGGAACATTATGGGTACCAGACTTTGTGGTACGGAACAGCACTTGTTCTACTTTTTACGAGTATGGGATTTTCGTGGATCTTAAAGAAAATGTAATCGGAGTATCTGGAACGCAGGCGCAGGCACAAGTGGCTAGGGTTGCTTGATCCCCTCTCGTTCGTATGGAACACGAGTAGCTATAGACCGACCGAGTGTAACTTCATCCACATATTCGAGCTCTCCGCCAAAGGAAATACCGCGCGCAATAGTCGTAATCGGTATGTTGAAATCTTTTAGTTTACGGTATAAGTAAAATATGGTGGTATCACCTTCCATGGTGGCACTGAGCGCTAGAATAACTTCTTTGATTTCATTATTTTTCAATCGATCTACTAATGCTTCAATTTTCAAATCGGAAGGACCAACGCCATCCATAGGTGATATTAATCCGCCTAAAACGTGGTATACACCTTGATACTGGTTGGTGTTTTCTATCGCCATAACATCCCGCGTATCTTCTACTACACAGATCGTTTGTTGGTCTCTTTTGGTACTGCTACACACTTCACACAGATCGTGATCAGCCATATTAAAGCAAGCTTGGCAGTACTTGATCTGTTCTTTCAATGTCGTTAGGGCGCCGGTTAATCGAGCGACCTCAGCATCGGGTTGCTTCAGTAGATGCAATACCAATCGTAGCGCAGTCTTCTTCCCTACCCCTGGTAAACGGCCAAACTCATCTACTGCCTGTTCTAAAAGTCGCGACGAAAAATTCATGACAACAAAAATACAAACTAAACGTATATTTTTTTTATAAAATGCATGAATTGTATGGCGCAAATATTATTAATTTTTATATCTTGGTATGTTTCACATTTCCTAGTTTTTGCAGGAACAAGACGCAGTGAATGGTTACGATTGATTAAAAAAATAAGATATGGCGAAAGAGGATAAAATTAGAAATTCGTTTGCGAACAAAACGTGGCAAGAAATAAAAGTAAAGGACTCTTGGCAGATATTCAAGATGATGTCAGAGTTTGTGGATGGTTTCGAAAAATTGGCTAAGATTGGGCCTTGTGTGTCGATCTTCGGCTCCGCGAGGACGAAGACTGATCATAAGTATTATAACCTAGCGGTAGAAATTGCACGCCTGCTAGCCGAAAAAGGCTATGGTGTAATTTCTGGCGGTGGGCCAGGAATTATGGAAGCGGCAAATAAAGGTGCATATGAAGCGGGCGGAAAGTCTGTTGGACTAAACATTGAACTTCCTTTTGAGCAATTCCATAATAAATATATTGATAGAGATAAGCTTCTTGAATTTAACTACTTCTTCGTCAGAAAGGTGATGTTCATGAAATATTCGCAGGGGTATATCGTGATGCCGGGTGGATTTGGTACGATGGATGAGCTTTTTGAAGCTATTACATTGATTCAAACAGGTAAAATCGCACGTTTCCCTATTGTTCTTGTGGGTACGGAGTATTGGAAGGGGCTTTTTGATTGGGTGGAACAGACGATGCTCGGGAATGCTTATATCTCGGAAGAAGATCTGAAATTGTATCGCTTGGTCGATACCGCTGAAGAGGCTACGGAACACATCTTTAGATTCTACGATAAGTATCTGCTGAAACCGAACTTTTAAACATGAAAATCCCGATGGTTATCCACTATCGGGATTTTTTTATGGATGTCGTTTGGTTTAGTATACTCCAAAAGGTATAGCTGTTTTGAATATATCTTTACTTTTCCCTTGTACTGACAAACTTTTCAACCTTTATCCTCTTTATTTTGCTGGAAGCAATTTCTTTATAATACAATGTCGTTTCTGATTGGTCAATGTAAAGGTTTTTCTCACCATCAAAGACAATTTCCTTAATGAGATTCGTATCCCGATACTTGAGAGTAAACTTAACAGGATCCCTTACTATCAGTAGTGCATCATTATAACCCCGGTGTGAAAAAATAAACGGAAGAAAGAAAAATAGAATATATATACTGTTTATTAATAAAAACAGTTAACCATAGCCTTCAAGTAAGTAACAACATGCTTCAAGCGGTGATTAATAATTGTTTTCATTTTGTGTTAGTTATTTTTATTACAGTTATGTCATTCCTATACAGGGTTTATTACAGAAACAACTTACACCCATGTGGTAGCAATGACCTTCACGCTGTAATTTATAAACGTATATAGTATCACAACATTTACACCGAGCAACGCCCACGTCTTTTTATTGTTTTGTTCTCCTATGATATTTTCATTAAAGAACGAATCAACAGCAAAGTGAAGTTTTTCTGCTGCTATCGATTGATTACCCTCAAGTATGTCTTCTTTAAGAACGATAATAAAATTCGCAATAGGAATCCTGTTCAAGTATTGCGTGATTCCTGATTGAAAAAACACCGGCACTCTCTGATAGTGATGATAGATTATTTTGCTCCAATCGATGACCTGATTGAGCTGCGCAATGGGTGGTACATCCTCCTGTTTGCTGAACAGACCTTCTACACGACTAATGACCTCCTCACAAACCGATATACGCTGCTGAAGCGTTAAATCGTACACCTTCTTTAGGGATGTAAGAATGATGTAACGATACGTAATAGATACTGCATACAAGCTAAAACCGATCCCCAGTGCAATAGTAATAGCAAGCATCCCAAGAGCTATCCACGAAAATCCAAGTATGAAAAAGCGTGAAGCTGCATAAGCTATACAGGCCAGGTTTACAAGGGTGAATGCTGATATCACATAGAAGATGACCTTCCCTCCAGAAAAACCGATATGTTTTGCTGATTTTAATATATTTTTCAATGAAGGCAATTGTTCCTTCTCGTAATCTGTGGCAAAATCATCTCGCATGGTTGTATACTTTTAAACAGCAAATGTAGCATAAAAACGAGGCGTAACCTGCTCATTAGGCTCAAAAACAACTGCTTTAAGACTGAAATCGTTCGCTATAGAAGGCATAATTATCCGTGTCACATACTTTTCCTCGCGCCATGAAACAGTAAAAAACAACGTCTTAATTCATTAGCTCTTATCAAACAGGCACTTTGGACGAGGTCGCGTACTCCTTGGTAAACACGCAGTTTGTTGTTGCATAAACCGTGAACATACACTTGTTGCAATGAATACAAAGTCCCCGCCCCTGTTTATCCTGCTTCATTTTATTTAAAATATTAGGCTCACGCAAAAGCGCTCTTCCCATGGCAATGAAAGAAACCCCTTCCTCCATCGCTTGCTCCATGTGGGCATAATCGTTAATTCCTCCAAGCAAAATCAATTGCGCATGTTTAACTATCGGTTGAAATTGCCTTGCGGCTTCCAGCATATACAGATCTTTATAAGGAAACTCCCCCAACATCCTCCGTCCGAATAGTTTGACCCCCAATCGGAAAATCCCTTTTTGTGTTTGCGCCATTCCATCGATATCTGTTTCTCCACGAAACAGGTACATCTGCTTATACACCGAAGAACCCATCGTTAGTTCAAAGGCATCCACAGCGCCTGTTTCGTCAAGTATCCGCGCAGTTTCGGTAGATTCATCAAGCCAGATAGATCCTTTAACCCCATCGTCCATAGATAATTTAATAACAATTGCAAGGCGGTCTTTGATGCGTTCTTTTACCGCTAGAAGAATTTCTTTGGCAAATCGGGTCCGGTTTTCAATGGAACCGCCATACTCATCCTTGCGTTTGTTGATCCAAGGACTAAAGAAGGCGGAAACAAGATAGAGGTGACCAAAGTGTAATTCTATAGCATCAAAGCCAGAATCAGCAGCCACTTCGGCCGCCTCGGCAAACTGCTCAATAACCTTTGTCATCTCATCCCGAGTGATTGGTCGACAGATCTGGAAGCTCGTTGGATTAATAAATCTTGAGGGAGCTATTGGTTGGGATCCCGTTATTTGTTTTGATGCCACAGGCCCTGCATGCCCCAATTGCGCGGAAGCCAGTCCTCCGGCCTCGTGCATGGCCTGCGTAAATTTCTTAAGACCTGGAATATTTTTACGGATCATTAAGATTTCACCAGGTGCCGCAAATCCCGCTGGGGAAATGGCACAAAAAGCCAATGTCGTCATCCCCGTTCCTCCTTCAATAAAACCCCGGTGAAAATCAATAAGTGCTTGTGTTACCTTTCCCTCCGGGCTGCGCCCCTCACTGGTGGCGGCCTTAATCAATCGGTTCGGTAAAGTTACTGGGCCAAGCTTGCCCGGTGAAAAAACATCATGCGTTTCTTTTCGCTTTCGTAAACTACTCATATTGCTATCCCTCCATTTTTTATTTCAAAATAATAATTGGTAAAAATAAAGTTCGGCAAAATAAAAGTTATATCAAATTCTCAATATCGTTGTTACGAGATAATTACCTCTTTTTACGCGTGGGTCTTATCAGGAAAGTGAAAGTTGGCACTGCTTTATTTTGCTGTTTCAGCCGTCGATAATTAACCGTGATTAGTTTATATGAATCCTATAAATTGATCATTGGATTTACCGCTAACAGAGCGTAATGCTAAATAACCTCTTGTCTTGAAGATGTATAAAAGTCAAACATCAAATGAGCAAAAAGATGATTACTACAACAAAAATATATTAGCTTTATACTTAGAAAGCAGGTGTTAAAAAAATGTCCAATTTATCTAAACGACATACACAATAAAGAATTCTATCATAGACAAACTTAATCAGATTCATGTGTACAACGGAACAATTCAAAATTAAGAGAGGAAGTGAAATCACGGAATCCTATTTCCAATTTCTTGATAAACATATTGACGATGTTGTGTCAGGTCGTGTAGACGAATTCAAGGAAATTAATCAGATAGCGAGCGAGCTTTTTGTCTCCCATAAGCATCTTACCGATACCATTCAAAAAGAAATGGGGCGACATCCTTGTCATTTTTATGATTCCAAAATAATTGAAGCGGCAAAAAAGATGTTATCTGAAACAGACAAATCCATCTCTGAAATCGCAAAGATACTCACTTACGATCCCTCTAATTTTTCAAAATTCTTTAAGAAATTTACTGGGCAAACCCCAGGACAGTTTAGAAACCTGAAAAAGTAAAAGTTCCGAAAAGTTCACCACGATTTATAATTCCCGACTTGTCATCTTTGTGTGTTACCTAATGTAACCAGTTAAAACAAAAGGATATGACAAGAAACGATTTAAATGGAAAAGTAGTATTAATTGCAGGCGGTGCGAAAAATCTGGGAGGTTTATTGAGTCGCAATTTTGCCGCTAAGGGAGCAAAAGTAGCGATCCACTACAACAGTGAGAGTACAAAAGATGAGGCTGAAAAAACACTGGCAGATATTCTGCAAACAGGTGGAGAAGCCTTTCTCTTCCAAGCAGATCTCACCCATGTAAAAAACATCACTAAATTCTTTGATGCAGCAATTGACAGATTTGGAGGAATCGATATCGCCATCAATACGGTAGGTAAAGTATTAAAAAAACCATTCGCCGACACCTCTGAAGAAGAATACGATAGCATGACTGATATTAATGCTAAAGTAGCCTACTTCTTTATTCAGGAAGCTGGAAAGAAACTAAACAACAATGGTAAGATTAACACGATTGTAACCTCCTTGCTGGCGGCGTTCACAGGCTATTACGCTACTTATGCCGGATCCAAAGCCCCGGTAGAACACTTTACCAGAGCCGCATCTAAAGAATTTGGTCCACGTGGTATTTCAGTGACGGCGGTTGCGCCAGGACCAATGGACACTCCTTTCTTCTATGGGCAGGAAAGCGATGAGGCGGTGGCTTATCACAAACAGGCGTCCGATCTTGGTGGCTTGACCGACATCAGGGATATTGCGCCTCTTGTTGAATTCCTTGTAACCGATGGTTGGTGGATTACAGGACAGACAATTTTTGCCAATGGAGGTTATACGACGAGATAGCAAGATATCATGCCTTCGAACGCAAAGAGTCACAATTCATCGGGCTTATGTTTGAAACGGTCTATTGGAACAGTCAAAAGTGACAAGGGCAAGCAGCGAGCTTTATATGAGCAGACCCGAAAACTTTTAGTACTAGTTCTGTATCTATCTTGTTTGGCAATTGCCGGTATAGTGTTTTACGACCTTTATCAAAACGACTATAATGTATTTAATTGGACGACTAGCTCTGCTAGTCCAAACATCCCCACGTTTAGGATAAACCCATATTCTCAAGGTGGTTTTGGGCCATGTTGGTTACTCGGTTATCTACTCGTAGCGCATATTACTAAAAGCGGCTTATAAAGATAAGCCGCTTATTTAGTTCATGTGTCGTATTCCAGGTTAATTTGTCAACCGATAAGGCGCTCTAGATCTTGTTCAAAGTATGTTTGTTTTGTACAGAATTTCTATTTTATGGATAGTATTACCACTCTTGACCAAAGGTTAGCAAATTGCTATCAGGATCAAGTAACGAAAACTCTTTTTGCCCCCAAGGTTTAATTGCTAATTGTCCGTTTGGATGAATCGAGACTTTATTAAACAAGAGCGTTTCATAAAGTGTGTCGATATCGCTTGTTCTGATATACACTTGTCCATAATTTGCTTTTGGATCAAGTTCTTTAAAGGTGAAAAAATGGAGTTCAATATTATCTTTACCTATCAACAAATAGTCTCCGTAATCTGAAATTTCACTGAACCCCAGTTTATTAATATAAAATTCTTTTGTAGCGGTTATGTTCCGCATTGGTAATTTAGGAATTACGTTCGTTAGCATTTTTTTTACCTAAATATAAATCTTTTGCTGAAAAGATCGAGCCAACAAAGAAATCAGGATCTATCTAAAACAAAAAAACGGTTCTTATATTAAGAACCGTTTTTTTGTTGAGCCTCCTATCGGAATCGAACCAATGACCTACTGATTACAAGTCAGTTGCTCTACCAGCTGAGCTAAGGAGGCTTTTCTCACGAGTATTCCCCGTTTGATGATGCAAATATCAGTATCCGAACGTTAAATTCCAAACCCATTTCTTGTTTTTTCGATTCCTAAGTAGTAATCATTTGACAATCAAAGAAAAAAAATAGCAACCCATCAATGTGTGATTTATTTTTCGATATCTCAAAAGGTAATCATATACCCATAGTGAGCAGTTTACCCCTCCTACACTACATATAGTACGTTACCTACCCAAAGGATCCGTCGAATTTAGCTAGGTTGTGGCTAACACTTCAGCGTTATTCATTGTACACAAAAAATGTCAAAATGTCTTCATAACCTACATCTTAACTGTCAAAAATTCCGATTATCAATAAAAAAATCAAAAAGGTATTTTAATTGTTATATAGCTAGCGTATTCAAGAACAAAACTATAACGAAAAACATAATATGAATTTTAATAATTATACCATAAAAGCACAAGAGGCTATTCAGAAAGCCTCGGAGATTGCGGCTGGAAATCAACAGCAAGCGATCGAACCTGCACATATATTAAAAGCATTACTAGAGGTAGATGACAATATTATCAGTCACTTACTAAAAAAACTGAATGCAAACTTAAACTTTATCAAAGCAGAAAATGATGTGCAAATTCAGTCCTTACCAAAAGTCAGCGGCAGCAATGTATATCTAAGCAATGCGACGAGTTCAGTACTGCAAAAAGCACAAAGCTATCTCAAGGAATTCAACGACGAGTTTATCTCCATTGAGCACTTGCTTTTGGCTTTACTTTCGGGAGGCGACAAAACAGCGCAGTTGCTAAAAGATCAAGGCGTTACGGAGAAGCATCTTAAAGCAGCGATCAAGGAACTTCGTGGTAACAACCGCGTAACGGATCAGAATGCAGAAGCGACGTATAATGCCCTTGGCAAATACGCGCGTAACCTCAATGAATTTGCGGAGTCAGGCAAGCTTGATCCGGTTATTGGTCGGGATGAAGAAATCCGCCGCGTGATGCAGATCTTATCACGCCGCACCAAGAACAACCCTATCCTAGTAGGTGAGCCAGGTGTTGGTAAAACGGCGATTGCCGAAGGCATCGCGCACCGTATAATAAAGGGTGATGCGCCAGAAAACCTAAAGAGTAAAACTGTGTTTTCGCTTGATATGGGGGCGCTAATTGCGGGAGCAAAATATAAAGGCGAATTTGAGGAACGTCTAAAAGCGGTCGTCAAGGAGGTTGCGGACAGTGATGGGGAGATCATTCTATTTATTGATGAGATCCACACCCTGGTGGGTGCCGGAGGCGGCGAGGGCGCTATGGACGCAGCGAACATACTAAAGCCTGCTTTGGCGCGTGGAGAATTGCGTGCTATCGGTGCCACAACGTTGAATGAATACCAAAAGTACTTCGAAAAAGATAAGGCGCTCGAACGCCGCTTCCAAAAGGTAATGGTGGAAGAGCCTGATACGCAAGATGCGATATCCATTCTCCGGGGTCTGAAAGAGCGTTATGAAACACATCACAAAGTGCGTATTCTCGATGAGTCTATTATTGCAGCTGTAGAGTTATCACAACGTTATATTACCGATCGTTTTCTTCCGGATAAGGCGATTGACTTAATTGATGAGGCTGCGTCTAAACTCCGTTTGGAAATGGATTCTGTCCCAGAATCTGTTGATGAACTGGACCGACGAATTATGCAGTTAGAAATTGAACGCGAAGCGATCAAGCGTGAGAACGACGAAAAGAAAGTCAGTGAGCTATCTGAGACTATTGCAAACTTATCGAGCGAACGCGACTCTTTAAAAGCAGCTTGGCAGTCGGAGAAATCTTTGGTAGATCGTGTAAACCAAGAGATCCAAAATATTGAAAACTATAAGTTGGAAGCCGACCAAGCGGAACGTGCGGGTGATTACGGTAAAGTGGCCGAGCTGCGCTATGGAAAGATAAAAGAAGCACAAGATACTGTAGAGAAGCTAAAAGCAGAGTTGGAAGAAAAACAAGATAGCAGCCGTATGCTCAAGGAAGAGGTTACCTCCGATGATATTGCTGATGTGGTATCCAAATGGACAGGTATCCCCGTGAGCAAGATGGTGCAATCGGAACGCGAAAAGCTACTGCATCTGGAAGATGAGCTACATAAACGTGTTGCGGGCCAAAATGAGGCGATCGAAGCGATTTCGGATGCGATCCGACGTTCTCGTGCAGGACTGAGTGATGCGAAACGTCCAATAGGGTCCTTTATCTTCTTGGGGACAACGGGAGTTGGTAAGACCGAACTTGCGAAAGCCTTAGCCGAATTCTTATTCGATGATGAGCACGCTTTAGTGCGTATTGATATGTCTGAATACCAGGAGCGCCACGCAGTCTCCCGCTTGATTGGTGCCCCTCCAGGATATGTTGGATATGATGAAGGTGGACAACTCACAGAGGCGGTACGGCGGAGACCCTATTCGGTGGTTTTACTCGATGAAATTGAAAAGGCGCATCCGGATGTTTTCAATATCTTGTTACAGGTATTGGACGATGGACATTTAACAGATAATAAAGGTCGCGTTGTGAACTTTAAGAACACCATTATTATCATGACGTCGAATACGGGGTCACATATCATCCAGGAAAACTTCTCGCATTTAACGGAAGCCAACCACGATGAAGTTGTAGCCAAAACAAAGGATGAAGTATTCGATCTATTACAGAAATCGATCCGTCCGGAGTTCTTGAACAGGATTGATGAAGTGATTATGTTCACCCCATTAAGTCGCCATGAGATTGGTGACATTGTTAAAATGCAGTTTAAGCATGTGCAGCAACAGCTCGCTGAACAGAATATCCAGATTGAAGCGAGTGATGAAGCATTAGACTGGTTGGCACAATTGGGCTACGATCCGGTGTATGGAGCACGTCCTTTAAAACGTGTGATTCAGAAGCGTATCTTAAATGAGCTTTCCAAGGAAATCCTTTCTGGAAAAGTATCACGAGATGCCCATATTAAACTGGATGTCTTTGACGGCCAGTTTGTATTCTTGAATAAATAAAAAAAAAGAGGCGCTACCTATTAGCGCCTCTTTTTTTTATTCAGCTTTTTCATTGGTAATAGCCAATCGCTGTGATCCTGTATTTGCAGGGCATGCTACATCATTCGTAGCATCATAAACAAGCGGTTTATTTCCCTTCGTGGCGATCAATTCTTCCGGAACATATACCTGAACTTTTGTCCGAGAAAATCCGCTTGGAAAGTAACGCACATAGTAACCATCGGGATGTAACGTCCATACTCCACTAGGCACATCACTCCGTACTTCTGCCATCCCCGCTAAAATAGCGTACTGCTCAAACTCAGCATAAGAGTAGTTGCCCGAAGACACGAGTTGTCTGATATTATTCTCTGCTTCAAAAATAGTACGCATGAAAGCCGGCATTTCACCTTTTGCTTTTTCCACAATATCAAAAGGAAGAATACCCAACGCACCATTTTCAAGTTGCAAAATTTGTTGTGGCGTTAATAATTTTAATGCCGTCTCCTTCACAGGTCCCGAATAATCAATAAATTTAGTACGCGCAATAATGGTCCATAAGAGCATCTGTATATCCGTTTGCTCTACTTCCGGATGTTTTTCTGCACTTTTTAAGATTGCAATTACAATATCCTTCTTTTTTCCTTCTGTTGGCGCGTACATATACCCATCCCCGGAAGAAGGCGCGTATGTTCCCGCCTTAAGACAGTAGCTTTTTGCCGTCATTTCAAAATGTCCAGCAGCCAAGACAAATCCATCTGCACCATTTTTTGTCAGCTGGTCCAACGGTTTATAGGTCGCGTCATTATGAAATGAAGGACGTTCCTCCCCTTTTCTATTCACATCTTCGAAGCTCGTAGAAATTGCTTCCGGCTCTTTTAACAACTTGTCTACGCCAAAAGATTTCGCTGCTTTTGAGGTAACGGCTTTACTAGCTTTGTTTAGCAGATCTCCGAATTGTGCCTGCGCACCATTTACTGCCAAAAACAAACCACACACGGTTAGCACAAGCCAACGGGTATTTTTCCTTTTCATAATAGTTCAATAAACGAGTAAGCTACAAAGCTACTGTAATTTCTATTATGAAAATATTAATTTTTAGTCTTAGTAGACGAAAAAGGTGCACCCTACAGAGATGCACCTTTGACAGGTATTAAGACAAGATTTAGTATGGATTACGAATAATCTATACGACAAAGTAGCGGTATTTTATTTCTACTTCGAACCACAATAAGGTAGAAAGAAAGTGAAATAAGACACATTTTTATACAAGGTTATATTAACGTGAGCTGAAAGAGATCTAAAAAGTAGATGGCTAGAAAAAAATATTGCGGTGAGCGGTATTAAATATGTAATTTTGCACCTTCAAAAATGCCCTCTGTCGGAATCCCCAACCCAGGACGTTTTTTGTGGGAAGTTAAGTATGAAAAAAACTAAAATGGCAGTTCCTGCGGCGCTGCTATCTATGATCTGTGTTCAAGGTGGAGCATCTATCGCTAAGCGAATGTTTCCGGTAGTTGGGGCTGTGGCAACCAGCGCTTTACGTATCGGTATATCAGCCATTATTTTAACATTGATCAATCGTCCAAAATTAAGTCAGTTTACACGCAAGCAATGGCTTTATTGCTTTTTGTATGGTCTTGGTATCGCAGCGATGAATCTTATTTTCTACATGGCAATCCAACGAATTCCCCTTGGACTCGGCGTAACAATTGAGTTTGTGGGCCCTTTATTCCTCGCACTAGCCCTATCTCGCAAGTGGCTTGATGTTCTATGGGCTATGCTCGCCTGCCTCGGGATCCTACTGATTGTACCGTGGCAAAACGATCACCTTGACTTATTGGGCTTGTTTTTAGCATTCTTAGCGGGCGCGTTTTGGGCTCTCTATATTATAATAGGTGGTAAAATATCCAAAGTAATGAAAGGCAGAGATGCTGTGACAACAGGTATGTTGGTTGCAGCGGCTATTATTTTCCCCTTTGCATTATGGGATGGCGCCATTTTTCATGTAACCCCCATTATACTTCTTCAAGGTCTTGGAATCGCGATCCTTTCCAGTGCCCTCCCCTTTACCCTGGATTTTGTGGCATTAAAAAATATTCCGGCAAAAACTTTTAGCGTCTTAACGAGTTTACATCCTGCTTTTGCTGCTTTCTCGGGCTTGATCTTCTTACAAGAGCAACTTACACCCTTGCAATGGACTTCGATTGCCTGTGTCGTATTAGCCAGTATGGGGACTACACTTTTCAGCCGTAACGAAGCGGGGTAAAACTTGACTTAATTGACGTAAAATATAAACCTCCATCTTTACATATAGCGTATAGATGGAGGTTTCTTGTTTTAGTAAAGGGATTGTTAGTTATGAACGTACTAAAACAGCTGAAAAATGTTAAGATTTTACTGCAACAAATTAACGCTCAAGCGCTGTTACGATATTGGTAACGAGTTTTCTGATGCTTTTAATTTTCATTGTTATTATTCGTTTGTATCAATTTGTGCATTATTTACGTTACAAAAGTAGTGTGCAAACAGGTAGTAAAAGGCCAACAACAGACTTTATACTATAAGCTAAGGATCAAAATCATTTCTTCCCAAAAAAAAGTATTAAGTTGCCTGAACAAAAGTCTGGTAATACCTGTTTTCAGAATGATTTAACTGTCAACTAAGATGAAAGAAATAACGCATTCATTTGGCGTGGAGACCGACTGGGTAGACCATATGGTTCAGCAACTGGATGGAGAGGTTGTGAACGGTCGTTTTATCGTACCGAGAGAGGTTTATACGGGTAGTCATTATGTCACCTCCGTGAGTCCCCATATTACGGTAATGCTGGCCGACATGACCTATCAACAGGATGTCTGTTACAAGCTAAGAAATCGTAACCATGATTTTGTGGGTATTTATTTTAACTTAAATGAAGGTGAATCTTTACACATTTTAGGTGAAACGGCACGTCCCATGGGGAGATGGAAGTTTAATTTGGCAATCCTGGATAGTGCTCTTGATGTTGACTACTCGGTCAAAGCAGGCACCAAGACCTTTAACTTAAGTTTGTTCGTTCGGAAAAGCTTTTTGAAAGAATACCTAACGCGTTCTCATATTTTTACAGATGTATTAGATCACCTATTTGATGATGCGTATAATACAATTGTACGGTATGATCGTATGGACAACCACGCCTGGCAGGTGATCCATGACCTGCAGCGACGAGATCCCAACGCTATTTCCTTTGATGTTTTTTTACAGGCTAGTGTCTATTTTCTATTGGCAAGCTGTATCGATCAGGGATTGAATCGAGATGTCCTTATTCAGAAAGTCGATAATACAGATATCAAAGCCATATTGGCTGCTCAATCTTACCTACTCGAACAATTAGAAAATCCCTTTCCGGGTATCAGTGTTCTCGCTAAAGATGCAAACATGTCAGAGACTAAATTTAAACGTCTTTACCTGAAGGTAACAGGCATGTCTCCGAGTTCCTTTTTTATGGATAATAAGCTAACTCTTGCTCGTGAGCTGCTCGAAGATCCACAGTACACCATAGCAGAGGTGGCCCATAGACTACATTTCGCTGATCCGTCACACCTAACATCCTTATTTAAAAATAGATTTGGGATATTGCCAAAAGAGTATAGTAACCTTTTATAATCTAAAGAGACATGAAAGCTAAGATCATCAAACACCGCATGGGGATAGCAATCGATTGGCAACAAGATTTTAAGGATGCTTTAGGCGCGGTTTCATTTAACGACCATTATTTGATTTTTCCTAAAGAGATCGGAGATGGCTGTTCTTTCTATCTCGAAGTATTACCCGGCCTAATGCTACTCATTGTGGATTTTACCTTCCGGGAACAATATATCCTTACTAAATATGCAAGTTCGGAAGACTATTGCATTGCTTATTATGATTTGAGTGAAGAGTTGAGTATCCATCACGTCAATGGAGAGCAACATCAGGTCGGATACCAAGCACAATTGGGAATGGGCATCGTTGATGGAAGCCTAGAGAGTACGTATATTGCTCCAATTGGACAGCGAATGTACTCCTTTAGGTTATTGATATCTAAAGAACTATTAAAACACTATTTAGCGGGTAAACTACCCCTTTCCAAAGCTGAAAAAGCTTTTGACACGCGAAAAAATACAATTTTCTTTTATACTCATATGGATAGTCGTACCAAAATTGCGCTATTGAACTTGCGAGATTGCTCTTTTGCAGATGCTACCTTTGTTTTTAAGGCGCAGGGTACAGCATTACAAGCATTTGGTTACCTCATAGAGAAAATGTCGGAAGAAGAACCTGAATTAGGTCGGCTCTCCGCAACGGAAGTACATATGATTATGGCGTCACAAAAGTACCTCCTTGATAGGCTACTCGAACCTTTTCCTGGAATCGATTATTTAGCAGATATGGCTGGAATGTCAGCCTCGAAGTATAAAAAGATCTTTAAAAAGATACTAAAAAACTCACCCAATAACTTCTTTATACAAGAGAAACTATTGCTAGCAAAGAAACTATTGGAAAGTGGGAAATATGAAAGTATAAATGCGGTGAGCTATGTCGTGGGATACTCGAAGCCAGGTCATTTTTCCGCAAATTATAAGAAGCAATTTGACAAACTCCCTAATTCAGACTTTGTCAAATGCTTTAGTGAAACTTAGCGTACATTACCGACACAAACGTATTTGATATCGATATAGCTATCCAACCCATACTTAGACCCTTCTCTTCCTTGTCCAGAATACTTAACACCTCCAAACGGGACCACTTCTGAAGAAACCAAGCCTTCATTAATACCCACGATGCCATACTCTAATTGTTCGCGTACACGCCAAGACCTATTTAAATCATTGGTGTAGAAATAGCTGGCCAATCCGTAAATTGTATCGTTCGCCATCTGGATGGCTTCTTCTTCGGTTTCAAACTTATACAGCGGCGCAATAGGGCCAAAGATTTCATTTTGTGCAAAATCCATGTCGGAGGTTGCATTTAGAAGCACTGTGGGTTCAAAAAATAAAGGCGCCTTAGCATGTCCACCAGTTGCTACTATACCACCTTTTGCAACGGCATCTGCCAACATATCCCCCATTCTTTTCACTGCATTCTGGTTTATTAAAGGACCGATAGAAACATCTTCAGCTAAACCATTTCCCATTTTCAGCGCATGTACTGCTTTAACAAAACGCTCTGCGAAAGCGTCATAAATACCTGCCTGAACCAGTATTCGGTTTACACAGACACAGGTCTGTCCCCCGAAGCGAAACTTACCCGCAATAGCGCCCTTTACAGCCAAATCGATATCCGCGTCATCAAATACAATAAATGGCGCATTGCCCCCCAGCTCCAAACTCATTTTCTTTAAGGTTGGGGCACATTGTGCCATCAATACTTGTCCCACACGAGTAGAACCTGTAAAAGATATCTTCGAAACTTTCTTGCTTTCACACAATTCTTTCCCAAGCTCAGAAGCATTGGAACCCACTACCGTATTAATTACACCTGGAGGAAAGCCCGCCTGATGTGCCAGATAATTTATCGCTAAAGCCGTTAAGGGCGTAGACTCACTTGGTCGAACAACCACGGTGCAGCCTACGGCTAAAGCGGGCGCGATCTTACGGGTAATCATGGCTAAAGGGAAATTCCAGGGCGTAATAGCCCCTACTACACCGACAGGCTCTTTTAGTGCCATAATACGTTTGTCAGCCGTAAAGCCGGGAATCACATCTCCATAGTTGCGTTTTGCTTCCTCGGCAAACCATTGGATGTATCCCGCTCCATAATCAATCTCCCCTCGACTTTCTCCCAATGGTTTCCCACTCTCGAGTGTCATAATAGTTGCTATAGCTTCCTTATTTTCCTGAATAAGACTGTACCAGGCCAATAATATTGCGCTACGCTCCTTCGCGGACTTGGCTTTCCAAGCGGGGAAAGCGCGGTGAGCTGCATCAATAGCCTTTGCAACGAAAGGACGCCCCTCATCATAGACCTTACCTATAACAGAAAGATCTACGGGATTTTTAACTTCTATACGCTCTTGCCCTTCATGTTGCCATTTGCCATCCACAAACGACTCTTCAAAAAGGAGGTCTTTATAATTATTCATTTTCACATTTATTATTAATCAAAGATAATCACTTGACGGATAGCATCACCATTTGCCAAGCGCTCGAACCCTTCATTTATTTCATCTAACTTCAATCGATGCGTAATTAGGAGGTCCACTGGAAGGTCTCCTTTTTTGTATAGTGCCAAGAAATTTGGTATATCAATACTGGGCACACAACTTCCGAGGTAACATCCCTTTAGTGTCTTTTCTTGGCCGACAAGAATTAATGGATTTAAGCTCAATCTTGCATCAGGATGTGGTAATGCTCCGGTTACAGTAACACCACCTTTCTTGGTCGCATGGAAGGCAAAGTCTAGGGCGGGCATCGCTCCTGCAAATTCAACTGATTTATCAACGCCAGAAGGCGTAATCACTTGTTTTACTTGATCCAATGCATGTTCTTGACTCGAATTAACCACATGTGTCGCACCATATTGTTTGGCGACATGTAGCTTGGCCTCACTTACATCAGCCGCAATAATTTGGGATGCTCCCGCCGCTTTGGCACCCAGAATCGCCGATAGCCCGACGCCTCCCAAGCCAACCACCAACACACTCTCTCCCATATGTACTTGAGCCGTATGTACAACAGCTCCAACTCCCGTCATAACGGCACAACCAAAAAGGGCTGCAATCTCAAACGGATACGCTTTATCTATCTTAACAAGTGAGTAGATGGATGCTACCGCATATTCTGCAAAACCAGAAACACCAAGATGATGATGGTATACATCACCGTTATGGTTTTTTATTTTACGCCCGCCATTAAGCAGTACGCCTTCATTATTTGCTTTTGCCCCTGGATTACATAGCGCCGCGCGTCCGGACATACAGTATTCGCAATGGCCGCAAGACGGTAAAAATGCAAAAACGACATGATCACCTTTATTGAATGTTGTGACGCCCTCGCCTAAGGCAACGACAATTCCGGCTGCTTCGTGCCCCAAAACCATAGGCATTGGACGCGGCCTGTTTCCGTCGATGACAGAAAGATCTGAATGGCAAAGCCCTGCGGCTTTAATCTGAACAATTACTTCGTATTTTCCTGGCTTATCAAGCGTGACCTCCTCAATCGTTAATGGCTTAGAAACAGTATACGGACGTTCATGCCCGCCCGACTGCCGCAAAACAGCTGCTTTCGTTTTCATATGTCCGTTTATTAATCGTAAAAGAACTCCGGTGCTTTCTTAAAAGTGGACCATTTTGCGGGGTCATGGCCCGTCACTACCATGGCATCATACTTATCCGCAATTTGATGCAACTTCTTGACCGAGCGTACCGCATCTACAGTAGAAGCTAGAAAGCCTGGGAGTGCCTTTTCATCCCAATGGTCTGTGGTATATGCCGCATCAATGGCCAATAAAATACTGCCTGAATTTGGTAAGGTTATCAAGAAGCTACAATGCCCCGGAGAATGTCCCGGCGTGGGTATCATCCGGATTACACCATCACCATACACATCGTAAACATCGTTGTAGTCTAGCTCTAAAAACTGCCATTTCAGGTTTGGTCGATCAAAGTCTTTCCGGATATAACCACCGGCAGCAAACCAATCGGGGGTAAAGGCATATTCATATTCTTTGCGTTGCACAAGATGTGTTGCATTAGGAAAACGTCCAACGGCGCCTGTATGATCTAAGTGCAAATGAGATTGAAGAACTAGTTTGATATCGTTCACATCTAGCCCTAAAGCTTCAATGGTGTGTACACAGCCTTCTTCTTTAGTCATGACCGGCCAATACACCGACGTAATACCTTCCCAGTATCCCTTCGGATCTGTGGCACATTCAACAGCATTTCCGCCATCAATAATAATATGGCCTTTCGGATGTGTGATCAGGTACCAAGGAACAGGAATTTCATAAGGCTCCTGCGATGCATTCATTTTGATGTTATTCTCTTTACATTGCAGAACACCTGTCTGAAACATGTAAAGTCTAATCTCCTTTTGCATATTCATTTACTTTAAATTTATGGATTTATGCTGCCAAAGAGAATAACAATCGAGTCGTTGGATTGTTTAGCTAAACAACCTTATAATCATTAAAGGAACGCCATTAGTTCGTCCGCTTCAACGGTTTGCTTTTAACATACCGATCGACCCTTTGCATCAGGAATAACGAAACGAAAACAAACAAACCTACGACATAACCAACAATATCATAGTGCTGTAGTGGTGACATCGGTGTTTGTTGAAAAACAATAAGTCCTGCAATGGTTGCCGCAATCCCACCTGCAATCTGCTGGATGGAGGACTGGATACTCATAAAGGCGCCACGGTCCTGATTATCTGGAACAGCAGACATCAAAGCCATAGAAGGAACCATACGACACAAGATTCCAATGGTAATGCAGGTATTTAGCACCAGTACTATACCAAATGGAAGTCCGGCCATATTCGTATACAGGATACAAAAAACAACCAACCAAATACTACCTAATGAGAATAGTTTAAATTTATCTATTTTGTCACTCAAACGACCTACAAACGGCATAAGTAACAAGGAGACCAAACCTGATACCATGAATAAAATAGGTAATTGCTCACTCGTAACTTCTAAATTGTGTACGGCAAAAATAGTAGCATATGGCATCATCATAAAGCCACCTAAAGATAATAGTGACGTGGTTAAGAACGCGCGCTGATAGTTCGGGTTCTTAACGGTCTGCAGTAAATGGATTAACGCATTATGCTCCCGCTTGATATGCAAATGGTATTGCACGGGCTTCAAAACAAAAATAATAGCGAGAAGAATTAAGATCGAAAAGCCTGCGATAAACAAAAAAGGTGCTTCCCAGCCCATATGATTAGCAATATACAAACCAATAGGTATACCCAATACTTGACTTGCTCCAAACCCCATCTGCACAAACCCCATCACGCGACCTCGCTTCTCTAAGGGAAAAATATCAGTAATAATCGCCATTGATATAGACCCCATTACACCTCCAAATAAACCGGTCACTATACGAGCAACAACAATTCCAGTATAGGAATCCACAATACCGCAACAGATAGTTCCGATGACAAATCCTACATAAAAGAAAATAAGGAGTTTCTTACGGTCAAACTTGTCGGCAAAACCGGCTGTCAATAGTCCAGAAATACCTGCACTATATGCGTATGCCGATACGACATTTCCAAAAGAAGAAGCTGTGATGTTCATGGATGAAACAAGCAAATCACCTAAGGGTGACATCACCATAAAATCCAATACCACCGTAAATTGCGTAAGGGCCAAGAGGAGAATAACAATCTTCTCGTACCCTGTAAATTTTGATGTCTGTATCACGTCTGCCATAGAAAAGTTAAATGGAAACGTCAAATGTAAGGAATGGATATTGAATTTGTGTTAATTTTTTTCTAATTAATTAACACAAATTCAAGGGGATATTAGCTACGGATACAATAGATATTTTTTGCGCATAATTTTGTATTTTTCAAGCCCGGGCTCCCAAGATTTACGTATTTGCGCTTCAGTAAGACCTTGTTTGATCTGTTCTTTAAATTCGGCAACACCTGCAAGGAAGTCAATATTACCTATCTGGTCGCTTAAGGTACGATCAAAGAATTTATCTTTGTCAGGATGATTTTTATATAATTCAATCATCCAAGTCAAGTTGATCTTTTTCTCCTTTACCAGCTTGTCTAGTGGATAATAGCGCAAGTCCATGCCGTAACATGTCTCTCCTTTGAACAACGGTCTTTCACTCTTGCCTGGTATACTCCTAGGCACGTACGAAAAGGTGTAAATACCTTTGAGCATCGGTCCACCAACCCGTGTAAATGGATAGTCGGTCCCACGACCATGGTTTAAAGCTACCCCTTCAAATAGACAGGTAGAAGGATATAATAGAATACTTTCTGGCGTATTCAGATTAGGCGACGGTGGAACCGGAAGTCTGTAGAACATATCATGCGTATAGTTTGCATTTTTTATGATTTGAAGTTTACAACGGTTTGCCCCTTTATACCAACGCTCTCCGTTAACCATTTGTGCAAATTCCCCCACCGTCAATCCATGAGTAATGGGTATCGGAAACTGACCAATACCGGAGCTGTATTTCATGTCCAAAATAGGACCATCAATAAAGTAACCGTTCGGGTTAGGACGATCCAGTATCAACATTTCTTTTCCATATTCAGCACAAGCCTCCATAACATCGCGTAGGGTATTTATATTCGTATAAAAACGACAACCAACATCTTGTATGTCAAAGATGAGGATATCCACATCAGCTAGGTCTTTCTGACTTGGTTTCCTTTTACTGCCATACAAAGAAATAATAGGGATTCCTGTCACCTTATCAACCTCATCCCCTACTTCAGTGCCGTTGCTGGCGTTCCCACGAAACCCATGCTCCGGGCCAAAGACTTTCACAATCTGTACGCCACGCTTCTGGAGGCTATCCACTAAATGGCTCTTACCGATAATCGCTGTTTGGTTGGCAACAATGGCGACACGTTTGTTTTTCAATAAGGGCAGGTACTTTTCTGTCTGTTCAGCACCCGTCTTAATATGATCATTCATATACTTGATTTGACCGTGGGTCAAACCATGCATAAAACAGCATATTAAAAGGACTAGCAAGTATTTATTCATAGATATTTACGTTTATTGGTGGTTTTATACTCAAACTTATGAAAAATCTTTCATAAAAATGCATAAAAAAGTATTTGATAACATTTTAGAAATGAGGTGTAAAAAAGATTATTTCCTGCTTTTTTATTAAAGTCAATAAATTTACACGATGTTTGTTTTTCTAATAAACCGCACCGTATGGATAATGACAAGTTTTCATTTAGTAAGCGTTTAAAAAGCTTTCGTTATGCCTGGAATGGTTTACGCATAATGCTTCGGGAAGAGCATAATAGTAGGATTCACTTTTCAATTGCCGTCTTGACCACTATTTTAGGGTTCTCCTTCGGTTTGAATCGCTATGAATGGATAGCTGTTATTTTCTGTATGGGGCTCGTTTTCATTTGCGAATTATTCAATAGTGCTTTGGAAGCCCTAGTCGACTTTGTTAGCGAAGAAAGACAACCTCTATTAAAAAAGGTTAAGGATCTTGCCGCGGCGGCTGTATTACTAAGTGCAATAACGGCTTTTATCGTTGGGCTACTTATCTTTATACCGAAGCTATCAACGTTTTTTTGATAAGTTTATGGTAGCTTTATTTAGCCCCTAATCTACAAACTTTGAAGTATGGTGTTATTAAAAAATAACCTGACCCAGATGCTTGGTGTAGACACACCAATTGTGCAGGCGCCTATGTTAGGTGTTACGACCCCTGCTATGGTTGCTGCTGCATCGGCGGCTGGAGCACTAGGGTCACTTGCCTTAGGAGACTTACCTGCCGTAGTATGTCGGGATTTGATTCGTCAAACCAAGACCTTAACGGAGAAACCCTTTGCGGTAAATTTCTTTGCGCATTCTATTCCCGGATTATCTAACGAACTACGAACAAGCTACAATAAAACCCGTTTATTTGTGCAAGATTTAGCACGAAAGCATGGTTTGGAAGTGTCTTTACCGGATATTGATACTATTTCTTTGACCAACTACCAGGATCAGATTGATATCATCCTCGAAGAGGGCTGTCCTATTGTTAGTTTTACTTTTGGCAACCTCGATCCCGCAACTGTTACGCGGTTGAAAGAGAGCGGTGTGTTCTTAATTGGCACCTGCACTTCGGTCGCTGAAGCAAAAGTATTGGAAGCTGCTGGTATAGATGCGATTTGTGTACAGGGTATTGAAGCGGGCGGTCACCGCGGAACGTTCCTGGAAGGACCACTCCCCCAGATCGGTGGTCTATCCTTGCTTGCGCAAGTTTATGATGCGGTGAACCTGCCACTCATCTATGCCGGTGGTTTATATAATGTACATACTATCCAAGCGGCATACGATCTCGGTGCGCAAGCATTTCAATTGGGCAGTATGTTCCTGGGGTCGGCAGAAAGTGCACTTCAGCCATTCGAAAAAGAACGTCTACGTAACGCTATAGAATCTGACAACTGCTTAACGAAGAGCTTCACAGGGCGCTATGCCCGTGGATTGAATACAACCTTTATGACACAGATGGAAGATAGTGGCTTTGTATTACCCTACCCCTACCAAAATAAGCTGACGGCACCGTTACGGCAGTTGGCACGAACGCAGGAGCGGACTGATTTTATAAGCCTATGGGCAGGACAATCCCTACAGCCTTATCGGGAAGACTCATGTACAACGATCATAAAGCACTTGATTAATCAGCTGAAATTGATATAGTCTTATTATTTATCAATAAATTGATTGGCTTATATGTTTTTTCTACCTTTGGCAATCATCCAATTATTGATATTAAATGAAGAGATTACTAATCGGTCTAGCGATACTAGGCGTCGTTACTATGGCCAAAGGCCAACAATCAAAAGTGTTTATTGAAGCTGGTGGATCTTTTGGCAAAACGAAATCAGCAACAGCGGCTTACTCGGTGGCTGATATGAACATGGATCAAGAATATTCTGCTGGGACACCAAAAATTAACGCACAGCTGGGCTTCGGGCTATCCGCTCACTCCTTTATTGGTTTGGCTTATGATTTCTCAAGGAGCAAAAGTTCGCAAGAATACAGCCTGTATATGAACAATCTTGTGTCTCTAAATCAAACGGAATTAAAATCAAAGACACAATCATTTGGAATTTTCTATAGGGCTTACGTAAAACCATTTGAAAAGTTAGGTTGGAACCTTTTCGCCGATTTAACGCCACGTTACCAACTAACAAAAAAAGAATATAAGTCATCCAATTTAACGAGGCCGCTAGATGATCTCTATACTCCTGGTAGTGGATATGTAAGCGCTTCTGAAACGAAATCCGAAACAGAGATAAAGGCATTGGATGTAGACTTGCGTGTAGGTGGTGCTTATCGGTTCTCTAACCATTTCCAAGTACAGCTCTCCTTACATAATATGGTGAATGTTAACCATACATTTGGAGACTATAAGAACACGAATTTTAACGTCTTCCAGTCGCCATTTAATAATGCATTTCTTTCAGCTGTTTATACTTTTTAATGATGTATTGGAATAGATTTTTAATCGTATTTGTTGCACTTTGTATCTACAGTAGTGTAAAGGCGCAAGAGAAGGGCCTTTTTGTATCCGCGCATTATTCCTATAATAAATCAGATGCCGGAAGTGTAGTAGCTGATGATAGACCTGTAGAAATAAGTAAAGGGCATGTAGTGACCCCACGTCTTGGTTACCGTTTAAACAAGGGGTGGGCAATCGGGGGAGTTTATAGCTTCAGCAACTTGCGGACAACAACTAGTTATGTAACAGTTTTCCCCCAAGGTCTCGTTTCTATAGAGACTGTTGAAAAAGAGAAGATGTATCGGTATGGTATTTTTGCTCAACGTTATTTATATGATAATGGAAAAACTAGTTTCTTTATGGAATTGGATGCTAGTAAAGGAAGTTTAAAGCGCAAAGATGGTGAATCATCAGAGACCTTCGCAGAAAAAAATGGAAAAGCGAATGTGTATGGTGGTGGTTTACACCTCGGGGGTAGATATAATTTCTATAAAGGTCTTGGTGTAGAGGGACGCTTGAATAATCTCGTCCAATATACACACACTACCGTGAAGAGTATTAATGGGAAAGCCCATACCTTTACAGCACTCCAGGATATTTTCAGTAATGCTTCGATCGGTCTTTCTTATAGATTCTAAAACGATCTTAGCGCAATGCTCATCGTAAGATAGGCTTGTAGAAATATCAATTACTGGCTGAAAACCTGCCTACCGCAGACATCGCGCAGCTAAATCTTGCGGCTGTTTGTTGACCGTAATCGCTGGCGCGAGCTTTCAGCTCGTGCCTTAACTATTTATTTAACTTTGGACACAGGCCACAGACTCGCGCCAGCGAGGAGCTTAGGGTTACAAACTACATATCACGACGCTACAATACAGATTTCACAATATTACCTAGGCGCTTGATGTCATTTTCAAGTTGATCGTTCCAGTCCAGCGCATAATTTAGTCGCATACAGTTATGGTAGCGATCTTGTAGCGTAAAAATTCGTCCAGGTGCAAAACTAATTTTCTGCTGTAATGCTCTATCATATAGTGCTGCAGTATCAATTTTTGCATCCAGTTCTAACCAAAGGACAAAACCACCTTGGGGTTGTGCTATCTTGGTGTTTTCCGGAAAATAGGCTTCGACAGATCGTTGATACTGCATACAGTTCGCATACAATCGATTACGGAAATTTCTCAAATAATGTTCATATCGCCCATTCTCCATAAAATCGGCAATAACTTCTTGATACAGAATTGGAGTGGATATCGTATGTAAAAGCTTCTGTCGGATTACTCGATCCTTAAATTTCCCGGGTGCCACCCAGCCTACACGATATCCCGGTGCCAATGTTTTGGAGACCGATCCACACCACATAACGATACCCGCTTCATCATACGCTTTACAAGGCGCTGGTCGACTCGGGCCAAAGAACAAATTGCCATAAAGGTCATCTTCTATTAATGGGATATTATAGTCTGTAAGCAAGCGCACCAACTCTATCTTGTGTTCTTCAGGCATCAGGCTACCTAAAGGGTTACTGAAATTGGCCGTAAAGCAGCATATATCAATCTTATGAAGTACCTTTTTCAATGCATCCAACTCGAGTCCAGTTATCGGATGGGACGGAATCTCGATAACCTGTAAGCCTAGAGATTTAGCCAGTTGAAGGGTTCCAAAATATGTGGGTGTCTCGACCGCGATCGTATCGCCAGGCTTCGTAACCGCCATTAAACAATTGGATAGCGCATTCATTGCACCAGAAGTGGTCACCAAGTCCTCTTCCGTCACATGTGCTCCAGCATGCATGCTCCACTTGGCCACGCTTCTTCGTAAATTGGGACTCCCTTGCACGGGCTCATAGGCTGTGCCTCCGTCGGGTAGCCGCGATATAACTTTTATTAAGCTTTTGTTGAGCTTCGCGATAGGCAACATATTATCGCCAGGAACACCGAGGGAAAACTGCGTAACATCTTGCTTGAGGGTATTAAACACCTTATCAATTAGGTCTTCGGCAGGACGTATATTCTTAGCTGCCGCAAGGTCTCCGATCGTTGGGAGCGCAAAACGACGCATGGACGTTTTGCTCACAAAGTAACCAGACCGAGGTCTTGACTCAATAAGGGATTTGCTTTCTAAAAGTAAAAAAGCTTGTTTAACGGTATTAATACTAACGTTATGCATCTTTTCTACCGTGCGAATGGACGGTAGCTTATCCCCTAATTGCAGCGTACCCGCCAAAATTTGCTCTTCAATCAAATTGGCAATATGGAGGTATAAAGGTTCTTTTTTGAGTAACATGTTATTTATGCGCGTTTCTTAAGCGTAACGAAATCCAATATAGTTACGATTTCTTATGATGCCAAATTCAACCAATAGATTAGCTGTTCTATCGCACTGGCTAGGTCTTCCGTTTGTTGGTTCTCTCGGCTGAAGGTATAGTGCAGATTGTCCTCTGCCTTGGCCTTTAATGCCATATAGTGTTTGTCGTCAAGAAAGTCTTCTTCAAGGTAGCACGACAAATCAATCGCTCCAAGATCGTTAATCTGCGCCCTTGCGAAACCAACGACTTTACGATCACTGGTAAGGACTGCTAAAGGAAGTCCGAATGCAGCTGTGAGCTTCGCGTTGGCGACCTCTGTCTCAGAGATATGCAATATTTGACGTTTGTAAAGATTTACTACAGCGCGTAGCTCAGAAAGGTAGACGTTCTGAACCTGAATTTTTGTCAAGGTATCGGGTTGGGTTTTCATTTTACTGTTTCGTTTGAGACGAATTTACAGCATCACAGGAAAGAGGTACAGATACAGAAAAATGATTTATTTGGGGTACAGATTTTTTTACAAAGAGATTGCCGCTCAATAAGCTTTTTGATGCTGAAGATGCTTTTCTTTCTACGTAGGGGCTACCCTTGCGGTCGCCCACGTAGGTACTATCAAACATCTGTTTACGTACGTTTCTTTTTTATTCTCAAAAATAGTGTCCTTTAGGATGTAGCACTTGTATATAGCTTATCATCCTTCCAATTCATCGGATTATCCCTAATGTAATTTACGATACGATCATAGTCACTTCCGTCACGAACGATATGTTCAAAATAATTTCGTTGCCAAATTTTATGCTGTTTTATTTGCTGCTGTTCTGCGAATTTGTTTCTCTCCAGTGTGTATTGCCTATATACTAGTGATTTAAAAGAACCTATTATTTGTGATAAACCTGGAGTACTTTCAACGGAAGGAGGAACTGTGCTGATATCTTTGTATTGATATTCGGGCTTTGAGATAACAATAATAGCATGAATGTGATTCGGCATGATTACAAATTCATCTAATGTTACGTGTGGAAATCGTTTGGATAACGATAACAAAATGGATTTAACCTTTTGTCCAAATTCGTTAAGCTGTACTGCATTACTTTGTATAAAACCGAAAAGACATCGTTTCCGGTCGGTACAGAGTGTAATGAAGTACATACCGGGTTGAGAGTAATCATATCCTTGTAAACGTATAGACCGTCGATTCAATTGGTTTTTCATCTTTTTTTCGTTTACAACAACTTACAAATATTAAGGAGGTGGTACAAGTTAACTAGAAAGCACTGGAAAACATACAAATCCAAAAAAGGGCGGGGACAAGCCCAGCCCCTACGTATGGCAACTAAATAAAATATCTCAAAACCATTGGATGGCAAAAATAAACAAGTCATAGAAAAGGCAGGGACACGCCCTGCCTTTCTGTCCTTATGATCGCCTCTTTTCGAAGCTTCTATAACTGGCTTCATTTTCGAAGTAAGCCACCTCCCCCTGATCACCGATTAAAACAATATAAGCCGTTGCTTTATCCACCTTTTCCAAGGTATAAGGATCGATCGCATAGCGAATTTTGGCATCTTTCGGGATCCGCTCCTTGCACATATTACAGCAACCGTAATACATCTTCCCTTCAAAAGGGACTTCGATTTGCTTCTTCCCCATATAGGCATCGTTTACCATACAAACAAGATTGTTCGGAACCACATCTCCCCTTTTGGGATTGTTGGAAAACAACATACCTTTCGGTGCCTGCTCCGTTGATGACGTTTCATTATTCTGTTCCGAACCGCACGCCATAAAGATTAATACGGATACAGCAATACAACATATTTTTACTAAATATCTCATAACATTACATTTTCATACCTGCCTTTGCCGGTGGAACCACTGTTCCCTCCTGCACTTCTTCTGATCCCATTTTAAGAATCGTATCTCCTTCATTTAATTCACCAAACACCTCAATTTGTTCGGGCATCACACGTCCTTTCCGTACCGGGATATTTTTTGTCTTTCCGTTCTCCACACGAATAACATATACCCCCATACCACTTTCGACGACCGCTGGTTTCGGAACAAAAAATGTTGCTTCGCTATGCTGCAACGGAATGCTACTCTCCGCGATCATAAAAGGTTTTAAGCGACCGCCTGTATTGCTAAAGTCCGCCTCGATCTTCTCAGATCGCAAATTCACATCCAAGCTACCCGATTTACGGCTCACTCGGGCCACATAACGTTCCTGCGGTTGTGAACGTACAAAGAAGCTGATCGTGTCGCCCACCTGTACATATGGCGTATTAGCTTCCGGAATCGATAAATTCAAGCGGAGCTTATCGTTATTCTCAATCACCAAAAGAGGCACTTTTCCCATCGGACCAACATAAGCACCTAGATCGACATTGCGCCCCGTAATAGTGCCGCTAAAAGGCGCCCGGATTACCAAGTAATCATCAATATTACGGATTTCCTCATAGGTAGAACGGGCGGCAAGCAGCTGTGCTTCATCTGCTAGTTTTTTAGCTATGATTTGGTCCATTGCATCTTTCGCAATTGCACCAGGCGTTTCATTGGCCTTCATCATCCGATCGTAGGTCGACTTCGTAGATAGGTAAACTGCTTCCTGGGCTTTAATCTTAGCTTTAGCGTGAGCGACCTGCGATTGTATTTCGGGAGCCTCCAAAACAATTAGAATTTGTCCCGCAGAAACGCGATCTCCAACATCCACGCGCAAACCTTTTACATAACTATTCACTTTAGCGAACAATTCTGTATACTGATCAGGCTTTAACTCTCCGGCCAGTTTTAACAAGACCTTTGGATTGCTCTTTTGAATCGCAACAGTTTCCATCGGGTTCATCATCATACCCGGCATAGCCTCTTTCTTTTCTACTGGCGCTTTTTTCTCTGTTTGGCAAGCTGTCAATAACATCGTTCCGACAGCAAGCATCGTTATAATAGATTTCATTATTTTATTTTGATAGTTGATTGTAGTGAATACTTTGTTCATCTTCCGGATCTAAAGACGGCGACTGTGTGGCTGCTTTACCTTGTATCCAAGCAAAGACAAGCGGCAAGAGGATCAGTACCGAAAAAGTAGATGCAAAAAGACCGCCTATAACGGCTCTCCCTAAAGGAGATACCTGATCGCCTCCCTCTCCAAAACCTATCGCCATAGGCAACATACCGGCCATCATTGCCAAGGTGGTCATAATGATCGGACGAATACGAACACCAGCCGCCGTGATAGCCGCCTGTAAAGCATTACCGCTTTGAAGACGGAGTGTCTCCGCATTACTGATTAAGAGCACAGCATTAGCAATCGACACGCCGACCGACATAATAATTCCCATGTACGACTGTAGATTTATGGTAGATCCTGTCAGCAACAACAACAACAAAGCCCCCATAACCACAAACGGTACGGTAGTCAATACGACCAGTGAAACGCGGAAGGATTGGAAATTAGCGGATAGAATCAGGAAAATAACAACGATAGCGATTAGGA
Organism: Sphingobacterium psychroaquaticum; assembly: GCF_004421025.1. Taxonomy (NCBI): domain Bacteria; kingdom Pseudomonadati; phylum Bacteroidota; class Sphingobacteriia; order Sphingobacteriales; family Sphingobacteriaceae; genus Sphingobacterium; species Sphingobacterium psychroaquaticum. Next base: position 2,296,968 of record NZ_CP038029.1, on the reverse strand, counting down.
GTCCGCTGGCTAAACCTGTCATTGTTTCATCTAATACCGGAGTCAACCCAGCCAACTGGATATTTACACCTTTTGGCAATTCGCCTAAAGAAGCAATTGCGGTTTCGATATCCTTTTGCGCACGCGCCAAATCTGCCTGATGCACATTGGCCGTCACCGTAGTGTACCCCATCGTTCCTAGATTATAACTCTCCCCGAGTGCTTTCTTCGGTGTGATTGTAGCAACATCGCCTAGCACCGGGCGTTCGGCATTCTTGGACAATGGAATATTGGCCAGCTCGTCTTTGCTGTTTAGTAAGTGTTGCGGCATCTGGACCTGCACATCATAGGCAATTCCCATCATACCACCGACCCACATATTTTTGCTCGTATAACGGGAGGAGGCTGTACTGGCCACTAAGGATTTTGCAATATCCTGCGCATCAAGTCCCAACTGAGCCGCACGCGTACGATCGATATTGATTTCTAATGCAGGATAATTCATAGACTGAGGAATTTGCTGGTCACGCAGGTAATCCAGCTCCTGTAGCTTAGCCAATAGCTTTTTTGCCGTCATCATATTCATCTTCTTCATCATCCCCGAAATCCGGATCTCGACCGGTGTATTCGCGCCTTGACTCAGAATCTTGTCTGTTAACTCAATGGGCTCAAAAGAAAGCCTCAATTCTGGCATCTTCTGCTTGAGATGCATACGAATCTTATCTTTCAGCTCATCCGTACTACCTTTGAAATCACGAAGCGCCACCTGCATCAAAGCTTCATGCGGTCCGGCATTGTATAAATAAATGGGACTAACCGCAAAAGTAGAAGGATGTTGACCAACGTAAACAGAGGATATAGCAATTTTTTCCTTACCGATTAAATGTTCCAATTCCTTGAGTACACCTTTTACCTTCTGCTCCGTTTTTTCAATACGCGTACCTTCAGGGGCTGTAATACGAACCTGAAACTGACTGGAGTTCACTGCCGGCAACACATCTTTACCTATATAGAGGTACAAGGCCGCCACAACAGCAACAATTGTCACCAAACTGATGGAAACAATCCATTTTTTACCCTTCATCAGTGTAGATAGAAAATCTAAAAACTTCACCTTAAAGCGATCAAATGCACCTACTTTATGTGTATCCACTTCCTGATGCTTGTTCTTCATCATCCAATTGGCCATAACCGGCACAAAGGTCTGCGACATCAGGAACGACACCAGCATCGAGAAGCCAATAGCTAAAGCTAACGGCTTGAATAAAGAGCCTGGAATACCAGACATCATCAGTGCAGGAGCAAATACAGCAAGAATACAGAGGAGAATTAACAATTTTGGGAAAGCAACCTCCTTACATGCGTCCCAGATCGCTTGAGCCTTGCTTTTCCGCATCGCAAAATGTTGGTGTATATTCTCGATGGTTACCGTACTCTCGTCGACCAAGATACCAATCGCCAATGCCAAGCCGGATAAACTCATAATATTGATCGTTTGTCCAAAAAGTTTCAAAAACAGAACACCAGATATAATGGAAACCGGAATTGTTAGAATTACAATAATGGCGGCCCGGGTATCTTTAAGAAACAGAAGAACCATTAACCCCGTCAACAAAGCACCCAGAACACCTTCGACAATTAAACTTTTAACAGCATTAATCACATAAACGGACTGGTCAAATTCATACGATATAGTCACATCATCCGGGAGGTTGCGTTGGATGTTGGGTATCGTCTTTTTTAGATTTTGAACCACATCATAGGTCGAAGCCTTACCCGACTTGGCAACATTGATATAAACCGATCTTTTGCCATCGATTAATGCATAGCCTGTAGTAATATCGGCTCCATCTTTAACGGTAGCCACGTCGCGGACGTACACATTCTCTACCTGGCCCTTGAAGAGCGGGATATCACCAAATTCTTCAACCGTTTTTAATGTGTTATTGGTTGGTGTCAGGTAGTTGGTGTCATCAATATAAATATTTCCTGCAGGTGAAGTAACGTTCTGCCGACTGATAGCTTCGACGATCTGCTCGGGCGACATATTATGTGCGCGTAACTTCGTAGGGTCTACATTAATTTCAATGGTACGCGGACTTCCTCCGAACGGTGGTGCGGTGGTTAACCCTGGAATAGCAATCAAGAAAGGACGTGCCGTGAAATTGGCTATATCCTGAAGCTGATTGTTGGTCTTCGTAGGACTTCTGAAAACCAGCTGTCCGACGGGTTGTGACGACGCGTCAAAGCGGATGATAAAGGGCGGCGGTGCACCGGGCGGCAAAAACACTTGCGAGCGGTTCGATAACGCCGATAGCTGCGCGATAGCCTGGCCCATCTCTGTCCCTTCATAAAAATTAACTTTCATCAAGGTGAGGCCTTGCGTATTCTTGGTTTCAATGCTCTTGATGCCATTTGTAAAAAGCATCATATTGACATACATCTTTGTAAAGTATCCCTCCATCTGTTCGGGGGTATAACCATTGAAAGAGTGCGCAATATAAACTACCGGAAGATTCATTTCTGGGAGGATGTCGACTTGGATATCCTTGGCTGAACGTATCCCGAAGAACAACAGCCCCAGCACCATAACCATAATAGATATGGGTTTGCGTAATGCAAAACGTATTAAATTCATATGTGAGTTGTTTGTTGTTAGTACTTATTGACTACTTTGCTGCCAACGGCTTTACTAAATAGGCTGATATCACCTTTTGCGGAAGCCAGCAACAATAAAGCTTGCCACACATTGTTCTGCGCTATTTCGTAATCAATTTCCGCCCTATTGAGACTGTAAAGTGCCTGTGTATAATCAACCAAGGTGGTCAAACCATTTTCATACAATGCCGTGTGCTGCTTGTAGGCTAAATTGGCTGCAGTAAGCTGAATTTTCGTTTCATCGAAATTTGCATACGCATTATGAAGTTGTGCATCCGCCATTTTTGCCTGATTATCGAGCTCCTTACGCCCCAGATCATACTGGTAACGCAACGATTGGCTTTTATGCTGCTGTTCCTTCACGCGGGACTTGAATCGATATAGATTAGTAATATTCCAGGTTAATGATACCCCTAAGAGGTAATTACTGCGATCAATCCCTACACCTTTCAGGTAGCTTCCGGAATAGGCACTATTATCCTGTACATAATTCCAATCGAATCCCGAACCACGCCCCTGCAAGACGCCAAAAGCAGAGACCGTTGGTCGCTTATGCGTGTTGAGAAGTTCTTCGGCTTGTATACTTTCATCGATCTGGCTTTGCTGCAAGGCTAACCACGGATGTAGGCTCACTCGGTCGGTCGTACGCTCCTCCTTATCAGATGGTACGCTCGTACTATACAAGCTATCCAGCTGATAGGCTTGAAAATCATCATTCAAGAGCACGGCTAATGATTTGCTATAGTCGAATACTTTATCTTGCGACTTAATCCATAAGGATTTGGCACTCGACACTTCAGCTTTTGCAAGCGAGGCATCCACTTCTGGAATTAGTCCACTTTTAGCACGCGCATCAGTCATTGCGTAGAAAACACTGGCTCTATCGTGGTTGCGCTCTTGAACATAAACAATACGTTGACTTGCTAATAGATTTAAGTAAGCGGCGCTAATACGGACTTCGTGCTGAAAAATCTCTTGTTCCAAATCAGCTTGTGCCCGTTCTTCTTGCGCTGCACCCAACCTTACCTGATTTTTTAATCTTCCAAAGGTGTATATATTCCAGTTGATATTGGCGAAATACAAAGACCCAAATGCCGCGTTCCAGTTTTGTTCGGCTAGCGGCATCGAAGTGGAAGCCGCCGCCAGTCCTCCCTGACCATACATCGGCCCATTAACCATATTCACGGTCCCAAGGCTTTGCTGTGCCCCCAGCGTAACATCGGGTAAGTATTGTTGTTTTTGAAATTGGGTATTCTCCCCTGCGGCATAAAGAATGGATTTCTTTGCCTTCAGTTTATCGTAGTTTACTATACCACGTTGTAATGCTTCCTCTAGGTGTAAAGTCTGACCATGGCTGTTAAAGCCCAATAGCCACACAAAACCCATGGAAGCAACTATTTTTGCTTTCATGATCGTACTAAAATTTAAAGTTTAACTTGTTTTTTCAACATGCCTCAATAGCATGCTGCGCACCTGGTGTGCATAAAGTCAACTGTTAAATTCTGTAACTGCAATGAATAATATAGAGGGGATTGCCCCGAAGTGGGACTTTTGAGGTTAAATAAGATTGGTCGTTATTGCTCGATACATCAAGTGATTGCGCATCAAACAAAGCTTCCAGCATATTCGTGGGAATAGCATTCCCCCAAAACTTGACAGGTTGGTCGGTTTGTGACTGGCCATTCAGCGTGTCGTCGACTTTGACAACTTCGGTCTCGTGTTTACAACAGTCCTTCTTTTTCTCTTTAAGACCCTTGTGTTTGCTGGTGCATATTGGACAAGGATCATTCGTATTTTTAAATGTTAGATCGGTGAAGCTGATCTGTTTTGCCGCCGTTCCCTTACACAAATGAATATATTGGGTAAAGCCGGTAGACAGTACCAAATATACGAGTGAAAGAATGGCGACAAATAGCTTTTTCATATACTAAAGTGCAAAACTAAACCTTCTATGGAAGGTGTACTTATATAATTTCGGCTATTTGTTATATTATTTCTGGATGACAGACCGGAGTCTTCCTTTGTGTAGAAGTTCTTATCTTTGATAAGACGAATAGTATTGTAGAATATGAAAAAGATTGTAGTCTTGTTAACACTTGTCGTTTGTACCTTGGTATTAATACAGCCGAATGTTGCATCGCGCTCAAGTAATGATGAAGGCGTGGGGCAGCAAAATGTCACCGATGCAACTGGTACAGTCAAAGAAATTTACTTCGCAGGCGGTTGTTTTTGGGGAACAGAGCACCTGTTTCAGCAGGTTCGGGGTGTTACCGCTACGGCCGTAGGCTATGCGAACGGAAAGTCCCGGAATCCGGATTACAAAACGGTTTCGCGCGGAAACAGTGGGTTTGCGGAGACAGTAAAGGTGGTCTATGATCCTTCTATAGTAAGTCTCGCTTTACTGATTGATTTATATTTTGAAAGTGTAGATCCTTCGTCCTTAAATAAACAAGGAAATGATATTGGTTCTCAATACAGAACGGGTATATACTATACGGATAAAGCGGATGCGGTGTTGATACAAGAAAAGATAAAAGCTTTGGCCGCCACCATTGACAAACCGGTTGTTATCGAACAAAAAGCGTTAGAGAATTTCTATACGGCAGAGGACTATCACCAGGATTATCTGAATAAAAATCCCGGTGGTTACTGTCACATTTCGCCTGGTTTATTTAAGAAGGCGCGAGAGGTGAATTCTAAAAAACCTTAGCCCCCACCCTTGCCTTAACAAACCTTTATATCGATTAATGGATAATTATAGATATTTTATTCTGTTTTTAATCCATTTTACTTATATTGTGTCATATAACTGGATTGCAATACTTAATTTCTGAAAGGAGGCTTATAGTTGGGTGAGGATGTAAAATCAGTATTCGATACGAATATAATGCTAGTGAAGAAGCGCTTGTCAACTTTGCTATCTTCTCCTTCTATATTATCGGTGGTCGGTGTATACCGTTGCTTTCGATGTAGGGCCAATCAGGAGATATTGCAATTTCGAGATGGGCGAACAACGTTTTTTTTATTACCTAGTGATATTATCCTATTTCAATCGTGGGGAGATTATGTGCGGATTATTACGGTTCAGGATATACTAACGATTAAAACAACCCTTAAAGAATTAGAGTGTTTCCTCCCGCAACAAGCATTTATACGGATTCACCGTTCATGTATTATTCAGATGGATCAAGTAAGATCCATCGATGCTCAACACGTGAAATTGAAAAACGGAGAGCAACTCGCTATAGGAAAAAACTATAAAAACAGGCTTTTTGATAGATTAGGCATACAGTCGAGCCTAAACTCTTAAACGCCAACACTTTGCCACCAGCCTCCTTAATCCTTACCAATAGAAGCTACCGAAGCTGAATATCATCACTTTTAATCTTCTTATTGCGGACTGCGTCCGAAAATTTCTTACCAAAAGAATATGATATTGCAATATTAATATTGGAAAAATTACGGTTCTGATATGTTGTTTGTTCGAAACTAGGAGATGATAAATAGATTTCTCTCCGTGCATTAATTTTAAATACATCCACATAGGCCAAACGTAGGTTAACTTTATCTTTGATAAAATTAACCGATAGCAGAAGGCTGGTGAAAGGCCGTTCTTTTGTAGTCGCATATAGATCGTACCTCCTCGAGTTGTAATCAAATAGCGCAACTGTTGTTATCCTATTGAATAGTTTTGTCGAAATATTTCCCGTGCAAATAAAACCATACCCGCTGTTAAACAATTGTTCATTGTCGCTCTTCTTCAACTGGTTGTAATTTACACCTGCACTGGTATATATATTTATAGACTTTCCAAGTGATAAATCATGACCAATCACTCCCCCAAACCTATTAACATTTCCTAAATTCGATTTTGAAAGAATCAAGGTATCTTGTATGGTCTCCACATCTTGAAATATAACATTCCTGTTAGCTCCGTAAAAAATATTCGCCGTAAAGAAATTATTTCTATAAGCATTTACATAGGAAAAAGTTAAGGTGCTAAGGGATGCCTGCTTTAAATTTATATTTCCCTTTTGGAAAGTTGTAGGATCTAGCATTATAATCGTTTCATTTAAATCCATTGGATTAGGTCTGTTCACCCTTCTAGCAAAAGAGGTTGAAAATTTAGCCGTATTTTTCTTTTTCCAATCAATTGTTATTGATGGCAAAAAAGTAGAATAGGTATTTGTATAATCTCCCACATTATTTTTGGAAATATCAAAGTACATAGAGTTTGATATTTCTATTTTGGGGTTAACCTTTATACGCCAATCTGAATAGATCCCAATATTGTGTTGTTTGTATTTTATATTTTCTACTTGTAAAAAGGTACGGTTTACATATTTTGCTCCAAAATCATGGCTTGCCCAGTTAAGTAAATCTGGCTTATGGTTGAAACTCGTTTCGAGGGCAATATCTGATAATCCGGAATTGATGGTATTTTCGAACTTCTCCTCCTTTTCTATTAGAAAGGAATCCTCTTTTCTGTATAGATTGTAGTTTCCCTTAATAGACAAAAGCCCCTCCCTGATTTTTTTGTCGTACACACCATCGATGGTATAAATCCAATACTTATCTCTAGATGCATTTAGAAATTCGATATTGTTAATTTTTCCGGTCGTATTGCCGTTTAACTTGTATCCAAAAAATGCTGATCGCAGGAAAATAGAGCTTGTGGTGTCTATATCACGTCTTATTTCTATGTTCCCATTATCCTGTACTACTGTACTTTTTCGAAAATTAAATTGATAATAAGATAAACTTTCGGCACTTCTGTACATATCTGTGTTGGTCTTTTGAACGTTTCGACTTTTGTCCCATACCATTTTTACTAACCACTTACCTTTTTTGAATGAAAATGAAGGGTTCACGCCTGTTCGTTCCAGCAATGTGCCTTTTGTAACCTGTAAACGTCCCTTGTAAAAAGGAGTGGCCTTATGCTTTGTTATTATATTGATAATACCAGAACTCCGCTCCACATTAAATCTCGCTGATGGATGATTTACTATATCAACTTGTTCTATATCATCGACCTCTATATTTTTCAGATTATGAGTACTACTCGCAATTCCATTTATATATAGTTGTGGCGTTTGGTAACCATCTAGCTTGAGTCCTATTTCTTCTGAAAACACAACACCTGGCACCTTATTTATGGCTATATCAGCTGTTGTATTTTTTATAAAGTCACTTTGATTGAATTTATATACACGCTTATTTACATCTAACATGACTTTGTTCAGCTCTCCAATTACCTGTATTTCTTCGATATCTTGCTTACTTCTTTCCAGCTTAATTAACAAAGGTTTAGATAGCTCCGCCGTTGTATATGATTTTTTAGACTGTTTAAGACCAATATAAGTAACCGCTATAGTTATCTTACCTGCGTTTTTGTAATTTGTCGTTTGGAACCACCCTTGCTCGTCGGTTAATAAGGTTATGTAAACAGAATCTTTTTCATCGAAAATAGTTACTGAGGCATAAGGTAAAGGGACATCCTGATGAAATACGCTACCACTGATTTTCTGGGAATAACCAATTCTACTACAAATGATGAATATGATAAAAAATAGAGCGAACTTCATTTAAAATTAGGTTAATCAGGATAGTGGTGGAAACATGAATTTCAATATAAAGGAGCTGATCAATGAGAATCAAAAGTAATCCTATTGACCAGCTCCCAATCAATTAAAGAGGTGAGGGTGTTGGAACAGAACTAACCCAATTCCCCCAGATGACGTCACCATTCGCCTTTGTGATACATCTCGAGGTGTCACCTGAACATGCTTCCGTTGTCAGGTCTCCGCCAAATGAATAAAGCGCAGTAGTTGCTCCAACTGCTGCCGCTATTGCTAAAAAAATTGCTCTCTTTTTCATCTTTTTCTTTTTTAAGTTTTACTAAAATTTATTCTGATTAACAGCTGCTCAATAGGTATGGTATATAATGCTTTTTTTGTTCCTAGGAAAAACTGAGATTCAGTTTGATTAAAAAAAACAACATCATTTGAATTTACTCCATCTAGTTTCAACAATAAGCTTTTTTGGTATTTCATATCCTTATATACGTCTAAAATCAATTTTTCTTTTACAATAGGCTGTTTTGAAATCACGACTATTAGCTTATCAACAATAAGGACGGCAGAATTCGAAAGTTTTGCTTTTCCTCTTTTGTACGTATTAAAATCTCCAAACATGACGGTTTCAGGGACAGGGGTCTTATCGATAGTATGCAATGTCATAATTTTCGTACCGTTGTTATTGTCAAAAAAGAATATCTGTCCGACTCTCTCATAAACAAAAGCTAATTTTTTACCAAGATCACAGAAACGACCAGCGTAGGACAGAAGATCACTGCTTCTAGTCGAAGTACTCTCTTCTCGTATTAAATGTTTAATATTAGTTTCGTTGGTACTTTCATTAAGTTCAAAAAAACCAAAAGCAAACTTTTCCGAGTTAGTATCCTTAATTTCTCCTAAGCAAAGTATATTACCATTTACAAGAGGATAGGCATCATATATAGAGACATTTACAGGGTTAAGAATTAAAGTGCTTTGATGGTCTACAATGTATAGACCAAAACGGTGATAAGAGTAGACGCTCTTATCTTTCAGGAATCTAACACGTGCATTCTTAGGGAATGTAAAAGCAAAACCTTCTTCAAATTGCCCCATAGAATCACTTATAATTGGTTGTATGTGATATGTAATAGAATCCACACTATCATTACTTTGCTTTAGGGCAATTAATCTATGGATACGACCATCCATTGAATTAATAACAAAATCCTTAAAACCCAATTCGTTTTTGGAGGTAAAAACATCAGAAGTATCTAAGTTAACGTGCACAAAAGTACGTTCAAAAGATGTTCGATTATTTCCTACAATACCATAGTACAATACTATTAAAACAGCTATCGAAGAAATGGAAAAGAATACATGTTTTGTCTTCATTATATTTCTTTATAAAACCCTTTTATCTTCACTTACAAAGTAGTGAATGAGTAAAAGTGATATTGTTAGTAAACTTACATTAAGAACCAAATGGCTGGAATATTCCAACCCATTCAAGATTCCTCCGCATCCACATACTTCATACAGCTGATTATAATTTAGATATACGATATAAACAGAAAACAGTAACATTATTGAAGCGAACAGCATATGACCCACTAAAGGTTTAATGATGAGAAGTATAGCAACGATAAATTCGACCAGAGCAATCAAATATGCCAAGTAAGGAATTATGAATGATGGAAAAAGACTAATACGTTGAGCATTAAATTCAAACAACTTTGCATGAAGTATTTTATAGGTGCCTGTATAGATAAAGAATATTGATAATAATAAACTGGCGCCATAAACGATAAATGATAGAATCTTTCTTCTTATCAATTGGCCTTCTTTATTATCAAATCTACCATCCTTATATATCATAGTCAATAAATCTCTATTTGCTCCTTTATAAAGTTAAAGCTACCTTATAACTAAATCGGAAAAAGAGGTTTATCGATAGAGAGACGGATTAGGCAGTTGAACTAACCATTAAATTAGATATATGAAAGTTGATGTAACAAAACAGGAGACGATTTTAAAAAAATGTCGGCAATTAAGGGAGATAGGTTTCTTTAAAAAATGAAGCAAATACAAGAAACAAACTGCTTGAAGTCAAGAAATAAGGTGGGTACTTTGGCGTTAACTTTTGACAAAAAGCTGTTTTAGCTGATCCACAATCTGACCATTCCCAGAAACGGAGATGCTGTTGATCTTCTCGGCTATTTTCTCAACATATTCCATTTCTTTCAACTTGAAAAGCATAGCATTTTCTTCCATCAGCTTTGCGGTGTTCAACAAGCTTCGGGTAGATGCCGTCTCCTCACGTCGTGTAATGATATTTGCTTGGGCTCTCTTTTCGGCAATAAGAACTTGATTCATAATCTCACGAACATCTCCGGGCAAGATAATATCTTTTACCCCACCATTTAATAATGCTAATCCTAGTGCGGCGACCTCGGTTGACGTAGTCTCGATAACGTATTTTGATATTTCTGATTTACTATCCATTAGCTCATCTAGCGTCATTTGTCCGATATAACGACGTAGCACCAATTGCAACAGCGTATACAGTTGTTTCTCGTACTCTTTATTATCACCGAGCGCTTTGACAATATCTTTCACTTGATATTGAGCAGAGAAGTTCACTCGGATCTGTGCCTTATCCTTCGTTAGAATCTCTTGACCAGTGATCTCTACTGCTGTAACACGCATATCGGTTTTGATCACTGTGATAGTCGTCGCATTCTTCCACCAGTAGTAGTTTCCCGGCTCTAGGATCTTGACAAAAGCGCCATCCACAAACAGCAAGGCTTGCTCGAAAGGTTCAATGGTATAGTAACATACATAGTAAGAAAAAGCTGGACTGGCTAGCAGCTGACGGCTGACCGACGGTTTGATATCTATAGTGGAGATGTCTTCGATCTGAAAACGATAGGTTTGTAATCCTTTCCAAAAGAAGTGTCGCCCAGCAGAAAGTACATTATAGAAATTATTGTTCAGATAAACAATGCAGATCTGATCATCCGCAACTTCCACAACCTCTACCATTTCCTTAAATCCATCTACTTGCAAAAGCGCATCGATGTTATGTGGTGTTACAAAGTTATGGGACATATTGTAGGTCTCCAGCTTAGCGCCAAAGCCTATCCAGTAGCTACCCGCGCGCAAGGCGCGTTTCACCACATTGTTTTTAACCACCAAACCGACTTGATTTACATCTACCGTTACCCTTTTCATAATTATTCTACAATTACATATTTGTTTTTTTGCGTATTAGAAAGCTACCTATCCTCCCTTCATTGCTTCTGAACGGAGCTTAAAAGGAATGTACTGTAGGTAAAGATTTGCCTAATGTGTCCGTAGACAAATAGGATAAGCAGTACCACCGAGAACACTTGTTTTAAGCTACGAAGTTTAGTTGCAATTGTTGCCTGGTCATGCTTCTCCTCAGCGGAGAGACTCCGGGAATAGAAACAATAAACCATTGCAACCGAACGAAAGACAGGTAGCTTCATGGTGACTTTTTTATAGAAAGCCTAAACTTACGTGATGTAGGATTCGAACCTACTAAACCAGGAATTGAACCTCTACCTTTAACTTGCTAGCATATCGTATTCTATTGAACCGACACTTCCCTGCTATACAGAAACAGAAGACTGGGGCGTATTTCCGGTAAAAGGTATCATTGTGCCTATAGACACGTATCTTTAAAGCTACTTGCTTACTTCATCAAAGAACAATGATCGGTTAAGAAAAAAGAAATCTTAATAATCAATAAATTGAAGACAATTAGAAGCTGTTATTGTTTGTCGCTCCTACTTAAATAGAAAGAATTAATGATAATGGACGTCCTTTATCGTTAGTTCTGTTACAGGTTTCGCGCCTTTAACTCGTCTTCTAAAGCTTTCTTTTCTTTATTCCATTTGACAGCAGCGTACGCGGCTAATACAAGCGGAAGAAGTGTAAAAAAGCTGAAGCCATGATTTACTGCGGCATAGACGGTTACACCAAACATAAATCCGATAATTGCTGCATTTATTATGTTATTGGATTTTGCTTTCTTTTTCATCTCCAGGAGCTCCTGATCTGTTAATTCAGTTAGTAGTTTTTGTTTCATCAGTTAAAATTTATTAGTATTGTTTTCTTTGACTAATTTACTTCAAAAATGGTATTGCTGATGGGGAAATTTAAAATAGGTTTTTAAATATAAAACCAATGCGAGATAAGAAATTGAATCAAATTATAGATTGGGCACAAGAGAATCCGGATGTACGAACTGTACTTCTTACGAGCTCCTTAGTGAATCCGCTAGCACCAGTCGATAAGTATAGTGACTTAGATATTGAACTTGTTTTTGAGTATAACGCAAAATATGTACAGGATAATTCCTGGCTTAAATTGTTCGGTAGACCAATAGCTATGGTTGAAGAGGATGAATCTGCTTTTGATGGGAAGCATGCCATGAAAATGGTTTTATATGAGGATCAGGTCAAAGTTGATTTTAAGCTCTATAGTGTATCATCCTTTTCTACAGAAGTTAAACAGCCGATATTGTGTGAAGATTGGGATATTGGATATAAAGTTTTGTTAGATAAAGATGGTTTAACTCCTTCTATGCATCCGCCATCCTACCAAGTTTCAGTCATCAAAAAACCCATGGAAGCGCGTTTCACACAACTTCTGCATGACTTTTGGTGGGACACAACTTATGTAGCCAAATGTCTAGCCAGAGAAGATCTTTTTTACGCTAAGTTTATGACTGAAAATGTAATCCGAACAGATTATATGGTTCCTTTATTGGAATGGTACATTGCGATGCAACACGATTGGAAAGTTACCACGAACAAGCATGGTCGTTTGTTCAAAGAATACCTAAGCCCTGCCTTGTGGTCGCGTATTGAACAGACTTTCGCTGATGCAGACCTATCTCGCAACTGGGACTCCCTCTATATGATAACAGATTTGGTTTCCGAAATCGGTAATGAGATTGCAAGGAAGCTCGGATATGCGTATCCCGTACAATTGGAACTTGATGTTCGTCGTTATTTAAAGGAGGTCATGCTTGCCTAGGTGCTTCAGATGATAGATAACCGACTATATGCTCGTTTGAATTTCATAACTTTATAAAATGAAAGCAAGAGAGACTCTAAAGCAATTCTACACACAACACGGACAGGATTTTTCAAAATCAGGACAGTTTAACGTATTTGAAAGAGACGGTTTTGCGTGCAGTGCGACCTCCATGTTGCCGAACAGAAGAGACTTTTATAAAATATCATTGATAATCAAAGGTAGTGGCGTAATCGGCATTGCAGATAAAGCGCTGAACATTCAAGGCAACGCTTTGCTGTTTATGAATCCCTTAGTCCCTTTTTCGTGGGACGCATGTGATGATGAACAAACCGGATACTTCTGCTTGTTTACGGAGGAGTTTGTCAATCATAACCTCAAAAGCGAAAGTCTATCACACTCTCCCTTGTTTAAAGCAGGAGGAAATCATATTTTTTTTCCCGATCAGGAAAGTATGAATCTTTTGACGGGTGTTTTTAGAAGCATGTTGAAAGAAATGCATTCCGGCTACGCAAACAAATATGAGCTGCTTAGAAGCTACATACAGATTATCATGCACGAAGCGTTGAAAATACAACCCGCCGACACATTTTATAAGCCCGCCAATGCTTCGGAACGTATTACAGGCTTGTTTATAGAATTATTAGAACGACAATTCCCCATAGATGCTCCAGATCAGGTTCTCTCCCTTAAAAATGCGAATGAGTTTGCAACTCAACTAAACATACATACAAACACATTAAACCGAGCATTGAAAGAGACTACAGGAAAAACCACGACCGAATGGGTGGCTGAAAGAACGATTAAAGAAGCAAAGGCTTTATTGCAATTCAGCAGTTGGGATATGGCAGAAATAGCCTACAGCTTAGGTTTTGAACACGCCTCAAATTTCAATATCTTCTTTAAAAAACACACCTTACTTTCTCCACTGCAATATCGGAAGGACATTGTTTCAGTATAATAACCTTCTGTTTGATTAGCATAATTTTTTAAAGGCAAGTCTATCTAGTTTTGCTTCATAAGATTTTATTTATGAAAGCAATACAATTAGAAAACTACGGTATCGAGCACCTCAAACTAGCGGAGGTGTCAACACCAACTATTGGTGAGAACGAAGTATTGGTAAGAACCACAGCCGCTTCGTTACAGTATCTCGATCTAATTCTAGCCGAAAACACAGCGGGCTTCAACATCCCATTACCTTTTATCCCGGTTTCAGAGGGTGTAGGGGTGGTTGAAAATGTAGGCAACAATGTCACGCGCTGGAAAAAGAGAGATCGAGTAATCATTCCTTTCATCACACGTTGGGAATCCGGCAAAACCACACCTTATCATAATGCGCTAAGAACGGGAATGCAAACTTCTGGCACATTAGCTGAGTTTACCGTACAACCCGAAAACACATTAGTGCGCACGCCCACCACCCTTACCGATGAAGAAGCGGCCGCACTACCTGTTGCTGGGCTTACCGCTTGGGCAAGCTTGGTAACGCAGGCTCATATCAAGGCCGGACAAACTATTTTGGTACAAGGAAGTGGTGGTGTTTCCTTATTTGCTCTTCAGATTGCCAAAGCTTTCGGCCTGAAAGTTATTGCCACAACAGGAAGCAAAGAGAAAGAGCAACAACTGAAAAACTTAGGAGCCGATGAAATCATCAATTATAGAGAATTTCCGGAATGGAGTAGCGAAGTGAAAAGACGAAACAATGGAGTTGGCGTTGACCTAACTCTTGATGTTGCCGGTAGTGAAACCATTAATCAAAGTATCCTTTCTGTAAAGGAACACGGCTATATTGGGCTTATCGGAATGATGACAGGCGCACAGCTTTCCTTCAATATTCTACCCGTAATTATGAATTATATCCGTTTACAAGGTTATTCTGTCGGGCATGCACAGGAACTACATGAATTGGTAAAGGCAATTGAAAAGAATAATATCAAACCTGTCGTAGACAGTGTTTTCTCTATCGATCAAGTGCAGGAGGCATTTTACAAGCTCCGTTCTCGAACGGCTTTCGGGAAAATCGTTGTCAAATTCTAAAAACCATTCAAACCTAAAAAAATGAGTATCAGAAATTACCTACTCCTGTTTCTTATCTTCCTTGGATCGCAAACCTACGCACAACAACATATCAATGGCTTTTCGATGCCTGAAAGTGTAGCATCTAA
Source organism: Sphingobacterium psychroaquaticum (assembly GCF_004421025.1). Classification (NCBI taxonomy): domain Bacteria; kingdom Pseudomonadati; phylum Bacteroidota; class Sphingobacteriia; order Sphingobacteriales; family Sphingobacteriaceae; genus Sphingobacterium; species Sphingobacterium psychroaquaticum. The sequence continues at coordinate 2,281,541 of NZ_CP038029.1, read as the reverse complement.
TGGCAAACGTTTTTTTGTTTCCAATCAAGGTCAGGATGTATTTAGTAAGGACGGAGATGGTTTTATTAGTGAAGTTTCTGCCGATGGGCAATTAATCAATCTAAAATTCCTTCCGAAGAATGGTATCTTAAATGCGCCCAAAGGAATGACGATTATCGATCATATTTTGTATGTAGCGGATTTGGATCGAATTGTTGGTTTTGATATTAAAACCCGAAATACTATTTTCGAAATTAATGTTCCTGAAGCAAAGGTGCTGAATGATATCTGTCGTTTAGAAAACGATTTCATAGGAATAACAGAAACAGTTTCTGGAAACATTTACAAAATAAACACGAAGACTAGGTCCCTTGAAATAATCGGTAATCTACCAACGGCAAACGGAATTGCATACAATCGCAATACAGATCAGTTGGTCGTTTGCACCAATGGCACAAACTACGGCGATGGGAACGTTTACATAAAAAGAGGTCTTGAGGATTTTAGCATATTACCGAATATAGCTACCGGATTTTTTGATGGCATCGAATTCACTGATGACAATCATCTACTGATTTCCGACTGGGTAACCTTTCCCGTTAAAGGTTTTGGAAAACTTTGGAAATATGATTTAAAAAGCCAACAGGCTGTTTTTCAATTCACAGAAGAAAGTGCTGCCGATATTTACTTTGACCATAGCGGCAGTAAAATATGGATACCGCAGATGTTCCAAAATAAGCTTGTTATTACTCCAATGGAAGAGTTGTTTGCAAGTAAGCATAAGAACGCTAATGTGCTGTACAATTATGGTGTCATCGATGCTTTTATTGGTGGTTTGTATAAGGGAACACTACCGGTTAGAGATCTAAAGCTAAAAGGTGATTTCGGTATCGGTGCTCCCGATATGTTGAACGGGGAACTGACAATGCTTGATGGTAAAGCCTATCAGACAAAAGCCACAGGTAAAACCGTTGTGTTACCCGATGATCACAAAACAGCTTTTTCTTCCGTTACTTTTTTTAAAGCAGACACTACTTTTTACATCGATACAAATATGGAACAAGAAGCTGTGTTGGATGCTATCCTCAAGAAGCTCAGCATTAAAAATGCGATGTATGCTATTCGTGTAACAGGAACATTTAGCACGATAAAAACTAGAGCATTCCCTCCTGTAAAGGAGGAACCTTTTCCTGTGCTTTCCTCTATACTAGAGAGACAGCAGTTTTTTGTGCATCAAAACACTACAGGAACTCTTATTGGTTATCATCTTCCTGAATATTTGAATGGAATAACAGCTAGTGGATTTCACCTTCATTTTTTATCGACAGACAAACAGCAAGGTGGACACATTCTTCATTTTATAGGCAAAAATCTGAAAGTTGAAATTGCGAAGCTCAAAAGTTTTGAACTGGAAGTACCAAGAGATACAGAGTTCCAGAATTTCCAATTTAGGAAAAAGCAGAATGACGACTTAAAAAGGGTCGAACAGGGACAATAGTGGGTTTTCCTTAAGCTCCTACGGATCCAACCCCTGGGTTCTCATCCACCCTGAACGCAAAAAATCCCTCATCTTTCGATGAAGGATTTTCTTGCGGAGAGGGTGGGATTCGAACCCACGATACAGTCATCCCGTATACAGACTTTCCAGGTCTGCTCATTCGACCACTCTGACACCTCTCCTTGATTGGTTCGCAAAGATAGCAGAATCACCCCAATTTAGCGACTATTTTTACTTTTTTTTGAGGCTAAAATCTACATCCGTAAGTAACTCCTTCATTTGCTGCAATAAAGATTGAATATCCAATGCTTTTTAGCTACATTTAATGGAATACAATTAATTCAGCCAATGAAAAGAATCCTGTCTATAGATGGTGGTGGCATCCGAGGAATCATACCTGCGATGTTCTTAGTAGCTCTCGAGGAGAAGCTCCAAGAGGCAACGAACGATTCCAATGCATGCCTTGCGGATTACTTTGATTTCTTTGCCGGCACCAGTACCGGCGGAATCCTAGCTTCACTCCTTCTTTGCCCTGACCCCGAGACCCCAACCAAACACAAATATACCACACGAGATGCCTTGAATGTTTATCTCGAACATGGAACTGAAATATTTTCCACGACACCATTCCGACGCTTTCTAAGTCGTTTCGGTCTCGTTAGCGAGCTTTACCATGAGCAAAACTTAAACAAAGTGCTGCTCTCCTACTTTGGGGATCACAAATTATGTGAACTTTTAAAACCTTGTATCATCACAGCGTATAACATCGAACTTCGTAAAAACCACCTGTTTCGACAGCAGAAAGCAATATCCCACGGTGCACAGCGTGATTTCTTGTTACGAGACGTGTGTCGTGCAACATCAGCTGCCCCAACATATTTTGCTGTGGCCGAAATCTTCTCTGTTGCGGGTACACGGTATCCTTTGGTCGATGGTGGTGTATTCGCGCATAACCCCTCATTATCAGCCCTCCTGGAGGTAATAAAAAGCTTCAACAGCTACCGTATTAGCGATATATCTATCTTATCTCTAGGTACGGGAATATCAAAAGTTTCTTATAACTATGAAGATTTCAAGAAAAAATGGGCCATCTCTATTGGCCCTGCTTTAGTCGATATTATGGGAAGTAGTTCCGCTGAGAGTACCGATTATTACCTCAAGCAATTATTTCGGTCTGTAAATAAATCAAATAATTACATTCGCGTAGAACCAGAAAACCTATCCTCTGCAAACCCAGCTATGGACGCTGCTACGCCTCGTAATATACAGAAAATCATAGCAATAGCCGATCGCATGATTAGCGAAAACGAAAACCTAATAAACGATATTGTAACAGACCTTCTTCAAGACAAGAAAAATAGTCGGGAACGCTCTGTATGGAACTTTTTGAAGAATTAATCTTTAATCTTACATTTACCACCGTAAAAAAAATTATATGGCACTAAATTACGTTTGGGTTTCCTTTTTCCTAATCACCTTTTTCGTTGCATTGATTAAACTTATCGGAGGTGATACTGAAGTTTTTCAGAATATCGTCAACTCACTTTTCGAGGGTGCAGCCAATGGTGCAACAATCTCACTGGGATTAATCGGAATGATGACTTTTGCTCTTGGTATTATGAAAATCGGAGAAAAAGGCGGTATGATCAATATCTTTGCTAAGATTGTTGGTCCTTTCTTTAATAAGCTCTTCCCTGAAATTCCAAAAAACCACCCCGCACTGGGCTCTATTTTGATGAATTTCTCTGCAAATGCGCTTGGGTTAGACAATGCCGCGACACCACTAGGACTTAAAGCAATGAAGGAACTTCAGGAGCTTAACCCACAGAAGGACACCGCTTCGAATGCGCAAATCATGTTTATCGTCCTCAACGCTTCTAGTTTAACGTTATTGCCTATTTCTATTATGGCCTATCGGCAAGAAGCAGGAGCCGCGCAACCATCAGATATATTTTTACCGATCCTGATTGCAACATTCTTCTCTACCCTAGCGGCCCTAATCTTAGTTTCAATCTATCAAAAAATCAATCTTTTCAATAAAACTATCCTCGCGTACTTAGGCGGCTTAGTCATATTGGTAGGAAGCACGCTATACTACTTCAGTACCTTGGGACAAGAAGAAATAGGTGTTATTTCTCGTGTATTTGGAAACTTTGTTCTCTTTGGTTTGTTTGTTTCCTTTATAGGGCTCGCTTTTATAAAGCGTATAAATGTGTACGATGCTTTTATTGAGGGAGCAAAAGAAGGTTTTGACGTTGCGGTGAAGATTATACCATATCTAGTTGCTATATTGGTTGGTATAGCGGTTTTTCGCGCTTCCGGAACGATGGACTACCTTGTTAGTGGTATTTCTTACCTCATTGCACAAGTTGGTATCGACACATCGTTCGTAGAGGCACTACCAGTTGCTTTTATGAAACCGTTGAGTGGTTCTGGTGCACGCGGCCTGATGGTTGAGCTGATGGCAACAAAAGGAGCTGATGACTTTGCTTCGCGTGTAGCCTGTGTGATCCAAGGGTCTACGGAAACAACGTTCTATGTTTTAGCGGTATACTTTGGCTCTGTAGCCATCAAGAAAACCAGACATGCTTTGCCTTGCGCTTTGTTAGCTGAGTTAGTCGGTGTGATTGCAGCGATTATTGTTTCTTATATATTCTTTGGTTAATAGTATTTGTATGAAGAAGACGATTGCGCTGATTGCGCACGATGGTAAAAAGGCTGATATGGTTGCCTTTGTTAAGGATCATTTAGAAGACCTAAGACAGGCCAATATTATTGCTACGGGAACAACAGGTTCATATGTTTTAAAGACAGGGCTCCCCGTTGAGCTCAAACTAAGCGGCCCGAAAGGTGGAGATGCGCAGATTGCAGCCTTAACTGCCGAGGGAAAAGTCGATGGAATTATTTTCTTCAGAGATCCTTTAGGCAAACATGTTCATGAGCCAGATATACAAATGCTTATGCGTATATCCGATTTATATAATGTACCCTTGGCGACAAATCCGGCTACGGGCAGTTTAATTATAAAGGGTTTATTATAAGATAAATAAAATTGTTATGGAAAGAAATGTAAGTGTCAAAATAGGAAAAGATCGATATAAAACAGAGGTTCAGATAGCGCAACATCACATTATTGCGGACGAACCTAAGGAGGTTGGAGGTACCGACTTCGGTCCCTCTCCGAAGGAACTGTTTCTGTCTTCTCTTGGCACTTGCAAGGTTATGACCGTACGAATGTATGCAGATCGTAAAGGATGGCCCTTGGATGGCGTAGAGATAGAGCTATCGCTAAGTACACAGAAAGCAGAACTACAAAACACAACCTTTGTACACTGTCGCATCAATCTTTTGGGCGATCTCGATGACATGCAACGCCAACGCTTACTGGCCATTGCGGATAAATGTCCGATTCATAAGATTCTCAATAACCCCGTAATCATTGAAAGCAGTCTCCTGTAATTGTTACATAACGGAATCCGTATGTATAGCATCCATTGGGGCAAAATGCACGTTAGAATAAAATTTAGTTTTGAAAAAAAAAGTAAATTTATCTAAGTTTGCCCACAATTAAATAGCGCGGTATGTCTCTAAATAGAAAAGAGGGAGTTAGTGGAGGTCCGTTCCAACTGTTTGACAGAAATGAATGGAGGAATCTAAATGGTCAGTTTTCATACGATTTGATGCAAAGTGATATTGCAAACCTGCATGCACTCAATGAACCTTTAACTATCGAAGAGATTGAAGATATCTATTTTCCTTTAGCTCATCTCTTGAATATAATGCTCCAGGAGACAAAACAGGTGCATGTAAATGTCAATGGATTCTTGCAAAAACATACCCAAAAGCTTCCCTTTATTATTGGTATTGCAGGCTCCGTTGCCGTGGGCAAGAGTACGACAGCACGTGTATTGCAAAAGGTGCTGTCGATGCTGCCGGGTAAACCAAAAGTAGACCTGGTGACAACCGATGGTTTTCTCTACCCCAATGCTACACTCATTGAAAGAGGGATTTTAAACCGCAAAGGTTTTCCAGAAAGCTATGATACTAAATTGCTTTTGAATTTCCTTGCTGCCATGAAATCTGGTGAAGAGTGCTTTGAAGTTCCGATGTATTCCCATGTTGAATACGACATCCTAAAGGATAGGAAACAACTCGTGCATCAGCCCGAGATTTTGATTGTCGAAGGTATTAACGTTTTACAAGTGAACTCGACTACGGGTAATAATATCTTCGTTTCGGACTATTTTGACTACGCTATATATGTCGATGCCGATGAGGCCGACATTATGGATTGGTATATCAACAGGTTTGAATCGTTACGTGCTACTTCTTTCCAGAATCCAGACTCCTACTTTCATCGTTTTGCCAATATGAATGCTGAAGAAAGCTTAGCAATGGCCACAAATATTTGGAACGAAATCAATAAGCCAAATCTTAGAGAAAATATACTACCTACACGATACCGCGCTGATCTTATCCTTGAAAAAGGATCGCATCATTTTGTTAAAAATGTAAGGGTTAGAAAAGTTTAATCCTGTCCTTTATATTCGTATTCTTTTTTAAAGCGTAGAACTTCATGTAAGATTTCATTCATGAGCTTACGGTGAAGTTTACTGCTATTACTCGTAGCATGCATATCGACTTTATACTTCACGAAATCTTTACCAATATCCATGATCTTTAAATCGAGTGTATCCTCCCCAGTCAGATTAGGGTGATTGCGCAGCATTGTTTTTATGCGATCCTCCAATAAATCCACATCCATTCCGCCTTGTAAAGGAAGTTCAAAACGAACAGTAAAAAAACTTGATGGATGTGCGGATAAGTTTACCACAGGCATCGTAAATACAAGGTTATTCGGCACGGTAATTAGATCCTCATCTTCATCCTGAATAATTAAGCTAGAAAAGGTAATATCCATTATACGCCCTTTATACTCTCCAATTTTTACACGATCCCCAACGGATAGGCTGTCCGAAAACATAATAAATAAGCCCGAGATCATGTTCGTAATATACTCTCTAAAAGTAACAGCAATAGCCATCGCTACAAACGTAAGGCTGGTAAGAAAGTTTCTTGGATCGATACCAAAAGAGAGCATCAAGGCAATGAAAAACATGACGGTGTTTAGTACAGCCGTGAGACGACCAATTCCAAGCACAAAATTTCCACGAACGTTACGATCTCCATGCTGGCGACGATACAATGCAATAAGCGTATATCGGCCAATCGAGAAAATAATACTAGATGCTAAAAAGAGTGCGATCGCGTCTGTTACTTTATCGAGTCCAGGTTTATCCTTATAAAAATCAGGGGCATACCAAAAACTGGCATATAATAGAAGTAGCAATACAACTTTAAGAATAAATTGAAGCGATATCTGAAACTTATTATTTTCGTCGTTCATCATGTTTATGTATAATCTAAATTATTACTTTTATGTTTGTTCTGCAACACTTAATATAGAAATTAAAACGATACACGCAAATCGTCTCTCTCTTACTTAAAACAGCTCCTTTCATTTTAGTAGGCTCAATAAATATGCTGTAGCGTAAAAAAAACAGTACCTAATGGCGGTTTATCGCTCTGTAATTTCCATATCGCTAAAAAATAAATTAACTTAGCGGGCTGAAATGCGCTAGATACATACAATTATGGAAACAACATTTGATTTCGAAAAACCGATTGCAGATTTGCAGACACAGATGGAAAAAGTGTTACAGGTTCAAGAAAAGACAAAAGTAGACATGAGCGCTACGATCAATGAGCTGAAAGCTAAGCTAGAACAAACGAAAACAGATATATATACCAACATGACCGGTTGGCAAAAGGTTCAGATGTCTCGCCATCCTGAGCGCCCACAAACATTCGACTATATCGAAATGATCTGTGATGAGTTTATTGAGCTTCATGGCGATCGTACGGTCCGTGATGACAAAGCTATCGTGGGTGGTATTGCGTCCATTGGTGGCGAATCCGTTATGGTTATTGGTCACCAGAAGGGTAAGAACACTAAAGAACGTCAATATCGGAATTTTGGTATGGCTAATCCAGAAGGATACCGTAAGGCTCTTCGCTTGATGAAGATGGCAGAGAAGTTCAACAAACCGATTGTCACGTTAATCGATACGATGGGTGCATACCCCGGTCTTGAAGCCGAAGAGCGTGGTCAAGGTGAAGCAATTGCTAGAAATTTGCTGGAAATGTCCGTTCTGAAGGTTCCTGTCATTTGTATTGTCATTGGTGAAGGTGCTTCTGGTGGAGCATTGGGTATTGGTGTTGGAGACCGCGTTTACATGTTACAAAACACATGGTATTCGGTTATCTCTCCTGAGTCCTGTTCATCGATTTTATACCGTAGCTGGGATCAAAAAGAAAAAGCAGCAGAATCCTTAAAATTGACTGCGGAAGATATGTTGCAAAATGGCCTTATCGATGGTATCATTGAAGAGCCAATTGGTGGTGCGCATCAAGACCCTGCTGCAACTGCAGAAAATGTAAAAGCAAAAATATTAGCTGATTTAAAAGTGTTGGGTGCTAAAGATAGTGATACACTCGTAACAGAACGTATTGATAAATTTAGTAATATGGGCGTTGTGGTGGAGTAGTTCGCCCCTACGCATGAAAACAAAAAAGGTTGTACAATATGTACAACCTTTTTTGTTTTAGACAGACACAAATCTAGAAGAGCTCAGCGCAACCAAATCTGATGTCTCGACAGCACTAAAACAGTTTGCTGCCATCTTTATTTTTGTGCTCGCGGCGGGAGTCGAACCCACATCGTCAGAACCGGAATCTGATATTCTATCCATTGAACTACGCAAGCTTCGCTGGCAAAAATAGTGTTTTTAGATCACTTTACGCAAGGAAAAATGAAATATAAATTCTTATTTTCGAACAGCTAGATAATGAAAGAGTTGCATTTTTTTTCTAGATCTTAACACCTAGAACCCAGTAGTTCTCAAAGAACCAAATCTTCTGTTTTGCATTATCAATCCCTTTTCGCCCTGTGGTCGGAATGGTCCGCATATCCGTCCACCCAGTCTTAAAACTACCTTGCAAATACAATCTCTTGTTAAAATGAAACTGGGCTCCGGCTTTGGCTGCGCCACCATACCCAGAAATATTCCAGTAGTGATTTTTTCCCTCACCAAAGATACGCACGTCTGATCGTGGAATAATAAGCCCTGCTTCTACCCCTGTTTCCATCGTTAAATACATCTTTCCTGAAGGTGCTACCCAGATATCGTCATAGCGCTCCAGACCAACTGTAGCAAAATTATAACCGTCTGTATGTTCGTATTTAAATTCATCAGGGTTCAATAGAACCTGATCGCCACTTTGTGTATTTCCAAAAATGCCGCTCGGTATCGCTGGATCCGAAACTTGTGCATCAGCGTACCCCGTAAATTTAACAGACTGTGGTGTATTCACCACATATTTCATATGGTCCCAACCTAAGGATATAGAATAATTATCGTTGATAAAATAACCAAAATGGAAATTAAACTGTGGAATCGTTATCCTTGCGGGGTTAATATAATCTAGCGATAGTTTAGATGGGCGATCGCCTGCTTTTACGTCGTGTAAGGTAAAAGCATAACCTGGTCCTTTGAAATGAATATCAGACTTGGCATAGCTTGAAAAGTTGTAGCCCCAGTGAACGAAAAAGCGACCATTATTACTTTCAATACGATGGTTTTTTGGATTAAATATGCTTTTACGCTCTTCTTGCGCAAAAACGGAAGTAACAGCACATGCCCCTAAAAGGGCAGATAAAATTATGTTTTTCATAAAGTATAATGGAAAACCCGGTACGAAAGTACCGGGTTAAACACTCAAAATAAATTTTGGGAATAACTATCCTTGATTCTTGCGAATAATATTCAACGCACCGCCGGCCTTAAACCATTCAATTTGTTGTTTATTGTAAGTGTGGTTCGCTAAGATTTCTTCTTTTGTACCATCAGCATGGTGTAATACCAATGTTAATGGTGTTCCTGGAGCAAAAGAAGTCAAGCCAACGATATCAATTGTATCGTCTTCTAAAATTTTATTGTAATCATCTTTGTTTGCAAATGTCAAACCAAGCATACCTTGTTTTTTCAAGTTTGTCTCGTGGATACGTGCAAATGATTTAACCAATACCGCGCGAACACCTAAGTGACGAGGCTCCATCGCTGCGTGCTCACGTGAAGAACCTTCACCATAGTTTTCATCACCTACCACAATCGAACCAATACCCGCCGCTTTATAGGCACGTTGTGTTGCTGGAACAGCACCGTATGTACCTGTCAATTGGTTTTTAACATCATCCGTATTATCGTTGAAGTAGTTTACCGCTCCAATCAACATGTTGTTTGAGATGTTATCCAAGTGACCACGGTATTTCAACCAAGGACCAGCCATTGAGATATGGTCGGTAGTACATTTACCTTTTGCTTTGATCAAAAGTTTCAAACCTTTAAGGTCTGTACCTTCCCATGCTGCGAAAGGTTCCAACAATTGTAAACGATCTGATGTCGGCGCTACATCAACAACGACATTCGATCCGTCTGCTGCTGGTGCTTGGTAACCTGCATCTTCTACTGCAAAACCTTTTGTTGGCAATTCGTCACCTACAGGTGGATCAAGTTTAACTTGTTCACCATTTTTATTTGTTAAGGTATCCGTAACAGGATTAAATCCTAGGTTACCTGAAATAGCAATCGCAGCTACCATCTCTGGTGAAGTTACGAATGCATATGTATTCGGGTTACCATCCGCACGTTTTGCAAAGTTACGGTTGAACGAGTGTACAATCGTGTTTTTCTCTTGCTTATCCGCATCTTTACGATCCCACATACCGATACATGGACCACATGCATTAGTAAAGATTGTTGCATTAAGATCTTCGAAAGTTTTTAATAAACCATCGCGATCTGCTGTATAACGAACTTGCTCAGAACCTGGGTTAATACCAAACTCAGCTTTGGTTACAAGACCTTTATCAATTGCTTGTTTAGCGATTGAAGCTGCACGAGACAAATCTTCGTATGAAGAGTTTGTACATGAACCGATCAATCCCCATTCTACAGTTAAAGGCCATCCGTTTTTCTCTGCCTCTTCGCGCATACGAGAAACAGGTGTATACAAGTCAGGTGTAAAAGGACCATTCAAAGAAGGCTCTAATTCTGACAAGTTGATTTCAATTAATTGATCGAAATATTGTTCTGGATTTGCATAAACCTCAGCATCCGCAGTTAAGTGACCTTTGATTGCATTTGCTGCATCAGCTACTTCATTACGATCTGTAGCGCGTAAGTAACGCTCCATAGATTCGTCGTATCCGAAAGTAGATGTTGTTGCACCAATCTCAGCACCCATATTACAGATTGTACCTTTACCTGTACAAGAAAGGGATTCAGCACCTTCGCCAAAATACTCAACGATAGCACCTGTACCACCTTTTACAGTTAAAATACCAGCAACTTTCAAGATCACATCTTTAGGAGATGCCCAGCCTGATAGCTTACCTGTTAATTTAACGCCAATAAGTTTAGGGAATTTAAGCTCCCACGGAAGACCTGCCATTACATCACATGCATCCGCACCACCAACACCAATAGCGATCATTCCTAGACCACCAGCATTTACAGTATGTGAATCCGTCCCGATCATCAAACCACCCGGGAAAGCGTAGTTTTCTAATACGACTTGGTGAATAATACCTGCTCCTGGTTTCCAGAAACCGATACCATATTTATTAGATACCGAAGAAAGGAAATTAAACACTTCCGAACTTTCGTTTTTAGCACGTGTTAAATCTTGCTCCGCACCATCTCTAGCTTGAATCAAGTGATCACAGTGTACCGTTGAAGGTACAGCTACCTTCGGGCGACCAGCTTGCATAAACTGTAACAACGCCATTTGTGCTGTTGCATCCTGCATCGCTACGCGATCTGGTGCAAAGTCAACATAAGAAGTACCACGCTCGTAAGCTTCTGTGGCATTTCCGGCCCATAAGTGAGCGTACAAAATTTTCTCAGATAGGGTCAAAGGCTTATTCACCAATTTACGAGCAGCAGCAATGCGCTCATCGTATTGGCTGTAAACCTTCTTGATCATTTCTATATCAAAAGCCATTCTATTTAATAATTTATTTGATGTACTGTGTAACTAATATCCAATCGGTTGCCTGATTTTCAATTGATACAAAAATACAAAAAAGAATACGTTTATGGTAGTTTTCTGCCACCTAACCATAATTTGGAATCAATCCAAACAACTGTTTGAGAACCTTAAAACATATGAACTGCAGGAACGGCAAGCAGGCAGAAGAACACCCTGCAAAATAAAAAGAGCCACAATATCTTGTGGCTCCTATACAATCAAAATAACGAAAAGTAAACAAGGAGTTATGCTTCCTGACTTACTAAACCTGTTGCATTTTTCAATACCTCAACCGCTTTAGTCGGGTTCTCCGCTGCAAAAACACTGTTTCCAGCAACCAAAACGTCCGCACCTGCGGCTAAAAGCTTATCTACATTTGCCGCTCCTACCCCACCGTCAACCTCAATGAGTAAGCCATCGTTTACCCCAGCAGCTAATGCGCGTAGTTCTTTGATTTTATTATAAGTTTGTTCAATAAACTTCTGCCCACCAAAACCTGGGTTCACAGACATTAGACAAACTAAATCAATATCCTGAATAATATCTTTTAATAACCCTATTGGAGTATGTGGGTTTAAGGCCACACCTGCTTTACATCCAAGCTCTTTGATTGCCGCCAATGTTCTATGTAAATGTGTACAAGCTTCGTAATGTACCGTAATAACGGCCGCTCCAGAATCTTTACATACTTGCAAATAACGATCTGGATCAACGATCATTAAATGTACGTCTAATGGCTTTTTAGCATGCTTAGCAATGGCTTGCATCACCGGAAAACCAAAAGAAATATTAGGAACAAAAACGCCATCCATAATATCGATATGGAACCAATCTGCTTTACTCGCATTCACCATTTCAATATCGCGTTGAAGGTTTGCAAAATCGGCTGCCAAAACGGAAGGAGCTATTAAATGTTTTGATGTGGACATGTTGCTATTTTATGTTTTACACGACAAAGATAACGAAGTCTGAACGAATAGCCGAAAAAAACAACGTGAATTACTTCAAACGACACCTATGTAACAAGACCCACATTTCGACAAAAGGCAGATTTTGCTTATTGCATGTAAGATTTTAAAACAATGCTCAATATAGATGTGCGCATTTTTAGCTAAGTTTGTTATATAATACAGTTGTAGAAAGATTAAAAACACTTTATCCAGTGGCGAAACTCAAAATAAATTACGTTCGGGGCAAAACACAAAATAGTTCATTTATCATTAAGGTAGCCATGGTAATGGCCACCATTATCCTGATATGCATTTTTCTTCCGAAACAACCTCGATTTCGATACGAATTTCAAAAGGGAAAGGCATGGAATCATGATAATTTGATTTCGCCTTATAATTTTGCAATACTAAAGACACCGGAGGAGCTTAACCGCGATAAAGAGCAGATTCTAAAGACTGTGCAGCCAATCTATAACCTCAATAGCAATATTAGCAAAGAGCAGATTGACCAGTTTAATATTGATGTAATCGAAAAGTGGCAGATCAGTAATATGGATTCTCTTTCGAAGCAGGAACTAACGACCTATCAATCGGTTGGAAATAGTTTGTTAAATTATATCTATAACCGTGGAGTAATATCTCTCAATAATCGCTATCAAAACAAAGGTGCAAATGGGGATAATACCGATGAGGCACAAAAACAATATAATTTTACCCTCGTACATGATAACATCGCGCAGCAGAAAAATACAGCTGATATCTTCACTATTGAGGCGGCCAATGAATATGTACGGGACGCTATTGCAAAAAACACCAAGATAGACCGTAAGGCGTGGTTAACGGAGATCCTTAAAAACTATATTACCATCAATTTTATTTTTGACGAGAACCTAACGAACAAAATCGAACAAACCGCGTTGGCTAATATCTCCAGTACAAGAGGTATGGTACAAAAGGGAGAGTTAATCGTAGAGAAGGATAAAGTCATAAACAATGATATTTACCAAAAACTGGAGTCGCTACGACGGGCTTTTGAGGATGAGTCCAAGATTAGTGGAAACCAAAGCTATGTTGCTTTAGGTCAATTCCTCATGATCTCTCTATGCGTGGTATTGCTTATGGTGTTCCTGTTTTTCTTTCGTGAGTCTATATTTTACAACAACAGGCTTATATCGATCATCATGATCGTTATCTTATCCATGCTAGCTGTCCTTTCATGGGCCATTACGGTTAAGATACCAAGTTTATATTACATTCCTTATTGTTCCGTACCGATCATTATACGTGTATTATTTGATACAAGGGTAGCGCTTAATATCCATTTATTAATGGTTTTGATTGCCGCACTTTTTGTACCGAATAGTTATGAATTTGTGTTCTTGCAATTTACGACCGGTATGGTTGCCATTTATAGTATTAAAACGCTTGTAAAACGTGAGCAGTTCTTAATATCAGCCATCATAATTTTAAGCACTTATATCATCGGCTATATCGGCTTGTTCCTTACGCGTAATGGATCACTGCACAGTATTTACTGGTCTGACATTGTACCTTTTGTTGTGAGTGTGGGTTTGACCCTCCTCGCCTATCCTTTGATTTATGCTTTTGAGCGTTTGTTTGGTATTGTTTCGGATTTAACGTTGATGGAACTGACGAACAGTAATTCAAAGCTGTTGCGGGAACTCTCACTCAAAGCGCCGGGTACTTTTCAACACTCCCTCCAGGTGGCTAATCTCGCGGAGGCAGCCATATACAAAATTGGAGGAAACCCACTCTTGGTTCGCGCAGGGGCCTTGTATCATGATATTGGAAAAATGCTTAATCCGCTTTTCTTTATTGAGAACCAGAAGGCTGACAGCAATCCCCACAGTGAGCTTACACCAGAGCAGTCTGCACAGATTATCATTTCACACGTTCACAAAGGTATTGAGATGGCTAAGAAGAATCAATTACCAGAAGTGGTTATTGATTTCATTCGTACGCACCATGGTACCACCCGAGTGGATTACTTCTACAATATGTTTATTAAGAACAACCCGAACAAACTGGTTGACGAGAGTATCTTTCGCTATCCGGGGCCTGTACCAATCTCAAAGGAGACCGCTGTCCTGATGATTGCAGATTCTGTGGAAGCGGCTTCTAGAGCGATGAAGGAACCAACCGAGGAGTCAATCAATACCTTGGTGGATAAAATTATTGACTACAAAATTACGCAACGTCAATTTATTCATGCGAACATCACCATGCGGGATATAACGGAGGTATCTGATATCTTTAAGTCGATGTTGAAGAGTATTTATCACGTACGAATCGATTACGAAGCAAGTAAAAAGCAGGCCTAAAAAATGACCGGTGTAAATAATAGTTTTGAGTTTCAGAAAGTTATTGAAATTTACTAAAAAAAGCCGTTTTACGCTTTGCAGATTGAAATATTTGCCTTATGTTTGCAATGTCAAAACACGGAGAGATGCCTGAGTGGCCGAAAGGAACAGTTTGCTAAACTGTCGTACTGGAAACGGTACCGTGGGTTCGAATCCCACTCTCTCCGCTAAGACTAAAAAAAGTTCAATCCAAAAGATTGGATTTTTTTTATGCAATAGCATTTAGGGATGAGACCCCACGGGTTCGATCCACAGGAGGCTCAGGGTTGTGCTTGGGGCATGTAGGGGCTGAACCAATCCCACTCTCTCCGCCAAATGGCAGCAAATAATGTCAGAACCCTATAAACAACACTATTTATGGGGTTTTCTGCTTTTAAACCCCTCCCTAAGATTTCCAATTTCTCATATGCAAAAGGGCAAAATCGAGACCCATTTTTTTAGGCTATGAAAAAGCCATAAAAAACACAGGTACATAACCATGTGCCGGCAACGGTTCATCGACCACATACAAATCTTCATCTAGTACGGTGATATTTATGAAACCGGAAATCGCAAGTTATCGTAATTGGACATTTTACTAGACCCGTTCTTTGTACCAGGGAGATAATAGGTACCTCTATTTCTCCTCAATATTTTTATCATCTAAGTATTTTTCTTTACTCCGATTGGTGACCCGTCTGTTGCTTCCAGTAGGTCAATATACTTCGTCGATGCTGCCTATACTCATCCGGAATATCATTAAATGGCTCCATTATGATCGTCACGGTCTTGTCTACCGGCCAGCTCCAATAGTTTTCTTTCAAAACAGCGTCAGATGACCTAATGTTCCAGTCCGGAAAATTCATCAAGTAAAATCTGTCCTTTGTAATTTTGTCAAGATAGATGCCAGCATCCTCAAGCACAGTCGAATCGAAATAACTTCCTTTTAAAGTGGTATTTAACTGCTCATCATTTAAAGTGAATACGATTTCTTCCACAGTCAAACTATCCGTATTTTTTCTCTCTATATTCTTATGAAATTCAAGTATCTGTCGTAATTCATCTTCTACGGAAAAACTGTCCTCTGCTGTCATGATAATTGCAAAAAGGTCTTCCTGATGAATTTCAAAAGTTCGATCAGTGGGATTTATTGTGATAGTTGCTTTTTGACTAACGATACTATTACTTTCTATACCAATAATAGAAGCTAGTGCAAAAAAAAATATACTTACGGGATCCATGTGAGTGAAATAATGGTTTTTCAATCCTAATATAATAAAAACACTCAAACACTTCAGATAAAACTTTCTTACCACCCTCATAAGGATATACTTTAATCATACTATAGAGGTCTAGAATGATAATTACAGCATTAACAAACTTTTTTTACTCAGCATTATTCAGTGTCCATATTATTGCTTTCTCTTTAGCTGCTTTAAAAATTGTTGTATGCTTCTCATTAGGTTCGTCTGAATATTCCCATTTCAAATACACGGGACTTTCTGTTTTCAAAATATTGGCCAACTCCTTTGTATAAGGAGAAATATCTGCTGCATCTGAACCTGCAAACCACAAAACCTTTTTATCGGTTGAGAATTCCGATAAATGGTCTTTTGCGGTTCTTACTAAATAATGATTGTTCCACCATAAAGATGGATCAAAAGCGATATAATTGTCGAACATCGTCGGGTGAAGGAAAAAGGTTTCCATTACAAAAAGTCCAGCTGCAGACTCGCCGATAATACTCTTTTCCTCTGTAGTCCGATATCGTCTATTGATTTCAGGAAAAAGCTCTTCGTTTATAAATGCTCTGAATTTTTCACCCCCCCCAACAGCAGATGCAATTTCCTTATCTTTTTCCACTTCGGTAACCCCTGTCAAATCTCTTCTTCTTTGCGTATTTTCAATACCGACAAGAATTAATGGTTTGATTTTATCTTCTTTAATAAGCTTAGCCAAAGTATTGGCAATGTGTGGGAAATCTTCCTTTATTCCACCATCAGCCATATACATCACGGGCAAACTGTCTGTTTTTTTTATATAATCGTCTGGGATCCAGATATTGATAACTCTATCCTCACCAATTTGTATCGATTTAAGGGTAAAAGTTTCATGCGCAGGAATTGGCTCACTTTGTTTTGAAGCGTTCGAACAACTTGTCAGGAATAAAACTCCTAAAAATAAAATGTAATACATGCTTTTCATCTGTGAATGATTTTGGTTAGGTGTTATATCGAATAACTTCTTGTCTATACAGCTAAACTACAAAAAAAAGACAATGTCATTAACACTGGCTTTTAATATTCTAGTACGAGGAAATCCGTTACAGATTTCCTCGTACTAGAATACCATGTCCAGCAAAATTAAACATTCAACCTTTTAAAAAATCAGCAGCCTAATTAATAAATAACATTTTTAGGTTAAGTTATTCATGTGATTTCATCTTATCTACAAATTCGAAGTCGTAACTACTCGATATTTCAGATAATAGATTAGGCAGACCATCGGGCAAAATATGATATGCTGCGCGATCAACACTTTTTTAGTACATCTGTCAGGAATAATGATAAAAAATAATAACCGATGAAGCGTTTTACAAGCAAAAAAAATGTATTAGTTTTGTTCTTAACGACTATGCTTTCATTGCACAGTTGTAATAAGACCGAACAGAATACTCAAGATAGTCCACAAACCATAGAAGCAGAAGTCCTGCCCCTTCAAATTGTCAATGCACAGATTGATCAATCATTTCGTACAAATCTTCAAGGTAAAACAAATATAGAGTTACGCCCACAAATTAGTGGCTACATCGACAAAATTTATGTAGATGAAGGTGCCTACGTCCAAAGTGGTCAACCTATATTTCGTATTAATGCTACTGTCTATAGAGAACAGAAAAACACCGCCTTAGCCTCACTTGAAATGGCAAGATCACAATTAGCAACTGCTGAATTAGAATTGGATAAATACAAAGTGTTAAGCAATAAAAAAGTTGTAGCGGATTTCCAACACCAAAAAGCTAAAACAGCCTATCAAAATGCTAAAGCCTCAGTACAGCAGCAACAAACCTTAGTGGCTTCAGCTGATGTCAACATAGGTTTTGCTGTGATTAAAGCGCCTGTGAATGGTTATATTGGACGTATTCCCAATCGTTTGGGAGCTTTAGTGGGGCCTACAGACGCACGGCCTTTGAATACTTTATCACAAGCTTTTAGCGGATGAAGTCCCCCATCATTACCTTTTCTGTTAACACATTTTCATTCCATCCTTCTTTGGTTAAGCTATTCGTCGGAAGTAAGTCAGGATTGTGGTCCAGTACCCTAAGATCATGCTTAAAGAAATGAAAATCATACGATCCACCAATTATTCCACGCCCCGGCACATAAACAAACCTTTCTATCCCCCTTGAAATATCTGGAAAATCAGCAATATTTGACGCTGCCGATGTCCAAAACTGGTAAGCAGATTGACCTGTATTGGTGACGAAGACTCTCGATAAATATTCCTTCCACATACGCCAACCTTCTTTATAGTTTACCCCATATTCCTTTCCAAAAATATGCACTGGATAAGATTGTGAACGAACAGTATCCTCCGTATAATTTTTCAGATACGCCGCTAAACTTAGGGGCTGTTCCTGTAAATTAAGTAAACCATAGGGTGAAGGAATAATCGGTGTCATATTTTTTACCTCAAACATCTCCATTAAACACACTTTAGCCTGGAAATACGTATCACCGCTTTTCTTTACCAAAATGTATTCGTGCAAAAATTTTCGTTTCAAATCCATTCCGTCATGGTACCCCAGCGAAGGCATAAAAAGATTCTCCAACTCTTTTACTTTTCTCACATTTACCAGAATCGAAGTGTCTTTGATTTCACGCCATAGCGACTTCGAATGGAAATCAGGAAGCGCAGAAAACAAAATAATCCTCTCATAGCTCCTTTCATTTCTTGGAAAAACAACGTTGTATAGCTCCACATTATAGTCCACCTTATACAGATCCAAAGTATTAATACGATAATGATAAAGCTGAAAACTATCCTGTTCGGAAGGATGCTCGAGCAATACGAATTCCTTATTTTGCCCCACTGCACATTGAATAAATACAAGGCATAGCACTATTACAGCAAAGCTCCCTCCTCTACGCTGTCTCCATAAAACATTCTTTCCTGCCATTTTATTTACTTAAAATTTAAGTTATAAGGTTTTGTTAATTGTTTAAATGTACTTCTTTTTACAGGAATCTCATCAAAAGGTTCTTCTTTGCCACGAAAGCACATGCAAATTGTAATAAAAGCTACAAATTGGTTGGTAAACATTTACATTTTCGACAAAAAATTAGCTAAATTAAATAAAAAAACCTCCAAGATGGAAAACCATCCTGGAGGCTAAAACTTAAACGCACCATGCAGTTTTATCCTTTTCTCGCAAACTCAATCATTGCAGATAACTCTTCTACACTTTTCTCTATATCCATGGAAGCACCGCCATTTTCAAAACGGATCCGACCTTTAGGATCAATAACAAATTTTGCAGGAATACCGTCCACCTTATAAGCCTTAGCAACGGCACTCTCTTTTGTTGCGGCATCTCGCAAATCCATCAGAACTTCAAAGGTATAATTATTGTCCTTTACATACTTATTCGCATTTGCCGCCGGGTCTCCGCTACCTTTTTCCCAGGTATGAATAAACAAAAAGCGTACATTCGGATCGTCTTTGTACTTGTCCACTGCCTTTTGCATACCAGGAAATGAGGCCTTACAAGGTCCACACCAAGTTGCCCAAAAATCAAGCACAACGACCTTCCCTTTCAAATCAGCTAAGCGAACCGTATTCCCATCGACATCTTTAAGCTCAAAATCAGGCGCTTCCTTTGTTACCACTTTTTTCATCAACACTTCCTTAGCAAACACGCGCTTAGCATCATCAAGACCACCCTTATATGCCTCAAAACCCTCCAACGAGCCTATAGCTGCTACGTACCCCTTTCTTAACGTCTCTTCATTTGTCGCGAATATATTATGCCTCTTGTAATCTTCTTCGAGGAAAGGCAAGGCTTCAGCGTATTTCTTATTTGCTAGCAGCGCATTCACATAGCTAAACTGAACCGATTGATATGCTCTCTTATCCTTAACCTCTTGTCGTACGGCCGCCAACAATTGAAGCGCATCTGCTTCTTTCCCGCTTCCCATCAAGGCATCTGCATATGTGGTTAACATCCCATAATAGTTAGACTCCGCGCGTGCCCTACGTTGTGTTCGGATATCTTCCGTCTCCCCTTCTTCAGGTTCAGCGAGATCTTTACGGTGAAGTTCTAAACCTTCAGCTAAGAAAGGAATAGCGGCAGCAGGATTTTTGCGAACAAGATTAACGGCCATCGAGGCCAATGCTTTCTTCTCATCAATCTCTTTGCCGCCACGCTCTCTCGCATATTTGCGATAAAGCGTTACATACTCCTTCATTTTCTCTACATTTCCCTGATCTGCATATGACATAGCCATCATATGCATCTCAAAGCCCACTTGAACGTCGGGATTCTCCATTAGCAAAGCTTTATACAGGACATCCTTTTCGTCTAAACTCTTTATCTGGCTTATCTCTTTAATCCGCGCATCGTATGCGAGCTGCCCTTTTGGAAAATCTTTAATAGTAGATTCTTTTACCCCATTTTCTTTTTCCTCATTACCCGTGCTTCGATAATAGGAATACGCCAACATTCTATCGCTCTCATTCTTACTTTTTTCTAGCTTCTTAAGCGACGAAGCAACCACTTTTTCATCTTTATTTTCCACTAATACCTTTAATCGCTCGCGTATACTTTGTGTTTTCTCTGTCTGCGCAAAAGCCGTTAGCAACAACGTTGTGAGGCTGATGGTTAAAATTATTTTTTTCATTTTATTAGTAAGGTTTCTATTTTTATTTAATACTGATATGTACAATTTCACCAAAACCATTTAAAGTCTTAGATGGGCTATTCCCGACAAAAGTTCCTAAATCATTAATATCAAAAGTGTGAAATTGACCTGCCGAATTGGCCCAAGTTGCAACGGCTAACGTTTTGCTCGTACTTCTCTTCATTTTGATATCCCTGATTTTCGTAGCATTAGGAAAGCTATACAAGAGCTCCGCACTATTAGCTACTATATTATACAGGTAAATCTTATTATCCACAGCATAATACATTTGCTGCAAGACACCAGAAGTAGCAAAGGCGGTTGCTTGATTAATCTCTGGGCATTTCGTCGGATCAATTTTCTGGAACAAACTTGGTTTGTCCGCATTTAAACCGTAAATGTATCGCCCGCTATTGTCCTCCATGATAAAATAGAAGACAGCAGTACTGGACGACCCCCTTCCTTTATCCGCGGCTATCATCGTCTTCCCAACATCGGCCATATTAAAAAGGTCTTTGCTCGAACCTACCGCTGGCACTAATTGACGATCTAAGTAAGGTAAATTTAAAAAACGCTTGTACTTATTATCGTAAAAGAAAGTACCGAGCTGGGCTGAATTTATAACGACTGGGAAAAGGTAATAATCTCCGCCAAAACCTTCAGAAAAAGGCATTGATATTTGATCCGGTGTAAAGCTCCCCATTCCCGCATGTACATCTCCATTGTTTACATAATACTGGTCTGTACGCGTTAGATTAGCCCCGTAAGCCGGATTGCTAAATACCGTTTGATTGGTAAATACATTATTGGTAGTGCCCGTCAGAAGAAAACCTACTGGATCAAATCGATATACACCTGATTCTGTAAAGTAATGTATGGAAGCATACTCAGAATAACTAGGAATTTCCGCAGAGAAAGCAGCCATTGCCTTACCAGGAAACTTCATATTATTAACTTCCTCAGCTGGGTTTTCAAACATCTTATTATCCATCCGTACAAATGTTAACCTTCCGTTCGTCCCTATATTATGGGAAACAAGCCAGCCCTCTGAAAACACACCAGTAACCACTAGCGTAAACAATTTACTATGTTCTAAACCATTATCTTCATCAATTGCCGTAAACTGCAGGTTATAACGCTTCGGTGGCAATTCCATTTTTATATCCAGATTTTGCTCGTGCGATAATACATAAACCGAATCATCCGCGATAGCTTTCCAGATATACCTGTATTTTGCCTTATCCGGCTGCGTAGCACGAATAGAGACAGGGATTTTAAACGTATCAAACTGCACCGCTGTAAAAATCGTAGCACCGGCATCGATAGTTAATTCATTAACCGGCGTCGTCTTAAAACTCTGATCATACTTCGCACAACCAAGTAATGACATCGATAAAATCGATGCGACGAGTATATGTGGTAAAAAATTAAATAATTTATCTTTCATCATAATTGAAGTCTAAAAGTTCACGATTTCTCCAAATTCATCAATAAGAGGACCTTTATTCTCCTCTACATACCTCTTCATCGCATTACGGAGTGTAACGGGATAATTGTACAGGCCATAGTCACCAATAGCTTCGACCGAAAAGTCACTAATTCCGAGTGTACTGATCATAAAGCGTAGGCGCGCGACCGAAAACGATCCAAAATAATACTCAATTCGGCTCCAATATGCTGGTTTATCGGCTTTATTGGAAAACCAAATTTTATATGAATTCATGGCGTATGTTCCACCAATTTCTCGTCCTGTAGCACCAGGGACCAAATCTGTCGATGCATCGACCTCTGCTACTATTTTAAGCGACTTCGTCTTAATCTTCTCCGAATTAAGGATGATTACAGGGTATTTAACGCTAAATGAATCTGCGGGAAGATATATTTCTGGAAGAAGGAAATCCTCACCTAAAATGGCTGTTGTTCCTACTCCTGCTTTGACTTTAATTAACCGCTGACGTGACTGAGCGGCGCCTTGCGCACGCATGTTCAGATAAATGGTGTCTCGTTCTTTAGGTTTCGGATGAAAAGCAAAGGTATATGTCGTCGAATCGACATCATATCGCCCTCTATAGAAAGTGATCAGCTCGCCCCCTTCATAGTACATGGTCTCTTGTTTCTTACATGATACAAATGCCATGAAAGAAAAAATAACGATTATAAATATTTTAATTTTCATACTCTTATTGGTAAGTAGGGTTATACTCTAATTCAACATCCGGAATAGGTAATTTATAGATGGTTAATGGGATGTCGACATTCATAAATGGCATACGCTTTATATTTTTTCTTTTTAAATAAAAGAAGTATTGTCCCTCTCCATAAAACTCCTTGTGATACTCTTTTTGGATCTCTGATTCTAAAAAAGCAGGAGTCGTTGTCGATCCTTCGGGGAGTTTGTTAATAGCTCTTGCGGAACGAACCATGTTCAGGTATACCACACCTTCGGTTGGTGTTGCCGCAGCTTCCGCTAAAATATAATACATCTCGGATATCCGAATTAAGGGAAGGAGTTGATCTTTGCGATATGCTGAGGTAAGCCCTTCGGTCACTGAAGGTGTATAAGTTTGCCAATATTTTGAAGGGTACAGTACATTTTGATCTTGTTCAAACAAATACAAACGTCTAATATCTGTTATCGAGGCCTCATAAATTGTGTTAAAATTTGCTGCAGTACGCGTAAGTCCCATTCCGGAACTCATATAAAATTTGAAATAATTCTCTGTCCACTGTAAAATATTCCTAGACCGTAAGGCGAAAACTAATTCAGACATAAAAAGACGATCCTTTGTGGAAGCATTTGCATTGACAGCGGAGATGGCCACAAAAGGAAATCTCGCTGCGTCCACAACCTCCTTAGCAGCCGCAAATGCGAGCGGTTTTTCACCAATATAAATGTTAACTCTAGCCTCTAACCCTTTCACCGCATAATAGTTCATCTTAATACGGCGTGTATTCAAGTCATTCCCTTCCACAAAAATAGGGTCGGCATCTTTCAACAAAATGGCTGCTTGGTTAGCGTCGTTTAACACCAACTGACAAAAATCCTTTGCTGTACTCGGTACATTTGCAAAAGCATCCACCTGTGTTTCATATGGTATTGCCTTATTTTCTTTGCTTCCTTGATATTCCGGTCCAAAAAGACGGAACAAATCAAAATGAATATACGCTCGAAGGGCCAGTGCTTCCCCCTTAATCGTGTTATAACCGTTTGCCGAAAGCACAGAACGATTGGTTTCTGCCTTCTCCAAAATTTTGTTCAGACCAGCAATGGCATTGTAACCTGAACTCCAAATCTGCAATAAATGCTTACGGACCTCATCGGTATTATAATCATAAGTCCTTGTCCTGTAATAAGGAGCTGCAACATTTGTCTGGGCGTAATTTTGTGCCAATGCCGAAACAAATCCAAGCGAAAGACGATCACCATACAGTTCCTGTTTACCCAATTGTGAATACACCCCTACTAAAGCTTGCTCGAACCCTATTTCAGAAGCAAACATCTGATCTTCCCCCACGGAAGACTTCGGTGCAACATCAAGATATTTGGAACAACTGTTATTAAGTATCAAGCTTAACAACAATAAAATCGAATAATATTTCTTCATAATTTATCCTAATTAAAAACTTGCGCGTAGCGACAAAGAATAATTACGCGTGAACGGATTATCCGTACCACGCTCTATTTGAATAGAGCTCCACCAAAATGGATCATTAGTTAGTGCTGTAATAGACAGTCCGTTCATCCCCCAACGTTTCAAGAATTTCTTGCCATAAAAATTATAACCGAGAGAAGCTGAGGTCAACCTTAAGTTATTATCATCCTGTACAAACCGAGATGTAGAGCGAGTCTCATTTGGCGTTGACGTGATACGTTTGTATAAACTAATATCCCCTGGTTTTGTCCAACCCAAATCGTAAGCTCTACGGTCAACATTATTGGCTACATCGATATTTTCTACACGATTGACCAACGTATAGTTATATAACTGTCCACCAAACTGATAATTGAAAATAAGATTGAGTTCAAAACCTTTATAGATTACGTTTGATCCAAAATTTCCGTTCCATTTTGGTTGGCCTACCCCTAATGCGACTTTATCTCGACTATTCCATTCGTACGTTTTTTGTCCATCCTTGGTTAAGAACATTTCTGATCCTGTCGCAGGATCAATACCTAATGAACGTACCGCATAAATGGTGTTCATGGACTGCCCTTCCTGCAATAATACATTAGGATAAATTTGCGTAGTATTTGAGGCATCTAAGTCATTATTTGCTGACTTGAGCTTATTGGAGAGCTTCTTAAGCATGTTTTTGTTCGAAAAACCGTTTACATTTACCGTCCAAAGGATACCTTTTGTAGGCTGCTTGATAATGGCATATCGTGCTGAAAACTCAATACCGGTATTTTGAAGCTCACCTAAATTTTCGGAATAATTGTTAAATCCGGTAGACGGGGCTAAGGTTACAGAGGTCAATGCATCTTTTGTCTGGTCCCGATAAAGGTCTAGTCGCAAGTCCAGGCGATCCGCAAACAAGGAAGCGTCCATTCCAACGTTCAATTTGTAAACGTTCTGCCAACTCAGGTTATAGTTTCCTAAATTGTTCAAAATAGCACCTAACTCATTGTAATACGAGGAGGATACACCAAAGTTATAGCGAAATTGTGCGGCATACGCAGGGATATTTAGCGATCCTGTACTACCGTAATTCGCTCGTAATCTCAATTTGCCTACATTGCTATTATTCTTCAAGAACTGTTCATTATGGATATTCCAACCTAAACCTGCGGACCAAAATGTACCAAAACGTTTGTCAGTACCGAATTGTGAAGAGCCATCCCGTCTAATTGAAAGGTCTACTAGGTACCGATTATCGTAACTGTAGTTCCCAGAGTATAATAAGCCAACTCGACGTGATGTATTTTCATCACCAGTAGGTCTACCATTGGCTTGATACTGGTTCGCAAACAATAAGTTGTCAAGTCGATCATAAGGAAATCCCTCCGCAACAATTTGGTAGAACTCATTGCTACTACTTGCGCCGTGAAAACCTGCCATGGAAAATATCTGATGCTTATCCTTCTTTATATTATAGTTTATGGTAGTCATACTCTCATAATTAAAAGACTTACCTGTACGTGCGGTATAAGATCCGCGACGTCCCGGGTCTGATATCCGGGCGAAACGAGAATCTTTTGCAGAGAAAAATTGATCAGCACCCTCTGTTTGCTTGGTGATACTAAAGTTCGATTCAACAAAAAGTGAGGGTAAAATATTATAGCGGACTGAGAAGTTATTGGTCACACCAAAATATTCAGACTTATTTACAGAGTGCAATGTTGTGTTATAAAACGGGTTGATCGTAACATAAGGTTCATATGCGGAATGATAATAAACCTGTTCCAGTAACTGTGGAACATTTCCCTCATCATCATAAGGCGAAAAGTAGGGATTCATGCCGACATATTGACTGAAGCTTCCATACGGTGACATGTTAGCTTTATTTTGGAACACACGAAGCGAGTTCATAAATCTAAACTTACTCACATTGTAGCTTAAATCAATCTGTCCACTGTAGTTGTCTCGGTCCTGTCCTTTCATTACCCCTTGCTGTAAATCAGCCGTGAATTGAAGGCCGTAACGAAAAACATGGTCGCCCCCCTGAAGGCGCAATGATGATCTGTTGCTTTTGCCCACCTGTGTAGGGATTTTCAACCAATCGGTATCTATTCCCTTTAATACATTCTTATATCGGGAATTGTAATGTACCTCCCTGAAATAGTTTTGCAGATTGGTCGTACCTGTATAATAACCTGCACGTTTTTCAAAATCTAATTTCTCCCGTGCATTAAGGAGATTATAGACACTTAATTCAGGTGTATTTAATCTGAAATCGTTCGTGAAGGTTACCTGAATTTTTCCTGCGGCAGGAGGAATTGTAGTGATAACCATAACGCCATTTGCCCCTCGGGAACCATAAATAGCGGTAGCTGAAGCATCTTTCAATAAAGTAACAGACTGAATAAGATTCATGTCTAAGTCTACGACGCGTTGCAGACTCACTTGGAAACCATCCAGGATAAATAATGGTTCATTCGGTCTATTCGATAGTTCACCGCTCAGGTTAGGGAATGAATTCTCACCGCGCATCTGCACATCGGGTAAACGATTAATATCGCCACCAAATTGATTATCTGTCTTCAATCTAAAGGAGGGCTCCACCGCCGAGATAGCCGCCAGAACCGAGTTGGTATTTATCTTCTTAATTTCCGCACCACTAATACTGGTCACAGCTCCTGTAAAACTTTCTGCAGAACGGTTAAAAATACCCGTTACAACGACTTCTTCGACGGTCTCAACATCCTCGATTAAACGTATTATACTAAATGAATTGGGATTAACTGCATGTGTCACACTTTTATATCCCAAGAAATTAATCTGGAGCTTGGCATCATCCTTATAATCAAGGACGAAGAAGCCCTTTCCATCTGTTTTGGTAACAGAATTAGCGCCAAGCCTCACGCTCGCTCCCGCCAAAGGTTGGCTTGTGGATGACGATAAAATACGTCCAGCTATATAGCTTTGCTTCACGCCCTTTTCCTGAATTACAATCGACTTATTGTCGATTCTATATTGAAAGCCTGTTTTGGGGTGAAAGTAACTCTTCAAAACAGTTTCCAAACTTTCGTCTTTAAAGTAAGCATCGACAAGCTGATTGAGATTAATCTGTGACGAGCTTAATACAATGTCATAACTGGTTTGCTTCTTGATTTCTCGAAACAATTCATCTAAAGGTATACTATGCTTATATATCGTGATTCTCTGTGCGAAAGAATTCATCGACAAAAGTGTACACCAAAAGACGAATAAAATCTTTGTTAAAAGTTTTTTATTCATTTGCGTTAGTGGTTAATAATTGAATTTTGGTTTGTTATTTATGGGTAATTTCTATCACGGATTTCCTTTTGGTAATTACAATACTTTCATTATCAGCTAGCATTTTCAAGACATCTTCCAAGGGTTTGGATCTTGACACGTTAAAATAAAACTGAATATTTTCAAGCGATTTATCGTATTGAAAATCGACACCATACCAGCGCCCAAGTTCCATACATACTTCATAGAGACTTGCTTTTTTAAAGAAAAAATCTCCTTTACGCCATGCAATAGCCGATTCTAAATCAGCTGAACCTATTTCATACCCCTTCTCTACATCGACTTCCATGTTCGGCTTTAGTGGTACTGCATTTTTACCGAGCCCGGTAAGTTGAATGGATCCCGTAAACAAAGTAGTCTTACTCGACATATCTTCGGGGAACGATTTAATATTAAATTGTGTTCCTAAAACTTGAACATTATAATCTCTTCGACGTCCAAAACCATCAACATGCACATTAAACAATCGACTTGGAACATGTGCGACATCAAAGAAACCTTCTCCTTTAAGATATAGATCCATCCTATTTGAATTTCCTCGAACAGGATACTTCAATTCCGATCCTGAATTCAATTCAATTTGAGAGCCGTCCACCAACTCAACGGTTAAACGCTTACCAAACGGAACCTTAACACGGTGAAAAACAACCACATCATCACTCTTCGACACTGTAGTCGCTGCAATATATTGTAATTTATCACCTTGTTTCACGACTGTAACGTTCCCATCGTTAGTAACGACACGAGCCGTATCTTTAGACATTAGGTCAATTATTTTCCCGCTAGCTAGTTCAAGTTGTATTTCTGTACTCGTACTAGGTAATACTTTAGTGTCCTTTTCATAGTTCAACTCCACTATTTCCTGCTTATCCAAAACTTCATGCTGTTTTGTACTTTGCTGTTGTTTGTACAAGTAAAGAGGTAAACTCAAGAATAAAGCAACTGCCGCCACATACTTTAGTATCTGCGGCACTAAGCGGGTAACAGTAGACCTAGTCGAGGATTTACTGGTAGATAATACGATTTGTTGCCACACCTTATCCGATGGAGTGGTCTCCACTTGCGACGCAGAAAACGCCGCAGCAACCTTTTCATTTAAAACAGGATCCTCGCTGTACTTTAATATATTCAATAATGTTTTACGTTCTTCCGGAGACGCCTCCTGACGTAAACATTTTATGATCAACTCATCGATGTACTGGTAATTTATATTCATAAAAAATGGTTAGAGGGATCACGTTCGTAAGCTGTTTGGCAAGCCCTATACTTTAAAGACTTCAGTACACTGAACTTTGGGGGGGAATGGAATTATTATTTCTTATTTTACTTACATTTTTATTCATAATATGTCGAACGACATTTCGAAAAATAAACTGTTCGACCCAATTTAGTTTTTGCTTATGCTGGGCATAAAACGCATCTGGCGTGTCAAATAAACCAAAATCCTGATTGATTCCCTGGTCTTGAATAAAAGTATTATTGAGATCCCACTCTATGGGCGGATTTTCAAAACGATCTGTATATACACCATAACCACAAAACGTTGTTTTACAGTCGCTATTTACCTCTTGTAACTTCGTTAAATATGGCTTATCTAAAATAACACCCTCCAAAAAATACCATTCACCATCCAATAATACTTCCACCCAACTATGCAAAATATTTCTCGGTGAAAGCTTATACCAGATTCCGGTAATAGCACCCTTTTGTAGTGCTTTGTCAATCGTAAAGCCATGGATACGGTTTGGTATTGCTGTGGCCCGCAACAAAGCCATCAACAAGGTCGATTTTGTATTACATTGTCCATATCCATCTGCTAATATCGTGGAGGCAGAAATATCATCTGACGTATTATAACCAAACTTTATTTCATCGCGCACAAAATTGTAAATAGATTTTACTCTTGACACAGAATCAAGTTGATTCCATTTTTTATCCGTAATCAACTGTTGAATCGATGGATGAGAATAGTTTAGAATTTTGGTCTCTTTAAGGTATCTTTTCATAAAGCATTTTTTATACCACAAAGATGAAAAGCTTTGTTTGAACAAACTTGTATAAATCGGCTATTTAAGCGAGAGTAAAAACTTAGGAGAAAGCCCAAAGGTTTCTTTAAAGGTTCTACTATAGTGCGAGCTATCAGTAAATCCAAATCGATGGGCCGTTTCAGTGATAGAATGAGCTTCTAACGCTGGTAATGATTTTACTAATTTATTCCAAAGTTGGTATCGTCTAAAGTTCAAATTGGTTTTTTCTTTGAAAAGATGCAGAAATCTCGTTTCAGAAAGAAAAGATTGAGCTGCAATTTCTTTAAGAGATACTATACGGTCGAAATTATTTTCTAGGTATGTGATCGCACTATAAATTCTATCGTCCTCAAAATGGTTTTCACACGCACATTTGAATCTCGTAAGAAAAGTTGTAAGGTTATCGATCAAAATGTCAAACTTGTTGCCATCGTTTAGATACGCTATCAAGAAATCTACCAGTGGTTTCAGTTCGTGATCTAAATTTACAATTTTCTTATCCCTGTACCTTGCAGCAAGCTGATGTCCAAGCGTGCTAATTGGGTTAATTAAGATAATCAATGTTGTTTCATCACTACTAAACCTGTGTTTTATATTACTGCTAATAAAACAAGTAGAATAAAATAGGTGCTGGTTATTTTCGTCTGTAATTTGGAACTCTCCGAACGCTGTCACACTGATTTGAAGGGCATAATGCTTGTGTAAGGCATTATCATTAAATTGTCCAACGAACACCCCCATCGTCCTACCGATATAGATTTTATTAGCAGTCGCTTTATTCATTAAAAATACTTTTGCATCGTAAGTAATACCGTAAGGCCCTTTCTTTAAACCATACCGTCTATTTGCTACTTCTTTGACAAAAAATATAAAACTGTAACCAAAGGGAGCTTATCGAGCGCCTGTAACATATAAGACCTTACTTTTTTGACAGACTCATCTAGATTCCATTTGACTGTTTCAGGCGACACATTTAATATTTGTGCTACTTCTTTTCTAGATAAACCTTCCAACTTAATCATCTGGTAGGTCATTCGTTGTTTCGGTGAAAGATGTGAAATCGCCTTCTCAAAGACAGACTCTAACTCCTTAAAATCCGTACTATCGTGACTCATGGGAGCGTGGTAAATATCATGTAAGATTAAATCAAGAGGTTCGGTTGGTATAGATTGGCTTTTTATTTTGGTCAGGAAAACATTTTTTGCTACTCGGTAAATCCAAGCGTCAAATTTTTCAACATCATGCAATTTATCGCGATAGTTCCACAACCGAATAAAAGACTCTTGCAGCACCTCTTCCGCTAAGAACTCATCATCACCGAGGTTTAGTATCGTCGAGTAAATGCTGGTTTTATACCTATCATAGATTATTCGATATGCCTGTTCGTCACCCAAAGCGACCCTCTTCACCAGTTCAGCCGTCTCGATACCTTGGTCGCTACTTTTCATAAGAGGTCTATTCTAATATTCATTTCTTTGCAAATTAAACGCAAAAAATGGAGAATACCCAATTTATTTGATCGGCAAGCAGCTTCCCTACCCTTCATTTAATTCATAACCCAATGCGCCTGATGGACAACGATCAATCTGTCTCTTTAATTCCTCAGCCGTCGCATTTTCTGGAACAATCCATGGTCGTTCTTGTGGATTATACACCTGTGGTAGCGATTTAACACATACTCTTGCGTGTATACATTTTGACGGAGTCCATAAAACCGTAATGTCTTTATTGGCCGTATATTTTTTAGTCTCTCCCATAATTAAAAATTTAAAATAGATAACTTGATTACCTGTAATTATGTTTTACAAAAGTTGTTTTTCCTTAATCATGCCCCACTCTACGGGGAATGCTCCTTATCACGAAGTTTCCCTTAATACTAAAGTTAAACACTGAGGGAGTAAAAACAAAAAAACCTCCATGATGATTTCATTATGGAGGTCAGAAACGACAGCTACAGCGTCGTTTTATTGGTACTTACCGAACTAGATATTAGTCGATAACTTGTTGTTTTATTTTCCTAAACGTGTTAAGATAGCTTCCATTTCAGCTATTACCTTGTTAATCTTAGTAATGGTCAGATCAAACGGTTCTGCAGTGTTCATATCAACGCCTGCATCGGCTAATAATTCTACGGGATATTTCGTGCTTCCTGCAGATAGAAAATCAAGGTATCTTTTACGATCTGTATCGTTACCTTTTAAAACTTTCTCAGATAATGCGGTAGAAGCTGTAAAGGAAGTTGCATATTGGTATACATAAAAATTGTAATAGAAATGTGGAATATAAGACCATTCAGATTTTACGTAATCATCCACCACACAAATATTTTTATCATGCCCATAATAACGTTTAGTGAGTTCTAAATACATACTATCAAAGTCCTCACCGGTAAGGGCTTCCCCCTTGCCTACCCGCTCATGAATCATTTTTTCAAACTCAGCAAACTGCGTCTGACGGAATAGCGTTCCCTTTGCTCCTTCCAGATAATTTCCTAGAATAGCGAGTCTCGTTTTGTCGTCTTTAATCTGCTTCAAAATATAATCGATCAGCAACTCTTCATTAAAAGTAGACGCTACTTCTGCCACAAAAATCGAATAATCCGAATTCGCAAATTCTTGCTTCTTATTGGTCAAATAACTGTGCATGGTATGCCCCAATTCATGTGTTAAAGTGGACATATCTGTATATTTACCATTATAATTCATCAAGATATACGGATGTACATCATAGGCCGATCCATTAGAGTAAGCGCCAGATCGTTTCCCTTCGTTGGGATACATATCAATCCATCTTTCGCTAAATGCTTTGTTCGAGATTGACACATAATCTGCACCTAACGGTTTTAACGACTTTAAGATATTATCAATAGCTTCTTCTACCGTGTAAGATAGATCCACTTGCTGTACTAGCGGTGCATACATATCGTAATAATGAAGTGTATCTACCCCCATCATCCTTTTACGTAGGTTCAAATACCGATGAAACGTTCCAAGATTTGTATTCACATTCTTTACAAGATTGTTGTACACATCCGTAGAAACGTTGCCCGCATCCAACGCACTTTCTAGCGTACTATTGTAGTTCCGTGCTTTCGTATAAAACAAACCTGCGTTAATGTTTCCATACAGCTGCGCCCCAAATGTCCGCTGAAACTCATTCAGCTTTTTAAAGTACGCTTCAAAAACAGTTTTTCGAACATCCCTGTTTTCGCTACCTCTATAGAGATTAAAATTGGCGGAATTCAGCTTTACCGATTTACCATCCAATTCTACTTCGGCATGTGGGAATTCAGCATTAAAAAATGTGCTAAAGATGTTTTCAGCATTACCGGACATTAACGAACAATAAGCCAATACTTTCTCAACCTCTTCACTACCTCTATGGGCACGTTTACGAAGTAAGTCCGTCAAGTAAAATTTATAGGTTTGCAAACCCTTTTCCTTTGTCACGAAAGCGTTTAGTTGATCTTCTTTCAACGTCAGTAACTCCGGTTCCATAAAAGACGTCAATGCACCAAATTCAGAAAAAAGCTGTTGCATTTCTTGCTTCATTCCTGCATATTTTGTCACCCGGGTGTCCTGATCTGACTTCATAGAAGCATAAGATGACAGTCTCACTAACTCTTTAATAAGCTTGCTATTTAAAGTCAGCGCTTCTAATAGTGTAGATGCAGACTGCGTTAACTTCCCTTTATACTGCGCCGTTTTTTGTATTTCTTTCTGAATCCGATCCTTCTCTGCTTTCCATGTATCATCCGACGCATATAAATCAGATAAATTCCACTTATACTTGTCAGGGACTTCATCACGAACCTTCATTTGACTGACAGCCACTGAAGTAGAGAATATCATCATTGCGGCTACTAATTGTGTTTTTTTGAACATACGCTATTAATATAAAAACTAGGCCTAATTTACAAAAAGTTCCAGCAATATACTGCATACCCCTGGACAGACCTCATTTTGTGCGTACAGTCATAAAATGTTTCCGTAAGCCCAATTACTTTTGTTAGCAACATGAGATTTGTAGAACAGATTAGTATTAAAGGATGGATAAGGATAGGCGTGTTAAACCTACTTCTCGTTGCTGTTCTAGGCATACTGATGCGATTGAAGTTTATTCTACCGATTCCCTTCCTTGATCTTAAACATGTCCAACACGCTCATTCGCATTTTGCTTTTGCTGGATGGGTAACACATATGTTGATGTTATTTCTTGTGCTCGTCACTTTTCGACTTCAAAAAAAAGACAATCTACCACCACATCAAAACAGAATCTTGTTTTCGAACCTGCTATGTTCTCTTGGTATGCTTTTTAGTTTTTTGTACCAAGGCTATGGTAGCCTTTCCATCTCGCTCTCTACAGGTAGCATATTAGTATCCTACGTCTTTGCAATTTTTACGTGGCGAGATATACGTCAACAAAACTTAGATCCAAAAATTGCGCGTTGGTTTTATCTATCCCTCGTTTTTCTTGTATTATCCTCCTTCGGGACATTCTATCTCGCCTACCTTAAGGTGACACAACAATCCAATCTCAAAGGACACTTGTCGGGCCTATACTTCTATTTACATTTTCAATACAATGGATGGTTTTTCTTTGCTATAATGGGTTTGGTTCAACATATATTGAATAAACAGCAAGCTCCACTAAGAGAAACTGACAAACTATTTCACATCCTTTCCATTGCGACTGCTCCTTTGTATTTCTTGTCCATCCTATGGACAAAACCGAGCACACTCGTATATTTAACCATCGTCATATTCGCCATAGGACAACTCGCGATTTGGATATATTGGATGATCCACCTATATGCACCGACTACTAGAAAGAAATTTGCATGTATGGACAACTATTTAAAACTCATTTTTTCCTTACTGCCTTTTGCGTTGTTCTTTAAATTCTTCCTGCAAACCCTCTCTGTAATACCTGCACTCAGCGCATATGTGTATGGCTTCCGACCTGTTATTATAGGCTACTTACATCTCGTGCTGCTGGTTATCGTGTCTATTTTTTTAATTAGTTACGCCTACCTATATGGTTACTTCGAACTCAGCCCACGCGCAAAGCAGTTTTTTACACTATTTATTATAGGCGTTTTATTAAATGAATTGGTTTTGGCACTGCAAGGCTTCTTAGCCCTGTTCACGGCAGGGCTTCCACAAGCACATATATACCTACTTATTGCTTCTACCCTTATTGGGATAGGTTTGGTAGGGATTATCAAGGCTTCTTACAATCGTTTAGAAAAAGCAACATAAGATTTTACATTTCCATAAAGTATAATTTACCATGACAACAGATCAAGTACAACTTATTAAAACAACAGTTCCTATATTACGTGAGCATGGCGTTCTATTAACCACTCACTTTTACAAAAGAATGTTTGAACACAACCCTGAATTAAAACATATGTTCAATATGGGGAATCAACAAAACAAGAAGCAACAAATGGCCTTAGCCACCGCGGTATTAGCATATGCCGAACATATCGAAACACCTGAGGTATTGCTACCTGTTGTAAACCATATTGGTCATAAACACACAAGCTTAGACATTCGTCCGGAACACTATGCCATTGTTGCTAAACACCTTATCGCCTCTATTCAAGAAGTATTGGGGGAAGCAGCTACTCCGGCACTCCTCGAAGCATGGACTTTAGCATACAATAATCTCGCAGCCTTAATGTCCGGACACGAAAAGAAGCTTTACGAACAACAGACGCAAAAAGAAGGTGGCTGGACCGGTTGGCGCCCTTTCATTGTCCAGAAAAAAGTAGCTGAATCGACCGAAATAACATCATTCTATCTCTACCCAAGCGATGGTGGCCCCGTTGCTGACTTTAAGCCCGGACAGTATATTAGTTTACGTCTTTTTTTACCCGAGCTTAATATATTACAACCCAGACAGTACAGTATTTCCTCAGCCCCTAATGGTTTATTCTATCGTATTTCCGTAAAAAAGGAAGCCGGAACACAGCATCCTGA
Source organism: Sphingobacterium psychroaquaticum (assembly GCF_004421025.1). Lineage (NCBI taxonomy): Bacteria > Pseudomonadati > Bacteroidota > Sphingobacteriia > Sphingobacteriales > Sphingobacteriaceae > Sphingobacterium > Sphingobacterium psychroaquaticum. The sequence continues at coordinate 2,245,750 of NZ_CP038029.1, read as the reverse complement.
CGGACTGATTAGTAATCGACTTCATGATCACGTTACGGAAGGCGATAAGGTCGAACTGTCTGCGCCATCCGGTGTATTTGTCTTGGATCAAAGTCAGACCCCAAAAGTATTTATTAGTGGCGGAATTGGACAAACGCCTCTACTATCCATGATGGAGGCACTGATTAAAAAGGATACGCCATATATTGCAGACCTGACATGGGTACATGGTTGCCGGAATGAGCAGGTTCATGCTTTTAGAGATCGGTTGAAAGAGATTTCTCTGCAACAAAATATAAAACAGTTTCTATTTTATGATGAAGTATCGCAACAGCATGAAACAATCAGGAGAGGTTGGGTGGATCTAGCAACAATAAAGCATGACATTATAGCACCCGATACGGACTACTATATCTGCGGACCAACACCTTTTATTCAAAAACACTACACTTACCTGGTGACAGAAGGGATCGATGCTACGCGCATCCACTTTGAAGAATTTGGGCCGAACTCCTTGCAAATGAATTAAGACTTAAATTTAGCGCTATTTGGTTCCAAGGAACCAAATAGCGCTAAAATCAACGTATTTTATCTTGTGTTTACCGAAGTACCACTTGAATGCGAGACGTCGAAAGATTATCGGCTTTTAAACGTCCCCAACTTTCGCTTAATCGCCCCAAGGTAGGTACTCCGTTGACAAAGTGCTGAATATAATAGTTTCCCCGATACCCATTTGTTTCCAAAAAGTGAACCATAGTTACCAAATCGTTGGGAGATAATAAATCTTGATGCCAGGTCGTTCGCACCTCAAAAGCGACATCAGCATGTCGAATAAGGTTAAGACTTTCCACAAATGCAGACCAAGTATTCGTGTGTGTAATCTCTTGGTATTTGTCTCGCGTAGCCTTAAAATCCAATGCAATATAATCTACCAGTTCCATATCCAACAATTTCTTGAGCCTATCAGGACGGCTACCATTGGTATCAATCTTAATACGATAGCCAAGTGATCGTGCGGCTTGGGCCAAGTTCAACAAGGAAGGATGTAAGGTACATTCACCACCACTGAAAACCACTCCTTCTAGCAGTGCACGTCTAGACATGAAAAAAGAAACCGTCTCCTCCACCGATATTTTCCCCTTCCCTAGCACGATATCCGGATTATGACAATATCCACAACGCATATTACAGCCTGCAAACCAAATAATGCAGGCTGTATGTCCCGGATAATCCAGCATGGTGAATGGGGTTATACTATAAATTGGTTTTAGTATAGCCATAGTTAAAATGGGTCCGTTGCTGATGCTCCCCTTTCTTACCAATGTTAAAGCTTTCCACCGGTCGGTGGTAGCCCATAACACGCGTATACACTAAACATTTGCTTCGTTGCTGCTGATATTGCTTCAATATCAGTTCGCGATCTTCAGTACAGATTATCATATTATATCAATTTTTGGATGAGCAGAAACTAGGAAGTCGTCACAATGCGGGCAATATTCATGCTCCCCACTGAGGTAGCCATGCACAGGACAAATACTGAAAACAGGTGTCACCGTAATATAGGGCAATTTGAAATTCGATATCACAGTCCTAACGAACGATAAGCAAGCTTCCGGTGTGCTAATCCGCTCACTCATATAAAGGTGCAATACCGTTCCTCCAGTATATTTACACTGCAATCTGTCCTGAAGCAGTAAAGCCTCAAAAGGATCGTCAGTATAATCAACCGGAAGTTGAGAACTATTGGTGTAATAAATATTTTTTCCACTTCCGGCTTGTCGGATATCGCTGTAGCGCTTCCTATCTTCTTTGGCGAATCGATACGTTGTTCCTTCAGCAGGTGTTGCTTCCAGGTTATACAAATTCCCTGTTTCCTCTTGAAATTCACGCAGTCGCCCTCGAATGTGGTTTAAGACTTCTTCCGCAAACGATATGCCCCATTCCGTAGAAATATCTTCGTTATCGAAGGTATAATTACGGATCATCTCATTCATTCCATTAACCCCGATAGTCGAAAAATGATTTCGAAAATGTGGCAAATAACGTTTCGTGTAAGGAAACAACCCACTATCATATCGTTCTTGTATAAAGACACGCTTCTTTTCCAAGATTGATTTTGCAATATACAACCAATGGTCAAGCCGTTGATAAAGTTCAGTTTCCTTCCCGCGATAAACATACCCCAAACGTGCCATATTGATGGTCACGACGCCAATACTACCCGTCATCTCGGCACTTCCAAAAAGACCATTACCGCGCTTAAGCAGTTCACGCAAGTCCAATTGCAACCGACAGCACATACTGCGTACCGCATTAGGCTTATAAGCGTCTGGATTCTCGATCTTATTCCCTTGATCATCTTGTATGTATTGACTGCCTATAAAATTCTGGAAATAAGAGGAGCCTATCTTTGCCGTGTTTTCAAATAGTAGTTTTGCATTCTCGCTGTACCAATCAAAATCCTCCGTAATATTAACTGTTGGGATAGGGAAAGTAAAAGGTTGTCCTTGTGCATCCCCTTCAGTCATCACCGTATAATAGGCTTTATTTATCATATCCATTTCTTTTTGAAAATGACGATAACATAAATCTTCCAGCTTTTCTACACCACGCTTCTGTGCCTCTTCCATAGCTTGACCCGTTTTGTACTGTGCAAACAGATGCGTACCGCCTCGGGTAGGTATTTGATTGCGTAAATCTTCCGGAACATTCCAATCAAGTGTAATATTGGTAAATGGCGACTGTCCCCAGCGTGCCGGTACATTCAAATTATAAACAAAGCTACGTATGGCTTTCAACACTTCATTATACGGTAACTGATCTTTGAATACGTAAGGAGCCAAATAGGTATCAAATGAGCTGAAAGCTTGTGCGCCAGCCCACTCACTTTGTAGAATACCCAGGAAATTTGCCATCTGTCCCAGGGCCTCCCTAAAATGTGCTGGTGGGCGGCTTTCTACGCGCCCTCGAACCCCGTTGAAGCCTTCATCTAATAGTACCCGCAAACTCCATCCTGCACAATACCCAGTCAAGCAATCCAAGTCGTGGATATGTATATCTGCATTCCGGTGCCCATATCCTTCTTCTTGACTGTACACCTTATCTAACCAATAGTTTGCGATAATCTTGCCTGCGGTATTATTGACTAAGCCCGCATTTGAAAATGAAGTATTTGCATTCGCATGTATCCGCCAATCGATTTGATGAATGTATTCCTCAACCGTCTGTGTGCTGTCCACATAGGTCGTACCTTCCCCCAGTCCTTCTAAATGTTCCCGTTGCATCTTTCTCGTATGCCGATACAACATAAATGATTTCATGCTTTCAAAATATCCATATTGATAAAAGCTGCGTTCAATTAAATTTTGGATATCTTCAACCGACCACGTATCAGCCGAATCTAAACAGGCAATGACGGAATCAAATACGCGATCATCTATCGGATGTGACGCACTTTGAAATCCCTTCGCTATAGCATCCTTAATTTTGTACAGTTGCAACGGCTCAAATCGTCCGTCTCGCTTAATAACAGTTTTTTTCATAGTACGAGTTGATAAGAAGATGTTTATCTATGGGTTTAGACAAAGCTAATTAGGAACTTTGTTCGATTTTATGACTGTAAACATAAACGGAAATGATTTTAGCCATTACCTTTGTTCTAGTCAAAGAGAAAAAAATACAACTGCACAAATGAAAATGATGTATTCTTATGTATCTTTGCCGAACCGAACTTTTTTACGCAGAAAGAAACCCTGTTTTGAAACGATTTTTTACATATATTCTATTAGTCACCTTGACACTGCAGTCGTTTTACCGCAGCATCATGACTGTTGAATATCAGTTGCATTTACCAGACTATCTGGCGAAGTGTATCAATAAAGATCGTCCGCAGTTACATTGTAACGGCCAGTGTGTGCTGATGAAGAAGATTAAAGAAAAGGAAAAGAAGGAAACGGAGAAAAACCTTATGGTGTACGAATATAGTGCGCTATATGTTCATGCGGCCTATATACTTTTCACCCCATCACTGGATATGACAGTATTGGACGCACCTTACTCTTCGTATGTAGTCAATTATTCTTTTGCGTACAACAACACGGTATTCCATCCTCCTCTCAGCTAGTTTTCAGCTGTAGCGCTTAGGCGCTAAAGATTATACGTCGTTTAAAATAACCAGTCTCATCCTTGTTCCCTTGGAATAATAAATAGACATTTTTAAGCGCCATTAATCAAATTATTTCAACACATTTTTTACTGGAAAAGGAGTGTATTAAAAGTATGTTCGTGTTTATCGGATTGCAGTATTGGTGCTGCTTGTAAGATTGACGCAGCATTCCTCGTCGTAATGATAAAGCGTACGATGGATTTGGGCGATCACAAGAGACGACTTCTACGGATAGCGTCTTATACCGAACGGAAAGCACATGTACTATAAAACACCTCTTTAGGCGGACTGAAACTAAAGCTGCATGCAGGCACTACTGTTTCGCTACGTCCGTAAACTATCGCTTAAAGATGAAAAACTTGATTTTATTCCTCGCGCTATTCGGTTTAGTTGCGCAGTCTTGTACAAAAGAAAAAACAGACTACGAGGCAGAAAAAGATAACGATATTATTGAAAATGAAACCTTTAAAGAGGCTACAGTCATTAATAACGGGGCTTATACCATCCATATTGAATCGCTCCATGGTATGTTCTATAAAGGGTACAATGAAATTCGTTTAACGGTTAAAAAAGGGACAGTCGTACAACCTGTTTCATCCTTTACATTTTTACCCATCCGAACAGAAGCAAGCACCAAAACCAGCTCTTGTCCCCATCAATACGACATGACATATCAGGCACAGGGAAATTATTTCATCGGATACAGTGTATTTACCGAAGAAACTGATGCGACTGGAAGTTGGGACTTATACCTTTCGTTTACCGTAGATGGTCAACTTCATACATCCAAAAAGAGAATTACCGTCGAAAAACAATCAAATAGGAATCGTAGTATGACCACTTTTATAGGTAAAGATGAGGTGCAATATTACATTGCCTTAATAGCACCACAAAGGCCAAAGGTTGGTGAAAACCCACTCGTTGCAGGAATATACAAATATAGCCCGTCCGTGAGTCCGACATCAGGAGAATTTCCAGATCCGGCGCAGTATAACTACAATCCTGTCGCAGATTACGCCCTTCGTTTAGATCCGCGTATGCCAGAGCCATCCATGGGTAATCACTCTTCCCCAAATAACAAAGATTTGGTTCAAGGTAAAGATGGCCTATACTATGGTGTCGTCAACTACACCATGACCGGTAACTGGACATTAAACTTCATACTTCAAAACCAGCACGGAAAAATTTTGAAAGGTACCGAAGTACCGACCGATTTTACCCCCGGCGTGGCAGGCAAGAAGAGTGATTTATACCTAGATGTATTGTTCTAAGAATTATGAGAAATATAAGTGCTATTTGTACGATTTTACTGTATAGTATACAGATTAATGCGCAGGAAACATCCGTTAAGCAAGATAGTAGCAGACGGATCCAAGAGGTAAAGATTACGGCTCAAGCAAAGAAAAAGATCGAAACTGAAATGAAAATGGCTGTTTCTGTCGATGAATTTTTAGCTTCTTCTGATCAGATCAGCTTCATCAAACGGGGGGCGTATGCGTGGGAGCCTTTGCTGAACAATATGAGTACAGAACGTTCTATATTGACGATCGATGGTATGCACGTGTTTGGTGCCTGCACGGATAAAATGGACCCCGTCACCTCTTATGTTGAGAGCAATAATTTATCGACCATTGATATTACGTCCGGACAAGCGGGAAGCATGCATGGTGCTACGGTTGCTGGAAGTATCGATCTTAAAAGAAAAAGCACACCCTTTGGTCTAGAAAAAAGATGGAATGGCGCATATCAAGCTGGTTTCGAGTTTAATAACAAACAATACTTCAATCTGGGTAATCTTTCTTACTCAGGCGAAAAGTTTGTGGCCGACGCCAGTGTCGCCTTCCGTCAGGCAGGAAACTATTCGGATGGAAATAACAACGAGGTCAAACATTCGCAATACAATAAATTCAATGCTTCATTGGGTATAGCATATAAAACAGGTGCCCTATCATCCGTACGATTGGATGCAATTTTTGATAAAGCGAAAGATGTCGGGTTTCCTGCGCTACCGATGGACCTCTGGCTTTCTCGCGCCCTTATTACCTCCGTGGCATACAAACAATTGTTTGAAGAAGGATTTGTTCGTGCCTGGGACACCAAACTTTATTACAATGCGGTGGAACATTATATGGATGATACAAAACGTCCAGAGAATTTAGTACATATGGATATGCCGGGATGGAGTACCACCTTTGGGTTACTTTCCAACGTAAACCTCAAAGGAAGCACGAGCTATCGGGGTGAAATTCAGCTGAACGCCTACGACAACCTATCTATTGCTGAGATGACCATGTATCCACAAGATCGTGCCAATAAAACCATGTTCGCCTATACGTGGCCCTGGGTAAGGACACGCTTTTCCGGATTGTCCACAAAAAATAGTTGGGATCTATCAGAAATAAGCCGTATTCATTGGGGTGGTTCCCTCGGAATACATTATAACCAGGCTAAATATGGAGAATTCAATCGGATCTTTTACCCAAATGCATCTTCGCAGAAAACTAGGATATTACCCGGTATCCATGCTAGCTATGACATCAATATCGCGCAATTCGACTTTTCTTTGGGCGCAGGGTATGGACACCGTGCTCCCTCTGTATCAGAAGGATATGGCTATTACATATATAATAGCTTTGATAGGTATGATTACATTGGCAATCCAGACCTCAAGAATGAGGTCTCCTACGAAACCCATGCTAGCGCAAGTTTTAAAACGCAAAGAATGCGAATACAGGCTCAGGTGAATTATTTTCATATCCAAGATTATATCGTCGGTAAAATACTGAGCTTGGGGAGCCCCATGAATTACCAGTCAGTCGGTGTCAAAGGATATACTGCGTTAGACTATGCCAGAATATTTAATATGACACTAAGTGGTAGCTACGACATCCTGCAACATCTACATTGGAAAGGAGGCCTTACGTATGCTAGGGCAACTGATAACAACGACGGCAACTTACCCTTTATCCGGCCTTTAACGTATCAAACCTCGCTCCATTATATGTATAAAGACTGGAGTGTCCAAACCGCATTAAATGGAGACTTGGCGCAAACAAACTATAGTCCTGAATATGGAGAAGATCGCACAGATGCATATAAATTATGGAATATCTCAACAGATTACGCGTTGACTTTCAAAAGCTACAAAGCTGTTTTACAGGTCGGGGTAGAAAATGTATTCAATACCTATTATAGCACGTATGCAGATTGGGGTAATATTCCGCGAATGGGACGCAATTTCTTCACGTCCCTAAAAATCATTTTTTAAAAACAACATAGATTAAATTAAATACCATACTTAAGAAATATGAAAACAACATTAAACTTTCTATTCCTATCCCTTGTTTCAGTAGGCCTCTTATCGTGTAGTAAAAACGACACCCCTGTTGCTAACAATGTAACCTTACATTTCAATAATACATTTAAAAATACGACAATCGTTCTCGGCGACGCATCGTCCTCAACAGCAACCCAGAATACTTCTGCAGAAGGACAAATACATCACTTTTCGGAATTGAAGTATGTAATCAGTAATATCCGTTTAGTGAAAGCTGCAGGTGGCGAAGTACCATATCATATCAACGATCTAGACCATGGTGCGCGTGTCATCAATCAGGCGAAGCCACAAACATTGGATTACGTACTAACGAATATACCTGTAGGTGAATACAAGCAGATAAAATTTGGACTGGGGGTGAAAGCGGAACTAAATACTCTAGATCAGGTTCGATTTCCGAACTTCTATGCCGAGGCCGGAGCTAATGACACCAAGATGCATTGGGAATGGGGAACGGGATATCGCTTCACCAAGATAGAGGGGTTTTATGGTCCTGAGCACAATAAACTTTCTATTCATACTGGAAGCACCCTTGAAGGTACGATCGATAAACCGGACACGTATAAACAAGGAGTCGATGCATACCGCGAAATTGCATTGAGCCTTCCTGCTGTTGCCATAGTAGGCAAACAGTCCCCACGTGTTGTAATAGAGGTCGATTTCGATAAGTTACTCAGTGGTAAAACTAACACTATAAAATTAGGGGCAGGAAATGCAATACCTAGTGTACATACCGCTGCAAATATGGTCTTATTTGTGGACAATCTTGGTGGCAATGGCTCCAGTGATCTTTCTGGAATGTTTTCGGCAAGAAGTGTAGAAAATTAAGAATGCCTCCCCCTTACCTCGAACTTAATTTGAGGTAAGGGTTAAAACGAAACCGTGTATCTCATGTTAAAATTAACGATCACCCTAGCATTCATTGTGCTGCTGACCTCCTGTAGCACGCAGGAAAATGAAAATCTTATCCCGTACGAAAATCCCGAAATCCAATTTGATATTCCCCCTGGTTTTCCGGCGTTAAATAGTGCCATAAATGATAATAGACCTACAAAATATGGCGTAGCGCTAGGCGAGAAATTGTTCCATGAAAAGAAATTCAGTGGTAACAATACCATCTCATGTGCGAGTTGTCACCATCAAGCGCATGCATTTGCAGATAATAACAAGCAAGCTATTGGGATTTACGATCGTGTTGGGCTACGAAATACGCCGCCAATCCAAAATCTGGCTTTTATAAAATGTTATAACTGGGATGGTAACAAGCTCACTTTAGAAAGCCAACCTCTAGTCCCCATAATTACCCACGAGGAAATGAATTCATCTATCCTAGAGGTAATGACTAAACTAGATGCTGACGAATCCTATAGATTCCTCTTCCAGAAAGCATTTGGTGATATGCAAATAACACCCGATCGAATCTATCGGAGTCTCGCGCAATATGAGTACACCTTAATCTCTGCCAACAGCAAATACGACCGCGTTACACAGCATCGAACGGCTACGTTTACCGAAAGCGAAAGACGTGGCTACACGGTATTTAACGCAAAATGCTCTACTTGCCACAGCACATCCCTCTTTACGGATCAAAGCTTCAGAAATGTAGGTTTCCCCATAAACCCCAGCACGGAAGAAGCAGGTCGTGCACGGATCACGGGTAAAGCGGAAGACTTTATGCGCTTTCGGGTCCCATCACTCAGAAATGCAGAATTTACCGCACCTTACGGTAGTTTTGGGCAATTTCCGACCTTACGGGCTGTATTGGATTATTTTGACAAAGGGGTCTTAGCGGCTGATAACCTGGATCCAATTTTAAAAGATAATGGGAATAGAATTCCCCTTTCAGAACAAGAAAAAGACGATATAATCGCTTTCATTAAAACACTAAACGACTCAACTTTTATCGGAAAGTAGTTGACTGCAAAAGAATATAAGAATGCCTAATGAATACCGAGGGCCTCTTTACCTGCCTCGGTAATCATATCGAAGTTCCATTCTGGCTCCCAAACGATATCAATTTGTATCAGACAATCTGGAAAGGCATGCGACATGGCATGGTGGACGCCGCGCTGGATGGCATCACCTAAAGGACAATGTGGCGTGGAAAACGTCATCGTCACAACAAAGATGCTGGATCTGGAGCAGTCCACATTATACACCAAGCCCAGGTCAATAATATTTACACCTAGTTCCGGATCTATGACCTGCATTAAGGCCAACTGAGCCTTCATTTGTTCTTTAGCGTACGCTTTGTTTAGTTCTATTTTCATGGTTTTACTTTTGATTGATGAAATACAACGGTTCCAACATTATAACAGTAAAGGGCAGCCAAGATCACCCAAATAGCACTTGCAAATTGTAATAGCCCCTCTCGATTAACCACGATGGCTATGCAGAGTAGCAGTAAAGCGAATACAAAAAAGTAGGTTTGCAACCGAATAAGATGCTCCTTGTATAGATTTTTAGGTAAAGGTATACGCGCATCTCCGTGCACATCTTTATAGCGGTTGTTCCAGACAATAAAAGGCAGTGTCTTAAACGTTTTACCAATCACTAACCCCGTGATCCACCCCAGAAAAACAAAGGTGCCATACAGCGTGACCCATTTCGTATCACTAAGAAGGTAAGTCAAGCCTAGGGATATCAATGCAAACACCGGGATATACAGCGAATAGATCGCTTGCTTCATTAACAAATCGATCTTCTTCCTGATGCGTGTCCGAATAGCTTGTCCAATATATACAAACCATAGCCCAATACCTATAAGAACCAATAATACATAGCCCCATGTCCCTGCATCAATCTGTCGAAAATACCCATGCACCATAAATAGGACAAGTCCTAAGTTCTGGAAAGCGAGTGAGAAATGAAGCAATCGATCATTTTTGACTTTGCCCAGAACAAACATAGGAATCAGCTTTGCTCCGACGCCACAAATCAGTTGCATAAACCAGCCCAGTATACCTGCATGTGCATGCAACTTAAGCATATCCATGTGGTTACGCGGAATAAAATTATAAGTTAGATTAATCGCCAGCAATAATCCTGCGGTTGCGGTAAGTACAAACCAAATAGCGGAGCTAATGATAAAATACTGATACCGTGTACTATTGGCGGATCGAATTATCGTGACACAAACATTATACAGGTAACAACAACCAGCGATTACCACCAAGCTTCCCCCCGTAATCAATAGATTGCCAGTCCAGAAGTTCCAAAAGCACCAAACAATAATCAGACTCCCAGCGGTAAGGAATAAAAAGGACACAAAAGCCAAACGATAGCTAAAGAGATCCTGCTCACACAGTACTGGAATTAACTGATAGGCTGCTCCAAAAATAATCATAGTTCCCCATCCTAATACAACAGCATGTACAATAGCTAAAATATGTGGATTGAAATGGTGACCAGTCAGCTCGGAGGCAGACAAAAATAATAGGATACTCCATCCAAAAAAGAATAATGCCGCCGTCACGTAAAACGGAAGTACAGCGCTAGTCTTTGGAGCTCTATGTATAAATAAATCGGCCATATCAGCTCGTTTAACGGGAATCATGATAAATAATCAGCCGGATATCGTCCGTATTGTACTCACAAATTCGAACAGCGAATCCACTATGTTCCAACTCTTCCAAAAGATGCAATGGCATACGCTTATGATAAACATGCAAGACCTGTCCCTCCTTCAAGATCAACAGATGTTCCAATAGGCGCTCCATAGGTTCTGGCATTGGCAATGCGCGAACATCTACAACAAGAATTTGTTCGCTCAAATACTCCGCAAGAAGTAGTTCAAAGCTTTCACGACCGAGCATACAGATTTGACTATTAGTGGAACTATGTCCCAGCATATCGGGAATTGCAGCTTTAAAAAACCACGTATAATGTAAATCAACGGCTTTGGATTGCACATAATTTGACGCTCCCTGACGCTCCAGCACAAGCAACAAAGGGTAAGGAATAAATGTATTAATAATACATAACGCATGTTCGTTCGGTAATGCACGATAGCGCTGCAAAATACTTTTTAACGGATCGTCTCCCCTCGCTATATGTTGCCGCACATCGAAGCGATCGACAGTGCTGTCCCGAAGACTAGAAAACCACTCCGGTTCTTTCTCCCCTCTTTGCTTTGGCACCACATCAGAGTACACTCCTTTAACAAGGCTACCGACCATATTCTCACCGGCACACACTTTCTCAAACACAAAACCCAACGGTTCCAGTGCGAGCCTAAAATCTTCTATAGTACATCCTCCAATCGATGCCACATCAGCTACAGTCACACGGGGTGCAATTAGGTGTCTTAAAATTGGATTTTTAAGCTTTTGAAATGGGACAGCGATAGCGGCTATAGCCGCTATGCTCGCCTTATTTTCTTTGATGATGGTGGATATCCGGGTTTGCTGGTTTATCTTTAACATCATTTCGTTTGTTACTATAATGCCGTGACTTTAGGAAAGAGTACATTATTTTCCAGGTGTATATGCTGAAAAAGATCGCTTTCAAATTCCTGAATCTTTGTATATAAGTAGGTATATGAATTGCAGGCGTTCTCAGGGAGTTCGTAATCCTTTGTCAAAAGCCGAAACTCACGCAGTTCCTCGCCAGCATGCTCATGCTCACTTTTCATATAACGAATAATGGCCTGTAGCTCCTCCGTTTGAGGACGAACACCAACAGCCAAGCTTTTTATAACAGGAAATAAGTTCTTTTCCTCTTGTTCAATATGCTGATACAATCCGCCCATAAAGTCATGCACGCCTTCAGCGAGATCAAACAATTCCGTGTGCTCTGCACCATGCCTTGCGGATACTTTATCTGCCAATTGCTCTATAATTGGTCCCTGTTCTCGAATATAACGGTGATGTACATTGACGATATAATCAGCCAGAAAACCTAAATCCCAATCATTGAAATTATGTTGTGCCGAAGCAGAACTAGCACAAGGTGCATTTTCCAAGGCTTCTACTAATTGTTGTTCCGCCATCCCGATCGATTGCGCGGCTTCTCGCAGCGTTTTCTTTCCGCCACAGCAGAAATCAATACCTAGTTTTTTAAGTACCTCCGCTTTTTTGATATCCTTCGCTGCAACCTCACCTACAGTTGGCGCCCCTGTTGAAACGGTTCCCGGCTTAAAGATTCGAACACGCCACCACTCCGGACCATCCTCCAGATACTCCCATGTAAATATATTGCCCCGCTCACCGAGTAACTGATAATATAGCGGTTTGGGGTCATGGTCGTTTAAAATCACAAAACCTTCCCCTTGGTCCAGGCGATCAAAATGATCGAAAATTGTCGGATGTTTAAGTCTTGGTTCAATCTGTGTAACATCCAATGTTGCTGACTTTATCATGGTTTTTATATAAAGAATTTGGTTAAGAAATCTATTTCTGTCGTTTCTAATTCGACATACACAAATTTACAAGGAGCGGATTCGGTATTTTATGAGCGTGCACATAAGCTTATTTTAAATTGTCAGAATGCTGTCAATCCTGTAGATAAAAATCTTTAAAGGTCTTTTTTCTTAAAGTTTAAAGTAGAGAATAAGAAAGGTAAGGTAATCCATAATAGGAGGATGATAGCTGTTAAAATCATTCCACCACCTGTACCGAAAAAATTTTGAAAAATAGCACCGGTGTACCCCATCATAGCCGATAGATCAACCTCCAATAGGATAATAATACGTGTTATATCAATAGGGTTCAACATGGTTAATGCCACCATGCCATTTTCAATCGGGTAGTCTGAGAACTGGAACATCAGAAACAAGACCAATGCATCAAATAGTAAAGCAAAATATAGCCACAGCAGGATGGCCAATCCAATACCCTTCGCTTTATCACGAATCTGTACGGCCGTCCACAGAGCAATAGAAACAAAAATTGCTGAAAGACCCGCCCCACATACCAACAAGAGGATACCGGAAGGAATCCATGCAAAAATAATGATAGGTATCCCTACTCCAATTAAAAAAGCTAATGTGATAGCACCTGATAATCCCAAAAAAATGCTTCCCCATATCTTTGTACGTTTTAACGGTTGGCTTACCAGTAATTCAATAAATTCTGCGCTATTGTACAGGTACACGGTAGCAAAAATAATACTCACTAGAGGAACTACGAAGAGTACAATATTCAATAAACTAACAATACCTTTCTCCGCATTACTCTCCATACCTAACACACTAAATGCTAAGGCCAGGAGAAGAACCATATAGGCAATTATTGTTCGACTACGCAGGATATCACTGATTACGTATTTAATAATTTTAAGCATGTACAGTCGTTTTTGAAGATAACATAATGTGTGCAATAGCCTTTCCCAACTTATCGGTTTCAGTGTCTGCTTTCAAGCTCTCAATGGTTTTGTGGAATCGTAGTTGCCCTTCTTCCATGTATACAATTTCAGAAACGAGCTCATCCAGATCGCTCAAGATATGGGAGGTAATAATAATTAATTTATTGTTCGCACGTTCGCGTTGTATTTTTTCCTTAAGGATTTCTGTCGATATAGGATCCAATCCAGCTGTAGGTTCGTCGAGTATTAAAATTTCGGGTTTAAACATAAAAGCTATACAAGCGCTGACCTTTTGGCGTGTCCCTCCTGATAGCGTTCCCATCCGCTTATTAAGCAGTTCTTTCATCTGAAAGGATTCATATAAATCCATATCCAACTGCCCGGCCTTCTCGCCACGGATATCCTGCATCATGTCAAATATCTGACCAATCGTCATGTTATCCGGATAGCGACCTATTTGCGGCATATATCCAATGTTTTTACGATACGCCCAGGCGTTGCTGATGTTTTTATCCTGTACGATAATTGTTCCACTGGAAGGAACAACCATTCCAAGAATAGACTTGATTAAGGTTGTTTTCCCACAACCATTAGGCCCAATCAAGGCCACGCATTGTCCCCGACAAAGGTGAAGTGAGATTTCTTGAAGGACTTTTATTTTCCCGAATTTCTTGGATAGTTTTTCAGTCTTTATCATACATTTAGCGGTTTCATGTAAGGGTTTTCATCCATTAAATTTTCTGGTGTCAAGCTTGGCATCACACGCTCGGTACGATCCAGCAGTTTCGACATAAAGCTGCGAAACAATAACATCGCCATAGGGTACTGTTCAACAATGACTGAAAATAGGCTCACAGGTCGATATGGCACGTCTCCCAAGCCATCTTTATTCAAATCATACCCCTCATATTTATCCCAATAATTTTGGTTAAAATTATTAGCGGCCAATGTCATATTATTGGTCGTGACGTCAAAAGTATTATTGATAAAATTATTACTTACAAGGGTATTATCCATGCAACTGGCTTGGATCTTAAGCGCCCATCCATTGCTTTCCAATTGATTATTCTCTATATGTATACGGTTGCTTCCCTCCATAAAGATTGCCGTGGTATTCTTAATAAATCTATTATGCCTTATTTCACTATCTGTAATATCTTTCAGCAAAAGCCCATATGCAGAATCGCCCCAATTTTCATTAAATGTATTGTATAGCATCCGGACCCGTTTGGTATACATAACAGCCACCCCTGCACCATTATGTGTAAATTCATTATAGAGATAGGCGTTATCGTGCGAAAACATAAAATGTAAACCGTAGCGAATATTATTAGTAGACTGGTTTTTCTCCACTTTCGTATGCGTTACAAACTCGAGATAAATACCATCCCTATGTCCCTTTACGGTATTATTAAAAATAGTTAGGCTATCGCTTTTCCAGGCGTGTATACCATTGCCACTCAACTGTTCGGTGGAACCATAAGCTTTAATCTTATTGTTTTCCGCAATACAGTTTTTGGATGCTTGAAAATAAACGCCGAAAAAATTATCTTCCAAGATGTTATCAGCAATGCGGACATTCGTTGTATTATAGACTTTGATGCCAGCGATATCTGTTAACGAGGAATGACCTGATGATTTTACCAAAAAGCCCCGAATAGTTACATGCGAGGACTTAACCGAAAAAGGTTCATATTTCTTTTTTCCATCAATCGTAGGGTACGCTTTCCCGATTAAAGTAAGCGGTTTATCAATTGTAATAGTACCTTCCGAGTACCTACCTTTATCGACAAGAATGGTATCCCCTGGCTGTGCCAAAGAAATTGCTTTGGTAATGGATTTAATAACCTGCTCCTTTCCTACCTTGATGGTCGCAGCATATACGCTGCCACAGACCATCAGATAGGTAAATACAACTTGTTTTAACAAATAGAAACTTTTCATTACATCTATTTAGAGATTTGTTCCCAGGTGAGCTGTTCGCCCCCGATCTTTTCCTGCATATGCTTTAGATCTGACTCGTTCTTAAATGCGGCAATATCACCACGCATCGGACTTTTTAACTGTTCGCTTTTTAAGAAAAATAACGCTGTAACAGGATATAGTTTTTTCGTATGATAATCGGGCACATAGAGGTGTGCGATGTCTTCCGGCCCCACCTGACCTTCTTTTGAAAAAGCGATCATACACGAAACATCATCAAAATTGTAAGCGCGACCTTTCTTTGTCAACAGTTGTGTCCCAAATCGCGCGTCGGAGATCGTCATTTTACAGTACACGCATTGATCTTTACCGTACTTGATGGGTTTTGGTCCATTGGCACTGCAAGCCTGCATGCCCAGTACCAACAAAAGACAAACAAGGAGGTGTGATGTATATTTTATTACATTCATAATCATATTGATATTTTTGTTTTATTTCTTTTCCACTCTGCAACAACACAGTATAGAAGTATTAGGCCCGTCGCAACAATAATCCATCCTCCACTATCAGGAATGGAGTAAGCACCAAAGTTTAAGAGCTGCTTAAATCCAATGAGTGGTGGCTGATAGGCCATTCCGGGCACTTTGATAGGCGCATTGGGATCCAAATCATGCCCATAATTATACTCCCAAACCCAAAAATCGACCATAGCTACTACGCCAAACACGACAAAGCAGATGAACAACACTTGCATGCTCCGTCGGTTTCCACGCGCTCCTACCGCAATAAAGGCAAGGGCAAAAGCCGCCAATATATACGGTAGTACCGTGAACTCAACGAAATCGTCTGCATGCAAGGTCTTCATGCCGATGTAATGATTCAAACCATTTATAATGTCGACTTGTCCATCAAGCTTATGGCTATAAATGAGCAGTTCCAAGCCCTCGGGATATTGTGCTGCATCAAGCTCGATTCGCCAAATAGGCAATATAAGCGTGAGTACTAATGCTAGTCCTGAAAGGACTAGCATCGCACGATGGATTGCTTTTATGGGTAGGTTCTTCACGATCTTTCTATTTAGTTGTCATTTTATCTCCGGTTCCGAAAGATAAAGGCACATTACTACCTTTTGGAGATACGCGTACATAGCCCGCCATTTCCTGATGTAGCGCACTACAAAAATCTGTACAATACATCGGAAATATTCCTATGCGATCTGGTACCCATTTTAACGTTTGAGTCTCGCCTGGCATCACCAGCAATTCTCCGTTATTAGCGCCTTTGATTGCAAATCCATGTGGCATATCCCAATCTTGTTCAATATTTGTAACATGGAAATATACCTCATCCCCCAGTTGTACACCTTCAATTTTATCCGGTGTAAAGTGCGAGCGGATAGTTGTTAGGTATACATGTACCTTATTCCCTTTTCGTTCCACGCGTGCTTCAGCTTCTCCATTTGCAAAATGCGGATGCTTGTTGGCCTCCAATTTGTAGATCTTTAGCGATTTATCTTTTACTTTTCCCGCCCGTACCGCTTGTGCATAATGCGGCTCACCGATTGTTGGGAAATCAAGTATCAATTGCATTTTATCCCCCGAAATATCATATAACTGGGCACTGTGTGCCAATTCTGGCCCAGTAGGTAAGAATCTATCCTTTGTAATCTTGTTGAAAGCAACGACATACTTCGAATCAGGCGATTTTGTATCTCCACCAGGAATCATTAAGTGTCCCACAGAGTAATAAGTCGGTACGCGATCGAGCACCTTAAGATCCTTAATATTCCATTTTACGAGTTCAGAAGAAACAAAGAACGAAGTAATTGCATTTCCTTTTCCATCAAACTCGGTATGTAATGGCCCTAAACCAGGTTTTTGAACCTCGCCATGTAATGCTGCTTCATATTTAATGACAGGAATACCTTCAAAAGTGCCTTCAAAAGCTTTGTCTTTAATCGCTTTTTGCATCTTCGTAAATGAAAAAACAGGAATTAATGCCGCCAACTTGCCGCTTCCTACAATGTACTCGCCAGTTGGGTCAATATCGACACCATGCGGAGACTTCGGACAAGGAATGTAGTAACACAAACCTTCCAATTCCGCTGAGTTCAATACGATAACCTCATTCTTTATGGTTGATTTCGAAGTATGTGAGTGCTCATCGTAAACATTGTGTGCATATTTAACATTACTTACCTTCTTTCCTTTTCCGGCTTTCAAATACTCTTCAGCCTTTTTCCAATTCACTGCCAAGATAAAATCCTTATCATTTTTAGATGCGTTTACTTCTTGTAATGTATTGGCTTGTTCTGTATTATACGTAGAGAAGAAAAACCATCCGTGAGAAGCCTCTTTACCGGCACGACTTAAGTCATAATTAACACCTGGCGTTTCAATCTGGAACGCGATATCCATGTTACCGCTTTCTTTGTTAACACGCACAAAACTTAATGTACCTTTAAAGTTTTCTTTAAACTTCTCGATCGACATATCACTCTTTTCACCATCTGGAGGAACACTAAAGCGGGTACCTGCTACTACATATTCCGTGTTTTGTGTAATAAATGGCGACGAGTGATTACCACCGCTATTGGGTAATTCCAATATTTCTGCGGTCCTAAACGTAGTAAGATCAACCCTAGCAATACGTGGTGTGTTATTAGCATTTACAAACACCCATTTGCCATCATATTCACCGTCTGTCTTAGACAATTGAACGTGGTGTAGATCATCCCATGGCACGCTTCCGTGTGATGTTTCTAACATGGGTTTCGTTTCTTCGCTAAATCCCCACCCCTTTTCTGGGTCTAAGGAAAAGACGGGAATAACACGTAACAACCTCCCCGAAGGAAGACCATATACCGATAATTGACCACTAAAACCACCCGATACAAAGCTGTAGAACTCATCATACTGTCCAGGTGCAACGTATGTCTTTTCAGCTGCATTACCGCTTACAGCACTTTGTGTTCCTTTGGGTTTGCAGGCTTGAAAGCCCATGGTTACGGCAAGTACTATCGCCGCACTCACCAGAAAATTTTTAGTCTTCATAATATGTTATACTGAATTTGTAAGGATAATTGGCGTACTTAAGCATGAAGTAAGACCTTATTGTACACCGTCATTTTTACGCATAAACTCCAAGATGTTACGTGCATCTTCCTCCGATAGATTTTGATTGGGCATCCGCACAAGGCAAATTTCTAACTGGGCCTGTAATTCCGGATCTTTATCGATCATAGCATCGGGATTAGTGATAAAGTTCATTATCCATTCAGGTTTGTGTTTTTTTGAAACCCCAGACCATCCTGGTCCTACCAACTTCTCTTTGGAGTATTTGTGGCAGCTCGCACATTTTAAATTCGCTACGGTTTCACCTTTGGCCGCCATGGCTGCATCTAATTTGTCTCCTACTTCAACTTTATCGTATTTTCCTTCGCCACGTTTGGGGTCGTACCCCGAAGTAGCTGCAGGGCTGGCGCTCGTTGTAGCGTCCGTGGATGCCGCTTGATCCTGACCGCTGTTGTTGCCTTGTGAACATGCATAAATTAACATGCAGACGGCGAATAGATACATAAGCTTTTTCATTTTGTCTTTTTTAAATCGTTCATATTCTACTGATTATTTCTTAGTTCATATACAAATGTAGTTTGACCATATTCCTCATTTTATGCGTGCAATCATAAAGTGATTATAGCTACAAAAACAAAACATAATCAACTGTGTTAAAGCATATTACCACATTAATGATTGTTATTATAGGAATTTGTGACGCACGTCAATATTTGTATTATCCTATTAAAATACCTTTGTTTAGTATTCCAAATGGGGTAGAAAACACGGACAATTTGAGACCATGATTCCAATAAAGATGTTATTAGAAAAGGGAGCTGTTTATAAAAAGCTGTCACCGGGTGAGACCATTTTTCAATGTGGGACACGCGCGGTCTTTTACCATCAATTAGTTTCTGGCAGAATCCGTTGGTGCAATGTGTTGGATGATGGTAAAGAAGTCCTTCATAGCGTGGTCGAACCCAATGAAGCGTTTGGCGAATTGCCTTTATTTGATGGAGACGCTTATGCTGCTACCGCAATTGCAGACACACCTGCAACCGTAATAAAGATTGGTCTAACTAACTTCAGACAAATTTTAGAAGAGAATCCTGATTTACATTTTGCTTTTACAAAAAGTGTGGTTCAGAAACTAAGGTTTAAGTTTTTTCTAACCGAATTACTCGCCAATAACGACCCTGTATACATTGTATCGCAGCTCATTACATACTTCAACTTACATCATCAATTTATTTGCGAAGAGTGTCGTCGATTAATGTTGACCCGCCAGCAGCTGGCTAACATGATTGGGTTTCGGGTAGAGACAGTAATTCGCGCAATCCGACAAATGGAAAAGGACGACAGATTAGATATCATAAAAGGTAAGGTATTTGTTCCTGCTGATGGCCTCTAAAAACCAATTTGTACTGCGGCACACTTCGTATGCGTAAAATAAAAAAAGAGCAACCCTTTCAGGCTGCTCTTTCTCTTTACTCGGAAAGGCTATTGCTTGTCCAGATCATTTAACCAATCTTGAACCTGTTCACGTGTTTTACCTGTCTTTTTTTGAAGACGTCCATAAAGTTCATCTTCCTTACCTTCAACATATAGTAAATCATCGTCTGTCCAGTCAGCATATTGTTGTTTTACCTTACCTTTCAAAACGTTCCATCTTCCTTTTAAATCTAATGAGTC
Organism: Sphingobacterium psychroaquaticum; assembly: GCF_004421025.1. Lineage (NCBI taxonomy): Bacteria > Pseudomonadati > Bacteroidota > Sphingobacteriia > Sphingobacteriales > Sphingobacteriaceae > Sphingobacterium > Sphingobacterium psychroaquaticum. Next base: position 2,225,295 of record NZ_CP038029.1, on the reverse strand, counting down.
CATATTATTAAATCTTTAGTGTATATATAGAGAACACAAGAAATAAACAAACGTTCATTATTTTTTTTATTTATTCCAGACGAAGCGGTAAAGGTTATAGAAAACGAATCCAAAATATTACTTTTGTCGCCATATTAAATCTATTTAGTACAAGAAAAGAAGCCTTCAATTACTAACTGAAGTTATATTATGGAACAAATTGCCACCGTACTCATCTATACCCATGCTTTTTTTGGAGGTTTGGGCCTTTTCACTGGTTTTATAAGTGTTATTGTAAAAAAAGGAGGATCACCACATAAAAAGGCTGGTAAGGTCTTTACCTATTCCATGCTGTTAAGCTCCCTACTTTCCTTGATTATTGCGCTTATGCCCAACCATGAGAATACTTTTCTATTGCTGATTGGCATTTTTACTATTTACATGATTTTATCAGGAAATAGGGCACTTACTTTTAATCCCAAGTATAAAACCAAAGCTCATGCTATTGATAAAATTATATCTGTAGGCATGCTTATCATTGCTCTAATTATGTTAAGCCTCGGTGTATTGGGTTTGATCCAAAAAATTGAAAATTCAATACTTTACCTTTTCTTTGGTATTCTGGGAAGTTTTATGGCGACCAATGATTTTAAGATCTATAGACAATTTAAAGAACGGAAGAATGCACGAATCTTAAGTCATATCGGCCGGATGGTTGGTGCACTTATAGCGTCATTTACCGCATTTCTCGTTGCAGGACTACACATTGGAAGCACCATTGTATGGATCGCTCCAACCATAGTGGGAACGGCATACATCATCTATACCAGTAGGAAATATAAGAAATAGATCATTCAGGTCTTCTTTACATAACGCTCCTGACATAAAGCTGTCATGGCCTGTCTATATCTTTGAATAAGATTAAAATAGAGGTCGCTCGTATTGATTGTTATATCATACCGCGATTTCTTAACGCACGCAAAAAGACAGTTATGATAAAAGACAAGCCTTTAGTCGATAAAGCATTTGTTCTTGAAAAAGAAATGAACAAATGCGGATGGACCTATGTACGGCTCCCAGAATTAGCACCTTCGAAGAATACAGCATTTGGTTGGCTCCGGGTATCGGGAACAATCGAAGGTCACGAAATAAAGAAGTATAATCTTCAATCTATGGGAAATGGCGTACTTTTTCTTCCCGTCAATGCGCAGGTCAGAAAGAAAATTAAGAAACAAATCGGCGATCTGGTTCATATTACGCTCTACGAAGATAAAATTCCGTCACAAATACAAGAAGAGCTTGAGCTTTGTTTAAGGGATATTCCACAGGCCTACACGTGCTTTCTCGGATATTCCGAACGAGAGAAAAGAGAGATCTTGGAGTGGATCTATCTTGCTAAAACCGAAGAAGTGAAACTGAAGCGTATGGTACAAGCCATTGATAAAATTACCCAAAGCGCTATAGCATAAATAAAAGAGGCTGTTTAACAGCCTCTTTTATTTTGTTACTTTAATATCCACATCAACTGATTCGGATCATCAGTTCCGTTATATTGTCGTTGCAAAGCCTCTCCAACATTAGCGCCGTTCTGTTCAAACTCAACAGCCGGGTAGCGCCAGCGTGTAGGAATCTTATCCGGTGCATCTACATTTAAACTTGACGCAGGGTTAATCTTCCATTTCGGGTACCCCGTACGTCTGTAATCATAATACGGTGTAATACGTCCTTGTAGAAAGCTAGCCAAGAACTTCTGCGTAATAATAGCCTCGATCTTCTTATCTAGTGCAGTTGGAAAAGTTGCCCCATACGCATTAACAGCAGTCGTAATATAGCTCTGATCCATCGGCATCCCTTGATGGAACTGGCTTGTATTTGGCGTATTATCAACAATAAACTTCATACCTGCCTCTATTCCTTTTTTGTACCATTCTACATCCGATTGTGCAACCCAGCCACGTGTGGCCGCTTCCGCAATGACAAAACACATATGTGCATACGAATACTGCTGTGTCGGTTCACCCGTCGGGATTTCCGTATAACGATCGTTCAGCTTCGAATAATCGTTACTTGCTCGAACTGTTGCGAGATCACCGTAAGTCAACGAAGGACTTACCCCTACATACGCGTCATAGTTTGTCGCGTTCATACCTCCAGAAATTTTAACTGGAGAAGGTTTTGCGTAGTAAAATAAACGACGATCTTTCGTTGCTTTCAAGCGATCTATAATCTCGTCTGATACAATGGGGTAGATCAGGTTGTTATTCCCCACTTTATAAAATGGATATGCCTGTCCGCTTTTATCCGAACGGATTAACTGGAAGTTATCCGCATTCGATGCAAATATCGGCTTCGAGGTAAAAATCGTATTAAAGCGTTCCTTGACTTTAAGATCGGCATCATCAGCCTTCTTGCTCAATTGTATTAAAATACTCAATGCAAAGCTATTGGTCAACTTACGCCATTTAGTAAGATCACCAGCAAACATGGGGTCTCCCTCAAATTTATCACCGGCCGCAAAAAGTGCATCAGCTTGTTCCAATTCGTTAAGGATTCCTAAAAAGACATCTTTTTGGGTGTCATACTTTGGAAAATAAACCTTGTCAGATTCTCCTACCAATGCATCTTTATATGGAATATCCCCTAATGCCATGGTCAGTTCATAAAAGCGAAAAGCACGAGCAAAATGCATCAAAGCTTTATAAGAGCTCTTTAACTTCTCTGTTCCGGCATAATCCACCATATACTGCACATCATTCAAGCCTACAAGAGACATAGTCTGTGTACCAAGGGAATTAAACTGATAGTTCTGATCCGCCATCTCTCCCCAAGTGATTGCTTTGGTCAGAAAATAAGGACGCATAAAATCCTTTTGGCCCGGCTGATTCGCGATATGGATAATAACGCGTGTCGCAATCATCGAAGATTTTACTTTCTCTGGAGTCTCCGGATTCTTATTTATTTCATCAAACTTAGAGCATCCTACGGATTGTAGTGCAGCCAAGAAAGCGATTGCTAAATATCTTTTTTTCATTTTCATATAGAAATATGCTAACTGAATTAAAATGTCAAATTAATATTGAAACCTACGTAACGCATAGATGGCGAGTTCAAATCTTCTTTACCTGTATCTGGATCTGAGAATTTATATTCCTTCGTCCATAAGAATAAGTTTTGTCCTGTCAAGCCAACACTTGCTTTAGACGCTTTCAGGCGTGACGTGATCGTTTGTGGAACAGTATAACTGACCGCGACCTCACGAAGCTTAACAAACGTTTCGTCCCATAGGTTTCTACGACCACCGTATGCTGACTTCCAATACGCTTCATACGATACCGTTTGATCATTTGCCGCAAATACACGCGTATCTTCCAGAATTTGACCATATTTATCATAAGACACTGCACCCGATAAGATTTTCACCCCTGGACCAACGAACGTTTTCTTCCCATTTACAACTTCTTCATAACGATATTCATTATCCGAATCCGGGTGAGCTCCCGTCTGCCATAAGCGTGCGTTGATACCCGATGAGGACATTCCTTTTATACGTCCATCGATACTGAAAGAGAAGTTAAAGTCCCGGTATTGAAACTGATTGGTCAGTCCCCAGAACCATTTTGGATCCGAATACCCCACTAAGTGCGCGGCATATTTACCTGTTACCGGCATACCTGAGCTGTTGTGTACAATCTCTCCCGAAGGTGATCTTTCCCAATCGCTAGAGGTAATATAATCGGTACGCATTCCTTTTTTCACATAGAGGGCATCCAGTGAATATTGTGGATCAAGTTTGTGGAAATAATTCAAGTTTTGCGAAAGGTTAGCAATCACATCCCATTTGAAGTGCGCCTTCTTAACCGGTACTCCACCCACCGTAATCTCATGTCCACGAGTCATCGTTTGTCCTTCCGTATTGATCAAACGCGTTTCAAACCCCGTCATTTGCGAAATTTTCGCATAAGTAACTTCATTAATGCGTAAGCGATAATAGCGGGTATAATTACCATAAATACGATTCTTAAGAAGGGCAAAATCTAAACCAAACTCGTAAGAATCATCTTGTGTCGGCGATATCGAAAAGTCCTTAATACCAGTTCCGTATGTTGCCTGCGGCAGACCATCCCAAACATTATTCTTAATGACATAAGCTTGGTTAATTTCATAAGGATCAGGGGTACGTTTCGTGCGCACCCAAGCGCCCCGAACCTTTAACTGGTCTAACCACGATAAATTAAAATCAAATAGATCGGTCAATGTCGCACTCGCAGACAAGGATGGATAGAAGTAAGAACGTTGCTCTTTCGACAAAGCCGATGACCATTCATTACGGCCAGTTGCCTCCAAGAATATCGCATTTCTCCAAGAGAAGGACAAACGGCTATACAACGAGCTTGTCATTAACTCTCTTCGCGTCTGTAGCGTACTAATGGGATCTACCGAGTTTGTTAAGGAATAAAAACCTGGAATAGACAAACCGTTGGTTGTCGAAAACACTGATCCTTTACGCAAACTATACAGCATAGCCCCCCCTACTAAACCATCTACTGCAAAATCACCCCATTTCTTGTTTGCTGTAAAGATCACGTCTGTATTGGAGCTAAAGCCATCGTCTTTACCATTTTGGTACTTTCCTCTACTGCTAAATCCACCATAGTCTTTAAAACCACCCCGTGTACCGTAGATCCCGATTGGGTTGCGCTGAATTTTCTCCGAACCAAAATAATCATAACCTGTACGGACAATAAACTTACCCCAATCTGTCACTTTATAATTTAAGGTTACTGCGGCATTGATTTTATTAATCGTTTCGGGTGTGATTTTTTCGTAAGCTATGAGATACGGATTATCATACCAGCCATTATACATCCAATTTTGGGATTGATCCTTTACTAACCAATAGTCTTTGTAATCACGTACATCGTACTCCGGTCCCGTCCACACCAAAAGATTATAGATATAACCCTGATCGTTGTATCCCTGTCCAAAATTCGTACTAGATGCATTTCTATTGTAACCGATACTTGTCTCTAAATCTAATTTTTCGCCTAGCTTCGTTGTTCCCGTAACGGTGATGTTCGTTAGATTAAGCTTCTGGTTCGGATACTGCCCTTTGTTAATGATGTGGTTAATAGCGGTACGAATACTACCATGTTCACCTTGATTGGTAAAACTAACGGAGTTATTGCTTATAAACCCAGGGACCAAAAAGTTCTTAAAGTTATCTTTACCGGCAGATACCAAAGGCATATCTTCGCGTTGTTTCGTAATAGGATTCCATTGCGAATAAACCTTTCCGATATCGAGTCGATCTCCCCAGACAAAGTCATTATTATTAAACTTACCTCCTTCACCTGAAGAGTAAGATTGTTGTACTTTAGGTAACGCCAGGTATCCGGAGAAGAACATATTATTGGTACTCACACTCACTTCAGTTCCTTTCTCAGCCAGTCCTTTCTTCGTGGTAATCATAATTGCACCACCACGACCACGCTCACCATAAAGGGCAGCAGCAGCAGCTCCTTTAAGAATGTTCATATCCGAAATGTTATCTACCGGTACTTCACGAAGCGTCATATTTTCATATAACACCCCATCAATTACGAGAATAGGCGCTAAGCCTCGTGATAGAATTTCAGGCACGGCATTAAACTCCGTACTGTTACGAACACGTACGCCAGAGATTCTACCCGTCAAGGTTGTTCCTACATCGACACCTTTCACCTTTGCCAGCTCGCTTCCACTAATATTCTGCGTCGCATAACCGAGCGCTTTCTTTTCCCGTTTAATACCTAAAGCTGTTACAACCACCTCTTCTAATGCAGCGGATGAACTTTCTAAACGTACAGTAGATGCTTCTGTAGCTTTCACAACAACAGCATTGTATCCTACAATCGAAAACTGAAGCATTACATCCTGTCCTACATTACGCAAAACATAGCTACCATCTGCGTCAGTATTAGTTACGTTTGTCGTACCCAGAACACGTACGTTTACACCAGCAATGGCTGTCCCTGTTTGCTGATCCACAACTTTTCCGCGAATCTCCTGCTGGCTCACGACTTTTGATGCTGTACCAACAGAAGCTGTAGACTTACCCGTACGTTTGGCTATTACATAGAGCTTTTCATCAATTTTGTTTACCGTAAGTTCATTGTTGGAAATGGTACGCACGAATTGCTCAACATTCCCCGTGTTGAGCTCATTGAGGTTGACATTACCGTTTACTTTTTGATTGAAAATAGAGGCATCGTAACCGAATTTTACATTCAGCTTCTTTTCCATTTTCGCAATCACAGTACCAATACCGTCAATCTGCAAGGAGGAATTGGCCATAGCCTGGCTTCCCAAAAATAACGAGAGGAAAGCCCCTCCCATGGCTTTGTAATAATGTTTGCTTCTTTTCATAAAATCAGCGTTTAGAAATAATGGTGATATTGAATGCTTTGTTTAAGATTACAAGGGATTTATCGAGGTCATTGGCCGGCAAATATCCAGTAAAAATTTCGCCTTTATAGGCTTCTTTTAATTGCAGTTTAGCTTCCGGATATAGGCTATTAAGATCATCAAAAATATGGATGAGTGGTTCTTTTTCAAATGTTAATAAGGAGTATGTCCACAAATTAGAGGCAACAGTATCGACCAAATGCTTATCAAAATCTAATGTTTTCGCATTGTAAGAGATTTCTTCGCCAGGATGCACAAGACTTTGTTTCTCCCCATGTGCGACACGAACTTTACCATGGTTTAAAACGAGTTTATTTTGATCCGTGGAATTAGTAAAGTTAAATGCAGTTCCTAGAACACGTACATCAAAAGCACCTGACTCTACGATGCAGAACGGTTTACCCTGATTTTTAGCCACTTCAAAGTAAGCTTCACCTTCTAACTTCACCTGACGTAGCGTATCACTATCAAAGTCTGATAAAACGGCAAGACGTGATCCTTGTTTTAACAAGACCTTTGTACCATCTTTCAAGAAAATAGACTTTACAAATTTAGTGGGGTTATGGATAGACAGCAACTCTTGTTGTGGAGCATATGTATTCTCTTGTTGCTGTCTCCAGAAATAAAGAGATGAAAATAAAAAAGCAATAAAAATGGCCGCTACGGATAAATATTTATAACGACGCCATAAGCTTACACGAGAAGACACCAAGGACTCCCCTGTTATTTGTTCATAGATCAGGTTTGTTTTTTCCGGAGATAGCAACTCTTCTCCTTCACTGCATGCCAGCACCTCTTCCAGTTCCCATACACACTCCTCATCTACATCGGCCAACAAATCCATAAAGGTTTGAAGTTCCGCGTCGGACAATTCGTTCAACAGGTACTTCTTGTACAGTTGATTGAAATCCATGTTACTGTTATTTTCACTCGCCATATATACTATATACGGCTGAGCTCACCTATAAGACGGTTGTTTTTTTAAAAAAGATCAAAAAATATTAAAACGGCAAGTGACATGCCCATACGTTCCAAAATATAGCTTCGTACGAACTTATTTGCCTTCACGATATGCTCGCGTACTGTATTTACGGAAATCCCCAACTCATCGGCTATCTCTTTATTTTTTAAAAAATCTTCCTTACTCATCCGGTACACCTGCAAGCTGGATTTTGGAAGCTTGGAAATCGCTTCCTTATATAGTTTTTCCAAATCCTTGAAGGCTACTTGTTCTTCATTTGAATTATCTTCTGGTTCCACACCGAGTTGCTTCAGTGTCGCATATTGGTGACGTACTTGCCTTTTTCGGAGTTCATCGAAAACAAGATTACGCATAATACTGTAGAGGTATGCTGTATAATTTTGATTTATATCCATTTGATCCCACTTCATCCATATCTTGGAGAAGGCCTCTTGCACAATGTCAGACGCAGTATCTTCATCCCTAAAGTGCAGATAGGCATACTTGTATACCTTATCTTTATAGGACATGAAAAAGGTTTTGAAATCTAGGTTTATATTTTTCTTAACTAACATGAACTCCTCCCCGGCTGGTTCCATTAATATTCCACAAATTAACAACAATATTTGTCACAAAAAAAACTTTCTTCGACACGATACAAAAAAAGGCACCTAATATTATTGCAGCATGATGTTAATGTAAACTTAACGTGAAGTTTTTATACAAGCACGTTTTCATTATAAGCCACGAGATTTCTTTTCCTTTTTAAGGGCAGAAAGCTGCGTGTTAAATATGATGTAAAAGACATTAATAGAAATACCAGCAGATAAAACAGCATTAAATTTCTTATGAGAAACAGTCAAATATATCCCGACGATAAGCGTTACCAGAGATAGGATCGCGAAGGCAATTATAATTCCTTTCAGCGTAGACTCTTTTTTTTCCAACTCTGCATCGCTCATTTCACTTGGTTTCTTAATTGCCATGGATCATTGTATTTGTGGTTTATTGGTTTTTAGTTTTTGTTCTTATAATAAGTACAGTTAGGCAAAACTAACTAAAATGACGCATTTGTAAAGAATATAAAAATCCATAATCCATTAAAAAAACGATGGCGTCTTCGTTTTATAGGAGACGCCATACAAGTCAAATTTTTACGTACGTTGTGCAAAGACAATACCTACTTCATTCTAGGCATAACCTCCTTCATATCATAGCAAGTGATGGAACCTTCTATATAATTAAAGTCCACAAAGAAATACTTAAAAAAGTGAAAACCTAGGATACCATAGATATTGTTTTCGATATCAAACCGGGGCAATTTACTGATCGACATTTCAATCCCATCCATTTGGAGACCACCGACCGTTAAGCGCTGTAGATTACCGCGACGTACCGTTTGACCCACCGCACCCGCATCTTGCATGGTAACCGCAGCCTTCTCTCGCCAAATAGTTCGAATGGAATCTTCCAAGGAAGAATCTAGGATATTATCTGTCGCTCCCGTATCCATTACAAAACGGTACGCACGCCCATTCACAGTGGCTTCAGCTACAGGAAAGCCACCTACCAGCGAAAAAGGAAGCTTCAAGGTCGGTGTTAACCCTTCAACCTCGGTAATTGTTGTGCTCTGCTTGTTTAACCATATTTTCCGACTCGCAAAATTCATCAGCATTTGATAATTACGGAGAAACCCACTACCAATCAAGCCCAAAATAGGTTTACCAGGCTCCGCTACCATACTTGAAAAATTCATGGCGGGCAAGATAATATGGTCCAAACGCAAACCACCCCAAACTAACGAGTCTACCTGAACATTCAAAATACGTTGGCTGCCAGACATACCTTTAACTTCCTGTCCGGTTTCGTTTCCTTTAAAATACACACTATTCAAAACAAAAGAACTGTTACTTCCTGTATCCATCATAAACCACCCGGTCTGCCCATTTACCTGCGCCTCAACAAACATTAACCCACCCATAAACCGAAATGAACTCTCCAGCTTTGATGGCAGCTCCATGGTTTGCGCCTGCACCGTCATTACGGATAAAAATGTGATAAACAACATCCTTATACCATATTTTAGTTTGCTTCTTCTCATTTTAGTTGGTAACAAGTTTAGGTGTCGGCATCACAACAATAATCTTCTGCACAAACTCCGTCGCCGGAACACGTACATAGTCAGGTCTTGATTTTTCCAATTTATCCATAGCTCGCTCTGCATACTGTAAGCTCCGTGCCTGGTCGCCCTTAAAGTGGTACAGCTTACAAAACAGCTGCAAGTTCTGTAGTTCATCCGTCTCCTTATACGCCTTAACCGCATCAAAAACCAATTCTACATCCGCCTTATCCACACCATCACGAAGCACCATATTACCTAATTGGTGAAGCTGTGAGAGCGTCAGTTTTTGACGAAGATCCTGTTGCAACAACTCTTTTGCCTTACGGTAAGAACGTTCTGGATCAAAAAGCTTCGCAAACTTTGCTACATTAAAATCGGTTTGTAAGCGTGCTTCTTCGGGTCTGTAAAACTGTAAGAAATAACTATATAATCCCGCTTCATCAACCTGCGTTATCATCTTTCCACTAGTCGCATCTGCACTAGTTTTTATGGCACGAGCTGTGATCCCCGCATCGATAACACGCGAAAAATATCGATCTACCTTCTCTTTTCCCTTTGCAGCGATGAATTGTTCCTTGTTCGCCAGTAACTGCTTAAAATAAGGACTATCACTACCATAAGTCAGATACATCATGATATCTACCGCATCTGCTGAAAAACGGTTCGTTTGACTATCAATAAATGCTTGAGCAACCGTTTCTACCTGAGGATCATTTGCCGCAGCCATTTTCTGAATATAGTTCTTTATAAATGTTGCCGAACGGTTCCCTTCCTGGTAAAGCTTGTGCATATTTACGACGGTATTTGCCGGATCTAACGCCTCCTTACCAATAGTAACAAAAGCTTCTCCACTTAGATTCCCGCCTCCCGATTGATGTATTAGATTTCCATTGCTATCGAAAAAGAGATAACAGGGATAAGAGCGTATCTGGAACGTTTGCTCAAACCAAGCGGCATCGACATAACGACCCCGAATAGCTTCGGTATCCTTCTTCGTTTTATCCATCTGCAGCTTATAATTAATAAACTTACTATTATAGAAAGACCCGACTTCGGGCAATGGAAACACTTCCTTATCCATCTGGATACAGGGGCCACACCATGTGGTGTAAGCATCCACAAAGATCGATTTCCCTTGTTTTTTCGCTAGCGCTAGGACTTCCTTCCACGACTTATCCTGCTCAAAAACAATTCCTTGAGCACACAAAGAGATGTGTAGGCAGAAGCCTACACATACGAATATTATTTTTTTCATCTGTTTTCCTTTATTTCCAGGCTACCCCTGACATATTCACGGTATTGTACTTGTATTCCACATCAACGACCTTACCAAAGCCGGCGTACTTTGATAGATAGGTATCGTTTGCGATAGATCCCGCTGCATTTAATCTAAAAAAGTATACCTCTCCTTCATTTTTACCGAGCGTATTCACACCAACCAGTAATTGGTCTCCGTTCGTTTTTAAGAGGTCGATGGAGATGTCTGTCCGTGGAAATTTATAGATCTCACGTACGGCGTTATTCTGGATGTCGTACACATACAAGCTATTTTTATGTGCATAGTAGGTTAACGGGCTCCGAGAGGAGTTCACATACGCGGTACCTTCTGCGAAACTTGGTGCGGTTACCTCTGTCACACTCTCGGCATAGGTCGCCAACGAACGGAAGAAACCTATTTTATACGCATAAACACGCTTTGTCACATTATCTTTCGCATAGGCGATCGGTTTAACCTGTGCAAAATTAGCCGCAGACGGCGCTGTACTCGGTTGCATGGTGTGGTCAAAAAGAAATACACTCCGGTCGCCAATATTACTGATATCAAATTTATCTTCCGGGTTCTTGATAATAGACATCACACGGCCAGCGGCTTTGTTATAACGTAAAAACTGTTTGTTTTTAGCATCAAAGAGAAAGGCATACGTAGACATCAGTAATGCATGTGATGCCGCATAATCGCCCGATGCATGATACGTAAAAATAAGCGGAGCATTATTAGCGCGCGTCGAATGAATCTTGCCATTGTTCAACATGTAGTTGTTCATCCCAAAAGCATCTTGATAGATCCGTGTCGGTTGTATTTTTTCTGGCGCATCAAAGAACCAGTATTCAGCGGATTGAAGTAACTCAAAATTGGGACGTAATGTATATCCACCATTTTTGCGCATCACATACACCAACCCCGTTGGGTTAGTCAACGGAATTAAATGGGTAAGCTTTGTCGCATCCGTCAGCTTAAAGGTATTATTGGACGAAAACAAACCAAAGTAGATATCTGGCTTAGTATTATCGATAATAACATCGATATCCTGGCTGTTATCCACTTTGGTATTGAGAACCATAAAGCCCTGAGCGCCACGTAGACGAACACTTACACCATACGTACGACTACGAACAATTTCCGTACTTGGATCTTCAATACTGAGTTGTACCGTATACCCGCCAGTCGGGTTCTGCACTTTATAGCGCAGCGTAGGTTCGGTAGAGATCAGGCGTATTGTCGTATCCGTGGGGCGTACAGTAGGGCGCATGATATACCACTTAAACTTTAGCTTCGTACTATCTCCCGTAAATGTATATACAGGATCTATTTTCAGCGTATCTTGTTGCTGGACCTGAAAATTTTCTTGATTATAGGCAGGGCCACCAATGGAAATCTTATCCACTGGTGTAATATCATAGTTTCCTTTATCCTTGTAGCAGGAAAACTGCAAGAGGATAAGCATGATATAAAAGCCATATTGTTTTAATAACTTCATCGTTTACACATTAATTGATTTACGGAAAAACCACAGTATTACCTTTTTCATCTTTCAATGGATAGGTAAATGGGTCATTTGGCGCCGGAGCAATTACTTTATTGTTTAGATCGTCTAACTTGGATCGCAAACGCAATTGAAAATAGGCTAAGGTAGAGCCCGAATAGATATGATTGTCCTTATCCTCGGGAACACCGTTGGCAATATTGATTTCTGGAATTCCCAATTGAAACAGGATAAACTCATGTTTTACCTTGGAATAATCTCCAAAATAAATACGCATGCGGGTTTCCCAATCAACCGGCTTCACCATAAAATTGTAGAACGATATCGTCGTATAAAGTTGGCTTGCAATGCCGAGTTTAAAATCAGCCGATTCAGCAACCTTAACACGAACGGTCTTAACCACGGTTTCGAGTGCCTCCGTATTGAGCAAGGTAATCGTGATATACCCTTCATTAGCATTTGCAGGAATCATTGCAGGACCTATTTTAAAGTCTACACCTTCGATCGCATTTGTCTTTTCTTTATCTACCTCTACCTGTATCGGACGGTCTGTTGCTGCCACACGACCCATTAAATTTACAGGAAGCACAAAGTCATACGTCATTAAACTTCCTTTACCTGCAAAGGTATATGCGCGATTCTCGTTATAGCTGGCGTTTGTGTTTGTCGTCAATTTTTTAAAATGAACGCGGTCCCCACCTTCGTAAAAACCTACTTCTTCCTTCTTACATGCACCCAGCGAAACCACCGCTAGAAGCAAAATCAAGAGCTTAAATATTTTCATAATCTATTATCTAATTAGTTTCGTCCGCCATAGATTTTTTCATTCTCCGGCATCGGAAAAACATACTGTGCATTGGACATATCATTGACCGGACTATCGTCTACCTTTTTCGCACCAAGGCGCTTGTAATAGTAGAAGGTCTGCCCCTCCGAGAAGAATTCCTTCCGATATTCCTGTTTTATTTTTTCCACAAGGTCTATATCGTTTGCAAAAGCGAGCATCCCCCTGTTGGTACATAAGGCGTTGAGTAACGCGACCCCTTCGTCTTTTGTTGGTGCAGCTTCCGCCGCTATTAAATACATTTCACCAAGCCGCATCAAAGGGATATATTGCCGGTTTACATTTGGTGTGCCCACTGGAATATCGACATACATAAATTTATGAGGTGTCAACAAACCTCTATACATCTGAAAAACAGGAACTTTAAAACGTATATCCGTGGCCACATTTTCAAAAATGCGCGTACGAAGTTTATCTTCATCCGTAAAATAGTACGGCACAGAAGCCAACGTTCCCGATTCGGGTGTTACAAGTTTCGTTACGCGCTCCTCAAACCCATCACTAAAGAGGGAGAAAAGATGTTCCGAATGAATGGATCTATCGAGGTTGATCTCTTGACTCTCCGGACGTAAAACGACCTGTCGGGCATCGATCACCTCTTTTGCCGCTTGGTAAGCACCAGCATGATTACCGATATATAGTAGTACGCGTGCCTTTAAGCCTTTTACGGCTAAACGGTTCATTCGAATCTTCCGATCTGCTGTGCCGAGCTTGTTAACAACATCATCTTTCAGCAACATTTCTGCTTCCTTGATATCATTCAAGATATACTCTACAAGCTCATCGACCGTCGATAAAGGTGTGTTCTCCCGTGTATAACGCGTTACATAAGGCATATACTTAGCGTTGTCTTTCGTTATGTAGGCTGGAGCAAACATACGCATCAGGTCAAAATGCACAAAAGCGCGAAGTGCCAGGGCTTCTCCCTTTACCAGATTGTATCCCTGATCCGAAAAAACAGACCTTTTCGCCTCAATACTTCCTAATATATTATTAGTTAACGCAATGGAATTATACTGATTTAGCCACACTTGATCGATGATGCCTTTTACTTGGTTCTTGGTATAATCATATTCCTCAATCGCCTTTAGTGATAGCACAGCCTGTTCCGAAGAACTGTTGACCGAATAATCAGAGGCCATTACAGAAAGCATCCCGAACGTCAGTTCACGGCCATAGGTCGTACCGTTAGTCATAGAAACATACACGCCAGTTAGAGCTTCCTTAAAGCCTTGTTCAGTGGAAAACAACTCCGATTCCTTAAGTTCTGTTTTGGGCTGTACATCCAACCAGTCGTTACACGATGTACTCCAGAGAAGCATAGACATCGCCGCATATACTATATTTTTGTAATTCTTCATTTTTTCAATTTTTAGTCTAACTGGATACCTAGAAGGTTACGCTCGCTCCGAAAGCAATACGTCGCGCAAAAGGATATTGTGTCCCTCGTTCTATTTCAATCGTAGAAAAGCGCATCAGATCGTTCAATGTTACATTAAGTCTTAAGTTCTCCAGGCGTAACTTCTTAAGTGTCTCCCGATTGTACAAGGTATATCCCAGTGTGACACTTGATATATTGAAATAGCTATTCTTCTGAACAAACCGGGAGGTAGTCCCGACCCGACTTTCTCCGTTTACGAATGAAAAGGCACGGTAGCGCGCTTCATCTCCCGGACGGATCCATTTATCGGTCAGCGTACGTCCATCTACATTATACTCCCGAATATCAATGTCTTCTACTTTATCAACTAAAGTTTGGTTATACATATATCCGCCAGACGAATAGCTTCCAGCAACGACGGCATCCCATCCCTTATAGGCAAAGGTCATTCCCACAGCGCCATGAAACTTAGGTCTTTCATCGGCAATCGCTACTAATTCCGCGGCCCGCCATTCCGTACCTACCGAACCGTCTCGATATTGATATACCTCCCGACCGGTTACAGGATCGATACCCAACGATGGTAACGCATAGATGGTCGATCGAGAAGCACCTTCAGTAAATATGTTCGGTGGTAATGTCGATAAGCGGTCGCCATCATAGGTATATTGCATCGCCGCCAATATCTCTTGGTTACGCTGCTTCATAGCGTCAGAAATCTTCGATATTACATTCTTGTTCGCTCCAATATTTCCCCAGATAGTTAAGCGCGGTTTATTGTTCATCCCATTCAGTACGACCACATTTAACTTCACATCAAAACCATCGTTCGTCAGCTCACCAATATTATCGGTAAAGCTTGGGAAACCCGTGGAGGGCGCAAGCGTAATACTTTGTAAGAGATTGGACGTATTTTTCCAGTAGTATTCCGCTGTAATATTAATGCGACCCCGGAACAACCCCATATCCAGTGCGATCTTTTTCTGCCGTGTCGTCTGCCATTTCAAATCAGCATTCCCCATTCCTTGTAAAATTGCTCCAAAATCGACATCATAAATATTATCCGTCATATATAGATATTTATTCATGGCTTGGTAAGGCGCAAAATTTTGACTCGCCGTTTCTGCTAAGGCTGCCGTAAGACGTAGGGAATTAAATATGCCCAAGGACTGTATAAAAGATTCCCGATGCAAGTTCCAACCTAGTCCGGCAGACCAAATAGGTGCATATTTCTGATTTGAGCCAAACTGGGAAGAACCATCATACTTAAAAGAAAAATCTCCATAATACCGGTTGTCATAAGCATAATTCACCATAGCAAGCATGCCCATCAGTCGATTCGTATTGTCTAATCCGCCCGGTCTTGTATTTTGCATATATTGCTTGGCAAATGCGAGATCATCCATATTTGGATTCGGGAAACCTTGGGCCTGCACACGATCGACATTTGCAATCGACTCCCGAATATTTCCTCCAACTTGCGTATACAGATTATGTTTCTGTCCGAACAATTTGGAATATATCGCATACACAGCACCTTCGTACTGTGTGGAACGTGTCGTCGAAACATCCATCTCACCCCGGAGTGCGTAGGTCTCCATGGCTGGTGTTATATTAATGAACTTGGTATGGGTAGCAGGTCGAAAATCTTTACTGTCAGCAAATCGTTTAGAAAAGCCAAATGATCCACGGAACCGGAAAGCACTAGAAGCTTGCCATTCGGTTGCAAAATTATTAACGATCTCCGTATATTGGTTTTTACCTTGGGTATTGATAGTGCCATTATACAAGGGATTTAAAACGTAAGCTGACCGTTGCCCCGAGGTACTTACATTTTCGTAAAGGAAAGGTGAATCGGCACCGTTGTTACCTGGAATTGCGAAATATGGTTTTGCATTTACAAACGATTGAAAACCACCATATGGGCTGGCCTCGGACTTTGTATTCGCAATCTGTAAATCATTACGAAACAAGAACTTGCCTACATTGTAATGAATACCTACATTACCTTGATAATTATTGCGGGAAGAACCTTTCATCACGCCCGGATTCCCCGATGCAGCTACCCCAACGTTATATTTAAAAGATTGGTCTCCCCCCTCAATACCTAAAGAATGTCGTTGTTCCACAGCAGTGCGTATAGCTTGAGACAACCAGTACGTATCCACCCCACTCTTTACCATCGCCAAACGGTCATTATAGAGATCTTGTCGCACAATATGCTCTGCCACCGATGAACCATTATATACACCGGCGCGATATTCAAAATCAAGTAGTTCTCCAGCCTTCAACATATTATAATCGCGCAAATCAGGTGTAACCACGTTGGCACTTACCCGATAGGTCGTACGCAGCTTACCGGCAACAGGTGCTTTGGTGACAATCACCACAACCCCATTTGCCGACCGTGTTCCATAGATAGCTGCCGCCGAACCATCTTTTAAGAGCGTGACAGACTCAATGCGATTCATGTCGAGATCAACAATACGTTCCAGATTAGTTTCAAAACCATCCAGGATGAAAAGCGGCAAGTTTGGGTTACCGTAAAATGCTGTCCGGAGGTCTCCTTCAGGATATTTATCATTTAATGTGCTGCTCCCGCGAAGCTCGATCTCTGGCATTGCATTTGGATCGGAACCAAGCGCATTGTTTTCAATAATACGGAACGACGGATCTAATAAACCCAATCCTTGCAGGATACTTGCTGAACTCATCCGACGAAGTTCCTCTCCAGAAAATGTAGCGGAACTACCGGTATAAACTTCCTTTTTCACTTGTGAGATACCATTTACAACAATATCATCCATATTGCGAACAGCCTCTTCTAACACAATCTCTATGGTCTGTTGTCCTTTTTTGAGCGTCACTTCCTTCGTTTGGTATCCGACATGCGTAATGGAAAGGATCTGATTGTCTGCCGTCATCCGGATCTTAAATGCACCCGAAGCAGAGGTTAAAATCGCGACATTTGGAACACCCTTTATCCGTACTGTTGCATTATGGATTGGTTTACCATTTCGATCAACAATACGCCCACTCAATTCTAGAGGGATTCCTTCCTGTTCGGTTTTTGTTATAGGCCGTTCCACCGGCTGAACCACAACAAAATCCTTTCCCATCGTATAGGTTAAGGACCTTCCTTCTAGGATTAGGTCTAATAGACGTGGCAAAGACATATCCTGTACATTGACTGATATACGTTCTTTCAAATCCATCTTTGAACCAGGTATCAGGACGTCAAAATTTGTTTGTTTCCGAATTTCACGTACCAATTGCTCTACCGTAATTTTCTTATTCTTAATGGTTACTTTCTGGGCATAAGTCGATGCTGACAGTTGCATAAGCGAGATGCACAACAAAGCCCCAGTTAGGTTAATTCTCATAAACCATTTTCTCTTTTCATCTGTAAAAATCCGTCTATGCGGGAGGTGGTCTACGCTCGGATGTTCACCGTTTGGCATACCTATCCCACCGCATAAAGAATTGAAATAATTTTTATACATTTGGTTAGCTGTTTTTTAAAAAATAATTCCCTGCTATTGTTTAATAGCGACTCTAAAGACAGTCAACTTAAAAAAGGGGTGTTACGAGCATCCCTTTTTTCGTTGATATAAGTCTTGTTAAAATTGTTAATAAGGCTACGTCATAGGCATATATCAATGGGTTAGTTAACACGTTTAATTAGTTAGTTTTTAATGATTTATTGAACATATAATTTACGTCCATCTAAGCGAAATCTCACTTCCTTTGTCAAGGCCATCCGTTGAAGTAGAACGTTAATATCACTATGTCGGCTTATCGAACCAATCAATTTCACCGACTTAACGGCAGTGTTCAGGTACACAATTTCTAAGTCATACCATCTACCTATATCCTCCATTATTACCTGCAATTCCTTATTGTTGAAAGAGAAGTATCCCTGCTTCCAAGCAATCGATTCCTCTGCTTCTATGGATTGAACACGTAGAGTAAGATCGGTCAACTCCGCTTCCTGGCCAGGCGACAATACCGCTGACTGCCCTTCTGCATTTTCTACACGAACCTTTCCTTCCAGTAAGGTTGCTGACGCCCGCGTCGCGCTATATGCTTTGACGTTAAACTTAGTTCCCAATACCGTTACTTTTTGTCCGCTAAAGGACACCGTGAACGGCGCATTCACGTTTCGAGCCACCTCAAAATAGGCTTCTCCACGCAACGTTACATTCCTTCGTTCATTAGAAAACCGAGACGGATATGTTAAAGAGGAACCGGAATTAAGCCATACCAGAGATCCATCTGGCAGTGTCACTTTAATAAATTGTCCATTGGAAGTTTCGAGTATATTATTTTCTGCTATTCCCTCTCCCGTATTCATCTGATAGCGTAACCCTCCTTCGTCATCCTGTTCAATAGTAACGCCATTTTCTATCGCAACTAATCCTGTAGATAAACTATCCAAAGCAATTCGCTTACCATTACTTAATGTCAGATAACCGGCAGCTCCTGCCGGTTGTATACGCTGTGCTATTTGGGAATCTCCCTCCGCCGGTAGAAGGACAGTACGCCATACCGCAAACAGAGAAGCTATCGCCACTATGGCCGCTGCAGCTCCCCAATACCAACGCTTAATTTTTCGGGAACGAGATGGCACAACCGCGACTGCTCTTTCTGTTTGTTCTTGAACCCGGGCAAATAATCCTTCGGAATCAAATAGATCTGCAGTTGCTGTAGATCCGACAAATTTCGCGTAATATACTTCCAACAACCGCCCTAATTCCTGATCATCCTTATCTTGTGCGATCAATCTAAAAAAAGCAGCTCGCTCGGCAGGCGTCGCTGTTTTCGTAAAATACTTTTCAAATAATAGTTCTAATTTATCTTGACTCATAAATAGAGGGGTACAAAGCCACAATATGTTCTCTTACCGGTAAAGACGTACCTATTTCGGTAAAGGGGTAATTGATTTTAAAAAAAACAAAAAATTAGTGCATATCGATCTAAAGCGTCGCGAACATAGGCATAAGTAAGAGAGCCAAAATGGGGGGATCCATCCGCTCCTTTAGCTGTGATTCCAAGAATTTCACAGCGAGCTGAATGTGTTTCTTTACCGTTTCTTTTGAGACGTTTAATTGGGCTGCGATTTCTTCATGTTTTAGACGATCGTAGCGGCTAAGCTTGTATACCATTTGTTGTTGCGGTGGCAATAATTCCACCGCTTCAGTAATCCATTGTCGATATACATCTGCCGGATTATCTAGTGTTGCGAGTTCAGCCTCTTCCAACAGATACTTATCTACCTCGGCCTTTTGTAACGCATGTCTTGCTTTTTTACGCAGGGCATCGATAGTACGATTCCGACATAAGATAAAGAGATAATCTTTCAGACTAGCGATCCTAGACATCTCCTCTCGCTTTAGCCAAATCTTCACAAAGATATCCTGAATAATTTCCTCCGAAACGGTTACGGATTCCGTTACTTGGTAAACATAACTAGCAAGGGGTTGATGGTAGTGGTCAAATATTTTCTTAAATGCACGTTGATTACCCACAGCTAGCTGCTGTAAAAGCAATACTTCATCATGTAATGGAACAACCAACATTGTTTACATTTAAATTGAAATCAGGTTTTGGTATAAAATGCCAATATTAATATAATATTACCAAAATTGCAAGCATAACAAATCTTAACAATTAGGTATGTAATAAAAGGCTATTTTTGCCTTGTCTATATCAAAATAGTGTATCTACACGTTTTTCTATTATGTATATGTGTTATTACAGGAATCTGCTACTTTTCTTTCTTATTCTTTTTTCAACCATCACTGCAGCCCAAGAGGTTAAAAAAACAACGGTCTTTCGGTCTTACGTATCTGCGGTAGCGCAGTACAATCTATACGAGCAAAAGCATCGCAAACGAAAACAAACAGCCCATGTAAAACTAGCCTATTTGGAATGGGGAAAGCCCGGGGATAAGGCATTTATATGGTTACATGGCAGCTTGAGTAATGCGTATGAGTTTATGCCTTTTGCGGAGCGCATTGCACAAGCGGGCTATCACGTTATCGCAATAGACCAGTATAATGCCGGAAAGACTCCACTCCCTCCATTCGATGCTTCGTTTGACGATCTTTGCGTTGATATCAAAGATTTAATGGAAAATCTGGGAATTAAGAAAGCCGTTATTGGCGGATTCTCTCGCGGTGCATTTCTGGCAACCAACTTCTATAAACAATATCCCAATTCGGTCACTGGTCTCATCTTAGAAGATGGGGGCTCGGTGGCCTTTAAGACAAGTTATGAAAAGCTTAGTAAAACAGCATTGGCCGCGAAGTTGAAGTCCGTAAATTTGCCAGATGAAATAAAGAATAAATATTTTGCTGAGTTCTCCAGTAAGTTCCAAGCGTATAAAAGTCTTTTTGAGCCCGAGACCAAAACCAATCAGTTTGAGATTTTAAGCTATATCAAACCGCTAAAAAACAAATGGATTACCTATAAAGGGCTTCCGGAGTATTATTACATGCAAGATAGTTTACATATGGCGAAAGCACTTTTTCAAACGTCCACCATTAGTAAATATGCAGCTTCCATAATCAATGTTGACCCGGTAAAAATATTCCAGAACCTATCGACACCTGTACTTATTATGGACGCGAACTCCACAACAGACCCCACCCCAGTGCTTGCCGAAAATAAGACACTTGCAGCCTCTCATCCAAAATACATTCAACTAAAGGCATTCGAAAACGTAGATCATAATATTCACTTTGCTTATCCTGACGAATTTGTAAAAACGATTACAGAATTTCTAAAGAAATTCAACATATAGTGGATTTTAAGCCTTAGCGGTTCAAGTTATTAGGGAATTGTCACCGTCTCTTTTATATCAAAGGAGCAAGAAGCACCATCTAGGCTTACGGTAGCAATTGCGGTATAAGTACCCGCTTTTGCGTACGTATGGCTGCTTGTGGTACCTGTCACATTTTGGACTGGGGTACCATCTCCATAGTTCCACTTAATGACCGTATTTAATTCATGTTCTCCCACATATTTTACGCTATAGTTAATACGTGAAGGTTCCCCTGATACTGGGCTATGATGTACATCAACCAAAAGGGATTGTCCAAAACAGTCCACCACCTTATCGGCATCCTTTTTACTACAAGACCATGTCGTAAGTGCTAACAAAGAGCAAAGTACAATATTTAATTTCATACATTTTTTTAGTAAAAATACAAAAAGCCATAAATAAATTAATCTGTATTTACACAAATTAATTAGCTTTGTTTAAACGAAATAAGACAAGTACCGATGAAAACAGCACTCTTCCCTTTAGCGCTTGTATACAGCCTCTTCTTTACTTCAGCCACCTCTGGCGCTACGTCCAATCAAAATGGTTGTGCTATGACAGTAACCTATGCGGAGATGGCTTTTGCAAAATTCAAGAAGGCCTATAAAGCAAAATCTATCGCGGACGCACAATCTTACTTGAAAGATGGCATCTTACAAGCGACAGAATCGTCCGCGTATGCTATACAGGACGCCTGTAATTGTCCTCTAGCAAAAAACTATGCGCTTTCGGCTGTCACCTTTGGCAACAATGCTAAAAAAGCGGACAAACTGGACGAATTAAAAAAATGGGCTAAGAAAGCCATGGATGCTTCCTTGGATGTACTTACAGCCACACCAAACTGCGGAAAAGGCAAGTAATTTACTCTTCTTTTTTCCATATAACCTCCTGCTTCGGCAAGGCTAATGCAATATTGTTTGCCGCCAAGCTCGAAGTTATGGCACGAATTATATCACTCCGAACAACACCCCCATCTTTATTGGTTTTTGTCCAGAAATAAAGGATTACAACTACTGATTGGGCAGAAACCTCTCCATATTGTACCGAAGGTGTGGGATTGTTTAAGATCTGACTATCGGCTTCAACAGCGGCTAAAATAAGCTGATTAACAACGTTCAAATCTGCACCATATGCGACCTCGATGTGAACACTCAATCGTTTCTTAAAACCACCAGTAGTCCAATTAATAACATGAGAATTAAGAAGATCTCCATTGGGCATGATCAAATCAGCCCCATCAAAAGTCGCAATAACACTGCTCCGAAAACCAATAGACTTCACCTTTCCGGACTGTCCTCCGATATCCACCAGGTCGTCTACATTCACAGGCTTCTCAAAGGCGATAATTAAACCACTTACGAGGTTATTTACCAATGTCTGTAGTCCAAAACCAATACCAACACCTAAGGCACCAATGATCAACGTGATTTGTTGTATCGGAATACCGACGGCTGCAAAAGCTAGGAAAAAGCCAATGACAATAATGCTTATTCGAACCAATAGTAGCCAACTTCCCAATCGAAATTTACGTTCTTGTTTCTCACTATGTCCATTCCATTGTGTATCTGTTGCAAAATAGGAAACGATCTTGGAGAGCACCGTCGCACTCACCATGATAAGCATGAAGATCAAAATATTGTTAATAGAAAAGGTGAAACTTCCCAGTTGGTGTTCACTTTGAAAGAACTCGCGAAGTGGTTCAGAAAGCAACTTGAATTCGTAAAAATTACGTCCGAATAAAACAAACCAACCCACTATAAGAATAGCATAAAAAAAGCTCGGAGCGCGCTGCCCTACCCGATTATAATTAATATAGAAGAGTCTACTTTCTTGTTTTTTATAAAGCTCAGAAGCAAAAGATAACCCTTCATTGACTAAACGTAAAACCCATAGAAAAATAATAGCGACAACGACATTTAACAAACCGGATACCAGCAACACCTTGGCCGTATTATACAAGCCCAATATATTGAGAAATGTAGATGCGATTACCAGTAAGGTCATCAATCCGATAGGCACAAGAATCCATCGCTCCTGCAGCTCCACATGCTTCCTTTTATGAAATAACACAAAAAGGCCCACAGCAGAAGCTGTACTTGAAACCCACAGAATAAACCATCTCTCTGGACGCGAAGCTTGAAGTATAAGGTTATCGACAGCAGCGGCTACAAAAAGAAGAAATATCGTTACCCAAACAGACATCCAGTAGGGTTTTATGAAACCACGCAAAAGGATAGTTACGAGGATCCCAAGCGTGATCAATACCGCTGCAGTGAAAATAAAGGGAGGATTGGGAAATAGAAACTGTGCCACGCTGATGCTAATTGCTAATCCAGCAACTAAAGGTCTATTCAGGAGCATGGCATCACGAAATTCGAGATGATTATTTTGGAGCGCTGATCGTAAGCTATAGATATAACCTACAACAAGCCCTAATGCCAATAATACCACAAACAGTTTTCCGACATGTCCTTTGATGTAGTAACTAAGAACTAATGTCGCTTTCGTATACGAAATGGCCACAATTTCGCTGAATGGCCTATTGTAGGCACTTTCTTGCCACAGTGGTGCAAACTCCTTTTTGAATGTTCGATCTCCTACTTGATCCTGCAGGTATAGAATTTCCTCCATCCCCGTTTCAAGCTTTAAAAGCTCTAAATTTATCGCATTTTGTAAAGACTGTGTACTATTGATACTATTTTTGAGCTGTTGCGTTACGGGAGCGATCTCAATAGCCAGAACCTTTAATTTATGTACATATTGAGCGATCTCTAACGAATCACTTGATAATATAAATAAAGATTTATCATTGCTCAAAGAATCTATTTCAAAACGGTACTTAACGAGCTGATCCATATAGGCATCGACTCTTTTTTTATAGACAATCCCTTGGTTTCGTAAAGCCTCAAAGATATGGTATGTCGTTGTTAGGTTTCGTGCGGTATGTGCGGAGCCCTGATGTTCGAAAACACCATCTTTAGCAACCTCATGCCAATGTATAATCTGCTGTAGACTATGCTTGAAAGCTAGGGTATCGAATTCTTTTTTCAAAAAAGAGCGTGCTTGACGAGTCAAAGCCTGTACATCCTGCAAAATTCTGTTTTGCTCAATGGTGGCTTTATCCGTTTCCATATCAATCATACTCTGCTTTGCTGAATTTGCAAAAAAACGATTTACATTTTTCACATAATCATGCTTGCTGGTATCCAATCTAATGTGTCCACTATCCGTGCGAAGAGACATACCTAAACTAGGTATCACAAAAAATAAGATAATTCCAGTAATGAAACTAGCTACAGCTAATGTCTTATTCATAATCTATATTTTAGGCCTCATGCAACGAACTAGACCAATCAAAAAAACGTGATTTTTATAGATTAAAACTAATAAAAAAAGATGTAATCGGAGACAAGAAATTTCGCAAATTACGTTGTTGTGTATCAAGAAAAAACTATTTTTACGGGAAATTTAAATTATGAAGAAATTATTTAAGGTTGTAAAAATTGCATTTTTAAGTATACTTGCAATCCTTGCAGCAGGTCTCCTCTACTTCGTTATCAGTAACAAATTATTTCTTGGCAATCCAGACAAAGAATACACGGCTTATCTTTCAAAAAATAAATACAGTATCGCTTCGGAAATTCCTACAGCAGCCTTTGACTCCACTTTTAATCAGGCCGACATTTACCTGTTAGGCGAAATCCACGGTTATGCTGCCAATCAAGTATTAGACAAACAATTGCTTCTATTTCTAAATAAGAAATTAGGTATCAAATACTATATTGCTGAAATGGACAGTACCACGGCACAGCAGTTAAATACATTCTTGGCAAAGGATAGCAAAGACGAAGAACTTCTGCAACAGGTCGTTCTGGCGATTCGCCAAAGAATTCCACAACAAGCCAGCAAAGAGCTTATGGAGAAATGGAGCGATATCTACACCTATAATAAGCAACTGCCCGACTCTTCAAAAATAACGGTATTAGGGATAGATAAAGATTTTAACGACAAGCGTACAACCATCACTAGAGACTCGGCCATGGTCGCTAATCTTCAGCAAATGGTACAAAAGCAAAAACTACACAACGAAAAGCTTTACGGTCTCTTTGGTCTGTATCATGTTTTACAGCAAACACCACAGGCGGGGCATAAACCTCTTGCTGCGGGGTTAAAGCAAGCCGGTTTTAAGACGATAAGTTTCATTAGCCAAACATTAGATAGCGACATGTATCTTCCCAAAAACCCGCAATTCCCGACGCCACCTGATGAAAAAATCAACTGGGTAAATGCGGACGGTCCTCTTATGCTGGTTAAGGGAATAAATGATTTAAAGACGTTAACCACTCCGAATACCGTGACGCTTTTCAAGTTAGACGCCAGTGATTCACCTTACCGACAATCACAACAATTAAGCCGCATGAAGTCTACTATTTTTGGGACCAATATAGTTCCAAAAAACGGATCTGTTACGACTGATTTTTTTCAGTATGTATTCCTTCTTCGGAACAGCAAGGCATTGACCAAATTACCTTAGATCTGTATTATTTTGGCCCAGGGATGTTCCACCAATCAGGTCTTAGCACATCCGTGGGCCAAAACAAAGCTGCTTGTCCGATTACCTTTCTCTCTTGGTCTTCCACGACCCAAATAATGCCATCATAAATCTGAAAAGTATTTCCATTCTTTGTGCGGCGCAAGCCTTCATAATTGAAAGCTATACCGTTTTGACGCACCTGTGCTAATAATCTATTCCGTTCCGCCTGATCTGCGGGACCAGCGCTAAGGCGTGATGGTAAGCTAAGCATTTCGGAGTACCCATATCCAAATGAACGTAACGCCATCTCGTTTACATAGGTAAAAACAGGGTCTGCTGCGGTATCATGGGACAACAAACTATAAGGAGCTTCTCTATGGAGCCAATCATAACGATCTGGAACACCAGGAGGAACAGGCAGCGCTACTCCAGTGCGCCGCAAAAAAGATAAATCGATTAAATCTAATAATATCCGTGTTTCTTCTATGCTCCTCATAAGTTTACTAATCTAGGATTGCTGCCCAGTAATTGATTGGGATCGATTGGAACTTCAATAAGTAATGAACGTTCCATGGTCGGTTCAATTTGGTCCAAAACATCCGATAAATTACTTAAATCAGGAAGGAGTCGCGCGGCATTCCATCCAAAAGATAAGGCTACTCCTTGATAATCTACAGCAATCACATCTGCATGGTATTGTTCTTCCGGAAAGTCATGTAAAACCTTTCTTAACCCTTGATCAACTATTCCTAAACGTTCATTATTGAGTAAAAAAAGTACAATACCCAGCTTTGCGGCTTCTCCCAGGCAGCCAGCAAATAGACGAAAGCACCCATCGCCTGTAAAGCAATACACATCTCTTTCTGGGTTGGCTATTTTCGCTCCCACTGCTGTTCCAAAAGCTCCGCCCATAGCCGATCCACGATACAACGAGTAAAAATCAATATTATCGTTGGGACGCGAAAGGATATATTGTCTGTCTTTATAGGCTAAACAGACATCATCAAATGCGATCGAGTTTTTACGCCAATAGTTATCTAAACGTTGATATAAATCTACCATGTCCACATAGTTATGGTTGGCCCGAATAAACGCATGGTTATTTAAATCCGCAGGAGCAGGTCTTGCCGGAATATTCGCACAAGGTTCCTCCTTTACTTTGGTTATCAGATGCGTCAAAGCCGTATGCACATCTCCCAACACCTGATCATAATTTCCTGTCGTTATATGAGCAAAGCTGTTGTTCACCATTCCATAGCTATTCTCAGCCTCCCCCAGATAGAACAAATCGGATGCTATAATCTTTTTTAAATTTGTGGTGTACTCGTCGGAACAGCCACCTAACAACAAAACGACATCATCCTCGCCCAACGACCTAAAAATTTCCATTGCCTTATCATTTCCTCCAAAAGAAATATAACCGTAGCCGTAAGGATTTTCACGACTCACGGCATTGGCACCGTTAATACTCCATATCGTTTCCGCACGTAGCGCTAAACTCAATTGTGTGGTGAGTTCTTTTACACGAGCACAACGCCGCATCTCATCGCCCACCACAATAACAACTCTTCTATTTTGAACAGCCTGCCGAAACTTTAGGATAAAATAATCCATACGCCAACTCAAATCTTCCAATGCGCCCCCTTCTATGATAGACGCTCTCCTGAAAATTCCAAAGTCAATATTCGAACTACTTTTAGTTAAAACAAATACCACAGGTTTACCGTGCTGGAGCAGTGTTTGAATTCGCGTATAGGTTTCATCTATAGAAAATGTTTCATCTAACACAAAAGTAGAGTCTGGCAATTCGGCTTGTAACTGCGCCAGAATGTTACTTCCATAGACAGATGTATCCTGTAATGGACCAAACCCGGAGGCTTCAGGTTCGCAAAGAGGGACAATATAAACGGAAGGGATATTATGGAGTTTAGCATCGCTCAATCCACAACCAATAAGCTTGGTGGCGGCCCCGGTGGTTGCTACCGAAGCCGCAACAGTACCGCTAGAAAGATAATAACCTAACGGAATAAAGCCCGCGACATACTCACCGATCGTAAAAAATGCAGGTTCAACATCGCATTTACCAGAATACCGTGCGATATGTTTTAGAAAATGAATGACGCCACCACCAGTAACGCCAGCAAAAAATTTTACATGCAGGTCACTCAGTAGCGCAACCAGTGGATGTGTGTCTGTAATGTTTAAGGACTCTTTCATCTACGTGTTATTTAGAAGTTATATATATGCTTGAAACACGACTACGCAAAGGGAACAATCACGTACCAAAAGAATATGCGATTACGAGTAACTATTCCCCACCAACACATTCTGATTATTCTCAAAACCAAAGCTCAGAATCACCTGTAGCACGAATCACAAACAAGTTCGCAACGCAACTATCAAATGAATACAAGACAAAAAAACAACACAGATCTACATAAATTGTTTCAAAGCGACAAATATTTAAACAAAAGTTAATGACACATGAAAATAAAAATGTCATTATTCCCTAGAATAGTGACATTTTTACACCTTGTACGATTACTTCCTTAGAAACTATTTCTTGCCGACTACGACCTTCAACATTTTCTCAAAATCGAAGTACTGTAAAGCAATCTCCTGTACGTGCTCCGCCGTCATATTACGGATAACTTTATTATATCGTTTGTAATAATCTAGGTCTAATCCATAGAAATAGACAGATTTAAATTTATCTGCATGCGAAAAAATAGACTCTAAACTTCCAAGAGCGGAGCCTAAAATATAATTACGCACAAGCTCGACTTCTTCGTTTGGAGCCAACTCCTGTCGAAGGACATCAAATTCCTTTTTAATTTCATCCAACGTATTTTGTGTTACTTCGACACCAACTTCAGACGCAATAGTAAAGAAACCACCATGCTGTAAACTAGCGATCGCCGAACCAATACTGTATGTATATCCTTTCTCTTCCCGGATATTACGCATTAATCTAGAACCAAAATAGCCGCCAAATAAAGTATTCACAAATTGTAGCGCTGGAAAATCTACGTGCGTTCGGTTTACACAAGGCATCCCAAGACGAAGAGCGGATTGCAATGCATCCTCCCTTTCTTCTACGAACTCCTTCGGTTCAAAAGCGGGAACTTCAGGTACCGTTGATAGTGTTAGTGTGTCGTTATTATCCCAATCTGTTACAAATAAATCACGAATTACAGCAAGAACATCTTCTGTTACACCGCCCGAAAGAATTAATGTGCAGTTCTGCGGTTGTATTTGCTTACGGTATAAAGCAAACAGATCCTCCCGATTTAAGCTATTGTAGTTCTCTTCACTTGGTGTGACGCCATAACGGGTCTCTCCAAAAATATGATTATAAAACAGCTTACGTGCAACATAATCGTTCTTGCGCATCGAAACTTGCAAGGTTTGCTTATTATTGCGAACAAATGTAACCAACTCTGCTTCAGGAATTATCGAGTTTTTAAGCACGTCTTGAGCGACAGGTACCACGTCAGCAAAATACTTACGCAAGCTATACAGTGTCAAAGCCGTATGATCGTAACTATATTCAGGGACAAGATATGCGCCATAAAAATCAATATCTTCCGCAATCTGTGCGCTTGTACGCAACTCCGTCCCCTCCTTCAGCATACTGCTTAAACAGGTATTCAATAGGGGGTTTTCGGGCGAGGCGAATAGGTTTTGAAAGATAAATTCAGCCTTGATCAACTCTTGGTCATCTGACCGGAAAACGAAGACTTTAAGCCCATTCTCGAACGTTAATTCCTCCGGATGAATCAATGTTATATCTTCTATGGGGTGCTGTGCTGGGGCTTCTTTTCTATTCAACATCTTCCGTTTGCTTTGCGTGATAAATTAAGGTTGATGAATTTTCTCTTCTAAAAACCTGAGCGGCTATCCGACGAATGTCATCTGCCGTTATCGCATCATACTTCTCGACCTCGTGATTATACATATTAGCATCCCCCAAAGCCTCATAAAAAGCTAAGTTCATCGCTTTATCTAAAATCGACAATTCTGCGAAAACCATCGTCGATTCAATCTTGTTCTTTACTTTCTGTAATTCTGGAATCGACACCTCTTCTGTTGCAATAATTTCCAACTGGTTCCATAGTAACTTCTCCGCCTCATCAAGTGTAATGTGTGGTAACGGTTTACCTTCCACCACAAAGAGGTTGCTATCTACGGAGCCCATCACGTAGGCATTGACCTCACTAAATATCGGTTGATCTTTCACCAGAGCGCGATACAACCGTGAGGAACTTCCACGGGACAGAAGATCCGATAAAAGATCCATAGTCGGATAATCCGGGTGTAACCGTTCAGGCCCATGAAAGGCTATATATATACTATTCACAGGAACGTCCGCATCTACTTCTTCACGGCGTGCTTCGGTTTGCTGCGGTTCCTGAGGTAACGCACGTACGTAATCCGCCCCGCGTGGAATATCGCCAAACCATCTTTTTACCAATTCTAAGGTCTCCCCCGCTCCCACATGACCACTGATTACGAGGACTGCATTATTCGGGGCGTAGTGCTTCTTAAAGAATGCTTTCACATCTTCCATAGTAGCTTCCTCAATATGACGTAATTCTTTCCCAATCGTGGCCCAACGGTATGGGTGAACTTTATAAGCAAGCGGACGTAGGCGTAGCCAAACATCACCGTAAGGTTGATTGAGGTATCGTTGCTTAAACTCCTCACACACAACATTTCGTTGTACTTCTAAACTTTGGGGGCTAAAAGCTAAACTTAGCATACGGTCGCTTTCTAACCAGAGTGCGGTCTCTAAGTTTGCAGCAGGCAACGTGACATAATAGTTCGTGATATCGTTGCTTGTGAACGCATTATTCTCCCCCCCAACTTCCTGCAATGGCGTATCGTAGTTCGGGATATTGATGGAACCGCCGAACATCAAGTGCTCAAAAAGATGGGCGAAACCCGTCTTTTCCGGCGACTCATCACGTGCTCCTACATCATACAATACATTAACACAGGCCATTGCTGTGGTATGGTCTTCGTGGATAAGAACCCGTAGGCCATTATCCAACGTAAACTTCTGATAGTTTATCATTAGTTGTTTTTAGTTGTCTGTTCCTGGTAATTAGTTGGTCGAATAAGCTATAAGTACATGCGCTATGCCCTATATCGTCCAATTGATCTCTTTTTTCAATAAAGAAAGTGTTTCTTCCTCGAGGGATCCCTTCTCTGGATGAAAATCATATGCCCAATTCGCTTGTGCAGGCAAACTCATTAAAATAGACTCAATACGTCCATTTGTTTCTAATCCAAAGCGCGTACCCGAATCGTAAACCAAGTTAAATTCAACATACCGTCCACGTCGTAATCCTTGCCAGTTCTTCTCTCGTTCGCCATACGCTTTATCCCGATTCCGGTTAACCAGCTCAGTATATGTCGGAACGAAAGTACGTCCCAGGTCACAAGAAAAATTAAAGATATCTTCGAAAGTAAGGCCGGTCTTTTCGGGCGTCAGTTTATCATAAAAAACGCCCCCAATACCACGGGTCTCTTGTCGATGCTTAATATAAAAATAGTTATCGGCCCAGGTCTTAAAATCCGAATAAAAGTTAGGATGATGCTGATCGCATACATTTTTCATCATCTGATGAAAAAAACGGGCATCATCATGCTGTACATAATGTGGGGTAAGGTCTATACCGCCACCAAACCAACGTACCTGATCGTTTAATTCGAAGTACCGGATATTCATATGAATGATTGGCACCCAAGGGTTGTTCGGGTGGATCACAATGGAAACACCCGTTGCAAAGAAGTCCTCTTCGTCGACACCAAAAGATTTTTTTATCGGTTCAGGAAGTTTACCATGCACCGCAGAAAAATTGACGCCGCCTTTTTCAAGGATATTACCATCCTGTATAATTCTTGTGCGGCCACCCCCGCCTCCCTCTCGTTCCCATAATTCCTCGGCAAACTTCGATTTTCCATCCAACGCTTCCAACCCTTTGGTTATCTCGTCCTGAATAGTTTGATAAGTTTGCGCAATATGTTCTTTGGTAATTTGCATGCTTAAGATAATTTTTCCGTTAATTTTACGACTTCGGATGCCGCAGATTGCTTATTGTATAAAATTTGATATACCGTATCGCAAATAGGCATATCTAAGCCATACTGTTGAATAATATTTTGAATACATGCGGATGCATAGTAACCTTCGGCGACCATATTCATCTCCAATTGAGCGGATTGTACGGTATAACCTTTACCAATCATATTGCCGAATGTTCGATTGCGGCTAAACTGCGAATAAGCCGTAACCAATAAATCTCCCAAATAAGCCGATGCATTGATATCTCTACTTTCTTCCGCATCAATAGCAAAGACAAATTTTTCCATCTCCCGAATAGCGTTCGATACCAAAACAGCCTGAAAATTATCACCATATCCCAGTCCATGGCAAATACCACCAGCTAGAGCATAAATATTTTTCAATACCGCTCCATACTCTACACCAAACACATCAGAAGTGGTTACTGTTTTTATATATCTATTCTGAAGTACCGCCGCAACACGTAATGCGTTATCATTATTTTTTGCTGCTAACGTAAGGTAGGATAGCTTCTCTAAGGAAACTTCTTCGGCATGACAAGGGCCACCGACCACAACGATATTTTCTAATGGGATTTGATAATTACGCTGTAGGTATTCACCCACGATCAGATTGTCACCTGGTACAATTCCTTTTATTGCTGAAACGATAATTTTATCCTCAAAATCAGCCGCTTCTACATCTTGTAAGGCTACCTCCAAATAAGCTGAAGGTGTATTGAGGATCACAATGTCGGACTTTTGGATAACCGTACGCGCAGACTGATACAGGTTCTCGGGATTAACCTTTAATTCAACTGCACTAAGGTAGGTTGGGTTATGTTTATACTGCCGTACATACGCAAGATCCTCTTCTTTACGTATCCACCACAAAAGCTCCTTCGAACTCGTGTTATCGCCTAACATCTTTAACATTGCGGTAGCCCAACTGCCGCTCCCTATCATACCTACGCTAGGTCTGGATTCCTCCATATTTCTTTCTCTTTGTTTGAACTGACAAATATACACAAATAAGAGAAGTATTTAGTAGTGGGTAGATTGTGGTTGGTGGTTGGTAGATTGTGGTTGGTAGATGGTGTTTGGTAGATGGTGGTTAGTAGATGGTGGTTAGTAGATGGTGGTTAGTAGATGGTGGTTGGTAGATGGTGGTTGGTAGATGGTGGTTGGTAGATCGTGATAGATAGAGCGTATGAAATACGAGGTACCCCATACGCTCTATTTTTAAAGTAAGAACAATGTACTATAAACTACGTACTATGCACTAAAGAACTACTTGCTTTTAAAGCTTGTCGCTATAAACGTAACGAATTTCATCACGAAGATTATAGCTTGATGCCATCACCTCGCCATAAGCTCCCGCAGTGCGGATAGCAATAAGATCGCCTCGTTGGGATTCTGGTAATGGTACTTCTTTACCAAAACAATCTGAGCTCTCGCAAATCGGGCCGACGACGTCGTAGTTTATAGTTGTTGTCACCTCTTTTGCGACATGCTCGATCTTATGATAAGCCTGATAGAGAGCCGGACGCATAAGCTCCGTCATCCCTGCATCTAGAATTAGAAAGTTCTTTTTAATACCACTTTTCGTATACAGAACCTTACTGATTAAGCTCCCACACTGCGCCACTAAAGCACGACCTAATTCAAAGTGTACTTCTTGCTGTGCGGTACGCTCCAAAAACTTATCAAAAATATCAAAATATGCTTCAAAGTCAGGCATGGAATTTTCATCTGGATGTTGATAATCAACCCCTAGTCCTCCTCCAACATTCAAGACTTTAATCGCTGTTCCCCGCTCTTCAAACCAATTTTTCCATTCATTAACCTTCACACATAAACTCTTAAATACGTTCATATCTGTGATTTGAGAGCCTATATGAAAATGCAATCCGATGAGCTCTACATGCTGTGCTTGACGGATAACCGAAGCCGCAATTTCTAACTCCGAAGTAGGCACCCCAAATTTATTCTCATCCAAGCCAGTCGTAATATAATGATGTGTATGTGCATCCACATTCGGGTTAATGCGAAGCGATACCTGAGCCACAACACCCAACTGACCAGCAAGCTCATTGATAACCTCCATCTCTTGGATAGACTCAACATTGAAAGCGAAGATCTGGTGTTTCAATGCCTCAATGATCTCTTTATCG
This sequence comes from Sphingobacterium psychroaquaticum, assembly GCF_004421025.1. Classification (NCBI taxonomy): domain Bacteria; kingdom Pseudomonadati; phylum Bacteroidota; class Sphingobacteriia; order Sphingobacteriales; family Sphingobacteriaceae; genus Sphingobacterium; species Sphingobacterium psychroaquaticum. The sequence continues at coordinate 2,191,196 of NZ_CP038029.1, read as the reverse complement.
GATTTTCCGACACCGGCAAAGGTAATCATCTCCGGAGCGAAGCCTTTATCAATTGATTTTTGCACCTCATTACCACTTACACAATCAGCACCAAATCCCTTCGATTGAATCATATCCAATACGCGATCATTGAAATTAGCTTTTAAGGCATAATGTACATGAAATCCACGCTTATCAGCAGCAGCCTTAGCACTATTCAACGTTCGCTCGAGTAACCCCATATCATAGTAGTAAAACGGGGTCTCTAAATTTTTTATCTTCTCTTGCTGATCTTTTGTAAACAACATATCGAATTTAATTCTATTACTTAAAATAATCTATTGTGCAACGAACGCAACGCCTCTGTTTTATGTTCGCTATCCAGAAGGATCGATACATTGTAATCTGACCCGCCGTAGGAAATCATACGAATAGGCAAATGTTTGATCGCATCCAACACGCGTGCCGCATAACCATGCATATTGGCACTAAAATCTCCGACTACACATACAATGGTTTGTTCATTATCGATGCTCACACGACCGAAATCCTCCACCTCTTTAATAATATCGGCTAAATAGCGTGTTTCATCAATCGTTAAAGAAACGGCAACTTCAGATGTCGTGATCATATCAATTGGCGTTTTGTAGCGTTCAAATATCTCAAATATTTTACGTAAAAAACCATAAGCTAACAACATTCTTGAAGAATGGATGTGAATAGCCGTAATGCCATCTTTAGCAGCAATTGCTCGTATCTGTCCTTTGTTTCCGCCGTCTTTACTAATCAATGTCCCTGCTGCAGCTGGATCCATTGTATTTAACAAACGTACGGGTACGTTATATTTTTGTGCTGGAAACACACTCTGCGGATGCAATATCTTCGCTCCGAAATAAGCCAGTTCAGCTGCCTCATCAAAGCTAAGGTTTGCAATAGGCGATGTGTTTTTTACGATACGGGGATCATTATTATGCATACCATCGATATCCGTCCAGATTTGAACTTCTTCAGCCCGTATTGCAGCCCCTATTAGGGACGCAGTATAATCAGATCCACCACGACGTAGATTGTCGATTTCACCAAATGAATTTCGACAAATATAACCTTGTGTAATGAATAGTGTATTTGCTGGCGAAAGGTCCAAGATAGCACCTAACTTCTCGCCAATATAATCGACCATGGGTTCATTGTCTTCATCGATCTTCATAAAATCAAGGGCAGGCAATAATACCGATGGAACACCAATTTCTTCTAAATGAAAATGAAACAGTGTTGTCGAAAGCAACTCACCTTGTGCAAGAATAGCTTTTTCTTCCACCGAAGTGAACATTTCATTCCCTAAGGAAGCAATGTAATTAAAATGATAATCAATCAATTGCTTACCCTTTGATAGCCCTTCAACAGTCGTAAAAAGCTCCTGAATCAAAAGCTCATATTTATCCTTGTGCTGCTTGGTAAGTGCTAATGCTTCGTCCTTCTTCTCAGCAAGAAAAGCCTGTCCAATTTCTACCAAAGCATTTGTCGTGCCTGCTACAGCAGATAACACGACAATTTGACGCTCCGCAGGATTTACGATTTCAAGTAATCCTTTGATGCGTTCTGCACTACCAACCGAGGTGCCACCAAATTTTAGAATTTTCATAAGTTTTATTTAAGTACATAAGCACGTAGTAACGCATATAAAATACGAAGCAATACGTCTCAGGTACGAAGTAATTAGTATTAATTATCCGTGTTTAAAAATGCAAAAGTCTGTATTATAATAAACAAAACAAAAAAAACAACGTGTTTTCCAACCTCATCTATTCGTATACTTTTAGCACAATATCCCTTTTCGATGCTCATTTCTGGCCTTTGTTCATTGATCCCATCCAATGCACAAAAAATCTTCTTGAAACAGCAGCAGTCAAAGAATAAACAACGATGGTTTATTTTTTTATATTTCTATATTTTTTCTCAAAAAAAAGCGGCGCAAATGCTGTAAAAGCTCTTGCGCCGCATCTATATTATGCGGAAGTACTACTTCTTCAATGTCTCAATAAGCAATGTTGCTAGTTCGACACCAATACGTTCTTGCGCTTCGTTCGTAGCAGCACCGATATGCGGTGTTAAAGAAATCCGTGGATGCGTAAGAATTTCTGTTCTCGGTGTAGGTTCGTTATCGAACACATCAAGACCAGCAAAAGACACTTTTCCAGCATCCAACGCCTTAATCAATTCCAGCTCATCAATCACGCCACCGCGTGAAGCGTTCACCAAACCAACACCATCTTTTAATAGAGCAAACTCAGCAGCCCCAATAGCCGGTTTATCTAAGAAAGGTACATGCAAAGATATAAAGTCAGCATTTTTAAAGATCTCTTCGATGGCAACCTGTTTCACAGGAACATCCACCTGAATACCACCCGAAAGGGTAAGTGTTAACGCCTTCGGTCCTTCATACAAATCGGTATACAACACATTCATCCCTAAACCTAACGCAATTTTAGCCGTTTCTTTACCGATACGTCCAAAACCAACCACACCTAATGTTTTGCCCGCAAGCTCCACACCTTTCGCGTAAGCTTTCTTCAGGTCTCCAAATTTAGTATTTCCTTCTGCCGGCATTTTACGATTAGCATCATACAGAAAACGAACGCCATTCAATAAATGCGCAAACACTAACTCTCCTACTGATAAGGAAGAAGCCGCAGGTGTATTGATCACAGCAACACCTTTGGAGCGCGCGTATTCCACATCAATATTATCCATGCCCACACCACCACGGCCAATAGCCTTGATATTAGGACAAGCATCAATCAACGCTTGTCTAACTTTAGTGGCACTACGTACCGTTATTGCATCGTAATTTTTTAATTTTTCCGCTAATTCCTCCTGCGGTATATGGTTTGTATCAACCTCAAAGCCTGCTGCTTCTAAAAGCTGCTTGCCAACGGCATCGATACCATCATTTGCTAATATTCTCATTCTTGTATCTAACTAAGCTTATTTATATCTTTCTTCAAACTCCTTCATCGCATCCACTAATGCATTTATAGACGATAGCGTCAATGCATTGTAAATGGAAGCACGGAATCCACCTACCGAACGGTGACCTTTGATACCGATCAAACCGCGTTCTTTTGCTAACTCCAAAAACTCCGCCTCTTGCTCTGCTGTGTCCATCACAAACGTCACATTCATACGAGAGCGATCTTCCAGGTTTGCCGTTCCACGGAAGAACGGGTTTCTATCGATCTCATCATACAACGCACGTGCCTTAATGATGTTTTCTTGTTCGATCACCTCGATACCGCCTTTTTCTTTTAACCAACGCAAGTTCAACATCGACACATAGATCGAATAAACTGGTGGCGTATTATACATTGAGCCCGCTTTCGCATGCTCACGATAATCAAAAATACTTGGGATCGTACGCCCAGATTTACCTAAAATATCATTCTTCACAATAACTAAGGTAACACCAGCTGGTCCCATATTTTTTTGCGCACCCGCATATATCAAATCATAATCGGCTACATTTATGGTGCGGCTCAAGATATCCGAAGACATATCAACAACCAAAGGAACATTAACTTTTGGTGCTTCAAAAACCTCCGTACCATAGATTGTATTATTTGATGTATAGTGGAAATATGCTGCATCTGTTGGTACAGTAAATACCTTCGGGATGTACGTATAATTTTTATCCGACGATGAAGCCACGATTTCTACGTTCCCCAGTTTCGAAGCTTCTTTAGCGGCTTTGGAAGCCCATACTCCCGTATCCAAGTAAGCTGCTTTACCTCCTTCAGGCAACAAATTCATAGGAACCATAGCAAATTGCTGACTGGCGCCTCCTTGCAAAAACAACACCGAATAATCGGCAGGAACGGCTAACAATTCGCGCACAAGGGCTTCTGTTTCAATAACAACTTGTTCGAAATCTTTGGAACGATGCGATATTTCAAGGATCGATAAGCCCGAATTATTAAAATCGATTACTGCTTGTGCCGCTTCTTGAAATACTTCCTTTGGAAGGATGCATGGTCCTGCCCCAAAATTATGTTTCATCGTAAAAAAATTAATGATAAATAAAATAACTACTCCCTCATCAAACCACCTTTGGCTAAATGAAAAGCAAAAGTAAAATTTTTTTTAAAAGTTTTTTACATTTTTCAATGTTTTATTGATAAGAATATAAAATTTTACTTTTTTTAATATAAAAATGACACAACAATAACGTTTGCGCCCTTCTAATCAACAAATTACTCCCAATACCTTAAAGAACATGCAAAAAACTTCATCTGAACCGTCCCCTAGACTTTATGTTATACAATAATAATAGCAAGGAGATTTTGCCAATTTGAACGAAAAAAATCGTAACTTCGCATGCGATGTGTGTACTTTATTCAGGTGCGCATTATTAAGTTTTATCGAAACCAAATTTTAATATGGCTGAAGAGACAGAGAACGAAAACAATCTACTTCCTGCTAACGACAGGATTATCCCCATTAACATAGAGGACCAAATGAAGTCTGCCTATATCGATTACTCGATGTCGGTGATTGTTTCTCGTGCGTTGCCTGATGCAAGAGACGGTATGAAACCTGTACATAGACGGGTTTTATATGGTATGTTGGACTTGGGTGTTACCAGTAGTAAACCTTATAAAAAATCGGCGCGTATTGTCGGTGACGTATTAGGTAAGTACCACCCACATGGTGACTCATCGGTGTATGATGCAATGGTGCGCTTAGCGCAAGACTGGAGCATGCGTTATCCGTTGGTTGATGGTCAAGGTAACTACGGTTCGGTTGATGGTGACCCTCCAGCAGCAATGCGTTATACGGAGGCCAGATTGAAAAAGATTGCAGAAGATATTCTTTCTGATATCAATAAAGATACGGTAGATTTTCAACTCAACTTTGACGACTCCCTTGAAGAACCAACAGTTCTCCCTACTCGGATTCCAAATTTATTGGTAAATGGTGCTTCGGGTATCGCTGTAGGTATGGCGACTAATATGGCGCCACACAACCTCACAGAAGTTGTTGACGGTATTACAGCGTATATTGACAACCGCGATATTGAGATCTCAGAGTTGATGCAACACATCAAAGGCCCTGACTTCCCTACCGGCGGTATTATATATGGGTACAATGGCGTTAAAGATGCATGTGAAACGGGGCGTGGACGTGTGGTTATGCGTGGTAAAGCTGAGATAGAAACCTTGAAAAATGGACGCGAATGTATTATCGTTACCGAGATACCATATCAAGTCAACAAGGCGAATATGATTGAGCGTACGGCAGAGCTTGTCAACGAAAAGAAAATTGAAGGTATCGCTACCATCCGTGATGAATCTGACCGCGATGGCTTCCGTATTGTTTACGAAATAAAAAGAGAGGCTAATGCCAATGTGGTATTAAACAATCTCTATAAATACACAGCCTTACAGACCTCATTTTCTGTAAATAACATTGCCTTAGTTAAAGGGCGTCCGATGTTGATGAACTTGAAGGATATGATCCATGAATTTGTGGAACATAGACATGAGGTTGTTATCCGTCGTACTAAATATGAGTTGGCGGAAGCAGAAAAAAGAGCACACATTTTAGAAGGCTATTTAATTGCATTAGATCACCTGGATGAAGTGATTAAATTAATCCGTAGCTCCGAGACACCAGAGGATGCGCGTACAGGATTAATGGAACGCTTTAGCCTGACCGATATTCAAGCACGTGCTATTTTAGACATGACGTTACGTCGTCTAACAGGACTGGAACGTGACAAGATTAAAGAAGAATATGCCGAATTAATGAAGACTATCGACTACTTGAAAGAAGTTTTGAGTGACGAAGGCTTACGTATGCGTATTATTAAAGACGAACTTGCTGAAGTAAAAGAAAAATATGGTGATGAGCGCCGCTCTATTATCGTTCACTCGGCAGAGGATATGCGTATGGAAGATTTCATCGATGATGAGGAAATCGTCATTACCATTTCGCATAACAGTTATGTAAAACGCACTCCGCTTTCAGAGTACCGTCGTCAAGGCCGTGGTGGTAAGGGAGCTATTGGTTCGACCACACGCGATGAAGACTTTACCGAGCATATCATCACAGCATCTGCACATAACTACCTCCTACTCTTTACCGACAAAGGACGTTGTTTCTGGCTTCGTGCTTTTGAGATCCCTGAAGGAAGTCGTACTTCGAGAGGCCGTGCGCTGCAGAATATTATCAATGTTCCGAAAGAAGAGAAAATCAAGGCCTTTATCAAGGTAATCAACTTGAAAGATCAAGAGTACTTGGAGAATAACTTCATTATTATGTGTACCAAGAAAGGTACGATCAAGAAAACATCGCTAGAGGCTTACTCTCGTCCGCGTGCAAATGGTATTAATGCAATTAATATCAATGAAGGCGATGAGCTATTGGAAGCATGTTTAACAACGGGTACCAGCGAAATCGTGATGGCTCTTCGCTCGGGTCGCGCTATTCGCTTTAATGAAGGAACAGTTCGCCCAATGGGTAGAACCGCGACAGGTGTACGTGGTATTACTTTGGCCAGTGAGCAAGATGAAGTAGTAGGTATGATCGCTGTTGACAGCAATGATTCTACTGTTCTTGTTGTTTCTGAAAAAGGCTATGGTAAACGTACGGATATCGAGGACTACCGCGTAACAAACCGGGGTGGTAAAGGAGTAAAAACTATTAATGTTACGGATAAAACCGGTGAGCTTGTTGCAATCAAAGGCGTAACCGACCAGGACGACTTGATGATTATCAATAAATCTGGTATCGTGATTCGTATTGGCGTTGATTCATTACGTGTTATGGGTCGTGCCACACAAGGCGTGCGCTTAATAACGTTAAATGATACAGATGAAATTGCATCGATCACCAAAGTAGAGCGCGAAGAGGATGATGAAGAAGGCTTAGGCGGTGCAGAGGGTGAAATCGACACCCCAACAACGGATGACACAGACACCATCCTACGTGATGCGTCAAATGGTGCAATAATTAGTCCTTCAGAAGATGCGGAATCTAATGACGCTGAAGCTGATAACGAAGACAACGAAGCATAATTTTATGAAGAAAACGGTTATTTTGGGTCTTTTAGTCTCCTGTTCTTTTACAGGCTTTGCACAATCTAATTACAAAGAGAGTAGCAACAGTTTTGCCATGTACATGCAATCGGGAGACTTAAAGAATCTGGAAAGTGCAAAGAAATTTAACGATGCCGGATACCAAAACAAGCGGGACTCGACAAGCGCAAAAGTAAATGTCCTTCGTGCCATGATTTATAGTGCGATGGCTTATGCTGACTCAAGCCGGACGATCAAGAACCCCAAAGATCCTATTGATATTACCTATCATGCATTGGGTAAACTAAGGGCTAATGATCTTCAAAACTATCCGGCCGAAATGAAATATGTAAAGCAAAATTTAGCTGCGGCACATATTTCAAGCGCCAATAAAGCCCTGGGTAAAAAAGACTACAAGACGGCTTACGATAATTACATCAAAGTGAAAGAATTATCAATTGGCAACACGGATGTAATCTATAACTTGGCATTACTGGCGGTACAAAGTAAACAGTATAAGGAAGCAATCGGTTATTATACGACCGTTATTAAGGATGATGACGCCACGGCAACCATGTATCTGGAACTTGCTGATGTATACCGTCTATCTGGAGATAAGCATGCGCAATTACGCACCTTGGAAACAGCGCGATCTAAATTCAAGGATAATAAAGTTGTGCTCATGAATTTAATTCAGGAGTTAGCACACAATAATAACTACGAAGCTATCGTTCCTATTATTGATGAAGCGATAAAATTTGAGCCCGAAAATGTGGAGTTGAATTATCTAGCAGGATATGCTAACGAAACTGTCGGCCGCATCGATATCGCTAAACGATACTATCAGAAAACATTGCAATTGAGTCCAAATAACTACGAAGCCAACTTAGCCTTAGGGCTGATATTCTTAGGTGATTTTTTGAAAAACGACACCAATGTGGAGGCGCAATACTATGCGCAAAACTTATTGTTAAAAGCAAATGAGATTAGACCATATGATGTCAATGCACTAAAATCGCTATCTATGTATTACGAAAAGGCTGGTGATTTGGCTCAATTAGACCGAGTAAAGCTATTATTAAATCAACTTTCAAATAATTAAAAAATGAATTTTAAAAAAGCCATAGTATTTTCTTTACTGGTTGCAGCAGGTACAACGACATTTGCGCAAACAAGTAATTTAAGAAAAGCAAAAAGCAGCTTACAAAAGTTTGAAGAATTAAAAAGTGCAGGCTCTGCTGCTCTGGGTAAATCAAATCTTACCGCGGCTAAAGAAGCAATTGATTTAGCAGTTGCCCACGAAAAGACGAAAGATGATCCTGAAGCATGGACAATCTACGCTTTGGTAAATGCGAATATCGCTTCCATGGATAATGTTCCAGAAGCGGCTACAGCAGCAGCTGAAGGTGTTGAAAAAGCAAAGGCCTTGGACACAGAAAAGAAAAACGCAGAGAATATCGCTGTAGTTGGACAGGTCTTAGGTCAATACAATTTTAATCAAGGGGTAGCTTCTTGGGAAAAACAAGATTTTAAATCCGCTTACGCGCAGTTTGATAAAGCGTTAACTTTCCTTCCTGGAGACACAACACTTACTTACTACGGAGGTTTGGCGGCAATCCAAAACCAAGATTACAAAAATGCAGTTGAAAAGTACAAGTTACTGATTCCTAAAAAGGATTTCTCTGCACATAAATCGGTGATGGTTGACCTACCTAAGCTTTACCTTTCCATGAAAGATACGGCTAGCGCACTTGATTACGCAGCACAAGCAGCACAGGCTTACCCGAATGATAACGACGCTGCCGTTCAAAACATTGAATTGAACCTGATCGCTGGTAAAGAATCAAAAGTAATTGCTGATATCGAAAACCAAATTGCCAAAGATGGTAACAACAAATCGTTGTACTACTATTTAGGTATTGCACATTCTGCGGCAAACAATAACGATAAAGCAATTGCTGCTTACAAAAAAGCCGTTGAGATTGATCCAAACTATAATGATGCAAATAAAAATGCTGCAGCTACTATAATAAATAGTGTACGCGATCAGCTAAACGCATTAAACGAGAACAAAACATTATCAAACAACGATTACAACAAAAAAGTAACGGAGTTGAAAGAGAAAATCAAAGAAGCTCTTCCTTACTTAGAAAAATCTGTTGCCCTTAATCCGAAAGATGTAGATGCCTTGAAAAGTTTAAAAGGTTACTACGATTTCCAACAGGATGAGGCTAAATCTAACGAATTGAAAGCGAAAATAGACGCTTTGAACTAACGTTAGCCAACGAGATAAATAGAAAAAGGGTGCGCCAATTCAATGGATCGCACCCTTTTTCATTATGTATGTTATTTCGCCGGACGACAAGATGCCACGCAACAACTTATTCGTATTGCGAATTGGATATATACGCCGTTTCGATAACCCCTTCATCAAAAAAATCATCAATCGACCGATCCACTTTTTGCCAGGTCATGTAGGAGTTCACCTGCTGTCCATTAGAAAGTGTGGGTTCTACAGATTTCATGTATAAGATATCGCCTTCAAAATCGATCTTTCGCGATAACACTTTGTTGTTCCAATTCGGATAAAGCGCACTCTTTACTAAATAATGAACAACGGCTGTACTATTGTCAACTTTATATTTACCCGTAAAGGCTAAATAACCCTTTATCGAGGATTCCATTTCTTCAACACTAGGTAGAAGCTTGTCGTTACTCTCAAACAAGAGTCTTCCCTCCTTTGCAATCTGTACGGACATGAAACTATCGGGCGCATAAATCAAAAGTCCATTTGGGTTTTTACCTAGCGGAAACAAAGAATCGGTACCATTTATCGGCACCTCTATATAAGAAAGGAGCTTCCATGTTCCAACTAATTCATTTTTTAATGTAGTCATGAAAATTGCGTTAGTTTTATATTTCAAAACGTTCAGTGTGCGCAAATAGTTTAGACATTTCGCAATCAAACAAAATTGTGACAATCTACTGATCAATTTATCGTGTCTACAGACTTTTTTCTATAAGTTTGTATCGTGATTTTACAAACTGCAGTTTATACTTTTCTTTGTGGTTGCAGCTCGGAAAAACCTTATTCGGATTGCTGCGCCCCTATACATCAAGATTTACGTGAGGCTACTACGGCCGAATCCCTTATGCGCGCCCGGTATTGCGCTTTTACTAAGGGCTTAATCGACTTTCTATACAACAGCTTCCACCCTACTACGCGACGTTTTCAGCAAAAAGCAGCAATAGCACAATGGGCTTCAGCGAACAAATGGATGCAGCTCGAAGTACTACGCGCCACCGAAACTACCGTAGAATTCAAAGCACATTACCTTAATGCGAACGGAGAAGTAGAGATACACCACGAGAAATCGACGTTTAAGCGAACACAAGGAATCTGGTATTATGTCGATGGCAGATTGCTATCGTGATTTTTTGCAGAAAAACATCTTTTATATAAGAAATATTCTTACCTTTGCACTTCCGTGAGTGCGGAACAAATATTTAATTAATATAACTATTAAAAAAATGCAACAGTACGAATCTGTCATCATTCTTACCCCGTTGCTTTCTGAGGAGGCTGCGAAAGAAACAATCGCAAAATTCAAAGCTATCCTAACAGAAGGCGGAGCCGAGATTGTCGCTGAAGACAATTGGGGTTTGAAAAAATTAGCGTATCCGATCCAGAAAAAAACAACTGGATTTTATCACTTAACTGAATTCAAGGCTCCAGGTGAATTAATCAAAAAATTAGAGGTTGAATACAAACGTGATGAGCGTGTTATGCGTTTCTTAACTATTGCGTTAGACAAGCATGCATTAGCATTCGCTGAGAAAAAACGTAGCGGTGCTTTCAACAAAAAACCTGAAACTAAAACTGAGGAGGTAGCAAACTAATGGCAAACGAGAATATTCAATACGTAACTGCCCCTAAAGTAGAGGACAATCGTAAAAAATATTGCCGTTTCAAAAAGAACGGTATTAAGTATATCGATTACAAAGACGCGAACTTCTTAATGAAATTTGTAAACGATCAAGGTAAAATTTTACCTCGTCGTCTTACAGGAACATCTTTGAAATTCCAACGTAAAGTAGCTCAAGCTGTTAAACGTGCGCGTATTATCGGTTTATTACCTTATGTAGCTGATTCATTAAAATAGGAAGAACGACATGGAAATTATTTTAAAACAAGATATTAAGCACCTTGGCGAGAAAGACGATATCGTAGTTGTTAAGCCAGGTTACGGTCGTAACTACTTAATTCCTCAAGGATTTGCTACTTTAGCAACAGTGTCTGCTAAAAAAGTATTGGCTGAGAACATTAAACAAGCTCAGTTCAAACAAGAGAAAATCAAGAAAGATGCAGCTGAATTAGCTACTAAATTAGAAAGCGTAAAACTTTCTATCGGTGCTAAAGCTGGTGAAACAGGAAAAATCTTCGGTAAAGTAAACAGCATTCAAGTTGCTGATGCTTTGAAAGCGCAAGGTTTTGATGTTGACCGTCGTCGCATCACTTTCGAAGTTGAGCCTAAAACTTTAGGTGAATACATCGCTAACTTGAACTTACACAAAGAAGTGAAAGTACAAGTTCCTTTTGAAGTAGTTGCTGAATAAGCAATCCACATAAAAAGTAAGAAGCCGTCATACATTTGTATGACGGCTTTTTTTATAAAACAAATTTCGCTATTTTGCGTCTATATCCTAAACACATAAGAAAACTATGAGAATCCAAATTCCTGCATTTTTACTCGCATCGGCTACCTTAGTGTTGGCTGCATCCTGTAGTAACAGTGCTTCGACCAGTCAGCCACCAGTGGATGGTGCACCCACCGATAGCATCTACCCGCCTGTCGAGTCCGGAAAAGCAAATACGGATTATAAACCTGCTTTTGCCGGCCAAACGCGCGTTGCTGGGGTGAAAACGACAACGCCGTACGAGCATACGGTAGTTACCAAAGCATTAAAATCACCATGGGGTATTGCCGTACTTCCTGATGGACGTTTATTGATTACAGAAAAAGCAGGTGTACTTCGTATTGTAAATGCTGATGGTACCGTAAGCGAAGCCATTACAGGTCTTCCTAAGGTCGATGAGCAAGGGCAAGGTGGATTGCTTGGTATCACGCTAGATCCTGATTTTGCTACGAACAGAATGGTATATTGGGTATTTGCTGAACCAGTAAGTGGAGGAAACCATACGGCCGTGGCTAAGGGCAAATTGGCCGCGGATGATAAAACAATTGAAAATGCGACAACGATATACAGAGCGTTACCAACTTTCAATGGTAAGCTTCATTATGGTGGACGGATTATTTTCGATAAGTCCGGCAATCTTCTCGTAACAACAGGTGAACGCTCTGAGCTGGAGACACGACCACAAGCGCAAGATCTAAAATCGGCTTTGGGTAAGGTTATTCGTATCACGAAAGACGGACAACCGGCAGCCGGAAATCCCTTCTTAAACGATAGTAAGGCTTTGCCAGAGATTTATAGCTATGGCCACCGTAATGTGCAAGGGATTGCGATACACCCAGAAACAGGTGATCTTTGGGAAACTGAATTCGGCCCACGTGGCGGTGATGAACTAAATCTTGTGGAGGCGGGTAAAAACTATGGTTGGCCGACGATCACCTATGGATTGGAATATAGTGGAAAACCTATCGGTGATCCAATTATACAACAGAAAGAAGGATTGGAGCAACCTGTTTATTATTGGGATCCTGTATTATCCCCGAGCGGATTAATGTTCTATACGGGAGATGCAATTCCTGAATGGAAAAACAGTCTATTTATTGGCGGATTAAGTAGTACCCATATCGCACGATTAGTCATTAAAGATAAAAAGGTGGTTGGCGAGGAACGCTTATTAGCGAAAGAAGGACAGCGTTTCCGGGATGTAGTCCAAGGCAAGAATGGTGAGATCTTTGCGATTACTGATGCTGGTTTATTGTATAAAATAAGTAAAAAGTAAATTTTTAATAATATAAATCCCCCAGAGATACTCAATTCTGGGGGATTTGTATTTCTTAGCCTTAGTTTTTTAATTACCTTTACGTTACTATGAGATATCTATTCCTGTTCTTGACCCTGCTTTCTTCAGGGATTTTGGCTGCGCAAACAAAATTGTCGCCAACAGATTTCCAACAGCGATTAAAAAAGAATAGCAAGTCACAGCTTGTGGATGTCCGCACGCCTGAGGAATATGCTAAGGGAACGTTGGAACACGCTAAAAATATCAATTGGAACGATAAGTCAACTTTTCAATTGCAAGCTGCTAAACTCAACAAGAAAAAGCCGGTTTATGTATTTTGCTTTAGTGGGGGGCGTAGCACACAAGCTGCCCAAATGCTCACAAAAGAAGGCTTTACTGTTTTCGAATTGGAGGGCGGTCTCATGAAGCTGAACAGTGAAACTAAAGCTTCTGCGACAACAGCAAAAAGCAATGTAAAGGATCTAAAGGGCTTAACCTTAGCTGACTTTCAAGCAATACAGCAATCACATCCACTAGTTTTTATAGACTTTACTGCAAAATGGTGTGGACCGTGCCAAAAAATAAAACCGTATATCGAAAAAATTGCTGCAGATAAAAGCTATAAAACAAAGGTTGTTTACATCGATGCAGATGCTAACCCAGACTTGTTAAAGGAATTAAAAATAAGCGCAATACCGCGATTACAGCTCTATAAAAATGGGAAGCAAGTGTGGGATCATACTGGCGGGCTAAGTGAAGCGGAATTAGTACAGGCAATAAAAAAACAACTATAAATGAACACAACGGTTCTTGTAACGGCTGCTTTACTAGCGACAATAGCTATTATATTGGGTGCCTTTGGTGCACATGCCTTTAAGAAATTTCTTCCGGAAGATAAGCTCTCCTCTTTTGAGGTTGGTGTTCGCTATCAAATGTACGCTGCCTTAGCGTTACTTATTATCGGATATCAAGCGGACTTCTCATTTTATAGCGCCAGACTCGCATTTTACGGGATCGCTTTCGGCGTATTTTTGTTTTCAGGAAGTATCTATCTGTTAGCTTTCGCAAACCATTGGAAAGTAAATCTGCGTTTTTTAGGTCCGATTACACCACTAGGTGGCTTGTTGATGATAATAGGTTGGATATCCCTTATTGTAAGTTTTTTATAATATATTTTTAACTATAGGCAATGATGTCTGCCTTGAACCGCTACTGGAGCTGATGACGTCTACTTTGAATAATGGAATTATCTCATTAACGTATTGAAGTATGTCTCTATCAGCACTATCCCGTAATCTTATTTTTAGATGGCTTTTAAGTATTGTACTTATTGCCTTTCTTGTTGGCAGCACCTCTGCCCTATTTCTCTATTTGCTAAACGCGCTCACGAATTACCGTCAACAACATCTCGTTCTCATATATCTTCTTCCCTTAGCGGGTGTATTTATAGTGTGGTTGTATCAACGCTATGGATCTGCTTCACAAGGTGGGAATAAGTTAGTACTCGCTGAGTTTAAAGCACCCAGCGCCGTATTGCCTTTCCTTATGGCTCCACTTATATTTATCACCACATTAATCACCCACCTATTTGGCGGATCCGCTGGACGTGAAGGAACAGCTATCCAGTATGGTGCCACTATTGCAGATCAGTTCTCGCGCTTCTTACCGGGAAGTGCGGAAGATCGAAGAACGTTACTTTCTTGTGGTATTGCAGCTGGGTTCGCCTCGCTTTTTGGCACACCATGGGCAGGCTTATTCTTTGCAATAGAACTTGTCGGTTGGCGCAACTTTAACTATAAGCGACTGTTGGCAACAATGGCGACCGCTTTCTTGGCTTTTTATGTGTGTAATATTTACGGAAACCAGCATACGCATTACCCACAATTGACCGATTTGCCGACCATGTGGAGTTGGCTACATTTCGGAAGTCTTTTGCTTGCCGCAGCTTTCTTCGGTTGTACGGCATATATATTTATACAGTTTAACAGTTATCTACACCAGGCTTTTTCTTTCATAAAGCAACCGCTCTTCCGTCCAATCCTGGGCGGCTCTATCGTTGTTGCCTGGGTTCTATTATCGCATACAACACGACATATTGGTCTTGGTATTCCAACCTTAGTCGCGGCCTTCGACAGTGAACTGCCGGCCTATGATTTTGCGGTTAAATTAATCCTTACCACCATCACGCTTAGTTGTGGCTTTAAAGGTGGTGAAGTAACACCTTTATTCTTTATTGGTGCGACATTAGGAAATGCCCTTGCTTTATTTATACCGCTTCCAATGGCACTCCTCGTTGCGATGGGTTTTGTCGCGGTGTTTGCAGGTAGTACCAAAACACCCTTAGCTTGTGCTATCATGGGTGCCGAACTATTCGGTATAGACGTACTTCCGTGGGTTTTGGTTGCTTGTGTTGTGGCCTATGTGCTCTCTGGCAAGAAAAGTATTTATTCGTAGGTAGTTTGTAGTTCGTGGTTGGTAGAGTGTAGTTTATAGAGTGTAGTTTGTAGATTATTGTTTGTAGATTGTAGTTGGTAGAGTGTAGTTGGTAGTGTGTAGTTGGTGGTTGGTGGTTTTGTAGAGCCACAAGATTTAGCTCCGCTGAGCCCTTCGGGGTTTGTGGCTAGTTGGTGGATGGTGGTTTGTGCCTAGCTCGTAGACCGGAGTTCGTTGCTTGTGGTTCGTGATTTTTAATTCGTCATACGTAGGGGCTGGGCTTGCCCCCGCCCTCCTTCACAATTAGCAATCGTTTCCTTTTTTCAGTAATTTATGAATAATCAAAAATGGGCGACCGCAAGGGTAGCCCCTATATGGAAAGAAAACCATACGAATAGATTAGTTTCTGGTTGCGTTCTTGGTAATAAATACTATTGGAGGAGCACTTTTGCTTGCACAACCTACAAGCTCCGATACAATTCCAAATACTTTTGAATCGCTTGCCGTTTGGCATCCGTTAAATGAAAATCAAGATTCTTGGTAAGATACTGCTTATAGTCAAAATTAGGATATACAGGCAATCCTTCAATCACGTCCTCGGGGTGAGATACGCCAGCAGCAAGTGCTTCATTGAAAACCTGAACAAAAGATGATGGTAATGATTTATTCGCTACCCATACTGCATAAGCAAAAGGCAAACCGGTCATCTCTTTCCAGTAATAGCCCATATCATAAACATAAGGCACCTCTTCTTTCTTTCCGAAGGTCCGGTCTCCGATCAGGACATAAGCATCTGCTTCACCATGCTCTACAACCTTAACTTCACGTTTCCAATAATGCTTTAAGAGAATCTGTGCCAAGCCATTTGAAGTACGTGACTGCTTATCCAACAATAAAGAATTAATCTCTGTTATTGGTTTATTCGAAAATATGAAGACAGAGTCTACAGCACCATCACTCCCAATACAATAGTCACCAATAATCTCGTAATGTTCTAATCTTGCCAAAGCTGCTACCGGAATAATTCCCATATCAGCTTCATCCTCCAATACTTTGCGGGCGCATTCACTTGGATAATCTACCGATAGATCAATCTGATCCATAACCACCGGCGAAGCTTTTATCCCCTGAAGAAAGGGTAATGTATTGGTGTAGGATACTGCAGATATGCGTATTTTATGCATCGCCTAACTCCTCTAAATGTTTAATGTTGTAATGATCAATAATGGTAAATACGTCATCGGAATATTCCAATACATACAAGGCCGTGTTCGTATGCGGGAAGTCATCCATGAGATTGACCGGTATATTGGTAAGGTGGCACAACATAATCCGCAACGCACGTCCATGCATACATACCAAAACAGTCTCCTCATCGTGTTGTTTCAACATATGAGCAATCGCCTCCTTCTGTCGTTCAACTAGTGCATTCGGAGACTCCCCCGCTTCTATACCTAAGTCTAGATCACCAGCGCGCCACGCCGCAACAACTTGGTTAAATCCCGCCATAATCGTTTCATCTTGTTCCTTCCCTTCGTAAACGCCCCAGCTAATCTCATCCAATCCTATCAGCTCCTCGGAAGGAATTCCTAAATCAAGAAAAGACTGTACCGTTTCCTTCGTACGAAGCAACGTCGAAATATAAACCTTATCAAAGGGGATATCCTTATAGGCGTCAAAGAAAGCCTGTGCCTGCTCTCTTCCCGTATCATTGAGCGGTGAGTTTACACCACGTCCCTGCACGATCCCTCTCCGATTCAAATCGGTCTGTCCGTGCCGGATAAAATAAAATATCTTTTTCAATTTCTTTATTCTACTACAGGTAAAGAGTAATACTTGGGTTTGTTTTCTGTTTCAAAAACAACATCCTTGAAGTCCGTTATAACGCCATAAAGCGTGTCTCGCTCAATTGGGTGACGACCTACCTGTCTGATAAGTTCAACCAACTGTTGGGTACTCATTGCAGGCGTTTGTTCCTCTGCGCCAGCCATCGAGTAAATCTTGGTCGTATCATCTAATGTGCCATCAATATCATCAACACCAAAAGCAAGTGAAAGTTGAGCTGTATCTCTCGATATCATTGCCCAATAAGCCTTTATGTGCTCAAAATTATCTAAATAAATACGTGATATGGCGTAATTCCTCAAATCTTCAATAACCGATACTTCCGGTACATCCGACATTTGGTGCCCTTGGTTTCTAAACTTTAATGGAATAAAAGCCTGAAAGCCTCCCGTTTTATCTTGTAATTGCCGAAGGCGGTCCATATGGTCCACCCGATGCTTAAACTCCTCAATATGCCCATACAACATCGTCGCATTGGTACGCATGCCCAAACTATGTGCTTGCTCGTGGATATCCAACCATTGCTCTGCCGTACACTTATCGCCCGCTATCTTTTCACGGATTTCTGAGTCGAAAATCTCAGCGCCACCACCAGGCATTGAATCAAGTCCACATTCCTTTAAATATTTCAAGCCATCGTAGTGACTTAATTTAGCCTTTTTAAAGATGTAGTAATACTCTACCGGTGTAAGTCCTTTGATATGAAGATCAGGACGATGTGCCTTACAGCGCTTAAAAAATTCGGCATAAAACTCAAGGTTCTGTTTCGGTACCACGCCCCCTGTAATATGAACTTCGGTAACCGGTTCCCCATCGTACTTTTGCACGATCTCCATCATCCCATCGACATCCATCTCCCACCCTTGTTCGCGCTCTTTAATCAAGCGCGAATAGGCACAGAACTTACAGTCGTACACACATACGTTCGTAGGTTCAATATGAAAATTACGATTAAAATAAGTTTTGTCACCGTGTCGCTTCTCGCGAATAAAATTTGCGAGGGCACCAAGGTAACCAAGCTCGCCTTTTTCATATAGTAAAACGCCTTCATCGAAGCTGATGCGCTCTCCTTGGATTACCTTCGTGGCAATCGCCTTTAAATCTGCTGATAAATTATGATCTTGAATTAAAAACTCAAGCTTTTGCGTTGCATTCATTTCTATCTCCTATCTAAACAAACTTAGCTATTTTTCTTTTAAAAACCGCCTAAAAAGGCAAACAGATGCACAATAAAGCGAAGAAAATATGGGTGCATTTCGCTGCTCTAAATGACTGGCACAAAAAAAGCGACTCACCAGAGTCGCTTTAAAATATTAATCTACAAACTGTTGCATATCAATCAGGCGTTTATATAATCCGCCTTTCGCAATAAGCTCCAGGTGCCCTCCTTGTTCTACCACAGTACCGTTGTCTATCACCACAATTTTATCGGCATTTTGGATCGTACTCAAACGGTGAGCGATCACAACAGTTGTTCTATTCTCCATCAGTTTATACAAGGAATCTTGAACTAACTTTTCGGATTCGGTATCCAATGCCGAGGTTGCTTCATCCAACAACATAATCGGTGGATTTTTAAGTACAGCACGGGCGATACATATACGTTGTCGCTGCCCTCCCGATAGCTTCGCCCCACGATCGCCGATATTCGTATCGTAACCACCTTCAGTTTTCAGGATAAACTCATGGGCGTTTGCAATGCGAGCCGCTTGCTCCACTTCTTCCTGCGTCGCACTTTCATTTGCAAATGCGATGTTATTATAAATGGTATCGTTAAATAAAACAGATTCTTGATTTACGGTTCCGATCAACGCACGTAAAGATTCCTGCTGTACATCGCGAAGATCTGTACCATCAAATAAGATCGCTCCGCTTGTTACATCCATAAAGCGCGGAATAAGATCTACCAACGTAGATTTCCCACCTCCGGAAGGCCCCACCAAAGCGACTGTCTTTCCTTTAGGGACTTCTATATTAATCGCTTTTAATACCTCCTTTTCGCCATAAGCGAAATGCACATCTTTAAATACAATAGACTGCTCAAAAGATTTTAAAGCCACCGCGTCTGGTTTGTCGTTCACGTGACTCTTCTCATCAATAAGATCAAGCACACGTTCACCTGCTGCAATACCACTGTGGATATTTGAAAAAGCATCAGTTAATGCCTTCGCAGGTCTCATCACTTGTGAAAAAACAGCAATATATCCGATAAATTCAGATGCTTTTAAATCACCCTGACCACTTAAAACCAAATTACCACCATACAACAAAATGATAGCCACCATCACTACGCCCAGCAATTCGGAAACGGGAGAGCTCATTTGCTGACGACGTGCCATACGACGCATAATCTTTGAATAGCTTGCACTCTCGTTATTAAATTTATCTTTTACAAACGGAACGGCGTTAAATGCTTTAATGATCTTTATGCCTGACAAAGCTTCATCCAAATATGAGATCATATTGGCGTATGACTGTTGTCCTTCGCGTGCTTGCTCTTTCAATCGCTTTACAATCCGCGATATAAAAAATGCCGAAACTGGAATAACTAATAAAGAGAACAAAGTCAACTTCGCCGACAAAGAAAAAAGTACAAAGACATAAGCAATCAACTGTAGTGGCTCTTTAAACACCACTTGTAATGTCGCTGTAACAGAGAACTGTACCACCTGAACGTCTGATGCGATTTTTGAAATCACATCTCCTTTACGCTGGTTCGTGAAATACGCTAAATCCAGATCCATCACATTATCGAAAACAGACTTGCGAAGATTCAGCAACGTATGGATACGTAGATTTTCCATGATACGCTGCGAGAGGTAGCGGAACACATTACTTAAAAATACAGAGGCAATAATAACGATACAGACGTACTTTAATGCTTCATAGGGTCCTAATTCATAATACAGCTTATCTGCATAATATGTAAACCATCCACCTAGATCATCCAGACCTGATGGTTTTTCTGCGACAGCTACAGGCTGCAGGTCTGCATCTCCAGTACCTTTGAACAATACTTGCAGCAAAGGCACTAATAGAGCGAGATTTAACGTTCCAAAGATGACTGTAATAATGGTACAGATAATATATGGAATTGCGTATTTCTCAATAGGCTTTGCAAACGATAGCAGTCTAAAATAAGTTTTCATGTAATCCGATAAGCTACAAAAGTAATAAAAACCATACTCAAATAAACATATACGCTGAAATGAAACGAATGTTTATTTCAATTATGTCGTTTATTTAACATACGTTTACGGAGATTAACACAAACAACCACTCTTGAGGCCCACAGTCGTCGCCATATAAAAGAGATAATATTTTACCTTAACTTGTCTACAAGTCTTATAGATAATCTGTAATTTAGGCAGCTTAAATCGCAAATCAGAATGGATATTAAAGTCGCAAATAGACTCCTAGCAACAGAGGAGTACTATTTCTCGAAGAAACTTAGGGAAATTGACGCCATGAATAAATCTGGCGCTCAAGTCATTAACCTCGGTATCGGAAGTCCAGATTTACCTCCGCATCCCGATGTTATCAAGGTATTGAACGAGGAATCGGCCAAGGCCACCACGCATGGTTATCAGAGCTATAAGGGCTCTCCTGTGCTACGGCAAGCTATGGCCGACTGGTATGCGCGCTATTATCATGTGCAACTTGACGCCGAACGAGATATTCTTCCCCTGATCGGTTCCAAAGAAGGAATAGTACACATTTGTATGACCTATTTGCAAGCTGGTGATGAAGCTTTGGTTCCCAACCCAGGGTACCCCGCCTATACCAGCGCCGTGCGTCTTACAGAAGCAACGATTGTTCCGTATGAACTTTGTGCAGAAAATCAATGGCTCCCGGATTTAGAGGCCTTGGAGAAACGTGATCTCTCCAAAGTGAAACTTATGTGGATCAACTATCCGCATATGCCAACAGGTGCACTTGCTACTTATGATCTTTTCGAGCGCGTCATTGCTTTTGGTAGAAAGCATAACATTCTTATCTGCCACGATAATCCATATAGCTTTATCTTAAATGATAAACCGATGAGTATCTTTTCGGTTCCGGGCGCAATGGATGTAGCCATTGAACTGAACTCTCTTAGCAAATCATCCAATATGGCTGGTTGGCGTGTCGGTATGCTCGTTGCTCATCCGGACCGTATCGCTGAAATTATGCGCTTTAAGAGTAATATGGACTCCGGTATGTTTCTTCCTCTTCAACTGGCTGCGGCCGTTGCATTACAATTGGAAGCCACTTGGTACACGCAATTAAACGAAGAATACGGAATAAGACGTAAAAAAGTGGAAGCTATAATGGATTTGCTTGGTTGTACCTACGATCCACAACAAGTTGGTCTATTTGTATGGGCTCGCATACCTGACGATGCAACAGATTGTTACGCTGTAACAGATGATGTATTAGATAAAGCACATGTCTTTATTACACCAGGGGGAATCTTTGGCTCTAGTGGGAACCGTTATATACGGATTAGCCTATGTGCCAAGACGGAAGTATTGGATCAAGCGATCGAAAGAATTAAAACTATTCGCTAATAAACGATAGAACAACGAACATGAATATTGCTATAGTTGGTATCGGTCTTATTGGGGGCTCCATCGGAATCCGCTTAAAAGAGACCCAATTTGCTCAAAAAACAATTGGTGTAGAAAAAAATGAAGCCAACCAAAAGAAAGCGCTTCAGCTCGGTCTAGTCGATGAGATTCTGCCCTTAGAGGAAGCGCTTAAACAAGCCAAGATTATTATCCTGACCATCCCGGTTGACGCTATAGTCAAAATACTTCCGGGTTTACTCGATAAGGTTACCGATCAGGTCGTTATTGATATGGGATCGACCAAAACAAATATCTTACGCACCATTGCCGATCACCCAAAACGTGGTCGATACGTGGCTGCACATCCAATGGCAGGAACGGAGTATTCAGGTCCAGAGGCAGCTGTCCCGGGATTATTCAAAGAAAAGGTGATGGTTTACGTTGAAGCCTTTAAATCGGACGAAGATGCTTTCGAGCTCGCTGATGCGGTGACTGAACAATTGGAAATGAAAACCTCGTTCATGAATGCCGATGAACACGATGAACATACCGCTTATGTGTCACATATTTCGCACTTAACTTCTTTTGCTTTGGCATTAACAGTTTTGGAGAAAGAAAAATCACAAGGGCGTATTTTTGAATTAGCTGGTTCCGGTTTTCAATCAACAGTACGTTTAGCGAAATCGTCGCCGGAGATGTGGACGCCGATCTTTAAGCAGAATCGTGAAAATGTGCTTGAAGTATTGGAAGAACATATCAAACAGCTTCAAAACCTCTATAATAAACTAGCGGCTGAAGATTATGAAGGATTACATAAGCTAATCAAGAAATCAAATAAGATAAAACGCATTATAAAGTAAATAAAGGGCTATTGTTGTAAGAAATTAATATTTATTTCACCAAATACTTGATATCTCTACAGCAATAGCTTACATTTGCTATATTATTAATAAAAATGACACCATTGTTCACTATTCATACACATATGCATCATCGCCAGTTTGGCGATATGTAATGTTTATGTTTCTACGTGAAGCAGTTTCTCCCCCGGTGTATTTTTTCTGTATTATTAATAATAAAAAGCAAAACCTTATATTTTGAAAAATCTTAAAATAGCTATCCAAAAATCGGGTAGATTAAACGAAAAATCTGTACAATTATTAAAAAACTGTGGTTTAGATTTCGAGAACTACAAAAGCTCCCTCATTACACGTGTCAATAACTTTAACCTAGAAATCCTCTTCCTTCGGGATGATGATATTCCCGGTTACGTTGCGCAAGGCATAGCAGATTTGGGTATTGTTGGGGAAAATGTAATCGATGAAACACAGGTCGAAGTCTCTTATCTACAACGGTTAGGATTTGGCAAATGTACGCTTAAGATTGCCGTTTCTAAAGATTCTAATATTGAGCAGCTTTCTGATTTAAATGGAAAGTCTATCGCAACATCCTATCCTGTAATCCTACAAGACTTTTTAACTTCAAAGGGCATTAATGCCACCATCCAAGAAATCTCTGGTTCTGTAGAAATAGCGCCAGGACTAGGCCTTAGCGATGCAATCTGTGATATTGTTTCGACTGGTGGAACCCTTAAAAGCAATGGTTTAAAACCATTTATCGACGTTAAAAACTCAGAAGCCATTTTAATTGGACGCAATGGAATTGCTGAAGATCCTACACTATGTGAACTTTTGCAACGGGTACAATCGGTACTACGGGCGAAAGAAACCAAATATGTGGTTCTGAATGTCGAGAAGGTTAACCTCCCACAAATTACGGAACTTCTGCACGGCGTCAAAAGCCCGACGGTAATGCCCTTGGCAGAAGATGGTTGGGTGGCTGTACACACCGTTATTACGGAAGATGATTTCTGGGATAAGATCAATAAGTTGAAAGCTGCTGGTGCACAAGGTATCGTGGTGATGCCGATCGAAAAAATCATTATGTAACATGCTAAAAACCTATTCATATAGCACTTTATCCGAAACGGATATACAACGACTGATAACGCGCAATGCCGATGAGAGCCATCAGGTAACAGATGTTGTGCTCGATATCATATCAAACGTTCGTACGGGCGGCGATTCATCCTTAAAAGAATTGGCTCAAAAATTTGATAAGGTTTCCCTTGATACCCTTTATCTCGACAAATCAGAGATTGAAGACCTAGCAATGCGTATCCCACGGGAACAGCAGCGCGCCCTGGAAATTGCCTTTCAAAATATTCACCGTTTCCACAGCATTCAGGTAAAACGAGAACGCGTGGTCGAAACAATGCCCGGTGTGAAGTGTTGGCGGGAAATTCGTCCAATCGAAAAAGTTGGATTATACATTCCTGGGGGATCCGCAGTTTTGCCAAGTACATTGCTCATGCTTGGTATCCCAGCACGCATTGCGGGATGTAAAGAAATAGTCGTGTGTTCGCCTCCACAGAGAGATGGTAAGATTAACGGATATGTGGCTTACTGTTTGCATTTACTTAAGATAGAACGCATTTATCTTGTAGGTGGTGCCCAGGCTGTCGCTGCTATGGCCTTTGGTACGGAGACAATACCAAAAGTAGACAAGATCTTTGGCCCGGGAAATCAATTTGTCACCAAAGCAAAAAGCTTGGTTCAAAGTATGACAAATGTAAGCATCGATATGCCTGCGGGTCCTTCTGAAGTACTTGTTATAGCTGATGAAACCGCCAACCCTACTTTCGTGGCGGCCGATTTATTGGCACAAGCAGAGCACGGAGCGGACAGTCAAGCTATACTTGTCGCAACAACAGAATCGCTTATCGAGCGTGTGAATCAAGAGCTTGTGCAGCAATTGGCACAATTACCGCGTCAAGATATTGCGCAAAAAGCAATAGAAAATTCATATGCTATTTTAGCAAACAATCATGAGGATGCGATGAAGTTCTCCAATAGCTATGCCCCTGAACACCTCCTTTTGGAAGTTGCCGAATGGGAACCATTAACGCGGAGGATCTTAAATGCTGGCTCTGTCTTTTTAGGACACCTTACGCCAGAAAGTGCAGGAGACTATGCCTCGGGGACAAACCACACCCTTCCTACATCTGGATACGCACGTGCATATTCTGGTGTATCAGTAGATTCGTTTGTGAAGAAAATAACGTTTCAACATATTAATGAAGAAGGAATAAAGCAAATAGGTGCGACCGTAGAGATCTTAGCGGAGCTGGAGGGATTGCAAGCACATAAAAATGCAGTGACTGTTCGGAAGTAATCCTTTCGATATTCCTCATGCTTTTATCGCGGATAAACGATAAATTTTATCTAATTTTGCACCTTCTTTATAGGTGGTTTGTATATTCACTTATTGCATAGACAACCACCTTATATCGATTGCAGAACAAAACGATCAGTGTATTTATGGCAGACATCAAAAAACATATTGTTATAGTAGGTGGAGGATTCGCGGGTATTAACTTCATTAAGGCGCTAGGCGACAATCCGGCCTACCATGTGACCTTAGTGGATATCAACAACTATAACTTCTTCCCCCCTCTTATCTATCAGGTAGCAACAGCTTTTATCGAATCTTCTAATATCAGTGCTCCTTTCCGGAAACTGTTTAGAAAATACAAAAACTTTTCTTTCCACCTGGGAAAATTAATCCAGATCAACAGTGCCGGTAACACGATTGAGACAGATGCTGGCGTTCTTTCTTATGATTATTTGGTATTAGCGACCGGTACAGAGACGAACTATTTTGGCATGGAAAACGTGAAGAAAAATGCGTTTCCCATGAAGAATATGAGTGATGCGTTAGCTATTCGTAATAAAATATTACTAAACCTAGAGGAATATATCCAACGTAAAGACGACCCAAATAGGGACGCCTACTTAAATATTGTCGTTGCTGGTGGTGGTCCTTCTGGTGTTGAGCTTTCCGGAATGATTGCTGAGCTCAGCGATCGTATCATCAAAAGAGAGTACCCTGAATTAAAAGAGATCAAACCAAGAATCTTCTTGGTTGATGCGGGTGCTGCCCTACTGGGGCCGATGAGCAAAGTAGCACAACAGGAGGCAAAACGTGTGCTTGAGAATTTGGGAGTAGAAATTACGTTAGGCGTTGCTGTTAAGGATTACATAGATGATGTCGTCTTTTTAGGGGACGGTACTGAAATAAAAACAAAAACATTACTCTGGACTTCGGGTGTTATTGCACGTGAACTACCGGGACTACCGGCAGAGGTTATCACGCGTGGTCGCCGTGTCTTGGTCGATGAATTCAACGCCGTACAAGGTTATTCTAATATCTTCGCTATCGGCGATATCTGTTTTCAATCGAGCGACCCGAACTTCCCTAATGGTCACCCGCAACTTGCTCAAGTGGCAATGCAACAAGGTGTATTATTAGCGAAAAACATTGTTAAGAAAGACACAAACAATATATTAAAAGCTTTTTCGTATTGGGATAAAGGAAGTATGGCTGTTATCTCGCGTTATAAAGCGGTAGCCGACTTACCGAAACTATCGTTTACAGGATTATTTGCTTGGTTGACCTGGTTATTGATCCACCTTATCCCTATCGCGGGATTCCGTAATAAAGGAAAGTTAATCGGAAACTGGACTTGGTCCTTCTATTCGGCAAACTCAGGTTTACGACTTATTATCCGAAGTGAGCGAAAACGTGATAAAAACGAAGTACGTACAAATGCATAATAAAAAGGGGCTGGTTAACCAGCCCCTTTTTATTATTTCTTTTTCTTCTTTTTATCTTTCTTCACCACGCTTTCTGCTATTTTTTTCATTGTTTTCTTCAATTTTTTAGCGGATTTCTCTCTCTTCTTCTTGGCTTCTTTTTTAGCTTTTTTGTCTTGCTTTGCCTTTTTTTCTTTCTTGGCTTTATTCTCTTTTTCTTTGGCCTTTTCTTTTTCTTTAGACTTATCTTTTAGCTTCGCCGTTTCCTTCACTTTATCTTTGCTTTTGGCCTGTTCAGCTTTTGCATCATCTTTCGATTTTTTTACCTTAAACTCTTCGCTATAGCCAGACTCCTTTCGTAACATTTTGACCTCTTTCGCATCGATCGAATTACTTTCTTTCTTAGGTGTCGACTTTTTGTCGCTCTTCTTTACCTCTTTCTCAGCGGCCTTACTCTTTACTCCCGCAGAACTCGTGCTATTAGCTTTGGGCACGTTTACGGGCACGATCTCTTTGTTAATCTTTACAGGAATAAGCTCTTTTTTCGGCTCAACCTTGGTCTGTGGAGCAGGTGTACTTTTGCCGACACTTGCTGTAGCCTTTTTAATAGGGGCTTTACTTAGCGCAGCCTTTACGACCTTCGCCTTTGGCGCTACCGCTGTTTTTGCAGCAGGTGTAGCGGTCTTCACAGCTGCAGCCGTTGTTTTGACTGGTGCTGATGTTGTCTTAGATGCCGCCACAGCGGGTTTCGAAGCACTAACTTTCGTTCCAGAAGGTTTAGTTCCGGTGGTTTTGGTTGAGCTTGATTTTGCTGTTGTAGTTTTACCAGCCGCTGCTTCTGGACTGCTTCCAGCACTTGTTTTAGCTTTCGCTGTTACAGTAGCCTTTGTAGCAATCTTCGTTGTTACTTTTTTAGGTGCGGGTTTGGGAGCTGGTTTAGTTACGGGAGTCGTTTTGGTCTCGGGCGTTGTATTTTCTACAGACTGCCCATCCTTTTGCTCACTTTTTTCTGTTGTCATAAAATACCTATTAAGGTTCTATAATAAAAGATAAACAAGGCAATAAGGTTTTTGTTTATCTTATAAATAACAAACCATCCTCCGGTTCGTATTAAGCTAATTTATAAATTATTAATTGATATTTATCTACTGAAGCGATTTCTATTTTATAATCCCCATATAAATTGCGTATAAACGCAATTTTATCTAAGTTTAACTAGAAAAAGAAATGGAGCTCAAGCATATGAAATACTATATAGTTGCCGGTGAGACCTCGGGCGACCTTCATGGCGCAAATCTGATTGCTTCTTTAAAACGGGAAGATCCGCATGCAGATTTTCGTATTGTAGGAGGCGACCAGATGAAAACTGCAGCCGATCAAGATCCACTTATACACACTTCTGCCATGGCTTTCATGGGCTTTGTCGAAGTATTGATGAATTTAAGCACGATACGTCAGAATCTTAAAGCTGTAAAAGAGGATATTATCCGTTACCAACCGGACACACTCATCCTAATAGATTTTCCAGGATTCAACCTTAAGATTGCTGCGTTCGCCAAAAAGAAAGGAATACGTGTTTGCTACTACATCTCGCCTAAAATATGGGCATGGAATCAAGGTCGAGTTCATAAAATAAAAAAAATAGTGGATCACATGTTGTGTATCCTGCCTTTTGAGGTTGACTTCTATAAAAAATTCAATTATTCAGTAGATTATGTCGGGAACCCACTTTTAGATGCGATCTCCAGCTACCAGTTTAATCCAGCGTTCAAGGAAGATAACGGCCTTAATGAACGTCCTGTTATTGCTTTGCTCCCAGGGAGCCGAAAAATGGAAATTGAGAAAATACTACCAGAAATGGTGGGTTTGTATTATCTATTTCCGGCCCATCAGTTTGTAATTGCCGGTGCCCCCAACTTTGGCACCGATTATTACCAACGCTATATCGGAGACCTTCCTATTCGAGTGGTCTTTAACCAAACGTACGATTTATTACAGGTCGCTGATGCAGCGGTAGTCACCAGCGGTACAGCTACTTTAGAAACGGGCATACTTAAGGTACCACAAGTTGTCGTATATAAAGCGAATGCTTTGAGCATAAAAATCGCTCGACTTCTTGTAAAAGTAAAATTTATTTCACTCGTAAATTTGATTAATAACTTCCTGTCTGTCCGTGAATTAATCCAAGAAGATTGTACGACACGCGCTATCGCCGATGAGCTTAAAGAGCTGATTAACAACAAGGAACATCGCGCAAGTGTATTAGAGAATTACGACATCTTAGCCGAGAAGTTAGGACAACCTGGTGCTTCGCAAAAGGCAGCGAAATTAATTTTTTCTTACACAAGCGACAGTAGTGATTAAACTTTTTTGATGTATCTATACTCTAACGAATAGAAACAAAAATTTAAACACTATGAAAATAAAGCGTTTTATAATTTTGATGTTCGTTGGCCTATTGACTTCTGCCGCGATACAGGCGCAGACCAATACGCAACATATCAGCAAACTTGAGCTGGGGAAAAAGAAAAAACAATATTTTAACGATCGTGATTCATCGTCTGTCATTTATATTGACACATTAATCATGAAGGATAAGTCATCCTTGATATTCATGGGTAAGAAAGATGTTAAATTGGTCGTTAAACATGCTGAAATTGGAGATCGTGCATCGATTAGCGGTATTGCAGGACGAAACAATGCATCGAACTTCGATATTGAAATTAACTTTAAGAAACTAGGTTCGCTTTACGTGATAGCCCGAGGCGAAGATGCAATGAATGGCACACGTACCGATCCGAATGGGGACGGTGGTATCGTGAAGCTTAAATATGATGGCAATGGTATCGCACCACAGACGACAGATAGAAAGAAGAAGAATTACTTGTTGGTTGATGTGTCCGCTGGTGGACGTGCTATAAACCCTACATCGGACCTGAATCAGATCTATTCTAGAATTGCGATGTCGGCACCTGGGCTTCGTGGTTTACCACAAGGACAAATTTATTCGGGTTCCCCTGGCAAGGAAGGAAAAGTAGAAATTGAAAAACTATAATGCAATACCCATAAAATAATCATATCAAAAATAAAGCCGCTCTAGAGCGGCTTTATTTTTTTATAACTGTTTCGTTAATTTTTCTACTAAAACAGATTTAGGCACAGCGCCTACTTGTTTATCTACAATCTCGCCATTTTTGAAATATAATAATGCCGGAATGTTACGGATACCATATTTCACGGAAATATCAGGATTATTATCTACGTTAACCTTACCCACTACGGCTTGGCCTTCGTATTCTTTTGCGATTTCATCTACAACCGGACCAACCATGCGACATGGACCACACCATTCTGCCCAAAAGTCAATCAATACGGGTTTATCTGATTTTAATACAAGCTCTTCGAAGTTGCTGTCTGTAATTTCTAATGCCATAATATCTAATTTTTAATCAATTCTTCGGTAAATCTAATATACAAAGATAGCTAATAGAAAAAATATAAAAGCCATTGCAAATTCATATTTTTCTATACCCTATCAATTTAATTTATACTTCACTCCTTCTACCGCATCGATACCATCCAAAAATTCATTTGTCAAGATAATCTTCAAGGCTTTACCCGGAAGTTCGATACTTATCTCACCTTGAATATCAACTACTTGAAAATTAAGTTGACAATATGCCTCCTGTCCTTCTTGTTTCGTTCCTTCAATCAGATCTTCCATTAAATCAATAAATTCATTGTTCAGGAGATGAAGTGGAATCTGTACTGTTAGTGATTTGGCCATTTTCTCGCGTAAATCAGACAGCAATTGAATACCTTTAAGCTCAAACCCCCAGTTTCCCACTTGTTTGAAACGTTCTTGGACTAAACCGCGTATCTGCACAAAGAAACCTTCTTGTAAATAGCCCTTAAATTTCACATAATCCTCACCAAAGACCATAATCTCAAAAGAATCGCCATAATCTTCAATAATGAAGGAACCAAACGGCTTACCATTTTTAGAAACACGGTGGTTTGCCATGGCTATAATTCCCCCAACCACGGCCTCTTTGTTCTTTATCCGATTAAACTCAATCAATACTTCCTCTTCAACCTCACTCGCTTTCACTTTGTTGATAAGCTGTAAATCCCGAACAGTGTTAGCGCAGAATCGTTTAATCTCAAACCTGTAGTTGTCCAAAGGGTGACTCGTCAAGTATATTCCGATCACATCCTTCTCATACTTCAGTTTCTCAATTAACCCCCATTGCGGACAAGGGGCCATAACGGGTTCAGGAAGTTCCGTTGCAGCGGAACCGCCAAACAAACTCGCCTGAGCTGAATTTTCATTCTCTTTTATTCTATTTCCATATTTAATAGCTTTTTCTAACCCCGTAGAGTTATCACCATCATTATGGAAGTATTGCGCTCGATGCGTCGTAGTAAAACTATCAAAACCGCCTGCATACGCTAAACTTTCAAAAGCTTTTTTATTAGCCGATCTTAAGTCAATACGCTTCGCTAGATCAAAGACAGATTTGTACTTACCATCTTTCTCTCTCGTCTGCACAATGGTATCTACCGCACCTGCTCCTACACCTTTTACTGCACCAATACCAAAACGCACAGCTCCTTGATCGTTTACGGTAAACTTATAATATGATTCGTTTACATCTGGCCCTAAAACCTCCAGTCCCATGCGGCGACACTCTTCCATAAAGAAGGTCACCTGCTTGATATCATTCATGTTATTGGAAAGCACGGCGGCCATATATTCCGCTGGAAAATGTGCTTTTAAATACGCCGTCTGATAGGCCACCCAGGCATAACATGTAGAGTGCGACTTATTAAACGCATAAGACGCAAATGCTTCCCAGTCGGTCCAAATCTTTTCCAACACTTTTGCATTGTGCCCCTTCTCAACGGCCTGACCAACGAACTTAGGCTTCATTTTGTCCAGAACAGACTTTTGCTTCTTACCCATTGCTTTACGCAGTACGTCGGCATCACCCTTAGAGAAGCCCGCCAATTTCTGTGACAACAGCATTACCTGTTCTTGATAAACTGTAATACCATATGTTTCATTCAGATACTCTTCACAAGCATCCAAATCGTATGTAATAGGCTCAATACCATGCTTACGCTTAATAAAGGATGGGATATACTCCATCGGCCCCGGTCGATACAAAGCATTCATGGCGATCAAATCGGCAAAAACAGTTGGTTTCAGCTCTTTCATGTACTTCTGCATCCCCGGCGACTCATACTGAAACACACCGATTGTTTCTCCCCGTTGAAAGAGTTCATAAGTAAGCTCGTCATCAATAGGGAAATTATCCGGATCTAATTCAATTCCATGTCGAAGCCTAACATTTACTACGGTATCCTTGATCAGGGTTAGGGTCTTTAATCCCAAAAAGTCCATTTTCAGCAATCCCGCACTCTCTACCACCGAGTTATCAAACTGTGTAACAAAGAGTTCTGAATCTTTTGCTAAAGAGACCGGAACGAAGTTCGTTATATCGTCGGGTGTAATAATAACCCCGCAGGCGTGGACACCTGTATTACGCATGGATCCTTCCAGCACACGAGCCTGCTTAATAGTCTCGGCTTCGAGTCCCGCACCATCTGCTAAAGACTTCAACCGGTTAACGGCTTCAATTTCCTCACTCCGCAACACTTCTTTTAACGACTTTTCATCGAGTGAGAAAATCTTACTTAGCTTTAAATTCGGAATTAGTTTGGCAATATCATTCGCTTCCTGGAGCGGAAGATCAAGTACCCGTGCAGTATCCTTAATGGAGGACTTGGCCGCCATCGTACCGTAAGTGATGATTTGCGCCACTTGGGAAGCACCATACTTATCAATTACATATTGCATGACCCGTCCACGACCTTCGTCGTCAAAATCCACGTCAATATCGGGCATCGAAACCCGATCGGGATTTAAGAAACGCTCAAATAGCAAGTCATATTTAATGGGGTCAAGATTAGTAATTCCCAAACAATAGGCTACAGCTGATCCAGCTGCAGAACCACGACCAGGTCCAACAGATACCCCCATTTCACGCGCTTTTGCGATGAAATCTTGTACAATTAGAAAGTAGCCCGGATACCCCGTACGCTCAATAGTAGCAAGCTCAAAATCTAACCGCTCGGTTACGATCTCATCAATCTCATCGTATCGTTTCCTCGCTCCTTCATAGGTAAGATGTCTTAAAAAAGCGTTCTCACCACGCTTTCCTCCATCTTCATCATCCTCCTGATGAATAAACTCATCTGGAATTTCGAATTTTGGAAGTAAGACGTCCCTGTTTAAGGAGTAAATATCAATCTTATCCAGTACCTCTTGGATGTTGATGATCGCTTCCGGCAAATCAGCGAACACCTTTTTCATTTCGTCTGCCGACTTGAAATAATACTCTTGGTTAGGTAAACCGAAGCGAAATCCTCGTCCCCTCCCTTTAGGTGTACTTAATTTTTCACCATCCTTCACACACAGTAGGATATCGTGCGCATGGGCATCTACCTTATTGACGTAATAAGTGTTATTTGTAGCAATAAGTTTCACCTCATGCTTATGCGCTAGCTGAATCAACGTTTCATTGACACGGTTCTCATCTTCTTGCCCGTGACGCATCACTTCGATGTAAAAATCAGAACCAAAAGTATCTTTCCACCAAAGAAGAGCTTCCTCCGCCTGTGCTTCACCAATATTCAAGACTTTACTCGGCACCTCTCCTTGCAAGTTACCGGAAAGAACAATAAGGTTTTCTTTATACTGCTCGACAACCGATCGATCAATACGAGGCACATAATAAAATCCTTTAGTGTAAGCGACAGAGGCCATCTTGGCGAGGTTATGATACCCTTCCTTATTCTTCGCTAAAAAGACCATCTGGTACCCATTATCTTTCCGTGTTTTATCGGTATGATCTTCACAGACATAGAACTCCCCTCCTACAATAGGCTTTATAATCCGCCCAACAGGCTGTTCACCCTTCTCCATGGCATCGGCATTCTTCGCTTCAATATCTTTGTTATAGTTCAGCGCATTGCTCACGAAGTGGAACGCTCCCATCATATTTCCATGGTCGGTTAACGCGACAGCGACCATATTTTGTTTAGCCGCCGCCCCCACCAAGGAAGGGATGGAAATCGTTGATTGTAAAACTGAAAACTGGGAGTGGTTATGGAGATGCACGAACTCTGCATCTTTAAGTGCTTGAAGTAAGGATTCGTCAACCTCAACCGTTGTACTACCAGACTTACTTTTATTTCGGATAGCGTCCGACGCGGCCTTTAAGTTGATATGCTTTAGGCCAGCCGTTGGAATTAAATCTGGGTTATTTTGTTTAAAGTCTACAAAATAACCCGTGTCAACTTGTAGTTCTTCAGGCGTGAATACTTCGCGACGTACCAATTCAAAAAAACAACGCGTAGTTGCCTCCACGTCGGCGGTCGCATTATGCGCCTCCGCAAAAGGAACACCGAATAGGTAGGCGTGTAACTCCGTTAGATTAGGCAATTTGAAGCGTCCTCCCCGTCCTCCAGGAAGTTTCAAAAGGTCTGCTGTAACTTCGGTACAGGTATCCAAGAGCGGCATGCTTGCCATCTTTGAATCAACTCCATAACGATAAAACTCGCACCCCATGATATTGATATCGAATCCCAAGTTCTGTCCAACAACAAATTTGGCTTTTGCCAAAGCTTCATTAAACTTCACCAGAACATCCATCAGAGGCACGCCATCTTGTTCCGCTAGCTCGGTAGAAATACCATGAATTTTTTCGGAATCGTAGGGGATATTAAAACCATCGGGTTTTATCAGGTAATCCTGATGCTCCACCAATCGCCCCATCTCATCATGTAGCTGCCAAGCAATTTGAATACACCTCGGCCAATTATCGGTATCGGTAATAGGTGCATCCCAACGTTTTGGTAAACCCGTCGTTTCCGTGTCAAAAATAATATACATGTATCTTCCCTTTTCTACTTACTAGCAAAGTTAATAAAATATACGCCTGTTTTATCCACACAAACTCCGGAGTTACAAACAGCCCGGTCTTGTGTTTGTCTTATCGACCTGCTACACAAAACCGGGCTGGCGGTTATTTCGTCAATTTCTTTTCGGCAATAATACGCCCGTCATCGCCCAACATCTTATAGGTTAAGTCATTTCCTTTTCCTTCAATAGTCACCAAAGTACGATTTCCTTTTTTTGGTCCACCGCCGATCAACAGCGTATATTTATGATCCTTATCTGGCGGATAATGTCCGTGTTGATGGCTATGCCCGGCTACAACTAAGTCAACTCCATTCTTATCAAAAAGCGGTGAGAACTGGTTGCGACAATGTACAGTCCCATGCCACTCATCGGAGTGATAAGTCGGAATATGCATTACAACAACCTTAAACTTCGCTTTTTTGTAGGCCTTACTAGCCATCACCTTCGTCAACCAAATGGCTTGCTCCTCGCGATAGGCATCGTAATCAGACAATCCGGCATAGACCTCATGGTCATCGGGCTTATCCTCTCCCGTATCTAAAAATATCCAGTACACATTCCCTGAAGCAAAACTGTGGTAATAATGTCCCGAATCATGCTTTACGTATTTATTATAGTCAAATGCATATCCACCTCTTGTTTCATGGTTACCCCGATTTATTATCATTGGAATACGTCCTTCAAGGGCTTTTGATAAGGGAGCCAATGCCTTTTTGCTATAATCGTCTGCTGTGGATAGATGATGGACAGCATCCCCATTGTTGACCACAAAATCCAATGTGTTTTTATTCACCAAGGCTAAAAGGTCGGCGTAAGTCGCTGTATCTTCATGCACATCATTAAAGACACAACAAGAGACTGTATCTTGAAGCTTTGTATCAAGCGTTTTAAATTGACGGTCGGCTGTTTTTATCTCCGCCCCATAGACAATCTTATAGGGATCAAATTTGGTTATTTCTTTGGAGCAAACCCGGTAGGTATATTGCGTGTTCGGCTTCAGTCCTTTTAAAGTAATTCGTGATAGCACGTCATTTGCATGGCGAAGCCCCTCATGTACTTCATAAAAACGTTCTACCTTTTGGTTTTCATCCATACGTTCTACCCACGTGAACGCCTTCCGATTTACCACGGTAAAGATCGTTACTTCATCTTGCTGAAGATTTTGCAAATAAGGCTCAACAACAAATGAAAAACTCCCCTCATCAGACGAGGAGCTTCGAATAAATGGACTTGCCGTTAAACTAACAGGCAAAGTCGATACCGACGCCGCAACAGTCAGCTGTCTTAAAAAATTCCGTCTTGTTTTGTTCATTACAACATAAAAAGATTAGTGATGAGCCTCCAAACATAAACAGTGACATGTCGAAAATAGATCGAACAGGTGATGTTTTGTTTGAACACTACAAAATAAGTTAATAAAGCTGTTTGTTAAGTTTTAAATTTAGGTAAGCAAACATACCTAAATTTGGTTTTATACGCAACAAAAAAAGAAACACCCAGAGCGGGGAGCTCCAGGTGTTCATACTAACCAATTATCAACCTAAATTATGAAATTTGAAACTATAACGGAGTTGCTCAAACAATTGTTACAGCGGGGGCATAAAAAAGATAGATTCTCACATTAAAGTTACAAATACCGAGGCGTTACGCCTTATTCTCGATGGCCCCAACTTTAATATGGTTTTATTATGTTTGCAGCATGAACACTATTTCGTTAGAAAAATACAAAACGCTGGAAGAGAAGTCAGCTAACTATACGGCTTTGCTCTATGATGTGGACGGCACGCTAGCTGACAATATGCACGCACACAAAGCGGCATACGTTGCCGTTGCAGAAGAATACGGGGTTAAATTAGATCCTAATATTGTGGAGGAGCTGGCAGGATGGCCCACCATTGATGTTGCGCAGGAAATCTCCACACGATATCAAACTATTTTTGACATCCATACGTTTGCAAAACGAAAATCAGCCATCTTTATAGAACGTTTTATTCATGATACCCAACCAGTCGATTATGTATTGGCGCATTTATTATCGAATATCGGAAAGAAAAAAATTGGAATTGTTTCGGGTGGGTCCCGTTCAACCTTGGCTATCACACTGGATGTAATTGGACTTACCGATAAATTTGAAACATTGGTTTGTGCAGGTGATACTCCACTAGGTAAACCTTCTCCGCAACCCTTTCTACTTGCGGCGAAAAACCTAGGAGTTGATCCAACTGAGTGCTTGGTATTTGAAGACGGCGACCCGGGAGTTCAAGGTGCCATAGCAGCTGGAATGGGATGGGTCCGGGTGGATCAAATCTAGTCCTAGAAGGTTGTAATCACTTTTATCCCACCGTTTGTATAATTCATGTCGGCTCGTTTAAACTGGCCGACAGGGATTTTCACGTAAGGCTCAATAGAAAGCTTCAATGCCTTCGAAAGGTTTGTTTTCTTACCGATAGAGAAGTTCACAAATCCGGCAAACCCATTTGGATCCACATTATTATCCACCGATTGCACCTTTCTTTCGACAACTTTTACATCTTCATTCGTCGGACGTTCTGTGTTTGAGGTTGACGAAAACATCAATGGATCTGCATTTTCTTGATAGTGATTGAAGCGTTCCTGCGATAAAACAGCAGCATAGGATACTCCAACACTTGTATAAAACTGTTTCCCCATCTTGTATTGCAATTCCAACGGGATATCCAATGTCTGTACTTTTCCTGTTACGGCATTGATATTAGGCAATGTTGCATAGGTTTTGTATGGCATATCTTTTGAAGCCTGACCGACGACAGGTGAATTTTGTACTTGTTCTTTCCCATACATTCCCGAAGGTAAAATACCCACCTCATATTGATTGAAAGAAGCGCCGGTACGAAGTGTCAGCTTATCATTCAATTGATACCCTAATATCAAACCACCGCCTAAATCTATTTTACTATCTGTTGTACTTGGACTCAAGAAGGCACCAAGTTCCATTTTAGATAGGATACGCATCTTTTTAGGCGCCAAATCAAGGGCTTGATTCTCCTTTTTAAAACTTGAACTGGCATCTTGTTGCGCTAGTGCAAATCCCATTCCCAGGTCAACATCTGCAACCTGCGGATCGCCATCGTGAACATCTCGAAGTACGGGGCGTCCCACCGCTATATGCGTATGCGCAAGTTGTGATGCCTGAACGTTCGCCGCTGTCTCTGGGGTAATTGAAGAGAGAATCTGTTGCACCGCAATCTGCGCACGTTGCGCGAAAGTATTTGGCAATGAAACGGCCGCATTATGTGCATCTCCACTTTCTACTCGAGCAAGCTCTTCACTTTCATTCGTATTCATAAGAGGAAGTTCGGTTGCAGCATCGGACGAATTGCCCAAACCACGCTCTGCCGGCGAAGCAGTAGATCTTTGATCTGTATGCACAACCTGTTGAACAGGAATATCAACCGTTTGTCGTTGGGAGATAAATAAGCCGATGCCCATAGCAACGACTGCCGCTGCAGAAGCCCAATACCAGCCCGTAAGCCTTCTGGTCTTCCCTGCCGACTCATACGTCGCTTTATAGCTTTCCCAGGCTCCTTGTTTATATGGAGTTTCCTCGAAAGCTTTAAGCTGCTCTCTGACAACGTCGATTAATTCCTTGTTATTTTTATCCTTCATCTTACTCTTTAGTTAAGGATTACTATTACGTAATGCCCCAAATTCTTCTACATACAACTTCCGCAAACGCTGCTTGGCCCTGGTGAGGTACGTCCGCGACGTACTCTCCGGAATATCCAACATCTTCCCTATTTCTTCATGTGTATAGCCCTCGATTTCAAACAAATTGAAAATCGAGCGTTGCACATCTGGTATCTGATTTAATAGCTTTAGGATGTCCTCTACCGCTAACCGATCGGTTACCATAACAGCTTGCGACATCACATTCTCTTCGTCGTTATCTTCAAAAAGATTGGTTTGCTTTTTTGTACGTAAAAGATCGATTGATGTATTTACAGCTATTCGTGCCATCCAAGACTTAAATGTCTTTTCTAGAATCTCTTCGTCGGGGTGTCGTTCAAAACTTTCAAGTTTCCGAAAAACCTTCACAAAAGTTTCGTTTACAGCTTCTTCTGCATCCATCTCTTGCGCGATGTAACGCAAAACTACCGCCATCACATAACCATAATACTTCTTATACAGGAAGGCTTTACCACGCTCAGTATTAGCCAAAAGACAGTCATCCAAAGCTTCGCGCAGCGAAAATGGCTTGTCTCTTTTGAAATACTGTTTTATACTCTTCACTTAAATCGTCTGTTCAGATTGCCAAATTACTTAAATAATCTTCTATTATCAGAACAGCGGATTAATTTTTTCGCATGCTTTAAGCCTTACTTTATTACTATAAACGAATACGCATTTACAAACGCTACACGCGAAGAAAAAAGCGTATTGGGGTTCTATAAAAACTTGTTTAAACAAAATAAAAGCATTAAATTAGGATAATCAAAAATCGAATGAGTCATGAGAAAGATATTATTCCCTACCGACTTTTCAGACGCTGCTAACAATGCTTTTTTATATGCATTAAGCTTAGCGAAGGAGATGGACGCAGAAATATATGTGATGAATACCTATATGCAGCCTGTTTTATCAGCAACGCATGCGGGCCAACCAGAAATGGTTCCTGAGGTCTATGAAAATTATGAGTTGCATCGTTTCGAGAGCTTTAAAAAATACACTGCGCAATTGCGTGATATGGCGCATAAGCAGAATAGATCTGATATTCCCTTAACCTTTTTGTTTGAAGAAGGTACTGTAGTTTCCAACGCACAAACGATTATCGAAAAAGAGGGTATCCATTTGGTTGTTATGGGTACGAATCGTGCAACAGGTATTATTGATAAAATTTTCGGTTCGAACACGATTGGGGTTATCCGTGGTGTAAAGGTACCGGTGTTATCCGTTCCGCGGGAGGCGTCTTATCAAGGTATTAAAGAGATTGTCTTCACAACGTTGTTCCGCCAAAAAGATGAAGCAGCATTGAGAGAAATCCTAGAACTTGCGAAGAAGTTTGGTGTTAAGGTGAAGTGTGTCAATGTCAATAAGAATAATGATGTAGATATCATTGGTGTGGCTGATCATTGGGAGAACATTTTTAAAGATTACGAACTTGAGTTTGTTTTCTTGGATTTCGATGAGAGCATTGAGAATACACTTAATAAGTATATTGCTGCCCATAAGGTTGACCTTCTATGTGTTGTGAAACGCAACCGTACGTTCTTAAATCGTTTATTTGTTTCTAGTATCAGTAATAGGCTGACGGTACACACAAATACGGCTACGTTAATCTTGCATGAAGGAGATAATACGGAGGAAGTTTTTTAGGTGATGCAGCAGTTAATCAAATCGTTGACGGAGGAGAAAAGGTTGGATGAATTAGCGGCGAAGTATACGCTCTTGATTGATGAATCTCAAAAGGCACATGGTGCGTTATTTTTCTTGGAGGTAAAGGGCCGTAATTATAAAATTATGGTTCCAGCGCCACATCATGAAGCCTTACTTGCCAAAGGCGCACCTAAGCTACATGCGTTGCTAAACCATAGGGAAGCAATGTTACTCAAATAATATTATAGGGCTTTTTCGTATTAACAGGCTATTTTTGATTATATATTTCGTATATTTGTAGCCTACATTTACATAATGGGGTCGACTGGATTTGACAGGATAGCGATGGTTATGTAAGCATGCAGTGCGTTGTAAGAAGAGCACTTAAATCTGAACTTTCAACTTTACAACTGGCGAAGAAAACTACGCCTTAGCTGCTTAAGTTAGACTTAACATAGCTATTTGTCCCGTTAGATCCTGTTCTTTGGTCTAACATTCGGGGCATCGAACAATAGAACTGGTCGCGGTGATTTTGCTAAGCCGAGGCGAGAAACAGCAAATACGGAGTACGGTATAGGTAAGCGACTCACCTTCCCTCTCTCGACAATTAAAGAGAAGCTAAGCATGTAGAAAGCGTAAATCATACTATGTTTGGACGAGGGTTCGACTCCCTCCGGCTCCACATTTTGAGGTACAAACCGTACCAAAACCCTATAAACAGCACTGTTTATAGGGTTTTCTCGTTTTAAAGCCCCCCGATCATTCCATAATTCACATTTGCAGCGAGACCAAATCGAGACCAAAAAATATTCAAAATTTGGTCTCGATAAAGGCCATAAAAACATGACTACAAGACAGTTACCAAACAAGAACAAGATTCGAACATCTTGATTTAGAGCACTAAAAGAAGCAAATTAAAGGAACGTAAAAACACCACGACTATGAAAGCGAACCTCACCCTTCGCATGTACCTCAAAGCCACACGCCCCAACAAAGCAGGAATGCTACCCATTTATGCCAGAATTACCATCAACGGCGAACGCCTAGAATTCACCACCAAAAAGTACGTAGACCCCAAAAAATGGGATCAGCGCGGCATGCGAGCAAAAGGAAACACCGAAGAAGCCAGAACACTAAACAGCTACCTCGACGCCATCCGTTTAAAAATCAATCAAACCGAGCTACAGCTCCAGTACCAAGGAACCACCCTCACCCTAAGCAACTTCAAAGAAGCCTATTCCGGAAAAAAGGAAAAAGCACGCACCATCATACCCATCTTTCAGAACCACAACGACAAAGTAAAAGAGCTAATAGGCATAGACTACGCCAAAGCCACCCACACCCGATACGAAACCACCTTAGCCCATATACAAAAATTCCTCAACTGGAAATACCAAAAAGACGACTTAGACATACTAGAAATAGACAACATCTTCATCAACGATCTCGATTTCTACCTCCGCACCGAGCACAAGTGCGCGAACAACACCGTAATGAAATACATCAAAAACTTCAAAAAAATAATCCGCATATGCCTAGCCAACGGATGGATCACCACCGATCCATTCATCAACTACAAATCCAAGTTCATCCAAATAGAGAAAACCCTCCTCAACCAAGAAGAGCTAGACCAACTTACAGCCAAGATCCTAATCAACGAACGACTAACACTCGTACGCGACATCTTCCTATTCGCCTGCTACACCGGACTAGCCTACATAGACATCAAACAACTAACCACCAAAAACATAGTCAAAGGCATCGATGGCCAAAACTGGATAAACACACACAGACAAAAAACAGACGCCCCCTCCAACATCCCACTGTTAGAAGTCGCACAAAACATCTTGTACAAATACCAAGACCATCCAAAAGGCAATCACGAAAACACGCTGCTCCCCATTCTCAGCAACCAAAAAATGAACGCCTACCTCAAAGAAATTGCTGACCTCTGTGGCATCAACAAAATCCTCACCTTCCATTGCGCACGCCACACCTTCGCCACCACCGTCACCCTATCCAATGGAGTACCGATAGAAAGTGTATCCAAGATGCTTGGCCATAAAAGCATAAAGACCACCCAGCACTACGCCAAGATAACAGACCGCAAAGTCTCAAACGACATGGAAAACTTAAAGAAAATATTAAAAGAAACAGGAAAGACAAACAGAAAAACAAACAATTAAAAAGACGATCATCGCAGCACTTTTCAAAGTTGATAATACCCATTCTCGAAGCACAATAAAGTTAACCAAATGCATATTGGGCAACCAAACGCTACATGCTCAACATACCAAATGGCCGAAAGTGTAAACAATAGACACTGGTTGCACATAAATAAATACGTAAATTGTAAGCAAACAATCAACTAGAAATGAAAAGAATATGCATATACCCAAAAGACATAGCTCGGCTCACCGGTAAAAGCTACCGGCAAAGCCTACGCATATACCACACCATAAAGAAAAAACTAAACAAACAACCCCATCAACTCCTCACAACCACCGAGGTATGTCACTATCTGGGGCTAGATCAAGATACCACAAATAACATAATAAGGTAGCCAACAAAAGCTACAGCGCAAAAAACACACAACAACCTACTATAAAGCATTTTGCACGCCATTATACTATCTTAAGAAGATTTCCAATAATTAAACAAACCAATTATGCAGAAATCATTCATAAACATCCGCGAGAGCGCCACAGCACACATCATACAGCTCGAAAAAACATTCGCACACGATTACACCACACTCACACAGCACGTAAACCAATACATAGCCCAAGTATTGCAAACCGTTAGAGAACAATTTGCACAAGCCCATCAAATATCCACCGAAGACGAGATATTCTACTTCAAATACATCAAAGCACACCTCCTATCCATCCTCTTTTACTACAAACAGCGACAAGTCATCGAGTTCAAGAAACCACCACTATCACACAAAAAAGTAAAACAATACTACCTACAAGAACT
The DNA here is from genome assembly GCF_004421025.1 of Sphingobacterium psychroaquaticum. Lineage (NCBI taxonomy): Bacteria > Pseudomonadati > Bacteroidota > Sphingobacteriia > Sphingobacteriales > Sphingobacteriaceae > Sphingobacterium > Sphingobacterium psychroaquaticum. The sequence goes on along the minus strand of NZ_CP038029.1, from coordinate 2,148,366 downwards.
CCACAACACCAAAAAGTGGATACAAAAACAACAAGAAAACTACGATTATTATAAATCCACATTAATCTATCGCGATGTCTACCTATTCACCCGGCAGCAACAAGACATCCTCATACCCCACGAAAACAACATCGTAGATAGCCGAACAAACACACCATACACCCAACTATTCGCACAGATAGAAGCACACGACATGCTCCGAAACTACCTGAAAAACAAGATCAAAAGCCTCGCAAAAAAACAAACAATCCCCGCCAACCTCCAAAACCTCCAGAACCTCCAGTGGACCATGTCCAAAACCGATCTCATCGAACTCATCTACGCCCTACAAGCTGCAGGCGTATACAACAACGGCAAAACAGACATCACAGAAATAGCAAAACTATTCCAAACTATATTCCACATAGACCTAGGCGACTACAACCGCACCTTCTACGACATCCGAGCGCGCAAGATCAACAACACAAAGTTCCTAGACACCATAAAAGACGCACTCATAAAACGAATGCAGGACACCACAAACGAACTTTTCCCCTAAAAATCTTTACCAACTTGGTACCAACTTGGTAAAAAAGACAACAATTAATAACCACCTTTAAAAAACACCAATACCAAATAAACATGGCAATAGAAATCATAACCCAAGAAGACCTCCGCAACTTCAAGCGCGAACTACTCACCGAACTAAAACAAATCATGCAGAGCGAAAATAACACGCCACAAAAAAAGTGGATCCGCACCCGCGAAGTCATCAAAATGCTCCAAATATCCCAGGGAACCCTCCAAAATCTGCGCATCAACGGCACCATACCCTACACCCGCATCGGCACCACCATATACTACCCCCTGCAAGAAATCGAGAACATCCTAAAACAAGGATCCAAAAACCAGGCACCATGAACTACATCCAAAAACTAACCCAATTCTTCGACAAAGCACAAGCCGATCCAACCTGCTCCGCAACCACCATAAGCCTCTTTATGGCACTCTTCCAACTATGGAACCAAGCCCGTTTTGTGCAGCAGCTGCAGATCACCCGACAGCAAGCCATGCAGCTCGCCAAAATCAGCTCCAAAGCAACATACCACAAAACAATGACCTACCTCCACAACAACGGATACATAGACTATCAACCGTCCTACAATCCATACAAAGGAAGCACCATAATCTTCTATCCCAACCGGCCAAAAAAGGCCAAAACAAAACCAATAACCAGACAGGTACAAGAAATAAACACAAGACCAATAAACGAGCCTTTTAACAAACTATATAAGTCTAATATTATTATGAATAATATCAGACTTCGCGCGCTCAAAAAAAACGCACGAGATTTCGAATCAAAAAATAGTCAGGTGCAAAACATCAAAAGCAAAGCCCAAAAAGAAAAAAGTTCCGCCAAAAAAGAAAAGACAATCCCCCCGCAGCCCCACCATGTGGAAGAATTTTTCATCGAGCAAAAAAGCACCATCCTCGAAGCACACAAATTCATAAACCACTACACCGCAAACGGATGGCTCGTAGGCGGCAAAAGCCCCATGAAAAATTGGAACGCATCTGCCCGAAACTGGATAACGAACAGCATCACATACAACGCCAACAGCAACACAAAAAATGAAACCCCGAAGAGACCACAGCACCTCTCCGCCACAACACACAAAAACTATGACGAACCACTATGACTACCCCAAAATATTCCAATACATAAAAACACAAGGACAAGCCACCTACGGCAAATCCTTTGCACTCACCGAGCACGATATGCCCATCATCCGGCAACTCGCCGCATACTTCCTCCAAGATGAAAAAACATGCATACAAGAAAACATCGATCCCAAAAAAGGAATCATGCTCACCGGCCCCATCGGGTGCGGCAAAACAGCCCTCTTCAACATCATGCGCTTCCTCACCACACCAAACAACCGCTACATCATCAAAAGCGTACGCGATATCACCTTCGAATTCATCAAAGAAGGATACGACATCATCCATCGCTACTCCCGCGGGCACCTCTACCAAAGCCAAAACCGCAAAATATACTGCTTCGACGACCTCGGAACAGAAAACAACATCAAATACTATGGAAACGAATGTAACGTCATGGCCGAAATACTCCTATCCCGATACGACCTCTACATAACCCACAACCTCCAAACCCACATCACCACCAACCTATCCGCCACCGAGCTCGAACAAGCCTATGGCAATAGGCTTCGATCCAGGCTCCGACAAATGGTGAACCTCATAGGGTTCGATAAAGAAGTAACTGATAAAAGAAGATGAACTAAAAACACAACACATGTATATCCCAACAAATCAACACAATAGAAAAACACAAACATATTTTCGTTATATTTGTAATTCAGTTACAAAAAATAAGAATATGATAGTCAATTTTTCCATTCAGAACTACAAAAGTGTAAATGACAACATCACACTCACTTTCGAGCCATCCAATGCGAAAGAGCTAAGCAACTACTATCTCACCGAGCCAATCCCCGGAACCAAGCTCCTAAAGATCGGACTCATCTATGGACCCAATGGATCCGGAAAAACGACCATACTCAAAGCACTAGACCTACTCCGAGACCTCGTACTAGAACCCGCAGACAAGAAAAGCGACGCACTCCAAGTAACCCCTTTTCTATTCTCGCCAACAACACAACATGCAAACACCAAGTTTGCACTCGAATTCATACAAAACCAAGTGCGCTACGAATACACCCTTGAGCTAAACAACAAAGCCATCGTAGACGAAAAGCTGTTCTATTTCGCATCCGCTAAGAAATCCACCGTCTTTCACCGCACAACAGACACCCAAAAGCAACTATCCACCATCACCTTCGGGTCCCGCATCAGGATAAACAAAAACCACAAAGAGATCCTTGAAGCAAACACCCTCTGGAACAATACCGTCCTCGGAGGCTTTCTAAAAACCAATATCGATGCACACGAACTCCGCGAAGCCACAACCTGGTTCAAAGAAGTACTCATGCCCCTTATCACCCCAAGGACAGACCTCTTAGGTTTTATATCCGCAAAGATCGAAAACCAAGAAATCCAAAAAGAAAGTATGCTAACCTACCTACAAAAGGCAGATTTCAAGATCAGTGATATTACCTTAAAAAACAAAAACCTGCAACTAGGCGAAGGATACGAACAAACATTCAACACCAACAACCTTCATTCACCGTTAACGCAATCACTCGGCAAACAGCCAGCAAAAGAAATATGGTTTAAACACAGCATTCCCCAAGCCCCAGCAGATCAATCCTATGAAATAATATACGACCAAGAATCCCAAGGCACACAGCGCTACTACCAGTTCAGCGGCATCCTAGACCTCATGATAAGGCAACAACACATATGTGCTATCGACGAGCTAGAATCGTCCCTACACCCCGACCTCACCAAGCACTTTCTCCTCGTATTCCTCGCCAACGTAAAGCACTCGCAATTGATTGCCACAACACACTACCGCGAACTATTAATGGAGCGCGATATCATACGCCACGACGCCATCTGGTTCACCGATAAAAAAGACGACGGCAGCACAGACCTATATTCACTGGCCGACTTCGATTCATCCATCATAAGAAAAGACACAGGATCCATCTATAATGCATACAAAACAGGAAAATTAGGCGCCAACCCCATCATTCAAGATTACCACATAACAACAGATTGAAATGGCTAGAGAAAATAGAAAAAGAAGAGGAACAGGAAATAAGACAATATCTATAATCGTCGACGGCGAAACCGAAGTATGGTACCTACAAATGCTGCGCGACACCGAAAAGCTCGGCCAATCCCTGAACATAAAGCCCGAACTACCCACAAAGCAAGGCCTCCAAAAACAATTCCAGACCGTTTGCGAAAAAGCAAAGATATACAACCAAGTAATATGGCTGATGGATTTTGACACCGTCATCAAAGAAAGCAAAGAATCCCCCAGCAAACAGAAAAAATTCGATGAAGTGAAACAATACTTCCACCAAGCCCAGCAACTCGGAAACGTCACGATTCTCGTCAATACGCCCTGTTTAGAATTCTGGTTCCTGCTTCATGATAAAACCACCGGGAAATACTACGAAAAGTGCAAACCCGTCGAATCACTCCTAAAAACATCCAACATACTGCCCAAATACAAAAAGACAGAAGAGTACTTTAAAAACAACAAACTCAATATCTACCAACGATTAAAACCCTACCAAAAGCAAGCAAACAACAACGCCATGCAGCTCGGCGATTTCAATATCCAACAACCCGAAACAGCAAAAGCAGAAACATATAAAATCTTCCAGTACCTAGGGATCCACATATAAACTATAAAAGAACTCTAAAGTCTAGTCCCTTCCTGCGTTTACGTTACTCCTCTCGCGGGGCTCTTATAGCGGATACTCTGTTACTCTCGTGAAGCTCTTACAGCACTCAAATAATCAATCAAGTATTCCTTTAAGCGCATACGCGCAAGCACCTCAAGCTCAGCCGCTACCTTCTTCCCCCCAGCACCCCTAAGCCGCTTAAAGTCAAGATCAAACGCACAGCACTGCAAAGAAGACCCAAAATCACGATCCACCTTCCTAACCCTTCGCTTACCATAACCATAAACCAAAGCCGTCACCGCCCCATAAGGATCCACCGGATATAAACTCAACAATTTCGGATAAGACACATGATCAATAAAATACTGAATCGCATGCTCTGGCGAAAACCCCGTCACCTCACAAAGAATCAAAAAATCAGCAGGCACATCCAACAACAATTTCCTATACCCCATACCTAAACCACACCTCTTTCTGACCTCAAACCACTATCTAAACCCGAACCTAAACCTAAACCTAAACCTAGATCAAAAAACAAGCGATCCACCACATACCGATAAGCCTGCGAATCCAACACCAAATCCCCCTCCATCCGTCGCCTTTGGATTTCCCCAATAGCCGAAACAACAAGCGCCCGATTCCGCAGATCAACAGCACCACCATCCAACGCCAAGCACCAAGGCACATACACACAAAAGAAAATGCGCGTAGCCTTAAACTTCGCGCACATACCCTCAATATCCGACACCTCAAACAACTTTACATTATCCGTATAACACTTTATTGCATCCCTTACATCCACATGCATCGTATCACACGTCAACAAGAAATCATCATGAAAATTTAAGTTTACCCGTACCCACATATCCTTTTCTTTTTTGGTTTAAACAAATAAACGAAACAAAAAACACGTATCGAACCAAAACCCATGGTATAAAACCAATCTAACAAGTATTTCACAAACAATAAATTTCTTTCCAGCCACAAACAATAAAATTTGTATCTTAACGACAGCAATAAAAATCGGTATCATGAATACAACAAATCATATTGGAAGAAAGATTAGTCGCATCCGCGAACTGCGCGGTATGAAACAAGAAGCATTAGCATCAGAACTTGGAGTAAGCCAACAAACCGTATCAAACATAGAAAAGCATCCAGCTATTGAAACCGATTTATTGATCCAGGTTGCACACATTTTAGGCGTAACACCCGAAGCAATAGAAAACTTCAGTGAAGAAGCTGTTTTTAATATAATAAACAATACATATAACAACACCAGCAGTGATAATTCCACACTTGTAGCAAGCTCAGTAAATTACTTCCCTACATTCAACACAGCAGATAAAATTATCGAACTATACGAACGTCTGCTTGATGCAGAGAAAACCAAGGTCGAATATTTGGAAAAGCTTATGAATAAAAAAGAATAATTCTTACTAGTAAAAAAGATTAAGACCTAGCCATACATGGTATTTTTACATGGAGAGATTATGTAATTTCGATAAAGGAAATATACATACTATTTGACCACATATAAGACATCACTTTCAATCCAAAACCTAAACTCTCCAATCTCGGCTTAGAGTAAAAAACCAATAACAATGAACCTAAATGAAGTCCGAAGAATAATTTCAAATTCTGAAATTACAGAAGTATTAAACCAACATCAGTTCAAAATTTCTTTTCCCTCAACAAACGATTTACACACGTTTAAGGGATTATTTAACCTTTACAAGTTTATTAAAGAACAAAAGGATCAATGGGAATTAATAAGTGAAAGCAGTACAAACAACAGTCTGAAAATAAGTAAAATCTTTTTTAATAATGCTCTACCTCAACTCGATCGTCTATTAACGAGTATTGAGGCAAAACTCATCACAGAAACTGGTATTAAAAGTGAGTTTTCACATTTAAATCAATTTTTAACACCTTCAAGTCAAATTTTCACCTTTGACTCGCCCGAGGTAACATTTCTGACCGATCTGCTAGAGAAAGACCCATTGTCCTTTGACTCTGCTTTCCAATACATTACCGCCTTCCCGGTCTCATTCAATACCAAAAAAAATATCAAGGGAGTACTTCTAGCTTATGAATTTCAAAACAAAGATATTTCACATATTTTTAATCGTCGCGAAACAGAAAAAAAATCACTGTTTACTATAAGAAAGCAAATAGATAACACGGCGAATGAATACGAAAACATTCTAACAGAACACATAAAACAAACAACGATTGATTATCAAGACTATAAATCTAAACTAGATGATTTCGAACAACGATCCGAAGAATCATTGAGCCAATGGATGATTACTCACAAAGGTGATTTTGAAACCTTTCATACAGAATCTATAGAAAAGGTCACTGCATTAGAAAATCAATATTCGGAGTTACTCAAACTAAAAGAACCAGTAAAGTACTGGTCAGAAAGAGCCATTCAATTAAGAAACACAGGATACGGCATTTTTGTAGGAGTCATAATCTCTTCATTCCTTTTGGCGTATTTTATATATCAATTGCTCTGGTTAACACCAGAAGGCATGTTAGAGTCAATCTTTAGTGGTGATAAAACATCGGCAATACGATGGTCCATTGTCTTTATACTCTTTGTATCCCTTTTTTTCGTGATTATACGATCCCTGATGAAGTTTATGTTCAGTAATTTCCATCTCGCACGAGATGCAGAAGAAAGAGAAAAGCTCACTTATATGTATCTAGCGCTAATCTCAAATGGCGAATTCAACGAAGAGGAACGTAAAATCGTCTTGCAATCCCTTTTTAGCAGATCAGATACTGGTCTACTGAAAGAGGATTCTTCACCAACAATGCCTGGAATAAATACCTTTATAGATAAAATGAAGTAGAATTATGTTTTTAAAGCAACGAAAAAATGAAACATAAAGACCTAGAAGAACTAGCATTAAACACCTTCAATATTTTCGCACTTTTTTTTTCGGATGAAAAAAAATATCGAGAGATATATGAATCGGGGACGGAGAGAGAGGTCATGCCAAGGCTACTAAAAGTAGCGCCTGAAAGTATTGATCGCCGATTTGAAATATTTGGTTTAAACTGCGATGAAATTGCAATCTATCTGGCTGCTCAATCAGAAGGAACTGGTTTAAATGTCCCAATGCTATCTTATGTAATTGATCTCCTTGAGAAAAAGGGCCTAATTCAACGAGAAGATTTTATGTTTTCAGCCTTAGACCCGCAAATGTATAAACCGTCCTATGTCAGATACAAAATAACCAAACTAGGCTTTTATACCTTTAACTATAACTTGGCAGCTAACCTAATCTTTAGTTTCCCGTACATTTCTTCAAACTACAATTCTGCCGTTTTACCTATCGAAGGTATGCTCGATACAGGAGATCAATCTCTTGGGACTGGTTTTTTAATAGACTTAAATTCGAAAGTATATTTTGCAACATGTAAACATAATGTTCAAGAGTTGAACAATTTTAAAATATTCTATGGAGAGAATAAGTTAGATTATTCAAATACCTACTTACACCCTACTGAAGACATAGCCTTAGTTGAAGTACATAACGCTGGTAATTTGCCCTACTTCTACCCATCGTTTCTTAGAGAGAAGGCTCCTTTCGATATGCAAGAAGAATCAATTGTCTTAACAGAAGTTATTACTATGGGATACCCTTCAATTCCAACAGCAAAAGATGCATACTTAATGAGTCATAAAGGAGAAATTAATGGAATTATCACCTCTTATCTCGAGGGTACAGAAAAGATTATTTTTTCTGCAAAAACTTCCTCAGGAAATTCAGGGAGTCCCTTAATTAATTCTTTTGGAGAAGTTATTGGCATTGTTGAGAAAGAACTTTATGATAGAGATGGCTTTATTAAAAAAGGGAAACCATCATATTATTCGGCCGTTCCCATAAAAAGGATACTTGAGATACAATTCTAGATTCAGGTATTAAAGTATTTCAAGGTCACCTTGAGTAAAGCATTACGCCAATCCTACAGGATTTACTAGCAGATGCAAAACTGCGACGGACTGCAGCAGTTTTATCGTAGAAACATAATTTGTTATTTTTACAAAAAATCTATCAATTCCTACTCCTATCTTTCCGTTCCTGCCTCCTTTGCAATTTCTCTTCCTCTTTCTTTACCTTTTCCATCTCTTTCTTCTTCTTCTTCTTCTTCTTCTTCTTCTTCTTCTTCTTCTTCTTCTTCTTCTTCTTCTTCTTCTTCTTCTTCTTCTTCTTCTTCTTCTTCTTCTTCTTCTTCTTCTTCTTCATATCAATTTCTCTACGTAACTCCTCTCCATGTTCATCCGGAAAATCCGAAAATACAAATGCATAATCATCGTGGAATAACCTCGCTTTGATACGCATATTCTTGTAAGTGCCCTCAAAATCAATTTTAGAAATAAGAAGATTAGCCATATCCTTATATATTTCTATCCCTCCGGAAAATTTTTTCTGATCGAAGACAACACGGAAGCGTCCCTTACTATCAGTCTTTGTTTCAGCAATAACATCACCTGCGGTATTTAAAATACAGCCCCTCGCATCGCTAACAAGTTTTTTTGTATGACCCAAACAAACAGTACCATACACAGTTATTCTACGAAATGTATCCTTTTAGTATTGTACCCATACAAATCGTAGCCACCACGCTGCTCCTTAGGTAATCCACTATACCGATTCTTAGCTAAAGAACACGACGACAAAAAACACACCTATATAGTCTAAAACATCAATTTCCAACATATCTCACCCATCGGATACCTTTATTTTCAAACTGAAACAAAACTGCTACAGGACGTGACAGTTTTACGCATGATTTAAATAAAGGTAATTACATACAAAGCTAACCTCAATATTTTAGACATATAATTCATATATTGTTTAACCTTTAATATTAATAATCATGGTACCAAATTTTAGTAATTTGCTCCAATTGATTGATCGTTTCCCTGACGAAAAATCATGTCATCAGTATTTGGCTGGGCAAAGATGGGATGGTGTAATAGAATGTCCTTTTAAAGAGTGTAAAGGAGATACAGCCTGGGTTTTTAAAGACGGTATAAGATACAAATGCACATGTTGTAAAAAGATATTCACCGCAAAAACAGGAACTATATTTGAAAATAGTAAAATTTCGTTAAAAACCTGGTTTGTGGCTATATATATGGTTTTGCATAAAAAAGGCATATCTTCCATACAATTATCTAAAGACCTAGGAATAACACAGAAAAGCGCATGGTTTTTATTGCAACGGATCAGAACAGTTCTTGGGAATGAAGAAATTCTTGAACTATCCGGAACAGTTATGGCCGATGAAACATTTGTAGGCGGCAAGAATAAAAACCGACACGCCAATAAGAAGGTAAAATACTCGCAAGGTAGAAGTTTCAAAGACAAAACACCTGTTTTAGGATTAATGGAAGCTGAAAGTTCACGAGTATCTTGTTTTGTAGTTCCTGACACTTCTACAAAAAGCATCCAGCCAATAGTTAAAGAATATGTTACAAAAGGTTCAAATTTCGTGTCCGATGAATGGAAGGCTTATAATGGTCTAAACAGTTATTACTATCATTATGTTATTGATCACGGAAGGAAAGAATATGTGGGTGAACATGGATTTAGCACAAATGCAATAGAAGGATTCTGGTCTTTATGTAAGCGGGCAATAATTGGCATTTACCATAAAACAAGCCGAAAGCATTTACAAAAATACTTTTTTGAGTTTGCTTTTCGATACAATTACCGTAAATTAGGCGTACAGCAACAGATTAATCTATTTATAGAAAATATGCACTGCAGATTGAAATATAAAGATTTGGTGTCATGAGTAAAAATATCGATCCCGTAAAAATTAGAGCTTTCATCAAAGCGACTAAAGAAACATCAAAAAAAGATGATAATAAAAAATCCCCACCTAAAAAAGAAAGTAGTGGGGATGAGAATCTTGATATGGCAATTCAACTTTTCTTAAAAAGAAAAGAAAAATAGATTAGTCAACTTTCACTCGATAATCAACAGCTCTTTCTCCTTCATCAATTCTCCATAATTTGCCATCTTGAAAATAAAAGAATCGAGTTGAATAGACATAGCCGTACCCATACTTTACTCGTGACTTCATTACTTTAAATGCTGAATAGTCTTCACTTAAGTATACTGTAGAAGCCTCCCTCATCACCGTCTTAAATTCAGGTATTGTCATACCTATATGTAACTTGTCTATTCTTTTCTGCATAGCTTTTTCAGCGCCTCCGCATGAGGCAAGCAGAATACACAGGGATAAGGCTAATGACCTTAATGATCTCATAAATTCTATAATTTATGTCTTAGCCCCATTCGACAGGTTAATAAAAAAACAGCGCGGGGCCTCATCGACTACCACGCCCGACCAAGAGCGCATACACGACTGAAGTAACCCCACGCCTATGGCATGCGGAACTTCGTTGCTCGTGTATGTATTGACTGTGAATTTGGTCGGTTCGGTAGTCTAAAACGAGTTCGCTATTACATTAATTAAAAGCCAATATTACTAATAACAAAACTTTAAATCAAAACTAAATTTAAAAATCATGATTGAATTAGAAGACATCATAACAAAACTATCTATATCTATAAAAGAAATTGATAATATAATTGACAAAGACATTTCGTCATTACCAAAAGGAGTAGAAATACTTTTAGTTCCTACGACTTATATTGAGGCAAATAGTAAAAGAAAAATATACCCTCATGGGAAGCACGTAGGATATTTATTAATGGTTAATAAAGATGAATTTATTCCAAAAAAATAACTTAAATAAACTCATTTAATGATTTTATTTTATATTCAAAACCATCCGTATCTATCGCTAAAACGTCGAAGTCATCATATTTATCTAAAATATCATCATGTTTTTCAAAAATAGATTTTCTAAAAAGTATTTCAGGTATTCTGTGTTCTTTTGATGGCACTATAACTAAATATTCAACGTAAAAATTTTCAATAGTTGTTCCGACTAAATTATCATTTTTTACTAATAACTCTTTGGCTTCTTGTAAGGTCATGGTTTAAGTTTTTTATTACAAGATATAAAACAACAATCTATTAAAAAAATAAAAAGGTTACAATAATATATAATTACCTAAATAAAAAAAATTACTTTTTTTTATCATTTGTAAAAATTTACATCAAATTCATTTCCGAAATTAGACTCAATATTCATTACGAACATATGTTGCTCCACTTAACTACAAATAAGATCCATTGTCCTAAAGTGATCCAAACTATGTCCGCTAGCATCACCGTTCCTTAATAAACAATTTCAGAAAATGAGTATATTAATTAGAAAATCCGAAGAAAAGGACAGCGATAAAATCTGGCATTTAATGAAAGAATTAGCTGTGTTCGAAAAATACATCAACAGCTTTGCCATCACCCCAGAAATTGTCAGAGACAGTGGCTTTAAGAAAGCAAACCCAGATTTTTATTGTATTGTAGCCGAAGATGGCGACAAGATTGCAGGGATGCTCGTTTATTACTTCCTTCCATACACAGCTCAAAATCGCCCTGCAATTTACATGAAAGAACTCTTTGTCGATGAAAATTATCGTGGTCAAAAAATTGGCGAGCAACTAATGAATGCATTGAAAAGAGAAGCACAAACGAATAATTGTAAACAGATAAAATGGACCGTAGCACCTTGGAACGAAGCAGGAATAAAGTTCTATGAAAGATTAGGCGCAGAAGAAAACAAGGATTGGTTAAATTACGAATGGAATATCTAAAAACAAGGCACTGATGGAACAGATAACAATAAAGCAAGTATCCCTAAGCGATATCGATCAATTACAAAAAATAGGCAAAGAAACATTTTTTGAAACATTTTCCGAAAGTAATACCGAGGAAAATATGGCGAATTATTTAACAGAAGGGTTTTCTTTCGAAAAGCTCACCGACGAACTGAATAATTCAACCTCTATGTTCTATTTCGCCTTATTCCAAAATGAGGTGATCGGTTACTTAAAAATCAACTTCGGTCAATCCCAAACCGAATTAAAAGATGAGAAAGCCCTCGAAATAGAACGTATCTATGTATTAAAAGAATATCATGGCAAAAATGTCGGACAAGTCCTGTATCAAAAAGCTATGGAGATCGCCAAGGAAAAAAAAGCAGACTACGTTTGGCTAGGTGTTTGGGAAGAAAACCCGAGAGCGATCAGCTTTTACAAAAAAAATGGTTTTGTTGAATTTGATAAACACATCTTCAAACTGGGAGATGACGAACAAACCGATATAATGATGAAATTAAAAATTGGGAAATAGGGATTCCTCGGTTTTCCTCAGCAAAGCATCACGCCTATCCGAAAACTTCTACCTCCCGAAAAGCAAATACATGTACAAAATTACAGCATAACTAAAGCAAAAAGAAAGATCTTCAAATAATATATAAAAAGTAAAGACAACAGACTCCAAGAGACATCTAATCTCTTGGAGTCTGTTACTTCAGTATAGAAATTGATCTAAAACAAAAAAACTTTCTAGAAAGAAGTAATCTCCTTCTTATCAAGCTCCCCCTTGTGTACCCTATACAATTGAAGTACACTAAAACTTATCAGATGTCTAACAAAAACAGAATTATTTAACTGCCTATTCGTTTCAATCTCATTAATCCACCGTGTGTTTGTTGTAGTTTGTATATCTTTTTTAATCTCTTTCTCTAACTCACCCAATCGTTCTATATCGATAACTTTACAGAGCTCAATATTCCGTGATACAAAATATACTTCTTTCACCGTGAACGTCCTCGGATCAAAATACAGATCTAAATAAAGATTTTGATCCTTATTAATACTATTGCCATCCATAGTACGAGCCAAGTATCGTGATAAAATAACACCTAATTCATCGCGATACGTCGTCTTGAAGATGTTTGGATCTTGTACCGAATCATTAAGCTCATATTTCTCGAACAAAGCATTATTACCATTACCTATAGTAATGTATTTTCCATACCTATTTTCATGGACTTTAAAACTTTTGTAACCCTCTTGACAAAAAGATTGCAACATTCCCAAAACCATGAATAAACTAATAAATATAAATTTCCTCATTATTAATAACAGCTAATATTACTCAAAATGTATTTTATAAGCTACGAATCTAAATCATTATTTGGCGAATTATAATTCGAGTATTTAGCCTTAAATTCTTTTCTATACTAATTATACGAAATACGCAAGCCAACTCCAAGATCTTTAAAAAACATCTTAGCATATTGTAAACTCGCTAGTCCTAGAAAATTAGTGGTAAGGTTATAAGGCATTCCTCGGTTTCCCTCAGCAAAGCATGGCGCCAATCCAAAGAGGCCCTCTAGCACCCAAACCAATTTCTTAAAATGTGCTAGAGCGCCCCTTTGCCCTGCGGGTGCTACGCAGATTGTCACCATCCTTGCCCCCTCGGTCAACCTCCTCATAGGCGTCTCCACTGTCCCCCGCTACCTTTGCACAAAACCCATTCCACTACGTTCCATTCAGTTCAGTGCAAAAACAGCGCAGTCCATCGACGCCTCGAATAAAGCTCACCTGCGGATCGCTCCCGCTGCGGTGTCCATAGGCAAACCAAAAGCCACACCACCCAAGCCATGCCTAGCCCACCTTGTGTAGCGGCACTTTCGGTTGTCACCATTTTTGCAAACCCAACATACATTACCCACCACAAACCCCACACGTAAAACCCAACGCACATCAAAAATACCGCCAACCAAGCCCCGCTACATATGCCGTCCCCAGTGCTAACGCACCACCTGGGGCCGCCACCCTCGCTCAACTCGCAGTCGGCTCGCTAGCGCTTGGCCCGAGATCCGCAACCCGCTACGCTCATTGCAGCCCCGGCGCCAGCCGGAATAAAGCGCCTACCCAACCTATCCACAACTACCCTATAAACGGCAATAACAAACACCCCAGTAAAAATCAAAAAAGAGCCGAAAGATAATGGATGAAGACCAAACAGCAAGTCCAGAAAAGAACTTGCCTAATTGGTCAAACATCCATTAAAAGACAACTTTCTTTTTTCCTTTTCTTTTAAGAGAATATTACCTCCAGTCTACACACAAAAAAAGCCCGACCAACGTCGAGCTTTCATAAACAAACAAAGCCACCACAACTCTATTTAAATATCTTAATAGCATAAAGGTACATAAAATAAAAGCCCCACCAGTCTAACCCCACAAACCCACACTACTTCATCTTCTTATTTTGAGTATTATCATCTACTGTAACCTGGCAAACAGCCGAAAGAACAGCACCCGAAACAGTCAAATAACCACCAAGAGTCACCACCGCAGCCGGCAAAGCCACAGGAGCAGTAATAAGCACCCCACCAACAGCAGCCAACGCCAAACCAACACTACGCAACACCCGAAAAAGCTTCGGCTTAGGCGCTCTCACCCGATCAACAATATTCATTCTACACCTCCATCTTTTCAATCACCAAAACAACCTCATCCCCCGCATCGATCGCATCATAAACCAACTTGCGGAACTTACGAAAAGCAACACGAGACGAGCTACCCCTACCCAGCCCTAACAAAAGCGTAACCGGTGCAATACAACCACGCAACTCCTTCGATGCCGTATTGGCCGGATGAAACAAAATACCACTCCTACCCGGAACATCCTGCACCAAAACATGCCACGCAAAACGCTTGCTATACCGCTTCGCCAACAAATAACGCCCCTCCGGGATACACGAAATACTCCGCTTATTATCCAACCAAGGTAATTCAATCGTATAGCACACAAAAGTACTATCAACGAACAGTTCGCCATTTGTACCCCCGGCACCATATTTCCGCAACAACGCTACACGCATCCCATTAAGTTCCGACTACCACCACGTTCAACGGGTTATAAGAACCATTGTTCAGCGAATAATACATACCATTAACCTCCTGCAAAAACTCCACCCCGAACACTAAAAAGCACGTGCGCTCAAACAGAGGTCCACTAATATCAAATCTATGCGTAACAGTAGGAACAAGGTCACTTTCATAAAATAATTCCACACTGTGTTCTTGCGCTAGACTGAACTCCTCGGTATAGAAATCTATACCAACAACAGCCGAGATAAATCTAAAATGCGTAGTGCCCCGAGGTGAGGACAGAAGATCCATCGGATTGAATTCAGGAACCTCCACCACAGCCGTTCCAGCTGTTCGATCTATCGCCCATGTACTGGGCGCATAAAATGTGGTAGACAAAGGCGCATTCCTATTAAAATCAAAACCTCTTAACAACGTCAAGTCACCTCCCGTCAGCGAACGTTCACCACGGCGCTCCACCGGATTCGACTGAATCACCTTTAACATCTCCCGAACCAAACGCGAAAATGCTCGGCCATCCTTAGCTCTACGGATCACCGGACGCAGCGCACCAAAAAGAAGCTTACTCGCTTTTCCAGCCTGCCCAAATTCAGCTGCATTCTCCCGCGTACGCTGAAACTTCGGGTCACTCATAATACGAGCACGGTCTACCCCACCTTTCTCTCGAGCCAGATATCCATCCTGGCTCTTATAAAAGGTAATATCTCCAATCGTACCCTTTAACTTAATAATTCCTGATTGTTTTGCCATCTTTACTGTAGTTTAATCAAAGCCATTTCCACACAGCTTCGCCTTAAAATCAGTATTCAAGCACAACAAAACAAACCTCCCCGTACCATCTGGCCGTAATGGCACCAGATGTACAGAAAGAGACCTTTAAATTATTCGTATTTTGTGCGGTGGTACCTTTCGTGTTACCTCGCCACACCTCAGCCCCACAACCTTTACCATGATGAAGCATATCATCTCCTAATGATAAAGGGTACGTAGAGTATGAAAAGAATTTACGGATACTCTACTAAACTTCCTTATCTTGCAAGCCAAAATTCTCCTTTGCTTAAATGTCCATTTTTGCACGCGTGACGAAAACAGACAAGATAAACTTACCTGTCTTCAAAAGGAAGATTACATCTATTTATATAACCTTATATACTCATCTTTATCAGATTATCAAACTAAATTAAAATCCCCCAATCCCTTTAAACTTCTCAACTAAAGCACTAATCTTTTGAAAAACACTTTGCTTTTTAGTTAAGAATTGAGGATTCAAAGAACTCATTTTAGGTAAAATAGAATTTAGCTCCATTCCATTATCAGTGGCATATTCACGTTTTAATGAATTAGCAATATAGCGTTTTGCTGCTTCCTCATTTAAAGCCTCGTCCGTAATTAATTCAGCAACTTCTTCTTGCTGTTTTTCTTGGGCATAAGCATAGAATGAGTCCAAAATAGCTGGTTTATCAGCTATACCGTCCAAATTTGTTCTGTTGATATAATCCACGACCAAACTTTCCTTCGCTCGATTACCGATACTAGCACGAATTACTCTTCGTACTTCTTCAACTAGATCTGCTTTACTTTTGGTTTTCTTATTTTGATCGAAAATCAATTCTACAATATAATCCAAATTGATTTCTTGTGATTTTAATAAATCAATTTCAAATACAACATCACTCCAATCAATATCGGATTCTTCGGCTTGCATTCCGCTTTTCTCTCTTCTTATCCAATCTCGAATATCGTTATAAGTTGACCGGTAATCTTGTGAAAGTCTCTCCGGTAACACCTCCATATTTTGCATGAATGCAATATCCTCATCCGTCACAAAATACTGTTCTTTGAAAGCTTCAACTTCATCCGGATTATCTTTATCTATCGTTTGAAACGCTTTTAAATTGGTAAACTCATCGTAATTCTGTAAGATATTTTCTACCCTTAAATACTCACCAAATAACCTCGAAAACTCCTTTTTATCCTTCTCCGTTACAATCTCATCTGTATTAGGGAATTTAGTATTTAAGTCCTCTACAATATCGTTATAACCTCGGCGGGCTTGTCCTGTTATTAAATCGGCAAAACCTTCTAGGTACTCTTTGTAGCTTTTTTCTAAAACGACATTCTTGGTATTCTTATCTCCAAATAAAGTTATTGCATCAATAGTGGCTTGTTCTAAATCTCGAAACGTAACGATATTCCCGAAGGTTTTCGTTGCATCATAGATACGATTAGTCCGAGAAAAAGCTTGTATTAAACCATGATAACGCAAGTTCTTATCGACAAATAAAGTATTTAATATCGGGGCATCAAAACCAGTTAAAAACATTCCTACAACGATGATTAAATCAATCTCTTTTTTCTTCACTCGATTGGCTAAATCACGGTAGTAATTTTGAAACTCATTGCTCTCAACACCATAATTGGTTCTAAACATGGCATTATAATCTGCAATAGCTTTTGTTAAAAATTCTTTTGCTGTTGAGTCTAAAGCTGTTGGTTCAAACGTTTCATCTACTATCTCTCCAATGGAACTTTGTGCTTCATTAGCTGCATATGAGAAAATGGTTGCTATTTTTAATGGCTTATCGTAATCTTTTTGGAGTTCATTTAATGCTTCATAATACAGTTTTGCAGCATCTACACTACTCACCGCAAACATGGCATTAAAACCTTTGTTACCGATTTGATTACGATGGGTTTTTATTTTGAAATTCTTCAAGATGTATTGAGAAATTTCTTTGATGCGTGCAGGATGTAAAAACGCTTTTTTATTCTCTGCGGCATTTAACTTCTTCTCGTCTTGCTCTTGTTCTATTCTTTTAAATTGAGGCCTAACATCGTTATAATCAACCTTAAACTTCAACACCTTCTCATCACGAATCGCATCTGTAATCACATAAGAATGTAATTCGGTACCAAAAACACTCATCGTTGTCTCTGCCCCTAAGGCGTTTTGTGAAAAAATGGGTGTTCCTGTAAATCCAAATTGGTAGAATATCTTGAACTTCTTTTTCAAATTCTTTTGTGCTTCGCCAAATTGTGAACGGTGTGCTTCATCAAAAATAAAAACCACTTGCTTGTTATAGATCTCCAAGTTCGCCTCACTCTTCATCAGATTATTTAATTTCTGAATCGTGGTTACAATGATCTTATTATCGTCTTTCTCTATATTACGTTTTAAGCCCATCGTACTGTCTGAACCATTTACACTATCGGGAGAAAAACGTTGGTATTCTTTCATCGTTTGATAGTCCAAATCTTTACGATCGACCACAAAAAATACTTTATCAATAAATTCTAGTTCAGTCGCTAAACGTGCCGCTTTAAAACTGGTTAAGGTTTTACCCGA
Source organism: Sphingobacterium psychroaquaticum (assembly GCF_004421025.1). Taxonomy (NCBI): domain Bacteria; kingdom Pseudomonadati; phylum Bacteroidota; class Sphingobacteriia; order Sphingobacteriales; family Sphingobacteriaceae; genus Sphingobacterium; species Sphingobacterium psychroaquaticum. The sequence continues at coordinate 2,129,846 of NZ_CP038029.1, read as the reverse complement.
ACCCGTAGTGTGCCAAATAAACCCACCACCTTCTACGGTAGACCACTTTTTAGTATTATAAGCACTTCTAATCTTCCACAAAATACGTTCTGTAGCTGCTATCTGATACGGACGCATAATCAAAAGCGTATTGCTTACATCAAATACCGAATAAGTCAATATTACATTTAGCAAGGTATTTTTCTGAAAGAACGTCGCTGTAAAATCCTTTAAGTCTTTGATTAAGTTATTATCTGCCTTTGCCCAATTCATTGTAAAATCGAAACTGTTTTTGTTTCTCGTTACTGTATTCGCAAAGTAACGTGTATCGGTTCCATTAGAAATCACGAACAGTTGCACGAACTTAAATAAAGAACTTTCTCCATTTAAACTCTCTTTACTGTAGCGGTGTACTTGATTGAATGCTTCACGAATAGCAACGCCTCGCTTTTTTAACTCCACCTGCACCAAAGGCAAACCATTTATCAGAATCGTGACATCATAGCGGTTAGCGTGTGTTCCTTTTTGCTCGAACTGAGAAAGCACCTGTACTCTATTACGAGCAATTTCCTTTTTATCTACCAGATAAATATTTTGAATATGCCCATCATCAAATACAAAATCATAGATATGATTATTTTGTATTTTGTTGGTTTTTGCGACCAAATCATCACTCGCCTTGTTTAAGTATTCTTCTAAGAAACGAGACCATTCCTTATCCGTGAAAATCATGCTATTCAATGCTTCTATTTGTACACGTGCATTGGCTAACATTTGATCTAAGGATTTGATATGCGTAGCATTTTCGTATCCTAGATTTACTAAATCTTGAATAAACTCTCGTTCTAAAGCAACCTCGGTTTGATAACCAGAGAACGCATCGCTGGCATAAGTGTACTTATCGTACTTCTCTAATACAATAAAATTATTGCTTTCGGCTATGGTGTTGTAATTAGGCATTAGCTAATCTTTAAACAATTTGAATATTTCTATTTCTTTCATTAAGTATTCGAGATTTCTTTTATGTCCCTCATTCAAAATATAATATTCTTCTGTTGTATGTTTTGAATGGCTTGATAAATTCAAAATCCTTGTTGAATATGAATCCCGTTCACCTGGAGTTTTTTCCGGTAACAACTCTGACCAATTTTTATATCCTAGAAATGTAGAAGTTTTCTCTAAAATATTTCGAAGAAAATTAAAATGATATTTAGAAATAGTTCCCGTCTTAATAGCATTCTCTATTTCCTTTTTTAGTAACAAATGATAAGAGAAAGGAGCATCATCGTTCTGATTGTGTAATTGATATGTGCCATCATCTAATTTATTAAACAGATATTTCTTGTACTTACAATCTTTAAACTCATTATGTAAAACGTTATAGAATAACGGATTATGAGTTGTTATGATAAATTTCACCTCGGACTTACTTTTCTTGATTATTTTAGCAAGATTTACAGCTAATTCAATTAAATGGTTTTCATCTAAAGAACTTACTGGATCATCAATAAAAACATATTCCAAATCATCAAATCTACCTGTACTACGCTCTGCTCGTTCAGGAACATTTAAAACTTCAATAATCTGATTCAATAAACTATAAAAAATACTCCAAATGAAGCAGCTTTCTTCACCTTTTGAGATTTTAACAGTATTAGTTTTGTTTTCATCTCCCGTATCTATTGAAAAAGTTACTTCTGAATTAGCTAATATTTTTATTGAGTTACCGTTTCCTACATCTTTCGCATATTCTTCATTAAAATATGGAGTCAATTTACTGTTTGTATAATATTGGAAAAAAGAAGTGATATTTGCGTCCTGTCCTTCTTCTTCAATTATCCATTTTGTAAATCTATTGGGGTGAATATTTAGTTTTTTATTTATATTATCCCAAAAAAATAAGTCCTCAGTAAATGCATTATAATATAAAAATCTGTCTTTTAAAGGTTCTTCCACATCTTCCTCAACAACTTCTTGCAGTAACAAATCTTTAAAATGTCTAGATAATCGAGTTTTACCCGTACCATTAAATGCATAAATTAATTGTACAGGTACCTCAACCTCCATCTTTTCCTCACTTTTCACATTATATATATGCTTAGCGTTTTTTAAAGTTTCTGCTACTTCTTTTAGGTTTAGGTTCATAATTGGCTAATATTTATCCTTCCGGAAAACTTAATAACAAATTTCTATAATATTCGTATTGTTTTCTTCTTAATTCTATCTCTCTATGTAATTCGGTTATAATTTTTTTTGTAGCTTCATCAAATTGATTCAATAAGCGAACAATGCGTTCTTGCTCATCACCTTGAGGTGCGGGTATAATTACGTTACTAAATCCTTTTTCATTAATTGCAGAAATTTTACCGGATGAAATATTTTTCCTAATTTGATCATGAAATAAAACTGTTCTAGTAAAATATGCAAAGTATATTGGGTTTAATGAACTTTTATATGTAAAACATGCATCATGTAAAATCACACCTTCGTCACCTAACCATGCCGTACCTTTTCCAATATCTTCGATTGTTTCACCTGCGGCTACTAACACTACATCACCTTTATCTGCAGCTCTTAATTTCTTTGCGGTAACTAATTCTTCACTTAAAAAGGATTTGGCCTGCTTAGCCCAAGTACCATAATGAGTATACATTTCTCCATAATGAATACACGGTACTCCCTCTGAGATCATATCCGTTCTAATAAAACGTTTTCCTCTTTGAAATGTACCTATTTCACTAATTTTCCTCCACTCCACTTCCTTACCCTCAAAACGAAAAAGCTTTTCACGATAATGCTCGTATTGCTTTTTACGGTTTTCTATTTCTTTGGCTAAAGCAGCAGTTAAAGCCTTGTTTTTTTCACTCAAACCATCCAAAACCCTTACAATTTCTTGTTGAATGGCTAATGATTTTTCAGGATCATTAGGGTATGGGATCGGGAATGGTAATTTATTTAATACAGTTTGAGTTAAACTAGGTACGCCCCCTGCCATATTTAGCTCTTCGAGTTTCTGAGTTTTTAAATAGTAATAAACAAATTTTGGATTTACTATATCTAAGTTAATATCTGTCCAAAAAATAGTATCAACAGTCCAAAATGGTTCATTAACATAAAATAGATTCTTTAAAGAGCCTTTTCTAGGTATCAATACTGAAGGTTGATTAAAAACATAGGTATCAATGTAATTCATTATACCTCCTGAGCCATAAACTGGAATTTTTCCTGTTTTAAACTCTTTGTAATCCTTACCATTCTTTATTTTCAAAACATCTCCCAAAGCTTTCCACTCCACTGGAACATCCTGCAATAATTCTTTTAATGTACTCATGCTGTTCCTCCTTTTTTAGAATTACCTTTAGATTTGCCTACTTTGCCTGCCTTTTTGGCTTGCTGCTCTATGGTAGCAATAGTTTTCAAGTATTCTTTTTCCACGCCGCTCAACGTCTTTGCTTTATATTTCTTGTATTCTGCCAACGCTTTTTCTTTCATTTGTTGATTGGAGATCGTTCCTGCGTTTTCTAATACTTTACGTCCTGTAGAATTAAGGATATTGTCCAACTCGCGGATATAATCTTCCATGCGCATTTCGCGTTCTTCGATGGCATTTAATTCGGCTAAATCGAAATATGCAGCGACCAAGTTGTTGAGTACTTTGAGTTCTTTCTCTTCCAAAAAGTTTTTTGCTACCATAGCTTCTGCTTGGGTAGGTTCCTCACCCTTGAAATTGGTTAGGCCTGCAAAAGGTTTGTCACTATCTACGCGCAAATAAATTACTTCACTGGCTGTATGCCCATGTGCCGCATAGTGTAGTTTGTTTTGTACGATTTTGAAAAATGTTAAGCTTGTCTCACTTTTAGGATCGTAATCTGTTGCCGTAGCATATAGTTCTAATACTTGGCGATACATGACTTTTTCGCTCGAGCGAATATCACGGATGCGATCCAGTAGTTCTTTCCAATAGTTTCCGCCGCCCAAGCCTTTTAGACGATCATCATCCATCGCAAATCCTTTTACGATGTATTCTTTAAGGCGTTGTGTTGCCCATTGGCGAAAGCGTGTAGCAATTTTAGAATTAATGCGGTAACCCAAGGCAATAATCATATCCAGATTGTAATAATCGAGTTCACGACTTACCTCACGACTGCCTTCCGTTTGAACTGTTCGGATTTTCCGAACAGTTGCTTCGGGTATCAATTCATCGTCGGCATAGATATTTTTTATATGCTCACTTACAGTAGATTTTGCTGTTTGATAGAGATCTACCAATTGTTTTTGTGTCAGCCAAACTGTTTCATTCTCTAACTGAACACTCAGTTTAGTAATACCATCTTCTGTGGTATATAAAATTAGTTCACTCATGCCTCAATCTTTTTTATGATAGTAGCAATAGAGTTACGAAGTACATCGATGGACTTGACTGTGCTGTCTAACTCGTTATTCAATTCTTCAATTTTAACTACCTCACGCATGTTTTCAGCTGCTACATACGAGCTTACCGAAAGGTTATACTCATTTTCAGCAATCTTTTCGTTGTCTATGGTTACCGCTACGTGGTCGATATTTTCTTTGCTATCGAAAATATTTAATACGGCATCAATATGGTTTGGTTCTAACTTATTGTTATTGGTTACTTTTTTATAGAATGCCTCACCGCTAGCATCAATAAACTGGGTTTTGGTGTCCGACTTATGTTTAGATAAGACCAAGATGTTTACCGCAATTGTAGTACCGTAGAATAAGTTCGGTGCTAGAGAAATAACTGTTTCTACAAAATTATTATCTACTAAATATTTACGGATTTTTTGCTCGGCACCTCCACGATAGAAAATACCAGGGAAACAAACGATCGCTGCACGACCTGTACCCGATAGGAAACTTAATGCATGTAATACAAAGGCAAAATCAGCTTTTGATTTGGGAGCTAAAACACCCGCTGGTGCAAATCGTTCATCGTTGATTAGAGTTGGATCATCCGAACCAATCCAATTCACCGAATATGGAGGATTCGACACAATGGCATCAAACGGTTTATCGTCTATAAATTGTGGATCTGTTAGGGTATTACCCAGCGCAATGTTGAACTTATCGTAATTGACATTATGCAAAAACATATTCATACGTGCTAAGTTGTAAGTCGTATGGTTAATTTCTTGTCCAAAAAAACCATCTTCGATAATATGATCATCAAAATGCTTTTTGGCTTGCAATAATAACGCCCCTGAACCAACCGCTGGGTCATAAATCTTATTGACCTTTGTTTGTTTATGCAAGGCGATACGTGCTAACAAATTCGATACTTCCTGCGGTGTAAAGAATTCACCACCAGATTTCCCTGCATTGGCAGCATAATTATTAATTAAAATTTCATACGCATCGCCAAAGACATCTATATCACTATCTTGAAAACTAACAAAGTTAAAATCATTAATCTCCTTTAACAATTTTACTAAGCGTTCATTCTTTTCTGCAACTGTATTTCCTAAACGTGAACTTGTGGTATCAAAATCATCAAATAAACCTTTAATATCTTGCTCTGAAGGGTAACCATTTGCTGAGTTTTGAATATCCGTAAAAATTTGTTTTAAATCTGTATTCAGATTTTCGTTGTCCTTAGCTTTCGATGCAACATTTACAAACAATTGAGAAGGATAGATGAAATAACCTTTGGTTTTGATGGCATCGATCTTCACTTCTTCAGGGATATCTACATCTTTAAACTTGGCATAATTGACAGATTCATCACCACCTTCTATATAATCAGTAAAATTTTCACTGATGAAACGATAAAACAAAGTTCCTAAAACAAATTGTTTAAAATCCCATCCATCTACCGAGCCACGAACTTCATTGGCAATTTTCCATATTTTGCTCTTAAGCTCTTCTCTTTGTATTATACTTGTCATTTAATATTTGTATAGATATTATTGTGTCAAAATTTGATAGAGTAATTGTAACATTTTATAAGTTAACAACTGTCTAAATATAGTTAGAAAAAACGTAATTGAAATACGGAAAACCTTAATGAAGTAAACCAAAGTCAATTAAAATATAGTAGCAAGTGAAAAAAAACTGTACAAATATTTTAATCCTTACTTCAATTAAAGAGGGGGATGCTGTATTAGATAAAAGATTTGTACAAGCATAATTCTAGATAGATTGTTTACCTATTCACTTCCTTATCGGGTATACATAAAATTCAAGCTGTTAAACAGGCACCTCTCCTATTTTTCATCTTTGTGTACCCTTATCTTTAGAAGTATTTTAAGTATTTTGCAGCAATTATCATTAGGAGTAATGAATCTGAGTAAAAATCAAAAGACCATTAAAACTTTGAGGCATAATGATTATGACATTAGAGAATTTGTTTTGGGTAGTAATAACACGAAAAGTATGTGGCATTATTATCATCCTGCTGATGAGCAAATATATTTACAATACAGAAGAACAGCAATCGACTAGACAGGGCTATTCATTTTAACAAGAATATAATTTCGATTCAAATGCACACTTTCGGAAAAACTATACGATTATTTCTAGTAGATGGAACAGCTAACGGTCTTACAACCGTCGAACTCAGTAACTGGACGGGAATAGGGATCAAGGTACCTCGTATTAAAATCAAAGAATATAGTAACCGTTTGGAGTTTCAAAAACCAGGCGTTTATATATTGATAGGTAAAGGAGAAAACAACGAAGACGCTGCCTATATTGGCGAAGCAGAGGTTGTTGCCGACCGCTTACTACAACAAATTGCAAATAAAGATTTCTGGAATGAAGCTATATTCTTTGGTAGCAAAGACAAATATCTAAACAAAGCCAGTATAAAGTATCTGGAAAATCGATTGCATGAGTTGGCGATAAAAGCAGGTCGGTATTCTATTAATCAGAATACCCCTACCCGATCCGAATTATCAGAAGCCGAACAAGCCGAGCTAGAAGAATTTCTTGCACATGTAAAAGTTCTAACAGCTACCTTAGGGCATAAACTCTTTGAAGCATTAGAGGAAACGATCGAAGACAACGCAGTCCAAAATCAAATATTCTATTGTCGTAATGGAGCCGGAGCAGACAGTAAAGGCAGCCCATCAACGGAAGGTTTTATAATATATAAAGACTCTCTTCTAATGGCAAATGAGCAACCATCACTAACTAATAGTATTAGCTCGGAAAGACAGAAAATGTTATCAGAAGGCATCTTAAAAATTGAAGGGGACTACTACAGATTAACCAAAGATTATATTTTCACATCATCATCGCGAGCAGCAACAGCAATATTAGCAAGATCAGCAAGTGGTCCTTTAGAATGGAAAACAGCAGAAGGTATTCAATTAAAGTCTTTTAACATCTAAACAACACAGTAAAGGAACATGTGAATGTGATGAAGCATATCATCTCCTAAGATAAAGGGTATAAAGAGTATGAAAAGAATCTGCGTTTATCCCAAAGACATTGCCCTTATAACAGGTAAAAGCTATAGGCAAAGCCTCCGTGTATACAACACCATTAAGAAATAGCTAGGTAAGGAAAAGCATTATATGCTTATCTTAAATCTACAATCACCTACTCTAAATAGACTTCCCAAATAAGAAGCTTAGTTTCATGCATAACCAACTTAGCTTTCAACAGCTCATCAAAAATCAACTTACTAACGATATTTCTTCCCTCGTTCTTAAAAATCTGAAGAAAACGGTGATCAAAATTATTTGTCTTTTGTTTAAGCTGATGCTCTATAAGCGCAGTGGTTATATAATAATTAGATGGAAAACTATCAATTATTTTACTCTTCATTTGATGACCAAGCATTTTATGATCGGCAACACATATGAAGAGCCCCCTAGTGCCTGTAAAATTTGCTTCTAAAGACACCCTAATCATATCGTTTAACATCTTAACAGTACGATATGTCTGATTGATAGTACCATTTTCATTGCTATTTTGCCGGAACAAGCCAAACTCAGCCGAAATATTTAAAAACTCCTCTTTAACGACTAAGTCAATTAATGGCTTTTCCTTGCGAAAAGCTTTATCATTATTTCGAGAATTAAAGCACTTTTCATTTATTGGCACCTCAATCTGTATTTGTGATGGTCTTAACCCATAAGTTTCTATCAGGGCGGAGAAAAAATCATATCTAACCGAGTCTTCACAGATATGCAACAAGCGATATCGGTCCAAACGTTCTTGAAGTAAATTCTTGTAATTACTGAACAGCACCTCTAAATCATAATGACAGACAATCATAATATTGAAATTTTATCTTGTTAAAAATAAACGATCCGAATTTTACACTTTACCAAATATTTAAACCCAAATAGCATTGAATTCGTCAAAACACTTCTATAAACACCTAATAATAAACACTTAAAATTGTTAAACAAATTCAGAATTAGACGAACCGCTAACATAGTTAGAATAACCTAAATTAGGATTAAGAAGTCGTAAAGTTGAAAATGCAAAACGAGAAAAATTTTCTTCCGTAAAGCGTAATACAAAAGAGGCATTTAGATCATTAAATTCAAACTGAGAAGAAGATACATCAGCAATTGCTTCCTCTTTTTGTTCATTCAAAAAAAGTTCGACACTACCTGTTAACATTTCATTTTCAAAACCCTCATATCGCAAAATCACAGATGGGGCTATTCCACGAAACTTTAATCCATCTAAAAAATTGTTCAATGACGATAACTTACCTCGGTCTCCTATTTTGAAGTCAAAAAATACGAGGGACCAAAAGAAATCTTTTGGTAAAAACAAGTTATAGCCGTCTGGATCGGGATTCTGGCCAGAAAGTAAAATTTCTAACTCACCTATATGGTTAATGGCATTTTTGACATTTTGCGCATTGAACCGCGATTTAACTTCGAAAACAGCCTTCACATATTCAGCAGGTATTGCTCGAGACTGACCGTTCATAGAACTATCAGGATTTTCCTCAATCCATAGAACCGGAGACTCAAGTATGTCATAAATAATAACATCAAAATTAGGGGTCGTCGCAGCCTCCTAACCCTTGCGAAATTATAAAGCCAGAAGTAACACCATACTTTTTCGGTAAAAAATCAGACAACCATTTCCTAAATTCCGCTTCAGCCACCCTTCCATGCTCAGTCTGTACCTTTCTACCTTTCGACCTCACAATTGCCTGATCAAATGCCGATAACATCGCACTCTTACTCGCATTGAACTGCTCCCAACCTTGAGTGTTTGGGTTCTTAGGATATTCTCCAATATATACCATACCAAATAATTAATCATTTGCCTTTTCGGACATATGCGAAGAGTACTTTTTTTTTGGAGAAAATTTTACGGAAATCCGTATTCCAAAGAACTTAATATAGCTATGCTTTAACAATAACAGCATTTAATGCCTTTAGACCATCAATATGCAAGAAAATAAACTATAAAATAATTCACACAATGGAGGATGTTTGAAGTAGAAAAGAATCAAAAACTATTATTAATTGATAATCAAATATTTAATAACTATGTTTAGAATACTAACCAATTTTTTTATTATGAAAATCACCAAAAAGATTTGCCAGACTCTTTTTTGTCTGGTACTTATCCTCCTTTCAGGATGCAGTAAAGACTATTACTTAAATGGTTCTCTTCATCAGAATGATAAACTAGATATTGAGATTATAAAGTCTAAATTTGAGAAAAGTGGTATTGACTTAAGCTTTAATAAGGAAAATACTAATTTAACGCCCTTATGGGATGGAGCATTTCGTCATTCATCAAGCATATACGTTCCGATTCGCTTTAAAAATGCGTTTATTAACATTGGAGGTAAGAAAAACGTCCCGTACGAACAACTCAATTTTTTATCTGTCACTTTAAAGGACAACGAAATTCACTTTAGTACAATAAGAATATCCCCCACTGAATGGATAACATCAAATAAACGATTAAAGGTCAATGGAAGTATTTCCTTCTACGACTTTAAAAGTAAAAGTAAATTCTCTATTAATCTCAGTAAAGATCGTGGTCCGATAAATAAACTTGCTTCTGCCAATCCAGGAGGTGATGTAGAATGTATGGACGTTCTTGTATCACAATATAAAACAGACGTTTTAGATATACCTTGTACAGGTGGCCCTGGGCATACGGTAGATCATAATTGCGATTGCGACGGAACTAATTGTAGCCCACCTATGCGATTCTACCACACTTACGTAACGACTACAATAGTACAGCAGTGTTGGGGTGGTAGCGGAGGCGGTAACGGAGGTGGTGGTGGTGGCGGAGGCGGTAGTCCTGGAGGTGGTCCTGGAGGTCCTAGTACCGATCCAGGCAATTATCCGCCAGACGTTCCTTTTGCTCAATGTTATACTGGAGAAGGTTTTCAAAGTCATGAAGAATTTATGCAATGTCAAGATTACTTTTCTAATGTTATACCTATAGACCCATTAACAAAGACACAATTGCTTGGCGAGTTTATTACATTGACGAATCAAGAGGCTACGTTTCTTGCATCAAATGAAACGATTACTGACAAGATACTAGATTTTATAACATCAGGAGAGTATAACATAAGCCCCACAGGAAATGCAATAGAAAATGAAATTGAAGTAGCTAAACTTGAATTAGCTACTTGGGCAATTAAAGAACTTACAAGTGGAAATATTACTTGGGAAGATTTTGAGCTCATTTTTATTAATGGAGTTACAAGTGACTTTGACGATGACATAATAGTAGAAACAAATGTCCCTACAGTACCATCAAATTACTCCGCAATAGGTATAACGGATCCTTTCGCTCAATCAGAATTTAATAGTGTACTTAACAATCTACAAAATGACATAACAGGTGATCCTATCGAGTTTTATCTAATTTCAGTCTACAAAAATAGTAAGATATTAAATTCAAGTGTTTATTCTGTTGCATCAAATTCTATTAAAGTTGGCGAGTTCACATTAACCCCTCACTATGATTCAAATAGTTTGCTAAAATTCTATACCGCTACAAGAAACCAAAATAGAGGAATAGAGTACATAATAAGAGCAGATGCATTAAGCATGTTTAAAAGTAATTATACTCTCTACAAAGCAGCTTCAAATGCCTTCTATTTAAACGGTATTCCTTCTACTTCTCAAATACAGCTTGCAGCAGGAGATTTTTTCCATGGTGTAACCAATTCATGGATCGATGCTATAAGAGATCCATCATATTATGTTTATATTACACATGTTTTATATGGAATTGGAGTTAATACAAAGAGTATTTCATTCCGTTCTACAACAATTCGAAATACAAAGAAAGTCAGCATAACAATCTATAATTATACTCCTTCGCAAATTCGCGCAATGATACAACAAAAACACGGCGGTACATGGGTAGAGTATGGAGATGGAAGATTACGGTTGGTATCTGGTTCAGATACATATTTTTATTACCCTTTTTCTAAAAGTACAGGAAAAAGCTCAATAAGCTATAGAAGAAACAACAAGGAAATTGGCGTATTCAGATTTAATGATTAATTATGGAAAAAAATTTAAGTTTACAAGAATTGAAACATGATATTATCAAGAGATATGGAGGAAGAGTCAGCTCTAGTGATTTTGGAATTCTGGATCTTTTAATAAGATCACCCCGAGGAGAAAACATTTCCTTTGTACTACAGCACTATTCAAGTGAGGAAATATCCTACAAGATTTTTTTTGCAGATTTTGTATCTTTTCAAATAAGGGATAAGATGTTAACGCAAGAAAAAGACTTTCAAAGATTACAGCCCGATAGTAATTTTGATGGTTTTTTCATTTATAAAATGAATGATACGAGGTACTTAAAATTTTTGAGGGAAGAAATGGATTTACAACTATATGAAGATATAGACTATGTGGACACGCAAAAACTACAACAATTTAGTATTATTGAACAAAATCTGATGGTAGATATAATTACAATTTCATCTCCCCAAATCACGTTGATAGAAAATTACAAAAAGTAATAATGTAGATTAAACAACAACGGAGGAGCAATTTGTAATCAGGTCTGACTTTTATAGTTCTTTACTAAAGAATGGTTTAAAGCTGTACTATCAAAGAGTATACTGTAATAGAAAAAAGGTTCATACGAGCGTGATTCTAATTCAATCGTAAAGCCATACACTTCTTGAACGGGTACTATATATAATACAAGTCATTAAACATACACCTCTCCCCTTTTTTCGCTATCTTTACTAAGCAAAAGAATTAGGGAATATCAAGAATATGTTTAGCGAGACCAAATCGAGACCCTTGCGAAAACAAGAATCTTAATCGATATTAAATCAAAGAGTTACGAGCGAAGTTCGACTCCCTCCGGCTCCACAAACTAAGCTTTTAAAGAGGTAAATATCAATGATTTACCTCTTTTTGTTTTTAATGATCACGCTACAAGTTAGGCAAATAGCTTGTCATATTCCTATAACTAGTATAAATCAATTTTTTATCATTTGTAAAAATTTACATCAAATTCATTTCCGAACTTAGACTCAATATTCATTACGAACATATAATGCATTGAAAGAAGGAGCTCAAACGAATAATTGTAAACAAATAAAATGGACCGTAGCACCTTGGAACGAAGCCGGAATAAAGTTCTATGAATGATTAGGCGCAGAAGAAAACAAGGATTGGTTAAATTACGAATGGAACATCTAAAAACAAGGCACTAATGGAACAGATAACAATAAAGAAAGTATCCCTAAGCGATATCAATCAATTACAAAAAATAGGCAAAGAAACATTCTTTGAAACATTTTCCGAAAGTAATACCGAGGAAAATATGGCGAATTATTTAACAGAAGGGTTTTCTTTCGAAAAGCTCACCGACGAACTGAATAATTCAACCTCTATGTTCTATTTCGCCTTATCCCAAAATGAGGTGATCGGTTACTTAAAAATCAACTTCGGTCAATCCCAAACCGAATTAAAAGATGAGAAAGCCCTGGAAATCGAACGTATTTATGTATTAAAAGAATATCATGGCAAAAATGTCGGACAAGTCCTGTATCAAAAAGCTATGGAGATCGCCAAGGAAAAAAAGCAGACTATGTTTGGCTAGGTGTTTGGGAAGAAAACCCGAGAGCGATCAGCTTTTACAAAAAAAATGGTTTTGTTGAATTTGATAAACACATCTTCAAACTGGGAGATGACGAACAAACCGATATAATGATGAAATTGAAAATGAGGTAAATGAATACCGACTACAAAATGGTATAATAAAAGACCAAGAGTTAATAGAACGAAATAAGCCGTTCCTCGATTTTCCTCACCAGCCAAATAGGAAAATTTAAAATCACGCCAAAAAAAAAAAAAAAAAAAAAAAACTAACACACTGATAATAAAATATTTATTTACAATAACCTAAAATAAATTGCATATTTAAAGATTAGTAATGCAAAATAAAGATAGTAATGGAAAAAAAATTAAGTGTGCAAGAGTTGAAACATGATATTTTAAGAAGATATGGTGGAAGAGTTAACTCCAGTGATTTTGGAATTATTGATCTTTTAATAAGATCACCCCGAGGGGAAAACATTTCCTTTGTACTACAGCACTATTCAAGTGAGGAAATATCCTACAAGATTTTTTTTGCAGATTTTGTATCTTTTCAAATAAGGGATAAAATGTTAACGCAAGAAAAGGACTTTCAAAGAATACAGCCCGATAGTAATTTTGATGGCTTTTTCATTTATAAAATAAATGATACGGGGTACTTAAAATTTTTGAGGGAAGAAATGGATTTACAACTGTATGAAGATATAGACTATGTTGATAGTCAAAAACTACAACAGTTCAGCATTTTTGAACAAAATCTTATAGTAGACGTAATTACAATTTCATTGCCCCAAATCACGTTGATAGAAAATTACAAAAAATAATATAGTAGATTGCGGCACAACGAAGGAATATTTGTTAAACAGACATCCTCCTGTTTTTCACCAACTTTACTAAGAACCATCAAAAATATCTTTAACCAGACCAAATCCTATTTTAAAAGTATACATCAACATTGCACATGACACAACAAAGAATTCTAATTCAAATACACCTTTAATAACTTTATAAAACAAAAAGCCCCGGTACTATATTAGCCACCGGGGTCTTCTTTAGATTCTTGTCGTTAAACTATTTTGCAGAGAAATTACGTTGCACCTGGTCCCAATTCACGATTGACCAAAAAGCAGTGATATAATCTGCACGTTTATTTTGATATTTCAAATAATAAGCATGCTCCCAAACATCGAGGCCCAAAAGAGGGGTTCCCTGTAAAGCGATCCCTTTCATCAATGGGTTATCCTGATTTGCCGTACCACCAACTTTCAATTTACCATTTTCAAGTACTAACCAAGCCCAGCCCGAACCAAATTGTGATGTCGCGACTTTCGTAAACTCTTCTTTAAACTTATCGAAACTTCCAAACTCTTTATCAATGGCTGCAGCTAATGCTCCGGTAGGTTTGTTATCTGCTTTAGGCGCTCTAATCGTTTTCCAAAATAATGCATGATTAAATGAACCGCCAGCATTGTTTCTCAATTTGGCACTATACTTATCTATATTCTTAAACAAGGCGATGTCACTCGTTTCCTTTACATTCTCAGCAACCAGTGCATCATTCGCATTTTTCACATAAGCACCATAATGTCTCTCGTAGTGAATTTGCATCGTCTGTGCATCAATCGCTGGCTCCAGCGCATCAAATGCATAGTTCAACTTTTCCTGTTCAAACTTCAAAGGAGATACATTTACCTCTATTTGATGAGTTTTGATCGGAGCAAACGACACCGTCATCCCCCCCAGAACCATAAAAAAACTAGCTCTTAAAAAAAAACTTTTACTATTCATTTTCCTTCTTTTTAATTAATCTGATGTTTGTCATACGGCTTTATACCTCCACTGATCTTCGTGAATTGTTACAAAACCATTATAAAGATGATGATTATATCTTAATTCTCAAAAGTAATACCATAGATGTATCAAAACGATTACTTGCTTTTTACATTTACCTGATCACAACTTAACAAAATATGAGACACGAGTAAACACAGTCTATCAACTATTACGAAGCCATCATCAATCGCACAAAAGACTACGGTACATTATCTGACACTTTTTAACCATCTTTGTTTCTTTACGAAAACTTCAGCAACACGTCATGAAGACAAGAATAGTTATTGCTACCATTTCAATTGCCTCACTTATATCATCGTGTCATTCTGACAAGAATGATCATACAGTCTCGTATCATGCCATATATAAGCGAGACACTGCACACTTAACATTGACTCGCTATAAAGATACTTTCTATGGAAAATTGAATGTTCACCGCGCTGGAAATATAATCGACTCCGGAGAAGTACAGGGAAAAATAACAAAAGATACACTTACCGGAGACTACTACTACCGACCACACGGCACTTTTAGGAAGAAAAGACGTCCATTAGCGCTACTTGCTTCAGGAGACTCTCTCATACAAGGAAATGGAACAGAAATGGAATATATGGGAATTCCTTATTACGCAGAAGGAAGCATAGACTTTGATAGCACCACTTTCATATACCTAAAATCGAAACTGAGATAGTACAAAAAGCGTCATCAATTTTCGATGACGCCGTATATAGAGTAGTTTATGAGAGTTCATTTATGTATTGCCAAATTAATTAGGCAACTAATTCATCCAGGTCTATACTCGTCTTTTTACGTAAACGCTGTTTAGACTTCTTCACCCCCTCCATAGAAATACCGAGTCTAAGCGCCATTTCTTTATTATTAAGCTTAAACTTCATCAGCGATAGTAACCGAAGTTCGCATTGTGTGAGATCTGGATATCGCTCAGTAAGCACCGGATAGAAATCGGGATAGATCTCGTTAAACCATTTTTTGAAAATCACCCACTTATCATCAGCTCGTAAATTCATTTGCAACATATGTTGTTTCCTCTTTTCCTGCTGGTCCTGAAAGTCGTAGTCAAATTCTATACGAAGCTTATCGTTTCCTTGTGGCAAATAGCTAGACCATCCGTTTCCAGTGAATTCATCTTCTCTCCCCACAAAAGAGGCCCGATCCACACCGTTTCGTTGCCCTGATTTACCACTTCTAAATAAAAACCATAGTAATACAATGAGCGAAATGTTACTGACAAAGAGCATCATAATAGCATAACCCTGTATTCGAAGTACATCCATATCATGCAAGGCAAGAAATTGTTCTTTTGGTAACAAATGAACACCCCCCTCACTACTGACATCGGTCAATGTGGCGAATCCCTTGTTTCCCCACTCTTGATATTGCTGGCCAATTCTATTTAGCAATTCCCCTAGGCTATCGTACACTTTCATAGGCATCACACTTAGGTTTGAGCGTTGGAAACACCGTCTTTACGTATATTTCCAAGAACTCTACTCCAATTTAAAAACAAAATATTATTACAAAAAACTATCATTTTAAAAAATGTAGATAACAAGCTACACCCTATTAATACTCTAAAATTTCAATCTCCGTCCTCCGGTTAGCTTGATGTTCTGCAGCAGAACAAGAAACACCGTTTGAACAGTGATTAACCAATCTTTTCTCTCCATATCCTTTGGCTTTCAGCCTATTTCGATCTATTCCTTGGCTCACTAAATAATCCACCGCACTTTGTGCTCTTTTTTGAGAAAGAGACTCATTGTAACGGTCACTGCCTCTACTGTCGGTATGACTGGATAGCTCAATACGCAATGTAGGGTTATCCCGCAATGTCCGAACAAGACCATTTAGTATAATCGATGCGTCCTTTCGGATGTTATATTTATCAAAATCGTAGTAGATATTTTCTAACACAAATTTATCTCCGGGTTTAGACACTGGCTGTAAACGCAATACGACCGAAAGCGTGGTATCCTTAATGGGATGTACTGCATCAACCAAAACCATATCCTCATGAAACCCTGTCTTCTCCGCCCGAATACTATAACTCTTATCAGCGCTTATATCAAAAGCAAATGCCCCTCGATCATCTGACAGCTTACGCGAAACCAACGTATTGTCTTTATCAAAAAGATACACCGCTGCTTCAGGTAGTAGGGCGTTGGTGTTCTTATTTACCGTTGTCCCGACCAGGCGAATATTCACAGGTGTAGGTACATCATTGAATGAATAGATATCATCTCCACCTGCCCCACCTAAACGGTTAGACGACAAATAACCTGAACGCGTAGTCCCCTTACTTTTTATGACAACAAAACTGAAGTCGTCTGATGCGGTGTTAATTGGATACTTAAGATTTTGTCGTCCCACAAATTGATTTCCTTTACCGGTTGCAACATACACATCCAGACCTCCCATCCCAGCAAATCCATTACTTGAATAATACAATTTATCACCGTGTATCGTAGGAAAAAGCTCATCTCCGACAGAGTTTACAGCGCTTCCCAGATTCTGCGGAGTACCCCATTTACCATCATTCTCCAAAAAACTACACCATATGTCAACTCCTCCTATACCACCAGGCATATCCGAAGCAAAATAGAGCACACGTCCATCGCTACTCAAGCTCGCATGTCCTACAGAGTATTTTTTCACATCGTTGTAAGCAAAAGGTTCCACCGTCCAGTCGTCTCCATCTTTAGTATAGATCATCAGCTCTAGGTTATGCTTCTTAAACTTCAGACCGTCCTTACGAAAGCGCTCGACATCTTTACCTGGATACGTTCGTGTTACATATAACACCTCGCCCGAAGCTGTCGATGCAACAGGGCCAATATGGTAAGCAGCATTATTTACAGCTCCTGAAAGAAGGTTATCGGCTTGTAAGGCCAAAGTTTCCGCCGTTGTATTGGCTGACGCCAACCTAAGAAATGCATTCCCCGTCATCCCGCTCACCTTCATGTTATTATCCATTGGTTCTGTCGCGTAAAGCACTTGATTACCTTTCCACGGATATGCGGCAAACTGAGATAATGGGGTATTTATACTCCGTTCATTTCGGATATCTATTTTTTGGGGAGCTGCAATCCATCGAACGGCCGAATCTGCACCAGCAATCTCCAACGCAAGTTGATCAGAAGCACCATACTTAGTACGGTACGCTTCAAATTGCTTTTTCGCGGCATCGTACTTTCCATTCTGCTTTAGAGCTTGTGCATAATTCCAATGGGTCTCCGGTAGGTATCCCTCTTGCTGCATAGCACGAGCGTACCAATTTTCCGCCTGCTCATAGGCATTAATCTGCTGATAACACGCCGCGATATGCTCGAGATCCTGCGTCCTAACTTTCTTTTTATCGACAAGCTTTTCATATAATGTTGCCGCGCGAGCATATTCTCCCAATGTAAAATACTGATAGGCTCTTGACCTTATATCCGGTTGCTCTTGTGCGTAATGACGAGTCGATACTAGCACTAATAACAACAGGAGAAGTATTTCCCTTTTCATAAAAAGTATATTTTTCATAACGTCATTAATTTTAGGGCTATACAATTAAAAATATCTTGGACTTAACAATTTCACGACGGATTTTCCAAACGTTACTCCGAGGGTCACCTCATGACTACCATTTTGATTTCCGCTCATTTTATTCAACATCGCATCATACGAATAGCCAATCCTAAAACGTGGTGAGATATAAAACTGCGCTATAGCAACAACCGCATTTCGGGAACTTAACTTGGCAGCAGATTGATCCACATATTCACGATTAAAGATGCGGCTTCGTGTGCGATAGCCCCCGCCAATCCAAAACTTATTTTGGAATATAAACATTGCATTAACGTCCAATGATGTAGGACCTTTAAAATCGTCTTTAACCAATAAGCTTGGGCGTAACGCTAAACCTGGCGAAAGATTAAATATTGCACCAGCAATAAAATAACCGTTTATCTTACGATACAAACTTTCCGTAGCTAGGTTATCAAACACAAAATCTTCATTATCATTACTTCCTGCAAAGAAATCTTGTACCGATACGCCCGCATACCAATTGGCATTGTAATAGTAGACTCCCAACCTAATATCTGGCTTCCATTTGGATATTTTTCCGTCCGGTAGATTTGGATCATTCGGATTATTTGGATCTAACATCGTACCATCTAGTGCGTATGTTGTCATCCCTCCTGCTATACCCAAACTTAGTCGCTGCGTATCCTCATCATCCAGTTGCAACCGCAAAGCATAGTTAGCATAAATTGATGTAGCGCTCTGTGCCCCAAGCTTGTCACCGGTAACTTGTAACCCCACACCATGCCTCCGATTTACAGGGTCAAGTACACCATCCACAGACACCGAGCCCGTTTTGGGCGCTCCCTTCCATCCTGTCCATTGACTCCGCAAAGCTAACTGTCCGAACCACTCTTCTTTATACCCTGCGTAGGCCGGATTAACGCTGAGACTATTAAAAATATACTGCGAAAACTGGATATTCTGCTGGGCGTAACCTTTGGTTACGACCAGCATTAATAACATCCCTATCTTAAAAAGCGTCTTCATGATTCTCAATTTTAATTGATTTCGATTTTATTTTTTAATCATTACCCAGCCTTTGTACGGCGTTCTTACTCCCCGATCTATAGTATGGATGATATAGTAATATGTACCATTATTCAATCCTTCACCACTCCAATCATTTCGGTAATTATCATTTCTATAAACTTCATTACCCCAGCGATTTATAATGATTACTTCTACACGATCCAACAGTTCAATTCCAATTATTTCAAAATTATCATTTGTACCATCTCCATTTGGAGTAAACACATTTGGTATTTTAAAATTATCAACTGGAACAACCTTCACTGTCACTGCATCGGTGCCTTTAACTTCTGTACCTTGTGGAGTCTTCGCCGTTACATTTACCACATTCTCAATAGTCGATTTATTCCGCAGATCATCTACAGTAACCTTGTAAACCGTGGTGATCGTCGTTGACTCACCTGGAGCCAATTTCTCAATCGTTCTGTTCAAGTTTGTCAATGGATCAACAACAACTACATTTATTAGCGGTTGATTTCCATCATTTCTGACTAAAATGGTGTAAGAGATTTCGGCATCAAGTTCACCCACTTGGGTAACATCGGCTGTTTTCTCCACAACAAGTTTATTGATATACTTGATCGGAATAACCACCTCAGGGCTTGCTCCTTTGACTGGTACCTCTTGTTTATCGCGTCCCTCTACTCGTGCAATATTCTTCACTGTACCTTTGTCAAAATCAGCTTGTGTAACCTTGTAAGTAAGATTAATAACCACCTCTTCCTTCGGTGCTAAAGTTGCCAGTGTTCTTGACCAGTCACTGAACAGAATGTCTGTTACAACGACATTGTACAACATGGTGTTACCTGTGTTTTTCACTTTCAAGGTATACTTAACTTCTTCGCCGACTTGAACAATCTCTGCCCGATCTGCTATTTTTTCAATACTTACGCTTGGCAGTGCACAGATGTTAACGATCGTAGCACCATCCGTGTTTACACTACTTCCAGACAAGTCACTTACTTGTACCCCTGCAGGTGTAGAACCACGTACTGTAGCTTGGTTACTTACCCGTCCAGCATCGATATCAGCCTGCTTAATGGTATACTCTGCGGTGTAGTTCCAAACCTCACCCACATCCAATTGACCATTGTTATTGGTATCACCACCAGTCAAAATTGGAGTCGTAAGTCCCACCAACGGATCATTTAATGTAATGTTACGTAGCGTGACATTTCCACCATTGCTGACCGCAAAACGATACGGTATCTTGTCTCCAACTTTAAGTTCGTAGCATCCTCTTTCACCGGTGCTAGGAAGTGCATGGTTTTTAACCACACGTATCGCACCACTTTGACTAATACTGGTTTCTACAGCATCCGTCACTGGAACCTCAACTTCGTGCGTAGTAACCGAAACGGTATTGATGACATTCTTACCATTATCCACACGTCCCTGATCCACCATGTAAGTAAATTGGTAAGTCCAGGTCTCTTGTGCTTCTAAAATACCATTGGCAACACCGGATTCTACTGGAGATCCAATTGCGGTAATGGACATATCAGGCGCATTTTCTTGTTTCAGAATATCGACCACATTTACTTGGGTAAGATCATACGTACCTGTATTAGTAACCTTAATCTTATAAGTCAATAACTTCGGTCCTGTAACTGCTGTCTGATCAACTTCTTTTTCTACAGCGATACCGATCGACTTAACAATAATTTGTACTGGGATAATTCGACTTGTACATCCAGTTTCGTTATTTGTTTGCGATACATACGCGGTGAATACTCCAATAACATCTGTTCTTACTGACGCATTAAGAGATCTTGGACTGGTTCCGTTCATATCAGTGTACCATGTCAAAGTATGATTCGGAAGAGCCACAACATCATATGCTATTTCCGGACCACCACTAAATGTCGTTATAGTTTCTACGACCGGTGGCTCTGGTAAGGCATTGACCTTAACGGCTGCAGCACTAGAAGTACTAATAGTACCACACTCTCCGGTAACGACCACATAATAATACCGTGTGCCGACTGTTGTTGTGGTTGGCAAATACGTATCTGACGTCGCACCTGGTATAAGTGTACCGCCTGTCGTTGCATTTGTGCTATTACTATACCATTGGTACGTAAGTTCGCCTGTACCATCAGCAACCACCGACAAGACAGTAGCACCTCCACCTTCGCAATAGGTAGACCCTACCGGCGAAGACACCACTGTTGTCGGCTTATTCACTGTTATGGTCGCAATCGCTGAACGAACGTCTGCACCACAATCCCCATGAACGAGTACATAATAGTATTGTGTACCAACAACTGCAGTTGAAGGAATATAAGTTGCACTAGTCGCCCCAGTAATCAACGTACCACCTGTGGTGCTGTTGATCGTGTTACTGTACCATTGGTAGGTAAGTGTACCGGTGCCCTCGGCTACAACAGAAAGTGCCGTAGCAGCTACATCCTTACAGTAAGTAGCATCTTCTGGCGATGTGGTAATAACTGTAGGTTGGTTAACCACAATGCTGACAACAGCGGAGGTGACATCAGCCCCACAATCACTGCCCACTACCACGTAGTAATATTGGGTGCCAACCGTAGCCGATGATGGCGTGTAGGTCGCATTGGTAGCTCCCGTGATCAACGTACCACCTGTGGTGCTGTTGATGGTGTTGCTGTACCACTGGTAGCTAAGCTCGCCTGTACCATTGGCCACAACGCTCAATGGAAGAACCTCTGTATTCTGGCAATAGATACCACCCTCTGGTGATGTTGTAATAACTGTAGGTTGGTTAACCACAATGCTGACAACAGCGGAGGTTACATCAGCCCCACAATCACTGCCCACTACCACGTAGTAATATTGGGTACCAACCGTAGCCGATGATGGCGTGAAGGTCGCATTGGTAGCGCCCGTGATCAACGTACCACCTGTGGTGCTGTTGATCGTATTGCTGTACCACTGGTAGGTAAGCTCGCCTGTACCATTGGCTACAACGCTCAATGGAAGAACCTCTGTATTCTGGCAATAGATACCACCCTCTGGTGATGTGGTAATAACTGTAGGTTGGTTAACCACAATGCTGACAACAGCGGAGGTGACATCAGCCCCACAATCGCTGCCCACTACCACGTAGTAATATTGGGTACCAACCGTAGCCGATGATGGCGTGTAAGAAGAAGCCGTCGCTCCCGTGATCAACGTACCACCTGTGGTGCTGTTGATCGTATTGCTGTACCATTGGTAGCTAAGCTCGCCTGTACCATTGGCCACAACGCTCAATGGAAGAACCTCTGTATTCTGGCAATAGGTACCACCCTCTGGCGATGTGGTAATAACTGTAGGTTGGTTAACCACAATGCTGACAACAGCGGAGGTGACATCAGCACCACAATCACTGCCCACTACCACGTAGTAATATTGGGTACCAACCGTAGCCGATGATGGCGTGTAAGAAGAAGCCGTAGCGCCCGTGATCAACGTACCACCTGTGGTGCTGTTGATGGTGTTGCTGTACCACTGGTAGCTAAGCTCGCCTGTACCATTGGCCACAACACTCAATGGAAGAACCTCTGTATTCTGGCAATAGGTACCACCCTCTGGTGATGTGGTAATAACCGTAGGTTGGTTAACCACAATGCTGACAACAGCGGAGGTGACATCAGCACCACAATCACTGCCCACTACCACGTAGTAATATTGGGTACCAACCGTAGCCGATGATGGCGTGTAAGAAGAAGCCGTCGCTCCCGTGATCAACGTACCACCTGTGGTGCTGTTGATCGTATTGCTGTACCATTGGTAGCTAAGCTCGCCCGTACCATTGGCCACAACGCTCAATGGAAGAACCTCTGTATTCTGGCAATAGATACCACCCTCTGGTGATGTGGTAATAACTGTAGGTTGGTTAACCACAATGCTGACAACAGCGGAGGTGACATCAGCCCCACAATCACTGCCCACTACCACGTAGTAATATTGGGTACCAACTGTAGTCGATGATGGCGTATAGGTCGCATTGGTCGCACCCGTGATCAACGTACCACCTGTGGTGCTGTTGATCGTATTGCTGTACCACTGGTAGCTAAGCTCGCCTGTACCATTGGCCACAACACTCAATGGAAGAACCTCTGTATTCTGGCAATAGATACCACCCTCTGGTGATGTGGTAATAACTGTAGGTTGGTTAACCACAATGCTGACAACAGCGGAGGTGACATCAGCCCCACAATCACTGCCCACTACCACGTAGTAATATTGGGTACCAACCGTAGCCGATGATGGCGTGTAGGTCGCATTGGTAGCGCCCGCGATCAACGTACCGCCTGTGGTGCTGTTGAGCGTATTGCTGTACCATTGGTAGCTAAGCGTACCGGTGCCCTCGGCGACAACAGAAAGTGCCGTAGCAACTGCATCCTTACAGTAGGTAGCACCCACTGGGGAAGTCGTAACCGCAGTCGGTTTGTTGATGATGATCGCAGCAACAGCTGATGTTGCATCTGCACCACATGAACCTTTCACCACGACATAGTAATACTGCGTACCAACCGTAGCCGATGATGGCGTGTAAGAAGAAGCCGTAGCTCCCGTGATCAACGTACCACCTGTGGTGCTGTTGATCGTATTGCTGTACCATTGGTAGCTAAGCGTACCGGTGCCCTCGGCGACAACAGAAAGTGCCGTAGCAACTGCATCCTTACAGTACGTAGCACCCACTGGGGAAGTCGTAACCGCAGTCGGTTTGTTGATGATGATCGCAGCAACTGCTGACGTTGCATCTGCACCACAGGAACCTTTCACCACGACATAGTAATACTGTGTACCAACCGTAGTCGTAACCGGTGTATAGGTCGCATTGGTCGCCCCGGTGATCAACGTACCACCTGTGGTGCTGTTGAGCGTATTGCTGTACCATTGGTAGGTAAGCGTACCGGTGCCCTCGGCGACAACAGAAAGTGCCGTAGCAACTGCATCCTTACAGTACGTAGCACCCACTGGGGAAGTCGTAACCGCAGTCGGTTTGTTGATGATGATCGCAGCAACAGCTGACGTTGCATCTGCGCCACATGAACCTTTCACCACGACATAGTAATACTGCGTACCAACCGTAGTCGTAACCGGTGTATAGGTCGCATTGGTCGCACCCGTGATCAACGTACCACCTGTGGTGCTGTTGAGCGTATTGCTGTACCATTGGTAGGTAAGCGTACCGGTGCCCTCGGCGACAACAGAAAGTGCCGTAGCAACTGCATCCTTACAGTAGGTAGCACCCACTGGGGAAGTCGTAACCGCAGTCGGTTTATTGATGATGATCGCAGCAACTGCTGACGTTGCATCTGCTCCGCATGAACCTTTCACCACGACATAGTAATACTGTGTACCAACCGTAGTCGTAACCGGTGTATAGGTCGCATTGGTCGCACCCGTGATCAACGTACCACCTGTGGTGCTGTTGAGCGTATTGCTGTACCATTGGTAGGTAAGCGTACCGGTGCCCTCGGCGACAACAGAAAGTGCCGTAGCAACTGCATCCTTACAGTACGTAGCACCCACTGGGGAAGTCGTAACCGCAGTCGGTTTATTGATGATGATCGCAGCAACTGCTGACGTTGCATCTGCGCCACATGAACCTTTAACCACGACATAGTAATACTGCGTACCAACCGTAGTCGTAACCGGTGTATAGGTCGCATTGGTCGCACCCGTGATCAACGTACCACCTGTCGTGCTGTTGATCGTGTTGCTGTACCATTGGTAGGTAAGCGTACCGGTGCCCTCGGCGACAACAGAAAGTGCCGTAGCAACTGCATCCTTACAGTAGGTAGCACCCACTGGGGAAGTCGTAACCGCAGTCGGTTTATTGATGATGATCGCAGCAACAGCTGACGTTGCATCTGCTCCGCATGAACCTTTCACCACGACATAGTAATACTGTGTACCAACCGTAGTCGCAACCGGTGTATAGGTCGCATTGGTCGCACCCGTGATCAACGTACCACCTGTGGTGCTGTTGAGCGTATTGCTGTACCATTGGTAGCTAAGCGTACCGGTGCCCTCGGCGACAACAGAAAGTGCCGTAGCAACTGCATCCTTACAGTAGGTAGCTCCCACTGGGGAAGTCGTAACCGCAGTCGGTTTATTGATGATGATCGCAGCAACAGCTGACGTTGCATCTGCACCACATGAACCTTTAACCACGACATAGTAATACTGCGTACCAACCGTAGTCGTAACCGGTGTATAGGTCGCATTGGTCGCTCCCGTGATCAACGTACCACCTGTCGTACTGTTGAGCGTATTGCTGTACCATTGGTAGGTAAGCGTACCGGTGCCCTCGGCGACAACAGAAAGTGCCGTAGCAACTGCATCCTTACAGTACGTAGCACCCACTGGGGAAGTCGTAACCGCAGTCGGTTTATTGATGATGATCGCAGCAACTGCTGACGTTGCATCTGCACCACAGGAACCTTTAACCACGACATAGTAATACTGCGTACCAACCGTAGTCGTAACCGGTGTATAGCTCGCATTGGTCGCCCCGGTGATCAACGTACCACCTGTCGTGCTGTTGATCGTGTTGCTGTACCATTGGTAGGTAAGCGTACCGGTGCCCTCGGCGACAACAGAAAGTGCCGTAGCAACTGCATCCTTACAGTACGTAGCACCCACTGGGGAAGTCGTAACCGCAGTCGGTTTATTGATGATGATCGCAGCAACTGCTGACGTTGCATCTGCACCACAGGAACCTTTAACCACGACATAGTAATACTGCGTACCAACCGTAGTCGTAACCGGTGTATAGCTCGCATTGGTCGCCCCGGTGATCAACGTACCACCTGTCGTGCTGTTGATCGTGTTGCTGTACCATTGGTAGGTAAGCGTACCGGTGCCCTCGGCGACAACAGAAAGTGCAGTAGCAACTGCATCCTTACAGTAGGTAGCACCCACTGGGGAAGTCGTAACCGCAGTCGGTTTATTGATGATGATCGCAGCAACTGCTGACGTTGCATCTGCGCCACATGAACCTTTAACCACGACATAGTAATACTGCGTACCAACCGTAGTCGTAACCGGTGTATAGCTCGCATTGGTCGCGCCCGTGATCAACGTACCACCTGTCGTGCTGTTGAGCGTGTTGCTGTACCATTGGTAGGTAAGCGTACCGGTGCCCTCGGCGACAACAGAAAGTGCCGTAGCAACTGCATCCTTACAGTAGGTAGCTCCCACTGGGGAAGTCGTAACAGTAGTTAATTTATTAACTGTAATTGTACCCACCGCGGAGGTTATTGCACATCTACCATTCGCAATAGTTACACGAACCTTAGTTCCGTTAAGGGATAGTGGCACATTCGTAATATTTAAAGTCGCACCATTAGACGTTAAGGCCGTATTATTAATTGCTTGCCAAACACCACCAACTTCCATTTCCCACGTATAGGTGAAAGCCGGAAGCGTATTTCCAACCACCACAGTCATGCTGCCATTTGTATTTTGACAGAGAGTTACGTTTTGAAGATCTGTTGTTATAGTAGGCGTAGCTAAAACCTGAACCGTAATGGCAACAGGGTCACTCTGACAAATTGCTGTACCTTGTGTTACATAGTAAGTGAAAGTGCCTGCTGTGCTCGTCGGCGGTGTAATCGCATTCAGCGCTGAACCCACCGGTTTACCATTTCCGTCAATCGCCGTGTAATAATACAAATTATACCCAGCAACAGTCGCAGTGGCAGTCAATGGCACCGCAGTTTCACCCACACAATACACTATCGGAGTGCTACTCACCGTTGGAAGGTCTGTAATATCTGTTACTTTAATTTTAAACTCGTAGTAACAACCTTCCGCTCCTGCTGGTTTTGCATAGAATACAAGATTTGGATCATTCAATGGAAATGGCGTCGACTCATTATACTCCGTTCCGGTACCATTCGCATTACTGTAAAAACGCGTTCCTGCCGGAAAAGCACTCCTTACTTGCGCCAATATTACCGCGTTACTAGTAGCTTCACAAAAAACAAAGTCTAATATCTGATATTGATAATTTTGACAGTGATTACCCACGTTGATCTGTACCGCGATTGGGTCGCGAATAGGTTCGCCTTGACAAGCACCTTCAGACTGGAAGCCGGAAATAAATTCCCCGCTGCCTCCTAATGTTGTCCCTGTTACGGCACCAACTCCCGTCACTAATCCATCCACTGCAACAGTAGGTGTACAGTTTGGATTTGCTAACAAGAAACAATCTTCGGTAACCTTAAACTTGTACGTTAATGTTGCTAATACGGTCTCTGGATTGGCAGGTAGTGGTAAACTACCAATGTTCCACACAATGGAACCTAATGCACCATTAAGTGGATCAAATGCAGGTGCAGCTGCAGGTGTGACACCTGGACCCGGTGTTCCCACCAAACTACCACTTACAAAAGAAGCGGTATAAGGAACAGGAATGGTAACCTTCGCATTACTAACCCCCTCAGTTCCCCTATTTTTAATTTGAAGTTTATACTCTATAATATCTCCAGGTTGAACAGTTGGTGTACCACTTGATGGAGATCCATTG
Organism: Sphingobacterium psychroaquaticum; assembly: GCF_004421025.1. Classification (NCBI taxonomy): domain Bacteria; kingdom Pseudomonadati; phylum Bacteroidota; class Sphingobacteriia; order Sphingobacteriales; family Sphingobacteriaceae; genus Sphingobacterium; species Sphingobacterium psychroaquaticum. Next base: position 2,101,865 of record NZ_CP038029.1, on the reverse strand, counting down.
ACACTTACAATTGTATTTAAAGGCTCTACCTCCGGAACATAGGCATCCACACCAAATACGATATTGTAAATAATATAAGTATCCAATGTACTACCATATTGCAAGGTGGTACTGGTTGCATTATTCTGTATGATCTGTTTCGTCGCATTCGGAATCTCAAACATCGCAATATCCAAACCTGAATTATTTAATAGGTTAGGATTTCGTGCGTTTCCTCCGGTTTGCACCGACGAATTGAAAAAGTTAGGGGTACCTCCACTTGGCGGGTTGCCAACATGCTGTAGGGGTACCCAGGCTGTGTTCGCCGCATTCCGGATATTTAAGAAATCTCCATCATAATTTCGATCACCTTCACCTGCCATCACCCCAAGTTTAACTTTGACATCTCCGGCCTGAGTAGCATGAAAGCCGCTAATCGGTAATTCATGGGTCGCAACTCCGTTGACGACATAAGCATATCCATCGAATACCGTTATATCGCGCCACTTCATCTTGGAGTTACCATAAACAACAACCATTCCCCAACCGCCATAATATCCGACACCATCACCTTCACCTTCGGTTGACGACACGTTTGCTACGGTATAACTACCGATGCCATATTGTTTAACATAGCTTGTTACATCCTTGTATGCAGCATACATATTATTATCGCCAGGATATTGTATGTCAGAAGCATTTGCGGTTAAGTCGGTATAAGTGGGAGCCCCTGGCCCTTTAATCTTTACTTTAGTCTTATCCAGTGTTGTTGTTACATTTTGGGTTGTTATAAACGTTCCATTCAATGTAACTGATGCAGAGTTTGTAGGGCTCGTTTGATAGTCGCCAGTACTACCGCTTGCGCTGATATTCCGCCGGATACTATTGATCGTAACAGAAGTTCCGCCTGAAGTAATGGTGTAGGTGCCAGTCGGCGTAAAAATGCCAGTCGATGAATTGTAGGATCCAGGAAGCGACTGAAATGAACCTCCATTAATACTGACCGTCCCCCGTAGTGTATTGCCACTAGCTGAATTATTATTGATACGAATTACATGTGTTTCTGTACCTACGACAAAGGTGTATTCGGGATAACGATCGTTGTTGCCTCCCAAACGAGCAATCGACAAAGCGGCATTGGTATAGGTCACCGAGTTATGAGACCATGTCGCGTTTTGATTTGTCAAGTTATTTGTAACGGGCTGAGAGGTTGTCACAGAGGTCGTATTACCTCCAGAAACGCGGCCACTCCAATATAACCCGGCGAATACAATCTCCGAACAATTCGGATCTGAACCGTTTTCAGTCGATAGAACTAAACTCGCCGAAGAGGAGTTTACCGTACTGGGATCCGTATCAACATCGGCATAAACCATCATGTTACCACCATTCGTGGTATTGTCCCCATAAGTCTGAAGCCGTAAGCTGAGGTTTCCCAACATGGTAAAGTCACCCTTTAGATTATAAATGGTTTTATTACCCGCTTCGACCGAGGTACGAGGTGTAAATGCTTTTCGAACCTGCGCCACTCCAGATATACTGAACAGCAACAAGATAAAGAGTAAGAAGTAATTGACAAGATTCTTGCTTTTACTTTCTTTTGCTTGATATATAAAAGTTTTCATAATTTTTGCCCTTTAGAAAGTAAAACCTATTTATCCTTACCGATTTTTCTTACCAATAAGACTCTATCTTCCAAATCCTCACTATTGAATTGATTCTTAAGATCATTTGCAGATAATGTCACCTCGTCTGGATCATACTCCACCACGACATAGACTAAGCTTGGCATCTTGTCAAACAGGTCTTTTGGCAATTGATTCCTAGATGCTGCCTTAACAACGAGGAGTCGAACAGCCGATAACTTTGGATAAACCGTGGCGATCATCTGTTGCTGACGACCATCAACTTTAAGGACTTTGGAAATGAAATTCGGCAAGTTATCAACAAACTGCCCTCGCGGGTCAATAGTCGCTACGGGGTCGATCTGTTGATACAACTGCAATATATCTTTGCTACGTTCGTCCTGTGTGTTGCTTGTGAACTCCTCAAAAGAACCAACAACCTGCCCACGTGCGCTGGTGAAGAAAAAGAGAATAAAACCTAAAAAAATAATCGTAGTCCTAAGTAACCTATTGGTTGTGTCTGTAGCCTGTAGTTTACAGCCGTTGATGAGTACTAACATATGTCCTCCTTTCAATAATTTCATAAATACTGGCTGATGGAGACTTGAGCCACTGAATTAGAGTTCTTCAATAGCTCAACTGGTTATGCCTCTTCACAGCATACATTGGTTTTGTAGGTATCCGGCAGTGAGCCGAATGACTTAACCAAAGTTTGGAAATGATTTTATTGCTTAATGAAAATGTCTCGGAGACAAAACAACGGACATATAGGGTGGACAAGTACACTTATTAAAGTTGTAAAAAGCGCAAAAACAAATAACAGACTGAAAAACAGAGAATTAATAGGTTTTTTGAAACAAAAAATTTAGCGTAAATATGGTGTTTTAGGACAAAAACACATCAAAGAATAAACTGGAAGCAAAATAACACAAACCTTAACGAAAGCGTAATTTCTCAATGCAATAAAAAAATAAGAATGGTTCTCAATCCGAACTTGTTCCTAGTATATACAAACCTAAAATGAAACGAATCAGAGGCATAAATTTATCCTTTTATGTTGCTAAACAAATATACAACTATTTTCTAAAATCGCAGTTATAAAAACACCTTTAAGAAAATTTATTTCAAAATAAGAATAGTGGATTTTTTTAAGAAAATAAAAGCCATGAATAGCGGGACAAAAAAGGGACCTCTTCCTTGGTGATCTTCGCAAAAAAAGTATGGATATTTTTTTATCTCTTGGATTTATAACTAAATTTTTTTCGCAATATTAAAAACGAAAAAAACCAAATGTCCGCACTCAAAAATATTGTTTTACAATAAAAAAAGATCAATTTTCACTTAAATAAGGGAAAAGTAGAAAAATACGAAAATGAGACATTGTAAATCAATAAAAAGAGAAAAAAAAATCAGATAATATCTCTACTACATAAAAACTGCAAAAAAATTAATCTGTTTCGGGGACTTTATAGGAAGGGATATCTGTCTGGTTTTCTTTTAAAGGGCGATAATCAGTGGGGACTAAAGTCCCGTCTGCACGCCTTATATTGGTTTCTGCGCCAATAACTATGTCGGTATTTTGCGCAGAAACAGCTAACCATCTGTCCTGAAGACGTTGTATAACAAACAAAAACAAATTTTGCCGTAAACCGGCCGACTGTCCATGTCCACGCTGTCCTGCCAAGCGGAACCGTGCATGTACCACAGCGATTTCGGAACTTAACATTTTCACTTTTACTTTGCCTAGAGTTAGGTGTGATTCACCAAAGATAGCAGTTAAACCATACTCATGAGCCTTCTGTATATCTACTTTATTCTCCCACCAAATACCTACTACATTAATAAAATCAGCATCAGGAACAAAAAGATCAGCAATCTTATCGGCTCTACGTTCGTTCCAAGCTGCTGCGAACAATCTAGGGACATCTGCGGGTACTACTGCATTTTCTATCATCATATAAAGCGAAAAACGTAAAGATCTTTAAAATGTTTTATTTTTTCAAAGCAGGTAAATAATACTGTTTAAAGGTACTACTGTAAAAATACGCACCTATAAACAGCATTATCTTATTTTATCGCACTTGGTAATCCGAAACAATATGTTCTTCCGCATATTGAATAGCCCAAGCGATGGCATTTGCATAAACAAAACTATTGTATACCGTATTTCCTCCAGAATAGGGCTTTGTTTGTGGCAACCCTGTCGAGGTAATTCTCGCTGGGTATATTGTCGAAGAACCACTAGACGAGTTTCCGGCAGTCCATCCCGAATCTCCGACGTACAGATACCCCAAAGTACGATGCCTCATGATGTGTACCCGACTACGGTCGCGCTCATTAACGCCTAGAGCGATCATCGAGGAGGGTATATTGGTCACGTAATAAGAGTTATTTACATCCGAGCCCGTACCTTTTAAGCGCAAATCGCCGAAAGGTCCATTCAATACGGGGTCATCGACGTTTAATGTGGGGTTAAAATAAACCGAGCCAGACCCCGAAACAGAGACATTACCTCCAGAAATCCGGTTTATAAGATCCGCTGTTCCACTGGACGAATTTTCTTGTGAATGAATCAGCACCCCTCTTTTGTTTTTGACAAAATCTTCCAAAATAGAACGAGACTCCTCCCCTGGGGTATAGTTATAGCCTATAACAATGATGTCAATATTATTGGAGTTTATGGCGTTTCTTAGCGTTGCTCCTTCGCTTTCACTTGCATTAAAGATATTTAGACGTTGCACTTTAACCGTACCATTCGGTCCAAAACTATTTGAGTTTGCCAAAATGGCCCGCGAGGAATTACTGGCGCTGGAGGTTCCCGGCTGGTATACTCCACGCCCTATCCCGAGTATATTCATCGTCCGGTAAACGTACGTAACACGATACGTACAGGTGGTACTTCCAGAAGCACTATTCGAGGTAAGTGTATAGTTAAACTGTCCACCACTGATTGGTGTACCGCTAGCCTGCAGCACTACTTGTTGCTCTCCGGGTTGTGTAAATGTTCCGCTGCCCGTAAATTGAACACCGTTCAGCCAATTGGTCTCAATCTTCCATTCGCCTAAGTACTCAGGTCTAACATTTATAGTCATCTTATTCTCATCGGTCATCGGTAATTTTGGTCGATAACGTCCCTCAACTCCAATAGAGGCACAAGTCATCGTAAACGCCACAGGTTGCGGTTTAACTGGAACAGTAACATTACAGCTTGCAACGGCACCACCCGGAGTAGCCTTTATTTCAAACGGAGTATCAATACCTTCCTGAGGGGTTCCTGAGCCTATAAGTGGAATCACCTGTTCCCCTAGCTTATGCAATAGAATAGAACCTGAACTGAACTTGAAACCATTCACTGTATTCGTTTCCAATGTGGTATATCCGGTAGAAGTAACCTGTACTTTTACATTGAGCGTATTCGTTGCTCCCAACGGTACGTCATGCATATATGAGCCACCTACCTCAACGGCATCACAGTCAATAACGAAAGAAACAGGTGTGATCGGAACTGGGAAAGGGTCACAGGTCACGCTATTTTCGGCATTATCCGCTAGCGTAAACATATTTGGACTAGGTTCCCCCGTTACCGGTGTTCCCGTGCCTTGCAGCTCAACCCACTGTTCACCGGTTTCGTTGAATGTGCCATTTCCAGCAAAAGAGTAGCCATTTATTGTAGGAGTCCAGATGCTCCAATAACCTGGAACGATCACATTCACTAAAACACGAACCTTATTCCCTTCATCCAGTGGAACCCCCATCATGTAGTCGCCTACGACATTTATCTGTCCACAAATAAGGGAATAATCGACATTTGCACGACGCACAAACACAGTGGGGCTACAATTGGTCACCTCGACGCCATTAATCTTTATGGTGAGCACATCGCCAGGATCCCCTTCAACGTATCCCGTTCGTGGAGTACCCATCCCAGGAAGATACAACGTGTAGTTCCCTGCATTTGGAAAAGTGCCACTTACCATAAAATAATAACCATTTTCCGTAGAGGCGGCAACCTCGTATGTTCCGGCCTGATTTACCGTTACAGGAACTTCCAAGTAATTATTGGCATCCAACCCAATCCCTTGTGTTAAAGTACCACCGACTTTAACCTGATCACAATTTGATATACGCATTACAGCGGGAGGAGGAGTTCCACAAATACTTAACCAATTTTCTGTATTGGCTGCCCAGTAGTTAAAACAGTCAGTACTGATATTGTAAATAAGCATGCCATTCGAGCGATCTACTAACGGAATGGCATCCCGCTGCGCGGTCGTCAAACGAGACACCAATAGTCCTTTATTTGTACTTTCAAGCTCTAATAGTGCTCCTCTAAATGGTTCAAAATCGGTATTAGCTACCGTACCGTCTTTAATCTTTGTCATGCGTGTTTGGCCATGAACAAATGACCCTCCAATGTGGAGTAAAAGAAAAAACTGAAGAAGAAGATAGGAAACTATCCGTCCATTCCGGGATGTCCACGTATTCATATGCATTTTATTATTATAATTTCCGTTTTATTATTATTCATTACACTGTCTGAGGCACAAAAAACCCAGCGAATACTTTAATACGATCGCCAAGTAATCAAAATTTCTAGAAGTCTGTGGGAAATCATACATACCACTGATAATCAACGATATCAATGTAATATAGACTGCCCTTCTACTGTGATCTATTGTTCGTCTCGCACCTACGAGCAAACTTGGATATAATCGGTATGTACAAAAAAGCTATAATTTCTCATAAACAAAATTTTAAATAACTTGGTTTAATAGTCTTTTCGCAATGTAGCACTTTTTGACCGTCAAAACAAAATATAAATAAACAATAGAATAAAACAAACAAATAATATTCTTAAACATTACGGATAACCCAAATTTAAGTACATGTATAGCATGACAACACAGTGTATACCATAGAAAAAGAGGTCATATTAACCGTCAACGTTAAAACGGTTCACGGTGACTTTAATACGCTTTAACCACTTTTTTGGCTGTAATTACAATTTTCACCTCTAGCGCTAGGTTTCGCTACCATACCTATGTGCAAAAAAGTATAAGTACACCTACAAATGGAGTAACGTGCACATTTATGGAAGGGGATTCACAGCATACCACACAGTTCAGGCAAGAAAATATATTGACTAACAAAAGCAATAATTGAGACGCATGTCTCCGCTTCCAGCGTAAATACACCGAAAATCAAAATTGGAAGTTTCTCCTCCAACATTCTTCTATAGCAAGCAAAGGGGCTGAAGTAAGCCTAGGTGTTAACAAAAAACTATGGAATGAGAAGCTAACATTCAAACTTTCGATGAGTGATCTTTTTTTTACAATGGCATCTTTAAAGCAGAAATTCTAGGCGACCTGAACCAACATTCTACGATGAACTTCCGTACAGACTTGCGTGTCTATAAGTTTAGCTTTAGCTGGGAGCTTGGTAAAGCTGGCAACAACAAACAGCAACCTTCAAATAGTGATGCCCATCCTATGCCCCTACACAATAAATCGAAATTCAATATAAAACCAGGTGGATAAAAGCGTATTTCTTTAAAAGAACAAAGGGATTACTGTTGCAGTAATCCCTTACAAGAATATAATTGTGTTAACGTATAACCAAAATTGTCACCTTAGGCAGGAACTATCGAACACACAAGCGGCAACCGATCGCTAGTCGATAAAGCTCTCGAGCGTGTTCCGTTGCTTTTTGACCTGAAGAAAAATTTCCCAAATATGCTCTGTTCACTTCCGTTGGAAGCAAAACACAATGTTCACTATGCACTTCGTAATCTCCGTTAACATATGCATTAATATTTATATAATACTTCTTCATACAGGCAGGCCCACATTATCAAAAATAACCATTCATTAAACAATATCCTTACGGGAAACCGTAACCTATCGCTTTTTTAAGAAATTCTTTTCAAAGGTGTCTCACAACAGTAAAACACCTTCTAAATACAACAACTAATTAAACAACCTAAATTTTTATAAAGTGTAGAGATGAAATCTCTATTCACACAAATATCTTAAAGAATCTAATAGAGGAACGCCCAAATAAGACAGCATTATATCGAGTTAAGTCAAAAAACAAGATCCGAAAAATAAATAATTACATTTATAGTGGTATTTTTATTTGAAATAGAATTAAATATGCTTGGGCTTTGCATCATTCTTATTCTTTCCGCGTTACTTTTATGGATTCTGAAGCGTAAGAGTCTTACTATTTTAGGCTTAAAACCGAATCAAGCCCGATCACGAGACTTTTTAATCGGGTTTTGTTTATCGATTCTTTTATGCACTTTCTACCATCTACTAAAAGCAGGTATAGCTAAAAACACATGGCTATGGAATCCAGAGCTAGACACTATCGCAGTCGGGAACGGAATCCTATGGGTAGTAAAATCTGTACTATTCGAAGAACTTCTTTTCCGGGGAGTGCTCTTATTTTTAGTTATTGAATATATGGGTTGGCGTAAAGGTTGTTTTATTTCTGCTATGATGTTCGGAGTGTACCATTGGTTCTCCTATGGCGTTCTAGGATTCCCCATGCAGATGCTTCTTGTTTTTATTAGCACCGGACTAATAGGCTGGGTTCTAGCCTTTGCTTATGCAAAGACAGGGACACTCTGGCTACCAATTTCTTTGCATCTCGGATGGAATCTATGCCATATTATATTATTTTCCAACGGTCCATTAGGCGCTATGATTTTGACACCTGCGAATGCAAACAAACCCGAAGGTATTCCTTCCCTCCTTTTGTTTATATTTCAACTTTTAGCATTGCCAGCCGCAGCATTCCTCTATGTAAAATGGCGTACGACGAAAACGAAATTGTAATCCCAGTCCATTACTATTGTCTTATCGTCGTACGCCTCTCTAGTGACAAAACGCTCTATTTTAAACCTTTCGGAGGGACGGTAATGTTACCTGCTCTTCATGTCCCGCATAAAATTCCTCCACCTTCTCCACCATATGTTTACTACCAATTACAATGGATGTTCGCTGATGTAAGTGCGTTGGTTTAATTTCCAGAATTCGTTCTACACCAGAAACAGCCTTGCCCCCAGCCTGCTCGATAATAAAAGCAAGTGGGTTGCACTCGTATAAAAGACGTAGCTTCCCTTGCGGATAACTCTGCGTCTCTGGATATAGGAATATCCCTCCGATAATCAATGTACGATGCAAGTCTGCCACCATAGAGCCTATGTATCGTGACGTATAGGGTCTATTGGTTTCACTATCCTCCATTTGACAATACTTTATGTAATCTTTGATATACTGCGGAAACTTAAGGTAGTTACCTTCATTCACTGAATAGGTCTTTCCATCGAGAGGGATTTGCATTTCGGGATGAGACAAACAGAATTCTCCGATTGAAGGGTCCAATGTAAAGCCATTTACTCCTTTCCCTGTACTATAGACCAGCATGGTTGACGAGCCGTAGATCACATATCCCGCGGCAACCTGCTCACTACCATATTGCAGCACCTCGTCCATCGTGATAGGACGATCGGTATGCTTGCGTCTATATATAGAAAAGATAGATCCGACCGATACATTTAAATCTATATTCGAAGAACCATCTAGCGGATCGATACATACAATGTACTTTCCATTTTTGGAAACGCTATGTCTAGAGAGGTCAATTCCCCCTTCATGCTCTTCGCTAGCTACATAACAACACTCCCCTCCTTTGGTCAGTGCTTCAATAAACTGCTCATCGGCATAGACATCCAACTTCTTTTGCGCTTCACCTTGAATATTTTCAGCGCCGTATTCACCAAGGATATCAGCCAGTCCAGCTTTGTTCACTTCTCGGTTAATAATCTTCGCCGCAATCCCTATATCACGCAGGAGACGCGAGAGCTCTCCTTTGGCATAGGGAAAATCATTTTGTTTTTCAATAATAAACTGACCTAATGTTTTTAACGACATGAATAATGAAATATAAAGGATTAAATGGATAGAGACGGGGTATCATGCTATACTGAACAGCTAAAATAAAAGAGAGTAAGACAGCGCACAATTGAAAACCCAACACTTTTTTAGTAAAAAATATAAGACAAAGCTAAGCAAGATAAATCAATTAAAAAACTGATTCACAGCTTATTGTATTTTTTACACTAAAACATCTAGCTGACAATGAATACGTTAAAGGCCGTAATTTTTAGCAATTGTTGCTAAAAATTACGGCCTTTTGTAAGTAAATACCTTAAAATAGAGAAATTAGTAGCGGAAAGGAAAATCCCGCATAAACTCAAATTTATAGTCTGTTGTCTTTTGTATTGTATCAATAAGTGATGACAATAAAGCTTGTCCCTTCTTATTTTGGAACATATCGTCATGCATAAGCAACACCACATTATTGGGTTCTTGCGATGTTTTATTATTCATATAATTACGCAAGCGGTTATAGATTTCGGTAACAGACTGTAAAGGTTTACCTGTTAAACCATGAATCTTCCACTCGACATCCCATCCATAAATCTTGTATCCACTGCCATACAACATGTCTGCCGTACTAGCACCGCTTTGAAGATCTATACGACGGATATCATCATAAATCCAAATATTACGTCCAGGAAGACGAATGATTTTGTGCTGCAATTTCAAATCTTGCTCATTCTTTGCAAAATCATCAAAAGCACTTACTGGATTACTGTAAAAAGTGGTAAACTTGTTATTCGCATGCGTGTAGCTGTGGTTATAACACTCCACCAATGGGTTGTCATAATACTTCTGAAAATCGCGTTTCAATCCTTTCGACATGTTAGCATGCTTACCTACCAGAAAAACATTGATCTTAATATTTCGAGCTTTGGCTATCGAGTCAATAGCAGCACTTCCACGTAAAGGACCATCGTCAAAGGTAAAATAAATATGCTTGGGCAATTTGTCGAGCTCTCGACGTACAGAATCCTTTATACGACGCTGCTCCATCTTTGCCTGTCGAATGACAGAATCTTTTTTGATGACACCGACGGTATCAACTTTCTGCTTTGCAGAATCTTTTAATCGCGTTGCAAGTTTTCCTTTCGCTAAGGTATCTTGCTTTGCTTCCGTTTCCAAAGCGAGGGTATCTTGGGGGCTATGTGCGGCCTTCGAATCCATACTTCCTTGACAACCGACAAATATATTCGCTGCTAATAAAAGGCCGCCCACCATGGCCTGACCTCGCATCCCCTTTAACATAACACTGTTTTTTTATTCTTATGCAAAAGTAGGACATTACTTCAGCAAACGCAAAATTATTAACCTACAAATGTAAAGGAAGCAACATCACAAGGGACTTGCAACAGCGCTGTTTCAACGCGTTACAAGTCCACTTTTTATTCTTTAATCTCGTCGTCCACGGTCGTAATGCTTTCTGTGTTTTTCATACGCCTTACGTTCGTGCTTATCTCTCTTTTTCTCGTACTTTTCGTATTTACGATGGTCTTTATGATAGTCTCTTAGTACGTGTTGTGAATGATTATGCGCATAATGTCCGTATTGCTTTTTATAACGCCCGTGATGATGCCACGGATTCCGATCATTAATAACAACCTTATATGTGCGATATAAGTCTACACGTCCATATACACGTGGCAAAGAAGAGCGTGTGACCCATCTATTCCCTTGATAATATGTGTACTTACGACTGGAAACATCATAATAAACATCAATTTCCGGTATGTAATAATAACGAACATAATCATACCCAACCGGCCCCCACTGTGGTTGAGCCCCAATATTAACACTAACACTTAGTTGCGCCTGTGCCGGCGTGACAGCCGTAAATAATCCCATTACCAACGCTGCGTAAAAATACTTCTTCATAGTTCCCTCCCTATTTAATTTTTCATGTGCTTTTCAAAGGTATTACCCTAGTTTCTGTGATACGTTTAGACCTCAAAGGACGGTACCGACATCTTATACATTAGGCGCGCCGTATAGCGATATCTTTGGTGGTATGACACCAATAATGCGCCGAAGGATTAATTCCAAAAATGTTAAAATTTGTAAAATTTCAGCCACAAAAACACCATAAAAACTGTAACACATTAGAAGAACGATATATAAGGATTTTATATTATCTTTGTGCGATTTTAACAAAATTCCAAATTAATGGCTTTACAATGCGGCATTGTCGGTTTACCTAATGTTGGTAAATCAACTTTATTCAACTGTTTGTCCAATGCGAAAGCACAAGCGGCAAACTTTCCATTCTGTACGATTGAACCCAATGTAGGTGTTATCACCGTTCCAGACGAACGTCTAAATAAATTAGCGGAATTGGTAAACCCACAACGTATCGTACCCAATACTATTGAAATTGTCGACATCGCTGGTTTAGTAAAAGGCGCTTCAAAGGGCGAAGGTTTAGGAAATCAGTTTTTGGGAAATATCCGTACTACCAATGCGATTATTCATGTTTTGCGTTGTTTTGATGACGGAAATGTTATCCATGTCGATGGTTCAGTAGACCCGATCAGAGATAAAGAGATCATCGATACAGAACTTCAACTAAAGGACTTAGATACTGTTGTTAAGCGTATCCAAAAAGTGGAGAAGATGGCGAAGACTGGGGGGGATAAAGATGCGAAACGCACGTTTGAAATCTTATCCATCGTAAAAGAGCACTTGGAAGCTGGAAAATCAGCTAGAACGGCGGCCATTGAAACAGAAGATTTTGAGTTTATAGAAGATTTAGCATTACTAACTGTAAAACCTGTTTTATACGTATGTAACGTTGACGAAGCGTCTGTAAACACAGGTAATGCTTATGTTGAACGAGTAAGAGAAGCGGTGAAGGACGAAAAGGCGGAAGTCTTGATTATTTCAGCACAGATTGAGTCGGAGATAGCACAATTGGAGTCTTATGAGGAGCGCCAGATGTTCCTTGACGATTTAGGTCTTGATGAGTCGGGTGTGTACAAACTTATCCGTGCGGCCTATGCACTATTGGACTTAGCCACTTATTTCACTGCGGGAGTACAAGAGGTTCGTGCATGGACCATTGAAAAAGGATTTACCGCTCCGCAAGCAGCTGGTGTGATCCATACAGATTTCGAAAAAGGGTTTATCCGTGCGGAGGTTATCAAATACGAAGACTTTATTCAATATGGATCCGAAGCAGCAGTTAAAGAGGCTGGAAAACTTTCCGTAGAGGGAAAAACATATATTGTTGAAGATGGAGATATCATGCACTTCCGTTTTAACGTATAAAACAAATTAAAAGTACGATATAAAAAAGGCTACGATGGTAGCCTTTTTTATTCCCCCTTTCCTCCCCTAAACCTCGTATTAAAAAATTAAGGACAAACTTGTAAATTCGTGCCATGCGAGACATAAAAATAAATAGCTTCAACAGTATTTTTTTTATTCTTTGGTTTATCCTAGGTTCCTTAATTTGGTTTGTTGACGATACCAACACCATATATACGATACAGAAACGTCTGTATGCCATTATTATCCTTCTATCCTTTATAAGTACCACGTACCTCCTCTGTAATTACCTACTACCGAAAGTCATCAATCAATTCAATTTATCAAAAATTGCATTACGGGTTTTGGCTATATCTCTTGCTCAAGCACTGATCTTATGGGGGTGCCAGGAAACCTTTCATACGTTAAAGGAGATTGGAATCATTACATTCCCTCTAGATCCAGCCGAACGCGAGCCTCTCTTGCGCCTTTTAATGAGTACGGCACCTGTCACGCTCATGATTAACATCGGATTTACTGGATTGAAATTCTATTTTGAACACAATGCGCTGAACGAAAAACATATGGCATTAGAGAAAGCACATCTAGAAAGTCGATTGTCCGCATTACAAGCACAAGTGAATCCACATTTTATGTTCAACGTATTAAATCATATCCATACTTTAATACAAAAGGATACCGAAGTAGCCTCGGAAGTACTACTACAATATGCCGATATTCTTCGCTATCAACTGGAGAAAGTCGAGAAAGATACAGTCAGACTTCAAGAAGAAATTGCTTTTATGCAAAACTATATCGAGGTTGAGAAATTACGTTGGCAACATACATTATCCGTAGAGAGCCATTGGATGGTTGAAGATGAACAGCAACAAGTTCCGCCATTACTCTTTATTACTTTTATTGAGAATGCCTTTAAGCATGTAGCCAGAATAAGCAATGGAGCGGGTTTCATTAAAATAATTTTAGAACAAAGAGCTGGTATTTTAGAATTTACAATCGAAAATTCAGTAACCGAAAAAGAACATAAGGACAAAACCAGTCCCAAATTGGGTCTTCACCTCATACAGAAAAGACTCGAGCTCGTATACCCCAACAAACATACATTAACAATCACCAGAACCGAAAAGATCTATTCTTGTCACCTAACGCTCGAACTATATGCAACAACCTGTTGACATCAACCTTGTAACCAAAATGAAATGCCTCTTGGTTGACGATGAACCATTGGCAATAGAGGGGCTAAAGTTTTACGCTGAAAAATTAGATTATATCGAAATAATCGGTACATGTCACACTGCAATCGATGCGATGGAAATAATAAATCGGCACGCGGTAGACCTCATGTTCCTTGATATCAACATGCCCGATCTATCGGGAGTCGACTTTTTAGAAACCTTAAAAAATCCCCCCTTAACAATCTTTACAACGGCTTACTCGGAGCATGCCATCGATGGGTTTCGATTAAACGCTGTAGATTACCTCCTCAAACCCATCTCGGTAGCACGCTTTGTACAGGCTGCCCAAAGGGCACGTGCTTTATTTATGCAAAAACACGAACAAGCACTGCCAAAGACCAACAATCATATGAATCGCGAAATATACCTGAAACAAGGTAATGAGTATATACAGGTACAATGGTCGGAAATCCTGTTTATCGAATCTATGCAAAACTATATTATCGTTCATTTCCAAGATCGAAAAATAACAGTACATCAAACCATGTCAGCAGCAGAACTTCTTTTACCACAGGATATCTTCTTTCGGACACACAAATCATATTTGATCAATATTGCCCGAATCGAACGTATTCGCGGAAATACAATCCTAATCAATGGCCACGAAATTCCCTTATCCAAACATCGTCGCGAAGAGTTCTTTCAAGTCGTAGTAGACGACAAGCTCTTTAACAAATAACCTAAAACTTGTATGTCAGGCGCACGCCATCTCCGTCTTCGTACGATACGCGCTGAATCTTTACACCTTTAGCGATTGATGCCGTACGAAACCAATTCTCCACCTTGGGTAGCAGTAGATATCCCATTTCGGTGCTCAAGATCCCAATCCCAGCCCCTGTCAAGACATCACTCACCCAGTGTTTTTTGTTCAACACCCTAAAAATTCCTATTGTGGTTGCCACCGCATATCCAGCAACGCCGATCCATGGACATTCATCTTTATATTCCCGATGTAATATATGCGCACCAACAAAAGCTGTTGCTGTGTGTCCTGATGGGAAAGATTTATAGTTAGACCCATCGGGGCGTTGCACTTTAAAACTATGCTTCATGCCCTGTACAACAGCTCCCATCAGCAGATGTGAAGTTGCCATAACCAACGTGCGTTGTTTCAAGTTATGTGTTGGCGTAAGTCCAGCGAATTCTAGAGCATACACGCCAACCGAAGGCGCGTATTGTATAAAATCATCGATGCGCATCCGTCTATGAATATGACGGTTAACCATACGTTTTGTGCTGTAATCAATATTTTTCAGTCCGGGAATAAGCGGAGTCACTAAACCATAACCAATTAAAACAGAAGGAATAGCAAAACGAGAAATTTCCGCATCATCACCTATAGTATCAGTATGCGGCTTAATGGAAATTCGTTCGTCCGTCAAAACATTCCGACGAACTACGGTCGGAACCAATAATGTATCTTTCTCCAAACTTTCCGCTATTCTACCAAAAGCAAAATTATCCAGCAAGCCTATCAGTGCATATAAAATAATCAGAATCAAATTGCGCATTTTCATTTTCTTTAAATTCAAATGCGAAAATGCGTGATAGATTCTACCCGATAAAAAAACTTTGATAACTGTCCAGTATGTGGTGACCACTGGACAATTATCAAAGCAGATCTAAAGTTATAAAGAAGATGGTCAGTTATACTTCAAAACCATATTTACGGTATATTGCTTTTGCGGATTCACTTTTCATGAAGTCAACAAAATCCTTAGCCGCTTGCGCGCGCGGCGCATTTTTAAGTTCACCAATACGGTATGTCGCTCGAATATTATCCTCATCTGGAATTGCGACGTAATCCACAGGGTGTTGCAACAATTGTTGATATACAACCTCTGAATACCATACCGGAGCGGCGTCTGCAGCTCGATATAAAATACGCATCGGACTTTCTCTATGGTGTATTTTCGTTAGATAGGTGCTTCCCTTCTCTACCTTTTCCGTCATAATACGCGCCGCGAGCGATGGTCCACCAATCTTATTGTACACACTTACAATCTGCTTTCCCACACCCTCCCAAGCCGGATTAGGCATGGCTACTTGGACATCATGGCGACCGAGATCGCGAATATCCTTAATAGCTTTAGGATTTCCCTTCGGTACCATAATGGCTAACTTATTATAAGCATATGTTTCCACACGGGAGAAATGATTGGCCATACTATCCATCCGTCCTTTCCCTGCCGCATAAACATCCGGCTTATGCGTAATACGTAAATTTCCCATCGTCAATGAACCACCTTCAATTTGTTTTGCTAGAATCCCTGGAGGCAAGGTTTCAACAAAAATACGTTCGTATTGTGGATGCTCTTTCTTAAAAGCTGCAAGCAAATCATCAATACACATAAATTGATTTCCAGCAAAGAAAACAACGAGCTGAGGATCGACAATATCACCGTACAAATCAGGCACATTATCAATTCCCGGCACCGTAAAATGCACAGCAGATGCAGGAGGAATATTCCAAGGCGGATCAAAACGATGGTCCTGCGCATTTGCTTCTCTTATGGCCAAAAGACCTAGAAGCGTATAAAGAAGTAATCTATAATACATGTTATACTATTTTATGGTTTTACAATAACCCATCCTTCGGATGCACGAATTACTAACTCTCCATTGCCGCTGGGCACAAAAGCCACAAAAGGATAAATCTGGTCCTTCGTCAAGTTGCGTTCAGCTAATGAATTTGTACATTGTGAGACCTGCACACCTTTACCAATCAGATCCTTTATATCTTTCTCGTAAACGGACGTCTTTAACATGACCTCTGTGCCTCCGGAAAACGTGATGAGCTCTATTTCCAATTTCCCTTTAAGTCGAGGATCCCCCAAGACATTCCGAATATTTCTAAATGCTTTCTTAACGACATCCGGGTTATTACTATCCAATTGGTAAATCGCCTTGTAGGTAGACTTCGTTGCCACCGCCCCCGTAAATGCTGCATTTTTAGTTAACGTCTCCAGGGATACCTCTTGTGCTTGTATAGCATAACTTCCGGATACAATGGCAGCAATTAGCATTATTTTTTTCATATTCATACGCGTTATAAAATTTTAAATAGTGTAAATTCTAGAAATTAAAGGGACCGTATTTGTGTTGTTCTGTCGCGATTTTATCCGCATAAGGCGGGTATCCAGCATCCTTCGGTTTTTTGGATAGATCCGGATAATCAAGCTCTTTTTGTGTTTTAACAGGTCGTGCAAAAGAATTGATGTATGCCGCGACGTCGTAAGCTTCTGCATCGGTTAACATCGGATTTTCTGCAGAGGCCCCCAAAGGCATGTTACCCTTAATAAATTTGGCAGCGGTGAGCATGCGAGCCATTCCAGCGCCATCATTGAATGAGTCATATCCCCACAGTGGCGGATAAGCATATCCTTGACTGATATCAGCTACATCACGACGCTGGCCTTGCCCATCGCCTTGATGACAACTCACACACTGCTTTTCAAAAATCACCTGACCATGCTTTAGATCCGCTTTACGATCGGGCATATCCAGCGTAACAAACCCCTGTCCTTTTATACGTTGACCAACTTTAACATCTTTACTTAAATGCTTCATGTAACTGATAATAGCCACCATTTCCTTACTATCTGTTGGCAACTTATTCCCATTCATACTTCGCTCAAAGCATCCATTGATACGATCTTCCAAAGTTGCAACTTTACCCTCACGACCGCTATACATCGGAAAAACAGCGGTCAACCCTACATACGGTGCGGCAAACGCTTTCGTACCTCCATTAAGGTGGCAACTAGCACACGCTAAATTATTGCCGGAATATATCGCTCCTAATTTGTTTTCAGGCCCTAGATAAGTAGCTGTCTGGGTAATCAACTTCTCACCATAGGCAGCGAGCTTTCCTTCCTCAGTATCAGGAAAAGGATCCATTTCAAAGTTTTCTACATGTTGTAAAAAAGAACCTTCAGCAAATACATGAACCGAATCGGTGATTGGCTGCCCAGAGAACCCAGCGGGCAATAATCCTAACATCTGTATTAAAATGAGGACCACGACAAGCATAAAGGTAAAACCAATAATGCGGGATTGGTAAGCAAGTTTCGTTACTTCCTTGCTCAGCTTTTCGTTGTTAAACCGTTCTTTTTCCATACCGCAAACATACACCGCGGTCTACAGATTGTAAAACGATAAAAAGTTATGACCTATAACATATAGTTATCACAGGCAGACTTATTTTTCTCCACGTAGCGCATAAAAAGTTTGGGCAAGCCAGAAACTTCTCCATGTAAATGTACCATGTACAAATGGCGGTGAATAGAGAAACCCTCCACCTCAACCAATCGTAAATCCTTACGTTCCAACTCATCCTTAACCGCATGAATAGACATAATACCGATACAATCACTTAATTCTACGTAGCGTTTAATGGATTCTGAACTCGACATTTGTACTCGGTTTAAGAGTTCCTTTATCTCTATTCCAAATTGTTTAAACCGTTGAAAAACGATGTCATTCGTACCCGAACCTTGTTCTCTAAAAATAAATTCTTGCCGGCGAAGATCATCAAGCTTAATCGTCGCATCCTTAAAAATAGGGTGATCCGGCCGGGCTACCGGCACCAAGCTATCGCCCCACAGCTTACTATACTTCAGCGAGCTATCCTCAGGCAATCCTTCGACAAAGCCTATCCCAATACGCTTATCATTTAACCACCGGTCAACATCTGCCGTATTCCCGTTGAACAACTTAATACGCACATCTGGATACTCTTTAACAAAACCAGCGATTAGTTTAGGCATGATATACTGTGCAAGTGTGGTACTGGCGCCCACAATCAGCTGGCCAACAACTTGATCTCGAAGAAGCCCTAGGCGATAATCAGCTAAGGCGTATTCTTTCATGATAACTTTCGCACTATCCAACAAGGTATGTCCGGCCTCCGTAAGCACTAATCCTTTTCCTTTACGTAAAAAGAGGGCTTGTCCGATACTGGTTTCAAGCTCTTGGATATGCTTTGAAACAGCGGGCTGACTGATAAACAATTCGCGCGCAGCTCTCGTAAAACTGAGCTCTTTAGCTACGACATAAAAGACCTTTATTCTGAAATTAATCTCTAACATTTGGTACTACAATGGTTATAGAAAGGTTAAATGTAGACATAAAACGAGAAAATCAAAGGTAACAAAAGCATGTCCCTTTGATTACAGCTCAAAATCACTAAATTAAATAGTACATTTGCCGTATGTCAATAAGTGAGTTAAAAAGTGCGTTATTAGGGCAGGAATACCCTTCAGAAGTACGTATAAATCCGGACCAAGTGGTTACCAATGTAGATTTGTTTTTAAAAACATCATTTCAAATGGCCGAAGCTTGGACAAAAGAAATCGATAAATGTCCGGCCTATATCCGCTTAGTTAGGTTCCATGAAGCTGTAAACAAGGGATAAGTGCCATACTTATGTTCAGACCTTTATTTTAGTCTTTACAAACAAGATTGTTTGTAAATTTGTTGTAAAGCATAAATAAACTTATGGAAGGAACGCTCGGAATTATAGCAAAAATAGTGATTAGCGTCGTTGCGCTCGAACACTTATACATCCTATGGATAGAGATGTTCGCCTGGGAAACGGCCGGAAAAAAAACATTTAAATCATTACCGGAACACCTATTTAAGGAGACAAAAGGACTAGCAGCAAACCAAGGCCTTTATAATGGTTTTCTAGCCGCAGGCCTTATTTGGTCTTTATTTATTACGGATGGTGTGTGGCAACAGAATATTGCCTTGTTCTTTCTCGGCTGTATTATTATTGCTGCAATTTTCGGTGCCATCACTGCAGACAAGGGTATATTTTACAAACAAGGACTTCCCGCTCTTATTGGATTTGTACTTGTTATTATGGCTTAAAATCGTTGAGTATCGTAGTTACATGTTAGTTGAAATGGCACCAAAATAAAAAAAAGTCAAATTTTCATTATGAATAGTGTTCAAAGAATTCTATAATTTAAGTACGTTTTCCTCTCCAACTAAAAAACTCTTTCAAATCATTACTACCCCAGAAGACTACGGGCAGTTTTTTTTTTACTTATAGGGATATGGCGAATACATTAACCAATACCGTCGATGGAGTTTGTAAGGATTATTACAAGATTAGATTTTTAAATAAAAGCCACTAGTTAGTGGCTTTTTACTTTACGGAAACCCGTAAAAAAACTACTATCATAATTGACTATCTTACAAATAATTAATTATGAGAAATTTACTACTATTATTCATGTTCTTAGGACTAGGTCTTAGCTCATGCGAAAAGAAGGAGGAATCACCTGAACTTCCGCCAAAAACTCAACAGATAACTGTTAATGGCAAAAACTATGATGTACAATATCTAATAAACGGTTTGTCTAAAATCACAGGTATCTCACCGGATAAGTTTTACTTTGATGAAACCGAAGGAGTATTCAGGAACACAATGTTCTCCGATTACTATAGACCAGAGACATATGCATCAATTGTAGATCGTTTAAACTCTAAATAACTACGTAAATAAAATTTATTTCAATCTTAACTTTTTTCGTGTTTTTATGTATCTCCTATGTAAATGGTCAATTAATTACAGTGGCTTCATACGGAGTAGACAACAGCGTTTGGAATAGCACAGGTAAATTTGTACAAATTAAACGTACAGGGACAACAACCTTTCAGACCGGCATGTTTTTTTTTCAACCTGTAAATTTCACACGACCTATTAAAATTGAGGCAGTTGTATACTTAGAAAGTAGCTTGGGAATCACCGATATTAGCGATACATTAAAATTCACATCAAGTGACATTATATCAGGTGATGCAACCAATACAAAATTCATCAACTGCTCTATCCAGTCTAATCAGTTAGCTGATAATGGAACCGATCGCCTTAAACTAAAATATAGATATTATAAAGACCAGTATCCATTCCCTGATTACAATGATGGATGGACAGAGATGTACGGAGCGCCTGGAAGTAATAATTATAGTATACTACATGTCCGTTTCGAACCAGGACCTCTTCCCACAATTAATGGCCCTACATCAATCTGTTCAGAAGAAATATATACAGTTGCCAATGCCACGACAGTTACACTAGAAGGTGCAAATAACACAGCTACTTTAACGGATCTTGGCGGAGGACAGTATAAAGTTTCAAAAATTGGCAATGGATCAGGAAAAATAGTTCTAGTAGCAGATAATGGTCAGAATAACGTCAGTCAGACAATATATGTTGGTAACCCGAGCTCAGGTGATATAAAGGATAGCGCTAATGGAATTACGTTACAACCAAGTACAATTTATCAATTTTATGTTGATAGTGGTTTTAATCTAAATTCCTTCAATTGGAGTGTTATAGGCGGAACGATTATAAGTGGGCAAAATTCTAATGTAATTACAGTTAGAACCGATCAAAATCCACATACAGCCGATAATAATTTATCAATCACATTGAATTATGTTGGAGAATGCGGAAGTAAAATAATTAATGCAAATAGATGGGTTGCTCCAGGCGGTGGAGATATTCCGAATCCGGGAGAAATACTCTAGACCTTCCATATCAAGGCAAGCACTTTACATAAAAGCCACTAGTTAGTGGCTTTTTACTTTACGGAAACCCGTAAAAAAAATACTATCATAATTGACTATCTTACAGATAATTAATTATGAGAAATATATTGCTATTATTCATGTTGCTGGGACTAGGTCTTAGCTCGTGTGAAAAGAAGGAGGAATCACCTGAATTTCCATCTAAAAATCAACAGATAACTGTAAATGGCAAAAACTATGATGTACAATATCTAATAAACGGCTTGTCTAAAATCACAGGTATGTCACCGGATAAATTTTACTTTGATGAAACAGAAAGAGTATTCAAGAACACTATGTTCTCCGATTACTATAGACCAGAGACATATGCCCCAATTATAGATCGTTTAAACTCTAAATAGCTACTAAATAAAGTTTTTCAATCTTAATATTTCTCTTGTTTATGCACATCTTATGTAAACGAAAAACAAACTACAGTAGCTTGATACGGAGTAGACAACAGCGTTTGGAATAGTACAGGTAAATTTGTACAGATTAGACATACGGGGATAACAAGCTTTATCCCCTCTCCTAGTAGTGATATCACCAAGCCTAGTTATATTGGATTTTGTTTATTAAGAAATCTGTCTAATAAACCTAAAACCTACACAATTAAGAGATTTTAACCTCTTCTAGAATATTCAAAAAAAAGCATAATATCGTCCCCCAGAAAGATCCCGACAGGTCGATTCGACTCCTATATTCCTATAATAATATCCTTTCCTTTTGGCGACTTAAGAAATTCTTCATCAAACGTTAAAAATCTTGTTCTTTCTCGGCTGTATTATTATTGCTGCAATTTTCGGCGCAATCACTGCAGACAAGGGTATATTTTACAAACAAGGACTTCCCGCTCTTATTGGATTTGTACTTGTTATTATGGCTTAAAATCGTTGAGTATCGTACTCCGCAGAGTGCTCTTTTAAGAAAAATATAAACCCTTGTTGACGCAGGGGTTTATATTTTTAAGGCATCCTTAAACAATAAAAGTGAACAGCCATCTATAGCCTAAAATCCAAGAATAAACCGTATCTTTGCGGCTATGATTAATGTATCCAATTAATCATCACAACAACATAACAACCTAATTACCAATAAAGTAAACACACAACAACTTCCACATTGTAAATTATTTGTAAATTAATTATTTGTAACACAGATATTTACAAAAACAAAAAGTAATCTATTTGGATAACTTAATTATCTTTTTCACCTTTGACTTGTTGAAAGTTCAGAAGTGCAGAAGCTGAACATAAAATACCAAAGAGATTTTGAGCCTGATTGGGGGCGGAGACTGCACTTCTCTAAACCCGATCAGGCTTTGCTATTAAAAGTCAAAATTATGAGTGGTAAAAAATTGTTAATCCAAAAAACAATCATCCCCTTAGATTGGAATCCAAATGATCCAAACGGGTATAACAAATGGATGAAAGCGATCGTCCAAGAAAACCGAGAAAACGCCGACCGAATGCTGAACAGCCCGCAGCTACAAACAGCAGCATTTGTAACGCCACATCCCCAGTTCATTGGAAACATTATCGCAAACAACATTTATCCTAATATGGCAGGAACAAATAAAGTTCTACAAGATGCTAAAGAAATTCTTTATGGAGGTGGCCAATGATATTATCAATCCCCTACTCTTTCAAAAGAAAACTGTGTTTGAAGCGAATGCGGAGTCGCCAGTTGATTGAGTACAAATCAATGGTTGACCAGATTCTCGCAGTCGGTCATGCCGATTTCAACGGTACGGTATTTACATCAATCGCCGATCTAACAACAGCATATTACAGCATTTAATCTAGGTGTAACGCGAAGAAGTTTACAATTATTTACACACCAATAAAAAAACCAAATGAAAAACACAAACTACCATTGTTCTAGCTGCTCTAATGGAGTGGTAACAATAAGTATAACAGAAAGCAGCATAGCGAAGCGCGTGAAGGTCTCGGACTGCAATGTATGCAGTAAAGAATACGGATTAAAGGGCTCAGCAGCGTTGGTTAAGGTTGGGGGTATACACGAGAAAGCATGTGTTGAGTACCCAACCATTGAGCATACTCCGTCAGCAACTGGGATTTCAAACGAGGCTCAATTAAACCAACCTCATCCACAACTAACCCTTTTCTAACCATGCCCAACTTCACCTACCCTATCCACATCCGTGCCCAGGCAATTGAATCTGTAACCTCGGGAGTATCCTTCGTAGATTTTGCTCGCTTTATTGGATGCAGTCGAAAGACAGTATCCAAGTGGTACGCAGATTACCGCGGGTACATCGGTAAGGAAGGTGTCCCGGTAACTATGCAGTCTAAGATTAACACGGAATTTGGTGATAAACAAGAATAACACAGTAAACAATGATAATACTAACCCTTGCCCTCATAAGCCTAGTTAGGTTGTTGAGGGCGCAAATTGATTGGAAATGATAAACGCATTCGTATTACAACATAAGCCTTTTACTCCTACAGTTGTACAAGCCCCCGAGGATGTACAATTTGTAATCGTAGATTTATTCTGCGGAGCAGGCGGCACTACAATAGGCTTTGATCAAGCGCGCAACACCGCTGGCAATCGCATAGCTGTAATTGCAGCATGTGTGAACCATGATCATAAAGCAATTCGGAGCCATTGGGAAAATCATCCGGAAGTTTTCCATTTCGAGGAGGATATCAGAACACTGCAACTAGATCCGTTAATCACATTAGTTAATACGTACCGAAACTTGTATCCAAAAGCGAAACTTGTGTTATGGGCATCTTTGGAGTGTACCAATTTTTCAAAGGCTAAGGGTGGACAAGCTCGCGATGCCGATAGCCGGACACTTGCTGATCATTTAGACAGATATATTCAGGCAATAAATCCCGATTACGTACAGATCGAGAATGTAGTAGAATTTATGAGCTGGGGACCTCTAAACGAAAAGGGAAAACCAGTCAGCATGAAATCGGGACAAGATTGGATGCGATGGAGAAATCACATAAATTCCTTCGGGTACCGCGATGAATGGCGAGAATTAAACTCTGCTGATTTTGGGGCTTATACTTCCCGAAACCGTCTATTTGGCTGCTTTGCGAAAGATGGATTACCGATCGTATGGCCTACAGCAACACACAGTAAAAAAGTTGGAAATACTGCGACACTGTTTGATTCGTACTTACAAAAGTGGAAGCCCGTAAAGGATGTTTTAGATTTTTCAGATGAAGGAGAAAGCATTTTCACACGTAAGAAACCCTTGGTCGAAGCTACATTACGTCGAATTTATGCGGGGCTAGTCAAACATGTCGCAGGCGGAACAGATTCTTTTATAACAAAGTATTTCAGTGGAAGGCCAGCAGGTAAAGTAACAAGTGTCGATAATCCTTTAGGTACGATAACGACATCCGGAAGCCAATCACTTGTTCAAGCATCATTTATATCTCGGTATTTTAGCGGCAAACCTGAAGGACAAATTGCCTCTGTGAATAATCCACTTGGAACGATTACAACCGTTGATCATCATTCAATTATCAATGCATCCTTCCTTACAAAATACTATGGTACTGGCGAAAATGTTGCATCTATTGATGAACCTGCCGGCACACTAACGACTAAGGATCGATTTACTAAAGTCCAGGTGAACTGGCTAGACAAACAGTACAGCGGCGAGCATAATCATCAATCTATTAATCAGCCAGCCGGCACCATTATGACGTCAGATAAGCACGCACTTGTTTCCGCTCCATTCATCCTTAATCCAAGCCATGGTGGGCACACGATGCATTGCAATCAACCGTGTCCCGTAATAGTAGCAAGACAAGACAAAGCCCCACTTTATTTGGTTCAGTACTCCCAATCAGACAGCCATCACATACCTATTTACGAAGGTGATTCCGAGACAATGATCAAGATCAAAGAGTTCATGGCCTTTTACGGAATATCTGACATAAAGATGCGCATGCTTAAAGTGTCGGAGCTTAAAGTTATTCAGGGCTTCCCTGCTGATTATAAGTTGTACGGGAATCAATCTGATCAAAAGAAGTTTATTGGAAATTCCGTGGTACCGCTAGTTGTTAAATGCTGGTGCGAATCGCAAGGAAAGGAAATTTTAAAACAAGCAGCGTAATGATAAATGAAATTTTTACTGACATAGAAGTGATTGAAGGCTTCGTAAAGTCTGAGTTTATAGATGGCAAAATTAACAAAGATACAACGAAGGAAATACTTCGATTAACACAAGAGATTAAGGACAAAATTACTTCCAAATAAACCTAAAACCTCTCGATGTATAGGGAATCGAATACAAGATTATGAATTTCGTTGTAGGAGATACAGTTCTTTCAGAAGGGAAATTGGGTACATGTTGGAAAATAACTGAAAAATGTATTCATGTTGTATTTGAAGATACCACTTTTAAAAATGAAACCTCATTTCAAAAGTTCTTTTTCAATCCAACACATCACATGCAGTCATCTGTAAAGGAACTCGAATATAAAAGTTATATAAAGAAAGGATATATTTTCAAAATAGATCGATGGAAAGATGGCAATGTTAAAGAGTACAAATTTATAAGACCGTGCTTTAAATATGTTACTGTGTCAAGTTTGGATGGGCTAGAGAAGTGGAGAATGCCATACAAGAGAATAAAAGATATTAACCCAGTTGAGAAGAGATTTGTAGACCCATTGTTTAACCCCAAGTCGTAGCAATACGGCTTAAGGTTAATGTTTTACAGCTCAAATCTTCCTTGGATCGAATGGACTTTCCTTAACATGTACTAATTCCATTGAAATTACATGCTTGTTATGTAATGCTATAAATGTTTGTTTATAATTGTTTCCTAGTCTATCACTGTAATATATTTCTATTCCTAATGCAGATTCAGTATTTGCTGGGAATTGAAAATTTCGATCAAGAAATAAAGGTACCCCTGTTTGAATGTTTTCAAAGTGTGCTTCATTCGATAAGTCCTTTATTTCAACATCTTTATCGCTCTTATTTATTATAACTACATTATATGCACCATTCTTTTCAACCAGTAAAACAAGCTCTTTATTTTTGAATGCTACTTTTAAGGAAGGCTTTATTTCTTGTAAGAATCTGGATTGCTCAATTTCCGTAGTTTTACGCTGTTCTCTAAATGTTTTAACCAAGTAAAACGCAGTAAAGCCAGTTATAACAGTCATACACCAATCAGCTACATTTCCCCAGACAGCATAATGAATCCATCTAGAAATATTATGTGGATTACCTTTTAGAAGAAATAAGCACAGTAAAAAGCCAACAATTACATTGCATACTCCATAAAAAAAATATTTGTTCTTCATAAAGAAGCTTTTCATTGGTTAATTTTTAAACACAAATATAAGAAAAACAAAAGGGGGAATTTATATTCAACATCATGATTACAGTATAAAAATCTTTACTACTTTTGAATAATAAGACTAAATTTTTATGAAATATTTAATATTCTTCATTTTGCTAGCACCACTAAAATGCCTATCTCAAGAAATTCCTATCATTGATGAAAAAATTATTTACGAAAGAATATATGATTACCCAAACGCATCAAAAGATGCTATTTATGGTGCAGCAAAGCGGTTTATTGGAATCTACTTTAAAAGTGCTAAAAGTGTAATTCAGTCAGAGGATATAAATACAGGTCTAATCATTTGTAAGGGCAATATATCGTCGAGAGAAACATATGACAATAGTTGGTGGTATGGATCTAAATCCGTTGGTGGCACGTTTCATTTTACAATGCAATTCGATGTAAAGAATGGAAAGGTTAGATTGAGAATTTTTGATATACATACCGACGACGCATCAAGTTATAGCATGTACGGCTCTTCGCTTGAAGATATAGTTTTCAAACTTGCCAAGGAAGTAAATAGATCACAGGGAAAAACTAAAGAAAAAAGACTTCAAAAATATAACGTTAATGCAAACTTATTAAGTACTACATTCTACGGGGTTATGGAGGTCGCAAATAATAACATAAAAGAAAGTTTAACCGACGCATGGTAATTTATAGAACAGATTAAACCGTTTTTTTAGCCCCTATAGTTTTAAAGCATTAAAAAACAGGTATGCTTATATTTTGATAGACTACAGACATCTTTCTGCATAACATTTGGCGTCAGGTTCCCCTCCCTAAAATAATCCAATACATATTAGATAATTATTTTGTTAAGCTCCTTTGGCTATAGATATCCTCCATATACGCACCAATCCAATTAGTTAAATTTCTGTTAAATGAAAACATTATCATTTCATTATGCGTTATAAATAAAACTAAAATAGAATTGATATGGATACATTGGATTTAAAAGGAAAATGGAACATCCTTAAGGGAAAGGTTAAGCAAAAGTATGCTGACTTAACCGACGATGATTTACTGTACATTGAGGGGAAAGAGGATGAACTCTATGGTAGACTACAAGAAAAAACTGGCAAAACACGTGAAGAAGTCAAGTCCTGGCTGAAAGATTTGGACAAATAATCAAGCAAATTCATCAATCTCATAATTAAAAGTCCTAACAGATTCTTGTTAGGGCTTTTTTAATTACTGACATATATAGTTTCTGATCTGCTATTACTAATACACAAAGCAGTTATATATCAGACTCTAATTCCCTTATATCATCTTTTGCCTTCTTCAAAAGTACAATCTTACGACTCATTGATGACGTGCCTACAAATGCAAAAGGATGCTGTTGAATATTTTTAGTTGCTTTGGTTTCAGATTTATAATCATGAAACTTTAAACCCTCTGCTGTCATTATCATTGTTACTTTCATAGGAATTACAATTTAATAATTATCAGAAAGCGTAAATTTATAAATTTTTAATTAATTAAAAGTGTTAAAATTTCACTTTACGATTTCACATTGAATATTCATACCCCTCTTAACATTGGCTCCAATAGTTTTCCAGATTGAAGTGTTGGTTACTCTGTATCTAATTGCGTTTATTTCGAAAACTTCATTCTTTACAAAATGAAATTTAGGCGGTAAAAGATCAATTAGCTCAGATGGTGAACCATACAACACAGGATTGTTTATATCATTTGTATAAAACACGAACGTAAATATTTGCTCTTTCATTTAACAAATTTTATAAAAATAAAATTAAAGTCAAATAGGAAGAAATAAATAACTTATCTAGAATACTGGATTACTTAAATTCTGATAATAATAATTGAATAACGAACAATTAATACTGTTAACTATATCGACAACATCATCTTTTAGAAAAAATGAGTCATCGTTGTTTTTATATAAGGGTATGTTATCTGATGAATTAAGTTTGGTTAGAGTAGAATCTAATCTCTTTAACAAAAGCTGATCGTCTTCCATATCGCGTGGCCAATACTTCTTTACCAATATGGCGTATTGCCGAAAACTACTGCGAAGCTCCCCAGTAGTTTTAGCTTTATTCTTTATAAAGAATTTGAAATCATTAAGTTCGAAAATGATGACTTTATCAACCATGATGCAAATCTACCAATAAAGGCATCTTATCGGTTAATAAAAGTATTACGGTTTTCCGTATTGTTCAAACGCACCTATGCCTCCATTTTCAAGAGTACTTTTTGAATTTTACCTTCATCAAGCTGTATTCTCGTTAAAATTTTAGCGATCTGTCCCTTATCATTATTATTCAGGGCATTTTTAATCTCACAGGATAGATCGTTGATATGTTTAAGCTCTTCATTGGTAAATTTATACAAGTTATTTTTCATAATTTATGGTTTTGGTCAATAGTAGACCATTAAAATATCATTTTATCGGGAGTAATCCAATAAAACGAAAATGTCCTTTTCATTTTTTAAATTAACCTAAATAAAAGCAGTCTTTAGTACGGGTTTCCGTAATGGAAGAAAAAGTATTATCGGAATATTTGCAATATGAAAATTTCAGGTAAGGCGGAAATCATTAATGTAATAAAGGAGGCTATCGAAAGTAATATGTACTCGAATGCTTTCGCTGCCAAGTGTGAGGTTATTATCACTGAAACAAGTATTGAGTTTATACCTAAAAGCTCATTAAGTGATAAGGACTGGTTTTACTTTGGATATTTTGTCAGGGAATATGTTAAGTAATCTACATACTATTCTTAAACCAGTACCACTCCCTTGCAGCATCTCTCTTTCTTTGCATCAATGGTAGCTCCATAATTGTAAATATTTCCAATATTTTAGTGATTACAATTTGGATTATAAAATATTATAAATTGCACTGTCACAAAAAATGCTAATCCTTGCTTATCAGAACTTAAAAACTTAACTTCAAGTTTATAATTGCCTAAATATTTCCAAATGAATACAATCAGAACTTATTTTTATATGACTACTTGCGGCAAATGTGGATATGATAATAGGTTCACTATAGAATTAAATGGCCATGAATTCATAACTTTAATTTCAACTTACTTGAAAGAATCACGCAAATATAAATGCGATTACTGTGACGAAGAAACATTCCAAAAAGTTACTAATTATGGTTTGTGATTTTATATAGCTCCTAAATCCTACATTTGCCGCATGACAGTAGAATAGCTTATGGATCAATGCAGCAGGAATTAGCTGTAACTATTGCTGAAGCTTGCGAGGAGGACTACAAGAATAGATTTTTAAAGTAAAGCCCCAAAGCAGGGGCTTTTTTATTTCCGCCCCCGCCTAAACAATCAATTATTATAGTTTACAGCTTTTATTAATGATTGATTTTATCAAGGATACTTCGCTTGCGAGTATGTCAGATAATAGGATAAAACAACACGGTAGTTCCTCCCTAAACCCGTCCCTCAAATTCTCTCCTGAACTGCCTTAATTGAGATTTAATTAAAGTATTTCCGTTAAAGCCCTCAATATCCATTCTCAAATCCTGTTTTTTGTGCAGCAACAAGCCATGTGATCCATGAGCTTCCCAAATAACATCGACTATATAAATACTCGCGTCGATAGCAGCATGTTCAAAGTGTAATTGGGTAAGAAGTAGTACATCTCTATCTTTTAGGTATTTGACTATTGAAAGGTTTTGTAAATTAGGATAAAGCGAGTTCTCGTTGGCTTTAAAATAGGATAAGGATTCGTCTTCGCTCTTGTAATTAAATTTACTCATGGTCAAATGTACTGGTGCAAGCACAAATATACCCTTTACAAACCGACTTATCCTTTTTAGTTAAAATTACGATATCCTGAGTAAGCCCCAATCAACAAATGTAACCTTTCGAAAATAAGAGGATACGAATATGACACCGATAAATATAAATCTTACCAATCTTTAGTGTACCTTTAGAAAAATCTCATCTCGCAATATTACCACCCTGCGAAAATTAATCACAAAAATGAAAGATCCTTATGAACATTGCACTAACGGTCGGTTAGTCTCCTTAAACGGTTCAAATACTGTTAAAATTGCTTACTTTATCATGGTACATAGACTTCCAGAGCAATTTATGAGATTGTTTTCGTCGATTTATGACAGCGACAATTTCTATCTAATTCATGTTGATAAAAAAGCAAACGAGAGTGTCAAGCAAGTGCTGAACCTATATTTAAACAACTACAAAAATGTTGCTATTCTCAAAAGCGAAGATGTAGTATGGGGAGGTTACAGTATGGTCCAGGCAGAATTAGAAGGGATTAAATATCTTCTAAACATCAATGTCGAGTGGGACTATTTCATCAATCTTAGTGGACAAGATTTCCCTTTGAAATCTCAAAAAATCATTAAAGATTTTTTATGTAGGAACAAGGGGACCAGCTTTTTGAAATATGAAAACCAACAGGATGTCAGACCTGAAACAATGAATAGGATAGAAAACTTTTTTGAGGAGGTTAATGGCGAAATCTCCCTAAAGACACATCCTAGGGAGTATTTGGAAAACATCACACCTTTCATTGGAGGACAGTGGATGATGCTTACCCGTGAATGTTGTAAGTTTATATCCAATAGTTCCGAGGTTAAAAAATTTGAAGATTATTACTTGAACACTTTGATTGCTGATGAATCCTTTTTTCAAACAGTTTTGATGAATACCTCATTTAACGGTGGTTTGGTGAATGATGATAAAAGAGCCATTATTTGGATACCTGATGGACTAATTAAATTAAGACCCAAGACATTCGAAATTAAAGATCTCGACTATCTGATAAATAGCAGTCATCTTTTTGCTCGGAAATTTGATGATAATGTAGATAATGATATAATTGATCAATTACTTCAGTATATCAATATACCTTATGATGAATTAGAATCAGATCGGTTATTGAAATCTACAATCTAGTTTAATAGATAGACTTCATATACTGTTGAACTCTTGTCTTGATCAAGGTGATAATTAAAATATATCATATAGGATTACATCTACGACTAAGCTTGTTGTTGTAATTTCAAATGGAGTGGTCGTCTAGAGGTAAAGACGTTGTTACCAACTACGCATGGTAACGGAAACATTGGTTCGATTCCAGTTCACTCTACTACGCGGTTTACACTTTCTTATTTCAAGGGCAAATAATTAGCAGAAGCATCGTATTAGCCTGTGAGGAAGATTACAAGAGTAGATTTTAAAGTAAAAGCCACTAATGATAGTGGCTTTTACTATTCCTACAATTCAACTACCCCTACAATGTTGCTTTCCTCAATGACGGCAACAAGGATCGGCCTGTCTTCATGCACAGGTACGGTTACAAAGTCTCCGTCCTCACCTTCTATTTGTTCTGTTCCAACTTCGACTGGCTCCATGCCTCTATAGAACTTGTCACCGTCCCTCGAATCGTAGTACAGGTGTGTCTTAGGATATCCGTCCGTATCTATTACGGGGGTAATTGTTTCTACCTCTATTAAGGCATTACGTTCATTGGTATTGGTTCCCATTGTGTAGCTGATTTTTTTATATACTTAATTTTGTTTGTAATACTCCTTACCTCTGAATTTATGGCAATGGATGGATACATCGCGTTAAGAGTTGCGTTAGTCTCTGTCGAGGTTAATGCGTTATTGGTTATGCCTTGGTACTGCCCCAACGTAACCGGATTTCCTACTGCAGTTGCGTCGTTAAGCGCAAATGTGCCACTACTACCCCGGTAAGCTAGCGAGAAATTTGTTGCAGCTGCTGTAAATGCAACCATTTCATAAGTATCGGAACCCGATGCTTTAACGGATACATTACTTACTGCCGTCAGACCATTGTCACTTGGACGTGGCCTTCTTCCGACGTTACCTTCTGCAGAACCTACCAGAAACATACCGTTACCTAATAACGGTGCCCTTTGATTTACGAAGTCAACTGTGGCCCCACCGCCGCCACCCCCACCGCGTTTAAAAGAACTTAGCTTACTAGCAAGCTCACCTAATGTCGTAGAAGCAACACCGTCTACTGTAGTGCTGACAGGTAGATTAAAACTTATCGCGGTACCCAGCGCTGCAAGCTGTACGACTTCTGCCTGCTCTGTTGCTGTCTGTTGTCCTTTAGGGATTGTACGTGCTACTTTCCCGTTAGCGAGGACATTTATACTCCCTTCATTGGTTACTATTTCATACATATTTACCTCCTTTATTAAAATCCTAAAATCTTATACTTTCCATAGAAATAGGGCTTCCAAACTTCTTTGTCCAAGTTGTACAGGTAGCTTGCCCCTACCTTAAATCGCCCTATACTTAACCCCACATCAGCACCCGTGTTGACGTCTGCGTCAACCAAAATCATACTATTTACTTCTACCTTGGTAAACGGCTCCTTGGCTTCAATCTTAACCCGTTTTACACCGTTTATTGTGGCACGTGGGTCTGATATCCAAAAATCTACATAATGTTTCTTTGGGGCTAAAAACCAAGACTTGCGCCAGTATTCAACATAGTTTATGTCCGCATTGTAGGAGAAGTTAAACGCTCCGTCTGACGTATCAGGAACATATTCGATTGTCGCCCATTTATCCTTGTATATGTAACTCGTATCTGTCTTTACCGCCTTTAAAAGCTTTCCTTCAAGCGTTGCCGAATAGCTTATGTAGTGGTTCAATTGCTTATCCTTAATGGCCAACAATGCTTTTATGCTATCAATCTCCCTTTTCGAACTATCCGACAGCTGCGACAATGACTTCACAACATTTTGTTTATCCTCAATAACCGCATGTTGGAAGCCTTTTTTGTCAATTTCTTTCTTAACCTTATCTACTTCCAACCTAACAACCTCCTTAGCCTGTTCAGCAATTTTATTGTCTTGGTACGGACGAATGGTAAATACAATGTACAATAGCACTACGACCGCTACGGCCAGTAGTGCTGTGAAAATGTTATTTCTCATTTTTCAAAGAATCTAAGACGAAATCCCGTGATTTTATCTGCGCATCCTTGTACAGAACAACCCTTGTGTATTCGTCTACCTGTTTTTCTAACTTCTCGATCCTTATGCGGAGGTACTCAATTTGAGCATTACATGCATGCAGATTATCATCCGACCTATTAGAATAGGCGGATACGAAGAACGTTAGAATCGATGCGACAATAATAAGCGCATAGGTGATCGGGCTTTTTAGTGCAATTTTGATAAGCTCTCTATCCATTTTCTCTATTTAGTAAAATACAATGCCGCTTCTTCCTTTCTTCTTCGTGTAAGCCCAGCAAATACCTTTCCCCCTGCCAAGTTCCATTTAACGAACTCGGACGCTATGGATGGATCGTTAGGGTTTGCGTTAACCTTCTTCAAAAGAGTGGATTTACCCAGATTCGCACCTCCTAAATTGTAGGTAAAGCTTACAAGTGCATCGAATTGGTTTTGTGTCAGCGGCTTTTTTACCAACCGGAGCACATCCTTTTCATAGGTTTGTGTGAGCAGCTGTGCGAGCATATCACTGGCTTGCTTTTCCGTCAAAGCCGCATCTTGCATCGTTACCTTTTTTCCATCCGGGTACTTTATTACACCGTAGCCTATCGTTGGAATTCCGATAGGATCCTTGTACGGCTTTGGAAAGAAGCCCTCAAACTTCTTGATCAGTGATAATCCTTTTTCTCCTGTTTTCATGACTTTACCAAATACTTAACCGCTATTGTTAATAACTCCGTCGGTATCGGCTCCCGTGTAGCGATTGCCCGTTCGAACTGCTCGGGAGTAAGGAAAGCGATATCGATTCCGCTTTCCTCGTTGCCCTTTGCCTGCAACTCCATCTCGACCTTCGCAAATAACTTGTGCTCGGGCGAGATGTCATAACGCCCGTTAGCTGTCTTGATCTTGTTTGCAGCGAATACTTCGTTGTACTTTACCTGCGCGGCCTGTGTTGCTGCGTCTATCTTCGAATCAGCATCGGCAACTGCTTTAATCTCACCGTAAGTGCTGAATTGCATTGCGTACAAAGCCGCTTTTACCGCTTGTAGTTCCTTATTCTTCATTATTTTCCTCCTCTTTAATGTCTCCGTAAGTCTTGAATAACGGCTCGACAAGGTCGTACACTTGACGAACTACAGCTAATACATCGGCCGGAAGTTCTCCGCCTATTTGACCTTCAGCCGTGTTGAGAATCTTTGTATCCCAGTTTATATGACCAATTTCTCCAGGTATAGGAAGGGGATTGCCCTTAGGATCCAACTGTTCAACGATGTATGAAATCGAAGCGTATCCCGTTTCGGGGTTTACTGTAAATCCTGTTAACTTCTTTTGTTGTTGCAATCCCCTAACCTCGTTCGGGCTGTGCGTTGCTATTATGTTCTTTTTCATGTTTAAAAATTATCTCTTGTGTACAATTGTCCGTTTATAGTAATGATGTACCCCCAGTTATACAGATTATATGATTCGTCGATACTACTAAGTTCAGATATTGGGATTACTTGACCGGGCGCAATTATGCCACCTGATACCTGGAATGTAACATATCCCCTAAAGTCGTTAAATGATCCATCATGCGTTCCTACTGCGACGGCAATCGGCCCCCAAAACTCATTTACTGTTGAAGTCGATGTAACAGACCTTCCAAATTCAATATCCCCAACCTTAGATCTACCTTCGTCCAGCCTTATTATTCCGAGGTCATAGACTAATTTTTGAATTGGCTCTACATATGAACCTCTTTCTATTATATATCCCTGTAAATCTACCCTGTACCAGCTTGTTGAATCTGGTGGCATATGATACCCACTGGCAACTGGTTCCTGCATTTTTTCGTCTTCATAAAGTCTTGTTCCAATTTCTAAATCGGCTGAATTAGTATAGATATTAAAGATTATGGTACTTTCATATGCTGCCCTGGGACTCGGTCCTCTCTTCATTTCGATAGGAGCAACAACAATAGTAACACTCCGTTCATCGGAAATAGATTCACCTTCCACATTAACATGTTTTGATTGCATAAAGTAGATTTTACCAGCTTTAAAGTCAGGGAATAGATCAGATAAATTCCAGTATCGATCTACCTCCTTACTCATTCCTCCATTTAAATACTGCCCCTCTGTCACATTGCCTGCATGCGTCCAAGATGTCCAGTTTAGCGAACTGGCTTCTCTGAATCTTACCCAATATTGCCCCTCTGTATACCACGCGGGGTAAACATCTAGAGAAATCAATACTCCGCGAAACAATAAATCTGATTTCAAGTCTGATATTACATTTCTCCCTAACGTATTCAGCCCTGCATCCCAGAACACAACTATATCCTGTCCGTTGTGCTTAGCTCGCATATAGCCATGGCGAGCTGTATTATGCATGTAGTAGTTCACAGATCCTACAATACAGAAACCCGCCCATTTCAATTCTCCATCTTTCCGAGCACGTATGAACCCATCCAAGTAGAACCTAGATTTCAACGTTTCTACTGTTTCGCTAGAGGAAGTAAGTAGCACCCGTTTCTCTGCCTCGCTTAAGCTAAAGGCAGGTAGTTTATGTGTGTATAGATATCCTGGTGCTGCCATCTTAGTTAGTCGTTATGTATAAGTACCATTTACCTGTTTCGGGGTTGCTCGGTGGAGCCGTTGGAAGTATAAAGGCTGACGGTTCGATTACAGGACAGGTTATTTTGCCTGAAGCGCTGATAAGAGGAGAACTTAAGGTTAGTACAGATGCGCCAATAACTAACTGTTGGTAAGCATTACTTGTACCCCTTCCATATGCTTGTATTACACCCGTATTGCTTGATGTGTCAAAGAAAAATTCAATTCCATCCCCGTTAACTATGTTTGACAAGCCGCCAAATTTTACAAAACTTGTTGTAAAGCTTCCCCTGTTTGTCACACTCTGAAGCGTATCTCCACCAGCTGGCATACCTAAGAATTGGTTGACAGCAGATTGTGAAAACTGATAAGCATATTCATCTCCGTTTACATTATTAAAACCCAATAGTCCATTGATTGGCGCGGGATTAAAGCCAGCTTTCGTCAGTTGTAGACTTATGTATTGAGCATGTATGTAACCACTACCATCTCTCTGAACCACAGTATAAGGAGTGGCGTTAACACCGACTGTAAAGTCCCTAGTATCGTAGATACGCCAATCATCTAGGTACATGTGAGCATCATGACGCATGTTTAGCACTCTAGCCTCGATTCCCGGCTGATGAAATGCAATACCAGGATACTTCGATGTTGTTCCATTACCCTGAATTTCTAAAGCAGTTTGATTCCATGCATTACTACTTCCTCCTGTAAAGGTTTTCCTTCCGCTAATAATCTGCGCGCTAAACAAATCCACTGCATCCGTTATCCCATACCCTCCCAATGTTGTAGGTTTAGCTAGGAGTTGTGAGAACTGTGTGTTGTGGGGGTTGCCCGATACACCACTATGCACATACGCTGCATTCCAATTATCGACTAAGCCGGAGGTAATACCATCCAGTACCGATTTGTTTGCATGCGTATGACGATCTGCGTAAGCTGCATTCCAGTTATTTATCAAAGACGTTGTTACACCACTAGCAGGGTGGTTTATCGATAGATATCTACTATCTGCTGCGCCTTGGGTAATGTAGCCCTGTGTTAATACCCAGGACATTGTTGCATAAGCGGCAAGGCTCTGCTCGTTTCTTCCTCTGAATTTCCCTACAGTAGAATCCCAGTAGACAAGTTGACCATTCTGTATATTGGATAAATCGGCATCCTGCGCCTGCTTGATGTAGAAGTCCATTCCCGGCTCCGGATCTACTCCCCCAGCTGCTGTTTGGCTATACGATATGTAAGCCATGTCGCTCTTCATCTCTCCTGCAGGAGGTGGAGTTGTGGGGATACCGAGTAAGTGGGTGTTGTGGGTACCTCGGAATGTTGCTGGCAACGGGGTTACATTGCCCCGCTTAGTCACATCAAACAAATCCTGCGACGCGCTACCTTGTCCACCGGAGGTCGATGCATTAAAGAATCCCGATAGCCTATCGGAATAATTTGCCTGGCGGACGATCGAGCTAATCGTTATAAGGTTCGACAACGTAAAGTCGTATAAGTACTCTTGTTGGATATCACGCTGGAAGGAAGCGATACGTATCTTTCCGTTAAAACCAATATCGCTAGCTCTTAAAGTAATGAGGCCACCCAAAACCACCTCCAAGTCGTTTTCTAACAAAAACTTGGGTGTCAGTTTGCCTGTCCAATCATACTGTTCGATTCCTTCCTCTGCAAAATACTGATCCGCGAGCTCCTTTACTCTTGCCTCAGCTGTCGTGACATAAGAAGCCGGCATGGAGATATTAAGAAATACAAAGCTATCCCCAATTGCAGGCTTGAGCACCGAACTTGGCACTCCACCTGGATAGGCGGTATCGTTTTCAATCTTGTTAAACGTGACTTGACGCGTAGCGTGGTCGTAGCCTGACGCATTTATAGTAAAGACAAAGCCCGCTAACTGACCACTCGTGAACGCTATCTGCGCAGATGCTCCACTGTTGAGCAGGTTGTTGGATAAGTCAAAATCAATATCCGTAGACCGAATTACATTAATCCCTGGTACCGCTGTCACCTTAGCTTCTAACCGAGGGTAAACGTTCCCAAACTCAACAACCGACTCCACGCGATCCATGCCAGCAACATACCCTGGATTAACACGAGGATTTCCACCGGTAGGCTGAATATTACGAAAGCCGTAGTCATTTGGGATATTTTGTACCCCTCCAAGTACCGTTAGATGGGTTACGATCGGGTTGTCACGTCTTGTGCGGTGCAGTTCGTACAATCCTTTGCCTTTGCCATATTCCAAGGTAACGCCTGTTTCAGGCTGCCGACGGGTAAGGTTAATTACTTTCCCATCAACCCAAAATTCTAGATTGGTTTGATCCGCCACATCCTGTAGCACCGTCAAAAGTTTGGCTCCCGAAAACGTCCACTGAATAACGTCTGTTTCATCCACCACACCAAGAGACCAGCCACTATCGGCGCGGTTGGCATTTTGTACCAGCAAACCCAATATAGCTGCCGCATTACCCATAAGGTAAACGCTAGGGTCTGTAAGCGCATTAACACGATCCAAGGTGTATAGCGTCCACTTGCCCAAATCGTAGTATTGCGCTTCAAACTCGATGTTATATCTGTAACCAACCTGCGTATTAACCTTAGATATGTTCTCAGGGCGGTTCAGCTTGTACAACTGGCCAAATACTGTAATAGTATCGCCTTTTTTCAGAGACAGTGCGCTAACCGTATTGATCATAATCTCAACACGGTCCTCCTGCATAATCACCTTATACTGCTTCCCTGTGGGCTTTCCGCTCCAAACTACCGTATTACCTCTCTTAATATCGTATATCATTACACAATCGGGAATTTATCGGTTGGAAAATCGTCTATTAATTCTAGAGTAAAGCGCGCCCAAGTAATGCTTGTCGTAAGGCTAGTCATTTTATTATAAAACACCTTATACCGTCTACCTGCGTTTAAATCGTCCAAATTGAACAATCCTGTTG
Organism: Sphingobacterium psychroaquaticum; assembly: GCF_004421025.1. NCBI lineage: Bacteria > Pseudomonadati > Bacteroidota > Sphingobacteriia > Sphingobacteriales > Sphingobacteriaceae > Sphingobacterium > Sphingobacterium psychroaquaticum. Next base: position 2,062,384 of record NZ_CP038029.1, on the reverse strand, counting down.
TTAGCAGGAACGTTTCTAAAGCGTTGTATTTTGTCAGTAGGTCAGCGGCCGAGGTCGCGATAATTACGCACTGTACCTGATAAGATTTGCTTGCAAACTTTCGGATTCCGTGATACCTGTCGACACCGTTATCGTCCGCCCAATCGATAGACAGACCGTTATCCTTTAGCTCCGGCATAGCCCGAACAGAGGCATTGAATCCCTTTTCGATTGTTAACCCGTATGTAATCTCGGGATCTATTCCATTTATTCTGTATGCGCTCATGTTTATAAACCCGCGCCCCTTCTCTGCGCATCTGAATTAGACATCTTGTTATTCATAGAGACAAGCGTGCCCTCAATTGCCGCTAATCGCTCTGTATTATTCGCTGTTCTATAAGTATTATTTTGGATTGCGACCAGCTCAGCAAGTTGGTTTGTAGCCACGCTTAGCTGTTGGCTTAACGTAATACCATGCCCTTTGGTAACCTGTAACAGCTCTAATTGCGCCAATCTCAATCCACCAAACTCCGCTTCCAATCGGTTGGCTGTGGTTTCGGTTATGCCGGCTATGCCTTTGGAAAGTGTTTTAGACGAGGACTCTACTGGTGCTCCTATCACCTCCATGATACTTTGGTACCTCGCATTTTGTGCATCTGCTATCGATTGGTATTGTTGTTTTAAAAGATCAGCTTCAGCTTGAGTAAGGTTTTCATCTTCGGTTGCTGCGATAAAATTATTATACCATTCCTTCATATCAGAGGAGAATTTTTCATCTTGAATCATCCTCAATACGGCTTTCTGCATGTGTTTATAAAATGAAGATGATATGTCCTCAAAAGTCAAGTCGGCCATAGAAGCTAGATTTCCAAATTCGTTTCTTAAATCATCGAGAGAAACTCCTGTTAATGCTTCTTGAATAGCTTTTTTAAGATCATCCGTTTCACCCTTTGCGTCAATGACGGCTTGCGCATAGGATCTTACCTCTTCTGGCAGTCTTGCCCATAATTCGGGTTGCTTTCTAAGTAAATCCTCCCATTCATAACCACTCATATTGAGCAACTTTTGCCTGCTAAGGACATTACCTAACTCCTTATCATAATTATACCAATTGGAATGACTCTTCCAGCTAGCGCCTTGTGCGAACCAAGCTTCTAAACCTTTTCGGTTTGCCACTTGCTTTGAACCGACTAAATCCATTGCGTCTTGATAAGCTTTTAATGCACCTTTACCATTTTTCTCTGAAAACAACTGTTTTTGTTTATCAATAAGAATATCGAATGTATCAGAAAGTATTTTATAGTATTCTTGCTCTCTTTTCAACTCTTCATTGCGGCGTTTTGCGGCCCTGTCAATAAAACTAAAAACAGCCTGCAAGGCAACCAATGCAGCTTGTATAATAGCCAGTACAACACTTGCTTTTTCCGCGCTTTTTATTGCTGTTGCAACTGCTGTAGCGGTCATCGCAACCCCTGATAGCACCGACATAGCTGTTTTCCCAGTCTCACCCAGAGCGTCACCTAAAAATTCAGCGGAATTAACAGCGTTTTCGATAAATGCAAAACTTTTATTTGTCGCCTTAGAAAGATTTGTCCAGTGCTGTCTAATTTTCTCAGCACTTTCTGCGCTGTCATCAGAAGCCCCTTTGAAAATGCCCTGTAATGATACTCCGACAGCTTTGAATGGATTTGTATCTATAATAATATCTTTCGCTTCTTGAAGCTTTTTCCGAGTTGCAGCAAGGTCGATAGGGTCAAAATTAACTGAAAGGTCATCGAATTGCCTTTCAATTTCCGCTATCAGTGTTTCAATTTGTTTGACAGTTTTATTATCTAAATCTGAAAATAGATTAGCCCATGCATCAGACTCTTGTAACTGATCAACTGCTAATTTTGATTTTTCTTTATTTTCTTTGCGGGTTAGCTCCTTATCTTCCTCGGGAGTAATAGTTTTTCCAAGTGAAGCACGAGCTTCTTGATATTTTTTCTCGATCTTTAATCTTTCCTCATTAAAATCTTGAGCAAGTTGCAATGCTGCTATATACTCTGCGTCTTGTTTAGCTCGCACCTCCTTATCGTGGTTGTCCAACAACTCTTTTAAAACTTTAACTCTCTCCTGTTGCGCTTGGGTCAATTTCACATCAGAACCGGTAAAGCCACTGTTACTTGCAGATTGTTCAAGCGAAGCGATCTCCATTAACTCGGCCATGAGGTTTTTTCGATAATTCTCTACAACAGACAATTGGTCCTTATATCGTTTGTCAGCCTCTCCCTTGCTTGTCGCAGCCATGTAGGAATTGTACTCATCAAGAAGTTTCTTTTGTTCAGCCAGATCCTTAACTAATACATCTGTATCTTTTCTCGTCTTGTGCTCTGACAATTCGAATTTTTCGGCTTGTATAAGCCCTGAAGTATCTACTTTCAAACCTGAATTCTTCGGATCCGCGTAAAACTTCCGAGTTTCCTCCCGGATTTTATTGTATTTATCTTTTATAGAAGCTACCTCCTGTTCGTCCTTAGACAGCTGCTGACGCAATGACTGTTCGTTGATCTGATCAATAGAAAGTTGCAGCGCGCGTTGGCGTTCTGTTGCTTGTCTTCTTTGTTCGGCTAACTGCTGGCTTTTGCGGGCCGCCGCTTGCTCGGCTCTCTCTCTTTTTAAACGGTCTTTTTCGGATTCATATTCAGCGATGGTATTTTTACCTGGCGTAAGCGTAGGTTTACTAACTTTTGCCAGCATTTTTGCTCTTAATTCGGCTTGAAAATTAAGTTCATCAAGATTACTTTTCGACTTATTGCTGTTGTATTCGCGCAATCTTAACTTATATGCTTCCTCTTGTGCGGCCAACATCCTCTCTTGTTCACTTGCGGACGCTCTTAAAAAGTCCTTCATATCCCGATATGATGTAAGACTGGTTTTCGGCTTTACCTCACCTTCATTTTTTAGTTTTTCAATATCTCCCATAGATTTGCTAATCTCACGAGAGAATTTGTCACCAGAGAACTCACCAAAACGTGAAAAGAACTCTCTAAAAGATTGTGATGTAGTTACGTTTGTTATACTTTCGAGAATAGTTGCGAACATATCCACGATAGCTACAGTCGATTTTCCTATAGCTCCACTGCCGTTTTCAATACTAAGCACAAGATTATCCCACGCAATCCCGATACGTTCCGTTTGATTAACCAACTTACCAGAAGCTGTTTCAAATTCTTCTTGCATAGCACCTGATGCATCTTTTGCAGTATCCATAGCCCGAGCGAGCGTATCATATCCAGCCGCAAGGGTCCCGATAACACGACGTTGACGAATATCGGTTATGCCGTTTTGCTCCATTTGAGCATTTACGCTACCACCTGCTTTATGTATTGCATTTAATCCTTTTACATAGTCCTGGAATACACCACTTGCATTCTCTCGGAACCTCTTTTGCAAATCAGCAGCATTCCCCCCCACAACCTTTAATATATCACCCAGACCTTTCCCCGAGCGGATGGACTTCTCGAAGGATCCTAACGTTTTTTGAAAGGTAGACCCGACAACCTCAGCCTCAATACCAAGGGCCTTCGTAGCTGTTGCGTAAGCAAGAACGTCTTGCCTACCCATGCGATAGAGACCAACGTTTTGGGAAATCGCCTCGGCATTACCAAGTATTTCTTTTTCGGATGCGGCAAAATTATTTCCGAGATTAACAATCTCATCACCAAATGCTTTTACATTTTGGACCCCGCCATCAACCAAAGTAAGCATCCTAGCGATCTCTGCTCCTCCTTGCTCCCCGCTAATATCCGATGCAGTCTCCAGTTTAGCTAGAGCCTCGCTGAAGGCCAGTATATTAGCAGACCCTTTCACACCAAGTTGACCAGCAACTGTCGCGTATTCAAGTAACTTATCCGTTGATACTGTTTTTAGGGAGCGCGACAGCTTTATTATACTGTCAGACAAGCCTTGCAGTTCTACTCCTGCTAATCCAGTTGTTTTTCCTACGTTAAGTAAGCCATTATTGAAATCTATAACCGTTTGCTTATTCCCTTTAAACAACATGTAAAAGGCTGTTATCGCTGTAATAAGTAATCCAACAGGAGTAAGCACAAATGAAAGAATGGCATTACCCATAGCCATAAACGAAGTCCCGACCTCCTTAATCGCCCCTGGCTTATTTGCTAAATCATCTAATGAAACCCCTAAGTCAGCCAGTTGACTATTTACCCGGCCAATTATTGGAACCACAGTTTCTAGTGCCCCAGCATAATTACCTACATTACGCTGGTGCTGGCCAAGGGTAGCATCAATACGTTTTATGCCGTTGTCTAGGTATAGAGTTTGCTTGGTGAGTGCTTCAGACTTCTTGCGTAAAGCTTCATATCCAAGCGTATTGGCGTGGCCTTGGCGCTCCATTCGAAACATCTCGGCAAGGACATCCTTAGTCTCTTTACGAACATTGTTCAACGCACGCGCAAGCTTACCGTATTCACTGCCATCTGCTAATTGTTTTTTCAGCTCGCGAGCCTGTCTAGCTTGCTCTTTTTGTTCAGTGGTAATCTTTTTTTGTGCTAAAGCGTATTCCTGCGCATCAATTTTTCCTTGAGCAAACTTATTATTCAGCTCTGCTTGCTCTTGCTTTTGTTTAGCAGCTTCTATTCGAGCTTGTCTTAACGCCTCGATATTGGCAAGCTGAGCATCCTTTAGTCTTACCGTTGCAGCTCTTACATCATCAACACTTACCGCCTGCGCTTTATTATCAATAGAATTTGCCCCGGACGTTAGAGATTTACTCATGTCGGCGCTAAATTTTTCAGTCATCTCTGACTGAATTTTAGCAAGATTCGCAAGCTTTTTCCTAAGCTCAGAATCATCACCAATAAACTTAAATTTAACCTCCGCCATATAGCTTCAAAGGTACTTCAAGCCTATTTTTAAATAAATTTTCAAATTCCGTAAACCAACACATTACAAAAAATTTTATAATCCATTTGGATTACTTAAAATTTGTATTTATAATTGCATCATAATAGTTCATTGGCATCCCCAATATTCGCGAAGATTGACGACACGTAGTCGGTTGGGATTATCATATTGACAGGAATGAACGGTCCTGTCAAATAAACAACACTACCTACGAGTTGGGTTGAGTTAAGTATAAGCAAGAAGGGTGTCAAAATTCTGATACGAGGGCCTCATAAGTCCTGATTGCCCAGAGGTGTTGTTTGTTAAAATATAGCAAGGTGGCGGAATTAGACGCACCCTAGGGAGATTGAGCTATATGCTTGCAAGCGCAGGCTAATATTCTCCAGTAACAAAAACTCATGCAGGTATCAAGTCCTGCCCTTGCTTAATTGAACAGATGGCGGAATTGGTAGACGCTGATAAACGGAAAGGATGTAGAGCTATCCGTGGAGATTTTGTAAGCACCTTAGTAAGGCATATGACAAAACTACATCTATGCAGGTTCGAATCCTGCTCTGTTCACAGAAGTATTACTAGATGATAAGTCGAGTTCGAATTTATTACCGTGATATTTTAAGTTTTTCGTGGATTTAGAAAAATCTAGTCAGTATATGCGGTAGAAAACGATTCCTGATCTGAATCGGAAAAACGGGGTGTAAGCACTGGGTGCACGGAAACAGCGATGTGTAGAGTATTCGAAATCGTGACACCGTCAAGTAGGTTCGAATCCTACTCGCTCCACCACTGTAATCTGTTTGTTATTTTCTGTCCGAGTTGGAAATGGAGTAGAAAATGAAGTTTGATGCACTAGACGCATCCGTGTAAATGGATTGGTATTTTGAAACACGTTAACGTTGGAAAGTGTCCGTTTTTTTATCAGAAGATCCGTTTTTTGTACGACAACAAAAAAGCGTGACTGGGGTGATCGTCTAGGGGTTAGGACGCAAAAGCAGGGGGCAAAAGGGCTGATTTTGAAACACTGGTTCGATTCCAGTTCACTCCACTGATGCTAAAGGAAACCACCAAAACAGGTGCCGGACAGCACGGAAAGACGGGTAAATTGGAAATGTAGCTCACAGGGTAGAGCAGCGGACTAAAAATCCGTGTGCCTTGGTTCGATTCCAAGTTTTTCCACAACACGTAGGGTGCTAGTTGACTTGAGAGAATAGATTGGCGTCAGGGTTAAACTCTATGCTGGCAGGTAAGCTGCCTATTTTTTGATCTTTTCATAATTTAGGTTTATAATTGGTTGTACCGTGGGGTTGTTTCCCAGACACTCCACGGTTAATTTAAATTATCACCTCATATGGAATTAATTTGAACTCTTCATTTAACTGCATTTTATAGATTTTTGCAAATGGTATATTTTCTTTTACGTGTTTGATTATTTCAATTTGATGACTTTCCTTAATTTTTGATCCTAAATATACTGCTGTAATTACTGCTTCGGGAATTTTTATAACCCGATTTTTTATTGGATAATTAAATAATCTTAATTCCTCTTCATACGACCAATGGCTTTCTTTAAGACTTATCCATTCTGCCATCTTACTATTAATTAAATTCTCATCAGGAATAACAATTTTAGACAAACTATTAGAATAACTAACTTTGAGAAATGCATTTCCTTTCCGTAATTTACTAAAAAAGACTATCAACCCACTAAATGAATATTCAATGCAGACTCCTTCATGTTTTTGTGCATAGTGACTCCACATTAGTTCATTATTATTCGAGTAGGTAAAGCATGAAATTCCAATCTCGGGAATTAAATCTTTATTTAACTTTTCTATTACATCTGCTTCAAATTTCCTTCTAAATTCTTTCGTTTTGTACCCTGCTCGTAACTTGTTTCTATCATACAGGGAATAATTCTTCAGTTCTTGATCAAACAGCTTCTGTAAATATGTTTCTCCAATCGTAATGAGATTTACATTACAGTCCTTGATATCATTAAAGCTCAAAGGATTTGACAAATACAAAGTTGAATCTATGAGATTTTTCTTGCCAAATTCAATTCCAAAATATTTGTAAATAAATGGTGACTTTTCCACCGAATTCAATGCCTCAAACAACCTCCGATCAACGTCCGACTTGAAACTATTAGAGTTATACTTTTCTAGAAAATCCTTGTAATGTAAATCCTTCTCTAAAGCTTCAAGCGTAGTTTTAACGATATAATCTTTATAATTCATAAGGCGGTTATTTTTAATATGGAAAATACTTTAAAATTTATATAAATCAAAATGTTTATTAACTATATTATTGACGGTAATACAAAAAGTGAAAAAACAAAATTTAGTTTATTGTATAAACTAGATTTTTTAGAATTTCTAATTTTGAACTGTATTTTTTTTTCGGTATATTTATGCTATACTGTATGTGTATTTGTCATAATAAAATAATCTCTATAAATAATGATCCTTTTTAATACGCCCATGATAAGCCCGATTGAGGAGATTGCTGCTTATGAAACTCTATGGGAGAGTGAAAAAGCTTCATTTAAAAGAATTGCCGAAATTTTTAAAAACAATCCCGGAGGACTCCCCAGTGACTTCTTAACCCAAGAAAATGAATCCCGTTTTTTTGAGAACAAAGAAAAAATTATAGCAATTATTTCGAAACTTCGTAGTGAAAACCACTATAGACCCAACTTATTAATAAATGGTAGTTTCAATTATCCCAGTAAGTTAAGAGATGCAAGAGAACCTGTTGAATTACTATATTATGCAGGGAATCTAGATTTAATATATACAAAATCAGTTGCAATTGTTGGTACGAGAAACCCGACTATTGAAGGTAAGTTACGTGCAGAAAAGATGGCAAAACTTCTAATCGAGAACGGATTTACTATAGTTTCTGGGTTGGCATCAGGAATTGATACTGTTGCCCATAACACAGCAATAAAACATAATGGTAAGACAATTGCGGTAATCGGTACTCCGCTTAATACGGTTTATCCAAAAGAGAATGCAGCTTTACAAGATTTTATTGCACAGAATCACCTTCTAATTACACAGGTCCCTTTTATAAAATATAAGAACCAACATTACAAAGCTAATAGTTTGTTTTTCCCTGAAAGGAACAAAACAATGTCAGCTATTACTGAAGCAACCATTATTATCGAAGCTGGTGAAACCTCGGGAACACTAGTACAAGCTAGAGCTGCGCTACAGCAAGGAAGAAAGCTGTTTATCCTTAATAGTTGTTTTGAAAATAAAAACATCACTTGGCCAGCATATTACGAGAAAAAGGGTGCAATTAGAGTACGAGATTTTTCAGATGTTTTAATCAACTTACCTAAGGATGATATTGAAAAAGATTGATGAATTGACAATTTATGATCATGCCTACCTTACTGTAAATGATAATTGTTATTATTTTGCAGAGTATCCATCAGGTGATCCCCAGGTAAATAGAAATAATCCTATTTATTCTCTCATTCACAATCTTAAGAAAACAGTAGATCGAAAGGAGTCTCCAGAATGGAAGTACAAACTTATTGCCATTGAACAATGTCAGGTAGAATTAGTTAACCTATTTCAACATACACAAGACATTGGAGAATATACACTAGTTCCTATTCCTCCATCCAAAACCAAAAGGAATGAAATGTATGATGATAGGACACTTCAAATTTTAATAGGTTTAAAGTTGACTTTCGATAATTGTGATGTAAGGGAATTAATTTATACTATTGAGGATAGAGTTCCTAGTCATCATAGTACCGAAGGACCTAGACCTACAATCGAAGAAATATATCAAAACTATCAAATTGACGAGACCCAAACTAATAATATTAGAAGGAAAATAATCCTTGTAGATGATGTCCTAACGAAAGGCACCCATTATCAAGCCGCGAAAAGAATTATCACAGAACGTTTCCCAGGCATCGAGATAAGAGGATTATTTATCGCACGACGAGTTTCGTCTTAATTGCAAGATTATCATCATTCAAACAAGGATAGTATCAGAAAATCAAAAACTAATCTACATTATTCTACTCCTATATTTTTGTTTTTTTTTCATAAATACTTTCGTTTCGCTTTTTTGTATTTTTTAGCCTCAGCTCCATAAGTAATGTGTGCAAGTGCCCATTGCACATAATTAAAAAATGCAGATCTAGAAAGTAGAAACAAGCCTTGCATCATCTGCAAGGCTCATACTAATGCTAATCCTAATAGAAATATTTAACCAAATGCAAAAACTCCTGTGTATGAACTGATTTCATTGGCGTTTTTGCGGGGTTAGTATTATTCCTATCAGCATTGTGAGATCTACAAATCGGCGTCAAATAACATTGTCCCCCCTTAGGAACCAACCAACTTGCCGGACTACTATTAAAAGTAACATGTCCACCAACCAAATCCTTGCGGACGGCATGTTGCGAACTGCCATTGGCCTCACATCCTGTCGCTGCTTGGTATTCAGCTTCCCAGGTTGCGACCCAGCTCGTTTCCTCTCCCGGCAGAGGGTCTTTCGTAGATCCAATAACATTATAGAATTCATCATTTGCATTACAGCTCACCTTTGTGACTGATACTGTTCTAAGATTCGCAGTTGATTCAATTAAAGACTCAGATTTCGGGACGATTTTATCTTCTAATATTACATAGTCAGTAATATAATTCGATGCGTCCAACGCTTCATGTACCGATACTAATTCTTCAAAATGCGGCAAATCACCATCGACTGATTCGTACTCATATACAATTGGTTTAACATCTGCAATTGATCTTCCGTTTAAAGCATAGATATCATAGATATTAATCCAGTAGTAGGTAACATTCCCCTCTCTTTTAGAGAATACACCTTGAAATATAACCTCTGTGAACTCATAACTAGCTTCTGATGTTGTTTTAAAAGTACGTCCTCCATACTTTATCTCTTTTACGTTTTTATCATCATATAGCATTTTAAAAACGTCAGAGTTATTCTTGAAATTGTAGCTCTTTTTACCAATAGTAATGGTCCCTGTGTAAGGCTGCAGTTTATAAGCAGCTGCTGTCTTCTTAAAATTCATAGAAAAATAATTTATTATTGATTAAAAACATAAAGATAACAGCTTTAACATCATAACCTTACGGTTTCCCGTATGCACGGGACATATTTAAGTGAAGTCTCATTATTCAATTATTCGTCACAAAAAATATTTCACTAAGAACTAATCAATTATAAAATAAAAAGTAACCCCTTTGGATTACTAATCTCATTATACATATATTTGCTAAATATATTAGTATAAACAAGTAATTATTAAATTTATGTCTAAAAAACAAAAACAAGAAGGTGTCTCTCAAAATGAAAGCGAAGCCGTAGAGCAAAGAACTTACGCAAGTTCTGGGGACCCGAACAATCCGAACACCCCTTTTAATCCAAATGACCCAAATAATTCGGGTGATCCCAATGAAAAACCAGTAAACGCAAGGATTGTAGAAATTATCGCAGAAGTTGCTGCCGTTCCAGAATATATGGTAGTAGGCGATGCCTCGTTCGTAAATGACCTAGGAATGGATTCTCTTGCTCTTTACGAGTTAATCGTTGCACTTGAAGGTGAGTTTGATATCGAGATTCCAGACGCTGATGCCGAAAAAATCACAACCGTTACCCAGGCAATTGATTATGTACAAGTCAAACTTTTTAATGTTGGACAATGGGGTTTTGGAGATCCAAATTCACCAGTTAAGATTAAAACAGTAGTTGTTACAAGAGAAGTACCATGGAATGTTCCGCGAACAGGTTTCAACTTTCACAGTATAGGAGGAGGAATTAACTCAACATATTCAGTCGGCTACGGCAGTAACGAGATCTTTAATCTACACGATATTTCAGATGATGATAATCAGAACGATTGTAAAGATCCACTCAAACCGCCTTACTTGACTTGCGACGAGTGGATGCTAATGAATGGTCATGGGTTCTTAAATTGGTTAAAACAGCAAAATTCATTTCGGGTATACAAACCAGAATCATGGTTGGATAGTCAAGCCGTAAATAGCGGCATGACAGTTGCCAACTACTTGACTGAAAGAATCAATCTTATTGTAAATTCCATGGATGGACCTCAAGTCAAGGCTCTCGGAAAATCCATTCGTACTTTGGGTTACATCGGTACTGCATTTAGCGGTTACAAGCTCATGACCGCAATCTCGGATGGAAATATTACAACAAGAGATGTTTTATCTGGAGTTTCCTTCACACTTAGCGTAATCACCCTTGTTCCTGGAGTTGGTACCGTAATTGGAGTAGGCGGCAGCGTACTTTTAGGTGTAGGCTCCATGGTATTTGGAATAGCTAGTGATAATGTCGATGATTCGGTATTAATCGACTTTAAATCTAGATAATTTTTTAACTTTACGTATGAATAAACTCCAGTCTATTTTTGCTTTTTCGCTATCATTCGATTATCTCCGTGAGTATAAGAGCAATGACGATTACATACTTGAGCTTTCTAGATTCTATGCATCATTGCTAAGCACATTAAGGTGGGGAATAGCTTTGAATGTGTTACTATGTATAATCTTAATAAAACTATATCCTGATTATGCTGAACATGGTGGGCCAACTGTAATGTTCGTTTGTTTCGTCAGTACCATACTTGTTGCATATGTTCGGTCGTTCTTTATTAAGGTTGATAGAGATTATTATGATCTTCACCTTAAAGAATTACGAGCAAAGCCAAAAAAAGAAAAACGTTCGATGATCGTAAAGTATAATCTATTTTTAGTATTATTTCAGTTTCTTGCATTAGTACCATTTTTGATCTTGATATTTTGTTACTAGTATCAATCAAATTAGAAATAAAAAGCCCTACACTAAATTGTAGGGCTTTTGTTTTGATCTAAAGAATTAGATTTTAGCCTAAAGCGTTACTCATCTACCCCTACAACACGAGTAAAGGTGCTATCAATATAAAAGGTATGATTATTTAAAATTAGTGCCCCAAATGAATTTTTACTACGATACTTATGCTCCATAGAGAAGCCTGATCCGTATGAATCCTCGCGTGATAACATTTCATTCATTTCTTCAATTATATAATTCCTTAGTTCTGTATTAGTTTCTCCTTTCAATTCTTCACTAAGGATTTGATATTCATGATTAGCAAGAATAAGTGATTTCACACTATCAAGATTACCAAATTCAACTGATTCATAAGAACTTGGGTCGTTAGTGTTTTCTTTCAGAAATGTCATAATAAGCTCCTTAGCTTTTTGATCATTTGACTTGCTGCACGACGTCATTAAAAAAATTAAAAGCATCGAAAAAAAGAGGAATCTCATAATAAAGTATTTTGATTATAATTCAAATATAGCAAAATTCATTTTTCAACTTAATAGTTCCTTAACAAATAATAAGGTCTCTATAGTCAACATCTCACAGGGCTGTCGTCTAATCAACCTCCATCCCTTCGATACAAGAAGGTTATTCTTTTCCATATCACGTGCAATGCCGGTGCCGGAAGAATGACCGCTATTACCTTTCATATAGATACCTCCCTCCTGCTCAATTGCTATTTTAAATTCAGGTATTGCATAATCTATACGGAACTGCCTATCTGTACAAAAGTAAAACTCGGGCCATAGCTCAATGCCTAGCTCCTGCTTTACGAACTGAATAAAAGGATCGTTGTATTTTTCTTTGTTTTTAATATTTCGTGTATCGTCTACACATCCAGTTTTAAGCGTTTTGGTACGCTTTTTTGGTTTTGTGGTCACAGATAAAGCCTGAGCAGAATTAGGCGGGTACAGCACGCTATTAACCTCTACGTAGCCGCGAGACTTAACGTCCTTGATTAATGCCGTGCCCCATCCCTTCATACTAAACTCCTTTTCCTTCTGACAACCTCTTGCCTATATCAAACAAAGAAATAGAACTGCTAACTGATTTTGAATTGTTACTACCCCATGCTGAACCTCCTTCGCTTGAATCCATATCGGGAATTACCGCATTATACATAAGGAGGTTTCGCCATGACATTTTCCATTTTACTGTATACTCGTTCCATCCGTAGTATTTGCAGACGTTTCCGATGAAGGCCCAGGGACTTCGGGATCCAGGGTAATGTTTAGATCCTGAACTACTCTGAGAGATGTTGTAATGCCGAAAAAAGTTTCAACATCTAACCTCCGGTAGATGTCATAAATTAAAGCCTCTAGTTCCTTCGCGCTAAACTGATAATTCAATGCATCATAAAGCCATTCTGGCGGGTCTGACGGCTTATTGCGCACTCCTAATGCCGCGAATTCAATAAGCAAAAAAATGTTGGTTCTGATTATTTTATAGACGCTTAAATCGTTCGTGTCTCCTTTATCTGTCTTGACCTTTAGATCAATCAAACTACCTAACAACCGATAGACGGTACCAGGCGTCGGGTCCGAAAGATAAAGCTTCTTGTATTTAGGAAGGATAAACAAGGTCGACAATACCCGTTGCCATTTTGAACGGTATGTAATTCGAACCTTTTTTATGAATTTCTTTGCTCCAGTAACTGTTTCAACGACCTCTTTGCCGACTGGATTTGTCGTTTCATTTGTTTTTGTAATCATATAGTTAGGATTAAAAAGCCCTACTAACCGCCTAACCTTCGGCTTTCAGGCTTATGATTTAACAATCAGTTTCTATCCTTCAGGAATCGCAGCATCAACGAATTTGAAGCCATACGGCGAAACGGCCTTCCCTGCAGCATCCGACGGCGTAGTTGCTTCCCCTGAAAAGCTTAAAGCAACAAATCCTGATTTTGTAAAATTGTTAACGATACCCGCAGAAATTGCTGCTACCGGAATTTCTAAAACAAACTTCTTACCTTCAAATTCTTTGGAGGTAAATCTAATTGCCAACGAATGTATCTTATCTTCGGTAGGTGCTTTGAACTCTGTTGCGCTAGACGTTACTTCGCCTTTAAACAATAGATTAGCATTATCAATTGATAAGTCAAGCGAATTCGCCGCAAATGTCGGCGGATCAGTTTCGCCAGGTAACACCCACCGAACTCCTGCTTTATCCTCAACTCTAATTCTAACCTTTTCCAAAGGTGGGATCGTCATCGTTACCGAATCCATCTCGATATCAACAATCTTTTTCCAACCGGTGGTTGGCATAGCCCCGTTTAACCCTATTGGAGCTAGCTCAATACTTTCGACACCTGTTACTGCTGCCATAATATTTTTGATTTGTGGCCATAGGCCGTGAATTATTCTGTTATTTTTTATCCTTACGTAAGTAGAAATATCGAACTACGATATTGTAATACCATTTGTTGCCATTGGGAATAACCTCCCCACCCGAATCAAGATGAATAATGAAATCAAAGCCTCTGAACCCATCCACCACTTTCATAACATACGAGCCAATTTCTTCCATCCTAGCAATGTTTGGCTGTGTATTGTCTACAGCATTAGGTACTCCCGTGGATTGGTTTTTAAAGTTTGGAACATGGATATTGATATTGAACACGCCTTCAGTTACCTGCTCAGCATTAGAAACAATAGTATTGACAATTATATCCTCTTTCTCCGAATTAAGCTTTTGGCTTAAAAGCCTAATCTCCCCCGTCATTGAAGTGTTGGTTACAACATCAGCTAATTCCAACACGCTCTTAATGTCTCCCATTGCCCCAACGGCAGTTTTTAAGGTTTTGTCTAACATCTTTTACTCAATTGTACCGATTTCATTAAACGCTTGCCTCAGTGCTTTATCAAGCCCTAGATAAGCACCTTTTAGAACGTCATAACCTCTTGATTGAACCCAGCTTGCATACTCCATACCGGAAACTAGCACAACTCCCCACCCTGTAGATTCTCTCATCACATCTAACGCTGCTTTCAAGCCGTTTTTCAATCCCGTTTGCCTATCGGTTCCTACTGGACTTTCTTTAAAGCTCTGATGTACTACTTTGCCATCCTTAACAATAATAAAGCCGGTAGAACTCCTTAAGTTTCCAGTGTGATCTTGGTATGCCTTTTCATTGGTAATTTTGTTACGAACCAATTCAACGCCTCTTTCAAGCACAGCAGACAGATGCTTAATTGTTTCCGCCTCAATCTCCCTTTCTATGTCCTTCATCAAGGAATTCATATCCGTTGTGATTTGTAAGCATATATTCATAATCTTTAAACTTTAGCAACTACCTAAACAATGAAATGCTCCGACATGGAAAGAGAGCAGTTCTTGCTGGTATACAAAAACTTCTCCTCGCTCATTATGCGCGTTAAATGTTGTGCCCAACAATATCGATGGTGTTCCATAGGGGAATGCAATATCAAATGAAACTTGGACATCCGTCCCGTCTCGTCGTTGTCGAAAAACCACCCCTTCAGCTGGCCGGAATCTGCACTCAAGCTCCTCCGTTTCTCCACTTTGGTTTTCGAAAACTATTTTATCTGGATATTGCTCTCCTATTACCATAAATCTGATACACTATTAATTGTTGCCGAATTGTCCATATCATCTTCTATGCCCCATTTTTTCAGCAAGCCCTTACGAATCTTCAATAAACCTTCAATACTGCGCGAGGT
Source organism: Sphingobacterium psychroaquaticum (assembly GCF_004421025.1). Lineage (NCBI taxonomy): Bacteria > Pseudomonadati > Bacteroidota > Sphingobacteriia > Sphingobacteriales > Sphingobacteriaceae > Sphingobacterium > Sphingobacterium psychroaquaticum. The sequence goes on along the minus strand of NZ_CP038029.1, from coordinate 2,046,941 downwards.
GATTTGATAATCCAATTCTTTTACGGAATCAGGGGAGAGTGATAAAACCAAGATTAGCGCTGCTAAGGCAAGGTCGACTCCACGCCTACAATCTTTGTCTAGTGGCAAATACTCGCCATCGGGATCGATGTTCTCATCAACCAATACCGTCGTTACGGAATTAGGTCTTACAGGAATCCCAACTTTACTTACCAGCGCTTCTCTATTGGTCATATTACTTTACCTCCTTCACTAATTCGCGAGAAACAAGGTCTTTTAGACGATCGGCATCAAAGTGCGATACATCAGCATCGATTTCAAAAATCCCTTCATTTTTTTGCGTACCGCGGAATGCGCTAATCACAACGAATTTCGGTGCACCGGATTTAACCGCTTTCGATTGTTTGCTTGCTTTAGCCAAGTCAGCTTTAAGCTTTTCATTTTCAACCTCAACGCCTTCACGCTCCACTTTTAAAGCTTCGATTTCGACGTCTTTATCTGCCAAGTCAGCTTTAAGCTTTTCATTTTCAACCTCAACGCCTTCACGCTCCACTTTTAAAGCTTCGATTTCGACGTCTTTATCTGCCAAGTCAGCTTTAAGCTTTTCTACTTCATCATATGAAGTTTTTGGCGCTAAATCCAATTTCGCCTGATCTGTATCTTGAGTACCCTCTACTATAGAAGGAGTTGCCGGAGTTGCAGCTCCGGCCTTCTCGTTTTTATTTTCGTTAGCCACCTGGTAAGATAGTTTTAAGTAAGAAAATTGATTTTGCGTTGTTCAATACCGGAGTGGTGTACGCAGTTCCTTTTGTTACTACAGTAATAGGATCCTCAACGCCCCAAGTCTTGATCAATACGATGCCAGACTTAGTCTTTTGCGCCACACCTGCCTTTACATATTCATCAGCAGAGGTCGTATGCTGTGTATTGCCAAGCTTTTCAGTTACTGAGAAGGTAACAACTCCCTTTTCCCAACCGGAAACAACGGTTTGATTTCCGTTTTTTGATTCTTGTATCATTACCGATTCCCAAACTTTAAAAATTGGTAATCCTTTAGAACTTAAAGCTCTATTGATTTCTACTAATCCAGGTTCTTGTTGCAATCCTAATGCATTAGCAACATACGTCGCTGCAAACTTTTGAACTCCTGCATTTTGTGCTACTTGTTCAATTGTCTCTTGCTCACACCACATAAACTTAGGTTCCGGCAGATTAGCTAGTTTTGCCATGCGCTTAACTTTCTTGATATCTCCAATAATATCAGCAGTTGGGTTGCTCCAATCTACGGCGGCATTTACCTTATTTACGGATGGGATTTCAAAATCAATATCAACAGTAGATTGAATACCCTGCTCGTTGTTAACTTGGGTTAATTTATATCCACCTGTTGACGCGATTCGTTTGGCTAACCACTCGAGACGTGCCTCAACACCATTACGAGCAAAAACTTGATCTTCGTAATGCCAGTCAATTACTCGCTGCGCAGCCTCTCTACGAGTAGGACCAGCAGGCAATAGACGAACTGCGTTTTCTAAGTCACGAAGAGTATTGAAGTCAGTTTCCACCTTATCACGAGCGATTTCCAGCTTCGGCATATCTCCATCAAGTTTGGTCGGCAAATTGCGACCGAAACGTGGTGCGCGACTATTAAAGTCAACAACCGACGCCATGACTTTTGCGCCAAATTGTGCTTCAATGGCCGACCACTTTAATGTAGGCTGGTATTCTAATGGAAATGCTGCTTGGTATTGAAGCGTATCGAATGGATACGTCTCAACGTAAGCTTGTGCATCCGCTCTACGAAATTCCGGCACTAATTCTTGTACATTTATCATTTTGTACGACTATGTTTTGTTTTAAATTCTGTTAATTAAACCAAGGTGATTCTAGGCAACGCAGTCGCAATATCAGCTGCTATAGACTGTAGTGCTGTAGGCAATGCGTTAATACGAGCAGTACCGCTGATAACTACACCATTAGCGAACGTATTTCCACCATCAGAAACCTCCGATGCGCGATGAGTCAATCCAATTGGCTTAATAGTACCATCAACAGCAGTTAACACTTTACCTAATCCTGTAGCAGGGTCCTTTCCTACCAAAGTACCTTCTGGTACATATCCATCAGGATAATCCGCTTTTTTTACATCGAGAATCAATCCCCCTGGAAGGGTATCCACCACATTTTCAAAAACAACCTTTTGAAATCCTTGCGTACCCGTTCTTTTTACTCCAGTTAATCCCATTTAAAGTTTCTTTATGCGCCAGCTTTGGCCTTTGCTTCCGCTTCGCGCTGTGCAACAATTTCTTTCATTGCAGGAGACACCTCGTCATCCTTCAATTTGCCACCGCCAGCTCCTCTTACAGGATTATCATTACCTAGACCCGCATCACTTGCCGCCTGAATCTCATCTGCAACATCCAGCTCAACTTCCGCTAAGTAGCTTGTGAAATCATCTTCACTATCTAATTTTAGTCGGTCAAAGTTGCGGAGTGTTTGTGTTTTGAAGCGCTCAGGAGCATCTTTTAATTTGGCTTCTAATTGTTGACGTCTGGATTGGGCAGTATTTCCGTTCTGAAGATTAACGACAGTAGCTGTTAAGGTTTCGATTACCTTATTTTGGTTCTCAACATGAGCTTTAAACCAAGAAGGAGCCTCATCCTTATGTTCTGGGTCTTTCTTTTCAGGCTCAACAGGATCTTTCCTTTCTGGATTTTTGTCTTTATCTTCTTCTTCAGCTGTTCTCCTCTCAGCACTACGTTTTGCATCATCCAATGCCGCCAGTTCTTTGAAACCAAGCACTTGGTCTAGTTTGTCGATTTCCCCGTCAATATCGTCCTCGTTTGTGATAAGACCATCTAACTTGTCCGCTAGTCCGTTGATTCGAACATTTGAAAGATTGACACCCAATGCGGTTGCCTTTGCTTTCAGTTTAACAATGATTTTTGCTTTTAATGACATGTGTTTGTGTTTAAAGGAGTCTAATCCGGAGAGCTAATCCGTGCTATCCTCGGTTAATACTTTTAAAACCAAAAGTAATCCAATTAGATTACCTGTTAAACACAACGGATTTTGTAATTTGGGAGATTACAGAAAGTATTGTTATCTTACGATATTATTAACCTTAAAAAATAAAATTATGGCAAATGAATTAAAAGCAGGAGATGTAGTTAAATTAAAACATTCAGGTACGCAAGGAGTATCGATGTCAGTGGAAAAAGTATACACAAATGCTGATGGAGATGAGGTAGCAAGATGTGTTTGGTTTTACCAAGGAGAGTTTAAAAGAGAGAATATAATTGTAAATGCATTAAGAAAATAAATAATCTCTCGCTATTTTGCAATCAAAACAATCTTAAGCACTAAGGTCGTAGTTTTCTATTAAAACTACGACCTTCCCCCGTTTTTTTTTCTGTTATACCATTTTCAATACTAACCAACCTTCTTCTCTTTACTTTCTTGTTCAGCTGCTAGCCTTTCCTCTTCTCGGATCTGCTTTATTTCATCATCTGCATTTTTAGTTAATGGAGAATATTCAATAGCAGTTTTTTGAGATATAACCTTTGCACCACCTGCAGCTTTTTGAAGTAGTCCAACAGTCTCGCTGTCATCATTAATACGATAAATCGGAATATCAAAACCAATAGAGAAAGATTTAGTGGCCGGAATTAAAGAGGTATCAATAGCACCACAAAAAGCAATTTGCAGATTGATATCGCGCTGGGTACTCATACCATATTCCCCGTCGATTTCATCACGCGCTGCTAAGTGAGCATCCATGAAAACACGATCAAAAGCAACTCCAGATAAAGCACCAAGACCTTTCAAATCTTCCATTGCCATTTGCGGAGTTTGGGTCGCTGTGAAAATGAAATTCATCAAAGTATTCAATTCAAATTCTACTGCCTCAGTAGCTTGTTCCCAGGTAACGTAACGAGCGTCTGCACCTTCACCCTCAATCTGTAAGGATTTTCCTTGCTCACCTTTCTCAAGCATTTTAGCACCAACTTTACCAAACATCGCAAATACTGGTGATGCGTGATAATCGTTGGTGTCACCTACATTTGAAATTAAGGTTTCAATACGTGCAATAGTCGCTTGAACTGGAGCCCAAGGAGGTAATGGTTTTGAATAATATGTTACCGGAATTTTCCCATAAGAATGCGATAAAACTGAATCAATAATCCAGCCATTGTTATTAGCGATAGAGACAACATTTTCACCTGCTCTAGCTTTTCTGAATTTATAAATGTGCGTAGCTGAGTAAATATCAAATCTTTGCTCTCTGTCGGTTGTAAGTCCTGAAAAATTAGGATCAGCAATAAGATCAGCAAAGCTTCTAGATGATTCGTAGATACGTCCGAAATAAACCATTTTACCAAAATCATCGAATACAGGTAAAAGAGTATCTCCTAGATCGGGAGACAAGATCTTACAACGCATTTTGAATTTACCTCTAGGAGCAATCTCTCCCCAGTAACCTGGATCGACTGGTTCAGAATACCAAAGCTTTGCTACTTGTAATTCGCTAAGCATACGTCGAGCAATTTCCTTTTCAATAAAACTGATCTTATTATCATCGCGCATTTTCTTTACCATATCGTAAAGTCGTTGCTCTTGATCATTTTTCGGATTAGCTTCGAGCTGTATTTTAGAGACATTCATAAAAGACACACGACGCTTTACAATTAATTCCTGAAGAGGCACACCGATTCTATTAACTTCGATTCTTTTGGTATCGTAAATCTTCTTACCAGCTCTATCAAGAATTGGCTTACCTTCGGAATCCTTACGCAGTGTTCTTACTTTCTTTTTAGGTCTAAACCCTTCAGCTTCATTAAAAATATCATGCTGCGTGACATCATACTCTTTTTGCGCTGTAGGATATGTTGGTGCACCTACAGCACCTACAGCTTGTACAATTGCGGGTAACACAGGAGTTGGTAATTGTACCTCTAATTTTGTTTCTTTTTTGTCCTTTGCCATCTTAATTTTATTAGCGGTTAGGTTTTAGAATAAATCAAATATTGAATCGTCGACTTCTTCAGTCTCAGAAATTAAATCAAAATATTTACGCATTAGAATTAAATCGCGCCAATCCGGCGATCGCCCGATTTCTTTCTTAACTTCTTTTTTTGGAAGAATCCTTAGTTTATTATCTTCATCAGATTTATATGTTTTTAACCAGGAAAACTCTTCTTGAATTTCTTGCTGTTCCGATTCTGATTCGATGCATTTAAGTAGAATATTATGCCCTGCGATATCGTCAGCTAAGAGATACGCGCATTGTGTTTGAAGGTTCTGATAGTTCTCGTTTTGTGGCAGATCTTTTCTGCTATCGCCATAAAATCTATTATCATTTTCACGAGCTTCGTCCGTGATTAAAGGCTTAGCATTATTTACGAACCCAAGAATACCGCACATATCCACAACGCCACCTCCTACTCCGTCCTCATCCGCGATACAATGGTGTACAGGAATACTCCATTTAGCACGCATTGCATTTATACATGCTTGAATCTCTGTAGTTGACGATTTATCAAATGAATGGCATTCCATTAAAATCCAGCCCCACCAAACACCTAGACGAGCCTTGTCTGATCCAAACCTTGCTATATCCGCGGTGATATACCAGCTAGGCTTTTCAATCATATTTTGATACTTTTCCCAAATATGAGTGTTCGAGAACATTGCAATGATATCATCGTATTTACACATCGCATTAGGATCATCATCATACTCCCAGCTCCCATGAAGTAGACGCTCCTTTTTAGCTTTATCTTTTGTTCTACGTAATCTTTCAATATAACCGCTATCGATATGTGGATTATCTTGAACAAAAGCAGCTAGATATTTCATTATTTCTGGAAGTGCCCCCTTCTTATTTGGAAGATAAAATGTAGTGTACATCCAATTCTTTTTAGGATTGCAAGTGATGAAGAGCTTACCTATCAGGTTGTATTTTTCATTATACTGGCGGCCTATACGCGTTTTCAAAACATCGTATGCACCAAAATCAATCTCTCCGCCTTCTTCAATCCACCCACCAGTATATTCTGTTGAACCAAACCTTTCATATACAGGATCCGATGGCTTAAACTTCAATTCAAGTAAATCGATACGACTGCCATTTTTGAATTGAATAAAGTTCTTTTGACCGTTATACCGAAAATCAATACCATTGCGCATTCCATATGCAGTGGCCACTTTGAAAAAAGTAATTAAAGTGGATTCGGTTATACGCTTTAATTCTTCGCGGCCAATAAACCATCTAGTACCAGGATAATTCCAACATTGAAACATGAGCCAACAGCAACCGGTCCAAGATTTAGCGCCACCTGCTGCACCACCATATAAAAATTCTTCAGTGATATTATCCGTTAGAATTTTAAGTGCCTCTTCTTGCTTCTCATGCCTACCTTTTGGAGTTTCGACAATAAAATCAAATATCCCTCGCTTGAAGGATATGCCTTGAAGATCTCTTACATCAAGATTTGATAATATTGCCGCGACGTCCATTACTCTCCCCTCTTGGTTGCTCTCATTAATTCGCGAATAGCTTCATCACTTAGTTCATTGGGATCTATTTTATTTTTATCATCTACAATGAGTGTATCTGAATACATTCCATTTACTCGAGCAAGCTTATCAAGCATACCATCAACAGCATACATTTCGACTTTAGGGCCAAACTCCTTCCATTCAAATGATTTGATTTTACCGCCCTCTTTATCTTTAGCGAGCTTAACTAGATCCAGTTCAATTGTTTCGTAAGTTTCAACCTCACTATCATCAAAGGTTGCCAATGGATCCAACTCCAAATCTATCTCAGCTCTCAAAATATCATCCTCGAGAGGGAGAATATTTTTTGAAACGAAATCATCATATTCTTGATCAGAATATCCCTTTCGGTCGAGGTACATGTAAGCACGCTTTATCTCTATTTTCTTACGCTCGATGAGCAAACTAAGTGGCCTTCTAATTGATCTCAATCGCTCTCTCTCAACAACTTTGAAATAATCATTCATTGAGGATTGAGCTATGTCAGACATCAATTTCATGACCTGATCGCTATTCATGCGAGATTCTTTCAAACGAGACTCGATATGAGCAGAAATATCAGGTTTCTTCAATAATTCGCTACCAATTGAATATGCCGTCTTCTCACTATAACCTGCCTGAGTAGCCGCCTTAGTCGCATTAAAATGAATTAGATAATTATCAATAAATAGCTGCTGCTTAGGTGTTAATCTACTGCTACCTAACTCACTCATCACATACCTCCTTGACAATTTTGTCTACTTGACTTCTGAAAACTTTATCTACCTGATATACTTCTCGCGCAACTTTAATGCGGTATGATGCGCTCTGCTGATTGATTCCTAGGCAATTTTTGATAGCTAAGCACACACCATTCTCAACTTTTTCGCTTAAAAGAATTGACTTAGGCGAGAACATCAAAAGTACGCAAGCCGTAAACTGAATCTCCGAATTATGCTTTTTAGGGCTGGGCTGAATCTTCTTGAAAAGCGCTTTAAGCATGGAATCATCCATCTTTTGAGCCGTCAATGCCTCCCGATAATCCTCAAATGGAACATCGGGATTATGTTGTTTGGCTAATTTTAAAATGAATTTATCCATGAAAGCAAAGCTAAATACATTTTATAAGTTATCCAAAAAGATTACCATTTTTTCAAAATGGAGCATCATCGGGCATTGAATCGTTACCAAAATCCCAATTTGCATGACTATTCAAACTTCTATTTTCGGACTGCAATGGCTTCTCAATGAAAGAAAAATCTGTGATAATATCCATCGAATTACCTCCATAGCCCTCCTCATCCCAGGCTGTGAAATTCGTCGTTGAGCCTTTGAAATTCATTAGGACAGTGTCGGTCGATCCGTTACGATGCTTAGCCACAATTACCTCAGCCATTCCCGCAGTTGACCTCCCTTCTTCATCTTCCACTAAACCATAATACTCAGGACGATAAAGGAAAAGAACCATATCGGCATCCTGCTCTATGGATCCTGATTCGCGTAAATCTGATAGCATAGGACGTTTGCTGTTCCCTGGTCTTGACTCAACCGCGCGACTTAGTTGCGATAGTGCGATTACAGGGATATTCAATTCTTTGGCTAGAATCTTAAGACCGCGAGAGATATCACTGACAGCATCGAATCGTGATTTTCCGTGAACAGTGATCAATTGCAGATAGTCGATTACGATCATCTCAACACCGTGCAAACGTTTCAACCTCTTAGCCTTTGCAGACAATTCGATTAATGTCAGTCCTGGGGTGTCGTCCCAATGAATTGGTAATTCGGACAATTCCTGCTGCATCGAATGAAGCTTATGCCAATCGCCATCATCAAGTTTTAGTTTTTTAATTTTTTCAAGCGGAATACCTGTTTCAAAAGATAAAATTCGATGGATCAATTGCTCTTTGGCCATTTCGAGCGAAAATATTGCCACTGGCTTCCCCGAGCGTGCAGCATTCACTGCTTTTTTGAGGGCGTATGCCGTCTTTCCCATTGCCGGACGTGCAGCCAAAATAATCAAATCAGACTGTTGCCATCCGCCTGTAAGCGCATTCATATCGTCGTTACCTGTGTCCACTCCGGTGACGTCCTTAACACCCATTGCCGCCTTTTTCGCCATATCAGCAAACACTTCATTAACCGCGTGCTTTTGAGAAACTTCCTTTCGACTTGAAACGTGATTTACGATGTTATCACGTTCGGTTTCATATGTCGATAGGATATCAAAAACGTCCTTTGTTTCGTCATAACAGTCGTTTATGGTGATGTTTGACAATCGGATAAGCTCGCGTTGCATGAATTTTTGAGCAATGATTCTCGCGTGATACTCGATGTTAACAGAACTCACCACTCGGTCGGTAAGCTCGGTTAGGTAAAATGCGCCTCCAACTTTTTCAAAATCTCCATTCTTCCGGAGTTTGGCTACAATTGTCATCAAATCCAATGGGTCACCAGAAATAGATATCTCCTGCGCAGCTTTGAAAATCAGCTGGTGAGATTCTTTGTAGAACATCTCTGGACGAAGAATGTCAGCAACAAACATCATAGCCGTACTTTCTATCATGATTGCACCAAGGACTGCGGTCTCGATTTCCAATGCCATTGGCGGCAATTTGCCTAATGAATTTCCCTTTCTCATTTCAGTCCGTACTTACGTTTTTGATGCTCTGTGAATGTTGTCGTATCTCTCCAACCGTTGTTTAACCAAATCCATTTACCAACAAGCTCCCTTTCAGTTCCATCATGAGAAGGTTTATCTCCTGCTCCACTTGTTTGGGGAATAGCGACCGTTGAGGTCTCCACCGTTTTGCCAAGTTCGATTTGCCTTCTGATCCAAGATTGACAATGCGATTTTGCATCTGAATCTTTTTCATGATTTTTACCCGAACCTGCGCAAAAGATGAAAAACTTCGATATCCATTTTGGAACATCGTCTGGGTTTTGGATACCTAGTGATTTACCCAATGCTGCTTGCCATTCTGAATGCGAAAGAAGAACCTTTTCCAAATCTCCCATGGATGAATACATTCCCCATGCATTTGGTTTTGGAAGAATAGAATCATCAGAATGATTGATGTCGGGGACGGCGATTTTTTCTTCTTTATCTTCTTCTTCTATTATTTCTTTTTCTTTCCTTTCTTTTCCTTTCTTTTCCTTTATAGCATTGGGTTCGGATTGCGTTTGCAATGCGTTCGCATTATTTCTTGATGCGTTCGCATTAGAATCGGCCTTATTCCATCTTTTAAGGGCACTCTCTTTTGCCTTTTGTGATTTAACATCACGTCTGTCCATGCGAGATAAAACACTACTAGACCAAAAACGCTCACCGTCATTTTCAAAGAGCCCAAACTCATTAATAAGCCTCGTAATACACTCCTCATCTGTGCGCAATGCGAACGCATAGCTATCGCAATCCGATAGCATTAAATAGCCCCCTTGCTCGTAAAGCATTTCTATTAAATCCCAATAAACACCCTTACCAGCTTGCCCTAATTTCATGAGGACTTTGACTAATTTAGGGTCATTTCTTGAGCCGTAATCATGGCTGAAATAGTATGATTCTTTTGACATTTTATCTTCTTCTTAAAAAACTTCTTTTCATTAATTCATACCCCCTTTTATCCTTATTAGTTTCTAGCATAAGCAGCTGGCCTAACGTTAGTAATACCACAGACAAACCAATAAGGAAAGCCCCCAAAAAGAATATAGGTAGATATAGGATGCTTAATGTTTTAATTGCTACTTTCATACGATCACTTTTGATAAGTCCAACACAGACAGCATTTATATCTGCCCGTGATATCTCTGTAATGATTGTGCATTGACTGGCAATTGCTACACCACATCATTAGGCTAGTCATGATTCCTAATAAAAATTATCAGGCCTTTCAACCTTTTCAAATTCATACACCCAAACCCACGGGTTAGCATCCCACGACTCGGCTCCATTAATCTTACACCACAATGAATTGAACGACCAAAAAGCTGTTAACCCTTCATTAAACAGTTCGCTTTTAACTAAGTAATTACGATACAATTGCCCCTGTGTTGCCAGCTGCATGTTGCTCATTAATAAGGGATCAATTCCTTCTGCAATAGAATCATTAACAGAAATGCTCTGTAATCTTTCAAATCTAACACCAGTTACCTTTAAGAATATTCTTGCTGCTTCTTTAGGCATAAATATGGAGGGTTTCCATTTATAAGATTCATGGTATTCGGGCAGATATTCACGTTCAATATTTTCCTTGTACCAATATGGATTGTCTAAATCATCGCTATACATCCATGTTTCTCTTACCCAAAGTACATCGCCAACCGTAGCAATTGGCTTAATATCATTTGTGCAATCATTTTTAGGTCTTTCATCCCAATCCAATGATGTTATTTCAGTTATTGCCCCGTCTTTAGTTTTCCCGACTCTAAACAATCCACTTTCATGCCTGCTTTTTACTACGCGTCTAGTTTGTGTTTTCCGTCCATCAAGTATAGCTTGCAACATTGGCGTGCTAAAAAGTATTGGTTTTATTTTCATATCTAGATAAATAATTGGCCTTGTATTTTGGCCTGTGATTGAATTGTGTTTATTAATGTGCACCAGTTTAATGCCTCGCTATAGGAAGGAAACGCTTTAAATGAAGCCATTCCATTTATAGTAAAAAGCACTTGGCTAGCCTTATCATTGTCGATGCGAAGATTGAAAAACACCCGCATCTTGGATAGTGATTGCGTCTGCCTATTGTACAAGAGGATAAACTTGGATTTATCGAAAACCCATCCTAGTACCTCGTAATTTTGCATTTCCGTTAATACTGGTGAGGTAAGTTGACTTAAGATAGACCTTGTTATCTTAACCTTTTTAAGCTCTACAATCATATCTTTACTGATTAATGTTATTGATGCACCTTGTCTTGAGTTGGTGCGATATCGTACACTCCTGGATGAACTTTGATTGGTTCTACTCCGATATTTTCTAGATCATGCTCTCGTTTTAAGGCCTTGATGGTGCTCGCTGCATCCCTAACTCCTTTTTGAATAATCTGAAAGCCCTCCTTTACTTCAGAAACAAGTTGCGCGAAATTCTCATCCTCGCATTGCGGGAATTCAAAGTTTTGGATCCTTAAAAACATCTCGTTTATTTTTTCGTTGTCAGTCATAACTAAAAAGGATATTTATCAAAATTTTCGAAAGTCAAACCTGCAGTAGCAATGCTGACGGTTTTGAGGGTTGCGTCCTCAATTCGTTGCTTAAAGACTTTAGCGTCCGAGTTTCTATCGGACAAGTGAATAAGCACGATGTTGTTTACCGCGCGCAAATCGTTAGCTTTTAGAGTTTCAATACAAGTTTCAATGCTCATGTGGGATTGAATTACACGGTTACGCAAAAACCGATTTCCGGATAGCTTTTCGTCGATAATATCTTGGCTATAGTTGGCTTCGATTAAAACATTGGTAAGCCCAGGAAACTGATAATCGCAATAGATGGTATCGGTTAGGAAAAGCGTGGTACCCATTTCCTCGTGCTTGATAAGGAAGCCACACGGCTCATTCACGTCGTGATGAGTATCGAATGCAATAACAGCGAAGGGCCCTAAGTTGAAAGCCTTCCCTTTTGGCACCGCGATTAAACGATGACTTTCGAACTTTAATCCTTTGATCGTTCCGGCTGTAGCATAAATATCAATCCCTGACTTTACAGCATCCTTAGCACCTTTACAATGGTCGCCGTGCTCATGCGTAACTAAGCATCCTAATACCTTACCTAAATCGAAGTTCATAGCCTGTTTGATTTTCTCGAAGCGCACCCCACACTCGACAATAAGGGTATTCCCCTCATTGTCGGTGAAAAGGTAGCAGTTACCATCACTGTTACTATTAATGATGTGTAACCTCATTAGAAATTCATCTCAACTTGATCATCACCTGGGTTACTGTTGGGCTGGATTGCACTTGATGCCGGAGCCTCATTTGATGGCTGAGCATGCTGTTTTGCCTGTACTGGTGGCACAGTTGCTTTAACAGAACTAGGGTTTAATTCTTTAGTCTCAATTACTTGAGCATCTTCAAATGAAATAGCTTGTTTATTGGCGTTTTGTCTAATTTGATCCTGAACCTTATTTGCAGTTTCATCGAGTGGCTTATCATCTTCTTTGTCAAAAAGAACGCTGTCATCAGATCCGCGAATTATCAGTTTACATCCACGATTGATCACAGTTTTAATCGCCATTTGGTCACTAAAGTTCTTATGAGCACCACTATTACCTTTTGATCCCCCTTGATTCCATGCGGCTCTAATCTGTGTGATGTTCATAATCTCGACATCTTTAGTGCCATCGGCTAACTCGTATGCGAAATATGCTCCTACCACCTCGCCACCGATATTTTCTAAAGACTGCTTGTGTTTTAAAATTCGTGTGCGGTAAGGAAATTCTAAATCCGTCTCAAATTCAAACTCATCGCCTTTAAAAATGGCTCTTTGGTTATGGTTTACTAAACCACCATATCGTTTCGCGAGAACCAGGTTACCTGTGTATTCAGGACTAAAATCTAGCTTACCATCATAAGCAATAAAATCACCTTGTTTTTTAAGCGGAGACAATCCCCACACAACCATTTTTAGTAAAGCATTTGCAATACTTGCTTGGGTGCAGGATTGAAGAACAGGATTATTGCTTCTGTCTTTAGTTTCTTGAAGAATTAACATGGCGCTTTTTAAAGCATTTTCTGGACTGTAATCCTTAGGAATGCGTAGCTCCCCAGACTGCTGAAAGGAGTTTACTTTCGCTAACACCGATGTGGTAATATTCTTTTCTTCTTGCTGAAGTGCTACTGCTGATTGTTGATGTGACATCTTGATTTTTATTTTAAGGTTTTATAAATACACTGTTTTGGTTCATCCGCAACTCGCGGCATTTTAATTTTACCACACCACATTAAAACCGGATGTTCGCCCGGGTGCATGTATATGCAACCCGAGCAAGACACCGACGTGATTATTGGGTATATCGTATTTGGCTTTTTAGCCATTAGGCGACTCTTAACTTGTCGTCCTGAGGTGAAACAATAAGGTTGATGGTTTGCGCTGCAGTATCAGGTATTACAGAAACAGACTCACGATTGTCTAAGAATACGGGAGCTACAACACCATAATGAGCGGACAGCGTATTAATGATATCGATACCAACTAGAATTTTTCCAGCCGTATTAAGGTCTGAAAATGGCACCCCATTATAAGTGGTTTGACAAGTCGGTTCCTCACCACCGTTAATCAAAGGCTTGAACAACTTGAATTTCGCAAACTTGAACATTCCGTTAACACGGTTTTCCAACTCTTCAGATTTCGCTTTCTCGTATTTCTCTGCAGCGAACTCTTGCTTTTCAAGCGAAGCCAATTCTTGAGACATCGTTTTCTCCTGATCCTTAAGCTCCTTGATACGCACATCCGCTTTAGCAATAATGTGTGATGTATTAAGCTTACGTTTCTCAGAATCCAATTCCGCATTAATCGTTGCTTTATTCACGCGCAAGTCACCATAATCTACGGACTTGGTTTCCATTTGCCCCTGAAGCTCAGTAATCTTGCTTATTTTGATGGCAATAGAATCATCCTCTCTCAGGCGATCTTCATAAGACTTAACCTCAACACTCTTGCTGGCTGCTGCTTCAACCTTCCGTTCAACTTCTTCCAAAGAGGATTTAAGACTATTTATCGAAGTCTTGAGAGCCGACTTCGTTGTTTCAAATTGTTCCCTAGCTTGCTCAATATCGGCATCACGATTAGTCAAATCCTTTTTTAAACCAGCTCCTTGAATATTTATGCCTTCAAGTTCCTTACGCTTGATTTCATTGAACTTAGATTGTAACTCAGTGATGTTGTGGGCCTCATGCTCACGACCACACTCTTTACATATCTTTTCATCTGGATTAAGCTCACGCCCATTTACTGAAACGAAAAGAGTCCTTAAACTCGCTAAGCGGTCATTGATATCTTGCTTATCACGTTCGATACGTGCCAACTGATCAGCGTGAGACTGCTCAAGCTGCTTTAATTGATTTTCCTGCAAACGCAATTGGGAATCTAAACTATTAAGCTTGGCTTTGTCCTCGTTTATTCCTGAGTTTGCTGCATTAACATCTGCATTATAAGCCGAGCGGTGAGCGGCTTCGATGTTTTGGATTTCCAGTTTTAAAGAATGAATCTCTTTTTGAACCGATTGGATACGGGAATTTTCTTTCTCATTTGCAGCGTTCTTGTCAATAATCGCTTGTTCCAAAGAGTCGTACTCAGTTTGCAACTCGGCAATCCGGGCATTTACTTCGATTTCATTTACAGGTTCCGGCTTACCACGTTCAGCCTCATCGATACGGCCAGGGATTTCGACCAGCTGATCCTTAAGGTTTTTCTTTTCTCCGGCAACCTTCGCCTTGAATTCTTTCAAGTTTTTACCGTCCAAAGAGTTTAACAACTCCTGCAATTCGGGATATTTACTTGTAATGAATCTGTCAGTAATCTCGCCGGCCAACTCTGACAATACCGAACGCTGGTCCTGCCATTTCTGAGAATTGAAATAAAGCGGATTTGTTATCAACTTAAATACATTCTCAGGAAGAAGATCATTTACTTTAGCTTGAAACTCACTAGAATTTACCGGAACCTCATTCCAGAAATACAGGTGCTCATTACCGGTGAACTCAGCAACCTCTTCCCCCCTCTTTTTTGTCCATTTTTCCTTTTGGATATGGCGAATGGTAATATCTTGTCCATCGACTTCTAGAACTGCAGATACTTCGTTTTCTGTACGATCCTTTGTAGCACCTGCCTGATCCAGCGGTTTAACATTGAAATCTTTACGATCGGCAGAGTCCTTTCCAAAAAGCAACCAAGTGAAGGCGTCGAAAATAGTTGTCTTTCCAGAAGCATTTGCTCCATAAATGTTAGTGATGAAATTGAAATCAACTGTAAAGTTCTTTACTCCTTTAAAGTTGATCATTGTTAAGGTTTTGATTAGGATATTCATTTTTTCTATTTTATGATAAGAGATTTATTAACTGTTCCAGTTTACTGTCTTTATTGATTTTTGGGAGCTCAATGTAATTCCCCTGAGTGGTTATCTCCACCTTTTCCATGTTTGTAATCTCAATTACTACACTTCCTTTTTTAAGCTTATGGTCCACAATACTATCACCATCTTCGTCCCGCCATTCGTACCGTTCGAACCCAAGTGCTTTTAATTTATCTTCAGTTATCATGACTTCTTCTTTGTTTTTATTTCGGCACCTTTGTTTTTAAAGTATTGGCTGTTTATATACTCTGCGACAGTTCTTGAAGCGGCTAAAGCTTGAATCTCCACACGATCAATTCTCCAAGATTTATATAGGTCTCCACGAGTGGTAATTAGGCCGTCTTTAATCCAGCCATCAACTATCCCCCTCCCATAAACCCGATATGCTTCTGACTTATTCATATAAGGCTTGATTGCCCCAGTCTCGGCAAGCGCTTTAGTCGCTCCTAGCTCTGCCGCCTTCGTCAGCATGTTGCGTAGTTCGTAATCAAATACTGATGTCATTTTGCCTCCTTTCTAATCTCTATAAATCCTCCTTCGATGTTAGTCGTTGTAGGAAACTTAAAATCAGGTTGAACCTCCTTCATTTTACGTCCAGCAGTTTCAATAACTTGCTTTCTATGGCGTAAGGCAAACCTTAGCACATCACCTTCTTTCATATTAGAGATAAAGCTTACGACTGTAGGAGAAGGTTTAATACTAATTACCTTCATAGATCACTCCTTTCTGCATCGCGTAAATAGCCAGCTGCGTAGAATTCTTTAATCCGGTTTTTAATCGAAGGTTTTGCATGTGAGTTGAAACTGTTTCAACTGATATAAATAATCGTTCTCCGATCTCCTTATATCCAAGCGAACTACATTTAAGAACTTCGAGCTCCATCTTAGTTAACATGCCATACTCTGCTTTAATTGAGCAACATAACTTTCCTTCAAACCGACATTTCCCCCTTAAACCACACTCAAAGTATTCCTTATGAGCTATCTTCCCCTCTAAATTTATGTCAGGTTCATCATCAATACCACCAAAGCGGCAAACTATGTATCTATACATATGGTCTTCTGGAAGAAGGTTTTCCCATTCAGAAAGGGCTCTTAAAGCTTCAGGATGCTTTAGCATATCTGCCTCTATTAGAGAAACTACTTTGTCTGGAAAATTAGGCCACTCATGAGTTTGTCTCGCATGTACACAATAGAGCTTTCCTTCATTCTTAAAGAATTCCGCTCCATCATCTATTAAGCCTGCTATTATCTTTTTCATATATGGTACTCTGTTGGGATAAGGTTTATTAACTAATTTATTAACTTTGTTTGTTCGTATGGTACAAATGTAATTACTATAATTACACTGTACAAGTTGTAATATTACAATTATTTGTATATGTCTGTATATCAGGGAGAAAAAATTAAAACCTATCTTTCTAAAAATGGTATATCGGTAATCGAAGCAGCAAAAAAATTAGGTGTTGCTAGGAATACTGTTTACCAATATTTTAGAACGGACAATCTCACTCGAGAGGTTGTAATCAATATAGTTACAAAGCTAGACACAACAGAAGAAGAGGTATTTGGTTCATCAGACAATAAATCTCCTGTTAAAAGGATTAATCAAAATGCACGGGACCTAGGTGATGTCACAATCTACGAGGAAGATGGTGACAATAAATTCACGGAAATATCTCCTGGCCGTTACCGGATGGGGGTTGATCTTGTGCCAGTCTATGCACAAGCAGGATATTTAACAGGGTATGCGGATAAGGAATATATAGAAGAGTTGCCAAAACATTACATCACAGTTGACAAATTTGTAAGAGGAAAATACATGGCTTTTGAGATTTCAGGTGACAGTATGGATAATGGTGATATCCGTGAAGCTATGCCACACGGTACCATTGCCACTGGACGCGAAGTAAAAAGAGAATTATGGACCAGCAAACTACACAACCACCAATGGCCAAATTGGATTTTAATTCATAAAACCGAAGGTATCGTAGCTAAACAAATTGCGAACCAATGTCTCGATACTGGCACAATCACTTTACGATCCCTTAATCCAGACAAAGACCGGTACCCTGATTTTGATGTGCAAATTGACGATTTGGTACAAATTTTTAACGTTGTCAAAAGAGAATTGCAATAGATATGCCTAAGGTTTGGCCAACCTCCGAAATAGAATTGAAGGTTATGAACATTGTAAAAAGGCATTTGCAATCTGAGTTCGAAAAGTACCCAGGCGTATTGGATGGAGGAATACATTTTAAGTACAAGCCTAGTAAAATAAGGCTCAAAGTAATTGAACTTGGCAGTAGTGATTATCACAAAGTTAAAACCCTGAGTGATGTCAAGGATTTTACATTGAATATCAACTATCAGGACGAGAATAGAGAATTAGTAGAGCAGGTTACTGAAAGAATATCAGTTCTATTAGACAGCTCGGTCGTTAGAAACCTATTCTTTGAATTCGTATCAAAAGAAGTATTTAAAATATCCCCATACCTATGGTTGGGAAATAACCGCTTTATTTTAATAAATAACAGTTTATATAAAAAGAAAAAACATAATGACCGAACAGAAGATTGAAAAAGATCCTAACTCGTTGGAGGTCCAAGTGGGTAAGCGATTTAAAGAATTTCGATTAACATACAACATTAAGCAAACTGACATTGAAATCATGCAGAAACAAAATGTTTCCAGGATTGAAAATGGCAATAGGTTACCGAGTCATGAGCTAATGATTTACATGTTAACGAAATACAACATGGACCTTAATTGGTTGTTGACTGGCGAAAAACTATCCACGCGTAAAATCGCTGACCCGAAAAAGATAACAAGTGAAAGAGTTACGAAGTGACATTATCCCTAAGTAGATTTAGAACTCCCTGTTGAACATCATCTATTATTGACCAATCTTTCGCGATGTAAATGTCAGTAATCGTATTCGATGAGTGGTTGAGTGCAGCAGCCACATCATCTTTACTAAATCTACATTCATTCCTAGCTATGGTTGCGAAAGAGTGTCGCGCAGAATAAAATGTAAGGTTTTCTATTTTCAATTTTTTACCTATCTCTGTAAATGAATCACTAAGTCTATTATTAAGTGATTTTGATGATTTGTATCTTCTTTGAATATACCCCGCATATTTAATCACAAGATTTTTAGCTTCATTTGGCACTTTAACCGATATAAAAGCCTCATCTGAACGACTGCCTGAGGTTTTACTTCTCTTGTAATTAAATCTCACTATATTTTCATCGGTCAAATTACCCATCAGATCCACAGCATTCACGCCACATAGGTAAAACGATAACATAAACAAATCACGAGAAATAATATCGGCTTCAACTTCGAGCTCAAGATCACGAATAGCCCTTATTTGATTGACTGTTAAATTTTTGTTTATCGACTTCTTTGGAAGAACCTTAATAAGCTTTCTAAAAGGATCATTTGGAATCCGGATCTCTCCAGTATCTTCGTCATTATAGCGATCTCTCATCATATTAAATATTATTTGAATGTCCGCTAAAATATTCACGACTGTCCTATTCGACCTCCCTCCTCTTGCAACTGTATCCTTTCTGAGTGGTGACTTAAGAAACTCTTGGAAATCGGACAAAAACCTTGTTTTGATTTCAAGAGGACTCAACGTATCAGTGCCAACAAACTCCCTTAGCCTTGCCACAGAAGATCTTCTTTTGATCAACGTGTTCGGCTTTCCAGCAAATGCTTTTGAATAATCTTCAAAGAAAGTGAAGAAATCCATAGTTTCACCTTTCTGTATAAGCATTGACTTTATCTGGTCTGCACTCATGCTGTCAACTCGAATCCCTAAGGCATTTATACAATCTCTTAACCGATTTAACTCAACACCTAGATACTTGTCTATAAATATCTTTTTTAATCGTAACTTTGTATCCAAATCTTCTTTCTTCGCTGTAATTGAGGTATCGACGTAAACGGACTTTCCTTTTTGTGAAATTCTAATTTTAACATTCCATAGTCCGTTTTGCTTTTTATGATGCTTTAAAATTGTCGCAGAAATTGAAGCCATATTGATTGTAAATATTGTTGTGAAATATTTGTAAAGTTTTCAGCAACAAAAGTAGCAAATAATGCTGTATTTTTTAGCATTTTAATTTCAACAAGCTAACAATAATAGTATTGCAACATATTTAAAATCAGAGTTTTATATTGTTTTTTACATAAAATATACAAGTTTTAATGATTAATGTATCCAACCTATCGCTTCGTTTTGGTAAACGTGTGCTATTCGAAGATGTAAATCTTAAATTCACGTCTGGCAACTGTTATGGTATTATCGGTGCCAATGGAGCTGGGAAATCTACTTTTTTAAAGATTATTTCTGGCGAAGTAGACCCATCGACAGGATCGGTAGCGTTCACTCCTGGCGAGCGGATGTCGGTTCTTAAGCAAAATCACTACGAATTTGACGAATTCTCTGTTTTGGAGACCGTAATGATTGGTAACCAGGAGCTATACAAAGTAATGAAAGAGAAAGACGCCATCTACATGAAGGAAGATTTCTCGGATGCTGATGGTGAGCGCGCTGGTGAATTAGAAAGTTTATTTGCAGAAATGGATGGCTGGAATGCGGAGAGCAACGCAGCTACCCTTTTAAGCAACTTGGGTATCCGTGAGGAACAACATTATAAGCTCCTGAAAGAATTAGACGGTAATGAAAAAGTTCGTGTGTTATTGGCACAAGCACTTTTCGGAAAACCTGATGTCCTTATTCTCGATGAGCCAACCAACGATTTGGATATTAACACAATCGCTTGGTTAGAGGATTTCCTAGCAAGCTACGAAGCTATTGTATTGGTTGTTTCCCACGACCGTCACTTCTTAGACCATGTGTGTACGCATATCGTCGATATCGACTTCAGCAAAATGACGATTTATACGGGTAACTACTCATTCTGGTACGAGTCGTCTCAATTAGCGTTAAAACAACGTTCAGATCAGAACAAGAAAATGGAAGACAAGGTTAAAGAGTTACAGGAATTTATCCGTCGTTTCTCTGCCAATGCTTCCAAATCCAAACAAGCAACTTCTCGTAAAAAAGCACTTGATAAAATCAACATTGACGAGATCAAGCCCTCTAGTCGTAAATACCCAGCCATCATGTTCAACCAGATGGATCGGGAACCTGGAGATCAAATTTTACATGTGGAGGGACTCAGCAAGACAATCAACGGAGAAACATACTTCAAGGACATTACCTTTATGATCAATAAAGGGGATAAAATTACCGTCCTTGCTGAAAACTCCCTTATAACCACAGCATTTTACGAAATATTAAGTGGTAGAGATCAAGATTTCGGCGGTGAATTCAAATGGGGTGTAACGATTACCCCGACAGATATGCCAATCGAAAACGCAGAATACTTCGAGGGTATAAATGACAACCTGGTTGATTGGTTGCGTAATTACACCAATAAACCTGAGGCGGACGAGCAATTTATTCGCGGATTCTTAGGTAAGATGTTGTTCTCCGGCGAAGAGGTAATGAAGAAAGTATCTGTTTTATCAGGAGGAGAGAAAATGCGTTGTATGTTCTCCAAAATGATGCTACAAGGTGCCAACTTCTTAATCTTTGACGAACCAACCAACCACTTAGATCTAGAATCGATCACAGCATTGAACAATGGCATGAAAGATTTCCGTGGATCGATGTTATTTACATCACGTGACCACGAGTTAACTGAAACTGTTGCTAACCGTGTGATCGAACTAACACCAAATGGTATTATTGATAAGTTGATGACTTACGATGAGTATATCAATTCAGATGCTGTGAAAGCGCAACGTGAAGAGATGTACCGCAAAAAATAACAACAAATACTAATAAAAAAGCCGCATTAAACAATGCGGCTTTTTTATTTTAGATACTCGTAAAGGCATATACATAATCTAAGCTTACAATCTTCTCGTTCGCACGCCTTATATTTTTTCGCGTTCCCGTTACCTCATATAAAACCGTCAAATGCTCTCCCTCCTTTTCCATTCCTTTTCGGTTCAGCTTAATCTGATGTTCCTGCATAAACACTTCAAACTCGCGTAAATTAGACATTTGGATATCCTGAAAGGTAACACGGATATTCCGTATAAAGTACACATTCGCTAAAAGGAGTTCCATTTTTTGGAACAACGATAGGATGACGACCATGCTACCTGTCAGAACTAATGCTAAACCATAATGACCAAAGCCAATCATCATCCCAATAGCAGCCATTGTCCAGATGACAGCCGCAGTGGTCAATCCCTGTACCGAAAACTTACCGTGATAGATTACGCCTGCCCCCAGGAAACCAATACCGGTCACAATATTTGCTGCTATCCGATCATCCGAAAGGTGTCCCATTCGTGAAAGCAAAGTAAAAATAGTCGAACCAAAACAAATCAATATCAAGGTTCGAAATCCAGCTGATTTATTCTTAAACTCCCGCTCAAAACCAACGACAGCACCACAAACAATAGAAATTAAGATCGGTAAAATCTGGCTTTCGAAATCGAAGTCAAACGAGATCATAAAATATAATAAAAGTTAACTAGTTAATATATGCATGTGTTATACCATCACCGCCCCGATCTGCGTGTTCATCCTCAAAATGTGATACGTGACTATATTTACGTAGGTACTCACGAACGAATTTACGAAGAATACCATCGCCTTTACCATGCACAATTTTTAAACTTGGATAACCAATCATAACGGCTCGGTCAAGAACCAGCTCTATTTGTCGTAAAGCATCTTCTGTACGCATTCCCCGCACATCTACTTCAGGCTGAAAATCGGCAGCCGACTGAGTGGAGGTTCCCCGATTTCGGCGAACAACTTTCGACTTCTCTTTGCCATGTAATTTCTCTACCTTATTTTTCTTTACTACAGTCCGAAGATCTCCCAATGCAATAATAAGGTTATTTCCTCTCGACACCTCCATCACCTGTCCTTCAGTCCCTGCGTCCAAAACGCGGACCCAATCTCCTACCTCAATCGTTTCATCGACCGTATTTACCAGCTTCGGACTTTGCGTCACCACGCGTTTATCGGTATGATTATCGATAGCCTCGTGTAAATTACGGCGAATAGCTTTCGTTTTGTCTTTATCCGCTTGTACAGATTTGATCTCCGAAATCGTATTCTCCACCAATTTATTGGCATCTTTCAAAATCTGTTTTGCCTTTTCCTTTGCCTCACGTAAAATCTGACGTTGGTTCTCTTCCAAGTGGGTTTGTAACTCCGAGACTTCGGCTTGCAAACTTTGCAATTCCCGTTCTCGTTTTGTTACTGCCACCTTTGTATCGTGCACCACACGTTTATCACGCTCTAAATCGACCAACAATGTATCAACCTTCTTTTGCTGCTTACCAATCTTCTGTTTCGCTGAATTTAGTATTTCCTTACTAAGTCCTATTTTTTGCGCAATTTCAAATGCATAGGAACTACCCGGCTTTCCAACCTGCAAAATATATAAAGGGCGCATCGCAACATTATCGAAAAGCATAGATGCGTTTTCCAAACCCGGTGTATTACTTGCAAAGACCTTCAAATTGGAATAATGCGTGGTAATAACACCTCGAATATTTTTCTTGTGCAATGCCTCGAGAACTGCCTCTGCAATTGGTCCACCAAATAAAGGGTCCGTTCCTGTCCCAAATTCATCAATCAAAACCAATGTTCGCCCATCCGCAAAAGTGGTAAAATGCTTCATCTTAGAGAGGTGTGCACTATATGTACTCAAGTCACTCTCGATGGATTGATCATCCCCGATATCGGCAAAGATCTGCTTAAAGACACCTACTTTCGAGGTTGATTCAGCAGGAATTAACACGCCTGCCTGTACCATCATTTGTAATAAACCCACTGTCTTCATACAGACCGATTTACCACCAGCGTTGGGTCCCGAAACCAGAATAACCCGATCTACGGCATCAATTTTTATATTTAGGGGAACAACCGTCTCTCCTTGTTCCTTTTTGACACCTAGCAACAACAGTGGATGCCTAGCGTTGACCAGACTTACTTCCGCCTCCTTAGACAATTCCGGCATCTCCGCCTCAATATCGATCGCAAACAGGGCTTTCGCACGTACAAAATCCAGCTTGCTCAATAGGCCGTGATACGACATTAACAACGGGATATGCGGACGCAGTTCTGTCGTTAATTCGGTCAATATCCGAATAACCTCACGGCGACATTCAAACTCCAAATCCCGCACCTTATTATTGAGGTGAAATACTTCCTCAGGCTCAATATAAGCCGTTTGTCCTGTAGCGGACTCATCATGAATCAAGCCTTTCACCTTGCGCTTATTCTCTGCAAGAATCGGGATCACCAAACGACCATCACGGATAGTTAAGTTACCATCCGCCGTCCATCCATTATGCTGAGCTTGCTTAAATACTTGATCAATACGCTTGCGTGCTTCCTGTTCACTCTTGAGAATCTGTTGCGTCAAATTCAATAGATCACGAGATGCATTATCTTTCATCCGCCCACGGTCATCGATCACTTGTTCAATCTGGCGAACGATCTTTGTTTCTATTGGAAGGTGTTCAAATAATAACGTTAAGTGTGAATACTGCCCCTCACGGTCGTTAAAATAGCGAATGATTGCAAACACCGTGCGTAAGGATAAAAGAATACGATAGAATTCGTCCTCACCTAAGAAAGCTCCTTCGACCCGCGCTTTATCGGCCAATGGTTTTATAGGATACAAATGGTCCACTGGAAGTGGGGCATCGTTCAAGAGTAAATCCTTAAACTCTTGTGTTTGACGCAAGAACCTATCTATTTGATCAAGTTTTACTTGCGGTTGAATCTTCGCGACCATCTCCTTACCTGGTTCACTCAGGCATTTTGCGGTAATAAGATTTTTTATTTCAGTAAAACCTAATTTATCTATTGCGTTTTGAGGGAAAATCATAAAAATAAAATCAATTATTGTGCTGGTCCGTTCGACTCGAGCTCAGCAGCCTTAAGAGTAGAATCCGCATTCACCGGGGCAACAACACGAACCTCTTGCCCAGACGTACCGACTGGTAATGCTTCGAGCGGTTTAGGACTCACTGGTGGAGCTACCTGCAACGGTATCTGCTCCCCATATACATTTAACGTCAACCCTGCCTCTTCCATAAAACGAATAGCAGCGCTTTTATAGGTATACACTTCGCCAAACTCCTTACCCTTCAAGATCATCTTTTCGCCCTCATCCTTCAGCTTAGTAAAACGTTGCACTGTACGCATACTATCCATCACAAATACATTGCGGATCGAGTCCTCTGTTCTGTACCCTGCTTCGTATTTTGTTAAATTTTTGTTAACTTCGTCATACAGCGTCTTTGCAACATCGGGGTCACCTAGATAGTACGCTATATTTTTTTTGAAAAGGCTGGAATCTATGCCATGCTTCTCAAAAACTTGACCATAAAGACCATCAATAACTTTACGCGCACTATCTACATTTAGTCCATTGAGATAACCATCTATTAAGTGTATTTCCACCATCATATCGGTCATCTCACTACGTGACATAATCCCCTCTGGAACGGATTTTTTACAGGAAATTCCCAAAAAAAACGATGCGAATATAATGAGTAATAAGCGTTGCATTTCGTAAGTTTGTACAAATTTACAAAAAGGCATCTGAATAACCGCTTTTTAAGTTTTTGAACTTTGATTTTATACTAAAATGAGTATTGCTACAAACATAGAGTCTCTACAAGCGGAGCTCAAACCGATCGGTGTAACCCTTATTGCTGTTTCCAAAACTAAATCTAACGAGGAGATTATGGAAGCCTATCAAGCGGGCCAACGCATTTTTGGAGAAAACCAGGTGCAAGAACTCGTTGAAAAACAAGAACATCTACCTAAAGATATCGCGTGGCACTTAATCGGCCACTTACAGACCAATAAGGTGAAATATATCGCCGAATTTGTTACGATGATTCACTCAGTAGATTCTTTAAAGGTATTACAGGAGATTAATAAACGTGCAAAGCAACACGACCGTATAATTGATTGTTTACTGCAAGTTCATATTGCCGATGAGGAGGCAAAATTCGGTTTCGATCATGCGGAACTTATAGAGCTTTTGCGTAGTGAAGAATTAGTAGAACTACAAAATATCCGCATTTGTGGATTAATGGGAATTGCGACAAACACCGAGAACCAAAAGGTGATCAAAGAAGAATTCTATGAGTTGAAAATGCTCTTTGATGGTGTAAAAGCAAGTTACTTCCGAAAGGAAGATTTTTTTAGCATTCTTTCTATGGGTATGTCATCAGACTACCACCTGGCGATTGAGAAGGGAAGCAATATGGTTCGGCTAGGGAGTACGGTGTTTGGAAAGCGCGTTGTCAAACACTATAAACTGAAAGATGATAACAATACGAAAAGCTAAAGAGGCCGACTGTCCGGCCATGATGGAATTGATACAAGAATTAGCCACCTACCAAAGGGAACCGGAAGGTGTTTCCGTGACGATGGAAGAATTTGTGGCAAGCGGATTCGGCACTTACCCCGTATGGGGCGCTTTTGTGGCGGAACGCAACAATAAAATAGTTGGTATGGCCTTACACTACATACGCTACTCTACCTGGAAAGGACGCAGTTTGTATCTGGAAGATCTTATCGTAACCAAATCGGAACGTGGAAACGGAGTCGGCAAACTTTTACTGGATGCTACAATCGCCTACGCCAAAGAAATGAATTATAGTGGAATGACTTGGCAGGTCTCTACTTGGAATGATCCTGCTATTAACTTCTATAAAAAATACGAAACGGAGTTTGATAAAGAATGGATGAATGTATCTTTAACGTTTGCTGATTAATGTATCGCAACAAATTATATCTATGTTTATTGCTCGCAACAACGGGGTTGTGGGCGTGTGGGCCAGAAGGAAAGGTTAATAAGGTCGCCGAAGGTGCCACCTCTCCGGAAGCTATTTTTCCAAAGGACTCCTTGTCATACACGATCAAGAAGTTTGTGGACTTTAGTCCCTACTTCGCTGGCACCGAATCTACGTTGGATACGACTTCTTTCTCCGCAACTTATCCTGTCTTTAGCGAAGAAGTAAATGAGCTTGTAAAAGGCGCTTTATTTGTCGATGGCGAAGACTCTGTAGAACAGGTATCGGAAAGCTTTTTATCCAGCTTTAACGAGTATGCTGAAGATGAATTACACAGTGGAAACAAGGAGTTCCATGCGTGGTTTAAGGATCAACAAGCACGTGTCGTTTTAAACACAGGACGCTTCCTAACCGTAGCCAATGCCTTGACCGACTATACCGGAGGTGCACATGGCATGGAAGTAGAGCTGTGGTTCAATTACGATATCGCGAATAAAAAACGTCTTGCCCTTACCGATTTGGTGCAAGATACGACACGATTGAAAGAGATTGCCGAAAAACACTTTAGAAAGAAAGAAAACCTGAAAGAGACAGATTCTTTTGGTTCAGGATATTTTTTCGACAACAATCAATTCACCTTGGCAGACAACTACGGGTTGACCAGAGAAGGATTATTATTTCACTATAATATCTATGAAATAAAAGCATACTCTGAGGGATCTACAACGATAATTGTCCCATACAAAGAACTTAAAGGCCTAATGACCGAAGTCGGAAATCAACTGATTGACAGCCTTCTTCCTAAAAAATAATTCGTACATAAATGCAAGTATTCAAATTTGGCGGGGCATCGGTAAAAGATGCAGAGAATGTAAAGAATGTCGCCTCTATCATTGCAAACCATAAAAAAGATCAGCTTTTAGTTGTTGTATCCGCAACAGGAAAAAGTACCGATAAACTGGAAGAAGTAACACGTAACTTCGTGGAGAAAACGGGGCGTGCATTTGATCTGTTAGAGCAGGTAAAAGCAAGTCACCATGATATGTTGACGCAACTGTTTGACGACGTGACCCATCCCGTTTTTAATGAAGTAGCCAATTGCTTCGTCGAGATCGAATGGATCTTGGAGGAAGAGCCTCAAGACTCATACGATTACCTGTTTGATCAGATTGTCTCCACAGGTGAGATTGTTTCTTCGAAAATTCTTGCGGCATACGCAGCACATATTGGACTGCCTGTTAAATGGGTAGATGCACGTGATTATATCTTCACCGACAACACCTATAGAGAAGCAAAAGTTGATTGGGAAAAAACCGAAGAAAAGATCAGTCGTGAACTACCTCCTATCCTAAAGGATTATGTTGTCATCAGTCAAGGTTTTATTGGATCTACATCTGAAAACTTCACGACAACACTAGGACGTGAAGGATCAGATTACTCTGCCGCAATTTTTGCTTCCTGCTTAAATGCAACCGACATAACGATATGGAAAGACGTACCAGGGGTATTAAATGCAGATCCAAAATGGTTCGACCGTACTGAATTAATTCCAGAGCTGTCGTATACGGACGCAATCGAATTGACATATTATGGAGCAACGGTTATTCACCCGAAAACCATTAAGCCACTCCAAAATAAAAACATCGCATTAAATGTACGTTCGTTTATTAATCCTACGTCCGTCGGTACTTGCATTCGTAAACTGAATCAAGGTCTGCCTATCCCTTCATTTATTTTCAAGGTTAATCAAGTATTTATTAATATCCAACCTCGTGATTTCTCCTTTATATTGGAAGACAATCTTAGCCATATCTTTAATCTATTCCACAAGCATCGGATAAAAATTAATATGATGCATAATAGTGCGATTAGTTTTTCGGTGAGCATCGATGATACGGGTAAAAATGTAGAAACATTGCTTCAAGAGCTGGAGCTACGTTATAAAGTAAATGCAGAACGTGGGTTGGAACTGATTACTATTCGTTACTTCAATCAAGAGACGATTGATCGTGTGCTCGTAAATAAAAAGATTATCCGCGAACTCAAAGACAGCTATACGTGTCAATTATTGGTTAAAAACCTATAAATGAACCTAGCAATCCTATCTGCAGAGGTTCAGGCCTATATCCAGTCGGAACGAAAATCGGACCCCGCAAAGCTTGCTTTAGCGAAAAGTCCTTTTGCTTCGGTTTCGTCTGCTGAAATTGCCCGCCAAGTGGACGGATTGCAACGTGCTTATCGCAAGGTGCCGTCATGGGTAGATAAAGCCTCGCTCTACTATCCAGATAAATTAAATCTGGAGCAAAGTTCATCTTCGGAGACGGCTCATTTTAAGGCGAGCCTCCTAGAAGAGGGCAAAACCCTAATCGATTTGACGGGCGGCTTTGGCATAGATAGTTACTATTTTGCCCAAAGGTGTAAGCACGTAACACACTGTGAATTAAACGAGGAGCTATCGACTATTGTACGGCACAATTTTCATACTTTAGGAACACAGAACATCGACTTTCATCAGGGGGATGGTGTCGCATACCTGAGAGATCAGGTACAATCTATTGATTACATTTACATCGATCCCTCTCGGCGCGTTAAACAACAGAAAGTTTTTCGTCTGGAGGATTGTGAACCAAACATGGTGATCTTACAGGATTTATTTTTTGACAAGGCACCAATAATCATCAGTAAGCTTGCCCCTTTGCTCGATATCTCTTTAGCTCTCAAGTCTCTTAAAAATGTACGGGATGTATATATCATAAGTATAGATAACGACTGTAAAGAACTTATATTCATTCAGGATAAAGAATATATAGGCACTCCTGTTATCCATGCAACCCTTCTCGATAAAAATGAATCGTCCCGCACTTTCTCCTTTACGCTAGAAGAAGAAAGAGAGACAGTTACAAATTTTCATCAACCTGAAAAGTATCTTTACGAGCCGGATGTTGCCATTAATAAAGCAGGCGCTTTCAAAATAATTGCAAAACAGTTTAACCTTTCAAAATTACACCCGCATAGTCATCTATATACGAGTGACACGATTGTTGAAGATTTTTTAGGAAAGACATTTATCATTAATCAAGTCGAGCCGTTTTCAGTATTCAAAAAGACTAAAACAGCACTAAAAGGTAACGTTATCGCCAAAAATTTCCCCCTTAAGGTGGAAGATATACGCAAGAAATTAAAAATTAAAGATGGTGGTTCACTTTATCTTTTTTTCACAACTCAGGTGGATGAAACGTTGATTGTTATCTACGCGAACCGTCTTTCTTAAGTCCTAACGCATAACGGATCCCCCCGACTAGGTGTTTCTGAAAATTAGGTACGTCATAAGACTCTTCGGTATGTCCCAAACCTGTATAAAAAGATCTTCCGCCCTCAAATTCATGAAACCAGGCTACTGGATGAAATTTTCCCATTTGCCCCCCTTTATAACTTTGTTCATCTATAGTCATCAAAATATGTAAACCTGGTTGTATATCTTTGTAATCATACCATTCGTCCCGATGGATCCATGTTTTAGGTAAACTTTTCGTTGATAAATGCTTCGCATTAACCACCTCAATTTTAGCCTCTTGAACAGCCGGATGACTTTTAAAATAGCCGCCAACGAGTTGACCGTACCAAGGCCATTCATATTCCGTATCCGATGCCGCATGAATTCCCACAAAGCCTTTTCCTGAGCGTATAAATCCTTGTAAAGCTTCCTTTTGCGCTGTATTTAAAATAGAACCTGTTGTACTCAAAAAAATAACTGCGCCAAACTGCTTTAAGCTGTCCGTACTGATATAATTGGCGTCTTCACTATGCACACTCTGAATAGATTCAATGTTCAACAAATCCCGCAACGTGGCTGCCCCTTTGGGTATACTTTGATGCCTGAAACCAGCTGTTTTGCTAAAAATAAGCACTTTCTGTTGTGCGCTACTGTTGTGAAACCCGCAAAGCAAGAGAAGAGCCATACATATATTTCTGATCATTGGTATTTGGTTTAGGTTTAGGTTAATATTTATAAAATTTCCTTTTGCTAACTCGAGTTTTCAACTCGAGCTTATACAACTTGGGACACGAGCTATAAGCTCGCGCCAGCAGAGAAAGCCGCGCGACAGCGGCCGATGACCTGCCACAAACGACTAGCATTATCTGTAAATTCCTCCTCGTAGTCTCGTACGAAACGACGTAGAGAGCACTAATTGCTCTCTCTGACTAACAATCAGCAACAAAATTTAGTTGCGCTGAGCCATTCGGGGTTTGCAACTTTACTAGCAATCAGCCACAAAATCTTGTGGCTCTACTAGCTCCCCAGTATTCTCTATCAACGACTAAGTACTCCCCACTACTATCTACTATCTACCAACTACAATACAGCACTTGCCAAGTAAAAATCTAGACTTTCTTTAATAAGATCCTCCTCTACAAAACGATCGTAATCACAAGTACCTATAGCACTCAAAAGAGCAAATCCGAGCTTTTGTTGTTCGTTCTTCTTATCATTTCGCATTAAATCAATCAATGTAGCATAAATAGAAGCATCGAAATCATATCGCTCATATCGGCTTGTAAATAGAGAAACAATCTCTCCTAAAGCTTCAATCGACAGTCCGTTTACTTTATGCGAAATGTAGGCCTCACAAATCATCCCAATAGCAATAGCTTCACCATGTAATAATGGGTTACTATCAGTAACTAAAGAATGACCTTCAATCGCATGGCCAATAGTATGCCCAAAATTCAAAATCTTACGCAGCCCCTTTTCTGTTGGATCCTGCGTTATTACTTCGTTTTTAATGGCAACCGATCGGTGTACAATCGCATCTAGTTCATCCTCTTCGTAATCCAATGTTTTACACTGTTCAAAAAGATCTTTATCGAAAATTAAGCCATGCTTAATCACCTCTGCAAATCCTGAACGCATCTGCCTCGCATCCAACGTCTGAAGAAAAGCCGAACTAATAAAAACAGCTTTGGGCTGTGTGAATGTTCCTATTATGTTCTTAAGGTTACCTAGATCTATCCCTGTTTTTCCACCAACTGAAGCATCTACCTGCGATAATAACGTCGTAGGAATCTGTACAAAGTCAATTCCACGCTTAAATGTCGAGGCCGCAAATCCGCCCATATCGGTCACAACACCCCCTCCAAGATTAAGCATCAATGCCTTACGATCCGCACCAAAATCGAGCATAGTATTCCATACACCAATACAGAAATCTATATTTTTATTTTCTTCCCCTGGGTCTACCTCAATAATATCGTAATCGACTAATTCAGGCAATGCCGCCTGTAAAACTGGTAAACAGTGATCATTAGTATTACGATCGACTAAGATTAAAATCTGGGAATAGTTTCCTTTATTTATAAATTCCTGTAAAGATTCCAGTTCTTTCTCAAAAAAAACCGTGTAACCTAAACTCGCTATATTGTTATTCATCTTTATTTGCTATATTATTTTTACTTCTTGTCCGTCAAACGAAACGATATCTCCTACCCGTACTTTTAAGCGTTTACGATAATCGATCTCACCGTTGTAACGAACCAAGCCTTCTTCCACGACCCATTGCGCCATGGCACCATGCTCTACCCAGTTCATCACCTTTAACAGCTGTATTAACTGGATAAAATCTCCTTTTAATGTAAATGTTTGCATATTTAGACCTCTCCGCCGAGGGTTCGTAAATATAAGGCTAATCAAAATAATTACTTACTTTTGAGTATTAATTTTTTTTTACCGCAGTATATGATTGAAAATAGCCAAATGAAACTGGATTTTAACAATACGGAGGTTGCATTCCGTAACAAAAGTGACAACGATTTAGAGAAGGCGTACTGGTTATTCAAGATGGTTGCTAGTAATTCCTTAATCAAAATTGGCACACCTTTAACCAATTTTGCCTTGAAAATAGGTCTTCCAATCCAAGGGATCATTAGAAATACGATTTACAAACAGTTTTGTGGCGGTGAGTCAATTGAGGGATGTGCCCGTGCAATTACTGAGCTTGGTGCTGGCAACGTAACCACAATCTTAGACTATTCTGTTGAAGGGGAAGAGTCAGAAGCAAGTTTTGATGAAACCTGTGCAGAAATATTACGAACCGTAGCATATGCTAAAAAAAACAGCTTAATTTCCTTTTGTGTTTTCAAACCAACAGGTCTGGGCCGATTTGACCTTTTTGCAAAAATCGATGCCAAAGAAACACTAACAGCAGCAGAACAGGCGGAGTTCGAAAAAGTACACCAACGCATAGATCAAATATGCAAGGCCTGTTACGAAGCCAAAATTAAAGTATTAGTCGATGCTGAACATTCTTGGATTCAAGATACAATCGATGACTTAGCACGGGAAATGATGGAAAAATACAATAAAGAAGCTGCCATCGTTTACAATACATACCAGCTATACCGTAGCGATAAATTAGCCTCCCTAAAAGCTGATTTCGCCTATGCGCAGACTCAAAATTTCTACTTAGGTGCTAAACTTGTTCGCGGCGCTTACATGGAAATAGAACGTCAACGTGCGGGTGAAAACAACTATCCATCTCCTATACAGCCGACCAAACAATCAGCTGATGCAGACTATAACGAAGCGGTAACTTTTTGCTTGGATCACGTCAATAGAATTGGCTTTATGGCCGGAACCCACAACGAAGAAAGCTCTCGTTTATTAGCAGAAGAGTTAGTATCACGTGGTTTATCTCCAAAAAATGATCATATTTTCTTTGCACAACTGCTGGGGATGTCAGATAACCTTTCGTTCAACCTTGCAGCAGCAGGTTTTAATGTCGCGAAATATATGCCATATGGTCCTGTAAAAGCGGTTATGCCTTATCTATTCCGCAGAGCTCAAGAAAACACCTCTGTAGGTGGTCAAACAGGGCGTGAACTCGGATTAATTATGCGCGAAAAAGAAAGACGTCGGAAAGTTAAGGGTTAAAAAAAGCTGTACCAAAATCGATTGGTACAGCCTATATGAAAAAAAGGATTGAGAATAAACAAATAATTAATTTTACTAACTATAACAATACAATAAGCCAGAATGTTTTGGATTTATTTGAAATCACCTGAAAAGTGATCATTTAATTCGAATAACAACAAAATGTTAAAAAAAGTTAAAGCGAAACAGCTATTGTACTATAAGTGAAGGTACCTCCGTTATAAGGGTATAATTTCATAATTTAGGTTAATAATTGGTTAGTAGTAAAACACCTTGAGCTCCCCGCTTAAGGTGTTTTTTTTATTACCTTTATGACGTTCTCAAAACGAAAGTTATGCGTGAAGTAAAAATCCGTCCAGAATCTCCAAATGATGTACTTGCTATACAAACAGTAAACACCGCTGCGTTCGGACAACCCAATGAAGCGCAATTGGTAAACAAACTGCGTGAAAATGCAACACATTTTATTCCAGAACTTTCATTGGTCGCCCTCATGAACAATGAGATTGTAGGACATATTCTCCTGACCACGAACAAAATCGTGGATGCCACCGGAAATGAGGTTGAAAGTCTCTCTTTGGCACCAATGGCAGTAGCACCGTTTCTCCAAAAACAAGGAATCGGATCGCAGCTCGTCCAGCATGCAATTGAAAAGTCCAAGCAATTAGGTTATCATTCTATCATCGTATTGGGCCACGAAAAATACTACCCAAAATTCGGTTTTAAACCGGCATCAACCTTCGGTATAAAAGCGCCTTTTGAGGTCCCTGACGATGTATTCATGGCATTAGAGCTTAGCACGGATGCATTGAAAAATGTAGCGGGAATGGTGCACTATCCCCATGAATTTATGGAGGTCTGAACGGGGATAAATACCAAATAATTTTTATTTTTAAAATATATCCTTTATACTTGCTGCAGATACTTTAGGGGTGTCTGCGATAAGCAGGCTGAGATTTTACCCTTGGAACCTGATCTAGTTCATACTAGCGTAGGGAAAAGTAGGATGACAATTTCTGTTTAGAGAGCTATATACCAAGCTCTTGTTAGATGCATTCCTAAAGTATTCATGAACATGTAAACTTTAGCTTATGCAAGTAACGATCAACAATCAAAAACATTCCTTAACGCTCCCCTATCCGCCTCATCTATTGGCGTTATTGGAGACATATGTTCCTGACTTAAAAGTCAAGGGCATTGCCGTGGCTCTGAACGATCAAGTCATACCACGTCCCCAATGGAGCGAAACCATCATCACCGATCAAGCAGATATTTTAATCATCACAGCCACGCAAGGCGGTTAAACCCTAACAACCATGAACGAACAAACCATTTCTACACAGCCTTTCCCAAATTCACGCAAAGTATACATCCCCGGAACACTTTATCCAATTTCGGTCGCTATGCGTGAGATAACGCTAAGCCCAACAAAACTAACCAACGGTCAGATCGAGGAAAACCCGTCTATTACAATCTACGATACTTCAGGCCCCTTTACCGATGCAGATAAAACGGTTGATGTACGCAAAGGAATCGATCGCATCCGCGAGCAATGGATCCACGATCGAAAAGATGTCGAAGTACTCCCCTCCATTACGTCGGAATACGGGTTGCAACGTCTGCATGATACCGCTTTAGCTGACCTACGTTTCGACTACCAGCATCAGCCTAAAAGAGCCAAGCCCGGACAAAATATTACGCAGCTACATTACGCAAAGCGCGGTATTATTACTGCTGAAATGGAATACGTTGCTATTCGCGAGAACCAACGCATTGAACAACTAAATAAAGCAACCACAGGTATGGAGCAACAACATCCTGGCGAACGCTTTGGAGCACGTCCCGTCACAGATAAAATAACCCCAGAGTTTGTGCGCGATGAGATTGCTGCAGGACGCGCAATTATACCAAACAATATCAACCACCCAGAAAGTGAACCCATGATTATTGGTCGAAATTTCTTGGTAAAAATAAATGCAAACATTGGCAACAGCGCCGTCACCTCTAGTATTGAGGAAGAAGTCGAAAAAGCTGTTTGGGCATGCCGTTGGGGTGCAGACACCATTATGGATCTATCCACAGGAAAACACATCCATG
The DNA here is from genome assembly GCF_004421025.1 of Sphingobacterium psychroaquaticum. Taxonomy (NCBI): domain Bacteria; kingdom Pseudomonadati; phylum Bacteroidota; class Sphingobacteriia; order Sphingobacteriales; family Sphingobacteriaceae; genus Sphingobacterium; species Sphingobacterium psychroaquaticum. Next base: position 2,011,464 of record NZ_CP038029.1, on the reverse strand, counting down.
AAACACGTGAATGGATAATCCGAAATTCGCCAGTACCTATTGGAACCGTACCAATTTACCAAGCCCTTGAGAAAGTAAAAGGTGTGGCTGAAGATCTTACTTGGGAAATATTCCGTGATACGTTAATTGAACAAGCCGAGCAAGGGGTTTCCTATTTTACAATCCATGCTGGCGTATTATTGCGTTACATCCATTTGACCGCTAAACGTGTGACCGGAATCGTTTCCCGCGGTGGTTCTATCATGGCTAAATGGTGTCTATTCCACCATAAAGAGAACTTTCTCTATACACATTTTGAAGATATATGTGCGATTATGAAGCAGTATGATGTTGCCTTCTCTTTAGGTGACGGCCTGCGTCCGGGGGCTATCGCCGATGCCAATGACGCAGCACAATTTGCTGAGTTAGAAACCTTGGGCGAACTTACCAAAATAGCTTGGAAGCATGATGTACAGGTTATGATTGAGGGCCCGGGACACGTACCTATGCAGTTGATCAAAGAAAACATGGAGAAACAACTGGAAACTTGTGCAGAAGCTCCTTTCTATACTTTAGGTCCCTTAACAACCGATATTGCACCAGGGTATGATCATATCACTTCTGCTATAGGAGCAGCCATGATCGGTTGGTATGGCTGCGCTATGCTCTGCTACGTTACACCAAAGGAACATCTCGGCCTTCCGAACAAAAAAGATGTAAAAGATGGCGTTATTACTTACAAACTCGCCGCACACGCCGCAGATCTCGCTAAAGGGCACCCTGGGGCACAATATCGCGATAACGCATTGAGCAAGGCGCGTTTTGAGTTTCGGTGGGAGGATCAGTTTAACTTATCTCTAGATCCCGATACAGCACGCTCCTTCCATGACGAAACCTTACCAGCCGATGCGGCTAAGGTGGCTCATTTTTGTTCTATGTGCGGTCCTAAATTCTGTTCTATGAAAATAACGCAGGAAATCCGCGATACAGTACAGGCTGGTATGGATGAGAAATCAATGGAGTTCATCAATCAAGGAAAAGAAATATATAGTTAATCATGCGTATTCTCACCTTACCCGAAAATACGAATGATGAAATCCAGATGTTGCGGATACTCTTAGAGCTCCCCGAGTTGCTCGTTCATATTCGAAAACCATTCCATTCTGAGAAAGAAATGGCGACATACATCATGCAGTTTACGCCGGATGAACGACTTCGACTTGTCATGCATCAACACCACGAAATAAGCATTGACCTGGGAGTCCGTCATCTTCACTTCCCCGCGGCCATGCGAGATAATGGGATTTCGATGTTTACGAACAAACGACATAGTGGAACTATATCGACGGTAAGGTGGAGCACATCAACCCATAGTTGGGAGGAATACCTTGCACTTTCATCGTCTTTTGATGCGGCCTTTATCAGCCCATTGTACCCTAGTTTTTCAAAACCTGGGTACGGAATGGATCGACCGATTATCTGGGAAGATAAAAGGAGCAATCATACGACAAAGTTGATTGGCCTCGGTGGGATTAATGCAGAGCGATTGACAGCACTTAAAAACTCGACATTTGATGACTTTGCACTCTGCGGCGCCTTATGGTACGCGAGTGATACTATTAAAGAAGCCCAAACATGTTACAAGATTATCCATTCGTACTAAATATTGCGGGTTTTGACCCTTCCGCGGGTGCTGGAATACTCGCGGATATTAAAACCTGTGAACAGATCGGCGTTTATGGTTTAGGAATACTGACCTGCAATACGCTACAGACTGAACATCAGTTTCACAAACTCGACTGGATGCCTATGCAGCAAATTGCTACCGCAATTGACACCATGTGCAGGCAATATCCGATCGAAGCCGTAAAAATAGGTGTAGTAAAAGATATGTTCCAATTGGAGGCCATAATCCAGAATGTACGTACGCATCTTCCAAATACATTTATAATATGGGACCCCATATTGCGTGCTACTACCGGAGCAAACTTCTTCCAAAAGGATAGTCTTTGTGAAAAGGCTCTAGTAGATCTAGATCTTATTACCCCCAACTATCATGAAATTACGGCTTTTCTAGCTCGTGGTGAAGATATCGAATCGGGTTGTAAACGCATCGCCAAATCATGTGCATTATTGCTTAAAGGCGGGCACCATCCTACCGCCCCTGGATTAGATCAACTCTTTTACAGGTCGAAGGTCTGGAAATATCCACCACATACAACACTTCTAACCTATCCAAAACATGGTTCCGGCTGTGTACTATCAGCAGCAATAGCTGCATACATAGCGCAGGGGTACGATGTCGGCGAAGCTTGCGGAAGGGCAAAAGGATATACGGCAGATTTTTTAGCATCGAATCACACATTACTAGGAAACCATTATGTACAGTAAACTACAATATATCTCCGCTGGGAATACCCAAGCGGCACAATTTGAACAGATAAAGGCCGTGGTGGATCTCGGCATTGATTGGGTTCAACTTCGTTGTAAAACTCTGGGAGAGGTCGATTTCTTGCAACTGGCAGAACGCGTTAAAAAACTCCAAAGCACCTACGACTTCAAGTTGATTATCAATGACAACATCACGATTTGTAAAAGTATTGATGCAGATGGTGTTCATCTCGGACTCCAAGACACCAGTATACAAGTTGCACGTGCCGCACTAGGCCCTAAAAAAATAATCGGCGGAACCGCGAATACACTGGAAGATATCCATCAACGTATCCATGAGGGCTGTGATTACATTGGCTTAGGACCTTTACGCTTTACAAATACGAAGGAGAACCTCAGTCCACTATTAGGCTTTGAAGGATACAGAGCCATTTTTGATCAATTGCAAACGAGCCCCATTCCCCCTATCTACGCCATAGGCAGTGTCGATGCAGCAGATATTATAACCTTGCGAAACATAGGTTTGCACGGCATTGCAGTATCGGGTCTTGTGCATAACAACCTATCCAACAAAAACTTTATTCAACATCTACAATCGCTACTCCATGAACAACTTACATATACATCATAAATCATTTGCGAGTCGACTATTTGTCGGAACAGGTAAGTTCGGTTCCCCACAACAGATGGAATCTGCTATCCTAGCTTCACAAAGTGAATTGGTTACCGTTGCTCTCAAACGCATCGACCTAGAAACCGAAACTGATGACCTGCTTCAACATTTACGGCACACACATATAAACTTACTTCCCAATACATCGGGAGCCCGCACTGCAAAAGAAGCTGTCCTTGCTGCGCAGCTGGCACAAGATTCTATGGAAACCAACTGGATCAAGCTTGAAATACACCCTGATCCAAAATATTTAATGCCTGACCCCATTGAAACACTTGCCGCTTGTGAGTCGCTGGCAAAGCTAGGGTTTGTCGTCCTCCCCTATATTCACGCCGATCCGATTCTATGCAAACGTTTAGAAGATGCCGGCACCGCAGCTGTGATGCCGTTAGGCTCACCAATAGGAAGCAACCAGGGATTGAGAACACTTGAGTTTTTAGAGATTATTATTGAACAAAGTCAAGTGCCTGTTATCGTTGATGCTGGCATCGGCGCACCGTCAGATGCCGCCAAAGCGATGGAGATAGGTGCCGATGCGGTACTGGTCAATACCGCTATAGCCGCAGCAAACGATCCTGTCGCGATGGCATCGGCTTTCGCGATGGCTGTTAAAGCTGGACGTCTCGCATACGAGGCGCAACTTGCTCCGATTGCGATGCATGCGTCAAAAAGTAGTCCGCTCACCGATTTTTTAACGACAGCATACCCCGGCAATGACTAACAAATTTGTTGATCTATTTGAACAGTATAATTGGGAGGATATTAAAGAGAAGATCTACGGGACAACAGATATAGATGTACGTACCAGCCTGCTACGTAAAAAGAAAACAGTCCATGATTTCTTAGTCCTTATTTCCCCTGCGGCTCAGCCTTATCTCGAGGAAATGGCGGTGCAGTCCCAACGTATAACGCAACAACGATTCGGCAAGAATATCCAATTATATGCACCGCTTTACTTGAGTAATGAATGCCACAACATATGTACGTATTGTGGTTTCAGTATGGATAATAAAATTCGTCGTCGTACCTTGAGCCAGGGAGAAATTCGCTTAGAGGCGCAAGCACTTAAGGCAATGGGCTACCAGCATATTTTGCTGGTCTCAGGCGAGGCAAATAACACGGTGCATACTGACTATTTTATAGATGCCATAAAACAAATAGAAGATCTATGCGCTCATATATCAATTGAATTTCAACCTTTAGAAACAGCAGATTACAAGCGTTTACATGAATCAAAGGTTAACACTGTACTTGTATACCAAGAAACTTATCATCAAGAGGTATATCGCGCATATCATCCAAAAGGAAAGAAATCGAATTTCAAATATCGGTTGGATACCCCCGATCGCATCGGACAAGCAGGAATACACAAAATTGGACTCGGCGTATTATTAGGTCTCGAAGATTGGCGTGTAGACAGCTTTTTTACCGCACTACATATCTCGTACTTACAACAGCGCTATTGGAAGACCAAATATTCGGTCTCTTTTCCACGTCTTAGACCAGCTGAAGGAGTAATAACACCAAACTTCATCATGCAGGATCGAGACTTACTTCAATTAATATGTGCGTATCGTCTTTGGAATCCCGACCTGGAGATATCACTATCCACCCGGGAGCATGCCTATTTCCGAGATCATGTAATTCCATTGGGAATCACCAGTATGAGTGCGGGTTCAAAAACGAACCCTGGAGGTTACGTCGTCGAGCCAGAATCACTAGAGCAATTTGAAATATCCGATGAACGTCCGGTAAGCGAGGTCGTTCACAAAATTAAGGCAATGGGTTACCAGCCGGTATGGAAAGATTGGCAAGCAGAATATATTGGTTAATGCAGTATACATCAACATGACTAGAGAAGAAATATTACGTTATAAAAAACAAATATCCTTACCAGCTATTGGTCTTGAAGGGCAAAAGAAGATCTGTTCGGCCAAGGTTTTAGTTATCGGTGCTGGTGGATTGGGATCTCCTATTTTACTTTACCTCACGGCAGCGGGGGTAGGAACGATTGCATGCATGGATTTTGATTGTGTAGAAATACACAATCTGCACCGGCAGGTGGTACACAGTGAGCAAAGTATAGGCAGCTATAAAGTAGAAAGCGCATCTTTACGACTACGTTCCTTAAGTAGTGCGGTGCACTACATCCCGATTCCGGAACGTGCTACGGCAGCAACCGTAAACGATTATATATCGGAATACGATATAGTAGTAGATGGTTGTGATAATTTCGAAACACGGTATCTCATTAATGATGCCTGCTTATCGCAACAAAAACCTTTGGTTTATGGTAGTATATTAAACTTCGAACTACAAATGGCGGTGTTCAATTACCAGGGCAGTAAAGATTTACGCGCTATCTTTCCAGAGCCACCTCACCCTGATGACGTTCCAAGTTGCGATCTGAATGGAGTTATGGGGACAACACCTGGTATTTTAGGGTTGATGATGGCGCAAGAAACGCTGAAGGTGATCGTGGGTCTTCCCACGTTGCGTAATGCTTGGTTAATTGTAGATACCTTGACTTGGGCAATACGGAAGATTCGCTTTTAAGGCGTTTTTGGAAAAGCTTGGTAGAACACGAGCTGAAAGCCTGCCTACCACAGGCAGACTCGCACCAGCAATGACGACTTTCTCTCTTCGCTGGCGCGAGCCTGTGGCTCGTGCCCTACCCTATAAATAGTTCGTGTCCCACTCATCACTTCTTTACAAAGAACTACACAATTGGAAACAACTTCGTTTCGACCTGAATCTTATACGTAGCATTCAGCACTTCAAAAAAAGCTTTATTATTCGGATTCGGATTTAGTTCAATCAAGTAAGGAACCACCACCACATCCCGCTGCAACCTTAGCCTATAATAACCAAACAAGACACCTTTATTCTTTTGTACTGACTTCACTTCAGTGACTTCGATCACATCACGCAGTAAATTAAACCGGAGTGCGTCTTCTTTTAGGCGATCTACTAATACGTCATTAGTTGTTGGGTCAAAGAAAACACGTTGATCTTTCGTTGCTTTAATGTGATTCGTATAGACAAAGAACTGCCCCATCAGATACAAGGTCAAAGGCAAAGCAATCCAAATAATCTTAATCTTAAGTCCCAGTAAAAGAACAACAAGAAAAAGAATTAGACCTATGCCCACTGTCGTCATTGTATTTTTAGTAACCTGACTGATAACCTGTGCATTTGTGTCGACGAGACGGTATCCATTCTTTGCAGTTGCCCTCACGACAGCCGTCGTTGGTCCGCCCATAAAAAAACGACGCGCAATAAAATACACCAAAATCCCGACTAGGATAATAATCCAAAGAAACTTCATACAAAGATTTAGTACTGTTCAGATTCGTTCGGGTAGCTTCCTGCTTTTACATCAGCGGCGTACTGCGTTGCAGCTTCCACCACACCGTCATACATCTGCATATACTGGCGTAAGAACTTCGGTTTAAAATCCTTGGTAAAGCCCAACATGTCGTTGACGACAAGAACCTGTCCATCACAACCATTTCCAGCACCTATACCTACCGTAGGAATATCCAACATATCACTTACTTCTTTCGCCAATGCGGCCGGAATTTTTTCCAATACAATGGCAAAACAACCAATTTCCTGTAACATCAAGGCGTCCGATTTCAATTTGTCCGCTTCCGCTTGATCTTGCGCACGCACACCAAAAGTTCCAAATTTATTGATTGATTGTGGTGTAAGGCCTAAATGTCCACAAACTGGAATACCAGCATCCACAATCTTCTTAATATTCTCTTTTATTTCTATTCCCCCTTCTAATTTCAACGCATGTACGCCTGATTCCTTCATCATACGTACCGCTGCCTTAAAAGCATCCTCCGCTGTCCCTTGATATTCGCCAAAAGGTAAATCCGCCAATACTAAAGCGCGCTTCGCTCCGCGTGCAACCGCGCTCGCGTGATAAATCATATTATCCAACGTGATAGGTAATGTTGTCTCATAACCTGCAAAAACATTCGCTGCAGAATCTCCAATCAACAACACATCAATCCCCGCTTCATCCAATGCTCTAGCCATCGAATAATCGTAAGCTGTTAACATAGTAACTTTCTCACCTTGGGCTTTCATCGCCTGAATTGTACTCGTTGTAATGCGCTTTATAACTTTATTTACTGACATCGCTTCTTATTTTTAGAATTAACAAACATAGATAAATTTGGTTGGCTCTGCAAAACAATAATGGCGATTCCATGCCAGGAGTTGAAGGATTTTCATTCTTCAGAATTTATTCAGAATTGCGTTTTACGTTTGCCTCAAATTACACAAGTCAACGTACCATTAAAATAGGATTAACACCATGAGGTCTGTTTCATTTTGGATGATTAGCACCATCCTTCTACATCTTCACGCCGTCAGTGCCCACACCATCCCCACTTCTGCATCTCCCATCCAGATCGATTCCTTACAGCCCAGTATCACGATCATGCCTAAACAAGACACCTTGTCTGACTTTCATTTTACGTGGCCACGCATTGTTGCACCGGCTGTTTTGGTTGGCTATGGAATTGCGGGACTAAAGATCCCCGGGCTAAAGAAGCTAAATACATCCACACAGGATGAGCTATTTGAACATCAAGTTTCTGGCACAAAGTGGGATAACTACACTCAATATATGCCAGCCGCCATGGTTTATGCATACAACCTGGCCGGAATCCCGGGGAAGCACAACTTTCGAGATCGCAGCCTTCTTTTCTTAGGCAGCCAAGCTATGGCAGCCGCCATCTCCATTCCTTTAAAGCTAATTGTTCAAGAACCTCGTCCTGACGGCAGCAATAACCTATCATGGCCATCCGGACATACAACAACGGCTTTTGCTTCCGCCCAATTTCTATTCGAAGAATACAAAGAAACCAATATTTGGTTGAGCTTATCCGGCTATCCTTTTGCCATTTTCACGGGCGCTTATCGCGTGGTAAACAACCGACACTGGGTCAGTGATGTCGTCGCTGGTGCTGGTTTTGGAATCGCTTCGACCGAACTCACCTACTGGTTATATCCGAAAGTTTCGCGTTTACTCCATCAAACAGAAAAATCAAATAAGTTATTATTCTACCCTGTAATCAGCGGTCATCAATATGGTTTAGGCTTTGTGAAAAAGCTTTAATAAATGGGGCCAAACAATAAATTACTTCAAAATTGATTTCGTACATTCGGATGATGAAGATCTTAATCGTAGAAGACGAGATTCACCTAGCGGACAGCATGGTACGTTACTTATCAAACGAAAGTTATCGTTGTGAAGTCGCCTACAATTATGCAGAAGCAATAGATAAAATCAGTTATCATACATACGATTGTATCTTGCTTGACATCATGCTACCTGATGGTTCAGGGATGCAACTCTTGCAGGAGTTAAAGAAAGAGCCCCGCGACGAAGGCATCATTATCATCTCGGCTAAAGATGCACTCGATGATCGTATCGAAGGCCTTCATATTGGAGCGGACGATTACCTCACCAAACCTTTTCACCTGCCAGAGCTAGCGGCACGTATATTCTCCATAATCCGTCGAAAGCAATTCCAGAACACCAATATTGTACATCAGGATGGTCTACACATAGATTTGCTTGCCAAAACGGTGCGCTATAACGATACGCCCATCACATTGACGAAAAAAGAATTTGATCTGCTATTATTTTTCTTCGGCAATAAACATAAAGTGATTTCCAAGAACACACTAGCCGAACACTTATCAGGAGATTTTGCCGATATGCTAGATAATTATGATTTTGTGTATGCCCATGTAAAAAACCTAAAGAAAAAACTAGCGGAGGCGGGAACGCCATCTTTCTTAAAAACAATCTACGGAAGCGGCTACAAGTGGGAAGCATGAAAAATCTATTAACAAAAACCCTTACCCCCTTCACCATCTATGCTTTCATCGTCTTGGCAGCCAGTATTCCTGTTTACTTCTTCCTGGTAGACTGGATCTGGATCAATGAGTTGGATGAAAACAACCAATTAATAGCGCAACGCGTAGAGATCGAATTCAATGAACAGAAAATAAACACCGAAAAGCTCAAAGAAAGCATCGATTTTTGGAATGAGATACAGCCCGGCACACATATCGACTATATTGAAAAGCCATTGGCCAAAGACAGTACGTACTCCATATATCGCCAAAATCCGTATTACGAAAAATTTGGAGGCGATAAAGTCAATCGCTTCCGTGGATACATCACGACCATACAAATCAATGATCAACATTTTGCACTAACCGTAGAAACCAATGTCGAAGAAACCGAAGAGACCGTTGGTTACATCGCGGTCGTGACCCTTCTATTCTTCATTGTCTTAGTACTCGGTTTTTGGTTACTGAACAAACGGCTGTCCAAGCAAATCTGGAAGCCCTTCCACCGCACCTTAGATCGCTTGAAAGACTTTCAGCTCAACAACCAAAAACAACTCACGTTTGAAAAAACAGATATCAAGGAGTTTCACGAACTCCATGTCGCACTTGAAAAATTGATATCGCAAAGCCTAAAGACCTATCAATCGCAGAAAGAGTTTACCGAAAATGCATCCCATGAGTTACAAACTCCTTTAGCTATTCTTAAACAAAAGCTCGATCTCTTTTTGCAAGACAAGCAGCTTACCGAAGAACAGTATACCTTAGTCGAAGATATGCAATACTCCTTATCACGTGCTGCCCGACTTAATAAGAACTTACTCCTGTTAACAAAGATTGAGAACGAGCAATTTCAAACGAAGAAACCAATTGACCCAGGACCTATCGTAGAAGAGACAATCGATATGTTCCAGGATTTCATCGAAGGAAAAGTGCTACAGATTCAATTTGACATCCAGGGTATTCCTGCGATCAAAGGTGATAGCTACCTGTTCGAAATCCTTATACAGAATCTGTTAATAAATGCCATCCGACATGCCCAACCGTCCAGTACGATTGTTATCATTCTCAATGAAACAACCTTATCGGTTTCAAATGGCGGCACACAAGCGCTCGATGACAAACAACTGTTCAAGCGCTTTGCAAAGCAACATGACAATCGGCAAGGAGCCGGATTAGGCCTTGCTATTGCTTACGAAATATGTCAATATAACCACTGGCAGCTAAGCTATACCTATAGCCAAAAACGTCACCAATTTACCATTACCTTCTTTCCCCAAATAATTTAAGGCTAAATACCAGAATAGAGTTAACAAGGAAAAGTACATGTTTTTCTCAATGCAAAGGATTTCTGAAACACAAGTTGCACGGATTGGCTATACTTACAAGTTTTAAGAGCTTCGTAAACGATTACTTCCTCACTTTTTTGTATTTTTGTCGGATGCAAGAGAAAGAAACTCGCTTATTTAAATTTCCAAAATTTCAGGATCTCATCATTTTTGAAGATGATAATCTAATAGTTATCAATAAACCACCCTTCGTCGCATCCTTGGATGACCGCAATGGTGGAGAGGTCAATATTCTTCGTTTAGCCAAGAAATATCACCCAGACGCACAAGTTTGTCACCGATTGGATAAAGATACATCGGGTTTATTGCTGATTGCTAAAAATCCGGAAACCTACCGTTTGGTATCCATCGAGTTCGAACGTCGCCGTGTAAACAAGGTGTACCATGCGATTATTGGTGGCACACATACCTTTGATAACCTGCTCGTTGATCTACCTATCCTAAACCAAGGGAACAAGAATGTTTCGATCGACCGTGCTAATGGAAAACAGGCTGAGACCATCTTTAATTCCTTACAGTACTTCAAACATTACACGCTAGTGGAGTGTAAACCGATCACAGGACGCATGCACCAGATACGTATCCACCTGGCAACGCAGCATGCTGCGATCGTAGGCGACGAGATGTATCGTGGTAAGCCGGTCTATCTATCGCAAATCAAGAAGCGTGGCTTTACGCTATCCAAAGATGAAGAAGAACTTCCTATCATGAAACGTTTTGCGCTGCATGCTAAGGCTGTAAGCTTTAAAATCGAAGGTAAGAGTTACGATTTTGAAGCCCCATATCCTAAAGATTTTGCTACCTTGCTCAAACAATTAGAGAAGTACGACACCTAAAAAAAGCAGTATGGCCGATAAAAAGAAAGTATGGAAAATAGCCAGCAATGTATTGTTTGGCGTTTTAATTATTGCTCTCGTTGTTCCCACCAGTCGGATGTGGATCCAACAAGGTTTAATGAAAATAGGTTTGTTTAAACCGAATTTAGAAACACCTAAAGCAGAAGCTACATCAACGGAGAACAAGCCCGCCAGTAACCAACCGGAGGTTTCTTTTACGGACGATAACGATAAAATCACCCATATCTCCGATTTAAAAGGAAAAGTTGTGTTTTTGAACTTTTGGGCAACCTGGTGTCCGCCGTGTAAAGCAGAGATGCCTTCTATCCAGCAGTTAAAAGAAAAATTTGCGGGTAACGATCAGGTTGTATTTATGCTGGTCGAAATTGAGCAGAATAAAGAAGGTGCACATGCTTTTCTAAAGGAAGGAAAACTTGACCTACCGATTTACTATCCGGCAACCGAAATACCGGCAAATTGGCTTGGTCAATCTATTCCAACCACCGTTATCCTGGATAAAGCAGGCAATATCGCGGCACACCACGAAGGGATGGCCGACTATTCGCGCAAAGAAGTATATAATTTTATTACCGAACTGATTAATAAGTAGAAGAATGACCAGAAGTGAATTAGTTGCGCAAATAAAAGCGAAGAAGAGCTTTTTATGTGTCGGCTTAGATACGGATATTACCAAAATTCCGGAACACCTTTTAGGGGAAGAAGATCCGATCTATACGTTCAACAAAGCCATCATCGATGCAACCGAAGATTTATGTGTTGCGTACAAGCCTAATATAGCTTTCTATGAGAGCTACGGCATTAAAGGGTGGCAATCACTTCAAAAGACATGGGAAGCATTACCAAAAGACTGCTTTAGCATTGCTGATGCTAAGCGTGGCGATATTGGAAATACATCTAAGATGTATGCGACAGCTTTTTTTGATGAAAAAGTATCTGGTTTAGGTTTTGATTCGATCACCATTGCTCCATATATGGGGAACGACTCCGTAACGCCTTTTCTTGAATTTGAGAACAAGTGGGCGATTGTCTTGGCCCTAACTTCAAATCAAGGAAGCAAAGACTTCCAGAACTTTGAAAATAAGGAGAATACGCAACTCTTCGAGTATGTTATCGATAAGGTAAATACGTGGGGGAGTCCAGAAAATATCATGTATGTTGTAGGCGCTACCCGCGGAGAAGCATTCTTAAAGATACGTGAACATGCCCCAGAGCACTTCCTTTTGGTACCTGGAGTTGGCGCACAAGGTGGCTCTCTACAAGACGTCTGTCAATATGGAATGAATAAAGACTGTGGTCTATTAGTGAATAGTACACGTGGAATTATTTATGCCTCCAAGGGAAAAGACTTTGCAGAAAAAGCACGAGAGGAAGCCCAAAAGCTTCAACAGGAGATGGAGCAGGAGTTGATTAAAGCCGGAATCATTTAACAATACATTAAAGCAAAACAACAACAGGTTAAAACAAGTTGTTAAACTATGCTAAAAGTGGCTCTATAGCTTTTAAAACGAAATGTTGGCACAATAATTAACATTGGACTGTAACTATTGATTCGATATGCATTTAAAATACTTCTACCCCTTAGCCTGTTTAGCCGTACTTGCTTGCTTTAGTAGCTGTAGTTCGATCTATATGCCCAACGTTCCCGCCACGCCTATGTTTAAAGAGCGTGGAGAGGTTTACGTCGCGGCACATAGTAATATAAAAGGTAATATAAGTGGAAATGCAGGTGTTGCATTTGCAAAAAACCTCGCTTTCATTGCTAATGGTTCTTTTATCGAAAATGGCAACAGTATACACAGCAATGATTTGTTTAAACAACAGCTAGTAGAAGGCGGAATTGGCTATTTTACCAAGGTCGGTAAAAACAAAAGACAGGTATTGGAAGTTTATGCAGGATATGGGATTGGTAAATCGCACGATGAAGATCGAAGGGCAAGCATGACGGGGATGGAACCCGTCGACGTACGCAAAATGGATTTCGACAAAATCTTCTTGCAGGTAAACTATTCCTCGACAAAGAAAGATAAGTTAAATCTTTTTGGAAAGAAAAGAGCATTGAGCTATGGCACAGCCATCCGTGTAAGTCGGATAGCTATGACCGATTTTACAATTAATGATATAACGGCAACAAAAGAGGAAGCTTTGTTTATTGAACCATTGTTTTTTACACGAATGGAGCTTAACAAAAGCTTTCAACTACAGTACACCAACGGATTTAATATCAATGTAATGAGCAATGAATACCTGAAAGCAGGTAATGCTGTTTTTACACTTGGCGTCCTATATGGTTTTGGCGGAAAAAAGAAATAATCACATAACAATGAAATTAAAATTAATCGTGTTATCAGTTACTGCTTTGATAATCAGCAGCTGTTCAATCAACAAAGATCAAGTAGCAAACTTAGCGAAGTGCGACTACGACGTAGAATCCGTTCAGAATGTCCGTTTAGCAGGGAAAGGCATGGAGTCCTTCATGAACGGAGGAAGTGTTAACCTATCCTCGTTACCAGCTGTAGCAATGGCTATGCTAACAAAAGATCTACCATTGGAGGCACGTGTTAACATGAAAGTGTCAAACCCCAATAGTGCAAAAACAGTAATCAACTCCTTTAAGTATCTAATAGAGATCCAAGGAAAGCCTCTTTTTGAAGGTACCGTAGATGAAAACATCAATTTAGCACAAGGACAGAGTACTATCGTTCCGTTAACATTCAAAGCCAACATTTTTGATACCGCCAAAGAAAATGGCATCGACAATGTGCTGAATGAGATTTTCACGAGAAAGGGTGAAGGTTTTCTCGTTTTAAAGATCAAGCCTTCCTTTAAGTTGGCTGGCAAAAACATTTATTACCCAGGATACATTACCGTGGATAAAAACCTAGCAAAAAGTATCGGAAAGCTAATAGCAAAATAGAAATATCATAAAAACCGCTGCTTTATCAGCGGTTTTTTTATTTTTACAATATGAAGATACATCAGGTGCTAAAACAGGCCTTTCTTTTCTTTCTTGTATGCAGCACGACAGCCGTCCTAGCTCAAAAAAAGAAAAAGGAAAAGAAGGAATTCGAACGGTCTCCCCGACAGGAGCTCGTGTATAGCAACAAGGCGTACCTACCTTCTATTAAGACGGTACAGTTCTACCCAACAGGCAAGGAGAATAAACTTCCCATCTATGTTTTGGGCAGCAACGATTTACTATTGTTATCCTTCGACGATTTACGTGCCGACATACGAAACTTTTATTTCAGCATTGAACATTGCAATCAGGACTGGACACCAAGTCGTGCCTCCGTGCTTGATTACGTAGATGGATTTAACGAGGACCGACTAGAACAATTCACCGCATCGAAAGGAACTTTGCAACCCTATACAAATTATTCACTCTCCTTCCCGTCGCAGTATCTTAAGCCGAAATTAGCAGGAAACTACCTTCTTAAGGTGTATGAAGATGCAGATAAGGAGCGATTGATTTTAACACGTCGCTTCTATGTGTTAAATAATCTGGTTAATATAAGCAGCAATATACAATCGTCCCTACAGGTCGCCAATAGATTAAAAAACCAGAAACTTAATGTTACACTTAAAACAGGTTTGACTATAAATAACCCGCAGCGAGACTTAACACTATTGGTCAAACAAAACCAGCGGGATGACTATCAAATGGTGCTTCAGACGCCTAGTTTCTTCTCTGGAAATGAAATCAAATATAGCAACGCAGAAACATTAGATTTCAAGGGAAACAACGAATTTCGTTTCGTGGACCTACGGAGTTTCCGTTTAGCTGCTGAAGGCGTTCAAAAAATAAAAATAGACTCTCTGGCTGAAGTAAAAGTCTTAATCGATGAAGATAAATATGACCAAACCTATGCCGCGACATTTGATGAAAATGGTCGTTTCTTCATCCGTAACCGGGATTTAGAGGATCAGAATACAGAAGGTGATTATGCACACGTGACCTTTTCGTTAAAAAACAAAAGAGACTTCAAAGGAAAGGTCTATATTGTAGGTGGATTCAATGATTACCAACGTTCCGTAGAAAACCAATTAACATATAATGTGGAGGATAAGCTATGGCAGATTACATTGAAGCTCAAGCAAGGGCTCTATGATTACGAGTATGTGTTAGAAGATGAATCCGGCAAAATACAGACCGATTTCTTTTCGGGCACACACTTTCAAACCGGCAATGATTATCAGCTTATGATCTATACCCGCCGTCTTGGAACCTATTGGGATGAGCTCGTTGGCTTTGCCGAAAACAGTATAAATAACAGACAATAATCTAAATTAAAAATTGGAAAATTCTTCAGAAAACACAAAACTTAAGCGTGGCTTAAGCAATAGACATATTCAATTAATTGCCCTTGGTGGCGCGATAGGAACCGGTTTATTTTTGGGAGTCGGACAGGCAGCTGTTTTAGCAGGCCCTTCTGTAATATTAGGCTATGCCATCGCAGGAATCGTTGCTTTCTTTATTATGCGACAATTGGGTGAGATGGTAGTGCAAGAACCTGTCTCGGGAAGTTTCAGCTTCTTTGCTAATAAATACTGGGGATCCTTTGCAGGGTACGCTTCAGGTTGGAATTACTGGGTACTTTATCTCCTTGTGAGTATGGCGGAGCTTACTGCTATTGGTTATTATGTTCAATTCTGGTGGCCTGAAATACCATTGTGGGTTTCCAGTCTTTTCTTCTTTATTGTTATCAATGTGGTAAATCTTGCTTCCGTTAAAGTTTATGGAGAAACGGAGTTTTGGTTTTCCATCATCAAAGTAGTTGCCATTATTGCCATGATTATCTTCGGGACTTACCTTTTGATAACAGGAAAAGGAGGCGAACAAGCAACTATCTCTAATTTAGTAAATGATGGAGGTTTCTTCCCGAAAGGGTGGCTTTCTATGGGTGATGGCGGAAGTTATCAAGGACTACTGGCGGCATTAGTTATGATTATGTTTTCTTTCGGTGGCTTGGAGCTTGTGGGCATTACGGCGGCTGAGGCTGAAAACCCAGAAAAGAATATTCCAAAAGCAACGAATCAGGTATTATGGAGAATCCTGATTTTCTATATTGGCTCTTTGGTCATTTTGTTTTCCTTGATGCCTTGGCGTCAGATAACTCCAGATACAAGTCCTTTTGTCGAAGTTTTCGCCAGCTTAAAGGGAATGCAATTTGAGTTGTTCGGCAATACTTATTATTTCACAAATATTATTGCTAATGTCCTCAATTTAATCGTTCTTACAGCAGCTTTATCCGTATACAATAGTTCGGTGTATAGTAATTCCCGTATGTTGTTCGGTTTGGCTGAACAAGGTAATGCACCGAAGTTTTTAAAGCGTTTAAACAAAAATTATTCCCCCGTTAATGCGATACTGGTATCAGCAGCGTTGGTTGCCGTTTGTATCCTAATCAATAAAATAATGCCTGAAAAGGCACTGGGCGTACTAATGAGCCTTGTTGTATCTTCCTTGGTCATCAATTGGATCATGATATGTTTAACACATATATTTTTCAAAAGAAGTATCATTGCGCGTGGAGAAAAGCCGAAGTTCCCTACCCTATTCTACCCGATAAGTAACTATCTGAGTTTACTTTTTTTGGTGGGTGTATTGGTTATGATGTGGTTTACCGGTCTTCAAATATCGGTTGAATTGATCCCTATCTGGCTTGTTATTCTTTACATCACGTATCTTATCGTTAATAGAAGAAAGAAAGCAAAAGCCTAACGCAGATATATTTAACCTACAGTAATATACCATGGTTAGCAGATTAATAAGATTAATCTGACCAATAGCTTTCAAGGAAAATTTTACCAGGCTTGTGCAAAACAAGGATAAGTTGTATTTTGTATTTCTATATAAAATACAACTTATGGCTTGGAATCCTGAAATTTACAATCAATTTAAAGATATACGCTATAAACCGTTCTATGACCTCGCTTCACTTCTAAAAGAAGATACAAAAGGTACGGCCATCGATATCGGTTGCGGTACAGGTGAGCAAACGGCTATCTTAGCAAACCGTTTTCCCAACCTCTCTTTTATAGGGGTTGACTCCTCTCCCGAAATGCTCCAGAAGTCTTCCGGATACGTCGGTGATCGGGTTCTTTTTAAAGAGGCAACCATAGAAGAGACAGCACACAGTCAGCAACAATGGGATTTAATATTTAGCAATGCGGCATTGCAATGGGCTGATAAGCATGAAGAATTGTTCCCGGCTCTCCTTGACCGCATAAAACCGGGCGGTCAATTTGCCGTGCAGATGCCTTTACAGAATGAAAATATGTTAAACATCCTGCTGCGAGAATTAGCGGATGAGGCTCCTTACAAATCGTGGCTTTCTGGCTGGAATAGGCAATCCTCCGTCCTAACACTCGATGCATATGCACAAATGTTATTTGATGGTAACATGGTTGATATACAGTTGTCGCAAAAGGTGTATCCTATTATTGCCAATAGTCATCAGGAGCTATTTAATTTCATCAGCGGGTCGGCTCTTATCCCCTATCTGGAACGACTAACAGAACAACAAAAGCCGCTCTTTACAGCAGCTTTTATGCAAAAAATAAAAGAGGCATATCCGCAGCTTCCTGCGTTCTATGCCTTTAAACGGATTCTCATCTACGCGCAAAAAAACGTGTAATCACACATTGAAAAGTACATTACCTTAATTTAATGTACTTTTCAGTTATATGTTGTTTAACACCCAACTCTGGTATTTCCTCTACACCGTGCTGTACCAGTGTATCACCTTTAATCTCCAAAGTAAACTCGAACTGCTTACCCTCCCATGGTCGGTAGCTACAGAAATCCAATAACTCCGTATACTTATCTCCATCTCGAAAATAACGACCAGCTCCACTAACAAATAAAGCGGTACTGTCCACACCTTTCGACCGATCGTGATTCGTAAACGAGAAATGGCTTTCATTGAACATCTTGATCATCTCCGTCTTTGTGGTATCAACCTTATTAAAGAGAGTATCCTTTCCTTTGATGGTCGTACTTTCTAAAAGACGATAGCTACCCGTTAGCGTGTTCTGGTTAACAGCGGGTTCGCTTGGTTGACAAGCAACACATGAAACTACGGCAAGAGTAAATAGAATTCGCATGCGATTTATTTTAGGTTAATAATAGCAAAGATATAAAAACTGGCCCAGCAGAAATAAAACCCGCTGAGCCAATAAATTATTATATGGGTAATATTTATTTATCCCACCATACACGTCCTGTCAGCTTATCGCCGCCAGGAACAGCTGCCGCTGCCTCTTTGTAATGGACGCCATTTTCCGACACCTCAGAAACTGGATACGGGAAACGACGCGGAATTGTTCCCCCTGTAGCATTTCCAGGATAATTAATCATTACTAACTCCGGATAACCTGTCCGTTTCCAATTAGACCATGTTTCAATAAAATCTAATTGACATACGGTATGCCCCCAATACTGTGTATTTATTTGTTTTAAAGCCTCAGCAGGCTTAAACGGATTTGCTGCAAGACAAGCATCTGCCGCCGCGTCAGATATTGCGATTTTTTCCGAGTACTGACCCACATTTGTTATGGCAGCCTTTACACCGTTCTTATAATGATCCTCCGCACTACCTCCTATTCCCCAACGGACTGCTGCCTCTGCCAATAAAAGCTCCGTAGCACCATATGTCAAAATAAATGTTGGGGCCTCCCTAGCAATCATAACAGGATGAGGAGATGAATAATCGCTAAAAGTCGTCCAATTTGGATCGCTTTTAACGTTAAATATCGGATTTGAACCTAAGTCCTTCCCATTCGGCATTCCCTTCTGAACAGCAGGATCCATACTAAAGTTTGGATTTTGACCGGCTTCATCTTTATCACTTTCTTTTAAATATAGGTTAGTTACCGTAATTTTCCCTAGTCGTGGATCCTTATGTGCCTTTAGAAAATCAATAAATGTTTTAGACCATTTTGTGTAATATGCCTCTGACCCTCCATCACCTAACAGGACCTGACTATTTCGATTTTGTGTAACCCGAGCTCCTGCGCGTGAATGCTTCACTAGTGCATTATCACTGTTCGAAGTAAAAGTTTTTCCCACCGCTTTCGCCGCATATTCTTTAGCTTTTGCCTCATCAACTTTAACTAAGCGCATAGCTAAACGTAACATAAAGGAATTTGCAAAACGTTTCCATTTGTTCAAATCTCCTCCATAAATGATATCCCCTTTTACAAAATCACCACCATCTTTAAAAGATTGAGATGCTTCATCCAACTCCTTCAGCATATCGTTATAGATATCTTGCTGCTTGTCATATTTCGGAGTATAGATTTTTTTATAGTACCCCAATCCTGCCTCCGAATAAGGGACATCACCATAAATATCAGATAGGCGAGAGAAAATAACTGCTTTCCATATTCGTGCCACATTATATAGATTGGAAGCTTCTGGTTTGTCTTTTGTAAATTCAATCACATCAACGATAAAACGTACTTGTTCAATATACGCTCCCACCGCTGAAGTTCCCCAATATGCTGCTGTATACCCCTCATTCAACATATATTTATCACCGGCCCAATAACTAACAACCGTTGACATTCCTTGAATCATCCCTGAGGAATAAATAAGATTAGCGCGCCATGTATCATAAGCAAAATCTATACTACCAGTATAGTTTAATTGAGCACTACTTAACGTATAGTTGGCATCAAAATTTGTAGAGCCATAGGTCGCTGGGTTTGTATTGATATCAACAAAATCTTTCGTACAGCCTGTTATACTAAGTAATGCTACTGCACATAAAGATGGAATAAAGAATCTTTTAATATTTTTCATGGTTACAATCATTAGAATTTAACACTTAGGTTAGCACCAAAAGTCCGCACAGCAGGAACACCACCTAACTCCAATCCAGGAAATGTGGCGTTGTAGCTTGATTCTGGATCGACATTGTTGGTTTTTCTTTTTAACACAAGGAGATTTCTTGCAACCAAACTTACGCCTAGCGACTTCACTCTATTGTTAAACATGTTTGCAGGGAATTTATATCCTAAAATAACTTGTCTAAGTTTGATAAAGTCTGTACTATTTACAAAGCGTTTAGATACATTGTCTGCTACTGCACGATAATAAGTTGGAGCTAATGTCCCTAACTCTTCTCTTTTTTCAAGGGTTTCCTTATGTAAACCATTAATGAAACCATAATAATCAGTTGCAGAAAACATTTTCCCACCCCATTTGCCATCAATTAAAAATGATAAATTGAAGTTTTTATACATAAACTCATTATTCCAACCGGCAAACCATTTATTTATTGAAGAGCCATATGGCATTAATTCTCCACGTTCCGGGGTGCCGTCTGACTTATAAACAATTTCCCCATTAGCATCATACTTATAGTCAAAAGCCATCACTTGGTTAACAGGCATTCCTTTCACCATCATCAATGACCCAAACTCAGCTCTAGAGGTTGCAATAAGCTGTCTGTCCATGCCTTCGGCCAAAGACAAAACTTTATTATCATTGTAACTACCGTTCACTGACGAAATCCAACGAAAATTATCTTTCTTTATAATCGTCGCCGACAAGAGCATCTCTACCCCTTTGTTTTGAATTTCGCCAGCATTAAGTACTGCTGCTTCATACCCACTAGATGATGGCGTGGTTATAAAACTAATTTCATCTTTTGACTTTTTGTTGTACCACGTAACATCTAAACTTAATCGGTCATTAAGCAATCTCAATTCCGTACCAAATTCCAACTCTGAAGCAGACGATGCCTTCAAAGAGGTATTCGGAATACGCTTATTATCAATAATTCCCAACTGTTTACCATCTAGATTTTCACTTCTGAAATTATACATTAAAACTGTTTGATAGGGATCTGTTGCTTGTCCTACTTTTGCATATCCTGCACGGAGTTTACCAAAATTTAACCAAGATGGTTTCACATATTCAGAAAACACAAAGGAGCCGCTTACCGATGGATATACAACATTGAGTTTATTGTCAACTCCAGGTGTTGCTAACGTCGAAAACCAATCCGAACGTACACTTCCGGTCAAATAGAATATATCCTTATAAGCAAACTCTAATGTTCCATAAGTAGATTGAGTTTCCTCTTCTCTGTGGCCAATATCCACAGACTTATTCTCTGCATTTAAGAGATTATAAACACCAAAAACAGCAAAATCAACACCATTATTCGTTGTTACCGAACTCGTGGTGTGACGATAGCTAGCACCTAGATTTGGCGTGATGGAGTAGTCCCCTGCATTGAAGGTTTTACCTAGAAGAACATCCACATTGATATCTTCAAAGGTTGTTTGTTGCTCGGAAATTTTTCCTTTTTCATAATAGCCAGTTCCTGAAGGCACGACATGTTTGTATTGATCCGAATAACCATCACGACCAGCGCGTCCCTGGAAGAAAAGTCCATTTTCTAATGTATAACGCGCAGTGATTGACGAAATGTTACGATCACGTTTTGTATTATTTTGGAACTCATACGCCGCAAACCACGGGTTTGTATTATAGGTATTTCCTGTATTATACTTATTTTCGAAACCTTTTTCATCCTTCCAAGGTTTCAAATCATTTACATTAATACTGGTTGGAAGAAACATAACATTATAGTTTGCATTTCCTGCCCCATCCGATACCATAGGACGATTTTTCACACCTTCTAAAATCTGATTAATACGTGCATCAATAGTGAAGCGTTTAAATGGTTCAAAAGTTCCCACCAAAGAAAAAGACTGACGATCTAGACCTGAATTCGGCACGACAGACCTATTACTTACATCACTAGCTGATAAACGAATAGTTCCCCCCTCGAAAGATTTATTCAAAGCAATAGTATTTGTCCAAGTACTACCAGTACGATAAAAACGACCTAGGTTTCCTTTCTGATAAGAGTAAGGACGCATAGTACCATCAAACTGAACAACGTCGGAACCATCCAACTTGGCCCCCCAGCTTGACGCTCCCACTAAAGCCGCCGCCGCCGCACTAGTTGGTTTTTGTCCTTGAGTTCCTTGTCCATATGTCGTTTGCCAGTCGGTTTGGTCGATAATACGCTCACCCACAAAATTACTACTGAAATCAATCGAACTTCCTTTTCCAGTTTTTGTAGTAATAAGGATTACCCCCGCCTTCGCACGATAGCCATATAAAGCGGAAGCTGCAGCACCTTTTAGTACCGAAATACTCTCGATATCATCGGGATTTAGGTTGCCGATAGCATCCCCCAAATCAGGAGCGTTATCCCACTGGCTTCCTTTATTCCCTCTCGAATTAAGATTTCCAATACCGACAGGTCTACTTTCCATAGGTACACCATTAATAACATACAAAGGTTGATTTGTTTGATTCAAACTGGAAACGCCACGAATCGTAACATTAGATGCAGACCCAGCTCCACCAGCAGTACTAGAAATATCGAGTCCTGCAACCTTACCCACCAAGGAATTAATCACGTTATTCTCTCGCGCTTGCGTCAAAGATTCTCCTTGAACCTGAGTCACCGAATACCCTAATGAACGCTTTTCTTTGGCAACCCCCAACGCTGTCACAACAACCTCATTCAACATACGAAGATCTTGATGCAACACAATTTTCATTTCAGCAGAGCCTGCTGCAACCTCTTGTGTGCCATAGCCAGCAAAAGAGATTACCAAGGTGTTTGCCGAAGTGGCGTCAATACTAAACCGTCCGTTTAAATCGGTCGCGCGCGCAATTTGCGATCCCTTTACACGCACTGTAGCCCCCGCTAAACCGTTACCCTTCTCGTCGACGACAACACCACGCACCTGAGCCTGCTGTTTTTCAGTAACAACAACAAGTCCTTCCTCTGATACCGAATATTGAAGTCCAGTTTTATTAAACAGACGAGGCAAAAGGTCTACGACTTTCGCATTTTCGACATTTAAAGACAACTCCTTGTTCAAATTAGCGTTGGTTGCGCTATAGACAAAGTAATAATCACTTTTCTCTTCAATTAATTTAAGAATCCTACTCAACTTCGTCTTTTGGACATCCAAAGACACTTTTTGCTGAGAGTACGCATTTGCCATCGTATTGACAACAGCAAAGACAGTAATAATTAAGGTTAGTTTCATCCGGATAATGAATCTATAGTGCACACGATAATACGAATGCACTTGCATTAAGCCATTTTTAATCATATTTTAGTGGTTGGTTAAAGTTTATAACTTGGCAGCTTACTACTTGCAAGACGTCAACTGCCGGTTTTATTTATCCGATAGTAAGGATGGTGTTAGCGCATCATCCTTCTTTATTTCTCTTTAATAGTTATTTTTCTTCCATGTATTTCATATTTAAAGGGTTGAACTTTTTGTAATGCGATGAGCACCTGCTCAATATTTTCTCTGCTAAAGGTGGCGGTAAACCTATAATCCTGAAGCGCAGCACCTTCAATCGTAATATCGACATCATACCAACGCTCCAATGTTGGTTTTAGGGAGCTAAAGTCTTGATCCACCAAGACCAATCTGTTCTCTTTCCAAGCAATGTCCGCAACTAAATCTTCCCCTACTTTCTCTGCAACATCCTGAATCGCGATTTCCTTTACAGCAGCCTTCGGCACCGTTTTTTTAATCACATCGGCCTTCGGTTTAACGGCTGTAACTTGTCTATATATCGTTACTTTTTGATTCGGTTTTACAATGATAGAATTTTCATTCTCGCCTTTACTTTTCATCTCAATCAAACCTTCTACCAAAAGCGCTTCGGAACGCATCTCTTCTGGATATGATTTCACATTAAAAGTTGTTCCCAACACACGAATATCAAAATCATTGGTATGGAGAACGAAAGGTTTATCTTTATTCTTGGCTACTTCAAAAAATGCTTCTCCGATTAAATTTACATGACGGTCCTCCTGATTAAAAGCACCTTCAACTTCCAGTCTACTTCCTGAGTTCAACGTAACCTTCGTACCATCCTTTAGTTCGAACATTTTCTTTTCTCCCAGTTTCGTTTCGTAACGCGTAACATTAGCTGACATCTCACGTATCGGTTGCTCTGTAAGAGGTGCGCGACTAAACCATAAATATCCAAAGCCTAAGGCGACTAAAACAGCCGCAACTTTAAGGATATTCATGAAATTAGGACGAAAAGTACGTGGAGCAGACTCTTGCTCTGCAATAGTTTGCTTCATCGCTTCGAGCTGCTTATTCACAGGTTTTTTATGACCGGCAAGTATATGGAAAAGGCGTTTTGCACGCGCTATAGTTTCTGCTTGTTCAGGATGCGTAGCAATGTATTTTTCCCAATAGCTTATGCATTGCTCATTCTCTTCTGCACAATACGCTTGAAACGTATTATCTATCAAGAAATCTTCTACATCCCTGTATTCGTTGTGGTTCATTTCTTAGGCTTTTAATCTATAGTGCCCAGAATAGCACCGATTGCCTAAAGAAAAAGATAAAAAATTTATAATCAACTAAAAATCAATCAATTAAAATTCTTTTAATTCTTCGCGTAAAACTTTTAGCGCATCATATAAGGTGTTGTACGCGGTTTTTACGGTCATGTTTGTTGCTTCCGCAATTTGTTCGTACCCCATTCCTTCAAAAAATTTAAGGTGAACGAGTTGTTTTTGGCGGAACGAAAGTTTTTCTAACGCTTCTTTGAGTCGAAGCTGTATAATTTCATTCGTCTGTACCCGAATAATAAACTCTTCATAGGGCATCTCAATCCAATCATCCTCCGCTTTCACACTTTGCAAAGCCGTATTTATTTTATGTTGCTTCTCGAGCAGTCGCAACATTTTACGTTTTAGGAATGTCATCAGGTATGACTGTACATTCTCGACACGATCCAAATTTTCGCGCTTTTCCCAAATGGTCACAAAAACCTGATCGGTCGCTTCACCCGCAACATCTACGTCCCCGCACGTACGAATACCAAAATTCACCAATTCTTTATATAAGGCACTATAGAGATCAAAAAAAGCGCTTTCGTCGCCGTTTCTAATTCTCTCCCATAATAAGCGATACCCTAATTTACCTTTCATAAAGTTGTATAGACAATAAAGTCAATTGGTTATTGAATGATAGCGAAGATGTTTATTTTTTTTAGAAAATTCAAAGAATAGGGATTTTTTATTTTTAAATTTTAATTAAAAAAGAGTTTCACCTGGTTACTAAGCTTTTACAAAACACCAAAATATCAAATAATATTTTTAAAAGAGGTATTCCCATATATCCCTGTTTTCAGCCATTTATCTATTATATGAGGTATTTAGTTGGTGGCTACTTCGAATACTTATATCTTCGCTCCAAATAATACGCAGTAAATTTAGTCGTGAAGAAATGAAAAACGTATACTTCTTTTTTATGTCCTGTTTTCTAGTTCTTTCTGTGTCATGCAACTCACAAATCAAGACCGATCAAACGAATAGAATAGAAACCGAATCCAATAAAAAAACGATAACATTCGGGGATTTCAAAAAAATAAAAGGTGTCGATAATGTGCAAGAGGTCCCTTTTCAATTATTCACCAAACTAGATTCTGTTCGTTTCTTTACAGCACCAAACAAGGATAGTGCTTCTATGAAAATCGCGTATGGTAAACTTGATAATTACTATGGTTTTGAAGAATTTGAAGATTTCTATTCGATCCATTTTAGTATCGAAAACAACATATCAAACAGTATTGAGGCCTTTGTATTGAAGTCGGAGTTTACAGCTTCGTTCGATTTGACCCTGAAGGGGGTGAACCTGTTGGAGATCAGGAGCAGTACATATATGGATAAAACTGATTTTAACAACAAGTCTTACGCTCAGTATGGGACTGTGGAAGAAGTAACGGCAGATGAATATAATAGTGCCTTAAAATCAAAGATAGATGAGGTTTTTACCAAAAATCCAAATGTGAAACTGAAAGGGAATAATTGGATATCTGACAAAAATGGACAAGAGCAAAAGATTCAACAATACGAGAACCTGGTAACTGAAGATGGCGTATTATCTTACCAATATATTGGACATTCTAATTTCTTGGGGTTAGAAATATTCAAGGAAGACAATCAACATTCCAATAGCTCTTATTACAACTTTTACAATCCTGAAGAAGCGTTCGCTATGGATTTATTTACAGAAGGATATCCACACATTGTTGCCTCCATCAACAGGATTTCCTTTATCAGCAATAACCATGATACGGGTTCGGATTTTTTGGTAGCTCAGTATTTACCTGAATCTAAAAAACAGATCAACCAATTATATGTTAACTTTACTAATTTCAAATTCGTCGATGAGAAAAAAGGTTTTTGGATAAACCATGACACGTTTTACGCACAAGTTTACCCGTTAAACTCCGCAGCTACAACTGGTAAAAAGCAAAAAACGGCATACATAAAAATCCAAGTAAGAGCTGATCTTTTTTAATGATACACAATAAATATAGATGCCCCGTTAACAGTTATAATACGCTTCAGGAATTATAACTTTTTTTCTTGTCAGTTGACGTAGCCGGGCAGCAAATTGATCGAAGTAATAGGTGTCTTCCATAAAGATGTATAGATAGTTTCCCGTCGTGAGGTGGACCGTAAAGTCAGCATATCCGCCTCCCTTCGCTGGAAGTACATTTTGAAATTCAAAGTGCGCAATTTGTCTACTATCTAAAACTAAGGCCGTATCCACACCTACAAATCCCACCTTTTGATTCAGTTGATCCACCCAAATGCCACTTTTAGCATTTAAAAGTGCCTTTGCTTTTGGTGGAATATGTTTAATGCCATCATTATCCATATGACTAATGCTAATATCCAGTGGCTTGCAAAACGACATAAAATCAGAAATTTCCATCACATCTTCATACGCTTTGTTTTCTAAAAAGGAGGGATATTCCCGAACATTGTAGAAATGAAGTGAGGTACTTCCATCATCATATCCCGACTCTTCGTCGTAGGTATAGCAAATTGAAGCATCTATACCATCCGTAAACTCGAACCGTAGATAACATTGGTCACTCCTTTCATAACCATATTGATCGATATCGACTCCCTCATCTATCCAGAGTTCACGAAGTTCTTTGTAACTCTTATCCGTATTGGTGTCATCATAAAGATCAACGAAATATTCCATGATTGGACGATTGGGAAGCACATTATCAACATACAATTCTAATTGATTGATCAATACCCCTTCGATTCGCACGGGATGTTTGAATCGTAAATATTTAGTGCCATAATCACTAAAATAACCTTCTACCAAACCAGATGCCTCTAGCTCTTCATACGTTGTGTCCCAAGTTATTGTTCTCTTAGGTTCTGTATAGACTTCATAACCTAGATCAGTGTTATTATCGTATTCACGTAATATCTGATAGTTTTGAGATTCCTTTTTTGCCCATATTTTCACTTTTTCATCCTCTTTTTTTTCTTTGCATACCCGCAGAAAAGCTTGGTTATCCAAAGGAAAAAGTTTGGAAAGTTCACGATATACGTCCTCAAAGCCTAGCAGCTCTGTCGAGATGTAATGTTGATGATCAGCAAAAAGAAATAAGTAAGGAACACCCCCTAAGATCTGTGCATAAGCATATCGGAGGGCACCAACATTTGCCGTTTCCATACCTCCCCTTTCTCTGTAAAAAAGCGTGTTATCCGTTATCCAAATTTCTTTATTATCCACTATTTAAGTTGTCTTAAAAATTTATTAAAGCGTCCTAATTTTATCTATTCTTCCGTTTTAAGTAAAGTCAAGTTGCTGATTACACTTTTATCTTTTAATGCTCCATTCTCATAGGTTAGAACCTCGTACCCGCCTGATGTTAAAGAACTAATCACTTGACCTTCGTAGGGCTGACCTTTCGCGTCATAATTCACCATGGCAAGATAGTTTTCTCTTTTATATGGAACGATATAAGAATCAAATATTCGACCCAAATCCGTTTTCTTTAAATTCTCTGCATCGCTAAAAAATAAATTGCAGATTTTCAAAACATCCACAAGATCCCCATTAAATTCGAATGAAAACTGTGTAAACAATAATGGTAAGAAATCGTCCTCTACTTCCTCTAAATCAGCAGATGTATGTATCACGCAAATAAACTCTTTTAATGCCTGCCCCTCTACATAGTAAACTTTGGACGCATAGGGTACAATCTGATCTTTTTTCTCTACGCTTCTTTTTGATTTTGCTATTAATTTTTTACGAACGTAGTATTCAGCCTCTAAGCTCTCATTCTTTTTATAAACCCTAACCTCATTTTCTGTCTGTAAATTAGTAATGGACAACATATCCCCTTTCAGCTGAAAGCTCAATCTATTAAAATAATGCATAGCAAATAAATCCAGAAAAAAACCTACTTGCTTTCCTTCTTGATATTGCTCTATCAAAACTAAATTTTGAGGCAGTTCGCGATATACCGGCCCACTTATTACGTTGTTGTCTTGATAGGTTGTTTTTAATGTATATTCAACAGGAATAGATGTTCCATCGGCTCGAAGATAGTCAATAGCATATTTTGCAACCAATGCTCCATTTTGGTAAAAATTGACATAATTCAATTCACCTAAGAGTTTTTCGTCGCTAATTTCATAGCCATTATATGGCTTATTATCTTTCAGTTCTAATTGATATACTTTTTTTGGATTATCAAAGATCCTTATTGTATTTGTTTCTTTTAAATTTGAATTTACTTGTATCATTTCGTTCCAATTTTGTGAACTCGTTACTCCATCCTCTTGTGCGAAAAGCATGACCGAACTGCAACTGAGTAAAAAAAATATTATACTATATTTAAACATATTGTATCCTTTTATAAAATTAGAGGGAATCGATCCATGGATTAAAGATAACGCAAAGCGCCCAATAAAAATATCCCCACTTCTAGGGATATTTTTATTGGGCGCTTAAATTAGAATAAATTACAGATTACTTTCGATTGCCCCTACTTTCTCACGATATAATTCAATAGGTTTATCCAAGAGAACAGCAATTACCGTCATTTTCTTATCCAACCGTTCTTTTGGCACATCGATATAGATAATACCTGGTATCGCACTCCAATACAGCTTATTAAAGATCTGATGTGATAACATGGAGCCCTCTCCAACAATACGAATCCGTGCAATGGTATTTTTAACTCCTTTTAAAGCAATGGGGCCGGTTGGTACACCGTCTACAAAAAGATAAAGCGTCTGCTTATCTTTAGATAAGGCAGAATATCCCGTATAATGTCCACCAGGTATCCCCGCTGATGCATCATGCAAAATTTCTGCATGCTTCATTACCCAGTCCTTAACCTCGGGCGAGTTAAAGACTAAATCTTTACGCAATAGTTGACCATCCTCCGTGATTGCTCCCTCTAATAAATTAGCACCGAAATCACTCCACCGTACTACATCCTGAATAGCTTGACGTGCATCAGACTGGCTTAAAATTCCGGGCAACGATGGTTTTCCTACCGTTCTATTCAAATCAAAAACTGGCTTTTCCGCAAAATCGATGGCAACTACGGTCACCGCCTCATCAAAAGCTGCCGTCAAAAGATCTACTGTAAGGTCATATCCATTGTATGTAAAAGCCAAAGGTCTAGAAGATTTAGGTTGCCCTACCACACGGATTTCTTTAGGTTTCGATTGTAACCCTAGGAAAGAAATATCGGATGATTTCGCATCTAAGTAAACATAAAGGGTCTTTCCTGATTTCGAAAAGGCGGTCTTATGCCGACCAAATCGTTGATCTAATCCCGTTCTTGTCCCATAAATTGCCTCCCCATGTTTACCTGTCCATCGTTTTAATTCCTTTAAAATGGCAACTTGCTCTTCCGGAATAGTTCCATCTGCTTTCGGGCCGATATCTAACAACAGGTTCCCTCCCATAGCTATACAATCCGCTAACGTGCGGACAATCATATTCGGTGTTTTATAATGTGTATCAAAAGGTTGGTAACCCCAGGAATCATTCATCGTATAACACAACTCCCAATAACGGCTTTCCGGCTTTACCACCGGTACACCTTGTTCTGGCGTATCATAATCGCCATGGTGATTCAAACGTGAATTGATAATAATATTTGGATTGTACTTCCGTAATAAAGCTAGTGTTTGCGGTGCTTGCCACTCCGCGGAACTATGCTCCCAATCGCCATCAAACCAGATAAGGTCTGGGTTGTAATTTTCAGATATCTCCGTTAACTGCTTCTGGTAATAGTTTACAAAATTGTTCCAGCGCTGTGGTTCATCTTTAAGCAGATATCGTTTTCTGGTTCTTGTGTTTACATCATAATATGGATGACTCCAATCTGGGAGTGAAAAATAAATGCCCGTTTTCAAGCCTGCTCCTTTCAAAGCTCCTACAAAAGGGGTGAGTACATCTTTCCGCGCAGCGCTATGCTTTACCGTTGTCGTTGCTTGATCCGCCTTTGAATCCCACAGCGAAACACCGTCATGGTGCTTTGACGTAATAACGGCATACTTTGCACCGGACTCTTTGATAAGGTTGACCCATTCTAATGGTTTGTACCGAGAGGCTGTAAATCCTTCCAGCTGCTTCATATAATTATCATGACTAATATAATTATTAAAAAACGCCCATGATTCCGAAATCCCTTCTACAGCGTAAATTCCCCAGTGAATAAAAATCCCAAGCTTAGCATCATCAAACCATTCCATCTTCGGTTCCTCCTTTTTCGGCGCCTGTACTTTATCCTGCGCAAAACCGGATCCCCCAACCGTTAGAAGAAGCATTGCCAAACTTACTTTTTTCAATATTTTCATAAATAACTAAATCGATTAATCTGCCATTAAGATATACATATATTTAGGAAGCAACAATAGTTAGAACGTATTAAAATCATGACAATCTCCTTAATCATTGCCAAACTCACTACAGGATAACTTCGCCGGCAATATAACGAACTAGAACTACGTGAAGAACAACATCTAAACGGACAAACAAGTTAATTCTGTTGCGAGTAAAAGCAAATTTATCTAAGTTTGGAACACAATGATAGAATTATATACGGATGGAGCGTCCAGCGGCAATCCTGGTCCTGGTGGCTATGGAACAATACTAAGAACCATTTATCAAGGATCTAACCCTGCATTTCAAGGCAAGTTGATAGAGAAGGAATTTTCGGGTGGTTTTCGGAAGACTACCAATAACCGAATGGAGCTTCTTGCGGTTATCATTGGACTTGAAGCCTTAAAAAATATACACCAACAGGTGACCATTTTTTCGGACTCCAAGTATGTGATTGATGCGATCGACAAAAAATGGGTGTACGGATGGATGCAAAAAGGATTTCAAGGCAAAAAAAACAAAGATCTATGGTTACGCCTCATGAATCTATATAAACATCACCACGTCAAGCTAGTTTGGGTAAAAGGGCATGCAGGGCATCCACTCAATGAACGCTGTGATCAGCTTGCGGTTAAAGCATCCAAAGACAAAGCAAACTGGAAAATAGATTCGGTCTTTGAAATGGAAGAATCAAAAGGACTACTTTAGTCCGCCAGCTTTGGGAAAATGAAGAAAAAAGCTATTCTAATTGGCCTCTTATCAGCCTTATTTTTTGCGGTGACCTTCGTCTTAAACAAATCAATGTCCGACGCCAGAGGCTCTTGGATATGGGCGGCAGCATTCCGATACTACTGGATGGCACTCCTTCTTTTTCCTATTATTCTAGGCCGGAAAGAACTCCACAGCCTTTGGGTTGTCATGCGCGAAAATATGGGGCAATGGTTGCTATGGAGCAGTATTGGCTTTGGCATTTTCTACGCTGGGATTACCTATGCAGCCTCTTATGCTCCCGCCTGGTTAGTTGCTGGAACCTGGCAGCTAACAATCATTGCAGGCATCTGTTTAACACCGTTCCTACAGCGTGGAGAGCGCATTTCACTAAAGACTTGGCTCTTTTCTTTACTCATTATTTCTGGCGTTGTTCTCTTGCAATTACCGGAAGCAAAAGCACTTTCTTTTGATCTATTTCTGGGTAGCGTAGTCCCGGTTTTACTGGCTGCTTTTGCATACCCTCTAGGCAACCGAAAAATGATGCAGCTAACGCAGGGTCGATTAACAACGATGCAACGCCTATTTGGGATGACATTGGCCAGCTTGCCTTTTTGGCTATTATGGAGCGTCTATGGCTACTTTACACAACCAGCCCCCACCGTTTCCTTGTTAAGTCAAACTTTTATTGTTGCTCTTTTTTCTGGTGTCATTGCAACCTGGTTGTTCTTTAAAGCAACCGAACTCGTCCGTCAAGAACATAAAAGTCTCGCGGCTGTAGAAGCAACGCAGTCGACTGAAGTAATCTTCGCTCTTGTTGGTGAAGTGGTTATTTTACATGCAGCATTCCCGACACCAGTATCGCTCATTGGACTAGCGATAATAATCGCAGGAATGCTCTTACATAGTTTTAAATCTTAGTTCGCACCATAGCTGGACTTCACTGTAATATTAGCGGTCTTACTTCGCGAAGAGGTATTAAACGCTCCACCATACGAATATTCCTCATTATCATTCTGTCCGGTGATCTGAAAAATACCTAAATCGGCTTTGATCAAATCCCCTAAGGAGGAACCCGCTTCTTTTGCAATATTGACAGCACGTTGTTTTGCATTTGCAGAAGCTTGTGAAATTAGTTCCAGCTTCAAATCTTCGAGCTTGGAATAATAATAGCTCGGTGAATTTGAACTCAGTTCTAGTCCTTGCGAGATAAGCGTCGATATTTCGCGCGAAGCGTTATCAACTTTATCTAAATCCTTAGACTCTACACTGACATTCTGTAGCAGACTATAGCCTGTAAATGTATTGTAGCTATTGCCACTTCCATCGGAGTGGTAAGAAAATTCTTTATTAATATTGACGGCATTAAATAAGATCTCTTTCGGATTGATTCCTTGCTTTTCCAAAAACTGTCTAACTAAATCTCGATCTTGCTTCAGCTGTTCTGAAGCTTGCGTTAGATCCATTGATTTACGACTATAGGAAGCAGACCATTTTACGATATCGGCTTCAAAATCCTTCTTCGCATTCCCCGTCACATTAACGGTGTTATTAACTTTGTATTTGAACTTATAGGCATTACCCAATACCCATCCAAATATAATTACAGATAGACCTGCAATAACGGCAATAATAATACTGTTTGATTTCATAACGACAATTACATAGAGTACAACGTGTAAAAATGTTAAAACACTAGGTTGAATCTACGCATTTTTATATATTTTACGTTCAAATTCGAAATTTTTTAATCTATGAATCTACAAAAAGCCGTTCTGGGCATATCCTTGCTTACCGTCAGTGTAAGCTATGCACAGAAGAAACCGCTGGATCACAGTGTGTATGATAGCTGGAAAAGTATCAGTAATGTTGAAGTGAGCAAATCGGGACGATTCATCAGCTTCCTTATCAACCCACAGGAGGGAGATGGTATTTTTGAAGTAAAAACAAAAGACAATAATATTCTGGTCCGTGTACCTCGTGCTACCAATGTAAAACTAGCAAAGAATGAAAGCTATTATGTCGGTAGTATTAAGCCTTTATTCCAAGAAACAAGACAGGCAAAAATAAAAAAGAAAAAAGCGGATGATATGCCAAAAGATTCGCTCTTTATATATAATACAAGTACAAAAGAGACCTGGAAAACTCCAGACGTAAAGTCCTTTAAGATGGCTTGGCAAAAGAATGATTTTGTCGCCTACCTAACGGATATTAAGATAGAAGCACCCGTTGATACCACCAAAAAGGAAAAAGCTGCAAAGCCAAAAACATTACCCGCTCTTGTGGTACGGAACTTGGCTACCGGAGATACCTTAAATTTCCTAAAAGCGGATCAATATACGTGGAGTCCTAATGAAAACTTCATCGCTTTTACCAAAAAAAATGAAGCAAAAGATACCGTTTCAAATGACCATGGTCTCTATCTATACAACCTAACAAGTAAAGAGCTTAAGAAAATAAGTAACGGCAAGGGTACATATAAAGAGTTAACTTTTGATGATCAAAGCACGCAACTAACTTTCTTGGCGGATAAATCTCCGGAAAAAGCTTTGTTAAAAGATTTTAAGCTATACTATTACACGCC
This sequence comes from Sphingobacterium psychroaquaticum, assembly GCF_004421025.1. Taxonomy (NCBI): domain Bacteria; kingdom Pseudomonadati; phylum Bacteroidota; class Sphingobacteriia; order Sphingobacteriales; family Sphingobacteriaceae; genus Sphingobacterium; species Sphingobacterium psychroaquaticum. The sequence goes on along the minus strand of NZ_CP038029.1, from coordinate 1,977,297 downwards.
GACACAAGATAGCGCTCGTGTACTGGCCCAACAAAGTACATCTGGTGTTCCTCAAAATTGGTATGTGAGTGGTGATGGAAAGCTTAATTTTAGCGCTGATGGTCAACGCTTATACTTCGGCCTCGCCCCTATTCCTGCTGTAAAAGACACCACTTTGGTCGACTTCGAACATGCGCAGGTAGATATCTGGCACTGGAAAGATGACTACTTACAGCCGCAGCAGCTCGTAAACCTCAAAAACGATCAGACGAAAAACTATCCGGCCGTTATTTCGCTACAAAGTGGGAACCGCTTACTCGCGTTAGTCGACGATAAATTTAACCGCTCTAGTATCTCTGAAACAGGTACGAATGAGTGGATGTTGGCAAGCAGTGATTTTGGTAATCGCATTGCATCCCAATGGGAAGCCAGCACCCTAAGTGATTTATACCTTGTCTCAACAGTTAATGGAAGCAAAAAAATTATCCTTAAAAATTTTGCTGGCCAAGCTTTCCTTAACCCAAATGGCACACATGTCGTTTACTTTGACCGCGAAAAAGGAAATTGGCACAGCTATGCTATAAGTACCGAAAAAAGTATTGTACTTAACGACGGTATTCCCGTTAGTTTTGTTGATGAAGAAAATGACTCACCAACCTACGCAAGTCCATATGGTACCATGGGATGGTCTGAAGACGGCAACCATATTTACATATATGACCGCTATGATATTTGGCGTTTCGCGCTAAATGGTAAGGATAAACAATTACTTACTAATGGCGAAGGACGTGCTTCTAAAACAGTATATCGTTATATTGATCTAACCAAGAACGATAATCCTCGTTATCGTACCACATTTATCCCAAGCAAGAAGGATATATATGTCACAAGTTTTAATGAAAACAACAAATACAATGGTATTTCTGTGATAAATGCGGCAAAAACTCGAAAACCGACAGAATTAACAAGTGAATCTTATACTTTTAAAGCTTTTAATGCCTCAGAGGACGGAAAAACTATCGCTTTTACAAAAGAAAACTATAACTCTTCACCAGATTTATATGTAACCGATAATTTCAAGAAACAAGAACGTTTTACCACAATAAATCCGCAACAGGATGATTACAATTGGGGAACAGCGGAATTAGTGCAATGGACCACCCCTCATGGCTATGCTGCCGAAGGGATTTTGTATAAACCAGAGAATTTTGATCCGAATAAAAAGTATCCGATTATCGCTTATTTTTACGAAAAGTTAACGGATGGATTATATACGTACCAAGCACCGGCACCAACACCTTCACGATTGAATATCCCTTACTTCGTAAGTAACGAGTATCTTGTTTTTGCACCAAACATCAGTTATGAAATTGGGCACCCAGGTAAATCTGCCGAAGAGTACATTAATTCAGGCATGCGCTTTTTAGCACAAAACTCATGGGTTGACTCGACAAAAATGGCAATTCAAGGTCAAAGTTGGGGTGGCTATCAGGTTGCTCACCTGATTACCCGAACCAATATGTATGCTGCAGCATGGACTGGTGCTCCTGTAGTAAACATGACATCAGCCTACGGTGGCATACGTTGGCAGACGGGGCTTTCCCGTCAATTCCAATACGAACGCACACAATCACGTATCGGGAAAACGCTTTGGGAGGCAAAAGACCTGTACCTGGAGAATTCACCTCTATTTTATATGGACCGTGTAACGACACCGGTCGTTATTATGCATAACGACAATGATGGTGCTGTGCCATGGTACCAAGGAATTGAAATGTTTACGGCCTTACGTCGACTGGAAAAACCTGTTTGGATGTTAAATTATAACAATGATGAGCATAATTTAATGAAAAGACAGAACAGAAAAGATATCCAGATTAGACAAGCTCAGTTTTTCGACCATTATCTAAAAGGAAAAGCAGCTCCAAAATGGATAACAACTGGAGTTCCTGCAATAGAAAAAGGAATAGACTGGGGTTTTCAATAGAAAAATTAAAAAAATATTATCAAAAAAGGCTTATTGTTACAAAACAATAAGCCTTTTTACATTTTAAACATCACAATCCCTTTATTTTTACATTTTGTTATTGATTTTTTAAAAATTAATGTAATTTTACAAAACAAAACACCCATAAACTGTATAACAAAACTTAGTTTACCAAGAAAAATGTCAAGTTTAAGATTTAAAGCAACCGAATCAGCAGGATCAAGACTGTTGGATGAAGCAGAAAAAGTAGAGACCTTAAAAGCAACCGCTATTTACGCTAAGAATGTATTTACAATTGCTAAGATGAAAGATTATCTTTCGAAAAGCACCTATAAAGAACTCGTTCAGCGCATAGAAACAGGAAGCCAAATCTCCAGAGAGATTGCAGAGCATATCGCACAAGCAATGAAAATATGGTCTATTGCAAATGGTGCAACGCACTATACGCACTGGTTTCAACCACTAACAGGAACAACAGCTGAAAAGCACGATGCTTTCTTCGAACCGGATGACAATGGTGAGGCTATCGAAAAGTTTTCTGGTGATTCTTTGGTACAACAAGAACCTGATGCTTCTTCTTTCCCTAATGGTGGTATTCGTAATACATTCGAAGCTAGAGGTTATACAGCTTGGGATCCGTCCTCTCCTGCTTTTATCTTCGAAACAGTTGCAGGTAAAACGCTTTGCATCCCAACGGTATTCGTTTCTTACACGGGTGAATCGTTAGACTATAAAGCTCCTTTATTAAAAGCTACTGCTGCAATCGATAAGGCTGCAACAGAGGTTGCACAATATTTTGATAAGTCAATCACGAAGGTAAATGCATCGCTTGGTATCGAACAAGAGTATTTCTTGGTTGACCTTTCTTTATACAATGCACGTCCAGATTTACAGTTTACAGGTCGTACTCTATTCGGCCACATGTCTGCAAAAGGGCAACAATTAGAAGATCATTACTTCGGCGCTATTCCGGAGCGTGTTCTTGCTTATATGGTTGATTTGGAAAATGAGGCCCTAAAACTAGGTATTCCATTAAAGACACGTCACAATGAAGTTGCTCCTTCACAATTTGAATGTGCACCGATGTATGAGGAAATGAACTTAGCCATCGATCACAATCAATTGTTGATGAACTTAATGGAGCAGATTGCAATCCGTCATCACTTCAAAGTATTGTTACACGAGAAGCCTTATAGTGGCGTTAATGGATCAGGCAAGCACAACAACTGGTCATTAATTACCAACACAGGCGTTAACTTACTATCTCCAGGAAAAACGCCTAAAAACAATTTGATGTTCTTAACCTTCTTTGTGAACACAATCAAAGCTGTTTTTGAATATGCAGATCTTTTACGCGCGTCAATAGCGAGCCATAGTAACGATCACCGTCTTGGTGCCAACGAAGCACCTCCGGCAATTATCTCTATTTTCTTAGGTTCTCAACTGGATGAAATCTTAGACGAGGTAGAGTCTGCTCGCGTAGCTAAAAAAGTAAAAAATGATGCCAACCTTTGGCATGGTATTCCTAAAATACCGGAATTAAAACTAGATAACACAGATCGTAACCGCACTTCTCCTTTTGCTTTCACAGGCAATAAGTTTGAGTTCCGTGCCGTAGGTTCTTCTGCAAACTCAGCACAACCAATGACGATCTTAAATGCAATCGTAGCGGCTCAGCTGATTGAGTTTAAAAATGAAGTAGATAAACAGATCAAAAAAGGCACGAAGAAAGATCTTGCTTTATTGAATGTTATCCGTAAATACATCAAAGAATCTAAAGCAATTCGTTTTGAAGGAAATGGTTACAGCGATGAATGGGCGAAAGAAGCGGAAACTCGTGGTCTTTCAAACATCAAATCAACGCCAAAAGCATTAGATATTTATGTTAAGGATGAAACAATTGCGCTTTTCGAACGTTTAGGTATCTATAACAAGCGTGAATCAGAAGCACGCCATGAAATTTTATTAGAGAATTTTTATAAAAAACTACAAATTGAGGCGCGTATTATCGGTGAAGTTGTGACGAGCCAAATTGCCCCAGCATGTTTTGTATATCAAAATGAGTTAATTTCGAACGTTAAAGGTCTGAAAGATTTAGGATTGGCAAAAGAAGCTTACAGCTCACAGCTAAACTTAGTCGAACGTATCTCGAAACATACGAACATTATCTTGGAACAAGCGGAAGCAATGAGACAAGCGCGTAAAACGGCGAACAATATTGATGATATTCGTGAACGCTCTATCAGCTACGATGAAGTGGTGAAACCTTATTTTGATGAGATTCGCTACCACGTTAATAAATTAGAGAAGATTATCGACGACGCAAAATGGCCATTACCGAAATTACGTGAACTATTGTTCTTACGCTAATTTTAAGATAGACTACTAACCACCTATTATATCTAGACCCCTCCTATTTCTTGGAGGGGTCTTTTTTATAGGATCTTTCTACAATAATTTACGAAGAAGCTTGGTGTAAGCATCGGCGATCTTCATCATCCCAATATCATTCGGATGCACATAATCGACTGTAGAATTAATATCCAAACCAATTTCTCTGTTGCTAAGCAAGTAAATATTCTTAAAACCATCTCGCTTCAGGCGACGAAAAACCTGTTGTCCAACACGACTGGTTTGTTCAAATCTCGCATTAAGCTCATGGTTCAATATAGAACTATTAAAGCCGGAGCTATGCTCCGTAAGCACGATCGGTGTATGCGGATGATGCTTTCGTAGGTAGCTGAAGGCATGATACACCAAACTATCTAACTGTGCTTCAGATCGCTCCGGAATAACACCTAAATTTGGAAGACAATCCAATACAATTATACTCGGATCTGCCTTTGCTATAAGTTCCAAAATAGGATCTTCCAAGCGACCATTCCCCGAAAAAGCGAGGTTAACCACGGGAGACTGTAAATTACGTGCTAAAATATTTGTCCACCCTAAACCCGGGCGAGAAGCACAAGCGCCTTGTGCAATGGATGTACCATATATAATAATGGGCTTTTTATTACTTTGCACTTCTTTAAAAACACGCCCTTCGGGTACACCGATCTCCATCCACTCCACCGTATTGTATAGGGGTAGATAAAGCTGATAAAGACGATCTAAATCAGATCCTATGCTTCGAAAAGTATAGCTGATTGTATCCTTAAACGAATAGTTTCCAGCAGACCACAGCCACCCTCCTTTCTTGCGATCCAACATATAGAGATCAACTCCACTTACTCCGGTGGACGGCATATGTGGCATATTGAGTGCTCCCTTTACCTTGTAGCGCACAACAATAGAATCAGCATCGGTTGTAAAGTCAACATGCAAACCAGCACTATTCGTACCTAAATACCACACTGGAGGACGCACCTCCGCTTGTAAATTATCCGGTAAACGGCCATACTTCGCAGTAGCTTCTGTGGTGGTTTGTCCTTGCACAAATTCGGGAGTCCGCCACACAAGTTCGTTTTTCTTTTGTGAGAAAACAGATAAGCAGACTAGCAAACAAAAAAAGGTTAGGTTTAGATTTTTATTAGGCATAATGTGTGTTTATTTTGACCACACAAGATAAAAAAAATGTCTAAATTTAACGTATGAAAATATTAGCGTTTGCAGGGAGCAACAGCTCGAACTCTATCAATAAAAGGCTGGTAACAAGTGTCAGTAAATACTACAAGGAACCAGACGATGTGATTGAAATTTTAGATCTTAACGATTACGAGATGGCAATTTTCTCGAAAGATCGGGAAAAAGAGAGTGGTATTCCTCAACTGGCCTACGATTTTGCTGCAAAAATTGATGAGGCAGACTTTCTTTTAATCTCTTTTGCTGAGAATAACGGTAATTATAATGCGGCGTACAAAAACTTGATCGACTGGGTTTCACGCATCCCCAATCGATTACCATATAAAGACAAAAAAGTATTTATCATGGCGACCAGTCAAGGTCGGCGCGGCGGACAATCGGTTTTGGATATCGCAACAGCGCGCATGCCCTATGATGGCGCGACAGTATTGGAAACCTTTAGCTTACCTGAATTCAACAAAAACTTCGAAGATGGCAAAGGTGTTACAGATGTGCTCCTCCGTAGTCAGCTAGAAGCAAAAGTTCGAAAAACAAAACGGATGTTAGCTGCAGAGTCTGCTGAGTAACGGTGTTAGAGCAGCAATCACGCGCAATATTTATTTCAATTGTGTGCTGGTTGTATATGCCTGTGTATAGATACTCTAGATAAAAGAAACATAAACTAAAACATATATATTATGGCTAAGAGAGTTTTATTAATAGTTGGTGACTATGTTGAAGATTACGAAGCGATGGTACCATTCCAAGCAATGGGATCAATAGGTATCGAGGTCGATGCTATTGCGCCGGATCGTAAAAAAGGAGATGTCGTACCCACTGCGGTACACGATTTTACAGGAGACCAAACGTATAAAGAACTGCGTGGACATAATTTCGGAATCAATAAAGATTTCGATAGTGTAAATCCCGCGGATTACGATGGTTTATATATTGCAGGCGGCCGTTCAGCGGAGTATATCCGTTTAAACAAAAAGGTAATCGAATTTACACAACACTTTTTCGAGACGAATAAACCCGTTGCTGCAATTTGCCACGGAATACAAGTCCTCACAACAGCACGTGTATTGGAAGGGCGTACCTTAACCGCTTACGTAGCCGTTGGTCCGGATATCGAACTGGCAGGCGGAACATGGAAGAATATCCCAGCAGATCAAGCTATCGTTGATGGAAACTTGGTAACCTCGCCGGCATGGCCTGGACACCAAGCTATATTAAAAGAGTTTTACAAACTATTAGGAATTAGTATAACAGCGTAGATGACAAAGAAAAAACGGTATTGGTGGATTGTTATTGGTTTGGTAGCCATCCTCGGATATGGTATCTGGGAAGCTTTTAACCAGCCTTCCATCAAAGATCTACCTGGCAAGTTTGAGGAAGTCGCTTTTGTACGTAATGAACAAAACAAGGGTGGTATTATCCGAATTTATGCTGTTGCAGTCGGCGATATTGGACAGGCAGATTTTGAAGCCTGCGCAGATTTGTTTCCCACAAATGATTATGGCAGTATGACAAAGGTGTATTTCTTCGATAAACAAAAACCCTACCCAACTGCACTGACTATTGATACGCCACATTTTGACGGTAAACAATACGAAGCAATCATGATCCTGAAACGTTCGGGAAGTGACAAGAAGTAGTTGGTAACTGGTAGTTTGTAGTTTGCTGTAGAGACACAAACCTCGGAGGACTCAGCGCAGCTATATTTTGTATCTGACGGTTGGTAGTGCGATAGATATTAATGGGTAGTTCCTAGTTTTAAGTAATCTTAGGGGCTACCCTTACAGTCCCCCACTTCCTACAAGCCTCCGCTGGCGCGAGCTTGTAGCTTGTGTCCCATATTACAATAAAAGCACAAGTTGAAAAAACCTGCTTACACTTCCTACCCCCTTAACTTCTTCACTTTTATTCGTGCACGGTATGTGCTAAAATAAACTGGCTCGGCGATATTCCCATTATGCTTCGAAAAACGCGATTAAAATGAACTGCTGTATTAAAACCACATTGATAAGCAGCCTCTGAGATATTTTCCGTCCGTTTGTTCACCAACACCTGACACGCCTTTTCTATCCGAATTTCATTTAAGAATCCAACGAATGTTTTCTTTGTATGTTTCTTAAAGAACTTACAGAAAGCAGTGGGTGTCATATGGATCAAAGAAGACACCTCCTCCACGGTTACATTTCGTTTATAATTATCTAAAGCATGCTTAATAACAGCATTTATGCGAAGTCCATCTGAGTCTTGAAAATCAACCTTATTAAGGCCAGAATAAATGGAAACATAATGCTTCTCTTGAGCCAGTAAAAAACGAAAAACTTGAATAACCTTCAACAGCTTAGAAACTCCTTCTTCTGCATTTAAACTCACAAAAAGCTCTTTGATTGCATGCGCATAAGAGGCAGGTAACGACTTACTTGTATCCAAATTATAGAATAAATTCTTTACCGCATGTAATTCCGTCATATCAAAGAAAGAACGGAGCTTCTCGAGGGAGAAAAACAAATGAACGATATGAACCGTACTGTTATCGGCCAGACTTTCATCTTTAAAAAAAAGATGAGGCTCATTCGGCTTGATCAGGAAAAGTTCGTCTTCATCACAGGGTCTAATCAAATTTCCAAGCATCAACGACCCTTTACCTTTTACAATATAGCTTACTTGAAACTCCCGATGTCTATGGTAATAACCATAAAAATCAGTCCCGATATCTTCCATCGTGTAAAAAGCGCCATCACCATGTGCAGGGACCGTAAATTCTATCGGTTTCCGCGTTTCTTGATTTTTCATGTACAAATGATACTAGCCAAATATGTGCAGAACAGCAAGGAAAGGTTTATCAAAAAAGGTTGCTTAGTCCCTTTATACAAAGTGCCTAAGCAACCTTTAAACAGGTTATTAACCTAAGAAAGGATATCTATAATCTGTATCAGGATTAAACGTTTCTTTGATCGTACGTGGAGAAACCCAACGTAATAAATTGATCATCGACCCCGCTTTATCATTAGTTCCTGAACCACGAGCGCCACCGAAAGGCTGTTGACCTACAACGGCACCTGTACACTTATCATTGATGTAGAAGTTACCCGCCGCATTGCGTAACGCATGTGTTGCCTGGTCAATTGCATAACGATCTTGCGAGATAATAGAACCTGTTAAAGCATAGATCGATGTTTGATCAACGAGCTTCAAGGTTTCCTCCCACTTGTTGTCATCATATACATAAATTGTCAAAACAGGGCCAAACAATTCCTCCGACAATGTTTCGTAATCAGGGGTTTTAGCTAAGATTACAGTGGGATGGATAAAGTATCCAGTTGACTTGTCATATTCACCGCCAATAACCACTTCAGCATCCTTTGAAGACTTCGCTTTATCAATGTAGCTCGTGATTTTATCAAATGCTTTCTCATCGATAACAGCATTAATAAAATTACTGAAGTCTTCTGTACCACCGATCTTAAAGGATTTAATATCTTTCTCCATCAATCCTTTCAACTCATTCCACAATGAAGCCGGTACATAAGCTCTAGAAGCTGCCGAACACTTTTGTCCTTGGTATTCAAAAGCACCTCTCACTAGCGCTGTATTCAACACATTGATATCTGCTGAAGGGTGTGCTAGGATAAAGTCCTTACCACCTGTTTCTCCAACGATACGTGGATATGTTTTATACTGATGAATATTTTGTCCGATTGTTTTCCAGATATCCTGAAATACACCTGTAGATCCTGTAAAGTGAATACCTGCGAAATCAGGGTGTTTGAAAATTACATCACCTGCATCAGGGCCCGAGACGTAGATCAAGTTGATAACGCCATCCGGAAGACCTGCTTCTTTAAAGATTTGCATCAATACATTTGCGGAATAAATCTGCGTATTAGAAGGTTTCCAAACAACAACATTCCCCATCATAGCAACACAAGAAGGTAAGTTACCTGCTATGGCCGTAAAGTTGAATGGCGTAAGTGCAAAAACAAATCCTTCTAGCGGACGTTGTTCTACCCTATTCCACACACCTTTACTATTTGCTGGTGGCTGTTGTGCATAGATCTCTGTCATATATGCGACATTAAAGCGCAAGAAATCAGTAAATTCACATGCCGAGTCAATTTCTGCTTGATATGGGTTTTTAGACTGACCCAACATAGTCGCCGCGTTTAATTTATAGCGATATTTCGAGGAAGCTAATTCAGCTGCTTTTAAGAAAATAGCAGCACGTTGCTCCCATGGTAGGTTTTCCCAATCAGCCTTAGCTGCTAACGCCGCATTAATTGCGTCTGTTACATGGCTTTTCGAGCCTTGGTGATATTGGCCCAATACATGCTTGTGGTCATGTGGAGGCGTTAACTTACCTAACTTATCCGTGCGGATTTCTTTACCACCGATATACATCGGTACATCCACCTCTTGCGCTCGTGCTTCAGCAATAGCTGCTTGTAGCAATTCTCTTTCTTTAGTTCCAGGTGCATACGAATAAACAGGTTCGTTTGTCGGCACAGGAACATTAAAAAATCCTTTCAACATAGCTTATATTTTTTTGATATAAAGTTCGACTTTGTCGGGCAAAATATGTTAACACATACTAGTTAACAATATACGTATTTTGCCCAAGCAAATATTAAATCCTTCTTAAATAACGAAAAATACGTTATAATATTACTTAATTTCAATAATCAAAGGTGCACTCACACAGGTCATCTCATTATCGACTTTCTGCACCGATATGTGCTTTTCTCCATCCCCGATCTTTAACCGCATCACGTTGTTAAATTTCCCACTGCGTACGTATTCACCGCTGAACTCATCCCATTCATACAAAACTGTTCCATCCATCTTCTTCCATAAGAAGCTATACCGTGTGTCCGCCTTTTCCAACAATGTTATAGTAACAGTTTTTCCATCCTTTTGTTTCTCAACCTTATAGTTCTTAGGCGCTTGGATTTCTGGTAGCACGACAAGGTGAATCGGCACTCGGCCAGACTTTTTATCCTCCCAGACGCTCTCCACATAATAAACTGTAGATTTCGTTAATTTCGGGCTCACCAGATTCGTACCTACTGCAAAGGGCGTTTTACCCTCAACACTATCGTACCAATTATACTGCACTCCGGCTTCTGGCTGTTTCATGCTCAGCGCCTGATAACCAGCATAACATGTCTCCAATGTATTCCCCCAGGTAGATACAGGTAAACGCATAGCATATTCCATATTGGCATTAATATTCCACTTCACCTCATAGCTATAAATTTGCTTACTTGGTGTACGCACTAAAGTTGTCGTATCGCGAACCTCTGCACGTAGCACATTATTTCCAACATCAAACTGACCGGGGTTCAGATAAATAGAATCTAAATCGCTTGCGATCTGTATGTCGTTCAAAAACCATTTCACGCGTAACGTATTTGGAGAGGGCTTCAACAATTTTAAGGCAAACAACCCCACTGAAGCAGCATCAACTTGCGTATCTAAAGCAGGCTTCGTTCCAGCTATCGGATCGGCTTTTTGATGAATTGTTTCTACAAATACTTCTTGACAGACACTGCAGAAGGGGGCAACCAGATACTGCATTTTACAAAACTCATGTGGACGAAACCACTTGGCAGGCGAATTATTTCCACCATAAGCATAGATTCCAACCCCATTAATTCCCAGCCAATGTTTCCAAGGGACATCCTTCGGGTCCGCCGATTGTGTTCTATTAGGTCCTTCTATCGCATATTGATTCCCTGCCCAGTACTCATCAGCTAAAATCGCAAAAGAATGGCCGATCTCGTGTACCGCGATGTCGTTACTGGAGGCATTCACTGTGGCCGTTGCGTACTTCCCACCAGAGCCTCCATAAAATGGAGAATTAACCAATATAACAACCTGCGTATGATTGGGTATATTATCCGCTAAGACCTTTTCTATGACATCATTTTTCTGCGGAATTACAAGTCGGTGCAAGCCATAGTTGTCAAAGCTGCTACCAAAAATAGTATTCGGCTGTGCTTCTGGAACAGCGATACGTTTCGGAAAATCATTAAACCGCGCCGGCAAGTCTTTGTGCCCATGTTCAACCTTTGGACAATCATCTGCCGTTCCAGCGTGGGCCGCTCCCGATTCCTTCGAGGGCGTATTTATAGCAAACACATTAAAGAAATTGGTGTACTGACGAAAAGGCTCCGTCTTAAAAAAATAGTCTGTAAACCGTTTGGCATCTTCATGAAAAGCCCCCATCTCCTGTTGCGTGTAGCCATCCGCCAAAATAACCAAGTTTACCACCTTCTTATCGGTCCCCTGATACTGCAACGTATCGATTGGGTATTTTTGTGCGTATACAGCACAGGTTGCACCGATTAGCACCACAACCGTTGAAATCGCTCTATAAATTATTTTAAACATCGTGTATGAATAAAGAAACCTATCTCCGCACCCTTGTTGCAAAGATAGGTTAAAAATATAAGTCAAAATGTAAGTAAGGGTTCTGGATATAATACCTATCACAACTTAGCTATACCAAAAGTAGCAAGTTAAATACGATTCGTTTTAACACATATTCCCCACCCCTTAACCGAAATTATCCGTTTAAGACAGATATTATTCATTTCTAAGCAAGCAGGAACTATTAAGTGGTTATTTGAGGTATTGAACTAAAAAAAATCCCTCGACTATGGAAAGCCGAGGGATAGATAAATTATACTTATTTTAATGGGTTTCTAGTACTTAATTTTCAGTTTGTCAAACACTTTTGACCATAACCAAATCGGACCAATACATATCAAATGCCATAGATCCCGTCCGTAGACTGTTTTTTTTTCTTTTCGCGTGATGGCAAACAAACCACCGAGGCCAATCAATGCCAACAAAGCACATACTAACCACACTGCAGGCCCGCCATCGCGTTCCAGATATTCCAATTGCACCACAAAAAAACTCATAATACCGATCGTAAATAACATCGCATACGATAACGTGGGTGCCAACCGCAGATAGAGATAGATGACTACTGCAATATAGAACGAACCCCAGTTCAAAAAAGTATGCATATTCATACGAACTAAGAAATTAAATTGTGGAAATGGGATCATCCAGACCAACCCCATCACACCAAAAAACAAAAGAACAAGAGAAATCGCATAACCAATTTTACTACCTACAGCAAAATTCTGATCCAAATAATAAAAATGACGTTCTACAGGACGTTCAAACGTAGGCTCTTTCATTATCTTGCTATCCTTTTTCTTCATGGCGCAAAGGTAAGCATTATTGTAGGAAAAATTTCATTTTCAAATTATTCATCCGTCGTCCTAATGTCATCAATCGTGACTTTTGCGGTTTGCCAGGTAGAACACAATCGGCACGACCGTAAAAGAAAGAATCAAACAAATAATTAATCCACCTACAATCATAATCGCCAAAGGTTTTTGGATTTCAGACCCCATACTCGTCGACATAGCCGCAGGCAGTAATCCCATGGATCCCATTAATGCAATCATCACAACAGGACGTATCCTACTCTTCACACCAAGATCAATAGCATCTAACAGCCGCATTCGCTCCTTAAGATTATCCCGAATAACCCCGATCAACACAATTCCATCGATCGTGGCAACACCAAACAAAATGATAAAACCAATACCGGCAGATATGCCAAAAATAGTCCCCGTGGTCCAAAGGGAGATAAACCCACCAATAAAGGCAAAAGCAAGTGTCAACGAAGAAATTGCAGTATCCTTCAGATTTCCAAAATTAAAATACAACAACAGTAAAATCAGCACCAATGATATCGGAACGACCATTGCAAGCTGTTTTGTGGCGCGCTCCTTACTCTCAAACTCACCTGCCCATTCCATATGATTCTCTCGCGGGAGTTTTACTTCACGCGCAACGACTGACTTAGCTTCTTGGATTGTACTTCCCAAATCTCGCCCCTCAATACTAAAACCAATACCAATATACCGACTATTACCCTCTCTATAGATAAATGCGGGACCAGTCTGATAGCCGATTGTTGCGATCTCCTGGAGCGGGATATTTTGTCCGTTGCTCGTTGTGATCAAAATATTACCGATCTTTTCTGGCGTATCTCGATATTGTTCCTCAAATCGGAGCACCACATCAAACTGTCGATCACCTTCGTAAAACTTAGTGGCCGCTTGTCCCCCAATAGTCATGGCAATTACGGCTTGAACATCCGCTGTACTCACCCCATATTTAGCCATTTTGCTATCATGCAACTGGATACGCAGTTCTGGAAGACCAATATTCTTATACACGTTAATATCTGTAACCCCCTCCACTTTATTGATCGATGCAGCAACTTTATTAGCGTACTTTTCAAGGTCAAATAAATCATCCCCAAAAATCTTAATAACTAAAGAGCTCTTTACCCCAGCGACATACTCTTCCACATTATCTTGTATCGGCTGACTAAATCCAAAATTGATCCCGGGGTAATGATTCAATCGGCTCCGCATTTCCTGAATGATCTCATCCTTACTGATCTTACGGTCCCAAGTCTTTTCATCCTTAAGTTGAACATTAAACTCAATATTAAAGAAACCTGTAGGATCTGTTCCATCGTTCGGTCTTCCTGTTTGTGTGAAGATAAAATCTATTTCAGGCATATCTTTCTCCATGATGCCTTTCATCTCCTTGGCTAATCGCGTAGACTCTTTTAAGCTAATACTGTTGGGCAATGTTGCTCGTATATAAATAGCACCTTCATTCAGCTTTGGAAGAAACTCAGAACCATAATGCATAAATTTAAATACACAGAGCCCAAACAACAAGATAAAAACGGTGATCGATGCTCTCTTAAATCGAAAAGAAATACGATATAAACCGTAAATAGAACGGTTAAAGAAGCGTGTTACAAAGTTTTCTCGCTCTTCCATATTTTTGGTAAACAGCAATTTACACATAGCGGGCACGTAAGTCAAACTTAATAACAGGGACCCCAAAAGAGCATAGCCCAATGTAAATGCCAAGGGCGTAAACATCTTCCCTTCCACCTTTTGGAAAGAGAAAATCGGCAATAAAGCAACAATGAGAATGAGAAGCGCAAAGAAGATATAGGAAGCGACGCTTCCTGCGCTCTTTTTAATCGTTCCCAGTTTCGACATCTTTGCAAACCGTTCAGGTCCGACTCGGTGCGACAATGTCGCCATGGCCACAAAGACCGTCTCGACAATCACGAGGGTTCCTTCGAGCAATAAGCCAAAATCCAGAGATCCCATAGAAATTAAATTGGCGGGCAATCCCTGAATGCGCAACATAATAATTGCAAAGAGGAAGGATAGTGGAATAACCGAAGCCACAATCAAGGTTGATTTCCAGTTGTATAAGAAGATAAAAACAATCAGGGAAACCAGAAGAATTCCTTCCACAAGATTCTTTGAAACAGTTCGTACCGTAGTGTTGACAAGCTCGGTACGATCCACAATCGCTTCAATCTTGACATTGTCCGGAAGAACCCGTGTGTTTAACTCCTCCACCTTTGCTTTTAAATTTGCAATCACTTCGGACGGATTCTGCCCACGTAACATAATTACAATACCTTCCAACACATCATCCATATCGTTGTAACTCACCTGCCCTAGTCTCGGCTTGTGCGAGACCTTGACTTCGGCCACATTTTTTATTAAGATCGGTGTCGATCCGTTAAGGGCCACCGTTATATTTTCGATATCTTCCAACTTATCCAGCAGTCCGACCCCCCGTACGACGTACGCTTGATCACCTTGCTCAATAACATCCCCTCCTACATTAATATTAGACTTAGAAACGGCTTCGAAAACATCCAACGGTGATAGGTCAAAATTCTTTAATTCTGTTGGGTTAATTCGTATTTCGTAAATCTTTTGTTCTCCACCAAAACTTACCACATCAGCAACCCCCGGAACGCCTAACAACTCCCGCTCAATCACCCAATCTTGCATGGCCGTGATTTCCTTTAGGGGAAGATCACTCTTAATGATGTAACGAAAAATCTCGCCCGTCGCACCCGATGGTGGTTCAATATCTGCATTAGCCCCCTCTGGCAAGTCGACACCACCAAGTTTATTGGAAACATATTGCTGTGCATAAAAATCATTCACTCCATCTTCAAACTGCACGGTCACGACAGAAAGACCGAACAACGAAATCGAACGAATATTTGATTTACGCGGGATACTGTTCATCTCCTTAGAAATAGGAAGCGTAACCAGTTTTTCCATCTCCTCGGCACTTCGCCCCGACCATTGGGTAATAATACGCGCTCTGGTATTTGTAACATCGGGAAAAGCCTCAATTGGCGTATGAAACAGCGCATATATTCCCGAAAAGAGTAATATAAATACACCAAATAAAACGAAAGTGGTATTACGCAACGAGAATGTCACGATATTCTGTACAAATTTCTTCATAATAACCTATTGATTTAGATGTTCATAGATCAACAGCGCGTTTGACGTCACGATCTTGTCTTTCGGCAACACCGTTTCTCGCACAAACACATATTCCTCATTGCTTGCTACGGGAGCAATTTGCCTCGTTTCAATGTGACAATCGTCGGTATAAACTAAGACATACTCCTTGTTGTTACTAAAAACTATCGCTTTCCTCGGGATAGGAATGCCCATGCCCAAATTATTCTTTTTATCGATAATAATATCCGCACTAAGGCCCGGTACGAGATTTAATTTTTGATTTTCAAGTACAACACGCGCCTTCAATACATGCTCATTATCATCAAACACATTATATATCTTGTCGATCCGCCCGCTGTATAGCTGATCTGGATAAGCTATAGTTCGTATCTTTACCTGATCCCCTGTATGCACAAACCGTAAGTTGCTGGCATAAATATTTACCATGGCCCAAACCTCTTTCAAATTAGAAATGGAGAATAATGGATCATCTTCCTTTGTAATAGCTTGCCCTGAACTTATAGACTTCTGAATAATATACCCTTTCTTTGGGGCTACAATGTGAAAAAGTCCGTTACCTGCCGCCTTAAACAATGTTAAAGATTCTTCAATTCGTTTAAGTTCAATCTTTGCTCCTTCTAACTCGTGTGTCGTCTCTAATAATTCAGGCGCTGAAATTAAACCATCACGTAATAGCGATTCTTTTGATAGCTTTTGCTGTTGAAGCAAGCTTATTTGATTCTGTTGATATTGCTGTTGACGATACAAATCTTGAATCTCAAGTGACTTAATCGTTGCCAAGACCTGTCCTTTGTTTACAAAATCACCGAGCTCAAAGCGTACTTGCTCTACCACGCCCTCTAGCAAACTCCGGTACGCAACCAAATCATTCTCATTATATTCAATTTTACCTGATAAGGTTAATTGCTCCGTAATAGGAACTTCGTTCATCTCGGATATTGTCGTAGATTTCTTTAGCTCAGCACTGAGACAAAAGGTAGGTGTCGCTATTTCTTTTTCTTCTGTCTTTTCTCCTTTTGATCCGCAAGAAGCCAAAATGGCCACGCCCAAGGCGAATAATGTATAGTGTCTCTTCATCATTTATTGAAAGTCTTTTCCTAATATATATTGTAACTCCTCATACGAATTCATGTAGTCCGATACCAGTTCTAGGTATACCTGTTGTGACTCTCGGAATGACCGCATAAAGTCGACATAGGTAACCAAGGATACCTTACCGTCTTGCAGATTACGCCTGTAGCTATCTACAATGGTTTTATAATCTTCGAACTTGTATTCATCCCATCGTGCCAGGGCTTCTTCATACTGGATGAGTTGTTGATGCAAACGTAACGCCGATTGCTCTACATCAAACTGAATAGATTGGAGCTTTTTCGTCTCGTGTTCTATTTGATAGGATACGGCCTTTATCTTACTTTTATTTCGGTTAAATACGGGTATATCAAAGCTCACACCGAGACCAATAAAGTCCTGCATAATATTTCCGCCCCGATCATAATTCATCTGAAAAGTTAGATCCGGCACGCGATTACTCTTTTCTATGGCAAACTCTTGGTTCGCTTTCGCCAACTCATTAGATTGTTTTTTTAAGGTCGTATTTTCACCAACATCAGTCAGGTTTGTCTGTGTCGAAACGCGTAATGATAATCCCACGGTAACAGTCGGCAATACCAATTTTGAAATTGTTAAATCTGGTATCTGAGTCAATACAATAAGTTTCTGTAACGATTCTCTCTTTTCCGCATCGAGGGCAATAACTTCCTTTTGAAGCGCTATCAACTCAGCTTGTATACGGTACACATCTGCCTTCGAAACATTATTACTTGTGGCTTGGTTACTGTATTGCTGATACAAACGTTGAAAACCTTCGTATATCCCTTGTAGCTGCTGCGATTCGCGTTCCTGTTGCCCCAGCGTATTGAATGTTTGCCGTAGATCTTTCTTGAGCTCCCGGATGAGATCCTCATAATCTAAAATTTCACTTTCCTTTTCCAACTTCCGGAGCGCGACCCTTTTCTTTCGCTTTCCGGCCGTTTCGATCATTTGTTCTAGTTCGAAGGCAATCTGTTGATGTTTACCATAATTTCCGAACAGATGAGGGAGCACCTCCGCGGTATTATTTTTCCAAATATTTACCTCGCTAATACTGAACGTCGGATTGGGCCATACGCGCT
Source organism: Sphingobacterium psychroaquaticum (assembly GCF_004421025.1). Lineage (NCBI taxonomy): Bacteria > Pseudomonadati > Bacteroidota > Sphingobacteriia > Sphingobacteriales > Sphingobacteriaceae > Sphingobacterium > Sphingobacterium psychroaquaticum. The sequence goes on along the minus strand of NZ_CP038029.1, from coordinate 1,959,160 downwards.
CCTGCACCATCTCGGCATCCGCACGTTGGATATTGAATTTCTGTGCAATAAGCGCATAATTGTTCGCTAAAAAATTAGCTTCTAGATCTGAAATTGTATATTCTTGCGCTTGTAAAAAGCTAATAAAGAATAACAACATGGCTGTTAAATAAATTCTTCTCACCTTATATTCATCTTTTGCGACAAAACTAAGCGCAGTAGATTAAGGGGATTTCTAAGATAGATTAAAATTTGATTAGAATAACAAATCGACGCGTGTACCGTCCTTCCCTGAGTGGATCTGTAATTGTATGTTATGCAGCGAAAAAATGATATTCGCCATGGATAAACCGATGCCTTTACCCTGAATCCCTTTCGTATTTTGAGCCCTGAAAAAATTATCTTTTATATGGTGTAGATCATCCTGCGGAATACCAATCCCTTGATCTAAAACGGACACGATCAACCGTCCGTCGCATTCGCTCAAAGTCACTTTAATAGGCTTGTTATCGGAATACTTGACTGCATTTTCCAAGATATTGTTTATCGCCAACTCCAGAAGCTTATCATTACCTTCCGTCATGAGCAACGCATTATCTTTGACCAGGATTTCTACTTCTACTTGCGCTTGATGGTATAGGATCATATTCTCGATCACTTGCCAAACAATCTCATCTACACGAACCTCTCTAAACTCGAAACTTGTTTTTGCCCCGGAGAGCAACATCATCTGGTCCAAGGTTTCCTGAAGATCACTTGTATATTGCTTCAATTGGCGTATAGCTTCCTCGTGAACCTCGATAGAGCGAGGTCTACTACTTGTTACCTCTAATGTTCCGAGCAGAGCGGTAATCGGTGTACGTAGTTCATGGGAGACATAATCGATAAAGTTTTTTTGAATGGTGAATGTTTGCGCAATACGATCGACAAAATGATTGTATGTGGTCACTAGATCTTCAATCTCCGCATACGACCGCGCTAATTTCAGCGGCTCATTAAAATTTTTACTATCCCGTTCTTTGATCTGCTTTACAATATTTATGATGGGCTGATATGCGATATACCCCAAATATTGTGAAGAGAGAAAGATGATCAGTAAACCGATAAAAAAAGCAATCCAAAGCACCTTCATCAGCGAGGCCATCTGTCCATTAAACTCTTCCCGCGGCTCTCGGGTAATCACGACAAAATCACCTTGGTTATCTTCATAAAAGATACCATTATAGAAAAAATCAGGCGAATCAAAAAAAGCATTTTTCTGCTGCTCAACAAGCTTTATAAAATCCTTTGGAATTTCACCGTCCAGTGTCATATCACCATTAAATTTATGCCCCAAGCTATCGAATACTACGATATTCTTTCGAGATATGGCTTTGTTCAATTGGTTTTTAATATGCGTATGCTCTAGCACGGGGAGTTCGTCTTGCTCTAAATAATAGATAGCGGCCAGCAAGGATTTGTTTTCCAATGACTTGTGCTCTTTCTGCACCATCTGTGCGTAATAAGAAAAGTAGATCAGGAACGCAACGACCAGCATAACGACAGTAAAAACCAATACAGCGTATAACGATAGTCTGTGTCTTAATTTCATAACTATGCTTTAAATATATACCCGACGCCTTTCACGGTAAAGATGTATTTTTCGCTCTCGCTCTCGATCTTATTTCGTAAATACGATATATATACATCCACAACATTGGTATGATTTTCAAAGGTAATTCCCCAGACAGCATTTAAGATCTGAATACGACTTACGGTCTTATTTCTATTTTCAATGAGATACATCAGTAATTTATACTCTCGAGGAGAGAGGTCCACATTAGAACCACTTAGAGTTACCTTATATTGTTCTAAGTCTACCTGGAGACTTCCAAAAGTAAAAGTAGATTTAGGTTGCTCTTGCTGCTGATATTGTTGCCGGCGCGTTAGTGCCTTAATCCTTGAAAGTAGCTCATCAAAGTGAAAAGGCTTCGTTAGGTAATCATCGGCCCCATAATCGAGCGCCGACACTTTATCCTGTACCGCATTGAGCGCACTTAACATCAATATAGGGGTGTAAAGCTTTTTGTAACGCAAAGTTTGCACCAATTGTATACCATCCATTCCTGGTAACATGACATCCAAAATAATCAGATCCCAATCCATTTGGATATAGTTTTTCTCTATTACCTCTTCTGCACTTTTACAAAGCGTCACGAGATAACCACATTCTTCTAATCCTTTAACCAAAAAAGTACTAATACGCTTATCGTCTTCAACTACAAGAATCTGCATAGCAACCTAATTTGTACAAAAATAGCCAAATTCATTCGTTTATCGTGAGCACAAGAAAAACTCTAATCAAACTTTAATGTTAAAAGGTCTGACTCGCATTATTCGTCTCCCATACGTCATGTTTTTATCGCACTCCCGTAATTGACAAAAGCCTTACATTGATTTACACATAACCTCGTACTTTTAACGTATGAACACACTCAAACTTTCCGCATTGGATTTAGCCACCATCAGTAAGGGGTCTAATACCAAAGAAGCGATTGATAGATCGGTACAGTCGGCTCAATATATAGAACAATTAGGTTACGAACGCATCTGGTTCGCTGAACACCATAATATGGAGTATATCGCCAGCTCAGCGACTTCTTTACTTATCGGGCATGTTGCCAGTCAGACACATAAAATCCGTGTCGGTTCTGGAGGAATTATGCTACCGAACCATGCGCCGTTAGTTATTGCAGAACAATTTGGCACCTTAGAAACCTTATATCCTGGACGGATAGATTTGGGTCTTGGACGTGCTCCGGGAACAGATCAGTTGACAGCAATGGCACTTCGTCGGAATAATCTCAACACCTCCTTTTATTTTAAGGATGATATCCAAGCGCTACAACATTATTTTGAAAATGAAAACCCTACGGAAAAAGTACGTGCCTTTCCGGGAGAGGGGCTACATGTTCCCCTTTACATATTGGGTTCAAGTACCGACTCTGCCTACCTTGCTGCGGAACTCGGTCTTCCCTACGCCTTCGCCGCACATTTTGCACCGGCCATGCTAGGCCAAGCGGCAGAAATATATAAAGCAAATTTTAAGCCTTCACCCTATCTGGATAAGCCGTATTTCATGGTCTGCGTTAATATTGTTGCTGCCCAAACGACGGAAGAGGCGGCCTTTTTGGCAACCTCTTTGTTTAACCTTTTTGCGGGTATAGTAACCAACCTTCGCAGACCACTTTCACCGCCGACAGATCAGGTGATTTACCATGGAATTCCAGAAATAGAAAAAGCGGTACAAAGTATGGTTTCCTGCACCTTCGTAGGAGATAAAGAAGCTATTCGGGAGCAAGTATCCGGCTTTGTTGCGCAGTATGGCGTGGATGAGATAATCACAACAAACTATATTTTTGATATAGACAAGAAACTGGAATCCTATCGGATTACCTATGATGCATTACAAGGAGCTTAAGCTCCTTGTAATCACAGATTCAATTTTTATTTTATTCGATAAGCTTCAGTTTAGTTCCCAAATGTAGACCCAATGCCTCACTGACATCAGGAATTTGATGAGCCTTCAAATCTTCCCAAAACTTACGCTTAAATTGGCTCTTCATTGGCGTCTTATAAATATTACGTTCCAATTGTTTCTCTATTTTTTTGTATTCTTCCGCCGTTAAAAAAGATCGTTCCATCACATAGAATTCCGCTAGACCTTCATATGGAATATGTCCATACTCGTTTTTTCGCTTAATACTGCCAACTACATTTTGATATATATTTTGTAAGTCGGCCGGACTGCTCGCCGCCAATGGACGTTTGACAAAAGTTTCCAGATTAACCGCGTTTTTAATCTTTGCTTCTAGGCGAAATATTTTAGTGTGACGAATGGAATCAGGAAGCACGCCGTCTCTAAAATATTGCATCGTCTCTCCATCCGAACTAGGCCTAATATTTCCAACCTCAACATCGTTTTTTAAGATCTTAGTTATCCCAGTGTTGGATTCCTCTCGGAGGTTCAATTTTTCTAACCGTTCCAGTAGCCCCTTAGTAGAAAGGCTTGGGACGCGCTGAATCTGAAAAAAGCCAGACATCTTTTTGTCGTAATCCCGAACAACGGATGAATCTCGATATACGCGATAATCTATCAATTGGTACTTCATTTTTCCTTTTGTAAGTGGGATATAATACACTATAATGCCATCCGAGTAATACTTATGTTGTAAATTAAAGGTCTCCAACGCTCTGTAATACCCCCTTAGCACGACCACATCCCGGTGCTTACGATCCACCACAATTTCAGCAATAGTATTTGTACGTGGTATTAGTTCAAGGATTTGTGTCTTTTGGTTTTCTAAGAGCGTGAAACTTGCCCGCTCGTAAGAAACATGTTGCACAACAACCTCCCACGGCTTTGGAATAGATTCTTTGGCGCCCTCTAAAAAATTAAAAATACCATCCTTATCCGTAAAGCCAATAAGAGTACCATTCTTATGGTACACGTTCAGTGCTGGAATCCCTTGTTTATGCACGGCATCTACAAATGAAATCTGTGCCTGAACCGATAGACAAAAGATGTAGAGCACTAGGCTACTAAAAACAAACTTAAAGATCATAAAAAATTAAGAAACAACTGTTTAATATAAAACCAATTAGGATAGACGAAACTACTGATAAATGATAGATCGAAGAAAAAATTAACACTCTTTGACATAGGCAGTGGTTGTTATGGTTTTGCCCACACTCTTTTACATGCACATACATCTCCATCATAGCGATTCTCCCTAGATGGAATGGTCAATGCGACTATAAAAAAAGCCTGTTCCATTGCTGAAACAGGCTCTACAGGTTACATTACGACCTCTTAGCGGTCCATATGAACCAAATTGACTTACGCCGAGCCCGGGGCTCTAGTTAATACCTCCACAAACACCTATTTGTCAATGCATTATAATTCTACAACATTAAATGGTCACGATTTTGGTCACGATTTTTCACAAAACGTAGAAACCATTACTCTCCAGGCAACCATGGGTCACCTCTTTTTCTTAGATAGTCAACTACATACTCGGTTGAAGATTTCTTGTGTAAGAATATCTCATCACCATGTAGAAATTCGTATGTTACACCATTTATCTTAAAACCGAATTTTGCAGCCTTACCATCCGGACCAAGAGTCTTATTCGGATCTGTCTCAACTCCACCAATTTTTTGATAAGTATAGATATACAAAAATTCCCCAATTTTAAGATCGTAAATCTTGCCACCTTTCGGAAGTGCATCTTCATATCTTTTTCCAAATTCTGATTCTGCAATCTTTGTCGACTCAGATAGATTCTCAACAAAATCAATTTTTGTTTTTAAACTATTATCAAACTCGTTATCCTTAGTACAAGAAAGTAGCAATAAAATCGAAAAAGTAATTATTAAATAGTTTCTCATATGACTACTTATTTAAAATGTTACCAATCATCATTCTTTGAAGGTGCACTTCTCAAAGATTCTTCAAAAGAGTTTATTAGACCTTCAAAACAAGAATTCATGTGATTTACCCAGCTGATGTACTTCGACTTCTTCTTTTCACTCTTTTCGATACCCTTACTTTGAACTGCATTTTCCTCTTCGATCGTTGAAGACTTTAACACTCCATACTGAGCGTGTGTTAATTCATAATAGGCATCATATATTTTAATTCTAGCTCTACCTTCCTTAACATCGGTTTGAATTGTAAAATGATAGGGATAATTTTTACCTAGAATCGAACCATCTTTGAAGAAAGACATATCCATAAATCCTTTGCCTATAATTTGACCGGATTCTTTATCCTCTGACTTTATTACATAATTTGAGTTCTTGAAATTATCAACGAAATACTTCTTTGTTGCCGCGTATAGTTCATCCTTTGAAAAACCATCTCTAGTAATAATTCTTTCGAATACAACTTTTTCTCCTACTAATGGCAGTGTGTTTTGAGCATTAACCGCGATAGCCATAATGACTCCGACTATTGAAAATAATAATTTACTCATAATTATTTGTTAGTTTTTAATAATCATTTCTCTTTGGTAAACCCGTTTAACTTCTTTTAGGTGGATAGGTTTTACCGGGTTATAATCCTCGTTTAATGACCTAAGATAAATATTTTCGTCCTCAATTTTCGCAAACTCTTTTATGATAATCCCATCAATTGTCTGGAATACATATACTCGTCCCTTAACTAAATGGTTGAAATTCTCAACTGGTGTCCCTACGAAATACTCCCCAGGAACATATTCTGTAAGCATACTTAATCCTTCAATTTCAAATGCAAAACATTCTGATCCAATAAAGGGAAAGTAAATTTTTTCGATATTCCTATCCATAAGCACAGTGTCGCCATAACCTTCTAAAAATCCACCTTGTGCCTTTATAGGAACAACCCACATATTAGGCTCACCATTACCTTTAAATCTAGCAGGCCTACCATTAGACTTACTTAGATCGTCCCCCCATATCTCCTCCTCTTTAACATTAAAGATTGAGGTAATTGTGTTGACAGTTTCTCGTTTAAGGTTTGCAGACTTAAAATATTGATACATGTTCGTTTTTGAAACTCCCATCATCTCTATAGCCTTTTTCATGTTAAATCGATCGGACGAAGGCTTACCTTTATCCTTTTCAAACTGCTCGTCTAACCATAAACGAAATTTTTCACCCTGATAATCAAGCATATAAATATATTAGTACGTATTATATGTACTTTTTATTTGTAAATGTAAATACTATACGTACCTTTGAATCAGTGAACGTTAAGTATATTTTTAAATCGCAATGCAAATGTACACTTTTCGTTCACTTTTTTCAAAAAAGTAAATATAAACATGTACTATTATGCATACAGATGACATTTCTGTGACAAAAATACCTAAACGAGTCCTTAGCAAGGATCCAAAAGGGTTAAAACCTAGATGCAAAGCACTAAAAGTTGGCCAGGCTCTACCTGTTAAAACTTTAGGATGGGCCATAAACCTTAAGTCACAACTCAACGAGGCAACCGAAAATCAATACGAGTATTGGACTGAACCACAGATCTCAGCTCACAAGTATAGACAAATGAGCGAATCGCAAAAAAAATCAATCAAAGTTTTTATAGGGAGGACTGCGTAATGAAGACCAACGTAAACCTAACAAGGAAGCTAAACGACTTTGAAGTTACTCAAAGGACAAAGGACGGGATGTTTAATGCTACATCTTTATTGAGCCAATGGAATAAAAGCAGTGGTCAGAAAAAGCAAATGGTTCATTACACTGACAACGAGTCTACACAAGAGTTTATAAGCGCACTATTGGAAGACCAAAATTCTAAACAACGTAATTCCGTTCTTTTACAATCAAGAGGAAAAAACGGTGGGACTTGGATGCACCCTTACTTATTCATTGATTTTGCAATGTGGCTTAACCCGTCTTTCAAATTACAGGTAATCAAATTTGTGTACGATGAATTAATCCAACACAGAAAACTATCTGGCACTTTCTACAACAAGCTTTGCTCTCTCCTTTCAAGGTTTAAAGATGTTGACTATCGCGAGGTAGGAAAGATTTTAAACTACGTTGTTTTCGGGGAGCACGAGAAAGAGTTGAGGAATCAAGCTACACCTGAGCAACAAGAGGATTTGCAGCAGCTAGAGCGTGACGCCTGTAATTATATAGAAAACGGTTTCATAGCCAACTGGGAGCATTTCAAACTGATCATGCGTAAAGAGTGGGCCAAAAGACACAATAAAGTACCATCTGTACTTACATAAACTAAAACAAAGTAACATCATGGAATTAAAAGAGATTATTCAAGCAGTTTTTTTGATAGTATTCTTGGTTTGGAATGCTGTTATAACTATAGTGTTTGTCAAAATGAAACATAACAAAGAGTTCATTCAAGCCATGCTAAAAACCCGAAATAAAGAGTATGAATACCTTAAACAATTCTTGAGCGATATTATGAAATGCAACGATCTAAAGAATCCTCGTGAGTAGTTATTTGCTTTCCTTCTTGGTCGTTGATTATAACAATCCCTTTTTTAAAAAATGAATATCCATAAATGTAATATTGAAGAAAGCCATTTGAGCCTTTAAACACTACTTGATCACCATGTTTAAACTTACGTTTTTGTAGTCCTACAAGGTAATTAATTAGTACGTACAGGGATAATGGCGATAAAGTCAGGAATATCAACAACCATACAGGAATCGTGTATCTGTTATCACAAAATTCTGTAATTAAGGTAATACTAGGCAGAAAAATATAAACAACTATAAACTGAATAACAGCAAAATGTTTAGAAATCCAATTGAAAGTATTTTTCATAATAAAGCTTAAAATTCAAAAGTAACAACAAAAAACCATTAAACATTAACACCTGAAATACAATAAGTTAATCTATAAAAAATAGATAATCAGGCGTGAGCTATGCCTAAAATTTTGCTCAAAAAGAGGGCGCTTGGGCTTATCATGAGGTTCGATTCCTCACCCTCTTTCCAAAGTCCGAATAGCACGTTTGGGACTATAATCAAAAGCTGCTCTTTGACATATAGATAGTAATATACAGCAGTGATGCAGTAGTAGTGTCGCCATGTAAGACTCCACCAATGCGGAAACAAAGGGTGTCTAACGGAGGTATCGGGGCAGCTATCGAACAAACACACCTACTACTATGGTAGTCTAGGCATGGGATCGTTACCCATGGTAGGTGCAAAAAAAAAAAAAATGTTATGCACTACAAAATTTTAGAACAAGACACTAAGAGTACTACTGTGCTTATAGATGAAATTGAGGTGGAGATATGGGACATAGAGCTAAGGCAATATGTCACCGACGAGGATATCCCCTTCTACCCTGACTTTGAAACCCATCAAGATTTCATTGATGAGTTTTTGAAAGAGAACAGAGACGAATTAATAAACAGATACATGGAGGCTAATTATGATACAGGTTCAAATTGACCAAAGCGCTTTAGAAGCAATCATTAACACCGCTGTTGATCGAGCGGTAACCGCTGAACGCGAAAAGCAACATGAGGTTATGCTCATAACCGGCGATGAGCTGTGCGCCAAGTTCGGAATAACAAGAGTAACCCTCCAAAAATGGAGGGACAGGAAAGAAATACCATACATCCAAATAGACGGCACAATACGGTACGACTTTAATAAAATCATCCAACTAAAAGAAACCAAACGAAAACGATGAAAAAGCTAATCAACAAGATAAAACTCTGGTGGTTCTACCTACCAGAAGAATCACAGGAGGGCTTGGCATTCTTAGCCCAGACTTTTTTTCTGGCCTTTCTTTTTTCTATGGCCATGACCTATGGCATTCTAGTACTTTCTAAAGTTTAAGATATGAGCATTTACCAAAAGCTAGATGATCTTAAGTCAAAGATCGGAAAGCTATCAAAGGATACAAGCAACCCATTCTACAAGTCGAAATACGCTGATATCAATCAACTAATCGAGCTTACCGACCCCTTGCTTAGAGATAATGGATTAATGTGTCTACAGCCAATAATAGATAACCAGGTAGTTACACAGATAATCGACCTTGAGACAAGCCAAATGATCACTTCATCAATTACGCTACCCGTTTCGCCAGACCCGCAAAAAATAGGCTCTGCCATAACCTATTACAGACGATACAGCCTAAAATCTTTACTCAACATACAAGAGGAAGATGATGACGGAAATAAAGCATCCAGTAACATACAAGAGGAAGATGATAAACGTCCCTGGCTAACAGAGGAACAGTTTAACAATTATCTAAAGCTTGTGAATAAAGGCGAGAAATGGCTCGACAAGGTTGAGAAAAAATACCGCATGAAGAAAGCATACAGAACGACATTACAGTCGGCAGAAAAGAATTACAACCCTAGTTAATAATGCACGAAAAAGAAAGTTTAATGTTATCGAGTAGCTCGATACTTAACATAACAAAATCAGAAATAAAAACAATTGCTTCTGATTTTGTTGCTCGAGTTCTTGAAGGTGAAGAGGACCATTTGAAAGCTTTGGTTGCAATTAAAAAAGGTTCAGAACTATTCAAGGAGCTTGAATCACAGGTGAGGCAAGCTGTTTCTGGAAAAATAAAGCTTCAAAAAGGCGAAGAGCTATCAATGTTCAACGCTACGATAACGGAAAAGGAAAGTGGAGTTAAGTATGATTTCTCTTATTGTGAAGATGGCGAATGGGACTCCTTAAACAGAGAAATGGAAACTATTAAAGCAAAACTTAAAATCAGGGAGGATTTCCTCAAAACCCTCCGCAAAGAATTCATTGACGAAGATACAGGTGAAGTTATACAACCGCCTCTTCGCACAGGATCATTAGGATACCAAATTTCAATTAAAAAATAAAAATCTAACCATCATGTCAAAAGTAAAAAAAATCACTGTATCTAATTTAAAAGCAATTAGCAACCTATCAGCAGACTTTAATGGCTGCACAGCAATTATCACAGGAGGTAATAATAAAGGTAAATCTTCCTTCTTAAAATCTCTTCCAGAGCGCTTAAAATCTGTTAAGCCAGATACCATCCTAAAAGAAGGAGCAGAAGAAGGTTTTGCAGAATGGGAATTAACAACAGGAGAAAAGCTTATTTGGCAATTCGACAAAAAAACAAAAGCTGGTGAAAAGCTTATTTTCATAACAAAAGATAATATCAAAACGTCACTTACAAAAGATATTGCGGAAAGATACTTTCCTAAAGGTTTTGATATTGATCAATTCCTTAACGATGGTCCAAAGAAGCAAAGAGAGACCTTACAGAAAATTGTGGGGCTTGATTTTACCGATGTTGACACTCGCTACAAGCAAGCTTATGAGAATAGAACATTTGCCAACAAGAGCCTAGAAGCAGCGAAAGCAAAACTTATCCCAGTAAATGATTCTTTGGAAGACTCCCCTATCGACACACTACCTATTCAGCAAGAAATTGCAGGTGTTGAGGCCCACAATGAAAAGTACAATTACACAAAAAACGGAATAGAAGACCGAAAGTCGAAACGAAAAGAACACGAAGAAGAGATCGCTAGACTTAAGTCTGAGATAGAGCGCGTCCATAAAGAAATAAAAGAAAAAGAAGAGGCAATAGACAATATTAACTCCGACATTTTAAAGGGCAATCAGTGGATTGAAGTAAAAGCAAACCAACCAAAAACCACCGAGGAAGTCGAAGAGCTTAACACCAAGCTACAAACAGCCATCGAAATAAATAAATCGATAGAAGACAACAAAAAGGCTATTCAGATTAGAGAGGAATATCAAGAAGCAGAGAAGCAAGCTAAAGATGCTGATGCCTTAGTAAAGACTATTGAGCAGGAGAAAACAGACTTAATCAAGTCCGCTAAGCTTCCTGTAGGTTTTGATTTCTCTGATGACGGTATCACCTATCTAGGTCACGCTTTTACAAAAGAACAATTAAGCAGCTCAGCTATTTACATTGCGGCATTAAAGCTTGCATCACTTAATATTGGAGAAGTTAAAACACTTCACTTCGACGCTTCCTACCTAGATAAAAATAGTTTGGAGGAGATTGAAACTTGGGCGACAACAAATAATCTTCAATTGCTGATAGAGAGACCAGATTTTGAAGGCGGAGAAATTGAGTATCACTTGTTAAATGATGCTATCTGACAAGCTATTGAAGTATTACATGTGTACGATTGTTCCAATAGTTCGCCAAGGACTTATTGATATAGGAATTCCGCAATCTGAAGTGAGCCCAAAGGAGATCGTACACATGTACCTTCGAGAAAGATTTTGCCCACCTATTGAAATCTGGAGTGATAAGTACAATCGTTATATAATACAACCAAGGTCGGTAAACAACCTTAACAACACTCAATTTTTTTTATTCAAGGAAGATATACAGAGGTGGGCGGTAGAGTTCCTTAATGTTTACATTCCAGATCCTAATCAAAAAGTATCTACTTTTTTAATTACCCCATTAAAATGCGAATAAAGAAAATGATAAATCCAGTCGTAGCTGCAGCTGAGGTTGCACGACAAAAGCACCTCCAAGAAGCAAGAGAAGCCCTAAGGGAAAATGTTAAGTTACACCTATCCTTAGCAGATGTGTCTATAGAGCTGATAAGAACATGCTTCACCATCGGCCTAAAGGACTTAAAAAGTCCCGAAATATCCACTAAAGTGGGCGCTACAATACAAACAGTCGAAGGGGCTTTTAAACGTCTCAGAAGCCACGTAAAACCTTTCATTGGTATAGACCCAAACTACGAAGATTTAATGCAAGGAGAGCACGCATACGAAGTGTACAGGTTAATGAAAAATCTTGCATTCACCAATACAGAACACCTAAGAAAATTTAACGATGGAGTAGAACAACAAAACCTAGCATCAAATGGAAAATAGAAATCAATTCAGAACGCCTGCTCAAAAAAGGGCAGACAAACAGACTTTGTATAGATCAAGTCTAGACAAAGAACGTCCTTACCGAATAGTCGCTCCAACCCACAGTTTAGAAGTGTGCCGGCTATCTACGGAAAAAGAAGCAAGGAAGTATTTCAATGCGGTTTCAAACCAAGGGCATCAATGCATTTTATCTTTTATTGATACCAGTCTTATGACAATTAAAGTCCTTGCATACAGCCCTTGCAAAATTTACAATAACAGGAGGTAACTATGGCACAAGAGAAGAAAGCATTCGTTGTCTACGCCGATTGGGAGTCTCAATTTGATTTGCTTTCAGATGAAGAAGCCGGAAAGCTTATCAAGCATATATTTTCTTACGTCAACGACAAAGACCCAGAATTTAGCAAAGATGAACGTCTATTAACAATGGCGTTTGAGCCTATTAAAAAGCAGCTAAAGAGAGACTTAAAGAAGTATGAAACCATAAAAATAAAGAGAGCAGAGGCAGGCAAAAAATCGGCAGAATTGCGCGCAAATCAAGCTCAACAAATGTCAACAAGTGTTGATTTTGTTAACCACATTTCAACAAACGGCAACACGTCTCAACAAGCTTCAACAAATTCAACTGTAACAGATACAGTAATAGTTAAAGATACAGTAACAGGTATAGTAACAGATACAGTAAAAGATACAGATAGTGTGATAAACAATATAGGGGATTCTCGCACACAAAATTTTTATCCAACCTTCGATAAACAGCCAATTGATTCTTTAAAAAAAAATTGCGCAGGCCATTCGACTTGGCTCGATCAGATTGGAATGAAAAACAATCTTTCGAGAGACCAAACCTTGGAATGGTTCGACGCATTCGCGCTGCATCTTGGAGCTTCAGGAAAAATCGAAGAAACCGAACAGGAGTTTAAGAGATATTGTGCGTCTTGGATAGCGTCGGAAATCAGGCAGGGACGCTCCCCCATTACCAAACCACCGGATACAAAGCAAAACGGAAAGATAGACGCCAGGACCGCAATGCAACAATCAATTTTGAAAAAGTATGGAAAACAAGCTAACTAAATACCAGTCGGTGCATACCAGTGTGTCTATGCTATCACAGGCACTGCAGTCGGAAAAGATATGCAACGTACCAAAACTTGAGCTTGACAAGATTTTGCTTACAGCTGTTCACAAGGCTTTCAGCGACAAAGGACAGAGGATAGATCCGGTTGATATGGACTATATCGTGGACAACCTTGCAGACTCTGTCCTATTCGCGTGTCCATTTGTTCGAATTGAAGAAATACCCATTGCAGTACAAAAAGGAATATTAGGCGATTACGGCGAGTATTTTGGCTTAAACGTATCTACATTCACAAACTTTGTAAAACTTCATTACGCTAGCTCAAACAGGGCAAATTTAGCAAAGCAATCAATAGTCAGCACTACGAAAGTTTACGAACCGACGGAATCGGAGATTTTGGAGCGTGACAAAGACCTGTTGATACAGTCTTTTGAATGGTTCAAATCAAAAGGTTTTTTCGAGGATCATGGCAACTATATCTACAAGATTGCAGCTAAAAAACTTGGAGTACTTAGGGTTTCTGACGAAAGGCAAAAAGAGTACTTAAACCTCGGTAAGACAAAAGCTGTTGAGAAGCTTAGGAATGACCTACTGCAACGCCCTATGGAGAGGCAGAAAATCGGAACAATGATAGTCGAGGCAACAGAGTTAAAATCCGGCACCGACGGCATAAAACTAGTTTACAAAGAAGCACTACAAATCGCACTAATAAACTGGTTTAAAGAGCTATTAGAATTTGGGACAGAAATAAAAGACTTACTAACAGACCAATAAAAATGAAAGAAAAAGACATCACAAAAGTACATGTCTGCATCTACGGGCATGAAATGCTGAAGGAAGTAATTACTCGTCTTCGCAAGAACAGCATTCCCTTTGACAGAGAGATACACTACGATTTTCTTTGCCATGATAACAGCTATTTAGTATTTGACGAAGAGGCAAAGGTAGTCCAGGATCCGACACCAAATCACAGCATCGAGGTGGACCTTAACACATTCTTTGAAATCCTATTGTACAATGATCAGGAAATCCCAAAGAATGAAGCAAGTGCTAATCCCATACAAATTGGAACATGGGTAAAGTCAATAAATCAGGAGGGCAACATGGTGATCGGTGTTGTTACCGAAATCGGGGATTTTACACTAAGCATTAGCAATATGATATTTTACCCCAACATGGTAGAGCCGTTAGGCCCCTCTGATCTACACACCATACTACACGAAATAACCTCTAGCAAATGGTGTACGTAGATATCAAACCATTATCGGTTAATGAAGCATGGCAGGGTAAACGGTTCAAGACACCCAAGTACAAAAAGTATGAAAGAGACTTGCTTTTTTTACTACCAAAAATAACTATCCCTCCCCCACCTTATCGCGTAACCTATGAGTTTGGATTATCGTCAAAATTGGCAGACTGGGACAACCCTGTAAAACCTGCTCAGGACGTCCTACAAAAGAAATATGGGTTTAATGACAGGGATATTATTGAAGGTCATGTGTTCACAAAATTGACCAAAAAAGGTCAGGAGTATTTTAAATTTTTAATTGAAACAGTATGTTGACACTCTTAAAAAACCTACAATTTATATTCAGGCCATCATTTTGGTTCATGAATGAACCCTATTGCCCTATACACGATATGAGGATAAACAAACTAATGGATAAACATAAGTTTACAAACCATAATAAATTCGGGGCGTATCTTGGTGATACTGATATATGGATGGCAAACTACCCTTACGCAGTGGGTATTTATGAACTTCATAACGTGTCTAGACCGTCAAGATTGACCATTATTAGAATGAGAAAAAAGGCCTCTGAAGATTTATCAATGGAAGATGATTAAGCGAAAAACAGCCGAGTGTATCGAATGCGGTAACACAAGGCTTATCTACTCAAAAAAGATGTGCGGTTATTGTTACCAAAAGCAAAGAAAGAAAACACCCCTACCCCAGCCAAAAAAACAGATAGCAAAATTTTCCAAGAAGTCACTTGACAATCTTAAGCGATACAGAACACTAAGGGACAAATACCTATTGGAAAATCCTATATGTCAATACCCGGGATGCAAAAGTAGCGAGGTAACACTACATCACAAAAAAGGTCGAATAGGCGCTTACTTAACGGATAAGCGCTTTTTTTCTGCCCTTTGCTGGCCACATCACCAACACATAGAAACCCATCCCGACGAAGCTAAAAGAATTGGGCTTTCAATTTCACGATTAACTAAATCTTAAAAACCCACTATAATGAAAACAACAATAAACTACAATGGTAAGGACGTACAGATAGACCTTACACCAGCACAAATTGCAGAAGCAAAAAAGCAATCAATCAGCTACACGGACATCAAATGCTTACAGGACGCACTAGACTATATCGGTGAATCTCTCGATAGCTTCAACAATAGAACACAATTCGATGACGACGCACAAAAAGCCTACAAAGAACTTGAAGTAATTGTGTTGGCAATACGTCAAGGCAATGAACTTGGTGAAAGATGGTATTACCCATGGTTTAATTCGAAATCTTCGTCGTCCGGTTTTTCGTACCGCGGCTACAACGACGACTCTGCGTTTTCGCTTGTCGGTTCCCGCCTCTGTGTTGAAAATTCAGACAAAGCAAAATACTTGGGAAAACAGTTTTTAGAAACATACGATCGGTATATAAACGCTGATAAATTGGCTGTAAAAGACCCTGAAACTCCACTGGTAAATCCAACAAAAACTTTTGCATCCTACACCGATATCAAGACTTTTGAAGATGCCTGTATCGTGGTAGGAATAGACCATTTAAAATTTTCCGAAACTAATAAGAACCTATCGCCGGACACTTATGCTTATGAGCAACTTAAAGTTATCAGCAAAGCTCTAAACGGTGGAAACCACATGGATTACACTGACACAGGTGTAACCAAATATTACCCGTATTTCAATTCGGTTGGTTCGTCGTCCGGTTTTTCGTACTGCGACTACAGCTTCGGCTTTACGCTTTCGGCTGTCGGTTCCCGCCTCACATATCGCACTAGTGATATCGCAAAATATGCAGGTAATCAATTTTTAGACATCTACAACAAATACATAAACTAACCTTTCAAATCAAACACAAATGAAAAATATAGAATCATTCGAAAGTGCAGCACAACACTTAGGTATTGACCCAACCAAACTACCAGATGTCTCCATGTTACCAGAAGCATCACAAAAAGCAGTAGTCGCGTTTTACAAAATATCCATTATTAGCCAAGCTTCTTGGGATGGTATTACAATAGACTGGTACAACTGGGATCAGCGAAAATACTACCCTTGGTTTGATATGTCAGCGGATAAGGTTGGTTCGTCGTCCGGTTTTTCGTACGACGACTGCCTCTACGACGTTACGCCTTCGTTTGTCGGTTCCCGCCTCGTATATCCATCTAGTGAGGTAGCAAAATACGTAGGAAAAAACCACATAGAGCTATACCGTGATCTAATGGTTATCGACTAAAAACAAAAGGTGTCCATCCATTGACGCTGAGTTGGTTCGTCGTCCAGTTTTTCGTACAACGACTACAACTACGACAATACGAATTCGAATGTCAGTTCCCATATCTGTAAAAATATCTATGGATGGCACCTTGCTCGCATAGCAAAAAAACACATGTTAAAAAGGGCGTTGGTAGGCATAAACCGAAAGCGACCGAAAAAACAGAGGCTAAAAATGAAAAGACACAGAAACCTTTACGAAAGGATAATTGATATTCAAAACATATACCTAGCCGACGCATTAGCTAGCAAAGGGAAAAAGAATCAATACAGCATTGCTAACCATATGCTGCAACAGGACATGAACATTTTTAAGCTTCAAAATGATTTGATCAATAAGACGTTCGTTACATCCAAATATTCAATCTTCAAAGTTTTCGAACCGAAAGAGCGTGAGGTATACCGTTTGCCTTATTACCCCGATCGTATAGTACACCACGCCATCATGAATGTATTAGAACCTATTTTCGTCTCAACTTTCACTACCGATAGTTACAACTGCATTAAAGGAATGGGGCTGCATAAGGCTTCTCGTAACTTATCCAAGTCACTCAAAAACGAAGAGGAAACACGGTATTGCTTGAAATTGGATATTAGAAAATTTTATCCTAGCGTCGACCATGACATACTAAAACAATTATTAAGAAAAAAGTTCAAGGACAATGATCTGCTTTGGCTGCTTGATGAAATTATAGACAGTGCTCCTGGCCTTCCAATAGGAAACTATCTAAGTCAATATTTTGCTAATTTTTATCTGACATATTTTGACCATTGGGTCAAAGAAATTTTAAAGGTTAAATACTACTTCAGATATGCTGATGATATCGTAATACTGGCAGGAGAAAAAGACACTTTGCATCGGTACCTAAGGCTTATATCGGAATATTTAAAGGTCAATCTAAAGCTGGAAGTAAAGAAAAATTATCAAGTTTTCCCAGTGTCATCTAGAGGCATTGACTTTCTTGGCTATGTTCATTTTAACAGCCATCGCTTACTACGTAAAACGATCAAGAAACGGTTTATTAAGGCCGTAAGACAAAAAGCCCCAGCTGCATCGATAGCAAGTTATCATGGATGGCTTAAACATGCCAACTGTAAACACCTAACCAAAAAGTACATCAACATTGAGAAAGTTCAGTGATTTCAATATCGTCATAGAATCCAAGGGATTTGTTGGCGACAAAATTAAAATTTCAAAGATCCTAAATAGAATCATCACGGTTCATTCACACAAGTTAGAAGATTCAAAGCATTTCAAAAATGATTGTTTGCATCTACAAATCGAGCTAAATGGACAAATGTATGTGTGCTTCTCAGGTTCTAAAACATTAATCGAACAAATTAAACAAGTACCTCAATCTTCGTTTCCATTTGAAACAACGATAGAATCGGATAACGACAGGTACATCTTTAGATAATTAGCCATGCCCAACTACACCTACCCTATCCACATCCGTGTCCAGGCAATTGAATCTGTAACCTCGGGAGTATCCTTTGTAGATGTTGCTCGCTTTATTGGATGTAGTCGAAAGACAGTAGCCAAGTGGTACGCAGATTACCGCGGGTACCTCGGTAAGGAAGGTGTGCCGGTAACCATGCAGTCGAAGATTAACACGGAATTTGGTGATAAACAAGAATAACACAGTAAACAATGATAATACTAACCCTTGCCCTCATCTCCAGCATTAGGTTGTTGAGGGCGCAAATTGATTGGAAATGAAAGGAACAGAACAATTTCAATTAGTAATACAAAACCATCTTACCAGCATGGCTGCTCAAGACCTGGCTTTTGCTAAAAAACTAGATAATCCCAGCAAGAAAATTGAGGATTGCATTACATACATTTTAAATACAGTTCATAAAAGTGGATGTAACGGATTTGCTGACAACGAAATATTCGGTATGGCAATGCACTACTACGACGAGAAAACTATCGATGTAGGCAAGCCCATATCAGCTAGTATTGTTGTTAATCACACTGATTTTAAAGGTAAAAGAGTTGCTGTTCCTCAAAAAACTAAACGTGTCGGTAAAGCAACACCCAAATCGGATGTGATTATTTCCCCGAATCAATTAACTATGTTTTAGCCATGAAACCAAGAACCAAAGTACAATTTAAGATAGTGGGATTGAGTAACGAATTACCCCCGATATCTAAAGAACAAAAGGAGTATGCGTTTTCAAAAGTCTTACATCATATTGGAGCACGTACAAAAAAGGGAATCACATGTCTAGACTGTGGAGAATTTTGGCAAGATTCCACAAAAGTTAAAAAATCTAAATGTCCACATTGCGGACAAGTGTTAGATATCCAAATTACAAGAAGGAAAACACTCAGTCAAACAAAGCACATGGTTATCCTTGATGTGGTGGGCGATTATCAGGTTGCCAGAACTATACGCGTTCAATCCCATAAAAGAGCTGATGGTCCTGCCAAGTTTTCCGCATTTGAAATCTATCAGCATTGGTTTTCAGAACATGAGGCTCCACATATAATTGCAAGGCAACGGAATTCCTTTTTTAACAACGATACATTTACTGGTGAATTAGAAATTCGCAGTCAGAAAATTGCATATGATTATAGGAACGTAACAGATAAAGTCTATCCTAAATACAAAGTTCAACCAAAATATGTAAAACTAGGATTTAAAGGATCTCTACACTGGGTATCGTCATATACCTTCTTTACATCGTTACCCAATAATAATCGAGCAGAAACACTATTAAAATCGAAACAACCCGAATTGTTTTGGTCAGAAATGACCCGAAACACAAATGGAGCACATCGTTTTTGGAACTCAATTAAGATAGCGATAAGAAACAGATATAAGGTTACTGATGCAAGTATGTGGTATGACTATCTTGAATTGCTCGATAGGTACAAAAAGGATTTGCGTAGTCCTAAATACGTTTGCCCTAAGAATCTTAAAAAGGAGCATGATATCCTTGTTTCCAAAAGACGTAAAGAAATCGATGCAATGTCCCGCCAGAGAGCAAGAGAAGAAGCTGAACGCAAGACCAATGAATTGCGCAAAAAGATTGACCGTATCGGCGAAGAAACTCTACAATACATGGAACACAAGAGTGTCTTCTTCGGACTAAAGTTTTCTCGAAAAAACATTACGATCAAAGTACTTGAAGACGTGAAAGAGTTTCTACAGGAAGGTGACGCACATGGCCATTGTGTCTTTGTTAACGAATATTACAAAAAAGCCGATTCTCTTATCCTATCAGCAAAAATTAATGGGAAGCCAGTCGAGACTGTTGAAGTGTCACTTACTAGTTTTCAAGTGGTTCAGAGCAGAGGTCTTAATAACCTAGCAACTGAGTATAATAGAGACATTGTTAACCTGGTAAACAGTAACATGAACCTTATTAAACAAAGGTTCAATCAAATCGCTGTTTAACAACCTAAAACCTCTCGATGTATAGGGAATCGAAGAAAGAGAATGTGTCAAAAACTTGTTAAATAGCTCTGTTCTCTATCCGGATCGTAAGGATTCTCCTCCATAGATTCAGCATCCATCGAAATTATGTTTTTTCCGTTAAATGACATGAAATCCTGCTTATAATTATTCCCAAATTTGTCTGAATAAAAAATAGTAATTACAAATTCAGTTAATGGACTTGAAGGTATCTTAAAGAAGGTTTCAATTAGTAAACTTGTTCCCATGGGTAAATATTTAAAATGTTGATCTTCCAATAAACTACGAATTACCACATCCCTAGTACTTTTGTTTATTAGGACCACATTATAGGCAGTATTATTACGTACCATGATAACCAAATTATTATTTTCAATTTTTAATTCTACAAATGGTTTAATTTCAGCTATAAATCGAGATTGCTCTATTTCCGTTGTTTTTCGCTGTTCTCTAAATGTCTTAACCAAGTAAAACGCGGTAAAGCCAGTTACAACAGTCATACACCAATCAGCTGCATTTCCCCAAACTCCCGAGTCAAACGGGAACTTAAACAAGTCACTTTTACCGTAAAAAACAATAAATGATATGCAAAACAGCAATAAAATAACGATCAAAGTATAAAATAGTGGTCTATTCTCTTTATAGAAATCCTTCATATAATGGTGGTTAATTTATCACAAAACAACAAAATATTATGAAACTAACAAAACAACAGCGCATCGACCTTTACAACAAGTATGAGGGTCGATGCGCATATTGTGGTGTAGAATTGCCCGAACGTTGGCATGCCGACCACATAGAGCCAATTGTACGAGACTGGGTAAAAGGGGGCTGTGAACGTCCGGAAAACAACCGATTGGAAAACCTCAACCCTTCTTGTCCTTCCTGCAACATTATAAAGAATAGCCTGTCGTTAGAATCTTTCCGACAGGTCATAGCGGGATTTATTCCATCTTTAAATAGAGATAGTACACAGTACAAATTCGCGAAGCGTTATAGCTTACTGGAGGAAAGAGATGTTGAGGTTAGGTTTTGGTTTGAATTACAAAGGCGACATGTTTAAACGTCGCCTTCTGTTTTGTTTTTCGTTTTGTTTTTCATTAGACACATGTCTAACGATATCGACTTATTTCTTCTTTGCCAAAAGCTTAGAAAGATAATATGCCGCTACAATAACATTACACAGTAAAGTTATCACAGATAAAACGACGTTAATCATTATTTAAAAATAATCAAAAAAACAATAAGTGCAAATAGACATGATGTACAAGGTAATATTTTGATCGCACCTACAGCATTACTATCGCAATTAATTTTACTCATGGTCAAATATATTGGTTCATGAACAAATATACCCTTTACGATCCGCCTTATCCTTATTTGTATAAATTACACCAAAACAACTCCCCTCAAATCCTCATCCCTAATATTATCCAATGCGTCCTGGATCACAAGTATATTAGGTTCCTTTATTACGGATATTTTCCGCACATCCAATCCTATTAGATAATCCCATACATCCGGCACACTTTCTGGATACCACACCGGATTCTCGTGAGATACTGGATTGTTGGAGGTAAGGATATTATACCCTTTTTCCTTAAGCTGCTCCAAAACTTTATGCGATAACCGAACAAATTGCATGTTTTACTGTTATTCGTTAAAACCAACTCAAAAATTATGTGCTACCACACCGCAAACCCAGGAAAGGGAGAACTTAAAAAACAGTTTCCTACGATGCAAATCGGTTATAATAGCGACCAGATCTACCACGTATCGGGATTTGCTCGCCCCTTCCTTCCGGTTACAATTAACAACAACAGTGATGCAATTGTTTCGGCAAGATGGAAGTTGATACCTTTCTGGGTTAAAACTGAAACTGACGCAGCTAAATACGCTAATACGTTGAACGCTGAAGGAGAAAGCATTTTCGAAAAAGCATCCTATAAACATGCGATTGGGAAAACACGGGGGTTACTTTATGTTAATGGCTTCTACGAGCCTCATAAGGTGAAAGGCCAAAAGGAAACGGACAATTACTATATCTACGCCCCGCAAAAGGAAATATTCACATTAGGAATTGTCTATACGAACTTTACCGATCAAGACACTGGTGATACCTACCCTACCTTTTCCATTATTACGACACCGGCCAATGCTCTATTAGAGGAAATACACAATGAAAAGAAACGGATGCCACTGATCATTCCCTCAGCCGAACGTGATGCATGGTTATTCGCAGAGGGAAAAGCAGAAATACAAAGACTTATTAAGCCCTACAATGGCGAGCTAGGCAGCCACAAAGTATACCGCGTAACCGGAGCACGAGGTGAAGATACAAACAGACCAGATATCCAAGATCCTATTTAGCGTTTTCAACTTCCCGAATCTTTTCAATTGTGGAGTCCATAATATCCTGCACCTTGTGTTGCCACTTACTACATATATCCAGGGCTTGGCTAGGAGTTTTCAGTTTGAACCGCTCAAAAACGTTTATTTCCGTTCGTCTGGGGAATATACTTTCCCAACTATCCAGCATTTCCTGCGGCGTATAAAAGCATCGATTACTTACGCAAAATATCAAGCATTTATTTTGCTTAGCCGTTCTTACGAGAACATCCACCCCATACGGCATCTCTCTTTCTTTATTTAACCAAGCTGGTGTTTCCATGATGCAAATATTACTAATAATTTTAGTAAAATAAGAAATTTAACATTTTAAATGATACATTTGTCGAATGTCAATCGAAGAGTTAAAGAAAGAATTGCTAGGCAAGGAATTTCCAAGTGAAGTGAGAATAGGACCAGATCAGTTGGTTACCAATGTGGAATTGTTTTTGAACACATCATTCCAAATGGCCGCAGCCTGGACAAAGGATATTGAGAAGTGCCCAGCTTATATTCGCTTAGTTAGATTCCATGAAGCTGTAACAAAATAGTAAAGGAATATGTTATGGTAATCCCAAAACGAGAAGGAGCTATCTACTATACTTTAGAGTTTATGTACAATGGCAAACATCGTTCAGTTGAGTTTGAGATAAAGCATAAATTCGGTGATGAAGTTGAGTACATCGTATACTCCAACAATCAACCGACAATGTATTTCTTCCGGAAGATTAAGCGCGAACCATTCTATCTTGCTTACGGATCAATGCAGCAGAATCTATCGGAAACAATTGCTGTAGCTTGTGAGGAAGATTACAAGAGTAGATTTTAAAGTAAAAGCCCCTGATTTGGGGCTTTTTTAATTTACGGAAACCCGTAATAATACATGCTTTCCAGTCCTTACCTTCCAATATTTATTATGAGAAATATACTACTACTATTCATGTTGTTAGGACTAGGTCTTAGCTCGTGTAGAAAAGACATTGACAGTTCGAAACCCAATGAAACCTTGTCTAAAGATAAATTAATATCTCTTAACGACGCTATACAAATGGAAAAGGAAAAAATGAATATCGCAAAATATTCATGGGATAAATCACAATATACCGGCCTTCAAAAGCTTGCTACAACAAGTATAACTCCTACCAATGCCACGAATTGCCCCTCATATCCTGAAATCATCAATTTCCGTGAAAACAATGCAATATACAACAACGCGAAAGACTCTCTACATGGAAGCGGCCTTGCGTTAAGGTACAAATTTAAGAAGGGAAAAACTTATATAATAAAATTTTGGCACAGTAAAGTGAATTCGTACAATATGGACGATGGTCTACCTGCCATACAAACATTTCCAAAATTGCAGGTAGGTTTAGCAAATGACAGTAATTTTCCAACAACATGCTCTAATTTTGTAAATCAATCATCATTAAATATTCCTTATAGTAATGTACCTGATGTAGCCGGACAAAACAGGAATACGAAATCTAATGCTGGGTTTACAGTGAACTCCTCTTCAAGAACAATTACGTTACTTGCTGATGAATGCTATGACTACCTATGGTTTAATGTTCTCCCTGTGGCAGGAAGCTATCATGTGGATATGGGAATCTCCTATCTTGAAATAACAGAATTGGCTCAAAGCTTCTCCTTTTCTAAAAGTGGAGACTTTAACGACCCTAATGGCTCGACCTTTAAAGTCGTTTATAATGGTTTTATTGTAGACCATCCATTTGAATGGACAACTACTGGAAATTTGATTATATCAGGAAGTAATGTCGGTAATTCAGTACAAGTAAAGGTGGTAGACCAAGGTATACCAAACGGTAAGGTAATGGCTTCAATACCTGGATGTGGTTTGTTTTCCGAACAAACTTTTGAACCATGCAAAAACTCTACTTCAATAAACGGCCCTTCATCAATGATCTATAACTCTTCTGTTACTTTAAATGGAAGTTACGATCCTAACTATACTTATTCATGGGAAGTCAATGGTTTACCTACAGGAAGTACTGTTTCATCATTAACTGCACAATCATTGACAATTCAATTACCACAAAAATCAATCAATGATCCAGATACAGGATACTTTACTGCTTATCTAACCATTACAGGGCCTTGTGGTCAAAGTCTTCCTGTAGCTCATATCGTAAACTATTCACGCTTTGCGGGAGGTGGTGACGGAGACACGGGACCAGAATAGAGGTGTCTAAGAAATAAGCAAAAAGCCACTATCATTAGTGGCTTTTACTATTCCTACACCCCAACTACTCTCACAATGTTGCTTTCCTTAATGACGGCAACAAGGATCGGCCTGTCTTCATGCACAGGCACGGTGACAAAGTCTCCATCCTCACCTTCTATTTGTTCTGTTCCAACTTCGACTGGCTCCATGCCTCTATAGAACTTGTTTCCATCCCTTGAGTCGTAGTACAGGTGTGTCTTAGGGTATCCGTCCGTATCTATTACGGGGGTAATTGTTTCTACCTCTATTAAGGCATTACGTTCATTGGTATTGGTTCCCATTGTGTAGCTGATTTTTTTATATACTTAATTTTGTTTGTAATACTCCTTACCTCTGAATTTATGGCAATGGATGGATACATCGCGTTAAGAGTTGCGTTAGTCTCTGTCGAGGTTAATGCGTTATTGGTTATGCCTTGGTACTGCCCCAATGTAACCGGATTTCCTACTGCATTAGCATCGCTAACCGCGAATGTGCCACTACTACCCCGGTAAGCTAGCGAGAAATTTGTTGCAGCTGCTGTAAATGCAACCATTTCATAAGTATCGGAACCCGATGCTTTAACGGATACGTTACTTACTGCCGTCAGACCATTGTCACTTGGACGTGGCCTTCTCCCGACGTTACCTTCAGCAGAACCTACCAGAAACATACCGTTACCTAATAACGGTGCCCTTTGATTTACGAAGTCAACTGTGGCCCCTCCGCCGCCACCCCCACCGCGTTTAAAAGAACTTAGCTTACTAGCAAGCTCACCTAATGTCGCAGAAGCAACACCGTCTACTGTCGTACTGACTGGTAGATTAAAGCTGATAGCAGTACCCAGCGCTGCAAGCTGCACGACTTCTGCCTGTTCGGTGGCCGTTTGCTGTCCTTTAGGGATTGTACGTGCTACTTTCCCATTCGAAAGAACATTTATACTCCCCTCATTTGTTACAATTTCATACATATTTACCTCCTATTTTTTACGTTTAATTCCCAAATAATACATTACGCCTAAGACTACGATCAATACTGCTATTGCACCAAATATAATTCCTTGGCCGGATGGCTCCGCTTTCTTTTCAGTGGTTTTTACAACGGCTGTACTACTCCCCTTTTCTGATACTGTCGATGTAACGTTGCTATCAACTGTGGAAGTACTGGCAACGGTCTCCTTTTCTTTCCCTTTTTGCCCTGTTTTTATCTTACCCTTATAGCTCACACCTCCTTTTGCGGAAACATTCCCTGCAGCATCAACGTGCACCTCATCGGCTGTAATATCATGCTCTCCATCACTATACGACAGCCGATCGACTTCCCGTGTTTCCAAAGTGGACAATGTAGAATGTACTTCGCCCTTCACCTCCTCCTTTAGCTCCATACTATAACCAGCCTTACTGGAAAAGCTGGTCTTTTCGGTGCGTTTGAATAATCCGCAGGAGCTAATTAGCCCGCAAATCATTAGGTATAATATCACTCTTGCCATTTTTCTCTAATGTTATCCTTAACAATCTACATTCGTCCTTCAATGCTTCCAGCTCGATCCGTTGCTCCTCGAATAGATTCTTGAAGTTTTCGTATTCTTGTCGCATCGCCTTTAGTGCCTTTTGACAGGTGTTTTCGTTTTCAAGTGCAATACGGAGCTTCTCCTTGTACTGAAGTATTACTTCGTCAGCCGCAAGTAATTGCTTTTCCAATCTTTCCGCAATATCCTCGGACATCTCCAGCACCTTTTTAGCATTATCGACTATCCCACCGTCGTTTTCTATCTTCTCCTTTGGCTTGCTCCGGTACCAGAACCACAATGCGGATATTACAGCAACCCCACCGCCCCATAAGTTGGGTAAAACATGTTCTTGTAGAAATTCATTCATACTACTTCATAAAATATAGTTTAGCTTCTTCCTTTCTTCTTCGTGTAAGCCCAGCAAATACCTTTCCCCCTGCCAAGTTCCACTTAACGAACTCAGTCGCGATGGATGGATCGTTAGGGTTTGAGTTAACCTTCTTCAAAAGAGTGGATTTACCCAGGTTTGCACCTCCTAAATTGTATGTAAAGCTTACAAGTGCATCGAATTGGTTTTGTGTCAGCGGCTTCTTCACCAGCCGGAGCACATCCTTTTCATAGGTTTGTGTTAGCAACTGTGCGAGCATATCACTGGCTTGCTTTTCCGTCAAAGCCGCATCTTGCATCGTTACCTTTTTTCCATCCGGGTACTTTATTACACCGTAGCCTATCGTTGGAATTCCGATAGGATCCTTGTACGGCTTTGGAAAGAAGCCCTCAAACTTCTTGATCAGTGATAATCCTTTTTTTCCTGTTTTCATGACTTTACCAAATACTTAACCGCTATTGTTAATAACTCCGTCGGTATCGGCTCCCGTGTAGCGATTGCCCGTTCGAACTGCTCGGGAGTAAGGAAAGCGATATCGATTCCGCTTTCCTCGTTGCCCTTTGCCTGCAACTCCATCTCTACCTTCGCGAATAACTTGTGCTCGGGCGAGATGTCATAACGCCCGTTAGCTGTCTTGATCTTGTTTGCAGCGAATACTCCGTTGTACTTTACCTGCGCGGCCTGTGTTGCTGCGTCTATCTTCGAATCAGCATCGGCAACTGCTTTAATCTCACCGTAAGTGCTGAATTGCATTGCGTACAAAGCCGCTTTTACCGCTTGTAGTTCCTTATTCTTCATTGTTTTCCTCCTCTTTAATGTCTCCGTAAGTCTTGAATAACGGCTCGACAAGGTCGTACACCTGACGTACTACAGCCAGTACATCCGCTGGAAGTTCTCCACCAGTTTGACCATCGGCTGTGTTGAGAATGTTACTATCGAATGTGATATTACCGTTTTCCCCTTGAACCGGTAGAGGGTTGCCCTTTAAATCGAGCTGCTCAATTTTGTACGAAAGTGCAGCGTATCCCGTTTCAGGGTTTACTGTAAATCCTGTTAACTTCTTTTGTTGTTGCAATCCCGTAACCTCGTTAGGGCTGTGCGTTGCTATTATGTTCTTTTTCATTTTTTTTATAACCAAAAAGTATATCGTTGTAATTGCATCCCATCTGTTCCTATCGTAATAACCTCCCCTTGATTTGGTTCTATAGGTATACCTCCACCAGTATTTACTCTGTTTAGTTTACCGTAACAACCTGATGCCTTAGGGTTCGTAAATGTTGGGTGAGGATATTCTTGATAATTTTCAAACCATGCTGGCTCGTAGATAGATTCCCACATCGTTATATTGAGATTATCCCCACCTGCCCTTAGGTTTGCCGCCATAAGGTCCATTGCCGCCCCATCAGTTCCTGGAACGTAGGACACATATATAAAATAGTTTGGTTCTGTTGGCGTAGAGCTACATTTCCAAGATGCAGTAATTAACCCCTGCCCACCAGAAACTAGCCACCAATCAATTTTATCCGAATAGTACCCATCAGCTGCAGGCATTCTAAAGGGTGATGCATAAAGGTATCGTCCCTCCATTAAAGCAGAATCTGTGAAGAATCCTTCGAGGTTTACCGGATTATTGGCCAATACACAGGAGTTCATCGCACGATCGTTGTCGAATGCCAACATTACCTTTTTATCTTCCACAATTACAGAATGTGTGTCTGAGTAATAGGTTCCCTCAGCATTGGTATTAAATGCTCTAAATTGCACCATCTTTTGAACTCCAGTCGGTGTAACATTATTAGCAAGTTTGACAACATTGTGATATGTAGCTGAATTGTTTTCCTGCAAAAAACCATTACTAATATCAACCCATCCTGACCACGTAACGCCATTATCCTCTGACACTCTATAACTAACCCCACAGCTGTCGGTATCTACATAATAAGCTGATTTATACAAGTACGACACATCGATATTGTCAAATTCCAAAGATGTATTTTCAAGAACATCACTTGTTATACCTAACGTATTAAGGCCAGCATCCCAAAACACAACGATGTCCTGTCCGTTATGCTTAGCTCGCATGTAACCATGTCTCGCTGTATTGTGCATGTAGTAGTTAGCAGATCCGACAATGCAGAATCCTGCCCATTTCAATTCTCCATCTTTCCGAGCACGTATGAACCCATCCAGGTAGAACCTAGATTTCAAAGTTTCTACTGTTTCGCTAGAGGAGGTAAGCAGAACTCGTTTCACTGCCTCATTTAAGTTATAGGCAGGTAGTTTATGTGTGTATAGATACCCTGGTGCTGCCATGTTAATTTGTTTCAATAGTTAGATACCATTTACCTGCTTCGGGGTTGCTCGGTGAAGCCGTTGGAAGTATAAATGCTGTCGGCTCGATTACGGGGCAGGTTATTTTGCCTGAAGCGCTGATAAGAGGCGCACTTAAGGTTAGTACAGATGCGCCAATAACTAACTGTTGATAAGCATTACTTGTCCCCCTTCCATATGCTTGTATTACACCCGTATTGCTTGATGTGTCAAAGAAAAATTCAATTCCATCCCCGTTAACTATGTTTGACAAGCCGCCAAACTTCACAAAACTTGTCGTAAAGCTACCTCGGTTTGTCACACTCTGCAGGGTATCCCCACCAGCAGGCATGCCTAGAAATTGGTTGACAGCAGATTGTGAAAACTGATAAGCATATTCATCTCCGTTTACATTATTAAAACCCAATAGTCCATTGATTAGCGCGGGATTAAAGCCAGCTTTCGTCAGTTGGAGACTTATGTATTGAGCATGTATGTAACCACTACCATCTCTCTGAACCATAGTATAAGGCGTGGCGTTAATATCGAATGTAAAATCCCTAGTATCGTAGATACGCCAATCATCTAGGTACATACGTGCATCATGACGCATGTTTAGCACTCTAGCCTCGATTCCCGGCTGATGAAATGCAATACCAGGATACTTAGATGTTGTTCCATTACCCTGAATTTCTAAAGCAGTTTGATTCCATGCGTTACTACTTCCTCCCGTAAAGGTCTTCCTTCCGCTAATAATCTGCGCGCTAAACAAATCCACTGCATCCGTTATCCCATATCCTCCCAATGTTGTAGGTTTAGCTAGGAGTTGCGAGAACTGTGTGTTGTGGGGGTTGCCTTGCGTACCTGTGTGCACGTATGCCGTGTTCCAATTTGTGGAATTACCACCCGTAGCAGTAATAATCCCGTTAACATCTAGTTCTGTTGATGGGATTTTCGTATTAACTCCAAGTTTTCTAGTCGTAATAGCAATATCTAATGAATTCTCTCTAGTTATAGAAGAATTTTCCAACTTAAAACCCTCCCCATTGCCTGCTGACACAAAAATATCTCTGTTTGCCTGATTCCCCCTATCCGTCACACTCTGCAACGTATCGCTTTCGGACTTTAAAAAGCCCTGGCTGTTCACCCAGTTCTGTGTAGCAAAAATATCGCTTTCGGACTTTAAAAAGCCCTGGCTGTTCACCCAGTTCTGTGTAGCAAAACCCTGTGTTAATACCCAGGACATTGTTGCATAAGCGGCAAGGCTCTGCTCGTTTCTTCCTCTGAACTTCCCTACAGTAGAATCCCAGTAGACAAGCTGACCATTCTGTATATTGGATAAATCAGCATCTTGCGCCTGCTTGATATAGAAGTCCATTCCCGGCTCCGGATCTACTCCCCCAGCTGCTGTTTGGCTATACGATATGTAAGCCATGTCGCTCTTCATCTCTCCTGCAGGAGGTGGAGTTGTGGGGATACCGAGTAAGTGGGTGTTGTGGGTACCTCTTGTCTCCATTGAAAGGGTAGTCTTGTTGCCCTGCTCTGTAACTGACTGTAGGTCTTGCGGTGTGGCTGAAGCTGAACCTCCAGGAGTAATGACCGAAACACCATTCACCCCTTTGATACCGTCGTTTTCCCCTGCTAGATAACCGAATATGATAATTGAAGATTGAACAGGTGCTATAAGACATTCCGCGATAACTAATTCTACCTCTTTACGCAGATAATTGACTTCATAGGATAGGACCATGTAGTTTTGACCGCAAACCGAAATAAGGGAATGCAAAGCTATAGCTACCGGAGATTCCGTATTGATTGAAAGCTTATAATGCGACTTTCCGTTTGACCTACTGATCTGCTTAATAGTTTGCACTATCTGATAATCCTTTGCCTCTGATCTAAAGTTCCAGTTTGCCGTTAACACTCCATTTGAAGCATGCATTATGGAATTAAGGGAGCTGGTATTTGCCATTCGAATACCTCCTGCTGCCCCTCGAGATATTGGAACAAAATCGTTGAAGATTGCCGTTTGAGCGTCTACCTTATACGAGTAGGTTCCTGCTATGGAGGATTGAAATATTATACCCTTTATCTGCCCTGCATTCTGTGTGGCAAATTCAAGCGATATGTTCTTGAGGTTTGTTTGGTATGGACGTCCATTAGGTCTGTTTACACCATAAATACGTACAAATACTTCAGTTGTCACTCCGCGACTATCCG
The DNA here is from genome assembly GCF_004421025.1 of Sphingobacterium psychroaquaticum. Lineage (NCBI taxonomy): Bacteria > Pseudomonadati > Bacteroidota > Sphingobacteriia > Sphingobacteriales > Sphingobacteriaceae > Sphingobacterium > Sphingobacterium psychroaquaticum. The sequence goes on along the minus strand of NZ_CP038029.1, from coordinate 1,927,731 downwards.
CATTAGGAATCAATCCTTCGACATTAAAGGTCATCTCTATAGCATCACCTCCCCACACTGCACCTTCACGCATTTCCTGTTTGAGATGGAAAGCTAAAAAAGCATTAGTCGTTACTGAAGTTATGTCATATCTAGAAAATGACCCTTCACCGGATAAAGAATAAAAATAACTAACACCGCTAGTTCCTGTAACTTTTGCAATAACCATAGCGTATACAACGCTATCATCGGCTCCTCTTAACGTTATCGTTAGGCGCGCTTTATTATCAGTGCCTGGAACAGTTACTGGATCACTCTCCATATGTGGTTGATTAACATTTAATGAATCGACACCACTTGTATTTTGAAGCAATGAAGGGACAGAAACCGTCAATGTCTCCGTCTCAACATTTACTCCTGTTGCTGTATTGTATTTTTTAGGATCTACCGTTGTACTTCCGACAACATATCCGTTCCTATTGTTCCAGTTTGGAAAAGCTCCACCAGCAAAGCCTTGAAACCTTTTATTTTTCAGAAGATTGACGGGAGTTCCATTCTCTGCATAAATTGTAGAAACAGCAAGAACAGGACTTATTTCCTTATACCCTCCCGTATCTACGTTTGCCACATTTCTAACAGGGAAACTGTAAGCTTCCTCACCGATCAAAGTACCAGCAGAATTAAATTTCACCTTACGGCCTGCACCGACTTGGTTTTCTTCCTTGTTTACTATCCACCATTCATTGCCATTCATGTATACGCGGCAAAAGAACTGGGCCATTATAGACTTAAGGGTGTCGTACATCGATACAGATCTTCCCGAAGCATCAAATAACCTATCTTTCCATACATACGTATCTTGTAACAGGTTAGCGGACCGCCCAACAGGCGCTACCCATTCGTCACACGTAAAGTTTGCAACGACATTGATATTCAGAGACAGTCCGGTGCTTGATAGGACCTGCGAAATTATGCTGATAAAAGAAGCTGAACCCTCTTGGTATACGAAACCAGCCTCTTTTAATGACGGTGTTCTATCTGTAGCAGTAAATTCAACTACAGAGTTTCCATCTATATCCGATGTATACAGATCGGGGACAATAAATAATTGGCAATCTAGAACACCACCTATATAGTGCTTTACAAGGAACCTTGTTTCGCTACTATTGAGCATCGAATCAATATTTAGGTTCGCATCTTCGTATAGATTAAACGATGCAGATGTTGTCTGCACCTCCGTGAGTTTATTCCCGTCTTCATTCCTGGTTATTTTGGTGAATGGATTACCAGCAGATGAAACGGCAAACGCGGCGCCAGTATAGTCCTTATCGAGTATCTCCAATCTGTACTGGATATTATCCCGATCGCAGTAATCCAAGTAATATTTTAATCCGTATGCCATTAAGAAGTTCGTTTTACTGTTGTATTTTCTCGATCAAGCACTAGCTTTAGGCTCTTACCTTCAGCTGTCAAAGTGCCCGAAATATCTATTGCCATTTCCTTTCTGCTCGAAATAGGATTGTAGGTTGATGTGATTCCTGAAGCATTATAACCGCCCCCCGATGCTTTACCCATACTACCACCAAGGTTTTTCGCTCCGGCGCTGAACATCGAGCCGATAGCCACAAGAGCAGCTCCGGCGGCCAATGCAACGTAAGGATTAAGTGTTTTTAGTGATTCTTGAACCGCCAATATCCCTAGACCTGCCTCAATAGCCATTTTTCCAAGTGAGGTAAGGACCGAACCAAGGCTACTTAAAAGGGATTTACCAACAGCATCGATAAAACCACCTCCTTCAATTAGAGTTGTTCCAATAGCGGAAGCCATATCTGCTATACCGTTACTAAGACCACTCTGTAGCACTTGCTGTATATCTGCGTTAACTTTTGCTAAGGCCTTTTTTGATTTTGCACCTAGGTTAGAAATAGATTTTGTTGACTTCTTTTCATCTACGGTAAGGGAAACAGGAATATTAAACCCAGTGCTTAATCCTGGTAATGAATCTCCGGTAAGACTTATCGATTTATAACTATCTTTCAGCCTATCCAGTTCTAGTATAGCTTTATCAACCCACTGCTTAGATGCTATGGTTTGAAACTCGGCAACCGACGCCCCCGCTAGTTTAGCATTTGTATCGATTTCTTTAAATGAAGCCGAAAGAACCTTCGATTGTGCTTCGTAAATTCCCCATGACGCGAGTAAATTATCTAATTCAGATCTATAGTCCTTTGTGGCCTTTTTTGCTGCTTCGGTAGTTGGTATTATACTTTTCGTTGCTTCATTTGAAGTATCTTGTAGAGCGGCGTACTCTGCATTACTCTTGTTAAAGGCATCTAGGTCGAATGTAGCTTGCCTTGCGATCTCAGCATAAGCAACATTACTTTTATTAAATGCCTCTTGCTTAGTATTTGCTTTATCGGTAGCTGTCTCAAATCGTCCTATACTGTTGACAAAGTCTTGTGTGGCCTTACCTAGTCCATCGGCGCCAATAAGCTTAAGCCAACTAGCGACAGAAGTACCCATCTTTTTAAATACATCATTTACGATGTTCAGTGCACCGTAGAATGTATCGCTAAATAGCGTACCTATACTGCTCACAATAGCATTGAAATCTCCTTTGATAAAGGCCGTAAACACATTAAGGACATTACTTACCAGGTTTATTGCAAACGACACAACATCTACAACTATATCCCATGCAGCTTTGACGGATGCTGTAACGTCAGCGCCTATCTTATCCCACACATTGGTTATAAACTGCTGTATGCTGTTAAAAATAGATTTCAATGCCCCCCAAAGAGCTTTAGCACCATTGGATATTGAATTCCATAATTTCGCACCAGCACCATTGGAAAAGTATTCCTTTACGGAATCCCAATTCTTTATAATTACGTAAGCCGCTGCTCCGATTGCCGCGACGGCAATACCTATGGGTCCGGTCATTACCGAGAATGCCGCTCCAACTAGTGGCACCAATTTCAAGATACCTCCGAGTGCAACCATGAATGGACCGAGAGCGGCTACAGCACCGCCTATCATCACGATCATGCGCTGCGTTTCAGGAGACATTTCCCGAAATCCGGCAACCATTTCCTTTAAGCGCGTAACAATTGGTGTTATAATCGGCAATAGATTGTTGCCTATCTCTGTGGTAAGGTTTGTAATCTCTGTTCTAAGAGCACGCATTGACCCGCTGGCTCCTTCTGCTTCACGTGCTGCCTGACCTTGTGCGGATCCTGATTGTTCGTATATGAGGGCAAGCGTAGCCGCCTGTTTTGCAGATAGCGACATCTCTTTCCCTTGCTCGACCAATCCTAAAGACAAGGCCTTAGCTTTAACCAAAGCATCGTTCGCCGCCATACCATAGTTGTCCAACATGGTATTGTTACCTTTCAGAGCACCGGTAAGCGCACGGACAGCATCTTGAGTTGTGCCCCCATACATTGCTGTAAGGTCACCAGCTAATTCGATAAGCATGGCACTTTGCTTGCTCGCCTCCTTTTCTGTAAGCCCACCGATATTGACAAGCATTGACCCCATCATATTGGAGTACTCCAGTGCTTCCTTCTTTGCTATACCGAAATATGTAGGTAAGCTATTCGCCCAATCTTTTGTAGCTCCAGACGCATCTTTAAATATCTGATCAACAGCTCCGAGCGCATCCTCAAAATCAGCTGCCATATTATAGGCCGCCACTCCTAAAGCCGTCAATGGCGCCGTTACCCCAATAGATATCGCGCCTCCAATAGCTTGAAAGGTCTGACCGACTTTCGCCACTTTACTCCCAATATCTTGAGAAAACGCATCCATTCTAGCCTGCGCCTTATCAAGGTTGGAGGTAAAGTTGTTTATATCTGCCTGTATGGATGCTACAAAACTCATTTTTCTGTATTTTTTTGATACTGTAAGAACTGCTCCATAAAGACTTTTTTAGCCTCATTGGTAGCTTTACTTATCTTCTTGCTTTCTCCTGTAACAAATTTTTGAAGGCTAACTAACTTTTTTGAGTCGATAGCCATCGATGAGGTAAGGATATGCCAAGCTATGTATTTCGATTTCTTCCAGTCATTGTCATCTATCCTATAGTATGCGTATGACTTTATAATATATTCGCACCAAGGCATATCATAGAACTCATGTAGCCTCAATCCCAGCTCTCCGCACGCAAAGGCTACATGATCTATTTCCCAATTTATTTCCCGACTTTCGCCGTGTTCTTCACTTCCTTTTTTTTTGTGTCTGGGACATCAGTGCCCAGCGAATTAGTAAAGCACTTAATCACTCTCGACACCTCGTCGGAACCTACTCCCCCTACCTCATCAAGCCAATCATAAAATTGATTCACTGAAAATGCGTCCTTGTCCTTAGAAGCTGTAGCATTAACCGCCCCTAGATATACGAGAAGCGGAAAGAATTCAAAAGGGTTATCTGCTATTGCTTTTTGAAGCTCCGACAACTGGTACCCCGACTTTATTAACTGCCCCATTACCCATGATCCAAATGTTAAGGGAGTGGAAACCCCATTCAATGTTATTTCAGTTCTGTTCATGCTATTATGGTGTTAGAGGGTCTGTTTCTGTTGGTTTTTTCTGTACCGTCAAGGTTGCGCTAAATGTTGCATCTTCACCTGCTTGAAAATTGTTGGATAAATCAGAGATAAATCCCTCAAAATAAAGATGACCTATTGCTCCTTGTGACAACCTCCATTTGCTAGCAACTCGTGTACTAGCGTGATCTTCTTGCAACTCTCTTAACTCTCCATAACTCTGTTCTATTGTTGCTCCGCCTACTGCGGTAGTGTCAACAATTTCACCCTCAATCTGAACCGTACGAGTTAAGCTACTAGGAGTTTGCACGGTCTCTCCTCCTGTGCACATATTAACCTTCTCGATCATATTCATTGCTGAACTGAAAGAAGACGATGTTAAACAGCCCACGGGCTTCCATGCGTTACCAACTGCAACGGACAATGTACCTTCGTGTCCTTTGATGTAAGTATTTGTATCTGCCATTTCTTTAGTTATTTACTGTTGTGTTAAAAATTAAAATCTTGCTGAATGATACCGCACTCTTTGTTATCTCGGTATTATTGCGGCTATACACCTTATTCGTATCTTGAAAACTATATCCATTTGCATCTACCAAAGCATGCGTCTTACCCGTTGGCTTGATTCGTTTTTCGATGATCTCTCCGACGTCCTCGGACAATCTCTTGTTTGCCACTCCGGCAGTATTGAATATTGTAACAGCCTTTATGGTCCAATTAGCCTGCTGGCGATAGGAACAGAAGTTTTGCCGTCCTTCAGCCTCCTGCTGGTCCTGAAGGATGATATACACCTTTGCATTTCTAACCGTAGGGATCACAACATTAGGATTGACCACTTCATCAAATACCGGAATCGTAACCCCATCGATAACTACCGATCCTATTGCGGTCAACGCCGCCCGTCTTACTGCTTCCGATATGTTCATTTACGATTTAGTTACTTTGTCCAAAATTGCTTTCAAATCCTTTTCAAACTGTGGAATAGCCGCTTGGTAATTGTTGTATAGGTATGGACTTCCCTGTAGCGTTCCGTCTCCAGTCTTAAAGTACAAGCGCGCTATGGCTTTGATATCTTCCGCGTAATTGGCGAGAATATCCTTAGCACTTAATCCCGTCCCAAACTCGATGTATGCAGCAATCATCACAACCGGATCATCTACACTACCGCCGAACACACCAACCTCACCCTTTAATCCTCCTTTGGTAACCTTTGATGCTAAATGTATTGCGTTCATACTATCCATATTGGCGCGAGACATGTTTTCGCGATCGTAACTTGCCGCATCCAAACCCCTCTGCGCTTTGTGAAGCAATTCCGATACTACCACCCCAACCAAATCCTTTATCTTCTTTACAGTGTCTTTCCTGTACTTCTCAAGATCGCTACTCACAGAATTGAAAACAGCTCCTTTACTAGCCATTACCTTGCTGTCCTATGTCAAATATCCACTCCTTTTGCAGACGCACACTATCGACGTCGGGAGCACTCAAAATCTGATACACAACACCTCTCCACCTGATCAACATCCCCACTACAATAGAAAAACCACTTCTTGCAATCACCTTTACCCGGTAAGCGGTAGGCAATCCCATATACACCTTCTCCAAGTCTCCGCTTTGCTTTAGCTGCTTAATTTGTGCGAACGTAGTTAATAGGGATTCTTCAACAGGGTCATAACCTCCCGCTCCGTCTGGCGTATTTCCAAACTTGATAAACTCTATTTTCTGATCGTATGCGCCTAACTTCATAGCTAAAACATTGGTCTCTTTGAGAATTGTCTAAAGGTGTAAGTAGATGCGTTTACGGCTTCCTTTTGCCCTGCTTCGTCATTGTCTTGTCTACTATCGAAAGAGGTCGCCACGCGATTGAGAACAGCCAATTTTATCGCTGGATTCATAACCTCATAGGTGTCTATAGATTGATTGGAGAAATTACGGCCTGTGATATTCTCAGCGTCGTAATTTGCTGCATCCAAGTAAATAGATAAGATGGTATCAAAATCATCTATCCCCGTAAGGTTCATGTGCGATTTTACTTCTTCGAGTGTAGGTAATGCCATTATTAACAGGTTTTGCAGGGTTCGTCTTTCTTTACCGCTTGTTTCGCTTTTGCTTTTTCTTGTTTTGCAGCTTGTTTAGGCTCTGCCCCCTCTACATATTCCGCTACCCCATTACGCACTAGATAATTAGCTCTACCATCGGAGAATTCACCTACTTGTCCTTTCTTGATGCCGTTTACGTGGTCTTTGATAAATTTTACCTTCTTCATTGTTTTGAGTTTAAAAGAAAGGGTGGGTTTCCCCACCCTACCTTATTATGAGCACATTTACCAGATGTCAATTACGGTGTACCTACCAACTTACCAGACACTAACGCTTTGTTGTTGAAAATTGCTAACGTTGACCGGCCTTCAATACGGAACATTAACTTGTTGCGCTTAGCCAACGCTGCATCTTCGAATAGTCTTAACTCAGGAGCTAATCGAGTAACATAGCTAAGGGCATTCTTGTCGAATGTCAAGAAATCTGCCTTGTCCATTCCTGTGGTTGTAACCACATCAAGACCGCCTACTGATAACTTACCATTACCAAACGATACAGAGCCGTTAGGTAAGTCATACTCTCCTGATCCGTCAGCTTTGTTCAGACCTAAAGAAACTGCTGAACGTGGATTCAACAATGTGTGTGTAGGCTGGTAGAACTCATGAGTATCCTCAACAATTTGCCCCCAACCCGCATCAATGATGCGATCTACAGGATTGTCAAAGGTTCCATTGTAGGCTGTTGCAGCGGCAAGCATACCCTGTACTGGATTTGCGTCAGTTGATCCGTTAAGGATAAACTTATTCTCTGCTGTCTTGTATGAAATAAGCAACTTAGACTGCAAATAAGATGACAACCAAGCGATATCATCAAGCATCTCACGCTCAATGATTACATAACCTGCAATCCATTTGAAAAACGCTGCCTGACTTGTTAGGTCATAATCTACCTGCGGCTTATCAACCGACTTATCAGTCCATAGACCAACTTCTCCCTCACCACCGTTCTCTTTAGGGTAGATAATTGAGTTGCCGGACGATGTTCCACCAGGGATGATATCAGATAGCCATACTCGATTGTATGGGTTAACGATCAACCCAGTACGTACATCCTGAATCCATGGTGTTGCATTAGGGAAGTTGTTCCCAATCGACATATCCCCTACCGCTTTCATAGCGATTGTCAATTCAGGGCTGCCTTTTTTAAAGGATTGGATAGATTCTGCATTTTCTTGGATAGCGTCGGCTAAATGATCGTTAAACGACTTTTCTGTTTTTTCCTGAGGAGTTATTTGACTTGCTTTCTTCACTTGTGCCGACACTTTATCGATACTGGTCTGCATCTCGGCTTTAGCCTCTGCTACTGCTTTTTCTACAGCTTCAGATACAGCTTTGTCTGCATCCTCTTTGGATACATACTCTTTGCCTTCTAGGGCTTTTTTAACTTCTTGCACAACCGTATCTAATACGGCACCTTGCGCTGCTCCCTTGGCAATCTTCTCGATATTCTCCTGAGCCGCTTTTTTGATTTCTTCTTCTGTTGGTTCCATTTGTTATGGTAAAAACTGTGAATAAATTGATTTAATTATCTGTGTCGGCTCAGGTTTCAGAGTGGTGTCGATATTATTATCGCCCGGCTCCTCTTCGAGTGACTTGTTTAAAAATGTTTCAAGTGATTTAAGCACCTCATCACTGAACTTGTGATTATCGTATGCTTTAATGATAATAGACCAAAATGCATCTTGAGTAACATCCTCTAACTGCTGAATCGATTTAACAATTTGAACCATAGAACCTTGATTCGCTTGTTCTTTAGTCAATACCGATACTTCATTGAGCCTGTACTCCATGACCTCAGCTCTGTTTTTTGGATTTCTTTTAGCAATATAACCGCCTATCGAAAACCCACTTTCAAAGCCGTTTTCTACAAGAAACTTAGATTCATGGTAAGTATCTCTACCTAAAGCTGTATCCATTAACATTTTTGCTGTTAGGTGCAGCCCTACGGGATCGTATGCATTTAGTTCTTGCGGAACCCCCACCAATAGATTATTATCGTGATTCTTGTAAATCTTAATCTTTGCTTTACGCTCCGATACTGTTTTCACAAATGAGGCTGGATTCGAAATGTCTCCAACCAAATCCTTTACAGAATAGATATTGGCATAACCTATCAGGAAACCTGTTTGATCATCCATATCTTTGAAAGGAACAGAAGCATTTTTATATACCAATTCGCTCATTTAGCTAACAATTTTAGTTCAAAGCTAAAATAATTAGTTTGTTTTAGCAAGAAAAATGCTAAAGTTTTAGCAAAGAATATTTATTTGGTTGAATTGAGTCTACGAGCGTAGCCTTCTGATACATATAACACCGTACATGAGCAGTTGATATTGTTCTCTGCTCCTCCTGAATGATCGTGTGGACGCATCATTTCAACAGTCTTTCCGGTACGTGGGTTTATAACGATGAAAGCCTGTTCTTTAGGGATGGCTTTATCATTATCTAGATCTTGGTGCCAATGTCTTGGGGTATTGGCGTACCTGTGGATCCATAACTTATAAACTCGCTCTCCCGACTCGTTTTCCCAGTCTTCAGCACTTTTATCTTTAGCTACGTTTGCAGCTTCAGCGATTTCGGTTCGTGCTATCATGATGGACCGGTACCTATTTATCTTACCAACCCGTTGCCGGATGAATTGCGCGATCTTGTCCGTTCGCAAACCTAAGTTCATACCCATGGCCAACGCTTCCTGGATCTTATCTCTCGTTGTGTCGTTGATCAATGAAACACGTGTCGCCATATTCTGCAATACGTAGTTGGTCATAAAATGAAGCCATGTATCAAGAAAGAAGTTTGAGGCTTTAGTTTTTAAGGTACTGAATGAGTCAAATTGATTATTTGCGAAGTCAACCCCGACACGCTTGTAAAGCTCACTTAACACATCATACATGGATACATCTAAGAAGATACCATTATTGCGTATAGCTTCCTCCATTTGGTGATTGAGAACATCGTAAATGACCTTAGTATACTTTCTTTCGTATGCTTTTATCAATCTATCTTCTCGCCTCGTGTATCTTCTTAGTTGCAGTTTGGCGTTCATATAACTGTTTTGCTTTTTACTGAATCCGAATATTTCATGATTCCCGTATTGAGATCTTTAAGACCGTAATCATTTAAATCAATTAAAGAGCCATCTAAATATAATCCAGCGCCTTTTTTGGCATATGCTATTGTAATATGCGGCTTGTAATCCGGGTAGTCATTTTGGTATTCAAAATTTGACTTAACAAGCTTGTTTAATTGCGTAAGATTACCATTTAAATCCTCCACGTTTACCTTTATTACATCGTTTTCATTAGAAAAAACACCTATTCTATCCGCTTTAATTGATATTGGATTATCTTTAATGAAATCGTTTACGATGTACTTAAGCCTACCGACATTCATTTTTGAATCATCAAAACCATACAAAATTGTTAAGTGCGGTTCAAACTCATATTCCTCCACTATATGGTTTGGCACAAGTTTACGGATACCATTAACCCAGTCATTAATATCTATATCAGGGTAGAACATTAAACACCCTTTTTTTATTTCTGCTTTTAGTATAGGCTCGTATTCAAGGTATGATAATGATTTATCGACTTCACCACCTATTGCCACTCCCATATCAAATTCATTCAAAGGGACTAATCCCGAATTAACCATCACCTGGTTTGCTGTATCCGACTCAACCTCGTCGTATCCGAGCATTACTCTTACTTCATTTATGGTCAAGACTTTTAGTAGCGCGTCTACTTCATCAGTTTTAAGCCTTAACTCCTCATATACCGATACATCGTAGTCTAGGATGTATTCACGCTTATCCCGGTCGGCAAAAGGCTTTACAAGCCATCTATTGAGTGCGTCTTCCTCAATGTTTAGAAACGGGATGATTACATCAATTACAAACGATTCTTTTGCCTCTAATAGGTTGGTATAGGTTGGGTTTTCATCGAATAAAATAGGACTTACTCCCCATAATCGAGATAACTTAAATCCTGAGTATTTAAGAGCATCTACTACCGCGTTGGCCGTTGGGCTCAGCGCCATGCTTGTAAACTGCAAAGGCATAGCGGATGTCATTACCTTATTGCGGTTATCAAATCCGTTTACCTTTTCATCTAATGTCGTTTGTGTAGCTTTAACCTGGTCCGGTGTTAGCCATAGTTTAGGATCAGCGTGATTTGGGCTTAAAATACCCTTTGCTCCCTCGTTTTCCTCACTATTTATCCAGGCCTTTAAAGCTGAATCATTCAATTGTAAATATTTTTGACCTGCCTGCAAGAATGGCATCCCTCTATCTTGGGATCCAAAACTATCAAACTCAGGGTTGGATCTTTTTATCTGCAGTACATCCTTTGCATCAAGAATCCGATCATTGCCATTCAATAGATTTAGTTTCCACCCCACTATAGGGTTGTTTACGTCTCCCCCTCCATATACAGGTGTCATAAGATTAGCAGGAGCTATGTACAATTCAATGGCTGTATCTAAATCATCCGGTGTCTCACGATAGTAGAATGTCTCTCCCTGGTTAAAGTAGAATATTCGTGATAACTCGGATAGCTCCCGCCATGATTGCTTTGGATTTGGGTTTTCAAGTAATGCCTGTAAATCTTTAGCCCCATTAGAAAATTCCAGCGCCTTGCTTACATACAGCTTGTGCTTATTGATTTCGACCCGATCATTTGATTTCTTGGTAAACTTATACTTCTGGTACTTAGAAGACTTTGTATCCGGCTTTTCCTCATACAGATATACGGGAGCCACAAGAGTTTTGCTTACGATCTTATTAGTAATGGTGTATACCTCTGCGTTAGACTTATACCCTTTCTTAATATAGTCCTCCTGGTCATAGTTGTAGAAAACAACATTGTTGAATCCTACTAAATTGCTGTAGAGAATTGAGTTTAGCACGTTATCGATGTGCTTCTTTTCAGTCCTTGGAGCTATACCAAGAGCTTTTGTAAAGTAATTAGCCATTGTTTGACAACTTTATTAATCCAACCATACAAGCAGCCGAAACCACCAAAAACGCAACTCGCGCAACGACACCCCAGTAGCTAGGATCAATCCCCATCATTATGAAGGATATAAGGAGATAGCCTACCAATATGGACACGGCCAACTGAATCGTTATTATTATTACTCTTGCTTTATCCATATTATGCAACTGAAAACTCAAACTTAAATCTATACTCAAACCACATCCGCATCATTATCATATCCGAATAATCGGGAGAACGTCCTAATAGTTCTTTCACTACATCCTTAGGCAGCACCTGTTTCTTTCCATCCTTATCCATGTTATGCTGCTTAACCTGCTCTAACTCTTGGGTGATGATATCCCTTATACTTCCATCCTCACATTCAACATATAGACCTGAATCGTTTATAAGCTTCGCAAGAGCGAAATACATCTGACTCTTTAGGTTCATATAATTTTCCGGCTCCTTCGTCTCTGGGTTATCAAGAGGCTTGCTGTTATTAACAAACCCATTGCATCCCAGTATGTCCACTACTCCACCACCCACTCCGTCTTCATCGACAATAACATCGGACATCGGAATCATATAAAAATCAGCGAGGTTTTTAATCCTTTCAGCCGCTTCCGTCACACTGTTTTTCCCGTATTCTACAATCTTTACTAGCCTAAATCCATCCCAAACACCAATGACTGTCTTATCACGGCCAAACCTCGCTATATCAGCTGTGATGAACTTAGAACCACCTACAACAAAAGAGTTGGTGTATATGTCCTGTATCTTTCTAAAATCGATAAGAGCGGCCGGATCATCGTCATATTCCCAGTTCCCGTAGTAAAGCCTTTGTTTACTGTTCTCGTCTAGTTGTCTAAGCGATTCTAGATAACTATCTGGTAAATGTGGGTTATCAGTAGGTAATGCTTGAATGAACCTCCTATAACCAGGCAATTCCTTTTTCTTGAAAGGATGGTAGAACTTAGAGTATGTCCAGTTCTTAGCAGGGTTACAGCTTCCAAGCAGCTTTGGTATTAGTCCGAACTCATTTAACTTGTATCGGATCCGGGACTTTACTATCTGCCATGCTTTATAAACGATTTGGTTACATTCATCTATAAATGCCCCTGTAATCTCTAGTGAACCAAGACTATCGAAATTCTTATCAGATGGATACAGGAACAGGTCCTTTAGGATTATCTCACTGCCATTATGGAAATAGATAGCGCTATCCTTGTCGTTGTAGGTATACTGTCCAGTAACCCCTAGTTTTGCAGCTACATCAAAGAACGTATTTAACGTAGTTTCCTTTAAGGTCTTTAACTTAGACCGCCCCATGAGCCAACGAGTACCTGGATACTGTTGACACATTTCAATAAGCCACATACAGCCAAAAGCTGATTTACCACCACCGGCAGCACCACCGTACAGTATCTCATTGGTAACGTTATCCCGTAGGTACCATACCGCATTCTCTTGCTTTGGCAGTAGCTTTATCATTCATCCTCCTGAGGTTTTACACCTGCCCCTAGACTAATGATGTTAGTTACGACCTTTTCACCATCACTGGTGATATCAACCTTATCCCCGTACTTCTTCGGATTCATCTTTGATAAAGCCCACTTACGTGTATCAACTCTTAGTCTGCTACGCTGTACAGCTTCACCCACGATCCTCATTTTGCCTTCTTCGGTAAAATCAACATCCGCATTGGATTCGTCTGATATTTCTATAATTTCATCAAACATAGACTCAGCTCTAACCGACATAGCGCGCGCGTACTGCTTCTCCAATTCCTGATCTTCACCTACCCACTTAAGGAATACTCCCATGGACGGTAAAACCTCCCTATCTGCATACATGAGAATTGAACGCAAACTATCCCCCTCACATATCCTTTGAATGATTGTGTCAATTGCTGTTTGCTTCTTATCCTCTACCCATGTTTCCGGTCTACCTGCCATTGCTAAAATAAAGCTAAATATTTTATCAAAAGTAGCTAAACAATTTTAGCAAACAAAAGAAAAACTAAATTCTATATCAAAAAGAAACCCCGACTCTTGTAAAAGAATCGGGGTTGGGGGTTGAAGTAACTGCTACTACCCATTCGCAACATTTACTCGTGTCAAAAATACATTTAAATACGAAGCAAATTTTACGGGAAACCGTAACAACACAACAAACACTACATCGTCAAGTATCGAAATCTTTCGCTATCAGATTGTAATAATAAAATTATGAATACCCAAATATAGTAAAAAACTTACTTCTCCCACGCCGACAACAAAGCAACCTTCGCCCTCTTTTCTGTTATGTTGACGTAGCGCTTAAAGCTCTTGTAGTCTTTATGTCCGGTGATCCTCATTACTTCCTCTGCTTGCATGCCAAGCTCTAGAGAAAGGGTTACAAAGGTTTTGCGGGCTACGTGTGCAGTTATCATTTGATACTTGGGCCTATATTCTACGACCTCCTTTACTCCACTAAAACGCACCTTTTCGATTACCTCATCAATCTTAGCTAATTCGCATATCTTTTTTATAACATCATTGAATTTTCTAGCACCACACATAGGGAATACAAAATCGGAATTATTAGAATGATACTTTTTGATCAGACACTTTGCTTTTTTAGTAAGAGGCACCGTTTGTAGATTCTTTGTTTTGGTTATTGTCATCCGCAAGAATCCGTCCTTTATGTTTGTCTTGTTTAATTTACTAAAATCCGAATACCTTAACCCAGTATAGCAAGCAAACAAAAACACATCACGAACAAGATCATATAATCTGTTTCCAGAAAGGTCTAAAGATTCTATTTTTTTAAGCTCATCCATGGTCAGGGCCATCACTTCAGTTTCCTCCGCAGACCATCCGAAGTCTTGATAACTAGGATTAACATCATAGCCCATTTTCCTTGCTTTGGATATAAATCCCCTTATGTGCTTTATTCTTCTGTTTATTGTTGAATTGAACAATCCTAAGCTATTCATGTACTCAGCCACACCCTTCATGTATCCGTAATCAATTTCGCTTATTTTAAAGCTTCTGTTTATTGATAATTCATAATCAGCAATCATATTTTTCACTGTCGTATACACATCCAAAGTACTATTTTTCGTTTTACCTTTGTGGTTTTCCAGGTGGTCATTTATAAAGCCAACAAGCATCGGTTTATCATTACTCTGAACTTGCGTAGGATCATGCCTAAGCCCCTTAATAATATCCTTACTAGTAAACACTTCTAACTTAGATTCGATGTCTTTAATCTCCAGCTCTAGCTCGTTCATAAGAGATAATATTTCAACAACTTCATTCGTTGAGCAAAAAGAAGTGTACTTGATATTGGGATTAACCTTTTTCGCAATTGCTTTACTTAAGAAAATTGGCTGCTTATCATCATCGTCCCAGTTGTCGGGCAATATCGATTTCCCTGTAAAATATTCAGCTGGCGCACCTTTATAGGAATACCTCAAGTAGATCGGAGCATAACCTTCTTTACTAAGCCTATTAGACTTCAAAATGAAACTAACAGTACCTTTTGTTATCTTTTTTCTCTTAGACATTGGTCACGATTTTGGTCACGATTTTATCAATCACAAATATACTAAAACATACTAATATTTTTAGCTTTCTTTGTTTATTCATATTTAAAGCGACTTTTAGTAAACTTCATTTATTTGTGGTATAATAAAATATAGTCCCCGGGGCTCTTGACGGATTTTTATGGAAACCGGGCTTGGGTAAGTCGTAAATCAAAAACTACAAAAAAAAGGAACTCCCTTCATGTATAACACAAGACAATACAGATTGTCAGCAAAGACCCCCAGCGGACGTCCTGTATTGCTTGTGTATTTTAAAATACGCTTGGACTTCGGATACGAAGACTTACCAAAGCGGAACTATAACACGTACCGCAATGATAAATCTAACTTTCATGGGTAATTTCTTTCCATCACTTCGTATACTCATCCCATAAATCAAAGAGCTTAATCTGCTACCTATATATAGCTGTTTAACCACACTGTTTATATTGTGCCCCTACGCCCTATCGGTTATCATTCAAGCTTACAATACTGTATTATATTGAACGTAGGTAAAAAGACATTGTATAGCAGACGCACATTATTTGGTTACTTTCTGATAGCCCACTAATTCAAATATAGGCAATTAGAAACATATAGACAAATAAAAATAAAATAAAACACAACATTAATTGCACATTAATATATTATTATTTTCCTTTACTATTTTTGCGCAAAAAAACTATTTATTTGCTTTGTGTCAAACTACAACAAAGAAACGCTCCTTCGTATTGGTAAGCTTCTCAAAAAACATCGTGAAGAACGTTCGTTCTCACAAGGCGATGTCGCCACCATGACCGGCTTAACCATCACGACCATTTTTTCCGTTGAAAAGGGTCGAGGTACATCGCTGAGCAATTTTTTGTTGATTTGTCAGGCATTAGGTATCCAACCACGTGATATTTTCGTAAAAGATCTTGTTCTCACACCACCTTTTGAAGCCCCTCCTGGGGCCGGGTACCGCAATGAGACAGCCCGTAAACTAGATGAACTGGTATATTCAAACTTTTTTGACACACCAAAACGTGTTTCCGACGTATTAAGAGAGTTGGAAATCGACAAAAAAGACAGTAACAAATTCTCTGTTTACTTAACAGCGTACTGTAAAGAAGGTGCTTTGGAGTATGTAAAAGAGAAAAACATCAAAAAATATAGCAGAAAAAAATCCGGTAAGGCGAAGATTAAGTAAAAAGTGTCAAAGTCTAGTTGATTTTGTGTGCGTTTTGCCCTGATCAGTAATGGTCATAAAAAAGGAGGTGTTGAACGGACACCTCCTTAAAAGTAAATTATTTTTACCCATAAAAATAAATCACATCATATTTGAAAGAAATCGCTTCTAGATGGCCGAGTATGTTTACATCTACGCACTAAGATCCAAACCTTTTCGACACTTGCGTTTCTATAATACGCGCTTTCAACATTACAAAGATGCGAAGCCGGCAGAACTCTCACCACAACTACAGGTTATATTTTCATTTTTTTGAAAAAAAATTGAAATAACGACCTACCCACCAAGGTTTACCAGCTGCTTCTCCCACATTTTTTTGTACAAAGAATCATACTTCATTAACTCGCTGTGTGTCCCCTGCTCTGCAATCTTGCCCGCATCAAGAACCATGATGCAATCTGCGTGAGCAACGGTGCTCAACCGATGTGCAATAACGATCATTGTTTTGCCCGCATCTCTAAAGGACTGGAGCGTTTGTTGTATAACCTCCTCCGATGCAGAATCAAGCGAAGAGGTCGCTTCATCCAATATGAGTACTTCAGGATTTCGATATAGAGCTCTTGCAATTGCGATGCGCTGCTTCTGCCCACCGGAAAGCAAAGCTCCGTTCTCCCCTAAGTAGGTCTGAAAACCACTTGGTAGCTTTTCAATAAACGGAAGGATTCCCAATTTTTTGGTGATGTCGATGATACGCTGTAGATTTGGAAAATCTTCGCCTAAAGCGATGTTATCTATAATATTTCCAGAAAATAAATCAATTTGCTGGGGGACGACCGAAACCAGCTTACGCAACGAGTAATTAGAAAGGTAATTGATATCATAATCACCAATAGTTATTTTTCCACTATTGAGGGGATAGAGATTTTGGATTAAAGCGGAGATTGTGGTCTTTCCTGAGCCACTTTCTCCGACAATCGCTGTTGTTTTCCCCTTTTCAAACGTACAAGAAAATGCTTTAAAAACTTCAATACGGGAGCCGTAACTAAAAGAAACTTGGTTAAATACGATATCGCCCATCCCTTCGGGCGTAAGATCTAGTTTGTTTGTTGATTCTTCCCGCTCCAGATCCATAATCTCAAACAAACGATCCGAAGCTATCATCGCATTTTGAACGGTCTTATTCATCCCAATGAGCTGAGTGACAGGCCCTGTAAAATATCCGATCAATGCATAAAAAGAAAGCAACTCACCCGGCGTAATAATACGATCTATAACATACCGTGCGCCTACCCAAATCAAAACTATCGTGAAAATACGAGATAAAAAATCAGAAGACGATGTCGAGAACAAACTATTCATCACGGACCTGTATATGGTCTTTAAGAGTAAGGAAAATTTACTATCGGTCTTATCATTCGCAAATTGCTCGATACCAAATTGTTTAATTGTGCGCACCGCGTGCAGAGACTCCACAAGATGGGACTCCAATTCAGCTCCTTCTTCCATCATTCGTCTTTCTACCTTTTTATTGAGTTTGTTCGTTACCCAATACACTAAAAAGTAAAGTGGTATGACCAGCGCAATTATCAAAGCTAGCTTCCAGTAATAGGAAAACATTAAAGCAAAGGAAAAAAAGACAATAAAGATATTTACCACAATCTGGATTGCTGCATCGTTGATGAATGCCCGTATCTTTACCGCGTCATTTACACGAGAAATGATCTCTCCAACCTTCATGGTATCGAAAAAACGTTGAGGAAGACTCAGTAAGTGTTTATAATACCCCAAAATCAAATACCGATCAATCTGCTGCCCCGTTTGCAATACCATCACGCTTTTCATTCCTCCTATAAACAGTTGGAAAAGTAAAATAACGATCATAATCACAGAGAGAAGATTTAACAATCTCAAATTGCCATCCACCAAAACATAATCGGTTACCTTTTCCATGTAAATAGAAGTCGAAAGCCCGAGCAATGTATAGAATATGGCACCGATTAGTGCTTGAAAAGCGATCGATCGGTGTGGTTTTATCAGGTTCCAAAAGCGTTGATAAACCTGTGTCTTTTCGTTCCTTTGTTCAAAGTATACATTGGGTTCCATCAATATCAGGGCCCCGGACCATGCTTTATCAAACCTTTCTATCGATAGCTTTTCTATTTTTCCGGTAGCCGGATCCATATAGGTCACCTGACGTTTATCTACGTTGTAAAGAACAACATAATGAGGAACATTCTCTTTAAACTCGACGTGCGCTATGGCAGGTAAAGGTATACTTTTCAAAGCTGTAATCCCTCCTTTTACCCCTTTTGCCACAAACCCCATCGCGGTTAATCCTTGGATCATTCCCAATACATTTGTTCCACGCGTGTCTGTATGGCATAACTGCCTAATTTTAGCGATAGGCATCTGTAGGCCATAGAAAGCGGCTACTGACGATAAACAAGCGGCTCCACAATCGCGTACGTCATGTTGCTTTACCTTTGCATAATTTCTTTTGCCCATTCCGTTCGTTAGCTTAAGAGTTATTTATTGCTTGATGTATTACCAAGTGCAGGATTAAACCAATCGTCCACGCGATCAAACAGAAGTTGCCACAGCGTACGATCTAATAGGTAAAAACGCGCTACAAAACTATTTCCTTTACCAATTTTTGCTTGATAGCCATTACGCAGGGTCAATACATCCTGTTTCAGCTGACAACGAACCTTGAAGAAAGGTTCCGCCTGATCGGCTACTGAAACGTTGGGGTCAATATCTAGCACAACGGCCTCCACCATCCCCCACTGATTGTAATTATAGGTATCCATTTGCAAGCGCACTGCTTGTCCCGGGTGAATAAAACCAATATCCTTGGGTAAGACCAAACATTCGGCAATTAAATCATGATCCGGCGATAGATCGCCTAAATGCTGACCTTGAACAACCTGACCACCCGCCTGTAACCCTTTAAAATTAGTTAGACGTCCTGTTGCCGCCGCCGTCACGACATAGTTCTGGCTTTCTATGGAGAGGTCTTGTATATCTCCCTGCATCGTTGTGAGCCGTTGCTCAAGTTCTTGTTTCTTTCCCTGCCAAATAGCAGCTTGTTGTATAGGGATTGATTGGAATTGTTTACGGATTTGCTCATACGCATAATGACTTTTGTCATATTCGGCTTGCGAGATCACCCTTCGCTCAAAAAGCTGTTTGTTACGGTCCCGCTCTCGTTCGGAAAGATTAAGTTGCGTCTCTACTTCTGCCATTTTACCTTGCATAGCATATAGCTCCTGCCGATACTGTCCCGTACTTATCTGATTATACCTACCAGCCAACAAATGGTTTAGGTCTGAAACTTGTGCTTTTATTTCTCCCAATAATTGATTTTGATTGCTTTGTTTGTTCTGAAGACCTTCTGTGGTAACGACAAGCAGCGTATCCCCTTGTTGTACAAGTTGATTATTACGGCTTAAATTACTCTTTACGACTCGCCCCGCTACTAAAGAGATAACGGCCGTATTTTCATCTGCTGCTCGTATACTGCCGCGCGCAGCTGTTGTAATGGGTACCTTTATAAGCGGTAACGATACAAAGACTGCAACCACCAATAACAATAAACATATATATAGCGTTGACGCTCTCATGGAGAAGGTTAATTTGTTTACGTGAAAAGCCTTAAAAGTAGTAAAAATCGAGGGTAGTCCGGTGAATTCTGGATGAATTAATTTTTATTTTTCTTGCCGTGTAGCGATAAATATAAAAGGAGCGTTATTACTGTAATACCGATTACAATAATGAAATATGATCCCCTTGTCTCATTTTCACCTTTTGTGATTTTTTGAAAAACAAAAACTAAAAAACAAGGGTTAAATTGATTAAGTATGAAGACAAAAAAACAGCCTACAGATACTATAGGTTGGTTTTTTAAAAACTTCAACTTATCTTAATTCGATGAAAAACAACAATAAATAGGCATGTCAATATTTGATGTTCTACCGACTTTCCAAGAATCGCCTTGGACGTACATAATCGTACCTTTAATCTTTGTAAGTAGTATAATTGGCTTCTACTACAAACCCTATTTTTACAAGCTTGTACTGCATCCTTACGAAGTTTGCAGAGGTAAACGTTGGCATACACTGTTAACCTCTGCATTCGTGCATCGTAATTGGTGGCATTTGTTGTTTAATTTATTAGCTATTTACGTACTGACGTATGATGCCTATGAATGTGTAAAACAAATTTATGGCAAGAATGTATCAATATGTCTAAGCCCGATAATTTATATCGTGTTAATTACCATTCCAAATATTCTTCAAACCCTTCGTAAAAAAGAAAACTTTCTTTTTACGACCATGGGTGCATCAGGTTTATCATTTGGACTTTACGGATTTTCAGGTCTTTTTTTTCCTACAGAAACTGTAAGCAGCTTTGTACTTCCATTCGTAGGCAATTTTTTCTTCAACTGGCTCTCCCTACTTCTTATACTGTTTCTACTAACTCGCGTTCGTAAAACAACCAGTCAAAACGTATATCTTCACCTGTACGCCTTTTTATTCGGCGGCCTTCTAGCGTTTATTGTACGTCCAAATTCCTTTAAGGAAGTATTATCGCTTTTTATTTAACCTGTAACCAATGACCAAATAAAATCAACTAGATTTTTTTGTTTTTCATTTTCTCTTACTTCGCCACCACCATTGATCTGCGTTTGCTCTTCGATTGTCAATGCTGTTAATTCTACGTTTTCAAATTTCTTTTCCATGATGTTTTATCTTTAATAGTACACCACAAAAAACGATATAATAGCAAACTAGGGGTACAACTAAAAGTTGTATAGTAAAACTTATAGTATTATTGCTCATATATTTTATAACTTCAGGTAATATTCTTAGCTTTGTATTATCCGACTAAGTTACTTTATTACAAATGGCACAGGCAGAAATTGGTATTTACATCAGACAGAAAAGAGAAAGTTTGAGAATTTCGCAAGAGGCGGTAGCCTTTATGCTCGATATGTCGCAAGCTGCTTATTCGAAAATCGAACGAAACGAAACCAAGGTTAAGGTCGATCAAGTGTACAAAATAGCCGATTATTTTGGCGTTAGCGTATACGAGCTCTTGCCCCCTTCTTTGGCGAGTGACGTAACAAGTGAAAGCATTTTTGGTTTGGTATGGCACTCTATCAAAAGGCTATTTCTCAAATTTAAGCGAAGTTAACGGTACGAACCGATATTTCTCGCTTTTTTGGAAAAAAAACACGGCACCTACGTTTTATTTAACGTAGGCTAGGTATTTTGTAGCCTAATTTGTAACAGAAAATCCTTAAAAAAAGGAAAAGTAGACCTCGATCTCACAAAAAAAGGTAGAAATATTTCTATTCCTACCTTCACATTAATACTAAAATTCTCTATAGTGACACTTCAATTATTGCCTTTAAGGGAATCAATACGCCATTTTTAATCTGTACGTAGTTTTCTGTTAATGACCAAACCGTGGTCTCTACCCTTTTTGGTCCATCTTCCGTCTGGAAGACAATCGTCGTTTTTGACTTAAACTCATTTCCAAGACGTTGTGCTGCGGTAAGGATGTCATGCAGTACCAATGACCGATCTACATCTGCTGGAATAATTTTAAAATCCTGGATATGCTCCTTCTCAATAATCTGTCCTATCATAGTGCGTAAATTTAAGTTGACGTTCAAATACTATATCTCGAATCATCGATAGTTAAATATAAATTTAGTTACTGAATTTTCATAGATAACAACAAATTATTTACAATACTGTTATATTCACAGAATAGAATCAGAATGTCCAGTATCAAACAAAATAAATAGAGAACCATAATCTTTAAGATAGAAACTATGCAGCAAGCAATATATACGAAATCATTTACGCTCGACTTCACACACTGCTACGCCAATGGACTACTAAAATATAGTGCTTTAAGCAACATGCTTCAACTTACGGCTGCCGATCATGCAGAAGAGTTGGGCTTTGGTTACTTAGAAATGGCAAAAGCACACCAATCCTGGGTACTCAGTCGAATCAGATTTGAAATCGAAAAATTACCCCGCTTTTTAAGTAAAATAGAGGTGCAGACATGGATACATGATTTTCAGGGTAACCGATCCACACGTGAATTCGAAGTATCGGTAAACGGAAAAAAGATGATTGGTGTAACAAGCTTTTGGGCCGTCTTTAACACCAAAGAGCGAAAATCCGAACAGCTGAACAAGGAGATCGATCCAGACATTGTCCTAAAAGAAAAAACAGCTACACGTCTCCCCTACAAACGTATTGACGCCACCACACATTACGACCACAGTTTCGCCTATGAAACTAAGCTATCGGATTTAGATATTGTAAACCACGTAAATAATGTAAAATACACGGACTGGTGCTTAGACACACTAGATAGCGAGATGGTACTGGAGAAACCATTTCACGCGATCAATGTCAATTATATTAAAGAATTGCGTTTGGGACAAGCTGTTCAAATCAGACAACATATAAGTGATAGCATAATTAATTTTGCCATTACAAAAGAAGATCGAACCGTTTTTCTAATGGAAATAGAGCGATAGACTTTATTAAAAAAGGAGGCCTAGAGGCCTCCTTTTTTAATATTTACATCATGTAAAGCTTATGCGAAAGCACGATCACCTTTTTTATACGGGAAATTACCATCGTATCTGCCAGGAATCTTTACATACCGTAAAGCTTGTGTCATACCAACTTCGGAAGTAAAGAAGCCCGTAAGGGTAAGTTGCTTAAACATCTGGAAAAAGTGATTTGGCAATTGCTCAACATCTTCTTTTTTCTTTCCAGCTTTTTCAGCCTCAGCATAAAGTGCATCTTGTTTCTCACCACGTGTCTTTTGAAACTCTTTCGCTTCTTTATCGTAAGCATTCACAAATTTCAGTTTTTCATCTTTCGATAATTCTTGAAATTTCTTTCCAAACTCTTTCTTCGCGCGTTCATCCAAACCGGCAAAACCTTCTAAGAAAGCTTTCTGATCTTGTGGCGTATAACAATCGCGAATCATCACTGGTATAAATTCACCAACACCTGCTTCTTTTGCTCCTGGAGTCGACGTTTTAGGTAAAATAGCCTCTGCTAGATCTCCCAATAAGTCTGTATTTGTCTTATCAAACAACGCCGCTACATCTTTAGATGCCGATCGTGTACATCCTTCTAGAAACAAGTTTGCACCGATTACCGAACCACCAACAAGCATGGCGACACGTTGAATTGCTTCTCTTCTATTCATTTTAAATACTTTTAAATCGTATAATTAACCTCCCAGCCACTACGGTACTGGCGTTTCACAAATTGGTTGACTATATCAAAGTTAGTCACTTTCATCTGGTTATTATCCCATAACAATTTAAGATTTCGTCCAGGATACTTACCATCGATACGTAAATCAGCACCGCGAATAGCTAAATTAGCCATTAATAGAGCCTCCGTCAACGGTCCAGATATTTCAAAAGGTGCACTCACCTCTTTTTTACCATAACCAGCGATCGCAGCTTCCACCCACTGTCCATAATGTCCATTTGCTTTGCCTTCTACGCGTGCATATTTCTGTGCGACATTTGCTTTACGGCTCGTAGGTAACAGACGTGCATTATCGCCGTAGGTATCCGCAAGAATCTTGCCCTTCGTACCAATTAACAAAATACCATTTCCACCATCGCCAAACACTTCATTTGGTTCTAACTCATCTGGTCTTGCAGGCTGAATACCACCATCCATCCAATGAAGTGTTACTGGTCCTTGTGTTTTTGGCGTCTTAGGAAATGTCATTGTTACGTGGCTCGATGGCGGACAGCTTTCCGGATAATAAGCACGTTTGAACTCATCTGCATACACCGTTCCTACACTTGCTTGCACGTCCTGTAGATACTTCAGGCCTAACGTACTAAATGGTACTTCCAGTAAGTGACACCCCATATCTCCTAATGCTCCTGTACCATAATCCCACCATCCACGCCAGTTAAAAGGCACTAATTTCTCGATATAATCTTTGTTCGGAGCTGTTCCCAACCACAAATCCCAATCCAGTTCTTTTGGCACCTCGGCCGTTTGTTTCGGCCATGGAATACCTGAAGGCCATACCGGACGGTCTGTCCAACAATAAACCGTATGTACATCACCAATCAAACCCGCTTCATACCATTCCTTTATCTCACGAGGGCCATCATTGGACGCCCCTTGATTCCCCATTTGCGTTACTACCTTGTATTTTTTTGCAGCTTCCGTTAAAACGCGAGCCTCCCACACATCGTGAGTCAAAGGTTTCTGTACATAAACATGCTTACCTAATTGCATCGCCGCAAGTGCTTGGATAGCGTGGTTATGATCCGGAGAAGATACCGACACAGCGTCGATATGCTTATGCTCTTTATCCAACATTTCACGATAATCGCGATAGTACTTCGCTTTCGGGAAAGATTTTACGGATCCCGCTGCTCTACGGTCGTCTACATCACAGAGAAAAGCAATTTCAGCTTTTCCGCTCTTATGGAAAGAGGCAATATCACTTTGTCCTTTACCCCCCACACCAATGCCAGCAATCATAAGTTTGTCACTTGGCGCAACAAACCCCGGACCACCCAATACATGGCGCGGAACAATCATGAAACCGGCGGCAGCCAACGCTGCATGCTTAATAAAACTTCTTCTGGAGTTATCTGTTTCTTTCATAATTATAGCTGGTTATTAAAGGTTACCTTTTTTAAGTTCTTCAACAGCAAAGTTTACTGCACGTGCCGTCATAGCCATATAGGTAAGGGACGGGTTTACACAAGCTCCCGATGCCATCGCAGCACCATCGGTCACAAAAACATTCTTTGCATCCCAAACCTGGTTATGTTTATTTAATACCGAATTTTTCGGATCCGTTCCCATACGTGCCGTTCCCATCTCGTGGATACCTTGTCCGAAACCATATTCATTTTCAAACGTATACACATCCTTCACACCAATCTTCTCTAACATCTCTTTCATCTCTGCCGTCATATCGACGCGCATTTTCTTTTCGTTATCCTTGATTTCCATATCCATGGATAACACAGGCAAGCCCCATTTATCTTTTTTGTCTTTATCCAAGAAGATACGGTTTTCGTGATAAGGTAAAATCTCACCGAAAGCGGTAAAACCAATAGACCAATCACCTGCCTCAAGCATAGCGTCCTTCCAGTCGCCTCCAACACTCATTTCAGCGACCTCACCTTGCCAGCGTCCACGACTTGCTGCCCCTTGATAACCAAAACCGCGAACATAATCTCGTTTCTTGGTATCTCCTTCAACATTTACAAAACGTGGCACATATAAACCTGTTGGACGACGTCCAAAGATATATTTATCTTCGTAACCTTCCACACGGCCTCCAGCCCCTAAGCGGAAATGGTGATCCATTGCGTTGTGGCCCAGCTCACCTGAACTACTTCCCAATCCACCTTCCCAAACATCAGTTGCTGAGTTCATCAATACCCATGTGGAGTTAAAGGCAGAAGCACAAACAAAAATTACTTTTGCAAAGAACTCATAGGTCTTATTTGTTTCTGCATCAACAATCTCTACTCCTTTTGCCTTTTGTGTATCCTTATCATAGATAATTTTCGTCACGATAGAAAACGGACGAAGTGTCAAGTTTCCAGTAGCCACTGCAGGAGGCAATGTCGAAGATTGTGTACTGAAATATCCACCGAAGTTACAACCTAACCAACATTGATTTTGATACTGACAGTTAATACGGCCGTGGTGTGGTTTTGTAATATTTGCTGTCCGCCCCATGATAAAGTGACGTTTACCTCCATACTCTTGTTTCAAGCGGGCAGCTAGATCTTTTTCTACCACGTTGAAATCCATCGCAGGTAGAAAATCACCATCAGGCAATACAGCTAGCCCATCTCTGTTACCAGAAATACCAGCCCATTTTTCCGCGTAGCTATACCAAGGTGCCATATCCGCGTAGCGAATAGGCCAATCCGTACCGTGTCCATCTTTAGCATTTGCTTCAAAATCTAAATCCGAAAAACGGTAGCTCTGACGGCCCCACATTAAGGATCTACCACCAACATGGTATCCACGAAACCAGTCGAAACGTTTTGTCTCGGTATATGGGCTTTCTTTTTCATTCACCCAAAAATCAAGGTTTTTCTCATTCAATGGATAGTCCCGCTTAAGTACGGGATAATCAGCCTCCATTTGTTTGGTACGACCACCACGGTGCTCGTACTCCCACGTGTTTTTATTTGCGTGGTAATCTTTTACGTGTTCAACATTGCGACCACGCTCTAACATAATTGTTTTTAGCCCTTTCTCAGTCAGCTCTTTGGCTGCCCACCCCCCACTTATTCCAGATCCAATAACAATTGCATCATAAACATTATCTGCCATATCTCTTCTATATTAGTTTAGTTTGTTTTAATCGTTTACACTTTTTGTTTCTACTTTCTCGTCTTTAAACAAAACCAAGAAAATAATCAATACAACAAAAGCAATACCCGCAGGTACAATCCATGTCTGTTGCCAGAAGGCTGCTACATCTGTTGCTTTAATATCTTGATACTTCTCACCGATATACCCGGCTACCCAGAAACCGATCAGTTGTCCGATACCGTAGGTTGCTAACGTAATAAGTCCTTGTGCTGCACTTTTGTATTTAACACCAGCTTTGCTATCCGTATAAATCTGTCCTGATACAAAAAAGAAATCATAACAGATACCGTGTAAAGCAATACCTAAAATAAGCATGAAAGATAAGTCACTAGCATTTCCGTACGCAAACAATAAATAACGTACTACCCAGGCCAACATACCAATCATAATCGTTTTCTTGAAACCAAAACGTACAAATAAAACAGGAAGAAGGAGCAAGAAAACCGCTTCAGACACCTGACCTATCGCCATCTTTCCTGTTGCATTTGTCAAGCCAATTTCCACTAAAAACGAATTCGCATTTTGGTAATAGAAAGCAAGTGGAATACAGATTAGAATCGAAGAAACAAAGAAAATAAGGTAATTTTTGTCCTTCAACAGCTTAATGGCATCCAGACCTATCATAGAAGCAAAAGATGGCTTCTCATCTGCAGTAACCTTCACCGGAGGTGTTTTAGGAAGGATAAACGAAAATAATCCTAAAATCAAGGATGCGATAGATGCCATCAAAAAAGTGTTTTTCAATGCGCCTACAGCAGCTCCTTCAGCAGAATCCCAGCCTAGGAAACTAATCGTTAATCCGGCAATGATCCAACCTATTGTTCCCCATACACGAATACTTGAGAACTGCTTTTCAGGGTTCGTAAGCTGACGGAAAGATACCGAGTTTACCAGAGATAACGTTGGCATAAAAAGAATCATGTAGCTCAACACATACGGATAAAAGACGGTCACATCACTGGTATTATACATTTGGAACATTAAAAAAGCTCCAACTATATGCAAAATACCTAAGATACGTTCTGCATTGAAGTATCTATCAGCAATCATTCCAATGATAAAAGGCGCTATAATAGCTCCCAAAGACTGTGTTGAAAACACATTAGCAATCTCGTACTGAGAAGCTTTCAAATTTTGAATCAGGAACGTTCCCAATGTTACGAACCATGCTCCCCAAATAAAAAATTCGAGAAACATCATAAATGATAGTTTGAATCTTATTGATACTGACATTAGATTATAGGTTTATAAGAGATAAATATATCTACTTCTCACTAAATAAAAAAATTTTTGTTTCCTAAATTGGTTTGCGTTTAAAAGTTATCCACTTCACGATACGCTGCAACCAAAGCCTTTTCTCCTTCTACACCTGATTTAGACATACCGTGCTCCATACCTACAATACCGGTGTACCCTTTCTCTTTTAACCACTTAAAGACATTTTTATAATTGATTTCTCCTGTCGTTGGTTCTCGACGACCCGGATTATCACCGACCTGTACATATGCAATCTCGCTCCAACACAAATTCATTAGATTAATAAGATTACCTTCATTCTTTTGTTGGTGGTATGCATCGTAAAGGATCTTACATGATGGACTTCCCACCGCCTTACATATTTCGTACGTTTGATCGGTATAACGCAAAAATAGATCCGGCGTATCACTTAAAGGCTCCAACACCATGGTAACACCATGTGGTTCTAAGAGTTCAGCACCGCGCTTTAATCCTTCAATAACATTAGCTGTCTGTACACCGATAGGAAGGTTACGTTGATAATCCCCCGGCACAACAGTAATCCACTTCGCATTGACACGCTTCGCTATTTCGATTGACTGACGAATACCATTTAGAAAAATATCAACATGCTCTTTCTTTCCTGCAGCCAATGTATTCGCACCATTTCCTCCTTTAGGAACAACAAAGACGCCCATACGCATACCTAATTTCGCGAGCAGTTCGCCAACCTTTGTTTGGTCTTCTACCGAACGCCCCGGCATACCGTTATCTTCAATGCTACGAAAGCCTAGGTCATACATATACTTAATCTCATCTAAGAAATTTTTTCCTGCTGTTGCAGAAAACATGCCTTGATGTGGTGCATAATCTAGTTTAAACGTCGCATTTGTTGCGTTTTTTGTCAATTGCTCATTTGCCATAGTCTGGTTATTTAACAAAACTGTACTTCCCAACAATGCGGCCCCATTTTTAATAAAATCTGATCGTTTCATATTTGTTTATAAACTTGGTTACTCTTGAATATATTTTTTAAAACCGGTCGAAAATGCCTCCCGAAAGAGATCACCTTCCTTATAGATGATATATAACTCGAGGTTTCTAATGGAATTAGCTAACTTCAATCCTTCCGCAACAGGGAGTGCCATAAATACGTTGTCATATGCATCGGCATCCATCGCTGTCTCCGCGATCACGGTAACACTCGCAATATTATTTTGAAGTGGATAGCCGTCATATGGATTGATATGATGGTGAACCTTTTTCCCGTCCACATCAAATGCCTTTCGATAATTTCCAGAGGTCGTTACAGCTTTATTAAAAAGACTCAACACAAACGATGATTCTACATCCCCCTCCGGTCGCTCTATTGCTACTTTATAGGTCTCTCCCCCTTCTTTCCGACCTTTGGTTTTGATCTCTCCGCCCAACTCCACCATATAACTCGTTACATGTTGTTTATCCAGAAAACGAGCTAATACATCTACGGAATATCCTTGTGCAATACCATTCACATCAATCGATACTTCGTTCCTCTTTTTCAGCAATCGCTTTCCTTTGACCTTTAATTTATCCATCCCAACAAATTCCATCACACTATCAATCTGCCCTTGTGTCGGCCATTGGCGAATACGTTCAGGCCCAAAACCCCACAAGGAGACTAATGGCTTTACGGTAAGATCAAACATCCCTTTAGATTGCTTATTTATATCGAACGAGCGACGCACAACATCACGCATCATCCCATCCATTTCTATCTCGCGGGTCGTTGCCTTATTAAAGGAAGAAATCAAAGACTCTTTTTTGTATATAGACATCGATAAATCGATAGCGTGTAATATACTATCGATATCTTGTTTCTGGACAACCGCTGTAGGATGTTGATAAATAATCCTATAAGTCGTTCCTTGAGCCCTACCCTCCAAAAGGTATTTAGGTTGTTGCGCAAAAGCACAACAACCTAAACACAAAAAACTATATATCAAAAATAGTCTTATCAAAGCCTAGATATAAAGTTCCGTATTTTTGCCTGGCATTGGAACTGGGTACTCTCCCGCTGCATTAGGTAAAATCTTTGGCATCGCATCCCATGCGTATGTTGTCGGCATTAAGTCGACAGTAGATTCCAACGCTTTATCCCACTTAATTACTTTACCTGTATAACATGCAATGCGTCCAATAACACCAGTTAATGTACTGTATGCACCATACTCTGCATCGTTGAACTTATATTCTCCTTTAGCAATCGCTTCAAAAAGCTCCTTATGCTCTTGTTGATACGCATTAGGATTTCCTTTCGGGTCATGTCTGTAAATTTCGTTTCCTTTGGCATCCCATAATACCGCTTGATTACCAGCCGATAGATATACACGTCCTTTTGTACCTTGGAATGTTTCATCAACACGATTCGAAATCCCTTCGAAGTGACGACATTGACTATAAACTACTGAACCATCATCGTAGGTAAGCTCAATTGCGAAGTTATCATAAATCTCGCCGTATTCCTTCGCCGTTCTGTGCGCACGACTACCCGTTCCCTGGATTGAAACCGGATATTTACCTTTAACCCAGTTTGCGATATCAATATTATGGACGTGCTGTTCCACGATATGATCCCCACATAACCAGTTGAAATAATACCAGTTACGCATTTGGTATTCCATCTCCGTTTGTCCCGGTTTACGCGGGCGCACCCACACACCGCCACTATTCCAATATACTTGTCCAGAAACCACATCCCCAATAGCACCATCATGAATGCGTTTGATTCCCTCTCTATAGTTCGTCTGGTAACGACGTTGCAAGCCAACTACAACATTTAACTTTTTCGACTTCGCGATTTCCGCAGCAGCCAATACACGACGTACACCCGGGATATCTACCGCCACAGCCTTCTCCATGAAGACGTGTTTTCCTTGCTTCACCGCTTCTTCAAAATGTTGAGGGCGGAAACCCGGAGGCGTCGTTAACAACACGACATCCGCATCTTTAATAGCTTCTTTATAACCATCAAAGCCTACATACTTACGGCTATCTGGAACATCAACTTTATCTCCAAATTTTTCTTTTAATGTGTTATACGTTGAATCTAGATTATCTTTAAAAGCATCAGCCATAGCTACCAACTTGATATTTTGCCCGGAAGCAAAAGCATCAAAAGTTGCCCCTGTACCACGACCGCCACAACCAATTAATGCAATCTTGATTACGTCAGAACCAGCTGCAAAAACACTGCTTACGGGCGATGCCGCCAGCACTGTCGCGCCAGCTACGGCCGAACTGGCCTTAATAAATTCTCTTCTTTTTAAGCTTTCCATTGTACTTATGTTAGGTTTAGATAGTTTACTAAAAATCTTTAATCGGTGCTTTATCATAATAAGCCATAATTTCCTCGTGTGAAGGCGCTTTTGCCGGACGGACTAAACGGAGTCCTACAAATGGGGCTTCAGGAAACCACCAATTAGATTTAGGGATCTGTGGATCCAATTGTTTCCAAAAAGGATCAGACGCCAAACGCGAAGCCGATCTAAGGTCTGCGGGCTTGCTCTCAAAAGACCCACCACGCACACTATGCGGGTAAAGCGAGGTTGGTACTGAAACAGGGTTATCTGCTACTTTACCTTCAAATTGTTTATAGAAATCCTCTTTGTACTGATCAAAAGTCCATTCGGCAACGTTCCCGAGCATATCATATAAACCCCAGGCATTTGGTTTTTTCTTACCTACAACTGATGTTTGACCGTTACTATTTTCTGAAAGCCAAGCATAATCGTTTAACTTCGTAGCATCTTCACCGAAATAGTATTCCGAAGTTGATCCAGCACGACAAGCATATTCCCATTCCGCTTCCGTTGGAAGACGATAGAATACTCCGGTACGCACATAAAGCCACTTACAAAACTGAATAGCATTATAGTGAGTCATCGCTAAAGCCGGGTGCCCCTCTTTTCCCATACCGAAAGTCATATCCAGATACGGTTTAGTCGGTCGTGTCACTGCATCGACCTTATCACTTACTTTTCCATCTGTTGTTTTCGTTACTTCGAGATCCTTATAGACAAAAGGTTCGTATAAGTTCCAAGTAACCTCAAAGGTACTCATCCAGAAGGGGCTGATTTTAACTTTATGAACAGGTTTTTCATCTTGTTTTGCCGATTTCGCACTTCCCATAGCAAACTCTCCACCCGGAATCGCTTCCATGGAGAACTCTAAATCTGTACCCGTTAATTTCTGTACATAACGTGCATGTTTCTGCTGGCCGGTAGCCAAAAAAGAGGTCGCTAACAAGGCAAAAGCCAAACTCCCCTTTTTTACTAAGTTTATACTCATTAATCTAGACTTTATAAATTGTGGTTAAATATAGAAATTATAATGTTAAAAGTACACTAAGATAGTTTTGCAATAAATTAGTTACAAAAACGTTTGCGTAAGTACAAAAAAGCCCCAAGTGGTCAATAAGCCTAAAATGATACTGACCCCAATAATAGCATTTCCGAGCTTAACATTCAGTTTAAATTCTTGCAATACCATACTCGTGGCCACCAAACTGGGCATAGCCATTTCAAACGCGGTAATACGTACGACATCTCCTTTTAGATCTAGTAAATAAAAAAGAAGAACAAGGAGTGCTGGCCCTAAAAGAAGCTTATAGCATAACGATAAAGACATGGTTACCACTTCGGATCGATAAAATGTAAAGCTCATTTGCATGCCAATAGAAAAAAGTGCCAATGGAGAAACCGTCGATGCCAATTGATGGAAGAAGGGCGACAGCGTGTCTATATTTATGAAGCGAGGTATAGAGAGTGCGAGTAAACAGCCGATCAAGGGAGGAAAAGAAAAAACGCGTTTCGCTATAGGCCGAAAAGAAATCGCCCCTCTTGGACCTAGTCCGCCCCGTAGTGCAATAACAATACCTACAGTAGAAAGAAGCATAAAAGTAACTTGATCACAGATAATCGCCCAACGTACCTGATCCTCGCCGAAATAACTCGCTACAAGCGGAAAGCCGACAAAGGAGGTGTTACTCAATCCAGAGACAAGCATGAGCGTGTGCGCGGTCCGTTTAGACAAGCGCAAAAAACGCCCCAAAACCTTGACAAACATCACAGAGCCCAAAAGAATGAGCATCGGCGCAACCACCGCAACCAACAAGGTATTGTCCCATGCTAAAGTAGGCAGATACTTAAATGCTGTAGCTGGTAATCCAATATAAATTACCCATGTATTAATGGCTTTATAGCTATCCGATGGCACTAATTTAAAGCGCCTTACCAAGTAACCGGCAAGTAGACAAAATGCAATCATCAAAAAATTAAACATACCGGAGGTTTTTGTTGTTATGCAATAGAGAATGTGACTAAAATCATGCACTATGAAGACAGACACTCTCTTAAAATTTTGGTATTTTTGTGGCCAAATTTATGGAATATTACATCTTTACGTCGAAAAAATTACTATTTAGTATTTGTACAACCTTTATTTTTTTACAACAGGCTACCGCACAAGTGGACAGCACAATACGGAACACCCCTGTCCGAAACCCTTTGATCATCGAAATTGAAGTAGAAAATGGGGGTATCCTCGCCTCAAAAGAGGTCAAAAATACGACCTTTCAGAGCGCGTACTATAATGGTGTAAACCTGAAAGTGGGTTGGAAGATTCAAAAGTCGGATGATCAATACTTTAAACTCTATAACAACCCCATTTACGGGATTGGTTTTTATAGTAGTACTTTCAACACGGAAATATTGGGTAGTCCTTATGCCATTTATGGTTTTGTACAAACGCCATTTGGAAACCTTCATAATAAAAAATGGGAGTTCGATTACCGCATAGGGCTGGGAATATCAGGTAATTTTAGACCGTATGATGAGGAAACAAACCCCTTGAACCTTGTTATCGGAGCTAAAAACAATGTCTATATCGATCTAGGCATTCGGGCACAGTATAAACTCACACCGGAATGGCGCACAGGAGTAGGTTTGGCCTTCCACCATTTTTCTAATGGTGCATTAAAGCTACCGAATAAAGGAGTGAACCTATTTCCATTAACGGCTTCCCTGACCTACCAACCTGGAGGCGGCTCCGTTCTACCCGATAAGCATGATATAAAAGCGTACACAGATAAATTATATATACACCTAAACTATGGCGTTGGCTGGAAGCAGATCGAGCGAGACCGTGATCGTCGCTTTTTTAAATCTACTTTTAGTACCTATGTGAGTAAGCATGTTTCTCACAAATGGCGTATGGGAGGAGGTTTCGACGTGTTTTACTCTGCGTCTGGCAATAACGATGATATAGCTGGCGATGAAAAAGGGAAACTGAGTGCAAAACTATCAGGTGGGCCATCCTTCTACCTCGTGCATGTGCTCAATAACGACCTCGTTCTTAATGGTAACGTAGGCTATTACGTACACAAACAAGAGTTTAATGGAGAAATTCAACGAATTTTTCTTCGAGCTGGAGCGCGCTATTACGTCTATAAAAACTTAAATGCCGGTGTGTCTATTAAGGCCCATAAAGGTAAAGCAGATTTTATTGAATGGACCGTGGGATACACGTTAAATAGATAAAGAAGAGGGGTTGCGTCATTTAGATCAACCCCTTTTAATTACGCTACAATTTCTTTAAACCAAGTGATGTAAGCATCCACAGCTCCCTTCAAATAGTCCACCACACGTTTATCTGTAATATTACCGGCTTGGTCTATACACTGATGTATATTGGCTAAATACACTTCTGGTTGTTGCATGGTTGGCATATTGAGAAAGACCAAACTTTGCCTTAAATGATGATTTGCACCAAAACCAGAAAGATTACCTGGAGCATTACTAAATACGGCTGCTGGTTTGCCATCCCATACACTTTTACCATAGGGTCGGGAACCGACATCAACGGCATTTTTTAGCACGGCTGGCACCGACCGATTATACTCCGGTGTCACAAAGATAACCCCATCCACTCCACGTATAGCCGAACGAAACACAATAAAAGACTCAGGAACCCTGTCGTGGTCATCAAAATCTTGGTTGTACATATCTAAATCAGCTATCGAAATAATCTTAAACGAAAAGCCTTTAGGTGCCATCTCAAGGAGTAAATTGGCGACTTTCTTTGAGAATGATTCTTTTCGTAAGCTACCTGCAATTATGCCTATTGTTTTATTCATGATTCTTTTATTTAGTAAAACGTGCGTTAACTTCTGCTAATGCACCTACTTACCATAACAAGTATTCCCGTACACTTGTTTTGCTCCGTAAACAAAACACTCCCGATTTCATCACAAAATATAAACCATTACTAGATATTAACCAATCAGTTCAGAAACGTTATCTAAACGATCAATAAGTTTCTTTTTCAGCTGCGTAAATGCCTTATCCTTCGCCTCTGCATAGGATATATTATACGTCCGATCGATATACTGCATATCCTGCGGAAAAGTCTGCAACAAGTCGTCATAATATTGGTCCAATTCAACCTCACCAGGCATGCTGTAAGTAATTTTAACCTGAAACCGTCGCAGTAAGGCGTGATCGATAATTTCTACGTGATTGGTCGCACAGATTAATAAAGCTTTTTCTGGGAAATAATCTATAAGCTGTATCAGTGTATTTACCAGGCGCCTCATTTCCCCAACATCTTTATCATCACTCCCACGCGCTTTCCCGATCTGATCAAATTCATCTAGAAATAAAATGGCGCGATCTCGTGCCGCTTTGTCGAAAACAGCTTTTAAATTCTGGGAGGTCTCACCTATTCGAGCCGAAACAATCTGGCTTAAATTCAAAATAAACAAAGGCTTACCCAAAGCATGAGCGATTGCTTTCGCTGTTGTCGTTTTACCACAGCCTGAACTCCCGTATAGTAACACCTTATTGTTTACAGGAAGCCCGTATTGCTGCAATTCTGCTACATATTGATTTTCCTTAATCAATTGTGTTATTGCATTCCTGTTTTCAGCACTTAACACCACATCCGCTAAAGGGATTTCACTCTTGTCACTAATTAAAAAATCTGCAATATTCATTCTCTCTCTCTTTTACATCGGTCTATTTTCCCAGTCCTCTTTTTCGATCTGATATACAAAATTAAGCCGTGAAGCCTCACCGAAATAGGCAACAACTTCCTCTTTAATCTTTTTTGCAGAAAGTCTCTCCATAGCGATTTGCGAACGCTTGTTCTCTGCACCAACATGGAAATACACAGCGGACACAAACCTAAATGCATAGTTTAACATCAGCGTTTTAACTTCCTGATTTATACCTTTACCCCATGATTTTAAACCATAAAACGTATACCCAATAAATATACTATCCGTTTCTTCATCGTAATTATAAAACCGACTACTTCCCAACACCGCGCCACTATCCTTATCCAGCACTTTGAAAGCCCCATTACTCGCTAGTGCTCCAGTAAAGAAGTTACGAAAAACAGACGCTTGCCACCTGTCTTTATTGGGATGTTGTTCCCATATCAGCGGGTCTGAAGCGACAGCATATAAAGATTCAAAGTCGTCCGCAAGCAGCGGTTCAAGCACAACTTTATTTCCCGTCAGCGTAGGTTGTTTATTAAAGTCCATTATAAAATTTATTCAAATGTAATGGATTTAAGCTATTATCACCCCATGCATGCTGGTACAGTTTGTAAAAAAAATAGCTGATCCAGTCCGCTCTTATCGTACCAGAATGTATCTTAAACATCACTTCTCGCCTCGACCTTACACACGTATGACTAAAAATAAGAACTGCCACCACTATTCTACCCTCATTGGACTATCTTTGCAATACAAATAAACAACAATAAAGCAGTCCAGATGTTACGACCTTGGAAATTAGAAATCACCTTAGAACCTCAATCGAGCAAAGCTTTATACCTTCAGATTGCCGATGCCATTGTTGCGGCCATACAATCTGGTCGCCTTAAAGCTGGCGACCCTTTACCTGGTAGCCGTCCACTATCGCAATTATTGTCTGTAAACCGGAACACGATTGTAGAGGCACTCAATGTATTACATTACGAAGGCTGGCTGCGTAGCGAGGAACGTAAAGGCACCTTTATTGCCGATATCTCCATGAAGGAGAAACCTACTACGATACCGCGGGCTCCTCACTCTACACCAGCGGAAGATAGAAAAGAGACAATTCCTTACCTTATTTTTGATGATGGGAACCCAGACAGCAAGATAGCCCCGAGCGCAGAGTTAGCTCGTGCTTACCGCCAGATTTTTACGCGTCAAGGAAAATGGCAAATGTTGCGTTACGGAAATGCGCAAGGCGATCCCGAATTTAGGTCGGCGTTAACACAAATGCTGAACCATCAGCGGGGCATGCATCTAAAAGAAGAAATGCTATGCGTTACACGTGGCAGTCAAATGGCAATTTACTTAGCTGCACAATGTATGTTCAAAAAAGGAGACTGTGTCGTTGTGGAAGATCCGGGATACAGTCCTGCATGGCAGACTTTGGCTCACGTTGGTGTTACGCTAATACCGATACCTGTCGACGAAAAAGGACTACAGGTAGATAAGCTCGCAACACTTCTGAAAAATGGCACAAAGATCAAAGCGGTCTACACCACTCCGCATCGTCAATATCCCACCACTGTACCGTTGAGTTTACAACGTCGCTTAGCGCTAGTAAAGTTATCCAATAGTTATAGTTTTACTATAATTGAAGATGACTATGATAATGAATTTCATTATGGTTATAGACCGATCATGCCCCTCGCTAGTGATTCTAATTTGAGGAACTACATCTACATTGGAACTTTAAGTAAAGTCGTTGCCCCCGCGTTGCGCACCGGTTATTTAGCAACCAACGATGCGGCTTTAATGTCCAAAATCATTGCGCTTCGCAAACTAATTGATGTACAGAGTGACAGTATTATGGAGCAAGCCATACTTCAGTTAATGAAAGATGGCACGTTAAAACGCCATATCAAAAAGGCCACATCACATTATAAAGAAAAGAGAGATTATACCGTACGATTATTAGAAACCTATCTACGTGATAAAATAACCTATCAAGTTCCCGAAGGTGGATTAGCCTTTTGGATCGTACCAAAAAAACAAATTGATTGGACACGACTCAGTCGTCAACTGATAGATAAAGGCGTAAAAATTGCGGGAATGAAGCAATATGGTTCAGATGGTGTGACTTATGGTTTTCGTTTAGGTTTTGCGGCGCTAACGAATGATGAGCTTGAAGAAGGGCTCAAGAAACTTGCTTCCGTCCTTTAGCTTTTTTGACGGCCAAACATAGTAGATGTATATAAATTTTACTAGTTTTAGTTTCGTAATTATACATTTAACCTCTTGGAACAAAACCTACTCTTTATAGATACCGAAACAACGGGACTTCCGCTTCGTTGGGATCGTCCATATAATGACACGACTAACTGGCCACAGGTCATTCAACTCGCATGGATCGTTGTTAATCCACAGCAGGAAGAAGTTAAGCGCTGCAATTATTACATTTACGAATCCGATATTGCCATCTCTCCAGAATCTGAGAAAATACATGGCATTACCCTTGATTTCTTAAAGAAAAATGGGGAACGTCGAAAAGATATTCTTCGAAAATTCGCTCATGATTTAAAAAAGTTCAATCCTTTAATTATTGGGCATTTTGTGGAACTTGATATCCAAGTTCTTGTAGCGGCATATACACAATGCAAGTTAAAAAATCCCTTTCTTGAGTCTCTATTTTTTTGTACTATGCTCAAAAGCGCGATATACGCGATCCGTCGACAATCCGATTATCTTCGTTTAGACCAACTTTATACACATCTCTTTTCGAGCGCTGCTACGGGGTTACACAATGCTATTTATGATGCTGAAGCTGCTGCAAGATGCTACCTTCACCTGTACAACAACCACACCATAACAGAACGAGATATCGTAGAGCAAAACGAAAAATTCAACAAAAAATTCACCTTTAAGTCGGTTGACAAAGTTATTCCTTAATCTTCAATTTATGCATTCATTAGTTGATCTTCTCCGAAAAACCAAACCTTATGACCGTTTACCCGACAGTTTACTATATAGTTTAGCAGAAGCACTTACAAAAGTTACCTACAGTAAAGATACACTTGCCTATCGGCAAGGTGTAACAGAGATGGCAGGAGTCGACATCATCAGTAAAGGAGAATATGAAACTTTCTTTTTTGACGGTTCCGAAAATCGACGGATGATAGAACGTCATAGCGAGGCGTATTGTTTCGGAGGAATCTCGGTATTGCTCAATCGAACAAAGGCCTTGAAATCAGTTATGGCAAAAAAAGGAACTGTCGTTTATAAATTGCCAAGCAAAGAGTTTCTTGAATTGTGTAATTCGAATGAGGATTTTTTTCAATTCTACACCTCCGATTACGGTGCGCGCATGTTAAATGATGAATTTTCCCACTTCGTAAAAGCACCGGCATCCTTTGAGGCCAGCTACATCGCAGCCGAACAACTATACTCTCGTCGAATAGACGGCATCATTTATAAAGATATTGTAGCCTGCCCGCTGAATACTCCAATTTTTGAAGCTGCGCAGCTTATGGCACAAAAGAGGGTCAGCTGCCTCTTTATAAAGGATACAGAAGGACATATTATTGGTTACGCAACCGATATCACCCTGCGTGATAAAGTAATCGCGGCTCAAATGAATCCACAAACTCGTATCGCAGAGGTAATGGACAATCCAATCGTTAGCATATCCCATCAGGCCTATCTTTATGAAGCTGTCCTTATGATGTTTCGTACAAAAACACGCTATCTCTTGGTTGAAAAAAATGGTGATTACGTTGGTTTTTTAAGTCGTAATCGACTTTTGAGTGAACAAGGTCAATCTCCGTTGGTCTTTATTCAATCCGTAAAATTAGCGGAGACAATTGACGAATTACGTCAAAAATGGCAGTATGTCCCCGAAATCATCAACCAGCTCCTGGGGCGCGGCGTACATGCCGAAATAACCAATCAGGTCATTACGACCATCGCTGATACTATTGCCGTTAAGGTGATCGAAAAGGTGATCCAAGAAGTCGGCCCCCCACCGGCCAAATTTGTCTATATGGTGACAGGTAGTGAGGGTCGCAAAGAGCAGACTTTAAAGACAGACCAAGATAATGCCATTATCTATGAAGACAAAGCCAATGAACAGCGGGAAACCGTCCGGGCGTATTTTCTTGATTTTGCGACCAAGGTTTCTGATTACCTAAACGATATTGGTTTCGTTTATTGCACAGGTGGTTATATGGCCAGCAACCCCGATTGGACACATTCTCTCTCCCACTGGAAAAGGAACTATAAGCAATGGATCGAAGAAACAGTTCCTGAAAACGCCATTAAGTTTTCGACCTTCTTTGATTGTCGCCTTCTCTATGGAGACCAAGGCATAATCGATGATCTTAAAATTTTCCTCAATGAGGAGCTACAGAAGCCAAACGATCGCTTTTTCGCTTACATTGCCAAGAATGCTTTGCAGTATGAGCCCCCTTTAACATTCTTTAATACGATCAAAACACAAACTATTGGTAAGGAAGCAGTATTCAATATCAAGAAAGCGATGACCCCAATTGTCGACCTGGTCCGTGTCTATGCACTTAAAAATCGTATCTATCAAGAAAATACAGGCGAGCGACTTCAGGCGTTAGTGAAGCTTGAAGTGTTTAAGCAAGCACAATATGATGAATTACATCAATCCTATTACTACCTGATGGCGCTGCGTCTACGAAATCAGGCAAATCAGATTATGGTGGAAAAAAGCGAAGCAGACAACTATATCCGAATAAGTAGTCTGACAAAAATAGAAAAAGCCACTTTAAAGGAAATTTTTAAGACAATTAACAACTTTCAAACCGGAATAAAAATGCGTTTCACGAACAATTTACTAGGTTAAATGCTGTTTAATGGCGGTTTTAAAAGAAATATTTAAGCCTTTTAAAAATTAATCTTCCTCATTTTCAAAGCCTAATGCCTCGATGCACAAATATGTTTTGCAGATCAGCTCAGAATTTCTACTTTTGTGGCGGAGAGTTGGCAGAGTGGTCGAATGCGGCAGTCTTGAAAACTGTTGACTGTCACAGGTCCGGGGGTTCGAATCCCTCACTCTCCGCAGAAAAATCCTTCATCGAAAGATGAGGGATTTTTTGCGTTTGAGAGGGATGAGTACCCTCGGGTTCGATCCACAATCTAATAATTCACTACTATTTCCCCCACTTATATACCTCGCAATCGGAACAATCCTTTCCCACGAACCGTACCAGCAAGAAATATCGAGAGACAAATAACTTCTTTTATCGCTCCCTCCTACCTTTTCGTAAAATTGACTTTTTTATCCCATAGGGACAATTATATGCGGTATTGTGATTCTGAGTTTACTTTTAAAACTTTGCAAAAAAGTATTCAAAATATGAAAAAAATAGCCCAACAGATTGAGGAATTAAATGAAAACTTGGCACAGCAACTTCCGAGAGAAATCTTAGAAGTATTCGCAAAATCCATTGCAGACTTGAAAACACTAAGCATTGAAGACCATGCGATCAAAACAGGAGACAAGTTTCCTGACTTCAGCTTGCCAAATACAAATGACAAAAACGTATCGTTAAAAGAGCTGCTAAAAAGAGGGAAAGTAATTATTGCTTTTTTCCGAGGCAGCTGGTGTCCCTATTGCAATATCGAATTGAAAACGTTACAAGACAATCTAAAACAAATCACCGATAGAAATGCAACACTGGTGGCCATCTCCCCACAAACCTCTTATTATAATGAAGAATTAAAGAATAACCACCATCTAGACTTTGAGCTAGTGACAGACAAAAACAATGCTTTAGCTAAGCAGCTGGGCATCTCATTTGAGCTTCAAGACTTCGTAATTCCAGCATATCGTAATTTAGGAATTGACCTATCAGAATACAACAAGAACAACACGAATGAACTACCCACCCCTGCTATTTTCGTGTTAGACCCAAATGGCACTATTACATACCGGTTTGTTGACACCAACTATATGAACAGAATAGATATGCAACAACTTATAGAACAGTTGTAACCGAAGCAAGAAAAGAGACGCGAGCAAGAGCATCAACCAAAAAAGCAGTAGACTAAATTAGGCATCTCGTATAGAAAAACAATCGCTATTCGCTTTATCGAATAAGAGAATTGATATAAATACGTAGATTGCCTTATTTATTGTTATGTACGAAACTTTGCAACAAAAATTTAGGGAAAAGATAGCCTCATATTCTCCAATTTCAGAGTGTTCCTTGGAGAAGCTTTTAGCCCTAGCTACAGTAATCCACGTAAAGAAAAATGAAGTCTTGGTACAGCAAGGCTTTGTGGCACGTCAGTTTTGTTTTCTACACACCGGATATGTTATCGCATATATCACGGATGATCGCGGAAAGAAATACACAAAAAATATCGCAACGAACAATGATTTTATTGCATCAACTGTTTCCTGTATCTTACATGAACCTTCCAAGTTCACCATAAAGGCAGTAACCGATTGTACACTACTCAGCTTACCCTATAGACCGTTTAGAGAGCTCCTTTTTCAGGTGGATGACCTCAAACTATTTTATATTCATTATCTTGAGAAAAACTGGATCATTGCAAAAGAAGAAAGGGAAATATCCATCGTTATGGAAGAAGCACAGGTACGCTATGAGAAGCTACTAAAAAGTCACCCTGCCATTGAGAAACATGTTGCTCTACAAGACATTGCTTGCCATCTCGGCATCACCCCGACACAGCTTAGCAGGATACGGCGGCTCCGAAAATAAAATTATTCTCAACATATGTAAAAAGCAATACTATTTCAGCGCTGTACTTTTGTTCCTCAAAGTCAAGCAAAAAGTAGACGATTAAAGGTTTATAACAATGATACTAAAAAGTCAGCCATCCGATTTTAAGGATATTTACGAGATCATAAACGATGCTTCCGTAGCATATAAAGGCATTATCCCCGCGGACAGATGGAAAGATCCCTACATGACAGAAAAGGAGCTCCATGAACAAATCTTGGAAGGAGTCGAATTTTGGTGCTACCATCAGGACGGTCGCATTCTCGGCGTGATGGGCATTCAGCACAGAGGTGATGTAACTTTAATTCGTCACGCTTATATCCGAACTGTAGTGCGTAACCAAGGAATTGGAGGTACTTTATTAAAACACCTGTCTACCCTTACCCAAAATCCAATTTTAATTGGAACCTGGGCCGATGCTTCTTGGGCCATAAACTTTTACCTCAAAAATGGCTTCCAGCAAGTATCATACACCGAAAAGGAACAGTTGTTGCGCAAGTACTGGAATATCCCGTTTCGGCAAATAGAAACGTCAGTCGTACTCGCTAGTTCTACCTTTTACGAACAGCATATAAAAAACACGAAGAAGAATAAGTAAATAACAAAAACTCCATAAAAAGGTTAAACCTATATGACTTTAGAAGAAGCACTCCATCATCGGCGATCCGTACGCGTTTACGACAAAGAAAAAGGTATCGATACCCAAAAAGTTAAGCATTGCCTTGAGCTCGCAACACTCGCGCCCAACAGCTCCAACATGCAATTGTGGGAGTTTTACCACATTACAGATCCCGATCTGCTCGAAAAGTTCATTAAACCCTGTCTTGATCAAAAAGCAATTTCAACTGCGCCCGAACTCGTCGTCTTCGTTACCCGTCAGGATCTACACCGCAGACGAGCCCATGCCGTACTCGAATTTGAGCGCGGCAATATAGCGCGAAACAGTCCACCCGAACGACAACAGCGCCGCATCAAAGACCGTGAAATCTATTATGGTAAGTTAATGCCAACGCTCTACAGTCGCTTTTTTGGCATACTCGGTTTCTTTCGCAACATCCTGTTAACGACAATAAGCCTCTTCCGCCCTATTGTTCGTCAAGTGACTGAAGCAGACGTGCGTGTCGTTGTACATAAGACATGCGCACTCGCCGCACAAACCTTTATGATCGCCATGGCTAACGAAGGGCTAGACACTTGCCCTTTAGAAGGTTTTGATAGCGGTCGCGTTAAAAAACTACTGCAATTACCACGAGGGGCAGAAATAAATATGATTATCTCATGCGGCATACGTAAAGGAAATGAAGGAATATGGGGAGAGCGCTATCGCGTACCTTTTGCAGAAGTATACCACAAGCGGT
Organism: Sphingobacterium psychroaquaticum; assembly: GCF_004421025.1. NCBI lineage: Bacteria > Pseudomonadati > Bacteroidota > Sphingobacteriia > Sphingobacteriales > Sphingobacteriaceae > Sphingobacterium > Sphingobacterium psychroaquaticum. The sequence continues at coordinate 1,883,576 of NZ_CP038029.1, read as the reverse complement.
AGCTAAGGACTAAACAAAAAGTCGTATCCAAAAAATGGATACGACTTTCACGCTAAAAACCACGCCAACATTAGGATGCTTCAGCGAGATCTATAGCTGCACGGTACTCCTTCTCTGTGACTGTTTCATGCCACTTGATCAATGCATCAGATTTCTTAGAAGTTACGCTAATGAATTCCAATCCCGATTCCGGCGTTGCACCCACCCAGTGATATAATCCCGGGAATGTTTCAATCGTATCGCCCTTCTTAATTCGAACAACATCCTTTCCTTTCGACTGATAAAACCCTTCACCTTCCGTCACGATAATTACCCGACCACCAGGCATCGTTTGCCAATGCAAATAACTTCCTTCCTCAAGCTGAATATTTGCAACATGAAGATCACTTGTTAAGGTATCAGCCGTGAGAACTTGAAGCAAGCCCAACCCTATAATTTTATCCGAACCAATCTGCTCCTGCTGAAGTCCTGCTTCAATACTCGATTTTGTACACTTCTTGCAAGCCAACTGTTTTGTTGTAAACCCCACAACAGCCACTAAACCCAAAGAAATCACTAACATATAAACATACTTTCTCATCATCATTAAATTTTTATGATAGGTGCTATTCCTATCGGTTTAACTTATTGATACAAAGATCGTCAGTAGCATTGCAATAAAACTACCCGGATTACGGAAAGAATAACCCAAATCACGGATTAACAAAAATTAACAGACTCTCCAGGCTCTAAAGAGGATACGCTTTCCTATTTATGGTACTCCTCATCTGTCACTGCATGCAACCAAACAGTTTCACCTTTCTCACGTCCTGTAATCGCAACTTGCACAAACTTCTCTTCCGCACTAGCCCCATGCCAATGCGGAATATCGGCCGGACATTTAACGACCTCCCCTTTACGTACAATGACTTTAGGCTGTCCTTCCTCTTGGTAGTAACCAACTCCATCAATCGCAATAATAATCTGTCCCGCAGGATGCGAATGCCACTTCGTCCGTGCGCCCGGTTCAAAGGTAACCGAACCAACCGCATTCTGGTTGCTGCTATCCGCGACTACCATATTATGCAGGTAAACAGCGCCTGTAAAATTATCATTGGTGATCTTATCCCCTTTAGGAAAGATTAACTCGACCTCATTCTGCATTGTTGTTGATTTTTCACTGCACCCCATTACAAACAAAGGCGCCATCAATATTCCATATATTTTACTCATATCACAAGAATTACAATTTACAAACTACGGGTTACTACGCACAGGGACAGACACCTTCGTGAAATACAAAGAGCCGAGCTTCCATTCTGCGCCTTTTTTCACGTATACCTCAGTTACTATAAATGGATTTGTTACCTCATTCCCCCCAACAACAGCCAACAGATCAATACGATTTAACACGACAGCTGTTTGATCCATAATATGCACCGATACCTCATGCACATCCGCTTTTTTATACCAAATACCACCACTTTTAATAACCTGCAACTCCTGCTCCTTACCCCATGATCCTCCCATATGGACAAAAACTGACGCCGCATCAAACAGATGGTCCAACAGCGCCGTATTCTTATCGGCCATCCATTGCCACTTTTGTTTAGAAAGTTTTATCACCTGTTGCTTTTCGAGATCAGCCATATCTCCAACAGCCACATCTTGCACCAAACCTTTCCGATTCAACCATCCCCACAAATGATCCGCTACCTCCTTATTATTTAAGTCCGAAAATGGAAAATGCGTATTCCCCTTTATCCCTACTTCAGGTAAATGAACCACCGTTGCATCGCCACCATATTTATTGATAGTTGCCGCCCATAACTTTGCCATCTCTAATCCGGATCGCCAATGGTCCATATTCCAAACGGTGCTCGATGTAGATGCGATATTATCGCCATAATATATAACAATTGGAATCTTTGTAAGCTTCAAAAAATCAGCCTTAGGAACCTCTCCCCCTTTTAATGCTCCAAACAACCCTGTAGAGGCTATTGGTGCGGGCGCTTCACCTTCAGGAAAAACAAAGCCACTGTAGGGTTCGTATGCCACAATCGCTTTGACATGCTCATTCCTCATCGCCGTAGACCAACCAGGTCCTCCGCCTTGAGAGTGTGTAACCAAAATGCCGTCACCAACTTTCGTAAAAAGTTCCGATAGTGCATCGGTAACAACAACGCCATCAAAACTACCTGTGTTTGGCGTCATCTGACGAAAGAACTGTATCAACGCATCTTTATCTTTAGGGAACTGAACATTAGGGAAAAAGTCCGGATAATTACCAATTCTAAATTGTGTAAACCAAAACTGTTCATCCGCAATTGGCGTGATCGTCGTACCAACCATACTCTTGCCAGCAGCTCCACGTCGGGGTTGATCCAAAAGGTAAACCCCAAAACCACGCTTCAGAAAAATATTCTGAAACCCCTCACGTCCGTCGGGAGTCGACTCCCAGGTTTTCTTCGATTGACCGGCGCCATGTAGGAAAACTAAGGGTAAACGATGTGCCTGCTTCGGCATTTGATAAAAAACATAAGCATGGTCACCATGAAAAGTTTGTCCTTGGGGATTCATGGCATCACTTAAATCGAATGTTCCCTCCGCCTGAAGCACACGACCTCCAACCGCAAAACTTCCTTGCTGAGCCAACACGATCGTGTTTTGTTGTTCCTGCGCATGCAGCATAACACAACTAGTCAAACTCCATGCACATGCACTAAAATATTTCAATACTTTCATTCCTTTTATGTTCGTTAAAGATTCGTTTCGTTAAACAACTACTACATAAACAAAGTTCTTAATTCGTTCCCTGCATATTGGTATACAAATTACTGATTTTACTACCATCTTTACGGATACGTTCTACAGTAATAGTTTGATAATCAAAGAATGTTTAAGTTTGTATTAAACAAAGGAAAGCGGAAATGGAAAAAGCATATACATTCGATACGATTCATCAATACAATGTTTTCAATAATCACGAGACATTGAACCCATTAGTGAGCGTTATCGACTTTTCAAAAGCGCATGAACGCACGGGATCTCGTATGACCTTTGGTCTATATTGTATTTTTGTTAAAGATATTAAGTGTGGTGACCTTAAGTACGGATGTAACTACTATGACTATGAAGAAGGCACCTTAGTCTTTATTTCTCCTGGGCAAGTGATTGATGTTGAAAACAAAGTTGACCTGTACCAACCAAAGGGATACGGCCTAGTTTTCCATCCGGACCTGATTAAAGGTACTGCGCTAGCCAACCTCATGGATGATTACCATTTTTTTAGCTATAACACAAACGAAGCGCTTCATCTGTCTGCCGAAGAACGAAAAATCGTCTTCGATTGCTTTGCTAAAATCGAATATGAGCTGAGTCATTCCATCGATAAACACAGCAAGAAACTTATCGCATCCAACATCGAGCTTTTCTTAAACTATTGTGAACGCTTCTATGATCGTCAATTCATCACACGGGAAAACGCAAACAAAGGAATTTTAGAAAAATTCGAACAGCTCTTAAATACATACTTTAATTCTGAAAACCCGTACACCATTGGCTTGCCAACGGTAGCCTACTTCGCTGATGAGCTGCATTTGTCCGCTAATTATTTTGGCGACCTAATAAAAAAGGAAACAGGTAAATCGGCTCAGGATTATATCCAAAACAAAACCACCGATATCGCAAAGACCAAAATTCAATCCGGCGACAAGACCATAAACGAAATTGCGTATGAATTAGGTTTTAAGTACCCGCAACATTTTAGCCGATTGTTTAAAAATCGAGTAGGTATGACGCCCAATGAATATCGCAATGTAGGTAACAATTAGTGGCAAAAAAAAAGTAATTTAGCTCTTCAAACAGTGTTTTAACAAAACCCGACATGAAGAAAATATTGCTCTTACTAACGCTATTTATCTGTACAATTGGTCTCCAAGCGCAAACATACCGCTTATCCTTTGAGACGCCTTATGGCGTTTTTAAAGTTCAACTGTATGATTACACACCCCAGCACCGAGACCTCATACTCAACGCGATAAAAACGGATGTATATAAAGACGCACTATTCAATCGTGTCATCAAGAATTTTGTGGTTCAAGGTGGTGAGCATGATATTGATATTGAGAAGCGTGAAGCAGCTGATCCGGCGCAAGGAAAGCCTCGCTTAGCGCCCGAATTTGATGCACGGGCTTTTCATAAGATGGGTGTACTAGGTGCCGGCCGTGACAACAACCCGTCAAAATCCTCTTTCTTAAACCAAATCTACTTTGTGGTCGGTAAACCCGTTACCGAACAAGAGCTCAATGAACTTAGTCGGAAGAAAAACCACGAATTTACAGCAGAGCAGCGAGCAGAATACCTCAAAAATGGAGGTCTTCCACGTTTAGACGGAGACTACACCGTATTCGGAGAGGTGTATGAAGGTTTTGACGTACTGCTTAAGATCAGTGGTGTCACTACCGACAAGTTAGATTACCCCGTAGAAAAAATTCCATTTAAATTACAGATCATCAAAGATGAAGCAAAATAGTTTTTTACTCCTTATCTGCTGTTTCTGGATGCAAAAGCTAAGCGCACAACGCCCGTTTAAACCATTGGAAGTTGATCTTGTAATCGAGTCACTTGTTCAAAAAGAGGGACCCGGACTTTCCGCTCTTGCAACAGAAAAAGGAACAACGATCTATAGCGAACAACGTGGGGTTACGGCTTTAGATAATCAGACAGCAATCGAAGCCAAAAGTCACTTTCGGATGGCATCAATCAGTAAGCACGTAACGGCCTTTAGCCTCTATAAGCTCATCGAGACAAGAAAAATAACATTAAATCAAACCATTGGTAAATACTTCCCAAAGCTACCTTCTCGTGTGCAGCAAATTACCATCGCGCAATTGCTCCAGCATAGCTCCGGTATCTTGGATTATGAGAACCTGTTACCAGCGACACAGCGTGAACAAATACTAGATGCCGATATTTTACCTTATCTCGAAACAACCGACTCCCTGTACTTTACGCCTGGAACGAAGTTTCGATACAGTAACACGGGATACTGTCTCCTTGCCCTTATCATAGAACAGGTCTCTGGATTGCCTTACCCTCAATTTGTTAAAAACCATATATTTACACCTATCGGCTTAACGGATGCATTAATATATCAAGCTAACGCATCCATTCCTGATCGTGCGTACGGTTATCACCCCGAAGGAAGCGTCTTTCATTTTGCCGATCAGAGTATAACAAGTGCCACCAAAGGTGATGGGGGCGTTTATTTTTCCAGCAACGATTTCCACCAATGGGCACGACATATTGGTAAGACCTACCTATCCGATGCTTCTTTCAAACCATGGTTTCTGAAAAACAGCATACGAGTGATAGGACAAATTCGATATAGCATGGGGCTCTTCTACTACCAAGACAAACTTGGCAACCTCTATTGCTTTCATTCCGGTGAATCCACCGGTTTCAATAATATCATGTATATCGACGTTACGCGCGAACTCATTGTCAGCATATTTTCAAATCGCGACGACGCCGTTGTTTCCAGACCGTTCGAGGACATTATGCTTCGCGTTGACAAAAACCAACTAAAGAAAAGCTATATACAGGAACCATTATTCGACTGGTTAAGCAAGGTTTATACAAACGAGCCAATGGTCGTCAGCCATTAACTCGTTTAAAAACATAAGCCCTATCCTACTAATTCGAAAAAATCGCGTTTCCCCATTTTCACCCGTACCTCTTTACCGACAGGAATGAGGAAATCTGCATCAGCCATTTTAACCCCATCCAGCTGAACAGCTCCTTCTTGGATCAGTCGACGGATGGCAGATTTGCTCAATGAGGGCTTTAGCTGCACGCAGAGATCAACCAGCGCAATCGCAGTAGCATTGACTGTTAAATCACGCCATGCCGTTGACAAAAAGCTTTTCGACTCGAATTGTTTATTCTGAAACTGTGTCCTAAAAAAATCAGCTGCGGTTGTAGCTGCATCCAAACTATGGTACTGCTTAATGATGTTTTCTGCGATCATCTGCTTGACGAGCATCGGATTTACACCATCAGTCAACTGCTGTTTAATACCCTGCTTCTCTGCCTCGGAGAAATCCGTAGTTAGATCCAAATATTCTTCCAACAGGGTATCAGGTACAGACATCATCTTACCATACATATCATTCGGTTCGTCTGTTAACCCGATAATATTGTTTAAGGACTTGCTCATCTTCTCCTTTCCATCAAGCCCTTTTAATAACGGCATACACATCACGACCTGTCCGTCCACTCCCATTACCTCCTGAAGCTGTCGTCCCATCGTGCAGTTAAATAACTGATCCGTTCCGCCCATTTCAATATCAGCGTTTATCTGCACCGAATCATAACCTTGTAAAACCGGGTACACCAACTCATGCATCGCAATAGGTGTGTTCTCGGTAAAACGCTTATTGAAGTCGTGCCGATGCATCAACTGGGCCACCGTAACCTTTGATAGTAGTTGAATAACATCCGAAAAGGATAATGTATCTAACCAATCGGAGTTAAAGACGATTTTCGCTTGAGCGACATCAATCACTTTCGATAATTGGTTGATATAAGTCTCAGCATTGTAGGTCACCTCTTGGGTAGTAAGGGGTTTGCGACTTTTGTTTTTCCCCGTGGGATCGCCAATACGTGCGGTAAAGCTCCCTACTAAAATCACAACCTGATGACCCAAATCTTGAAATTGCTTCAGCTTTTTGAGCACCACGGCATGTCCCAAATGTAAATCAGGCGCAGTCGGATCAAACCCCAGTTTAATCGTGAGCGGACGATTCTCTTTTAGTTTTAGCTCCAAACCTTGTTGTGGGAGCATAATCTCTACATTTTCCTGTAACCTTTCTAATGCATTCATTTTCTTGTTATATTATTTGTTTCTATTTCATTTACCACCACAACGACTCCTCGCTTCTGGCGCATTCAATGCCTGTACAACGGAGCTAGCCAAGAGACCAAATAGTTCTAAAATTAATTCAGAGTTTTGCTGCCCCCGTTTTAGGGCACAAAAAAAGCCCGGACATGACTGCCCGGGCTTTGGATATGCTGTATATTTTTAATTCAAAATGTCAATTTCGATATTCTTGTTCAAAAACATAGGCATAGCCAGTCCGAGCACATACCGAACGATAATAAGTACTGAAAAATGGAAGGCGTAATATGCTGTTCAAGAATTTCATTTCGCATACAAAGATAGGCTTTCTTCAGAAAGAAGCAAAATATCATAAGAGCACAACACCCACAAGACTCCTCTTTTTTAACAGAGATAATAGCATATACACGAGATTTATCTATGTTTGCAAAAGACAGCGAAAGAATATAAATGAGAAACAATTTAGGCAGCTACGAGCTGAAAAACATGAACTTTGCAAACATAAACCGTTATGCTTTGCTGGTCCATGTTCAATCGGCCCTGTTTCTCGACACAAAAGAGTACCAGTATTTTACAGCGACAGATTTAACAATCGATCGAGGTATTTTCAGTCGCGGCAACACGGTTAAACAACCTCTATCTAATGCTACATCAGACTCTATCCCTTCGGTAACAATTGTTCAGAATACCGACGGTATTGTGGTTTCTTGCACTTGCGCGCACGATGGCAATAAGCTTTGCGAGCATGCAGCACAAGCGCTTTTCTGTGTTATGGAAAGTACGCTTTATCGTCCGTTCTTCGATCATGTCACCCGGCATCGATTGATGCTGCCAAGTGCTAAAAAATATGGTCTCGATCAAGAGTCAAACTTGGATGCATTTTTCTCCTTAACATGGGAAACAGGACAAATCATAATCAGTCCAAGCATCAAAGAATTGCTTCCAATAGATTACCCTCTATTCAAGCAAACATTGCTTGCACCGAAGGAGGAACGTCAAGCCTCCTCTACCCCGCAATCGATCCTTGTAATTGGGCGACACCGCTACTATAACCAACTGTATTGCCAGGTAATGTCTGCCGAGCGAACTCAAAATGGCACATTGAAGAATCCGATTAATCCATTAGACGTATCTACCCATATATGGAAAAGCAACAACCATCAGGAAGTTAAATTTTTCACGGCGATAGCGACACTTCAAAACCAATATGGTGAAACAGACGAAGAAATGGATTACAATCTTCTACGATCTCTAGTTGCCAACCCGTTGCAACTGGAGGTATATCACCACAATCGGAACATTTCAGAAAAAATAACAGCACGCACATTAGTTCCAATAAAACTTATTGATGCGAATGCATACATAAAGCTATCCGTTTTTCAAAAAGAGCCCTTTTATGAAGTTACAGGAGAATTAGTGCTTGCTGACGAGCATTTCTCGTTTACAGAGGTAGCTATTCGATATGGTTGCTTTATTTTCTATAATGACACCTTTCACTTACTGCCTAATGCCGCAGTATTACGTGTAATCAAGTTCTTTAAAAGTAATCACGAAAAACTACTTATCCATCCATCCAAGTATGAGGAGTTTTCGACCAATATATTGGCACCATTAGAGCACTATGTACAGGTACATTACAGCTACATTATAGCCGCGACAACTGCTGCAGAAAAAACTAGGGAACAAACAGCTCCACAGCCGATTATTTATTTAGAGCAAGAAGGAAACTTTATCGGCATCACCCCTGTTATGAAGTATAGTCGCTTAGAGGTTCCTGTATATTCGAGAAAAGAGCTGTACCAGACAGATGCTAATGGTAATACAGTCCATGTGGCACGTCATTTGGATGCCGAAGCAAAACTCTTAAAGACAGTGCTCAAACAACATCCCGATTTTGAAGAGCAACGAAAAGAGATTACATATTTCTACCTCCATAAAGATAAATTTTTCGAAGACGATTGGTTCTTGAATGCGTTTGAGGATTGGCAACATGAAGGTATTACTATTTTGGGATTCGATAGCATAGAAAATAATAATCTAAATCCGAATCGAGCCAAAATTGATATTCAAATACTTAGTGGAGAGGATTGGTTCAATGCCGATCTTCGCGTAAAATTTGGAAAACAAAAAGCTTCCATGCGACAATTGATGAAGGCTATCCGACACAAACGTAAGTTTGTAGAGCTTGGCGATGGTTCGCACGGGATGTTACCGGATGAATGGCTACAAAAAATTGAACAGTACTTTCGAATCTTTGAAGTGGACAAGGAACTATTTAAGATCCCGAAAATCGGTTTTTCTGATTTAGCTACGCTTTTTGAAAAGGATGTGTTTCTAAACGAAGCACGCAATGAACTCACGCTTTTACAAAAGGATTTTTCAAAAGCCAAGAAAAGACCCAATGTACCAACTCCCCTAGGCCTTAAAGCCACCTTACGGACTTACCAACAAGAAGGACTTAATTGGTTGGCTTTTCTAGATAATCGCAATTTTGGTGGCTGCTTAGCCGACGATATGGGGCTTGGAAAAACCCTTCAAATTATTGCTTTTATTTTATACCTACGAGAAAGAAACGGTGCACGAACGCACCTCATTGTTGTTCCAACGTCTTTACTATTCAACTGGCAGGAAGAAATACGCAAATTTGCACCTGATCTAAAAAGTCTGACTTACCACGGAGAAAAACGCAACAAAAACCTATTATCAGGCAAAGAACACGACGTTATATTAACCAGCTATGGAACTATCCTTTCGGATATTGACCATTGGAAAAAAGCATCTTTCGATTATATATTCGTTGATGAGTCGCAGGCTATTAAAAATCCCAATGCAGAACGCTACAAAGCATTGCGGCTTCTTGATGCGCGTAATCGTATTGTTATGACAGGAACACCGATCGAGAACAATACCTTTGATATTTACGGGCAAATGTCTTTTTGCTGTCCTGGATTACTAGGGAGCAAGCTCTATTTTAAAAATACGTACGCTATTCCTATCGATCGTTTTGGCGATAATAAAAGAGCAAAAGAACTTTTCGAAAAAATAGCTCCATTTGTATTACGTCGCACCAAAAAGCAAGTAGCTAAAGAATTACCGGAAAAGACCGAAATCGTACTTTATTGCGAGATGGAAGAACAACAACGCGCTCTTTACAATGAATTAGAAGAGGAACTCCGTTCCTTTGTGGCTGAAAGAGACGAACAAGAGGTACGGGAGCAACGGATCCATGTACTAGCGGGTCTGACAAAATTGCGGCAAATCTGCAATTCTCCACGCTTACTAAAGGAAGGTCACACAGGAGAGCATGCCGCTAAGGTAGAAGTTCTCCTATCAGAAATTGAAAACAAAGTAACAGAGCATAAAATCCTGATCTTCTCCCAGTTTGTAGAAATGCTTGACATTATTAAAGAAGCATTACAGACTCGCAATATAGGCTTTGAGTATCTTACGGGACAAAGTAACGATCGCGGAACAAAAGTAAATAATTTCAAATCTAACGATGCGGTACGTGTATTCCTAATCAGCTTGAAAGCGGGAGGTGTCGGATTAAACCTAACTGAGGCAGACTATGTTTACCTGGTCGATCCGTGGTGGAATCCTGCTGTTGAGAATCAGGCAATTGACCGCGTACACCGTATTGGACAAAACAAACCCGTCATGGCGATACGCCTAATCTGTCAGGACAGCATCGAAGAAAAAATGATGCGTTTGCAACAGCGCAAACGAATGTTAGCACAAGACCTGATTAAAAGCGATAAGACAGCGCAGAATGATTTAAGTAAAGAAGATCTCTTAACGTTATTAGGGAAATAAACAACACCGCTAAGTCAAGTGTTTTAAACTCAACAATAAGCCATAGCCAATAACGATTGCCAACATAAAGCTGGCTAGCGTACCAAGCAAGACATACTCCGTAAATTTGGTATCTTTTGCATTAGCAAGATCACCAAACCTAAAAATTGATTTTGCGGCAAGCAAAAAACCAACCCCCGATAAGAAACTGATCTGAATAAAAAATACAATAAGTAACCGCTCCATAATACCGATAAGCATTCCAGCATCAACAAGCGAGTTTACTTCTTTTGTTTGCATCTCCTTTTCTTGCTTCCACCGACTAAAAAAGACATTCAGCAAAATAGGACTTACACAAGTTGTCAGTAAAAAAGCAATGACATAGAGCATTGTCTTGACCGAAAGTAATTGTGGGATCCAGTCGGACGGAAAGCCAAAAACAAAGATGGTAAGTCCCGCGAGTACCAACATATGTAAGAATTGGTCAATCAGGAAGGCGCTCAATGGTTTAAGATTCAATGTCCGTTCCATCCATATTTTAAAGCTATCAATCACCAAATGGGAACATATTACAAATAACAAAGCTTGCCAATGCACCGAAAGTTCCTTTATAAAAAGTATGGCTAGCAGTACAGTATGCACTGCTATATGGAGTAACAGATAACCTACGTTATACTTTCTCTTTTCTACCCAACCACGGGGTTGAAATAGAAAATCTCCCATTATATGCGCTAAAAAAAGCTTTAGAAAAAAAACGATCATATCTTCAGTAACTCATTTGTACAATAATCAATTGCCTTTTTCACATCGTGAAATGCAGCTCTCTGTAACTCTGCACTCACTTGACTCTGGTATTTTCGGTTTAGTTTTTTTGACAATTCTTGTTGGTTTATCTCGGGGTACTGCAACGATACCATCACCGTTTCTGCCATATTAATTGTCCAGCGAGAAGCCAAACTTGTTGATAGCCCCATCATCACATTGCACATGTCATCATACGATGGATTGGATGATTTTATGCGTAAGGTATCTTTTTTAAGGGCGTCAAAAGCCTCTCCTGAAAATAATAAACCCGAACCAAAACTATGCTTGACATGTGAAGCATTAACGTCTTTATTCCCAATACCAATCCCGATACGAGCATCTAATTGAACGGTCATCAAAGCCGCCTTGATATAAAAAGCCGCCACAAAAGTATCTTTCAAAGATACTTCAGCCTGAAAACTATCTCCTCGAAAAATATCAAACTTAAAGGAATATATACGTAAAGACTCCTCTAATAAAGACAACCAAATTTTTGAATCAACAGTTCTTGACCCAATAACATCTCCTGTTAATATTGCTATCATAATCAAATACCTTACTCAAACTTAATTATTTTACCCCAAAATACTACTATCGCCTGGCGATTAATATCCATAAAGCCGTTATTATATATTATCATGAAATAAGATAATAACTAAAATTATTATCAAATATAGTGATATTTTAAATTATCACTATATATCATGATAAAAAAAAGAGGACTTAGGCATAACCCAAATCCTCTTTAACATATAATAAGGGGTAATTACACCACAATATTAATAATCTTACCTTTTACAAAGATCAGTTTCTTAACGGCCTTTCCGTCCAAATAGCGTTGTACATCTGCGTTTGCTAATACTGTCTCTTCTACAGTTTTCTGATCCAAATCAAGAGCTAGTGAAAGGTTCATTTTCATTTTTCCATTCACTGATACCGGATACGCAAACTCTGATTCAACAAGGTATGCAGGGTTAAAGACAGGATAAGCAGCATAAGAGATACTACCCGCTTTATGTCCCAATAACGACCATAGCTCCTCGGTAATATGTGGCGCATAAGGTTGTAGAACAATCAAAAGATCTTCCAGCACTTTACGCTTATTACTCTTGAGGTCTGTCAGTTCGTTCACACAGATCATAAAAGCAGAAACAGAGGTATTGAACGAGAAACGTTCCACATCATCCTCTACCTTTTTAATAATTTTATGCACGGCCTTAAACTCTGCTTTAGTCGGCTCTTCATCCGACACTTGGAAGTTTCCTTCAGCATCATGGAACAAACGCCAAACCTTACGTAAAAATTTATAAACGCCTTCAATACCATTTGTATTCCATGGCTTAGCTTGTTCTAATGGACCTAAGAACATTTCATAAAGACGTAGTGTATCCGCGCCATAAGCACTAATGATATCATCTGGGTTCACAACATTGAACTTCGACTTCGACATCTTCTCGACCTCAGTTCCACAGATGTATTTACCGTTTTCTAAGACAAATTCAGCAAGTGCATAGTCTGGTCGTGAAGCTTTAAATTTCTCCGTATCCAACACATCGTTATGTACAATATTCACATCCACATGCAATGCAATCGTTTTGTACGAATCTTTTAATCCAAGGGATACAAACTGGTTCGTTCCTCTTCCTTCCTCATCCAACACACGGTATACAAAACTAGAACGTCCCTGAATCATTCCTTGATTAATCAATTTCTTGAACGGTTCTTCTTCGTTGTGGAAGCCTAAATCTTTTAACGCTTTGTTCCAAAAGCGTGAATATAACAAGTGACCTGTAGCATGCTCAGAACCACCAATATATAAATCTACAGATTTCCAATACTCCACAGACTCCTTTGACGCAAAAGCATCCGCATTTTGAGGATCCATGTAACGGAACCAATACCACGAAGAACCTGCCCAGCCTGGCATGGTGCTTAACTCATACTCGTATTGGTCTTGATATTTCCAATCTGTTGCACGCCCTAACGGTGGTTCACCACTTTCGGTAGGCAAGTACTTATCTACTTCAGGCAAAAGTAATGGCAACTCTGATTCATTAATCAAGTACGGTAAACCGTTTTTAAAATAGACAGGCACAGGTTCTCCCCAGTAACGCTGACGACCAAAAATAGCGTCTCGCATACGGAAGTTAACCTTCGCTTTACCCAACTTTAACTCTTCCAGTTTTGCGACTAGAGCAGGCACTGCTTCCTCATATGTCATTCCATTAATAAAGCCTGAATTGATATATTTACCATCTTTGTTTGCATCCGCCGCCTCATCCAATTGCTGGGTATCAGAAATGGGTACGATCGGTAAATTAAAATGCTTCGCAAAAACATAATCACGCTGATCACCAGAAGGTACCGCCATGACAGCTCCTGTACCGTATCCAGCTAGCACATAATCGGCAATCCAGATCTGTACATCTTCCCCTGTAATTGGGTGTTTCGCAAATGAACCCGTGAAAGCGCCCGAGACCGTTTTGGTATCCGCCATCCGATCAAGTTCTGATTTCTTTGATGTTTTATCAATATAAGCTTCTATTTCAGCCCTCTGTGCTTCCGTAGTTAAAGTCGAAACAAGATCATGCTCTGGCGCCAACACCACGAAAGACACGCCGAAAATGGTATCTACACGCGTCGTAAAAACTTCAATATCTGTATTAATTTGAGGGACTGGAAACTTTACGGATGCCCCCACTGATTTTCCAATCCAGTTGCGTTGCATCTCGACCAAAGGCTCCGGCCAATCAATCGTATCAAGACCACGCAACAAACGGTCTGCATACGCAGTAATGCGCATAGACCATTGCATCATCTTTTTCTGTTCTACCGGATAACCACCTCGTTCTGAAAGACCGTTGATTACCTCATCATTCGCCAATACAGTGCCTAGCGCCGCGCACCAGTTCACTGTACTTTCGCGTAAGTAAGCCAACCGATATTTTAAAAGCTCACGTTGTTGCTCCTCCTCCGAGTAAGCCCCCCATTCTGCTGCCGTAAATTCATTTACGTCCTCATCGGAAACAGCTTTAATACCCAAAGAACCAGAAGTTTCGAACTTCTCAATTAATGTATTTATGGATTCCGCTTTATCACTATCTTTGTTATACCAAGCATCAAAAAGCTGCATAAAAATCCACTGCGTCCACTTGTAGTAATCGGCATTGGAAGTTCTGATCTCACGCGACCAATCATACGAAAACCCGATATTATCCATCTGCTCACGATAGCGATTGATATTCGCATCCGTGGTAATCGCAGGATGTTGTCCTGTTTGTATCGCATACTGTTCAGCAGGCAGTCCAAAAGAATCATACCCCATCGGATGTAACACATTAAACCCCTTCAGTCGTTTATACCGTGCGAAAATATCTGATGCGATATAACCCAGCGGATGTCCTACGTGTAGCCCCGCTCCTGACGGATACGGAAACATATCCAACACGTAATACTTCGGCTTATCAGTCGACTCCGACGGTTTAAACGTTCCATTATCTGCCCAGAAATGTTGCCATTTCTTTTCTAAAGATTGATGATTGTATTCCATAATTGACCTGTTCTGCTAATCTCAAAGAGATGCGAAAATAGCTATTTTACGTCAAAATAGACATAAAAGTTTCATTTTAAACAATATTTACAGATATTAGATGTTAAATGCCTTAGGAAGGTTTAATATTTCGCGGTACTTATTCCACGAAATATGTTTCTTAAATGCACATTATTATTTACTTTCGCAACAAATAACATTTTACATTAGCGTATGTCGGCTCACGAAGAAAGTTCACCAAGAAAAAAAACGAAGTCTGTTTACGTCTCAACAGTTATCAGTATCGCATTGGTATTGTTAATGACGGGACTTTTAGGATTAATTCTTGTTCACGCAAAGAATCTCTCAAAATATGTGAAGGAGAATATTGTCCTGAATATTATTGTTAACGAAAATGTGAATGAAGGTGATGTCCTTGCGATGCAGAAGGACCTCGAAAAAGACCCCTATGTTTTACGCACAGAATATATCAGTAAAGAATTAGCTGCAAAAAACTTAAAAGAAGACTTAGGGGAAGACTTTGTCGAATACCTAGGACACAACCCCCTATTGCCGTCGATTGATGTATACATGAAGGAACAATATGCCAATACCGACAGTATCCAAACGTTTATTCAAAAAGCATCAAAAAACAGCCGTGTTAAAGAGATTATATACCAAGAATCTCTGATTGACATGGTAAACAAGAACATACGCATTATCAGTATGGTTGTATTGGCATTTACAATTGTATTACTTGTTATTGCAGTTGCTTTGATCAACAACACCATTCGTCTAGCCATCTATTCGCAGCGTTTCTTGATCAAGAGCATGCAATTGATTGGTGCAACTAAAAACTTCATCCGTAAGCCTTATATCTTCTACGGTATATTTCACGGCTTGCTAGGGGCGTTGATTGCGATCCTATTATTGATTTTCACCCTGCAATTTGCACAAAAACAAATTCCAGATTTGGTGTTCCTACGTAACTGGTACGAATTTGGAGCGATCTTCTTGGTCGTTGTTATCTTGGGCGTTTTAATTTCTGGTTTCAGTACTTATTTTGCTGTAACCAAATACCTGCGTGCTAAATCACACAGCTTATATCGTTAATATCCATTTTAGATATGTCTGAAAAAAAACAAAAAAATTCATCGGTAAAATCCGATTCCTCAAAAGTGAATTTCGCTTTTGAAAAAGTAAATTATCAACTTTTTATTGCAAGTATTGCTGTTGTTGCCCTAGGTTTCATATTAATGATGGGAACAGAGGATATTTACAGCTTCACTAAAATAACATTAGCTCCGCTTGTTGTTGTTCTTGGTTTTGCGTTGGGATTTGTGGCTATTTTGTATAAACCTAAAAAGAAAAACATTCAAGAATAATGACCTATTTTCAAGCGATTGTTTTAGCAATCATTGAAGGGCTTACTGAGTTTCTACCTGTCTCCTCTACGGGACACATGATTATTGGTACAGCACTTATGGGGATGGAACCCTCTCCTTTTGTAAAATTATTTACGATCGTGATACAGCTAGGCACGATCCTGTCCGTCTTAGTACTATACTTTAAGCGCTTTTTTAAATCCATGGATTTCTACTACAAGCTTGTTGTAGCAGCAATTCCAGCATCGATATTGGGTTTAATCTTGAACGACTTCATTGACTCTTTATTAGAAAGCCCATTAATGGTTGCGGTTATGCTGGTCGTTGGCGGGATTATCCTTCTTTTCGTTGATAAATGGTTCAACAAACCTACGATCGAAAACTCAGACCACATTTCGTATAAACAGTCATTCATCATTGGTTTATACCAATGTTTAGCGCTTATCCCAGGTACATCGCGCTCGGCGAGTACGATTGTCGGGGGAATGACGCAAAACCTGACGCGTAAGGCCGCTGCAGAATTTTCTTTTTTCTTAGCCATCCCTATGATGTTAGGTGCTTCAGTCGTGAAGCTTTACAAATTTTTTAAAGAAGGACACACGTTTACTGGCGAGGAGATCAACCTTTTGATCGTTGGAAATATTGTTGGTTTTATTGTGGCAATCGTTGCAATTAAGACATTTATTGACGTGTTGACCAAATATGGATTCAAAGCCTTTGGTTGGTATCGAATTGTGGTTGGATTAGTGATTATTGGATTATTATTGAGCGGACATAGTCTGCAGATTATATAAATGACAAATTTAGAAGAGACAAATTCTTCTCCATTTCAGTTTGCGGAAGGTGAATTACTACTGGTAGATAAACCTTTGGAATGGACAAGTTTTGATGTGGTAGGTAAACTTCGCAATACCATGAAGCCGCTCAAGCTTAAGGTTGGCCATGCAGGAACCTTAGACCCTTTAGCAACCGGGCTATTAATTATATGTACCGGTAAGTTAACCAAGAAAATAGACTCTTTTCAGGCGGAAGATAAGGAATACACAGGCTGTATTACTATCGGTGCAACAACCCCTTCCTTTGATTTAGAGACTGAAATAGATCAAACTTTCGCATACGATCATATCACCGAAGCCGATTTGTTAAAGGCGGCGAAGTCTTTTGAAGGTGAAATTGAGCAGTATCCCCCAGCCCACTCTGCTATCAAAGTGCAGGGTGAACGCCTTTATGAAAAAGCAAGGCGTGGAGAGGAAGTTGAATTAAAGACACGTAAAGTTATTGTCAATTCCTTCGAAATCGAGAAAATTGAAGGACCAAATGTTTACTTTCGCATCAGTTGTTCAAAAGGCACCTATATCCGATCTATTGCCAGCGATTTTGGCAAAGTATTAGGCATCGGTGCACACCTCAGTGCTTTGCGCCGGACAAAGAGTGGAGACTTTCATGTCGATAAGGCCTGGAAGCTGGAAACTCTTATTGAAGAGATTAGGAAGCAAAAGGTGGACAATCAACAATAATTACTTATCCTATTAAAAAGGAATGAAGATATATAGAAGCTTAGATGAATTTACTCCCCTATCGAATGCAGTCGTAACGATAGGCACATTTGATGGAGTACATATAGGCCACCAGAAGATCTTATCTAAATTAAGAGAATGTGCAGAGGAAAACAATGGTGAAACAGTATTGCTTACCTTTTTTCCGCACCCACGCCTCATTATCAATCCGGATGACGACAGTTTACGGCTGATTAATGATATTGAAGAAAAAGCACATCACCTAGCCTTAGCTAAGATAGATCATTTGATTGTTACCCCATTTACACGGGATTTTTCCAATCAAACTCCCGAAGAGTATATCAGTAATGTATTAGTCGGTAAATTGGGCACGAAACAAATCGTAATTGGTTACGATCATCATTTCGGAAAAGACCGAAAAGGTTCGATGAAAGATTTGAAACATTATTCCAGTATTTACGATTACCGTGTAGATCAGATCCCGGAGCAAGACATTGAAGATGTCGCTGTTTCATCGACACGAATCAGAGAGTCTCTCATTAAAGGGGATATTGAAACGGCCAATAAGTATCTAGGGTATCCTTTTGAACTGACAGGAACTGTTGTTCGGGGTGACCAGATTGGGCGCGAGATCGGCTTTCCGACCGCCAACCTCAATATCCATGAATCTCATAAATTGATTCCTGCATACGGTATTTATGCTGTAGAAGCCGAAATATACCCACATGTACCCACTATCGGTAGTGGCGATTATATACATCCGGAGCCTGAGCGTGTGGCGCGAGGTATGGCTTATATTGGTACAAGACCAACAGTGGATGGCATGAATAGGAAAATCGAAATCAACTTATTGGACTTTGAAGACGATATCTATACCAAGACAATACGGGTGAAATTTCTAAAATTTATCCGACATGATCGTTGGTTTGAGTCATTGGATGCGATGAAGGAGCAGATGAAAAATGACGAATTAGAAATACGAGCTTACTTTAACAAGTAAAAGCATAAAAGAGGGCGATTTTGCCCTCTTTTATGCTTTTACAGGATACCCATATAAAAAGGTTCCAAGCTCCTCACAGTAAAACTTATTACTGTTCAGCGCCTCTATAATAGTTCCTGTGATATTTTTCTTCGACTCCACCCGTAATACACGGTCTTCATCGCTTAAGTCAAGGGTCACCGATAAACGGACACCTAAATTCCGGAGTACTTCAAAAATAGAGAGTTTATCCTTTTTGTTACTCGCAGTAGTTTTAAAAATGGAAACAAACATAACGACTATATTTACAAACTTTTTAATGTCCTATAAAGTTGAAGAATAGCGTTATAAATGCAAAAGCTTTTAGGTGTGAAACGGACAAAATGAAGGGTGAACCGAACAATTCATCATCCGCGCAGCGATCCCGAAAAACTGCACTACATCCGAATCGATTTGGAGCATTAATCGTGCCCCACGCCACGCTCTAACCAACGCAGAAAAGAAGATGACTTTTCACGGCTTACATAAATACGTTCACGGTGCTCAACAATCAAGTCTAAGGCCAATTTACGTGCTAACGTATAGCTTGCATGTCGCAAAACATGACGCGAAAGAAGATGTTGCCGATTTGCACGGTAAAAATCAGCACCTAATTGTTTTTCAAGCTCATCGAGCGTCTTCATAACCAGAAAATCCTTTCCTTTAAATGTTTTGATAAACACATTCTCATGTTCAATGTAGCACAGCGCTATATCATCCAGATTCAATGGGATAATACGATCTTGCTGATGGACAAGGATGGAAGAAGGTTTGGGTTTAACCTGATCAATAAGATGCTGGTACACGGGAGATATACCGCCCCCTTGGTTTCCCATTTCCTTTACCAAGACTTTCTGTAAACTGAAATACTTATTCATCGTTCCCCGAATAGCCGTATCCGAGATTGGTTTTAAAATATAATCAATACCATTGGTCTTAAAAGCATCTAAAAGGTAATCATCATAGGCAGTACAAAAAACAATGGGCACCAGAACCTCTACCTGATCAAATACTTCAAAGCTAATCCCATCCCCTAATTGTATATCTGAAAAGATCAAGTCTACGTCTTGGGCTTCCTTAAAGTAGTCTATAGCTTCCTTCACGGAGTTAAGATGTGCCAAGATAGACACCTCTGGCGCAACACGCTGCAAGGTTTGTGAAAGATCTTCCGCAGCAAGCATTTCGTCTTCAATAATAACGACATTCATACTATAGCAATTTTATTTTCACATTAAATCGATTCGAGGTGTCTTCGATAACAACCCCTTGAAGCAAGTAATTACCATAACGATCCATTAAATTCCGAAGGCCACTTCCATTGGATTCTACGGCAATCTTTTTCACGTTCTTACGGTTACTGACAATCAACCAATCATCGGTCTCCCTAATTTCAATGCAAAGAGGTTCATCAATGGTAAAGGCATTGTGCTTTAAAGCATTGTCGACCAGCGGTTGAATAGAAAAGAAAGGAAGCCGTTTTTCAAGCACAGATTCAGGAATTTCGATCTCGTAATTCAAAGCTTCGCCGAACCGCATCTTCTGCATATCTAGGTAATCTTCACACAACTTAATCTCTTGTTGTACGGAGGTCAACTCTTCTGTTTTCGTTGCCGCTATAGTAATCCGTAAAAAATCGGACAAACGCACCAGGTAATCTTCGGCCAAGTCCGAGTCTTTCCGAATCAATGACTTCAACGTCGCCAATGCATTAAACAAAAAGTGCGGCTGTATTTGTTGGCGTAACATTTTGTTTATCGCTTCTTCTGTTGATTTTTCCAACCGACTGCGCTCCAGTTGATGCTGCGCTTTAAAGTGATCTGACATCAAAAAGTAAAGCCACAGTAATACAATAAAATTCAGCAAACAGGCTTGAATACTAATTATAAAATAATTCCGCCAAGGGCTTTCTAAAATCAGGTCACGTATTTTGGGATCTTTTACATTTAAAGCATCTTCGAGTAGATCGAAACAAAAGATCACAAATACAGAAGTCGTAAAACTAGCCAGCTTAACGTGAAAAGGCGACTTAATAGGATCCTCTACCCTATTCTCCACGTGGATAAACAAGTTACATAAAGCAACAATCAGAATAATCAAGAAGGTAAATGAAATCTGATAAACAGCGTTCATACTCATCAATCCCGCCGTATATGTAGCCAAAGCTATCAATGCGGTAGTGGTTAGCGCAAACACCAAAGATCGTTGAATCCATATTTTTACAGGGTAGTCATACCGTTCACATCTCATGAATACGAAATAATTATTTCCTAAAATAGGGAAGCAAGATAAGCAATATTTTAAGGTCATTCTTACATGAAAATGTAAAGAAGGAAATGATCCGTAAAAAAGTAAGCGTTTTATAAAAACAAAACACAAGATTAAAATATTTTACAATAAATTAACAAAAATCAAAGATCAGATGTTTTATGGCATAGATATTGCGAATAGTTTAATTCATAATTTAGGTTAATAATTGGTTTGAAACCTTTGCTATCGCCCGGTAGCAAAGGTTTCTATTTTTTTAACTTTTTTGCGTTTTCAAAATCTTAAACTCCTTACCATCTTTTCTCACTTTAATAAAGCCCAGAACACTACAAACGCTGAGCACCAAGAATAGCATATCGATAAATAGAATATCAAAAGCGCGCACTGTTATGGCGTTCCAGAACCATAAATTCGTTACGATCCCGTTCGCTACAGGTACGGCGAAGCACAATATCGCAGATAGTAAAAGAACATGCTTGTTCACAACAGTGAGGTTTCGCCAAAGCATCAGATAGATGGTCAGCACCAACCAACTGTAAAAGTAAGCCGAAAAAATGACCGTCATATTCACCGTTGGAAGTACTTTTACCACGATAAAAGTAAAGGCGGTAACGGGTAACATAGCCAAACACATCGACAGAAAGAAATTAGCCGCCCAAAAGTTAAACTTTCGTTTGTACGCTGGCACATTGACTT
The DNA here is from genome assembly GCF_004421025.1 of Sphingobacterium psychroaquaticum. NCBI lineage: Bacteria > Pseudomonadati > Bacteroidota > Sphingobacteriia > Sphingobacteriales > Sphingobacteriaceae > Sphingobacterium > Sphingobacterium psychroaquaticum. Next base: position 1,861,690 of record NZ_CP038029.1, on the reverse strand, counting down.
TATCTCGGGCTACCAACCAAATCATGATTCCAGAGATAATAACGACACATCCCATTAAACCTAATACAAAGAATACAATGCGCAAAGGCTTTCCGCCAAAATCGCCGAAATGAAGGTGATAGATTAAACTTTTAACACGGTCGATATGATTTCCATCGGTATAAGGGGACTTTTCTTCCACAATCTTCCCCGTAGCAATCTGCACACGTGTATACCCAGACCCTGCAAAACTCGTTTGGCTGAAAGGTGTAGATTCCAAAATGACTTCCATACTTTCATCCATATAGTTCCGTATATATACACGTGTAACCTGACTTTTCCCCCATTTTTGCTGCCATGACGCTACAAAAGCATTGAGGTCGAAATCCTTTTGCATCGGGTTATACGTATAGGCAACCTCTGCTCCTCTCGTGTATTGCAAGTCTCGATACAATTTATCTTGATCCCCTTCATACAATAGCTTACTAAAAGGTGAAATGAGCACAAAGTTGACAATCAGTATAACGCCGGTAACGGCAAAAACAAACTGAAATGGAAAACCGATAACGCCAAGCGCCGTATGCATATCGGTCCATACTGTTTTCCATTTGCTCCAGGGCCGGAAGATGAAGAAATTACTCTTTATCTTATCCCAATGCAAAAATAATCCGGTGATCAATGCAAATAAAAACAAAAATGACACGATACCTGCGAGCAAATAACCAAACGGCGTACCGATCCGAATCGGAATATAGTTGACTTGAGCAAGAAAATGTAAGCGATACAAAAATTCGCCCATATCATAGCCTTCATCATAAGAACTTTGGCTTTTATCTGTAAAATAGTGTAAGAAGTAAGCCGAATCACCGTCTTTATCCCGTCCTCTACGACGTCCCTTTCGTTCCTCTTTAGGTTTTGGTTTACTAATCGTTGTGTCTTGCGATGTACTCATATTTACATACGTGCCATGCCCCTGTCGCAACACATAGAAGTCAAAATTTCGTCCTTTCGTATTGTATTTTTCCCCAAGAGAATCCAACAAGTAGTTATAATCGGCGTCAAGTTTTTGGTTTGCTACGGACTTCCCTTTTTGCCAGGCTGAGATATCATCCCTAAAAAAGGAAAAAGACCCTGCAAAAAAAATAACATACAGTAAAGCGGCAATAATAATTCCGCTAATTGTATGGGTATGAAAATATATATTATACCGTCTTTGATTCATTTTATTAGGTTAGTTTAAAAAGATAGGGTAATGCAAATAGAAGCGTCAATCCGAGGTAAGTGGCATACAATCGCCAAACCTTGGTTTCCAGAAAAGCCCATAGAAGCAAGAAAGCCCATAATATATACCCGGTAAAGAAAGCTGTTGCTATAACATCTTCTTGCGGAAAAACATACGTTAGGCAATAGTGAAAGCTCACCATTACGGCATAACCTCCCGCAGTTCCGGCAAGGATACGAGAAAGACGTACCCATGGAGATTTGGTTAAGTATTTTTTATTAGCTGGCATATCACTTAAAAAGATAGTTCAATAAGAAAACAAAGGAGAAATAACACGCCTAACCACTTTACATTCAAATACTGGAATGGAAAGAATAAAACCACCAGACTTCCCATTGCCATTAAGATAACAATACCCGCAAAGATCCCAGCCCCAAAACCTAACGTTACGACGCAAAGCGAAAAAGCAACACATAAGATCAGCGTAGCGATATACTTTGTTCGTTGGGGTTTCTGTGCCAGTTGGTCGAATAACTTCCCTTTGTTTTTCCAGTTCACTTTTTTAGATGTACACATCCAAACCAGAAAGGCTGTAAAAAAGAGTAAACATATTAATGTTGTCATAATTGTTAATTGTTGTAATGAAAAAGTGCCCTTCGTTAGATACCGTACAACACACACAGTATCAAACGAAGGACCTTTTGTAATTTAGACGTAGGCGTTAAAACAGGCGGTTAATCGACCCGTGTAACAGCTGTAATCGAACCTCCTTCGACGCGGAGTCCTTGTGTCGCAGTTGCTGTACTCGCATTAATTCTATACACAAAGCTTGTTGCATCTTTCATGGCAACACCGATATAGGCCGAACCGTCTTTTGCAGAATAATTATTCGTTGTAATGTCCTTGATCAAATCTAAATCAGGCATCCCGGTAACATCTTTAAAAGTCTTATTGTATACATCTACAATACCAATATGCTTCCCTGACTCATAGGCGCCTTTTTCTTCTTTTGTTGTCATTAAAACAACAAACTTGCCTTGTCCAACGTAAATCCAATCTGTAATATTTTTCCCCGCACTAACAGCTTCCACATTGAAATAATAGTTCTTATCAAACTCTGTGCTTCCTGAGGCGATCTTTAGAATTGCAGATGGTTTTGTAGATGTAATCACCTTATTCTTTGTTCCGATACTTGACGAAAATGCATATACATCTCCTTTTTCATCTACACCTAATCCATCCGTAAAGTAACGTCCCACAAAACTCATTCGGTTATCTTTTATAACTTTTTCCAATTTCATATCCGGATACGAGTAAACAGCAACCCAGGCACTATCTGGGTATGCCGTTTCAAATGCGGCATTACAACAAGCTTGGATAGACATATACGGAGCATACACCTTACTTCCAACCTGCTTGATCCAAGTGAAAAATGCAGATTCACCATTGCCGGCTACTTTCTGAACATCTAAAGTACCTTCTCCAGAAATCAACAAGCTATTGGTATTCACTTTATAGTAGTTAGCCAGTGGATTGGTATTACTGCGTGGGATCTTCAGCATCAAAATATCTTCGTTTACCGGAGCAAATGCCTGCACCGTTTCCGACTGAAAATCAGACAGCTTTTTTAGTTTTCCTTCTTGTACACTATATGTTGTAACAGCCCCCGGGTTTCCTTGTCCATAAAGCATGCTGAAGAACTTATTGTTATGTGTCACGTAATACCGATAAGTACCATCTTGCTCGACACCATTTCCTAAAATTGTAGTTGATCCGGATTCCAGATTATCAACTGTTACCAAATAATCAGCAACACCAGTTGAAGCAATTGGAGTAACTGCGAGCACATAATTCCCTTTGTTTGTAGGTAGATCAGGACTATCACTTTTGCAAGAGTATGCACTCACAGAGACTGACGCGGCAAGTGCTAAACTCGCCCATTTTGTATTTTTCATGTATTTGTATTTAGATGTATGTTTTATTATTTAACCTGTTGAAAATAATACCGTAGATTCACGGCAAAAGAGCGTCCCGGCTTCTGTAAGCCAAAATTATCGTAGAGTTGTGCATCTGCTATGTTGCGTATTTCTGCACCAATATTGTAACGACCGTTGTTCAAGCTATATCCAATCCGGAGATCGTGGGCTAGCTGCCCCGGCACTTCCCTTTTTTTGTCATCTGCACTTGTGCCGCCCATCGTTGGCCAATACAGCCAAAAGCGATGCACATATAACAAGTTATAGTTCACATTAAGCACATTGCCTTTTTTTCCGAAATCACGAAAAACCAAACCCAGATCTGTATTACCGAACAAATACGGAATATTAGGCATCTGCGCATTAAACAATGGGCTAACTCCTGTGTACCCAGGTTCTATCTCTTGCTTATTCTGTAAATACTGGTAGGTTAAAGAACCACCTAGGGTCAGGAAGTTTTTATACGAATAATTGAATTCCATATCTGCCCCTCGGGTGCTGACGCCCTCCCGGTTGTCTGCAATCAACTTCGATTGATTATTGTTAAGACGCGTGAAAATAAAGTCAAACGCATAACGGTAGATAAGATTTCCACCGATACGGAAACGATGATCCTCATTGATCTTCCAACCATAATAGGCACCCAGGTTTATATTATGGCTTCTTTCCGGTTTTAAATCAGGATTCGCATCTTGATTCTCCACATCACCAAACAGTTCATAAGCTGTAGCCATGCGATTGGTCAATTCATAGGATGCTTTCAACTGGAATTCCGGATCGAGGAAATAAGTCGTTGCCAAACCGTAACCAAAGCGGTTCATATTCATGGTAGGCCGATCGCCATCCTTATTACTCTGGAAAATATACTTTCCAAACAATGTCGCACTCCACACATCTTTAACATCATAGCTATACCCCAGCCCCATCATGTTTTTGAATGTCCGCTTGGTTACTTCGTAGTTGTTGGCTTGCGGATTCAATTCATTTTCGCCTTCACGCTTGAAGGTGGTTGCTGTACTACTCAGGGCAATGGACTGCTTTTCCGTTACCTTATAATTAGCGGCCAACGTTGCTATCCCTTCATTATTCTTATAAACATAGAGCTGCTTACTTCGCTCTCCACCTGGATTAGGTTTACTTTCACCAAACCAGCCAAAACGACGATCCAATGTATCAATGTTCTTCTCTGTCCCGAAATTATAATTCGCATTTACCGTTACGTCTAGGCCATCGATCAGATTCATTTTCTGGTATTTCAATGTCGGCATTAAAGTCGTTCCGCGACGATGTATCCCGCCGTAGGCTACTTTCATACGAGCGTCAGCTTGGATTTCCTTATAGTTCTTACCGGCTGTAAAACCGACAAGAAGACGGTCCGCATAAGGTTTGTTAACCACGCCTACCTGCGCAACAACAGCTTCGTTATGGTATTGATCATGAAAACGACGTAGCTTAATATTTTCCGAATAAGCCCCTGTGTTTATATCTGCTACAGAGAGTGTAACCTTGTAATCATTGTCTGAAAAATTTTGATAAGCATTCAGTAAAAAAGTAAATCCACTTTTGCTTGTGGTACCAAGATTCACGACAGTACGATGTGTATTAAAGGAACCGTATGAATAAGAGGCGTCTACAAAATTACGGGGCTTCATAGAGGTTACAATATTAATAGCTCCACCTAAGGCATCAGAGCCCAACCAAATAGGAACAACGCCTTTGTAGACTTCTACACGTTCGGCCAGATTGATGGGAATATTATTGATCTGAAAAGAAGACCCCATATTATCCATCGGTATCCCATCAATAAAATAACGGACATGATTACCTGAAAAACCGTTTAACGACAAGTTGAAGTTCGAACCTACACCGCCCGATTCCCGAACCCGAACACCAGCTACGCGATCCAACGCATTAGCGATGTTCATCGTCGTATTATAAAGTTTGGTCGCATCGATAGCGGTTACATTGTATGCTTGACGATTTACTTCTTTCACAGGCGTAAAGCCCAGCACCGAAACTTCATCAATCGCCGTCTCCCGACCTTGCATCGAAAACGTATACACCACGCCAGCCTTTCCCAGCGTCAGGGCTTGTCGCAAATGTTGAAAACCGAGGGCTGAAACAGAAACATCAACAGAAGAACCACTTACGCCAGAAAAGGTAAAAGCACCATTTTCATCTGCCCGAATAGTTTTTTTATCAATTTTCACACTAGCATCGGGAACCGGTTGACCGTTCGAGCGAACGAGTCCTTTGTAAAAATTTGATGGTTGTTGAGCATGACCTCCTAAAACACATAGGAGCATGCAAAATGTTAGTAAAATTTTGTTATTTTGGCTCATCTTTAATTGTAACACATTATGGATAACACTACGCGCTTAACGTAGTAAATGGGTTAGCCTAATTGCCGTTAGGCTAACCTGGGCGTCGCAAAGAATTGCCGTTCAGAGCGACGCCTTTTTTGGGTAAAACCCTATTATTGAACTATGAAACTCGTCGTTAATCCTTGCCAATTCTTTTTATACGTCTTTCCATGCCAGTCCCCTTCTTGCTGCATCATGTTTCCAAACTCTACGACATAGCGACCAGACCATAACGTAGGAATCGAAATAAAACCCTCTGCATCGCTTTTGTACGTTTTACTCCATCCACTTGGAGACATCACAGAAACATCCTTCTTAGACAGTGGAGCGCCGTGCTCTGTCAACTGAATGCGAACGGTATCGTTCTGCTTATAAGTTTTCGGCGCTACTTGTAGCTGATAAACTAAGGGACATTTTCCCGCCTCGACCGCGTTTCCAACTTGGACCGTTGCCTGGCTTACAAACTCGTAGCGTGTATCTCCTCCAAGATCTTTCGTTGCATGGCTCGTGAATATAGCGTAGTGTCCATCACTGGTTGGTACAAAGGTACCTTCCAAAAAGTCTCCTTTATCGGTTAAAGGAAGTGTGGAAACCGAACCATCGGGATGCACAATAGAAACAGTCAGCTCCCTTAAATCGGAATACCAATCTTTGGTCGCTTCATTTTCACCGGTTTCGTATTCGCCATAATAAACACGTACGGACTGCGATTGATTTTTAATTCCCGTAGTGTTGCTCTCCAGCCACACCGCATGGGCGTTAACGACTTGGTTGCCGCCAAGTACGATTAAGGATAGTAGTAAAATGCGCTTAACAAAATTCATCTTCTTTTTATTTAGACTTATTTTAAATAGATAGGCAAATATAGGGCTATTTCAAAAAAACGCAAGTTCATAATCAGAAAAAGAATTTCAGAATCGGAAAAAAATAAAAAAATCCCTTACATTTTTTAGTGTAAGGGATCCTTTGCGCTACGCACCTGATAGCGCGCTATTATAAAATAGCTTCGCGTACACGTACTAGCTTTTCTAATAAACCATCTAATAGATCCAGATGAAGCATATTAGCGCCATCAGATTTTGCATTAGCAGGGTCTGGATGTGTCTCTATGAATAAACCATCTGCGCCTACGGCAATTGCCGCTTTTGCAATCGTTTCAATCAACGCTGGCTTCCCTCCTGTTACACCGGAAGTTTGATTCGGTTGTTGTAAGGAATGTGTGCAATCCATTATAGTAGGAACCTCAAAACCACGCATTTCAGGAATTCCACGAAAATCTACAATCAAATCTTGATAACCAAAAGTGTTTCCACGATCCGTCAAAAACACTTTATCATTCCCCGAATCCTTTACTTTGTCCACCGCAAATTGCATCGAACCAGCAGATAAAAACTGTCCTTTCTTAATATTGACAACTTTCCCTGTCTCTGCAGCAGCGACAAGCAGTTCCGTCTGACGGCACAGAAATGCAGGAATCTGTAGTACGTCTACGTAAGCAGCGGCCATAGCAGCCTCATGACTTTCATGAATATCCGTCACGGTTGGGACACCAAAAGTTTTCCCGACTTTTTCCAAGACTTTAAGTGCTTTCTCATCTCCAATACCTGTAAACGAATCTACGCGTGAACGATTTGCTTTGCGGTAAGATCCTTTAAAGATATACGGTATATTGTATTTATCCGTAATGGTGACAATACGCTCTGCAATACGTAACGCTATTTCCTCGCCTTCGATTGCACACGGACCAGCCATTAAAAAGAATTGCTTTGAATCGCCATTCTTAATTCCCGGTAAATAATTCTGAATCATATATATTATTAATTAATTTCCTAACTCTGACATAAACTTGATTCGCATCAGCTGAATATCCTCGAAAGAATAGTCGGCCTCGCCAAGCACATTTAATGCCTCTTCTATTGAATCTACTTCCGCAGTTTTAAAATAATCATAAACCTCATCCTGACGATCCTGATCAATCATTTCATCAACAAAGTACGATAAGTTAAGCTTAGTTCCTGAGTTTACAATAGACTCCACCTCTTTCAACATATCCTCGTAACTGATTCCTTTAGACGATGCAATATCTTCTAATCCGATTTTACGATCTATATTCTGAATAATAGAGACTTTTAATGCGGACTTGTTTGCCGTGCTCTTTACAATCAGATCCTGTGGACGATCGATGTCTTTTTCTTCGACGTAAGCTTTGATCAGTTCTACAAAGGGTGCCCCAAACTTCACCGCTTTTCCAGCACCAACTCCTTGAACTTGTTTTAACTCCTCCAAAGTAATAGGATAAAGCATGCACATCTCATCCAGCGATGGATCCTGAAAAATAACAAAAGGAGGTAATGATTTTTGTTTTGCGATTTTCTTACGAAGCTCCTTTAACATCTTCAGAAGTTCAGCATCTAAAGCGCTACTCCCTTGAACAACCTCATCACCACCGTCATCTTCCGCCTTTTCCATAGGCCGATTCAGAATGAATTTTAAAGGGTATGGATTATTGATATATTTTTTTCCACCCTCGGTGAGTTGCAAAAGACCATAGTGATCAATATCCTTCTTCACGAAATCATTTAACTCCGCTTGGCGGATTAATGAATTCCAATAGTTTACACCATTCTCTTTTCCTTTTCCAAATAAAGGATGCTGATCATGTTTATAAGCCGATATCGGTTGGTTATTCTGACCGATCAAAACATTAATAATGTGGTGATCATCAAACTTACCCCCTTCATTCTTAATGAAATTTAACACCTCTAACAACGATTGTTCGCCGTCAAAATATGTTTTCTGTGCTCGACAATTATCACACATATTGTTGCAGCCCATTTCATCGAAACGCTCCCCAAAATAGTGCAATATTTGTTTACGTCGACAAACCGATGATTCCGAGTAATCAATTACTTCTTTAAGTATCTGCGTACCAATTTCTCGCTCAGAAACGGGTTTATCTTTCATAAACTTGGTCAGCTTCTCCACATCCTTCTCCGAGTAAAACGCCAAACAGTATCCCTCTCCTCCATCACGCCCCGCGCGTCCTGTCTCTTGGTAGTAACCTTCCATAGACTTCGGAATATCATGGTGGATAACGTACCGTACATCCGGTTTATCAATCCCCATTCCGAAAGCAATCGTAGCCACGATCACATCCACATCTTCCATTAAGAATTTGTCCTGTGTATCGGCTCTAGTCTTTGCATCAAGACCGGCATGGTACGGTAAAGCTCTGATTCCATTAATATTTAGAACCTCTGCGATCTCCTCTACCTTTTTTCGGCTCAGGCAATATATAATACCGGTTTTACCCGAATTACTTTTAATGAACTTGACAATTTCTTTTATAACGTTCTTTTTGGTTCGCACCTCATAATAGAGATTCGATCGATTAAATGACGACTTAAATAAGACGGCGTCATTCATCTGCAAGTTCTTACGAATATCCGACTGTACTTTAGGGGTTGCAGTCGCCGTAAGCGCAATAATAGGAATACCTTCCCCAATACCGTTAATCACCTGTCTGATTTTACGGTATTCCGGTCTAAAGTCGTGCCCCCATTCTGAAATACAGTGTGCCTCATCTACGGCAACAAAGGAAACTTTAATCTGTCTTAAAAATTGTACGTTTTCCTCCTTGGCTAAGGACTCCGGTGCGACATAAAGCAACTTCGTTTTGCCGGAACTAACATCTTGCTTCACCCGCGTAATATCGCCCTTATTCAGAGACGAATTTAAAAAATGTGCAATACTATCCGTTCCTCCAAAGGCACGAAGTTGATCCACCTGATTCTTCATTAAGGCAATCAATGGAGAGATAACAATGGCAGTCCCCTCACTCATCAGTGCTGGCAACTGGTAACAAATAGATTTTCCGCCTCCTGTAGGCATTATAACGAACGTGTCCTTTTTATTGAGAAGGTTTGTTATAATAGCTTCCTGATCCCCTTTGAAGGTATCGAAGCCAAAAAATTCTTGCAGATTGTCAAATAGTGACTTTTCAATTTCCATCGACTGTAGAACAAAAATTAGATAGACCTGTGACTCTTTTGAGTTTTAAATAACTTACTTTTGCAGTTATATTTAATATAAAAATAGATATTTTTTCCGTGATACACAACATCGATATAAAAAAGACAGCCATCGAAGCGATTGAACTTGAAGCCCGCGCTGTCCAAAATTTAACGAACCACATTAACGCCGATTTCGTAACCGTTGTCAATAAGATTCTTACGCTTAATGGTCGCGTTATTGTTACAGGAATGGGCAAAAGTGCAATCATTGCACAAAAAATCGTAGCGACGTTCAACTCGACTGGAACGCCTGCTATTTTTATGCATGCCGCAGATGCTATACACGGTGATTTAGGTATTATCCAAGCGAATGATCTTATTATTGCGATCTCTAAAAGTGGAAATACACCAGAAATCAAAGTCCTTATTCCTTTCCTAAAACAAACGAACAATACACTGGTTGCGATTGTGGGTAATCTGGAATCATATCTGGCCCAACAAGCAGACTTTGTCTTAGACACCACGGTAGAGCGTGAAGCATGCCCAAATAACTTAGCTCCAACCACGAGCACCACAGCGCAGTTGGCTATGGGGGACGCCCTTGCTGTTTCTTTACAGACCTGTAGACAGTTTTCGGATCGCGATTTTGCAAAATACCACCCGGGAGGAGCACTTGGAAAACAATTGTACTTGCGTGTCGGTGATTTGTCGGAAGGCAATGGCGCACCTCAGGTAACACCGGATACCCCAATTCGGGATACCATCATAACGATTACCAAATTTAGGCTGGGTGCGACTGCTGTCATAGAAGGCACTAAAATCCTGGGTATCATTACAGATGGTGACATCCGTCGGATGCTCGAGAAATATGATAATTTCACAGCCCTGTCAGCGCAAGACATTATGGCAAAATCGCCAAAAACAATAGATCAATCTGAATTAGCTGTGGAAGCATTGCACAAAATGCGTCAAAACAACATATCACAGCTACTTGTCACTAACAATCAGATATACAGCGGAATAGTACACATACAAGACTTATTAAAAGAGGGTATTATATAAACCTTTATGTAATATTTTTGTGTAATTTGTTCGCTTATGAACGAAACAAAAAGGTTATACTTAATTTTGGCTTATAATTTGATAGTTGTTTAATAACTAAACGTAGAGATAAAATGAAAAAAGCTTTAGGAATATTAACTGTTTTAGTAGCTATTATCGGTTTCACTTCAATGGCCGTAGCTATCGGTGAATTTAGATTTGAAAAAGAAACACATGACTTTGGTTCTATTGCACAAAATAAACCTGCGTCTTACGATTTTAAATTCTCGAACAACGGAGATGCTCCGATCATCATCACAGAAGTAAAACCTTCTTGTGGATGTTCAGTGGCCGAATTTACGCGTACACCGATTAAACCTGGTGATGCTGGCACCATTACAGTAACATATAATGCAGCGGCTAAAGGACCTTTCACCAAACAGTTTACGGTAAAGTCTAACACAAAGACTCCAATCAAGACCTTAACGGTTAAAGGTACTGTAGAATAATATTTCACAAGAAATTAATAAAGAAAAAGAGCCGTCTCATTCATGAGATGGCTCTTTTTCTTTATTCTTGTTTTTAGGAATAAAAGTCAATAGAAATCCACTAAGACCAACATTACCCTGCTTCTGTGCAAAGAAAAGCGAACAATACATTCTTTTTAGTACTTTTGCGTATTCAAAACAAAAAATTCAGAACCATAATGCCACAGATTTCACAAAAGGGCATAGACATGCCTGCTTCTCCAATCCGAAAGCTGACTCCCTTTGCTGATAAAGCAAAACAGGATGGAAAAAAAATATATCATTTAAACATTGGTCAACCGGATATTGAAACGCCGGAGATCATGCTAAATGCGTTAAAAAGTGTACCTTTTAAAGTTTGGGCGTATACGCCTTCAGAAGGAACAGCTTCTTACAGAAACAAACTAGCGCAATACTACAACAAACTAAACTACAATATTGAGCCTACCGATATCCTTGTCACCAATGGTGGATCGGAAGCCATTATATTTGCCATGCAATCTTGCCTTAATCCGGGTGAAGAAGTTATTATTCCAGAGCCTTTTTATGCAAACTATAATGGTTTTGCGTGCTCATCAGATGTTGTTGTAAAACCTATCATGTCGTATATCGACAATGGTTTTGCTTTACCCTCGATCTCGGAATTCGAAAAGGTAATAACAGAGAAAACAAAAGCCATCGCCATCTGCAACCCAAATAATCCAACAGGTTATTTGTATTCACGCCAAGAGCTTGAAGCCCTGAAGGAACTGTGTCTTAAACACGACCTATACCTGTTCTCGGACGAAGCTTACCGTGAGTTCTGCTACGATGGCAGAGAGTTTATTTCGCCGATGCACTTAGAAGGTTTGGAGGATCATGTTGTCGTGTTCGATACGGTATCGAAACGTTATTCGGCATGTGGCGCCCGTATCGGATGTTTGATCACTAAGAATAAAGCACTGTACCAAACCGTCCTTAAATTTGCACAAGCACGCTTGAGTCCGTCATTGGAAGGACAAATAGCCGCAGAGGCAGCCGTTGACACCCCAGATGCTTATTTTACCGCTGTATCTGAAGAATATACCGCCCGTCGCGATACACTTGTTAGCGGACTAAACGCCATCGAAGGTGTGTACTGTCCAAATCCAGGAGGTGCTTTTTATGTGGTCGCAAAATTACCGATCGACAATGCAGACAAGTTCTGCCAGTGGATGCTTGAGGATTTCAGTCATGATAATCAAACCGTTATGATGGCTCCTGCCACAGGCTTTTACAGTACAGAAGGCGCTGGATTAAACGAAGTACGTATGGCATATGTATTAAATCAGAGTGACCTGAAAAATGCATTAATTTGTTTAGAAAAAGCCCTTGAGGTATATCCTGGTCGTCAGGTATAAATACAAGACTAAATGAATAAAAAAGACACAAGCAATTGTGTCTTTTTTTATGGATCATCCAGAGCTTTGGCCCCCGGAGCTTGTCGAAGTGTTAATCCGCCCCTGCCATCGCTAGCTCGAGCCTGCATATCGCAGACAAGCTTTTAGCTCGGCTTCTTAAAATGAAAGACCACGAGCTGAAGGCTAGCACCAACACGACGGACTTCAACTTTACGTTAGAACGAATAAACCTATTGTAACAAGCAGAGATTTTTTCGAAAAAAAAGGTGGAAAAGTAGGCAAAAAAACAAAGCCTGAGATGATCGGGCGACCTCTCAGGCTTTTAATATAACCTCTTTGTTAAGAGGTAATCAACCTAAACCTATCACAAAGGTATAATATATATTCTACAATTTGAAAACATTTGAAGACAAAAAAAACGCTAAATACTTGATTTTAAGGCTAAATAACTGATAATCAGGCATAAAAAAAAGGTTTTCAAACGGGGAGAATGAAAACCTTTATAACCAATTATAAACCTAAATTATGATACCACAAAGATAGTGTATAATTCACACTATTCAAAATCTTTTTTCGATTTTTTTTTCGACCCCATATCTGTACCTTTGTTTAAAGGAACAAAAACTATGTTTACAGGCATTATCGAGACCTTAGGAAAGGTCGTAAAAATTGAAAAAGAACAGAGTAATATTCATTATTTTATCCAATCTCATATATCTCCAGAGCTTCGTATCGACCAAAGTGTATCTCACAATGGGGTATGCTTAACTGTTGTCGCGATTGACCACGATACACATAAAGTAACAGCTATTGAGGAAACCCTTCAAAAGTCGAACTTAAAGCAACTAAGCGTGGGAGATGTCGTAAATATCGAGCGATGCACTGTTGCTAATGGTCGATTCGACGGACATATTGTTCAGGGACACGTGGATCAAGTCGCCACCTGCATCTCCAAGGAAGATCAGGATGGTAGTTGGTTGTTTACGTTTGAATATACGCCACGTCTTGATAACATAACCGTAGAAAAAGGCTCTGTTGCTGTCAACGGAATAAGTCTAACCGTTGTCAATTCGCAAGAAAATCGGTTCTCTGTCGCTATTATTCCATTTACATTAGAACATACCAACTTAGGCACCGTCGAGATTGGTGACACCGTAAATATTGAATTCGATATTATTGGCAAATACGTTGCCAAGATCATGGCAATGCGCGGATAGTTATCCAGTTAAGCGAAAGGAGTATGACTCCTTTCGCTTAACATATTATTCTAAATAGTGTCCTTGCCGAACCAGCAGTGCCCTGTATTTATTAAAGACACTCGCCTTAGAAACAAAACCTAGGTACCTATTGTCTGCATCGACAACCGGCAGAATCCAAACATCATCTCGATTCATTTTCGCCATGACAACTTCCATATTTTCAGACTCCCGAATAATATCATTAGGTTTCTGAACCAGCTTATCAAATGTCTTATCAGCTCCCTCCTCTTCCCCTAATAAGAGTTCGAAAAGTCGCTCACTATAAATAATTCCCAACAGCACGCCTTCCTGATCAATAATTGGAAATATATTACGCTTAGAGTGTATAATATCGGACTTCCGATCAATAGGTGTCTCCCACGGATATAACTTCACAAAATTACGCTCTACGACATACCGCAATTTCATCATACTTAAAACTGTTCTATCCTTATCTTCATAAGACAGTAAATCCCCTGACTCGGCCAAGACCTTAGTATAGATGGAGTGCTTCAAAACGGATCTGTTGATTAGATAGGAAATTGATGTTACCAACATCAGTGGCACCATTAACGTATAACCGCCTGTTATTTCGGCAATCAGGAAAAGCCCCGTCAAAGGGGCATGCATCACCCCCGCCAGCGCCCCGGCCATTCCAGCCATGACAAAGTTTGGCACATTAAGCTGTATAAGCTCCGTCTGATTCATGCCATAAGCGAACGCAAAACCAATCAATCCGCCCATCACCAAACTTGGTCCAAACACGCCGCCGTTTCCGCCTCCATTTAAGGTAAAGAGTGCGGCAAAAGATTTTGCAAACAAGGTGAGAACCGTATAACAAACGACTACCCAGGCCATATCTTTATAATCAGAAAAAAGACTATTCTTGACAATAGCATCAAATTGTCCATCTAAAATTTGCTGTATCGTTAAATAACCTTCTCCATAAAGCGTAGGAAATAGTAGAATAAGTACCCCTAAGGATATGCCGCTGACCCAAACTTTATTATAAGGATTGGTAATCTTAGTAAACCAACCCTTGACAATCGTACTAATCTTCGCAAAGTAAACACTATAGAGACCAACGACTACAGCTAGAAGCAAATAGAAAAACAAGGCTTCTACTTCCCATTCGGTACTAGCGGTATGGAAGAGTGGTTCACTATACAATAATCGGGAGACTACAGATGCCAAAGCCGCTGAAATCAATAAAGGAATAAAGGCAGGAATAGAAAATTCAGGCAATAAAATCTCAATAGCGAAAATCATTCCAGCAATTGGACTATTAAAAGCACCCGATATACCAGCTGCCGCTCCACATGCTAAGAGCATGGTAATCTCTTTATACTGTAAACCAAAGAATCGTCCTGTATTAGAACCAATAGCAGCGCCACTGTAGGCAATTGGAGCTTCCAAACCGGACGACCCACCGAAACCGACGGTCATCGCACTGGTAATAATCTGAGAATATACATTATGCAATTCGATACGACTAGATTTTCGAGAGATCGAATAAATGATTGGCGTTATCCCGTGTTCAAATTTTTTACCTTTCAAGAACTTGCGGACATACAGAACACTTAAAAGAATACCGATTAATGGAAAAACTAAGTAGAATGAATACTTATAGTGCCATTCAATATCGTCTTGAAGTGTAGACGCTATAAAATGGGTCAGCCCCTTTAAAAGGGCTGCCGCTAATCCTCCAATAATACCAACGGCAAATGCCAGAATGATCATAAAATTTCGATTAGAAATTTTCTGCATCCGCCATCGATTTACCTGTTCTAATTTTCTACGAAACGATTCTTTAATTCTCATACATTAATCACAGTTCAAAACCCATCACTTCTTTCTTTTTCTTAGTTTTAAAACGCTCAGGCACTACGGCTAATATTTCCATTTTAAGCGCATTGATCGCTTGCTTCTTCACAAAGTTCTGCGGCGTTACAAGGCTGATTTCCCGTACCGGTTCTGGGGATCTAAAATAACGCACCTGATTGAGCTGATCTTCATCATACCCCAAAATACTCATCTCCGGTAAAATTGTTAAACCTCCATTAATATCCACCATTCGTTTCAATGTTTCCACACTTCCAGTATTGTAAGCAAAAGTACCGCTGCCCGCTTGGTTATGCTTATAGTGACAAAGGTTCAACACCTGTCCCCGCATACAATGCCCTTCATTGAGAAGCCACAGCCGCTCGTCGGCCACTTCATCTGTGGTAACCATCTTCTTCTTGAACAAACTACTCTTTTCAGAAACATAGGCCACGAAAGTCTCATAATACAACGGTATTTCTTCTACTCCGCCATCATGTAAAGGGGTCGATAAAATCCCACAGTCCAAACGTCCTACCTTCATTTCCTGCAAGATTCGTTCCGTTGTATACTCCCAAATCTGTAATTCTAGTTTTGGGTATTTTTTCAAGAACGTCGTCAATACATCCGGCAACAAATAAGGGGCTACGGTGGGAATGACGCCAATCCGCAATTCGCCAGATACCTCCCCCTTCTCCTCTTGCAACAATTCTTCAATTTTTTGACTCTCATTTAGAATCACACGGGCCTGTTTAATAATTTTTACACCAATTTCAGTCGGGATAACAGGCTGACGACTTCGATCAAAAATCTTTGCACCAATGGATTCTTCCAACTTTTGAACCTGCATACTTAAGGTTGGTTGCGTCACAAAACAATGCTCCGCAGCGGCCACAAAACTACGATAGGTATCGACAGCTATAATATATTCTAATTGAACAAGCGTCATCTTATAAATTTTAACTATACAAAGATAGCCATTTATTCCCCAAATTCTATGATAAAGCCGTTCTCCGAGAAGGAAATGTTTTATTACCTTTGGGTAAAGTAAAAATGGTTGATTATGATAAAACTAAAATCTAAACACAGTCTCCTGTGCGCGATGTTGTTAGGAATTGGTGCTTTTAATTTTTCTGCTTCGGTGCCCGACGAGGGAATGTTCCCTTTGAGTGAGCTAAGCCGGGCTGGTCTTAAAAAAGCAGGATTAAAGATTTCTGAAAAAGATATTTACAATCCGGGAGAAGTAGGTCTCGTAGATGCTTTGGTACAGGTTAGTGGCTGTACAGGTTCTTTCGTTTCTCCGAATGGACTTATTATCACCAATCACCACTGTGCTTTCAGTGCCGTGCAACTTGTCAGTTCTCCAGAATTCAACTACCTAAAGAACGGCTTTGTCGCAAATAATCTGGAACAGGAAATAGAGGCGAAAGGTCTAACGATTCGAATCACAGATTCATACAGTGATGTGTCCAAAGATATCCTTGATGCCGTAGCGAATATCAGCGATCCCAGTGAACGCATCAACCTCATCAACAAAAAAAGAGTAGAACTCGCAAAACAAGCGGAAGCAGAAGACCCAACGATCAAAGCAGAAGTTTCGGAAATGTTCATCGGAAAGAGCTATGTTCTATTCCGATACAAAACCATTGAAGATGTTCGTTTGGTCTATATTCCAAGACAAGACATTGGAGAATTTGGTGGAGAAACTGATAACTGGGTATGGCCGCGTCATACCGGTGACTTCTCTTTCCTTCGTGCTTACGTATCTCCCAAAGGGGCTTCGGCAAAATACGCAAAAGAGAATGTCCCGTATAAACCCAAGAAGCATTTAAAAATAAATCCACAAGGGGTTAATGAAAATGATTTTGTATTTATCCTCGGGTACCCGGGACGTACGTTCCGTCACCGTCCTGCGCAGTACATGGATTATCAACAAAAGTTCTTACTACCCTATACATCGGAGCTTTACGACTTTCAAAACCAGGAAATGTATAAAGCAGGCAAGGATAATGTAGCGACAGAGCTTGCTTTGGCAACCCGTATTAAACGCAATGCCAATGTAATGAAGAACTACCGAGGGAAACTCAAAGGCCTTCACAACCTGAGTTTAGTTGCCGGAAAGCAACAAGAAGACCAAGCGCTAGCTCAATTTATAGCCAGCAAACCCGAACTGAAGGCGAAGTATGGTACTTTAATGTCAGATATTGACAACCATTATAAAACGGTATTTCAGGTCGCAAATAAAGAGCTATGGTTCAACAACCTTTACAGTAGCACCACACTCTTGCGCGTTGCTAACACAATCAATGGTTTTAAAAATGTAGTCTTCAAGCAGAACGGCCTAAAGGCACAAGAGGAGGTTTTCAACCTCAACATCGAACAAGTTAAAAGACAGTTGGATGGATTCTATGAAAGCTATAATGCACAGGTAGATCAAGCCATCGCTCAACGTATGTTCCAAGATGCTTATCAATTACAAGATGAAAACCGTATCGCTTATTTCACTAAAAAAGGTTTTTTAAACAAAGAAGATGCGGGTAATTATGTAATCGATGCCTTACAAAAATCGAAATTGAACAGTAAAGAATCATTATACAATACAGTACTAAAAGACTTTACCTCTTTAAAGAGCTATAACGACGAACTGTTAAGCATACAAAGCACACTTGGTGAAGAGATGGATACCTTTAACACGGAACAAAAGCGACGTGAAGGGGTGTTAAACCGATTAATGGGCGACTATGTGGCGGTAAAAGAGATTTATCAAGCAAAAAGCTTTATCCCAGATGCCAACTCAACATTGCGGTTAACCTTCGGTAATATCAAAGGCTACAGTCCAGCTGATGCCACGATTATGAAACCCTTCACCACAGTACAAGGCTTGATCGAGAAGGGAAATTCAGGCCTTCCGGAATTTGAATATCCTGAAACCATCAAAAATGCATGGTTAGCGAAAAACTTTGGTGTCTATGCGAAGAAAGAATTAAATGATGTCCCGGTCAATATCCTTTATAACATGGATACAACAGGAGGCAACTCAGGGTCACCGATCATGAACGCTAACGGAGAGCTGATTGGGGTTAATTTTGACCGCTCTTACGATGCAACCATCAATGACTTTGCCTGGAACGAACACTACAGTCGGTCAATTGGCGTAGACATCCGTTATGTATTATGGATTGCCGATAAGATAGATAATGCCAAATTCATCTTAAAAGAAATGGGCATCTAATAAAAAAGAAAGGCGGATTAAATAATCCGCCTTTCTTTTTTAGTTCACTCTGTTCTTAAAGAAATCCGACTTCGGCTTCTCTTCCAGATTTATCAAATAGCCATTGACGACAGCATATTTGAGCTTCGCCCCTTTTCCTAAAAAGAAATTGGTGGGCCCACTCAACACCAAATTTGGCGCTGCCGTAAAACGTTGCTGTGTAAACAATACGAGGGGCAAATTATGCAACCGTCCATCGCTAATATCTTTAACCTTTACTGCCATATAACCTTCCTTAAGCAGATTCCAAGCATCATCGAAGGACAAGACACTTACGGAATCAATCTCACGCGACCATGTTTTTCCTTGCACCAATTCCAGTCCTTTTGCATCGAACTCATCGTAGCCATATGATTCATCTAAGTCCCCGATATCCTCTACACGTCCACGAACAAAATAATCGCGCCCTACAGTTACCTCACCACGTCGGATCGCGACATCTGTTTTTAATGGAACGGTATCATTACCGAGATCCACATTACGGATCACTACATCGTGCATCTGCGATGCATTGAATGGGATCGCCTCATAGGCTTTGTAATCATATTGTTGGTAGGTTCCTTGCGCAATCTCTATTAACGCATTCAAAATAATGATGAAATTCAATTTTCTGATTTCTTGCTTTTCGGGATCTCCTTTCTTACCCCCGGACTCAATCAAGACGGTACTTGCTCCCCACCCTTGAAAGTTATCCCCAAACCCCCGTGGCGTATGTGTATCATCATATTTTGCCACCGCATCCGGAATATAGGCTTGCAGTATCTTATTCATACCTACAATAAGTTGCATCGCTCCCTGCCGAATATCATTGATATCCCGTTCGTAGTTATAGGCCGGGGCTAGTAACGAAATGGTAACCGGATTTTTCGTCTCAGGAACATTATAATAGATATTCTGATCGTGCAGATTAAAGGCATAACGCGGTTTAATTTCCTGCGCCATTTTTCGCAACAAGGCGCCTTCTACCGTCTGTCCATCACGTGCATCCCTATTCATATCAATAAACTGCGCGTTTCGACGCATATAACGTTCCGCTCCATCCGGATTCAGCATCGGAATAAAGTGTAATGTTAAATTCTCCTTCAATAAAGACCGTACAGTATCAAAACCGTCATCCTTCCCTTCCAAAAAATTAAAAAGATCAAACAATGCCATGGTAGCTGTCGGCTCATCGCCATGCATCTGTGACCAAAGCATCACCTTCTTCTTACCCGCGCCATATTGCAGTTTATAAATAGCACGCTGTTCCACCGATTTACCAATCGCCTCCGCAGCGATAATACCCTTTTGCTTATGCTGCTGAATCAACGAATCAACATCACTATGCTTAAAGCGACGATGAAACAAGGCTTTCTCTCGGTATGTCGTAAATGCTGTATTAAACTGTGTTGTATCTAAAACCATAGCGTTTGCATAATCTTCTTTCGAGCGAAACTCATTGGAGCAGGCGCTCAAGCTTGCAAGTAGTGTTAATGTAAAAAATATCCTTTTCATACCTTATGTTAGAGCAAGGCTTGTTCCAATAGTTCAATCGTTCCTTTATCGGCATCCATCCGGGCACGCACACCAACCGGAAGAATAAACTGATTGCTTATATGTCCGATACGTGCTCCCGTATATGCCGGTATTCCCAAAGGTTTGATATAATCATGGAACAGATCCTGAAAAGATAAAGAACCATATCCAGAAGCTGGCTTACACCCGGTGCAATTACCAAAAATAAAGCCTTTTATTTGACCGAGTACGCCAGCGTTCTTCAATTGACAGAACATACGGTCTACGCGATCTATATTTTCATCTACCTCTTCCAGAAAAAGGATAGCGCCCTTAAAATCAGGCAAAAATTCAGAACCACATAAACCTGAAATCAACGTCATATTTCCACCCATCAAACGTCCCTCCACGATTCCGGGTCGAATAGTTGTTATCCGATCATTGTAAGGAATCAGACTATCTCCTTTATCCAGTGGATTTTCATATCGCTGCAATTTATTTTGAATAAACTGTTCGTCAAACGCTTTTGCCAACTTATTGGTCCATGTGCTTGAACCCACAGCACCATGAAAGGAGACCAGCCCAGTTTTCGCATAAAAGGCCATAATTAAAGCCGTTACATCGCTATAACCAAGTAATACTTTAGGATTTCTCGCGATTAGATTATAATCAATACGATCCAGCAAACGCGAAGCCCCATTGCCTCCACGCACGCACACAATCCCTTGTACTTCCGGATCAGCAAACATCTGGTGAATATCAGCGATTCGCTGTTCATCGGTTCCTGCTAAATTGCCATAGCGTGCACGAATATGCGCTCCTTCTTTGACCTTAAAGCCAAGTGCCTGAAAAACTTCCTTAGTCTGTGTAATTGGCTCTTCGTCTGTCAATGCGCCTGCTGGTGTTATCAAACCAATAGTGTCGCCTTTTTCGAGCGCCCTTGCACGTCGTATTTTAGGATCCGAATCCATGCGAACCTCAGCAGCTAATGTTCTCGTAGATGCTGTTGTCGCATAGGCCGCTACACCGAACCCAAGTGCTTTGAGAAAATCCCGCTTATCCATTAGATTAGCGGTTAAATAACAAGCGATGCCCTGTTCCAACCTCTACGATCTTTCCATCGCTATACGCCACATTTCCGGAAACTAATGTATGCACAATGGTAGACGAAAAAGTATGCCCCTCGAAAGGAGACCACCCACACTTAGACAATATATTGCTCTTTTCTACAGTATAAGGTCGATTTAGATCAACCAAAACTAAATCTGCCCAATAGCCTTCACGTAGGTACCCTCTGCTTTCAATCTGAAAAAGGGTCGCCGTGTTATGCGCCGACTTTTGAACCAACTGTTCCAAAGTAAGCTTCCCTGCTTTCACTAAGTCTAGCAGCGCTTGTAAAGCATGTTGAACCAAAGGTCCGCCTGATGGAGCTTGGAGGTATGGTTGTGCTTTTTCATCCGCCGTATGGGGTGCGTGATCTGTTGCGATCACATCGATATGTCCGTCTAAAAGTGCTTTCAAAATACCATCTCTATCAGCCTCTGTCTTCACGGCTGGATTCCATTTAATAAGATTTCCCTTCGTCACGTAATCCTTATCCGAGAACCACAAGTGATGCACACACGCTTCGGCTGTAATTTTCTTCTCCGCTAAAGGAATAGTATGATCAAACAACTGTGTCTCTTTTGCCGTGGAAATGTGCAATACATGCAGGCGGGCACCGTGCTTTTTGGCTAATGCAACGGCTTTTGAAGAGGACAGATAACAAGCTTCCTCCGAACGAATCAAAGGGTGCATGGTCGCATCAAGGTTCTCCTCGCCATACTTCTCTTTAAATGCAGCCAAGTTCCGCTGTACCGTTTCTTCATCTTCACAATGTACCGCAATTAATGTCGGTGCTTGTGCAAATATTTTCTCGAGAGTCGCTTCGTTATCTACCAACATATTACCGGTAGAGGATCCCATAAAAATCTTGATACCACAAACGTCACGTGGATTTGTTTTAAGCACCTCATCAATATTATCATTGGCAGCCCCCATAAAGAAGGAATAGTTCGCCAAAGAGGTATCTGCCGCAATATCAAACTTATCCTGCAACAATTTCTGCGTTAACGTATTGGGAACGGTATTGGGCATCTCCATAAAAGAGGTCGTACCACCAGCAACGGCCGCTCTACTCTCGTGCCAAATATCGCCTTTATGTGTAAGTCCAGGTTCTCTGAAATGAACCTGATCATCAATAAGTCCAGGTAACAAATGTAACCCTTTCGCATCGATCACTTGATCGGCGGGATGGTTAATCTCTTCGGCAATCATTTCGATGCGTCCATGATTCACGTAGACATCCGCAGTAAAGACTTTTCCTTCGTTAACTAATTGTGCTGATTTAATAAGAATTGATGGCATGTTTTTGTTCTTGTTTGATAAACAAACTTACGAAAAAAAACATTTTTAAAAGAGAAAAAGCCCGCAATCGGGCGATTGCGAGCTTTCCTATTAACCAATTATAAACTTAAATTATGAGACTGCAAATATACATTTTTACCCTATACACTGCAAGACTTTTTTGCGTTTTTATGCATCTTTATGCCTATCTATCCACTTCTCCAAGCACAATATCGATGGACCCCAATATGGCTATCAAGTCCGCAATAAGCTGTCCCCGCCCGAGCTCTGGCAGCACGGAAAGATTATTAAAGCTTGGCCCTCTTGATTTTACACGTTTTGGAATATCCGTTTTCTCTTGCGTTACAAAATAAAAACCCAGCTCTCCTTTAGGATTCTCTGCTCTTACGTAATAATCTTGTGATTTTAAATTGACCTTTTTAGGTACCATGGCCCGTGGGTCAAAATCTGGTGTCCTGTGAAAGTCAGACGCCAGCCTAGCTAAACACTGTTCAATAATCTTCACTGATTCTCTTACCTCGTCAACGCGTACCTTATAGCGATCCCAGCAATCTCCCAATACCCCCATCTCTCCTTTTCCGACGGGAATATCAAATTCTAACTCAGGATACACGGAGTATCCGTCAACACGACGAAGATCCCACTTTATACCTGATGCACGTAGCATCGGACCGCTACAGCCATAATTGATCGCTACATCGGCTGGCAACGCTCCTATATTAGCAGTTCGGGATATAAAAATTTGGTTGTTCGACAACAGCTCATCGAGTTCAACCAACTTCGGTTTAAAGTAATCAATAAACTCCTTGCAACGTTCCTCGAAGCCTACAGGCAGATCATAGAAAAGACCACCGATCCAAATGTAATTATACAACATGCGCGAGCCTGAAGCCCACTCCAGCATATTCATGATATGTTCGCGGTCACGGAAACACCACATAAAAGGGGTGAAAGCTCCAATATCAATCCCGTAAGTTCCAATAGCAATTAAATGAGAAGCAATTCTGTTTAATTCACAAACCAAGACACGGATGTATTCGATCCGTTTCGGAATCGCTCCTTCTATCCCCAGCATGCGCTCTACTCCCATCACAAAAGCATGGCTATTATTCATAGAGGCCAAATAATCTAATCGGTCTGTAAATGGAATGCTTTTCGTATAGTTCATGGACTCTGCATGTTTATCAAAGCAACGATGCAGGTAGCCCAGATGAGGAATAATATCTTTAACGATCTCTCCATCTGTGATAAGCTCCAGGCGTAGTACGCCATGTGTCGAGGGGTGTTGTGGTCCCATGTTTATCACCATCTCTTGCGAGGAGATGGAGGCGATCTTCTCTTTGTATTTATCTAATCCACTGGTATAAATAGACATGCTGTATTATTTAATTGAAATACCGTGATATGTTTCAGGATCCTGATAGTCCTTGCGTAAAGGAAATCCTACCCAGTCATCCGGTAATAGGATACGACGCAGATCGGGATGATCGGTAAAGAAAACCCCCATCAAGTCAAAAGCCTCTCGTTCGTGCCAGTCCGCTGTGCGCCACACCTTGGAAACCGAAGGTACTTCCGGCAACTTATCCATTGTTCGCTCATTCTCCACATCAACTTTGAGTACCAGTTGAGTCTGATAGGGAATAGATGTGATATGATAAACGACACTGAAGCGATTCTCAGGATAATGATCTACCGCAGATATATTCGCCAGGAAATCAAAATAAAATCCTTCTGAGTCGCGCAACAACTTGGCAATAGACCGCAAAAAGAAGGGCGACACCTGAATAGCGGGCTGCAACCCATTTCGTTCCACAGCGACAATAGCAGCATCCCCAACATGCGCAGTAATTAACTCTATTACTTTATCCATCATATTTTTAAGGTGCTATTCTAAATCGTGTCCACTGCAGTTCTGCATCACGTTCATACACGACACGATCATGTAACCGGCTACTGCGTCCTTGCCAAAACTCCACATAAACAGGCTCTACAAGATAACCGCCCCAATGTTCAGGTCGCGGGACTGCATCTTGCGTTTGATAAATCGCTTCCAGCTCAGCTACACGCTCTTCTAAAACCGACCGATCCTTAATTACATGACTCTGGGGCGATGCAATAGCACCGATTTTACTCATCTTAGGACGTGACGCAAAATATTCGTCCGAATCCTCTTGTGGTAATTGACGTACCAATCCCTCAATCCGCACCTGCCTTTGCAACTCCGGCCAAAAGAATAAGAGACTCACTTTGTTATTCCCTAACATGGATATCCCCTTCTTACTTTTATAATTTGTAAAAAAACTAAACCCTTCGGGCTTGATATCTTTTAGCAATACGACCCGAGAAGATGGGTATCCATCGGTACTGTTGGTGGCCAATACCATCGCATTGGCTTCAATTACCTCCGCATTAACGGCCTCTTCGAACCACTTCTTAAATTGTTCAATCGGTTTCGCCAACGTATCCTTTTCATCCAGACTATATTTACTATAATCTTCACGGATCGCGGCTATATCTTTATGGATAATGGACATATAAATCGTGTTTTATACTGTATACAAACTTAACTAAAAGGCATGGAAAACGACGCATAAAAACAGATAGATTAAGTAGGGTAAAGCTCATTTTTTTGGAGTCAGAAAAAAAAGTTGTTAAATGAAGCAATTTGTTTTAACTTGATGATAGTTTTAAGGCTTTAAAAAAATAAGATATGTTTAGCGCATTTAACCCCAAAAAAGGTAGCTTGTTGTTGTCTGAGCCTTTCATGCTAGACAGTAATTTTAAGCGGTCTGTTATTTTACTTTGCGAGCATAATACCGAAACCGGCAGCATGGGTTTTATCTTGAACCACCGCTCGAGTTTACTTCTCCAGGATGTTGTACCCAACATAGAGAACGACACGATCCCAATTTACATCGGTGGCCCTGTAGAGATTGAATCATTATTTTTTCTGCATCATGTACCAGACAAAATTCCTGGTGGCACCCATCTGATCGACAATATTTATTTTGGAGGGGATTTCAACCAGGTAACATTTTTACTCAATGCCAACATGTTAACCGTGGACGAAGTAAAATTCTTTATTGGCTACGCGGGCTGGGGCAATGACCAACTCGCGCAAGAAATAGAAGAAAACAGCTGGGCCGTACATAATAAATTCCCCAGCGACATTCTTTTTCTGACCGATGGCGAAGACCTTTGGAAAGAAGCACTCATCAGCTTAGGCCCCAAGTATGCGCATGTGGCTAATTTCCCACAGAGCCCGGACTTAAACTAAGCGGCATTTCAAATTACTATTTACCTTTTTTGGGTATTGCCAAAATACCCTAACTTTACCTCATGAGTATATTAAACAGCGTATTTAAGACGGTGCATGATACAGCACCCTTTTCTCAGATAAAAACGAGCGACTACCTACCTGCTTTTGAGCAAGCACTTGCTCTAACGCGAGCAGAAGTAAATCGTATCGTTAACAATACCGAACCTGCATCCTTTGAAAATACGATCGAAGCCATGGCCTTTTCGGGCATGCAATTAGATCGTATCTCTACGATCTTTTTCAACTTACATTCGGCGGAAACGAATGACGAGATGGACCGTATCGCTCAAGAGGTGGCGCCACAATTGGCTGAGCTGGCGAACGATATCACACTGAACCAAGACTTGTTCAATCGAATAAAACAAGTCTACGAAAACAGAGAAAACTTAACATTAACTTCTGAGCAAGAAACACTGCTAGAAAAGTCGTACAAAGATTTCACCAGGAATGGAGCTTTACTCGCTGATGATGATAAAGAGAAATTGCGTAAGATCGATGCTGAATTAGCGGTTGTCAAGTTAAAGTTTGGCGAAAATGTACTGGCCGAAACAAATGCTTATCAATTACATATAACAAAAGAAGAAGACCTACAAGGATTACCTGCCGGTACCGTTGAAGCCGCACAAGGGCTCGCAGAAAGCCTGGAAAAAGAAGGTTGGATTTTTACATTAGATTACCCGAGTTATATCCCTTTTGTAACCTATGCGGATAATCGCGCTCTACGAAAAGAAATAACAATTGCGGCGGGCAGCAAAGCCTTTCAAGCCAATGAGTACAATAATGAGACACATGTACTAAAGATTGTTAATTTGCGTTTCCAACGCGCACAACTCTTAGGATACAACACGCATGCAGACTTCGTTTTAGAAGAGCGTATGGCACAATCGGCAAATAAAGTCAATGAATTTCTAGAAGACCTGCTTGTAAAGGCGAAACCAGCTGCCCTGCGGGAATTTGATGAGCTGCAACAGTTCGCGCGCGATAAAGATGGTATTACCGCTCTTGAAAAATGGGACGGTGCATATTATTCGGAGAAATTAAAACAACAAAAATTTGATCTAGATGATGAGAAATTAAAACCTTACTTCAACTTAGATTATGTTCTTTCTGGCGCTTTCCAGGTTGCGGACAAGTTATTCGGGCTGAAATTCACGGAAGTGGACAACATCGACAAATACCATCCCGATGTACAAACCTTTGAGGTACGTAATGAAGATGGTTCATTGACCGCTATTTTTTACGCAGACTTCTTCCCTCGAAAAGGAAAACGAAATGGTGCGTGGATGACTTCCTTCAAGCCGCAATATAAGTTGGATGGCAAAGAGGAACGTCCGCACGTTTCGATCGTTTGTAATTTCACAAAACCGACAGCGACCCGACCTTCTTTACTCACATTTAATGAAGTAACAACGCTCTTCCATGAGTTCGGACATGCCTTGCATGGTATGTTAGCTAATACTACGTACCCTAATTTATCGGGAACATCGGTCTTCTGGGATTTTGTAGAACTGCCTAGTCAGATTATGGAAAACTGGTGTTATGAACAAGAATGTTTAGCCCTCTTTGCCAAACATTACGAAAACCAAGAATCCATCCCGATGGAGCTGATCACTAAAATAAAAGAATCGGCCTCCTTCCAGGAAGGCATGGCAACTATGCGACAATTGAGCTTCGGTTTGCTGGATATGGGATGGCATGGTCAGGATCCCTCTACGATCTCGCAAATAAAAGCGTTCGAAAACCAACATTTTGCTTCTACAAAGCTATACCCTGATGTTCAAGAAAATGCGATGAGCCCGTCCTTTTCTCATATTTTCAATGGTGGCTATGCTTCGGGTTACTATAGCTACAAATGGGCTGAAGTTTTGGATGCCGATGCATTTGATTACTTTCAACAGCATGGCATCTTCAACAGGGAAATAGCTGATAAATTTAAAGACAATATCCTTTCAAAAGGAGGGACAGAACATCCGATGATTCTTTATAAAAGGTTCCGCGGGCAAGAGCCTCGCGTAGAGCCATTACTAAAAAGAGCAGGCCTCCTTTAGGTGACAAAAAAACTAAGAAAAAAGCTTTCTTTTAAGAAAAATCATCTGTAACTTTAAGGACAATCATTGTATATCTTAAAATTAAATTTATGAGTAAATTAGATGAAAAAGTAGCGGAATACGCTGCTGAAGCAAAAAAATTAGGCTTATCTATTGATGAGAAATTACTGGCTGCAGTTACCAAAGGTCTAGGTCCTTCTATTTACAATGAAGATTCGGAAACCATCGCGGCGACAGACCCAGAAGAGATTGCACGTGTTAAAAACAACTTCTTAATCAAAAAATTAGGATTGAGTGATGGAGCAGATCTGGATAAAGCAATTGACGAGGTTATTGATCAGGTAGGTCGTTCCAACCGAAATAAGTATAGAGCGATTGTGTATACCTTATTGGTTACGAAATTTAAGAAAGAAAGCGTTTACGCATAAAGAAAAAAAGGTGAATCTAAGATTCACCTTTTTTTATCTCCCCCAGAAAGGCTACCTTTGGCCTCTTATCAACTTACTCCATGAACAAAGCACTTATTGCATTAGCATTTGGCGGCTTGGCCATTGGCATGACCGAGTTCACGATGATGGGAATTCTTCCCGATATTGCTAAAGATATTGATGTCGACATTCCTACCGCCAGTAATCTGATTGCTTTATATGCATTAGGCGTCGTCGTGGGAGCTCCCACCCTCGTTGCTCTTACTTCCAAACAATCACCTAAAAAAGTATTGCTCTTTTTGATGCTTTTATTTTTTGTGTTTAACGGATTCTTCGCATTTGCCCCGAGTAAAGCGCTCTTGTTTACAACGCGTTTTATTTCTGGTTTACCGCATGGCGCATTTTTTGGTGTCGGATCTGTTGTGGCAGCACGATTAGCGAAACCCGGAAAGGAAGCACAAGCCATATCGATGATGTTTACAGGCATGACCATCGCCAATCTTGCAGGGGTACCCCTTGGGACATATATCGGCCACCATTACTCCTGGCGTATTACCTATGCTGTCATTAGTTTACTCGGCTTGTTGACCTTTCTGGCTATTTATGTGTGGATGCCTAAGTTCGAAGCCAATAAAAACAACAATATCCTCAAGCAGATACGTTACTTCACACGGTGGGATGCTTGGCTTATGGTGGGAGTAATTGCTATTGGTACCGGCGGTCTTTTTGCCTGGATCTCGTATATTGCTCCACTGGTGACACATGTATCAGGACTTGATCCGGATCGGGTTCCTTTTATTATGATCTTAATCGGTCTGGGTATGTTCTTTGGAAATATTATTGGTGGTAAACTTGCGGACACCATATCTCCATCAAAAGCCGCCATAACAAGCTTTTCCGCGATGGCCATTTGTTTGGTGGTCGTCTTCTTCACCGCACATATCCAAGAATTAGCATATCCTATGGCTTTTGTTACGGGGATGATTTCTTTTACGATTGGTTCTCCCCTTCAGATGATGCTCATCAATAACGCAAAAGGGGCCGAAACATTTGCCGCATCAGCGGGACAAGCTAGCTTTAATATCGGGAATACCTTAGGAGCGTATCTAGGGGCTATTCCGATATCACTTGGCTATGCCTATAACTATCCCTCCTTAATTGGTGTAGGGATGGCAACGATTGGAGCCTTGCTAGCCTACGTTTTTCTAATCAAGGTCGTTCGTCCACAAATGAATGTTTAAAGTTTTTTTTTAGCTTTTTGCTGAACCTCCCATGCAACAACCATTCGGCTCATCATAGAATAACGTTCTATCCCTTCCGGCTGGTTGTTGTGTTGCAGGTACCCGCTATAGAGATAACTGGTCAGCCCTTCGACCCAACCGCTGTATTTTTTCCAGAATGCGCGCTCTGTCGCTATATCAGCTAGCACCAAGGGCGATAGCTTTTTGTAATAGATCTTGAACAGTGCTTCATCCTCGGCGCGCAGATTCCGCAGTAAATACTGCACGGTTTCATACGCCGCCGCATAGCGATACCAGGGTTCAGGGTGATCCACTAATTTTAAGAAAGCCGCAAAATTACATTCATCCTCAAAACCAATACCCATTTGATGACCGAGTTCGTGTACCACTGTAAATGGATAGGAAACAATAGGCATTTTTTCATTCACCTGCACCTCATGGGTAAAAGGATTAAAATATCCTGTCACAGTGAAATATGATACGAGCGTACTTGATAAAGGAGACTTCGCCTGTACCTGTGTATGTGATAGTATAGGGCTCAAGTCCGTGTCTTGCTGCATTAAAGCCTGTAACTCCATTTTTGCTTTACCCTTATCTAATTGTTCCGGCACAATACCATTACGCAATGAATTACAGCGATCTATATATTTATCCAACACAAATAGATAATCACTTTTTTTCAAGGCATCAACTTGTAGATCGAGATGATGCACCATGGGGATTCGGTAGTAATTCAGGCCCCAGCTGAAGTAAAAGAAAAGATATAAACTGAGAACAGTTAGGGTGAGCTTTAAGAGATAATGCCAAGCAGCTTTAAAATGACGACGCCACACTTCTCGGAGCAATTGTAAACACAGTAGCACTATAAAAACAACTACCGCAACATAAAACAGATCTCCGAAACTAAAGGGCAGCCATCCAAAGAGTACTTTGGGTACATAACTGAAATAGCTGTAAAAGCCTTGACTGTAATATTTCTCGATCCAGGATGGATAGTGCTTGGCCAACTCACAACCGATGAGCAATAGAAAGCATATCCCAATCCCCCAGTAAAGCGAATTGGAATATGATTTATGATTTTGTTTTCTACTGACTCTCGTTTTCAAAATACAACTTGTAGTAGTTCATACCCTTGTCTTCATCGAAGCCTGTCTCCAAGTACTCCCGCTTTCCATGGACATAAATATGAAAGTTCTTATCCAATTTGATGACCGATTTATACGAAGAAGCCATCTTTTTGACCGCTGGATTGGCAATTTCAAAATTCGCTTGAAACGGACTGTCAAATTCATCAGCAAAAGATTGCTTATATTCTTTAAACAAGGAAGCCGCCTGTGGGTTAGCGATTACTTCTTCTTCAAATTCAGCTTCATCAAAGGTCTCCTTCGTCTTAAAATAATCCATGGACCGATTTAACAGATCAATCTTATCTGCTTTCTCTAACTCAAACACTTCATCAAGTTTCTCGGTCACGAAGTTTTTATAAACCTTCATCAAATTACCGGTCTGCTGAAAATTATCGTTTCTAGGTCTTATTTTTAAAAAATCATCTTTCCAATAGACCGCTTCGGATTGGTTCGTTTGGTCTACGACTAATACCTTATACCCCTCCTCTTGATCGACATTCACGATAACAACACCTTTATCTAGTTTGTTTATATTGATTGCTTCCTGCTCGTAATCGACTTGAAAACCACCTGTATTCGGATAAACCTTTAAGTAAGCTTCCTTATTTTCAGATTTAAAGAAACCAATAGCACGATGGTCCTCACCTTCCATCTGCACATTTTTTAGGGCTACAACATATACTTCGCCGGCTTTAATCTTCGGGTGGTCAGAAACTTCATACAAATGCTTTGCAAGCTGTTCCGACATATCATGGAAAGACATTTTATCCTCAAAATACTGTTTAACAAAGTAATAGACTTCATTCAGTTGCAGGTCGTCATTGGGATGATAAAAACGATACACCTCATTTGCTTTACTGAAAGGCTTCATAAAATATTGCATCAGTAAATCAGGTAATACCTCATCTTCAGATAGATCTACCGGATTATCCGACAACACATAAAACTCATCTTGGGCTTTGTTTCCAACACGGTGAATGGACAACGACTCAAAAGTAGCATCTTGGTGAAAAAACATATAATTCTTATTCTATTATTTAAATAATGATACAGGCAAAATACTCAAAAAAGGTAGAAAATCCCGTCTAATCTTTCCTTTACTATAGGTTGTAACAAGCAATCGCGGCTTTAAAGGTCGCGACATGCGCATTAACAATATCCTTGATATCAATGGAATACCCCCCTCCCATACTTACCTGAATAGGAGTTTTATAGTTTTTTGCATAGGAAAAAACAAGAGCATCCCTGCGCTGGCAACCTTCCGCGGTCAGCTTAAGCTTACCAAGTTTATCGGTTGCGAGGACATCGACCCCAGACTGATAAAACACAAAATCCGGACGGATTTCCTCAAAAAGTTCAAAAAGGTGTGTTTCCAATAAAGACAAATAGGATGCGTCATCAATACCATCTTCCAAAGGGACATCGCGAAAGGAACGTTCTTTGATAAAGGGATAATTTTTATCCGCATGCATGCTAAAGGTAAATACGGATGAGCTGCCAGCAAAAATATGCGCTGTACCGTTTCCCTGATGTACATCGAGATCGATGATCAAGACCCGGGCGGCTAGCTTCCGCTCCCTTAAAAAGCATGCTGCTACCGCTTGATCATTGACCAAACAAAACCCTTCTCCAAAATCCCGTCCCGCATGATGGGTACCTCCCGCCGTATTAAAAGCGATACCATGCTCCAAAGCATAGAGGCTTCCTTTCACGGTTCCGTCAACCAAGTATCGTTCACGATCTACCAGAGCTTGAGTCAAGGGAAAACCAATACGGCGAATCATCTTTTCGCTCAGCTTCAAATCCAGTAAATCATCAATATACGACTGATCATGCGCCATATAAAGAACTTCTTTTGTAGCCAAAGATGGTTCAAAAAAATCAGCCTGAGACACGACACCTTCGCGCAGTAATTGGGCAGGTATCAGCTCATACTTTAACATCGGAAAACGATGTCCTTCACGTACTGGATGTATATAGGCGGGGTGATGGGCAATATGTAACACAAAATTCTTTTATAAGAACGAAGGTACTAAATCCTTTCTCTTGCTGTGTCCGAATTTTGAAAAGTGTTTATTTTTCCTATCTTCGGTTCACATCAAATCAATTAGACAATGGAAGAGAATAACAACCTACCTATTTTAAACGCTGAAGAACTTCGTGTGTTAGGCTCATTGTTAGAAAAGTCAAAGACGACACCAGAGTATTATCCGATGACATTGAACAGTCTACAGACGGCTTGTAATCAAAAAACATCGCGCAAACCTGTTGTCTCTTACGATGAGGGAACCGTTATTCAGACATTGGATAGTTTGCGTAAAAGAGGCCTCGTATCCACTGTTGTTGGCGGAGGTAGTCGCGTTACTAAATATAAGCACAACCTGGCCATCCAGTTTCCACTCATACCACAGGACCTAGCCGTATTATGCTTACTGATCTTACGTGGGCCGCTTACGGCTGGTGAAATAAACTCAAACGCAGGTCGATTGTTTGATTTTGAAAGTATTGAAGAGGTTCAAGAAGTGTTAAATAGACTAAACGAACAAGAGCCACCTTATGTTAAGTTATTGCCAAAGCGTCCCGGACAAAAGGAAAGCCGATATGTACATTTACTAGGCGATGTGAATGAAGAGGACTACGACCTGAGCAACCCCGTATCCGACAATCAGTCTGGATCCAAAGTGCAAGCGCTAGAAGAACGTGTCCAAACATTGGAAGAACAACTAGCGACACTCCGTGAAGAGTTTGATAAATTAATGGAACAGTTGAGTTAATATGTCACCGCTTTTCAGGCAATAATAGGGTTCGATTTTAGATTTTCTTTCTACCCAAAGAAAGAAAATCTAAAATCGAACCACTACTTAGGCACACATTTTGTTAAGGTAGTGTTAAGCAGCATAATTAACACCTTAACATGAAAAGAACACCATTAACGACCTTTATATTACTTGCCGTAATTGCATTTATTATGATTTTTGCCACAACTTGTTCTGGCCTTGCTTAACAATTAAGGCTTTACCAATACCTCGTCGACTGTTTTCCCTTGTTGATCCAATACTTTAAATAAACCTCTACTTGGGTTCAAATCTACCTGTATCAAATTATTATTTGAATTTACAATGATGGGGAAATGTACCTGATTATTAGCTTTTTGGATTATGTGTTTATGGAGGTGTCCGGAAAGCATAATCTGAACGCCTGCCTTATTTAATATCGGAACAAACTTTTCCAGAATCTCCAGCTCACCATGCCATCCTCCAAAGGGAGGCATATGACAAATTACCACTTTATAACGGGCAGAGATAAACGCAGGATCTTCAACGGCCTTAGCAAGCCACTTTGCTTGTTGGGTCCGATAATTATCCATATCCACAATACCGCTATACTCCATATCGGAATCAGGCTTATCCTCACCGCAGTCCAACACAATGAAGGCAGCATCACCCTGACGAAATTGATAATACAATTTGCCTGTCGGGGTGGGGAAATATGCAGGATAGGAAACCGCAAAAGGGCCTCTCGTTTCATGGTTACCCCGTGCATAATACATCGGTTTTTCACTCGCAAAACGCTTTATAGCCGTATCCATAAAATCTTGAAACATCTGGTCCTCGCTCAATAGACTATTAGCCATATCACCGTTAAAAACAATGAAATCCATCGCTGGAAGATTAGAATGATCCAACAGCGTCTGCATCACCTCATTACGCCCATGTATATCATTGATCACCGCAAACTTAGTGGATGCACTATTGCCTAATGTCTTAAACTGAAGCGGAGCTTGTTGATAGACCCCTGTAGCAACTGTTTTGCCATAATCGACGTTCACGCCAACATGTTTTAAGACCTCCGTGCTATATACGCGATAGCGGTATGTTGTACCAGGTGTTAGTCCTTCAAGATTAACCTGATGCACGGTGCCAACATTTTTAAAGCCATAATTCGTTGCGAAGAAGCGCGGACGCTCTACCCGGTAGAAATGCGATGAATCATCAGGCGCCAATTCAACCCATGCTATTGCAGGCCGGTTTGTTGTCCATATGACCGATACGGAGGTTCCAGTAAGTCCCTGTATATAGGGTTGGTGCGTTATCGTTATTGGACTTTGCGTTTGTCCGTTTACTGCTGTGATAAACAGTAACGTCAAAACACTGCACAAAAGCAGTAAAGAGTAGTATTTTTTTAACACAATAAAAAGATTTAGGTTTAACATAATAAAGATAGGTATTTCCGCAGGATGAACATGGAAAATACCTATCTCATTATCTATTGATTACTTCCAGTTTGGATTCTGTTCCAAGTTAGGATTCAATTCAAGCTGATCTATCGGTATTGGATAGAGATAATCTTTACTTTCATCAAAAGCCTTTTTAATATGTGAGTTCACGACTACATTTCCTTTTTTCCCTTCTTCAAGTAGAATTTCGGATCCCAGTTTCAATAACTGTATGCCAGTCGCTGTAGGCTTCGTATCTTCATATATCCAAACATCATCCTTACCGTCACCATCAAGATCATACTTACCAATACCCGGAAAATACATACCCTTGAACTGTTTGGTTACCAATTTACCAGCCTTCCAGCGTAAGATATCATCCCAGCGGAAAGATTCCATCACTAACTCAATCCTTCGCTCTCGCCTAATTTCCAAGATCGGCCCTTGAAAAGCCCCGGTTACCAAGGGATAATCATTGGCCATAAAAGCATCCACTGAAGCTTTCGCCGCAGCGAGATCCATATTAGGCATGCCAGCGCGATCACGAAGGGGTTTTATGGAAATATTGATATCCTCCTGCGTTAATTCACCCAGCTCTGCCCTTGCTTCCGCATAGTTTAACAACACTTCGGCATATCGAAATACTGGCATGTCGTTCTCAGACCGATTAAAGTTATCGTACTTCGGATCGCCGACATATTTTATCAACTGATAGCCCGTCACAGAATTACCAAAATTCGGCGCTAATGTTGCGGCACCACCAATACGTTTGTAGCCCGGTGTACGGATCGTTTGACTTAAGCGTGGATCACGATCTTTTATTTCCTGAAGGAAAGTCATCGTTTGGTAGTTCGCTTTGTCGGTAAAACGAGACCCATCCTTCATCAGGTAAGAATTCACAAAATGCTTATCCAATCCAGGTTTACCATAAGAGGCCGTAATCGTATAATAATTTACATTATGCCAAATCTGCAAAGCATCTGAGAATTTACGGGCTAAAATAATCTCTTGTGGCAAACTATTCACCGAATAAAACAGTGCCCCATAAGAATTATCGCCAGCTCCCATATAAATACTATATTGCTTTCCATCGATCACCTGCTTAGCTGCCTCAGCAGCTTTTTCCAACAATTCTTTCGCATTCGGCAACGTTAGGTTCGTATGATATTTGCGAAAGGTTCCTTCAAATAAGGCTATACGAGATTTTAAAGCCAATGCAGTCCATTTCGTTACTTTTTCGTCCGAAGACTTCGTCTCTAGATTTTTGATCGCAAAATCTAAATCTTGCATAATAGAATCCACGATAAGCGTGCGCGGATCTCTCTTTTTCTTCAAGAGCTCTTCATCGTCTGGGTTTAATACCGTGTTATACCAAGGAACATCACCAAATCGCTTTAATTTATCAAAGTAGAAATAGGCTCTAAAAAAGCGTGCTTCGGCAATATAGGGAGCCGCTGTGGCAGCCGATAGCGTGTTTGTAGCATTCCCTAAAAAGAAATTAATATTACGGAGGTTCGTCCAGGTCCAACCGCCACCATTTACAGGAACCTGTCTTTTACCTGTTAACTCATCATCAAGTGTGTTTTTAACAATGTTATCCACCGACTCGTTGTATACGCCTTCTGCTGATGGCAATACCTCGTAAAAAGATTTTGTAAACAACTCCAGATCTTTAACGGTCTTAAAAGAAGCTTCTGGAGAAATGGTAGATTCTGGATCACGATCCAAATAGTTTTTGTCGCAACCTTGCAAACAAAGCCCAATAGTAATATATAAAAAGAATAATTTTTTCATGTCTTAGAATGTTAAGTCCAAACCAAAAGAAAATGATTTTGAAATGGGATACGAACGCCCATTGGTTTCCTGCGCAGCCTGCTCCGGATCGATATATTTGGAGCGTAATTTCGTCGCTGTCCATAGATTTTCTCCAGAGACATAAATACGCGCATTACCGAGTTTCACCCGTTGCAGCAATTTCTGCGGAATGCTATACCCAACCGTTAAGTTTTTCAATCGGATATAAGCCAGGTCCTGAAGATAACGATCGCTCTTAACGTTCAATGAACCTCTATCATTCAATGCGATATAGCCGCGTAATAAAGGATAATAAGCATCTGTATTTTCAGGCGTCCACACATCTGCTTCAAAATCTTTCGGTACAAAAGAATAATACGGACGAGAATAAGGACCCCAGAATTTATCTGCATTCGCACCAGGCCACCAATGCTGTCTTCCTATCCCTTGAAAAAATGCAGACACATCAAATCCTTGCCAGTTTGCACCCAGGTTAAAGCCAAATGTGTAACGCGCTCTACTATTTCCGATTATCATTTGATCCCCCGGATTCGTCAATGTATTTCTACCGTTGTTCACCTTACCATCTGGCGCTCCATCCGGTCCGCCCCCGATATCCACAAACTTGAGATCGCCGGCTTGTAGTTTAGTCCAATCTCCTGAAGCACTTAAACGCACATTATCCACATAGTCTTGGTTTATTTTCCAGTTGGCTGCCTCCTCATTAGACAGGAAGAAACCATCTGTTTTGTACCCCCAGATCTCCCCTAACGTTTGCCCGACGTAATAGTTACTCAACAACATCTCTTTATTATCAAAACGGGTAATCTTCGCTTTAGAGTCAGATAGGCCGATACCAATATTGTACCCAAAAGGTTTATTGGCCACCATAAATTGATCGCGCCATGCAAGTGACAATTCCCATCCCTTATTCTTCAAATCGCCAGCATTCGTCTTCGGCGATGCGGCACCAAATACCGCTGGAAGCGTCTTACCTGCAATCAGCATATCCAAAGTTTCGCGAATAAAGTAATCGAATGAAGTCGTTAAGCGTCGGTTTGCAAACTCCAAATCAACACCATAGTTTAAGGTACTGGTACGCTCCCAGGTAAGGTCCGCCGAAATTGGGGTCGGTGCACTTAGATATTGTGTTTTAGTACCTTTAGTAATATAATTAGAAAGACCTGTATTTAGCTGCTGTATATAGCCGTAGGGATCCGCTTCGACTGCATTCCCCAACGCCCCATAAGACATCCGAAATTTAGCCTCATTTACGATCGGTTTGATCGACGCCATAAAAGGCTCTTCCGACACACGCCAACCGGCGGAGAACGAAGGAAAGAAACCATAGCGTTGCCCTACCGGAAATTTAGAGGTCCCGTCATAGCGACCATTCACCTCAATCAGATACTTCCCTTTGTAATCATAATTCACACGTCCAAAATAACCTTGAAGTGCCCAGGTATTCGCCCCGCCAAGCAACTGCATCTGCCCGGTTCCTAAGGCGAAATCGTTTAGATCTTCAGATAATAGATTATTGTGCGTTCCACCGATACGCTTATACCCCGTCTGCTCTCTGTTAAACCCTATTGTAGCGCCCAGATGATGATCTCCCAGCTGCGTATTGTAGTTCGCAAATAAGTTCAGTGAATGCTTGGGCTTATTCTCGATTATTTCTGTGAAGGTATCGTTCCCCAACGTATTGATCACGCCCGGAAACACAGACCAAGGGGCTGCAACACGTCGCGTAAACGACTGGATCGGATTATAGGTGAATGTATAATTGGCGGTTACACTTAAATCTTTATGCAGTTGGGCCACGGCCTCAAACATATTGATAAATTCATATTTCTTTTGCCCACCTTTTGATTTGCCGTACAAAAGATCGGCATAAATACCATCTCCAATATTGTAGTTATTCAACTCTGTTCTGTAGGTTGCTGTACCGTCCGGATTCACCGGCACATAGGATGGTAAGGCGTGTACCGTGGTGGAGATAAAGTTGTTATTGTTGTCCGGATTTGTTGCCCATCCCGGGAAGGTGTAATTTTGATAATTCAACTGCGAATTACTGCTCACTTTCAACCAAGACGTTACCTGTGCATTGATTCGCGAGCGGACATTGTATGCATCGAACTGATCTTGATTGAGCTTCATCAATCCCCCCTTTTCATACAAACGGCCTGAAATATAATAATCGATCTTTTCATTACCTCCCGA
The DNA here is from genome assembly GCF_004421025.1 of Sphingobacterium psychroaquaticum. Taxonomy (NCBI): domain Bacteria; kingdom Pseudomonadati; phylum Bacteroidota; class Sphingobacteriia; order Sphingobacteriales; family Sphingobacteriaceae; genus Sphingobacterium; species Sphingobacterium psychroaquaticum. Next base: position 1,822,567 of record NZ_CP038029.1, on the reverse strand, counting down.
AAAGTTCAGGTTATGCTCCATCCCAGCTTGATTCTTCCGATACATCTCATTCCACCAATCTGTACTTCCATAGTACACATATTGATCCTTACCATTACGATGCTGTATCACGACCGACGGTAGGGATGGATCTGTTTTGCGCTTCAGCAATTCGGCATAATCCTCAGCTGTATACCCCGTATAGCTATTACCGGTATGGCGCATAAACGCCTCATCGTTTAATCTTGCCGCATCATAGCCGGATGTCATAAAGTCCGTGCTAACCGTTAACCCTGCCCAACTAAAGTTATTACTATAGTTGATATTCATCTTCCCTTCTTTTCCTTTCTTAGTGGTTACCAACATTACCCCAAAAGCACCTCGTGCTCCATATATAGCGGCGGCTGATGCGTCTTTCAAGACCGATATCGATTCAATATCGCGTGGATTGATGGTATTTATGTTTCCCGGCACACCATCGATCAGGACCAATGGAGAAGCATTTGCTGAATTAATAGAAGCAAACCCACGTATATTAATATTTCCCTCACCCCCCGGACGGCCATTGGTAAATGTAATGTTAAGGTTAGGAACCGCTCCTTGCAAGGCTTGCGCGGCATTAGCTACCGGTCGGTTGTCCAGAATCTTGGAATCGATCTGCGTCACCGCCCCCGTTAGATTTACTTTCTTTTGGCGTCCATAACCAACAACCACAACCTCATCCAATGATTCGTCCGACCGCTGTAAGGTTATTTCTTTCCGGTTCCCATCTGCTTTGATTACTTGACTCTTATAGCCGACCATAGATACACGGATATCAATCCCTACGGCAGCAATAATTTCAAATATCCCATTATCATCTGTTTGCACCGTTTCTTTGGTCTGGAGGTTTAACACAGAAACACCAGACATCGACTGTCCGTCCTCATTACGAACGACACCCCGAAGCTTTCCCTGCACATAAACAGTAGCGTGATAATTCGGATCCAGGTCTAATAGCCGCGCACTGGCGTTTGACCAAGGATAAAGCGATAGGCCTATGAAAACAGGCAGCAATGCATAATTCCTTTTCATGTAGATTTAGTTAATTTCTTTGTTCGGCAAAGAAAGAGTTTATAAAATTGGGTTAATATTATCCTTGTGTTAATAAATATTAAACAGATAAAATGAACATTAACGCGCGGCACAATGTAACATCAACTTAACATTGAGCACAATACGAGAACTAATTCAGTATTTTTCTTAAATTTTGGCTGATGATTAAAAGGTTATTTAATCAATTATAAAGAAATAATTATAGATAGAAAAGAAAAAATAAAACACAATCGATTGCGCAAAAAAACAAAACGAAAGTATTAGAAACCAAATGAATAAAAAAAGGTTATTAGAGGTTGTTAATGAAAGATTTCGCACCACAAAAAAGACTGTGGTGCACTTACAACAAATATCAATAGAGAACTTGATGACCTTACGGTGTTCGTACCACCTACATTTTCTACAACGACTTGTTCAGATTTAGGTTAAATATTACGGTTTACAATCATATGTTAATCCCAAAAATCGGCATTCTTTATACCAATTTCTTTTGCACTAAAAGTCGGATCCTTTATGCCTGCTTTTCGTTTGTTTTTATAGTCTTTCCATACCTTCATTGCCGTTTTACTCAATAATAAAATCGCAATGAGGTTGACCCATGCCATTAATCCTACTCCAATATCGCCGAGATCCCAAGCTTGGTTGGCTGTTTTAACCGTACCGAGGTAAGTCGCTCCTAAAAAACTGATACGAAGCAACCAAATAACGGGCTTGAGAAAACGACCTTTAAATATATATGTCACATTAGTTTCCGCATAATAATAGTAAGCCATGATAGTCGTAAAAGCAAAGAAAAACAAAGCTACTGCAACAAATTGATGCCCGATAGCAGGAAAATGTGAGGCGATGGCAGCCTGGGTAAATCCATCGGCCTCAATATTTGGAACATTATTTACAATATACGTTTGTGCCTTACCACTTTTATCAAAGGTTTCTGCCGTATTGAACATATTCGTAAAAAGAATCATTAACGCCGTCGCGGTACAAACAAACAGTGTGTCTACATAAACTGAAAAAGCTTGCACCAATCCTTGTTGCGCGGGATGTCTGACATCCGCGGCCGCGGCCGCATGTGGTGCTGTGCCTTGTCCTGCCTCGTTTGAATAGATCCCTCTTTTCACTCCCCAAGCAATAGCCATCCCAACAATGCCACCAAAGGAAGCATCCAGGCTAAAAGCCGACGAAAAAATAAGCTTGAAAACAGCTGGAATTTCTGAAAAATTCAAACCTATAATAACAATAGCCATCAGAATATACGCTCCCGCCATAAAAGGAACGATAAACTCTGATGCTTGTCCCAATCGCTTTACACCACCAATAATAATAACCGCCAAAAGTACGATAATTGCTAACCCAACTATACTTAAAGGAAATTCGATTCCAAGAAAGGGAACAATACTGTTCTGGTAATCGAAGGCATTAGAAATCGTGCCATTGATCGCATTACTCTGCACCCCTGGCAAGAGAAGTCCTGTACTTACGATGGTCACAACGGCAAATAGTACGGCGTACCACTTTACACCAAGTCCTTTTTCAATGTAATAAGCCGGTCCGCCTCTATATTCACCATCAATCACCTGCTTATACAACTGTCCTAACGTCGCTTCAACAAAAGCAGATGCTGATCCAAGAAAAGCTATAGCCCACATCCAGAAGACAGCACCTGGTCCACCCATATAAATAGCGGTAGCAACACCAACAATATTCCCTGTTCCGACACGCCCCGAAATTGCTAAAGCAAAAGCCTGAAAGGAAGAAATTCCCTTATCCGATTCCCGTTTTACAAAAAGCAAACGCAACATCTCCCGAACATAACGCACTTGCAAGAAACCTGTCCTAATGGAAAAATAAAGGCCTGTAAATAGACAGAGATAAATGAAGAAGTTGCTCCAGACAATATTTGAAATTGCTTTTATTGTGCTTTCCATAATTAATGGTATCGGTTTTATACTTTTATTTTACATCATAAAGAACGGTTTTTTTTATCCAAAAAAGGCAGAAAATCCGAAAACATTTCAAACAATCTGCCTCAACATAGACTAATCGATTTCTAACCTTTAACAGATGACTTACTGGATGTCGATTTATTAATCGATCAATAACTTTTGGAACTCTTTTCCGATAAATGGATTAATGATATGTTGAAAATCCTTTTGCAAGGTAAAAACAGTAATCGTTGCATCAGATTGCGGAGAATAAATCACATCTGTCCCCCACCAACCGCCATGGTAATACGCATTAAATCCCATATCAAAATGATAGAGTCCTAAGCAATATCTGGATTGTTCTGGCGGTAAAACATGGGTATGCATAGCTTCCAGAATCCTTTTATCTTTTATGATTTTCCCGTCGAACAAATACTGAAAAAACAAAGCACACTCTTTGGCTGTTGCAGCAATACCTCCACCTCCATACAAATCCCAGGACGGATCTATATCGAAAGAATCCCAACCATATTTACGCGCATATTGATGCGCAAGTGAAAGAGTATTCTTAGGAAAATTTTCTAAGTCAACGAACCATGTCTTTGTCAGATTCAATGCATTAAACTTTAACAGATTTCGAATCGCTTTATAAAATGGTTGATGCGTTTTCTGCTCAATAATTTCAGTTAAAAGCAAGTAATTAATATCTCCATAGCTAAATTTTTCGCCTGCTGGTTCGGGACTTCCCAAACCAACCGATCTTTCCATTTGCTCTTCTCTTTTCCATTTATAGGTAGGATTTTGATTCACAAAATCGAAATATGCTTCATTGACATAGTCTACAATGCCAGAGGTGTGTGATAACAAGTTTTTCACCGTTATCTTATTCAAATCATACCCCACATTTTCGAACAATTCACGTGTTTTTTCCGATAGCAACGTGCGAATAGGTTGATCAATCCGTATCATTTGTTTTTCGACCATTCTAAGTATTGCTGCCGCAACGTATGGCTTAGTATTACTGGCGACCAAAACAGGTTGCTGATCCTGTAGTGGTTCATTTGTTTTGATATTCGACACCCCTATCGCATAGCTCCACGAAATACCTCGTTTCGGTGCCTCCACATGAACAATGATTCCTATGGCATCTTTATTTTTATCAAAAACCGAATCTACTTTATTCTTAAAAACTATCTCTAGTTGAGCAAACCCTAGAATTGGCATACACACCAACCATAATGATATTATTTTCTTCATATTAAATATCTTATAAACAACTGAGGAACAGGAGCAATATTCTCTACCTATTCTTTATCTCAATCGCTATTGTCTTATTGATCATCAAGCGAATATAAAATAGTTTTTTCACATAAATCGGACAAAACTTCACACCTTACATTTGATATGGATTGATGGTTATTCAAACTGTCCACAGGCTTAGACACAGGGGCAATTCGGTATCATCTATTCAAACAAAAAATCCCGCTAGCGGGGAGCTAACGGGACATTTTTTTAATGTTATATTCAGCAGCTTTGCCTTATTCGCCTAACAATTCAATAAGTTTCTTCTCTAGTCCTGCGCCACGAAGGTTTGTTGCTAAAATTTTTCCATCAGGACCGATCAAGTAATTTTGTGGTATTCCGCGCACCCCATACAACGTAGAAGCAGCATTTTTCCATCCCTGTAGATCACTCACTTGTGTCCACTCCAATTTATCATCCGCTACCGCCTTTAACCAATTATCTTTCTTACCTGGATTATCAAGAGAAACACCAAGCACCGTAAAATTCTTTCCTTTAAATTTATGGTATGCTTCGACTACATGTGGATTTTCAGCACGACAAGGACCACACCAAGATGCCCAGAAATCTAAAAGCACATATTTACCACGAAAATCAGACAATTTCACCGGCTTATCGTTTGGATCATTCTGCGTAAAGTCAGGAGCTATAGCGCCAATTGCAGTAACCTTTGCGGTGGCGATACGTTTCTTCATCGCTTCCCCTGGAGCTGAATTTTGTACCGCGGCAGAAAGTGCCTTAAAAGCAGGTTCAACAACGTCTAAATCCATCTGATAACCTGCGATATCCTGAAGGGCCATCAAACTTGCAATAGAATTTGGGTTTGCTGCAAGATATTCCTTTTGCAACGCCAACTTCTGCTCCCCTAACGGCTTCATTGCAGCGCGCACACGTTCCATTAATTTAGGATCCTTACGTTGTTCATCGGTCGCATCATACCACATGTTCTCCGCCGCCCGAGTTGCCGTAGTAACCTTTTCCAATTTCTTCGCATAGCCCACATAATCCAAGCCTACTTGAGGGCCGGAGAAAGAAGCATTTTTGATTGAATCATTAGCTGCCAATTTGTTTAAGCCCGTATGCACATATAAACTATAGCTATCACCGCCACCGTTCGCGCTCGGTTTATCTCCGACACGTTGTACGCGTACCGTCATTAATGTAGGGCCAGCCACATTACCGTTGAACGCAAATTTACCGCCTTTCAACTCAACAGAGTCCGTAACATTACTATCAGGCGTGCGGTAAGACAAGAACACTTTCGCATTCTTTGGTGCTTTTTTAAGTGCACCTTCAATTTTAAAATTTTCTTGCTGCGCCCATACACACATCGGTAGTAAGAACAGCGTACTTAAGAGTGATTTTTTCATTTTTCTAGATGGTTAAGAAATCCGGATACCCCACCCCGATGGGAAGGACTATCCGGATTAAAATTAGTTTTTTATTGGTAAATAAGTTGTATTATTTGGCTGCAAGCCCCATTGCGGATTAAGATTAATAGTAGGGTTGTTTATCTCTAACGTATAAAACTTCGAATTAACCTCCGCCGAGTACGTTTTACCGCCTACAACATGGTCGATTTTTGTTTTTGCCCACGGCTTACCGGTATCTAGCGCCAAGCGTTTAACATCCATTGTCCGTTGGTATGTACCAAGTGGCAACTCGCGACGACGTTCCTTTAGGATCTCTTCCAAGAGTTGATCTTGGCTTAAAGAAGCACCGTTTGGCAAATTTTTATTCGTTCCCGCATAGCGGTATTTACGAAGCAAATTTAAATCTGCCAATGCAACCGAGAGCTTATTCAAGCGCGCATTTGCTTCTGCTTTCATCAACAAGAGCTCTGGATTGGTAAGCCCTTGGTTATCGACCATTTTCGCATCTCTATAGTAATATACTTTAATACCATCATCATACTTAACACCTCCAACCGTTATAGAATAGCCTAACGATTTTAAGGCAAACAATTTATAGCGAAGGTCGTTCGTTTTATCGAAAATTGATAAGAATTCATCCGACGGATAATGTCCAGAACTTGACGGCGTCATGCGGTAGAACAGCTGCTCACGGTTGTCCGTCTGACGAATAAAATTATCCTGCCCAATTAGCTCTAATCCGACTTCGACATCCGTACCCGGTGAAGGAGAAGCATTGGGATCTGGTTTGTAATAGAATTTGTTATAATCATAAATTGCATTATCTACCGACCCTTTGTTCGCTAAAACTTTGGTCCAAGCCAACTCCGCATTCTCGGACATTTTAGCCCAATCCCTTTTGAACATATAAAACTGAGCAAGAAGACCATGAACAGCTGCCAAGCTGGCGCGTGATGGATTCCCCACATTATCCGGAGCTGTACGCGCTTCCATCAAATCTTGCTCCACCAAATCCATAATCTCCTTTGTCGTTGCTAAATCCGGGTTTGCCACAATCGGTGAACTCGCCTTCCGATATGGTAAAACCTTCTTATCATTCGCAGCACCTGGATCATACATCGGTCCGTAAGCTAGTCCGCCTACCATATACGACCAAGCCCGTCCCGCTTTGGCCTGACCAGAAATAATTTTGCCCAAATCGGAACCCTCCGCTTTTAAATTCGTCACCTCATCGATAACCGTATTGAAAATCGCTGTTGCGCGATAAATCCCCCACTCCCAAGCATATTGAGGTTTAGTAGGATCTGAATAAGGATGATAAAAAGTATAGGCCGCATAGCGATCCACATTGGGATGCGTACTCAGGTACAAATACTTTTCTTGGTTGACACTGATCTGAAGGTTATCCCCTAGAAAGGCATAAAATGAACCTCTGTTATTATCGATAAAGTGGTAGTCAATCGTACGCGTATTGTTTAGTAGATTCTCTAAATCTTCCACTTTTGTAGGTATCAATTGCCCGACCGGTTTCACATCCAAAAACTTCGTGCAAGAACTGCTTACAAGCGCTCCTGAAACCAGTATGGAATAAAATATCTTTTTCATATTAAATGCTATTGATTAATGATTAAAGGCCTATACGTAATCCAATAAAGAACTCACGCGGCAAAGGCAATAATGTGTACCCCTGTTCGGTGGCAGCTCCCGTTCCTGAAGTTAAGTTTACTTCTGCCGTCTCTGGATCGATGTCTACACCTTTACCTGTTATTCTGAACAAATTACGTCCCTGTACATACAGTTGTGCATTCGCTATCTTCAACGATTTAGTCCATTTGCTTAAATCATAGGACAAGGTTACGTCACGAAGTTTAGCATAGCTGGCATTCCCCAATAAAATATCCGTATATGGGAAAGTGAACATATCCATATTCCATGATTGTAGTGCCGGATAGATAGCATGCGCTTCATCTCCCGGTTTCTTCCAGCGTTCACCGACGTGTCTGTTTTGGAAATTAGAACCTAAGAAACCATCTTTTCTATATTTATGTCCAAGCTTCGCAATAAACATAAAGGAAAGACTCCAATCGTTATACTTTAATCTATTCGTTAAGGCAAGGTCCCATTTCGGACGAAATGTTCCTTGATACGAAACATCCTCGATCAATGCATTTCCGATCAACTTCACATCGTTGTTTTTACCATAGATTTGTGTTTGTCCTTTATCATTTAAGCCTGCATAACGGTATCCCCAAATACTAGCTGCAGGATAGCCGGCCGCTAAGATCCCTTGTGATGTCGTATAGCTTGAAGGATAAGCACGTGTCACATTGTAATGGTTTACCTTATTGAAGTTGTATGCAATATTCGGAGATACCGTCCATCTAAAATTATTGGTATTCACCACACGCATATTCAGACTTAATTCGAATCCATGGTTACTCATCTCACCTACGTTCTTAACCAGTGATGTGTAGCCCAATGTAGGATCAATAGCATCAGCTGCCAATAAATCGGAACTTTTCTTGTTGTAATAATCCAATGTACCTTCCACCGCATTGTTGAATAAACCAAAATCTATCCCCACATTTGATATTTTGGTTTTCTCCCAGCGCAGCTGATTGTTTGGTGGCGAGGAAACACCATAAGAAACACCGCCCGTCGTTTGCGAGAAAGTTCCCACGCTAAGGATCAAGAACGGACCATTATTCAAAGAAATATTTCCGTTTATACCATACGAACCACGTAAGAACAATTTGTTAACCACATCACTGTTCCAGAATTTCTCATTGCTCAGTTTATACGTAGCACCAAGCGACCAAAGCGGTTTGTAGCGATACTCTTTATCCGTTCCAAAGAAGTTCGTTAAGTCCAAACGCATCGATCCACTAACGATAAAACGGTTATCATATTCGTAAGATCCATTAGCATACCAAGATACGAAGCGGTTATCCGCATAGCGAAACTCCCCATTTGTCATCCCTTGGAAGGAAGATGCAAATAACATGTCCGAACTATAGATCCCTCCAAGGTAATCCTTTAAGTTCACTGGAATAAAAGAGCCTGCCGTTGGGTTATATCCCAAGCGCGTAGCGAGCTGATTGTTGTCCGCAGTAATTTTACGGATCTCATTTCCAACCAACGCATTCACACGGTGTTTATCCCCTAAGAAGTTCTTATTATAGTTAACCTGTGAACGTAATGTCCACGACTCGTTCATATCTCTGTTTTCGTTGATAACGGCTCCATCTGGAAAATAATGGTTGGCTTTGTTTGCTTTGGATGTTGCATCATTGTACGCAATACGTACGGCATAAGCATCTGCCCCTTGTACACCTTTTACATGGGTGTTACCACGTACCCAGTTACCACCAAATTCGGCGGTAAGCCCATCGATAATCTGTGCTCTAACGAAACCTGTAAGACGCGATGAGAACGACTTTCTACTATAATTGTTATCGTTGATATCCTGCATCGGGTGGTATCCCCATTGCTTCATACCTGGTGTATTTTTGTAGGTATTCACCTTATACTGGCTTATCCCCCAGATATCGGCTGGATCGCCATTCTCGTCCCAAAGGTTCGTATAAGGTCTCAAAAGAGAGGCACTACCGTACGCTGTTAAAGTCGAAAAATGATTCCCAACGTAGGAAGGCCCTGTGCTTGTATTAACCAACATCCAACTGGAAGAACCATTGTCTACCGTAAAATTAGCAGATGCACCAGCCGTTAAGAATGAAAAGGGTTTCCACTCGTTTTTCAAATCGAAAATAATCCGTTTACCATCGTTATTGATCAAATTCTCTCTCGTATTTTGGTAGTTAACGGCGATATTATAGTTATACTCCTCCGAACCACCTAAAATACCGAGGTTATGCTGATGGGTGATTTTCTTCCGGAAGAAAGCATCTTCAATCTGCTTCATCCCGTCAATCTTACGCAGACCATCGATTTCCGCCATAGCTTCTGCTTCGGTAATCTTCTTTTCGCGAACCTGCATCAGCAAGTACGTAACACGGCTCATATTTCCGGTACTTAACGTCGAAGGACCATTTGGGTTTAAGTTAAACAGGTCAATCTCTGCATCAATATAGTCCGAGCTCGATGCACGGTTCAGGTACTTCAGATCCGGACGTTGCACGATATTTACAAATCCAGAATAGCTTACCTTCGGTTTACTACTTCTACCTGTTTTCGTGGTCACTACGATTACCCCATTGGCGGCACGTGACCCATAAATAGAAGCAGCCACACCGTCCTTCAGTACAACAATACTCGATATATTCATCGGGTTAATGTCATCAATCGATCCTTCAATTGGATAGCCATCAACGACTACTAAAGGGGTCTTTTGTGCATTAAAAGTCGATATACCGCGGATTTCAATATTACCGGACTTATCAATTACAACCCCTGCAGCTTGTCCTTCTAGTGCATTTTTCAATCCTGTTGCAAGCTTGCTTTCCAATTGCTCTCCACTGATATAGCTAAACGCCCCAGTCATCCGTTCCCGCGCTAGACTTTGATATCCCGTGTTCACGCGAACCGTACCGCCATCAACCACGCGGTCGTCCGGAATAAGGGTAATATTCGCACCATTGTAACTTGCTTTTACGTTTTGACTGGTATAACCTACATAGGAGATCAAAAGAGTCGCCCCCTCTTCCACACCAGGTATGGAGAAAGCACCATCAGCATCCGTCAATGCGCCCAATTTCTTTCCTTGAACGGTCACCGTAACGCCAACCATCGGTTGGCCTTGCTCGTTAACCACCTTTCCGCGAATAGGACGCTGCTCTTCAACCACCACAACTGGCATGTTTTCTTCTACATTTACATTTGCGTTGATCGCCTTTAATGCAGGTCGTTGTTTCACTCGGATCACATTATCGGCAACCTCAAAAATCACCGGATTCTTGCGTTGGATATCTTCCAGGACATCCTGTACAGAAAGATTCGTATAGGCGGCCGAGATCTGCGTCTCTGGATTTATATTTTTAGCGGTCCATAGATAATGATAACCCGCTTGTCTATTTATTTCTTGTAAAATTTTTCTAAAAGAGATATTCTTCTCTTTTATATTGATCCGTTGCGCATGTGAGGAAGCGTATCCGCCCATCACCCCCAACAGCATCATGGCATACGCTAAAGAAAAACGTTTCACATTTTTTGTAAACATCTTACTCTTTACATTTGTGGTCTCCTTATCGTCGGTTAGTGGAACAGAAGTACCCAAGAGGGATGTAGGCATCCCCTTTCTCGTAAAAATCTTGTACATTAGTTAGGTATTTATTTATTTTAATAATGGTGTTAGTAGTGCGTTATTCACCGGTAACGCAAGCCGCTAAATTTCTCTCCTTATTTTCCTCCTTTCTGTATTAAGTATTAGTATATCGTCACTTTTTTTCCTTCCACAGTAAAACGAACCAACCCAGACTCCTGCAGGAGATCAAATAACTCCTTGGCGGACGCGTATCGCGGTAAGATTCCTTCTATCTTTTCTTTTTTCAGCCTAGGTTCTTTAAAGGTGTATTCGAGATCATACCAACGGGCGACTTTTTCCATAACCGATGATAAAGGTTCTCCCGCAAAAACAAACTCATTTTTAGTCCACGCGATTGTGCTAAACACATCGACCTTTTGCGTATATATCTCCTGCTTACTATTGGTGGTGGCTCGATATCCAGGCTCCAGGATGACGCACTGTTCCTGTGCGCTTTGGGTGCATACTGAAACACGCCCCTCGACAAGTGTGGTTGCCGTTTCATTATCGCTCGCATACGCAGAAACGTTAAACTGCGTTCCCAGCACTTGAATTTTTTGATGTTTTGTTTGTACGAAAAAAGACAATCGCTCTGATTTTGCATCCAGTACTTTCGCGACATTAAAATAGGCTTCTCCAAAAAGCTGAACTTCACGCGGCGCTTTTGTAAAGCGTTTAGGAAACCGTAGAGATGATCCCGCATTGAGCATTACTTTTGTACCATCAGATAATACAATCTTATATTCCCCTCCATAAGGAACCGTTATTTGCACGGTATCATCCATAGCCTTAGACGCGTCTGTATTTACCAAAACAGTAGATCCATCCGCATATTGCATGCTATCCAGGAAGATAATTTCTCCTTTCGATTCATTCAAAGCAATATTCTCCTGTCCATTCACGGTGATATATGCTTTACTCGTTCCGGGTTGTATAATCGAGGTCCTATCGGTATTATTACGTGCCCACCAGAGTACAGCAAGAATGGAAATAGCCAAGATGCATGATGCGATGGCGAGTAAACGACGATCTAACCGTATTACTTTTGGTGCCTGTTTTTCGATTTCCATCCGTTTGCGGACTGCGTCCAGTGCTGCAATGGTATCGATCTCACCGAGTAGCGTTACATCTGCCCGAATATCCTCCCGACGGATTATCGCCTGGTAGATATCCTCATTCTGAGGAGTCAACTCACGCCATTCCTGTAGCATTAGCGCTTCTTCGGGGCTAAGGCTATCTATTTTCGCAGCCGCAATCAAGGCAGCTATTTTACGCGGTACAATCTTCATAATCTTTTTCTGGCAGTCAGTTAATGGATACAAACAGAACTGCGGTAAGAAATTACTACGCGTTAACCAATAAACTTTACAAGAAACTGATTAACAGGTTAATAATTTTTAAAAAAACCAGTTATTAGGAGAGAAATAAGGACATAGTCTTCTGGATTGAGGTATGTCTTAAGCAGGCTTATACCCTTTCGCTTCTGCGCATAAACGGTACTTCCTGCAATCTGCAATTCTTCGGTAATTTCGGCAACCGTTAAGCCGTCTATATACAACATCAGCATAATCTTTGCGCATTGCTCCGGCAATTGCATAATACCATCATGCAAGGACTTAACCATCTCGGCGTATACGATCATTTGGTGTTGCTCCGCTGTCAGAGGGATGGTATGTGCCTCAGCTGCAGCATCGGTCAAGAAAAGTTCACGGTTTTTGAGCAGACGTTTGTTTTTATCCAAAAGATTAAAGGTGGCGTTACGTGTGCTTACATAGAGAAAAGCACGCATCTTTTCTACGTCCTGAAAGTCATTTTTTTTGTTCCATAGCTGGAGCAGTACATCTTGAACAATCTCTTCCGCCTCTACTTTCTTTATCTTAAATTGAAGCGCAAAGAGACATAAGGGTTGATAATAGCGATGAAAGAGAAGTTCGTAGTTTGCCTCATCCCCAAATCTAAAGCCCTCAAACTGCTTTATTTCTTCTTGACTAGTATCCATGTGTAGATTGATATTGGATGGCAATTAAAGAAAAAAAAGAGAAATTATGAAATTTAGAAAAATCGAAACTTCGCTGTAGACCTCCACGACTACCTTTGTACGAGCTTAATGGACACCCCTCCTTGGAGCTTACTGGCATAAGCGGCATCAATAAATGAAGCGATGGCTAATGTTTCCTCAGCATCCACCGGGCTAATACCCGTTTCGAAAAACGAAAGTATGCGATCCAACAGCGGGGCATATCCAACAAACTTACCAAGTGTAAAAATCTTATCCGAGAGGAAAACAGTTCCGCCAAAATCATCCTTCCCCTTACGAATACCGCGCAATGTAGCCACCCGACCGTCCGCCCAACTGCCGACATATACATCCGCATCGGCACCGTTGATAGTTTGAACGGAAAGACAGTCCTTCCCCATCAGTGCAAATAGCATCTCTACACCGTGTATTCCATACCAAAACAAGTCTTTATGCGACGGTTCCGTGGTTGCTGGCGTATAGATATCTGCCCCTCGTACCTTCGATTTATCCATGTCCGCTAAGCCACCGATATAGCGCAGGGAGCTGGTTGAAAATACAGGACACTGGTATGCCTTTGCCGTCTCCATGATTTGAAGAGCATCAGCATACGAATTAGCGATAGGCTTGTCAATAAACAACGGTTTTCGCGCACGAATAACAGTCAATGCCTGTTCTAGATGAAGATTGCCGTCATTCGTTTCGACCATCACATAGTCAACCTCTCTGATTAGTTGTGCGATGCTTTCCACCATTTTGACACCGTACTTTTGGATTTCTTGTGTAAACTTCGGAATACGATCTATACTAAGTGGAATAGTGCGGCTTCCATACGGAAAAGCGGTAGTAACACGAAAATTGCTATACGTGCTCCCAGCGACAGCTTCATTTATAGCCTTTGTAAAAGCGATAGCATGCGTGGTGTCCAGTCCAATAATGCCAATTCGTTTTGACCTTTTACTCTCGGGTGCTAAAGATGTGGCGGACAACGAATACCCCACCCCAAGTCCTGCCAAGGATAACATAAAGCCCTTTCTATTCATTCGATGTGTTTAACAGATGTAACACGGATTGTATCAACACGGGAATGCCAACATGAAATGCATTTTCATCCAGATCAAATTGTGCGTTATGTAAGCCGTATTGTGTAGAGGCATTCGTATTACTGGTTCCCAATAAAAGAAACAACGAAGGGTATTGATGCGAGTAATAAGCAAAATCTTCCGCCGCCATCCAGATTCCAGGGTCTACGACATGTATCTGATCTAAATGATTGCGTAACACTCGCGTAAGCTCCTGCGCCAAGTGGGGATCATTTTGTAAAACAGGATACCCATGTCTCACTTCGCACGTAACCTCCGCACCTAATGCGACCGGCAAATTGGCAATCAATGTTTCGATATGATGCAATGCTTCTTTACGCCATGGCTCATCCATTGTTCGAAAAGTACCTTCCAACAGCACCTCTTGTGGTATCACATTTGCCGCCCCATCACCAATAAATCGGCCAAAAGTGAGGACAGAAGGGATACTTGGATCAGCCTTCCGACTGACGATTTGTTGCAGTGCATTTAACAGCTGTACACCAATCATAACGGGATCAACTGCACGATGTGGTTCGGCAGCATGCCCCCCTTTCCCTTTAATTCGGATATAAAACTCATCACTGGATGCCATGAACCGACCCGGCTTGATACCAATGGTGCCTAGCGGTAAGCGGGGACTAACATGAAGCCCCAAAACGGCCTTAATCGTCCCCTCTAATGATTCCAGCACCCTCGATTCAACAATCTGTTTAGCTCCCCCAGGAATACGCTCTTCTGCCGGTTGAAAAAGAAGAATTATCTTCCCCGAAAAAGTGTCCAACATATTAACCAATAGCGTCGCAGCACCCAACAGGTTTGCAGTATGAAAATCATGTCCACAAGCGTGCATTATTCCGTCGTTATTGGATTTGTAGGACACTTCATTTTTTTCAAATATTGGCAAAGCATCAATATCAGCTCGCAAAACTACAATCGCATCGGAAGTCTCCTTACGCCCTTCTAAAACAGCAACAACGCCTGTTTCCATAACGACTTGAAAAGGAATGCCCAACTTCGTTAGTTCCTCTTGGATATAGACGCTCGTTTGATACTCCTGAAACGATAGTTCCGGATTTTGATGCAGATGTCTACGGTGCTTCACGACCGTATCGAATATATCTTTTACACGCTGGTCCATGGTATTCCCCATTATGTTCATTACTTAACTAAAAATTATAAACTCTTCCTTTTCCGTTATCACTTCTAAAAATAACGAATATAAAAATAGAGTACCATCGCGGTAATAAGCGCCCACCACAAAGTCGGGTTTTTAAAACCACTGTATTTCGCCTTATCGCTGGCAGATCTTCTAAAATTATCCTTTGTCAAGATCAGATTCTCCAATCGATCAGCAGGTACGGCCGGCGTACATAGACTCACAATCACACAGACCAACATACAGGCCCAAAAGACAATCCCAGTACGGTTAAAGAAAGGCATTTCCGGTAGAGCAAATTCCAAGATCAAGGAAAGTGGTATCGTTAATAACCCCGCAGCGAGTGCCCCTTGCGAAGTCGTGCGTTTCCAAAATACCCCCATGAGGAACATCGTGGCAATTCCTGGCGTAAAAAGTCCGTACAGGTTCATTAAATAGAGAAACACAGGCTTATCGGCATGACTAATCAACACAACCGCACTCATAATCCCTAAAATAATGATGGCTACGCCGGCTCTCTTTCCAAAACGAATAGCTTCTACATCGGTCGCTTTCTTATTAATATATTGGCTGTAAACATCGACTGTTAGGATTGTTGTACAGGAATTTATAGCGCCCGAGATATGCGACATAATAGCCGATATCAATCCAGCCATTACTAACCCGACCAAACCTTTAGGGAGTAATGTCTCCACCAATGTCGCGAAAAGTAAATCAGGTTGATCCAAATGCGGCAAAAATTTAGGCGCTACCAAGGCAGGAATCGTAATAATCAGTGGTACAAAAAATTTCAGGTAATCACCAAATATAACGCCCATTCTACCATGCCACTCATTCTTAGCCGCTAAAACGCGCTGTACAATAAACTGGTTTGTCGCGCAATAAAAAATACTAATACAAAGTAAACCACCGAGGTACATCGTCCAAGGAAAATCCGGATCCGAAGCCGGATAGAACATCTTCCAATCCGTAGAAGAATCTACAACAGCCTGAAAACCGCCTGCAGCATCAATGGTAGCAAAGGTGAGAACAATTCCGCCTAAGACCAAAATCACCAATTGTACCATTTCGGTCCATATTACTGCTTTTAAACCTCCCAAAACGGTATATAAACCGGTTAATACCGCCATTCCGAAAATACTATAGAGAATCGGAATTCCAAACAGCGCATGGAGCGAAAGTCCGCCTAAATACAAGACGGCTCCAATTTCAACAAATACATACGTAAAAAGGATTAAGACCGCGTAGAGCGTCCGTGTTCCATTTCCGTAACGTTTTTCTAAATATTCAGGGACGGTATAAAAGCCGTTACGAATATAAAAAGGCAAGAAAATCCATAACAACGCGTTAAAGCCAATCAATATGGCTCCCCACTCCAAGGTGATGGCAACAAAGCCACGGCTATAAGCCGCTCCCATGGCACCCACTAAGTGGTGGCTACTAATGTTGGCAGCAATTATACTTCCGCCAATCATCCACCACGGTAATTTATCACCCGCTAAGAAGTAGTCTCGTTTCGATTTGGAACTCTGTCGGGACGCGTAGAGCCCGAGCAATACAATTCCTACAATATAGACAACAAATATGGTGATGTCAATCCATTCAAGTTTCATTGGTTATAAGTTTATGTATAGCGGCCTTAGTTTCTTCAATTAATATCTCGAGACTTCCTTTTTCATATGGGCTCTGCCATACGGCATAGATATCTTTACCATACAGCTCTTGCGGAGCAAGATACCCCACATATCCATTCGCGATATTGACAAAAGCGATACAATACGCAGGAAATGCGGCACGGACAGCCTGTTGATACATCGAATAAGCTTCATTGGCCTGCGCCACAACAATTGCATTTCCCATTTTCCAAAGCCATACCGGTATCGTCGCCGTTTGCCGATCACCAATGGACATACGCGTGTTATACTTACGCCATAGTCTATCTTTTAAGACACGATCGGTACAAGCTTCATACTCGGCCAAGATGGTTTCTGCATGGTCCATCGTTTTGTAAGGAACTTCAACATGCTGTATCTTTTGGTCAACCGTATTATGGGGTACCTCCTCTTCAAAACGCCAGCAAGCAAGCGGAGCCCCTGAAACCAACGCCTTTTCAAATACCCAGCGTTGCGTGGGATGTTCCATCTGCGCTACTGTCGCCAATACAGCGTACCCCAATTGTTTGCCATTGGCCTCTACTAATTTAGGATCTTTTACATACTGTTTTTTCGGAGCAAGATCTCCCGAAGCACCTTGCAAAAAGAAACAAGGAACCTGGAGGGAGCCTGTGACCGTTTCCCGAAGTTCCCCCACAAAATCTGGCGATATCAATTCATTTTCATGGGCAAAGCTGGTCGGATGGCAAGCATAATTACAGATAATAGCACGTCTTTGATGGGTTAAATCATGTAATTGTCCAACCAACAAGGTCTGATCAGCCGCTTCTGCTGGGTTATAACCGATTAGATAGTCATCGCCAACTTTCAGATCACGATTTGTCGCCAAATCACAAACGCCATACCCCCAGGTTAGTAACCCCTCAAAAAGGTTTTCACGCGCCTCTTCCACACAAGCTTTAGCCTGCTCCTCGAGGAAAAGCAAATACGGTTTAATCAACGATCCTCCCGGTTGCCCTTCATCCGTCGAACAAATACTAGGGCCAGCATGTGTATGTGAAAGCGCGAAAATAAGTTGCGATTCATCCCACTGAAAATACGACAGTAAAGAAAAACGTAGAGTTTGCTCATCGGCTGCATTTTTCCACCACCCCAGATCTGCAGTAATCAAAACGACAGGTTTTCCGCCCTCGCTTTGGGTGTATAAACATTGCATCATCAAGTCTTGGTGTATACCGGTCGCTTGATCAAATTTAGCCGCCCCCCAATTACGAGAGTAGATCCCTAATGGTGGTGTAATAACACGTGAAGCAAGACCAAATTTTGCATGTAAGTTTGTCGCTCGGTCTTTCAACTGTTCCTTTTGCTCTTTCATCTTAGGGCCTGATTAAGGATAAACCACCGTCCAACACAATAGAAGCACCAGTCATTTGACGACATGCACTGGAACACATCCATAGCACCTGGTCGGCAATTTCTTCGCTTTCCAAAATCGTCCCCAATGGTACTACTGCCGCTGCCTCGGTTTGCAACCGAGGATCTTTAGACCATACCACTTTGCTTAAACCCGCATTCACGTAACCCGGAGCAATCTCATTCACCCGAATGCCCTGTGCAGCATACTCCAGCGCCATGGTTTGACAAAGCATCCGAACAGCGGCCTTCGAAACACTATAAGCAGGTAAATTTTCATGTACAGCATGCGCCGCCCAACTTCCTAGGAACACAATATTTCCCGGAATTTTATCTGTAACAAAAGCACGGGCGCATGTGTTAGCAACAAAAAAGGCGCCATCAAGATTTACGCCCATTTCATCCTTCCACTCGCTGTTCGAGATCTCGCTATATTTTTTCAATGTCACCCGTGCAGCATTGGCGATGCATATAGATATCCCACCATATAGCTTACGGCAGTCTGTAATCCATGTCTCTACCGAGAGTGGGTCTGCAACGTCCACGGTATGGTAACTCACTCTACTAGTCGCTTCCCCCAAAAAAGGCCACCTTTCGATAGCCTCTGCCATGCTCGATTTATCCCCGATACAAACAATGGCTTCTGCAGCAAGAAAAGCTTGGGCAATAGCTCTTCCGATATCGCCCAAACCTCCGCTGATAACAACGACTTTATCTTTAAATTCTTGTATCATAAACGGTTTACCAGTTTTACCAATCCCCTACGCTACCATCTTTATAAAATGTACGTTGTAAGATTTCTTGTTGAAATGGATGTTTCTTGACTTCTTCCTCATTAATTTCGATCCCTAACCCAGGTCTATTGTTCGGTAAAACGATTCTTCCCTTTTCCTGAACAGTAAACCCTTCGGAGACCACATCTTGGCGCCATTCGACATCTTTATGTACACTCTCACAGATAATGTACGAAGGTGTGGCAAACCCCAATTCGATAGAGGCGGCCGTACTCACTGGCCCCTGCGGATTATGTGGCGCCATAGAAACACGATATGCATCCGCTAAAGCCGCAATCTTCCGGGCTTCCGTCAAACCGCCACAATGCGTAATATCAGGCTGAATAACGCTTACCGCTCTCTTTTCTAACATATCTCGAAAGGCGTGAACACCAATTAAACGTTCACCTGATGCAATCGGTGTGGTTACCGAACGCTGGATCAGCGCAATATCATCCATCACCTCCGGCCAGCAAGGTTCTTCGAAAAAGTAGAGTCCGTATGGTTCCAATGCTTTTGCGAACTGCAATCCCATCCGAGGACTAGGACGAGCATGACAATCCACCATAATATCAATATCATCACCCACGGCCTCACGCATCGCTCGTACACAGGCTTCCGCATATTTTATCGGACGAAGTCCTTCCAAAGACATCGTCTCCGGAACGGCCATCGATTTAAATGCCGTAAAGCCTTCCGCTACCGCTTCCAGTGCCAGATCGCCAAAACGTTTCGCATCATCGGGTGCAGTTTCATAAAAATCCTCCATACGTCCACCACCAAGGTGACAGTATAGGCGGATATAATCGCGCACGCGACCTCCCCATAACTCGTGACACGGAACATTATGTATCTTTCCTAATATATCCCACAGGGCAATATCGATACCACTGATGGCCGTACCCCGTACGACACCGTTTCCATGCCAGAAGTGCTGACGGTACATCATCTGCCACAAGTGCTCAATGCGACGCGGATCTTCACCGATCAATAGTTGTGAGATGTCCTTGATCGCACCTACGACACTTTGGGTATGCCATTCCAAAGTAGCTTCTCCCCAACCCCATAATCCTGGCTGGTCCGTCACTACCTTCACAAAGATCCAGTTTCTCATGCGCGCATGGCACACAAAGGTTTCAATAGCAGTAATTTTCATAGTAGGCTATAATTTATTGATCGCATTCACTGTTGCTTCCAATGTTTTATGGATATCTTCTTCCGTGTGCGCAAAGGAGATACTTCCTTGTTTAATCGCTGCCGGGAAATTAAAAATCCCTTCTTTAATTAATTGCTTCCGATAGCGTAGATCCAAATCAAAGTCGTGATTATCTAAGATATCATGGAAATTAACAGGCGCATGATCCATGAAATAGGTACAAAAAGCAGACCCCTGTCTCGCCACATAAAATGGTACACCTAATTTAGGAAATATTTCGTTATACCCTGCTTCTAAAAGTGCCCCTAAACGCTCTACATGTGTATAAACCTGATGTTCAGGGCTAGAAAGTTTCTTTAATGTAGCAATTGCTGCAGCGGTTGTCAACGGAAAAGCATTGAATGTACCCGCAATCATAACGCGTTTCTTACGGTCAGGATCAACAAAATAATCCATGTATTTTTTCTTACCAGCGATTACCCCAAGTGGATAACCATTCGCAACAGCCTTACCAAAAGTCGACAAGTCTGGTTGTACACCACATAACGACTGGTAACCACCAAGAGCATGCCTAAAGCCGGTCTTGACTTCATCGAAAATCAGTAAAAACCCAAGCTCATCGGCTAAAGCGCGAAGCCCTTCCAGGTAACCTGGTTCTGGTTTTACAATACCTACATTCTGCAAGATTGGCTCCAATAAGATACACGCGACTTCATATTTTTCAACCACATAACGCACACTCTCCAGATCGTTAAAATTAACAACATGAACCAAGTCACTATGATTTTTCGGCACGCCTGCACTCAAAGAATCAAAAGGATATTCACCAGGAGAAGTATAGGCGCCAATATCAGCCTTCTGACTGATTACATTACAAGCAACATCATTGTGCCAACCATTGTATCCACCTTGCATGACAATAATATGATCACGAGAGGTCACCGCACGAGCAATACGAATCGCATGATATGTCGCTTCAGATCCAGTTGTTGTAATCTGTATACTTTCTGCATTCGGAACCGATTCGCAGAACAATTTTGCAAACTCCCCTTCCAAAAGAGTAGGTCCAGCTCCCATCAACACCTGTTCTTCCTGCAAGGTTTGTAATACTGCGGCATTGACATCAGGATCATTATGCCCTAAAAAAGAAGCCGCAAAACCCGCTTGATAATCGATGAAACTATTTCCGTCAATATCGACAACCTTACTCCCAGAACCTTTCACAAAACAGATATTTGGATCTGATTTACGATTTAGTGATACCACACCTCCTGGTATCCACTTTGAATTTTCCCGCAGTATAGCGGTTGATTTTTCATTTACTTGCATGCTTATTCTAAACTTTTGCTATTATTATTTTACAATTGGGTTCTCTTTTTGCTGGTATACTTCCTTAAAAAGAGAAATAAATACACCAACGTTTTATGTATACTAATTTATGATATTTTTGTATACATTTAAAAATAAATTTTAAATAATTATTATGCAAACACTAATTGAAGGTTTAAATTTCCCAGAAGGCCCTGCATACGATAAAAAGGGTGCGATTTGGCTGGTCGAAAAGGAAGCTGGAAACCTGATTTATTACAACAATAAAGTAACAGAACGCATATTTGTCGACGGACACCCTAACGGAATTGCAATAGATAAAGAGGGAGTTATTTGGTTTTGCGATTCCAAACAAAACAGTATTCGACAGTATGATCCGATTACAAAAGAGACACAAACTGTTATTAACGAAATCGAAGGCGTCCCCTTAAAAATGCCAAATGACCTTTGCTTTGACCGTGTTGGGAATTTACTTTTCACATGCCCTGGAGACAAATTGGAAGATGGCACGGGATACATATGCTGCCTTACCCCTGAAAGACAAATCATAAAAATATACAACGGACTATACTACCCCAATGGGTTAGCCTTTGGCACAGACGGCAACACCCTATTTGTAGCGGAAACGGGAACCCAGTGGTTATGGAAAATGCAATGGAACATACTTTCAAAAAAGATTGAAAACGCCATTAAACTATGTTACGTTGGCGGAAACGTAGGACCTGACGGTATTGCTATAGACACAACTGATCATATCTACATCGCACTTTATGGCTCCGCTAAAATTGACGTTTACAAACCTGACGGAACAGCAGTAACCACAATCAGCACCTTGGGCAGAAACCCAACAAACTGTGCGATAGACCCTTTCGGAGAAACAGGCTTAATCATCACAGAGGCTGAAAACGGAACATTAGTACAGATTCCAACCACAAAAAAAGGCCTGTTATAAACAGGCCCCCTAAGGTTTTCGGTTTTACTAAATCAACTCTAGCGCTTCATGCTCACCTCGATCTAAATGGTTAACCAACGTATCATAGGCTTTTTCCCAATCATCGGCTTTTAAAGCCTGAACCAAGCTTTTGTGCTCTTCTTCTGTATCTTTATAATCCTCCATCTGCCCCATAATAGCGCCGAGCTTCATATGAAAAAGCGGAATGTTACTATTCTTATAGATTGCAATTAATCGTGCATTTTCGGTCCCTTCAATAATGCGTTCATGAAAACGCACGTCAGCCTCACACGCCCCGCCATAATAACCCTTACTTACCATCTCCGAAAAATCGTTACAGATCAACTCCAGATCCCGGATCACCTCTTTATCTTTCTTCGCAAATAAAATTTTCAAGGCACCAACCTCCAATAACTCGCGTAACTCCCGAATATCCTTCACATCCTCGGCGGTCATCTTCTTCACAAAACACCCACCTTTCTCACCAAACTCTACTAAACTCTCTCCGGCCAAACGCATAAAAGCCTCCCGCACAGCAACCCTACTCACCGCCAACTTATCCGCCCAAACGCTCTCTACTAAACGCGCCCCTCCAACGAGTTGACTGGACAAAATTTTCTTACGTACCTCCGAGTAGACCTTATTGGCTAGCGAATCTTCTTTCATATTGTATACAATTTAATGCAAAAATAAGAATACAAAATCATTTAGAAAAACAAACGTCACTTAGAATGTTTCAGATTTCCCTTCTTGGGCACCATACACCCGTTCGGGCGTTAATAGAAATGTTCCTCCGCTAGATTTCCAACTGGTTGTATGATTACTTTTTAGCACATTTAAGTTAAAGTTACTATTTTTTGCGGTATTTTTCACATTCCAAAAACCTTCCTGCAGACCGACTATGATAACCTCATACGCCTGATCAGTTGGCACTTCGAGCTGCACCGACTCCCGCAAGAAAACATGTGCCTTTGCCATTACTATAACTTTATCCGCTACCTTAAAAAGATAATAGTTCTCTTTCTCCTCAAAAACAACTGGCAGCTTCGGCGTTTCGCCCTCTGCCATTTGAAAAATACTCAAATAGCTTGCTGTTGTTTCTTTTTTCGTGGGACGCACCATAATACGAGTACCTTTTGCTTCCGGCCAAGGAGATTTCACCTGATACAGATCTCCAAAAACAAATGCCGAAGAGTCTCCACTCCACAATAACGCTTCACGATCCCCTGCTTTTGGCTTTAACATATCAACATATGTGGTCCCCTTCTTTCCTTTAAACTCACTTGTTAATTGAAAACCAGCAGGAACGACGGTTGGCTTTTCTAAGGTATTGATCTGCCAGAAAGGTTCAAAATCAGCATTATTACTTGTTAACTCATCCGAAAGAATGATCAAGGCTGGAACATCCTTACGCTCCAGGTTCACAAAGAGGAAACTTTTAACATAAGAACGGACTTTTGCTGTGTACGCAGCAGTTAAGTCCGCATTGAAGAAACTATAACTCGGTTTTAGCTTATCTTTCCCTACTGCTGTTGCCCGTATCTCTCCGGTATGGAACCATGCATCGGATAGCACTTCTTCAGGCGTTTTCGGAAAACGTTGACTGAAACGGGTTCCTCCATCGTTTGTTTTTGTGCGAAAAAGCAAAGGCTCCGCAGGATCCCGCAGCAGCATCATACTATGCGAAGCCGAACGTTTATTGAAATTGAAATCATACGGAGATCCATAAGAAAGATAAAGTCCTAAATCGCCGACCTGAATACCGTGATGGTAAATCTGCAAAGCACCCGCATCGGCATGCTGATGGTTCCCGAAGTGGTAACCGCCGCCTTTTATCTCGGCAATCACATCCCCACTCTCCCGATCTTCGCTCCAACCGGTACGCGCAACCATTCCGCCAAGTATTGGACCAAAACCCTTGGTCAACGGCAACTGATTAAGATCATAATCAGCTTTTAGCTCCGGATCATTTAACAACAGATACAATACTGGATTATTAGGTAAACCACCTTGCTTTTTAAACTCACCTTTAATGAGTCTATTCCCCGAAAAAGCATAACACAACAGCATCGTTTGCGGATTCTTCCAATAGAACTCATCGCTCCCCGAATACTTCACATTAAACATATCGCCATCGCGCAGCATCTTCCCATCTGGCGTCCGCATATACAACCAATAATCCGACATATTCTTGATGTTATCATCAAAAACAGAATATCCCAGCATACGATAATACAGCCACACAGCATGCATCTCCCAACCAAAACGATAACCACCGTAGTCTACACCTTGATTGTGCCTAGGCGACTGGTATTCAAACTTCCGCATAGGAACGAGTTGCTCCAATATGGTATAAGAAACGTACTTGTAAGGGTCAGGATCTTCATCGTACACCGCTAAACTCCAAGACAACATATCTCGACAGATTTGCGCCTCATTACCATGCCCATTGATAATACTCTCTAATCCATAAAAAGGAGGCCAACCAATTTCCATATCATGCACCAAACGTGTAAAATCTCCGCGCATTGCAGTTTTCGTTGCATCATCGATCAGCCCATAGCACCAGTCATACACCAACGCACCGGTATAAATTGCACGTCCAAGTTCGCGTGTGATATCACCGTAGCTTACATTTCCAAACTCGAGCACTGACATATACTTCACCATCAAATCCACCGCTTCACGACCTACCGTTTCATCTTGTGTCATTAAATAGTAGAATGCTTTTTGCTCGATGACCTGTTCTAACTTTTCATCATAAAACATCTCCTGATCCGCACTAAATGCAAACGAATAAGGTGTCAATGCGACCACTTTGACCTGCTCCCAAGCCTCCTTATTTTCTACCGACAACAAGCGCCCGCGCACGATAGGCAAGGTTTCTTTATTCACCCACAATCGAGGTCTATCCGAGCTTGGCAGCACTTTTGGTTTATACACCTCAGCGGCTTCCGGCGCCACGGGAGCAACATAGGGAACAAGACGAACCTCCTGTAAAGCCAGGTTATTAGGAAGCCATACTTTTAGACGCTCACTAGGTCCTGAAAACTCAAATTTCCCCAGTTCTTGTTTACCTCCTTTTGCATTGTCGTAGACGATTCGTTTTGTTATTCGTTGTGCTCCCAATTGAAAATAAGCTACGCGCGTCAAGCGCCCCGTTGCATCTTCCTTCTTGAGCTGCTCCAACACACGTGGTGCCGCTACCGTCTCCAAAACATAACGTCCCTTTTTGGGTACCTGAAGCACAATTTCCACATCGGACACGCGCTTAGGATAACCCTCTTCGACGGAATGTTTCAAAACCAACCCCACCCCGGAATACTCCTTTCCTTTCTCCAGAACCGCCGTTTTCTTATTCACCTTCCATTGTTCACGCGGAACAATGGAGACTTCCGTAGTTTGCCCCTGGGAAACGGATATCAAAAAAAACAAATAAACTAAACCTAAATATCTACGCAACATCGAATTAAATTACCAAGAAAAATATAAAAAATCTACACGTTACAAAAGGGTTGGGAGTATATTACTCCCAACCTGGATTTTGCGTCAAAGCTGTATTCAAATCTCTTTCAGCCTGCGGAATCGGCCATAAATAATAATGATCCGGGAACCCACGCTGTCTGATTTGTGTTCCATTAAAATCTGTCATCCACACCTTATCAACCACATCTTTTGCAATCTTCCATCTTCTGATATCAGAATAGCGTTGCCCTTCACCACACAGCTCTACCATACGCTCCTGACGGATTTTTTCACGCATCTGATCTTTATTTAGACCCGAAACATTCGGCATACCGGCACGCTTGCGCACCGCATTGACTGCATCAAAAACACTTTGATCTGGCGCTCCCAGCTCCTCATTCTTAGCCTCTGCGTACATCAACATCACATCGGCCAAACGAACTAATGGGAAATTCTGTGGCATATTATCCTGCAACACGTAGACAGATCCCGTTTCTACAAACTTACGCCAAGCATAGCTACCATTCGTCCATACTGGCACATATGCCGAGGCATCACTCGTAACAACAGGGAATCGGTACAAAAATGTTGCGCCGCCTTTACCCACAAAGGTTGACCACGGTAAAACGATCGATTGTTGAAGACGTGGATCCCGGTTTTCAAACAATTTGCGAACCGAAGCTTCATCTTTCCAATCTTCTACACTATTCGGATTAAATTCACCTCCTTTGGCATTTTTATAATTTTTAAAATCGAACGGAGTACCGTCTTTCATCTCAAAGGTATTAACCAGCTTTGGGGTCGGACGTGTACGTTGTGATCCTGTGGTAGCACCACGCGCGTTACCATAATTACGATCTGTAGCAATACCGTGTCCCTGTTCTGCTATATACTGCACATCAAAAATAACCTCACTGTTGTTATTTCCCGCTACGCGGAATAAGGTATGAAAATCCGCCAGAAGTTTACGATCGCTTTTCTCCATCAACTCTTTAAAATCGGCTGCCGCTTTTGCATACTCTTTCGCCCACAAGTGTGCCTTTCCGCGCATAGCTAAGGCCGCCCATTTTGTTACCCGCCCCTTGTTGGAAGCATCATACGTTTCAGGCAAAACCGCATAAGCCTCCGTCATATCCTTAACGATGAACTCGTACACTTCTTTTTCCGTGTTCCGTGGTTTGTAAGATTCATCCACGTTCATCGGAGTATCATACAACGGAACACCACCGAAATAATCCCACAGTTTAAAGTAGAAATAACTTCTAAAAAATTTGGCTTCACCAATGCTTCGGTTCTTAATCGCTTCATTCATCGAGATTCCTGGTAAATTTTTCAATGCTGTGTTAGCACGATAAACGCCTTTGAAAAAAATCCCCCAAGAAGTCAAATAAAAACCTGCGTTGGTCGGAAAAACACCCGTTGTTAGTCCCGTCGCAAAGGATTGGTATGATATATCCGTAAAATCATCCATCATACCATAGATAACAATACTGTTCGTAAATTCTTTGTTTGCGCTATAGAGCGTATTTACACCCATTATAGCATCCTGCTCGGATTTCCAAAAACTATCTTCTGATAAACCCACCAACGAATTTCTATCCAGGAAGTCGCTACAAGAGTTCAAACCTGTGACCACAAGTAAGGCCACTGCTATTTTGTAAAATTTCTTAATCATGGCTTTTCCTTTTAAAATGTAACATTTAAACCGACTACCCATTGTTTCATTAAAGGATATGCGACACTCGCATTCTCTGGATTGTAGCCTTTAAACTTCGTAAATGTGAAGTAGTTTTCTACGTTCGCAAATACCCGTAATCTATCCACTTTAAACCGTTGTGAAGTATGTTGTGGCAATGCATAGCCCAATTGAATCGACTTGATTCTAAAGAAAGATGTATTGTGCAACCAGTAATCGCTATAAACGGTATTCAAAGCACTGCCAGAGGTACGTAAACGCGGATATTCTGTTGATTTATTTTCTGGTGTCCACCGATTTAAGATCGTTGTACTCTGTAAAAATCCCTCATTGATATTAAACGTATTGAATCCATCATTGCCCCAGTATTGGCGCACCCCTGAAACCCCATGTCCAACAACATTTAAGTCAAAGCCTTTATAACCTACATTCACCTGAAGTCCGTAGGTAACTTTCGGCATAGCGGAATAATCCTTCACCACGCGATCTTGGTCATTGAACACCTTATCGCCGTTCGTATCCTTATAAAGCATATCCCCTGGCTTAGGCTCTCCGCCGACATAGGTTCCAAATGTATAACCATCTGCCTTCAGTTGATCGATCTCCTCTTGACTCTGCAAAATGCGATCAAACTCTAACATATAAAAACTATTAAACGGCTTGCCTTCCATGGTGATATAGCTTTCATTAATGGATTTATTACCATTAAACTTAATCACTTTGTTATCAATAAACGAGATGTTTCCATTAACACCGTACGACCAGTCGCTCCCTATCTTACCCATGTATCCCGCTTGAAAATCAAAACCCCTATTACGCATCTCCGCAATATTCTGCCAAGGTGGCGAGAAGTTACCCAATACCATTGGGATTGGAATTTTCGTCAAGATGTCTGTCGTATTTCTATTGAAATATTCCGCACTGAAAGTCAATCTATTATTCAACAAACCTAAATCTAAACCAATGTTAGAAATTGTTGTTGTTTCCCATTTGATCTTGCTGTTAGCAATCTCTTTAGGAGCTACCCCCTGCTTTAATTGTCCACCGAAAGGATATAGATAGGAACCATAAACTACCTGATAGGTATAATCACCGATACGGTTATTTCCTAAACGTCCCCAAGAACCACGTAATTTAATTTCATCAAAGACAGTCTTCAAAGGCTGTGCGAAAGACTCTTCAGTTATACGCCATCCTGCAGAGAAGGAAGGAAAGAATCCCCATCTATTCTCTTTCGCAAAACGTGAAGATCCATCATAACGCGCATTTGCTTCAAAAAGATATTTACCTTTATAATCGTAATTAACCCGTCCGAAAAATGACTGTAAAGCATCATCTGTGCCTGAACCGGTAATTGATTCTAGATTTGCCCCTGCATCCATGATATAGATCGCATCGTCCCCTAAAATATCATTCTTTTTAGCATCGAACTTATCCATCCGATTATATTGCTGATCAAAACCCGCTAACAAAGCCAGATGGTGATCTTGTGCAATAGTTTCCCGATAGCGCAAGAGTGTATTTACGACGGTCGTGTAGTTTCGAATGCTTCCATTAAACAAACTGTTTACACTAGGTTTTTTCTGATATTCGAAATTGGTTTGTAGATTCCATAAGGAATAAGGGCGCACATACTCCCAGTTTCGGTTATTGTTAAAGTTAAAGCCAAAACTAGTTTCCCATTCCAAGTTTTTCATGAAATTTACAACACTGAAAAACTTAAGGCCTAATTTTTGGCGTTCGTAATCGCCCCGTATATTATCCACGTAAGCGCGCGGGTTAGATCCCTGCGGTAAACCAGGAAACATTTCTCCGCCATAACGACCGTCTTCATACTGCGGCACCACCCCCGGAGTTGTATTCCGAATGGTGGAGAAGAAACTATTGACATCCAATGGTTGACGATTCGACCAAGAACCGAACACATTTCCTCCTAAAGTCAAAAAGTCTTTTATCTTCGTATCAGCATTAATCCGGAAATCATACTTTTTATATCCTGAGTTATCAATTATCCCCGGATTATCCAAGATGCCCAAAGACATTGCAAAATTACCTTTCGCACCTCCGCCACGCACGGACAAAGTATGTTCGGTCAATGGGGAATTATTTAACATCTCTTTATACCAATCCGTATTCGGATAAAGCGGGTTACCGGCAGCAGACTCTGTACGCCAGGTTTCAATAAGCTTTGGATCGTACTTCGCACGTCCCTCCGACTCATTAACCATCTCCATATGCGTAGCCATATCCGTAATAAAGTCCAGATTTTTAGCCGCTCGCTGTCTACCGTAATACCCGTTATAGGTTACAGTAAACTTATCTCCTGAACCACGCTTTGTTGTCACCAAAATCACCCCGTTTGCGGCACGAGAACCATAAATAGCTGCTGAAGAAGCGTCTTTCAAAACAGAAATACTTTCAACATCATTTGGATTCACATCATTCAACGCACCGGGTACCCCATCGATGACCACCAAGGGTGACGCATCATTCATCGTTCCCTTTCCACGTATCAACAAATCGAAACCTTCCGCTCCCGGCGTTCCGGAAGTTTGCGCAATATTCAATCCTGACGCTCGACCCACTAAAGCTGAAGCCAAGTTCATATTTGGTCGACTTACAGTCGACTCATCAAACTTAACACTAGATACTGAACCCGTCAGATTTTCTTTCTTTTGCTTACCGTACCCCACCACAACGACTTCATCCAACGTACTTTCACTCGTTTCTAAAATGACAGATCGCACATCTTTTCCGGCTACTTCTTTGGTTTTAAAACCGATCAGTCGAAATCGCAACGGATCTGACTCCGCGCCTTCCAACCGAAATCGACCTTCCTGATCCGTTACGGTTACTGCATTACGCTTCAGATTGCGCACTTCCACGCCGGCCAAGGGCTGACCGTTGCCATCCAAAACTTGACCGACAAGTTGTTGCTGGAAAACACTGACTTTGCTGTGCGCATGAGCCATGGAAAACACAGAAGCGGAAGTATGGAATGATCCATGCCCCGTATCGGCCATCGCACTAAATGAAATAAACGGAACACCCACTAATAGGTATTTCCAATTTACAGCATCCCTGATTTTAAACTGCTTTAGTTTCATTGTTACTCAGGTTAAAATGATTAATTAAATGATTTATAATTATCTAGTTTCTTTTGGGTTACGACAGGCCAACGCGGTTAACGATTGGCCATATTTTCGAAACACCTATATCATAATGAATACAATAATAGATATATTATGTATACAAACAAATATTTTTTTACTTTTTTTATTTCCCTTGTTGGTGATTTTTCAAAAGTTATACTCCAAAAATTCCACTCAAACAGTCGTTAAACCAATTTAGCGTATTTCAAGCAAAAAATATTGTATACATTTTTAAGTATTTTTTGTATATTAATTTTAAATCACTTAGTTTTGATTCAACCTAATTGAGTTTATGTATAACCAGGTAAACCCTCGCATGATGAAGCGCAAGATTTATATTTGCTTTGCCGCTATACTACCGTTTCTATCTTCCTGTTTGCAACAGAGAGAAAAGGAACAGCCTATTATCAGTGCTGTGCAACTTGACAAGAGTATCCTTTCACTAACCCGAGAGGCAACGAACTTGCACGTACCTTGGGATCTACAATATGATCAACTCAATAATGCGATCATATTTTCTGAAATTGGTGGTACAATTCGTCGACTGGACCTCACGGACAAAACAGTTACACTAATAGATAGTATCGAAGATGTATACCATCAACGAACACTAGGCCTCTTAGGTATGGCGCTCTATCAACCTAAAAATGAACAAGCGTACCTCTACCTATCCTACACCAGTAAGAAAGACAGTACTATTTATTCTAACCTTTTTCGGTATAACTATAGTACAAAGGGCACCTTATCGGAGCCCAAACTATTACTGCAGATCCCTGGTAACACGGGGCACAACGGCTCGCGGGTAATTGTATCGACAGACAAAAAAGTTTATTGGGCGACGGGGGATGCCGCCAGCGACACCTTTGCACAGGATAGTACGTCCCTAAATGGAAAAATCCTGCGTTTGGAACTGGATGGAAGTATTCCGGACGATAATCCAATAAAAAACAGTTATGTCTATGCTTGGGGTTTCCGGAACATGCAGGGATTATGCCATAGTCCATCCGGAATATTATATACCTCTGAACATGGCGATGCCATCGAAGATGAAGTAAATCTCATAAAACCTTTAAAAAACTACGGATGGCCCCTCATTGAAGGCATGATTGATACCGAAAAGGAGAAAGCAACAGCAGCAATCCTTCCTATTCAAGAACCTATAAAATCATGGACTCCGGTTATCGCACCTTCTGGTATGGCCTACTATGGATCAACCATGATTCCTGAATGGAACAACAGTTTGATTCTTGCCACGTTAAAGAATCAGTCGTTACGCATCCTTAAACTATCCACCGACGGAGGCAAGATCATCGACGAACAAGTTTTATTTAAAGATCAACTTGGCCGTTTACGATCTGTCCTGACGCTTCCTAACGGCGATGTATACTTTTGTTCCAGCAACCGAGACTGGAATCCACAAAAGGGTTTTCCAAAACCAGAAGATGACGCAATTTATCGTCTACGTGTCACGGACCAAGTTAACGGCCCGGTGATACGCCCTGAGAAAGCACAAGTATTAGCACAGACAAAGGACGGCAAAGCGCTCTACGAATCTTACTGTGCCTCCTGTCACAAAAGTGACGGTAAAGGATTAGATAAGACCTTTCCAACATTGTCTAAATCGGCACTTGTCATCGGAGACGAAAAGCCATTACTTCATGTGCTTCTTCATGGTTTACAGGACAAACCGATCAATGGAGTACGCTACGAAGGCGCGATGCCCAACTTTTCATTCCTAAAAGACGAAGAAGTTATCGCTATCGCAGATTACATCCGTCAGAATTTTGACAATAGCGCTCCTCCAATATCATTAAAATCACTAACCTCTATACGATAATGCCTTATGGAAAATAAGAATAAAACATCGTTTCTTAAAAACTGGCTCTCGATTTTGGGTCCCGGAATTATTACCGCCGCCTTGGTTTTTGGGCCCAGTAAAATGACGATCACGTCGAAGATGGGTACCGACTACGGATTTGCCCTTTTATGGATTATCGTCGTCGCCGTTTTCTTTATGATGGTGTTCACCAATATGGGAGCTCGGATTGGCTTGGCACGAGAAGAATCCTTGCTATCCCTGATCAACCAAAAATTTGGTAAAAGTGTGTCCATTATTATTGGACTGGGGATATTTCTTGTAGCGACATCCTTCCAATCAGGAAATGCAACTGGTGTTTCCATATCCATTTCAGAAGCAACTGGAACGAATCCGAAAATATGGATTATCGTGTTCAATGTCATTGGAATTCTTCTCTTATTCTTTAAGTCTTTTTATGTTATACTAGAAAAGTTGATGCTTGGTCTGATTATCCTGATGCTTTTTGCTTTTCTATCTACAGCAGTAATGATCCAAACACCGCTAGTCGATTTCTCGAAAGGTTTTATTCCTACTATTCCAGAAGGCTCCCTCGGTTTAATTATCGCTTTTACAGCCTCTTGCTTTTCGATTGTTGGTGCTTTTTATCAAAGCTACCTGGTACAAGCTCGCCGGAAGGCTTCTGGAGCGCCATTGGATGCTAGTCGACAGTTACTGGGTAGTCGTGTTGGTATCACAATTTTGGGTATCATGAGTGCTGCTGTCATGGTTTGTGCAGCCAATACTTTGCACCCTTTAGGGATTAAACTGAGCTCGGCAGCAGAGATGGGAAAAGCACTGGAGCCATTATTAGGTAGTTATGCCTCACACCTTTTCTTCATCGGTCTTTTTGGAGCCTCATTCTCCTCCCTCATTGGGAACGCCGTATTGGGAGGATCGCTCCTGGGGGATACCTTTGGTTATGGCAATAACCTAAACAACCGCATGGTGAAGCTATTCATCTCCTTGGTCATGATTTTCGGTTCGATCATCGCGCTAGTGTTTGGGAAACTACCTCTAGAATTGATTGTCTTCGCACAGAGTATCACTATTTTCCTGGTACCCTTTATTGGTATTATCATGTTGCTTATCGCTAACGATAAAGAGATCATGGGGGATTTTAAAAACAAAACATTAACAAATATATGGGCTGTTCTTGGGCTTATGGTTTTGGTGGTTCTGGCCTACCATAGCGCGCAAAGTCTAATCAAATAATTTACAAACTATGCAAAACAAAACTTTAGAACAACTTGAAGCAGAAATCCTCGCTCCTTCGCAGCGCCTGATTGAGGATATCAAAAAAATACAAGGCGATATCATGCTTTTAGGTATCGGTGGTAAAATGGGACCGAGCATGGCTAAACTTGCTGTTCGTGCATTAGCCGCAGCAGGTATCTCCAAGCGAATAATCGGGGTATCTCGCTTTTCCGATAAAGCGCTGCAACAAGAGCTTGAAGAGATCGGAATTGAAACTATAGCATGTGACTTATTAAATGAAGAGGAACTGAAGCAACTGCCGCAGGTTCCGAACATCATTTACTTAGCTGGACATAAATTCGGAACAACAGGGAACGAAGACTTTACTTGGGCCATGAATGCGTACCTCCCTGGTCTTGTTGCCTCCCACTTTAAGCAAGCTAATATTGTTGCTTTTTCTTCTGGAAATGTCCTTCCTTTTGTTCCTGTGACAGACGGTTGCGTATCAGAAGAAACAACACCGGAACCTGTTGGCGAATATGCACAATCATGCCTTGGACGGGAACGTATCTTTGAATATTTCTCAAAAAAGAATAATACTCCGACATTGATCTACCGCTTGAACTACGCTGTAGACTTTCGTTATGGTGTATTGGTAGAGATTGCAAAGGCCGTGCGCGAAGGGCGTCCAATCGATCTGACGAGTGAAAACGTAAACGTGATCTGGCAAGGAGATGCGAACGAAATTGCTTTGCGCGCTTTACTGCACTGTGAGTCGCCGGCGAAGATGTTAAATGTTACCGGTCCGGAGACTTTGTCGACACGCTGGATTGCGGAACGCTTTGCGGAACATTTTGGCACAACCGCAACTTTTGTGAACCAAGCGGCGGGTACAGCTCTGCTAAATAACGCATCGGAATGCCACCGTTTATTTGGATATCCAAACACGACAATTCGCGAAGCGATAGACATCACAGCAAAATGGCTTCTGGAGGGTGGACAACTTTGGAACAAAGACACACACTTTCAAGAAAGAAAGGGAAAATTCTAATGAAAACACTAACAAAAGAACTTAGCGCTCACCTTTGGGAAGGCACAGTTATTCCGGCGCATCCGCTAGCACTAAATGCGGACCGAAAGATAAACGAGCAATATCAACGATTATTGACGCGCTACTACATGGCAAGCGGCGCAGGAGGCATTGCAATAGCGGTACACTCCACGCAGTTTGAAATCCGTGATCCAGAGGTCAACCTTTTTGAAACGGTTCTAAAATGGGCGAGCGAAGAAATTGACCAAGCCAACCTTGACCGTCCTTTTGTTAAGGTGGCAGGCATCTGCGGCCCAACGGAACAGGCTACCCGTGAGGCGGAAATAGCCGTACGTTACGGTTATGATATTGGATTATTGAGTATGGGCGGACTTCAAGGTTGGACAGAAGAGGAAATCCTTGAACGTACACGTGCTGTTGCTGCCATCCTGCCCGTATTTGGGTTTTACCTCCAGCCTTCGGTAGGTGGACGTATTTTTAGCTACGAGTTCTGGCTTGAATTTGCAAAAATTGAAAATGTCGTCGCGATTAAATGTGCTTCTTTTAACCGTTATCAAACAATCGATGTTATGCGTGCTGTTGCCAACTCGGGGCGACACGATAAAATTGCGATGTATACCGGTAATGATGATAATATCGTCAATGATTTGATGACAACCTATCGTTTTCCTGTTAACGGCCGTACTATCGCTGTTGACTTCAAAGGTGGTCTTTTGGGACATTGGGCGGTGTGGACACAGAAAGCTGTTTCGTTACTTGCCGAAA
Organism: Sphingobacterium psychroaquaticum; assembly: GCF_004421025.1. Taxonomy (NCBI): domain Bacteria; kingdom Pseudomonadati; phylum Bacteroidota; class Sphingobacteriia; order Sphingobacteriales; family Sphingobacteriaceae; genus Sphingobacterium; species Sphingobacterium psychroaquaticum. The sequence continues at coordinate 1,786,958 of NZ_CP038029.1, read as the reverse complement.
CGAAGGCATACAAGCAGAACCCAACTAATGCCACAGCAGATGCTTTGCTGAGCAAAGCAATAGCCGTAACGGAGAGCAATGCGGCATTTTTCGATCCATCACACGACTTCCATGGTTGCATACCAGGGATTCATGAAGTACTTTACAGACAAGGCTTAATGGAGGGTATCTGGTGCCTCAACCCCAAAGAGGTTCTTTCTCCGGGACAAAGCGAAGAGATAGACCGTATGTATCGGGAATATCCGGAACTGAACGACGATGCATTCGTGCGTGATTTTCTGAGTCAACAATAAATAAAAACACCTGCTGAAGCAGGTGTTTTTATTTATTGCAAATACCTTTCACTTTTCTTATGTTTGATGGTACTAAACAATATTTAACTTTGACACCGCAGGCTTCCATAGCAAAATCTAGGCGACAATACCGTGAGCAACGATGAATACGATCCAAGAAAAAGATTTGGCACGACTTATTCGCGAAGGAAACACCACAGCCTTTGACATTGCTTTTCATCAATACAAAGAGATTCTTTTTAAACATGCCCATCGTATTTTACGCGATATGGATGATGCCGAAGACGTTATTCAGGAAGTATATACCACCTTGTGGGAAAAGCGGGATATGATACCGGAACAGATACTGCTTTCATCCTATCTGTACGGCATGGTACGACACCGTGTACTGAATAGGCTTAGTCGTGAAAAAGTAATCGAGGGTTATATCAACCACGCACTTTACCTGCATCCTGTCCACGAACCCGATGCAGATCATTTTTTATTGGAGAAAGAGCTGGCAGACCTCATTGAATCAGAAATACATAAACTTCCCGAACGGATGCAAACAATTTTTGTATTGAGTCGCAAGGAAGGCTTAAGCCACAAAGAAATTGCTGCTTTACTGCATATTACCGAAGGCACCTCAAAGCTCCAGGTATCTAAAGCACTGAAGATTCTAAAGACTAATGTGCTACGTGGTGTGTTACTTTTGATGGGCACCTAATTTTTTTTCAATGTGCGTATATCCTTTAGCATTCTAAATTGTCTACCCTATAAGAAAGCATCAAGACAATTATGAAACCTGCACATATTGAAGGACTATTAAAAAAGTATAGAGACGGTAAACTCACCCTTACGGAGCGAGCGGAGTTGTTCCGATGGTACAATGAGCAGGCAAAAGAAGAAACTACTTTTGATGCCCATGATTTGCAACATCGATTACATCGGATTGAGCAAAATTTACCACATAAGCAACATACAGCACGAATTAACCGACGCCCTTGGTATGCCTGGACCGCAGCTGCCGTTTTGATTATGAGCCTATGTTCCATTTGGTTTATAACGGGTGATTATCAAAAAAATGCGACTGAATTAATAGTAAATGTAGACAGTACGGCTACTCCTGAATTGATAACTGCCAACAACCAAAGATTAGCATTAAATAGCATCCAACCAGGGGATTCTATCCTGTTGGATCAGGTATTGCTTTACCGGACCGAGGATGGATACCTCGCGTACCAGTATTTAGGCGACACAAACCAGCAAACGGCGCCCTACCAAGTACAAACACCTGTGGGGTCGGACATCAAATTACTACTTCCTGATGGCACACGTGTATGGCTAAATGCAGCATCTACCCTTTCCTTCCCAATTCAATCAAATACAGCAACACCGCGAACAGTACGTCTTCAGGGTGAAGCTTATTTTGAGGTCAGCAAAGTGACAAACCTGGCACATCATGGTTTCGTAAAATTCAGCGTACACACAGACCGTCAAGTCGTGGAGGTACTGGGCACCAAATTCAATGTCAAGAGTTTTGCCGATGATCCGGTCACGAGCACCAGCCTCTTCGAGGGCTCTGTGAAGGTACAAACATTAAAAACCGATCGCACAGCAGATAAATCTGTTATCCTAAAACCGGGTCAAGAAAGTATATATGATAAGACTAATGGTGTGTTGGACTTCAGAAGCATTGCAGGTAAAGGCGGTCAATCTTGGCGTGACGGCTATTTCACCTTCCAGGGGGAAAGCCTGGTTCAAGTATGCCATCAACTATCACGTTGGTATCCGGTAGAATTCGACATTGAAGAAAAACTCCCCGAAGGACAATACCACGGTGATATTCCCAAAAGCTACAGCTTGAACGAGGTATTGCAAATCTTAATACAGGACAATATGCGGTATACCATCCGTAATGTGGACGACAAAATTATTGTGCGTTTGACAAACAAGTAAAATTTACCTAACAATATATTATGAATCATTACATTTTAGATCGTGTCTGGAAAGGCATGAGACAACCGACTGTACGCCGTGTGGGCGTTACACTGCTCGGCTTAGCGCTCCTGCAGGATCCTTCGATCTCCTTAGCACAGGTTATCTCTATTCAGGCTAAACAAGAATCACTCAATCAGATTTTTGAAAAACTAAAAAAAGAAAACGGCTATACTTTCTTTTGGGAAGGGGAAGATTTTTCGAATATCAAAGTCAACGTTTCAACCCACGGAAATATCGAGCAGGTATTAAACCGTTTGTTTGCAGATTTGCCTTTGCAGTACACATTGCATAAGAAGACCATTGTCATTAAACGTGACACGAGTAAACAAGCACCACAACAGATTATTGTAGGCCGCGTACTGGATCCAAATGCAGCCCCCATTGCTGGCGCCTCTATCCGTTACAGTAGTTCCGGACAGTACCAAAACACCGTAACGGATGAAAAGGGGGCTTTTCAAATTAAGACCGATAAATTTCCAGTTCATGTCTTAATTACTTATGTAGGGTACCAACCTCAGGAATACAGTATCTCCTCCATAGACCAAACGGTCTTGGTGCAATTGGTAGAAAATAAAGCTGTACTCGAAGAGGTAAACGTGATCCAAACAGGTTACCAAGCCTACAACAAGGAAAACACGACAGGGGCTTATGCCGGCATGAATCGAAAAGAGATTGAAGCGCGAAATAATAATACACTGGAAGGACTACTGGAAGGATCTATTCCGGGACTAACGTTATACAAGGGACCTAACGGCGTAACCGACATGCGTGTCCGGGGCGGGAGCTCCTTACGCGCCGGAACAGAGCCACTAATGATTATCGATGGCTTTCCGTCCAAGATTATGCCTAATGTCAACGAGATCGAGAACATCACCGTCCTAAAAGATGCGGCCGCAGCAGCCGTCTGGGGTTCGCAGGCCGCCAATGGGGTCATCGTCATTACCACTAAAAAAGGGAAGAGTGGACAACATACCATTCAGTATTCCGGCAATCTGCGTGTAGCAATGCGACCAGATTACAAAGCACTAAAACGAGCCGATGCGGCCACCGTAATAGACTATGAAAAAGAGCAGTATAAAAAGGGATATATCGATCATCAAATATTTGACGGCAATTCTACCGGCTATTCCCAATCGATTGGTGCCATTTTAGATTATGATCGTGGCGACATCACGCTGGAAGAGCGCGATAGGCGCCTAGGGGCTTTGGCTCAACTGGATAACCAGGCACAAGTCAACGAGCTTCTATTACGCCCGGCGGTTAACCAAAGTCATTTTATCGGCTTATCGGGTGGTTCCGACAAGTTCCGGTACTACAGCTCCGCGAACTACCAGCACGATTTGGCGGGTACCAAAGAGACACAGCAGCAGTCCTTTAACCTAGCTAACCGGATGCAGTATGAATTGGCAAAATTTGTTAGCCTGCGCTCCAATATAGCTGTTGACTACATGTGGGGAGCCCAAGGACTCAGCAGCCTAACCGGAGAGATTCGGAATCTTCAACCGTACCAGCTGTTATTGAATGAACAAGGACAGTATATCAATAATTACTACAAGTTCAGCTCCAAAGTAAACGAACAAATAATTAAAGAAGGCTTACTTGACAACGGCATCAATATCTATGAAGAAAACCAACTGGCCAACAACAGAACCCGAAATTTTGGTATTCGCACGCTGTTTGGTCTCGACTGGAAGCTTATCGATGGGCTAAAGTTAAGCAATGACTTTGTTTATGAGCGTACGGCCGGAAACCAACGCAACATAAGCAGCAAAGAAACGTTTTACACGCGCGACTTGGTGAACAGATTTACCACTACAGACGCCACGACAAAGAAGTTGGTCAACCACATCCCCTACGGCGATGTATTCGACAATACCCATTCAACCTACCGCCGAATAGCTACACGAAACCAACTGAACTATGTCAAAAACATTCAAGAGAAACACTATATCAATGTTTTGGCAGGATTTGATATCAGCAAGAACATTGCGGATGCAAATACCCACCGACTCTTGGGCTACAATGATGACTTACTAGCCCAGCAAAATATTGAAGCCAAAACGCTAGCTGCGGGTATCACAAATTGGGACGGAAAACGACAGATCTACGATGCCGCAGGGTATAATAAACTCGAATATCGTGAGAATAGAGAATATTCCTTCTATGGCACGTTGGCATATACCTACGACAAACGTTATGCTGTAACAGGAAGTTTACGGAACGACTACTCAAATCTGTTTGGAGCAGACCCCAGCTTACGCAAAACTCCGCTCTGGAGCGTCGGCGGTAAATGGTTAATACACAATGAGCCGTTTTTCAAATCGGATCTCATTTCAGAACTGAGTGTACGTTCGACCATCGGTCTTGCCGGTAATTTTGATCGCGCAAACACAACAAGTACCTATCTTGTGGCAACACGTTTCTTCAACAATATAGCAAACGATTATGTTGCACGATTACAAACTCCCCCAAACGAGAAATTACGGTGGGAGAAATCGCGCACCTTCAATGCCGGTCTTGATATAGGCTTGTTGGATAACCGATTTGCATTGACTTTTGACTATTATAGGAAAAACAGCTATGACCTTTTAGGCACCAATGATCTCGATCCTACAGTAGGCCTTACTCAAGCGACGATCAACGCGGCTTCTTTAACAAACAATGGGGTAGAGATAGGCTTAAAAGCTGATATTATCCGTGGTATATTCAACTGGAACAGCGCGGTAAACCTTGCTTTTAATAAAAGCAAAGTGACGTCGAACAATATTACGGACTCCAACCCGGCCATCAACCGTCCGAAAAATACCGTTCCGTTCCTGGTGGGCTACGACCGTGACGCATTGTGGAGCTACCGCTGGGCAGGCTTAGATGAGAAAGGTTATCCGCAAACATACGATGCAGATAATAAACTCACTTATATTCCGGTTATCGGATCCCTGGAACACAACGGAACCACACGTCCGCTCCTAAGTGGCGGCTGGTCCAATACCTTTACGTACAAAGGATTTTACCTATCCGTGTATACCGTATTCAATACAGGTCATGTCGCACGCAAAGAAATGCCAAGTATGTATGGCTATGACTGGAATGGTGCGTACAACAATCAGATTGCTAACAGATGGCAAAAACCAGGCGACGAACTGCTGACCGACATACCGACGATACCAGAGTTGAAAGACTTAAGCGAAAATTACACCCGTGTAGCTACCTTATCGAGCAACTCCGTTTTCAATGCCTCGTTTTTACGTATTCGCGAGGTACAGTTTGGCTATACGATCAACGACCGGAAACTATTAGGACGCCTACCTTTCTCAAGTATCCGTGCCGTCGCACAGTTAAATAATGTTTACCTCTGGAAAGCCAATAAATCGGGCATTGACCCCGAAGCAATTATAGGAGGACAATACATGCTACCAGAGCCGAAAGTAATCACCTTTGGCTTAAACCTAACACTATAATTCTACGACAAATGAAAAAAATATTCACACTACTCGTAATCTCTGCCTCATTGGTTAGCTGTCAAGACTATCTTGATGTTATTCCCAAAGGCAAGTTTATCCCACAAACATTACAAGATTTTGAAGAGCTTTCATCCAACCCAAGTTATGCATCAACGGGCAATGCCACGCTGGAACGCCTATCGGATGGCATTTACCTCTCCGATGCACAGGTAAACAGCAGCATCAATACAAGTAATTCAAAAACCTACATGTGGGCTCCAGAATTTTATCTGAATACTGAAAATGATAATGGATGGAACCCGATGTATAACAATATTTACAACGCCAATATTATCTTGGAACATATCCCCAACTTTAGTGCCGAACCTCAGGATCGGGTCAACGTAGTGAAGGGCGATGCATTATGTAACCGGGCTTTTGCTTATAGCAATTTGATCCTCCTATATGCTCCGGTATATAACCCGCAAACCGCAGCGCAGGATCTGGGCGTTCCCCTGTTGACGGTTCCAGACCTGGAATCAAAACCGTCTCGTGCCACAATAAAAGAGGTATACGACCTCATCCTACGTGACTTGCAAGAAGCAATCCCACTCCTACCGCTCGAAGCAAAAAATGTATATCGCAACAACCAGACCGGAGCAAAAGCGATGTTGGCGCGGGTGCACCTCCAGATGGGAAATTACAGCGAGGCATTGCGACTCGCCAATGAAGTGTTACAGGTGAAAAGCACGCTAGTGGATTACAACACCTTTTCTTTTGTGACCCCTGCTAAACCTCACTCTGGCATTACCAACAAACCTAAACCAGAGGCGGATCCAGAAGCTTTTGCTTATCGGATCACCAATTCGGGGACTATACTGACAGGCAGTTGCATTTCTCCTGATTTATTGAGCATTATCGACAAGAAAGACTTGCGCTTTAAATTTGGTTGGTCTAACCTGGAGTTTAATGGCACACCGACCAAGGAGCCATATCCAGTATATCTTCGTAGCGAGCTCAACTACAATATCGGGGTGCCAGAAATGATGCTGATTGCAGCAGAATGCTACGCCCGTTCAGGTAAAACCAGTGAAGCTTTAACACTACTAAACAATTTACGTAAAAAACGCTTTGCCCCAGCCGACTACAAACTACTAACGGCGACAGCAGCAGAAGATGCACTTAAACTAGTCATCAACGAAAGACGTATTGAACTTTTTGGTCGCGGACAACGTTGGCTGGATATGAAGCGCTTAGATAAGGACCAACTATTTGCCCAAACATACAAACGAGCAAACACAGGAGCCGACTACACCTTGGAAAAAGGTTCCTTAAAATTTGTACAGCAGATTCCGGCAAAGGTCTTACTGATGAACACCAACATGGTTCCTAATCCGCGGTAGTATGAGCAGTATTTCTAAATTCTTCTTATGGATAGGCCTTTGTGGCCTATCCATCACCGCTACTGCACAAGAAGACTATCGTATCTCGGGTGAAGTCGTTTCGACATCTCCCCTTTCGTGGGCCTATTTGTATAAAAACGATGGAGGGCGTCAGCTATTAGACTCGGTTCTGGTGAAGGATAATAAATTCTCTTTTTCCGGCACAGTGGACAAATCTTATAGCGCCAGCATTCGTCTAAAAGGAATCCGCCGTAGTGTTGAATTTTATCTAGAAAAAGGTTCAACATATATTCGCCTTGACGAAGATTGGAAACACAATAATCTAATTATTGGCGGTACACAGAACGCTTTAAAGAAGGGTTTTGAACAAGATACAAGACAGCTTCAGGACAGCTTGATACAACTTGGACGGCAATATGAAAATGCAGATGAGGAAGGTAAAGTACAACTGGGGATTGCCATGCAAAAATGGAATAACAAAGTGGATTCGATTCGCTACAACTATATCCGATGCTATCCATCATCTATTGCTGTAATCGATTGGTGCCGTCCCTACTTTGCGGTCCTCAATTATGAACAGCTACGAAAAATATCTGCACTGTTCGATCCCCAATTAGCCTATACAGCCAGTTATAAAGAGCTCCAGTCTGCCTTGAAAGGCAAAGCAGCGACCTACCTTGTAGGAAAAAAGGCACCGGCACTGACCAGCAAAACGGCTGCTGGCAAAACGTTCAACTTAGCGCAATTGCGTGGCAAAGTAGTATTACTCGATTTTTGGGCTTCCTGGTGTGCACCATGTCGCATTGCGAACAGGAAACTGGTCAGCACGTACCAAAAATACAAAAATCAAGGCTTTGAAATCGTTTCCCTATCCATGGATGATAAAGAAAATCTATGGAAAGAAGCAATCCATAAGGATGGGATTCCATGGATACAGATTTCCGATCTAACAGGTTTTAAAGGAAATACAACAGCGGAAGCATATGCAGTTAAGCTGCTACCCTCCTTATTTCTTATTGACGAGGAAGGGCAAATTATCAAAGAACATATCCATCACGATGAACTTATTCATTTCTTAGAGACAAAATATGGTAAATAAAAAAATAATACTAGGATACATCCTGGGATTGAGTGGCATTTTTTCATACGCCGACGCACAAGAAACAAAAGTAAATATCAGTGGCCGACTGGTCGGGCTGGGAAATCAAGAGATCCATATCTTAGATGCAAACCACCAAGTTATTGGTACCACCAGCAGTAAAGAAGATCGCTTTGCGTTAACCTTACCATTGAACATAGAAGACCAACGCTTCTATGTACTGCATGTACCGGCTCTCGGTAACTTGGGACCTTCCATGAAACGACCTGCGATTTACTTCCTTACAGGAAACAAAGGTGCTGAGATCCACGCAAAAGTAGTTGATGGCAGCCTCACGGAGGAGCAAATTAGTAAGTCGGAGCCGATGCGGCTTTTCAATGAAACGTATAATAGCCTTCAATCGACTAAACTCCTGAAAAAAGCAACAGACGGTTACAATAAGGCTTTCCACGCATACAATACGGAAGCAAAAACTCCAGAAAACCTGGCTATGCTCAAGGAGGAAGGCAAAAAGATAGATTCAATTTATGGTTTACAAAAAACCGAAATTATGTCGCTTGTAAAAAAGAATCCGAACTCCATGACTTACGCGATGTTGGCGACACAATATTGTCCGCCGCGAAGTACCAAAGAAGAGCTTACGGCATTTTTAGGCCAATTTGGAGACGCATCACTAACCAAAAGCTACTATTTATTAAAGATGCAAAATGACCTACAACGTTATAGCAGAATCGAGGTCGGACAACAAGCACCTACGTTTACTGCTCCAAAATTGGATGGTCAAGAGGCATCACTGGCAGCCTTCCGTGGCAAGTATGTATTGTTGGACTTTTGGGCTTCTTGGTGTGGGCCGTGTCGCAAAGAAATGCCGCACGTAAAAGCAGCGTATGAGGAATTTAAAGATAAAAACTTTACCGTCTTTGCGCTGTCAATTGACAAAGATCGATCTGCTTGGGAAAAGGCGCTAAAAGAAGATGCGATGCCCTTTGTACATGCCATCGATCGCAAGGACGAAAGCAACGCTAACAATTTGTACATGGTAACCGCCATACCGACAAACTTCTTAATTGATCCATCAGGTAAAATCATTGCTAAAAACCTGCGCGGTGAAAAGCTACGTGAATTTCTGCAATCGGTGCTTTAAAGATCTCTTAAAAATAACGATGAATACCACGTCGCCCGCCTTCTTGCTGCGACGTGGTTTCCTTTCTTACACGCGATCCTTTTTATTACGCTCAGATGTCTTTTTAGAGCCCCTGATATACCATTTCACGACCTCAAACCACAATACAGAAAGCGCACCTACAACTAAACTAAAAAACCATTTTTCCATAGAGAGACTCGTAAAACCAAAGAAGCTTGTAAAAAAAGGAATCAAAAATAAGGACATTACCAAAAGTACAGTTGCACTGATAACAAGAGGCACCAAATTATTTTTATAGCGTAATGTATACCAAATCGAATAAAAAAACGAGCGATTGACCAAGGTTAAAAAGATATTCGCATTAATCAATGTAAGGAAAACCATACTCCGCACCTCACTCTCCGACGCACCTCTCGAAACACCCCATTGATACGTTATTAAAATACCAAGGGTAATCACCAGCCCCTGCACGACACTCACCATAAGCTCCTTTCCTTTCAGAAAAGTACGAACATAGGAACGAGGAGGTTCATTCATCGCATTTTTTTCTAACGGTTCATTCTCGAAAACAATAGAGCACGTTGGCCCCATAATCAACTCCAAGAAAATAATATGCATGGGCGTAAAAATATGGGGATATACCCACCCCAATATCAATGGAAGTAAAACCGTAAGTATAATAGGAATATGAATAGAGATTATATACTGAATGGCTTTCTTCAAATTCGAGTATATCCGCCTTCCCATCGCTATTGCGTCGACCATTCGAGAAAGATCATCTTCCACTAATATCAATGAGGCAGCCTGTTTCGCAATATCAGTTCCTTTATGTCCCATCGCAATGCCAATATGCGCTGCACGCAGAGCAGGGCCATCATTAACACCATCTCCTACCATAGACACAATATGTCCTTGTTTTTTCAACAGATTAATAATCCGCAACTTCCCTTCCGGAAACATGCGCGCAAAAACAGCCGTGTTGGACAACTGCTTAGACAGTTCCTCATCCGTCATTTCCTGTATTTGCGCCCCGATCAAACCATTTTCAACTTGTACAAGCCCGACCTGCTGCGCAATCGCTCTTGTAGTCAACAGATTATCACCCGTGATAACTTTAACTTCAATACCTGCTTTACGGAAATCGCTAAGCACTTCTCGAATATTCGCTTTGGGTGGGTCATAAAATGCAACTAAACCTACAAAGGCAAAATCAAACCCCCATTGGTCTAGTGGGAAATCGGCAGTATCCAATTCTGTACATGCGACCCCCAGTAATCGATATCCATTTGACGTCAGCTCATCCATTACTTTAGTAACCACAGCAACCTCAGCATTACTCATTTTACAAGCCGCAATAATTGCTTCCGGAGCCCCCTTAGAGGCTGCCAAAAAGCGACCATCGGGCTTCTCGTATACATGCGTCATCATGGGCGGTTGCCCACTGAGCGGGTAATCCTCCACCAATGTATAGGTATTCCGTTGATCCGTCTCCTGCTGCTCCAAATAAGCTTTATGCAGCGCCTTTTCCATTCCATCGAAAGGCATAGATTCGCTCGCCCACATCGCAACGGCGACCACCTCTGCCCCATGAGTATCAGCCTTACCCTCATAGTAAAAAATTTCCTTTTCAACAGCGGAATAAACGCCTGCCAACTGCATCTTGTTCTGTGTAAGAGTTCCTGTTTTATCTGCACAAATTACCGTGGCGCTACCCAATGTCTCCACTGTTTTCATATTCTTAACAACCACATCCACCTTCATCAGACGCCAGGCCCCCAACGCCATAAAAGAGGTAAAAGCAACAGGAATCTCTTCCGGTAGGATACTCATAGCCAATGTCAACGATTTCAATAGGCTGTCCACAAAAGACCGCGACTCGAGATAATTAATTAACAACACCGTTCCAAATACCAACGCGCCAACTAGCACCATCTTACCAACAAAGTTGTTTATCTGCACCTCTAATGGCGTTTTCTCCACTTCAATTGCCGTAATTGAAGTTCCTATTTTGCCGATCGCAGTAAAATCTCCCACCGCAGTAACTCTTGCTGTCGCTGTACCCGTCGCCACTAAAGTACCTTTAAAGATTTTGTTCTCACCGGAGGTGTTTTTAAAAACAGAAAGAGACTCCCCCGTTAAAACAGCCTCATTAACCGAAAAATCATGGAAATCCAAAACCAAAGCATCAGCAGGAATTGCGCCCCCTTCTTCCACCACCATCACATCACCCACAACCAATTCCTCGCTCTGTATATAAAACCTTTCCCCATTACGATATACCAGAGTCTTAGGCTGCGACAAATCCTTCAGATTTTCCATGGCGACCTTCGTTCGCATGTTTTGAAAAATCTCTATCGCCACCATAAATAAAATCGCAAATGCCATAAAAATTGCATCATCATACGATCGGTTAATCAAATATATACTGCAGGTTACCAATAGAAGGATGATCATAGGCTCCTTTAACAAGCCCAAAATAGTATGTAAAAAGTGCCACCTTGTCGTAGACTTCAATTGGTTGGAGCCGTGCTTTGCGCGAGATTCGATGACCTCATCGTCATGGAGCCCCAGGTAAGGTTGTTCTTTTTTACTCATAATATAACACAGGAGGTATGTACTTATTATCTTTTCAAATTAACCAACCTACGCATCATTTTGTTTTTAAAAAACAATAAATAAAAACACCTGCCAAGGCAGGTGTTTTCTACAATTCCAGAATATACATCAGTTCATCATCGACAGTCCCATCGGGCCATTGCGTTTGTTCCCTGTGTGTATAAATAAATCCATACCGCTGATTAGCCGCCATGGAAGCGTCATTACCTTGTCGATGAGACACCACCACCGCGGCACACCCCTGGGATCTGGCCCACTCAATTCTAGCTTCATAGAAAAGCCGTGACAAGCCTCTTGCACGGTGCTCCTCTTTGATAAATGTCGAATACAGAATCGCTTTGGTTGGATCATCTCGATGAAGTGCCACAGCCGTCAAACCGACGATCTCACCTTGCCTCCATAAGCCAAAAATAGCGCGCGTCGAATCTGCTAAAAAAGAAACCCAATTTTCTTGTGTATACAGCACTTCTTTCGCGTAGTTACTTCCAAACACTTCCGGGTTGGTCTGGAGGGCTTCAAGCCGGATACTTTTATAAAGCTCCCACTGCGAAGGCACCATATGTTCCAAAGTATACCTGTTGCCTGATCTTATATTTTCTGCGGACATTTGTATCGATCTGTTCTTAATAATAAAGATATACATAAATAGGTATACCTATAATGGTGAAAAGATTCAAATCGCAAAATAGAAGGTAAAATTCTCACCTTTGTATTCGAGACGATCAAAGGTGAGAATTATTATAATGTGATGGTTTTCTATAAATTATCTGATCGCTTTTCAAGTATGATCTTCCCGTCTTTTAACGATACGCCAACCAATGCAAATGGGTATTGTCTCGGGGAACACTTTGAAACTCTGATATCAGATTTATTGATTTTTAATTCTGAACCATCCTCCGTTGTAACTCTTATCTTTTTCATAGGCTTAAGAATTTATAGATGATTAAATATCTATTATTTTAATTCAAAAGCAATGCCGAAAGACTTAAAAAAATATCATTTAACATTTTTTAAACCTTTCGCAAAATTAAAGACCTTTGAAATCGATGCATTTGTATTATTTCAGCATCTTATGACCATCATAAAAATCTATCTGTTAAAAATCTTTTTTAATCGTAACTTTGCGCCCAAATACGCTTAGCTACATAGTTTGTATTGACAAAAGCCGTTTGCCTAACGTTATGCACGCCAAGCTAACAAAAGCCGACTGTTTCAAAAACAAAGAAGTAGCCGCTATAAATCAGCCAGCACAGGCTTTTAAGAATAAAAATGGTCAACGTAAACAACATCTCCGTTTCTTTTGGTGGAACGACACTTTTCAGTGATGTATCATTCTCGATCAATGAAAATGATAAAATAGCCCTTATGGGTAAAAATGGTGCAGGAAAATCCACACTATTAAAGATTATTGCGGGGGCTGGAAAGCCAACAACAGGTAATATATCAGGACCCAAAGATGCTGTAATCGCCTACTTGCCTCAGCACTTACTTACCACGGATGGCATGACTGTCTTTGAGGAGACATCTAAAGCATTTGATGAAGTATATAAAATGCGGGATGAGTTGGAAGAATTGAACGAACAGTTAAATATCAGAACCGACTACGAAACCGATGATTACATGAAGTTAATCGAGCGTGTTTCAGAATTGAGTGAAAAGTTCTATTCTATCGAAGACACCAACTACGATGCAGAGGTAGAAAAAGTATTAAAAGGTTTAGGTTTTGAGCGTGCCGATTTTAGCCGTCAGACCTCCGAATTTTCCGGTGGATGGCGCATGCGTATTGAATTAGCAAAAATCCTTCTGAAAAAACCTGATTTAATTTTATTGGATGAGCCTACCAACCACATGGATATCGAAAGTATTCAATGGTTAGAGGATTTCTTGGTCAATTCTGCAAAAGCAGTAATCGTTATTTCCCATGACCGTGCCTTTGTGGATAATATTACCAACCGTACTATTGAGGTAACGATGGGTCGCATTTACGACTATAAAGCTAAATACAGTCACTACCTAGAATTGCGCAAAGAGCGACGTCAGCACCAACTAAAAGCGTACGAAGAGCAACAGCGTTTTATCGCCGACAATCAAGAGTTTATCGATAGATTCAGAGGTACTTACTCCAAAACGCTACAGGTGCAGTCGCGGGTGAAAATGCTCGAGAAACTAGAGATTATAGAAATCGATGAGGTCGACACCTCTGCACTTCGTTTAAAATTTCCACCATCTCCACGTTCAGGACAGTATCCACTGATTGTAGAAGATCTTACGAAGGCATATGGAGATCACCTGGTGTTCGAAAAAGCCGCAATAGTGATCGAACGCGGAGAGAAAGTCGCTTTCGTTGGAAAAAATGGTGAAGGAAAGTCTACGATGATCAAGGCTATAATGGGCGAAATCGACTTTGAAGGCTCTCTTAAAGTAGGTCATAATGCAAAAATTGGTTATTTCGCACAAAATCAAGCCGCGTTATTGGACGAGGAATTAACCGTATTCGAAACCATAGATCAAATTGCCGTCGGCGATGTACGCGTTAAGATCAAAGACCTACTTGGCGCGTTTATGTTCAGCGGTGATGACACAACGAAAAAAGTAAAAGTATTATCGGGTGGTGAAAAGACGCGGTTAGCTATGATTAAGCTCTTGCTGGAGCCGGTGAACGTTTTGATTCTCGATGAGCCAACCAACCACTTGGATATGAAGACAAAAGATATTATCAAAGATGCATTACAAGACTTTGATGGTACATTGATTCTGGTTTCACACGACCGTGATTTCTTGGACGGCCTGGCGAAAAAAGTTTTTGAGTTTGGCAACAAACGTGTTCGTGAACATTTTGAAGACATCAAAGGCTTCTTAGAATACAAAAAAATGGCAAGCCTTAAGGATATTGAAAGATAAGGAGTTCGCGCCATACGGCGCGAACCTCACTTCCTCCCCCAAAAATACAAACATCAGCGCTCTTTTATACATCATTCCAACACGAATGATGTAGCGTCGCTACCAAACCTCCCCCACTCCTCCTCTCCTTCGCTAAACTGCCGCAGGCATCATAGTACGCTATACATCATTCCTACCGATAGTTTTCTTTACACGATAACGTGCAGAAAGAGCTTTTAAGATTGGAAAGAGCATTAAAACATTTCAAATTTCTACCGTCATCTCAAAACCTAAAGCTTATTAACACCCGAACACTATACAATGAGCTCACCATAGGCAAATCTTAATTTTATTTGTCTAAACAAACATAAATGAAACAAAACGAAATACAAGAACGCAAAAACAAGGTTAATAGTTTTTAAATTAAAGATTTAATAACATTACGAAAACAAATTATAACTTATATTTGCGTATTTATAAAATAAAGAATACTTTTAAAAACCAAATACCAGTCAAAAACTAATTTAAACACGTAATTATAAACTATGAGAAAACCAGTTATTGCTGCCATTTTTACTATGGCAGCGGTCACACAACTGTATGCCCAGCAAACTACAAAAGGCATCGTTAGAGACTCAAAAGGCAATCTTTTGTCTTCCATCAGTATTCTAATTAAAGGGACCAACATCGGCACAACTACCAATGACAGAGGGGAATACCAAATCCAACTACCACAAGGAAACAGAGCAACATTGATCTTCAGCGGCGTAGGCTATCATCAAACCGAAATCAATATCGAAAACAAAACAGAACTAAACGTAACATTAAATTCTGATGATATTGGTCTTGATGAAATTGTTGTTGTAGGTTTCTCCGAAGTAAACAAAAAGCACGTCGCCTCCTCGGTGGCCCAATTGGATATGGATAAGATTAAAAATCGCCCTATCTTCAAAATGCAAGACGCCTTCTCTGGAACGATGCCCGGGGTAACCATGATGCGTGGCAACAGCTTACCCGGAAGTGTACCAGGAACTATCTCTATCCGAGGAATCAGCACTTTAGGTGCTGCCGACCCTTTGGTTATTGTCGATGGTATGGAACAAAGCATCCATGATATCGATCCCAACCAAGTTAAGAGTGTAACAGTACTGAAAGATGCTGCATCTACCGCAATGTATGGTTCTCGTGGAGCAAACGGTGTAATTATTATTGAAACAGAGCGCGGACAGACGGGTCAGTTTAAAGTCAGTACCAACAATTGGTTTGCAGTCAACAAACCAATTGATCTACCCAAGTTTGTAGGGGGTGCCGAGTTTATGAAGCTTCGAAATGCAACATTACAGCAGCAAGGACAACCTCCTGTATATAGCGCAGAAGAAATTTCAGCTTTCGAAAGTGGGCAAAAGAAAGATGTGAATTGGGTCGATGAGATTATGGAACGCACCTCGACAGCGCTAAATAACAACGCGAGCGTATCCGGTGGCGGTGGTGTAGGTACCTTCAACCTCATGTTGGGCCATATTAAGGAAAACGGGCTCAACAAAATTGAAGGATCACAAAAATTCTCGGCTCGTTTTAATACCAACATCAATATTGCGGACAAATTTGTGCTTATGGCCGACTTTTACGCACATCGCTTACAAGTAAACAGACTTCTTGCGAACGATGATGGTCATGGTTTGTATAAAATTGCCTGGCGCATGAACCCTACACAGTCTATATTCTATGATATTGACCGCCCAGAGCCCTATATCTTGCACAACAACATGAATCCAGTGGCTGCTATTCAGCATGGAGGAACAAAAAATAGCATGTACGATCGGAGCACTATTAATCTTCGTCCAAAATACAATATCAATAAGAATTTGAATATCGAAGGAAACGTATCCTACATGATTAATAAATCGGCGAATAAACAAGAACGCCAGACCTATAAATTCTTTGACGAAAACAATGCGCCAGTCACCATCTGGAC
This sequence comes from Sphingobacterium psychroaquaticum, assembly GCF_004421025.1. NCBI lineage: Bacteria > Pseudomonadati > Bacteroidota > Sphingobacteriia > Sphingobacteriales > Sphingobacteriaceae > Sphingobacterium > Sphingobacterium psychroaquaticum. Next base: position 1,770,128 of record NZ_CP038029.1, on the reverse strand, counting down.
AAACAATGTAGAAGCCAGTCAAGGGGTTAGTGAAAGTCAGCTCACCGCACGCGGATTATTGAATTACAATAAAGATCTTCGGGACAGTCGCGATAAGGTATATCTTACTTTAGGAACAGAGGTAATGAACCTTACCTACACAGATTATAAAGAAATCAGTAAAGCTTCTTTCTTCGGGAAACTAAATTACGCTTTCGATAACCGATATATCCTGGAGTTAACCGGACGTTCTGACGGGAGTTCAAAATTTGCGCCCGGACACCGTTGGGGCTTCTTCCCTTCAGGAGCTGTAGCCTGGAACGCACATAACGAATCTTTCTTCAGCGGTCTACGAGACAGCAAGGTCATCACCAACCTTAAATTCCGTGGATCGTACGGTCTTATTGGAAATGAAAATGTAGACCCCTATCTATGGGAGGAGTCGGTAAACACCTGGGGTTGGACCATGCGTGTTCCCAACCCAAAATTCTCTTGGGAGAAGCAAAAACAATGGAATGTGGGGGTTGATATTACAGCACTCCGAGATCGCTTGACAGTAACAGCAGAAGTTTATAACAAAAACTCGTATGACTTAATTTACGATCAATTTGCAGTGCCCCCACTGACGGGTTCCAACACACTTATATCGGCCGTAAACATTGGTGAAGTGGAAAACAAAGGGTGGGAACTTTCGGCTTCGTGGTCCGACAAAAAAGGAGACTTCTCCTATACCGTAGGGGGAATGCTCTTTGATAATAAAAATAGGATGCTCAAAGCAGGACACAACGTCACAGATAGCTTAATTTTTAAAGGCAATAACAACCGTATTTGGTACAAAGGAATTCCTATTAACAACTACTATGGTTTTGAAACCAATGGGTACTTCCAAAACCAAGCTGAAATAGATGCTACACAAGCAAAGCTACCAAACACATTGCCCGGAGATATACGCTATGTAGACCGTAATGGTGACGGCATTATCAACGATCAGGACCGGACTTATCTCGCTGACCCTCTACCACACATGAATTACGCAATAAACATTACATTAAAGTATAAAAATTGGGATTTCTTTGGTTTAGGTCAAGGTATTGGGAAACGTACAGGACGTCTGATTGGTCAAGAAGCTTATCCGGTTTTTGTGGATGGAAACAGCAACAATCTGGGGGCTCCTCGGGTAGAGTATGCTAATGATTATTGGTCTGCAGAGAACCCCAACAGTCGCTTTCCTCGTCTGTGGACAGGTCCAACTACAAATACACTTTTAAGTGATGTTTGGCTTAGCAACGCGGCCTTCTTCCGCGTCAAGTCACTTCAGTTGGGATACACCTTTCCTAAGATTGGAAAAAGCTTCAAGAACTTCCGCATATATGCCAATGCACAAGATGTATTTACTTTCACAAAATGGGAAGGTTTAGATCCGGAGCGTATCGATGTAGATAGCCCATCAACCAATGATGGTAATGGTAACTATCCACGAATGGCGACATATAGTTTTGGTATCAGCACAAGTATTTATTAATTGAGAAATAAGCAAATGAAAAGATATATATTACCCCTTGTCGCAGCAGCAACCCTTTTTTCGAGCTGTGAAAAATTCTTAGATAAACGAGATCCAACAGCAACTTCTTTTGAAGAATTCTTCAACACGGAGGAAGATTTACGAAGAGTCGTGTACAGTAGTTATCTGGATGCCTTTATGGGACCTACGGAACGAAGATTACTCTTTTACATGAGTGAAGGTCGCAGCGATAACGCCTATGCCCGTATTGAGACGGATCACCACATGATTATAGCGAATGGAAACTTCACTAGTAATGCCCGTGCCTCGGAATACTATTGGACATTATTTAACAAACATGTTGGACGCATCAACACGTATCTGGCAAATATCGAGACTCCATATGTGGAAAATGAGGCCATACGTCAAAAATACAAAGCTATTCTCGAAGGGCTACGTATTTGGCATTACTTCCGTATTACCACTTACTGGGGAGACATTCCATTCGTATTAGTTCCTGTTACCCTCGAGGAAGCAACGCCTCCTGTAACAAAAAAAGAAGAAGTGCTAAATAAGCTTTTCGACATGTGTGAAGATGTCGCCAACCGCCTACCAGAGGAGGAAGGCACCACCAATGTATACATGTTTAACAAATATTCCTTTAAGACATTGGTCATGCGTTACGCGCTCCAACATGGTCGTTATGACCTAGCTGCCCGCTTGGCGAAAGAGGTTATGGATTCCGGGAAATTTCAACTCCACACCAAATATGAAGACTTGTTTAACTACAAAGCAGATAAAACAAATAAAGAATTTATCATCAAATTTGACATGGAGAGTCACAACAATACGGCGACAGCCTCTTTTGAACACCTTGCTCCCCAATACCGGACAGGCAAAGGTCAGTCTTACGTTGTCCCTTCAAAAGCGCTTGTCGACAGTTATTGGACACTACAGGGAAGACCGATTGATAAATGCCCCTTGCATACGAAAGAACAATATGAGTTAAACCCGAAATTGAATAGAGATCCGCGTTTAGCTGCAAGTATTTTCGGGCATGGCGACCTCTTCAATAAGGAAAAAATTGATATCTACGACCCGAAGGCAATCTTCTATTACCAGAACCTCCGCAGCAGCCGCACAGGTTATTGGTTTAAAAAGTTTGTGGACGAAGCGGATGCTTTCAGGACTGGAGGAAATATGCACTTTGGCCTTGCTCGTTACGCGGAAGTATTGTTAACCTATGCGGAAGCAAAGATTATGCTTAACGATGTGGATGATTTGGCAAAAAGTTGCATCAACCAAGTGCGTAAACGTGCGGGACTGGATATGACCACTGCTGACGTAACATTGGTGTCCAAAACACAAACGGAATGGATAGATCTTATACGCAACGAAAGACGTACTGAGTTTGCCGGCGAAGGCTTACGCTACGACGACATCTTACGCTGGAGACTTGCTGAGCAGGTATTAAACCAACCTTTACTGGGCCATGCGCGACTCGTAGGTGATAAAAAAGAAGTACTAAAAGTGGAAGATCGTAGGTTCCAACCACATCAATACTTATGGCCATTCCATGAAAGCAGTCTTTCTACAGAGCCTAATTTGGTACAGAATCCAGGTTATTAACGTCACTACTTCCAAAATAAGGTAGATTAGGAGGCGCCATCAAAAAATGGCGCCTCCTTTTTTCTCCAGGCAGAAGTTCTTCTTGTATCTTTAAACCTTAGTTTATATCTTTAACTCAGCAGCCTATTCATCATGAAAGAAGAACAAATAAGCAACAAAGAGATTATTGCAATGATTGAACAAAGTGACGATCATATTCGGAAACTTCATGATATAGTAAAAAAAACATTGGAGGAGGAACAACTCATCGTAAACAACCTACTCCATCCCCCAAAAGAAATGTTGTCGCGGGGGCAAGCCATATCGGATAAGGTTGCTCGTTTTGGCGGTAGCTGGAAGTTTATTATTTTGTTCACGGTCATATTGATGTTATGGATACTCTACAACACGGTTGTCGCAAAGAATGAACAATTCGACCCCTACCCTTTTATTCTGATGAATCTCGTACTCTCCTGTGTGGCAGCGCTACAAGCGCCTATCATTATGATGAGCCAAAATCGTCAAGAGGAAAAAGATAGACAACGGAGCGAAAATGATTATCTGGTAAACCTCAAAGCGGAGCTGGAGATACGAAGCCTGCACCAAAAGGTAGATGTTCTTCTGGAGGATCAAATAAAAGAATTATTCGATTCCCAGGTCGCCCATTTAAAACTACTCAAGGAACTTACCGCAAAAATCGAACGTTTAGAAAAGAAGTTACCGGAAACCAATTAAGCCGCACGTAGCCCCTACACTATTTTACGGCTAAGCTATATACCGCGACCGCTCGTTTTGAAGCTTCTTTGTGATCCACAATAGGATCAGGGTAGGCTGCTGTCCCCCACTCTGGAACCCATCGTTTAATATAGATACCCTCTTTATCGAACCTTTCTTTTTGTAGTGTAGGATTGAACACCCGGAAATAGGGAGCCGCATCACAGCCGCATCCTGCTGCCCATTGCCAATTTCCGTTATTAGCCGATAGTTCATAATCATTCAGTTTAGCGGCAAAATAAGCTTCCCCCCAACGCCAGTCAATCAAGAGATGTTTACATAAAAAGCTAGCAACTACCATCCGTACTCGATTATGCATAAATCCGGTGGTATTCAACTCGCGCATGCCCGCATCTACCATCGGATAGCCGGTCTTCCCTTCACACCAAAACTTAAACAAATTCTCCTCATTGCGCCAAGCAATGCGATCATATTTCTCTTTAAAAGCATGATTCTCCACATGGGGGAAATGGTAGAGAATTTGCATAAAAAACTCGCGCCAAATCAACTCTGAAAGCCAGGTTTGATTATATTGAAGGGCAAAAGAAACACACTTCCGTATACTAATCGTCCCAAAACGTAACGCTATACTGAGGTTTGTCGTTCCTTTGATCGCTGGAAAATCTCTTGTCGCATCATATGTCTCAATTATACGGCGATCAAGCGTTGGCTCAACGTAGGTAATATCAGTCTTACCGAAAGAAAGATCAGCAAGCGCAAGCACCGGCATGAATGGTTGTCGAAAGAAATTATCCAGTTCGAGATTCACTTCCGCATAATGAGATCCCTGTAATGTCTGCTTCCACTTTGTCGCATACGGTGTGTAGACCGTATAGGGCTCACCGTTACTTTTCACAATATTTCCTTTATCAAAAATAACCTGATCCTTATAAGCCTTGAAGCTGATTTCCTTTTCTTCAAAATAGCGAAAAACGGCGGTGTCTCGCTGAATCGCTTGCGGCTCGTAATCTCTGTTGCAATAGACGCCCTGGATCCGGTAAGAAGCATGCAGCTCCTCGAAGATATCCATCACCTTACCCTGATAAACAGATAAAGTGGTACCATATCTTTTTAACTCTTCATTAATGGCACAAATGGCTTGATGAATGTAGTCAACACGACGGTCGTTTCGATCTTCCAATCGATCCAGAATATCGGTATCAAAGATGAAAATAGGAAGCACTGGTACGCCACCCTTCAAAGCGTGATGCAAGCCTGTATTATCCGTTAAACGTAAATCTCTTCGAAACCAGAAAACAGCAACTTCTTCTTTGATCATATACTTTTAATTTGACAGGTTGGAGTTAGACTAATGCAGCCTTTTTTAATAAAAAATCACCGTAGAAATTTGGGATGTCACTCTTATAGATTGCAGAGGCCACTTCGTCAATAGCATAATTCAGTTTCACGATTTCAGCATCTATTCCTGTTTCCGTAATCTGCAATATGGTATAGGTTGCTTTTCGATCATCCTCCCTACTGCGGCCAACAGAACCACTGTTGACAAAAAGAATATCCGACTGCTCTTGGATATAGGACTGATGGGTATGTCCCATGACCAGCGTATCAACCGAACGTTCTTTCAGTACCGCTATAAGCTCGTTTTTAGAATCATCACGATACATATAGGCATCGTTGCTTTCCAGCGTAGCATGTACCAACAAGATATTCTTTATCGAAGATCCGCTCTTATAAGTCAAGGTAATGTTATACGGCAGTGCCGCCAACCATTGCTTATTATCTGCTCGAATACTCTGTTTACTCCAGTTGATCGCGATCTCGCGGTTCGCGGTTTCAATCGCATCATGATGGGCTAATGGTATAATTGGTAAATCGTATGCAATACGCTCATCGTGGTTCCCTAACAAACAAGGAATACGATGTGCCCGAATCCGATCGATTACCTCGTTTCCCCACGGGGCAAAATCAACGAGGTCACCGAGGCAATATATCTGGTCAATAGAACGATCTGAAATATCCTTTAAAACAGCTTCTAATGCTAAAAGATTACCGTGTATATCACTAATGATGGCGAGTTGTATCATCTTTATCTAAAAAAACAAAGATAAGGAATCTTATTGCTTCCTATTGTCCATTATACGACGAAGTTCAGGTAGCGATTGTTTATAAGTACTTTTAATTTTCCTTATTGATAATCGAATAGATTTCCGCATCGACAAAACGTCCTTTTTCAAAATAATAATCTCGCAAAATGCCTTCACTTTCCATACCGACCTTCTCCAAAACCCGACCAGAGGAACGATTCGCTGGATCGATAAAAGCCTCTATACGCCTTAGTTTAATCGCATTCTTTCCATAACGAACGATAGCTTCAATTGCTTCAGTCATCAAGCCTTGCCCCCAATAAGTGGGATCCAATTCGTAGCCAATTTCTGCTCGGTTATGAATCTTAGACCAGGCATGATAGCCACATGTGCCAATCACTTGATCGTCTTCGCCTTTTAACACAATCCCCCAACGCATCCCTCCTCTTTTGACATACAAATTCTTCCATAACTTCAATAAGCTACGCGCTTGTCGAATACTGGTAAACGTTTCTAAATCATAAAACTCGGTCACCGAATCTTGCGAAAAATAAGCATAAATAGCTGCGGCATCTTCATCCCGCAATTCACGCAGAATCAATCGTTGCGTTTCTATCTCAGGTAAAAATATCATAGTTAACAACTTACGTTAAAAAAACGGGATATCCAATAATTTAACCGAGGCTTAGAGCTTTTTCATCCACTCCAGGACATCGCTCATCACCTCCGGATTGAACGTTTCCTCAATCGTTACATACTCATCTACATGACCTGTTTGAGCGGTTTGAAACAAATGATTCAATTGTGGATAGCGTTTGTAAGTATGCTTCTTATTTGCAGGCAAGTACGTTTGAAAAGTAGCAATATTCGCTTCCGAACGCACCTGAACATCCTTGTCTCCATTAAGCACCAACATCGGTACTTTCACTTCAGACAAATAATTTTTTGGTTGTAATTTCAGGAACGTCAAATACCAAGGCATAAATAAAGGCTGTAAGCTAGCGGTATCTTCTTTGGTCAATTTTTCCACACCATTAAACTCCTCAATTAGATCCTCCATTTTGGCCCGTGCCTGATTATAAGTATTCTCGGCTGCCATCGCATCCAGCATCGACATATAGAATTGTTTCTTGCTCGCTGATGCCCCTTTTAACCCAAGCTCCATCAACTGTTGCCCCAGTAACTCGCGGCCTGAAATAGCCATCCCAGCCAAACTAACCACAAATTTCACATCTGGATTTCTCGCCGCAATAATGGGACCTATCACACCACCTTCACTATGGCCAATTATACCAAGTTTATTACCATCAACCTCCGGCTGACTCTTAAGATACGCTAGTAATTTCTCCGCATTATCTGCCGCTGTTAATGTCGTTAAACTGCCGACATCACCTACAGATTCTCCTGTTCCGAGGTCATCATACCGCAGCACAACAACTCCATTTCGAGTAAGATAATCCGCCAAAACTAGGAATGGCTTATGCTCAAACAGTTCCGAATTACGATTCTGTTGTCCAGAACCGTTCACGAGGATAACGGCGGGATACTTTCCTTCCCCCTTAGGGCTTGTTATGGTACCAGCCTGCGTCGTCCCTTCATCTGTAATCTTAAAATCACGACTTAAATAAGGAAAGGGTGCTTTCGGTTCTTGTGGGCGTACACGTGCAGGCGGTAAACTAACCATTTCGGTTCCTTCCTTTCGCTTGAACAAGACCTTTGCTTCAAAACCATTTTGAAAGTAAACCGTATGTAACACGCTATCCGAACTAAATCGTCCGGCTATTTTTATACCACTTGGTCCCTTTAAGGAGACACTATCTCCCACAAGGCTAATATCCAAAGGCAAATTAAGTGCATTCTGGCTTGGCACATCTAAAGCACCTTTCCAGGTACCTTCAACTTTTTGGAGTTGGATAACCATCGGAATGATGGTACCCATTGCATCTAAATCACCATGCCAGCGCCCCGCATAATTCTGAGCGGTAACGGCGTGTGTAAATAGGAAAAAGGATAAACAAGCAAATAGAAATTTCGATGCACTAAAAGTCATATAAGTGTATTTTGGTAAGTACCCACAAGATAAGCAATATGGATACTTTATCAAAATACAGAATTGCGTTTTTTAAGCTAAGATTCGAGCGAAGTGGTTACTTAAATGTTGGCGGATTGCTTTTCGATATGCATCGGCATCTCGCTTTTTAAGCACCTCAACAAGCTCTTTATGCGAGATAAAATCACCTTCTACAATAGGCCGTTCTAACAAACCACTTTGGTGTACATATTGAAAAATAGGAATCAACAACTCTTGTAACTCGAGAAGGATTTTATTCTCCGATATCTCATATAGCTTACCGTGAAACCGTATTTCATCTTCAACCTGCCAGGGTGCGGCCGTATCGCCCGATACAATATCTTCTGCAATCGCTTCCAGCTCCTGTAGGTCCTGATCTGTAATCTTATTGACTATAAAATCAGCCATCCCTACTTCCAACGCCAAACGCATCTCGAACATATCCTTCAAGGTAGCATTATCCAAAATTGAAGGATGAAAAACTTTTCGCAAAGATCCAAGCACATCCGGATTCGTCAAGACAGCCCCTTTATGTTTCTTCGATTCAATGAGGCCAATAGTCTTTAAGCGTAGTAATGCTTCCCGAATAACTGTACGGCTCACCCCCAAGCTCTCTGCTAAGTCCAACTCCTTAGGAAGCACATCCCCAACTTTTAATTTATTCTCTTGAATAAAGCTCACAATACGTGCTTCAACCTTGTCTACCAAACTGGAGGTATCGATACCTCCAAGCTTTTCAATAGAGACATTCTCCTGACTCATAGCCTATATACTTAACAATTTATTCACAATAATATCAAAAATATTTTGACATCTGAAATATTATGTCATACATTTGTTTTGTTATTATGTTATACATAATCCAATATTAAAACAAATAATTATGAACAAGAACTACCTAATTAAACTGAAAAGCGTCTTTATATTGCTTTTCCTCTGCCTACTGCACGACGAAGCTGTAGCGCAGAACATGCTTTCGGGCCGGGTATTAGACGGAAACAAAAATCCACTTACTGCGGTAACGATCGCCAACCTAACACAAAAAACAGGTACCTCCACCGATGAAAATGGCAACTTTTCCATTCGGTCAAAAAATGGGGATAAGTTATTGTTTACCGCGGTAGGATACCGTGCGCAAGAAACATCTGTTTCCCAAACAGATCATTTGGAAATTATCATGGAGTCCAATGATGAAAAGCTAGATGAGATAGTCGTTATGGGATATGGCACCGTAAAACGTACGAAACTAACGGCCTCCGTCTCTACGTTGGACAATAAAATACTAGAATCCGGAATGCGCGCAAATCCGGCGCAAGCACTTGCAGGAACAGTACCAGGTTTGCGTGTATCGACCGGTTCGGGACGTCCCGGCGCCATGCCGAACATTGTATTACGTGGTGGCACCCATTGGGACGGTACCGGTAGCCCACTTATTTTAGTGGATGGTCAGGTTCGAACTAGTTTATCAGATATTAATCCCGATGAAATTGAGCGTATAGATGTTCAAAAAGATGCCGCTGCCACAGCTATCTATGGTGCCAGAGCAAGTAATGGTGTTATATTAGTCACCACAAAAAGAGGGAAAACAGGAAGTTCTTCCTTAAGTTTAAAAGCAATTCGGGGTATCAATTATCTAAACTCTCCATATGAGTTTCTAGATGCAGGTGATTATGTAAAATGGAATAGACTTGGCGCCGTCGGTGCGATAAAATCAGGCACACTCCCAAATACCACATTAGGCAGCCCGGGGCCACGCGGTACGGGCAACAAATACTTTGCTGCTGACGGTGTAACGCCACTTGATGGCAATTATGCTAATGAAGCACGATGGAGTCTCATGCGTCTAACGGATCAAAATCGATTTCTCTTGGATCAAGGTTGGAAAACAATGAAAGATGTAATTCCAACCAATGCAGCTGGTAACTATGATGCAAACGGGCAATTTTATGACCTCATTTATGAAGACTTCAGTTACCGTGACGTTGCTTTCAAAAGCCCTGCCCCATCACAAGATTACAACCTATCCTTCTCAGGCGGAAATGACAAAGCCAACTACTTTAGTAGTGTCGGCCTATATGATGAAAAGGGACTCTCATTAGAAACCTTCTACAAACGGTACAATTTCGCTGTAAATGCGGATTATAAAATCAAGGATTGGATTAAGACCGAATCGACGATCAACTTCACCCGCGCAAACTGGCGTGATCAAAGTTTAACAAACGGCGAGAGCAATTACTGGGGACGTATGCTATCGGCTCCGCCAACACTACGGAGCAAAAGTCCGGTTACAGGAGATTGGATTCTTGGCCGGGATGCCAGCGATGGTAACCCATTGGTTAATATTGATAAATACAAAAGACGAGCACAGAGTGATAAATTCACCTTAAACCAAGCATTAGTCGTCAATTTCTTACCGGAACTATCTTTACGAATGAAGGGTATTCTGTATTACGAGGAAGAGTATCACGAATCCTTCAATCAGGATTTCCGAACAGGCTTCCTAAGTTATACAGATCCCAATGCGGGCTGGAACAGACAACGCAGTAGTTCGGCTAGTTTTTGGCGAGACATCAGACAAACCTATAACGCGGTTCTTAATTACAACAAGTCATTTGGTGACCATACGGTAAGCGCCTTGGCTGGTGCTGAATTTTACGACTCGTACTACCGCGGTTTAGGTGCTTCAGGTGCATTAGCTCCGACCGACGATTTCATGGCGCTAGGTTTAACGACCAACACGGCGGCCAATCCTACGCGAGGTGCATCCTCCGCACATACGAATGATCGTATTATCTCACAGTTTGGAAATGCAACCTACGATTATGCCGATAAATACCTTTTCTCTGCAACCTTTCGTCGCGATGGGATATCGCGCCTAAGCGCCGACAACAGATGGGGTGTCTTTCCGGCTGCTTCTGTCGGCTGGATTGCCACTAAAGAACAATTTATGCAGGAAAAAGCACCATGGTTAAATTTCTTAAAACTACGCGCCAGTTGGGGTAAAAACGGAAATATTGGTATCGGAACAAGTAACGCTATTGGTGTCTACGAAGTGCAGGGGGGCTATAGTGTTCAACAGGCATACGACCAGTCGCGTGGCTTCCTCTTCTCTGCTGCTCCACTCAATGAATTGACTTGGGAAAAAAGTAAAACTACCGAAGTGGGAATGGACATCGGTCTATTGAACAACAAACTGAACTTCTCCACGGCATACTACAACCGTATCACATCGGATAAATTGGCCTACATCAATCTCCCTAACTCCGCCGGTATCCCGTCCATTAGAACCAATAATGGTACGATGCGAAATCGCGGTATTGAGTTTGAACTGGGATACAAAATCATTCAGAATGATAAGGTAAACTGGACCGTGAATGCCAATGCCGCTTATGTGCGTAACAAAGTGATAAAGCTGCCTTACAACGGGAATGATCGCAACCGCCAGGATGGTACGCAAGTGTATGACCCTGCTACCGGTTCTCTTATTTGGGTTGGCGGACTTCAGGAAGGCATGGAATGGGGTGATGTTTATGGCTTTCGGATGAAAGGGATTATCCGGAATGAGGCCGATCTCTCGAATTATAATGTGCGTGATGATGCCGCTGGAGAAGTATTTTATGGTGCTGCTGCGGGTAAAAAAGTAGCCAGCCAAAAAATTATACAAGAACAGGGGCTGACGGGATACCTACCGACACAATTAGGCGATGTGATGTGGGAAGATATCAATGGAGATGGTGTGATCAATATGGATGATCGTGTGCGGTTAGGAAATACTTTACCGAAGTGGACCGGAGGTTTCAACACAACCATTAGTTACAAAGGGCTTTCCTTGTTTACTCGTATGGATTTTGCCTTAGGTCATATTCAAATGGATCAGATGCAAATGTGGTCTTTAGGTTTCTTTCAAGGGGAGTTTAATGCGACGACGTTGGTGAACGATACCTGGACACCAGAAAATCCAAATGCAAAATACCCACGCTACGTATGGGCCGATCAATTGAATGCAAAGAACTTTGACCGTCCAAGTGATATGTTCTGGAAAAGTTCCAATTACTTGGCTTTCCGCGAAGTATCTTTGAGTTACGCCTTGCCTAAAGAATGGCTAAATCGCGCTAAAATAGCGGGATTAACACTCACCGTATCGGGACAAAACCTAGGATATATCACCAATAAAATGAACGTATTACCGGAACGAACTGGCCTACAAAACAGCGCCTATACCATTCCGACGATGCTGATTATGGGCGGAAAAATCACTTTCTAAACACAGATGAAAAACAACATGAAAAAATATATAAAATTAGCCTTGGTTGCTTTCTCCTTGACAGGGTTAACAGCCTGCGATAAGCACTTGAATTTGGCGCCTGAAGATTTTTTTGCTGAAGGAAATTTTTGGGAAAATGAAACGCAAGTAAACAACTTTATGATTGGTATCCATAGTGATCTCCGGAACAACCAATTCAGCTTTTTCCGCCTAGGTGAAATGCGTGGTGGTGGTCTAACGAGTACAGCACGTATGGATGTATCTCTGAACGAATTAGTTGTTATAAATCAAGCGATGACTGAAGTCTCACCGGGACTCGGTGCATGGTCCGGATTTATGAATAGCATTTTACAGATCAATCTATTTATTGATAAAGTAAACACCGTCACCTTTCTATCGGCAGAGCGAAAAGCCAATCTACTCGGACAAGCGCATGGTTTGCGTGCATTCTACTATTTCCATCTCTTGCGCACCTTTGGGGGCGTTCCGTTACGCTTAGTTCCCGATGTTTTAACCGGCAAACCGGATCCGGTTGCTTTGCGATTGGCGCGGTCGACAGAGCCTGAGGTATTGGCGCAAATTAAAGCAGACATCGCTTCCTCGGCACAGTATTTCGGAACGATACAGGGTACTAATAAAGCCTATTGGACGTTAAACGCGACCCAAATGTTAAAAGGAGAAGTTTTCCTCTGGTCCGCAAAAGTATATAATAATACGGCCGATTTAGCCGAAGCAAAAACAGCACTTAATGCGGTGACCGGCTATTCCTTGGTGGCCAACTTTGCGGATGTCTTCAAGCAAAAGCGTAACGCTGAAATCATTTTCACCTTGCCTTTTGCTTTCAATGAAGCCGAACAACCTGCGGTAGCATCTTTTTTATACGCTACCTCTAATTTCAATGGAATTTACTACAAAGACACGGTTAGCACGACAGCCCCTACCTTAATAGATCCACTTAATATCGCACAAAGCAGCACAGGTGGAATACAACGTTATGCGTATACCTATGAGCTCTTTAAATCATATAACATCTTGGATCGCCGCAGAGATGCTACCTTTTATGATTTTTATGCGATCGATCGCTCCGTAACACCTCAAAAGGTTACTATCCGTAATACCGTATTGACCAAATTCATGGGAACGATAAATAATAATATTCGCAACTGGACCGATGATTGGCCAATATATCGGGAAGCAGATCGATTACTGATGTTAGCTGAAATTGCAAATGCGGAGGGAGCCAATCCACAAACATACATCCAAGCGGTGCGCAACCGGGCCTTTAACGGCAATGATCCAACACCTTTTGTCAATGGTACCAAAGATGCGAATGAGCTTGCCATTTTTGCCGAACGTTCCAAAGAGTTTGTCTATGAAGGAAAACGATGGTACGATATCCGCCGCATGAAGTACAACAATGAACCCTTGGCGTTCAAATCAACCAGTCATCCCTACGGCGTGCTCACAAAAAGCACAGAAGCTTACAAAGTATTATGGCCGATTGGACGCGATGTGTGGACCAATGATCCGTTGGTGAATCAGACGCCTGGATATACCACAACCAAACCATAACACGCAAAACGAGATAAGTGAGGTTGTATTACATCATCAAATAATACAACCTCCTTTACAAGAAACACATAAAAAATTAATAAAAGATGAAACACATTAATGGCTTAATTGCAGCTCCTTTTACACCCTTTCTAGATAATGGTGAACTAAACCTTGACTTAATCCCCACCTACTACCAAAGTCTAAAACGAAACAACATTGCAGGTGCTTTTATATGTGGATCGACCGGAGAAGGTGTTTCCCTCACATTCGACGAAAAAGTTAATGTCATGAAAGCATGGGCCGCGCTTACACGTAACGATCAAGACTTCACCTTAATGATGTTTTTAGGCGGTACTAATATAAAGGAGTGCAAGGAGTTGGCGGCAATTTCTGAACATGAAAGCGTCGATGTTATCTCTTTCACCTCCCCTTTCTACTTTAAACCGGCTACGGCAAAACAATTGGCCGTATGCTGTGCTGAAGTAGCTGCAGCTGCACCCAATACCGCATTTTACTATTACCATATCCCTGTACTAACAGGTGGAAATTACGCTATGTTAGATCTATTAAAGGAAGTGGATGCGCTGATTCCAACGTTTAAGGGAATTAAATATACACATGAAGATTTTATGGATTTTCTTTCGTGTAGCAACTACAAGAATAAGAAATATGATATGTTATGGGGACGTGATGAAAATATGCTTTCTTCCTTAGTTCTGGGATGTAAAGGTGCGGTTGGAAGTACGTACAACTATGCCGCTCCCCTATATCACGACATGATAGCCGCATACGATGCAGGTGATTTTGCAAAAGCGAATGACTTACAGCAAAAATCAATCGATATGATTACCTTGCTCGGAAAATACGGCGGTATTGCTACCGGAAAGGCCTATATGAAACTAATTGACCTAAACTGCGGTGGCTTTAGACTCCCGGTTGCGAATATGGACAATGCACAATTTACAGCCTTTGAGCAAGAGGTAGCAAACCTTGGTTTTGCCGCTTTTAAATCTAAACATTAATGAAACCTAAAATCTTCACCTTCTGCATGACTATTGCCTTAACCGCCTGTAACCCCGAGGATGCAACACAAACGATCCATTGGGATACCCAATCGAAATTACCCATGCAAGCGGATGGCAGTGCCCACCTAGGGCTTGCTGGTCCTATTACAGGAATTATCGATAATAAGTTACTTCTTATGGGTGGAGCTAACTTTCCGGCAACGATGCCTTGGGATGGTGGCGCGAAAGAATACCATCAAGAGGCCTATATCTATGAAATCGGTGACGGACATGTAGACTTCGTCAAACAGACACCTACACATATCCCACTGGCCTACAGCGCTGTATGCAGTGATGGCACGAGATTATATATAGCTGGTGGAGAAAATAATAATGGGATTCAAAAAGATGTATTTACCTTGGAACTAACCGCAGATTCCATTCAGATAGCGCGGTTACCTAACCTACCACATCCATATACAAATGGCGGTCTCTTGAAAGTAAAAAACAAGTTGTTTTTTATTGGAGGAGAGAACACCGAACACGTGTCAGCACGTATATATGAACTGAACCTTTCGACCGCAGGATCAACTTGGGAAACACATCCTACAACACTCCCTTATCCGGTTAGCCATGCTATATTTTTAACCGATGCAAAAGAACAAAACATTTACATTATCGGTGGACGTAAACGTAACGAAAACAGTCGAAGTACAATGTACGATCAGGTACTACAATGGAATCTTAGCACACAAAAAATAGAGACTATAGGAACGCTTCCGCGCCCATTGGCTGCCGGGACAGGTGTTATGGATGACCAAGGCGACATCCTGATCTTCGGTGGCGATGATGCGTCTACGTTCCATCAGGTAGAAGACCTGATCGCAAAAATAACCGCGACAGAAGATAGCAACCAAAAACAAATACTTATACAGCAAAAGGCGTTCCTACAACAAAACCATCCGGGCTTTACATCCGACAGCTGGAAATTCAATATACAGCAGAAAAAATGGTCCAAAATAGCGCCCCTACCGGCGAAATCACCGGTCACAACGCAAGCGCTATCCTACAAGAACATGATTATCATTCCGAGTGGCGAGATAAAGGCTGGGATTCGGACCGACCAGATTCTCGTAGGAACTATAGGAAAGGGAGGTAAACATGCGAAATAACAAATATTATCCATGGCTCGTGGTCGGTTTACTGTGGGTCGTAGCCCTTCTTAATTATCTGGACCGCCAAATGTTATCTACCATGCGTGAAAGCATGCAAATCGATATTGTGGAACTCCAAAAGGCAGAAGCCTTTGGAGTCCTCATGGCTGTCTTCCTTTATATTTATGGGTTCATGAGTCCTATTGCTGGGATTATTGCAGATCGGGTAAACCGAAAGTGGTTAATTGTCGCTAGCCTGTTTGTGTGGTCTACCGTCACCTATGCCATGGGGCTAGCAGAAAATTACAATCAATTGTTAGTATTACGCGCTATTATGGGACTTAGTGAAGCCTTATACATTCCAGCCGGACTGGCGCTCATCGCAGATTATCACACGGGACGCACCCGATCATTAGCTGTGGGTATACATATGACTGGTTTTTACATGGGACAAGCTCTCGGTGGTTTTGGTGCTACGGTAGCGTATCAATATGGCTGGCATACCGCCTTTCATTGGTTTGGCATCATTGGGGTTATCTATGCTTTTATCCTTGCTGCTTTGCTTCATGAACCAACAATAAAGCAAGTAGCAGGCGCTAGCAAAGAAAATCTACCAAAGCGAATTCCGTTTATAAAAGGCTTATCTTCTTTATTTTCTATGACTGCTTTTTGGGTTATCCTCTTTTACTTTGCCGCCCCCAGCCTTCCCGGTTGGGCAACCAAAAACTGGCTCCCTACTTTATTTGCGGACAACCTGAATATTCCGATGGCGACAGCTGGTCCACTATCGACAATTACAATTGCTGTGGCTTCTTTCATCGGCGTTATTGTCGGCGGAATCTGGAGCGACAGGTGGGTTCTTCGAAATGTACGCGGTCGCGTTTACACCAGCGCAATCGGCTTGTTTCTAACAATACCTGCGTTAATTCTGTTAGGTACAGGAAGTACCTTTTACAGTATTGTAGGCGCTGCTATCTTGTTTGGAATCGGGTTTGGCATTTTTGATGCGAATAATATGCCGATCCTTTGTCAGTTTGTTCCGCCACGCCTTCGCGCCACCGCATATGGCTTTATGAATATGGTAGGTGTTTTTGCCGGCGCTGCCGTTACGCAGATATTAGGCCGCTTCAAAGACGAAGGCCACTTTAATAATGGATTTGCTCTGCTGGCACTCATTGTCGCCATAGCCCTTCTGCTGCAACTTCTTACTCTCAAACCAAAAGTTATAGATTATGTCGACGCAGACTAAAAAACAGCTATACAAAATTTTGGGCGTAGCTTACCTTCTTTTTTGCGTGATCCCGTTAGTAATGGCGCAGCAAAAAAAGGTAAAAGTAGCTTGTATAGGTGACTCTGTAACGGAAGGGTTAGGTCTTGATTCACCGGCAACAAACGCTTATCCGGCTGTACTGCAAGAGAAAATTGGAGCACAATTCAATGTAGAGAATTTTGGTCACAGTGGCGCTACTTTATTACGCCACGGACATCGTCCTTATGCTAATACGAAGCAGTTCCGAGATGCTTTACATTTTCGTGCAGACATTGCTATCATTCACTTAGGCTTGAATGATACCGACCCGCGTAACTTCCCCCACTATCGGGATCAATTTGTGCAAGATTACCTTTGGCTTATTGATACCTTACGCACAAATAACCCGACTTTAAAGATATATATCTGTAAAATGTCGCCCATATTCACGGGACACCCGCGATTTTCGTCCAGTACATTTAACTGGTACCACGCAATACAGGATTTAATAGTCGATGTTGCTGCCGCTCGTGCATTGCCGGTCATTGATCTTTACGCGGCTCTGCATAATAGACCTGATCTTATTACAGATTCTCCAACATTACATCCCAATAAAAAGGGAGCATACAAAATTGCTGATTTTGTCGCACAACATCTAACAGGTAATTTTGGTGGATTAAAGATGCCAGCTGTTTTTGGAAAACAGATGGTTGTACAGCGAGATAAGCCATTTACGGTATGGGGAACCGCAGATGCTGGCACGACAATAGAAGTACAGTGGTCGGCACAGAAACAACGCACAAAAACAGACAAAAATGGAACTTGGCAGGTGCAATTCCCTGCACAAGCCGTAAACCGCATCCCGCAAACCTTAACCGTTAAGAGCGACCGGCAAACATTTACTTACGACGATGTACTCGTGGGAGATGTATGGTTAGCAGCGGGGCAATCCAACATGGCTTTTCCTGTAAAGAGCGCGAACCAAGGGGATAATTTAGCACACAAGGAAGGCAAACGTTTACCCATACGCTTACTCAAGTTTAACAATCTTGCACCCACCGACGACATCGTTTGGGATCAACAAACATTAGCGCAAGTTAATGCCCTAAATTTCTTTACCGGCGCTTGGTCAGTAAATAGTCCCCAAGAGGCTGAAAATTTCTCTGCGGTAGCTTATGCTTTTGCGGTAGAGATTGCCAACAACCAACAGATTCCAATCGGCATGATCGATCTTTCCGTTGGCGGCTCGCCGCAATTGGCCTGGATTCCACGATTAACCCTCGAGTCCAATGCACAATATACAGGGGCATTGCATCCTTGGCGAAAAAGCGACTACCTTATGACCTGGTGCCGTGAACGAGCAAATAAAAACCTGGAACAATCGCCATCGCCATTTCAGCAACATCCCTATGCCCCTTCTTATATTTATGAAGCTGGCATTGCTCCAATCGCTCCTTTTGCACTAGCAGGCATCCTTTGGTATCAAGGAGAAAGCGATGCCGAAAATGCGGAACTGTACCAACATCTTTTCCCAACATTCGTGCAAGACATGCGCCAGCGCTGGCAGGAAGAACTTCCATTCTATTATGTACAACTATCGAGTATTGAACGCCCATCTTGGCCTTTCTTTCGCGATGTACAACGACAGATGCTACAAAAAATTCCTAATGCGGGAATGGTTGTTACTACGGACATAGGTGATCCTCTTGATGTACATCCTCGAAATAAAATAACCGTTGGAAAAAGGCTTGCGCAATGGGCATTGGCGAAACATTATAAGCAACAGGTAACTCCTTCTGGCCCCTTATTTCGGACAAGCACAATCCATGGCGACACCATCGAATTGACATTCGATTACGCAACAGGAATGAAGACCAGCAACACGGCTTCTTTAGCCGGATTCTCCTTCCAAACGGCAGAAGGGAAGCTATTACCTGCCACCGCCAACATCATACAAAATAAGGTGACCATCGTAAAACCGCAAGGAGTCACTTTGAAAGCCTTGGTATATAGTTGGGAGCCTGTAAGCACAGGAAATTTAGTAAACAATGCAAATTTACCGGCCAGCACTTTCCGCTTGCCTCTATAAAAAAAGAATAATGGATCAGAAACAACTACAGTCACTAGCTGACTTTTATAAAAAACAACTTTTAGAAGACACGGTTCCTTTTTGGTTTCCAAGATCATATGATGAAGAAAATGGTGGGTACCTACTGATGCGTGACGCCGATGGCTCCTTACTAGACACGGATAAAGCAGTTTGGATTCAAGGACGTGCTTGCTGGTTGCTCGCCACGTTATACAATACCGTAGAGCCACGTCAAGAGTGGTTGGATGGCGCAAAGCTGGGTTACGATTTTCTATTGAATAAGTGTTTTGATGAGCATGGTAAAATGTATTTTCATGTTGATCAGGAAGGGACCCCTTTACGCATGCGTCGTTATTTTTTCTCTGAGACGTTTGCCGTTATAGCGTTTGCCGCATATGCCAAGGCGTCTGGCGATCCGCAGGCCGCAAAAAATGCACGTGATCTTTTTGGGGTTTGTATGGAATATGCGGAGGGGGAGCGCAAGATAGAGCCTAAATTTGAAAATACACGACCAACGAAGGGAATCGGAATTCCTATGATTATGATCAACACAGCGCAACAGTTACGCGAGACCATTGGTGACAGTCGGTGCGATAGCGCCATTGAAGGTTGGATCAAAGAAATTGAAACCAATTTTGTGAAAGACGATATTCGATGTGTAATGGAGCAGGTAGCCCTCGATGGGAGTATTGTCGATCACATTGAAGGACGCACCCTAAACCCAGGACACGCAATCGAAGGCGCCTGGTTTATTCTACATGAAGCGCTATACCGCAACAAGGATCCGAAATTAATAGATCTTGGGTGTCGTATGCTTGATTATATGTGGGAACGTGGCTGGGATAAAGAACATGGCGGAATCTTATATTTCAGAGATGTATACAACAAGCCTGTACAGGAGTACTGGCAAGATATGAAGTTTTGGTGGCCACAAAATGAAACCATCATCGCCACCCTCCTCGCCTACTTGGTCACCAAAGATGAAAAATATGCAGAAATGCATCAACAGATACACGATTATGCCTATACACATTTTCATGATAAAGAACATGGCGAGTGGTTTGGTTACCTGCATCGCGATGGAAAAGTAGCACAGCCGGCAAAAGGAAATCTGTTCAAAGGCCCATTCCACCTCCCTCGTCAAGAGTGGTACTGCTGGATGACGTTAACGAAATTTATGAAACCTTAACATGAAAAAACACGGCCCAATCTGCTTTCTTTTCACACTAATTCTGGTGGGTTTTCTTCATCCCGTTCGCGCACAAAGCGACCTGCTCCCTATGCCTCAAAAAGTATCTTGGCAAAATGGGATTCTAGACCTTCGTCAAGGCATAACGTTAGAAGGAGACACCTCCGGAATAGATCGAGAATTATACCTCCTGTCTGAAGTAATGAAGGCGAATAGGATCCCGTTTTCGTATGCAAAAAACAGATCTGCCCCCCGTTCAACAGTATTAAATCTAACGTTGAACGCACGGAATATGCGCGAGAAAAAAGAAAGCTACCGCTTGACCATTTCGACAACGGGCATTACTGTTGCTGCCTCCACGAAATCTGGTTTGTACTATGGTTTGCAAACCTTGAAACAATTGATAACAGCGCAAGGCACTGTCCCCTTTTGCAGCATCGAAGATGAACCAGCCTTTCCATGGCGTGCATTCTTAGTTGATGTTGGTCGAAATTACCAGCCCTTAGAAATGCTGAAAGAACAAATCGATATCATGGCGCAATACAAGCTTAATGTTTTCCACTTTCATTTTACGGAAGATATTGCATGGCGCCTGAGCAGCAAACGTTATCCCGGATTAACCGATTCTACCAATATGACACGATGGGCGGGTCAATCATATACTGAGCAAGAGTTTCGAGAACTCATCAAATACTGTTCGGATCGACATATTACCTTCTTGCCAGAAATCGATATGCCGGGACACAGCGCCGCTTTTCATCGTTTTTTTGGTGTGGATATGCAATCAGATTCGGGTATGGTATTTCTAAAGGAACTGTTACATGAGTTTGCAAACACCTACCCGGGACTGCCTTACCTTCATATTGGTGGGGACGAAGTCAAAATAACGAACCCTAACTTCATGGGGGAAATGACGCGCTATGTCGAGTCCCTCGGATTTAAAACCTTAGGTTGGGATCCAGGCGGCAATTTAATGCCGCAAACAATCCGTCAGCTATGGATGGGTGGACCAAAGGCAATTGAGCCTGATGGCGCATTAATCTATATAGACTCGAAACACCTTTACATTAACCACATGGATCCGCTAGAAACGGTGACGACGTTATTTTACCGCCAGATTGGCGAGCAGAAGAAAGCGCATAAAAATCTGTGGGGAGCCACCTTGTGCGTATGGCCGGACCGCGCTGTTTCGGCTCCTGAAGATATGTTTTTACAAAATGCCGTTTATCCAGCGATGCTCACCTTTGCAGAAAGAATTTGGCAAGGGGGTGGTTTGGCTGGTTGGAAGGCAAATATTCAACCCGTAGATCAGGAAGAAAATCTATCTTTTTCTTCCTTTGAAAAAAGACTATTACAGCACAAGGAAAAATTTTTCAAAAACCTACCATTTCCTTATGTAAAACATAGCCACATCACATGGGAGTTAATTGGACCTTTTCCGAATGAAGGAAAACTAACGCAGGCATTCTCCATCGAAAAGCAGGCGTTCGATTCGACAATCGTGCCTACATATCACATTACTGGTGGAACGGTCATATTGCGCCATTGGTGGGCCGATGTTATACAAGGCGTCCTCGCTCAACCACAAACAAATACAACTTGGTATGCGCGTACTAAAATATGGTCCGATAGCATCGGTTATCAACCTTTCTGGATCGGGTTCGGAAATTTATCGCGTTCATATGCGAGCGATTCACCAACTAAGGACACCTGGGATAACCTACACAGTGCCATCCAGGTAAATGGCAAATGGATTGAACCACCCATCTGGAGACAACCAGGCCTAAAAGGCAACCTAGAAAAACCACTACTCGACGAAGGATACACCTTTCGTCAGCCTCAACAAATTTATCTGAATAAAGGATGGAACCATGTCTTAATAAAATTACCTGTGGGTAGTTTTGCTGGTCGAAGTTGGGATAACCCCAACAAATGGATGTTTACCTTTGTTCCTTACCGCTAACACAATGACTATGATGAATAAACTTTTTTATATCGGTGCTGCTTTACTGATGCAAAGCACCTTAAATGCACAAGAAGTAACCGTTTTCAAATCCGGCGAAGCGGGTTACGCCAGTTATCGGATTCCGGCGATTGTTAAAAATAAAAATGGAGATCTTTTGGCTTTTTCAGAAGGCCGAGTCGATCATGCAGGCGACTATGGAAATGTGGACATTGTCTATAAAATCAGTAAAGACAATGGTAAAACATGGGGCGCCATACAGGTGGCTGCAGACTATGAAAAACTACAAGCAGGAAATGCGGCTCCAGTAGTCGATTTGCTTGATCCAAACTATCCCAATGGACGTATCTTTTTATTTTATAATACTGGAAACAACCACGAAAGTGAAATACGGAAAGGAAAAGGATTACGGGAATCTTGGTTTATCACCTCTACAGACGGAGCAAAGACCTGGTCTGCCCCAGTAAACATCACGGCGGCAACACACCAACCCAAACAACCGGATGTCAATCCAGCTTATAATTTTGATGCAGATTGGCGTACGCTCGCGAATACACCAGGGCATGCCTTACAATTAGATAGCGGTCCCTACAAAGGTCGTCTCTATATTCCGGCAAATCATTCGGAAGGAAATCCGCTCGCCAATGGCAAAGATTACTATGCACACTCTTTCTATAGCGATGACCACGGAAAAACTTATAAGATAGGGTCTACTGTTCCTTTCGAGGGGAGCAACGAGACTATGGCTGCCCAAATATCCGAAACCGGTGTTTACATGAATAGCCGCAATCAACAGGGAAATGTACGTACACGCATTATCAGCTACTCCAACAACGGTGGAGTAACGTGGGACACAACGTTCTACGATAAGAACTTACCCGATCCGGTAAACCAAGGTAGCGTCTTATCATGGCGTAAGAAAGGTAAATACATCCTTGCCGTCTGCAATGCCGCCGACACAAAAAACCGGGATAATCTCACGCTACGATTATCGAAAGACGGAGGTAAAACTTGGTATAAGAATACGGTCGTTGCAAAAGCGCCAGCCGGCTACAAAGGATCATATTCCGCATATTCGGATTTGGTATTATTGAATCCAAAAACAATAGGCGTATTTTATGAAAAAGACAACTATAAAGAAATCGTCTTTATACCGGTCAAACTATAAAGAAGTATAATTTTTCAAAGAAACCCCTATAGTCGACACATCATTTTATAGGGGTTTCTTTAGACCTAATGCAATCAATAACACCTTAATTAAGGTCTAGAAACAGTAGGTAAGGGTTTCAAAAACAATAAGGCATTATAAACAGCCTGATGAATCACCGTGGCATGAGTCTCTTGCGGCAAGTAATCAAAAACAGTATGAATCTTCGAAGACTTTTCTACTATACCGTGCAACTGTTCCACTTCATTGAACATCTTCGTATCTTCGTCCTTACTGGGCGCACCAATGTAGACGTTAACTTCTTTTTTAAGGTTCTTATTTAAAAGCACGTGGGCTTCCGAAAGAAGAGAGCGACCTCCCCACCATAAACTAGGACTGATGATGATATAGTCGGTAAACAACGTAGGTTTCTTTAACAATATTTCGGTCGCTAATAAACCTGCTAGCGATTCCCCAATTACTACACTTCTGTCTTCCGTTCGATACGTCCCCTCAATAAAGGGTTTTAACTCCTCTCCTAAGAACTGAATGTATTTCGCAGATTGACCATGTGCGACAAAGCTGGTTTTTGGAAAACCCTCCTCTGCCAAAAAATCAAGATTAGGAACCGCAAAAGTAAAATCTCGTCTTCTATTTACATTTTCGATACCGACAACGATTGCTTCTGGAAATCGATCGACCCATGCTTGTGCACTAAAACGAAGTAAGCTTGTCAAATGAAAAAAATCTTCCTCAACCCCACCATCAAGAATATAGACCACAGGATACTTCTTTTCAGGATTCTCTGCATATAACGGTGGTAAATAGACATTTACTCGACGGTCTTCGTCCAGTACCTTGGAGGGAAAGACCGTAGTTTCTCCAAAAGTAACAGGAGTTTTCACAAACTGAGCCTGTAATCGGGAAGATACAGCAACAATAAGGATCGTAATCAAAAAAGGATATAGCTTCTGCATAGAACCAATGTTAAATAGCACGGCAAGATAAAACTATTTTATTTGATAGCATACACCGCGCCGTCAGCTGTGGCGAAATATAACGTAGAAGCCTCGACCCACACCGTAGAAAAGATGCTTCCCATTTTGAGATAGCCCGCGAATAATTTATTGATATCATGCTGGTAACGTGCGTCTAAATCTTTCCTCATCGTACCATCATGATCAAAAAAGTCAGCGCTATATTTTTTACTCGCATCTGTTTGGAAAATGCTTTCCTGCTGCCCTGTTTCTAAATTCAACCGATATAGAACACCATTAAGCGCTCCAAAATAAGCTTGATTGTTATGGATTGTAGGACTGCTAAAAACGTTCAGTGGTACAGATGGTTTATGCCGAAGGGTGCCGTCTTCTTTATTAAAGACCAATGTTGTAAAAGAATCCGACATCGTAACGACTAGGTCTGATTTGTTTATGCTGGGCACACATGTCCAACTACCCGGTTGGTGATATATCCATTGGCCAGTACCGCTTTTCGTATGCAAGGCATACAGATTAAAATCTCTCGAGCAGAAATACACGCTGCTATCGGCTACTGCGGCATGGAACTGCACCTCTCCTTTCGGAAAATAAGTTTGCCCCACCGTCTTGAAACGCCAACGTAACTTCCCGCTATGTTCCAGACAGTAGAAAAAACCATCGTAACTACCAATAAAGACTGCATCCTCATTTACCGTAGGTGATGCATGCACAATCCCATCCGTCTTATAACGCCACCGCAACACCCCACTCTTCAGATCGAGTGCATAAATATGTTGATCCCCCGAACCAACATACACCGTACCGTCATACACCGCAGGTGAAGATTGATAATAATCCCAGGTATCAAAAAACCGTTCACCTTTGGTTTGAAAAGACCAACGCTCTGTACCCTTCGCTGCATCAATCGCATGAAAAACACCATCCGTACTCATAAAAAGTACTAAGCCGGCAGCAATGGCTACCGAGGAACGAATTTCGCCCTTACTTCGAAAACGCCAAACTTCTGCTCCAGTGGTTTTATGTAGCGCATACAAATTGCTATCACAGGACCCGATATAAATGAAATCTTGATCCGCAATCGGCGATGCATATACCACACCTTTCGTCTGAAACTTCCACTGCAAAGCCAACTGATCCCCGATGTCTGCGCCTTCACTATTATTCTGTCGATTAGCCGTCCGCCCCAATTGTTGCGCATACAAACTCAATTGCAGGCCGACTACGAAGAGCAAGAAAAAAACAAGCGTTGATTTTTGAGGCATTTTGAATACGTTTAGATAAGGGTTAGTACACTAATTAACACAAAAAAAAGGAATGCACAAAATATTCATATTCAAAAAGATAAGATCTTTATTAACGCAACTATCGTCGAGATTACAGAGACACATCAACCATTTCGACGTATTCGACTTAGTGAAGAGGATGTTATACCGAGATAAGAAGCCAACATACTTAGAGGAACACGATTGGCCAATCCAGGGTAATGCTTAAGAAAGAGCGCATAGCGCTCTTTTGCTTCTAAATTCTTCATTAGACTTGCTGTCTTAAGTTTGCTTTCAGAGACAAAAGCATAAAGCTTACTGATTAATACAGGCCATATAGAAACTTCCTTTTCCAGCAAAGCGAAACCTGCTGCGTCAATAGACCATATCGTCGCATCCGTTACTGCTTCTATATAATCACTGGCCGGTAACTGCCCTTGAAAACTATGCAAGTCGCCAATAAAACGACCTTCATAAATAAAGTAATTTGTGAAATCATCGCCTTTTTTATTGTAGTAGACGGAGCGAAACACACCATCCTCGACAAAGGCTATCTTATCACTTATTCGACCATTTTCTGCAAAATAATCGCCCTTCCTTATATATATACATTTGAAGGCTTCTTGGATGCTGGCTTTTTCCTCGCTATCCATGGTTCCAAATTTTCCTATATATGCAATAAGCTCCTTCATCCAGTAGGGTATAAATAAGAACCAAAAAATACAAAAATTTTCGTTCTTATCGTACAGTAAATATCTTTTAAAGATCCTCCGTCAATTCCACAATTGCATCCCGCTGCGGACCAATAGAAAGATATCGAACAGGAACTTCCAGCGCTGTATTCAAAAAGCGAATATAGGCCATCAGGCCATCCGGTAAATCCATCTCACTTTCGACTTGCGTAAAATCACCAGTCCAACCCATCAACCTCGTCCACACTGGCTTTGCCAACTGAAAACTGTAATCTAAAGATGCATAATCAGATATCACATCATTGACTATATATTGCGTGCAGATATCAACCGTCTCCATCTCATTCAATACATCAGCCTTTGTCATGATAAGCTGTGTAACACCATTCAACATCACCGCGTACTTTAACGCAGACAAATCTAACCACCCGATGCGACGTGGCCGTCCGGTATTAGAACCGAATTCATTTCCCTTTTGTCGAAGTTTTTCACTTAGTTCATCCGCGATCTCACTCGGAAAAGCACCGTCCCCAACCCTTGTTGTATAAGCTTTAAAAACACCATAAACATCCCCTACTTTAGTTGGTGAAACCCCCAAACTCACACAGGCGGCTGAAGCAATCGTACTGGAGGAAGTAACATAAGGATATGTTCCGTGATCAATATCAAGCATAGTTGCTTGCGCTCCTTCTGCCAAAACTCGTTCCCCGGAATATAGTGCCGTATTCAAGTACAACTCTGTATCAATAATGTGCAGCTTCTTCAGGTATTCGATATCAGTAAAAAAAACATGTATCATTTCTTGCAAATCAATCATCTCTTGTTCTTTTGCTCGGAGCTCCTCATATTCCCGAACGATGGCAGTCTTCACTTTCTCCTCGAACGTATCCATGTAGATATCCCCAACACGGAACCCTTGACGAAGCATCTTATTCGCGTACGCCTGTCCAATTCCATTTTTTGTCGTCCCGATTGTTTGAAAATCAGCTGACGCTTCCATATAAGTGTCTCGATATGCATACGTTGGCAGTACTAAGTGGGCTTTCTTGGAGATGAATAGATTATTAGTGATCGACAAACCTGCGGAAATTGCTGATAAATCATCGATTTCACGTCTTAACTGCGTTGGATTAACCACCACACCGGTACCGATTACATTTTTTATATGCGGGTAGAATACCCCGGAAGGTAATAATTTCAATGTTACTTTGTGCGATTGCCAGAAGATTGTATGTCCGGCATTCGCTCCTCCATTAAAACGAGCGACAATATCGTACGCCGAACAAATGCGATCGATAAATTTTCCTTTTCCCTCGTCGCCCCATTGCAGGCCAACGAGAATATCCATTTTTCCTGTTTTCATCTAACTTAAATTGTAATACAAAGCTATGTGCTGTGCGATACAACACAATTGTCATTTGGCAAAAAGCAAATTGAAACCTATTGAAAATACTGTATCTTTCAAAAAAGTTGTGTGATCATATAAATAGTATTGAAGATATAACTAAGGACAGTGAACTTTGAATTTAAACTAAGCGATGAAGGTATAGCGGATTTCGTTTATTGTTTTTCAGCCTTGGACAACATGGAGGATATTCGTGAAGGAATCATTATTCCTAATGGCAGGGTTGATCTCGTCTTTGCTTTTAAACCAGAGAAAGAGATCGAAGTTACCCTGCTCGGTTTGGAAACAAAGCCAAAGAAAATGCCCGACCGAAACTATACAAAATTCTACTCGGTTAGCTTCAATCCCCTTGCTTTAGAGTATATACTTCAAATTTCTGTTGCAGATGTGCTAGATAACGGAAAAATTTTACCTGTTGATTTTTGGGACCTGCCTTCCCTTCATTCCATGAATTTCGAACAATTCTGTTCGGCGATCACCAACAAGGTACACAGTAAGCAACCAACCAACATGGATGAACGAAAACGCAAACTCTTTCGTCTTATTTTCGATTCCAATGGAGCGATTGGTATTCGGGAACTTTCCTACAATATTGGTTGGAGCGAACGCCAGATAAACCGTTATTTCAACCAACAGTTAGGGCTGCCCATAAAGACATATTGCAATATATTACGCTTTCAGGCCGCTCTCCCCTACATCAAAGAAGGTAAACTGGCTCCGCAATTGAACTATACCGATCAGTCCCATTTTATCAAGGAGATTAAAAAACTATCGGGCGTTTCTCCCAAAGAGTTATTCAAAAATGAAAATGACCGTTTTTTACAATTCCTCACGGTAGCCAAGCCCTAATTTTGTGGTATTCAAAATTGAAAATATGTTACTACAAAACAAGAAAATAGCCATTGTAGGCGGTGGACCTGGCGGATTAACATTAGCTAAGTTATTACAAGATAAAGGTGTCAATATAAAAATTTATGAAAGAGATTTTGACCGCACAGCAAGGGTACAAGGCTCTCCCT
Organism: Sphingobacterium psychroaquaticum; assembly: GCF_004421025.1. Taxonomy (NCBI): domain Bacteria; kingdom Pseudomonadati; phylum Bacteroidota; class Sphingobacteriia; order Sphingobacteriales; family Sphingobacteriaceae; genus Sphingobacterium; species Sphingobacterium psychroaquaticum. The sequence continues at coordinate 1,741,161 of NZ_CP038029.1, read as the reverse complement.
TGGATCTACACCAAGAATCGGGATTAGCAGCTTTACAACAAGCAGGCTTAATGGAGGTATTCAAAAAAAATTATATGCGTGGCGCGGATCGGGAGCAAATCATGGATCCCCAAGGAACGGTCTTCTTTAGCGATCATGGTGTCAAAAAGGAAGAAAATTTTGGCGACCCTCATTTTCGTCCCGACATTGATCGCGGAGTTTTGAGAAACCTTCTTTTAGACGCTTTACAACCGGGTACCATACATTGGAACTGTCATTTTACAGAGATGAAACCGCAGAACGACGGATGGATACTTTACTTCAAAGATGGAAATACTGCCTACGCAGATATTGTTATTGCGGCTGATGGAGCACATTCTAAAATCAGACCTTACCTCACCGATATCAAGGCTTTTTATTCAGGCATTACAATGATCGAAGGAAATATACCAAACGCCTCAGAAAAATCTCCTGCTGTTACACAACTCTTAAAAGGAGGAAAGATCATGGCATTTGGCGCGACCGAAAATATCTTGATGGGACAAAAAGGAGGTGATGAGATCGGATTTTATCTCAGCTTTAAAGTCGATGAAAACTGGACACAGCAGAATACAGTAGATTTTAATACCCCACAACAAGTAAAAAACTGGTACAAAACAAAATATGCATCCTGGAATCCATTATGGGATGAACTCCTAGAAGTGGTCACCTATCCATTGACCCCGCGCCCCATTTACTGCATGCCTTTAGATCAACATTGGGTTGCTCAACCCAATCTAACACTTATAGGTGATTCCGCTCATGTGATGCCTCCTTTTGCCGGTGAAGGCGTAAATATGGCGATGTTAGATGCACTTGAATTATGCAACAACCTGACCGGAAATATATTTAAAGCGCCCCTCGAAGCGATAGCAGATTATGAGTCCAGGATGCGGCAAAGAGCGAGCTTAATCGCAAAAGAATCACTCGACAACGGAGAAACCATGCATAACAAGCATGCCTTACGTGATATGCTGGCTTTTTTCACGGGGTTCGAGAACCCCTAGCCGCTCAAGCCGATAGCTAAATCGGTGTCATTTTTCAAATAAAACATCAAATGTATTAACAGTTTCTTAATAATAATCTATCTTTGTATCTAAGTTTTTGATAGGCAATATCTTAAAAACGATGGTTTCCAGCTCGGAAATGAACTTTATTAACTACAGGGGTGAGATGCACATTTTTCAGGAGGATAGCGACCTTATAGAACAGTTGGCAGAAGGGTCTACCGCAGCTTTCGAAAAGCTCTTTGCCAGATACTGGTCCCACGTTTTCACCACAGTTAAAAAGTTAATTAAATCTCATGAATTAGCCGAAGATGTTTCCCAAGAGATTTTTGTGAAAGTATGGAGTCGCAGACAGGAACTATCGTCTGTTACTAATATTGAGGCGTATCTCTACACCATCGCACGAAATACGACACTCGATGTGCTGCGAAAAAAAGTCTTAGTGACCGATAACTTAGAACAATTAATCCATTACTTCTCCGACCATGCCCTTACTCCGGAACAACGCTTAGAATATAAAGAGTTACAACATAGTATACAGGAAAGTATCAACGCTTTGCCTGAAAAGCTAAAAGCTGTCTTCGTACTAAGCAGAATAGAAGGTCTTTCACACGAAGAAATCGCCGTAAAACTAGATATATCTATCACCTCTTCAAAAACATATATCGTTCGGGCTCTCAAGATTATCCGTGCTCATATGGCCAGTAACATGGATTTAAATACAATTCTGATTGCCACCTTACTCCTCGAAAAAATTATTTTTCGAAATAAGTGATTTTTAATGTCTTCCTTATCCCGTTTTCTACGTCTGTCTATAATGGGAGCGCTTTAGCTACAGCTGTACATGAATAATAAATTAAAATTCGAAGATCTATATACAAAATACCTTCAGGGGCAATTAACCGCTGAGGAGTTACTGGAATTTATCCAACAGTCTAATGATCCGGCGAATGAAGCTACCTTTTCGGAGCTTGTGAACGAAACATTTCATACGGATAAGAGTGCTTCCGATGCCTTCCATACCGGACAAGCGTTTCAGCGTTTCCAATCTACGATAAAAGGACTGCAAGCCCCAGAAGAAACACATCCCCAGATACGGAAGCAAAAACGTTCGTACGGTCAAATTTGGAAGTATATTGCAGCGGCATGTATGGTATCGTGTTTCATTTATTTAGGAAGTAATTATTTCCGTGAAAGCAAACCAACACATCCCTACCCTACGTATAGTCATATGGAGGAGGTACAGCCTGGAACAAACAAAGCTTTTCTAAAGACTGCCGATGGAAAAGAGATTGCCTTGGGCGCAGAAGGAGCACTTCGCGTTGAAAATAATCGTTTGATCGATGCAACTGGAGAACAGATTCAAAACGAAGATAATACCAATACATGGCAGACTCTTGTTGTTCCAACAGGGGGACAATACAAAATGATACTCGCTGATGGTTCCAAAGTTTGGTTAAATTCAGCATCCAAGATGACCTTTACCAAGCAGTTTAATGGAAGTAAAAGAATAATAAAGTTAGAAGGAGAAGCCTATTTTGAGGTAGCTCATAATGCGCAGAAGCCTTTTATAGTCGAAAGTAACGAACAGCAAGTGCAAGTTCTTGGCACCAAGTTTAATCTATCGGCCTATCCGGATGAAGCAACTGTTACCACCCTCGTGGCGGGGAAAGTCAATGTATCAGCCTTTGGACAAAACGAAACGTTGATCCCCGGAATGCAGAGCATAAATTCGGCGTCCCACCTAACAACAAAACCAGCTAATATGGAGGTTGCTTTAGCCTGGATGAATGACCGTTTTGTTTTTGTACGAGAACCCTTACCACAGATTATTCAAAAGCTTTCGCGTTGGTACAATGTTGATATGTATATCGCTTCTGGTTCTGAAGCATTAAATAAGAAAACATTTAGCGGTTCTTTAAGCAGAAATACACCACTAACAGAAATATTAAATCTATTTAAAACAACCGAAACCATCAGGTTTGAAATGAAAGAAGGGAGGGTTCGCTTGATGATGTAGTATGTACTAATCCAAATAAAAAACCAGAAGTGATCAACACCCCTGGTTTACCTAGACTAAGAATTAAAAGCATTGTGCTTTAAGGTTAACCCTTCGAAAGTAACACCTAACACTAGCTTAGAACACCTAATTATTTCAAATATATGAAATTTAATGCAGCCCTATTGATGGCTGTGACATTCTCACTCGTTTCTTTTCGAGGAGAAGCGCAAGCCATAAATATCAAGGGAAATAATCTACAAATTGAAAATCTAATTAAAGAGATTCAAAAACAATCAGGATATAACTTTCTGTTTGATGATCAGCTTCTTGCCGGAACGAAGGCGAAGCAGATCGACATTAAAAATGCATCCGTAACACAAGCTTTACAGGCCATTTTTGAGCACACCAATATTAGTTATGTCGTGACCGACAAAAATATTGTCCTAAAAAAGAAAGCGAAAGCAACAAATTCGACAACAACGACCAAACAACAACAGGAAAAGATACGTAAAGGTACGATCCAAAATGATCAAGGGACGGTCCTTCCCGGCGCAACGATTCGAAACAAACGTACAGGCGCTATTGTCGTTTCGGATAGTCAAGGAGAATTCGCAATTCCTGCCGAATCTGATGATATTCTTGAAGGGACTTTTTTGGGATACCAACGTAGCGACCTGAAGATCAAAACGGACGATACAACGGTTCGAATTGTCCTTTCTAAAGCGGTTACCGAACTCAGTGACATCGTTATCGTGGGTTACGGTGCGCAACAGAAAAAACTTGTTGCCGGAGCGATAAATACCATAAAGGGGGAAGAACTGGCACAGTCTCCTGCCGTTAATTTATCCAATACCTTAATGGGTAGAGCACCGGGTTTGACCTCTACGATGACCTCGGGTGCACCCGACCGGGACCGCGCAACATTAAAAATTCGGGGTATGGGCGAAGCATTGATCGTAATCGATGGTGTTGCCCGTGAAGGACAAGGGATTATCGGAATGGAAATCGATAAACTTGACCCCAACAGTATAGAAAGTGTTACCATATTAAAAGATGCCGCAGCAGCAGTATATGGAACACGTGGTGCAAATGGCGTGGTTTTAATCACGACAAAAAAGGGAACCCGAGATAAACTCGAAATTGGATACAGTGGACAATTGGGGTTTCAGGAAAGCACGCGTTTACCTCGTTTTCTAGACTCATATCGTTACGCATTACTCAATAATGAGATGTATGACAATGATATCGCTGAACGTGGTACTTCCCCAAAAACCAAGTATACAGATGCTGAATTGCAAAAGTTCCTTGACGGATCTGACCCGAATCGCTACCCCAATACCAATTGGTATAAAGAAGTATTGAATACCACTGCGATGTTGCAAAAGCATAACGTCAACATTAATGGCGGTTCTAAAAATGCACGTTATTTTGTCAGTGGTTCTTATACCGATCAAGATGGTTTAATGAAAACATCAGGACTGAAACGGTATGGATTGGTAAGCAATACCGACTATGATATCACAAAGAACACGAACCTAGCTGTCGGAATCAACTATATCACCGAAACAGCAAGTAACCCCTCTGCGTATGCAGAAACAATCTTTAGTCGTTTGGCATCCTTGGGCTCGATTTCTCCGGCACAGTTTACGAATGGTTTTTATGCGTACTCTGGCTTTTCAGGAAATCCTAAAACTGACGTAATGCCGGAGAGTGGTTACAATCGGACAACTAGAAATGTATTTACCGGTTCATTTAGACTGACACAGCAAATTCCTTTTGTAAAAGGTTTATCGGCCGGTGCAGCAGTGACCGTAGATCGTAACAGCTCTTTCCAAAAAGGATTCACCATTCCAGTGCAACAATACACCATCGCACAGAACACCGATGATTATACGTTGCAAAATGGAACGGAAAAGCCATATCTCGACCAAACATATAACCAAAATAACAACGTGAATGTTCAAGTTCGAATGAACTATAAACGAAAATTTGGTGCGCATAATGTAGATGCAATGGCTTTATATGAACAAAACGAGTTCAAGAGTGAGATGATGAACGCTTCGCGTAGCAACTACCCCGTTTCCAGTCTAGACCAACTTTTCCTGGGCGATGCAAGCACACAAAAGAACCTAGGTTCATCCACCGAAAATGCAAGACGTAGTGTGGTAGGAAGACTTGTGTATAGCTATAACCAACGCTATATCGTTGAAGGAAGCTTCCGTCATGACAGCTCTCCTTATTACCCGAAAGGTAAAAGAGATGCCTTTTTCCCTGCCGTATCTGCCGCATGGATTGTTTCTGATGAGCGTTTTATCAAAGACAATTTCTCCTTTGTGGATAACTTAAAACTACGCTCTTCGTATGGTCGTCTTGGAAACGATGGTGGAAATCTATATACCTACTTTTACAACTACGCTGTAGTACCAGCAGGATATGTCTTTGGTACAAGTAACACCATTACACCATTGACTCGTATATCAAACCTAACTGTGCCAAATACTAATATTACATGGGAAAAGGTCGATGCGTTCGATATTGGATTAGATGCGATACTTTGGAAAGGTAAGCTTGGATTTGAAGTTGATTACTACAACAAGAACAAATTTGACATCCTACGCTCTAGATCCTATGATGTACCCCTTTCTTTCGGTATAACACCTGCACTTCAAAACTTCGCACGGGAACGGTATTATGGTTACGAAGCTGCCGTATCACACCGTAGTAAGATCAAGGACGTACAAATCAATGCGCGTTTAAACATGACCTATACCAAAAGTACAGTAGTAGATTATGGTGAAAATGATGCCGTCTTACCGGGTAACCGTCAAGAAGGAAGCACTGTCGGGATGGTACGGATCTTAAAGGCAAATGGTATATTCAAGGATGAAGCCGATGTCGCAAACTGGCCAAAATATTTGAGTAGTCCGAATGGAACGCCAATCACACCTAAACCGGGTGATATCCGATATGAGGATATGAATGGCGACGGTGTTGTTGAACTCTATAGCGGCAGCCCCGACCGTGCCTTCGAAGCGCAATATATTAACCCACCGACCGTATACGGACTTAATCTAGGTGCGAGCTGGAAAGGGCTATCTGTCGATGCTTTTTTCCAAGCCTCTACGGATATTTTCATCAACTATACAGCAGCCAACGATATTGCAAATTTCTATGAGCTGCATATGGATAGATGGACACCGGAGAATCTTAATGCGAGCTACCCGCGCCTGTTATCCAATTACGAAAATAACAGACTCCCTTCCACATTCTTTGTGAAAAATGGGAATTACCTGAAGCTTAGAACCGCACAAATAGCTTACACCGTTCCATCGGCATGGTTAACACGTACTGGACTTCGTTCTGTAGGACTGACGCTGCAAGGGCAAAATCTATTTACGATCAGTAAAAACAGACGCTACGATCCAGAATCTACCGGTGCAACAGCTAATCTCTATCCGCCACAGCGTATTTTCTCTTTTGGTGTACGTGTCGGTATTTAATATTAATTGCATTTGTCTAATGAAAAGAATAAACAATATAGCTCGAATACTCTTCTTGGCAGGCCTCACCACCATGACCTCTTGTCAAAAAGATTTTCTCGACCGCAAACCGTTAAATTTGGTTTCTGAAGAAACCGTATGGCAAGACCCTGCCTTAATCAAATTATCCATCAATGAATTTTACACATTCTTAAACACAGGGTTTACCAATACATACCTGCCCGGAGCCATCACTGATGACCTCCAATTGATCGGTTCAGAAGAACGTAAGTTGATTGGTTACCTCAGTGGTGATTTCTTTAACACGACCTTCCCAGAGCGTAACCTTTGGAAAGACGCGTACGCACAGATACGTAAGGTAAATTACTTTATTGGACGTGTAGAGCAAACCAACGTATTGAACGATACCGATCGCAAAACGTTATTGGGACAGGCTAGGTTCTTCCGTGCCTTTATCTACTTTCAGTTATTCTCTAACTTTAAAGACGTACCGCTTATTACGCGTTTGCAGCCCATAGAAGAGGCTGAAGACAAGCCGTTGAAGGTAAGTCATGAAGACGGCATGGCTTTTATCGCAGCTGAACTCGAAAAAGCAGCAACGGAGCTTCCTAGTACATACAGTAAGGAAGAATGGGGACGCATCACCAAAGATGCTGCCTTAGCTTTCTTAACACGGGTATTAATCTGGGATGCCAGCCCACTGAATAATGAGGACAATAGCCAACAGCGCTGGCAGAAGGCTGCAGATGCAGCATCGCGTGTAATAAGTGGGCAAGCTTATGATCTTCAAAAAGAATACACCAATGTCTTTTTGACTAAAAACATCATGACACGTCCTGAAGTTATACTCGAGTCCAGATATAATGGCTTGAAAGGAGAAAGACAACACGCTTTTGATAAAAACAATAGCTCGACTGGATTTGGTGGAAAAGGAATCAACTGCCCGACCCAAGATCTAGTAGACGCCTACGAGATGGCCAATGGAAAAGCTATTACGGAACAAGGTTCAGGCTACGATAAAGCAAAACCTTACGTCGGTCGTGATCCTCGTTTTGATAAAGCGATATTACACAATGAAAGCTTGTTTAAAGATCGTAAAATTGAAACATTTACGGGTGGCCTTGATATGCCTCGTACAAACCCTACACCTACCGGTTACTACATCCGTAAATTTATTGATGAAAAATTCGATTATAACAAAGATGCGTCGGCAGGTAGTAGTACCAATTGGGTCATTATGCGTTATGCCGAGGTCCTGTTAAATTTCGCAGAGGCACAAAACGAAGCAACAGGTCCTACACAAGCTGTTTACGAGGCTGTAAATGCTATCCGCAAACGTGTCAATATGCCGGAGCTTGCAAAAGATCTTAATCAGGAACAAATGCGCGTCAAAATTCGTAACGAACGCCGTATTGAACTTGCCTTTGAAGACAATATCAGGTACCAGGATCTACGTCGTTGGAAAGCCGCAGAAACGATGCTTAACAAATCGGTATCAGGCGTTACCATCACCAAAAATAACGATGGTAGCTTTAAATACGCACCAAAATCAGCCGGCACACGTGTCTTTACCACTAAAAACTACTGGATGCCTATCCCATTAGTTGAACTTGGCGTCAACACGAATCTAAACCCACAAAATCCGGGTTGGTAATTATTATTCGTCCTAAAATTAAAAATGAAACATTTAAATAAAATTACGTTCACCCTTGCTGCGCTTGCTCTCTCCATGGGAGCAAGCCATGCGCAAGGCAAATGGTCCGGACTGGTAAAAGTATCCGAAAAAACAGAGGAAACTAAAAAGGATACGGAAAAGACAAAAAAGGAAAAGATTAAAAAGTTTGAAGACCTGATCGACAATACCGCGATCAAGTCAAAAGGTCTTTTTAACACCTACCATGTAGCCGACAAATATTACATGGAAATTCCGGACAGTTTACTTCACCGTGATATGTTGGTCGTTACCCGTTTTACCCAAACCCCTGTTGGTCTTAAAGAATACAGATCACAGTATGGCGGAGAAATGATTAACGATCAACTTTGGCAATGGCAGCGACACCAGAACACCATCTTTCTACGTGTACCAAGTTATGCATACATGGCTTCTGGCAACAGTGATATTCACCAAGCTCTTGCCAACTCTAATGCGATGCCAATTCTAGCAGCATTTGAAATCAAAGCTTTTAATGAAGGTGGAAAAAATTACCTCATTGATGTAACCGACTTTTATAACGGCGAGATTCCAGGGATGCAAATGCCTGAGAATCTAAAGAAAACCTATAAGTTAGCTGGCATTGATGCCGCCCGTTCTTATATCGATACCATCAAAGCGTTTCCAACGAATATAGAGGTAAAAACGGTAAAAACTTTCAAATCACCAGACCTGCCGGCAGATAAAACTGTTGGGGCGATGACCTTTGGCTTAAATACATCGATGGTCTTATTGCCAAAAACACCAATGCAACCTCGTTACGACAACCAGCGTATCGGTTATTTTGCAAATCGTAAAATGGATTTCGGGGCCAACGATCAAAAAGTTACGGCAAAAGCATTTATTCAACGGTGGAGACTTGAGCCTTCCGATGCGGAAGCCTATGCACGCGGCGAACTGGTAACTCCGAAAAAGCAAATTGTTTATTACATTGATCCGGCCACACCAAAAAAATGGGTTCCCTACTTAATTGAGGGTGTGAACGACTGGAATACGGCTTTCGAGGCTGCTGGCTTTAAAAATGCTATCGTCGGTAAAGAAGCTCCTTCCCCACAAGAAGACCCTGAATTTAGTACCGAAGATGCACGCTATTCTGTGATCCGCTACTTCGCATCTGAAACAGAGAATGCGTATGGTCCGCGAATTTCAGATCCTCGGTCAGGCGAAATTATTGAAAGCCATATCGGTTGGTACCACAATGTGATGTCTCTCCTACGTAATTGGTTTTTTGTACAAACAGCAGCTATCCATGAGGGTGCCCGAGGTGCAAAATTAAGCGATGAGCAGATGGGCCAATTGATTCGTTTTGTATCGTCACATGAGGTTGGTCACACATTAGGTTTATTACATAATTTTGGATCAAGCAGTGCGTATGATGTGGATTCGTTGCGTTCACCGGCATTCACGGAGAAATATGGTACAGCGCCGTCCATTATGGACTATGCTCGTTTTAACTACGTAGCACAACCGGGCGATGGAATTAAGAATATCTACCCTAAAATTGGGGAGTATGACCGTTACGCTATTGATTTTGGGTACCGTTACATGCCGCACCTAAGTCCGGAACAAGATGCCTCGTGGTGGGAAAGACACATTCAAGAGAAAATCAAAAATCCGGTGTACTATTACGGTAAGCAAGGTTCTATGGATCCGCGCGCACAAAGTGAAGATTTAGGGAATGATGCCGTGAAAGCGAGTGACTATGGGATAGCTAACCTGAAATATATTCTCCCTAACCTGGAGAAATGGACTTTCGATAAGGACGATAATCTAAGCAGTACGAAAGAGTTATACCTTGAGGTAATGCGCCAATATCGTCGCTATGTAAATCATGTTGTCGCAAATATTGGAGCGATGACAGAGGATGTAAAAACTATGGGCGAGAAAGGTGCCGTTTTCAATTACGTTCCCAAAGATAAGCAACAAGCGGCCGTTGCCTTTATCAATCGTCAGGTTTTCCAGACACCGACCTGGTTATTGGATAGTACCCTGATGTCACGTGTAGACTATGGTATTATGGTCAACAAAGTGGTTGAAATGCAAAATCAAGTTTTAACATCACTTTTAGAAACATATGGCTTTGCCCGCATGTTGGATGATGAGTTTAAAAACGGAAACAAGGCGTATAAAGTAACCGATCTTCTGAACGATATCGAAGCGCAGATATTTAATAGCCCGGTCAATGATGTATTCAGCAGAGGCTTACAACGGGCGTACGTAGATCGTTTAGGCGTCCTCTTAAAGTTAGATAAACCTGTACAGGAAACCATCTATGCGGCTAGTGGATTAACGCCATATAACCCGAATCTTTCCGACATGCGTATTATTATGCATAGTGCGCTAAACCAAGTTGAAAAAAGAATCGCAAAGGCAGCCAAACGTGCAAGCAATTTTGAACAAGAACACTACAATGATCTTTTAAATCGAATCACACAGATTAAAAAGATAAACAAATAAAATAAAAAGGTGGGTAGCAGCAGCTATCCACCTTTTTTATGTGATTAATCTTCAATAAAACGTTGCCTGGCTGCTTTTGCACCAAAATAAACCATTAGGGTGATGGTTACCAATAGGAAATAAAAAGAGCTTTGCCACGAAGGATCTCGTTCATACAGCAAGCCAAATATAGGCGGTCCAATTGCGGCGATCAAGTACCCGACCGACTGTGCCATCCCGGATATTTTAATGGTTCCCTCCATCGTCTTACTTTTCAAGGAGAAAAAAAGAATGGCAAGACTAAATGCCAATCCGCTGGCACCTCCCATCAGAATAGCGGTAGTATAAATAAATGTACGCTTACATAGAATAAGCATACCTACTCCGGAGAACATCAAGATACCTACGGCATAAATAAGCACCTTTTGATCTTTCATTTTTGAGGCAATAACAGGCGCAATAAACATAACAGGGAGCATGGCCATTTGGATGGTAAACAAGACCATCCCGGTCTCCTCTTTCGGCATGCCATAGTCGACCAAAACAACCGGTAAAAGTGCAACCAAACAATAGTATACCAGCGATTGCCCCCCCATAAAAAAGCTAATATTCCATGCCTGGTTCGATCTAAAAATACGGATGGAATCAACCCGCTTCGTGCGTGTCGCTCGCTGTACCGGTGAGGCCATAAAAGAATCAAGCAGCACGACTAAGAGTGCTAAAACAGACCAGAAAGTCCATACCCCAAGTGATCCTTTCCAACCTAGTCCGGTCCATTGTCCGATGGACAAGCTTAAACCCGAGGCCATTGCGGCAATCAAATTCATCGAAACAGAAAATATTCCCGTCATCAGACCGATATGATTCGGAAAGGCCTGTTTGATATAAGCAGGCGTGGTCACATTACCGATGCATATCCCTAACCCCATAACAATAGAGCCGATATACAACATCGTTACATTTCCATATACCCGCATAGCTAATCCTAAAACAAGTGCGACACAGGTGTAGATTAAACTATGTCTTATATTTCCTTTTCCAGCAATGCGGCTGATCATGATCGAACAAAAAGCGAACACAGCAAGTGGTATGGATGTCAAGAGACTTGCCTCCGAGGTATTCAAACTCAATACCGTTTTTATTTCACTTAAAATAGGTCCTACCGCGGTTATTGGTGCACGCAGATTGCCCGCAACCATAATAATGACCAGGATACCCAAAACAGATATCCCTGATTTTTTATGTATCATAGCAAAGTTTATTGAACCTCGAAAATAGCTTGTATGGAAACAGAAGAACCTAATCGTAAAGATGCAGCCCCCGATGTGTTACGTGTATGTTTCCCTTTTTCTCCAAAAATATCGACCGTAAGGTCGGAAGCAGCATTCATCAGCGCAGCATGCTGTGTATACATTTCTAATGTATTGAAAGCGCCAATTAGCTGTACACATTTTTCAACTCGATTTAGATCTCCTCCTAATGCGTCCCGTAATATGGCCAGTACATTCAGCATCGTTACCCGCGTCGCTTCCTTAACTTGTTCCTCACTCACATCAATACCCAGCTTACCTGCATTGAAAATCTTGCCATCCTTCAACGCAACCTGATTGATAAAAATTAAGTTCCCTGATCGCGAAAAAAGCTCATAATTTCCGACAGCCTTTGGTAGTTCTGGTAGTACAATATTTTTTTTCTGCAATATGGCGTTGATATCCATCTGCTGTTGATTTCCTTCATATGTCTTCTTTGTTGTTACCGTACGTACGCCTTTCATCGCCGCCGCAACCTTCGAAAAATTACGACCTTGCATCTCCGCCACTAAACGCTCGCTTGGACTTGGTCTTTCAACGCCTTTATGAGAGGCTAAACTCGTTGTTCCCAAAACCGTATTTCCTTGCGGGATATCGCGATCAATCTGTTCTGCCCCCCGAATACCATTGGAAACTAAAATCATTCCATGTACCGCAAGCGTATTCCAAAAAGCTTGCACAGCCAGCTCGTTGCCTGCACCGCTACCCGCGGACATAAAAACCATAGCTGGCATTCCCTCTAACCGATGATTTGTCCATAGATCCACCGTTTTAGAAAGAAAATCACTCATAGCCGTACTGATATTTCCAAAATATACCGGTGAACCAAAAGCAATACCGTCATAAGTATCCAATTCATCCACCGTAACAAGGGGTATACTACGTAGTTTCGGATTATCCGATGCTTTCACTTGCTTAATTATCGCTACCGCCCCTTGTTCTGCCTCAATCCCTTTAGCAACTTCCTTTGCCAATTCATAAGTGCCTCCATTATCGGAGTGAATAAGAACCAAAACGGTCGGTTTATTTTCTTGTGCCATAGTCATAAGTGCTAAGTGTAAACTCACTAAGAGCATAAACATTTGTTTCATCTATATTGTGTTTTAAATCTGATTACAAAATTAATACTGTCGTTTTTATTAACTTTGCCAAAAACAACATTTAAAACGCCATGAATAGATGTGGATTAACAGAGGTAAAGGAAGGATGTTATGTGGACGGCCTATCGGCTGATGCCTACGTTTGGTATGAAGAAGACTGGCAGCATGAGGCTAATGAGCATGTTCACCGACGTTATCAATTAACGTATGTGGAAGAAGGGTATCAATATTTCCATATCGGTAAAAAAATCTATCTGGCACCACAAAATCACGTTATCTGGATTCCCTCGGGTGAACCACACCGAACCAGTACGGAGGCGAAGACGGTAAATCTGATGCTTATTCTTTTTCAATCGGTACCGGATCATGACTTTTTTAAGCAGGTTCATCTATTTCCGGCACCGAAAGTCCTGAAAGAAATGCTCTTGTATGCCTCAAAGTGGAACAAAAGATTGTACGACGAAGAAGAGAAGGATATTTTTTTGCAAGCGATGCTAACCAGTTTACCTTCTTTTTGTAATGAAAATAACGCGTTACAGATTCCTATTCCGACCGATAGTCGTCTGATCCCGGTATGTAATACAATTAATATAAATTATCCGTATCATCTCGATATGGAGAATCTAGCTGACGTTGCTAAAATGTCTGTACGCAACTTGCAGCGAACGTTTAAACAAGAAACGGGTATCACCATTCAAAAATACATGCAGCTGATACGCATTCTTAAAAGTATAGCCTACCTCGATACCAATCAATATACACTGAGTGAGATCGCTTTTAAGGTCGGGTACAAAAGCTTATCCGCATTTACGGCATCATACTTTGCAATCATGAAAACAAAACCGAGGCTAAAGAAGAACCTTTCTTAGAACTTCATTTTTAAACCTGCGGAAGCGTAGATAGCTGATTGGAAATAATAATTCTGTTCCTTAAATATACTTTTTAATGTACGATCGTTCATTTGTGCAGGTCGCCAAGCACTTATCCCTCCTGTAAGGGGGATCGAGAGCTTTTTACCAATCTTAATCTCGGGACGTAAGCCACCGATCATGTACATATGTGAAAACATCTTGCCTTCTCCGTCTTGCTCTAAAAGGGCGACTTGTCCGTTCATCTCTCCTATTACACTTATGCGCAAGCTTTTGCCAACGTCGTAACCTGCCGATACAGCGAGTCCATTCATCAGCGCTATGTTTACGCTATACTTTCCTTCGGTTCTCCAGTTTAAGTAAAACGCAGGAAAAAGCATCGGCGTACCAAATGAATTGTTAAATGCAACTCCGCCGCCAAGGTCTAGATTGGGCTTTAGATGCCGGATGAAAACTATACCGGCATTACCTAGGGTATTGTTTAAGCTGATATCCGAAATTTTGGTGCTCGGCATATAGATCCCTCCTCCTATACTTGCCAACATAGACCAGCGATCGTTCAATGGTCTTAAGTGGTTTAGGTTGATGCCTGCGTTTACGATTTCATCCACAACTAACGGCTCGGTAAAGTTTTCGTTGTCTAGTTTAGCATAAGCGCCAGCAACACTTAATGTCCACATGGTGGGACGCTTCTTTTCATTGAGCTTAAAGGATAGAGGTATGTTGATACTGCCTTGATGAATGAGTGCGCCCCCCTTGCTGTCTCCGACTTTTTCGCTTTTTTCGTTTTCCATAAACCGATAGCTGGATTTTCCAATGTATTCGCTCTTTAATTCGACACTGACCTGGGCAGGGCTAATAGTATAACTAAGGGCCATAATCAGCAACAACGATAGTTTCTTCCTACTAAAATTCTCAATCATTTGATTTGTGTTTTAGTTATGACAACTAACATGGTAGATACCCTTGGTATGGTGTTGGTATTTTGGTACTAGAGAGGGTAAGGTAAGGATCGAACCCGGGGGTACTCATCCCTTAACACTATTACACAAAAAAAGTCCAATCTTGTGGATTGAACTTTTTTATATTTTTCTGCGGAGAGTGAGGGATTCGAACCCCCGGACCTGTGACAGTCAACAGTTTTCAAGACTGCCGCATTCGACCACTCTGCCAACTCTCCGCGACAAAAGTACGAATTTTCCCTTTTGTACAAAATTTTATTTCACTTTTCTTGCAAAAAAACACAGCCTAATTGCTATTAAACTGATTTTTAAGACAATGCAAATTGAATATCTCCTTCAAATTTCACCTCACTACTTACCATAACCCCACCAGTCTCCAACGCCGTGTTCCAAGTCAGTCCGAAATCTTCTCTTTTCAATTTACCAGATACCGTAAAACCGATCTTTTTATTTCCCCAAGGGTCTTGTGCTGTTCCACCATTCTCTGCATCAACAACAATGGACTTCGTGATCCCCTTAATCGTAAGATCACCTGTAATATGAAACTTATCCTTCCCTGCCGTTGCGATGTGTGTGGATTTAAAGGTAATTTTCGGGTGCTTCTCACCGTGGAAGAAATCTTCACTACGTAAGTGCTGATCGCGCTGCTCGTTCTTCGTTGTAATTGAATCTACTCCAATACTAACATCAACATGTAAACTTGAAATGTCATCCGGATTACCGGTAACCTCCACATCAAAGTCTTCAAACAGTCCTTTAACGTTCGAAATCATCATGTGCTTCACACGAAATTCAAGCTCGCTGTGTGCTTTGTCTAAACTCCATTTTGCCATTACTTTTCTTAATTAAATGTTGTAACATAAATATACAAGTAAAACTTGTAATTACATAATTATAAGGAAGTACGAAACTTTAATTTACTTTCGCACGACTTTAAGAAAACAATATGTATACCAAAAAAGTTTGTCTAACCAATAAAAATAAATAGTAATAAAAGCAGCCCCAGCTAGAGGTTATAATTTATATTCATCAATCTTTCGATACAGTGTTGCTACGCCTATTCCCAACAATCGAGCCGCCTCGGCTTTATTACCGCCGGTATGTTTCAATACCTGCTGAATATGTTCCCGTTCCATAGTTGTCATGGCATAATCTGCCCCTCCGCTATCGATAATTTCGGCGCTACGTCGCCGCATATCAAAAGGCAAGCTATCTACGTCAAGCAATGATCCGTTGGTAATAATCATGCTCCGCTCAATGGTATTTCTGAGTTCGCGGATATTTCCTTTCCAGGGATTATCCTGTAATATTTGAAGGTATGCTGGGCTGAAATTAATCTCCTTTTTACCCAAACGTGATGCATCTTGTTGTGCAAAGAACTTTGCCAAAAGAGGAATATCTGTCCGACGATCTCGCAACGGTGGAAGCGAGATTTCAAAAACCGACAAGCGATAATAGAGGTCGGCGCGAAAGTGTCCAATTGAAACTTCAGTTTCTAAATTGCGGTTCGTCGCGGATATAATCCGTACATCAACTTTTGTAGGCTGGGTGTCTCCAATTTTAAGAAACTCTCCTGTTTCCAGAACGCGCAACAATTTAGCCTGTAGATCCAAAGCCATTTCTCCGATCTCATCCAGAAAAACGGTACCCCGATGTGCTTCTTCTAGCAATCCTTTTTTATCCTTCATCGCCCCAGTGAAGGAGCCGGCACGGTGTCCAAAAAGTTCTGATTCTAAAATTTCACGTCCAAAGGCGGCACAATTTAAGGCTACAAATGCACGCTCGCGACGTAAGCTCTCCGCATGTATGGCTTGTGCAAAAACCTCTTTCCCCGTTCCGGTTTCACCAAGCAGCATAACCGTCGTGTCTGTAGAAGCCACCTTACGCCCCAAATCAATAGCCTCCAACAACACCGGAGACGTACCGACGATCTGATCAAAACTATATTGCTTACCCACCTGAAGCTCCAATTGTTTTACCCGACGTTTCAGTTGAGCTTTATCAATTGCTTTATAAATAAGAGGCAACAACTTATTATTATCATCACCTTTTGTGATATAGTCGAAAGCACCATTTTTCATTGCCTGGACACCATCCGCGATATTGCCATAGGCAGTCATTAAGATGGTTTCGGCAATTTGTTGTCGCTTTTGAATTTCGGGAATGATATCAATACCATTACCATCCGGTAATTTGACATCCGAGACGATTACATCGAAATCATGCTGCTCCAGAAGCTGCATGGCTTTCTTGATGGTTCCCGCTTCCCAGACGTCAAAAGCAGCATCCTCCAACTTAATAATACGTACCAGGAGGCTGCGTAACTTTTCCTCGTCGTCAATAATAAGAATCTTGTTCACCCTTCCCTATTTTAACATGTAATACAATAATCTAAAGTAGGGAATTTTATGCGAGATACCGCATCCCTTCAGGCTACAGGACGATAAGTAAAATGGCAGAAATAGTTACCAGGGTCATGATCAGGTAACGGAATGTTTTTTCAGGAATAACCTTGACAATCTTTATACCGATAAAACCACCTAGAAGAATAAAAGGTACAGCCATAAGGTTCAAGTAGAAGCCTGACCAGCTAAGGTTGTGCCACACAAAAGCTTGGAGCGGTACTTTTGTAAAATTGAGAATCATGATAAACCAAGCGGAGGTCGCAGCAAAGGTTATTTTATCTAGCTTTTTAGAGAGCATATAAACCGATAAGGCAGGTCCGGCTGCATTACCAATCATGGTGGAGAAACCAAGGATGAACCCAAAGAAAGGTGCATACCACTTATTTTCGACAATTAAATTTTGCTTCTCGACCGATAGACGTTCTAACCAAAGCATAACAATAATGCCTGCTATAATGCTGATGCCCATCGTGATTTTAAACGCGGTATCGTCTATTACATTTCCTAGAAGTAATCCTACAATAAGCCCTACTACCGCCAGAGGAAGAAGCTTTTTGACCTCGCTCCATAGAAAAGCTTTTCGGTAGTACAGGACCGCTGTGAGGTCCGCAAAACACAGAAGAATCAAGACAATACCGGTCGAGTACTTCGCACCAAAAAGTAAGGCAAAAAGCGGTACAGTTAATGTCCCTATATTTTGAATTCCAGTCTTCGACATACCAATCAAGACGGCACAAGTAAAATAAAGAACCCAACCCTGTGGGGACGAGATCAGCTGTAGCGCTTCTTGCATCAGTGCACGTTAAGATCGAATAAGCTGACGCACCTTTTCTACATCAACTTGACTGTAATCATCAATATAAAAAGAACAGGGAGGCAACTGCGCTTTGGTATGTGAGCTTAACACACCGACCACTTTCATACCGGCATTTAATCCAGCCGTAACACCAGAAAATGAATCTTCAAAAACCAAGCATTGTGCTGGATCAACTCCTAGATTAGACGCAGACTTCAGGTAAACTTCGGGGTGAGGCTTATGCAAGTTCACATTTTCACTGGCTAAAAGAGATTCCATCTGCGATCTAATATCCAATTGATCGAGAATTAAATCCATATTAGCCTGGGGCGCAGAAGTAGCTACCGCTGTATGAAAATCATTTTCCTTCAAATCCTTTAAGAAGGTTTTGTAGTACGGAATAGTTTCGACAGCGTCCTTATAAATTGTCCTAAAAAGTGCTTCCTTCTCATTTTCCAATGCAAGGAGCTCCTCCCCATGTATAGGTCTTTTGAAAAAATAAGTCATAATATGGCTGTTATGCTTGCCATACATGTGTTCTTCAAAATCTTTCTCGGTATAGTCGATTTTATATTTATCAAAAAAAGCTTCGAATGCCTTGGCGTGATATGGGTTCGTGTGACAGATTACCCCATCCATATCAAAAATAACGGCGTATTTGTTCATGCAGCAAAGGTACAAAACAAATAGTTTTACTAAGTTACTTTAACAGCGAATAATTCCTCGCTTAATGCTTAAAATAGATACGCTGGATCTGCTCCAAATCCTCCGGAGTATCCACAGCAACAGTTTCAAACGTACTTTCCGCCACTTTAATAATATATCCATTTTCTAACCAACGGAGTTGCTCCAGTGATTCAGATTTCTCAAAAGCGGAAGCATTCAAATTCGTAATCTCTTGTAGAATATGGCGTCGGTAACCGTAGATTCCAATATGTTTGTAATATGCTTGATGATCCAACCAGTTTTCGCGTGCCACTCCTCGTTGAAAAGGAATAGTTTGTCGCGAAAAATAAAGCGCCTGTCTCTTCGAATTAAAAACAACTTTAGGCGAATTTTCATTAAAGAGTTCGGCCGTCGTTTCAATCCGTTTAACAAGTGTACCTATTTCGGTATCGCTTTCTTGAAAAAGTATAGCCAACATATCGATCTGCTCCGGGTTGATAAAAGGTTCATCACCTTGAATGTTGATTACAACATCATAATCATTATAGGATTGAATAACCTCCGCACATCGATCCGTTCCTGACGGGTGATCCGAAGAGGTCATCACAACCTTGCCCCCGAAAGCTTCTACGTGCTGTTGTATACGTGTATCATCTGTTGCGACCACAACCTCCGTTAACGATTTACAGCTTTTCACCTGTTCATAAACACGCTGTATCATGGATTTCCCCCCGATATTGACCAATGGTTTACCTGGAAAACGTGTCGATGCATAACGCGCCGGAATAATGCCTATAATTTTCATGGCACAAAAATAGCAATTAACTTGTTCCTATTTTTTAAAAAATAGATTCAACTACCGTTTAGTCAACAAATTACTATACTCCGGAAAACGTTCAAAAAATGTGACGGCAAACGAACACTTGGGGTCTATTTTCAGATGTTCTTTCTTCGCGTGGTCTACGGCAGCCTGCACGAGATCAGCAGCGATACTATTACCTCGGTAATGGGGCTCCACTTCGGTATGATCTATAACCAGAATATCACCGTTAATGTTATAGTTCAATTCGCCAATCTGTACTTCATCATTTAAAGCGAGCCACTTTTTCTTCTCTTTAATGTGTGTTATTTCCATAGTACTTCGTTTATCTTTATCCGTTACCCTGGGGGAACGTAATTTACATTCTTCACTACGTCATAGCGTTTATATATTGGATAAAAACGCTACTTAATAAAACGTACTATTTCAGAATCTATTTTCCTGAAACAGCAAAAAAACAATAAGAGTAAAACAACAAGAAGTGTAGATACTGTCTAGAAAAACAAAAGTTTCTGCAACATATCCAGGGAATTTTTAGGTGCAAAAACAAGGTTAAATCACTGATCTACGTCGTTTCACGATAAATATAACAAAAAAATATTACTATAAACCACTAACACTTAGAAACTGTTTAAATTTTATAGCTCGTGATCAAGGTAAAACCTCAAAAAATATCCATCGCAAGAGGAAAGACCTACAAAAAATAAACAGAAGCAAAGTACGACTCTCTTATTAAGTTTGTATCAATAAAAAGATAGGAAAATATTAAAAATAATCTCAGTTAATACAATTGGTTCACTACAATCAGTTGCCTTGTGGTCGCAACGATTGGGTTTAAACAATTTGCTGAAGAGGGTAAGAATCGACAACGACATGATGTCTCTTCTTGGTTCCATAGCTTTTAAACAATTGAACCAATCCTTCTAACTTATCCAAAATAACGACATATTTCTTACGCGCTTCTAATAGAAGTGCAACATCGTTCAAAACATCAATATTTTGATCAATAAGAATAAACCGATCATACTGGGCGATTTTATCTTCGTGCAATGCTTCTGAGCCAACGGCACTAAAATTGATAACAACTAATGTATTTATTGTTTCCATACATACTTTCTAACTAACTTATCTTATCAATACGATAAAAAGATGCCTCCCGTCCATAAACGGAACAAAGGAGGCACCCAAATTAACACAGCAACATTATTGCCAACCACCACCCAGCGATCGATACAGCATTGTAATCGCCTGCAGCTTGTGCGCTTTGACGGACGCAAGGTCCAGCTCCGCTTGAAGCTTGTTGGTTTGTGCAACAATAACTTCTAAATAGGTCGCATCATTATACTTATATAACAACAGTGCATTATCCACCAACCGTCCGGATTGCGCAACCATTCCATCCGAAATTTTCTCTTGTTCGTCGAGCTTTTGAATTTGTACCAATGCATCAGAGACCTCTCCTACTGCTTTAAGCACCGATTGCTTGAAATTGATTTCGGCTTGTTCCGCAACAATTTTGGCTTGTTCATAACGTGTCTTCAATTGACGTCCATTTAAGATTGGTTGCGCTATGGCACCTGCTGCAACACCAAACAAAGACCCTGGTATGTTAAACCAATTGTGGGCTTTCAGCGCGTTCAATCCTCCTTGTGCCGTGATATTTAACACAGGATACATACTAACTTTAGCGACATGGATCGATGCCATACTTCGACGGACATCCAATTCGCTCGTCCGTACATCCGGTCGATAACTTAAAAGTTCAGCAGGCACACCTGTCGCTAACCCTTGCGGAACGTATACCTGATTTAATCCAGCTTTTCGTTCCACCCGATCGGGCATCACACCCACCAAAATGCTCAACGCATTCTCTTGAATACTGATGGCGCTCTCTACGGCAGGAATATTTTTAGCAATCTGATCGCGTGTCAGTTGCTGCTGCTGTACAGCCAACGAATTAATCAGCCCCAGCACCTGCTGCTTCTCCAAAATAGCCAGTGTGCTATCAGCGAATATTAGGTTTTCCTTCGTAATCTCTAATTGCTTATCCAGCATCAACAGATTGTAGTATCCCTGCACCACTTCCGTAACCACACGTGTCTTGACCGCACGACTGGCTTCTTGTGTTTTCAACAAGTCCATCAGCGCCTCCTGCTTCTGTCCTTTGATTTTTCCCCAGACATCAACTTCCCACGATAGGTTTACGACAGACGTATAATCCATGGTATATTTCTGGCCCATAAACTCACTCGCCATGATACCGTTCATACTGTTGCTCGAAGGTCGGTTAACCGTAACGTTGGCCAAATTAGCGTTCACCACAGGTGCATAAAGCCACTTTGCTTGGGTGTACCCTTGTGCGGCAAATTCAATTTGCTTAAGCGCAACCTGCAAATCATTATTATTCAACATTGCGCGATCAATGAGCTGCACCAAGACAGGATCTTGAAAGAAATCAGCATAACTGATTTTCGCGATACTACTGTCTTGCAACCAAGCGGCATTTTCATTTCGGAATGTATCCTGCAAAACAAGATCAGCTGCTGGGTTATGTTGTTGCACGGCGCAGGAGCTCCATAACACCGTGGTTAAGAGCGCTCCGCCAAATGCATATCCTATATTTCTTTTAAACATCATTGTATCAAATCTAATTTTCATATTCCCAGTCGGCATCTTCTAATTTTTTACCACTAACACGCTCTTGGAAATATTGGAACACGACAAACAAAATCGGGGTCAGGAAAACACCTAAAATAGTTCCGACAAGCATACCAAAAATAGCCGCATAGCCTATAGAGTGGTTTCCAAGTGCAGAAGGACCTACCACAAATACCAAAGGAATGATACCGGTAATAAAAGCAAGCGAAGTCATCAGAATTGGACGTAAACGTGCTTTAGCTCCCTCCACTGCTGCTGCAATAAGGCTTTTTCCTGCACGTCGACGCTGTATCGCAAACTCAATAATCAAAATACCGTTTTTAGCCAGTAGACCGATTAACATGACCATCGCAATCTGCACATATATATTGTTCGCAATACCGGCCATACCAATCCCCATAAATACGCCCGACAGACCCGCAGGGATCGAGAGTAAAACTGCAAATGGTAAAATATAACTCTCATATTGTGCCGACAACAAAAAGTATACAAACACAATACACAGAATAAAGATTACCGTCGTTTGCGATGTCGCTTGACTTTCCTCTCGACTCATTCCTTTATAATCGTAGGTGTATCCCGGAGGAAGAACCTGCTGACTCACCTCTTCAATTGCAGCCATTGCTTGCCCCGTACTGAAGCCAGGCGCTGGCATAACCGTTAAATTCGAAGCATTGAATAGGTTAAAGCGCTCCACCACCTCGGGTCCCGTAATAGGCTTTAAGGTAACCAACGTACTTAAGGGTACCATTTCTTGGCTCGCATTCTTCACAAAGACGCCTTGTAAGGTTTTTTCATCTCCTCGCTTATCCGGTGAAGATTGTACCAATACCCGGTAATACTTTCCAAATCTATTAAAATCAGAAGCCTGGATACTTCCATAATAACCTTGCATCACATTCATGACATCACTTACCGTAACACCCAATTGTGCTGCTTTTACTTCATCAACGACCACCTCAAATTGCGGATAAGAGGCATCAAAAGTGGTATAGGCAAGTGCAACTTCCGGACGCTGCATTAAGGCGCCCATCATACCATAAGAGATATGACCTAATTTTTGTAAATCACCATTATTACGATCTTGTAACACCAATTCCATACCACTGGTATTTCCAAAACCATCTACCGTAGGTGTATTCAGAACTAAGAAATTAGCGCGTTTATCTGACATCAGCGCACCTTGCACCTGTCCAATAATAGCATTGATATCACGCACCTCGCCGCGATCTTTCGAATCCTTAAGCTTCACGAAAAGCGAAGCCGCAGAAGAGGACATTGAACCACTAAACAGGTTTAACCCATCTACAGACATAATTTCATGCACCGCCGGATTCTTCATCAACATGCCTTCCACATCAGCGACAACTTTTTCCGTTCGGTCCTTCGATGCACCTGGTGCCAAGTTAACGGTAACGATGATAAAACCTTGATCCTCGTCAGGAATAAACCCCTTTGGTGTTGTCATCGAATACCAAGCGAACAACCCACCAAAAATGGCTAGAATAGAGAAAGCTATCCACTTGCGTTTCAACATTAATAATATAGCCTTTCCGTAACGGAACGTTAACTTATCAAAGGAAGCATTGAAGCCCGCAAAGAAACGTTCTTTAAAACCTAGCTTTTTATGTCCGTGTCCGTCTGCATCATGTTGCTTCAGTAGGATTGCACATAATGCCGGACTTAAGGTCAATGCGTTAACAGCGGAAATTACAATCGCAATAGCCAAGGTTAAGGCAAACTGTTGATAGAACAACCCCGTAGAACCATCCATAAAAGCTACCGGAACAAATACCGCCGCCATCACCAATGTGATGGAAACAATCGCGCCAGATATCTCGCCCATCGCCGACATGGTTGCCGCGCGTGCATTCAATCGCTTCTTCTCCATCTTGGCATGTACTGCTTCGACAACGACAATCGCATCATCCACCACGATACCGATCGCCAGAACCAGCGCGAACAACGTCAAGATATTGATAGAGAATCCGAAAATCTTCATAAAGAAGAACGTACCTACAATAGAGACCGGAACCGCAATCGCCGGGATTAAGGTCGATCGAAGATCTTGTAAGAAGATAAATACAACAATGAATACCAAAATAAATGCCTCAATCAGGGTGGTTATTACCTGACTGATGGATTGATCTAGGGAATCTTTCGTCGCATATGGAATCTTATACTCCATCGTTCCCGGGAATGATTTTTCCAATTCCTTCATACGCTCTTGTAAAGCGATCTGAACCTCATTAGCATTGGATCCACTCATCTGAAAAATTGCCATCGTAACCGAAGGTTTTTCATTATAGCGCGAAGTAACATTATAACTGTAGGCTGCAAACTCAACCTTAGCGACATCTTTCAAACGCAAAACTGACCCGTCACTCTGTGCCCGGACAACAATATTTTCGTATTCTTCCGGCTCGGTGAACTTACCTTTATAACGCATCACATATTCCTTCACCTCGGTGGTCATCTCTCCGAAACGTCCCGGTGCTGCCTCTAAGTTTTGGGACTGAATTGCACGCGCAACATCGTTTGGCGTCAGGTTATACGAATTGAGCTTATTTGGATCCAACCACACCCGCATCGAATAATCCTTGTTGCCATAAACCATCGCATCCCCCACACCTTTGATACGTTTCAGTTCTGGGACAACATTGATTTTACCGTAGTTTTCCAGAAAAAGGTCATCCATAGATCCATCTTTACTGGTCAACGTTACCATCGCGATCATACTATTTTGGCGTTTCAACGTTGTAATACCAGCCTGAATTACCTCTGCCGGCATCTGATTGGTTACCTGTGCAACCCTATTTTGCACGTTGATGGCTGCTTGATCGGGATCTGTCCCTAGCTTAAAAATAACAGTAATCTGTAGCGTACCATCATTACTCGCCGTAGAGGTAATATAATCCATATTCTCCACACCGTTAATCGCATTTTCTAACGGAGGGGCTACCGAACGAGCAATCGTTTCGGCATTTGCACCAGGATATACTGCCGTAACCATAACCGTCGGTGGCGCGATATCTGGAAATTTAGTAATAGGTAAGCTCAGCATACCCACCACCCCGAGGATAACCAGCAATACGGAAATCACCGTCGCCAGTACGGGGCGTTTTATAATATTCTTTAACATGAAAAGTGTTCTTTATTTTTTGCTACCCTACTTTATTCCGATTTACTTGCTGCAACCTGCTTTTGTTCCACAACAGGCATTCCAGTTTGTAAACGTTCAAAACCTTTTGCGATAAACTTATCGCCAGCTTTCAAACCATCGGTAATAATAAAATTGTCACCTGATTTCCCGATCACTCCAATCGGAATCTGTAGTACTTTACTCTCTTTGTCAACCGTGTAGGCAAATACTTTATCTTGTACTGTAACCGTAGATGCGATTGGGAATAAGACAACGTCAACCATCTCTCTTTCCATCACGATCTTTCCAGTGTTGCCGCTTCGCAGTTCCACTTTGGGATTATCAAACTTAGCGCGTAGTGTAATCGAACCTGTACTTTTATTAAACTGCCCCTCTACCGCATCGATCTTTCCTTTTAGACCATAAGCAAGGCCATCTGACAAGAGTAAACTTACCGGTGCTGTATTGCGCAGTTTCTCCGCTATCGTATTTCCGGCATTGACACGTTGAAAAGTAGCGAAATCATTTTCACTTAAACTAAAATACGTGTAGACCTGATGATTGTCGGAAACCACGGTAATAGGCAATTGATTGGTTGGAGACAACAAACTTCCTAAGCGGTAATTGAATCTTCCAATGTAACCACTAACTGGTGCTTTTATAACCGAGAAGTCTACATTAATACGAGCCGACTCGACTGCCGATTTCGCCTGCGCTACCGATGCGCGAGCAGCATTGTAAGCGGCATCTGCTTCTTGAACCTGTAAGTCCGAAACAATCTTGCTCTTTACTAACTCTTGCTTCCGGTCCAGGTTGATCTTTGCGGTTACCAGGTTTGCTTCAGCAGCAGCCACACTAGCGCGCGCACTGTTCAGCTGCTCCTGATACACGCGGTCTTCTATTTTGAAAAGAGGTTGCCCGGCACGGACATAGTCGCCTTCGTCGACAAGAATCTTGCTTAAATAGCCAGACACCTGCGGACGTATCTCAATATTGGAAACACCTTCGATCGAAGCAGCATATTCACTTTGCATAACGGCATTACCCGTAGTTACAGTGCCCATTGGCACCTCGGCAGGTCCTTGCTCATAAGCACCACCTTGACTATTTTGTCGACAGCCGACAAATACGAGGAGGGAAAGGATGAAAAATAACGATGACGTAAAAACGTGATTTCGCTTCATAATGAATTTTGCTTTAATAATTTTGTGTGATGCAAAAGTCATCATTTTGGAAACGTACAAATCAAACGCTAAGACGCCAAAATTTGTCCAAAAGACACTTCGAAGGCTCGAAAAATACAATTAGACACAAACGTGACAGAGCTTTTACCGTCTATTAGAACAGGTCATCCATCTTGTACTCACTAGGCTTCCGTCCGGTTAATTTCTTGAAAAATTTACTAAAGACAGCCGTATCAGAAAAATTGAGACTATGCGCCACTTCGCTTACATTACTCGTGGAATTGCGAAGCAAAATTTTGGCTTCAATAAGGAGCACCTGATTGATAATATCCTTGGGCGATTTGCACATGGTCTTCTTCACGATTCGGCTGAGGTATTTTCTACTCACATAAAGCTGATCCGCATAAAACTGTACATCATGGTGCGCGATATAGTGCTCCCGCACCAAACCAAAGAATGTTGTGGTTAATTCTTCTTCCCGTGAGGTATTGATCACTGCTTCTTCAGATCCTCGAATATAGTTCTCAACATCATACATCAACAACGAGAAGTGATGCCACATCATATCGTTGCCATAGTAGTTTTCTGTGGTACGTTTATTAAGCGTAGCCAATTCGTCCATATGAAAGGAAAGACGTCTAAAGAGATCTGACTCATGGCGGATAATATAGGAAGGGTTATTTGAAAAGCTCTTCAAAATGTCATTAGACCGGTAGTTGAATCCAGCATCTGAAATCATATCTATCGAGAAGAAGATCTGCTTAACACGCACATCCGGTGATACATAAATCAGTTTAAACGCTTCCTGCGGGACGCAGAAAAGAATATCACCCTTTGTAATTTGGTATTCATGGTCGCCGATACTATAATACGAGCTTCCTTCTTGCAACAGCATCAATCCAAAATATCCAGCACGATAAAGTTTCTTCGGTTGGATACGTAGATTTTTACTGTTTCCATCTAACACAAAATACTCCTTATTCCGAAGCGGCGGGTCAGCTGTTTCGGTTAGATCTTCTAATTTCAGGAACGTAATTATATCGTCGGACATAAAAGAAAAAAAGTGAGCAACGAAAATAGTACTTTAATTTTCAAAAAAGTGAACCCGTAATATTTATTGCTTTAGTGTGACTAGAGTACCCTCGTATCCACTTCTTTTTCTAAAAAATTAAAAACTCAGCCCTACCCGAATATACGGTAAGGTAGCTTCTCTGCTGAATCCGAATGCCGCTTGTATAAGCAACAGATCCGCAGGCATAAAATAAAGGCCTCCACCGTAACCACTATGCCATGTATTAGACTTTTCTTCACGCATCCATACGCGTCCCACATCATAGAAAGTTAAAAGCCCCATTGTCCCGGGAATGAGATAGGAATTAAAACTGAGAAGCTTCAACCTTGTCTCTAGGTTGTTATACAATGCTGTTTTCCCTGTAAACCGTCGCGAATTATAACCGCGAAGGCTATTTTCTCCACCAATCTGGGCGTGTTGGAAAAAGTATGGCGAACCCCAAACGGCATCTAGACCAGTCCGATTGGCGATAGTCAACCGATCTTTTCCAAACGTATGATAAAAATTAACGACATTTTTTAAACTGGTATAGCTCTTATGATCACCACCTAACTCTGCGTTCCAGTTAAAAGCTGTTTCCATATAGATCCCGGATTTCGGATTGGTCTTATGATCTCGCGTATCGAGAACCGCTCCAACGGATGCACCGGTAAACCATTTGCTCCCAAAAAAGGCCTCTTCGGGATGCGCTATCTGGTAGTCTTCCAAGAATCGTTCCTCATTATTCTTTACGGAGCTAGCGTAAAATTCAGAAGAGGAACCGTAATAGAAAATCATATTTTTGAGCAAGCGCTTCGCTAGAAAGATATCCCCAGAAACAACATCATAACGATTACGATAATAGTCAATACCTCGGTCCTCACCTTTCTCAAACACGGTTTCATTACCATAGCCAAAGAAATTACTCAGATTCTTTGGCCCCAACGATGAAACATTAACAACAAGATCATGTCCCGCCACCAGCTGTTTGAACTCTCCTTTATAATCGAACATAAACGATTTCCGACCGGTGAGGTAATTAGCCATAATGGTATGTCTATATGCAAATGGAGACTTGCGGAACCCTTGGTTTTCTATCACGTACCCTGCGCCAAGAATTAATCCTCGATCTATACCATAGTTAAAATTTACCAACACACCTTTCCGGTCGTAAACAAAGTTGTCATATTCAAACCGATGTACAGCGGTGTCTTTATCGAGTCGGTAACGAATAGACTTGCCTGAAACAGGGGAGTCTGTTAAAGCATCTTTACTATCGTATATATATAGTCGCTTACCGTTTTTAAAATCTTCGGAAACAGAATAACGATCGTCTTGTTGGCCACCAATAAGTCGTACGCGTATCGGTGATCTTCCAGCCCCCTGGACTTGGTACTCATCTTCACCCGAAAGACCGTAGATACGTACTTCCTTGGTTTCAGTCGGACTAAATTTACGATCCATTAATGTTCGCCCCACACTACCGTCTTTCTTTTTATTACGAACCAGTACACGCACGGCTCCATCCTCCTGATACGTGACATCGATAAACTCTGTCTTCGCTGACAAAGGTATGTCCACTACGCGGCTTAGCGCGCTATAGTATTCCAGTCCGGTCACAAGCAACTCATCCCTACGTGACCTTACATTATGTTCCAGCTCGGCAGCACTCAGCTTCACTATGGTATCCGGCATGGCCAACATAGCTTCATGAATCAGTGAATCGGTCATCACAGCCTGCATATAGCGAATCTCCTTCTCCCAGCCTTCCCTATCCATTTTATAGAGAAAAAAGCGATCAAAATGCCGGGCATTGAAGTTCCAGTGTGCCACATTACGAATATGCGGACTGAAGGGCTGTAAGTGTGCTTTCAGCCATTGGTAAGATAAAAGTACAGGGAAAACACCTGAAGTTTTATAATAAACCTTATCTCGATCTCGTGGTACAGGTGTATAAATCTTCTTCCCTTTATCTTTCTCGGGATCCCAGCGCCAGTTATCTTCATGTCGATCCCAATCCCCTAAGAGCATATCTAAAAAACGAGCCCGCAAAGTAAGCTTCTGATCGACCTCAATATCATTATCTTCTTGTAACTTACGGATAACCTTTTCCGTATTATCCGTCTTCTCATCTGCAAAAGGCATTCGCGCTTCAAACATGTATGGCCTATTTTTGAAGATATCACGATATTCTCCTAGTCGCGCATCGTCTCCAACATAAATAAGCTCCGGCACAACATGCGGAATATCCAGTGCACGATTAAATGGAGGAACTGTTAACGCTCCAAAAGGATGCGCGATAGAAATCTGATCTTGAACAATATCTTTTGCAATTGTTTTACGCAGACTTTCTGGCAAACTTCGTTCTGGAAACTTCTGAATAGAACGCAAAACCCATTCACGGCCGGTCGGGTCTACCATCCGTAAGGACTGCGTTTGCATCCCCCCACCAAGCTTGATGACTGTTAAACCTCCCTTTTCTGTACTCAAATCTGCTACACGCATCTTGACCGGCGTATTATATAGCTTTCGATAACTATCGCCTAACCAAAACCGGTGCGTGGCACCAACTTGATCATATTCAGCGGCAATTATAGTGGTAATACTATCGGTTTGCTGCGCGGCTGCGACGGAAACGAAGCAAAACCACAAACAGAAAAGACGGAAACATTTGTCCATAGTTTTGTATCTATTTAACGGAATAAAGCTGTTTGTCCAAATCCAGCTATACGAACCCGCAATGCACGTAATTCATTCAAACCTTGTAATTCCTCCAGCACGAGACTCTCAATATTTGCACCGATCAGTCCCATTTCATGAACTTCCTTCAGAATACCTTTCAACTCTTCCTCTACACGTCTTGTCGCATATACCAAGGCAATACATCCCGGTTGGACCAATCTTTCTTTCGTATCCTTAATAAGCGCCTTGTCAATACGTTTTTTAATCATCTGGTATCTGATATTATATCCACCTTCCACATCGAAACGGCGTTCATCCTGTCGAAAACTTATGGCAATCGGATTGGGGTGAATAAAAATGAGCTGGGTTGTTTCCAAAGCAATGGGCAGATCATCAATAATCGCGTGCGCCTGTTGTCCGATTTCTGCCATCGATATGACTTGCTGTTTCCTAAACTCTCGCAGCAATTCCACATTAAAGACTTTCGCGGGTGTAATAGATTGGCCAACATACGCATCATACTCCACCCCATCGGTACGAAATTTTTCAAAATATGAAGGGTATCGATCCTGTATATATTGGTTAAATGTAGTCAGCTCCTTATTGATCATCTGGTTTAGTGTAGATAAGGACTGTTCAAAGGCCATAGCGAAACGATTGTTCTTTCCACGAACGATATCCTCACCTTCGCGATACATATCGCGTAATTCCTGTATCTCGGCGTTATCGAGCGGTAAATTATCCATAAAAACAGGAACCTCTTCTTGAAAGAAAGATAAAATATCAACAAGATACTTATCTATATACCCCTCATTCAACCACTGTGTGATATGTTCCAAGCGCATCATAAACTGTTGCTCTGTAGCACGATGAACTGGGATTGTTCTGAGGATTTGATCCAGTTGGTTAATACGGTATAAACTATCTTTCTTATAAGCCAGATTGCGTAGTAAAGTTGAATTTTTAATATCAACGGCCCCGTAGAGTGGATACACGTTCTCAAAGAGAATTTTTTCAAGCTTTGGTTCCAACAGGTAATGGGCTGCCACCTGATTAAATCGCCATTGAACGGCCTCTTGCAGGGAGGTGAAATTCTGGAGTATAACTTGATTCAACTTTGCTTTAAAGCCGACCGCGAGCTCGTAAGCCAATAAAGTTAGCATCGGCATATAAGGCGCAATACTTACCACCTTTTCATTATCAAATTTTAAATCTCGGCTATAAAGCTCCAAAAATCCGACCAGGTCACCATTATGCCGTAAAGGAAAACACACGTATGAGGCAAGTTTCAACTGCTTTAAATGCGCTATTAAAGTCTCATCAAAACTGTCCATCCCTGTTTCCACACCATAGGAAATGGTATAAGGGGCTTTCAAGTAATCAAAAATTCCACTCTGACATTTTTCGCGTTCCTTCAATATCAATTCTCCAAAAAAGATACTGTCTTTCACTAAATCTGACTTCAGGATAGGAAAGCCATTTAACTCCAAAACAGGAAAAAAAGAATGGGAAATAGCAGTCGTTCCCACCATCGTAGACAAAATACTCGAGACATCCCGATGGAAGGATTGCTTTTCAAACCGGCTCAGATCGGCTACAATTTGTTGCACTCTATTAAAAACCTGCTCCCGATTGCAATCCACAAAACGTAAGATGGAGATACCCGTAAAACTAAAAGCTTCGAGATTAATGGAAGAAAGTAGCGGTTCTATATCATCAAACCCTTCCACATTTTTATCCCGGAGACAGCTAAAATCTAATCTGGGAAGCTCACCTTTTAAGGCGACTTCCACAAAGGAAAAATCGACTTTCAGTTCCACATATTGTGGTACACCATGCTTAAAATAAACATAGCGCATATTGGAGTCAACTCCTTTGATCCCATAAAAGCGCTCCAAGACAAGAATGTACAACAGTTTATTCGTAAAGGCTATATCGGGATAAAAAGGGGCTCCCCCGCTATCGGGCAGCAACGTCAGATCGCTATCGAGTAGGTCATAAAAAGTGTCCCGTCCAAAAAATGCTTTATCCGGAACAGGAAAGGCCAAGCCCCAAAAGCGATCATCCAGATTCGTAATACTATTTGTCAACCGATGAATCAATCCAAAAACATCTGTAAACTCCGATAAATTTTCAGGAGTCGGTTCCCCGCGCTCCATCAAAACACCTTCCAAATATTCCATTACAAGTTTAGGAATAATGTTACTCTGCTGAACCGGATCAGCTATATTTTTTAATAAAAAGCGTTGAAACGGCATTAATGATAAACGCTGTTCCAAGCCTAAGGTTTCTTTAATATTGCTATTTATTGCTACGCTCTTGATTAGCATAATTCTACTTTCTTAGTCACTTACTTTCGATACACCACCTCATTTCTCTTAACCTTATTGATGTGCAATAATATATTCAAAAGTTTGGTGCACCTTACCATTCTCATAAATAAAAAAAGTCACGGTAAGGTTCTTATTTTCCCAATAATCCAGCATACAGAATCCTTGTTTTTCATATTTATAAAGCAAGTCTTTACTGTTCCTTATATGCGAGCTTTTAGACCCTGATCCACTCACTATTTGTTTAAAATTTTCATCCTCGATATATTGCAAACCGTGATCATGTCCCGACACATATAGTAGATTGCGGTGTTCGCCAGCAGCTTTTGTAACGGCATCCGTCAACCCTCTATACAAAGGATGTTTGAGGTCTTCTGCTGTTTTAAAAGCTGTAGACCGCAACAGGGGATATAAAGAGCCAACAAGTGGGAGCGGCACATATGCAACTGGCCATTTAGCCGTCAACGGAAATATGTGTTGTTTCCATGAAAAGGAAAGACCATGCTCGCCATAAGACCGCATGGGGTGATGAGACAACAAGAGTAGCGTTTTGTTTTCATTTTTTGCAATGCGCTCTGCGAGAGCGGCACGGAATACGCTGCGATCACTTTCAAGCCTTGCCTGAACCGCGTCTTCATGATAAGGAAACAACCAATACTCGCTATCATATAACAATGCGACTAGATCTTCAGCTAGAGAAAGTTCAAAAATAGCAGTTGTGCCTGCTTGAGGTACAAAATGCAGGCCGGGGTCATTCAATTCCTGAATATAGCGCTCCTGCTCTTGAATTTTCTTCAATCCATCGACTCCCGATTTATCCCAATCGTGATTACCAGCAATAAAATATACTGGCGTTTCCTTGCTTCGGAACGGCGTAAATTGTGCTTGTAAACGAGCCGCCGTAGCCTCCCGCTCGACGCCCTCTAAGCCCATTCCTACCGGATAGATATTATCCCCGAGAAAAAAGGCGACCGTTTTGTTCGCAACAGTCATCTGGGCAGCCGCTTCCAGGATTGCCGACTGTTTCACATTGATCTCACCAGCATCTCCGATGAGAATAAGGCGCTGAACCAATTTTTCTTGCGCCGAAAGTACCAGTGTACCGAACAGAAGTATCCATGTAAACAGTCTGCGCATTATTTAGTCGGTTTAAGCTGATAAATAACACCTTGTCCTGTATCGCCTGCTTCACTGCTTATGTATAAATTATCCGCACCATCAAAAGCCAACCCTTCTGGTTGTTCATAGTCCTTTCTCGAAAAGCGAACAACCTCTTTCGGATTAAAATCAGCATCCGTAATCAGCATCAACTTATCGACGGATGAAATTATGTACCATTCATTTGTCGAAGCACGCCATGTCATTGCAGACGGGCTAAACTTACGTCGTTGTTTCTCGTCAACTGTCGTGGCCTGAGATAAATCTACGATGAATTCATTCCGATATGTCAAGGTGCCATCGGTATTTACAGTTAACCGATAGCCAGTAGCCTGTCCTTTCTTTTGATCTACCTTACAACTTTTGCATAAAACATAAAGTTCATTTAACATTGAATTGTAAGCCAGAGACTCATACTCACCTTTCGGAAGTAAACCTTCATATACTTTTGTTGCGTTAGCACGATGTTTTTTATCAATAGGTAAGCTATACACCGCGCCATTACTCTTCAACACGTAGAGTTGCTTGCCATCATTTGCAATATCCTCAAAATCTCCCTTGCCAGCAAAAGGTATCTCATGATCCATTCTCCTGTTCTTCAAATCATACACATATACAATACCTGATTCATCTTGTATCGTATAGACTACATCTGCGTTTCCCCCCACAAAAGTGAGACCCGAAATCTCATCCAGAATTGGCGGTAAAGCATACGTTACCCGATCACTCAAATTATAAGGAATCTGGTCGCCGATCTGGGGTTGTGACTGCGTTTGCTTGTCTTTCCCTCCTTCACCCTTCTCTTTGGTTTGCATTTGACAGCCCTGAAAAAGCAGCGTTACAGCAAACATATATGGCACTAAAAAAATATTCATAGATAACTTGTTTACTTCATTCAACAATCTAACCGTCATGTAGTTTTTCACCATTTATCTACTCGATACTTGGCGAACAACAAGAAGACAGAAACAACCTTTTTATTACTTCCCTAATGTTAAAATAGAAACCACAAAAGTAAGTACGCAAACGACCAGACCAAACATAAAAATCCCGTAGGCGTACCGTAACAACCGATATTTACGGCCCAAGACCACGCCTTGCGAATAAACATCCTTGGTCAACATACCGTACAAGAAATCCTTATCGTCCATCACACGCTCCATACTTCGTTTATAGTCTGATAGTGGCATACGATAAAAATTACCAAAGAAAAGTAAGTTTACACTTTTATTTTCGACATCTTCAGCCGTATACCGACCTTCAGGAATCTTAGGAATCGTCGCCAAAATAGCAAAAACCATAACCGTCACGACAACGACCATCAACAATATCGTCGGAAAAATGAGATGCGGATTATTATCCAAACTCCGAAGCAATACCGATACCACCAACGATAGAATAATTGAGGTTACCGTTAGTAGGATATTTGCTTTATTATCGGCCATATCACTCAGACGCTGACTGTTAGAGGATGTAATGCGAAACATGGTTTCAATACCGCGCTCCGGCTTTCCATTTCGCTCGCTCAGCTGGGGTTTGTCTTGTTTACCTTCGTCCTTTTTCTGCTTCTTGAGCAAGGCAGCGAGATTAGCTGCTTTACCAACACTCAATTTATCAATCGCATACGCGGTATGATATCGGTGATCTTTCATCAGTTGGATCGTAAAAGTACGCCAAAGAGACTTATCCACTTTATGACCATTCACCTTTTCGATTTCCTGATGCATCAACTTATTACGTACGTCAAAATCCGAGCTCCCTAGATGAAAAAGGTCTGCATCACAAATAATCTCCTCCAAAAGACCCTTCGGGGCCTGCGGCATCTGCGTGGCCAAAATACAGCGAGCTACGGCTTCCTGAATCTCGACATCTACCGATAAAGATTGAAGAAAATCGGTCGCCAAGGCTGCACTCCTCTTTTCATGTCCCGAAGCCCCTCCATTCTGATACCCTAAATCATGAAAAAAAGCGGCAGCAACGAGTATAAACTCTTCTCTTTCACTTAGTTGATAATGCGCCACCATTTCCTTGACCGCATCTACAACACCTTGTGTATGTGTTCTATCGTGAAAACAATACGGTGCACTTTGGCCTTTCTCAAGATAAGCTTGAGCAAATTGTTCTACCTGCCAGGTTAAATCTCTGAAGTCCATTAATTTATTTTTTTCGTATAAAGCGTCAGTTTTCTTTAATCAACAATAAATATAATACTTTACAGGTAATACTTCATAGGCTAAACACGATATTATAGTACATCGTTTATACCCAATACTTTTATAGTTATTCCTACCTTAGCGCCGATAAAGCAAATAATAATGTTTACGTATCTCTTACCTTTACATTCCTGGATACGCTGGTTTGTGTTAGCGGCTCTTCTCGTGGCAATCGTTCGCGGGTACTATGCTTGGCGTCATAAAAAGGAATATACCAAAACCGATAATGCCTTGCGGCACTGGACGGCAACAATTCTACATATTCAGTTAATATTAGGTCTATGGCTGTACAGTATCAGCCCAATCGTCCGCTATTTTATACAAAATTTTCAAGAAGGTGTGCGGATGCGTGAAATCCGCTTTTTCGGAATGGAGCATAGCCTGATGATGCTCATAGCGGTCGTTGTGGTGACCATCGGGTCTGCTAAAGCCAAACGAAAGAGCACGTCGGCTGAAAAATTCAAAACCATGACGATTTGGTATAGTATTGGTTTATTAATTATTCTGTCCTCCGTTCCTTGGGAATTTTCTCCCTTAACCAGCAGACCGTCTATCCGATATTTTTAATGTCTTTCCCAATTTTTTGAAGTGAACGATTGAGCGTACGAATAGTAATACCCAGATACGCCGCCATATCTTCCTTGGTAATTCCTAGTTGGTGATTTTCCTGAAACTCCAACAATTTAGACAAGCTATGATCAACGGTATACAACTGTTGATATGAAGCTCTGCTTGAAGTGTTAATTATGCGTTCTGCAAAGACCTGAAGTAACATATTATTTAACTGCATATCTGTTTGGATCAGCAATCTAAAATAAGGCAGAGAAAAAGAGTAGACAGAAATATCTGTCATAGCTTCGATCGAACAAAGACAACTAATATTTCGAAGAAGTTCAATCTCTCCAATAACCTCTCCCTTCCCTAAAAACTCCAGGATAAATTGCTTTCCATTTTCCTCGCTAAAAAAAACTTTTGCGATTCCACGACAAATAAACATAACCCGCGTCAGCTCTTCTCCTTGCATAAGTAGTAAACTACCTTTAGAATAATGCTTTATGACAATATCGTCTTTACGCGATTGGTCATCGTAAAGCTGCTTGGCATAAGATAGAAAATCTTCGTTCGTACGTATCATAGATGTCATCGGGACAAATGTCCTTTATTATGCAATCTAAGATATTGACTTTTGTCGACAGTATATGATAAAAACGACGATGGATAAAATAGAAACAATCGCATTCGATGCGGATGACACCTTATGGATCAATGAAAACTACTTTCAAGAGGCTGAAAAACAGTTTTGCGAACTACTAGACACCTATCTGCCGGCATATCAAGTTTCTGCGTTATTATTAAAAACAGAAATAAAAAATCTTCCCCTGTATGGATATGGTGTTAAGGGTTTCGTACTTTGCATGATTGAAACTTCTCATGCTATAACTGGACCGTATACCGATAAAAACATCGTTAGTCGTATCATAGAAATCGGACATAGCCTCCTACAACAACCGGTGGTGCTCCTCGACGGTGTTTTAGAAACCTTAAAAGCGTTACAGGGGCGCTATAACCTTATTGTAGCAACAAAAGGTGACCTCTTGGATCAACAACGGAAGTTACGTAATTCCAGTCTGGAAGAATATTTCTCACATGTAGAAATTATGAGTGATAAAACAACAAACGATTACCGTAAGCTATTAACCCAGCAAAAGTGTTTGCCGCAACACTTCCTTATGTTGGGAAACTCCCTCAAATCCGATGTGCTTCCGGTATTGGAACTTGGTGGGTTTGCGGCACATATACCATATGAAATCACTTGGGCTCATGAGGAACATACGGAAATCAACAACAAACATAATTTTTTAAAAATCAACAAAATAGAAAATATACTTAATCACCTACTATAACTAAATGAAAAAACATATCATAGACATCAACAGTTGGTCGCGGCGCGAGCAGTACCTCTTTTTCTCTACATTCGAAGAACCATTCTTTGGGATCATATCAAAGGTAGACTGTACACAGGCGTACGATCGCGCCAAAGCGCAGAATAAATCCTTTTTTCTCTACTATCTGTACCGCGTGCTTCAAGCAGCTAACGCGATCGAGAATTTTCGATATCGAATTATAGAAGAGCAACCATATTGTTTCGAAAAACTAACAATCTCTCCCACGATAGGTCGAGCGAACGAAACATTCGGTTTTGCCATTATAGACTACGAAGAGGATGAAGAGCTCTTTATCGCAAACGCAAATAAAGAAATAGATAAGGTAAAAAACACAAACACCTTATTTACATCCGATTCTGACGAAAACCTCATACACTTTTCGGCCTTACCATGGATCGATTTCACAGGGTTATCACATGCCCGTAGATATTCGACATCAGATAGCTGTCCCAAAATTTCTGTAGGAAAAGTCGTGTCTGAAGGAGACCGAAAAACCATGGCTATCTCCGTACATGTACACCATGCGCTAGTAGATGGAATGCATGTTGGGCTCTTTCTGGACCAGCTTCAAGCGTTATTAAATGAATAGCAGGAGAAGGTAGCTACACCTTCTCCACCTTTAACCGTGTGCTTACCCCCACTCTATTCCAGGCGTTAATCATAACAATAGCCATAATCAACGCACTCACATATACTTCGCCAAATGCTTCCACAGCCAACAAATACGTCGCATCTGTTAAACCATCTTGATGAATAAGCGTTATCTCTTCCGTCATGGCCAGTACTATACGTTCTTCTTCACTAAAGAGATCTGTTTCCCGCCAGGCACTCGTTAAAAATAAACGTTGTGTACTTTCACCATCAGCCAATGCATCGAGGCTATGCTTGCTCACGCAAAACGAACAGCCGTTGATTTGGGAGGCGCGAATGTATATCAAATGCAGATGGGTATGGGACACATCGCTACTATGTACATACCGATCCAATCCCAATAAATACTTATAACCGTTAGGTTGTAATTCCTGTAAATCAATTCTTTTTTCCATTTCCTTTTTTTTGTATACAACAAAGGTAAAGGGAGAAAAGTTCAAAAAACTTAAGCTGGTTTAAGAACGTCTTTTTGCTTTTATTTCGCTAAGGTATTCGGGTGTCATATTCAAGTAGGAAGCTAGAAACTGTTGAGGCACCCTTCGTGCAAATTCTGGAAAATTCGTATTGAAGTGGTTATAAAATGCCTCTTTGGAAAAATCATACAAATATCGCGTCCTAAACTGCGATGCGGCATACGCTCGCTCATATATAAGGCGAAAGTAACGTTCAAATTTTGGAAATCGCTCCAACAGCAGTTCCTGATTGGTAAAACTAAGTTCTTGCACGGTCGTTTCCTCCACCGCCTGAATCATAAAGGAACTCCTCTTCTGTTTAGCATACGCGTCATAATCTGTGATCCACCAATTCTCCAGGGCAAACTGAACGGTCTGCTCCGCACCCTTTGGATCTATATAAAACAGGCGAAGACAACCAGATTCTACAAAATAATGATTTCGACACACCATATCCAGCGACAACAGATTACTTTTTTTAGATACGGTGACGGTGTTGAAAAAATTTAATATTTCGTTAACCTCCGTCTCATCGATCGAAATATATTTCCTAAAATGCGTTATAATGGGCTTGCTCATCCACTTACTTTTTTGATTCCTACAGGCTAAAGATATGAAAATTGAAAATGTAGGCTACCATGATGGATAAATGCAACAAATATCTTTAACTCCTTCGAAAACTTTTTAAAATTTTTATTGTTATACAGGAGGAATATATGAACAACCATCCATTTACCTATATGAAAAAGCGCGTCTTAATTTATTTATTCACCTTAGGCTTAAGTTTATTGGCTATAAACACCTATGCCCAGGTTCCCGACAGTACTTGGGGGGTGGATTTCGAAAACTACCCAACCTTTAAATTCAAAGGATTATTCCAGAGTAGATTCACAACAAGTCTTCCTAAAGACGTCGATGTAACGGGACTTCACCACAGTGAGGGAAAGCTTACAAGCAATGCTTTTTCCATTAAATATATGCGTGTACAGGTGCAGGCTGCAATCAGCAAGCGTACCGAGGTCGTTGCCCTAGTAAATTTAGCAGACTTCAAGAACGACCCCAAAACCAGAGTACTGGAAAATGCCTACATCAAATATTCCTTTGGACCCTACCTGGGTATTACCGCCGGTCAGTTTAGGCCCTGGTTCGGTATCGAGGAGACTTACCCCGTGGATATTATTAAATCACTGGATTGGTCTAACCAATACAGTGAATTTGGAAAAAATGGATGGACAAGCTTTCAATTAGGAATTTCGGCCGGTGGTGTAGCAGAAATTGGAAATATGCCTTTCCAATATGCCCTATCCATTGTCAACGGTAATGGTAAAAATCAAATTCAAGACAACAACAGCGGCAAACAATATCTCGCGCGAACCGTCGCGATGGTTTCTAAAAAATACAAGGTAAATCTCGGTGCTAATGCAGGTGTAGGTTCTGCACCTGCCGGACAGGTTTGGGCCTGGGGTGTAGATGCAACGAGCACCATCCCTCTATCACCAAAATGGTCGTTCGACGTCCAGGTGGAAGGAAAGCAGGCCATAAACCATGCCCTGTATAGCGCAACAGAAAACCCATCGAAACTTATAGACTACCGTATGCGAGGCGTATATGTCCTTCCCAACTTCCGCTATGATATCAAGTATAAAAACTTAACCTCGATCGAAGCATCATGCCGATATGAATACTTCGACAATAACTTTCATCTCAATTCCAATCCACGGCAAACCTACACGCCTATGGTTGGGCTTGAATTCTTAAAAAATTACGGTGCTCGTATTCAACTGGGGCTACAAATAGACCGCTACAAGCATCAAATAAGCAACACCACCACCTACAACGGTAACTTGTTTATTATCCAAGTACAGAGTAGGCTATAAATTGACACCACCAAACATATACTATATGAAAGAAGTTAACATCCGCAACGCAGGTATCACATTAGTGATTGCGATTATTCTCTGGTTAATTCCTGCTCCCGAAGGTGTTAAAGTAGAAGCTTGGCACCTTTTTGCCATCTTCGCTTCCACCATCATCGGAATCATTCTTAAAGCTGCCCCTATGGGGACAATGTGTATGCTCGCTATTGCGTGTACAGCCTTAACCCAAGTACTTGCCCCTGGCAACGCAAGTGCTTCGATCGTAAAATCCTTAAGTGGTTTTGGGGATAAAGTGATATGGCTGATTGGAATATCATTCTTTATTGCTCGTGGTTTTATTAAAACAGGTTTAGGTGACCGTATCGCTTTCATCTTTATTCGTCTGTTCGGAAAAAGCTCCTTGGGACTTGCGTACGGTTTAGGCCTTGCAGACCTTTGCTTAGCACCTGCTATTCCGAGTAACACGGCACGTGGCGGTGGTATTATCTATCCGATTATGAAATCCATGGCCATGAACTTTGGCTCGGTCCCAGATCAGGTAGCAACCCATCGTAAACTGGGATCATACTTAACCTTGACCAGTTATTATATGAACCTGATTACTTCCTCTATGTTTTTGACAGGTACTGCAAGTAATCCAATGTGTCAAAAATTTGCAGCCGACCTGGGTATCGACATCTCTTGGATGTCATGGGCGGCAGCGGGTATTGTTCCGGGCTTACTGGCCCTGTTCTTAATCCCATTGGTCATGTATAAAATATATCCACCAGAATTAAAACGCACAGGAGATGCCCCTAAAATGGCGGCAGACAAACTGCGCCAGATGGGACCAATGAAAGTGACCGAATGGCTTATGTTGTTTGCTTTTGCTGTACTCTTGAGTTTATGGATTTTTGGTGATAAGTTATCTATTGACGCCACCACTACGGCTTTCGTGGGGTTATCGATACTGCTGCTTACCTCTGTTCTCACTTGGGAAGATATTAAATCTGAAAAAGGAGCCTGGGACACCATCGTTTGGTTTGCCGTACTGGTCATGATGGCCAGTTCGCTTAATGAACTTGGCTTTATGAGTTGGTTTAGTGAGCTTGTGCGCAAGGAGATTGGCACGCTCAGCTGGTCTATTGCTTTTCCTGTTATTGTACTGGTATATTTCTTCAGCCATTACATCTTTGCTAGTGCAACAGCACATGTGGCAGCCATGTATGCTGCTCTACTTGGCGTAGGTGTGTCATTGGGAATCCCTGGAATGTTGCTTGCTATGATGTTGGGATTTATGGGATCTATCTACGGGGTCCTGACCCATTATGGTCACGGTCCTGCTCCCGTCTTCTTCGGAAGTGGTTATGTTGAATTAAAATCATGGTGGATAAACGGACTCATGATTGGTATTGTCCTGCTCGTAATATACATGGGAGTTGGTGGACTATGGATGAAAGTTATCGGTTACTATTAAGAAGAAAAGTTATGT
The DNA here is from genome assembly GCF_004421025.1 of Sphingobacterium psychroaquaticum. NCBI lineage: Bacteria > Pseudomonadati > Bacteroidota > Sphingobacteriia > Sphingobacteriales > Sphingobacteriaceae > Sphingobacterium > Sphingobacterium psychroaquaticum. Next base: position 1,698,744 of record NZ_CP038029.1, on the reverse strand, counting down.
TAACAACACTCTCACGCAAGATGATCATGGCGCTAACAGGAGCGTTCCTCTGTCTATTCTTAACCATTCATTTCTTGGGTAACCTACAGCTTTTCATGGCCCCTGAGAATGCGCGTATTCAATTTAATGCGTACTCTCATTTTTTATCGAACAACCCATTGATAAAGCTGGTCTCTTATGTATTGTACCTGAGTATTATTGTCCATCTGATCGACTCTATCCTTATCACGATAAAGAACAAGAAAGCTGGTACCACATACCAGCAAGATCGGCGCAAGCGGGCCAGTAAATGGTACAGCCGAAACATGGGCATTTTAGGCACCATCATTTTAATATTTCTGGTTATCCATTTCAAAAACTTCTGGTACGTCTATAAATTTGGACATGCCCCCTTAGATAGTAACGGGCAGAAAGACCTGTACGAAATTGTGGTCACAACCTTTCAAGAGTGGTGGTATGTGGTTATATATGTTATTTCCATGATTGCTCTTTGCTACCACCTGATTCACGGTATTTATAGTGCTGCACGCACCTTCGGGTTATACCACCCCAAATATGTACGGTGGGTAAAATATATTGGTATCACATTTTCTGTGGTGGTATGTACAGGTTTTGCACTTATGCCTATCTACATATTTTTCACTTCATAATACGCTATGACTATGGAACTAAACGCAAGAATCCCTGATGGGCCGTTAGAGCAGAAATGGGAAAACTATAAGAAGAATGCCAAGCTGGTAAACCCAGCAAACCGAAAAAAACTCGACGTAATCGTTGTCGGAACAGGGCTTGCCGGAGCTTCAGTCGCCGCATCTTTAGGTGAAATGGGGTATAATATAAAATCATTTTGCTTTCAAGATAGCCCTCGTCGAGCGCACTCCGTCGCCGCACAGGGAGGTGTAAACGCAGCAAAGAATTACAAAAATGATGGCGACAGTGTCTACCGTATGTTTGTAGACACCATTAAAGGAGGTGACTTTAGAGCACGTGAGGCTAATGTATATCGCATGGCAGAATGCTCGTTGAACCTGATAGATCAAGCCGTCGCACAAGGTGTTCCCTTTGGCCGCGAATATGGTGGATATCTCAATAACCGCTCTTTTGGTGGCGTCCAGGTAAGCCGCACCTTTTATGCCCGTGGTCAAACGGGGCAGCAGTTACTATTAGGCTCTTACCAAGCGTTAATGCGTCAGGTCGATAAAGGGTCTGTGAAATTATTTGCACGTCACGAGATGCTGGACCTTGTACTCATTGACGGCAAAGCGCGTGGTATTATAGCACGTAACCTGGATACAGGCGAAATTGAAAGACATGCCGCCCATGCCGTCGTCCTCGCGACAGGTGGCTATGGCAAAATATACTATCTTTCCACATTAGCGATGGGTTGCAACGGTTCCGCTATTTGGCGCGCACATAAGAAAGGCGCATTAATGGCCAGTCCAAGCTGGATACAGATACACCCAACGTCCTTACCTCAATCGGGCGATTACCAATCCAAACTGACACTCATGTCAGAGTCTTTGCGGAACGACGGTCGTATTTGGGTACCTAAGAAGGAAAATGAAGAACGTCCGCCAAATACGATCCCAGAGGAAGAACGTGATTATTACCTGGAACGGCGCTACCCTTCATTCGGAAACCTCGCTCCACGCGATATTTCCTCCCGCGCGGCCAAAGAGCGTATCGACGCCGGTTTTGGTATTGGCCCCTTAAAGAATGCGGTTTATCTCGATTTTAGTAAAGCGATTAAGGAACAGGGGATCGAGAAGATTAAAGAAAAATATGGAAACCTCTTCGATATGTATCTCAAAATTACAGGATACAACGCCTACGAAGAGCCTATGATGATATCTCCATCTGCTCACTTCTCTATGGGCGGATTGTGGGTAGACTATGAGTTGATGAGCACAATCCCAGGCCTATTCGCGCTAGGCGAAGCCAACTTTGCGGATCATGGCGCGAACCGTCTCGGCGCAAATTCTTTGCTCCAGGCATCCGTTGATGGTTATTTTATTGCGCCGTACACCATCGCCAACTATCTATCCACCGAAATACATACCGGAAAAATAGATGCTGACAATCCTGCATTTGCCAAAGCGGAGGAGGAGGTTAAAGCCAAACTTCACCAACTAGCGGGTATCCAAGGTACTAAAACGGTGGACTATTACCATAAAACTGTCGGTAAAATCCTGTACGATTACTGCGGATTAAGTCGTAATAAGGAGGGCCTTGAGAAAGCAATTAAAGAGATTCAGCTCCTTCGTGCTGACTTTAATCAAAACGTAAAAATCCCCGCGGATGTAGACTCGATTAACATTGAATTAGAAAAAGCTGGGCGTGTTGCAGATTATCTAGAAATTGGCGAACTGATGTGCTATGATGCGTTAACCCGCAATGAATCTTGTGGTGCGCATTTTCGCGAGGAATATCAGACGGAGGAAGGCGAAGCGATGCGCAATGATGAGGCGTATCAATTTATTTCTGCATGGGGTTGGAATGGTCTCTCTCAAGAACCGATTTTACATAAGGAGCAGCTCGTTTTCGAATTCATCAAACCGACGGTAAGAAGTTACAAATAAGTAAAAGCTATGAAACTCACATTGAAAATATGGCGCCAAAAGAGCCAACAACAAGCAGGTGAATTAAAAACATATACCTTAAACGATCTCAATTCGCACATGTCTTTTTTGGAGATGTTAGATATTTTAAACGAGCAACTCATCTTGGCCAACGAAGACCCGGTTACGTTTGATCACGATTGTCGGGAGGGTATTTGCGGACAATGTGGTATGATGATCAACGGCATTGCCCATGGTCCTTTAGAAAATACAACAACATGTCAATTACACATCCGTTCCTTCTCCGACAATGATACCATTATCATTGAACCCTTCCGGGCAGGAGCCTTTCCCATACGCAAAGATCTGAGTGTAGATCGTTCGGCACTCGACCGCGTTATTTCATCGGGCGGGTATATTTCAACAAATACGGGACAAGCGCCAGATGCGCATGCGATCCCTATTACGCACCAAACAACAGAAGCCGCTTTTGATGCGGCCGCTTGCATAGGCTGTGGCGCCTGTGTGGCGACATGTAAGAATGGTAGCGCCGCACTGTTCACCTCCGCCAAGGTAGGTCACCTAAGCTTACTGCCGCAAGGAAAAGAAGAACGAGCAGAACGGGTCATAAACATGGTTAATGCTATGGATGAAGAAGGTTTTGGACACTGCACCAACACCGAAGCTTGCGAAGTAGAATGTCCACAAGGTATATCAGTCTTACAGATTGCCCGGATGAATTATGAATTTATACGTGCGAAGATCTTTGAGAAAGAAAAATAAGAGTTTGTTAAAAAAGGAACGTCTGGGCGGGGAGCTCCAGACGTTACCAAACCAATTATTAACCTAAATTATGAATATTTAAATCTATCGTTTAAGTTAATAACGTTATATTTTATTTATTGTTGTGCTTTTTTTGAATAAATTTTCAATAAAACACTTCTAACCTCTACTGTTGTAGTTTGGCGCTTCTTTCGTAATTGAAATATTATGTGGATGCGACTCACGTAAACCCGCTCCCGTGATACGAACAAATTGTGCTTCTTTCAACTTATCAATTGTCGCAGCACCACAATAGCCCATTGATGCACGCAAACCACCGATATACTGGTACACTACTTCAGCAAGTGTTCCTTTATATGGTACTCTTCCAACAATACCTTCTGGCACCAATTTCTTAATATCTTCCTCCACATCTTGGAAATAACGATCTTTGGATCCTTTCTCCATTGCTTCCAACGAGCCCATGCCACGGTAAGATTTGAATTTACGGCCTTCGTAAATAATAGTCTCTCCAGGAGCCTCTTCTACGCCTGCAAACAAAGAACCTGCCATGATCGTATCTGCTCCAGCGGCAATAGCTTTAGCAATATCACCTGTTTGTTTAATCCCGCCGTCTGCAATCAATGGAACACCTGTACCTTTCAACGCTTTCGCTACTTCATAAACAGCATACAATTGCGGTACTCCAACCCCAGCAATAATACGTGTTGTACAAATCGAACCAGGACCAATTCCAACCTTCACGGCATCTGCTCCTGCTTCAGCCAATGCTTTCGCTGCAGCACCTGTAGCAATGTTTCCTACAATTACCTGCAATTCCGGGAAAGCTGCTTTTACTTCTTTAAGTTTAAGGATCACTCCTTTCGAATGCCCGTGTGCCGTATCAATTGTTACCACGTCTACGCCAGCTTTTACTAACGCTTCCACTCGCTCCAATGTATCTGCAGTAACCCCTACTGCTGCACCAACCAAAAGACGGCCATGGCTATCTTTAGCTGCATTTGGATAATGCTTATACTTCTGAATATCTTTAAAGGTAATCAAACCTTTTAACGTACCATTCTGATCAACGACAGGTAGTTTTTCAATCTTCTGATTCTGTAAAATCTCTTCTGCCTGAATCAAATCTGTACCAACTGGCGCTACCACCAAATTGGTTTTCGTCATCAATTCATTGATTGGCTTCGTCATATCCTTCTGGAAACGTAAATCTCTGTTGGTCACAATACCTACCAATTTACTTTCCGCACTAATAATTGGAATACCTCCGATCTTATGCTCTTTCATGATTTTAAAAGCATCCCCTACTGTAGACCCTTCCAATAAAGTTACTGGATCTTGAATCATACCACTCTCGGAACGCTTCACTTTGCGCACTTCAGCGGCCTGTTGATCGATTGTCATGTTTTTATGCAACATACCGATTCCACCTGCTTGTGCAATAGCAATCGCCAAATCAGCGCTAGTAACCGTATCCATTGCCGCGGATACTAAAGGAATATTCAATCTTATTTTTCGGGTCAGGTTTGTACTCGTATCGACATCACGTGGTAAAATTTCTGAATAAGCAGGAATTAATAAAACGTCGTCGTATGTAAGGCCTTCGGCTACGAATTTTTGTGGGTCTAACTGCATAGGGCAAATATGTTTGGAGTTTCTATTTGCCAGGCAAATCTACGAAAATTATACAAATAATCAAAACAAAGTATCTTTTTATTAAAGAATGACATTCAGATTATTATCAAGAAACATTTTTTCCTCAAAAAAATTTTGGCAAGCTATTTGTACAAAGGCATCCCAAGATTATTATCGATACTCGACTAATCAAAAATTACAAAATTACAAAACATGAAAAAAGTATTTTTATCCCTAATGACAATCACTGCGGTTGCAGTTGGTTTAAATGAAGCAAAAGCACAAACACCTTTCAAATCTGCTTTAGGTGTTGTTTTTGATGGCAGCGATGGCGCAAATGTAGGTATACAATACAAAACTGCTTTGAAATCAACAACAGCAGCACAGTTCCAAGCAGCTTTCGGTGACAATTGGATTTCTGTTGGCGGTGATTGGCAATATGAAAAATTAATCCCAGGCGCAGAAGGATTAGCATGGTATGCTGGTGTGGGTGCACAATTAGGTTTCGTTACCTCAAAACACGTAGATGATAAAGTATTCATCGGTTTACGTCCGCAAATAGGTCTTGAATACAAAATCCCTACAATTCCTTTCGGTTTACACTTAGACTATAAACCATATTTAGGATTGAACAATGATTCTGGATTCAATGGTGACGGATTCACTTTCGGTATTAAATATATCTTGAAATAAACCGTATCAGAATGTATAGAACGGTCTTACCCTATAACGGTAAGACCGTTCTTCATTTATAGCCCTACACGCTCCCCAACATAGGCATTCACCTCCCTATTTCCCACCGTTCCACCGCACTCCGAAAATCGTAAAGAAAGCCCCTTAACAAAAAAAATGGGTTTTATTTGGATTCATTGTCAATTATCTTTTCATTCTACAAAATTTTTATACCTTTGCGAATCTTGGCTACATATTATTAAGCTTAAAATCGAGTAAAATTTAAACTATATCAAATAAACACACGAATAGAGACAATGCAGAGTAAAGGGCTGATTAAATTCTTGGTAATAGTGGTGTCAATAGCATGCCTCTATTCCCTATCATTTACGTTTGTTACACGTAAAGTAGAAAGCGATGCTGCTAACTACGCTAAAGGCGATATGGCCAAAGAAAAAGCGTATTTAGATTCCATGGCAGGTGAAGAGGTGTACAATTTAGGACTAGCTAAATTTACGTACCGCGAAGCCAAAGCACACGAACTGGCTTTAGGTCTAGACCTTAAAGGTGGTATGAACGTTACAATGGAGATTTCGTTGGACGAGTTAATAAAAAACTTGGCAAACAATCCAAAGGACGAAAAGTTTAATGCAGCGTTAACAAGTGCTGTACAGAAAAGCAAATCTGTCAATAAAGGTGTGGTAGAGCTTTTTGTTGATGAATATAAAGCTTCAGGTGCTGGTACACCATTAGCTTCTTTCTTCGCAACAAAAGATAACTCTTCATTAATCAAAGCGACAAGCTCTGACAATGAGGTTCGTTCGTTCTTGAGTAAAGAATCGGATAACGCCATCCAAAACTCATACAAAGTATTACGTACACGTATCGATAAATTTGGTGTAGCATCGCCTAACATCCAGATTCAACAAGGTACAAACCGTATCCTTATTGAGCTTCCGGGTGTAAATGATGAAGCTCGTGTTCGTAAATTACTTCAAGGATCAGCGAAGCTAGAATTCTATGAAACACACAGTAACTTACAAGTATATCCGCTTTTAGAGAATGTAAACAACCTACTTGCTTCTTCTTTAAAATCCAATGCGCCAGCAGCAGCAGCTAAGAAAGATAGTGTTGCGACGGATACAACGAAAAAAGATGACAATTTATTAGCGAATTTAGGTGCCGGTAAAAACGAGAAGAAAGACTCAACTGCCGTTAGCCCTGAAGTAGCGGCGAGCAACCCCTTGTTCAGTGTATTGAACCCAGCTGTTTATATGGAGCAGAATGGTCAGCCACAGCTGTTGCCTGGCCCAATGGTGGGTAGCGCTAACCTAAAAGATACAGCGCGTGTAAACGCTTACTTAAACCGTCCGGAAGTAAAAGCAAACATCCCTGGAAACTTAAAACTTTTATGGGCTGTTAAACCAGAACAACGTACACCAAACATGTTATCGCTTTATGCGATTAAACTATCCGGTACAGAAACGGGGGCTGTTATGACAGGTGATGTTGTAACCGATGCTCGTGACAACTTTGACCAACAGAACAACCCTGTTGTTTCTATGGAAATGAACACAGACGGTGCACGTCAGTGGAGAAAAGTTACAGCACAAGCAGCACAAAATAGAGAAGCAATCGCGATCGTATTAGATGGTGTTGTTTACTCCGCTCCTTCCGTAAATGAAGAGATTCCGAATGGTAGCTCACAGATTTCTGGTAGTTTTACTATTGAGGATACAAAAGATTTAGCGAACGTATTAAAAGCAGGTCGTCTTCCAGCTACTGCGAAAATTGTTGAAGAAGCGATCGTAGGTCCTTCTTTGGGTCAAGCTGCGATCGATGCAGGGGTTAACTCTGCGGTAATCGGTATTATCGTGGTTATGATCTTCATGGTTGCATATTACAACCGTGCTGGTATTGCAGCAAATATTGCAGTATTGTTCAACGTATTCTTCTTAATGGGAATATTGGCTTCTTTAGGTGCAGTATTGACACTCCCTGGTATTGCCGGTATCGTATTAACAATGGGTACAGCAGTAGATGCCAACGTACTTATCTACGAGCGTATTCGGGAGGAACTCCGCTTAGGTAAAGGTATCCGCCAAGCAATCGCCGATGGTTACAAACATGCGATGCCTTCTATCTTGGATTCGCAAATCACAACCTTCTTGGTTGGTTTAGTTCTTTTCTTCTTCGGTAGTGGACCAATCTTAGGTTTCGCAACGACGTTGATGATCGGTATTATTACATCATTGTTTACCTCAATCTTTATCTCTCGCTTGATTTTCGAATACATGTTAGATAAGGATATGAAGATATCTGTTTCTTTCCCTTGGTCAGCAAACACCTTACAAAATGCCAACTTCCAGTTTATCAAAAAACGTAAAGTATTTTACGCGATATCTGTTGTAGCGGTAATTATCTGTGTGGCTTCGATCTTCACCAAAGGATTTACATTAGGTGTAGACTTCAAAGGTGGACGTACCTATACCATTGCTTACGAAAAGCCAGTTAATTTGGAAGAAGTTCGTCAACACTTAGATGAAACATTCAAATCAACGACAGAAGTAAAAACTTTTGGTAGCGAGAACCAAGTACGCGTAACAACGACTTACCATATCGAAGAAACAAGTGATCAAGCTGATAAAGAGGTATTAGACAAGCTAAACGCTGGTTTATCTAAAATATCAGGCAACAAGCATGAGATTTTATCTTCTCAAAAAGTTGGACCGTCTATCGCGACTGATATTAAAGACAGAGCAATTTGGTCTGGTATTTTCTCTATCTTGATTATTGCCGGATATATCTTAGTACGTTTCCACAAATGGCAGTATTCTGTCGGAGCTGCTATTGCAACGGTTCACGATGGTATTATCTTGTTGGGTCTATTCTCTTTATTGGATGGATTAGTACCGTTCTCTTTAGATATCGACCAACACTTTGTGGCTGCTATCTTAACGGTATTGGGTTATTCTGTAAATGACACGGTGGTTGTATTTGACCGTATCCGTGAAGACTTGAATAAGCCAGGTGCACACAGTAAAAACTTTGGTGATGTCATCAATCACGCTATCAATACAACGTTAAGCCGTACGGTGATCACATCATTGACCATTATCTTCGTGCTTGTTGTATTATTTATCTTTGGTGGTGATGTTATTCGTGGATTCTCATTTGCGATCTTAATTGGTATCGTAGTGGGAACATACTCGTCGATCATCTTAGCTGCTCCTTCTGTGTATGACCTTGGAAGAGGAAAACACATCACAGAAGAGAAAAAAGAAGTGGCGAAAGTGGTAACGCCCTAACATAAACTACAATTTGTTATAGTATATTGAATAGCTCCCAAATGGGAGCTATTCTGCTTTTAAAGGGAGGTTATTTCATTTTATCATCATTAAATCATTTCATACATATGATTCCCCTATTTTTAGCTAATTTTGAACTTATAAAATATACTTGGAATGAAATATATATTTAGTGCTATTGCATTTTGCGGCTTGGTTAATTTAACCGCTTGCCAATCGAACAGTAATACAGAGAAAGCGGCAACAGAGACGCAAGAAACAACCCAACCTGCGACAGCTGAAAACCCGCATGCAGCAGGTGCGACAAAAACACCTCAAGCCCCGCCCCTAGCGTCCGAAGCAGCAGCTCAAATTCCGGCATTTAAATTTTATAAGGTGAAGTCTGGTATAAGCTTTACAAACGAGGATATCGCAAAAAACAAAAACTCTGTGTTTATCTTATTTGATCCAAGCTGTGGTCATTGTCAACACGAGACAACAAACTTGGCACAAAACTACAGTAAGATAAAAGACGTAAACATCTACTTCGTTTCGATGAATGATCCTGCGCTTATGGCTTCCTTCCTTGATACGTTTGGAAAAGAACTTGTAGACAAACCCAATATTGAAGTATTGTACGACAGAAATCAGGAATTTATTCAGAAATTCCATGTGCCAAAGCAATTTCCAGCGAACTACGTTTATGGTGCTGATGGATCCCTTAAGAGCAACTGGGATGGTGAAAAACCTCTTGATTTCGTGCTAGCAGAATTTACAAAATAATGAAAATTGCTATAAATGGTTTCGGTCGGATTGGCCGAAACACTTTACGTAATATATACCGCCGCGGATTGGAAACAGAGCTCGAGGTGGTAGCCATCAATGACCTGACAGATACCAAAACACTGGCACACTTACTAAAGTATGATTCGGTTCACGGTCCTTTTGAAAAAGAAATCACGCACGATGATGCACATATTTATGTCGATGGAAAGGCTATTCAAGTATTTCGGGAATCAGCTCCTGAAAACCTCCCGTGGGCTGCTCTAGCAATAGATGTCGTTGTTGAATCCACCGGTTTCTTTACAAGCAAAGCCAAAGCGGCATTGCACCGCGACGCCGGAGCAAAGCAGGTCATTATATCCGCTCCGTCGCCAGACAAGGAAGTCCCTACAATCGTCCTAGGAATCAACGATCATAATTTTGATTGGCATACGTCTATTTTCTCGAATGCTTCTTGTACGACCAATAATGTCGCTCCATTAGTAAAAATATTGGATGAAAACTGGGGTATTAAGGATGGATACATCACAACTGTACATTCCATGACCGGGGATCAAAACCTACATGATGCGCCACATCGCGATTTACGGAGAGCTCGTGCCGCCTCTTCTTCCATTATCCCGACGACCACGGGCGCAGCCAAGGCCATTACCAATGTTTTCCCGCATTTGGAAGGAAATCTTGGTGGTGCTGGAATTCGTGTGCCTGTTCTAAATGGATCGCTCACCGATTTTACCTGTACGTTGAACAAGCCGACAACAGTTGCAGCGATCAATGAAAAGTTTAAAGAAGCAGCGAATGGTATACTAAAGAATGTCTTATACTATACCGAGGATCCAATTGTATCCGTAGATATTATCAATAACCCATATTCCTGTGTTTTCGACTCGGAATTAACATCGATTGTCGGCGGCTTGGTAAAGGTGGTCGGCTGGTATGACAATGAGTACGGTTATTCCAATCGGATGGTAGACCTCTTGGCGCGTTTACAACTCACCAACCACGCCTAATCCAAAGAGTGCAAAATCATATTTGACAGGATCCAACGGATCAAAGGCCTTTAGATTGTCGGTAAGTTCCAACGCAGTTTTCCAATGGAGCTTATCGGCAGTAATCAACCCAAATTGGCGTGCGACCCGCTCTACATGTACATCGCAGGGACATACCAGATCTGCCGGACGGATTCTCTTCCATAAACCAAAGTCAACACCACGATCATCCGCTCGCACCATCCATCGTAAATACATATTCAGTCGTTTGCAGCTTGACTTTTGAACCGGTGAACTAATATGTTTACGTGTTCGAATCGGATAGTCCGGTTGGGAAAAAAAATACGCCTTAAATTCATTTAGGGCATTTTCCATAAAGGGACGACCCGTTTCCACTTGGCTGCCCAACAAAAAGGCATCTTCTAAGCTATCAAAACGATGGTAGTGGTCACGAAAGAAAGAAACAAAAAATAGCAGATCCGTATCATTAAAGGTACGGTGTTTGAAACCGAGCAATTGTTTCAAGTCGCTATCTTGATGGTTCCGCATAAAATCATAAGGCGCACCGTCAAAACGCGTAATAAGCTCTTTACACTTATTGATAATCGTCTTCCGTTGCCCCCATGCCAAGATTGCAGCAAAGAAACCCATCACCTCAATATCCTGCTTTTTAGTGAATAGATGTGGGATACAAATTGGGTCGTGCGCTATAAATGAGGGTTGATTAAACTGTTCAACCTTTTTATCTAAAAAATCTTTAATATCGAAATCTGCCATAGCTGTACCTGCAAAACTATCAAATCTTTCGGAAAGAATGCTTTGTTTGTGTGCATCGTCTTGTATCCGGTAGAATAATAGTAACTTTGCAAGCTAAGAAAAAAGCTATTATGCGTAGTACCGAACAGAAAAAACAATTGCACCCGCGAAATGTACACAATACGGGTTATGATTTTCAAAAACTAATTCGTATTAATCCTGCATTGAAGGATTATATTGTGGAAACTGTAGCAGGAACTACATCGATAGATTTCGCCGACCCAGCGTCCGTAGTAGAACTGAACAAAGGTTTACTTAAACAATACTACAAAATTGATCAGTGGACGTTACCAAAGAATAGCCTATGCCCTCCTATTCCCGGGCGTGCGGACTATATCCATTACTTAGCGGATCTATTGGCCTCGGAAAAAGAGGGGCAGATTCCTACAGGTGAGGATGTCCGTATTTTAGATATCGGTACAGGAGCATCATGTATATACCCGATCCTGGGGCAACGGATTTACCAATGGAGCTTTGTAGGGACTGATATTGATGAGTCGGCACTAAACCATGCTCAATCTATTGCGAAATCTAATGGCGGTTTAAAAAAACAAATTGAACTTCGTTTCCAACCGGATAACAAGAAAATATTTGACGGTGTCTTAAATAAAGCTGATCGTTTTGATGCCGTCATGTGTAACCCTCCTTTCTTTAAATCCAGAGAAGACAACTGGCAAAAAACATCAAAGAAATTTAACAACCTAAATAAGCGTCCGGATAAACATACCGTACAAAATTTTGCAGGTCATCCCAATGAACTTTGGTGCGAAGGCGGAGAACGCCAATTTGTGCGTACGATGATTTATGAGAGCATGAACTTTAAAAACCAGCTCGGTTGGATCACCACACTAATATCTGATAAAGACAATTTGAAACCGTTAATTGCAGTATTAGAATATAACAAAGCGGCAAAGGTGGAAGTGATCGGGATGCAGCATGGAAACAAGATTATTCGCATTCTAGCCTGGAAGTGGTAAAATATTAAAAGCGGACGGCTACCCTAGGGTAGCCGTCCGCTTTTTTAACCAATAATTTCTTGGATATCATCCATTATCTTTTGTGCTATTTTAGTTGCCGCTTCTTCCGTCGGTCCTTCGGAATAAATACGAATAATCGGCTCTGTATTCGATTTCCGTAAATGTACCCACTCTTCTGCAAAATCAATCTTCAACCCATCGATCGTGGTATACTGCTCCTGCTTATACTTCTCTTCCATCTTAGCCAGCAAAGCATCGATATCGAGGTCAGGTGTAAGCGTAATCTTATTCTTAGACATAAAGTATTGCGGTAACTCCGCACGGTATTCCGAGACTTTCTTGCCTAACTTAGCAAGATGTGTAAGGAAAATAGCCACACCAACCAATGCATCACGGCCATAATGCGATTCAGGATAGATAACACCTCCATTACCTTCTCCACCAATCACCGCATTCACTTCCTTCATTTTTGTCACAACATTCACTTCGCCTACCGCGGCAGCAAAATAAGCCCCACCATGTTTAATGGTCACATCACGCAGCGCTCTTGTAGAGGATAAATTAGAAACTGTATTTCCTTTGGTATGCCCTAAGATATAATCCGCTACCGCCACTAATGTATATTCCTCACCAAAAAGCTCACCATCTTCCATCATAAAGACCAAACGGTCAACATCTGGATCTACAGCAATACCCAAATCTGCCTGGTGTTCTAACACCGCCGCAGATAAATCCGTCAGGTTCTCCTTTAGTGGTTCCGGGTTATGTGGAAAATGACCATTGGGCTCACAATGGATTTTGTAAATCGTCTCTACGCCTAAAGCTTCCAATAAAGCCGGAATAAAAGTTCCACCAGTACTGTTTACTGCATCGACGGCGATTTTGAAACCAGCAGCACGAATTGCCTCGCGATCCACCAATGGTAAAGCCAAAACAGCGTCAATATGTTTTTGTAAATAACTATCATCTTTACGCGCTACGCCTAATGCCTCTACTTCAGCAAAGTCAAAGTCCAAACTTTCACCTAAAGCTAATACTTCTTTCCCTTCTTCATCATTGATAAACTCACCCTTATGATTAAGAAGCTTTAAAGCATTCCATTGACCAGGGTTATGAGATGCTGTCAAAATAATTCCACCCGCAGCCTCCTCAAGGGGAACAGCAAGTTCCACCGTTGGCGTTGTAGACAATCCAAGGTTAATTACATCCGCACCAATACTCTGCAAGGTTCCTACAACAAGGTTGCTAACCATCTCGCCCGATAAACGCGCGTCACGGCCCACCACAATTTTTGTATTACCCGTTTTTTGCATCAATATTTTCCCAAATGCTGCTGTAAACTTCACAATATCGATGGGTGTCAACGCCTCACCAGCGCGACCACCTATCGTTCCCCGAATACCGGATATCGATTTTATAAGTGTCATGATTCAATATTTATAGGGTAAACATAGATAAATTTGCCTGTATACGCAATACAATACCGAGGATATAAACAAGAAAATTATACGCTACCGTTTGTGTAAGTGTTAAAAAAAATACTATCTTTGTTGCAACATTGTTTCATTTACTTCATTACCTTACGCCAGCTGAATTTTCCCTTTATTATAATCACAATAAAAAGGGATTGCAAGCAGAGGGGATAAAACGATAAGCGCTCGTATATAGGCATTATTACATTGCACATAAAAGTGAATTTATGTAAGTTTGAAGTAGACAAACATTAAGAGAATTTATGCTGAATCAGTTAATACATTTTGACCAAGAGGTATTTTTAGCGATCAACCAAGGATTAAGTAATCCTTTTTTTGATTGGCTTTTACCTATTCTTCGAAATCCATACACATGGGCGCCCCTATACCTCTTCTTGATAATTTTCTTTATTAAGCATTATGGTAAAATGGGAATTATTATTGTCGCATTCACCCTGACGAATTTTGCGTTATCAGACGCTGTTTCTTCGCACCTGATCAAAAAGAATGTAAAAAGGGTTAGACCTTGTAATGATTTAGTATTTAAAGAACATGTCAATATACGTGTTCGATGTGGTTCCGGCTTTAGCTTTACCTCGTCCCATGCGACCAATCATTTTGCTATGGCATTTTTCTGGATAGCCTTGTTTAGAAGGCGATGGAAACACGCCTTATGGCTCTGTATCACTTGGGCTTCCCTGATAAGTTTTTCACAAATATACGTGGGTGTACATTACCCTGTCGATGTAATCTGTGGAGCCCTATTAGGCATTCTTATTGGCTTAGGCACTGGTTATTTATTTAAGAGATTTTTCCCAAGCTTCTTTGCTAACGATATTCCCCCAATAACAACATCATGAGTTCATTCTTAATCGTAACTATTTTATTTGTTTCTGCTCTTGTCAGCGGATTGGCAGTTTTCTTTGTCAAACGCGACAATACAAATCTATTGAAACTAATACTTTCTTTCAGTGGAGCTTATTTATTCAGTATTACAGTACTACACCTTATACCGCATGTCTATTTAAGCAACAATACGAGTCCCGAAATTATTGGTTTATACATCTTAGGTGGATTCTTATTTCAATTAATCCTGGAGCAGTTTTCACAAGGGATAGAGCATGGACACCTACACGCACATGATCATAATGTATTCCCTATCGGTATCATGGTTAGTTTGTGTTTGCACGCTTTTCTGGAAGGAATGCCACTGGCGGCAGGACATCAATCAGAGCTTGTTTTTGGTATTGCTATCCACCACATTCCGGCAGCCTTCGCTTTGGGAAGTTTACTGATCAATACAAAACTAACGAAAGGGAAAATCGGCTTTTTCATCCTTCTTTTTGCCGCGATGACTCCCATGGGTTTCTTAACCAGTAAAGGAATAAGTCAAGGAGATATCGGTAATATATCACAATATTTTGATAAGATTATGGCAATCGTTATAGGTATCTTTTTACATATTTCGACTACCATCCTATTCGAATCAGGTTCAGCAGACCATCACAAATTCAATAAAAAGAAAATGATCGCCGTGCTCCTCGGCGTATTGGTCTCGCTTTCAAACTTCCTTTTTGAAGGGCATAGCCACGACCACGGTCACGGTCATGATGGGCATAACCATCAGCAAGAACAGCATAACCATGATCACGACCACGGTCATGATCACGATCATTAAAAGATATTAAACCTCCTCTGGCGGTATAGAACCACGGAATTTATCGAGCAACTCGCTCAGCTGAAAAGCTTCCTGTTCCGATAAATTCTGTGGTAAAAGATCATTCAGCATCATATCGTCCTCAATCTCCTCCAATAAAGCCAACCCTTTTTCCGTAATAAAGAGATCCACAGCACGCTTATCCTCCTTATTTTTACACCGAGAAACCAATCCTTTAGCCACAATTCGATCGACTAAGCGAGAGATATCAGGCGTATTGGTTATCATCCTATTTTTCAACAAATTATTCGTTGACGGGTTAGGTAATTGTCCGCGCAAAATTCGTAAAACATTGAATTGCTGCAAAGTAATTTGCTTCTTAGCGGCACGTTTTTCCAGAATCAAGTTCAGCCAATTCCCCGTATACATAATGTTTATTGAGGCGCGCTGCCAATCACTACTAAAACTCTTTACCTTTATCTCTTCCTCAATTTTCATAGTTTTCTTAATTAAAACAAAAGTGTGACAACATTTAAACGTAGAATCAATCTAAATTAGCTATCTTTGAAGCAAAGACAACAAATATATCCCGAATATAGATTTTATAATTTTTTTAACAGAAAAAATGCAAAAAAGTTTCAGTCTAGATACCCTTACCATTGGTGAATGTGCCCGTATTAGCGAAGTAAACGCCACCGAATTACCTTCTAAATTTCTAGAGATGGGCCTGCTTCCAGGTTGCCTTGTAGAGATCAAACACAAAGCTCCTTTTAATGGACCTATCGGCCTTCACATCCATACTTCAAACACATTAATAGCTATTCGTAAATCTGAAGCTTATCATATTTTAGTTGAAAAAAATTCCCTATGAGTAATCCCATTATCGCGCTGTTAGGCAACCCAAATGTCGGAAAAACATCCGTCTTTAATCGTATTACAAAGTTAAACCAACATGTTGGTAATTACCCAGGTATTACCGTTGAAAAAAGAGAAGGTACCGTTAAAGCTAATGGAAAAACCTATTCGATTATCGATTTACCTGGAACGTACACCTTATTTCCAACATCGCTCGATGAAGATATCGTTTACCAAATCCTTGGAAATAAAGAAAATAAATCACACCCGGACTTAGTTGTTGTCGTGAGTGAGCCCAACAACCTCAAGCGGTCAATTATCTTATATCAGCAAGCACGTGAGCTCGGTGTACCGGCGCTATTTGTGATCAATATGATCGATGAAGCAAAAGGCAAAGGTTTAGAGATTGATTACCAAAAACTTGAACAATACCTAAACACAAAAGTATACACCACCGATGCGCGAAACGGGCATGGTATACACCAATTGATCGAAGCATTTGACGAACGTCCGGGCTATTATAGCAGCAAATTTACGATTGATAGCAGGTTCGTTCCAGCGCTTGAGGAAGCCAAAAAGCTCTTCCCATTACAGACGGAGTATCAGACGTGGCAATACTTGGCGCAAGAGGATGTTTCCTTCCTATCAGCGGACCAACGCCTTGCTCTTAAGAATATCAGAAGCACACACGGATTTACAGCAAATGATCTCCAACGGTGGGAATCTATTTCCCGAAACAAGCAAATTGATAAAGAGATAGATGAAATTGCTGTTCGCAAAGAAAATCTACACTTGACTAAAACGAATAAAATTGACAAGCTTTTACTTCATCCAGTAATGGGGTATATTGTTTTCTTTGCGATTCTGCTTATTATTTTCCAATTGGTCTTCATCTTGGCGACCCCCATCATGGACTGGATTGACGAATCTTTTGCCAGTTTAGTAGATCTGGTGGCAGGTATCCTGCCTGAAGGACCAATATCAAACCTTATTACACAAGGTGTCCTATCTGGTATTGGCGGTATCGTCATCTTTGTTCCGCAAATTGCTATTTTATTTATCCTGATTTCCTTAATGGAAGAAACGGGTTACATGAGCCGCGTTGTTTTCTTGATGGATCGCTGGTTACGTCCTTACGGACTGAACGGTAAGTCCGTAATTCCGTTGATGTCAGGGATCGGCTGTGCCGTACCGGCCATCATGTCGGCGCGTAATATCGAGAACACAAAAGAACGCTTGATTACGATGTTGGTTACGCCATTTATGACCTGCTCAGCACGCTTACCAATATATGTCGTTTTAATTTCACTCGTTATCCCGAATGAAACCTTCTTAGGCTTTGGAATCCAAGGGTTAACCCTGGCCCTACTCTATGTATTAGGTGTGGTCGCTGCCTTAGCATCGGCATGGATCTTAAGTAAAATAGTCAAGACAAAACACCGTTCTTTCCTAATCTTTGAATTACCATCATACAAAGCGCCAGACTGGCGAAATGTAGTAACCAATGTTTGGGATAAAACTTCTGGCTTCCTTTTTGGTGCCGGTAAGATTATCTTATCAATGGCTATTGTATTGTGGGTACTTGGAAGTTTCGGCCCGAACGACAAATTCTACAATCCGGAGAAATATATCCTCGAGGCTAACCCAACAATTGGTGAGGATCATTTAGCCGAAGAGGTTGCATCATACAAACTAGAACACTCTTTCCTCGGTTACATTGGCATGGGTATTGAACCTATTGTAGAGCCTTTAGGATACGACTGGAAGATGGGTATCGGTCTTGTTTCATCCTTTGCCGCGCGTGAGGTATTTGTTGCCACCATGGCGACGGTATATAGTCTAGGGGAAGATGTAGATATTGAGGACGATGCCCAAAAAGAAACCTTGCTCACAAAGATGAAATCTGAAATAAACAGAAATACAGGGCTGCCAGCATACAATTTGGCATCGGGAGTATCCTTACTCTTGTTTTATGCGTTCGCAATGCAATGCATGAGTACAATTGCCATAATGAAGCGCGAGACAGGTTCTTGGAAATGGACACTAATACAAACAGGAATGATGACGGGATTAGCGTATATCGTTGCGTTCCTTGCGTATCAATTCTTAAAATAAAAATATCATGGATACATTAACCATACAATATATTATTATAGCAATAGTCTTTATTGTTGCCGTCTATTTTGTGGTAAAGCGCTTGTTTCCGAGTAAAGGTAAAGCGGGCGGATGTAATAAGGGATGCGGCTGTGCCGTAGACCAATCTAAGAAATAGGAACAAAGCCCTGTCTTTTTGTAGACAGGGCTTTGTTTTTAATCTTCATCATTTTCTATCGCAGCAAAACGTTGTCTATCTTCTTCTGCTCCATTCTGGTCGCCCAAGCGATCCTTTATATCCGCCCGATAAGCGTATAAATCTGCATAATATGGGTTAAACGTAATTGCGCGATCATAATCTGCTAGGGCCTCCGTCCACGCTTCCATTTTTTCATAAAGATCAGCCCGCAGTGCAAAGACATAAAAATCCTCCGGGAGCAACATTGTCAACTTATCGAAATCCGCAACAGCACGCTCGTATGCTCCGATTTCCATCAAGAAATTCCCACGCTCTTCATATACTAAACTATTCTCCGGATCTAAAGCCACTGCCACTCCAAAATCCTTTAGGGCTAAATCATGTTCGCGGATCGCAACATACAGCTTTGCCCGCGATACAAAAGCCTGAAATAAAGTAGCGTCCCGATCAATAGCCGCATTGAAATCCATTAAGGCAAGATCATATTGTAGTAATCGCATGTATAGCGCGCCCCGGTAAACAAGGACCTGTACTTCCGCTGGAAACCGAACAACAGCATCGCTATAAAGTGCTAGCCCATGCGCATAATCAAACTGCTGAACCGAATGTAATGCCGCGTCCAACAAAGATTTTAAATCAGAAAAAATAGTGGAGTCTCCTGTAGCGAAGGCTGGTTTATTCTCTACCCATTCTAAAAAGATATGATAATTAAAATCGATTTTCTTTGCAACTTGATAATCATAAAAGGCCCCTTCACTATCGCCTAACTCTTCATTGACGATCGAACGACAAGCAAAGAAAAATGGCAATGTGGGAAATTGCTCAATCGCTTCGCTATAGCAGGCAACAGCCTCCGACAGATTCCCTGTCATATAATGTTGCAGTCCCTGGACAGCGAAGCGAATCTCTTCCATGGTTTGCTCCTCCACTAAAAATCGATCTGGAACTGTGGTCGTCAATACCGGTATTAATTGACTACTGGGTAATATATAAAAAGGGTTATTCATCATTCAATATTCATCGTTCATAAAAAAACAAGCACGTACGTGTAAGGTCCGTAAATCCCTCCTCTGTCGGGATGACGATTATGCTAAAACCTAAACCAAACATCGTTGCAGGCTCAACCTCACAGCGCGAGAAAATTCAGTCAGTCCTCGCCGAAAGATTAACCTAGCGTCATCGAAGGACTAACAAGGTTTCACCGAAGAACGAACCTCCCATCGCTGGCGCGAGACTTTGGCTCGTGCCCTCCTAAATTAGTCGTAAATAGCAAGTACAAAGTACTCTATACTTTGTACTCTCTACCAACTACCAATAACGCTTAACAATACGTAACTTATGCGTATACCGATTCCACTCTTTATTAAAGATACCTTCGGAATCCATTTTATCGATACGTACCCGAGCGGAGGCATGTATAATAGTTTCAGCATCCAGCATAATACCAACATGCGTAATCTTTCCATCCGCATTATCAAAGAACGCCAAATCCCCCGCTTTTATCTCAGGTAGAAAATCAACGACCTCGCCTAATTCTGCTTGTTGATAAGCGTCCCGTGGGAGATCAATCCCAAAATGACGATAACAAGCCAGCGTAAGCCCCGAGCAATCAATCCCTGCATCGGAACGCCCCCCCCATAGATAAGGTGTGTCCTTATAATGTGTTATAAGTCGTTTTAATTCAACATCAAAATCGTCAATTGTGGGTTTCCGTAGCCTGCCTTCAATCTCGAACCATTCCGTTGTTGTAGCCCGGTAATCATTAATCATAATCTTCGTTCCGGGAACTAAATGGACCACACGCTCCGCTGTACGGGCTGTAGCACCTTCGACATCAACAACCAACGATTCGATCAAGGACGCTGTCCCTCCAGGCATCGGCTCCAGAGAAACATATTGTCCTTTTTGGATCCATCCTTCATAGACAGGATCATGCAAGCGCACAAAAGCCCAATCAGCTTCCTCCTGAAGTATCACAAACTCTTCACCAAACAACACTTGACTTACCATCTCACTACGATGAGATGCTTCAGCCCGCAGTGGCACAACAGTTAAATTACAACGTCCTAACAGTATATCCATAGTATCCATAAAACAATAAAGAATCGGTACGTGTTTTGTACATACGAAGATAAGTTTAAAATTGTTGTAATTATGAAGTATAACAGATTTAATAGAATTCTGCTTGCGGTGGACGATAGCCCATGCACAGAAAAGGCAATTGCCTATGCAAAAGACCTTGCCCAAGAGTTTAACTCCATTTTGGCACTGATCACTGTAATTCCTCCGACCTCACCTGCCAGCTATGGCGCCGATCCTTTACTGGGTCAGCAACCCATCATTGTACCTGAAGTAGCACAGATACAACTCGAGGCAACGCAAAAATATTTAAATGAGCTGGCGGCCGAGTTCAACAGCGCGAATGAAGTATTCACGTTCAACAAAGTGGGGAACATACGGGACGAAATTTTAGAAACTGCAACACAATGGGCAGCCGATCTCATTATCATCGGATCCAACGGAAGAACCGGATTTGAACATTTTATTTCGGGCAGTGTATCCGAGTCCGTCATTCGTAAAGCGAGTTGTCCGGTCTTGGTAGTTCCCAACAAATGTGACTAGTTTATCTTCCTGAGCCGGGCCACAAACATGCTATCCGCTCGTTTTGTGTAACCGTTAATTGTTCGCGATTCCTCGACGACAAGGCCAAATGTTTTTTCTAGGTAGGCAACGACAGCTTCGTTTTCATCGCTAAAAACAGAACAGGTTATATAGATCAGGGTACCATTACGTTTTAAATAAGGGACCACATTGCGTGCTATTTTTTTCTGTAGGTCAGCAAAGTGCTTAATCTTACCGACACTAAATTGTTGTATCATTTCAGGCGTGCGTCCCCATGTACCCGAGCCCGAACATGGTGCGTCTAACAAGATGCCATCAAACTGCTCACTTCCCAATATCGCGGATACATCGCCTGTCAGATCAATAATCTTTTGTCGATAAGCCATCGTCTTGACGCCAGCTTCCTCAAATCGTTCATTCAAGTTGCGCAAGATACTTAAGCGTATATCGGATACGAGCAAATCTAATTGTGGATACATATCCAGTAACATCAACGATTTACCACCCGATGCGGCACAGGCGTCCCACCAACTTTCCTTTCCCGATATCTGGAAGGCGTTAATCGTTTCCTGAGAAGATAAATCCTGCACCTCATAACGCCCCTTAATACCGCGCACATCCTGCAAACGGCTGCCGTTTGCTAATCGGAACCCTGTATCACTTTCGCGCAAAAAAGAAATCTTATGTTTCAGTAAGGCACGCTCTACCTGCTCTACTTCTGCTTTTTTTGCACGAATAAACAAATCCGGCTGAATGAGATGGCTTAACGAAAAATATGTCGGTTCAATCGTCGCGGAAAGATTTTCTGTATACGGGAAGATCGTCTGAGAAACCTCTATTCCTAAACCTTGTAGAAAAGTAATCTTGGTTTCCAATGATTCGCCAGACACCGTTTGCCATTCGGGTTCATATAGGCTAACAATAGGACTACTTGATTCACATAGGAATTCTGCAACAATCAAGCGCTGCATTGGTTCCGCTGTTGGGATAGCCTGCCCCAGGCGAAAAAAGTTATAGCACAAACGGGAGGTCATCCGTCTATCGGATGATCCCATTTGTTTATTTTCTTTAAAAAAACGTGTTAAAAACCGAGCGAAGGGTTCTTCAGCAGTATACTCTTCGAGCGCACGCTCAAAATTACGAACATACAACTCAACTCGACGTGGATTTACTTCCGCCATTAATTCAATTGAAAGGTATTGCCGCGGTATACTTTATACGAAACGGCATTATTAAGATAGCCTGCTGTGTTATTCTTCTCAAAGTTATACGAACTATATATTCCGTCATAACTTTCTTTCGTAACATGGTTCGCATAATCCGCACCATACTTCGCCATTAAATTACCAAAGTAACGCGCTACATCGTAACCTTTAAAAGCATGATCTGAAGGTGCTACTCCAAACGAAGCGGTATATTTTTCTCTAAAATCTTTAACCGCACTAGACCAAGATTTAATATGTGCTTCCGCGGAAATTATCGGGCTGTAATTTTCAAAATTTTCAAAACCACTAAAATCGATACGATCCCAAAGCGGGTGTCCATACAATTTAAAAGTATAGTATCCCTCTTTCACTTTCTTATCTAAATTGCTCAAAAAAGAACGTAGTTCCGTTTTCTCGGTTGTTCCGACCGCAATTAAATTAGAACCGGTCGTAGTCATTGCTTCATTTAACTGCGCAAGAGAAGAAACTGTTTTAATTTGTGCACTTGGTTTTACTTTACGAATCTCACCTGCGAAGCCCGTCAAAAACTGTTTTCCATCAGCATCTCCCGTACTGTAAATAATCAACACATCCCCACTCCCAGCGTCGCGCGCCATCTGGCTCGCCATGGCACGGGTATGCATCGTTATCGATGGCGTCAGCGATACTAAGTTGGACAAATTATAATCCGTAGCACGTGACGCTGCCAAAGGGTTAATCTGTAACACGGACTTATCCACCAAGCCTTCACCAAAGGAACGTATCTCTTTTGGATACACGGGACCAACAATCAACGATGCCCCACGGACATCCAATGAATTTGCAATCCGGCTATTATGTAATTCGTCATCCCGAGAATCAACCACATCAAGCACAAAAGACTTTCCTTGCTTGGCCACCTCATCCAATCCCATCTGAAAGCCTTGATAAAAGTCAAGCGCAATCGAAGAACGTGTAACATCAGCTTTTGAAAGAGCTGCCGGATTCACTTTATCCAACTGAAAAGGAAGTACCAGTGTAATACTGTTGTTTTTCGATCGTTTTTCAGCGATAAACTTCGCCTCTCTTTCCTCCTTCGTTAACTCTACTTTATGTGCTGAGGTAGACTTATTATCTTCTTTCTTTACGGGTTGTCCGCTCACCATTCCACCCTGATGGCCCGGAGACTGTAGGACACCCGTAGTTTTGGGCGAACAAGCGCCCAAAGCTAGGATAATACCTAAACCAGTAAGAATTTTATTCCCACTCAATCGTTGCTGGTGGTTTTGAACTGATATCATAAACAACTCGGTTGATTCCTTTAACATGATTGATGATTTCGTTTGAAATTTTCGCTAACAAATCATATGGCAAGTGAATCCAGTCGGCTGTCATTCCATCTAACGAGCCTACGGCGCGCAAAGCAACAACATGTTCGTACGTACGCTCATCGCCCATTACGCCAACGGATTGAACAGGAAGAAAGATCGTACCTGCCTGCCATACTTTATCGTACCATCCACTTTCCTTTAGATTGCGAATGTATATATCATCAGCCTCTTGCAAAATCCGTACCTTTTCTTCCGTTATATCGCCTAAAATACGAATACCTAAGCCTGGACCTGGAAAAGGATGTCTACCCAAGATATTAGGATCAACCCCTAATGTCTTTCCTACTCGTCTTACCTCATCCTTAAACAACGTCTTCAATGGCTCTACGACTTTAAGTTTCATAAAGTCAGGTAAACCGCCCACATTGTGGTGTGATTTGATTGTTGCCGATGGACCTTTTACGGAAATAGATTCGATAATATCCGGATAAATTGTTCCTTGACCTAACCATTTCACTTCCAAACCAGCTGGTAGTTCCTTTTGCACTTCCTTAGCCGCTTCATCAAAGACATCAATAAATGCGCCACCAATGATCTTACGCTTTTGCTCTGGTTCAGAGAAACCTGCTAGCTTACCGTAGAATAGGTCTTTTGCATGGATACCTTTAATATTAAGTCCCATATTTTTGTAGGAATCCAATACTTGCTCATACTCATTCTTGCGAAGTAAGCCGTGATCCACAAAAATACAATGTAAATTTTTACCGATTGCATGGTGCAATAACACCGCCGCAACTGTAGAGTCTACACCACCTGATAGTGCCATGATTACGTGATCATCACCTAATTGTTCTTTAAGCTCTGCAACTGTAGTTTCTACAAACGCTGTTGAGGTCCAATCTTGTGAACAACCACAAATATCAACAACGAAATTTTTCAATAGAACTTGTCCGTCTGTGCTGTGTGTCACCTCCGGGTGAAACTGAATACCGAACGTTTGCGTTCCTTCGACCTGATACGCCGCAACACGAACTTTATCCGTACTCGCAATAATCTTAAAGTTAGAAGGTACTTCTTTGATGGTATCGCCGTGCGACATCCATACCTGCGATTGTACAGGGACTCCCTTTAAAAGGGGATTATCATGATCTACAAACTGTAGATTTGCACGACCATACTCTCTAATCTCTGATGGTAAAACCTCACCGCCCGATTGTTGTGCTAAATATTGTGCCCCGTAACAAACACCTAACAACGGAAAACGCTCTTGAATAGATTTGTACTCTACCTGTGGCGCATCCTCTTGTCTTACCGAATATGGACTACCGGAAAAGATAACACCTTTTACGCTATCGTCAAACGTAGGCAAGTTATTGAACGGATGTATTTCACAATACACATTAAGCTCACGAACGCGTCGCGCAATTAACTGCGTATACTGCGAGCCAAAATCAAGGATGATAATTTTTTCAGACATGGCGCAAAGTTACATATTCGTCCTGTATTTTATTCATCCAACATTGCAAAACTTTGCATTTTATCACGACCTAACAAAATGAACAAAACCCCATTAAACAAATACGCACCACCCGAGGGTAGTGCGTATCGTATATATGAAGGGAGCTAAGCCTTAATTTTTAGCATCCATTTCGTCTACATAATTTTCATTTGGCACATAATCAGCAACAATTAATTCCGCATAATTTGTTTTTTCTTTCTTGCCAAAGCGTCTCCCCAAGCTATCAAAGATAGAATACACCACAGGAACGACAACCAATGTTAAGAATAGAGAGGAAAGAAGCCCCCCGATAATTACAATGGCCAAACCGCGGTTCATATCTGCTCCATCTCCCGTAGCCATCGCAATAGGCACCATACCGATTACCATCGCAATGGTGGTCATCAGGATAGGACGGAAACGTGCATGGTTCGCCGCAATCAACGCATCGTAGGTACTTGCTCCTGCATCTTTTTTGTGGTTCGCAAAATCCACCAACATAATCGCATTCTTCGCAACCAAACCAATCAACATAATGATACCGAGGATCGTAAAGATATTCAATGTTTGATTTGCTAATGCCAATGCCAGAAGCGCACCGATAAATGATAACGGAATAGAGAAAAGAACCACGAAAGGTGTTACAAAGTTATCATACAAAGCAACCATAACCAAGTACACTAAGATGATAGAGGCTAATAAAGCCACACCTAAAGTACCAAAACCTTCTTGTTGGTTCTCCATATTACCGCCCCATTTGTAGGAAACACCAGGTTTAAGTTCGACTTTCTCAAACTCTTTTTGCCATTCTGCAGCAACCGTACCGGCTGGCTTACCCACCACTTGTGCTTGTACTGATACCGAAGGTGACTTATCACGACGCTCCAATAATGACGGACCAGAGCTGAACTCTACATCAGCAAACTGCTCTAATGTAATCGCTTGTCCATCTTGATTGATAAACTTCAAGTTTTTCACGTCATTGATATTACCACGACCAATCTCATCGTAACGGATATTAATATCGTACTCCGTATCCCCTGCTCTAAATTTAGTATCTGTATTTCCAGAGAACGCAGTCTGCATGGTCATACCTACAGTGGACACATTTAAGCCCAAAGAGTTCATCTTATCACGATCTACTTTGACACTAATTTCGGGGTTACCATCCTCCGAGGTCAACTTCACCTCGGATGCACCAGAAACCTTACGCAATAGATCCGCAAATGTACGCGCAGTCTCTAGCGCTTCTGCTTGAGATGCACCAATTACAGTTAGTGTCAGTGGTGCTTGCTCGGCTCCCATCAAACCCATATTTACGGTTTTCACTTTCGCGCCGACCAGCACATTCTCCATCTCCCGTCTCAATTTTGCCGAGTAAACTTTTGTTGCCTCTTTTTTATTGTGACCGTCCTTCAGGATAATATGAATTTCAGACTTATATTTTGTTCCAGATGTATTAACCATACCATCGGATGCTTGTCCAACAGTCGTAATCATACGCTCAATTTCTGGCTTCTGTGATAAATAGTTTTCAGCCTTCTGTGTCATGAAGTTCGTTTGCTCCAAAGAGGCATCTTTATTCATCTCTAGTTGTAGATAGAACTCTCCTTTATCATTACCTGGAAAGAAGTCAGACCCAATATAGCCTTTACCAACCAACATAAATGCTCCAATCAATAGCACAAACGAAAGCAAGAGCGTTAAAAACTTATTTAATCTACTTTTCAAGCCCCATTCCAACAACCCTGAAATTCCATGGGTCAATTTGCTCAACCCTGCTTCAAAGCCATATAAGATACGACCAAAGAAACTATCCTTATTGATATGCGAAAGTTTACCGATACGGGAGTACAACCAAGGCACTATAGTAAACGATACGACAAGCGATAGCAATGTAGACACCATGACCGTCACACAGAATTGACGCAAAATATCGGACACCAATCCGGAAGACATCGCGATCGGCAAGAATACCACCACAATTACCAATGTAATCGCAGTTACGGTAAACCCGATCTCTTTCGCTCCGTCAAACGCAGCACGCACCTTATTCTTACCCATCTCCATGTGGCGGTGAATATTCTCAATTACCACAATCGCATCATCCACCAAAATACCAACGACCAAGGATAGCCCTAGAAGCGACATCAGATTCAGCGTATACCCCATCATATTCAAGAAAATGAACGTAGCAATCAAGGATAACGGAATCGCAACAACTGCAATAAAAGCATCCCGTAAACTGTGTAAGAAAAACAACATGATAAATGCTACCAAACCGATCGCAATCATCAAATCGTGGATTACGTTACTCGCTGCATTTAGGGTATAATCTGTTGTATCGTTTGCAACAATAATCTCAACACCTTGCTTACTGTAATCATTCTTTACCACATCAACGGTCTTCTTCACCAATTCTGATACAGCTACGGCATTCGCATCCGACTGCTTAAACACCTGCATTAAGATGGTGTTTTTACGGTCAATACGAGAAATCTTCTCTACATCCTTAATACCATCCTGTACATCCGCAATATCGCTCAAACGGATCATAACCCCACGCGGTGTTGATATTGGCAGGTTACGCAATTCATCAAGCGTAGCAAACTTACCCGACAAACGTAAGGTTGTCTGGTTGTCGCGTGTTTTTACGTTACCCGTCGGGAAGTCCAAGTTAGCTGCAGCAATCATCTGCTGTACCTGTGTAATCGTCAACCCATAACCTTCCAGTTTATCTGGGCTTACACTCACCTGGATTTCACGCTCTTCACCACCAACCATATCTACTTTTGCAACCCCATTAATACGGGCAAAAACGGGTTGTATCTTCTGGTCTAATAAATCGTACAGATCCTTCTCTGACAAATTAGACGTCACCGATAAGTTCATGATCGCAACGTCATCCAACGAGAATTTTGATAAAGCGGGAGTTTCCACATCATCGGGTAGCTCGTTGACTACCGCATTTATTTTCCGTTGCGCATCCGTCAACAGGAAGTTGACATCCGCCCCGGTATTCAGTGTAATCATGACGACGGAAACAGACTCCATCGACTTTGATTCAATTTTCTTTACGTTCTCTAAGGAGGCGACCGCATCTTCAATCACTTTGGTAACCGACGTCTCTACCTCGGACGGCGCTGCCCCCGGGTACAACGTCTGTACCGTAATTACGTTTACCTCAAACTTTGGCACCAGCTCGTATCCCATTTGCGAATACGAGAAAATACCACCAAGCGTAAGTATAATAAAGAGTACTATAATTATACTTGGTCTTTTTATTGAAATTTCTGATATTTTCATGAATTAGATTTCAGCTTACTTAATAATTTCTACAGGTGTTCCATTCAACAAATTGATCTGTCCGGATGTAATAACTTGTGTTCCTTGTTCAAGTCCCGAAACAATCTCGATGTAATCGCCAAAGCTACGTCCAGAAACTACTTCTTTCAATACCGCTTTACCTCCTTCGATCGCAAAAACCTGATTCGAACTCACACTACCAACAAAAGCATTTCTTGGAATGACTAATAAATTAACACGCTGATCTGCGCCAAAATAAGCTGTACCATACATACCTGCTCTTAAGTCATTCGATGCATTGTTCTGAATTTCCAACTCTACAGGAAAGTTCAAGCTGGCATCTGCTTTAGGCGCGATAAAGCTCACTTTTCCCGTAAATGTCTTCTCCGGAAGTACCGGCGACTGAACTTTAATAGACTGCCCCAATTTCACTTGTGAGATATTTTTCTCATCTACACTAATTTTCAGTTTTAGGGTAGAAACATTTACAATTTCGAATAGCTCATTGCCTGGAGAAACATAAGATCCCGGTTCAATATTGCGTTTATTTACCACCCCTGAAAAAGAAGCTGTAACATTAACATCAGAAGCTTTGATCTGTGAAGATTTAAGGTTGTTACGTGCATTTTCAAGCTGTAACTTAACCTGATCCAATTGTTGTTTTGTTACCCCGCCTGTTGCGAAGGCACTTTCAAAACGAGCTACTTCAGCCTTTGCGTTATTGTACACCGCTTGTGCATTGGAAACATCTACGGTTTGCTTATCGCCATTAATTACAGCGAGTGTCTGTCCTGCTTTCACATACGAACCTTCACTCACGAGTACACGAATTACTTTACCAGAAGCTTCAGCCGACAATTTCACCTCTTGCTTTGGGGCAAACACACCATTGGTGATATACTCCGCATTAACCTCTTTCAGATCGACCACTTCAGCGCGGACAGCTACTGCTGCGTTTTGGATCGCTACGACAGCTGTCTCCTCTTCGTTCTTAGCCTTGTTCTTATTTAAAAGAAACATAATACCAGCGAATGCTGCTGCGATAATTACTACGGTTATTATTATACGTTTCATATATATTGTTTGTCTATTAAGGTCTTAACGTTTATTCTCTTATTCGTTTACTAATGTTTTTAATTTTCCATTTGCTTTCACCAATTGAATTTCAGCAACTTTATAGTTTAGCAAGGACGTATTTAAGTTATTCTGGGAATCAGCATAAGCTTGCTCTGCATCAAGCAATTCAGTAAGTGTTGCTAATCCATTACGGTAGTTGTTCGAGGTATTATCGAGCACCTCTTTTGCCAACTGAACGTTTGCCTGATTGGTATTAACCGTCAACAAACTATTCTTCACTTGCGCTTTTGCATTCTCATTGCCTAAGCTAAGCGCCAATTTGGTATCCATCAAGTCAATCTCTGCTTTCTTGATATCCACATTCGCCTGTCTCACCTTAGAACGTGTTTTAAAACCATTAAATACCGGAAATGCTAAATTCAAGCCCACGGAGCTAAAGTTAGCCCAGTTAACAGAAGGGTGATTATTGAAGATCGGAAACTGTGCTCCAAACCCGGTATACCCGTAGTTAGCAGTAAGCGATAATGTTGGATAGTAAGCTGATTTTTCAGCTTTCATATTCAGATCCAACAACTCCAACTGTTTTTCCAAGACCTTAACTTCCGTACGGTTACTCACATCAGCCACTTCATGAAGCACTTCGGCATCGATCTTAAAGGTCTCCTTCGGCATTTCGATCGGTTTCGTAATGTCCATCCCCAAAGCAAACTTCAACGCATTTTCCTTCAGCTCCAGGCCATTGATCAATTGTTGTTTTTGCGCTTTCAGGTTATTGATATTTACGACGATACGATCTAGGTCGATCTTTTTCGCCAAACCTGCCTGAAATAAACCTTCAATAATTTTCTGATTCTTTGAAGCGTTATCGATATTGGTTTGTACCGTTTGCAAATTCAGCTGCGATGTATACACATCATAATAGGCATTAGCAACCTTTTCAATCAATTGTTCTTCCGTCAATTGATCGTTTATAATATAAAACTCGCGCGTTGTATTCGCGGCTTTAAGTCCGGTAAATACGGTCTGGTTGAACAATTGCTGATTCAAAGAAAGTGTCGGTGTCGACTGCCAACGTTGCCCCATGGTTACCAAAACGGTTTCTCCCGGTTTCCCCATCAAGGCACCATCCAACGCAACCTGCTGAATAATCGGGTTGTACGTTACTCCGGCACTGAGGTTAACCTGAGGCAATGCTCCAGAGCGAACCTCGTCAATCTTATTCTGCGCATTGATGACATCCAGCTTGGATTTTTTTGCATCCGCTTTATTTTCCAATGCAAATTTAATGGCCTGTTGCAAGGTCAGCAACTCTTGTGCTTGTACTCGGCTTAGCTGAAGCACAAGTCCAATGGCTAAAACACTTAGATATTTCAATTTCATCGGTTCGAAAATTATCTGCTTTTATTGTGTGATGTTAAGTTTATTACTAAAAATAAGGCTTACTGCCGCCTTCTGGCTTACTAAGATTTCGTCTACTTTAGTCGGGTTTGGCATACCTGAAATGATATCCGTAATACTACGTATCAAACCAAGGCCACGCACAATCTCACAAAAAGAGGCTGCCGCCTGTTGAATATTTGCAAGCTGTAACTCACCATATTCGACAGCTTTTGTAAACAATTTGTTTACCACAGCAATATCTTTGAGCAGGAGCTCTACTAAAATATTGGCTACCCCCTCACCCTTAACCCATTCCATACTTTCATTGAGGTGCAACACGTAGTACTCTTTCATATACTCCGCTCTTAAGTCCAACATTTCGTTGATCACCTTTAACAGGTCCCCGTCATACCCATCGACCAATTCTTCTTCCTTTGCAGAAATAGAACCAGCGATACACTCCAGTACATCGATGATCAAGGCATTCTTATCTGGGTAATAATAATACAGATTAGCCTTTGTGATGTTCAAGTCCACAGCAATTTCATTCATCGTGGTTTTTTGAAAACCAAAATGGGCGAAACGCTTCAGTGCTGCTCGAACAATTTGTTCCTTTTTGCTATCCATTTTTACTTTAAACTTTTTGACTTTTTTCTAAAAACGTTCAAAAATATAAAAACAAAATGGTTTACGCACAAAGAATCAAGCGCAAATTGTAATTTTAACGTAATTTAAGTAATAAAAGCAGGCTATTAGCTACATTACTCTACACCAAAAGACTTCTGAAATTTTCTTTTATCGAATTTGTAAAGACGAGCTGCCCGGTAGGAAACTCCTTTTTGAACCTCGGGAAGTTCTTTTAAAAAACCAAGATTGGCTATTTTTTTTCTAAAATTCCGCTTATCCAGCTCTTTATTTAGAATAGACTCATACACTTGTTGCAGTTGGGTCAGCGTAAATTTCTCCGGCAATAACTCGTACACCGCTGTAGAATAATTAACAGTAGATTTTAACTTCTGCAAACTCTTATCTATAATTTCCTTATGGTCAAAAGCCAATTCTGGAAGCTCTTTAACCGGAAACCATTTTGCTTGTCGCATATAGTCAGTAACAGGTTTAATCTGTGACTTCACATCATCATAGCGCACAATAGTAGAATATGCAACCGTTAGAATACGTCCTTGTGGATGACGCTTTACACCTGCAAATGCCCCAAGCTGCTCCATAAAGACATCTTTCAGTCCAGTAAGTTCATAAGAAATACGTTTCACAGCATCCTCCATCTCTTCCAGATTCCCGACAAAAAATCCGGGCAAAGCCCACCAATCTTTGTATGGATACTCATTACGCTCCGTGAGCAATACCTGTAAATCCCCCTCAAAAAAACTATAAACTACGCAGTCGATGGTAAAATGTGTCTGCAAAACAATCTCAAATTTAAGTTAGTATTACCTACCTGTTAACTAGTAACAAAACTACCTTAATTATATTACTAAAACCTAAAAAAAAACAAAAAAAATTTAATAGTGTAAGAAATACACACTATATTCGTAAAACCTAAAATGAGCAATCGAGTGAAAGAAATCAATAGAATTGGCGTTTTTACTTCTGGCGGGGATGCCCCGGGCATGAACGCGGCCATTCGCGCAGCGGTAAGAACAGCTTTGTATAACGGAAAAAAGGTCACCGGTATCTATCACGGTTACCAAGGGATGATTGAAGATAGCATGTTTGACATGACCAGCCGATCGGTTAGTTCCATCATTCAAAAAGGTGGTACGGTTTTAAAAACAGCAAGATGTCTGGAATTTAGAACCGAAGAAGGAAGAGCAAAAGCATATGAGAATATAAGAAAAGCAGGTATTGATGCGTTAGTAGCTATTGGTGGTGATGGAACATTTACGGGAGCAGAGATTTTCTCCCGGGAGTATGACATACCTGTTGTCTGTATTCCGGGCACGATCGATAACGATCTAAACGGAACAGATTTGACTATCGGTTACGATACAGCAAATAATACAGTGATTGATGCAATCGATAAAATACGAGATACAGCGGCTTCGCACAACCGTCTTTTCTTTATCGAAGTAATGGGGCGTGACTCTGGATGTATCGCGCTGAATGCCGGTGTAGCGGGAGGTGCGGAAGCTATTTTACTTCCGGAGAAAGATACCGCTATAGATGAGCTTATTGAGATGTTGGAGCACGCTGCAGACCGCAATAAGTCATCCATGATTGTTATTGTTGCCGAAGGGGACAAAAACGGTGGAGCGAGCAATGTGGCCAAAAGGGTGAACGAAAAATTCGATTACTATGATACAAAAGTTAGTATATTAGGACACCTGCAACGTGGCGGCTCACCAAGTAGCGCCGATCGTGTACTGGCTACGCGCATGGGATACACCGCTGTAAACGAACTCCTTAAAGGGAACAATCGGGTAACAATCGGAATCCGTGGTTCGAATATGGTGACCACCCCACTGGAAGAAGCATTGAGTAAAAAAGAATTGAAGCTTAATGAAGACCTAGTGGAAATTGCAAAAATTATGGCTTTTTAGTATAATAAATATGATTGTTGTTGTTTTCAGTGGTTCTCGATACGCCGATTGGCGTATTGCCGACAAAAATAGAGTGCTTCATGGCTTTCGCACATCGGGTATAAATTCGTATATCCAGGACGAAAGGTACATCCTGCAACTCTTAAACAAAAGCAATCACTTGATCAACAATGCGGAAAAAATTCGCAAAATATATTTCTTTGGTGCTGGCGCATCCTCGCCGGAGCGTCAAGAGAAAATAGAACGTGTCTTTAAACAATTTTTCAAAAATGCACGTGTAAAGGCAAGTCATGACGTATTGGCTTCGGCCATATCGACATTCGGCGATGAAAAGGGTATTGTGGGGATTATTGGTAGTGGATCAAATGCCGCATACTACAATGGAAAAAAAATTATTCCTAATAACTACGGGCTAGGGTATATTTTAGCGGATGAAGGATCGACAAATTGGTTAGGGCGACGGTTACTGAAAGACTTCTTGACCGAAGCCATGCCCTTCGGTATCCGGGAGAAACTGCTTCAAAAATACAACCTCGATCGCCGTATGATCTTAGATCGCGTGTACTACAACCCCAACCCAAATCTTTTCTTGACCAGCTTTGCCGATTTTATATTTGAGAACAAAGACGATAGTTATATCAGTCAACACATAAAAAAGGGATTGGAAATTTATGTAAAGACCTATCTCCTCCCCTTGTCAGAAAACTATCCCGATGCACAATTTAACTTCACGGGGTCTGTCGCAAATAATTATGCAGATTGGCTCAAAGAAATTTGTCGGGAACAGGGGCTGCAGATTGGTTCTATTATAAAAGAGCCTGTTCAAAACCTCGTAAAGTATTACATTAACAAAAACTAATAAAATGAAAATTGGAATTAACGGATTTGGCCGTATTGGCCGTTTAGCATTTAGAGCTGCCATCAACCGCAGTGATATTGAAGTAGTAGGTATCAATGACTTAGTAGAGCCAGATTACCTAGCTTACATGCTTAAATATGATTCTACACACGGTCGTTTCGACGGTACGGTAGAAGTTAAGGACGGTAACCTTATTGTAAACGGAAAAACAATCCGTGTTACAGCGGAGAAAGATCCTGCAGACTTAAAATGGAATGAAGTAGGTGCTGAAGTAATTATTGAATCTACTGGTTTCTTCCTTACACAAGAGACAGCACAAAAACACATCGACGCTGGAGCGAAGAAAGTTGTTATGTCTGCCCCTGCGAAAGATGATACCCCAACATTTGTAATGGGTGTTAACCACAAAGATCTAAAAGCAGAGTACACAATCGTTTCTAACGCTTCATGTACAACAAACTGTTTAGCTCCTATCGCTAAGGTATTGAATGATAAATTCGGAATTATCGAAGGTTTGATGACTACCATCCACGCGGTTACAGCAACACAAAAAACAGTTGATGGTCCTTCAGCGAAAGACTGGAGAGGTGGTCGTGGCGCATACCAAAATATCATCCCTTCATCCACAGGTGCAGCTAAAGCTGTAGGTCTTGTACTTCCTGAATTGAAAGGTAAGCTAACAGGTATGTCGATGCGTGTTCCTACGGCTGACGTTTCTGTTGTAGATTTAACAGTACGCTTAGAAAAAGGTGCTTCGTATGAAGACATCAAAAAAGCGATGAAAGAAGCTTCTGAAGGCGAATTAAAAGGAATTTTAGGTTACACAGAAGATGAGGTTGTTTCTACAGACTTCTTAGGTGATGCACGCACATCAATTTTCGATGCTAAAGCTGGTATCTCCTTGAACGATAACTTCGTGAAAGTAGTATCATGGTACGATAACGAATGGGGTTATTCGAACAAGATTATCGATCTAGCACAAGAGATTGGTAAATTATAATATCACATAAAAAAAGCGGCAATCTAGATTGCCGCTTTTTTTTACTTCATTAAGAACCCGCCTCCAAGGAGATCGTTTCCTTCATAGAATACAGCCGACTGCCCTGGGGCAATCCCTTTTACATTGTGCGTAAAATCCACCTGCATAATATTGCCTTGTTGCGTCAAAATAGACTGCGCACCAGCATCTTTATATCTGATTTTTGTAATCGCTTCCATCGGCTCTTCTAAGGATGCATATTTAACAAGATTGATATCCCGAACGAAAGCCTGTGATTTTTCGAGCTCATGCTCCTCGCCCAACACGACCGAGTTGCTCTCTGGAAGGATTTCGATTACAAACATTGGTTTTCCCAATGCAATACCTAGCCCTTTACGTTGTCCGATCGTGAAGTAAGGGTAACCAATATGCTTACCAACTACGGTTCCATCAGACAAGATAAAATTTCCTGGACCAATTTCCTCATCAAGGGACGGACGTTTGTGTCTTAAAAAGGCTCTATAGTCGTTCTCCGGCACAAAACATATCTCATAGCTTTCTGACTTCTGTGCCAATTCCGCCTGCCCCATATCCAATGCCATTTGGCGAATTTCCTTTTTGGTGAAATTCCCTAATGGAAATTGCGTGCGCGCGAGATTCTCTTGTGAAACACCCCACAACACATAAGACTGGTCTTTATTTTCATCTCTTCCTTTAGAGATGACGTATCGGCCGTTATCGTGCATCCGGATATTCGCATAGTGCCCCGTCGCGATAAATTCGCAATCGAGCTTATCCGCACGCTTCATCAATGCAGACCATTTGATATGCGTGTTGCACAAGACGCATGGATTTGGTGTCCGTCCGGCAATATACTCGTCGACGAAGTTATCGATCACATAATCGCCAAACTCATCTCTGATATCTAATATATAATGTGGGAAACCATAACCTACGGCTAAAGAGCGGGCATCATTGATACTATCCAGGCTACAGCATCCCGTTTCCTTGGACGATCCGCCTGCCGACGCATAATCCCAAGTTTTCATCGTGATACCGATCACCTCGTACCCTTGTTCATGTAACATCACAGCAGCGACAGAACTATCAACCCCACCACTCATTGCCACTAAAACTCTACCTCTTTTACTCATATTATTTTTGTGAAGTGCAAAGATAGCCTAATTTGAGTAATTGGTATGTTTATTTGATGTAATTTTATCTCAATAAGAATCAAGAGGTTGAAATAAACCTCGAAAATAATTGTCTCAAAAATTTTAGAATTCAAAAAAAGAACCTACATTTGCAACACAATAAAGGAAAACAATTATTGTAAAAAGGTGCCATAGCTCAGTCGGTAGAGCAAAGGACTGAAAATCCTTGTGTCGCTGGTTCGAATCCAGCTGGCACCACCCAAAACCTGCTTAGCACAGGTTCAAAACAAAGCTAAAAGGTGCCATAGCTCAGTCGGTAGAGCAAAGGACTGAAAATCCTTGTGTCGCTGGTTCGAATCCAGCTGGCACCACCAGAAAAGCCCGTCTCCATAACGAGATGGGCTTTTTCTTTTTTTAACCTATTTCAAAAAAACACTTTTTTCTTTTGCATATGTTTCAAAAAAACATATATTTGCGGAGTACTTCGTTAGTGGTACACTAATCAACACCTTTTATCAGGTCTTGATTTATAAAGAAGTGGCGAGAGACTGGCTCTATGACCCACTGGCAACCTTCAATAGAAGTTGAAAAGGTGCCAATTCCTGTCCAAAGCAATATCGCTTTGGAGCATATAAATGAAATAAGACAATGATAGCGATCAAACAAATTTCAGCAAATACGTCCTTATTGTATCCGACCGGAACAACAACATGTTGTACGATGTCTTCGGCTATGCGAATGCGCTAGTCGTTCGTGATAATGGATAAATTGTAACCCAACCTCTTTTTACATTCCTTATCATTCGTATAGAACGACCACTCCTTCATCCCTTAGGTTGGCTTTAACACGTATTTTACAAAATTCAAAAACAACACCATTATGTCAACAGATAATAAAAACCTAAAATTCGAAACATTACAAGTTCACGCTGGCCAAGAAGTAGACCCTACAACTGGATCCCGTGCATTACCGATATATCAAACATCATCTTACGCGTTTGAAAATGCCGAGCATGGCGCTAATCTTTTTGCGCTAAAGCAGTTCGGAAACATCTACACCCGTATCATGAACCCGACGACTGATGTCTTCGAAAAACGTATTGCAGCCCTTGAAGGCGGTGTAGCGGCTGTAGCTGTTGCTTCCGGACAAGCCGCACAATTTATTACGATCAACAATATCGTCGAAAGTGGCGAGAACTTCGTTGCCGGATCGAACCTTTATGGCGGAACATACAATCAATTCAAGGTAGCGTTCAAACGCATAGGCATCGAAGCGCGTTTTGCATTAGATAGCACGGTCGAAAATATCGAAGCACTTATTGACGATAAGACAAAAGCAATCTACTTGGAGACGATCGGGAACCCGAGCTACAACATTCCTGATTTCGAAAAAATTGCTGCTTTAGCAAAGAAACATGACCTGCCTATCATCGTAGATAACACATTCGGTGCCGGTGGCTATCTTTTCAAACCGTTGGAACATGGCGCCCATGTTGTTGTAGAATCAGCAACAAAATGGATCGGTGGACATGGTACTAGTATCGGTGGTGTCATAATCGACGGTGGAACATACAATTGGGGAAATGGTAAATACAAACAATTCTCTGAACCATCAGAAGGCTACCATGGCTTAGTATTCTCCGATGTATTTGGAGTCAATGGTCCTTTCGGGAATATTCAGTTTGCTATTCGTGCACGTGTAGAAGGCTTACGTGACTTTGGTCCTGCCCTATCACCGTTCAACTCCTTCTTGCTGGTACAAGGCTTAGAAACCCTATCCTTGCGTGTACAGAGACACGTGGATAACACCTTGGAGATTGCACAATGGCTAGAAGCACATCCACAGGTAGAAAAAGTAAGCTACCCTGGTTTGAAAAGTCACCCATACCACCAAAATGCACAGAAATATCTGAAGAACGGATATGGAGCTGTACTGTCCTTCACGATTAAAGGTGGCGCACAAAAAGCTAATGATTTCATCGACGCCCTAGAGCTAATCAGTCATGTGGCCAATGTAGGGGATGCGAAAACATTGATTATCCACCCATCGGCGACGACACACCAACAGCTATCGGCAGAAGCACAAAAAGCCGCAGGTGTGTATCCTGGTTTGCTGCGTTTATCTGTAGGTATTGAGCATATCGATGATATCAAAGCCGATCTGCAACAAGCATTTGATAAACTAAAATAAGAAAACTACAATTTACAGTAAAGGGGAAAGATTAAGGTAAAGAATGAGTTTAAAATATTATAAATCGGAGACAGCCTTCCAATTCGAAAATGGCGCCACGATTGATGAGCTAACAGTAGCTTATCATACCTATGGCACCTTAAACGAGAAGAAAGACAATGTGGTATGGGTATGCCATGCCCTAACCGCAAACTCCGATGTATTCGATTGGTGGCCGGGATTGTTTGGTGAAAATGAGTTGTTCAATCCACATGATTATTTTATTGTTTGCGCCAACGTGTTGGGTTCGCACTACGGTACGACAAACCCATTGAGCATAAACAAGCAAACGGGAAATCCATATTTTTTAGATTTCCCACAGTTTACAATCCGTGACATCGTAGCGGTAAATCAGCGATTAGCCGATTATCTTGGGATTCAACAGATTGAAATATTGATTGGTGGATCTCTGGGCGGACAGCAAGCACTGGAATGGGTTGCCGCAAAAACAATTGCTGTAAATCAACTCATTGTAATCGGCACCAGCGCACAATCGTCGCCTTGGGGAATTGCCTTCAATGAAAGTCAACGGCTTTCTATTGCAGCTGATCCAACCTTCTTTAGTAACACCGTAGATGGAGGGGTGAACGGTTTAAAAGCCGCACGTAGTATAGCGCTCCTCTCCTATCGGAACTACCAGACTTATACCAAAACCCAAGAAGAAACAGACGCAGAGAAATCAGATAGCTATAAAGCATCTTCGTACCAACAATACCAAGGCGATAAACTGGTGAAGCGCTTCAACGCGTATAGTTATTGGTACCTGACCAAAGCAATGGATAGCCATCACTTGGGTAGAAACAGAGATTCTGTTGCCAAAACGCTCCAGTCTTTTACCCCAAAGACACTTGTTGTTGGTATACCGACAGACGTATTGTTTCCGTCATCAGAGCAGGAATTTATTGCAAACAATATCCCTGGAGCGGCCTACTATGAACTTAATTCGTTCTATGGCCATGATGGTTTTCTTATTGAAACCAAGACACTCACTGAAGTGATTGGACAATTTCTTCAGCGTACACCGAAAACAACTAATGAATCAATAAAAGAACAATATAACTAGACCTTTAAAATGAGTAAAAAAATAATCATCGGGATGTTCGGTTTTGGTGTCGTAGGACAAGGACTGTATGATATAATTAAGACAAAAAAATTAAACCTCGAAATAAAACGCTTCGTCATCAAAAATGCAGATAAGAAAAGAAGTCTCCCTGCAGAGTTATTTACGACAGAAGCTGATGTTATCCTGAATGACCCAGAGATCAACACCGTTGTCGAGTTGATCGACGATGCCGAAGCAGCTTTCGAGATCACGAAGCGTGCTTTAAGTTCGGGTAAGAATGTGGTCTCCGCAAATAAGAAAATGATTGCTTGTCACCTCGAGGAATTGGCGGCTATACAACAAGAACATGGCACCTCTCTACTCTATGAAGGCGCCGTATGTGGTAGTATTCCAATTATTCGTAACCTGGAAGAATATTACGACAATGAGCTCTTGCATTCCGTAAGTGGTATATTTAACGGTTCCTCAAACTATATTTTATCGAAAATATTTAATGAGAACCAAAGCTACGAGGGAGCGCTAAAAAAGGCACAAGAGCTAGGTTTTGCAGAGACCGACCCCATTTTAGATGTCGGAGGTTATGATCCAAAATACAAGTTAGCTATTGTAGCATCACACGCCTACGGTATTTATGTAGATCCGGAAAAAATCTTAAATCTTGGTATCGACAAGCTTGGCACACAAGATATTCGCTTCGCAAAAGAAAAGAACTTCAAAATCAAGCTTATCCCTTTAGCGAAAGAAATCGACAACAATCGTGTAGTGTTATATGTGCTTCCGAAATTTATAAGCGCAGATAACCTGCTGTACAATGTTGAGAACGAAAACAATGGTGTGGTTGTGAAAGCAGCCTTTGCCGATGAACAATTCTTCTTTGGTAAGGGGGCTGGTGGCCACCCGACTGGATCAGCGGTATTATCAGATATCACGGCCCTCCGTTACGGCTACAGATACGAGTATAAGAAACACCTCGATGCAACGCAGATACAATACAGCACAGATTACGTGTTGCGTGTTTATTTACGTTACACGGACGAGGCAACACTGGAGAATATTAAGTTCAATAATATCTCCGAACGTTATTATAGCGAAGACTTCAAGTATGTTATTGGGGAGATAAACCTCCAAGAGATCATTGAAAAACGAGACCTGATTAATCAAGCTGGAAACTTTATCGCTGAATTAATTTAACACATGGTTATTGGTTTATAGGAACCTTTGATCGTTCGACATGCCTACGGCAGTCAGACAGGCTCAGGATGACAACGTTAGTTTCATTCTGAGCCTTTTTCGGTCATATAGACCCATTGAAACATCGTAAAGAATGAACGTCTCTCTTAAACAACGAATAAATCCTTCAACAGACCGGCCTACTGCAGGCAAGCTCAAGATAACAAAGGCACCCCACTTAACTACTAGACACAAGATTTAGCTACGCTGAGCCCTTCGGGGTTTGTGGCCCTATAAAAAACTATCAACTATCTACCAACTACGATCAACTATCTACCAACTACCTACAACGTCACCGGATAATAAATCGTTCCCAAGGGAGCTAGTTCATCAATATTACACTTCTCATCAAAAATCGCGAAAACTGCGGATCCAGAGCCCGACATTGAAACATAGACCGCTCCCAGTGCATAGAGTGCCAACTTCAGTTCCCGAACAGATGGATATTGCGCAAACACAGACTCTTCAAAATCATTCTTGATATGATACTTCCACTCTTGAACCGGTAATCGAACCAACTGCCGTAAATTACGTTCTGGTTTGCGTGGCTGAACATGCCGATACGCCTCTGCCGTTGGGATACTAACGGGAGGTTTAACCAAAACCATATAATACGCCGAAAGGTCCAATGCAATATCCTCCAGCTCCGTCCCGATACCTTCCGCATATGCTGGCACATCACGAATAAAAAAAGGACAGTCAGCGCCTAAGGTTGCAGCTAAAGATTCCAATTCAATCTCCGGAATCTCCAAACCATACCTTTTATTTAGCATATTCAACAACGTAGAAGCGTCCGAAGAGCCCCCGCCTAAGCCTGCTCCAAATGGGATTTGCTTATGTAGATGAATATGTTGGTTTGGAATATCAAACCGTGATTGAAGTAATCGAAAAGCCTTTAGGCACAAATTGTCCGCATCGACAGCTAAATCTAAACCCGTAATCTCGAGCGTAGTTTCTCCATTTTCCTTTTCCGATATTTCGATAATATCATACAGGGGAAAAGGATAGAATACCGTTTCCAAATTATGGTAACCATCTTTTCTCTTCTCCGTAATATCGAGACCGATGTTTATTTTAGCGTGTGCATACGAAATCATATACAATAATAGGCAACTTCCCGAATACTTGGAAGCATCCTAAAAAACATTGCCCCCTCCGTACCATCCGCCCTCCTATTCCGTGAACAAAAGATGGTGTCAGCGATACGATTAAAATTGCAATTAAAAGCAATTTTATCTAAGTTTGCTTACCATGAATGTAGATGAATTATTAGCGCGCGCGCTCAAATTTGAGTTCTTGAGCAAAGAGGAAGGCATCCACTTATATCACCATGCTGCAACCGCAGATTTGACATATGTAGCCAACACTTTACGCAAGATCCAAGTACCACACGGCAAGGTAACTTGGCAGATAGATCGGAATGTAAACACGACCAATGTGTGCATTGCGAACTGTAAATTCTGCAACTTCTTCCGTCGACCGGGGCACGAAGACAGCTACATCACAGATATAGAAACCTACAAACAAAAGATCGAAGAGACTTTTAAGTACGGTGGTGATCAGCTTTTGTTACAAGGGGGACACCATCCTGATCTAGGTTTAGCATTTTATG
Source organism: Sphingobacterium psychroaquaticum (assembly GCF_004421025.1). Taxonomy (NCBI): domain Bacteria; kingdom Pseudomonadati; phylum Bacteroidota; class Sphingobacteriia; order Sphingobacteriales; family Sphingobacteriaceae; genus Sphingobacterium; species Sphingobacterium psychroaquaticum. Next base: position 1,655,885 of record NZ_CP038029.1, on the reverse strand, counting down.
CTACCATTTTCAAACAGCTCAAAGAGCTTTACCCAGCGCTAAAATTACATGCGTTAGGGCCGCCCGAAATTGCGCATATTGCCAAACTTGAAGGGATGTCGCATTTAGAGGTACTAACCGCACTAAAGGAATCCGGACTGGACTCACTCCCTGGAGCTGGAGCAGAAATTCTAAACGACCGTGTACGTCGTTTGATCTCCAAAGGAAAATGTGGCGGACAAGAGTGGTTAGATGTGATGCGTGCAGCACACAAGATTAACTTACCAACTTCAGCTACGATGATGTTTGGTCATATCGAGACTATCGAGGAACGTTTCGAACACTTGGTTTGGATTCGCGAAGTACAAGCCGAAAAACCAGCGGATAACCATGGATTCATCGCCTTTATCCCTTGGCCATTCCAAGATGACGGAACCCTTCTAAAACGTTTACGTGGCATTACGAACAATGTAACGAGTGAAGAATATATCCGCATGATAGCTTTAAGTCGTATTATGCTCCCTAATATTAAAAATATCCAAGCGTCCTGGTTAACCGTCGGTAAACGTACGGCGCAGTTGTGCTTGCAAGCCGGTGCAAATGATTTTGGTTCGATCATGATCGAAGAAAATGTTGTTTCCGCCGCTGGCGCGCCACATCGCTTTACCTCGAGATCGATACAGGAAGCAATCTTAGAAGCAGGCTTCGAGCCTCAGCTGCGTACACAGAAGTACGATTTCCGAGAGTTGCCGCAAATGGAAGAACAAGTCATTAACTACTAGTATCTTAAGCGTTGAACGACATATTACTACATATCGAAGCGATTATCTTTGCAAGTGAGGAAGGTATTTCAGCGAATGATATTCGACAGATTTTGCACGATGCATTAGCGGTTGATGTAACCAACCAAGAGGTTGTAGAACTCATGAAAAAAATCTTTGAGAAGTACAACCGCGAAGACCAAGTCTTCAGCTTAAAAATTATCGGTAAACAATACCAGTTTTTAACGAAAGACATCTACCACGAAACGGTCAACCAGTTACAGGCACATAAAGACAAAAAGAAATTAAGCCAATCCGGCCTAGAGACCTTATCGATTATTGCCTACCGACAGCCGATCACGAAGTTGGAGATTGAACAAATTCGAGGTGTTAATTGTGACTATTCTATCCAACGATTGCTCGAAAAGAAACTAATCCAGATTACAGGAAAAGCGGAGACAATCGGGAAGCCATTACTCTACGCTACGAGTGATCAATTCATGAATCATTTCGGTATAAAATCAACAAAAGATCTTCCGCAGCTAAAAGATATTATAGCAGAAGAAAATACGATTGGAGAAATTACGGAATAGCACCGCACCATCATAACCCACTGAATTACAAGGATAAAAAAAACAAAAAAAATTTCAAGTTCAAATATTCTTGATTATTTTTACCCCTAGTAAGAAACAGCATATTAATCATTTTTTAACAAGTAAAGGCTATGGCGCAAGAGGCAGTACAAGAAGTTCTTATTGATGAAACAATCAATTTTAACGGTCCGGAAGATGATGCAGATGATGTCTATGATGATGATTTCGAAATTGAAGAAATTGACTCAATCGGAGAGTTTGAGGATTTTGATGATGACGATTTCTAGTCGATTACCAATAATCTACCTATTGAGAATAGACACCAGAAAGAAATTAATGTAAAGCGAAAGAGGCAGAATGTTCATTCTGCCTCTTTTTTCATTACCGCTCGACTCAATTCTTATTTACTTCGGTGTAATTGCTCGTACAAGTCAATTACTTTTTTCTGTAAATCGATTACTTCAACTTCTCTCAATTGAAGTTTTTTACTCAAATTATCAATTTCGTCTTGAATTTGTTTCTCTTCTTCAGAGTCTGAAGTGGACAATAGCTGCACAAGAGTCAAGCCAAATAGTTTAGAGATTTGATTCAAACGAGACAAGTTTACATCGGTAATACCTGTTTCGATTTTTGAGAATGCTGGAATAGAAATGTCTAGCCTTTTGGCCACATCTTCTTGACTCCAACCTTTCTGATGCCTTAATAAGCGGATTTTTTTTCCTAATGCGTTCATGGGTAAATTTTACTTTATTCCAAAAGTAAGAAAAAAAACCATAAGGTAAAAAATTAAAATTAAGAAATCAAAAATTTTTAAAGAATTTATCGGAGAAACTGACGATATTCATCGTGTTATGTTTAGGCGAAACCATAAACAAAAGATTGAAACCTAACGATTTAAAAGACTCCAAATAACCCTCTAACGCATTCAAATCAGTCAAAAAAACAAAATTCTTGTGGTTAAAAACTTGTTTTATATCGCTTTCAAGCGTGTTTAGCAAAATGTTTTTATCTTTAATTGAATCCTTATTAACTAAAACAACAGCATGATCCGATTCGTCCATAGAGGATGCGTATTGGTCAAGAAAGTTTTCATTTAGCACATCATATGGATTAAGCTCCATGATTGTAACTAATCCTTGACCGGGGAACTGTTCCTTCACCGCATGGATACTTGTACGTAATTTATAAGGTGAAAAAAGAAAGTCTTGATACACGACACTACCGTTCACACTCGCCACAAACTCCAAATATCGAATGGAGCTTTGGAAACTTACAATAGCCTTATAGAAATCGGTACGCTTCACGCCCAACCATTCACAGACCGTGTAAGCCCCTGCAATATTAGAGAGGTTCAGCTTACCAAAAACTTGCAAAGGGATACGTTCTTCTCCATTATGCAAATACGTAACGCCTTTGTTAATGGAATATTCGGGCATTTTATAACCATGTCGATTAATCTTACAGTCCAATGTTTGCTCCACAATATCACGTAATATCGCACTATCTTTATTGTAAATCAAGGTCCCTTTGGGCACAATGGTAGAAATAAAACTATCAAACAACGATAAATAATCTTCTTTTGAAATGTTAGTTCTTGTTTCGTTCCAATCGATACCACTAATGAGTGCAATATTCGGATGGAAAAGGTGAAATTTAGAACGATGATCGATGGCCGATGCATAATATTCATCGCCCTCGATCAAAATAATTTTATTATGTGCGGTCAACTTCACCAAAGAATCAAATCCCTCCAATTGCGCGCCTACCAGGTAGTCAAAATCACGGTCTAAAGCTTTCAACACGTGCATAACCATGCTCATGATGGTCGTTTTACCGTAGGTACCAGCAATTACCACACGTGTTTTGTTGGCACTTAACTCATGTATAAACTCTGGAAAAGAGTAAATTTTTATTCCTAGCTCCTGTGCCGCCTTGAGCTCTGGATTATTTTCCTCCGCGTGCATACCTAGGATCACCGCGTCGATATCTTCGGTAATCTTATCCGAAAACCACCCCAATTGAGCGGGTAAAAGACCTGCTTTTAGCAATCGAGATCGCGATGGTTCAACGATTTGGTCGTCGGATCCTGTTACCTGATGCCCTTGCTCAGCTAAAGAAATAGCTAAATTATGCATCACAGCACCTCCTATGGCAATAAAATGAATGCGCATCTTAACTGTTCTTTACAAATTTTGCCGAACACCAACTATCCAGCACTTTTTTACTTTCGAAAGAAAAGCCATATTGCTGTGCCTTTTCGCTCAAAATAGAGAGATCCTCTCCATCGTAGAAACCACTGATATACAATTGTCCGTTTTCTCCTAAACAAAGACTATACTGTTCCAATTGGTCAAGTAAAATGTTCCTGTTTATATTCGCTAAAATTATATCAAACTTCGATCCTTCTATCACTTCTTTCGACCCTAATTTTGTTGTTATCGTATCGATATTGTTAAGCCCTTTGTTTTCTTCCACACTAGCTACACAAATATCATCGTAGTCGACTGCCAAAACATGATCTGCACCGCGCTTAATCGCTAAAATAGCTAAGATTCCGGTGCCGCAGCCCATATCTAAAACAGCTGTACCCGTAAATTGGTTTTCTAAAATATAAGAAAGCATCATAGACGTTGTTTGGTGATGCCCCGTACCAAATGACATTTTGGGATCGATAACGATCTCGTAAGCCATATCCGGACGTGGCTCATGGAATGTCGCACGCACATAACAACGATTATCGACCACAATAGGATTAAAATTACTTTCCCATAGTTTATTCCAATTTTGATCGTCCAGATCCGCGACGGTATACTGCACATCAAAACCTTCACTATGGTGTAACAAAGTGGTCTCTAGCGCTTGTAAATCATAGTTTGCGGTCGGAATATAGGCAGCAAAACCACCTGCAACATCTTCAAATGTATCATAACCGATATCCCCCAACGCATCGATCAACAAATCTTTTTGCCAATCCTCAATAGAAGGGGTGATAAAAGTCACCGATGAATATCTCATTACTTGGAATTAAAAACCTTTACAATCTCAAGGAAATCACGTGATTTCAAAGAAGCACCACCAATCAATCCGCCATCAATATCTGTTTGCGAGAACAACTCATTCGCATTACTTGGATTACAGCTACCGCCGTAAAGGATTGTTGTATTCTCAGCAATCTCCTGTCCGTATTTCTCCACTAAAGTTTGGCGGATAAATGCATGTACATCTTGTGCTTGTGCGGGTGTAGCGGTCAAGCCTGTACCAATCGCCCAAACTGGCTCATATGCTAAAACAACTGCTTGAAAAGCATCAGCCGATAAATGGAACAACCCCTGTTCTAATTGTGTTTTTATAACAGCAAAAAACTCACCACTTTCACGCTCTTCTTTTGTTTCACCAATACAAAAAATAGGTTTCAAACCGTGCGCTAGTGCTGCATCAACTTTCTCCGCCAAAAGAGCATCCGTTTCACCAAAATACGCTCTGCGTTCAGAGTGACCTAAAATAACATACGACGCACCTACTGATTTAACCTGACTTGCCGAAATCTCTCCGGTATAAGCGCCCGATGCTGCTTGATGGATGTTCTGTGCCCCAACAGCGACTTTCGCTGTGGACAACTTAGCCAAGCTAGAAAGGTGAATCGCAGGGCTGCATACGACAGCCTCTTGATTACCCACAACCTCATCCTTAACCATATTAACAATTTCCGAGAACAGGCTCAATCCTTGTTCATAGTCTAAATTCATCTTCCAGTTTCCTGCAACAATGTTTTTACGCATAATATTTTTATTTTCTCTGTTTAATAAATTCTTCGTTTCTATTTTTCGTCCGCACAAAAACCTCCCACAAAATTTTTAATGTTGTTTCATCGGCCGCATCGCCACGCACAATCATCCGGTGTGCCAACATTTCTTCAAATTTAACCCAATCATAGCCTTCACTCTTATAGTCTGTTAACCACAAAAAATCTGGCACAAATTTCGGAATAATATTTGAAATTGCGAGCTGTGCTCCTGTACCAATTACACATCCTGTTGTAAGCGTAGAATTGATCCCGCACATCGCATAATCTCCCATAAAGAGACCGACCTTCCGCTGTCCCGTATCCCGATAAGCACTGTTCTTATAATCAAACAAAGAAACGGTTTTCCAGTTGTTTTGCATATTCGAATTACCTGTGCCTCCACCGAGATTACACCCCTCTCCGAGAACCGCACAACCGAGATAACCATCATGTCCTTTTGCCGAATTTCCCCATAACACCGTATTGTTTACCTCACCACCAATAACCGAACCCGGTCCGATCGTTACATTCGGGTACAACTTCGTCCCCATCTTAACCCGAGCGGATTTACCAATCGCAATTGGTCCACGAAGGTGACTCCCCTCCTCGATCTTAGCCCCGTCTTCGATAAGAATAGGCCCCGTCGTTGTATTGAAGGTACAACACTCCGCTTCGACCCCCTCTCCAATAAAGAGATCCGTACCCAGCACCACGTTGGTTCCCGACAAGCCGGCGGATTGTTTACCATCGGTCAACAAGTTATAATCAAACACGATTTGTGCAGCATTCAAAAGAAAGATATCCTCTGGAAAAGCAACGACATCAACGATGTCCTCGTACTGGACCAACTTAAGATGCTTCAGATGATGTCCGTCATTCCAGGATTGTGTATGATAGGCAATCCACAAGTCATCTTTTACAAGCAATGTTCCAACAGGTAATGATCGTAACACCTCGATTAGAGCGACGGACGGACAAATATTCCCGCGAATAACCAAGAATGATGAGGTTGCATCATAATCTGGTGCTTTAAATTTATCTTGAAGATAGGTTTCGGTATGGTAGAAAACAGGTTTATCAAAAATAAGGCACCACTTTTCCTGCAAGGTCAGTGCGCCAACCCGTAAATTGCCTACAGGTCGGGTATAGGACAATGGCAATAAATGATCCCGCCATGTTGCGCGATCGTGTAAAACAACTTCCATCATAGCAAAGATAAAAGTACATAAAAAAATCCCGATAAGGCGAACTCATCGGGATAATCTCGTGTTAATCTATAACCGTTATACGGATTACTTTTTGTTGTAACGGCTACGGAATTTATCGATACGTCCTGCTGTATCAACCAATTTCATTTTACCTGTATAGAATGGGTGTGAAGTGTGAGAGATCTCTAATTTCACTAATGGATATTCATTACCATCTTCCCATGTAATAGTCTCCTTAGTATCTACACATGATTTAGTTACGAAAGAATATTCGTTAGACATATCTTTGAAAACAACTAATCTGTAGTTCGATGGATGCAAATCTTTTTTCATTTTATCTTTATGATTACTATATATTCAAATATTCAACAATTGAGGTGCAAAGATAATTTTTATTTTCAAAAAAAACAAAAGAATATTATTCACACAGACATCATTTCGATGTAGTGCCCTCTATCGTACGTGCAAAGGTACGTTTTCCAATGGAATCCTGAAAGTTTTTTCCTATTTTTGCCTCCTTAACAACCGGGACAAACGACTCCTCCACTTCCTGTTAGCCATACATAAAGTGTGCTTCGCGATCGGCTCCCGATTTTTGTCTTTAATTAATATACATTTATTTATAGAAACCATGAGTACGGTACTTTCTGAACAGGAACAACAACGCAGATTAAATCTTCAAGCGATTATAGACCTGGGTATTAACCCATTCCCTGCTGACGAATTCAAGGTAAACGTTTCTGCCGCTGATATTTTAGAACACTACGAACGCGATAAGCTTAACTATAAGAACATTCGCTTTGCGGGACGTATTATGGGTCGCCGCGTGATGGGTAGCGCCTCTTTTATGGAGCTGCAAGATTCGAGCGGACGTATACAGGCGTATGTAAAGCGCGATGATATCTGCCCTGGTGAAGACAAGACTTTGTACAATACGGTTTTCAAAAAATTACTTGATATTGGTGATATTGTTGGCGTTGAGGGCTATGTCTTTACAACACAAACGGGAGAAATCTCTATTCACGTAGAGAAACTTACCTTATTGACAAAGTCGCTCCGTCCGCTACCTGTGGTAAAAGAAGCAGAAGGAAAGACATTCGACGCTTTCACTGATCCGGAGCAGCGTTATCGTATGCGGTATGTTGATTTGATCGTAAATCCACAAAACAGAGACATCTTTGTTAAAAGAACCAAGCTCTTCAATGCGATGCGTGATTTCTTCAACAGTGCGGGATACATGGAAGTAGAAACGCCTATCCTGCAATCCATACCGGGTGGCGCTGCAGCGCGCCCTTTCATCACGCATCACAATGCATTGGACATTCCTTTGTACCTACGTATTGCCAATGAACTTTACTTGAAACGACTGATTGTTGGTGGTTTTGATGGAGTATATGAGTTCTCGAAAAACTTCCGTAACGAAGGAATGGACCGCACACACAACCCCGAATTTACGGCAATGGAAATCTATGTGGCCTATAAAGACTACAACTGGATGATGGAATTTACCGAACGTTTGTTGGAACATTGTGCGGTTGCCGTAAACGGAACAACAAAAGCAACATTTAACGAGCACCACATTGATTTCAAAGCACCATTTAAACGCGTAACCATGGCGCAATCGATCATCGATTTCACGGGCTTTGATATTATTGGAAAATCGGAAGATGAGATTCGTGAAGCAGCAAAAGGAATGGGCATCGCTGTTAATGACACGATGGGTAAAGGTAAACTGATCGATGAAATCTTTGGTGCGAAATGTGAAGGAAACTACATTCAGCCAACCTTTATCACGGACTATCCTATCGAGATGTCTCCATTAACGAAAAAGCACCGCAATAACCCAGAATTGACAGAGCGTTTTGAACTGATGGTATGTGGTAAAGAAATTGCCAATGCATACTCCGAGCTTAATGACCCGATCGATCAACGCGAACGCTTTGAACATCAATTGCAACTATCTGAAAAGGGAGATGACGAAGCCATGTTCATTGATCAAGATTTCCTACGTGCCTTAGAGTACGGTATGCCACCTACATCAGGCTTAGGCATTGGTATGGATCGCTTGATTATGTTCTTAACGAACAACCCATCCATCCAAGAAGTATTGTTCTTCCCACAAATGCGCCCAGAGAAAAAAGAGGTGGTGATCGAACTTACCGAAGAAGAAAAAGCAGTGCTTGCACTATTAGGCGACAAACCAAAATCACTTGGTGAAGTAAAGGAAGCAACGGCCTTAAGCGGTAAAAAATGGGATATCGCAACTAAAGGTTTACGACAAAAAGAATTGATCGATATTATTACCGAAGGGGATAATAAAATGATCGTTAAAAAATAAACACATAAAAAAAGGAGGATTTTTAATCCTCCTTTTTTTATGTTATTTACTCAATAAGCCTTTACATATCTTACTAATCAAAGCAGGCCCTTCATAGATAAAGCCCGTATAGATTTGAATCAATGAAGCGCCGGCGTCCAATTTCTCCAATGCATCTTCCGCACTATGAATGCCACCTACGCCAATAATCGGAAAAGCACCGTTAGATTTTGTTGCCAAATAACGAATTACTTCGGTAGAACGTTTCGTTAGCGGCTTACCACTCACCCCTCCCATCTCTTGCACAATAGCTGGATCACTTTGTAAACCCTCCCGCACAATAGTTGTATTTGTAGCAATAACGCCGGCAATTTTTGTATTCATTACAATTTCAACGATATCATCCAGTTGCGAATCGGTTAAGTCGGGCGCTATCTTTAATAAAATAGGCTTTGGGTTGGCTTTCTTAAGATTCAGTTCCTGTAACGTATTCAACAATTTCGTTAGAGGTTCCTTTTCCTGCAAATCCCGCAGTCCCGGAGTATTCGGAGAGCTCACATTAACGACAAAATAGTCTACATAATCAAATAAAGCGTTAAAACAATAGATATAATCGCTTACAGCTTCTTCATTCGGCGTGACTTTATTTTTACCAATATTTCCGCCGATAATAAGCCCCTCTTTATTTTTCAAGTTTTTTAATCGTGCTGCAGCCACATCTGCCCCTTGATTATTGAACCCCATACGATTGATCAATGCCTCATCATGCACCAATCTAAACATCCGAGGCTTATCGTTTCCAGGTTGTGGACGCGGGGTTACCGTACCGATCTCAATAAAACCGAAACCAAGCTTCGCCATATCATCGATATACTCGGCATTTTTATCAAAACCCGCAGCCAAGCCTACCGGATTTTTAAACTTTAATCCAAAAACCTCACGCTCAAGCCGTTTATCCTCCACGGTATACAACGCTTTGAGGAGAGCTTGTGCCCCCCATATCTTATTGAACCGACGTAAACCACCAGTAACGTTATGGTGAGCCGTCTCGGGACTCATACTAAAGAATAAAGGTTTGACTATTTTGTACATAAACGCAAAGGTAGCCAAAGAAGCAGAAATATTCATTACTTTTGTCAGCAAATGATTTCAATAAATAATTTAACATTCGAAATTGGTTCTCGTGCACTTTATGACGAAGCCAATTGGCATATAAAACCGGGAGATAAGGCTGGTTTGATCGGTGCAAATGGTGCTGGTAAATCAACGTTATTAAAACTGATCGTAGGCGATTACGCTCCGACTTCAGGGACGATATCCATGGCTAAAGACCTTAAAATAGGCTACCTGAACCAGGATCTTTTGTCTTATCATTCGGAAAAAAGCATATTACATGTGGCTATGGAGGCTTTTGAACGCCAGAACCAACTACATACTGAAATAGAAACCTTATTACAGAAACTCGAGACCGACTACTCCGAAGAGATCCTGAATAAGTTGAGCGATAAGCAAATGGAGTTTGAAGCTCTGGATGGTTATAGTATCGAGTTTCGTGCACATGAAATCCTCGCTGGACTAGGTTTCTCGGATGACGAACAAAAACGACCGTTGGCAACCTTTTCAGGAGGATGGCGTATGCGCGTTATGCTTGCACGTATATTACTGCAAACGCCAGATATTTTATTACTCGATGAGCCAACCAACCACTTGGATTTACCTTCCATCAAATGGTTGGAAACTTATCTCCATGCCTTTGAAGGAGCAATTGTGATTGTTTCCCATGACCGGTATTTCTTGGATAAAATCATCAATAAAACCGTGGAATCCCGCAAAGGTAAACTTAACGTATATGCGGGTAACTACACGTTTTACCTGGAAGAAAAATCCATGCGAGAGGAGATTCAAGGAAATCAGTTCAAGAACCAACAGGCAAAAATCAAACAGGAAGAAAAACTTATTGAGCGCTTTCGAGCCAAAGCGAGTAAAGCGAAGATGGTTCAATCACGGATCAAAGCATTGGATCGTATGGACAAAGTCGATGCTGTCGATGATGACAACCCCGAGGTAAACTTCAGCTTTAAATTTTCTAAGCCTTCCGGGCGCCATGTCGTTACTTTAGAGAATATCTCTAAGTCGTACCCCAACTTAGAAATCTTAAAAAACACAAGCGGCTTAATTGAGAAAGGTGATAAAATTGCCCTCATCGGAGCGAATGGAAAAGGAAAATCAACGCTCTTACGTATCGTTGCCGATGCGGATAAAGAGTTTAGCGGCACCAGCATAAAGGGACATAATGTATCGCAAACTTTCTTTGCGCAACACCAGCTAGAAGCGCTTCATTTGGAAAATTCCATCCTACAAGAGCTTGTAGCCTTTGCACCAAAACACACTGAAACAGAGCTACGTTCGATCTTAGGTTGTTTCTTGTTCACTGGCGACGATGTCTTTAAAAAGATTAAGGTTCTTTCCGGTGGTGAGAAATCACGTGTAGCCTTAGCGAAGGCCCTAACGGCGGACGCCAACTTCTTGGTGCTCGATGAGCCGACCAACCACTTGGATATGGCTTCGGTAAATATTTTGATCCAAGCACTTCAGCAATATGAAGGAACATTTATCGTCGTTTCCCACGACCGTTACTTCCTCGACAATATTGCCAACAAGATATGGTACATCGAAGAAAAAGAGATTAAGGAGTACCCAGGAACCTATCAGGAATTTGAAGAATGGAATAGTAAACGGGTGATAAAACCGGAGAAGAAAGTCGAGAAAAAGGTGGTTAAGGAAGAAGCTCCTAAAGAGAAAAAACAACCAACCGACGACACATTCCGAATCCTGCAACAAAAGAATAAAGAACTATCGGCACTCGAGCAAAAAATAAACACGACCGAACAACAAGTCAAAAGTTTAGAAGTCGAACTCGCTCAGGAAGCGGTCTATTCAGATGCTGTAAAGCTGCAAGAAACAACAAGGCAATACAATTCGATTAAAGCGACTTTTGATCAGCTGCAAACAGATTGGGAATTGCTCGCAGAAGAAATAATGGGATTAGAAAATTAATCCACAAAGGCCGTACCCACGTACGGCCTTTGTTTTTATACATAAAGAGAAAAAAGTACTCCTTTTTAAGTAACCACATGGGGTGATCACTAAGAACGCGTACAGCCTATGCTTTGTGGAAGGCTAAAACCCTTCAAAGGGCAAGCTATCTTCTCCCCGCTGAATCTCCTCATAACGAACCGCATTCATATTCTGAATGCTTTCAAAAATTGTCTCTAGATCTTTACAAAGTGATAGTAGTTTATTCACATTTGCATCACTTAGATTCTCAAAGTGCTCAAGCTCGAAGGTGTAATAATCACCATCCTCGAAAAGTTCCATTGTTTCCCGCATCTCACCATCTGATGCTAAATTGACTAACTGAACAAAAACCTGAGTTCGGATATCCTCTAACAAGTGCAATGTTTCAATTACCCTGTTTCTATAGACCATGATTAAAAAAGTTAAATGCAACCTCTAATTTTTCTTGTCTTGCAAGGAATACTTCAATTGTAGTAAAGATAATTGTATCGGACATCGCTCCTAAAAAATAAATAAACATGCATAATAATTGTACTAATCACATTATCAAATAATTAGCACAAAGGTTAGTCTCATAACAAATAATGCCTCAAGATATTAAAAAAATGTAGATATTCATCCACAATTCAAAAAAATATTTTCGAAAAAATTATCAAAAAATAATCTACCTTAAGTATAAACCTATTATTATCTCAAAACGAAAGCTCTTTACAATGTAAAAAATAGCTAAAAAATAAAAGTCTAAACAACTATATTTTAAATGCTTAAGGAATAAAAAACAGGTAAAGAGCCCGTACAAAATATGCTAACAAAAACTATGTAACAACCATCATATCAAATAGATACATTCAAACAAAACAAAAGAACACTGATCAAACCCCTCTCTTAACAATTAAGAACAATTCATTACCTAAGGGTAAATAACCATACTCATACACAAATGAATACGTTTGACCTTTCCCATTTTCCAGCAAATTTGTAAAAAAATCAAAATCTAATCCTTCACGCAACAAATGATCGCGCGATATACGTGTCGTCTTTTCTTCACCCAGAACCGTTAACAAAACATTTCGATTCTTTTTTAATATGTTATTCACCTCACGCACATATTGATTTGAAACACGATTCATCTTGTTATTATACGCATTCCGACATCCATCATCACAAAACCTTTTGTCCGAACGACCCTTCACGAATTGTCCACACCACACACAGCACTTTTCTTCCATAAACTCCATCCGTTTACAAGCATTTAAAATCGTTTATAATTGTATATAATCAGTTATCTACCGAATCGCAGAAAAATTGTCTTGCATCTTTGTAGTGGCTACAATAAATGGTTGTATATAAACAGTTTTGAAAATAATAAAAAAAATTCACATTAAAAATTAATCCTATGAATGCATTAACAAATTCAGTACAGCTAATCGGCCGAATAGGCAACGATGTAGAAGTAAAAACAACAACAAAAGACACCAAAGTGTGTAACATACGTTTAGCGACCAACGAATACTCCCGTAATACTAACGGAGAATGGTTGGAAACAACGTATTGGCACTCCTTAATCTTTTGGGGGAAATTAGCTGAAAAATTAGAAAGAACGGGACAAAAAGGAAGTCGACTATTGCTTCAAGGATCTATTACCTACAGCGAGTACACCGACACCAATGATATCAAACGAGAACGCACAGAAATCAAAATCAATCAGTTTATTGTACTGGACAACCGGAAGACACCTTCTCCTGAAGAAGAATTTGAGTAGAGGGAAATGGTAGTTCATTGTTGGTAGTTCATTGTTGGTAGTTGGTAGTTTGTTGTGGGGAGTTGGTAGTTGGTAACGCGTATAAAGTACAGAATAGGGAATACGGAATACCTACCACTATATGCTTCGTATTAATTTAAGAGGACACGAGCCGAAGGCTCGCGCCAGCATCGGGAGATACAGCTCATAAATACCTCTTATCGTCATACCGACGACAGGAGGTATCTATGAACAAACCTTTCTCTCGCTAGTTCGAACCTGTCTGCGGTAGGCAGGCTCATAGCTCGGACTTCTTTCTAGACATCTCTTGCAATTTCTTTAGCACGATCCTCTTAAAAGCCCAATCCAGCTGCTTAAAAATCCAAGCCAGCCGCCGCTGCGACCTTTTTAGGAATATCTACATTCTCCATCTTATGCGAGAACGATTGTGCTCCTGCGCCGATGGCAAAAACCGGAATGTATGCTGCGGAGTGATTATTAGATGCCCATGCGATAGAACCCGCTTTATTCAACAGTTGAATAGCTGTTGCCGCTAATTTCTCATCTGTCGCATACAGGCTCTTTATAGTCTCATCCTCATGCTTTACAAAGCTTTTCTCATAAATCTTAAACAATAGATCCTCCTCTTCCTGGCTGACCTTCACAGACCCAAACAGACCCAACTTCTTGGATAGTAAATCCTTCATCTCTTGCCAGCTAACCTCTCTACCTGCTAAACGTAACGCTGAAACCTCTTTAGACAATTCACCCAAAGACACTTTTTGATGACTAAGCAGCTTCGTATTTAATCGGCTACCACCGTTACCAACAGCGATACCACCTGTCTCATGATCTGCGGTCACAATAATTAGCGTCTCCTCTGGGTGTTTCAAATAAAATGCATAGGCACTTTTTACCGCTTCATTAAAATCCAGTACTTCGCGAATCGTGGTTGTTGCATCATTCGCATGCGAGGACCAATCAATCTTACCGCCCTCTACCATTAAGAAGAAACCTTTATCGTTATCTTTCGTCAACGATGTAATTGCCGCATCGGTAATCTCTCGTAAGTTTAAATCGCCTTTTTGCTGATCTATAGCAAACTTCAACGATTCAGGATCTGTCCCTTTACTATTCATCAAAATAGTCTTCTTTCCTTTATCTTTTAAATTCTGATAGCCTTCTAAGCCATACGCCAACTGATAGCCGGCCTTTTCAAACTGCGGGAACAACGAGGGTACCTCTTCTTTCTTCGCATTCTTCGTTGGGCTTAAGAAACCGGAACCCGCAAAAAAATCAAAACCCGACTTTAGAATATCCTGTCCAATTTCATAGTATTTACTCCGACTAGACTGGTTGGCATAGAAGGAGGCTGGAGTAGCATGATCAATACTAACGGAAGTCGTAATTCCAACCTTCATTCCTGCTTTTTTCGCGGCATACGCAATACTCGTATAAGATTCGCTCCCTGTACTATCCATAGATAATACCCCATTTTTAGTTTTCTTTCCTACGGCCAATGCGGTTCCTCCAGCGGCAGAGTCCGTTACGCCATGCGACAACGAATAGGACGTCGCGAAAGTAGCATGTGGAAACGTTGAAAATACCAATGGAAATACCGTGTTCCTATCTTCCTGGGCCGCAAGATAAATCTCGGTTAAGTTAACCTGATTAAGCCCCATACCATCCCCAATCATAAAAAAGATATACTTGGGACGATTCTGGCCAAACGACAACAGATGGAATAAAAAAAGAAAAGCAAAAAAAGATAATTTCTTCATGTAAATAATTATAAAAAATAAAATAGAACAACTAGCTACCCGCTTCAAATAAAATACTAAAGCTCGTATAGCTACAAAAATAAAATATCAATATGAACTCAATGTTAATTAAGGTCTGTATAGGTCAATGATTCCACCCTATAAAGATAGAATTATTCTTTAACAAACAAGGGCTAAAGACATTACTGTCAATATTTTCAATACTGAAAAACAAAAAACACAGCGGTTTGTTCAATTAAGGTAATATATAACATAATTATGGAAAATCTACTATTAAACTCAGCTAAGGGCTTCTTTAACGAAGAAATCCTGAACTTACTCAGCAGCAATACTGGTGAAAGCCCAGATACCGTAAAAAAAGGATTGGATGCCATTATTCCAACTGTTATGTTGGGCATGCAGGCACAAGGTCAATCTGGTCTTACATCGATTCTCGATAAAGCAAAAAGCTTCTTCAATTTTAGCAGCTTTAATTTTAACAGCTTCTTTGACGCAGATCAACAAAAAGAAGGCTCGGCAGGCTCGGACCTTTTAAGTAGTATTTTTGGCAGCGGATTAAGTGGTATTGTCAGCTCCTTAACGAGTTTTCTAGGTATAAAAGGTGATTCAGTAACCAAATTACTAGGCGTTAGCTTACCGGCTGTATTCTCTAGCTTAACCGATAAGGGAACCAATTGGAACGTAGGCAGCATTACTTCGCTGCTAAACACAAATAAAGATAGTCTCTTGGGAGCTCTTCCTGCAGGACTAGGTTTAGCAAGTTTAGGAGGTATAGCAAGTAGCGCTAAAGGTGTGGTAAATGATATGACTGACACCGCTACAAAAACCATCTCTAAAGTAACCCATGAAATCCCCCCTGTCGTACATACCAAGCACACGATCGAAAAGGAGAAAAAAGGTGCTGGTTTATGGTGGCTTCTCATCCCCCTCCTTCTGATCGCTGGCTGGCTTCTCTTTGGTAAGGGCTGTGGAAGTGGCGACAAAACCGTCATTACAACAGATACAACGACAACAGTTGCCATAGGAGACTCAACGGTAGAAACCGTAACAACCACCGTACGTGAATCAATGAACTTAAAACTTCCCGATGGCAAAGAGCTTTCTGCTTTCACGGGAGGTATCGAGGATCAGTTAATTAAATTCTTGCAGGCGGGCGAGTACAAAACGCTTTCTGACGACAACCTAAAAGCGAAATGGTTTGACTTTGATAACTTGAACTTTGAGACCGGTACAGCAACCGTTCTACCAGAAAGCCAAGTACAACTCGATAATATTGCAGCGATCTTAAAAGCATTCCCTGATGTAAAAATCAAAATCGGTGGATACACCGATAAAACAGGTAATGAGGAGTTCAATAAAAAGCTATCTGGCGAAAGAGCAGCTGCCGTTAAGGAGTTCTTGACCAAACAAGGCTTAGGAGCGCAAGTTACCGACACAGAAGGTTACGGATCTGAATTTGCAAAATTCGATGCGTCTGCTCCAGAAAGCGATCGCGTTCAAGATAGAAGAGTATCGATTAGCATCCGAAAATAAGAATATATTTAATTCTGAAAGAAAAGCACCACGTGATGGTGCTTTTTTTTTGTTAAGTGTTATTTTTGCTGTCCATGACAACGCAGCAACAAGAAATGATTATTGGCGATTTTGAACGCTACATGCGCTACCTGACTCAACAACAGGAGGCCTTTACTTTCGATAAATTTATCGCTTTAGCCACCTCGCTCGTCAACTTTTATGAAGGCAGCAACTTGATCACTATTCCAGAACGCGTAGAGACCGCATCGCTCCTATTAAAGGCATTTAATGCGGGAATCGGCAACCGAATAACGGACTCCGACCTCACAGAAATAGCTCACCTTATAATTTCGGAAACGACTATTGATTATTCCATTCTTAATATTATATTTGCACAGCAAACGGGGGATTAGCTCAGCTGGCTAGAGCGTTTGGCTGGCAGCCAAAAGGTCATCGGTTCGACTCCGATATTCTCCACGTACAAGAGCACAGGCTTATCAGCCCTGTGCTTTTTTTATTAGTCCTGCACGGTCCATACCAATGCCTCTAGCGCATAGCCCGATTCTTCCGCATACTGTAAATATTGCTCACGAAGGGCTTCTGGTATTTTCTTTTCTCGAGACAAGATGCACATATAATCTAAATTTTGACCAAAAACCAGCACCTGACTATAATCCCCGTCAACCGAAACAATATTATACCCCATATAGAAAGGGTTTATATACGATACTTTTAAAGCCCCCGATTCACGATCATCCAGATAACGCAAACGACCAATACGTTGTCTATACTTTTCCTGTACCATATCATAACCTTGTATATTCAACCGCAAACTGTCATCATCGTTCCATGCTAAAGAAAGCAAAACGTTCTTTAAATTGCGAGACCATTTGGTATCCAAACGAGCAATCTCATACCATTCACCAACAAACCGCTCCATATCAAAATCAGGCACCACAACGACAGCCGACTTGACCGGCTTTAAGATACTATACAGCGCCGTGCCTGCAGCCACCGCCGTCAACAGTAATAATGATTTCTTCTTGTTATCCATATCTCCTTAACAGTTAGGGTGAATGAAAGTTTGCCCCAAACATGACCGATTATATTGAAACAAAATTCCTTAGTTTTGCACTACAAAAACAACGTTGTAACCTCATCATTTATTGCACGTCACAATACGAGGATATCGCCCTATTAAAAAAACAAACAGATCTGTGTATACACGAGAAGAAGCAAAGCGAATAAAAGAAGAATTTTGGACACGTTTTGGTCAGTTTATGGCACTTTCTACATCGGAAGAAGGAACTAAAGTAAACTGGATCAATTACAAAACAGGCGTCAAACACCTGTATTTCCGGATGGATGCCGATAATAAGACAGCACAGATCTACATTGAGATAAGCCATCCCGATGCAGGCATCCGCGAGCTTATGTACGACCAATTCGTGGAGTACCGTCTCCTTTTAGAAGATAGTTTAGGAGAAACCTGGGAATGGGACCCTGTCTATTATGATGACAATCAACGGAAAACCGCTAGAATAAGCTTCTCCATCAACCGGAAGACATCCATCTTTAAACAAGAAGATTGGCCCGATTTAATCAGTTTCTTCAAACCGCGTCTCCTCGCTTTAGATAGCTTTTGGTCCACGGCGAAGTATGCTTTTGAGATTTTTAAGTAACTTTGCCTCCAACTTATAAAAAATAGTGCATGAAAAATATCATTAAACTTGCTCTTATCTGTGTCCTTGCGTTGCAGTATGAATTTGCAGGTGCTTGGGGAATGACGGGCCACCGTGTTATTTCTGAAATAGCAGAAAATCACCTGAGCAAAAAAACAAAAAAAAACATCAGTAAAATTATTGGAAACCAAAAATTAGCTTACTGGTCTAACTGGGCAGATTTTATCAAATCCGATCCTGATCCCGCACTGAATCGTACAGGCTCTTCGCATTTCGTTAATACCGAAGCTAATTTAAGTTTTGATGCTTTTGTTGCTGCATTAGGGGCTAGTCCGGAACATAACTTGTATAAAACCTACAAACGTATAAAAGCAGAAGCCAAAAACACAAACCTTCCTCTGCTACAACAGCAACAAAACCTCTACTTTATCATTCACTTAATTGGGGATGCGCACCAGCCAATGCATGTGAGCCGTGCTGCAGATCAAGGCGGAAATAAAATTGAAGTTGAATTCTTTGGACGCAAGTCGAATATTCACCGTGTTTGGGATTCAGACCTTGTTGATAATGAACAATACAGCTATACCGAGTATGCACGTGTATTAGATATTTACGACAACAACTACTACAAGCAATTTACGTCAACCAGCTTTGAGCAATGGCTTTATGAGTCACATCAAGTAGCCAACAGCATTTATGATGATGTGGCTAAAAATGCAAACCTACGCTATGAGTATATCTATCAAAACAAATACCGTATGGAGAACTGCCTGTTAAAAGCAGGCGTACGCTTAGCACATGAGTTGAACGAAATCTACGGTAAATAAACAATATCAAAGAGAGGTGTAAAAGAGATTATCAATCATTTTACACCTCTTTTTATATACAGCCCCCCATTATGGAGAACTACCCTGAGAAGCTAAAAGGAACCTATCAGTACCCGGGAATGACGTCTGTCGAACTCGAACAAATTGTACATCAACACGAACAGGTTTTCTACAAAAAGGGCGACTATCTACTACAAGCTGAAGAAGTCAGCAATTGTTACTACATATTACAGTCCGGTATGGTTCGTTCATTTATCTACGACTTCAACGGGAATGATATAACAACGGATTTCTTTTGTGAAGATGAGGTCGTTATTGAGGTCGCTTCCATATTTCATCAGATGCCCACCAGTGAAAATTGGCAATGCTTAACCGACTGTACCCTATGGAAGATAAACTACGATGCCTTTCAGGAACTATTTTTATGTATCCCTACTTTAACCGAATGGGGACGTGCATGGATGGCCTATCAATTGTTCTTAACAAAGAAAAGAAACCTTGACATGATAAGTCTTTCTGCGTTAGACCGGTATAAGCAACTTATGGTACAAAAACCGCAAATCATACAACAAGCTCCCTTAAAATACATCGCTTCATTCCTTGGGATAACCGATACATCGCTCAGTCGAATAAGAAAAGAAGCCTTTCGATAAATAAAGGCATACTTCTTGTATATCTCTCGGCTGTAAATATCCATAAAGACTATAAAAAAACGACGATACTTTTTATGCACAAGAAAATTAGTTCGCTTTTAAATAAAAAATATCCACTTCAGGAACACAAAAAGCACAGCATACGGTTAATAACCCATAAAGGGATATGTCAGAAAATTAGCTTAACCGTCTTATGCATCTTACTCTTATCTTGTAATAATAAGAGTACTTCCCATAGTATTGAGGTGATGGGAAAGGAAAAAATAGACTCCCTAGCTTTTGTTAAGCAGCAAGAAGAGGAAAAAAAGGCCGCTCCAAAGACCGCTGCCGATATCACACTGACCAAAGCGCTTACCTACGATCAGCACACGTTAGCAGAGAGTTATCCATATGGCAAGAAAACCCGTGTTTTCCAAATGGATAAGATTAAAGAAAAACTGGCTTGGGTAGAAAACTTTCAACGTGTAAAAAATAACTATGCGGTGCTGCAGAACTACAAAAATAAAAACGGCGAAGCCCCTTTAGTCAAAGATTATCATCGAAATGCCTACAAACGGGTTTCTGATACGCTGGGCACCGAACGGTATCAGTCTGTTCCTCTTTATCATTTTGGGGAGACAAAAACGCCAACGCTCTACGGGCGTGACGGTTCCCTCGTAAAGCTGCTGAGCACAGATACATTACCCATGGTCAAAATTAGTGGCATCTCCCTGGACGGGGAATGGGAAGTTCCAAAGCGTTATGTAAAAGCAATTGGAGATACCGTAACTTTCCATAAGGTAATCATCGTGGATGTAACCAATCAGAATATCATGACCGTCGAACGTCAACGGGACAGCGAATGGCTCATACGCAGCATGAACCCTGCGACCAGCGGCCGCCACCACCCTCCCTACGCACAAGAGACACCACTGGGAGCCTTTGTGTTACAGGAAAAAAAATCAAAAATGTACTATTATAGAGATGGTACCACAACGATTGAAGGGTTTGCGCCCTATGCGAATAGATTTACCAATGGCGCTTACGTACATGGCGTCCCTGTTAACAACCCCAAAGGAGCCATCAAAGAATTCAGCTGGTCTCTTGGAACAACGCCCCGATCACACATGTGCGTCCGTAACGCCTCTTCGCACGCCAAACATATTTATGACTGGACAAAATCGTTAAATGCCTTAGTTATTGTGATCGATTAATTTAAAAAAACCTACTAAAAACAGCTTACAACCACATAAATAGCGATATTAACATTTGTTTAACACTTTGAATATCAAAATAGTAGTACTTTTGTAGCGGATTTAAAAATTGTAAGTATGCGTAGTTTAGTAGGTGTGCTGTTGGCTGCTTTATTATTTATCAGTTACGTACCGTTAACTGTTACATCCAAAACCAATGCTTTAAAAAGCGAAGAAACGGCCACAGCACCGAAGGAAAACAGGCCTGCAGCAACGGCTGTTGCTCCAGCAAAAACAGAAAAATCAGTAGCTGAAAAGCTATACGAAGAAATGGCATTAGCCGAAATGATACAGTTCGAAGCATTCGAACAAGCCCTACAGGGATACAATACCCTCCACCCCCGCAACCGCGATATATTAAGCATCATTGATTTCACCCTTCCATCGACAAAAAAACGTA
This sequence comes from Sphingobacterium psychroaquaticum, assembly GCF_004421025.1. NCBI lineage: Bacteria > Pseudomonadati > Bacteroidota > Sphingobacteriia > Sphingobacteriales > Sphingobacteriaceae > Sphingobacterium > Sphingobacterium psychroaquaticum. The sequence continues at coordinate 1,634,334 of NZ_CP038029.1, read as the reverse complement.
TGGTCGTACTGGACATGAATCAACATAAAGTGCTTTATCATACCGTAGTTGCACATGGCCGTAACTCCGGCGAAAATTATGCGGTATCGTTCTCGAACAAACATGGATCATATCAGAGCTCTTTGGGCTTCTATACCACAGACAACACTTATCAAGGAGGAAATGGATATTCACTGGTGTTAAACGGGTTAGAAAAAGGCATTAACGATCAAGCAAAAGCACGTGCGGTCGTTATTCATGGCGCTGACTATGTCAGTCAATCTATGATCAAAAACACAGGACGCTTAGGCCGCAGTTATGGCTGTCCTGCATTACCGAGGGAGTTGAACAAACCGATCATCAACACGATCAAGAATGGAACGTTGCTCTACATCTATGCGAAAAACGATGCGTATCTAGCGCAGACCAAAATCGTCAACAAACAACCCAAAACAATGCTTGCACAGCATGACAAAGGAACAGCTGATGATTTAAAGAATTTAAATTAAGAAAGATTGTAAACGTAGGGCTTTTCGAATAGAAAAGCCCTACTTCGTTTATAACAGTAAGGCGATAACGAAACAGTTCCGCCCATTTTTCTCTTGGTAGTACAGATAGCCATTATGGGCTTTGATAATAGATTTTGACAAAGAAAGTCCAATTCCAGCCCCCTCCTTCCGCGTGGTATAAAAGGGCAAAAATATCTTATCGATAATCGTACTGTCAATAAGGGGCGCGTTATCCGAAAAAACACAATAAATCCGTTTATTTTCTTGATACAAGTCGATCGTAATAGTTGGATTCTCCGACGCAGAAACAGCATACACACTGTTGGTCAGCAAATTGATTAAAACCTGTTCAAACTGGGAACGATCCGCCGCCGCGTGTAGTCCTTCATCCAGATGTAACAACACCTGGATGTTCTGCTGCGCTAAAAGCGCTCGATAGTTCCGCACCACGCCCTGCACCATCTCCGCTAGATGTACATGCTTCAGCACCGGCGTAGGCAACATCGTTAACCGGCGGTAACGATCCACGAACTCCTGCAAATGATCACTTCGGTTTACAATTGTCTCTAAACTCATCGCCAAATCGGCCTTATCTTCCACCGACAAGTCGTCCTGTTCGAGAATCGCTTTCATATTATTAGCCAACGAATGAATTGGCGTCAGTGAATTCATCAACTCATGCGCAATTACTTTCATTATAGAAAGCCAAGCCTCGTTCTGCTTGACATCAATTACACGCTGAATCGAGTCCATCAAAATAATATAATACACTTGTCCCTGTAACAAGCTACGTGAAGTCTGGATTACGAATGTCTGTCGTTCCTCCTTATCCACCTGGATATCGATCGTGGTTTTAAACTCAGTAAAATTCCGTGTTTCAAAAACCGAACAAAAGTTCGCGATACGTTTGCGTAGGAACGCCCAATTGCTGGTGGTCGGAATATCGAAATAATTGGTTACGAAAGTATTCATCAGGGTGATCTCCATATCTCCCTCCGGGTTTTTTACGATTAAAATCCCGGAATCAATACCATTCAAGAGCTGATCATAAATCATCTTTTGCGACACCGAAGCCGCCTCCTTTGTCCTGATTTTCTCGTACAAGCGCACAGCGTTTTCCATCGCACCTTGCTTGCCTGTATCGGCACCCAAATCCATGCTGTAGTCATCATAAAGGAGTGCCGAAACGATCTTATCAATGCGCATAAAATGGCTTCGCACATAGGTATACAGTTCATAAATCAATGCACCTCCAATAAGTAGCAAAACAGCACCTGTATATTGCAGCTCCTTTTGGAAGAACCACATCCCAAAAAACAGCACCGCTAACAGCACGGCTATCCGCCAAACGATCGCAATCGCATCTTTTCTCTGGTTCATAAAATTCTATTTGATCCGAATATGGTACTTCTCCATTTTACGATACAACGCTGGCCGCGAAAGTCCTAATGCAGTCGCCGTCCGAGATACATTCCCACTATATTTCTCCAAAGTTTCCTCAATCGTCTTACGCTCAAAATCCAACAGCACATTATCCTGTGATTGGGTAGACATAGGCACCGTTAGTCCCAAATGCTCCCAACGGATCAACCCATCTTCAGCCAAGATTACCGCACGTTCTACGCGGTTTTGTAATTCTCGAATATTTCCAGGCCATTCATATTGCATTAAATAAGTAGAGAGCCCCTGCTCTACAGCCAATGAACCAACCTCATACTTATCCGCATATTGCGCCACAAAATAATCAAACATTGCCAACAAATCTTCCTTCCGTTCGCGCAGGGGTGGTAACGAAAGGGAAATGGTATTGATCCGATAGAATAAATCCTCCCGAAACAAACGTTCTCCTACCGCAGCTTCCATGTCGGTATTCGTTGCCGTAATGATCCGTACATCCACCGGACGTGCTTTGCTCTCACCCAGGCGCGTCACTGTTCTGTTCTGTAACACCTGCAATAACTTGGACTGCAAATGCAGTGGAACATTACCGATCTCATCTAAAAAAATTGTCCCTCCTTCGGCCGCTTCAAACCGTCCAGCGGTATCCTGACGCGCATCCGTAAAAGCCCCCTTGGCATAGCCAAACAACTCACTTTCGAATAGATTCTCGTGTAAAGCCCCTAAATCAACATGTATAAAAGGTTTCGCCCGGCGCGCCGACTGGTTATGGAGATGAGAAGCCAGTATAAATTTACCGGTACCATTTTCGCCTAAGATCAATACATTCGCATCGGTCTTCGCTACCCGTTCCGCCACCTTATATACCGCTAAAATAGCCGGTGAAGTTCCCCTAAAAGATGTTTCCTTCTCCGCAACCGTCTTTCCCCTCCCCTTGCGTACGAGCTGAACAGTCTCTTTCACCGTATGCACCAATTTTTCATTATCCCAAGGCTTCATCATATAGTCAATCGCACCAAGCTTAATCCCTTCTACCGCGCGCTCCACCTGTCCATAGGATGTCATCAGAATAATCTTTACCTGCGGAAAATGCTCTTGAATTTCTCTTAACCGATAAATTCCTTCTTTACCATCCTCATATCCTACCCTGAAATTCATATCCAGGAGCACAATCTCTATCGAATGGTCATTGATGGTCTGCAAAATATCCTTCGGATTATCTAACGTAACAATCGTTTCAAAGGTTCGTTTAAGAATCATCTTTGCCGCAATCAATACTTCGACTTGGTCATCAACTACTAAAATTCTACTATTTATCTTTTTCATAAAAATGCCCAACTGTACACTTCCGTACACAAACTGTCCGTTAACGGACAATTACCAAACAGTCCAAAAACAAGAAGGTCTGAAAAACAATCAATTACACACCATAAGCGCTGTGGCACAAATATTACGGCATAAAATACATAAGAAACTACATATCAAATGGATACCACAGTACCTCGTAAAAATAGAAAAAAACAATACATAGCCCTAAGTTTGCTTGCATTTTTCCTGCTTGCAGCTTTGGGTATATACCTGGCCAATCGGCCGCGCACCTTGCATGTTAAGCGCGCAGAAATCTTAATCAAAAAAGTAAAAAAGGATAATTTCGAGGATTTTGTGGTTTTCCAGGCACAGGTAGATCCTTTGCATTCGCTCCTGGTAAATGTCATCGAGGGGGGCTCCGTGCAAGAGCTCTATGTAGAAAATGGAGCAATGGTCACACAGGGTACGCCACTCGCTCGACTCTACAATCCGAACACTGAATTCAATTACCTCGCCCAAGAAACGGGTATTATCGAACAGATAAATCAACTCAATGTCGCCAAACTCAACCTTCGCAACCAAGAGCTCGAACTCTCGAAAGAACTTGTGCTGATCGAACATGATTACAACAGTGCCCAGATGGAATACCAGCTTAATAATAAACTATACGATCGTAAGATTCTTGCGAAGAATGAATATGAAGTAACAGCCGAGAAACTACGTTATCAAAAAGAACGTAAAAATATTATTCAAAACAGTATCCAGCGCGAGCGTGAAACCAACGCACTGCAAATCCGCCAGATCAACCAAGCCCTCGGCATCATGGAAAAAAGCTTGGAAACACTTCGAAATAACAAGAAGAACTTTCTGGTCACCGCTCCGGCTACCGGGCGGTTAAGCTCTTTTGAAGCGACCTTGGGACTTAATATCCTGGCGGGAACCGCCATCGGAAAAATCGATGTCATGAAAGGTTACAAGCTAACCGCCAATGTCGATGAGTTTTATCTGGACAAGATAAACACCGGGCAAACGGGAACGATTGAAGTCAAGGAAGAATCCCAAGAGGTGCGGGTAACCAAAATTCTACCTGAAATAAAAAATGGACAGTTTAAAATAGAACTAGAATTCCTGGGCGCCCAACCACAAGGTCTTCAAGTAGGACTTTCATTTGGTGTCAAGCTTATTCTTTCCGGTGCTATGCAAAAACTCGTTATACCTAAGGGAAGCTTTAGCAGCGTCACGCAGGGCAATTGGATCTTTGTCGTCGAAAACGGTATCGCAACAAAACGAAAGATTGAACTCGGTCGGGAAAACCCCGTTTACTATGAAGTTCGCACCGGTTTAAAAGAAGGCGAAGAGATTATTGTATCCAATTATGAAGACTACAAACACGTGGAAAAATTAGAATTAAAATAACGGATAATTAAACTATATTAACAATACTAAAAAACACATTATGATTACCATAAAAGACCTCAATAGAGTGTTTGTTACGGAAGAAGTACAAACCCGAGCGCTGAACAATATCAATTTAGATATCCGTGAAGGCGAGTTTGTCTCCATCATGGGACCTTCTGGCTGTGGCAAATCGACGCTATTGAACATCATAGGTTTATTAGACGACATTACATCGGGTTCTTACCAATTAGTGGGCCAGGAAGTCTCGGGGATGAACGAAAAACAACGTTCACAAATCCGTAAAGCGAACATTGGATTTATCTTCCAAAATTTTAACCTGATCGATGAACTGAATGTATTCGACAACATCGAGCTGCCATTAATTTACAACAGAATACCAGCCGAAGAGCGAAAAAAACGTGTCAATGAAATTGCAGAAAAGCTCAATATTGTACACCGTTTACAGCATCACCCCCAACAACTGTCGGGCGGACAGCAGCAACGGGTGGCGGTGGCGCGTGCGCTCATCAATAACCCCAAAGTAATCTTAGCCGATGAGCCCACCGGAAACCTCGATAGCACCAATGGAAACGAGGTCATGGAACTCCTTACCAGCTTACACGCAAGTGGTGCAACCATATTAATGGTCACACACTCCCCACATGATGCTTCTTTTTCGCAGAAAATCATTACGATGAAAGACGGCGAAATATTGACAGAGAAATTGAACCAAAAAACAGTGGATGTTTTTCAATCATAATTAATGCAACAACATGAGAAAACTATTAACCATTGCCTTTGTCTCCTGCTTAACGCTAGGTTTACAAGCGCAACACAAACAAACGCGTAAGATTTCCACCCCGAGTGGTGTCTCCGTTGCGACATCTTTGCAAACGGAGTATATCCGCTCCAACCGGAATGAAGTAATTGTCGAAGCGGAAGACGCCAAGCATTTAGAGCAGATCGAAACTGTGGTCAAAGACAATGTACTGTACATCCGGTACAAGCGCAACACGACCAACGTAGGCAGAAAGAACAACCGCATCACCGTGTATGCATCTACAGACCTGAAGAGCATTGAAGTTTCATCAAGCGGCTCCTTGACGATCAACGATCCGATCCAAACTAATAGTCTTGACATCGATGTATCCTCATCAGGCAAGCTGCAAGCTGGACGTATCCAGGCAGCCAAGGCATCCATCGATATCGGATCATCAGGCCGCTTTACCGGAGCCATCCGCGCACAGCATTTAGAAATTGACGCTTCCAGCTCTGGCAAGCTAACGCTTACAGGCGAAGCAGATCAAGTTTCAGTCGACATGAGCTCTTCGGCAAACCTGGATCTAAGCGGCTTAAAAGCAAAATCGGTGCAAGTAGACGGTAGTTCTTCCGCTTACCTCAGCATTCAGGCAACGGAATCAATCCGTGGAGATGTATCATCTTCTGCAAAAATAGAACATATTGGCACCCCAAAAACCATCTCGGTAAGCAAGTCTTCGAGCGGTCGGGTTACCCAAAAATAAATTCACTTTCGAAAAACATCCACTATGTTACAAAATTGGTTTAAAGTATTTTTATATAATTCCTTGCACAATAAGCTTTTTTTCTTGCTTACGGTCCTCGGATTAGCGACTGGGATGACCGGTGTTATCCTGTCCATGTTATATTGGCAAGACGAGCATGCCTACAACCGTTGGAACCCCAATAAAGACCGTGTATTTGAGACGATAATTCACCTGAAGGATAACACATGGGCATGGCAAGTGGCTCCATTAGCGACGCACCTGCTCGAAAAGAATGATAAAGTGGAGGCCGCACTCTACTATAAGCCATCCTATATCAGCTTGCCGATGAACTTTCAGGGCACAAAATTATTCCTTAAGCAGGCCTTTAACACCCAAGGTAATTTCTTTGAGTTCTTCCCCTTCGAGATCAGCAAAGGAAGCGCCACACAATTCAAAAGCACGCCTAATGCCATAGCCATATCGGCAGATGCGGTCAAAGAATACTTTGGAACTGTCGATCCGATAGGTAAAGTACTGACCAATGGTGAGCAACAGTATGTTGTCACGACCGTCTTTAAAAACGATAACAAGTCATCTGTTGCACCCAACGTCCTCATTAAATCTGTAGAAGAGAATATTAAAAACGGTATTAGTTACGGTGCTTGGGGTGATTTCAACTACGGTTTGATGCTCAAACTGAAAGACCCTAAAGATGCGCCCGTTGTAGAGAAACAATTGTACGATGTCTTCTACCATATTCGGGCAACCAAATTTGCGAAGGAAGCCGGCATCTCAGTGGAAGAGTTCATCAATAAATATGGAGACTTTTCCTTTGAACTCGTTTCCTTGGCAAACACCCGACTGCAGGCCGGCAAGCTTCCCACAGGAATGCCGGAGGGCAAAGGAAATATTACTTTCTTAATTATCAATATCGGTTTGTCTTTGCTGATCCTGGTGATATCGTTGTTCAATTATATCAACCTCTCGACTGCCTATGCCATTAAGCGGGCAAAAGAGATCGGCGTTCGTAAAGTAATCGGCGCAACGAATAACGATATTGTCTGGCAACAGATTCTAGAAACAAGTATCACAACGTTGATTGCGATGTGTGTTTCCTTTGCACTCGTAGAACTATTACTGCCATATTACAATGTGCTCCTTAAAAAGGATATGAGCGTCAGTCTACTCACCTATTTACCTTACTTTATTGGTCTTCTATTGGTTGTTATCCTACTAGCAGGGGTCTTTCCAGCGTTATATATCGCTAAGTTTGATATCCTCAAAGTCTTGAAAGGAAACCTCTCCCGCAGCCAATCGGGCGTCTGGATACGCAACACCATGATTGTCCTTCAATTCTGTATTGCTTCCTTCTTTATCGTGGGTGGTATCATCATTGCGCGTCAGGTACGCTACACGATGGAGAAAGATTTAGGCTTTCATGCCGATCAGATCTTAAATATTAACTGGCAGGAATCCAGCGAAAAGAAGTTCCAAAACTACCTCCGTATAAAGCAAGATTTAATGCGCATACCAGGCGTTAAAGCTGTGAATGTAAGCACATTTGTACCTGGCCAAGGCTCCGGTTCATCCTCCAGTTTTCAGTACAAAGAACAAAATATACAGAGTCAAAATATGGGAATAGATTTCGGGTACCTCGACCTGCTTCAGATCAAAGTGGTTAAGGGCCGTGATCTTAGTCCCCATTTAGCTTCCGACACAGTCACTTCAGCTCTACTGAACATGACCGCCGTTGAAATGATGGGTGAAAAAGACCCGATCGGAAAAACGATTAGCTGGAATGGAGAAGATCTGAAGGTGGTAGGTATTGTGGATAATTTCCACCTCTTTGGGTTAGATGGTAAAATTCCGCCGATGACCTTCTTTCATTTTAAAACAGTGAAATGGATGCACAGCAATATCAACTCCCTGTCGGTACAGTTAAAGGCGGACAATATGGAACAGACGATTGAAGCAATCCAACAATACTGGACCCAGAAAGTGGACACCGAACGTCCATTTACATATGATTTTATCGATAAAATATTTGCGCGAACATACGAGAACTATGTCAATCAACGTAATCTCTTTGCGATCCTGAATGTCGTCGTTATCAGCATAGCACTCCTGGGCTTGTTTGCCTTGGCTTCCTACACCATTGAACGCCGATTCAAGGAAATTGCCATCAGAAAAGTACTGGGGGCCGAAAGTGGTGAGCTTGTATTCAGCCTAAGCAGGCAATATATTCTGCTCTTGCTGATCGGCTTTGCTTTGGCGATCGTCCCGAGCTATTACCTCATGCAGCTCTGGCTAAACAACTTCGCATTTCGTATCGACATTCCTATTAGTGCCTATCTAATTGCTTTTGGGCTGATGCTGGCGCTGACTTTGTTGATTGTTGTTTCAAAAGCATATTCGGCAACACGCATTAATGCGTTAACCTACCTGAAATATGAATAACCAGTCTCTATATATTTGTTTCAATTCAATCATGTTGTTGATGTTGATGTGGCTACCAGAAATGGTAGTCGCTCAACAAAACATCAGCTTGGAAACTTGTATCCAAAAAGGATTGGAGAACAACCTCGATTTTCAGATACAGCAACTTAAGATTGCCTATGCAGATAAAGCACAGCGAAGCAAAGGAAGTCGCTTTTTACCACAGGTGGCAGGCGGATTAACACACAACTATTCCTTTGGTTCCACCATCGATCCGGCTTCGAATGCCCGCGTCAGTTCCAATATCCAATCCAACAATTTCACCGTGGATGCCAATGTTTCGATATTTAATTTCTCTGAATTATGGGAAAGTAAACTATTGGGAGATGACCGTACCCTAGCGCTCCAAAACAAAGCGGTTCTCACACGCGATTATACCCTCCAACTTATTCAACTTTATTACGACACCTACGCTGCACAGGAATGGAAAAAAGTAGTCAGCAAACAACTGGAGCACTCCAAGGAGCAATTAGAGCGTATCGAAAACGAAGTAAATGAAGGCGCTAAACCTGTGAGTGATCTGTATGATATACAAGTCTTATATACACAAGAAAAGAAGATAGCCCTACAGACAGCGCAAGAGGAAGCGAACAAAAAAGCACTCTTATCCCACTGGATTAACAGCTCGATCGATAGTTCCACAACATTAACTTTCATCCCCCCAGAAAACGGTCAAGTATTTATAGGTACAGGATATAGCCCCAACGTAAAATTAGAAGAACTAAAAGCGCAAAAGCTGACCCATGAGTACAAACAGCTACTTGCCGGTTATCTACCACGTGTAACACTGTCTTACAGCTACGGTACATTTTACTCCAGCACCATACAAGGAATTTTCGATACGTCCCTGCAATTTGGAAGCCAGCTACGGAACAACAAAAACCAGTTTCTGGGACTACATGTCCAAGTTCCTATCTTCTCACGCGGGGATCGACAGCGCGCACAGCAGTTAAAAACAATCGAGATCCAGGAGCAGCAACAGTTGGTAGAAAAAACACGTGTCGACTTTGAAAACAGCTACAGCTTGGAGAAACAGAAAAAAAGACAGTATGAGATGCTGGCACCAACTTTACGAGAAGGATTGGAAGTTGCAGAAAAATCGTTACAAACAACACAGGCCAAGTTTGAATTTGGACGTATCGATATATCCGCGTATCGGATGGCGAAGAATCAGGTGCTCGTTGCCTCTTACGATTTACTTAAAAACAACCTCTATTATGCCATGAGTAATTCATTATTGAAAGAGATGGATACGAAGTCGAACGAAACAGCTTCAAACTAGGGCACTCTTAAAAACGGCCGCTCTATTTTAAATGTAAAACGATGCGTTTCTTATTAAGAATAGGAGAACCTAGAATCAGAATAATGCATTTGGTATTAAATAGGCTTGTTTCTAAAACGGAACAACAATATCTTGCAAACAAACTACAGCATCTTCCATACAAATCGCAACATCTTATATAACAAATAGTCTATTAGTACTATTAACTACAGCATTTCATATGTCGCATACGCTATCCTTCGTTTAAAACACCATGCGAATGATACCACATAAAGTGTACCTCATATGAAATGCTTCATAACACGTATGTAATAAGTCAAAAGAAATGTTAAAGGAGTCTAGGTACTCTTATTATACTGTTGATAGATCTGTCGGACATGCTCTTGCTCTGCCGCTCCCTTTTTCACAAATTGTACACGATCCTGTTCCGACTGGATAGCACGCTCCTGTCTCCGATTACGCCATACATTGGCCATAGCCAATCGACCAACCGTTGTTTTGGCGAGTCCAAGGACCTCACACGAAAAATCACCCAACAAATAATGATTATAAAAGAGATGTATTTCACGCATCATCTTGCGCATGAGAGCCGTCTTTGGGTAGAATGCATGCACAGGCTCCTCCTGTAAGGCATGTGCCAAATTACGACTATCTTCATCCCCATCGCGCTGCGTCATCGTCCAGTAATATAGCTGTTCGATCGCTTCAGCTTCGTTAGCCGGTAACAGGCTCAAAGGGATCCCCAAAAGGTAACCAACGTATTTCCAAAAATGAAATAACCCCGCCACTTCTCGAGCCGTCGGATTGATCCCCATTTTACGTAACCCCACCAAGAAAACCTGCGTAAACCCCAAATGGGTCGCCAACATATCCCAGGTATTAAGTGGCACCCCCCATTTTTCCGTTTCCCATTCCGTCTTCTCTAGAATTTTGATTCGTGAAAAAGAGTGAATGAAACGTGTCAATATGATTTCCTGAAATCCATTTTCTCGAAACCCAAGATTTCCTGGTTTAGTAATATTCACCCAAAACTCAACCGTATCCGTTAGTCGTTTCACCGCACCTTTCTTCAGCGCCCCGGTATAAACCAGGGGTTTGTTGATCGCGGCGGATTCATAACCGCCCATTAGGCAATAGTCTCGCAAGACAATAAGTGACGTTAAACCAGGTCGCTGACAAAGCTCCTGCCCTACTTGTAATAAGTCCCAATCCAACCACGTCGGATTAACATCAATCTTGGCAAAGAAGTCATCAAAAATAAGACGAACATGCTGAGACAGGCCACGATTACCCAGATAATCGGCAAGCATCCGATTTCCTGCCGCGAAGCCAAACTTTAGATGAACATCAGTAACTAACTGATCTCCCTCACGATCGGCCTGATAAAACAAGGGAATGTGTTGTTCGGCTTGTTCCAAATCGAGTGCCTTACCGAGCTTCGCCAATAGCGTAACACCGATACCTTCACGCCAATAATGCGCAAAGGAAGAAGTATTATGCATATATCTATACGGTACTACCAAGGTTTCAATCAATTATCAAGGTTCCAATTAAAGTAATGTGCTTGCGCAACGATTCGCTCATGTTCGTAAACAAAGTCAAAATCTAAATAATCAAAACTGCAGGATTCTGTATCGGCGCAACAAAATTGTCTTTTAATAGCAAATTTAAGCCTGAAAGTTCCCTTTCTTGCTAAATTGTTATATCGAAACAAGTGCACCTGAAAATCTTCAAAATCTGGCGCTCCATCCTTATCCACTAATTGTTCGAACAGAAAAGCTTTCAAATCCTCCTGTTGCCGTGTGGCGAACAGTTCAAATAAAAGCTGCGGTCTCTCTACAATCGACTGAAACAGGAAATCAGGTAAATGCACTGTTATTGCTATCGCTGAATCTGTATTCATAGTTTAAAATTCTATCACAATTTTTATAGGCAAGAAACCATCGATCGCGCAGCGACAGATATACATTTTCTTCCAAATTAACATAAGTAGATAAAGCGTTAAAGACGCTATATTCCAACACCTCAAGTTTCAACCGATGCAGGTTCTTGTCAAAAGTTATCCCACTCTTTCTAAGACAAACAGAAAATGGTTTTGTTTTTAATTTGCGAAAACCAATCTCCGAAATCAAGACATTTAATCGCTCTTCCCAGACCCCTACAAACCGAAGCATTGTACTCCGTAATAATTCCTCTTGTAAGGATACCCGTTGACGTGCGGTAAGCGGTCCTTTTAGCACATAGCAATGTACTATATTTTTATCGATATAAGGTCTAATTTTCTGTCTTTCGATCTTTACCGGCCAAGAGCGATCAAAAAGCTCTAAGGTATCATACAACGATTCCTCGGTTGTACCCCTATCGCCTTCACATAAGCGTCGGATACTCCAAATAGCCTCTTGCTGCGGAAGTGTCGCTTGTACATAAACCTGCTTCACCGTTTCATCCCAGCGTGCAATTCGAATCCCCTCTTCCGCCTGCAGAAGGATCTCAACCTCAAAGCCATCGATTTCCCATACCATGCCGCCAAAATAATGAAAAAAAAGCGAGCTTTTCTTATCCTTCTTCCTCAGTAACCGTTTTTCCGCGCTACTTTTCTTATGTTTGTAATGACTAAAATTTATAACAAATGAAAAAAATTCTTGCCATGGCCACTATGCTGGTTGCAACGGGAGGATATGGAATTGCACAGACCCACCAAGCAATAAACCTATCCTACATGGACAACAGTGTTCGTCCACAAGATGACTTCTACAATTATGTGAACGGGAACTGGATGAAAACGGTTAAAATACCTTCAGATAAAGCACGTTGGGGCTCGTTTGATGAGTTAAGAGAAAACACGGACATCGCCGTTCTAAAAATTCTTCACGAATCGTTAAATCAAAAATTTGAAGCTGGAAGCGACGGCCAAAAAATCGCTGATCTATATAAATCTTATGTAGACTTCGACACGCGCAACAAACTCGGTTTAGCACCAATCCAACCGTACCTCAAGAAGATTGATGCCATCCAAAACTTTAATGACCTATACAATTATCTACTGGAAGTAGGTCCCGAAGGGGGAAATCCATTCTTTGGCGGATATGTGTACTCGCACATGAAAAACAGCGATAAAAACGCGGTTTATCTCGGTGGTGGTGGACTTGGATTAGGTCGTTCCTATTACCAAAAAGTAGACGAAAAAAACACGGAAACACTTGGGCAATATGCGACTTTTATTTCAACCCTTTATAGTAAAGTAGATCCGCGTACGCGTGATCTTAAGGGACCGAAGATCCTTGCTTTCGAAAAAGAGATTGCTTCCTATCTGAAAACAATCGAAGAGTCGCGTGATGCACAAAAAAGATATAACCCGGTAGCTGTAGCTGACTTAGGCAAGATGGTAAAAAACATTGATATCGCGAAGTACATCAAACAACTAGGCTTCAAAGCCGACACTGTGATTATCAGCGAATTAAAGTATTACCAAAATCTAGACAAGATTCTTTCGCCTAAAAATCTTCCACAGATTAAGGAATACTTAAAGTTCAATATCATGAACGATGGAACAAGCTACTTAACGAAGGAGCTGGATGAGTTATCGTTTGACTTTTACGGACGTAAACTGCGCGGCCAACAAGAGCAACGTGCGCTCGACAAACGTGGTTTAGAATTTGTAAATGGTTCCGTAGGTGAATTATTGGGTAAACTATATGTAAAGGAAACATTCCCTCCTGAAGCGAAAGCCGCTTGTGAGGAGATGGTACAATACTTAGTTAAATCCTTTCATGTTCATATCCAGGATTTAGACTGGATGTCGGATGAGACAAAAGTAAAAGCTATTGAAAAGCTTTCTAAGTTTAAAGTGAAAATCGGATACCCAGACAAATGGAAAGATTATTCACAACTAAAAGTGGGAACTTCATTATTTGAAAACATCAAAAATGCAAACCACTGGGCTTTCAACGAAAACTTAGCAAAACAAGATAAACCGGTTGATAAATCAGAGTGGGGCATGACGCCGCAAACTGTAAACGCATATTACAGTCCGTTATTCAACGAGATCGTTTTCCCTGCTGCAATCTTACAGGTTCCTTTCTACGATTATAAAGCAGATGCTGCGGTTAATTTCGGTGGTATCGGTGCTGTGATCGGGCATGAATTATCTCATGGTTTCGATGACCAAGGGTCGCAATACGATGGAAATGGAAACTTAAACAACTGGTGGACGCCTGCGGACAAAGAGAAATTTGAAGCAGCAGCAAATGCATTGGTTGCGCAGTTTGAATCGTATGAACCTGTACCAGGTGTATTTGTGAACGGCCGATTTACATTGGGTGAAAACATTGGTGACTTGGGTGGTTCGTCCGTTGCTTTTGATGCCTTGAAAATGTACCTAAAAGATAAAGGAACACCAGGCTTAATCGATGGATTTACACCAGAGCAACGTTTCTTCCTTTCTTGGGCGACAATCTGGAGAACGAAAACAACAGATGAGTTTGTTGTGAATCAAGTTAAAACAGACCCTCACTCACCGGCTCAGTATCGTGCTTTCGCACCGATTATCAATTTGGACGCCTTTCATGAAGCATTCCAAACCAAACCGGGAGATAAATTATACAAACCAAAAGCAGATCGTATCAAAATCTGGTAAGGTTAACCATAAAAAAACGAGGATGAAATCATCCTCGTTTTTTTATGGTTTTATTTTAACATCGGTACTTCCATCAACAGGAACTCGGCATCGCTCTCTGCCTTAATTGTTACCGCATTTGTATCAGAAATCCCTAGGCCATCCCGGTCTACCATCTCTTTTCCTTCAACCGTAATTTTTCCTTTTAGGTTGAAGATATACAAACCATTTCCTTCTCTTTTAAAGGTATATGTATCTTCGTGCCCAGCATCAAATTTAGCCAAGTGGAACCAAGCATCCTGATGAATCCACACCCCCGCATCATCGGGATTTGGTGAAATAATTTGTTGAAATGTATTCACGTGATCTGCCGGATTCAATGTAATCTGGTCGTAACGGGGCTCGACGTTCCCCTTGTTTGGAATCACCCATATTTGGAGAAACTTAACCGGACGGTCGCTATTTTTGTTGTACTCACTGTGTGTAATTCCTGTCCCCGCACTCATCACTTGCACATCACCATGACGAATAACAGCAACATTATTCATACTATCCTTATGCTCCAAGTCTCCCTCCAACGGGATAGAGATAATCTCCATATTATCGTGCGGGTGTTTGCCAAAACCCATGCCGGCAGCGACGACATCATCGTTCAGAACACGTAACGCTCCAAAATGCATACGTTCTGCATCAAAGTATCCAGCAAAACTGAATGTATGTCTCGAATGTAACCACCCGTGGTTTGCATCGCCTCTAGAATCTGCTGCATGAAAAACAAAATTTGCCATAATCATATAATTTTAAGCCCAAACTGTCTAAAACAACAACTTGGTGTAAACAATGTTTGACAAAGGTGCTCAATTAGAACATGAAAAACATTGATGTATGGTAAGTAGTGGTTTAGTTTGTAGTGGGGAGTTCCTAGTGGGGAGTTCTTGGTTCGTAGTAGAGTGTAGGAAGTACGAAGTAGAGGCACAAGATCTTGTGGCTGATTGCTAGAAGCTAAATATTGTAGCTCAGACTTTTATTTAGAACTATATCTAAAGCACTTACTTTAGATATAGCTAACCTAAGCAGGACACTAGCCGAAGGCTCGCGCCAGCAAGAGGCCAGCAAGGGTTTTGTAGAGTCACAAACCTTGAAGGGTTCAGCGAGATGCGGAACTATATCTATAGCACTTACTTTATAACCTAGACAAGGTGGTCTGTGTAAACCAAAGCGCGCAACCCTTGCTCGAGGATCTCCTTTTCTTCAGCGGTTAACTTACGGAAGGACACAATCGATTCTTTTACCTCATGTAGTTGCGCTAAGGTGCGTACACCTAGCACTGCAGTCGCCACAACGGGGTTCGACAGGACATAGGCCAAAATTAATGTCAGCTTATTAATGCCCAACTTATTGGCCAAACGTTCCACATTTCTATTGGCATGCGCCACCTCACTAGAGCGAAGCTGCAGATAATTCTGCGCCGGTTTATCCAGCAACAAACCTTGCGCCAAGGCACCACGTGCAATCACAGAAATCCCCTGCTGCGATAAGGTTTTAAAAAGCGATTCCGGTCTACGATCCAATAAGCTGTATTGCATCATGACACTGGTTATGTTCGAACGCTCAGCATACGCCTTGATTACGTTTGGACGAATTGAAGACAACCCATAATACCGAATCTTCCCCGCCCGTTGAAGCAACTCAAAGGCTTCAATAATCTCATCGATGGGATCTTCGATCATGCCCCCATGCAACTGATAGAGGTCGATATAATCTGTCTTTAAGCGAGAAAGTGAAGACTCTACTGTTTTTAAAATATACGGCTTAGAAGCCTTCCAACTCCACGTGGTCCCATCAGAGTTCCACTGGTTCCCTACCTTGGTCGCCAATACGACCTGAGAACGTACACCTTGCAGGGCACGTCCGACCAATGCTTCATTCAAACCCCGTTCATACAGATCGGCCGTATCGAAATAGGTCATGCCTAAATCGACGGCCTCTCGTATAATATCAATATTTAACTTGGTCGCTCCTCCCCGCACAGACATCGTTCCCAGGCTAATTGCCGAAAGTTGGAGGTCGCTTTTTCCAAGTTTAATTTGTTGCATCTTTTGCTTTTATTCCTAATAATTCAATATCAAATACCAACGCACTGAAAGGAGGAATCTCTCCCGCACCACGCTCTCCGTAACCCAAGTCTGAAGGAATATACAATCTATATTTCGCACCTACCGACATCAATGGGATCCCCAGTTGCCAGCCACGGATAACGCGTGCCAATGACAGATCCAAAGGTGTTCCCCGATCATAAGAGCTATCAAAAACCTTACCATTGGCTAACGTACCTTTATAGTGTACATTTACCTCATCATCGACAGTGGGCTTAGGTCCATTCCCTTCCGCTATCACCTCGTAATACAAGCCATCCTGCAAATGCTTTACATTAGGTTTGGTCTTTAGGGTAGCAAAAAAAGCATTCTCTTCTTTCTTCAGGGCTTCCATTTTCAGATCTGCTGCTTTATTAAATGCATCTTTTATGATACGCATTTTCTCTTCTACTCCAAAGAGCGCTGTTTTACTTTGCAACACATCTTCCAACCCTTTCATAAAACTCGCTGATTGTATTTTCACACCGCTCGAGGCCAATGATTTGGCCACATCCATCCCCACGGCGTAGGAAACAGAATCCACGACCGTTTTAGGCGCGGTTTTAACAGCTGCCTTCGCTGCCGGCTTTGCAGCCATTTTCTTTGCTTGGGCATAGGTCGGCAGGGTATACATTCCTGTTACAAACAACAATGCTGCCGCTATTTTACAATATTTATTCATTATTTATGGTTTTCTACAATAGAAGATACCACCGCACGGGTGATATCCGGATAATCTACATGGACTGTATTTTTACTATTCAACCACGATTCAATTGCGTAGTCAAACTTACGTTTTAAGCTGTTGATAACAGGGACGCCCATTTGTTCTAAGGCGGCTGCATTTAAATGTTGTTCGTATTGATTCTTCATCGGGATAACCAACAACTTCTTGCCTAGGTATAAAGCTTCCGCAGGCGTCTCAAAACCTGCACCACATAAAACACCAGACGAAGTCGCCATGCTTTTCACAAAAGTCTCGCTCTGGATCGGATTAATAGACACATTCTTTACGGTAAACGGTTTTTTATTGTGCTTGGAATAAACATCCCACCGTACATCTGGAAATTTAGATAGATTCTTCAGAAGGTGCGCATCATCGTAGGAAGGTAAGTATACCGTATAATGCCCTTTGTCTTGCGGTTCCAATTCCCGAATAGACTGCCGAATGACAGGTGTAAATATCTGATTGCTATACGACTTAAAGTGAAATCCGTACGAACTACTGGTGGGTGCATAATTCTTCATGATAAATTTACCCAGCATATCCGATTCATCGGGCTTTGGGCTGGCTGCATCCAAAGCTGCTATCTGGTGGCTTAATCCAATACATGGAATATCCTTCGTTTGACAAGCCCACGCCGAGATGGGTTCGAAGTCATTAATGATTAAGTCATACGCTTCTATAGGCAAACTGTTTATTTCCTGCATGAATTTACGCACGGTGGAACTCATAAAAGTGCGCCATAGATCTACCCCACCGGACTTACCGAAAATAAAACTAAGCCCATGGAGCTTATACTTCACCTCAAAAGGTAAGCCAATATCGGCTTGTATACCACTCACCAAGACGTCCACACTTCCCATTTCTCTGAGTATTGGGATAATATCGAGGGCCCGACATAAATGACCGTTTCCGGTTCCCTGCACAGCATACAAAATCTTCATATTGAATTAGCTCATTTTGCCTGCCTAAAATAGTAAATTTTATCGAATTGTAATGTTTATTTCGTGATTCATTCTTCCTTCAATTTCAAATTTAACCGCTTTTCCATGGGATTCTAAACAATAAACTGTAATTTAAAAAGATATGAAAGCCAGAAAACCATTTGCTTTATGCTTTGGTATCTGGATGTTGTGTTGTTCCTGGGGCTTTTACGCGCATCGCGTTATTAATAAGTCGGCTGTTTTTACGCTCCCTGCACCCCTATCCGGTTTTTACAAAATGCATATCCATCACATTACAGAAAAAGCGGTCGATGCCGACAAGCGTTGTTATGTCGACAGCGCGGAGTCTCCTCGGCATTACATCGACATAGACCGATATAGCGAAGAATCGGGCGGCCCTATCCCGGTACACTGGAGCAACGCCAAGGAAAAATATGGCGAACGCAAGCTGCTGGCTCGTGGCGTTGTGCCATGGCAAATTTACTTGACTTACCAAAAACTAGTTCAAGCTTTCTATGATAAGCATCCCGAACGGATCATTAGGTATGCCGCCGACCTGGGGCACTATGTTGCGGATGCGCATGTCCCCCTGCACACCACCGCGAACTACAACGGACAGTACAGCGATCAAATAGGCATTCATGCGTTTTGGGAAAGTCGGCTTCCTGAAATGTTTAGCGAGACCTACAATCTCCATGTTGGTAAAGCAAAATACATCAGTGACCCTTTAGCTATGGCATGGCAGATCGTTCGAGAGAGCAATGCCCACGTAGATAGTGTGCTGCTTATTGAAAAAGAACTATCCCAAACCTTCCCCAAGCACCAACAAAAAGGCTACATCAATAGAAAGCATATACTGACCTACACCTATTCGGATCCCTATGCAACGGCCTATCATAACAACATGAACGGTATGGTAGAAGCACGGATGCGGCAATCCATCCAACGCTTGGGATCTTATTGGTTCTCGGCGTGGGTCGCTGCGGGACAGCCGACGCTTGCACCATTAAAAAAAGTAAACCTCGGCGATAGTCCTACCTTAAAAGAGCACAAGATCATCGGACGTGAAGAATGGCACTAACCTCAGATACTTTGCTTTAAGATGCCTACGGCGACCTCCATTTCGGCTACGCTAAGATGCCCAAAACCGATTCGCATAGCAGATACCGTTTGATTTTGATAGAGCAGCGTCTTAGGAATCAAGAGATCATTTTTAGCACATTGACCCGCTACTCGCAAGAGAGAAATCTGTGTATCCCATCGCGTCCAGATGGCCAAACCTCCCGAAGGGATTTGAAAATCGAGCACCCCCCCGAGTTCAGAACGCAGGAGTGCACAGCAGACATCGCGTCGTTCACGATATACTTTCAAGGATTTTTTCAAATGACGGTGAATTTCACCTTCTTCAATCATCTCCCCCAATGCGTACTCCATCACAACATCCCCTTGACGATCAATTATGCCTAAATACTTCCGCATCTCTACCATAATATTATCTGGAGCGACCACGAAGCCGGTTCTAAACGCCGGCGCCAAAGATTTTCCAAACGAACCGACATAGATAACCATCCCATTCAAATCAGCACTGGCCAAGGGCATCATTACAGATTTATCATATTGAAAATCATAATCGTAATCATCTTCCACAATGGCAAAGCCAAAGGAAGTTGCCAACTGTAAGAGATCCACACGTCGTTGCGCAGACAAGGTTACCGTTGTCGGATAATGATGGTGTGGCGTGATATAAACCATCCGTATCTGGCCCGGCTGAAAATGTTGCCGGATATAAGATACATCAATCCCTTCATCATCGATAGGAATCGTTAAAATACGCGCGCCCATCTTTTGAAAAACCATATTAACGGTAAACATGCTCAATGCACCAACCAATACCACGTCGTTTGGAGATAATAGCGTTTGAGAAATAATATATAGGCTCATTTCAGCACTCCGCGTAATCAGTAAATTTTCCTTACCAATATGCAGTCCGCGCGACATATTGAGAAAATTGCTAAGTTGCTCCTTAAAATACTCGCTTCCCTCCTGGTTATATGCACCAATACGCTTGCGATTGCTCTTCCGTTTCATGGAAGCACTATATACCCGTGTTAAGTTTTGTAGTTGAGTCAGGCGGATATCAGGAACACCATCATTAAAAGTATAGCGACACTGCGCATAGTCAAACGGGTTATCTAGTATATTAGACCGACGAAAGTCATATCCCGTTTGTTGTGGATATTTCGCTAAAGAGGTCAGTTGCTCATAAGGTTTATAAATTTTCACTTCTTGACCTTGGGCAATAACAAAAGTTCCCTTATTGGGGCGAACTTCCACCCAGCCCTGTGCTTCCAGCTCCCCATATATAGCAACTGCTGTTTTTCGATGCACCACCAATAAATGCCCTAAAACCCGTGTTCCCGGCATTTTTGTCCCAACCAAAAGATAGCCCCGTTGAATAGCATTAACCAATTGTTGTACGGCTTGTAAGTAAATCGGCATCTGTGCCTTTCTATCCAACTTCACAATGGTTAGTAATAAATTCTCAACCGGACTACTCATATTTTAAAAAACGGATCAGTTAAACAATCCGGAAAGATAGCACTTTTGCAGCATGAACAATAAAATAAAAACATATTTACTAACATCCGCCGCTTTGATTCCATTCATTGGCGCCGGACAAAATGTAAAGCAGGACAGTATTAAAGAAATAATTATCACAGAAAACAGACTACAAATACCTTTTAGTAAAGACAATAGAAATATCGAAATAATGACAGCTGCCGATATCAAAAAGCTACCGGCTCGCTCATTAAATGAAGTTCTCCCTTTCTTAAACGGTGTGGATGTTCGCCAACGTGGCCCTTTTGGCACACAAGCTGATGTGAGCATAGATGGAGGCAGCTTTGAGCAAACACTCATCTTACTGAACGGAATTAAGGTCTCCGATCCACAAACGGCACACCACAATTTAAATCTACCTATTCCATTAGAGTCGATCGAACGGATAGAAGTAATCCGTGGCGCCGCTGCCCGCATTTATGGTATCAATTCGTTGACAGGTGCCATTAACATCGTAACCAAGCGCGTTGAAAACAGCAGTATCACAGCACATATTTATGGTGGCTCTTCCTTTAAAAACAGAGATGAAGAAGAAAAGGATGGAATCTATTATGGTGCGGGCGCACAACTGGGGGCTGCCTGGTACCAAGAAAAACATCAACATCAGCTATACTACAGTAAGGAAAAAACAAATGGACAGCGGTATAACACCGCAGCACAAAACGATAAAATACATTACCAAGGAAATCTAACAATAGACAGCCGTAACCAGGCCGAGTGGATGGGTAGTTATATGTATAACAAATTTGGCGCAAATGGATTCTATGCTGCTCCCGGTGATAAAGAATCGGAAGAGATTGTAGAAACAGTGTTGGCAAGCCTTGCTACCAGGCATCAACTGACCGACAATCTTTCGTTGAACCCACGCATTAGCAATCGTTATAATGAGGACGACTATCGTTATTTTAGAAATGATCTATCCCGCGCACGTAGCCGCCATTACAACAATGCGTTCAGTATGGAGTTAAACAGTAGATACCAAACGTCATTCGGTGATTTTGGATTGGGCTGGGAAAGTCGATTGGAGCGCATAAGTAGTTCAAATATTGGTCAACACGACCGCAACAACCATGGTGCTTATGCCGAATTTCGCACCGAAAAATTCAACAAATTAATCGTCAATATCGGCGCCTATTTAAATTACAATAGTCAATATGGCTGGCAATTGTACCCTGGCATTGATATGGGGTACCAACTCGATAACCGATGGAAGTTAGTGCTTAATGCCGGCTCGAGTCAACGTATACCATCCTTTACCGATCTATATCTGAAACAACCCAGCAATGTGGGAAATGCAGCGTTAAGCCCCGAGAATGCATGGCAAATAGAAGGGGCCATAAAATATCAGCATAAAGGTGTTACCGCACATGCAGGATATTTCCATCGTCGTATAAAAAGTTTCATTGACTGGGTTCGCAACGACAACACACAACCATATCAACCCTTTAACATGGGCAACAATATTGTCAATGGGGTAAACACGAATATCAACTACACATTAGGCTCTGTCAATCATTGGTTCTATCAAATTAACCTAGGTTATAATTATCTACACCCGAGTATGGAGACCGATCCCAATTTGATTTCAAAATATCAAATGGAGAACCTGAAACATCAGGCAAAATTAGTACTATCGGCAACGCAGGATCGTTGGTCCATTTCTCTTGCAAATCGGTTGAATCAACGTATTTCAAACAAAAGCTACTTCCTTTCTGATGCGCTTTTAAGTTATACCGCAGGTGCCTTCCAGGTATATGCAGATTTTCAAAATCTATTCGATGTTACCTACATTGAGAGTATGGCGATCCCGATGCCGGGTCGTTGGTACAACATGGGCTTACGCTACCAATGGAATGCGAAAAAATAAACAAGTTTCTTTCGTTGCTCGACCTATTGATATACTCAGCAGGTCGAGCAACGAAATAAAACCCGATACGATTGTTACCAAGTCGATTTGTAATTTCAGGCCGTAGGTCGTAGCTTTGTTTCACACATATAGAGTGCTTCGAACACGCTGGAGATTCCCACTATGAAACAAGCTTTTAAAGCAGCCAGTCTTCAACTGGTCCATCATAAAAAAAACATACAAAGTTATACATTTGGCATTGCTCTTATTTTATTGATGATCTGCGCGGCCATTGTTCTCCAAGATCGGGAGATCATCTTACCAGAGCTAGCAGCGCTTGCTACGGGATGCTTTGTTTACATGAAACCGGAGTGGACTTCACGACCTTGGGAGCTTTTTAAATTACCGTCGATCACAGCTATCATTGGCTTCGGAATCAACATGACCACATTCTCCTTGGTCTTAAAGTTAATACTGGTTGTTTCAGCTATGCTCTTGGTTCTTACATGGCTAAGAAACTACCTAGCCCCCGCGCTTGCAACCGGACTATTGCCTGTAATTACCAACGCAACATCCCCCACCTTTCTAGCTGCCATTTTTATTCTAACATTCCTCTTAGCTTGGGCAGTGGCGTCTTTCAAAACGAAAAACACATCTACACCTGCTCAAACACCACAATTCAACCTACAAAAAGGCGACATAGCTGCCTACTTAACGATTATTATCGGCTGGATGGGATTTTGTTTCTATACCGATAGAATGGATATGGCTGCCACACCCCCAGTTCTTGTTGTCGCTTTTGAAAGCATACAAAAACAAATGTATACGCGCAAAGTATGGCTAAAGCAAATCTTCCTATTGACCATTGCCGCCCTGATCGGCAGTCTCACGACAACGTATTTCAGTAATATGATACTCGGCGCATCCACCAGCTTTCTGGCCATCTACCTGGTACTTCATATCAGTAAATTTAAACTTCCGCCGGCATATGCCATGGCGCTTCTGCCCCTAATACTTCCGACACAGCCACCGCTACATTTTACCATAAAGGTATTTCTAATGGCTTTGTTCATTTTATCGACCATTTATGTATTGAAAAAATATGTGGCGAATAAAAGCGAGATCAGTCAAGGTTAAGACCACACCATAAACAAGTCAAAATCATTCCCAAGACAGCAACTAAGTATCGTACTCACCTCTATCGGGACACATTCCCCCTGTTTTTCCCGCCGTGTCCCCTATTTATTTAAATTGTCCACCTAAAAGTACCCTTCTATTTTTCGGAAAAAGGATAATAATACCAAAATTCGCCTAACAAATGAGACAATTGTATAAAAGGCATTTTTTCTTTCAACAAAGCCAACGCAACTTACCTCAGTGCTAGCCTTTCCTGAAAACTTCTTTTCGTTATTATTTGTGACTCACAAAAAATAACACGAAGATAAATCCGAGGTTTTAAGCACATATAATACGCTTATAAGGAAGATACGATTGTTTCTTGCATGCTATTAACCCCATTATGAAAACGCTTCTATTTTTTGTTCTGTCGTTACTTTTGTCATATTACACATTACTTGCTGACGCATCCCAAGAAAAAG
This sequence comes from Sphingobacterium psychroaquaticum, assembly GCF_004421025.1. NCBI lineage: Bacteria > Pseudomonadati > Bacteroidota > Sphingobacteriia > Sphingobacteriales > Sphingobacteriaceae > Sphingobacterium > Sphingobacterium psychroaquaticum. The sequence goes on along the minus strand of NZ_CP038029.1, from coordinate 1,609,978 downwards.
ATTCAGCCCCCAGACATCGCATATTCCAAGAAACAACATCCGTAGCAAATAGCATTAATTTAGAACAACTCAGACTCGAAGAGGAAAAAAAACAAATTGAAGATTTCTTTTTAGAAAGCAAGAGAAATAAAGCTATTATCCACGGACTTTTAGCGGCTTTATTAATCAATATATGTTTAGGAACAATGTTTTACCTCCGTTTACGTCGCAAAAAAATTGTTTACAGAAGTATGACCCTGCTAGATAAAGAGATTGATACCCCTGTAGAAAGAAAATATAAACCAGGCGATATAATGGCGAATAGAAAACCCTATGCAGCACAAAATAGTATACCACCTCAGGTAAGTCTGGAATTAAAAGATTTTCTAGCCTTACATATTGTAAATGATCGTAGCTGGGGTGATTTCAAGGTGCTTTTCAGTCAAGATTTCCCAAATTTTTACGACGACTTAAAAGCCTCATCAATTCCCTTTTCTGAAGGAGATTTACGACTTCTTTCTTTGGTATATCTCAATTTATCCAATCGAGACCTCGCTGACAAGCTATCGATATCGGTCGATGGTATCAAAAAAGCGAAACAACGTCTAAAAAAGAAAATTGCCGATTATGAGAACTGCAGTTTAACGGCACTCCATTAAATATAAAAAACATGTTTTACACTACTGTATCCGGTCACGAATAATGAGCACAGCACCTTTGTAAGTAGACGATCGCCCTGTTTCATCTGTCAACTCCAGAACATAGAAATAGGTTCCCTCCAACAATCCCGAACCTCCCCAATCGTTTTCGTATTGCTCACTGCGATACACATTATTACCCCACCGATTATAAATTGTGAGGCGCCTACCAGGAAACAAAGACAAACCAACTATACGGAAATAATCATTCAGACCATCCCCATTCGGCGTAAATACATTAGGAATAATCAACTGCACGATATCTATACGTGCATCATCGGTATTATTTCCTTGCATACGATCACGTTGCTTAGCCGATACCGCTGCTAAGGTAACAGCAGATCCATTGGCCGCTCCCACCACTTCAAGCCATAACATAGCTGATGATTTACCCTCCAAACTGGGCTGACGCCAATATAATTTTCGTTCTGACTCTACATAATTCACCTCCCCAGGGTAGCTCCCAATAATACGACTGTAAGACAGTTCAGGTGGAATCGTGAACGTTGCGACAACATCCTCGGCTGTTTCCACGCCCTTATTAAAAATTATCAACTGTACCGCCACCGTATTACCAACACCAATAGTTCGTTTATCCGGCAAATTCCTAATCTCCAGATCAACCTCTACATCAGTCCCACGGTCATCTAACACAATACGAACAGGATCGGAAAGATCAGAAATACAATCATCGCCCAATGCCATAACGGTATATACGCCCGGATCGGTAACAATAATACGCTGCTCGTGGGTACCGGAAAGAGGGACATCATCTTTAAACCAAACATAAGATAATGCATGATCCGCATCCGCGCGCAGGGTGACTTTCTTTCCCTTTACGACCTGCAATACCTGCCCCACCTGGGCCCTTACTTGTCCAAAGACAAGTAGGGCTCCAAGGAGAAAAGTTATATATACTCTTATAGGCAGTGTAGGTGTCATCTTTATTTATGCTTCAGATTAATCCTGAATAGCTTCAATAGTAATGTGTGGTTTACCTGGTGCAGGTGTTACAATAATAACAGGTGAACTTGCTTGATCTGTTCCGGCATACCACCCTCTGTATAACGTATATGCACGTTTACGATTCGTTACCGCATCGGCATCTGCACCGTCGTAAGTTCTTGATTTTAATGTATGCTCGACCTCCACAAAGAACTTGTATTTACCGATATCAGCGATTGTTGGCGCAAAGATATTTGGGTCTGTCGCAGAAGCCGGAACAACAACTTCCTTCACTTTGGTGGCTCCAGTCAAATTAACTTTCGTTGCATCGATCGTTGGAAAATTACCAGCAGCATCGGCTTTTACAGCATACCACGTATACTTCAACTCGAAACTTGCGACCGCAGGAAGAACTCCCGGAGTCTCAAAAGAGGTTGCAACACGCATCTGCACCTTGGTTTGCGTAGCGGCCTCCGTTTCACAATACTGCAATGGGGTCGTACCGCCGGCTTCACGTGTAATATCAACTTTCAAGCGAGGCAATACATATACCACATAAGTTTCTTCTTTATCTGGCGGACAGATTGCGCTCGCATCGGCACCCGCAGGCAAAATAAAACCTTGTACTTTAAAAACATGGTATCCTTCTGTCAACCCCTGAACTTGCAACTTATTGGACGGTTGATCTAACCCCAAAGCAGGAATGCTACCCAAAGCGGTTGCTGTCGGTGACGCAGGGTTTTGCCCCATATAGAACCATTTATACGAAGTAAATGCAAGCGCATCGGCACCGATACGCGTCGGGTGATCTTCTTTCGTTGAAGCAACCAACGTAAGCCCCGATCCTGGTGCATTTGGATTGAAAAACAAGATTGTATTGGTGTTCTCATAGGCAGGTACCAAATCCGAACCCAAAGCTGTTGTTCGTCCAGCATTATCCACGGCTGTAAAAGGCCCTACGCTTACAGGTGGTTTGGAAATTTGCGCTGTGCCCGTTTGGCCCAACGTGGTCAACGTACTAAATAGGAGCATAAGGCCTAATCCTACTCGTGCTGTTCTAAGAATTAATTTCATATAAATCAGTTTTTGGTTAAAAATATTGTTACTTATCAGTTTACTACATTGCTAATACTTAAATGTGGCTTACCCGCCTTCGGCATCAGATAAACCTTTATCGGAACACGAGAACCGACCACACAACCGTTTACCTTTTGTTGGATGTAGAATATTCGCTGACCCAATGTGCCGGTTGGGTGATAGGGATTACTTCCATCCCGTACGCCACCCGCAGAAAAAAGTGGCGTCGTTGCCGATAAGCTGTCATACCAATCGTACACTAAGCATGGACTTACCACACCTACAGCAACAGGATCTCCCTCACACACATACACACGTTTATCGACATTTGCTACCGTTTTAATAAAAGGTCTCCGTTCAATATCATATATTTCCAACGTACTCAGCACATTCAGCACCCCACCTAGTCTAATGGAGATTTGATCGTAAGGTTCCGTGGTGGTCGTAAAAATAATCTGGCTACTGGTTCCCACTTTAAGTAGGGATAGCACACTCCCTCCCATATAAAGTGGCGCCCCCACAGGAGCCCCTTTTAGGTATCGCTGGATTGAAAAACCATCCAAAAGCGTTAAAACACCTAAATCTTGTACCTTGATAAAAATTGAATCGCCCGGTTGGCTCATCGTGTGGAAGATAATATCCAGCTTCGCTTGTGCGGCAACCCCCACCGCAGCACGCATAGTCGCCTTTGTTGTCAAACTTCCATCAATCGCCCAGGAAGGATTATCCACACCAACGGTCGCTGTTGCTGCATTAAGCACACCTTTCAACAATTCCTCCGACCCTTTTAATACGTCAATTTCATCGTTTGGTGGGCAGTCCGATAGGCTGGTCGTCGATTCTTCAACCCAAACTCCATATAGATTTGCTGATAACCCCAAAGAAAGCACCCCAGCGACCTTTACTTCCACGGCATCCATCTCTGCAGTGGTCGTGAAACTATAGATCATATCATTTTCACCTACCGCCAGACCAATTAACTCCCCACTCACTGACATGGTCGCACCAACATAACTTGTTGCATTTTTTGCACGTACGGTTAAACTACTGATCAACCCTAGCAGGTTACTACCTATACCGAGCTTCACATACACCTTGGTTCCTATAGGGATTTTCTTCGCCCAGCCAACAGTCTGATGTGAGCCTAGCCCCAGCAAAGAAATGGGCGCCGATATCAACGAGCTGGTTAACGGGTCTGCATCTGATGCATTACCGGGATTTGTTGTACCTGACTGATCTACAGAAACGGTCGCATACGTTCTTTTGGTCCGGGCACATTCATTGAGCGGATCATACACCTCAACCACCACAGAGCGTTCCACGGAACACGTACTATTACTAATCGTTGCTGTGTATGTATATATACCAGGCACCGTCTGTGCTGATATACTCGTAACCGTCGTCCCCGCGCTGTTGCGCCACACCGTGGTACAGCCCCCCGAGCAAGTAATCGACGGAAAACTTTGTGCTTGATTGATCGGAAGGTGGTAATAGGAAGTAAAACTCGAAGGAACAGGAAGACTATTAATCGTAACATTAATAAAAGGAGATTCGATCGCTGCTGCCGTAGGTACGGCGTTATCCTTTGCAACAATCTTGTACCGCCCCGTTTGTGCGATCGAAGTTCCGACCTGCTTCACGCCTACATCATTAAAAACCTCATAACTTAACTCGTTCGTGAATTTATGTGTTAGATTATCCAATAAATTATAGGAACCACAAGCTGTGATGCTTGCCGCTTTAAAGGTCAATGGAACATCTTGTGCGTAGAAGAAAGAGGTGATTACTTCTTTTGTAGCAGTGGTATACAGTCGCACGCCATTGTATGTACTAACACCTCCGGTCGTCGTTGCAGTAAGTTTAACAGGACCATTACTAGGTAAAGTCGTTGCGCTTGTTGTAAGATTGGTCCCTTCACTGGTCGAATTTTGCGTAGTCGTTCCGGAAAGTACCGTAAAAGTCATACTTGCCATGGTCACCCCCGTGTTAAGCTTAACATATAACGGAACAGATACAGGTAGCGGAGCAGATAATTGCAGAAACTTAAGCACTAATGTCGCTGATCCTAAGGTGCCAGGAGTCATTGTAGCCGTACTTCCCTGACTTGCTTCTGCACCAACAGTATTTTCCGGTGTTGTTACGGAGCCCAAAAGTCCCGTAGAACTGATTGCATAAGCCGATGGATAAACCTTATTTCGTTCTTGGGCTGCAACGTATCCTGTAAAATGAAGCGCGAAAAAAAAACAGAGAGGCAGATGAAGCAAACACTTCATTAATTTATTTATAATAGGCTGCACCTGACGATGGCGCCAATTTTGGAATATATGACAGAAATAAAAAAAGAAAGACGAAATATTTTTTTTACAACACAACGTCATATATCACAATTATAAATTAAGTTACATTAATTAAGTTATACAAACAATTATCAAGCACAAAGAATCATGAATGAAATCAGACTATCATTATTATATAATTTAACAACTAATTTAAACGAGACAAGAACAAGTAGATAGTTTTTTTTTCAAATTGAAAACCTAAAGAAATAATTAATACCAATAATTAATTTACTTCAAATAAGTTAATTTACTGTAGTTTAACAACTACAAAAATGTCGGATAGTAGCACTATAAATACAAAAAAAACACATGATTTGTCCCGTGTTTATTCTGATTTACTGTAAACTAGGAAAGTTTTTAGGGGACAAGTCCACGGGGATCGCCGCATGTCCACCCTCGATATATTTGAGTTTAAAATATTAATCTATAATATTTTTTTTTACAAGACAGAAGCCCCTATAGCCATACGGCATAGAAATCACTAACACGAGAACCGCTACCGCTGAATCTCTTTATATTTGGTTATCTCCTTCACCTAAACCACAAGCAAATGATATACACAAAATATCAAACAACAATTTCAATCGACACACAAAGCCAGTCATTGCCACAAACACCCAGTACCGAACAAGCTGTAAAAAACGATTAGATCACTTATAAAAAGAGTGAATAAAAAAAATAGCCACCTTGCGGGTGGCTATTTCTCAAAAACTTACTATTTGGAATTAGTTAAAAATATACCTCACACCAATTTGTGCAGACCATCTAGATGGAATATCTTGATAGTAATAAGGAACATTATTGTTTAGGTTATTTAGACGATATGTTGGTTTCTTTGTACCACTTTCATAACCAGCAAAGGTAACAGGTTTAAAACTGTTATCCCAGAAACTATCTGAACCACTATATTGTTTACCCCAATTACCATTTATCAAATTACCTACATTCATGATATCAATAGAAAGCTGTAACTTATTTTTGGTTTTACCAATGTTTGTAAACAAATCTTGCGCAATTTTCAAATCGAACTGATGCGAAAAAGGTGTTCTAGCAGCATTTCTTTCTGCGTATTTACCTCTACGTGATTTTAGGTATTTATCAGATTCTATAAATGTATTAAGCTCATCCCACTGCTGTTGAGGTGTTTTATTACCATTCTGAACAAAAGTGATTTCAGATTGCTCTTTCGGTATATACATTAATTGAAACTGATTACCATTAGAAGCAGCATATCCAATTAGATTACCTGACACCATGTAAGAATAACGCGGTCCGCTTTGTCCTGAATAAATCAAAGAGACTGTTGTTCCTAAATGTTTGATATATTCTTTAGAATATGACACAACACCTAACAAACGACTACCTGTACTGAAAGGAGAATGTGCTAAGCGAGCATTATTCGAACCGTTCACGGTCGCTACCCGATAAAAATTTGACTGATTCTGCGAAGAAGCACCCGAGGTAATATCTTTTGACTCGGTGTACGTATATGCAAAGGATGCATTCAGCCCGAAATCAAAGTTTTTCGCCAAAGAAGCAGTTGTCGACCAAGAATAACCTTGACTCACATTATCGATATAGATAATCTCCGTATAGTTATCTAATACACGTCTATTATTGTTATTAACGTCGTAAACAACGCGATTATCAGCTCCTTCCAACACACCTGTAGGACGTTCCAAATTAAGATCTGTAAAACGGAATGAACTTAAATTCTTCGAGTACATAAACTCAAGAGTACCCTTAACTCCCCAAGGCAACTGTTGATCTACACCTGCAGAAAACCTAGCGATTTGAGGTAACTTTAAGTTTTTGTCTAATACAGAAATATTTCCTGAAGGCGATACTGTTCCATTAAACTTCGGTTGATTATATGGATCAGCAACAAAATCCACATTAGCTACTGTCCCGTTACCCAAAGAGTGCCCACCTAAGAGCGCACCACTTTGTGTAAAGGCACCTGACGCCCACACCAAAGGAAATCTTGATGTGAAGATCCCTAATCCACCACGAACAATAGTTGAACGATCGGAGTTCACATCCCAGTTAAAACCGACACGTGGAGAAAACATCAACTGCGCCTTTGGCATTCTATTCGTTTGTACATCGTACATCTTCGCCAGGATAGAATTGTTAAAATCAGTATTTTCCATCGGCACATCATTATAGATAGGAATATCTACGCGCACGCCGGCTGTTATTTTCAAATTATCTTGCATCTGGTACTCATCCTGCACGTAAAACCCAAGTTGCATAGCACTAAATTTCGCTCCTTGTCGAGGATCATCCGTATTACTGTATTGATGCGCATACGAAGATGCTTTACCACGAGCAAAGTTCTCTATTGCTGTATAAGCCACTCCTGTAACAGGATTAATATCTGTCGCTGGCGAATCGGAGAAGGTATATGCGCCATTTGAGTTATTAATATAACCATTATAAACTTTGTAGAATTCATTATGCGTTCCAAAAGTCACTGTATGCACGCCTTTATACCACGTTAAGTTATTTGTTAACGTGAAGATATCCTGATCTAACTGATTGACATTTGCCACCGCATCTGTACCTAAATTGTAGGTTCCGTTACTCGTACGAATAGCTACACGAGGAAATAAATCGCCATTAAAACTACGAAAATCACGTACTGAGTTATAACCAACAACCAAATTATTAGACCACGAATTGTTAAAACGACTATTTAGCTCTGCGGTTAGCGTATGATTTTTGTAATCTTTCAGCGTACCGCCATTAGCAAAGGTAACGCTGTTCTCATTCCTAAAATTCGAAGCGTCGTTTGCTTTTGTATAACCGTAACGGATGGAGAATTTATGTTGTGCATTCACATTCCAATCCAAACGTCCAAAAATTTTATTTGACTCATTCGTATTGGCTAAATCACTATACGATCCTGGTTCGTAGCTATAAGTACCGGTAGCAATACTATAAATTTTATCAGCCTCTTCTACCGTTAAATTAGAGGAAGAAGAACCTATTGGATAATTCAAAGGAGTATTCGATTCTGTTCTTTCGTAATTCGCAAAAAAGAATAATTTATCTTTTATAATTGGACCACCAAGACGCACACCATATTGCTTCTCTGTGAAATCCTCTAATCTAGACCTTTGTTCACTACCTGAAACTAGCGCCTTCGGTGTTTTACCTGTTAGATTCTGATTACGCGTATAGTAATAGACTGATCCTTCAACATTATTTGTTCCCGAACGCGTTACAGCAGAAATTCCACCACCAGCAAAACCACTTGCACGCACATCAAACGGAGCTATCTGCACCGTAATTTGATCGATTGCATCCAATGAAACTGGATTCGTCTTTGTTCCTCCTCCATTCATACCACTAGCATTCAAACCAAAAACATCATTAGAAACAGCACCATCTACTGTAAACTGATTAAAACGATTATTACTCCCCCCTATGGATAAAGAAGTACCTTTGAGATCTGCCTGAGGAGTCAAGCGTGTAAAATCCTGAATACCACGGGACACCGTAGGCAGATTTTCAATTTGTTTGCGTGAAACAAATGTTTCTGCACCCGTCTTTAAGCTTTGCGCCTTTTTCAAAGCCGTCACAGTAACCTCGTCTAAGGCTGTTGCATTATCTCCAAAAACAGGGTTCAAAACAAAGGGTTGCCCTAATTGCAAATAAACATCTTCATAGATTAGCGGCGACTGCCCTACATAGCTTACTTCAATCCGGTACGGACCACCGACACGCATGTTCGGTAAACTAAAACGACCCGCAACATTCGCCGAACCCGAGTAGACGGTTCCTGACGGTGTGTGGGTCGCTTTGATCGTTGCACCAGCGGTAGCATGCCCAGTGGATTGGGTGACCACCCCCGACATACTACTTGTTGTAACCTGTGCCTGAATAGTTCCGTAGCTAGCGAGAACTAAAGCAAAGAAAAGTAGAGATTTTTTCATACTCAATTTGTTTCTGTTTAGAATTAATAATGCAAAGTTAGGAATACAACTTAATGTTTATAAAAGTTAACACAAACTTAATACACACATTCACAAACCATTAGAAAGCGTCATATATCAATTTCTTAAACTTTTTAAACGAACAATAACAGGTTAATGATTTAAACAATAAAAATTCAAAAACTAGCAACAGTTCCGCCTTCAGATTACAATTTTAACAATAATTAACATTTTAAAAATGTGGATAAATATTTACATCACCCGTTTTACGACAACATGAATCGGTAACATCAATTTTTTAAAACTATACGTAAAAAAAGTGCACCAAACAAACAATTGCCGAAACAACCTTAAACAAATAAAAATATGTCCTAAACGAATAAAAACCACGCAAAACAGCAAATAAAAGGTTTCAAGACAAGCATTTAGATATAAAAAATTATTACCTTTGCAACCAATTTAAAAAAATCGTTCTCGTAATGAAAAAAAGCTCTATTCTATGGATGTCCCTCTTGGCATTCATGCTTATCAGTAACGCTTCCTTTGCTCAACGGATTCTTACTGGTAAAGTTTCGGACGGATTCAACCCGATCGCTGGTGTTTCTGTCCTTGTTTCTGGTACACAGACCGGAACTTCGACTGATGCAGCAGGAAATTTTGCATTGACTACCAATCAAGAAAATGGTCAGCTAGAAATCAAATTCTTAGGGTACCTTACCCAACTGGTTAAGTTCAGCAAGAATAACGACCTAGGCACGATTGTTTTGGCTCCTTCAAAAGAACAGTCTCTGGATGAAATCGTTGTTGTTGGTCGTGGTGTAATCGATATCGCGGAGGGTCGCATGACACCGATTGCGGTTTCCACTATCCACCAGGCAGCAATTGAAGAAAAAGTTGGTTCACTAGACATCACCTCCACTTTAGCGAATACGCCCTCTGTATACATCACAGGGCAAGCCAAAGGTTTTGGGGAATCATCCATGAATACGCGTGGTTTCGACCAATCAAACACAGCCTTTTTATTAAATGGTCAGCCGATCAACGGTATGGACAATGGTCGTGTTTACTGGTCAAACTGGTCTGGATTATCTGATATTGCTTCAGTTATTCAAATACAACGCGGTTTAGGTTCATCTAAATTAGCGATCTCTTCGGTCGGCGGAACAACAAACTTCGTCACCAAATCCACCGACATGAAAAAAGGCGGCTTCCTAAAACATACGGTTGGTAATGACATGTTCGTAAAATCAACATTGGGTTACAATACAGGCCTAATGAAAAACGGCTTTGCCGTTTCAGCGATGTTTACACATTGGCAAGGTGATGGATACATGAACGGAACAGCGGGTGCGGGCCAGAACTACTTCCTATCAGTAGGGTACAAAGTAAACGACAAGCACAACTTAAACCTGATGGTTACTGGTGCGCCGCAATGGCACGAGCAAGGTGGTACAGCGACGCTACAAACCTACCTGGATAAAGGCCGTAAATACAACCGTAATATCGAAACGATCAACGGTGTCGAAATGAACCCACGTAAAAACTACTACCACAAACCTGTTGCTAACTTCAACTGGGATTGGGAAATCAGTGATCGCTCATCGTTATCTACGGTAATCTACGCTTCTATGGCGCGCGGCGGCGGTCAATCAAGACGCAATGACAACTCAACAGCGAAAGTTCCTTACCTAGCTGCTGACGTAAACAATCACCAATGGTACGGTATCGTTTCAAACTACAACCGTAAACTGAACGACAACTTAACGTTTAACGTAGGTTTTGACTTAAGAGACTATAAAGGGGAGCACTACAGACAGGTAACAGACCTTTTGGGTGCAAATAGCATTGTTCACACTGGAAACGTAAACTACAGCGGTCCATTGACAACATCCAACTCATACTCGACCAACCCATGGAAAACATTTACCGACAAACCTAAAAACGCGGAAGATCGCCTAGCATGGGATTATGATCAAATCGTTCGTTACGCTGGTTTATTTGGGCAAATTGAATATGCAAAAGATGGCTTCACCGCTTTCTTCCAAGGATCATTATCTGAACAACAGAATATTCGTGAAGATTATTTCTTGTACAAGCTAGGAGAAGGAAGATCCGAAAAAGTCAATAATTTTGGCTATAACACCAAAGGTGGCGTAAGCTATACTTTAGGACAACACAGCCTATTCGGTAATGCCGGTTATTACTCACGCCAGCCTTACCAGAACAACATCTTTATGAATTACCGTAATGATGTAAACGAATATGCTGAAAACGAAAAAATCTTAGGTTTAGAATTAGGGTACAAATTTGCGTCGGAATACATTGACGTAAATGTTAACGCATACCGTACAACTTGGGAAAACCGTGTAACGGGTAGCTCGCGTAACGCAAATGCAGCAGACGTTACAAAGTACAACCCTACAGGTAATCCAGATATCCTTCAAGAAGGAGACTTCCTTTACTTCTCTAACTACGGTGTAAAGCAAGATCACAAAGGTGTAGAATTAGATTTCACAGCGCGTCCATTCACAGGCCTGGAAGTAAAAGGTTTCGGATCGATTGGCGACTGGAGATACAAAGGCAACGCCACAACAATCGTGCGTAACGAAGACCGCGTAGAACTTGCTACTGAAAATAAAGATGTAAACAATGGTAAAGTAGGTGATGCCGCACAAACATCATATGGTGTAGGCGCAAAATACAGCATCATCAGAAACCTTTCTATCGATGCAGACTTTAGATCATATGACAGACTGTACTCGTCACTACAGGCCGGAGAAGGAAAAGTATTACAACTTCCTTCCTATCAATTATTCGATGTTGGTACTTCATACAAAATCGTATTGAGCCCAACAAATACATTGAGCTTCCGTGTTAACGTAAACAACCTCTTCGATAAGTTCTATATCTCTGAAGCAACCACCAACACATTTGCTGACGGCGCTAAGAATTTATGGAATGGCATCAATACAGCCAACACCGTATTGATCGGTATGGGACGTACATGGAACGGTTCAATTAAATTCACGTTCTAAAACAAATCTTTTGTCTTAAACATATCAAAATCCTCGGCATTCATTGTCGAGGATTTTTTTATTTCCTACATTTACAATATGCAAAATCCTAACATCAAAGCTGTTTTTTTTGACATCGACGGAACCTTGCTCAGCTTCAAAACGCATGAAGTTCCGACCTCCACAAAAGAAGCAATCCAAGCACTCCAAGAAAAAGGCATTAAAGTAATCGTATCTACCGGCCGATCCATCAACAGTATCGATCATATCAAGTTTTTGGGATTCGACGGCTTTATTACTTTTAATGGTGGGTACTGCGTCAGCAAAGAAGGAGAGATCCTTTTCCGACAAGCAATCGACCCCCGAGATATCCAAGCGCTTTTAGATTATTCGCAAAGTAACTCGTTAAGCTTCTCTCTTATGTCCGAAAAAGCGGTAAGCATCCATGATGTAACACCGGAAATTGCAGGCATGTACGCGCATGTTAATCTTCCCGTCCCTCCTTTGGTGGAATTTGATCAGGTTGATACGGCCAGCATCCTGCAAACCAATATTTTTTTGGGACCGGAAGAGGAAAAGGTCTTTATGGAAACCGTGATGCCCAACTCACTCGCTTCGCGCTGGACCCCGCTCTTTGCGGACGTTAATCCACAAGGACAGAGTAAACAAGTCGGGATTGACATCTTTTGTAAACACTTCAATATTGACATTGCAGAAACGATGGCTTTTGGAGATGGCGGGAACGACATCAGCATGCTGAAGCATGTTGGAATTGGTGTCGCCATGGGTAATGCTAATCCTGAAGTAAAAGAGATAGCAGATTACATCACAGACGATATCGACAGTAACGGCATAGCCAATGCTTTAAAACACTTTGGTATAGTATAACATAAAAAAAAGAGAGCTTAGCTCTCTTTTTTTTATGTTATTTTCCTTCAAATGCGGATACAATTCGTGTAAATTGTGTCGAGTCCTTTGCCCGAAACTCAAAGAGACGTTTATAGAGATCCAAGACCGCGAACACTTCCGCTTCATCGTCTGCCTTATTTCTAAAAAACAGTTTAAAGGTATATGTATCTGTTCCATCCAAATTTACCACCTTCTTATTCGATGAAAAAACTAAGGGTAACAACGTGGACTTCGTCATTGCCCCTCCCGCAGGCAAACCATACACCTGAGCAAGAGCTCGAACAAAGGCATCTGACTGCGAACCGATCGAGCTAAATTTCATCGCTCCGGGCGTAAAACCGCGGTCATTATTTGGATTTCCATCCAAAAAGATGCCTGCCGGCAGATTATTTATAACTTCAACATTAACACCAATAGTATCTTTGTCATTCAGCGACTTAGCTGTATACACGACAGAAGAGTCAGTCTTTTCCGTTTTCACCAACGAAAGAAATACCGTTGGTATCTCCCGATCCGCTGGCACGTTAAACTGACTTAGATTTTGCTCTAGTTTTCCTGCCTGGCCATCTTTACCACCACCTGAATTAGTTCCAGTACAACTGAATAAAACAGACACCATCCCACATAAACCCAAGGCTTTCATAAAGTTATTTTTCATAATTTTCACCATTTATTGAATAATAACAAATAAAAACAAAAAGTGTTTTCCGAAATTACTTTATTAAAGCGTCATACAAAATCTCAACCGGATGGTAGGATTTCTTACTCGCTCCATCTTTAATCTGATGCCTACAAGACGTACCTGCAGCCGCAATAATAGTGTTCTCCTCGGCATTACGTACCGCTGGAAGCAATACCAATTCCGCCACCTTCATCGATACCTCATAATGTTCCTTTTCATAGCCAAACGATCCAGCCATACCACAACAGCCTGAAGGGATAACTTCGACCGTATAGTTTTGTGGTAATGTTAATACCTTTTCAGTAAATCCAACCAGATGGAAGGCTTTCTGATAACAATGGCCATGCAACTTTATATGTCTCTTCTCGTTCGAAAACTGCTCTGGATGCAAACGCCCTGCCGCTATTTCCGCCACCAAAAACTCATCGATCATCAACGCATGTTTTGCAATAGCCTGCGCAGCAGCGTGCTTATTCGAATCCACCAGATCCAGGTACTCATCTCTAAACGTAATAATAGCCGATGGTTCAATGCCTATCAATGGTGTATCTTCCGAAATAAGCCCATCAAGGAGCTCAATATTTCGATTAGCAATGCGCTTCGCTTCTTTGACAAAACCCTTAGAAAGATAGGTCCGACCACTTTCAATATGTTTTGGCACAACAACTTCATACCCCAATGCAGTCAACAGCTTGTAAGCCGTTATACCTATTGCCGTATCGTTATATTCCGTAAACTCATCACTAAATAGGTATACCTTACGCTTCGGCGCTGTCAATTTCTCCTGTTTTTTTATCCAGCCAGAAAGGGTGGTAAAACTAACCGTCGGCAGCGACCTTTTCGGTGCAAAGCCAACAACAGATTTGACAATTCCAGCCAAAAATGGCGTCTTTACCACCAAGTTATACAAGGGCGCGACATAAGAACCAAGCACTTGGCTTTTCGTAAAATTCGCAATTACCGAAGCACGGAACGATGCCCCATGCGCATCATAGTAATGCTGTAAAAATTCTGCCTTCATTTTTGCCACATCCACACTGGATGGACATTCACTTTTACAAGCCTTGCAGCTTAGGCAAAGGTCCATGACCTCCTTAATTTCTTCGTGATCAAAACGATTTTTCTGCGTCGAATTGGTTAAAAATTGACGCAACATGTTGGCTCGTGCTCGCGTCGTATCCTTTTCATCACGCGTCGCCATAAACGAAGGGCACATCGTACCACCTGTGATTTCTGTTTTCCGACAGTCGCCCGACCCCGAACATTTCTCGGCCAACCGTAGAATACTCTCTTGTTTGGTAAAGTCAAAGTATGTCTTAATGGTTTTTCCATCCGTCACCTGATCATACCGTAAAGCAGTATCCATCGGCGGTGTATTTACAATCTTTTGGGCATTAAAAACACCTAAAGGATCAAAAATATCTTTAGTTTCAACGAGCAACTCATACACTTTTTCACCCAACACTTTACCGATAAACTCACCTCGCAAACGCCCATCACCATGTTCGCCACTAAGGGATCCATTATATTTCAAGACAAGATCGGTCGTCTTTTCCAAGATCGTTCTAAACTTACGTTTGCCATCAGCTGTCTTCAAGTTGATAAACGGTTCGATATGCAACTCCCCTGCACCAGCATGCGCATAGTATGAAGCGTGCACACCTTCCTCCGCCAACAGCACTTGCACATCACGTACATAATCCGGTAAATCTTCAGGCGAGACAGCACAATCCTCTATCAGGTTCACCGGCTGCTCATCGCCTGGCAGGTTTCGGATAAGCCCCAACCCTGCTTTACGCACATCCCACACCAAATTTGTCTCTTGCACTCCCGTTATAAAAGGATATGCATAACCCAGTCCTTTCGCTATTAGATCTTTTTTCAGCGCTTCCGCCTTTTGCTGTAACAGCACCGGATCATCGGAACGGAACTCTACAATCAATAACGCTTGCGGATCACCCTCTATAAAAAAACGATTATGCTGGTATGTCGGATGTCCAACCGTGAAATCCAAAATATATTTATCAACCAGCTCCGATGCTTCCGGCCCATGGCTCAACGCCACATTATTTCCGTGCATACAGGAAATCATATCTTCAAAATGCACGCATAAAAGACCTATTTCTTTCGGAGGTAAAGGCATCAATTGTAGCTTAGCTTCTGTAACGATACCTATTGTACCCTCCGAACCTGCCAACAGCTTACACATATTAAAAGGTTGATCTCGATCCACCAAAAAATCGAGCGCATACCCCGTATTTCGACGTGTCAATGTCTTCTTCGGGTAACCCGATTGTATAGCGGTAATATTCTGCGGATCGGTGATCAAGGTATTCACCGCACGATAGATATCTCCCTCTCGCGAATTATGTCGTAACTTATCAAAATATTGCTGCTCCTGTAACTCTTCAAAAACAACCTCAGAACCATCATTAATAAGCACACGTGCAGAAAGAAGGTTTTTTCGGGTGTCGCCCCAAACAATAGAATGTAATCCCGATGAATTATTCCCGATCATCCCACCTATCATGGCGCGACTAGCCGTTGACGTTTCGGGACCAAACATCAGTCCGAAGGGTTTTAAATAATTATTAAGGTCGTCGCGGATAACGCCAGGCTGCACACGCACCCATCGCTCCTCTACATTAACTTCCAATATTTGGTTGAAGAAACGAGAGATATCCATCACAATACCGCTACCAACCACCTGACCGGCCAAGGATGTCCCTGCTGTACGCGGAATCAAGGTAACCCCTTCCTTGCTCGCAAAACTAATTAATGCCTTTAAATCTGCTACATCTTGCGGGATAGCAACAGCCAATGGCACTTCCTGATATACAGAAGCATCCGTAGCGTAAGCCAAACGCATCGTTTGGTGCTTTACATTCGATGGATTGTAAAACAAATCACCCTTCAAAGCAACAGAAAGTTGCGCTAGTTTATCAATTATTTGCACGTATTTACTATTTTTATAAAAACAAATCTAAAAAAATAGCGCTGAAGTTTCTAGTGTTTTGAGTTATTATTCATGATTGTTTTCAAAACACGCACAAACAAGCTTATAAGTAAACGATTACAAACTAGATAAACTACCTAAACTTCGACAATAAACGATTCATATCGAATAAAATTCTAAATTTTAAATATAATTTTGAATTTTATTCAAAAAACCTTACTTTTGCAGCATTATGGGAAAAATGGAATACAATCTCGACCAAATCGACTATCAGATCTTACGCATCATGCAAGACAATGCACGTACAAACAACGCTGATATTGCGCGTGAGCTAGGTATGGCTCCATCTGCCATTTTAGAACGGGTAAAAAAATTAGAGCAAAAAGAGGTTATCCTGCAATACAATGCAAAAATAAACCCAAATGCGCTCGATCAAAAAATGTTATCTTTTATCTTCATCAAAGCGCAAGATATTATCGGTGTTCAAAAAGTAGGTTTTTTACTGGCCGAAATCCCCGAAGTTCAAGAAGTTCATGATATCGCTGGTGACGATGGTTACCTCGTTAAGGTGCGCACAAACGATGCTGCCGGCCTGGTTGATTTAATGCGCAATACGTTGGGTAAAATTGAAGGTATTATATCGACAAGAACAACAATTGTATTAGAAACAGTAAAGGAAGAACAAAAGCTTGTGATTCCGGCTAAAAAATAAAATGGTAAAAGCAAATCAACAAACACCTAGCGTGGCGAGTATTGTATTCGCTTACTTAGTCGTGTACATTGTATGGGGTTCCACCTTTTTCTTTATTGAAAAAGCATTGCGAAGCTTCAGCCCCTTTGTACTTGGCTCCGTGCGGTTTATTATTGCTGGTACCCTGCTCATGAGCTACTGCAAGCTTAGGGGCTATAAACTCTATATTAAATCCGCTGTAAAAGACGCCCTGTTTATTGGTTTTCTTCTTTTATTTGTGGATATGGCGGCCATCATTTGGTCGGAACAGTATATATCAAGTGGAATTGTCTCCATTCTTTCTGCAGCAACAGCGATTTGGTTTATTGTTTTTGACAAACCCAAATGGAAACAAAATTTCTCCAGCCTTCCCATAGTATTAGGTTTACTGTTCGGATTTATTGGCGTGTTTATGCTTTTTGCAGAACAGATTTTTTCCGGAACAACAGATACGGAAGATAAGAGCATGAAACTTACGGCCATGATTGTCTTGATCTTTGGTACAATCGGATGGACTATTGGTTCATTAATTTCCAAATACAGTAAAGAAAAGAAAAACCAAGACAAGGACGAAGAAGACCTCCATGTCATGGTGAAGACTGCTTGGCAGATGGTCTCTGCGGGTGTCTCGTTTACCATTGTCGCCCTTTTAAGCGGTGAGTATGCGCGCTTTGATATTTCAGCGGTCACTACAGCCGACTGGGGAGCAATGGCTTATCTAGCCACGATGGGTTCGATACTCGCTTTTGGTAGCTATATCTGGTTGTTACAAAATAGACCGGCAACCGAAGTAAGCACCTATGCCTACATCAATCCGATTGTTGCGCTATTGCTGGCACATTTCTTTACCAGTCACCAAGTAACCAGTATGCAAATACTCGGACTCGTTGTCGTTTTATGCAGTGTAATGCTTATGAACTGGGAGCTCTATAAAGACAATAAAAAATTCAAAGTCTATAAACGTGCAAAACGGATGAAGAAACTACGTGAAATGGCACCAAAGAGTAGTATTCCGCGGATTATTGAAATTTCAAACTTCAACAGCAAGCACGAGAAGAAAAAGGAAAAAACAGAGAAACAACCAAAGCCACAGTCGTCCGCCCTGTCGGAAGAGGAATAAAACACCGTCTGTGCAATCTCTATGGATTTGCACAGACCTATTGTCCTTATGCGCCAATCGTCTGAAACAAAACTTCCCCTAGCGCACAACCTATCGCTACGCCCGCCAAAACACAGATGGATACCCTCAACCACAAAGGGAAACCTAAAAATCTAATCATATCTATTCCTATCACAAAATTAAACTCAAGGTTAAATTTCGGCCTTATTTTTGATTATTCAAATATAAAAACCGCTTTAAATCACTTTTTGTAGTCACGAAACTACAACAAAATTACGTATAAAGAAATATCAAAACACTTCACAACGATTTAAATACAGAAAAAGTGAAAATTGTTTTAACAAGAAGTAAAAAAAATCGATACACCCAATTGCTATTTTTTTTAAGTGACACTGTAGCAAGTGGTTCATTCGATTCGTATTAAAGGAAGTAAACACAAAGAGATTAGACATGAAAAAGTTTTCAATCAGATTATTAGTATGCGTAGTGGCTGGAGTATTTGCTTTCACCAGCTGCTTGAAAGATGATAACGATTACGTTCCAATGCCTGAAGGCTACATGGTATTTGTCAACGCCTTCCCAGAAGCTAGCGGGGTAATTTATAACTTAGATGGACGCAATATCAATGGTTATGTCCCGACACCTTTTCAAAGTTATGTAGGAAGCCGTCTATTTGTTGGCAAACGAAACTTACGTATCGGATCAGCGGACGAAAACAAAGTATTAATTGATTCCAACATTACGGTAAAGGACACAACCGCGTATACATCGTTTGTATACGGCACCAAGGAGCTTCCTAAATTCGCCATGACAACGGACAAAGGAATTGAAAATTTAGGCGATAAGTTTGGTGTTCGTTATTTCAATTTTGCAAATGGTACAGGTGAAACAAACCTATTCTTAGGCGATGCAACAGAACCTTTATTTGCGAAAAGACCAATCGAAACAGGCGCTACTGTGGTTGCCAACGAAGCGTTCCAAGCAACTGCTTCCGGCACTATAAAACTAACGGTTAAGGATAATGCAGGAACAACACTCGCAACACGTGGTGATTTTGTTTTCCAAAAAGGTCGTTACTACACAATCATCCTTACAGGCAAGAAGGATGACACAAAAACACCGTTATACATTGGCGTTGTGGCTGTACAGTAGTCCTTCATTTTTATAAAATTTTAGTTTTGGAAAGAGCGCACTTCGGTGGGCTCTTTTCTTATTAAAAAAGTAAATTTTATTAGCTATTTTCGTATTTCAATTTTTATGACCAAATAGGTTTAGTTCATGCAATTAACAAAGTTAGAGATAAAGGGCTTTAAGAGCTTCGGGGATAAGATTACCATTAATTTTAATGAGGGTGTTACCGCGATTGTAGGTCCTAATGGTTGCGGCAAGTCCAATGTTGTAGACGCCATACGCTGGGTATTGGGGGAACAGAGCACACGTATGCTACGTTCAGAGAAGATGGAAAATATTATTTTTAATGGAACAGCAAACCGTAAACCTGCGAACCTGGCAGAGGTATCTTTAACCTTTGAAAATAACAACAAGTTACTACCCACCGAATTTTCAACGGTCACGATCACCCGTAAACTATACCGTAACGGCGACAGCGAATATCGATTGAATGATGTAAAGTGTCGATTGAAAGATATAACGGATCTATTCTTGGATACCGGTATCGGAGCCGACTCCTACTCCATCATTGAGTTAAAAATGATTGATGAAATCATCAATAATAAGGAAAACTCACGTCGTAATCTTTTCGAAGAGGCTTCTGGGATCTCCAAATACAAAGTCCGCAAAAAACAAACGTTATCTAAACTTAAAGATACCGAACTAGACCTCTCCCGTGTCGACGATCTTTTGTTTGAGATTGGAAAAAATCTGAAACAACTGGAAACGCAAGCAAAAAAAGCAGACAAATATTTCCAACTTAAAGGCGAATACCGCGAATCGAGCATTGGACTTGCTTACTATCGATTGGATGGTTTTAGCGGAGAATTAGATCGCATTAGCGAGCAGGAAAATGCGCAACAAAATGTGCTTACCGGTACGTCCGAGCAAATTGAGAAGCAAGAAAATCTGCTTCGTACCTTGCGTAATGATATCTTAGCGAAAGAAAAAAACTTAGCCACGCAACAGAAAAGTACAAACGAGCATATCAACAAGATACGGGCCTACGAATCGGATAAGAAAATCAAGAACGAGCAGATGCGTCACCTTCAAGATAAGGAGATGCGGCTTACCGCGGAGCTCAACAATGACAAAAAGCAATTGGAGCACGTATTGTACACGATCAAACGACTGAACGAAGAACTCTTTGAGGAACAAGGGAAGTTGGATGTGTATCAACTGGATATCGAAAAAGATAAAAACGAGGTAGAAGAGCTTCGCGCACAGCAAACTTCTTCTAAAGCGAAACTAGACAATTTTGTACGAGAAAGCAGTGAAATACAAAACAATATCTATAAGTTAGAGAAAGACATAGCGGTCCTGAACATACAAAAGGAAGCCTTACAACAAGAGTCTTTACGCACCATAAGTGATACCTCGTCGAAAGAGGCCGAGCTAAGTGAATTCAACATTGTCGTAGACGATTTGGAAGAACGTGTGGCGCAACAACAAGAGCAGTTTGACAACGCCCTGCAAGCAGAAGAAGAGTTGCAAACACAAATGCAGATTATAGAAAAGCGCTTGCAAGAAACTCGGGAGCAGCTAAACCGCGAAGCGAGGTTGGTGGATGCCAAGCAAAACGAGTACAACCTGACAAAATCTTTGGTAGATAACCTGGAAGGGTTTCCGGAATCCATCAAATTTCTCCGTAAAAATGCGGGTTGGAAAAAACCTTACCCTTTATTTTCGGACATTTTATTCTGTCAGGAAGATTACCGCGTCGCGATCGAGAATTACCTCGAATCGATTATGAACCACTATGTGGTGGACGATCAGCAAGATGCCGTTCAAGCAATCCAGCTTTTAAGCAGCGCGTCCCGTGGTCGTGCAAACTTCTTTGTTCTAGATGCTATTCAACCAGCAAAACCTACAACTGTTGAAGACCGTTACTTGGACAAGGTTATTCCTGCCCTGGATGTTATCAAAGTAGATAAAAAATATGAAGCTTTATGTCAACAACTGCTTCAACATGTATACCTCCTAAAACCAGAAGCAACCGACACCCTGGAGGAGGATCTACCGAATGGAGAACTTGTAATCCTTCATCCGGAAGGTAAATTTGCGAAATACAAACTGGGCGTAAGTGGTGGCTCGGTCGGCTTATTTGAAGGAAAGCGTATCGGACGTGCAAAAAACCTTGAAAACCTGGCTAAAGAGATAAAAGCACTGAATGCGCAGATCGAAACACTGCAGCAACAGGAAGATCAAGATGTCGATCAGTTAGCAACCCTGCGCGTCAATTCACGGAGAGAGACGATAGACGAGCTACGGACGGTATTGAATCGGTTGAACAATGAGCTTATCTCTGTAAAGACCAAGCAGGAACAGTATCAGACCTTTATCACCACGAGTCTGAACCGAAAACAAGATATCGAAAGTAAGATTACGGTGATCAGCTACGACCTTCAAAAAGCGGAGCCTGCGTTACAAATTTTAAAAGTAGAAAGCGAAAGCCACCAAAAACAGCTGAACGAACTACAGGCGGTGTACAATGAAATTCATGAAACATTGAATGAAAAGTCTTCTGTTTTCAACCAGGAGAATATTCGTTTCCACCAACAACAGAATAAGGTTTCCAGCCTACAGAAAGACCTGGAATATCGAGAAAGTCAACAAGATGCTTTCGAATCTCGTCTGGAAAAAAACTCATTGGAATATGAACAGGTAAAAGTAGAAATGAAGGACGCGATCCAATTTGTAGACCACAATGACGAGGACTTGGTTGCGATGTACACACAGAAAGAAGCTTTAGAGAAAGGTCTACAGGAGATCGAGGAGGATTTTTACAGCTCGCGCAAGCTGATTAATGATATGGAAGAAGATATCACCCAACTGCGTCGCAATAAAGATCAAAACGATTTCTTGCTTTCACAATTAAAAGACAAAAAGACAGCTTTACAGATTGACCTAAACTCCTTGAAGGAAAGGCTATCGGTCGAATTCAACATCGATATCAACGAATTGCTGGAAGGCGAAATGCCAGAGATAGCATACTCTCAAGAGGAGCTGGTCGAAGCGTGCGATAAACTCAAAAAACAACTAGACAGCTACGGCACGATCAACCCGATGGCCAAGGAAGCATATGACGAGATGGAAGAGCGTAGCACTTTTATCACCAAGGAAAAAGACGATCTGTTGGAAGCAAAGGCATCCTTAATGGCAACAATCAGTGAAATCGACCAAACGGCAAACGAAAAATTCATGCATGCATTTAATAGTGTTCGTGATAACTTCATCCAAGTGTTCCGTTCCCTGTTCAACCAAGAAGATTCGTGTGATATGATCCTGACTGACCCAGCCAACCCACTAGAATCTGATATTGATATCATCGCACTCCCAAAAGGAAAGCGTCCGTTATCGATCAATCAGCTCTCGGGGGGAGAAAAAACATTGACCGCGACAGCCCTGCTATTTTCTTTGTACCTATTGAAACCAGCACCGTTCTGTATCTTCGATGAGGTTGATGCACCTTTAGATGACACTAACATCGATAAATTCAATAATATTATTCGTGACTTCTCGAAAAATTCACAGTTTATCGTGGTATCACACAACAAACGTACAATAGCCAGCACCGATATTATTTACGGTGTCACCATGGTGGAGCAAGGTGTCTCCCGCGTGGTAGCCGTCGATTTACGCGACGTTGCCTAACAAAAAAGGTCTTGCTCATATGCAAGACCTTTTTTGTTGTTATTAAACTTTCTTCACCCCCAGGCGCATCACATGCTTATTTAACAAAGAGAAAACACCTGCCAAAATAATAGCACAGCCTAAGATAATAAAGACATTATTCACTCCAACTAAATCCGCAGCCCAACCTGTTCCCAATAAACCGAAAATTGTAGGAATAACCGCAATACTGTAATACATGGAGAAAACACGCCCCATAACCTCGGGCCGAACCTCTTCCTGTAGCAGCGTGACGAAACTAGCGTTATAAACAGAAGCCGCAATTCCACCCAGAATAGTCAGACCTGTAAATAGATAAAACATCGAAGCAGACAAGTAGCCTGAAAGTGCTAAACTCAAGCCCAATAAAACTATCGTTAAGTTAATCATAAATGCTTTAGAAATCGTTGGTTTAAAAAAACCAAGAACACTCCCCCCTAATAACATGCCTACTCCCCAGGCGATTTCTATGACACTCATCTCCCACTTGCCTCCACCAAAATGGTTGAGTGTAAGCAACGGAAACAAGACAGCAACAGGCATCAAACAGAATGTCGCTATGGTAGAAAAAAAGAACAACCAACTTAATCCCCTATTGTTCAAAATCTCTCGAAAACCAACCATCAGGTCATCCGTAACCTGTTTAAAACTGGTCTTTGCTTTTTCATCACCTTCTGGATTCGGTATAAACACAAACAACAGGGAGATAATAGCTATTATGGCACCTCCAATATCCAATAACAACACATTTCCAATTGACATTAACGAGATGGCCAAAGCCCCCAAAGCCGGCCCCGCGATAGCTGATATCGACTGAATCATCTGATTTACACCCGCAATGCGCAAAAGTTCACTTTCAGGCGCGATCATTGGCACTGCGGCCTGCATCGCTGGCATGTGAAACGCCGATCCTACCGACCGCAAGCCAAGCATAACATAAATTAAAAGCAAGCTCTCATTACCGTAATAGAAGCTTACTGACATGACCAAGGTGCAGAGTGCCACAAACCCATCAGCAAACATCATCGTTTTCTTTCGATCCCATCGATCGATAAAAACGCCGGCAAAAGGTCCGATCAATGCCGCCGGTAGCATACCCGCTATCGCGCCGTATGCCAACACCTCCGCTGAACCGTGCTCTATACTTAACCATATTATGATGGCAAAGTTTACGGCAGAGCTACTGATTAGGGAAATAAATTGCCCCACCCATATAAATAGAAATTTCTTTTTCCACGAATCTTGCATAAAAAAAAGCATTAGTTTAAAACACTGTAAACACAGGTTTTATCAATCAATAAAAATAATAAAATGAATTATTCAACAAACTAGAGACCGTTTGTTGAAGAGACTACTACCTATATAAAATTAAATCTATATAGTAGCTACGCAACAAATCTGTCACGTTGTCTTTGGCTGGTATATATGGAGCGCAACTTCATAGCGGAGCAAAACTAAAAAATTTAACTCTAAATTCAATAAAAAAAATAAAATAAACCTGCGATTATTCATCTGCAGGCTTCCATAAATCAATTACTTCCAACGAATATGAACCCCAAGAGGCTCCCCGCGATTAAACTCATCTTTCGTCATATCGTAGGTAGATTCATAAAAAACAAAATATAAATCTTTCTTTATTTGCTGGATCGGAATCTTCCTGTACGGATCTAAAAGAGCAATATTGGCAATGGTTCGCTTACCGACGTAGCGTCCCCGACTCTCTCGTGGATCCCGATCAAAGCGATGTTCTTCTGCAGATGAATAAAACCAATAATTGGGTGCATCATTCGATACCATTACTGCTTTATCATCATTAAATAACGCATCAGCCATCCCTGTATTTTCGTACCACGACACTTCTAGATCAGCTTCCCCTATCGCCGAACGATATAGATCGTCCTCCAATGTTGCGCCAACCAACACACCTTCATCGATAATGTGTTCTATTTGTATTTGAAAAGGTTGTTTACGCAAAGTGATTTCCCCCGTTCGGTCCACAGAAATCACTTTCCCCTCTTGAATAAACTTTACAACAAACATACGATCTTGTCCAAGGACACCTCCTACAAAAAGGGACAACAACAAGAGGCAAAAAAAGTGTTTTTTCATCAGACTACTTCTATAATTTATTGTTGCAAGGTAAACAATCCACGAGGAATTTTCCTTTCTGTTAGAATAAAAAGAAGCGTTCACATTAATTTTAGGAATAAAAAAAACAGCCCCCACAAAAGCGTGGAGACTGTCTCACCTTAAAACCTAAACACTTACAACTATTTATTTCACTTCTAACAAACGCTTCGCTATTTGCGCCTCTTCTTTCTTCCCTACCGTTATCGTTAAGATACCATCCGTATAGGCCGCATCGATATTGTTATAATCTACCGATTCTGGCAATGCGAAAGAACGGGTAAACGAAGTGTAACTGAATTCCTTTTTACTGTAAAGTTTTTCTTCTTTCACTTCTTCTTCTTTCTTCTCTACAGAAACAGTAATCAAATCTTTATCTACGTTAATTGCAAAATCTGATTTTTGCAAACCTGGAGCCGCCATTTCAATCTTGAAAGCCACATCGGTTTCCGAGATATTAATTGCTGGAACACGGGTCGTCAAACGATCCGCAACAAAAGAATCGTCGAAAAAATTATCAAAAATACTGTTCACGTACGGGTTCATAG
This sequence comes from Sphingobacterium psychroaquaticum, assembly GCF_004421025.1. Classification (NCBI taxonomy): domain Bacteria; kingdom Pseudomonadati; phylum Bacteroidota; class Sphingobacteriia; order Sphingobacteriales; family Sphingobacteriaceae; genus Sphingobacterium; species Sphingobacterium psychroaquaticum. The sequence continues at coordinate 1,584,071 of NZ_CP038029.1, read as the reverse complement.
AACCGGAATGAATTGACTTTGCTGGAAACTTTAATAATGCCATTTTTATATCCTCCTGTTTTTTTAGCTAATTATTTCTATTGTATTACATCAATAGGTTATCAAATGCCATACCGAAGGATATACGGCTATAATTAAATGACTTTTTGTCATCACACCGTGTAAATAAAATGACAAAAAGTCATTTTTCTTTATTTTTTATAGCAAAGCGTCACCTCTGAGTTTAATGTATCCCAGCCAAAAGGAGGCGTCGTCTTGCGCACGACAACTCGCACCTGCTCGACAAAAGGGAAACGCGAGCATACTCCTTCCAAAATTTCTGCAGCCGCAGACTCTAAAAGCTTACGCTTGGTGCGCATAACCGCCGTTAGAAGCGCGAAGAGTTCTTCATAATTTAAGGTATGCCCCAAATCCTCCTTGTCTACCATCGTAAAGGGAAAAGAAACAATGAGATCGACAAAAAACTCGTTCCCTAGCAGTTGTTCTTCCTCATAAAAACCGATTGGCGAAAAGAAACGCATATCGCGTAGTGCCACTTCCTGTGTTGTTGTCCCCATGCAACAAACATAGAAAAAACTTGGAATTATTTGTTTAATATTGCACAAACCTATAGCACATCCGCATGAGAAAGCGTTTTTTTATTCTACCTCTAGCAGGCTGCATCATCAGCCTCGCTACGACAGCCCAAACAAAATTCCAACCACAGGACACCGAATTTTACAGCCCTAAACCACCAGTCGTGACGCTAGTAAACCATGTTCCGAGTGATGCTATTTCACTTTTTAACGGCACAAATCTCGATCAATGGGAGAGCGATGGAAAATCTGGTGGAAAAGCAGATTGGACCATCAACAATAACATCTTGACGGTAAAACCCAAAAGTGGTAACATAAAGACCAAACAAACATTCGAAGATTTCCAACTTCACCTCGAATGGCGGAGTCCTGAGATCGTCAAAGGCAATGGTCAAGGACGAGGCAACAGCGGCGTCTTCCTGCAAGGATTGTATGAAATTCAAGTCCTGGACAACCAGAACAACCCCACCTACGTAAACGGTCAGGCAGGAAGCATCTACAAACAACAACCGCCTTTAGCAGAGGTACAGGCAAATGCAGATCGCTGGCACACCTATGATATCATATACACGGCCCCACGATTCAATAAAGACGGCATTCTACTTAGCAAAGGACGCGTCACTATTCTACATAACGGTGTACTCGTACAAAACAACACACAGATCGAAGGTACAACCGAATATATTGGGCTTCCGAAAATAAATGCACACGGCGCTGGCCCCATCGTTCTACAAGACCATGGCGACCTCGTTAGTTTTCGCAATATCTGGATCCGACCTTTGTAACTTTATCATAAACGAAAACAGAACGAGGTTTTAGTTTAGCTTACATTTTTCTAATTTAGCACTCTTTAAAAACAAGAAAAATGAAGAAACTACTCGTACTGTTTTTGTTCGGTTCTTCGTTCGCCTACGGCCAACGCAACTTCAACATTAACGAAACGGTTTTTGGCCCGCGCCAGTACGCTCCCAAAGCAATTATGGCTCAACAATGGATTCCGGGACAAGATGCTTTCACCTACCTGGACGACACCTACCAACGTCTTATGGTACGCGACGCAAAATCCAACTGGACAGAAAGGGAAGCCATCAATGCGGCTCGAATAATGGAGATCCTACCAACGATTCTACCAGGCAAAGAAGGCGCTAAACTAGCTATGTTCCCTTATGATTACCAGTGGAAAGACAGCAATACACTTCAATTTGCCGTACAAAACGCAAGCGGCAAACATGTTATAAACTACAATACAGCAAGTAAACAGGCAACACTTTTAGCAAGCACGCCTACCGATGCGAACAACATCGAGTACAACGCTGATTTAACACAAACAGCCTATTTAATTGAGAACAACATTGTTATAATCGACAACAATGGCAAAAAAACGACAGTAACTAACGATAGTAATAAAGGTATCGTAAACGGAAGCGACTATACGCATCGCCAAGAATTCGGCATAAAAAAAGGAATGTGGTGGAGTCCAAAAAATGATAAGCTTCTCTATTACCGCAAGGATGAAACAATGGTATCCAACTACCCACTTATTCAATGGAACGAGCGTGTAGCCACTGTAAAAGACATTCGATACCCCATGTCGGGGATGAAAAGTGAAGAAGTAACGCTTGTTGTGTACGATAGTAAAACCGGACAAAAGACAACCCTTAAAACCGGTGAGCCTAAAGAGCAGTACCTCACTATCTGCACCTGGGACCCGTCAGGTGAGTACATTTATGTCGGTGTCTTAAACCGCGAGCAGAATCACTTAAAATTAAACAAATATCAAGCGACAACAGGTGATTTTGTTCAAACTTTATTTGAAGAAAAATCCAATACCTGGGTAGAGCCGCAACATGCGCTAACCTTTTTACCGAACAACCCGAAGCAGTTCTTGTACCAAACGGACAAAGATGGTTTTAACCAACTATTTCTTTACACAACAGAAGGTAAGTTGGTAAAACAGTTAGGGTTCGAGGATGTTATCGTTGACAAGATACATGAGTTCAATACAAAAGGAGATCGTTTAGTTTACACCGGCATCACCAACAAAGGTCTAGATCGTCAGCTTTTTGAAGTACAGATCCCATCCGGGAAAACAACGCAGCTAACAAGTGAATCGGGATTCCATACCGCGTCATTAAGCAGCTCCGGAAAGTATCTCTTTGATCAGTACAGCAATATCACCACGCCGAACAAGGTCGACTTAACCACGGTTGGCAACAAAACCAAAGTGAACATGGTAACGGCCGAAAATCCATTTGTAGGCAAGATTGACCTTCCAAGGATTGAAGCGGTATCGTTGACATCCCCGGATGGCACCACTGCTCTTAACGGTCGTATAATTTATCCAAATAACTTTGATCCAAGCAAGAAATATCCCGTTATGGTTTATCTATATGGCGGATCACATGCGCAGCTTGTACAAAACAAATGGTTATACGGCGCAGGCTACTTTGATCTCTATATGGCGCAACAAGGTTATATTGTTTTCACCCTAGATAACCGTGGGTCCGATGCCCGTGGAAGAGATTTTACCCGTGTCACGCACCGTCACCTCGGACAAGCGGAGATGGCCGATCAGATGCAAGGTATTGCGTTCTTAAAAACCAAACCTTTTGTAGACCAAACACGTATGGGTATTTTCGGGTGGAGTTTTGGTGGTTTTATGACCACTTCATTCATGACACATCACCCTGAAGTGTTTCATACAGCCGTTGCTGGAGGCCCTGTAATGGACTGGAAATATTATGAGATCATGTACGGCGAGCGCTACATGGACACCCCGCAAGAGAATCCTGAAGGATACAACCAAACCTCCTTACTCAATAAAGCAGATAAATTAAAAGGTAATCTTTTGATTATACATGGTGCACAAGACCCTGTTGTAGTACAACAGCACAGCATGGAATTCGTTGAAGCTTGTATCAAAGCGGGTAAGCAGGTAGATTACTTCCTGTACCCAACCCACGAACACAATGTTTCTGGTAAAGATCGCGTACATATGTATGAGAAAATAGCGAAATACTTTGATATTCACTTGAAAAAGTAAAACAACAGAAGAGAATATCTAAAAGCCTTCTTTTTCCTCTTTATCCTTAGACAGACCAGGATAACCGGAAAAAGAAGGCTTTTTTTGTTACACCCCTACGGATGTTTTAGCGTAACCATCGTTATGCACAGCCGCTACTGCGCGGCCTGACGGATCATTCAGATGCTGAAAGGAAGCATCCCAAGCTAAGGCTTCAGGCGTACTACAAGCAACAGACTTCACCGAAGGAACGGTCTTTGCTGCAGCCTCGGAAGGAAAGTGCGATTCAAAAATAGTACGATACAAAAATTCCTCTTTATTTTTCGGTGTGTTGATCGGAAAACGAGACGCTGCTGTTTCAAACACAACATCGCTCACTTGCTGCTCCGCTTGCTCCTTCAAGGTATCAATCCAACTGTACCCCACGCCATCCGAAAATTGCTCTTTCTGGCGCCATGCGATGCTTTCTGGTAAATAGTCCTCAAATGCCTTGCGCACTACCCATTTCTCCATGCGACCTTCTCGAATCATTTTATCATCGGGATTCAACGTCATCGCTACATCCATAAACTCTTTGTCCAAGAACGGAACCCGCCCCTCAACACCCCATGCAGCCAACGATTTATTAGCACGCAAGCAATCATACAAGTATAGTTTTTTCAATTTTCGAACGGTTTCCTCGTGAAACTCCTTTGCATTAGGTGCCTTATGAAAGTAAAGATACCCACCAAACAGCTCGTCCGAACCCTCGCCAGATAATACCATCTTAATTCCCATCGATTTAATAACGCGTGCCAAGAGGTACATCGGTGTCGATGCCCGCACGGTCGTTACATCATATGTTTCCAAATGGTAGATCACATCACGAATAGCATCTAAACCTTCTTGAATCGTAAAGTTTATCTCATGGTGTATCGTACCAATATGGTCCGCCGCTTTTTGTGCCGCAATCAAATCCGGAGCTCCTTTTAATCCCACAGCAAAAGAGTGCAACTGCGGGTACCACGCATCTTCCTTACCTCCGGTCTCAATACGTTTAGCAGCGAATTTCTTTGTGATCGCCGCAATCACCGACGAATCCAATCCGCCAGATAGCAATACACCATAAGGAACATCCGACATCAGCTGCCGCTGAACCGCATCCTCTAATGCTTGACGGAGCTTCTGCATATCAGTCTCCACTCCTTTAACGGTATCATACGATTCCCACTCTCGCGTATACCAGCGCACTGGCACATCGCTTTCCTTACTATACCAATAACTACCTGGAGGAAACTGTTCTATTTCTTCACAAAACCCCTCCAAAGATTTTAGCTCGGAAGCCACAAAAACCTGTCCATCAACATCCTTCCCATAATACAACGGAATAATCCCCATATGATCTCGGGCAACAAGAAATGAATCATTTCGACTATCATAAATAACGAAACCAAAAATACCGTTCAGTTGCTCAATAAACTTAGGTCCGTGTGCTAGATACAAGGCCAAAACAACTTCAGAATCCGATTGAGTCGAAAAATTATAATCAGGCAAGGAATTGCGCAACTCTTGATGGTTATAAATTTCACCATTCACCGCCAACACAACAGCTCCATCTGGACTGAACAATGGCTGACTACCCGATTTTGGGTCGACGATAGCCAATCGTTCATGTGCCAAGATAGCGCGCTCATGCGTATATATGCCGGACCAATCTGGCCCACGATGACGAATACGCTTTGACATTTCTAAGACCTGCGGCCTAAGCTTTTCTAAAGAGGATGGCTTTAATTCAAAAGCACCAACAATTCCACACATAATTAAAATTTTATTAATGTTCTATATGTTTTGTTCAAATAATGACACAAATAAATGAATAATAAAATTAAAATCATAATGTTTTTTATTTTTTATTGAAAATAACACAAATTAAACAATGAATCATTAGTAATTTAACATTAAAAGGACAGAATCATTGTAAATTAAAAAAGCCTTCACAAGCAGATGATGCTCGTGAAGGCTTCTATCCTTCGGATCATGGTACATTATAAAATACCGTGTAGGGAGCCTCCTTTGACCGCCAGCTGGTCCACTCTTCGTTCCACCGACTCATCCTTAATCAACGCGGGTGCATGGTGCGGTTTGCTCCGCGCATCAATAATCAAAGGCCCATGGCAGCCCCAGTGTTTAAATGCCGTAAAACTATCAATTCCATAAATATCATACGCCGGGTTGCTACGCGTAAAAGTAACCCAGACCATATTGTTAAGATTCGCTGCCGTAAAACCAGCATCATCCGCTAAAATGATCAATTGGATACCTGTCCAATCCTGATTTTTAGCTTCTGCACACCACTTGTCCAAGAAAGCAACTTCATCGTCATACGAGATAAAGGCACGTCCATCCAAAACCAAGACTCCCGGCATGGCCATCTTCCCTTGATCAAAAGGTCGCGGAATACGTAAATCCACGGGTACCTCTTGTGCTAATGTTCTTTTTTTATTCCCTACAGCGGCAAAAGTTACTTTAGAACCAGCATTGAGACCATCTCCGGAATAATCCAAGGTGTCAATGGTCGTATTGGTTAAAAAATGTACATCTCGACTAAAGTCGATTCGTTCGAGAATATGCATCATAAAACTTGATATATCATGAATATCAAGTTGTGGATTATCCTCATGTGCCGCAATAAAGAGATACTTTGCTAGACTTAATTGATTTGTACCAAGCACCTGATTGGCAATGGTGAGCAGCTCTTGCGGTCTTTCAACCTCCTGATACGGTGTATAACGCTCACTTCCAATGGCGAAAAGCAAAGGATGTACCCCTGCTGGATCGACAGCATGAACCGCATGGAGGCCATTAATCTGCTGGGGAATTGCATTTCCCGTAATTTCATGGATCAACGCACCAAAGCTCGTATCTTCCTGTGGTGGCCTTCCTACCACAGTAAATGACCATATTGGATTCTTCTTGTGGTACACCCGATGTACCTTCATCAATGGAAAAGGGTGTGTTAAACTATAATAACCAATATGATCTCCAAAAGGTCCTTCGGGTTTGTTCTCGTTGGGATACACGGTACCTGTAATCACAAAGTCCGCATCTGCGGACAAACAGAAACCTTCCTCGTCATAAAAATATCGAAACCTTCTATTTCCAAGTGCACCCGCAAAAATCATCTCCGATAACCCTTCGGGCAGTGGCATGACCGCTGATAACGGATGCGATGGAGGCCCACCAACAAATATACTTACCTTTAAAGGGCGCCCAAGCGCGTTTGCCTTCGTTTGATGCACCCCTATACCGCGATGCAGCTGATAATGTAGACCAATCTCTTGATCGGGGATATATTCGTTACCGGACAATTGAATCCGATACATACCTAAGTTGGCCTGCATAATACCAGGCTTGGTCACATCTTCTGTGTATACCTGCGGCATCGTCACGAAGGCCCCTCCATCCATCGGCCAATTTACAATCTGTGGTAGTTCCGAAATCGTCGTTCTTCCATGTAAAATCGGTGCTCCCGACTTCTTCTTCCAAGGTAGTGCCCCTAAAGCGACCATCGATGATCCGATATAATCGAATGGTTTTTTTAAAACACGTGAAGGATCCATCTTTACATCCGTTAGTTTCTTCACGTGCTCCAGCGTATCACGAAACATAAATTTAGAGCGATCTAATGTTCCGAACAAGTTTGACACGGCTGGAAACTTACTTCCTTTAATATTTTCAAAATATAAAGCAGGTCCTTCGACGTCAAAGACACGCATGTGTATGGCTGCCATCTCCAGATAGGGGTCAACTTCCTCTTTGATGCGAATAAGGTGTCCGTGTCTTTCCAGATCAACCACACACTCCTCTAAACTTTTATATCCCATTATATCCTAATTCTCTAATATTTTACACCTCAAACCAACTACTTCCTGCTCGCTCCTTGGCCGGGGCCATGCCCAGCTCCTACAACTACCTACTACTAACTATCCTCTACTAACTACCCCCTACTTCTTCAGTATCAATTTTTCTGTTGGCAAATCATCCTCTATCCCGATAAAATAGCTCGTAAAGCCGAATTTTTCGAGCAATCTTTTGGACGCACCATTCTCCGGGTCGATAATACCGATAATATCGCGCGTGGGGTCTATCTGGGCGGCTAACTCCAGCATCGCTGCGCAGACCTTCGTTCCGAGACCTTGTCCCCAATATGCTTCTTTCAGTAGATAACCAACTTCAAAATATTGCGGATCCCTCTTGTTAAACTCCAACTTCGCATCGCCCATAACCGCACCCGTGTTTCCATCGATAACCAAAAAATAACCTAGCGATGGGTGTCCCTTATTCACGAGTAGATCTGAATCAAATTTAGCACGCGCTTCCGCTTCTGTCAAACCTTTTCCGGTTACGTATTTCATTACCTCATCTCGCTGTACTAATTCAAAGAAAGTATCAAAATCTCCTTCTTCATATTTTTTATACTGTATCTGATAGTCCATATAAATCCATTCGTATCGTAGGTTCACAAGATACTTAAAATCGTACATTTTTCGCATCTGAAATACATTTTAGCGGCATACATTTTTATATTTCCTGCGAAACGAATTGGTGTTATCCCAGAAAATTATCTAAGTTTATAAAAAAAAGAATGTACATTTTCACCAACGACTATGCGGAAGGTGCGCATCCAGCGATCCTTCAAAAGATGCTAGACACCAATTTCGAACAGCAGACGGGCTATGGCGAAGACCAGTATTCTATAGCAGCCAAAAAAGCCATCCGAAAAGAGATTGGCAATCCACACGCATCGATCTATTTTATTGCCACAGGAACACTGACCAACCAGCTTGCGATATCCTGTCTCCTGAAGTCACATGAAGCGGTTATCAGTGCCAAATCGGGGCATATTCAAGTACATGAAACGGGAGCCATTGAAAGCCTCGGAAACCGTATTATTCCGGTCGAAACAACAGATGGAAAAATCAGACCTGAAGACATAATCAAAATTTGTCACGCACATACGCTACGACCGCATGTCGTAAAACCCCGATTGGTTTACATTACCAACGCGACCGAAATCGGTTCCATTTACTATAAAGAAGAATTGATTGCACTCGCTGCCTGCTGTAAAGAAAACAATCTGCTTTTGTATATGGATGGTGCACGGATGGGGAATGCGCTGATGGCAACGGATAATGATTTGACGCTACAAGATATGAGTCGACTAACAGATGCCTTTTATATTGGTGGCACAAAAAATGGAGCCCTCCTTGGGGAGGCCCTTATCTTCAATGACCCTGAAACCTATCCGGAATTTGATTACCTATTAAAACAAAAAGGAGCTTTGCAAGCTAAAGGACGACTGTTGGGGATACAATTCTTGGAATTGTTCACCGATAATTTATATTATGAGCTAGCGGATCATGCAAATAAAATGGCGATGAAGATTCGTCACACTTTTAAAGAAAAAGGTTACGAATTCTTACTCGAGTCCACGACCAACCAAGTATTTCCCATTCTTCCCAATCGGGTTATTGAAACGCTAAGAACGAATTATTCATTCTTAGAATGGGCGAAGGTAGACAGGGATAAAACGGCTGTACGTATCGTAACCTCCTGGGCCACTCCCGAGTCTATTGTTTATGAATTTATTCGGGCAATACCGCACTAAAAAACATCAATTGATCAGCCCTCGCATTGCGGCGTACTTTATCAAAGAGGCTGAATTTTTTGCACCTGTTTTATCGATCAGATTTTGACGATGTCCTTCGACAGTTCGTTTACTTAAAAACAGTTGATCAGCAATCTCTTGATTGGTAAAACCTTCGCCAATTAAATGCAAAACCTCGAGCTCTCGATCGCTTATTTCTATTTGATCGAGGGCTCGTGTGTTATCTAATCCATATTGTGGTTGCTCGCGTAAGTAGGTAATGAGAAGTTGGGACAGTTCATCACAAAGATACCGCCCACCTTTATGTACATGCTTCACCGCAAAAAGAAGTTCCTCATAATCTATATTTTTAACCAGATATCCACTTGCCCCTTTTTCGAATGCTTGGAGCAAATGGGCTTGATCGTTCAACATAGAAAGCAATACAAGCTTAATCAAGGGATAATCGGAACGCAGTCGATCAGCGAGTTCCATCCCGTCCATTTCTGGCATACTGATGTCACTAATAATCATATCACAATCGACCCCACCCTTTAACAAATCAACCACTTCGCGCCCATTGTCAAGCTCTGCAATTACTTCAATATTTTCATCGGTATCGAGTAACATCTTTATCCCATTTCGAACCAACAAATGGTCATCTGCTAAAATTATCTTTATCATACTTTTTTATCTATATATTTACCGACGCCAGAAGATTATAATCAATCATGCAATACCTTTCTTGAGGATAAAATACCTCAAAAACTAGACCTTTTTAAAGGCAATAAATACTTGATTTATATTTTACGTTGCGGTTTATACGTGTTAGTATAACGTGCAATTTACGGGTTTAATTGTCTATACACAAAAACCTCTATTTAACGCCAAAACGAGAGAAATAGAGCGCTAAAACATAGAAAAATAACACATTACAACAGGCAACATTTCGAATCAAACAATAAAAATTACAATTTTTTTAAATAACTATCGTTAGAATTTATGTCAGCTACAGAAAACCATTCCTATGAAAAAAAATGAATCTGCTTGTGTCTCTCCTCTTTTCCTTCAAGAATTTGGGGGTCTTATCCTTCTTGATTTACAATATCATATTGTAGGGATAAGCGCACAGGCGCTGCATCTGACAGCCTATAATACGACGACCTTCATAGGGATTTCTATGCAAACATTTTTTCACGAAGCTTTTCCTTCTATCGACGGTAAACTCACCAAACTCGTGAAATCGGTCGTCTTGCGTGATCTCCCTTTGCAAGTTATATCACTTCGCTATGGCGGTCGGAACTATTACTTTAAATGCCATAGGCAAGGTGAAATGATTTATCTGGAATGGGAACCTCAATTAAAAAAATATGTATCCGCTTCCAAGCTCAATGAGCTGGGGTTCTTGCTCGAACGCAGTTATCCAAATAATTGGAACATGATCTGTAAGGCAGTCAACAGTTTCTTAAAGTATGATCGCGTATTTACTATTCGGATATTCGAAACAGGACAGGCCCGTGTAATTGCGGAAGATAAGCCAGGAATGCCCGCCTTCTCGATGCACAAAGAATTTGCCGAAACATTCCTGCCGCCTGATCTTCTTTCCTATTACAATCGTGCAGCGTATCGCTATATTCCGAATCTCCGCAAACGGGAGCAGGAACTATACATTCACGATACGGACTTTGATATGCATACAACGCAACTGGCGGCGATGCCTTTTCTTCATGAGCAACATTTATTGTCGCATGGCATTGTATCTGTTATATTTTTCCCGATTATTATCAATGGCGAATTTTGGGGAATGATCATTGGTCATAACACCCAAGAAAAGCCGCTTGATCTACAAAACAGAAAACTCTGCGCTTTCTTCGTACAAAATGCATCCAGTAAATATGAAAGCAGCTTAGGGCAGCGTATCCTCGCAGAAAACACCCACCTTAAACAGGTTGAGGATATACTCAAAGAACGCTTATACCAAAACAAAACTGTCAATTGTGCGATGATACAAAGTTTGGATATCCTGCGTGAAATGACCACCGCCGATGGGGTTGCAATCTACAATGAAGGAGAATTGTACCTACATGGACACACACCCAACAGGCAAACTCTACACGCTTTAGTGAATTATCTGGGCAGGCACACCCGAAAAGCTATTTTCAAAGATCATAATTTTCGACTCAACCATCGTCAGCACTTTAAAAGTAAGCTTCCGTTCGCTGGAATCTTATCCTACAGATTGGATGAAGAAGGTAGCTACTACATCCTCTGGTTTCGAGAGGAAAAGCAAATTCAACTAACGCAGGTATATCCTCGTCCCAATAAAAAGCAAAATCGAGATGTTGGCGCGTCAACAACATTGCATTTTTCGGAGGAAAACATACATGACACAGCTGTACCGTGGGACGATAAGGATCTAAACTTTGTCTACACTTTGCGGGAAGCGATCAACACATCCATTATACAGAAAGTCAAAGAAAAAGAACGAATTACCGAAGAACTAGAGACAGCCAACAATGAGCTAGAGATGCTCACCTTTACATTATCTCATGATCTCAAAAACCCATTATCGGTGCTTCATAGTGGTTTATATTACTTAACGGACAAAGCACACACATTACAAGCCGAAAAACTTCATCAATGGCACAAGAATCTGCTAAATAGCATTGACAATATTTCAGATATTGTAAACAACATCGTCTTTCTAAGTCAAAATAAAATTAAGACGTTCACCAAAGACCCGATACCGATGAACTACTACATCCGTCGGATTGTTCAGGAATCCATTATTCTGCATCAAGCGCAACATTGTCAAATTAAATACGGAAAATTATACCCCATCTGGGGTGAAAAGAGTGCGCTCTATCAAATATTCATGAATATTATCAGTAATGCTTTGAAGTATTCTTCCTCCAAAGCAAATCCTCAAATCTTTATTACCAGCGCACTAAAAGAGGATCATATACACTATTACATCACGGACAATGGTATTGGGATTCCCGACCGACAAATAAATGCGGTTTTTGACATGTTCAACCGGGCAGATAATGCCCTGAATCATCAGGGATCGGGTATCGGATTAACACTGGTTAAACGAATTATGGATAGACTCGGTGCCACAATAAAAATCAATTCAGATCCATCTGGCACACGAGTCGACCTCTTTTTTCCCCTGGTTACTTCGTTTCCTGTTAATATGATGCAACATCTGTAATACGTCGCGCACGTTAAATCGAACAGGACATCAAAAGCTAATTCGCCCACCCGTTACCGGAATTGTCGCCCCAGACACGAAAGAGGCTCCAGTAGACGCTAAGAATACATATATAGGCGCTAGCTCGGCAGGCTGTGCAGGGCGTCCCATAGGATCTTTAGCCCCGAAGTTCTCATGATCCGGAATGGTGGATGGTATCAAGGGCGTCCATACCGGACCGGGAGCAACAGCGTTTACACGTATGCCGGTATCATCTTCCATTAACTTCTGCGCGAGATTAGCTGTAAAATTCTGAATTGCCGCCTTTGATGCAGCATAAGGCAACAATGTAGGATTAGGATCATATGCATTAACAGACGTGGTATTGATGACAGAACCGCCCTCCGGGATGTAGGGCATTGCGTATTTGATGAGGTAGAACATAGCACTCAAGTTTACCTCAAATGTTTTATTCCATTCCGCTGCGGTAATATCTTCTAGTTTTTGATAGGTCATCTGATAAGCCGCATTATTCACCAATACATCGATTCGTCCAAACTCGGCTATAGTCTTTTCCACGATGGCCTTGCACCACGTTTCTTCTTGGATATCTCCTCGAAGAAGTAGCCCTTTTCCTCCTGCTTGCTCTACCCAATTTAGCGTATTCATCGCATCTGTATCTTCGATTTCATCCTTATAAACAATAACGATGTTTGCGCCTTCGCGTGCCATAGCGATAGCCACTGCTTTACCAATTCCGGAATCACCTCCCGTAATCACGACAACTTTATTTCTCAAAAGTCCGTTTCCCTCATAACTGTATTCGCCATGGTCTGGAATAGGAGACATCACATGCTCCACCCCGGGCGGTTGTTGCGGTTGGCTTTCAAACGGCGGTTTGGCATATTTCTCACTCGGATTTTTTGTTTTGTCCTTTTTCATAATGCTCTAGTTATCGCTAATTAGGGTTCAATTTCAATGGCCATCCATCTCGCTCTCCTACCTCTATTGTTAGCAGGTATCCTTGTTTTTCATGGACTGTTCACCAATTTTAAGTAAGAATAAAGGTGCCGCCAATCGCATCATGGCACTTCCATATCCCATATATTTTAAGCCAATAGCGGTTAACGCCATAGCGCCAATAGCACACATAATAATTTTCTTTTTTTTGTGCCCAGCCGTATTTCCTTTTTTCCGCGTCATCTCATCTTCGAGAAGCTGCTTTACTTTTTCTAAATTTTCCATAATTAAACGTTTTTATCTCATCCATTATTTATCCGAATGACCTCTCGCTTTACGAATGCTATCCTTACGCATGGAATCACGCGCCACCGAATCAATTGTTCCATAGAGAAGGTTATCTTTCTCTTCTAAATTATAACGCGACCTATCCGATTCCGATATAGCGCGAGGCGCCTTGTTATCATTTTTTGTTGACTGATCCGTACAACTTAAGAGTAGAAACATAGCCAACCCTAACACGCTTTTCATTTTTATCTTTTGCATAATTTTCTGTGTTGTTGTACCTCTCGAACAAACCCATCAACCAAATAGTTGGACAAAATATAAAATGGGGTAATATTACGTATCGCCGCAGGTCTATTTCACGTAGTTTTCCCTTGAACGAAACCATAGCCAACCTGTTCGTATAATAACATACAAAATCAAAAAAAATGGAAAAGCGAACAAGAAAAGCAATTCACAGCATAGATGTTGTTATTGCTATGACCATGCAACAAGCTCCTCGCGATAGTGACAGTGATCGGCCAGATCCGGAGAGAGAGGAACGACCGGATCACACCCGCGATAAAGATCCAGTAGAGCAAGCTCCTCTCCCGTCTCCCGATATGTATCCACCGGAGCAGAGCACACCTGAAATTGAAGGATTGGATGAGAATGTACCTGAAGAACATCCCGAGACAGATATCCCACTTGAAACACCTGTACCCGACATCGATGAAATAGATCCGGATCCCGATCGAGAAATTGAAGGAGGATTATAAGGCTAAACGGAGGTACTCTCCCTAAACGTACACGAATCAGTCCACTCCGGCTGGTTCGTGTTATTTTAACCGAGTCTGACATCAGGACCGACATCTATACGTATAAATACTTAGTTACACCGGTTACTTATCCTATTCCTGATCGCAAAATGTAACATAAATAATACAACAAATACCTAAAATACCCGAAATCGCAAATTTCAGCCTCCTTTTTGTAGTACTCTGGATACATTAAAATTACATCACATGGAAAACAGAGAAATGAATTTACAGATGAACGAATGTCGAAGTACACTTCAAAAATTGGCTTACAAATTCACCAATGATCCAGAAGATATTCAAGATTTAGTGCAGGAAACACTATTCCGCGCATTAAAATATGTGGATCAGTTTTTTCAGAACCCAAGATTAATTCCTTGGCTTTATGTGATTATGAAAAATGTGTACATTAATCAGTTTAGACAACAACAACAGAAATATACCTACGAGAATTTTAAAACATCGGAATACCAGGATGCAGGCTGTATCGAACCGTTTATTGTCAGCCACGTGGAAAGCACGCTTGTTGTAAAAGATATCTATAATCTATTGAAGCGCTTTCCACAGCAATATGGAGAAATGTTCACTAAATTTATTGATGGATACAAATACAGTGAGTTATCTGATTACTATAACATGCCTGAAGGGACAATAAAATCACGTATTCATATTATACGAAAAAGCTTACGCAAGAAATTGGTCAATTATCATCAATAGACACATACCACCCAACTATAAATTACAAAAAGTAGGAAGATTACCCTTATATAGGGTAATCTTTTCTTTTTCTAGCAGGTATCATGTACTGAAGCACCTTTTATAGTCCATACAGTCGCTTCGCATTGGTTATTAAAATAGCCTCCTGCTCGTAGGTCTCTAAGGCACTTGACTGGATGTAACGCACAGCACGTTTATATTTATCGTCCTGGAAATAAGGAAAGTCACTTCCTAACAGAAGTTGCGCGAAACCAAAAGTATCACGTGAACATCGCAATGATTCTTTATGAAAATTGGCCGTATCAAACCAGAAGTTACGGAGCGTTTCCCATGGGCTAGACTGAAAGGCATTCCAATCTGTATAATTATCTTCAATGCGTTGCATCAAAAAGGGCAACACGCCGCCTAAATGTGCGACATGAAAGCGAATATGGGGGAATCTACGGGGTACATCGGCTTTCAAAAGCTGTAAGACAGCGATTGTATCTTCCATTGGAGCGCCTATAACCCACTCTAAATCGTAGTCATTTATCATACGACTATTCGCACCACAGCCGGTGGGATGGATATAAACAACAGTCTTTAACCGATTAAGCTCCTCGAAGAAGGGTAAAAATCGAGGATCAGCCAGACTATACTTATTTTGAACCAACGTGTTCAATCCAATACCCTGAAAATTTAGCTTAGTAATCGCCCGTCGGGCTTCTTTTATCGCCTCATCAACATGAGGTAGGGGCACAGCACCGTACGCCATAAATCTTCCCGGATATTGCTTAATTAAGGTCGCATATAAATCGTTAATAGATTGTGCCAGTTGATGTGCATCTCGGTTATCTCCCCACTGAGGCTGCTGCGGCGTAGCAGATAATACTTGACATTTAACACCGGCATCATCCATCATTTGCAAACGGTCTTTTAGATCCGATGCACTATTGGTCGCTCGTATATTTCGAGCGACAGCAGTGTCTTTAGCACCTAAGGTAGCTATAGCATCTAAATATTCGACACTCCATAAATGTGCATGGGTATCAATGTAGGTCAAAGGACCAACAGCTGAATCTGCTCTTTTAAAAGGTGATGTTTCACGAGAATCGTTATCGGGATGTAATGCGCAACCTATCATGTATAGTCTTTATTTGATTAATAGACCAACAAGTAACTGCAAGGAATGGTTTTAATTACTTAAGGTTTCCACTGCAAAATACGGACAGGGGTCGAGGGTACATCCAACACGCCTTCTCCATCTTTCTGCGCAGTGGTCTGTATAAATACATGAAGTATATGATTTCTTCGCCATAGCTCTGTATCGTAATTTG
This sequence comes from Sphingobacterium psychroaquaticum, assembly GCF_004421025.1. Taxonomy (NCBI): domain Bacteria; kingdom Pseudomonadati; phylum Bacteroidota; class Sphingobacteriia; order Sphingobacteriales; family Sphingobacteriaceae; genus Sphingobacterium; species Sphingobacterium psychroaquaticum. The sequence goes on along the minus strand of NZ_CP038029.1, from coordinate 1,567,580 downwards.
GTTCCCAAGAAGCTAAGGATGCTTTATCCAAATCCATCAATTTAAACCCCTTGTCCTTTAATTTATCGATCCGTAGGAGCGAGGGTCTATTGCGCCGTTCGTTATCGCGAAACAAGAGATATACAGCAGCATCTTCTCCCTTTCCTTTAACCATCAGTTGTGGCCGTGCGATTGGGATTTCTTTTGTCCCGCCTCCGCGCAGTGAAAAAGCAGTTTTCCTAAAATCTAACGAGCGCACTTGCCATTGTCCATGGATATGGTAAATCAGCTTATACTGCGGCACCAGCGCACCTGGCGAACGCCAGTAGGATGCGATGAATGGATTTCCGTCTTCGTCCGCAGCCATAGCCGTTTGGTTTATAAGCTCATGCTGCATCGCAATGTGTGTTGCATATTCTGCATTCTCCGCCGTAATCGGCAGCGTATAAGGTGTTCCTGTTGTACGCATCCACGTTACACCACCATCGGTCGAGCAAGCGTAGGCCATGTCATGATTGCTCCCCACATCCGGAGTTTCGCGCCATACCCAGGATAGATGGACTGCTCCTTTATTATCAACATAGGCCTGCCAATATGCATTTCGTTTTCCTTCCCCATCAATCAAGTTATTGTGAATACGAACCCATCTTTCTGTCTCCGGATTATATTTATTAATTACAAGATTGCCGTTGCCAGAACCTCCGTCTCTATATAAAAACAATAAAGATCCGTTGGGTAAGGCATAAAACTCCGGATAACTTACCTGTCCTTCATTCAATCCGATCATCGGCTGTTCCGAAGAAAGGGCTAAACTGCCTGGTGTGATGCTACGGGCATAACGCAAACGGGTATTATGGTGATCCCAGGCTACATGAAGGTAACCATGTGCATCCACCATGATAGCAATTACATTATGTGCATCACGGATATTACCTTTGTAATTTGTCACCTGGGTTTCCCACAGATCTGTGCCCAAGCGACGCTTTCCTAATACCACAAACCCTTCTTGATTGTAGTAGGCTGTATATTGAAAATCTGCATCACTAACCAACGCATTTTTTCTAAAGACAGCCGTATTAATAGTATTTCCAGCCCATCCCTCCCCGACAACGGATTGCTGTATCCCCGCGCAAGATGTCAATAGGAAAAACCACCAGATATATAGGGGGATCCTAGAGAACTGAGTTCGTTGTAACGCTATATTCTTCATCGCATTATCTATGTTTATCGCAGATCTACACCATAATCTTTGACCGCAGCCGCACCCGACCAAATTTGCTGCGCAGTCCAAGGCAAACTGTCCCCGGTCCAAAAGTCATCTGTTGCGGGTAAACCCAGGGGCAAAAAGAGATTTGCACAAATATAAGGGCTGCCTTGGTTGTTATAAAAGTCACCTAAGCTGGGTTGTGCACCATATAAACCTATAGTAAGCCAACCCTTCTCATAGGTTGTCGGTGCCTCCATCGTCTTTCGCAGGACGGCGGTGAGCGCACCGCGAACTTGTTTTGGCTTTAATTCCTGAGGAAGCCTCCCTTTCCATGCCATATCGGCTAGATGGTGAAATGCCGCACCCCGATAGATAACTGACCGTCCTGAAGGTGGATATGTACCGTCCGTATTGATCAATCGCTCTAAAATAGCAGCATACCGCAGGTTTCTTTTCTTGATCTTCCCAAACATATCCTTATAGGCCTCTGTTTTGTTTTCCAAAACATCGACTATGGCCGCAAGATAGGGATGGATAACAAAGCTGTTGTAATAGTCAAATGCATAATGTACCCCATCTTGGTACATCCCATCCCCCACATACCATTGCTCCAGTTGGCGCAAGCCGTAATCGACACGTACCACATCCCAATCGAGACCATATTTCGCCAAAAAAACCTCGTTCATCGCACAAAAAAGCAACCAATTGGAGTAGACAGGACGAAAGCGACGTGTTGTTTTTATCGATTCCACGAGCTGCTTCTGATATTTAACAGGTAAATTTTCCCATATCCACGGCGCGCGTACCACCGCTATTGCCAAAAAGGAGGCATCTACCAATTGCTGTCCGCCAATATCAAAACGCATAAAATCATTCGCAGCACTATCTAGGGCATTTTCCAATCCCTGGATCGTCCACTTCCGATATTGCATCCGCAATTGCACCTCTTCAGCATCGCCTCCTTCCAGCTGCAACCACGGTGCTATTCCAGATAAAACACGACCTAAAACCTCCAGGTATTGCACCTGAATACGATGGTCCCGATTATCGACATTTACGGAAGTCACCTGTGGCATGTTAATACGCAAACTATCCTGCGCTAAACTTTCCAGAACTGGCCGCGCTAACCGATCCATCTCCCGCAACCAAAAAGCACGATCTGTCTCCCTTATATGTACTGCTTGGTGTACCGTTTGTGCCGTAGTACAGATCCAACTTAACCAACATACAAGTATCACCAAACACTTTTTCATTTGCTGTTCTTTTATTTATCCAAAAAACGATAGAGCTCTGCACTAAACAGTAAAAACGCACCCACGCCAAAGCTAGCCGTCGATTTTTTATCAACAATTTGTCCCGGGATAGCCTTTTCTCCGATTGGCTGAACGTATCCTAATGCACCATCAGGTTGCAGGGCTTCATACCGCATGTAATGCCACGCACGTTCAACCACGGGGAAATAAACTTCTTTTGCTAGGTATCCCTGATTAATCCCCCACAGTATACCATAGGTAAAAAAAGCTGTACCGCTGGTCTCTGGACCAGGAGCATGGTTCGGATCCAATAAACTACGTGTCCAATAACCTTCAGGCTGCTGACATTTAGCTACGGCTTGAGCCAGCTGCACAAACCGTTCTTCAAAAAAACGACGGTGTACGTAATCTGGTGGTAGATCGGCAAGGACTTTTGCCAAGCCTGCCAACACCCAACCATCCCCACGGGCCCAAAAGTCTTTTAAACCGTTTGAACTCTTATGTTTTGGATAAATATATTTACCGTCCCTATAGTATAAATTCGCTTCCTTATCGAACATCAGGCTATCGGCAAATAGAAAGTAAGTATGTAATTTATCCAAATAACGGATATCATCTGTCAGCTGGTATAACTTAGTCATCACCGGCATGACCATATACAAACCATCGGCCCACCACCAATAATCGGTATTTGATGTGTTCATTTGATATTCCATTACTTCTTTAGCCCGTTGTATCCGTTTTGGATCGGGTTCGAGTTTATACAGGTCGATGTAAGTCTGAAAACATATCTGCCAATCACCAAACAGCACATAGTCATCTTTCTCCCCATAGCTATACTTCCATGTTGCTGGATCAGTCGACCGTGCCCCTTGCCATACATTATGCTCCGCCCACTTCAAGCTATAATTTAAATATCTCTTATCTTTTGTGAGTTTATAAGCCTCCATATTTCCGGTATGATATGCGGCAATATCCCAAAACGCCCACATCTCCGGTTTTTGATGCGCCTGCCAGTGGTCGTTCACCTTTTTGAGCGTTATCAAGACATCCTTTTTATCTAACGGCTGTGCTGTTCCCTGGAAGTACCCTACGTTACATAAAAGAAATAGGCATAAAAAGAACTTTTGAATTGTCATATTATTTCATTCTATCAGCGCAAAATCAGTTCCTGCGTTGCATTCCCTAACCATGGTGTTGTAAATCGAATTGAAGCCTGCTCACCTGGGGTGCCATTAGCTTGGACATACACGATCATCTTCCCGTGGAAAACGCGTTGCTTATTATCCGTGTAATCACCCATATCAGCATTGTTCCCCGCTTCCATTCCCAATAATTTCACATGCCCTAGAACCTGGCATGTAATCTCATTATCGGCAAGAATAACTGGATTATTATTTTCGTCAACTATTTGCAACTCTATTTGTGCTACCCCTCCTTTTGCATCGACCGTAATCGGCCCTTGCTGTACCAAGCGGATAGACTGAGGCCGTTGGTTCGTTTCGATGGTATAACGCGCCACTTCCTTTTCATTTATATCGATCCCAACAACCTCCAGTCGCCCTGCCTCATATGGAATATCCCAATGCGTAATGCCATATTGTTCATTATATGCCTTCTTCTCTCCCACGACCTTATCATTCAAAGTTAAATACGCAAAAGCGGCATTGGTATAACAAACAACGCGAATCTGCTGTCCCGGTTGATAGTTCCATACAGGCCATGCATCCATAGATGGTGCATGGTCTTTCCTATCGCCTTGCTCCGCCTCCAGGACAGACCAAACATCGGTCGCAGCGCCCCCTCCTTGCAAAGGATAAGTACCCAAATAGGCCATCGGCTTATTAGACCAAAGCGATTGACGATAGTAACCACGAGGCTTAATAAAACCAGCAAAATCCAGTAATCCCGAATAGAAACCACGCGAAGGCCAACGTCCGGATTCGCCCAGGTAGTCAATGCCCGTCCACAGAAACTGCCCAAAGATATGTTCATGATCTGCAACTGCTTTCCATGCACCAAAATCGTGTCTGTTTTCACTACCAAAAATAACCCGATCGGGATAGCGTTTATGATCTTCCTGGTACCTGCTTTCTGTATAATTATATCCTGCAATATCCAAGGCCCCCGGATAAGCGGTCTCATTAGACATCGCTACACCGGCCAACCCAGCTGTGACCGGACGGCTTTGGTCGTATTGACGTACGATAGCTGCTAAACGCTTGGCAATATCGCCTAGACGCATGGCATCAGGCGCCTCTTTTTTATATCCGCCATAGGATGCTTGCGTAAAGCCTCCTTCTTTCTTCTCTCCGTCTAAGATGGGGTGTGAATAAGGGTCATTTGGATAATCCACTTCATTACCGATACTCCAGGCAAATATGGAAATATGGTTACGATCTCTCTTTACCAGATCCGCCAGGTCGCGCGCTCCCCACTCTTCAAAAAAATCGTATGCTCCCTGAAAGCCTGGGTTGCCATTATTCCACCCTTGAAGCCATTTTCGCTTCGGGAACTCCCACTCATCAAAAGCCTCATCCATCACCAATAGCCCCAACTCATCACACAGATCGTACAGGGATGTTGCTTGTGGGTTATGACTTGTACGGATCGCATTTACCCCCAGCTCCTTTAAGGTCAATAAACGGCGGCGCCACACCTCAGGATACACTTCCGCCCCCAATACACCTGCATCGTGGTGTAAGCAAACGCCTTTCACTTTCATGCGTTCGCCATTTAAGGCAAAGCCTGTATTGGGATCAAAAGTAAAAGACCGAAAGCCTGTTTTCACTGTGGACTGATCAATCGTTGTTCCATTGTGGAGGACAGTCGTCCGCAACGTATATTGGTTCGGTTGGTCGAGGCTCCATAGCAAGGGACGTGATACATCGATCGAAAAAGGAATAGCATGTTGCTTTCCCGCTGCAACCTGCGCCTTGGTCACCTTCTTCGCTACAACCTCTCCTTTAGGGTCAAGCAACTCGCCCAGCACGGATACCTGTACAGCTTGCATGGACTCATTATTTACCGTGGCCTCCACCTGCAGTGTTCCCTTCGTACCTTTCAGCTCCGGATAGGCATATACGCCCCACTGATCAAGGTGCACTTGATTGGACCGCACCAACCACACATCGCGGTAAATGCCGGAGCCGGTATACCAACGGGAATCGGCATCCTGACTATGATCTACGCGCACGGCCAACATATTATCGCCCGGCTTCAGATACGGTGTTACCTCATACATAAAAGAGATGTAACCATTAGGCCGCTTTCCCAGGCTTTTTCCATTAATAAAAACCTCGCTTCTGTTATAAACTCCTTCAAAATAAATAAATACTTTTTCATCCTTGTTTTCGAGAGTCATTGGAATATTTTTCCGGTACCAACCAATTCCACCTGGTAAATAACCGGTAGCACTGGCCAAGGTGGGACTCAGCTGCTGTTTAACAGTCCAGTCGTGTGGCAACTGTACACGTCGCCATCCCCGATTATTTGTATTTGCTTGATTTTGTCCATCGGTATCGCCTAAATGAAAAGCCCAATCTGTATTGATTTTCTCAGCACGGCCAAAACCAGGCTGTCCGAAAGCGGTTCCGGCACTGAATAAAGCCGCGACAAAACCGACTATGGTATATTTTATTAAATTTCTCATCGTTTTTTATTTAAACGGAAAAAGTTATCCTACTTCCCTTAGTTCGTTGGTATTATAGGTACAATATGACCTTGGGTATCAAAATACATAGGATCCATGCATACCTCTCGATGAAATCCCGCCGCTTCTCCCATATGGATACCATCAGGCGAGTTGAAGCGGTGATACACGATGTACCATTCATCTTTGCCCGGAATTTGCAATACCGAATTATGCCCAGTACCATAAATCCCTTTATGCGCATCTTTCGAGAGAATAAGATTGTTCGTAGGAATCTCAACAGGACCTAACGGGGACTTGGACGTTCCGTAACGGACACTGTAATTAGGACTTCGCGTATCATCTTCTGACCAGAAGAAGTAATAGGTACCTTTTCTATAAATCACGTATACCCCTTCCCGGAACGTTTTATCGATGGTTATCGTTTGCACCGTATTTTGTTTTATTGACACCATATCTTTGTTCAGCTCAGCCACAGCCAGATAGCCATTGCCCCAATAGAGATAACTTTTACCCGATTTGGGATCTGTAAAAACAGCAGGATCGATTTCTTGTCCACCTTGCACACCTGTGGGCTTAAAATCAATTAATGGCTTTCCTGAATCCACAAAAGGGCCCGTTGGCAGATCCGAAACGGCCACACCTATTTTTTGCGCTGCCGTGAAATAATAGTAGTATTGATATTTATTTTTTATCTTTTTCTCCGTGATGGTCGGTGCCCAGGCATTACGGTCTGCCCATGATACATCTCTTTTTAAATCGAGAATTACCCCCTCATCTTTCCAGTCTTTAAGATTATCGGATGAGAAAGTCTTAAAATAATATCCTCCCCAACTGTCAAAACCGTCGCTTGTTGGATAGATATAATACCGACCTGTCTTATTGGAATATAATACATCTGGATCCGCATAGAAACCTTCTAAGACTGGATTCTTCGTTTCAGGCAAAGTTATTCCTTCCGGCAGCCCCCAGCGATCAGTTACTGCTTTAAGTTCCTTTCTGGAAAGTGGAATGATGGAACCATGACGCGGATGAAAATCCATATTCACGTCGTGATCGATCACATGGAAGACATCCAGATCACGACTTTCGCAGAACTGATATTTTCCTTTTCCGTATACATCATACATCAAGATATATGTATCCGAATGATTTAATTTGAATACACTTGATCCTTCAACGGCATCTTTTGTCTGTTGTTTGTATCCGGGTTGTTCAATCCATTTTCCGCCGGTCAAATCATCGGTTAGGGCTAATCGGATACCGTTACCATGTCCTTCCGTTTTATAAAAAAGATAATACAGTCCATTTTTATTAATGATATCGCCATCAATACAAGACTTTCCGTTCTTCGGTAAGAATAATACTTGCGGTTCACCTTCAAAATCCGTGAAGCTCGCATTGGCGTATGCGTAGTATATAATATCTGGTCCGGCACCGTGTTGCATAGACCAGTATACCATATACTTTCCTTTTACGGGGTCGAAAATCGTTTGTGGGGCCCATACTCGCTTTAAATCCTCTTGTCCGCGGTACCGTTCTTGAATATTAATAACGGAATGCTTCCAGTTCACGAGGTCATCCGACCGCAGTAACACCATCGCACGGTTGGAATCCCAGCCCTTCGAGGATGTCATATCGGTTAATACCATATAAAAACCATCGCCGTGCTCCCCCCGCAAGATATGCGGATCACGTACACCTCCGGTCGTACTGATTACTTCAGAGGAAAGAACAGGTTGATTGCTGTTCAGTGCCTTGTAGGTGTATCCATCTGTACTGATGGCAAAACATACCGCTTCGTCCGCCACTGCATTACCTTTGAAGTACGCAAATAAATATCCGGCAAAATCCTTCGGTGCGGGTCCTTGTTTGTACTGCGCGTAAAGGTTTAGGTTAGGTAGCATAAGCGTGAGCAACAATATACTTTTCAGTGCTAGCGTTATCTTCAGCATTTCTATTTTCTTTAGTAAACAAATCTAGGAATCATTCATAGTCATTAACAGGGGGATTTTCTTCATTCAAAGAGGTCAAATTCGTCAGTCCCGGCCTCTTTTGTTCCCCCTATTAACTTATCATATAAACGAGGCTTAGATTACGGAAACCTAAGCCTCGTAAAGAGTTTATTTTTGATATCTAATAGCGGGCTAAAAACCGATTGCACCACTACCACCTACCACCGGCCATCCTGGATTTTGATAAACAACAGACTGGTCTGCACTATTGCTCGAGGAAGTAATCAGGAAGTGTTCAATAGCAATTGGTGCGAGGTAATGTGCCATAGCAAACTTAACTCCCGCATAAGATAGCGCATTACTGCGAATCTCTAAGGGGCGTAAGTATGTACTCCGTGCAGGGTCTGATACGACAGCTTTATCGTTCGCGGCTCCATACACCAATTGAGCATCTGTAAACCACGTTTTCATCGGTCCCCATAATTTAAATCCTTCGATATGATCCGGCGTTTGTGTTAGCTGGTCCATAGCTCGCCAGCGCTTCAAATCCATCCATCGAAGACCTTCTGCCATCAGCTCATTGCGTCGTTCCCGGCGAATATTGTACAATGTTGGCGATATTAAATTAGCTCCTGAATATGCTCCCCAATCGCGTTTCTCTTTAGACATTTCCGTTGCCGCAATCGTTTTGTTAAAGTCGGGATCGACTTTAGCACGCGTACGTAATGCGGACCAATAAGCCTGTGCTTTGTTATCCAGACTTCCGTTTTTCTCGAAACATGCTTCCATATAATTCAGGTAAGCCTCTGTCGCACGGAAGGTAATGCTTCCTGTAAATGCACCTCCATTATTCGTTTGTAGACCATCATATGAAATGCCCTTACGAATCGTGTACCCTGAGGTATAGCGTTGCTCCCAGTTCGATTCCCAAATTCTTGGGATAGGCTCCACCAAAGTAAAGTGTGTTCCGGAACCGATATTTACAAGAACATTTTTCTGTCCCGGTTCCTTTAAAAATAATTGCAAACGACCATCCCGCTCTTTACGAACATCGCCAATATAATCATCTCCATGATAGCCGCTACCTGCTGCATAGATTGGTAATCCATTCTGCATTAAGAAACTTTCAACCATGCTTCGCGTCAATCCAACGGCATAATTTCCCGATTGTGCATAAACAGGTACATTATGTGTTACCAAACTTTGGTTATATTGTCGCCATAAGAGCACTTCTCCATAAGTAGACATATCGACAGCGCCAAACATACTGAAATATGGATTTTCATTGTTCGCAGATTCGATTATCCCCGTATTGTTGACCAACGGAATATTATCTGCTACAGATGCAGCCGCTTCCATAGCCTGCGTAAGGAAGAAGTCAATCTCACCGTCAATACTTCCGGATGGAAATTGATAACCGGCATTATAGTCTTTGCTTGCTCCAGGCCAATTTGCGCCATTTGGAACAAAAGCTGTTCCTTTAAAATACTTTAGCCAGGTACCTTCATACAGTGCAACACGCGATTTCAATAACAAGGCTACATTTTTGGATAACCGTTGCTTCCGTCCATCAGGTGAACTCGATTTCATTAAGGTAATAGCAGAGTCTAAATCGGATAAGATGAAGCGTGCCACTTCGTTTCGCGGAGAACGTTTACTCGCCTCTACTAAAATCTGCTTGTCTTTATCTGACATTACATTTTTTACGATTGGAAAATCGCCTAGATCCTGTAGTTTTTTAAAATACTCATGTGCTCTTAAGAAATAGGCTTCACCAAGGTAATGTCCAATATTTTCCGCACTTCCCGTAATTTTGTTGTTCTTCCATTTCGGAACAACATCGTTAATGAAATAATTCATTTGGTAGATGTTGGTGAATGACCACTCTCCACCGGTAGCCCCAACGCGCCATTGTCCTGGAATAAACCGATTGTCCAAGTTTGGGATAACCATATTATCGGTGTTCCCATCTATTCCGAATGTTCCAAAAGACCAATTCCCATGAGAGGATAAGATATCGGTATAACGCGCAATCGTATAAGCCCCAAGTTGGGCTTCATCTTGTAAATATACCTCCGGAATAATCTGGGAAGGAGGCGCTATATCTAGATATTTATTACATGAAGTAACAGCGGTTATTAGCGCTACTCCACCGACTATTTTATATATATAATGATTAAGAAATTTCATGAGAATAATAGTTAAAATGTAAGACTTAAACCAGCTGACCATACCTTTTGGAGTGGATAAACGGTACCATTTTTACCACCATCGATGGTCTCAGGGTCAAACATCCCTGCCACTTTAGAACTTGTCCAGACATTCTCCCCAGACAAATAAATCCGCAATCGAGATACCCCAAAACGAGATGTCGTTGTCGCAGGTATAGTATATCCGACCTGAATATTTTTTAGACGTATATAAGATGCATCTTGTAGGTAACGTGTCTGCACTTGTTGGTTTTTGCTGGTACCAAAAACCGGGCGTGCATAATACGCATCTAGATTTTCACCCAAAGCATTGTTTGCATCTCTAAAGTAATCCAAATGATCCGTTAAGCCTGTTGACCACCATTTATTGGATGTCGCTCCCCAGAAATAATATCCACCTTGCCATACATCACGCTTCATAACCCCTTGGAAGAATAAGCTGACATCGAAGTTTTTGTAATCACCATTTAAATTAAGGCCGAACGTATAACGTGGGGTGTTGTTTCCAATGACGCGTTTATCACCAGGGTTTCCTTCGGTATCACTACCGAATCCAATTTTACCATCCCCATCCATATCTTTATACATAATATCACCAGCCCCCCATTGCGTACCTAGCGCATCCTGTCCACCATTCGGTAGACTGGCTAAATGGGCATCCATTTCGGCCTGCGATTTAGCAATACCCAAGGTGGTGTACCCCCAAATATCGCCCAGCTTCTGTCCTTCTAAAAACATGTTTGATGCCGGTAGCGTTCCAATCAGATTCGGATAACGCGTAACCGTCGTGGAATAGTCGGATAAAAGGAATTTAGCGCCGTAACCTACCCCACCCTTCGTACGATCGTTCCATCCGATCGACGCTTCAAATCCCGTGGTTTTCAAATCCGTATTGTTTGTACGCGGCACAGGTGTACCCAATACGACAGGGAGTTGCGGAGCGGGACCAACCATATCATCTGTTCTTCGACTAAAAACTTCAAAAGAGCCAGACAACCGGTTGCTTAAAAAAGCAAAATCTAAGCCCATGTTGAGTGTACGGATAGTTTCCCACGTCAGCAGTGCACTAACTAGACCAGGTGCACTTGCGGTGTTAGGTCTCGTATTATTTATCAACCACCCGCCATTTGCTGTCCCCGTAGGCATCACAACATAGGTTGGGTACAATGGTTTTGTATTTTGATTTCCCAGTTCCCCATAGGAAGCTCTTACTTTAAACAGATTGACAAATGGTAAAGCTTGCTGAAAAAAGTGCTCTCTGGAAACATTCCATCCTGCAGAAACCGAAGGAAAAAATCCCCACCTGCTATCAGACCGGAAACGAGAGGAACCATCATAACGCATATTTACTTCCAGCAGGTAACGACTATCGTAGTCATAGTTCACGCGTGCAAAGAAACCTGCTGTCGCCCAATTTTGATATTCCCCGGATACAGCAGGAACCACTGGGTTTCCGTTAATATCAGTGCCTGAAGCTAAATTAATAACAGGCTGATTGGGTAAAATAATGCCGTCGCGTTGTACGGATAGATTTCTAAAAGCTAAATTCTCCGTTTGGAAACCACCCATACCTTTTAGGTGATGGCTGCCCCAATATTTATCATACTCCGAATAGATATTGATGTTGTAGTAATTTTCCTTCCAGCCAAACTCATACACATTAGATGTATTTTTGTACAAATAAGGAACTCCGTTGACATCGTGATTATAAAGTCTCTGAGAATCCCAATGTCTAAACTCGGTCGTTGTTCTATAATTTAAATTTGTGTATGTTTTCCACCCTTTGATCGGCTCTAATATAAGCTGCAATTGCTGGTAAATAAAGTCTTTGGTCGAACGATCGCTTCCACCATCGCGCATACCTAAAGCTGGAGATGGCGAGCTAAACAAATAACCATTAGGATCATATAGCGGTAACGTTGGCCAGCCTTGACGTCCTAGATCATCATAAAATGAGTCTGTAAGATTTGCCGGTCTTTCGTAGTCTTCGCGTACTAAACGAGCAGTATAACCTACTGTAAAAATATCCGAAACCTGCGAATTGATTCTTGCTGACACTGCATACCGATCATAATGATCTGTATTGAAAGCCATCAACCCCTGTTGTTTCATAACGTTACCTGACAAGTAGTAGGTTGTTTTTTCTGAACCTCCATTGAGGCTCAAGTTATGTTCATGCGCAAAAGCATGGTCGCGGTACATGACGTCAAACCAATCTACATTATCATTTCCATAGGCATAACCTTCACCCCATTGCGATTTGTTGTTGGGGTTAATAATGGTTGAATTTTTATTCACACCATGCTGATAGTCCAAAATACGTTGTAAGTGCTCCGCAGAATAGTGTGGGTTTCCGTTACCATTTACTTCAGCTTGATTGAAGTATTGTGCAAAAGAATACGAATCCATCATTTTAGGCATGAGGGTTGGGGCATTTAACCGAAGACTATTGTTGTAGTTTACGGCAGTTTTTCCGGCTTTACCTGATTTAGTCGTAACCAAGATAACACCGAAAGCGGCTCTTGCCCCGTAAATAGAAGCGGCTCCCGCATCTTTAAGGATGGAGATGGTTTCTATATCTTGCGGATTTAAAGCCGTCAGTGAACCTTCCGAACCATCAATCAAGACTAATGGTGCCGATGATGATGTTTCGTCAATCGTACCAATACCACGAATGTTTATGCTTGGGCTACTCCCTAAAGAGCCACTATTTTGCGAAATATTTAAGCCAGGAGCCAAACCTTGTAACGCTTGGGCAGCATTTTGAACCGGACGATTTTCAAGCTGTTTCGCGTCGACAATGGCCACAGATCCCGTTAGATTTCCCTTCCTCTGCGTACCAAACCCCACAACCACCACTTCATCCAGAGTTTGATCATTCGATTCCAACACAATGTGAAGTGGACCGCTAGCCGGAATTAGTACACGTTGACTTTGATAGCCTATCGATCGTATCAATAAGTAACCTTTTTCTGCATTTAATTTAAATTCTCCCTTTTCATTTGTTGTCGTTCCGGATGTTGCTCCTTCCACAATGACCGTTGCCCCCATTACGGGCGCACTGTCTTTGTTGAGAACATGACCGAAAATCTTCTCTTGTGCGTACGTTAGATTTGGAATAATCCACATCAACATACCAATAAAAATAAGCTGTAGGTTGTTCATTAGTTTGTTTAGTTATTGATTTAAATAAGTCTCCGTACCCTGCGAAAAATTCTTCATGACTGAAAAATAACTTCTCTCAGATATACTTCGACTAGCTTTTCAAAATTTTATTGGTGGTTTATACTTCCCGTTCCAAATATGCTGAAAAATTATTAAATGTAAAATAAACATTTAATAATTTATTAACTTTTTTTATCCATATATTCTCACCGTTTTTTGATATATGATAACCTTATTTGAAAAAAAAGATTGAAAAAAGAAGTAAAACATTTGTTGACTACTGACAATCAAATGGTTCCCCTATTATCAGAACTGGATAAAACGGTTCAAATCAAAAAAGGCACAGCGCATGACACGCTGTACCTACACTTCAAACTAAACTAAAAAATTATTTTACCTCATCCTGAGTAAGCAACATCACCGCTGCCATGCGGTTTGTCTTGTTATTTTCTGTTGCTTGAAACCGTACCGTTACCAACGCTGTATTATGACTTTGAGCAGGCAAAGCATAGACTGCAAATAATTCGTTTGCTTCAAGAGTCCCCGACCTGATCGGTGAAACCAACGTACCATTGATTCGGACTTCAGTATTGCGCTTTTCATCTGTCTTAAAAAAGTGAACCATCAAAAAACGCCCCTCCTTCTTCACATTCTTCATGGTATAACTAAACCAACCTGAAGCTTCCCGCCATTGTCTGCCATCGGTCACACCTGTCTCTGATTGTTCATAATCAATGTCGTGATCCGATTCAGGTTGTTGTTGCCCACACTCGACTTTGTCGACCACCGCTTTAGCCCATCCCGACTGCTGGAGATCAGAATCCTTCTGCCGCAATGCTTCCCGGTTGTCGACCTGAGGCCAATAGATTATATAACGAGAATCATGCAATTGATAAAAAGGGATAAGCTCCTGCGGTACCTCCTGGTCACCGACAAAAGTATGTGCTAACCGAAAACGTAACCCCCGTGGCGATATCAACGAGGGGAATTCTTTTAATTCGGCTGCTGGGCCAACCAATACAGGGATATCCTGTGCAGCTATCTGTGGACCTTTAGCAATATGTCCACCACGGCTGTCGTCTGCCAATATACCCGCCATCGCAGCTGTATCGGTCTTTGCGGCCAGCACAATAGGACCATATAAATAAGCAAAATAGGATGAATGATCAGGCATTTGCTCGATATCGACATGCATTTTAAAATGCAGCTCTACCTGATCACCCGATTTCCAAATACGATCCACACGCACATACTGCCCCGGAATGACATCTGTCTTCATATCAACACCATTCACGGTGACACGTAGATCGCCGGAACGCACCCAAGCCGGGTAGCGTAATTTCAGACCAAACTTCTGTGCTTTTGTCGTCTCGATTGTCAGCTTGGTAGATGGTTCCTGCGGAAAGGAAGTTTCTTGTCGTAATTGCACCCCACGTTCCTTCCAATCTAAGGTGGAAGAAATAAAGAGATTGACCCACAGATCCTTTTCATCGTGTGCATAAATGAACTCGCCATACTTCGCATGGTTTTCCAACCCTGACCCCACGCAACACCAAAAGCTTGTCTGTGGCTGCGAATAAACACGATAATGCCCCGGGCGCATCGGGGTAAAATAAACAAAACCTCCTTGCGTTGGATGCTGGGTTGATAAAATATGATTGTATAAGGCCCTTTCGTAAAAGTCAACGTAACGTACATCTCCTTCGGTCTGGAAAAGCTGTACACTCAACTTTAACATATTGTAGGTATTACAAGTTTCAGGTCCCTCCACACTATTTATCATATTAGAAAAATCATCCTGCGGATGGAAGTGTTCGTATGCACTATTTCCGCCTATTGCAACCGTGCGATGTTGAACCACTGTTTCCCAGAAAAAACGTGCCGCCGTATCCCACGATTTATTGTTATCCATATCAGCAATACGTTTGAAACCGATTACTTTGGGAATTTGCGTATTGGCATGCAAGCCCGTAAGCGCATCCTTACCTTCCACTAGTGGCTGCAATATACTATGGTGCGAAAACTGTTTAGCTAGTGTCAGATACTTTGTATCGCCCGTAATGGCCGCAACATCAGCAAAAACTTCATTGAGTCCACCATGCTCACTTCGAAGCATATCCTGTATCTGATACTCGGATAGGTTCTGAACTAATCGAATCGCCCAATCGGTCATTTTCACCAGCATCTCCTTTGCTTCAGATTGCCCCGCAATCAGATAAGCATCGCGTAAGCCTGCATAGGTTTTATGAATATTATACAAGGGCACCCATTTTTTATTCAAATCAAAAGTGCCCGCCGCAATATTCCCACTTTGAATTGCAGACCATAATGTTGTACTTCCCGGTACAGCCCCTATATAGCCTGTTCCCAAAGCTTCCTGGCATCGCCTCAATTCGGACAGCATGTAGACCAATTTTTCTAAAATCTCTGGATCCCCAGTGGAGGCATACATTAAAGATAAGGCCGTCAAATAATGTCCTCCAATATGGCCATCCAATCCTGTGTTCTCCCAATTGGTATAACTATCCGTCTTAGCCAGCAAACCCGCTTCGCGCAAGAACGGCGCCAGCAAACGATCTGGATTCAAACGTAATAAATACCTTTTATCCGTTTCCTGCGCGTGCTTAAACGGCCCGTCCAATAAGCGCACCTCATGCAGCGGAAAGAGCTGAATTTTATTGGATGGAGACGGTTGTGCAAAACTCTCCATCCCCACACAGAGCTTTATAGCGATCAGAACGAGAAGAAGTAAATGCTTCATAGACTTCTTATAGTTTAATTTTAATCACATTAAAAGATTGTGCTTTAGCTAGCACCGAAATTTTTGAACCCTTTATCGGAAACTTACGCTCTTGTGGCAGCACCAATGGAGCTTTCGCCACTTCGTTGATTGCTAATGGATCATCATGTTGTAATACGATATGGATCGCTTCTCCATTTACTTTTTTCACTCCCCGGATATCGAATACCATACTTTTCTCCGTTGCACTCGTATTGGCTAATTTGATAATAAGTTCATCGCGCTCTTTATCTAAGACAGCCGAAGCATAACAATCATCCTGACCAGCCACTGCTTGGCCTTCGGACAATAATGGCAGTACATGTGTGCCTTTGTTTGTTGAATACAGCTTTTGCACATAATAACTTGGGGTGAGATATGTCTTTAAATTATCCACCCAAATCAAATCGGGTGTCCATTGCCAACCGTCGATATGCGCAAATAGAGGTGCATAAGATGCGAGTTGTACCACCGCCGCATTCCGTTCTAATCCGGTCAGGAAAGCAGCCTCAGATAAAGCGGCTTCCCAATTGTTCCGATACTCTGAACGGGACATGTTTTTACTGTGTGAAGCATATTCCCCAGCAAAAACCTTTGGCCCTTGACGATCATAGTTATCGTAGCGTTTTGCATTATTCAAGAACCAATCCGGGGATCTATAATAATGCTCATCAATAATATCAATACCCATCGCCCGCAACTCTTTATCCAGGTATGCAAAACGTTCTCCCTCAGGGTCTGTGCCCGAGCTGGCTACAATCTCAATTTCGGGATGTTGAGCTTTAAGCGCTTTTTGAAAAACAGCTAAGCGTTCAATATATTGTGGCCCCCAGTTTTCATTCCCTACCCCTAACATTTTAAGGTTAAACGGCTCAGGATGCCCCATGTCTGCACGTAATTTTCCCCATTTTGTGGTTACAGCGCCATTCGCAAACTCAATCAGATCAAGTGCATCCTGCACATAGGGATCAAGCTCTTCCAAAGGAACGAGCTCCCCCGTGTTAAACTGGCACGCCATACCACAATTTAGGATTGGCAAAGGTGCTGCTCCAATATCTTCCGCCAACAAAAAGTATTCATAAAAACCTAACCCAAAGGTCTGGAAATAATCAGGGGTCAAACGGTACCCAAATTCAAAATTCCAGCGATTGATAATGAGTTGACGGTCTTCTATAGCACCAACAGTCTTCTTCCATTGAAAGCGTTGTGACAAGTCAAACCCTTCGACAATACACCCGCCGGGGAATCGTAAAAAACCTGGTTTCAGATCCGCCAACGCCTGTACCATATCAGCGCGCAAGCCCTTTTTACGTCCTTTCCACGTATCCGTAGGAAATAGCGAAATCATATCCAGGTCTATTTCTCCTTGCCCCTCAAACCAAATATTCAGCTTTGCTTTTGCATCGGTTTTATTGGAGGTAAACGTCATACTTTGGCTATGCCAACCTGTACCTGTATTCGAAGGGATAAGCATTCCTTTTCCCAACACATTGCCTAATGTATCGACCAGCTCTACGCGTAGGCTAACACCACTCTTTTTTTGTCTATACATCACGGAAAACTCATAGCCAACGCCCGTCTTGACTCCCATCCCACGGAAACCTTCATTCTGGAGTCCAATAGGCTTGCTCGTACCCTTCGTGGTATTTACACGTAGGAACCTCGGGTTACTTTCGTGATCCGACTGCCGATTTAAAATCAGATAATTTGCCTCCGCAACGGGGCCTAAATTTTTCCATCCCATAAAAGGACGAAAAAACTCAAACGATCGGTTTTTTATTAATTCAGCATAGATTCCCCCATCGGCACCCATATTGATATCCTCAAAAAAGATACCCCACATATTTTGATTAATTGGAGCTATAGGTTGATCCACCTGTACCGTAAACGTTTTATCTTGTGCCAAAACCGGTACACTTCCCTGCATAGCCAAACAGGCTATAGCTACATATTTTCTTATATTTTTCATCCTTTGGATTCGAATTGTTTCTGCTACTAAAATGCTTTAACTCCCTCTGTCGTCATGACAATCCTTTTAATTGTACCATCTGGGTTATAGTATAATTCATCGATACATACCGATCGTCGATAACTTCCTCCGTGTGGATTGATGCTACCATTATGGTATACAAAATAAGTTTTTCCTTTATAGTCTAAAATCGCTTGGTGGTTGGTGTTCGAATTACCAGCCACTTCATTGAGTATTCCTTTATAGACCCAAGGACCGTCGATCGAACGGCTCATGGCATAAACCGTTTTTTCCGGAAACTCACTGGCATAGCTCAAGTAGTACCAGCCATCCCTCTTATGTACCCAAGGGGCCTCCGTGAATTGGGGTAATTCCACTCGTTTAAACGGGCCGTCAAGCTCCGTCATATTATCCTTCAGCTTTGCGTAGTAACAAACTGTATTCCCCCAGAAGATATAAGCTTGCCCGTTGTCATCAATAAAAACCGTTGGATCAATATCATCCCAACTTATCTCTGTATCTTTTGTCATATCATTCGTCACCAAGGCTGTTCCACGGGCATCCACAAAGGGACCAACTGGGCTATCGGAGACCGCAACGCCAATAGCTTTTCCATGGATCGCACTGTGCTCTACCGTAGCATACCAGTAAAATTTACCATTCTTCTCCACCACCTGTGAAGCCCAGGCATCCCCTTTTGCCCAACGGAAATCTGTTGCTTTCAACGGCGACGGATGTTCTCTCCAATTTACGAGATCGGTAGTCGAAAACACTAACCACTCATCCATCTGGTAGTGTTCCTTTCCTGGAGGAGCAATATCATGCCCCGCATAGAGGTACACGGTCCCCGCATGTACCAATGTAGCGGGGTCTGCCGTATATTTATGTGTAATGATGGGATTTCCCTTGGAAACAAACTGGTGTACGCCACTTCCTTCCTGCGCCGAAACAAACACCGTACATAACATACCGACAGCCCACAACCCTATATCTTTTTTATTTATCATACTTCCTTTTTTTTAATCGAACCTGTTTATTCGTTTTTTAATTCTATTAGCCAATACACAAATCAAATTTTAAGTTCGTAAGTGGTGAATCGGATTATTCGATCACCATCACAAAGCCACCTTGTGCCTTTACTGCAACTTTATGCTTTTTCAAAAACTTCGAAGTACGAATATCAAAGGCAGCAGGACTACTGCTATCCGTTATCCATTGTATACTGCCTTTCGTTTTTAATGCTGTTAGATCGACCTCAATCTCTTTAGCGACATTTTCTCCATTTATTCCGGCAACGTACCAGCGTTTTCCAGCACGACGCGCTATGACGACTTCTTTCCCCGGAGATCCACTTAAAAACTTCACCTCATCCCAAGAAACCGGAAGCTCTCGTAAAAAATCCTGAACACCGGAATGAATGTGCGACATCCCCTCTGGCGACTCTGCAAAGTGTTGTATACCGGAAAGAAACAACACACTGGTTGCCAGCTCAAAAGCGGCAGTCGTACGACGTTGAACCCCACTAGGGACTTTGTATAAATTCATCGGTGTATAATCCATTGGATCGAATACATTTCTGGAAAATGGAATAATCGTGCATATCTCGGCCTGTCGATCCGCTTCAACCTGTTGGAAAGTGACATTCTCAAAACCCCGCACGGCTTCCACCGTCATTAAATGCGGATACTGCCGGGACCAGCCCCGTGGCAAGGTTGCCCCGTGGAAATTAACCAACAATTTGTAATCAGCAGCGTCGTTCAGAATATCTATGTAATACTGGATAACAGACTGACCATCCCCCCCGAAGAAATCAATTTTCACTCCTTTTATACCCATTTCATGAATACGTTGAAATTCTGCTCGTCGGCTTTCACGCAAGAGTAATTTATCTTTGGGTGTATACCCTACCGTATTCCAATCGCCAGCGGAGTTGTACCACAATAAAAGACCTATGTTTTTATCCTTGGCATAGTTGGCAAGCTGTTGCATTTTTTCATACCCGATTTTGGTATCCCAATTCACGTCAATCAAGCAATATTGCCATTTCATGTCAGCCGCAAAATCGATGTACTTTTTTTGCTCTTCGTAGACAATGAAATCATCTTTGCTATTGATCCAGCTCCAAGATGATTTCCCCGGTTTTATAAAACTGTTGTCGACTTTGATCGGCCCATCCAACAGGTCCTGACCGAGGTTGGATTCCACAATAGTAGCGAGGCTGCCGATGGCGGCAATACGCCATGGAGATACAAAACTGTGCTCCGCTTTACTACGTATCCCCTTTTCCTGTTGCATCGTTTCCCGCGGGTCTGGAAATGCCAGTCGGTATTCCCCATTCGGAGATTCGTGGTGCAAGCGTGTTGCGGCATGATTCGATGCTAAACCGGCCTCGCTGATAAGCACCCACGCTCCTTCAGTCTTGAACAATGCGGGATAGACCCATCCCGTTTTTGTCTCCTCTAATGTACCAACCTGTATTTCTTTTTGATAATGTTCCTCATACGATGGATTTGTATGCTCCCATCCCGATTTAGCAACGGCCACAGGCTGCAACCACCCTTGAGCAGTCGTTGGAAATTTATAGCTGGTATATTCTGCTGTTACCTCTTTTGTCGTGTCCCCAATAGCGGGCACCTCATATCGAAATGCGAGCCCATCATCAGAAACTTGAAACTGTATATTTATTTTTTTCTTTTCTGCATTTTCTAAAAAGATTGTCCGCTTGTTCGCGCGATAGCTATTTAGCTTTCGTTTAGCGTTAACACTCTCATATGTTTTTTCTATCCGCTCGGGAGGTGAGGTAGCAACGTAGGTTAATTGTTGTTGAAAACTAAGGTCATCCATAACAAGTCCTAGTGCGGATTGCTCGAGCACCTGTCTATTTTTATGGGTAACTGAATAATAGGGTTTACCATCTTCGGTAAGCCAAAATTTCAGTTTAATCGTTTTATTAGGACTGGAAATAATTTGCGGCTGCGACTGCCCAAAGGTCAATTGTAAGGCAAGAGAAGCCCATACGGTACAGGTCAGTAAAAATTTACTTTTTGCCGTTTCTATCATTATTATTTTATTTTAAATAAGGTACTGAATCGGTGTATAAAGGCACAGGTAATGCACCTTTACACACCGTTTTAGTTAAGATTTTACCGCAAAGCGGTATATCGTTTTGGAGGTATATGTTTCTCCTGGTTTCAGCACCGTCGACGGAAACGAGGGTTGATTGGGACCATCAGGAAAGTGTTGGGTCTCCAAACAGATTGCTGCACGGAAAGGATACGCCTTTCCTTGTTTTCCCCGTGGGCCATTAGCATCCATAAAATTTCCACTATAAAATTGTAACCCTGGTTCAGTAGTCAAAATTTTCATTTCAATGCCGGTCTTAGGCGCATATACGCTAGCCACTTCTTGGAGGCCGGCTGCTTTATTGAGGACAAAATTATGGTCGTAGCCTTTGCCTAACTCCAACTGTCTATCTTGCTGTTCAATATCTGCACCGATAGTTTTCGGTTTTCTAAAATCAAAGGCAGTACCTGCTACCGGTAATTGTTTACCTGTCGGAATTAAGGTTTCATTGACTTCGGTAACCTGATCCGCATTAATCTGAAGCACATGGTCTAAAATAGTACTATCGCCTTCACCGTTCAGGTTAAAATAGGCATGACTCGTCAGATTAAGTACCGTTTCTTTATTGGTATCGGCATGGTAGTCAATCTCCAGATCCCCATCCTTTCCGACGGAATAAGTCACTTTCATCTTCACTTCCCCGGGGTAACCAGCTTCGCCGTCGGGCGAGATGTAAGCGAGGGTAATCGCGGAGTCCGATTGATTTTCTACGGTCCACACCTTGTTATACACGCCGTTTGTGCCACCGTGTAATGAGTTTTTACCATCATTTTTTTCGAGATTATACGTTTCCCCATTTAACTTAAATGTAGCGTCTCCAATCCGGTTACCATAGCGGCCCACAACGGCGCCATAGAAATTATCCGCATGCTCTTTAAATGCCGCAGCTTGATCATAACCTAAAATAACATCGGTTGATTTGCCTTCCTTGTTTTTAACAAGGAGACGTACCAAGCGGGCTCCATAATTGGTCACCGCAACCTGTACATTCTCATTACCGATATGATAAAGCTTTACCTCTTTACCATCAATCGTTGTATCAAAAGCATGCGGTTCCGTCTGCGTCGTATTTTCTGACGTATTTTTTGCTCCTTGCTGGCATGATGATGCCAGAATTGTACCCAAGAGCAGGGCACTACAAAATCTTTTCATCATAGGTTTCTTCTTAAGGTCATTTAATTTAATCGCATCAAGTTACCAAAACTTAACATAAAGTGCACCCACAATCAAAATAGTCAACACTATCATGACCATAACAGAGGGTTCTACTTTGAACATTTTTTTGTCCAGCTCCAGCCCTTTTGGATTATCTTTTGGTCCGAATAAACTGATTCCCACCATAACAATCATCGTGAAAAGGAAGGATAAGCCCATACATATCTGGAACGGAATTTCGTAAGCACCATTCGCATTTTTGTATGCTGTATATAGAAAGGTTTCATTTCCGAACCATGCCGGTGCATAATTATTAAATACAATGGAAAGTAAAAAGCCCGTTATCAAACCTGCAATTGCAGCCGACCCCGTCGTTCTTTTCCAGAACATTCCCAATAAAAACATCGCAAAAATACCAGGCGAGATAAAACCAGTATACTTCTGAATAAAGGTAAATCCACCGGCACCACCAATCCCTAACAAATCATCCCAGGTAAACAAAACGGCAATAACAATCGACAGGATAATCGTGATTTTCCCGACATTGATTAGCTTCTTCTCTGAGGCTTCTTTATTGATGTACTTGTTATAGATGTCCATCGTAAAAATAGTTGCTATACTATTGGCCTTTCCAGCCAAGGAAGCCACAATAGCCGCTGTCAATGCCGCTAAAGACAAGCCTTTCATACCGTTTGGCAAAAACCCTAGAATAGCTGAATATGCATTATCTGGATTAAAATGACCGCCCGGAGCCATCTCTTCCTGCAAGGCGCCATTCTTATACAGCACGTACGCTGCAATTCCCGGTAGCATAACAATAATAGGCATCAAAAGCTTTAAGAAACCTGCAAACAAAATACCCGTCCTAGCGGTCTTAAGATCGGCACCCAAGGCACGCTGTGTGATGTATTGATTACAGCCCCAATAGTTTAGATTCACAATCCAAATGCCAGCCAGGTACATGCCGATTCCTGGTAACATCAGGTATTTGTTGACCTCTTCCTGGGTACTGGTTGCTGTTGGTTTATCGACGATGAGGTTAAAATGTTTAGGGGAATCTTGCATCAATTGCTTGAAACCTGCCAGGACATCCTTACCCATACCGAAATGCTCGGACACCAGAGTAAGCGCCACGTAGGTCGTAGCAAAACCTCCAATAATCAAGACAACCACCTGAATAACATCTGTAAAACCGATTACCTTCATGCCTCCTAGTGTAATAATAATAGCAAATACAGCTAGAGCGAGCATAATAATGTGAAAATAAGCACCTCCACCAAGGTTACTGATTGCCAGTGCACCAAGATATAAGATCGATGTTAGGTTCACAAAAATGTATAGGAACAGCCAGAACACCGCCATAATGAGACTTGTTGTTTCGTTATAGCGTTGCTTCAAAAATTGTGGCATTGTAAATATCTTGTTTTTAAGATACACCGGAATAAACCACACGGCCACAATAATCAAGGCAATTGCTGCGATCCATTCATAAGCCGCTACGGCAATTCCCACCGTAAAGCCATTGCCGCTCATTCCAATAAACTGCTCCGCCGAAATATTGGAAGCGATCAAACTCGCTCCGATTGCCCACCATGTTAATGAGCCTTCAGCAAGAAAATAATCTTTACTACTCGCTGTGGTCGATTTCTGACGATTGTAAATCCAAAAGCCGTAGCCCGCTACGACCACAAAATAGATTAGGAAAATCACATAATCTATTGTTGCAAACTTTTCCATAGTTAAAAAATAGGTTTATAGAATAATGGTTAGCCTTGCATCTTATAGTACACCTCACTATAGCGCAAATCTTTCTCGAATTGATCTAATTTTGTTGATTTATCGATCAAAACCAGCTCTAGGTTTGCAATTCGAGCAAAGTCTGCTAAGTATTCCGGCGTTAAATTTTGGCTGTACACCGTATGGTGTGCGCCACCAGCATAAATCCAGGCAGAACAAGCTGTTTGCATATCGGGTTCAGGTTTCCAAAGAACACGTGCAACAGGCAGCTTCGGTAAGTCCTCCTCTACAGAGACACCTTTCACCGTGTTGACAACGAGACGAAAACGATCCCCCATATCTACTAAAGCGGCATTCAAGGCATCACCGCCTTTTGCATTAAACACTAAACGAGCGGGATCAGACTTTCCACCGATACCCAGCGGATGCACTTCAAGCCGCGGTTTCTCTGCCGCAAGAGAGGCATCTACTTCCAACATATGAGAGCCGAGAACCATCGCATTTTGTGGGTCAAAATGGTAGGTATAATCCTCCATAAAGGCATTTGCCCCTGCATAGCCCGTAGCCATTACCTTACAAGCACGAACAATAGCAGGTGTCTTCCAATCCCCTTCCCCCGCAAAACCGTAGCCATCGGCCATAAGTCGCTGGACAGCTAATCCCGGTAACTGCGGCATACCGTGTAAGTCCTCAAAAGTATCGGTAAACCCTTTATAATTCCCTTTCTCCAAAAACGTACGTAAACCGATTTCAATCTTTGCTGCGTCGTATAACTGTCCACGGTTCGCACCTCCTTCTTTGACATCATCGGCTAAAATATAGGACGCTTCATACAGTGCGATCAATTTATGCACTTCGGCGTCTTGGACCTGATTAATCTCCGCCACCAAATCTCCGATGCCATGTGTATTTACTGAAAAACCGAACTTCAATTCAGCCTCCACCTTATCCCCTTCGGTAACCGCAACATAACGCATATTATCACCAAAGCGCACAAATTTAGCACCTTGCCAATCTTGCCAGGCTGCTGCGGCACGTGCCCAGATATTAATGCGCTCCAATACTTCCGCATCCTGCCAGTATCCCGTTACAACTTTACGCGCAATACGCATCCGAGACACGATAAACCCAAACTCACGATCGCCATGTGCACTTTGGTTCAGATTCATAAAATCCATATCCATACTGCTCCATGGAATATCTCTATTGTATTGTGTATGTAAATGGAGCAATGGTTTCTGTAAAGCTTGAAGTCCTCTGATCCACATTTTAGCCGGTGAAAAGGTATGCATCCACGTGATAATACCAATACAATTCTTATCCTGATTCGCCGCAACAATTGTATCGTAAATCTCATTCGAATTCCGTACAATAGGTTTAAACTTAACGCGTACAGGAATAGTGGCATTGCTATTTAAAAATGCAGCAATTTCTTCGGAATGTGATGCCGCCTGTCTTAGCGTTTCTTCTCCATATAAATCTTGGCTCCCCGTGATAAACCAAACTTCTAAATCTTTCAATGATGACATGAGTATTCGTTATTAAGTATCTATTAATATTAATTATTGTCCATAGTAAGCATCTTTACCATGCTTTCTTTCGTAGTGCTTCTTGATCAGAGACCCCTTCATACGCGTAGCCTGCGGATTGATCTGTTCGGTCAGATACGCTAGTTTCGCTGTATATTCCAGCACTGCCGCGTTGTACACGGCTTTCTTTCCATTAGCTCCCCACGCAAAAGGAGCATGATTACCGACAAGAATCATTTGCACCTCTTCATAATCCAGCTGCTCACTTACAAAATGTTCAATAATCTGATAACCCGTTTGGTGTTCATAATTGCCTGCAATCATGTGATCTGCCATAGGTGGCGCGCATGGAATATCGGTGGTCAAATGATCGGCGTGCGTCGTTCCATAGATTGGAATAGCCCGGTTTGTTTGTGCCCAAGCTGTTCCATAAGTCGAGTGGGTATGTACGATTGCTCCAATATTTGCCCATTCTTTATACAATACGGCATGGGTTTTTGTGTCGGATGAAGGCCGCAAGCTTCCTTCAACAATATGTCCATCAAAATCAACAATGACCATATCTTCTACCTTCAGATCCTCATAAGGTACACCGCTAGGTTTAATAGCAAACACCTTCTTGTCGTGATCGGCCACACTTACATTACCGAAAGTAAAAACAACTAGCCCTAGCTTAGGAAGCTCCATATTGGCTTCATAAGCTTCCTTTTTTAATTGACTATACATGATATAAGTTCTGTTCTAAATGTGCTGCTGTCTTATTGTATTTAGCATACCGATCAGCATAAATCTTCACTGTTTCCGGATTTGGCTCGTAGATCATATCAAAACCTTGCCCCATAGCAACCATAGCGTCTTCGACCGAAGGGTGCACACCGGCAACCACCGCGGCAAACATCGCTGCTCCCAACGCACAGGTTTGTTCCGAACTGTGAATCTTAATAGGCATTTGCAGAACATCAGCCATCATTTGCATAATAAACGTTGACTTCCTTGCCACGCCACCAAGGCCTATAATCCCTTTAACCGGAATTCCCTGATCCACAAAACATTCCACAATTTTCTTCGCACCAAAACAGGTAGATTCGACGACTGCACGATAAAGCAACACCGCATCGGTAGATATATTAACATCAAAAAAAGCACCTTTAAGATTTTGGTTCGCATACGGTGTGCGACGTCCATTAAGCCAATCGATAGAAAAAGGATGCGTAATATCAGGCTTCACTTGAGCGGCTTGTGCACTTAATTTGATTAGTAATTTATCTTCGGCATCCTGTAACAGCTGCGCATCGTCAGCAAACAAATTCTTGAGCGGCCAGGTCAAAATATTTTTGAACCAAGCATACGCATCACCAAACGCCGATTGTCCCGCCTCTAATCCAATCATCCCAGGAATAACCGAACCATCAACCTGTCCACAAATTCCCTTAACCGTAATATCCAATGGTTTGGGTGCAACAAGGATATCACAAGTCGACGTCCCCATCACCTTACTGAGGTAATACGGCTCAATCTGCCCACCTACCGCGCCCATATGACAATCAAATGCGCCTACCCCAACCACGACATTCGTTGATAAACCAAGGTTGGCCGCCCATTCTTGCGAAAGGTTCCCCACAGCTGTATTGGAAGCGTAAGTATCTTTACCCAAGCGCTCTACTTGCCCGGTCAGCAAAGAATCTAAACTTTCAAAAAAATCAGAAGGCGGATACCCATTGAAAGCTTCTGACCACAGTCCTTTATGACCTGCTGCGCAAACACTTCTTTTAATCGCATCCGCGTCGTTTCCGCCCGTCAACACAAACGGAATCCAATCGCAATGCTCCACCCACGTATAAGTAGCTTCACGCACCGCTGCGTCAACCCGATATGTGCGTAATATCTTGGACCAAAACCATTCCGATGAATAGACACCACCTACATATTTTAAATAATCGGTATCAAAAGTAGCAGCGTGGTCATTAATTTCCTTTGCCTCTCGCGTAGCGGTATGATCTTTCCATAGAATAAACATTGCATTGGGATTTTCCGCAAAATCTGCTGTTAACGATAATGGTGTTCCAGCTTTATTCACCGCTACCGGAGTAGAACCAGTGGTATCCACTGAGATTGCAACAACCTGCGCCGCAATTTCAGGAACAACCGCAGCTAAACAAGACTTAATGGTTTCTTGCAGTCCATCAAGATAATCGAGCGGATGTTGCCTAAACTGGTTAACGGAAGGATTATTATACAAACCCTTTTTCCAACGCGGATAATGAAATACAGAAGAAGCCAACTCTCGGCCGTCTTTTGTACTAACCAGCACCGACCGAACGGAATCTGTGCCATAATCTACTCCCACTACATAGTATTCATTCATTATATACAGGTTTATTTTTTTGATTTACAATTGATCCACTAACTTCAACAAGCTATATCTATGACACTTACGCAGATTAAACAGGTTGAAAAATTAATTAGTGTCAAATTAACATTTAATTTTTCACAATCAAAAATTTTTTTTGTTTTTTTGTATAAAATAATTGTGTTGATTAGCGGATGGCGTAATTCATAAGGCGTGATTTTCCGTAACAGCACAAGGTATATAGGAAAGTTTTAAAGTTAAGTTTGTATTTTGCAACTTTGCAGAGCACTAACCAATCATAAATTTTTGGACGTAATAATACTATGGATTTCTATAAAAGCGAGCCTAAAACCTTACTAGCAGTAGACTGCATTATCTTTGGGTTTGATGGAGAATCTCTCCAGATTTTACTTATTAAAAGGGGGCTGGAACCGGAGCGCAATAAATGGAGTTTAATGGGAGGTTTTGTGCAAGCGGATGAAAGTCCGGAGGAAGCGGCATCTCATGTCCTATTCAAATTGACCGGTCTTGAGAATGTCTACATGGAACAATGTGGGGTTTTTGGAAACCCTAACCGGGAAAAATATGGACGTGTCGTGAGTCTTACTTATTTTGCATTGATCGATACCAAACAGTACACCCATATTATTACGGATGAATATGAGGCGAAGTGGTTTCCGGTAAATAAACATCCGACGCTTATCTTTGATCACCTGGATATGATTACAGTGGCGAAACGTGCCTTGCGTACCAAAGCTGCATTATATCCTATTCTATTCGAACTACTTCCAGAAAAATTCACCATTCCACAGATATCGGCACTTTATGAGGCTGTTTACGATACGGAATTAGATAAACGGAATTTCAATCGAAAACTTTTGTCTTCTGACCTACTCATTAAACTGAACGAAAAGGACAAAGAACACTCAAAGAAAGGTGCTTTTTACTACAAATTGAACATGGACTTGTATAAAGAAAAAATTATGTCGTTCTTGCGTTACCTGCCTAGTTGGTCTATTGAGGGATAATTAAGGATGAGCACAACGTTACAGACTATTAATGATTATTATCGGGAGCGTCCATCGGCGTTTTACCCGATCGACACCAATCCTATTCGTTGTGGTGAAGCGCATTTCAACATCAATATGCGCAAATATTGTAGTTTTAAGATTCCTTTTAATCGCTGTGACTTCTACAAAATATCCTTGATCCAAGGAACCGGCATGTTCCACTATGGTAACCATGCTATTTACATTGATAAACCAGCTTTGTTTATCCCTTCACCATCCGTCCCTTATTATTGGGAGTGTGATAGTTTGGACCAGCACGGTTTTTTTTGCTTATTCAATGTAGAGTTCCTCACCGAGTATGTCCATTTCAATCAGCTGCATAAAACATCTGTTTTTAAAGAATGGAGTAAACCATTGATTTTTTTAGAACCTGAGGAGCTCTCTCTCGTTCGCAGTTATTTCAGCCAGATGTATGAAATGGCCAAATCGAACTATCCGCATAAATATGAAGCCATCGGTAGTTTTGTAAATCTCTTGCTTCACCATGTGTTGATGCACCGTGTGGACGACATCAAACCCGAAGAAACCAAAGGAAGCACCCGTATATACCGGCTTTTCGATGAATTATTAAACCGCCAGTTCCCTTTAGACTCTCCGGCCTATCCCCTACAGCTAAAAACTCCCGCGGACTATGCAGAGCAACTACATGTTCACGTTAACCACCTCAACGCTTCAGTCAAGGCCGTAACAAATAAAACAACATCAACATTAATCCGGAGTCGCATGCTCCTGGAAGCGAAAAGTCTCTTGCTCTACACCGCTTGGGATGTTTCTGCTATTGGTTATACGCTCGGGTTTGACCAACCGTCGCATTTTCATCATTTTTTCAAGAAACTGACAGGTTTGACGCCGCTACAATTTCGGCAACAGCCCAAACAGGATATTCTTTGATTTTTACAATAATCTGTTTGACTTACGAACTCTTATTTCCACAACTTGGCCTAGCTTTGTTTGTTGAAAAATTACTCGTATATGTTAAGAGATGCATCGCCTTCACGGATCAAATGGGCTACGCGGTTAGCGTTCTTTTCTATTCCATTATCTGGTTTTCTGACAGATATCTATCTCCCCTCTTTCCCATCGATGGCCAAAGCGCTCGATGTTTCCGAGCATGAAATACAGGCGACCCTGACCGTTTATTTTTTAAGTTACGGTATCGCGCAGTTATTTGTCGGGAACCTGCTGGATGCCTTCGGACGGTACAAACCGCGATTAATTGCTTTAGCAATTGTTTTCCTTACGAGTTTGGGTATAACACAACTACACGATATCCAATGGATTACAGCTTTCCGGATTGTACAGGGAATAGCAATCTCGCTCGTCGTTATCTCAACTCGAGCTTTCTTTGTGGATATGTACGATCAGGAACAACGTAAACATTATCTTAGTTATTTTACCATTGTCTGGTCTTGTGGCCCTATTCTAGCTCCCTTTTTGGGTGGTTATCTCGAGCACTACTTTAACTGGCAAGCCAATTTCTACTTCATTGCGGGGTATGCACTATTAGTTTTGGTGCTTGATTTGTTGATTAGCGGAGAGACGCTTGCTCAGTTCAAAAAAATCAAACTCCGCGAAGTGGTCGCCAACTACAGGCTGATGCTATCGCACGAGTCTTTTATCCTTGGAATTGTAATTCTCGGCCTCAGTTATTCTGTCGTCATGGTTTTCAATATTGCGGGTCCTTTTGTTCTCGAAAATGCATTAAACTCCAGCGCCGTTGTTATCGGATACTGCACACTAATCTTAGGTTTTTCCTGGATGGTTGGCGGTATTGTTAGCAAAAAGATGAGCTCCTTGGATATGAGCAAGCGCATCCTCTACGCCTCCGCTATACAAGTTGTGCTGTGCATAACAATAGCCATACTGAGTATGTTTTCTCAAAACCTCTATCTCTTCATCGCTTTCGCCTTTCTGATACATATCTGTAGTGGTTTTTTATACACCATATTTTTCACGCAGAGCATGCTTACATTTCCCGAACATGCAGGTGTTGCTGGAGGCTTAATCGGGGGGCTCGTCTATGTATTCACTTCATTAAGCAGCTATTTGATTTCTACAATCGGAAAAATTCAAACACCAGCAGATTTAGGAATTCGATACGTGTTAATTGCTGCCTTATTACTGTTACTTATGTGTTATGTTTCGCGGATATACCGAAAGCATACGGCAACCTAAATATTGGAAAGCGATTTCTGTTTCATGCGCCATGATACTTTTTTCTCCTTTATAGGAGAATTTTAATAAAATACTTATTAAATTGGGGTTAAATTATAACTGAATTATGGATACTCCTGTCTTGGCAAATTCGTCTGTCTGGTCACCGTTAAAAAAGCTTGGATTTCGCTTTTCTTTTATTTTTATTCTCTCGTTTATTCTACTGAAGAACAACGGTACTTTTCCCTTGTTCAATATCATAAGTAAACCTTTTATAGCGTTGAGTCAGCAATTTACGCCTTGGTTTGCCAAACATATTTTACATTATCAATATGACTACGCTATTTTTACCAACGGCAGTGGCGACACTTCCTACGATTGGGTAGTACTATTGGTTCTTTTTCTTCTCGCGCTACTTGGCAGCGCTATTTGGTCTTTACTTGATCGTAAACGGAAAAATTATGATATCGGGTATTATTGGCTCACGCTATTTATACGCTACTATATCGCTTTAATGCTGATCAACTATGGCGCCATTAAATTGACACATAGCCAAATGCCTGCTCCCGGGTTGAGCAGACTGATGCAACCGCTAAACGAATTCTCTCCTATGGGATTAGCCTGGACATTTATGGGGTTTTCTAAAGGTTACAATATCTTCGTGGGTCTCGTGGAAATTTCGGCAGCTTTCTTACTTTTTAGAAGAACACTCGTCCTAGGTGCATTAGTCACCATCGCGACAAGCATCAATATCATGAGTATCAATTATTTTTTTGATGTTCCTGTAAAACAACTATCTACAGCCTTGCTTTTCCTATCGATATTTTTGCTATTGCCTTACCTCCGCCCACTAAACAATTTCTTTTTTAAAGGCGAGCCCGCTCAGCTCCAGCTATTAGCACGCCCCGTGTTTCAAAAAAAATGGCTCAAGAAAGGAGCTCCTTGGCTTAAAATCGGTTTTATTGCTTTCGTTGTAATTACGCAGGTTATGGGTTTATTCTCCCGACAAAAGCTGATGGACCATTACTTCAAAAAGTCACCCCTCTACGGCATCTATCGCATTGAAGACAAAAATTCAGAACTGTATACCCTTCCTTCGGATTGGTCATATCTTATTTTTGAAGGTGAAAATCAAGTGACTATCCGTGACAGATACTATAAAGCTCACTACGAGGAGACGCGACCGGATACAACGGCAAAAACTATTTCCTTAAATAACTTCACGTTCGATTATCAAGTTGCGGATAATGGCGATATCGTCTTAAAGAAAACACTCGAAAAAGGTGTAGAAGAGATTAAGCTAATAAAACAAAACACCACCGATTTTGAACTGAACAAACGAAGTTTTAGTTGGATACAGGAATATCCGTACAACCGATAACAGGTCTTGCTCGTTGTAAATCGACCAATATCAGATCGTCAATACGGAGTTTATAATACATCGCAATTTTCACCAGTAATTCTACAGGAGGCTCTGCCATGCCATATTCGTATTTGGAATAACGCGTTCGGGTAATTCCTAAATCATTTGCCAGCTCCTGTTGAGATCGTCCAACTTGCGCACGCAGGTACTTTATATTTTCAGCCAAGTGGTACAACATTGTTCTAATTTTGAACAACAATTATACTAATATTTTTAGTATTACATGTAATTTTGTTTAGATTTTTACAAACAGAGGATGTATGGAGCGCACGATAGTACACATGGATCTGGATACCTTTTTTGTATCCTGTGAACGATTAAGAAACAGCGAGTTGGATAAAATTCCAGTCATTATCGGTGGAGGCGATCGGGGCGTTGTCGCCTCCTGCTCCTACGAAGCTCGGTATTATGGCGTCCGGTCGGCCATGCCCATCAAAATGGCCCTACGCCTATGTCCACAAGCCAAAGTCATCAAAGGAGATATGGAGCTCTATTCCCGCTTATCTCATACCGTTACAGAAATTATTCAAGAGAAAGCGCCAGTAGTAGAGAAAGCCAGTGTCGATGAACATTATCTTGACATATCGGGTATGGATCGTTTTTTTGGTTCCTATCAATGGACACAGGAGTTGATGCAGAATGTTACGAAACACACCGGACTTCCCGTAAGTTTTGCTTTATCGGTCAACAAAACAGTTGCCAAAATTGGCACAGGAGAAGTCAAACCCAGCGGCAAAAGAGAAATTCGACAACATGAGATCAAACCTTTTTTAGCCCCACTATCCATAAAAAAAATACCGATGGTAGGCGATAAAACCTTCCAACTGTTATCACGCATCGGTATACGTACCATACATACCTTATCCGAAATGCCTGCCGAAGTACTTCAGCAGATAATCGGTAAAAACGGCATTGATCTTTGGAAAAAAGCAAACGGTATTGATCATACACCAGTCGAACCTTATACGGAGCGAAAATCAATCTCTACAGAACATACATTTGATCGTGATACAATCGATATAGCGATGCTTCGCACGCTAATTACAGGGATGGTAGAGAAACTAGCGTTTCAATTGCGTACGGAACAATGGCTTACCTCAACTGTCGTCGTTAAATTACGTTATGCAAACTTTGATACGGAGACCAAACAAGCACAAATCACCTATACATCGGCCGATCATACCTTAAACCGCTGCGTGCATGAGTTGTTTGATAAACTGTATAATCGACGGATGCGAATTCGGTTGATCGGGATACGTTTTACGGGACTGGTGCGGGGAAGCTTGCAAATCAATCTGTTTGAAGACACGGAAGAGATGCTCGCACTATATCAGGCGATGGATCATATCAAACATCGATTTGGCCACAATAAGGTTTATCGTGCATCAAGTGTATATGTACCGCCTAAAAAAAAGTAATAGCTATGTACCTCAATTGTCATTCTTACCACAGCTTGCGCTACGGCACAATGTCTATCAAGACGCTTGTAAAACAGGCTAAAGCCTGTGGCGTTACAGCCCTGGCATTGACCGACATAAATACCGTTGCAGGAATCTATGATTTTATTCGTGCCTGCGAGAAAGAACAGATCAAGCCTTTGGTGGGGATGGAGTTTCGCGAGGGCAATAAATTGTTATACATTGCCCTGGCAAAAACGTCTACCGGTATTG
Source organism: Sphingobacterium psychroaquaticum (assembly GCF_004421025.1). Taxonomy (NCBI): domain Bacteria; kingdom Pseudomonadati; phylum Bacteroidota; class Sphingobacteriia; order Sphingobacteriales; family Sphingobacteriaceae; genus Sphingobacterium; species Sphingobacterium psychroaquaticum. The sequence continues at coordinate 1,533,200 of NZ_CP038029.1, read as the reverse complement.
GGGAAATGTGCAACCTATTAACGGCGCATAATATAGCGGGAACACCGATCCCCGTTCAAGCACCACCTTTTACAGAAGTGATTACGATCTACCCGTTGGATAATGCCCCCGACAGCTTACCCCCGGATGCGTATATCGGCGTGCGTCCAGACGAGCTTACGCAGCTTATCCAACTTCGATGGCGACACCGAATCAATAAGATGGTCATCCTCCAACCGGTTGTCTTCGACAGTAAAGAAACGTACAATCTGCACCGCATCCTGCGTGCCGTGGATCTCAACGTTATTCTTTCCAAGCTCACTTCGCAAGACACTTGTCGGGAAACAGATTCCATGGTCCCACCCCACACGCTTCTTTCTTATTACCGCCATTATCCGCAATTGATTACCAATACCAAACAGGTTGTGGATAGCTGTAATTTTACGTTTGATTTTCATGCGCCAAAGAATAAAAAGCATTTCACCCATAGCCGGGACGAAGATTTAAAACTCCTGACGACCTTAGCTTACAGAGGACTGGCAAAACGGTATCCTCCAGAACATCGAGAAGCCATGGATCGGGTGGAGCGAGAATTAAAAGTCGTTCACCAGCTCAGTTTTAGTGCGTACTTCCTGATCACCTGGGATATTGTACAGTACAGCAACAGCATGGGTTTTATGCATATCGGGCGCGGCAGCGGCGCCAACAGCATTATTGCTTATTGTTTGGGCATTACCGATATCTGTCCGTTGGAGCTGGATCTTTATTTCGAGCGTTTCCTGAACTTAAACCGCAAGACGCCTCCCGACTTTGATATCGACTGGAGCTGGCAAGACCGAGATACTATCTTACACTATATATTCAATAAATATGGACGAGATCACGTTGCTTTTTGTGGCACCAACGTTACTTTTAAATACCGATCGATTTTCCGTGAACTGGGTAAAGTATTCGGTTTGCCCAAAACCGAGCTCGATAGCCTGGCCACCATGCCCATCGAGCAGCACGACAGCAATTCGATTGTTGCAACAATACATCGTTATGGTAAAATGTTGGAAAAATTCCCGAATCAACGCAGCATGCACGCCTGCGGTATATTAATCTCCGAAGAACCCATTACACATTATTCTGTACTGGAGATGCCTCCCAAGGGTTTTCCTATCGTACAATTTGACATGCATATTGCCGAAGAAATCGAGTTGCATAAATTTGATATTCTTTCGCAAAGGGGAATCGGTCATATTAATGATGCTGTTCAATTAATTCAGCAGAACAGAGGCATCACAGTAGACATCCGCAATACGTCTCTCTCCAAAGATGAGGCATTGTGCAATGACTTTCTCCGCAGAGGCCATACCATCGGCTGCTTTTATATTGAAAGTCCAGCTATGCGGGGGTTGTTACGTCGGCTCCAATGCGATAACTATAAGATATTAGTCGCAGCCTCCTCTATTATTCGGCCGGGCGTTGCGCAGAGCGGCATGATGAAAGAATATATTTTTCGGCACAATAATCCGACAGGATTCACCTATTTCCATGATGTCTTCAGGGAGCAATTACACGAGACATATGGTATTATGGTTTACCAAGAGGATGTGATTAAGATTGCGCTCCACTTCGGTGGTTTAGCGGCAGCGGATGGTGATATTCTACGGCGCGCGATGAGTGGTAAGGGACGATCTCTTTCCGCGCTGCAACAGGTGAAAGACAACTTCTTCGCCTCTTGTCGAAAACTAGGTCACGATGAGAACCTTAGCGCCGAGGTGTACCGTCAAATTGAATCTTTTGCCGGTTATTCTTTTTGTAAAGCACACTCGGCCTCCTATGCGGTAGAGAGCTACCAAAGCTTATTTCTCAAGGTATATTATCCTTTGGAGTTTATGGTGGCTGTGATCAATAATATGGGAGGATTTTACCGCACCGAAGTTTACGTGCACGAAACAAAAAAATCAGGCGCTGAGGTCTTTCCTCCATGTGCCAATAAGAGTATATACGAAACCACCCTCTATGGCAAAACCGTATACCTCGGTTTTATGCACATCCAAAGTCTTCCCAAAAAGACGGCGTTCCTTATTGAGCATGAACGTAAGCAACATGGAGCATACCGTTCCTTAGAAGATTTTATCCGCCGTATCCCCATCGGTATAGAGGCCGTACAAATTTTAATCTACATCGGAGCGTTCCGTTTCACGGGAAAAAACAAAAACGAACTGCTCGTTACCGCTCGCATGTTGCTGGTTAACTTCAAACCTGAAAACCGTGCGCTGATGCTTCTGCAAGAACCCGCGAAAGAATACAAACTCCCCGAGCTCGAACGCCTCCCTCATGAAGATGCTTTCGATGAAATAGAGCTGCTCGGCTTTCCAGTATCTTGTTCTCCATTCGACTTGCTGCAAACAAAATATCGCGGTGAGGTTCTGGTGCAAGACCTACTCAAACATCATAAAAAACAAGTAAAGATGTTGGCCTACCTTATTGCACGTAAACATGTCCCGACCAAACTGGGAACCATGTATTTCGGCACTTGGATAGATGTTCATGGCGACTATTTTGATACCGCACATTTCCCAGATAGCCTCCAGGCTTACCCTTTTCAAGGTGGCGGTTGTTATCTCCTCCTCGGAACGGTCGAAGTAGATTGTCATTTTCCGACCATTACCATCCATAAGATGGCCAAGATGCCTTTTATCCCGGACCCACGATATAACCATGAAAAGAATCATCAATACCGGGTACACCAGCAGATCAAAGAGGATGTCAGCATGACCCATCGTGCCCCTTATCCACAAGCACATGAAATTGGCCTTCCTCGGCAAGCCATGCACCAAACATAGAAGCGCTGAAGGCCTGTCAAACCACGACTGAAAAGGCCACGTGTCTACAATGAAAACTTGTTTCTACTCCAAACACTACCAATAAACATTTGTTATTACTTCTATATAAAAACACTTAAACGTTCAATAATGGAAATTAAAAATGTAACAGTGGCCGGCAGTGGCGTACTTGGTTATCAAATCGCATTTCAAACGGCCTTTCATGGATTCAATGTCACGGTATATGACATTAATGATGAAGTACTAGAAAAAGCGAAAGCCAAATTCGACAACTTGGCTCAAGCCTATAAAAAGGATCTTCAAGCGACAGATACGGCGCTGGCCGCCGCAAAAAGTAATCTGCAATACACATCCGATCTTGCTGTCGCCCTAAAAGAGGCAGATTTACTTATCGAAGCTGTTCCAGAAAATCCACAGATAAAAATTGATTTCTATAAAAAAGCACGTGCCGTTGCTCCAGAAAAGACACGCTTTGCGACCAACTCTTCTACCCTCTTACCTAGTCAATTTGCGGCCGAAACAGGACGTCCGGAAAAATTCCTTGCCCTGCATTTCGCTAATGAAATATGGAAACATAATACGGCAGAAATTATGGGACACCCTGGCACAGACAAACAGGTATTCGATCAAGTAGTTGAATTTGCCAAAAACATTGGTATGATTGCTTTGCCTCTTCACAAAGAACAACCCGGATATATTGTCAACTCGTTACTTGTTCCTTTACTCGGTGCGGCAACGGATTTATTGGTCAACAATGTCGCTGATGTGCAAACAATAGATAAAACATGGATGGTCGCCACCGGTGCTCCTGTAGGCCCCTTTGCAATTCTCGACGTTGTTGGTATTACTACCGCCTACAACATCAATAAGATGGAAGCGGATGCCACTGGTGACCCATTAAAAGTCAAAACAGTAGCCTTTTTAAAGGAAAATTTCATCGATAAAAATAAATTAGGAGTCGCCACAGGCGAAGGTTTCTACACATATCCAAACCCAGCCTTTACCGATCCAGATTTTTTAACGTAAATTGCTGCATGATATTAGAAACAGAACGTTTGATTCTCCGCCCCTTCCTTCCCGAAGATGCGGAGAATATGTACGCTTTAAATGAAGATCCCGAAGTATTACAATACACCGGAGATATACAATTTGCAGATGTGGAAGCTACCCGAGTGTTTCTCACGAACTACGATCAATACGAGAAATATGCGGTCGGCCGTCTCTTGGTCATTCGCAAAGAAGACCAGGAAATACTCGGTTGGTGTGGACTCAAATATCATCCTGAAGAGGATGAATATGATATTGGTTACCGATTTTTTAAAAAACATTGGGGCAAAGGTTATGCGACAGAAAGTGCGATAGCCTCCATGGACTACGGTCAAAACACCTTAGGTATCAAGCGTATTGTCGGCCGGGCACGAATAGAGAATTCAGCCTCTATAGGCGTATTTAGCAAGCTAAACATGCATTATGTTGAAGATTTTGAAGAAGATGGACAACACTGGGTGCTGTATGCGGTAGAGAAATCTAGCTAAACAACACCAAGATTTCTTCCACGGTAACCTTTCCAAAGAAGGCTGTCAGATCTACCGCATTCAAGACGGATTCAATTTGATCCAAGCTATGTTTTTGCCCAATAAGCTTTTTCTCCAGCTCTTCAATAGGTTTGGAAGCGAAGAAATCACCAAAGATCTTAACCTGCTGAATATATCCTTTATCGACATCCATGTGTAATTCAATAAATCCAGCAGGTACTTTTATCGCTTTCTTAAAGTTATAATTGGGTGAAAAACCGAAATTCCAATCCCAAGTATTATACTTCTCTTTCACTAATGTTTCGATCGCATGTATATCGTCGACCGTTAATTCATATTGAATAGCCCCGGGATTTTCTTTGATCATCTCAGCGATCAGTAGCTCTTTTAGTTTTTCGGTACTCGTATCTGCCGGCAGGTAATGAATCAGATTGGTTACCCGCGCCCGATTAGACTTTACAGCTTTGTCAATAAATTTAAGCGGGTTTACCTGCAAAGCCTCGCCTAAAACCTCCATCTCCGAATTTAGCAGAATAGTTCCATGTTGAATCATTTTACCATTCTTCATCAACTTCGCATTACCACTGAATTTCTTACCATCGACCAATAAATCGTTCCTTCCTTCCAACTTTGCGGGTACACCTAATCCAGTAAGCAAATTGACAACCGGCTGGGTAAAGGTCGAAAAATCCATAAAATCATTGGTTCCCAATAATGTGTGAAAAGAGAAATTCAAATTTCCCAAATCGTGATATACAGTCCCCCCTCCAGACATACGACGCACAACCTTTATCGCATTGTTAGTAACGTAATCCAGATTGATCTCTGCCAATGTATTTTGAAATTTACCGACAATGATAGACGGCGCATTCACGTAGAGCAAGAAGATGTCTTCCTCAGGATATTTGTATAACAAATACTCTTCAGAAGCAATATTAAAATATGCGTTGTTCGAAGGAGAGTCTATAATAAACATAACTTATACCAGGTTAGAAGAAAAATTGATCCACAAAAAACTGTAAGATTGCCTCGTCAGTACGAAAACGACGTATCATTCGATCCCAGGTCTTCGGTGCTAGTTGCACCTTATTCCCGAAACTATCCTCATAGGTCCATTTGTCAAAGATATCTTTTTTCAAAGAAGCATTGTCTCGACCCTCTTGAAATTCTAGATATCCATGAATATTGCGTTTAAGTGAGCTTTTTACGCCATTACGCTGCTCTTCAATATTATTATGCCCAAAAATATCCTTGCCCTCCTCTAACTTATAACCTCTATTATCTTCAATTATAAGCTTATCGAAAATATCAATCTTATACGACGCTTTATAGTTTTCATCGCGTCTATTCTCCCGCACTAGATTAAGGAATAGCTTACGCTGCTGTTCTTTGTTTCCGATAATACCACGATATTCTTTATCTAAGTATTTTTTTTCAAAAGTAATCTGGTTTCTACGGCTGTCCTTATAGATTAGGTCATCAAAGATATTCTTCTCCAAGGTGGCGGTGTACTTGCCATCACGAGACTTATAATTCAAGTTGCCAAAAATATCAACATCGATTTCACTACGTTGTCCAAATACAGATAAACCAGAGAATAGAAATACAAAAAGGAAAAAAGCAATTCGTCCGAATATGCGATACGATGTACTCTTGAGGTCATTCAAAAAATTAAAAGCTGCGATCATAAAAATGGGTTTATCTGTTGGATTAAAAAGAGACACGTTGGTTTAACGGCAAATAATGTTTTTGAGCGTTTAACCCTACTTTCGTCTACGGACGACCTCTTCCACCCTACCTACAGCATCAGCCTTATTTAGGGATAGTCGTACAATACTGTCCTTCTTGGCAAGTAGATCATGTGGGACATGACCTTCTAACGTTATTAACATTCCGCGATTCAGGGCAATCCGCTTTCCATCAACACCAAAATCGATTTCTCCATCCACCACTTCCACCACAATCGGAAAAGGTGCACTATGTTGCTTCATTTCCTGTCCGGCACGAAAAACGATTCGAATCTCTTTTGTAGCGGTAGTGTCTAACATAACTTTTATCGCAGGGCGATCCTCGCCATAAACGATATCCTCCAATAAAGACGCTGTTTGCATAACCCACTTTTTGATTTAGGGTCAAGGTAGGAAAAGCTGATGGTTTATGCAAAGAAACCTATTCCTTCTGAGGGAGATTGACGTCTAGACAATCGCATAGACGTCAATCGCATCCAGCCTTCTAGGGAATAATCTGTCCTGTGCGTAAAGACTTAAAAAGATCGAAAAAAGAATCCCGTGTATCCTGGTACGCGGTAAAGCCTAATTTTCTACTTTTTGTCATATCCGTTACCACCTCCAGAGGTCTCCCCAAGTCCAGATCAGTATGCCATGGCGAAATCAAACGTTCTAAATGACTTTCTTTCAAACCATGCGTCTTCACGATCTTCGTCCAATCTTCTGCTATTCCTGTCATTGTACTTTCTAATGGTCTAATAGTTTCCACAAAACCTTCAGCGGCAATTCCAAACCAGTCCGCAATATCAAACCATAAACGATTCCATCGAAAAACATCGCCATTGGCCACATTAAAGGCTTGATTCTGTGCAGCAGGGGTCGTCGCTGCCCAGACCAATTGCTTAGCCAAGATTCGTGCATCGGTCACATCGGATAAACCAGACCACTGCTCCCGCGACCCCGGCCATACCATAGGCAATCCCCTTTCTTTACACCAGGTAGCATATACCGCTAGCGTCGTCCCCATATTCATCAAGTTGCCCACTGCTTCACCAATAATGGTATGTGGACGGTGCACACTCCACGTGAACCCATCGCGTGCAGCAGCCTCAAAAACAACATCTTCTTGTGCATAATAAAAGTTAGGAAATGTAAGCCTTCCCTGATCTTCTCGCACGGGCGTTCCCGGCAGGTTCCCCGTTTTAGCATACGATTCAAAAGGGCCTAAGTAATGCTTTAATCCGGTCACCAAAGCTACATGTGCCACACTTCTTTTTAGAGAAAGTACATCCAACATATTCCGCACCAAGGTGCTGTTCACCCGTATATTTTCAGTCTCATTTTCCTGACGCATCCAGGTGGTAAAAAAAACATGGGTAGGATTAATACCAGACAAAGCTTCCTTTAAGCTGCCGGGATCTAAGAGATCTCCCCTTAGCTGATGGACTCCCTTTAAGGGTTTACTTGGATTTCTTGACAAGCCATACGTCTCCCAACCTTGGGCAACTAGCTCTTTGGCCAAATTACTGCCGGCAATTCCAGTAGAACCGACGACTAATGCGCTATTTTTCATCTATTTCTTTTGGTATCAAAAGTAAAACCTGCCAAGCAGGTATAAATTGACCCAAAACAAGAAATAATGTTGACTTAGATCAACTGTTTTTTCTTTATCCGGCTGATCGTTTCAGTCGTCAGACCCAGATAAGAAGCAATTAAATGCTGCGGAATCCGTTGAATAATAAACGGGTACTGTCGTAACAACTCTTGATACTTTTCTTCTGCCGTGTAGGTGTGCGAACTAATCAATCGCCGGTCTTTTGTGACTAAACTATTTTGATACAATATTCTAAAATAACGTTCCATCAGAGGCATCTGATCAAGCATAGTATCATAATGAGCACGGGATAACAATAGAACATACGTTTCCTCAATCGCGTCGATATTTAGCAACGCGGTCTCTCCGCAGATGAAACTCCGAAAATCAGAAATCCACCACCCCTCTAGCCCAAACAAACTGACATGTTCATTGCCTTTATCATCCAGTGTATATGACTTCAGCGCACCCCGCACCACAAAAGCAATATCCTTGCACAACTCCCCTTCCTGGAGAAGATATTGCCGCTTACGAAGTTTCTTTACTCGAAAAAAACTTCGTAAAAGCGTTTTATCCGACTCCGTTATCGTTACTTTTTCTTCTATATTTTGAAATAAAGATTCAAAAAGCATTTCTCTTTCGTTTGATTTATCACGAATCTACAAAACTTTCATGATTTCAGCATGTATGCTACCCCACATGACGAAAGCGATCCTTATAGATATTCCAGAAATTATAATCCGTCATTGGCGCATCCTCCATACCAAGATGCCGGCCCATTGTTACAATCTGGCCGCGGTGGTACGCGGCGTGCAGTACAATTTGCTGAATGTATTCATAACGAGATAAATTACAAGAAAACCATGCACTATCGACAGCGATCTTTTCTGATAATAGAGACTCGTCGCTCTCCGAAACCAGATCGACCAATTTTTGTGAACTCACGATCAGCTCTTCAAATAGCTCCAGTCTTCCAGGCATATCTGGTAAATGTTCAATATCTAACGCAAACTGCTGACCCACAATCGAGCGCCAGTATTCTTGTGAACAACAGATATGATGTACCGTCTTTAAGATACTGCTATAACTGGATTTCACCTCAGTATGCAGAAGGATTTCCGATTTGGTATTTAACCACTCCACATATTTTTGGTTTACCCAAAGATTATGTTCCAAACTGCTCAGTGTAAGTTTCTTTAAGTTCATAAGGATAGTATTTAAGTTATGCTGTATTACTAACACAAAAATAAAGCGTGCGATGACAGCCTTATGTCAACAGTATTAACTAAAAATAATAGCCAAAAAATTTAATGATCTTATTTTCTATGCCGGAGCAAAAAAAGATTTCTGAAAATCTAAAATCTTTCTATTTTTGCATCAGTTTAAAATCAGTCTAAATAAGATTAAAGATGTCAAAACACTCGTGCATCAATAAAGCAGTCGCTACCGGCTTGCTTCTGCTGGCGGCAAACAGCAGCTTTGCGCAACGCTTAGAACTCCTCATTCTAAATGAAAAAGCATCGCCTGTTTCTAATGCTAATATCAGCATAAACAATAAAAAGATAGGATATACTAATGTTAACGGACTTTTTCAGTACGATGTAACGCAATTTTCCTCTCCCCTACAAGTACAGGTTTCTTACACGGGATATGCCAGCTTACAAAAAACAATAGCCACGGATACACTACGGTCTCCGATCCAGCTCAGCTTCCAGCGTATCACAAATTTGGACGAGGTTATTGTTACAGCAGGCCGTAAGCCGGAACATATTTCTACGGTACCTTCATCAATTTCTATTTTAAACAGCCAAGAAATAGCCGCCCAAAGTCAGATCAACACCAATCTTTCCAGTATCCTAGGTAATACCATTCCGGGCTTAGGAACATCCACAAACAAAGCGACCAATTCAGGACAGACATTACGTGGACGTGCTGTTTTGGTTTTGATCGATGGCATCCCACAATCTACCCCATTAATGAATGGAGCACGTGACCTACGGACAATCGACCCTAGTGTCATTGAGCGAGTGGAGGTAATCAAAGGTGCCACCTCCATCTATGGAAATGGTTCGGCTGGTGGTATTATTAATTACATTACCCGAAATAATGCACATGGTGCGCCCGCTTTTGGCGGTACAACCAGTTTACGAACCACTATAAATCCGTTTCACAGCAGTGAAACCATGGGCTACCGAGCCGCTCAGTCATTCTATGGCCGGAAAAATAAATTCGATTATAGCGTAAGTGGTTCCGTAGATTATGCGGGTCTACAGCGGGATTCGGATGGTATACCACTCGGACAAACAGATGGACTATCAAATAGTTATCAATACAATGCTTTTGTTAAAGTAGGCTATACGATTGATGAAACATCTTCCTTGATGGCTGTCTACAATTTCTACAACAGTACACAGCATGCAAAATACATCAGCAAAACAGGTGTCTATGGGGAAACGCCAACTATCGGTGTAAAAGGTGAAGACCCAGGACGTCCTGCGGGCACACCATATAACCATAATGCGATGCTAACCTACACGAAGACAGGAATTTTCGGACAGACATCGCTTCAAGCTTCTGCCTACTACAATACCTTCCGCTCTATGAACCGTTATGTTGAATCGGGAACGGCATGGTATGGTCCGGGACAAACACAGATAAACTCTGAAAAAAAGGGCTTACGGCTAAACCTTAACACCCCATTCCGTTTAGGTAACGTACAATCCGAGGTAACCTACGGTCTAGATCTATTAAATGACGTTACAGACCAGAATCTCGTAGACGGCCGTATCTATATCCCGGATATGAATATGATCAATGTGGCTCCCTATGCACAATTGCGCATGGATTTTTTCGAAAACCTGATCTTCAAAGGGGGTGTTCGCTATGAAAATGCAACCGTTAAAATCAAAGATTTTAATACCATTGCCTCCGGACCAAACGGAGAGGGTAGTATTCCAGTTACAGGCGGAAAGATACCATACAATGGGGCTACCTTCAATGCTGGATTACGCTACAATAAATATGACCTCTTCAACCCTTTTGTAAGTTTTTCACAAGGTTTCGCCATCAATGAGTTAGGGCGTATCGTTCGTCGTGCGACGGATAACGACCTCGACAGCATAAAGACCGATCCGATTATTACCAACAACTACGAAATTGGTTTCTCCAGTAACTACAGTATCTTTAATCTATCAGCTTCCTACTTTTACAGTACCTCAAAAATGGGGGTGGAACTTGTTGACGTTGGCGGATACTTGATTCCACAACGCCTTCCAGAACGCGTGTATGGCTACGAAGTGGCTCTAAATGCGCGAATCTCTCCAGAGTGGACTATCGGTGGTACCTATGCCTATGTAGAAGGAAAATCGAAACAGGATGATGGAACAAAAACCTACCTGAATGGTTCTCGTATTGCTCCACCCAAGGCTACAGGTTACTTGTATTTCACTCCTAACCATGCATGGAACTTCCAACTTTTCTGGGTGCATACCGGAAATCGCGATCGCTTCGAACCGAATGCTAAAGGGGTATATAAAACCAGCGAAGGCCCAGTTCGTGACGTCAACCTATTCAACCTGAATGTAGGTTACAAAGTAAACAAAAGCTGGTCGCTGGGACTCGGTGTCGAGAATTTACTCAATGCTGATTACTACCCTGTCTTAAGCCAATACAGAGCATTTAATGCCGATTATGTGAAAGGACCTGGGACAACAGCTTCTTTCAATATAAATTACAAATTCTAAATGATCAAAAAGGGTATACTCTGGCTTCACAAATGGCTTGGCATCCTAACCGGAATTGTTATCGTTGTGGTTAGTCTGACAGGTTGTCTCTATACATTTCAAGATGAACTGAAGCTATGGGTATACCCTCATAAATATTATATCGCCGAACAACAAGGGACACCACTCCCTATCAGTGAACTAACAGCTATTGCTGAAAGTCAGTTACCCCAAGGCGAAAAAGTATCGCGTATCGATGTATACCCGGCCAAAAATCGTACATGGATTTTCCGTGCACTGGATACCGATGAAGACGCCTTTGGACACTGGAACTATTACCGGTATTATAAGCGTGTTTTTCTAAACCCTTATACCGGAGAATTACGCAGTATTGAAAACTCCAAAACAGAATTCTTTCAGGTGGTCTTACAACTGCACATGAATTTACTCCTTGGAAAAAAGGTGGGGCATGCTGTCGTAGGCTATTCTACCGCCATCTTTGTACTTATTTTGATTTCTGGATTGGTGTTATGGTGGCCTAAGAAATGGAAATCAAAAAAGCTGAAAAGAAGTTTCTGGATTGACCGAAAAGTGAAATGGAAGAGGTTAAATTATGACCTACACAATGTTGTTGGATTTTATAGCTTACTCCTCGCGCTTGTCCTTGCAATCACAGGTTTGGTATTTACTTTTCCTTCTTTCAAGAAAGGGTATACCACTTTTTTCAATACGGTGCTTCCTTATTCTAAACCAACAAAACCCCAAGTTCTGCCCACAAGTCCAGTCAATTTAAGTCGAGCTACACCGCTTGACAACGCGCTCCATTATACGTTAACCCAACACCCGGACGCCGGGATTATGTCTATTCGTTTACGCAAAAAGACGGCGCCTGAAATTGATATTCAGGTGCGCATGAGCGAACAACGAAGTGGAGATTTTAAGTGGTATTATTTCGACCAAAAAACCGTAGAGATAAATCAGGTCAAATCGTCCACGACACTACAAGGCGGCGATAAGCTTCAGGCGCTCAACTTTGATCTACACACCGGTAATATTGGCGGTATGGGCACCAAGATCCTAGCCTTTATCGTTAGCTTATGCTGTGCAAGTCTTCCTATTACAGGGTACATCATCTGGTGGAATAAAAGCAGAAAAAAACATCGAAAAGGAGTAAGTCGTAAAATACAATAACCTTGTTACGTACCTGAGATATACTTTTTATTGCGAATCTTTTTGTTTTTCACTAAGTTTGATTATGCGTTGTACCCAACGTACAAGCTAAACAATCACTAAACCAAAACAGTAAGAAATGAAGGTAAGATTCCTAGCTCCTGTAGCGATTTTCGCGGCAGCATGTCTGACCGTGTCCTGCAAAAATACGTCGACTGTTCCGAACACCTTAAGTGAAAAAGAAAGTGCCGAAGGATGGAAATTACTCTTTGATGGACAGTCCATGGATCAATGGCATGTTTACAACAAAGGGACTATCCCATCGACCTGGCAAGTAAAAAATGGAGAACTGCACTGTGACCCGGAGAGCACAAACTTACGTGCCGACCTTGTCACAAATGAAGAATTTGAAAACTATGATTTGAAATTCGAATGGAAATTAGCTGAAGGTGGCAATAGCGGTGTCTTTATCAATGTAGATGAACAAGACTCCATCCCTACGACCTGGTATTCGGGACCTGAATACCAATTGCTACAAGACGCACATCCGGATTTCGATGTTCCACTCAAACGACCAGGATGCTTATATAATTTCACGCCACAAAAGAATTTTGTAAAAACGAAACCTAAAGGCGAATGGAATGAATCCCGTATTGTTCAAAAAGATGGGAATATTACCTTTTATTTAAACGGTACGGTGACGGCTGAAATGGATCTCAAGTCCAAACAATGGCAAAGGCTCGTAAAGACAAGTTCATTTAAGGATGCACCAGCTTTCGGTAAGAAAACCAAAGGTAAGATTGCCTTACAGGATTGGGCACATGGGGCTTCCTTTAGAAACCTCAAGATAAAAACGTTGTAATATATAAAAGTCCGGTATTGCTTACGCAAACCGGACTTTCGAAAACAAAACAATTTGAATCAATTTTTTAAATCGCACTATCAAGCGCCAGTTTTGGTCCTTTTATCAGCAGATTGAGCAAAAGGTCAAAACGTTGATTATATTTCGCACTTACCGCACCATCTTCTGCAAAAAGCTCATTCCGTTGAATCGGCACACTAAACGGTAACGTCCATGCGCGAAGCGATTTCGCTACGGCATCCATCGCATTGATCCCTTGCATTGCTTGTACACCATCCGCCCAACAAACTAAGCCCACCATCTTACCGGTCAGGTATGGATTAGGTAATTTTGCACTGCACTCCATCCAGTCCAAGCAATTCTTCATTACCCCAGTCATACTACCATGGTATAACGGTGATAGCCAAATATGAATATCTGCTTCACGGAAGAGAATATTCATGCGTTCCACCGCATTAGGAACTTTGTTCAACGTTGTATCAAACAATGGAATTCCAGAATCCACAATCCGAAAGGTCTCCGCTGTAATTCCTTGTCCTGCAAACTTCTCTAAGAGGTAAGCACTCAATCGTTCAGATGTTGCGTTTTCTCTTCTGTCCAACGCGCCGTTAAATATCAAAGCTTTCATCGTTTCTTCTTAATTTATATGTTTAGGTGCCCTTTGCAGGACAAATAAATACTATCGTGTATGTAAATTTAGCGTTAATCTATCAATTTTTCGCTATAACTTTCGGCATTCCTGCTTCACCATAAAGTAAAGTTTTCACCACAGGCTTCAATTTTTCTGCTGCTGCCATATAGAGAGATGGATCTAGATTCGGTCTAGCGCGAACAACAACCTTTTCTCCAGTGAGGTAAGAAAAGTCAGTAGCCAACACCGCATCTCGCCATAAAAGACGATCCAACGCTGCTGCAGAACAAAAATCTATATGTGTAGCGATACCCATTAGATTATTTACCAACAGCATATATGCCCAGGTAGGAATAATCGTATCGACAGAACAACCCACCGCAACAGAACGACCTTTCAAGGACAGCCAATCATAGGTCTCCAACGCTGCTTTAAACTCCTTTTCTTTCACAATCATTTCCATAAAAAGAAAAGGCTTGATATCTAGAAAAAAACTCTTTTCCTTCGGCTCATAATCCAACAGGTCCACCGTTATAATTCCAGAAGCTTCGACCTTATTAATAAATGTATCCATACCAACTTTTACTTTTATTTCCAGTTTTAAACCCATTCCCCACGCGCGGCACCGCAAACCCATCGCAACGTGACAACAAAATATAGCAAACCCTTATAATCGTATAACGATACGGGATATATATAAGTCGTAATGGAGGTATTTGAATGTTTCCAATATTTTCACAAATCAAAGGTAGGAAAGGTTTCAAATAAAACAAGCAAACACTTGTTTTATTTGAAAGTAAAACATAGAGCTGACAATTGTAAAAAGACGGCACAGGTTGCATGGCTTACAAATCGTATAATAATAACTACCTTTGCAGAGAAAACAAGTCGGCTTAGTAGCGAGGAAACTCAGAAATAAAACAAGTATGACATTGCAAAAGGAGAAAAAAGATAACACCGATAGGATACTGATGATCATCAAGATGAAAAGGCATGCACCCCTTGCCATCATTGCCCACGATCTCGGTATTACGAAAGAAGGTGCCCGTCAACATCTGATTAAACTAGCAGACGCCGGTCTCGTAGCTATCCAACACAAGCGCGAAGGGGTTGGCCGTCCTACCGCATATTATACGCTCACCGATGCAGGACTTGCTCGATTTCCAGATACCCATGCACAAGTTACCGTCGGGTTACTACAGTCCGTCAAACGATTGTTAGGCGATAATGCGTTAGATCTCTTGATCAGTGACCGTGAAAAGCAACACTATACACGATATGCTGCCGCATTGGAAAACAAACAGCATATCGAAGAAAGACTACAAGTACTCGCTTCACTCCGGAGTGAAGAAGGCTACATGGCAGAATGGTCCCAAGATGGTCAGACCTATTACTTTACAGAAAATCATTGCCCTATCTGCGCCGCAGCAATAGAATGTCAAGGTTTCTGTCGTGCCGAACTCTCCAACTTTCAACAGCTTTTAGGCCCCGATTATGAGGTCTCCAGAATACAACATATACTACAGGATGGCACGCGATGCGTTTATCAGCTAAAGAAAAACAACAAATAAGACGTGTCGTTGTTTACCCCATAGAACAAAATGATTTTATAATATGACATTGATAAGTGATCTCAAATGGCGACATGCCGTAAAGGCCTATGACCCGAGCAAGAAAGTAAGTACAGAGGATATTGAAAAAATTATTGAAGCGACGCGATTAGCCCCTACTTCATCGGGTCTACAGCCATTTAAACTGGTCGTTGTAAGCAATCAAGCTCTAAAAGAACAGATGGTTCCAGGCTCTCTAAATCCAGATTGTATGCGGGATTGTTCACATATACTCGTTTTTGCCGCCTGGGATCAATACACCGATGAGCGCATTGACGAAGTTTATGATCGAACAACCGACCAACGTGGCTTACCAAGAGGTCGATTTAGTCGCTACACCGATATGTTAAAAGAATCCTTTGGCCGGCAGACAACCGCCCAACATTTCGCCCATATCTCGAAACAAACGTATATCGCCTTAGGTTTTGCATTAGCACAAGCTGCAGAACTACGTATTAGCAGTACACCGGCAGAAGGTTATGACAATGAACTAATCGATGACGTTTTGAATCTTAAGGAACAAGGGTTACGATCGGTAGCATTACTGTATCTAGGCTATGCGAATGAAGAAAAAGATTGGCTCGCACAAATGAAAAAAGTACGTGCTCCAAAGGAAGATTTTGTCGTGGAATACAAATAGGGAATCGCACTTTACATTTTTAGCTCCCCCGGAGAAATACCGTAGTATTTTTTAAAGGCACTACTAAAATTATTCTGATGTCCGAACCCAGTCAATAGCGCTACTTCATAAACAGATAAGCGTTCCTCCAACAGGTAGGAGCGCGCTTTTTCCATGCGAAGTCGTGTCAGATAATCGTGTATAGTAACCGAAAAATACTCCTTAAAGTCTTTACGTAGTTTACTCTCGCTCATCAGGACTTCTGTTGCTAATTCCTTTTGTGTGGGTGGATTGGCAATACGCTGTTCCAAAATCTGACGCGCCAACTCCAACCGCTCAATATCGTCGTCATTGAACAACGAAATACTATTATTTATTTTCTCGTTGTATTGCTCAAACTGATACATCAACAGCTCAACAATCCGTGATTCCGTATGTAATCGTCGGATTTCACCCGTTTTTTTGGATTCAATCAGCTCGGCAATCGTGTGTTGCATCTCATACGTAGCCATTAGATCTTCAGCCGAAAATGAAACATATTCGCCTTTTTCGATCTCGTCCACAAAATGTTTATGCAACAACGAGTCGCGCTTAATAAGATTTAAATAATATTCTTTAGAGATGACCGCTATAAAATAACTATAAGCAATACCATCTTTTACCTCATGTTCGGTCTTTACCGAAGGAATATAACGGATATTATGTCGGCTCATCCCATAAGGGAGCTTGCTGTCTGCCGTCTTAAAAAAAATAAACTGGCTGGTGATGGCCTCTCCTTCAATTTCTGTATGGATATGTACCGGTCTGTCGAATGCCATTTCGGTATGCAAAATGAAAAGACCACTGGTTGATAGCTGGAAATTACGCATATGAACCGGCCCCTTCGAAATCTCTAAGCGACTTTCGATTAAAGGCTTGTCGGGCATATATAGATCAGGAATCTCTTCTATGAAAAGCCATTCATCCAATTCTTCGATTCTACTCTTTATCACCATAACATTAGCCCTACTAAGATTTCAGTTCTCTAAGGTACAAAATTTACACGTAATTTATAATCTTTCTAAATAACAATCGGTAATATTATGCTTTCACATCAAAGACATCGGCCTCCAGCTTTAGTTCTTCAAGCTGTACAACAGGTTTTAATATTTTAGGATTCAGTTCGACTGAAGCTTCTACCGAAAACACGGTATACAGATTCGTTTTATTAAGGACTTCAACCGGAGTCCCATCAAAGAGCTTACGTCCGTTTTTCAACATCAAAATACGATCCGCATAAATCGCTGCAAAGTTCACATCGTGCACCACTAAAACGACCATAAACCCTCGCCGGGAAAGTGCCTTAGCAATGGCCAATACCTTCTGTTGATAATGCATATCGAGTGCTGATATTGGCTCATCCAACAGGAGTAGGCTATCAGGATTATCCCACACCTGAGCCAATACACGGGCTAATTGCACCCGTTGTTGCTCTCCTCCCGAAAGGCTCATATATACGCGGTCGGCCAATGCAGTAATTCCGCAGATTGCCATCACCTCTTCCACAATCTTGAGATCTCGCGCGGTAGGGCTCGACTTGTAATGAGGATACCTCCCCATCAACACCAGTTCCGCAACCTTAAAGGCAAGGCTTATATGTTGTTGCTGACTTAAGAGCGCACGCGATTTGGCCAATACCCGAACATCGTAATCTGGCAAAGCTATCCCATTTAAATTCACCACCCCACTATTCGGTTTTCGATCACCGCAAAGAATCTGCATCAAGGTAGACTTGCCCGCTCCATTTGCACCCAAAATAGCAAGCACCTCCCCTTTTCTCACCTGAAAGGAAACTTCCTTTAGCAACTTGCGCCCATTAATTTCGAAGCTTACTTTTTCTACACGTAGCATAGCTTTAATTTTATTTTTCCTTGATCAGAATATACAAAAAGACAGGCGTTCCCAATAGCGCGGTTATAACTCCGATAGGAAGCTCTATAGGTGCAACTAAAGTACGAGCCAACACATCGGCTAAAGTCAGGACCAAAGCGCCAAGCAACATCGAGGCGGGCAATACAAAACGATGATCTACCCCACCAAAAAGACGAACCGTATGGGGGACCAATAACCCTACAAAACCAATAATTCCCGATACGGCAACAGAGGCCCCGACGGCTATGGTAGAAAGCACAACCACCCAGCGTTTTACCCTATCGGTGCGCATCCCAAGAAGGTCTGCTTGTAATTCTCCGAGGGCAAATGCATTCAATGACTTTCCATAAAACGATAAACAGCACAAAGCGACCAAGATAAATGGAGCCACCACCATTATATTTTCCCAAGAAGCCCCCCCCAGACTACCGAGCATCCAAAAGGTAATCGTACGCAACTGTTGTTCGGTTGCCATGTAGGTCATCAGCCCAGTCAAAGCTCCGGCAAATCCATTAATTGCAATCCCTGCAAGCAACATAGTCGTCACATTCGGTCGTCCATCTTTAACCGAGATACTATACACCACAAATGCGGTAATGCCGGCTCCCACAAAGGCACCAAACACCAACAAATAATACCCTAACCATGCCGAAAGACCTGCAAACAAGAGGGTTTCAAAAGCAATCACCAAAACGGCAAATAATGAGGCGCCAGCCGAAATACCGATTAAGCTCGGTTCCGCTAACGGATTTCTAAAAATCCCTTGAATTGCTGCCCCTGACATGCCTAATGCAGCGCCCACCAAAATACCCAATAAAATACGCGGTAAACGCACCACAAATAATACATCTGCCTGCAAGGCATCAACGGTTACTTCACGATAAAGTCCAATTTTCTGGAGCAGCAATTGCGCTACATCTCCTACTGGAATGTAAAAAGCGCCTAATCCCAGGGCTAGTATCGTCACGACGATCAATGCCACAATCAAGCCACTAATAATTAATTTCTGTTTCTTATCCACGCTGTTATTCTCAAACCCCTAAAAACCTTACTTGTACGCGCTCCACTAATGTGCCATCGATATGGTCAATCCCTTATGAAGCTCGGTAATAGCCTCTGGCAACCGGGTACTAAAGTTGACCAACAGCGAGGCATTCATGACCAGTATGCGCTTCTGCTTACCTGCTTCCGTCAAACGGACTCCTGGCATCTTTAAGATTTCATCCTTCCCCCCCAGACTACTTGCTCCAAAGTCAAACATTAAAATAACATCGGGATTCGCTTGTACCAGAGCTTCCGTTGTATAGGGTTTAAAGTCAGCAAATTCCTGAATAGCATTCTTAGCCCCAGCCAGCTCAATCATCGCATCCAGACTACTTCCTTTTCCAGCGACACTCATTGTCCCCGTTCCTCGTGCGTAGATAAAGAGCACTTTAGGCGATTTCTTACCTTGGTTTTCCTTCGCTATATTTTCGATTACTCGATCATATGCTAGCTTCGTACGTTCTACAACACTTTTGCCAACCGCAGGGGCCGATAAAGCATCTGCGATTTCTTGCATAAAACGAAAGGCTCCTTTTGCTGTAAACTCCTGTTGTATTTGCACCACATTGATCCCCGCTTTGCGCAGTTGTTGCACAACAGTTTTTGACATATCCCCCGTCGCAACTAAAACGATTGTCGGTTTAAAAGCCATAATACCCTCTGCTGATAACGACCTATTCCGACTTACCTTAGGTAAAGCTGCCGCAGCCTTCGGTGAGATACTCGTTACATCGGTAGCCACCACAAACTCGCCTAACCCCAACCCAAACACTGTTTCCGTGATCGCTGTATTGAGGGTCACAATGCGTTGTTCTTTTCCAAAAACAAACTGTCCGATACATAGAAAAAAAACAAATATTACTCTTCTTAACATAATCAATTCTTCACTTTTACAATACAAAACAAATCAATAATCAGTCTAAATACAAATAAAATAAATATGTATTTGATGCTATCCCAAACTACAAAACAATACATAACACACTCAAAAACAACAAAATAACACATATTAAAATAAGAAAACGATCAAAAACAAATCAATTTGAATAGAAGATTTGACACTTTTCATAGAGGAAAATCCATTTTGAATCCCTTCTTTTGTCTTGTTATTTAGATTGATTAAAAATAGTTAATGCCAGCTAGAAGAAATAAAACCGTTAAAATAACGTCTGCTTTTTTAGGGATTTTATGTCCTTTTTTTGTTTTCAGCCAACACAAATTTCAACTCTCAGGCCAAATACTAGATGGACAATCCGGTCATGGATTAAATCAAGCAACCGTGATTTTATACCCGGATAATCAGATCTTCCGAAGCGAAACAAACGGCACATTCCTTTTTAAAAATCTATATGAAGGTAAGTACAAATTAGAGGTCCGCCGTGCGGGATATACGACACAAAATATGGATTTAGAGCTTGCAGAACGTGATACCTCCATCGTTATCAGGCTCCTCGCAGAACCTAAAAATATTGAAGCGGTGGCCGTGAATGGAAAAATTACCGCAGTCGACAATCTTATCAATGCAGAAAATGCGGCGATGCCTGTCAAGGTCATTACGCGTCGGGAGATTGAACTCATGGGAAGCCGACGTCTGGATGAGGTAATGAAAGAACAAACAGGTGTTGCTGTCATCAATGATATTGCTGGCGGTTCCAGAGCCGTGGGCGTACAAATTCAAGGGTTTAGTAGCAATTATGTCATGGTGCTGGTTGATGGCCAACCCATGTTGGGACGAAACAATGGAAATTTCGATCTTTCCAGGATATCGGTTACTAATATAGAGCGCATTGAAATCATAAAGGGTGCCTCGTCCTGCTTATATGGAAGTGATGCATTAGGTGGTGCAATCAATATTATCACCCGCCATGGAGCCATTACGCCGCAAGCACACGCTTCCCTCCTTTATGGTAGCTTAAACATCGTCGATGCGACGGTGGAAGCCGAAACCCCTTTTGCAAATAAACGTGGCGCTGCTGTATTCTCTGGAAATTATTACCGTACCGATGGTTTTAACACCAACAAAGATTACATGACAACGGGCACGACGGTGCATCCGTATGATAATTATAGCTTTCAAGGGCGCATACGATACCGCACCAGTAAAGAAGGCACACTTGGTTTTACAGCACGCTATGCGGAGCGTAGTTCTACGATGCAGAACGGTTGGGGCGAAGGCCTCACTTTAGAGGACAAACAACGCGATCAAGACCTGAACCTCTCCCTCAACTACGATCACCAATTTCGTTCAGGTATCCGTAGCATGTCACGCTACTATTTCACGCGTTATCAAACGCAGATGCAAGCCGAATGGATTCGTCAAAGTGCGTTGATTGGAGCAGAGCGTTTTGGTCAGCAAGTCCATCGTTTTGAGCAACAATTTGCCTATGCGCCTCAGTCCTCGCTTCGCTTAACAGGCGGACTTGGAGGGAGCATCGAAATGATGGATAACAAAGATTTGGGAGACGATCGTCAGCTGCGCACAGCATTCACATACTTACAAACCGAATGGCATCCGATTGAAAAACTACAAACCACATTAGGGTTGCGCTACGATTACACCGATGTGTATGATGGCCGTTTTAGCCCAAGCTTTGGCATCCAATATCAGATCAATACCAACCTAGTGGCTAAGGCGGGAATTGGTGCCGGATTTAAGGCCCCTGACTACAAAATGCGCTACCAATTATTCTATAATCCGGCTGCCAACTACATGTTGGTTGGTACGGATCGTGTGCGCCAGACCATGGAGGCAATGGAACAAAATGGAGAGCTGAGTACCAAAAACAGTTACATGCTTAACTTGGTTGCAGGGAACTTAGGCGCAGAAAAGAGCCTCTCTAATAATATCGGACTGGTATGGTCTTCCAGTAATAAACGTCTACGTACAGAGATCTCAGCATTTTACCATCGCATCAATAACCAGATAAACCCTATATCAGTTGGCGTCGGTACAGTTGTAGGACAGATTTACACCTACCGAAACTTACCTAAAGCCGTCAATAAAGGTTTTGAAGTTTCCGCCGCCTATCGGTTGACAACGGATGTAGAACTTTCTGCGGGTTACCAGTTCTTAATCGCCAAAGATTTGGCCGTCATAGACAGTATTCAAGCTGGGAAGTTCCCTTATAATCAAATGATAAACAATCCGATTACAGGCGAATCAAGACCCGTCACTACAAAAGATTACTGGGGTATTGAAGACCGATCACGTCATATGGTCAACCTGAAAGCGTTGTACGAATACCGTCCCTGGAATATGAATTTCAACCTGCGGGCAAACATTCGCGGAAAATATCCTTTCCAGGAAATTAATGGCAATCAGTTTATCGATGAATATGACGCTTTTGTGCCGGACCATGTTTTGTTAAATCTCACGGTGGAGAAAAGCCTATTGAAAAAGAGATTGACCCTCCGACTAATAGCAGATAACATCTTAGACTTTACACATCAATATATGCCGGGACAACCAGGACGTGTTATTCTTGGCGGATTAAGTTATAGATGGATTAAAGAATAAAATAAACGACATGAAAACAAAAAAGATTATATGCAATGAATTTCGCAGTTGGTTGAGTTTAGCCAAACTGTGTTCCTTCTTATCATTGGTGACGTGCATTACTCTCTTTTCATCCTGCGGCAAGGATAAAGATGTGCGACAAGAACTTGAAGACGGGAAAAGCACAATTATTCGAGACTTAGCAGGCGACGTGGAAGCTTCCATGGGTAGCGGAATAGATGGAAAAGAGAATAGAGCATTCCATACTTTTCTATTTCGCTTTCGCGACCAACGACAGATCTGGATAAGAACGAAGGCCGATTCCCTGCAGTGGTTGCAAAGCAAAGATTGGGATTTGGCATTCACTGGCCCCTACAATTCAGAGGTTTTTGTAAACAATGCCCATATGGAGTTTAATCCCGGTTTTGGCGGCGAGGCGAAGCAGACTTCGGTCGTTTTGCTTCGACAAGCGTATCAAGCTGTAACAACAGCGCCTAGTGATGCAGATTTCGATAGCAGCACGATAAATAAAATCGGTTGGGCTTCTTCGGAATCTTCTACCGGATGGTTTCAATATAGCTTGAATACCCATATCATGCAAGCCCTTACAAACCGCACATATGCTATTCGTTTGCCCGATGGAAAGTATGCCAAGTTGCAACTCATCAATGCATATAAAGGAAATCCACCGGCAGTAACCAATCTGAACTGGCCATCTCCATACTATACTTTTCGATACTATGTGCAACAAGATGGTAGCAAAAACCTCAACACAAATTAAGAACATATTATTCAGCTTTTTATAAATTATACAATGAACAAACTTTTTAAAATGACCGTGCTTGCATGCGTAATTACTGTTGGTTTTACCGCTTGTGACAAGGATGACAAACCTGCCCAAGAAGAAAAAGAATACCAAGCTAAAGTGATGGTGAAAGAGGGCGAAACGGTCGACTTAACCAAAGTGTCCAAAACCAAGAACAGCGAAGGAACAATAAACCGAAAAGGACAAATCTATTCCGTTAGAAATTTTAGACAATTTACCCTTGGCGAAGATGGAAAACCAACCACGACAGTCGCAAAAAATTTCTATATTGATTTCAAAGAGAATGATGGTGTTACGGAAGCGGAGGCGGTTATAACCCTTCCGGCAGAGCTTACTGCCATCTTAAAATCGAACACGGAAAAAGGGTATACCCTCCGTTATATCGACAAGGCATTTGACGCAGTAACCGCTAATGATACCTTTTTAGAAGCTCCCAATAACACCTTAGGTCTCGAATCACAATACACCCCTAATGTTATCGGTTGGTTAATTTATACCGGAAGACCAAATCACCAAGTGAATACCAAGACCGGTCGCACAATCGTCGTGTTCAAGGATAACAAACCGTTCTTTAAGTTTCGTGTAAACTCGGTATACTCCAACGAAACCATGGAGAAAGAAGTACAGCCCGGAAACTACTTCTACTATTCCATAGATTATCAAGAATTTAAATAAGAAACAAGACGTTCCTCAAAGGTTCCGTCCGTCATTGCGCACATACAAAACGGAGGTACGGCGATCTTCTACAACTGTTCCTTACAGTTAGTTAAATAGGACTGCCTCGTCGTACCTCCGCGCAATGATGTTCATTGGTGGACATGTCTACGTGTTTTACTTTTGACCCCTCTAATTTTGTCCTTTGAACTTAGCTGAGCAGGCATACTTAGCGTGACAAAGTACGATCAGCCCCATTGATCTCATCCTGACCTTTGTCATCCTGAGCCCATCAAAGGGTAATCGAAAAAAGCCATCATATCCGTGCCTATATGAGGTTATTTTTCAAATAAATAAACCTTTTAATTAAAATCGTTTTCCATAAACGAAATACCGTTTTTCATACAGCAACGTTCTCTCAAACCTTTTATATTTGCTATTATTTAGAATTAATTTAAATAAAAATAACAAACCATGAAACTTAGAAAGTTATTCACCCCACGATCTCCCAAGCGGTATTACACCATCGTAATGTGCCTCTTGGTTTTAACAGGTAGCTCGTGTAGTAAAAATAATGATACCACGCCAGACGATGAAACACCTACAGATGAACACATGTTTAACCGTTTGATTACTGTCAGCAACTTCGGTGAATCTCTACCTGAAGGTGCCGCTCCCGATAGCGAGCAAGAGCCGATTTTTTTCAGTCTAGAACAAAACCAAGCGGTCAATCAATCGTTGAAACGTACGAACCGCTGGGATCTCTCTTTTTCGAGCGTATATCGTTCTTATGTGGGCGGTAATAATGGGAGTGACAAGTTTAATTTTGGATTTGGTGGGCCTGGACAGGGAGCGGTTCTCTTGGTGAAGAAAAAGTTCGAAGACGTTATTGACATTCCGAAGAGCGAAAAATTCAATACGTTAAGTGATGCCTTTGGTCCGGACGAAAATGGAGACATTGGCCAAACAATCGGCTGGTACTTATATGATTTCAGCGGATTACTTGTCCGTGACGGCGAATTCGACAATCAACATATTGCCTATGCGCTTCACGAAGAACTACCGATTACCACGACAAACGGCGTTAAGAAAACCATCGAACCGCGCACGATTATTTTACGCACCGCGAAGGGCAACTATGCTAAAATAAGAATCCGTAGCCTCTACAAAAACGAACTCAAAAAGGAAAACTGGAAAAGAAAAACGGAAAAACCATTCTTCACTTTTGACTACGTATTGGCAAAAGCAGGAAGTACCAAATTTGAAATTAAAAACTAACCACATATTATCCTTCAACATATCAAGATGAATCGACTTATAAAATACTGCTGCTTGCTGCTCGCTACGTTGTCTGCCTTTACCGCTTGTACAAAAACGGAAGACTTGCCTGATTTACCGCAAGATAGAATTCTCGAATACCATGTCAGTAATGTTCCTGCTGGTGAAAGTCTTTATGGCGCAGTAGACCAAACAACAAAAACAATTACAGTCTATATTCCTTTTTATTACGGATTAGAACTGATCGATCCAGAG
This sequence comes from Sphingobacterium psychroaquaticum, assembly GCF_004421025.1. Lineage (NCBI taxonomy): Bacteria > Pseudomonadati > Bacteroidota > Sphingobacteriia > Sphingobacteriales > Sphingobacteriaceae > Sphingobacterium > Sphingobacterium psychroaquaticum. Next base: position 1,507,453 of record NZ_CP038029.1, on the reverse strand, counting down.
ATTAAACTGTCGTCCGGTGCTCGTTTATCGGAAGAAATAGCCCCCATTACTATCGATACGCAAAACCAGACGTATACCGTTATAGCGGCCAACGGCACACGTAACACCTATACCTTAAAGATCGTACAGCAAAATACACCACAACTCGTTCTTACCTGGGCCAATTCCGGATACCCAACGACGAAACCGATCGCTTATCCGGTACGCATTCTTCCCAATATACGCGGTAACTTCTACAGTAATAATCCCGCTTTGGTAAAGGTGAGTTTACAATCTAGAAATACAAAAAAGGAAGTCGTACTGAATAGCATGAATACCAGTGTGCGATTAACGCCGGTGTCCGGCCAGATCAATAATTATCAATTAAGTAACGTACCTATTCCGGCGAGCATAGATACAGGACGTCATGATGTTAAAATCAATTACCTGGGATATGACGTAACATTAGCCGATCCAATAAATATTCAATATCAGGCGCCTCAGATTAACTATAACCCTTCGCAAATCGTGAAGCAAGGAGCGGAAATAAGTTATGACGCCTACCCACAGCTTGTTATCCTAAACCCGACTTCGGTGAAGGTAACCGCAAACGGTCAAGTCTATGACTTCAAAATTGTTAAACATAGCTTTGAAGCCATTACACTCCAAGTTCCGGATAATTTCCCTACGGGACAGGGGTACTATACCGCCATCACCACATTTCAAGGTTGGCCCTCACGAACAAATACACTGAATTTAAGTATCAGTCCAAAATAGCACCATGTTTATCCCACAACAAGAGGGATGTCATATATTTTTAGTTCACTTTAAAAAAAATCAAGATGAAAAGAAATCAATTTTTCCAAAAAGCACTAGCTATTACAGCTGTAGCAGTATTTACACTCTCTTTTAACACAAAATCTGAAGCAAACGGCCTACGTCCGGATCAACCTGTTACTGTAGCCGCTATTCCATGTGGTTACGAGTATGCCGTTGTTGGTAACCCAGGAAGCCCTTCTAGTCCAGCAAGTTTTGGTGATGTGTATGTAACCTTAGGAACATCTTCCGCATCGCAAAGCAGCACGGCTTCATCGGCAGCGCAACTTGTGTTTACAAGTCGTGTTAACTCTTTCGTTATCAACAACACTAATTTTGAATTAAAAAAATTAGAAGGCGTTGATATCTGTGATGTAACAGCGTCGGATTGGAATGATGCAGCTGCAACAACAATAACCTCACCTGCGGGTAACAACGTTTGGTATACCTACGTAAGCCAAGTAGCAACACCAATCCCAGGCGTGGTTTTATTGGTTCGTAACAACTTTTCTGGCGATACTTGGGCCTTTACATTGGAGTCTGCAACAGCAGCAACTATTTCTACTTCACCGTTGACAATCCAAGGAACAAATACGATCAACGTACGTAAACTGTAATCTGAATACCATCTATTGATATACCTTCCAAAAGAAACATGGTGAGACCTTTTGGAAGGTTCTTAAAAAAAATAAAATGAACTTAAACGCTATATTCCAATTATTGAAATCGACAGCACTTTACTTATCGTTGATCGCGACACTGGTGTCCTGTAAAAAAGAACAGCCTGATCTTCCGTATAATGACATAGAGACCTTTACGATTGAAGATGCAAATGGAAAGCCTTTACAAGGTGTCATCAAGGGAGAAGATATCATTATATACTGGACGCCACTCATGGAGGATCCGGAATCCATCACGCCTACGATACAGGTATCAGAGAATGCCTCTATTAGTCCAGCCTCAGGTACCGCCGTTGCATATAGTGAAGAGACAAAATATACAGTCACGGCTCAGGATGGCAGCAAGAAAACGTATACCCTACGGCCTCAGACGGGACAACCCGTTCCGTACATTACCTCGAATGCGACTGCTTTTAATTTCAACACCGTCTTAGCTATAGGTGGCGATTTTTTTATTCCGAACACGGATAAAACAAAAGTTTACCTGGTACAAAACAATAAAGAGACGGCACTGACGGATATTCGGTCATTAACCAACTCATCCATCCAAGTCTTTGTTCCGCTAACACTGGACATTGACACAGGTAAATACCACGTGAAGGTTGTTACAGGTAAACGCGTCGTCACCAATGGCCCTTATACCCTACTTAAACCTCGCTTTTCTGATATGATCGAATATGCGACTGTCGCAAAAACAGTAACCCCCGGTGGTGTACTGACCCTGGACCTAAAAAGTGAAAAAGGTGCTGGTTATTATAAAAATGATCAATACGAAGTTCGTGTAGAATATCCCGGGCAGCCGCTAAAAATTTGGCCAGAAATTATTCAAATAGAAGGCACCAAACTACAGGTTAAGGTTCCGTCAAATGCAGAAAAGGGAATGGTATATATCAGTATTTATGACACGAAAACAACGATGTCCGTATACGGCGCCATACCAATTACCATCGAATAAAGACGAATGAGAAAAACAACCTTGTTGTATGGTTTCATAGCGGCTTTATGCTGGAACGCCTGTGGTAAATCAACCCATGACCCTTCCCCCAAGGAGCCGCCAGTCGTGGACAGCCGTAGTCTTAGGGAACAGTATAGCAGCAGCTGGTATCAGTGGCCTAAGGCAGAATGGTACGACGGTGTCACCGCTAAGGAATTAGCCGCATTACCTGACAATCCTTCGGTGGCAGATCCTGCGCTCATTACATTGGGCAAAGCTTTGTTCTTTGATAATCGTTTAGGGAACGGTGGTAACAGCTGTGCATCGTGCCATAATCCGGAGACCTATTGGCACGATCAAAAGAAAGTTGCTACAGGTATTGGCACCCACCATCGCAATACACCAACGATGGAAAACGTATGGTATCTAGCCGGCAACCTATTTCACGACGGCCGTGCCACCACATATATGGACCAAATAGCAGAAGCCATTGAGTCTCCGATTGAAATGGGTGGGAATTTGGAAACACTCCCTTGGGCATTACAGCAAATTAAGGGATATACGCCATTATTTACACAAGCGTATGGGGATGCCCATATCACAAAGGAGCGTATCTTGGAAGCGATAGCCACCTTTTCAAAAACCATTTCCAGCGAGGCGACTCCCTTTGATGCTTTTATACAGGGACAATATAGCGCCTTAAATGACCAGCAATTGTCCGGATTGCACCTTTTCCGTACCAAAGGAAAATGTATCAATTGTCACAACGGTCCATTTTTTACCGATTTGCAATACCACAATTTGGGGTATGCAGTAGACTGGGATGGCAAATTAGATCATGGTCGTTATGAAGCAACCAAACAAGAGACAGATCGTGGAAAATTTCGAACACCAGGTCTACGAAATATAGCGAACACTGCACCATACTGGCATAATGGTGAAATAGCAACCTTACATGAGGTTATTGATTTACTAAATCGCGGTATGCCACATACAGGAAGACAGAAAGTCAATGGAAAACTATCCGAACTCGTTCGCCCGCTTCAGCTGACCGCAGCAGAACAGCAAGCGATTATAGCCTTCTTACAGGCACTGAGTAGTGACGTTCCCCAGATGGAGAAACCTGTTCTTCCAGAATAGCTTGTAAAAAAGCCTCTCCGAGATGAATCGAAGAGGCCACTTCTCTCTTTTCGTTAAGTAACCAGAAGAGAGATGTCATTATTTTAGTTCAAGGGCAAAGTTAAACATATGTTAAGCAGCTTCCCACATTAAAAGTGTTAAATCGTAAAAAAGTAAAGTCAGCGGGATATTCAGATGATAAACTAACGTGCATATGATGAGCATAGACCAGGGTAATAACAGTAGACTGCAGCAATGGATAGCCTTGCTACAAGCAAAAGGACATGTTGCCAGCAAAAGGCGCATACTAATCATGCAGGCTTTGTACCAGAAGAAAAAAATAGAAGACATGGAATTTTTTTGGTTGGAACTACGTCAGGAACATCATATATCCTGGGCCACATTCTACAGCTTTGTACGCCTCGCCCTAAAAGAACAATGGCTACGTAAGACCTTTGATCAGGAAAACACGGTTACCTATTTGTTGCATATTGATGGATAAGAAGGTATGTAAAAAGCTGACAAAAATCACTTTTCATATATTTTTGAGCAAATAGCAGCATACAAGACAAGCAATAAATACGAATCTTTGTATAGAATCGTTTTAAATAAAAACAAAGAAATATGTTACATCAAAATATTAAAGACAATACAACTGCTGCTCACCAGAAGCTGGAAGGGACGGTAGTAAGACAATTAAAAGCTATCCGCTCCAATACTGATTACGCAGATGTACTAAAAAACTTCTACGTTTACTTCAATACGGTAGAACAAGCGATCGCTCCTTTCATTACCCCAGAAGTATTGCCTGATTATAGCGAACGTCGTAACTCCAGTCACATCAAACAAGATATCATTGAGCTAGGTGGTTCGGTAGAGAATCTTCCTACAGTAGCTGTACCGACCATAACCAATGCATTGGAAGCACTATCGGCTTTGTATGTTTTGGAAGGTTCCATTATGGGCGGACCATATATCGTGCAAATGTTGAATAAATACGGTATTACCGCAGGTACAAATTTCTTCTCTGGTTACGGTGAAGATACAGGCAAAATGTGGGGCGCCTTTACCGCAACGTTGAACAAATATGGCGAAGACGAGAGCACGCATGAAAAAGCAGTCGCGATTGCAAACGAAACTTTTTCTAAATTTGGTGATGTCTTCACAGCTGAAGTAGCTGAAAAAGCATAATCATATACATGAAAGAAAATTCTAAAACATGGTTAAAACGCGCCGGTCTCGGCGCGTTTCTTTTCTTCCTTGCCAAAGGTCTGGTTTGGTTGGCTATATTTTTCTTTGCCGCCAAGTCCTGCAGTTAAGTTCCGCACACGCGTTTTTTTCTGCTTCGCTATATTCGATACTTTTTCTATTTTTATAAACAATGATGACCATATTGGTTATTTAATGATAGAAAAATGTATATCCTAAAACGAACTACGGCTACAGATTCTGATTTTGAAATGCTGATACAACAGCTCGATGCAGATTTAGCTGTCCGCAATGGTGAAGAACAGGCTTTCTTCTCTCAATTCAATCACCTAAACAACATCAAGCATGTCATCGTTGCATACCAGGACAATAAACCGATTGGTTGTGGTGCAATAAAAACCTACGATGCGGATACGATGGAGGTCAAGCGGATGTTCATTATACCAGAAATGCGTAGACAAGGTATTGGTCTGCAGCTTTTGATGGAACTCGAAAAGTGGACTTCCGAACTCGGTTATGCGTACACTCAATTAGAAACAGGAACGATGCAACCTGAAGCAATTCGCCTCTACGAAAAAAATGGATATACGCGTATCCCGAACTACGACCAATATGTTGGTATCGAAAATAGTGTGTGCTTTAAAAAGAAAATGATGAAAACAAACCCAGATTATTTACAAGTAAATAAAGAATCGTGGAACAAGCGCACCGCTGTCCATATCGATTCGGATTTCTATAATCAAGCAGCTTTTTTACAGGGAGAAACATCCCTGAACAATGTAGAGCTAGAGTTATTGGGCGATATTAAAGGCAAGAAAATTCTACACCTACAATGTCACTTTGGTCAAGACACTATTTCTTTGGCTCGTTTAGGTGCACAGGTAACCGGTGTTGACCTATCTGATAAAGCTGTAGAGGTAGCAACAGAATTGGCCACCAAAACAGGGGCTGATGCCACCTTCATTGCCTCCGACGTCTATGAACTTCCGAACGTACTGAACGAACAATTTGATATCGTTTTTACCAGTTACGGCACCATTGGATGGTTACCCGACCTGGATAAATGGGCTAAGGTAATTTCAACATTCCTAAAACCACAAGGCAGGCTCGTTTTTGTCGAATTTCATCCTGTTGTATGGATGTTTGATGACGATTTTCAAAAGGTAGGATACAACTACTTTAAAGACGAACCCATTATAGAGACGACAGAGGGAACCTATGCCGATCGTGAAGCAGACCTCCAGGTAACCTCCGTCACGTGGAATCATAGTTTATCGGAAGTCATGACGAGCTTATTACAAAACGGGCTGTCAATCGCTTCCTTTTCGGAGTACGATTATTCACCTTACAATTGTTTTAATCACACCATTCAGATTGAAGAGAAAAAATTTCGCATCAAACATCTAGGCAACAACATCCCAATGTTATATGCGTTAGAGGCTGTTAAGCGTTAATTTTAAGACAGTTCACCTTTCTAGGGTCTTCATACTTTTGGACACTGGTCAATTAACACCAGTGTCCTTTATCTTCCATCTCTCCTCTTCTCACGTCGATTTTCCACCTGCGCTTAGTCCCAATTTGCACGATCAAGAACCATTGATAAAATAGGAATAAAAAATATTTCAAAAAAAAGACTACTAATTCAATAGAATATACATACTTTTGTTCCCATTCGAGAATGAACGATATATCTTACCCTCTTGAAATTGGTACATCTGCCATACATGCTGAAAAAATCCGGAAGATTTCAACATAAAGAGCAGCAAGTACAAGCGTCACAGGTTATTCATTAAAATGCTACAACATTTATGCGTAAAATTATTACCTCTTTATTTCCCGTGCTGCTCCTATTGATAACTACCAATAGCGCATTGGCACAACAACGCGTTATCCAAGGTACGGTTATCGATGCCAGCAGTCAAAAGCCCCTTGCCGGTGTAAATGTCCAAATCACAGGACAGCGCCAAAGCGCGGTGACCTCCACTGATGGTACCTACCGTGTTACCACAGATCTTATCAACGGAACGCTAGAATTCTCCTACATAGGTTATGAAACAGCACGTATTCCCTTATCCTCAACCAATTTCGACATTGGTTTAAACATTGCCAGCAAGGACTTGGGCGAAGTCGTGGTGGTGGCTTACGGAACATCACGTAAGGACAACATCACAGGTTCCATCAGCACCATCAACAACAAACAAATAGAAAACCGACAAGTATCCAGTATTTCTAAAGCACTTGAAGGACAAGTTCCCGGTTTGCAATCCGTTTCGGCTTCAGGACAACCCGGTACAGATGCAACCATCCGTATTCGCGGAATTGGTTCAATCAATGCTTCGGCAGCCCCCTTGTATGTCGTGGATGGTAGCCCGTATGCGGGTGACATCAACGCTTTAAATCCAAACGATATTCAGTCTATCAGTGTGCTGAAAGATGCTGCTGCGAGCGTACTTTATGGTTCCCGTGGTGCCAATGGTGTGATTATAATCACCACCAAAAATGGTCGATCGGGCGAGAAAACGGCCATCAACCTGAACTTTACCCAAGGCGCAACCAACCGTGCTGTTCGCGATTACGATCAGGTATCGACAGACGATTATTTTAAACTCTATTGGCAGGCATTACGCAATAAAAACGTCGCAAATGGGCTTACCCCCGAAAATGCAGCCCGTAATGCAAGTGCTACTATCGTCACGGATCTGGGAATCAACCCTTATGGAGCAGCCTTTCCACAACCGATTGGAACAGATGGCCAACTTGTCGCTGGAGCCACACCACTGTGGAACGACAACTGGTCGGATGTGCTCCAACGCACGGGAAGTCGTACGCAGGGCGACTTGAGTTTTAGTGGTGGAACCGATAAAAACACCTATTTTATCTCAGGTGGTTACCTTAATGACCAAGGAATTGCCATAGAGTCTTCATTTAAGCGCTACAATGTACGTGCAAATATTGATGCTAAAGTGCGGTCCTGGTTAAACACTGGAATCAGTATTGCCGGAAGCAGCACCCAACAAAAGTACCCGCAATCGGAAGATAGTAATACCGCGAACATCATTAATTTCACCCGTTTAGTACCTTCTTTCTATCCTTACTATAAAAGAAAACCAGACGGCAGCTATGAATTGGACGAAAACAACGAAAAGATCTATGATTTTGGCGCCTACCGTCCGAGTGCCGCTATTCCACGTAATAACCTAGCAGCGTCTCTTCCGCTAGACAAGAACGATATAAATCGCGAAAATCTAGCATTACGCACCTACCTTGAAGGTGTAATAACAGAAAATCTTAAGTTTAGATCGACGTATAGCGTAGATTACATCAATAGTAATACGCACTATTATACCAACCCGAGCGTCGGTGGTGGTGCATCATACTTAGGATCAGTAAGCAAATCCAATGTTCGCACCGTTGCCCAAACATGGAATAACATTCTAACATACGACAAACAAATAGGTGATCATCATATCAATATCTTAGGCGGACAAGAATACTATGATTTTAATAGCGCCAATATCAGTGGCAGTCGCGAACGCTTTGTGCTGCCTGGATTGTATGAACCCGTAGCCGCATCACAATTAAATTCCTTTACAGGATCTAGTTCCAATTATCGTCTATTGAGTTTCTTAGGCCGTGCGGAGTATGGCTATGCAAACCGCTATTTACTTTCGGCTTCTTTACGTACCGATGGATCATCTCGTTTTGCTCCAGAAACAAGATGGGGAACTTTTTGGTCTGTTGGTGGTTCGTGGAAACTGGCAGAAGAACCTTTTATCAAAAACAGTAATATATTCAATCAATTGACCCTTCGCGCCAGTTATGGTGGTCAAGGAAACGATAACCTAGGTACTTATTTCGCTTACCAAGGTCTCTATACCATCGCTAATAGCTTGGGCCAAGGTGGGACATTAACAAGCAGACTTCCAACCCCTGAACTCAAATGGGAAACGAATCTAAATTTCAATGCAGGATTAGATGTTGCGATATTAAAAAATAGACTTGCCTTCTCTGTTGAATTTTTCAATAGACAAAGTAAAGATCTACTGTTCACTATGCCCATGGCATTGTCTACAGGCTATTCCGGTTACGATGCCAACATAGGGTCCATGAAAAATACCGGAATCGATGTCGATATCCGTACCATTCCTATTCGCAAAGGAGATTTTAGATGGAATCTTGACCTCAACTTCTCCCATTACCGCAATAAAATCACGGAACTTCCCACCAAAGAAAATATTACAAGCGGGAACAAACTACTGCGTGTTGGGGGATCAATCTATGACTTCAATATACCAGAATGGGCCGGTGTAAATCCTGAAAATGGAAACCCACAATGGTACCTCGCCGATGCGAATGGAAATAAAACGGATCAAAAAACATCCGAATATGGGAAAGCTGGATTATTTATACAAGGCAGTTCCATTCCTGATCTTGTCGGTGGTATCAACAACACCATTACCTACAAAGGTTTTGATTTCTCGGCCTTATTAAGCTTTAGTATTGGTGGAAAAGTGCTGGATAACGATTATATCCAATTAATGCATAATGGCAGCAATATCGGCCGCGCCTGGAGCAAAGAGATATTAAACCATTGGACCCCAGAAAATACGATCACAGATGTACCTCGCTTAACAACGGACAATCTCAACTGGACTTCTGCATCTTCGCGCTTTCTATATAGTGCGACCTACGCGCGATTGAAAAACATAAATATTGGTTACACGCTGCCCGAGCAAACAAGTAATCGGATTGGCATCCGGAAATTACGTGTATTTGCCTTAGCAGAAAACGTACTCACTTTTTATGGACATCAGGGTATGGATCCTGAACAAACAATCAATGGGGCTACGTACTTCCGTTATCCTGCGATCCGAACCGTATCTGGTGGTATTCAATTGGCGTTTTAAGAAGATAGAAAACACGCGAAATGGCTAGTCCCTGCACTAACGTTTCATTATTAAGGAGAAAGATTATGTACAACAAAATAAGAAATATTTCACTTATCCTAACCACGATCTTATTACTTGGATCATGTAAGGATGTTCTAGATACGGAGCCTACGACCGCTATTCCAGAATCAGAGATCTACAAAAACACAGCCAATATCCAGACGGTAATCAATGGCACGTGGCGCTATCTAAACGATACGTATTTCACGTTTGCCAACCCGGGATACTCCGCCTTTATGCGGACCAGTGATGCAATGGGAAATGATGTGGCTGTTACCACCAAATATGGCTACCGCGACCCGTATGCATTTACGGAACTCTACAATCCGGCCGCCTATAGAGTACGTTCGTTTTGGACACTACTCTACAAGGTGATTGACAATGCAAACAATGTGATCGCCAAAGTTGATGCTGCTGAAGGGACACAAGAGAGCAAGGATATTCTAAAGGGGCAAGCAAAGACACTGCGTGCTTTTGCCTACTTGAATTTAGGTTCATTTTATCAGTTTAGCTATCTGAAGGATAAAAAAGCTTTGGTTGCTCCTATCTATACCGAGCCAAGTACAACATCCACCAAAGGAAACCCTCGCGCAACACTGGAAGAGTTGTACAACCTTGTCATCAGCGACTTAAGTGACGCATCGACATTGCTCGCCAGTTACAACCGCCCAGCGGCTGAAAAGTACAAAATCAATAAACCTGTCGCTCAGGGATTATTGGCACGCGCTTACCTCCAGACAGGCGCGTGGGATCTGGCAGCAAAAGCTGCTGAAGCAGCTTCCGCAGGCTTTCCTCTCATGACAACGGCCGCTTACCAGGAAGGTTTTAACGATTTACAAAATACAGAGTGGATCTGGGGACACCTCCAAACGAATGAACAAAGTACGGCAAGTTACACTTTTCATTACCTTGATGTGTCTTCCGAAGGCTCCTATTACTACAGCTTTATGGCGGACCCATTTTTTAAAGAACTCTTTGATCAAAATGATATACGATACAAGCTGTTCGAATGGGATGGGGAAACGGGTAGAGAAGGCTTTTTACGTTATAAAAAATTTAAGTTCAAACCCAACTTAATTGGTGATATTGTATATATGCGTTCCGCCGAAATGCTTCTTATTCAAGCGGAATCATTTGCACGAGAGGGAAAAACTGATGAAGCTATCAGTGCACTAAACAAGCTGCGGAGCGCACGTAACGCTACCCTATACACAACGACGCAGAACAAAGATTTATTGAGTGAGATCCTTATCGAACGACGTAAAGAGCTCTGGGGAGAAGGTTTTGCCCTTTCCGATATCATTCGAAATCAGAAATCCGTGGAGCGCAAGGCTTATATCGATAACCAAGGCTCGCCAATCAAAGTAACGGTAACTACGCCAACAGGAGCAACAAAAATTGTTAACGGTCAAGGACACCGGGTCATCAAGTTTCCAGATGGCACCAACTTTACAGCAAATAGTAGATACTATCTCTTTGCCATACCACAAGAAGAAGGACAACAGAACCCGAACCTGTAACCTGAACTTTTATAGACAGAACGGCCTAAGCATGAGAATATACTTCATACTGCTTAGGTCGTTTTTGTTAGCTCTCCTTTCTCTGTTTTTAAGTCTGACACTTTCAGAAAAATAGCGTAATTTTAATGCCAGATAAATTTCTTCCAATTCTTGTTAAACAAACATAAACTACAGCGTATTATTCGCAAGCTTCGGGCATATTGGAATACCGTAGAAAGTACAGGTATACATACAGATATGTCGTATATGGAAATGCGAAAAACTAAGATGCTCAACCAGGTGGCCCTTGTTTGTATTCCCCTTACGTTGTTTTTTTCTTGTGCCAATTGGATGGAAGGGCGCTATCTGCTTTCGGTAATCAACTATGCAAATTTTATTACCTCTGCGTCCATTTTTCTTTTCCACGCCTATCGTAAATATACCACAGCGCGCTTTGTGTTGCTATGTTTCAACTCCTTATTTTTTTGGTTAGGCGCCTACTTTTTTCACAATGGTGCAGAATATTTTCTCTTAAGTTCCTTGATTATAGCCATGTTAATATTCGAGGATCGATGGATTCAGATTACTTCTAGCGCCATCATCATATTGGCAATGATGATTATTATTTTTATGCCACAACCAATACCATTGGAAGCTAGGATTCCAGCAGATAGACTCGCTTTTAATTTTATCGGCTCTCTCGTTTTTATTGTTTTTGCAATTGCTGTCTTCAAGGATATACAATTTAGTTACCAGCAAGAAATAGAAACACAACGGAAGAAGTTGGAAGAAATGAACCGTAACATGGAGCGGTTATTTTCCATTATTGCGCACGATATCAGAAGCCCGATCTCAAGCACGCAGACCATGCTTACTTTATTTCAAAACCAGCTTATCTCTGCTGAAAAAGTTAACGAAACCATATCCTCCATTAATAATCGGTTAACCCAGCTGGATGAGACACTCGACAACCTCCTTAAATGGAGTATTCGAAATATGGATGGTCTACAAACAAAACCAACCGCATTACAACTAGAGGAAGCACTAAACAAAGTGTATCAATTTCTTGAGCCACAAGCATTTGAAAAGAAAATAAATCTAATAAAGAACATTGACCCTTCGGCAATCATCTATGTCGATTATGATCAATTCTTGGTTATTTTACGTAATATATTAAGCAATGCGATCAAATTCAGCTTCCTTGACGGGAATGTATCTAGTATAGGTATAGTCAAAGGAGGCTATGTAAAGCTGACCATTCGAGATCAAGGGGTGGGTATTCCGGCACAGAAAATTGCACAATTATTCAATTCCATCCAAACGCCATCCTTTGGAACAGAAGGAGAACGCGGAAGTGGGCTTGGGTTATTACTATGTCATGAGCTCTTGCGTAAAAATGGAGGTGAAATGCATATTGAAAGTGCACCAGAAATGGGCACGACAGTCGTAATGTCCTTTCCTCTATCCCATCGCGTATAAAGATCTGCCGATCCCCACAGCAGGTCAACACTTTTTGTCAATCCACTGGAATTACGCGAATACTCTTTTTGGGCAAAGGTATATTTTGGTTTTCAAAAACCACTTTCACTTTCTCGGCAATTTCGCCCCGAAAGCGTAAAAAACCCTGATGAGAAACCCACGCCCGAATAACGACTTGCATCCCGGAATCATTTAAGTCTCCCACATGAAACGTCGGTGCTGGGGTAGTTTGCACATTCGGATCCGCCGTTAAAATAGCCAATACCTGCTCTCGAGCCTGCTGAATATTCGTGTCATATGAAACATGGACCGCAAACTGCATCCGACGATAACCGGTACTCATATTTCGGATCACCGAATTAGCAAGCGAACCGTTAGGACTATAAATCTTTACCCCATCATCATCTACCAATGTGGTGTATAAAAGGTCAATATTTTCAACTGTACCTGTCGAACCGTTCGCGCTTTCTATTTCATCCCCGACATCGAAGGGGCGAAACAATAAAATCAATACACCGCCAGCAAAATTCGATAAACTTCCTTGTAGAGCCAAGCCCACCGCTAAGCCAAACGCGGAAAGAACAGCAATAAACGAAGTGGTCTGGATGCCCATTGTATTGGCTACCGTAAGCAGTAAGAGAACATACAGCACAAACTTTATAAGACTTTCTGCAAAGCTTCGTATGGATAAATCTACATTCCTCCGCTCAAAACGTCGTCGAATTAAACGGATAAAAAAACGAATAACATAAATCCCAACAAGGAGTAATACAAACCCAACAGCAATACTCGGTAATTTCTGTACGACGACATCAATCATCTTACTCACGTTACTTTCTATCTTATTTAAACTATCTTCCATTTCAAGAAATTTATTTTATAAATATAACAAATAATTAATTTCAAAAGCACAGATGCAAGATTTTAAATATCTTTAAGGCATGGAGCTGATTTACCTAGATAATAACGCTACGACCAAGATCGACGATCAGGTTTTCGAGGCTATGCTACCTTTTCTCCGGGAAAGCTATGGGAATGCATCCAGCATCCAACATCAGTTAGGCCGGGCGTCACAAACTGCAGTAGAACATGCACGGAGCCAAGTCGCGACGTGTCTCGGGGCAACAGAAAAAGAAATTATCTTTACAAGCGGAGCAACGGAAAGTATAAATATGGTCTTACGGGGCATTACTTCTGCTTACAAAGGAAAAGGGAATCATATTATCACCTGCAAAACAGAGCATAAAGCGGTTCTAACGACCTGCAGACTTTTAGAAAAAAAAGGTGTAAAAATCACATACCTCCCTGTTAATGACCAAGGAGAAATAGATTTAGATAACTTAAAATCAGCGATCCAGTCGGATACTATTTTGGTTTGTTTAATGGCCGCGAATAATGAAACGGGTGTCTTACATCCGATTTCAGATATAGCAAAAATCTGTCAGGAAAGAGATACCTTATTTTTCTGTGACGCAACACAGTTGATTGGTAAAAGTGAAATCAATCTCACAAAGATTCCTATTGATATCCTCGCTTTAAGCGGACATAAAATACATGGTCCCAAAGGTGTTGGAGCACTTTATATCAGAAGAAAACGAAAACCGATCCAAGTGCCGGCCCTGATTTCTGGTGGTGGACAAGAAAATGACCTGCGCGGTGGCACGCTACATGTTTCAGGCATCGTAGGGCTTGGTAAAGCAATGGAGATTGCATCGTTCCCGCCGCACATCAGTCATTATCGGGATTACCTCGAACAACAACTGCTAGATCACATTCCGGCCATCATCATCCATGGCTCAGCGGCCCCGCGTTTAGGAAATACAAGCAGTATTACTTTTCGACATATCAAAGCAAGTGAAATCATGGTTGCCATGCCTCAGCTGGCCTTATCTGCCGGTTCAGCATGTTCGGCAGGGTTGCGCGATCCATCACATGTACTTAAAGCGATGCACCTCCATGATGAAGATGCCTTTAGTACAATACGCATTAGCCTGAGTCGATATACAACGAAGCAAGAAATCGAAAAGACAGCGCAACTGCTCATACAAGTTGTAGCCCAACTACGCGCAAACTCTCCGATATGGCAGCTGTACGAGCAAGGACTCATAACCTAACAAGCTGCACTACTTATGCGCTTCAACCACTGAAATCAGCTGTTGCAAATCGAGTACACCACTCTGACGCCATACCTGCTGTCCTTCTTTAAAGAGAATCATCGTTGGTACCCCCTGTACTTGATAACTCGACGCTAACGCATTGTTTTTATCGACATCAATCTTAACCACCGAAATAGCATCGCCATAATGATCCTTCAGATTTTTCAATATCGGAGCTAACACCTGACAGGGGCCACACCAAGTAGCCGAAAAATCCACCAATACCAGTGGATGTTTTTTTATTATATCACTAAAAGTTGCCATAAGGATTATCTTTGCGTTCTTTTTATCGCTTTTAATACGGAATCGTCAACCGCTCCAAATCTTCAATATCTCCGTTGAACATATTTAAATCAACATTCCCTTTGATACCATCTACAGCTCCCCGTTCAGAAAACTGCCAGAAGTCCCAATGCTTTTTGGGCCGATCGATCCAAAAATTATAATTAGCGATCCACAGCACGTAGTCCGAAAACTCCTTTTCTAAGAAATCTGTGAAATAACTGTCCCCCGAGTACAAGATAGGTTGTACACCATAATGTTGTTCCACTTCATCTAGCCACCGCTTCAGTCCCACCTTCAAGGAATCCATCGATTGCCGACGTGGTCGCTCCTCAATATCTAAAACAGGTGGAAGATCCCCTGGTTTTAGCTTTACTAACCTAATAAAATTTTTTGCTTGTTTTAATGAGTTTTCATTCGGTCTGAAATAATGATATGCACCGCGTAACTTCGTTCTGCTTGCGACTTCACTCCAATTTTCACGAAAGCGCTTATCTTTTGCCGATTCCCCCATTGATGCACGAACAAACACAAAGTCGACCGGTACAGCTCCATGTATCTTCAGCACTGCATCCCAATCAATATTTCCTTGATACTGCGAAATATCAATGCCATAGACTTTATCGTCATGCCGCTGCATTAAAGAAAGATTACGCTTATCATGCTCCGTAGCGGTGTGGCTATCGACTTTTTCCTCGCCGTAAAACCAATTTTTGATTGCAAATCCCCAATCGGTACGCAGCATGATCAAACCTAATACCCCCGCCACAGCAATCGGTATCCCGATGCTAAAAATCAAATACCGCTTTCGTTCAGCCGCCTGAATAACAGGCTTCCCTTTTGTCACTTTTTTGGTCCTTGCCATTAAAGTGTGAAATTAGCAGATTTAATCGAAATTATATTGCTTTATCTTCCAATTTACGCACAAAGAGATTATAGTTTTCATGCTTCTCTACCGAAACAAGCTCGCCTACATCGACGAAACCATCTAATGCAACGACATCGTACCAGCGTCCCTCAATTTCAACCTTTCCTGCAGGACGCAACACCGTACGAGCAACCCCTTGTTTACCAATCAAATCCACCATTTGCTGCGACGAGGTATACCCCACCTCGGCCTTTTGTTCATCTTCCAAAACCAATCTCTTGAACAGCGACGATTTCATCAAATTACGACCAAAGGCAACCATAAGTACCACAGCCCCTAGCATGGCACCAATCACAATTAAAAAAGAATTCATTAATAAACCGGGTCTAGTAAGTTTAAAATCTAAAAAATCATTATCGACCATCGAAAAGGCCAGTCCACACAAAACAAAAATAATTCCCAAAACACCGGCAACCCCAAACCCTGGAATCACAAAAATTTCCAAGGCCAATAATACCACACCGATTACAAAAATAGCGATCTCCCAATGATCAGCGAGCCCTTGAAGGTAAAGCGGAGCAAAGAATAAAGCACCGCAAAGCAGCGCAATAAATAAAGCAAAGCCAATCCCAGGTGTCTGTAACTCAAAATAAATTCCACCTATAATCCCTAATATCAAAAAACCACTGACCATGGGATTAATCAAAAAAGCGATTATACGATCAATCGTCGTAATTTTATGTTGTGATACTTCGCTTGGTTTAATTTCTGCTTTTGTATATAGATCTGTGATCGAGGTTACTTCTGCATCGGCAACTCCTGCTTTTACGGCTTCACTCGTTGTCAAAGTCAGCAGTTTACCGTCAGGCTTTAGGGCTGGCACAGAGACCTCAGGATCAACAAAAGCCTCCGCAATATGAACATCGCGCCCCTTCGCTTCGGCCGTTGCACGCATCAATCCACGCATATACGATTGATATTTCTCCGGCATAATTTCTCCCTGTTGATTCACCACGCTGGCAGCACCTAGGCTTCCTCCCTTTTGCATATAAATTTTATCAGCAGCCAATGAAATTAAAGTCCCTGCTGAAGCAGCGTTATTATTCACGTATACTATCGTCTTCATATCAGCAGACAACAATCGAGTCCGAATGGAGTCCGCAAAATTTACTGCACCACCAAATGTATTCAGTTCCACCAGAAAAATTTTAGCCTTCGTTTCTTCGGCTTTTTTGTACGCTAAGTTAATCGTACGCCAAGCATTGGGCCCAATATCATCTTTCACATCTACTTTATACACGCGCTGCGCCATGCTCACCTGCATACAGGCTACCCATAGAAAAAGAAAAGCAAGAAAGGTTTTCGTAGATTTGTTCATACACTAAGTTAAGGACCGATTCATTTCGCTGTAATGACTAAATATACAACTTCTCTAGCATTTGTAGAAAGATTTCCGTTCGAAATATGGAAAATCGTGGTTGATCCCGATAGCCAACAATTTGCTGTAGAACTTCGCCATCCAGATAGTACCACACCAATCCTATACCGCTTAGACTTTACGGGAAGGATCAAACTGAATCACAAAGAGATAACCCCTAAAGAATGGACGTTAGATCATATCTATGGCGAACAGCTTATCTTGAAAAAAGTAGGTGAACAACAACCCGTAAAAGAAGGTATCTTGATCTTAGACCGTCTTGGAAATGAACGATTTTGCACCTATGAACATGTTTTGGTGGCCGTGGAAGATAATTACCTGATTATGCGGCACCGCAACTTTCAAACTGGTTTTGAAACCTACCTCAATCTAGATACGCTAGAAAAAGAACCAGCGAAAACCGCTCAGAAAAATAACGTCGGTCATGCTCCGCTCGTTTTACCTGTACCCTATTACGGCAATCGCCCATCTTACCTCGATCATGTTACAAAAGAAGAATTCATTTGGTTAAGTCGTCATGAAGACCACTATCTATGGAGCTACCACAGCAAAGGGAACGATGGTTATTCTTTAAACCTTTGCCTTGCAGACACATCCAAGATACTGTACGAACAATGTCTACTGAAAGATATACCCAAGATGATTCCTCAACCTTATTTCCAAATTGGGAATCAACTTTTTTTATTGTCATATAATAAACAAGAAATTGTTTCGTATTTACTATAATTGTAATTGTATGAGAAAAAGAAATGTATGCTCAACATTGGTTAAGTTGAGTTTTATAGGACTCTTCTGTAGTCCTTTTATTACCTTGGCAAAAACAGCTCCTTTAGCTGATAAATATATGGTGGTAGCACCAGATTCAATTGGTACAGAAATTATTAATGACCAAATCTATATTATCCATAAAGTAGAATCCAAAGACACCTATTATGCCCTTGGGCGACGCTACAAAGCTCAGGTGAATGCGATAATGTCGGCAAATAACAAGAAAAATTTAAGACCTGGAGATACCGTAAAAATACCTACGGGACGAAAAGGGGAAGCGCTAGCGGTTACCAAACCTGTCGTTAACACAACGAACACCCAAAAACAAAATAACACGAGCGTACAGACTCCAGATAATAATGAAATCCTTACAAGCTATAAAGTAGGTAAAAGTGAGACGCTATATGCGATTTCAAGACGTTTCAATACAACCGTTGATGAAATTAAAAAGCTGAATAACCTCACCAGTAATGCTGTTCGTGAAGGCCAGATGCTTAAAATTCCAAATGCAGATTTTCAACCACCGATAATTGAGGAACCTGTTGTTGCTGTAGAACCTGAGGAAATAGACACCCCCATCATAGAACAGCCTGGACGTGACTTAGGGTTTGAACCAAGCCGCTATGGTATTCGCGAGAAAAAAGAAAAAGGCATTGGCGTATGGATGGACAATTTAGAGACCAATGAGAAGAGTAATCTTGCCCTCCATAAAACGGCTCCAATTGGGACAATATTAAAAATAACCAACCCCATGACCAAAAGTGTTACGTACGCAAAGGTTGTTGGAAAATTTAATGACAACGCTGATAATCAAGATGCTATCGTTATTTTATCAAAATCTGCTGCATCTTATATTGGTGCTTTAGACAGAAGATTTTTGATAGAAATCGCCTATGGTGTACCTTTGCAAGAATAATCATAATTTTGCATTGATGAACAAACCATACGTTATTGGGATAGCAGGGAGTAGTGGCTCGGGAAAAACGTTCTTTCTCAAGAGTTTTTTAAATCACTTTCAGGAGGATCAAGTCACCTTAATTTCACAGGACGATTACTATATTCCAGCCAACACGAAAACCAGAGAGGAAAATAGGTTGTATAACTTTGATATCCCGACATCCATCAACCGAGCGGATTTCTACAAGGATATAAAGTCTCTCTTCAACGGCGAAACAATCTACAGGGAAGAGTATACATTTAATAATCCAAATCTTAAGCCAAAGATATTGGAAATAAAACCAGCTCCTATCCTGATCGTGGAAGGCTTATTTATCTTTCATTACACGGAAATTAATGAAATTCTCGACTATCGTATCTTCTTAGCGGCAGATGAATCAGTGGCGTTAGAAAGAAGATTGCGTAGGGACCTTGTCGAACGTGGCTATGATCGAGATGATGTAATGTATAAATGGATCAACCATGTTGTTCCATCATATAATGAGTTTTTACTCCCTTTTAAAGAGCAATGTGATCTCGTTATTATTAATAATACCGATGACCCACAGATTATCGATGACGCAGCAAATAAAATATCACTCGAATTGAAAGCACAAAATTCGGACGTTAATATTATTTAAAAACAATCTAAATAACTATCTTTGTATCCGATGAAGGATGTGATAGTTAACACTTTAACAAGTGAACAAGATACAAATCCCTTCTTGACCGAACTCAGGAAGGGATTTTTTGCCAATACGGATACCGATTGCTGTATTTTTAAGAAGTGCTGTAAAAAGTATAAAAGAGGAAAACGTTGCAAAAAATGTCCTAATAGATAGATTCAATCCTCTCGTAGCGCACTCCCTCCTACGTTTTTCCAATTAGCAACTATGCTGTCGGTTCCCTAAATAAATTCAACAAGCTGTCAACTGCGTTCCACGTGCGGCAAAGGCGATCCTGCGGCCTTCCATATGAAATATTACAGGAATAATACACTGAGACCTTGGGTAAAGACAACCAAGAGTCGTATTTTTGTCGGATGGAACTTTCGGTATCGGCTAAAACCCTCAAGTGGTTACTGCGTTTTTATCCACCATTTCTTTTTCAACGCGTATGGATTGAAAAGATTCAACCTGATTATAAGCAGGCAGATATCCGTGTTTTCAAAAGCCTGCTCAATATCAATGGCAATAGAAGCATCTTTGGCGGCACTATTTTTTCATCCATTGATCCAATTCACACCCTCCTGTTAGACCAGATTTTTAAACAGCAAGGAATACACAAAACAGTGGCTTGGTTAAAGTCCGCAAAAATCGATTACATCAAGCCCGCAAAAAAAAGCTTGAGCTTCTCGATTAAACTACATGATGAAGATATCTCGAGCGCTCTGGCCGACGTTAAAAACAACGGAAAGGTGGTAAAGACCTTCGTTATTGATATCTTCGATAAAGACGGCTTACTATGCGCGCAGTCGCAGAACGAAATTTATATCCGAGATTTAGGTTTTGATTTCTCTACACTCAATACCCAAACTCACCAACCCTACATAAAATCAGACATATGAAAAAGTTAATGTTAAGCGCTATTGCACTCACAACAGTAGTTGCCATCAGTTCCTGCCAACAAAAGGCAAAAGATGTAGAAAACAACCCGCAAGAGCTTTCCGCTAAAGCAATCGAGGTACACGATGAAATTATGCCACAGATTTCTACTTTTGATAAGCATACTGTCGTTATCGATTCACTGTTAACAAATCTTGCGGTCCTAAAAACAGACAACCCGACATTGGATACCGTTGCAACGCGCACCGAACTATCTACCTTAAAAGATAACCTCGAACAGGCAACGGACAAGATGATGGTGTGGATGCACGAGTACACTACAGATAGTACAGATACGGAATATCAAAAAGCAGAAATAAAACGTATTTCAGACTTAAAAACGGAGTTTGAAAAAGTTACATCGGATGCCAATAGAATATTAGCGCCTTTCACAAAAAAATAATGAAAATAGCGATAAAACAAAGTTTACTGAGCCTCTTCTTTTTTGCTGCAATCGTTGGATGTGCTCCCAAAGCAGATAAAAAACTGCCTTACATTGGAGAACCAGATATCGAAGAAAAGATCGTGGATGGAAAAACTATCACCGATACGATTTATCATCGTATTCCAAGTTTCTCATTCCTTAACCAAGACAGTGTCCTTCTTACAGAGAAGGCATTTGACAACAAGGTTTACATCGCAAATTTCTTTTTTACCCACTGCCCAAGTATCTGCCCGACCATGCAGCGTAACCTGTTAAAGGTATACGAAAAATACAAAGGTGATGATCGCGTTTCTTTTCTTTCGCACAGTATCGACTTCAAATTTGATTCACCAAGTGTTTTAAAGGCGTACGCACAAAAACTAGGTGTCACAAATGAACAGTGGCAATTCGTCACAGGAAGTAAAAAGGACATTTATGGTCTTGCGGATCAATACTTAGTCTACACCAAAGAAGATGCATCGGTTCCCGGTGGATACGATCACCAAGGATACTTAGTGCTTGTTGATAAAGATAAACACATTCGTGGGGCTTACGATGGCACCAATGAGGAGCAGGTCGCCCAATTGTTTACAGACTTAGAAATCCTATTACAAGAGAAATAAAAGAAAATACGTATGCGTAAATTATTTCTTTCATCTCTTCTAATAAGCACGCTTATCGGCGTGCTTATTACTATTCAGGCATGTCAGCCTAATGTAAGTATAGAAACGGCCCAATATGCCGTAAATGGCCAAAAACTCTATACCACGCACTGCCAAAATTGTCATGGCGCGAAAGGCGAAGGACTCGGACAACTATACCCTCCATTAACGGACTCTATCTTCTTGAACAAACATCGCAGCCAGTTGGCATGTATCGTAAAAAATGGTATGAAAGGATCGATTGAAGTGTCGGGAAAAAAGTTTGACAATGAAATGCCGGGCATTCCACAACTGAATAATGTCGAGATTGCTTATATCCTGACCTATGTAACGACAACATTCGGGAATAGTACAACAACCTATACGCAAGAGGAAGTCGCTAAAAACATCGCTTCCTGTGATTAGGGAGGAGACCATAGTTGGTGGATCGTAGTTGGGTCTTGTAGAAACACAAACCCGAAGGGCTCAGCACCGCTAGATTTTGTGTCTTTCTTGTCTATCCGATCACTAACCGCTGATTTGATCTTCTAGCTCGGACGAACCTTTTACTTGTTACTAATTCGCCGTTGGTAGATCATCGTATTTACTAGGAGCATAAAAAAAAGGTTTCCAAACGGGGAGAATGGAAACCTTTACTAACCAATTATAAACCTAAATTATGATACTACAAAGGTAACACGCCTAACAGCACAATCAAAGCGATTTTCAAAACTTAACAAAAACTTAACATTATACCCTCCCATTCTCCTCAATCCCTAGTAATCTTCCTGGGAACATATTGATTTATAACAAATCTTTGACAAATGCGCGTAAATAATTTCACTACATTTGCAACCGAATGAACGTTCAATTGCCTGTTGAAAATCCTAGACCTACACAGCAAATTGGCAACGAACAACTTGTTAAGAAGGATAATAAAACATGAAAAACAACGTCAGTCCAGACAAAAAGGAAGCTATTTTTGAAAGCGCCCTACATTTAATCCATGAGCATGGTTTCCACGGTGCTCCTATGAGTCAAATTGCGACTCATGCGAATGTGGCTGCAGGAACCATCTATCATTATTTTGCATCAAAGGACGAACTAATCTTAGAGCTTTTTAAATACTGCCGCGAAAGAACAAACGAACATATATTCAACTTTGATAAGGATCTTTCTTACCAAGACAAGTTCTTCTATATTTGGGACAGGTTAATAGAGTACTATATCGCTAATAAAGAAATCTTTAGGTTTATAGAACAATTTTACTCTTCCCCCTATTATGAACTTGTAGTGCAGTCTAAAAGTCCGTGCTATTATGGTGCAAACCATATGTTAGATTTCTATGAAGAAGGTATTAAAACGGAAGTTATTCAAAAAGTGAGTTTCACGGTATTCATATCACTTTTTATTGGATCAGCTACTTCACATGTCAAGGGTATTGTTTACAGAATGGTGCCCGTGGACAAGCAAGATCGAAAAGATTTAATTGAAATTATTTGGAATGGTATTAAAAATCAATAATATGAGATTCAAGAAAGCTGCTTTATTTTTATCTATTGCTTCTTGTTTTGTAAGTTTTGCAGAAGCACAAACAAATAATCAAGGAAGCAAATTAAACGAAAATGCCACATTAAACGAGTTAATCAACTACGCCTTAAGCAACAAGATTGAACTCAAACAAGCCACAATTGATAAAGAAATTGGAGAGCGTGAAATCGCATCCGCCTTATCGGGGTGGTTTCCACAGATCAATGCGACAGGTAGTTTAGTTCATAATATTCAACTACCGACCACGGTTATCAGTGGTCAAACCATTACTATGGGACAGAAGAATACCAGCGGATTAACGATTCAGGCGGATCAACAGATTATTAGTCCTCAACTGTTTCAAGCCTCCCGTGCCGCAAAGTTTATTCGTCAACAGAATAATCTGAATATCGAAAGCACACGAATTTCGACCGTTGTGGATGTCAGCAAAGCCTATTACGACATCCTCACATCGGAAGAGTCCATTAAGATCATCAACGAAAATATTGTTCGTCTAAAACGTCAATACAGTGAAGCGAACTCGCGCTATGAAGTGGGATTAGTCGATAAAACGGATTATAAAAGAGCACAGATATCGTTAAACAACAGTAATGCTCAGCTCAAGTCGGCACATGAAAGTAGGCAATATAAATACGACTACTTAAAGATGCTGCTGGGCATGAATACGAGTGAACCACTGAGCCTGTCTTTTGTTAATCAAGCTCTGGAACAAAATATTCTATTGGATACGACGGAATTGTTGGATATCGCAAACCGGGTAGAATACAAACAAATTCAAACGCTTAAAGAAATCCAGAAGCTGAACACCCAATATCAAAAATGGAATTTTTTACCCACCCTTGGAGCCTATGCAAACTACGGGTTAAATTACCGCGATGATAAATTCAGCAAGCTTTACAGTGATAACTTTCCGAATTCTTCAGTTGGGCTATCCTTGAAGCTTCCGATCTTTACAGGAACTAAGCGTATCCAGGAATTGCGCAAATCAGAACTTCAAGAAGAACGCATCGAATGGGACTTAAAGAATTTGGAAAACAAGATCAGTACTGAATATTCGGCGGCTATGGCAAGCTATCGGGCGAACATGAATGAATGGCGCAACTCAAAGGCGAATATGGAATTGTCTGAGGAGGTATACAACACCATTAAGTTACAATACGATGCCGGTGTCAAAACATATTTAGAACTGATGACTGCCGAAACAGATTTAAAGACAAGTCAATTAAACTATTTGAACGCCCTTTATGCTGTATTATCAAGCAAGCTTGATATCCAAAAAGCATTAGGTACAGTGAATATCACGAATTAAGAAACAAACCCTTCTAACCCTCGAAATTTACAAGAAACATGAATAAGAAGTTTTTATTTTCAGCATTAGTTATAGGTTCAGGACTGCTATGGCAATCTTGTGGATCTAAAGACAGTTCAAAACAGCAACAGGCTGCGGCGGCTCAAGGCGAGATTGCTGTTCCTGTTTCTTTCGGAACAGTTGAACAACAGATCGTATCCGGATTAAAAAGCTACCCTGCCAGCGTTGTCCCGTTACAAGAGACCGAGATCAGAGCAGAAGTTAGCGGTTATGTTACCAAGATATATGTAAGTGATGGCGCCTTTGTTTCCAAAGGTCAAGCCTTGTATGAAATAGATCGTGTGCGCTACCAAGCAGCTGTTGACCAGGCGAAAGCCTCTTTGGCAATTTCTAAAGCAAACCTACAGCGTGTAGAAAAAGATCTGCAGCGTTATCAAACGCTTGCCGAGCGTGACGCGATTGCGAAACAAACTTTAGACTATGCGATCACCGATGTAAATAACCAAAAAGCTCAAGTCCAAGCCGCACAGGCGGCATTGACAGCTGCGCAAACGGACTTGCAGCGTTCTACAATTCGCGCCCCATTCTCTGGTGCTGTTGGTATTTCTCAAGTACGTACAGGTGCATTGGTTTCTCCATCCACCTCGTTGAATACGGTAAGCTCCATCGACCCTGTCGCTGTAGAGTTCCAGATCAGTGAAAAAGAAATTGCAGAATTTGCGGCCTACCAGGCTGGTCGCGCAAGTACCGAGATTACAGTTGTACTCCCTGATGGTACTTCATACCCTGCTCAAGGCCGCATCTCTACTATGGATAGAGCCGTGGATCCAACAACGGGAACAATCAAAGTACGCGCCACCTTCAACAATGCGCAAAACATCTTACGTGCCGGTATGAACCTCACCATGATTGTAAAAAGCACTTCTTCGTCCGAACAATTGCTTATTCCATTTAAAGCGGTTCAAGATCAGCTAGGTGTATACAATGTGTATGTGGTTAATGACAGCAGCAGAGCCGAGCAGCGTGCCGTGGAACTTGGTCTAAAGGTTGACGACAAAGTGGTGGTGACCAGTGGCGTTCAAGCCGGCGAAAAAATTGTGGTCGACGGTGTAATGAATGTTAAAACTGGCGCTAAGCTTGTTGAGAATGCACCACAAGGCGCACCGCAACAACCACAGAAATAGCGTGTAACAACGTACATAAAACAGGCGTCATGATCTCGGGTAACCCGAGCAGTCAAAACGCTATTGAAAGGGGGTTTGATAGCCCTTGATGACAAACACTTTCAGAAAAAAAGAATATGATATCAGAAGTATTTATAAAAAGGCCCGTCACCGCAATCGTAATATCTATATTAATCATGATTATAGGTACGATTTCGATTATGACGTTGCCAATCAGTCAATATCCAACCATTGCCCCACCAACGGTAACCGTTACAGCAAACTATACAGGTGCTGATGCGCAAACTGTGGAACAAACGGTAACCACGCCTATCGAAAGTCAGATTAACGGTACGCCAGGAATGATCTACATGTCATCCAACAGTACATCCAACGGACAATCCAGTATCACCGTAACCTTTGAAGTAGGTACCGATATTGATATTGCTACACTTGATGTTCAGAACCGTGTAGGTATTGCCGAACCATCCCTTCCAGAGGCTGTTCGTCGTTTAGGGGTCACCACTCGTAAAGCAAACACCGATATCTTGATGTTGGTATCCTTGGTTTCTCCTAAAGGAACACGGGACGATAAGTTCTTGGCCAACTACGCCAACTTATACATCAAAGATGCGATTATGCGTGTAAAAGGTGTGGGTGATGTGACCGCTTTCGGTCAACCGTTCTCCATGCGTGTATGGTTAGATGCAAACAAGCTGACAGCCTTAAATCTTACGCCAGCGGATGTTTCGAGCGCAATTTCCGAGCAAAACTTAAGAATTCCAGGCGGATCCGTTGGGGCTCCACCGCAACAAAGCTCTCAGGTTTTTGAGTATCCTGTTATTACAGACTCTGATCTTTCATCGGTTCAGGATTTTGAAGAAATTATTATTAAATCCAATACCGATGGTTCTATCGTGACACTAAAAGATGTGGCACGTGTTGAATTAGGTCAGTTTAGTTATTCCACAACCACTAAAACGGATGGTATGCGATCAACCGGTATGATGATATCGCAAACACCAGGT
Source organism: Sphingobacterium psychroaquaticum (assembly GCF_004421025.1). Taxonomy (NCBI): domain Bacteria; kingdom Pseudomonadati; phylum Bacteroidota; class Sphingobacteriia; order Sphingobacteriales; family Sphingobacteriaceae; genus Sphingobacterium; species Sphingobacterium psychroaquaticum. The sequence goes on along the minus strand of NZ_CP038029.1, from coordinate 1,480,621 downwards.
GGTAACGCTGTGGAAACAGCTGACGGTATATACAGCGCCTTAGAAGGGCTGAAAAAATCATTCCCTGAAGATGTAGACTACGTCGTAGGATATGAAACAATTTCCGTAGTCAACGCTTCTATCGAATCGGTTATACATACCCTTGTCGAAGCCTTGATTTTGGTTACGCTCGTGGTGTTCTTCTTCTTACAATCGTGGCGTGCAACATTAATTCCGGTACTTGCTATCCCGGTATCTATCGTTGGTACATTTATCTTCTTTAGTTTATTTGGATTCTCCATCAACAACCTTACCCTACTTGCATTCGTACTGGCAATCGGTATCGTAGTGGATGATGCCATTGTTGTGGTAGAGGCCGTACAGCACTATATCGACCATTATGGAATGAGTGCTAAAGAAGCAACGAGCAGAGCCATGCACGACATCACCGCGCCGGTAATTGCGATCGCCTTAATCTTGGCGGCGGTGTTTATTCCAGTAGGTTTTATTCCAGGAATGGTAGGTAAACTTTATCAGCAGTTCGCCATAACCATTGCGGTATCGGTTATGATATCGGCATTTATAGCCCTTTCATTAACTCCTGCCCTGTGTTCGTTACTCTTGAAACCAACATCGGTAAACGAGAATGCAAAAGGTCTAAACAAATTTTTCTATAAGTTTAACCTTTGGTTTGCTCGTGTTACCCACAAGTATTCGAACGGTGTAAAGGCCTGTATCAAAAAAGCACCATTAGCATTAATTATCCTCCTTTGTGTTTTCGTTGGAACAGGCTATATGTTCAAGACTAAACCTACAGGCTTTATTCCAACAGAAGACAATGGATCATTCTTTGCTGGGGTTACACTACCGGAAGGATCTTCTGCCGCTAGAACCGAAGTGGTGTTGAACGAACTAGAAACACAATTCCGGAAAGACTATCCAGAGATTGAACATATCACCCTCATATCGGGTATCAACATCTTAAACAGATCCTTTAAATCCAATGGTGCCACACTCTTTGTGTCGTTGAAACCATGGAAAGATCGGAAACGTACAGCTGCTGATATTACGGGTGCGATTATGGGTAAATATCGTGGGTATGATAAAGCGCGTGTACTTGCGGTAACTCCACCAGCGATTCCTGGATTAGGTACATCTGGAGGTTTCTCTCTCCTAATTCAGGATCACCAGACCGTAGATATCAAAGAATTTGAAGGTGTCGTAGGTAAATTCCTGGCAGCGGCAAACCAACGTCCAGAAATTGGAATGGCCTATACCCTATTTAACTCGAATTCGCCAAACTTTAAGATTTCTGTTAATAGAGAACAAGCGAAGAAAATGGCGGTGCCGGTATCATCGGTCTACAGTACGATCTCGGCTTATTTAGGTTCCGCTTATATTAATGATTTCACGCGCTACGGACGTAACTTCCGTGTAGTAACACAAGCGGAGCAAGATTTCCGTATGAATATCGAAGACATCAACAAATTGTATGTTAAGAATCTAAACGGTGCCTCCGTACCGTTAAGTAGTTTGGTAACATGGGAGTTAGTACAAAATCCTTCCATCATTAATCACTATAATATCTTTAGAAGTATCGAGGTTAGTGGTTCCGCCGCTCCTGGATATAGTTCTGGAGATGCGTTACGCGCACTCGAAGAAGTTGCTGCACAAACGCTACCGAACGGTTACGGCTATGACTTCTCGGGCTTATCATTACAGGAAAAACAATCAGGTAATATGACCGTGATGATCTTCGCGCTGTGTATTGTCTTTGTATTCCTTTTATTGGCCTCATTATACGAGAGTTGGTCGGTTCCGTTCTCCATCTTATTATCGGTGCCGATTGGTATCTTTGGAGCGATCCTGACACTCTTGTTTATCCCAGCATTGGATAACAACATCTATGCGCAGATTGGTTTGGTAACCATCATTGGTTTGGCGGCAAAAAATGCGATCCTGATCGTCGAGTTTGCGAAAGAACGGGTGGATATCGGAATGCCTTTGCTCGATGCAACATTAGATGCCGTCAAGCTTAGGTTACGACCAATTATCATGACTTCATTTGCCTTTATCTTAGGGATTATTCCTTTGATGCTCTCTACGGGAGCGGGCGCGTTCTCTCGCCAAACAATTGGCTGGACCGTATTCGGTGGGATGATGGCAGCAACATTAATGGGAATCTTTATTATTCCCGTGTTGTTCTACGTGATCACCAAAATGGCTTATGGCAAGAAAAAACTAGCCGAGCTTGAAGCGAATTTCGATGAAGAAAAAGCAAAGAACTTAAGTTCACACTAATAGATAAAAAGGGCGGTTTTTCAAAACCGCCCTTTTTATTACTTCATTCCCACATACGAGGCAAAGCATAGATTCTTATGGAGAATATCCACGGTGCTAAAGCCAACCGAACGAAGTAGATCCAATTGATAAACTAAGCTACGAGGGCTATCCTCTTTTTCAATATAGGCAAATACGGCATCCCGATAAGCTTCGTCTTTCAATCCGGTTAAATACGTACCGTAGAGATCCTTGTAGATATAATCCTGCAAAGCCGCCGTATGTTGTTGGATTAAATCAAATACCCAAAGGCTGCCGCCTGGCTTCAACAAACGATATAACCGTCCAAAACTATCCGTCCAGTCGGCATCGTCACGTAAATGATGAAGTACCGCAGTCGTCACAATAACATCATACGCACCTTCTTTCAAATCGATAGTCCGGAAGTCTCCTTTAAGCGCGTCCGTCGTTCCCGCGTTGACCGCCCCAACTCGTGCTAAAGCGCGGTCCAGCATCGGCTGACTTAAATCTACCAAGGTGATATCTATAGATTTCTTCTTTTGCAATAACTTCACCATGTAATTCCCCGCTCCACAACCAATATCCAGAACACGGATAGGTTGCGGGTACATTCGTGCAATAGACGTAGTAATCAATTCCATGTTGAAAGCCGCATCCAACGTTGTCTGTTGGCCTGTTTCTAAATTCGAAAAACGCTCCACATCAGCATCAAAGCGTTGTTCTATTTCCAATAATGTCGATTTCATTGTTTTTTCTTTTCTCAAAGCTAAGCAGTATATTAATACTTAAAAAATACTATATTTATCATACAATAATACTTAATAGGTATGGAACTAAGACATATTCGGTATTTCCTCACCCTCGCCGAGGAGCTACACTTTGGACGTGCAGCACAACGTCTTTATATATCGCAACCTCCTCTTAGCCGACAAATCAAAGAGCTCGAAGAAGAAATCGGGGCACAACTTTTCACCCGAGATAACAAACGTGTCGCTTTAACCAACGCGGGCAAATACTTTCGAGACGAATGCCAGACAATCCTCGATCAGCTTAGCAACGCACAAGTCAAAACCACCCGAATCCATGAGGCATTGAGTGGGGAGATAAACATCGGATATATCAGTGCTATCGATAAACATAAATTAGCATTACTCGTCCAAGATATACAGCAAACCTTTCCTTACCTTCAAACAAAACTATATGAGCTTTCTACCGAACGGCAAACAATAGCCCTTATCAATGGAAAGCTCGACATTGGGATTCTCCGTGCACCGATTACCGCACCACAACTCGAGGTAGAACATCTTTATCACGATAAATTCTGTCTTGCCTACGCACAGGACTTTATACTACCCAGCACGTTTTCCGAATTACATGGAACTCCCTTTATCACGTACAATGCTGATTATGCACCTTGGTACCACCATGCCGCATTATCCTATTGTTCCCGCATGGGCTTCTCACCTACCATTCGACATGAATGCAATAATATATCATCCATTTTGGAATTAGTACATCATAATATCGGAATAAGTGTTGTTCCTCAATCCGTCAGGAAACAATACCAACATTTGGCTATAAATTTCCTAGCTTTGGATAACATAGCTATTACAACGGAGATTATACTGGCGTATCCAAGAGAGCGGCAACACCCTGCTTTTACGGCATTACAACAGTTCACACTAAAACACGTAAAGGATGAAACTATATAGCATTGATACCGGATTTTTTAAGCTTGATGGAGGCGCCATGTTTGGCGTGGTTCCAAAGTCTATATGGCAAAAAACCAACCCCGCCGATGAACGGAATTTATGTACATGGGCCAACCGATTGTTACTGATTGAAGATGGACAACGATTGACGTTGGTCGACACTGCGATTGGCGACAAACAAGATGATAAATTTTTCAGCCACTATTACATGCATGGCGACGACACCCTGGACAAATCGTTGCATAAATTAGGTTTCCATCGGGATGATATTACAGATATTATCCTGACCCACCTACACTTTGACCATTGCGGAGGCGCCATCAAACGGGATGGTGATCGGCTGATCCCTGCTTTTAAAAACGCAGTCTATTGGAGTAATGAACAACATTGGAATTGGGCAATCGATCCAAACCCAAGAGAGAAAGCTTCTTTTTTGAAGGAGAATATCCTCCCCATTCAAGAGAGTGGTCAATTGCAGTTCTTGACGGAAGGAGCTTCCTATGCACCCGACATTACCATACGTTACGCACATGGACACACCGAAGCCATGATGTTGCCACAGCTATCTTACAAAGGAAAAACTATCCTTTATATGGCAGATCTATTGCCTTCTGTCGGACATATCCCACTTCCTTATGTGATGAGTTATGATGTCCGCCCGCTGACCACCATGGCAGAGCGACAAGATTATTGGACAGAAATCGTAGATCAAGAATATATCCTTTTTCTAGAACACGACTCAGTCAATCAATGCTGTACATTACAGCACACTGAAAAAGGAATTCGATTAAAAGAGACTTTCCGTCTCGATGAAATATAAACGGCCATGCAACATAAAAAGCTAGGATTTTTATCCTAGCTTTTCTCTCATAAAAAAAGTATAATTTACCGCCAAAGCAGTCAATCGCATGGATAAAGGAAAGCTCTACCCAACTGGTTCCAAATACTGCGCATAACAGTATCCTTCGCCACCACCATTTGTGCGAACCAACCACCATTGATCGTTAGCACGGCTAATCAATGTGATTACCTCACCCTTAGCCGCTTTACCAACAATCGGTTGATCCGTACCCGGACCTTTTCTGATATTTAAATTACCATCTTGCGTAATGACGCGAACCTGACTTCCCACAACAGCGGATGAAACGTCGACATTCATCACAACATCCCCTGTCAAGAAATTAGGATCTATTTGGTTATAGACATCCCATAATTTATTTTTCACATCTGCATTGGGTGCAGTTCCACGAATTTGTAAAACACCATCTTGTTCCGCATACTGCAAATCTGAAATCCCGGAAGCCGAAGCCGTATCCAATAATACTTTATATTTATCTTGTAATGCCATACCAATAAAGCTTAATTTGTTACTTAACTGTTAAACCAACCATATCTACCTTTTTTGGATTCAGTGCATCCAAGGCCATTTTCAATGTTTGTACGCGCGCTTGTTCTAATGTACCGGTTACGGTAATAACCCCATCTTTCACCTCTGCTTTTACCGAAGGAAAATCTTTAGTTGCGTCCACTACTTTCGGGATTAAATCCGCATCTACGGTATTTACCGTAATTGGCGGGGCCGTCTCTACAATAACGTCATTAACTAGGTTCTTCGTATGCTTAGCATCCAAAGCTTTGATGGTCTCCGCCAAAGCCGTCTTTTCTGCTTCCGAGCCGACGGTGCCCGAAAGTGTGATAACACCTTCTTTAACATCCACCGCAACCCCAGGGTGCGTCGATGTAACGGTTTCGACTTTAGCTTTCAGATCAGCATCCGAAATTTTGGATTTGCATGCGCTGAAAGACAACGCTAACGCTCCAGCAACCGCTAGAACCATAAAATCTTTTCTTAAGTTCATAATAATCCTTTTTTCATAAAATGTTAGAACAATTTCATACAGACTTAAACAAAGATTTTCAGCAATTGTTTTACGAATAAAGAAAATCCTATTACAAAACAGCAAGAATTTGCTGTTTTGCACCATTGAAATCAATCACATCTCCGACCTGCTTGCCCATAAACAATTGCCCAATGGGCGAGGCTGCCGAGATCGCTATATAATCGTGACCTTCCACGTGTAACTTGCCTAAACTGATAGCCATAAAATATGCTGCCTTATTGGTCGTAACCAATGATCCCAGCACGATTGTACCGGTTGTCTGAAGCGGATCCAATTGCTCCAATATAACACGGTCTTTCTTCGCATGGAGAAGCTGTCCTTGATAACGGGTAAGATCCTGTTGAATCATCTCCCGTGACGTTTCATATTTATCCCCTGCACTACTCTTCGTATCACTTTCTAACGATTCCTGTGCCTGTTCCATCGCTAGTACAATTTCCTGAATACGCAATTCCGTATGTGCCATACATTGCGCTCTTAGGGTATTTTTTATATCATTCATACGCTATAACGTAGGTATACTTTAAATCTGTCAAACAAAAAAACGTCATTGCGAAGAGATATCACATCGAAACAACCTATGAAGGTTGCTTCTTCGCTACGCTCATCGCAATGACGAATATAAAACAACTAAACGCGGAAACGCTTAGTTTTTCAAGGCGTCTTTAAGGTTTTTTACTTTTTCCTTTGCTTCACCTGTTACTTCTTTCGCTTTATCCGCTGTTTTATCGGCGGCTTTCTCTACTGCTGCACCCGTTGCTTTAGCAGCATCTTTCGTTGCATCAACAGCAGTGCCAACGCCATGCTCTACCTTCTCACCGGCCTCTTTCACAGTTGCCTTTACTTTTTCTAAAGCAGAGTTTGCTTCGTCAGCTGCCTTTTGCGCTGCTTCTTGTGCTTTCTTATCGCCGCTCTTAATTGCTGCTTCAAGGTCAGCCTTTGCTTGTGCTGCTTTTGCTTCTGCCGCTGCAACACCCTCATCTACCGCACCATGTACATGTCCTTCATGATCGTGACCTTCATGACCTTCGGCATGGTTATGTCCTTCATGACCGGCTTCAGTTGCTACAGAATCTGCTTGTGTTGCTGTAGAAGTGTTTGTGTTGTTACAAGCTACCAAAGCTAATGCAACAAATGCTGATAATACGATTTTTTTCATTTCTCTATTAATTTAAATGTTTATAAAAAGAATATCTTAAGTAAAAAATCCTCACAAAGATTTACCCGTAAATCGTTCCTTTAGCTGCTTCCAACGTGTTTTTCAAAAGACCAACAATCGTCATCAAGCCTACTCCACCTGGTACCGGCGTGATCCATGAAGCTTTCTCTGCTACATTATCAAAATCTACGTCACCATATAATTTAAAGCCTGATTTTGTCTCCGTTGAATCTTCTCTATTGATACCTACATCAATAACGATAGCACCCGGCTTTACCATATCCGCAGTCACAAAATTTTTCTTTCCTATTGCAGCAACGATAATATCAGCTTGTAACACTTCTTCCGCTAAGTTTTGCGTACGGCTATGTGTTAAAGTTACCGTGCAGTTTCCAGGATTACTGTTGCGTGCCAACAAAATGCTCATCGGAGACCCCACAATATTACTACGTCCTACGACCACCGCTTTCTTACCTGCCGTGTCAATGCCATAATGTGCTAACATCAATAAAATACCATACGGTGTTGCAGGAATAAAACAAGGCAAGTTCCGTTGCATGCGTCCGAGATTGATCGGATGAAAACCATCCACATCTTTCCGGTAGTCAATTGCTTCCGTTATTTTATCCGGATCAATATGTTTCGGTAAAGGCAACTGCACGATCAGTCCATCAATAGTAGGGTCTACATTGATTTCCTTAATTTTTGCAATTAACTGCTCTTCCGTAATATCGACATCATATCGAATATTGGTCGAATCAAATCCAACAAGCTCACAATTGCGCATTTTACTCGCTACATAGGTCTCACTACCACCATCGTTCCCCACCAAGATAGCGACCAAATGCGGCTTGCGCCCTGAAGCCGCTGTAAATGCTGCTGCCTCTACTTTGATGTCTTCTTTAATCTTAGCCGATACGAGCTTTCCGTCTAGTAAATTCATGTTTAGTATTACGTGGTTAAATATATGGGTTTCGTATATTTTAATAAATTAATCCAACTTAAGTACAGCCATAAAAGCGGATTGTGGAATCTCCACATTTCCTACCTGGCGCATACGTTTTTTACCTTTTTTCTGCTTCTCCAAGAGCTTACGTTTACGGGAGATATCACCACCGTAACATTTAGCGGTTACATCTTTACGCAAAGCAGAAATCGTTTCACGGGCAATGATCTTCGCACCAATAGATGCCTGAATACGAATTTCAAACTGTTGTCTCGGTAATAACTCTTTCAACTTCTCACAAATCTTTTTACCGAAATCATACGCATTGCTACGGTGAATCAAGGATGACAAAGCATCCACAGGTTCATCATTTAAGCGAATATCTAATTTTACAAGATCCGACTGGCGGTAACCAATTTGGTGGTAATCGAAAGAGGCATACCCTTTAGAAATTGTTTTCAATTTATCATAAAAATCGAATACAATCTCCCCCATCGGCATCTCAAAGACCAATTCAACACGGTCTGATGTAAGATACGATTGGTTTACAATCGTTCCCCTTTTCTGGATACACAAAGACATAACGGGACCAACAAATTCAGCCTTCGTAATGATATTGGCCTTAATGTAGGGCTCCTCAATAAAATCTAATTTACTAGGATCCGGTAAATCCGAAGGATTATGTACCGTTATCTCTTCCTTATCTTTTGATAAAAAGGCTTTATAAGATACGTTGGGAACCGTTGTGATAACGGTCATATTGAATTCACGTTCCAAACGTTCTTGGATAATTTCCATGTGAAGCATTCCCAAGAAACCACAACGGAAACCAAAACCTAGAGCTGCCGATGATTCAGGTTCAAAAACTAGTGAAGCATCATTCAACTGTAATCGGTGCATGGATTCACGCAATTCTTCGTAATCCTCGGTATCCACTGGATAAATACCCGCGAATACCATCGGCTTCACTTCCTCAAAACCTTGAATCGCTGAAGCACAAGGACGCTCACGATGCGTAATCGTATCCCCGACCTTCACCTCACGCGCTTCCTTAATTCCGGATATGATATAACCTACATCTCCCGTCTTAATCACTTCTTTAGGCACCTGATTTAATTTCAACGTGCCTATCTCATCTGCAAAGTACTCCTTGCCTGTAGCGACAAATTTTACTTTGTCACCCTTACGGATTTCACCATTCTCCACCTTGAAATAAGCCATAATTCCGCGAAAGGAATTAAACACAGAGTCGAAGATCAATGCTTGTAAAGGAGCGTCCGGGTCGCCAACAGGTGCAGGCACACGCTCCACAATAGCGCGCAAGATATCAGGAATTCCCATACCAGTCTTTCCTGATGCTGGAATAATATCTTCTCGTTTACCGCCGATCAATTCCACAATCTGGTCTTTCACTTCCTCCGGCATAGCGCCCGGAAGGTCCATCTTATTAAGAATAGGGATGATCTCTAAATCGTGCTCCAACGCTAAATACAAGTTGGAAATCGTCTGTGCCTGAATACCTTGCGAGGCATCAACAATAAGCAGAGCGCCTTCACAAGCAGCAATCGAACGAGAAACTTCGTACGAAAAATCAACGTGTCCAGGTGTATCAATCAAGTTCAAGATATACGGCTGTCCATCTTGTGTATACTCCATCTGAATGGCATGCGACTTAATTGTTATCCCCCGCTCTCTCTCCAAATCCATGTTATCCAACAATTGTGCTTGCGCCTCCCGCTGCGTGATGGTATTTGTATACTCTAATAATCTATCGGCCAAAGTACTTTTCCCATGGTCGATATGTGCGATGATACAGAAATTACGTATATGCTTCATACATGTTTTTATCCAATATTTCTAATTTGCAAACTTAGATAAAAATGCTTTTATAAGCAATTATAATTGAGTATGGTAGAAAAAAAAGCCACTCGAAAGTGGCTCTATCATAATTTGGTTTGGAAAGTAATACTTTTATAACCGTTCTCCATGTTGTGAAAGATCCAAACCTTCCTCCTCTTCTAGCTCACTAACGCGCAGTGGTGTAATCATATCCGTTGCCTTGAGGAGTACAAAAGCCATCACTAGAATAAAAACCGTAGCTCCGATCAGGCCAATTATGTGGGCGAGAAACAATGAACTTTCCCCGTAATAAAGTCCATTTGTTTCCACCGCACTATTGATTGAAGAATGTGCAAAAACGCCGGTAAGCACCATACCAACCATTCCACCGACGCCATGACTAGGAAATACATCCAAGGTATCATCTAGGTTAGATTTTGTACGCCATTCTATTAATAAAGAGCTTATAATAGCAGCTACAGCACCGATCACAATGGAGTGAGGCACGGAAACAAAGCCTGCCGCTGGCGTAATTGCAACCAATCCAATAACGACACCTATGCAGGTCCCCATCGCCGATGGCTTCTTTCCACGTGCAGCATCAAACAGAATGAACATCAGTGCTGCGGCACCCGAAGCAGCCGTGGTCGTCGCCAATGCTGTTGCAGCCAGTTGTGATGCACCAAAAGCCGAACCCGCATTAAAACCAAACCAACCGAACCAAAGCATACCTGTCCCGAGTAAGACATAAGTAATGCGTGCCGGTGTATGCTCTTTAAATTGTTTACCTTGTTTCAAGTATATAGCGGATGCCAATGCTGTTAATCCTGCAGACATATGCACAACAGTACCACCGGCAAAATCTAAAACCCCCATCTTAAAGAGAATCCCATCCGGATGCCATGTAGCATGAGCCAGAGGGGCATAAATAAAAACAAAAAACAGACAGATAAACAAGATATAAGAAGTAAAACGAATCCGCTCCGCAAATGCTCCGGTAATGAGGGCGGGAGTAATAATGGCAAATTTCAACTGATACATCGCAAAGAGTGTAAAAGGAATAGTAGGCGCTCCATCCCAAGGCGCATGATCCAACACATGATTAAACATAAAAAAGGTTCGTGGATCACCGACAATCCCCCCCAGAGACTTCCCAAACACCAAACTGAAACCAAAGACCACCCACAATACCGCAATGACGGCCATACAGATGAAACTTTGAAGCATTGTTGAAATAACATTCTTCTTTTTTACCATACCTCCATAAAAATATGCCAAACCAGGCGTCATTATCAAAACCAACGCTGTAGAAGACAACATCCAGGCAATATCTGCCGAGTTATAAACATACTCATTCGTATTATGAGGTAAAGAAGGATAAAAAAAAGCCACAATTACCAATACAACCATTAAAACAAACGGAAAAATAGATTTTTTTTGATGTGTTGACATATTTTATATGATTTTATAACACAATTATAGTGTATTTTTTAAAATAAAAACAATTTTTATTTTAAAAAATAAACAACAAAAACACAAATAAACCAAAAACAATACATTAAAAATGAACAAAAATTACAAAAACAATAAAAACAAACATAAAATACAACCAAACAAACATTAAAATACGTACACAATGACGTTTCAAGGCAAAAAAACAACAATACCATCAATTTTCTTTATTTTAGCATGAAAGAATCATCAGAATCGAGCAAAAAAATTAAAATGAGAGTATTTATATCTAGAAATATACCCGAAGAAGGTATTACATATCTTAAAAAAGAAGGATTAGAAGTAATCGTTAATACCGAAAACAAGCTACTGACAAAAGCCGAGCTCATCGCTGCTTGTCAGAATGCAGATCTTTTACTCAATGTTGGACATGCAGATCTCGATGCTGACTTCATATCCGCCTGTCAACATCTGAAAGGTATTGCGCTAGCCAGCGTTGGTTACGATCATATTTCATTACCCGAAGCGACAAAACATGGTATTGCAGTTAGCAATACACCCGATGTGTTAAGCGGAGCAACGGCAGATACAGCCTTTTTGTTGATGCTTGCAGTATCTAGAAAAGCATTCTATCGCGCCCAACAGGTGAAGGACGGCGAGTGGAGAGATTTCGAATTCATGAAAGACCTGGGAATAGAGCTCAATGGAAAGACATTAGGTATCTTCGGTATGGGCAGAATAGGTATTGAAATGGCTAAAAAAGCGAAAGGTGCCTACAACATGAATATTATCTACCACAACCGTAGCCGAAATGAAGCGGCAGAAAAAGCAGTTTCTGCGCAGTACGTGAACTTTGATGATCTACTAACACAAAGCGACGTGATATCAGCCCATAGCTTCCTGAGTCCGGAAACGACGCATATATTTAATGCTGATGCATTTAAGCGCATGAAAAAGTCGGCGATTTTTATCAATACAGCACGTGGAAAGATACACCAAGAAGCAGAACTAACACGCGCCTTAGAAGATGGCGAAATCTGGGGTGCAGGCCTTGACGTAACAGACCCGGAACCTATGTTACCAACAAATCCGTTATTAAAGATGCCGAATGTCTGTGTATTACCTCATATTGGCTCTGCCACTATCGAAACGCGCACACAGATGGCTCTCTTAGCGGCTAGCAACCTAGTCGCTGTCCGTAACGACGTTGCGATGCCACAGATTTTAAATCCAGAAGTGTATGGTTAAATAAAAAGGGTCGGTTTAGAAAACCGACCCTTTTTTTATCAAGCTTTGCTTGTTTATTTTTTCGCTGTAAGAGAAACTTTGAAGTTAATCTCTTTAGAGATCAAATCATCTTCCTTACCTGAATAGCTTACCCCCCAATCCTCGCGTGCAATATTAAAGTCTGCATTAACCTTAACAACCGCATCAGTAAGTTCTAACACTTTAGCGTCGAAAGAGATGTTTTTACTCACACCTTTAATCGTCAAGTTACCTGAAACTTTAACATCGTCAGCCGCAGCACCTGCCGCAATACTTGTAATATCGAATTTTGCTTCAGGGAATTTTGCTACATCAAAGAAATCTTCATTTTTTAAGTGACCATCTAACTTCTCTTTCCATTCACCTTCAAGATCAGTCGAACTAATTGTATTCATATCAAGCACAAAAGATCCACCGATAATTTTTCCGGCATCCGTTGTTAGGCTACCTGAAGTGATATTAATAACACCATGGTGTGCACCTGTTACTTTTGTTCCTGTCCACTCTACTTTAGATGCAGCAGCATCAACAGTATACGCTACACCTTCTACAGCTGGAGCTGTAGTTTCTACTGAATCTGTAGTTTCGGCTTTCTTTCCTTCTGGATTACCTGCACACGATGCTAATACAACCGAGGCAGCAATGGCTAATAATGCGATTTTTTTCATGTTGTTGTTTTGTTTTTTTATTATATGTTACAACGTATTCTTTTGCAAAAATAATATAGTTTATAGTAAATACTATTTACGTTTTATATTTTAACACTAAAAAGACAAACGAGTTAGTGTGCCGGTTGCGCATCGACCCGTCGGATATCTGCTCCCAAGGCTTTCAATCGCTCCTCAATATCTTGATACCCGCGTTCAATCTGCTCAATGTTATAAATCACAGATTTACCTTGCGCCGACAATGCAGCGATCAACAACGATACCCCAGCACGAATATCAGGAGAAGTCATCTCAATACCACGTAACTTAGTCTGATTCTTCAAGCCAATCACAGTTGCTCTGTGTGGATCACATAAGATAATTTGCGCTCCCATATCGATCAATTTATCGACAAAAAACAAACGGCTTTCAAACATCTTTTGATGAATAAGTACATTTCCTTTTGCCTGAATTGCCGTCACCAAAACAATACTTAACAAATCCGGTGTAAATCCAGGCCATGGGGCGTCAGATACCGTTAAGATGGAACCATCAATAAATGTATCAATCTCATACGACTCCTGTGCAGGAATAAAGATATCATCTCCACGGAGTTCGAATTGAATACCCAGCTTTGCAAAAACTGTTGGAATAATCCCGAGCTCCTTAAAACAAACATCTTTAATCGTAATCTCGGATCCTGTCATCGCTGCCAATCCAATAAAAGAACCAATCTCAATCATATCGGGCAACATCCGATGTGTCGTACCACCCAAGCGCTCTACACCTTCAATCGTCAACAAGTTCGATCCAATACCGGAAATATTGGCGCCCATACGGTTCAACATTTTACACAACTGCTGCAAATAAGGTTCACAAGCTGCATTATAGATAGTCGTTGTACCTTTTGCTAACACAGCAGCCATAACAATATTGGCCGTTCCAGTTACGGATGCTTCATCCATCAAGATATATGTCCCTTTCAACTCCGTCGCATCGACATTGAAAAAGTTGTTTTCCGCATCGTAAACAAACTTAGCACCTAATTTTTCAAAGCCCAAGAAGTGTGTATCCAATCTTCTACGACCTATTTTATCGCCTCCTGGCTTAGGTATCGCAGCTTTCCCAAAACGTGCTAGTAGCGGACCCACAATCATAATCGACCCACGTAAGCTTCCTCCTTTTTGTTTGAATTCTTCGGATTGAAAATAATCTATATTGATATCTTTCGCCTCGAACTCATACGTATCTTTATTGACACGGGAAACCTTAACACCTAAAGCCGCTAGTAAGTCAATAAGCTTATTCACATCTTTAATATCGGGAATATTGCTTATCGTCACTTTCTCCTCGGTAAGAAGTACAGCTGACAAAATCTGTAAGGCTTCGTTTTTTGCCCCTTGAGGCACAATCTCACCTTTTAATTTCTTCCCTCCAATAATTTCAAATGCATTCATATTTTGATTTAATACTTTTTTTCTACTTAACGTAATTGATACTGCCCTAATTTTTGAAACACGAAGAGCAATTGGAAAACGAAACCGCCTCTCAATTGCCCTCCATATATTAACTATGTTTTAAACTAACGTTTAAAACCACCCTTTTTCGGTACAAAGTTTTTCTTGCCGCCGCCGCCGCTGCCACCACCAGAATACTGTTTCTTATAGTTGCTATTACTTTGACCGTGTCCCGAGTTGTTATTGTTGTTACTTTTTTGATTGGTATTTGTACCCTGCGTTTTCACACGGCTTCCTGGAGGAGGTGTCTTGAAATCCACTTTGGTAAGCACCGTATCCGCTGGTAACTGTAATTCGCCCCCAGAAAGTTCTGTTAGGTCATGAATAATATGATCGTCCTGCACACTATCCTTGTTCCACGTCATATAGGCCATTTTCATGAAATTAGCGATGGAGATCGCCATCTTCTGCTTTGCCTCAACCGTCGGCATCAACTTGGCTTTTTCAATCATTCGCTCTACGGTAAAACCGTAGTGCTTAAAACGAATTCTATGCTGTGGGTAGTCTAACAAGTCAGGTTTATGCTGAATTTCATCGCGTGTAGGCACTGGGTAAGGTGAATCTACATCAATTTTAAAATCAGAAATGATATGTAAATGATCCCATAGCTTATGCTTAAAATCAGAAACATCTCTTAAATGCGGATTCAAAACCCCCATCATATCGATTACAACTTGTGCATATCTATTACGCTCTTCTTTGGTTGGAAGCGTACAGATATAGTCAACCATATTCTGCACATTTCTTCCATATTCAGCCAAAATTAATTTTGGTCTTGTACTATTGTAATCGAATTCCATATAAATTATTTAGATATCGTAAAAACGATGCAATTCTTTTTTTATTCTTTAAACTATCCTAAGTTTTGCAAATTTAAGCAACAATTGTTTCTGCCCCAACTCTTTGAAGAAAATAGTTGCTTTTATATCTTGTTTATTTCCTTCCAGGTTAACGACCTTCCCAAAACCAAATCGTTCATGCTCAACTTCCATACCAACTTGTAAACCTGTCGTATCTGATGGACTAAAGCCTTCGGTTGGTACGTGTGCCTTTGGTAAGATAGAAGTCGTCTTCATCACCTTTGGCTTAGGCTTGGTAAATGTATCTTGATCCTTTTGTTTCCAAGCCATACGTTCTCCCTGAAAACCTCCATCCATGGACGTCATGGGTGATCGAGGCTGAAAATCAAGCGCTAAGCAAGATGGATCTAACTCATCCAAAAAACGACTCGGCTCGCAGTTGTTCAATGTGCCCCAGCGGTACCGCGAGGTGGCATATGATAAATGTAACTTCTTCTCTGCACGGGTAACGGCAACATAAAATAAACGCCGCTCTTCTTCCAGCTCTGAACGCGAATTAAGCGCCAGTTGAGAAGGAAATAGATTTTCCTCCAAGCCAACAATAAACACAACAGGATATTCCAGTCCCTTCGAGGAGTGAATCGTCATTAACGAAACAGTATCCGCATTTGGATCCTTATCATTGTCGTCATTTGTCAACAAGGCAATATCCTGCATAAAAATATCCAAGCCTTTTTCAGCGATATCCTCTCGTTCCGAAAACTCCTTGATACCGTTCAGTAATTCCTGAATATTCTCGTACCGACTTAATCCTTCGACCGATTTATCTTCATACAAATCCTTCAGAATCCCACAGTGCTGCGCGATATGCATAGCGACATCAAATGCAGAACCAGTCTTTGCTAAAGCTTGAAAACTTTGGATCATGAGACCAAAATTCCCAACCGCTGTTGCACTTCGACCGTCCAAGAACATCTGTGCATTAACCACCACATCCCACAAGCGAAATTGACGCTGATCTGCCGTGACCATAATCTTTTCAATGGTTGTATCGCCTATACCTCGACGCGGATAATTGATTACACGCTTCAAGGCTTCCTCATCATTCGGGTTGAATGTCAATCGGAAGTAAGCGATCAAATCCTTAATCTCTTTACGCTGATAGAACGAAGTACCACCATATAACTTATACGGAATACCAATTTTACGCAAAGCCTCCTCCATAGCACGTGACTGCGCATTGGTACGATACAAGATTGCAAAATCTTTATATTGTAATCCTTTTAAGGACTTCTCTTGTGCGATAGCCTCAGCAACGATCTTCCCTTCCTCATTATCTGAAAAAGCACGAGCAACCTTAATCTTCTCCCCTTCTTCGTTATCTGAGAATACATTCTTCTCTAACTGATTTTTATTCTTTTCGATCACACTATTTGCCGCATTGACAATCATTTTTGTGGACCGATAGTTTTGTTCCAATTTAAAAACTTTAACATCCGGATAATCCTTTTGAAAATTAAGGATATTCTGAATGTTAGCACCCCGGAAGGCATAGATACTCTGCGCATCATCCCCTACCACACATATATTCTCACTGACAGCCGCTAAGCGTTTCACGATCAGGTACTGTGAAAAGTTGGTATCCTGATACTCATCCACCATCAGATACTTAAACTGGTGCTGATATTTATGAAGCACATCAGGATGCTTATTAAGAAGCACATTGGTCTTGAAAAGCAAGTCATCAAAATCCATTGCCCCGGCGCGGTAACATCGCTGCGCATAGGTCATATAAAGTTGACCGATCTGCCCCCGACCATTGGCAATATCTTCAGCCATGATGGCTTCATTTTTATTGTATTCTTGTGGCGATATCAAATTATTCTTAGCAGATGAAATACGACCGTAGACATGGTTTACATTATACAGCTTATCATCTAAGTTCATCTCCTTAATGATCGCACGCAGCAAGCTTTTGGAATCGTCAGTATCGTAGATGGTAAAGTTTTTAGGATAACCGATCAATTCCGCCTCCACCCGTAGGATACGTGCAAAAACAGAGTGAAAAGTCCCCATCCAAATATTCTTAGCTTCCTGCCCTACGACTTTCATAATACGTTCCCGCATTTCTTTAGCCGCTTTATTCGTAAAGGTAAGTACCAATATATTGAATGGGTCAACTCCCTGACGTATCAAGTGAGCAACCCGATATGTAATAACGCGTGTCTTTCCCGAACCGGCACCGGCAACAATCATTACCGGTCCTTTTATCTGTTCTACAGCCCCCCGTTGAGAGGGATTTAATCCAGCTAAATAATCCAAATCTTTCTCCTAAAATATTTTTGAATATGCGTATCTCCCCAGGCATAATAACCTTCCGACACGTTCTTGTTGAGCGGTAATCAGCACCTTTTAAGCACCAATACAGGTAATACCCAAACAGTTGTAAATTTACTAAAAAAAACTGGTTTTTCCTAGCGAAAAAGAAGGGGTTGTAGTGGTTTCCTACGAGTGCGACACAGAGCTGACAAGTCACATTGAGCCTACCGAAGTGCGCCCAAGTGCTTTATTAAAACCCGCCGATGCGCGCCTGCCTGCGGTAGGTAGGCGCGCATCGGCGCTATATTTTAAGACAAACGGAGCTACCGCGAGAAGCCTAACCCTTTCTTAAAAAGGAGCGTCATCTGGCATATCGTTCATGCGTGAAGGCATCGTAATACCACCACCGCCATCAAAACCGCCACCAAAGCTACCGCCAAAGGAATCTGACGGTCCCATTGCCGAACTAAAACTATCCGGACTATTGAATGAGTCACCACCAGCCCCAGCAAAATCCTCTTCTAAATCCACGAACTTAACATACTTACCCACAAATTTCAACGGCACTATTCCCGTCTCACCATTACGGTGCTTTGCAATAATAACCTCCCCTACACCGGCTGTCGGGCGACCTTCTTCGTCTTCCGTTAAACCATAGTATTCCGGACGGTACAAGAAAAGAACCATATCAGCATCCTGCTCGATAGATCCCGATTCACGTAAATCGGATAACATCGGACGTTTACTGTTACCAGGTCTTGATTCTACCGCACGACTCAATTGGGAGAGCGCCAACACCGGAATATTCAACTCCTTAGCTACCGACTTCAATGCCCGCGAAATACTACCAATCTCCTGCTCCCGGTTACCACCACCTTTTCCTTCGGCTTTACCATGCATTAGCTGCAAGTAATCGACAATAACCATCTGAATATCATGTTGCGCTTTTAAGCGTCGACATTTTGCTCTAAATTCGAAGACGTTTAAAGCCGGGGTATCATCGATAATCAATGGCGCCTCCGTTAAACGACCAATCCGTGAGTGTAATTGTTGCCACTCGTGATCCGCTAAATTTCCTTTCTTCAGCTTTTCCTGCTCAATCTCGGTTTCCCCAGCAATCAAACGATTCACCAATTGCACCGACGACATCTCCAGGGAGAATACCGCAACGGGCTTACTGTGATCGACCGCCGCATTCCGCGCAACAGACAATACGAAAGCCGTCTTACCCATCGCCGGACGAGCCGCAATAATAACCAAGTCAGACGGCTGCCATCCTGAAGTCATCCGGTCTAACGCCGTCAGTCCGGAAGGAACCCCAGTTAAACCATCCGTACGGTCGCGCAATAACTCTAAGTTGGAAATTGCCTCCCGCATAATATCATCCATTTTCCGCGAGTCACGT
This sequence comes from Sphingobacterium psychroaquaticum, assembly GCF_004421025.1. Taxonomy (NCBI): domain Bacteria; kingdom Pseudomonadati; phylum Bacteroidota; class Sphingobacteriia; order Sphingobacteriales; family Sphingobacteriaceae; genus Sphingobacterium; species Sphingobacterium psychroaquaticum. The sequence goes on along the minus strand of NZ_CP038029.1, from coordinate 1,461,378 downwards.
CGAAGGTTATTCTGCGCAATATCAAAAAGTGACTTCTCCGCATGATCCAGCAGGTCAAAAATATCAGCCGTCTCATCATACGAACTATTTATAATCTCCGTAGAAACCTGAATCAGCTCCCTTTGAATATACTTTTGTGAGATAATACGAGCATGGTACTCGATATTCGCTGCCGAAACAACGCGATCGGTAAGCTGTGTGATATAATAAGCGCCACCTGCCATTTCTAAGGCTCCCATCTTACGTAACTCGGCCGTGACCGTTAACAAGTCAATCGGTGAAGTTTGTTGAAACAGGTTAAATATAGCCTCGTAAATTTTTTGATGCGCTTCTTTGTAAAATGATTCCGGCTTCAGGATATCGATAATCTCGCTTAAGGCATTTTTCTCCAGCATCAACGCGCCCAATACGGCCTCTTCGAGATCCAAAGCTTGAGGTGGTAATTTCCCCAACCCTCCAATCACATTATGGAGACTAGCACGTTTCTTTCCAAAGCTGGGTTTACCACCTGGATTATTCGAAAAATCAGTTTCTGAAGCCATTCTTACGGGTTAAAATAGTTTAAATCAACAACCGATCCTCTTTCTAAAAAAAACAGACCGGGATAACAAAATTAGAAAAAATAATGAGCATCAATTTAACAATTTCTAAACATACCAAAAACGTTGCTCCAACAAGTATGCGAAAGCGCTCATTACAAGAGCATCCGCAAAACCACCTCTTTCCACAAGTTATGTTAAAAACGTGTGGAAAACAAAAATATTTCACTAAAAGACAGACATTTATAAAAATGTTAACAACTACATTGTTTGTAGAAAACAAAAAAGTCCACCCCTCTCCTAAAGCTTAAAACCGCCTCCTAAAGCCCTACCTTCTCATTGCCAAACACTTATGATCAGCAAGGCAAAAGTTATTGTATTTATCCACCTTTTTTGGTGTGTCACAAACACCATTTTTCGGTATAAAACGGGATGACAAAAATAGACGGAAAAATAGATAAGAGTTTAGCGCAGTTATTCGTGAATACAACGCATTTTACGTAAGTTTGTCTTATGGCAAATGATACTTCAGCAATAAAACCTTACAAAGGTAAAGAAGGTGGAAAAAAAGAGCAAGTTGCAGACATGTTCAACAATATTTCCAAAACGTATGATGTCCTCAACCGTATGATGACCATGGGCATAGACACCATATGGCGTAAAAAAGCAATCCGTTCACTTAAAAGTATTGCGCCACAACTTATATTAGATGTTGCTACCGGAACAGGAGATTTTGCCATTGAATCACTTCGGATACTAAATCCAAAGAAAATAATTGGCGTCGACATTTCGCAAGGTATGTTGGATGTTGCACAACAAAAAATAAACAAAAAAGGACTAGAAGGCCGTTTCGAAGTGCAGCTCGGCGACTCCGAACGTCTACAATTTGAAGACAATACGTTTGATGCCGTTACTGTAGCTTTTGGCGTCCGTAATTTTGAAAACCTAGCACAAGGACTTTCAGATATTCGTCGTGTACTAAAACCGGGAGGAAAAGCTATTATATTAGAGCTTTCTAATCCAACAGCTTTTCCGGTAAAGCAATTATATCATTTTCACTTCCACACCCTAACACCTGCTCTAGGCAAACTGATTTCTAAAGATTCAAGCGCCTACAGCTACTTGCCAGAGTCTGTCGCTAATTTCCCTGATGGAGCACGATTTGCTGCCATTACAAATTCTGTCGGATTTAAAGAGACTCGCGTACGACCACAAACATTTGGTTTCTGTACCATCTACGAATGTACTAAATGAGAAAGTTACAGGTATACATCATTCTAGTCTTGAGTCTCTGTAGCATTGCTGCACGAGGGCAAAAGGGTATTTCCCTCCCATTTTCTTCTTTTTATGATGAAAATGCATGGTTGTCTCTAGGACTGCAGTACAATTATGTGAATTCAACCTACAGGTTAGGCTTGAAAGAAAATTGGGGCAACATGGGAATTAGAAATGTGCCTGTAAATAATGATTTGCGAATCGAGGAATTCAGTGCGATACAGGCTAAACCAAGCCACGGCATGTCGGTCAGTATTCCGGTCGAGCTTCGTTTATCGGATAACCTTTCTACGACGTTTCAACCAACATTCAACTTTCTGAATACAGGAGGTGTAAACTATAGCGGGACGCAAATTAATTCCCAAGGTGAAGAGATAAACGTTACGATTACCCGAAATATGCTACACCGTGTAGCAACGAATATTAAAGGAGAGAATTTCAATGCCTTCGAGTTTCCGTTAAATCTTAAATTTCGTTCCGACGAAAAGACCCTTCCAAACAAATTCAACCGTTATCGTGGCTACCTTACAGGCGGCGTACGCTATACCCGATGGGTCGATATTCAAAAATCTTACAGCAAAATGCTATTGATTGAAGATATACGGGATCGTCCGCAAAATATGATCTTTAAACCTGGGTACTATTCTTGGGAAGTTGGTTTTGGTGCTGAAATATTCTTCACCTACTTTCGGATGTCTCCCGAAATTAAATTCATTCAAAGTTTTGGCGACATCCTTGATCATGGACACGAACTGACGAGAGGAAATGCGTTTATGGCTCCGCTCGACAAAACATTACTACGCAATATTCAATTTAGTTTAATATTTCAATAATATGAGAACCGTATTTATCACCGGCGCAAGTTCAGGAATCGGTGCTGCATGCGCCGAAGTTTTAGCGAGTGAGAAAAAATACCGTCTTTTACTTTGTGCCAGAAGGCTATCCAAGCTAACCGAGTTACAGGAACGTATACAAGCGCAGAACCCGGACTGTGAGGTCTTTTGTTTTGAACTGGATGTGCGTGATCAATCCGATATTATCCAAAAACTAAAAAACCTGCCTAACGATTGGAAGGATATTGATATCCTGATCAACAACGCTGGACTTAGTCAAGGGCTCGACCTTATCCAAAATGGAGATCCCGACGATTGGGACCGTATGATCGACACCAATGTTAAAGGTTTGCTTTATGTAACCAAGCATACTATTCCATTGATGCAAGAAAGCACACATCCGCATATCATTAATCTGGGATCCATTGCCGGTAAAGAAGTTTACCCAAGTGGGAATGTCTACTGCGCGACGAAGCACGCTGTAGACGCATTGACCAAAGCAATGCGTATCGACCTGCTAGAAAAAGGCATCAAGGTCACATCGATCGACCCTGGAATGGTAGAAACTGAGTTCTCGGAAGTACGCTTCAAAGGAGACAAAGAGCGGGCAAAGAATGTGTATAACGGACTAACACCTTTGTCTGGAAAAGATATCGCGGATATTATCTCCTTTGTACTGTCCAGACCGACGCATGTCAATATAAACGATTTACTGGTTATGCCTACAGCGCAGGCTAGCGGCACCATCGTCAAGCGCGATACCCTGTAACAGTTTTTCATAGCATATAGCAGAATATCTGCTGTTACTGTATTCCGACTTAGCGACTTTTACAAAACTTAGCGACTTTACAAATTACAAATAAAAACACCATGACGTTAGAAGAAAAAATAAACCAAGATATCAAGGCTGCGATGATCGCCAAAGATCAAGCAAAACTACGCGGCCTTCGTGCAATTAAAGCGGCTATATTATTGGCTAAGACTGAAAAAGGACATACTGAAGAATTATCACAAGACACCGAAATCAAGGTTTTACAAAAGCTGGTTAAGCAACGTAAAGAATCGGGTGAGATTTACAAAGCACAAAACCGAGAGGATCTTTTTCAAATTGAATTTGAAGAACAAGAGGTGATTGAAAGTTACCTTCCAAAACAATTAGACCGTACAGCGGTAGAGGATATTATTAAAGCTATTATCACCGAAGTAGGTGCTACGTCGGTTAAAGATATGGGTAAAGTAATGGGGGCAGCAAATCAAAAGCTAGCGGGTCAAGCGGATGGAAAAACAATTTCCGAGGTTGTTAAAGACCTATTAAAATAAAAAAGAGGCTAACGCCTCTTTTTTATTTTCTTTTATCGCCATAATGCTTATCCCGCTCATAGGTTTGCATGTGACGTTCCTTTTTCGCTGGATAAATATCATCTAAGGTAATCATAATACCCGTTTCCTCTACTTCTCCAAACTCATCGTTCAAAGCTGTTCCAAACATACGCATGGTAGGCGACAGGTTCATATAGGTATTGATCAATGGAGGAATATTCTCACCCAATTCACGCACCTTTGTATTCAACACCTTGTATCCCGCTTTATAATCCAAACCATCGAAAATGCCTTTATAAGCAGAGATATCTGTTTTATACCCTACTTTCAAATGATCATACGGCGTTACTAATCCTTCTTTATCTGGAAAGTAAAACTCCATAAAATAAATGAGTAGATCACGTGCTACGGCATTATACTGTGGATACATGGTTACCTTTCCGAACAAGTATTTCACATCTGGATTGATCACCACCAACGCACCTAAACCATCCCATAGATTATCCAAGGAAAACAATCCTTTCCGATTATCAATTGCTGGCTGAAACCGAGGCTGAACCCAAGAGCGGCCCAATTCCAAGGTAAAGGGCATATACTCTGTTTTGAATTTTTCCGAAAAATCAAAATAATGCGCTGTTGAGAGATGTACCTCTCCCTTGCTATCGATTGCATCTGCACACTTAATTACGCGATACCCTGCAATAATTTCTTCTTCTTCCGGATTCCATGCAATCAGTTGATCGTAGTTATGTGCACAGGTGTCATTCTCGTCAATATCCAACGCCAATCCCGTGCCACCACCTGCGCCCCGGAAGGTAAGCTCCCGAAGACGGCCAATCTCTTTCATGATGTGAGGTGACCGGTGATAATTCACTAAGTAAACCTCGTTGTTCCCATTATTTGTATAACGCACAAAAGCCTCTTTGGAAAGCTCTGCTTTTATCAATTCTCTTTCTACCGGTGCAATTAATTCTTGCATAAATTATTTATTATCCCCCATACTGTATACGTGCGTTCTCACTTCTTTTGCCCACTCCTTCTCACTTTTGGACTGATCGAAATGTGTATATGGAATTCGCTCTCCAATGCGAATCGTTACCCGTTGATTACGTTGCGAAAACATTTCATCAGGCAAATATAACATCTCTAAATTAACCTTTAAGCCTAACTTCTCCCGAAGTCTGGCTAAATTATAGAAAAAATTGGAGTTTCTTCCGTCTATATATACAGGAACGACGTCCCTTTTATATTTTTTTGCTTTTGTGATAAAGCTTTTTTTCCATTCCAAATCCTGAATCCTTCCTTCAATTTTTCGGGAAACCAACCCTGCTGGAAAAATCAACAATGCATTATCAGAAGCGTAGGCCTGATCAATGGCCATAATGCCGCTTTTTGCTTGATTCCCAACCTTATTAACTGGAATAAACAAAGGCTCCAGGTTTCTTATATTGAGGAGAATATCATTCACCAAAAACTTTACATCTCTGCGATAGCGACCTATCGCATGCATAATAGCAATGCCGTCCAACCCTCCCAAAGGATGATTTGACGCAAAAATAACACTATCATCCAAAGGAATCCCTTCCCCTCCTTCCAACACCACATTTACACCTAGCTCTTCAATCAATGCATCGACAAAGTCCAACCCATAAAGATCTCTAAACTTAGTCATGATATAATTAATATCATCCTCGTGAATCACACGCTCAAGGTAACTGATAAGTGGTTTAGGAATCCATTTTGCCAACTGGGGACTTTTTTTATGAATAACGTTCCGCACCTGAATAAACTTAACCTGTTCTTCTGGGTTCATTTTTGATAGTAAGCGTCTTTATTATAATTTTTATTATGCGCCGTAAAATTAAGTAAAATTATATTTTAAAGCAGTAAATTCACTGAATATTTCTATTTTAGCCCACAATCGTTGGTTTATGGCAAAGGATCAATAAGTCAACAAAAAGTGTAATTCCATATTTTTTTGTGGCAAAAGCATCTCTGATTTAAACGTTTTCATTTTTTTTGTGTTTAATCTTATAGAAGGTCTTACAAAGAAGTGATCGCCAAAGCCTGAAAGATAGTCCACAAGGATTCTTTCTGAGACCAACACAAAAGTATCATCTAAGAAAGGAGTTCATTATGTACATCGCTGAAGCACATACACAGGTTGACTACGAGCTAAAAACAACAGACAGCATCAGTTATGCCTTGAACAAAATGAGTGAACTACACACCCATCAGCTACCTGTTGTCGATCAACATTCTTTTCTTGGAATCATACAGGAAGAACAACTTCTTGATGCCATAGATGAAGATGCAAGTCTAGCAAGCCTATCCATGCATTTCCGGTTTTTATACCTGTACGGCGATCAGCATATCTATGATGCACTTCAATTTATGACGGCGCACCACCTCGATATCCTTCCCGTTCTTGATAAAGACAATCACTATGTCGGGATATTAACGGCTAATAGTTTGCTTCCGCAACTGAATGAAATATTAGGCAACAATGAGCCGGGGGCCATTATCGTTTTAGAGCTGGGAAAAAACGATGTTTCTTTCTCTCATATCGCGCACCTTATTGAGTCCGAAAACACGCGAATTATCAGCACTGCCGTGCGGGAGATTGCTGACAGCACCAAAGTGGAAATGACCATTAAAGTAAACAAGCAAAACATCGCTTCTTTGGTTGCTTCCTTATGGCGTTTTGATTACACCGTAACGGCTACCTTCAACGACGGAAACCCCGATACGGACATCAAGGAGCGCTATGACATCCTGATGAATTATTTAAATTTATAAGAATCGTCCTTTTTTTATCATCTTTGCAAGAAGTTTCTGGTAAAAATTAAGCGCATGCAAGAAAAGACCATAGCCATATATGGCAGAGAGTTCAATGCTTCTGTTCTTCCTTATGTTGAACAACTATTCACCTATCTTCGGGAGAATAATGTGCAAGTTTATGTTCATTCTGATTTCTATAATTTCTTAAAAAAACAAGTGGAATGCCCCAGCAACTGGCTACTCTATTATAGCCATGTAGATCTGCCGGCAAACATATCATTCCTGCTTAGCTTGGGCGGCGATGGAACTATGCTTTCTGCCGTTTCGCTCGTTCGCGACTCGGGCATCCCCATTGCTGGGATTAACTTTGGACGCTTAGGCTTCTTAGCGGCTATCCATAAAACACAAATAGTACAAGCTTTAGATGCCATCTTTGCGGGAAACTTTACCCTACAAAAGAGAGACTTATTGGAGGTAACCGGAAATGATCAAAAACTCTTCGGAGAGGAAAACTTCGCTTTGAATGATATTACGGTATTCCGACACGACACCTCGTCCATGATCACCATCAATGCAGTTCTTAATGGTGAACTCTTAAACGCATATTGGGCCGATGGAATAATCATTGCTACGCCAACCGGTTCTACAGCGTACTCGCTGAGCTGTGGTGGTCCTATTATGATGCCGGGTAGTGGTAATTTTGTTATCACACCAATTGCCCCGCACAATTTAAATGTTCGTCCCATCATAATATCAGCAGACAGTGTACTCGATCTGGAAATCGAAAGCCGCACCGAAAAATACATTCTGAGCTGTGACTCAAAGAGTGAAACTGTCGAGACAAGCATCAAACTACGAATCCGCCGTGCACCATTCGGGATCAACCTGATACGCCTATCCGAACAAAGCTACTTTAGCACACTTCGCGAGAAACTGCTATGGGGGTTAGATGTCAGAAACTATTAGCAAACGTCCGCACACCCCATGATGGAAGGCCTAGAAGTCATTATCCTTAAATTTAACAGAATTTAATACCGGCTAATTACCGCAAATAATATATCTTTACACGAGAAAAAAACCATAATTTGAAACGACTATCCTATTTGATCTTTGGCATCGGCATGATGCTATCGAGTGTTGCCAAAGGGCAGCAGTGGGAAGTTGGTATCAACGGTGGAGCCACTGGTTTTATGGGCGATGTAAACCCAGACAATCCTTTTTATTTAAAAAATGCTGGTGGAGGTTTCTTTCTCAAACGAAACTTCAATTCGACATGGGGCGTACAGTTGGCCTACAACTACCTACAACTTTATGGAAATGATAGCGATGACAAAGATCCATACCGCAATTCACGGGGACATTTGTTTTACAATAAAGTACACGAATTAGCACTGCGGGGAGACTTCAACTTCTTTCGATATATCCCTGACAAGGAATTAAACCGCTATACCCCCTACCTCTTTGGAGGGCTAGGCGTGATGAAACACAATCCGTATGTGAACATTAAAGATGGTGGAAAGTACAACCTCGCGGATCTACAGCTTCAAGATGATAATAGTATCAAAAAGATAGCTCCTTTTGTGCTGGTAGGTACGGGTTTTAAGTATAACATCAAAGGTGCCTGGACCATAGGTGCCGAAGTGGGATATAGAACAGCTTTTAACAATGATATAGATAATATATCGAATAAGTACCCGCAGTATAGCGCCATAGATGCTGTACGATTACCGGAGGAATTCCGTACTGTCGTTGCTTCTGGAGATCCGGCTTTACCGTCCGAATACGAACCAAACGGCCTGTGGCTAAACTTGGCGTACCCGAATGGCGATTACAGCACCTATCAAGGCAAAGCAAAAAGACATGGCCGCAAAAGGGATGGCTATATGACGGTGGGCTTTACACTATCATTCACCTTTTTAGATAAACGATGCTATTGGTGGCTGTAGTGATGAATATTAGTAATACAAGAAAATGAGTTTTAAGGATAAACTTCGTAACGATAATTTACCAAAACATATTGCCATTATTATGGATGGCAATGGTCGCTGGGCGAAAGGGATAGGAAAGCTACGTATTTTCGGTCATCAAAATGGGGTGTCGGCCGTACGGGAAGCTATGGAAGGAAGTGTAGAAATAGGAATCAAGCACCTCACCCTCTATGCCTTTTCATCTGAAAATTGGAACAGGCCAAAACTTGAGGTTCGCGCACTGATGGAGCTTCTCGTAAACACACTGACCAAAGAAACAAAAACATTTATGGCTAATGGCATCCGCCTAAATACAATTGGCGACCTGGATGCTTTACCAGAAAACTGTAGACAAAAGCTTATAGATACGATCGAGATTACAAAAGATAACGATCGTTGTGTGTTAACATTAGCCTTGAGCTACGGTTCTCGTGCTGAACTCGTTGATGCAACTAAAGCTATTGCGCGGAAGGTACAGGAAGGCGTATTACAGCTGGAGGATATTACAGAACAGACCATTCATGATCACCTTTACACGGCTCATATTCCCGATCCAGATTTACTGATCCGCACGGGTGGTGAGCAGCGCATAAGCAACTACCTGCTTTACCAAATGGCTTACACCGAGCTCTGTTTTTTAGACAAAATGTGGCCTGAATTTAAGCGCGAAGATCTCTATGAAGCAATTTTCGATTACCAGCAAAGGGAAAGAAGATTCGGCAAGACCAGTGAACAATTGTAATATTTATTTACCTTTGCAGCATCCGATAAATGCCTAATGTCTAGGGGCTCCGGCAATTATTTTCTTTTAACAAAAATTAACAAGAGATTGGTGTACTTTAGCACCGAGAAAACAGAATAAATGAAGCGCATATTATTTTTTATAACTTTTACTTTACTTCTGGGAGGACAGCAGACATTTGCTCAAATCCGAGGTAAAAACCCGATCAATCTAAACGATCCCAACGAGATTAGCTACCTAGATCCGAAAAATTACGTTATTGGTGGCGTCCGCGTTACGGGTACCGAATATCTTGACAGCGACGTTTTGATTACGATCTCGAAACTTGTCGTTGGTCAATATATCGAAGTACCGAGTGAGGCTACCGCAAATGTTGTAAAAACATTAATGTCACAAAATCTATTTGATGATGTTCAGCTGTATGCAGAGCGTATCGAAGGAGATAACATTTATTTGGAAATTCGTGTGCAAGAACGTCCACGCCTGACACGTATAGATATCAATGGTCTAAAGAAAGCGGAAACAGAAGAAATCCGTAAACGTCTAAACACCAATACGGGTAAAATTGTCAATGACAACTTACTTAAAACGACGCAGGCAACCATCCAAAAATTCTTACGTGAGAAATCTTTCTTATACCCAGAAATAAAAATCACGACAGCAAAAGATACCGCACAAGCTAACAATGAAATTGTTATTGTTAATGTCGAAAAAAATAAAAAAATCAAAGTACACAAAGTACACTTTGATGGACAAGAGGCTTTTTCAAGCGGTCAACTGCAAAAATACCTTAAAGGTGTAAAGCCTCGGAAGTGGTACCGCATTTTTGGCCCGGGTAAATTTAAAGACGATAAATACAAAGAAGCAAAACAAAACTTAACTGCAAAAATGCAGGATAAAGGATACCGTGATGCCGAAATTCTTTCTGATAGCGTTGTTCGTTATGACAATAATGAAGTCGATATTTATCTGAAATTACATGAAGGACCTCGCTACTTTGTTGGAAATATTGAATGGTCCGGAAACTCTAAGTACACAGATTCTGTCTTAAACTTAATCTTAGGTATTGAGAAAGGTGATGTATACAGCGAAGAAAAAATCACAACCAAATTACAAGGACCAACGCGTAACTCTGATGATATTAGCGCCTTGTACCAAAATGATGGTTACTTAACTTTTGGTATTCAACCCATCATCAAGCGCATCTATAACGATACAGTCGATTTAGAAATCGTATTGAGTGAAGGTAAACAGTTCACGATCAATAACGTGATTGTTAAAGGGAACGATGTAACAAACGATAAAGTTGTTTTACGTTCTATCTATACAAAACCAGGACAGAAGTTTTCACGTGAATTATTAATGCGCAGTGTCCGTGAAATCTCTCAATTAGGAATGTTTGATGAACAAAAAATCACGCCTAACCCGACCAACTTGAACTATGAGGACGGAACCACGGATCTAGAATATAGAGTAACAGAAAAACCGTCCGATCAGGTAGAGCTTTCGGGAGGTTACGGAGCCGGACAAGTTATTGGTACGCTTGGTTTGACCTTCAACAACTTCTCTACAAGCAATATGTTCAAAAAAGACGCGTGGAAACCATTACCTCGTGGAGACGGACAAAAACTAAGCGTTCGTGGACAGACGTCTGGTAAACGTTACCAATCGTACAGCTTCTCCTTCTCTGAACCTTGGTTAGGGGGTAAAAAACCTATCTATTTCGGTTTGAGTGCTTACACTTCTAGCTCTTCATACGGTGGTTTTAACTACTACACCGGACAACAAATGGTAGCGGATAGAGATTTGAACAGAATTTGGATGACGGGGGTTACAGCAACATTGGGTAAACGTTTACAGTGGCCTGATAACTACTTCCAGATTAATACATCTTTATCGTTCCAACGTTACAAATTGCAGAATTACGGTAACTACTTCTTGTTCTCAGATGGTACAGCATATAACATGAACATCACCCAAGAGATAAGCCGTAACTCAGTTGATGCACCAATCTATCCGACATCAGGATCACATTTCCGTTTCTCGGTACAATTGACACCGCCATACTCTTCGTGGAACAATATCAATTACCAAACAGCAGCGGATAATGTTAAATACAAATGGACAGAGTATCACAAATGGAAATTCGATAGCCAATGGTACACTAAGGTGGCTGGTAAACTTGTATTAAAAGCACAAGCACAGTTTGGTTATTTGGGTAGCTACACCAACAAAACACCGACTTCAACATTTGAGCGCTTTAAACTTGGTGGTGATGGTATGCAAGGGTTTGACTTCTTGCAAGGTTCGGAGATCATTGCTATGCGTGGCTATGCCAACGGTACGTTGATTCCAGAATCTACAGGAAATGGTTATGAGCGTATCGCGATCAACTCAGGTAGTCCAATCTATGCAAAATACCAAATGGAATTGAGACACCCAGTAATGTTGAATGAACAGGCTACAGTATTTGTTCTTGCATTTGCTGAAGCTGGAAATACATGGAATAAATTCAGTGAAGTAAACCCGCTTAAAATGCGCCGTTCAGCTGGTGTTGGAGCACGTATCTTCTTACCAATTTTTGGTATGTTAGGTATTGACTACGGTCACGCCTTTGACCCTATCCCAGGACTACGCTCGAGCGAGTGGAAGCAAAACTTTACATTCAGTATCCTTCAGAACATGGGCGGATTCTAAGAATCCTGACATATACGGGCAAAGGAGGCACTTTAATAAGTGCCTCCTTTTTTATTAAATGAGGATTTAATTTTCACGGGCAAAGGACTGATTCGCTTATTATTGAGTTAAAATATGTTAAAGGAGGAAATTAAACCTTTATTAGCAGGTTTTTTATTACTTTTGGCAAGTAAAAATCTTTCATGAAATAAAGGCGGATTTTAAACTTTTTGGAACTATAATTGTCCTACAGAGTGTAAGCTTAACTTTAAGAAATATGAAAAAAATAATATTTGTAATTGCTTTTGTAGCTTCTTCCATAACCGCAGCCTTTGCACAGCGTATGGCGTATGTGGATTCGGAATATATTTTGAAGCACATTCCGGAGTATGTTTCAGCACAGAAACATTTAGATGATTTGGCTACGAACTGGCAAGAGGAAGTAGATAAGCAGTATGGTGAGATAGAAAAACTGTACAAAGCATATCAAAACGATCAAGTATTACTAAACGACGATATGCGTCGTCGTCGTGAGGACGAGATCGTAAACAAAGAAAAACAAGTTAAGGATTTTCAGCGTCAAAAGTTTGGTTATGAAGGAGACCTGTACAAAGAACGTATCCGTTTGGTAAAACCCATTCAAGATCGCGTTGCTAAGGCCATCCAGGATATTGCCAACAATCAAGGTTTAGATATCGTTCTAGACAAAGGCAGTGAGGTTACTTTTTTGTTTGCCAATCCAAAATTGGATAAAAGTAATGACATCATTACTAAATTAGGCTTTAAGCCAGATCCAAGCTTGTCAAACTAATTTTTTTGTTTATTATTGTAAATACAAATTAATTATTAACATCATAAAAAAAGTGTGGTATTAGGCTTGCGTAGTTTAATACGAAAAGATTAAAATGGAAAGAATGAAAAATTTATTTAGAGGTGTAGCTGTAGCAGCGGTGATGTTCTTCGGTACGCAATATGTTAGTGCACAGCAGAAAATCGGTCACATCAATTTCGGGGATATCATTTCTTCTACCAACGAATTCAAAACAGCGCAAGATCAATTGAAAGTTTTGCAAGAAACTAAAACAAAAGAATTGCAAGGCATGTATGAATTGTTCCAAAAGAAGCAAACAGATGCAAACGAGAAGTTAAGAAACCGTAGTGAAGCAAACAAAGCAGCTGTAGATGCTGAATTGCAAACATTGGGTCAAGAGTTGCAAACAATGGAGCAACGTATCCAAGAGGTGCAACGTGTTGCACAAGAGGATTTAGGAAAGAAAGAACAAGAGTTGTTCGAACCAATCCAAAAGAAAGTAGTTGATGCGATCAATGTTGTATCAAAAGAGAAAGGTTATGCATACGTTTTAGATGTATCTAACGGTAGCATTCCTTACTATGGTGGTGGTGATGACTTAACAGCTGCAATCAAAACAAAACTTGGTGTAAAATAATTGCACAAGCAAACACAATAAAAAAAGCCTTTCCAAATTGGAAAGGCTTTTTTTATGAATTTATATCTCTGAAGTGATCGCGCAATACTGTTTGTGCCGCATGGAAACCACTCATTCCATGAACACCGCCACCTGGCGGCGTCGCTGAAGAACATATATAGACCCGTTTATTGGATGTTCTATAAGGTGTTAAACGACGTGTTGGCCGTGTATATAACTGAAATATATCCATTATACCGCCGTTGATATCCCCGCCTACATAATTTGGATTGTAATCCTCCATCTCGCGGGTGTTCAATGTAGATCGTTCCAAAATAACATCCCGAAAGCCTGGTGCAAAACGTTCCACCTGCATTTCAATAGCATTCGTTCGATCGATCAAAGAACCATTCGGCACATGACAATACGCCCATGCGGTATGCTTACCGTCTGGAGCTCGACTTGCATCAAATAAAGAAGGTTGAGTTAACAATACAAAAGGGCGCTCCACAATCTCCCCTTTCGCAGTCCGTTCTTCATTCGCCGCAATCTCTTCATAAGTATTCCCCAAGTGTACAGTCGACGCTTCGCGGCATCTTCTGTCCCGATATGGAATAGGCTCCGATAGCGCCCAGTCAATCTTAAAGACCCCCATCCCCTGCCGATATCGACTTAACTGCTGGCGATAACCGGACGACAAGTCTAGACCATCTATGGCCAACAATTGTCGCGGTGTAAGATCTAAAACAAGAACCTGATGTTCGGGAAGCGCTTTTATATCCCGTAACCAAAAATCAGTCTGTATCTTTCCTCCTAAATCTTTATAGTATGCCGCTAACGCATCGGCAATAGCTTGCGATCCACCAACGGGTATAGGCCATCCGTAACGGTGCCCGACACCTGAGAGCACCATCCCTATAGCTGCTGTGGTATAATTCGTCAATGGTTGAATACCGTGAGCCGCCATTCCTCCCCATAAAGCTTGCGCACGTTTTGTTTTAAAACGACGCGCAACAGCGTCTGCAGACTGTACCGCTGTAAGGCCGAATTTTGCCAATAATATCGGGTTCTTAGGAACCCGCAAGGGACCCATAATATCATCCGCCAACGGCTCCCACTCGTTCGCTACCAAACTCATAAGTTTATGGTAATAAGGGGCATCCTCCTCCAAAGCATTTGCGGTTTCAGCAAGATCTCGTTTCAGAAATACGGTGTCTGTGTCATCTAATGGATGTGCTGCTTCATACGGTGCATAGGTAAAACGTAACCCATAGGCTTCCAAAGGCAATGATCTAAAAAATGGAGAAGCCATCGCCATAGGATGTACGGCCGCACATACATCATGCAGAAACCCGGGTAGCGTCAACGCCTTACTCCGCATCCCTCCACCAATCGTTGTACCCCCTTCTAACAACAAGGTTTTTAGTCCCCGTTGTTGCAAAGTAATCGCAGCAGCAAAACCATTCGGTCCCGAACCGACTATTATCGCATCATATTTTTCCAATCTATATTACTTTTACTATAAAGCTATGTTTTTTTTCTTATATCAAGAATACAGTCTCTATTTCCATCAAAAGACAGTGGATCTCTTTGTTATTTAAAGAAAAGATGACGCACAGATTAAGGGATCTCTGCCGCAAAATTGTAATTTGCCCAAAACTTTATTTATGCAAACATTACACGGAAAAACCGCACTTATAACAGGAGCAGGAAAAGGCCTTGGAAAAGCCATGGCACTCGCATTAGCAAACGAAGGAGTCAATCTATTACTTATCAGTCGCACCTTGAGCGACATTGAAAAAGTCGCAGCAGAAGTACAAGCATTACACCCTGATGTCTTAGTTCAAATCGCAGCGGCCGATATTAGCAAACTGGAAGAGGTAAGAAACGCACTCACTACACTGACGGCTGAAAACAAAAAAATCGATATCTTAATAAATAATGCAGGTATCCTTTCCTATGGAAGTGTTTTGGATATTGCTATTGAAGAATGGGAACGTGTTATACAGACCAATGTGCTGGGCACATATTATATGATCCATGAAGTACTACCTTTCTTATTGGAACAACAACAAGGAGACATTATCAACATCGCTTCCACTGCAGGGCTTAAAGGTGCGGCAGATCTGAGCGCTTATGGTGCTTCCAAGGCTGCTGTTATCAATTTATCTGAAGCAATCATGCAGGAAGTTCGCAAGAAAGGAATTCGTGTAACCATCGTAAACCCAAGTACGATTGCCACCGACATGACTTTGAGCAACAACTTCACGGACGGTAATCCAGAACGTGTTCTACAACCAGAAGACCTAGCCTTTCTAGTGGTCAACAACCTTAAACTTCCCCAACGTGCTTTTGTGAAAGAAGTAAGTTTATGGTCTACAAATCCTTAGTTATTTTAGTTTGGGCGGACAAAAGTCTGCCCAAACTAAAATAACTAAACATCGATTTCCATCCGATAGTACGTCAACGTTCCTCGATAAAATAAATCCCCCACACGGCGCATGCCGATCTGTTCATAAAATCCTTCTGCGGTCGTCCGTGCATGGCACCACAACTGTTCTATACCATTAGTCTGACAAAAGGTTAAGACCGTAGCCAATAAAGCGCGACCTATACCTTGGCCTTGATAGTATTCTTTAACGGCAAATTTTCGGAATTGTGCGACCTTGCCATCAGGGAAGAGCGAGATGACGCCTACGAGCGTATTCTCTAGGTAGGCTCCAAAATGGACGCCTTCAAAATCATCCGGGAGTTGTACATCGCGCAAACTACCACCTGGATACATCACTTCCAGTCGTAAATGCCAAGTCACCGGTGCCACCACCTGTTCGATCTGTAGTTCTTTTCTCTGCATCGCTACACCATTAAATAAGCTATTGTTTTCAATACCTGTCTATTACCACTAAATCACAGAATATACCCGATTTCAGGGATATAATTATTAGCATGAATTATGCATCTTTGCTCTATATTAAAGCAAATATGAAAAAAATATTAGTAGTGTGCTCCGTCTTTTTACTATGCACAATGGCTGCATTCGCCCAAAGTCAAAAATTTCATCGGATAGATTACAAAATTCTTTTATCAGCCGATGCAGGAGATGGTGAAGGAATTGATGCTAGTGCCGACGATATAATATTACAAGGATGGACTAATCCAAATTACATCAAGATACAATCAGATGGTGAAATGGAAACGATTATAATCCATAACAGAAAAAATAGACAGACTTATTTTCTGTACCCTGAACACGAGCAATACGTGGATGCCAATCCTGAAAATACAGCATCAGCTACTACGGATGAATACCCGATCAAATACATTGCAGGACAACAAAAGAATATTGCGGGATACGCCTGTAAATTAGCGCAATTAAACTTACGTCATGATACCCCGGAAGAAGATCCGATTATCGTTGATATTTGGTATACAGAAAAAATACCTGTTTTATACTGGGGCGATTTCGACTACCTCGAAAAGCTTCCTGGGGCGGCCTTAAGCATCAGCTCGAGTGGTAATGGCTTTATTGCGGCAAACGTTATTGCGGAAAATGTGGAGCTATCACAGTTTGAAGTGCCTGAAAACTATACGGAAGTTGATAATGTGGAGGATTACGAAGATCTATATGCCGATACGCAGCTTGAAGAGAATCTATTCCAGTACACGGATGAAGAGACTTCACTAATCGGACTAAAAGATGGAGAAGACAACCTCTTAACGGAAGCAATTTACACCACTGTAGCAGAGTTTCACGCGGGTCAAGGTGTAGCGAGTAACGGCGATTACAAATACGGTGTTATTGATCGTCAAGGAAAAGTAGTTATACCATTTGAATATGAATACTTGAGTTTCAACCCTGATGCGGCTCAATATGTTTTCAGCAAAGACGAAAAGTTCGGTATAATGGACGCAAACAGAAAAGTGTTAATCGCTCCAAAATATGACATGATAAATTTCTTTAACAAGGGATTTGCCCAGTTCACGGAAAATGAAAAAAATGGTCTGTTAAACCTTAAAGGAGAAGCTGCCGTTCCTGCAAACTACGAAACGATTATCGATTATAACGGAACACACTTCATCACCATTGAAAACGAACGTTATCACATGTACACGATCCAAGGTTTACGCAAAGTCGCTACTAACCTGGATTATATAGGGTGTACGGAAGAGCCAAATATATTTATTGCCATGAAAGGTGACAAATATGGATATATCGATCATACAGGCAAGCTCATTATTCCATTTAAATATAGTGGAGCTACTTTATTTAGCGATGGTGTAGCTTCTGTATATATAGAAGAGACCGATGAGAATTTCTGGATCAACACGAAAGGTGAGCGCGTAGCTGCCCCAACCGAATAACGTATTTTTTACCCGCGATACAGCACGGCGGCATTAGCTTTCCGTGCTGTTTTCGTAAATAGACAGTAAACCAGTAGCTTTGCACAGAAAAGTGCAATAAATAACAATGGCCAACCAACGAGCGACAATATCCCTTACCCGTTACATTCTCCAATCCGTACGTGGAAAGTGGATATTTTTATTGTTACTCTTCGTGCCTTGTCTCACACAAGGGCAACAACTTCTCGATAAGCTTGCCTATCAATATCAAAGCAGTAAGCTCAACGATCCTTCAAAGTTTTATAAAGCCGGCAAGTATGCCCAAGCCTTGTTCTTCAATCAACAACCCGAGAAAGCGATGCAACTCTTGGAAGAAAATCTGAAACAAGCACAACGGTTTCCCGATAGTAAATATGCGGCACACCTCTGCGCAATCTTAGCCATGAACAACCGCATTCTGGATCATGAAAAAGAAAGTAAACAGTATATTGATCTCGCTCATGTATATGCTGAAAAGACAACACATAAAGAAACAAAAGGTTATGTAAGTTACTGTCGAGGATGGCTCCACGCCCGTAATAACCAAGAGGCAGAAGCCGTCCGTCAATTTTTAAATGCCCTTCAACAATTTGATAATGCGCAACCTTCGGAAAGCCTCTTGATCAGAAAAGCATCCACCTTGAGTGAGCTGACCTCGATCTACGCCAACTGGAAAGAATACGAATTGCAAGAAAAGTATGGTAAGCAAGCCTTAGACATCGCCATCAAACAACAAGATCCGGCAGCGATCTTTGAAGCATACATGATGATGGGCTATCTCTGCGAGCAACAATACATTGAGTCCTTACAAGACGACAAGCTCCATACGTCCGAACGATATTACCTAAAAGCGATTGAGACCTACCAAAAAAACAAACAAAATATGGTCGTCTCTTCCAACCTATCCTTCGCTGCCATTAATTTAGCCAATCTATATTTGCATTATTTTCCGGATACCTACCGTGAA
The DNA here is from genome assembly GCF_004421025.1 of Sphingobacterium psychroaquaticum. Taxonomy (NCBI): domain Bacteria; kingdom Pseudomonadati; phylum Bacteroidota; class Sphingobacteriia; order Sphingobacteriales; family Sphingobacteriaceae; genus Sphingobacterium; species Sphingobacterium psychroaquaticum. The sequence goes on along the minus strand of NZ_CP038029.1, from coordinate 1,442,471 downwards.
AAAGCTATCGCCTATGCCGAAATGGCGTTGGCACAAGCACAACAAAGCGAACAGTTTTCACAGGTTGCATCTGCATATGGTATTCTAGCCGATATAAGCATCAAGAAAGGTAACGCTGAACGCGCCAAAGACTATCTACTTGCATCCCTTACGGCGGTCAACCAAGACCCCCTATTGGATCAAACCGTGGTCATGAGCATCTATCAGCATCTTTCAAAAATATACGAAGAGGAGAAAAACCTATCTGAAGCCTTACGTTATTACAAATCCTATAATGAAGTTTTCACGCGTGTCTATGACACCGAGAAACTCGAGCAGGGCCGTCGCCTGGAAGCGCAGTTTGAGAAAGAACGTCAGCAGCAACAGTTATTGCGGCTGGCCCTTGAATCCCAGCAAAAGGAACAGCAGCTCAGTCTCATGCATATCCGTACAGTCCAACAGCAGCAACTGTTGCAAAATATGCGACTCAATGAAGAAAACCAACGCAAGGAACTAGAATTAGCACACCTTGAGGGACAAAAAAAAGAACAACAACTGAAGCTTTCTAGATTGGAAGCACAAAAAAGAGAACAAGAAGTGTTGAACTTTCAAAACACGATTAGCTATAAAGAAAAATTAAACCGATACTATGGCTTACTGGCTGCTGCCTTTTTATTGCTCCTTATTCTCCTCTTATATGCCTATCTCCAACGCGCTAAAGGGATGCAACAACAGCAGAAACTCCATGCCCTAGCGTTAGAGCAAGAACGTCAAAATAGTCAAATCTCAAATCTTACCGCCATGCTTGACGGGCAGGAGCTGGAACGAGGTCGTTTAGCCCGCGACTTACATGATGGCCTGGGCGGCATTCTTTCGAGCACCAAGCTGAATCTTTCGCACCGCATTGAAAAAATGAATGACGTCGAAAAGCTGCACATGCAAGACTCCCTATCACAGCTGGATAGCGCTGTTAATGAGTTACGACGCGTGGCGCACAACCTGATGCCCGACTTGTTGATTAAATATGGCTTACAAGAAGTTCTTCAAGATTATGCTAAGCGCATGGAGAATGAAAAGCTAGAAATCGATGTTCATTTTCTTCATTATACACAACGCCTGTCTACTGAAAACCAACTATTGGTTTATCGGATTATTCAGGAATTGGTCAATAATGCAATCAAGCATGCTGAAGCCAACCAGCTGTTAATCCAACTTGTTGAAGAAAATGACCGCATATACGTAACCATCGAAGATAACGGAAAAGGGTTTGATATGAACGCTATTGAACAGAAAAAATCTGCCGGATTACACAACATACAATCGCGCGTTCAATTCTTAAAAGGACAGCTTAATATACAGTCTGAGTTAAACTTGGGCACAACAATAGAATTTGATTTCCCTATCCAAAACACTACCGCATGATCAACATTGCTATTACCGACGACCATCCGCTCCTCTTGGAAGGATTAAAGAATATACTATCTAAAGAAGAAGACTTTCACGTCATTGGATGTTTTCCGGATGCTAAAAGTACATTGGCTTTTCTGTCTGAAACACCGCCACAGGTATTATTATTGGATATTAATTTACCCGATGCCAACAGCCTAGACCTGGTCGCCGATATGAAACGAAAGTACCCGGATTTACGGATACTGATCATCAGTGTACATAATGAATATGCCGTAATCAAGAGCATGCTCGACCAAGGAGCAAACGGTTATGTCCAGAAAAACTCATCTGTTGATGATATTGTAACCGGCATTAAAACCATCCTCGTGGGAGATACATATGTTTGTTCGCAAACGAAATTTATACTAGAATCTAAACAACAAGACACATTATTACGGGTACCCAAACTGACGCGTCGCGAGAAAGAAATTTTACAGGAAGCAGCACAAGGGTTTACAACGATACAAATTGCAGAGCGCCTGTTTATCAGTCCGCACACGGTAGAAAGCCATCGAAAAAATCTAATTGAAAAATTCAGCACCAAAAATTTGAGCTCCGTCATCAAGCTAGCCCTGGAGTATGGTTTAATTCGTCAGTAATTATAAAACCACTGCTTTCAGGGATTTCACGCATACGACTATCTCTGTATTTTTGTGCTTATAGAATACATATACTAGATCAAAATAGTCAACACAAAAAAAGTCGTGTGGAAGAACGGCTACAGCTCTTGGATCTCATTTTGTATTCCTGTTTTATATCAACATCTTTGTTATTTACGGTCCCCAGCTGGACAACGATACACTATGAAAAAAATACGTCTAAAAATAAAGATCTTACTGCTATCGATCACCTGTATGCTCTTCACCAGTTGCTTCGATTTGGTCGAAGAAATCGATATGAAGGCAGACGGATCGGGCTCGATCAAGGCTACACTTAATTTGAGTAAAAGCAAAACAAAAGTAGCCTCACTCATGAAGATGAAAAGTGTTAATGGTTTAACTATCCCGAGCCAAGCTACCATCAAGTCAGAAACGGCTACGATCATAAAAATTCTTCAATCCACTCCCGGCATAAGTCGGGTAAACCATACGTTGGATTTTACAAATTTTATCGCAACCATCTCCTGTGACTTTACTTCTGTTACGGCTTTAAATAGTTTTACCAAAACGCTGGCGCAACACTTCAAAAGCCCTCTTGGGAACAACCACAGCTATAGCTATAACAACAAATCATTAACCTTTGGACGCCAATATACATATGCGTCCTCGATGAGTAAGGAATTTTCTAAACTCTCCCAAAATGATCGTAAACTTTTCGATGATGCTTTTTACACACAAATAGTACGTTTTGATAAAAGTGTAAAATCACAAAATAATCCAACGGCAAAACTATCCGCCACTAAAAAAGCCGTTCTCTTAAAAATAAAAGCAACAGACCTAATTAGTGGTAAGGCCTCTGTAGCAAATAATATTGTACTTCAAAATTAATTCTAACATAATGCATCCAAAAAAATACTTCTGTGCACTGCTTACTGTATTCGGTGTTCATGCTACGCATGCACAAGATCTTATTAAGCAGGTTCCCGAAAATGCTGAATTTGTAACGGTCATCAACAATAAAGCCATCGTTAAGCATAGCTCCTTTGAGAAAATAAATGCCGTTCTCTCTCGTCTCGGTGCTTTTGATGCATTGGATCAGCATCAGCAAGAACGAACTAAAGACATTATGGATCTGGATATGTCTTATGATCGAAATGGATACATCTATCGGGTAAACAACGATAGCTTATATTATATCGGTATACTAATTCCGTTGAAGCAGGACAATAAAGTCGAGCAGCGACTATTTACTGACTTTAGCTCCCTGCCGACCGAGAACGGTTATCAACGTCGAGTTTCTCCGGATGGGAAGATGCAAGCAGCATGGAACAATAATGTTTTGTTTTTGTTCACTGGCTCGATCAATAATCGTTATTTCGAACAAGAAGAAGTAGCCAACCGTTATGGTATTGAAATCCCACAATATGACGCAGCAGTTGATGCGGCATATGCCGAGGCTGCCGTGGAGGCGATCGATTTTTCGGAGGATGACATAGAGGTAGACACGAGCGAAGCCGAAGAGTGGGAAGAAGATGAACTTGAAGCCATCGAAGAAGCTGCAGCCGCAGTAGATTCGGTTGCTGCTATTGTTTACGAAGAGGCTACCCTAGCCGATTCCGTAGAAACCCTATGGGAAGCCCATGATTTTACACTGGAAGGCGACAGCATTGAAGGATACACGTATAACTATGGCGATGATGAATATGACAACGATGCCTACACCGACTCGATGTACCAAATAGAGATGGCAAGGAATGCAAAAAATGATTCGATCCGAAATAACCTTTTTACAACATGGTTAGCGCACGACTTCAACACGTATCTCACGCCTCAAAAAAATCTATCATCTAATAAAGATATTTTAGCATTTGATCCAAAAAACACACTCGTACGTCTTTGGGTTAATGACCTGGATGATGTATATAAAAATGCATTGCCTTATGATGCACTAACACTAGCGTATGGCATCAAAATGCAAAATCTAAACTATGGGTACAAGGAAGCTATGTTTGACTTAGTCCAAGACCAACATACATTGAAACTAAAAGGTGCTATCGGCTTAGATAAGGAGATGGAACAGGTCTTCAAAAAAATATATAAGACGAAAGCAAATCCACGGTTCTCTAAATATATTCCACAAAACCATTTAGGATACTTCTCTTTAAATATCAACACAGAAGGTTATTTACAGCAAATGCCTGCTTTATTTGACCGCTGGTACGGACCACTCCTTTCCGAACCTGCCGACCTGGTCTCGATTGCAGGAATGGCGCTTGAAATCGCTGTAGATGAAAAAGCAATTGGTAAAGTAATGCGTGGCGATCACCTTCTGTTTGTTAACGACCTTCAAAAAGTAAATACCGAATATACGGATTACGAATATGATGAGGACTATAATTACACTGAGGTTATTAAAACTAAAGAGGAATTTATTCCGAGTTTCCTATGGATGTTCACTTCTGAAGACCAACGCTTATATAAGAAACTCTTGACGTACGGCGAAAAGACGGTCAAAATACAAGAAGAAGATGGTATCTATACCATTCTCGAAAATAAAAGTACGACAATCTATATCACGTTTAAGGACAATATCGTATTCATCAGTAACGACCGCGAACAGATCCTTAGCATCAAAGAAAATAGATTCAGAAGTGTTGCAAATGGACAGATTAAAAAAGATATACAGAACAATATCTTAAACGCTGTTGTTCATACCGCGGCTATTCCAGAAACATTAAACAAGCTTGGGGTTCCTGTCATCAACAGTTGGAAAAAAACTGTTGATCAGCTATCTAACTACGGTGATATTGCCGTTCGTGCACATGGCTTAAAGGGCAATAAACTAACGGGCGAAGTAGCTATTACTTTCCCCCGTCAAGGTGAGAATGCCCTTCAGTATCTTTTAGACCAACTTATTGATAATGTAGATGAGAGTATGACTACTTCATTATGGTAAAAAAGATCTTTATATACACAAGTATCACCCTAGCCGTGCTTTTTACCATCGGCTGGGGCTTTTACCTGGTACGTAAATATCAGGCAAACAAACAATTTGTAAGTACACAAAGTACCACGATATTGTCTGTTGCTGTCGACGATCTTCTCCTCGATAATGTTTCTTCTCTTCTCAAAAAAAAGAAATCACAGGTATCCGATACCACCAGCAAAAGAAACTGGCTGAAAGATTTCTTCTGGAATAGTGGTCTCAAAATACCATCACGTCTATTTTTCTTCTCGCTACCGCAAGAGCAGGACAACCTATTTGCCATCCTGTCTGTATCGAATTATGAAACATGTCTTTCATTTTTTGTAAACCACTATCCGAAACAGATTGAGCTCATCGATAAAGAAAAGGGGCTGATGGCAGTCAAGCTCCATAAATATTGCCATATACTTTTTAACAAAGAATTTCTGGCCCTTGGTGTATCAACGGCGGAGCCGGAGCTAAAGCAAAGCCTAGCAGCACTACTGGACAAGCCCCAATCGTGGCAAACAGCGGTATCAAAAGCCACGGAAATAGGCTTTACATTCGATAAGCATGTCACACTAAACCGCTTGGACCAAACATTGGCTATTGGTATTGATATTAGAGAAAATAAAGCAACTATCACCGGCAACTGGCTTTTATCTCAGCAACAGCCAACAAAGAAAATGATACGCCAGCTCCAACCAACGACGGATGTACTCACCTTTTGGAGTACCCTTCCTTTCGAAGAAACTCCTTTATTGGCACGTATTAGTGCGCTCGTCTTGGGAAATGAAACAGCTTCGATGAAGGCTGATTACATCGATATTCAGGTTTCTCCGCAGTCCACAACACAGCAGGACACCATTATCAGCTATGGTTATGACGATAACTTTAACAGTATCGAAACATCCGAAATTCGTACATTAACCGTTCCGAAAGTTAGCTATACTTGGCGTGGTACAATAAAAAACAAGGTCCAATTACCCTCAAAATTCTTTTACAATTTCTATAGAACGGAGGTAGATAATTATGAAATCAACTCGACTTCGCGGGACAGCGAGCAACAGCAATTTATTTCAACGGAGAGTCCGATCTTTTTAGCGGTCGACTTTGGACGCTGGCCAAACAGTTGGTCTATGGGATTATTCGAAACCTGGAAAGCATCCGGCTTAAAGGTACATATCGATAGCCGCATAAAAGAAGGGCGAACACTGACTATAAATGGGCATGCAAGCATCGCCGATTAGTATAAAAAAACAAAGGCCTCAGCATTTATATTTGCTGAGGCCTTCTGTATTCCATAAGATGTTGTTACAATAAACTAGAATTCATCTTCTTCACTGTTCAACAATTCTTTATGGTTACTCGAATTCGTCTTTACCTTTGTTTTGTATTTATTAATCTGCCTACGGATGGATTCCACCGCTACGTCTGTAGCCTCTTCAAAAGTCTTGGCTTGCGCTTTTGCAAACAATTGACTTCCTGGAATATTTAACTTCAACTCCACAACCTTGTTTGCTTCATCATCCACATTTTCCAAGCGCAAGTAACAGAACCCTTCAATGATATTATCTAAGAATAGTCCGAGCTTAGCTGCCTTTTTCTTAATGAAGTCAACCAATTTTTGATCAGCATCAAATTTGATAGATTGCACTGTAATGTTCATTTTTCCTCCTTTTTTAAGCTTTTGGATGAGCTTGTTTATAAATCGTTTTCAATCTCTCAACCGAATTATGCGTATAGACCTGCGTTGCCGCCAGTCCCGCATGGCCCAATAACTCTTTAATAGCATTTAAATCGGCGCCATTGTTTAACAATGCGGTCGCAAATGTATGTCTAAGCACATGTGGGCTTTTTTTCTTTTGTGCGGTAATCTCTCCCAAACACCGCTTTACCATCCGGTAAATCAGTTCGGGGTAGGCTTGCTTACCTTCGTTAGTAACGATCAGGTAACTCGAATTGTTTGCAAATACCTGATCATATTTCAATTTTAAATATTTTTTTAATCCTGTCATCAATGTCCCATGAATGGGTACATAACGTTGCTTACTGCGTTTCCCGAATATAAGAATCTTTTGATTATAAATATCAATATCCTTCTCTTGTATCGTCAATAATTCAGACAAACGAATACCTGTTCCAAAGAGTAACTCCAACACGACAAATTCACGCAACTCAGCAAACGAATCAGCACCATGCTCCTTCTCATCTAAGAGCTGTACGAGCTTTTCTTGCTCCACCACAACCGGTAGTTTTTTGGGCATCTTAAGTGCCTTCACTAAACTCATCGGATTTTGTGTAATCAAAGTCTCCCGCTGCAAAAATTTATAGAACGAACGCAAAGAAGAAATGGTACGGTTGATACTGCTCGCCGCGCGACCCTCTTCTTTTAAAGTCGCTAAAAAGTGTCGTACAACCCGGTAATCTACTTCCTCAAAAGGTATCTCCTCTTGTGTCAGAAATGTATAAAAAATATCTAGGTCGTGCGTATAGGCAAGCAAAGTATGTGTTGAGAATCGCTTCTCAAACTGCAAAAAATTCAAAAATCTTTTCTTCTCCATACCTTTTTTCTGCTTTCATAAAGATAGCAAAATTGCTCATATGAACAAATGATATTTATTATTTCTGTTCGCTTTGTTTAATTAAGAAACGTACCGGTTACAGACTTATTTTACGGAACCCCAAATAAAATAAAAATAATCTGTAACGAATCCTCCCTCCCTATTACCTACTGTATGAACGAAAACAAAAACACTAAAAAATTTAAACTATACTAGTATGAAACTAACAAAAAAAATAGCGATTTTAGGGACAGCAATTTTCTTCTCTCTACAAAGCTTTGCGCAGTCAACTAAAGAATCGTCCTTATGGAAGATTTCGGGTAATGGGTTAACAAAACCTTCTTATGTAACAGCAACTTTTCATACGATTTGTGCTGAACATTTTAATATTCCAGAGAAAGTAAAAAAAGCTATACAAGAAACTGATCAATTTACATTAGAAATTAACTATACCGATCCTGCGGAGATGGCGTACATGCAAAAAATGATGGCAAGTGAAAAAAGCCTGAGCGCACAGCTTACGCCTGCTCAAGCGCAGCAATTGGATAGCATCCTGCAGGCCTCCTACAATACCAACCTCAAAGCCGTAGAGACCTACTCTCCCCAAGCTGTCTATGCACTTATTGGCAAAAAAGCGATCGACTGTGATCCTTCGCAAATAAAATACTACGATGTCGAACTATTGAAGCTTGCGGCCGCACAAAAGAAAAAGCTTGGTGGACTGGAAACGGCAAAAGCACAATTCGACTATATCGGAAAAGCGTATAGCCTAGAAGAAGGTATTAAGCAACTCGCAGCTGGCGATGCCTATGCTGTAATCGCAAAAGAAATGTTAACAGCATTCAAAACAGAAAATATGACCGAGCTGGATCGACTATGTAAAGATCGACGCTTTATGAGTATCGAGCAGCAGCGTTGGATGTTGGATGAGCGTAATAAAGATTGGGCGTACAGCAGTATGCCAAACATGATGAAAGAAGGTTCGGCCGTCTTCGCAATGGGTGGTGCCCATCTTATGGGACAATCCGGCGTGCTTGAATTATTACGAAAACAAGGTTACGAGGTAACGCCTGTAAATTAAAATAAATCGCGTGAATAGTAGTATCGAACAAACATTTCTAGCGCTAATAAAGCAACATAAAGGAATTCTTCACAAAGTATCTCGTATGTATGCGGATAACCCGGAGGATCGCGAAGACCTACAACAGGAAATCATGATTCAGCTCTGGAAGTCATACGCTTACTTTAAGGGGGAGAGCGCTTTCTCCTCCTGGATGTATCGCGTAGCGGTCAACACATCATTGACCTACTTCAAAAAGGAGAAGAAAAGAAGCAACACCTTTACAGACAACGAAAATGTAAACGAGCCCGCACAAGAAGATTACAACGATACCCAAGACACCCAGTTACAGCTTTTTTACAAAGCCATACAAGAAATCAGTCCCATAGAGAAGGCTTTAATGCTTTATTTTATGGAAGGGCTATCGCACCGTGAGATCGGAGAACAACTGGGTATCAGCGAAGGAAATGCACGTGTAAAACTAAATAGAACAAAAGAAAAGTTACAAGAGATCATAAAAAAATACAAACATGAATTTTGATGAACTAAAAAAAGACTGGAATGCGGATCAACCGAAAGACCAGGATATTTCTACTAAAATACCAGCTCAAGAAAACAGTAAACACCCCTTGGAGCGTCTCCAAAAAAGTATGCGTAATGAATTTTGGGCACAAATTATTGCCATTATACTCCTTGCTGGACTACCACAGATGACTGATATTTCTTCTTCTTATTATATCACCTATTATGTAGCTTATAGTGTCCTTGTTGTCGTATCAGGATACTATCTATATGGATTCTATCAGTTCTATAAACAGATAAATCTATTTCATAGCGACACCAAAGGTAGTTTGCTACGCATTTATTACGAACTACGGCTGGCTATGGAGCGCTATCAGTCCTTTGGGTTCTTGTTACTTCCCTTTCTTTTGGTTTGGTTTGGTATCTATAGCACAGATTTATTGCAAAAAAAAGGAAAGACAATAGCTGAACAACTTGCTAATGGGGGACAGTATGCCGTCGTGATCGCCGTTTTAATCGTGACATTCGGAACCATCGCAGCCATTGTCCTCTGGACTAAATATATTTATGGAAAATATGCAAAGGAATTGGAAAAAATGATCGACGATCTTGACACATAACACCAAAATAATGCTGTTGTCGTCACCCAAATAACACAAAAGCGACAACAGCTTTTTCTTTGCATGGAATAATTAAAATTATTTTCTACTTTTGTCGAAAATACAAGGCAAATATGCCGATAGACAATAAGAAGCCAAAATATAATACCGCAAAACGTCGTATCGCACGTTTTATCACTGCAGAGCATAGTGGTGATGCATTACGCAATCTCGCTACGATTCTCCTCCCTTGTCTTTTATTATTTTATTTGGTAGACCTACACACCGCCATTGGTATTGGTGTGGGTACACTAATGGCTTCGCTGACAGATTTACCGGGAAATAGAGCCGATAAATGGAAATCAGCGACCTATTGTATTCCGGTCTTTGCAGTGGCGACCTTCCTTACGGCAAGCACCTTTTCTACGCCTGTGTTATTGATTGCCTGTTTGATGCTGTCTGCCTTTGCATACACCATGTTAACAGTGTTTGGTCCCCGCCCTGCTGCTGTGGGCTCATTAGCACTTATTTTAATGAGTTTTATTATAGGGTTACGACCAACTTCACCCGTAGAACTAACCATTCATATTACAATTGGCGCGTGCTGGTATTACCTCATAAGCATTCTACAGGCCCGAATAACGCCTTACCGTTCACTACGCTATGCTATGGCCGATGGTTTCCATCACCTTGCGGTTTTGCTACAAGCGAAAGCGGCCTGCTACAACCCCGAAATCCCAATTGAACAAACGTATAGAAAACTCGGCAAAGTACATATACAGGTAAGCGATAGCCAAGAAGGAATCCGACGACTACTCCTACGCGAAGAGAAACTCCTCTCTCCGGAGATGAACAGTGCTTGGCTGAACAGAATCTATGGTCTTATTGACTTGCACGAACTGCTTACTGCATTGGATTACGATTACGAAGCGATCCGTCAGACGCTGGGGACAACAGGCGCCTTGACACCTATCCAATCCTTGATTCATATACTCAGTCGGGAGGTGGAAGCGGTTGGACATGCGCAACAATTCAAAACATCACGAAACACGCCAATCACTCAAAATATCGCGGTAGACAAGCTGTTGCTTGAAATAGGGAATATACGCAATCAATATCCTGCCGAAGTACGCACAATTTTAGATGCCATTATACAGAACATTAAAGCTATCATACATCTAATAGGTGTTCTACAGAAAAGCGAGCACAATTATGCGGATCACGGAAAAACGATCAAGAACAATGAGTATCATCATTTCATCCCATCCACTAATAGTAATTGGCGCACGATAAAGAATCATTTAACCTTTAATTCGCCTATTTTTACGTTTGCCGTTCGGTTGGCTATACTCTTTGGTGCCGGTTGTTTCTTAGGCTTTTGGATGTCCAACACCAATTACGCATATTGGATCTTACTAACTTTAGCTATTGTAGCTCGACCGAGCTTCATAAATACAAAAAAACGAAATATCCAGCGTATCACAGGTACATTGACGGGACTGACCATCGGTATACTTTTGCTTCAGACGGTTCATCATATTCCTACTCTCCTGGGCATTGCTGCCCTTGGTTTGTTTGGCTTTTTTATGTTTAATAGGCCGAACTACATGATTAGTGTTATCTTCATTACTGTTGCTGTAATGTTGGCCTTAAATATCCATGAAGGAAATATTGAACGTATCCTAGAAAGTCGATTGTTATTCACATTTACCGGGGCCTCTCTGGCTATAATCGGGTGTTACTTTATTCCTGTTCAACAAAAATCAGGCATGCAAAATCTTGCTAATGAAGTCGTTCGTAGCAGTATTGCCTACTTAAAGACACTGGAGCAGCAGCTTCAAGGAAACACATTTGACAACTATGCTGTACGCCTGGCACGTAAGAATACACAAACCATCTTAGCGGCCTTTTCGGATATGATGCACCAGTTACAAACAGAACCCGCACAGCGTAAAAAAGATTGGACAGCGCCAAATGCGTTTCATACGTTGGCCTATCGCATCAATTCATTAACTATTGGCTTATCTGTCAATATTGGCAATCAATGCACAGACTTTACCAAACAATTACAACTGAGTGAGCGTTCCAATAACATTAACAATCTATTAACAGACCTAAACCAATTAGCACGAGGCTTGTAGTCCATAAAAGTTAATACGCCAAAACCTCTACCTCTGTACGTCTATTTGCTTGATGCTCCTCTTCTGAACAAGTAACACCGTTCGCACACTTGTTTACCAGCTTCATTTCGCCGTATCCTTTGGCGACTAATCGCTCCCGCTCTATTCCACGACTCACAATATATTCAACAGCAGACCGAGCCCTATGTTGTGATAATACCAAATTGTACTTGTCAGAACCTCGACTATCGGTATGACTAGAAAGTTCGATACGCAATGTCGGATTATCCTTCATCACTTTTACCAGTTGATCAAGCACCACAGCAGCATCACTTCGGATATCATATTTGTCAAAATCATAATAAATATTATCCAACACAAAGCTTATTCCTTTCTTATTTACCGGTTGGAGTCTAAAATTAGCAAATAACGTCGTATCCCGACGCGCCGTTACGCCCGACACAAACAATGAGTCTGACATATACCCTTCTTTGGAGACCACGAATTTATACGCTGTCTTGGGTTCTAATTCTTTATCAAAATGTGAATCAGCTACTGCAAAAGAGGAGAGCAACCCTCCATTATTATCAAACATATGAACACGCGACTCCCTCAACAATTCGGATGTAGCCTTATCGTAAACCTTACCCGCCAAGGTAATCGTTACTTTGGTTCTCGGTTTATTGTACACAAACGAGTAAATATCATCACTTCCTGCGCCACCTGATCTATTGGAAGCCAAATACCCATATTGGCGTTCTTCATCATCCGCACTCACGACAAAAGCAAAATCATCTGCAGAAGAATTCACCGGATAACGCAGACTTTGTCTACCACTAAAAGCGGCCTTCTGTCCGACTGCCTTAAAAATATCCAATCCACCCATGCTGGCATAACTATCGCTCGAAAAATAAAGGGTATCAGCAAATACGGATGGAAACATTTCATCTCCGTTTCCATTTATTTCTGGACCTGCATTTTGAGGTTTCCCCCATGATCCATCACTATTTTTTTCGCTAAACCATATATCTACCCCACCTTTACCACCGGGCATGTCAGACGCAAAATACAGCACATTACCATCGGTGTTGAGTGCTGCATGCCCTAAGGAATACTTTTCTACATTATTATACGGAAAGGGTTCCCCTACCCAGCTGCTTCCTTGTTTACGATAAACGATCAACTCAAGGTTATAACGTTTGAAACGCATGCTATCACGCTTGACTTTTTCAGCATCTTTCCCCATATAGGTACGGGTAACAAAAAGTACATCTTGTTTTTCATTCGTTGCCACAGGCCCAACATGGTAATCGGCACTATTGAATACATCTTCCATAAGGACCGGATATTTTAACGAGATACCGTCTTGATCTCTTCCTGCTGAAAACACTTTCAGGTAAGCCTGACCTGTCATACCACTAATTTTCGTCGACTGGATGGCTGGTTCTGCCGTATACAACGCACCATTACTCAAGGGTAAAACGGCGAACTCAGCACGACTTGTGTTAACCTCATGCTCGTTCTTAATCGTATGCTTCGTTGCCTGTGCCATCCATAGTAATGCAGAGTCACAACCTGCAATCTCCACTCTTACATCCTTACCTTGTGGAAAGCGTTGCTGAAAAGCCAAAAATTTAGCTTTTGCCTCCTCATACTTCCCATTAATCTTCACCAACCGAGCGTGCTTTAATGCGACATCTGCTTTTGTGGGATCACTGGCCACTAATTTCTCTAACCATTTTTCCGCATCTGTATATGCATTAATCTGATAATAGGCATCAGCTACGGCAGCCATCTCCTTATTGGATAGCTTTCTGCTCTGTTGCACCCTATTGTACATATCAGCTGCTTTAGCATATTCACCGGCTAAATAGAACTGATGGGCTTTATCCGCTAACGAAGCTTGCTCTTGCGCGCCTACGTTATTTGCAAGAAGAAGGAAGATACATCCCACTATTGCAAAAAAAAGTTTGTTCGACAGTTTCATCATATTTCAATTAAGCTTAGAAGAAGCGCGGATTCAGATACTGTTTCGTTCCAACTCTTCCAAAGGTCACACCAATTGTAACTTCATGGGTACCGCCTTGGTTCCCACTCATTTTGTTGATCATTGCATCATAAGAGTACCCAATCCGCAAACGATCTGTCACATAAAACTGTGCTATTCCGGTAATCGCATTCATAGCGCTTAGCTTATTAGCAGACTGTTCTTCATATGTACGTTTGAATACTTTGGCCCGCGTACGATACCCCGCTCCGATCCAAAATTTTCGGTTGAAAACCAACATTGCATTGAGATCTAGCGATGTTGGACCTTTAAAGTCTTCCTTCAGCAAAAGGCTTGGACGGATGTGAAACCCCTCCTGAACTTCAAATAATGCTCCCGCAATAAAGTAACCATGCACAGTACGATATATACTTTCGGTTATATTTTGATTAAACCGATAATCGGACCCTGAATTAGAGCCACTGAATAAATCCTGTACAGACACCCCTACATACCATTTAGGTGTATAGAAATAAGCACCCAATCTGATGTCGGGTACGAAATCAGAAATTTTACCTTCTGGGAGAACAGGATCATTTCCCTCTGTTGTTATAATCTTATTCCCATCTAATCCATATTGTGTAAATCCCCCAGCCACACCCAGACTCAAGCGTTTGGTGTCCTCATCGTCCAATTGTAAACGAAGCGCATAATTCGCATAAAAAGAAGTGGCAGACTGTGCGCCCAATTTGTCGGCCGTTAGATTTATTCCAACTCCATGTCGTTTCGTGTAGGGATCCAAAACCCCGTCGACAGAAATAGTCCCTGTTTTAGGTGCACCATCCCAACCTGTCCATTGACTACGAAGTCCTACTTGGGCAAACCATTCCTCCTTGTATCCGGCATAAGACGGATTAACACTCATGGAATTAAACATATATTGTGTAAACTGGATGCTTTGCTGGGCACTAACTTTCGTTAGGCCCAAGCATCCTGCTATGATCAAGACTAGATATTTTCCGTGTTTCATAATATTATCACTTTAATAATAGTTGCACCAATTTTAGTTTCTCTTAATCAACACTGAGCCTTTGAATACTTCTTTCTTACCTGCTTTTGTTGCCTCAATCAGATAGAAATATGTTCCAGCATTCAGTCCCGAACCATTCCATTCGTTGTTATACTTATCATTGCGATATACCTCATTACCCCATCGATTGATAACGGTTAAACTTATTTGATCGTAGGCTTCTACCCCAACAATTACAAATTGATCATTCACATTATCATTATTCGGCGAGAATGCATTTGGTATAATCAATGGGTTATCTAAAATCGCTACAGTAACCTCAGCCTCATTACTCCATCTAGCTTTCGCATCTTGTACACGATAAGTAAACATATCGGAACCTGTCGCATTCTTGTCTGCGGTATAGGTTATCGTTCCATTAATATTTACCGCCGCTATTCCTTTTTGCGCCTGTTTTACAACAGCTACTGTCGCTGTATTTATAGCAGATAGCGTCACTATATCGTTCGCGAGAACATCGATCGTAACCTGTGCACCCGCTTTGACCATAGCATCATCATCCTGCGCTGATATCAGTAGAAAATCTACAGGAATTGGATTAATATCATCGCGATCGTCCTCTGGATCTTTAACTGGATCTTTTCCTGGTCCCCAAACAGATACACCATTTGCAATAATATCTGGTGACTGCTCGTCGATTTCGGCTGTAACTTTCACGATAATTGTCGCACCTACCGGAACAGAGGCAGTTGTCGTTAGTACAGCATTATTTCCAGTACCAGAAACGGTCGCGTTATTGCTGGTTACAGCATATTCTTTGATCGTTAACCCTTGTCCTGGACGCTCAACAAGCGAGATTGTTTTACCTGCTTGCAACACAGCTGGCCCATCATTCTTAACCTCTAAGGTGAAGGTCGTCATCTCCCGCACTTTGACCCTAGACTGATCGGCTCTCTTCGTAATACTTAACTTCGTTTCGTATACTACAGGAATCTCTGGCGTCTTATCTTCATCATCAGGCGTCTCGGTCGTTGGCTTATCAGGTCCCCAAACCTTAACCCCATTGCTAATCGTCGTTGGCGCATCCGCCGCAACAGCTGCCGTCACCTTCACCACGATCGTTCCTCCTACGGCAACAACCTTGTTCGTTGTTACGGTAGCGGTGTTACCCGATCCAACCACCGTACCATTGTTCGAGGTAATATCGTAACGACTAATCGCTAGCCCCGCACTTGGCATTTCACCTAAACGAATAACTCTTCCCGATGCAATCTCCCCAGGACCACTATTCGAAATGGTAATAGTGAACGTGGTGTTTGTACCTGCTTTTACCGGATTTTGATCTGCTACTTTAGTTACAGTAAGTTTTGCCTGTGATTCCACTGGAATTGGTGGCGTCTCGTCCTCATCTCCGTCAACCTCAATACCATTTTTCACCACACCTGTCGCATTACCTGGAACATGTCCTTTAATATTCAACACAATGGTTGATCCAATGGCTATGTCTTGACTCACTTTTATTGTAAATTTACCGGTACCACTATTGTAAATACCATCGAATGTAGCATTGCCACTTATAATTGAGATATCATTACCTGTGATCACCAAACCGTCTGGTTTTTCTGTTACAACAATGGCATGCCCTGTTTTCGCAGTAGATGGTCCACTGTTTGTCAATACAACTTTAAAGTCTACGCTTTGACCAGCAATTGCTTTTGCTGCTGTTGTCGTTTTTTCAACTTTAAAATTAGATGTTCTATTTACTGTAACATCTGGCGTGGTAGCCGTGCCATCCGGAGTGCTGTAGTCGCCTGCCGGATCCATGCTCCAGACCTTGATCGTATTGTTGATGATGCTGGCCGCAATGTCAGCAGCAACGGTAGCATTAACCGTCAGCGTGATGCTCTGGTTCGGTGCAACGCTGTTCGCAACCGTCAGGTTGAACGCACCGTTCGAACCGATCGCGCCCACCGTGCCGTTGCTCGAGCTTACCGTGCCCATCGTCTGGCCGGCGCTCAGTACATCCTGTAGGTAAAGAACCGTGCTCGGCAAAATCGTAGAGGTACCCTTGTTCGTCAAGGTAACCGTATAGCCGAATCCCGTGCCCGCTGTAGCCGTAGCCGCATTGCCCGCTTTCTTAACGGCATCAGGATCGCCCCATCCGTAGTCTCGGTCCACTGGGATATCTGGCGTGGTAGCCGTGCCATCCGGAGTGCTGTAGTCGCCTGCCGGATCCATGCTCCAGACCTTGATCGTATTGTTGATGATGCTGGCCGCAATGTCAGCAGCAACGGTAGCATTAACCGTCAGCGTGATGCTCTGGTTCGGTGCAACGCTGTTCGCAACCGTCAGGTTGAACGCACCGTTCGAACCGATCGCGCCCACCGTGCCGTTGCTCGAGCTTACCGTGCCCATCGTCTGGCCGGCGCTCAGTACATCCTGCAGGTAAAGAACCGTGCTCGGCAAGATCGTAGAGGTACCCTTGTTCGTCAAGGTAACCGTATAGCCGAATCCCGTGCCCGCTGTAGCCGTAGCCGCATTGCCCGCTTTCTTAACGGCATCAGGATCGCCCCATCCGTAGTCTCGGTCCACTGGGATATCTGGCGTGGTAGCCGTGCCATCCGGAGTGCTGTAGTCGCCTGCCGGATCCATGCTCCAGACCTTGATCGTATTGTTGATGATGCTGGCCGCAATGTCAGCAGCAACGGTAGCATTAACCGTCAGCGTGATGCTCTGGTTCGGTGCAACGCTGTTCGCAACCGTCAGGTTGAACGCACCGTTCGAACCGATCGCGCCCACCGTGCCGTTGCTCGAGCTCACCGTGCCCATCGTCTGGCCGGCGCTCAGTACATCCTGCAGGTAAAGAACCGTGCTCGGCAAGATCGTAGAGGTACCCTTGTTCGTCAAGGTAACCGTATAGCCGAATCCCGTGCCCGCTGTAGCCGTAGCCGCATTGCCCGCTTTCTTAACGGCATCAGGATCGCCCCATCCGTAGTCTCGGTCCACTGGGATATCTGGCGTGGTAGCCGTGCCATCCGGAGTGCTGTAGTCGCCTGCCGGATCCATGCTCCAGACCTTGATCGTATTGTTGATGATGCTGGCCGCAATGTCAGCAGCAACGGTAGCATTAACCGTCAGCGTGATGCTCTGGTTCGGTGCAACGCTGTTCGCAACCGTCAGGTTGAACGCACCGTTCGAACCGATCGCGCCTACCGTGCCGTTGCTCGAGCTCACCGTGCCCATGGTCTGGCCGGCGCTCAGTACATCCTGCAGGTAAAGAACCGTGCTCGGCAAGATCGTAGAGGTACCCTTGTTCGTCAAGGTAACCGTATAGCCGAATCCCGTGCCCGCTGTAGCCGTAGCCGCATTGCCCGCTTTCTTAACGGCATCAGGATCGCCCCATCCGTAGTCTCGATCCACTGGGATATCTGGCGTGGTAGCCGTGCCATCCGGAGTGCTGTAGTCGCCTGCCGGATCCATGCTCCAGACCTTGATCGTATTGTTGATGATGCTGGCCGCAATGTCAGCAGCAACGGTAGCATTAACCGTCAGCGTGATGCTCTGGTTCGGTGCAACGCTGTTCGCAACCGTCAGGTTGAACGCACCGTTCGAACCGATCGCGCCTACCGTGCCGTTGCTCGAGCTCACCGTGCCCATGGTCTGGCCGGCGCTCAGTACATCCTGCAGGTAAAGAACCGTGCTCGGCAAAATCGTAGAGGTACCCTTGTTCGTCAAGGTAACCGTATAGCCGAATCCCGTGCCCGCTGTAGCAGTAGCCGCATTGCCCGCTTTCTTAACGGCATCAGGATCGCCCCATCCGTAGTCTCGATCCACTGGGATATCTGGCGTGGTAGCCGTGCCATCCGGAGTGCTGTAGTCGCCTGCCGGATCCATGCTCCAGACCTTGATCGTATTGTTGATGATGCTGGCCGCAATGTCAGCAGCAACGGTAGCATTAACCGTCAGCGTGATGCTCTGGTTCGGTGCAACGCTGTTCGCAACCGTCAGGTTGAACGCACCGTTCGAACCGATCGCGCCTACCGTGCCGTTGCTCGAGCTCACCGTGCCCATGGTCTGGCCGGCGCTCAGTACATCCTGCAGGTAAAGAACCGTGCTCGGCAAAATCGTAGAGGTACCCTTGTTCGTCAAGGTAACCGTATAGCCGAATCCCGTGCCCGCTGTAGCAGTAGCCGCATTGCCCGCTTTCTTAACGGCATCAGGATCGCCCCATCCGTAGTCTCGATCCACTGGGATATCTGGCGTGGTAGCCGTGCCATCCGGAGTGCTGTAGTCGCCTGCCGGATCCATGCTCCAGACCTTGATCGTATTGTTGATGATGCTGGCCGCAATGTCAGCAGCAACGGTAGCATTAACCGTCAGCGTGATGCTCTGGTTCGGTGCAACGCTGTTCGCAACCGTCAGGTTGAACGCACCGTTCGAACCGATCGCGCCTACCGTGCCGTTGCTCGAGCTCACCGTGCCCATGGTCTGGCCGGCGCTCAGTACATCCTGCAGGTAAAGAACCGTGCTCGGCAAAATCGTAGAGGTACCCTTGTTCGTCAAGGTAACCGTATAGCCGAATCCCGTGCCCGCTGTCGCAGTAGCCGCATTGCCCACTTTCTTAACGGCATCAGGATCGCCCCATCCGTAGTCTCGGTCCACTGGGATATCTGGCGTGGTAGCCGTGCCATCCGGAGTGCTGTAGTCGCCTGCCGGATCCATGCTCCAGACCTTGATCGTATTGTTGATGATGCTGGCCGCAATGTCAGCAGCAACGGTAGCATTAACCGTCAGCGTGATGCTCTGGTTCCGTGCAACGCTGTTCGCAACCGTCAGGTTGAACGCACCGTTCGAACCGATCGCGCCCACCGTGCCGTTGCTCGAGCTCACCGTGCCCATGGTCTGGCCGGCGCTCAGTACATCCTGCAGGTAAAGAACCGTGCTCGGCAAGATCGTAGAGGTACCCTTGTTCGTCAAGGTAACCGTATAGCCGAATCCCGTGCCCGCTGTAGCCGTAGCCGCATTGCCCGCTTTCTTAACGGCATCAGGATCGCCCCATCCGTAGTCTCGGTCCACTGGGATATCTGGTGTGGTAGCCGTGCCATCCGGAGTGCTGTAGTCGCCTGCCGGATCCATGCTCCAGACCTTGATCGTATTGTTGATGATGCTGGCCGCAATGTCAGCAGCAACGGTAGCATTAACCGTCAGCGTGATGCTCTGGTTCGGTGCAACGCTGTTCGCAACCGTCAGGTTGAACGCACCGTTCGAACCGATCGCGCCTACCGTGCCGTTGCTCGAGCTCACCGTGCCCATGGTCTGGCCGGCGCTCAGTACATCCTGTAGGTAAAGAACCGTGCTCGGCAAGATCGTAGAGGTACCCTTGTTCGTCAAGGTAACCGTATAGCCGAATCCCGTGCCCGCTGTCGCAGTAGCCGCATTGCCCACTTTCTTAACGGCATCAGGGTCGCCCCATCCATAGTCTCGGTCCACTGGGATATCTGGCGTGGTAGCCGTGCCATCTGCAGGTGGAAGCGTATTGATATTTGTTCCTGGATTATCCTGCCAGATATGCACGGTATTCTTAATGGTATTCGGTGCGTCCGCGGCTACACCAACCTTAACGATAAAATTAAACGTAGCACCCACGGCAACCTCATTTGCCATCGTAAGACTAAACAAGCCGTTAGCACCAGGTACAACTGTACTACCATTGTATTCCACTTCCGTTAACGTCTGTCCAGCACTCAACAAGTCACGGAAATAAATAGATGTGCCTGTTAAGATCGTTGAAGGCCCTTTATTCTCGACTTGAACGGTATACGTATACGGTTTACCCGCTACGGCATGTTCATTATTATTTTGTCCATTTTTTTGAATGGCATCATTGTCAAAACCATATTCTCGCGTTACCGTCAATAACGCAGCAGCAGACTCCACTGTACATCCTTTATCAGAGGCTATTAAAACACGGTATTGACCATAAGGTCCTACCGCAGCTACATTGGCGGGAACATTTACACTATAGGTTGCAGCAGTAGCATTTGCGATATCAGTCCATGACGTACCATCTATAGAGGTTTGCCATTGATAAGTAACCACTTGTGTTTTATTCACTAACGCAACCGAGAAACTAGCCGTGGCCCCAGCATGTACCGTAACACTTTGCGGCTGATTCTCCACCCGTGGCAATTCATTAACCTGAACGGTGATCGGTTGTCTTGGACCAACGGCACATCCTTGTCTAATTGCCTGCACATAATACGTATGAATACCTACTGTTGTATTTGCTGGAACCGTGAAATTTAATTTATCTATAGACGATGCCAATGGATTACCCGCTTCGTCATACACGGCGTAACGTGTACATTCATCTTGTTCGGTAATCGTAATCTGTGCCCCTTGACATACCTCTACCGTTGCACCTGGTTGTGTACCCACAGTTACGGTAGGCATGATGCCGATGTCATACACATTCGTAAATTCACCCAGAACCCCCAATAGGTTTTCATAACTGATTTCCACGCGATCAAAAGGATCCGCTATTGGAGGAATCATAAGCGACACCTTTTGACTACCATCTCCCATCGCTCCTAGAAGCTTTAAATCTAAGATACTACTTGTTTCATCGAGCGCAGCACCTACTTTCGCAGCGCCTAAGTACCGTTGAATGCGGTATCCCTTTAGTAACTGTAGGCTCAATACCTGATTACCCGGAACGCGTGTTACAATGCGTACCGAATCAGTTGCCATGCTACGAGACTTGAAGACTGCTGTCAAAAACGTTTGCTTTGCAACAGATACACCATTCCAGATTTCAGCAAAACTATCCGGATCATTATCCACAGCTTTCCATGCATCTTTCACAGTCGCCGTTGCACTTAAAACACCAAGGCCAATATCACGAACACCATGTAGTAAATCTTGAATATCAGGGTTGGTAACATTATCAATTGGAGCACAATCTACCGTTCCAGGAACGGTGTAATATGCGGCATATACTTTCGCATTTTGTGCCACACTAAGAAGAGCACCTTGTACGATGCGAATACCATCATAATCCTCAGGTTGCCCCGACACATTAGCCGGTACAAACGTATATTCAAACACATTATCAGCCGCCAATAGGTCAACCAATCCTCCCGCTACTGGCCTAAGCACACCGATATCGATTGGTGTTCCGAGTCCATTTCTTTTAGTTCCTACGATAGATAGGCCACCAGCCACAGCTAACCCCGAATACTCCTTCCCTAGTTTAATGGTTACCGGTGTTCCTTTTTGAACCACATCTGCAAATTGTAAATTTTGCCATGTTGTACCAATTCCCAAGACCCCTAACCCTGTCGTGATAGTCGAATGAGTCTTTACATTTCCATCAACAGCCAATCCTCCATTTGTAACCCCACCTGTAAGAAAGGAGTCCGAACTTTCCGTGTTTGCATATACACGTACAAGTTGCGGCGGACAGCTGTCTGCCGTATACACATTTATCAATACCGTAGCGGAACTTGTACAACCTGTACTTGTGTTCGTTGCAACCACCGTATACGCATAAACTCCTGGCGTTGCGAAGGTAGCTGTAGGGCCAGCAGCACCCGTGGTAGACGGATTCCCGAGATTATTGTACCACTGATACGTGACTCCCCCCTCAGCAACAACAGATGGCAAAGTGATCGGTGTATTTACAATTCCCGTAATCGAAGACACTCCATCTACAAATGTAATCTGCGGAGCAACATTCACGGTAACCGTAGCTCCGTCGGATGGATCACTTGCGCACCCCGTTAGAAGGTCCGTCACAGTAACGGTGTAAACGCCACCCTCTGTTGTTACATATGTCGCCTGGTTGGCGTTAGCAATTGCTGTCCCACCTTTATACCATTGATAAGTTCCAGCGCTAGCACTAGCCGTCAAGGTTACCGGTGTTCCCGAACATACCGCACCTGCAGGCAAAGAACTTATTGTAGGTTTTGCCGGTCTAGCATTTATTATCACAGATACCGAAGCCGAAGCACCACTTTCACAACCTGTATTATTTACTGCTTTCACAGAATATAGACCTGCATCACCAAGGTTACCACTCAACGTCAAGGTATTGGTCGTTTCTGTTGTCAGTTCAGTAGTTCCCTTATACCATTTATAGGTAGTACCAGTTCCTACAGCAGTCAATGTAATACTGGTACCTTCACAAACCGCAGCCGGCGTATTAATAGTCGGTACAGTTGGTGCTTCAATAATCTGAACAGTCACCGTTTTTGCAGGAGCCTGGAAACAAGCGCCTTCACCTTCAATTGAAACATAATAGGTGGTTGTACTGGTGATAGTCGGCATATAGCTTGCTCCCGTGTGTACAACCTGTCCCGTAGGGCTATTCAATCGCCAAATAAAGTCAGCACCCGGAGGCAATAGGGTAATGCCACCAGCGCTTGCAAAGGAAGCCGTCAGTTGCACAGGCAATCCTGCACACCAGTCAAGATTATTTGTAAGGGTAATGTTTGCAGCCGTCAGTGTTACACAAGTAGTTGGTAAACTTTCTACCGCCGATACGGTATCATCCCCCCCATTAATATCCTTAAATGTTGCTGTCGCCGTGTTCACCAAAGGCTCATCATTATCTGGAATCGTCAATACTTCCACTTTAAATGTTAACTCCACCTGATGTGTCTCGCCAACCTTTAGGAGTGGAATATTATGAGTCACGGTCCCTCCATTGGTGACCACCCCATCTATTTCAATGAGTTTAACATGCGCACTAAGCGGATCGGTCAACACCACATTTGTCAGGTCTTTATTGCCGTTATTAACCACGGTCAATGTATAGGTAATAGTATTCCCAATTGCAGCTGTTTTTACACCAGACTGATTAAGCCCCGATTTAGTAAACTGCACGCTATGAACGGCCTGAACCGGGATAACCGTTCCCGTTCCACCACCTGTATTTGGTTGTGTTGGATCGTTGACAAGCGGAGGATAGCTTTCAACTGGTGTATTGATTTCCGTGCTCTGCGCTGTTGCCACATTTCGAATCTGCGTGATTCCAGTCAAATCAGAGGCAACCTTTACTTTAAAAGTGTAACCTTGTGAAGTTGCTCCTACAGCTAATGTTGGAATCGTCACATTGGTGCTTCCCGAAATCAAGGTAACACCAGGAGGTAATGGATCCGTTATTACGATATTTGTCAAATCCTTATTTCCGGTATTACGAACATACACGGTATACTCAACTTCTTCGCCCCCTCGAACAGTTGTTTTCTGCGGATCATTACTGATCACAAATGCCTTCCAGATAACCATATTATGCTTATCGGTCACTGGCACGACGGTAGGTTCCCCAGGTTGCGAACCTGGAGCAGGCCCCGTTGCAGGAGCTGCGGGATCCGCTGGAGCTGTAGAAACAGGGATGCCACCAGCATTAACCGATGCCACATTCGCAATCTGCGTCAATCCTGTAAGATTATTTTTAACCGTTACGGTGAAAGTGACTTGTTTCGTTTCCCCGACGAGAATATCAAGTCCACTGAACGTAACCGTTCCTCCAGCCAAAGCACCACCACTTTTATGGGTGGTTCCCGTAGGAAGTACATCAGAGACCACCACTCCCGTCAAGTTCTGGTTCCCTGTATTTTTAATATATATAGTATAAGTAATATCTTCGCCTCCCGAAACACTGGTTACTCCCGCTCCACTAAGTGTTGCAGCAGCAGCTTTCCATGTCGATATGGTTGGTACTGCGAGAACAGGAATAGTTGTTCCAGTTCCTCCAGAATTATCAGGATTGTTTGGATCCGTTGGTGAAGGTGGCAATGTTGACGTTCCGGGATCCGCGACATCCTTCTTCACTAAAGCAACATTGTATATCGACGGAACTCCTGTTAACTCCGTGTTTACTTTCACCCTGAAACTCACGGTTGCCGTCCCCCCAACAGGTACATTTACATTTGCGAAAGTTAACACACCACCTGCAACAGTTCCTCCGTTACCAGCTGAGACAAAAGTCGTGTGCGCCGGTATGGCATCTGTAATGGTTAAATCATTTAATGCTAATAATCCTGTATTACGTACATGTATTGTATAGTCAATATCTTCGCCGCCTTTCACGGTCTTAAGTGCTACATCGTTGTTCACCAAAAAGGATTTCCATGCCACAAAGGAAGGGACAGCCTTAGCAAAACAACGCGTCACACCATACAAATGAACCGGTGGAAATACAGATCCTTGTACAAGTGTCTTAACGCCTACCGAAATCCGATCATAAACTACACCCGGAGCAAATGGCACTTCCACCATCTGGTTTGTACTCAATAACTGCAGGATGTTAATACCATTTATGATACCATTTTGCCAATTCAACTGAGCAACCTCGACATTACCTCGGTAAGCTTTGATTTCCAAACCTCCAAGAAGATCAATGTCTACAGCGCCACCACTTGTTTTAAATTTGATATTTACCACATCATCACTGGTCGACAATGAGTTAAAGAAAATCCATTGTTTCGTCGAAGCACCAACGGCTAAAGTACCATTACTGATCTCTGCATAATCCGTTGTATTCACCTCATTGATGGCGTAATGCGGATTAGCTACACCAGCGCCCCCAAGATCGTTTACCCCCAAACTTATTCCCGAATGTTCATACGAAGTCGCAAAAGGAGATAAACATGGGTCTGTGCTGGATTCATGACACATACCATATACGTTCATCGTATTCGGTTGTGCTAAAAGTCCCAACGCGCTATTGGTCTTATCTGTGATTCGCACCGCATTGTACGCTTGAGCTGGCGTGACTGCGATATAATAGCGACCAAGTTTATCCTGTACGACCCGAATAATGGCATTGCCACCAGCACTAGCTTGTGCACTCGAGCCGTTTGCCACGGAAGTACTTGATACAACGGCTCCTTGACCGTTGTACGTGTTCATCTTCACATCAACTTCAAAAAAATGATTCCCTAGCACCAAATTATTCAAAACGCCACTCACCACATTCCCGAGGCTACCACTTACCAGCGCTTTTAATACACCAGGGTCAAAATCAACACGGATATATGAAGTTGTTCCGGCCGCAACCGTCGCACCATACCCTAATTCAACGTACCCTTCATACTTATTCCCCAGGCCTAATAGTGTGCCAGCACCAGACTTCAGTGTGGCATAGCTATCGAAATCTGCATCAAAGAGATTACTGACCCCATCTGCATTCGTGGCACTAACCAATTTATCGGCACATATAGGTGTTACAAAAGGACTTTCCCCAATTGTTTCCGGACAGTCAATACCAAACCGTTTGACGCTATAAACCCGGAGCGGCTCTGTCGCGACATTCACGGAGGCCAAGGATTCAGCGCCAATATCTACCCGATCAAAAGTACCGGTTGGCGTAAATTGAAGATCGACGAGCCCCCCAGATTTAAACAACGTAAGGAGATCAATATTATTCAATAAACCCTGTTGCAGAACATAGTCTGGCCCCACCTGTGTTTGACCATTATAGAAGCGAATCTTGTATCGACCTAATACATCCAAACTCAAAAGAGAGGACGGTTCAACTGCAAGGCGAATTTTCACATAATCATTAGGTTTCGAACCTTGGTTAAAATATATAGTCTGGAATACGTTAGCAGCAACTCCCGCAATACCTAAATTTATAGTCGAATAATCTGACGAGTTATCACTAATCGCCCGGTAACTATCCACAACGCCCACCTGTGAAATATTTCCAACACTAATTCCTAAACCTCCCCCTTTATACGATGTAAAGTTGGCTGGAAAGCAACTATCCTCACCCAATTCAAAACAAGCATTATACACGTCCAAAGACGCCTTCTTACCGGTTGGCAATAAGGCGACCACATGATTACTGATACGCACACGGTTATAGCTCTTATTCGGCGTAATCGCAATATAATAACGTCCCACTTTATCTTGAACTAATGTTACGACCCCATCAGCCGTACCCGCAAAAGCATTAGAGCTCAACTCCTTTAACACGGAAGTCGTCCCATTTTTGGCTTCCACCTCAAAATATTGATTACCCAACAGGAGATTGTTCGCCAAATCGGCAGCCAGCTTACCAAGGCTTCCGCCCAGCAACCGATCTAACACATCTTTATCGTAATTGATCCGAACATAGGTTGTTTGATTAGCTAACAGTGTACGCCCCAAATCCATCTCAACAAAGCCGGTTGTGGCTCCACCGACAAGCAAACTGCCCGCATCCGCATGGAGGGTAGCAAAGGTTTCATTATTACTATCGACGGCCTGTTGCGCAAAATCGACATTCTCAAAATCAACCAACGAGCTTGCACATGAAGGTGCATCAAATGGACTTTCTGTAGGGCTTGGTGGCGCACCGATCAGCGGATTAACACATCCTGCCGCTCCACTATAACGCTGCACATCGAAAATTCGAACACCACTTCCCAAAACACTGAGGCCGACCGACGAGTTCAATCGAACCTCCACACGATCAAAGGCTTTCCCTGGTCCAAAAGTAAGGGTAGCTGCACCACCGGATCCCAAAAGAGCCAACACGCTGGTATTATTCAATAAGCTACTTTGCAACGATCGTTTATATACTTGTGTCGTTCCATCCCAAAATACAACTTCAATTCCGCCCAACAGATCGGTATTAACAACACCCCCAGAACCAAGTGCTAGTTTAATATTAACACTATGTCCTGCCGGCGATTTTGATGGAAAGTAAAAAAACTGTGAGAACGATTTCCCAACATTGATCGATGCTGCTGACGAAGATTTCAATAACGAATACGTTAACTCATCCCCATCAATCGCTCGCTCAAGATGTTGGTCCTGCAAATCTAGAAGGGATAAAGATAGGCCCGCTCCGCCATCAAAAGAAGTATAACTTGGTCTTCCACAATACCCACCATCATTCTGAAAAGAAACAGCAGAAAATACCTCTAATGTAAATTCCGTACCAGCGCCTACGGCCGATGTTGATCTGTTGGTGATACGCACGCGATCATAACTTGATGCCGGTTTTATGGCGATAAAACTATTTCCATTATTATCGCGTACAAGACGAACCCGATCCGTATTAAAACCATCCGTACTCTTTCGCGACAAAACCGAACCCGAACTTGTTCGTGCGTCAATTTCAATTTCTTGTTTACCAAAAAGGAGCCCCCCAGCAACAGTGCCTAAGGCATTACCCAAAGAGCCCCCCAACAGTACGTTAAGTAAACCTGGATCGGTCGTACCTATTCGCACATACGTCCACTGGTTAGCGGGAATTGAATTAGGGAACTGTAATTCGATTTCACCGATATACGAAGCCAAGCCTACAGCAATGCCAGGCGAAGCCAATAGCTTAGCGCTTGTATTGTCATCCAACGTGGCATTCTCAGGCGTCTCTACTGTGGCGACAAAACAAGGCCCAAAACACCCCAGCAAAGAAGTCATCTTTTCATTACCACTCTTATGGCTTACATTATTCGCGACAACCTTAGTTTGCCCTATACCGACAATCGGTACCGATGCTAAAAAAAACACAAGCAAAAAAAGTAAATGCCAAATAGAATTCGACGAGACTTTCAAATCGGTCTGAAATTTCATAAGTAAGCTCCTTTCTTTTAACATCTGGTAGTATGGGTCCTACCATTTGTTAAGTTATAATTTCTTTTCATAGGCTATAGTTAAATTGCTTTAAAAAAATGTTGCGAAACATTATGTTTTAAAAACAAATTAACCACGAAATAAAATTACAAACTTATTGCGAAATAACAAGTTTTTTAAAAAATTTATTAAAAACCTAAAAATCAATAGGTTTGCAAAAACCTATTAGCAATATTTTTAACCAACAAATAACACCAAAGGAAATAATATCATTTAATTAATAATATTAACGATTAACAACAATAAAGTAGGGAAATCAAAAAAACACAAATTAAACCCCTAACACTATATATTAAAGAAATTATTATTCACAAAAACTTAATTAAAACGCAATAAAAATTCAATAAATAAGGAATCACCCTTATGATCATACATTATTCTGATATATAACAGAACATTCTTCGAAAAAATTTCTTAAAAAAAAAGGTATATTGGTCGTATTATTAAAGAGCCAGTGCCCTCGAACCAGTATTATGGAAATATTAAAAACATTCGACAACCCTATTGACGCACATTTACTAAAAAGTAAATTAGAAAGCGAGGATATTGCATGCTACATACTCGATGAAAATATTGTCGGGTTGAACCCACTGTTAAATATTGCTGTTGGGGGCATAAAACTCATGGTCGCAGCCGCAGATTTAGACCGCGCACGTCTCGTCCTACAGGAAATAGATAACACCCCTTTATTAACAGACCAAGATGTGGCGATACGATGCCCCGAATGCGGGTCAACCAATATCTTTAATAACATTAAAAACAATGAAGGAACACGGGGAATACTAGCGACGGTACTATCTTTTATAACGATGACCTACCCGATCTACACCAAGAAAAGTTATTTATGTCGAGATTGTGATAAGGTATTCAATTAAAGCAGACCTTCATCTCGAAAGCTAAAATAAGTAGTATCCGTAAAGATAATATGATCATTTACCTTGATATCTAACATATCTGCTGCACGTACCACCTTTGCCGTCAACAATTTGTCAGGCGGACTCGCCTTCAACGTTCCGGAGGGATGGTTATGCATCAAAATAATCGCATGGGCTTTGCAGGTTAATGCATACCGTAAGATGACACGCACATCCACCGGTGTAAAATCATGCCCTCCTCGACCAATTAGATGTTTATCCAGCACCTTACAACCCGGACTCAAATAAAGCACCCAAAACTCCTCATGCGATAAATCCTGCAGGTATGACCTGAAGTAATCATAGACCTTTTTACTGCTGTTCAAAACCGGCTGCTCCGCCTGCACCTCTTCTTTCCGTCGGCGCCCCAACTCTAATGCAGCAACAATAGCAATCGCCTTTGCTTCGCCGATACCTTTGTAGTGTTGCAATTCGGCAATTTCTAACTTGGAAAGTCTTCCCAAGTCGTTATTTGCATCGGCCAACACGCGCCGGCACAATTCCACAGCGGTCTCTCCACGGGACCCCGAACCTACTAAAATAGCCAACAACTCTGCATTTGTCAATGCGCGACGTCCCTGATCGATCATCTTCTCCCGTGGGCGATCTGCTTCAGCCCATTCCCTAATAACTAACTTATCCATATCCTTCCCACTTTTATCTCGGTATCCACAAAATACATAAAACGACACAAACCACAAAAGCAACAGCTTATAAATTAATTATTTAACAATTCTTCAGCTTTACAAAACCGACTTTTCGATTATAAACTTTATCTTTGCCGTTTAATACAAAAATTGAATACGATGAGCAAAGCAATTATCAAAACAGAAAAGGGCGATATGACTGTTCAGTTCTACACAGAGGACGCTCCAAATACCGTTGCTAACTTTATAAAACTAGCTAAATCCGGATACTATGATGGATTAACTTTCCACCGTGTTATCCCTGATTTTGTGATCCAAGGAGGATGCCCGAACACGCGTGAAGGAGCAACAGGCATGCCTGGAACAGGTGGCCCAGGTTACAAAATTGATTGTGAATTAACAGGCGAAAACCAATACCACGATCGCGGTGTTCTTTCTATGGCACATGCTGGTCGCAATACTGGAGGTTCTCAGTTTTTCGTGTGCCACAGTCGTAACAACACGGCACACTTGGACAGAAACCACACTTGCTTCGGTAAGGTAGTAGAAAATGTAGATCTTGTTGATGATATCCGCCAAGGCGACCGTATCTTAACAATCGAAGTTATCGAAGACTAGTTCATTCTAGAAAGCAATTACAACTAAATTCGTGGCGTATTCCATGCGCCACTATTATAATAAAAAGACACTCATGAACTTAAGAGCCTTAGTATCCGTAACTGGCAAACCAGGACTATTTAAATTGATCGGTCAGAATAAAGGTGGTTTTATCTTAGAATCATTAGACGATAAAAAAATAAAAAGCGTTGTCAACCTATCGACAACGAAAATGGCAACTTTAGAAGACATCACCATTTATGGTGAAGAGGAAGAAATCCGTCTTTTAGATGTATTAAACAATATCAAAGAAAATGGTGGAACAATTCCAGACGTTAAAGCCGATGGTAATAGCTTACGTACGTTCTTCCGCGAAGTTGCTCCTGGTCATGACGAATCACGTGTATACTCTTCAGATATCAAGAAGATTATCTCTTGGTATGCTATTATCAAAGATTTACCTCTTTTCAACGAAGAAGCTCCAGAGCCAATTCAATAAAAAACATAAAAAAAGAGAGCGGGCATACACCTATGCCCGCTCTCTTTTTTGACATTTCCCCTACCTATCCGCATTGCATTTCATAAAAAGAATCCCGTTCTTTGTGTAATAAATTGAAGGCAAGTATTATGGTTACTATTACAGATAAAGCAAAAGAACGCATCGATCAGATCATGCGCGAAGAGAACTATGATCAAAACTATTTCGTACGTGTAGCCGTAGAAAGCGGAGGTTGTTCTGGTTTGTCTTACAAGCTAGATTTCGATAACGAAGAAAAAAAAGGAGATCAGTTCTGTGAAGATAAAGGTGTAAAAATCTGTTTGGACATCAAATCATATCTTTACCTCGCAGGTACAGAGCTGGATTATTCAGATGGATTAACAGGAAAAGGGTTTGAATTCCATAACCCTAACGCCAGCAGAACATGCGCATGTGGCGAAAGTTTCTCTGTATAAGACCTCTATGACAATATTTCTAAAAGAGCCTTTTACAAAGGCTCTTTTTTGTTGATTCTTCACAAAAAACATCTTCCTCCTCCCCGATTTCTTCTTTATTTTACACAGGCAATCGTTTGTTTATTTTTTCACGAATTTTTACACAAAAAAGTTGTTTGATTAATAAAATGATTACTTTTGTTTATAAATTTTAAGAAAATATCAACAACACCCACAAATCTGGATTATGATATTTTGAGGGTATAAATATTTTATGGGACGTAACTTACTAAAAACTGAACAAGCGATCACGTTTGTTAAGGAGACTTTTTCACGCAAATTAATTGAGGCTTTAAACCTTATTCCTGTTTCTTCACCTTTGGTTGTTTTAGATGGCACTGGCATCAATGACGACCTCAATGGCATCGAACGCCCGGTGAGCTTTCCGATAAAATCGCTTAATGAACAACGGGCTGTGGTGGTGCATTCATTGGCGAAGTGGAAGAGAGTGCGGTTAAAGGAATTAGAAATTGAAGTAGACGAAGGAATTTTGACAGATATGCGCGCACTGCGCCCGGATGAGGATTATACACCCATCCACTCCATCTATGTCGATCAATGGGATTGGGAGAAGCATATCACCGCGCAGGATCGCACCTTCGATTACCTAAAGGATACCGTTCTCAAAATCTACACGGCACTTTACGAAACCGAACAAGAGGTGGCTCAGCGCTACCCCGCAAAAGAAGCAATATTACCCAAAGAGATTCTTTTTATCTCTTCGGAGCAACTGCTAAATCGTTATCCGGATTTCACACCAAAGCAACGTGAGAATGCCATTGCTAAAGAATACGGAGCTGTCTTTATATACGGCATAGGTGGCGAATTGAGCCACGGCGCACCACATGATGGACGAGCGGCAGATTATGACGACTGGAGTACCGATAATAGTGAAGGTTATAAAGGATTAAATGGTGATATCTTGGTATGGAACCCCATCCTCGACACGGCTTTTGAGTTATCCTCCATGGGTATACGTGTAGACAAAAAAGCGCTTTTGCAGCAATTGGAAATACGCCAAAGTCTTGACCGCACAAAGCTATCCTTTCATTCCATGTTAATCAATGAGGAGCTACCGCAATCTATCGGTGGCGGCATTGGACAATCCAGGGTATGTATGTTTATGCTGAAAAAAGCACATATTGGCGAAGTTCAAGTGAGCATTTGGGATGATGGTCAGCGAAGCAGCTTAGCACAAAAAGATATTAACTTACTATAAATAAAAAGGGGCGAAAAATTCGCCCCTTTTTATATTAATCTTCTTCTATAATTTCTTGTATCCGACCAATTTGTCCATCTGTAAGGCGTACCTTAATACCACGATGGTGAACTGGAGCCGAGGTCAATAAATCTTTCACAATGCCCTCCGTTAATGTCCCACTACGTTGGTCTTTTTTCAATACTATATTGACCAACATTCCTGGTTTTATATTCGCACGTGTCTTTCCGTCTTTCATTCTTTTGTTTTTTTAAGCACTAAATACGATCCCTTATCGATAAAATCTAGTAAAATATTACCACTTAATGATATCGTTTCCTAGGGTGAACAGCATTAAAGCGATTAAGATAAAGAAGCCGACCATTTGTGCCTTTTCGAGGAAGTTATCGCTCAACGGCTTTCCTTGTACCATCTCTACCAAAAGGAAAATCACATGTCCACCGTCCAACGCTGGGATAGGCAGTAAATTCATAAAAGCTAAAGCCATAGAAAGCATTCCCACCAAGTTCCAAAACTTGAACCAGTCTACTTTCTCGCCAAACATCTTCGCAATACCAACAGGTCCAGAAAGTGCCTTATCCGCACGAACTTCGCCTTTAAAAATCTTGCTAAAGCCTTTGATATTATCGGTCACCACGGAGAATGCTTTTTTCGCACCAATCGGTAATGATTCCATCAAACCAAATTCATTGGCGGTAACCGGAAGCTCTTCCTGTGCCATGGTAAAACCTAAGGTCGCAGTAGAATCAATTGTTCCTGTTAATGTCGCTTCCTGGCCTTGACGCAACACCACAAGGTTTACGCTCTTATTCTTACCCCGTTCCATGGCATCTTTAAACTCATCAAAAAACACAATCGGCTGCCCATTAACACGCAAAATACGGTCTCCAGCTTTAAGTTGCATCCGCTCTGCTTCCGAATCCTTGACCACGTCAGCTACACTATCAATCTTTGTACGAGGTTGTACAAATTCATTCCTTTTGTGCTCTGCTACCTCATTCAAGATTGTCGGAGGAACGGTAATCTGTTTCTGTTGCCCTTGTCGCTCTACCGTCAATACCGCATCCCCCATAAGTACATCCGTACTTAAAACGTCACGCAAAAAGTGAACCGCGGGCTTACCATTAACGGCAAGGATCTTATCCCCTGCTTCAATACCGATGTTCTTACCGATAATACCCGGTACAACACCATATTTTAATTTACTGTTATCGATATCAGACTCGCCATATTTAAAAGTCAACATCCAGAAAACAACAATACCAACCAATACGTTCACGATAATACCTCCCAGCATGACGATCAAGCGCTGCCAAGCTGGTTTCGAACGGAATTCCCACGGTTTTGGTTCTTCTTTCAGTTGCTCCGTATCCATCGACTCATCAATCATCCCGGCAATCTTCACATAGCCCCCCAATGGCAACCATCCAATACCATACTCGCAGCCCCGGTAGTTAAACTTAAAGAGTTTCACTCCCCAAGCATCAAAGAAAAGATAGAATTTCTCCACCTTGATTCCGAATGCTCTAGCCGCAAGAAAATGTCCTAATTCATGCAGGATAATCAAAATTGACAAGCCTAAAACAACTTGTCCTATCATTACTAATGTTCCCATTAAAATCTATAAATCAATCGTAAAAATTTACAAAACAAGAAAACGACACCGTTTTCTGCCTAATTATATCTTATCTATTAAATCTCGTGCCACAAGTCTGGTTTGCTGATCAATGGCAATATAGTCATTTAAAGTTGGTTGTTTTACCATCTTTTGCTGACACAATGTCGCTTCAATCAGATCGCTCATCCCCAAGAATGAGATTTGATCATTCAGAAAGGCTTCTACGGCAATCTCATTAGCTGCATTAAGCACGCAAGCACGATCACCTCCAGCACGAAGGACACTGTAGGCAAGTTCCAGATTGCGAAAAGTTTCCTGATCGGCTGGCTCAAAAGTCAACGTAGGATATTTTAAGAAATCAAACCGCTCAAAGGAATTCTGCATTCGCAAAGGATACGTCAATGCATTCTGGATCGGAAGCTTCATATCAGGCACACCCATTTGTGCTTTCATAGAACCGTCTTGAAACTGTACAATGGAGTGCACAATAGACTGCGGATGTACGATAACATCGATCTGATCGACCTCCAGATCAAACAACCACTTGGCTTCAATCACCTCTAAACCTTTATTCATTAAAGATGCCGAATCGATCGTAATCTTGGCCCCCATCACCCAATTCGGGTGCAACAAAGCCTGCGCTTTGGTGACCTCCATTAAGTCAAGACGTCCTTTCCCCCGGAAAGGACCTCCTGAAGCAGTCAGGTATATTTTTTCTATTGGATTCTGTTCCTCCCCAACCAAGCATTGGAAAATAGCGGAATGTTCGGAATCTACAGGAAGCATCTTCACCTGATGCTTTTCAGCCAAGCCCATCACCAACTCTCCAGCAACCACTAAGGTTTCCTTATTGGCCAACGCAATATCTTTCCCATGCTCAATCGCAACAACGGTAGGCTTTAGACCTGCCGCCCCAACAATAGCATTCAGTAACACATCGATCTCCGGATCGGTAACCACCTCGACCAAAGCATCCACGCCGGATAAGACACGTATGTTTGTCCCCGCTAATGCCTCTTTTAATGTCGTGTAAGCTGATTCATCGGTAATAACAACCGCTTTAGGTCTAAACTCAAGCGCTTGTTCAATCAACAATGCTACATTTCGTGCCCCTGTCAACACCGATACCTCGAGTAGTTCTGGGAATGCCCGCACCACATCCAACGCCTGCGTCCCAATACTACCAGTTGCCCCTAGAATGGCAATATTTCTTTTATTCAAAATGGTCTAAATTATATTTTTCAGAAACTCTGGATCACCCTCACCTTTATATTCGCTCATCATATCGCTATACACGATAGACAGGACCAAACTCACCGACGGAATCACGATAAAAGAGTTGATGATACTAAATGCTCGTGCAAGTAGGTTGTACTCTAAATATTCCGATCCCAATTGCAGTAAGAATGTCGAAGACACCAACAGCAAAACCAAGACCAGCCGGAACACATTTCCGCGCGTCACCGCCAAACTAAAGCGATAGGATTTAAAAACACTAAAGTTCTTGTCCAAAATAAAGAAAGGAAAGAACATAGTGCGCAAAATAATATAAACCGAAATAATCCCGGTAATTACAGGATGGATCTCAAACATTACACGATCCATCGATATCCCCATATAAAGCAAGGGAAAACAAAGGACATAAACCAGACAAGCAACAATAACCGAGATAAGAATAGCCGTTAACAAACCGACAATAAAAGACACGAATTGCTTGGTGGTTGGTATATACCCCATAAAACCTAGTTTCTTTTTGTAAGACACCAAATTGAGGGCACGCTTGATCAACATTAATTGCAAACTAAAAAAAAGAGTCAAGAAGACAAACAACAGCAATACTTTAACCCCAGAAGCGGCGCTCTCCTTAAGGTACATCGCCAAAAAGGATGAAAGGTTGTTGGTAACAAACAGTAGAAAGCAAAGCCCTGCAATCGAGATATAATGTTTACGCAGGATTGACATTGCCCGCAAAAACACTTCGTTCGCTCTAAAAGTACTTTCTTTAAGATAGTTTAACATGCTCATAATATTACTGCAAATATCGCATTATTTTAGTAAGCATCAATTGAAATCAAGGGATTTGCGATATTTTTTGCTGTTTTCTGTACGTGGCATATAAACGACTGTGGTTGTTCGTAGTTAGGTCGATGAACTACCCCTTCGACGATCCTGCGACAGTCCTGTCTGTCGAAACATCTATAAGCCATACGTAGGGACTCCCCTTGCGGTCGCCCACCTTTAGTACGCTATTATTTGGCCCTTAGCGTCATAGCTAGCTCATATGGGCAAAGAATTAATTTACCGAGATAGTTTATGGATCTCTCCAAAGTCGAGATGACGTGGTATGCGAATAGCCACGTTGGGCTTATCAGCTTTGTGACACTTATCATTCACGCCCCACTACTCACAATAAACTACAAACTACCAACTACAGACTAACTATATCGCTTCTAGCTACCCATAATCACTTTATGTCGCCTGAGGAATATTTGCATCTGTAGCAACTTGCCCATGCACTGCCCATCCTGCAAATATTCCTAGCGACAAGCTTTTGCTTACTTTTGGCTTCAAAAGTAAGATGCCCCTCCGGCAAAGAGGAGTATGCCTCTCCCGCAAAGAGGAGTATGCCCCTCCGGCATAGAGGAGCCCCCTTCTTTAATTAAAATCGCTTGGTACAGGTTTCTCTAATAAATACTGATAATAGAAACGCACTCGCTCCTTAAAGTCATAAGCCGATTTTGAACGTGCGAAACCGTGTCTGCTACCGGGATAAATCATCAGCTCAAACGGCACATTACGATCCGTCAAAGCATCGACCAGTTGCGTCGTATTCTGTAGATGAACATTATCATCTAAATCGCCATGCATAATACGAAGTACCCCCTTATAGTTATTCACGTACGATAAGATGGATCCTTCTTTATATCCTTGTGCATTATCCTGTGGTGTATCCATCCACCGCTCCGTGTAGTGCGTATCATACAACTCCCAGCTTGTCACCGGTGCACCAGCAATACCATAATCAAAATAATCAGCTCCTTTAGTCAATGCCAGGCACGTCATATAACCACCGTAACTATGTCCCGTAATCAACAATTTATTTTTAGCTACCCAAGGCTTTGCTTTAAACCATTTGGCCACCGTAATATAATCGACCAACTCCCACTGTCCAAGGCTACGGTGCATCCAAGCGACCCCTTGCTTACCATAATGCCCAGAGGCACGGTGATCACAAGCAACCTGAATAACGCCTTCTTTTGCCCAAAATTGATTCGACATCCCCTTCCAAGTATTCTTTACGGTTCCCGCATCCGGACCACCGTAAATACTCATGATAACCGGATATTGCTTCGTCGCATCAAAGTTCACAGGGTATGTAATCACCATCGGTAAATCAAATTTCCCATCATCCGATTTGATTGTTATGTACTCCGTCTTACCAACATGGTACTGACCAAAGTCAGCTCCCTTACTATCCGCGAGCTCCTTTACAATTTTTCCATTATTATCAACCAGCGCTACCTTATTCGGTGTGGTTACATTCGAATAGTTCGTAATAAAGTATTTTCCATCGGGAGACACCTGAACATTGTGCGTATAATCGCCAAATGTCAATCGTTTCAGATTCTTACCCGAGTAATCCACCCGATACAAGTCAGAAGTTGCCGAATTCTCTTTTCGTGCCGTAAAGTACACGACCTTACTTTTTTCATCCACCAATTGCAACGATGTCACCTGCCAATCGCCTGATGTCAACGGATTCACAAGTTGCCCAGATAAAGTGTACAAATAGTAATGTGCCCAACCGGACTTGTCCGATTTCAAGATATAATGCTTGTTATCCGCCAAGTAAGTAATGCGTTCGTCATGATCTAGATTAATCCATGTCGGTTGTTTTTCATCATAAATTTCACGCTTTACACCATCATTTGGATTTACCGCATAAAATTTAAGATTGTTCTGATCGCGGTTCATCCATTGCACCATGATCGACTGGCTATCAAAACTCCAATACGGCTGTCCAAAATACTGGTCATCCTTCGCATTAAAATCAGCCCACACCACGGGCGATCCCTCCACTTGCACAAAACCAACCTTCACTTCAGGGTTCTCATCCCCCGCCTTCGGGTAACGCGTTTCCTCTAAGTAACCATGTTGCCCTTTCGACACATAGATCGGGAACATCGGCACCTTGGTATCATCAAAACGCATAAAAGCCAACTTCTTACTATCCGGAGACCACCAGAAAGCCTTATAGTTAGTCGAGCGACCCAAAATCTCCTCGTAATATACCCAGGAGGACCATCCATTATAGATCACATCCGTACCATCAGATGTATAGCGTAACTCACGACCGTCTGCTACATTTACACTATATAAATCACTCTTCCGTGTAAAAGCCACATACTTTCCGTCTGGCGAAAGTGTCGGATTCTGCTCTTCCAGCTCCGGGGACTTCGTAATTTGCTTCGCTTCCGACTTTCCGTACTGTATATAGATATCTTTATTCTTCACAAAAACAACCACATCAGCTGTAGCCGGTGGTGTATAAGGTGTCCGTTCCCCCGTTTTAACATTCACTTTATAATCACGGTGGTCCTTTTGGTCATTTTCAATGTAATGCCCTGCATCGGCCCATCCTTTATAATAGTTTATAGCTTGCGTAACCGAGTAGTCTCTACCCCAAGCTTGGGCAAAGCTTAATTCCTTCGTTTGCCCGTGCACCCCAGCGAAAAAAAGAACGCCCAAAAGCGAACCCGTTATTTTTTTATACATAATAGATTATTGATAATGCACGAAAATAGCAATATTACAGCGCTTCGTGACAAAATAGATGTAACATATTTCCTATCAAACACAAAAAAAGCCACTCTACTAAGTGGCTCCTTTATGTTGTTCTTTACGTTACTAGAAGGTAAAGTTATCCTTCTCTACGTATTCACCGTTATCAAATGTTGTATCATCCTGGTTCGGTTCGTAGCGTTTTTCAACCACCTCTTGATTACCTTTGATGTATTCCACAACTTCTGTCAACCCTTCAGCAAACTTTTCAAAATCCTCTTTATACAAGAATATCTTGTGTTTGATAAACTGCCCATCTTCAAAACGCTTCTTGCTTTCCGTGATGGTTACATAATAATCGTTAGAACGAGTCGCTTTAACATCAAAAAAATAAGTACGCTTACCGGCTCTCACCTTTTTTGAAAATACTTCCTCACGCTCTTTGTTTTCAAAATCTCCCATTAGTATTGTTAAGTATTTAAGTTTTAATCCTCTCTTTTCAGTCATAAATATATAATAAATACTTTCAAACAACCAAATTTTATTCAAAAAAAAGTTATTTTTCTCGAGATTGCCAAAATAAAGTCTACCGAAACACTGACCGACCCCAACAACACGCTGGAATTTTCACCGAAAAAAAACCGTCATTCACCGAATAAATGCTCCGAATTGCCTATTTTGGCTAACTGATTCGAAAGGTTTGCCTTACTTTTGAATCAAACATTAAATAACACATAGCATGGAAAGAGACTATAATACAACCCCGCCAGGAATTCCGCCTAAAAACAATAGGAGCGCTAATATCGTCGGTGCCATTATTGTATTTCTAGGTCTGGCCCTCTTGATGAAAAATCTAGATTTAGGTATTTGGTTTCCACGTTGGATTTTCGGTTGGGAGATGGTCCTGATTATTATCGGTTTAGTTATTGGGATCAATTCCCAGTTCAAGAAAAAATCATCTATCATATTAATTTCAATAGGCGGTTTATTCTTGCTTAAAAACCTCATGGATCTATCCTTTGGAAAAGTTATTATCCCATTAGGTGCTATTATAATCGGTATCTACCTTATTATGCGTAACCGCAACCAAGGAGGCATCCCACCGGTGCCACCGCAAGCGGGACCAACACCTGACAATGGATCTAACGACATTTTTGATTGGGACAAACGCGTGCGTACAGAAGAGGAGCTTCAGCAAGAACCTGAGATAGAATCTCCATTTCAACAAAAGGCAGAAGAATACCGCACCACACCGGGCAGTGCACAGCAGCAGTCTTATACAAATAACTTTACACACCAAGGGGAAAACTATATCAAGGTCGATTCCATCTTTGGAAACGCCAAGAAAAACATATTCTCCAAGAACTTCTTGGGCGGCACCGTGACGAATGTCTTCGGCAGTACGCAGATTAACCTGCTTCAAGCCGATATGCAACAACCTGTAGCCCTAGATGTCTTCCAGCTGTTTGGTAGTACAAAAATTATTGTACCTCCACATTGGGTCGTGGCAACAACGGTATCCAGTATCTTGGGCGAAAACGATGACCGTCGCGTTATTTTAACGCATGCGGTGGATCAGAACAAGTGTCTTTATATCACGGGAACATCCATATTAGGTAATATAACCATCAAGAACAGCTAGCAGATACATGATTTTTAAGATGACATCCAAAAATCGATTGGTCCACGCAAGTTCGTGGACTATTTGCATACTATACTTCTTGGTATCCTATTTCCTCCTGTGGTGGGACCATCGTCCCAAGGCGGTATCGCCGTATGAACCTATTATTGGTGCCCTATCGATCACGATCTGCTGTTACCTGATCTATAGCACACTACAATACTATCTACCTCGGAAGAATCAGTATATAAAAATCACCGTAATCT
This sequence comes from Sphingobacterium psychroaquaticum, assembly GCF_004421025.1. NCBI lineage: Bacteria > Pseudomonadati > Bacteroidota > Sphingobacteriia > Sphingobacteriales > Sphingobacteriaceae > Sphingobacterium > Sphingobacterium psychroaquaticum. The sequence goes on along the minus strand of NZ_CP038029.1, from coordinate 1,401,308 downwards.
GTCTCGTCCTTACCACCGTGAGTGTCGGGCTATCGTTGTTTTTTTTAAATCAATTTTTCGATAACCTTTCCTTATCGCACTTTTTCGAGGTACTTCCTTATCGCTTTATTATCAACTTTCTTCTCCTACTGTGTGTAACCATCATTAATATCTTTTGGAACATACAAGAAGAATACGAGGAAAACAAAAAGAGAAAAGAAGAGTCCGAGCGTATACTTCGGGATGCCGAGCTTTACAATTTGCGGCAACAACTACAGCCCCATTTCTTGTTCAACAGTTTAAACTCTATTATCGCCTTGATTGGTATCAAACCCGACCAAGCGCGCAACATGACCTTCCAATTATCTGATTTTTTACGCGGAACCATGCGAAAGGATGACAAGCAATTGATACCGCTATCTGATGAGATAACACACCTGACATTGTATTTAGACATCGAAAAGGTACGTTTCGGGCATCGCCTTACCACCACTTTCTCCCTCCAGGAAGAAGCCGCTAAAGCAAAAGTCCCGTCCATGATTATTCAACCGCTATTGGAAAATGCCATTAAATTCGGCCTGTACAATGTTATCGGCGACGTTGAAATAACGATAGACATACGTCTGGAGAACTACATGCTTTATATTACGATTACTAACCCATTCGATAGCGACCAGTTTGAAACGAAAAAAGGAACCGGCTTTGGCCTTTCTAGCATCCAGCGACGCTTATTTTTGCTCTACGGACGCACCGACTTACTGGACACTTCGATAAAAAACAATATTTTTACCTCCACTCTTAAAATCCCACAATATGATTAAAACCATCATTATTGACGATGAGCCCTTGGCACGTCTTATTATTATGGAATATTTAAAACAGTACGACGATATTGAAATTGTCGCGGAGTGTGGCGATGGCTTTCAGGGTGCTAAAGCAATCCAGCAACACCAACCGGATCTCGTTTTTCTGGACATCCAGATGCCAAAATTAACTGGCTTTGAGATGCTTGAAATATTGGATGAAATGCCGAATGTGATCTTCACCACGGCCTTTGATGAATATGCGATTAAAGCATTTGAAAAAAATGCGGTCGATTACCTATTAAAACCGATCAGTAAAGATCGCTTTGAACAGGGGTTATCTAAGTTCAGGAATGCTTTTGCCAACCAAAATAATGGCAGTAGTACAACAACTACTGTCGAGAAAGTGGCTGCGATAACCGAAGAAGAATCGCTGGAGCGGATCGTGGTAAAAAATGGATCACAGATCAAGATTATCCCCGTCCAACAGGTACTCTTTTTGGAAGCATACGACGATTATGTTAAGATCCACACGAAAGACGGCGTTTTCCTAAAAAACAAAACGATGAGTTCTTTTGAAAAGCAATTAGATCCCAAACAGTTCGTACGTGTACACCGTTCGTTTATTGCCAAAGTAGACCAATTGGCTAAAATTGAACCTTTGGAAAAAGAGAGTTACATTGCTACGTTATTGAATGGAGAAAAGATAAATATAAGCAAATCGGGCTACGCACGTTTAAAACAAATTATTGGCTTGTAAACAATAGTTTGTAATTTTGTGGGCATGAGTCGTATTCTTATTATCGCATTTATGTTGTCTGCTGCCCTGACATCCTACGGGCAGAGTCAGGAAGAGTTGGCAAACAGGGCCGTATTCAATAAACTAGAGTTTTTCATCAACACGAAGAACACAGATTCTATTTACAACTTGGCCAGCGACAACTTTAAAAGCAAAATTGGCGCCGATCAGTTTGGTTTTACCATGAACAACCTGTATCAGCTCGGTAAGATCAAAAATGTAGAAGTATTGGATTTCAAACAGCAGTCCGGTGTTTACTTGCTCACCTACCCGACCGCCTTCATCAAGCTTACCTTATCCGTCGACCCGTCGACTTTGAAATACGAAGGTATCTTGTTTTCGCCCGGAGAAAAACCGGCAGCAAAACCCGTAGAAAAGAAAGAAGTAGTCAGTGTGGTCGAAAAAATATCACCTGTAGATTTCTTTGTTGACTCAGTCGCCAAACCTTTCGTTAAGCAAGGTAATGCGCAATCGTTAGCTATTGGTGTTTTCCATGACGGACAATATAACAAGTATTTCTACGGAGAAGCAATCAAAGGTAGTGGTGTGGCCCCTACAGAAAATACGATCTATGAAATTGGATCGATTACCAAGGTGTTCACCGCCGTGTTACTGGCTGACCTCGTAACCAAGGGTACTACTAAGTTAGACGACCCAATTACGGCATACCTTCCGGACTCGTTGGCGAGTAACCCTGATCTACAGAAAATTACTTTTAAGAGCTTATCAAACCACAGCTCAGGTCTTCCACGTCTGGCAAATAATATGGACAAAGTACCGGGCTTTACGATGAAAGATCCTTATGCAAACTATGACCGCAAGGCTTTGTTTAGCTACCTAAAGAACTATAAAGCAACCCGTGAAGTAGGCGAGACCTATGAGTACAGTAATTTGGGGGTTGGCTTGTTGGGTGAACTGATTAGTATCATTGCAAAGAAACCGTTTACCCAGCAGCTGCGCGAAGTCGTACTAACCCCATTGCAGATGAACAGCACGACCGACCGTCCGGATCCAAAAAACACAAATTTCATTAAAGTCTACAATGCATCCGGCATCGAGGTTCCAACTTGGAACTTTCAGTCCATGTTTGCTGCTGGTGGACTAAAGTCTACGGTTCGCGATATGATGCTTTTTGCAGTCGAGCAATTTAAAATGCCACAGAATGGCCTACAAGCTGCGATGGGTCTGACTCGCGAATTTACCCTGGCTACACCAAACAATACCGATATCGGGCTTGGCTGGCACATGAATATGGTAGACCAAGGTATTTTCTTATGGCATAACGGTGGCACTGGTGGTAGCCGATCCTTTTTAGGGATTTCACCAGATAGCAAAACGGCCGTAGTTGTGCTTTCCAATGCCGAACTTGCTGTAGATAGTGTGGGCGCTTCTATCTTAAAGAAGCTAATGGAAAGTAAGAATTAACGCAAAGAAGGTACAATCTTTTGCACATCGCTTTCACCTTGAAAATCTTTTATAAGAGTCTTGCTGCCTGCATCGAAAATGTAGGTGGCAGGGTACTCTTTCGGCATAAAGCGCTCGATAAATTCCACACCCGGATCCTTCCAGAAGCCTACATTTTTCTTTCCTTTTAACGCTGGTGCATACATGTTAAGGTAGCTATCCACATATTCCTTATCGTTCATCGTAACAAAATAAATCTGTACGGGCGGCAATGTTGCATACGCCTTAGACAGGCTCGCTCCTAACTTTTGACAATGTCCACATCCGGGGTCATAAAAGATCAACATGACCTTCCCTTTCGTTGGTATCGCTTGTTGCAGTAGCTTACCATTATTTGCGATATCGTGAATCTTCACAAAAGAAGGTAATTGCTTGGGTGCTTGAGCAGCAGCTATACTTTGAATACATAGGAAGAGTAGCATTAATCGCGCTATTGTCATGAAATGTTTCATACGGCATTATTTAAGGTGTAATCCATGCGAAAGGCTCGCTTTTTTCCGAAAAATACTATATATTTGGTTACAAATCAACAAATACAGAACAAAATTTCATTATCGTGAAGAAACGCATCGCTATTTTTGCTTCGGGCTCAGGTTCCAATGCTCAAAAGATTATGGAGCATTTCAAATACTCCAACCTCGTCGAAGTAACCTTAGTTTTAAGTAATAACCCGGATGCATACGTGCTACAGCGTGCGGATAATTTCGAGATCCCTTCGCATGTCTTCGATCGTCAGGCTTTTTATGATACAGACGAGGTGGTCGATATCTTGAAACGTCTGGATATTGATCTTGTCGTCCTGGCCGGCTTCTTATGGTTAGTGCCTGAAAACCTATTGAAAGCATTTCCGAATAAAATCATCAATATACATCCCTCTTTACTACCGAAATATGGTGGCAAGGGCATGTATGGTGATAAGGTACATAAAGCTGTTTTGGCGGCCGGTGAAGAAGAGCACGGTATTACCATTCACTTTGTAAATGAGAACTTTGATGAAGGAGAAGTTATCCACCAAGCGAAATTTCGCGTGGAACCGGGTGACACGCTAGAGATACTCAAATTCAAAGGACAGCAGCTGGAGCACCAGTATTTTCCGAAAGTCATCGAGAATTTATCGAAGAAGTACAATTAGTAGCAGAATATATCTGCTTTATTGCTATCTTTGCGGCTCCAAATAAATGACAATGAATCATCCTGTTAAGATTAAAAATGCTTTGGTGTCGGTTTACTACAAGGACAACCTAGCTCCCCTCGTTCAACTCCTAAACAAGTACGATGTTACTTTCTACTCTACAGGCGGTACGGAAGCTTTCATCCGTGAACAAGGTGTAGATGTTGTACCTGTTGAAGACCTTACTAGCTACCCATCTATCTTAGGTGGCCGTGTTAAGACCTTACACCCGAAAGTATTCGGTGGTATTTTGGCTCGCCGTCCGTTGGCTGGTGACCAAGAGCAATTGGCACAATACGAGATCCCTGAAATCGACTTAGTAATCGTTGATTTATATCCTTTTGAAGAAACTGTAGCATCAGGTGCAGCGGCACAAGATATTATCGAAAAAATCGATATCGGCGGTATTTCTTTGATTCGCGCCGCAGCAAAAAACTTCAATGATGTCGTAATCATCTCTTCAAAAAATGACTACACTGAATTAGAGCAAATTCTAGCTAGTCAAGAAGGACAGACGACATTAGAGCAGCGTAAAGAGTTTGCTAAACGTGCGTTCAATACATCGTCACACTACGATACAGCAATCTTCAACTACTTCAACCAAGAAAACCCACTTCCTGTCTTCAAACAGTCGGTACAACAAGCACAAACGCTTCGTTACGGTGAAAACCCGCACCAAAAAGGTGTTTTCTACGGTGATTTAGATGCGATGTTCGATAAATTGAACGGTAAAGAATTATCATACAACAACTTGGTAGACGTGGATGCAGCAGTTGCTATCATCGATGAGTTTACAGAGCCAACCTTTGCTATCTTAAAACACACGAATGCCTGTGGCGTGGCTTCACGACCAACCGTTAAACAAGCATGGATCGATGCTCTAGCTTGTGATCCTGTTTCCGCATTTGGTGGTGTATTGATTACGAATGGTGAAATCGACAAAGAAACAGCGGAAGAAATCAACAACTTGTTCTTTGAAGTTTTAATTGCTCCCTCATACAGTGCTGAAGCACTTGAAATACTAACGGCAAAGAAAAACCGTATCATCTTGGTACGTAAGGAAGTTGCTCTACCTACTGCGCAGTTCAAAACGTTATTAAACGGTGTTATCCTTCAAGATAAAGATAACACGGTTGAAGGTCCTGAATTGATGACCAGCGTAACGAACGTACAACCAACAGATGAACAACTAAAAGACTTATACTTTGCAAATAAAATTGTGAAGCATACAAAATCCAATACCATCGTTTTTGCTAAGAACGGTACATTAATCGCTTCAGGCGTCGGACAAACATCCCGTGTAGATGCGCTTAAGCAAGCGATTGAAAAAGCACATGCTTTTGGTTTCGATATCAAAGGTAGTGTTATGGCTTCTGATGCCTTCTTCCCATTCCCAGACTGTGTGGAAATTGCTGGAGAAGCAGGTGTAGTAGCGGTATTGCAACCTGGAGGTTCAATCAAGGATCAGTTATCAATCGATATGGCGAACGAAAAAGGCGTCGCGATGGTAACAACAGGTGTAAGACACTTTAAACACTAAAAAAAAGGGGCTAAAGCCCCTTTTTTGTTTTTAGTTCTGGTGGAGAGTACATAGTAGGAAGTAGAGCGTGCAGCTGCCGGATGCGCCCTCCTGTGGAAGTGCTATCGAAGGACAAACAGCATAGCGTGCCCTATCGCTACAAAAATCCCAAAAGCCAGTAGATCACTACAAAGCCTAAGAGAAAAAAGAGACATCTCTTCCCTACAGTTTTCGCGTCTCTTCCGCCCAATAGATCATTGAAAAATCTTTTCATTTTTACTTGTTAAGGGTGATCAGGTTATTCGACAACTTTTAAAATATCGCGCACCAAGAGCGTTCCTTCAAAATGAGCTTGGAGTTGTTTCCCATCGCCATGAACCGTCCATATCTCCCGAGGTTTCACGTGATTCACGTAAGAAAGGATATCCAACCAATCCACATGATCGGAGATGTACAATTCAATATCATTCTGTTGTTGCAATCGTGCCCAGCCTGAGGCAAAAGCCTTCAGCACATTCTTCGCCTTAAAATAACTATTAAAGGTTAAAGGAGGTACCAAATAGACCTTATTGGTCGGGCCTTCCTTCATCGCTTTTCTATTATACAACGTGTAGCGTAATTTCTGCGGACCAAGTTGATCATATAGTTTATGCACCGGATGCATCTTATGGTGCACCAACACCTCCAATTCTGGTAGATGTTGATTAATCAACGCCGTAATCCGTTGCGATTTTCCGAGCGTATAGCAGCCCAACATGATATTACTATGACGGTCCTTCAGCTTCAATATCTCTGTAACCGGATCCGGATGCTTAACCGCAGGATTAGCAAACGTAGACTCTGTAATCAATACATCTGCGGCCACCATCTCAATCGGCTCGCAAGTCGGATCTACTTGCAGTTTGTAATCTCCGGTATACAGGTAACGAACCCCTTGATAGGTCATTAAGATCTGCGCCGACCCCAAAATATGCCCCGCAGCATACAAAGTTACGGTTACATCGCCCAAAGAGAAGGCGGTTCCAAATGAAACCGTATGCAGGGTATCTTCTGGAAGTTTCGAAAATTTATTCCGCATAAAAGCGAAAGTCGCTTCGGTCGCCCACATCGCCTTATGCCCTGCGGTAGCATGGTCACCGTGCGCATGTGAAATAACATTGACCGCCACAGGCGCCATGGCATCCACATAAAAATTGCCATATCGACAATAGTAACCTATGGAGGTCTTGACTAAAAAATCTGCTAATATATTATTATCTGTCATTTGACGTTTTGTCATTTGTAGTTTTTAGATGATGGTTTGTTGTTTGTAGTACTTCCCACTCGACGTCATTGCGAGGAGCTCCTCGCGAAGCGGCAATCTACCTCTACGCTAGTGCGAGTCTGCCTGCGGTAGACAGGCTTGTAGCTCGTGCTTTGATCAAGCAAAATAGGACACGAGCTGAAAGCTCGCGCCAGCACGCCAACGTTTCCTGATGCCAGCAAACATCTAGCTCCCCTATGCACCTTCTTCTAAAAATCGTTTATGCAGTTCCAGCACTTGTGGCAACAGGGGTTGAACTCCATCATTTACAATAATGAAATCCGCGATCTCCCTCTTTTCGCTATCCGGTAATTGTTTACTGATACGTGCCAACACTTGTTCTCGTGTCGCGTTATCACGCTTCATAACACGCGCTATACGCTCCTCTTCGGGCGCTGTCACAAGAATCGTATAATCTAATTTCTTATACGAACCGCTCTCAAATAAAAGAGCTGCCTCTTTCAGTGAATACGGATATGTTTGTCGGTTAGACCATGCTTCGCCATGTGCAATGACCGCAGGGTGTACAATACTGTTCAGTCGTTGCAACTGGCGCTCGTCACCAAATACGACCGACGAAAGATAAGCACGGTTCAGCTGACCATCCGCAAAATAAACCGCTTCACCGAATGCCTGTTTCAAGTCTTCGCGAACCGTATCACTGGTTACCATAATATCCTTGGCTTCACGATCCGCGTCGTAAAAAGGGACGCCCAGTGCTTTAAATATTTCTGCTACATAGCTCTTTCCCGAACCGATGCCGCCTGTTATACCAACTTTCAACCCCATATTACTTTCGTACAAAAAAATCTATATTCTGTGGCTCTATGCTAATTATCTGACAATAATTGGGCACTTTCGTTATAATCACGGGCAGCGTTTTAACTTTATTCTCTTCCCAGTTCTCCATATCCACAATAGCTTCAAAGTCACGCGAAGTCCACTTATTATAATCTTTCAGGGAAACCAGGAAGGTGACCTTCACTTTGGTCGGTATAGTGCGCACCGTCGTATAGCGACCACCATTCTCCACCCGAATAGGGAGCTCCAATACCTTCTCTGTAATTTCTCCTACAGGGATCGTAATCTCCGAAAATGTAGGATAAATCGTGATATTATTCTTTTGATGTTTATTTAGGTAAGCAATCGTCCGTATATCCGAAGATACAGCCGTTCCACGGATCGTATCCGTCTCCAAATACTCAATATTTGCGACATCCTCCAATGGTCCCGTGACGGTCACATAATCTGGGTTCGCTTTGGTATCCCCAATGATACCATACTGTTTCTTAAACTGCATACTATAAAGGGCCCGCACAGGTACCTTTCGTTGTGTCTGCTTCGAGAAATCAAAAAACAGTGTATCTGGACTAACAGAAACAACTTGGTTGTCGGCCGGAAATTGTCGATTGATATAGCCCAACTGATTGGTAAAAACAATAAAACTTTTTGTCTTTAGTCCGCTGAGGTCCACCTGGACATGTGGTGTATCCGGGTACAGTTTTTTGAGGAAAATCTTCCATCCACTCATCTTCATCCGTACACTCACGGTATCCGATTGAAGGGGGTGAAAAGCCTTCTGTTCCGGAATATTCACATACGATATCCCCGCCTTAATCGTATACGTCTGTATGCTCGATATCGCAAAAAGCAGCCAAGCAAAAAAGGATATAACGATGCATCGCAAAAAAATTGCAAGCTTCCGTCGTTTTACTTTACTGATTCTCGGTTGAGCCATAAAAACAAAGTTAACATTTAGCCGTATTAAACACAAAAGCCATTCGTAATCACGGACTACGAATGGCTTTCCTTTTAGACCTAAATCGATATAAACCAGATTAGGCCTTCATCTACACCCCGTCTATAGCGACGGTGTTTCATGTTAAGCATCTTTTTTCACCGTATCGGTATTCGCAGCTTTAGAAGCGTCCAAAGCAATCGCAGTCTTGTCGAAACGCAATTTAACGCCCGAACCAACGTCTACCAAAAACGTAGTTTCGCTCACTTCTACAATACGTCCGTGGATACCTGCAGTCGTTACGACTTTAGAGTTAACACCTAATTCTTCGATATATTTCTTGTGATCTTTTTGTTTCTTCATCTGCGGTCTGATCATAAAGAAGTAGAATACTACGATAATCAGCACCATAGGTAAGAAACTCATCAATCCGCCCCCTGCTGGAGCCGCTTGCAATAAGATTGTTGTCATCATATTTAAAAGTAAAAATTAAAAAGTCAAAATTATAAAATAAAGACTCAAAAAGTCAAAATTAAAAGTAAAGTGTTAAAAAACCACTTACTTTGCCAATACTTCACCTTTCAACTGCACCGTCGTCACCCCATTTGTAGCATTCGACACCACCGTCACAATTTTCTGTTGTTTACCGACCTGTCCGTTGCTATCAAAGCTTACTTTAATCTCCCCTTTCTTACCAGGCAATATTGGAGTCTGTGTATACGAAGGTGTGGTACATCCACATGATGCCGATACTTGCGAGAGAATAACGGGTGCTTCACCGGTATTTTCAAAGGCGTAAATATGTTCTACAATTTCCCCTTCTTTCACGGTTCCAAAATCGAATACAGGCGATTCAAACTCCACCTTTCCGGTGGATGCTTTTGCTGTTTGAGCCGGATCCACCAAAGCGCTATCCGTTGCTGCATTCTCTCCCGTGGCGTTGCTCGTACTGTTTCCACAAGAAACACCCAACATAGCTACCGCCACCATTAAACTCCATCCAAATATCTTGTTCATGTTATTAATCTTTTAGTCCTCTACCAGCTTTCTGAATGCGCCCTTGTCCCATTAATTCGGCAAGGATCTTGTCCAGAATACCATTGATAAAGGTATTACTCTTCGATGTACTAAATGCTTTTGATAATTCAATATACTCGTTAATCGTCACTTTAACAGGAATGCTCGAAAAATTGATTAACTCACAGATGGCCATGCGCATTAACAAATTATCGATCAATGCGATACGATCCGATTCCCAATTCTTCGTCTTTACAGAAATCATCTCCTGATACTCCGCTTCATAGCGGATTGTCTTCTTCAGTAATTCACTGACAAACTCACTATCTTCATCCCAATTAGGCGTCAGATCTGCCAATTTGTTTTGTACTGGATTTTCGCTGCTGAAGTTTTTAAAAGTTTTTGCAATCATCGCTTGCAATACTTCTTTATCCACCGGCCAGTTGATAAAGCGAGCTTCAAAAGCCTGCTCAATATCAGCTGATTTCAAGATGATCTTTTTGAAAATATATTTGATAATATCTTTCTCAGCACCGATCGAACGATCTTCCTGTTTCAGATAGACTAAATACTCTTCAGACTCCTTCAGTTGTGCAAAAATAGCACGTACAATCTCCGGGTCATAGGACCAATCAACCTTGTACTTCTTAACACACTCCAAGTATGTTCTATTTTGTCTCAGTGACTCAATAAAACTATTACTATTCAATTTTGTGGTGTACACTTTATCCTTCTCCGTCGGAAGAAATTTATTAGCTCTCCCCTCAGCATCAAGAAGCACGTACTCAGCAACTTCATCCAGCAGATTAAGCGTCCAGACGTACATCTGGTTCACCTCATCGATACTCGTGAACAGCGCTTTTTCGAAATCCTTTACTTGCTTATCCTCGGATAAACTGTACGCATAAAGCGTTTGCATTACTTTCACCCGGAGGTGTCTTCTGTTAAGCATAATTTAATTTAAAGAACGATTGTATATAAATAAGAACGTATTATACTTTTTTTATTGTTTTTTTATCTTTTTAACTTCTTGATGTCAAAGATACGTTTTTCTGCCAATTGTTTAGCGGCATCGAAGGTAGTAATGTTATCTTCTTTTGATTTTTGTATCACGTGGCGCGTTGCATTGTATATATTTTTCACCAATGCATCAGTGCGATCGTTGCCATACCCTTCTAATTCAGAGAAACAGCTAATCAACGCACCCGAGTTAATTAAGAAGTCCGGTGTATATAGAATATCGTGCTCCTTCAACAATTTGTTCGTCAATTCTTCATCCTTCAACTGATTGTTTGCTGAACCCGCAATAATCTTACAACGCATACGTGGTACGGTTTCCGGATTCACCGTTCCGCCCAACGCACATGGCGCATATACATCTGCATCCAGCTCGAAACTTGTCGCATAGGTAATTGGCTCCGCCTTATATTGCGCTGCAATTTTCATCTTGCGCTCTTCCGTCATATCCGATACGTATACGCGTGCATTCTCCGCACGAAGCATACTCACCAACTGCTCACCGATACTACCCAATCCCTGCACAGCAACCTTACGACCCGCTAAGCTATCATCCCCATAAAGTTCCTTGATCGCGGCTTTTATTCCATAGAACACGCCACGTGCTGCAAAAACAGTCGTATCGCCACCACCGTTCAATGAAGCTGGCAAGCCCGCTACATAGTTGGTTTCAGAAAGCATATATTCCAAATCTTTCTGCGTGGTGCCCATATCGGTTGCCGCAATGAAATTACCGTTCAAACCTTGCACAAACTGTCCAAAACGACGCATCAACACTTCCGTTTTATCGGTACGGTGATTCCCCATAATAATCGCACTTCCGCCGCCTAAATTTAGACCCGCCAAAGAAGACTTATAGGTGATGGCTTGCGAAAGTCTCAAGGCATCATCAATGGCATCTGATAGCGACTCGTAAGGCAACATCCGTACGCCCCCGATAGCAGGGCCCAAGGTGGTGTCGTGAATAGCAACAATTGCCTGCAAGCCTACGGCCTGATCTTGACAAAAAAACAGATTCTGATGACCTGAAAGGCTCATCTGATCGAAGATAGAAGATTGCTTTATTTCCATAACATTAAAAAATGCCAGTTTTTCTAAAAATATTAGGGCAAAATTAGGAAATTTTTCTGTCACCGCTTTATTATTGACAAGAATTACAACATTTGAAAAGCAATGTCATTTTTTATACATTTTTTCTATAAGTAGCCCATATCGTTTAAAATTTCATTCTTACGTTTTGCGCTGTAAAACAAATTATCAGCCCTATTTGTAGTCCCTATAGGTCTATTTATCCACCGGTTCTTATATTGCATATACAGTCAAATTTATCTAAGTTTGTCATTGATGAAAGAGTTAGCATATCTTAATAAATACTTCTATAAATATCGCTGGCAGGTAATCCCTGGCGTCCTATTTGTTATCATATCTAACTACTTCGGTATCCTTCCCGCGAAGGTAATCCGGGAGGCCTTCGATTTGGTGAAAGAAAACATAGACCTATACCGTCTATACGATGGCTTTGAGCGGCAGGATCTGGTGTACAAAGTTTTTGGCAGCAGCTTGTTGTTTTTTGGTGTGGTCGTCCTTGTTTTGGCCTTGCTACGCGGCATATTCCTTTTCTTTATGCGGCAAACCTTAATCTTGACCTCACGACACATTGAGTACGACCTTAAGAACGAAATTTATGCACACTACCAAGCACTAGATTTTGCTTTCTTCCGTCGCAATAATACGGGGGATATGATGAACCGAGCAACCGAAGATGTCAACCAAGTACGAAACTACCTTGGGCCAGCAATTATGTATGCCATAAACACGGTGGTACTATCGATCATGATTATTTATGCCATGTACGATGTCAATCCCAAGCTAGCCACCTATTCGTTGCTCCCCATCCCAATCTTATCGGTCGTTATCCTTTATGTCAACAAAATCATTAATATCCGTAGTGAGAAAATACAACGACAGCTATCGACCCTTTCTTCATTCGTACAGGAAACATTTTCAGGCATCCGTGTCATAAAAACGTATGCCCGTGAGGAAGAGAAAATGGGGGTATTTGCCGATGAAAGTAACTATTATAATAAGGTATCTCTTGATCTCGTCCGCATACAAGCTATCTTCTTTCCGCTTATTATCTTTTTAGTGGGCTTCAGTACCATTATTACGGTTTATGTAGGCGGTATTGAAGTAAATAATGGGACCATTACCGCTGGTAATATCGCGGAGTTTATCTTGTATGTGAATCAACTTACCTTTCCAGCGATGTCACTGGCTTGGGTAACATCCTTATTTCAGCGAGCAGCAGCTTCACAAAAGCGGATCAATGAGTTCCTAAAAACAGAACCTGAGATTATAGACGGTCAATCTGAAGTCGTCCTGCATGGTAACATCGAAGTCAAAGACCTACACTTCACCTACCCCGATACGGGTATCAAAGCCATCGATGGCCTCTCCTTTACCATTGCCAAAGGAAAGACATTAGCTATTATTGGTCGCACAGGCTCTGGAAAGTCAACCCTCGCAAACCTCTTACTTCGTATGTATGATGCCGATAAAGGCAGCATACAATATGATGGTACTGCCATTGAGAAATTAAAAATTAGTAGTTTACGTTCACAGATTGGCTTTGTGCCGCAGCAGGTATTTTTATTTTCGGATACCATCGCGAAGAATATTGCCTTTGGCCTAGATAATGTAGACATGCCACGCATTGAAAAGGCAGCCAAAGATGCCGCTGTTTACGATAACGTCGTTGGTTTTGAGGAAGGTTTCCAAACCCATATTGGGGAGCGCGGAATTACGCTCTCCGGCGGACAGAAGCAACGGATATCAATTGCACGTGCATTGGTTAAGGATCCTGAAATCCTGATTTTTGATGATTGTTTATCGGCGGTTGACACCAAGACGGAGGAGGAAATCCTCCATAATCTGAGCTTGATCATGAAAGATAAGACGACTATCTTTATTGCACACCGAATCTCCACCATTAAAAATGCGGACCATATTTTAGTACTGGATCAAGGACGTATCATCGAACAAGGTACGCACGACCAGCTGATGGAACAAGGCGGGGAATACTTTGAACTCCATGAAAAGCAGTTATTGGAAACGGTTTAGGGAGTAGTTGGCTAGCTGATAGAGTGTAGTTGGTAGAGTATAGTTGGTGGTTTATAGAGAATAGTTGGTAGAGTGTAGTTGATAGAGTATAGTTGGTAGAGTGTAGTTGATAGAGTATAGTTGGTAGAGTGTAGTTGATAGAGTATAGTTGGTAGAGTGTAGTTGGTGGGTGATAGAGTCAGGGGTAATGTAGAGACACAAGATCTTGTGTCTTTTTTGTTGGATCTAGCCGTCAATAGTTTAAAGTCTGCGTTTTTAGCCTAACCTGTCATGTTGAGCCTGTCGAAACATTGACGTAGCAATCGTGGAAGCCATGACGAGTACATCACCTAGATAGTTCGTAGATCTCTCCAAAGTCGAGATGACGATATAGTTCCCAAACATCTACCAACCTTGAACTATGAACTGCAAAATTTAGCTGTGCTGAGCCCTTCGGGGTTTGTGGCTCTACAATGAACAATCAACTATAAACAACGAACTACCAACCTTGAACTATGAGCTGCAAAATTTAGCTGCACTGAGCCCTTCGGGGTTTGTGGCTCTACAATGAACAATCAACTATAAACAACGAACTACCAACCTTGAACTATGAACTGCAAAATTTAGCTGCGCTGAGCCCTTCGGGGTTTGTGGCTCTACAATGAACAATCAACTATAAACAACGATCTACCAACTATAAACTACTTTAATAGATTGACATATTCCTTCGGACTAATATGGTACACGGTCTTAAAAACCTCACCGAAGTGAGCAGCGTTGGCGAAGCCAAATGCATCCGCAACTTCCGTAATATTATTCCCGCCTTTTTCAAGCATATCCTTCGCTGCAGCGAGTTTATTTGTCAGGTAAAATGAGTGTGGGCTCTGTGAGGTCACTTTTTTAAAGAGATGCTTAAACTTGGTTGCCGACATACATGCTGTTTCCGCTAAAACATCAATCCCAGGAAAAGCACCTTTTAGGGACATAACCAGCTGCATCTGTGCCGAAAAAATCGCGTCGATATCACCTTTAGTGACCTTATCGATCTTTATCTTCACTTCCTTCAGCTGTTCAATATATTCTGCAATGAGTTGATAAACGGTACCGCAACAGAAATAACGGTACAAATCGCCGTAAACAGGTTTTTTACGCAATTCATTCAAGAGCCACCAGCTCTTATTCGTCATTCGGTCATTTCGAATAACCGTATTAAATTTAGGATTAAAGATCGTGGAAAGAATATCTTCATGCCCGTCCATCTTTGAAAGATACGGCACATACGCTTCTTTTTTAATAAAGATGGATAGCACAAAAGCAGCACTTCCTTTTTTTACTACATATTCCCCATTAATAGCACTATCCAAGATCGCCAAGTTGTAGGTTTCTCTGCCCACCACGTTTGCGCGATTATTCAAATAATACAGGCCTGGATCTTCCGATAAATTATAATGTATCTCAATAAAATCTGATCGGGTATTCTTAAACTTAAAATGAATATCCTCCTTATAGATCGCATCGCAGACTAAGAAACTAATATTAGGATCTATTTGGTAAGCAAACCGAGTTCCTTCAAATAAAGTCGAACCTACCATGATATTATTACCATGAATATCAGCTTCCAATTGTGCCGCATAATTAGGCACCCAATCCAGCTCCACGCCAAAACCTATCGTCAACTGTTTCATGCAGAAATCCCTTCGTTACTTTAGTACATTATAATCGTATACTAATATAACTTTTTTCGTAATTACTTTTCGAAAAACAAAATAAAAATAACCATCGAGAGCATGCATAATAGCATAATCACACTCAAGCGGTTGAGTAAATACTGTTTAGAGCGCATAACAAATTAATTATAAATTATTTAATTTATAGTTAACAATGGTTATGACAAAATGTTTTGTCATAGTAAATTATTTTTCGTGCACAAAAGTGCGGTAGATATAGGGTATGCGATTCCTATGCGCTCAATATTTGTTGATTTTCAAGATGTGACTTTAACCAATTAACAACCGTTCTCTTGTTCGATATCCGATACTTAAACAGCACCTCCCCAATTAGGCAACCATCCTCTACAATATCTTTGATTACCTGTGTTTTCACAGCGTCATCATATCGCTTTCTTTTGCTAACTTTTTCTTCCGCCATCTAAATTTTATTTTCCTTTATCCAATACCCATTGATTATTCATGCGCAGTAAAGTTTGTGCGCCTTTGCCCTCAACTTTCCGTGGAAAGTGACTAAATTCAGGTCTCTTCTTAAGATCCCTTTTTAACAGTTTAAACATAGCTTTCACGTCTTCTTGTTTAAGTTTAACACAGGTACTAAAGCTGTTCTTGCTCATGCATTTTGTACGCACCCATTCGCCCATGAATCGGAGATACGTAAATTGATTTTTAAGCTTATTATCGACCGTACAGAAAATAATTACATCGTTGATGACATCCACCCCAAACTCACTGTAAGAGCATCCCAAATCCGACGAAAACACGAAAGCCATATACTCCCCATCAATCTTTGAAACACGCATCACGTAATATAAAACACTCTCCGACCTCGCTTCCAATTGCAAAAGACTGAGGTCTTCTACATTTTTCATCATCATCAAGTAATCCATATTATTCAGACGTCTGAAAACTACTGTACCTTTGCTTTTTCGCGCAATGGTACTGCCGCCGTAGACGGCTGAATTTGATCTTTTAACGTCAAATTCGTTTTCTTGTAGTTTGCTGATTAAATCTGTATATAATATTTCCATAACTCTCTTATACAAAGAAAGAGAAATCCCGACCAAGAGAAAGCCACGATAAGCCAAAAAAATATAACAATAAGACCGAATTTAAACCAAAGGTTAATCGTGTAGTTTAATTTTTCCTCCGAATAAAGACGTCACTTGGTTTGACATCAAACGTTCGTTTATAGAGGTTTGCGAAGTGCCCAGGCTTGTTGTAACCCAGCTCGTAGGCCACTTCATTCACGTTTTTGTACGTTCCACTCAAAAGCATCGCCTCTGCAAGCCTTAACTTTTCGTTAACAAAAAACTGATTTGGAGAAACACCGGTCGCGTTTTTAAAAACGGACTTGTATTTGGAGACCGACATATTGGTCATATTAGCAAGGAAGGCTAATCCCGGAAATACGTCGAGTAAATTTTTAAGTAAATAATCTGTGGTGACTTCAATTTCTTTAAGGTCATGAATTGAAATCTTGTGGAGCACCGAACTCATGTCCTTACCACGTTCCACCAAGTAATAGAGCAGATGCAAGGCTACCCCTTTGAGCTTCGCATCAAATGCAATATCATACATGCTCTTGCGCTTGAGTTCATTGATCAACAAGACACTCTTGCTATCGATATGTCCGTAGTAATAAACGGCCTGCCCAGAGGCCTGCAAAATCCAGTTACTGATTTCGGAATCACCACTTTCCTTGGCGAGTGATATCAGGAGCTCTTTCGAAATCATCAAACGAATGGTGTATACATCGGCATCGATTGGCGTAACGACCTCACTCCCCTGGCTCCCATTGATAAGCGCCATGTTTAAGCGGGCACTAAAGCCCATCTTATTGGTTACTCCAGCGACCACATAGGTGGGGGCATCTTTGCTCAGGTCGAAATAAGCAATATACATATCATCGTCTTCGACCTCTCTTCTGTTGATGAAAAGCTGCTCTTTCAGGGTCATATCTAAAACCAATACTGAAAGGCCCGGCATAACTGGCGTAAAATAGCTACCCCCTTCCCCTACCTCTGGCGGAATAATAATCATCTTGTCATCGACCAGTTCCCATCCTGGACCTTTAACAAACTCATATTGCCACTCCGGGCCAAAAGTATATGTATGGTTTAATTTAATCATATTACGTATGCATTAGCATGCCCAACCATTAAACGTCCCATGATCCTTAACACCAATAAATTGAACAAAAGAAAATTAAGAAAAAAAAAGTATTATTTACCTATAGCTGAAAAGATATTTTTCTGCAATAAAATATCTTTTCAGCTCGTAGACTCATTTTAGAATGCGAGTATTTCAACCTCCGTCCGTCGGTTCTCTTGATGTTCATCATCAGAACATACAACACCATCGGCACAGCGATTCACCAGGCGGCTCTCTCCATATCCCTTGCCAATCAAACGATCTCGGGCGATCCCTCGACTAACCAGGTAATCGACCGCAGCATGTGCGCGGCGTTCAGAAAGTTTCAAGTTGTAAAGTTCAGCTCCGCGGCTATCCGTATGACTCGATAATTCAATCACCAATGACGGGTTATCACGCATCGTGCGTGCCAGCTGGTTCAGCACGATCGCAGCATCAGCCCGAATCGTGAAATCATTAAAATCGTAAAAAATATTCTCCAGCACGAATTTCTCGCCCACCCGGCTTATAGGCTGTAAGTGCAACACCGTCCGAAGGACCGTATCTTGCTCTGGTATAGTCTTTTTAATAAAAAGCGAATCCATATGAAAGCCCATTCCTTCCGCCACGATACTGTATGTTTTATTTTCTTCTAATCTAAACGAAAAAGCTCCCTTTGGATCCGTTTGCGTCCGTCCAATCATCTGTCCATTTTCGTCAAACAAAGTCACCGAAGCACTGGTCACCGCACTGTTATCCTTTTTACTATACACCCACCCTTCATGCTTCATTTTCACTTCCGCACTATGCTGTTCAAAGGCATATATATCGTCCGCTCCAGCACCCGACTTCCGATTCGAAGAAAGGTATCCTGCCGTTTCACGTTGCGTATCTTTCACCAGTGCGAAGGCGAAATCATCGGACGCCGAATTTACTGGAAAACGCATGTTTTCACGTTCTGAAAAACTGGAACGCTGCCCTTTTGCGCGAAAAATATCCAGTCCGCCCATCCCCACAAATCCATTACTCGAATAATAGAGATAGTCGCCATGTACGGTTGGAAAAACTTCATCACCGGCCGAATTAATCATGGATCCTGCATTCTGCGGTTTCCCCCAAACACCATCAGCCCCCAGCACACTGTACCATATATCCACTCCTCCATATCCGCCCGGCATATCCGACGCGTAATACAGTGTCTCTCCGTCCGCCGTTAATGCGGCATGCCCTAGCGAATAAGCCTTCACATTGTTATATGGAAAATTCATTTCCACCCAACTCCCTGCAATCTTTTTATAGATTTTAAGCTCCAGATTGTGTTTATGGAAACGGTATCCATTTGAACGGTTTCGCTCGGTCTTCTCGCCGGAATATGTTCGGGTCAGGTAAAAAACATCCTCTGCAGCATTGCAGACCACCGGCCCCACGTGGTATTCCGACTGATTAAAGTCCTCCGTAAGTTGTGCCGCATTCGTTAACTTCCCATCAGATGTTGTCCGATCTGCTCTAAAAATCCGCATAAAAGATTGTCCCGTAGTGGCATCTCGTTTAACGTCTCCAACCTGAGGCTCTCCGACATACAAAGCTCCACCTTTTATCGGGAACAAGGCAAACTCAGACAATCCCGTATTGATGTATCGCTCATTGCGCACCACATGCGCCGTTGGCTTAGCCATCCAACGCATAGCTGAATCGGCACCCTCCATGGCTAAGGTCGTTCGCGCGGAAGAACCAAATTTGTTCGCATATCGCGTATACTGTTGCTTAGCTTCTTTATACTTCCCGTTCTGCTTCAATACATCGGCATAATTCCACAGGTTTACCTGCTTCAATTTCTTGTCTTCTAACACCCGGGTATACCAGTTTTCCGCCAGGTCATAAGCCTGTAGCTTATAATAGCATTCCGCCAGTTTTTCCATATCCGAAAAACTGGGCTTCTTTACATCCACCAACCGTTCGTAAAGTTCTACCGCATGGGCGTATTCATATTTGTTAAAAAACTGTGTGGCTCGTTTTCTAAGGTTAGGCTGTTCCTGCGCGTGCAGCTGTATTCCTGAAAAAGCGATCAGCAGCATACAAGTGACTAAGTGACTTATTTTCGTATTCATCATCGATAAAGAGTATATATTTTTAAGAGAGATTCACCGCCTTATCGGACAGCACTAAAAATAACGTGGGTTTGAAATACGCTTGAACGACTGTCCCAATGTTACACCAAGGGTCACTTCGTGCGTGCCGCTTTGCAAACCTTTCATCTTACCCAGCATCATATCATACGAATACCCGATCCGAATCTTATCCGTCGCATAAAACTGCGCCAAAGCTGTTATCGCATTCACAGAAGATAACTTCTCCGCAGATTTATCAAAATAGGTACGCTTGAAAACACGAGCACGTGTGCGGTAACCTCCTCCAATCCAAAACTTATCATTAAAAACAAACATGGCATTTAGGTCCAGCGATGTCGGTCCTTTAAAATCATCCTTCACTAACAAGCTCGGGCGCAGAAATACACCTTCTTCTAACTCAAACAGCGCACCTGTAATAAAATAAGCACTTACATTACGATACAAGCTCGCTAGGGAATTCTCATTGAATCGGAATTCTTTGTTATCGGTCGACGAAGCAAATAGATCCTGCACAGCAACGCCAGCATACCACTTCGCGTTGTAGTAATAAATACCCAGTCGGATATCTGGTTTCCAGTTACTGATTTTACCTGCTGGAATAACCACATCCTCCGTATCCTCGGCCCGTAGCTTATTACCGTCCAACCCATACTGGGTTAACCCCACACCAACACCCAAAGCAATACGCTCGGTGTTATCCTCATCCAATTGTAAGCGAAGCGCATAGTTTCCAAAAATAGAAGTCGCCGACTGGGCTCCTAGGCGATCTACAGCCACCTGCAACCCCACACCATGCCGCTGATCTATAGGATCCACCACCCCATCGATAGAGATCGTTCCTGTTTTCGGAGCACCTTCCCAACCTGTCCACTGGCTGCGTAGCGCCATTTGCCCAAACCACTCCTCTTTATACCCCGCATAGGCTGGATTCACACTGATCGCATTAAAGACATACTGTGTTAATTGTATGCTCTGTTGCCCATAAGACTTAGTGCCCAATAGCAGCAGTAAGCTCACAGCAACATATCTCAAATTACCTTTCATCTTATATTGAATTTATTGTTTTCTCGACCGATCTTTCTGTGTCGCATTCACTGTCGCCGTATGCAAACTTCTGTTCAGACAGCGGAACCACAGATCAATAAACCATGAACATCTTAGTGTACATAGCTTTAAGGCTGCAAAGCTATTATCTTATCTACCCAACAGAGACCATAATAAGCTTGGAAGCAAACACAAAAGGACGGAAAGCAGATTTACCTAGTCCACCAAAAACCGTATCTTTGCCCATCAATTTTTGGGATATGGATCATTTTTCTACGTTTATAGCACAAGTGCAACAAAGCTTGCAGGCAAAGACCTTCGTAAAACTATCGTTGGGTAATTACAAAGGTTCCGAGTACGAGCTGAAGAATATTTATGTCAAAGCAGTTTTGATCAAACGAGAATTAAAACTATCGTTTACCTATCGCTACAAGACGCGCGATATCACCAAGAACTACAGCATAGCTGAAGGTATAGCGGCAGTGGAAAGCCAGCTTGATGCCTCGGGCTTCCGGGCAGCCACACTCTTCACCACGGAGGAAAACCTCAGCGCACAGTTCAGTAATAAAGGAGATTGGTTTACCAAACGGGAAAAACCAACCCAGCTGAAAGCAGAAAGCCACAGCCACGATAAGGAAAAGAGCCGCAAGCTTCAAGCCACCGGCAAGACCTACCTACAAGCGTTGCGGCTGACAGATGCGGAAGGAAATGTATTCAAGAATGCACAAGACAAGTGGAAGCAGATCAACCATTATATTGAACTGTTAAGCAGCATGCTCAAGGAGCTTCCGAGTGAGCGCCCCTTACAGGTTGTCGATATGGGGGCGGGCAAAGGATACCTTACGTTTGCGCTATACGATTACCTTCGCCATGAACTGAACAAAGAGGCTTCGGTCATCGGGGTAGAATACCGAGACGATTTAGTGACGCTCTGTAACCAGATTGCGGCCGACTCGAGCTTTACCAAACTTTCGTTTGTGCAAGGCACGATAGAAGACTACCAGCCTGTAGGCGCTATTGATGTCTTGATTGCGCTGCATGCCTGCGATACCGCTACCGACGATGCCATTTTCAAAGGGATACAACATGGAGCCGAGCTGATTGTTGTGGCGCCGTGTTGCCATAAACAGATCCGTCGGGAGATGGAAGCCTCCAAAAAACAAAATGAGCTCGACTTTCTCTTGCAGCATGGCATCTTCTTGGAGCGTCAGGCAGAGATGGTGACCGATGGCTTGCGGGCCTTAATCCTCGAATATCACGGGTATCAAACCAAGGTTTTCCAGTTTGTATCCGATGCACATACACCAAAGAATGTCCTCGTTGTAGGCGTTAAAAAGACCATAACACCGGAACGTCAGCAAGAGATCCGCGAAAAGATCCGTACCAACAAATCGTTCTTCGGCATCGGATACCACCACTTGGAGCGGTTAACAGGCTTGGAAGGGTAAGACGAAATAAAAAGATAGTAAAATCCTTATACATACAAAAAAAGAAGGTGCCTTTTAGGACACCTTCTTTTTTTGTTTAATCAACAAGATTAATCAGCTTAATCTGGATATATTCAGACTCTTTTTCTGATACAAATTGATTAAAGGCAATCTTATCGTCTTTCCTGGAAAAAACCGGAACACCAACGATCTTCAAATCCGTAACGGAATTAGACGTTAACTTCTCGAGTTTCTTCGACTTCAGCGAAAACACATATACGTTATTATTCGCTACAAAAGTAATTTTATCGCCTTGATAACTGATATTGATTGGAGAGGAAATGGAAAAATCAAAACGTGATATATACGTCAACTCCCCAGTAGACACCTCACATTGTACCAATTGATTTTGTCCTTTATCATCCTTTGCCAATGCATACACAAAACTTCCATCCGGAGAAGCACGTAACCAGTGCCTCAAATCTGAGAGCCCTTTGACCGTCCGTGACAACCGATGTTGTCGAACCCCATTAGGCACACGTGGCCGCTCTCCTTCGCGACCTACCGCAGCCGCATCCTTTCGAATCATTTCAGGATCGATACCTACGGTATAAATCTCTGTTATGGTCTCTCCTTTTTCATTTCTTGTATTTCCCTGAAAAGCTATCGTAGACTGCCCACTGCCTCCTAACCAGCATTCATCAAATGCCTTCGAGATTTCATCCGACCCCCACTTTGGTTCTCGCACCACATCACTCACAATCGCCGAATAATAGGTGCCATTATTATTCCCGTTAGAAACGGGAACAACAATCTCCTTGTCCGCCGGAATCATCACGCCAACAACACGCAAATCAGGGTCTACAAACTCATCATTGTAGGTAAAACTGATCAACTGTCCATCGTTACTCCAACAGTGCGAATGTGTACCACCACGCAACGATCCAGGCTCATACGGACTTACCACATCCCGGGCATCCATATGTATGCCGTGCATGGGCTTATCTGTATGAATGGCCAAGCCAAAACGCCTGGTCATATCATAAGGTTTCACCGCGTCAGCATCATACAACCCGTGAATAAATAACACCGTATTTTCTTTCGGACTAAACGAGGCCGCACCTACACCAGGCCCATAGACTGTTTGATTATTCGTTTTATACAACATTCTCTCCTCACCCGTCTTCACATGAACCATGCCTATGGTTGATGTTTCACCGATTTTGGTATCATCATTACGACCATCAAAAACAATCCATTCATCATCAGGAGAAAAAATACTATTATGGTGAATCGTGTGACCTCCCGCCGATTGGGTCAAAGCGACAACCTGAACTTCATTCATACAACTTGTAAAACAAAAAGGTAAAAAACTAACTAATAAACATCGTGATAAAAGGTTCATTTCTGAAATGAATTAGTGAATCTACAGTTTTCTAAATCCTTCTATCCGATGGAACGTTAAGAAATTGGCATCGTGGTTATTTTTCGCATCAACCTGACCATCATTATACGCTGTTCTACATAAAACAATCATATCGTTCCCCTCAAATAACCAATCGACATATTGAAACCCATGGTTCACCACATCCTTATGCTCTAAAATCACCTGTACATCCTCCCAATTTTTCAAATCCTTCGATTTACGAAGCATCAACACATTTCTATAGCTCGCCGGGTTCGTGCGTTTTGGATCAACATGTCTATAACGCTCAGGAATTGAGTTGGTCAATGTATAGTAGTACCCGCTTTCCGCATCATGCTTAATAACAAACTTCTTACTTCCACCATCAAATGGGATAAACCCGTTAACCGGATCAAAGCTCAGCTCCTTACCGTCACCAGAAATTTTCACCATAGCAGCTTTCTCATCTAACGTCGTCTTATCATCCACACGAAGCATATTCCATAGCTGCTTATCTGGACCTACGACAAAATTTCCCTCAAGCCAACCTGTAAAATTTCCATTAAGATAACTTTTATCAAAAAACAAGGTGGTACTCGTCTGCCATGATTTCGCATTCATCAAGTCTGCATCCACAGCTGCCGACATCACCATAGCACCGTAACGCTCTCCCCATTTTAACACAGGGCCATGCGCCGTCTCCATCGGTCGCCACAGCCGGCCATTGTGTTCAATGACAGGCATCGGAGCACAGTGAAATTCGCCGGTCAATATGACCCCATTCTCTTTATTGGTTGGCTTGCTCCAAGACTTTCCGCCGTCAAGAGATTTACGGATAAGCACGGTACCGTGATGCCTATCTGGCCCCAAGAGATACAGCGCCCCGTTATGCACAAACAAAGAACTCCAGAAAGCACCATTGATTTCACTCACCTTCTTCCAGCTGCGTCCCTTATTCTTCGACCTATAAACTGTCGTTACCGCCTGTTGCCATTCGGAACTCTGTGGACCAAAAAAATCGTGAGACGCCACATAATCACCATTCGGCAATATCACCAAGCTGGGAGAACCTATATACTTTTGCGTGCTCGCAGGCTGATAATGCACTACCGTACCCGGCACGTGAGAGAATTGTTGTGAAAAACCGTCTTTAAAAGCCAGTAAAAGGACGATGCACATAAAAAAATATCTTTTCATAATATAACTAGTTTTATAATTTTCTAATATCAAGCTCCTAAAAACCTGTATTTTGTTTAATCTGAGCATCAGAATCAATAACGACCTGCGGTATAGGATACACCACATGGTGCGCGCTCGCATTCTTTCCTCTTCGCACCGCATCTGAGATAAACTTACCCATCCGGATCATATCCATCCGGCGATGCCCTTCGTTATAAAACTCATGCCCGCGTTCCGCCAAAATTCGATCCCTGAACATATCCTTACTGGTCACCACAACACTCGTTAGATCAGATAATCCAGCCCGCTTACGGACCAAATTCAGGTAATCAAAGGCCACTTGGTTCGGATACTGTAGCTCATTGAGCGCCTCCGCATACGAAAGATAAATATCAGATAATCTGATTTCCGGAATATCGTTACCATGCGCCGCACCGACATGATTTTGATCCGGCCAGTACTTGAACGATCGCACATTGTCTGTTCCCAACAAGTTTACCGTCTGATCCGCATTATTGATATAACTCGTAATCATCAAGTTCTTTCGCTTATCGTTTGCCTCAAAGGAATTATAGAATTCATCATAAATCCTAAACTCATTTGGCCAATTCAGCCAGCTCGACTTAAACGTAAGTCCGATTTGGGGTGCCGATTTAAAATTCTCCGGGAAGGAAACATTACTCCAGCTATTGGCTGTAGCTCGATCAGACGAAGCAATAGCAGGCCTCACCCAAATATACTCCTTATTGTTTTCGTTTTCTACCTTAAACAAATCTTTATACTCCCCAAATAAGGTAAAGTTGAAATTCTTGATAAATTCAGCGGATGTATCCGCAGCCTTTTGCCATTGCTTCGTATTAAGGTAAAACTTGACCAAATAACCTTGAGCAGCGGCCTTATGCGCCCTATATTTTTCTTTTTCTGCACCAGGATTAGGTAGATCCGCAACCGCAACCTTCAATTCGCTTTCAATAAAACTTGTCATCACCTCGTCCGTCGCCCGAGGTAAACTTAAAGCTTCGTCCGTTGAAGTACGTAAGGGAACTGGGCCAAAGAAGAAATACAACTTGTAATAAGAGATCGCTCTCAAGAAACGAGCTTCAGCCGCATATAATTTCCGCTCCTCATCAGAAAGATTAGAAGCCGCGATATTTTCCAAAACGATATTAGCATTCCGAACGCACTGATACGGCGAATCCCAATTCTGGATCAAAAAATCCATAGTAGGATCCCAGTTGAAGTCTCTGAAATTTCGGATCGTAGCTTCCACATTATCGCCACTTTGATATAATACATCCGTCGCGAACTCCTGTGGCCCTAACACGTATATCGAATTATTACTATTCATATTGGCAGCTTTAGCATAGCCTTCATAGAGGACAGAAGTCAACCCTTCTTTAGTCTTTAGGTAATTCGTAGGAGATAATTGAGAATATACTTCTTCCTTCAAAAAATCATTGCACGATTGAACACTACATGCTCCGCCCAACAGAGCAAGATATAATAGGGATTTATTTAAAATCTTCATAACTATAAGTTTAAATTTATACCAAACATAAATGTACGCGCCGTTGGATAAGCATTCCAATCGATTCTAGCTCCGCTTCCATTTGGATTAATCGAAGGATCATAGCCCGTATAATCGGTGATAATAGCGAGATTCTGACCGACTACATACAGGTTGATCCCTTTTACATATTTCGTATTTTGAAGCGGAATCGTATACCCCAACTTCACCGTATTCAACCGAACATAACTTGCATCTTCAACCGTATACGAATTAACCTCTTTCTTACCTTGTTTTAACGGGTTTACAAAAGAAGGATATACCGTCGAAGGGTTGTCCGCAGTCCATCGGTTAAGCATTGGGTCTGCTAGTCTGTTTCGTTTTAAGTTTGCTGGAAAATACGTATCCACCAAATTATTATTCAGCATATTAACACCAAACACCCCATCGATGAAGATATTTAAATTGAAGCCCTTATAGTCAAAATTATTCGTTAGCGATGCCGTATACTTTGGAAAAGAGTTTCCGATTACCACGCGATCATCGGCGTTCACAATCATATCACCGTTGATGTCTCTATATTTGAAATCACCCGCTACCACCGGATCTTTAGTTACCGAAAAATCATCATTTTTCTGCCATATACCATCGATCTCATAGCCGTAAAAAGAATACATCGGCTGTCCCACCTTGATAATGGATACATTCGACGTTCCTCCCGCAGAACCATTGTAAATAATTGTATTCGTCCCTAGGTCTTTCACTAGATTTTTTAACCACGCAAAATTCCAAGTCGTTTCCCAACTAAACGCACCTTCTATGTTTCGGGTATTCATCAAAAACTCAATACCCGAATTTCGTACCGCTCCCACGTTGGTCATCATCGTGGAGAAACCAGTCGTGCGCGGTACCGCCAGATTTAGCAACATATCCTTTGTATCTTTATAAAACACATCGATGCTACCGGATATTCTATTTTTCAGGAACCCATAATCCAAACCAAAATTCAACTGTTCTGAGGTTTCCCATTTCAGATTGGGGTTCGCAATACGGCTAGGCGTCGTAGTACTAACCTGTGCGTTTCCGATCACCGCTTTCTGCCCTCCACCATAAGTAGACATGGATTGGTAGTTTCCAATTTCTTGATTACCGGTTCTTCCCCAGCTGGTTCTCAGTTTCAGGGTATTAAAGAAGTCCAACTGCTTGATAAATTCCTCTTCCTCCAGCTTCCATCCAAAGGCAAAAGAGGGGAACACGCCATAGCGATTGTTCGCTCCAAATCGAGATGAACCATCAATACGCAGCGATGCCGTAAACAAATACTTATCGTATAAATTATAGTTGGCACGCCCGAGGTAAGACAAAAGGCTGTTTCGTGTGCGGCCACTGGTGACAATAAATTTGGTCGGATCCGCAAGCCCCATATTATTGGTTCCTGTAGCATCCGAAGAGAAGCCACTACCTTGAGAAGAAGAAGAGACATCATTAAACTGTTGGCCGGTAATACCCACCAAAAAATTCAAGTCATGCATATCCAATCTCTTCTTATACCCGAGTGTAAACTCACCGAGATAGCTGGTGCTTGTTCCCTGTAAAATACTAGCGACCCCCCCATTCGCGCGTCCTTCGATCGTTTGCCGATCTACGTAGGTATCGCGGCGTTGATTCGAAATATCGGCTCCAACATTTAGCTTCGCCGTAAAATCCTCGAGAAATTTCATTTCACCGTAGATCGTGCCCAGCGTGCGATACAGATTTGATTGCGATGTTTTCCCATTCGCGATTGCTAAGGGATTATCTATATTCATATCCGGAGATAGTTTATAGGTTCCATCGGCATTATAAATCGGTAAGGTTGGATCATAGGCAATAGCCGCATAGATAATACCTGCTCGCTCATTCAAATCCATACCATTGGCGACATAATTATCTTTGATATAGGAACTCGTAATATTGGTCCCCAATTTAAAGTTACCTGCCGTATGTTCAAGATTTACACGTGCACTGTACCGCTTATTGTCCGAATTAATCAATAAGCCATCCTGCCCAAAATAGTTAAGCGACGTATGGTACTTTGTATTTTCATTGCCCCCTGAAAATGAAAGATTATGGTTCTGTATCGGTGCATTTTTGGAATACATATGAGCTAGCCAATCTGTTCCCTCCGTGATATCACCAATACGCTGGCTGGCCGTTCCCTCTCCGGCATCAATTAAGCCATTGATCACATCTTTGTACTGTCGGGTTGACAGTATCTTAATGTCACGCTGTACATTTTGCACACCGTAATACGCATCATAATTTACGTTCAAACCGCCAGACTTTCCTTTTTTCGTGGTGATAAGCACTACTCCATTTGCGCCCCTAGAACCATAAATCGCCGTAGCAGAAGCATCTTTCAACACCTCAATGGACGCAATATCATCCGGGTTTATGGCATTCAGTGGATTTCTAGCCGATTTCATCCCTGTGAAATTCGCTCCCGTTCCCCCTACTGTTGCAGAATTATCGATGGGAAATCCATCCACAACATACAAAGGCGAATTACCCGCGTTCACCGATCCGACGCCACGCACATTCACCGAAATACCACCTCCCGGCTCCCCACTGCTTTGCACCACCTGCACCCCCGATACCTTACCTGCGATCAACTGCTCCGGTGAAATATTTGCACCTTTATTAAAGTCCTTCTCATTCAGACTGCTAACACTCCCCGTTATGTCTGATTTTTTAGAAGTACCATAACCAATTACCACAACCTCCTCCAGTGCACTTTCCTGTGCAACAAGAAGCACATCGTAATGCGTGCGACCATCCAAACGGATGCGTTGCGATTGATAACCGACGTAACTTACATCGATTGTCGTATTACCCGAGGAAATACTAAATCGTCCTTGCCCATCCGAATTAGTCTTCCCTCCTTTATCGCCTACTATTGTAGCGCCGATAACAACACTACCGGTAGCTTGGTCTTTGACCAGTCCGGTAATCTGTTGCTGTGCTTTCCCCTGGTAAGCTACCAGGGCGAGCACAAACAGAATCAAAATTTTAAGTTTGTTTATCATAACTATACTTTTATAAGTGGTTTATCATTCTATTGGAAAATTTTCATTTTTAATGTATCATATCTATCTTTTAGTTCATTAAGTTTAATTTTTGTTTCTTCATCTAACGGTTCAATATCAGTTCGTCTGCATGTGGTTCCCATCCAACTGTATGTACCTTGGAGGTAGTATTTTGCGGACGCAGGATAGGCATAATGCATAACATCCATATTGTCGATAAAAAACTGCTGTACCTCGTCCACCTTATCTTGCTGTACATCGTCGTTAAAGTTATTGCACAACCACACAACCAACTCCGGAAAATAATTTCCTTGAATACAGGACAGCCCTCTTGATCCGGCCTTCAATGTAGCAACGGCATGCGCCATGTATGCATCATACAAACCAAAATCAGCGACGTCCGCCGTTACTTCATTTTTTTTCTGAACGTTTGCTAGATTTAGGGAAGTATCCTTATGATAGGTAATGCGCCCCGTATACACCAGTTCGCCGAGAAACGTCGGATCGATGACCCGTTTGTAAGGCACAGGACATTCATAAAATCCTAAAGGAACATCATCTGTTAAAGCCAATAATTGCTTCACATTCGACCTGAAGACTTCTTCACTATCGTGCTCGCTGGCCAGCAGACTGGTGATCACAATTACTGCCTGGATTCCTGTCGCATAAATTTCCTTTACAAATGCAGCCTGTTGTTCTATCGCCCCAGGGAAAGTACCTGTCGCTACGATTGGCACTCTGCCGTTCACCTTTTGTACAATAAAGGATACCGACTCCACCATCTCCTGCTTAGAAAGCTCGAACATTTCGCTCGATAGGCAATTCGCAAACAAGCCCTTTGCACCCGCTTCTAAATAGAATTCGATAAGATATTCCAGCGCCCCGTAGTCTATAGTCTTATCCTCACAAAAGGGCATAAGCATCACGGGAATAAATTCTTTATTATTCCTAATCATAGTATTTTATATGTTTTTTAGTTTATTTTCTTCTTAGTTTTCGGCTTATATTTCCTATTAAAAATATAGTCAATGTACCGACCACGATAATCATATTGGCATGCAATGGATTACGTAGATAGGCCATATTTTCAGGGATCAGATAAGAGAATGTCATCCAAAGGATAACGCAGATCCCCACAATTGTGCCAATAATGGCATCGCTATTCGTTGCTTTTTTACTGATCAGTCCCAGTAGAAAGAGCCCCAGCATTCCGCCCGCAAATATTCCGGACAATGTCCACCATACATCCAGTAAGCTCTTGATACCAATCATGGCGATACCACAGATCATACCGATTACACCGACGATGACCGTAGCGATATAGAGTATTTTCAAACTGTTCTTATCCGAAGACTCCTTATTGAAGTATCTTTTATAAATATCTTCTGTAAAGACCGTTGCAGAGGCATTCATCCCGGAGCTTATGGTGCTCATCGCCGCCGATAATATGGCCGAAACAATCAGCCCCAGCAATCCTGTAGGAATCATGTACACCATAAAATGAGGCATTATTTTATCACCATAATCCGATGGTTTCAAAGTGGCCGCTAATTCTGCTACCTGTGGATTTTGAATAGCGAGCCCCAACTGTTCCGATGCCGCCTGTAATTTAATCGAATCCAACAGCGCAGGATTCTGGAGGTAGTACGTATAAAGACAGGTCCCGATTATAAAAAACAATAAAGACACCGGTACATAAATCCAAACACAAAGCCAAACGGATTTATTAGCCTCTTTAGGGCTCGAAGCGGTGTGGTATCGCTGTACATAGTTTTGGTCCATACCAAAGTTGTTCAGGTTAATAAAGAAGCCATACAAAAGAACAACCCAGAATGACGAATTGACAAAATCAAAATCCATCGTACCCAGACTAAATTTATTCTCGGCAATCCCCACATCAATAATATCCTTAAAACCACCCGGCACCTCCTTTACCACGAGATAAATAATGATAAGCGCGCCAATAGTTTTTAATATCCCTTGCACCACTTCGGTCCAAATAACGGCCTCAATGCCCCCCATTACCGTGTATATAACGATACAGATCCCCGTTACCACCATAATAACCACCATACTGTAACCTGTTAAGGCCTGGAGCGTTAAAGAGATTCCAAAGAAAATCGAACCGATACGGGCGAGCTGCGTCAGCAGAAAACAAACCACCGCATAGGTCCGCGCCCAAGTACCGAATCGTTTTTCCAGATTCGTATACGCAGACACTTCCCCGGTACTTCTATAGAATGGAACAAAATATTTGGTCGCTAACCAGGCTGCAAACGGCATGGAGAGGCTAAAAGCAAAAGCATTCCAATTGCCTCCAAAGGCCTTCCCCGGTACCCCCAAAAAAGTATTGGAACTTAAAAATGTGGCATAGATCGATATTCCAATTGCCCACCCCGGTATACGTCCCGCAGCTCGGGTAAATTCATCCGCCGATTTATTTTTTCGGGAGAAATAAACACCGACCAGCACCATAGCGACGAGGTAGACCAAGATTATTACAATATCAAGTATGGGTAGATTCTTCATAATTCAAGTTGTGTTAGTTTTTTATATGCCTGATACAATTTTTCATAAATAGCCGCACGTTCCGGATTACAATGGTATGTTTTTGAAACCTTTGCTGCAAGTTTTAATTTAGCATCATCTATATTTGGATAGACACCTGCTGATACCGCGGCACAAATCACAGCACCTAATGCGCAGGTCTGGTCACTATCTACGACCTGTACATCGCAAGCGAGCACATCGGCCAGCACCTGCACCACATAGGGAGCCTTATTGGGAATTCCTCCGGTAGCAATAACCGCTTTTATCGGAATATTATAGGAACGGAACCGATCAATAATCGCCTTTGACCCAAATGCGGTCCCTTCGACCAGTGCTTTAAAAATATGCCCCGCACCGGTAGCCAGTGTAAAACCAGAAGCGGCCGCCACTTTGGTAAAATCTGCATCCGGCGTCCGCCTTCCATTATGATAATCGGTAAATAACATATCCTCCGCAGTCAAGGGGATCGCTTCCGCTTCCCGCGTTATATAAGCAAAGAAATTATTTTCCAGCACTTCACGCTGTCTGTCCGAAAGATCCAGCCCTTGGACTTCAAAAACGGGCTTAAGCATCATCTTCTTGAACCAGTTATAGATATCACCAAAGGCAGATTGTCCCGCCTCAAAGCCAATCATCCCGGGGTCGATCGATCCATCCACCTGTCCACATATCCCCTCGACCAAAGGCGGGTTATCCTGCTTCGGGACGACCAACATATCACAAGTGGACGTGCCGATCACTTTAATTAAAGTATATGCTTCACTTCCAGCCCCCACAGCACCATGATGCGCATCGATAGCCCCCACAGTGATCAACGTATTTTCATCAAATCCATACCGGTCCACAAAAACCTTGGCGATCGTTCCAAATTCTTGTTCCGACGTATACGTCTCCGTGTAAAAGCGATGAACGAGGTGATAAAAAGAAGGGTCCAAAGAGCAGAGAAACTCCGACGACGGCAAACCACCATGCGATTCATTCCACATCGCCTTATGTCCGGCCGCACACCGATTACGTTTTATAGCAGAAACCTTCGTCGTACCCGATAAATAAGTAGGTATCCAATCCGATTGCTCGACCCATGTAAATGCCTGGTTAGCCAATGCAGGGTCCACACGATTGACATGTAAAATCTTAGACCAAAACCATTCAGACGAATAGATACCTCCGCTAAAGCGTGTATAGTCAATCGTCCATTTTTTTGCGAGCGCATTAATTTCATCCGCATCTTTAATCGCGGTATGATCTTTCCAAAGGATAAACATCGCATTGGGATTTTCTGAAAATCCTTCCCGCAAAGACAAGGGTTGCCCTTGTTCATCGACAGCTACCGGCGTAGAGCCTGTTGTATTGGTACCAATCGCTTTTATCTGTTTAATTGTTTCTGGTGATAGCCCTGTAAGTAATGCATGGAATACCTCGTCAATAGACTCCATATAATCCAACGGATGTTGTCTATACTGATCTTTCTGTGGTTCACAATACAAGCCTTGCTTCCAGCGCTTAAAATACGAGACCGCTGTAGACCGTACGTCCCCGGTCATGGCGTTGACCAATAGACCTCGCACAGAATCCGTCCCAAAATCCATCCCTATTACCAGTTTCTCTTGCATGGCGTCTTGTTTAGTGTATCCCACAATAGTTAACCTTAATGCCCAACGACTGTATAGCTGCAGCCTTGATTGCAGCGGCACGTTTTACGTCAAAATCACCGTCAACATACACCACTTGAATATGATTCGCTTTGTGTTTGGCCATCATCTGGTCCCGGCTTACGCCATCCAACACGCCGTGCATAATCGGCCATTGCTTATCCGTCAGGTTCCATCTTCGGTTCGTTTCTTCAGCAGGCAGCTCAACAACTCTACCGGTACCGATATCGCAGAATAATTCATTATTTTCAATGTATACCCTACTCCATACGATATTCCCCGGACGGCTGATGCCGCGCAGTGTACCGCCACCCTTTTTGAAAAACATAGCAGGTTGTCTTAAACTATCCGCCCCTTGGTACCCACCGATAAAATGTGATGCCGGAGCAGCTCCTGAGATCAAAAACACCCACACGAATTCAGGTACACCGTTAATCATATACTCTTCGCCATAGCGCAGATCATGAAGCGTATTATCGCCATCCAATCCCAGCGCATTCCACAGGTGGTAGGTGACATACCCATCGATACCCGCGCACTCATCCACTTCATTAAAATGTGGCAGCGCCTTTCCCGGATACAACTCCTGCCCTTTTTCATTATAAACGGGAGGTCTCACCGTATTATTTAAAAGTCCTTCCACCAAGTCACTCGCTGGAACCAGCTCTTTTAACCCCTGCTGGTATTGGATACCGATCGTATCACAGCCAAACTCATCCGCTAAGCGCAATGCCGCCACATACATTTTACACTGTTCGATCGTCTGTTCCCGCGTCAATTCCGTTTCTCCATCTTGCCCCCAATCAAACTGCATACCTTTGCCCTGCATCCATTCCAAAACACCCTCCGCGTCGGTATCCGACACCGTCAACATTTTAGCATATAAGGTCGATTGGCTTAAGCGCTCTTTGAAGATACCCAACTTATGGATCAGGGCGTCAGGCACAATGGCATTAAACATCCCCATACAACCTTCATCAAACACCCCCATTACAATTCGATCCTGCACAATCTTTTGCGCGAAATTTTCTGCTAGAACCCGGTCTTCCGAAGCGAGGGCCCCGATCTCAAACGGGCGAACGTGTGAATAGTCATGGGTAATCGTCCCCTTTTCCGTCCATTCTGCTAATTTCTCCATGAAAAATTCATCGGTAAAATCCTTACTCCACAAAAAGCTATAGTCTACCTCGGCTTTGGTCAACGAGCCCGTCAGGTTCAAGGCGCCAACTAACCCCGGATAGGTGCCATCCCAGTTTGCGACCACCAATATCGGACCTTGGTGAGCGATCAACCCCGCCAACACATGATGACTGTATTGCCATACACTTTCTGCCACGATCAAGGGTGCACTTCTATCGATATTCCGGAAGACTTTAATTCCCTCATGTTGGTAGTCTATAAATCCATGTCCTTTTTCGGCATTATACCCATGCGCCCGTTTCACTTCCCACCCCAACTGCTGAAAAGCAGACTGGAGCATTTCTTCCATTTTTTGTTGCATTGGCCAGCAATTCAGGTTTGCTGCTGGTCTAAGATCTCCACTACATACAAGGATTGCTTGTTTATTATTTTTTGCTGTCATAGTCAACTATTTTATAATCGGTATTGCAAATATCAGCGAAGATTGATGGGAAATTGTTTAAGAATTTAGCTAACTATTCTAACATGTTATCATAAAGTTGATTATGTCATATCATTTTCAGAACTTTAGTAAGAAAACAAGGTATACCAATTATGAAAGCCAAATTTCATCAAGTTCCAAAGACCAGTGATCACACGTTTAAAATCCGACATGATGTATTGCCACATTTCGGTACGATCTGGCATTACCACCCCGAAATAGAGCTGCATTATCTCATCAAAGGCGAGGGCATCCGGTTTATCGGGGAAAACATATCCAATTTTGAAAAAGATGAGCTTATCTTACTGGGGAGCAATATTCCACATACCTGGAAGTGCAACCTGAAATCCGATAGTGAGTACTATGTCGAAGCCTTAGTTTTACATTTTCACCCAGAATCCTTGGGGCATAATTTTTTGAATCTCCCAGAAACTATAAAAGTGCAAAAGCTATTGACGCTGGCACGCCAGGGATTAATCATTCAAGGAGAATCTAAGCGTAAAATTGTTAAATTGATGAATAAGATGACCGAGTCCACCGGCATCAACAAAATCGTGTACTTACTAAAAATATTCGATTTACTGAGTAACAATAGCGATTATGAAGTGATCTCACCCGACTATGCGCTGTCGGCGTCCCATAACTTTGATGGCGACCGGGCCAATAAAATTTTCACGTATACGTTTAATAATTTCGAAAAGAACATCACCTTGGAAAAAATGGCCGAACTCAGTAACCTCAGCGTCACATCGTTCTGTCGTTTTTTTAAAAATCTGACACAGAAATCCTATTACGATTTTCTCACCGAAATCCGCATCAATCACGCTTGTCGATTGCTCATCAATACCAACATGAAAGCTGGTGCAATTGCTGAAGAAAGTGGGTTTGAGAACACCTCTAATTTTTACCGTCACTTTAAACGATTTAAGGCGAGTACCCCCAGTTCCTTTAAAAAAGATTATCTACTGGCCAATTGATCCATATAAAAAAACGCACTACCTTTTTACCAGTAGTGCGTTCGCGTCTAGTTGATTATATGTATTCTTAATTTCCGTATCACCTGATCATAGGCATCGGTATATTTCTTCATTCCTCGATCCGAGGGATGTATACCATCTGCTGTATCGTCGATATCTAGACCGATAGACCGCGCGGTGACCAGATGGACATGGGCATCCTTACCTGTTATATTTTCCGCTATAAATCTATTTAGATTCCGATTCACGCGCTCGTACGCCCTTTGCGAATCTGTATTCAACAGATTTATCGTCGCATCTGCATGCTCTGCAAATATTATCGGAGTTTGCGGATGAGACTTCCGTAACGTCTGCCAAGCATACAACAATCTTTGCCGTACCTCTTCATCCGTAAAAGCAACCAGATTTGGAAGGCAATCGATGATATAAAGCGAGGCTTCCTGCTTCGCGATTACATCTACAACCTCTTTCTCCAATCTACCGTTTGCAGAAAAGCCCAAATTAACCACCGGCATCTCCACCTGCCGGCCCAACAAAGCCGCCCAAGACATTCCCGCCCTCGAGGCCGATGCGCCCTGTGCGATAGAGGTACCATAAACCACGATGGGCTTACCCTTATGCTCCAGCGAGATCAAATCGACCGGCCTATTCAGTCCGATCTTAAAATCTGCCACCGTATTGTACAGCGGAAAATAGAGGCGATAGTACGCCAGGTCTTTGACATCAAGTCCCTCCATCACCACCTTCACATCGTCGTTATTCAAAGTGATATACTTCGTTTTTACCCAAACCCAGCGATTGTCCTTCAATTTAGCATATACATCTATACCTGAAATACCGATTGCACTCATGTGCTTCAAATTTATATTTTGTTCACATCGGTAGGCAAAAGCCACCGTATCTGCCTCCGTATAAAAGTCGAGGTAAACACCGGCTGGATTTCTTGATAGATTCCATACTTCCTTTCGCACCACATCTTTAACGGAAGCCGGCAACCGATATAAACTAGCTCTAAGCGATGCATCATCCAGTTTCCCTTGCAATCTCAAGGTCGCATCCTCCCCGACAGATACCCAGTTGAACCGGTTAAAGTCTTGGCTAAAGACCTGCGCAGATACATGCATCATCACGAAACCTAAAACCAATAACCGTATCACATTTGCTTTCATACCAATTCCTATTAAGGCTGCCAAGACAAGACCGGAAAACCATGGTTATGTAGTAAAGCATCGGCCTTCCAACTGCTTCCACCGTTATTTAGCGTGCTTATAGTCGTCGCACTTTTCAAACTGCTGGCAGCAAGCCCTGTACCCACACCATTATTCACGCCCACACTACCTAACAGAAAGAAAGCATGTGTTACCGTTGGGCCACTTACTCCAGCGATACCTCCCATAGTTGTCAACCCCGTGAGTGTAGAAGATACGCTTCCTACATTATAGCTACTACTGATACTTCCAAACTTAAAATAGCCCGATAGTCCGCCGATGTACTTATTTGTACTGGTGGTGGTGCTGAGCATCAAGCTTCCCGTGTTGTAGCAATTCGTTATCACGTTAGTTCCCACACCATAGCCCAATAGTCCCCCCACCTGAGATGTTCCAAATATGGCCGCCTTATTGTAGCTGTCACTTAGGGTTACGTTGTTTCCTTGGGCAACCAATCCGGCAGAAGCACCACCGACAAATATTTGACTGGTGCTGTCTATCCCTAACCGCTTTATCGTGCCGTCTTTTACATAGCCAAACAAGCCATTAGAGGTTTGGGAATTATCATTCCGATTGATGATAAGCTGCTTCACCTTAAAACCTCCACCATCAAAATGACCACTAAAAGGGCGGTTGTTCGTCGTCGTGATATACCAACCGATCGGCATAAAATTATATCCGTTCAAATCGATGTCTGCGGTCAGTTTAAAATACTTACCGGCAAACGAATTCCCTTGATAAACCTGCTCCGCGAGGTACGCTATTTCGCCCGGTTCACCTATTAAAATAGGGTTAGCAGCGTTGCTCCCAAGCGCACCCGAGGCATCAAATTCCTTTACGCCACCATCCCAACCATTGTCAGGCAATAGATGCGCCCAGTTCATGGGTGTCGTTGCCGATGCATACCCTGAAATCCGATGAAACGTCATGAAATTAGCATTGTGAAAGTTATCCGCTCCACCAAAGCCATCCTCGTATGAGGTACGCGATACAAATAAGATATCATTGCCGTCAAAGATCCAATCCACATATTGAAAGCCTACGTTCTCTACATCATCATCCGCCAATACGATTGCTTTAACTTGCCATGATTCTAAGTCGTCCGAGCAGGTCAAAGCCAGGACATTCCTGATTCCTCCCGCCGATCTATTGCCTGCTTTAAACTCCTTTGGAACATAATTAGCCAGTGACCAATATTTTTGCGAAAGCGAATCATACCTGATATTGAATTTTGATGCGCCCCCAAAAAATGGGATCTTTTTTGCCGAACCCGCTTCAATCTGGGTATTTGATGACAGCGAATAATAGCCTGCATGTGCGCCATCCATCGATGCCAACCGAGTAATACATTTAATCTTTCCATCAAGCCCGATCACCGCATTCCCTTCTAGCCAGCCTGTACCATCCAGCCAAGCGGGTTTTTCCAACTTTGCCGACTGCGTCCAACTCGCTGAGTTCAATAGATCTGCGCCCATAGGAGCCGATACGATATACGCTTTATTACCCGACATCCACTTGCCATTCAAGTCCGTATCGTGAAATTCATACGCCTTATAAATGCGTCCATTTGCAAATAAGACGGGGGTCGATGAACCGTGGCACGCGCCAGATACAATAATCGTTGGGCTCGACCAGGTGACCCCACCGTCGTCCGAACCCCGGATGACCAGATTAGCGCCTCCACTGGTATTAGCACCGAGTAAATACAGTTTATTCTGATGGTAAAACAACCCCGACCATACGGCGCCATTCACGGAGGATATACTGTCCCACGAAGCCCCGTTATCCGTCGAACGAAAGATATCGGTGCGATTGGAAATACCCGTTCCAAAGACATCATTTGACGTAATAATATCACCATTCGGTAATTTCGCAATACTTGGCGTCCCTCTATAGACACCCGAAGATTTGGGACTATGGACCACCACCGTTCCGGGCACATTACTAAAATTCTGAACCGCCATGAACGCCGAACGCTCGATTAGCATTTTGTTACAACCTGTACCCGCTGTAAGCAATAGAACAGCGTAGAGCAAAGCCTTGAATATTCTGCTTGAGTTTTTCATGTGTAAATCGTTTATTGAGGTTAAGGTGTTTTTTTCTGAATGATACTCCAATTATCCGTTCGGAAAGGTGGAACTGGCAACCCATGTTCCGTGAAGAGGTTTCCCACGCTGTATGCCTTGAAACAATATCGTACTGATTTAGGATGCGCAACAGCAGCAGACCATACCAGTAATCTATCCCCCTGCAACGTTGCGTTCGCGGGATGAAAGACCTGATCTTCCCCAGCAATCTCCATATCCTGAAGCGTATCGCCGAGCAGCTGTAACCTATTATTACCCGAAAAAGTAATCGATATTTTATCCCCATCGGTACTGTATCCTTTGTAGACCGATTCCTGATAGCGTTCCTTAAAACCATAGGTCTGCCCTAAAGCCAACAAGGCCAAGCGCGTGCCCACCTTCGTTTTATCCGGTGGATGTACCGTAGTGGAAGAACCGACATCCACTGTCGATACAATTCCTACCTGCGCCAGCGTACGGGACAGCTTTCTTTGATTTTCCCTAAAAAAAGCCGCTATATAAGCCTTGTCTTTGTCCGTGGGATACGGAAACGGAGCGATCTCTACCGTATAAAAAGGCAGGTCTTTGCCGCCCCAAGATTTCCGCCAGTCATCGAGCATCGCAGGAAACTGTTTCAGGTAAGCACCTGGCGACATTCTATTCGCCTCGCCTTGATACCATAAAAAACCTTTGATTTGATACCCTAGCAATGGGGCGATCATTGCATTGTACATGGCTGCAGCACTATTTTTCTGAAAAGGTCTATCCAAATCCAGGAACTTATCCGCTATCGACTCCAGGCTACCTTTACTCATCCAAGACTCAATCCTTGTCCCCGAATTTGCCGCAACGATAATCCCCACAGGCACCTTTAATTCCTCCTGTAACGTACGGGCAAATTCGTAGGCTACGGCGCTGAAATTTGCTACCGACTGCGCATCGGCGGCAACCCACTTTCCTAAAACCAGATCGCTAACCTCTTCCGAAGGAGGCGATTCTAAGGTAAGAAAACGAATGGGGGGTAGCTTCGAGGCATGTTGCTCCATCTCCTGTCGATTCACAACAAGCTGCTTTGCATCAAACCCTTTGACAGGCATCACCATATTCGACTGACCTACAGCCAACCAAACTTCGCCAATAAGTATATTTTTTAAAACCGTTTGTTCGCCGTCATCCAGATTAATATCGTAGGGGCCACCCGCCTTTGGGGTCTCGATTGTAACCGTAAATTTCCCCTGCTTATCAGCGGTCGCTTTATAGGTTTTCCCCCAGCCTGTGGTGACTGTCACTTTTCCAACGGTTGATGTTTTACCCGCTATTTTGATCTTGGCAGACTGCTGCAAGACCATGTTATCCGAAAACTGGGTACCAAGCTCAATTTTTGAAAAACCTGTTAATGCGCTCGTCAAAAGAACGAGCAATATCATATATTTTCGCATGTTCTTTCTATTTATTGACAAACCGTAATAACTCCTTTGTGGTCTTACTCTTCTTATAATTCCGGATCCGTTGAAAAATAATGTAGTTCGAATTATGTGCATTATCTGCTTCGCCAAATTCATCCGAAAAACCGACCCGATTCATGAGAATGATATCCTTGCCATCAAACTGCCAATCCACATATTGAAAACCATGGTATTTAACATCCGTACTGGCCATCACAATTTTATCGACCGTCCAATTCTCTAGATCGGGCGAAGAAACCAAAGCGAGCACGCTACGCATTCCTCCTGCACGCATCTTTGGCTTTCGTACCATTTCCGACGGGTAATTCGTTAAGGACCAATATTTTTTAGTTTTGGGATCCCACATCACATTAAACTTCGTGGCTCCGCCTAAGAATGGAATCGCCTTCACCGAACCGTTTACAATAGCGCCTTTATCATCTACAGCATAGTGACCAGCGATATAGCCCGATTCGTTCGCGATGCGCGTAATACCTCGTATCGACCCATCTAACCCCAGTACAGCATTCGTTTCCAGCCAACCGGTACCATCTATTTGTTTAGGTTTAGCTATTTCTTCACTGTAGTTCCAGCTGTCAGGTTTCAACAGGTCTGCATTTTCGTCCGCCCACATAATGAACGACTTATTTTCCGACATCCAGGCTTTACTTTTATCTTCGACCCCAAGATGATCGTAGCCTTTATAAATTTTACCGTTATGAAAAACTACCGGGGTAGAAGAACCATGAAAGCGACCTGCTCTTAAAATAGCATGTGGCGACCAACTTTTACCCGAATCAGTAGACTTTCTGATCGATAGATTGCGGTCTGATCC
Organism: Sphingobacterium psychroaquaticum; assembly: GCF_004421025.1. Taxonomy (NCBI): domain Bacteria; kingdom Pseudomonadati; phylum Bacteroidota; class Sphingobacteriia; order Sphingobacteriales; family Sphingobacteriaceae; genus Sphingobacterium; species Sphingobacterium psychroaquaticum. Next base: position 1,359,429 of record NZ_CP038029.1, on the reverse strand, counting down.
ACGTACGCCCAGTACATACACATCCGTATCCACAACAAATAATCCGCCCCAAAAAGTATCCGCCAGCTCCGTCAAAAAATGCCAGGTCTTCCCCTTATCCGCCGATCGGTACACATGTACCTTATCGGAAGAACATTGCGGACCAAAAAAATCAAACGAAGCGAGATAATCTCCATTCGCGAGTATCACGACACTCGGTGTTCCGAGGTAACTGCCCGAACTCTTAGGCACATGTGCTACCACGACACCAGGTAAAGGCGCACCCGATTCCAGGTATTGGGCGTGCACCTGGAATACAAAAAACAACAGACACAAGGTCAATATTTTATTCATGATCTAAATCCTTATTCTTTTAATCAATGATGATGTTCAATTCTTTAACAACCTCTTCCTTCTGGTCTATCGACTGGTTGAAAGCCACAAAAGCTACCTTAAACGTCCCCTTTTCCTTAAACACATGCTCCAATTGCTTTGGCATAACCATGGTTATACTCTTTAAGCTCTTTGGTCTATCGGGCACCACGCGATCCAAATGTATGGCACCCGAGATGGCCCATTCCTCATTTTCACCGACAGGCGTACTATTGTTAAGTACCAATTGGTTCGAGCTATTAACAATCCAAGGTATATTGTCTGTCGAAAATTCCACATTCTTCCATCCCTGCAGGTTGACACCTGGGTTAACTTCATAGGTATTCCCCTCCGAGGATTCCAGCTTGATGCTTAACGTCCTTATCGTATGGTTGTAGCTTTGGGTACTACCGTCATTGGGTTTGTAGCTTCTAAAAGCTAGGTACACCGGCCGCTTGGTTTCCATGTATTTCTGTAAGGTAATAGGACCTGATGCCGTATTATCGGCTCCCGTAGAAAACACCGCTAACGAAGAAAGGTCATCCCATTTAGCCATACTGACGGTATTTTTATCATAGCCCCCACTAAAGTCCGTTGATATCAACACCTGCAATTTGGCAGCTGCCGCACCCGTTTTCAACGATGTAAAACTCAATAATGGATTTCCCGTCGCTGTAACTACCCGATCCCTGAATTCATACTTTGCCCCCTTCTCTCCCGAGTAAAACAGGAGGTAATCCGGCTCGCCACTAAAATTAAATCGTACCGTATCCCCTACTTTATAGGTGTTCTTATCCAAGGATACGTTAAAGTCTACCGGTTTTATCTCCAGTTTGTTGCAAGCACTCAGACCACAACAAAGCCATACAACATATATTATTTTATTTCTCATGGTTTATCAGATTTACCAGCCTGGGTTCTGTGTTAACAGTTTATTTAGATTCATCTCATACGCCGGAATTGGGAGTAGCACATCCCTATCGGCCACATTGTCGCCAGCCTGTGCGGTATATTTTCTATTTGCAGGCGCAAAGTCCACGATATCCTTGGCCGCCACCTGTAAAAATTCCATCAATTTACCCCAGCGGATCAAATCCTGCCTACGTAAATTTTCACCAGCAAACTCCCGCATACGCTCTTTTTGAATAGCCGATCGGAAGGCATCTTTGGAAGCCGTATGCTGTGCCGATAAGTCGGCATTCACCAGGGCCGGATTAACAAGTGTAGCCTGCGCCACAGCTCCCGATCCACTCGCGGCTGCGAAAGAAATCGTTGGCACCGCCGTAAAGCCCTTCCCTGCCCGGGTAATAATAACCTCCGTTACCCGGCCAGATGCGACAATAGCAATAGCCTCCGCATTCGCACCACCGCCACCTGAGATAATCACTTTGGGAGGTGTTGCCGTAACATAACCACTACCACCATTTGTCACCGCTATCCGTTTTAAAACAGATCCATTCAATAGTTTTCCATACGCTCTTTTTCGCACCAAGTTAATGGCCACTTTCGCCTCCTCCGTCACCCCATTCACCTCATTTTCAGCTTCCGCATACATCAACAAAATATCCGAGTACCGCAATAATGGAAAGTTCTGCGGCGTAAATGTGCTATGCTTAGGCGTTAGCGTCTCGAATTCACGTCGCCATTTCCCTAAATCCATATTGTATATACCTACACTCGCTGTTTTGTTCCAGTCCGGGTTGCTTACCGCCGTGCCAAACGTATATTGCACACAGGTCCAGTCCCGCCTTAAGTCTGGCGAGTATTTTAACGTACCAGCGCTACCTGTTTCTTCTTCATACGCTTTAAATAGCAAACCTGTTGTCTTAACAGATCCTGTGCTCTTACCGATCGTCACATCGTTCGCAAAAGGACCACTTATCGTGCCTATCTGTCCCGTTTCCATAAAGGCATTCCCCGTTCTATTGCCCCAGAATTCAACCTCCCAGATCGACTCCTTCACATCATACTTATCCTGCGCATAATTAATAAAGATCTGTTCAAAGCTTGGATTCAGTTCATGTTCACCCGAATTGATCACCTTCTGTGTATAGGCGATTACCTCCTTATATTTATCGGTATCTCGAAGCGGGAAACCTGCCATATGGAGGTAAACGCGCGCCAGTATACCGCGCACTGCCGACAGCGTTACCCGGCCACCGAATCCCACCTTTGCCGCCGTTTGTCCTTCTAAATATGTTTCGGCACGCTTCATATCAGTGACGATCTGTTCGTATACGATTCGCATATCGGAACGTTTGATATCCGTGTTGTTAATGGAAGAAGTCGGTTCCAATTTCAGGGGTACATCACCAAAATGTGTTACCAGAATAAAATAGTAATACGACCGAAGGAAAAGCACCTCGCCCAGGATCTGCTTTCTCTTCCCTTCATCCATCTTAGGCTTATCGATATGTGCAATCAGCTGGTTGGCGCGTTCTATACCGCTATAGATGTAGCGCCATAAATTTGTGAGGTATATATTGGATGGCTCATGCTGATAGGTGTTCAACGAGCCCGCAGGTTGTACCCCCGTCATGTAACTCTCATCGGTACCCACCGAAATCTGAAATTGGTACCACTTGCCATACACATACTCGTGTCCCAAAATATCATAGACACCTACCAATGCTGTTTCTAGATCCTTTTCCGTATTAAAATAACTTTCAGGGCTGGTAAAGTCTGTTGGTACTTTTTCCAAAAAATCCTTACAACCTGAACACGCTAGTATTGCTAAAAATATGATTATCTTTTTCATGTTTTACACCTTTAAAATGACACATCGATTCCCATTGTCATGGTTCTAGCCCTTGGATATGCAGACCAGTCAAAGCCTGGCGTCAGTGCCGAATTCCGTACAGATACTTCAGGGTCAGATCCACTATATTTGGTAAACGTCAATAGGTTCTGTCCTGAAAGGTAAATTCTTGCGCTTCTTATTTTACGAGATTTCAAAAACGTATCGGAGAATGTATAGCCCAAAGACACCGTCTTTAACCGCAGGAAGGAACCATCCTCCACAATGTTCGAGTGGTATATACGAGGCGGTAGCCCACCCACCCGTGGGATGGTTGTATTTTGATTCTCCGGCGTCCATCTATTCTCTACCGTGGAGTACAAATTGAAATTGTACAGATTATAGGTATTCTGTTCAAAATACAGCTTGTTGCCATTTAAGATATCATTACCATACGACCATTGTAGAAATACACTTAAATCGAAGTTCTTGTACGAGAAATCATTCGCAAAACCACCGATATGGAGCGGATTACCATTTCCGATGACCGTATAATCATCTGTATTGATTGTTCCATCGTTGTTCAGGTCGTTAAACTTCATATCTCCAGGCTGTATGGTATTGCGCGCACGCCCATTGTCGGGAACTTCAGGCCGCAGTACATAGGTGCCATTTGCCAACTGATTAAAGTCTTCGTATTGGTACAAGCGGTCGAAACTGGCACCATAGAGCATCCCCATAGGCTGACCTACTTTCGCAATATAAGGGGCAACATTCGCAAAATCCCCTACAAAACTCACCGTTTGCAGCCTATAGCTTTGTCCGGGTTGAAGTTTTAGGATTTTATTGCGGTTAAAACTAATATTGAATGCGCTACTCCATCTGAAATTCTTCCCCTTGATATTGGTGGTCTCCAAGCTGAATTCCAATCCTCGATTCCTTACACTACCTATATTCTGAAACGCCACCAGATAGCCCGTTGTATACGGTAGGTTGGCATTCAACAACAGGTCGTTCGTTCTTTTATCATAATAATCAAATGTAAAACGCACCCTATCTTGGTATAAGCCCAAATCGTAACCTACATTAAACTGGGCTGTCGTTTCCCAGCGCAAATCAGCTACACCAGCACTCGTAAGCAAGGACGCACCTTTATCTGGGGAACCATTGTTAAACGAATAATAACTTCCATACGGAAAGGTTATACCAGAATAGGTTGCATATTCATCCACCCGATTATTTCCTGTTGTACCGTAACTGACACGTAGCTTCGATTCCGATATCGCCTTCATATTTTGCATAAAGGCTTCCTTGTTCATCTTCCATGAGAAAGCCCCCGAAGGAAAATATCCCCACTTATTGGCTCCTTTAAATTTCGACGAACCATCCGATCTAAAGCTGGCAGTAAACAGGTATTTGCTTGCATAATCATAATTTACCCTTCCCAAAAAGGAGGCTAAGCTCCACTCCTTGTGATAGGTCTCCGGCACGATAGATGTACTTAAATCAATACCATCGATCCCCAACTCTTCGTTTTGTATGAAACTTGCCGTGTACCCGGAGTAGCCTAATCGGTTCTCCTGCAAGGTAAAGCCAGCAAGCGCATCAAACCTGTGCTTTCCAATCTTCCTGTTGTAGGTCAATGTATTCTCATTAAGCCAATTATCCATCTTCCGCTCAAACACACTTCCCGTTGTCCCCTTAGATGTCGGATAATTCGGTGATCCAATCTGTGTCTTCGAGTTATACAATGTGCTCGTATTAAGATTATTAGAAACTATCCCTCCCCTCAATTTAAGGAGTAAGTGCTCCGTCAGTTTAAAATCCAGATATCCATTAATAATGGTACTTCCCAGAATACGTTCATTTAACTCATTCTGCACAGATATAATCGGGTTCACGCGGTAATCTGTCGGCGTTTCCGTAATGACAGCTGGGTCAAAGAACTCATCCATCAAATCCACATCGTCAAAACCAGAAATCGGTCTATAACCCAATGCGCTATAGATTAAACTCAAGCTCGGTATACCCCCCGTAGGATCCGATACAATCGATCCCGATGTTGTGGTCTTTGTATAACTAGCATTGACATATGCCTTTATATTCTTTTTGAGCTGCTGGCTCAAGGTAAACTTACCCTGTGCCCGATTAAATCCCGAATTAAGGATCACCCCGTCTGATTTCAGGATATTGGCAAAAACAGAATACTGGGTATTCTGACTACCACCTCGAAAAGAAATATCATTATTCCACATAGGAGCTCTCCGAAATAATGCCCCTTGCATATCAACCCCAGGCAGGTTCTTATAATCCTCCAATGTTCTTCCATCCAGGTACAAACGTTCCGTCGTCGTGGGGTTGAGTTCCTGTTGGTATTTCACAAATTCGTAGGGAGACAACACGTCCAGTTTTTTATTGACCGCTTGAATCCCGTAGTACGAATTGACGGCAATAACCGGAGTCGATTTTGTGCCCTGCTTGGTGGTAATGATAATTACCCCATTAGCCCCTCTAGATCCATAAATAGAAGTTGCCGAAGCATCTTTCAGCACTTGGATCGACTCAATATCAGATGGGCTAACCGGGCTTTCGTTGAAGGCCTCAATAGGGAAACCATCTACCACATACAGCGGGGAGTTATCCTGCGTCAAGGAATTGGCACCCCGAATCACAATGTTGTTAACAGATCCCGGCTGTCCATCATTTCCAGACACCTGCACCCCAGCTACACGCCCCGCCAATGCCTGATCGAAAGTAGCGACAGGCGCCTTCTGCATAGCTTTGACATCCACCGATCCGATTGCCCCCGTGATATCCGCCTTTTTGACCTCGCCGTAACCGATGACGACCACATCTTCAATCTTTTCCTCCGCCATCTTCAGGGATACATCAATCTTGGTTCGTCCCTGTACCACCTGAATCTGTCTCACATAGCCGATAAAGGAATACACCAGGGTATCCGTCGGGCTGACGGCGATGCTATAATTACCTTGTTTATCGGTAAAAGCTTTCTTCGTGGCATTTGTCGTAGCCACGCTTACCCCCGGCATAGCGATGCCCTCAGGCGTACTAACCCTTCCTGCCACGGTAAGCTGTTGCGTAGATTTTTCCTTGTCGTTATAGGCTGCTTTAGCTACCGGTGCTGCTTGGATAAAGACCATCTTATCCTCCTTGTTCAACACTATTTTTAGCGGTATTCCCGTAAAGCACTTTTCGACAACATGGTTCCACTCCATGTTTTTTACATTCATCGAAATAGGCCCCACTTTAGCAGATAAATCCGCATCAGCGATGAAATTGTAGTTTGTTTGTTTAGACAGTTCATATAAAACTGTTTTCAATGGCACCTTCGTAACCCGTACACTTACCTTCTGTCCATAGGTCAGCGCGCTGACCTGAAAGAACGTAACCAGCAAAAGAAAAAGGCTAAGCTTCATAATGATAAGTATTTTTAAAAAGCAATGCGGTATACCATATTGCCATACAGTTATTTTTTTATACATTTGAATGAAGTTTTTTAACGTTTTGATACTATGTTAATTAATCTTTTTATCGGCCTCATGTCGATAAGAGAGCAGAAGTGGTGCGAACACTCCTGCTCTTCTTTTTTAGCGATCTGCACCGCTACTTTCTCGTTACCACAACCCTCCTTTCATTCTTCGATTCAATAAATTCAAAATGAACGTTATTAGAAAGTTCTAACGTCTTGAGTAGATATCTCACATCCCGAGTACGTTGGTAATTTCCTTGAAAGGAAATATCATTCATAGGGCCTACGAACTCAACTTCAAACCCATACCATCTCGATAATTTGCGCATGATATCCTTTATATTCTCGTTGTTGAATATAAAATATCCTTCTTTCCAGGCCTGTAAGTCATTTACGTCGACTTCCTCTACCGTTAGTTTTTGGGTACCGATGTCTTGTCGCGCCAACTGTCCCGGTTTTAGAAATACCTCTTTTCTGCTTCCTTTTACGGAAACTTTCACCTTCCCTTCAAGTAGGGCTGTCTCTATAAACCCATCGCCCGCATAAGCGCAGACATTAAACTGCGTTCCCAGCACCTCAATAACCTGTTGCCCCGCCTGCACCACAAACGGTGTCTTGTGCCCCTCAGCACCTATGGTCGACACCTCAAAATGAGCCTGTCCCGTTAGCTCCACTTTTCGTTCCTCTTTTGAAAAACCAACGGGGTAGCGCAACCGCGACAATGCACTCAGGTATACCACACTTCTATCGGGCAAAACGATTTTATATTGCACGCCTTTCGGTGTTTCAATTGTATTAAAGCTGGATGGACTATGTGCCTGCTCCTTTTCTGATAGCGTGTATACTAACTCCCCTTCCGCAGATTGTTGAATCTGAACGGATTCGTCCTGTAACAACTTCCCGATATTTTCGGTCGATAAAGCGATCTTTTTTCCGTCGGCCAATGTCAAGATAGCCGACTCGCCCCCCGCCAGCATCTCCGTTGCCGCTGCAGGTTCCCTATCAAATTTATGGAGCGCCCACCAACCTACGCCAAGCAGCAAAATGGCTGCCGCAGCGATCGGTTTCCAGAGGCGGATATGTCTTTTCTTGGCGGTGGCCGCTCGTAAGCGTTGTAAGCCCATTTCTTCTTCCTCCAGTAAATCCGAAACAAGGAGATCCGAGGGTGGTGTTTTGTACTTGAGATACCAACTCTCCACAATAGCTATCTCTTCCGCTGTCGCCGTTCCAGCATTGTATCTATCCAAAATTTCTTTTGCATTTTTCATTAATATAAAATGTTTTAAAGTAAATGCTACCTCATTTAATACCCGATATCATACGAGGATGGCTGTACATTGATGATTGGTTAGTTTCCCCGTTTATTGATAAGACACGCAACCTTATGGGGAGGGGGTAGATGGGTGCGAAAAAAAATAAAAAAATGTAAGGTGTTAGAAAAACAAGGTGAATATATTGTCTCCTAATTTTACGCGGAGTATGCGGAGTGCATTCCGAACTTGCGTGCGAACAGTCTGCGGGCTGATATTGAGTTCCTCGGCAACCTCTTTGTGTGAGCGTTCCTGAAACCTACTCATCTCAAAAATAATACGCATCTGTGTCGGTAGTGCACGTACCTCCTGCTCTACCAGGCGAATCAATTCCTTTTCCCGAAACTTTGTTTCTGTGACTTCCACTCCCTCATCCATAAAAGCCTGTAGGGATTGGGCATAGCTGTCCCGTACCTTTTGGTTACGGACCACATTGAGCACCCTACTTCGCACCGCAGCGTAGAGATAGGCAGAGAGACTCGAAGTGATGAAAAAGGTATCTCTATTTTGCCAAAGACTAATGAATATTTCATGCAAGATATCCCGCACCTCTTCCCGATCCGGCAGTCTACGGTAGGCATGGCTATAAAGGACGTGGTGATACCGCTTATAGATACGCTCCAAAGCATCGTGGTCACCATTCCTCAATAGTCTCACAAGTTCTATATCCGTTACATTAAGTTCCAAAAGTATAAGGTCTATCTAATAAACAATGTGCTACCTGAGATTTACAGTATGTATCCCTCGGTATCCAGCTCTTTGTTTATTATTGGTACGCAAATATGCCTAAAACATCACGTATTTTTCTACAAAATATTATCAAAATACTCTAACATCTTGACATATAGCAGCATCGTTAGGAGAACGGCTGTATTTAGATAGAATCCCCGACACACGACCGGGGAGATGGTGTGTCGGGGATTCTTTATTACGGTTTACGAATACACCGGATGCTTAAGCCTCCCGAACGAGAAAGTGCAAGCGATGTATTGATATCCGTATCGGTAAAATGGATGGCCACGGCCGCCCCTACCACCGTGGCGTGCGGGGTGCTACTCCAGTAACGACCATTGGAATAATATAAGGTTCCATTGCTCCCTAAACGATATCCGGCTTTGGGCATCTTCAAGCTGGAAGCCCATGCGGTAGCTGAATTACTGATCTGCTCCGATACAATCAGCTGCTGCCATTCTATAGCCGTCGGAAGTCTCCACTGTGCCCCGAGCTGTCGACAGGGATCACATCCCTTATTCGAAGCGATTCCAGCCGATGTGGAAGCAGTCCACTGATCGGTCGATGTACCCGTATTCCACCAGACAGTACTTCCGCCATAAAAAGGAGCATGGTGCAGCAATGTAAGTCCGGAGGGATTATTCGGAGTTGGGGGTGTCGCTAGAACTGAAGTGCGCAGCTGATGCCCATCCGTATGCCTCCCCCACTGATAAAGGTTTCCGAAACTCTGGGCATCGGCGATACTTCTAGCGATCCAATCTGCCCCCAGATTCTGGCGGAGCCACACGTTGCCATCGCCCGCTCTGACGGTGGTATACACCTCCTGTGTCGGGTAATTCCCGGAGCGAACATACCCGACGCTTCCCAATGAACTAGCCGGCACGATTTCGGTCGGACCAAATCGAGCGGTATCGGTAGGCGCAGTGATGAAAGACCTAAAATTTTTCAACCTTCCGAACGTAATCCGGTTGGCGTTATGATAATTATATGCACCGGCATACGAAGTACGAACCAAATAAATAAGATCATCGCCATCAAACTGCCAATCGGGGTACTGAAAGCCAGTCTTGGCAACAGACACCGAAAATGAGAGCCCTTGGTCGTCTTCCATTAATGTCTTAACATGATGCCATTGCCGAAGATTGGTCGACATATAGAGCGACAGAATATTGCGCTGCTGTGGATAGCTGGCGTTGGTATTGTTATTAACCATAGCCAAGTATACCCCTGTCGTGATATCTTTGCGTATCACGAACTTATGTAGCCCACCAGGAAAGGTAATAAAGTCATCCGGCGTGAATGTCGCCGTATCGCCCGTACTATTAATCCGTATGATAGCTGCCTTGTCAATGAAAGGTACGGAGTTGACCCGAATGATATTGACGAGGTCACCATTCGGATCGACCACGGCATTTCCTTCGATCCAGCCTGTCGTTTCTTCCGACCCTGGCGGATCCCATCCTTCATTGTAGGTCACCTTGGTACTCATCTTCCAGTTTGCGGGTGTCATAAGATCCGCATTCTCGGCGGCCGAAATCACAAACGCGCGATATCCACGCGTCCAGTTATAACGGGTATCCAGTCCTTCAAATGCACGATACAAACGACCATTATGCTTAACAACAGGTGTTGGTGCACCGTGGTAGCGTACAGGCTGACCGGGAATATCTGTATCGAACAACGTTACCGGTGCGCTCCATGTCGCGCCCAAATCGGTAGACCGACAAAGGACAATGGTACGCGCAGTAACGCCTGTCCCCGCATTGGTCCCTAAAAAATAGATATTGCCCCCCTGTTCAAAAAGATTGGCCCAAAATAACCCCACAATGTCCGTGATGTGCGTCCAGCTATGACCATTATCGGTAGACCGGTATACACCCGTGGTATTCGAGGTCGGTCCATTGTAATCATGCGACGCTAAAATATCGCCATTCGCTAACCGCAGGAGACTGGGGCTCCCCAGAAAAGTTCCCGTTTCGGCAGCTTGGTATTTCACTTCGCTAATCCATAACGAATCAGCCTCTAGGCTATCCGCTTTCATCATGAGCTGCTCGCGCTCCACCATCAAACTCTCGCAGGATTGGAGAAGAAAGGCGAACAGAAAAGTGCTAAAAAAAAGTTTGATCTTCATACGTTTTAAATATTATATAAATCCGTGTCAAGGTGTCCCTATGGACATACCTTAATATTTTTAAACAGATAAAACCGTCCGTCTTCGCCCCCTACCAATAGCTCTTCTAAGGCGCCATCTTGGGTCACGATCGGACTAACCCAACAGCCGTGCCGGTCCATGTTTATGGCGCGATCGCCATCATGGCACAGTGCCTTCGGCCGATCAAACACGGGACGCTCATTGGTTCCCACGTTACGCATCACGTACGCTGTCGCGTAAGGCTTTGCTTCGGCCACCGCTCTGGACTGAGAGAGATGTATCCCCTGTCCAAATAAGATATCCCAATTACCGTCTTGATCAATATCGCAGATCGACAACGTCGCCCGCCCCTCGTGCCCAGCCTCACCGACGATCTTAATCGGAACATCATCTTGCCACCTCAAAATTTCTTCGTCCACCAAACGGCCAACATCCCCACCCGTACGCCCGTAGCGGCACAATAGACCTTGGCTATTAATCGCTATTAATGGCATTAATTTTTCTTTTGCAGGCAGATACATAGACGGGATCGTTACTGGTTTACTACGCCATGCCCCTTTAAAAGAGTGATCCCCATATCGTAAGGCTTGTATTGGCGCAAGCTTAGGCTCCCGGGCGCTACCGATATTTTGATACCATTGGTACTGGCCCGTCACATCATTACAGACTATATCCAACAAGCCATCTCCATCCCAATCCACGACCAAAGGTTGTACATATCCCCATCGACGCTCATTAGGTCCTTGTATCGACCCCTGTTCTCCCGCTTGATGTTGAATAATGCGATGGTCCGCTTCCAACTTTACCGCCGGTTCCCATAGGGGTGAAGAGGCCGTCCCACTGTTACGGAAAAACCAGATAAAGCCGGAGGAATCTCCTCCAATAATATCGGCTACGCCATCTCCATCCCAATCCACCCATTGCACGGCAGCCAATGTCTGTATATGCAGGTCACCGCCCTTCATCTTCACGGGACGGATGTCCCATTCCTTTTTACCCGCGTGGTAGTAATACTCGACCAGTATGCCTGGATTGCCTCCCAGAATAAATCCATACCGCCCTTTATGATCGGGATAGAGCGGTCGAGTAGACGTCGCATAGGCTCCACTATAAATTTCCTGCGTAATGGGTGGAATCCCTTTGGGCAATTTTTTTTCGAAAAGATGCAATACCCCATCAATAATACCGGTATCATACAGACTCATGCGATCAATCCCCCAAGTCAGCAACAATTGCTGCTCTTTGCCAGAAGAAAGTTCGGCTTCATAGATTTTAGAAGGGCTCTGATAAAACTCCAATGTAAAAGGTTCGCCGTTCAGTTGAACCTTTTTATAGGTTCCAAAATGCCATTTCTTAAGTTGGATCGCCTCGGCATAGCTCAGCTGCGCCTTATTCTTATCCCCCAACCAAGCTCCTTTTTCATCGAAGCCTTTCCCAAATCCTATCGATGGATTGGGCGGATATACCCAGGGATTACTTTTCCCGGGCCAGTATGATTTATCTTCATTGACATACGAGTACTTCACTAAAAATGTACCCTCACGGTTACTTACAATAGTAAAATCACCTCCTATCAACGGCTCGCTACCTATAAGGATCGGGTTCGCCGTTTTAACGTTCAAATTGTCCTCATTTTCAAATTCCACCTGCCACCATTGCTTCTTAGCGATATCCATAAAGAAATAGTACACCTTGTTCTGGATAACAATAGACCGCGCCAAACTATATGCTGTACTGAGTTCATCCACACGCTCAGGCCGTCCATACATTAAGGATCCATCCTCGGCCCTTCCTAAAAACTTGCTCCGATAGAAACCATTGCCCAATAAAGCGATATGCACCAAGAGATCCCCATTTCCTAATACAACGGGCTTGATATCCAAACCGAATCCAAAATCTGTAACCGTATCCTGCGGATAACGCAGTGGCGCTACCTGCTGTTGTGCGTATGTGTCGGTCAGCATCAAAACGACCAGACACAGCGCATAAATTAGAGCTTTCTTCATAACGTACATTAGGGTTCAACAGTAACCTGTACTTTACGAAGTATCTCGCTCCGACCATCTTTATTGGCATTCGTTGCTATAAAGACGACCTCATAAGTACCCGGCTTCTTGTATATGTAACTATAGGACCGAATTGGCTTATCGATATACGCTTTGACCGCTACGCCAGGATTATGCCCGAGGTTGGTATCCGTAATCACAAATGGATTACTCACGCACCACATCTCATAAGTCCCCGTGGTGGTAAGTGGCCCCCGCATCGTAACTGCGGAGGAACTCGCGGACAAGTCGAATGCGTTGGCCATCCATGCTGCAATGCCTCCTTCATACACCGGTTTCCAACCCGCATTGGCCTGCGTCATCAACACGGTCGTTCCCAAAGGTGTAACCGCGCTAAGGGTCAATGCTTGAAACCGCCAGATGGCCGACTTTCCATTCTCCATTGTATTGGGACGGTTGGTATACCGAAAGGCAATGTAATTACGTTTATTCTTTGTGATATGCTCCGCAATATTGTGTACGCCGGCAGCAATATAGGGGTTGGTACTGCTACAATTCAAGGGGCTCCATGCATACTTCGTAGTCAGATCGACCCATTTGGCCTGTTTTATTTTGTCCAACTGATCTTCCGCCGCCACCCCAGTAAGATCGAGATCACTACTGATCAATACATGAAATTGGTCGGCCTGACAGAATGGGGCGGTACCGCCCTGTCCGCGCACCTGGTTCTGAAAACTAAGGTTTAGTTTTTCCAGTGCTATAATGCTATCCTTATCTGCGTAATGGTAATCGTTACCAAATTCGCCCGAGTAAAAAGTAATGATATTGGCATCGCCAACAAAATCAAACTGTATGGGTTGGCCTACCTTGGCGGTAGACTGTAGCACCTGTACATCAAAATCAGGCGCTAACGTCTTTAATTCCTTGCTACAGGAGCCCCCCATCAGAACGGCTAAAAAAAGAAGGACGTATCTATATGTATTCATCATGAACGATATTATATATTTCATATTTTAACTGCATTTACCAGCCGGGATTTTGCTCCAGCTTTGGGTTAACCCCCATTTCATAGGATGGTATAGGCCAGATTACATCGCGCTCTCTGGCATTATTATAATAATTGTACATCGAGGTATACAGCGTATTGGTTCCGGTGGGAACCTCGGAGAGGCGGTTCTTCATCTTTTCATAGAAATCCCCCCAACGGATCAGGTCATTCTTACGGAGGGCTTCAAAACACAACTCCCGTGCTCTTTCGTTTTTGATCTCGCTGCGCAACTGTTCCGAGGAAAGCCCAGTCAGATCCACCGAAACATTGCCGCCCTCCACATCAATACCTTTGGCACGCCGCCGCACTTTGTTCAGGTAAGGCAGTGCATGGGTGGCCGAATTTTCGGATTCATTAATCCCTTCTGCTGCCATCAACAAGACATCGGCATACCGCACCAACGGAAAGTTCTGTGGCGTCTGCGTATTGGTCTTCGGTAGAACCAGTTCATTTTCTCTTCTGAATTTACCGCAGAACCGTTCGATCAGCAAGCTGGTCGGTGGAAATGACTCTTTGCCTGCCGTACCATAGCGATACGGGGCAATAGCCCAATCACGTCGCTTGTCGTCGGCATCATAGAGCCTGTACAGCCACGGATGTGGCCGAACCATCCCTTGTGAAAACCCAAAGCCCAAGGTTCCTGTAGCCGAGTAGGCGATGCCGTTGTTGATGCCTACACTGCCTCCCGTAACATTATAAACACCCGTACCGTTGCCCCAGAACTCCACCTCCCAAATGCTCTCCTTACTGTCGTATTTGTCTTGTGCATAATTGACAAAGACCTCTTCATACGAAGGATTCAAGCGGTGAAACCCTAAGTCAATAACTTTTTTTGCCCATTGGGCAGCCGTTGCATACCGTTCCTTTTCTGCTAATGGATAACCAGCCATATACAAATTCACCCGCGCTAAAACAGCCCATACGGCAGATTTGCTCACCCGACCGGCCGACTCCACGGTGTTTATATCCTTCACCATCGTTTCCGCTTGCTCCATATCGGATAACACCTGGACATATACTTCTTTAATATTCGTTCTCTTCAGTTGCAAAACTTCATTTTCGCTGGATACCGGTGGATCCAACGGCATAGGAACACCTCCAAATCGGCTTACCAAGAGGAAATAGTAATACCCCCGCAAGAAAAGAGCCTGCCCCTTTATCTCTTTCCGTTTTTCTTCACTCACCTGTGGCCCCGCCTGATCCATATTCTTCAAGAGACTATTGGCTCTACTCACCCCTCTATACAATGCCCGCCAGTGGTTGAGCAGCTTATCGTCGGTGGTATTGACAACATAATAGCCAATCGTACCATTGTCGGTCGGAAAATGCATAAACCCTTCGTCTGCTTCCAGCCCCATACGTCCCAATAGGGAGTTGCCGTAGACAAATGTTTCGGCCAAAACAGCATAGACCCCACGTAGCGCAATATCCAACTGCTCTTCGGTCTTATAATAACTCTCCGTAGAAACTACATATTTATCCGGTTTTACCTCGAGAAAGTTATTGCAAGCGCTCAAACTTTGCAGGATAACCAAAGCGGCAACAATGGGCCCGCGTACTAATATCTTCTTTAACATGTTCCTTGTTTTAATCGTTTAAAAACTAGCTTTAACTCCGGCTGTGACGGTCAGACTTCTCGGATACGACGAGTAGTCAAATCCCGGGGTAAGGTTGGAATGGCGAACCGAGACCTGGGGATCATACCCACTATATTTCGTCCAAGTGATCAGGTTCTGCCCGGCGGTATACACTTCCAAACCTTTTAACTTGCCTCTAAGGCGCTTAGGAAAAGTATAAGACAGCTGCACTGTCTTCAGCCGTAGGTAAGAACCATCTTCGATAATCTTGGTAGAATACCGCCCCTTAGGACCAAAACCACCCACCCGGAAATTCTCATCTGTCGGATTCTCCGGTGTCCAGCGATCTTCATAGGAAGCAAACTGGTTCAGCCCTATTCTATTTCCCATATTCCCTTCAAAAGCTAGCCTATTCGCGTTAATAATGTCATTTCCATAGTTCCACTGAAACAATACGCCCAGGCTGATTCCTTTGTAGGTAAAATTATTCTGAAGCCCGCCGATATGTCTGGGCAGAGCACGACCGATCTCCACCATATCTTTCTCATTGACGGTACCATCTCTGTTGTAATCGACATATTTGATATCCCCCGGTTGTACGCTTGCATTTCCATTATTGGGAACGCCCGCTTTCAGGACATAGGTGGATCCCACTCTATCAAAATCCTCTACTTGATAATTCCCGTCCCACACATATCCATAGATCGTGGAGGCCGGCCCACCGACCTTACCGATATAAGAGAATGATCCGTTATAGTCTCCCGTAAAGTTGACCCAAGAAAGAATATTAGATTGCCCATCAGAAAGCTTCATAATTGTATTTTCATTGAAGCTTATATTGAACGCCGTTTCCCACGAAAAGTTCTTGTTGCGAATGTTGGTTGACCGTATCGCAACTTCCACGCCCCTATTCCGTACTTCGCCGACATTCTTGTATACATTGCCAAAACCGGTCGCCAAGGGTATATTGGCATTGAGCAGGAGGTCCGTCGTATTCTTTTGATACACGTCTATATTAAGATCTATCCTATTTTTCAGCAGCGTCATATCGTAGCCAATATCCCACTGCGCCGTACTTTCCCATCTTAAGTCCGCATTGCCCATCCCACTTAGAACCGCAGCATAATAAGGCAGCTGATTTCCAAAAGAATAATAATCCGTAATATCCAATGTCTGGAAACGTACAAAGTCATTGATCCTATTGTTACCGGTCACCCCATAGCTTACGCGCAACTTAGCATCGTTGATCCAAGAAACAGCCTTCAGGAAGTCTTCCTTACCCAACTGCCAGGCAAACGCTGCAGACGGGAAAACGCCCCAACGATTAGCTTTGGAAAACTTCGAAGACCCATCGGCCCGAATAGAACCGGTTAAAAGATATTTAGATTTGTAATTGTAATTAACGCGCGCCAAAAAAGAAGCTAAGGTATTGGAGCTGAGAATTGATTTTACATTTTTTGGGATACCATAATCCAGCGCCCGGAGCCCCAAATGTTCATTCGTGATTCGATCCGTCTCAAATCCATAATTCTCTAGGGAGGTCCCTTGCAGCGTAAAAGCGCCCGTTACATCAAAATAATGCTGTGGGTTGAGCCTCTTTTTATACGTCAATCGGTTTTCGTTAACCCAGCTGTTCAACTCTATATCGCCATAGCTGCCATTCGCCCCATTGGGATTCCAATTGGATGTAAACCCTTTATAGGTTTGCGAATTGTATAGGGCCTGACTTTTCGTAAAGCGCTGTGTATATCCTCCCCGCACATTAAAATTCAAGTCTTTAGTAATATTGTAATCCAGCGCAGCACTGACAAAAAGGTCAGACTTGTTTTCCTCCCTTATTTCATTTTTTGTGGAGATCAATGGGTTCATCAGAAAAATAGCAAACTCATCCTCAGGATCGATCAACTCATTCACCAGATCGACGTCATTGGCAACCGGTCTGTATCCCAGCATCCGATATATTAAGTAGGAAGCATAGGCGTTACTACTGGATTTCATCTCGGAGGCCAATGTCCCGTAGTTTTTATCCTTCGCGTAATTAATCTGGAGGCTTGTTTTTATTTTACTGCTTATGTTTTGTTCCATATTGGCCCGAAACTGCATCCGATCAAAACCGGAGTTCAAGATTACACCATCCTGCTTGAGGTGAGAAGCCGAAAAGGCATATTTCGTATGCGTACTTGCGCCGCGTACCGATAGCATGTTGTTGAGCATAGGCGCATCTCGAAAAAGGAGCGACTGCCAATCAATTGCAGGTGCAGATCTATAGTCTTCTACGGTCATGCCCGCTTTATCCAGGTATAAACTTTTCGCTCCTTCTGGACTTAACTCCAATTGGTATTTGACAAAGGTATAGGGGCTCATCATCTCCATCCGTCGGATAGGAGACTGTATCCCGTAATAACCTTGATAGGTAATCTCGGGCGTGCCGAGCTTCCCTTTTTTCGTTTCAATAATAATAACACCGTTGGCACCCCGCGAGCCATAAATGGCCGAAGCCGAAGCATCCTTTAGAATATTGATGGATTCAACATCGGCAGGATTCAAAGACGATAACGAAAAATCTTCCATGGGAAAGCCATCCACCACATACAGCGGGGCATTGCTCTGTGTCAATGAATTACCACCGCGGATGGTAATTTCGGAGGAACTTCCGGGCTGTGCGTCATAGCTATTAACCTGCACACCAGCCACCCGTCCTGCTAACGCCTGATCTAAAGTCGCTACCGGAGCTTGATTAAGCTCTTCCATCTTCACTTGACTAACAGCGCCTGTCAGATCGCTTTTGTGCACCGTGCCATACCCCACATTGACCACAACCTCTTCCAATTTCTGGTAGGAAGGGATCATCCGCACCGAATAGGAATCACGCGTATCGATTTCCAAGCGCTGTGGCTCGTAGCCCAACATATTAAAAGTCAGATAACTGTCCTCCCCCACACCGATATTAAAATTCCCTTGTGCATCCGAAACAATGCTGGTACCCGATGCAGAGGTTCTAATCGTTACATTCGGTAAGGCGGCTCCCTTTTCATCCGTCACGATTCCTTTTAGCGTGCGAGCCGGTTTACCCGACTGATTCGCTGCCTTTTTCTTGATAATCACCGTGTTGTCTTGGATCACATAATTGACCGGCAATCCGCTCAGCACCTTGGTAAGAACTTGGTCTAAAGTAGCACGTTCAAATTTAGCGGTAACAAGCTTGTTCGCATTAAAATCTGTCGATGAGTACATGAATTTTATGCCTGCCGACTGGTGCAATTCCTTAAAAACATCTTTGATGCTTTTATTTTGAAATTCCATTTGAATAGCTTGCTGGGCATCTACCGTGGCGATAGAAATAAATAGTGTAAAAATACCGGTGAGAAAGAGCTTTCTTAGGCGTGTTCTTTCCTTCCCTTTAGTGGGAGAATTAATTCGTGTTTTATACATTTGTAGTGTTTAAATTGGTAAGAATTTAAATGGGTTATTCCTAACCGATCGGATAGGGATGTTCGTAGCATCCCTATCTATTTAAAAGTTTATGGTTTATCAACTGGCATTACATACGTCTTTCCTCCTTTTTCAACAAGTCTTATATTATTGGTCAACTCAATGAGCCTAAATACTTCGTTAATATCTTTGTAGCGGGTAATAATCCCCGAGTATTTTTGGCTTTGCACCGCTGGGGAAACAATAATGGATACCCCGTACCATTGCGCTAGCTCCGCCATCACATCCGCCAATCCCTCTTCTTCAAAAGAGAAAAGTCCGTTCCGCCAAGCTTCAATTTTATGCAATTGGGATGCCGCGGAAACCGAAATATGGGAATCACCTTTAGAAACAGCCGCTCTTTGCCCCGGCTGGAGTACCGTGGAGCTGGCAAATTTTTGATGCTGGAGTTTCACCTTACCCTCGAGTAAAACAACCTCCTGCTTGTCATTTAGCTTCGCATCGACCAAGAAAGAAGTTCCTAAAACCTGTATTTGCTGCAAGGTTGTATGCACCATAAAAGGAACGGCTTTGCCATTCCTCCGTAGGGATTTAACCTTAAAATAAACTTCTCCTTCTGCCTGCACTATGCGATCCCCCTGACCAAAATCAGGGTCGACCACCACCTCGGCAGACTGGTTTAGCCACAATTGGGTACCATCAGATAATTGAATAGCCAAGGCCTCACGGTTCGGGTTTTTAAGATGAAGGGGCTTATTGGTTACGGTTAGCGTTGCTGCATTAATGACAACGACTTTTTGTTCGTCTCTTTGTTCGACCGAGATTCCCTCCGGAAGTGCATCCGCCAAGTTGTAGGAAGCTCCATCTTTCACAATATGCAGTGCGGTTACACCAGCAGATGCTTCCCCCTGTTTTTTTACCAGGACAACAGCGTCATCACGATCCCCTAAAAAATAGATACCACCACAAACGAGCATCGCGATAAAAACAGCGGCTACCGTTCGGATAAAGACAGTAAAGCGAGGAGGGCTATACGTCGATGAAGTATCCAGTTGGTTATTGATTTGCTTTTTGAGCACCTGCCCCATCTCCGGATCTATATCGACCTTACTTTCATAATGGCTTAGATTATGATAGAACTTATCTACAAACTCCTGTTCGGAATCTGTCGCCTTTCCACGCATATAACGGGAAAAAATAGCATGCAGTTTTTTCTTTAACGATGAATTCTTCGACATAAAATAGACATTAGGTTTATACGTGTCTATCTATATGTCGAAGAAAAGGTATTAAACTCCCAAAAAAAGAGTAAATATTTTTTTTAAGAGACCTCTGAGTTCCGTTTTAGCGTGTAGCAGTTGATTTTGAACGGTTTTAGGGGAGATATGAAGGATCTCACTAATTTCAGCAGTTGATAAACCCTGTTCTAATTTCAATTTAAATATCTCTTTCCTCTTATGGGGCAACTGTTCAAGCCAACAGGCAATAATAGCCTGTAACTCGTTTGCTGCAAATGAAGAATCCGCATACTCACTTCCTGCGATGATTTCTACAAAATCTTCAATCACCTCAAAGGTATATTTGTTCGCCCTAAAGAAGTCTATTACCTTATACTTTATGGCGTTATGCAGATACGCTTGTACGTTTCTGATCTCCCGTATGTTTCTTTTATTCCATATATCAATGTAGACCTCTTGTAAAATATCAAGGCTCATGCTTTCATCCCCTAAACGTGCACAGGTTTTGGTGTACAGATCTTTCCACGTTTGATCATACAGGACATCAAAAGCTCTTCGATCATCTCTTTGCACCAAAAGATAAAGTTCTTCCAAAGATATAGGAGCAAAAGCGTTAGGCATGGGTATAATTAGTCTTGCAATGAAACGTCAAATAAAGATATTTTTACGAGATTAACCTAAATTATTTTTCTAAAGCACACGACGCATTTAATTTCCTTTGACGATCGATCTGAAATTCTCCACACTTTTCTTAACATCCGCCATGTTATTATCCCAATTGTACTCGTATTCTGCAGCAATCATTCCTTTGAAATGCTGTCTTTTTAACTCCGCAATTACACCGGGAACATTGTTAACCCCCGTTCCCCAATGCACATCATGCGCTTTCTTATTCCCTTTCTCATTTAAATCCTTAAAATGTAGGTGATAAATCCTGCCTTCCAGCTTTTTCAAACAAGCGACTGGATCTAATCCCGAACGGACCCAATGCCCAATATCGGCCGCAGCCCCCATCCGTTTGCTCCGTCCATTTATACTGGCCAAAACAATCTCTGGACTCCAGTAGTAGGAAGGGTCAGGATGATTATGGATCGCCGCCCGTATATCATAGCGATCACATAGGGCCGAAATATGATCCAACAAACGCGCTTCCGGTTCACAGGTTATCGTTTTGACCCCCATACTTTTAGCAAAGGCAAACACTTTTTCCCAATCGCTGTCCTCCTTAGTCTTGATCACACCATAGGCTTGCAAAACTATATTTTTTTTCTTCAGCATTTGCTTGATGTATTTTTTACTGTCCTCGGACATATTATAATCCATTTTTTCTTCGATGCCGCCCCCTATAACCTGCTGTGGATACGCCTCTACATAACGAAGTCCAGCGCTATCTATCTTCTCCAATGCTTCCGTAAACGTGAATCGATTAAAGGTATAGGCCTGCGCTCCCAGGTGCCAGCCCCATGCGGCTTCTGGATGTGTTACAGCCTGTCGATTACCCTCGGGCTTGGTTGTACTACAGCCGATTATAAAAACAGTGACGAGAATCAAGAGTAGATTGTTTTTTTTCATTTCGCTTATTTATTTGATATATGTTTAATACTGTAACAGGATGACATTCGAGACATCTTACGGTATTATAATTGGTCATTCCTTCTTGATCACTAAATTATAAGAGTTGGTTATTTGAGGTCTTTAACATTTTATCCAAAATGCTTAAGATATTATCATTTTGGAGCGGACGCGAAAAAAACAAGGTTTTTTACAAAAAAAGCATGGTAATCTTATAATGTTATTGTTTATTTGTAGGTACCATCATGTCCCATGACACGTGATTACCCATGCAGCAAGACGATTCCAATACGGACCAGCAACTTTTCGAATTACTGAAGACCTCCGATAAGGCCGCCTTCATGGCGATCTATAATCGCTACCGGGAACCGCTCTATCTTTTTGCTTGCAACCTGGTCAAAAATGAAGACCTTGCTGCCGACTTGGTGCAAGATATCATGCTACGGCTGTGGGAAAAGAGAGAAACAACAGCACTGCACTCCACCCTGGAGTCCTACCTGTTCAGCGCTATCCGTTATCGCTTTTTCGATTGGATAGACCGCCAAAAGGTGCGACAAGATTACATCGACCGCTTTCAGACATTCCTGGATCAATCGCACTGGCAAACCGACAATGCGATTGCCGAGCGCGAAGTGATGCAGATCGTAAATGATCAAATCGACAAGCTGCCGCAAAAGATGCGTATCGTATTTTTAATGCACTACAAGGACCATCTTAACGCCGATGAGATTGCCGATCAACTGCAGATATCCAAAAAAACAGTACAGAACCAAATCAACAATGCCAACCAGCAGCTACGCAAACAATTGGGTAAGCTTTACTGGTTTCTCTTCCTTTTTTAATTTTTTTTATTTTTTTTTCTGGGATAATCACCTGCTGAACCTACATGTTACGTAGAAGGCCAAGTTATTGATCGTATGAAACAGAAATATGATGCTGCAGCACTAATACGCAAGTACCACAACGGTACGGCGACCGATCACGAACGGTGGTTGGTAGAAAGCTTTATGTTGATCGAACAGGAAGACGAACATTTTCTTCCTGATGAAGCGCGTATGGCCCAGCATCTGGCCAAGATTGAGCGAAATCTAGCGCAGCATATCGCATTAGAGACGGCAAAAAAAGTGACCACAGCTTCCCCCGTTCGCTGGCTACAATCTCCTTGGCTTCGCATCGCTGCGCTACTGATTGTCTGCACGGGTATTGCCTTCCTCGTGTTCATGCGTCAAGAATCCCAAACACCTTCGGCATCCGCTCCGTCGCCGGCAACGGCATCCACCCTTATCACACCGGGCGGCAACAAAGCCTACCTGCAAACCGCCGACGGCCAAGCGATCGACCTCAACGACACGCAAAACACAATTCATGTGGGCGATAAGGTATCGTATGGCGATGGCACCGTTGTTTGGAGTCCCCAAACGGCCATAAACCAGCAAGCCCTCAACGCCCTGCATACCCCCAAAGGCGGTAACTACACCATTATACTTAGTGATGGCTCCCGGGTGACCCTGAATGCATCGAGCACCCTGCGGTATCCCAACCAATTCAGTGCCAACGAAAGAACCGTTGAGCTCCATGGTGAAGCCTTCTTCGAAGTGCGTGCCAGCCGCCAGAACGGGAAAAAGATTCCCTTTATCGTAAAGACAAAATCACATCAGATCGAAGTCACCGGAACAGCGTTCAATGTAAAAAGCTATGAAGACGAGAAGCAAGCCAAGACCACCCTCATTCATGGACGTGTCCAAGTGCGTTTACCACAAGGAGGGGCTATCCACCCGTTGCTACCCGGACAGGAAGCCCGCATCCATAACAGCGACATCCATATTGCAGCCATCGATACTGCCGCTGCGCTCGACTGGAAAAATGGGTTGATCTACTTCAATGACGAAAGCTTGGTTACCATCATGAAAAAAATCGAACGGTGGTACGATATCGATGTCGAGTTCAAGAATGTTGACCCCAACATACGTTTTGGCGGTTCGGTATCAAAATATAAAAACCTATCGGATGTATTGCGCCGCTTAGAACTGACGGGCGATGTTACGTTTATAACCAAAGGAAGGAGGGTCATCGTGACGAAATAGTACCAACCAAGAAAAACATAAAACCGGAAGTGCGACCAACACCTCCGGCAACATGTTCTGATTAACCTAATTCATAATGTATTACCGGTTTATAGGCGACTGTGTCTACCAAACATCGTTGTCGCACTATAGATCAAAACACCTAACAAATGTATAAAAATTTGCGCACACTAATTTTTCTTAGGATCGTGAAAACAATCACTTTACTTCTCACTGTGTTCCTCTGCCAAGTCAGTGCCCATAGCATTGGCCAGCAGGTCAGTCTACAGAAAGACCGCATCAACTACAAGCAGTTTTTCACGGCTGTCCAAAAACAGACAGGCTACCGCGTCGTGTATAATTCGGCGTTGCTCGAAAACACATCCCCTTTCCGGGTCAACCTCAAGAACGAGGCGTTACCGGCTGCCCTCACCCAAGTACTGGAGCCACAGGGCATCACCTTCGTCTTGGAAGGCAAGGAGATTATTTTAACAAAATTACCACAGCGTCCCTCCATCGAAAAGGTGCAACATAGCATCACGGGTAGTGTTACCGATAGCGTGGGGGCTCCCTTGGTGGGCGCCACGATCCGGGTCAAAGGAACCGAACTAATCACGCGGACCGATTCGCAGGGACGCTTCACGGTTACCTCCGACAGGAGCACCGTCACCCTACTGATCAGCATGGTCGGTTTCCAGCTGCGCGAGGTTTCCGCCAGCACGGCAGGCAACAACCGCTATGTCCTTCAGCAATTCGTCACCTTGATGGACGAAACCGTTATCATCGGATACGGAACGCGCAAACGGAGCTTGTTGACCGGTTCGGTAGGTCGTGTCTCGGAGTTAAAGGCGGAAGAGAATATGGTAAGCAACCCTATTTCGGCACTCCAAGGAAGAATCGCCGGTCTCCAGGTACAAAATACCAGCTCCAGCCCGGGTTCTATTCCGAACTTTGTGGTTCGCGGCGTACAAACCACGCAGGGGGCAATTGGAGGTACGGGTGCCAATCCACTTATTGTGGTCGACGGTTTGGTGATCGATGCGATCGGCACACCGATGTCGCCGACATCCACCAATGCCAACTACAGTTTGGCAAACCTCAACCCGCAAGATATCGCTTCGGTTGAGGTATTGAAAGATGCGGCCTCTTCTGCCATTTATGGTGCTCGTGGTGCACAAGGTGTAATCCTGATCACGACCAAACAAGGGCAGCTAAACAGCAAACCTACCATCGCCCTCAACAGTTATTACGGGGTTACGAAGACCGAATTTGGATACCGTCCCCTGAACAGCGGTGGATATCAATCGATGTTCAATGAAGCCCGACAATACCGAATCAGCGATATCGAGCGCCAACTTCTTGCAGGCAACCTCACGCCGGGACAGATTGCCAACCTGAACACCGAAAAAGGACAATTGAACGGACAGATCAACAGCCTCCAAATGGGCGATGGCGATACGAACTGGATCGAGCAGCTGGCGCCCAACCATGCCGGCACCTACAACCTACAAGCCAGCATTAGCGGTGGAACCGCCAAAAGTGGTTACTACGTTTCCTTTGGTAAATTTGGAGAGGACAATTCCATCGGGAAAGGTCGTTTTGGGCGTAACAGTGGCAAGCTATCCTTAATTCAACAGCTGTACCCGTGGCTCGACCTGCAAGCAAACATCCAGATCTCCAACTCCGTATCCAACAATATATACAGCGATATGTACGGCGCCCTCCAAGCGCGCCCGGATACGCCCCTAGAGATCAAGACGAACAGCGACGGGAGCTATGGCTACTGGTTTGGTGCACAGCCCCACCCTTTTGCCTCTCGGGATGGCTATCGCCCCAAAGCGTCCACCTGGAACTATGTCGGTAACTTCTCCGCCAAAGCGAAGCTTACCGAAAATCTTTCCTTCCGTACAAGCCTTGCAGCCTCGCAAAGCCAGATCGAAGACGTGGAGTTTTTCACCCCGTTTTCTTACGAAGGTCAATTTAGCGCCGGACATTACAAATCCGTACAGAACAAAGGGATACGCTATACCTTCAACAACTTACTGACCTACAACGTAAACTACGACCTTCTGCAGGGCGATGTGGTGTTGGGGCAAGAATTTATGGACAACAGCTACGGCACGCGAGGATCTGTTCTGGAAGGTTTCCCGGTGAGTGAGAGCCTATGGGCACCGGGAAATGCCTCTCGCTTTAACAACAACTACACCTACCTCAATCGCGATTACCAGGAAAATTCTTCGTCTTACTTCCTGCGCACCAACTTGAGTTGGAATGGTCGTTACCTGCTGAGTGCATCCCTACGCCGTGACGGTTCGAGTAAACTGAAAAACTTCCGCTACGCGTGGTTTCCTGCCGTCTCTGCCGGGTATATCTTGAGCAAAGAATCTTTTGTACAGTCGCAACCGTGGATCGACTTCTTGAAAGTACGGGGAAGCTATGGTATTACCGGAAACATCCGCCCATTGGGTCTTTTCGATGTATCCAGCTTAGCCGGTATCCAAACCTACCTCAACCAACCGGCCCTCCAGTTGAATACCACGTTGGGTAATCCAGACCTGCAATGGGAACGCACCAAGCAGTATGATATTGGGTTGGACGGTACCTTCTGGAAAGATCGGATCCAGCTGACGGCCGAGTTTTATGTGAAACAAACCGACGATCTCATTACGAGCATCCAGATACCGATGTCCAGCGGGGGCTTTATGTCGCAACGCGCCAACTTGGGCGGTATGCGCAACCGTGGTCTCGACCTATCGCTATCGGTCGGCAACTCGTCGGCACAGCAGGGACCGTGGAAGTGGCGCGTGGGTACCGACCTGAACATCAACCGCAATAAGGTAACCGAGCTGCGCGATAACAGAATCGCTTATGGCGGCTATGCTGCGGGCGGACCGATGGGCTTTATTCAGGTCGGCAGACCGGTGGGGCTGCTGCAACTGTATAATGCGATCGGTATCGATCAACAAACGGGGGATGCTATTTATGAGGATGTTAACCAGGATGGTCTGATCAACCAAGAGGATATGGTCTACATCTCGACCGCGCAACCGAAAATATCGGGTGGCTTCCATGGGAGCCTCTCCTACAAGAAACTATCGCTATCCAGCTTATTTGTATTCTCGGCGGGCAGTAAAATCTATAACTTCAGCGAGCAGGAAGCCCGTCAATATGGCTTTGACGACTATACGGGCGTCATGGTCAATAAACCAGAGTGGGTGCTCGACCGTTGGACTGCACCGGGTTCCGACAGCCGTTATCCAAGAGCTGTGGTGGGACCACATGGAGCCGGGATGACGACCGACTGGAATACGCGTGTATCAACCCTATATCTATATAATGCGTCCTATGTACGCTTGAAAAACTTAACCCTAGCTTACGATCTGACATCGACAAAGTTGAAAAACGCAGGGATCGGATCGTGCCGTGTGTATGTAGCGGGACAGAATCTCTTTATCATAAAGGATAAAAACCTGAATTCCAACGACCCCGAACAAGCGATGGGCAGCGGATGGCAGCAGGCTATCGCGCCTATGCCGCGCGTCTATTCCCTAGGTTTCGATATCACTTTTTAATCTATTCCAATGAGCATCATGAAAATCATATATAAAATACAGTACAGCATCGCTTCTCTTTTGCTTGTGGCCTGCCTGCTAAGCTGCGACAAGTCCTTGGATAAACCGGTGCCCGATACCTCTATTCCATTGGAGAAGGTACAACCAGGCGACTTACCCTTGTTGCTGCGCGGTGCCTATCGCCCGTTGGGCATCTATTACCAACCGTATCCGGTGTGGGATATCTATAGCGATGATATCACTTCGATCCAAGGATCTTCGCCTGCACAATTTAATCCACGTTCCTATGACGACTGTAACCCGAATGTGCAGGATGGCTTTGGCAACGGCCGATTATACAACAGTGCCTATACCGCGATTGGTAATGCCAACTTTATTATCAACTATATCCGTACCAAAGGGCTGACGGACTACAACAGCATCTTGGGCGAAGCATTGACCATCCGTGCGTACAACTATTACCGCTTGGCAGAAGCCTACGGTGGCGTTATCCTGACCTTGGACCTGGAGACCGATATCAGTGTCATCCGCCGTGATAAGAACACCGAGGAGGAAGTTTACGCACATATCACCAAAGACTTAACGGATGCCATTCCACTGTTGGGTGATTTTAAGAGCGCCGACAATGTGAGCAAACCGGCGGCCCAGCTGCTGCTTGCTCGTACGTACTTACACTTGGGAAAAAACAAGGAAGCTTATGACCTATCGGAAGAGGTGATCAAAAGTGGAAAAAACAAGCTGAGCGAGGGCGACTTTGGCGATAACTTTCGCTATGCCAGCAAAAGCTCAGAAATGCTGTGGCGACTTTCCGAGCCCATTACCGGATACGAGCGCGGTGGACTCTATACCATGTATTCGCCCCCTCCTCCTTTCCGCGGTGCTGGCATCGGGTTAACTTGGGTAGACCCGACATTGGCGCAGTCCTACGAACCAAGCGACATCCGGGCTTCTTTACTCCTAAAGAGGCATAACAACACGATTGGGGAAGCGGTGACTTACCTGTTGAAATTCTCGACCGATACGTTGCAGCCGTCCTCCAATGCGTTTATTGTGTATCCTATAGCACGTATCAGTGAGGCTTACCTTATTTCTGCGGAAGCCGCTGCCCGTCAAGGACAGGTTGTCGTGACCCGCTATAACGAGCTCCGCAAGGCGCGCGGCAGCAGCCAGAAGCTGGCGACTGCATTTGCCAATACCACGGCATTCTTGGCGGAGATCGAAGCGGAACGCCGTCGAGAACTTGTGGGCGAAGGCCGACGCTGGCAAGATATGAAGCGTTTTGGGAAAGCGATTCCATATCTGCAAAGTAAAGGTCAAGATGCTACACGGTTGTTCCTCCCGTTCAATAGCACGGAACTGCTGCGCAATATCAAACTTTCCCAAAATAAAGGGTATTAAAAGAAAAATGGAGCTGTATACGGGATACAGCTCCATTTCTTTTAAAGCATCATCTGCTTTCCTTACGAGGAATCTTCTTCGGGGTTCGTGGTGCTTCGCCATCTACATATCAATACTATTTTTCACTTCTTAGGAAAAAGTCTACCCAAAGTCATTAACCAGATTGAACTGTTTTTAGAAACCAGAAAACAGTACAAATAAGAGCCTTTGTTATTTTCTTATAATAGTTTACTTTTACGTTACACAACACTAAATAATCAATTATATGAACATGCTATTCCTCAACGTGGGCGGATTGGAACTTATTGTCATTCTGCTTCTATCCCTCATTTACATCTACACATTCTATCACGCCATCACGAACCCGAACCTCACAGGCAACCTACGCATTGTATGGATAATCGTTCTTCTGGTGCTTAATGGACTCGGTGTTATCTTGTACTGGTTGTTTGGAAAAAACGGTTCAAGGTAAAACCAGGAGCATAGATTTAAATCCCCTTGGTGAAGAAATTTTTAGTTTCCCATTGCTTTTGTTAATTTGTGCTGATTAAACAGCCAAAGGATCATCCATCATGAGAAACAACACCAAGCTTACCAATGCAAGTATCGAGTCGGCAGGACTACCAAAAGACCCGGCACAGGCTATTGCCGAATATATATGGAACGGCTTTGATGCCCGCGCCAGCAAAATCGCGATAGACTACGACAGCAATGAATTGGGTTATATCCATAAGCTTGAGATTGCCGACAATGGTGAAGGGATGCCGCATGAGGAGCTGACACTGGCCTTCGGAAACTTCTTGGATTCGACCAAACGCCACGCCGTAAAGCGTAGCTCCTATACCCGTGGTAAAAAAGGGAAAGGTCGTTTTTCCTTTTCGCTGTTTGCGACCCATGCCAGCTGGTACACCACGTACAGCGAAGACGGCAAAAACTACACGTACAAGATCGAGATCGACCGTGGACAAAAGGAAAACTACGAGGTATCCGCACCAGAAGAAAGCAAAACGGCTGTTCCTGGCACTACGGCTGTCCTACAAGGAATATTCGGCTTAAAGGACGACTACCTCCACTCGCCTGAGTTTATTCATTTCTTGGCGCAAGAATTTGGTTGGTTCTTGTTCTTGAACCGCGATCGTGGCTTTGAAATCCGTATCAATGGGGAACTGTTGGACTACAGCCAGCTGATTGCGGAGAGCGACCAGACGACCGTAACACTTTACACGCCAGATGAACAGAGTACCGCTCAATTTAATATCCAATATATCCGATGGAAGGAAAGTATTGGTGACCGCTATTACTACTATTTCCTAGATTCGGAGAAGAAAGAAGTCAGCAAGCTCCTGACCAGCTTTAACAACAATGCGATTGATTTTCACCACAGTGTGTACATCCAATCCAATTTCTTCGATAATTCGGAAGAAGAGCTGTTCTTAGCGGATGACAATACCTTATTCAGCCACAAAGAGCAACAGGTTCTCTTCAAGCGACTACAAGCTGAGCTACGTGATCTTTTGGATCGCAAGCAAAAGAAATATGTGCTAGAGCAGGCCGTGCAGGGTAAGATCCAGGAGTTAGAAGATAAGCTGCTCCTGCCCTACTACAGTCCCGCACCGGCCGACCAGCAACGCAAAGGCGTGTTGATTGCATTGATCAAGGAAATTTATACAGCAGATCCAAAAGTTTTTGTCGGCATGAAACCGGAGCTCACACGTACCTTTTTGGGGCTCTTCGACCTGCTGTTGCAAACCGACCGCCGCGAAGATTTACTACCCGTGATCACACAAAGTGTAAAGCTTACCGATAAGGAATATGCACGTATAAAGGCGATTATTTAGAACTACAAACCACCAACTATTTCCCTCGCATCCACAAGCTAGCACGGACTAACAGGATCAGCACTGGAACTTCAACCAGTGGACCGATAACGCCGACAAATGCTTGTGGGGAGTGAATACCGAACACTGCAATGGAGACAGCTATGGCCAATTCAAAGTTATTGCCTGTGGCAGTAAAAGCGATCGCAGCATTCTTATCGTATGGCACGCCTAACGATCTGTTGATAAAGAAGCTCAAGACGAACATCAGTACAAAGTAGATAACCAAGGGTATCGCTACGCGGACCACATCCATAGGAAGTGCGACAATACGGTCGCCTTTCAAACTGAACATCAACACGATCGTGAAGAGCAGGGCATACAGTGTAATAGGTGAAATACGTGGAATAAACGTATGGTTGTACCACGCAATCCCTTTGGTTATGGTCAGAATAAATCGGCTCAAGAAACCCGCTAGAAAAGGAATTCCGAGATAGATAAGTACACTTTCAGTTACATCACGCATGGAGACCTCCACCTGAAAATCGGCTATACCCAATGTCCGCGGCAACACATTGATAAACAGCCATACAAAAAAGCTGTACGTAAAGACCTGGAAAATACTGTTTAATGCGATCAGCAGGGCGGCATATTCTCGGTTTCCCTTAGCCAGGTCATTCCACACAATGACCATCGCAATACATCGCGCCAAGCCGATCAGGATTAAGCCAACCATATAATCGGGCTCATCGCGCAAAAAGAGAATGGCCAATGCAAACATCAGGATGGGGCCGACCACCCAATTGAGGAGCAAAGAGATACTGATGACCTTCTTATCACGAAAAGCGTGCGGGAGCAAGGAATAGTCGACTTTAGCGAGGGGTGGATACATCATCAGGATCAATCCGATCGCCAACGGAATATTTGTGGTGCCCACCGAAACGGTATCCATCCGCTGGGCAATCTCCGGAAAGAAAAAACCCAATCCCACGCCAAAAGCCATCGCCATAAAAATCCAAAGGGTGAGGTAACGGTCCAAAAATTTTAGTCGGGGCTGCATCATGATCGTTTAATTTTTGAGAAAACATAAAACATGGCAGCAGCAATCTCAAGGCTGCGTGCCGCATAGACTGCGCTTTGTTCAGCGGTACCATCCGACTGCTTCGGATCTTCAAAAGGAAGAGAAATCCGCTTCTCGGCTCCCGCAATAAAAGGGCATCCTTCATCCGCCTGCGTGCATGTAAGCACGGCCGCAAAGTTGGTTGCTGGATTAAAAGGGCTGTCGTATACTTTCGAGAACCCGATAATAGGCCGAGCATTATCCTGACACTTCATGCCATAAATTGGGTTTGCAACTTCAGCAAGAGTACTGGCTGTAAAGCCCTGCGCGATGAGTGTATCGAGGATTTTAGGAAACAGCGCCGTAGCCTCGGTACCGCCCGAGTAGCAGGTCACACGTGGAACACCAAAGTATATTGCTGCCGTTTCGGCCCATACCTGCGCCAAGTGGCTCCGGCGGGAGTTGTGCATACAGATAAAGTTGAGGTCGACCGCTTGTGCGCGACCGACTTTCTCCTGGATATAATCAATAAGAGGCTGCAACTGTTCACGGCGCTCCGGACCTACCTCGTGCCCCTGCAGCACGTGCGCTATCGTATGGGATAAGGCTGGATACATCATGGTACTAAACTAAATTAACAACAGCCTGAACCTGGGGTGCACGAAGAAGCGTTACTGATTGGCAGCTGGGATAACGTTACTTTTGTTTTTGCGCCCGGGATACCGCACGCATCTTCCGCTAGACATGCGGTGGTCTTGTTTTTTAAGACAAAATTTGATCCATTGAATGCCAGGTCGTACTTGCCAATCGTCGTACTTTGGTATTCCACTTCGATCTCACCATCGACCATCCCTAATTTTTCTTCGGATAGATTAATGATATGCAACAGCTTCCCTGGTTTTAAACGGTGCTCGTAGTCGTCCGCATTCCATAGCTGGAAGTTCACCACCTGTTCCCTCCGAATAACACCACCGCAGTCGATAAAGTGTTTCGTAATCTGTCCGACTTCCGTAACGTGGAAGTGTTCGGGAACAAAAGTTCCGTCCTCTAATTGAAAAGCTACATTCGATAATGTAGGTAGGATTTCTTTGATTTCTGTCAGTGTCATCTTGTTCTTTTTTTATTCTGCCGAAGCAGCGATTATTGAATTTGTTTATTAGTTCTTGTACATATAGAAGATACTATCATCGTAATATACCGATACGTATAGATAAAAAAAAGCTTAACAGCACCTATCTATTTTCACATCTTGATTGAAAAAACCATTAAAATGCAATTGGAATTGTTTCCATACCTTTTCATCGATACAGTAGCATACCGATTTACCTTCGACTGAACCCTGGATGATTCCGCTGTTCTTTAATTCTTTAAGATGCTGTGATATGGTAGCCTGCGCCAAGCCAAGTTCATCGACAAGATCATTACAGATACAAGCCTTTTGGTCGATAATATATTGGAGGATGGCAATACGAGCCGGATGCGCCAATACCTTCAGCAAGGAGGCTAATCTATTTTGCTCTTCCGTGTATATTTCTGTCTTTGTTGTTCCCATGCTGCACAATTAACATCGCAATATTACGATATTAATTTTATTTTTCAAAATGAGTCTCATTTAATTTAGGATCATCTTGGAAAAAAGTTTGTTACTTATCTAGTCCCTAGATCCCTCCACAATATGGTTTACCTTTTAAACAACAATGGGCGGGGGCAAGCCCAGCCCCTACGCATGATTTTCTTTCTACTGTAGGGGCTACCCTTGTGATCGCCCTCGCCAGTCATAGTTTGTAAATCATTCCGAGATACAATCAACCTAGGTTAGAAGATTGCCGCACCTTCGTACCTCAGGTTCGCAATGACGTATCTACGAACTACTTTCCTACTCCCTACAAACCACTACTAACTTTCCTATATCAACTACGAACTAAACTCTACAAACCACTAACTTTCCTATATCAACTACGAACTAAACTCTACAAACCACCAACTACTCTCTACAAACCACCAACTACTCTCTACCAACTAAAAACAACTTCACGGCATGATGCACGGCACGTGCAGTTAAAGCCATATAGGTTATGGATGGATTTTGTGTGCCAGTGGAGGTCATGCATGCACCATCGGTGACATAAACATTTGGACATCCATGCATCTGATTGTGCGCATTGAGAATCGATGTCTTTGGATCATGCCCCATACGAGCACCGCCCATTTCATGGATATCCAGACCCGGATTCTGCTGGTTACGATGCTGCTTGATATTTTTAACCCCAGCCTTCTCCAAAATAGCGGTTCCCTGCGTCAAGAAATCTTCCATGCTTTTGAAATCATTTTCTTGGTACCCCACCGAAGTAACCAGTTGCGGCATACCGTATGGATCAACCTCCGTCTCGCTCAGTCGGACGTGGTTCTCTGCAACAGGAATAGTTTCTCCTTGCATCATCATGGACACCTGCCAGCGGCCCGGCACCAGTAGTGCGTCTTTGAAAGCCGCTCCCAGTCCGTCCCCCTCCTGCTGCCCACGCGTGCGATAGGCAGAAAAGAACAAAGCATACCCCCGTAAGAAATCGGCCTCTTGTTTTGCCACATTCCGGAAATTGGGAATCAGCGGTTGCGTAGGCCTGCGTCCATAATAGTAACTATCTTCAAACCCTTCAACCTCGCCAGAAAGGCGCCCCATATAGTTGTGAAAAGCGATATACTTACCCAGCAGTCCGCTATCGTTACCTAATCCGTTAGGAAAGCGTTTGGATTTAGAATTGAGCAAGATCTGATTGGTCGCCAAGGCGGAAGCATTGACGAAGATAACCGCAGCGTAAAACTCTTGGCGTTCATGCGTCTGTTGATCGATTATACGGACACCAATTGCCTGACCTTTACCTTCGTCGTAAAGGATAGATTCCACGATAGACCCGGGGCGGAGCGTCAGATTTCCCGTCTTCGCCGCCCACGGCAAGGTGGACGCATTGGAGCTAAAGTATCCACCAAACGGACATCCGCGGCTACAGAGCGACCGAGCCTGACATGACGTGCGCCCTTGTGCAATATGAACCGCTTGCGGCTTCGTCACATGTGCACAGCGACCATGCAGGACCTGCCTATCGGTGTAGTTTCGTGCCACCTCTTGCTGAATCATCTGCTCGACGGCATTTAGCTCAAAAGGAGGTAAAAACTCTCCGTCTGGCATAAACGCATTGCCTTCTTTCTTGCCCGACACCCCGATAAAACGCTCCACATGGCTGTACCAAGGCGCAATATCCCGGTAACGAATGGGCCAGTCGACAGCAAAGCCATCACGTGCCGGTCCTTCGAAATCAAAATCAGACCAACGCTGTACCTGCCGTGCCCACGTGAGAGACTTTCCGCCCACCTGATAGCCACGGATCCAGTCAAACGGCTTTTCTTGAATATAGGGCTGCTCTTTATCCTTGGTAAAAAAATGCAACGCGTCCTCCCGAAAGGCATAGCAACGTGCGGCTATTGGGTTCTCCTCGGCAACCGACTTGGGCAGTTGGTTACGGTGCGGAAATTGCCACGGATCGAGGTACGCTGTCGGATAATCCTTCAGATGCTTTACATCCCGCCCACGTTCCAAGACCAAAGTCTTGAACCCCTGTTCACAGAACTCCTTGGCAGCCCAACCGCCCGAAATCCCGGAGCCAATCACAATAGCATCATACTGATTATCTGTAAGCATTATTTGTTTTTAATTTTAAACGTAATATGAATTAAAAGATGGGCGACCGCAGGGGTTGCCCATCCTTATTTATAACATAGATTGCCACGTCGCTGCGCTCCTCACAATGACGAACTGCTGTGTAAACTATACCGTCATCCCGACTAGGGCCAAATCCATGGTTCCAGTATTATTTTGCACCGCCCCTCCCATCTTCGCAAATGTCGCCTGAGGAATATTTTGCTTCTGTAGAAACTTGCCCTTGCACGGACCATTTCCTGCAAATATTCCTAGCGACGATTTTTTGCTTCCTTTTTTAGAAAAAAAGGAAGATGCCCGGCCGGCATAGAGGCCTTCGCATAAAACCTATGGACCATATCCTAAATAAGATTGCCACGTCGCTACGCTCCTCGCAATGACGAACTGCTGTGTAGACTATACCGTCATCCCGACTAGGGCCAAATCCATGTTTCCAGTATTATTTTGCACCGCCCTTCCCATCTTCGAGAATGTCGCCTGAGGAATATTTGCTTCTGTAGAAACTTGCCTTTGCATGGACCATTCCCTGCAAATATTCCTAGCGACAAGGTTTTGCTTACTTTTGGCTTCAAAAGGAAGATGCCCGGCCGGCATAGAGGCCATAACCTAACCTTAACCTATTTCACTCAACTGTACTTTCCCGCCCGTAGCCTTACTCCGTTGACCGGCCTCCATAAACTTAAATATCTCGATTGTCTCCTCGGGTGGTACCGGCACTTTACCGGTATCAAAGAAAGTCAATATCTCAGCCACTAGCGGACCATAGCCTGCAAACGGCCCAAGTTGGGATATGCCCGTCTCCCCAAAAGCGATACCCGCAATATTAGACGCCCCTTTTCGGATACCGCGTACCGTTCCAATACGGCCGTCGGACCAGATACCTACCATTTGCTCCTGGTCAGGACTGAATGCGCGGAACACCTCCTTACACCCCGTCCCCATCACCGTAAAGAGCATTTCGATACCGTGGATCATGTACCACGCTTGATCGATATGGTTCGGTTCGATTTCTGCGGGTGTATACACATCAGCCCCCATCACCTTACCAATCTTACCGCCCTTCACCTCGCGTACCAGCTTATCATAACGGAGGGACGAAGACGAGAACACCGGCACATTGTTTTTCTTTGCCAAGTCGAAGATCGCTTTCACCTTATCCAAGTTTTCAGCCATCGGTTTATCGATAAACAACGGTTTCTTCGCTTTGATAACTTTCGTTGCTTGCTCTAAATGCACACGTCCGTCGTTCGACTCCAACAAGATGTAATCCACCTGCTTGAGCAGCTGCTCAATGGAATCTACAATTTGTACGCCCATTTTTTGCACGGCATCTATAATACCTTGCTTCATGCCCAAGGCCGACGGGATATCCTTACTCCCGTGCGGGTAAGCCGCTACCACGCGATAACCACGGTCTTTGAGGCTCCCCTCATTGATATCCTTGGTAAACATCTCACTGTGGGAGGTATCCAGACCGATAATCCCAATTTTCTTATACGTCTGTTGCGCAAAGGCCGGTATTGTTGGCAGGGTAAGTGCGGCTGTGCCGACACCTACCATACCCAGTTGTTGTATAAACGCTCTTCTGTTTGTTCGTTTCATGCGATTAGAATTTAGGCATATCCGGTAAACTAAAACCATTGTGGTAGCGGTGCTTAATCCACTCGCTGGCTGCATCTTTAGCATTCAGCTCCACATATTGTCTATTGAACCGAGGGTCACCATCGACTACGCTGAACTCATCCACCGAAACAATCTTCAGCTTATCTGCTGCACTGATATTGGTAAACTCCATGCGTTCCCCATCCCACAGCAGGTCGCGGTGCAATGCTTGTAGGCGCACCGCCAAGACGCCCATCACCACCATCTCATTGAATGGCCCCGAGAACCCAAAGTTAGAACTCGCCTCTTTGCGGCTGCTTGGGGACTCCTTGGCGGCACGGATCCAATCCTGCTCATGCGCATTGGTGTTCCAGATATCCCCATTTCCACCCTTCACCCGTGGGATCCACGGCTTAGGTTGCGCAAAATGGTTCATCTCCGTAACAGGCAGCAAGGTAGCATTCATCCCGTAACATCCCGTCATGATCTTACCTTTCTTACCCACGAAAATAATTCCGCCATTCTCATCGCCCATCATCTGTCCCGGTGCAAGCTCTTGTGGTCGCTCCGGCACCAAGCCACCATCATACCAATGTACTTTCACTTCCGGCATATTGACTTTCCCTTTCTTCGGACGAGCCGGGAACGTGTACTGTACCATCTGCGCGTGTGGAGGTGAATACAGGTTGCTCAAAGTAGAGCTACCGTTCACTTTGGTCGGGTATTTAAGGTCAAGTGCCCAATAGATCGGATCCATAATATGGCAGGCCATATCCCCTAAGGCACCTGTTCCAAAATCCCACCATCCACGCCAGTTCCATGGTGTGTAAACGCTGTTGTACGGACGATTCTCGGCTGGGCCTAAGAATAGATCCCAAGCCAATGTATCAGGCACCGGCATCGCATCTTTAGGCTTCATCAACCCTTGTGGCCAAATTGGTCTATCGGTCCAGCAATGTACTTCGTAAACCTCACCAATAGCATCCGACTGGATCCATTCCGCAATCTGGCGGCACCAGTCGAAAGAGTTCCCTTGGTTACCCATCTGGGTGGCTACCTTATGTTTTTTAGCCAGGTTGGTCAATAAACGAGACTCATAAACCGAGTGAGTCAAGGGCTTTTGAGTGTAACAGTGCTTACCCAATGTCATGGCATGTGCCGACACCAAAGCGTGTGTATGGTCTGGTGTCGCCACCATCACGGCATCAATCGAGTTGCCCATCTGATCGAACATCTCCCGCCAATCTTTAAACTGTTTGGCTTTCGGGTAATCGTTAAATGTTTTTTTGGCATATTTCCAATCCACATCACACAAAGCCACAATATTCTCGGTATTCATATTGGCCAGGTTACGACGGCCCATGCCGCCGACACCGATGCCTGCTATATTCAATTTATCACTGGGAGCCACATGCCCTAATGTTTTTCCCAATACGTTGCTCGATACAATCGTAAAACCGGCAACGGTAGCGCTATTCTTAATAAAGTTTCTTCTGTCCATTGTTAATAGTTATCATTTTGTACTAATACCCCGTTGGAGCGGTCAATTTCAATCTGTGGAATCGGGAAAGGCCAGCTCTTATCGCTTGCATCTCGTCCTTTATCGGCAAAGCCGTATTTCTGGAAAAAGGCTTTCATGGTCGTTGCATAGGTTCCCCAACGCACCAAATCATAAAGTCTAAATCCTTCCAAAGCCAACTCGTGGCGACGCTCCGCCTTGATCGCTTCCAGCACATTATCGGATGCTTTAATCGCATAGGTTGTGTTGAATTCACTCTCCGAAACAGCCTTCAGCCCTTCGCCAAATGCTCTAAAGATTGCTGGACCATCGACGATGGAGGTCGTCACGTAGGCACGCTTGCGCACTTCATTGACATAAGGCAATGCTTCCGCCGCACTTCCGCCCGACCGCACGATCGCTTCTGCATAGACCAGCAACACTTCCGCATAGCGGATCCAATACGGTTGCCAGTTGCTGCGTTGCAGGTCGTTGTTTTGGCGATACTGCTGTGGTACAAATGCTTTACGGCTATGTTGCAGATCGAAATCATTGAAATAGCCCCGGTAGTTATGCACTTCCTGACCACCAGTGGATGTTTTAAAAATATCGTTATGACTGATGATGGTGAACATCTTACGTGGATCGGCTGGATCGAACGAAGCGGCCAAATCGCGCGTCGGGGTGTTACCTCCCCATCCGCCAACATTGTTACGCCCCACATTCATGATCGCGAAAGCATCTCCTCCCAAACCATAAGCCGGATCAAATTTGCGCATCACGCCCAGAATACATTCCTTCGAGAATGGGCCTACCTGGTAATCGCCACGAAACAGATCCTGGAAATCTGGCAACAGGTTTAAGCCCCCGTTTTTAACCACATCCCCTGCCGCATCCTTAGCCAAGGTATATTCGGCTTTTGCATCTCCCGTGAGCACCCCTTGCTCCATCAATCCGCCTAAAAACAACGCGGCTCTAGCCTTCAAGGCTAAGGCAGCATCTTTCGTGACGCGCCCTGTTTCGGCACTTGTCAAAGCAGAACTACGTGGTAAGTTGCTTTCCGCAATAGCCTCATCCAAGTCTTTATATACTTGCGCCCGGAGTTCAGCCAACGATGCTTTTGCTTTTCGCGTGGATGGATCTTCCACCTGGATAACCAAAGGCACTTCCTTGAAAACGACCAGCAGATCGAAATAATACCAGGCACGTAAGAACTTAACCTCAGCGATATAACGTTTTACCGTTTCTGCTGATACCGGCTTGCCGTCCTGGATGAGGTTGGCCCCTTCCTTCACAAATCCTTCTAATGCAATATTACAGTTACCGATTCCTTTAAAGCGATTGGCCCAGGTTTCAAACAACAAGGCGTTGGAAGCCAAGGGACGACCGCGCCCCACTTCGGTCGTCTGCGGGCGATCCCCCGGATCGGACCCACCGGCTCCAGCATTATCGACCACCTCATCGCCGATCGCTACTTTATTGACCGTAAAGCCCCAGCCATCCATCATGGGCTGGTAACAGCTTGTCAGGAGTTTCATGCCGGCCCCATCGGTCTTAAAAAATTCACTTTGATTCAAGATCCCGTATGGATCCCTATTTAGATAGTCCTTTTTACATCCCATCGGTATTAATAAAGCCGATAGCACGCAGGCTTTTAGAATTCTTCTTTTCATTACTTAAAAGCTTAAGTTAACACCAAACATGTATGATTTTGCGACCGGATAGTACCCTTGGTCGACGCCCATGCTGAGCGGCGATCCACTACCAATTTCCGGATCAAGCCCCGTGTACTTGGTAAACGTAAACAGGTTGTATGCCCCTGCCCATACGCGTAACCGCTGTATACGTGCCTTTTGCAACCAAGCGTCGGGCAAGGTATAGCCCAGCTGCACACTCTTGATACGCAGGTACGAACCATCCTCGACCAACCAATCCGAAATCTGTAGGTTGTTCTGATTCGCTGCACTGATCTTAAACTGGCTGTTCGTCGGGTTCGTTGGAGACCATGCTTCAGCCATCAGATCTTTTGGTGCATTGTACCATCCCACACCCGATTTCATATCGATCTTCGCAATATTCATGATATCATTACCCAAGGTTCCCTGACCCAAAATCTGAAGGTCAAACCCTTTGTAATCGGCCCCTAAACGGAAACCATAGGTCAGGTCTGGAAATGGATCTCCAATATCCGTCCGATCCAGGTTATTGATCTTCCCGTCTTTGTTGATATCTACAAAACGTAGATCTCCCGGACGCGCGCCCTCTTGGACGTAACCGTCGACCTCTGCTTGGCTCTGGAAGATACCATCGGTCTTGAAACCGTAATAGTAACCGATAGGCTTACCTTCTTCGGTCATGGTGGTGGTATATGATATCCAACCGCCACCCGTGATCGGCTCGCCGCCGCCTAAGCTTAGGACTTTGTTTTTCACGGTAGACGCATTTGCCGCAATGGTATAACCAAATTCACCGACTTTATCTTTATAGGCGATATCAAACTCTAAACCGGAGTTTTGTACACCACCGGCGTTGGACCACGGACTATTTGGGAAGCCCAGGTATGCTGGCAATGGCACATTAAGCAACATTCCATCGGTTGTCTTTTTGTAGTAATCGAAATTGAAATGAAGCTTATTTTTCAAGAAAGCAAGTTCCAGACCCACATCCAGTTGCTCGGTCTGCTCCCACTGTATACCGGCATTACCAATGTAATTACTACCACCGATCAACTGCGGATTGCGCGGCCCAAAGAGGTAATATCCCATATTGCCTGAATAGGTGGTTAGGTATGCTCCACGGCTGATATTTTGGTTACCGATCATCCCCCAGCTTAAGCGTAGTTTACCAGCATCCAGCCATGGCATTGATGCCATAAAAGGCTCTTCAACGAAGTTCCAACCGGCAGAAACAGAAGGGAATGTTCCCCATTTTTTGCCATTCCCAAAATTTGAAGAACCATCGTGACGTAAGTTGGCTGTCACCATGTATCTATTTTTGTAGGAATAAAAAGCACGTCCAAAGTACGAGTTCAGGGCATTTTCCCATTTCGTACCCGATGCTTGCGGGTTGATCGATCCTGCATCGATAATCCACTGGCTTGGATCATTTGAAACTAAGCCCTGGCGCGAAGCACCTGAAGACTCACCTTTCCACTGTTCGGCGGAGGTTCCTGCCATCAACGAGAACTTATGGTCCAGAATCTGTTTTTCAAAAGTCAATGTATTTTCCCAAACGTAGTAGTTGGTCAATGAGTTGGATGCACCGACGGTCGCATCATTGTTAAACTGATTTCCGTTCAGGTAATATTTAGGTTGGAAATAGTTGGATACGCTTCGTCCCAGATCGAGACCCAAGCTACTCCGGTATTTTAACCACGGCATGATCTTGATATCCAACGCACCGCCAGCTTTGATTGCAATTCCTTTCCAACGGTTATTTTTATAGATATCGGTCTGTGCTACGGGGTTTTCCTTATTCGTCATCAGGATAGGACCATACATAGACCATGGATTGTTAGGATCTATTTTATCCAGGAAGAATCCATCTTTCAGGAATCCAGGAATATCTTGTAGATCGCGGCGATATACCTGTGAAATAGGATCGGCCACGAAAGCAATAAATGCGGTATTGAAACCCGGGCTTCCTTCTAGCACATTCCCACGCCCTTCACTGATCAACCCGAAATTACCGGACAATGTCATCCATTCGCGTAGGTTATGGTTGAAGTTGGTACGCCATGACATACGGTCGTAGTCGGAACCATTGATAATCCCCTCTTG
Source organism: Sphingobacterium psychroaquaticum (assembly GCF_004421025.1). Classification (NCBI taxonomy): domain Bacteria; kingdom Pseudomonadati; phylum Bacteroidota; class Sphingobacteriia; order Sphingobacteriales; family Sphingobacteriaceae; genus Sphingobacterium; species Sphingobacterium psychroaquaticum. The sequence goes on along the minus strand of NZ_CP038029.1, from coordinate 1,317,283 downwards.
ATCCATATAGTTGAAGCTCGTTCTATAGGCCAAATCTTTGATCCCTCCGGACACCGCAAAATCATAGCTCTGTACTACTGCATCTTTGTTGTTGATTTCTTTCCACCAATTGGTACCTTCCTCGGAGCCCGTGTTGGTTTTTAAGAATTTCAATACTTCGGCTTTATTCTGCTCCGAGAAGTACGGATCCAAACCGGCGTTTACATTCGCCAAATTTTTATATTCCATAAACTCCTTGGCATTCATCATATCATAGGTTTTTATGGGATTCTGGAAGCCTACGTAGCTATCGAAAGAGATTAGATTGCTTAGCTCATTGCTCCGCTGTGCACCTTTTGCGGTAGTGACCATAATCACCCCATTGGCCGCACGTGAACCATAGATTGCTGTTGCCGAAGCATCCTTCAGCACTTCCATGCTCGTAATATCGTTGGGGTTCAACCAACCGATATCGGTTTGAGGCAATCCATCCACCACGTAGAGCGGGTTGTTGTCATTGACTGTTCCGATCCCGCGAATACGTACCGCTGGAGGTGTCCCTGGACTTCCTCCGGTAGAGGTTACCTGCACCCCTGCGGATTGTCCCTGAAGCCCTTCTACGGCATTGCGGATCGGCATATTTTTGATCGCGTCGCCATCTACTTTAGAAACGGCTCCGGTAAGATCTCTTTTCAATTGGGTACCGTATCCCACGACGACCACTTCCTCCAAATCGCGTAACTGCTCTTGCAGTACAATGGAGATGTCGGCTTTTCCTTGGGTCGGTACTTCTTGAGATAAATAACCGAGGGCACTAAACACCAAGGTGCTGTTCTCGGTCGGTACTTCAAGCGCGTATCGTCCATCCTGATCGGTACTGGTACCTACCGCAGTCCCCTTTAGGACAATACTGATGCCCGGCAGCTGCTCCCCTTTGGCGTTGGTTACCCGCCCGCGTACCTGCTGCTGCTGTTTTGCTTCTTCGCGCAACGCCGCGTTGCTCCCCGCTGTAGTGGCGTTGATCTCACGTAGCGTGATGACCTTCCCGTTCACCTGATAGGTAAAAGGTTGTCCCGCAAAAAGCAAAGGCAAAGCATCCACGATAGCCTTTCCTTTGAGCTTAATCGAAACAGGTCGCGCCTTACGCAGCAAATCTTCTTTTGCGACGAAGGAGTAATTGGTTTGTTGTTGGATCTGCACCATGATGTTCTTGAAAGAAGCATCGCGGAGATCTAGGTTTACTTTTTGGGCTAAGCTATTTGCACTTAGCTGAAAGGTAAACACCAACGTGAGGAAAAACGTTAATTTCATAATTAGCCACATTATATTTGGTCGGCCGCCGAACCAATGCACACGTAAATTCCTCATGCGCATAGGTATGGCATAAACAATATTATTCATACTTTTGTAGTGTTAGGTTTATAAATTAAGTGGTTACACAACTCTTCTTGCATTACCTAGCATCGACCGGGCGTGTTCGCAGCACCTCCGGTTTTTTTATGCTAGACAATGGTTATCATTTTGTTTTGTTAACGTTTTGATACCATAATCCTCCTTCCGTTTATTTTGAACTGAATTGTATTATAATTGTCCTTAAGGGTTTGTAGTACATCATTGAGCGGCACATCACGCTGAATCATGCCGAACACGCGATCGGATGTGATACCAGCAGGAAGATCACTGAACTCCACATCATACCAACGCTCCAACTGCCGCAAGATCTCAGGCAGGTCGTAGCTGTTGAGCATAATGATCCCATCTTTCCAAGATATATACTCTTGGGGATCGACCGTGCGCAGGGCTAACGCTTCGGTCCCCGTCGTGAAGGCTTGTTGTCCTGGTTTAAGTCGCAAACTGGTTGGATTATTCGGACTTTGAATCTCTACAGCACCTTGTTCCAAGGTGGTATGCTGCATCGCTTCATCGGTGTAGGCATGCACATTGAAACGGGTGCCCAATACACGGATCTGTTGCTTTTGGGTTTTCACAACGAAGGGTTGCAATGGATTGTGCGCGACTTCAAAGTAAGCCTCTCCATCGACCTGAACATGGCGTTCACGGCTATCGAAATGTAAGGGATAGATCAACTCGGATGCGGCATTAAGCCATACCTTGGTACCATCGTGTAATGTCACGGTATATTGTCCAGCCCGTGGTGTCGTTAGCCGTACCTGTTGTACCCCCCCTAGCCCTTCGACTGGTGAACCATCCGCATAAAACAAGGCATCGCCCTTATTTACGATCCCTTCTTGATCTTCGCGCAACACGACGACTTGTCCATTGTCCAGCGTAATCGTGGCGCGGTTACCACCGGGTTGTATAATATTCTCATGAACGACCTGCGGCGAGCTAGTCGTTCCTTCTGTATTCAAGTACCGATATGTACCAAAACCGATCGCTCCAAAGAGGAGTGCTGCAGCGGCATAGGCCAGCCAGCGCTTAAATTGGAAGTTGTTTGATGGTTTTGTCTGCTGAAACAGCTTCTTTGCAATTTGATCGCCCATGGCAGCCACGACCGTTGCATCCGCATCGGGTTCCTGATCCAGCTCCTGTAAGATAAGCTCGTGCAACACTTCGCTATGATCCGTCAGATGGAAATAGCGAAGTAACTCGTCCAGCTCGGCTTCACTCACCGACCCATCGAGATATTTTTTGAATAAATTGTTAATGTGCGCTTTATCTTCCACTGCTTTTTTCTAGGCTTATACACACGAAGGAAAAAAAGCAGCGGCTCCAGAAATAAAAAAAACACAAAAACCTCTATATCAGCATAATAATTTTAAAAAATTTGATTACCGAGATAGATGGCGAATAGGAATCCGATGCTATCAGCACTATTATGAAGCTGCCGTAATGTAAGGTTGGCTTTTCGAATATGGTCGTTTACGGTGTTCTCCGAAATATGCAACAGCTCGCTTACTTCTTTATATGATTTCCCTTCTAACTTACACAGCGTAAATACGGTACGTCGTTGTGGGGGTAATTTATCGAGTAGGCTATTCAGTATTTGTTTGTTCTCCGCCGAGCAGATATGCTCTTCGACGTGCATATAAATGCGCTGCTCAATAGGCTGCAAAGCGGCACGCATCCGCTTATCGTAATACGCACGACGAATGACATTCTTCGCCATATTGACTGCAATAGCGAAGAGGTAGGCTTTGAACGGTTTTTCGCAGTCGATTTGATCACGTCCTTTCCAGATATTCAAGAACAGATCTTGTACCTGCTCCTCCACGAGCTCACGCGATTTTAGGATACGCAGCAAATTACCGATCAGCCGATCTTTGTAGATATGGTAGATCTGTTCAAAGGCATCATGATCCCCTTGTTTCAATCGATACACAAGCTCTCGCTCGTACTGATTGTCTGTTGGTTGCCTATTCATCGCTATGCATTTTAGCTATATGCTACTGAATTAAGAGGTTATCTAACAAGCTGCTTTTTTAAGCCGCCGCATGAAGGTTATTACTATTGTATAATTTAGTGTTTACGTTCCCTTACTGTAGCTTAACGCTTTTGAAAGCAAGTATCGAACGATCGACACCTGTTGTAGGGAATTCTTTCCAAACATATAAAAAAAATTACAAAGGGGTATACTTTTGTTATCTTTATCCTATGCTCCATGTTACCTGTGCCCTTATCGAACACGAAGGAAAGATCTTGATCTGTCAACGCTCTGCTCAAATGAAGCTACCGTTGAAGTGGGAATTTCCGGGTGGAAAGGTGGAAACCGGTGAAAGCTATGAAACCTGCTTAATGCGGGAAGTGGAAGAGGAACTCGGACTGCGGGTTGTGGTAGGTGAACCTATGACACCGGTGGAGCATCATTACCCTGAATTTTCACTCCTGCTGTACCCTTTTCGTTGCCGGTTGGTCGGCGGCACCTTAGTGGTAGCAGAACATGCACAGGTTCGCTGGGCGGAACCGGAGGAACTCCTCCAATTCGATTGGGCAGCGGCCGACATCCCTATTGTACGCGCCTATCTTGAAGAGTAAATAAGTCTTATCCGACTTATTTCTTGGCTTTTACGGGCTGGATACTCCTGCCATTCCTCATACCTTCGCGCTTACTAAAATTCATACTTAGACACAAGAAAGCGCATGACAATCACCGTACGTAGAACGTATAAACCGCTGGCCCAAAGCGAACATTTTTTACATCATCCTTTCACAGGAAAACAAGAGCTTATGACCGTTGTGATCTACCAACAAGCGGTAGATAGTGGGGTAATATATCGGGTTACCAATCGGCTGAGTGGAACTTGGCACGGGGAAGACACCCATCAAATCCCGTCCTCTCGCTGGACACCCGAGATGAAAGCGATTCTGACGAAACAAAAACTGGAGGTTAACAAAAAACCGACATCGACCCAGATCTTGCTCTACGGTTGGGTATTGATCGCGCTATTCATTATTCCTGCCCTAGGCCTTTCCTACAACGAATACCGCAGTACGGCTAACAGCAATAAAAAGGAGGTACTGATGCATAAAGCAGCACATAACCCACAAGCTAATGACCTGTATTTCGGCGGCTATGGTATTACGCCAGAAGACGGCTCTATCCGGACAGGGTATGCCTGGATTAAAGTGGTTGATGTGCAAGGTGACAGTCTAACGGTACAGTTGGGCACCGATAACGGCTACAAAGAGGAAATTTTATCCAGAAACTACAACAGTAGTATCTTTGACGCGACTAGGTATCGTGTTGGAGGTAGGCTTGAACACGGCCTATTGCAGTTCACCTCTAAAAATAATGGCTTAACGTTTATTTTTATGGATAGTAAATAATTCCCGTAGATTTCCGTGTCTTTTTATACGATGGAATGGCCTACGTATGATGTGTATCGAACTCCTGTACACAATGACAAAGCGTGAAAAAAAGAGCGCGTACATTTGTGTTGTACGCGCTCTTTTTATCTCTTTTGGCTTCGCCTTTTAATTAAATATTTCTGTTAAATCAACCAGTTCAAACTTTTTATCCATCTCAAAAAATGTTCTGAATATAGCAGCGTGCCCTGTGCCAACAAGAACAAAGATGGTCTTCGTATCTGGTTTTAATTGATTTTGAATATTGGCATACATAATGAGATTCCGCTTGTACCAATCGGTCACAAGATTTGCCCCGAAATATTCTTTGCCTCGCATCATTTTGTTCGCAAAAGTGATATAAAAACCCAGGTTATTATCGAGTTTCGCTTTTTCATTTAAGCACAAAAAAACGTCGCTCAGATTGTCTCCATCTAAACAGTTGTCTGATAAACTCTTGTTTATTTGTTCAAATTCCTTTTTTAGTTCCGGATTGGCGTTTACTTCCTTTAGTAGAATATCAAATCTCATTTCTAATAGACTATCGATAGGATACAATTCTTTGTGTTTTACCTTCTTAGCCAATCGAAACCCCAGTTGAAAAGTCTCACCTTCGCTGTAATATCTTTTCATCCGTGCATTTTTTACCGTATCCGTGAACAGGTTGTATTTGTTGTTCAAGTACAATTGATAATGCGCGTTTAGCTGATTCTTTTGACTGAAGTAACTTTCGACAAAAATCTGATCGGGCTTATATGCAGATGCACTAATCAGACTTGTTACATGATCTAAATCTTCTTGATTTTTCTGGGATAGGATATTTCTATCTTTTTGCTTAACCATATCATTTCCCGGATTATTGAAATGGTATGTCCCTAGTAAAACAACCTTAACTTTCTCTTGTGCTGTGCTAAATGATAGCTGAAAAAGCAGGAGGAAAACGGTTAATAAAATTTTGCTGAAATTTTCTTTTTTCATCTGTTTAGTTAGAATTACGAATATTCCGTAAATATACATAATCAGACTTTACCTTATGATATGATGGTTTATTTTTAAAAAGTAAATCTCAGATAATCGTGTTGTAAGGTTTACCCTTTCGGGGACGAAAGAAATATTTAAAAAAAGTGTTACCACATGTAATATTTGAACCCAAACTACCGTTATATAGGTAATTCATAATTTAAGTTAATAATTGGTTAGTAGTAAAAACCTGGAGCGCCCTGCTTCAGGTTTTTTTTATTTTGAGTCACGATATGTTTCCTTGGTGTCACTATCCCATCAGTTTCCGTACAAAGCGTAGAATTTTTTGGGTTTTCTCACCGTATGGAAACCAAAAAAGTTTGGACATGGGCTGTATGGTAACATCGGCTACAGCGCGTTCGTGGGAGAAGGCCTTAAAACCAAATTTACCGAGCGACTGCCCAATACCGGAATTATTCACCCCCCCGAATGGTAGGCCTGGATGCATCAAATGAATCAGCGTATCGTTGATACAGGTTCCTCCAGCTGTTGTATGGGCCAAAACGTAATCAATAAAGCCATCGCTTTTACTAAAAATATACAAGGCCAATGGTTTTTCTTTTTCTTCGATAAGCTGCAAGGCATCGCCTATATCGTGGTAATAAACTAGTGGAAAAATGGGACCAAATATCTCGTCCTGCATCAGGTTATCGCTTGCTGCAATGTCCGTGAGCACCGTCGGCTCGATATAATTTTCTGCCGCATCACTCCGTCCGCCAGCAATCAGTCGAGCTCCAGACACCTGCGCCTGACGTAAAGCATCCGTCAACCGCTCGAAGTGTGCCGCATTAATAATACGGGCGAAATCGGTTGACTGCTGTGGGTCTTCCCCAAAAGCATGCTTTAACTCCTCCTGAAAGACGCGTTCGATATCGTCCTTCAATGCGACGTCAACTAGGGCATAATCGGGTGCAATACAGGTTTGCCCCGCGTTGACAAATTTCCCCCAGATCAGGTTCCGAACGACCTGTTGAAGGTTTACATTTTTATCGATAATAGCGGGCGACTTCCCGCCAAGCTCCAACGTAATATCAGCGAGATGCTCTGATGCGGCTTTCATAACAATCTTCCCCACCGCCGGCGATCCGGTAAAGTGGATATGATCGAAACGTAAGCCCAGTAGATGTGACGTTTCAGGGACTTCACCTTCCACAACGAATACCTGCGTTTCTGGAAATACGGCACCGATAATTTTACGAAGTACCTGATTGATATGTGGGGTATGCTCGGTCAGTTTGACTATAGCGGTATTCCCTGCCGCCACACTGCTGATCAGGTGCGCCATCGGTAAGTTAAACGGATAGTTCCACGGTGTAATAATTAGGGTGTTTCCTTTCGGCTCGTAGTGTAAATAAGGTTTCACATTGAAAAGTTTCCATACTCGTTTAACCGGTTTATCGCGCATCCACTTCGGCAGCTTGGTGATGGTTTCTTTAATCGCCATCTGAATCGCCATGATCTCGGTCACCTCGGTCTCGGTATGGCTTTTACGAAAATCTTTGTAGATGGCTTCTTTAATAGCAAAATCGTGCTCGCCGATCACGGCGGAAAGCGCTTTCAATTTTGCGATCCGCTCATTGGCAGTCGTTTGTTTAAATAATGCCTTGCTGCGCTGTTGCAGCGCATACACACGATCTATTTCTGGTATTGTAGTATAACGAGTCATAGAATTTCCTCCCTTTAGACCGTAAGATACAAAAAATAAAACCGTTTGATAAATAATGAGTTACTAACTTTCTATGGGGTATCCTCGTTTTTCTTTATCTTTAATTGAAATAAAATAACCCGATTTTTAAACTTACTTAATAACACGCTTATGTTTTTTTGGGCATCATTTATCTACCTCGCGTATTTGGCCGTTATCGCTTTGATTATCTATGTTACGTACCGCATTATCGATGGTTGGATTAGTCGAATTATTGCAGTTCGTAAGGAGCAGAACCAGGCTTTGCGCGACATTGCAGAGGCCTTGCGGGATCGAGATTAGGGGATATAAAGGCTGATTTAGATCAGCCCTACATCTTTGCAATAGGCAATCAGCTGTTCGTTTTTAGAAAACTCCATCACCTCACGCATGAGGTTGAGTCGTTTTTCTACGCTGCTCAAACCAGAAGGTTTAATATCGCGCTGCTGGAGATAACTCGGAATATTTTTTTGCTGTATACCTTGGGCAAGGAGGGCAATAATATTAAGATCCAGATTTGTAAACTCATGAGAGTTTTTCTCATTGATTGACTCTTTTACCTCAGGAGATTGGTAAGATTTCAGGCTATAAACTGCATCCAAAGCCTCTCTTAAATGTTGTGCGTCGCGCCGCGCCTTGCGGACATATCCATTGACCAACTTCTTGTTAAACAAGCTATCCACGACTTCTGACCTACTTTCTGATGACAGCACAATAACCTTAAGATCGGGTTGTAATTCTTTTACCGCACGAATCAGCTCGATACCACCGGTCAACTGTTGCGGCGTATTGTCATCTTCAAAAATCAAATCCGTAATCAATAAGTCGTAGGGTTCTCCATCACGAAGTGCATTTTTAAGCCAAGTATAGGCATGGTCGCAGTAATATACATATTTCGTATTTTGAATCCCTAACTCTAGGAGAGTCTTTTGAACCGAGATATTTGCGATCTCGTGATCTTCGGCAATGAGAACTTTTTTGAACATCTATAATCATTTTAACGAAGCGGAATCGCAACCTCTACACGGAGTCCCTTTCCCCCTTCACTAGCAAAAGTAATAGCGCCCCGCATATTTTTAATACGGTTTCCCGTACTGGTCAACCCATTTCCATAGACCACATCGTCTGGTAACCCTATACCAGTATCTTGGTAATGGATCTTTAAGCAATCATCTGTCCTTTGGAAACGTACCACTACACTATTCGCTTCGCTATGTTTCTTCATATTGACCATCAACTCCTGTAACACGTGGCGGATCTCCTCTTTTACATTGGAGGCCACAGCTTGCCAAACTGTCGACTCATTTCCTGCAATCAAGACGCGGTGACTACCTGATGCAAATGATTTAAGTAAATCTGTCACCTGCTCGTTAAATGGTTTTTGACTAAGATCTTCACCCTCTGCTTCGTATGATATGTCTCTTGATTTATGGTACATATCTTCCAGCTTATCCAATATACGCTCACGATCGAGCTCTTCTTTATGCTCAATCTCCGTCATTACCCGATAAATCCCGTTAGCGACGACATCATGTACTTTTCGCGACGTTTTAAGCTGATTGGCTTTAATATTATTTAGTGCATCCTGTTTTAGGCGTTCCTTACGCTTTTTGTAATATAGGATTCCACCGGTCACCACGAGTACCAATAATACACCAAATCCCATACTGACTATACGCTGACGGATTAGTCGCGTCGCCTTCTCGGCATTTTCCTTCTCTAATCTCAGGTTATCTGTGATATTTTTTTCTACTTCGTAGCGAATAAGGGCAAATTGGTTTTTTGCTGCCGCACGAACCTGTTGCATGCTATCACTAAGTCTGTGATAGGTCTCAAAGTGAACCTTAGTCGAATCGACTGATTGTAACCGAATTAATCGCTGAAGCGCTTTCACCTGATCGTCAGCACTCTTGTTTTTCTTAGCCGTATTATACTGAAGTTGTGCGTAGTAGCTTGCGGAATCAGGCCTCGTCTGACTGTAGTAATCAGATAGCGTAGCATAGCTTGAATTTTGTCCCCAAAAGTCTTTGTTTTCTATTCGCATCGTCAAGGCTCTTCGTAAATCATTACTCGCATTATATCCGGGATCATCAAGCCACATGGCCTTCGAAAGATTCGTCAAAACGCGCGCATATGCATTGGTACCTACTTCCTCGCCCTTTAAGGCCTCTTTAAACGCAGCAATAGCGGAAGGAAAATCTTCCATATCGTGGTATACCAGTCCAATATTATTGGTGTAAATACGAATATGAGCAGAATCGTCCGCAAAGCGAATAGCCTGTTTAAAGAATTGAATAGCCTTTGGATATTCCTTTAGCTCTCGAGTCGCTCGCCCCAAATTATTATAATTTGAACTGAGATAAACACGATGGGACGTATCTTGTGCCTTCAGGTAATTGAGCGCACTTAAGGCTGTCTCTTGTGCCCCAAAATAATCATTTCGCTCTTGTTGAACGATAGCCATATTGACCAAGCAGTTACCAACCCCTAGACTATCCTTTTGTTCCAAAAAAAGTTGTTTTGCTTTCTCAAAAAAGAGAAAAGCGCTATCCGATTTCCCATCTTCCAAATAGATATACGCTTGATCAAAGAAAGGATTGCTTAATGTCTTCACATAGGGTGTTTCCTTTTTATTCGAGCAGGCGAAAAAAAGAAAAAGTAAGACAAAAAGATAGCAATAATTCAAACCAGGTTAATTTTACTCGAAAATAGTAAAAAAAGAGTACATTGACTTTACACCTGATTCCAAAAAAGGAAAAGATAGCCCTTTAGCTACCTTTTCTCCTTATCTTTGATATTACGGTTTTTTCGGCGGAACTACGGCTCCACTATCTCCTCCATCACCATCCTGAGGAGCCGTCGGAGTTTCTATTGGACCTTTTGCACTGCTCGTGTTTGACTGTGCCGGTTGACCAAAAAGAAGAGCTAGAATAAAATACCACATATTTCAAAAAATTGAAAGTCAAAAACTAGGTAGGTCCGCGTGCCCCTTGCACGGGATTACTACATTCGTTTTCAGAAGGCCTTCTGAATTTTTTGGGAAGTGGGAGCTTCAATCGCGGGAGGCAGGAGCTGCTTCCCAAACCGGCTAATGACTACCGCGATATATTCTCTTTTGAAATCATCCTCGTCTCTCACCTAGGAGATCCGCGTTGTTCTTATCAACTGATTTCGGAAACAAACATAAATCAGATAAAATGCTTACTATCAACAATTTCCAATCATTCCTTTTATTCCATATTCTTTCCAACATTTCCAATGAAATTCCAAACATGATATAAATGAGGGTATGGCTAAAGTGATTTTGATTTACGGTTTCCCGTAATTTCGACCCATAGCGATGGTTTAATTTTGTGGTAATGTTTGAGCGATTCCAAGAAGCAGCACGTACTGCATACCTAGATTTAAAGAGTAACAACAAGCTTGATTTTAGTCGAGAATGGCCTTCGACAGGTGAGCTAAAGAAGTGGTGTTTGCGTACCTATGCCCGTGGTTTATCGCAGGATGATATTCGGGTATTTCATTTATTTTTTAATGATTCTCATCATGATGATGACCTGGAAAGGGTGATCATGCGTTTTAATTCAGATAAATTCAGACCACTCCGAAATTTTATCATTGGAGAAACACAGCAGCCAGCTGAGAAGGCCATTAAACTCCTTGCGGTATTAATAAATTTGGAGCCCAGACCCTACAAAAGTAGTGACTGGGTCCATATAGAAGGGATATGTATTAATCAGCACGAAGACGTGGTGCCTACCACCAACGAAAACACTGTGGTTCCTAAAAAAAAATCGATAATTCGACAAAGCAAACGACGGTTTTATTTGATCAGGGGGAGATTGCTGACTATAGCTTGTTCGGTTTCAGTATATATGACCACTCCAAAAGGAAATAAATCAGAAAAAATAAAGGGAAGCTTATGGCGTTCAATCGCGCGGATGAGCGCCTATACCATGAAGTTATTTCTTTGAAAAAATAGAAATAAAAAAGAGACACCTGGCTTTCGCCCGATGTCTCTTGTAGGGACTTCCTTTACAGAAAACCCCATAATATTATGTCTTTTACGCCTTTCTTAGGATCATCGCTGAAGCACCACCTCCACCATTACAGATGGCTGCCAAGCCATAGGTACCGCCTTCTTGCTGGAGAATACTCGCTAATGTGACTACGATACGGGCACCCGAACACCCCAATGGATGCCCCAAAGATACCGCACCGCCATATACATTTACTTTTTCTTCGGGGATATTTAAGATTTTAGCATTCGCTAGCGCTACCACAGAAAATGCTTCGTTGAATTCAAAAAAATCGATATCATTTATAGAAAGACTAGCTTTTGCCAGTACCTTTTCTGTCGCCAAACTAGGTGTTGTCGTGAACCATTCTGGCGCCTGCTCGGCATCGGCATAAGCCACTACCTCTGCAAGGGGTTTTAGCCCGAGGCTATTCATTTTTTCTTCGCCCATCAGGATCAACGCTGCCGCTCCGTCGCTAAGTGTGGAAGCATTTGCTGCTGTAATCGTTCCTTCCTTTTTAAACGAAGATTTCAAATTTGCTATCTTATCGAAATTAACCAGTGTATACTCCTCATCGTGCGCGACGACCTGTTCTCCTTTGCGCGTCACGACCGTAGTCGGAACGACCTCATTGGAAAACTTACTATCTGCCCATGCCTTTGCACTACGTTTATAGGAACGAATAGCATACGCATCTTGGGCGGCTCTGTCTATTCCATACTTATCCGCACACAGTTCACCAAAAGCGCCCATCGCATCTTGGCTATAGGCGTCGCTCAATCCGTCCTTTTGAAGACCGTCCAACAAGGGTTGGTGACCGTACTTCGCTCCCCAGCGTGCGGAAGTAACATAGTAAGGTACTTGGCTCATGCTTTCCATTCCCCCCGCAACAACGACCTCGGCATCTCCGAGGCGAATCGCCTGAACACCCTGCGCCACAGCTTTCATCCCACTCGCGCATACTTTATTGATGGTCGTGGCTATCACACTATCCGGTAACCCGGCAAACTTCGATACTTGTCGCGCTGGTGCTTGCCCTAAATTTGCTTGCAACACACAGCCCATCAGCAACTCGTCCACCTCATTTCCTGATAGTCCGACACTACCTAGCGTCGCTGAAACACACTGACCACCTAATTCTGTAGCAGATAAGCTGGAAAGTGCCCCTCCAAAACTTCCGATAGCGGTACGCTGTGCCGCAACAATAAAAACCTTTTTTGACATCTTAATTTCTTTCGTTTATAATAGGGAGTCGACTTGACTTCGTGCAAAACAATAGCACAGTAGCCAACACCGATACAGGTTAAAGGTAAAGAAAAAAGAGCCATTCAACGAAAGAAATTCTTTTCAATTAGTTCGTAGTTGGTGGTGGGTAGTTGGTGGTTGGTAGTGTCTTGCCCTCCTCGTCATATCGACGACAGGAGATATCTATCAACTATATAGGTAAACTAATCTTGAATAGTACTTAGACCTCGACAAACTAAAATCTAAAAACCACAAACTCCCCACACCCCCTGTGGTTCTACGAACTAAAAACTACAATCTATCAACTAAAATCAAATTTTCAATTTCCATGATCGCTTTTCCATCTGAGCGGTTATTTGTATGATGAGCCACGCAAACAATAACGACTTTACGATTCCGACCACTCCTGTCGTCATAAAGGCTGGAAGCTGTGTATACACTGGGGCCAGCAGCGCATAGAACACATACGGCACCAGATAGCAGGTAAGCGTACTGGAAGCCGCCGCGCGAATCGAGTTATACCAGCCTATGTGAGTCTTTCCTTTGGTGAGATAAACCGTAACAAGAAACAACAGTATCCCTATCCCTCCACACAGCATCAGCCAGGAAGGTGTAGCGTGAATCTTAGAGATCCCCCATATGGGTCGCGTTAACATGCCTGCGACCAAAAGCACGACAGCTACCGCTGTTCCGCCAGCATAGAACGCAAGCGGTTTATCCTTCAACTTATTATAAGCAACAGTGGAAAGAACACCTAGCATACAGAAGGCAGCCATCGTGCTATTTTCGGCCAACCACAGATACGGGCGCAGTGCACCAAACTGCGCCCAAAAATCATATTCTCCAGCAACTGTAAAGCCGAAGAAAAGTAATGTCGATACCACCAATACCCAAGTATGACGGTAGAAAAACAGATAAACCAATCCCGCGCAGAGGTACCCCCAGCCAATAAGACCTAAAATTCCCCACCAGTAGACACCCATTGCAGGTATACCACGTGCACCGTCGTTTCTTTCAAAAATAAATGCTAAACCAAGTAACAGGACCACGCCAGCAATACGGTACCAGAAGATATGCTTCATATTCTTGGGATAGACGCGCCATAGGAGAAAAAAACTAAGGATCAACAAACAAACCCACCACGATTTATGGAGGTACGCCCCTTCGTTATAGTTTTCTGCATTGACCAGAAATACCCCCATCACCAAGAGCGCGATGGTGCGTGTTGCAATATGCATTAACACAGCATATGTAGACGCTCCCTTAGCTATTTTATTCGCGATCGCGTATGGAATAGACAACCCAACAATATACAGAAATAGCGGAAAGATTATATCCGAAAACCCCATTCCATCCACATCCGCTGCAACATGCCCAATCCAACTCGGAATATTGGAGAGGGTCCAAATATCGTTGACAAAAATCATGAAGAACATCGTTGTTGCTCGAAGCACATCTATCGCTAGAAACCGGTTTACTGTAGTTGTCGCCATTTTATTTATTTACTTGAGGTTCGCTTTAATTGTTGCCATCAAAGAGCGACTATCCTTTACATCGTAATCGCCTGCCCACAGGTATGCCCCCTTAAAGCCTTCTGCTTTGATGTAATCGGCCTTTTCTTTGACGATGGTTGTGCCATTATAGTACACCCCTTTTCCGATATTCGCTATATATTCTTTTTTATACGCATCGGGGTCCTTACTCTCGCTCAAGATATCTGCAAAACTAACACTCGAATAAGATCCCCATCCCAAGTTGTTTCCATTGGCATCCAATGCGTCATAACGAATACCATAAGCCGGAATGCCAAGTACCAACTTATTCTTCGCATACCCCTTATTAACCCATGTTGCCGCCGCAGTCTTTAGGAAAGCGAGCGATGAAGACTGTCCCAAAGGTGCCCCAGGCCCAACATGTGCTCCGTCGTCATAACTCCGAACGTGTATCCAATCGGCTTTAGAAAGATCCGTATAGTTCCAGTGTAGATAATTGGTCGTTACTGTTGCTGTCACCAGAGACCCAGGTTTTAACGCAGCCTTTAAAGCATTGATAAATGGCCCTACGGCTGCTGCATTGCGACCAGAAATAGCCGCATCATCATTACTTAGGTCGGTCATTAAAATATCGATTCCATCTATATTTTTGCTATTGACATAAGCTGCCAACGTGCTGACCAACTTTGGCATCAAAACAGGATCGGAAATTACACTACCGAAATCATTGTTATTGTATAATGCCCATCCATCCACGCCTGAGAGGCGTCCCGACACACTCAAAAGAGTTGGAATACCTTTGATATGCGAGCGAGCGACCAATTCATCCATGATCTGATTGAGGTCACCTTTCGAAAAATCAACGCCACCTTCAGGCAAGACGCGTGCACCGTTAAAGGCGACATGCGTTACTTGGTTCCAGTCAACAAAAGAAGCATTTCCCTTATCTGTCAGATAAGATAAAGCGACCTGATCGAACGGTTTCGGCGTATAATTCCCAGGGCTAACGAGCACATTAACGATACGGGTGGATGTATTCCCTTGAAACGATGCTTCCAACGTCACCTTAAACTCGCCCCCACCATTTGGCGGGGTAAAAGTAAAGGAGGTGTCGCTCGACACATGTTGCCCATTGACTTTCCAACTGATATCCATCCCTTTGCTTGGAGATGGCGAAAACACCAGTTTTCCAAAATGTACCGTCTCCCCTTCTTTCAATATTCGATTAGGGGAAGTAAAAGTATTGGCGTTATCAAATATCCGGGGGTAAAAATTACCCTCAAACGTATTATCTTTATCGGAACAGCCGAGCTGAAATAAACAGATCACCAAGGCCACAGTTGCTACAATTTTTTTCATTTTTTTTATTTTAAAATCCATCGTCCTCATCTACTTGTTCGTGGGGTATAGGTTATCTTGAATAATCTGGAGCAACGCATGTGGTGCATCCGCATCGCCCAGAAGATGCCAGACCATTACACCACCTGCCCCTTGTTCCCTTGCGTAGATCGCTTTGCTTGCTATGGTTGCCGCTCCATTGTAATAAAAAGTACCCTGCTGCGGAATTACAATTTCATCGGTATGAACCGCCTCAGGATATTGCGCAACCAAAGCTTTATAGGTGATATCATCCGCGATACTGGGACCAAAGCCATACCCATAAAATGGTAGTCCGATAACTAATTTCTCAGGTGCCACCTGACGTACATCGCGCCAATGCGTAAAATCTTTTACCATATGCGCATAGGTCGCGTGTGGGCCTGCATTCGATTTATTCCATGGTCCGGTATAATCGTAAGACATGATATGCACTAAATCATAACGCGCCAACGCCTTATCAGTTATCCGGTTCGAGGTCCATGTTGCTACAGCTGCGGTCATTAGCTTTTTCTTTGCCCGCAAGAGGTCCGATAGTCCCACCACAAAGGATTCATAGTTCTCATCGATAAAGTCTCCTTCCAAATCCACATCAATACCATCCAAACTATAGGTATCCACTAATTTTCCGAAATTCACAATCAAAGCTTTTTGCTTCGCCGGCTTCAATAAATCCTTAAGGTGTTCGGGCGGACTTCCACCAGCAAAAGAAGCAAATACCTTGACATCATGCTGATGCGCTAACTTGACGGTCTCGCTCAACCCTAGAACAGTCGGAAATGTGCCTGTTGCATCTGGATTGATAAACGCAATATTAAGGTGTGTAATTTTCGTAAAATCTAATTTCTTCGCTGCTTCAAGCAATCCGGTGTTGGCGAATAAATACCCAACAACAAAGGCCTTACGCGGCGGGTTCTCTGTGGTTGTATGCTCTTTGCCACAGGCCGTAAGCAAATGCAAACAACTGATCAAAAGCAAGATATATCTTTTCATTTTTTCTTTCTTTTAGGTTTATGGCTTATCCCACCAAACACGATTTGTCCATGTATCTCCTCCTGGTCCAAGCGCTTCAATTGCCGGAGCAACATTCGCCCGATTCTGTTCAGTTTCATTGATCGGGTATTCCAAACGACGCGGAATCTGATTTGTCGTAGACTCTCCCGTAAGTCCAGGCGTCAATGCTGGAAACCCAGTTCTGCGCCAGTTTGCAAACGCTTCTGTACCGTTCATTAAAAAAGTAATCCACAACTGCTTATTGATCAATTCTATTTCACGCCCCGGGATCAGACTATTGCCCTGAATGAAGGTGTTGATCTGCTGATCCTCAATATTCGGTCCGCCTGGATACAGACTTAGGTGTTTGATGGAAGCCCGCATTCCGTTGGCATAATGTGTGGCTGCGGTCCCACCCCAATTACCTCCCCAACGTACGCTTGCTTCCGCCAATAAAAATGACACCTCCGCATAGGTCATATGCAGGAATGGTGCATTATTACGGATCAAGAAATTAGCTAACTGTACTTTTTGGTCGTTGTTTACGATTTCAATCGTTTTGCCATTCGGGAGTTGAATCTTCATCGGGTTTAACCAATCATCCCAAATATAGTCGGTTGGCTTCACGCCATAGTATCCAATCTGAGCTTTTACCTGTTCGGTAATATCAATACGATCAAATGGGCGGTTGATGATATCGATGTAGTAGCGTAAGAAGTGCGGCATGCGCGGGTCGTTTGTACTTTGGAGCTGCTCTACTAAAGTACGGCTCACGCGCGGCAATACTTCCGACTGTCCGATGGCCGCGGAGAGTCCATTTCCGCGCATATCGGCATAGGTATTTTGGATATCTTCATGATGCAACAAACAGATGTCTGCATTGCTTGTAAAAACACCCGCCTCAAATGCAGCAGCAGCTTCTTGACGTGCTTTCTCGGGATTGATCTTCACCAAGCGCATCGCATAGCGCAAACGCAAAGAGTTGGCAAATTTTTTCCAGGATTCGATATCTCCTTTATAGAAGAGATCACCACGCACCTGATCTTTAGATGGATCTAACTGCTCCGCTGCTGCCTTCAACTCCGTAAAGAAATCGTTATAGATATCCTCTTGGCGATCAAATTTAGGACGCGTCACCCGGTCGATATACGCCTTTCCTGCCTCCGAGTACGGAATATCACCATACATATCGGTAAGTCTCGCAAACTCATACACCTTCATAATACGGCATACCGCATTCAGGTTGCTTTGTTCCGGATCATTGGCCGTTCTTTCTACCGCGGAAACCATGTTCACCACACCACTACGGTAGGCGAAATCCCATAACGACGACAGATACTGCCGATTATAGATATACATCTGTCCCCAACGGTTCGCCCAGATTCCCCCCACATGTTGAACAATGGGCATGGTAAGACAAAGGTGAACTTTCTCATTTGACTCCAAGTCACCGGAAAAGCGCAGTTGCGTATTAGTCAACTGTAAGGATGGATCCAGATCACTGGAGCGTGTCGGATCAATATTGGTATCACCAAATTTATTGCAGGATACTGTTGTTAAACAGCACGCTATAAAAACAGTTATAATTGATTTTGCTTTCATTTTCATAACATTTAAGCGCCGATATTTCATGCAGAAAAAGCAGAAGTGCGGACGCAATACATAGACCTAAAACCTGAAATTTAAATTTACCCCCCAGCTCTTACGTGTTGGCAAAGAACCATACTCCAGACCTTGTCCGTTACCGTTATTATAATTGGAATCTGGATCGATATTCGGTACATCCTTAAACAAAATAAACGGGTTTCTACTCACGACACTGACCTGCATCCCCTGAATGCCCCAGCGCTTGGTCAGCGTACTTGGGATACTATAGCCGAAAGTAATCTCACGCATTTTCACATACGATGCGTCGTATATATATGGGCGAGCCACACCACCGTCCTGAACAATCTGTGCCCAGTATACCGATGGATCTACCGCTCGTGCATTCTCGGTAAACACTTCATTACCATTTCCGTCAATCGTGCGGATTACCCCTTTAGGGACGAGTCCACGAACCATACCGGCCTTCGCCCAATCGTCACTCGTCATATGGGCAGCTTGACGATCTTCTTCTGATTTAATCCATTCATCACGTCCTTCCAAGGTAGTTTCCAAACTACCGCGGCTAGCGGCGAAGAGGTTTGTCATAGAAAACATATCAGCGCCATATTTGACATCAATAATAAACCCAAGACTAAAGTCTTTATAACGAACCGAACTGTTTATACCACCTGTCCAATCAAAAATCCCTTTCCCGACCAACTGACGCTCCGTGGATTGCAAAGGCAACAGCGTAATAGGGTCCAAGATCAAGTTACCTTGTGGATCACGCTGTTCATCGAATGCCAAAATCGATCCATAAGGTGCATCTGGCTTAGCGACCACGGCCACACTCATCCAGCGGGCATCCGACAAGGTTAAGAATGGAACCCGATCAGAAAGGGATTCAACCACATTCTTATTTCGTGCAAAGTTGACACTGAGGTCCCATTGAAAGTTTTCCTTTTGAATGGGCGAACTATTCAACATAATCTCCACACCTCTATTGGATACAACACCGGCATTGATTAACTCCCGATCAAATCCCGAAGAAAATGCGATAGGTACCGCATTAATCTGGTCTCTTGATTTTTGGGTATAATACGTTACATCCAACCCTATACGGTTATTCAAAAACTTCAGCTCCGTACCAACCTCAAAAGAGCGAGTCCGTGTAGGGAGCAAATTTTTAGGTGGCAGATTCTGCGTATTAACACTCCCAAAAGCCTGCCCTTTAAAAGAAAGTGGGTTGATGGAATAATATAGATCCAAGAGGTAAGCCTCCGTATCTCCCCCAACCTCTGCGGCCGATGCTCTAAGCTTACCAAATGAAAGGATACGCTTATCAATTTTAAAAGCATCGCTAAACACAAAGCTGGAGGAAACAGACGGGTACACATAGCTATTGTTTTCTACCGGAAGTGTGGAAGATGCATCACGACGGATACTGGCATCCACATACAAGAAAGATTTATAACCTAACGAGAGGAGTCCGTACATCGAGTTGAGGTGTCTCACATAGCTACTTGGCACAATACTTTTATCGGTAAAGCTCGTCGGTGTAACGGCATCTCTCGCGGTCATACTCGTGAAAAGCATTTGCTGACCTTTGTTATTTACGCGTGAAATACTCCCGCCCAGACGTGCTGTTAGGTGTAAATCAGGCGTCAGCTTCTTTTGTGCCGTGACCAACACATCCGCTTCGGTGGTCACAAATTTACGATCCATCTGCTCTAGCGCTCCTGTTACAAAACCAGGGGTCGTCCGGGGATTAAATCGCTCAAAATCAAGAAAGGTAATATCCGTAGAAGCGCGTCCCTGGAGATTCAACCAAGAGGTCGCATTATAATTAAGTTGAGCCGACCCCATTAGACGGTCTTTATCACTTTTATTATACATCTCATTAAGCACCCAATAAGGGTTTAAACGATATGCGCCTCCGCCCCATTCAATGTAGGATCCATCTGGATTTTTAAATGTGTTTGCAAAAAGCGACTGATCCACATTACTTGCCAAACCGATAAAGGAGTTTCCGATGTTACTCGGGCTATCGGCCAATGCAGGGCGATTTTTAACATGCTCATTTAAATACATAGCACGCGCTTCCAATGTTAGTTTAGAACCAAATTTGGAGGTACCATTCAAGGTAAATGTATTGCGACGAAGTCCGCTCGAAGGAATAATATCATTCACCCGAAGATCAGCCGCTGAAAAGCGGAATGAAGAATTTTCATTGCCATTTGTAAAAGACAAATTATTACTAAAGGTCGATCCTGTACGAAAAAAACCGCCGATATTATCCTTGATGTAAGCATATGGACGCTTTACACCGTCGTAGGAGTCGACCAACACATCGGGATCCAAACGTGCTCCAAAATTTTGGAACAAGGTAGTACGAGCTTGCACCACGGAATTTGGTATATTTTGTTTTGTTCCTTGGCCGTATAAATGCTGATATCCATCATAGGTTGTTAGCTGTGTTTCAAAGGAAGAAGTACTATTAAACTCAATGCCCAGCGCTTGGTTTCTGGTTCCCTTCTTTGTGGTGATGAGGATAACCCCATTGGCGGCACGGGTACCATAAAGCGCCGAAGCAGAAGGTCCTTTTAGCACCGATATTTTATCGATATCATCTGGATTAATCGCCGATATAGCATCCCCCATATCATAACCCTCCGCAAATTGTCCAGACCCTGTGCTTCCATAATTGGAGTTATCGATAGGCACCCCATCTACCACGTAAAGCGGTTGGTTGTTTCCGGTAACCGTTGTATTTCCGCGGATAATAACCCGCGCCGAACCGGCCGGTCCACCCGCCGTACTGTTGATGATCAATCCCGGGACTTTACCGGCGAGTGAGTTGATCACATTCGTTTCACGCGCTTTCTTAAGTCCCTCTCCACTCACTTCCGACACGGCATACCCTAGTGCCCGTTCTTCGCGACGGATACCGAGCGCCGTAACAACAGTCTCATCGATTTCCATAGCGGCAATACTCAACGTGGCGCTCAACTGCGTCTGTCCAGGTGCAAGTGTTAATACTTTGGGCGCATACCCAATCAGCGAAAAACGAATCTGGTCTCCAGGATTTCCTTCTAAACTATAGTTTCCTTTCGCATCGGTGCTTGTCGTCTTTTTGGAAATCAAATTGGTAACCGTCACACTCTCCAATGGCTTACGTTCATCGTCCATAACAGTTCCTCTGATCTGCTGCTGGAAAATTTCGATGATGGGTTCTAGTGTTTTGGTTTTCTTTGGCGCGGGAGCCTCTTTCTTTTTGAGAAGTACAGCCTTTTCTTCGATCTTAAACGAGATCGGCTGTCCCTTCAAACAAATAGTAAGCGCTTCCTCGATCGTTGCATTGTTGATTTTAACGGAAATCGGTTTGATATCACGCAGCAATACATTGCTGTATAAAAAATCATAACCACTTTGCTGGCGGATTTCATTGATGATCTCCACCAGCGAAGTATTGGTTCGGTTTAGGGTAATCTTTTGTGCGTACGAACTAGCGTGCGCTTGTACGATGGCCAAGGCTAACAGGACAATCGTTAACTTCATCTTGGGGAGGCTAATTCGTGAGAATAAGCGTTGTTTTCCTTGTTTAAACCACAGAGAAAGTAAATGTGTATTCATAACTTTGTTTATAAGGCTGTTATAGTTGTTTTTTTACGGCTATAGCGAACGTTTTCCGATGTAAGGGCTAAAGAAATTGGTTGTACCTTTAGTCCTTTTATTCGGTTTCCACGTGTTTGATTCTTATTTTGAAACGATAATCCTCCTTCCTTCAATTTTGAAATGTAAATTAGAATCATACTCCAGCATCTTCAGGAGACTTCCGATATCGCGACTACGTGATATTTTTCCAGAGAATGTACTCTGCACATCAGGCTTCGCGGTATAGACAATATCCACATCATACCACCGTGCAATTTTGGTGAGTATACTTTCGATATTTTCATTGAATTTAAAGTAACCGTCCTTCCATGCGATCGCTGCTTCGGTATCGACTACAGATTTAGTGATGCCCTGTTCATTTACGACCGCTTGCTCGCCCGGGACAAGCAACATTGGCTTTTTGCCTGCCTGGATAGCGACCGATCCCTCGATCAGGGTTGTCTTTACATCGCGCTCTTCGGGGTAAGCCTCTACGTTGAACTGAGTGCCTAGTACTCGAATCTGTTGCCCCTTGCTTTGGACAATAAATGGCGCATGCTTGTCGGGAGTCACGTCAAAAAAGACCTCTCCTTCAATTTTAACCTCTCGCTGCCCGCCACTGAATGCCGTTGGGTAGCTTATGCGGGATGATGCATTTAACCATGCTTTAGATTTATCCGGCAGAATAACCAGCCACTTGCCTCCGACCGGTGCCTCCACGGTATGATACTCATTCCGACTTCCTGTTGCAGCACCATCGGCCTCATAGATTAGTTGTCCGTCCGCCGTTTTTAATATCCGCACACCATTTGCTTGCGCAACGGTACCATCGGCACTTTCGGATAGGTTGATCTGTGTTCCGTCGGCCAGCGTCAGTGTTGCACTATTGCTTCCCGGCTGTATTGCGGCGATATCAGCGGCCTCTTGACGCTGACGGAACTGTTGAAAAATATGGGTAAAAAGTAGTGTGGCTAAAATTAAAGCGGCAACCGCAGCTATTGGTTTCCAAAGACGCTGTATTGGTGTACGTGGTTGCTCTTTGGCAATCTGTTTTTCAATACCTTTCAGCATACGCTTTTTGAGCACCGTACGGTTTTTGGCAAAGGTCGAGTCGATATGCAGCACGCCTTGGCGCTGCTGTTCATACCACGCATCAAAATAGGCCATCTCTTCGGGAGTAATGGTTCCTTTTTTGATCTTGTGTGCCAGCTCTGCTAGGTATGCTTTTTCTTGGTTTGCGTCCATCATAAGATTAGGTATATACACTATAGTCTCAAGACCGATAGGGTATACCTAGTCTGTTGTGATTTTTTTTAAAAAAAGTTGAAAGAATCTGTAGGAGAATAAAAATTAAAGCATCGGAATCACCGAAGTAATACTGTCTTTTATATCGCGCAGCGCACGTACTAAGTGGTTATTGACTGTTTTCTCGGAAATCTGGAGCTCTTCGGCAATTTGTTTATGGGATCTTCCTTTTTCTCTACTCAGTTGGTATACGATACGACACTTTTCTGGCAGCAGGGCGATGGTTCGTTCCAGTTTAACCAAAAGCTCCTTTTCTAACAAATAGCTTTCCGCACAAGGTGCATCGGTTACCATAAACTGGATCGCCTCGGCAAGCATCTGTTTATTTTTATGCTTCTTATTGAGCCGATCGATTACCTTATATTTAACTGCAACACTGAGGTAGGTGTGTATACTATGTTTTAGCTGTAAAGCTTCCCGACGGGACCATAAACTATAAAATATATCTTGCACGCACTCCTCTGCTTCCTCGGCACTATCCAACGTCTGTGCGGCCACATGAAAAAGACGCTCCCAATACCGCTCGTACAGTGCCGTAAAAGCGCGCTTATCGTCCATGCGCAAATGCTCGACAAGTACCTCGTCTGGAAGTTCCTTATATTTCTGTAACGTTTTCACCGGGATTAAAAGTCGTCAATCAGTTAGTTTCGATAAAACTAATAAATTCTTTTGACACTAAACATAAAAGAAATTTCATCAAACCGAAAAATGAAGAAAAAATATTCTGATTTTTACAAGGAAAACAAGTGATTTTTACCTATTTTGGGCTAAATCCGACCGGAAAATCGAACCGGTTCATAAGCGGAAAAAGCAATAACCAATAAAACTATAATGCATATGCAGGCAACACAATTGACGGCAGAGCACCAAACATTTCGAGAAACGCTTCGCACCTTTATTCGTAAGGAAATCCTCCCCTATATTGATCAATGGGAGAAAGAGGGCAAAATAGACCGATCCATTTGGAAAAAGATGGGCGATATGGGCTTTATGGGGCTCAACTACCCGGAAGAATATGGTGGTTTAAATCTGGATTTCTACTACTCCATGATTTTCTGTGAGGAGATTTCCTACTGCTATTCGGGTGGATTCTCTATCGCAGCGCTCGTTATTCAATACATGTCAGCCCCCTATCTGCTCAAGCATGGTTCAGAATCCCTGAAACAAAGATACCTCCGGGGAGTAATTGATGGAGATCTGGTCAGCGCGGTCGCCATTACGGAACCAGGTACGGGTTCGGATGTACAACAAATCCAGACCACAGCCATTCGGCAAGGAGATCATTATATCGTCAACGGTTCCAAAACCTTTATTACCAATGGGTATTACGGCGATTTCTTTATCACAGCGGTAAAGACCGATCCTACGCAGAGAGCACGGGGCATCAGCCTGCTACTTATCGACCGGAATACACCTGGGGTGAGCGCTAACAAGATCGATAAAATGGGTTGGCACGCTTCGGATACGGCAGAACTCGCTTTCGATAATGTTGCGGTTCCTGTAGACAATCTAATAGGCTTGGAAAATGAAGGCTTTAGTTACCTCATGGGGGGACTTCAGCTGGAGCGCCTCACTGCAGCAATCCACAGCCTAACGACAGCCGAATCGGCCCTGGAGTATACCTTAGATTATATGGGAACGCGGGAGGCTTTTGGCAAGAAACTACAAAGCTTTCAGGTATTACGCCATAAAATTGCGCAGATGGTAGCGGAATTAGCGACGACGAAAGCTTTTATCCAGCATTGTTGTGACCTGCAGGAGCGTGGGGAATATGCGGTACAGGAATGCTCGATTGCGAAATTACAAGCGAGTGAGCTTGCTGTTAAAGTTGTGGGCCAGTGCTTGCAACTGTTTGGCGGTTATGGGTTTACCGAAGATTATAAGATTGCACGCCTTTACCGCGATGTCCGCGTAGGTACGATTATCGGCGGAACATCGGAGATTATGCTCGAAATAATAGCTAAGACTGCGATTGACCAAATTAATTATAAGGAGCAGAATAAAACAAAAAGCCAAGTGTAAGGGTATGGAAAATTTTAGAGACAAGCAGGAACAACACTTCGATACAATTCGTAATGGGACGGGATTGGTAACCATTGCCCCCCGGCCAGCGGCAACACAGTCTACCGAAGGGGATATCCTCCTCACCTTGGAATCACTCGTGCATCAACTCGAAAGCACGCTGAAAGAGGTCGATTGTAGCGGTATCCTGTACCACAGTCCCTTTTTAAGCAATGAGTCCGATTACCGGACACTTTTCACGGAGGTAACAGGTACAACAGATTTTGAAGGGCGATTGGCCGGACTATTGGAACGTGCCCTAGCAATCAAGCGTCAAGGGAAGCCCGTGATCGGGTTGCTGAAAGGCTCCTGTTCGGGGACGGCATTGGCTGCTATGCTTTGGGCGACTCATCGCATTGCCCTGAAGGGAACGTCTCTTTCTTTTCCGGAAGCAAACTATGGCTTATTCCCTGGCTTTGGGACGACCGTGTTTACGTCGACAATCATCGGCAGTGATAAAGCGATTCCACTGCTAACGCAAGGACGTGCCATTGGCGAGGGTGCTGCTTTAGAAATCGGCTTGGTTGATGCCATCGCAGCATCTCCAGATGCTGCCGCGTTACGGGCTACGGAAATTATAAATCAAGGGGCCAAAAGTTTAGCCGGCCGACAGCCGACGCATTTTGATGAACAGGCACTAGAAACGGCTGCCGCAGCGGTAACAAAAAAAACGCGCGGATTAAATACGGGCATCAATTTATGTTTGGATATCATTCGTCAAACGCAATTGCTCCCCATTTCAACTGCTTTACAATTAGAGGCACAACATTATCTCAAGGCCTGGCAATCTCCTATCGTTGTTCCGATGCTTCGCACCCAATATTATGGGGTGCGCGCAGCAAAAAAGCCGAACGAAACAGATAATTCGCTCGCGTATAATCCGCAAAAAATAGGTGTTTTAGGTGCAGGTATGATGGGCTCAGGTATTGCTTTTGAAGCGGCACGTGCCGGATTAGAAGTGGTCTTGAAGGATGTGGATATAGCGCAGGCCATACGGGGCAAGGGGCATGCCGAGCAAATAAGTGGAAAATTGGTCGAGCAAGGTCGCTTATCGGCGGATAAACGGGAACAATTGCTATCTCGCATTCTTCCTAGTGAAGAGATCGAAGATCTTGCGGGTTCTGATCTGATTATTGAGGCGGTATTTGAAGATAAGGAGCTAAAGGCGAAGGTCACGAGGGAGAGCTTGCCTTACTTACAACAAAATGGAGTCTATGCCTCCAACACAACTTCTTTACCGATTACCGAACTAGCGGCTGTGTCTCCAGATCCGGAGTCCTTTATCGGAATGCATTTCTTTTCTCCTGTGGACCGCATGGCTTTGGTAGAAGTAATCCGGGGCGAAAAGACGGATGAAAAAACGTTACAAAAAACATTAAAGATCATACACTTACTCGGTAAGATTCCGATCGTGGTAAACGACGGCCCTGCTTTCTTCACGTCACGAATCTTCTTTCATTATCTATTGGAGGCAATTACCATGGTACTGGAGGGGATTCCCGCCGCCTGGATTGAGGAAGAAGCATATGCGGCTGGGTTCGGGGCAAGCCCACTAGCGGTGCTCGATGAAATATCCTTACCCCTGATGACGCATGTATATGATCAGCTACCGGTGCTCCACTCTTCGCAGCAACGCTGCTATGACTACTTGCACGCGCTGATCGAGGCAGGTCGGGCAGGTCGGAAAAGCGGAAAAGGTTTTTATGATTATAATCCAAATACCGGAAAGAAAACGATATGGCAGGATCCTCGCATAAAACCAGCGGAATCTATGCCTGCACGCGAAGTGATCCGTCAAAGACTACTTCATGTGGTGGCTCTGGACAGCTATCGTTGTTTGGATGAAGGTATATTAAATCGGGCTATCGATGGCGATATCGGTTCAGTTCTTGGAATCGGATATCCGGCGCATACGGGGGGAGTATTCGGGCATATCGATCAGGTAGGACTTCGTAGATTTCTGCGGGAATGTACCGCTTTCCGCGCACATGGTGAGCAATGGGAAATCCCAACCTCGCTGATTGTGCGTATGGATCGGGACCGCTCCTTTTATTCGGGGTTTGAAGCGAATTAGACGAGGTTGTTGCTTTGGTTATGTCTTTCGTTTCTTCTGTGCATGATAATCTGTAGGAGGAAAAGACCTTTATAAAAAGATAGGGGTTATCAAGACGACGACAAGTTAAAGGTAAGGACACAAGTTGAAAACTCGCGCCAGCAGGGAGGCATATTGGCGAAGGTTCATTGCTTTTGCCAATGGAGGTTTGAAGGCTCGCGCCAGCATTACGGAAACTATTCGCTGGCGCGAGCCTGCCCGCAGTAGGCAGACCTTAGGCTCGTGTCCTTCTTGCCTTATTCGACACTTCTATGCGCAAAGCTTTATCGAACCATGATATCTACCAGATGGTTAATATCGGCTGCGACAAACGTATCGTAATCCAGTGTTGTCTCAAGAATTTTTTTCTGCTGTGCATCGTCGAATATACGCGATACATTGAGCTTATATTTTTCTATGAGTTTAGGAATACCTTCATCGCGGCGACGTGGGTGACCTATCGGGTACTCCACCACGACTTCTTGCAGCACCGTTCCATCTTTCAGTTCCACAGTTAGGGCATTGGCAATAGCGCGCTTCTCGGGGTCGTGGTAATCTGTCGTAAACTGCGCATTTTCATAGCAGGTTATCTTATCGCGCAGTGCATCGATCCGCACATCTGCGGCTACTTCATCCTCATAATCGGCAGCCGTTAAGCGGCCTAGAATCAAAGGTACAGCCACCATGTACTGAATGCAATGATCGCGATCAGCGGGATTGTGCAACGGCCCTTTTTTATCTATAATTCGAATCGCTGCTTCGTGCGTGCGGATGCTTACTTTCGCAATATCATCGCTCGTTTTACCGATTTGCGCCAACTGGTGGTGTAAGGTCATCGCTGCTTCCACCGCGGTTTGCGCATGAAACTCTGCCGGAAAAGAAATCTTAAACAAGATATTCTCCATCACATAGGATCCATATGGGCGTTGGAACTTAAAGGCTTGCCCTTTAAAAGACACATCGTAGAATCCCCATACTGGTGCGCTAAGTACCGATGGATAGCCCATCTCTCCTGTCTGGGCGATCAACGCCAAACGTACTGCACGTGAGGTAGCATCCCCCGCGGCCCATGACTTCCGACTTCCCGTATTGGGTGCATGTCGGTATGTACGTAACGCTTGTCCATCTACAAAAGCTAAAGACACCGCATTGATCAGCTGCTCACGGTCCAATCCGATCAGCTTCCCGACAACGGCAGTCGAAGCTACTTTCACCAGAATAACGTGGTCTAATCCTACTTTATTGAACGAGTTTTCGAGCGCCAAGACGCCTTGAATTTCATGGGCAAGCACCATCGCTTCCAACACTGTTAACGCCTTAATAGGCTCGCCACCTGCAGCAACACGGCTTCGGCTCAACCAATCGGCTGTCGCTAAAATTCCGCCCAGGTTATCTGATGGGTGTCCCCATTCTGCGGCCAGCCAAGTGTCATTAAAATCAAGCCACCGGATAATCGCTCCGATATTAAAAGCCCCCTGTACAGGATCTAACTGATAATTCGTTCCGGGAACTTTTGCCCCATTGGGAACAACCGTACCAGGAACAATAGGCCCTAACAGCTTGGTACATGCTGGATAGGTGAGTGCTTCAAATCCACAACCCAGGGTATCCAAAAAACAGTAAAATGCAGTTCGTAGTGCCGTCTTGCTTTCTACTTTATAATTTAACACGTAATCTACAATATCGGTCAGCACCTGATCGGGCTGTGGTCTTTCGTTTAAAATATGTGAAGACATTTTTTATAAGCTTAAATAATTAAAAATCCAATTCTCTAGCGTTCTCCCACAGGGACATACGGTCTATTCTCCGGACCGATATAGTTGGCACTCGGGCGAATAATCTTACCATCTTGCCGTTGTTCAAAGACATGTGCCGACCATCCCGTGATGCGGGAAAGTACAAAGAGCGGCGTAAACATTTCCGTGGGAATCCCCATCCGGTGATAGGCAACTGCCGAATACCAGTCCAGGTTCGGGAACATACGTTTCTCCTCCCACATAACCGTTTCTAAGCGCTCCGCAATATCGTACAAGGTCATATCCCCGGCTTCCTCCGATAACTGCCGTGCAATGCCTTTGATGACTTGATTCCGCGGATCTGCAATCGTATAAACGGGGTGCCCAAAGCCTATGATGACTTCTTTATTGGCGAGACGTTGCCGGATATCCGCTTCTGCCTCATCGGCATTGGCATAACGACTTTGTATTTCAAAAGCAACCTCATTGGCTCCTCCATGTTTAGGCCCACGTAGGGCTCCTATTGCGCCGGCAACACAAGAGTATATATCCGACCCTGTACCGGCGATAACACGTGCGGTAAAGGTGGATGCATTGAACTCATGCTCGGCGTATAGATTTAAGGAAACCTGCATCGCCCGAACCCAAGATGGTGGCGGTGGCGTGCCGTGCAACAAATGCAGAAAATGTGCGCCAAGTGTACTGTCATCGGTTTCCACGGCAATCTCGCGTCCATTTTGACTAAAGTGGTGCCAATAGAGGAGCGCCGATCCCATAGAGGACATCAGGCGGTTAGCGATATCGCGTGCCCCGGCAAGCGGGTGACTTTCTTTTTCAGGCTGTAGACTACCAAACACGGAAACATAGGTCCGCAACACATCCATGGCATGGGCGGTCGTGGGCAGTTGTTTGAGCACATGCTGAATGGCAATAGGTAATCCGCGTTGGCTTAAAAGCTGGTTTTGGTAACTGCTAAGTTGCGCCTGTGTGGGTAAGCTTCCGTATATCAATAGGTAGGCGACTTCCTCAAAGGAAGCCTTTTCGGCCAGTTCCAAAATATCGTATCCACGGTAGTGCAGATCATTTCCTGTTTTTCCAACGGTGCTGAGCGCCGTATTCCCTGCCGCAACACCGGAAAGTGCTACGCTTTTCTTAGGTTTAAAACCTCCTTCATTCGTTTCCTTCATCATGCTTGTTGGTATTGAATAATTGATCTAATCGGTTTTCGTATTGATAATAGTCGATACTTTGGTACAATTCCTCCCGGGTCTGCATGGTATCGATGACAGCGGCTTGGCTACCGTCCTTCCGGATATGGCTATACACATTGGCCGCAGCTTTATTTGCTGCACGGAAAGCCGATAGTGGATATAATACAATAGAGACGTCTGCTTTTTCAAGTTCCTCCACGGTAAAAAGTGGCGTCTGTCCAAATTCTGTGATATTAGCGAGCACCGGTAGACCTGTGGCTGCACTAAACCACTGATAATCTTCCAACTTGGTAACCGCTTCGGAGAAAATAAAATCGGCACCGGCTTCTTTATAGGCCACAGCACGTTCCACAGCACGGTCGATCCCTTCCGTTGCAATCGCATCGGTACGGGCACCGATAACGAAATGAGCATCAGTCCGCGCATCAACGGCGGCTTTTATACGATCGACCATTTCCGCGCTGGATACCAGTTCTTTTCCGGGGCGATGCCCGCAGCGTTTTGCACCGACCTGGTCTTCCATATGTACGGCAGCGGCCCCTGCCTTGATCAGAGACTGGATCGTTCGGGCAACATTAAAGGCCGAAGGACCAAATCCGGTATCAATATCGACCAATAAAGGTAATGGGCAAATATTCGTTATCCGCTCTACATCGATCAATACGTCTTGAAGACCCGTGATCCCGAGATCGGGAACGCCTAAGGATCCAGCCGCAACACCACCGCCAGAGAGGTAAATTGCTTTAAAACCCGCCTGCTGTGCCAAGAGCGCATGGTTGGCATTTATTGCCCCTACAACCTGCAAAGGCTTTTCATTTTTGATTGCTTCTCGAAAGAGAAGACCTGGAGACTGTATCATATAATTGGAGATTTAAAAGCACACAACACATCCGTTGCTACGAATCTGCAACCGATATATTGGTATCATAATTAAAGATAGGCGTTCAGCGAAAGTGCTGAATCTCATCCGCTTTTTGTTAAATATACGAATATTTTCTGAGGATTTTAGGTGGTTGGTAGTTCGTAGTTCGTGGTTCGTGGTTGGTAGTTCGTTGTAGGGACGCAAGATCTTGCGTCCAAGAGAGTAGATTATAGAGCCACAAACCCCGAAGGGCTCGGTGTAGTTAAATTTTGTGGCTAATTTCTTGAGAATGGTAGTTAGTAGAAAAAGTCCACGAGTTAGAGAATTGGAAAGTTAAGAGGTTGAGAGGGTTAGAAGTGAAGGGGAATAATAGAGTACTCGTACCTCTTCGTCATCTCGAACGAGGTACGAGGAGAGATCTATAAACTATACAATTTGGATTTATAATTACAATGCAAGAGGACACGAGTCAAAGGCCTGTCTACCGCAGGCAGGCTCGCGCCAGCGTGTAACTTTACCAATGTGCAACTCTACTGGCTTGTAGTTCTAGTTGCTAGATGATGATTAATCGTGGTTGGTCGTTTACACTTTTGGGGAAGAGGAGAATGGGAGAATACCGCGGTTTGAAAACCGTTGTTGGAATAAAAAATCCCCACAGTACCAAAACTACTGTGGGGATGAGATTAAAAGCTTAGGATTTCATCCATCTGCTTCGAAATATTCTGGAGGTATGTGCGATCTCCGGCACCGAGTTCAACCGTTAGCCAGCCTCCCTTGTACCCGACCTGCCGCACCGTCTTCATCACCGTCCGCCAGTCGATATCACCCTTAAGCAACTCGACTCCAAACCCTTTCCGCAAGCCTTCATCGTTCATGATCTTCCGACTAAACTCTTTGGCATGTAACTTTACTATACGGTCGCCTAACACCTCAATCCAATGTTCAGGCCATCCGTAGCGAAGGATATTTCCGACATCAAAATACCAGCCAATCAAAGGATGGTCAATCTCATCGATAAAATTCTTGGCTTCCACCGGACTTAAAATAAAGTTATTCCATACATTTTCAAGTCCTACCTTCATGCCCGTTTTTTCGACATGCGGAATAAGTTTCCGGACTGAATCCAGCGCATTCTTGTACGCCACACCATACGATACCTTTTCATTGACGACACCAGGTACGACCAACACGGTATCGCCACCTAGCCCCTTCACTTCCTGCAAAGATTTCCCGACGGAGTCGATCGTAAATTGTCGAACCGAAGGATCGGGATCAGAGAGTGGCTTCGACCAGTGGTCTTTATTGACCAAACTCGGAATAGCGATACCTGTAGCCGCCTTAGCTTTCAGGAGCTCCTGAACGGAGATGGAAACCGGACTATTAAATTCAATACCATCATATCCCAAATCTTTCACCAGTTTAAACTTATCCAGCAACGACAGATCTTCTTTGATCATATCAAAGCCTATTCCTTTTTTTAGTCGAGCTGCACCCGCCAAAACAGGCGTACTTCCCACCTGCCCCATTAAGGGAGAGGCCGCGGCTGCGCCAGCCATTATAGATGCTGTCCGTATAAATGTTTTTCTATTCATTGTTTCTAAATCGTTACGTCAATTCCTGGTATAGCAATCGGTAAATCATATTTCGTATCCCAAGACACCGCTCCTGGAAACAAAACCTGGTTCGAAGCAAGAGCGGCCTCCAAAGATACGGTCTGTCCACTATAGGCCGCCATGCGTCCTGCCAATGCGACTAAATTAGATTTAACCATCCACTCGCCATCATTCTTTGGCTTGTTACTTCTGATCGATGCAAAAAGCTCATCGTGCTCCTGCTGATACATGCTGCGCGCATTTGTTTTCTTATAGGCATTCTCATCCGTAAATTTAGTTTCATCCGCATACTTCCACGGGTTCTTGCCAACAATATCATGGCCTCCGGTACGACAGTCGACAATACACCGACCTGCATCACCGATCAGCTCCACGTCGTAAGATGGCGCCGTGTTATTCTGCTGCCGGGAAGAGAAATAACCTTTTACCCCGTTTTGATACTCGTAAACTACGGAAAAATGATCATATACATTCCCAAATTTTTTGTCTACGCGTTTCTGGCGCCCCCCAGATCCCGTTACTCGTAGCGGCAATTGATCCCCCATTGCCCATTGCATCATATCGATACTATGGATCGCTTGTTCGATAATATGATCTCCGGAAAGCCAATTATAATACAACCAATTTCTCAATTGATACTCAAAATCAGTCCACCCAGGCTGTCTCTCTTTATACCAGAGTTCCCCTGTATTATAACTACAACTCGCATTCAGTACCTCGCCAATCTGACCATTTAACACCCGACCAAAGGCTTCTCTTTTCGGTACGTGATAGCGCCAGCAAAAACCAGCTACCAAGGCTAAGTTTTTACTTTTTGCCTCTTTTGAAGCGGCTATTACTCGCCTTAGTCCGGGACCATCCACTGCGAATGGTTTTTCGCAGAAGATATGCTTGCCCGCCTTTACCGCAGCCTCCAGATGCGCCGGTCGAAACGCTGGTGGAGCAGCGAGCAAGACCACATCAACATCTAAATCGATAAGCTTCTGATAAGCATCCAGTCCGACGAAACGATGCTCCCTGGTGACTTGCATCTTCGCCCCCAACTTCTCTTTTAAGGAAGCGTAAGATTGCTCCATATGATCCTCAAAGGCATCCGCCATTGCATAAAGAACAACATTAGGATCCGCATTTATCGCTTCCACGGCCGCAGCAGAACCGCGTCCACCACAGCCGATCAAGCCTACTTTCAAAGTATTTGTATTATTTATCCATAAAGCATCCGATGCAAAAGCATGGTTACTTGCGATCACGCCCGCAAGCGTAGTTAATCCGGCATTTTTTATAAAATTTCTTCTTGAAAGGCTCATATTAAGGGTTTTGTGTTAGTTTAGGATTTCTGTTAATTTCTGCTTGTGGAATATAGAATACAACCCGATTATCAGTAGGATTTACTTTTTGATGTAGGTTTGTCGTCGGCGTGTTATTCAAGGAATGCGTGCCGGGATAATCCCGTTCCATCGCGCGATTATTACGATACAAATCGTACGCTCTATGGCCTTCAAAAGCTAATTCCAAGAAACGCTCCTCCAAAACGATGTCTAAGGCCGATTTGTTCAACTCTTGCAATTTACTTGGGGTATACAGCGCTTCACCTACTAAACCAGCTCGTGCCCTCAAAGTATTCACATCTGCCAGGGCATCCGCTGTATTTCCTTTTTTCGCTTCAGCTTCCGCACGAATTAAGTATATCTCCCCCAGCCTTAAATAAACGGGCGAACTGAGATTGATTTGCCCTTCCTGAAGCGAATATTTGTTCACATAGTACATCGGCGTAACGGGTGTCAGTTTTTGATTATACTGCAACGTACCATCTACGAGATAAGGCGTTAAGAAATTACTTCGAAGGTCCTGCGGATTTTGTTTGATAAAATCATAGTATTTTTTTGACGCATAAATTTCAGCCCATCCACTAACACCTTGCCCCATCGGGTTTCCGGAAAGGTCTCCACTGAAATACATCGACCCTATGGACGACATATTTCGATCTTCTACTTTTGTATGGCGAATACAGAAGATGGTCTCTCGGTTGCTCTCGGGGAGCGTCCTGAAATACCCCGTATATTCACTGCCTTGCAACAAGGAATACCGATTTGAATTAATCACTAAATTGGCATACTTAATCGCATTATCATTATCTTCCTGATACAAATACACCCGTGCCAGCAAGGCATAGGCTACCTCTTTGGAAGCAAAAGCATTACTTTTCTCCGTTGTCATCAAGTCGGCCGCTTTGAGTAAATCTGCGATAATAAAGGAGTAAACATCCTTAACAGAACTGCGCAACAATGAGGTGGCCTCCTCATCGGTCAGTCCTTCTTTTAGAATAGGAATACCGGGGTTGCTTCCTCCATTTTGCGGATATGGACGACCAAAAATACGGACAAGGTTAAAGTGCATCATCGCCCGCAGGTATAGATTTTCGCCTTTCAACTGAAGAAGCCCTTGCGCAGCATTATCTGGCACAAATTCGATAATCTTATTGGCGGCGGCTATCACTTTATAGGCTTGCGACCAAAAGTTCGTACAGTGATCCGAAGTATTGATATGGTTGTAGCGATAGGCACGCGTTAAGTCATCGCCTGAAGATTGCCCCTGACTCACGGCATCACCGGGGTATTCCATCAAGAAATGTCCGCTACGAACATACGCAGCATTCTTGAGTACGGCATAGGTACCTATGGTAGCCGTACCCACATCCGCTTCATTCTTTAATGCTGATTCTTCGTCAATAAACTCTGTAGGTTCATAATACTTCTGACAAGAAACCTGTATTAAAACAAACGCAACAGATGTTAATAAGGTATATAAAGATGATAATTTCATATCTACTGTTGTATTAAAGGGTTAGATTTAAACCGAAAAGGATCTTTTTGCTAATAGGGTATTTAAAGTTCGAAACACCAGAAACTTGATCCACCTGACTCAAAGAAACCTCCGGGTCCGGTCCGGAGAATTTTGTCGCCGTCCACAGATTATCGGCGCTCACAAAGAGATGGACCCTTGCAATTCCCATTCGGGTCAATAGATGTTGTGGTAAATTGTATCCTAAACGGAGATTGCGCAAGCGGATGTAACTTCCATCCTCCAGATATCGTGACGAAGACTGATTCGATTCCTTATTTCCACCTACGATAGGTTTCGGATGGGTGGCAATATCTCCCGCTTTCTCCCAGCGTGTCCATCCTTCCTTCAAGACCATTGAGTTGAATGCTTCATACAAACCGTCGTTGTCAAAAGAAACGCGCGTCTCGTTATACACCTCATTACCATATACAAAATTGAAAAATGCGGACAACGAGAAGTCTTTATATTTAAGCGTATTGCTTAACCCTCCTGTAAACTTAGGCGCGGCCGAAGTTCCCGTAAATTGGCGTGACGTAGAAGAAGCCGCTTCACTGTATTTATTGGTCGTTGTAATCGTTTTATTGCCTTCCGCATCCACCGTCACTTTTTCCCACAATGGATCACCGTTGGCCGGATCTACACCGACCCAGATTGGAAAACTAAAAGCATCCATATCATAACCAACCGCGATCGGTTGTCTGGCTCCGGCGTTGAAAACAGCCGATCCGTCACTTAATTCTAGCACCTTGTTTCTGTTAAATGCCATATTAAAACCTGTTTCCCACGAGAAGTTCTCCTTGGTAATATTTTGCGATGTGATATTGAACTCTATTCCTCGGTTGCGCACCGACCCGGCATTTACCCAGACATAGCTATATCCTGTCGTCGCCGCCAAAGGCTTTCTATACAATAGTTCGCTCGCTTTCTTCTCGTAAACATCCACGCTAATGGCCACCTTATTCCATAAGGTTACATCGGCACCAATATTGGCTGATTTTATTTTCTCCCAACTTAAATTCGGATTTCCCTTTTGGTAGGGTGCCGCACCAGGCAGCCCGGTGTAGCTCGCTTCCTGGGTGATACTATACAGGCCTAAGGATGCAAAATTTGAAATCCCATCCGCATTTCCTACGGTACCGTAACTGGCTCTCAATTTAGCAAAGGAAAGTGCCTGGCTTTCTTTAAGGAAACCTTCATTAGTCAAGATCCATGAAGCGCCCAACTGGTAGAAATTAGCCGTTGAATTATTACGTCCAAATTTAGACGAGAATTCATTAACAAAGGATCCTATTAAGAAATATCGGTTATCAAAACTATAATCCGCTTGCGCCAAATACTTGCGAAAGCCGACCTGCTCCCTAGCTCCTTTTGGGCTTTGCAGGATATCCGTCGCAACAGACATTACATCTCTACCCGCAGGCAAACCTTTCCCCGACACTTCAGACGATTCGGAGATGGTTGTTTCGACCTCCGCGACACCGAGTAACACCAAGCTATTGCGACCAAAATCTTCCGCATATCGGATTCGATTAGACGTTAAAAATCGGCTCGAGTTATTGGCATCATTATAAAGTTCTCCGATGTTTGCCCCTCCCTGCTTCGTCCGTCGATCGAAATATCTAGCCGATTTACCATTCTGCAGCTGCGTACGGTTGTAACTAGATAACAATACCTTACTACTCAGTTTATAATCCAAGTTCAAATCACCACTAACCTGCCAATTATTGTTTCTGTTGTAGTTGTACAGCAATGAATG
The DNA here is from genome assembly GCF_004421025.1 of Sphingobacterium psychroaquaticum. NCBI lineage: Bacteria > Pseudomonadati > Bacteroidota > Sphingobacteriia > Sphingobacteriales > Sphingobacteriaceae > Sphingobacterium > Sphingobacterium psychroaquaticum. Next base: position 1,279,946 of record NZ_CP038029.1, on the reverse strand, counting down.
TAGAAAGTTTTCCTTTTCGCGGCCGAGCCAGTTCGGATGAAATCGTGCGTCGATAGGTTCCCCATTCGCATCAAAAGCTGGATCAAATGGAAGGTTGATGTATGCATCATACATGGTATTACTGTTTTCTACGGTATTCTTATTCACCTTACCGTTAATGAAAACAGAGGCTTTGAGTCGATCTGTGATATTCGCTATTAAATTATTTCGAAAATTGTACCCGGTATGTCCTGTTCCTTTTAGGGTACCCTCTTCGCGATAAAACACACCAGAAGTATAATACTGTACCTTTTCGGAACCCCCCGAAACAGATAGGTTGTGGTTGTTTACATATCCGGTACCAAAGGCAAGATCCCACCAATTGGTATTGTTATCCACAACGGAAGGATCTCTATTGTAGAACGTTTTTTGAAAGTCGTAGAGTTCCTGCGAATTCATCATCCTGAAATTTCCGGTCGTTGGGTTTGCAAAACCAAAGGAATTATTGAACTCTACTTTGGTCTTCCCCGGTCTTCCCATCTTGGTGTTGACAATAATAACGCCATTGGCCGCTCTAGAACCATAAAGCCCTGTAGCAGCTACATCTTTCAAGATGGACACAGACTCAATATCAGCCGGATTATAAGAACCGCCAATATTGCCATCAACCACGACTAGCGGCGCGGTACTAGCCGAGATTGTTCCAGCTCCACGAATCAAAACTCGGGGCTCACTAGAGGGATCTCCAGACGCCGTAGAGACAACAACACCTGGTGCTTTACCCTGAAGCATAGTCGACAGATCATTCGCGGTCACATCTTTTAATTTTTCTGCCGAGATATTACTGATCGAACTCGATAGATACCTCATTTTTTGAGAAGAATAGCCCACCACGACGACCTCATCGAGGTTATCGATATTCGATTCGAGGACAACATTTAATACGCGTTGGTCACCGATTAATACCTCTTGTTCTTTATGCCCGACTACCGAAAAGACAAGCGTGCTCCCGTTCTGCGGAACATTCAGCGAAAAAGAACCTTCGTTATCTGTGGAGGTTCCCACTGTGGTTCCTTTAACCAGGACCGTGACTCCAGAGATCGGGTTATTATTGGCATCTACGACCTTCCCCGTAATGGTACGTTGCTGTTCCCGCTTAGCCGTACTAGAACTTCCGGAAGGTTGATGTTGGTTTTTGGATACACCATTAATTTCCCTGATCAGGACAGCGTTCTTATTCACCTCAAAATCGAGCCTACGGTCTGCTAGGATTGTTTTAAGCGCCTGAATAAAGTGTACTTTTTTCACATTTATGGAAACAGTCTTTTTGCTTTCTCCAATAACCCGACTGTTATATAGGAGTTCATATCCCGTTTGTTTTTGAATATCATCCAAGACATCGGCTAGCGGTGCATTTTTGAAATTCAGCGAAACATGTTGCCCATAGGAAGCCGCATGCGCTTGTACCAGCGTAGCGACTAAAAAAAACGTTAATATCTTCATTACCACGAAGCATTGATTTAGGGTCTTTCGTACGGTCGCACGATAATAAAAATAGAATTTATACATTTGTAGTTGTTTGGTTGATCAAAGTTTATTTTGTTAACATCAGCTTAAATTGTATCACTAAACAATTTGATCGGGAGTGTTGCGAGCACTTCCGATTTGCTTTTATCTTTCCTGACTATCTCATAACATATACCCTCCTATCTTTAATTTTAAATTTGTAAACAGATATTTTTTCCAACTGATCGAGCAGATCCGACAACTTATGTGTCCGCAGAACAAGCCCCGTAAACCGATCCGTGGAATGTGCTTCAACTTGATATTCCTCAATATCGTACCAGCTCTTTATTTTTTCCATTACCGCATATATATCGTCTTCTCTAAATCGGAAATATCCATCCTTCCAGGCCAATACATCGTTTGTATTTACCAATCGCGCGTTAATTTCGCCTGTAGTCTGATCGGATACCGCCTGCATACCCGGCGTAATGCGTGTTCTCTGCTGGGAGGTTTCCACTTCGACCGATCCCTCGACTAGTGTTGTTAAGATTGCGTTTTTCCTTAAATTGGCTGCTACATTAAATGCGGTCCCCAAAACGTTGATATGGGTATTTTTCATCGAAACGGTAAAAGGATGATGGGCATTATGTGTGACCTCAAAATAGGCTTCACCATCCAGCTCTACTGCCCGCTTATTTTTAGCGAAATGTAAGGGATAGCGTAATTTAGCATCTGAATTTAGCCAGACCATTGTCCCGTCGGGAAGCATAAGTCGTGACAATGTTCCTTTGGGGGAATGAAAAGTCTGGTATGTAGGTCGCATCGCATTAACATCCGATATCTTAAATAAGTATTCCCCCTTGGCTGTCCGCATAATATGTATACCGCGTGCGGCAAGTACTTTTTCATCGGTTTGAAGCAACACATAAGACTTACCATCGTCAAAGGTGATAACCGCTTGACTATGATTTGGTAATTTCACATCATCGACATAACCGTAAACTTCCTGAGAATCTTGTTTATAGAACTTATAACAGATGGTAGCTAGCCCTCCAAACAGGAGCAATGAAGCGGCTATAGCGATCCACTTTTTGAACGTAAGATGATATGGTTTAGGTGGCGGTTGTATGGTACCATTTACGCCTGAGGGAGACTTCTGTCCCATGCGACTCTGAAGCTCTTTAAGCTCTTTTTCGGTGATGGTTTCATTCGCATATTTCCTCAGCAATTCTTTATGACGAATTTCCGACAATTTATGGAGTACTCGATTCGAAATATCTTGATACGGACTGGAGGCCTCCGCAACATCCTGTTGCAGCTCTTCGAGAATACATGCTTTTAATAAACTTCCGTCTTCTTCTTGAAATAGCTTGACTAATACGGCTAAATCTTCTTGGGTAGCGGAGCCATTAAGGTATTGCTTAAAAATATTGTTTATAAGTTCGCTTGGCATCAAAATTTTTTCAGGTTTTATAAGCTATTACGGACAATAGCTAAATACTACCTACTCCAAACGAAAAAAAAATTAAAAAAACTTAAACAACAATAAACTTACGATAACGAGGTGAGATTGATAAAAGGGTAATTCTTCCTTAAGAAGACCATTCGCCTTTGTAATATGGTTATTTATAGTGGATTTAGAAATTCGCAGCATCTCTGCTATCTCGGCATAGCTTTTTCCTTCTAGTTTAAAAAGAATGAATACACGTTGACATTGGGGAGGGAGTTTAGCGATAGCCTGCATCAATTGTTCTTGACTTTGCTTAAAAACGAGTTCCTCTTCAATATGCGCGTAGTCTTCATGATAATTTTGGATAAACATGGATCTAAATTTATCATCCAACGAAACCCTACGGAAATGGTCATATACAATATTCTGCGCAATAGAAAAAAGAAAAGAACGAAATGATCGGTTAAGATCAATCTGTTCACGTTTTTCCCAAACTTTTAAAAATAGTTCTTGCAGCACCTCTTCGGCAATATGTTTGGATCGTACCAATCGAATTATGCGACCTAAAATTCGAAGACTATAGTTGTGATAAATCGATTCAAATGCAGCATAGTCCCCCTCTTTCAAAAGCGATAGAAGATACTTCTCTTCGGAATCAAAGGGCAAGGTTGCGGTATCGGGGGACATGTAATTAGTGCTTATCGGTCATCAAGGTAACAAATCAAATATAAAAGAAAATATCAGCAAAGCAAAAAATGGCAAAAAACTACTTTCACAGCTTTTATTTTCATGGTAACGCCCTAAATAGTACGCTAAGCTTGTTAATAATGGATAGGAACACGAAGGTCTTAATGTAACAAAGAAGGACGTTGATTGTTAAACCGGAACCCTAGTCCGATCATCAAAAAATTTGGTTCATGAAAATCCTTTAGATTATATCCGATATGTAGAAACGAGCTTTTGGTAACCCCAATCTTCAGTGCAAAAGTCTGGTATGTTCCCGTAAGATCGCCTCCTTTATGTATAGCGTTTGCACCAATTCCGACCCCAATCGAAAATAGCGGCATGACATATTCAGCGCGCCCAGAGAAGCCTATCGCCATCTGGCGGTTAAGCGCAGGTTTAAAAAACTCTTGTTCCGTTCCCACAATATAATCTTCTGTATACACATTGGCACTACCATCATATATCCCATCGATAGAAACACCGGCACGGAATCGATAACCGAAGTTATACATCGGCGCAAAATATGCACCCACAACTGGATAAGCATGCGGAGAAGCAACAGGCTGTCCAAAAAAATCAACTCCTTTGCGCCGCCACGCACCGAAAAAGACCATATCATAACTGATGTGTTTAGGAAATGGGCGCAAGGCTAACAAGGACTGTCTTTGCTTTCGCAACTGTTCATCACTATTATTCACATGATATACCATCCCCACCTTAGTACCAAACATGTTGAGCCCTGCGTTCGGGAATGCAGTGTTGCCGTTTGAGAAGTGAGAGATATCTGCTCCGGCTTGTATTTCGACAGACCGACTTGCCTTCCAATTGAGCAAAAGGCCCACGTTGATATAAGCATTTAAACGGGAACCAATAACAATATTATAAGGATTTTCATACTGATCGTAAGGCTTCCATCCGGTAGACAATCCAAAATTCCATTCGTACCCCAAGGACAAACGTGGAGCCAATTTTGCAATGGGTGCCCCTTGAAAGAGATAAACCGCAACGGGGTTCCCTAATTCTTCTTTATTCCCGAAATGAAAACGTGCCACGCCGATCCCCTGATAACTATCCCCATACACCTGCCGCCCAAGGGATCCCTCCGGTAGCCTTACGGCGTATTTAAGATGACCTGTAAAAGCGTTACGAATGGGTTTACTCATAGCATTATCACCATCAAAGAAAGGTAAATTCGGAATCACCCTACTATACCGAAACTCAGCGCCTAAACTATGTACAAATCGCCCTGGTTTGAAAATCGATACTTGCGTTGAAGTATCACCTTCCATCGCAGAATCCTGTGCTATGACCGGAGATATTACATAGCAACAAAGGCAGGTGACAACTGCGGTTCTCCACACAAAAGACTGTATGTGTAAAATCACATATAGGTATACGCTCTTAAAAAACATCATTCAAAATCATACTAACAATTGGTTCCTTTTCTTTCAGCTGTATTTTAAATTCAACAGCGTATGTTACCGCACGAGCTGCGCTAATGCTTCTTCGAGCGTTTCCGCGAAATAGATCAACCGACCTTTATTACTCTCTCGAATAAAGTCTTGTAGACTCTTTGAAGAGACCTGTTTAAAATCCCCTACAATAGCGAGTTTCATCCTGTAATTAGAAAATTTTTGCAATATCTCACCGGCTACCTTTGTCTTTAGATCAAAGAAAGCATCAGCGATATGTTCCGCGTAAAGAACCATAGCATCCGCTTGATTGTAATACATATTTCCAAGCAGGTCTACAGCTTCTTCGACACTGCCTAGCAACATATTATCACTGTGTAATTCTGCAATTCGAACGCCCTGTATTATATGTTCTTTTATTTCCATTGGTCTTATCTGGTTATTTTGTCCCTCGTCTATATGTTATACACAGTCGTTAAGGAAGATAGCGCAATATAACAAAAGCTAGATGAAGCGTCAACCTCCACAGAATCAATTTAAGTTAAACATTTTTAACTATGTTTGCATCCGCAAAACAATGGACAACGGAAAAAAGACACGTGATGGCTCGATTGATGTTCTCCGGAGCATTGGTCTCCTTTGCATTGTCTTAGCCCATGTGGTACCTCCCAACTGGCTTTTTCAAATTCGTAATTTCGATGTACCATTAATGGTTTTCATATCGGGTTATCTCTATGCTGGTCGAGCAAATCAGATTCAGAGCTTTACATCGCTTTTAGACTATTTAGGGAAGCGTTTTGTTCGATTGGTTGTTCCTGTTTGGATCTTCTTGTCGTTATTTTATCTTATTCAATATTGCTTCCCATCCGTTTTTCCAATCAACTACACCCTGTTTCCAGATGTTATGCGCTCCAGCTACCTGCTGTTAGAAGGCTTCGGTTATGTATGGATTATCCGTGTTTTCCTGATGATGGCAATCTTAGGGCCATTAAGCATGGTCTATTTTAAGAAACCGATTTCTATCTTATACTACTATATCAGCTATGAAGTCGTTTATCTCCTAGTCCAACCCTACTTGGGGGATGGTATCGGAAAGCAATTCAACGAGATATTGCTCTATACGGCAGGATTTTTAGTTTTTTTCCTACTAGGAAGTACGTATACATCCCTTACAAAGAGCGCCAAAACAATATTATTCACTGTCACCATAGCGCTCACTGCACTGGGCGGGTTGTACTTCTACCTGTACGAAAACGTAGCTTTCAATATCGGATCATTTAAATATCCACCACGGCTTTTCTACATGTATTATGCCGTAGCCATTTGTCTCTTTTTATTTCATCTGAGACCTTGGCTTGCTCCATTCAACAACAGGCTTATCACCTTTATTGGTTCATCCACCATATGGATATACCTGTGGCATATCCTATTGCTCTTGATACTTCCTATTGAAAACTGGGGAATCCGTTTTCTAGTGGTCTTCATGCTTGCTAGTACGCTAACTTATGTACAGCAGTACCTTGTGGAAATGTTTATCCGCCTTTCCGGTTGCTCTTCAGCTGTCTCGAAGCAGCTCCGTATCATCTTTTGTAGTTAACTGGATAATTTCCGACTACATTCACCGAAAAAACTACCGTATTCACCGAATTGTTGCTTGAGCTCGCCTAATGCACGTAGGCCAGCGTCAGCATTCACCCTATCTTTGGAGTATACAAACAGAAACAAACATTTAAAACACTAAAAATTAAACATCATGAGCACAAAGAAAACATTCAACATGGACAGCGAAAATTTAACAAATGGCTTTCAGAAAGCATTCGATGCAATCCAACAATCAACAGTAAGAATCACCGCTAAAAGTGGTAAGGAATACATTAGTTTACCGTTACTATTTGCGATCGTTATTGGTATCATCTTCCCGGTTGCTATTATAGTCGCAGTGATTCTTACATTAACTTCTTTCATTAAGATTGCGGTGGAGCGTGAGGTGAAAGATAATGAGTCGGGTATTAAGGTTATTGGACACAAGTAATTTTTTATACAAAAACATTAAAACAAAACGAACATGATACTTATAGCGGTACTTTTCCCTTGGTTTTCCTTTTTCTTGCGCGGTCGATTTTTGTTAGGATTTATCTGCTTGATTTTGCAGATCACCTTGATCGGATGGTTGCCGGCAGCGATATGGGCCGTAGCTTCTCACCTGGATGCGAAAAACGAAAAACGATTTCGCGCAGTACAGAGCGGCTATTAAAAGAGTACACGCATAAGTCGTCTGCTATAGACCTTATTTCATGATTGGCTACCGCTAACTACCGGGCGGTAGCCGCATACCTCTAGAGAAATTCGTCTCCTCGAAAACTCCCTGTTTTCAGCCATTTTCAAAGTAAAACTTTTCTTTTTATCCATTTTTCTGTTATTTCGCTCTCATGATAAGAAGCCTTATAGCTATATTAATATGTGTATGTTCCCTGTCGGGACATGCTCAACAGGATGAACCTGCCGCGTATGCAGTGAATGAAGAGTTTAACCTTTGGAACAAAAACAAAGGAGATATGGCATATGTCTTTGCGGATGTTGCCTACATCCGCGACAATCCGGGACTCTATGGTAAGGTAATTGATTCCTTACAAGTGGGGGCACCGGTAATCATTCGCAGTGAAGGATACAACACTATGATGATCAAGGATTTTTACGCCCCTTGGCATAAAATAGAATACCTCGTTGGTTCCAGCAAAAAGGAAGGTTTTATTTGGTTAGGTTTGCTTGCTTTCAATATCAACAAGGATAACGAAGGGAATATCTGGTTGTATGGTTTCAATAAATACACGAACCGCTCCAATGATGAATCGACAGTGAATCTCTGCGAGGTTAAACTATTAGACAAAAACACTAATTTGATTGCTAAGACCTCCTACCTGGTAACTATGGGTGGGCAGACCTATACCGATGCAAAAGTATTCGGCAACATGGGATTAGAAGGAATTCGGGCCATTCACCGCGTAGGATTCCACGGTGAAGCCTGTGGCATCTCCACCGAATATTATTATATAGGCTGGACGGGAAGCGACTTTGTGCGACTGCCTGGAAAGAGCAGCGTAAGCGATGCCGGTGTTTTCTACTATAATGAAAAGCTGCTATTCCCTTCCGAACATAATCTCGATCCAACATTAATCATTAAAGACATCGAAGAAGGTGAAGTGATCGATATCGATGCCGAAGAACTGGAATACAAGATCAAGAAAAAACGCACCAAATATCTGTGGAATGGACAGGTGGCCAGCGAAATAATAGAAATGAAATAGACTACGCCTCTAGGACGGTATCCATCACAAGAACTTTACTCCAATACTTGCTGTATTTATCGGCAGCGGCCAAATGGTCGGGATGTTTCTCGTAGGTGTTGATATCGTCCATGCTTTTAAAGGTGACTACCAGGTTGTAGCTAAAGGAGTTGTCGACCACGGGCCGAGGCGTTGTGGACGCAGGCTTGCCGTATTGAAAACTACGAATGCCAGGAACCTTACGGAGGGCTTCAAAAAAATTAAGGAAATCTTTTTTGTCATCATCCGTTAGATCTTCCTTTAACCAAAAATATACAGCGTGAACAATGGTTCCAGCAGGATGCAGTCCTTCTGATTCATGTTTACTTGTTTCATTTTGGCTTGTGCAAGCACTTGCAAGAGGAGCTGCTAAACTTGCTAACGCAAGCGATTTAATAAATTGATTTCTTTGCATGGTTTAGATTGTTTACCGGAAAGATAAGTATTTTTTCTGTAAGTAGAGACAAGGCCAGCCCCTACAGTACACGACAAACTACAAGCCAATACTCCAACTAAAAGGGCGGCTCTTACTGCCGCCCTTCTTTATAAATTTGTTATGGATCAATACGCAGGAAATTGCCGTCTTTATCAAAAACAAGATCAATATCACCACGTACGAGATCGACGTCAAAACCGTGGGGCTTTTTTTCAATTCCATTAAAATCGTTATCCTTGTATTGATCGTCTACATAGGCTACGATCTTAGGTAGGATAAACCCCGTTGGAATCACTACTCCATCTTCACCATCCACTTCTATCCATTCTCCTTCTTTATTAAAATCGACTTCAATTCTGTTCGCCAGGTGTACGGAATAATTATCACGTTCTTTCTCGATGCGATTAACATTTACACCACTAAAATGTGTGGATAGAAAAGTTTTCGATAATGCCGGTAAATCTGCTTCGGAGATAACCTCATCGTCATCACATGACATGAAAACCACAGCACCAATCAATAGCGCAGAAAGTCCTAAAATTGCTTTTCTCATCTTATTATATAATTTGTTTTGTTTCTTCTTTTGTTTACCAAGACTCTGTATGGCTATCTAACATGTTAGGATCATCTTGTTCCCGTTAATCAGTGGCGAGATTCTTCCGCAGGCAGGATGACGTACCGTTTAAAAACAATTTCACCGCACTTCGACAAGCTGCGTATAACAGTCCCTCCTCTCTTATACCTTAGTCATCAATACGCAGGAACTCGCCTTTCAAGTTAAACTCGAGTTCCAATCCATTGGATATTTCAAGCTCATACTTATTTCGAGATTTTTTAATTTCCTTGATATAGGTATTAGGAAAGCTTTTATGGACATGCTGTACGATATTTGCCGGAATAATCTTGTTGGGCACAGACTTTCCTTTCATCTTAACCGCATCCCACTCACCATTCCCATCAAATTCCACCTTACTTCCATCTTTTAGATAAATACTGTATTCCTTCTTCACTACATATTCCGTAAAAAGCATGACACTGGAAATATCCGTCTGCGAAAAATGAGCTTTGAAAAACGTTTGGGCTTTTGCAGGTAGTTGCGAAAAAGGAATAACTTTCCCACGATCGTAACTATGTGCACTTGCGACAGCAACTGTAAAGACTATCAGTACAGCTGTAAGAATTTGAGATAACTTTTTCATAATATACTAAACCTGTTGTTTTAACTTATACAACAAATATGACACCCGAATTAGGAAAAAGTTGGGAAAAAATTATTTTTTAATAAAAAACATGTGTTTTTCATTGGCGTATGTATATCCCACAGAAAGAATAGGATAGCTATCCACAATAGATTTTACGATGGCCAGCCCTAGCCCTGTCGACCCTTTATCCTGTTCGCCCTTATGAAAGCGATTAAATACAATATCAGGATCCAGTGCTGGTCCTATCGCTGTATTAGTTACAGAAAATCTATCCTGTACGTGGAACACATTTATTTGTCCGCCCTCAGGCGTATACTTAATTGCGTTACGCAATAGATTTGAAATTAAAACAGTGGCTAAATATCGGTCCATTTCTATTTCGAACGTAGACTCTTCGTGCAACAAAAGTTCGATATGCTTAAAATCGAGTAAATCTTGAAATTCATCCACCAACTCTCGACTGATGTCATTAAAACTCACGCGTTCCACGTTTTTATATTGCTTATTCTCAATGCGAGACAGCATCAATAGCGATTTATTGAGATTGACCAAACGTAATAGAGACGATTTTGACTCGGCAATCTGCGTCAACTGGCTTTCATTCAGCGTTTCATCCTCCATCAATAAATCCAATTTATTAATAGTGATCGCGAGCGGGGTTTGCAATTCGTGTGCGGCGTTTTCAATAAATCGTTTCTGCTCGTCGAATAGTTCTTCATTGCGTCGCCACATGCGATCGAGCTCGGTATGGAGCTGATTAAACTCGAGCACATTCGTATCAATAGGACGTAATTTATCTTTGGTCCCAAAACGGTAGTGATTCAAGTTATCCAGAATAATCTTGAACGGACGCCACGCTCGCCCCAGAACGAATGTATTGATAAGGTATAAACTAAGAACAAGCACAGCATACAATACCATGAGCGCGGTTGTCAGATCATAGATCAGATCATCTTCTTCGACCGTTGAGGTACGAATCTCCAAATGGTAAGGTTTATGGTCTCGTCCGTAAAAACCTGTCCGTAAAACGCGATAGGGTTCCTGTTCATCGTCGTATGGCATATAAAAGAACTCCCTGCTCAATCTATTTTCTTCTGAAAACTCTTCATCTCCTTCGGCCGGACGTATACGGAATTGATTGATCCCATATTCGGAAGTTTCCAAAAGCTCGGGCTCTTCATACACCCCGCGCAAAATCTCTATCTTCTGGTTCTTCAGCCCATCGTCGACATTATCATACACCTCGTCCAAGATATACGCATAAAACAATGATGCCCAAACGGCCATTATCACCAAAAAGGCGATAATTAAGTAGCGTATCGTATAATTCTTGAGTGAAATTTTCATTTAAACCAACTTATATCCCACCCCATAAACGGCCTGTAAGTCAATACCTGCCTTTTGATCTTTCAGTTTTTTACGCAAATTTTTAACTTGCGAATAGATAAAATCGAGGCTGTCCGCCTGATCGGCATGGTCCCCCCAAACGGCTTCCGCAAGGGTTGTTTTCTGTACTAATTTTTCCGGGCGGATCATGAAGTAATAAAACAAATCGTATTCTTTTCTATTGAGAATCAATTCCTTCTTTCCAACCAACACCTTACGCTCATCAGGGAATAGAGAAACGCTTTTATAATGAATAATATTCTCACCATGTTGATTTTTACGCCGGATAATAGATTTAACTCGTGCATGGAGCTCGGCCAGGTGAAACGGCTTCGCGAGGTAATCATCAGCCCCTAGCTCTAATCCTTGCACCTTATCTTCTACGGCGTCTTTAGCCGATATAATAATCACGGAATCGCTCTTCCCCAAGGCACGTAGCTGTGCGAGGAGCTCCATACCTGAACCTCCTGGCAGCATAATATCCAGAAGAATGCAGTCATAGTCGTAATTGGAAATTTTGTCCAGACCGCTCGCATAATCAAAAGCCGTTTCGACCAAAAATTTCTCCTGTTCCAAGAAATCTTGGATAACAGCACTTAGCTCAACTTCGTCTTCAATGATTAAAATCTTCATACTTATACTTAAAGCTACAATTTTAGAAACAGATTTAGGAAAAAAATGGGAATGTTCTGTTTTAAGCGCACAAGAAACCAACTAACACCTTAATTATCAGTATTTTTTATTATATTCGTATACGATGAAAGCAGAAAAAGAGAAAAGAGGGAATATAAAAAAAACTGCCGACAAGAAAGTAAATCCTTTCAAAAAATTAGCAGATGATAAACGGCGGATTACCAAAGCCATTGATGACGGTCATGACCTATCGACTATAGAAAACATCGAGTTTGTTCGCCCGTTATAAGGTATATCGTCATAAAGACGGCAAATCTTACTTTTTCCGAACCAGATCGGGAAATACATACTTTGCATATTTTACGGCATTCGTACTCCAAGATAAATACGGATCGGAGATCAACCTACTCTCATTCGGTTTTTCCTGTCATCTGGCGGACAAAAGAAAACCACAACACTACGACCAAAGAATAAAAAACACGATTATTTCAATTATTGAAGAATATTTCACTCAAGAACCTCGCAGTGCATTGTTATTTTTCTGTACGAACCTAGACGGAAAAGCCCATCATCGTTTTTATACTTTCGACCGATGGTTTAAAGAATCCTCATTTAAGCTCGAGAAGTTCGACACACCGAAGAAAAGCGCTGAAAAAGACTTCTACGGTTCACTATTAGTCAAACCTGACAATCCTGAGAAACAGAAAATCATGGATGCCTTTTACTTTACCATTGATTTTTGGAAATTAAGTTGACATATCTTGCGCCACATATTCATGTTCTCGCACCTAGATTTAGGAAAAAAATGGGAACATAGTTAATTTTCATCGACAATCCTTTAAGTGCTATGCAAATACTATCTTTGTGATGCCTTTACACAAAGAATTATTTTATTGTCGATATAAACATTTAAACTTTTTTTACGTTCTAAGGTAAGACTATCATTTATTGAATTACATACAAAAAGTGCACAGATTTTGAATAAATTTGGACGAATAGCTTTAAAAACTATCCTGTGGATCGTAGGTTCGCTCATTGCGCTCCTACTATTGGTTATATTCCTGATCCGAATCCCTTCCGTTCAAAACTATGTTGTGAACAAAGTAACCAATTATGTGGAACAGAAAATTGGAACTCCTGTTTCCATTGGTTATGTAAACATTACCTTTCCGACCAGTGTCGTGTTGGAGAACATCTACATGGAAGACCAATCCCGTGACACCCTCCTGGCAGGCGAAAAACTAAAGGTCGATATCAGCATGTGGAAACTCCTAAACAGCACGGTGGAAGTAAAGTCTATTGCGCTCGAAGGCATTACAGCAAAAATAAACCGTACCCTTCCTGATAGTTCATTCAACTTCGATTATATTGTTAAAGCCTTTGCTTCACCTCAAAAGAAACCAAAAAAAGAAGATACATCAGCTCCGTTACGTTTCAATCTCGGAGATATAGACCTCAAGCGGGTTCATTTTGTATATAAAGATGACGTAATCGGTACCAAAGCTGATATTAACCTGCGACTCTTAGAAACAAGCATCAAGAAATTTGATCTCACAAAAAACATGGCCTTCAGCCTTCCGAAGGTAGTCATTGATGGTTTGCAGGCTGATGTTGAGCAATGGCAGACCGCTCCGGCAACAGCGGGACCTAAGGCTGAAGATTTTGGTATTGTCCAGACAAAGGCCGACGCAGCTAACGACCTCCTTCCGGATATTGATATTCGAGATCTCGATTTACGCAACATACGAGTTGGTTATAAGGATGCTGGTTCGGCTATGGATACCAAGTTCGATATTAAAACACTGCTTGCGGAACTCCATAAGATCGACCTGAACAAGGAAGTGGTAGAGGTTGGCGAAGTAATCTTGGACGGAGCCGATGCTCAGGTATTATTTGCTAAAATAGCAAAGAAAAAAACATCAACACCTAGCGCAAGCACCTCCGAAGCACCTGTTAACTGGGTCGTCTCCGCAGAAAAACTATTGGTCAATAAAACCAATGTAATCTATCGCGACGACAACCAGCCCCGCATGAAAGGATTTGATTATTTCAACATCCGCATCAGCGACCTTACCACCGATCTCGAAGACTTATACTACGCAGCTGATTCTATATCCGGGTCTTTGAAAGCTTTAGTCGCTAAAGATCGTTCTGGCTTGACAATAAAAAAACTACAGGGTGATTTTGTCTATACAGACACAGGGGCTGAGATCAAAAATCTAATTGCTCAGACACCAAATACCGTTATCCGCGATTACATTAAAGTACGCTATCCATCATTAGACGCTATTGCAAAAAATCCGGGGCTCATGGTCATTGATGCCAAAATAAAAAGATCGACCATCGACATGCGTGACATCCAATACTTTGCGCCCGACTTAGCGACAATGGAAGTTATGAAGCCTCTTATGACGCGTAGCTTTTATATCGATGGAAATGTGCGTGGACGTGTAGACAACCTCACTATTCCCCATATTGAGTTTAAAACACTAGATAAAACACATTTGATTGCCAGCATGAACATCAAAGGCTTGCCTGATGTAGACAAAATGGCTATAGATCTGAATCTAAAAAAATTAACAACCGGACGTGCAGATATAGAGCGCTTAATTGCTAAGTCGCTCCTACCCGAAAATTTTGCTCTTCCAAACTCGATCAGCCTAGCCGGAACCTTCAAGGGAGGTACAAAAGGCTTTGATGCGAACCTAAGTCTCATCACTGAAAAAGGTAATGCTTCTGTAAATGGAAACCTAAAAATGGGTCGTGACACGACTTACGATGCGTATGTCACCATTGATAATTTCGATATCGGTAGTCTTTTAAAACAAGACTCCGTCTTAGGTAACCTTTCGGCTGAAGCGCAGGTGACAGGAACCGGGATAAGCCCCAAAACCATGAATGCCCATATTGTTGGCCAACTGAATATGTTGGAAGCAATGGGATATACCTACCGCAACGTGGATCTTGATGTGCAGGCCCGCGATGGTGATATTGCCGGAAAAATCATTAGTCCGGATCCCAACGTACAGTTTAACGTTGATTTTGCCGCCGACATGCGTAATAAGTATCCGAAGATACACGCGGAAATGATGATTGATAGTATCAACCTCAAAAACCTGAAGTTGATGGACGATGATTTCCGGTATCACGGAAAGATTCTTGCTGATTTTGAGACAGCCGATATCAATCACCTGAATGGTTCCATCATTGTTTCCAATTCCTCCATCGCCTACAATAACGAACGTTTTACCCTGGATACTGTTTCATTGACCGCTAAAGCAGATACCAACAGAAATACCTTGGTACTACGCTCTGAGTTCCTGAAAGCCCACTTAGTGGGTCGATATACCTTAACGGAGCTACCGATGGCCATGCAGGATATTGTACATATGTATTATAATCCCAAAGGAACACCTCCATCAAAAATGGAGTATACCCCTCAAAACTTTGAATTTAGTGCCAGCCTAAGCAATACGCGGTTTATCCGGGATTTCTTCCCGAAGCTAGAATCCATGCAGGATATTACACTCGATGGTACGTTTAATAGTACGAATAAAAGTGTAATGGCAAAACTTCTGGCTCCCAAAGTACAGTACGATGGGATGATGTTTGAGGATATAGGGGTAGATATCACGACCTCCGATAGTACCCTTTACTATTCAGCGCTGATAGAAAAAATCAAAGTCAATAATATCGAGCTGAGCAACACCGTATTTAGTGGCAGTGTGTTCGAAAACAACATGGACTTTGGACTATGGGTGAAGGACAGTAAAGATAAAGAACGCTACCATTTAGGCGCGAAGATGCGGGTTACCGAAAGCAACTACATCCTAAGCCTCAACGAAGATGGGTTGATGTTGAACTACGATAACTGGCAGATTGACCCGACCAATGCGATTAGCTTTGGCGAGGCAGGGATATTGGCACATAACTTTAGGTTGAAAAACGATGGCCAACAACTGTTGATCCAATCGCAAGATAGTGTCATGAACTCACCGATCGACCTCACATTCAATAATTTTAGAATCGAAACATTCACTGAAATCCTCGATTCAGAAATGTTGAACCTCGGCGGTGGAATTAATGGTACGGCCACCGTCTCACGCCTCGAAGGAAGTCCTGTCTTTGTATCTGACCTTACTATAGATCGTTTTTACTTCGGTCAAGATACCATTGGTAATGTGCTCGTGAAAGTAAATAATGTAAAAGAAAACACCTTCTCGGTAGATGTTCGTGTCACTGAAAATGGAAACGATATTCAGTTGGTCGGTGATTATGTACAACCGCCAGATGGTAAGGGATCCATTGATGCGACCTTATCGCTCAGTCCGATGAAAATGTCTACAGTTCAAGCCTTCAGTATGGGATACCTTCAAAACTGTGAAGGCGACCTGAGCGGTGTCTTGAAAATAACAGGTCATCTTGACGAACCTCGGATTAACGGTAATGCCACCTTCCTGGATGCCCGGTTGAACATTGATATGTTGAATGCTGATTTATTGATGAATCAACAAACTGTCTATTTCAATGACCAAGGGATCCAATTTAAGCAATTTGAGATTAAAGATGCACGGGGAAACCTGGCGAAGTTAAACGGGACTATAAAAACGAAAACATATACAGATTTTGATTTCAATCTGAATTTAAATACCAACGATTTTGCGGCAGTAAACTCGACGCGAGAAGACAATGACTTATTCTACGGTAAACTGTATGTTACGTCCAACCTGCGCATTACCGGAAATTTGGACAAACCACGGATCGATGGTAACGTAAAGGCGAACAGCAAAACTGACTTTGTATTTATCGTACCAAATGACGACCCTGGGATTGCACAACGCGATGGCGTAGTAAAATTTGTGAACCGTAGCGATACGGCGAGATCCAACGTCTTTGCACGCTTAGACTCCATGACCACTGCTACGCATTTATCGGGCTACGATATTGCCTTGAATCTTACTACCGATCGAGACGCTAAGTTTAAGATTGTGTTAGATGAAGGAACCAAAGATGCGCTATTGATTCAAGGTATTGCAGAGCTGAATACCACAATCGATGCCAGCGATAAGATTACCATGTCGGGAACCTTTACCGTTGAAAAGGGAAAATATACCTTCTCTTTCGGTCCTATCGCCAAAGATTTTGGTTTCCAAAAGGGAAGTACCATTGTCTGGAACGGCGACCCACTTGATGCGCAACTGGATATAACGGCGCTCTATTCCAACAAATTTTCTTCCTTGGAACTCGTACAGTCACAGATAGGCTCCGAAAATCAGAACCTATACAAACAGCGAATTCCATTCGATGTGAAACTGATCCTGACAGGCGAGCTGTTTAAGCCAACCATTAATTTTGATATCGATCTGGATGAGAACAATGCTATTGCTTCTCAAGATGTCATCAGTAAAGTAAATATCGCTTTATCCAACTTACGTGAAGATCCAGCCGAATTGAATAAGCAAGTGTTCTCACTTATTGCATTAGGTAGATTCATGTCTGCTAATCCATTTGAAAGTCTTTCCGGCGGTGGCACAGAATCCATGGTACGAAGTACAGTAAGTTCTTTGTTGACCAACCAGTTGAACAATTTAGCATCCGATTTGATCAAAGGAGTTGAGCTCGACTTCAACTTACAGTCAGAGGAAGATTACCTAACGGGCAATGCGGAGACACGTACCGATTTAAATGTCGGCATTTCCAAGATGCTTTTTGATGAGCGGCTTAAGATTACAATAGGTTCCAATTTTGAGGTAGAAGGTAAAACAAGACCAGGAGAAAATCAGACGAATATTGCGGGTGATATATCACTAGAATATCAGCTCTCAAAAGATGGCCGTTATTTTGCACGGGTATATCGGAAAAATCAATACCAAGCCACGCTACAAGGGCAATTTGTAGAAACAGGTATCGGTTTTATTATTAATATGAGCTACGATCGTTTCCGAGAACTGTTTATGTCTTCGAAAGCACTCGAACAGTATTATAATACCGAAAGTCGCGGCTTCCGACGCAGGTTTAACGTGGAACGTATGGAAATGGACTCCGTTTACCGCGATAGTGTCCGCACAGTTATTCAGGATAGCCTGATGACCCACAGTCCGGAATACCGAAAAAGAAAAGAAAAGGAACGAAAAGAAGAACTAAAAAAACAACGTGAGAAAAACAATCAACCGCCTGCAAAAAGCGTGATTGATACCACACCAAAAGCCGTCAGAAATGAAGAGGAAGAAAGGAATACCAATGAAAAGTAATACACTATTCTATTTCGGAAGCCTACTTATTTTGGCATCTTTGGCCGCCTGCAGTGGTACTAAACACCTCGCGGAAGATGAATTCCTATACGACAAAGGTACCGTAACCATCCATAAAGATAGTATGGATGCCCAGCGTAAAGCAACCTTTGAAACGTATATGCAAACACTTCTGACCCCTAAACCTAATAAAAAGTTTTTGGGGCAGCGGTTCAAACTGGGGATGTACTACGCCGGTGGCGGTGCTGATACCACAAAAAATCTGGTCCGCAACTGGCTAAAAAAACGTGGTGAAGAGCCTGTTCTTTTGAGTGATGTCAATCGAGAATACAATGAGAATATCCTGCGAAACCGCATGGAGAACCTTGGTTTCTTTAATTCTTATGTCACATCGGATACCATTATAAGAGGAAAACTTGGGGAAGTAAAATACAACGCCTTTCCAGGTAACATCTATCGTATTGCCAAAATCAATTTTGAAGTAGATTCCTTAAAAGAATTGGGACGTGATATCTACAGCACACGCAATCAGTCTTTACTCCAAGTCGGGAGTAACTATAACCTCGATGTTATTATTAACGAGCGTGAGCGGATTGACAATGACCTGAAGAATAAAGGATACTATTATTTTTCACCAGACAACCTACTGGTGGAGGTGGATAGCACGATTGGCAATCATAAAGTCAATATGTATGTAACGCTAAAGCCAGAAACACCTGAAAAAGCGAAACATCCACAAAAGATCGGTAATATTTTTATTCATCCTAATTATAAGGTAACAGATGGCGGATATACGCTATCCAACCCAAAACGGTATGAATTGTACCAAAATAATTTTTACATCATCGACCGACAGAATACCTACCGCAAGAAGGTACTGGCGAACCATATTTTCTTTAAACGTGGCGATACCTACAATCGGCAGGACCACAACTTGACGATTAGTCATTTGGTCAACCTAAATGCCTTTAAGTTTGTAAAAAACAATTTTGTAGATACACCTGACTCCACGAATAGCATGGATGTCTACTATTACTTAACGCCGTTACCGAAGCGCTCGCTGCGTTTTGAGGCACTGGCTAAAACAGCTTCAGTCTACAACGGAACGGAAGGAAATGTCAACTGGACGGTACGAAACGCCTTCAAAGGGTTTGAAACAGTGAACCTCACGCTATTTGGAGGGTATGAAACACAAACCGGTGGCAATGTAAACCTAAATTCCAGCTATCTCCGCTATGGTGCGGAAGTAAGCATCACGTGGCCTCGGTTATTATCCGTATACAAATGGGCTCCTTCGCGTCGCTTTATTCCAAAAACATACACCAAAGTAGGCTATGAATTCTTGAACCGTCGAAATGCATATACCCTGAATTCGTTAACAATCAACTACGGCTACAATTGGAAGGAGCATGAACAAAAGCAACATGATCTTGCTTTGTTGGAGATTATATATGTGCAACCGCGCAATATCTCCGCGGAGTATCAAGCACAGATGGATACCGTCCCTACGCTCCGACATATTGTAGATCCGCAGTTCTCGTTTGGCCCAAATTATAGCTACACGTTTACCAATAGCATGGAAAACAAGCAGCACACCTTTTATGCTAAGGCGGGCTTAAATACGTCCGGAAATGTGCTTGGTTTAATCCAAGGAGCCAATTACAAAGACAACAAAGTGGAGACGTTGTTTGGAACCGCCTATTCGCAATTCGTAAAAGTTGAAGCCGACTTTCGTCATTACATGAAACTAACACCGAAATCTACACTGGCTTCGCGCATTATGATCGGTACAAGTTATTCGTATGGTAACTCCAAGTCTCTACCCTACCTGAAACAATATTACACGGGCGGACCAAATGGTTTACGTGCATTCCGAGCACGTTCTGTCGGACCGGGAAGTTCCATGCCAGAAAATATTGGTAAAGAAAATTTCTTTGCCGACCAAACGGGAGACTTCAAGCTGGAGCTGAATACCGAATACCGGGCACAGATTTCAGGGATGTTCCATTGGGCCTTTTTTATCGATGCGGGAAATGTGTGGTTGCAGCGAGAGGATGAAAACAAACCCGGTGGAAAGCTTACGGGTAGTTTCTTGAAAGAATTGGCTGTAGGAGCTGGTGCCGGCTTACGATTTGACTTGGATTTCTTGATTATACGTACCGATTTAGCGCTACCGATCCGCGTGCCATACCGGCCTTCGAGCGAACGTTGGGTGTTTAAGGAAATTGACTTCGGCAGTTCAACATGGCGTCATAATAATTTGATTTTCAACCTAGCAATCGGCTATCCTTTTTAATTTTTTTCTTATATTTAGCATATAGTAGTTTTTGATCTTTTAAAACGACGCGATATGAAAATCACAGTTATTGGTGCAGGCGCTGTTGGTGCTACCACAGCCGACAATCTAGTTCGAAAAAACATGGCTGAAGAGATTATCCTTTTGGATATCAAGGAGGGTGTGGCTGAAGGGAAAGCACAAGATATGATGCAAACCTCGGCTTTGCTGGGCTTTGATTCTAAAATTATAGGTGTTACAAATGATTACAGCCGTACCGCAGGCTCTGCTGTCGCTGTGATTACTTCGGGAATTCCACGCAAACCCGGAATGACGCGTGAAGAGCTGATTGGAACCAATGCGGGGATTGTGAAATCGGTCGTCGAAAACTTAGTTAAACATTCACCTGATATCATTATTTTGATCGTATCAAATCCGATGGATACGATGACCTATTTGGCACTGAAATCAAGTGGACTTCCAAAGAACCGAATTATCGGAATGGGAGGTGCTTTGGATTCTGCGCGCTTTAAATATCAGTTAGCAGATAAACTTAATGCTTCAGCGAACGACTTAAATGCAATTGTTATCGGTGGACATGGTGATACAACGATGATTCCCCTCATCCAGCATGCCACGTGGAACAGCGTTCCGGTACGGAATTTCTTAACGGAAGAGGAACAAGATGAAATCGTAAAGAAAACAATGGTGGGCGGCGCTACACTTACAGCATTGATCGGCACTTCGGCCTGGTATGCACCTGGTGCAGCAGCAGCTGCCATGGTTGAAAGCATTGTGCGGGATCAAAATCGCTTATTCACGGCATCCGTTTACTTGGAAGGTGAATACGGTGAAACAGATATCAATATTGGTGTTCCCGTCATCATAAACAAAAAAGGTTGGGACCGCATTGTACCGCTAGAGCTTTCCGACAAAGAGGCTGCCCTATTTAAAGCATCCGCAGATGCTGTTCGTGCCATGAATGCGGTGTTGGGTGATTAGTTGGACAATTGGTAGACTATAGTTTATAGTTGGTCGAAGGAAAATAAAAAAGACACAAGGTATTGTGTCTTTTTTATCTATTACCCATGCTAATTTGAGATTTTAACCCGGACTTACATAATATCTTTTATTAGAGGACACGAGCCTTCGGCTCGCACCCGTATTCCGGCGAGGTTAAAGGCGTTAAGAACCAACAGCGAAAAAGCGGAAACAAACTCAGTTTCTTGAAGAATTTTTAAAAAAAACATGCAAAAAATACCATTAGAAATACTAAATCTACAAGGTGATGGCTACCATATCTTGGTCCGCGTCGAACTATTTGGACAAGCACATAAGATGGTAGTCGATACCGGAGCTTCCAAAACTGTGCTCGACAAAACCATGCTTCTTAACATCGGCATACAGGAAGAAGAAATGTTGCACACCGATATTCTATCCACCGGTTTAGGTACAAACAGCATGCAAAGTTATAGTATTATTATTCCGGAATTGCGGATAATGCATTGGCAGACTAAGAAGTTCAATGCGGCCATACTCGACTTAAGTGCCATCAACTATGCGTACGAACAAATGGAATTCCCTCCAGTGATAGGCATTCTGGGTGGAGATATTCTCCGTCGTTTTGCAGCAAAGATTAATTACAAGGAGCTCACGCTCACTTTAAATCAGCGTGGTCTAAAACTTGAATAAAGGTCGGTGAATATGTTGACGAAGATAGCCGTAAAAGAAAATAGCAATCGCCACTCCTGCCCCACCCATAATGTATAAGGTGGTTTTAATACCTGTATACTCCGCAACGGCACCAACCAACAACGTCCCCAAAGGCGCTACGCCTTGAAACGCCATTACATAATAGCTGATGACACGGGCTCGGTAGTGTGGCATAGCATGCGTTTGTAAATAGGTATTAATAGATGAGTTCTGCATCATCATAGCAAAAGATACCATCGCCGTAAAAAGCAAGGCTGTCGGTAAAAAATGTGCATACGCCAACAACAAGAGAGACAGCCCCATTAATAGCGCGGAGAACAAGACACGATAACGTAAATTTTGTCCTGTACGTAAACGTGCCATATTGATTGCACCAATCATTGCGCCCAAACCAGCCGCACTCTCAAACCACGAGAAAGTCGCCTCATTTCCATTAAACAAATCTTTGGCAACAGCGGGTAACAACGAAGTATAGGGAATGACAAGTAAGCTAGAAAAGGCCAACACAATAATCAATGACGCGAGGTGGGGCGATCGTTTCAAGTAATTAAATCCATCCACCAGTCCCTCCAAATTACTTTCCTTCGTTAATTTAATCTCCTCTTCGACGACATTCATGAGCATCAAACAAATAATAACCGGTATAAAACTTAGAAAGTTTATGCCAAAACAGACAAATTCGCCGTAATTCGTCAGTAACACCCCGCCAATTGCTGGCCCGACCATCCGTGCCGCATTAAATACAGACGAGTTAAGTGCTATGGCATTAGGCAGATCTCTTTTATTATCCACTAAACTAACCAACAAAGATTGCCTACCTAAGACATCAAATGCATTGATTACCCCCTGAAGAAATCCCAATACAGAGAGAATCAAGACCGTCTCCCAGCCCATCCCTACAACGAGCGTCAATACGCCCGCTTGGATCATCAACGCAATCTGCGTTACAAAGACCAACCTATATTTTTTATGTTTATCTACAAAAGATCCCACAAAAGGAGATAATACAAGAGAAGGCAAAAGCGAGATAAACTGCACGAAACCAAGCCAAAATATAGAGCCCGTCATCTCATAAACCAGCCAGCTGATAGCTACACGCTGCATCCACGTACCTAAAAGCGAGATCGCTTGACCAATAAAATTCAGCTTGTAGTTCCGGTAAGAGAGGGAGCGAAATATATCCATATGGAGCTTCGTAATGTTTTGAACAAACTTATACAAGAATTGAAAATAATATAGCTATTTTTGTACCATAAATTGAAAAACACGATATTAAAATCTTTTAAATTACTATAAATCAACAATCAAAATGAAATTTTTTATTGATACAGCAAACTTAGCTCAAATCAAAGAAGCACAAGATTTAGGCGTATTGGATGGCGTAACAACCAACCCAAGTTTAATGGCTAAAGAAGGCATTAGCGGTGAAGAGAATGTACTTAACCACTACAGAGCTATCTGTGATATCGTTGATGGAGATGTAAGTGCTGAGGTTATTGCAACAGACTACGAAAATATGATCAAAGAAGGTGAAGCATTAGCTGCTTTGAATCCAAAGATTGTTGTAAAAATCCCGATGATCAAAGACGGTGTTAAAGCCATCAAATATTTCAGCAGTAAAGGTATCAAAACCAACTGTACTTTAGTATTCTCTTCTGGACAAGCGTTGTTGGCTGCAAAAGCAGGTGCAACTTACGTTTCTCCTTTTGTAGGTCGTTTAGATGATATCTCAGTTGACGGCTTAGGCTTGATTGAAGAAATCCGTCTTATCTATGATAACTATGGTTTCCAAACACAAATTTTAGCGGCTTCCGTGCGCCACAGTGCTCACCTTTTAGGATGTGCTAAAATTGGTGCAGATGTGATGACTGGTCCTTTATCTGTTATTACTGCCTTGTTAAAGCACCCATTGACAGATAGCGGTCTTGCTCAGTTCTTAGCTGATCACGCAAAAGCAGCAGGTAAATAATCAACTTACCTCATAACAAACATATAAAGCCTTTGAGTTTATTGCTCAAAGGCTTTTTTGTTTCTATCCCCTATCAAACCACCTTGAAAAATCCATCCAACCAGTAACATCCAGTGAGATGATTCCCCCAACAAACCGTCTCTCGAATCTCCAACGCACATTCACGGAATCTCCAATTCATCTTTAGAGGTGCCCCGCTTCCCCTACCATTCATGTACGGTTATCCTACTACGCATGTACGGGCTTAGTAGGACATAGGTACTGGGGGCCTACGGGAGAGGTACTAAACCCGTACATTAAGGGTATCGATCCGATACATCAACGTAGCATAACAGCCTAGTTTCCGTAAGGCAGCGACATAAAGAGTATAGAGTAGGAAGTACTTTCTACAAACGACTAACAACCAACCACGAACTACAGGCAAGCACAAACTCCCCTCCCCTTTAATTTTTCTCCATTTTAAACAAAACAAACAATAAAGAAATTATTTTGTTGTAAACGATAAAAATAAAACTCTTATGAAGAAAATAATTTACACTGCAGTCTTGTTTATAACGTTACTGCATCTTACATCATGTAATGACCTCGACATCCTTGCCCCACCAGGACCAGCGGGGATGAGTGCATACAAAGAGTGGGTAAAGGCCGTTGAAGGCGGACAGATACAATGGTCCCAAGGAACCGATTTACCAAACTTCTTTAAGTTTCTAAAAGGCGAAAAAGGAGATAAGGGAGATGATGGAAAGAGTTCATACGATATCTGGAAAGATTATATTGCCAGCGGGGCTGTCGATGATCCCCACAATCCAGGTTCAAAATGGCCTGCGGGTAAAAACACACAGGCTGATTTCTATAAATTTATGACGGGTGCTAAGGGAGATGCGGGCTTAACCCCACACGTCAACGATAAAGGAAACTGGCAAATTGGAGATAAAGATACCGGCATACCCGCTAAAGGAAAAGATGGCACCGTAATAACAATTGGCACGAATGGCAACTGGGTAATCGATGGAAAAGATAGTGGCATTTCAGCAAAAGGGAAAGATGGAAAAGATGGTACGGTAATCACGATTGGCTCAAATGGTAATTGGTTTATCGATGGCAAAGATACAGGAAGACCCTCAAAAGGAGATCCGGGACCAGCAGGACCTGCGGGCAAACCTGGTACCGTGATTACTATTGGCGGAAACGGCAATTGGTTTATTGATGGTGCAGATAGCGGTAAACCTTCTGTGGGAAAAGATGGTTCTAAAGTCACGATTGGCGGCAATGGCAACTGGCATATTGATGGCGTCGATACGGGCGTACCGACCAAAGGCAAAGACGGCGTTGACGGTAAGGACGGATCTGTTATCACAATTAACGCCATTGGCAACTGGGTAATTGACGGAGTCGATACAGGTGTAAAGGCAGAAGGTTTAAATGGAGCTCCGGGGCCAGCGGGTAAACCAGGATCGGTAATAACCATAAGCTCGACAACAGGAAACTGGGAAATTGATGGTGTAGATACGGGTAATCCTTCAAAAGGAACTGATGGAAGCAACGGAGTAGATGGCTCTAAAGTAAAAATAAATGATGCTGGAAATTGGGAAATCGATGGTACAGATACGGGACTTCCCGCACGTGGAGAGAAAGGAGATACCGGTTCACCTGGACCTGCGGGACCTGCTGGTCAGGATGGCACTGACGGTGTCAGTGCCTATTCAATGTGGGTTGAAGCCGTTAAGGATGGAGAAATATTTGACAAACAAAATAATCCATGGCCTCCTACAGAGACTGATTTAGATGATTTCTGGAAGTATTTATCTGGGGAGTCTGCACCTGGCGTTCCAATTGAGATTACCCCATTGTCATTCGTTAAAAACGCCATTGACCCTGCTGATAACACAAAAGAGATCTTTGAGTTTAACACGGAGGAGGGTGCAAAGGTAACCATAATCTATAAAGGCCAGAAATATACGCAGACAGCTGGCCCTGATGGTAAAGTATTCTTCTCACTCGTAAACGATGTCGAAAAAGATATCCCTATTCTAGCGTCAGCTAAATCAGACAATAAATTAGAGTCCAGCAATTATCTGCTCAATGTTCCAGCACGTCCTGCGGTCTTTGAGTTTGGAGAAGAGGCTGTGTTTGTCGTTAAATTTCCAGGAGTACCACCTACGATAGGAAATGGTGCTGTCGAACATCCGAACTTCCCAGGAATGGTAGTTGGAACCTATGAGGTCACCCGACCAGACTATATTACGGCAAATTTTGACCCTGGCATTACATCAGAGATCTACATACCTACACGTAGAAAATGTACAAGACATTGTTGTTTTAGGAGGGGCATATTTGTCATACCAAATTCAGGCCGTAAAAGCCGATGACGTGCCTGCCGAGGTTCTTAATTTATATGGGGCAGATGATTATATAAAAGTGTTCCCTCCAGGAAATGCAACTGAAAAAGGCAAATACACGACCACCATACAGTTTGTCAGCAAAAGCAAAAAATTGAGCTTTGCAAAACTATACATAGAAAGGAAATAGTAACGGTAAAAGACGATGAAAAAGACAACCACAATATTCGCTATATCGCTCTTTTCGTATGTTTCGACGCAAGCGCAAACCGGGACATTTGACACGGGTAGCAGGCAGGAATACAAGAAATCGACCGAGATTGGTCTCGGCGTAGATTTCCAATTCCTTAGCCGAATTAATTTTCAGAACTACGCCTCTTCCGCAGAGGGCGACCGCTATAAACTGAAGTTGCGGGATATGATGTTTGGCGGCAATATATACCTTGCCCGCGAGCTGAATCCTTGGTTTTATATTGACCTCCAAGGAACCTTGGGGGCCGTAAAGACCTTTGATGAGAACGATATCGGCAAGGAAAAAAACAAAATGTTCGCCATGGTTGGCCCGGGAATACAGTTTCGGTTGACACCACTATTTAAACGTAAATATGTGGAACCTTACTTCCGCGTAGGGGTCAACTACTACCATAAGGACTTCTATATTATCCGCCAAAATCAGCTGGAGAATTTTGAAGGTAACTTCTTGGAATGGCAGCATAGCGACCAATTCAATAAGAACACGGACACCAAGAAGAACTTCTTCCCGATGACCTTTGGTTTCGGGGTAAACAGTTGGTTCAACGACCGCGTCGGATTTGGGGTTCAGGGCAAGTATCTGACCACATTCAGCAGTAAACGCCTCAATTTCCCGCATGCCACAGCACGTATTATGCTGCGCTTCGGTAGCAGCAAAGCGAGTACACGGTCAGTTGATCCGGGAGCCCCAGAGATCCGTTACGTAGAAAAAATCGTAACCAAGGAAGTGCCTGTAGAGATCGTCAAAGAGGTTATTGTAGAGAAACTCGTAGGCACAGAGGGTGATCCATTATTCTTGTTATTCTCGAATATCAACTTTGATTTCGATAAGAGCACCATCACACAAGAGTCAAACAAAGTACTGGACGATGCCACTGTTATCTTAAAGAAAATGCCGAACTACAAGTTCTTAATTACCGGGTTTACAGATAGCCGCGGAGCTGTTGATTACAACCAGACACTCTCTCAAGATCGAGCCGCTGCTGTCAAGTCTGCACTTATTGCACGAGGGGTTTCGGCAAGCATGTTGAAGAGCAGAGGGGTCGGCAAGAATGCCGCTAGCCTACCTCCAACGGAAACCGCAACAGCGCGTGAAGGCGACCGTAAGGTAACCATTGAGTATATTAAAAACATGGAGTATTGGAATAAATTACCGTAAGGCGTAGTGTAGATCTGAAGAAGACTGCCTCCTAAAAAGGCAGTCTTTTTTGTATGTAAAAAGGTGTACCTCTCTCTGTGGCATGACGGCTAGAGGGGGGTAGAAATGTTATAATTAGTACGATCATTAGCCCCATTTTGTACTTACTCGCTATACAATAATTCACATAATTACTCCCTCCCTCGTCATCCTGAGCGAGGCACGAGGAGGGATCTAAAGAAAATATTTAGACGTAGTAAATCCTATTTTAGGGTATTTACCTATAGGATTTAAAGATACCTCCTACCGTCGGCATGACGAATAGAGGTGTTCAGAAGTGTTAAAATTAGTACCATAATGAGCCCATTTTGTACTTGCTTGCTATAGAATTATTCACAGAATTACTCCCTCTCTCGTCATCCCGAGCGAGGCACGTGGAGGGATCTAAAGACAATAATTAGACTAATTTACAAAAGAATTCTCCACTAAAAAGACACAAACACCGAAGGGTTCAGCGCAGTTAAATCTTGTGTCTACAAAGCCATTTTCTACTAAGCCCCACCAACTACAAACAATCAACGACTAACTAAATCCCCTACTTATTTTCATTAAAAAACGTCATTACAAGGAGCGCAGCGACGAGACAATCTCACAGAAACCGGACTATTTGACAGGAGTAAAAACAGGTATACCCAAGCGGATATTCGTGCAATGGGTCCAGTAAAACAAGTAAAAAAACATGAGCCCATCCATCCAGAAACAACCCCGAACCGCATCATAAGAAAATGTCAAAACAAGGGAGTACAAGAGCTGTCCAAAGCACTACAACTCCTCGATCTCAGAAGAAACGCACACAAAATATTTTATAGTTTTTTATAAATAACACCAGCATTGCTTTCGTCAAGATAACGATTTCCCGAGCACATTTTGAACCAAAAGAACGTCAGCTGCGTCCTTGCTAGAACCGCCATAACCTACCACTTGAAATGCCCAAAACCTACGAACAAACCATCCTCACCCAATCCGAATGAACGCGTTTCATTATCGACAAAAAAATGTGTAATTTTACCTTTGTGATGATGGAAAAAAGAATAATTAAACAAGAGGATTTCGCACAGTTGCTAAAGCAAAATGGGCTGAAAGTAACACCTCACAGATTGCGTGTTTTAGAAGAAATAACGCAAAAAGACGCAGCTATTTCACAGCCAGACCTAGAGAAGACATTGGGTAAGGAGATTGATCGCGTGACCTTATATCGTATCCTAGCCAGCTTCGAAGAGAAGGGAATTGTACATAAAATATTTGATTTGCATGGTACCGCAACCTATGCTGCATGTGCGCCAGGGTGTAGTCAAAACCACCACCATGACCAACATGTGCACTTCATTTGTTCGGTATGTAACTCGGTATATTGCTTGGAGGAGATTAGCCTTCCTAAGATCCAACTGCCCGCAAAATTCAACATGCAATCACTTGCTATCAATGCGGTCGGACTATGTGCTGACTGCCAAAAAGAAGACTAGGAAATGCAGGCTGAAGCGCCAGCTTTACTGCATTTTCTTTTTATAACCGACAAAACCACCTCCGCAAAAAAAGCCTTGATCAACGAGCTAAAACAACGTGATATAAAAAAGCTAAAATTTTACCAATCAAAAATTAAATAACTGTACTATAACAAAATACACACATTTAAATAAACAAAACAAACAGATATATAATTTTTAGCAAAACAAACAAGCAGAACCAAAAACAACCGCCTCCATACAAAAGAGTCTTAGAGGGCTCAGAACTCACCTTAACACATTTAACAATTTTAGCAAAACAAATACTAAAACCTAAAAATCAAATAGATAATATAGCTAAAATAAACAAATAATAAACAAAACAAATTCCACACGAATCCGTTCAAAAGAAATCCCTATACAACATCCCCTTGTACATCTTTTTTCCGTACCTTAGACAATAGGAAAACTAACAATCGATATACGAAGCGAGCGCTCTTAATTATAGCAAAGACACTCCCCTCCCCTTGGAGCAACTCATATAACGAAAGTCCTTTTTAAGACACGAAAGAAAGACAGATGAAACAGAAAAAAGAAAACCCGTACAAAGAAGTCCTGACGCAACTGATTGTTGACATTTTTGAAAAAAACAAAAATGCTGCTCTGAACTACAGACAGGTTGCTGCGAAGCTGAATGTGGTAGACACCGACTCCAAGGTCGCTATTGCCGACATCCTTTCTGACGAATCAAAATCAAGCAAGTTCGTGCAGACTGACCGCGGCAAGTTCAAGCTTCGCCAGCTGCAAGTATACGTAACAGGAAAGGTCGATATGACAGCCGACGGATCGGCTTATATTGTCCCGGAAGACGAGTTTGAAAACGACATCTATATCGCCCCACGCAAGCTGCGTCAGGCCCTCCATAATGACATCGTTAAAGTGCACGTTTACGAGCGCCGGAAAGGTCGCAAACGCGAAGGTGAAGTAGTCGAAATTTTACAACGTGCCAAGACCGATTTTACGGGCACGATCAGCATCTCCAGCTCCTACGCTTTCTTCTTACCAGACGATCGGAAAATGCTTCATGACATCTTCGTTCCTCTGGACAATCTGAATGGCGCCAAGGCCGGCGAGAAGGTCGTCGTATCAATCGTTGAGTGGCCCAAAGATGCCAAAAATCCAATCGGAAAAGTAAAGTCTGTTTTGGGTAAAAAGGGAGAGAACAACACCGAGATGAATGCAATTTTGGCAGACTATGGTTTTCCTCTTTCCTTCCCGAAAGAAGTAGAAGCAGAAGCCAATGCCATCCCGGAAGAAATACCAGCCGAGGAGATCAAGAAACGTCGTGATTTCCGGAACACAACAACCTTCACGATTGACCCGTTTGATGCCAAAGATTTTGATGATGCTATCTCTTTCAAAAAACTGGACAATGGCAATTATGAAATTGGTGTACACATTGCAGACGTTTCCCACTATGTTGTTCCAAATACCGAACTGGACAAAGAGGCCTTTGATCGAGCTACCTCCGTGTACTTGGTGGACCGCGTGATTCCGATGCTTCCCGAACGCCTGTCGAACGGCGTTTGTTCACTCCGTCCCAATGAAGACAAACTATGCTTCTCGGCAGTCTTTGAGATGGACGACAAAGCAACCATCCATGACCAGTGGTTTGGCCGCACGGTGATCAATTCGGATAGACGCTTTGCTTATGAGGAAGCGCAAGAGGTTATTGAAAACAAAACGGGAGATTTTGCTGAAGAGATTTTAAAACTAAATGAACTCGCATATATCTTGCGTGAGCGCAAATTCAAAAATGGTGCTATCAGCTTTGAAAGTGAAGAAGTAAAATTTCATCTGGACGAAAACGGAAAACCACTTGGCGTATACACCAAGGTTCGGAAAGACGCACACAAGTTAATTGAAGATTTCATGCTATTGGCAAACCGGAAAGTAGCCGAATTTATTGGCAAGCAAGGCAAAGGGAAGAACAAGCTGACTTTTGTCTACCGCTTTCACGACACACCAAATCCAGAGACACTAACAACCTTTTCACAATTTGCTTCGCGCTTCGGACACAAGCTTTCGATTAAAACGGATAAAGAGACCGCCAAATCGCTTAATGCACTAATGACGAAGATAGAGGGCAGTAAAGAGCAAAACTTGCTTACATCGCTTGCCGTGCGCTCTATGGCGAAAGCAATTTATACTACAAAGAGCACAAGCCACTACGGACTGGCCTTCGATTATTATACACACTTCACATCTCCGATCCGTCGATACCCTGACGTCATGGTACATCGCTTACTCCAATTCTATTTGGATGGCGGAACAAAAGTCAATGCGGAACACTACGAGAAGATGGCTGAACATTCCTCACAAATGGAAAAGAAAGCTGCCGAAGCAGAACGTGCATCCATCAAGTACAAACAAGCGGAGTACCTTCAAGACCAGATCGGCATCGAGTTTACAGGAATTGTATCCGGCGTAACCGAATGGGGCATGTATGTGGAAATCGAAGCAAACAAGTGTGAAGGAATGGTACGCCTACGTGATATCACAGATGATTTCTACACGCTGGACGAAAAGAACTATGCCATCATTGGACAGCGTAAGAAGAAGAAATATCAGCTTGGCGACGAAGTACAAATTAAAGTCAAGAAGGTCGACCTCGAAAAGCGTCAGATCGATTTCACACTCCTAACCTAATATTTGATTAACCGATCAGGTTGACAACATAATCAAACCGTTTTTATAAGGGCTGGGGACATTGTTTACCCCAGCCTTTTTTTCATTATATCGATGCTGACGCGAACCTCCCTCGCCATCAAACTACTCTTTCCAGTAATAACTATCCGGATACTGCCGTTCACCGAACACCGCCGTTCCCACACGAACAATCGTCGCCCCCTCAGCAATAGCAATTTCCAAATCGCCGCTCATCCCCATAGACAACTCCACCATCTCCACACCTTCGATCGCTGCTTCTTTCACCAGCTCCTGGACCGCTCTGAGTCGCTGAAAACAAACACGCACCTTTTCCTCTTCCGCACTAAAGAGCCCGATAGTCATCAAGCCCCGAACTCTTACATTTGGCAACAACGCAACCGCACGAACCAAATCCAGCGCTTGATCTGGATGTACCCCAAACTTACTTTCCTCGTCCGACGTATTTACCTGAATAAGTACATCCATCGTTTTTCCCTCCAACACCAACCTTTGACTCAGCTTCTCCGCAAGCTCGAGCCGATCGAGCGACTGTAAGCACGCCACGTCGTAGCGTAAAAGCTCTTTTATCTTATTCGTCTGCAAATGTCCAATAAAGTGATTCGTATGCGGCATAGACCGCAAAGCCTCATACTTTGCTTTTAATTCTTGCAATTTATTCTCCGCAATCAAAGTCGCCCCAGCACCTAGGGCCACCGCTATCCGATCGGCCGACACCGTCTTAGTCGCCAATAACAACTTCACCTCTTCCGTACGACGTCCGCTCGCAGCACAAGCTTTTTCGATACGAGATCGAATATGATGCAAATTATTTAAAATATTTTCTTCCATACCTTATTTCAATTTATTGCTTTTTTACCTCACCCCGACTCCCTTGCAAGACAGGCAAGGCTTGCAGCAACGCGTAAGCTCCCATTTCTGTTTCTCCGCCAGCAAGCACCTGCCGTAATACCGCTCCCACAAAAGATTTCGCCAAAGGAATAGCTTCTTCCAAAGACTGTCCTAAGGTAAGTTGAGCCGAAAGTACGGCCGTAAACAAATCTCCCGTTCCCACAGCCTCTACCGGCACCATATCCTCCAAGAAACGCCGCACCTTTCCCTTCCAGATTAATACCGTTTCCACTTTATCTGCCGGTGTATCTTCAAGCAGAGCACTCGTAAGCACAATAGCCTTATCCCTTAACACAGAATGGGCTGACACAGCCTCCAACAAATTGTTGATCGTCGAAAACTTACGTCCCAACAGGTAACTCAACTCAAAATGATTAGGGGTCATAATATCACATACTGGAAGCAATGTCGCAATCGAAGCATCCGCAACCGCTGCTGGCAAATACAAACCATTTGTACGCATATCGCCAAAGACAGGATCATACACATAAGGTCTATTACCACCTCCCTCTTTCCAATGTTGCACAAAATCAACAACCGCAACCATCAAGGAAGCATCATTGATATAACCACTAACGATACAAGCCAACCTTTCGTAAACCGGGATCGCCGCAACACCACGAAGCAAATCTCGAAATAACTCAGGTGCCGTACTAGCACCATAATAAACTGCATGATCGGTGTGTGTCGATAAAAAGACAGTCGGCACATTCACCATATCAAGACCATGAAGTGCAATTGCCAATCCTGCCACGTTATTGCCTACATACCCCGACGATACCATGCTCTGTATCGATAAGATGGAAGATCCCTTTCTTTTTGCCATATTTAGATTCTTTGGAATAAAATAAACTATCCATATACAAAACCATAAGCTCCCCTAATTGTTCACTGATGCACAAAGGTGCCCTATTCTATTCGTTTATTGGCGCACCAGTATCTTTAAATACATATAGTCCAACCCCACCAAAAACTTCTTATCCTACATCAATGCAAAGTCTGTTCGGGCGATGTACTTTTGTACTACACAAAGCAAGAAAGGAAAAACAACATGGCAACGAAAAACATAGAAGCAATCATCAATCCAAGAACGCCACACTTTGTCGGCGATGGATTTCGGGTACACAACTTCATCCCTAGCGGAAACAACATGGGGTCAAAACGAATGGATCCGTTCATCCTATTGGACTACAATTCAAAATTCTACTTTCCACCAACAGACAAACCACGCGGCGTCAGCGTACACCCGCACCGCGGCTTTGAAACAGTAACCATCGCTTACAAAGGTAGCGTCTCGCACAATGATAGTAGCGGCGGTGGCGGCACTATTGCCGAAGGCGATGTACAATGGATGACTGCTGCCTCAGGCATTCTTCATAAAGAATACCACGCGGAAGAATTCAGTAAGACGGGAGGTGATTTTCAAATGGTGCAATTGTGGGTAAACTTACCTACGAAGGATAAAATGTCGACTCCAAAGTACCAAGCGTTAAGCAACAAAGATATCGCTCGACACCCGTTAGATAATAACGGAAGTTTCATGGAAGTCATTGCCGGTACATATAACGGCACAACAGGAAGCGCCTCGACCTTTTCACCCGTTCATGTTTTTAATGCACACTTGAAGCAAAACGGAAAAGCTTCTTTAGACTTTCCGGCCCACTACAACACGGCACTATTGGTGATCGAAGGACAAGTAACCGTAAACGGCAAGGATATTATCCCTTCTGATCATTTTGGCTTATTTAAAAATGACGGCACGTCTTTTGAAATAGAAGCTTCCAGCGACGCCGTCGTATTGATCTTGAGTGGAGAACCGCTAAACGAACCTATCGTGTCACATGGTCCGTTTGTCATGAACAGTCATCAGGAAATCATGCAGGCAATTGATGATTATAATGCAGGAAAATTTGGGCATTTAGAAGAATAAAAGACAACAAGTACGCTGTAATGCGTATAAAACAGTAAATATTAAACAATTAATAATAAACGCTATGCTAGTAGAACAATTCAACAGAGACCGCAAAGGTTTTTTCAAAGCCACTGAAGATGGTAAAGAAGCCGGCAGAATGACATATTCCTGGGCAGGAGACAGTAAAATCATTATCGACCACACCGAAGTAAACGCTGAATTTAATGGTCGTGGTGTCGGAAAACAAATGGTGATGGCAGCTGTAGATTTTGCCAGAGAAAATAACATCAAGATATTACCACTGTGTCCTTTTGCAAAAAGCGTATTCGACAAAACAGAAGAGATTAAAGACGTTCTTTTTTAAAAGACGCTGTCACGCTACTGCGATAAGCGCAGTAACGTGGCAGTCCTCTTAAGCTTTCAAAGACATTCTAATCCTTTTCGAAGTTTTCGCTAGATTTACCGGCAAATAAAGACACGATGATAATCAGACCTGCGACACCAAGCGACTATTCCGTTATTATGGAAATCTGGCGTTCCGCTGTTTTAGCGACACATCATTTTTTATCACACGAAGATTTCAAACTCTTCGAACGCTTGATCCCAACCGACTTTCTACCGCAGCTTGAGGTATACATAATGGAAGAAGCAAATGCAGCCAAAGCTTTTTTAAGTGTTTCCGAAGACAACCTCGAAATGTTATTTGTATCCCCTACCGAAAGTGGAAAGGGCTTTGGAAAAGCTGCCGTACAATTTGTGGTCCATACCCTCGGCGTCACCAAGGTGGATGTAAATGAACAAAATGAACAAGCTGTTGGCTTTTACCTAAAACAAGGGTATAAACAGATTGCTCGATCAGAAAAGGATGGCATGGGAAAACCATACCCACTTCTTCACCTTCTTTATCCCACAGAATAAAGCCCCCTCCCCCATACGAGATATTTTGTTTATTTTTACAGAAACCCTTTAAAACAACTTATCATGAATGGAACAGCAATTGTGGGCGGACTCGCCTTTTTAGTCGTTATTATTTTAGCACTTATGTTTGGCTTACCACGTTACTCGGTTTGGCAACAAGAGATGGCCGGTAAAGCAAGATTAGCTGAAGCGACACAATCACGACAAATATTAATCGAACAAGCGCGCGCAGAGAAAGAAGCAGCCTCCCTACAGGCTGAAGCCATAAAAATTATGGGCGAAGCCGCACAAAAATATCCAGAATATAGAAAACAAGAGTTTATTGGAGCTTTTGGCGAAGCGCTTAAAGCCGGAAAAATACACCAGGTTATTTATGTTCCAACCGAAGCGAACATCCCTATCATGGAAGCATCCAAGCGACCAGCCATAGCGGTTGAATAAAAAACAAAAGAAAACAATTCAACATGAAGGGGCCAGCAGATATCTGCTGGCCCCTTCATTTTTTAACAAATGTAAAAACTTTCTCGCTTCACAATACGGAACTTTGCTGCTGTAATCAAGGTGATAATTCACTATTACACTGCGCTTTTAAAACACCGAAACAGTTATTCCCTGTTCGGTGTTATTTAAGCATCGTGAATATTTATAAAGCAAAGAAAGTATGAACAACATTCTAACGAAAAGCACACTTATTCGTCTGGTATCAGTTTGGCTTATTGTCCTCGTATTTATGCTTTTCGGACATATGCTGATTGGCGATAACATGACCATCCCATCCGCCGCCCTAGGTTTTACGGTACTTCTGGGCGCCATCATTGCAGCATCCTTTGGTGTAGTCAAGGAAGCAGACAAACTCGCCCATACATCGGGCGAACCTTATGGCACACTGATCTTAACATTGTCGATCGTTCTGATCGAAGTGATCCTGATATCCGCCGTGATGCTTGGCCCCGGGGAATCGCCGACTATCGGCAAAGATTCCATCTTCTCCGTCATGATGATCATCATGAATCTAGTCGTAGGTTTATGTATCCTTTTCGGCGGCTTACGCTATGGGGAACAATCTTATAATGCACAAGGGACACTTACATATATCTCGATGATCGTTATACTCGGTGGACTGGCCCTGCTCTTGCCTAACTTTATTGTCGGTGCTGGAGGCGGTATGTTTACCAACACGCAGGCAATAGTTATCTCCGTGCTCACCGTGGTTTTATATGGTTTTTTCCTGCTCTTCCAAATGAGGAGCTACAAGCACCTTTATATACAGCCGGCCCCGGGAGAAATGACAATTTCTTTCCCAAAAAAAGCGATCATAGAACAACACGCAGCAACGACAGAGAGCACCGCGAATTCCAGTGAAATCTGGATGCGTAGTATCATATTGGTTTTAATGGTACTCCCCATTGTATTGCTATCCCATAGTATGGCGACCGTTGTAGACTTCGGCATCACTACAGCCAACCTACCGAAGGCATTAGGTGGCATCCTGATTGCTGTTATTGTTTTCACACCGGAATCAATTACAGCCATAAAGGCGGCAATAAACAATGAGTTCCAACGGGCAATCAACTTGTGCCATGGCGCCTTCGTATCCACCGTCGGACTTACCGTTCCCGCCGTCCTGATTATCGGGATTCTAACAAACAAAACAGTGTTATTCGGCCTCACCTCGACAGAAACACTTTTGTTTGTACTGACAAGTATGTTAAGCCTGGTAAGTTTTCTTGGAAAACGCACGACACCTATCTTGGGTATTATTCACCTCGTGCTGTTCGCCATGTTTATTTTACTGGTGTTTAACCCTTAATTTTTTAGACGTTTTAAAATTTGAATTATAGTATATGAAAGAAGAAAACGGGGCAATACGCACGTTTATGTCCCAAAATTACCTCCATTTCAATGCGGCAACAGTAGTCGATGCAGCACAAGGGTATGAACAACATTTGCTAGAGGGTGGAAAAATGCTAATCTCCCTTGCCGGCGCTATGAGCACAGCCGAGCTTGGCATCTCCTTAGCCGAAATGATCCGAAACGATAAGGTTGATATTATAAGTTGTACAGGTGCCAACTTGGAGGAGGATATCATGAATCTAGTAGCACACTCCCACTATAAAAGAATCCCGAACTACCGGGATCTGACTCCACAGGATGAGTATGACTTACTAAACAATAAATATAATCGGGTTACAGACACCTGCATCCCCGAAGAAGAAGCTTTCCGCCGAATTCAATCGCATATTGAAAAGATCTGGAAGGATGCAGAAGCCAAGGGTGAACGTTATTTTCCGCATCAGTACATGTACCAATTACTGTTGAGCGGCGTCTTGGAGGAGCACTACGAAATTGACCCGAAGAACTCATGGATGTTAGCGGCCGCTGAAAAGAATTTACCCATTGTTGTCCCGGGATGGGAAGATTCGACCATGGGCAATATTTTTGCCTCCTATGTGATCAAAGGAGAATTACAAGCCTGCACGGTAAAGAGTGGCATTGAGTATATGGTATGGCTAGCCGACTGGTATGCAATACACGCGAATGGCAAAGGGATTGGTTTCTTCCAAATTGGCGGCGGCATAGCCGGTGATTTCGCGATGTGTGTAGCACCGATGCTGGAACAGGACTTGGAACGTGACAACCTATTGAAATGGCGTTACTATTGTCAGATTACTGATTCAACAACGTCCTACGGTTCATATTCAGGTTGTATTCCCAATGAGAAGATCACTTGGGGAAAACTTGATGTGGACACACCGTCCTATGTCATTGAATCGGATGCCACCATTGTAGCACCATTGATTTTCGCTTGGATATTGAAATGGTAATTAGTGCGTAGTTAGTAGCTGGTAGTTTGTAGAAGCACGAAAGTACACAGTAGAGAGTAGGGAGTAGGGAGTAGGTAATACTTCATACGCTCTACTTCATACTGAGTAAGAGACAGAAACTCTGAAGGACGCAGTACAGCTAGACTTTATGCCGGTTTAACGACAATAAATACTTTGCACTAACTACAAACTATGACCTACAAACCACAAACTCAACAAACCAACCATACGTACGGGTTACCCTTGTGCCCCCCTCCTTTAGACCGCACTTCGACAAGCTTAGTGTGACAAAACGCTACTTCCTTCCGAACATTCCATCATTAAAGGCTTGAGAGCCTCCTCGCGGAATACTTAAACTTTTCCAATCCAAGCCATGGCAAATTTTCCCGATCAGCACCATCTGACCAATATGATACGAATAATGTGCTACTTGACGGTTCACCGCTTGTATAACCGTATGTGCTTGCCCCCGGATATAGACCGTCCGTTCTAGATCCGCTTCTGTCAATGTATTCAGCAGATCCAACAACAGTGTCCAACTTTCATTCCAAGCCTGAAGTAAATCTTCGCGTGCGACTACTAGGTCTTCAAACTCGCCATCCCGATTCCGCCAACTCTTCTCCCCATCGCTGGTTAGAAAATCAGTAAAACGCGAACGGATATTAGCGGTAATATGTCGCACAATAATGGAAATACTGTTACTCCCTTCCCCCGGATTCCAGCTCAACTGCTCATCACTTAACACAGCAATGGTTTTATCCGCCAGCGCCTTTCCGTCAGTAAATTCTTTTATTACGCTTCGTATATAGGTATTCATTTTTGTTTAATTAAGTCTTTATGATTAAGGATCAGCTCCCCCTCCACACTCTTGATTTCAAAAATACAAACTATCAATTAGTATTAAATAGCGCGCATGAAGTATTCAGTACTTTACACTCGCTACAAACCACCAACTAGCTACTAAAACCGCACGCTAGCACGAGCCTTCGGCTCGTGTTGTGTATCATATAAGTCCGAGTTACAAGCTTAAGCTAGCAAGGGTAATAGATAAAAAATCAACAAAACAACCACAAACCACCAACTACGATCTAATCACTACAAACCATCAACTCCCCCCTACCAACTACTAACAAAACACGTTCACAAAAAAATAACACACAGCTCTTTACATTTTCAGATACTTTGATTATCTTTGCGGACTTAAAAATTAATTTTTTACAAATTAAAAAACAAAAACAGGTAAATGCCTACTATTCAACAATTAGTTAGAAAAGGTAGAGTAGCTCTGGTTGATAAGAGTAAGTCACCAGCGTTGGACTCATGTCCACAGCGAAGAGGTGTGTGTACGCGTGTATACACTACTACCCCTAAAAAACCAAACTCAGCAATGCGTAAAGTAGCTCGTGTACGTTTAACAAACGGTAAAGAGGTTAACGCATACATCCCAGGAGAAGGTCACAACTTACAAGAACACTCGATCGTATTGATCCGTGGTGGTCGTGTGAAAGATTTACCGGGTGTACGTTACCACATTATCCGTGGTGCATTAGATACTTCAGGTGTAGCAGGTCGTAACCAACGTCGTTCTAAATACGGAACAAAACGCCCTAAACCAGGACAAGCAGCAGCAGCTCCTGCAAAAGGTAAAAAGAAATAATTAAACGGAGGAAAAGAAAATGAGAAAGTCAAAACCAAAAAAGAGAATCATTTTACCTGATCCAAAGTTTAACGACACTCAGGTAACACGTTTTGTAAACAATATGATGTTAGACGGTAAAAAATCTACCGCTTACTCTATTTTTTACGATGCAGTAGAATTAGTAGAACAAAAAACACAAGAGAGCGGTCTTGAAGCATGGAAAAAAGCGTTGAACAACGTAATGCCAGCTGTAGAGGTTAAATCTCGTCGTGTAGGTGGTGCCAACTTCCAAGTTCCTATGGAAGTACGTCCAGAGCGTAAAATCGCTTTAGGTATGAAATGGTTAATCTCTTACGCACGTAAACGTGGTGAGAAAACTATGTTCGAAAAATTAGCAGGAGAAATCATTTCAGCTTCTAAAGGTGAAGGTGCTGCAGTGAAGAAGAAAGAAGATACGCACAAAATGGCGGAAGCTAACAAAGCGTTCTCACACTTCAGATTCTAAGCTTGAAAGCTACAAAGCAAATATGATTACACCGACTCATGTTAATCGAACTATCGTTTATCAGGGTCGGTGTACTTGTTTATTGTGTAATTAAAACATTAAGCCTTCCAAGGCAAACTGCTTAAAATATTATGGCAAAAGATTTAAAACTAGTTAGAAATATCGGTATCGCTGCACACATCGATGCTGGTAAAACTACAACAACAGAGCGTATTTTATTCTACTCTGGTGTTAACCACAAGCTAGGAGAAACTCACGAAGGTTCTGCTACAACTGACTGGATGGCACAAGAGCAAGAGCGTGGTATCACGATTACCTCTGCTGCGGTTACCGTATTCTGGAACTACCGTAACAAAAAATATCAAGTAAACGTTATTGATACACCAGGACACGTTGACTTCACTGTTGAGGTTAACCGTTCATTACGTGTACTTGACGGATTGGTATTCTTGTTCTCTGCTGTTGATGGTGTTGAGCCTCAATCAGAAACAAACTGGCGTTTAGCGGACGGATACAAAGTTCCTCGTATCGGTTTCGTAAACAAAATGGACCGTTCTGGTGCTGACTTCTTGAAAGTTGTTAAACAAGTTAAAGATATGTTAGGTTCTGATGCAGTTGCTTTGCAATTGCCAATCGGCGCTGAAGATGACTTTAAAGGTGTAGTTGACTTAATCAACAACCGTGGTATGGTTTGGAATGAGCACGATAAAGGTATGACCTTTACTGAAGTTCCAATTCCAGAAGATATGTTGGATGAGGTTGCTGAATACCGCGAGAAATTATTAGAAGCAGTAGCGAGTTATGATGAGACGTTGATGGAGAAATTCTTCGACGATCCTAACTCATTGACTGAGCGCGAAATCTTAGACGCTTTACGTAAAGCTGTATTGGATAACGCTATCGTTCCTATGGTTTGTGGTTCTTCATTCAAAAACAAAGGTGTACAAACAATGCTTGACTTGGTAATGGAATTATTGCCATCACCATTAGATCAAGAAGCGGTAAAAGGTACAAACCCGAACACAGGTGAAGAGATCTCTCGTAAACCTTCTGAAGCAGAGCCTTTCGCAGCATTAGGTTTCAAAATCGCAACAGATCCATTCGTAGGTCGTTTATGTTTCGTACGTGCGTACTCTGGTGTACTAGAAGCAGGTTCTTATGTCTTGAACACACGTTCAGGTAACAAAGAGCGTATCTCTCGTATCTTCCAAATGCACGCAAACAAACAAAACCCAATCGAGCGTATCGGTGCAGGTGATATTGGTGCGGTAGTAGGTTTCAAAGACATCAAAACAGGAGATACTCTTTGTGATGAGAAACACCCTATTGTATTAGAATCTATGGTATTCCCTGAGCCAGTTATTGGTTTAGCGATTGAGCCTAAGACACAAGCTGACGTTGATAAATTAGGTATTGGTCTGAGTAAACTTGCTGAAGAGGATCCTACATTCGTAGTAAAATCTGACGAAGAAACTGGTCAAACAGTAATCTCAGGTATGGGTGAGCTTCACTTAGATATCTTGATCGACCGTTTACGTCGTGAGTTCAAAGTTGAGGTTAACCAAGGTGCACCTCAAGTAGCATACAAAGAGTCTATCAACGGTACTACAGAGCACCGTGAGGTTTACAAGAAACAATCAGGTGGTCGTGGTAAATTCGCGGATATCAAAGTTGTTATCTCTCCTATCGATGAGGACTACGATACTTCGAAATCAGCGCTTCAATTCGTAAACGAAATCGTTGGTGGTGCTATTCCTAAAGAATACATCCCTTCTGTTCAAAAAGGATTTGAATCGTCATTGAAAAATGGTGTATTGGCAGGTTTCCCATTGTCAGGTATGAAAGTACGTTTGATTGATGGTTCATTCCACGCGGTCGATTCAGATGCTTTGTCATTCGAATTAGCAGCGAAAATGGCTTACCGTGAAGGTCTACCTAAATGTTCTCCTGTATTGATGGAGCCTATCATGAAAGTGGAGGTTTTAACACCAGAAGAAAACATGGGTGATGTAATGGGTGACTTAAACCGTCGTCGTGGTCAGATGCAAGGTCTTGACTCCCGTAACGGAGCGCAAGTAATCAAAGCATTAGTTCCACTTTCTGAGATGTTTGGTTACGTAACACAATTGCGTACAATCACTTCAGGTCGTGCAACATCTACGATGGAGTTTGATCACTATGCAGAAGCACCTCGTAACGTACAGGACGATGTAATTGCAAAGTCTAAAGGAAGAGTTAAAGGATCTGTAGAATAATCCTTTATTAATAATAAACCGACCTCCTATTGTGAATAGCTCTAATAGGAGGTCTCTTAAAACAATATATAATGAGCCAAAGAATCAGAATCAAATTGAAATCTTACGATTACAACTTGGTTGACAAGTCAGCTGAGAAAATCGTAAAAACTGTAAAACCTACAGGTGCTGTTGTGAGTGGTCCTATTCCATTGCCTACAGAGAAAAAAATCTACACGGTTTTACGTTCACCACACGTTAACAAAAAAGCACGTGAGCAATTCCAATTGTGTGCTTACAAACGTTTGTTGGATATCTATTCATCAAACTCTAAAACGGTTGACGCATTGATGAAACTTGAACTACCTTCAGGTGTTGAAGTAGAAATCAAAGTGTGATAGATTTCAGTGCATGAAAAAGAAAACCGCCAGCGTAACAACTGGCGGTTTTTTTTGTTTACATAGCATGCTTACAATAATTTCATTGTAATAATTATTTTTTTTGTAAGTTCGCAAACCAACATATGAATATTTTCGACAAGCATAAATACGAACACCTCGTAAATCGCCTTTCTCAGGGCGACCACCAAGCTTTTGAAGAATTATATCATATCTTTTATCCCGACTTGGCCGCACATGTTCTTTCCAAAGTAAACGATGATGCTGTGGCCCAAGATATCCTCCACGATCTCTTTTACAGCCTCTGGAAGAACCATGAGAAAATAGCGCAGATCCAGTCTCTCCCCGCCTATCTCTTTACTTCATGCCGTTATTTAGTCATGGCTTACTTTCAAAAAGCTTACCTGATCGACAAACAGCAAAACGTAGAAGATCTCGAAATCCACAGCACCCAAGAATCCATTGAAGACCAGCTATTTAACAGACACCTTCTCGATATTATACAAACAGAAGTAGAGAATCTACCCGAAAAATGCCGCCTTATCTTTAAGATGAGCCGCGAGGATCAAAAATCAATACGCGAGATAGCACAGGAGCTGAATATTTCAGAATCTACGGTTGAGAATCAAATAAATAAAGCGCTCAAAAGGATCCGTACCGCAACAAAAAACTTCCTACACACCGTGATTGTATTTTTTTAAACAAAAAAAATACACTGAAAATAAGCCATTTACATATTTTTCAACTTTTTATTCAAAATAGCGTAGGTGCTAACCCTAGTTGAGCACACTTACCATCACAGCGTTTATAACAAGCGCCTACTGATAGTAAGATAATAGATGAAAATCAATCAGCATATAGCAACAATCATACGTAAGTATTTCGACCGAAAGGAG
Organism: Sphingobacterium psychroaquaticum; assembly: GCF_004421025.1. Taxonomy (NCBI): domain Bacteria; kingdom Pseudomonadati; phylum Bacteroidota; class Sphingobacteriia; order Sphingobacteriales; family Sphingobacteriaceae; genus Sphingobacterium; species Sphingobacterium psychroaquaticum. Next base: position 1,235,509 of record NZ_CP038029.1, on the reverse strand, counting down.
TCCAACGCTGAACGGAAATCATTATACGAATGGTACGATGATATCGACAACAGCCAAAAGATTACACCCGAACGGATTGCGCGTCTGAAGGCGCTTAACGCAGCGCGTCTCTTTCCCTTAACCCGACCGAAGCAAGTTAAAAGACTGTCTACTTTTGTGAAGGTTGCAGCCGCTGTTTTGTTGTTATCGGGATTGGGGTATATCGGCCTTCAATACTACGAAAATCAACAAGAATACGTAATGGGAGCAGCTGAGCTGGCCAAAATTACGCCAGGCACGGATCAAGCCACTATTACACTTGGTTCTGGTGAAACCATAGACTTGGAAAACATAAAACTTAATGACTCTTTAAAAATAGGAAATACGGTTATTTATAAAGATGAACAAGGGCAAATAACCTATGCAGCAGTAGCTGAAGGCCTTAATACAGCAGATATTTACACCGAAAACATACTTCAAACCCCAAAATCTGCGCAGTATAAAGTGATGCTATCGGACGGTACGAAAGTAACATTAAATGCAGAATCTAAACTCATCTACCCTGCTCACTTTGCCTCCGGTAAAGATCGAATAGTCACACTCAGCGGTGAGGGATATTTTGAGGTAAGCAAGACTTCTGATAGCCGTAAGTTCATGGTAAAAACGAAAGGGCAATTGACTGAAGTACTTGGAACCAAGTTTAATATCAACGCATATGCTAATTCAAACAAAACAGTTACCACCTTGGCAGAAGGTTCAATCCGTGTCCAAAGCGACAACCACACCATCGTTTTACAACCGAATCAACAGACAGTCCTTAAAGATGGAGATCTAATCAAGCAGCATATCGATGCCACTACCGCAATTGGCTGGACCGAGGGTTACTTCTACTTCGACAACACAAATGCGGCTGAGATTATTCAACAAATAGGTCGTTGGTATGATATTGAAGTGGAGTATGATGGCAAGACACCGATTACATATAGCGGAAAGATCCCGAAGAATCTAAACCTGGGCAAACTAATTGAGTTACTGAACTACGCTGACATCAAAGCGAAAGCCGTATCGAACAAGAATAACAAGAAAAAACTAGTCATCAATTAATCTAAAAAATGAAGTTAAAACAAACAAAAAGCTAAGAGAATTGCTGAATAAAAAAACCGGGAAAGTGTTGGCCCACCTCCCCGGCAAAATAACATTCAGCTGCAAACGGAAATTTGAGCAATCTGCTCAAATTATAAACAGATTATTCACAACCAAACTAATCAAAGTTAATGAAAATTACGCTAAAAAAACGCTATGCGAAAGGTTTAGCTGTAGCTGCTTTTTCACGAACCGGGCGATGTATGATGACCCCGAAAAAGCAAACGCGTACCCCTTTCCAGAGTGCTTTAAGATCTACGTTAATGAAACTAAACCTTATAGCCAGCCTGCTCGTTATCGGACTATTGCAAGTCCACGGTAATAGTTACGGGCAGAACATTAAAATAAAACGACAGAACGCCAGCTTCGAAGGTATCCTCAAAGAGATGGAGAAGCAGAGCGGCTATATGTTTTTCTATAAAAAAGCAGAGGTATCAACGGTCAAGAACCTTCAGGTTGACTTCAATAATACACCGTTCAAAACAGCCTTAAATGAACTCCTTAAAGACAACAATTTTGAGTACGATTTTTTTGATCAAGCCGTTGTAATTAAGAAGAGCGAAAAGAGCAACACTTCGGAACCAACTGTGGTGAAGCAGCAGCGTATCCTGGGTCGGGTTATGGATAAAGATGGCAAAGGAATTTCTGGAGCTTCTATCCGTATGAAGTCTGACCCGCAAGCTGCCACAAGCTCGGGCGAGGATGGAGATTTCAGTTTACCGGTAACAGCCAGTAACAAAACGTTTATCGTTTCTTATGTTGGCTATGGGACGGTTGAATTTGTAGCTGATCCGAAAAAGGAACCGATCAAAGTTGTTTTAGTAAAGACAGATCAGGAGTTGGAAGCAATTGTCGTATCAACCGGACTTGTTACCCGTAATAAAGAAAGCTTTACGGGTGCTACCGCTAGCTTTACAGGCGCAGAGTTGAAGCAAGTCGGAAATACGAATGTAATCCAAACCTTGAAAACTCTAGATCCTTCTTTTATCTTAATGGAGAACAATTTAATGGGTTCAAATCCAAATGGCTTACCACAAATTGAAATCCGTGGAAAGACGAGTATACCAGGACAGAGTATGAATGACTTATACGGGATGGATCCGAATCAACCCTTATTCATCTTAAATGGCTTTGAAACGACTTTAAGAACGGTTGTCGATTTAGATATCAACCGTATTCTCTCGGTTACGATCTTAAAAGATGCGGCTTCCACTGCAATGTACGGTGCGCGCGCATCAAATGGGGTAATTGTTATCCAGACGATCCGTCCAACTCCGGGTCCGCTTCGCATTACCTACAATAATGACATGAACTTTGAAGTGCCTGACCTTTCCGTCTACAATATGATGAACGCTGCTGAAAAGTTAGAATTTGAACGATTAGCGGGGCGATATCACACCAGCAACCTCACTTGGAAATTAACCTTGGATGAGTTATACAATAAACATTTAACAGATGTTATGCGTGGTGTAGATACATATTGGTTAAAAGAACCTCTCCGCGACTTCGGTTTCACCAATAATTCTTCCATTTATGTCGATGGCGGTGCCGAGGCTTTCTCCTATGGTGCCAGCTTTAATTACAAACGACAGAACGGTGTAATGAAAGAATCGAACAGAGACTCCTGGACCGGAACTGTTTCATTAATATACAAAAAAGATAATTTCACCTTTGACAATGAAACATTCATTCGTGGTTATCAGGGACAAGAATCTCCATATGGCGCCTTCTCTACTTGGGTAAATACAAACCCTTATTTTGAAAAAAATACCACGGACCCATTTCTTGAAAGAGCCATAAACTCTCAAAACAGCTACGTATATACCCTTAACCCTATGTATGAAGCGAGTTTATACTCCTACGATCGCAACAAGAACGTGGAGATTCAAAATAATATGCGCTTCACCTACAAAATCAATGACCGTTTCAATTGGATAACAGGACTTCAGGTAATGAAGGGCTTTACCACTAGCGAACTATTCCGAGATCCGAGAAGCAATGACTTTGTTAATGTAATTGAGACTCAAAAAGGAACATACAGACAGGGTAAAGTAGATAACGATTCGTACAACTTCAATACGATGCTTACCTATAATCACATTATAGCGCAGCTCCATTCTATTACCGCTAACTTTCGTGTTGAAGCTGCACAGCGTAAATCGGGCAGTTTCGTCACGGACCTAGAAGGATTCCCAATTGGTAGTGATGGTAATCCACGCTATGCTTATTCGTACAAGAATAATAGTTCCCCTTCAGCTGCAAAAAACACCTACCGTACGCTGAACGGCTTATTTGCAGTTAACTACGCCTATAACTCACGCTATCTATTTGATTTTTCCTATCGGGTTGACGGATCGACCGCTTACGGAAGTGAAAATCAATACTCCCCTTTCTGGTCGACTGGTATAGGTTGGAACCTGCATCAAGAAGATTTTCTAAAAGAACACCCTTGGATCAACAAGTTAAAACTAAGTGCAAATGTTGGGATAACGGGTAATCAAAATTATGGCTCCGTTAGCTCTTTCAGAACATACGACTACGGATCCAACAGCTACTACAATTCATTTGGCAATACGATCGCCTTATCTTCTATCGGGTTTCCTGATCTAAAGCCGCAGGCAACAAAACAATACAACTTTGCTGCTGATTTCTCTTTATTCAATAAAAGATTCAATGCTTGGGTTAACTACTACATAAAAGATACGGATCCTTTGGTTGTAAGCAGTAACCGTCCTTCATCTACTGGTGTCCCTCGTTCCCCAATCAATGCCGGCAACCTTGTTGTAAAAGGCATCGAGGCCCGGGTAGATTATACCATAAAACAAAACGAGGACCGCTCTTTTGTTTGGAAGGTGAATGCAACCGCCAACCATTACAAAGATCAATATCGAAATTTTGGAGGTGCGCTCGCGGCATTGAATGGTGAAGAGGCTCTTAACAAAACACTTATTCGCTATGCTGATGGGAATAGCTCTACTGCTATTTGGGCAAAGAAATCAATGGGTATTGACCCACTAACTGGAAGAGAAGTTTTCTTTACAGGAGAGGGACAGTACACCTTTGACCCCACTAAAGCGGAGGTGATGAATGTCGGAAACACCATCCCTAATTTCGAAAGCGTTTTCTCCACTTCTGTTTACTACAAAGGTTTTAATTTTGGTGTTTACTTCAGATGGCGCAATGGAGCTGATATTTTCAACACCGCTTTATACGACAAAGTTGAAAATATCTCATTCACAAACATTGTAAGGAACCAAGATAAGAGAGCTTTATATGATCGCTGGAAAAATCCTGGAGACATTGCATCTTTTGTCTCGATCCGACAAACAAATAGTTTAAGTGACCCTTCTTCCCGCTTTGTGCAACGTGAAAATGTATTATCAGGTGAATCCTTAAATTTCGGATATACCTTTTCACAACAAGCCTGGCTACAAGCCTTAAAAGTGAAATCATTAAATGTTACAGGTTATCTAAACGAATTTTTTAGAGCTTCGACTGTACTTCGCGAACGCGGAATTAGTTATCCTTTCGCAAGGTCTGGTTCATTAAGTATCCGGGCATCTTTTTAATTGACATCTTATGAAAAGAAATACAATCAAATTAGTGCTTCCTATAATAACGATCCTTTGTGGACTGTTATCGTGCAATAAATATCTCGATGTTAAACCAGAAGGTTTTATCGATGAAGAGGAGGCGTACAGAAATGAATCTACGGTTAATGCCCGTTTGAATAATGCCTACATATCATTAGCAAGTAGCTCTCTCTATGGAGAAAACATGACAATGAGCACCGTAGAAGCATTAGGACAACGCTTTAATTTAGTGGAGGATAATAAATACTACCAAGTAAGTAAATACAATTATACCACGGCTGAGTCCAAGAATCTTATGGAACAGATCTGGAAAAAAGCTTACACCACAATATTAGATGTAAATGAATTTGCTGAAGGGCTAGATAAACACTATCAAAGAGCAGGCTTATCTGAAACAACGCGCGATATATATAAAGGAGAAGCGATTGCTATCAGAGCTTTTATACATTTCGATTTATTACGCCTTTTTGGTCCTGTATATAAAACAGATGCGACCAACATCGCAATTCCATATAATAAGACAACGAAAAGTGGTACACTTAAGTTACTTACAGGCAAAGAAGTAATAGAAGAGGTATTAGCTGACCTCAAACTTGCGGAACAGTTATTATTGAATGACCCTATTTTGAAAAATGGCCCTATGCCGGGTACAATAGTAGGTGCTAATAATTTCATGCGTAACAGAAATTATCGTTTTAACTATTACGCTGTAAAAGCACTACAAGCCAGAGTAAATTTATACATCGATGATAAACCGACGGCTTTACTAGCAGCTAAAGAGGTCATCGGCGTGAGTAATTTCTTCCCTTGGACGACCGTACAAAATGCGGTTTCAGAAAAGGAAAATCCCGATAGAGTCTATACAACAGAGATGGTTTTTGGGATACAGAACAGTAACCTTTATGCGCGATATAATGACCTCTTTAGTCCGGCGCTTACGGGAGCCAATATTCTTTCGACCAATCAAACACGATTAAATGAATGGTATGAAAACAACGGTAACGATTACCGTTTTAATCCGTTTTGGGTGGTCCCTTCTGATGGTAGTAAAACGTATAGAACATTTATCAAATATCAAGATATTGTTGACAAAACTAAGGTATATCGATTCTCAATGCCCTTATTAAGACTCAGCGAAGTTTACCTCATAGCGGCTGAAACGGAACCGATAGCCAGTCAAGCATTGGAATATCTAAACAAGGTTCGTAATCAACGTGGTATTCTGAGCCTGAGTGGTACTGTCAATATGGATACAGAAATACAAAAAGAATACCGCAAGGAATTCTTCGGAGAAGGTCAATTATTCTTTTATCACAAACGAAGAAATCTACCGAATATTCCAAATGGAGCAGCCAATACTGGAAACATCGTTATGAGTAAGAACACGTATGTCGTACCACTTCCGGACTCGGAAACACAACCAAGACAATAACATGAAAAGATTTGCACAAACAATATGTATACTATTCGCGCTGATGAGTACTTTTTCTTGTGAGAAAGATAAGCTTATAGACTACAGTGGCGAACCAAGCATATACTTCTTTGAAACCAACCGTCCGCTAAAATTTCAGGGCGAAATTCTAAAAGATTCTACCATAATTGAGTTCGCTGCAACCAATTTGACAGATAGTATACAGCCCATCGTGATAGCTACCCTTAGTAAGCCTGAAAATGTGGACCGAAGTTACATCTTAAAAGTAGACCCGAAGTCGACTGCTATAGAAGGAACGCACTATGAATTCGTAACCAAGGATTTTGTAATCAGCAAAAACGAAATACAGGATACAGTCTTTATAAAATGGTCAAAAAAACCAGAAATGGCCAACACGGAATTTAAACTGTATCTGTATATAGAGTCGAACGAGAACTTTAATACTGATATGAAAGACCGGGTCATTAACCCAAATACAGGTGAAAAGATATCACATATCAAGTATCAAATAATTGCCCATGATATGATCCCTAAGCCCGTCTACTGGTTGGATTCCTTTTACGGGCCTTTCACCAGGAAGAAGTTCTTGTTGATGTGTGAGGTATTTGATATGGAGCCTCTATACTTTATCAATCTTATGGATATATCAGAGATGACAGCGCTAGCCAAGATGATGCACCGCTACTTGAATGAACAAAAGGCTGCGGGCAATATTATTTACGAGGATAATGGTACACCAATGACAATGGGTTCCGTGGGACAGCAATAGGAGCCTCTATCAAAAAAGATAAATATTATGAAATCTAAAATATATAAAAATATAGCCATACTTTCCTTAATCCTGACCATGTTAGCCGTTTTTGCAGCGTGTAATAAAGATTTAGGGAACTACAACTATACCGAATTAAATGCCGTGGATACGGTATATGATTTACGTGATACCACCGTTTTGTACAACTCTCGTTTTCAACTAGCTCCCAAACTAAGTTTCACCTTAGATCCTACGGCGAGCCCGGATGACTATACCTATGAATGGGTATATTTTACAGGCGTTAAGGATGAGGATAAAATTGCGATCTCTACTGAGCGAGCTATTGATTACGAAGTGCGTCTATCGCCGGGAACACGGGTGATATACTACGCGGTAAAGAATAAGAAAACGGGTATAGAGAAGCGTTTTTCATTTAGACTCACCGTTGTAAACGAAATAAACGAAGGGTGGATGTTCTTAACAGAAGTGAATGATGTCGCCCGGGTAGATATGCTCTCGCTCCATACCACAGGAACAAAATTCGACCTGATTAAAGATCTACTAGCGACAACAAAGTCAGACCTTCATTTAACGGGCAAACCACGTTCTCTATACGGTTATACTTCTGGTTTAGCAACAAGCCTAGGTGCAAATTTTTCTTATGCGTTATACATCAACACAACAGAAAATGGTTTTCGCTTAGAGCCAAATACATTTGCCTGGCAGAGCAATTATACATTAAGCAAAGAGATGATTGGCGCTCCTGACAAAGTGAGTGCTGATGTTATCAAACGGAATAGCAGCAATCGCGCCTATATGATTAGTGGAGGGAATTTATACCTTTTTGATCGGGTTAACCAATTGCGTTTTGGCATTGAATTAAATCTTATCGCCCTAAAAAATCAATCTTTTAAAGTTGCGCCATTCATTGCATCCAATGAAAGTACGACAAGTTCAACTGCAGCCATCTTTTTTGATGACACCTATAAAAGATTTGTAAAACATACAGGAACCGCAGCTTCATGTACCGAAATTCCTGACCCAACAAATAAGCTCTTTAGCTTTCAAATCGACAAAAACCTTTTGTACATGACCCGAACCCCGTACAACAGTGGTGAGGTTTTTTCTGTACTTCAAGATTTGCAGTCCCCTAAGCGATACATCGCACGATTTAATCCTGTAAATAATGCACAAGCTTTCTTTGAGGAAATAAAAATCCCTGATTTCGACAAAGCCGAAAATTTTGCTGTCAGCCCTGTGTATGGTTACTTATTCTATTCGATAGGTAGTAAAGTTTATGAATACGATATGTTCGCTAAAACCACGAAAGTTATGGCTGACTATGGCAATCAAAAAATTACCATACTACGGTTCTATTCTTTCCAAAATGCAACCAAGTATACGGGTGAAAAAGATCTTATCGTGTGTACATATGATGAATCAAAACCTGTTGGCGAAGGTGGTAAAATGGACATTTATGATGTACCAGGGTTAAACGCGCAGATTACACTTAAGAACAGCTATAGCGGTTTTGGTAAAGTACAATCATTGATGTACCGTGAAAGATAAGGGAAGAATCAATATGAAATTACTAATTAATGGGTTCATTTTAATAGCTGTAGGTTTTTTCAGCCTACAAAAGAGCTACGGTCAAGGCACTGAACAAATTGTTCAGGCCTTGCGCCTGGCTTTCCAAGAAAAAAATGAAACAGTAATTCTTCCTTATTTATCTCCAGACTTTACCGTTGCAGGAAATACGGATGGCGGTGCTAAAGGCATCCTAAAGCACATAATACAGGAATATCCCATAAAGGATATTAAAATTCTATCGGAGGAAAGCGTTAGCGGAGGTCAAAAAATTAAGGTAGCCGTAGATCAAAACGCAGACACGAAGAGCCAAACCAATATCTATATCGATACAAATGGAAAGATTCGTTACATCGACTTGTTCGATCAGCTCTATGGCATGAATCGATACGGGACCGCCAAGCTACGGACCCGTATCCCATTTGAAAATAGAGATGGCTCCATTATCCTTTCCGTTCGGATCAATAATTTTGCGCGTCCCTTACGTCTATTGTTTGATACCGGAGCTGATGGTATGGCCGTTAGTCAAACCTTAGCCGACGAAATCGGCCTTACGGTAACGCGTCAAAACAATGCTTCAGTAGTAGGGAGTAATATTGCAATTCAGGTATCCGATAAGAACAGCATCTTACTCGACACCTTGAAACTTGAGAATATGGGGATTGCCATATTTGCAACAGTAGGTCACGATGTCGATGGGATTATTGGTAATACCCTGGTGAAACGGTTTATTGTACAAGTAGATTACGACAAAAGCGAGCTTTCTTTATTCGACTTCGGCGATTTCAAAAATAGTGGTAAAGGGACATCTGTTCCACTTCGTATGTCCAATGGTATGCTTTCCTTGCAGGGGGAATTAACGATTAAGCCCGGAAAAAGCTACACCGGAAACTTTGTCTTCGACACAGGTGCTGCCTATCACTTAATCTGTTTCCGTCCATTTGTTCGTGATAACAGACTGCTAGTAAACGGCTTCAAACCATTGTACAACGGTTCGACAGCAAGCTTAGGCATGGTGTCGCCTACATATACGGGACGGAGTCATCAGTTTTCTTTAGCAGGTATAGAACCATTGATGGCAATGCCCATCACACTTATGGCAGGTAGCTCCGCAAATGAAAATTGGCGTCCTGCTTTTGACGGTTCCATCGGCGTTCGTTTGATGAGTCGTTATAACTTTGTAATTAATGTGCAGCGCAACGAGCTATTCCTCACAAAGAATAATACCTTTCATTATCCACATGATTTCTTATTAGGGGAAACCGTACTGGGATGGAACCACCAAGGTAAGCTGGTGATACTCCAATCATTAAATCCGACATCCCCCCTATCCCCTGCTGGCAGTGAAGTGGTTCGGATAGGTAATATCAAAGGAAGTGAATTACGTGATGCACCAGAAAAACTAACCGCCCTCCTTCAGTCGGACGCGAATCTTAGCGTGAATGTAGACATCTTGGAGGACAACAATTTAAAAACACATACTCTATCTCTTGAAAAAAGATTTTAACATGAAAAAAATAACACTTTCAATATTCGGTATCATTCTATCCACCCTTATGTATGCGCAGCAAGCTAGCATTATTAATGGTACAGTGGTAAAAAAGGCATTAAACAAGGTGTATCTATACAAGGTATACAATGGTAAACTTAGTGAAATCGCGACTTCTACCCCCGATAGTTTAGGACAATTTGCTTTCAAATTTACACCCGCTTACACCGGGTTGTATGCGCTTGGCGGAAGTGATTCGTTGGCGCTGCGAACAACAAAAAACTTCTATTTTAAAGGAGGTGATGAGTTAAATATTGAGCTTTCAAATGGGGATTATACTTTGGTTGGCGAAAACACGAAAGAAAACCTGCAAATGGCGAAGTGGCACGACCGAACAAAGAAGATGGCTGCAAAAGCATTTGGTATGACAGGAAGAAGTACATTTGTTGATTTCTTTCCTGACGTAGAAGAGCTAAATGAAGAAATCGCAGGCATTAAATCAGCCGTTAACACGGGAAACCCAACCTTCGATAAAGAATTTGCATCTATCGTAGATTATGATTTCGCCTATATCGCCATTGGATACATCTATACACCAAGACCCGCGCATCCTGGCAAGGAAGAAATGAGCGATTATTACGTAAATTTTAATCCAGACCATTTCTTAAAAGATGATCTTTTAAAGTTCCCATATGGAAACAGACTGCTCAACCAATTGATCTTTAGAAAGGTAGATCTAAGCAAAAAACCAGATCTTGATCAACAGCTGTCCGTTATTCCAACTACCGCTCTAAAAGGACAATACGCTATTAACGCTATGGAATCCACGAAATCATATAGTGACTATCTAGCACAATATGAAAAGTATAGCGCATACTTGATTCTACCAGAACAAAAAGAACGTGCAAAACGTGTAGAGTTAAAATTAGTAGATACCAAATCAGGAGCTCCAATTATTGACTTTTCTTTTGAAGACACAAAGGGAACGAAACTTTCATTATCTTCCTTAAAAGGCAAAATGGTACTGATGGATGTATGGGCTACCTGGTGCGGACCGTGCAAAGCAGAAGAACCACACTGGGAAAAACTAGTTGAGAAATACGAAGGTAAGAATATTACATTCCTTGGCATCTCCGTAGATAAGGATAAGGATGCTTGGATCAAATATAACGTAGACAAGAAATTGAAAGGTTTGCAGGTGCATGCTGGACCACAAAATGACCTTTCTAAATTTTATAAGATCACGGGTATACCTCGGTATTTGCTGATCGACAAAGCTGGTAATATTATTTCGGTGGATAGCCCACGTCCTAGTGATCCAGCATTGATCAAGCTAATTGATCAGGGCTTAGCACGATAGGTTTAATTAGTTTATAGACAAAAAAGGGGCAACGAATAACTATTCGTTGCCCCTTTTTTTTGTTTGGAGTTAGATAGTTGGTAGTTGATTGTTGGTAGTTGGTAGTTGATAGTTGGTAGTTAACGGCGCTTAGAAAGCAAAAACGTCACTGCGAGGAGGAACGACGTGGGGATCTTTGTAAAGCTAAAAACCACTGGTCACTAGCTCACTAAAAGATTGCCGCACCTTCATACCTCAGGTTCGCAATGACGTTTTAAAAGGTTTTAAAATCCTATTTGTTCATTAACACGCTTGTCGTTAACGACGCTTAGGAATCCACTCCCTTCTTAGAATTGGAAGCCAATTCCGAATGATAATACGTTGTTCTTTGTTTTACCAAAGCTATTTTCAGCAGCGATATCAATTAAACCAAAGCCGTAACCTGCATTAATCAAGAAGCCGTTAGCCAACTTGTAGCCTAACATTGTATTGATACCAAAGTCAAAACGTTTAAGATCTTTATCCGTACCACTTCCCCATTCCACATCCGTTTTAACATCTCCAACTTTATATTTTCCTGATAAACCAATTCCAGCATAAGGACCAGCACCAATAAATACATTACCTGATCCCGCAGGAATATAATAAACTGCATTTACAGGCACCTCTAAATACATCAAGTCTGTTTTTGTTTCGAAGTCTTTATCCAATTTATCATCGGAGAACTTACCTCCCTTTCCTTGCAAGGATAATCCAGGTTGGATAGAGAAATTACTTGCTACAGGTAAGTCTGCATAACCTGTCACATAGAAGTTCGTAGAAGACTTCGTAGACATTGAAACATCGTTTCCTGAGAAGGAAAGTTTAGGAAGGTTCACCCCAGCTTTCAACCCCCAACTTGTTTGTGCTTGCGCTCCGGCAGCTAAAATAAATGCTGCACCTAGTGTAAGTAAAGTTTTTTTCATGATCATAATCTTTAATTTTCTGATATATACATACCATTACAAGATTTAGACCAAAAACAGTTAACGTATGTGAAATTAGGACAACTATTTAAATACAAGTGGTTTAAAACCGTCAAAAAGCAATATTTACACAGAAAAATAATATATGATTTACCTGGCTTTTGTTGAAAAGAAATGAAATGAAAATCTTTTTCCAATAAGCGTTGTATATGTCAAAAGTAAATTTTATTTTTGCATTCCCTCGAACGGGAAAAGGGTCGGATGGCCGAGTGGCTAGGCTGAGGTCTGCAAAACCTCCTACAGCGGTTCGAATCCGCTTCCGACCTCGTTTTTTTGACAATAAAAAAGATTACAATGGGAGTTACACGTTTAAAAAGAAAAGATAGAAGAAATAAAACTGTTTCACGTGTGGAAGTACAGTTTTTGAAATTAGGCCGTAATATTGAGCTTGGTTCGAAGAGCCAAATGCCTAAAGACAGCCAAATCACTAAAAATGATGCAATCTTAAACAAATTAGCTGCTGACGCTAAATAATTGTTTAAAACAGATAAAAAAAAAGAGATGGTGAAAACCATCTCTTTTTTTGCTTTATATTGTTTGGAGTAATGAAGCAAGCACCTTGACCTTTTCCCTATCGGTGGTCCATGTATCCTCATTCATCCCTATTAAAGGTGCATTATCGTAGGTCATTCGAGAAGCCACTACAGTCTTTGCTGAACTATGGATCGATGTAGCGCCTGTGGTCGCAAGTATATCAACAATATTGCTTTCCTGCACGCCGGAACCGGGCATAATCTCAATCCGTCCGTTAGCTTTCGCTATCAGATGGTGAAGCAGCTCTTTCCCTTCTTCAGCAGTTACCTGAAGACCAGATGTCAGAATACGATCAAACCCCAATGCTATAATCGTTTCTAAACTTTCAAACGGATCCCGACAGCGATCAAACGCACGATGGAACACTGTTGTCATCGGTTTTGCTAAAGCGACGAGCTCTGCACAACGGTCTGCATCTACCGAACCATCTGGATTTAATATCCCAATCACGACACCATCACAACCCGCTTCTTTGCAGAAAGCAATATCCGTCTTGATTTCTACAAACTCATCCTCCGAATACACGAAATCGCCTCCACGTGGACGAATCAAAACATGTACACCAATATGCAACAAACTACGTGTATGCATAATTTGTCCGTAGGAAGGCGTCGTTCCTCCATTTTCTAAATTTTGACATAGTTCGACTCTACTCGCTCCTCCCAATTGCGCCTGCAATGCAGAATACGAAGAGTTCGAACATATTTCAAGTTTATATCCGTTTATATGATTTTCTTTTCCCGTCATACTCAAAGGTGCTAATTTATACGATCGATCTCAAAATAATGATAAAAATTTCTCGTTACTCGATAACAACAAGCACAAAATCAACATTTTACAAAACATTTCTCAGTCATTATCGTTATTAATTTTGCGAGTAAACTATTCAGCAAATTTTTAGGTTATGACTATTATTTCTAAGGAGACAGAAATACAGGGTAAGCTGTCTTCTATATTTGATGAGTTAATAAGCAAAAAAGAATCTATCCGTAAAGAGTTGATCGAAACTCGATTAACCTATAAGCGGGTCTGTGACAAGCATATCCTTTCTGGATTCAGCTCCGAATACGAATGGCTGGAAGCCACTAACAATCATCAAAATAAATTTGTTGAATATGATATCCATTGCTACCTCATTGAAATTTTATCTGATTATCGGAATATTGAGGGAGACTTCCCAGAATATTCCGATATGACCACAACAATAGAAAGTGTAATGTTCAAGTTTGCCAGCGAAGAGCGTTATGAAATTTCAGCTATTATTCAAATGTGGCTAAATAAACTGTTAGTAGTAGGGCGTTCCTAGTAGTTGATAGTTTGTAGTTCATTGTTGATAGTTCGTAGTTCATTGTTGATAGTTGGGATTTCGTAGTTGGTCGTATTTTATATGGTACTCAATGTAATCGGCAGCGTATAGCTCACACGTACAGGTCGACCGTTCTGAATGCCAGGGCTCCATTTTGCAGCCTTTTTTAACAAGCGGATAGCTTCTTCTCCTGTACCAAAACCTAGATCGCGTACCACTTTAATATCTGTCAAAGAGCCATCAGTCTCCACAACAAAGGAGATAACCACGCTTCCTTTTATGCCTTGTTCCAAGGCCGCATCTGGATACCTGTATCCCGCCCCTACCCACTTGACAAATTCCGCCATACCACCACGTGGGTTAGGCATGATCTCTACCGAAGTAAAAGGAATTGTACTTTCACTGGCCCTTCCACCGACCTCTTTTCCATCGAGATTACCTGTGATTCCTCCCATCTCTTTCTTCGGACCAAACTCCCCCTGTGCCACATAGCTACCGCCAGCCACTTTTTTCAACGTGATACGAGCGGACATCTTCGTTTTCAATTCATCCTGAGAAGCAACATCCTCCGTTACTTTACTATAATGCGTCACCTTCGGCTCAACGTAACGAATCAAATCTTGTGCTGGAGGATCTTGAGCAATCTTTTGAATCGGAGCCTCTACAGCGGGTAATGGCTCTTCCTTAGCAGGTGGATCTGGCACAACGATCTCTTCTATGGTTGGTAATTCATATTCTACCACTCTCATTTCTGTCGATTTTGGGAGGCGGTCGTATCCAACTTTCCAAACGACTAGGAGTGCCACCACACATAACACCGTCAAAAGCGCCTTGTTTGTCGCAACCGAAGAATAACGTCGTAAATCGTATGCGCCATAGCTTTGATTACGGGAAGAAAACACAACCGCTAACCACTCTTTTTCATAGATATTTAATTTGTTGTTCCACATAACGAAAAGATTAAAGGGTTTATACTCGTTTCTATGAGGATGATGGAATGTTAAGAATTCCATAAACAAAAAAAACATCGATGTTTCCACCGATGTCCTTATCTTTTTATACCTGCAACATCCAGCATTACACATGCATCCGCGCCAATGGAGATATATCTTGACCGACAAAATCCGATTTCAAAAATTTCTGATACCCCGCTATTGCAATCATAGCAGCATTATCCGTACAATACTCAAACTTCGGGATAAAGACATTCCATTTATACTTTTCGCCCATAGCTACCAAACCGCTGCGGAGTCCAGAATTAGCAGAAACACCTCCTGCAATCGCAATATCTTTGACTCCAGTTTGTTTCGCCGCTTTCTTTAGTTTATTGAGCAAAATCGTCACAATACGTTGCTGTACAGAGGCACATACATCTGCCATATTTTCGGCCAGAAAATTAGGATTTTCCTTTTCTTGCGCCTGTACCATATAAAGAATGGCTGTCTTCAACCCAGAGAAACTAAAATTGAGATCCGCAATCTGCGGTTCCGGCAATGCAAAAGCCAATGGATTGCCCTCTTTCGCATACTTATCGATAAGCGGCCCACCGGGATACGGTAGATTCAATATTTTCGCCGTCTTATCAAACGCCTCTCCGGCAGCATCATCCAGTGTTTGACCAAGCAGTTCCATATCAAAATAATCTTTGACCAATACAATCTGCGTATGTCCCCCTGACACCGTCAAACATAGAAACGGAAAAGCCGGTTTAGGGTCCTCGATAAAATGCGCTAATATATGCGCTTGCATATGATTCACCTCAATCAAGGGAATATTTTGCGCAAGGGCGAAAGACTTCGCAAAGGACGTCCCTACCAAAAGCGAACCTAAAAGTCCTGGTCCACGCGTAAAAGCTACTGCATCTATATCATTTTTGTTTATTTTTGCCTGTTGTATCGCTTGATCGACGGTTGGTATTATATTTTGTTGGTGTGCACGCGAGGCAAGCTCCGGAACAACCCCACCATAATTTGCGTGAATTGCTTGACCCGCAATAATATTTGACTTAATTTCACCGTCTATACATATAGAAGCGGAAGTTTCATCGCAGGATGATTCAATCCCCAGTATAACTGCCATTTTTAGAGAGTTTAATAGAATACAAAAATATCAAAAAAATACTAAATATAACGCTGCTGTCCCTTTTAGGTATCCTAGTACTACTAGTCGCCTTAACCGTGTCGTTACATTTTTCAGCAGTACAACAATACGCCTCCAAGAAAGTAGCTAAATACCTCAGTAAAGAATTAAAAACCACAGTTACAGTCGATGGTGTTTACTTCAGTCCCTTCAATACCCTCGAGCTCAAAAATATTAGCGTAGATGACCGACAAGGCAAGAAGATGATTGCCGTTAAATCGATACGCGCCAATCTATCCTTCGTGAAATTTTTTGATAACAAAATCTCCGTTATCGCATTACACCTGGACGATGGATTTGTAAACTATGAGATTTATAAAGACAGTACTAATTTCAGCTTTCTCGTTGATTACTTCAATCCACCTAAGAAAGACAAAGGCGAGAAACCTGCGGGTCTTCAATTGGACCTCCACAAACTTAAACTGCAACATAGTTATTTTAAGCTGACCAATCACCAATACAAACATCATAATCGTGGTGTCGACTTCAGTGACTTAGAACTTACCGATATCAATGGCGCATTTGAAGATATCAACATAACAAAAAAAGAGATCCGTGCACAGGTACATCAATTAACCTTTAAGGAAAAATCTGGTCTTCACCTCAAAAACCTCACCGCTCAATCTGTGGTTTCTAATAAACATATGTTGTTTACGAACCTTCTCTTGCAGACCAACAGATCACAACTATCGCATCATGTAGGGCTCTACTACAATCAATTCTCGGATTTTGAAGATTTTATAGAAAAAGTACGAGTCGAGGGTCGATTAAAAAATAGCACGGTAGACTCACGTGATATCGAGTTTTTTGCCCCAGACATGAAGTTTGTGCAGTTTGCGACCCAAATACAAGAAGCCACATTAGATGGTACTGTGGAACATATCCGTGCAAAAAACGTACACCTAAAAACAGGAAAAGCAACAAGTTTACAGGCAAACTTTACAATCGATGGATTGCCCTATATCGAGAAGACAATATTCAATCTCGATGTGGCGAATCTAAGCACAAACAGCAAGGATGTGGAAACACTTGTCCCTCAATTAGGGAATCTACCTCATTTTATGCTACCTGAGCACTTAGATGCCTTTGGTCAGGTACAGTATAGTGGTAAACTATCTGGCTATTACCACAACTTTCATGCAGATGGACTTGCACAAACAGAACTTGGACACATTAGAACGGTGAGTGATATCCGCATAAAACCTACGTTACAGTTCGCCGGCAATGCACAAAGTCCGTCCTTTGAGCTGGGTAAATTTATTAAAACAACAGAAATAGGCAGTAGCGGTCTGGATGTCAAATTTGACGGTCGAATTACGGATTCAAAAGACGTGCAACTCGAGCTTTCGGGACGCGCCAATTCTTTCTTTTTCAAAAACTACCCTTATACACAGATCGATTTTGAGGGTGCACTCTTAGCCAACAAACTAACGGCAGTTGGTCACGTGGAAGACACACATGCCCAATTAGCTTTCGATGGTACAGTAGATTGGTCAACAACAGAAACCTTGTACAACTTCTCTTCGACCATCGACCACCTATCGCTAAAGCAAACCCATCTGCTGTCAAAAGATAGCATCACTATTCGTCAAACCGATGTCAATGCAGAACTGCAAGGAAATACCTTGAACAACCTGACAGGCTTTGTAAAGGCTGACCAAATTTCCCTGAGTTCCACTAGAGGAGATTTCACCATCGGAAAGTTCCAGTTCGAGTCCTCCGGGAACGAGCAATCCAAACTTCTTCGTATTGATTCGGATGTACTTAATATGGTGATGGCCGGACAAATAGACTTAAACTCGATTGGTGCTTACTTCACCTCGCTAGCTATGCGCTATGCACCAGCGATTAATATTGACACCAAACCCTATAACCCGCAGAACTTTGACCTCAATGTAAAAATAAAGTCGTTTGACCCCATCTCCGCATTATTTGACCCCGACCTAAAGCTCGATAACGGAGCAACGCTTTATGCGAGCTTCTCTTCACAAAACTATCTCGCACGGTTCGAGGCTTTTAGTCCGATCCTGACCTACAAAGGAATAACTGTTACCAATCTAAAACTTGATGAGGACGCAGATAATAAAACATTTGATCTAAATTTAGATGCCGACAGGATAAGTTTTTCTGATTCTGTTTATGTCGATAATATAAGAATCAAAAATACACTAGCGAACGATAGCCTTCACTTTAATATTCTACTATCCGAAGAGAGTCGTCCTAATCATTTACTGCTAAACGGTAATATCCATTTTGCCTATAACAAACCGGCCTATATTCGTTTTGATCAATCTAAGATCGTATTGAATAACGAGCATTGGGATATTAGTAAAGAGGCTGATCTACGTGTATCGAAGGGTAAATTTTACCTAAACAACTTACTGTTCAAACGTGACCGGCAAGAAGTATTAATCAATGGGGTATTGTCGGACGATGAGACGGACAACCTCATCCTTGCTTTCAAGGAATTTAATCTTGCTTCTTTTTCGGGGATTACAAGCCCAATGGGAATAAATTTACAAGGCCATTTAAATGGTGATGTTAAATTAAATTCCGTCTTTAAGCGACCTAATTTTTCCACACATATTACAACAACACCGATTACCTATAACAATCTACCTCTCGGTATTCTCGCTATCCATGCAGACTATGAGCCGCAAACGGGATTGGTAAAGCTAATTTCTACCTTACAGAATATTGATGGTCGAGGTGTGGAACTATCCGGTTATTACGACGTACGATCCAAGACCGATGCGCTACAGCTCCGAGGTAAAATAAAAGAAACAGATTTACTCGTTGTGCAACCCTTTCTAAAAACGCTCGTATCTAACCTTTATGGTAAAGTGAGCGGCGATATTGCTATCACAGGAACATTGAATCATCCTGTCATCAGTGGTTCTGCACAGATAATTGATGCTTCGTTTATGGTAAATTACCTACAAACGAAGTATAATATGGCCAATCAAAATGCCTTTATCGATAATAATATTATCCACTTAAATAACCTTCGTTTTACAGATTCAAAAGGCATGGCAGCCATAGGCAGTGGAACAGTAGACTTAAACACCTTGGCTGACCCGACACTAAATATTAATGTTGTAGCAAGTAATCTACAAATACTGAACACCACAAGAAAAGATAATGAGCTTTTCTTTGGGACAGCTTTTGCCAGTGGTAAGTTTGGATTTAAGGGACCTACTTCAGCTATCAATATAGCGATCGATGCAACTTCAAACCCTAATACCGCCATCACAATTCCTTTTAACAGCTCCTTGAAAGTGAGTGAAAATGACTTTATCTATTTCACCAGTACAGACTCCACGAAAAATAAAGAGGCTGCGCAACGGAAGCTTTTCAAAGGGTTAACCATGAATATGGATTTGAACATTACACCGGATGCGGAAATAAACTTGGAAAACAATGTTGGTTCCCTCAAAGGATCAGGCCGAGGTAATCTATCGTTACGAATTTCTAATCTGGGGGATTTTGAGATGTTTGGAGATTATCACATTCTATCGGGTAAGTTTCACTTTACTGCGCAAGATTTTTTCAACAAGTATTTTGACTTGAAAGAAGGCGGGACTATACGTTGGGCTGGAAATCCTTCCGAAGCGGTGGTCAACCTTGCGGCAAGCTACCAGCAACGTACCTCGGTAGGTCCGCTATACAATGCTGCAGGGCGTACTGAAAATAACGATCGTGTATTGGCACAAGCGGATATGATGTTGAAGGGAACACTTTCTCAGCCGGAAATATCGTTTGGTTTAACCTTTCCTCAGGATCCGTATATCAAGGATGAGTTACAGAGTTACTTCTTAGATGGGAATAACATCAACCAGCAAGCGATCAGTTTGATTGTCAGGCGAAGCTTCACACCTGCTTCGACGCAGGAGTTTGGTAAGGAAGTGAATAACACCTTAATTTCGGCCGGAACGGAGATTGCTTTCAATCAGTTGAACAGTATTATTTCGCAGTCGCTCAATATGAACTTCTTCGATCTGAATATCCGATCCTTCAATGATGCTTCAGCGTCCCTACGCTTCTTCGATGATCGTTTGACACTTACAGGAGGCGTAAGTGATCGCAGTAAAAACACCTTGATGACGGACTTGACGCCGTTCTCCGATCAAGTAGCAACTGACGCGGAGGTGACGTTTAAGTTACGGAAAGATGGAAGTCTGATCCTACGTGCTTACAACCGATTAAATACACGTAATTTCCTTTTTACACCGTATAGTGATTATATCAGTGCTGCCGGTGTGGTATACAGACAGGAGTTTAATAGTTTATCGGAGTTCTGGCGGAAGATGTGGATCTGGAATGACAAGCGGGATAAGAAGGATATTCTCCCCGTTGATTCAACAGCGACGCAAGGTCCCTTAAAGTAGTTGTTTGACCAACGCTGTCCACTCGTCTTTTAACGATCCTTTAAAGACGGGCTGTTTAGCCCGATCGTACCAATAACCTGCATTCCATTGATCGCCCTCTACCCGGTGTAAATAGGCGTGCACATGTGCCGACTGTGGGTCACTGAGCTGATCAACTAAATCGTGTGCTTGTTGCCAATCTCCCTTACCATCGTACCAAAGTGCCCGTAACTGAACGGATAGCCCCTCCGGCGGTGTGGCGTTTTTTAATGTGTCGGTAAATTCGGTTATTGTCATGGTTGAATATAGATATAAAAGGTAAAAGGGCGAAAAATTTTTCGCCCTTTTACCTTTTATATCCTTTATTTTGGAACAGTCAGTAAAAACAAATTCTTGTATTCGACATGATCCTCCATCCGTCCTACTTAAACTTGCTTGCTAATGCAGCAAGTTTAGAAGCCATATCAGACTCCTCTTGACGCGGTTTCGCTTTACCTTTCGCTACTGGTCTTGGTGCTTCAGTCTTCATCGTCAAACCAATTCTATTTCTACGCTCATCAATCTCTGTAACCGTCACCATTACTTTTTGCTGCACTTTAACCACTTCATTCGGATCTGCCACAAAACGGTTCGCTAATTGGCTTAAATGCACTAAACCATCTTGGTGTACGCCAATATCAACAAAAGCACCAAAGTTCGTGATATTCGTAACAATCCCTGGAAGACGCATACCTATTCTTAAGTCCGAAATCTTATTCACGCCGTCCGTAAAAGAGAATTCCTCAAACTGCTCACGTGGGTCACGCCCTGGTTTCGAAAGCTCTGCAAGAATATCATTTAACGTCGGAAGCCCCACTTCTTCTGTTACATATTTCTTCAGGTCAATCTGTTTACGCAAGGTATCATCCGTTAACAAATCCGTTACTTTCGCATTTAAATCCTTCGCCATTTGCTCTACCAGCGAATATCTTTCCGGGTGAACGGCTGAACCATCCAGCGGGTGCTCGGCATTGCGGATCCGTAAAAACCCAGCAGCCTGTTCAAATGCCTTATCTCCTAAACGCGGTACCTTTTTCAATTCCTTACGTGATTTAAAAGGCCCATTAGCTCCTCTGTAATTTACGATCTGTTGCGCCAAAGAAGGACCGAGCCCTGATACATACGCCAAAATCTGCTTTGAGGCAGTATTCAATTCCACACCCACCGCATTTACACAAGAAATAACCGTATCATCAAGCGCTGTTTGTAACTTCTGTTGGTCCACATCATGCTGGTACTGACCTACCCCAATAGATTTAGGATCGATTTTCACTAACTCCGCTAACGGATCCATCAATCGACGCCCAATAGAAACAGCGCCCCGAACGGTAACATCATAATCAGGAAACTCTTCACGCGCAACATCCGATGCCGAGTAAATGGAAGCTCCCGATTCGTTCACCATTACTAATGTTACCCCTTGCAATCCAAGTTTACGTACAAATTCTTCCGTTTCCCGTCCTGCGGTACCATTTCCAACCGCAATAGCTTCTACATCATATTTCTTTACCAAGTGTTCAATGGTCTTGGCCGCTTCTGCAAGACCACCAGCACCATTATGCGGAAAGATTGCGGTATTCTCCAATAACGTACCTTGTGCATCCAATACCACCGTCTTACACCCCGTACGGAAACCCGGGTCAATTGCTAACAAACGCTTCTGCCCTAAAGGCGCCGCAAGCAGCAACTGACGTACATTGTCCGCAAACACACGAATAGCTTCTTCATCCGCTTTTTGTCTGGTTACCACACGAACTTCAGTCTCCATCGAAGGCTTAAGTAAACGCTTATAGCTATCTTGAATCGCCAATTGTACTTGATTGGCTGCTTCGTTGTTACCTTTAAGGTGTAATTTTTCGATGACTGGAACTACCGCTTGTTCATCCACTTGGATATCCAAATACAACATCTCCTCCTTCTCTCCGCGACGCATCGCGAGCACCCGGTGTGAGGGAGCATCTTTCAACACCTCAGACCATTCATAGTAGTCTTTATATTTAATAGCTTGGTCTTCTTTACCTGCCACAACCCGTGAAACAAACTGACCTTGATCTAAAAAGATCTTACGGGCACGCGTACGTACCTCGGCATCTTCTGCAATTTGTTCTGCAATGATGTCCCGAGCACCAGCAAGCGCCTCCTCGATGGTAGATACGCCTTTTTCTTCACTGATAAAACCTTCTGCCTGTTGAGAAACATCGATACGTTCCTGCTCTAACAATAGATCAGCTAGTGGTTGTAACCCTTTCTCTCTGGCCATGGAAGCGCGAGTTTTGCGCTTTGGTTTGTATGGCAAGTAAATATCCTCTAAAAGCGCCATGGTTTCAGCACCTAAAACTTGAGCTTCTAACGCTGGTGTTAATTTTCCTTGTTCACCAATTGATTTCAGAACCGCCTCTTTACGTTTATCTAGATCTCGCAGCTGCTGTAGGCGATCTCGAATCGCCGTAATCTGCACTTCATCTAAACTACCTGTCATCTCTTTACGATACCGCGAGATAAAAGGAACAGTAGCACCTTCATCTAACAATCCAAGTGTGGTGAGCACTTGTTTTCCTGTTATCCCTAACTCATTCGAAATAATAATTTCGTATCCCATACGATTTAAAGTAAAAAAAGAGTTGCCTTCAAAAAACTTAAAAACTCGTCACTGCGGCAAGGTTCGATATAGCCATCTCCTTCGGTTTATCGCCTCTAAAGATTCCTACACCCCAATCCCTCGGGTTCGCAATGACGAGTATTAAGACTTATAATTCAGCCTCTCTTCGCTATATTAAAAAAAATAATTTTATACGTTTTTTGTTTGATCACCTTCGGAAGAAGCTTTCGCTGTTTCCGTTTCTTTATTTTCGTCTTCTATTTTGTCTGAAGCGAAGTGATCTTGGTAACCATAGGTGTAATGTTCATCACCAGGTTGCTGACCTGGGTTATGCTGCACAGCATGATCTGGTGTACTAAATTGAGGGAAAGCCTTTTTCTCTTCTGTTCCCTCATCAGCTGTTCCTTCTGTTGCCTCCCCCTCTTTTTGCTCATTGATTTCTTGCGCAATTGTAGCTGATTTATTTTGCTGTGAAGCCGGTTTATCTTCAACCGTTACATCCAAATCCTTTTCGAAATTATTAATCTGATCAGATATTTCTCTTTTAATACCCTCTGAAGCATCTTTAAACTCCCGAATACCTTTACCTAAACCCCTAGCCAATTCAGGAAGCTTCTTTCCTCCAAACAATAACAAGATAATGATTACAATAAAAATCATTTCCTGCGTACCAATATTTAAGAATCCTAAAGTCATTTTTCTTCTCTTTTTATCAAAAATTATGCGACTAAGGTAAGTGTAAATTTATTATTCATCAACGTTTAGTTGTAAATATTTAGTAACATTTCCTATGTGCTTCGATTCGCTTTTAAACGATTATACCGAATACCGCTATAATATTTCGTATTTATATTTTAGTTATCTATGGATATTTCAATAAAACATCCAAAAGTAAAAGAATTGGCAATTCGTCCTCGAGACACGCTTCGTGGAGATTCCGTTAAAACTAAATACGTACTTTTGCGGATTCATTATGCAGAATACATACTACAAACAAAACAAGCATTTCTATTGGAGTGCTTTTGCATTGGCTGGGCCTGTCATTATTTCGCAACTTGGGCAAACCTTGGTCCAGACGGCTGACACAGTCATTGTCGGGAAATTTGCAGGAACCATCCCATTGGCAGCAGTTTCTCTAGTACACTCGGTTTTTATTGTGGTGATGGTCATCGGTATTGGAGTTGCCTATGGTCTTACCCCGTTGATTGCACGGGCGAATGGTAAAGGAGATAAAGAGAAGTGCGGGCGTTTACTTTCCAATAGTTTGTGGTTAAATATTATCACGGCTATTGTTTTATTTTTTGTCGTTGATTTCGGTTCTATGTATGCCGTAGACCATCTAGACCAAGACCCTCGGGTCGTAGAGACAGCCAAGCCGTATCTCTTCATCCTCATGTTGTCGATCGTTCCTTTAATGGTTTTTAATACTTTCAAGCAATTTGCCGAGGGGTTAGGATTCACCAAACAAGCGATGAACATCACAATCTGGGGAAATGTCTTGAATATTATCCTTGCTATTATTTTTGTGAAGGGTTTCTTTGGGATAGAGCCAATGGGGATCGTTGGTGTTGGATATGCAACATTAATAGATCGCGTGTTAATGATGATTGCTATGTCAGCCTATGTCTTAAAGTCGCATCGTTTTAAAGGCTATACAGCATACTTCAAAATATTCCATATAGAGTGGGAAACGGTGAAAGGTATCTTTAAAATCGGTGCTCCAGTAGCCATGCAGTATGTTTTTGAGGTTGGAGCATTTGCTGCAGCATCGTTGATTGCTGGAAAAATTGGGGCCGTCGAGCAAGCGAGTCACCAAGTTGCCATCACTTTAGCAGCGATGACCTATATGATGGCTAGTGGAATTGCCTCGGCAGCAACGATTAAAACTGGACACAGCTATGGTCGAGAAAATATGTTACGTGTACAGAAGTTTGCAACAGTATCGTATCATCTCGTTCTTATTTTCATGATCTTTTGTGCTTTGATTTTTGCCGTATTCAATCAGTACCTACCGATGCTTATCAGTGATGACAAGGCGGTTATTGCGATATCGGCTCAACTTTTATTAATCGCGGGGTTATTCCAATTATTTGATGGAACACAGGTGGTTGGATTAGGTGTATTGCGAGGTATGGGCGATGTAAATGTACCCACACTAATCACATTCGTTGCTTACTGGGTTATTGGTATACCGACCGCCTATGTGATGGGAATCACATGGAATATGGGGGTTCAGGGAGTATGGTATGGCCTAACACTGGGTTTGTTGACCTCATCCATTTTATTATTCTTCCGTTATAAAACAATGATTGGCAGGTTGACTAAGTAGGTTAAGTGTGAAGTGGGAGGACATGAGCTAAAAGCTTGCCTGCCGTAGATATGCTCGCGCTAGCATAAAGCCAATAGTGTTTTTCATATGGCCTCTATGCCGGCCGGGCATCTTACTTTTGAAGACAAAAGTAATCAAAATCTTGTCGCTAGGAATTTTTGCAGGGCAGGCCTGTGCAAAGGCAAGTCTCTACAGGTCGCAATAATTCATCAGGCGACTTTTGTAGCTTAAGGGAAGCTAGAAGCTGAATAGTAGTTACCGACCTCTTCCTAATTGCGCAATTCCCACCTTATCGTCATCGTAAGTTTGTAGGATATTAGTTGGAAAGTAGTTTGAAGAATATTTTTTTGTTGCGAACCTGAGACAACCGCAGATAGGCTCACAATAGCATTGAAAAACAAACAGGGCATTTTCTAGAAAATGCCCTGTTTGTTTTTTATATATCTCGATTTATATCCCAGTCTTCCAGGTAATCGGCAACCCGTTTTAAAAACGTTCCTCCGAGTGCGCCATCGATAACACGGTGGTCATACGACATGGAAATATACATCATGTGGCGAATTGCAATCACATCACCATGCTCCGTTTCAAGTACAGCAGGACGTTTCTTAATGGTTCCCACGGCTATGATTGCCGCCTGCGGCTGGTTAATAATCGGTACCCCCATAATATTACCAAAAGCACCGATATTGGTAAACGTAAACGTAGCTCCCTGGATATCATCCGGCTTTAATTGATTCGCACGTGCACGCGTTGCTAAGTCATTAACAGACTTACTAAGTCCGACCAGGCTCAGTTGATCCGCATTTTTAATTACGGGAACGATAAGGTTACCCGTCGGCAAAGCTGCTGCCATACCAATATTGATATTCTTCCGTTTAATGATATGATGACCATCCACCGAAACATTGACCATAGGGAAGTCTTTCAATGCTTTACTAACTGCCTCAATAAAAATCGGTGTAAAAGTAATATTCTCGCCTTCTCGCTTCTTGTAACTATCCTTTACTTTATTACGCCAATTCACAATATTCGTTACATCGGCCTCTACAAATGATGCGACATGGGGTGAAGTCTTCACACTTTGCACCATATGGTCAGCAATCAGGCGACGCATGCGATCCATCTCTATAATCTCATCACCACCGCTCACTACAGGTTTCACCGTTTCCGCTGCGGGCTGTGCTATTCTTTGCGCTACACTGTTGTCAACAGGAGACTGTACTACAGGCTTATCCGCTTTCACTATCCCTTGACTTTGAGCGCGTTGCTGAATATAGTTTAGAATATCCTGCTTCGTTACACGTCCGTCAGCACCAGTGCCCGATACACCGTCTAGTTCCGCTTGACTCAATCCCTCCTCTTGCGCAATATTTTTCACCAAAGGTGAATAGAAACGATTTGTAGAATGTATGGTTGTCGGTGTCGAAACATCTTCCTTAAGCAACTCCGTGCCAGGAATAACCAACTCTTCCGTTACAGTTTCATCAGCCCCCTCTTCGACAAATGTAGACTGCGCCACAGGAACTTCTTCTTTTGCAACAGCAGGTACGTTCGCAGCGGTTTCCTCAGAAGAGTCCATCCCGTCTACTTCGATGTGTGCAATAATATCGCCAACCTGAGCGACTTCATTTTCTGCAAAAATTTTCTTGACAAGCCTTCCACCTACAGGCGACGGCACATCAGAATCCACCTTATCTGTCGCTACTTCAATGACAGACTCATCCTCTTCAATCACATCTCCCACCTCTTTCAACCAGCGTGTGATCGTTGCTTCAGAAACACTCTCTCCCATCTTCGGAAGTAGCAGTTTGTATATACCCATATTTCTTAAGTTCGTTGAATGAATTACTAAGTTAAAAATTAATCCGACCAATACCCATAAACAGAATATAATATTTAAATAAAAAGATAAATCAAAATATTATTCTAGGTCATTTTTACCTCTTTGCTAAAGAGGTTCCATAGCATATTTAAGGACATCGCAACTGTTCGCTCAATATTAATCTTTCTATCGTTGGTAAATTGAAAAGTTGTGACTTCCCGACCATAACGACCTATAACAGCGACACATACCATACCAACTGGTTTTTCTGCCGTTCCTCCGCTTGGACCTGCAACGCCACTCGTAGCAATTGCATAATCAGTCTGAAAAACTCGTTTTGCACCTTGCGCCATCTCCATTACTGTTTGTTCACTCACCGCACCAAACTGCATCAACGTTTCTTCAGCTACCGCTAATACATTTCGCTTAGCGCTATTTGCATACGTCACTGCAGCCCCATTGAACATTTGGCTTGCACCTGGAATGGCCGTAATGGAAGCAGAAACAGCCCCCCCCGTACAACTCTCGGCTGTCGCTAAGGTAACCCCTGCTTCGGTAAACTTTTCTACGATTATTTCCTCAAAGTCGCGTGCATCATGGCCTACGATATGGCCTTCCAAACGTGCGGTGATCTGATCTACGAAGGTCGCCGTTTCTCTTTCCAACAGTGCACCATCCGTCCCACTAGCGGTCAGCCGCAAGCGCACCAGGCCAATTTTAGGTAAATAGGCCAATCGGATATAATCAGGAAGGTTATCTTCAATATCTGCAATCTGTCGTGCTAAGTGAGATTCACCAATCCCAACGGTTAAAATATAAGCGTTATGGGTTATCTCACGTGCCGAAAAAGCCGCGAATCGTGGAAGGACCCGCTCTCGCATCAGATATTTCATTTCGAAGGGAACGCCAGGCATAAAAACGAAAACACAGCCATCCCGCTCAATCCACATCCCCGGTGCAGTCCCCACATCATTAAAAAGAACATCTGCATCGGCCAAGACATCCGCTTGTTTTTGATTAATGGGTGGCATATCTGCAAAGCCAAACTTTGCAAAAAGTCGCTCCACATGACGTAATACCTCTTCATCCCGAATGATGGGTGAATCAAAATAAGTAGCGATTGTTTCTTTGGTCACATCATCATTCGTAGGTCCCAATCCGCCTGTTACCAAAACAATCTGCGCCCGTTGACTAGCTGCCTCCAAAGCCTCCTCAATCGCCTCTTTCTTATCCGAAATAGAAGTTATTTGTACAACACGAATATTCAGCGGAGCAAGATGCTGTGCCATCCAGGCTGAATTTGTATCTACGACTTGACCATTTAAGAGCTCGTCGCCAATGGTTATAATTTCTGCTTTCATAAAGCTGAAAATGATTAGTATACATAATGACTCTCGCGCTTAGTAAGTTTCAAATCCTGCAGGATTGATGACTTGGCTCGAATCGTAATATTATAACTTTTATATTGTCCAAAAGGCACCCATCCAACCGACATATCCCAGCAGTGTAGATCCCTATAAATACTGAAACGCGTCAGCGATAAAGCTTGTTGTTTTAAATCGTATCCCGAATTAAATTGCACCTTCCATTTCGGTGTAAGGTTAACATCTCCGTTGATATTCACCGTGGCTGTGATATCATTCTTCATCTGCTTTACATTACTATCCCAACGTTTGCTATAGTTCATACTAAAGGAACCATTCAAATTCCACGGAATATTAAAATCCACAAACGCATTCGGATCGGTACTGATACGCGCTAAAGCCTGTGCTTGCTCTTGCGTCATATTTGGCATTTGGTTGCGCAAAGAATCAATATTATTATTTCGGCTCTTATTGGCATTCGGATTTAAACTGTAGTCAAATGAAAGTCCAAAGTTGGTCAATCGTGCCAAGCTACCTTCTTTGATCGCAAATTTATCGATACGCACCCCTTCGCTATTCACGACATATGGATCAAACGTACCATTGAAATTCAAATTGATCTTTTGGTTGAAGAGCGACGTTCGTCCCGAGAAACTAATGGTAGAAAGTTTAAGGGAGTCTGCCATAAAGTTATAGTTACCACTAAAGGTCAAGCCCTGGATTAATGGTATCTTTTTAAATCCTTTTCCTGTCGTATCATTTTTCGTTCGGACTTTCGCTTCAATATTATTATCAACGGAGAATCCTATCCCCATGGATTTACCTGCTGACGGTCCGCCATATATTCCCCCTTCAAAGACAGAGTATTTTTGCGATATACCATCTTTATTGATGTAATCCTTATAAAAACCATAACGTGGATCCGAGAAATCCGGACGATAGTTCAAGTTGATAGAAGGCGTAACAATGTGGCGAATGGCTTCGATTTTTCCCATCTTCGGGTACGAGCCATAAATCTTGGTCGAAAGACCTGTCGATAAAGAATAGTCGTAAGCACGACGGAACCCCTGTACCGTATCTTTCACCTCCACAAAACCACCAACCTCGTTGGTCAATCCTTTACGAATAGACTGCAGGTACCAACGCTCCGTATAGTTTACCGATGTATTAAACTGGAAATACTTAAAAGCATTCAGGTTTAAACTGATGGGAATATTATGTTGAAAACCATTGGTAAATTTCGATAATGCTTCTTTGGTAAAAAGCACAGAGTCGCCTGCCGAAATCGAGTTTCTTCCCTGTAAGCTATATCCAACAGTGATACGCTGATACCATTTCTGCTCGCCGACACGATTCTTTGAATCGAATGGGTTAAAGGTAGAAACGTTTAAACTAAAGGATGGTAGCTCAAGATCAACCTGTCCGGTACTGATATCCTGACGGTGACTTAAACTCGACGTAAAATTGACCTTCCCATCGGCAAACACCCGACCATAAGCAATGGACGATGACATATTGTTACGTACGACATCTTGGATACTATTAGTCTGGTTAAACCCTGTATTTTGAAAGTATGATCCTGTACCAAAATTCACCGAGGCAGAAAACGAGGTCCCCGGATTTGCTTCCTGACGTTGCGTATGGTTCCAGGTAACATTAAAATCTTTATTAGCCCCATAATTTGGTGTACCTTCAATCCCCACTTTCGTCGACGCATAACGGATATTGAAACCACCACTATACTTATAGTTCACAAGATAATTCGTTCGGATGTTAGTTTCCCAAGATCCCTTGGAGTAGAAACTTCCCCGCAATTCGCTATCCCAATAATCGTTAAATGCTAAATACCACCCGATATCCCGGAGTGCAAAACCACGCGAGGCATCCTCCCCAAAAGAAGGGAACAGAAAACCAGATGATCGCTTATTGGTTTTCGGGAAAAATCCGAAAGGAATAGCAATAAATTTTAACGGTATATTTTCAACCACTAAGTACGATGGTCCGGCAATAATTTGATTTTTGGTTACCACCCCTTTGGAAATCTGTAATCCAAAGTGCGTATGTGGGAATGGCAAATTACAGGTACTGTACATCCCGTGGTAGAGCGACATCTCGTCGTACAGGTTTTTTCGAAGGATCTTTGCCTGGATAAATCCACCGTCGACTTCCGTCATGATACCATAGGTATTTCCCTCCTTCTTCTTATAGTCATACAGTAAAGAGTCGACAGATTTGGGTGTATCGTTCGGAAACAGAACAACCGGTCTTCCTATATATTTACCATTATGATCCAAAACACCGCTAGCAAACAATTCGTTGGTATTCCGATCCAAGCGAATATAGTCTGCAGAGAGCTCAAAATCTTGATATTTCACTTTTGCACCTTTATAGAGGTGAAGAATATTCTTACTCACTTGATTCCAAGAGGAGTCATTCGCCACAATGGTAACCACCGTTTCCAGACCGTCTTGATCTTTCATAATAACAGTATCTCTCCCTTGAGTATCGCGCAAATGATTCTTCGAGGTATCGGTCGTAACCTTGGTCGTATCCTTACCAATGGTACTTACAGCTTGTTTAGCTGGGGCTACAACTTGTCCATAAGAAGCTGTTAAGCTAATAAAAACGAACAAAAAACTACAGAAAAAACAAGTTAAAGCCTTCAAAGTGAATTACGAATGTTATTTTTGTGTGAATTTAAACTTCTATCGGCAAAAATAGTCAAAAAACAGATACAAAGAGTTATTAGATAAGCTCGAAGTAATAATAATTTTTGCATCGCTATTTTTGCTATAATTTTAAACGGCCACAATAAGGTTTTAATACAAATGACTAAAAAAAATTACATCTACCGCGCAAGCTCTCTTTTCATATCAATCTTTATCCTTACGATTTCAACATCTTCTGTTGTACCACAAGACCCGCCACAAGCTCCGCAAAAAGGACTTTCAAAGGTACGTACCATTGTAATAGACCCTGGCCACGGTGGTCGCGATGACGGTGCTGTAGGACGTCAGAGTAAGGAAAAAGAACTTGTTTTGGAGGTTGCTCTGAAACTAGGTAAACGCATTGAAAAAGAACTCCCTGATGTCAAAGTTATTTTCACACGCAGTACCGATGTTTTTATCCCACTATTTGAACGCCCTGCCATAGCCAACAAACACAACGCGGATTTGTTTATTTCAATCCACGCCAACTCGGCCGATTCAGACCAGCGCGTCAAAGGTCGTAACGGACGTTATACAACCACTACGGTAAGAAAACCATCCGTTCGTGGAACGGAAACATTCGTACTTGGTTTTAATAGGCTGGGGAATCAGGATGTTGCGATTCGAGAAAACGCATCCATCCTTATGGAAGAAAACTACAAAGAGAATTATGGTGGATTTGACCCCCGCGACCCTTCTTCGATGATTGTTTTTCAATTGCTAAAGAGTCAATTCCGCCGAGAGAGCATCCGTTTGGCGTCTTATATGCAGGATGAATATGTACGTGTATCTCGTGTAAACCGTGGTGTGCAAGAACTCTCTTTAGCAGTACTTAAAACAGCAGGTATGCCAGCCGTATTAACCGAGATTGGTTTCATCAGTAGTCCCGACGAAGAAGAATACATGATGTCATCTGCAGGTCAAGAAGAGATTGTTACTGGGCTACTCAATGCCGTAAAAACATATAAAACTGCTGCAGAACGATAAACTTTTAGTAGATTAGTTTGTTGGAGATAGTAAACAAATAATCAGAACATATAGAAAAAGTATTTTGAAGATATCGAACGAAACGAAAGTAGGCATAATCACTATTGTGGCCCTAGCATTATTATTTATAGGCTACAATTTTTTGAAGGGCAATGATGTATTCAGCAGCGAGAATGAATATTATACGGATTACGACAATGTTGATGGACTTACGGTTTCCAAACCTGTTGTTGTAAATGGATACCAAATTGGCCGTGTTTCTAAATTAGCACTGTTGAACAATGGCAAGATCCGCACCCACTTCAAAATCAAAAATGATTACGATATCCCTTCCAATACTGTTGCGCGAATTGTTAGTGCAGATTTATTAGGAAGCAAAGCTATTGTATTTGAATTAGGAAATAGTAAAACACTCGCTAATGACGGCGACCCTTTACTATCTGATGTACAAGCCAACCTTTTAGAGAAAGTAGAACCTTTGCAAAAAAAGGTAGAAAATCTGGTCGTCAAACTAGACTCTGTTTTATCGGCGGTAAACTCTGCTTTGGACGCAGAATTCCAACGTGACTTCAAGAGTAGTTTACGAAGTATTTCTGTATCGTTAAACAATATGGAAAAAATAACCAATGATGTGGAAGGTTTGATGGGCAGTGAAAAGGTACGTTTGGCTAAAATTATGCAGAACTTAGAATCGATTACCAACAACTTTAAAAACAACAACGATAAGATCAACAGCATTTTGGCGAACCTGGATCATTTATCAAGCGATCTTTCAAAAACAGAGATTAAAGCGACGATAGATAACGCTAACCAGGCGATGAAGGATGTACAGGCTATTACAGCGAAAATTAATAAGGGTGAAGGATCTATTGGTTTATTATTGCACGACGAGAACCTATACAACAATTTGAACAGCGCAAGTTCTGAATTGGATGGTCTGATTAAAGACTTAAAAGAGAGACCTGGAAAATATCTGCGTCTAAGTATCTTCGGAAAGAAAGATACAAAGTAAAAAAAGAAGGGCTTATCAATTTGATAAGCCCTTCTTTTTTTTTTAATCCGCCTTGGCAGCTTTAACTCTTTCCCCTTCTTTGGTCGTCACAATAAGAATTCCATTCTCACCTTTTGCACCATAAGTCATCGTTGACTGCTTATCTTTTAGCACCGTAACAGAAGCAATATTTTCTGGTATTAACGTTTTTGCAGCAGCATCAAAATCTTCCTGCACTACTCCATCAATGACCATGAGTGGTTTTGGCCCGTTTCCTCCCGGCCCAATTCTAATACTCATTTTCGGGTCGGAAGCATTCCTTTTATTGATAGAATCATTCGTATGTTTTTGCATGCTTGTCCCTAGAATGGTCGCGGTTCCAGATTTCGTATCTCCTTCCTTCGTGAAGCGATAGCTTTGAGTCGGTGCAACCTCGTTATTCTTTCCCTCACCTTTCGTGGTGATATAGATTACTCCATTCTTTGCTTCAGGACCATAAATATTGGTGCTCGCTTCCCCTTTAATTATACTTATCTCCTTAATTGTATTCGCATCGATCTCATTAATTTCGAACATCGGATCCATCAATTTGCCATCTACTACGGCTAAAGGCTTTCCTTTTTCTAGGACATTACCATTGGTACGAAAAATAAAAACATTTTGCGTTTTCTTGGCCGTAGTGTCCGTAACACCGGCCTCTGTAGCTTTTTTAACAACCGTTCCTTCGTCTTGTACAGCGAGACCTATAAATTTACCTTTAACCGTATCCTTTTCGGTTACTGCAATAATTTTTACAGTATCCTTTTGCTGCAGGACACGTTGCAAATCTTTAACCTCCGTCTGTTTGGCCAATAGCACCACCTCCGAAATTTTTTCATCCGCTTTCGTTACGGTGAAGGCCGCGGCAACAAAAATCAAAACAGGCAAAAGGAATGCATATTTACTTAATTCCAGCGCAGAAGATCTTTTCTTATTCATCATGGTAATCCTTTTTTTAAGTAGTTTAAAATTAAACTGATTGCCCACCCCTACGGTCGCTCCTTGCTTTGATACATGAAGTAGTGAATATTGATATGTCTGCCTATCAACTCCTTGATTCAACACATACTGGTCGGTTAAGAATTCAAGATTTTGCCTTACCGCCTTTCGTAAAAGCCATACGACCGGATTGTACCAACAGAGAATCAAAATGGCTTCAAAAAGAATAATATCCAGCGTATGTAACCCTTTCACATGAATCTGTTCATGTTCAAAAATATCATACAACTCGCTTTCCTCATGTTGTTTCGCATTCACATAAATGCGATTAAAGAACGAAAACGGGGCAATAGGAAATAACACATTACGATATACATATGTACGCCATGAAGCCTCGATAGAGTGACGATGTATTCGCATAAGGCTAAAAAGTTGCACGGCTAATTTTAGGAACAATACCATGGCCCCCAAGGCAAACAACGCCAAAGTAACTTGTTGGATATCCATCCCCTTTTCTATCGTTTTTTCGGTTTGCAACATACCTGGAATGTATGCAACAACCTCACCGATAGGTTCCATGTGTGTTTTGAAAAGGGCCGGTATATTCATAAAGGGGTAGAGCAAAGCAAAGATACCTCCCAAAATAAAATACACCCGGTTCAATGGATGAAAGGTCAGTCCTTTAAGCAACAAAAAGTAACCGAGGTATATAAACACCAACAGGATATTAACCTGTATGATATAGGTTAGAATTGCCTCCATAAATCTTAAGATTTATTGTTTTTAATCATATCCATAATTTCTGTCAGCTCCTTTTCAGATAACTTCTCCTCTTTCACGAAAAAAGAAACCATCTCTTTATAAGAGTTACGAAAGTAGTCCCCCACAAAACCGTTCATAAACTTCGCTTTATACTGCTCTTCTGTAACAACAGGTTCGTAACGATTCGCATTTGCGTAACGCCTCGGTTCTACATATCCTTTGCGCTCCAAATTCTTAATCGTCGAA
The DNA here is from genome assembly GCF_004421025.1 of Sphingobacterium psychroaquaticum. NCBI lineage: Bacteria > Pseudomonadati > Bacteroidota > Sphingobacteriia > Sphingobacteriales > Sphingobacteriaceae > Sphingobacterium > Sphingobacterium psychroaquaticum. The sequence continues at coordinate 1,199,997 of NZ_CP038029.1, read as the reverse complement.
GCTAAGGTGGTATAAGGAGGCTTCTCTCCTTTTAAATTATCTAGAATTTCTTTTACAAAACCACCTTGTAACTGCCATATAGACAACATGGCTTCTTCTTCTTGTATCGTAAGCTTTTCCATAGGTAACATGTTTCATTATTAACGTTATACAATATTACGAAAAAATCGTAATAAAAGAAAAGAAAAAAATAAACCACAACCAGCTCCCCCAGTCCACACAAAAAACTATCCCTAAAAAAAGGCTGTCTTTTTTGAATAATAACATCTAAAAAATCTTTTTTTCGTGTAGTGGTTACACTATCAAGCTTTTCTCCCAATTAATGCCTATTATTGCCATTTCGGCAATGATGTCGTTATTTTTCAGCATCAAAATGACGATTTCATGTTTATTTAATACGTTGAACAATTATTTTTTAATCGGGTTTTTTATACATTTGTACAAATAAGTCAAAATATAAGCATGTCAGATAAAGCAACAATAAATTTAGATGGTACGTCTTACGAGCTACCTGTGATCGTAGGGACGGAAAGCGAAAAAGCCGTTGACATCTCGAAACTTAGGGATCAATCAGGATACATCACATTAGACCCTGGGTTCAAAAATACAGGAGCAACGAAAAGCGCAATCACTTTCTTAGACGGTGAGCAAGGCGTTCTTCGTTACAGAGGTTATTCGATTGAAGAGCTTGCTGAGAAATCAACCTTCCTAGAAGTTGCCTATTTATTGATTTACGGAGATCTTCCTTCGAAAGAGGTATTGGAGAAATTCCGCGCAGATATCAGAAAACAAATGATGATCCACGAGGATATGAAAAATTTCTTCGCTGGCTTCCCATCAAAATCCCACCCTATGGGTCAGCTTTCTTGTTTAGTAGGAGCATTATCTGCTTTCTACCCTGAATCGCTTAACCCAAATGTGTCACAAGAAGAAGAAAACAAAACAATAATTAACATCCTAGGTAAAATGCCTACGATTGTTTCTTGGATACAGAAAAAATCATTAGGTCACCCGATCGTATACCCTAAAAACAATTTAGGTTACATCGAAAACTTCTTAACAATGATTTTTGGTGAGGTTACAGGCGAAACAATTTTTGACCCTGTAGTGGTAAGTGCTATGCACAAACTATTGATTCTTCATGCTGACCACGAGCAAAACTGTTCCACATCAACGGTACGTATGGTTGGTTCATCGAATGCAAACTTATATGCTTCCCTTTCAGCGGGCATCAATGCACTTTGGGGACCGCTACATGGGGGCGCTAACCAAGCGGTAATCGAAATGTTGGAAGCAATCAAAAACGATGGTGGTGATGCTGAAAAATACTTAGCGAAAGCGAAAGACAAAAACGATCCTTTCCGTTTGATGGGTTTTGGACACCGTGTATACAAAAACTTCGATCCGCGTGCTAAAATCATCAAAAAAGCATGTGATGATATCTTGGAAAAATTAGGTATTAATGATCCAGTGTTGGAGATCGCGAAAAAACTAGAAGCAGCTGCACTGAGCGACCCTTACTTTGTAGAACGTAAGCTTTACCCGAACGTAGATTTCTATTCTGGTATTATTTACCGTGCATTAGGATTTGAATCGGACATGTTCACCGTTCTTTTTGCGCTAGGACGTCTTCCAGGATGGATCGCGCAATGGAAAGAAATGCGTGACAACAAAGAGCCTATCGGCCGTCCGCGCCAGGTTTATATCGGAGAAGTAAACCGTGAATACATTGATATTAACAAAAGATAGTTGCTAGGGGTTGGACAGTAAAAGACTAATTGTTAAAAATTAGGTTTTACCAAAACTCCTTATAAAAGACTATTCAAGAATAGTAAAACGTGTCTGAGAAATCGGACACGTTTTTTTTGTGTGATATTAATCATTATTTTTTCACGATGCCGTTACTTTCTAGGCGCCTAAATATCACGTATTTCGTAATGCATGAACAACATTATGAAACACAGCTTCCACATCCCCGTCTTGGGTTTGGCCTTTTCTATAGACTCCCCTATCAAGGTTGCCAAATACGGTATTTCTTCGGTTCTATCCATTGTTGACGATGAGCTGATCGAGCGTATCCGGCACTATTATGCCAACTTGAATGGATTATCATTCACCCCCATTAACAAACATGAAATTGACGGCCGTGCTAAGCGTATAACCGCTTACCTAAACTTGGTACAAGAGCTCGTGGAAGGGCAAATTCAAAAAATAAAGACAGAAACCTTTTCCATAGGTAGCGATTTAAGCAAATACTTCGAAATGTTGGCCGAAAAGACCCCAATAAAGGAACTTTATAATCAAATGTTAAGCACTGTCAACAGCCATCAAAAGGAAGCTATGCAACAGGAACTGCGCAATGCCGTTTCCGCTGGTGACATTGATGTGAACATCATGGCTAAGGTAGACAAGCTAAACCATAGCCAACATGGTGATGTATTGAATGAACGATTTTCGGATGCACTCTCGGCGATACGTGGGTTTGCCAATTCAAACCTCTCCTCATCTGTGGTCTTATCCGCTGGCATGAATCCTCGTTTGTACAATTACTTAGCAACATTAGATTGTTTCTTCCCAAATAGTGCGGGAAAACTCCAGAAAAGAATAATTCTGAAAGTGTCTGACTTTCGCTCCGCAAATATTCAAGCTAAATATCTCGCTAAAAAAGGAATATGGATTTCCGAATTCCGGGTGGAATCTGGCTTAAACTGTGGCGGCCATGCTTTTGCAACAGAAGGTTTTCTATTAGGTCCAATTTTGGAAGAGTTTAGATTGAAAAAAGAAACCCTCATCGCTGAGCTACACAGTTTATATCAAGAATCTTTATCAAATAAAGGGATTACTGCTCCCGAAACTCCTTACCCTATCCGCTTTACGGCGCAGGGAGGAATCGGGACCCCAGAGGAGCAGAATTTTTTACTTACTCATTATGGTTTTGACGGAACTGGTTGGGGCTCTCCCTTTCTTTTAGTGCCCGAAGCAACAACCGTAGATCAAGCGACCTTAACCGCATTGACGCAAGCAGAAAAGGAAGATTTCTATTTAAGCGGAGCCTCGCCCTTAGGCGTTCCATTTAATAACTTTAGACACAGCACCTCGGAGAAAAAAAGACTGGATCGTATTGCTAAAGGTCGCCCAGGTAGTCCTTGTAAGAAGAAATATCTGATTACAAATACCGAATTTGGCCCTACGCCTATCTGTACGGCATCGCGCGTCTATCAGCATGCCAAGATCAACGAGTTGTCGCAGCAATCATTACCAGAAAATGAATATCAAAAAGCATATAACAAGATTACCGAAAAAGTATGTCTTTGTGACGGATTAGCGACTTCTGCTTACATAAATTATGGTATTGAAAAGCCACGAGAGGACCTTTCCGTTTCCATCTGTCCCGGACCAAACACCGTATATTTTGACAACACGTATAGCCTTAAGGAGATGGTTGACCATATTTATGGCCGTAAAGAAATACCGCTAAAAAATGAACGCAATCATTTTTTTATAAACGAGTTAGAGCTCTACATAACGTATCTAAAAAATTATGTAGAAGAGACCGTTCAAGATGCAAAATCAATAAAATTCGTTGAACGATTTAAAGCGCAGTTATTGACTGGAATCGAATATTACGAATCCATTTCAAATCAAGTTATGGAAAATGTATCTTCTAAAATTGAGTCGTTTAAAAAGGAGCTTACAGTGGCGAAAAACAATTTACAAACAATAAAAACACCCTAGTTGTTTACACATCTTAATGATATAGTCAAAAAAAACAGCCTCATATCCTTATTGATTACAATTTCCTATTGATGCGATTACTTTTCTCATCATACTCCTACTCATCTAAACACGGAGGAATGATGGGATTTTTATGTCGCCGAATTTGCTTGTCGCAACCGCTTTCTACGCTGACGCGTCTAGCAAATCTAATCGAAGTACCTCATGATTTTTCGAAAGTATCGTCCTTAGTATTACTAATAATCCCCATTTATTCCACCAACACGTAATCTCTGACTTTACCGCCCTACCAAACCTTCACCTACTCCTAACCGTTACGCGATAAATTTCGTATAAAACCGGATTTATATGTCCTCGAAGCAAAAGGAAAACAAACATTACATTTTGTAAAATAAACTTGTCATAATGTAAAATATATTTTACATTTGACGCATTAACAATTTAAAACTATGTACCATTATGAAAAGTATACCATTACTCCCTCGTTGTTTTCAATGGATCGGACTTTTGCTCGTTTTGACATCCCTCTTGAGTAAACAAATTGCTAACTTAAATTTCTCTCTATTTGCCGTCCTTTCGAATCAGGGGAATTTTAGATTTATCAACACAGATGCAGGCTTAACAATTTTCCTAACAACCTCTATCCTTGGTCTTCTATTTATTTCATTCACGAAAAGAAAACAAGAGGATGAAATGATAAATAGTCTTCGACTATTTTCTTGGTCCTGGTCCATTATTATCAGCTTCATCTCTTTCTTATTAATCACCGTTTTTGTATATGACAGCGATTACTTAATTGTCATGTACTTTCCGCACTTGATATTGGGTCTATTTCTTATCTTGTTTAACATTCAACTATTCAAAATAGGAAGGAGAGTCGGGCATGAAGAATAATATCAGGATTAACCGTTTAATAAAAGGTTATTCACAGGAGCAGCTGGCCAATTTGGTCGGTGTGAGTCGTCAAACGATCAACGCACTTGAAGCAGAAAAATATGTTCCTTCGACCGTTTTATCACTCAAGATTTCCCATGTATTAGAAAAGTCTATTGAAGAATTATTTGAATTAGAAGAGAATGATTAAAATTTCTATGAAGATTACATTTGTTTTCATTTATTTATTTGCTTCCCTGATTAGCCATGCACAAACTGTAAGAGGGAAAGTGGTCCGTGTTGCCGATGGAGATACTATTACCATTTTAGATTCCAACAATACCCAGATAAGAATTCGTTTTCACGGGATCGATTGTCCCGAAAATGGTCAGGATTTTGGTCAGGTGGCGCGACGGTTTACCTCGGATCTGTGTTTCGGAAAAAAGGTCAAAATCGATGTAAAAAGTAAAGACCAATACGGGCGAACGGTAGGCATCGTATGGGTTCAGGATACACTAAATGTCAACCTCGAATTGCTCCGTGCCGGACTAGCATGGCACTACAAACTTTTTGATAAGTCTACCATTTTTGCGGAAGCTGAACAGACCGCCCGAATGGAAAAGGTAGGACTTTGGAAACAAAAAAATGCGGTAGCGCCGTGGCTCTTTAGAAAAAGAAGATAAGCGAATACACATTCGCTGTGGCCTAAACGGACCAAACAGCGAGCTCATTTCCATCTGGATCTGTAAACTGAAAACGGCGTCCGCCCGGGAAACTAAAAATATCCTGTGTTAGGACGCCACCTGCTTGAAGCACTCGCTCCTTAGTAGACAAGATATCGTCGGAGTACAGTACGATCAATATACTTCCTCGAACAGCTGTACCTTGCGCAAAACCACCATCGACATGCGTGCCTTCAAATGCCGTATACCCTGGGCCATAGTCAGTAAACATCCAACCGAAACTCGCTGTATAGAATTCCTTAATACGTTCCAAATCAGGAGAAAGAAACTCGATGTATTGAATTTGTTCGTGCTTAAGTTTTGTTTGTGATGTTACATTTTCCATACTAACGTATTTAGATCTATTACCTTGTGCTTATTTTGAATACCAATTTACACAATCGTCAGAATAAAAAATAAATTTCTTAGTAAAAAAGCATAGGCACACTAGCGTTTTGTTTCGTAAACCATCTGTACCACGCCTGATTTAAAAGCATGACTCTCTTTAAGCTTTAATTGAAGACGCTTGCTAAGATCCTCAAACAACGGTTTACCTTGCCCCAAAGCTACAGGATGTACGGAAAGGCGATACACATCTATAAGATCTAGTTTAACAAAAGTGCTAATCAGGCTGGCACCCCCATAAAGCCAAATATCCTTACCATCTTCCGCTCTCATCATTTTTACACGATCCTCTATTCCTTCACGAATAAAGGTAGCACGACTATCATTTTTTTCCTGGCGACTAAAGACAATTTTCCTTTTCGAGTGTACAGTTTCCCATAACTCTCTTTCCGGAACACTCACCTCTCCTTCGGGTATAAAATTCCCCCAGGCGTCATAACTTACACGTCCGTAAAAGATGGTATCAATCCCCTTCAAAAAACCAGTAAAATCCATATCCTCATCCATGATGCACCAATCGATTTCACCATTTGGCCCTTCAATAAACCCATCTAAGGTGATGGCTAAGTCTAAAATTATCTTTCTCATCTTTTATGTTGTATGATCGAACTTCGAAAATACAACATAAAAGATCAAAACTAGTAAGGTGATTTACTTTAGTGTTACATCTAAATATACCGAATGGCGCCCATAGGTATCGTAGAATGGTTTAAAAACCACATCCTCAATTTGAAACTCCAATTGACTTGCATCTCCTTTAATGGTTTTACTGATATCTTTTGCATCTAACGTTACTTTACGCCATTCTTTTCGAGCTTCTGGCTCTTGTGCTGCTAAGAGTATGGGTCCATAAAACAAACTGGCGATATTCGGCTGATCCATGAGTGGATCCAAATGAAATTGGAACGGCATGCGCAACTCAATAACATCGCCACTTTTCCATGTACGACTGATATTAAAATAACTGCCTGGTGTCGCATTTACATTTTGCTGTTCACCATTGATCGTTACATAAAAACCTTTGGTCGCCCATCCTGGAACGCGTACATGCACGTCAAATTTTCCATTTCCTTTAATGCGTAACCGTGTATGGTCTTCCTTCGGAAAACTTGTTTCCTGTTCAATCGTTACACCACGTTCCGTCCAATTTAGAGTCGACGGAATGTAGAGATTTACGTATAGCGCATTATTGTCTTTACTTTTAAAATAAATGGAATTCTGGAGTTTCGTACTGCTTTCAATTGCTGTACCATTACAACAGGTAAATCCAGTCATATCGGGATTACCAAATTGCTTCATCGATCCAGGTCGTAATGGGACATGGTATGTATTGGCAGGACTATCCTTCGCTACGGACGCTAGAATATGATTGTATAAACCCCGTTCGTAATAATCCATCAGTTCCGTTCGTTGGTCAAAAAGAAAAAGATTACTGGTTAATTTCAACATATTATACGTTGCACAGGTCTCATTCTGCCCGCCTGCTGATAGACCATTTTCGTACAATGTAGCAGGCTGACTGATAAAGCATTCCGCATTCGCAGGATTACGTGCCCCCGCAACGCCTCCAATACTGTACATATAATCATTCACCGCTTTATACCAGAAGTTATCCGCTACTTTATAATATTCGGGCAAGTTAGACACGCGGTACATCTCTATACTCCCCACCACCTGTGGTATATGTTGGTTGGCATGCAGCCCTCGAAATGTATCCACATTTTTAGCCAGCCCGTGGGAATGATCGGGATCTCCAAAGAACATTTTTATATTATCAAAAAGCTGTGCGGTTTTCAAATAGTTATCATCGTTCGTAATACGATACAAGTGTGCCATGGTTTCATTCATACCGCCAAATTCGCCTGCGATATACGTGTTCCACATTTTGATAAGCGTCTCTTTCGGCAACTGATTTAAACGTACATACACCCAGTCACTCATTCCAACAGCTACATCCAGCGCTTTTTTATTACCGCTTACTTCATAAATATCCAATAAGCCGGCTAAGATTTTATGCAAGGTATAATAAGGCGCCCATACTTGATTCTTTTGTCCACCATAGGTTGCTCCTTGTTCAAGCATAATAAACTGATCCGGCGGATAGGCACTGATAAAACCAGCCCCCCAATTCCAATAATCGGTCCGAATACCTGCTTCACTAAGATCGGAGTCATAATCAGATTTGCCCGGCCCTTTGGGTACCAACGTTGGATCTGAAACAGATACTCCGCCAGCATCTTTTGGTTTTCCAGACAAATGAGACAACTCATACAGCACGTTAATCATATAATCCATCTTTTGAGCAAAGTTATCCTGGAGGGCTTTATCATAGCCCGTTCCGGCATACGCCTGTGCAATAGCTGTCAGATAATGTCCAGTGGCATGTCCCCGCAACTTTGTATCTTGGCTATCCCATACCCCCAAAGGTTTTGCGCCTTCGGGTTGCTTTTGACCAAAAGCGTGACGGAACATATATAGAAAAGAGTTCGGGTCTGTTGTCGCTAAGGTATGGATGAACTTATCTCTATTTTCAATGAATTTTGTCTCCTGTTGCTTCGCATCTGTCACCAACAATACCTGGTCTAGATGAAAAGGCTCCAACTTCGAATTCGGTGTACTAGATTTATCTCCACCTTTGACCTTAATGACAGCCTTGGGCTGTAAATCAGTTCCAGGTACTCGACCAACAATCGTATATTCTCCAGCCTCAAGCGCAGCGCTATTATCAATCGGAGAAGGCCACAACACGCGAACTTTAGGCCCGACGACCGCATCACGATATGTCCCCTCAACATAGCTTGGTAAACGAGGTAATTCACCAACCTCTGTTTCTACTTTCACATCAGACACGTTCAACAAATATGCATTGTAAAGCTGTGCCTTTGTTAACGGAAAAGTCGGAAGATCATCTTCTACCTTACCCATATTTGCAGCATCCTCACGTACGCCTTTTAAAGCATTGTAATAAATTCCTCCCACCTGTCGTCTTGTCAATGGCACACGATAAATACGAAAATCACGAAGCAGAGCCTGCAAAGAAGGCGTACCCGGTAAGAAAGATTTACCGATTAGGAAGTGCCCTTTTCCATTCGTTTGTTGTCCAAATATGTCCGCCAATTCCAGAGAAACACCCGTCTTCTCTCCAACAAGTTTGCTATCCACATACGTAAATACAGATTTCGATGGAATATCAATAACCACCACCAAATGCACCCACTTATTTGTTTCAATAGCTGGCGCGGTCAACTCTAGTGCCGTCCCACTCTTTGTTGATACCAGCGTATAATACCCTGTTTTTCCTTTAACGCCTTCTGGAGCCGAAAAGAAACGTCGGTTAGCATCCTGCCCAAAATCAAAAAAATACTGATTCGTCTTATTCGATTGGAGATAGACCCACCCCGAGATACTTATAGATTCAAGATCCGTAAAAGCCGTCCCAGGAATGGAAATATAGTCGTTCGCTCCACCAGACAAAGACAAAACCTGACCAAATCGTTCGTCCTTCACATATTTAGCCACACCGCCATGGAACTTTCCATGTAAATTATTTCGAGACCAATCTTTCGTATCACCATCAAATACATACCGAGCCACCATCCCTGTCTCCCCTATACCATCCAATATCTGATCGCCTTGCGCGTTAACTTTTTGCGTAAATAGTCCTATACTCACTAAAAACAATAGTATCGGACAGAATAGTTTCATGCTTCTCATCTTTATTTTTTTCATGCGTAAATTAAAGGTTCATGTAGGTTCAAGCAGCCACAATAAGCTATAGTTTTCACTAAACAAACGATTGCTTGATAATATTTTTAAAACTAAGAAGAATCCGGACTTATCTCTACATAGATTTTAACGAACAGTAACCTGATATTAACAACCTTCATTTAAGCCTCAAAATGAGAAGTATGCGAATTAAAAAAGGAACAAACAAAACATCTCAGAGTAAGTGCCACAAAAAAGCTCCCGATAGAAACAAATCTACCGGGAGCCTGCAACCTTAAACGTTATTTTACTTTTTGTACGTTTTTACTTTTTGTACGTTTTTTCAAAATTGTTAGAGGCTTCGTTTACCCCATTGGCCATATTCTCAAACGCTTTATTGATATTCTCCAATGCAGTCTGTTCTACTCTTACATCTTCTTTATTGTTTTTTCGGATATCGATTAATTTCGGGTAATCTTGATCTACAATTTTCTTGTATCCTTTTAGTCCTTTTAACACGGCATTTTGGAGACCCGCATCGCCATTAAAATCTCCGATCTCTTCCATTTTTTTAATATCAGCATCAACAGCTTTTGCCCAATCCACTCTTACTTTCTCCGCCTCGTCATAGTTTTTACTCTCCATTGCTGCATTCATTTTACCAATATATGCCCCAGATCCATTGATGACAGTAATAACAGCATTATTGTATTCAACAGGATCTTTTGATGCACCACAACTCATAACAGTAAGTAAAACCATAAGAGTAATCCCTTTAATTAATAATTTTTTCATTTCTATTGTTTTTATTGATTTAACCTTAAGACAAAGGTAATTGAAGTATGCATTGGTAAACATCCCCGAAAACAGGGGTTTTGTATTAAATAATGAAAAGCAATAAACTTTAGACGCTCCCGTTTGTTTATGTGAATACTAAAAGACAAATAATTTAAGCAAAAGCTAATGCATGACATTATTGAAGGTCAACGCGATACCTCTGATAGTAGCATTGCTATACAGCTGAAAATTCATTAAATTTGTTTCATAAAGTCATACGTATGAAAAAACAGCTCACCCATAGCATACTAGTCATTATTGGTGCCATAAGTTTTATTTCTTGCAGTCAAGGCCCCGCTAAAGATGCCAAAGAAAAGACAGACGAAACCACTTCGAATCTTACGGGTATGTACCATTATGCTAACAATGGCGATACGATACGTTTGAATCTCCAAGTATCGGATAATAACGAGGTGCATGGTCAACTTTTATTTGCGCTGTACGAAAAGGATAGAACCGATGGAAGTTTAAAAGGAATAATTAAAGATAGTCTTCTCCTTGCGGAGTATTCTTTTTCTTCAGAAGGAGTTATATCTGAACGACAAGTAGCATTTAAATTCCAAAATGGAGCAGCACTACCGGGCTACGGTAACATGGAAGAGTTAGATGGCAAACTTGTCTTCAGCAATATCGATAGTTTGCATTTCGACGAGCAATTTGCTTTGCACAAGTAACAAGTAAAAAATAGAGCGTGAATTTAGAAGTCTTATTTCAGGACAAAAGTATCAAGACAAAGGCTAAAGTCGCTCTTATTGGAGAAAGCCTTATACAAAAGGAACTAACGACGGAGGAGCTGATCATTTTTGCCAACCAGCAAAAACCAGTGGAGATGGCCACTTGTATAGAAGCGTTGGAATACGCGACAAAGAAGAGTCCTCTGGTTGCCAATGAACGTCTCTTTAATTATGTGGCTAAATCACTGACGATGGATGAACCCCGCGTGAAGTGGGAAAGTGCAAGAGTAATTGGAAATATTGTCAAACTCTTTCCGAGCAAGATTGTTGATGTCATACCGCAACTGTTAATAAATGCGATGCATACAGGCACGGTTGTACGCTGGGCATCGGCTTATGCTTTGGCCGAAATCTTCAAATTAAAAACAGAGCACAACAATTCATTACGTGCAACAATGGAGAAACTCGCTGCACAGGAAGTCGACAATGGAGTCAAAAAAAAGTATACCGATGCGCTAAAAAAAGTCAAGTTGACTTAAAATAAATCATGTTTCTCTACCGCCACCCAATTCAAGCTACGGGCTATTTTCCTGCCTTTTAAAGTAGTCTTAAAAAAACCTAAACGGGCCAACAAGTCGCTTTCGTGTCCTAGTAAGTATCTCGCTCCTTTCCCACCCATTCAACTACGCTTATTGCGCACTCATATTATCTTTGTATTTACTTGCGCAACGTCCTTTTTACAAAAAAAATCCAAGTATAAGGCTAACAACAATCAAAACAAAATATACCTCGAAACACAATCGTTTGCGTAACTCACGAAAAGGTTTTCGAGAAAATAAAAACAACCTATCACACTGATAGAAAGAGTTTTACAATTCACAAAAAAAGCATCCCATATTGTACTTAATACACGAAAACGTTTAAGTAAACTACACAATCGTTTGCTTTAGCCTCTACTGCTCATATACCAGCTTTTAATCCTTAAAATTGACCATTCCTAAAGTTAATGGGGCCTATAATTATCATTACTTAACTAACTAAAATTAACCTTCATGACATTACTTATTTTTTATTTAACAAGCTTTTCGAAGTGGAGAAACTCTCTCCCAAAAGCACAGAGAAAAAATGACATTTGCTTATGCTGGAGTCGCATGCCAAATGCAATACAATATCTCGTTACGTGTCTGTTTGTGCTTACCTTTTACGGAAATAGTCAAGCAAATGAACATCCAAACAAATCGAGAAATACAGAAAAAAATATTCCCCAAACACAAATATCGGGATCTGTAAAAGACACGCTTGGAAATGTTTTACCAGGGGTTTCAGTATTCATCAAAGGTCGACCGAATGTAGGAACCACAACAGACCTCAATGGGCTCTTTGCGCTCAACATCCCATCAGGATCTAATGCGATCATCGTTCGTATGACCGGGTACTTACAGCAAGAAATATCGCTTGAAGGGCTAAAAACCATAGATGTCATTTTACGCGAAGATTCTCAAGGAATAGATGAAGTTGTCGTTACAGCATTTGGTCAGCGTGCAAAGAAAAGCGACTTGATTGGTTCTGTCGCATCCTTAAGCCCTAAAGATCTGAGAGCACCGGTCAGTAATCTTACAACTGCACTGCAGGGTAAAGTCGCGGGTGTGGTCTCATTTCAACGAAGTGGTGAGCCTGGTGGTGATAATGCTGATTTTTTTATTCGTGGTGTCGGAACATTTGGAACCAATAACAAACCATTGATTCTTGTAGACAATATGGAAGTAACGGCGGACGATCTAGCTCGTATTCCGGTGGATGATATCGAAAACTTCTCCATTCTTCGTGATGCAACCGCATCAGCAGTGTATGGTTCCCGTGGTGCAAACGGGGTCGTCCTCGTGACGACAAAAATCGGTCGTGAGGGACCTGCTAGCATAAGCTTTAGAACTGAACATCGCGTATCCACGCCGACACAGAGCCTAAAGTTTGCTGACCCCGTAACTTGGATGAAAATGTACAATGAAGCCGTTCTCACCAGAAACCCACTGGGTTCAGAACCTTACAGTCAGTTAAAAATAGAAAGAACAGCTGCCGGTGACGATCCGATAGCCTATCCTAGCGTAGATTGGTTAGGCGCGCTTACTAAAACCACCACCACGACCCAAAATTACAATTTAAGTGTTGCCGGCGGTGGACAAGTAGCAACGTACAATGTAAGTGGTAATTTTACCAATGATAACGGTCTATTAAAAATGGACGCGTTAAACAATTTCAACAACAATGTGAATTTCAAGGTCATGAACCTGCGAAGCAATATTGGTGTTAATATAACGAAATCTACATTTGCAATGGTTCGAACTGTTGCAAACATCCAAAACTACACAGGCCCACCAACGAGCGGCAATGAAGCTTATAACTTGGCATTACGTGCCAACCCTGTACTCTTTCTTCCGGTTTATCAGGCAGGACCTAGCCAATCTTATATTCAGCACCCACTTTTCGGAAATTCCGACCAAGGGCAATATGTAAACCCTTACGCCCAAATAATGCGCGGATATTCTGAAAGAAGAAGAAGCAACATGCAGGTACAACTGGAACTAAAGCAAGACTTTTCGGAGATACTACTACAAGGCTTAAACTACCGCGGTTTATTTAACCTGAGTCGGAACTCCTATTTCGCACAGTCCAGACAATACAATCCTTTTTACTATCAACCTATTGGAACAGACCCAATAAACAACTCCTTATTATTCAAACAGATAAACCCAGACTCTGGTACTGAATACCTTGATTTTGTTCCGGGGGAAAGATCGCAAGCCGCCATCTTTTACATGGAAAATCAATTGTCATACCAGCGAACCTTTAATGAAAAGCATAATGTTTTTGGGATGCTTATTAACACGATACGAGATAATGTGAGTACTCCTGTGGATAACAATATTTCACTAATCAATACACTACCAAACCGAAATGTTTCATTTTCCGGAAGTTTCACCTATGGTTATGACAATCGTTACCACCTACAATTTGCATTTGGTTACAATGGTTCGGAAAAATTCTCTGAAAAATTCCGTTGGGGTTTCTTCCCATCGTTTGGTGCAGCCTGGAATGTTTCAAATGAGGCCTTTTTTGAACCTCTAAAAAGCACAATAAACAACTTTAAGATCAGGTTCACACGAGGCACCCTTGGTAACGATCAAATTTTAGATACACGCTTCTTTTACCTGTCTGATGTTAATTTAAATAGCCCCACCTATGGTTATCCTTTTGGTCTTCCTGCAGAAGCCGGAAGAAGATCCATAAATGGTGTTGTCGTTAACAGATATGCGAATCCTGACATTCGCTGGGAAATCTCTAAACAGACAAACCTAGGTATTGACTTAAGTTTACTAGATGGAACCATAAATTTCACCGGTGACTTTTACCAACAATCTAGAGATAACATTGTGCAGACACGATCCCTTTCGTCAATTAATGGCCTGACTGCTTCCGTTTATGCAAACGTTGGAAAATACAAAAGTCGGGGATTTGATGGAGAGCTTGTTTACAACAAAACCGTAAATAGCAACTTGTGGTTCCAAGGACGAGGAACTTTCACCTTAGCTTCCGGCGAATATGAATTTTATGAGGAGCCTTTTTACAAGAATGAATACAGACGTCGCAAAGGAACATCGGTAAATCACCAATTCGGCTATATTGCAGAACGACTTTTCATCGATGATAATGAAGTTTATAACAGCCCTGCTCAAGAATTTGGATCCACGGTTATGGGCGGTGATATCAAATATCTAGATGTGAATCGCGATGGTTTAATCAATGATGATGACCGTATGCCAATTGGTCACCCAACGACGCCTGAAGTAAACTATGGTTTCGGTTTAAGTACTGGTTACAAAGGTTTAGATTTTTCATTCTTCTTCAGTGGAGTAGGTCGTACATCATTGTTCATCAATCCAACGACGGCAAATACCCCAACAAGTAAAGGGATCGCCCCATTTGGAAGTGAGACAGCGCCAAACGCCGTTTTTCAGGGATGGGCAGACGACTATTGGTCAGAAGAAAACAAGAATATTTATGCTATTTGGCCGCGCTTGAGTGTCTCTCCGCAAGCAAACAATACCGTGCAAAGTACATATTGGATGCGAAACGGAAGCCTCATCAGACTAAAACAAGTAGAACTTGGTTATACCATTAATAAACAATTTTCGCAGCGTTATAAAATCAAGAATTTGCGGGTCTATGCCAGCGCGAACAACTTATTACGCTTCAGTTCATTTAAGCTTTGGGATCCTGAAATGGGAGGTAATGCCCTCAATTACCCTCTTCAGCGCGTATTTAATATCGGTATAAATGCAAACCTATAAAATTATGAAAACGAAATTTAAGACATGTATAATAGGACTAGGGTTGATCTTTGGGTTGTCAACTTCTTGCAATAAATTTTTAGATGTAGTTCCCGATAACGCCCCCGTCCTCGATCAAGCCTTCTCGATGCGAACGATGGCTGAACGATATTTAGTTACCTGTTATAGCTCTTTGCCGGAAAGTTTTTCGGTGCAGGGGAACGCCGGACTACTCTCGGGCGATGAATTCTGGTTAAGTTCGGAAGCTACCTATTCAGGCTACCACAGCTGGCGCATTGCGTTAGGGAGCCAAAACGGAGATAATCCACTTCTAAACGCGTGGGATGGGAACAATGGCGCTAAAGGTTATTGGATTGGTATTACGAACTGTAATATCTTTTTGGAGAATATTATGCGCGTACCCGATATGACCGAGGATGAAAAACTAATGTGGACCTCTGAAGTCAAGTTTTTAAAAGCTTACTACCACTTCTTACTTTTGCGTCAGTACGGCCCTATTCCAATCCGGGATAATAACATCCCAATCTACGATGCGCCAGGTTCATCGCAATTAGCTCGAAATACAGTGGAAGAATGCTTTAATTATATTGTTGGGCAAATCGATGATGCGATGGAAAACCTAATGGATGATGTAACGGCAGTAAACAGCGAGACAGGTAGGATAACCAAAATTGTCGCCAAAGCCATGAAAGCAGAAATCCTGATACATGCTGCAAGTCCATTATACAATGGTAATACCGGTGTCGAGGCTAGCATCACGAATGTAGATGGTACGAAACTATTTAACCAAACCTACCTTTCGGATAAATGGCAAAAAGCTGCTGAAGCCTGTAAGGTTGCGATTGATTTTGCACACCAAAATGGAAAGGCACTGCATACATGGACACCTACCGGCGGTTTTATCCCGCAAGCGAGTACACAATATCAAATGAACATCCGTGAGGCATACAATGAAAACACAGGAAATGCAGAGATACTTTGGTTAGACACGAAGTCAACTGCATCCGGAACCATTCAAGGTTACTTTATGCTGCCGCGTTATACCCCTAATGCTACCACAGGTACGCTACTTGGTTTTATGTCGGCTACGCTGAACATTGTAGAGAAGTTTTATTCTAAAAATGGCGTTCCTATTGAGGAAGATATCACCTACCCTTACACCAGCCGATTCGATTTAATTACAGTCCCATCAACCGATGGATACAAATACGATCTCGTTGCAGGTAAGGAAACTGCACGTATGAATTTGGACCGTGAAAACAGATTCTATGGCACGCTGATGTTTGATGCCGGCCGTGTATTTATGTTGCAGGCGACATCAGACGCAAACGCTTACAATATTGATCTAAAATACTCCGGGACATCGGGAAAAGTAGATCCGAACCAATACAACTGGACAGGATATGCTTCAAAGAAACATTACAACTACCGCGGGACAGTAGGCGCCAGTAACGCATATACCGCCCGCGTGTTTGGGCATCCCGTAATGCGACTTGCTAACTTGTATTTATATTATGCTGAAGCACTAAACGAACTTAACGGTCCATCTGCCGAAGCCTACGCCTATATTGATGTGGTTAGAAAGCGTAGTGGTTTGCCTGGTGTTGTCGAAGCTTGGCAAAAATATTCTTCTAATCCGACCAAACCTAGTACCAAAGAGGGACTACGTCAGATCATTAAAAGTGAACGCACGTCCGAATTTGCACTCGAAGGAATACGTTTTTGGGACTTAAGAAGATGGAGAGACGCCGTGAAAGAATATAACAGTCCAATTTTGGGATGGGATATTAATCAATCTGCCGCAGGCTCCTATTATCGCACGAAACTTCTTTACACGCGTTCATTTATGGAGCGGGATTACTTTTGGCCATTAAGCCTAAATGAGAGAAGAAGAAATCCAAACCTAGTCCAGGCAGCTGGCTGGTAGATGATAAACCAATAAGAAAACGTAACATGAAAAAGATAAAAACGATTTTAAAGAAAGCGACATTATGGAATATCGCTATCGCACTCCTATATACATCAGCTTGTACAGAAGATACCGGTATTACAGCAGGTCGAGTAGGTGAAAAACCAGATCAGTTAAAAGAATTAAAATACGAAGAGGCTCCCGGGGGCGCTGTGATCTCCTATAGCTTACCAACCTCTCCGGATCTACGGTATGTCAAAGCGATGTACACCTTAGAGAATGGGAAGGAGATGATCAGCAAAGCCAGTATATACGATAATCGTGTCGTAATTCAGGGCTACGCAAATATTGGAGAACATAATATTAAGCTCGTCGCGGTAGCGGTGGGTGATGTGGAATCTGACCCCGTGATGATCAAGATAAAAACAGGCCAGCCTAGCTACCTAAAGCTGGCGGAATCTTTCCTGTCCGATGATTTCTTTTACAGCACATTTGGCGGTGTAAACATCCAGTATAACAATGAAAATGCGGCAAACATTATTCTCCGCGTCTTTAAATATGTTTTGGACCCTAAAACGAATACATACAGCTGGACAACCTTAAACGAAACCTATACCAAATCTAAACAAGGTACCATTCGGGTTCGTGGAGAAATGCCAGTTCCCACTAAATACGGTATTGTCATTCGTGACCAATGGGGGAATATTTCCGACACCGTACAGCGAACACTAACGCCACAGGAGGAGTATGAAATCAAGAATCTATTGATATATGGCGGCATTACAGCCTATACCGATATGAATAGAAATGGAGATTACATCACCAACTACAACCCGCAAAGTAATACAGCCGAGATGCAAGTATCGCTTTTCGACGGTGCCGAAGCGAGCCCTTATTATGCAACAGCCCGCCAATGGTTTGGCCGCGGTGCCCCAGTTCCATTTCAATTTACGTTGGATGCCCGTAAAAAAGCACAAATAAGCCGCGTTAAGCTATGGGGTCGAAATGACAACTTTGGTTTGCTATTTCAGGCAACCCACCCTAAAGAATTCGAGTTATATGGTAGTAATTCACCCGCAGCCGACGGTTCATGGGATTCTTGGACGCACTTGGGCACCTTTGAGGGGGTTCGCCCCTCGGGCTTAGCTTTTGGTACAAATGCAAATGCTGAAGATCAAGATTATGCACGGAAAGGCGAAGACTTTGAAGTAGATTGGCAATCTCCAGAAGCCTTCAAATATTTTAGAATACGTATCAATTGCACGTGGAACGGTGTTCGAGAACAACCTTTAGGTAATGCATTAACCGTGGCGTTTTCAGAATTAAAGCTTTTTGGTAAATATATAGACTAGTATATCATGAAAAAACTAAAGAATCATATTTTTATAGCGCTAGGAATTATCTTGTTAGGATACAGCTGTAAACCAGCGGATCACTATTACGGCGAATACCTAAGCAATGGCGAAATTTATTACCCAGGACGTATCGACTCTTTGTCGATAATCCCTGGGAATCAGCGTGCGTTACTTCGGTTCCGAGCAACAACCGACCCGAAAGTCAATACTGTTAAAATTTATTTGAGAAGTAGTCTTTCGCCGAAAGCAGAAATTATCTCTGCCCCTATTGAAAGTGGAGAGCATGGCAACATAAAAATTGTAAACTTAGATAACTTGTCCGAAGCGACATATACAGCAAATGTATTCTCTTTTACGGCTGCTGGTGACAGCTCTAGACTGGTTACAGCAAGTCAATTTGTTTATGGCCAGAGCTACATTCGGACACTCGTAAACAGATCCTTTACGCGGTTTGATAAGTCTAACCCTACAAATCCATTTTTGGTATTTGTGCGCGAGAATAACCTCCCGCGAGAAGGCAATTTTTTCCCGATGCAAATGACAGAAGTAACCTACTTGAGAAACACAGGCGATTCCGCTACCGTACGTATTACTCCTTATCAAGATTTTGCACAATTGACAAACATTAAGTCGCCTAGTACCGTAAAATATCGTACGGTCTATAAACCGATCCCTACGTCAATTGACTTCTTCTACACACCATATTCCCAACAGGCATATACCAAATAGTGTAGTGCTATCATCATTAAAAGAGGCGTTCCAATATGGAACGCCTCTTTTCTTTTAATAAGCAATAATAAAATTCTGTATCAAAATAGCGTTTAAAACGCTTCTGATTGAAGCCCGATCGCAAAATTTACTTTTGACCATCCAGGATCGGTTCTCTTTTCAATTTTGCCCCGATCAGATACCCCACATAGGTTCCTAAAATCGACGCAATAATATCTTTATAATCAAAGTAGTTGTGCTTAAAGACGGTACCTTGAATAAGTTCGTAGCCGACAAGACCAATTGCAGAATAGATCGCATACTTCCTGAGCGACATATTTTGATATTGCGTAAAGTAGAAGAATACGATAATGAGTCCTGCAAAGAAGTTCGGAGAAGAATCTGCTATACCAAAATCATTGATGTGGTTTGCATAGATATACGTTCTGTAAAAGGATTTAAATAGTATCGCAATGATGGAAAGTATAATCATCATCATCCAGGTGTACTTCGTTTCCGACAGGGATTTAAATTTCATTTCAGGTATTTTTATAGCGCACAAATAAAGGAATTACGATGCATATTTCAAAGTCACTTTTGTGTTTTACGATGTGGTTTTGGTAGTAAAAAGGGAATTATTCTCGTGTAGTTCTTTGACTTTATATGCAAATGGTTGGGTTTAACCTTTTCATTCTGACAGAAGACTATAACGTATCATTCCTAACCGGAGCTCTCCGACAACTGAAACCTAAACGGGAATTATTTTGTAAAATTGCTCCTTTCGAAGGTCTAAAGAATCTAAATAAATAAAATATCAACAACATTATCAGGGATTTACTATTTTATTTATTTACTACTCTTGCAAAGTCGAATTAATGCACTTATATTTGCACCACACAAAAACAAAGGTGATACCTTTTCGGGGTGTAGCGTAGCCCGGTATCGCGCCACATTTGGGATGTGGAGGTCGTAGGTTCGAATCCTGCCACCCCGACAAAAAAGCTCTAACGAAAGTTAGGGCTTTTTTCGTTTACGGGGTTTGGCAGTCGATGAGAACCGAGGTTCGATCCAAAGGAGGCTCAGGTCCTAGCGCGGGGCATGGGCGGCTGAGCCAATCCTGCCATAGGATGTTTACCCGAGAGAATGTCTGCTCCAAACAATCATCCTTAAAACATCATACCTAAACATGGAGAATATCACCACAACCATTAAACAGGTTTATAACTATTCTTATCATGTTCTCTCTCAGGGAAATTTTTCACTCACTCATAAAAACCTTAGATCTTAACAACTTTTTTTTCTACTGCTGTAATTTTCTGCACTCTTTGCTTACTAACTGTATAAATTAACATATTCAACATGAGCAAGACAGAAAAAAAACAAATCAAAAGCAGTATCTTGATGGTCGTAGGAATGCTTTGTCTATTAATTGGTCTAAATAACGTACCTAATCTTCTTAAGTATTCGGCATTAGTTTTATCACTGACATCATTTCTTTACTTAATTTTTTGTTTTATTAAAGATGCAAAAGATCAGATTACGGCAGTTAAAGGAAAAATATCAACTAAGTAATGACAGAAAAATCTTATCTCCAAAAAATTGAAGAGCATAAAGGTATTATCCTAAAAGTGGTAAACCTTTATGCTGATGATTTGGAAGACAGAAAAGATTTATATCAAGAAATTATCCTGCAAAGCTGGCATGCCTATCCGCGATTTGAAGGAAGTTCCAAATTTTCTACCTGGCTATACAGGATAAGTTTAAATGTCGCTCTTACTTTCTTGAACAAACGGAAGAAAGTTGAAAAAATAAAAGAAGGCTCTACTACGGACATTTTTGTTGAACCTCATGAATTATCAGAAAGAGCTGATTTCCTGTATCGGGCGATTAAGCAGCTAGCAGAAATTGATCGGAGTATAATCATGCTTCATCTCGACGGTTTTAACAACACAGAGATTAGTGAGATAATTGGTATTTCTAAAGGAAATACCAATGTAAAACTGCATCGTATTAAGCAACAATTAGCAACTATTCTAAATCAAAAATAAAATGGACATACTAAAAGAATGGCAAAATTTGTCTGCAGAAATGCAGACGACAAAACAAAGCGAAGAAGTATCAGTATTTACGCTTGATGTCCGTTCGAAAGATATTTTACAAGATTTACTCTACAAATTGAAATGGAAATTAAGATGGATAAGGATTATTGATCTTCCTCTTCTCGCTGTTGCCTTATTTTCTGAAACAGATTTGAAAATACTACTTCTTGCGGTGTTTGTACTCTATGAATTATCCTATTGGATGGGCAAAAAAGAATTTAATAAAATAAAAACTACCGTTGATTACACTTCCGATACAAAAAACGTATTAGAAAATAACTTGTGTGCAATTTCTAAAATCCTTTATTTAGAGAAGATATGGGGCTATTTAATTGCTCCTTTAGCAGGACCAATTGGTTTTCTGTGCTACAAACTATATGTACATAAAAGTTTTGAAACGGTGTTTGCACTTCCGAATATCTATTTACATCTGGCACTTTTAATTCCATTAGGTATTTTCATAATTGTTTTGGGGAACATAATGAACAGAAGTCTTTTTAAAGAGCAGATAGCAAATTTGAATGAAAAAATCAAAGAACTATCTAATCACTAAATTTGGTACTATAAAATAAGCCAAAAAATCCTTTGGACACGATCATCAAAATATCAGATTTCAAGAACACAGCGATTCTTCCAAGACTCCATGAGCCCTATTATTTTATTGTCCTTATCGATGGAAACGCTACTTTCTCATTAGACTTCAACACCTATACAATTCAAGGAAAAAACATACTCTTCCTTTCCCCTTACCAGCTCTTAAACTGGGAATCTACCAACATAAAAAAAATGAACTTTCTGCAATTCCATGGAGATTTTTATTGCATTGAGTATCATAAAGCCGAAGTCGCCTGCAACGGTATATTATTTAACAATATATACGAAAAACCATACATCACTATAGATGCTATTTTTCATACGGAGATTTCCACACTTTTCAATAAGATAAGAGAGATAGAAAACACAGTGACCAACTATGACCAGTCTATCCTACGGTCATACCTTCAGCTCATACTAGCCTTGTGTAGCAAAGAAAAACAGATTGAAAACAAACACCTTGAAACACCTGGTCCCAAGTCCAATGGCTTAAATTTCAAAACTCTGTTAGACACGGATTACTCCGCGTCAAAATCCGTATCCCATTACGCTGATCAATATGGTTTATCCGTAAATGCCTTTAGTAAAAAGGTAAAAAAACAATACGGAAAAACACCTTCCAAACTTATTCAGGAGCGGTTAATACTTGAGGCAAAAAAGCTGCTACATTTAACGTATAAAAGCGTAAAAGAGGTTTCCGTCACACTTGGTTTTGAGGATGAGTTCTATTTCAGTCGTTTCTTTAAAAAAGAAGTTGGCGTTTCTCCTAAAACATTTCGTGACAAAGTCGGTATATCCATCGTCGCTAATAAGTCTATGTAATATCCACATTTATCCATGTTTACAGTAGTGCTATGATCGTACTTTTGAATAACTTAAAAGGACGTTAAAAATGGAAAAATTTCTTACATTGTTCATTACATTTCAGAATAGCTACATCAACATCATGCGCATTGCTATATTCGTAGTTATGGCATGGATCGGCGGATTAAAGGCTTTCACCTACGAAGCAGACGGAATTGTTCCCTTTGTTATTAATAGTCCATTTATGAGTTTCTTCTATCAGAATACGGGGAACACGGTGATAAATGAACAAGGAAAGGAAGTCGCGGAATACACCCTCTACAAAAATCCAGAGGGGAAGACCGTTCAAAAAAATATAGAGTGGCACACACAAAACAATACATATGTTTTCTCCTACGCCTTAGGCCTCGTTATCATAACGATTGGAATCCTCGTTCTCTTAGGCATTTGGTTTCCAAAAATCGGTTTCTGGGGCGGTCTTTTAACGACAGGAATGTCCTTGATTACACTCTCCTTTCTACTCACAACTCCCGAAGTTTATGTCCCTAATTTAGGTGGAGATTTCCCAACACCAACCTATGGTTTCCCTTATTTGTCGGGAGCGGGAAGATTAGTGCTGAAAGATATTATTATGTTGGCCGGAGGGCTCATCATTGCCTCCGAAGCGGCGAAGAGGATGGTGCAAGATAAGCGAAATCTATTTTAGAATTAGGGCATAGGAATACACAACACCTATGAAATCGGTCTGAAATCAGTAATAAATAACTCGTTAAACAAGTAATACCTTACTATGCCTAAGGAAAATAAACCGCCCTAATGCAAAATAGGTAAAAGACTAGCGTTAAACAAATCGATAATTTCCAGTCAATTATGTATTTTTATTCATTGTGACAATTTCAAACCATTTAACCCTAAATCAAGGATGATAAACAACAATCGTATCAAGCAAGTTATCTGTGGACTCTTACTGACGCTGGGTTGTATAACCGCATCAGCGCAACCAAACAGTAAATTATGCTTGCGTGTTGGATTGATTGCCGATCCGCAGTATGCGAACAAAGATGATCATGGTCTTCGTTTGTATCGAAACTCGCTAGAAAAAGCGAATGAAGCAGTAGCAACCCTGAATAAACAAAATGTTAATTTAACCATGGTGGTAGGCGACCTTGTTGACCAAGGAACAAAAGACCTCAAGCCTATACTTACGAACTTAGCAAAACTAGATTCAGCTTCTTATAACCTATTAGGTAATCACGACTTTGTAGAGGTGACCGACAAAAGAAATTTATACCAGGCATTTAATATGCCCGCCCCCTACTATACCGTGGATAAAAATAATTGGAAATTCATTTTACTAAACACGAATGAGCTGTCAAACTATGCCGCGGAGGAAGGCTCTTCAGAATTTACAGCTTGGGAAAACCTACGTGATAGTCTTAAATCAGCCGGTAGAAAAAATGCAGCGCCTTGGAATGGCGGTATTGGTGCAGTACAAATACAATGGTTAAAAAACCAACTAAACGAAGCCCAGCAGACAGGACAGAAGGTAATAATATTTACACACCATCCCCTATTGCCAGAAAACGGATTGGAGACACTAAACAACAGAGAAATCCTAAGTATCATACAACAATACCCAAATGTGAAAGCCGTGATTTCGGGTCATCACCATGAAGGTAACTTCGCAGTCTTTGAAGGTGTTCCCCTGATTACACTAGAAGGAATGGTCGAAACAAAAGAAAATGCTTTCGGTGTTATGGATATCTATGAAGATTATATTGAAATTAAAGGATACGGTCGTCTGAAGAATAGAGAGCTAAAATTCTGATAACTCACTTCGTATATTCCGAGGTTATGATACAGCAAAATAATGGATGGATTAATTTTGATTGCCACATGGTACCCGCTATTATCTTTGCATAAATTCCGACTGATAAATTGAAAAAACTCATATTATCACGTTAAACTACTCTTTTAGTGAATATAATTTAATATCTTAACTGAGTTATCATTAGAAAATACTAAAAAATCCTCAGACGCTACTAAATTAACCTAATATTATATGTGGAGAATAATAGTTTCATTCTTTTGTATCTCTTTCATATCAAATGCTTCTTATTCGCAAGAAGCCAGTTATGATAAAAGTGGTTACGCATCCTTGATTATAAAGTTCTCAGGAGACTACCCAAAAGAGAAGCCCATTACGCAAATCAACCTGTCAAATTTTTTCGTATCAGAAAAACCAATTGATTTCCATCACCTCAATGATTCCACGCTCTTCGTATCATTTTACACTTACGGACCTACCCTATATTATTTCTTCTATAATAGACAATATTGTAAAGGCTTGTTACTGCCGGACAAACTAGACGTATTAAATATTAATTACGTGGATTCGTCAGAATATTCCACGCACTATACAGGATCATTTAAAGACCTCTTTAATCATTCAATAGAAAATGGAGAAATGATTCGAGAGGCGTTGTTTTCAGGAAACTATTTTTCCAGGAAAAAACCAGTTACCTACCTCAGCGCAAATGATTATAGAGATTCAATTTTGAAAGAAAATGAGCGAATGTTATCAAATGTCTCCAATAAAAATCATTCTGAGTTTATGCAGAATTATTTTAGATATGAGATGGAAGGGGTAAGTAAATTGTTTTTTCTGTACAATGATTACAATAGTAGGGCTTATAAGGAACAGAAAAAAGACTCTTTAACTATTAAAACCCCTCTTCAAAGAGACCTTTCTTTTTACGAGAATATTAATATAACAAATTATGGAGATTTAGATAAATATATCGCACCGCAATCTAACCTCTTAAAAGCCGTACGTCAAGATTCCTTATTAAGGTTACCCAATATTTTAAACAGTACCCCAGTAGAATACAAAGCTCAGTTAGAAAAAATATTTGGTCTCGAGATGAAGGGCAAAAAGAACATGTTTTATGAAATCATGATAGCAGGTGCTTACATGGATAATATAAATATTGAAGTACCACTATCTGAACAGCAAAAATTGGATATTCTTAGTTTTTTTAGCAATTCTAATATTTCTAACTACATTTTGTATTACAACGAACTTATTTCAACTAATAAAAGTAAATCGGCGAAGTATTATTTACCTTTTAAAAAGGAACAAGATATTGTTTTCGATAACATTATCAACCAATACAAAGGAAAGGTTATTGTAATGGATTTTTGGGCTACTTGGTGTGGTCCCTGTTTAGCCGCATTTTCTGAAATAAAAAAAATAAAAGAAAAATTTGAAAATGAAGATGTAGTTTTTGTCTATTTAACAAACGAAAGCTCTGATAAAGGTTCCTGGAATAAACAAATAAATTACCTAGGTGGAGAACATTATTATTTGTATTATAATCAAAGTAAAATCATCAATAAACGATTCGCCATTGAGTTCCTTCCTAGTTACTTAATCTTCAACAAAAAAGGCGAACTAGCCCAGCAATCCTTGGGAGCTTACATGGGAAATGAAACACTCAGCAAGTGGATTAATGAGGCCTTACATCCTTAATATTGATTATCAACAAGACAAAAATGCAACATAATTATATAGCGACAATCCAGTGGACGGGTAACAAAGGCACAGGAACAGACGACTATCGAAAATACGAAAGAAGCTACGAAGTACGAGTCGATGGCAAGCCTACTATTTCAGGTTCATCCGACCCTGCTTTTCGAGGGGACAAAAGCAAGTACAATCCTGAAGACCTTTTAGTTGCCTCCTTATCATCCTGCCATATGCTATGGTATCTACACCTTTGTGCCGAAGCGGGTATCATTGTCGTCGATTATATGGACAATGCAACAGGAATAATGGCAGAAACAGCAAACGGAGGTGGACAGTTCACAGAAGTAACCTTAAATCCTATTGTAACGGTTAAAGAGACTAACATGATCGATAAGGCAAACGAGCTACATAAAAAAGCGAATGAACTATGCTTCATCGCCAACTCGGTCAATTTCCCCGTGCGCCATCACCCTACGGCAAAAATACCCTAGAAGACCAGGTAAGGAGCTTCACCAATTGCTTGGGAATAATAACTAAAGTTTTTTCTAAAAGAGCCTCTGCCTAGCGCTGCAGAAAAAAAGGCAGGGCAATCTAAAGTATTTGCTTATATCAGCGAAGACGAACAGAAGACAATGCAAGGCGTTGGCTTGACACAATACACAAATTTCCGATTTTGAATACCCTTTTTCCAATTTTGATATTGACAAACCCTACAAACATCCTATATTTGAATATTATTTTTAATCAATCTAAATAAAAATATTATCTCTTCTCAATACGTTGTCGCAGGGTTCGCCCTGCGGCAATTATTAAAGCCCTCTTCAGAATCTCTTTTTGCTAACTCAACTACCTCATAAAAGGTACCACATGATACATGTCAGCCATTATTACCTCGATATGTCAAAAATCAGCAGTACTATCCTTAACTTTACCAAAGTAGGCAAAAATAATGTAAGTACATTTGGGACGAATAGCATGAAAAAAGATATTCAACAATTAGACGATATTAAACTTCTGGTAGATACATTTTACGATACAATACAGAAAGACGAACTATTGGGGCCTATATTCAATGGCGTCATTCAAGATCGATGGTCGGAACATCTCGCCAAAATGTATACCTTTTGGCAGACGATTCTACTGGATGAATACACCTATCAAGGCCGTCCTTTTCCGCCTCATGCACAGCTCCCCATTCAACAAGAACATTTTGATCACTGGTTGGAACTATTCTATGCCACCGTAGACAATCTGTTTGCTGGCCCTATCGCTGAAGAAGCAAAATCAAGAGGACGTAAGATGGCCACCCTATTTATGGTAAAGCTGGATAATATCCGACAATCCCCGTTCCGTCCGCTATTGTAATAGATCTAGTTGCTGGTCAACCAAATAAAGCAGTGAAGCAATAGCTGCGACACCGGATTGAAGCTCACGTTTGTCCACCGCCTCAAAAACATCTTTTGCTGTATGGTGTAAATCAAAGTAGCGATGTGGATCTGGTCTAAAATTAAACATAATCGTATTCGGAAAATGACGGCCCCACACGCCTGAATCAACACCCGGACTTCCCTGCAGAAAGCGCGATACCCAAAACTTTTCCTCAAATAACGGCTTCCATTCTTTCTGAATCCATTGCACTTGCTCGGCAGACGCCTTAATATCAAAACCACGTGGTGCAAAACCACCCGCATCGCTTTCTATCGCTGCAACAATACGTTCATTTTTCGCCTTCGCCATCTCTCCGTATTTCATCGAACCATTAACCCCGTTTTCCTCATTCATGTAAAAAACAAGACGGATGGTGTGCTTCGGTTTATAACCTAGTTTCATCAACGTGCGAATGGCGTCCAATGTACCCATCGTCCCCGTTCCATTATCATGTGCTCCCTCACCGACATCCCATGAGTCGATATGCCCACCGATCGTGATAATCTCGTCGGGCTTCTCTGTACCACGCCATTCAGCAATTACATTATGGCTATTTGCCACCCCGTTCCATTGTGAGGTATTGCGTATAAAAACCTTCGACTTAGGATTCTCTTTTAAAATTTCTGATAAACGTATAGCACCTACAGCCGATATCGCTAGTGCAGGTATACTATCAATTCCTTCTACATAACGCGTTCCACCGGTATGCGGATAATCATCGATTCGAGAAGAGGATAACGAACGAAACAGGTATGCAACTCCACCTAATTTAGCTACTTCCGCCGGCCCTCGGCTGCGCTGTGAACTATTTAAGCCATAGGCCGCTCCAGTTTCTACGATAGACTCATCCCAAGGCTTGTTTACAAATACAATCTTACCCCGAACCGCATCACCATGCTTCTTCAAATCGCTCAACAGCTCGACCTCCAACACCTCAGCGGAGAGACCCGAATTACCCGTGCCTACCGATCCACCAAGTGCCAAAACTTGTAACGGTTCCCTACGCGGTAATACATACGCTTCCTCCTTCATCCCGCGATCCCAATATGGTACCTGTACGTCTTGTAGATATACCGTATTAAAGGCCATTTCCTCCATCAACTTTTTCGACCAAAGCACCGCTTCCTCCGCTCTTTTAGATCCAGCGATCCGATGCCCTATTTCTTTTGTTAAATAACGTAAGTTGTCATAGGCCTGTCCGTCATAAAACGACGTTTTATAGATACGGTCTAACATACTGGTATCTTGCTGAGCGACAGCTGCTGATCCAATAAGCGCCGTGAAAACGAAGGAGGAAAGAATGGTTTTCATTTAGATGATATGTTTACAATGCTAAACATAAGTATTATTTTTGAAAAATGGCAAGAGAACTACCCCGACCGGCGAAAGAGGTTGACTTACATGCAGAAGACTTTATCCATGATATGGATGTGTATGAAGCACGCGAATTACTTTCGGAATCCATAGACCTACTCCGGGCATCGCTTGATGCAGCGATCTATTGGGATTACACAGAGATACGTTTCATTCATGGTAAAGGAAAAGGCATCTTAAAAAAAGCAGTTTACGAAGAGTTGGCCTATTACAAACAGAGTGGCGCTATTGCAAGCTACCACCCTTCCTACCACAATGAGGATATTGTGGTCGTACATATCGGTCTGTAGACCTTATGCATGGATTTCTTTTTGTACAATATCCAAAAATACATTGATACCCCGTTGTTTTACTTTTGGATTCCAGAGCAAGGACAATGTCGTACGTTGCGGAATCTGATCTAAATCTATAAATTTCACCTGTGTAGTATATCCTTTTTTGAGCGAAGCCGGCACAATAGCCACCCCAAGCCCCTGTTCCACCATATTAAAGATAGTCAGCGCATTTACGGTACGTAATGCTACATGTGGTTGGAAACCGGCATCTTTAAAAATACTCATCACCAGATCAAAGTAAGAGTGACTATAATCTTTAGAAAATAGAATAAAAGGCTCTTCTTGAAGCGCTAGAAGTGTCGTAAAATTATCCTGCTGTGTGGGGTAAGCATAAGGAACGACCAGCGAAAAATGTTCCGTTAAAACCGGGATTCCCGTTAATCCTTTTGGAATCGCATCTATTCGAACAAAACCAAAATCCAATTCTTCTTTTAATAGTTTGGTAACCTGCGCTTCATTGGACAGCTCCTGCAAATCAACTTCCACCCGCGGGTGTTCGTGTTTTAAAGTAATCAGCAACTGCGCCAAAATAGACTGTACTGCAGAACCGATAAAGCCCAACCGTAACGATAAAGCATCGTGATCTGCTATAGCTTTTAATTCTTGCTCTACACGCTCCAAATTATGGAAAAGCGTGTCTACCTCTTTTTTAAGATAAACGCCTGCCGCTGTCAACCGAACAAAACGTGTACCTCTTTCAAATAGAGAAACTCCGTAGATCTCTTCCATTTGTTTAATCTGACGTGTTAATCCTGGCTGTGAAATAAACAGCCGTTCGGCAGCCCTTCGAAAGTGCAACTCCTCGGCTAACACTTGAAAATAGCTAAAGTGTCTTAACTCTAATTGATAACTCATAGGCATCAATAGTTGATAAAAATGATATTTATAATTATTAAATATAGGTGTTAAATTTGAATTACAAGAATCAAACAATATATGAACCCATTTCAATACGGTGTCGACCATCTTACGTGTTCGACCGCTTTCCAAATAGTACAAGGCCAGCGCGATGCTGAATTATCGGACGCTACAAAAGCAGCGATTAATAAAAGCGCATCCTATGTACAACAGATTGTAGCATCAGGAAAAATCGTTTACGGTATAAACACGGGCTTCGGTCCTTTATGTACGTCGTTGATCAGTGCCGAAGATACGCGTAAGCTCCAAGAAAATATATTAATGAGTCATGCGGTTGGCGTGGGTGAACCCATTGATCAGTCCCTTTCAAAACTAATGTTAGTGTTAAAGGTTCATGCTTTGGCTAAAGGCTTTTCAGGTGTACAATTGACCACCGTGGAACGCCTTTTATGGCATATCGAACAAGATATTATCCCCGTAGTACCGAAACAAGGTTCCGTTGGTGCTTCCGGCGATTTGGCTCCCCTATCTCACCTTTTTCTTCCATTAATTGGTTTAGGAAAGGTATGGTATAAAGGGGAGATTGTCCATACAAAAGTACTTTTTGAGCAACTTGACATGCAACCTGTGGCATTGGGTGCAAAAGAAGGTCTTGCCTTAATCAATGGAACACAGTTTATGGCAGCACATGCCGTAACTGCTGTCGTAGAGATGCAAAAGCTATTGAGCAATGCAGATCTTGTAGCGGCACTGATGCTTGAAGGATTAAATGCGTCGATCAAACCTTTCTTTGCGGAACTGCATAACCTACGTCCATACAAAGGAAACCAGTTTGTTGCAAGCACGATATATAATTTACTGGAAGGCTCGGAAATTCTGCTATCGCACAAAAATTGTTCGCGTGTTCAAGATCCGTATTCATTACGGTGTATCCCTCAAATTCATGGTGCCTCGCGCAATGCTTGGCTGCACCTGAGGGAGACGATTGAAATTGAAATTAATGCGGTAACGGACAACCCGATTATCATCAATGAAGAATTGACCATTAGTGGCGGAAGTTTCCACGGACAGCCGATTGCTCTCCCGATTGATTACGCAACATTAGCGGTATCCGAAGTTGGGAATGTGTCTGACAGAAGGGTCTACTTATCGTTGGAAGGCGACACCCCAAATGTACCCAAACTCTTATTAGCAGAAACGGGCCTTAACTCTGGTTTTATGATCCTTCAGTATACTACCGCAGCGCTTGCCAGTGAAAATAAAGGATTGTGCTTCCCGGCGAGTGCAGACAGTATTCCTACTTCTCTGGGACAGGAGGATCACGTAAGTATGGGATCAATTGGTGGACGTAAACTGCTGCAAGTGCTAAATAACGTAAATAATATTTTAAGCATTGAATTGATTTGTGCTGCACAGGCTTTTGACTTCCATAAACCGTTACGCTCCACTCCGATTCTGGAAGCTATTCATACCGAAATAAGAAAGAATATTCCGCATATCCATGCCGACCAACCGATGGAAGATATTCTATTGGCGGCACAGGAGCTTATCCGTTCCGGAAAACTAATCGAAACAGCTAACACCGTTGCCGAGCAAGAAAAAATCGCTTTTTATGGCACACATGTTGAACATTTTAATGCTTTTTAGGTATGCAGAAAAAACTAATCGGCCCTTTCAAACAAGTACTTTCTCTAGCGGATATTCCGCTGAAAGGGGCTATATCTGATCAGCAGCTCCATGTTATTCCTGAATCGGGTATTCGAATCGAAGATGGAAAGATTGTTGAAATAGGAACCTATTCAGACCTTAAAGCAGCGGCAACAGCAGATACCGTACTCATCGTACCAGATGGGGATCAGGTGGCTGTTCCTTCTTATATCGATTGCCATACACA
Organism: Sphingobacterium psychroaquaticum; assembly: GCF_004421025.1. Classification (NCBI taxonomy): domain Bacteria; kingdom Pseudomonadati; phylum Bacteroidota; class Sphingobacteriia; order Sphingobacteriales; family Sphingobacteriaceae; genus Sphingobacterium; species Sphingobacterium psychroaquaticum. Next base: position 1,167,813 of record NZ_CP038029.1, on the reverse strand, counting down.
TATCGCTTTCGCTGGAAATAGAGCAAATGATTTTGCTTTACGTAACGCAGGAGCAACTTATCTCGAAATTGCACAAGCTGGTGGCGGTATTTGGAGTACGGTACAGCATACTCGTGAGGCCAGCGAAGCAGAATTGGTAAAAGGAATTATTGAACGTGCCAATTTCTTGATGGCGCAAGGGGTCACCACAATTGAAGTAAAAAGTGGTTATGGCCTATCGATTCTAGAAGAACTAAAGATGCTTCGTGCTATTAAAGAAGCGCAGAAAGAACTTTCTGTAACGCTTATACCAACCTGCCTTGCAGCCCATATGAAGCCTCGTGATTTTGAGGGTGATAATAGCGCATACCTTAGTATGGTTGCAGATAATCTCTTCCCGCTATTAAAAGAAGAAGGATTAACCACACGTATCGATGCCTTTATTGAACAAAGTGCTTTCTCAGCCGAGGAAATTACGCCATATTTTGAAAAAGCCCGTGCGTATGGATTTGATATCACCGTTCATGCCGATCAGTTTACCACATCCGGAAGTGCCGTAGCTGTTGCTTTTGGCGCACGGAGTGCCGATCACTTAGAAGCTTCAACGGAGCAGGAAGTGGCACTGTTGGCACAATCCGATACCATTGCCGTTGCGCTTCCGGGCGCGTCCGTTGGTCTCGGTTGTGCGTTCACCCCTGCGCGACAGTTGCTGGATCAAGGTGCTTCACTTGCTATTGCGACAGACTGGAACCCCGGGTCAGCACCGATGGGACAATTGATGGCACAGGCATCGATTTTAGCGACCGCTCAAAAATTAAGCAATGCCGAATTGTTTGCCGCGATCACCTTTCGCGCAGCGCAAGCCCTGAACCTCAGGGATAGCGGTCGGTTAGCGGTAGGTGAACAAGCCGACTTTATCACATACAAAACAGATAATTATCAGAACATTACCTACCTACAGGGGAGCTTGCAACCCGAACAGGTATGGAAAAATGGAACGAACATCTTTACAAAAGGAGAACGAGCATGACATTCCAAGAATTAATTTCACAAGGTATTCCCACCGTATTGCCACCTAAAGCGACATACGACAATACGATAAGCCACGCTCCAAAGCGAAAAGATATATTAACACCTACAGAGAAAAAGCTGGCGATACAAAACGCATTACGCTATTTTCCTGCAGCATGGCACCAGGAGCTTGCGACTGAATTTCTCGAAGAGTTACAGCGGTATGGACGCATCTATATGTATCGTTTCCGACCGGCATATACCATGCACGCTCGTCCGATAACAGCCTATCCGGCCAAAAGCCAACAGGCGGCAGCCATCATGTTGATGATTCAAAATAATCTAGATCCTGCTGTTGCGCAGCATCCACATGAGCTGATTACGTACGGCGGCAATGGTGCCGTATTTCAAAACTGGGCACAATATCTTTTGACCATGCGTTATTTGTCCACGATGACGGATGAACAAACACTACACGTATATAGTGGGCATCCGATGGGCTTATTCCCATCCTCCAAGGATGCACCTCGTGTCGTCGTGACAAACGGCATGATGATTCCCAACTACTCGAAACCTGACGATTGGGAGCGTTTTAATGCATTAGGTGTAACCCAGTACGGTCAGATGACAGCGGGGTCTTATATGTATATTGGCCCGCAAGGTATCGTTCATGGAACAACCATTACCGTGATGAATGCTTTCCGTAAACAATTATCGGCAACCGAAAGCATCGAAGGAAAAGTGTTTGTCACATCAGGCCTGGGTGGCATGAGCGGCGCGCAGCCTAAGGCGGGGAATATCGCCGGATGTATCACCGTCTGTGCGGAAGTAAATCCCGATGCGGCACATAAACGTCATAGCCAAGGTTGGGTAGACGAACTATTTGAGGATCTTGATGCACTGACCATCCGGTTAAAGGAGGCTATGGCACGAAACGAAGTGGTTTCCATCGCTTATATTGGAAATATAGTAGATCTCTGGGAAGGCCTCTATGCTGCCGGCATACACGTTACGGTTGGTTCCGATCAAACCTCATTACATAACCCGTGGGCGGGTGGATACTATCCGGCAGGGATAACATTTAATGCCGCCAATGAGATGATGGCTGCGCAGCCTGAACAATTTAAAGAAGCGGTACAGCAATCGTTGATCCGTCATGTCGAAGCGATCAATAAGCACGTGTCCCGTGGAACGTACTTCTTTGACTATGGCAATGCCTTCTTATTGGAAAGCAGCCGGGCTGGAGCAGATGTTATGGCTGCCGATGGCATAAATTTCCGCTATCCCTCGTATGTACAAGATATCTTAGGCCCTATGTGCTTTGACTACGGTTTTGGTCCATTCCGATGGGTATGTACATCGGCCGATGCAACTGACCTCCAGAAGTCAGACCGTATTGCGCAAACCATTTTGGAACAATTACAGGAAACTGCTTATCCGGAGATCAAACAACAACTTCAGGATAATATCCAGTGGATCCGTCAAGCGGAAGCAAATAGATTAGTCGTTGGCTCGCAAGCACGTATTCTCTATGCCGATGCAATCGGAAGGATACAGATTGCCAAAGCATTTAATGCCGCCATTCGATCGGGAGAAATTACAGCACCCATTGTGCTGGGGCGGGATCACCACGATGTGAGCGGCACAGATTCACCGTACCGTGAGACCAGCAATATCTATGACGGAAGTAAGTTTACCGCAGATATGGCCATCCACAATGTGATTGGCGATAGCTTCCGTGGTGCGACGTGGGTTTCGATACATAATGGTGGCGGTGTTGGATGGGGCGAAGTCATTAACGGTGGATTTGGATTGGTCCTTGACGGTAGCGAAGCAGTAGACCGCAAATTGGAAAACATGCTGTTTTATGATGTCAATAATGGTATTGCACGCCGTGCTTGGGCAAGAAATAAGGAAGCCCGTCAAGCGATCGAAGTAGAACTAAAACGTAGTGGCAATCTACAGGTCACTTTAGCGGAAGAAGTAGATCCAGTGGTACTACAAGCTATTTCTGAAAAGTTATGATTAAGCAAGCAACCACCCTATATTATCAAGCACCGACGCCCCGGGAATGGGGCGGAAGAAACGATGGTTCGGAAGCGCAGCATCGACGTTGGCATCAGCAGATACAGCTTGTCGATCTAAAGCAGACGACAAGGTTTGACGGTGCTTTTGTCGTCTTGGGCTTTGCCTGTGAAGAAGGCGTTGCGCGGAATTCGGGTCGTGTAGGTGCTGCACAAGGTCCAGCGGCACTGCGGAAAGCTTTGTTAAACCTACCGATCTTCGATGCGAAACATACCCATCTATACGATGCGGGAAATATTATATGTACCGATCAAAACTTAGAGGCCGGACAGGAGGCCTTAGGCGATGCTGTACAGCAAATATGTCATCACGGTGGCTTTCCGATTCTTCTAGGCGGTGGCCATGAGATTACCTATGGTCATTATCTAGGCCTCCGATCTGCAGTCGACAAGCAATTGGGAATCATCAATTTGGATGCACACTTCGATTGTCGCCAGCCGAAACCCGCCGCAACCTCGGGAACTGGATTTTATCAGATTGCGGAAGACGAGAAAAAGCGCGGAAATAAGCTTCATTATTTACCGATAGGGATTCAAAAAATCAGTAATACGAAAGCCTTATTCGATGAGATGCACAAACAAGGTATCACGTGGATTGAAGCGGAAGACTTTCATTTGGGAAATAAGGACCGTATACTGGAATCAATAGATGCGTTTCTGGCGCAGGTGGATCAGCTTTATCTCACCATTGATCTCGATGTTTTTGCGGCACCTTACGCGCCAGGGGTTAGCGCCGTTGCCTTTTGTGGCATTGTGCCGGACCATTTTTTCTGGTTGGTGTTACGCAGGATTTTGCAATCGCCAAAACTCATCAGCATCGATATTGCCGAGCTGAATCCGCATCTCGATATCGATATGCGTACGGCTAAATTAGGAGCTAATTTAATCTTTGAATTATTGCACCAGCATAGAGCGTAAATAAAAAGGGTCGGTTTGCCTAGGTAAACCGACCCTTTTTTTCTACCAGCACAAATTACTTCGCTGGGATAATCGTAATCTTCCTAAACTCGATGCCTGTATGGTCTCCCTGTAAGTAGATTGGCCCTGGTTCGCCTTCTTTGCTATCCAGTGCACCACCTGTAATACCAGGAATCTCTTGGTTACTGATAATCGTTTTACCATTTGCGACAATGGTTACCAAACGACCACGAAGGGTAATCTCGTATTTATTCCATGTATTTGGTCCTAGTGCAACCATTTCATTAGGTGCTAAGAATCCATAAACACCACCGAAATACAAAGCTCCCGGATGTCTATCTTTTGGTGAATCTTCAATTTGCACTTCGTAACGCCCTCTTAAGTAGATCCCCGAGTTACCTTCCGTACCATAACGGAACTCTGCAATCAGTTTGAAATCTTCGAATTTCTGATCACTGATCAAGTTTGCTCCCGCTTTCTCATTCGTTAGGATACCATCCTTTACACTCCACTTATTATCTTCCGAAGATGGTTTCCATCCGGTTAAATCTTTACCATTAAACAACTCAATCGGTTCACCCCACTGGGCTTCACCCGTACGTGTTAAGTAAGGTGCTTTAACACCTGTAAAAGTAAATTTATTACCTTTATTACTCGTAATCGTTCCTTTCAATTCACCCCCTACCAGTTCACCTTCAATCGTAAAAACGCCATCTCCCCCTTCCCACTGTGGTGGAATTTCAAAAGAAAACTTACCCGCATTCAGCTTAATATGTGAAACCGGGCGGCTACTTCCTGCATCAGCTACAAACGCCCCCACTAAGGTATTGAAACCAGACAGTTTCACTTCTAGCCAAGAGGGTACTTCTTTTCCTTCTTTACTTACGGTCAAGTCCCAACGACCAATAAGATCTTTCGACTCTTCTGGAATAGTTTGTGTCGCTGCATTATGAATCTCTTCTTTTTCTTTTTTGTCCGTTTGTGTATTGTTACATGACACTACACTTGTTGCCAGTAAGCACATCAAGGTGCTGTAACCTACAATTTTTTTAAACATTTTTCTATACGGTTAGGGTTTACAAAGTACTAAACTACAAAATATAATTTTTAATTCAATTCCATGGAGAATCCACAATCTTTCTTTATTTTGTTGCGAGAGAATACATCGCTATGAAATACCGTCAAATAAACAATAACTCCATTAATCAGGTCATGTTGATTGTCATCATTATCTTGATTTGTTTTTTGGTTTTTAAAAATCTATTTTATTATCTACCAGGCTTTTTAGGTGCGGTAACTTTATATATTCTATTTCGAAAATCGTACTATACATTAACGGTAAAGAAAGGCTGGAGGAAAACTTTGACCAGTTTACTCTTTATTCTTTTGTCCATTATCTTTATTGTGTTACCGTTATGGGCACTGATCGATTACATGGTTCCGCAGATTAATGAATTTTTAGGAAACAGAGATGAGATCATGGATAAGTTTAACACCCTAAAGGTCTACATGTCCGACAAACCATTTTTAAAGGATATCGATATGTCAGATGCTGCTTTGTTTTCCTTCCTGCAGAACCTCACGAAGTACGTCCCTAATATTCTGAATTCCGTCATGGAGGTGGTTGTTAATATTATCGTTACTTTTTTTGTGTTGTTCTTTATGCAAGTTCATTCCCGAAGAATGGAGGCTACACTGTATCGCGCTATTCCTTTCAGCCGTACAAGTAAACGCGAAATATGGGATGAGGTAAACCTAATGGTTCGTTCTAATGCCATCGGTATTCCGATCCTTGGCTTTATACAAGGTGTTGTGGCGATGGTTGGCTACTGGATATTCGGTATCGATAATTATGTGCTCCTCGGTTTATTAACAGGTATTTCCTCGATTGTTCCTATCCTGGGCACGATGACGATTTACATTCCTGTTTGTATCATGACATTGGCAACAGGGAATACCTATAATGCAATAGGACTGACACTATACTGCTTTTTCTTAGTCGGTGGTGTAGATAACGTACTTCGCTTTACCATCTTAAAAACAATAGGGAACGTACCACCAATGATCACTGTTTTTGGGGTATTATTAGGGCTGAATATGTTTGGTATGTTGGGCTTGATTTTCGGTCCACTGATCCTCTCTTCTATTGGGGTATTAATTAAGGTCTACAGCAATGAATATGGAAAGGGGATCGTGCGAAATGCTTTGGAAAATCCGAAGGATATTCCAGGTGAAAATGACCCGGAGGAATAGGGACTGTCTTAGAAGCAAAGAGGTATGACCAGCTTAGAGCGGGTTATCGAAGGTGTAAAATAAAATAGCCCTTCGACAGACTCAGGGTGACATGATTGCTGTCACCTTCAGCCTGTCGAAGGGCTGCTTGTTAAAAAGCATTCTTCGCTAGCGCGAGTCTGCCTGCGGTAGGCAGGTTTTCAATTCGTGCTTTTACAATATGCGACACGAGCTACAAGCTCGCGCCAGCGACCGATTCTAATACACTTCCTCAGAAATTTAGTTACTTCGCTAAATACCCACCATCTACCGGGTAATAAGCTCCTGTCGAGAAACTCGATTTATCCGATGCGAGCCATAAGGCCAGTTCCGCTACTTCATGCGGTTGACCTAAACGCTGCATGGCATGTTGAGAGGCTAAATACTGCTGTGTACTTTCATCTAGTGCGCCATCGATAAGTGGCGTGGCAATAAATCCGGGACCTATTGCATTGATACGCACACCACGGGTACCATATTCCCAAGCCGCACTCTTAGTAAGTCCAACGACACCATGCTTTGCTGCAACATAGGCAGACGAATTTGCAAAGCCAACAGCCCCCAAGATGGACGCCATATTAACAATGGAACCACCAACCTTTTCAATCTCTGGAATCTGGTAGTGCATCCCGTAAAAGACACCATTCAAATTAATATCGATCACTTTGTTCCAGGACTCGATTGGATAATCCCCTACCGTAGCGGAAGCTCCGCCAATACCGGCATTATTAACAGCGATATGTAAAGCGCCAAAATTCTCGATCGCGGCTTCAACTATTTTTTTATTATCTTCTGCAGAAGATGCATCCGCTTTCACAAATACGACATTGCCTTCACCGAAATTATTCATCAACTCGCGCCCCAACGTATCATTTAAATCAGCGACAACCACCTTAGCTCCTTCTTGAACGAAAAGTTCAACAATGGCGCGACCAATACCGGAAACTCCTCCGGTCACTATGGCTACTTTGTTTTCCAATTGTTTCATACTATTCTTTGTTTGGTTTTCAACAATTTACCAATAAAAGAGCAACAACAAAATTCAATGGAAAGGGATTAGATTGAAGATGATGATAGACTGACAAATGAGGAGCAAAATGGCACTAAACTAATAATTTTCAATCTGACGAAACGTCAAATTAATGCGAGGTCCGTGCGGCTTTGTCGTTGGAGGAAGGCGATGCAACCAGTAATCTTGCGTTTGATCCTTCATCACGAGTAAGGAACCATGGGCTAAGTTAAAATAAACCGTCTCCTTAGACTGTTTATGCTTAAAGCCGAATTTTCGTTCTGCACCAAGCGTAAGTGAAGCAATAGCGCCATGCTTCTTCAAATCTTTTTCGGCATCACTATGCCAGGCCATGCCCTCGGAACCATCATGATATAAATTACAAAGACAAGAATTGTAACGCTCTCCGGTTTCCCTTTCCACCACCGCTTTAATTTCCAAGAGTGTCTTATCCCACAACAAAGCTCGTTTCAAAATACCGGAGTAACTATATTCAAAAGGAACATCGCCATACCAGGCAACCTTACGTTTTGTATACAAATGCTTCCCGAAGATGACTGCTTCATCATTCTTCCAGGCAAGGTTTTCCAACAAAGTTTTAAAATACAGATCGGAGATCTCTTGTCTAAAAACAGGACCGTAATAATTTACGGTACCATCGTATGGTAGATAATTCTTTGTCAAGTCAGGAAGATCTTCAAATAATTTCATTACTCATCGCTTAATGTACTTCCCTCCCAACCTATAAGTGCCGTCTTGCGCGTAATTCCCCAGCGATACCCGCCTAATAATCCAGAGGTTTGAATAACGCGGTGACAAGGTATTAAAAAGGCTACCGGATTGCTTCCTATGGCATTCCCAACGGCTCTAGAGGACTTTTCTCGTCCGATTTCAGATGCTATCTCTTTATAGGTAGTTAGCTTACCTGCTGGAATCTTGAGCAAAGCTTCCCATACCTTTAATTGGAAGTCGGTTCCCCGAAGGTGCAACCGAACTGTGGGTAAGTCATTCCAATCGCGCCTAAAAAAAGTCAGCACATCTTGATGCATGTCGCGTTGTTCCGCAATCAGATTAGCTTGTGGATAAGCCTCAAATAAATCATGTACCCCTCCATCACCTTCGGTATCAAATGCGACATAACAAATTCCTTTATCTGTAGATGCAATAAGCACTTCCCCAAAAAGGCTACTATATGTCGCATAATAGATTGTCAGGTTCTTCCCGCCATTTTTATACTCAGCAGGTGTCATTCCCTCAATCTGTATAAAGAGATCATGTAAACGGCTCGTACTCGATAGGCCTAACGCTAAGGATGTGTTAAACAGGCTGAGCTGCTGCTCCGCCAACATACGCTTGGCATACTGCAACCCGGTATACTGTAAAAATTTTTTAGGGCTAGTGCCTGCCCATTCTTGAAATATCCGCTGGAAATGGTCTGGACTAACATGTACATGTGCTGCAATATCTGCCAGAGATGGCTGCTCCTGATAGTGCGTCTGTACAAAATCAATGGCCGCAGCTATCCGTGTATAATTAATAACCTCTTGCGATTTTTCCATATACAAATATCACGCAATCTTCGGACTTAAAAAATCTGTTTCTTGCGAACTTCAGAGAGCGATGTTAAAATCCGAGCTAAGGCCGATACAACGCTAATATTTCGGCCACAACGAAATTGCTTCCTCCAACAAAAACAAGGTCTTGAGGTTCATATTGCTCCTTCGCAGCAGCCAACGCTTGGGGAACTTCCGCATACGCCAGACCTTTTAAACCATATCCTGCAGCCTTTTCTGCCAACTCATTTGCAGGCATCGCCCGTGGCATATCAGGGCTGCAAAAATAATACAACGCATCCTGTGGCAGCTGGGGTAGCATATGACTCAGATCCTTATCTCGCATCGCTCCAATAACAATATGTAAACGCTGATGTGGTGTCGCTTCAATATTTCGGACAACTTCCTTGATCCCGTCTTCATTGTGTCCTGTATCGCAGATAACCAAGGGGTCCTTCGATAAGATCTGCCACCGTCCTTGGAGCCCCGTAGATGTTTTAACCTGAGACAAGCCTGTCGCTATTTGTGTGTCATTAATTTTCCATCCCTGTTCCCGCAGCACGTCGACAACCGATAATACGCCTAAAATATTTTTCTGTTGATAACTCCCCGATAGATCCAACAACCAGTCCTGTTGTTGGCTGTCCTCCAGACGTAGAACGTTAACCTTCATCCCTGCCTCTACAAGTTTCGTTGATAGCACCTGCCGCCTATCTGTCGCAAAGCATAAAGGAGCTTCCATTGCTTGCGCTTTAGTAATAAAAACGTCGGCTATAGCTGGATCCTTTTCCGATACGACAACTGGAACCTGGGGCTTTATAATCCCTGCTTTTTCGCCTGCAATCTCAACCAAGGTATCACCCAACAAGTTCATGTGATCCATCCCGATATTGGTAATTAAACATACTTCAGGCGTAATAATATTGGTGCTATCTAGGCGTCCTCCCAGCCCGACTTCGATAATAGCGATATCAACCTCTTCTTTGGCAAAATGATCGAAAGCCATCGCCACTGTAACCTCAAAAAATGAAGGTTGCAGCTCCTCGATAAAGTCCTTGTGCGTAAGCACGAAATCAATGACCGAAGCCTCACTGATCATGGTGCCATTAATACGGATGCGCTCCCGGAAATCTAAGAGATGCGGCGAAGTATACAAACCCGTTTTATAGCCCGCACTAGCCAAAATCGAAGCCAACATATGTGAGGAGGATCCTTTGCCGTTGGTACCGGCGATATGAATGGTTTTGAACTGATTTTGTGGATTTCCTAATACTTCGCAAAACGCTAACGTATTACCCACATCTTTTTTAATAGCGGAAGCGCCATCGCGGGTAAACATTGGTAATCGAGCAAATAAGTACTCGATTACCGCTGCATATGTCTTCATGTTGTAAGAATTATCTTAGCTTGAAATTAAAAACGATCACACCAGTTTGAGAATCCGGTGCATTTGGAAGCTGATTTAACCGCGCTCCCATAACGGCACGCTCGCATTTTTCAAGTAACGCACGACTCGAAATCGTGGTTCCTTTTACCCCGGCGCGAGCACGGGTTACTACCCCACTACGATTTACGCTAAACTCAACCGCTACGCGGCCTGCCTGTTGTCCATCATCTTGGATATTAGGACGTACTTCAAAACGTCTGTTCGCAATAGTCAACATCATATTACCATCACCAGACCCACCTTCGCCATAATTACTGGCTAAAGGATCGCCCAACTTACTGCCCTGATTTCCGGGTGTTGTGCCCGTACCATCTCCAGTCCCGACAGCATTATTCTTTTTCCCTTTATATAAGGCGTTTGGGTTCACTGCTGGCGTTGCATTTTTCTTCTCTACGGTAGATACATCCGCATTTGCTTTCACCGGTTTTTCATTCTTTGGAACCGCTGGCGCATCATCCATATCTTGTGTCGCAACCACTTTATCGGCTACTTGCTTCGACGGCGTCGGCACAGGTGTTGTCTCTGGGTCTATTTTATCCGGTTTTACATTATTGGCATTCTCATCCATCGAAGGCTCATCCACACTCATATAATCATCGCCCATACCCTCATCAGCAGTACCGTAATTTACAATAATACCCCCCATCCCATAGCGAGGGATTTCTTGACCACCAAATACAACAAAAAAACCAATCAGAACCAATACGCCCATCACCAAGGCAGAAAGCCCTAATGCTTTAGGTAAATTGTTCTCTTCTCGGGATTGGTAATACATATTCTTTATTCTATACTAAAATGCTTTCTATTTTGACATCGCATCTGATTAATCGTTTAATCCGACGTGTCCTTCTTACTTATCTTTTTTCGGTTCTGTCGCCAATACTAACTTCACCTTATTTCTATTTGCGACATCCATTACAGCAATCACATTTTGAATAGGCACCGAACTATCTGCGTATAGCATGATGGTCAAATCCTCTCCTCCGCCAGCCTGCGCTTGGATAAGAGGTTCCAACTGCTCCAATGGCACCGTTTGTTTATCCACATGATAGGCTAGATCTGCAGATATAGATACCGTCATTGTTTTTTTTGCAACCGACTGTTCACCTGCACTAGACTTCGGCAATAAGAGCTTCACCACTTGCGGGTTGGAAACTGCAGAGGCCAACAGGAAGAACAACATCAAGAAAAACATGATATCATTCAACGCCGCGGTATGTACCTCGGCCGTCGGTTTATTTCTTCTATTTCTTAAATTCATTATCCGCTAAATCAAAAATCCAAACTATGCGCCAGGCTCGTCTAATAGATCGATAAACTCCACCGCGTCTGTTTCCATACGTAAGATAAGGCGCTCTACCATCATGTTTAAGATATGATATCCAACATAGGCCAAGATACCTACCGTCAGTCCACTTGCCGAAGCAATCATCTTCACATACAAACCACCAGAAACTGAACCAATATCGATACCACCAGCGACCTCTACATCGCGGAAGATCTGGATTACCCCAAAAATCGTTCCCACGAAACCAAGCATCGGAGCGATCCCCGCAATAATACCTAGGATATTGATGTTCTTCTCCAGTTTAGAAACCTCTAATTTACCGACGTTCTCAATAGCTCCCTCAATATCTTTGATCGGACGACCAACACGAGAAAGACCTTTTTGAAGCATACGCGATAACGCTGAATTACTAGAGCGACAAACGGCAATCGCCGCATCTAAACGACCGGACATTACATTGCTTTTAATCTGTGACATCAATCCGGAATCCGAACGTGAAGCTTTTCGAATGGTAATATACCGCTCAAAGAAAATAACTAGTCCTAAAAATAAAAGGAAAATAATGGGGATCATAATCCATCCACCTTTCATCAACAATTGAATCAAGTTCAAATTTTCTTCCGTTGTTGCTAATTGTACAGCTTGCTGTTGAACGGAGTTTAAAGAATCTACCGTTAGGTTGTCTTGCATCAATGACATAGTCGTTATTCGTATTTAATGTTGTTATTTTCCTATTTTATCTGGCCAAGCGTCTTTAATGATATGTTTTTGAACATACACCAAGGCAGAATCTGCTTGTGCTTTAGTTTCATAGCTATCCCAAATGACCTTCTTTTTATTTTTGGCCAAGTTGCTTGGCACCACATGTACTTTTGGATATCCGGCTTTATTGTAGGACTCAGCCTGTTCGTAAGCTTGTGCTAATGTACGGTGTGTACCGATGACGATCTGCCATTCGTGGTTTGCTTTCCGGTTCTCTTGTACAACTTCCTTTTCAGGCGCTACAACAACCGTATCTGTTACCGTACTATCGGCCTGTATCGCCGACAACGAGTCAGGTACAAGGTGCAAAGCCGCCGAATCTACGGTATCCTTTATAACCGGAATCGTATCAACAACGTCCAGTTCCTTTGGCGCAAATGTATTTTTATTCGCTAGGTATAATGCTGCCATAATACCTAAAGCTACCACCACCAAAACAATGTACCAAATGCTATTGTTTGATTTTCTTGGCTCTTCTTCTACTATTTCTTCCAGAGGTTTAATTTCTTCCTCTGCAATCTGCTCTTCCACTCCCTCTCTTGTTTCTATTTCAGGGCTCTCATTCTGCCCTTCAGGCGCAATAGTAGTTTCCGTTGCCGTTACCTCCAGCTCTGTACCCGCGTGCGATTCTACTTCCGCCGGCTCTTCTGCGACAGCTGGATTATCCTCCGCAGGAGGAACTTCCGTGTTTTCACGAATTTTCTCTATGTTTCCTTGTTGAGGCAACGCCGATACTGCTTCTAAATGGAAGCCCGACAGGTCGAGCGGCTTAAACACATAACCATCGCCATAACTAACAAGGTATCCGAGATCATCCAGTTTCACTTGCCCTTCTTCATTAATATGACGCTGAATCTGCGTAACCGCCTGGGAAACTAGGTATTCAGCAGCCGATCTATCCAGTTCTGAAAGCTGTTGGATATACTGTATAAAATCATAACCATCCGTAGCCCCTCGATCAAAGTCAATGTAGCTAATGGGTGGTAAATAGACATGGCGCTGCTCATCGTATACGGCTGCCGTACGGTTACGCTTAAACGTGCCCAAGCCATCTACATAGACTGCTGCCTGTCTCTTTAATAGATTATAAACATTCTTTCCTAAGTTCATTCAATCGTCTTAATGTGCAAACTTAGATAAAATTGCTCTTGTCTGCAATTATTATCGTGTCGCATGTTAAAGCAATGCTATCGACTTCTCGTTCTCCTTAGAACGAGAAGTTTAAACCACCTAAAAGATTAAATCCTAATTTTGGATAATACATATAGGTCTGGTACTCTTTATTGAAGATATTATTAGCTTTCACAAACAATCCCAATTGTTTTGTTGCTTTGTATTCCGCGCCCGCACTTAGGTCAAAAAATGATGGTACGTCGCGCGTATAATATGGCGTCACCACCGTAATAGGCGTTGTACTGACGTCGTAATCATACACCTTTGCTTTAGAAATACCGTGGAACAGTGCTTCCGCATCGATATACAATTTCTCCGAAATGTTGAAACGTGCATTCGCCGCCAATCTCATTTTCGGCGTATGCCAAGCTTCTTCCTCCTGTGCAGTGGTGTAATTATCGATATTCAAACGACCACCAAGATTCACCAATTCCGATAAACGGATATTGATTTCTCCTTCTAATCCAATATGTTTAGTTTCTTTATCACCATTACCATCGTATACAAGATCAAACTGATATGGGTTATTCATACTGTTGACAAACAACGGCATACCTTCCAGTTTACGGTAAATTGCTTTTACTTTATATCCAAAAGTAGCGCCTGCATTTCCCTTGATACCACCGAAGAAGTTCAAACGTTCCACCATATTCTGAATACCAAGATCAGGTCCTAAGAAAGGGTTCTGACGCGCAAACTCTCTGTAAGATGCTTTCTTCACGGAACCATTCACTCCCCCGAAAATATGGAAATATTCCGGTGCCAGAGCAAAATCAATTTCGGCTGCTGGGAAAATATTAAAACTGCTACTATCGCCAAATTCAGGAATCAAATTAGCGCCTAATGTAATCGCATAGTTATCTCCTTTAAAACGGATATACGGATTGATTATAGCTAGGGAGTTTTTCGTTGTCCCTTTGTTTGTTCCATCAACAGAATTCACATCAACACTTAAGTTCGCCCCCACATTAAATGCACGCATTTGCTTATTCAAGTATCCCGAAAGGGCAAACGATGTTTCCTTTGCCTTGTATTTATCGGAGAATGTATATGCATCCACTTTTGCGGAGTAACTTAATGCCTCATCATTATTAGCGTCGTAGTTACTGGTTAATTCACCCGTAAAATAAATATCATTAAAAGTCTGCTTCTCACGCGAAGGGTTTAAGGATGTTACTTTATCAGTCGCTAACGGAATACCATAAAAGTTCGTTGCATAGCGGTTATATCCAATCACCCCATCAATGGTAAATTGAGGTAATATGCGACGACCGAATACGCCAACCTCTTGTCTTGAAAATTTCTGATCTTCCAGACTTCCTTTTTGGCTTAAGTGCTTTACAAAACCACCAACACGCATATCTTCATACGCATCATACGAGAAGTATCCTTCACCTAAAATTGTACTTAGATTCCCCATGCCGAACTTCACATAGTTACTCGTTTGGTCACGAAGCGCCGAAAATGGCGTCTCTTGCACATCAAGCTCCTTTAATCCGGTGTTAATATCTAATTTTTTATCAGGCACATTACCATAACTTAGCTTTGGCATGTAACTGCGTTTATTCGTCATATCGGGACTACGGCGAATTTTTACCGCATCAGCAAGAATAGGCTTGTAATCACGAACGACATCAAAAGAATCAATAGTGACCGGTCTCTCCGGCGTTACCTGCGCACTCGCACTGTAGCCTAAACCAAGTAACAAAGCCACCGTGCCGTAATTCTTAAATACTGTTTTATGCAATTTCATCTTTCTTCCTATTCTTGTTACTTAAGTTTCTCTAATCGTGACTTCGCTTCCTTCAATACGTCGTCCGTCTTATTGTCATAATTCTCGATCACACTTTCCAGTGTTGATTTTGCCTGGAACTTATCTCCTTTAGCTGCATAGGCATCCGCCATTAAGATAAAGCCTTTCGCTACCCAATAATCGTATGAAGAGAACGTATTGGAAATATCAAAAGCCGACTCAATCGCTTTATCATATTGCTTTGCTTTAAGCTGCTGCTCACCTACGCGATAACGTGCCTCGGCACCGATAATCGTCTTACTCTTCAGCGCAGCAAGGTTAAATTCTTTCAACGCATCTGCCGCTTTATTGGTTGCGGCATAAGCTTTACCGGAATACAAATGCGCTAACGCAATATCTTCCTCCGACGATTTTTCGTACTCACGAACCAGTTTAGCATAGTTCTGTGTTTCTACAAAATCGCCAATATTAAAGTAGCTCATCAATAAATTATTGATCGCAAAACCATAATTGGATTTATACTCCGATGTTAATTCTAATTTCTTCAACACCTGAACAGCCTCATTGTAGGCTTTCTTATTTAAGTGCAACTTGGCAACACTAAGCAATGTCTGCTCTGTATAGGCACTTGTCCAGTCGTTCATAATGATATTGAAATCATGCAAAGCCTCCGTATCACGTCCTAGTTTCGCATAACTCTCGCCCCGGATAAAACGAGCATGTTTCTCATTAATCGGTTTAGGGAATTTATCAAAATATGCATTTACGGCTTCTACAGCACCTTGGTAACTACCACGGTCAAATAAAGTCTTAGCAATACTAAACGTGTGTCCGTCTTGCTGTGCTGTACTCAAATCGCCAATATTTGTTCCGGTAGCATAACGGATGTACCCCGTAGCATCACCTTTGTCCAAGTAAATATTCTCGATTGAGCGCATCGCCTGCTTCGCCTCATCGGTGGTTGCATACTGATCAACAACACGCTGAAAAGTTTTCAATGCAGCATCGTTATCATCTTTGTTGTATTGCACCAATCCAATTGTCACCAATGCGCGGGGCACGTAGCTACTGCGTGGATACTGCTCTACCATTTTCTGTAAACCGGAGATAGCACCATCATGGTTACCCATCAAGAAATAGGTATATGGAATTTCAAAAGCAACATCATCGGCATAATTTGACTTCGGAAACGCCCGAATAACAGACTGTAAGGTCGCTATTTTACCGGTATTATCGCCCTGTAGCCCTTGTATTATACCTCGTTGGAACAACGCATAATCCTGACTTGGCGCTTTCGCATTAATCAAACGGTTATATTGCTCCAAAGCTTTACCATAATTCTTCATCCCGAAATAAGAGTCAGCCAAACGTGCCACAGCATCATTACGGGTGTTGATCTCAATACCGTCTTTGCCACCAGTGGCTAAGAAACGTTCGAAATAGTTTGCCGCTGTATTATAACGATCATTTCGGAAGGCAGCATAGGCTAAGGCATAGTTCGCATAGCTATAAACATCCGTGTTACGTGCTGCTGGCAACTGCAAGAAACGGTTAAAGTTTGTTACGGCCTCCCCATACTTACGTACTTCATACATCGCTTCTGCTTTCCAGTATGTAGATAATGCGTAAATCTCTTCATCATTACGGTTCGCTTCGGAACGCATAAACATAGAGATAGCATTCTCAAAAGCACGCTCATTATAAAACTCTAAGCCACGGTAATAGGTTACCTTTTGATACGCGGTATTCGCTGCTTTACCACGGGTACCAATGCTCTCTAAAATATCAACGGCTGCGCGGTAATTCTTCGTACTCAACAATACCTCCGCCAACAATGTCTTCGCCTCTTCTTGCTTCTTAGAACGTGGGTACGTATCTAAATATTCTTGCGTGGCTTCCAAAGCTACCTGGTGAAACTCGAGTTCATACGATAACTTCGCATAATTGAACAAACCTTCTTCTTTCAGATCTGCATCAAAATCCAATTTTGAAGCTCTGAAAAAGGCATTACGCGCACTTTGTTTATTTCCTGTTTTCAAAAATGAATCGCCTAAGGTGATCATCGCACTTTGGAAGTAAGCATCCGGTTCAGACAATTTTTCAAGCTCTTTAATTGCTTTTTCGTAGTCTCCTAACTTATAGGCAATGTAACCGATCTGGTAGCTATCTTGATTGTTTTGTGTTTTACCTTGATCTTGCGCCTGGAATTTATCGTAGTATTCTTTCGACTTCTGTAGATCACCCTTGATAAAATAGGTCGCCCCTACAATACGGAATATTTCAGTTTCATGCTCTTGCTTCGTACGGCTCAATACCGGCAACGCATAGCTCAATACATCATCATAGCGTTTATCCAGGAAATAAAGTGCCGTAATATAATAGGGATAACTATTTTCGTAAACTTTGGAACCATTCAGGCGTTCAAACTCGTTGAGAGCCGTCTTATATTCGGCATCCAGGTAACAAAGGTAAGCGTAGTAATAAATGGAAGCTTCCTGATATTGCCCACGATCATCTTTTAATCGTTCGAACAGTGGTTTTGCAGCCTTATAATCATTCGTCATAAACTGTGCATAAGCCAACTTAAAACGATACTCTGTATTCTCCGCTCCTGCTAAATTTTTACTGTCAATTTTTTGGAACCATTCGATCGCTTTCCCGTAATCTTTCTTCGCGTAATAAGACTTTCCAATTTGGAAGTAAGCCGCTTTTGAATTGGCACTTGCCGGATAATCTTTAATGTATTTTAAAAACCGGGATTCCGCATTAGAATCCCCCAACTCCAGCGCACAGATAGCTTGATAATAACGCACATTTTCCTTAATCAGGGTGAGTTCCTCCGTCTCATCCAACTGTAAGCTGGACTTCGTACGGATCTCTTCTACCCGATCGAACTGCTTCGCCGCCGAACTATATTTGCCACGCTCAAACAACTCCATTCCTGACTTGTAGGCATTGTTTACCTGTTGCCACGCGGTTTGCTGCGCAAAAGACGCAGATCCCATCAAGCTCAACGCAACACCTACACCATAAACTTTTTTATACATGCTATATGTTAAGTAAAAAGTGAAAATTCAATATACCTTCAACGTACTAAATTAAAACTATTGTTTCAAGTTTTCCTCAAAAGTTCTTAACATCTGTTAATAAACACATGTATAACGGCTTTTTTACAAAAAAAACATACAGCCCCCTATATTTCATGCTTTATTTTACACTTTTTAACAACCCGTCTTACACCAACTTTCCCAGAGAAGAAATAGACGTTATCTCACTTAAGTTTAGACGCAAGATTTAGCTAGGCTAAGCCCTTCGGGGCTTATGGCTCTACTAACGACCATCTACGCTCTACTATCAACTAAACTACAGCTGATCCCGGGCATAGCGAAGCGGACTAATTCCTGTTTTCTTTTTAAAAAAACGACTAAATTCTTCTACATTTTTATAGTAAAGAAGACTACTTACTTCAGACACATTATATCGCCCCGCTTTTAACAAATGCATTGCCTCCAAAAGGCGAATATCATCGATGTGTTCTTTTGCTTTTCGTCCAGTCGCCTCATACAACATTTTACTCAGTTGCGCCGATGTCGTATTCAACAAACCCGCATAGAAAGAAACCTTTCGCTCACTGTAATAATAACGCGTCAAGAGGTCCTGGAAATCGGCGAGTTTCTTTTCTTTCCCGACCGGGTTTAAATCATTATTAACTTCATTAACACGATGCAGTAGCAACTCTTCCAATCGATACAAAAGCACAATAATCTTACTTCGAACAATATCCCGTGCAAACAAGTGCGTTGTATCTCGCATAGCACCCTCCAGCCGATGTAGCCGTGCCGTAAAAAGTAGCAGCTCTGCTTCTGAAAGCTCCATTAATATAATACCAGTATTACGAAGCAATTGAAAACGTTCCAAAAAATAAATATTATTCAGCGTCTCGGTTAGGAAATTCTTCTGGAACATCAGCAGGATACACCGATAATCAGAAGATACCTCCAATACTTCCAGGGTATTAAACGGACTAAATGTCGCAAAATCCCCTGCCTTATACCGCACCCTCTCCCCTGAAACGGTCATCTCCACACTGCCCGAAATACATAAGGCCATCTGGTACCCGCTAAGTCGCAAAGGTGCGCGTAAAATATTCATTGCATGAACCATCGTGATGGAATAGTCATTGTTCTTAAAAGCTGTCATCCTGTATTCTTTAGTAATAAACACCACACATCTTACAAAATAGTCAAAAAATAGAACAATTCAGTCAAAAATATACCATATCAAGAAGTTAACTTTGTATAACACCTTATAAATATCTTTCATAACAGGCATATATCAGAATAAAAGAAGGATATAACGTCGCAAAAAAAACATCAGTAACGCCATCAAGCGACACCCAACACAACGACAAAAAGAAGCGATCTATCCGCCTAAAATAATAGAGCCACAAGCTTCACAGCAAGTAGCTTCACATGGTTTCAGTAAACAAACACCAACCATCATGATAAACGAATGGACAACACACGAAGTGACGAACCAATTTTCGGAGCTTCACAACTATAACTTATTTACCACAGACGCTGTTTTATCCGAATACTTTGGCGATCGACGGGCACAATGGGCCATCGATAAATTAACGCAAACAGGTGCAGATATTGGCGCTGAATATGCCTATAGTCAAGCACAATTGGCCAATCAGCACCTTCCTACACTAGAAGCTTTTGACCGTCTGGGAAACAGAAAGGATTATGTCGCATTCCATCCGTCGTGGCACTGGTTTATGCGTTATGCCAAGGGCAATGGCATGATCTCAATCCCATATGAGTATGAACAACCACACCGCTGGGCTTACTTCGCTGCCAGTTTTATGATGATGGGACAAATTGAAGCTGGCTCTATGTGCCCCACAACAATGACACAAGGAGCTATCCCTTTAATCCAACGCGAGCCTATCTTATGGGACATGCTTAAGGATAAACTCTTGAGTCATGACTACGATGAACGAGATCTCCCACTTACCGAAAAACGATCCATCTGGATCGGCATGGGTATGACCGAAAAACAAGGTGGGTCAGATGTTCGAAGCAATAGTACGATTGCAACACCCATTGACCAACACGGACGTGGTCAGGCCTACCTCTTACGTGGTCATAAATGGTTCTTTTCTGCCCCAATGTGCGATGCACACCTTGTCGTAGCCAAAATAAGGGACTCAGATGATCTAGCTTGCTTCTTTGTTCCACGTTGGAAGTTCGACGGAACTAAAAATGCTACGCACATCCAGCGCCTTAAGGATAAAGTGGGTAATCGCAGTAACTCCAGTAGCGAAGTAGAGTTTCTAGACGCATGGGGCATCCTTATTGGTGAGGAAGGACGGGGAATCCGCACCATTATTGAAATGGCAAATTATACACGATTAGCCTGTGTTATCGGCGCAGCCGGACTTATGCGACAAGCAACTGTCCAAGCTATTGCATATACCCGAAAACGACGCGCCTTTGGTAAAAAACTATATGAACAACCGCTTATGCGTAATGTCCTGGTGGACTTTGCTCTCGAGACAGAGGCCGCACAGCATCTAGCCTTAAAGCTAGCGGAGGCCTATGAAGCCGCTGAAACGGATGAATCCGCTAGAGCGTGGAAAAGAATCGTTACGCCTGCCGCTAAATATTGGTGTTGCAAACGATCGGAAAGCCTATCGGCTGAAGCGATGGAAGTCTTCGGTGGAAATGGCTATGTCGAAGATGGCATTATGGCGCGACTCTTCCGGGAAGCTCCGGTCAACTCCATCTGGGAAGGTTCAGGTAACGTCATGTGCTTAGACGTATTACGTGCCATGGATCGGGAGCCCGCACTCGTGCAAACATTATTGACAGAGCTGCAAAAAATGGCTGCCGGAAATGCCGCAATCCAACAGCTTTTGCTGGAAGTGATTGGCATTATGAACGACAAAGAAAACATAGAGGCCCATGCCCGCTTACTTACCGAAAAGCTGATGTTGGTTATCCAAGCGAGCATAATGAAGGATGTGGCTCCCGACTATATGAGCCATGCTTTTATCACACTCCGTATTGAACAAGCACCGGCCGTCAACTATGGTGCTTTTACCACAACTGCACTGGACCACCACAAGATATTGGAACGTACCTTCACGTCGGAGGCTGTTCATCTTGACGGAAAAATAATCAATAAATAACCCTTTTAAAAACCGACAATAATGAACTTACTTGACATTTTTGATTCCAACGTCCGCAAATATGGAAACAAAGACTTCCTCCGTTACAACAACCAAAGTGAGTCGTATACTGAAGTGTATGAAAAATCACTCCAAGTAGCCTCCTTTTTGCACAAAAATGGAATTAAACCCGATGATAAAGTCGCCTTATTCTGTTATAACACCCCGTCTTTCATCTGGTTTTTATTTGGTGCCTGGCGTTTGGGGGCCACCGTTGTTCCTATAAACCACAAGTTAAAATCTGCAGAACTAGATTATATTCTTCGTGATTCAGACACCAAGCTCCTACTCTTTGATGCAGCTTTAGTCGATATCGTTCAAGAAGTGACCTTTTCTATTCCCATGGTATCCACCCAAGGAAAAGTGAGCGACTTCTTTGAAATCGACACCACGCTAAAGGATTATATGCCCCTACCCCTCTCCGACAGTTTTCCACTGACGCACGACTCCCCGGCACAGATACTCTATACGTCAGGAACGACAGGAGCGCCCAAAGGTTGCGTCATGCCGCATTTCAGTGTATATATGGCTGCTCAGGTTGCCGCCACAACACTGGGATTGTCTCGGGATGAACGCCTCTTACTAGCGATGCCTATCTGGCATTCTTCCCCACTAAACAATTGGTTTGGCGCGACCTTATACCTAGGAGGAACGGTTGTTTTGCTGCGGGAATACAGTCCATTACAGATGTTAGAAACCATTGAACGAGAAAAAATAACACTTTATTTTGGAGCTCCTATTTCATATATCCTTCCCTTACGGACGGTACCCAATTTCGGGAACTACGATTTGAGCAGTGTACGACGCTGGGCTTACGGTGGTGGCCCAATCAGTGAGGATATAAGTCGAAAAATAAGCTTAGCCTACCGCAGCAATAATTTTTATCAAGTATTTGGAATGACGGAAACCGGCCCCACGGGAATTGTCCTTTACCCGGAAGAGCAGCTTCACAAAGCCGGTTCCATTGGTAAATATGCACTTCCATCTGTAAGTATAAAAGTGGTCGACGAACAAGGAAATGAAGTTCCTAACGGAAGTATCGGTGAAATATGGATCAAAGCCTTCAGTTGCATGGCTGGTTATTATAAGAATCCACAAGCTTCTCAAGATGCTTTCACCGACGATGGTTGGTATATTACAGGTGATATCGCCCGCAAAGACAAAGACGGCTACCTCTATATAGTGGATCGAAAAAAAGATATTATCAATACCGGTGGTGAAAATGTCTATTCCAAACAAGTCGAAGATGCGTTATTGCTTCATCCCGATATCGTCGATGCTGCCGTCATTGGCACACCCCATCACGAATGGGGTGAAACGGTAACTGCAATACTGGTAACCAATAAAATAGACCCGATATCCCCGGACAAAATAGCAACGTTTTTAGGGAAACATCTTCCTACTTATCGGATACCGAAGATCTACCACTTTACCGATGCCCTCCCACGTACACCTTCGGGGAAGGTTCAAAAATTCGTAATTAAAGAGCAGTTCATCGCAAAGATGTTTACCAATGGAAGCATGCCAAAAACAGATGTCGGTACACGCTAATTTTTCAATCATTAATGCAAACAATAATGGAAGCATATATATTCGACGCAGTACGCACGGTACGCGGAAAAGGAAATCGCAAAGGTGCATTGATAAGCGTACCTCCCGTACAATTGGGGGCACAGCTCATGAAGCACCTAAGAGATAAACATCAACTCGACACGGAGTAGGTCGAAGAACTTATTATGGGTTGCGTCACTCAGGTGGCTGATCAGGGCGCAAATATCGCCAAAAGCATAGCGCAGGTTTCTACATATGGCGACCACTTAAGCGCCTATACAGTAAATAGATTTTGTGGATCCGGATTGGAGGCCATCAACCAAGCTGCGGCCTACGTTAAGGCGGGGTTTAAGGAGCTGGTATTTGCTGGTGGTGTGGAAAGTATGTCACGCGTTCCTATCGGAAGCGACGGAGGCGCCATGTCCGCTGACCCACGCGTGGCACTTCCGGCTTATTTCGTCCCACAAGGAATATCAGCCGATCTTATCGCGACCAAGTTTGGTTACACGCGAGGAGATCTCGATTTATTTGCAGTTGCCTCCCAAGAGCGAGCGCTCCATGCAGAAAAGAACGGCTACTTCACAAATTCAAGGATTCCCGTCACGGATATAAATGGCTTACCCTTACTGGAACATGATGAAAATATCCGCACCACCTCAATGGATTCATTAAAGGCATTGAATCCTTCTTTTGAAAGCATGGGACAATGGGGAGGTTTTGACGCCGTCGCCATCGATCGATATCCTGAAATCGAGGCCATCAATCATGTACATCATGCAGGCAATTCCTCCGCCATCGTGGACGGTGCCGCTATCGCTGTGATAGGAAGCAAAAAGGCCGGCGAAAGCTTGGGGATAAAACCTCGCGCACGAATAAAAAGTATGGCGGTCTTTGGTACCGATCCTACTGTCATGCTTACTGGCCCTGTTCCAGCGAGTCAAAAAGCACTCCAAGCCGCCGGCATGCAAGCCAGTGACATCGACCTCTATGAAGTAAATGAAGCTTTTGCTGTGGTCCCCCTTTATTTCATGGACCAACTTGGCGTACCACACGAGAGACTCAATGTAAACGGTGGAGCTATTGCTTTGGGTCACCCGTTAGGTGCCACGGGCGCTATGCTTCTCGGTATACTGCTTGACGAATTAGAACGTCGACAACTACAGACCGGTTTAGTATCTCTTTGCATTGGCGGTGGAATGGGAATTACAACGATAATCGAAAGATGCGAACCCTAACAAAGAACAACATGACTACAGAAAATATTTTTTTTAAAACCGAGATTCTACCACAAGGTATCGCTTGGATAAAAGTAGATATGGCGGGTTACCCAACTAATCTATTCACTTTCGAATTTCAAAAAACATACCTACAGACGGTAAATGCACTCCTTAGCCGCGCAGATATCAAAGGGTTGATCTTAACATCAGCTCGCAAAGATTTTATGGCTGGAGCTGATGTTGGGGAGCTTCTGCGTATCCAAAACACACCGAACCTCATCCTAGAACATTTACAAACACTGCACCGCGGCATACTTGCCAATGAAGCGATTCAAAAACCCATGGTTTCTATTATCAGTGGGCATGCGCTAGGTGGTGGATTTGAGCTTGCTCTCACCACGCATCACCGCATTGCCACCGCCGGACGTTATAAGATTGGGCTTCCTGAAGCCTCACTTGGATTATTTCCAGGTGCAGGGGGAACCATCAAACTATCTAAAATGCTAGGCATAGAAAAAGCCGCCTCCATACTACTCAAGGGTACAACTTTTAGTCCTAAAGATGCACTAACAGCCGGCTTGATACATGATTTAGTTGAATATCCAGAAATAGCGTTCGAAGATGCTGTAGCGTGGATTTTAACACATCCAAATGTTATACAACCTTGGAATATGTCCTCCGAAAACAAGGGACTTCGGTCCCCAGCAGAGCATATGACGATGACCGCAAGCATAGGCAACCTGCGAAAAGCTACACATGGAAACTACCCCGGATTAAACTATTGCCTAGCTGCCATTCACGATGGGGTGGATCTGCCGATCGAACGCGCATTGGATATTGAAGCACGTTACTTTATAAAAACCTTACTCTCCAAAGAGGCCAAAAGTATGATCCGGACTAATTTTTTTGGAATCAATCAAGCAAAGAAGGGAAAAAATAGAACCAATGGAACGCTCACAACTCCAATTCAGAAACTCGGTATCCTTGGGGCCGGTATGATGGGAGCCGGAATCGCCTACGTCGCAGCCAAAGCAGGCATCGATGTGATATTAAAGGACATCTCCATAAAGCAAGCGGAAACAGGAAAAGTTTACGCAGAACAAACAACACACCGGGCATTGACACTAGGAAGAACCACACGCGATAAAGCGGATCAATTATTAGATCATATAAAACCGACAGACTCCTACGCCTATTTGGCGGATTGCGACTTGATTATTGAGGCTGTTTTTGAAGACCCTAAGCTCAAAAAGCTGGTAACCCATGAAGCCGAAGTTTTTCTTCATGAAAAAGGATTTTTTGCATCAAATACATCTTCGCTGCCGATAACAAAACTAGCGAAGGCCTCCATCCACCCAGAACGATTTATCGGCATCCACTTCTTCTCTCCGGTAGATAGAATGCCTTTGATTGAAATCATAAAAGGTGAAAAAACAAATCAGGAAACACTTGCACGCGCTGTAGATTTTGCTAATCAGCTTGGGAAAGTTCCCATTGTGGTAAACGATAGTCCAGGCTTTTTCACCTCTCGCATCTTTGGGAAATATAATCTAGAGGCCGTGAACATGTTACTAGAGGGGGTATCTCCGATCGTTCTCGAAAATGTGGCAAAAAGAGCAGGGTTAGCCGTTGGTCCGTTAGCGGTAATGGATGAAATATCCCTTGATCTGATGGCGGATGTGCTCCAACAAAATGAACAAAGAACGCCCGTAGAAGAGCAAATGTTGGAACTCATAGAATGGATGGTTCGAGCAGGACGAAAAGGTAAAAAAGCAGGCAAAGGTTTTTACGACTATCCCGAAGGTCAACGTAAAACAATTTGGCAACATCCCTATAGTTCGGAGATATCAATGGAAATATCTACAGCGGACATCCAGAAGCGCCTTATGCATATCCAGGCTTTGGACAGCTATCGCTGCCTCGAGGAAGGAGTTCTCGAAAGCACCATGGACGGCGATATTGGTTCCGTTCTGGGTTTAGGTTTTGCGCCCCAGACCGGAGGCGTATTCAGTTACATTGACCAGATTGGTCTTCCAGCTTTCATTGCGGATTGTAGACGCTTTCGCCAGTATGGAGAACAATGGGAAGTCCCTAAAAGTCTTCTAAAGCTTGCACAAAGAGGCTTTACCTTTTACACAGGTCTACGAGAGAATGACAGAGATAATAATAAAACAGAGTAATAATAACAGGTAGGAAAAAAGCACAATATGAAATCACCTTATTTTAATGAAGATCATGAGATGTTCAGAGCATCGGTACAACAATTTGTAAAAAAAATAAAACCCCAATTTGAAACATGGGAGGAGAATCATCTTATTCCTAAAACGATCTGGGGCGAAATGGGCGAAATGGGTTATCTCGGTTTGATTTATCCGGAACAATACGGCGGGATGGCCGCAGATTTCTTTACTTCTGTGGTACTCATTGAGGAGATTGCTAAGGGTGGAAACACAGGTTTTGGTACCGCATTGGGCGTCCATGCTTATATGGCGACCAACCACATCAATCATATCGGATCGGAGGATTTAAAACAAAAATACTTAGTCCCCTCCATTAAAGGAGACCTCCTCGGAGCCATCGCCTTCACAGAGCCCAATGCAGGTTCAGATTTAAAAGGCATTAAGACCTATGCGGTACGCGATGGAGATGATTATGTTATCAATGGTTCAAAAACATACATCACAAACGGCTGTATGGCAGATTATTTTGTCACCTTATGTAAAAACGAAGAGGGAAAATTTGACCTTATTGTAATCGAAGGAGACGACAAGGATGGTCTCACGCGCAACAAACTCCATAAGTTAGGTCAATACTCCTCGGACACGGCAGAAATATTTTTTCAAGATGTCCGTGTACCAGCAACAAACCTGATCGGCGAAGCGGGTAAAGGTTTTTACTATGTTATGGAAAGCTTTCAACTAGAGCGGCTAACGGCAGCAATCTCCACCTGTGCTACAATAGAGTTTGCGTTGCAGATAACACTAGACTTCATGCATGAACGAGTAGCCTTTGGAAAAGGGCTCACTGAATTTCAAGCTTTACGCCATCGCATCGCCAATCATTACACAGAACTCGAAGCAACCAAACAGTTGGCATACCATACAGCCTGGTTGTTTGAAAATGGCGTGTTTGCCGTGAAAGAAGCTTCCATGGCTAAACTTAAAGCAACAGAGTTAGCGAATTCCATCATTGCGGATTGCCTACAATTACATGGTGGTGCAGGATATATGGAAGATTATCTAATTGCTCGGCTATTCCGCGATGTTAAAGTCGGAACCATCTATGGGGGAACCTCCGAAATTATGCGGGATATCATCGCTAAAATGACAGTTGATGCTGTTCATTTCAAAAAAGTATATTAAAGAACAAGAACTATGAAAAAACTCAATGAAGCTGGTTTTATAGTCGCTGACAATGCCTATAAACATCAGTTATTAATCAAACAATTTTTAGAAAACTCCTTACGCATATCACCTGAAAATGAAATTGTATATAAAGATAAATTTAGGTATAACTATTATGCATTCAATAAGCGGGTAAACCAACTAGCGAATCTCCTTTATACATTAGACTATAAAGGCAGTGCCACCATCGGTGTATTGGATTATGACAGCCACCGCTTTCTTGAATGTTATTTTGCCATTCCTTGTACAGGAAATGTGTTGCATACCGTAAACTGGAGACTGTCGCCTGAACAGATGATTTATACCATAAATCATGCTGAAGATAAGGTATTGATTGTACACGAAGATTTTCTACCCATTATAGAAAAGGCGATCGACCAACTACCAACCGTCGAAATAATAATCTTAATTAAAGAAGGTGATAAAATGCCGCATACCATGTTGGAGCTTGTAGGGGAATATGAAAACCTCATCAAGGACCAGTCGGATTCATTTGTATACCCTGATTTTTCAGAAGATACCATTGCCACCATTTTTTATACTTCCGGAACTACTGGCAACCCTAAAGGGGCTTACTTTTCACATCGCCAACTTGTATTACATGGTTTAATGGAATTATCTTACCTCGGCACATCAAATGCGATGTTCCGTCTAAATGCGGAAGATGTCTATATGCCTTTGACACCGATGTTCCATGTACACGCTTGGGGTATTCCGTACATAGCGACAGCATTAGGCCTGAAACAAGTATATGTTGGCAAATTCGATCCGGCAATGTTTATACAACTGTTCTTAACCGAACGGCCTACGATTTCTCATTCAGTACCTACAATTCTAAACATGATTTTATCACATCCAGCAACAACGGCAGTTGATTTTTCAGCTTGGAAAATATTAATCGGTGGATCGGCTTTGCCTGTACCATTGGCACGTATGGCCATGGATCGGGGAATTAAAATCGTTACTGGATATGGCTTATCGGAAACAGGCCCTTTGTTGACTGTCTCCAAGTTCAACAATACAGACATAACGCTTGATCAGGAAACTAAAGTCACGATGAGTACATTGACGGGGCGTCCCGTTTTCTTAACGGATATTAAACTGGTGGATGAAGCGGGCAACACCATACCCAAGGATGGGGAAACCGTGGGCGAAGTGGTTGCGCGAACGCCTGCCTTGACCTATGGATACTTCAAGGATAAAACCGCGAGTGAGGAGCTCTGGGTTGGAGGTTACTTACACACAGGAGACTTGGCTACATGGGATGAAAATGAAGATATCAAGATTGTTGATCGTCTAAAGGATGTGATCAAAACCGGAGGAGAATGGATTTCTTCCATCGATTTAGAATCATTAATTCTGGAACATCCACTCGTGACCGAAGTTGCTGTTATCGGTATCCCAGACACACAATGGGGTGAACGCCCTTTAGCGCTTATCGTAACATATGATGGGCAAGATCTCACTAAAGAAGAGGTTACAAAGCACTTGCATCAATATGTTGATGAGGAGCGGATAAACAAATGGGCCATTCCAGAACAAATACATATCGTAGCCGAAATTCCAAAAACTAGTGTTGGGAAGATAGATAAAAAACAAATTCGACAAACATACACACGGTGATAAAAGGAACGAAAAAATATGAAAAAAGCACTTGAAGGAATAAAAATCCTTGATTTATCGCGTCTGGTCCCAGGCCCATTCGCAACGAGGCAATTGATGCAAATGGGAGCCGAGGTTACCAAGGTAGAACATCCACAGAAACCGGAAATCATACGCATGATTCCTCCTTTCGAAAACGGTGTCTCGGCAGCCTATCGCATGATGAACGACGGAAAGGATATCCGCCAAATTGCGTATGACACGGCAATTGGAAAAGATATGGTCTATGAATTGGCTGCTGCTGCCGATGTACTGGTGGAGTCCTTCCGTCCGGGTGTTATGGCTGACCTTGGCTTTAGCTATGAAACCTTAAGGGAACTAAACCCGCAGCTTATCTATATTTCGGCAACGGGTTATGGACAGTCTGGCCCTTATGCACACCAGGCAGGGCATGACTTAAATTTCATGGCTTTAAGTGGCTTATTGCTATTAAATAAAATGCAGCATGAGATTACTATACCCACTTTCCAATTAGCAGACATCTATGGTGGAACGGATCAGATTGTACAGGCTGTTTTGGCGGGCATACTCGAACGCCAGAAGACGCAGACTGGTGCTTGGTACGATATCTCCATTACAGAAGCTACGTTGCCTATGGCGGCTTTAGCTGCTTCCGCGGCTTGGCATAAGACGGAGATAGCGACGGATATGTTGTCCGGAAACCTGCCGAACTATACCGTTTACAAATGCAGAGACAATAGGCACTTGGTCTTCGCAGGACTGGAAGCTAAGTTTTGGCGTATCTTCTGTGAACTCATTGATAAACCAGGCTGGGCTGCCATTGCGATTACGGAGCTTGCTAATCGACCGGATATCAAAAATGAACTAACGGAATTTTTTAAGACGAAAACTAGAGCCGAATGGTTGTCTTTTTTTGAAGACTATGATATTTGTATTAGTCCGGTTCTAACGGTACAGGAAACATTAGAAGATCCACATTTTAAAGCACGTGGTATTTTTCAGTATGACAAAGACGCAAAAATTCCCGAAGGCTGGCACCTCGGGGTTCGTAAAATCAAGTAACAAAAAAAACGTCATTGCACTATACGAAGATATTGCAATGACGTTTTTCGCATGGACTTGTTATCGATTATCCGCGCTGTCCCGCTAAGAGATAAAGTACGGCCATACGTACCGCCACACCATTCTCGACCTGGTTCAATATAATCGAGTGCTTACTATCCGCCACATCCGATGTAATCTCCACACCACGATTGATCGGTCCCGGGTGCATTATGGTAATTTCCTTATCCAAGGAATCCAGAATCTCTTTGTTTAAACCATACAGCATAGAATACTCCCGTAAGGATGGGAAGTACGCAATATCTTGGCGTTCCAATTGAATACGCAACATATTCGCTACATCACACCAATTTAAAGCTTTCATGAGATCATGCTCCACCTTTACCCCCAACGAGGTTATATATTTTGGAATAAGCGTCGTCGGCCCGCATACCATAACCTCAGCGCCTTGTTTCTGTAAACAAAGTATATTGGATAGCGCTACGCGTGAATGCAAGATATCACCAATAATCGCTACTTTACGACCCGCTACGTCACCGTATCGCTCCCGAATCGAGAACGAATCTAATAAAGCTTGCGTCGGGTGCTCATGTGCACCATCACCGGCATTAACGATCTGAGCATCGATATGACGACTTAAAAACACGCCTGCCCCTGCATAAGGGTGACGCATCACGATCATATCTACCTTCATCGCCAAAATATTATTCACCGTATCAATCAGCGTCTCTCCTTTGCTAACAGAAGAAGAAGATGCTGCAAAATTTACGATATCCGCAGAAAGCCTCTTTTCAGCCAGCTCAAAAGATAAGCGCGTGCGGGTTGAATTTTCAAAAAAAACATTGGCTATCGTGATATCCCGTAAAGAGGGAACCTTCTTAATAGGTCTGTTAAGAACCTCCTTAAAATTTGCTGCCGTATCTAAGATAAGTTGGATATCGTGCTCATTTAAGTCCTTAATTCCTAAAAGATGTCTCGTGCTTAACTGCTCGGTAGTTGTTGACATGTTATTTTTATATTTCTAGCGCTATTATTTAGTTTCTGTGACCAATACAATACTGTCCACTTGATCCACCTCTTCCCAACTGACAATCACACGTTGTGAGTCAATGGAGTCGACTTGTATCCCGATATAATCAGGCTCTATAGGCAGATGACGTGAAAAGCGACGATCTACCAATACCATAAGTTCCATTTTCCCGGGACGACCGAAAGCTTGTATTGCATCCATTGCTGAACGAATCGTGCGCCCTGTCCACAATACATCATCCACCAAAATAACTTCCTTATCGTCGACAAGAAAGTCAATCTCGGTACTATTCGCAGCTAACGGGGAAGTTCCCTTCATCCGGAAATCGTCCCGATAGAACGTAATATCCATGATTCCAAGTTGTACCGTATGCCCGGTCATCTCTTGGATTTCCTTTTGAATACGTTGTGCTAAGTAAGTACCTCTGGGTTGAATTCCGATTAATACGGCATTGGAAAAATCGCCATGGTTCTCGATCAATTGCTGACAAAGACGCTTGATCGTGATCTGAAACTTGGCTCCTTCTAATAAAATCGATTGTTTCATTATGGGGTTATTTTGGCAAAAATACGTTATTTTTTATCATTTTCAATGACTCTTCTGATGAAATAAACAATAACATAAAAAAAGGCAACCCGAGAGTTGCCTTTTTTTATGTTATTGTTCAGGTTGTTCAAAATAATGTCTATAGGTATTGAACAGTGCATCAGCCTCTTTCTTCAAAGCTGGTTGGTTCACCCCATCGAGCAATTGCTTGTAGCGTTGAATCGACGCTAACCCAAATCGCATATTTCGGAACTCTAAGTTAGACTTGGTCTTAGATATTGCTTCATAGTAAGCCATGTTCTCCCGGATAAACTGCAAATTCCGTCCCACAATTTCATTTGCTTTAGCAGTCTCTCCCACTTTATACATAGCATCTACCAACGGTACATAACTCATCACTTCGGACATCAAGTAAGCGCGTTTTGGCATATTCTCATAGGCGTTGATCACTAATTTCTTCGCTTTATCTTTTTCATCTGCCGAGATTAGCTGTCCTGCCGTTTGTCCGTAAATCGTACCCACATACATGCTGATGTAACGATATGAATCCGGATCGATATAAGATGCTTTACCGATGTTACCCCACGTAAACTTGTTCATGATGTTATCATACGTTTGATCCACATTGATAATAGCAGAAGGATCCCCTTCTTTTAAACCAAAATCAACAGGCATCAAGCGAGATGCAAAACCTTCGCTCACTAAGAAACGATCTAAGCCCATGTAGTTTTCTTCTGGCGTAGTCACTGTAAAGTATATCGGACGCTTCCAGTTATTATGTGCTATAATCGCTAACATAGACAACTCCGCACGGCTTACATAGTTCTGGCTATAGGTCCAACGCATCGTGTCTACAATAGCATCTTCCCACTCCTTAGGTACAACTTTATTCGCGATTACAGCTTGTTTATCCACCGCCAATTCCATTTTCTTCGTTGGCAATAGGTTTACAAATTCACCACTCTGTAGCTGCGCTTTATTTTGCGGATTATCCGAAAGCATGACATTCAACAAGTCTTTAACCTGTACATAATTCGGAATATTGTAATCCTGGTAATAGATAACGTCACGTACTCCATCCTTAATCAATTCGGGATTGATATTAATAGGAAGCGCGTCCGCATCGTTCACCTTTTCCATCATCTGCTTCATATACCAATCTGCACTAAGTAAACTCAAGTTCACTACACGTACATCCGTACGGAACCCTTCAACTTCTTGCACATACCATAACGGATAGGTATCATTATCTCCGTAACTGAACAAAATCGCATTTGGTGCACACGATTCCAAGTAGTTACGCGCCATATCACGAGCTAACGTTTTTTCCGAACGATTGTGGTCATCGTAATTGTTAGCAATCAAGATCACTGGACCGCCCAACATACCTACCACTGCTGCGGTGTATCCAGCGACTTTAGCATTCACTTTCTTGGTCAGGAAATCAGCAATTGCCAATACACCCAATCCAATCCATATACTAAAGGCATAAAATGAACCTGCATAGGCATAATCCCGTTCACGAGGCTGCATTGGCGTTTGATTCAAGTAAAGTACAATGGCTAAACCTGTAAAGAAAAACAATAAACCAACGACACCCGCATCGCGTTGCTTACGACCAAAGTGCCAGAATGCGCCTAACAGGCCGATAATCAACGGCAAGAAATAGTATGTATTACGAGAAGGATCCGTTTTAGCAGATGTTGGCAATGCATTTTGCCCCCCCAACATAGCGTTATCTATTGGTGTGATACCACTGATCCAGTTTCCTTCAGTAAAAGAACCATGCCCTTGCTGATCGTTTTGTCTTCCCACAAAATTCCACAAGAAATAACGACCATACATATGACCTATTTGGTATCCGAAGAAGAATTTCAAGTTATCCGCAAAAGTAGGCGCTTCCTCTGGGCCTAAGCCTAAGTAATCACGGTAATATTCAGGATGCCCCCCTTTTTCACTGTAGATACGTGGGAATAAAGTCTCTCTGTCATAGGAATAAACAGGATTACGTTTTGCCACCACATATTTATCTCCATCCTTTCTATAGATCTTTTTCCCGTCTTTTACATCCGTCGGACGGGCGTCAAAAAACTTACCCTTGAACAAAGGCTCGTCTCCATACTGCTCTCTATTGAGGTAACTCAAAAAACTAAATACGTTATCTGGATCACTGTTATTCAAGGTTGGGTTCGCTTTCGCACGAATCATAATCATAGCGAAAGAACTGTATCCCAACAAGATGAAACAGGTACTGATTAGTGCGATATTAAGGAGCGGTTTAGATCTTTTGATGGAATAAATAATACCGTAAACCAAACCTCCAACGAGTAACAACGCAAAAACGGCAACACCGATTCCGAATCCCATCCCTAAAGAGTTAACAAAGAACAAATCGAAATAAGCTGCAATTTTAATCGAATACTGGATAACTCCCCATAGAATAAAGGCCAACACGACAACCCCTAATCCTAGAGCTTTCAGAATACCACTTGTTGTACTTTCTTTTGTTTTACGAAAATAAATCACTAACGCAATCGCTGGGATCACCAATAAATTCAATAAGTGAACCCCAATGGATAGACCCATTACATAGGCAATCAATATCAACCATCGGTCTGCTCCTTTTTCATCTGCTCGAACTTCCCATTTCAGAATAGCCCAAAACACGACTGCTGTACACAGCGAAGACATCGCGTACACTTCGGCCTCAACAGCGGAGAACCAAAAAGTGTCTGTAAAAGCATACGCTAAGGCACCTACTGCCCCTGCAGACATAGTTAAAAACAGTTGCGGAGCGCTGAGCTGCGCTTCTCTGGAAATTCCGACAAAAGCCTTACGAGCTAAAGCAGTAATCGTCCAAAAGAGAAACAAGATGGTTAGACCACTTGATACGGCCGAACCGATATTCATCCAAAACGCAATACGAGTACCATCTCCCATTGCAAAGTTAGAGAACACATTTTCTACCATTAAAAATAGTGGTGCGCCTGGTTGGTGAACGATCTGCATCTTAAACGCAGAAGCAATAAATTCACCACAGTCCCACCAGCTAGCCGTACGCTCAACGGTCGCAACATAAACAATAGTCGCAATCGCCGCACAAATCCACCCCAGTAGATTGTTAATCTTATTGTAATTCATTCGTGTTTTGATAAGGTTATCCTATATATTATGGCTCGAAAATAAGGAATACTAAGCGACAATGAAACTTTATTTGCACATTTTAACGAAAGAACCGACCGAAGGTTGGGCGTTTAGGACGTTCACAGGAAGTGTCGGAACAGTCCTAACAAAAAATATCCGCTTGAAAATCAGCTCAGATAGACTGCAAAGTGAAAAAAGTTTTGGAACTAATAAAAACAGCCGTATATTTGCATCGTCAAAACAAACAAACAATGTTTCTTCTGACAACGATTGTCCCATAGTATAAGGGTAGTACAAGTGATTTTGGTTCATTTAGTCTTGGTTCGAATCCAGGTGGGACAACAAAAAGAGAGTAGCAAAACTACTCTCTTTTTTCGTTTTTAAATCCCTCGTTATTATAAACTTACACACGAAAAAACTATTTTGTTTTCACAAACATTTGGCTAACTTTGCCCCTAATAATTAAAGACGCGCGCTTTAGTGAAGTTTTGTCCCATAGTATAAGGGTAGTACAAGTGATTTTGGTTCATTTAGTCTTGGTTCGAATCCAGGTGGGACAACTTTCTCCGAAGTTTGAGGTGATAATAACGTGAAAGTATTCAGTTAATCCAACATAAAAATTACGCACAATGCCTTTGCAATTTAACACGGTAAAGCTGTTCGCCGGTTCTGGAACAGAAGAGTTAGCAGGAAAAATAGCTAAGTCCTATGGCAAACCTCTTGGCGACAAAACTTTATCCAAGTTTAGTGATGGAGAAATCCAGCCGTTCTACAACGAATCAGTACGCGGGAGCGACGTTTTCTTAATCCAATCCACCAACCAACCATCCGACAATCTTCTCGAATTACTATTGATGATTGATGCTGCGAAGCGTGCTTCTGCGCATTACATTACCGTAGTTGTTCCTTATTTTGGCTACGCTCGCCAAGATAGAAAAGATAAACCGCGTGTGGCTATCGGTGCTAAACTGATCGCGAACTTGATTATGGCTGCCGGTGCGCACCGTATCATGACAATGGATTTACATGCCGCACAAATTCAAGGATTTTTTGACATTCCTGTAGATCACCTTGATGGTTCCATCATCTTCGTCCCTTACATCAAGTCATTAAACCTACCGAACTTGACGATCGCTTCTCCAGATATGGGTGGTTCATACCGTGCTCGTACTTTCGCGAAGTTCTTCAACGCAGAGGTTATTATTTGTGATAAACGCCGTAAACGCGCAAACGAAATTGAGTCGATGTCTATCATTGGTGATGTGAAAGGTCAAGATATCGTGTTAATCGATGATATCTGTGATACAGCAGGAACGTTATCCAAAGCTGCAGCATTAATCATGGAAAATGGCGCTAACTCGGTACGTGCCGTATGTACACATGCTGTACTATCAGGTAAAGCATACGAGACAATCGAAAACTCGGTACTAACGGAGATGATTGTAACGGATACGATTCAGTTGGATCCAGAAAAAGCCGCTGCTTCAACAAAAATCAAAGTATTGTCAACAGCGGAATTATTTGCTAGCGCAATTAAAAACATCAATGAGCATAGCTCGATCTCGGACTTATTCGATATCAAATAAAAAAGCTATCAAAACATAAAACACAAAAAAGAGCCTTAATTAAGGCTCTTTTTTTATGTTAAAATTTCCAATATCAAAAACTTAACATTATCTTTGCACCTCAAAATTTTAATTAATTAAAGATGAAATCAATTGCTATTAGCGGTTCTGTTAGACAGAGCGTAGGGAAAAGAGATGCAAAAGAATTGCGTTACGAAGGAAACATTCCTGCAGTTCTTTATGGTGGTAAAGAGCAAACCCACTTTTCTGTATCCGCAGCTGATTTGAAACCAGTTCTTTATACGGCTGATGTTATATTCGTAGAATTAGACATCGATGGTAAAAAAACAAGAGCTATCGTTCAAGAAGCACAATTCCACCCATTGACAGACGTAGTTACTCACGTTGACTTTTTAGAGTTATTTGATGACAAGGAAGTTTCTGTAAACATCCCTGTTAAATTGACAGGTACTTCTCCAGGTGTTAAAATGGGGGGTAAACTAGTTCAGAAATTACGTAAACTTCGTGTTAAAGCTCTTCCAAACAACCTTCCTCAAGAGATTGCTGTTCCTATGGAGTCTTTAGAAGTTGGTAAATCTTTCCGCGTAGCACAAGTAGCTTTAGAGAATGCCGCAGTTCTTAACAACTCGGACGATACAATCGTATCTGTAATCATGTCTCGTGCTTTACGTCAAGCAGAGCAAGAAGCAGCGAAAGCAGCTAAAGGTGGTAAAAAATAATTTGATACCCCACAGTATCTTTAAAGGCACCGATATATCGGTGCCTTTTTTCGTTTTTTATAATTACATTTTACTTCTTATTTTTGCGCCATGAATTATTTAATTGTTGGACTAGGGAACATCGGGAAAGAATACGAAGACACACGCCATAATATTGGCTTTATGGTGGTCGATGAAGTCGCAAACCAAGTAGGAAGCTCATGGTCTCTTCTAAAACTAGCCTATTATAGCGAGTTTAAACAACGCGGAAGGAATGTTTACATGATAAAGCCTACCACGTTTATGAACTTAAGTGGGAAGGCTGTAAACTACTGGATGCAGCAATTAAAAGTTCCTATCGAAAATGTACTCGTTGTCGTTGACGACCTGGCAATCCCGTTTGGTTCCTTACGCATTAAGCCTAAAGGCTCTGCCGCTGGCCATAACGGACTTCGGTCGATTGAGGCAACATGTGGAGGACAGAACTATCCACGTCTTCGTTTTGGCATTGGCGATAATTATCCCAAAGGCAGACAGGTAGACTACGTATTGGGACCTTTCGATAAAGATGAACAGAAAGAGTTACCAGCACTCGTAGACCATGCCGTAAAGATGATTCAAAGTTTCATCAATATCGGCATTGAACTTACGATGACCAACTTGAATACAAAATAGTAGGGTCTCCCCTACTATTGTTTCACTTGTACTTTATTTTTCGACTTTAGCCATAATTTCGCGTATTGTTTCAGCAATGCGCTCACCCCGCAGATCTTTACCGACAATAATACCATTGGGATCCAGCAGCACATTCTGCGGAATCGCATTTATGCCGTAACGGAAAGCTATTCCCCCTTTTTTCATACCGACCAAATCACTGACATGAATCCAAGGTAGACCATCCTCTTTTATAGCATTTTTCCACTCTTCCTTATTGGTATCTAAGGAGATAGCATAGATTTCAAACTTATCGCGTGGCAATTCCTCATAAGCGGCTATTAGATTAGGGTTCTCCCCGCGACAAGGGCCGCACCAGGAAGCCCAGAAATCCACCAACACATATTTACCTCGCAGGGTTTTCAGGTCGATTTCCTTATCTGATACACTTTTTAAGGCGACACTATCCATCTTGACACCGCGGTCTAACTTGCGACGCGCCAGCAATCGGCGATATACCTCTTCCCCTTCTTTCGAATGCTTTAATCGGTCATCCAACCCTTCCCATACCCGTAGAAGGCTTTGCGCATCATCAGACAGATGACTTTGTCGGCTCAATATGTCCAACGAAGCATACGAGCGCGGGTGCGCCGCAATAAAAGCATTTTCTAAACCCGGAATCTGCTCTCGGTGCGGCGCAAACTCATCCAAAGCCACGTTTACCTGCGCTCGATCTTCTAAATCATATTTAGGCATGATTGTGGTCTGCCATATATGCTTTATGCTGTCAATTTTTTCCTGTAGCGTTTCAAACTCTGCTTGTGTTGCTCCCGCATACACATAAATCCCCACACCATCGCTCTTCGGCGATACCATAACTTTCTCTTGATCTACATAAAACGTACTGATTACGTCCGGAAAATCATTATTAGGATCACTGATATCCAACACCATCACTTTAACAGGTAATTCGGCCGCCCCTTGGTAGTAAATCTTACCACCTACGGTCGCTACCGTATCATAAACCTGTCGTTGCAACCCATCGTACCCAATGAGCACTTGACGGATACTGATCGGAACTGTCCCCTCCATCAGAAAGGCCTTTTGTGCGACCACCGTAGAGCAGCACATAACTACTGCCATAAGGAGCAGCATAATCTTTTTCTGTACATTCATGATTTCCTCTTTTTATTTCATTTTTTAAATTCTTATGGATTATTCACCATCCCCGGATTCTGACGCATCAATTTTTCCGTAAACCGCAACACCAACCGTTCAGGTTTTAATTCATACGTTTGCATCACCTCCCCATCATCATTTACGACATTATGCGTATATCCAACCGTGTGTTTAAACTCTTCATCCACCGATAATCGACGCATGTCAAACCAACGATCTCCTTGCAAAGCAAACTCTCGTATCCTTTCTTCCAGTATATAGGTTATCAAGGCTATGCGATTATTTGTTATAACAGGGGCAATCGCTTCATGCCCCGGTGGTAGGCGATGTTTCCGGAAATGGACCAAATCTTCCGTCGCCCCCAGCAGATCGTTTAACCTTGCTTTTGTTTCGGCTTGTAGTAAATACAGGTCAGAAACCATCATTCCCATTTGTGCCACTCCCGGCCCAACTCTTCGCAGCATTCCATTAGGATATTCATCCGGAGACCACAGCGGCCCCTTGTCATAAAAATTTAAACGAAAGTCTACCGAATCATACAAGGCTACTGTAGCTTCGGAGATCACCAACTCATACCGCCCAAACGTCCAATCATTGGCTGCTTGCTTAGAAAATATATTTTCATGTAAATTGATCGTCGTTGGATACGGCGGACCAAACATTCCTCCACCATCCATTGACCCGCCTGGCGCAAACGTCTCATTGTAATCATAGAGCGCGGCAGGAATTGTTGTCTGCGATAGTCCATGGATAGCCGACTGTAGCAAGGGTAGTGCATCTTGATAACATCCCATATACATGTAGACTTTACCCAGCAGTCCCTCCGCAAAAGATCTAGACGGTCGGACCCGATCATTAATTTCTGGCATAAGATCTGGAATAGCCTCGAGGAGATCTTGTACGATAAACTCATATACCTCCTTCACACTATTTCGTTCAAACGTATCTTCCATCACATTGGCCACCCGTACAATAGGAAAACCGGGATTGTTTGCAGCCGTCGCTTCCGCATAAGGGAGCCCGTAATAATTGATCATGAGAAAATACGTCCAGGCGCGTCCAGCTTTAGCCTGTGCCATAATCCACCTCTTCTCGCTATCAGACCCTCCAGTTGCCTCCATCACCTCATTAATAACTTTATTATAGAGGTAAATATTAGCCATGGGTTCATTCATCTCGACCGCATCAATATCCTGATCATAAATCACAGGATCCCATCTAAACAAACGTTGGGTACGAAGCGCTGCATTCCGAAAATAGGTCTCTATAGCCGTCAGTTCATCCCCCATTGGAATCTGGGCATCTGTGTTTATTACAATAAGTTTTCTATTGGTGAGTAAACGGCTATAGTCTTCTACGGTTGTAGCAATCAATCTACCCTTTGGAGTAACTTCTAAGAAATCTTCTTTACATCCCCATACAGCGAAGATCAAGAGGATAATAGTATGCTTTATATTTAGTTTAAACATGGTTCTTTATTTAAAAACTGACATTTAAGCCCAAGCTGATGTTGCCGGGTCTAAAAAAATAATTACTAGAGGTGAATAGACTTGACGGCACGCGCATACCTGTAAATGCATCATGAAATTCAGGGTCAATACCGTCAGAATTGGCACGCCACAACATGATATTAGATACTTGCAATTTAAAAGACGCAGCTTCCACGCGAAGCCTTTCTCTGATTACCTGTGGCAAATTATAGGTTAACGTAATATCTCGAAATTTAATAAATGAAGCCTTCAATACATTGATATCACCTCGATCATAATAGTCCATCTCTCGCTGTTCTATGGCCTGCATCCCACCAACTACGTATCCTGGGATATTCGTATGAAGCTCATCACCGGCCGTTCTCCAGCGATTTAAAAACCGAGGATTAAAGTTCCCCGATGTAAATTGAGATCCGCCCATATAATAGTAACTATAATCCACATCGCGTCGCATCACATGCCCTAGATTGTAAACGATATTAGCGGACAAACCAAAATCCTTATAGTAAAAAGAGTTTGTCAGACCTCCACTCCATATAGGCTGATATGTTCCAGCATAGCGTATATCCCCCATCTCGGCAACATTTCTATTTTTTGTTACCGTTCCATCCTGCAAGCGTACTTGTGGATCGCCTAGATTATCCAACCCAGCGAACTCATACGCAAATACGGAGAACGCTGAATATCCTGTAAAATAACGGGATCCAACCTTCTGCGCAGCCGTTGTCATTTGAGTCGGATTGTTTAACTGCGTGATTTTATTTTTGTTGTAAGCGAATACAAAGTTTGTATTCCATCTAAAGTCGGTCTTCCGAATATTTCGACTCATCAAACTCAGCTCTATACCTTGGTTTGTCATGCTCCCGAAATTTCCAACAATAGTATTGTAACCGGTAAAACCATTCACCGTATATTGTCCCAACAAATCGTCTGTATTTCTTTTATAATAATCAAGTGCACCCGTTAATCGACGGTCAAGAATACCAAAATCAATCCCCACATTAATATTCTCCGTACGTTCCCAGACAAGTTTTGGATTAGCAGCTGTCGCGATCTGTAGCCCTCTACCATCTGGTATAAACGGACTCCGGTCTGCTGAAAGGACATCATAGGAAGAGGCGGTTCCTGGTGTTGGTGCGTTTCCGGTAATACCGTAAGTGACCCGCAAAGCAAGGTCGTTCACCCAACTTACAGGCTGTAGAAACGCCTCACTCGAAGCATCCCATTTTACACCAACACTCCAAGTCGGTTTATTCTGTGACGATTTATCCATACCAAAGAGATTACTCTTATCAATACGCCAACTAGCATTCAGATCGTATCGTTGTAAAAAGGAATAGCCTATATTCGCAAAGTATGACTGAAATCGTACTTCAGTTTCCCTCTTTTGAAAAGGCTGTGTCAGTAAATAACTTTGCCATAAACTGTTTGGCATAATAACCCCCGGAAGTCCATTAACGCGTAAACCGTACTCATCAATAGGTTGATAGGTCTGTAAATTTTCATTATATCCCCGGACTAAGGTTTGTGTATTCGTTCCAAACTGACGTTGCGCTTCATGCCCGAATAGCGCCGTCAATAAATGCCTTCCCTCATCCCATCCTTTATCGTAACTTAGGTGATGACGAACCGTCCAATTTTCTTGCATCGTATTTCCTGTACGATAGCGACCTCCTTGCGTAGGAAGATGGTAGACCGGCTGCCCATTGGCATCCAGCGTCGTGAACTGCACAATCTCACTGCGCACTAAATAACTATTCTCCTCGTCAAAGCTCTCTAGTTTATTGTTGCTACGGATATAACCGTATGTACCTTCGGCGCGTAGCCCCTCAAGGATCCGAACGCTCAAGCCACCGGTAAACCGATTTGACATCCCATTGCTTTTAGTATATCCATAATCACGTTCGAGTAAGGGGACGAAATCTAAATTTATCTGGGAGAGATCTTCCATCTCCCGTCGTACCTCTTCACTTAAATAACCGACATAGGGAACAGAAAGCGGATTTCTTTGTTCGTCCTGA
The DNA here is from genome assembly GCF_004421025.1 of Sphingobacterium psychroaquaticum. Lineage (NCBI taxonomy): Bacteria > Pseudomonadati > Bacteroidota > Sphingobacteriia > Sphingobacteriales > Sphingobacteriaceae > Sphingobacterium > Sphingobacterium psychroaquaticum. Next base: position 1,125,125 of record NZ_CP038029.1, on the reverse strand, counting down.
AACATTTGATACGGGTAAAATCTATTATCTACAATCTGACTTCGCTTTACGGCACGATCATGTCGGGTAACATCAGTTATCAAATAGGCTGACAACCAGTTATTGAAATTCATATCTTGCCGGATATTTATCTTAAATCCTTGATCCTTTTCACCAGGCAATGGCGTCTTATTATCGTTGTAGGACATCGAACTATAAAATGCGTATTTAGAACCACCTCCAGATAAAGAAAGTGTGTGGTTCATTAAATAAGCGTTACGATAAAATAAATCACGAATTTGATTTCGATTATTCATACCGCCCAAGCTATCCAGCAAGTGATTCCCAAACGTTTCTGACATCACTCCCCGGTCCATATCATATAGGATTTGTTGATGCAATGGTATGCCTTGTCCGGCTAAATTTGTATAAGCAGACTCTGCTTCATACGGAAACCCTAAGGGATCAAAAATCTCACGTGCGGTTTGTATAAACTGCCGACTGTTCATCGTTGGAATATATTTCAAATCGGGTTTTCCAAAAACATTCATGAAACTACTATAGTTGAGTTTTATTTTCTCGTCTCTTTTACCGCGCTTGGTACTGATCACGATGACACCATTTGCGGCTCGTGCTCCCCAAATAGAAGATGCTGTCGCATCTTTCAACACCGAAATATCGGCCACATCATTAGGGTTGATGGAAGCGATGTCATCGATGGGGATACCATCCACCACATACAATGGATCTCGGCTCGTTCCTGCTCCATCTATACCTAAGGTAGATAATCCACGGATAGAGAAGGTTTGTCCCGACCCTGGCGCATTATTAATCGTTAGTCCGGGAATCAAACCATCCAATCGTTGTAAGATATTTAATGTTCCTGTACGATCGGCAAATACCTCATCGGCAGGCTTGGCAAAAGATCCAGCGCTACGCTCCTTACTAATAGTTTGATATCCTGTATTCACCAATACCACTTCCTCAATCTGTTCTACCAACGCTTCGAGTGCAACGCGAATCATTTTATTTTCCTCCACAATCACGCGCTGCGCGCGATGTCCGATATAAGTAAAGACCAATGCATCCCCTTGCTCAGCGGCCAACGTAAATTTACCTGCTGCATCGGCCAATACCGCTCGGCCTGACTTTTCATTGAATACACTTGCACCAGCCAGTGCATGACCGTGCGTATCTAACACGACTCCATGTACAAGCTCCTGCATGGCTGAAGTGCGTGTCGCCGTAACAGGAGGGCGTCCGTCTTTAATAGTTGCAATCTGTCCATGCAGTTCGTATTTCAGATTTTTTGTTCCCAGCACCGAGGACATGGCCTGGTCAAATGTTGCTCCATTCAACGCGACGCTTACGGTGCCAGCTCGAGCAACAAGCTGTTGCTCATAAATAAAATCATAACCTGTTTGCTTCTTTAGCTGATTCAAAAACTCGCCTAAGGGAACATTGGTTAGTTTGATATTAACATTTTGTCCATGCACCGTACTATACATGAGGCCGGTACCGAGAAAGAAAAACACCAGTACACAGGTATATCTAATAAAGAAACGACACAACAACAAACGACTGGTGAGTCGCCGTTTACACGCTTGAAAATACTTCATAATTTATATGGTTTTAAAAGTTACTTGGCGTAGATTTTAACAAATCTATCTTTATAGCTAAGCTGTACCGCCCCCGTTGCGGCTAGTGCCTTCAAAACAGTGTACAAGTCTTGATTGCGGCTTACACTACCACCAATTTTTATTGTTTTACATTCATCATTACTAAAGGAGTATTCGATATTATACCAACGCTGTATCTGTTGCATTACTTCTTCCAATGAATGGTTACTAAATACAAAATCATTATTTGTCCAGCCTAATACATCGCCATCATCAAATGAGGCGACGGAGATCCGTCTACCATTATTAGCGCTTTGCTTTCCAGGTTGTAAAGGATAGCGTCCTGTTGGAGTTACCACGTCCACCAGTCCCTCCAGCAACGCCGTTTTAGTGTTTTTTTCACCACGATAAGCCTTGACATTAAATCGTGTACCATGCACTTCAACAAGCTGTTTATCGGTTACAACGGTAAACTTTTCCAATTCACCTGCCCCGGCACGACGTCGTTTTGACACCTCAAAGAACGCTTCTCCTTCGAGCAAGACGCTCCTGTTACCAGCAGAAAAGTTGGTATTATAAACCAACCGGGACTCCGCATTGAGAGTGACCGCAGAACCGTCTGGCAATTTCATTTTCAAGAGAGCCCCTCGCGGCGCGACAAATTCCACTTCAACCCCTTGTTTTATCGGTAGACTGTTTTGTTTATTGGCCAACAGATTCCCATTAGCGTCGAAAAACACTTCCTCCCCTTGACCAAATGTGTGAAGCACTTCGCCTCCAACAATACGCATATAAGCATGCGTCTCCGGCGCCACAACATCAATAGCTTCATCGATCGATAAGATATCTGCCTTCTCTTCAAGAGCAAGGAAGTCACCACCACCGATAGGTCTAAACAAAAAAAGATACGCCGTGAGCCCTAAGGCAAAACTAACAAGTGCTATGGTAGCTACTTTTAACCAGGGTCGAAGATGAAACTTGTTTTCAGGCACATAGGTAAAACCTGCGATATACTGATCCAACTTCCGAACAACACGCTCTGCGGCAATCATGTTATCGGCCTCTTGTAGCCCCACACATTCCTGATCAAGAATCTTACTGACTCTATCCGCTACAATAGAAGCATCACCCTCCAAAAAATACTGTTGTAAAAAAAGAACATCCTCAGTATTGTATTGGTTGGCGAGATATCGTTTCAATACACGATCAAACTTATTCACATCTTTCACGGCGTACCATTTAATACTAAATACGTCGTGAAAAAAAAATCCAGTGGTTCAGAAATGAAAAAAGTTTATGCTTTTAACTTATAAGGAAGAAACGGTGTTAAAATCCACCAAAAACGCGGTACTGCATATACAACACAAGCAGTAAAAATGTTCGCTTGTTCGACAGCTTGCGAAAGAAAGCATACGCTTTCTTGATATGGTCATTCACGGTATCGATAGAGATATTACGTTCGGTTGCAATCTCCTGATAACTTTTACCTTCCAACTTTGCAGCCACAAAGATCTCTCTCCGCTTGGGTGGCAGCTGCGCAATCAACCCTTGAAGCAGCTCTTGTTCCTCCTTGCGAAATAAATCCTCCTCAACATGTACGTAGTTTTCCGTCGCAAAAGACGTCAGTGCCGAAAAAAGAGTTTTATCCCGCGAAGATCTTCGGAATGTATCGATAATTAAGTTTTTAGAAATCCGAAAAAGATAATTTTGCAGCGGTTTATCTATATCAATCCGATGGCGCTCTGTCCACATTTTAGTAAATAACTCCTGCAAAATATCCTGTGCCAGATCTTCAGACTTCACTAACCGCAGGACATTAGCTGTTAATTTTTCTTTATGGAGATCGTAGAGCACCCGAAATGCGTCCGAATCTCCGTTTTTTAAACGCTGCAGTAATTCACGATCACGATGTATGGTTAAATGAATGGTTTTTTCCACGTATCTCTACAAGCTTACATCTAGTTAATAAAGCTTTATCCACAACTCTTTCAGAGTCCGCCTTTCCACAATATACAAAAAAGCTTTTAAAAATCAACGCGTTACAACGTCACATTAATCAAACAAAAAGGCCCACCATTAAATAAATGACGGGCCTTTTCTAAGCATCCATGGCTAAACTATAACGTTTCTTTTAACCAGCCAAAGAATTCACGTTGCCACACCTGCGCGTTGTGTCCCGACAAAACCCAGTGGTTCTCATCTGGCATATACACCAACCGACTTTTAATATTTTTGAGCTGTGCCGCCTGAAAAGCTTCCAAGCCCTGTCCGATAGGCACCCGATAATCTTTTCCACCTTGCATAATCATAATTGGTGTATTCCATTTATCAACATGCTTGATCGGATTAAATTCGTTGTATGTCTTCGCATTTGCTTTATCCCAATATGGTCCACCAAGATCATGATTCGCAAAAAACAATTCCTCCGTCGTTCCGTACCACGAAGTCATATCGAACAAACCACAGTGAGAGATGAAAGTCTTAAAGCGGTTTTCATGCACACCCGCCAGCATAAACACGGAATAACCACCATAACTAGCACCAATAGCGCCTACACGCGATTTATCAACGTAAGACTCCTTCGAAAAGTCATCAATAGCAGACAAGTAATCGCGAATCGCCTGCCCTCCCCAATCTTTCGAGATATCTTCATTCCATTTTGTTCCCCACCCCGGCATACCTCTTCTGTTCGGCAAAATTACAATATAGCCCTGTGAAGCCATCAATTGGAAATTCCAACGAAACGAATAACCTAGCGTTGTCGCAGATTGAGGTCCACCTTGACAAAACAAAAGCGTTGGATACTTCTTCGTCGGATCAAAGTCCGGTGGGTAAATAACCCATGAAAATAAATCTTGACCATCGGATGCTTTCGTGTAGCGACCTTCTACCTTTGTCTCTGCCAGGCTGTTGTATATCTTATCGTTTACCGTTGTAATAGCGGTACGGGTATTCTTTTTCAAGTCATACAAATACAACTCCGTAGCTCGCGTCATGGTTGTTGAGGTCACCACAAGTCCACCATTCGTCTCGCCTACAATACCACTAATATCAAATTGTCCCTCACTAATTTGTCTTAATTTCGGCAAGGCCCTGTTCTTAAAGTTCACCGGTACCTCCACCTCGAAAAGCTGAACCGTACCTTTTACAGGTGCCGTGAAGTATAATCTTCTATTATCCTTGCTCCAAATAAAACTATTTACAGTTCCATCCCAATGTCCTGTAAGATTTAAGCGTTGTGAGCTAACTTTATCAAAGACAACGATATCTACTTTATCCGCTTCATATCCATCCGTCTTCATACTCAACCAGGAAAGTCGTTGCCCATCGGGGCTGTATGTCGGCGCTGTATCATACCCGTTCATACCCTCCGTCAAGTTGGTGGTGGTACCATTGGCCAGGTCATAGCGATAGATATCCGTATTGGTACTTTGCGCATACTCTTTTCCCACTTTCTTCTTACAAACATACAGTACCGCCTTACTGTCAGGAGACCATGCAAAGTCATCCGCTCCGCCAAACGGCGCTTGTGGACTATAGAACGGCTTATCTTTCAATATATCGAGCGGTTCACCAATTGTACCATTTTCATAACTTGCGACAAAAGGATGGCTAAACCGTCCATCATTAAAAGAATCCCAATGGCGATAGTCCAGATCATCATATATATAAATATTGGACTTCGTTAAATCGCTATACTTATCAACACTATGATTCTTTTGAATCAGTACACTTCGACTGAATAAGATGTGTTTTTTATCTGGCGATAACTTCACATTTTCTAATCCTCCCTCCATATTGGTAAGCTGTCTAGCCGTTCCTCCCTGTAAAGGTTTTTGCCAAAGCTGCCCTTTATACAAGTAGATAACTTGTCCATCGGCGGTTATTTCTACAACCGACTCTCCCCCTTGACCTTCCGTAAACTGCACCGCAGCGCCCCCCGCTACCGGAGCTACAAAGAGGTTCTTTTCGGATTTGTTTTCACCAAAGCTATATTGCGAAACACCATATACAACATACTTACCATCAGCCGATAACCCTTCCGCGGAGACACGACCTATTTCCCACAACTTTTCTGGTGTCATCAAATCTTTGCCTAGATGCTGCATTTTATCTGTTATCAATGATTTATCAATTTTTTTCTCAGGAGCTCGTTGTGCAAATGTGGTCGACGCCAACAAAATAGCAACTGCCAGAACAGAAACCTTATTCATATATTATACGCTTTTTTTCACCGTGCAAGTTAATAAATCTTATCTCTTTAGCGAAATCGACGAGTCCATACGATCTTCCAGACAGTCCAATATGCTTTCAAATAAAAAATCAGGATGTACATAAACGGTTGTTCTTATAAACACATCTCAAATTTAGCTTTTGCGATCAAACTGATACCAATTGATCCGGGTAGAAACGCGCATCAACACCGCCAGTATAACAAATACGCCAATAGAGCCGACAATAAGGGCGTAGTCCTGCAGTTGCATCAAGAAATACACAAAAGCATAGAACAAGGCCAGCACGCCACTAAAAGCCATGCATATCTTACGATCTTTGGTGATGCCAAAGATAAACGAAGTAATAAGCCCGATTGTCGCCACAGCAGATAACAGATAACTCCAATCAAAACCAAGATGCTCTCCAATAGCCAACAAGAGCGAATAAAAGAGAACCATTGCACAACCAATAAGTACGTACTGAATAAAGTGGATCTTTTTCTTTTTTAAGATCTCGGTAAAGAACAAAGCGGTAAAGGTCAACAAAATAACCAATGCTCCATATTTTGCTACCCGAGTTGTCTTCTGATAGTTATTCACTGCTTCTAAAAAATTCACTTGAACCATATCTTGTTCTGTAGAGACCTGTGCCGAAGATCCGTTCTCGGGAGCCGCAGTCACAGCTGGCATTGTTTGGTCATACCCTATGTTTTCACCGTCATAATCTGTCAACATATACAGCTCCTTTGATAAACCGACCCACTGCTTCGGAAACTTACGGCTAAAGCTGGGCACCTGCCACGCTGCACGGAACTTACCCTGCGATATTTCTCGTGTAGCAGGCAAAAAACCACCATTGAAACTAGGATCGTTCCATGCGCCGCCCACCGTCACCATGGTTTCGTCCGCCGTAGGAAAAACTGTTAAAGTACGTGAACCTCGTAAATCAAGTTTCATTCTAAATGTACCTTTTGTAGATTTTTCGGATAGACCGATATCTGCTGACATCGTGCGTTCAAACAAAGAAATCGGCTCCGTATGCATCTGTAAGTCACGCGTTGTACCTTTCCAATCTAATTTCGGAACTGCTGTCATCCCCTTCAAATCGCTGAGTCCAAAAAATAGCTTGGCTTCATCCCAATGCAAACTTGCCGGATCAACCGCAACTTTAGACAAATCGATTTCATCAAATTCACCGTCCACTGTTATGGCAGCCTTATAGACCACACTTTGGTAAATCCCCCGTTTCAAATATTCAGGTTCCACATCAGAGGATACTTTCATTTTTTTTGCTGCAAGGAAGATATAATTCTTCTCTTTATAGGTCTCCATTTTTGGTTTCCCTTTATCATCCGTCACTTTGACCGAATATTGGTAGGTATAGGGAATACCTATGATCGGTCCAGAAATAACTTGCGGACCTCCCCATTTGCTCGCGATTTCATTACTTACACTACGCTCCCGATCTCTTCGTTCGCGAATAAGGTCGTTAATCCACTCCATAGGGATAAGCAGAAATAAGACTAAAATGAGCATGACGCCAAACTTAAAAAGAATGGAGTTAAAGAGACGCTCAAAGAAAGATGGCGCCGGACTGTCGTAAACCTCAGGTTGTTTTTGATTTGAATTTTCCATGACTAAAACATTTATATTATTTTTAAAAGTACTTTGGATTTCAAAGTTATGGGGTAAAAAAATTATTTGTACTGTTGTTTTATTAAATTTTCCAGTGCTTGCAGATGCTCTTCAAAAGCTTTTTGTCCTTTATCTGTTTTCTTATAACGGGTATTAGGTTTCCTATCGACAAAGCTTTTTTCGACGGTAATGTACCCTTCTTTTTCGAGTGTTTTAAGATTTGAAGCAAGGTTACCATCGGTCAGCTCCAGAAGGTCTTTTAGCGAACTAAAGTCATACGCATCATTGGCTAACAGCACACTCATCACCTGAAGACGAATGCGATTTTCAAAAACCTTATTATATAACTTCAGATCCAACCCCACTGCTTATTCGTATTTTTTGTAAACAATAAATCCATAGATAATGTGTAGCAGGCCGAACCCACACACCCAAAACCATAAACCATAACCTGGAAAAAGTAAAGCGGCAAGGCCTAAACAAACTTCCAAAACACCTAACCAGCGTACTTCCTTAAAGGTGAATACACTCCCCGCTGATAATGCTAGCCCGTAAAAAATCAACAACGTGGAAGCGATTAATTCGTAATAGCCTTTCCAAATCAATAAAAGAGCAAAAAGACCACCAGCCATGAGAGGGACCGAAACAGCCTTGAGCATGGCTCTGCTGGTTACATTCCATACCGACTGTTTTATTTTACTGGCTTTGCGCTTCGCCATGACTACCCCCGTAATCAAAGAGGCAAGCAATACCGCCACCGCCACCACCACCAAGTAGCCCACCACACCATCGTCAGTCACATAGTGATCTCTGTAATCGAAGGTACTGCGAAAGCCGAATACTTTAATATAAGCCAGAAAGGCACCTATTAAAGCATACATACCTATCAATACGCCAGAAAGGCCCGAGATCGAAATAAATTTCGATGATTTCTCCATCATGGAGCGAATATGGCCTATTTCCTTTATTAAATCTTGTTGATCCATACAAAGCACTTTGAAATTCAAAGTAACAAAACAGAAAACATAAAAACAATAAAAAAAAATAAATTATTTGATTTTAAACACTTTAGGTGTAGATGTGGTATTTTTATCAAAAAAAAAGCAAAAAAGACTTGCAGGATATGGATTCCGTTCCTATCTTTGTGCCACAATAAAAGTCCTAATAACTGCGGAAGTGGCGTAATTGGTAGCCGCACCAGACTTAGGATCTGGCGCCGCAAGGCGTGGGGGTTCGAGTCCCTTCTTCCGCACTTGATGTCCTCCCGAACTTAAGAAACTCGGGAGGATTTTTTTTGTAATGCGTAAAAGCTATAAGAGAGTATGAATATTTCACACCAAAAACTTGACGATGTCAATGCGAACATCACAGTTGAACTAACACCAGAAGACTACAACCCTTCGGTAGATAAAGCGATTAAAGACCAAGCTAAAAAAGCAAAATTACCAGGATTCCGCCCAGGAATGGTACCTGTAGGTCACATCAGACGCACATACGGTAAAGCTATCTTGTTTGATGAAATCAATAGAGTCGTTAACGATAAGATCTCTGAATATATTGGTGAAAACAAACTAGAAGTATTAGGTCAGCCACTTCCATTGGACAGTGATACAGACGAAAAATATAAATGGGATTTCAACGATACATTCTCTTTCAATTACGAAATTGGTATCGCTCCTGCGTTTGAAATTCCTTTCTCTAAAGAGACTTCGTTCACCGCATACGAAATCAAAGCGGATGACGCTACTTTAGCTGAACGTATCAAGAACTTACGTCGTAGCTACGGTAAAATGACAAATCCTGAAGTTTCTGCTGAGGGAGATGTATTATACGCGACATTGAAACAAGAAAAAGAAGAAGGTATCGAAAAGACAACATCTGTACGTACAGATATTATCGAAGATGCAAAAATCAAAAAATCTCTAGCAGGATTAAAGAAAGATGATGTAGCGAAGATCGATGTTAAAAAAGCATTCAAAGTTGCTGACTTAGCGCGCATTCTTGGTATTACAGAAGATGAAGCAGAAGCTTTAGATGTCACTAAATTCGAACTTACGGTAAAAAACATCAACCGTTTGGAAGAGTCTGATTTAGATCAAGAATTTTTTGATAAATTATTCCCTGCTGGTGAAGTTACGACTGAGGAAGAGTTTACTGCAAAAGTAAAAGAAGAAGTAGAAAGCTTGTTCAAACAAAATGCAGATCAAAAGTTACGCAATGATCTTTATACTTTCGGTATGGAGAAAGTTGATGTTAAATTCCCAGAAGAGTTCTTGAAAAGATGGTTAAAAGCAACTAACCCGAACATCACAGACGAAGAATTGGAAGAAGGATTTGCAGATTTCTTAAGCAACTTGAAATGGACGATCATTGAAAACCGTATCGTTACAGCGAACAGCTTAGAAGTGAAATACGATGAGGTTGTTAATTTAGCAAAAGAACGTATCTATGCACAAATCAAGATGTACAACATCAATGATGAGCCTACAGACGAGCAATTAAATCAATTTGCTATGCAATTGCTTCAAGATAGAGAACAAGCAAACCGTTTGTTTGAAGAGGCTAAAGCGCTTAAAGTATTTGATTTCTTGAAAGAGAACATCAAATTGGAAAGCAAAGATATCGACTTCGTAGAATTCGAAAAATTAGATAAATAGTTTTCTTCCTCCTTTGTGGAGGTTTGAATACCCTAACATATTAAATCATCGCACAGATGGAAAGACTACTTTCTATTTATGCGATGATTTTTTTATTGCTTAACTTTGGCCCATGATAACATGTAGACCTGCGAAAGCATCTGATGCAAAAGCCATAGCGCCCATTATGCTGCTGGCCATGGAAGATATAATATATTATTTTATCGATAATTTCGATAAAGAGGAGGCTAATTCCCTCCTGACACATTTTGTTTCCCTCCCCAACAATCAGTATAGTTACCAACATATTATCGTCGCCGAGGAAGAAGGACAGATTTTGGGTCAGCTGTGTTTGTATCCGGGGGGCCAACTAGAGGCACTTCGCAAACCAATATTTGACTATATCAAAGAGAAATATAATCGTGTCCTTCCTTTAGAGAATGAAACGCAAGAAGGTGAGATATACATCGACACCATTGCTGTTTTGCCAGAAGCACAAGGGAAAGGCATTGGCAAGAAATTACTTCAATATGCTATCGAAACCTTCGTCGAACAACAAGGCGAAACGCTAGGCTTATTGGTGGATAAAGAAAATCCATCGGCAAAAAAACTATACCTGAATATGGGCTTTGCTGTTATCAAACAAGTGGATATTTTTGGTAAGGAAATGGATCATCTCCAATACCTTCCTTAGTGGTTGGGAAAAAGAGATTTACTTTTTAGAATCTAGCGTTATAGCCTATTGATATATGCCCCGATGGAAATTTACGATTAAAATCGGGGTACTTATCATCTTTGAAATGTCCTTCGAGGGCAAAATAACCTGAGCTCAGTTTTATAGAGAAGTCTTTATACACCCGTAAGTTTGCTTCAAAACTACCAGCATGCAAAATGTAATAGGAATCATTTCCACTGATGGTGTAAAAAATTGAACCATTATAATCCCCCATGAGTCGAAGCCTACGCAGCACACTTAACTCCGCACGGTAACGGTAGCTGGCGCCTGATCCATAATTATAATTTCGACTGGCACCATACAACAAATAAGGATCCGGAACGGCTGCAAGCAGTAACGCTCCTACTGCGAGACTCATATTCAACTTATTCTCCTTTTTATAACTAAAGGTCGAATTCCAGCTGTAACTTAAACTTTGTGCGCCATAGAAAAAGGCATCGTTATTATAGAAATCATAACTTGCACTCAATATACCGTAGTGCCGTCCTTTTTTGGTACTAAAGAATTCATTCCCATAAAGAAGTGCGTGTACATTCACCGCGTTAATAAATGTACTATCTCCTTTTCCAAACTCCAAATTCACATAAAATTGATCAAAAGGACGTTTGATATCTTGTGGGCCATTGCTGTACCAGAGCTGTAAGCGTGCGTATGATCCATTCTTTCCACGGTGTATGATATCTCCTTCACGCGCATCAAAACGACGCACCCCAATATTCACTTCGGTCCATATGGAAGAGGAATCGATTGCATTATACGGATCTGCCTTTCCCCACTTCCCATCCAACAAACGGTTTAAGCCATTCACTGGGTTGATAAAAAAAGCACCAATCTCATTCGAGACACGAGAACCGGGGTTCCGATGCCCACGTCCTAGAATGTTACGCGAAATACGATGGGTAATTTCACCTAACAAAATACCGCCATAGGTGGTATTAACTAAATCGTTAATGGATGGTGCTTGCGTCTCCCCTGCAGTTTCCCAAATGTAACTTCCCGCAAATGTTGCGATGCTGGACTGGTAAAAATTATAGCCATTACTTCTAAAAGCATTAAAATATAATTGTCCGTGGTAGGGGTGATCCAAGTGATTGGTTGTAAATTGGTTATCATCCCAATCCCAAGCCGAAAAACGTTGATGATCAATAAAGTTCTTGAAGGTAATATAGGAGTATGGATCTTTGGTGATAAATCGATTGAACAGTGCCGGAAAGGCCTGTGCCAGAAACCACTCTGTTCCTGCACGCCAAAACTTTTTTTCCCGCTTTACATCCTCCGGATCTTGAAATTCCTCTAACGCAATTTCTTTCGGTTTGTACTGGTTTAATTTTCGATACGAAAGGGTATCGAGGGGTAAAAAGTTAGTGTCTAAGGAAGAGGCAAAATAAACACTTTGCGCTTTTAAATCAGAACACAACAAAAGTCCGGTCAATAGAAATAAAGAATAAATAAGGAGTCGTACAATGTGCATATAAAAACTATAACCTGTTAAAGCCTTCTTACTGAACAAAGATACTTGTACGGTCTACAAATTGGCTGGTTTCTATCCAAAAGTTCCTAACAAGCATACATTTTATGTATATTTATTTGATTTTCAAATCAGTTAATAACGAATGCTAATATAAATATTATGAAAAAAACACTTCTTATTTTGATTATCTGTACTATCGGAGTACATACATTGGTAGCACAAAATAAATCGACTTTACGCGGTGCATTTCTTCATACTATAGATAACAAGAATGTACTCTGGTTGTTTGTTGATGATTATTTTTCTGCTATTAATTTTGAGAACAACCGGTACATCAGCACCACAGGCGGACCTTTCACATACGATGGGAAGACCATACACGTTTCTGTGGAATACAATGACGCCAACCCCGAGCAGATAGGCTCTACGATAGATATGCCAGTACAGGTACAGAATCAGCACCTACGGAGCAACAATATGCAATATAACCGACAGCCAGCAAAAGCACAGGATTTAGATGGCTTATGGCGTATTACCGGGCGTAAACAGGGCAACGAATTATCGACCATAACACGCGGAGATCGTAAAACAATAAAGCTTTTAGTGGATGGATATTTTCAATGGATTGCCATCAACCCCGCAGTAAAAGGTTTCTACGGCACCGGTGGAGGTACCTATGTTTTTACGGATGGAAAATACACGGAACATATTCTATATTTCTCACGAGACAATTCTCGTGTTGGAGCTGACCTTTCATTCGAGGGCAAAATCGAAGCAAACCAATGGCATCATAGTGGACTTAGTTCCAAAGGAGATCCCATCTTTGAAATCTGGAGTCGCGATAATCAATAACACTACTGACATACTGCTGTCATTACCACGTCTTACCTTTGATTTAACAAAGAAAAAGACATTTAAAAAAAATAAATCATGAACAACAGCACAATCATCAGTAAGGAAGAGTTATTAATACATTGGCAAGGACACCGCGCCCTTACTCGTCGCGTTATCGAAAAATTCCCGGAGAAGGAGTTGTTTACATTTGCGATCGGCAATATGCGCTCTTTTGCCGATATGGTTAAAGAATTATTATCTATTGCGGTCCCTGGTTTGGATGGCATTGTAAATGGAAAAACGGATGCATATAATCACGACCTAAAGTTAGATACGAAAGAAGCATTACTCAACGCTTGGGATGAATCAACTCCAAAAATCACTGCGTTATACAATCAGATTCCCGTGGAACGCTTCCATGAAGACCACAATCTTTTTGGGGAGTATAATTTCCCAATCTATCAAAACTTGTTGTATTTCGTTGATAACGAAGTTCATCACCGTGCGCAAGGGTACACGTACCTGCGTGCTCTAGCTATTGAACCGCCTTTCTTCTGGGAAAGAACGCTATAGTAAAAAGATTGTCGCTGGCACGAGCCGGCCTCTGTTTCACCTTGATATTTTTCTGCGGTTTAGCCTTCCGAAAGCGGCTTTCTGAGGGACCGCAGTCACATCTCTTCGAGGGCGCGAGCTAAAAGCCTGCCTGCGGTAGGCAGGCTTTTAGCTCGCGCCTTTTCTTGCCCCCGCTACTGCACCCGCGCCAACTGCGCTTGCAACAGCTCCCGCACCCGATCCCGCAAAAACTCCGGCTCTACAATCGTCGTCTGATCGCCAAACATCAGTACCCAACGCGCGAAACCATGTAATACCTCGCGGCATTGAAACGTCATCTCTATATAATCCTCCATCTCCCGTTCCCCTACAAAACCATAGTAGTTTCTGTCCCACTGCATATAGGCAGCAAATTTCTTCGATACCTGAATTACGACTCTAACAGTAGCCTCTGGATCGTTATCTTTCTTCAAATAATAAGCCAGCTCTTCATGCTGTTTTGTAAAGCGTTGGTTGGCGATCAGCTTAATCTCTTGAATGCGATCTAACCTAAACTGGCGATAGTCATTTCGCAATAAACAATAGGCCATAAGATACCAAAAGCCATGCTCATGAAACAAGCCAATAGGCTCAAGGTTACGTTCATCCACGGTAGCAGATCCTGATTTCTGGTAATCTACGACAACTTGTACCTTTTGTGCAATACTTTTTAGTAAAATGGAAAGCGCAGCTGGTACCTTTTGATTGAAGACATGTTCTTTCGGTTTTAAAAAAACCTTTTCTTCAACGGTTGCTATATCTTCCTTATCCGCTGTGCGTAAGATAGATTTCATCTTATTCATCGCGGTCGAGAAGTGCAGATACAAATCTTTGTCAAAGTAATTGGCAATCAGTTTTTCTGCTGCTGCAAAACTCAATGCCTCTTCTCGCGTAAAACTCGTGGGCGGAATTTTATAGCCTTGCACCAACGCATAGCCAATGCCGGTTTCTCCATAAATGGGAACACCAGCACCTTGAAGCGCTTGGATATCTCGGTAGATCGTCCGTAAACTTACCTCAAACCGAACCGCCAGGTCTTGCGCCCGAACCAAGGGCTTTGCCTGTAACAGCATGTATATATTTAAAATTCGGTCGAACCGCTTTTGAATATCCATTTTTACCCAAAAAGATCGGAGCTCAAATAACGATCTCCACGATCGCAGGCTATAAAGACAATTACCCCTTCTTCTATTTCATTCGCGACTTGCAAGGCTGCATGAAATGCGCCTCCTGTACTCATTCCTGCAAACACACCTTCCTGACGCACCAAAGCCCGAGCCTTCGCTGTCGCATCTTGCTGAGAGATATCGATAACACGATCTACATGCGTAGGATTAAATATTTTCGGCAGATATTCTTGTGGCCATCGACGAATTCCTGGAATCGAGGCCTCCTCCGTCGGCTGGCATCCCACAATTTGTATATTTGGATTCTGTTCTTTCAAATACATAGAACATCCCATAATGGTACCTGTTGTTCCCATAGCGCTCACAAAGTGCGTTATCTGGCCTTCTGTATCACGCCAGATTTCCGGCCCTGTACTTTTGATATGCGCTTTATAGTTATCTGGGTTAGCAAATTGATTTAGAATAAAATAATCCCCACTTGCTCCCTTTTCCTCCGCATAATCACGACAGATCTCCATGGTTTCCAAAAGAGTCACCTTTGCACCATACGCTTCCATGGTAAGTGTTCGCTCCCGTGTGGAGGTAATGGGCATAACAAGCTCTAACGAAAGTCCATACATACACGCAATCATCGCTAAAGCAATCCCTGTATTACCCGAAGTCGCCTCAATAAGCTTTGTGTCTTTATCGATTTCTCCGCGTTCCATCGCAGAACGAATCATGTTCAATGCGGCTCTATCTTTCACAGATCCAGCCGGATTATTTCCTTCCATCTTCGCATAAATCTTCACTTTCGGATTGGTATGAAAGGAACGAATTTCCACCAGTGGTGTATTACCGATAGTTTGTATTATATTTCCCATTAGACAACAGGTTTAGAGTCAATAAATTTTGAATTAGGCTGATGATACACCGTTGTATACGGCTCAATACTAGCCGTCAACCAAACGTTACCACCGATTACGGAATGATGGCCAATGATCGTTTCTCCCCCTAATATAGTGGCGCCCGCATAGATGATAACATGATCTTCAATGATAGGATGACGCTGTGTATTGGCCATATTCTTGGCGACACTTAAAGCCCCCAAGGTCACCCCCTGATACAGTTTCACGTGGTTACCAATAATACAGGTCTCGCCAATAACCAGTCCCGTTCCATGATCAATATGTAAATGGTCACCGATGGACGCACCGGGATGGATATCAATCCCAGTTTTGGAATGTGCATACTCCGTTAAAATACGTGGTATCAAAGGAATGCCAGAACGCCATAACTGATTGGCTATACGATAAATACAGATTGCTGTAAACCCCGGATACGTACGAATCACTTCCCGCAGACTCTGCGCTGCAGGATCCCCTTCCATAATCGCTTGTGCATCGGTCAACATCACGTGGTATACGCCTGGTAGATCTTGATAGAATAGATGTGAAATACGTGTATTATCACAATCGGAACAAGCCTTCGTTTTCACGAGCAGTTCCAATAATACTTTCTCGGAAGCGGCAAAAGCCGCCCGCACCGCATCCACATCTTTCAAGCTTGCCGAACTACGGTCAGGGAACAAAAGATGCAGCAAACTCGTTGCCCATGCCGCAATTCGTTTATTGCTAGGCATGTCTTGTACTTCGCGTTGCTTTTGGTAAATATGGTTGTAAAAATCTTCCATAAACACAAATCTACTATTTCTATAGAACTAATTTTTTAAAAAGTTCATCTAATGTTTCTGCCGCAGACACACAAGTCCCCGGATGGGTTACCGAACATTGAACCATCGTGCTCCTTTTGGCCGTCAGCCAACGGAACCTTTCCGGTTGCTCCAGCTCAGCAAGTCGTCCACCAGACTTGTCTCCCACACATATCCGTTGAAAAGAATCTAAGTGCTTTTTGATGATCTCCAAATCCACAGTAGGATCCAACGCTTTGCATTTTGCTTCGTCTACATAAATTTTCACCTGTGCGAATTTTTGCTTTCGACAATATAATGCGACCCCTACATTCACGAACTCATCGCGCTCCACACGTGGCACCACCCGCACCACGGCATACTCATATACGGTTCTTTCGCTCATGTTCAATCTGGTTTAAAAAAATAGTTGCATGGGCCAGTCGCTTCACTAAAAAAGATACATACACTTCCCGTACCTCATCTGCCGTTAGATCACGTCCCTCTTCCTGAAGCCATTCATCCGGTATTATGGCTAATACATTGCGCAGGTTTTCCGCTGTAAATAAAGGGCTGTACGTGGCGTGCACTTGTTCGACTTCACTTGCATATTTTAATAATACATGATCTTTAATCTGAATAAATGGCTTTACGGCCTGCTCTTCCCAATTGTCCCAGCTATGATGAAAATACAATGCTGCACCGTGATCGATAAGCCAAAGGTCTCTGTTCCAAACCAACATATTAGTATTGCGTACCGTCCGGTCCACATTCATCAACAGCGCATCAAGCCATACAATTTTTGAGGCTTCAAGCTCCGTCACGGCATCCACATTAGCATCAAAAGTCAATGCGCCACTTAAAAAGTGAACCCCTAAATTCTGACCTACTGAAAAACGTAATAAATCCTGTATCTCTTCATCAGGTTCCATACGTGCAAACGACTCGTCCAAGTCTGCAAAAACCATCTCCGGCATCCGCAGTCCCATAAACCGAGCCAACTCACCACCGATCAACTCCGCAACCAGCGCCTTTTTCCCTTGTCCTGCGCCACGAAATTTTATGACATAACTGAACCCATCATCAGCATCCACCAAACCCGGGAGTGATCCTCCCTCCCGGAATGGTTGTACATAGCGCGTAATATTAACGCTGCGTATTTCCGGCTTAAATACCTTCATTTTTTATCTATTTTAAACAACCAATAAATCGATCTCCATTTAAAGCGCACAGCCCCGCTATACCTAACAACTTCCCAAAGGCATGTTGTGTTTTAACTTTATCATAGCTTGTGGAAGTGCTGCCACCCGGTATCTTCTTACCTCCGGCATACCTTTTGAAGCGCCATTTCCAAATCTAATCATAGTTCTATTCTCTACAATCAAACTTATATATTTTTATAATACAATAAGACATTAATCTGACGCGCCCAAAACGGTGTTCACAGGAAGGAAATACAACTGTCCGACACGACTGCTTCTGGTTCACTGTTTTTTGATGTTTCAGCAGGTCTTGCATATTGCTTATGCAGGCGAATTTATCTAGATTTGTATATCTTCTTGATTTCAGAGACCAACAACATACATGGATACAACGGCAGAATACAATAGCGTTATCTCGCATTGCAAAGATTTATTCTTAAAAAAGACAAAAGACTACGGCACCGCATGGCGAATAATGCGTCCGGCATCAATCACCGACCAAATTTATATTAAGGCACAACGTATCCGTACATTGGAAGTCAAAAAAGTATCAAAAGTCGGCGAGGGAATTACAGAAGAGTATATCGGTATTGTTAACTATTGCGTCATTGCGATGATGCAGCTGGAGATTCCGGAAGAGGAAGGTGAAAACTTGGCTTACGAAACTGTAAGCAAACAATATTCGGAAAAAGTGGATGAAACACGCGATCTTATGCTAGCCAAGAATCATGATTATGGGGAAGCATGGAGGGACATGCGTATATCTTCTTTGACGGATCTTATCCTGATGAAATTACATCGGGTCAAACAAATTGAAGATAATAATGGAGCAACCTTAGTATCCGAAGGCTTGAAAGCCAATTATCAGGATATGCTGAACTACGCCGTATTTGCACTGATCAAACTGGGACTCGCACAATAATAAACAGACACATGGAAACGAACTTTACCCCTACACAGAACAAAAAGATTAATTTTATTGATATTCTACTCGGATTTAGTCGATTTTTTGTCGGTCTTTTATTCATCTTTTCCGGCTTTATTAAAGCGAATGACCCTACCGGGTTTGGTTATAAACTACAAGAGTATTTCCATGTCTTTCACATGGATTTTCTCAACGATTATAGCACTTGGATTGCCGTAGTCATTTGTGGATTTGAAATTATTATGGGTGTTTTTCTTCTGCTTGGTCTGTATCGTAAAACTGTTGCATGGGGACTTTTGCTACTCATTATTTTCTTCACTTTTCTAACGTTCTATTCTGCTTTCTTTGAAGTCGTTACCTCTTGTGGTTGCTTTGGCGATGCCATTCCACTAACTCCTTGGCAGTCGTTCATCAAAGATTTGGTTTTACTGGTCTTTATCCTCGTTATTTTCAAATACCACGAACGCATAAAACCAGTAATCAGCTCGAGCGGCAAGCGCAGCTTCGCAGCGACAGCAACCGTATTGATTTCTTTCGGAATAGGCATTTACACCGCTTTATTTTTACCATTCATCGACTTCTTGCCATACAAAGTAGGGAATAAGATTCCGGACCTAATGGTTCTACCGGAAGGAAAAGAAGGAGATGTTTTTGAGTACATCTATGAAATAAAAAATAAGGCTACAGGTGAAACGAAAAAGGTGACTGACAAAGAATACATGGATGGAATCTGGGAGGATGATAATTGGGAAGTGATTGGCGAACCTACCTCTCGACTGATTAAGAAAGGATACCAAATTCCCATTCCTGACCTTCTCATTTCGGATGCCGAAGGTAATGAAGTAACACAAGAAATTATTACATCGCCATTTTATAATTTCATTGTTGTGAGCACGTATATCGATAAGTTATCTACGGCAGATGTTATTGCGTTGGATCGGATTAACACCATAATCCGTGATCTGTCGACGCAAGAAAATCTACGCGCTGTATTGCTTACAGCAAGCTCCTCCGATGTGGCTTCTAAACTAAACACAGATATGGATCTAGTACTTGAAACTTTCTATGCTGATGCTGTTCCTCTTAAAAGCATGGTACGCTCTAACCCTGGCGTACTCTTAATGCAGAATGGCGTAGTGTTAAAGAAATGGTCTAAGCTAAACTTCCCTTCGAAGGAAGAGTTGGAAAAAACATACCTACAAAAATAATGGATAAACCTATTTTTTTAATTGGTTTTATGGGGAGTGGAAAAACCACCTGGGGCAAGAAATTGGCAAACCGTTTAAACAAAAAATTTGTAGACCTGGATCATGTACTGGTTGAAAAAGTAGGTATGTCAATACCGACTTACTTTCAAATATACGGGGAGCAGAAATTTAGGGAACTGGAAAGTCAGACACTAAAAGAACAGATTGCACCAGATACCGTTATTTCTACCGGTGGCGGTAGCCCTTGTTATTATGATAATATGGCTTGGATCAATGAGAATGGGCTTTCACTTTATCTTTATCTAAGCCCAAAAGCGTTGCATGGTCGATTATCTCAATCCAACATCGAAAGTCGACCGGCCTTAAAAGGGTTACAAGGTGAGGATCTGCTTGCTTTCATTGACGAAAAATTAACGGAAAGGGCTCCTTTTTATACGCAAGCTCATATCCAAATTGATCAAATCAATGCTTCATTGGACACCATTTGCCAGCAAATAGAAAACTATGTTAAATAGGAAGAAACCTATATTATCCACAATCCTACTTCTAACAACAGTTTTACTGTTTGCAAGTTGTTTTCGAAATAATAACGCTTCGGATATGGTGCATGTTAGCAATCATAATCAGGTGTTTAATTTCGAAACCGTAGATGACTTATACCGTTTCCTGACCTATTCTGAAAAGAGAGTACCTCTGATTAGTGCACACCGCGGAGGACCTGCGGCTGACTATCCGGAGAATGCAATAGAAACATTCCAACGTATAGCCTATAAAACACCGGCCATTATAGAGTGTGATATCGCCTTAACCAAAGATTCTGCCTTAGTGCTTATGCACGATGAAACATTACAACGCACGACAACAGGAAAAGGGCGCGTAGGTCGACATACTTTAGAAGAACTACAAGAGCTAAATCTAAAGGATGTGGATGGAAAGGTAACGAAATACAAAATACCAACGCTAGAGGAAACCCTGCTTTGGGGTGTAGGAAAGGTCATTTTCACGCTAGATGTTAAACGTAACGTCCCTTACCGACTTGTGATCGATGCCATTCGTAAAGCGAAGGCAGAAGCCTACGTTGTGGTTATTACCTACAGTGCAGATCAAGCGGCTGTCGTGCATAACTTGGCACCGGAACTTATGATTTCAGCATCAATACGTAGTGCCGAAGATCTTATCCGATTAAATGATCGCGATGTGCCAGACACCCGTATCGTTGCTTTTGTTGGCACATCTCCTATTGATAAGAAGGTTACGGACTTGCTTCATCAACATGGCATTTTGTGCATTCTTGGTACCATTGGTAACTTAGACCGTCAAGCCATGCAACGCGGGGAACAGGTGTACGCAGAATTTATAGAAAATGGCGCTGACATCTTGAGCACAGATAGACCGCTGGAAGCAGCAAAATCACTAGATTACTACATTCGAAAAAGAGGATTATCCTCTCCCTATATCAATTAATATGTCTGTAAAAGTTGAACGTCTCACCAAAATATACGGGACACAAACAGCACTCAATGATCTAAGCTTCACGATTGGCACAAACCGAATTGTAGGATTCTTAGGACCCAATGGGGCTGGAAAATCAACAACCATGAAAATCCTTGCTGGTGTACTCGCTCCTACCAGTGGAAACGGTGAAGTTCAAGGGATCCAGATAGGACAACATTCTTTCGCCGCGAAAAAAAAACTGGGGTACCTTCCGGAAAACAACCCACTCTATTTGGATATGTACGTTCGAGAAATATTGAACTACGAAGCTGAAACACATCAGATAAAAAATAAACAACAACGGATAGACGAGGTAATACACCTTACAGGTTTACAAGAGGAGCAACACAAAAAAATCCAGCAATTATCCAAAGGGTATAAGCAACGCGTAGGCCTAGCGCTTTGTATCATCCACAATCCTCCCGTTCTGATCTTAGATGAACCGACGTCGGGGTTGGACCCCAATCAAATATTGGAAATCCGTAGTTTGATCAAGGAACTGGGGCGTGAAAAAACAGTGTTGATATCCACGCACCTGATGCAGGAAGTGGAAGCTATCTGCGATGAAGTAATCGTAATTCATAAAGGCATTCTTCGGGAGCACGCGTCCATTACAGACTTAAAAACAAAGTATCCGAACCAATCTATAGAGGAAATTTTTGTACAATTAACGAAATAATCTAAACATTTTAGCGCGATATGTGTTATTATCTAAACTTAACACACAGAATGTTTATGAGAAAATCTTTATTATCAGCGGCTTTTTTAAGCATTTTTGCTTTGGGCGTTCATGCTCAAAAGATTGAGACACGTCCTCAACATAGTGCCAACGTGGGCTTAACACCGATAAAACAGGGCAACTGGATGGTTGGAGGTTCACTAGCAAATATTGGATATAGCTTTGAAGGCAAAGCTTTTAATATCAATCTACAGCCTAGAGCAGGATATTTTGTGTCCAACGGTATTGCAATTGGTGCACAAGCGAACTTAGGCTTTACTGCGGTAAAGGGGACCGATAACGAATGGAACTATGGTATCGCTCCATTCCTACGTTATTACTTACCACAAGGCGCTTCCTCTACAGGTCGATTCTTTGCCCAAGGAGATATTGGTATTGCCGGAAGTTCAGTCGGTAAAGATGTGTCTCTAGCATTAGGTGCAAATCTTGGTTATGCACACTTCATTACACAAACTGTTGCATTAGAGGTAACAGCCGGTTACAATTACACAAAATCCAATGTCAATTTAGGCGATAAGGCCTCGGGGCTAGGTGTGGGATTAGGTTTCCAGATCTATTTACCGGGTAAAAAATAAATGTCGCATTATTTACAACTTTTTAATCTAGAAAGCACTATCCGCGAGGGACGGTGCTTTCTTGTTTTAGAGCAATCATTTTCCTAAATTCGAAGCAACAAATCAGACTACAATTGCGCAGTATATACATAAAAGAAGTTGCTTCTTACTTCAATTCCTTGATTGGCTACTTAGCCATTGCTTTTTTCCTTCTGATAACGGGTCTTGTTGTTTGGGTCTTTCCAGATACTTCGATCCTCTCCTCAGGATATGCCTCCCTATCAGGGTTTTTCACGATCGCCCCGTATTTATTTATGTTTCTTATACCGGCGATCAGCATGCGCTCCATTGCGGGGGAAAAAGTGGATGGAACCTTTGATCTCTTGCGGAGCAGGCCGCATACTTTTTTCGACATTGTTTTGGGCAAATACCTCGGTATTATCACCATAGGTCTACTCGCTATACTACCAACACTCCTTTATGCAGCATCGGTATACCTCCTTGCCTTTCCTTCAGGAAATATTGATATCGGAAGTATTATCGCCTCTTATTTGGGACTATTCTTTCTTATGAGTAGCTACGGTGCGATTAGTATCTTCTGCTCCAGTATCAGCAATAATCCGATCGTGGCCTTCTTACTTGCCGTCTTTGCGTGCTTTATCGCGTTTTACGGTTTCACAGCAATCAGTGATCTTCCTAGCTTAGCTAACACCACGAGTTTTATTCGAAACTTAGGTATCCAAGAGCATTACGACAACATTAGCCGAGGTGTTTTAACACTGTCTGATTTTGTATATTTTCTGTCGCTAAGTGCGCTGTTTATTCTCTTTACCCGTGGGCATTTAGGGAGGTCGTTCACACCACGTAAACGTACATTGACTGCATATACAATTGCTATTGTTGTTTTTTTTACACTAAACAGCACCGCACTGCTTCCTGCAGCATGGCGTATAGACTTCACCACTGATAAACGTTTTACACTAACTGAAACAAGTAAAGATATATTAGCGAACCTTCAAGAAGATGTAAGCATTACGGTTTTCTTAACCGGCAAAATGCCGAGTGGTTTTGAACGGTTACAGACCGCGACAACAGATCTCTTGACAGACCTTAAATCATATGCTAAGGGACGTCTACATTTCAATGTCATAGACCCATTGAGTGGAAATCAACAAGAACAACAAGCCTTTATCCAAGCATTGCAGGAACGTGGTATCACGCCGACCAATATTAGTGTAAAAACTGATGCCGGATTTAGTCAACAACTGGTGTTCCCTAGTGCCGTTGTTGCTACAGCCGAACAAGAAATTACGGTCAATTTATTGCAACAGAAGAATGCTGCAAAACCAGAAGAAGCCTTAAACAACTCAATAGAAAACCTGGAGTATGCTTTTCTGTCTGCCATTCATAATGCGACACAATCAACGCCCAACTTCATTGGTTTTACGGAAGGACACGGGGAACCTTCGGACCTGGAATTGCAAGATGCGATGCAAAGTTTAATGCCGGCTAACCAGGTCGGTCGTGTACACCTCAATGAGGTCACCTATGCTTCCCTTCAGCAGCTGAAAGTAATCTTTATTGTTAAACCCACCACTCCTTTCTCCGAAGCCGATAAATATAAACTCGATTATTTTATCCGTCAAGGTGGACGTGTCATCTGGGCAATAGATCAGATCGATGCCAGCTTAGATTACCTACGAAAGACGGGAAGCCAACCTGTAATCGGACGCACATTAAACTTGGATGATCAACTTTTCTTATATGGAGCTCGCCTAAATTACAATCTGTTGGCAGATCTAAACTGTAGCCAAATTCCGCTGTCCATGGGAAGCGTGGCAGGACAATCACAGATCCAGCTCGCTCCGTGGTATTTTTATCCGATCTTAATGCCGACCTCAACGAATCCTATTCTCAGGAATCTCGATGGGATACGTACAGAGTTTATTGGAACGGTGGATACGTTGGAAACAAATGGAATAAAGAAAGAGATTTTGCTCAGCAGCTCTCCTTTCGCACGAACCATCACAACCCCGGCTCCTATCTCGCTCCAGATGGTGGAAGAAGCACCGGATCCCGTGAAATTTAGAACTAAACCGATGCCGGTAGCTGTTCTATTGACCGGTAAATTTCCGCATCTGTTTGAAAACAGACCCACACCTGCAGGTATTACAGAAACAGCACCTCCCTTGGAAACCAAGGATACGAAGATGGTCGTTATCGCCGATGGTGATTGGCTTATCAATCAGACAAACAATAAAGATCAATCTCCTTATCCGCTTGGTTGGGATCGCTACACGGAACAACAATTCGCGAACAAATCGTTTATGTTAAATATGGTAGACTATCTATTAAACGATGAACGCTTTATTAATTTAAGAAACAGAGAAGTCAAGCTACAGTTACTAGACCAAGCGAAGGTAAAAGCAGAGAAAACAACCTGGCAAGTTATCAATGTCGTAGCTCCGGTGCTCCTTCTATCAATCATTGCACTATGTCAACAGTTATGGCGACGCAAGAAATATGGTCAAATAAAAAGGGTGCAACAGTAAATTGCACCCTTTTTATTTGGACAGGTCGAAACCTATTTTTTCATTGAGCCTGTTTCTGTCAGGCGTATATGCCAGCTAAAAGCCTCTTCTAACAAATGTGGGGTATGTCCGCCACGCGCGCAAGCACGATCAAAATACGACTGTAGCTCTTCTTTAAAATCTGGGTGCACACAGTTATCGATTATTTTTTGCGCTCGCTCACGCGGAGCTAAACCACGTAAATCAGCCAAACCAATATCGGTTACCAGAATATCTACATCATGCTCGGTATGGTCCACGTGCGATACCATCGGCAAGACATGCGAGATCGTATCATTTTTGGAAGCGGCCTGCGTAACGAAGATACTAAGGTATGCGTTTCGGGCAAAATCTCCAGAACCACCAATTCCATTCATGATCTTCGTTCCTGTAATATGCGTAGAGTTTACATTACCATATATATCAAACTCAATTGCCGTATTGATTGCAATAATTCCTAATCGCCGAATTAAACCTGGCGTATTTGATATATTCTGCGGACGTAAAACGATCTTATCGCGATACTTCTGTAGGTTTCCAAAAACTCGTTCGTAGCATGCAGCAGATACCGTAATAGAGGAAGCTGATGCAAAGGATAATTTACCGGAATCAATCAAATCAAAAGTACTGTCCTGTAATACCTCAGAGAACATCGTTAAATCATAAAAATTACTCTCTTTGAAGCCTGTCAATACCGCATTTGCTACTTTCCCGATACCAGCTTGCAAGGGTAACAACCGGTCTGTTAGATGACCCAACTGAACCTCATTTTCGAAAAATTTGAGAATATGATCTGCAATAGCCGTTGTTTTATCATCTGGCTCAGCAATATCAGCAGGACTATCTTTTAAATCTGTAAAGACAATCCCTACGATTTTATCAGGATTGATGGGGATAGAGCGTCGACCTATTTTATTCCATGGCGCAACGATAGGAATAACGTTACGGTGTGGATAATCTTCTGCTTGATAAATATCATGAATTCCATACACATCCGTTGGAATTGCGGTATTAATTTCAATAATCACTTTATCTGCAAGCTCCGCGAAAGTAGCGGAATTACCAACAGAGGTTGTAGGCACTAAGCTACCATCACGATCTATGTACGCAACTTCGATAACAGCAATATCCACTGGTGGCAGATTTTTATTATGTAGCAACTCCGCGCTCTCACTCAAGTGTTGATCTATAAAAAGAACTTCTCCAGCATTGATCTTATTTCGCAGAACACGGTCTACCTGAAAGGGCATTCTTTTTTTTAGTGCCCCTGCCTCAGCAAGCTTTCCGTCGGTATCATGCCCCAGTGAGGCTCCTGTCATCAGGGTAATCTTTAATTCCTCATGCTTAGCGCGTTCAGCAAGTGCCGCAAGAACAACCTTACTATCTCCAGCTTTCGTGAAACCACTAGAACCAACCACCATATCGTTTTCGAAGAATTTGACAGCATCTTCGGCAGACATAACTTTGTCTTTCAGTCTTTCTAACTTAATTCTATCGTAGGACATATTGAAAATTTAAAAACATCTATCTATATAAAAGTCGTATAGAGACGACAATTATAAGCATATTTTGATTGCACATTTTATTATTTATAGCCAGTTAATTATCGCTGCCTCGCATAAATTTACAAAATATTATAGTTCAATAGATTACATCTTTAAGACACAAAGAACACAAAACAGCAAACATCTGTATAACAGTTGTTTAAATAAATAATTTACTAAGTAAGCGCTGACTCGCCCTATTATAAAGCGATAAACATGAGGTAAGCGAATACTCACCTTTTTGGTTATCTCATTAAAAAACAGGAAATTTACAGCGGTGAGAAATAAATAATATGGACAATAAGCAATATGTTGATAAATACTACATGACGGAGGTTGATTCCTTTGAAGACAGTATCTATTGCCATCACGCAATGATGGGTGAAAATTTCATTGCAGAACACAAACATAATAAAGATCAATTCTTATACACAGAGGGTGGTATCGTATTTCTGAAGACCGAAGAGAAATCATACTTTCTTCCAGCGCGTCACTATATATGGATTCCGGCAGGCACTAAGCATAGTATACACCCGAGCAGTCCAGAGGTTGTGATGCGTAATTTATATTTTCCACGCTTCGATACCGATACGGCTTTTTACAAGAAAGTAAACATCTATCCAGTGAATGACCTCTTGATTGAGTTTATTATGTTTACAAACAGATGGACAGGAAACATATTCCCCGTGGAAGAGCCAAAATACTCCATTGCAAAAGCTTTTAAACTTATTTTACCAGAAATATCAAGAACAGAACTCCCCTTAGCATTGCCTTATCCAAAGCATGACAAACTAAAGGATATCGTTAAATACCTGGAGGAAAAGATTGATGAGAATGTTGGTTTCAAAACGATTGCTAAAGAGTTTGATGTTAGTGAACGGACTTTGGCACGTCTTTTTCAAAAAGAACTGAACATGTCTTTCATACAGTATTATACAATCTTACGCATGTTAACAGCATTGAAGCTCCTTTTGGATGAAAAAATGAGTGTCAATGAAGTTGCAATGCGTGTTGGATACAGTAGTTTACCTACTTTCAGTAACACCTTCAATAAAATTATCGGAGTTCGACCTAGCGAGTACGTAAAGAATAAAAATCTACTACTTTAAATATAACTTAAACCAACTTATATGAAACTCAATTTATTTAGTGCACTTGCGGCAAGTGCACTCTTACTGGGTTGTGCCACGAGCTCAAACTCTGTAACAAACAACAAGCTGCCTAAACCGATCCAGCTATTCAACGGAAAAGATATTAAAGATTGGACGCCAAAGATTAGATTACACGAGGTCGGTGAAAACTATGCCAATACCTTTCGTGTTGAAGATGGTTTATTAAAGGTAAGATACGATGGCTATGATGATTTCAAACAACAATATGGCCATTTAGCCTACAATAAAGCATTTGGCTATTACCTACTCAAGGTAGAGTATCGTTTCGTAAACGAGCAGGTAAAAGGTGGAGAAGGCTGGGCTTGGCGTAATAGCGGAGCGATGTTACATGGTCAAGATCCTAAGACAATGCTTAAAGACCAAGATTTCCCGATTTCTATCGAAGGTCAATTTTTAGGGGGGAATGGTAAGGATGCCCGTACCACGTCAAACTTATGTACACCGGGGACTAATGTTGTTATGAAAGAGAAACTTTTCACACCACATTGCATCAGCTCTACTTCAAACACATATCACGGTGACCAATGGGTAACCGCCGAGTTTCTCGTTCTGGGTGATTCCGTTATCAAGCATATCTTAGATAAACAAGTTGTTTTGGAATATCAAAAACCACAAATCGGAGGCGGTAATGTGGATAAGTATGATCCCGCTCAAAAACAAGATGGTAAATTATTGGATAAAGGTTTTATTTACCTACAAAGCGAAAGTCACCCCATCGATTTTAGGAAGGTTGAGCTATATGACCTTAGCCCCTATAAAAACAACAAGGCTAAACTAGACCAAGTGGTTGAGTTGCTAACGAAATAACAAGAAAAGGGGATGTAAAATATACATCCCCATATTTTTTTTCAAACAATAAATTATGCTAACTTATTAACGAATTTCGTTAATTTAGATTTATTGTTAGATGCTTTTTTCTTGTGGATAACATTTTTCTTAGCCAAACGATCAAGCATAGAAACAACTCTAGGCAACAATACTTTTGCTTCAGTAGCATCAGTAGTATTACGAAGTTTTTTAATTGCGTTACGTGTAGTTTTTGCTTGGTAACGGTTTCTTAAGCGTTTCGCTGCGTTCGCTCTAATTCTTTTAATCGCTGATTTATGATTTGCCATTTCTCTTAGCTAATTTTATTTTCTTACTTATACTAATTTCGGAATGCAAAAATAATCAGATTAAACCAATATTCAAAATCTATTTTCAGTTTTGTGCATAATATTATACAAACGGCTCCCCTACTGTAAATGGACGAGCTAAATTGGTCGAAAACAGTTACTAGGTATCCAGCATTCATGGCTTGTATTCACAAATAACTTCTTATTTTTGTACATGCAAAAATTATCTATGGATCAGTTGAACCGTCCTGATGTGGACGCCTTCAAGAACCTACAGAAAACCCCTATTATTGTTGTACTTGACAATGTCCGCAGTCTACACAATGTTGGATCTGCATTCCGTACTGGCGACGGCTTTGCCATTGAAAAGATAATGCTGTGCGGAATTACCGGCACTCCGCCACACCGTGAGATTGAAAAGACAGCGCTTGGCGCCACCCAGTCTATCACATGGAGTTACCATAAAGATGTGGCCGAAGCCATCCAACAGGCGCAAGCCGAAGGGGCCAAAATAGTAGCCATCGAACAGGCCGAAGGAAGTATCCCTCTCCAAGAGTTTACCATCTCGGAAGGTGAAAAATACGCACTTTTTTTTGGCAATGAAGTTCATGGCGTTTCCGAGGAAGTCATGGAACAGGCAGACGCTTGTATTGAGATACCACAGTTTGGCACAAAGCATTCCTTAAATGTATCAGTTACCATAGGTATAGTGTTGTGGGACCTAGTCGGTAAGATGAAACTCGTATAAAAAGATTAACTTTAACCTGCGAATATCTACTCTTTCAAAAAAATGGCTGAATTGCGTAAGCTTAATTTTTAGAAGTCGTTGCAAAATAGTAGATTTGCTTTGCAAAAAAACAGAAAAAATGAGTGTACTAGTAAATAAAGATTCAAAAGTAATCGTACAAGGCTTTACTGGGAACGAAGGCACGTACCACGCTTCCCAAATGATTGAATATGGAACGAATGTAGTAGGTGGTGTAACACCAGGAAAAGGTGGACAAACCCACTTAGATCGTCCAGTATTCAACACTGTACAAGATGCAGTAGATAAAGCTGGTGCTAACGTTTCTATTATTTTCGTTCCCCCTGCATTTGCTGCAGATGCTATCATGGAAGCTGCTGCTGCTGGGATTGAAGTTATCGTTTGTATTACAGAGGGTATCCCTACGAAAGATATGATTCAAGTAAAATCTTACTTGAGTGACAAAAACTCACGCTTGATCGGTCCTAACTGTCCAGGTATCATCACAGCTGAAGAAGCTAAAATTGGTATTATGCCTGGTTTTATCTTCAAAAAAGGTAAA
Organism: Sphingobacterium psychroaquaticum; assembly: GCF_004421025.1. Lineage (NCBI taxonomy): Bacteria > Pseudomonadati > Bacteroidota > Sphingobacteriia > Sphingobacteriales > Sphingobacteriaceae > Sphingobacterium > Sphingobacterium psychroaquaticum. The sequence continues at coordinate 1,094,784 of NZ_CP038029.1, read as the reverse complement.
GTAGGTATCGTTTCTAAATCAGGTACGTTAACATACGAAGCAGTTGACCAAACAGTAAAAGCTGGTTTAGGTATCACAACAGCAATCGGTATTGGTGGTGACCCAATTATCGGTACAACAACAAAAGAAGCTGTTGAGTTATTAATGAATGACCCAGAAACAGAAGGTATCATCATGATCGGTGAGATCGGTGGTGGTATGGAAGCTGAAGCTGCAAACTGGATTAAAGAACATGGTACTAAACCTGTTGTTGGCTTTATCGCTGGACAAACAGCGCCTCCAGGACGCCGTATGGGTCACGCTGGTGCGATTGTAGGTGGTGCTGACGATACAGCTGCTGCTAAAATGAAAATTATGCGCGAGTGTGGTATCCGTGTGGTAGAATCACCTGCAGAAATCGGTGCAGCAATTGCAGAAGAATTAGCAAAATAGTTGTACGACATCTATAGATAAAAAAGGTTAGCAATTTGAATTGCTAACCTTTTTTTATGTTATATAACATTAGCCTTGATTTTCATCGGCTGATGGTCCATATAAACCCGGTACAGGAATGTCCAGCATTCGTAAATAAACCGTTAACTGGCCACGGTGATGGATCAAATGGTTGTTTACCACATAGCGCATAGCACCGGCTCTCGGCATCTTTGCAATCACATACTCCGGTCCGGCCTGCATTGTCCAATCTTCCCCCCAGCTTTCGTCCGTTGCATTTTCTATTGCCGCCTTGTTCAACGCATACCCTTCATCCAACATCTGACGTAACTCCGCGATAGAAGATACCGGCTTTGGATTAAAATCTGTCTTGAAGTCGAACACAGTCATCGGAATAACAGTAGCTACCCAATTGTGCAGCCCAACAATATGGTAAGCCAAATCTTTAACAGACATGGATTTCTCATGCGGTCTCCAATCCAAATGTTCATCTGTAAGCCGCTCTAAAATACGTCTCGTGCTTTGCGTCTCGCGCTCTAACTCTATTAATAAACTCCTCTTTAGTCCCATAAGATTTAATTTTACTGTTAAATTAATCAAAAAAGGGGAAACAAAAAATCCTTAAAACATATGCGAATTATTTTATCCATTATCTAATGTTTACATAATAGTCGCATTGTACAGTCGTAATGACAGAAAGGACAACCTGTATATGTAAGCATTTTTTATTAATTTCAATGCCAATTAGAAAGATCCAAATTTATCATGATGTTTAAATACATACTAACAGTTGCTTGCTGCGTTTTAATTTTCTACTGTACGGGGCAAGAGGTTAATGAACAGTATATTCGAGACCACTATGACAAGCGTGAGGAATACATTACGATGCGTGATGGCAAACGCTTATTCACCGCCATTTACACCCCTAAGGACAAGAGTGAGTCATATCCTATTTTACTAAACCGGACCCCTTACACAGTTGCTCCATATGGTATAGACAAATACAAAGCTTATTTGGGAAATTTTCCAGAAATGTCAAAAAAGGGATACATTTTTGTTTACCAAGATGTACGCGGCAAATGGATGAGCGAAGGCGTTTTTGAAGATATCAGACCCACCGCGACACCACAGAATGGATATAAGATCGACGAGAGTACCGATACCTATGACACGATTGACTGGTTAGTAAAAAACATCCCAAATAACAATAAAAAAGTAGGTATGTACGGCATCTCCTACCCTGGCTTTTACGCCACCGTTGGATTGGTGAAGAGTCACCCAGCCTTAAAAGCCGTATCACCACAGGCGCCCGTTACAGATTGGTTTATTGGAGATGATTTTCACCACGGTGGTGCCTTATTTCTTATGGATGCCTTTCGCTTTATGTATACTTTTGATGCTCCACGTCCTCAGCCTATTACGAATCTTCACGGGCCAAAGGGATTTCAACTACCGGGCAAGGATTATACGAAATTCTTTATGGCACACCCCACCCTACGTGAATTAAAATCAAAATACCTAAGTCATACCGTTAAATTCTGGGATGATTTAGCTAAACATGACACACGGGACACATTTTGGGTTAGTCGTACGATAACCGAACATCTTACGGGCGTAAAGCCAGCTGTTATGGTCGTGGGAGGTTTATTTGATGCCGAAGACACCTATGGTGCATTCGAAACCTACCGTCAAATAGAACAGCGCAATCCAAAAAGTAACAATACACTGGTGATGGGACCATGGTATCATGGTGGTTGGTCACGCGCAACAGGTGAATCATTAGGAGATATCAAATTTGACCAGCCTACCAGTACGTACTATCAAGAAGAGATCGAACTCCCATTTTTTGACTTTTACCTGAAAGGAAAAGGTACATTTAACCCCGCCGAGGCGACAATCTTTGTAACAGGAAGTAATACATGGAAGAAATTCACACAATGGCCACCTAGAGAAACAATGGATCTCACCCTGTACCTCCGTGCTAATGGTGAAATAAGTATGCATAAAGCAAATGCAGCAGAAAAGGCAATTCAATATATGAGTGACCCTGCAAAACCCGTACCCTTTCAAGAAGGTATAATTACGGAACGAACACGTGAATATATGCTGGCAGATCAACGTTTTGTAACAAATAGACCTGATGTCCTTGTCTTTCAAACCGCTCCACTTGAGGAAGATATGACACTAACTGGGCCAGTACTGGCGGATCTTCAAGTGGCTATGACGGGGACGGATGCTGATTTCATTGTAAAACTGATTGATGTATATCCAGACACAACAACGGCTGTTTCACCTCGTAACGATAAGACCGTAATGCAAGGCTACCAAATGCTGGTTCGTGGGGAAGTTTTACGAGGTAAATTTAGATCCGATTTTGCCAAACCTATCCCCCTTACACCGAACGCAAAGACGACGGTTAATGTGAATCTTCCTGATATAGCTCATACCTTCAAAAAAGGTCATCGTATTATGATTCAAGTTCAACATACCTGGTTTCCGTTGGTGGATAGAAACCCGAACAAGTTCATGAATATTTATGAAGCAAAAGCAGAAGATTTTATACCTAACACGCATACCTTATATGTTGATGGCGATAAGTCCAGTAGTATAAAAGTTAAGGTTTTAAAATAAAACCAATACAAACAAAAGCTCCTAGCATCTGAATATGCTAGGAGCTTTTTACTTAATATTTAGCAGGTTGTCCTTCTTTCGGCGTGGACGCCCGAATAAAGTCACGTATATCTTTTGTTGCTTGCATTAAATCATCCTTTCGAAGGTACATCATATGCCCACTTCTATAGCCTTTAAATGACATGCGATTGGCAAGCTTACCCGAAGGATCCATTTGCCACATATTATATTTCGCATTAAAATAATCTGTTGCTCCATCATAATAGCCTGCTTGCACCATCACATGCAAGTAAGGATTTGCGGCCATCGCTTGTCGTAAACTAGCTCCGGTATTGTCGTTACTACGATCCCATGGATGAACCGAACCAAACATATTATATTTCACGTCGGTCTTATACCCCAGTTCATTCATCATATAATAGTTAATAGCGGGCGTAAAGGAATGTAACCATGACGTAAGCTCCGCATTGTAGTCGGGGCGCTCTCCACCATCTTTGAGGTCTAAACCCAGATATCGCGAATCTAACCTACCCACGGTGAAACCTTCACTACGCATCAATTCTTTCCAAAAGAAAGAGGTAGATATATCCAAGTTATGTTGCGCAATAACTGTGGTTGATAAAGAAGTGTAAGCAGACATTTTTTCAATAATTGCAGCTTTCTCTCCCGGATTAATACTATACCCTCTAGCAATGGCGGGGAGTACCTTATCTAGGGTAAATGCTTCCACTTCCGTTAATAAATCCTCGAGATCTCTGCCTTGTAATTGTGGACTAAGTTGCTGATGATACCAAGCTGCCGCGGTAAAGTAAGGTAACCGCAGTGCTTTTTCGATGGCTCCCTCTCGCTTAATGCCGAGGTCGGTAGGCGAAACAAGGATAACACCGTTCAGATACATCCATTGTGCATTTTGAAGCTCTAAAGCTAAGCCGGAAACCCGTGTCGTACCATAGCTTTCTCCAATAAGATACTTTGGAGATGTCCAACGATTGTGCCGCGTTACAAAAGTATTTAGCCACTCCGCAAGATAGCGGATATCAGCGTTGGTACCAAAAAAGAGCGTACGATCGGCCTTGTCATCCAAAATCCGGGAATAGCCAGTGTTCACAGGATTTACATATATAATATCTGCAACATCTAATATCGTGTAAGGATTTTCTTTGAAACCGTAAGGTTGTACAGGATATCCCTCATCATCAATATTTAATAAACGAGGGCCTGTATAGGCCAACTGCATCCATACCGAAGCGGATCCAGGTCCACCATTAAACGATATAACCAAGGGTCGCTTCCCCAAATCACGCACATCATCACGTGTATAGTAGGTATAATTTACCGCGGCCAATACCTTTCCTTTGTCATCCCATACCGGCTGTGTACCCGTCTTTGCTGTGTAAGCAAAACGTTGTCCCCCACTACTAACCTGATGTTTGGTGGTTACGGCACTATCAGCCTCTGGAACACGTTGTGCCATAGACACGGTACCATAGCCCGACAATACCAAAAACATAAATAAAAAACGGAATTTCATAATCTTTACGCTTAGTTAGAAAACAAGTACAAGAAAAGACTTTTAATCTAAGCGAACAACTTTTCACAAGAATATTACGATAGTGTAGTTCGTTGTTGATAGTTTTTAGATTATAGTTGGAGATAGTTGGTAGGTGTTGGCGCTTAGATCGTAGTTTATGGTTGGTTGTTTACAGACGATTCACTATAAACTACAAACTACCTTCCACAAACTAAAGCCTACAAACTACCTTCCACAAACTACTTTCTACAATCTACGATCTACCCACTAGCAAGCAAAAAAGCCCCTCCAGTTTCCTGAAGGGGCTTTCGTATAAAATTAGGCGCCGACCTACTCTCCCACCTGTTACGGCAATACCATCGGCTCTGGCGGGCTTGACTTCTCTGTTCGGAATGGGAAGAGGTAGACACCGCCGATATAGGCACCTGAATATCTTTATGTGCTTGCTATAAAATTTAAACAAACAACCAAATAACATATCAGGAAGAAAGAAGGGAAACAAGTAAGAAAACAACAGTGTTTCTATCGCTGTAGAAAGCTTCGGGCTATTAGTACTACTCGGCTTTGGTCTCTCAACCTTTACACCTATAGCCTATCAACGTTGTCATCTCCAACGACCCTATAAGGAAGTCTCATCTCGTGGCTAGTTTCGCACTTAGATGCTTTCAGCGCTTATCTATTCCAGACGTAGCTACCCTGCCGTACACCTGGCGGCATAACAGGTTCACCAGCGGTCTGTCCAACCCGGTCCTCTCGTACTAAGGTCAGATCCACTCAAACTTCCAACGCCCACAACAGATAGGGACCGAACTGTCTCGCGACGTTCTGAACCCAGCTCGCGTGCCACTTTAATGGGCGAACAGCCCAACCCTTGGGACCTTCTCCAGCCCCAGGATGTGACGAGCCGACATCGAGGTGCCAAACCTCCCCGTCGATATGAGCTCTTGGGGGAGATCAGCCTGTTATCCCCAGCGTACCTTTTATCCTTTGAGCGATGGCCCTTCCATACAGAACCACCGGATCACTATGTCCGTCTTTCGACCCTGGTCGACTTGTTGGTCTCACAGTCAAGCAAGCTTATGCCATTGCACTCCACGTACGGTTACCAAGCGTACTGAGCTTACCTTTGAAAGCCTCCGTTACCTTTTTGGAGGCGACCACCCCAGTCAAACTACCCACCAAACAATGTCCTCGATAAGATCGAGTTAGAAACCGAATACAGAAAGGGCGGTATTTCAAGGTTGATTCCACGACTCCTAGCGAAGCCGCTTCAACATCTCCCGCCTATCCTACACATCCTGTACCCAATTCCAATGTTAAGCTATAGTGAAGGTGCATGGGGTCTTTCCGTCCCGTTGCGGGTAACCGGCGTCTTCACCGATACCACAATTTCACCGAGCTCATGGCTGAGACAGCGCCCAGATCGTTACACCATTCGTGCAGGTCGGAACTTACCCGACAAGGAATTTCGCTACCTTAGGACCGTTATAGTTACGGCCGCCGTTTACTGGGGCTTCGATTCAATGCTTCTCTTGCGATGACATCCCCTCTTAACCTTCCAGCACCGGGCAGGTGTCAGGCCTTATACTTCATCTTTCGATTTCGCAAAGCCATATGTTTTTGCTAAACAGTCGCCTGGGCCTTTTCACTGCGGCTTCTCTATCTCTAGAGGAAGCGCCCCTTCTCCCGAAGTTACAGGGCCATTTTGCCGAGTTCCTTAGCCATGATTCACTCGAGCACCTTAGGATTCTCTCCTCGACTACCTGTGTCGGTTTACGGTACGGGTTTTTATAACCTGAAGCTTAGCGGGTTTTCTTGGAAGTCTGTTTACCTGCTCTATCAGCGCCACCGAAGCTTTGCTGTACTATTGGGTTTCAGCAGGGTCGGCGGATTTGCCTACCGTCCCTATACCTACGCCTTTCAACGAACTATTCCGTCAGTTCGCGGCAGTGTCACTACTCCGTCACCACATCGCAGTTATAAAAAGTACTGGAATATTAACCAGTTGTCCATCGGCTACCTCCTTTCGGATGCGCCTTAGGCCCCGACTAACCCTGATCCGATTAGCGTTGATCAGGAAACCTTAGTCTTTCGGTGGGCGGGTTTCTCACCCGCCTTATCGTTACTTATGCCTACATTTGCTTTTCTATGCTGTCCACAGCACATTACCATGCTGCTTCACCCACCATAGAATGCTCCCCTACCAGATGTAACCAATGTTACAAATCCATAGCTTCGGTAGTAATCTTGATGCCCGTTTATTATCCACGCCCGGCCGCTCGACTAGTGAGCTGTTACGCACTCTTTAAATGAATGGCTGCTTCCAAGCCAACATCCTAGCTGTCTGGGCAACCGGACCTCGTTAGTTCAACTTAGACTACATTTGGGGACCTTAGCTGATGGTCTGGGTTCTTTCCCTCTCGGCCTTGGACCTTAGCACCCAAAGCCTCACTGCAGATCATATCTAACAGCATTCGGAGTTCGTCTGGATTTGGTAGGATTTGACTCCCCCGCACCCAATCGGTAGCTCTACCTCTGCTAGACTTTATATCCACGCTGTTCCTAAAAACATTTCGGGGAGTACGAGCTATTTCCCAGTTTGATTGGCCTTTCACCCCTACCCTCAGGTCATCCGGAAACTTTTCAACGTTTATCGGTTCGGTCCTCCATTACATGTTACTGCAACTTCAACCTGCCCAAGGGTAGATCACAAGGTTTCGCGTCTACCTCTACTGACTATGCGCCCTATTCAGACTCGCTTTCGCTTCGGCTGCGTGGCTGAACCACTTAACCTTGCCAGTAAAGAGTAACTCGTAGGCTCATTATGCAAAAGGCACGCCGTCACTGGACCTGCCAGCTCCGACCGCTTGTAAGCACACGGTTTCAGGTTCTTTTCACTCCTCTGTTCGAGGTTCTTTTCACCTTTCCCTCACGGTACTGGTTCACTATCGGTCTCTCAGGAGTATTTAGCCTTACCAGATGGTGCTGGTGGATTCCCACAGGATTTCTCCGGTCCCGCGGTACTCAGGATACCACTATGCTGTCATTCTTTACCTGTACGGGGCTGTCACCCATATCGCGCAGTTTCCCACCTGCTTCCAGTTCATAGCGACAATACAATATCGTGGTCCTACAACCCCGGTATTGCCGTAACAATACCGGTTTGGGCTCTTTCCCGTTCGCTCGCCACTACTTGGGAAATCATTATTATTTTCTTCTCCTACGCTTACTTAGATGTTTCAGTTCGGCGCGTTCGCGTATTATACAACATACCTTCAGTATGTTAGGTTGCCCCATTCGGAAATCTTCGGATCAAATCGCATTTGCCAATCCCCGAAGCTTATCGCAGCTTATCACGTCCTTCATCGCCTCTGAGAGCCTAGGCATCCCCCGTGTGCCCTTATTTACTTTCTTCACCCATGCTCCTTTTGCTAAGCATGAGTTGCTTTTCGTGCCGCCCTAGCTAACCTCTACGATTAGTTAATAACGGACACTACTGTTGTTTTCTCTTGTGTCTTCTTTCTTCCAATATGTCAAAGAACTTTTCTTTTCGAACAGTCCATCTGTACCTATATACTATATATGTACAAACAGCGTCCAAAGATAGTGGAGAATAACGGATTCGAACCGTTGACCCCCTGCGTGCAAGGCAGGTGCTCTAGCCAGCTGAGCTAATTCCCCGTGTGATGGTAGTCCCGAGCAGATTTGAACTGCTGACCCCTACATTATCAGTGTAGTGCTCTAACCAACTGAGCTACGGGACTAGCTATTACTTCTCATCTTTCTCTCGGTGACCGAAACCCCTTAGGGATGGGCACTTTCTTCTTAATGTGTTTCTTTCCTATGAATCATGTGTGGCGTAACGAGCATCATTCCGGATACTCTAGAAAGGAGGTATTCCAGCCGCACCTTCCGGTACGGCTACCTTGTTACGACTTAGCCCCAATTATCGGTTTTGCCCTAACACGCTCCTTGCGGTTACATGCTTTAGGCACCCCCAACTTTCATGGCTTGACGGGCGGTGTGTACAAGGCCCGGGAACGTATTCACCGCGTCATTGCTGATACGCGATTACTAGCGAATCCAACTTCACGGGGTCGAGTTGCAGACCCCGATCCGAACTGTGAATGGCTTTTAGAGATTAGCATCACATTGCTGTGTAGCTGCCCGCTGTACCATCCATTGTAGCACGTGTGTAGCCCCGGACGTAAGGGCCATGATGACTTGACGTCGTCCCCGCCTTCCTCACTGCTTGCGCAGGCAGTCTGTTTAGAGTCCCCACCATTACATGCTGGCAACTAAACATAGGGGTTGCGCTCGTTGCGGGACTTAACCCAACACCTCACGGCACGAGCTGACGACAGCCATGCAGCACCTAGTTTCGTGTCCCGAAGGAAGGATGCGTCTCTGCATCCGTCACTAACTTTCAAGCCCGGGTAAGGTTCCTCGCGTATCATCGAATTAAACCACATGCTCCTCCGCTTGTGCGGGCCCCCGTCAATTCCTTTGAGTTTCACCCTTGCGGGCGTACTCCCCAGGTGGATAACTTAACGCTTTCGCTGGGACGCTTACTGTATATCGCAAACATCGAGTTATCATCGTTTAGGGCGTGGACTACCAGGGTATCTAATCCTGTTTGATCCCCACGCTTTCGTGCATCAGCGTCAATTATCGTTTAGATAGCTGCCTTCGCAATCGGAGTTCTGAGACATATCTATGCATTTCACCGCTACTTGTCTCATTCCGCCATCTTCAGCGACATTCAAGCCCATCAGTATCAAGAGCACTGCGACAGTTGAGCTGCCGTCTTTCACTCCTGACTTAATGGGCCGCCTACGCACCCTTTAAACCCAATAAATCCGGATAACGCTCGGATCCTCCGTATTACCGCGGCTGCTGGCACGGAGTTAGCCGATCCTTATTCTTCGAGTACATTCAGCTACTTACACGTAAGTAGGTTTATTCCTCGACAAAAGCAGTTTACAACCCATAGGGCAGTCATCCTGCACGCGGCATGGCTGGTTCAGAGTTCCCTCCATTGACCAATATTCCTTACTGCTGCCTCCCGTAGGAGTCTGGTCCGTGTCTCAGTACCAGTGTGGGGGATTCTCCTCTCAGAGCCCCTAGACATCGTCGCCTTGGTAAGCCGTTACCTTACCAACTAGCTAATGTCACGCGAGCCCATCCATATCCTATAAATATTTAAATGTCCGACCATGCGATCAAACATTGTTATGCGGTGTTAATCCGACTTTCGCCGGGCTATCCCCCTGATATGGGTAGGTTGCTCACGCGTTACGCACCCGTGCGCCACTCTCACCAGAATGAAGCAAGCTTCACCCTGGATCCCGTTCGACTTGCATGTATTAGGCCTGCCGCTAGCGTTCATCCTGAGCCAGGATCAAACTCTCCATTGTAAAAATGAATTGTTCGACACCTAACTATTTATCAAAATAATTAGAATTGTCTTGTATTAATATCTAATCCGAATTGACTAAGGTTGATTTTGTTTTTTGTTAACTTTCGCTGAACAAAAATTCAACTACTCGTTACGCTACATGATATCATTTTCTTAAAGAACTGCTCTCGCCGCCGCGTCGCGCTTTGGCTTCTATATCTTGCCTTTTCAGGCTTGACCTATCTTGTTTGTGTTCCTTGTTTTCGGCTTACCGGAGTCGGTAAGTTTCGGTTGGGATACCCTTCCTATCGGTTGGGACTGCAAAGGTAGAAAAGCTTTTTGGATTACCAAAATAAAAATGATTTTTATTTTGACCTTCCCGCATTCCAAAAATAAGGTAAAACCTCGCTCTATGTGCTCAGCAACCTCGTTTTTGACCTTCATTTCAATCGTTCCTCCCTTGCGGAGTGGTGCAAAGGTAGAAAACTTTACCTATTCCCTCCAAGACTTTGTTGGGTCTTTTTTTGGGATACAGCATAACGCGCTGTAAACGTGGTGGATATTTTTGTAGTTGGTAGATCGTAGTTGGTAGAAAGTAGTTCGTAGAGTATGGCTTGTAGATCGTAGTTTATGATTGTAGAAAGGGGCATGGGAATATAAGGGGACGTTCATGGATAATAGTTTTAAAGGAAGAGAGAATTCAGAAAAGAATAAGGACAAAAGGCTGCAGAAACATTAAAAGGATCATAATAAGGGTTGCCGCGCAGTGCCTCCGCGCAGTGGCGATCAGTTTTACCACATCATTACGAAGGTGTAGCAATCTTATTCGTAACAAGCCTAGTCTTTATGTGTGATTAATAGATCTAGATCGTTCTTATTGATATAGTCCGTGGATCCCTCCTAGCGTCGGGATGACGACCACTTGTTATGCGCGCGTTAAAACCTGTCTATAGCAGACTGCCTCATGTCTATGACACAGCTCGCTCGTTCGAGCCTGCCTACCGCAGGCGCTTGTAGCTCGGCCTTTTGATTGGGACACGAGCTAAAAGCTCGCGCCAGCAAATTGGCAATCTTATTCGTAGCAAGTCTAGTCTTTAGGTATGATTAATAGATCTACATCGTTCTTATTGATATAGTACTTAGATCCCTCCTAGCGTCGGGATGACGACCACTTGTTATGTGCGCGTTACAAACCTGCTTATCGCAGACTGCCTCATGGCAATGACACACCTCGCTAGTTCGAGCCTGCCTCCCGCAGGCACTTTTAGCTCGGCCTTTTCATTTGGACACGAGCTAAAAGCTCGCGCCAGCAAATTGGCAATCTTATTCGTAGCAAGTCTAGTCTTTAGGTATGATTAATAGATCTACATCGTTCTTATTGATATAGTACTTAGATCCCTCCTAGCGTCGGGATGACGACCACTTGTTATGTGCGCGTTACAAACCTGCTTATCGCAGACTGCCTCATGGCAATGACACACCTCGCTAGTTCGAGCCTGCCTCCCGCAGGCACTTTTAGCTCGGCCTTTTCATTTGGACACGAGCTAAAAGCTCGCGCCAGCGAATTGGTAATATTATTAGCAACAAGTCTAGTCTTTATGTATGATTAATAGATACAAATCATTCTTATCGATATAGTCCGTGGATCCCTCCTAGCGTCGGGATGACGAACACCGACTATAATCTACCCCCTACCAATCACAAATTAATCCCTATCAACTATAAACCACCAACTACAATCTATCCTCTATAAATTACCAACCACAAACTAATCCCTATCTACTACCAACTACAATCCACCCCCTACTTAAATACCCAATACTTTTGAAGTGTGAAGTTAAATCCTAGCGAAACGAGAATTTCGACGATAGCTTTTGACAGCAATGGGTGTAAACCCAGCAGGTCATGAAATACATATATACCGGATGATTTGAGCGTAATGCTACCGACAACAACAATGACAAACTTCCATAACTGACTTCCGACAGGTGTTGTCGTGTTATTAAAGGACCAATATCGATTTATCGTGAAATTCACCACGGCTCCAAGCGAACCACTGATTACATTTGATAAAACCGGAGAAAACAAAAACACCTTATAACATAAGGTGTATATACCAAAATCGCATAATCCGCCTAGAAAAGCAGACAACTGTGCTCGTAGGAATTCACGGAATTTGGCACTCATAATCTATTCAGCCTCCTCCGCTTTTGCTTTCTTCTCCGCCGCATCACGTTCATCACCCAACACCAACAACTTCTTTGTATCGCTTAGATTGATAAAGAACAACGCAATACATATACCCATAACAAGGTAATTGATACTACCTTTAAAAAGAACTTCTGCTAAAAGAACAGCACATATCACCACACGTACTTCGGTTGGTCCGAGTAGCCCGGCATCAATGGTATACTTATCTGTAATCTTGTATCGCAGTTGTGAGATGATCATAGCCCACCCGTACATGGCAACCAGGAAAAAACCTGAATATTTAAAATCATCGGGCGCATAGAAAACATAGCCTAAACCAATCAGAATGGTACTAATCCAATCCATAACGATATCGAGGGCAAAACCATACCATTTACGAGACTTATTTCTGTAAAACGCGATACGGCCATCCAGGGAATCTCCAAACCACTGCACAAAAAAACCAAAAATACCCAAAAGCAACCACGGTAAAGCCACATATTCTGCCAACAGAAAACTTCCTAAAACGATGACAGCCCCTAAGAAACCAATTGCTGTTAGGCCATCGGATGTAATAGAAGAAGGAATACGTGGTACCAAATAGGATATAAATTTTTGCTCTGGATTACTTAAAATGTTTGTACGCTTCCTATCTTGGAAAAGTTTCTTATTTATCTCTTGACTCATCTTCTCTTCTATTAAAACCAATTATTTTTTTTGTACCACAGCAGACTTGCCTTTAAACCTGTTTTGAGGTCATACTTTGGCATAAACCCTAATATATCCTTGGCTAGTTGAATATCGCATGCCCAATTCTGGGCCGTCAATTCATTTAATCTTTCAGGGTATAACACAGGAGTCTTCTTAGAGTTTTTATAAAACCACGCCGAAAGCATCGCAATCTTCTCCACAAGTGGATACGAAAGGTGTACACGCCACAGCTTCTTGCCTAGAGTTTCGGAAAAAATATCTGCCATAGCGTAACGGGAATACGCATTGCCATCTGTAATGTTAAACGTTGAAACTTCCGTACTGTTATTTTCGCAAGCTCGAAGTAAAACATCAACTAAATCGAGCACATATACAAAAGATAGCTTTTGTGGATTCTTGCCAATATACGCATCCAAACCTTTGTTCATCGTCTCAAAAAGAATAAATATATCTTTTTCACGTGGACCATAGACTGCTGTTGGGCGAATAATAGTAATAGGCTTATGAAGAAATTTCTCGTGGATCATACCTTCAGCCGCCTTCTTACTTCTGCCGTATACCGTAACGGGGTTATATGGGGTGTTTTCAGTAATATCCGAATCCTCGTATTTCACTGGGCCGACAGCAGCCAAACTACTTACAAAGACAAATTGTTTTGGCGGTACCGTTGCCTTATCAAAAGCCGCCTTTAGCAAATGCTCCGTATAGCTAACATTCACGTTGAACATCTCTGCTTCGGATTTTGCTTTGGTCATCGCTGCTGCATGGATAATATAATCATACCGCTCTTCTTCCAAAAGCTGCACGAGATTATCAACACAATTAAAATCGGGGTAAACGAACTTACGAACGTAAGGTTCAATATCTTTAATATTACTGGACTTGCGCACCGCAGCGTGTACCTCGAAGCCAGCCTCATGCGCCTTTTCGATCAAATGAAAACCGACAAAACCACTGGCACCAGTAATTAATATTTTTTTGCTCATATCGCTTTTTCGAAGAGACGATAACGTTTGTATAGTTCTCCGTTTATCTGCTCTATCGCATGATTCATCATATAATTGTTATCAAGCATCCAAGAACACTCCGCACCAATTATACCTTCTGGGGTTGCATTTTTTATTATTCGGCCGTAGAGACAAGCCTCAATGCCGAGTTTACGGTAATCATCTAAAACCCCAAGCATCAATACACGAAGGGATTTAATTTTTTTCAATCCGAAGAGTAGCTTAAAGATACCGAATGGCAATAAGCGTCCGCGTTTGACATTGATCAAAACCTCATTAATATTAGGGATACCGAGCGCAAAACCCACAATTTGATTGTCCTTTTCCGCTACAATACAAAATTTAGGGTTAACGATCATCTTTAGCTCCTTTGCCGTAAAGTCAAATTCAGCGTCAGTCATCGGCACAAAGCCAAGGTTTTCATCCCATGCTTTGTTATATACTTCCTTGATTTTCTTTGCTTCATTGGCAAAGTCTTTCAAATTAATTTCACGGAGCACAATTCCAGACCTCTTCAAGCGTGCTTCCAGCTTTTCAAGTAACAAAACGGAGCGTTGACTTGCTGTATTAGTGGCAACCCAATAAGCTCTAAGGTCCGTTTTTGTCGTGAAGTTAGCGCCATTGATTAACGCGGAATAGTAAGGCGGATTGTATGGCATCATCGCCATAGGTGGCTTATCAAAACCGTCAATCAACAATCCACACACATCATTGGTGGTTAGGTTAATTGGTCCAACGATTTTCGTTCCTCCTTTTTCCTTCACCCACGCTGTCGCAGTCTGCAATAAAGCATCCGCAACTTCTTGATTATTTATAGATTCAAAAAAGCCGAATTGGCCTTCTTGAACCTTATTAAAATCATTATGATTATTGTTCCATATGGCAAGAATACGCCCCACAACTTCACCATCTTTATACGCCAAAAAAGGCTGCGCCGAGGAATGCTGATAGAACGGATGCTTCTTTGGAGAAAGCAAATCCTGCTGTCCTAAGAATAATTCAGGGACATAATTTGGATCTTTCGCATAGAATGTATGCGGAAGATCTATAAATGTTGCAAGTTGCTTTTTATTCTCGACAGGAACAATCTCAATCATTGTATTAATTCATGAATGATTCAACCTCTACTGTCTTGAACACCTTCGCCATTTTATCAATTGCTTCATCAATCTGATCAAATGTATGCGTTGCCATCAGTGAGAAACGAATCAACGATTCCTCAGCAGGAACAGCAGGTGCAACGACAGGGTTTACGAAAACGCCATTATCTTGGAGCATTTTCGTCACATAATACGTTTTATCGTTATTACGAACAAAAATCGGAAGAATAGGACTTTCTGTTTCACCTAGGTCAAAGCCATTTTCAAGCAACAGTTTCTTTGCATAGTTCGTATTCGCCCACAATTTTTCAATGTGTTCAGGTTCTGTTTGGATAATTTCCAACGCTTTCAACGTTGAAGCAACAGAAGCAGGTGTCATACTGGCACTGAACATCAATGAGCGAGCACGGTGTTTTAGGTATTCGATTGTTTGCGCATCTGCCGCAACAAACCCGCCTAATGAAGCCAAAGATTTACTAAAAGTCCCCATAATAAGGTCAACATCTTCTGTTAATCCAAAGTGGCTTGCCGTACCTGCTCCTTTATCTCCGATTACCCCTAAAGAGTGTGCATCATCACATAAAATAGCCGCATCGTACTCATTAGCAATTTTTACCATATCAGGTAGATTAACGATATCCCCTTCCATACTAAAGATACCATCCGTAGCAATAAGCTTTAAGCTTTCTTCAGGCAAACGTGCAATTTTAGCACGCAAATCTTCCATATCATTGTGGGCATATTTGATTACTTTCGAGAAAGACAATCTACTACCATCAATAATTGAAGCGTGGTTACGCTCATCTAGAAGGATATAATCATTACGTCCTGTAAGACAAGATAAGGGGCCTAAATTAGACTGGAAGCCTGTACTAAAAAGTATAGCGGCCTCTTTACCTACATAATCCGCCAACTTCTCTTCCAGTTCCACGTGGATATCAAGGGTTCCATTTAAAAAACGAGAACCAGCACAACCTGTACCATATTTAGCCAACGCATCCTGAGCAGCTTCTATGATCCTAACATCGGTTGTTAAACCCAGATAAGAGTTCGACCCGAACATCAACACACGCTTCCCATCGATTATTACTTCCGTATCTTGTTTCGATTGGATCGGTCTAAAATATGCATATAGACCATTAGCCTTGATTGGTTCTAGTTCACTCTGCAGGAACTTAGAAGTTCTTTCACTTAACTTTCCCTTACTCATGCCGTAGGTATTTCTATTTTATGTGATAAAATTACTATAAAAATTGAGCTATTTACTTTTTGACTCTCAAGTAATAATCGTCAAAAGTAGAATAATAAATAAAAAAATACAATTTTACCTTTTAAAAGTCGTTTATTAATTAAAAACCAACGAACAACTTGTTAAAAACCAACATTGTATACATTACAGCTCAAAAAAAACCGCTGCAAACATACGAAACTTCGCTTGATTTAACATCATTTATAATACATATAAATATCATAAAATTAAATTATTGTTAAGATATTCGCAATAGTTTATGATTAAAAGTTCTATAAAATCACAAAATAGTTATTTTTGTGGTTCAACAATTAAAAATGGCAATTGCAGCAAACGTAAATATAAAAAATAAAAGCGCTTCTTTTGAGTATCATCTCTTAGACCGTTATGTCGCGGGAATCAGCTTGTTAGGTACGGAAATAAAATCTATTCGGGAAGGTAAAGCGAACATTAACGACAGCTTCTGTGCTTTTTTTGAAGATGGTCTATATCTCCGGAATATGCATATCGCAGAATATTCCTTTGGCTCATTTTATAACCACGAAGCAAAACGAGACCGTAAATTATTACTTACGAAGAAAGAGTTAAAAAAATTGAAAGATAAAGGCGAAGAGAAAGGTTTTACGATCGTGCCTTTACGTATTTTTATTAATGAGAGAGGCTTTGCTAAAGTAGAGATAGCGCTCGCCCAAGGTAAAAAAGATTTCGATAAACGCGACACCATTAAGGAACGAGAAAGCAAACGTGAATTGGATCGTGCTATGAAGCGATAAACCACTTAGAACATCATTATGTACCGTCCAGGTGTAATTCCCTCTCGTTGTTTAAATAAACGAACAAAATAATTGATATCTGAAAAGCCTGCCGAAAAGCAGGCTATTTTTACACTTTTCGATTGCTGTAGAACCTGTTTCGCGTAAGCAATCCGTTCCCGAATAACATACTCGACCGGGCTAACCCCTAATTCGGTCTTAAACGCCCTGGACAACGCACTTTTACTCATCCCCGCTTCCGCGGCCAAGGTATCCAGCGATATTTTTTCTCCGATATTTTGACGTATATAGCTTTTCAGGTATGTAAAAGGTGTACTGTTATTTTTCGTATCCGTATCGAGTACCAGTAACCCCTGCGTCTGCATAATACGGATCATAAGTTCCTTTAACACTAAATCCGCCAAAGCCTCTTTATGGATATCCGTACTTAAACTAACCTGAAATAATCGATTGGTCAGTCGTACCAACTCATCGTTATTACTAAAGTGAAACTTGTCCAATTGAAACGACCACGCCGAACGTTCACTCTTCTTTGGATAAAATTCATTTAAATATTGTACCACTTCCCCGATCTTATCTGCGCCGATTGAAATCGCCGTACACTGTGTCGGGGCAGCCAGTTGCGCCTCTGGAAAATCAATACGCATTGGTGTATACTCGGGTAGCAACAAGGTCTCACCGGGATGGTAATCAAAAGAAACCTTATCCTGCAGATGCATCACTTTCTTTCCCTTGAGCATATTTATAATCACCAAATCATTAAATTGTAGTGGTATCTGCTCACTTGCTTCGTACGTTTCAAAAATATTCAATTCAAAATTCCGTAGCGTAAATGCACGTTTATTTTCAACGAGTCGATCCAGTTCCCCTTTTGTGGATAACGGCAGCTGCTGCAGTAAATGGTTCTGTGACATGGTCCCTCCTGTACTAATACGAGTATATTGATTAACGATTTACCTAAAGGTAGCAAAATAATGCTATCCATTGGCACAAAAATGCTACAGAAAAAACAACTAGCCACCTAGCTTTGTTTTAGTTATAAACCCGTTTAAAATTAAGTGATCATGAGTACGATTAAAAAACCAACGTTCAAAGAACGTTATGACAATTACATTGGCGGCAAATTTGTCGCTCCTATCCATGGTAAATATTTCGACAATATATCCCCTGTTGATGGCAAAGTGTTCACACAAGCCGCACACTCCACCAAAGAAGATATCGAGCTTGCCGTAGACACCGCCAGCAAAGCTTTTGAAAGTTTCAGTAAAACTTCACCCACCGAACGGAGTATCATGTTAAACCGCATTGCGGATCGGATCGAAGAAAACTTAGAATATATCGCCGCTGTTGAAACGATTGACAATGGAAAGGCTGTGCGAGAGACTTTAAACGCAGACATTCCGTTAGCTATTGATCACTTTCGTTATTTTGCGAGTGTTATCCGCGCGGAAGAGGGATCCATCAACGAACTAGACAAGGATACCGTATCCATTATTGTACACGAACCAATCGGTGTTATCGCACAAATTATTCCATGGAATTTCCCTATTCTCATGGCCGTTTGGAAGCTTGCTCCAGCGCTGGCTGCAGGAAACTGTGTGGTACTGAAGCCTGCAGAGAGCACGCCTACTTCTATCCTCGTCCTTATGGAACTGATTGGCGACCTGATCCCTGCGGGGGTGATCAACGTTGTGAATGGCTTTGGCTCCGAACTGGGCCGCACGTTGGTAACCAACCCTAAAGTTTCCAAAGCCGCCTTTACGGGATCAACTGCAACAGGACGTATGGTTATGCAATATGCAACAGAGAACATCATACCTGTAACCTTAGAACTAGGTGGTAAATCACCCAATCTTTTCTTTAGTTCGGTGATGGATCATGATGATGACTTTCTGGATAAAGCCATCGAAGGAGCTGTTCTCTTTGCATTGAATCAAGGTGAGATCTGTACTTGTCCCTCTCGCCTACTGATTCAGGAAGATATATATGATCGATTTATTGCTAAAGTCATAGACCGTGTCAACAAAATAAAAGTAGGTGACCCATTAGATCCAACAACCATGATGGGGGCACAGGCATCGAAAATCCAGAAAGACAAGATCATGTCTTATATTAAATTAGGAAAAGAAGAAGGCGCTGAGGTATTAACAGGAGGTGATGAAAACGTATTGGGTGACGGTCTTGAAGCAGGCTACTACATTAAGCCAACCTTATTTAAGGGCACAAACAAAATGCGTATTTTCCAAGAGGAGATTTTTGGTCCTGTCTTAGCGGTGACCACTTTCAAAGATGAGGCGGAAGCCATCGCGATTGCCAATGATACGATGTATGGATTAGGAGCCGGTGTATGGACCCGCGATGCACATCAACTGTATCAGATTCCGCGCGCCATACAAGCCGGACGTGTGTGGGTGAACCAGTACCACTCTTACCCTGCAGGCGCTCCATTTGGTGGTTACAAACAATCTGGAATAGGGCGAGAGAATCACAAAATGATGTTGGATCATTACCGTCAGACAAAAAACATGCTCGTATCATATAGCAAACAAAAACTCGGATTCTTTTAATTCCATTTAAAGCAATGAACCACTGCCCGTTGATCGTATTACGAGGAAGGCCGCAGTGGTTCATTCCTACCTTTAATCATGTAAAACATCATTATGATTCCTAAAACCATGCAAGCTGCCGTTGTTCGTCATTTCGGACAACCGCTAAACATTGAAGAGGTCGAGGTAAAACGACCTGGAAGAAATCAGATTCTTGTAAAAGTAATTGCCAGCGGGGTCTGTCATACCGATCTACATGCGATCGACGGCGACTGGCCCGTTAAACCAAAAATGCCGTTGATACCGGGACACGAAGCTGTAGGATATGTCGCAGCTGTTGGCGAAGGCGTAACCAATGTCAAAGAAGGCGATGCCGTTGGCGTACCTTGGTTATACAGCGCCTGTGGCGGCTGTGAGCATTGTATTACCGGCTGGGAAACACTGTGTGAAAGTCAACAAAACGGTGGTTACAGTGTAGACGGTGGTTTTGCCGAATACGTTTTGGCTGATGCCCGTTATGTAGGACACTTACCGAGTAATGTAAACTTTTTAGAGATGGCCCCGATCCTCTGTGCAGGTGTCACAGTATACAAAGGATTGAAGGAAACCGAAACCAAACCTGGTGAATGGGTTGCAATTTCCGGGATCGGTGGCTTAGGTCATGTTGCCGTTCAATATGCCAAAGCCATGGGTATGCATGTCGCAGCGATCGATATAGCGGACGACAAGCTTGAATTGGCGAAACGCTTAGGAGCAGATTTAACCGTAAATGCCCGTAATGTAGACCCCGGACAGTTCTTACAGAAAGAAGTTGGCGGAATGCATGGTGCCCTTATTACTGCCGTCTCGCCTATCGCATTCAAACAAGGTATTGACGTTCTTCGTCGCAAGGGAACTATAGCCCTAAATGGACTTCCTCCGGGCAGCTTTGATTTACCGATTTTCGAAACTGTATTAAAACGCATTACGGTTCGCGGTTCGATTGTGGGAACACGAAAAGATCTACAAGAGGCCATAGCCTTTGCCAATGAAGGTAAAGTAAAAGCAAATGTTACTTCAGCCAAACTAGGCGACATCAATGAGGTTCTAGACCGCATGAAGAAAGGACAAATTGAAGGGCGTATGGTTTTAGATATGGCCTAACAAACACGTACTAAGTAAAAAAAGAATACGGTTTCATCCCACGCCCATAGCCGCCGCGATGGCTCCCCTGTAAGGCCGGGGTGAAACGGTTCTTTCACAGAGTAAGGAAAGGAAAAAAATGACTGAACGACTTGCAGTAACGGATAAAGCAAAAGCACTTATCCAAGAATTGGTAACAAAACATGGCGACCTTATGTTTTACCAAGCCGGTGGCTGTTGCGAAGGAACGCAACCGCAATGTTTTGAAAAGGGCACATTTTTCCCTCGGATGAACGATGCCTGTATAGGCTTAGCCGAAGGTTTTGAATTTTGGGTAGATCGCGACTTGTTCGAGTATTGGCAACATGCACATTTTACGCTCGATGTTCTGGACGGCTTTGGGCCGGGAGGCTTCTCCTTAGAAACACCGCTCGGTAAGACCTTCAAGGTACACTACCGCATGTTTACAGAAGAAGAATTGGCTGATCTTGCTCCGGTACAGCGCAACGCTTAGCCAATTCTTCTCATCTTCGTTTATTAAGCAACATCCAGATCGCTTAATACAGGGATAGGTGTTTTATTTTCGTCAAGGGCTACAAAGGTAAACATCCCTTGAATAGCCAACTCACGTCCATCCTCATACATTTTTTCCAGATAGATTTCTACCTTTACCTTTAAGCTGGTGCGCCCCACACTCTCCACACGCGCTACAGCCTCAATAATACTTCCCGAAGGAATCGCTTTTTCAAAATTGATCTTATCACTCGACACGGTCACCAATCGCTTGCGGCAAAAACGCGTGGCAGCCATAAAAGATACCTCATCCATAATAGCCATCGCTTTACCACCAAAAAGCGTATCGTGATGATTGGTAAGAAATGGAAATACTGTAGTAAAAACACGTGTTTCAGACGTATTTATTCGCTCCTCAATTGTCATTTTTGAATATTTTTGGCAAAGTTACGAATTTTCCGCCTTTTCAACATCGACGCCAATTCCTTTTAAAAGGATGGATGCATTGAATACGGTACATTTTCCATCTTTCAGCTTATAGTCAAATAACATTTCTCCATCCACCACTTGAATATCAAAATGAAAATTCTGCACAGCCGTTGGATATTCTTCTGCCAAAGTGGATAATTGAAGGTCATGTGTTGCCACCATCCCCTTTCCATCTTCTGCGATAAGATTTTTTATAATAGCTCTGGAACCCAAATATTTATCCACCGAATTAGTCCCTCTCAACATTTCATCAATTAAGAAGAAACTATCTTTGTGTTCCGCCACAGTTTCCAGGATAAACTTCATTCGATCCAACTCTGCTTTAAAGGTCGAGGTACTTTCATTCAGCGAATCTTTGATACGCATGTAACTAATGAGGTTATAAATCGGCAAGCTAAATTCAGCCGCACAAACAACGGCTCCCGTGTATGCTAATACCGCATTGATACCAATAGTCCGCAAAAAAGTACTCTTTCCGGCCATATTAGATCCCGTAATCAACGCAATGCGATGTCCTTCATTCGTATAATCGTTTGCCACAGCATGCCCCGCAGCAATGAGCGGATGATTTATCTGCTTCGTGTGGATTTTATCGGAGAGAGGATCATCTAACACTGTAGGGACGACCCAAGTTGGGTTATTCCGCTTTAATACCGCCAATGCATTGAGGGCCTCGAACTCCGCAACAACATCAAAAGCAACCAAAATACGTTCCTCGTATTGCGATTTCCATCGTACGATCTTTAAAACATATTTAAAGTCCCAAAGCATAAACATATTAAGGAGAGCCCCGACCAACATGTTATTTCGTGCATCTAGGTTATTAATTAGCGACGATAATTCCCGAAATGCAACAGACAGCTTTTGATTATCAAGCATCAATATTTGTTGAAGTTCAATATTTCTCTGTGCTAAAAATTTACGGTCTTCCACCATCTCTATTCCTTCTGCGTAAGCGCCTAACATCTGTCCCACCTTATCAATCTTACTCGAAAACAAGCTCACTTTACCGGCCATTCCCAGCGTCCAAAAAAGATGTATCAGCGCCAGTCCACCTATATAGGGCCATATCGGAGAAACAAAAACAGAAAACAGTATCCCGATTAATAACACAAAAGGCGCAACAAGAACATAAACGTGCATGAACTTATTTCCAAAAGAGAGCGAAGAATCCTTAAAGTAGCGCGAAAGAAATGATTTTACTTCGATGCGTTGCGAGAGATTAAACAATAGTTTAGACTGAAAATTTTGGCTCCACGTAATATCTTCCGCCAGTTCCGAACTAGCCTCCTGTCGCTCCAAAATTTCCTTCTTTGTTCCCGCCTGTGCAAGCCAATTACTCAACCGTGCTACACCCAGCTTGGTCGCACATCGATTCAGTAACGTAAAAAGTGAAAAAGAACCAAAAATATCGAGATCAGAACTATAGGGGTGTTTACCATTTTCAAAATCTCCCCCCTCATCGTACATCGTTTTGCGATGATCACGCAGCTCCATCTCATTGACATTCACACGTAAGAAGGCTTGTTGATTGTCCCGTTCCTTCTCCAATCGACTTTGTCGCTTTATTAAAAAAGCAAACACCAAAACAATCAAAAGCGTTAAACCACAGACGAGTAGAATACTCGTTGTTTGAAAACTATAGAACAGCAATCCGCCGCCCACGAGAATAACGAACAGTCGAGCTAGGCTATTTTTATTAATAGCGCGATCCAGCTGTTGTATCGTAACAGTTGCCTCCTCAATATGCTTTTTATAGGTTTCGTAAATCATGCGTTAAACTTAGATAAATTTGTCTTAAACGCAAAATACGAGCGGTATTTACCAGGCTTGATCACCTACAAGAGGTACAAATCTAAAGGTGTCCAATTCGATACGTTCAAAATCGTTTTCGCCCACCCGAAGGATCGTGACCATCTTTTGTGATTTCTCATCCCCTACCGGTATCACAAGCAAGCCCCCCAGGCGCAACTGCTTGAGCATAATTTCTGGCACAAAAGGTGCACCAGCCGTCACAATAATTTTGTCGTAAGGCGCATGTTGAGCAATACCTTTGGAGCCATCTCCCAAAAAGAAATGCGGTTTATATCCCATATACGGAAGTACTTGGATGGTTCGTTGGTATAGTGCCTCCTGGCGTTCAATCGTAAAAACCTCTGCACCAAGCTCCATCAAAACACAGGTTTGATATCCCGACCCCGTACCTATTTCCAATACTTTATCCCCTTTTTTAACATGCAATAATTCGGATTGGTATGCAACGGTATACGGCTGAGAGATCGTTTGTCCGTCTCCTATAGGGAAAGCAATATCCCGATATGCCTGATTCCAAAAAGTTTCGTCAAAAAAGAAGTGACGTGGCACCTTACCTATGGCTTGGAGCACGCGCTTATCTTCAATTCCTCGTTTTTCTAAATGTTTGACAAGCTGTTTTCTTGCTCCTTTTTCTCGGTAGTTATCTACAAATTTATACGCCATTGTTCCTCAAAAATACCATTGTTAAGGCACATTTATGACATCAAAATACAAAATGTTTACATTCAAGCTT
Source organism: Sphingobacterium psychroaquaticum (assembly GCF_004421025.1). NCBI lineage: Bacteria > Pseudomonadati > Bacteroidota > Sphingobacteriia > Sphingobacteriales > Sphingobacteriaceae > Sphingobacterium > Sphingobacterium psychroaquaticum. The sequence continues at coordinate 1,070,544 of NZ_CP038029.1, read as the reverse complement.
CTATAACTTCTCGGCTTTGGCTATATTCGTGACCTAGCTATTCACTTATTTAAAACATGAAAAGATTATTTACCTTCCTACTCGGAATGTTCGCCTTTTCGCAATTGATTTTTGCGCAGGAGAACCACACCCCTCCCCACGATGACGATGTTATAAAACTACTAGCGATCGGCAATAGCTTTTCAGAAGACGGCATCGAAAATTATTTGCATGAACTTGCTGCTGCAACAAACAAAAAAATGATCATTGGAAACCTGTATATCGCAGGAGCGTCTCTAGAACTGCATGTCAAAAACATCAATAAGGATGCATCTACCTACAACTATCGCAAAATATCTTTAGATGGTAAAAAGACGGTCACCAAGGATGTGAGTATTGCTACGGCTCTTGCTGAAGAAAATTGGGATTATATCAGCTTTCAGCAAGCAAGTCCAATGTCTGGAAAATATGATGTTATTAGTAAAAGCCTACCTGAATTGGTTGACTATGTTCGTAAACGCGTATCGCCACAAACCCAATTCGTTTACCATCAAACATGGGCTTATCAGCAAGATTCCAAACACGATGGCTTTAAGCATTACAACCAAAATCAACTAACGATGTTTAACGGTATTGTTGATGCCGCGAAAAAAGTTTGGAAAACAGGTTACTTTACCTACATCATCCCGGCAGGCACCGCTGTACAAAATGCGCGGACAAGCAGCATTGGCGACAACTATACCCGAGATGGCTATCATTTACAGCTCGATTACGGTCGTTTTACCGCAGCCTGCACATGGTATGAAAAACTCTTTAAGGAAGATGTTCGTAAAAACCCTTACAAACCCGAAAAAGTAACGGACTTACAAGCGAAAATCGCTAAACAAGCAGCGCATAAAGCCTGTAAGAAACCATATAAGATTTCAAAAATAAAGCTTTAGGGGTTCCCCTAAAGCTTTGCTATAAGATTATCAAGGCTAACTTCAAAGGCCTCCAGGGCTATCGTTTCCTTGTTGATAAAATCATTGTCTTCAAATTTTCCAATCACCGCCTCCATTTCTTCATAGGAGTCATAAACCATTTGTTTATACGGATTTTCATAGTCCTTATGCCTAGAATTTACGATTTCATGGAATATCCACCGTTTGGTTTCACGTGCTTCTTCTAATAAGGCAGACACAAAATTTTTGTCCCATGTTTCTATGGGTCTATCTGTAATTTCTACCAGAGCGGCTACACCGTGCAAAAATTTATCCAATGGATAGTCTGCGCTACATTGGTGATAGTACGCATGAACTTCCTCCCAACTATTATACCGACCCGTACGAATCCCATCCAAGAGGTGTGCTAAACGATCCAACCGAAAAAGCTGTCCCCCAATATTTTCCACCTCAAAGCGCGGAGGTAAGTGTGCTACTTGCGCTTGAAACGATGACCAATCGTGTTGTTCCAGAAAAGAAAAAACCTGCATTGCCCCGTAATACCGAATCATGCGTTTATATAGGTTATATGCCTCATACGGCTTTGCTAGAACAACTTTTCGCTTAGAATATTCCACATTCTCCAAAAAAACATCCTGCTTTGGCCAGGGCTGTTCGTTGGTTAAGAGCTGCCTGCCGAAGGTTTGTTCCGAAGTCATATCTGCACCTTTGCCCATCGTCTTCCCTACCGCCTTTTCAATTTCCGATAAGGCGACAAACATTTCATTTATGGTATCCGGCGCCAGGATGTCATACTCAATATGTTGGTTTTTAAAGCGACGTTTATCACGCGCCATAAACTTGGATGTGTTACGCATTAACGCATACATATTGTACATAAACCAGTAGCCAGGAAGAACCACAAGTCTATTCGTATCGACCTCATTGCTAATCAAACAGAAGGGGAACTTCACATCTAACTCGTGAAGAAAGTCTCCTTTAACAATTAAGCTGTATGATGCAAAACGTGAATTATGTTTTAGACTGACGCACAGTCCTGGCCAGAAGCCACGTCCTGCTATAATCTCTCCATCGGCAGCACGCGAGTTGTGATTGGATCCAACGGTCGCTCCGGCAGCCATATTACTTTGTCCCTTCACCAATGCAGCACAAAGAAAAGAGTTGTTATGGTGCTGTTCATGGGCAGGAAAAATCAAGGAGTTCAATACTTCACAACAAGAGATGGTCGAGTTATCGCCTAAGAAAGAGTTGATAAGTCGCGCACCATATTTCAACTGCGAGAACGAGGACAACACAAAACGCACCGCTTTCACGCCATAGAAAATTCGGCAACCATATCCAATAATGCCATTAACGAGTTCACAGCCTTCACCAATCTGCGTAAAAGCCTCTTGTGAGGAATTAATTGTTAGATTTTTAAGCTTATTTACACCTTTTATATAGGCATCTGTGCCAATTTTCACATCCTTTATTGTCTGTGTATTCTTGATCACACAGCGATCTCCAATTGTACTATAAAATCCCCGTTCAATCGAATATTTATTCTCGGTTAGTTCTCGAAAACGAGTTTGCAGCTCGTCGTCTGCTCGGTATCGAGACCATAGAAATACATCCCCAGCCTGCATGCCATCAAACGGCAAAACCGAGCGACCTCCGTTCTCATTACACAACTCCAACTGTATGCGTCGCTCTTCCACATCCCCTACCTTTAGAATACCGTTCCCAAACTTCGCATTATTACTCGTAGTCATCTCGTTGACATTCGCCAAGATCACATCATTCCCCACGATAAAATGAGAGATAAAACGAACATGGCTGATGGCAACAGTATGTCCAATATCACAGCTAACGAAGGTGGAATTATAAATCCCACATGGCAAACGGAGCTCTCTATAGTCTAGAAACACCTCTTCCATATCACCAATACGGATAAAACCGTAAAACTTATTGTTTTGAACCAGTCGGGGAATAAATTTATCAGTCACCCAAATATGATCCCAATTGCTGGAATAATTATTATTTGTCGTCAGCGTTTCAATCTCTTCTATGGTGAGTTGCCGATAGGATCTATCCGCTTTAAATTGCCGGTTGCGATGATGATATTCATCCCCTTCGACCAGATAAGGTTCCGGCACAAAGTCATACCCCAGACGCGCTAAAGATTGCTTTACTACATGTGACATAGGCGTTATTCTACCGTAACAGATTTCGCCAGATTACGTGGCTTATCGACATCCAACCCTCTATTTACACCAATATAATAAGACAACAACTGCAACGGTACGACCGAAAGAATAGGCGCAATAATCTCATGCACCAAAGGCACCACCATCACATCGTCTGTCAGACTCGTCACGGTGTTGTCTCCCTCGGAAACGACGGCTACAACTTTCCCTTTACGGGCCTTTATTTCTTGAATATTACTGACAATTTTTTCATGGTAACTGTCTTTTGTTGCGACAAAAACGACCGGTAAATGTTCATCGACCAATGCAATAGGTCCATGTTTCATCTCTGCAGCCGGGTATCCTTCTGCATGGATATAAGAAATCTCTTTTAGCTTCAAGGCGCCCTCCAAGGCGATCGGAAAATTGTAGCCGCGACCTAGGTACAAGAAATCGCGTGCATCCGTATATTTCGCTGCGATCTCTCGAATATTTTGGTCCTGCGTCTCCAATATTTGTTGTACATGTTCTGGCACTTTAGCGAGATCGGTTACCAGTACGCTATAAAGGTCGTCCGTAATCGTATTTTTCACCTTGGCGACTTTCAATGCGATCAAATAAAGGACAGCTAATTGTGCCGTAAAAGCTTTTGTACTGGCTACACCAATTTCTGGACCCGCGTGTGTATATGCACCAGCATCGGAAAGGCGCGCAATAGAAGATCCCACAACATTTACCAGCCCAAAGATGGTAGCACCTTGTTTTTTTGCGGTCTCAATTGCGACCAAAGTATCGGCAGTTTCTCCACTCTGCGAGATGGCAATGATCACATCTTTATCCGTAATAATGGGATTTCTGTACCGAAACTCCGAAGCATATTCTACCTCTACATTTATACGGCATAGCTCCTCAATAACGTATTCAGTCAGTAAACCCGCGTGCCAGCTCGTACCACAGGCAACAATTATAATTCGATTTGCGGCCATTAGTTTATCCGCAATCTTATCGACCCCACTTAATGTAATCGTTTGTTGCACCCCATCGAGACGCCCACGTAAGGAATCGAAAATAGTTTGCGGCTGTTCGAAAATTTCCTTTAACATGAAGTGATCAAATCCATTTTTTTCGATCGCAGCAAGTTCTAAATCCAATTTCTGAACAAACGGCGTGATCCGCTCATTACCAATATTTTTTAAAATCAATTCATCGGCCTTTACAATAGCCAACTCATAATCGTTAATGTATACCACCTCTTTAGTGTAGGCTAACATAGGAGACGCATCCGAACCCAGGTAATGTGCGTTTTCACCGATACCGATTACCAGTGGACTCCCCTTACGTGCTGCAATAATGGTATCCGGCAAATCCTTATCCAACAACAGGATAACATACGCTCCCACAACTCTCTTTAATGCAATACGAACCGCTTCTTCTAAAGAACAGTCGTTATTTACCTTGATATCTTCAATAAAATTAAGGAGTACCTCCGAATCGGTGTCACTTTTAAAAGTGTAACCTTTCTGCTGTAGCTCAGACTTTAACTGCGCGTAATTTTCAATAATTCCATTATGGATCATTGCGATATTCCCCGAGTTAGAATAATGCGGGTGCGCATTTCGATCAGAAGGCTCACCATGCGTCGCCCATCGCGTGTGTCCTATACCGATTGTTGATAATAAATTTTGCCCTTCTGCAAAACTCTCTAAAGCGGCAACCTTGCCTTCTTTTTTATAGATGGCAAGGCCATCACCTGTATGCAGTGCTATACCTGCACTATCATAACCACGATACTCCAGTTTTTTTAATCCGTCAATAAGAATGGGATAAGCTAGATTGCTACCTACGTAGCCAACGATTCCGCACATATATATCTAAGTTTGAGATGTTAATAGGCCTCAAAGATAGCTAAAAAACCAACTACGCAATCGATTGATATTAGTTTTTAACTAAATCTTAAGCCCAAGCGCTTAAAAAAGGTTTTAGCCTATACTCCAGCACTCCGATTCCAAAATAAATGATGTTGGAAACCGCTTTGCATAGAAAAAATATCACTTTGCATCCATCACGACTCAACAAAAATCACTTAATTTGTATTATTTAGAATTGGTATAAATAAATACACTATGAATTTCAACACGTCACACCCTTCCTCCATATTAAAGGTCACTGGATTAAGCTGCATGCTACTGTTAACACTTGTTTCGTGCAGTAAAGACGACAAACCGACCGAAATTCCAGAGGAGGAAGTGGTGGCTACAGTGCCATACTATACCCAAACCCGCGTAAATAATTTGGCTGCCGAATCGGACGACAGCAATCCAACGGCCGCCAAGCCGACCTTGTTATATAGTCTACGGACGGCAAAGGAAAACCCGATTGCTGATATAAAAACCGCGCGATGGGATGTTTCATTTGGAGGTTTGTATAATAGCTTTTTAGGCGGAAATAATGGGTCCAACAGTTCGAATATTGCCGCTGGTGCAAAAGGTCAAGGTGGTATTCTTATTATAGAAAAGACCTTTGACGATGTCATCGACATTCCAGCTGACAATCAGTTCAAAACAGGGTCAAACCTTTACGGAGCAGACGCGGCAGGCGCTTTCGGAGAAGGAGCAGGTTGGTATTTATATGATTTTGAGGGAACTGTTCTAGGAGATGGTTCCGAACAAAAGAAGCACGTAGTTTACCCGTTGACGACCGAAACAACCACAAAACAAGGTAAGAAAGTTGCACCGCGCACAATCGTAGTAAAACTACCAAATGGTGATTTTGCAAAAATCAAAATCATCAGTGTATATAAAGATGCACTAACATCGAACCTCTGGTTCAAAACAACGCCAAAGATGTTTTACACATTTGATTACATGCTTGCGCCAAAAGGCAGCACCAAGTTTACGAAGTAAAAAAAGAAATCCTGAACGTATAGGTTCAGGATTTCTTTTTTTATTATTGTTGCCAGCCTCCACCGAGGTCACGATACACATTAGTCACATTCAAGAGCTGTTGTTTCTTCGTTTCAATCAACTCCATTTTTGCTTCCAATACATCTCTTTGGGTCATTAAAACCTCCAAATAATCAGCCCGTGCCGAAGCAAACAAATCATTGGCCACACCGATTGACTTAGTCAATGCAACCACTTGGTCATTTTTCAGTGCTAAGTTACTCTCCAAGTTACGGACGTTCGATAAGTCTCCAGAAACCTCCAGGTAGGCACGTAATATGGCACGCTCGTAGTTATACAAAGCTTGGAGCTGTCTCGCATTTGCACTGGCGAACTCCGCTTTCAATCCCTTTCTATTTATCAACGGTGCCGCCAAGTCTCCAGCTACATTGAGCAGCAGGGATTCCGGCAGTTTGGCAAAATATGTCGGTTTAAAAGCCTCCAGTCCGATAGCCGCTGAAAGGTCAAGCGAAGGATAAAACTCCGCCCTCGCCACTTTCACATCCAGTTTCGCGGCCTGTAACTCCAACTCAGCCTGTTTAATATCAGGTCTATTAGCCAACAATTGCGCCGGTAATCCTTCATGAACGATCGTCGGTGCTATTTGTAGAAAAGCCGATCTTTCGCGTGGAACTTCCGATTTATAAGTACCAACCAACAGACTGATTTTATTTTCTGCATCCTTTACTTGTTGTTTAATTACAAACTCCAAGCTTTGCGATTTGAGGAGCTCCGCGCTAAACTTCTGCACCGCTAACTCCGTTACTCGTGCCGCTTGTTTCTGGATCTTAACCACCTCCAGCGCATTCTTCTGCAACGTAATAGACTGCCTTACAACCTCCAACTGGTTATCAAGAGCCAATAACTCGTAGTAGGAATTGGCGACCTCGGCAATGAGATTTGATAAAACAAAGTTTTTACCTTCGACTGTCGAAAGATATCTACTCACCGCAGCAGCTTTAGCATAATGCAATTTCTTCCAAATATCTACTTCCCAATTTGCGTACAATTTAGCACCATAATGCTGTAACGGATCTGGCATTTCACGTCCCTCTTCAATTTCTGTCGCCGCATCCCCGGCCCCCTGGCTGGTGTAACGCCCCACCTTATCCACATCGGCACCTACTTTTACACCAACTGAAGGTCTGATTTTTCCATCCCGTACTTGCACCTCATTCTTAGCGATTTCTATTTCCTGAAGCGTAATGAGGAGCTCCTGATTATTATGCAAAGCCGTGTCAATCAGTGCTTGCAAATACGTGTCCGTAAAAAATTGTCGCCAAGGAATGGTCGTACTATTGGTACTATCCTGCTGTTGCGCAAAAGTCGTCGGAACCACCTGTTGTTTTGCTGGCGGTTCCACTATCGCAGGCACCTTACAGCTCGCTACGATGAAACTCACGATAACCATCGTGATATATATCCTTATATTTTGCTTAAACATGATGTTCAATTTCTTCAGTTAACGGATTTTCTTCTTCTTTTTTGACCAATTTGTTACGTCCTGCGATCGTCCCAAATATAAAATACAGCCCCGGAACAATAATAAGTCCGAACACGGTACCGATCAACATTCCTCCTGCCGCAGCTGTGCCGATGGTTCTATTTCCAATAGCACCCGGCCCAGTCGCCATAACCAATGGAATAAGCCCGGCAATAAAAGCAAACGACGTCATTAAGATTGGACGGAACCGCATCGTCGCTCCTTCGATCGCAGACTCCCAAACACTCATCCCCTCTCGATGTTTCTGCACGGCAAACTCAATGATCAGCACAGCATTTTTACCCAATAATCCAATAAGCATAATCAAGGCAACCTGGGCATAAATGTTATTCTCCAACCCAAGTAATTTCAAAAACATAAAAGCACCGAAGATACCTGCTGGTAGAGATAAGATCACAGGCAGCGGCAGTACAAAACTCTCATATTGTGCTGAAAGGATAAGATATACGAAGCCGAGACAGATTAAGAAAATATATAAAGCTTCATTTCCGCGACCGACTTCATCCTTAGAAATTCCGGCCCAGTCAATACCAAAACCGCGAGGCAGTTTTTCTTTCGCCACTTGCGCGATAGTCTGTATCGCTGTACCACTACTATAGCCTGTCGCTGCCGCTCCACTAATCTCGGATGAGTTATACATATTGTGTCGCGTAATCTCCGATAATCCATACACTTTCTCCATTTTCATGAAAGCAGAAAACGGCACCATCTCATCTTTATCGTTCTTCACATAAAGCTTTAGAATATCTTCTGGCAGCGCCCTATATTCCGGCAATGCCTGCACCATCACTTTGTAGGGGCGGTCAAACTTGATAAAGCTTGTTTCATAATTACTTCCAACCAAGGTGGATAATGTGTTCATCGCATTTTCTATGGTCACCCCTTTCTGTTGTGCGATATCGTTGTCAATACGCAGCATATATTGCGGAAAACTCGCGCTATAGAACGTAAAAACAGACGACAATTCAGGTCGCTTATTCAGCTCCTTCACAAAGTCGTGGCTTACCGTTTCCATCTTTTTGAAATCCCCCGTCCCGGTTTTATCCAATAAACGCAACTCAAAACCACCTGCCGCACCGTAGCCCGGCACTGCTGGAGGTTGGAAAAATTCGATGGTAGCACCCGAGATACCTTGACATTTTTCTTCCAGCTCTTCAATCACATCCTGAACCGAGTTCTTCCGTTCATCCCACCCTTTGAGGTTAATCAAACAGGTACCGCTATTCGCTCCGGTACCTTCGGTAAGTACCTCGTAACCGGCTAAGGAAGAAACAGATTTAACCCCTTCAATATGTTCAGCAATTTGCTGCAATCGCTCCGCAATCTGATTGGTACGCTCCAGCGTAGATCCTGGCGGTGTCTGGATAACCGCATAGAACATGCCTTGGTCTTCATTGGGAATAAAACCAGTTGGAAGACTGTTGTTCAAAAAGAAAACACCAGCACAAAAGGCGCCAAGCATCAGGAACGTCAGCATCCGACGATTAACGATACGCACCAAAAAGTTACCGTACCGAGTCGCCCCCTTGGTAAACATATTATTAAACTTATCCAATCCCTTCTGGAGCCACGTATCTTTAGGCTTCTTACCGTGATTATTTTTAAGGATCATCGCGCAGAGTGCCGGAGTAAGCGTTAAAGCAACCACCCCAGAGAGAATAATGGCTGTCGCCATCGTGATGGAAAACTGTCGATAAAAAATCCCGACCGGTCCCGACATAAAAGCAACAGGGATAAACACCGCAGCCATGACCAACGTAATCGCAATGATAGCCCCACTTATTTCATGCATCGCCTCTTGTGTCGCTTCCAATGGCGAGAGATGCTTCGTCTCCATCTTGGCATGGACCGCTTCGATAACGACGATTGCGTCATCCACCACGACACCAATAGCCATGACCAGCGCAAAGAGCGAGATCAGATTCAGGGTAATTCCAAAAAACTGCATAAAAGTAAAGGTACCAATCAGCGATACTGGAACAGCCATGGCAGGAATAAGCGTGGATCGCCAGTCTCCTAAGAAAAGGAACACCACAATACCAACCAAAACAAAGGCTTCGACCAAGGTGTGGACAACCTTTTCCATGGACGCATCCAAAAACTTAGACACATCATAACTGATTTCATAGTCCATTCCTTTGGGAAATGTTCCTGTCTTCAGCTCCTCCATCTTGGTCTTGATATTCTTGATTACATCGCTTGCATTACTTCCGTATGATTGCTTGACAACAATCGCCGCAGAAGGTTTACCATCCAAATTGGAGTAAAGATCGTACAGCGAGCTACCAAATTCGATGTTAGCCACGTCCTTTAGCCGAAGAATCTCTCCATTTTGATCTGAGCGAAGGATAATATTTTCATACTGTTCCTGGGTATTATACCGTCCCGGGTATTTCAAGACATACTCAAAAGACTGCGAACGCTTACCCGAACTCTCTCCAGCCTTTCCTGGCGAAGCTTCCAAGCTCTGCTCATCTAATGCCTTCATCACCTCCTCGGCTGATATTTTATAGGCCATCATCCGATCTGGTTTTAACCAAATCCGCATGGCATACTCCCGGTTTCCCAGAATATCGGCAACACCCACCCCATCGACCCGTTTCAGTTCAGAAAGGATATTGATATCCGCAAAGTTGAACAGAAATTTCTGATCTGTATTTTTATCCGTACTGAAGAGGTTGATATACATCAACATATTCGATTCCTCACGCGTAATCTTCACCCCTTCACGAACCACCAATGGCGGTAGTTTATTGATGACCGCCGACACCCTGTTTTGCACATTTACGGCCGCCAAATTAGGATCCGTGCCCAGGTTAAAAATAACCTGAATCGTGGCTTCCCCATCATTTCCCGCATCCGAGGTAATATATTTCATCCCTGGCACTCCATTCAAGGCCCGCTCCAAAGGAATAATTACCGCCTTAATCATTAACTCTCCATTGGCCCCCGGATACTCAGCTTTAACATTGACCTTAGGTGGTGAGATGGACGGGAACTGCGTTATCGGCAGCTTAACCAATGAAATCACGCCTAAGAACACAATAATCAAGGATACTACAATAGATAGTACAGGCCTTCTTATAAAACTAGAAAACATAACAATTCTTGATTTAAGTGACTATTCAGATTTTAACCGGAGATTTCCTAGAATAAACTTAGGATCCATCAGCTTGGTACGCACATGCTCATCGTCTTTTACTTTCTGTAGCCCTTCCAATAAAACCTGATCATTTTCAGAAAGTCCAGCCGACACCACATATACATCGGGCAGCATGTGACTAATTTCAATTAGCCTGCTATGCACCACCCCATGTGCATCGACGACAAAAGCATATTTTTGATCCTGCACTTCATACGTAGCTTTCTGCGGAATCACCAAGGCCTTTTCCAGTGGTACCCGCATTTGAATTTTACCCGTCTGCCCATTCTTAAGCAATCGATCAGGATTTGGGAAGCGGGCTCTGAAGGCAATATTGCCGGTTTCACTATTAAATTCTCCTTCTACGGTTTCGACACGTCCCGGATATTTCAACAGTTGATTATTAGCGAGTAGCAACTTAACATCTTTGTTCTGTTGGGCTGTGGCATTGTTTTGGTAATCCAGGTACTCAGGTTCAGAGACATTAAAGTACGCAAACATCTGGCTGTTATCGGATAAGCTCGTAAGGAGCTCTCCTTCATCGACCAAACTTCCCAATTTCAATGGGATACGGTCAATAACTCCATCAAAAGGCGCTCTAATTTCTGTTGCTGATAAATGGAATTTAGCAAGAGCTACCTCCGCTTTCGCCTTTTCTAATTTCGCTTGGGCAAGTGCCAATTCATTGGGAGAAACAATCTGTTTTTCAGCCAATATCTTAACATTTTGAACCTCAATTTCACCGGCCTTCACCTCGGCTTGTGCTTTTAAATATTCCGCTTGATAGAGCTTTGGCATAATACGAAAAAGCAACTGTCCGGCATGAACATTCTGTCCTTCATCTACATACATTTGTTCTAAAAACCCTTTTTCCAGGGCCCGGATTTCAATATTCCGTACCGAACGGATTTGCGACACATACTCTTTGTTAAATGTTGTATCAACCCGTACTGGGTGTGTTGTGGGGTAAACCACGTGTTCTTCTTCTTTCTCTGCTTTTGATTGCGTACAACTGTATAGGCTTACCACCAAACACGTACTCGCTACAAGCGCAATACCAATTTTTTTCATTGTTGAAAATGGAATAAAAATAAAAAATAAGGATAAGGATGATCGTTGACTATCGATCAAATTTAAGACGTCGTCAAGGCAACAGAAATGAATAAAACCCACGATTTACCTAAACAAAACAGGCATATCCGTATGCTTTCAAGTGTGCATTGACGAGAAGATATTTTTTATTTTCAGATTCGAAGAACCCGTTGCAGAATATACTTATAAGAGGCAACTATAGGCCATTGCCAATTAAAGGGAAATTTATTCTTGAATGATAAGGGAAACCAACTGAGGAGAAAGACATAACTGAACAATAGTAAATCTTTGCCCCGCAAACTCATATTCTGTAGATCTTGGAGATCTTCTGTAAGCTCGGTCAGGGAGTCACTCTCTCTACTCATCGGAGTTAACCCTTTACTCAGGTGCATGGTCTTGTGTGCGTGAATTTGTTCTTGTCGAATCTTGTTCACCACAATATGGTCACAGAATCCTATATGCTGCACCTTGAAAAGATGCACTTGCTCCCCTTTTACGACAAGGAAAAACAACGATAGGACCAATGTTACCAATACTCTCATTTGACAAGCCAAATGTACGAGCAGTTTTTAAATCTGCAATGCAGTTACTACATTTTATCGTCATTTTTTTTGTCACGACAAGAAAAAAACAACATTAAACATTGATTATCAATATATAAACAAAAACAACGCTTCGTTTTATTGCACAAAAAAGGTTATATTACGATACCCCCTTTTCTCAAATCTGTCTAAAATGTCTCGTTTTATCTGGACGACACCTTATAAACAATAAAAGAATATGAGCAAAACACCATTAAATAGGGCACCTATAGGTCCAAAAGCAAATGATTGCACCATCGATCTTCTCATCATGGGATCTGGCACCGGTATGGCAGCAGCACTAGCCGCCCAAGAACAGGGATTGGAATGTCTCGTTATCGAAAAAACAGAATTTGTAGGCGGTTCTACAGCCCTCTCCGGGGGAGCCTTCTGGATTCCAGCCAATCGTACATTACTGGAGAGCGGCTCCACAGACGACCTAGACAAAGCAAAGAAATATCTCGATGCCTTGGTTGGCGACAACAGCTCAGCAGTACGACGTCACGCCTTCCTCTCCAATGGAGCTGCCGCCGTTGATATGCTGTTGCGTACCACACCCATGCATTTTTTCTGGGCCAAAGGCTATGCCGACTACCATCCCGAAAAACCAGGAGGCGATCTTTTGGGACGAAGCTGCGAATGTAAACCTTTTGATATCTCCAAGCTAGGTGCCGAACGTCACCGCTTTCGGGGTAGTCCCATGGAAGCCCCTGTTCCGATGCCCGTCACGGGTGCGGACTATAAATGGATGAACCTGATGTTACGTCGTCCATTTAAAGCATTTCCCCTTATCCTCAAAAGACTAGCACAGGGGGTGGGTGGCCTTTTATTGGGGCGAAAATACGTTGCCGGCGGCCAAGCGATCGCAGCAGGTATGTTCGCCGGACTTCTACGCGCTGGGGTTCCCGTTTGGACAGATACCCGCTTGATTCGATTAAATACAGATGGCAACAAAGTAATCGGGGCCGTTGTGGAGCAACGCGGTGAACAATTTACCATACAAGTACGTAAAGGTGTAGTCCTCGCTGCAGGTGGCTTTGACCATAATCTAATCAAAAGACAGAAATATCAATCACCTTATATCGTGGATGACCTGAGTATGGGTGCTGCAGGAAATATGGGAGACACACTCGATATTGTAGAACCGCTAGGCGTACAAACAGGATTGATGGAAGAAGCCTGGTGGTTTCCTGCAGTCGCCCCCCTTTCCAAAGGCGAAAAACCGATGATCCTCCTCGCGGAGCGTTCTCTCCCAGGCAGTCTGATTATCAATGAAGAAGGAAAGCGATTTATTAACGAAGCAACAGACTATATGAGTTTTGGCCAGTTTATTCGTAAACAAGAAGCTGGTGGCAAGCCTATACAGACGATGTGGTTTATCTTTGATCAGTTCTATAAAAACAATTACCTGATCGCAGGATCCATATTTCCACGGATGCCTTTTCCAAAAAGCTGGTATCAAGCTGGCATTGTCCATCAAGCGACAACAGTTACTGAATTAGCACATGCAATTAATGTGCCTGCGGAGGGACTAGCAGAAACCATATCACGTTATAATGACTTTGCAGAAGCCGGTGCCGATCCAGACTTCCAACGGGGTAAAAGTGCCTACGACCACTACTATGGTGACCCTACGGTACACCCAAACCCTAATCTCCGTGCCTTAACAGGCAAGCTATATGCCTTACGATTGGTACTTTCCGATCTCGGCACCTGTGGTGGCGTGATGACCAATGAATATGCACAAGTTTTGCGTGAAGATGGCGTACCAATCTCACGTCTCTATGCTATTGGGAATAACGCTGCAAATGTTTTCGGACGCAGCTATCCTGGCGCTGGCGGAACAATTGCGCAAAGTATTGTCTTCGGTTATGTCGCAGCAAAGCATGCCGCAACATCGCAATAAAAACGGAGAAAAATATGTTTTTATAAGTACGGGTTTGTGGGGATTTCTATCAGTTTATAGTCAGCCGCTGAGAGTCTTTCTTTCATCTGTTGATCAGGCATTTCTTTAAACACGACAATGCTCAGGGTCTGGCACGGTACAATCCCCCACTTACTCAGTACGTCTCGTAATTTTTTCTTGAAAAGAATCTTTTTAAAAGCCTTTTCGGACTTATGTGCGAGCATCCTATTGCTTCCAGGAAACCAGAAATTAGGATTTAACATTTTAATTGCAACCAGTGGTAAGTTTAAGCCTGCTGCAAACTTCTCAAACTCTCTTTCAGATACTTTATAAACAAAGTTACCGACCGGTTCATACGAGAATCGATTTTTCCAAATTTTGCCAATAAGCTTTTGGTTTATCTTCTCCAACAGATTACTTGCAAACAACAAGAGCGGCATCTTACTGATCGGATCTTGCGGTTCTATAATAATAATGCCTTTTTTTGCGACGCGAATCATCTCATACAACGCGGCGTAAGGACGAGGAAAGTGATGATAACTTTCTTTACACAGAATATAATCCATACTATTTGTTGCAAACGAAAGATTCTCTGCGTTCTCTGCCGCAAATTCATTCACTAATTTCAATTGCTGTGCAAACTGTAGAAAATTATCATTCAGGTCACTCGCAAGAACTTGTTCTACACCATTTTCTAAAAGGTACATAGCATCATGTCCATACGCATCACCCACCGTAAGCCAACGATCCTTTTTATTGGCTATAAATGGTTTTAAAGCACTAAAAAAAACCTCTTGCAACCAGTGATTTATTGTTCCTTTATAATCGCGAATATTTTCAAGTGCTGCGATTTTCTGTGCATCGTCGGGAAATAACGAATGATACCAGTTCGCATGTTTTTCATAACTAGTCTCATTGTAATTTCCAGGTTCATCTTTTCTTTTATCCATATCTAACATAGATTTTAAAGAGAGTAAGCCAGCAGAGCTGGCTTACGAATACTTTTCATGTTTATTGGTTTCTTTTTTTGTTAGGTAGCAAACACAACAACTAACAATATATTACCAAGAATCCCAGGCTTTTAGTCTTCTTTCGCTCCAAATATATATAAATTCCCCCTAACAGGAAATTAATTTTTCTATAAATTGAACCAATAATTCAATTTCATCATAAATGTATTGCTCGCCGGGAATCCCAACAAACGGTCAAGATTATTTCCCCAGCCTGGTTGGTAAATAGCATCGCGATAAGACTGATTATGCTCCCAAACCAAATAAACCGTTGATCCTGGCAAGTACTCCCACCGCGCAACCAAATTAGAACGAAACTCGTTGAAACTAAAATTAGGATCTTTAAACCGCAAACTTTTACCCGCATGATCTACGGTATAAAAACCTTCCTCCAACTGTACCTCCGGTTCTGCAAACGCGATAAAGCGATCTCCATATCTACGCGCCTTTGTATCGCTGGCCAATTTAAACTGATCATATTTAGCAACCGACGTGAAGGGTGAACCATAAAATTGAATAGATACATCCGGCGTCACGTTAACCTGCATATTGAGGGTTACACCGTAGGTTTCCTGATCCATACGTCCTAAAATATATTCCGTTGGATTTGTCGTCGGACCGCCCATGGGTACAACCGTGCTTACATACTGTATATTATCTGTATTCCACGCATAATTAAACTGCCCCGCTAACCGCACATGATTCCCCAATCGAAAGACCATACTCGGGTGGATTGCATTGTATCCCGTTTTTTCATCCAAATAATGGCGTCCATTGTAGTCTAATTTAAACATAATACGCTTGGCACGGTCTGTACTCAAGGCAATATTCGTCTCAAAATTGGAGTTATATCGCATGTCAGGCCCTCCACGTAAACGGCGGCTATCCACCGTATTCCAACTAAATGTTTCTTTGATATCCATCTCAATGCGTCGTTTGATACTTAAACTTCGCCAACGAATAGCAACATCATTATTCATCGCATCTCCCCCATAATTCCATACATTTTTTTGCGTGAAATTAATCCCCGCGAAGCGGAATGGACCCCAGGGATCCGTCTTTCGAAAGGCAATTTCGGACTCGTTTAGTTTATAGTCCGCTTGCTTCATAAAGCCGACATCATTGAGATCAAATCCGGGAGAAGCCCAACTAAATGTTTGTGAAAAATTCCACTGCGCATTACCTTTCTTTCCAGCCTTAATAAAACCACTGGTTCCTTGTAAGGACCGTGCATCGGGTTCAAGATCTAAATAAGGAAGTCCCGACGCACGATGGTAATAATGGGCAGCGTTTAGTTTTGTATTTAGAATAGCTTGAGATGAACCGTGAAGCGTACTAAACATTGCTTTTGCATCAATGTAATACAAGCGCTTAGCAAAATATTGCGTAAAATCTACGCCTCCCGTAAAAGCGTTGGCAACAAGCGCATCCTTGAGGTAGTTTTCATTTAGTTTCCTGTTCACAGCAGTCACCATTCCTCCGACCAATGTATTACCGTTCCAGTTTTTCTGTACGCGTGCCACCGTATAGTTTGTTAAAGGCTCCGTTACCTCCGTATGCGCAACACCATCGCGGGTTACCGCCGAGGAAGTCTGTGCGGTAACACTCTGTAAAAAACCTACCGTCACCCCGTTACGATTTGTTCCGGTGAGCTTCATCGCGCCCAAGATTGGGATATTTTTTGGCGTCGCGGCAAAGCTTGTATTATTATCGATGCCACGTGGCTGATAGGAAGGCATAGCGCCAATACGTCGGGAATAGAACATCATTCCCCCGTCATTGTTGTCAAATTCAAGAATATGTTTTCCTTCTAAAAAGAAAGGGCGCTTCTCATCATAGTAAACTTCATAGGCTGTAAGATTCATCACCGAAGGATCAAGTTCCACCTGTCCGTAATCTGGATTTATAGTTACATCAAGCGTAAAATCGCTCAAGGCAAACTTAGCATCCAAACCTACATTTTTCCCCCATTTACTCCCCGTTTGATAGGGGCTCCCAACGACTTTAGGCTCTTTGGTGAACTTGGCCATCGTATAAGGCAAAAATTCTATTCCTCGCGGCTTTGGAAGAGCATTCATTCCATGCATCTCGCCAAAAGAAAACACATGTCCATTATTTTTAATAGGGATCATGCTCCAGTTCTGTACCTCATTATTTCGCCGAATGATCCGTCGCACATGCAATCCCCAAATACCATCGCTATTTTTTTGGTTATAACGAAGTTGACTGAATGGTATTCGAAGCTCTGCCGTCCAACTAGAGTCCGGCATATTAATATGGGTATGTCCCTCCCATACCGCATTCCAGCTCAAGTTGACCGATAGTTTATCGGTTACCGTCAGATCCGTTTTATTTCCTCCAAGGTTAATATTGAACTCACTCGCCACCCGGTAATCGTGGTAGGTGTCAAAGGCAATACTGATTAAATCCCCATTACTATTATCATCCCGATTCCCGATAAAAGCATTCATCGTTTCTGGGTGTTTATCTTTACAGTATACGCCTACGTAAAGGTTGGTGTCATCATAAAAAATCTTGACCCTTGTCCAGGAATCCGTATGTGCTCGTTCAAACGGTATGACTTGAGAGAAAATCTCGGACCAGACACCTTTATTCTGCCAGATATCGTCATCAAGCCTTCCATCTACCCGCGGTCGTTGTCCAGCTAGCTTAGTAATAGGATAATTTCGTTTATAAGCATCCTCGAACGATACAACTTCCTTTCTTTCCTCTTGCGCTCGACATAAGTTACTAACGAAGAGCCCGAGCAAAAGGAGATAGTAGTACTTCATACGTATTTTAGTTTAGAATCGGTTGATTATTAGTCCGATTCCAAACATAGAGAAAAAAGTTTATTTTCTTTTACATCTTTCACAAAATATTTCATTAAGTAACAAAAATGTGTGAATAACCACGTACAATAATGGCAGAAAAAGAACAGCTACAGTCTCTTTATCGCAAGACCTTCTCATATGCTTTCCGCTTGGCGCCCCGGAAAGTTACTTCACCACAATAAACATACCCTTGTTTTTCGAATGTTTTCAACATACCCGGATTATCAAAGTTGGTGTCAGCTTTAACACTATAGATACCTTGTTGTAAAGCGAACTCTTCAATATGGTGAAGTAAGAGCTTTGCGAGTCCTTTTCCCAGCTGTTGCTCTGCAATCGCCACCCGATGAAACACCACAAAATCACCTGTAGTTAGCCAGGTCCCTTCGAGTTCATCATAAGCAGGTTCATCATTGATAAGAATTGCGGTATACCCCACAATTTCTTCACCAATAACCAAGACATAACCAATTCCACGTGTTATATCACTTTGGATAACCGTAGGATTTGGATACCCATCCTGCCATTGCTTACTGCCATCCGCTTTACGCCGTAAGATAGCTTGCGATATAATTTCCCAAATTGCGGCATGATCGGCTAGGGTTGCTTGTCTGAATATATAGTCCATCACTTAAAAACATTAGTATATATGCAGTAAACTTAACTAAACTTGCTGTTCTACGCAAACATCGATGATTTACGTCATTAAAGCGATGCCAATTTAGCGAGGAATGGTTGCCAATCGAAACCAAAACGTACGGGAATCATCTTTCCTTCAGGTGTAATAATATACTTTGCTGGATATCCTGGCACCTTATAATCGTGTTGCACTTTATCATCCGACAGGAGTACCGGAATAGAATAACTATTGTTTGTTAAAAAGGTTCGAACCTTGTCCGCCGTGTCGTAACAAGCTATCGTAATTAAATTAATATTAGTGTTCGATTTATCCTGATTATCTGTATAAAACTTATTTATTTTGGGCATCTCTGCCACACAGGGACCACACCATGTGCCCCAAAAATCTATCAACGACCACTTTCCTTTTAGGTTTTCAAGCGCCACCTTATTTTGCTGCAAATCATACAAAACAAAATCTGGTGCATTAGGGAGCTGTGGGATAATTTCCTGCTTGAAGAAAGTGACAAAAGCCGCTCGTCCCTTCAAGTTGGTGTAGAAAGTAGCCAGATCATCATAACCATCAGTAGGGTTGTACAAAAACTCCTGCACACGTTTTTCAAGGGCCACATCGGATTGCCCCCTTTTGCTGAGCTCTTCTATATAGTCATTCGTATAGTTTTCCTTCGACAGGAGAAAAACACGATCATAAAAACTTTCGCGCGCTTTGTCTGCCGCCCCTTTTGGCGAATAGAAGGCGGCCCTTTCCAAAGAAGCTAAAGATTGCTCTTCATTAGTTTTTACTTTTGTTTCATACTGGAGGTAATACGCATATGCCAATAAGCCCTTATGCGTTAACCTTCTTTTATTTTCAGGATCTTCAACTAATAGTTGAATCTTATCAATGATCATCTGCAAGTCGGCATCATGGTTTAGATTTTTCTTTACCAAAATCTGCTGAAGCAACAATGCATAGCGTCCGGCATTACTTTTATTCCATGTTTCCTGATCCCACCCGAGCATTATCTTTTGCCAATACTGCACACTGTCCATCTGCGGTGCCCTTAGCGATTTCGCCCAAAACACCAATGGATCAGTTTCTAATTTTTCCTTAGCCGTCATATTAGCATTGATATGCAATAAGGTAGCAAATGCTTGTTTATTTTGTTTATCGAGGAGACGTTGTGCTAATGTATTGTGTAGGAAATCATATAAATCTCCCTCACGTAAAAGAGGAATAAGATCAGTCAAATCTTCCATAGAAAGACCCTCATCATTAAGCTTATTGCTCAAGTGAAATGTTCCCCTTAATAAAGAAATGGGCATATGGTTCAATTCTGCCCGATAGCGTTTATAACTGTCTGCCTTTTGCAAACTCCCTAACTTCATCCCAGCATATAGTCGATTATTACTATAATTCGGCTCATAGCTGGCGATGTACTTTTCAACTTTCAAGCTATCGGTTTTTCCCTTCTCTTTCAGGGCATCGCTCCAATAGCTTCCCCGCATCAACATATCTAAATAATCACTTCTAACATTTCCTTTCCGTATATAGGCCGTTTGTTCAACATGTAAGTTCGTCTCTCCGTTAATTTGTCTGTTATCAATCTTTAAAGAAAATGATATCTTGCTGTCTAACTTTTTAATCATCGCGTTACGGGGATCATAACGTACTTCAGCTTGCTGTGTCGATGTGCTATCCGTTTTCGTGAAGGAAACCTGGCGTTCTCCTTTTCCGTTCTTCAAAATCGCATACGTCGTATTATCGACGACAGCCGTCTTTCCCACAAATTTTGGTTTAAACTTTTTCGATAGATTGGAAAAATAAAGGTGATGCATCAGCTCTTTGAGGCTTGAATAGATGCTCCCAACAAGTTGCGTACCTACTTCTGATTCGATGACCCAGTGATCCAGCTGTTTCTCTATATATTGACGGACTGGAAGAGAATCTAATTTAGGAATCCCATCCTGCACAAGGAAAGGTATGGGCTTGTTAAGCATACACATGTATTCGACGGCACGAGATGAGTTCATAAAGTCAGGTTCCATCACCTGCTCCCTATAGGAAAATTTTAACATCGAATCCGCGGCATCACGAACCTCCAAGTCCTCAATCGTATAGGTCATCTGTTGGCCACCCCTCGCTGCTTGACCTAAAGTTTGCAAGGCTATATAGTAAGTCTCCTGAACTCCTTTAGCACCCGTACTGTTCCTTTCAATAGCGACAATAAAGGTTTCTTTCGTTGCTTTTTGTGCAAAACAAACGTGCACAAATATAAATACAAGGGTGAGTATCTGTCTCATTAAATTAGTTGTTCATCTTGGTTAAATGATAAGCTAAGATGTGTAAATTTCTCCACAACAAGAATTTATTTCACTCTTTTTAACAACATGAACAATCAATAATTAAAAAACTAGTAATAAACTATTTACACAATCGTTTGCGTTTAAAACGGATACAAAACATCGTTTAACAATGCTTATTTTACACAAAAAAAATTATGAAGAAAACCTTACTTTTTGGGTTGCTTTTAGCGGCCCATTATTACGCCATTGGGCAATCACCGCAAGATCTCAGCGTATTCCAAAACCAGAACCTAACCAAACTCAAAAAAAATGTAACGTTACAACAGATCTCCACCATTAGTTCTTCAAGTATACAACAGGCGGCTACGGATCTTTTCAACCACACCTACCCACTAAAACAACGCCTACGTTCTTATAGCAGCTACACGAATCCAAAACTATTGGCTTCACAAATGAAGACCAGTTCTTATTCGGCCTATGAAAATCCGACGGGTATCTACTTTGATGCGAACGACGAAGCGGTCATATGGTTATCAAAAACAGCAAATCCCGACATCAAACTCATTGTGGTCAATTGGGATGACAAAAATTTTAAACAAGAAAGTTATCCGTTAAAACCAGGATACAATACTTTTAAGGTAAAAAATAAAGGGAACAGCTACATTCAGTATTTTACAGACGGAAAGAAACAAGCTGATGTGGAGGTGCATATTTTATCGGGAAAAGTAAACGGGGTTTTTAATCTTGCTAAAAACAACAACGCAGATTATGTGCGCATGCTGGCAGGTTCTTATGGTCCGGTGGTTGATTTGGTGGGTAAAAAAGTTCACCTGGCATATTCCGTAAAATCGCTGCAGAAAGAAAATCCGTCGCATGGCGTTGAACTGATGCAGTTGTATGATTCACTCATCACGATTCAGCATGAGATTATGGGATTGGTGAAGTATAAGAAAGAACCAAAGAACCATATGTTTGGACGCGTTATTTGGGAAGGCTTCATGCATGCCGATCATATAGGTGCTGCCTTTCATGACAATACGATGCAAAGTGTAGCGAACATACCGAACTTACGCAAGAACTCGTGGGGCGTAGCGCATGAATTTGGCCATGTGAACCAAGTACGTCCGCATATGAAATGGGTCGGCACAACTGAAGTGACGAATAACATCTATTCCGTTTGGACACAGTACCTTTATAACACAACGGAACCGAAACTGGAACGTGAAGTTTTAAAAGATTACGATGAGCGAAAGGTTGGAGGACGTATAACAGCCTATATGGAATCTGCTTTTGTACATAAACAGCCTTGGCTTACACAAGCGGGGCCAGACCGTTGGGAGCGTGAGAGGCCACGCGACTGGGGTGGTGATCATTTTGTCAAACTTGTTCCGCTTTGGCAGCTTCAGTTGTATTTTGTGGTTGCCGGTGCCGGCAATAGCTGGGGACAAAAGGATTTTTATGCCGACATTTTTAACAAGGCTGCTCAGCAAGAGGATGCCGGAGATGCGGGGGACAAGTTTTATCAGTTAGCTTTTGTAAAAAATGCATGTGACGCAGCACGCTTGGATCTTACTGACTTTTTTGAGAAATCGGGCATTCTCGCTCCTATCGATTACATTGTCGACGATTATACAGTAGGTCGCATGCGTATTACGGAAGCTGATATCAATGAAATAAAACAATATGCGTCTAAGTTTCCTAAACCTTCGACACCCGTTCTACATTATATCACCGCAAATTCAACGGATATCTACAAAAATAAACTTCCGCTGAAAGGAGATACTGGAAAAGGGTTTATTAAAGAAGGTGAAAAGATTATTGTGGATAATAGCCAGTGGCAGCATGCCGTTGCCTTTGAAACATGGTCGGGTAATAAATTGGTCAAAGTTGCTTTCACGGGTGCTGGTTCACCGGATGCTTCAAAGACTATAGTTCATATTCCTACCGGCACAACAACAGTTCAAGCGATTGGTTGGGATGGTAAGAAAATCAACGTTATTTAGACCTATTCTCAAAAAGAGAAGGCTGGGATATCCCAGCCTTCTCTTTTTGTAAGAATGATAAATAAATCTTTTTATTCTAGCATTCCTCTCAGATCGATTTCAGCGAGGTGCGCATATTGTCCTGCAACGCCAGATCTAGGCCATGCATCTTTAAATACCAACTTCACCATCCGAATAGGTTTCGTTGTCGGTATGACAAATGATTTTTTACCGCCACGAGCCATCTCTTGTACCAAATCGCTCGCTACTTTCTCATACTCGTCTTCAAACTTCCTTCTAACATAAACGTCAAATGTTTTCACACCATCATTCG
Organism: Sphingobacterium psychroaquaticum; assembly: GCF_004421025.1. NCBI lineage: Bacteria > Pseudomonadati > Bacteroidota > Sphingobacteriia > Sphingobacteriales > Sphingobacteriaceae > Sphingobacterium > Sphingobacterium psychroaquaticum. The sequence goes on along the minus strand of NZ_CP038029.1, from coordinate 1,047,210 downwards.
AGCCGCCTGTTCTATTATACAAAGTCAATCCTTGAATCGAGATTAATTCCTCTAAAGTAATCTCCACTTCATGTGGGAAAACTGTCTCCGGCTTGGCCGGATCTGGAGACCAGTTTGTATGCCAGTGGTTATCACCCGTGGTTATTCCATCAAATAATTTACTAGCTCCAAGATCAGCGCTGTGCTGATTTGACACCGCAACAATCCATTTGGATTTCTGCGCTGCCGTCACATAGTTCTCATCCACCATCACAAAACTAGTGTTTACTACACTCTCTCGCCCTGTACCATCTTTAAATCGAACGTTAAAATCGACCTTCCCAGCTGTTAAGGCTATTGTTTCCAAGGTATCCTGTAATGCCGTCGAATTCTCGACCTGTAGGTTGTAAGTCTTTCCTTGCGTGGTATAAGCCACATCAGCCGTAACAGGTGTACTGGATTCATTGGCCCAAATCACGCGGAGTTTGCTAAACTCTTTCGAAAGCTCGAAATTATCTCGAAGGTAATCGACTAAATATGTTTTATTCAGCGCAGTGCGATTTACCGTTTTAGACAATGTACCGTCTTTTGCTACAAAATGAACATCGAAACTGTAGCCGCGAAGCTGATCCGCCTGGATTATTAAATCTTTCGTAAAGTCGGTCACTTCAATTTCTTTTTTACCACTAGCCTCTTCGTAACGCACAACAGCTTTTGCTACCCGATCGCTAACTCCCGACCATTGAATCCGAAATTTCAGATCATAAGTCCCCGATAGCTTCATGTTTGAAGGACCTGAAATAATTGTTTGTGCTTCTGTTTCTGGATTTTCCACTTGCGTCGGAAGAAGAAGCTTATCTTTATCACAGGCCAACATCACGGCCAACATCGCGGCCACGCCAAAAGTATATTTGAAATATCTCATAGGTTTAGTCTTTTACTTCAAAAATTCAATTTCATAATTCTTCAGGAAGTTCTGTCCTTCCAATCCCCAGTTATCACGAACATTTACATGCATCCAATATAATACCTGAGGCATAACATCCTGACTTTTAATCAAGATAGCTTTGGCTGGATCAACATAAGGTAAGTTATTACCAAACACGTTATAGCTAGCTTTCCCCCACACCGGTAGGTTTGGCATCCCAGCGACCTTATTTTTAAAGACATTCTCTCCATCGTCAAGCGCCCAATAGCCCACCAAATTCTTAATCCGAGGGTGATCGGCCGGTACCCCAATACGTCTGGCATTTTCAAGTACCTCCGCATCTGTTAAGGCTACGTTCCAAATATGTACATCCGTCATATAGAAATCCAGATAAGCCGTCGAGAATACTTCTTGTTGGTATCCAAATGTCAATGGACTAGTCGAAGCAATATTTCCGACATTGAGTAATGGTTTTTTATCACTGGATGCAAGGGTACCGTTAACATAGAATTTTCCTGTTGGCACACCATCTACCCTGGAAAAAGTACCTGTGATATGCGTCCATACCTCGTCCACACCGACAGGTCCTCCCGTGATCTCAATCTTGTCGGATCCATCGGCCACGAAGAAGTTTACATTGTTACCGGATCGGAAAAGGGACCATCCAGTTGTACTTCCACTACGTGCCGCTACTTTACTCAAAAAAGGAGGCCAACTATAAGAATAATTACCTGACGCATTTTTATTTATTTTAATCTTTGCCTCTACGGTAATTTCTCCTGTTCTATTCACATTATAATTTACTTCTTCGGGAGCTACCGTAGTATTGCGGCCACGCATTGCTTTGTCCGTATTGATATTATCCAAATCATAGCCATAGAAACGTGGCGCTACAAACATATCAGCCCGCAGCTCCAACTCTTTAAACAGTTTGTTGTGATACAGTGTAAAGGTATTTCGCTCCTGAAAGCTCGACCCACCATAACCATCTTCGATACCCCCATGGTTAGATGTCACGATAAACAACCATTCTTCCTTACGGAAATTTGGACGTGCCTCCATTGCTTTTTTAATTTCTCCGATAAAGCCATCCAGCTTAGAAACTGCCTCTTTATACTCTGGACTATCAAAAGAGAAGGAAGAGTTTTTACCTGCCTTCAAGGCTGAGGTAAATTGCAAAAACAAAACATCGGTACTATTTTTCTTCAACTCCTCTATGGCCTTATCACGTGTCTGTTCATCCGTATTGGTAAGTATGTTCTCTCCCGCATCCATCAACAATACATTTCCAAGACCTTGATCTTGCGTAATGGCCGTTGTATTTTTTGACGGAGCCTGTTCCAGTATCCGATAAAAAACGGAAGGATAAAAAGCCTCGTTCTCATGGGGATTATTTGGATTAGGTGCCGGGATATACGACTCCGAACTGATGTTATGCTTATTATGGCTCACTCCTGTCATCAAGGTTGCCCAAGAGGCAGGATCCGATGTATTTTCATCCGCAATAGATTCATACGAATACTTACTATTATCGAGCATTCCTTTAATGTTAGCTGGCACGTCTTTTTTCAGCTCATTGCCCACTAAACCATCTATAGATATCAACAACACTTTTCTACTCACCAACGTGGTATCTACCGGCAATTCATATTCTTCATACGTAGGATCTGGGTCTAGATACTTGGTGCAGGAAGTAAATCCCGCACCAAGTACTGCCAATGCCATGCAAATACTTTGTATATTTAATTTAAAATTTTTCATATCAACTGTCAATATTTACTTAATCAACATCATAAAACGCTCCAAACTCTGACATCGCGTGATGCGCTGATCCGCTATGGTTCGTGTTTCTAAAGAATATTTTTATAAACCGAACATCCGTACGATTCTTCAATCTAAACTCCTTTCTATCTGCATTATTTGCCATCTGGAAAGAGAAGCCAGGCGCGAGGTCCTCTTGTTTAATTACCCGGTATGTTACATTATCCGTACTGATTTGGATTTCAATATCCTTAGGTCGTTGACCAGAACTGTTGGTGCGTGGCACCATATAAAACCCTTTTACAACCTGTGTAGCATTCATATCGAGTGTAAAGGTGTGCGGAAGAACCGCTGTAGCAGCAGACCATTGACTATGCCAGAATGTACTGGTATTACCATCGATAATACGAATAGCCTGTCCGTTTGCAGCCCCCTCACCAGTCGGCTCCTCTGTACTTTTCGATAAGATCGTCCATTCGGTATTAAAGTAATCTACTTTAGGACTCAAGACAGCATCCCCGCCCGTATCAGTCAATGGGTTATACTCCCATATCATCCGATCCATCGAAGGGTATTTTGCAGCCATCTCTTTACGCGCAAAGGAGCTTATCACAATCCCCCATGCACTACAGAAACGTTGATAGTCTTTACCTGTATACTCGCACAGGGTGCGATAAAAGAAGTCCCGTTTCGCCTCGTCCAAGCTAAAGCTGTAATCCACGTTACGTGCTTTATTGTACAAAAATGGCATAAAATCCCATCCCGGCTCTCCATTCTTACCTTTCATTTTATTAAACAACTGCAGGAACTGCACGAGCTTAAAGAAAGGAGCATCATCCTCATTGGCAACCCCATCGACTTGCTGATTTTTAGAGATATTCTGTTTTGCATAGGCTAACGCTTTAGGAAACGCCGTAGGCAAAGCCGGATGCGCAGCTCCTACCTTATGGATACCATTTCTGTGCAAGCCTTTAAATACAAATAGGTTGTTTGTGGTTTCCCCAAGACCGTTCCAGCTCCATGTTCCCACTTGTTGATAGTTATGTCCAATTTCATGGTAGGTTCCCCAGTTCTGTCCCGACCGAATCGTATTGATATCAACCCATTCGTTCAACCAGCCTCTGTCATTTGTCGCTACCCACGGATTTCCAGAGTGCCCATACCCACCAGTCAATTGTATATCCAACACACCACGCTCCGGTAAAGTAGGATATTTGTTTTTAAGCTCGGATGCATTCGTCGTCAATCCCATCCAAGCATAATAATCCTTCTCGTAAATAGTATCCCATTCTTCCATCACTGTATTAATATCCATCAATTTACCTTCCTGAATCAAGGCAGCTATTGCATTGCGTGGCACACTGAATACAACGCGTTTAGAACGCAGCTCCAACCAAGGCACTTCATTTTTCAAGATATCTTCCCGCCACTTGGCTACATCGGTCACATTATGGATGAAGTCCGAAGCCCGCACTGCGCCTGCAATCTTCAAGCTGACAGGATTGTTTTGTGAAATATTTGGCTTGATCCAGATCGTACCACCATAAAGATTCCGAATATAGTTGGTACCTGGAAACAATTCCTTCACACTATAAATAATTGGATCTCGACGCAATGGAATCTTTCCGGTAAGGTTATCCATATGCACGCCAATCTGCGCCGTTAAACCGATTACACCTTGCGGTACCACGATACGGATCAACTCTCCTGCCGGGGCGTACAAGCTTGTACTAAATATGGGCTGTGGAACATCTTGCACCATACGTTCATAATCACTCACGTACTCATAACTGAGGTTCATGGTGATGGTCGTATCTTTAATACGCTTCACATTCTCTCCTACGAGCCCGGGAAACACACGCGCTTTAGCGTACAAACTCTTATCAGCCAGAAACATCGTAGTATCGGTATTGATGGGCGATGCTGTGGAATCGCCTTGCTGATAGCCATCTTCAAAATCGTAGCCATACTTGCCACAAGAAAATACGGTCGACAATCCGGCCAGCGCTAAGCAATAAATTAAGTATTTGGATTTCATAATTTTCAAATGTTTAGTTAATCACGGATATCAATAAAGGTCGGTGTCCAGCTTTTCCCATCAAGGGCCCATTCTTTCGGCGTGATCACGCCCATCCATTGGTAGATGATAAAAGGGACATCGATAGAGTTTGGTACCGAGCGATAAAAAGCATACGAAATAGGCGGTTTAAGGTAGCTCGCGACATCAGAGAAACTCACCCAAGAATACGGTCCTGTAAGACGCATATCGCCAGCTCTCCCCGTTTTTTCTTTCAACATCCCCGTGTTCACATCTGTGTAGCCTGGCCAGTACCCCATCAAGTTGTTATACTTTGCATGCGTATTATCAATATGTGTTATGCCCGCGTGTTCAGCGACCTCCTGATTCGTAAATGCCGTATTATAAATCTGAACATTTGCAATCGACCAATCGGCACTTTCGTTTGCATTTCCGTTCCATTTACCGATAGCTAAAGGGGCTGCATTATCAGCATTCCCTGAACCAGCAGTTACCTCCATATCAAACTTTCCGTCAGTAAAGCCTTTAATAACATCTGTTGCTCCCGATCGACTAACGACGATGGTGATAATATGCCAATTCCCGTCATTAATAGGCTTTCCAAAAACCTGACCTCCCATACTTGAGTTAAAACCCCATACGGTATTGCCATTTTGACTTTCTCCAAAGAAATTCCAACCATTGCCAGAGAAACCAGCGACTCGTTTGGCAAAGAAAATTGGATAATTCCATCCTCCTCCCGGATTGGTACACTTCAAAAGAAGATTGATCGTAAAATCTTTATCGGTACCAAAATTAAACTTCGATGCATCATCCAATATGGCATTAACGGGTGGGTTACCATAGGTAAATCGTACCGCATTACCGATAAAAGGAATCTGCTGTGAATTCGGTCTTGCAATGATGCGTTCCGCAAATTTAGGCGAGTAAAACAAGGTATAGGTGTTCCTAGAGTGATCACCATATACCGTATTGTCCACTACAGAAGACTCAATCTTACCTCCTTTATTGGAAGTCACGATGACCAACCAGTTTTCCTGTCCATACGTCGATCGCTTCTTTACTGCATCCACTAATTTGCCGATCTTCACATCGGCTTCCCGAACAGCTGCACTATATACGGGATCGTCACTCTCATAAGTTGCCGTTTTACCCGCTTTTTCTACATCTCCAAACTGCACCATCATTAAATCCATATCTCCGGTTTGGATTTCTGCCAGGGCACCACTTAGGGTCGCGTTATCATCGCCCGCGAAAGATTGCTTTTTATCCGCATCCTTAGTAAGGTGTGTAGACAGATCAGCATTCGATGTAAATGCAACAGATTTTAATCCGGTATTTTGAGTTTTCAATCGACCAAATATCGTTGGATACGCTCCAAGATTGGCGGTTCCTAAATCATTCGCCTTAACCCCATGCTTAGCAGGTTCCACGCCTGTCAATAAATTGGCCCAACCTGTTTCATTGGTCATCGCTATTTTTGAGGTATCCGCCAAACCACCGAAAGTATACATAGACCTTCTGTGCAATTGTTTTAAGGTTGCCGGTTCTATATCTTGGATAGCCTGCCCCCTTAGGCCGTCTACCACGATCATTAGTACTTTTGCCTTGCCAGCATCAGCTGCAATATCCGAAGGATATCCCTTCAGTAGGTTTGGAAAATCTTCGTTACAGGAAGAAAAACAAACCGCAGCGAGCCCAAAAACAAGAACCTTGTTCAATGATTTCCACGGCTTCATTATCGCTTGTATATTAACTATCATCATTCTCTAGGTTTATTCTTTAATTTCCAATTTTACAATATTCCGAACAAGCTTCTTTTCTACGCGAAAAATATCCCCGCCCAATAAAATAGCAGGCCTTCCCAAGGACGAAGTTGTCTCCACTAAGGAGTTAACCATACCTGCAAAAAGACCAATATTATTATACTTTTGCAGCGCCTCACCATTCGAGTTAAGAATCAGTAATGAAGACCGCTTTACGCCATCATACTCTGTAATTCCACCTGATAAGACAATTCTACCGTTGTTCAGTATATGTGCAAAAGTAATAAGTCCAGTTCCCGCATTTCTCATCGTGAATGTTGGATCCACCTGTCCATTTTTATCGAGAACGACAACACCGCGAGCCGGCACGCCATTGAACGAAGTGAATCGTCCGGTAACAACCATTTTTTTAATATTCGGGTTGTACTGTATACTAATAATATCACCATTCGGCCCACTTCCAACAGCAAATGTTGGATCAATCTTGCCATCCGAATTGAGCCGTACTAAACGGTTGGCCGGGAGGTTATTAAATGTAGTAAAGGTACCTCCCATAATTAGCTTCTCATCTTCCTGCATCACCGCACCTAAAATATTTCCATTTACGCCTACATTATTTATCATATAAGTCGAATCCAGCGAACCATCTTCTTTAAAACGAAGAACACTTCGAACTGGTGTTATAATAGTCCGACGATTTTCACGCGATGAGTATCTATAATCTACTTTATAATGGTACGAGAATGCGCCAACTGCAACTACTTTATTATCCGTTACAGGGAAACTCTTTAAAATATCCCCCATGTTAAACGTCCCTCCTGTTATACCGCCAAAGGTACCACCATTAAAAGCTGTCACTGTATCCTTTCCATTCAACGGTCTTTCTGGAGTTGGGTTCAAGACATCCACTACCATACTATCGAGTTTACCATCGCTATTCAAACGCACAATATTATTTAGTTTACGCTTATTGAATTCCGAAAACAAACCGCTAGCTATATACTTACTTCCTTGTTTGTTAATGGAATACACCGTACCCATAGTACCCTTTTGAAAATTTAAAGCGGCATCTGATTTCCCTAAGCTGTTCACATAATGGAACCCATTTCTGAAAACTGTTGTACTAGCTTCGTTCTCAAAGTTCGTAAACGCCCCTACGACGATATGACCACCATTGTGCCCTAAGATATCTTGGACACTATAATTAAAACCGTTTACAATGTTATAGTTATCATCAACAGATACATTTCCTTCAATGTAAACCGCAGGTCCGTTGAAAAACTGATTATCCATGCGAATCATACTAAATCCGGAGCTTACCTTTTCAGGCACTCTAATGGTGATAGTAGAATCGCTAACACTTTCGATAGCCACGGGACTATCATTGATCAGAAATTCAAATTTACCCTCGTGCTTTTTTAGTCCTTTCACAAAGAAGGTAACCATAGACCCCGGTTCCGCAATTTCTGGGTCGGAATAATTTTTAAGGAACGAAATACCAAATGGCTCCTTCCCCCCCGCGTAAGGATCCTCACCGATTGTAAGATCGTCCTTGCATGATACCATGCCGAGTAATACGGCCTGAATCAAGAGCAATCCCGCAAGTCTTCCAAACAAATATCTTTTCATAATTTACTATTTAGTTCTTAGTTAGTTCTTTAATGGTCCTATTCCTGCGTTATAGGCCTTATCTGCAAAATTCATCGATTCAAACCCAAAACTATGCTTGCTAAATTGCAATACATGCACCGCCCCATTAGTTGGTTGAATATCCGAGGTCGCCACAGGACCTACAGTAAGACCGCTGATCGTAAATCCCCCAAAATCATTGATATGAAGCTGGCGGTAGCCCGCATATTTGATAACTTGCACCACACCCTCTGAATTTTTTGTTTTCACATCATTATAAATCACCCCGATATTCATCGGTTCTTTATCGTAAGTCACATATCCTTGTCCAGGGAACGCCTGCATATTGGCTGTATCCAATTGTGGAAAGTCTTTTAATACATATTTACCCTTCAGTGTATACTTTCCTAAAAAATAGCGCCATACTTCCGGACGAATCTGGTTCAAGTTCTTTACAGTATCTTCCCCACGTGCATAGAGAAATGTATTCAAGTATTTTATGGATTTGCCAATCGTTGGATCGGGAGGCGCAAAGAAAGTAACCTCTTCACTATTCAGTACCTGATCATATCCCGCTAGCCTAATAACTTGTGCCAGCGTATCGAACAGATCCTTTCTGGAGTCTACAAACTGCATAATTGTACCATTGTATTTGGCCTCATGTATTCCGCCATCCTGATAGTAATCATTCTTGCAGGAAGCCATCAACAAGAAGGCAAACACAAAAACCACGATATAATTTAAATTCCTTTTCATCGTCTTTAACTAGGTTTAGTTCCAATAATTATTTAATGTCATATACGGATTGTTCTTCAATGCATCCGTATGTATCGGCCATGTCCAGCCACCGGCTTTGAAGGCAACAACATTCATTGGTTTACTGGTATAATCCGAATTGATTACTTTTTGTGTCCGCACCAGATCATAGTAAAAATGTCCTTCTCCCATTAATTCACGGGTACGCTCCCACCATATAAAATCACGTAGCTCGTCGCCAGATTCAGCAACGGCCAATGTCGCTCCAGCTCTTGTTCTAACCACGTTAACCACGGCTCTTGCTTCAGCATCTCTATTCAACTCAGCTAAGGCCTCGGCACGTAATAAAATCGGATCTACATAACGAAAAACAATCTGGTTGTCATCTGGGTTAAAGTCTTCCCCCTCTTCCATAAATACGTTTACAAACTTGAGCATCTGCATCATACCATCTGTCTTGTAAATATGCTCATCAAACCAAACTGTTTGACGCTTATCCTGTCCGCCACGTGGATAGAGCTCTTCCATAAACTTCGTGTCGTAGTATAGGTATGAACGCGTTGTAACCTTGTTTGGATAACGCAGAACATAATCGGAATATGGAGCCGACAGGTGGAATGTTTCACCAAAGTTTAAGTTTTGTACGATTTCAAACAAGCCTTCTTTGGTCCGTCCTTTGAAAATTTCTTTAGTTCTTTCCAGTGGCAGGAGTTCGTATGCCCCATTATTCTCCTCCATAATTTCCTTACCGAGTGCTTCTACTTTAAGGTATGAAGCCTCTTTATCTTGCTCCGAAAAGCCCGCAACCCACATATGCATATGCATCATTAATGTGATCGCCGATCCACGCATCGCGCGCACCGCAACGACCGAAGGGTCATCATAGGTCCATGGTATATTTTTGTAGTGTGCTTCCATGTCCGCCAAACAATTTTTCAACACGGTCACCATATTTGTACGCGGCAAAGGACTTGTATGATATGCTTCCGTATAATACGGCACATCTCCATAAAGTCGAACCATAAAGAAATAAGCCAAATTGCGCATAAATACGGCTTCCGCTATGTATGCTGCTTTCTTTTGTGCAGAAAGATTAGTCATCCGTTCCACTTCAAAACTTAGAATATTTGCCGCTTGTACCATCTTAAAGAAACGATCCCATTTTGTTAACTGCGTAAATCCGAAATAAGCAAAGTCTCCATTTATAGCTGCATTCAGATTGTTCATCTGCACATAGGTGATATAATTCCGCCCCGCTCCACTAGTTGCGGATGTCCGATTTATCGGCGCACAACGCATGTCTCCAGTTGCCGGAAAGAAAATCTGTTGCATCGTCGCAGAACGGAAGGTGCTGTAAATACTGTTCATATTCTGGATAACATCTTCTTCACGCTGCCAGTAGTTATTCCCGGATAAATCTTCAATAGGTTTCAGGTTCAAGAAGTCCTTCCCACAAGAGGTTACCAACAGGCTTCCTAGTACCAAACCAAATGCTATCGATTTTTTTATATAATTTCTCTTCATGACTGTTCGTGTTAAAACTGAATATTTAAGCCCAATGTATAACTTCTTCTGTTCGGATAACCGTTGGATGAATCACGCCCCATACTCGTTACGAGCTCAGGATCTGGTCCGGAGTAACGCGAAAATGTTATGATATTGTTTGCGGTAAAAAAGAGGCGTAAGGAACTAATACCGAACCTTCTGATAAACTTCTCCCGATCAAAGTTGTAGGACAGCGTAGCCGTCTGAAACTTCACGTAGGAACCATCCTCCATAAACAAGGTTTGATCGTAACGGTATGGGTTGTAAAAACTATTACGCGTAAAATCAAATGGATTTGGGAAATATGCATCATCACCAACCATCCGCCACACGTCGTATTGATCTAATGGTACCAATGCGCCTGGATTCTCATCCTCTCCTTGGTTTGATGGGTTAGAATAATTTCGGAAGCGATCGGCTAATGCATTGTTCAGGATATCCCGTTTTATGCTATACACAAACTGCGTGTTTATTGCCCACTCCTTATAGCGGAAGAAAGAACTAAAACCACCCGTAAATAAAGGCAATGAATTTCCTACATACACAAAATCGTTTTCATCCAAAATATAATCTCCATTGATATCCGTCCATATCGGGTCACCTGCACGGAAGAAAGCTTCCTCGTTAGTTGCTTTTCCAGAGCGGTAGCGTAAGCCCGTCAGCGGGTTTACTGGGACATCCTCATCCGATTTATATACACCTTTATAATGCAGCAAGACATTTGTACGCGAATTTAGCCCCAGGCGAAACAGGGTCGTTAAATTGGTGACGTTCGGATCTACTTCCGTAAGCTGGCGTACCCCATCAGGTAAAGAAGTCACGTAATCTCTATTAATAGCACCATTCGCACTAATGCTGAAATCCCAATCTTTAGTACTGAATTTAGGGCGATAGGTCAGCATAAACTCATGTCCCATGTTCACCATCGCCGTTTCATTCGTCATAACCTCCTGAAAGGCATTGTGATTGGCAATTTTTTTAGTTCGTAACTGCTGATCTGTTTGCTTATAGTAATTTTCATAAACAAGCTGTAACTGACTGTTGAAAAACCCTAATTCCAAAGCCCCTCCTAACTGGGTAGTTTTTGTGGGTAACAATTCGATATTTGGAGCTGTCTTCATACCCAGCTCCGTAGAAGGTCTATTGTTATACGTTCCACCACTGGTATAGCGACCATATACATCATACACACTTGCTCCAGGAGAGATGTTCTTACCCCAGCTTCCACGTACCCAACCATAGGATAACCAATCAATATCTTGCATAAAAGATTCTTCTTTAAAGTTCCAACGGAGACCCAAAGAAGGGTTATGCGACCAAGGGTTAATATTTCCCGTGGCCGACGAACCATCAATCCGATACGTAAACTCAGCAACATAACGCGAGTCAAAGTTGTAGTTCAATGCCCCAGAATAACTAAGTAATCGACCTTCCGAAATATTGTTCAGCGTACCACCTCGTGAGTTACGGGTATCGTACCCTAAGCCTACTGTTATTTGGTCGCTCGGTGTTCCTCGCATCCGCATTGCATCCGCACGGAAGGAGTTAAACTCCACCTCCGTGAAACCAAAAAGCAAGACATTGTGTTTCTCGGCAAATGTCTTCGTAAAAGAAAGCATGGTCCGGTTGTACAACTTGGTTCTACGATCATTGTAGGAATACACTTCCGAGCTGTTGGCATTCAGTGCTTCAGGCAAGTAACGATCCTTGGTTGAAAAATTGTAATTATATTGCAGCGTTGTGGTCGCCGTAATCCCTTCAATAGGCTGGTACTGTAATTCTACCTGATTGACCACATTGGCCGTTTTGTTGTCATCCTCTATGGTCAGTGCAGCGAGGGCCGCATTACTTGAGGATGAAAAAGACGGTGAAGGCATGAGCGATGAAGTATTGGCAGCCTGTCCTACCCCCGATTGTGAAAAGGCGTTACCACTACCCACACTATTTTTCCCCAAACTGGTATTGATGTTAGCCGACATCATAAACTTCGGACTTGGCCTATATTGCATATTCGTCTGTAAGGTATAGCGATTAAAACCTGTATTCTGGATAATCCCTTTCTCTTGATAGAAACCACCATTTAGCTTATAGTTGAACTTTTGATTACCACCCGATACGTTAACGTTCTGCGAATGATTCAGTGTATTTCTGTAAAACCATCCTTGCCAATCCGTAGAGTTATTGTAGTAGGCATTTAAACTATCCGCCAAAAATGGTGTGTCATTTACGCGTTTCATCGCAGCAACATACGTAGAGTCGTACTGCATAATTTGCCATACCCGTAGGCGACGTTCTGCTGCTCCACCGATCACATCACGTAAGCGCGGCACGGTGTTCACAAAAAATTGAGAAGTATATTGTACGATTGGCACGACGGAGTTACCACGCTTTGTGGTTACCAAAATAACCCCATACGCACCTCTGGAACCGTAAAGAGCCGTCGCTTGCGCATCTTTAAGTACCACGATATCCTGAATATCTTCTGACGGGATCAAGGACAACGGACTGATGCCTGGTGATGCTGATTGGAAACCATATTCATAGCCTGTATTTTCATCCAGAGGCACCCCATCGATTACAAACAAAGGTGACGTTGGCGTCAGGAACGCATCGTTTCCAGAACCTTGGACATTGATGTTAGACACTCCACGGATAGCCATTGAACCGCGCATCCCTGGTGTTCCGTTGTTCAACTGGATATTTAAACCCGCCACTTTACCCTGTAAAAGATCCGTAAAGCTTGCCGCCGGAATATCCTGTATCTCCTTACCGCTAATGACCACGGCCGAACCTGTCAACGTTTCAGCCTTACGCTTTTGATAACCGACAACCACTGCACCATCGATCACACGATCATCTGTCGTCAGGGTAACTGTATAGGAGGTACGTCCTTCCTGAATCGTGAGGCGTTGTTCCTGGAAACCCATAGCTTTGAAAATCAGAACTGATTTCGCAGGCACAGAAGCCTTAAACGTTCCATCCCCATCTGTAGAAGTTAAAGCGCGTCCCGATGATGCCAAGAAAACGGTTGCTCCCTGTACAGGCCCGTTTTTGTCCTGCACTTTCCCCGATATACTAACTTGAGCATACACCCCTTGTATACTGAGAAGGAATAGCACCAGTAAAATACTATATATTTTTTTCATAATTTTTCTCTTAATTGGTCTTATTTTTCGTCCGCAAACTTTGGTGTTTCTCCTCTAAATCTAAATTGGATTTCCCAGTGTCCCTCTTCAAAAATGGCGAACTGCAAACGTATTTCTGACTCCTGACGGAAACCTCCAAAACCGACCCTATGGTAGCGGAAGGCAACATCTGCTAGATTCCCATCATCCGTAGTATAGCGTGTTGGCTTCGTAATCAACGGCATTGGATACGCTACTTTATAGACCATTTTATGGTTTACCAGCTTTCTATCGAACCCATGTACTAAATTGTCCCAATCGGTCATGTTAAACAGCATGGGATCCACGGGATTATTCAACGAATCAATAAAACTGAATGTCAAAGAACTACCGGGTTCTTTATTGTCGATATCTTTTCGAAAATACACAGGTACCGTAGACGAATAAATCAATTCACGCTCCCCATAAAGATTAACGGTACGTGTAGGGAATACAAATGAATTCAATGCCACACCTGTCACCGGGTCGTAAATTGAAGGCATATAAGGGCGCTCCTTGTAAGGCTTCAACTTCAAGTTACGGATAAACTTGCGTCCTCCTGAGTTCTCTACCTGTACATCGAAAACATAACCGGAATCAGGAACGGTATTTACGATATTCGAATTCCCACTATCCCAAAACATCAGATTTCCCGAGTTTTTGCCAATTTCCAACATCGGACGATATTCAATTTTCCGTTTAGCCTCAATCTCTGCCAATGACTTTTCATTTCCCAAGTAAGCCTTGGTCCACACTTTCACGGGAAACTTATCCAACAATACCGTAGCCGGTTCTCCTTTCGTTGTCCGCACATTCACCAACGAAAAGTTCAACGGCTGCGAGGTATTGGTTCCCACATACGCTGCGTTTTCGTATATCGTTTTTCTCCCAAGCGTTGGTGTCAACTCTTTGACCGAGTAATCTACTTCGTCTCCCAGGGAGTCTCTATTTTCCGGGATATATTTTTTACATCCTGTTACGATCATCAATGCAATGATATACCCCAGGAATAGTCTATTGTTTTTAAGCTTATTGATCTTCATCTGTTTGGGAGAATTTGTTGGTTAATTTGTTAAAGCCAAAGTCATGTCCTGAACTGAGCGTATGGATCACGCCATTTTTTGTTTTCAAGTTTACGGCAGAGGTATTAATTGTTTTCCAATAACGCTGAAAAATCGAGTTGTTGACATCACTAAATGCAATTTGTTGCTGACCACCATTTACTAGCCCCGAAGCGTCTGTTACCGTATAAAGCATATGCATTTTATATGCAAACCCAAAGCTTTCAACAGTTTGCCCTTCATCGAAAGGAGCTAAAAACTCTGTATCATAGGCTTTCGGCAATATGTATCGGGAAGTTATTGAGTCGAGTTCTACCTGATCAAGATCTTCCAAGTACATCGGTCTTTTACCCGATAGTGCACGCGCGTTGTTCATTGCGCTAATCGCAATCTCAAAGCTCCGGTTGGTGACAGCAAACAAGGTTAAATTTTTACTTTCATCCCCTAGTGTTTGACGTAATGTCGGCAGGCGATCAAGCACCAGAACCAAGGAGTCAAAGACCGTTGGTTGCGATTCAATATATTGTAAAATCGTACCGTCGAAGGTCTGTGTTTTGTTTTGATAATCGTAGTAATAGTTATCTCCTTTGGTACATGCCGTGAAGGCTACCAGTAGCATGATTAACGTGGTTATATAATAAGCTGTTCTTTTCATAATTGTGCTTCTAAATGGTTATTTCCAAAAAGCGTTTTGCTCCAATTTCTTATTGTTGTTCAACACCTCCTGCGCAATAGGCCAGTAGATTCCTTCTTTCTCGATCATCTCTTTGATTTTAGGATCAGCTCCACGCAGTCGGTTGTAACGCACCAAGTCATACCAGCGCCAACCTTCACCCATCAGCTCTCTTCTTCTTTCTTGAAAGATGGCCGTCAGTAAGTCCTCGGAGGAGGCGTCCGTATATCCTTTCATTTTACGTCCAGTCTTCACGACATTCAAAAGACGTGTAGCTTCCGCATCTTGCTTTAGTACCGCCAAAATTTCAGCACGTAATAAAGTCATTTCCTCTAGCCGCGTGAAAAGCAATGTAGACCCATAAACAGCATAAGAAGGATTTGATACTCCACCGTCGCGCAGCACTTTAATCTTACTGAAGATGGGCACCTCCCCGCTATAATTGGTAAAATAATTTGTACGTGTTAATCCAGAAATTGTATCAATACCAAAACGTGTATCATTCGGTTCTGGGAACAGGGAAATAATTGTGTCCTTAGGCACATACAATGCGGGGTGTTTTTTGTACACCAATGGTTCTGCTAGCGTTAGATCTTCAATATGCCCCGTTACGGTTGCCTCACTCAAGGAGAATGGAGCAACGATTCCCAAAATCCGACCGTAAGCATATTGTTGAGAAAAGATCCCGTTTGATCCGGTCAAGACATCAATGGAAGAGTACGAAACACCGATCCGTGCATAATTATCCAGCACAAACTTAGAGTATGCATCAGCCTGTATATAACGTTGTCCCCAGACAGCTACATGCGAGAGCAGACTATAGGCCGTAATCTTATTAAATAAGGCACCATACCACACCCCAAAACCTTCGTTATAATACTCTTGTGTTCCTAGACTATACACATACGGCAAGTCCTCTGCGGCCTTTAGGAGCTCACTCTCCGCATAGTCTAAGATCGTGGCGACACTGTTTTTAGGTCTTTCTAAAAACTCACCGTTATCAAATGAGCTGCGTAATAGCGGTAGATCGCCCCAAATACGAGTCATATAAAAATACATGAAGGCACGTATCGCCCGGGCTTGCGCAACATCCCATTTCAAGTTAATTTCTGTATACCGTTTATCTTTTTCTAAAACTTCAGGAGCACGTTCTATAAAGAGCGACGCCGCATTGATTACCGCATAAAAGCGGCGCCAGTTCGTCAATGTTTTCATTAAGGGGTAAGAAGCTTTTAGGTCGTGCTCATGAATAGCATCTAAATCAGCCCGCGTATACGAATGGAAATCACCAGCACGTAAATCCCCATAAATCCAGTGTCCATTTTCTTCATATAAAGCCGCGCGCATCAGTCCATAGATCCCCATCAACCCGGCTTTAGTATCCGAGATACTTTGCCACTGCAACTGCTCCGAGGCAACGTCAGCAGCTTTTTGGTCCAATTGCTTTTCACAGGAGGTAAATACCACCGCGGTACTTACCATCACAGAAAGCAATGTATAACGTATTAATCTTTTCATCTTGGTTAGTTAAAAAATCTATAGATCAAGTTTAAGGCCTAGTGTATAAGTTGGTGCTAAAGGAAGTCCATAGCCTGTATAGTATCCATTGAACTCTACAAGCTCTGGATCTCCTCCAGAGAACTTCGTCCAGGTATGTAAATTCGTACCTGACAAATAGATGTATGCTCTACGTAAGGATCTAAAAGTATTCTGAGCCCCTTCAATACGTGCTAAGTCATAACCTAGCGTTAACGTACGAAGCTTTAAGAAACTAGCATTCTCTAGGAACAAGTCTTGTTCGACACGATAAGGAACAACACTACTCCATGGATTATAGATGGGATATTTACTGATATCTAGATCTTGTTGCCAGTGATAAATTTCACGTACAGATTGAATACTGTTATTACTTTCATTATTGATGAAATCGTAGCGTGATGCTGCTCTATTATTTAAAAGCTTATGACCCGCGGCAAAATACAACTGAAACGATAGGTCAAAATTCTTATAACTAATCTGATTATTCCATGCACCAAAAATCTTTGGTGAAGCCTGTCCTGTCATCACCTTATCGTTGTTATCGATGTTGAAATCACCATTTACATCTTTCCATTTCGGGTCCGATACATTTAGGTAAATTCCTTCAAACGCCATTTTACGTCCATTCTGTACCGGAATTTCAGCTTCGCTATTATAAATTCCTTCATTTTGATACAGCCAAAACTGATCAACCGGCTTCCCTACTTGTAATTTACGGTCTCCAACAATCAATTCATCTAGACCATTAGGCAAAGCACGTAATGTATTTTTATTTGCCGAAAGGTTTACAGACGTGTGCCATTGTAGAGTACTTTTTTTCGGTAGCACGTGTGCCCCAACATAAAGTTCAACCCCGCGGTTGCGAACGGATAAACCGTTTAAATGTTGTCCCACATAACCATATTCGCTAGGAATAGGCACAAGCGTAAGTTGATTTTTATCGTCTTTATTGTATATAGAAACCCCGACAGAAAGACGGTTTTCGAACCAATCTGAAGCCACCGATAAGTTTAACTGATCCGAGTAGGGCCAATCGATACCATATCCAATCCAACCTGTATTATATGGTCTGGAGATGCCTGCAATACCGTTAAATGAAACCAAGCCAGGCTCCGTGCTCCAGCCCATATTAGAGGAATACTGCGGACCCGTCGCATAGCGAGATCCAGACACAGGGCGTGCAATGCGCGCTGCACCTAAATCAACTTTCAAGGCAGACAAAATCTCTGTATCTTTCAGCAAATGCTCTTTTAAATTCCATTTAATATTCGCAGCAGGTGTAAATAACCAACGGCTATCCGGCTGCATCGTCGATGCCCCATCTAGTCGAAGCAACAAAGACGCATCTAAAATTTGTCCATAGCTATATTTTGCCGTACCAAAAAAAGACTGCATCCGGTATTGGTCCTTATTGTTCCAACGATATACATGAATACCACCTTTTGGCTCTAAATAATCAGCGTCGTCGGTTTTACCGTTAACCACATTGATTTTCACGAAATCATTTGGCCCATCATAAGCTTTGGCGTAGTTAAATCGATAAAGATCCATCAGATATTCACTAGAAAGTGAAAAATTCAGGTTTTGCTTTTCCTTGAGTGGTACGAGATAATTTAAGCTATTAGAAAAAATCAAGCGTTGTGTGTATCCAAAGTAATTCGACACATAATTGCTTCCCTCCATCAAGGTAGACGGCCAGAAGATATCCCGGATACCTTCGGTATAATCAATAGACAATTTCGAAGAATAGGATAGATTTTTTAGAATTCTAAATTTAAAATTCAAATATCCATACACGCTATTTAATGTGTTGTTATTTAAAGACTTACCGTATTCATCAAGGTAATAGGCATATATTTCTCTATTTGGGGATAGAGGAGTAGAAAGGTCTGGTAAGTAAGCCGTTTCGGCAAATTGATCTCGCAAGCTTCGGTTTCTTTTTCTTTCCGACTTATTAGCATCGACAAAAGCAGATACGGTGAACCATTCGAACGGAGCCATATTTACGCTAAAAAGCGCATGATAGGTTTTAATATTTGTATCATCCGCTACAGCTCCATTTCGTTTATGGCCTCCAAAAAAACTAAAATTAGCACGCTCTGTACCGCCTGTAAGACTCATGTCTAGCGCATACAGGGAACTATTTTTGTAATACAGGTCTTGCCAATTGGAGGGACCATAATAATTGATGTTCGTGGAGTCTGCGAGATAGCCCGGATATTTCAAACGATCCTCTAAATCGCCATGTTTAGCATAAAAAGGTTGGCGAAACATGTTTTCATATTCTGCGTTCACCGGTGTAATAGATGGTTTTTGACTAAAGCCATAGTAGCTGTTAACACTCAATTCACGCTGTCCCGATTTACCACTATGGGTTACGATCCATATAGCTCCATTAGCGGCTAATGGTCCTAGTTCAGCTAATTGAAGCGGATCTTTAATAATCTCGATTGATTTTACTGCATTCAAATCGATTTTTGTAAACAGATCTGTTTCAGGACCTATCTTACGATAATTATAACGTTGCACATTGAAAGCAAAGTTATTTTCTTGTCCCATCGGAATTCCGTTGACAAAAATGGTTGGTTGTACTCCATTTAAATCACGATTGGAAAACAAAGGACTAGAAAGTCCGCGCCAAACCATATTTTTTAAGCTCCCCGGTTCGCCTGAGTTTTCCTGTACATACACGCTGTTTACATATCCCTTGACATATTGGGCGCCACTAATAAAGGGATTTAGGTTCATCACTTTGATGTCCACGGAGTCAGCAACGCCTTTGCGCTGCGCCAGCGTGCTCATACTTCTCATCAGACTATCGGCAATCTCAGGGGATAGTTCCTGCTCGGTTGTATCGACCTGGATAAGTAGCGCAACAGACTTCGAGCTCTCAAAAGCGGTTGCATCGATACTAAGAAAGCATAAAATGAACGCACAAATAAATGAGTACTGTTTTCTTATCATAATATAAATAATAAACTTTATGGTTAGTAAAAGTTATCTGGTTAGTAGAAGGCTGGTTGAGCACTCAAACTGCTTCAATTTTAAGTAAAAGAAAAGCGAATAAAAACTATAAGTGTAACGAAAACGTTTGCGCAATTTTACGCAAACGTTTCCGTAGAAAAAGTTGTAACATCATTTTTAAAAATCTGTAAATCAGTAGTTTATGTGTTTTTAGAAAAATATGTTTTTATCAAAACAAACGATTGATTTCAGGAACAAACAAACAATTTTACCTTTTTAATAAAATTCGAAAAGAAGAAGCAAATCAATTAAAAATTAAAATCAGTTTTTGTAAAATAGCCTTAAACATTCCATAGAAATACAATGATATTTGACGCTCTATTTCTTCTTTCCAAAACCGAGATGGAGCGTCTCCACTTCGAAAGAGAAGCAATAAACAGAATTCTTATTTACAACATTTGTTACAATTTTGTTACAAAGCCAATTTGGTGTAAAAAAAACAATCGATTGCGCTATTTAAACAATCGATTGCTTTGCTCATTTGATTTGTCCCTGTGTCCTAATGTATTATTTTAGATGGACAAGAAAACTGATTTTAACCACTAACTAAGTAAATTATTAACTAATGATTAGACCCAATTTCGAAATGAAAATTGAGTCATTATTATGTCGAAAGTTGTACAAAAGTAGTTGTCTAGTAATGGTGCTCGGATGCACTTTATTAACACAACCCAATAACGTATCGGCCGCTAATACGACTCTATCAAGTGTCAAGAGCACTCTTTTTCAACAAGACCAACTAATTACTGGTTTAGTGACCTCATCCAATAACGAGCCTTTACAAGGGGTAACTATTTCGGTTAAGGGCAATACCAAACTTGGCACCAGTACGGATGCGAATGGACGATTTGTTCTAAAAGCTCCTAAAGGCGCAATTCTACAGTTTTCTTTGGTTGGCTTCTCGACACAGGAAAAACCAATTGATAGCGAAAAGGATATTACTATTATCCTTGAAGAAGATTTAGCAGGTATCGAGGAAGTTGTAGTCGTAGGCTTTGGTACACAAAAGAAAGAAAGTACCGTTGGTGCACAAGCTACGATAAAGCGTGAAGAACTAAAAGTTCCTGTAGCCAATCTATCGACAGCAATTGCTGGTCGCCTAGCAGGGATTGTAGCCACGCAGAGAGGTGGGGGCCCTACATCGACTGGTGCAGATCTATTCGTTCGTGGGGTAGGTACCTTTGCCTCATCACCGCAAACGCCCTTACTTGTTGTCGATGGTGTACCCGACCGAGATATCAATAATATCGACCCTGAAGATATAGAGAGCTTTACCGTGTTGAAAGACGCCACGGCAACTGCGGTATATGGAACACGAGGTGCAAATGGTGTAATTATCATAACGACTAGAAAGGGAAAGGCTGGTATTCCACAAATTTCAGCTGAAGTACAAAGAGGTATGACCGCATTTACCTACATTCCCAAATTTGTAGATGCGCCTACTTTTATGAGGTTATACAATGAAGGTCAAACCATGCGCGGTAAATTACCGTTCTATTCAGAAGAGACAATTCAGAAACATATTAGTGGGGAAGATCCTGATTTATATCCAAATGTAAATTGGTATGATGTCTTATTTAAAGATTACGGTTCTAATAATAGAGCGAATCTAAATGTTACGGGAGGAGCAGACATTGCACAGTATTATCTATCATTGGGATATTATTCGGAGACAGGCCAATTTAAGACGGAAGATATTGACACATACAATTCCGAATTAAAACGAGATCGTTTTAACTTCACGAGTAACTTAAATATAAACCTAACAAAAACAACAAAAGTAGCATTTGGAATCAACGGTTTCTTGATGAACTACAATAGACCAAATGCGGGTGACAATGCGATCTTTTCTTTAGCAACACAA
The DNA here is from genome assembly GCF_004421025.1 of Sphingobacterium psychroaquaticum. Classification (NCBI taxonomy): domain Bacteria; kingdom Pseudomonadati; phylum Bacteroidota; class Sphingobacteriia; order Sphingobacteriales; family Sphingobacteriaceae; genus Sphingobacterium; species Sphingobacterium psychroaquaticum. Next base: position 1,025,483 of record NZ_CP038029.1, on the reverse strand, counting down.
TTTGCTCCACACATCACTCCTGTACGTTATTCAAATGGACAGTGGCCATATCTTGCTGGTACGACTATAAACCCCTACCAAGCAATGACGCAGTCCGGTATTCAGAACACCTATGAGAATGCTATACGTTCAAATCTGAAGGTTACCCAGCAGTTAGATTTCCTGACCCAAGGGCTAAGTCTATCTGGAATGTTCGCATTTGATGTAAACTTTGAAAACAATCTTCATCGCGGGCGTGTTCTACCGGGATATTTCGCGGAAGGCAGAGATGCTAACGGAAATCTACTTACGCGTTTGACCAGGGAGGGAACAGAAAGTCTTAGTTTTCTTTTCACTAGATTTTCAAAAAGAAGACTATACCTAGAATCCTCGTTGAATTACGGTCGTACGTTTGGTCAACATGAAGTTGGCGGGCTATTACTATTTAATCAATCTGATTATTCGGATGGATGGAGAGATGCTGATACCTATATAGAAGTAATACCATACAGACAACGAAATTTGGTAGGCCGAGCTACATATGCTTATGATAAGCGTTACCTTATGGAAGCAAACTTCTCCTATTCGGGTTCGGACAACTTTGACCCTAACAATAGATTTGGTCTGTTTTCGTCTGTTGGTTTAGGATGGAATGTTTCGAACGAGCGTTTCTTCGAACCGTTAAAAGAAGTAGTTAATCACTTTAAATTACGCTATTCTTACGGAACCTCAGGAAACGCAAGTTTGCAAAATTCTAATTTTCGTTTCTTATACCTGTCACAATTCGGAACATCTGGAGAATATACTTTCGGCTCACCTGGTTCAACAAGAACCTTCACGGGATATAACGAGACTTTGATTGGCTCGCCAGTAAGCTGGGAGACTTCTTATCGACATAATCTAGGTATCGAATTAAACTTCTTAAACAATGAACTTCAATTAATTACGGAGCTCTTTAAAGAAGATCGTAAAGACATCTTACTGAGAGACTTGCAACTCCCATATAATTCAGGGTTTACCTCAGGGAACCTCCCATTCTTAAACATTGGGCAAACAAAAAATCGTGGTATTGATTTGACCTTGGAATATAACAAGAAATTTGAAAAAAGCTTCATTATGGCTCGAGGTACTTTTAACTACAACATAAATGAAGCCGTAAAAGACAATCTTCCACCATGGCGCCACGCTTATCTAGACCGAGATGGTCACCGTATTTCACAAAGGTTTGGGTATATAGCAACCGGTTTGTTTAAAACAGATGAGGAAATTGCTAACGCAGCCGTACAAGCAGGAGATGTTAGGGTTGGTGATATTCGCTATAAAGATCTAAATGGTGATGGTGTTATCAACTCAAATGACCAAACAGCTATTGGCTACGGGGATGTTCCGGCAATCATCTATGGTTTAACGTTAGGCGGAGGATATAAAGGTTTTGATCTAAGTTTATTCTTTCAAGGAGCTGGTATGGTGGATCTTAACTACAGTAATGGTTTTGCTGTAAATCCATTCCAGAATGGGCCAACCTATGGAAACTTATATCAAACAGCAGTCGACAGATGGGATCCAAACAATCCAGATAAGGAAACATTTTATCCACGTATGTCAACTTCAGAAACTATTACAACAAACTATCAGACAAGTACCTGGTGGATAAAGCGTTCGGATTACTTACGCCTAAAACAAGCCGAAATCGGTTACAACTTTACGGACAAAGATTTACTTAATCGACTAAAAATAAAGAAACTAAGACTTTTTGTCAATGGATTTAACTTATTCACTATTTCAAAATGGAAACACTGGGATCCAGAAATTGGTGATGGTCGTGGTGTCACTTACCCCAATACAAGAGTTTTCAATGCTGGTGTAAGATTAAACTTTAATTAAAATGAGAAATAAAAATTTATTTATAAGATATACTTGGAGAGCAGCTCTAGCTAGTTCGTTACTTTTCAGTGTTGGCTGTAATGACGACTTCTTCAATGAACAACCAGACAATCAACTCAATATTGAAACCATATTTTCAAACCGAGCACAAACTGAGAATTATTGGGGAGGTCTATTTTCTGAGATCCCTGATATATGGAACCAACCGTATACACATTACTTCTCTGCAATAACGGACGAAATTGATGCCTCGAACTGGGTTGACGCTTGGTTAAACAACTATAACTCGGGGGCCGTATCGCCAGATAATGTTCCTAGCAAATACACTTCTTTTTACAATAAGATCAGACAATGTGCCATTTTCTTAGAAAATGTCGACAGAAGTACCGAGCTTTTATTACAAGAAGGAGGAGCTGAGCGTATAAAACAATATAAAGCAGAAGCAAAGTTTTTACGCGCATTTTATTATTGGCAATTGATGAAACTTCATGGCCCTATTGTTATTATGCCGTTGGAGTCCGCTACGATTACAACGGACCTCCAAATCCCACGTAGCTCTTGGGATGAATGTGTAACATTCGTAATGGCGCAGATGGAGGAAGCAAAAGCTGACCTGCCTAATGATTATTATATTTCTGGATCGACTAATCTTATTGAAAATGAGGTTGGCCGAATCAATAAAATGATTGTTGATGCTGTACAATCGGAAATTACGCTATTTTCTGCTAGTCCGCTATATAATGGAAATTCCGAATTGGCATCCTTTAGAAACTTGGATGGTAAACAGCTGATCAACCAAACTTACGATGCCAACAAATGGGTTGTTGCCGCCAAAGAAGCAAAAGAGGCAATAGACATTGCTGAAAGTAACGGAAAAAAATTATATAAAGTAAATGATGCTGATCCATTTACCGCTGCATTTTTATCTGTACGGAATGTTTTCTGGGATGGTTGGCGAACAGAAGGAATTTGGATTCGTCCATCTATAAACAGACATCAATGGGAGTCTCACTCCGCACCGCGTGCCGTAAACGGGACAGCATATAATGGAATGGCTGTATTTCAAGAACTTGTTGACGATTTCCGTATGAAAGACGGTTTAGATATCACACAGAGCTCTATGTACAGCGAAACCACATACGCAACGAGCGGCAATACATATTATGTAGCACAAACTAATAATATGTATGCCAACAGAGAAGCTAGATTTTATGCATATGTAACCTTTAACGGGTCCGTTATACCCGGCGCTCCCAAAGCAGGTATGACTCGAGTAGAATTCTACCCTACGGGTAACTCAGGAAAAAATGGCGCTCCACGAGATTGGCCAAAAACAGGCTATACCGCACGGAAAAACTTACATCCAACATTTAGTATTAGTCCTGCAAGTAGCACGGCACGTCCAGGTATGTTAATTCGTCTATCAGAACTATATCTAAATTATGCAGAAGCGTTAAACGAATCAAATCCTGGAAATCCAGATATACTCAAGTATATAAATCTTGTACGAGTGAGAGGTGGTATTCCTGCCCTAGAAGCTGGCCTAAATCAGGAACAAATCAGACACGAAATACGTTTAGAAAGAAGGATTGAACTATGTTATGAAGGCAAACGCTACTACGATGTTCGTCGATGGAAACTCGTCAATACACCGGGTTACAAACAAGGAGGAACATATACTGGTATGGATATGAATGCAGGAACAGCGCTTAATAGTCCACAATTTCATACACGCGTAAATGCTGTAATAAGAAGAGAATGGCATAATCGTTTTTATTTCTTGCCATGGCACCAAATGGAAATGGATCGAAACAAACAACTTGTTCAAGCACCAGGATATTAATTATGAAAAATATATTAAAGTTACTTATATTGGTTCTCCTCTTTTCAGCTTATTCCTGTAAAAAAGAACCAAAGGATTACGAAAAATCCTCAGATGACAAAACGAATGCACTACTAACGCTTCAAAAAGGAATTAATGGTCGTCAAAACTTAACTGTTTTCCCTCATAATGGAAATCGTACAACTCAAATTGCCGTGAACTATGGGGGACTAGGTGTTCCAGCATCTGATATCGATATAAATATTGAAGTGGACCAAACAGCCTTTGATAGTATTAATAATGTAAGAGAACAGACGGGACTTGCCCCTTTCTTGAAATTTCCAGCAGGGAGTTATTCGTTGGATAACCCCAGCATTAAGATTCCTTCAGGGAAGATTAATTCCAACTATTCAACTCTTACATATAATTCAGATGCCTTTGCTCTTGACAAACAATATCTAATTGTATTTAAAGTTAGCAACAATTCGGGATACAAGTTTGCTAATGGTGTAACACGCGTAGAATTTGTGGCAGCGGTAAACGAAAAAGAACATCCTAAAACTGGTTGGGTAGCGACTGCATCATCCGAACACCCAGGAGAAAACACCGGATTGGCATCTGCATTAATAGATAATAACCTGGCAACGTATTGGCACTCTAAATATAGCGCTGTAGCTGCTGTCTACCCACACGAAGCATCTATTGTTTTTCCAAAAGAGTTGTATACAACAAAAATTTCTTTGCATAAGCGGCAAGCGGCCAACAACACTTGGTTTAAAATTTTTGATCTCTATGGAACAACAGATGGAACGACGTGGAAGCTTATAGGTGAAAATCTTGTAACTGAGGCCGCGGAATTAGGACCTCAATTTTACCCTATTACACCACAGTATCTAAAAGGTGTGAAGCTGGTTATGAAATCGGGACACACAACGGCACAAACAACACATTTAGCTGAAATATCTGTGTTTGGCTATTAAACAAATGAACGTTGACTGCAAAGATTCCTCACTTTTTGCAGTCAACGTTTTCATATTTCCTTTCTCCGCACCTTTCTTTAAGAGAAATATTTAAAATTTGCATCTTTCTTGCTTGCATAAGAAGTAAGGATCGACAAGACCGGACTAATCAGTATATAAAAACTGGAGTATCCCCCCTACCGGAATGCTTGATATTTTTGTCAAAAGCATTTCAATGAAAGATATATTTACTATTATCCTCCACAATCACCATCTACGCAGGGAATGGTGTAGAGACATATTGACTTATTCAGAAAATAAGGCGTTTCAAAAGTTTCAGAAAGGGAAAACCGTCCTCGGATTATACCTCTATAAAAACAACAAAGAACATGAATAATACAGGAACATTGCGTCACGACTGGACAAAACCCGAACTATTAGCAATTTACGAACGTCCGTTATTGGATCTCATATATGAAGCGGCTACTATACACCGTACTTGGCACAAAGCCGATGAAATACAGATATCGACCTTACTATCGGTGAAGACGGGCGGCTGTCCGGAGGATTGTTCGTATTGTGGGCAAGCGGCACGCTACCATACCGATATCAGCGTTCAGGCTCTCCTGCCAACGGACACGGTGATTGCACATGCGCAAAAAGCAAAAGATGCAGGCTCTTCGCGATTCTGCATGGCTGCGGCCTGGCGGGAAGTACGGGACAACCGAGATTTTGATCGTATTATCGATATGGTAAAAGGTGTAAATAATCTCGGCATGGAGGTTTGTTGTACCCTGGGTATGCTAACCGAGCAACAGGCACAGCGCCTGCATGAAGCGGGTGTCCATGCCTATAATCATAACCTCGACACGTCCGAAGAATATTACAAAGAGATCATATCTACGCGTTCTTTTGATCATCGACTCGATACGATAAAGCATGTCCGAAAAGCCGGGATGACCGTTTGTTCGGGCGGAATTATTGGTTTGGGCGAAACTGCTGAAGATCGGATGTCTATGTTGCTGACGTTGGCCAATATGGAAACGCATCCGGAGTCGGTTCCTATCAACGCTTTAGCGCGGGTAAAAGGAACGCCATTGGAGAATAATCCGAAAATAGATATATGGGAAATGGTGCGCATGGTGGCAACAGCTCGGATTGCGATGCCCGCCTCTATGGTCCGCCTAAGCGCTGGCCGTATCGAGATGACGGAGACCGAACAAGCGTGGTGCTTTATGGCTGGAGCAAACTCTATTTTTACGGGTGAACGGGAAACATTACTGGTAACGCCTAATCCAGGCGTGTCAGAGGATAAGCAAATGCTGACCAACTTAGGCCTAAAGCCGATGCGTTCCAAGCGATAGCAAAAAAACAAAAAAGGAGTTCCTGCAAATCGCAGGAACTCCCTTTCAGTATCAAGATAGCTGGATAAAACCAGCCCAAAGTTTTACTTATTCGCCACTTTCTTTAGCTGCTAAGTAGCGTTCCGCCTCCAGTGCAGCCATACATCCCGTTCCAGCAGCTGTAATAGCCTGACGATAGATATGATCTTGCACGTCACCACATGCAAAAACACCTGGAATATTCGTAGCCGTACTGTCAGATTTTGTAACCAAGTAACCTGTTTCATCCATATCCAATACGCCTTGGAACAACTCCGTATTCGGCTTATGTCCAATAGCAACGAAGAAACCTGCAACATCCAATACACGTGTTTCCTTTGTTTGGTTATTCACGACGCGTACGGCATTCACCCCTTGTTCACCACCTAAGATCTCTTCGGTCTCGGTATTGAAAAGTACTTCAATGTTCGCTGTATTTTGAACACGGTGTACCATCGCTTTAGATGCTTTAAATTCATCCTTACGTACCACCATGTAAACTTTTCTACACAATTTAGCTAAATAAGTTGCTTCTTCTGCGGCGGTATCACCTGCCCCTACGATCGCTACATCTTGTCCTTTGAAAAAGAAACCATCACATACCGCACAAGCCGAAACACCAAAACCATTATACTTCTCTTCAGACGGTAAACCCAACCATTTTGCAGTTGCTCCAGTTGCGATAATAACCGTTTCTGCACTCACCCATTTCGTACCATCAATCTCTACTTTATGCGTACCGCCATCTTTTGAAAACTCAACTTTCGTCGCATATCCAAAACGAACATCCGTACCAAAGCGCTCTGCTTGCGCTTTCAGGTCTTCCATCATAATTGGTCCTGTAATACCTTGTGGATATCCAGGGAAATTATCTACTTCTGTGGTTTGTGTCAACTGACCTCCGGGAACAATCCCTGTATATACCACCGGTTTCAGATCTGCACGTGCTGCGTAAATTGCAGCCGTATATCCTGCCGGTCCTGAACCAATAATAACGCACTGTAAGTGCTCCATTTCTGCCTGATTAGTCATTTTATTTTTATAATTGTTATTTTCCAAATTTACCCTGTAAGTTCTTTAGCATATCTGATGTAATAGGCTTTGCCGGTTCACTTACCTTCGTTTGTTGTACTTTTACTTTGTTCACCGCCGCACGCTCTTGCTGTTGCGCATCCCTTTTCTGGCTACGGTGTTCGTTCCACAACTGCTCCAATACTTTTTTCGTATACAATGGGAAGTCTCCATTCTGCATCCAAGCGTAATAGCTAGGTTCCACTTCAAACACATGGGTAACCTTCTTCCCTTTATGTTTACCAAAATTAATTGTTGCATCACCGTCAGCATCAAAGACTAGACGGCCGGCAAAATCAACCGGATTACTTAAGTTGGTAAATTTATGCAAAGCTTCCACATCATTTACAACTGGGGTTGTAACATTTCCGTGCTTGTCTTCATAAGCCACTCCTTCGTATTTTGTCAGCTGTGCCTTCAACACTTCATATGTCGCACGAACATCAGCTTCTGCCGTATGCGCATTATCTAAGTTCTCATTACAATAGAATCGATACGCCGCTTTTAGCGTCCGCTGTTCCATTTGATGGAAAATATTTTGTACATCTACAAAAGCTCTACCGGTCAAAGAAAACTCAACGCGCGCGCGGATGAATTCTTCCATAAGCATCGGGATATCAAATTTATTGGAATTATATCCCGCTAAATCAGCATCTCCAATAAAAGCAGCAATCTCTGCCGCTTTCTCCTTAAAAGGAGGAAGATCTTTCACATCTTCGTCATAAATACCGTGGAACATGGAAGACTCTGCTGGTATAGGCATTTCTGGATTGATACGCATCGTTAATACCTGCTCCTCTCCACTTGGCAACACTTTTAAGATCGCGATCTCAACAATCCGATCTACTGAAATATTTACCCCCGTGGTCTCTAAATCGAAAAAAGCCAAAGGACGTTTAAGTTGTAATTCCATCTATATTTTTTACTTAAAAACTTAGGTTACAAAAATACGAAACTCTTTCCGTGTTCTTGATACCACCGGAAAGAATTGACATTATTCCTATCTTTTAACCCAAGCTTTATTGTTTCGACGATTTTTCAAGGCTGTTTCAAAAAAAAATTCTAAGAATCTACACTTACCCCTACATCAAGCTATGGATGTTGGCTTACTATCTAAACAAAAAAAGGTCGCTATTACTAGCGACCTTTTTTATGCTTGAGGAATATCTTATCCCAAAATTTCTTTTAATCTATTTACCTGATGGTCGACCAATTTCTGCAACGGTCCCGAAGCCATCATTTTCATCATCATATTCAATTCCGCTTCGATTACAAACGTAGCATTCGTAACCTCGGCACCTTGCTCCTCCAACTTCCAACGTAGTGTAATCGCAAAAGGAGCTTCTTCGGAAGGGATACATACAATCTCCTTATTCTCCACGCGATCACTAATCTTTAGCGCCAGCTTCGCCATATTCTTAATGGTAAACCGAGCCTCATCAACGGTCGATGTCCAATTATAAATGTTATCAGGCATCAACTGTTCGTGGTTGTTCAAGTCAGACAAGAACGCATAAACCGCAGCAATGGGTTTATGGATAGCGGTGTTATTTTGGATGATTGTCATATATCAAAGATAATGAAGATTATTCACCTGTCCAATTACTTGGATCACGTCTCCATTGCTCTAACAAATCAACTTCAGACTCCAAGATATAACTATTAGCTACAGCGACTTTAATCAATGAATCGTAATTACAAAGACTCAAGAACGGACATTTAGCGTCAGCAAAATTCTTCACCGCTTCATCAAAACCGTATGTAAAGATCGAGACTAAGCCTACCACATTACATCCAGCCTCACGCAAAGCATCAACCGCCTGTAAGCTACTTTTTCCTGTGGAGACAAGGTCTTCTACCACGACCACCCGTTGGCCACTTACGATCTCCCCTTCAATCAGGTTTTGACGTCCGTGTCCTTTAGCGCTGCTGCGAACATACGTAAAAGGAACGCCTAGATCTTGAGCAACAAGCACCCCTTGCGGAATGCCAGCTGTAGCTACCCCGGAAATCATTTCTACCGAACCAAATTCTTCTTGAATCAACTGAGACAGCTTCTGACGGATATACGTACGGATAGCTGGGTGCGATAAAGTAATACGATTATCACAGTAAATCGGAGACTTCCAACCCGAAGCCCAAGTAAAAGGGTTTTTAGGTTGTAATTTTATTGCTTTAATTTGCAATAAGGATTCAGCAATTTTCTGTTCAACCTCATTTAAATTATTCATGGCGCAAATTTATAAAATTTATATGAACGAATCTCAGCTTATTTTAGCTGATTTCATTCCACGTAAAATACAAAACCCGCAAACAATTGGGTTACAAGATATTGATATTGAAAAACTTTTCAAGTTAGCCAGTACAAAAGGGCAGCCAGCGGTTTCATATTTGTATATCGCAACAAACATTGAAAGTGTATTTAAAACCATTATCCAAAAAGTTAATATTATTAAGGCCGCGGGTGGCCTCGTAAAAAATGGTGAAGGGAATTATCTGTTTATTCATCGTCTTGGTAAATGGGACCTTCCAAAGGGAAAAGTGGAAGAAAGTGAAAAAATGCGAGAAGCAGCTGTGCGAGAAGTCGAAGAAGAATGTGGGATCACGGTCAATTACCTAGGTCGCAAAATCGAAACCACATACCACACCTATATTATGCGTGGCAAGTTTATGCTCAAACAAACCAACTGGTACGAGATGGGCGTTAATAAAGTCCCCAAACTTGTACCACAGCTGGAGGAAGATATCACAGAAGCACGCTGGATCGGTAAAGACGAATTAAACCTAGTCAAGGAAAACACCTATCCGATGATTGCCGAAATTATAAAAAAAATCAAGTAAGCAGCAAAGTTGTGTAAAAGGACGGAACCCCGTCCTTTTACACATTTATCCCATCTTCTCTTCGAGTAATTCTACATCCAAGGCATTCTCATATTTTGCAACAACCAAGGTCGCCGCGGCATTGCCTATAATATTGGTCAAGGCCCGTGCCTCACTCATAAACCGGTCTATACCGAGAATCAACGCCACAGATTCTACCGGCACATGCCCTACCACAGGCAGCGTTGCAGCCAATGTAATAAAACCACTTCCCGTTACCCCGGCCGCTCCTTTGGAAGTCAACAATAACACCAGCAGCAATGAAATCTCCTGTTCCAAAGAAAGATGCATATTCAGTGCCTGCGAAATAAAAACGGCGGCCATGGTCAAATAGATACATGTACCGTCAAGGTTAAAGGAATAACCGGTCGGAATCACCAATCCCACCACAGGCTTAGCACATCCTGCATCTTCTAATTTTTGCATAATCCCCGGCAGCGCAGACTCCGAGGAAGAGGTTCCCAAAACAATTAACAGTTCCTCTTTAATATACCGTAGCAACTTAAATACACTTATACCTACATAAAAATGCAACACCCCTCCGATGACAAAAAGGATAAACACGACACAGGTCAAATAGAAACTCAACATCAGTAACCCCAACGAAGAAAGCGCCTCTACCCCATATTTTCCAATCGTAAAACCCATGGCGCCCATTGCGCCCAATGGCGCCAAATACATAATCATCTTGATAACCGCAAACAAGCCATTTAAAAAGCTTTGTAAGACATCAATCACTGGTTGAGAAGCCCGTGTACCGATCTTCGTCATTCCAATCCCAAAAAGGACCGCAAAGACCAATACCTGCAATAAATTATCCGATGCAACAGCCGCCACTACATTCTCTGGAATGATCCCTAAAATGAAATCAATCGTACTGGTATGTTCGGCCTCTTGTATGTAATGCTGCACAGCCGATCCATCGAGCGTCTTTGGATCAATATTCATCCCCGTTCCGGGTTGAATCCAATTAATAAACACCAACCCTAGGATCAGTGCTACCGTTGTCATAATCTCAAAATAAATAATGGATGTTGCACCGATCTTCCCAACCTTCTTCACATCTTGCATGCCTGCAATACCGATAACAATAGAACTGAAGATTAAAGGTGCTATAAGCATCTTGATCAGCTTGATAAAACCATCCCCCAAGGGCTTCAATTTAACAGCAAACTCCGGGTAATAGACCCCACAGAGGATCCCCAGCAGGATCCCCACTATAACCTGAAAATACAGGCTTTTAACTATTTTATTCATTCTTAATTTAGGTTAGTTGAAATTGGTTATGCTTTTATCTTTCCACGAGTTCTTTGACCGATTCCCCGTAATAATCGCGGTGGTCGGCATCCATCTTCAAGAGTTCATACCAGCGCTTAAATGCACCGATGAAAACGATTAACATTAAGAGCATAGCTAAAACGGCCAGCGATGCTAACAAATATTGTTCTTGCGGCAAATAAACATCCATTACCTGCATATAGCCTGCCCAAAAGGTAATGACAGCCATAAAAACACCTGGAATAGCCGCACACAGCGCATACTTACCACGATTCATCCGAATCAACATGGTGGTACATACAATCAGTCCACAGGCCGCCAGCAGCTGGTTGCTAATACCGAATAACGGCCAAATACTGCTTACATTTCCGGTATAAACCAAATAGCCCCACGAGAAAGTAAATAGAAAACTGCTTATAATAACCCCTGGCAACCAGTTTTTATTCCGAAAAGCAGGAATAACCGTACCTGCCATTTCCTGTAAGAAAAAGCGCCCTACACGTGTACCTGCATCAATAGCCGTCAAGATAAATACAGCTTCGAACATAATGGCAAAATTATACCAGTATGCCATCACATCATCCATAAAAGGTATTTTATCGAAAATATGCGCCATACCTACGGCCAACGACACCGCACCACCGGTACGTCCGTGTAAATCCACCCCAATCCGATCGATAAAGTGTTGTAAGTCTACCGCATGTAAATGTGGATTTGCGGCAATAAAGCTCTCATAGGCTGCCGCGGGTGTATTAATAGCAAAGTAATCTCCAGGCATCAACGTACATGCTGCAATAAGTGCCATTAATGCGACAAAACCTTCGACCAACATCGCGCCGTAACCGACAAATAAAATCTCATTTTCATTGGCCAACATTTTTGGTGTTGTTCCGGTTGCAATAACGGCATGAAAACCAGAAATAGCACCACATGCAATAACAATAAAAATAAAGGGTAATACAGGTCCGCCAATAATGGGACCACCACCGTGAATAAATGGCGTCAAGGCCGGCATTTCCAAGGTTGGATGTACAAATACAATACCCACCGCCAACATCAATATCGTTCCTATCTTCAAATAGGTCGAAAGATAATCCCGCGGAACCAACAGCAACCAAATAGGCAGCACCGACGCAAAGAAACCGTACACTGCTATGGCGATCGAAATGGTTTTCACATCCCAGTGAAAAAGATTGTTGATATACTCGTACTGCATCAGGTTGTGCCCACCGATAATACCGGCTACCAAAAGCACACCGCCCAAAATACTGGCGAATGTTACTGAGTTTTGGCGATAGCGCATAATCAAGCCCATTATGATAGCAATCGGCATGGTGATGATAACCGTAAAAAGAGACCAAGAGGCTTCATGCATCGCACTGATGCAGGCTAACGATAAACCGGCTAAAGTCAATATCAAGATAAACAAGACCGCAACTCCGGCAATAGCCCCTGTTGTTGGACCAATTTCTTTGCGCGCGATACTGGCCAGGCTTTCTCCTTTATGGCGTACCGAAGCAAAGAGCACCACCATATCATGCACCCCACCGGCTAGCACGCAGCCAATAAGAATCCATAACGTGCCGGGCAAATAACCGAATTGCGCAGCCAATACAGGACCAACCAAAGGTCCCGCCGCCGCTATCGCAGCAAAATGGTGCCCAAAGAGTACTCCTTTATTGGTCGAGACATAATCTTGTCCGTCTGCAAACTCAACTGCCGGAGTCTGATTGGCAGCATTTAAGCGTAACACTTTATGTGCCATAAAGACACCATAAATCCGATAAGAAATAGCGAAAATCAACAAGGCTGCAAACACCAAGGTTAATGCATTAATTCCGTTCAAATATTCCATATAAAAAAACTGATTTAAACTGGTTAGACATACACTACGCACAGAAAATCATAGGTAAAGCATATCTAGGTTATAACAGCAACAATATTAATAAATAATTTTAATAATTGAATTTGTTTTATAAAAAAATTTTATAATTCTTAGGTTTTGTGTATTAATTATACAAATTTCAGGAGATAAAATCATATTTTATTGATACTTTAGTTGCGTCTGAACCGGACACCATTTCTAAGCAAAGATTATCAACCAAGCCACATGCAATCACTATGTCTATAAAATCTTTTTTTACACTATTAATTTTTAGTTCGTTAATTACTGTTGTGACGGCACAGAACAAACGCCCCAACATTATTTTAATTATGGCTGATGACCTGGGCATCGGTGATCTAGGCGCCTATGGTCAGACCAAGATAGCAACCCCTAATATTGATGCACTTGCAAAAAAAGGGATTCGATTCGAGAACTTTTATTCGGGCACGTCAGTTTGTGCGCCTTCTCGGTCTTCGCTCATGACGGGGCAACATACGGGACATACACACATTCGAGGCAATAAAGAAATTGAACCGGAGGGACAGGAACCGTTAGCGGACTCGGTGACGACCTTTGCGATGTATCTCCAGCAGGCGGGTTATGCGACGGGCGCCTTTGGAAAATGGGGATTGGGCATGATCGGTACATCCGGCGACCCCACCCGTAAAGGTTTTGACGAATTCTATGGCTACATTTGCCAGCGACAGTCGCACCGCTATTACCCGACACACCTGTGGCACAATAGCACCAAGGTGATCCTCCCGGGCAATGATCTCACAACAAAAGCAGTCTACGCACCAGAAAGCATACAAGAGAAAGCTTTAGATTTTATGGATCAGCATCGAGACAAGCCTTTTTTCTTATTTGTACCAACAGTTTTGCCACACGCTGAACTCGCGGTTCCAGTCGATGCTTTTTACGAAAAGTATGCGAATGCATTCCCTGAGACGATGCATAAAGGCAATGACTATGGACCGAAAGCTACCGTCCCAGGCTATGCTTCTGTGGAGAAACCACGCGCAACCTACGCCGCCATGGTGAGCCGGATGGATGCCTACGTGGGTGAGATCCTGAAGAAAGTAGAAGCCTTGGGCATCGCGGATAACACCATTATTATGTTCACCAGTGATAACGGTGCGCACCGTGAAGGTGGGGCGGATCCTGCATTTTTCAACAGCACGGCCGGCCTGCGCGGCTTTAAGCGTGATCTATATGAAGGTGGAATTCGAACGCCTTTTATTGTTTCGTGGCCACAACAAATTAAACCGAATCAGAACAGCAATCATGTGGCTGCTTTTTGGGACATTATGCCTACCCTACTGGATGTTGCACAGATTAAACTGACGACTTATAGCGATGGTATTTCTTTTGCGCCGACTTTAGTCCAAAAGGGCAAACAGCAGAAGCATGATTATCTGTATTGGGAATTTCATGAGGATGGTGGGCGACAAGCTGTCTTGTATAAAAACTGGAAGTTGATAAAACAGAAAGCAAAATCTGCGGAGTCGGCGTACATGGAGCTTTTTGACCTTAAGAAGGATCCCCGTGAAACAACGAATCTTGCGGCGCAACATCCTAAAGTCGTGCAGCAATTATTGGCTTTGATCGATGAAGCGCATACAGAGAATGCGATTTTTCCTTTTGTAAAAAAGTAAGGGGAAGTTAAGGAGGGAAGTCGATGATTTTATGTTTTGGTCTCTATGACGGCCGGGCATCTTTAGTAGTTGGTCGTTGGTAGCGAGTAGTTTGTAGTTTGTAGCTGATAGTTTGTAGAGAGTGCAAGTATCTAAAAGCGGATAAGCTCAACGTTACGATGAACATACTACGTCATCTCGACCTCAGGAGAGATCTACAGACACGGCACGGCTACGTACCTCATGGACTTAAGTCAATGACTTTATGCTATGGCCTCTATGCCGGCCGGGCATCTTTAGTAGTTCATAGTTGGTCGTGAGTAGCTGATAGTTTGTAGTGGGTGATAAGTATCTAAAAGCGGATAAGCTCAAAGCAACGATTAACATACTACGTCATCTCGACCTCAGGAGAGATCTACAGACACGGCACGGCTACGTACCTTATGGACTTAAGTCAATGACTTTATGCTATGGCCTCTATGCCGGCCGGGCATCTTTAGTAGTTCATAGTTGGTCGTGAGTAGCTGATAGTTTGTAGTAGGTGATAAGTATCTAAAAGCGGATAAGCTCAAAGCAACGATTAACATACTACGTCATCTCGACCTCAGGAGAGATCTACAGACGCGGCACGGCTACGTACCTCATGGACTTAAGTCAATGACTTTATGCTATGGCCTCTATGCCGGCCGGGCATGTTACTTTTTGCCGAAAAAGTAACCAAAACTCGTCGCTAGGAATATTTGCAAGGAGTAGCCTATGCAGGAGCAAGTTGCTACAAGCTGCAAATATTCCTCAGGCGACCTTGGGTGATTAAGGAAGCTAGAAGCTATATAGGTAGTGAGTGGTTCATAGTGGGTAGTTCATAGTTGGTAGATGGTCGTGCGTAGTTGGTCTTAGGGGAATTAAGGAGTTAAGAGGTCAGGTCCGTGGCGACTACCCCTCTCCATCATTGCGAGGAGCGCAAAGACGCGGCAATCTCACCGTTAAACAAAAACCACCGTTGTATATTCCGGAAATAAAACCGTAAATTAGAACAACTTAACACCCCATGTTATGAAAAAGTTGTTTATTTCCATCCTTTCGTTATTTTTTGTCGTAAGCAGTTTTGCCCAAGAAGAAGTAGAAGCCGCTTCCAGCGGCAGCTCCTGGATCTGGGGACCTTCGGTCGGATACCAATATCAACGTGGCAGTTTTGTTAAAATATCCGGCTGGGGTTTATTTGCACCCAACCTGAGTCAATATATGAAGATTGATGCTGGTGCAAACTTCACCTGGATGGGTAGCGGTACCACCGTCATTCCGGAGCTGGGATTTACATACTACCTCAGTAACCGAGGAATTTGGCCTTTCATCAAAGCAGAAGCAACACCTTACACCCTAACACCAAAAGTAGGCATCAGTCTATTGTCCTTCGTGGACATTGGTCTTGGCTATGGCATTGATATCAATCAGAAGAGTGGATTCAAAAAGCTAGACGGTTTTACCGGATCCATTAATTTTAATCTCCCACTAAACTTTTTCATTCGATAGGAAAAATCACCGCTATCCCCCTTATCGTTGCACCTATAAAAGCGTAAAATGATTTTACACACAGCTTTTCAGTAAAAAAGGTTGCAGTCTAAGACCACAACCTTATTTTGAATATGACAACCTAAAATCCCCGATAGGACAAATAAAAGCGACTTAAACTATTCTGCAATCGGTTCCGCTTTGAACCCCTTTTTCGTAATGATATCGACTACTGCCTCTTCCGTAAGTCCTGTCGCTGTAATCGTCAACACTTTATCTGCATTGGCTGTATCGACATCCCATTCGCAAATTCCGTCTATATTATCCAAGTCTGCCTGTACCTTAGACACACACCCACCACAATTAAGGTTTGTTTTAAACTGAAGTTTTTTATTTTCCATGATTTTATCCTTTTACTATTTATTTTATGTTACAAATATCCGTTGATTTTCAGTCCGGCTCTTTACAACTTTTATGGTTTAATTTATAATATTTACTGCTTTTAACCTTTTGGCCTGCGCAGCACACCTTTATCTTAAACCGGATTCTTACACCCTATTTTTTCCATTTTAAGCGCAGGCTATTACTCACCACGCTCACACTACTCAATGCCATTGCTGCTCCTGCAATCATTGGGTTTAAAAGAAAACCACTGATCGGATACAACACACCGGCCGCCACTGGAATACCGATTAAGTTATAGATAAAGGCCCAAAATAGATTTTGCTTAATAGTCGCTACCGTACGTTTCGATAGCCGGATAGCTTGTGGTATTTTAGTCAGGTCTGATGAAATAATGGTCATCTTAGCCACATCCATTGCGATATCACTGCCCCTCCCCATGGCAATACTCACATCAGCTGTCGCCAGCGCCGTACTATCGTTAATACCATCACCCACCATCGCCACTATTTTTCCTTGTCGCTGTAATTCCTTCACAAAATCAGCCTTATGTTGCGGCAATACCTCCGCTTTATAGTGTTTGATACCGGTCTGCTGTGCAATTGACTTTGCGGTCGACTCATTATCTCCCGTAAGCATATAAAGATCGATCCCCATGCCCTGCATTTCCTGGATTGCTTGAACAGAAGTAGCCTTGATCTTATCCGAAATAGCGATCACCGAAAGTGCTTGCTGCTGATTGGCGAACCATATAACTGTTTTAGACTGACTGCCCCACACCTGCGCGAAGCGCTCTAATTCGTCCGATATCGTAATATTATTCTCCTGCAAAAGCTTCCTATTGCCGACATAGTAAGTCGTCCCGTCATAAGCCGCCTTTGCCCCTTTACCCGTTATACTATCAAACATAGACAAGGTGGTCGTCGGCACACCATCCATATGTTTGACCACGGCCTCCGCCAAGGGATGTTCAGAAAGTTTTTCCATGCTGAACAAAATACTAGCCGACGTATTATCCTCGTTCAACCACTTCATATCCGACACTTGTGGCCTTCCTTCGGTAATTGTTCCCGTTTTATCCAACACAACCACATTGACTTTCTTCGCTAATTCAAGACTTTCAGCATCTTTAATCAAGATCCCCTGTTCGGCCCCCTTCCCTACACCGACCATAATAGCCGTTGGAGTTGCCAAGCCAAGCGCACAAGGACAAGCGATCACCAAAACTGTCACCGCTGCGAGCAATCCTTGCACCAAGCCATTATTGCCACCAAAAATAGCCCACAACGCAAAAGTAATGATCGCAATACCGATCACCACGGGAACAAAAATACCTGCAATCTTATCCACCAATTTCTGTACCGGTGCTTTACTGCCTTGTGCATCTTGAACCATCTTAATAATCTGTGCCAGCATCGTTTCTTTCCCAACCTTAATGGCCTTAAATTGGAAGCTTCCTTTTTGATTGATTGTACCCGCAAATACTTTCTCGTTTTCCTGTTTTAGTACAGGCACAGGTTCACCACTTAGCATACTCTCATCCACATATGATGTTCCCGAAACGACCATACCGTCGACCGCAATTTTCTCCCCTGGTTTCACCAGGATGATATCCCCAGGGCTAACTTCTTCGATCGCTTTTTCATGCTCCACTCCATCCGACCCAACCACGATAACCGTTTTTGGCTGTAACCCCATCAGCTTTTTTATAGCTGTAGAGGTATTGCCTTTCGCTTTTTCTTCCAATAATTTACCCAGCAAGATAAATGCAATAATAACTGCAGCAGCTTCAAAATACACATGGGTATCTAAGCCACGATGACGCAAAAAATCAGTAAAAAACATGCTAAACACACTGAAGACATAAGCTATACCAGTACTTAATGCAACGAGTGTATCCATATTTGCGGATCGAAATTTAGCTTGCTTCCAGGCGTTGATAAAAAAATCTTTGCCCAACCAGAACACAACCGGCGTAGAGAAGGCCCACATTATCTCATTTCCGTAAGGCATATCCATAAAGAACATCCCAATAATAACCACCGGTAAGGATAGTATAATCGCCCAGATAGTCTTGCTTTTTAACGCCTGATATTTCTTTTCATGAATGGCTTCGAGGGTTTCTTGTTGCGTGCTTTCCTCTTCGATCAGGAGATCAAAACCAACAGATTGCACTGTTTTTTGTAGAATATATGGGTCTGTCACCGCAGGCGAAAACTCTACGGTGAGATTTCCTGTGGCAAAGTTTACTGCCGCCTGGAGAACACCAGGGGCTTGCGCGACAATACTTTCAGCACTCCCTGCGCAAGAGGCACAGGTCATCCCTAGTACGGGAAATGTCTTTTTGACCGACGTTGTGTCATGGTTGAAGTTACGAGGCTCACTTGCTGCATCTTCCAAGGAGATGTCAGCTATTTCTTTATTGTTATGGGTTGCCATTTTTCGATTGTTTTAAATTAACAATACAAAATTGGCTACAATATTTTGGTTGGTTGTTACGTAATTATGGAATTGATTTATAAGATTTACTGATCCATCCTATTTGAAACAACCAATAAATCGGTTTTCAACTATTAGATCGCCTAAAGGTAAAATACTTCTGCATCAAAAAACTATATATAGTTATTATTGCCGTACAAATAATTTGAGATGGAGTAGGATAGAAATGTAAAATCTCAACCAAAACCTTCAGCAACAAATAATTCATCACTAGCGAACCCATGTTCGACACAAAGTACCGCCATAATCGCTTACCTAAGTCATGGTTTCCGTTGGCATGGAACACCATGAAATAGTTGAAAAAAAATCCAGTAAAAAACGTAATGGCGAATGAAAATAGTAAGGAAAAAATGTGTGGACTGATGGTCACCAATCCAAGCACATTGATATTTTGTTTTTGTGTAATAAAATGAAAAGAAACAAAATATAACGCCCAACTTAACAGCACATTGAAACTACCCCAAAACAAATATTTGGATCGCTGGTCTCGTAGAATAACATATAATTTTTCCGGTAAAGGAACGAACTTACTGAACACAAAAAACTTTATTAGACTTAATTTCACAACGCCTTTCTTCGACATCGATAAAGATGCGAAAGTAGAGAAATATTATTAAAAGATTGCCCTCTGTCTCCTACAACGCCTTTCGCATAAATCGTAACCAGTTACCATGCGCAATTTGAGCAATATCGTTCTCACTATAGCCACGCGATCGTAGGATTGGAAACACCTTCTGTATATCCGCGATAGTTTCAAGATCATACGGACATTGCTCCCTACCGAAAGCACCATCCAGGTCACTTCCTACAGCTACGTGTGCGGTATTACCCGCAAGCTGGCATATATGATCAATATTATTTGCCATAATCTCCATATTACACTGCGTACCGAGTGGTGTAGATGTCCCACGCACCCAATTAGGCACCATCATCCAGGCATCCAGTGCCACCCCGATCACCGCATCCCGTTCAAGCAATGCGCGGATCATGTCATCACTAAATTGACGGTTGTGATCCACAAAAGTCCGACAATTATTATGACTCGCCCACACCGGACCTTTGTATCGGCCGAGGGCATCCCAAAAAGCATCATCATTCAAATGCGTGGCATCAAGAATCATCTGAAGCCGATCCATCTCCGCCAAAAGCGCCACGCCATCGGCGTTCAACTTGCCACGCGCATCCGTACCATTGGCATAACGCCCCGGACCATAATGCGCCGGACCAATTGCCCGAAGGCCATCGTTATATGCTTTCTCGACATAGCTGATATTCACCATCGAATCGGCTCCTTCCAGGCTAAGGATAAAGCCAATTGGTTTATCACTATTATCAGTACCATCCGTCCACTGCGCCACATGCTGATCCAAATCCACCCGATTGCGAATCATCCGCAATTGGCCATCCGCCTCCATGGCCTGGTACCAAGCAAGCTGCCCTTGCGTTTGCGCCCATGCCTGCTCTGGCGAAAGCCAACCCGGGAGCGTACTTCCCGGTTTTACATAACGGGCAATCTGCGTCGCCACCACCAAACCAATATTTCCACGTCGTAGCTCCCCAAAGGTCACCGTAGCAAGGCCACGGTCCGGCTTATCACGCATCCCCTCTTCGCGCGCATTCAACTCCGAAATAGAAACCCGTAAATCCCTATTCCATTCCATGGCATTCATACTCAGATCAAGATGACCATCTATCAAAAAAGGTTGTTCATTCATGCGCTTAAAAATTTAGCATTCTATTTCTAGCCATCACCGGCCAGGTCGTTACTTGTTGTTCATCCTCAATCACCTGTACCCGATCATAAAGAGCAACCGTCGGGCAGATATGTGTAGGTACCGCATACAATGTCGTGCCGAGCGGGTATACCTGACTATCGTTGACCGTGAGCACCAGGTGTTCCTCACTCTGAAAAGCAGGAACTGCATCCGGTGCATTCAAGATCAGTACCCGAGGTAATGGTGGATCCGAAGCCACAGCTTTATAGCCTAGATCGACACACACATGCGTTTCATCGATTACCGAGATAACCCGTGTTAAAAGTACTGCAGCATAATCAAACTTCTGTTCTGCAATGCGTTGGCGATACCCCCAGTCCCAAAAAATAAAAGTCCCCGGACTACAGATTACATCGTCTCGTTGCGCATTACTCGTAAAGGAAGGAGATCCGCCAATTACCAGTTTTAAAGGATGTTCACATACCGGCTGAAGAAGGTTATAAGCTTCCAACAGCATCGCATAGCTCGCATCTGATTCCATTTTACGAACAGCAGGATCCGCATCATGGATGTGCCCATCATACGCATGTAAACCTTCCAACCTGAGGTCGTCCTGCAACTGAAGCTCCTCCCACAGGCTCAAAACACGCTTAAGCGGTGCGCCTGTACGCCCCATCCCAACATCAAGATCCAAGTAGACCGACAATTTTTTATGTTTTATTTGAGCCGTTGCGCCCAATGCTTTAATCGCATCCTCATGATCCACCAGGCATGAAAAATGAGTCTCCGGATACGCGGCTATTAAGTCTACCCACCGTGCTACTTTAGGACCAACCGGTTGATAGGCCATCAACACATCGGGTGCACCACTTAACGCAAGCATTTCCGCTTCGGCAATGGTCGAACACTTAAATTGCTGAATACCTTCTGCCAGCATCATCTGTGATACCTCCAGCATCTTATGGGTCTTTACATGCGGACGAAGGCGAGCCGTATTCCCCGATACCATTTCCTTCAACAAGCGGATGTTCGCTCGCATACGTTCGGGATATACCAAAAGAGCCGGAGAATCTACGCGGGACACATCCGCTACCTTATACCAATCTGTCATCCGCTAGCCCTCGTGCAGTTCAAATAGTGCTTCTATTTCTACTGGAATATTGTCCGGTAAAGAGCCAAATCCGACAGCACTGCGTGTACCAATCCCATTTTCCTCTCCCCACACTGCTGCAAAAAGCTCACTACAGCCATTGATAATATAGGGATGCCGTTCAAAATCAGGACTACAGTTCACCATGCCCAATACTTTGATAACGCGTTTAATTTTATTCAAGGAACCCAGGTTGGTTTGGATGGTCGATAACATGGTCAACCCCACTTGTCTAGCCGATAGTTTGCCTGCCTCAGCATCCATATCCACACCAATTCGGCCAATAATTAAAGTCGCATCATCTTGAACAGGCCCATGTCCCGACAAGTACAAGTACTTCCCATCGATTACATAAGGCTTGTACACCCCTTTTGGAGCTGGAGCTGGCGGTAACGTTAATCCCAATTTCTCAAACTGTTCGTCTGCATTATACATCATCTTTATATTTTTTTAAGTTAAATTCATTTACACAACAAAGGACAAGAGCAGCACCGCCAATAGACCTACAATAGAAACAAGTGCCTCCATCACGGACCATGACCGCAGCGTATCTTTCACGGTTAAGCCAAAATATTCTTTAAACATCCAGAAACCCGCATCGTTAACATGCGAAAACATCAGGCTCCCCGCACCAATTGCCAATACCATTAAATTCGGGTTTACCCCCGAGGATTGCATTAAAGGCAGCAACACGCTCGCTGCGGTCAGAGCGGCCACTGTTGCCGACCCCACACAACCTCGAATGATCGCTGTAATAGTCCACGCTAAAATCAGCGGGTGGATGGGTAAAGTCTGAAGGCTCTGTGCCAGTAAAACGCTTACCCCACTCTCTTCCATTACCTGCTTAAAGACACCCGACCCGGCAATGATCAACAAGATCATGGCAATATCTTTGACGGCCTCTGTATAGATTCCCATAATATTTTTCATGGAACGTCCGCGATAAATACCTAAGGAAAAGGTAGCATAGATAATGGCAATCAGCATCACGATAGCGGGTGAACCAAAGAAAGTAATAAGCTCGTGTGCGAATGCGTTGGATGTTGGAATAAGATAAGGAAGTATCGTCAGCAATACCAATAAAAATACAGGTAATAAAGCGGTAATAAAACTATTCCAGGCAGTCGGCCGACTATAGCTCTCGTATTGTGCATTATTTTCCTGTGGTTGAAACACCTCCGATTCACCGTTTTTTATCCGACCCAGCGTTTTTCCAAAAATAGGCCCTCCAATAATTATCGCAGGAATAGCCACGATAAGGCCGTAAATTAATGTCATCCCCATATCGGCACCGAAGAGCACCACTAGTGCAACAGGTGAAGGATGCGGTGGTATGAAACCGTGGGTAACAGACAACGCGGCCAGCATCGGTAAACCGATATAAACCGCGGATAGTTTATACTTGTAAACAATCGAAAAAATCAAAGGAACTAAGAGTACAAAACCAACGCCATAAAACAAAGGTATTCCCACCACAAATCCCGTAAAAGCCATCCCCCACTGGAGGTGCTTGACACCGAACAGCCGCACCATTACGGTTGCAATATTTTCCGCAGCGCCGCTCTCCGCGATAATCTTACCGAGCATTGCCCCCAGCACAATAATAAGCGTAAGCCCACCCATAATGGCCGCAATTCCTTTCTCGACGGTACCCGGTATTTTTATCAATGGAATGCCCAAAGCAACAGCTGTAAGGATAGACACGATGAGAAAAGAAAGAAAGGCATTGACCTTGAAATAGGTGATGCTCACAATGAGCAACAACAGGCTTAGGAGTACAATGATAAATACCATCAACGTTTATAATATAGGTTTAGCGATACAGCACTCTCCTCGTGAAAAACGCTGGTTACTTCCTCTAATATAGCAATATATAAGCGAACACAATATAATTATTAAAATAAATTCAAAATATGTCAGGGCCTCTCTCCTTGACCTGGCCCTCCCCAAAAAAACAGACCGGACGCACTCTTTTTTCACTTTTTATTCCGTACAAACAAGCATACTTTAGGTATCTTTGTTCCGAATTCGAAACTCATTGTTTCGGGTTCTTTTACCTACACCTATTCTGCAAATGAAAAAAATAGTACCGCTCTTGTTCCTGGCTTTTTTTGGTCATACAAGACTTACGGCAACACCAGCCGAATCCCCCGTTAAGAAACACGTTATCATGGGAACCGTTTTTTTAGATGCCAACAAAAATGGTATACGCGAAAAATCAGAACGTACCTTAAAAAATATTTCTGTATCGAACGGCACCACGATTGTAACCTCCAACAAAAAGGGTGTATTTACCCTACACAGCTATACCGGACAAACCATATTCCCCATTCTCCCGACCGGTTATATATCGAGCCATTCCAGCAGTAAAATCGAGAACACAAAATTTCGATACATAGACCCGGCTCAAATGAACCCGGATACAATTATAGTGGACATTCCGCTTATCAAGGAAGTACAGCCTTCCATCTTCCGAATTGGCGCCATCGGAGATGTCCAGGTTGATACAGAAGAAGAGCTGTCCTACGCCTCTAAAAGCATCTTTACAGAGTTAACGCAGCGTGAAGATCTACAATTCAACTTGATACTAGGTGATTTGGTCAACGACAAGATGCCGCTTATGCCTGCAGTACGTGCAGTAATGGATAAAACAAACGCTCGGTACTGGACGGTACTAGGTAACCATGACAGAAATAGCGAGAGCACTCACCTCAATGATGTTTTCACCCGTAACATGGGTGCCGACACCTACGCGTTTAACTACGGAGGGGTACATTTTATTGTCCTGAACAATGTCTTTGCGACAGGCAATAGGTCTTACGAAGGCCGAGTCACTGCTGATCAACTTACCTTTTTAGCCGCAGACCTCAAGCGTGTATCCAAGCATACCACGATCGTTCTGAGTCAACATATCCCTATGGCATTTACACACAACCAAAAGGAAGTCCTTGCCCTGTTGGAGGGGTATCAGAAGGTATTGATCCTAACCGGCCATACACATAACGTGAACCGCTACTTTTTTGACAACGAGCATATCCACGAACTGGGAGCTGGAGCAACCTGCGGCAACTGGTGGCGTGGCGAAAAAGACCGCGACGGTGTTCCCGATGCTTTAATGCAATGCGGTACACCTAGAGGCTATTTCACTATTGATTTCGACAAAAACGATTATCATATACGATTTAAAGGGGTTGGTCTTGATGCACAACATCAAATGCGATTGATGATGGATAGTACCCACTTAATTTTAAATGTTTTTGGTGGCAGCAAGTATACCGATGTACAAGTACAGATCGATTCCTCGGCATGGATGCCTATGCAGAAAACAAGCCGCGTAGATCCTTTAGTTGGGGACACCCGGAACAAAAACCAATCAAAAGTATATCCGACAGCAGGAAATACAAGAAATCCACTAGGGACTAAAGAGTCTAGCCATATCTGGCAAATGGAAACCCCGACAGCATACAAATCAAAAATTTGTCGCATCCGAATTCATGCTAAAGACCGTTTTGGCTTTGCTGCGGAACAGGAGTTTATGATGCATATGCCTTAGAACTTTAGGGCTATAGCATAAAACAAAAAGGAGGTGTACTAAACTTTAGTACACCTCCTTTTTTTTCACCATACTGTTTTGTTATGGAATATCGTAACGATATATCTTAACTTTACCATCAACTACTGTCGCTAAGAATGGAATGCCATCATCTGCAATGCGCAGTGTGAGCTTATCACCATTTACGGTACTGATGGTTTTCGCTGGGGTCCAGTTTTGTGTCAGGGGATCAAATGTCATTACCTTGATACCATTCGCATCACTATGTGCAAAATAGAGTATGCCGTTCGGGTGAATAGCCAAAGCGATATTATCACGCGTGGAATTACCCGACGCATTATGACTAATTTCTGAACCAATCTGTCTCCAGGTAGCACCGTCATATTTCATGACATAAGATTTTTTATCTGCGTTGGCCTGTGACTGGAATACCACGTATACCTCACCTGCTTCGGACGCCTCAACATCCATCAGGTTCGCGCCATATACCGTCGGACTTGGTGTTATCATCGCCGTTCCTACACGCTCCCACATCAAACTATTGTCGTTAAGACGATAGATCGTTGGTCTACGGGTTGTACTGATACCATCCATCACGGCATAATAAACCTTGTTGTCTCTTCCTTTACGTACGCGTGTGTAAAGCGTTGCTGGTGCGGCATCGATCATGCGCGTTGACCAGGCCCCGTTTGTAAAGAATGCAGATACTGTCGAACGGTTGGCAGCTCCAGCCTCTGCACGTGCAGCAGAATACCCCAAAACAGGTATATTGGATGCATTGGTTGCGATATGCAGATAATTCACCCGATGGGCCGTTCCTTGTGGCTTATTCAGATACTTCCAACTATTATTTTCATATTTCTGGATCGAAGCATACTGTACCGAATCATTTTGCGTTTCATAATCCTTGTACGAAGCATAAATAATCCCATTATCGTCGATAGCGATACCAGGAGCATCGGTACGTCCCGCCGAAATACCATCTTGTGTGCCCAATAATTTCCATGTTGCACCATCAAATTGTGCGGCTACGGCTTTACGTGTTTTATCGCCATCAGAGGCACTCCGCGTGAAAAGGATTGCAGGTTGATTCGTCAACGGATTCAGCGCCATACTAACTTCACCCACCGTAAAATCACCTACAGGGCCCAATGGCATTTCGAGCCATTCTGGTGCCGTTAACCGCCCAATTTTGATTACAAATTTTTCAGGTGCAATTGTTTCGGCATCTGTTACTTCATAAATCACTTCTTGGTTGAAATCGTTTGCTGATTTCTGGCTCGTCTGTACGGTACCATTCACCTTGACGACAGCATTCTCTGTCGTTTTGTATCGTGCGACCAGTTTTGTTACATCGGCATCAATGGGTAAATCCACCGTAATATGCAATCCATCAAATTTAGCAACGTAATCTCGGAACAAAACATTTTCATTGTCTGCTGCATAAAAACCGAAGGATACAATGGCCGCATTGCGTAATGCAATAACCTGTACAAAGCCCATATCATTAGGGCTGGCGATTCGATAATTGAGCGTATCGCTCATATTCACCACACTAACACCGCTTTCCTGTACTTTATTATCGAGATACACAATCGCTTGTTCACTACTGCTTTGGAAACTCGGTTTGGCTTGGTTAATGTTCACCGAGTTTGGTACACGTATGTAGACGGTATTGCCATCAATCGTTCCATGAACGGGAGCGGCCAACCCTGGATGCGCAGTTGGCTCTAAACTATAACTGGTAAAGCGTACCTCACCATCATAGCCAATTTCATACTTTTTACACCCCAGGACACTGAGTGCAAGTACGGATAAGAGAAATAGATAGTTCCTTAATTTCATAATTTATTTCTTTGCTTCTGTTTGAATAGAATGAGGAACAAGAACCGCACGAACGGTTTTGCCCTCTAAAATTAACTGTTTCACGGCTTGACTAATGTCTTGTTCCTGAATCCCTTCCACCATTTCGGCGTAACGGGTAAAGTAAGACCAATCTTCATAACCGTTATAAAGATGATTGCGAAGTTCTGCGCTCCAAAAGGTTTCTTTATCCTTCTGTTTATCATAAGCCAGTATAAGTTGCTTTTTGATATTGTCCAACTCCGCTTTAAAATAACTTGGCTGGTTAGCGATCTGCTGAATTTCCTGCTCTACCTGCTGTACGAGAAAATCACTTCGCTGTGGGGAACAGGTAAAGCTGATCCGTGCACGAAACAAAGGTGAGGGAATCGCTGTCGAGCTAATATTCACCGAGACACCATATACACCAGAATGTTTCTCCCGCAGATTTTCACGGAGTTTAACTTTAAGTACTTCCTGCAACATCTCGTAAACGAGAATAGCGGGATACTGTTGTTGCATTTTGGTCTGCTGAAAAATAATATTTACCATCGCTTTGTCGGTATCACCTCCTACCATCTGTATCGATGCATTCTCACCATCGGATAGTTTTTTTGGAGCAATATCCTGTGCCAATGGAGCCTGATCCGGGAGTCCCCCCAAGTAGTTTAAGACATACGGTGCAATACTATCAGGCTGAAAATCTCCGACGATGACAAAATCGAAACCAGCTGCGGAGGCAAAACGTTTCTTAAACACGGGCAGCAAGTCATCGTATTGCAGCTCCTGCATCAGGCGGTTCTCATCAAAACTTTCTTCCTCACTATCGGCAGCAATCTTTTGAGCAATCCACTTATTGTATTCACCACTCGTGCTGTTATTTTGTTTCTTCAGATTAGCAAGTGCCTTTCTCTTTTGCATAGCAAAGACGTCACGATCCACACGTGGTTGTGTCCATTTCAGATACAAAAGCTCAAACATGGTCTTTAGATCCTTGGTATTCGCATTAGCGGCTACACCCTCGCGATATTTAGACCAAACTAACATAGCCGTTGCACTGTTTCCTGCCAGATATTTGGATAAAGCACGTCGTGAAAAGTCACCTGCTCCACTCGCCGCAATAATATCTTTACTGAATAACGCATTGATGTAATCGGCACTATCAAGCACACTAAATCCACCACGCCTAAACCCGGTTAACTGGACATGGTTTTTTCTATTGTTACTGGATTTGAGGTACACATTCGTTTGATTGGAAAGTGTCCACTGGTGCACGTCAATTTCCGGGATATATTTTTGCGCTACAATGTGCGCTGCTGTAGGCACATGAGACAACAAGTGTTCGGGCACATTAACCTCGTCTACCCATGGAGCAATATCCAACCGTGCTATACTATCAGCCCAAGTCCTGAGCTGTTTTTCCGTAGGCAGGAGATTCTTTACACGATCCGGACCGGTCAACATCACCACCGTATTGCCCTTCACCGCCTGCGACTCTATATGATTACGGACAGCCGCCGAATCAATATTCTGCTGTAGTCGATACAACATATCGCTGCGTAGGTTGCGGTCCATTAAGATATTACCTTCATAAAAATCTTCTTTCATACCGTTTAGCACAGTAATCGGAGCCGGGCCATTGGAGTTGAGCTGATTTCGTCGATATTGCGCCACATACTCCTGCCGGTAATCCGCAATTTCTATCGCTGTAAACCCATGTTGGCGGATACGCGCTTGTTCATACAGGTATTCCTGGATTCCGGTATGTATTGCATCTTCGTATAAAGCAGCACCGCCAAGGGACACACCGATCTCAGGCATAAGGTTTGTACTGGTCATAGATCCAGATCGATATGTACTGTTCTGCTGTTGCAGTCGTTCAAATCTTTTCTTGGCCAGGCCATTCACAAAACTTTGCAGCAGTTGTTCATACAGCGCTGCTTCGCGATTAATACGCATGAGGGCAGGCGTCTTTGTAATGTAAGCAAAGTCAATATCATTTTCTTCTTTATCCGTCGCAATGCTATATAGGGTATCCACGTGCGCCGGCAAGGTATAAACCTCCCGATTCGGTACATTCTTTCGTTGTTTTGCACGTCCAAACTGCTGCTTGATATATTTCTCAACCTGTCGAACGTCTTGATTAGATACCACAGCAATAGCCAACAAGTCAGGTCGATACCAATCTTGATAAAAACGTTTGATTACAGGATGTGCAAAGTTTTGGAGCACCTCCATTGTTCCGATCGGCTGACGCTGTGCATAGCGAGAATTATAAAAGACCAGCGGTAAATATTGTTCCGATAGCCGGGCCGCAGCGCCTTGCTTTGTCCGCCATTCTTCAATAATCACCCCACGCTCTTTTTCGATCTCCAGACTATCAAAGCTCAGCTCAAAGGCCCAGTCTGCCACAATATCAATCGCTTTCTGCAATTGTTCGGGTTGCTCCGTATTGACATCTATCTTATATACGGTTTGATCATAGCTGGTATAGGCATTGAGGTCAGCACCGAACTTCACCCCCAAAGATTCTAAATAGGTGATCACCTCATTTTTAGGGTAATTTTTACTCCCATTGAATGCCATGTGCTCCACAAAGTGAGCCAATCCCCGCTGCGACTCTTCTTCTTGCAAGGACCCTGCCTTCACAAAAAGCTGGATAGCGCTTTGCTTTGTCCCGGACTCATTCGGGTATATATAATAGGTCAACCCATTTTTTAAACGTCCTTTCACCAGTTTCGGATCTTGTTTAAGCTGCTGCCCAAAAAGAACAGTGCTTTGAAACAAGCCTAATAGCAGTAAAAGGACGGTACGTGTATAACGCATAGATTAGAATTTTATAAAACGTAGGGATGCCTGTACTTTGTTGGGTCCCGGCAATCCTAGAATATAACCTTTGTTATTACTACTCAATTTGATCGTCACCGAATTATCTTTTTCGGGATCAATCGCATGCGGTATCCAACGGATCTTAATCGGCATCTCAACAATGCCGGGTGCAAACGTTAAACTATATTCCGGGGTAACGACTTCAAAATCTCTTCCT
The DNA here is from genome assembly GCF_004421025.1 of Sphingobacterium psychroaquaticum. Classification (NCBI taxonomy): domain Bacteria; kingdom Pseudomonadati; phylum Bacteroidota; class Sphingobacteriia; order Sphingobacteriales; family Sphingobacteriaceae; genus Sphingobacterium; species Sphingobacterium psychroaquaticum. The sequence goes on along the minus strand of NZ_CP038029.1, from coordinate 994,993 downwards.
TCTTGTAATCCATTGCCTACAATTACCTCATACGTTAAGGTCATCGGGTCGAATTGTCGTTTACCACTAAAGTATACCAGGTAGTTTAATGTTTCATTGCGATTGGATGCAATACGTATTTCACTACTGTTATTCTCGTGAATATAAAAGAAGGGATTGTCGTATGGTACAGCTTCATCTTTGTTGCAGCCTGTTAAAAACAGACCGACCAACAACATAGCGCATATATAAAGTGCTTTCATTTTTATTTTCATTTTAGTAGCCAGGATTTTGTTGCATATCAGGATTTGGATCAGTTTCCATCTGCGGAATAGGCAAAACAAATTTGTCGTTCGGATAATTTAGCTGACAGGTTGCTGCGTTACAATCGGTACGATTTAAATTCTCCTTATAGCGCATAATATCATAGATACGTTGGTTTTCAAAGCACAACTCTTTGCGGCGTTCCAGTTTAATTTGTGCCAGTAATTGTTGCGGATCTGTAAAGGCAACTTCTATGTCTTTCACTGGGGTATTATAAGCACGCGCACGAACAATTTTAATCTGCTCCGCTGCTGCCTGATACTGCTGCTTATGGAAATATGCCTCCGCTAAGTTGAGATAAAGCTCGGCCGAACGAAACATTTTATAATTAACCGGCCATTCATTTTCTAAGCTCCCCGGTGGTAAAGCATACTTCAGGTTATAGTAAACCCCGGCTTGTTCGGTGGATTGAAACTGTATTCCTCGCCAATCGGAAGATTCAAACAGCGCCATAAAATCTTTATTAGGGTAAGCCATAAAATTGGCTCTATCAGAAAACAATAAGGTTAAGAAACTCGAAGAATTAGTACTGAGATTAAGCTGCCAAATCACTTCAGGATGAATGGTATTAAAAGAAAGGCGCTGCCCTGGCTCGATAAACATATTCAGGTAATCTTTCGCGGCGGTCAACGGATATTTGTTACTCGTAACCAAAGGGGTTGCCTGATCGATGACACCTTGCCAATCTTCCATATATAGGTACACCCGCGATAGCAACGCTTTAGCCGCTTCACTAGAGGCGTAAATTTTGCTCCGAGTGCTTGTACCAGCCAATAGCTTATCAGCCTCCGTCAAGTCTGCGACAATCTGCTGATACGTTTCTTTTATAGTTGCACGTTTCACAGCGGTACCAGGATATGGCGTTGTCAGTAGAATGGGTGTTCCTAAATGACTACCATCAGCTGTATAGGTATAATGTTGACTAAAGACATTGCTTAAATCAAAATGACACATGGCACGAAGAACCAATGCTTGCCCATAGGTGGCATTAATCAGGTCTTTTTGGTTCGGAAAATCCTTTAGAAGTTGATCCTTCGCTTCAATGATATTATTTACATTGTTTAGCGTTTCAAAAATGGACCGCCATATACCCGCTCCCATGCCCAATGCATTTTCTGCGGCACTCGCATAGTTATACTCTTCGAGGACGGAGGCCGCAAGATTTTCACGGATTAAGATATTATCACTTCGGATCTCACCATAGAGGCCATACTGTCCCAAATGGTATTTTGCGAAAAGGCTGTATGCACCGGCCAAGCTGGACTGGTAACCTTCTACATCGCTGAATAGCTTATCCCCCGTTAAACTCCCAACAGGGTCGATTTCCAGGAACGATTTACCGCAGCCCACCACCAGCAAGGAGCAAGCAAGTATTATATAGAGTATTCGTTTCATTATATTTAAATTAAAAAGTGAGATTTACGCCTACCGCAAAGGAAATCTGATTCGGTACCCCCGCGTTTGTTGTCGCATAATTGTTTAGCCGTATCGTTTGGTAGTTGCCCTGACCTGTATTAAGCTCTTTTTTATTGCGATATGGTGTCCAAACCGCAATATTATCGGCTTGCGCATAGATAGAAGCCCCCTTTAAGAAAAACTTTTTAAGGTTTTCTTGTGGAATACTGTACTCCAAACTGATATTCTTAAACTGAATATTCGTTTGGTCTTGCAGATAGCGTGTCGAGATACGGTTTGAATTGTTCGCCTCGGTCGTTAGTTTCGGGTTTACGGAAAGGTCTCCCGGATAGCGCCAGTGGTCCAAAAGATTAGTTGACGGATTATCACTTAGGATATTACGACCATCGTGCTCTGTTTGTAGGCGCACACGGTTTAAAGCTTGCCCTCCTTTGCTGTAGATCATCAAAAAGGAGAGATTAAAGTTTTTATAGGAGAACGTATTGGTAAAGCCACCAAAGAAATCAGCGTTGGGGCTTCCGATAATCACACGGTTATCTGCACTAAACACTCTTGTGATATCGCCATTGATATCGTACCACATCGGCATGCCCGTGCTTGGATCCACCCCAGCCCAACGCACCAAATACAACGCTCGACTATCGTATCCCTCCTTCATAATGGTTGTTTCCGACGAACGTTCAAAGCCCTCTCTTAGTTCCAGTACTTTATTTCGGTTCATCGCGATGTTGAAGTTTGTCGACCACTGAAAATCTCGGGTGTTGATATTCGTCGATTTGATGATAGCCTCTACCCCCCGATTTCGCAGCTTTCCAACATTCTGGTAGATATTGCGCTGTCCTGATGTTAAAGATACCGGCGTGTTATTCACCAAATCTTTGGTAATATCGTTATAGTATTCTAACCCAACATCAATACGGTTGAAAAGTCTAAAATCTATACCTGTATTGAATTTATATGTCGTCTCCCACTTGATCTTTTCGTTCCGACCTCTCGACATTGTCGCTCCAATCACTCCACCGTAGCTGTCCGTTTCGCTAAAGCTATAGATACCTTTAGCATAGTTGCTGTTGAAGCGACCATTTCCCGTGGAACCATAAGACATTTTGATTTTCAAAAAGTCAATCGCTTCAGATTGCCAAAATTCCTCTTTGGACACCGTCCATGCGGCCCCGGCAGAGTAAAAAGCACTCCATTTTACATCTTTACCAAAATTGGAGTTTCCATCGCGACGAAGACTAAAGCTAGCATTATACTTTTCTTTCCATAGATAACCCAAACGTCCGAGATAAGAAAGTACGGCATTACTTCCTCGGGATCCCGAGCTTCTACGATTATCGGCTGGACTCATACTGATCTCTCGCACATAGTCATTTGGAAAACCATAGGCTGAGGCCCCCACGTAGGATGAATTTGTTTTATTGGCCTCCATACCGACCATCGCCGTAAGATTGCCATCGTAAATGTTTTTCGAGTAACTCAACATATTGGTCGTTATCCAATTGTGCATCTGCACCTGATTTTTATAGAGGTATCCATTAGAAGCCGCTCCTGTCAGGTTATATTTTGAGTTATAGCGCAGTTCCTCCACCGAAGAGAAGTCAATACCATTCCGCGAAGAAAACTCAAGACCATCCATAATTCGGAATGTCGCTTGCATTTGTCCAAAGGACTGAAAAGTATTTTGGCGATTTTCGTTTTGGATAGTTTCCGCCAAAGAATTCGAAATCCGGACACCATTGTAATCACGTATTGCATAATTACCTGTGCGATCATACAGCGATATAACAGGGAGATTGGTAAAATAAGAGTTTCCGACACGATACATATCGTTCTTACTATAAGACCCCCCAAATACAAAATTCAGCGATAGTCGTTTACCAATATCGGTGTTAATCTGAGAACGCAACGTGTAACGCTTGATATCATTAGCGACCGTCGTCATTTTTTGATCATAGATACCAGCGGAAATATAATAATTGGTATTCTCATTCGATCCAGAAGCCGATAAATTGTGTTGCATGGTATTTCCGGTTTCATAATAGGCATCCAACCAATTGGTGGATCCATTCTCGTACACATCGATCTTAGAGGTCAATCCCATTTCATCGACCATAGCACGATACTGTTCTGTCGTCAGGACATTAAACACATTGTGTTTGGCAATACGGTCAGTAGTTGCCCGAAAGCCATACCGAACACGCGGTACACCTTGTCCTTTTTTTGTCTTGATGATCACGACGCCATTCGACGCATTAGCCCCATAGATTGCCGCCGCACTCGCATCTTTCAGAACGGTGATCGATTCGATATCTTCTGGGTTGAAATAGGTCAGCGGACTAATACTTGTTTCTACTCCAGCAATCATATTGGTTGTCCCTCCTGTATTTAGGGGCACACCATCGACGATCCATAGCGGTTCGTTAGACATTGTCCCTCCTGGAGAGGAGGCATCTCCTCGAATACGAGTACTAAAACGTGGACGTGCCGATGAGTTTGTTTCATCTTGCGAACTAAACTGTACGCCCGGAACAATACCCTGCAACAAAGCGTCCAAGCGCAAGGCAGGTCGTTTTTCTAAATCCTTCGCTGTAATAGTATAAGCCGATCCGATTTGGTTTTCACGGGACTCCTTGCTACCGTAGGCTGTGACTATAACCTCCTTCAGCGCTCCCTCAGATTGCTGAAGTTCTACTTGTACATACGCCGATTTACTATCTATAGCCACTTCCTGTTTATCATATCCCATATAGGAAATAATCAACGTGCTTGGCACAGGAACCGAAAGAGAAAATTCCCCTCTAAAGTCTGTTGTGGTCCCTTTATTTGAACCTTTCACGGTAATGGTAACGCCATTTGTAGACACCGGGATTTCATTATTAGCTTCCCTCAATTTAACCAATCCGGTTATTATTTTTTCTTGTTGTGCCTTAACTTTCTTCGGGTAAAGCGTAACGGTCTTATCGACAATCTTATAATCCACATTGATCTTTGCCGAAAGCAAATCGAGCGCATCTTTGAACGATAGGTTCTGGATGTTAAGATCTAAATTTTGATTCTTCTCCAATAACGCATTATCGTAAAGGAAATAATAATTGGATTGCTGCTCCAATAGATTCAGAATCGTTTTTAATGATTTGTTCTGTACCTTGACATCGATTTTCTGCTGATAGCTGGCATGCGCCGTAAGGGGCTGCCAACAACCAAGCGATAGAAAAAGCGAAGCGAATTTAACGGTTCGGTTGATTCTAGACTTCATTATATTTATTTAATAAACGGTATTTTACTTTACTAGGATTTGATTGTTTTCGAGGACCACCTTCTGTTGGGAGACGAGGCTCAGCATGTTTAACACCTCATCGAGCATAGCCTTCGGATGTATCTTACCACTATAACGATGGGTTGATGCAGGAAGCGGAGCTACCGATACATTGTACCAACGTGATACTTTATCTAAGATTTCTGGAAGACTTTCGTTTTCAAAAGCAAAGATCTGTTCTCTCCACAGGAGGTTATTTTCGTGAAGATTGCTTTTAATCAGTTTTCCTTTTTCTACTTCAGCCGCTTCTCCGGGAGTCAGCACAATGCTTTGGTGTTGTTTATCGGTAATACGGACACTTCCTTCTACCAGTGACAACACTTCTTTTTGATTTGCATAAGACTTAAGATTAAATTTAGTTCCCAAAACGGTCACCGTTTGCTGTGCGGTATGAATCACAAAAGGTCGATTTGGATCTTTACTAACTTCAAAATAAGCTTCACCATTTAAGTGCACATGACGTTGCTTTCCATCGAAGGTTATCTTTTCCAAAACCGACCCGGCATTAAGCCATACCTGCGTACCGTCCTCGAGTACGAGCTGATACAACTTGGCTTTTGGGGTTTTGACCGATTTAATCTGTGCATTCACAATCTGAACGTCGGCAGGGTTGACAGCTTGATGTAACGGCATATCCTTATCGATTGCCGTCCATTCCGGAGCAACAGTTACAATATCTGTTGCAGGCTTCTCTTGTAAATAAAGGTATCCCGTAACAAAGCTGACGATCAGGATCGCTGCGGCCACACTATACTTAAAATAAGATATCCGTGGCTGCGCCTGTGGTTGATACACTTTTTCAAAAATACGTTGTTTGACCTTTTGTCGATCTTCATCAACAGTTGTCGTGTCGGAATCAAGGTTCGTATACCATTGATCGATCGTGTTTTTGTCTTCGGGGAGTGCTTGTCCCTCAAAGACGCGCTTAATCGCTCTGATTACTCTTTCGGTTAACTTCATGTACTGGTTGTATATAGATATAGTACAACAAGTCGTCGTTAACGCACGGGACTAGGAGAAAAAAAATAAAATAGTTCTAAAAAGATACTTGCGCAGCGTTTTCATGGCTAGCGAAAGCTGATTTTCAACGGTGCGCTTAGAAATATTCATCTTCTCGGCAATCTCTTCGTTAGAAAGGTGTTCCTGACGAGAGGATTTAAAAATGAGACGGCAGCGGTCCGGAAGTTGCTCCACCTGATCGAAAATATATTCTTGTAACATTTTCTCTTCCAGCGCATCCTCCACGGATAACTTATCAAAGTAATTGCCCTCGGGGTATTCCTCCAAATATTGGATACGCTGATGCTTGTAAATCGCTCGGATAATCGCGAATTTTACCGCTTTAGCAAGATAAGCTTCAAGGTTTTCAATCTTAGTCGGGTCTTTATGGTGAAGCAGGCTCATAAAAACATCTTGAACACAGTCTTCCGCCATCGATAAATCATTACACTTGCGTAACGCTATACCCAATAACTTTTCCCAATAGCGATCGTAAATTTTTTGGAACGCATAATCTTGGACTTTTAGATGGGTTAAAAGTTCTCTTTCATTATATAACTGTCTTTCATTCACCTTAAAACTGACTCGAACACAAATATATTGGTTTTTTATATGAACGGTATTATATTATCATTTTCTTAATATTTAACTTATTTATTTAGGATATATTTAATAAAAAATCTATAAACAAGAAAATCTAATCAAATTGCATTCTCAATTTTTTATGGAAACTTAGTTTTTCAGTAAGAACAATCCACAAAAAAAACTCCCCAAACAATTTCGCTTGGGGAGTTTTATATGCATCAAATGAAAATAAACTATAATATCTTTTTAAGTAAATTGCTCAACGCATCACCATGGAGGTTTTTAGCGACAATCTTCCCTTGCGGATCGATTAGGATATTCTGTGGAATAGCCTGAATACCATAGATCCCTGCCACTTCATTTTTCCAACCCGTCAAATCGCTGACATGGTGCCAAGGCAAACCATCCTTTTCAATCGCTTTAAGCCAGTCTTCTTTCTTTCCGGGACGATCCAACGACAAACCCAATATCGTAAACTTCTTATCCTTAAAAGCATCATAAGCTTTAACCAAATTAGGATTATCAGCGCGACACGGGCCGCACCAAGAGGCCCAAAAATCCAACAACACATACTGCCCTCTGAAATCCGATAGTTTGACGGGCTTACCATCGATATCCGGCTGCGTAAAATCCGGTGCTTCCTGACCAATCGCCAAACGCTTGGCAATATCCAATGCCTTGGCCAACTCCTTACCTTCTTTCAACGACTTTAAACTAGGATCCAGCCCATCAAAAAGAGGCTCCACACGTGCAACATCGATACTATAACCCGCCAAGTCTTTCAAGGCCAATAAACTAAAATAGGACTTCGGATTTGCGTGTAGATATTCCGCTTTCGCTTTGTCCTTTTTTTCCTCCAACGCGCGAATTTGCTGCATCACCCCTTTTAACTCCTCTTGTCCGGCTTCTTTCTGTTGATACAACGCCGAACGCTGCTTATTCAAGGCATCCAACGGCTGGTCATAGGCCTTCATAAAAGTCGCATAATGCGCAAAAGCCGCCTGCATGGCACTCCCTTTTATAGAAGCTTCTGCCATACGATCTGTAAACTTAACGGTTGTTTCCCCTTTATCGACATATAAATCCACCTTGTCCCATTGGCGAACACGATTCCGATTAAAGAAAGAATACCCATCAGGAGAATAGTATAGATTCACCATCGTTGGTACCGAGACCGTCCCCTTATACAGACCTTTCTTATCCTTTAAAAGGATCGAATCTAACACCAACTGGTTATCCTTGAAATAGCGAACAAACACTTTTGCGTCTTTATTAATTGCTTTTTGCGATACAACCTGAATCTGAAACGGTTGCTCTTCTTGTGCCTGCAGCGCACCGAAGGTTAAGCTTGCTAGAGCAAGCACTATAGTTTGCTTGATGGTCATACTAAATATTCTTTGCCCTTTCGAGTAATGCATCGGCTAGTTTAATAATTTTGGACGTCTCATTTTCTGCTAATGCACGCGCTGCCTGTGCCGCTTTTACGGCCTCTTTCTTTTTCTTGAGTAAGATACAGACATCGGCAAATGTGCCTTGGTTGGAATACGAGTTTTCATCCAGTTGCACCGCCTGTTTGGCGAGTTCATAACATTGATTCAAGAGCTCCTTAGAAGGTTCTTTATCTTTTCCATACTTACCCGAGTTTCGGCGCGCAATAAAGCTTAACTTTTCCGCCTGATCTTTCAGAATCCCTTTGCGTAGCTTATTGGTCAGCTGCACAAATTCCTTATCCGTACCATGTTCTGATACCCATTCCACGCGATACATAGCACCATCCACCTTGTTGTCTATATCATCACTTCCTTCAAAATACGCCAAACCTTTTTCAAACTCAGCGACATCTTTGTTCCGGATATAGCCGTACATCGCATAACGCAACAAATGTTGCTCTTTCGCTAAGAACTCATCTTGCGGCACCGTGGATTTAAAATAAGCCTTATTCGCCAAAAAGAACTTGCCGTACTTATCATTTCCATTCTGTCCCAGTTGCTTTATCGCCTGCCATCCAGTTGGCGTTTTCAGGAAATTATCGTCAGCCAACTTATCTAATGCCTGACGCGCCGCCTGCTCTTGCTTTGGATCCACACTATTCATCACCGCAATATAACGCAGTAAAAAAGCGGGGTCATGCTCTCCTGCAGCAAAACGTGCTTGCAACACAGGAATATGAAATTCCTTATTTGTCGCTTGCTGACCTTCCTTCAAAAAAGCCTGTACCTCCATCCGAGATTGCGTACGATAAACTAAGGTTCCTTCTGCATCTAAAAACAAATACGTGGGAAAGCTGCGAATACCATATTTTTTGGCCAAATCAATACCTTCTCCGACCTCACAATCATACTTCGTATTGATAAAATTAGTGTTGTAAAAATCGGCTACTTCCTTTTGATTAAACACGTTTCCTTCCATCCATTTACAGGGAGCGCACCAAGAGGTGTATCCATCCAAAAAGATAAGTTTCCCCGTTTCCTTAGCCTGCTTTTTAGCTTCCTCAAAACTGATTTTTTGAAAAGAGATATGAGCAGGAGCTTGTGCTCGCAGGGACACAATCCCTGCAAGCATAAACATTGTTATTATAATTTTCTTCATGTTGTTTTACGTTAAAAAACGTGTTAAATATTTTGTACTACTTTTTGCTCACCTTCTTCACCGGCCGCGTTGCAATAGCTGCTGCGGTATTGTCGGTCGCATTCGCATTCACCGCATAATAGCCATGTAAACTAGCGCTGGTATTAAAATCAAAGGTGTAAAACTGTTTCGCCTTGGCGCCTTGCACCGTGGTAGACGACAGGTAATACGAACCTGTTGAAGAGGTAACCTCTAAGGCTGTACCATTGATCTTTAACGCGTTATTTACAACGGCCAGATTCGCATCTAAAGCCTTAAGCTCGTCCACTGCTGGTAAATACCAACCTAATGTATTTCCCGGTGTTGTCAGGTATTCGTACGCATAAACAAAAGCACTCTTAGCCGAGGTTAGCTTCACCGACTGCGTATTGTTACGCTCGATTAAGGCAAGCGTATTGTTATACCCATCCGTGTAACTTGGCGTAAGGAAAGCAGCACCTACCGAACCAAATGGTCGCGTTACATGTGTCAACGCGATAATCTTTGCTTCCTTAATATTGGATGGGTTTACCCAGAACACGACGCCCGTCGGTTGATACTGCGCGTCATATACCAAATCTCCGACTTCGTAAAAACTTTTCGGTGCTGCCAACGAATACGGCAGTGAAATTTCCGCTGTAGAGCCATTGCCACTAACACGTAATTTAATCTCCCCTTTTCTATTTAGCGTCGTCGCGGCAAAGAAATCCGTTGGCGCCTTAACTTTCAAGGTATTATTTGCATACGTTACCGTCCAATCCGACGGTGCTGATACAACACTCACTGTAGCTCCCGCTGCATACCGAATCTCTGAAGTAAAGGATTGTCCCTCCACTGCGTCGAACCGCTTGAGCTCGGAGGAAATATAGATCCCCGAAGAGCCCACATTTTTAGGATGACTATTCATAAACTCCCACATCAGTGGCATAATATAGTACCAACTCACGCCATGCCCTTCATCTTCCACCATAAACAACTCGATATCAGCCTTCCCTCCACTCCATCTCTTCGTCATATAGGGTTTATAATTATCAATCTGTAACGTATCACTATCCACCGCATCCGCCGGGAAATAACCCGCTACTTTATTCGCCCAAGCATTGATATTACTAACCACGGCCGAAGCAATAACGATATCGTCTTTCTTACCATTAAAGGCACGAATAGGCACAACTCGATTAGGCATTACGGCATTATCTGAAAGCTTCATCTGCCCAGAGACAGGCACGGCGGCGGCAAAAACATCCGAACGGTAGAATGCCAATACGTAAGAGAAAATGGCACCGCTGGAGTGGCCGGAAGTATAAATACGATTTACATCAATTAGTGGCGTTTGCTTTTTGAAGAAATCAATCATCGCATCGACAAACGGAAAATGATATTCCGAATTCTGCCAGTTTACAGCCGCTCCTGTATCTTCCCCCGCGGGAATAGCAATAATACAATTCTGCTTAATAGCGAGCTGCAACAAAGGTTGCGACATGGATACCCCTGCAATAGGATCTACCCCGGGACCATAGCTTCCGTGAAAGTCGAAAATCAACGAAATCGGCTTGCTCTTATCGATAGAAACAGGCATAAAATACTTAAACCTACGCTTAGAAACTTTGCCCTCGTGCTCTACATCTAAGGTGACCAAGTTTATCCCCGGCAGCAATGTTCCTTCTGTTCCACCTGGCCCCGTACCGTCTGTATTATAATTATCTATATCGACCTGCTTTTTGTCCTGCGCCATGTATACACTTGCATCTTTGACACAGGCGGTAAAAGTTAACAGGGATAGTAGTAAGAGTGAAATATATATTTTCATGGTCTTCATCTTTTTAAATATTATCCAATTCTGTTACGCCACCGTTCGACTTGCCATCGCGCCAGTGTGTTTGGTACTTGATTTTCACATCTACAGGAATCCCCGAGACCCCTTCATACTTCTTCTTTAACACCAAGTTCAGACTGGTTTTATCTAAGTTAAACAGTAAGATATCGCCTTTATTCTCTTCGCCGCTTCCCTCTTTATCACTGCCGTAGCGGGATACGCCCAGGATCAATGTCTTCTCCGAGCGAGATACCGTCATGCTCGTGATAACCGCATCTTCCGAATATCCCAAGGAAGTAAGCAAAAGGCTGGCATGTGCCTCGCTTGGCACCACGTTGGATGTCACGTCCAGGATATTGTACTTGTACAGTTTGTTCCCCGCAGTGAAAAACACATAAGGTGAGGTTTTCATGGTGTAGAACTTACTTTGACCATTGGTCACACCTCCACTAACCTCACCCACCAGACTGTATTTATTAACATTTTTACCCAATAGCAAAAACCGCAACGCATTTGTTGACGCTTTCAGCACCGCGAAAGATGATCCCGACTGGCTGGTATGCGAACCGTAATACAGCTCGTGTCCCGGAAACACCTTTACATCTGTGACAGGAATATTGTAACTGGTTCCGGAGGATGAATAAGCAAAGCGTCCCACTGTGCGGTCGAACACCATAAAATTCCCTAAATTATAACCATGCTGAAAGAGCGTTCCGTCGGGTGTTGGCGTCATCATATCGTAATAGCCGAAAGGGGAGAAATAATTGTTCTCACCATACACGCTCTTGCGGTTGTATACAAACGTAGGTGTCCAAATAGCTGGTGCCAACGAAGCATGATACAATGCTCCACCCGAAATAAGATTGAACTGTATTGTTTGGTGGAAGTTACTACCGTAAGGATTGTTCCGCCACATGGATACCGCTTGCGCCATAAACTCCGGTTTATAACCGGTAATATCCGCTGCCGGGTACGAGGCGTTACGCGTAAAGGCTTCTCCATCCAGATAAGGTACCGCGTTGGGCTCCAAGCTTCCTTTATCAAGCAAAGCGACCTGATTATCGACCAAAACAAGGACTCTACCAAACCGGTTGGCAAAAGGAGCGTTGCTGGCAAGCGCTGCATCAGAAGTAGGTTCCACCAACAGGAAATCGAGTTGTTGCGGGTTCACGCCCAGTGGCGCCCCAAAACGAGATTCGTAGTAGTTGACAGCCCAGTTAGCCGGTTTATCCAACCGCAGGTAAGAAAGCTCTGCTTTTCCACGGGATTTACTCAACACCATAATTAAATTACCGGCCGTCGAGGAAGACACGTTCAGGTCAAAGCGGAAATACTTTTTAACGCCGGTCTCCTTATCTTGCACGACAAAACGCGATATCTTATTCCCCGGTAATAAACCTACCTTGATTTTCAGGTTCAAACTTGTCGATACAATGGTACTCGCGATATCCCACGCATAGCTGAACTTCGTGGTGTCACTATACATAGTACCGACCAACTTAGGCGTTATCTTTAAACTGTCGTCCATATCGACAGCATATTGTCTATCGATACCTTCAATGGTTAATTCATTGATTTCACGATAATCCTCAGGCCCTGTTCCGAGGTCTTTATAGCATCCGCTTAAGGTCCCGATACTGGCTAAGATTAGCGCGATTTTATTATAAAATTTCATAATACGTATACGCTTTAATAATTAGTTTTGAACCTCAATTCGGTCCATATAAATCCGTCCTCCCGTCTCCTCATCAAAAGTAGGCACGCCATTTAGGTACCTGGATAGTCCGTCAAAATACGCACGTCCTTCATTGTTAAAATCGAAAATGCAACGGAGTGGGTCTGCAAACTTAGGGTTGAAAGAAATTAAGATCTTCCATTTTTTGGGGTGGTAAAACCGCAGGTTACTGCGCAACGGATCTTTCCACCAGACCGGTTCAGATAAGTAATTGTTAATGTATAGGTATGTTCTCGTTCCGTTTTTCATTCCCAGATTAAAATCCGAGCTGGTCTCCATATCGAGCGCTATCCTGCGGTTTTCAGGGTTGGTAAAGCTGGTGCTTAGATTCGAGCGTAAAACCACAATCTTAAGCGTATCCTTATGCCTACCCGCCCGGAAAGTCTGTGTGGCAGAAAATGGTTCAAAATGTACACCCTCCACGGCAGTCGTCGAATCGGCACCGATACGTACCGTATAGGTACGATCTTTATCCGAAGCGGACCCTAAATACTCGACCACCACGCGAGCCGTATCTTTTACCACCGCATCGGCGGCCATCCCAAAAGAGAAAGTGGTCCGGTCAAAATACGTCCGTGTAATCACCCGGTTACTCCCTGTATCTTCCTTGAAGTATTTAAATTGGATTCGTGCTTTTTCTGTATACAGATTGTCTATCGATTGGTCGCAAGAGGAGAAGTACACCAATGCAACAAAAAAAGATAGCACGATTAATATATATCTACGTTTCATTTCTGTTCTTTTTTAGTTACGATTACCTGTTTCCATTTCTTTCAATGGAATTGGGAACACAAAAACTTGCTCACTCGGTGGAACAGTCCCTATAATTCCGTTGCTGGTTGGAATCCCTAGATTCAACCTTTTGTAAGCATACCACAATTGCCCTTCGCCCACAAACTCACGTCTCATTTCCTGCATAATGTAGTCCATTGTCAGGTAAGACCAATGTGAATTATTGCGGATGCGGTGGTCACGTAATGTATTGATATAGTGGTATGCCTTTTGGTCATCACTTCCCAAGTGACATTCCGCCAGGATAAGATACATCTCGGACAGTTTTATCATAGGCATCTTCGGGAAGAACTTATCTTTGTTATCTATATTAAACTTCACGAAAGAACGATTCGTTGTCGAAAACCATTTGATGTAACGGATGTCGTCGTTGTTGTTTTCATAGATCTGCGATAAATTGGCAAAGGGAAGTTTCGCTGGCGTAGTTCCTCCCCGTTCATCGACCAACTGATAGTGCAAACTGATGCTGTAGTCGGAGAGGGGCTTTTTCCGAAGGGAAAAGATATGCTCATCAGAAAATAGCATGTCCACCTCCTTATCTGATTTATCTATACTCGCAAAATCCAACAACTTAAAAGCACCGGATTCCACCACTTCCGTAGCATATTTCACCGCGCTCACTTTATCCCCACGCATCAAGCTGACGCGAGCCAACAAAGCTTTAACGCCATAGTAGTTCAACCGTGCAACGTACTTATCGGCTTCATTTTTATTCGCCATTAAATAAGGTTTAACGGTTGTAATGGGGTCTTTAGCTAAAAATTTCTCCGCATCTCTGAGATCGTTCACCACCAGCTGGACCGCCTCTTCAACGGTATACATCGGTGGTAGGGCTACGCCAAAATGTAAATTGTATGGAATACCAGTAGCTTTTGGTAATCGCTTTACATCAGGACAAAACAGACGAATCAGATCTAAATGTAGATAACCACGCATGGCATAAGCTTCACCCAACACCTGATCTTTGAGATCGGGAGACAACACTTTTGTGTCTTTGGTCGCCCAGGCAATAATATTATTTGCACCAGCGATCGCGGCATAAAGGTTTTTCCACGATTCCAAAATACGCGTCTGCGAGCGTGCTTCGGGATAATTGTAGTTTTTAAAATTCTCGTAATTAGTGGAAACACCGTCGTAGCTATAGTATTGCGCTAAAAGATCTGTTTCTTCCATCGTCAATTTGGCCCCGTACATCGCAGAGTCAGCCATCGCACTATACACACCCGCCAATGCTTCCTGATAACCCTGTGCCGTGCTAAATAGTTTTTCATCCGTTACCTTATCGGCAAGATCCACATCAAGCCATTTATTACAGCCGCTCAGGAAAAAGGTACAACTAATGAGTATTAATAATATTTTTTTCATATCCATAGATTTAGAAAGTCAAGTTAAGGGCCAATGAAAAGGTCTGAGCATATGGATACATAGTCCCTCTTTCCATCTTCACAGTAGAGAACCGAAACAGGTCGTTGCTGGTCAACATAATCCGGGCACGCTCAAGCCTTAAGCTTTCCAGACTTTTAGCTGGAAGATCGTAGGTCAACGTTAAGGTCTGTAGCCTCAAGAAATCATTGTCCTGTACCAATCTCGTTGTTTGATATGGTGGGGTTTTATCATCAATCCGCTTGTACAAAGCAATATCCCCTGGCTTTCTCCATCGCTCATAAAGCACTCTCCTATCGGCATTGTAGCGTGGGTCAGACCCTTCCACTTTCTGCGCCAAGGTGGAGTTGTATATCTTAGCTCCATGTTCGAATGCTAGAATAAAGTACAGGTTGAAATTTTTGTATAAGATGTTCGACTGGAAAGTACCCATCCATTTCGGATTCATATCGCCTACAATAATCTTATCCTTCGGATCATAGGTAAAGGTAAGATCGCCATTCAGTTTGCGATAAATTTCATTACCGGTCATTGGATCGATACCCAACGATTCTACGACCATCAAAGCGCTCTGTGAGCGTCCTGCCTGGTAAGCACGCAACGGCTTTGGTCCTTTAACATTATCCTCTTTACTCGCTTCCAGATTCATGGCTTCCAGGGCGTTGGATAATTTTTTAATTTTATTCTGGTTGGTTGCTAGCCCGAGCGAGAAGTTCCAATGAACCGGGTTTTTACCGCGCAATACATTAAACCGTAAACGCATGTCCATCCCTTTGTTCTCCATCGACCCTAGGTTTTCGATATAACGCGAAAAACCTGTTGAGGGCGCCACATCGATCGGCAGCAATAGATTTTGGGTTTCCTTAATGTAGGCATCGATGTTTAATACCACAAGGTTTTGCCACATGGTCAAGTCGGCACCGATGTTATTCTGAATGGTATTCTGCCACTTTAACGAGGAGTTACCATATCCCATCAACTGCGCACCATAGAAACCATTGTACTCGTAATCGGATCTATATTCGTATTTCGTCAATGCTTGGTCGGCCGAGAAATTAACAGACCCTGTACTACCAACGGACGCTCTTACTTTTAGGGTTGCATCACTTTTCCACCATTTTTCGCGGTTCACATTCCACGCACCACCCACAGACCAAAACGGAGCAAATCGCGAGTTTTTCCCAAAGCGACTAGAGCCATCTGTACGGAACGAAAGATCGATAAAGTATCTATTTTCGTAACCCACGTTGGCATTCGCAAAAAAGCCAATCATCTTAGATTTATCCAGATAACCTCTTGGCTTAGAGTTTTCTTTAAACTGCTGGGCATACTGGATAAAATTCATGTTATCACTCAAAAAACCCGTAGCGGTATATCCTTCACCAACGCCAGAGGTCGTAACGGCATTCGCCCCCACCCCGATGTTGGTCGATATTTTATCCAGGAACATCTGGTTGTACGAGGCCGTGAATGTACCATCAAAGTTGAGGTCATCCTGATCATAGATCTCGTAACTACCTTTCTTCTCGGCTTTCGTTTCCTTATCAAAGGAAGAAGAGAATGGGGATAGATATTTCTCTTGCTTGGACAACTTCTTACTTAAAGAAGCACGCCCCGTCACACGGAAATTTGGATTAATACGCCAATCGATATTAAAGTTATCTTGGATCTCGGTATAACGGTTATAGTCCAAATTTGGCAAAGAGGCATCCACCATAGGGTTCATCGTCGTATTAAATTCGTAATGACGAATTAATTCACCTGTTTCGGGGTCATAGATACGCTCGATAGGATTCTGTTGTGCATACTTAGAAAAAGAACCGTAAGGCGAATTATAGCCTTTCACGTTATTGACAGTAACATCATTTCGGATCAGAAAATCTTTGTTCGGATAATAGTTAAAGCTCACATTGATGCCATAACGATCTCTCCCTGATTCTTTCATGACGCCCTTATCTTTATCGTAATTCAGGTTCATGCCGTAACGGAAACTACGATCTCCACCTTCTACAAAAGCATTGTAACGCTGATTTACACTTGTTCTTAGCGGTTTAGACAGCCAATAGGTATCCACCCCCCGAGCAACTTCTGACAAGCGTTGATTATACTGTTCATCCAGCCTTACCTGCTCTTCCAAACCAAAACCAGAATATAAACCGCCAAGACGTTCATACTCCAACTTTTCACGTGAATTCATCAGATTATAGTCCCGCAGATCCGGTACGGATACATTTGCTGTACTATTAAAGGTAACCCGAACATCTCCTGCTTTCGGTGGAATGGTCGTAATGAGTATTACCCCATTGGCACCGCGTGACCCATAGAGTGAGGTCGCAGAAGCATCACGTAGAATAACAAACGATTCAATCCGGTTCATATCCAAATCATAGATACGCGTTGCGGTCACTTCGATACCATCCAGTAAGTATAAAGGGGAATTGGGGTTACTCCGGGAGTCGTCTGCACTTGACCGTAGATCAAACCCATTTTCTCCACGCACCGTAATTTCAGGCACACGGTTCGGATCGGAACCAAAGTCTAAATTAGGCGCTACGCGAACAGAAGGGTCAAAAGCATTCAAGGCTTGCATCATGTTCAGGGATCCTACTTTACGTAGATCTTCGCCTGAAACAATCACTTGTGAACCCGTCACACTCTGCTTGGTCCGGTTAAAGTAGCCCGTAGAGACGGTCACCTCTTCGATATTTCCGGAAGAGACCAAAATAACGGACATATTTGCCTTGGCTTTTACTTCTTTCTTTTCATAACCGACAAAAGAAAACACCAAATCAACGCCCTCTTTCGGGACTTTCAATTCAAACTCACCATTGGCATCCGACTTGGTACCGGCTTGCTGTCCCTTCAAAAACACGGAAGCTCCAGCCAACGGATTTCCCTTATCATCTGTTATTTTACCTTTAATGACAATACTCTTTTGCAATACAGCAGCCGGTGTCATTACCTTCCGGTCGTTACGTGGCAACAATACGATAGTCTTTTCTTCGATCTTATAGCTTAATCCTTTGAAAGCTAATATTTCTTCCATCGCTTTGGATAAAGGTGCCTTGTTCAAATCGATGGCAATGTGACTTTCGACATCTAGCATATTGGAATTGTAAAGAAAGCCATAGCCCGTTTGTCGCGTAATAGTCCGCAAAGCGTCCTTAATTTTTACATGCTGGCCCTTAAGTGTCACCTGTTGTGAAAACACCGAGGCGCTGAGGTGCAAAAGGGGCACAAGAGTCAAAACTCCAGTTAGTTTCATAATTCTCCAGACTTTTTGTGTCCTCGATTGGTTCGTATCCGATATATCAATCGGAGAGGACAAATAATTACGGCAAAGCCACCTTGCGAAAGGTGCTTTTTTATCCGAATAGATTTGCATACTTTTGGTTAAGAGTTAGTTAATAAACAGTCTAAAAATGGATAGAGACCAGCTCTAAATTTAGTCCCGATGGCCGTCGGGACTTTTTTTTGAAAATACTTTTTGAAGCGCATGAAACACGCTCAAAAAGCTTCACACTCCATAAGTGTAAACCTTACAAGAGCACTTTAATTTTAGTAAACATGTCTTCACATAGGCAGTTTTTCATTTTAGGTTAATTATATTTTTTGTTGCTAGTTTTCTATTACGATGGGGGCTGTGAAACCACTATTTTATTTCCCATTATTTCAAAGCTCAATTGCTGGGAGGCGCCTAAGATTTTTAAGACTTGGTTTATGCTTTCTTTTTTTGAAATCATACCGTCGAAAACACAATTGCTATAGTCCCCCTCTTCAAACACAAACTCCACATTATACCACCGTGCAAGCACGAGCATAATTTCTTTGATATTACTGTTATCAAAATAGAACATCCCGTCTTTCCAAGCCAGTAGATTTTCCATATCTGGAATTGTTTCTACATTTAATCCACCACCATCTTGATTCCACAAAGACATCTGTCCCGGATACAAGCGTACTTTCTTTCCTCCCGCAAGAACGGCAACGCTACCTTCCAACAAACTCGTTTGCACCACCTTACGTTCCCGGTACGCATTGACGTTAAAATGTGTTCCCAACACCTGGATCGTCTGCTGTCGTGTGTGCACCAAAAAAGGTTTGGACTGATCTTTAGCCACCTCAAAATAAACCTCACCCGTGATTTCTACGGATCGGTTGCTTTGGTCAAATTGTGTCGGAAAGGTAATAGAAGACTCCGCATTCAGCCATACCTTGCTACCATCCACCAGCAAGATGGCAAACTGTCCGCCCTTCGGGGTTTGTACGGTTCGACTTTGTCCTTTTTCCGGAGCGGGCAAACACGCACTACTAAAGGTCATCATCCCGCCGGAATCTGCAAAAACGAATTTTTCTTTTCCTTCTATATTGGTGTTACTGTCGAGCACAATAACACGACCATCTTCTAAAACCAAGGTGGCTTTGTCCGCTCCTGGAACAATGGCTACTTCTTCGGTCGAGCTCAAGATCGATGTACCGCTACTCATCCACTTATAGCCTATCCAAAGTCCTGTCATGAGCAAGACCGCAGCGGCACTCCAACCGATATACAGTTTCCTCATCAACGCTTTGCGGCGGTGGATATTTTGGTGTAACACAACCGATACCCGATCTAAAATCGCATGCTGGTGTGTTGTTAATGATAGCTGTTCTTCATTTTCCAATTCTTCCAAAATCAGCGCGCGCAATAAAACAGAGTCTTCTTCTTGTTGGAATAAATCCAACAAATAGGAAAGCTCATCAGCGGAGGCTTTGCCCGCTACGTACCTGGAGAATAACTCTTTAAGATTTACTTCTGATTTCAAGTGATTAGGTCCTTTAATAGTTACTACGAATCCTAGACAAAAAGTACCTAACAAAAAATTAAAAAAAATTTAATGTTTTAGTAATCGCGCCATAATAGGGCCAATGAAATGGCAACCCAATGGCATAGGAAAGGAAATTCTTTTTTCAATATACTATTGGCTTTCGTCAGATGATTGTTAATGGTAGATTTGCTAATCCCCATCAAAGCACTGATTTCCAAATAGCTTTTACCTTCAATTTTAAAAAGGATATATACTTGTTGGCATTGAGGGGGTAGTTGATAGATAGACTGCATCAAACGTTCTTGGGTCTGCTTGAAAACGACATCTTCTTCGACATGTTCATAGAGCTCTGAGTAACTCTTGATAAACTCCTGCCGGTGATGTTCACTAACACTTTGCTTTCTAAAATAATCGTACGCTAAATTCCTAGCGATAGTAAACAAATATCCTTTAAAAGACTGATTCGCATCAATCTGTGACCTTTTCTCCCAGACTCGAAAAAAAAGCTCCTGTAAAAGTTCTTCTGCAACCTCCTCGCTTCCAAGCAAACGAATCAACCGCCCAAGGACACGAGCGCTATAGGTTCTATACAGTGTATCAAATGCGGCATAGTTTCCTTTCCGCAGCAATAGTAATTGCTCCTTATCCTCCATTTCGCTACTAAAACTATCCCGTTTGAACATCTGTATTACATGCTTTTCTCCGTAGCTAAAATATTACATTATCTACTATCGCGCTTCAAATATAGATTATATTCAAAAACAAGACAAATACAATATTACCCATTGTATACGCTTTATAGTGGGATTAAACAACAATCGCATCAAAAAATAGGTTTCTAATAATCAAAGCGTTCAAGATTAAACCTTATTTCGATTGATACTCGATAAATAAATATATTGGTTATGCCCCCGCATTCTTTATCCCGTACCAAAACTTGTCAAATGACAAGTTCTCCTTTCCCCGTATCCATTATATTTGAGCATAGAAAAAAAGACATGGCAAATATTGAACTGGTTAATTATATAAAAGCTGCTGTCGGCATGGTATATAGTACCC
The DNA here is from genome assembly GCF_004421025.1 of Sphingobacterium psychroaquaticum. Lineage (NCBI taxonomy): Bacteria > Pseudomonadati > Bacteroidota > Sphingobacteriia > Sphingobacteriales > Sphingobacteriaceae > Sphingobacterium > Sphingobacterium psychroaquaticum. Next base: position 974,171 of record NZ_CP038029.1, on the reverse strand, counting down.
TTACCGAGGAAGCTGGATTGGGCGCCGTATGGACCGATAAATTGACTGTAAAACCTGAAGTTGGCTTCATGAATGAATTTGACTTCGATGAAGGTTATATCACGAAAATGAAAATCATTGCTTTGGAACAAGACAAGAAAATTATTTGGTCGTGTATAGAATCCGATAAGGAATGGGTGGGAACCACCATATCTTTTGAGCTTTCCGAAAAAAATAATCGCACCACTGTTATTCTGAAACATGCCGGGTGGCGGGAAGTCACAGAGTTTTATCAGTGGTGCAATTACAATTGGGCGATGTTTCTCCTCCGACTCAAAAGATATTGTGAGGGTACCGCTAAGTCGTAGCTTGACTGCTTGGCTTTTTACTTGAGATTTTGCTTAAAAAAACTTTCTAATTTATTTACAGCCTTTGATACATATTCCATCTTCCAATATGTTTCTATATGCGTGGCGCCGGGGATCACGAAGAGCTCCTTGTTCTTTGCATTAACAGCTTTTGGAAAAGCTTCATCGGTCATATACTTTGTATCCGCCTTCTCCCCCGCTATCATAAGCAAGGGTTGATCAATTAATTCAATCTGGTCTGTCGCGTCCCACGTCATCAAATCCAATAAGCTCTTTGTGGTATACAGGAAGGTCGAATTGGGGTGTGCATGCGTTCTGTAATAATAGATAAATCCTTCACGATACAAATCAGTCGGCGTGTTGGCGATCTCTTCATCCGTTACACGGGCCACTCCTGAGTATATAATTTCCCCATGGACAAGTTCCTGTTCTCGAGCATCCGAAGCGAGTTTTAGACGTTCTTGAATCGTGCCTATCTGTGAATTTTGAAAACCATTACGACGAACTTCTCCGGAGTTAAACATGCTCAACGTTGCTACGGCTTTAATCCTTTTATCAGACTGCGCAGCTTTCAGCGTATAGCCACCACCACCACAGATGCCCAAAGCACCGATACGGTGAACATCGACACCGGTATATCTACTGATATAATCGACCATACCTCGAATATCTTCGGTACGAAAGGCTGGATTGTCCGTATGCCGCGGCTCACCACCACTTGCGCCTTGATACGCCGCATCGGCAGCAATTGTAACGTAACCCGACGCGGCTAAACGTTGTGCATATAGCCCCGCAGTCTGCTCTTTAATTCCCCCATTCGGATGAGCCACAACGACTGCCGGGTAACTCTTTGTTTCATCATAATTAGCGGGTGTATACACATTGGCAGCGATGTCGATACCATTCAGCCTATAAGTGACCGGATGGATATGCACTTTTCCTGGTTCATTCCCCGTAATGGCGCCATCATAAACCAAAGTATACGGATTTTTCTCCTGCGTTGTTGTCCTCGACTGGGCACTGACGACAGCCGTTTCTGCCATAGACATAGCAAACGCGACTACTAACGATATTTTCTTCATTTCTAAAATACTTTATTTATTATTTCTGCTTGCTAACACTTCTTCCAATACAACGTGAGCAATCTTTGCTTCGTTCTTACCTATTGCGGTTTTAATAACTTCAACAAACTGTTGTAACTGCGCGGGAGTTAGCCCGACGTTTAAGCTCAAATTTAAATGAGACCGCAGCATGGGCTCTACACCACCAATCCCAGTAAGGATTGATATGGTCACTAATTCTCTTTCCTGATATGTCAGTACATCCCGTTCAAATATATCCGCAAAAAGATGCTCCTTCAAAAACACTTCAATGGTAGGTGCAAACGCAGCATACCCGGTTTTAGGTTCTTTTTCCGGGACCCCGCTCAATGTTTCTAACACGGCTTTTCCGCGTGCATACTTTGTTCTTTCATCTTTAATTTCAGATGCTTCGGCTCCTATCACATCCGTTACACCCTTTTCTTTCCGATCATCCAAAACCGTGATAAACGTCTGTAGCCCGCGAAGGCTACGCGGAAAGCCGGCATACGCATAAACATGAATGAGTACTTCTTTGATCTCGTTCACCGTGAGTCCGGCTTCAAGCCCTTTCTCCAGTTCGCGCGCTAAGACGGTCAGGTTGCCTTGGGCGGTTAGGCAGGCAATTCTTATAATCGATTCCTGTCGGAGATCCAGACTTTTTTGTTGCTCTGTTTGCGCTTCAGCCGTCGTTGCAAGAACGACAGTGAGCACAAGCAATACGGACTTTATTTTTTGTATCATGCACTTACCTTTGATTTAATATATACAAAGGTCTCTACCAATCTTTAGGTTTTTGGTATACGTATTACGGTTTTCACAACCAATATTACTTATTAGGCTGCTGTCCATATGATTTACCAAGGTTAAACATATTTTTTAGTGGAAATGAGTGTTCATAAAAAAACCGCCCTTTAAGGCGGTTCTCTCTCATAGAGACGAGGAATTGTCTCTATTTTCTATTGCTTAGTTTATAGTAATTTATCGAACAAAATTCTTATGCATACCTGATATGATAGCGCTGCATATAGCTTGGTTATGTAGTTTTATCAGCCCAATTATTCTTTTCATTAAAAAGCATTAAAAGGTTAAGCCAACGAAAATAGTTACAAAAGCACCGCAAAAAAAACGGGAAACCGTAAGGCGAGTAGAATAGCACAAATTGTTGCACTAATAAAGCGAAAACTATAACCACAAGAAACCCCGACTACTATTATAGAATCGGGGTTGGGGGTTGAGGAAAATGTTACTACCCATTCGTAACGCTTTCTTCAATACAAAAATACAATGGAAGATTTAATATGATTTACGGGAACCCGTAAGAGAGAACAATATTATCAAAAAGACTACGAGAAAAATATCTAGAAAGCCTGATGAGTAAAAACTCGAATCTAAAATTATTGTTACGCGATACAGGCTTTCTCTTAAAGACTTAACTTTGGCAGCAAAACAAACCAAAATAAATCACAAATATTTACCCAACAAAATAATGAAAAAGAACAAGTTAGCTTCAATCCTTCTGGTGGCTTTGTGTTTAGCGAGTACCGTTAAGTCATACGCGCAGACGACGAAAAAATGGGAAGGTTTTAGTGACCAGCAGGAAATCACGCAAAGCTTCGAACTAAAAACAGAAGAACTACTAAAGAATAGTAAGTTTATAACCATTGAACAAGCTGCGGTAGACTTAGTAGCAGTAGAGGGCAAGAAAGTTGATATGTCGGCCGTAAAGCTTCGTAAAAAGGCACTTGACGCGGCCGAAATTGCAGCCTTGATCCAACCTTCATTTGTCGCGTTTGCTACGGCTTACGACTGTGGTAACTGCCACCGGACGCACCTGAATACGGCCTCTGGCTATATCATCAGTGAAGACGGCCTTATAGCGACGAATCACCATGTTATCGAAGGGTTCATTGAAAGCAAAAACGGTAAAAACCTAGCGATGTCTATCCGTACCCATGATGGCGATGTGTTCTTGGTCAGCGAAATTATTTCCGCATTTAAAGATGCAGATTTGGCCATCGTTAAAATAGATACAAAAGGGAAAAAATTAATTCCCCTTCCGTTAGGGAACACGGCACAGGTGGGCGATAATGTCTTTGTAATGAGCAACCCAGCACCTATGATCAACTATTTCAGCACCGGAAAAGTAGCACGCAATTACCTATCACCTGTATCGAAGACAGAGAAACTGCCTCAAACAGATATTACGGCAGATTATGCGGCTGGATCTAGCGGTGCTCCCATTGTAGATCAATATGGTAATCTTATCAGTACTGTATCTTCAACACGCTCTATCTATTATGATATGAAAGAGCAGAAGAATCTTCAAATGGTTGTTAAAAACACAAAACCTGTGGTATTGCTTAAAGAGCTTATCAAAAATATTTAAGGTATAAATTGCAAAAGCTAAAAGTAGAAGGGGAATTCTTGAATAAGGAACTCCCCTTCTACTTATAAAACCAGTAACAGCAAATTAGAATGGTGTGCTAAACATACCCGTCCTTTCATTCATAAAACAAGTAGGCCTAAAGCCAAGGGTAATAGGATTGTCGAAGTTCTAAGAACACAGAATTTAAAAGGTCAAGGTACGAAATACAAGATATAACAAACAGAACTCACCACTTCTGACTCACCAAAATTTTCAAGGGCTATAAACATTTTTTCCAAGTCTCACTCTATATGCTTTTCTTGTCATTCGCTCGCCTACTGCGAGGTGAGCAAAGGTCCTTGAAGAGAAGTGCATTAGGACATTTCAACGATATCTATGAAATAGACGAAGCTTCTTGCCAGTATTTTTTAAAGATGTACTTGTGCCTGGGCACATCAAAAATAGTGACAAGAGCGGAGCCTTTGCGATTACCAAGCGAGCCAAACTCTAAAAGCAGTTGAATTTTGACCAGGTGTGTAATACCTAGTAAAAAGACAAAGGAGCTTTTGTGAAGAGGAGGAATTACCAAAGCATTAAATATGACAAACAGCGAAGGTCAATAAATATATAAATAAATACGGGAAACCGTTTTTACTTATTGTTTGGTTTGCCGTATCTTAATGGCGGTAATTCCGTAACGGAATGCCTTATAACCTGATAATAATAATGATAAATAACAACTTACTAGACACAAAAACAGTTAATTTCAATGAGATATTAAGTAGTGGAAAAATTTATAGGGTGCCACAATTTCAAAGAGATTATTCTTGGTCCCAAGATAATTGGGAAGACCTTTGGAACGATATTATAATTGCTGAGGAGAACAAAACACCTCACTATATGGGCTCAATCGTTCTCCAAAGCAATACCTCGAAGGAATATTCTATAATCGATGGGCAACAACGATTTACAACATTGTCAATTTTAACATTAGCCATAATTAAATCAATAAAAAATCTCGTTGATAGGGGTATTGAGGTGGCTGAGAATAACGAAAGAATAGAAATTTTAATGCGACAATACATTGGAGAAAAAAATCCAAGTTCTTTAACGTATTCAAGTAAATTATTCCTTAACGAAAACAATGATTCCTTTTTCCAAAGTAGGCTGATCCGTTTTTTAGAGCCTATCAATACTAAAAAGCTTATAGATTCAGAAAAATTATTGTGGGGATCCTATGAGTTCTTTCTAGAAAAATTATCATCTAAGTTCCATCAAAATGGTAGTGATTATGCTTTGTTTCTTAATTCAGTTGTAGGTGAACTTATGCTATTCATTCAAATAACTGTAGAAGATGAGTTAAATGCTTATACTGTTTTTGAGACTTTAAATTCTAGAGGTGTTGAGCTAACGTCAACAGACTTGCTAAAGAATTTCTTATTCTCTCAAGTCGCAAAAAGTGATTCAGATCTAAAGCAAGTTAAGGAACAATGGAAAAGAATAATTGATATTATTGGGCTAAAAGACTTTCCAAATTTTCTAAGATATTATTTAATTAGCACAAGGAAATTAATTACGAAGGACTACCTGTTTAAAGAGATTAAAACCTTTATAAAATCGTCTGAAGATGTTTTTGAATTACTAGATAAATTAGAATTTTACGCACATAATTATAAGGCACTTGGAAACCCTGATGATGAATTATGGTCTGAAGACAAGGAGTTAAAAGGTTTTATTGTGCTATTAAAAGTTTTTAGAGTTTTACAATGGAAACCTTTAGCGATGGTTGGTCTTGAAAAACTTTCTAGAACAGATTTTTTTAAATTGATTAAATCCTTAGTAATTATTTCTTTTAGATATAATGTTATATCTAAAATGCAAACAAATGAAATGGAAAAGATATATAGTCGTGCTGCTATTAAATTGATAAATGGTAATAGTAAAAGTATTACTGCAATTTTAAACGATATAAAATCCTTATATGTGCATGATGATGAATTTAAAAACTATTTCTCTGTTAAACAATTCAACACTAATAACTCAATTGACAAAAAAATTCTAAGGTATATTTTATATAAAATCGAAAGTCAATTAAATGGTGGAGCAGATTACGATTTTGAAAGTGACAAGGGGACGATTGAACATATTTTACCTGAAAGCTATTCCGAACCGTATAAAGTTCTATTTAGTGAAGAAGAGTTTCATAAGAACATTTTTTTACTAGGAAATATGACTCTTCTTGAAGCTCAAAAAAATTCGAAAGAAGCATCAAATAAGGCTTTTCCTGAAAAACTGGCAATATATAAAACTAGTAAGTATAAGATAGCAGCTGATATCAATGCTGAAACTTGGACATCAAAATTAATAAAATATAGGCAAGCTAATATGGCAAAAATTGCTAGTTCAATATGGTCATTAAATTTTTAAATTAAAAATATTAATCAAAGGTAATTTGGTAAGAAAGAAATACAGCTTGAAAACAGACTCAATCATCAACACTCAAAGAAACCCTCATAAGTTTCCAGTGAGTATTGATGATTGGTTGTAAAACTCTCTTGTTTCCTAAGTCAAGGACTGCCCCTCTTTCAAAGAACTCGATTAATCCATGAGCTGTTTTTTAAAATTGCAAATGGATTTGTCGATCAAGTTCACTTCTATTTCGATAAGTCGTAAGGAAATAGTTTTTACAAAAATACTAGTCCTCACACTATAAGCCTTTTCACTATCGAGGTTATCCTCGATCATGATCTCATGCTTTGAAAGAGACCTATCTAAGTAAGCATACATAATAGGAAAATGCCTTGTTAAGTCGGCACTAGCATCTTCTGTGTTTTCCTCAAAATACTTTAAGACGAAGTTGATTACTTCCTTATACTGATTCATAAATTCATCTTCCAGTATGATGTAGTTATTGTTCAATAATTGGTTTAACGCTTTTGAACAACCATTAACACCTTTCTTATACAAATTAATCCGGAAGTAGAAAAAACCTTAGCTCTAGATGAACTATCCTACAAACGTCTTAAAAGCTCAAAACAAAGTTGGTCAAAAAGCTTCTTTTTCTTTTAAAGATTTTGCAGAATTAGGGAAAACTGGTACACCGATGGTCTTACCAGTGTACTCTTTACAACGTTTTTCGTTGAAGCAGTAATAAAGATAAGATCTCGTCTTTTAATCCTTACTGAAAAGAATGATTAGGTCCGTATACATAAATCAAAATTTGTCTCGCTAATGTCTCGCTAACAAATTCTGTTCATTTGAGATTCGGTTTTATTTGTACTTTCAAGTACTAACAATTTTAAAATTCACACCCGTAAAACCCAATTTATCGATTTTAAAACCACAAAAAAAGCCTCACTTTTCAGTGAAGCTTTATCCAGTAGCGGGGAGCAGGATCGAACTGCCGACCTCAGGGTTATGAATCCTGCGCTCTAACCATCTGAGCTACCCCGCCGTTTTTCGTGATGCAAATATAGCAAATACATGGAACATCCAAAGGAAAAATTATTTTTTCGTTGCAACAAAATATCTCCAAAACCCCAATCAACTCATTTTTAAGGCGATAATTTTCATAAAAAATATTTATTCCTATTCTATTTTGATTAACAAAATAAAATTGTATTATTACAAATATCAAGGACTGTGTGTTTTATGTGTTAACCAAAACAAACTATATGGAAGAAAAAGTACAAATACACTTAGAATACATTATAAACTCATCTCCACGGATTTTGTATCCCTTTATCCAGGAGCCTAATGCCCTATCGCAATGGTTCGCCGATGACGTCAATTTTAAGGAAGGTATCTACGAGTTTATCTGGGAAGATGAAGTCAATAAAGCCAAATTGGTTACAAATAAGGAAAACAAGTTAGTTCGTTTTAAATGGATAGACGATGACCCTTACTATTTCGAAATTGAAATTATACAAGACGAGCTGACCAATGATGTTGCTTTGGTTATCACAGATCATGTAAAACAAGATAATCTGGAAGACAGAAAAAAAATCTGGGATAATTCTATTGGCTATTTACAAAGTGTTATTGGCGCCTAAGCGCTAATTTCAGCATAGCAAAAACACTATTGCAAAGAGGCACGACGGTGCTAATCTAAAGACATAAAGATCCTTACCTAAAGATCGCTATGCCGCTAAGATTACCACACCATCGTGCCTCTCGTCTACTAATAACCTACCACCGCCGTCCTAGCAAACCACAAGGACTATCCTCGAATAATGATTCCCACTTTCCTGTAAAATATCCCCCCTTCTTTCTATTGCAGACCATAAACACTTAGGGAAAAATAAGTATCTTTGCACCACAATCTTAGTTAAGATGCGTTGCTAGTTCAGGCATTTATATGAAAAAGATACACGTATTAATTTTACAGGCTTTCATAAAACCATTCATGATATGTTTCTTTATCGTGATGTTTGTCCTGTTAATGCTTTTTTTATTTAAATACATTGATGACCTGATCGGTAAAGGCTTCGAGTGGTACGTACTCCTCGAACTGATCGCCTACCAGTGTGCCGTACAGTTGACCATGGCACTACCACTATCCATGCTTCTTTCCTCCATTATGACCTTTGGAAACTTGGGCGAGAGCTACGAATTGGTTGCGATTAAGGCCGCAGGATATTCCTTGCGTAAAGCTATGATGCCATTGGTTGTGTTAGTAACCTTGTTTGCTGGAGGGTCTTTTTTATTCTCCGATTACATCCTGCCTGTGGTCAACCTTAAAATGGGGTCGCTCCTCTGGGATGTGCGCAACAAAAAAGCAGATTTCCTGATTAAAGCCGGTATCTTTAATAACACCATCCCCGGATATTCCATCCGCGCAAAAGGGAAAAGTAAAGACGGAACCATTCTCTATGATTTAATGATTTACGATCACCGATCTGGGAATGCGGCAAATAATGTATTATTAGCCAAAGAAGGTTTTATGCACAACTCGGCCGACAATAATTACATGATCCTCAAACTAAAAGATGGGGTGCGGTACGAAGAGTCTCGTGTAAAAAATGCCAAACGGTACGATCCGCGACAACAATTTACCCGTTTCCGTTTTAAAGAAACGGAGCAAAAATTTGATATGGAAGCCTTTCAGATGAAAAGAACGGATGAAAATCTTTTCAAGGCACACCATTCCATGCTCAACCTGAAACAGCTGAAACTATATACCGATTCCAATCGCGTGCAGATGGATAGCATTTCTCGTGGCGTGTTTACCGAAACGAAAAACTACATCTCTTATATGGCGCCATACTATCACGATAGTACAACAAGGCCCGTAAAGACAAAACCATTTAAAGATTTTCTACACGATTATGTACCCAAAGATCAACAGCGCAATGCGATCAGCAATGCCTTGGGACAGGTACAACAGCTTAATAGCATCTTCCAGATGAAAGAACCGGAGTATAAAGCCTATACAGACAAAGAAATCCGATACAATATTGAGTTTCATCGTAAGTTCACATTAGCTGTATCTTGTCTTTTACTTTTTGCGATTGGAGCCCCATTAGGAGCAATTATCCGTAAAGGAGGACTGGGACTGCCTGTTGTGGTGGCGATCATTTTCTTTTTGATTTATCACATCATTTCTACCATGGCCGAGAAGGCAGCTAAAGATGGAAGTCTAGATCCCATATTGGGGATGTGGATGGCCGTTATTGTGCTCTCCCCGCTTGCGGCATTCTTAACGTATAAATCCACAACGGACTCGTCCCTATTTGATATTGAGCAGTACAAGCTCAAGTTAGAAGCGTTTTGGAAAACAATCAATGGAAAATTCAACAAAAAGCTCCCTAGTTAAGTCGTTAGCACATTTTTGACAAGCTTATTATATAAAAACAACGTAGATAGCCTACCTTTGTACACAGAAAGATTTTTTTAGAAGATGGAAATAAAACTAAACACGATCGAAGAAGCGATTGAAGATATAAAAGCAGGAAAAGTCATCATCGTTGTCGATGATGAAGATCGTGAAAATGAGGGTGATTTTGTTACCGCAGCACGTAATGCGACACCCGAGATTATCAACTTTATGGCAACCCACGGTCGTGGACTAGTATGTGCACCACTCACACAAGAGCGTTGTACAGAATTAAACCTTGAGTTGATGGTCGGTCAAAATACGGCTGTTTATGAAACCAATTTCACCGTATCTGTAGACCTACAAGGCTATGGATGTACAACAGGTATTTCAGCTTCCGATAGATCCAAAACGATCAAAGCACTTATTGATCCCAATATCAAACCAGAAGAGTTAGGTCGTCCAGGCCACATCTTCCCTTTGATTGCCAAAGATGGTGGTGTTTTGCGTCGTACCGGACATACGGAAGCAACGGTAGATTTAGCTAGACTTGCTGGCTTTGAACCTGCCGGAGTGTTAGTGGAAATCTTGAAAGAAGATGGAGAAATGGCGCGCCTACCCGATCTAATGGAAGTTGCGAAACGTTTTGACCTAAAAATAATCAGTATCGAAGATCTTATCGAATACCGCTTAAAGCATGATTCACTGATCGACGAAGAGGAAAGCGTAAAAATGCCAACGCAATGGGGCGATTTTAACCTGAAGGCATTCACACAGAAAAACACAGGTGAACAACACCTTGCACTGTACAAAGGAGAATGGCAAGAAGATGAACCGGTCCTCGTACGTGTACACAGCTCTTGTATCACAGGTGATATCTTTGGATCATGCCGTTGCGACTGTGGACCACAATTACACAAAGCAATGGAGAAAATCCAAGAAGAAGGAAAAGGGGTAATTGTTTACATGAACCAAGAAGGTCGTGGCATTGGTCTATTGAACAAACTACATGCTTATAAACTGCAAGAACAAGGTTTGGATACAGTGGATGCAAACTTACAGCTCGGATTTAAAGCAGACCTAAGAGACTATGGTGTTGGTGCACAGATCCTCAGACACATGGGCGTTACAAAAATGCGCTTAATGTCTAACAACCCAACGAAGAGAGCGGGTCTTGTCGGATATGGTCTTGAAGTGGTAGAAAATGTGCCTATTGAGATTACACCGAATCCATACAATGAAGATTACTTAAAAACAAAACGTGATCGTATGGGACACAGTATTTTGAAAGATCAATAAAAGAAGCTATAAAAAAAGGAGATTATTAAAATCTCCTTTTTTTATAGCTTCTGATGTACTACCATAAATGGTAACGCACGCCAAACATGAGAAAGTTTGGATCAGTCTCTTCAAATTTGAAATTATATTTCACCTTGTACCCTGTATACACGGACAATTGTATTGCAGGAAAATAATAACTTACTCCGACCTGTCCATTTGCAACGGTATAGTTTTGCTTTTCTTCTGGAAAAACAGTTGGTTTTTCTCCTGAATATGGCAACTCCGGATCGACCAGCAATTCATTATAACGATAAAAATCTTGGCTAATCCCAGCCCCAAGGAACACATTAAAATTACTCTTCTTTTTATCTAATAACGAAAGGAGATAATCCGCTCCAACCGCAACATAACCATTCCGGCCATTCACCGTAGCTTGTAACGCGGACCGATTAGTCACATCATACTTCCCTTGTACACCAAAAGAACCGGCATAGCCTGGAGATTCCAATTGTACATCCCCATAGAAGCCAAAAGCCCATTTGTGATCTTGTGCCCGACTTATCATCGCTACACTGCTCAATAAAATAAATAGTATTACTCTTTGCATAAAAATTAGTCTACATGTTCGCCCTTGGACTTTCGATATTTCTTGTACAGCTTGATGAGTAACATCAGTACCACGCCAAGCCCAACTAAACCTACAACCCCATACACCCAGTCGATAGCCGACCTAAAGATAACTAAAAACACGATAGCAAAAAGAATCAAGGTCGAGACCTCATTCCATAGACGCAATTGATTTGAAGTCCATGTAGATTGCCCGCTGCGCAGACGAAACATGATTTGCTGCGTTTTGAAATGATACACGACCAACCCCAAAACAAAAGCCAATTTAATATGCATCCATCCTTGTTGCAGCAGCCCCGGAACCAGATACAGCATCAACAGTGCTGACCCAATGGTTATGTACATCGCCGGCGTGGTAATCACCCACCACAATTTACGCTCCATGACTTCAAACTGAGCGTGCAAAACCTTGTACTCCGCCGCACTTTTGTTCTTTGCTTCCGTATGGTAAATAAACAATCGAGGCATATAGAACAAACCCGCCATCCAACAGACAACGAAAATGATATGTATCGATTTTGCGTATAAATAAAGCATCTTATATGGATAAGCAATAAGGGCAAATTACATTGCCCTTATCTATTACTCTTTTAGTATCTAAACTCTTTAATCACCTCTACTGCATACTTCACGTTATCGAACGGAATATCCGGCATAATACCGTGCCCAAGGTTGAAGATAAAACCTTCCTCACCACGCATTCTTTCGAACAGCTGATGAATTTTCGTTTTAATGACTTTCTTATCGGCATACAGAACGAAAGGATCTAAGTTTCCTTGCACCGCAATACCTTGTGGTAACGACTGTTTAATGTTTTTCAGATCCGCATTCCAATCCACCGAAATCACATCCGGGTTAGCTTCTACCATCATCGGTGCAAAAACCGAAGATCCCTTACAGAAAGAAATAACAGGAACTGTACGTTTTATATTTGCTAAAATATACTTGTTGTAATGATGCGAGAAATCACGGTAGTCATTCCATGATAGCGCAAGTGCCCAGCTATCAAATAACTGTATTGCATTTACGCCTGCATCGATCTGCATATTTAAATATGCGATGGTAACATCTGCAATTTTCTGCAATATCAAGTGAGCCAATTCAGGCTCATTGTTTAGAAGCAACTTCGTCAATTTAAAATCCTTCGAAGAGGCTCCTTCAACCAAATAGCTTAAAATAGTAAACGGTGCACCAGCGAAACCAATCAAGGGTATACGTCCTGCCAAGCGCTCCTGAATAACTTTAATCGCGTCCGCTACGTACTGTAATTTATCCAAACAGTCGACCGTCAATTGCTCTGCATCAGCCAATGTTCTGACCGGATTACTAAAGCGTGGACCAACCCCCTGCTCAAAAGAAAGATCTCCACCCATCGCTTCCGCCGTAACCAAGATATCAGAGAAAAGGATAGCCGCATCGATACCTAAAAGATCTACTGGAAGCATCGTTACATCTGCAGCAATCTCAGGGGTTTTGCACATCTCCAAGAAACTGTACTTGTTTTTAATCTCCCAGTACTCCGGCATAAAACGGCCTGCTTGACGCATCATCCATACGGGAGGTCTTTCTGTCTGCTGCGCTAAAGCAGCTCTGATAAATAAATCGTTTTGTAAAATTGTACTCACTTAGCTTTGTTTATTTAATTCTATTTCTATTTTCTCGACAATACTATGCTGCCTTTCGGTCAGCTTCAACTTCTTCACTAAATCCAGGTAAACCGGAACACGCTCATAATTTTTCTTTCGCAAGGCGATATTAGCGAGATTGATCAGCACAAAAGCCTTCTCCGTGTCTCGCTTCCACGGTAAGCGGGAAGCCAACTGAAAATGATACTCCGCTTTATCAACATCTTCTTCTTTTAAAGCGATATTTCCCATCATGAACTCGTAGTAACCACGTCTGCCTTTACGGAGTTGATCGGGGTTCTTAATCTCAGCCAACAAGTTTTTTGTCTTCTCATAATCTTGTTTATGAAAAGCTTGTGTAGCTAAAAAAACAGTCCCTTCACGAAAATGGCTCCACACCAAATAACCTACCCCACCAGCGATATAAACAGCGATATTATAGTGCTGTGCGTAAATCGCATAAAGAAGAAATGCCACCGCAATACCGATGACAATCATTCTAACTCTTGTATTCATCCGCGCGCTATACTGTTGGTGTATCGGTAAACTTATAGCCCACCCCTCTTATCGAGTGAAAGTAAACAGGATGTTTTTGGTCGGGTTCAAAGTACTTACGGAAAGTTAAGATAAAGTTATCGATCGTACGGGTAGAAGGATATACATCGTAGTTCCAAACGGTTTCCAAAATCTGTTCGCGCGAAACGGCTTCGTTCTTGCGCTCGATCAATAACTTCAGCAACATGGTCTCTTTCTTCGTCAATGAAGTGATCGTTCCATCCGCATGATGCAACTCGAACGAATTGAAATAAATCGTCTTATCCCCAATCGTGTACGAATTAAATTCTTTCAGATCATCTGGCTTTAATCCACGACGGATTAAATTGCCAACCCGTAGAATGAGCTCCTCCAAGTTGAAAGGCTTAACCAAATAATCATCGGCTCCTTTCTTCAACCCCGTGATACGGTCTTCACTGCTGTTTTTAGCCGTTAAGAACATAATCGGAACCTCCGTGTTCTGCAAGCGGATAGTCTCTGCCACCTGAAATCCATCGATCTCAGGAATCATAACATCTAGAATAATCAGGTTAAAGCGCTCTTCTTTAAATATCTTCAATGCTTTTTTACCATCCGTAGCTGTTGTCACCCGGTAGCCTTCTAGCTCTAGGTTTAACTTGATGGCTTCTAAAAGATGTTCTTCATCTTCAACTAAAAGTATACGTTGTTTAGCTTGCATAATTTTCAAATGTTACTTCAAAAATACTCCCCGAAGGAGTGTTATCTTTAACTTTAATAGTGGCATTATGTTTCTGTAGTACCGTTTTCACAATATACAACCCTAAACCTGTGCCTTTGGTTTTACGCGTAGCTTCACTTCCTACCCGATAAAACTTATTAAATATAAACTTTTTTTCTTCTTCCGGAATGCCTTCCCCGTGATCCGCTACAGAAAAGACAATTTTTCCGTCTTCTTTCTGCTTCAAAACCACAACGACATTCGCGCACGGTGGCGAATATTTAATGGCATTCTCAATTAGATTATTCACGACATTGGTAATCGCAAATTTATCGGCATGAAGCACAATTTCCTCGTCTAATTGTGGCTTGATAATTTGTGAACTACACGCATTCTTTTGCAATCGATCAACCACATTTGCAACCACCTCCGTCAGATTAAATTCTTCTTTTGGCAGATTGAAACTACGGTTTTCCAACTTGGTTGTCAATAAGACATTCTCCACCAAGTCATCCAAACGCTCAATATCCTTTAACGAATTTCCAAGGAACATCTTCTGTTGCTCGCGGTCGAGCTCTCGCTTCAGGATGGTTTGGATATATAATTTCACAGAAGCAAGAGGTGATTTTAGCTCATGTGTGACAGCTAACAAGAAATTCTGTTGTTGCTGCTGCTGTTTGTGCTCTCTGGAAATGAGTTTCTTCAGTCTAAACGCTCCCCATGAGAAGATCAATAAAAAGAAAATCCCCTCACCGATAATCATGCCCTTACGTTCTGGTTCATATTGCACCAGTAAATAACCCCACCAGCCCAATTGCATAACCGCATAAAAAACCAAAAAATAAAAGAGAACTAAGGCTTTCTTCATGTATAGTATATCAATTTTACACAAAAGTAACTATTTGTACATCTGAAAGAAAATACTAAACAGATTTTGACACTAATAGGAAGAATGAACATATTTTTTATCTAATTTTGTACATGTTTTTTCAGAAAAAAGATATCTTCTTCGACCTCGATCATACCATTTGGGACTTTGACCGCAACGCAGAAGAAACGCTACATGAGCTCTACTATCGTTACGATTTTGACAAGCTTTTCAATCGCCAGAACTCCTCCGAATTTATTGAAACATATACTGTCAACAACCATCGTCTGTGGGATTTATACCACCACGGAAAGATAGACAAGGCCACCCTACGCAGTGCACGCTTTGCCGATACATTTTCGCAGTTAGGGGTAGACCCAGCTTTGTTTCCAACCGATTTCGAGGAAGACTATTTGGCAATTTGTCCAACGAAGACAAACTTGTTTCCTCATGCCCACGAGACCTTGGAGTATCTACAAAAAAAGTACACCTTGCATTTGATATCAAATGGCTTTAAAGAAGCGTGTGAGAAAAAACTGGCACATAGCAATCTTGCCCCTTATTTTAAAACTATTGTGATTTCAGAGAATGTAGGAGTCAATAAGCCCAACCCCCAGATATTTGATTATGCCCTCCGAAATGGGGCTGCAGAGGTGGGACACTCGATTATGATTGGTGATAACCTAGATGCGGATGTTCGTGGCGCACAGAATTTCGGAATGGATGCTATTTTCTTTAATGCCATAGCAGCCGAAAAGCCGACTGACGTCAAGTACATGATTCACGACTTAAAGGAGCTGCAATCGTTTTTTTAAGATTTTCAGGCTCCTGACCATTCGTCTTAGCCTGCCTAATCGGACACGAGCCACAGGCTCGCGCCAGCGAAGCAACAAACAAGAACGATTAAGCCGCCAACGAAACAAGAGCGCCCACCCTTGAACGTCATATCGACGATAGGAGATATCTATCAACTGTACAGGTGAACTAACGGATGCGCAGTACTCGTATCCGGAGTATTGTCTATAGATCCCTCCTCGTACCTCGTTCGGGATGACGATATAGTTGTAGAATAAATGAACGAGAAACTGTGTACGATAGTTGTACACGTATAGCGAAGAATAACCCGCCAACGAAACAAGAGCGTCCACCCCTGAACGTCATATCGACGACAGGAGATATCTATTACCTGTACAGGTGAACTAACGGATGCGCAGTACTCGTATCCGGAGTATTGTCTGTAGATCCCGCCTCCTACCTCGCTGGGGATGACGGTATAGTTGTAGAAAAATGAACGAGAAACTGTGTACGATAGTTGTACGCGTATAGCGAAGAATAACTCACAAAACAAAATAGCGTGTAAAGATTTGAAACAAACCCTTACACGCTATTTTATGTCCATATTATAGGCCTTACAATACCTTCATTGTAACGTTCTTGATCCACACATCGTCACCGTGATCTTGGAAACCAACCACACCAGATTTAGTCTTACCTCCTACATGGTTCAACAACTCAAAAGCAAGTGGCCATTTCGCCTGACTAAATTTACTACTCTGCAACAAGGCTGTCCATTCAGGAGTCCAAAGCGTATACTCTACCACTTTTGCTCCATTTTGATAGTGCGTTACTTTACCGTTGTTCACTACAATCTTCGCTTTATTCCATTCCCCTGCAGGCTTACCATTTTGTGGTTTTGCGGGTATCATATCATACAGTGAACCTGATTTCCGATTACCGTCCACCCCTTGTTTCGCATCAGGGTGATTATCATTATCCAACAATTGGTACTCCGGGCTTGAAATATAGATCGGTTGTCCCTTCACCTCTTTCGCCAAGAAGAATACACCTGAGTTTCCGGCATGCGATATCTTCCATTCAAACTCAAATTCGAAATTCTGGAAATCATGCGCAAATATAATATCTCCACCCTCAGCCTTTTCAACACCTTCAGGCTTCTTCGAAAATTTCAACGAACCGTCCTCAATCGACCATTTCGTCGGCACATGATCCTTGTTATATCCACGCCATCCATTCAAGGATGAACCATCAAAAAGCACATAAGCACCACTCTTGTTCTTCTTAAAAGTCTTGATATCTGCTTTTGGCAAGCTGGTGTTCAGCTCATAATTTGGCGCCTGTTGAACAAAGCTGCCTTTCCCTTGTGCGCTACATGCGAGCACGGCAACCATCATCGCTGCGCTTAATCCGTAAGCTATTTTATTTTTCATATTTTTAAACGGGTTTAGTTTGATCTGTTAAATCTAGATAAATAATTTATCTTTTAAAAATTACCACCATTTTCATCCATTCCACTATCGTTTTGCGGACGTTTCTTGCTGCTATTATCTTGCGTTCCAAAACGGTATGAGAACGAAAGATTAAACATACGCTTCATCCAACGGTGCTCAAAGCTGGAGTTGATCTGTGGAGTAATCGTTGTCGCTCCAAAACGGCGGGTATCCAGTAAATCGCGCACATTCAAAGCTAAACTAGCACGCTTATTCATAAACTCCTTCTTGACCGCAACATCGATCCCTGTCATATACGTTGTTTTCCCTTGCGGTCTAATATTTGGCGCATAATAATCGCCACGTACCTGCATAGACCAAGTGCTGGTAAACTTTAAATTTGTATTGATGTTCGTGTTCCAGTTAAAGCCTTTTTGTTCCTGGATATCATAATCGCTGTTTCCTTCAAATTTATTATAGAAGAAATTACCGTTCCACGTGACATCCCACCATTTCGTCACATTCACCTTTGAAATCAACTCCAAACCAGCCACATTCGAGCTCGTTAAGTTCTCCCACTTACTATAGGTTACACTGTTATCATCCACATTATAAATATAAGGCTGCATAACATCATTCATTCGACGATAGTACAAGGTGCTGATGAAGTTCCACTTGCTGTAGAATTTAGCGAAACTCAGTTCCAGGGAATGGATATCTTCTGGCATCAAGTTAGGATTTCCTTCCCGACGATTCATCTCATCGGACACGTCCGGGAAAGGATTAACCTGCCATCCACGTGGGCGTTGCACGCGGCGCGTATAGCTCAGCTGTACCTTATCCCCACTTGCGCCAACCTCATACGTTAAAAAAGCACTTGGATACCATCTAAAATAGTCTAAACCACCTTTCGTTTCCTCCTGCCCCACGGGGATACTCGGATCTTTGGTAAAGTAGCTCGTGTTCAAAATAGCTTGCTCCGCACGCATCCCGATTTGATAACCGAGGTGTTTGGTTAGTTTATTCTGATAATTTGCGTACCAAGCATGCACCGTGTTGGTCATATCGAAATCATTACTGATACTATAGTCTGGGTAATAATTGTTGTCTTGGACATTCAATGTATCCGAAAACTGCGTATCGAAGGATTTACGAATAATCGTCCGGTATCCGGCTTCAAACTTACTGTCTTCACCTAATGGCAAAATATAGTCCAACTGGATATTAATTACCTTACCATCTTCGCTCGTATTATTGATACGGCCATCGTTCGGCATACCCGAAGAATAGGTTTGTATAAAATCATTCACCCCATCTTCCGTATCACGTCCGTAGCTAAAGTTAGCCGTTAACTCTGATCCTTCTCGTCTAAATTTTCTGGAAAAATCTAAATTCAAATCATAACCTAAGTCGCTCTCATCCTGTGTCGAAGTACGCGTACTCGTTCCATTCAAGGTAGGATGGTTGCGGTACGTGTAAAAAAGACTCGAACTGCGATCATTATCACGGATACTCAGATTTCCCGATACGCCAATGGTCGTTTTATCATCGATAAAATAATCAGCACCAAGCTTGAAAGTATTATTAATTCCTTTACGCGAGCTCTCCTCTGTGTTGTTAATCTCACTATTGTTATGCAGATAACGGTTATTACGCAGACCAGAACCCGGGCTATTGCGTCTATTAAAATTATAACTCCCAAAGTAATTGAATTTACGATCGCGGTAGTTAAGCGTTACCCCGGCCATATAGTTGTTGTATGAACCACCGGATGCATTCACACTTCCATTTAAGCCGGTCCGTATATTCTTTTTGAGTACAATATTGATAATACCAGACTGACCTTCAGCATCGTATTTAGAGGATGGATTCGTTATAATTTCAACTTTATCAATTGCATTGGCGGGGAGCGATTGCAACAGCGAATTAATATCACTGCCTGCCATGGCCGATTCTTTACCGTCAATCAATATTTTAACGGCATTGGATCCGCGAAGCGAAACCGATCCATCCATATCCACCTGCAATGTTGGCACATTGGCCAACAAATCTGAAGCCGTACCGCCCACACTAACCAAACTTTGCGACACATCAAACACTTTGCGATCGATGCCTAGCTTCATTTCAGCAGCTCGACCTTCAACTTTGATTTCTTGTAATGTGTTTCCATCGTCACGCAGACGAATCGTGCCCAAATTTGTTCCAGAAGTAGCTTGAATTTTGATATTATCCTGCAGCACATCTTGCTTACCCACATACGTTATGCGGATGGCATATGTCCCAAAATCTACTGCATTAAAAAGAAGTACACCATCTACATTCGTTTGCGCACCTTGCACGTAAGCTTTACTCTGTTGGTTCAACAGAGCAGCGCTAGCACCAATAATAGGTTCATTGGTTTCCGCATCGACAATCAGCGCCTGAAGTTTACCCTGTTGGGCAAGAAGGAAAAAAGGAGCACTTAGAAAAAAGAAAAGCAGTTTAAGTTTTTTAGGGAACAGCATGTTACAAATATTCGTTTCTGCAAAAAAACAAAATATTACTAGCTATTAACCTATCGTAACCGTATTATTACGAGTCGAAAACTATTCAACTGAAACGCTCAAACCTTCTGATTTTAGAATCTTACGATAAATTTCCATCTCTGTATACGAGCCTTCTAAAACGGTACATTTACCTTCATTATGGACTTTCCACGCTATTTGCTCCGCCTGTCGCTCTGAATATTGTAGATGTTTCATCAAGCAGTGGATCACGTGGTCAAAGGTATTGGTTTCGTCGTTCCATAGAACCAAACGATTCGAGGTTTTAACCACCGCTAGTATCTCTTCGAGTGTGAAAGTCTCTTCTTCGGTTTGTACGCTCATACTACAAAAGTAGTTATTTTTTAAAAATTACGTAATTTTACCGCTGGATCAAAAAAATATATATGTTTCAATCGAAGATTGCTGGAATGGGTTACTACGTTCCTAAAAATGTGTACACCAATAACGACCTAACACGTTTCATGGATACCAGTGATGAATGGATCCAAGAAAGAACGGGAATCAAAGAGCGTCGTTATGCTGATCGTTTAGAAGAAACAACTACGACTATGGCCGTGGAAGCGGCTAAGATAGCGATAGAACGCGCAAAGACTACGGCGCAGGCAATCGACTTTATTATTTTTGCCACCCTATCTCCAGATTACTATTTCCCAGGATGCGGCGTGCTCCTACAGCGTGAAATGGGTATGAAAGAGATTGGCGCACTCGATATTCGTAATCAGTGTTCTGGTTTTGTTTATGCACTTTCCATTGCGGATCAGTTTATCAAAACAGGCATGTATAAAAATATTTTGGTGGTCGGTTCAGAAAAGCAATCTTTTGCCATGGACTACTCTACCCGTGGACGTTCCGTATCCGTTATCTTTGGAGATGGTGCAGGAGCTGTCGTCGTACAACCTACCACAGAAGAAGGAAAAGGGATATTAAGCACACACCTACATGCCGATGGCGCCGACGCTGAAAAACTTGCCATGTATTATCCAGGAGCATCAGCTGGGAAATGGCTTGAAAATAAACCGAACTGGCCCGATAAAGAATTAGGTGATATATTTATGACACCGGAGATGTTGGAAGACGGCTCTGTTACTGCACATATGGATGGACAAGCTGTGTTCAAGAAAGCTGTGGTTAAGTTTCCGGAGGTGATTGCTGAAGCGCTGCAAAAGAACAACTTGCAAACCGGTGATATCGATATGCTGATTCCGCATCAGGCGAATCTACGGATTTCACAATATGTACAAAAAACACTGGGCCTGAGCGATGACCAGGTTTTCAATAATATTCAAAAATACGGGAACACGACTGCTGCCTCTGTGCCTATTGCACTTTGCGAAGCATGGGAGCAAGGAAAAATTAAGGATGGAGATCTCGTTTGTCTCGCTGCTTTTGGTGCAGGCTTCACCTGGGGGTCGGCCTTAATACGTTGGTAAATAGTCCATAAAGCATAAAAAAAGGAGGTTCAGACCTCCTTTTTTTATGCTTTACTTTTAGTTTCTTTCTTTTTAAATCCAGATCCAAAAATCACGTCCCAAATAGAGGAGCTAACCCCAAATCCTTTCTCCGGATCCGAATAATGGTGCAACATATGGTGGTCTTTGATCCGTTTGAACAAACCGGATTTAAAATTAGCATGAT
The DNA here is from genome assembly GCF_004421025.1 of Sphingobacterium psychroaquaticum. Lineage (NCBI taxonomy): Bacteria > Pseudomonadati > Bacteroidota > Sphingobacteriia > Sphingobacteriales > Sphingobacteriaceae > Sphingobacterium > Sphingobacterium psychroaquaticum. The sequence goes on along the minus strand of NZ_CP038029.1, from coordinate 952,518 downwards.
GCATCGCATAGTGGCATTCATCATAAATCAGATACCCCAACAAGAAGCCTGCAAAAAACGAGGCCAACACATATTCGCTAAAGAAAATATAGAAAATAAAATAAATAATCGTCGCCATCGGAATACTCGCCGATAATGGCATGACCAATCTTAATCTATCCTTTGGATAATCATGATGCACCCCATGAAAGATAAAAGCAATTCGCTTTCCGAAATCAGATGTAGGATGGAAATGGAAGATCCAACGATGGAGCACATATTCGGCTAACGTCCAAAAAGCCAACCCAAATAGGAAGTACAATACAATGGAACCTACCGTCATTCCACCAGGCACATACGACTTGTAAATAAAATAAATAATAACGGGTATCCAAAAAAACAAAGGCACACTCCAATGTATTTTTGTTAACGATTCCAGAAAGTCATTTTTGAACATTCTCGACGATTCCGTAGAGTTGGATACATATAACTTCTTTGCCATAATAGTGATTATTTCTAAAACGGTAAAAGTAACGAGTATTAACTAGGAATCAAAATTTTGCTTTTTGAACTTTTTCACTTTTTTGTCAAAAATTTAATATTTCGACACATTCCAACTATACATCCCCTCTTCTACCTGTACAAATTCACTGTCCACTAAACTTCTTACTACGCGTAAACGCGCTTCGTCATTCCCGGTCTCTATGGCATCGATCAAACTCTTTACGTCCATTTTCTTATCAGTTAATAGCGTTCGAATCTCCGTTTCAATTTTTTCGGTCATTCCTTCCGCATGGATACGCATTAAACACAAATCGCATGTTCCACAAGGAGGGACATCCTTTTCTCCAAAATAACCTTGTAACGCTACACTACGACAATGCTCCGTATCGAGGTAATTATCGATGGCCTCCAGCTGTTGCTGTTTTATTTTCTTCCTTTCTTGAATAAATTGGCTGTCAATAAACAAATTTTTATAATCCACACGCGGCTGCAACAATTCAACTTGTGGTGCATCAGTTTTAGGCAGATAAGAGAGTATCTCCAATTTCTGCAAACCTTGCAACATGTTCACAATTTCGAGATATGGAAGTTTCAGTTTCTTCGCAAATTCATATTCATTGATCGGAATAAAAAAATCAAATGCACCACCATAATTACGGAGGATAAGCTTAATCAACGGATCATATTTAGCGGACTGTACCTGTAGTTTATAAACTTCCTGGTAATCCACTTCAAACTTCAATCTCGATGGAATGTATACAGCCTCCGAAACAGCTAGCCACCCGTCACGCTCCAAAAACTTTAAGGCACTGATCGTAGGCATGATCTCCAACTGATAACGTTTCGTAAAAGCTTCGATATCAAAATCAAATGAGATTCCTTTTCCAGCCCCATATGCGATCTGCAAAAAATTACAAAGGTGATGATACACCTGTTGTATAAACTTTATCGAAGGGAAACTTGATTCAAAGTTATCCCATAATCGCTCACGGTCTTGCTGTTGATACATCAGGACCGGATAAGCTTTCTTTCCATCGCGCCCCGCACGCCCCGCTTCCTGATAGTATGCTTCTAGGGAATCTGGAATATCAAGATGCAGCACAAAACGCACATCCCCTTTATCAATCCCCATTCCAAAAGCATTCGTCGCAACAATAACACGAACCTGTTGCTGCATCCATCGGTCTTGCTTTTGCGAACGCGATATATTATCTAGTCCAGCATGATAAAAATCTGCTGGAATACCGTGGTTCACTAAGTACTGTGCCACTTCTTGTGTTTCTCGCCTATTGCGCACATACACCACCCCACTTCCACCGAGCTTGTGGATCATCCGCAGCATTCGGTTCATCTTATCGTCCTCCTGGAGTGCCATGTAGGCCAAATTGGAACGACCAAAGCTCATCCGAAAAACATTGGGTGTCGTAAAAGCCAGTTTTTCTTGAATATCGTCTACCACTTGTGGTGTAGCCGTTGCTGTTAAAGCAAGAAAAGGAACGTTGCGATGTAATTCCCGGAGTTGCGCCAGTTGCAGATAAGGCGGTCTAAAATCATACCCCCACTGTGAAATACAATGGGCCTCATCAATCGCGAAGAGGTTCACCTTCATATAACGAATACGTTCACGCACCAGGTCGCTGTACAACCGCTCTGGCGCTAAGTACAAAAACTTGATCTTTCCGTAAACACAATTGTCGAGTGTGATATCAACCTCACGCTTTGACATCCCCGAAAAAATAGCAACTGCCTCAATACCACGTTTACGTAAATTTTCAACCTGATCTTTCATGAGCGCGATCAGCGGACTGATAACGATACAGATGCCCTCCGACATTAATGCAGGCACTTGGAAACAAATAGATTTACCTCCTCCCGTTGGCATCAAAGCCAAGGTATCACGTCCCTGAAGAATAGCGTGTACGATATCCTCTTGTAACGGACGAAAGGTATCGTATCCCCAATATTGCTTCAATATAGACTGACTGTTGTGCTCCATTTATTTGTTCTTATCCCAAAAATAAGCAAAATTATCCTTCAATACATAATAGGAAAGCCCAAGAGAATCGGCCGTAGCCTGCAATCGTTCCAAGCCGACCGCCGTATGTATTCCATCAAAAATTAGCGTTGTATGCGTCCAATCTTTAGGTATATCCATTAGTCGACGTACGCGTTTATCTCGCCAAATCAAAATATCGGGCACTTCCGCCTCTTGTCCAGAAAACCCATTTTCGACAACAAGGATCGTTGCCCCACCTCCACGAATGAGCGTTCCTGATTTCACAGAATCGCGAATCGATACAAAACGAATGGCGGAGAGATCAGACGCATAATACTCCAAATCCCGCCATACATGAAAGCGAAGCTGTGGATGTGTTAGCGAGTCCAGAGTAGAAAAAAGTGTTACTTTCCCGCGATCAATAATCGCCATACTCAAGTTACGTTGCGTGTTATAAATCCTTATCATTCTCAAATCAACATCGCGAACAGCATTCCATGAAACCCCTAGTGCCAGTAAGATTAAGGTAAGCCCTAAAATAGGTAGCAGTTTTTTCTGGTGCCCCATCCATACGAGATAAAGCAACCAAATAGCACTACTGGACACCACAACTTGCCAACCTGTAAAATGGATACCCTTCGTTACGGCATAGGGTAAGTTATCAATCCACTGAAGTCCCACAAACATAAACTGCACGACCTGATGTAAAATCAAACCTAAAAGGGCATTAACCTCCTCTATCGGACAAAAGGCAAGCGCAATGCCTACATACATAATTACAGTGGACGGCAATGCGATAAATAAATTTCCGAGTAGAAATAGATTCGGAAACTGATGAAAATAATACAGTGCTAACGGCGCAGTAAACAACTGTGCGGCGAGCGAGATAAAAGTCAATTGGCAGACTTGACGCATCACCCAGTTTTGCGGTACACGAATCGTCCGTAGCATCAATGGATATAGCGTAAAGAGGCCCAAAACAGCAAGATAAGAGAGTTGAAAGCCAATATCAAATAACATGGTAGGGTCGAAAATCAAAATAAAAAGCGCCGACGCGAATAATGTATTTAAATTATTCTGCTTCTTCTCGAACGCACTAGCTATTAAAAAGAAAATAATCATAATGCCGGCCCGTAATATCGCAGGTGCCATTCCCGTCAAGATTACGTAGGCCCAAATACAAAACAGGGTAAGGGTTAAACGGAGCAACTTGCCGTATTTCCAACGGTCCATAAACCGCAACAGGTAATTCAGCAACATAAAGACAATTCCTACATGCAGACCAGATACACTAAGCACATGGATTGTGCCTGTATTGGTAAAAGCCTCCAAGACATCCGTTGCCATCGCTGTACGATAGCCAAAAATCAAAGCTGAACTAATCTGAAAGGTAGTTTGATCTCCCACAAAGTGATGAAACTTTGTAATCAAATGCGCGCGAATGCGCAGTGCGAAGTCAGTAATCACCTGTCCTTCATGATGTCCAATAACTTCCAACTGTGTTCGCTGGAGCAAAGCCTGTCTATAGATCTGCTTTTTCTCCAGGTAAAGCCGGTAGTCAAACTGTCGCGGATTCCAAGCTGGAGAAATTTCAGTGCTATTATTTTGGAAAACGATGCGATCACCATATTGATAGTTATCATCGATTGTATCCCGCCAAACAGTGACCATCAAAGCGCCTATTGCACGTTCAGTCTGCCCATTATTCAAGGCATAATCCACATGCACAGGAAAACGAATCGTCTTTTCCCTATAAAGTGGTTCATCGGCTATAATGCCCGAAAGAAAGGGCAGATTACTGTTTCCAAAATAAGTAGGTTGGTACCTCGATTGTCCAACCATAATACCAAACATGCCCAGGAAAAGGAAAATAAACAGAACGAGGTATGGAATAATGATGTGATTAAATCGCTTATTGATGACCTCAAGCCAGAAAAACACCATAACCAAAATTCCTACCATTGCTGCTACCACCGTAACGGACACCGCAGGAAAATCCATGTAGAAACCGATCAATACGCCACAACCGTAACAAACACAAAGCCTAAAAAAAGGCATACGTCGTCGATCTAATGGTGTTTCTTTCTTTACCATCGATATCGCATTTGTACTTTTATATCGGTTCGCTTATTCCCTTCGATCTGCTCCAAGCCAGAACCGACGGTTTCCCTATTTGTAAAACGCGTTTGTGCCACGCGAAACCAGATGTCCATACGCTTTGCTATGCGGTAACGTACGTTTACATAGCTTCGCCAGCCTTTGTCATGGTATAAGGGAAAGCTATTCGCATATAAAACATCATTCTCAAAGGCATAAATCCGCGCATCGTAACTATCCGTATGAAAAAGGGCCAGTCGCAGGTTCAGCTGTAAACGGTTGTTTGAAAGTCGATAAAAAACATCTTGGTACAGCAAGCCACCATATGCGTCCTCGTTGGCTTTCGTATAAACCACGCCATCGGTTCTTGTACGCACTTCCCACTGCGCACTAAGCCGATAACGAAAGTCAATACGCAATTGCCTACGTTGTGTCTCCACGACCGTATTTTCAGGTTCCTCACCTGTCATATTTTGCGGCCGTTCCCGATAACGGTAGCGGATGCTCAAACGCCCCACTTTATACCAACGGAAAGTAAACTGTGATAAAAAATCAATACCACTACTAGGGGCATCTACCCGAAAACGTAACCAGGGGAAGCGAAACATATCCACATATGTGAGCCATTCGATTTGCCGATTAGGATGATAAACCATACCGGAATACAAGCCACGTTCGTTCGTAACACGAGATCCCTCCCCTAAGGATTGCGCAAAAAAAGCATAATAATCACGTTGGTAATCGCGATAATTGGCGAAGAATGATACTTTGGGATGTGCACTGACGATCACACCATGGTTCGTCGCCCAGCCTTTTTGCAACTGATGCGCCGTCTCACCGTAAACATAGAGGTTGCTATAAGTAAACTGAAAATTAACCCCTGTATTTAGAAGATGTTGGCCGCGAAAAGCAAATCGATTACGCAGTATATCTGCAGGATCTAGCCGACCGTTAAAACCGGTGTACATACCAATTAAACCTACCTTTAGTCGCCCCCGCCTATAGTCCAGGTTTATTCCTGAAATAGTTTGGGTTATAGCATGGCGATAACGCTGCTCTGTCGGGGTACGGTGTAACCCTGTCGTAGAAATGCTCTTAATAATATTGCCGGTCTCAGCCGGTTCCAGATTACCACTTAATTTACGGAGCGATATAAAAGGCGTTAAGCTCATTTCACGGAAACGAATATGCGCTGAAATACCACGTAAGAAATTATAGGAATTCACGGATGTATATGGTCGTAAACCTATCCCCTGCCGCGCACTGCTGGTTATCATAGCGCCCTTACCAAAACTCAGTCCATTCCAAATAACCAACCCTTGTCCTACTTGTAACGCATAGTCTCCCACGACCATACCTTCGATACGTTTGCGCCCTTTTACGTAAATGCTTACACCGTAGTGGTCAAAACCATAACGTTGCTTTTCGCGAAAAAATGGTTCGCCAGCGTCCTTTTTAGCATTCACAGCAATACGGATCTGATCCCGATAATTCAGTCGATAGCGCACCAAATAGGCATTGGCATCTCCCAGATAGCGTGATCGCGTAGTATCAACAATCAGGTAACCTCGCTTAGGTTCCAGTACGCGATCATAACGCAACATTATATTTTGCTCGCTTTCCGATAGCAGATTTTTAAACGTAAGTCCGCTGAAGATGTCTGGCGAACCAACAGTAACAAATGGCAACAAACGTTCCTGCGTCAATGCATCCAAACCCTCAACGGCTTGTAGCTCCAAGACGGAAATAAAGGCGCCACTCCATGCGCGATGACGTAAAATACTTTGAACCTGCACAGGAGATAAAAATAGAAGGGCGGCCAATTGCTGTTCATTGACCCGATTGAGATCCAACGGATACTTCCGATAAAAGCGTAAACGTTCGATGACTTCGCTAACGTCAACATCCTCTTCGAGCTCTTCCACAATTTCTGCAAGTAACATTTCCTCGATTTCAGCCAACTCTTGTCCGCTTAACGAAAGCACGATTAGAACAAAACTGCAGCTTAGCAAAAGAGATCTAAAAAGCATAAGCCAATGAAAGTTGCGGTGAAGATCCTAACTTGGTATGAAAGAGGGTGGCAAAATCAAATTGCCAACTTCTGTGCTTAAAGCCTGCACCTGCGGTGTATTGAATGGGATTGGATAGCGCACCAAATCGAACAATAAAATGGGGATGGAAGCCGTAGGATAAGCCGCCACGATACTGCATCTGTTTGGGAAACATATGTACAATATCTCCGCCTAACAACAACTCATCAGAAAAATGAAAAGTAAATCCAATCCCCAACGTACGTGCAATACGTTGGTCTATCTCGGTATTAAAACGTGTATCATTAATATTTTTATAAAATAAACCACCAGAAACATGTTCAGAAAATTTATAAATAAACCCTAAGTCGGCGGATAAACTTCGCTGCGCACTATATCTAGTAATCGTATATTGATGATAATTTACAGTAACGGAAGTACGTATTTGTTCACCAAAAGCACGTGCGACAGAGATTCCACTCTGCATAAAGCTTGCAACCCCATAAATGCCATAGTTTGTAACAGCAAAACCGAGTGCCGTTTGTTTCATAACGGGCATACCAAATAAGAGCGCTTGTGTAGCAAGATCACTGGACATAAAATGTTGCTGGTATGCACTCGCTATTTGTGGATGTGCAAGCAGACTTAATCCGGACGGATTACCAGCCAGAGAGAATAACCCCTCTTGCGCGATTGCAGTGTTTCCCATGCCTAAAAATGGAGCAGGAGAAAATTCTTGGGCAGATAATTCGACGGATATCACGAAGAGCATTACTATCCATCGCCTCATAAAAATCCGTTAATCAGATTAATATAGATATTTAAACCGACAAACCAGAATTAAATTTGGTATTTAAACATAAAACCGAATGAAAGACTTGTGAAACGACAATTAATTGTCATATTGATCCTATTGAAGAAATATAACAAAAAAAGCCTTCCCAAATTAATTCAGGAAGGCTTTCTGTATCTTCAATTATTAGCGTTGTCTAGCGTTAATAGTATACTGTTTTAAAATATTTGTAAAATTGGGGTCTTCAACCTTACTGTTGCTATCGTGCCACTATAGCAAGCCTATTCCGCCTACACGGTAGCGTAACCCCACCTCATGCGTATTGTTCGATATCCGTTGGTTCAACGTATTACTTTTTGGGCTGAACTGGTAACTATAACCTAAACCAAAATTACCAAAATTCAACTGTACTAAACCAGACAGATCTCCCTGATTCTGTACCCCCATCCCAAAGCCTATTTTGGACCCCATAAATACCAACGCACTGAAGTCATAGCGAGGCGTCATATCATCCATGTGGCTCACTAGAAAAGAAGGACGAAGCGCAAAAGTGTTATCTAAGTGGAACAATGCACCCGCTGTGATATAATACACATTACGAAACTCATATTCCCGCTTGTTACCGCGGTTTAGCGAAAATCGAGGCATGGAGACTCCAACATAATACTTATCCTTTTTATAGTAGGATGTACTCACACTCAATACCCCTGCCGTCTCCCGCACATTATCTCGGAAGGCGACATCCGTACCATCCAGCTGACTGAAGTTCCCATTGTAGAACAATACACCTCCTCCCATGGAAAGACTCAAGTATTCACTTTCTGATAGCTGTACCGCTTTGGCCACATAGGCCGTCAGCTCGGACTCCTTAACCACCCCTAGGGTAGCATGTTTGACATCACCTCCTACGGCAAGCCCGAGTTTGCCTATTGTGCCATGTCCTGTAGCCCATAGGGATTTCGGCGCACCATCCACGCCTACCCATTGCGTCCGTCCCAGCATCGCGAAAGCGCCTCGCTCATCCATGGTGCTCAAAGAGGAGTTGAATGAATTCCGCAACTGCCCAAACTGGTTATAACTCACCCCGTGCTGTGCCCTACTGCACAAAGGCAGTAAGAACAACAGGCTCATCATTATTATATTTATTTTTTTCATTTTTTTTATGCTATTGGCTTTACCCTTCAGACGATATACTTTACTACTTAATTATCTTATCTCTTTATCACAAAAAATCCCTTTTCCCTTTTCCAAACCCCGTTGCTATCCTTAACATCCACGTAATAATAGTAAGTGCCATCGGCATGATATTGTCCCGTAAAGACCTTATCCCTATTGTCGTAACCGACGATTTCCGAAAGTACGACCCCGTTCTTATTAAAGATTGTGACTTTGTTGTCCGGATAATCACGAATACCTTCTATGATCAGAAACTCGTTGATACCATCTCCGTTTGGTGATACCGCTTGGTGAACAAGAATCGGCAGCTTAGCGTCCGCTGCTGCTGCTATCTGGACCGTGATATCGACGACTGCTGCAGGTTCATAATTTCCATCGCCGGCCTGTGCGGCAGTAATTGTCACGGTTCCCAAACGATGCACCTGCAAATCCGTACCTGATAGTGTAGCGACCAAGGGGTCATCAACGGATAAGGTAGTCGGAAGTCCCGAAGTAGATCTTACATCCAGTTTTACTGTGCCGGCATTTCTACCCAATGTACCTGGTGATGCGAAGCTAATCGTCTGTTTCGCTTTCTGGATCAGTAAGGTCGCCGAATAACTTGCTCCAGAATAGTTCATCGTCTCCGGAATATCCGCTTTCACACGGTACATACCCGCATTGATCTGTCCATTATTCGTATAGTTTACCACAGCACCCACCGGTAATGCTCCTGTAAGATTCAACGATTTCGTCGTACCGTCGTACGTAAATGTTTTGTCTGTTAAAGTAACGCCCGTAATTGGAGCTTTGCTAATGCTAAAGTTTGCACCGGTATAGCTCATCGTGTAGTTTGTACCGGGATCCAAGCTTCCTTTAAAGATGCTATACATACCGACGTTCTCTCCTTCGGCACGAGTTAGGTTACCGGTAAAAATAGCACGACTATCGTTATTAACTAAGCCCACAACCTGATATGTTAATACGGGCTCTCCAGTACCGTATACCTTCGTTCTAGCTTCGGCAGTGACCTTTATCTCCGCTTTGCCAACCGTCAATGTATTATTGACCAGTCTAAGAGTATAGTTTGCATCCGAACCTCCTGCTAATGTAATCGGATAGTTGCCTACAGCAGAAGAAGTGCTAGCGGTTGTCGCAATTGTTGGTAAGGTCGCTGGTTTGGTATCGCCATTGACCAAGCCCTCATAGCTGTATGTCAACACAGGTAATGCCGCGCCGTATACTTTAGATTTTGCATCCGCCGTGATCGTTAAACCAGCCTTGCCAACCGTCAATGTATTATTGAAAAGCTCAATGGTATAGTTTGCATCCGAACCTCCCGTTAAGGTGATCGGATAGTTGCCTACAGCAGAAGATGTGCTAGCGGTTGTCGCAATTGTTGGTAAGGTCGCTGGTTTGGTATCGCCATTGACCAAGCCCTCATAGCTGTATGTCAACACAGGTAATGCCGCGCCATAGACTTTAGATTTCGCGTCCGCCGTGATCGTTAACTCAGCCTTGCCAACCGTCAATGTATTATTCAAAAGTTCAATGGTATAGTTTGCATCCGAACCTCCTGTTAATGTAATCGGATAGTTGCCTACAGCAGAAGAAGTGCTGGCTGTTGTGGCGATCGTTGGTAAGGTCGCTGGTTTGGTATCGCCATTGACCAAGCCCTCATAACTGTATGTCAACACAGGCAATGCCGCGCCGTATACTTTAGATTTTGCATCCGCCGTGATCGTTAAACCAGCCTTGCCAACCGTCAATGTATTATTGACATGCGTAACAGTATAGTTTGCATCCGAACCTCCTGTTAATGTAATCGGATAGTTGCCTACAGCAGAAGAAGTGCTAGCGGTTGTCGCAATTGTTGGTAAGGTCGCTGGTTTGGTATCGCCATTGACCAAGCCCTCATAGCTGTATGTCAACACAGGTAATGCTGCGCCATATACTTTAGATTTTGCATCCGCCGTGATCGTTAAACCAGCCTTGCCAACCGTCAATGTATTATTGACATGCGTAACAGTATAGTTTGCATCCGAACCTCCCATTAATGTAATCGGATAGTTGCCTACAGCAGAAGAAGTGCTAGCGGTTGTCGCAATTGTTGGTAAGGTCGCTGGTTTGGTATCGCCATTGACCAAGCCCTCATAGCTGTATGTCAACACAGGTAATGCTGCGCCATAGACTTTAGATTTAGCGTCCGCCGTGATCGTTAAACCAGCTTTGCCAACCGTCAATGTATTATTGACATGCGTAACAGTATAGTTTGCATCCGAACCTCCCATTAATGTAATCGGATAGTTGCCTACAGCAGAAGAAGTGCTGGCTGTTGTGGCGATCGTTGGTAAGGTCGCTGGTTTGGTATCGCCATTGACCAAGCCCTCATAGCTGTATGTCAACACAGGTAATGCCGCGCCATAGACTTTAGATTTAGCGTCCGCCGTGATCGTTAAACCAGCTTTGCCAACCGTCAATGTATTATTGACATGCGTAACAGTATAGTTTGCATCCGAACCTCCCATTAATGTAATCGGATAGTTGCCTACAGCAGAAGAAGTGCTGGCTGTTGTGGCGATCGTTGGTAAGGTCGCTGGTTTGGTATCGCCATTGACCAAGCCCTCATAGCTGTATGTCAAGACTGGCAATGCCGCGCCATATACTTTAGATTTAGCGTCCGCCTTGATCGTTAACTCAGCCTTGCCAACCGTCAATGTATTATTCAAAAGTTCAATGGTATAGTTTGCATCCGAACCTCCCGTTAAGGTGATTGGATAGTTGCCTACAGCAGAAGAAGTGCTGGCGGTCGTAGCGATCGTTGGTAAGGTCGCTGGTTTGGTATCGCCATTGACCAAGCCCTCATAACTGTATGTCAACACAGGTAATGCCGCGCCATATACTTTAGATTTCGCGTCCGCCGTGATCGTTAAACCAGCTTTGCCAACTGTCAATGTATTATTGACATGTGTAACAGTATAGTTTGCATCCGAACCTCCCGTTAAGGTGATCGGATAGTTGCCTACAGCAGAAGAAGTGCTGGCTGTTGTGGCGATCGTTGGTAAGGTCGCCGGTTGGGTATCGCCATTGACCAAGCCCTCATAGCTGTATGTCAAGACTGGCAATGCTGCGCCATATACTTTAGATTTCGCGTCCGCCGTGATCGTTAACTCAGCCTTGCCAACTGTCAATGTATTATTGACATGTGTAACAGTATAGTTTGCATCCGAACCTCCCGTTAAGGTGATTGGATAGTTGCCTACAGCAGAAGAAGTACTGGCTGTCGTGGCAATTGTTGGTAAGGTCGCCGGTTTGGTATCGCCATTGACCAAGCCCTCATAGCTGTATGTCAACACAGGTAATGCCGCGCCATATACTTTAGATTTCGCGTCCGCCGTGATCGTTAACTCGGCCTTGCCAACCGTCAATGTATTATTGACATGCGTAACAATATAGTTTGCATCCGAACCTCCCGTTAAGGTGATTGGATAGTTGCCTACAGCAGAAGAAGTGCTGGCTGTCGTGGCAATTGTTGGTAAGGTCGCTGGTTTGGTATCGCCATTGACCAAGCCCTCATAGCTGTATGTCAAGACTGGCAATGCCGCGCCATATACTTTAGATTTCGCATCCGCCGTGATCGTTAGCACTTTTGGGTTAACTATAAATGTCCGTTCTACGGGCAACGCTGCACCAAACCCCGAACTGGCACTTTGTGTAGCGGTAATCGTCACAGTTCCTGCACTTTTAATTTTTACTTGACCGGAAACAATTTCAGCCACTTCAACATTGCTACTCGTATAGGTTATCGCTTGTGAAGTATTTGAGCTTTGGGCTACTAAATTAAAAGCAGGATCACCATAAAATTTGTTTGCAATAACTGGGAACGTAATAACCGGAACTGGATTCTCTGAGTTTATCTTTACCGAAACAATAGCATCTGCACTTAGGTTATTGTCTTCATCCAAAACGTTAATAGCAATTGTTCGGTACGAAATCGTACCAGGAGTTACATTTGGATCTACACTAGGCGTGTAGCTTATACTCCTTAACACATCTCTATACTGCGATAGAGTTGCCCTTCCGGTGAGGCTTAACGTTTTCGCATTTGCATCATAAACACCAATTATTCCATGTTGTGGAGTTACGGACAAAATATCACCACTCATACCCGCACTTACTTTCACTGTGGCAGAAATTAAATACTCACTATCTGAATCGTTAATTTCCAATCCAGCATCAAGCACAGCAGAGACATTATTAGCCGTAGTTACCTCATTCGTGCTCAATACAACAGCCGGTACGGACGATAATAAAACCGCTATACCCGCATCACCTTGTCCCGCAACATATAAATGCCTACTTAAGGGATCCATCATCATACCGGATGCCGAAGCTAAACCATCAACTCCGCCCTCCCCATCTTTTAAAACAGTGCTTAATGTTAACAGACCACTGGAAGCATCTCGCCTAAATGCAGTGACGGCATTAGAAGTTATCGCACTGGCGTAAACGTATTTCCCGTCGGGACTTACAGCTAAGCTCCTTACGCCATTCAAGCTGGTTATACCCCCTACATTATTGGCAACTTTGTTTACATAAGTAAGCATACCCGTATTTTGGTCTACGCTGAAAATAGCTATCGCGTTTTCCTTTTGCCCGCTTACATACAGGAATTTCCCATCGGGAGATAACAACAGTGAGGAAGCTCCCATAATACCATCAACACCGCTAGCACCGTCTTTATAAACCTTTACCAGGGTTAGAAATCCTGTAGTTTGATGGATGGAGTATACGCTAACCGTATTACTTACTGTGGCCGTTACATATAAAAATTGGCCGTCTTTGGAAGTGGCTATATTCTTTATGGGACTACTTGTTGGAGAATAATCCTGATTTAATTCGTTTCCATTTGCAGCATGAACCTGTTGCTGGATAAACGTGATTGCTCCCGTGTCAGGATTTCTCGAAAACACAGCAATTCCTAGAGAAGTCTGTCCCCCAATTCCGTAAACCCATTTCCCGTCAGGGCTAACGTAAACAGAAACAAAGCCTCCAATTGTCATGGCGTTACCTATCCCTGCTCTTACAGTGTTAACAAAGCTTAATGCACCGCTCGTTACATCCCTTGAAAATGCAGTAATATTGCCACTAGGCGAGGCTACGTAAATACTTTTATTATCAGAACTGGCTGCAATACTGAATGCGCTAACTATCCCTGTAATACCACCGATACCATTTCTTATGATACTGCTATAGGTTAGCTTTCCTGTATATACATCTCTATTAAAGCATACAACAGCACTATTGCTATAAGCTGCAGAATAAACAAACTTACCGTCCGCGCTCACTGCAATATCACTAACACCACTCAGTCCGTTGGCCCCATTTTTAACAACTTCTACAAATGTTAATGCGTTTTGGGCTCTAGCGTGACTAAAGCCAATCATGAGAAAAAGTAAAATTATTAAATGATTATGTTTCATCTGTTAATAATATAGAGTTAGTATAGTTTATCTTTTAGGAACCATAACGAGTCTTTACTAGGCTACGATGTATCGTATCGTAGCCATTACATGGAATGGCTGTCATTAGTGCGTTAACAATGGTTTTCGTTTTGATTAAAACTTGCGTCGAAAATAAAAAAAACGTATATATATAAAAAAAAATAAAGAGGGGACAAAGAAGGGACAAGGAGGGACAAAGAATAATATATTGATAATCAACAACAAAAAACCACATCTTATCTTTAAAGTTAAGTTCCTTATTATCCTCAGGTAATCATAGTCTCATTTAACAGTTTCGAATATGAGAATCGAGCGTAGAAACGAGACATTAGGTCATAGAAACGAGACATAAGAAAAACGCAAAAAGATCATTTTCATTTCGTATGATATGCATTATATTATAAACTAAAAGACCAATAAAAATGGGGCGTCTTTCCGTTTATAACTTTCCTATACTTAAAAGAATAATTTTCAATTCTCGACCGCCGCACAGGGAATGCATCAGCCAACTGTGATATAAACCTTATCACCTTGAGGAATCCTTATCGTAGATGTGAAGTGTTCTCTTGTTTAGACTCGGATACATGGACCATCTTTCGACCAGCCTAGCTGCGACAGCTAGACGCAGACTGCCTTAGGCTCAGGGCAACAAAAAAGGGAGCACAAGTGCTCCCTTTTTCCAATAAATATTTTAAACTTAGCCGTTCGATAATGCCGCAGCACCCGAAACGATCTCAGTTAACTCAGTTGTAATTGCAGCTTGACGCGCTTGGTTGTACGACAATTTCAATGATTTAATCAAATCACCGGCATTTTCTGTCGCTTTATCCATCGCTGTCATACGTGCACCATGCTCAGAAGCGTTAGAATCTAAAACAGCTTTATACAATTGCGTTTTAATCGCTTTAGGTATAAGCTCCTCAATAATCTTTTCTTTCGAAGGTTCGATGATGTAATCAGATTCTGTTGCCGCAGCAGCATCCGTTTTCTCTTCCGGAAGAAGAGGTAACAATTGTTCCGCGGTTAAAATCTGCATTGCAGCGTTTTTGAATTGATTGTATACAATCTCTACACGATCGATATTACCCGCTTTGAATTCATCCATTACATACTCCGTAACTTTAGAAACATTCAAAAAGGTTAAATCGCTAAATAAATCGTTGTTATTTCCAATCACATCAAAACCACGCTTTTCGAAGAAATCATGACCACGCTTACCGATAGCGATAATGCTTAGATTTCCACGTGCGTGTTGCTCCGCGTACTTGTTAAAGATCAAATTATTGGCGGTCTTAATTGCATTTGCGTTAAACGCTCCTGCCAGACCTCTATTGGAAGTCAATACAATAATTAAAACTTTCGTAGGAACGCGATCTTGTGTAAACGGAGAATCACTTCCTTCTACAGAGGCAGAAACCTGAGCCAAAATATCTCTTAGCTTATTCGCATAAGGGCGCAATTGCACGATAGCATTCGTAGCACGCTTCAACTTTGCTGCAGAAACCATTTTCATGGCTTTGGTGATCTGTTGCGTTGAGCTTACCGAGGTAATACGGTTTCTTACTTCTTTTAAATTTGCCATAGCGGGTATTTCGTATTCAGTAGTATGTATAGGCTAAACACCCGTACATACTACTTAAATATCAAATTAATATTTTGCTGCTAATTCCTTAGCTACTTTATCCAATACATCAGTCAACTCATCGCTGTATTTACCTACTTTAAGCGCAGCTAATACTTCTGGATGACGTTGTTCTAATTGCGTTAAGTATTCCGCTTCAAACTCACGTACTTTATTTACTGGAACAGAACGGAACAAACCTTTCGTACCCGCATAGATGATGGCTACTTGCTTATCAACAGATACCGGTGAGTATTGACCTTGTTTCAAGATCTCGACGTTACGTACACCTTTATCGATAACTGCTTTCGTTGCTGCATCTAAGTCAGAACCAAATTTCGCGAATGCTTCTAGCTCACGGTACTGCGCCTGATCTAATTTCAAGGTACCAGATACTTTCTTCATCGATTTGATCTGCGCGTTACCACCTACACGTGATACCGAGATACCTACGTTGATCGCTGGGCGGATACCGGCGTTGAACAAGTTAGATTCCAAGAAAATCTGACCATCCGTGATGGAGATTACGTTGGTCGGGATATATGCCGAAACGTCACCTGCTTGTGTCTCAATGATAGGAAGAGCTGTCAATGAACCACCACCTTTTACCAAATGCTTGATAGAAGCAGGAAGATCATTCATGTTACGAGCGATATCGTCCGAAGAGTTGATTTTCGCCGCTCTCTCTAACAAACGGGAGTGAAGGTAGAATACGTCACCAGGGTAAGCCTCACGGCCCGGTGGGCGACGCAATAACAAAGATACCTCACGGTAAGCTACCGCTTGTTTAGATAAATCATCATAAACGATCAATGCTGGGCGACCTGTATCACGGAAGAACTCTCCGATAGCAGCACCCGCCATTGGCGCGTAGAATTGCATTGGAGCAGGGTCAGCAGCCGAAGCAGCAACAACAACGGTATAAGCCATTGCACCTTTTTCTTCCAATACACGTACGATGTTCGCTACAGTAGAGTTTTTCTGACCTACTGCAACATAAATACAGAATACAGGTACACCTGCATCATAAAATTCTTTTTGGTTTAAGATCGTATCGATACAAACAGCAGTTTTACCTGTCTGACGGTCACCGATAACCAACTCACGTTGTCCACGACCTACTGGAATCATCGCATCGATTGCTTTGATACCTGTTTGCAAAGGCTCTGTAACGGGCTGACGGTAGATTACCCCTGGCGCTTTACGCTCAATCGGCATCTCATACGTTTCACCTGTTATAGGTCCTTTACCATCGATAGGCTGTCCTAATGTATTCACAACACGACCAACCATACCTTCACCTACTTTAATAGATGCAATACGGTTTGTACGTTTTGCTACATCGCCTTCTTTGATTTCATCGGAAGCACCTAAAAGAACGACACCTACGTTATCTTCTTCCAAGTTCAACACAATACCTTCTAATCCGTTATCAAATTCAACCAACTCACCGGACTGAACTTTAGTTAAGCCGTAAATACGAGCAATACCGTCACCTACAGTAAGTACGGTACCCACCTCCTCTAGTTCGGCTTCTGATTTAAAGCCTGACAATTGCTCTCTAAGAATTGCCGAAACTTCATCTGGTCTTACCTCTATCATTGTTGTTATTATAAGGGGTTTTTGATTCTATTCTATTTTCTAATATCCAAGATTATACACCTTGGTTTGCAAAATGCTTTTCCAGTTTATTCAACTTACCAGCAATACTTGCGTCAATCTGTCTATCGCCAACACGAACAACAAAACCTCCAATTAAGGAAGGATCAACCACATTTTTAAGAATAACCTGTGCTTTGATCTGTTCTGCAATCTGTGTTTGCAACGCGCTTAGATTTGCATCCGATAATGAACTTGCGGAAGTAACGGTCGCTTTAACAATGCCTTTAACCTCATTGTATTCACGAACAAACTCAAGTGCAATATCCAGGATGATAGCTGCACGACCTTTTTTTGCTAAGATTCCAAAAAAAGATAAAATCAATGGATTTACCTTTCCTCCAAACAAAGCGTTCAGTACATTGAGCTTTTTATCACCACTCAGAATCGGGTTCTTAAGAACCGCTTGTAATTCTGTATTGGATTTTAGTACAGCGATAACACCGTCGATATCTGTCTTCACGATATCCAAGTTTCCTTGTTCCTTAGACAATTCAATAAGCGACTTTGCGTATCTTGATGCTACTGTAAAAATTGACATATTCTAAATTTAAATTTGACCTACCAATTAGTTTAACTTCACGTCTTTCAACAAATCGTTAACAAACGTTTGTTGCTTTCCTTGGTCTTCAAATTCTTTTGTTAATACTTTGCGTGCAATATCCAAAGATAAAGAAGAAACTTGGTTTTTAACATCAGCTAACGCTCTGTTTTTCTGCTCCTCGATTTCTAATTTTGCTTGCTCGATTATTCTTTTGCCAGACTCTTGCGCTTCCGTTTTAGCCTCCGCAACAATTTTATCTTTCAGCTCTTTTGCTTCTTTCAATATTTCATCACGCTCTGCACGTGCTTCTTTCAAGAGTTGTTCGTTCTCATTTGTCAAACGAGCCATCTCTAATTTTGCTTTTTCAGCAGATTGTAAAGCATCGTAGATTCCTTTCTCACGTTCCTCTAATGCATTTACAATAGGTTTCCAAGCATATTTCCCTAGGATAAAGATGACAATCAATAAAATGATTAGTTGCCAAAAGAACAACCCGTAGGAGAACTGATTAATTAATGCTTCCATTTATATATCGATTATAAAATATTGTTTTAAATTCTTGTCTTTTGTTAAGACACAACTCGCAACCAACCGTTGCGAGTTGTGTCTATACCATTTTTAATCAGCTTGGATTATTTACCTAAGATTAAAGCACCGAATGCTAAACCTTCAACTAGGGCACCAATGATGATCATCGCAGTTTGAATTTTAGATGCTGCTTCTGGTTGGCGTGCGATAGCTTCCATTGCTGAACCACCGATTTTACCTAAACCTAAACCTGCACCGATTACGATTAAACCTGCTCCAATTAAATTGTACATGATATTTATTTTATATAATTAAACAATAATTTCTTAGTGATGCGCGTGCTCCTCAACCGCCATACCGATAAATAGGGATGACAACATCGTGAAGATAAACGCTTGTAAAAATGCAACTAATAATTCCAAGAAGAACAATACCAATGTTAATAACATAGATACCCCGATACTACCTGGGATCGTCAATTGCTGTTGAAACAAATACACGATAGCGATAAGTCCCATTACCACAGAGTGACCTGCTGTAATGTTAGCGAACAAACGCAACATCAGTGAGAAAGGCTTGGTAAACATACCCAACACCTCGATTGGCGCTAAGACAAATTTGAATGGAACAGGTACCCCTGGCATCCAGAAAATGTGTTTCCAATAATCCTTATTTGCTTTAAAATTCGTAATAAAGAAAGTAAACAACGCTAAACACAACGTGACCGAGATGTTACCCGTTACGTTGAAACCTAGTGGTGTCATACCTAATAAGTTCAAAATAAAAATCAAGAAGAAAACCGACAATAAGTACGGCATAAACTCTTTGTAACGGTGACCGATATTTGGAACGGCCATTTCATCACGTACATAAAGCACCAATGGCTCTAATACGCGACCCATACCCTTTGGAAGTGCATTCGCACCTTTTTTGTATGTCTTCGCTAAACTCAAGAAGCCCCAGAACATTAAAAATGCTGTTAACATTAAGCCGACAACGTTCTTTGTAATGGAGAAATCTAATGGCTTCGGGTTTGTAGGGTGTTGTTTTTCGTCGTAAGTGATCGTACCTTCCGCGTCAGTTTTGTAAATCTTACCGTGGTATAATTTATAGAACTGACCATCTTTTTCTACGACCTGCTCACCATGGTGGAACTCGCCCGAAGAAAACACTTTCAAACCACCGTCAATTAAAATAACTGGCAACGGAAAACCATAATGTTTACCTGCTTTCTTGTCCGTAAACAATGAAAAATAGTAATCATCCTGTAAGTGATGGTCACTATATTCCTTGATTTCTTCAGCTTGAGTTTTAGGCGCATCACTGTGCGCTTCCTCAGCGGCCTTTAAGGTAAAAGGGTTGACAGCAAAAAATATTACTGTAAATACTAAAAGTGCTCTTTTAAGACTCACCATGTTGAATGTAGATTGTATTAAAATTTGCGCAAAATTACAATTTTATTTGGCATTAATTAACATTTGTTTAAACTTTTTATAACTTTAGTTTTCAACAGTCTTTTGTTGTTGATTTACAATCTTGTAGGCCACAAAAACATCGAAAAACAAAAACAGAAAAAAGACAGCTAGAAAATTCAGTTCTATGAATTGATTTTCGAACTTATTTAAACCCGCCTGAATGTATATATAGGATGCCACCGCCTTCAGCATTACCCCAGCCAAGAAGGCTACGCCAATACTTTTTGGCATCGCAAAATCAACCGCTAAAAGCCCGATTGTAACAACCAAAGAAGCGACAGCACCGAAGGTATACATACCCATCAGGGAGTAACCGCTCTGCGCCCACAAACCTTCTGTGCCCACCGCATTGATGACCAACGTTTGCAAACCATAACCAACTGCCGCTACAACAATCAAAAGCAGCACAAAAACTAAATTTTTATTCATTCTTATTTATATAATTCACTTGTCTTATAAACTGATATAGCGACACAACGACGCCAAGCATCGTAATCCCTTTGGTCCACCAGCCCCCTTCTACACCATACCGCCCATCCAACCAATCGCCCAACAGAAAGAAAACATAGATAGTCACCCCCATCTGGAAAGGCATACTGGTAAATACTAACCACTTGTTAATATTCGGCTTTTGCTTTTTTTCTTCCATATAAAATCATCAGTTGGCATCAAAGATAGTCATCCGATTTTATTTATGAAGAGGTCTTTTCAGCAGACATCTCTACCACACGTTGACCAATCTTAATATCCGGGTAATCAAACCCATCCCCCAACAGCATCTTCAATTCCGAAGACGATTTACCTTCATTCTGCTCAATAACATCAATAATCTTCTTCAATTTATCTTCTTCAATCAAATCTGTAGCATCGATATCTGTTCCCACAAAATGAATCAAGTGCCCATAGATCGTACCCGCTACCATATCTCTTTTTTTTGCGATTTCCTCAATGGTTAAGCCATCCATAAAAAAGTCTAAAGAGATCGTCTTTGTGTCTTTCACGACATCTTCATCTACCGAAGCGACAGACTCATCCTTGGCACGCTCCGGCTGCCCCACTGCCGCCACAATTTCCGACAGGTCACCTTCTTTAGTCAATATATCAGCAATGGTCACACAATGCGCCAACTGCTCCTTCTTGCGGCGAAAATCCAGCAACATGGACTTTAACTCCTCCACATATTTTTTCGTCCGCTTCTTAATCTTCCACGCTTCAATATGCTCTTGTGTAGGCAACAGGATGTCCGCATCAAATTTTGGCAAGAACCAAGCTACTGCCGATTTCGTACGTTCACAAATTTTTGCATAGTCCAACGCTGCTTTATCACTCAACATCGCATAGAGTTGTGTAACGAACTTATTAGCCACCTTCTCTTGATCAACCAAGGTCTGCAAAACACCATTAAAGTATTCCACGGCCTCCGCTTTGCCATCTATATTACGATCCCGTAAGGATTGTTGTAATTCTCTGGTATCATCCACTAAACTCCCCCATCGGAAACTTTGGAGTAGAATCTGTCCGAGGTAATTACGCTGGCATGCTTCCAACATTTGCACCATTTTTTCCTCCGGAAGGGTACGCTTCATAAAATCTACGACCTGAAAGTCTGTCCGGATGGCATGCATCGGGATTTTTGATTTGAGCACCAATCCCTCTAACCCAGTCAACCTACTGAGCGCCACATAGACCTGCCCCGCAGCAAAAGAAGTCCCGGCATCGACCACCGCCTTTGTAAAGGTCAACCCTTGGCTCTTGTGAATCGTAATTGCCCAAGCTAAACGAAGCGGAAACTGCGAAAATGTCCCCAACACTTCCTCCTCGATCTTGTCTTCCCCTTTATTGTATTTGTAGCGGATATTTTCCCATGTTTCACGACGCACGACCACATCTTCAGAACCATCTTTAAAGGAAACCAGCACCTGATGTTTGTCCAAATTCAACTCCTTCACCTCGCCAATCTTTCCGTTGAAATACTTACGATCTTCACCGGAATCATTTTTTATAAACATGACCTGCGCTCCTAGCTTTAATGGCAAGGATTCATCCGCAGGAAACGACGAACTTTGAAAATCGTCTTTCACAACCGCCTTTACATTATGCATTTTCCCTGCCAACGCTGCTAATTGCTCCTGATTAATGGAATCCGCAAGTTTATTGTGCGAAGTCAAGGTAATATACTGCTCATCCGCTTCTGGCGAGAATGTTGGATTATGATGTTTGTTTAACGCATCAAGATCGTCCTGCGTACAATTATTATTCCGGATATTGTTGAGCAAACGAATAAAATCACCATCATTCTGACGGTATATTTTATTCAATTCCAGCATGATGGGCGGATGCTCTCGAAGCACCTTCGCGTCGAAGAAAAAAGCGCTTGTATAATGATCCCGTAAGACCTGCCATTCGTGATCGCGCACCACGGGAGGCAACTGATATAAATCCCCAATAAAGAGCATCTGAACGCCTCCAAAAGGACGCATATCCCGCCGTACTGACTTTAAGATAACATCAATAGCGTCCAACGTATCCGCGCGGACCATCGATACCTCATCGATGACCAACAGCTCCAATTCCTGGAGGATGGCACGCCGTTGTTTCGTCAGCTTAATCGTCGAAAAAAGGCGACTTTTATTGTAAATATGACTATCCTGTTCATTCCAATTGAGTGGATAATCTTCAATAAAAGTACCGAAAGGCAACCAAAACAACGCATGTAGGGTAGTTCCGCCCGCATTCATTGCTGCTACACCTGTTGGTGCCGTTATTGCCATTTTCTTATAACAATTCTCTCGAATATATTTCAAGAAAGTTGTCTTTCCCGTCCCCGCCTTACCGGTCAAAAACAAATGTTGGTTGGTTTGATTTACAAAAGATACTGCCTGTATAAAAGCCTTGTTTTGTTCATCAAATTTTGGTTGCGCCATGGATTACCCTTCTTTTATTTTCACTAATGGAACAAAGATAAGAATATCTAATGTTTACTGTCTACCCAAAAGCGGTAAACGCCACTCTTTATGCACCACCGCCCCCGAAGGAACACGCGCCACATTTCAATTGTTGCTTGTCTCTGGATTGAAAGTAACGCTCACTATTGCGTAGGCAAATACTCCAAGGGAATCATAGGTATCCCCTTCGGAAAAAACAACCCATTAAAATCAAAGTAAAACAGCGTTCCGCTCTCGCTATGTCGCACTTGTAATAGCGCTTCTACATTATCCGTTGTACTGATGTATCGGAAATCATAGTGCGCAGGCCCCAAAACCAGCTTGTTCTTCTCTTTCGTATTTACAAGCACCATCCGACCTTCTTTGGGAATAAGACTAAAGGTATCGTTCAATTGGATTGACTTCGCCGCAGGCCGAATAACACGATTTCTTATCTGTGGAGGAGGCAGCATACTGCCGCGCAGCACCACCTCTCTTTGGAGCAAATTGGATATTTGCTCCGTACGATAAGATGCCATGCCTACCTTTTTAAAATCGAGATCATATACCGCAACAACATCATCCGACTCGTCGATACCATAGTGCTGCCCAAACGTGCGCTTAATAGCCGATTGTGTATCAAGCGCGAAACCAGTCAAGGTCATAGGAGTATCATTACCGACCTGAAATATCAAATCATAATTAGTGAAAGCCGGCAGGTTGCCTACCACAGAAAACCCTTCCTCAGCGACCAAAACATCATATGTTCCATCCTCTTTCAAGGCCCATACAAAATGCTTCCCTCCACTAACTTCATTCGACCAAGCTTGGTCATTTGGCTCTATAGCGACATACGCATGAGCCAACCGGGTCAATCCTTTGGACGCCGAATAGAGATAGGAATGGCCATCCTTTCGGAAATGAAAAAACGATTCCTTACCCAGGTATAACGTCCCAGATTCCGCATCAAAATCGCCATACTGATCCACACGACCACGGATCGCATCCATCACATAATCACCTTTAATTTGATAATCGTCTTTAATAATATAACTTCGGAAATCGCCAACCACATAGTAATTTCCTATCTGGCCAGGGTTACGGGTTATTCTTCCAGAAGATTCCATTAAGCCATTTTCTCCTTCATAGCGAAATGGCGCATATTTAGTTAATTGCTCTTGCGCGCCTGCCTCCACAACAAGCGTCAACGCCAATAATAGTCCTATCGTTTTTCCGATATTTTTCATGCCTAAAGATATTACTTTTTCCGAGCTTATACAGACCTCTATAGCCCAATAAACCATCTATGAACGGCTTTAAACGCTATACTTTTTTCCCTTTTTCACAAAAAACAACTAACTTCACCTCAAATACAATCAACCATGGCAGAGTACATAGACAAAGGCGAACTTTTTAAACAAATAGAAGCACAATTAACCGCGCAAGGCTTTACAATCGACAATGTAGACGAAACGAGACCTTGGGGTGGTTTTTTTGTAATTAATGAAGATCAAGCACAAAAGTTTGCTGATCAATATTTTGATGGACTGGATGTTCAAAATCTAAAGATTTCGGGTAAATTAAGTCCTAAGATTTTAATTGTAGGACCTAGCAAACGCTTGTCTTGGCAATACCACCACCGCAGAGCCGAAATTTGGCGTGTAACGCAAGGTGAGGTTGGTGTTGTAACAAGTTCTACCGACGAAGAAAACGAATTAAAAAGATTGAAAGAAGGTGAGTTCATCCGCTTAGCACAAGGAGAACGCCACCGTCTAATTGGCTTAGATTCCTATGGAGTTGTCGCTGAAATTTGGCAACATACCGACGAGCAGAATCCTTCAGACGAAAGCGATATCGTTCGTGTTCAAGACGATTTTGGTCGATAAATATCAACCTCTCTAAATCTTTAAGCATACTTCATGATTATTGAATCATGCGGTTTTTTTATATTTTTGTTAGCGACGATAAAAAAGTAGAGGAGACCTTATGACGACATATAACGAGGATAGCATACGTTCATTAGACTGGAAAGAGCACATTCGCTTACGCCCGGGGATGTATATCGGTAAGCTTGGCGATGGTTCAGCATACGATGATGGGATTTACGTTTTGCTAAAAGAGGTGGTGGACAACTCTATCGATGAGTTTGTGATGGGTGCCGGCAAAGCTATTGACATCACGGTACACGATAATAAAGTCTCTGTTCGCGATTACGGACGTGGTATTCCTATCGGGTCTGTTGTGGATGTTGTATCCAAAATTAATACAGGTGGTAAATACGACAGTAAAGCGTTCCAGAAATCCGTAGGCTTGAATGGTGTGGGTACAAAGGCTGTCAATGCACTCTCGAGTCAATTTGTGGTGCAATCCTACCGACAAGGTGTGACGCGTATTGCGCAGTTCAGCCAAGGAGAGCTCCAAAGCGATGAACAAAAGGAAACAACGCAGCGTAACGGTACGGCGACAAGTTTCTATCCGGATGATTCGATCTTCCGAAACTACAAGTTCCGGATGGAATTTGTGGAGAACATGATCTGGAACTATGTATTCCTTAATTCCGGATTGACCATAAATTTCAATGGTCAGAAATTTGTTTCCGAAAACGGGTTACGCGACTTATTGGAACGCAATATCGACACGGAGTCTATGCGCTATCCGATTATTCACCTCCGCGGGGAAGATATCGAAATTGCATTGACCCACGGACAGCAATATGGTGAGGAATATTACTCCTTTGTCAATGGACAGCATACGACGCAAGGAGGTACACACCAAGCCGCCTTCCGCGAAGCTGTGGTAAAGACCATCCGCGAGTTTTATAAGAAAGAATTTGATGCTTCCGATGTGCGCGCCTCGATCATCGGTGCTATTGCTATAAAAGTACAAGAACCGGTATTCGAATCGCAAACGAAAACAAAACTAGGCTCACAAAGCATCGGACCGGACGGACCTACTGTTCGGACATTTATCAACGACTTTCTAAAGAAAGCGCTAGATGATTTCTTGCATAAGAATCCGGATACTGCCGATGCTTTATTAAAACGTATCCTCCAATCGGAAAGGGAGCGTAAAGATATCGCAGGTATTAAGAAACTAGCAAATGAGCGTGCAAAGAAAGCATCGGTACACAACAGAAAACTGCGTGACTGTAAAACGCACTTTGGCGACAAGCACGAGCGGAACTTAGAAACGACACTCTTTATTACGGAGGGGGATTCGGCCAGTGGATCGATCACCAAGTCTAGAGATGTGTACACACAAGCTGTTTTTAGCTTAAAAGGAAAACCGTTGAACTCCTACGGGATGTCAAAGAAAATCGTATACGAAAATGAAGAGTTCAACCTCTTGCAGCATGCCTTAAACATTGAGGATGGGCTAGATGGTTTACGCTACAATAATATCGTAATTGCGACGGATGCCGATGTGGATGGTATGCATATTCGCTTACTACTGTTGACCTTTTTCCTTCAGTTTTTCCCGGACTTGGTCAAAGCAGGGCATGTTTCCATTTTGCAGACACCTTTGTTCCGCGTGCGCAATAAAAAGGAAACAATCTATTGTTATTCGGACGAAGAACGGAAAAGAGCTATTGCTAAGCTAGGTGGAAAGCCGGAGATTACCCGATTTAAAGGACTGGGAGAGATCTCTCCTTCTGAATTTGGGTTATTTATCGGTAAAGACATGCGTCTGGATCCGGTTATCCTTTCGAAGGAAAACAAGCTTTCACAATTGTTGGAATATTATATGGGCAAGAATACGCCTGAACGCCAAAAGCATATCGTTGGAAATTTACGCGTAGAAGTAGATTTAGAAGACGAGCTGGAAGCAGCACAAGCGGCTTCTTAATAAAGGAGCTATATATAGACCATGCTCCGCCACTGCGAGAAACGTAGTGGCGGGGCAGTCTAAAGATTTATCGAACGAAGATGATTGCCAGACTGTTGGCGCGAACCTTCGACTCGTGTCCTATCACTAAACCAAACCATGAACAACCAAACCTTAATCCTCATCCAATGTGCGGATGCAGTGGGCTTAGTTTCCAATATTGCACATGTAATTGCTAAACATCAGTTAAATATTGTCACCATGCGTGAGTTTGTGGATGAGGTAAATCAGAAGTTTTTCCTGCGTGTGGTTTGCTCGGGTGTTCCCCAAGAGATGGACGAATTAACACAAGAGCTGCAACAAGCGCTCCCTACCGGCGCTGCGGTAACCATTAATCCGGCGCAACAAAAAAAGCTGGTTGTGCTGGTCACCAAGGAGCACCATTGCTTAGCGGACATCTTGGTTCGCTATTATTTCCAGACCTTGAATGCAACGGTAGAAGCGGTTATCGGCAATTACGATACGTTGCAGGATTTCACGGAGAAATTTGCTATACCTTACCACTATATCTCGCACGAGGGAAAAACAAAAGAGCAATTTGAAGCCGAACTAGCAGCTCAGGTTTCAGCATACAGTCCGGATTATATTGTCTTGGCTAAGTTCATGCGGATTCTATCACCAACATTTGTCGCTCAGTTTGAAGGTAAACTGATTAACATCCATCACTCCTTCTTACCCGCCTTCATTGGCGCAAACCCCTATCGCCAAGCACATACCCGAGGCGTTAAAATAATTGGAGCCACGGCACATTTTGTTACCAACGACCTCGATGAGGGACCTATCATTGTGCAACGTACCAAATCTATCAACCACAGTCAAGATGTTCCACAACTGGTTACCGCCGGCAAAGAGATTGAAAAAGCGGTGTTGAGCCACGCTATTCACCTTCTGACCGAAGATCGCGTCATGCTACAGGGAAATAAAACGATTGTCTTTGAATAAAGGGATATAGCAACAATCACCTACGAACAGGGAGATGCCCTGCCGGCATAGAGGCATAAGAAATTCGTTACTGCGTAGATCTTTACTTTTTTCTTGATAAAAAAGTAACCAAAAAAGGGCTATTTTTTTGTTATCGCTTCTGTCTATCCTTAACCGACTTATGTCGCCTGAGGAATATTTGCAATCTGTAGAAACTTGCCAATGCACCAACCTTCCCTGCAAAAATTCCTAGCGACAAGCTTTTGCTTCCTTTTGGCTTCAAAAGGAAGATGCCCCTCCGGCATAGAGGAGTAGCTAGTAGTTGGTCGTATATAGTTCTTAGATGTCTCCAAAGTCGACATGACGATATCGCTTTGTAACGTCGGTAAAGCTTCTGGCTCCTCTTAACCGACTTATGTCTCAGGCTGGCGCGAGCCTGAATGCTTGACGAAAAGTTTTTACTTATTATTGGGGGATACGAGCCTAAGGCTCGCACCAGCGAAGGGCTATTTTTTTGTTATCGCTTCTACCTATCCTTAACCGCTATATGTCGCCTGAGGAATATTTGCAATCTGTAGAAACTTGCCCTTGCACCAGCCTTCCCTGCAAAAATTCCTAGCGACAAGCTTTTGCTTCCTTTTAGCTTCAAAAGGAAGATGCCCCTCCGGCATAGAGGAGTAGCTAGTAGTTGGTCGTATATAGTTCTTAGATGTCTCCAAAGTCGACATAACGATATCGCTTTGTAACGTCGGTAAAGCTTCTGGCTCCCCTTAACCGACTTATGTCTCAGGCTGGCGCGAGCCTGAATGCTTGACGAAAAGTTCTTACTTATTATTGGGGGATACGAGCCTAAGGCTCGCACCAGCGAAGGGCTATTTTTTTGTTATCGCTTCTACCTATCCTTAACCGCTATATGTCGCCTGAGGAATATTTGCAATCTGTAGAAACTTTCCCTTGCACCAACCTTCCCTGCAAAAATTCCTAGCGACGAGTTTTGGTTACTTTTTCGGCAAAAAGTAACATGCCCCTCCGGCATAGAGGAGGGTGAGATATCTCAAGGTGACAACAAAAAGAACACTTTTTAGAGAGATCCAAACTTTTAATCCTCAATAAGCTGCTTGGCATGTTCTAGAGCCGCAGCGCCCGGGTTTGCACCACTAAGCATCTGGGCCACTTCATATATCCGCTCAGACGGGTCTAAACGCACAATATTGGATTTAGTACGCTCCCCTTCATCTTGTTTGTAGACCTTGAAGTGTGCCTGTCCTTTGGACGCAATTTGCGGTAAATGCGTAATCGCCAATACCTGCATCCGCTCGGATAAGCGTTCCATAATCTCGCCGACCTTGAGTGCCACCTCGCCTGAAATACCGGTGTCGATCTCGTCAAATATAATAGTCGGTAACGCAGAACGTTGTGCGACCAAAGATTTAATAGCTAACATAACACGCGAAAGTTCACCGCCTGAAGCTACCTTATGGATGGGTTGTAACGCCTGTCCCTTATTGGCAGAAAATAGAAACTGAACCTCATCTGCTCCTTGGCTCTTAAACCGCTCGACCGCCAAGGGATGAAGCTCAATTTTAAGCTGTGCATTCGGCATTCCTACTTCCGATAAAACAGCTTCCACATGTGAAACCACGGTTGGAAGCACCGCTTCTCTGCTCGCATGCAGACGGGTTGCCAACTCCATGAGATTGGTCAAACTTTCCCGAACGATCTTTTCCTGCTTCGCCAACTCCTGCTCCTGATTTGCAGTCACCTCCAGTTTACGTGCTAAGCTATCTTGCAATTCTATCAAGGCCGATAGGTTCTCCACTCTATGCTTTTTCTGTAAGCTATAGAGGGTGCTTAAACGTTCGTTTACAAAGTCTAACCGTGCCTGATCCATACCGACCCCCTGCTCCATAAAACCAATCTCCTGTACGATGTCTTTTATTTCGATAAGGCTACTTTGAAGACGATTGGCCAGGTCATTCCCTGCCGGTAAAAATCGCTGTACATTTTGCAGTTGTTGTTGCGCATCTCGCAGATTCTGAACGACAGCCTGTTCTTGTTCATCCAAAAGATATACAGCAGACAATAGTCCACGCTTTATTTCTTCTGCATTTTCCAGCTGTCCCTGTTCCTCCTCCAACAACTCTTGCTCACCGGCCTGTAAATTTGCTTGCTCCAGTTCGTCGTGCAAAAATTGATTAAAATCCTGCTCCAGGCTAGCTGCCGCAATCTCTTCCTTCAGTTTTTTTAACGCCTGTTCATCACGTCTATACTGACCTAGACCTTCCGCATATCCTTGAAGGAGTTGTTGGTTCTTCGCCACACTATCCAGCACTAAAAGCTGAAAGCTTTCGGTATTGATCTGCAACGTTGCATGCTGCGAGTGGATATCAATCAACTGTTCACCCAGCAATTTTAAAACCTGCAATGTTACCGGTGAATCGTTGACAAAAGCACGGGATTTGCCATCCACGGCAATCTCCCGCCGAATAATCGTTTCGGCCTCATAATCGAGATCATGTTCGACGAAAAAATCCGCTAAGCCATAGCTTTCAATCTGAAAATATCCTTCTATTATACACTTCCGCTGTTCATCAAAAAAAGGTCGCCCCTCTACCCGATTACCTAAGATGAGCCCCAATGCACCCATAATAATCGACTTTCCAGCCCCCGTTTCACCCGTCAAAATATTCAATCCTTCGTGAAAGGCGATATCTAGATTTTCGATCAGTGCATAATTCTTTACTGATAACTTCCGCAGCATATAATATAGTTACTTCTTTAAAACTTCGTATTTTGTTGTATTCGTTGGATCGAGTTCCACCAATTTATTAAAAACCTTGATACCTTCATTACCAGGCAATTTACTAAACACACCTACAAACTCGTTGGACTTTGCAGCATACAACACAGAACTCCATACATTGCCGGTATTGTTGCGATCGACCTCTTTCAATTTATCCAAGAGTTCCACGATCGACATCCGTGCTTTAGTTTCGTCCTGTACCATCTTATCCAAACCATTGAGGTGATATTGATACGCAAAATCCCGATACGGCTGATATTTGCGATCCAGCAAATTGTTGATCAGCCAATAGCGGTTATCCAGAGACTCCATCGATTTCCATCCTTCCTCCGTATTGCCCTGTGCAGCATTCACGATAGTCCGCGCTGAAGTAAGGTATTGATTCCCCCCGTAAAGCTTAAATGTGTCTCCATCCATCCCTAAAATAACATTTGCGTAAAAAGCCAATAGAGAGGAAAGGCTACTAAAATTATTGTTTTCATTAAAATCTAGCTGCTCACCTTCCACATAAGAAAAGTTAAAATTACGATCGTGGTATGCTAAGACCGGACTGCTGTAGTTGGTTCCAAACACGGGGCGAAAAGAATAGATCTGTGCAGATGCCTTGTATGTCTTGGAACCATCCCACTGTGAAATAGTGATGACCATCGAGCAATCGATTCGTTCCTGTGGGGTAACCTGCTTGTTGGTCCACGACCGATTATTCACAAAGTCTTGTATCACCTTTTGGAGCAAATCCAAGGCACGTTTATTTGTATTCTGTACTTGAGGCGATTGTATTTCGACACGTGCATTAAGCTCCTGCCCTTGTACAATAAAGCCCAGCAAAAGCGACATAACCAACAAACTGATTTTTCTCATATCATACATGATTAACCTATCAAAGATAATTATTTAAGCGAGCAACAGAAAATTCAACACCATAATCTATCAGACAACAAAAAAAGTAATATGTTTGTATATCATGACCGACTTTTCAAAGCAACTGAGCAAGTATATGCCGGAGGCTGCTGCCCCGATTATCTCGACATGGATCAATGATACGCAATGCCAATTTAAGGTCACCCGCAGTAGACGCACCAAATTGGGTGACTACCGTGCTCCTTTTCGCGGAGAACCACATAAAATATCGGTCAACCACGACCTAAATCCATTTTCGTTTCTGGTTACGACCATCCACGAATTCGCACACCTGAAAACGTGGCAGCAATTTCAACATAAAGTCAAGCCACATGGACTGGAATGGAAAAATAACTTCCGGGCGTTAATGGCTCCTTTTATTCAAGCAGAGATGTTTCCCGAAGATGTCAGTCTCGCCATTGCAAACTATATGGATAATCCTGCCGCATCAAGCTGTACGGATCTGAACCTTTACCGAAGTCTCCGAAAATACGATGCCCAGGCGCAAGAAATCTTTACCATTGAGCACATTCCCGAAGGAAGCTTCTTTGGGATCAAAGGCGGGCGCGTTTTCCAAAAAAAAGAAAAGCTACGCAAACGCTACAAATGTTTGGAGGTAAGCTCCAACCGCATCTATCTCTTCCATCCTATTGCTGAAGTGTTTCCCATGGAACAACCCTAAGCGGGTGACCTTTGCACCGTAGTTTTCAAATTAAACTCGTATTTTTATCGCAAACCTTTAATGTTCGACATGAAGAAAACAATACTTTTTGGAGCGGCTCTAGCGGCTCTGACTACGGCATGCCATCTGGGAGAAAACAGCGCACACGATACCAGTTCGCTTGATTCCACTGCGCTCGCGGCCATTACCGAAGCTGCATATAAAAATTATGTGTTGCAATTATCTTCCGATGAATTTATGGGACGTAAGCCTTTTACGAAAGGAGATACACTTACCGTAAATTATATCGAAAAGCAATTCAAAGAGTTAGGCCTAAGCCCGGGCAATGGCGATTCCTACTTCCAAGAAGTACCTTTAGTCGAGATTAGCTCTAAACCAGTAAATCCCGTCCTTACATTTCAAGGAGCGAAAGGGACACTTTCCATCAACAACCTCGATGATTATGTGATCGGAAGTCGCCGTTTACAAGAACAAATCCAGATTGATCAATCGGATTTAGTTTTTGTTGGGTTCGGTATTGTTGCTCCCGAATACAACTGGAATGATTATGCAGGTTTAGATGTAAAGGGAAAAACCGTCGTGGCGATGGTAAGCGATCCCGGTCGTTATGATAAAACGCTCTTTAAAGCGGATACCATGACATACTACGGCCGTTGGAAGTATAAGTATGAAGAGGCGGCACGCCAAGGTGCGAAAGGGATTTTATTAATTCATGAAAAAGGTGCTGCCAGCTACGACTGGAACGTTGTCCGTTCAGGCTGGTCGGGTCCTCAGCTGGAGCTGATCACCGAAAATGATGGTGCTGATTTCGCTGCTTTTGAAGGTTGGATAAGCAACAGTACCGCTTCCAAGTTATTTGCATTAGCGGGACTTCCCAAAGATATACAAGAGCAGGCGAAAAAACCGGGCTTCAAAGCAGTACCAATGCCTGTAACGACATCTTTCGCGATCAAAAACACCTTTAGGAAATCTAAATCCAATAATGTCATCGCTAAAATCGAGGGATCAAAACGTCCAGATGAAACAATTATCTATACGGCACATTGGGATCATTTAGGGATTGGTGAAGCGGTAAACGGTGACTCCATCTACAACGGTGCTATCGACAATGCATCAGGCGTTGCTGCGCTATTTGAAGTGGCTAAAGCTTTTAAAGCTGCGAAAGTAAAGCCCGAACGAACCATTGTTTTTATGGCTGTTACTTCGGAAGAGGAAGGCCTTTTGGGCTCCGCTTACTATGCACAGCATCCTATTTTCCCACTCCAAAAAACAGTAGCGAATATCAATATGGACGCGTTCAGTCCACTCGGAGCGACCAAAGATGTATCTGTGGTCGGGATTGGACAAACGGAATTGGAAGACTATGTGCAGAAATCGGCAGCGAAATTTGGCCGGACGATGGCAGGCGAGCGCAACCCTACTTCAGGAGGTTTCTATCGTTCGGATCACTTCAACTTTGTGAAAGCGGGTGTACCGGGGTTATTTATGGGTAGTGGCAGCGAACTGATTGAGCAGGATAGTACCATCATCCGTAAAAGGGTGGCAGCACTGAGCGGACGCTATCACACTGTAGCGGACCAAGTGGATGAAAACTGGGATTTTGGTGGCATCTTGGCCGATGTGAAGTTGTTTTTTGATATCGGTTACACCTTAAGTCTCGAAAAGACCTTTCCAAACTTCAAAGCGAAGTCAGAATTTAAAGAATTAGGCGACAAAAGACTAGCAAAATAGTACCTTTGTTTTAGAGATAATGTATAATTAAAAACTTATGTTAACAGGAATGAAACACTTACACTCAACCCTGGCAATTATTTTATTGCTAGCCTTGGTGGTGGCGATCGTCATTACATTGATCAATTACTTTGGAAGTAAACCTTACAATCGGAAGATCGCTTTGTTAGGCTTGATTTCTGCTCACTTGCAACTGGTAATCGGTTTGGTACTTTATTTTACCTCTCCCCTTGGCCTCGAGGCTTTCTCTGGAGCAAACATGAAAAACAGCCTTTCTCGTTTGTATTTCTTGGAACACCCATTGATGATGATTTTAGCAATTGTCTTGATCACGATCGGTTACTCAAAAGCTAAACGTGCTAAAGAAGATTATCAAGCGAACAAAACAGTTATGATTTTTTATATCCTGGGATTGATCTTGGTATTATCAAGAATCCCTTGGAGCACTTGGTCGATTCTTGCGTAAGCGACAATCGTGCAAAACACATATAAAAAAAATCCCCGATCATCGTTTGATCGGGGATTTTTTTATATCACACCACGTCATTCCGAACGAGGTACGAAGAGGAATCTATGAATAATACCTTCTTATATTTGACATGGGGTAAATGAAAGTAAATTTTTTAGATGTCTCCTAACGTCGACATGACGATAAAATTTAAGAATGTCTTTCTTGTTATTTCTGCTCAGACATCTAGTTACTCTTACGATTATGCTTCATCGCTACGATCGCAGCGCTACGCCATTCCTACTATCACACCACGTCATTCCGAACGAGGTACTAAGAGGAATCTATGAATAATACCTTCTTATACTTGACATGGGGTAAATAAAAGTAAGGTTTTTAGATGTCTCCTAACGTCGACATGACGATAAAGTTTGAGAATGTCTTTCTTGTTATTTCTACTGAGGCATATAGTTACTATTACTATCATGCTTCATCGCTACGATCGCCGCGCTACGCCATTCCTACTATCACACCACGTCATTCCGAACGAGGTGCGAGGAGGAATCTATGAATAATACCTTTTATACTTGACATGGGGTAAATAAAAGTAAGGTTTTTAGATGTCTCCTAACGTCGACATGACGGCCTGAAAGAAAAATGTCACAAAAAAAGCCTTAAGAAAACTCTTAAGGCTTTTACATATTTTTAAAGACGTATGATTAGTCTCTGTTTTTTCCAAAACCTAAAATTCCGAAAACCACTTTAAATGCAATAACTGATGCTACGATCATCAAAACATTTGCAATTAAAGAGAACAAGAATGTCATCTGATTCAATGCAGGAATCACATCAGGTACAAATCTGATAAAAACACCTACCAAACCAATAACGATAGCAACAGTCAATGTTTGATAATACTCCGTACGATTCGCATTGTTATCTGTCTTTTTTGCGGGTCTTTGCGACGCTGTATTTGTCATATCCGTTTTTTCTTTAATTTACTGACTACAAATCTACAAAACATTACCCAATAGTCAGAAATAAATTTATTATTTAAGGCTGCCTCTCGCCCAAGCAAGAAAACTATTTTTAGTATACTTGCAGGAGAATAACGCATATTGTGAAAAAAATATTTTCTTCTTTATTGATTATACTGACAACCTTGTGCCTGGCACAGGCCAAACCGCAGTATATCACAAATTTTACGGTTAAAGAAAACCTAACGCAGAATGGTAAACTGGCAATCATTGCGGTAGACAGCCTGGACAAACCCATGGAAAATATCAATGGCACTTTTGTGTTCAACCTAAACGGATTTCAACAAGAACTCGCTTTTCATGATGGGGTTGCCGTCGTGAAGCATCCGTTGGAATCGTCGACTTTTGTTTTCTTTAAACACAAAAACCAGGAAA
Organism: Sphingobacterium psychroaquaticum; assembly: GCF_004421025.1. Lineage (NCBI taxonomy): Bacteria > Pseudomonadati > Bacteroidota > Sphingobacteriia > Sphingobacteriales > Sphingobacteriaceae > Sphingobacterium > Sphingobacterium psychroaquaticum. Next base: position 916,927 of record NZ_CP038029.1, on the reverse strand, counting down.
AATCGGTTGGCAAACTCTATTACATCTACAAATCTGACACCGGCCTAAAACCGGTAAAGATTTATGGTATGCTTCTCCTATTGATACCCGCTATTATCTTATTGATCGCCTATAGCTTTAAACGTTTTCTATCGACATTCGTGGTCTTAGCCATCTTATATTTCTATTTCAGTTATTCAAAAGGGCTCGATCTTTCGAAAATATTAGAAAGCACCTTTATGACGATAAAAAACCTGATCTAAAACGGCAATCCCACACTAAAGTTATATTGCACAAAGCTGTAGCGATCGGGTTTATGGGTTTCATTAAAGGCGCGTTTAAATGCCTTTGCATCAAATATCTCTGTAATCACCCATTGCTTGCTTCCCTGAAACTGGGGATCTTTCAACTTCAGACCGGTATCAAGACGAATAACAAAATAGTCCATATCGAGGCGAAGTCCGATTCCTGTCCCTAATGCAATTTGTGACAAGAACTTATCCGCTCTAAACTCACCACCTTTAACCGATTCATCTTCCTTCAATCGCCAAATATTACCGGCGTCAATAAAAGTGGCTCCGTTCAGTTTGGCACCTAAGAAGTTGTTCACCAAACGGAAGCGATATTCTGCATTAGCCTCTATTTTTAATTCGCCTAGCTGATCCAGGTTTCGTAAATTAAGACGTAAATGTTCTGGAACACTCTCACGATTGTAATTTCCAGGTCCCAACGTACGTGCCTGCCAAGCACGAATACCATTAATCCCGCCTGCGAAGAATCTCTTTTCAAAAATTAACAATTCAGAATTGTTTCCATAGGGTACAGCAATTCCAGAATTAAACCGCAACACCAATTGTTTGTTCCCTCCAAGATATTTGTACCATCGATAATCGACTTCGGATTTGATATATTGCAGGTACGTTACATTAAACAATTGACGTTCTCCAGTACTACTACGTGAAAACTTAAACAAGTTACTGGCAACATTCAACAGGTTTCCACTTGTTTCAATCGAGCCACGGAAAAAGTTAAAATTTTCCTTTTTCAGCAGTTTAGCTGCATTCCGGGTATACACATACTGCGCACCTAAACCAAAATAGGCTCTATTATTGGTTTCAACATATAAACCATACCCCTCTTCTTTTAATTTCTCCGCAAAATCATCATTTAGACGCCCTAACCGATACTCTAAAGAGATCGGTGTCAAGCTGTGCTGCGACCTGGCCGAACTATGCCAGATATAATTCAGGTTATTGACTAAATAACGATTGGAGTAGGTTTGATCTTGTTGAAAAATCTGTAAGTTGGTCGAATAAGTAGTCCGTGGTAAACCGTAAGTTCCCACGCTAGATGTTTCGAAAGGCGTCATCAGGCGCGGCACAACCAGGTTAACCCCGACCTGAAAATCCGTATTAAAAATTTTATCCTTTAGGCTCCCGCCCAATCGTGGGTCGAACAAGAGACCATAACGCATCTTCACCTCCAATTGTTCCGCTCCTCCAAAAACATTACGATGCGAGAATGTATTCCCGACATTAAACCCACTCATTCCTGAACTAAAGGTAAACTCCCCCTCCACTTGATTCGCCATCACCGGTCTCGGGGTCAAACTATACTGTACATTAAGCTTATTCGAGTCCACCTTCTCATAGTTTATCTTTACATTCCTAAACCCATTCATTTCATAAAGGCGATCATAGGACATGTTCTCTTTCGTCATGTTGTAACGATCCCCAGGTCGAAGGTATACATAGCGAGAGATAGGCTTCAGCTTAAATCGACCTGTCTGATCCTCAAAGCTCAGTTGCAGCTTCTCATCCTCATATTTTTTAGGCTTACGGTTACTCATAGATTCCGCCGGTTGCAGAACCCGAACTGCTACTTTATTAATATAGTAAACTTTATGGTCCACAGAATCACTGGGTCTTTGCACTTCAAAAAGCAAATTCGCACGCTGCGCCTGCACCAATGTATCCACTCCCACCCGCATATACTGCCGCAAGTAATCAAAATAACCATTTTCCTTCAGCCTATCGTAGAGCTGTTCTCTTTCATCCAACAGATCGGACACATCAAAACGTTTCCCTGACTTCACTTTAGAGAAAGGTCGTACCTTATCGACATAAATGGCTTCAATCTCTGTATTAGGCACCTGATGTTTCACATCTTGCACAAAAAAAGGAGCCCCTAGAGTCACCATGAAATGTACTTTTGCTTTCTTTCCCTGAAGTTTAACAGAGGGGTCGACCTGTGCATTAAAGTATCCCTTTGTTTGCAGATAACGCATCATCTGTTTGGCAGAAAAATCCACAAGAGATGAATCCAAAATATGAGGAGCCTCCCCTACATTACGGATCTTGTCCTTTTTATACTTTCCTTTTTTGGTATTAAAAAAATTGTACACCCATAGGTTTAAGCGGGAATTGGGTTTTATTTCGTTCGAAATATAAGCGCCGACTTGTTCATTGAATTCGGCAGGAACGCCCTCCATATCAACAGCCGTGACCAACGCTTGATCTTCTTCCAAATATTTTGCAGACCTACAGGATGCAAAAAATACAGACAAAAGCGTTATACTTGCATAAACAAAAAAACTATATTTCTTAATCATTGAGTGCAATGTTATCAAAAGCGCAAATCAGTTTAATAACGTCTTTGCAGCATAAAAAATTTCGCAAACAACATGGTTTATTCATTGTAGAGGGAATCAAATCTGTTCAGGAATTTATTACCTCATCCTATCAAGTACAAACGATCTATGCTACTGCGGAAGCCTTAACAAAAATGGGCAATTTACCGCAAAATCTCAAATGTATCGACGTTTCGGAGCGCGATTTCAGTAAGATAACAGGTTTAACATCCCCGCAGGGCGTATTGGCTTTGGTACAAATACCGGACAACAACCAGATCGATGAAGCCTCCCTAAAGAAGCAACACTGTCTTGTTTTGGATGATGTCCAAGATCCAGGAAACCTCGGCACCATAATCCGTACCGCAGAATGGTTTGGCATCAGTGAAATCATCTGCTCCATCGGCACAGTCGATGCCTACAACCCCAAAGTCGTTCAAGCCACCATGGGGTCTTTATCTCGAGTACGCATATATTACACCGAGCTGATTCCTTTTGTCGAAAGTATGGAGATGCCTACCTTTGGCGCCCTCTTGGATGGTTCATCGATCTATGATACCGACTTTGGTGAGGCAGGGTTAATTATTATGGGGAACGAAGGTAATGGTATCAGCCAGGCCTTACAGGCCAAAATAGACAGCGCCGTTACCATTCCACGTTTGGGGCATGCCGAATCGTTGAACGTCGCGGTAGCAACCACTGTATTCTGTGCTGAACTTGCCCGAAGAAAGCTTATTTTGAAATAATGATCGAAGAAAACAAATCCATATATACGGTTCCTTTTGCTTTACTCTGTTTAAGCTCGCTCCTTTTTTCGGCGAGTTTCAACATGATCATTCCGGAACTTCCCAACTACTTAAGCAAATTGGGAGGAGCGGAACATAAAGGGTTGATCATTGCGTTATTCACGCTGACCGCAGGTATCTCCCGTCCTTTCAGCGGAAAACTAACAGATAGATGGGGGCGCGTGCCCGTAATGGCCGTAGGCTCCATCGTATGTTTTATATGCGGTTTTCTATATCCTGTCATAAGCTCGGTTGCGGGCTTTTTTTTATTGCGTTTGATACACGGATTTTCTACTGGTTTTAAACCGACGGCCACCTCTGCATACGTGGCAGACATCATCCCACAGAACCGCTGGGGCGAAGCGCTCGGCATGCACGGGTTATGCTTCAGTATTGGTGGTGCGGTCGGTCCGGCGGTCGGTAGTTTTATCGCCAATAATTATGGTATCGATCCGATGTTTTATTGCTCTTCGATTTTTGCGCTACTCTCCATTGTCATTGTGATGAACATGAAGGAAACCTTAAAGGATAAAGAACGATTCAACCTCGGAATGCTCCGCATCCAACGTAATGAGATTATTGAATGGCGTGTAATTCCTGCCGGCATTGTGACCCTACTCTCTTATTCGGCATATGGCGTGATCCTCACACTGATCCCAGATTGGAGTGAACATCTTGGGATAAGCAATAAAGGGCTTTTCTTTACGGCTTATACCTTATCATCCATTGGTATCCGCTTTGTTTCAGGAAAAGTTGCTGACCGCTACGGCCGTATTCGGGTCATGTTGGTGGGTGTCGCTATTTTATCGATATCCGCTTTCCTTCTCGGTTACAACCACTCCGTGGAAGGCATGATCATCGGTGCCATTGTCTATGGTATCGGAGGTGGTATCCTATCGCCAGCGGTCAACGCATGGACCATCGACTTAAGTCTTCCTCAACATCGCGGAAAAGCGATGGCGACCATGTATATTGCACTCGAAGTAGGGATCGGTGGCGGCGCATTAATTGCCGGTTATCTTTATCGCGATGAAATCAGCCGTATCCCGAATTTGTTTATCGCTAATAGCATCATTATTTTACTTGCTTTTTTTTATATCTTGTACTGGCAGTCAAAAAACAAAAAAACAGTTTAAACGTTATTCAATAAAAACCTAAAAAGTTTTATGAGCGAAAACAACAAGAGATTCCCGTATTCTTTAGACTTAGCTTCGAGCTTAACCGCTATGGCATTGATCATAGGCTTTATGTATGTTACACAAAGTCTATTGCTCCCCTTGCTATTCTCCATTCTTATATCAATCTCGCTCTTTCCCTTAGCTCAATTCTTTGAACGACTTCGATTAGGAAAAGCATTTGCATCTATTCTCGCGGTTATTGTGGCTATTGCGGTCATCTCTTCCATCGGTTGGTTTATCGTACATCAAAGTATTATTATTGGCCAAGATGCTTCGTCGATAACAGAAAAAGTATTATCCGTATTAGAGCGGGCACAGGTCTGGATTGAAGAAACATTCGGCATCCAGCGCAGTCAGGTAGCCGAACACTTGCGCGAGCAAGGAAACAAACTGTTGGCCAATGCCGGGAGCATGGCAACGGCCACCTTCGGTTCTATTGGCAATATCCTAGCGGGAGCGATCCTCGTACCGCTTTTCAGCTTTTTTCTACTTTACTACCGCGACTTCTTTCGCGAGTTTTTTTTCAAAGCTTTTAAAAGTGTACCGCAAGCAAAAGTTGATGATACACTGAATAAGATATACCAAGTTGTACAAAGTTATCTTTTAGGACTGGTAATGGTCATGGGAATTGTGGCCGTTCTAAATACGATCGGATTGATGATGATGGGAATAGATTACGCGTGGTTCTTTGGCTCTCTTGCGGCCTTGCTGATGCTTCTGCCTTATATCGGAATTGCGATCGGCTCCATCCTTCCCGCTTTATTTGCACTGGCCGTAAAAGATAATGCGCTTTATGCCGTTGGGGTTATTGCCTGGTTTCAGGTCGTCCAGTTTTTAGAAGGAAACGTGATCACGCCCAACATTGTAGGCAGTAAAGTTAGCATAAACCCACTCATGGCCATGATTGCTATGCTTCTAGGTGGTATGCTTTTCGGGATCGCCGGGTTGGTTATCGCCTTGCCTTTAACAGCTACAATCAAAGTTATCTTTGATGCGGTCCCATCCATGCAGGCCTTTGGTTTTCTGATTGGAGAACCCGAGAAGGAACATCTGAAGCGGAACTCGACACAAGAACTAATGATGAAATGGGGGATTGTGCGCAAGCCGAAAACAACGTCAAAAATAGAAATCGACGTCAATATCGATACAACTATTGCGCCCGAAACAATTCATGTAAATTATAAAGAAATTAACGAATCCGAAGAGAATCCCTATACAAATATTACACCAATAGATAAACCGCAAGAAGATCAAACGACGGGCGAGAATAATGCAAAATAGGTGCGGGTTACTTTAGCATAATACCAACCGAAAGAGCGATATGTTGGTGTTGAAAATCTTTTTGATAGAAATTTTTAGTCAACTGTTGATAACCATACATCAGCGATGCGGTAAAATCAACCCCACGTGGATTATCCCACAGGTAGAAAAAACCTCCTTTAAAGAGAAAACCTTTGTCATACCGCTGGCCGATCGCTGGAGCATACCCTGCATTGGCTAATACACCAATTTTAGAATCTCCTTGCCCAACTTCTCCAAAGGGCAAACGACCGTCTACAAAAATAGGGAACACACTGTAATCGTACTTCATGGTCAGTTGATCAGCCGCATGCGGATCATTTGTGCGATAATCTCCTTTAAATATTTCATTGCCTATACCCAATCCAAGATAGGCTCGTTCCTGAAAGTTTTTACCAAAGACAAAGTGCCCAGTAAAGCCACTAAAAGCGCCTTTATACCCCTCATTGGCAAAGCCGAGATTACCACCAACCTGTAATACACTATATGAAATCTGTGCTTTCGAAGCATTCAAAAAAAATAAACTGAAAGCGATAAATAGGCTAATTCGTGCTGACATTAATTCAAAATTTTAAATATTAGTTCCCGTAAGAGGTCTCCGTTATCTGTAAACGGCCCAACGAGGTAACCTTTAGATTTTAGATCATACTCACTCAGAAATCGGATAATATCAAATGTTTTACGGCGATTGAAATTCCGGGCCGCCAACTCGTACTCCTTCACAAAAAAAGAATGAACCCCCAGCTCCTTGGAAGCCCCTTGTGGAGATTTATCAGGCAGATAGTGATACTTTAATACTTTCGTAAAGTAGGTGCCTAAATTCCCCAGCACAAGCGGTAGCGGATTAGACTTCGGGTTCGCAGCAAAATAATCGACAATCTGGATGGCCTTCGTCGCATTGCGTTTAGCTAAAGCCGACTGCAATTCAAAAACATTGAAATCTTTACTGACACCTATATTTTGCGCCACATGTGTGGTCTGGATCTCTTGTTCTTTACTCACATTGAGCACTAACTTTTCAATCTCATTCGCAATTTTCGAAAGGTCTGTCCCTAAATAATCAGCCATCATCGCCGCGGCCTGCGGGTGTATCGTTCGTCCTAAATCACGAAACTGATCTAGCACCCACTCGCCCACCTTATTCTCATACAACTTGGCCGACTCCACCACAGTACCAACCTTCTCAATTGCTTTGTACAGCTTCTTACGTTTATCAAACTTGCCGTATTTATACGCTAATACCAAGATGGTCGTCGGTGTTAAATGCTCCACGTATTTGAGCAAAAGTTCCTCTTCCGTCTTCCACTTTAGATCTTGCGCTTCTTTGATCACGATGACTTGGTAGTCGCTCATCATAGGGTAACGCTTAGCAGCATTTACCACATTTACGAGCGTGGTATCTTTTCCGTAAAGCACGGTTTGGTCAAAACCCTTCTGGGCATCTGTGAGCACCGTATGCTCCAACTGATCGCTTACCAAATCAATATAATAAGACTCCTCTCCATGTAGAAGATAGATCGGGCTAAACTTTCTTTTTTTGATGTCGGAAATTATCGCGTTGACTTGCATACCCTGCGAAAATACACATTTTTTTGCTTTGGCTTACCATTGATTTTCTAGTTTACAAAAACCGGATTTAACAAAATAAAATTACGGTACAACTTATTAATTGAGCATTTAGCAACCAAGGAGAATCTAGCGCAGTACAGCGCGCAAACAAAAGATGACCTGATGCGTTTGGAATTAAGTACCCAAAAAGGTATGGTTAGCCTGAAATCCGAGTTAAGCGAAGAAATGAAAGAGCTGCGAGCAGAACTGAAGGATGATATGCAAATGTTAAGAGCAGAATTAAAAGATGACATTAATAAGCAAACTGCAACCCTCAGGCATGAGATGTATGAAATGAAGGCAGAGCTCAAGGAGGATACACATCATTTAAAAGCAGAATTAAAAGATGACATCAATAAGCAAACTGCAACCCTTAGGCAAGAGATACAAATGTTTAAGGAGGAGCTTAAAGACGATATAAACCTTTTAAAGGCAGAGCAAAACGACAACGTCAATAAGCAAAGTATAGATCTGAAAGAAGAAATCAGCAATCTCCGGGTAGATATCTACAAACAATCCGTTATGATGCTCAAGTGGTCACTTGTCTTTTGGGCTTCCCAGCTGGCATTCATTTATGCTTTTTTATACTTTTTCTTGAATAGATAGCTCAATTCAAGTCACCCTTTTTCTTCACAAGTTTCGAAAAATAAACGCATTGCCCCTATCCCATCGTCCCAGGACAGACATTTTGGAAAAAGAACAAAAAAGCGTATTTTTGTTTATGTTTGAGCCTATCCCGTTGAACTTACCCCCGTATCCTTCGAAAATCACCAAGAAACAAGACAAGCTTTATATTTTCGATGCTTTACGCAAAAAGGAGCTGGTTCTTACACCGGAAGAATGGGTTCGTCAACATTGGATAAACTACCTCCACATACATAAGAAATATCCTAAAGCACTAATGCAATCCGAGGGCGGGTTAGTTTTAAACACGTTACAAAAGCGGAGTGATTTATTGATTTTCAACACTAGCGGAGAAAAGATCCTTTTGGCAGAGTTTAAGGCTCCGACTGTCAAAATAACAGAAAAAGTCTTTCAACAGGTTGCAAATTACAACAGTATCCATAAAATTCCGTTACTTTTGGTAAGTAATGGAATTGAGCACCATTATTGTAAGATAGATTTTAGCACCAACAGTTTTGAATTTTTGGCGGAATTACCAGATTATGAAATTGTAAACGGTTAAAGTTTCTTTTGCAGCAGAGAAATATAATTTTATATTAGTATATCGAAACAACTAAATAGAAAAACAAAGAATATGAACATAGATAAAAACGAATTTAGAAAGTATGCTATTCAGCATCATCGAATAGGTAGTCAACATGTTGACAGCTTTATTGGACGTGTTCAGAAAAATATGCCAACAAACTTAACGCCTTACATTATCGAAGAGCGTCAGATGAATGTTGCGCAGATGGATGTGTTTTCACGTTTGATGATGGATCGTATTATTTTCCTAGGCGATGGTATCAACGATCAAGTGGCAAACATTGTTCAAGCACAGTTATTATTTTTGCAATCGACGGATGCACAGCGTGATATCCAGATTTATATCAACTCTCCAGGTGGTAGCGTTTATGCCGGATTGGGGATTTACGATACCATGCAGTATATATCACCAGATGTAGCGACAATCTGTACCGGTATGGCGGCCTCCATGGGTGCTGTATTATTGGTTGCCGGAGCAAAAGGAAAAAGAGCGGCATTGAAACATTCACGTGTAATGATTCATCAACCATCAGGTGGTGCGCAAGGCGTAGCAGCCGATATGGAGATCAACCTTCGTGAGATGCTTAAATTGAAAGAAGAGTTATACACCATCATCGCCGAGCATTCAGGCCAGAGCTACGAATGGGTAGAAAAGTCATCTGACCGTGACTACTGGATGAAAGCTGCCGAAGCAAAAGAATTTGGCATGATCGACGAGGTCTTGGTGGCCAAAAAAGAAACAAAATAATCGATGAGTAAAACGAATAATAGAGATATCCGTTGTTCATTCTGTGGCATTAGCAAGAATGACGCCCAAATGCTTATTGCGGGCGACGGAGCTCACATCTGTGATCGTTGTGTTACGCAGGCTGGAGAAATCCTGACTGAGGAGCTGAAGCAGCGCAAAAACAAGACGTTACAAACTACGCTCGAACTGATTCGTCCAATGGAAATTAAAGAACATTTGGATCAATACGTTATCGGGCAAGATGATGCGAAGAAGGTTATTGCCGTATCGGTATATAACCATTACAAAAGACTAAATCAAAAGGTCGATAAAGACGATATCGAAATCGAAAAATCGAACCTTATTGTCGTTGGAGAAACAGGAACGGGGAAAACATTGCTCGCTAAAACAGTAGCGAAAATATTGAACGTTCCTTTCTGTATAGTAGATGCTACCGTACTTACCGAAGCGGGATATGTAGGTGAAGATGTGGAAAGCATCTTAACACGCCTTTTGCAGGCTGCAGATTACGACGTGGCATCGGCAGAACGTGGTATTATCTATATTGATGAGATCGATAAAATCGCCCGTAAGAGCGACAACCCATCGATCACTCGAGATGTGTCCGGTGAAGGTGTACAACAAGCCTTACTGAAAATCCTAGAGGGTACAAATGTGAACGTTCCACCACAGGGAGGACGTAAACATCCAGATCAAAAAATGATCTCTGTAAACACGAGTAACATCTTGTTTATCTGTGGAGGAGCTTTTGATGGTATCCAAAAGAAGATTTCCAACCGTCTACGCACACAAACTGTAGGGTATAAAATGAAAGAGGAAGAGGAAGACATCGATCTAACGAACCTCTATAAATACATTACGCCGCAAGATTTAAAGAACTTCGGATTAATCCCCGAATTGATTGGTCGTTTGCCGGTGTTGACGTACCTTAACCCGTTGGATAAAGAAACATTATTGAGTATCTTGACAGAGCCTAAAAATGCGTTGATCAAGCAATACCATAAGCTGTTTCAATACGAAGGTATTGAGCTTGTTTTCGAACCAGCAGTGTACGATTTCATTGTAGACAAGGCGTGGGAATTTAAACTTGGTGCACGCGGATTGCGTAGTATCTGTGAAGCGATTATGCTGGATGCTATGTTTGAAACGCCGAGCACCAAAGAAAAAGACAATCAGAAGACGTTGCATATAACCTTGGAATATGCCAAGCAAAAAATTGCAAAATCTGATATTAAAAAATTGAAAGTCGCTTAATTTAAAATCCCTCACCAAAATGAGGGATTTTTTATAGGCACCAACTTAAAACAAAGCATATGAGAAAAAAGCAGATCGAAGATAGCCCGATTACTCCGGGCTTGAAATCAAAGAAAGACATTGTAAACAACTGGTTGCCAAGATACACAGGCTGTCCGCTTGAAGAATTTGAGCCTTATATCTTGCTTACCAATTTCTCCAAGTATGTAAAAATGTTCTCGGAGATGCATAACGATGCACACATCTATGGCGAGGACAAAGCCATGCAGGCTTGCTCCGCCGGCGGCATCACGATTATCAACTTTGGTATCGGAAGCCCGATGGCGGCAACCATTATGGATCTCTTATCCGCCATCAACCCAAAGGCGGTTTTGTTTTTGGGAAAAACAGGCGGACTCAAAAAGAAAATCCCTGTTGGTGAGTTGATCTTACCCATTGCCGCTATTCGCGGAGAGGGAACTTCGAACGACTACTTCCCTCCTGAGGTACCCTCCCTACCGGCCTTTGCCTTGCAAAAAGCGATATCCACCACCATACGCGACTATCAGCGTGATTATTGGACCGGAACCGTGTACACCACCAACAGACGGGTTTGGGAACACGATAAAGCCTTTAAGAAATACTTGAAAACTATTCGTGCGATGGCTGTCGATATGGAAACAGCAACCATCTTTAGTGTGGGCTTTGCGAACAAAATTCCAACCGGCGCCCTATTGTTGGTTTCTGATCAACCGATGGTGCCCGAAGGTGTAAAAACAGCGGAAAGCGACCTTACCGTCACCGCCAAGTATGTAGAAACACACCTAAACATTGGTATTGACGCATTGAAGCAACTTATCAACAACGGACTTACTGTAAAACACTTGAAATTTTAAAGCAACAGTGTAATAGTGACACAATAATTTTAAAATACTATTTTTGTAGAAACAAACAAAAACAGCATGTGGTATAATAATATCTTGGAAACCATAGGAAACACACCTTTGGTCAAGCTAAATGCGGTCACCAAAGGCCTTAAAGGCACTGTTCTAGCAAAAATAGAAACCACCAACCCCGGAAACTCAATTAAGGATCGTATGGCGATCCAAATGATTGAAGATGCGGAGACGGCGGGACTGCTAAAACCTGGTGGCACCATTATCGAAGGTACATCAGGAAATACAGGAATGGGGCTTGCTATGGCCGCTGTCGTTAAAGGCTACAAGTGTATTTTTACCACAACGGATAAGCAATCGAAAGAAAAAGTCGATGCACTTCGTGCTTTTGGTGCGGAAGTAATTGTGTGTCCTACAAACGTGGAACCTGAAGATCCACGCTCGTATTACTCGGTATCTAGTAGACTTCAAAAGGAAGTGCCCAATGCATGGAAAGCAAATCAATACGACAACCCATCCAATGCCAAGGCACATTATCAACAGACAGGGCCTGAAATCTGGGAACAGACGGACGGAAAAATCACCCACCTGGTAGTTGGTGTAGGTACAGGAGGTACCATATCTGGAACTGCAAAATATCTACGCGAAAAGAACCCAAACATCAAGGTCTGGGGAATTGACACGTATGGTTCTGTTTTTAAGAAATATAAAGAAACCGGCATCTTTGATAAGAATGAAATCTACCCCTACATCACGGAAGGTATAGGTGAAGATTTCTTACCCGAGAATGTGGATTTCAATGTGATTGACCTCTTTGAAAAAGTCACGGATAAAGATGCCGCTTTAATGACACGAGATCTAGCGCGTAAGGAAGGAATCTTTGCGGGAAATTCAGCGGGAGCAGCTGTTGCCGGGTTGATGCAATTAGGTGAATCCCTTCAACCTGATGACGTTGTTGTCGTGATTTTCCACGATCATGGCTCCCGTTACATGGGTAAGATGTACAACGAAGACTGGTTGCGCGAACGTGGCTTCTTAGAAGATGAGAAGCTAACCGCAAAGACAATCTTGAAGAAACGTGGCAATCAAGAAATTGTTACCGCCGATGTGAACCAAACGGTGTTGGAGACGTTCAACATGATGAAGACCTTGAATATCTCTCAGATTCCTGTAACCCAGCAAGGGATGGTAATCGGTAAACTGACAGAATCGGATATCTTAACTGCCTTGTTAGAAAACCCTTCACTTAAGTCGTCAAAGGTAGAGTCCATTGCTACAAAATCTTTCCCTTTTGTAGATATCAATACCTCGATCGATAAAATATCATCGTTGATAAATAAAGACTCGCAAGCTGTTTTAGTAGAAGATAGCTACGGACGTATAAATATAATTACACAGTACGATATCATCAATGCGATATCAGAAGCATAAAAAAGAGCGGTATTTGTAAAAATACCGCTCTTTTTTATTTCTTACATCTTATTCATCTGTCGGTTCAATTTCTTTTACGACAAATATATCTTCATTATCCTTTTTCATTTTGTACCGCTCCCGCGCTATCCGTTGAATCTCACTGGGATTATGCTGCGCATCTTTGATTGATTTCTCCATCCGTTCAATCTCCGATTCATAAAAGGTTTTCTCATTTTCCAACTTCCCTTTCTCCTGCTGGTATGCATACTGCGTACCGAAATCATAGCGATCAAAGAAGCACATCCATACCAAAAAAGCCAAACCGGCTAAAAAATACTTGTTACGGATAACTGTTAGAAACCTTTCCATGCACCAAACTTAGACAAATTTATATAGATATGCAAAAATGAAAACATACAAAAAGAGAGCTGATCGTACAATCAGCTCCCTTCATATAAAGAATCAAAAGATCTTCTTACTTAATAGCAAATTTAAAGTTCTTGCCGATAAAGCGCGCATTGCTTCCCAACTCTTCTTCGATACGAAGTAATTGGTTGTATTTAGCCATACGATCTGAACGAGAAGCCGAACCAGTTTTGATTTGACCACAGTTCAATGCTACAGCAAGATCCGCAATTGTAGCATCTTCTGTTTCACCTGAACGGTGAGACATCACGGATGTATAACCTGAGTTCTGCGCCAATGTCACTGCATTGATCGTCTCTGTCAATGAACCGATTTGGTTTACTTTAACAAGAATTGAATTTGCTGTGTCCGTATCGATACCTTGTTGCAAACGTTTTGTGTTTGTAACAAATAAATCATCCCCTACAAGTTGTACACGGTCACCAACTTTCTCCGTTAATGTTTTCCATCCTGCCCAGTCGTCTTCACCCATACCATCTTCGATAGAGATAATAGGATATTTCACGCTCAATTCAGCGAGGTAAGAAGCTTGCTCTTCACTTGTACGAACAGCGCCTTTATCACCTTCAAATTTCGCGTAGTTGTATTTTCCGTCTTTGTAGAATTCTGATGCCGCACAGTCTAACGCCAAACAAATATCAGAACCTGGTTTGTAACCTGCTGTTTCAATAGCTTTAAGAACCGTCTCGATAGCATCTTCGGTACCATCGAATGTAGGCGCAAAACCACCTTCATCACCTACCGCTGTAGATAAACCACGGTCGTGCAAAATTTTCTTTAATGTATGGAATACTTCTGTTCCCCAACGCAATGCTTCAGAGAATGAAGGCGCGCCAACAGGCATAATCATAAACTCTTGGAATGCAATAGGTGCATCAGAGTGAGAACCACCGTTGATGATATTCATCATTGGAATAGGTAATGTATTTGCATTCACACCACCAATGTAACGGTATAATGGCTGATGAGATTCTTGCGCAGCCGCTTTCGCAACCGCCAAGGAAACACCAAGAATAGCATTCGCGCCTAAAGCACCTTTATTCTCTGTTCCATCAAGATCGATCATAATTTTGTCAATCGTGTTTTGTTCAAAAACATCAACACCACGCAACGCCTCAGCAATCTTAGTATTTACATTTTCAACCGCTTTCAAAACGCCTTTACCCAGGTATTTTGTTTTATCGCCATCGCGTAACTCTACAGCCTCATGAACACCTGTAGAAGCACCAGAAGGTACAGCAGCACGACCAACAAAACCATTTTGTGTAGTAACATCTACTTCAATTGTAGGGTTACCGCGCGAATCAAGGATCTGACGCGCATGAACATCAATTATTAAACTCATCTTTATATTATTGTCTTTATAAATTTCGGCTTAGTGTATTACGAACACTAAGATACTGATTTATGTTAGTAAAATCAAACTTAACAAAAAAAAGCTAAACCCTACAGTTTAGCCTTTTCTAAATTTTTTATTGCTTTATCATCGCAACGAAATCATCAAACAAATAGCGTGAATCGTGTGGTCCTGGAGAAGACTCCGGGTGATATTGCACCGAAAATGCCTTCTGCCCTTTTACGCGAATACCTTCGATCGACTGATCGTTCAAGTTCACGTGTGTGATTTCCACTTTATCCGACTTTTCGATATCTTCTGCTACCACACCAAAACCATGGTTTTGTGATGTAATCTCGCAACGGTTAGCAATAATATTTTTTACCGGGTGATTAATTCCACGGTGACCATTATGCATCTTCTGTGTACGGATATCATTTGCTAACGCTAAAATCTGATGCCCTAAACAGATACCGAACATAGGTTTATCTGCGGCTAAAATTTCTTTTACTGTAGTGATTGCATATTCCATTGCTGAAGGATCGCCAGGCCCGTTTGAGATGAAATATCCATCCGGATTCCACGCTTCCATCTCTTGGAAGGTTGTTTTTGCCGGGAATACCTTAGCATATACCTGACGCGCATCAAAATTACGTAAGATGTTCTTTTTGATACCCAAATCAAGAACCGCAATACGCGTAGGCGCTGATTCTTCCCCATAATAATAAGGCTCTTTTGTCGATACAAAAGAAGAAAGCTCCAACCCATCCATCGAAGGCACTTCCGCTAATTTCGCTTTCAAAGACGCTACATCAAGGTTCTCTGAAGAAATAATAGCGTTCATAGCTCCTTTACTGCGGATATGGCGAACCAAAGAACGGGTATCAATATCTGAAATACCAACTAAGTTCTCTTCTTCAAAATACGACTGAATAGACGTATCTGCCATTTGGCGACTATAATTGATATTATAGTTCTTACATACTAGGCCAGCAATCTGAATCGATGCTGATTCCGTATCATCCTCATCAATACCATAGTTACCGATGTGCGCATTGGTGGTTACCATAATTTGCCCATAGTAAGAAGGATCAGTAAAGATTTCCTGATAACCTGTCGTACCTGTATTGAAACAGATCTCACCTGTCGTCGTTCCAATTTTCCCTGCCGCTTTACCGTGGTAAACTGTTCCGTCTTCAAGCACCAAAATAGCTGGTAATTTACTGTAGTTGGTCATTCTTTTTATAACTATATTTATTACAATTCGTTTTTCAATGAGATACAAAAAAAGCCCAAACGGGCTAAACATCAATTAAATATAAGTCTGTCCAATGAAACCATTGGTTTTTTTCGACGATGCGATGAGATATGTGACCTCATTTTTCAC
The DNA here is from genome assembly GCF_004421025.1 of Sphingobacterium psychroaquaticum. NCBI lineage: Bacteria > Pseudomonadati > Bacteroidota > Sphingobacteriia > Sphingobacteriales > Sphingobacteriaceae > Sphingobacterium > Sphingobacterium psychroaquaticum. The sequence continues at coordinate 900,801 of NZ_CP038029.1, read as the reverse complement.
TGGGGGACAAAGATAGGGAAATAATTAACATTTGAAAAGAGAAAAACACTTTTTTAACAATTTACCTGCAACAGTCACATGCTCTCCTTTTTTAATCTTTTCAATTTCTAATTTCTAAATAGCTTACCAGATAAGCATTCGTGAATGTTATACATATTATGTAATTTTACTAGAACGACCAGCTTATGAAAAAAACAAGCTCCTCCAGAACCGCAACAGGGTTCCATGCCTTCGTTTTAATTGTGATGTCGATTATAACCGTCAATGCCATTGCACCCTGGAACGCTTGGAAAGTAGCTCCCGAAGCGTATGATTATGGATGGAATAGATTCAGCTTCTTTACGGTGCAGAGCAACTTGATTGCCGCAACAACCTATATCATGGCAGCCGTAGCCTTTTTACGTCACAAAGGCACCCCTTCCTGGTTCCATCATCTGCGCGGAGCAGCCGTTTTATATATGCTTGTTACAGGAATTATCTTCGCTTTGTTGCTCAAAGATGCTGCGGTAAACCCAACCCCTGGTAAGTTCAATTGGAGCAACTTTGTTCTGCATGAATTGGGACCTTTATTTATCGTCATTTGGTGGTTACTCTATCCATCGAAACGACCTGTTTCATCATGGGAATCCTTATGTTGGCTTATATTCCCTCTCCTGTGGACTATCTTCACCTTTGTACGCGCAGTGTATACAGGATGGTACCCCTACCCCTTCCTGAATCCAACCACCACCGGAGGAGTAACAGGAGTTTTCCTATATATTATTGGGATTGCGGGTTTGATGGTCGCCATTTGTCTCATCATCGCTTGGATCACCCGAGTCCGCACCCAGAGCCTACACGCGGAATAGCTACCTTGCGAAAGAATCGTCTTTTTACATTAACAATCTGGCTTAATATGGTATTAATGAACAATTAATAATGAGTCTTTTGCGATTTATTTAGAATAAATGCATAACTACTATGATTAAACCTTATTTCATCAGTATTGCACTGTGCCTCATCACTTTGGGCACAGTCTCTGCACAAGTAAAAATCGATGATGATATTTCTACCACAGATCGTTCCCCAAACAAGAACGCGATACTCGACCTGAGCAGTGTCCGACGCGGATTACTGTTCCCTCGACTATCGCTGGCCAGCACAATAAGCCCTGCACCACTCAGCCAGCACGAACACGGCATGGTGGTTTACAACCTGGCCAGCCAAACGGATATCGTCCCCGGCATCTATTACAACAATGGAACCAAGTGGATCAAAGTCCCGGAACGAAACGGGAACGACGTCACCTACAATGAAACGACCCATATCCTGAGCTTTACGACCGAGGAAGAGGAACATGTTTCAGTGGATCTAAAGGCGATAAATGCCTTTACCGCCACCAATGGTATCAAGAAGAACAATAATGATGTGCAACTGGGCGGCCCCTTAACGGTTCCAACCCATATCGGCACCTCGGTCGCCAACACCTTGAGCATCGAGGGGCTTACGAAAGAGTATAGCGCAAAAGAGAGCGCCATTATGGTGATGAACGAAACGGGAACGCTACAAAAGGCCAATGCCGTGGCACCGCTTTTTTTCTACTGTCCATCGATCGTACTCCCCTTAACCGGCAACCTCAATGGCAACGGGCAGCTGGAGGTCAATCTCTACGATATCTACAAAACCCAATTTGGTACCCCCATTGTCAGTAGCAATCCCGGCGAATCACTCCCCAACTACCTGGCGCAGGAGTTGGCCTATTTCATTACCTATTACGACCAGGCTTTATTTGAAAATGTGAGCATCACGGCAGCGGGCGTACTGGCCTATACGGTTAAAGCTAGCGCAGCTGTTACCGAAGACAGCTACATGAACATAGTGTTTAAAGTAATAAAATAAGACCATGCAGCATATCAAGCACTTTCTAACAGCGGCCATTGGACTGCTCCTACTCTTATGCAGCATGAAGGCCGCTGCACAGCAGCAGACCATGTACTGGATCGGTGGCACCGGAAACTGGGACGACCTGCGCCACTGGTCCTTCCAGTCGGGAAGCCCGGGGGCAACACTGCCCTCCTCCATACCCAATGCAAATACCCATGTCATCATCGATGCCAACTCCGGCTTTAATGGTGCGACCAACAAGTCCATCAACACCACAGCGGCCGTGCATATCAAATCGCTCACCTTCAAGCCGGATCTCCATAGCAATAATTCACCTTATATCTATGGTCCCAATAATATCACCGTCTATGGGGATGTAACGTTGCAACCCTATGTTAAACTTCGATCTGAGGCTTTAAATATTTTTTTACAGATAAATCCTTCCAATACAGAGGTTGCGACATTAACAAACAACGGCGCCATGCTGGAAATGGAATTTGCAAAAATCGGTGCTGGAAAGTTAATCGTAGCCGACAACTTCAACAACCAAAATGAACGTTCTTTCCGCACAATGTTGCAGGAAGGTCATTTTGAGTACCATGGCGACACACTAAAAACAGACGTCCTCTATATCGAAGGACAGACGAAGGTCGATATGCCAGCGCTAACCACCTTACTTTTAAACAGCCGCTACCTGAATGAAGGAGCCTCAAATTATAGCTCTTTCGTCCTCAGAGGAACTCCTACACTTTCTTTCCCTCAACTAGAAACGATTCGTAGTAATACCACACACGGTTACCTTGATTTTAGGAACGATGCGGTCCTCAACCTAAACCTACCCGCACTAAAATATATGAGAATCGGTGGTATCCTCGGAAACTTTACTGGTCCCTACACCTTAACCGTTCCTGATAACTCAACCATACATCTAACCCAAGAGGGTTGGCAATTTCACGGCGTTGTTGCCCCCAGTAAATTCACGTTGAATTTAAGTCATCCCTCAAAGACCAGCGGAGAGCAAACCCTTTTAAATTGTTCAAATACACAGACAAGATTTCACAAGATTAACATTGAAACACAAGGATATACAGCAGGGATTAATGCATATCTCCTGACTATTGACAGCCTTAATTTCATCAAAACAAATGGAAATTTACTCACCAACATAACCATAGGAAGTCTTTCATTAGCACCAAGAAGAACCTTTACGATATCCAACAATATCAGTCTAAATATCACGGGAGAGATAACAAGCCATACAGATATCTGCGACGGGCTTTTTGCTATTGTTGGTAAAACCAACGCACAGATCGTTAACCAAACAGGTTCCACGCTGGAAGTAAATAATGCAGAAATAAAAAACATCACAGGGGTGGGGGGTACGATTGCTGTCTCGGGTGTGGACTTAGGAAACCCTACTCCGGGCACGATGAGCTTTATCACCTCGGCTCCCGTTAAGAATCTTTTTTGGGTCGGCACCGCGGGCGACAACGAATGGAATACCCAGGAAAACTGGTCTTACAGTTCAGGCGGAACCGGCGGAGTCTGTATTCCAAACTCGAACGACAATGTCATCTTCGACGCAAATTCAAAGATTACAGGAAACATAACGGTAAGCGGATCGCCTGCTACCTTCCACGATATAACCATCAAGGACGAACTCCCCAACAGCAACCTAATATTTACCGGAGAGAGTATGGCTTGCTATGGCTCGTGGTACATGAAGCAGGGTATCTCCATAAACCTAAGTGTATTGTTCCAAAGTAAAGATCCAGGAGAGACCATTACATCTAATGGCTCCTCCTTCTATATGTTATACTTTTCAGGGCTAGGTGACTGGACCTTATCTGATGACCTGAAAACTATAGTAAATGGATCCATTTATTTCTTAGGAGGAATGCTCAACAGTAACAAAAAAAACATATATATTGGTGCAAATTTCTACAGTATTGCCCCCTATAACTCCCCCGTTAATACTATGGGGAAATGGGACTTGAACATCAGCGATTCTAAAATAAGTCTTTATCAGAGCTGGGAATACAGCACCAAAGGCGCCCTGCAAGCAGCAGGATCAACATTAGAATTTCGCCTGACAGGTAGCATCACCTCTTCCCCAAACCACAGCTACCATGATGTGATTCTTGCACCCAGCATCTATTCCAGTCCCTCGTTCAGTATCAGTGGGGGTGCCAATACAAGCTTCTCCGATATTCTTGTATACGGAAACGACGTGACTATAATCGCCAACATTAATGCAAAAAGTCTGCGGTTGATTAGCGAGAAGAAAGGTACTACGCTCTCCTTTAGAAATAACGTCGATATCGGCATTTTAGAAGTCCCCGCAAATGGAATTCTCCGCGTGCAACTCAATCTGCAACTGCTAATCCGCGATCAGCTGATTACACATACCGAAGATTGCAAAGGCAGTATGGAGATGTACGCTACACAGGTGAACAGTACCCTCGTAGCACCAGAAGGCACTTTTTTCAAATTCCGTGCACTAAAAGATATCTTTATTCCCAATGTAATCATGACGGGTGTACAGGCCGATATATCCACCGGTGTATCCTATAACGCAACAGGCTCGATCGTTAGGGATGTAAAAAACTGGCAATTTATCGACAAAGAGCCTAAGGACTTATACTGGATCGGTGCGGCAGACAATAAGTGGTTCAACCCCGATAATTGGACCACAAACAGCGATGGTAGTCCTTCGGGCGGTTGTATGCCTACGCGAGCTGACAATGTCCGATTTAACAGTTTCTCCAACCGCAATCTTCCTATTGTCACCGAAGGTGCAATAGCCTCCATCAATAACCTTATTGCGGATGAAGATTGTCCCGAAAATTTAGAAATTCAACATAAGAGTGGAACATCGCTGTACATTTATGGGGATCGAATAGAAATGGGACGTGGTATGTTTATCCAAAACTTAGGCCTATTTAGCACGACCAGTGCGGCCACAATAATCAACCGTAGCTCCGCCAAGCAAGCATCTGGTGCTTACACCTTAAATATAACCACCCCAACAACAACGTGGACCTTTCGTGGGAACATGCGTGTGCAAAGCAGCTATTCACAAAGTTCGGCAAAAAAAGTTATCTTCGACATGGATACACTTACGGGAGGCAGCTGGTTTACAATCTCCGCCGGCACCCTAAACATAAGCAACCTTAACTTCACGGCGGGAAGCTTTAATTTTAATGGAGGACATGTTATTGCAACCAACTCCACGATTAAACTGTACACAGATTTCACCTCTTCTTTCATCACAAAACACCTGAATATAGAGAACAGTGAATGGACCGTTGCCAATTGGGATCTTTTGAAAGGAAACGACACGCTTTTCGCAGCGGGAAGCCGTATTTTTGTTGGTGGTAATTTTCTGGGAACAAATGGGCATCAATACCATTACGTTGAAACTACCGGTGGAACCCTTTCCAATGATTACAAGATTCAGGGCGACCTTTCTTTTCATGAAATCCGGCTGAACCATAGCCGTAGATTTACGGGTAATATAACCACGGACATCTTGTTTCTGGCACCCCGCGCCTTAACCCTGACCCTTCAGGAAAACACAACGTTGACCGTCACCGAAGATCTATCTTTGAGCGGCACCCCCTGTAGCCTCAATGTGGTTACCTCACGCTTATCCAGCACAGGATCCACCATTAAGTACGCCAATCCGAACGACCGTAATCGATACGACTTTGTCAGTATCGGTGGGATAAAGGCCAGCGAGGCACCGCTGCTGTTTCAGGTCAACTCCGGAAATGCGGGTAACAACAATCAAAATGTAATATTTCTAGCGGGGACACCTGGCCTTATCGGATTAGGAGAAGATCTTCCTTGCGCCGTAATAAACCCGCAGGTAAGTAGCTCCTACCTCCTATCGGCTGAACAATTCTTCGGCGGAAATCTTTCCCAATATAAATGGTACAAAAAAAACAATAAAGGTGTTTTCGTATTGCTGAACACAGCCCCTAGCGCTGTCGAGATCGACGCACGCGCATACGGCCTAGATGGCGAATACAAAGTGGAGATTATTTATGATGCAACAGTCCCAGCCAATCAACAATGTACGGCGGAAGATTTTATCACCGTTTCCTACACCCCTGAATTAGTACACTTGCCTGGAGGAATAGTAGACCTTTCTTTCTGTAGTACGAACAGTCCTACTGTCTCGGACCTCCGTGTCGATCAGCAAACTTTGGATTATATTACTGCGACCGGGGCCACACTTTCCTGGCACAGCAGTATCAATGGCCAGGAGTCGTTAAACGTAAATACCCCCTTGGAAACAGGCACGTACTACGCTGCATTGACCTCCCTCAACAACTGTGAGAGCGCAGAACGAACTAAAGTAACGGTCACATTTTACGAGATGCCAGTTGCCATAGCTGGTCCAAGCCAACGCAAGTATAAACAGAAGACCTTCTTGATGGCTGCAACCGCAGCTGTTGCAGGCACAGCTTACTGGGAGGTGATCAGCGGAGAGGTCGAAATGAATAACACCACGCAGCATAATGCAACAGTTACCCTAACAAACGGAGGCAAAGCAGCTTTGCGTTGGGTAATTGATAACGGAGGCTGTATAGCCAGCGATATCGTCTACTTGGAGTCATATGAAAATGCACCACGGGTAAACCCCAATATACGCACTCGATAGTCCACAAATAAAAGGGGATGCAAAAAATGTTTTTTACATCCCCTTATTATTTGCGGATCACACCTTATAATATTTCTTAAATAGATTTTTAGGATATCCAACAAATACATTACCCTATGAAATGGGGAATCTGCTGTTTGTTATCTTCCATAAATCAACTTTCATCTAATTTCTCGCTTATTACAACGACTATCACGCAATCCACTCCGCATAGGAAACCACGCCTCGCTCGGGTTGTGGGTTACCATCTAAGATGGAAATAAATTCAAGTTGGTTTCCGTCGGGGTCATTAAAATAAATTGCTAAAGCTGGCATCCATGCAAAAACCATAGGCTTCGAGGTCCCATCTTTCAGGAAGTTATACGGTTTCAGCGCACGCTGTGTTAGATACTGTTCCGAAAAATTAAGAATATTTTCTTTGCTGCTTCGAAAAGCAAAATGTCTCGGTTGCAGATTTTCTTTATTTTCCCACAACCCCAACATATAGTCTTTCCCTTCACCTACCCACAAAAATACAATAGGCCTGGTCTCATCGCGATGTGCAAACCGCAAGCCCAGTACTTCGGTATAAAACTTCGTTGCTGCTTCTAAATCACTTACCTGAATATGTGTCTCATAAAGTCCTTCTATCATTCCGTCTTATTTTATTTTTTCAATGTCAAGCACTATCCTGTCCTAGGGAATTCGCTAATGGAAACAAAATAAGGGTTACTCTGTAAAATTTAGTCGCTCTTTTGTCAATTAGTGCCAAAATTTTCAAATCTGAATAACTCCCATCTCCATGTTAAAAAACAAATAAACCTTCTGCAATCGGAACTAAAGCGGCAATACGACTCATAATATGGGTCTACCTTTCATCAGATAAATCTTTCTGAAAAATATATTTCACATATAACGAGCTCATTACCTCAAATAAGTAAAAAAAGTATTGACAACGATAAAAAATGCTTTATATTTGCATCACACAAAAACAAAGGTGATACCTTTTCGGGGTGTAGCGTAGCCCGGTATCGCGCCACATTTGGGATGTGGAGGTCGTAGGTTCGAATCCTGCCACCCCGACGAAAAAGCTCTAACGAAAGTTAGGGCTTTTTTCGTTTAAGGGGTTGGCAAGCGATGAGAACCGAGGTTCGATCCAAAGGAGGCTCAGGTCCTAGCGCGGGACGTGGGCGGCTGAGCCAATCCTGCCACCCCGACAAAAAAGCTCTAACGAAAGTTAGGGCTTTGACTTTCACCTCTCATGCGCTATCACTATATTCGCTTATTATGAAGACACTCTCCGCCATCCTATTTGTATTGCTTTTTCAGACGACTTTTACTTTTAGTCAACAGAAAACCGAAATATACATCATTGGCAATATCCACGATAGCGTACCAAACTATCATCCGCAAATCCTGTTTAATATTCTAGACAAGGTGAAACCAGATATAATCCTACATGAGGTCGATAGCAAAGGCATGGAGGAATACATAAAAGAGGCAAACCCAAAGGGGAATGAGATCAAAGCGAGTAATCAGTATGTTCAGAAATACCCAAACACCAAACGACTACCTTTTGATTTTGAAGGCAGAAACCAGTACAGAAAGGATCTAGGTATGGTGCCCACAGATAATTTAACATTCCGACTAATCGACAAACTGTACAAGGAAGAGAAATTAAGCCCTACGGAGTCTAAAATTTATGAAGAATTCTCTCAGCTAACTAATCGGCTGATGAAAATTGCAGAAGGCCCCCCTGAACAATTCAACAACAGTAAAACAGATAAAATTGCAAAGGAAAGGCAAACCGCTCAATATCACCGTGGCTTATTGAAAATCGTTAACCAACGAACAGAGTTCAAAGAAAATTATGTAACAAAGCCCAATCAAGAAACAATCAGCTACCAAGATGGCTATGCCCTGATGTGCGATTTTTGGGACACACGAAACAAAACCATGGCGAAGAACATATTCGATATCGCCAATACACATAAAGGACAAACAATCGTGGTGCTCACAGGATTTCTCCATCGCTATTACCTGATCGAACAGCTAAAGAAATTGAACAAGGGCAGTTATACGATTAAAGAGTTTTACCAATTGTAACCACCCTCCTTTTGGCAGACCTAATTTTAAGTAAAACGCTATCAATCCACTGCCCCCCCCTTTCTATAATACTAAAACAACATTAAGAAAGACAATTCGCTAAAACCTTAATACCAAACCTAAGTTCATCACGTGTCAGCGCGCCAAAGCCAATTCGTATACCGCCCGACTCATTATAAATCCCATAGCGGGCCGGTGTAAAAAGTTTCACGCTATTCGTTTCAAGCTTATGGCTCAACTCCTCCCAATTTACCACTCCTGAAGGCACCAACCAAAAAGCAAGTCCTCCACTTGGCGTTGCATACGTCACCTTTTCCCGCAGATATTCCTCAATAAGATCTTCCACAAAATCCCGTTTATCACGATAATAAGAAGACACTTTCCTAAGATGTCTTTTTATAGTACCATCATTAATCAACTGTAAAACGGCCTGTTCCATAATACCATCCCCCTGCACGTCAATCAGTTTACGAAGAGCTCCTATTTTCTTCACTAAATCATTATCGTTAGCAGCTAAATATCCGATACGCAATGCGGGAGCCACCACTTTACTCATCGTACCGATATACACATACTTACGAAGCTCAGCCAAACTAGATAATGGCAATAAGGGACGAGAATCATAATGAAACTCATTGTCATAATCATCTTCAATAATCGTAAAACCATAAACATTGGATAGCCGAACTAACTCAACTCTTCGCTTAAGCGTCATTGTTACGGTCGTTGGATACTGGTGATGTGGTGTCGTATAGAGCGCTTTAATCTGCACGCCATTTTCTAAATGATTCCGCAACTCATCCACAACAAGACCGTCAGAATCTACCGGAATGTGCAACAGTGCGGCACCAGCATTCTCAAACACCCGCCAAGCATCAGTATAACCGGGGTATTCAACCGCGACAAGATCCCCTTTATCAAGCAGACATTGACTAACTAAGTACATCGCCATTTGGCTACCTCTAGTAATACAAATCATATGTCTATTCACCTGCATTCCACGCACGTGATTTAACTTCTGAACAATCGCCCGAATAAAGTCGGGATGTCCGAACTCACTCGCATACCCCATAAGATGCCAGCGTGCTTCTCGATTAAAAATTTCACGGTAAGCACGTGCCAGCTCGACCACTGGTGCTATTTTTGTATCCGGATAACCATCATCAAAATTTGTCCGATATTTTTTTGGAGCATCCTTATTTTCTGCAACATCTTCCAATACTTTCGTAGAAGATCTAGAGAATCTAGGCAAGGAATAAGAAACGAATGTACCTATCCGTTCTTTAGAAACGATCCACTCCTCGTTCACTAAAACAACGAGAGCTTCCACAATGGTATTGCGGTTGACCTTAAACATCCGTGCTAAAGTCCGACTACCAGGCAATGCATCACCTGCTTGCAAGCGGCCGGCATAGATTTCGGCAATGATCACATCTGCGATTTGAAGATACACAGCCTTTTTTTCAGCTGAATAATCAAAATGAATTTCAATATTCCACGGTCTCAACATCTCACCTATTACTTTGAATACACACAATATTAGCTTGGTAATTTATTATGACAATACAAACATAACAGCTCATAACACACTGTCTGTATTACAGTTAATTAAATTCAACCTAGTCCAGAAAACTCATCCGCTATAATTTTTGGAGAAATTAAACCAAACTGAATCAAGGCGTTTAAAACACCATCTTCATCAACAGAACCCGTTACATATTTAGTTTGATCTTTAATCCATTGTGCCGCATTCCCCATAGCAACACCATACTCAACAAACAATAACATCTTCAAATCATTCCCTCCATCACCAAATGCAACCGTTTTTTGTCGGTCGATACCATAATAGTCCAGCATTACTTGAACACCCGAGGCTTTGTTGAATTCCATATTATTTACGTCCGCAAATAACTCATGCCACCTTGTAAATTCACAGTTTGGCATGACTCGCTCAGCAAGTTCCTTCTCTTCTTCAGCATCAATGTACAACGTAATCTGAAGGACATCTTCATCTAAAATTTCCTCCAGCGGCACTTCTATTGGAAATGCAACATTTGTATGCACAAAGTGAAACTTAACTTTATCATTTAAATTATACGCAAACATTCCCGCCTCCGTCGTGTAGGCAAAAGCAAATGGGCCATTCCCCGCCTTCAAATAATCAACAAGCTGTTGAATGTCTCTTTTAGGTACCATACCATGTGACAACACTATCCCATTCGCATCCATACAACATGCACCATTCGAACTGATAAACCCATCAAAAGGAAAATCTACCACCTCCCTGATCTGATTTATCGAGCGCCCGCTGGCAGCAAAGACGAATACGCCATTTTTCCGTAGTTCATATAACGCGTTAATTACTAAAGGTGAAATAGTATGCGTCTTGAAACTCAATAATGTTCCATCTATATCAAAAAAAGCAGCTTTAATCATTTCATTCGTATATAATAAATCCAATAATTATCAACGTTTAAAACTGACGAATCGTCAAATCAACGGCCTCCAACGTGCGGTCGAGATCATTAAAAGACAAAGCATCAGAGAGAAACCATGTTTCATAAGAAGATGGAGGTAGATAAATACCGTTTTTCAACATTCCGTTAAAAAAACGCGTGAACATATCATTTGCTGCAGCATGAGCGGTTTCAAAATTCGTAATCTTACCTCTGCAAAAGAAAATAGAGCACATCGACCCCGCTCTATTGATCGTAAAATCAATATTATACTTTCTAAACAAGGCGGTCATTCCATCTTCAAGATATTGACCTTTCCTCTCCAATCTTTCGTAAACAGTCCCATCTTCCGTTATTGCCCGCAACATTTCATACCCCGCAGCCATGGCTAATGGATTACCAGACAGCGTGCCAGCTTGATAAACCGCCCCTACGGGAGCCAGTTCATTCATTATGTCACTTTTAGCAGCAAATGCGCCAACAGGCAAGCCTCCCCCTACAATCTTCCCAAACACCACGATATCCGCTAACACTTTAAAATACTCTTGCGCTCCTCCCTTAGCCAATCGAAACCCAGTCATCACTTCATCAAAAATGAGCAAAGCCTCATAATGCGTACAAATATTCCTCAACCCCTTAAGAAATCCGTTATCAGGCGGAACACATCCCATATTTCCAGCCACAGGTTCTACTATAACCGCTGCTATTTCGCCTTTAAATTTCCGAAAGAGCGAACGCACGCTCTCCAAATCGTTATAGGAAGCCAATAGCGTGTCGACAGTTGCGCTTTCCGTAACGCCAGCACTTGACGCGATACCTAAAGTCGAAAGCCCACTTCCTCCAGCAATTAAGAATCCGTCGGCATGACCGTGGTAGCATCCCGCAAATTTTATGATTTTACGCTTTCCAACGTATCCCCTGGCCAATCTCACGGCACTCATGGCAGCTTCTGTGCCAGAATTCACAAAGCGTATCTTCTCAATACCGGGAACCATGGATACCGCTAACTGAGCAATTTGGCTTTCCATAGTCGTCGGTGCGCCAAAAGAGGTGCCCAGTTTAGCTTTATCGATTATTGCCTGAATCACCGGAGGGAATGCATGTCCATATAACATCGGCCCCCATGAGTTCACATAATCAATATATTCATTTCCATCTTCATCATATAGATATGCTCCTTTCGCCCGTTTGATAAAAACAGGAACCGCATCGACATTTTTAAACGCCCTTACCGGCGAATTTACTCCACCTGGAATATAACACTGGGCATGACGAAATAACTCAGAACTTCTTGTATAGTGCATGTTTAGTATAATTTACCGTGTAACCTAGGACGACCTCTGTTGTACATGAGCTTCGTCCATATATGTTGTTCAATATCAATCTCCATTGCGCCAGCAAGATCAAACAAGCGAATCATGGCATCCGTTATTTCATCCTCAAAAGTATCTTTTACGAGATCTAAAAAGATTTGAGAAACTAAACGATAATGGTGGTCCACACCAAATTCTTCCAAACAATATCCCGCTCGTTCCAAAGCCTGCTCAAATTCTTCAAATTTTACATGTCTTCCTTTTCGATCCGCCTCCAACGCTTCGCCGAGTTCGCTGGTAATCAACATAAGGGCCTCCCCGATATTCAGCTCTTTATCCCAAAAACCCTTTTTTTGGTTATCTTCAAATATTCTTCGAGCTAATTGATTTAACCCAGGTATGACTATTTCTTTATTTTCCATCTTATCCTCCATGCATTGCTGAATAACGAATTTCGTGCTCCTTTTGCGTGCTAAACTCCCGCATCGCGGAGACCAACACTTCAACATCCTGTAAGGTAACGGCATTGTAAAGAGACACCCTAAAACCACCAGTACTACGATGCCCTTCAATTCCGATTATGTAACGGTCACGCGAAAAATTTAAAAACTCTTGCTCCAAACCAGCCGTAACCATTGTGAAAGTAACATTCATCCGAGATCGATCTTCCGTCCTAGCAGTTCCTACAAAAAGAGGATTATCATCAATCTCTCGGTATAAAAGCGCAGCCTTAGCGTTATTCTCCAATTCGATTGCTGCCACCCCTCCCTTCCTTGTCAACCAACGAAAATTAAGCATAGCGACATAAATAGCATACACAGCTGGTGTATTGTACATAGACTTGTTCTCAATATGCAGCCTATAATCAAAAATGAACGGGATAACACGCTTTACATGTCCGAGTATTCCTTTCTTAATTATTACGATTGTAAGCCCTGCCGGACCCGCATTTTTCTGCGCACCTGCATAAATCAAGTTATATTTTGAAACATCAATCCGACGACTGAAGATATCTGAAGACATATCACAAACCAATGGAACGGTAACCTCAGGGGTAAAAGAAAAAGCGGTTCCGTAAATTGTGTTGTTCGAGGTATAGTGGAAATAGGCAACATTCGAAGACACCTTAAAATCCCGAGGAAGAAAATTATAGTTGGCATTGATCGAGCTTCCGACCACGACCACCTCCCCAAACCTCTTTGCTTCTTGGATTGCCTTGTTGGCCCACACGCCTGTATCTAAATAAGCCGCAAAACCATCCGGCGGAAGCAAGTTCATAGGCACCATCGCAAATTGCGTGCTAGCTCCTCCTTGTAGAAAAATTATATCATGTGTTTCAGGTACCTCCAAAAGGTCTCTCACCAATGATTCCGCTTCGTCGACTACATCCATAAAGTACTGACTTCTATGTGATATTTCCAGAATAGAAAGTCCTGTATTATTAAAATTCGTAATCGCTTTAGAGGCCTCTTCAAGAACCTCTTTTGCAAGTTTGCCTGGTCCAGCACCAAAGTTATACTTCATCTTTTTTTCTTAAATATTTAACATTATTTTTTAGGGAAATCGACTTTGTAGCAACTAGAGGTTGTTCCTGATGGACCGTTTTAATCCGAAATTTCACATGGATAATGGTGTAGGTCAATAAACCAGCCACCAAGCCCCAGAAAGCACCTCCAATCCCGAACAAACTGACATTTGCAGCAGATACGAGAAACGTTATCAATGCCGCCTCCCGAGTAGATGCATCCTCCATCGCATTAGAAATACTGCCCGCAATAGTTCCTAATAGAGCTAAACCCGCCAAAAGGGCAATAAATGAGGAAGGAAATGCCATAAAGAGCGCAACAAAAGTTACACCGAAAATGCCCACCAAGGTATAAAGAACGCCACATGTAATTCCGGCTACAAATCTTTTTTTTGGGTTTTCATGCGTATCCTTACCCGTCGCTATTGCCGCTGTTATCGCTGCGACATTAAAGGGTGAAGATCCAAAAAAACCGAAAATCAAAGACCCCAAACCGGTGGCTGTAAGAATCGGATTTGCACTGATATTATATCCGTCATTTCGCAAAACCAGCATGCCTGGCATATATTGACCCGTTAGGGTAACGATAAACAAAGGTAGTGCAACGCTTAACAAAGAGTTTAGTGAGAAAGAAGGACTCGTATAGACAGGAACTGCCAAGCTCCATTCAATTGCGCTAAAAGAGATCTTATCACTCACAATCAAAAAACCGAGACCAATAACCAACACCCCTAATATCGCATATCGGGAAGTAAACCTTTTTAGGAAAATGAAGGAGCCAAATAGCAAACAGACCAACACGGGATCCACTTGTATCTCCTTAAAAGCATTGATACCAAATGGGAAAAGTATCCCTGCCAACAGACCGGCAGCAACGCCTTTGGGAATAAGTTTAATCAAGCGATTAAACATACCTGATAAACCAAGCAACAGAAATGCAGCTCCCGAAATCAGATAAGCACCAATCGCATCGCTATAGGGTATACCATCCAGCGCCGTAATCAGAAAAGCCGCACCGGGAGTCGACCAAGCGGTAATAATGGGCATCTTATATTTTATACTCAACCATAGTCCACTTAGTCCCGTACCGACAGAAACAGCCCATACCCATGAGGTCGTTAGCTCCGGACTAAGTCCCGCTACTTTTGCTGCTTGAAAGACTAAGATAAAAGTCCCCCCATAATTAACAATAACGGATACAAAGCCTGCAATCAACAGACTGGGAAAGTCACTACTTTTAAGTTTATTATCTTGATTCATTAGGCAATAGATTAGATTTTCTCAATAGATAACGGTTATTAAAGCACAAACAACGGACGATCCATCATCATTTCAGCGACTTCCTTTTTCACCTTTGCGTGCAATATCGTATTCCCCTTATCACGCAATACGGTATCGACAAAGTCCACTATTGTTTCCATATCCGACTCCACCAATCCTCGGGTCGTCACGGCTGCTGTTCCAACACGAATGCCAGAGGTGAGTGCTGACGGAAGTGTATCAAACGGGACCATATTTTTATTAACCGTAATCCCGGCTTGTTCCAAAAGATCCTGCGCCTCCTTACCGGAAAGATTTTTATCACGAATATCGATTAACGATAAATGATTATCCGTACCACCAGAAACAACCTTATAGCCACGCGAATTGAAGGCCGCAGCCATCTTTCGGCTGTTACGCTGTATCTGCTTGACGTAACTGGTGTATTCGTCTGTCAAAATTTCACCAAATGCTACCGCCTTGGCCGCAATGATATGCATCAGTGGACCACCTTGGATCCCTGGGAAAACAACACTATCGAGCACACTTGACATCATTCTTAGAGATCCATTCGCACTCTTATACCCTAGCGGATTTTCAAAATCCTTACCCATCAAAATCACACCTCCTCGCGGTCCGCGCAACGTTTTATGCGTAGTGGTCGTAACGATATGACAATACGGAATTGGATCACTCAACAGCCCCTTTGCAATCAATCCCGCGGGATGCGCTATATCGGCCAACAATATTGCGTTCACTTTATCGGCAATCTCCCTAAATCGTTTATAGTCGATATCTCTGGAATAAGCACTTGCACCAGCAATGATCAGACGGGGTTTTTCTTGAAAAGCCTTGAGCTCAATAGCATCATAATCCAACAGTCCCGAATCACGATTAACGCCGTAAAATGAAGGAGTATATAGCTTGCCCGAAAAATTAACCGAAGATCCATGGGTAAGGTGTCCACCATGCGTCAGATCAAAGCCTAATATTTTATCCCCCGGTTGTAAACAAGCCGAGAACACCGCTGTATTCGCCTGCGAGCCAGAGTGCGGTTGAACATTGGCATACTCAGCTCCAAAAATTTCCTTGGCTCTAGACTGTGCAATGTTTTCCACCAAGTCAACAAACTCACACCCTCCGTAGTAACGCCGGCCTGGATACCCTTCCGCATACTTGTTGGTTAAGATAGATCCCGCCGCAGCCAAGACATCTTCACTCACAAAATTTTCAGAAGCGATGAGCTCCAGACATTCACGTTGTCTCTTTGACTCTCGATTTATTATTTCAAATAGGATATTATTGTTATTTCTCGTCATATCTGAACTGGTTTATTTTATTTACACCACAAAACTATAGGGAAGCTGTATCATTTAACTGGTTCAGTTTGTTTATTCTAGATAGTCCAGCTAAAATTGGTAAACCTTCTATTTGGACCAGTATCATTTACCACAACTGAACCACTACACCCATCCAGTCATTACCTAGCTTTGTCCCGAGATCAGGTATAAATGTTCAAGAGAAAAACGATTATACCTTAACATTAATAATAGTTGGATGACTGAGTGCTAAAAGAAATGAATAATACAAAAGGACCTATCGGGCAGTTCATGGAACGCCATTTTTTACACTTCAATGCGGCTTCACTTATGGATGCAGCCAAAGGCTATGAGGCACATTTAGCCAATGGTGGAAAGATGATGATTACGCTGGCAGGAGCTATGAGTACAGCAGAGCTTGGCATATCCTTGGCAGAAATGATTCGTAAGGACAAAGTAGCTATTATCAGTTGTACCGGTGCAAACATCGAAGAAGACATTATGAACCTGGTTGCACATAGCCATTACAAGCGTATACCTCACTACCGCGACCTCAGTCCGCGGGACGAAGGACAGCTATTACAACAGCACTACAATAGGGTAACCGATACCTGCATACCAGAAGAGGAGGCGTTTAGACGTATCCAAAAACATTTATTCGAAATATGGAGAAAGGCAGACCAATCCGGCGAGCGGTACTTTCCCCATGAATACATGTATGCCCTCATAAACAATGGCGTACTATTACCTTATTATGAGATAAATCCCGACCATTCCTGGGTGGTCGCAGCCGCAGAAAAAAACTTACCCATTGTCGTCCCTGGTTGGGAGGATAGCACAATGGGAAACATATTCGCTTCTTATGTCATGAAGGCTGAACTGGATGTACAGATTGTAAAAAATGGAATCGAATACATGATTTATCTCGCGGATTGGTTTAGAGAAAATAGTGCCGAAGCTGAAATGGGCTTTTTCCAAATTGGCGGAGGTATCGCGGGAGATTTTCCTATTTGTGTGGTACCTATGCTGTATCAGGATATGAAGATGGAATATATCCATTGCTGGAGTTACTTTTGTCAAATATCAGATGCCATCACCTCTTATGGCTCATACTCCGGCGCTAGCCCCAATGAAAAAATAACCTGGGGGAAACTCGACCTGAACACCCATAAATATACCATCGAATCCGACGCAACTATTGTCGCACCACTCGTATTTGCCTGGGTTTTACAACAATAATATATTTTAAAGTCTACCCATATGAAACACATCAGATTAATATTACTCTTACTTCTTTCTGGACCTGCTGTATTGGTAAACGCGCAAGATATGCTTCCTTATACGACACGTTTAGACTTAACATCTTTAATTATAGGTTTTATTTTGGTTATCATTTTACTCTTGTTAATGATGACTATGACCTTCAAGAAACAGGTAGATAGTTTTATCTCTTTCTATAAAAAACAGCATGGATCTACTCCAAATACCGAACGGTTCAAAACGAATGTCAAGAACCTGACAAGTAAACAAATTACTGAACTAATAAAGTTTAAAAATGAAGTTAAGAAAAACAAAAAGTTACTTCTACTTTGCTTTATTCCGATACCGATCAGCCTACCCAACATTGTTGCAGCGCAAAAAGCACCAGTTGCTTCGCAGAATGCAACCAGCAATTCTATATGGGAACAGGGGCCTGTAATTATCACCATTATCCTCCTGCTATTAGTCCTTTTGACGACCGCTATCGTGTTAATTATTAAAGTCAAGTGGAGTATAAATAGTAAAAAAAACAAACTCAAGCAAAAAGAAGCAATCGATCTAGCCGACTACTTAAAAAGTGTGCCCGATCGTTCGCTCCGCACGATTAAAAATCAAAAGGAATCTCTAGACTATTCCTTGACGCACCATGAATTAAGCGGAACCTTACCTACGGCGGATAAACGCGGCTTACTTCATATTCGTCCAGAGGCGGGATTACCCATAGTGTCCGCAAAGAAGAAAATGTGTTCGGATCATACGATCGATCCTGCCCTCTCTAAAGTCATACAATGGTACTTCATAAGTGCAACCTTTTGGTTACTATTTGGCACCACCGTCGGTGAATATTTGGGTATAAAATTCGTAGCTCCGGACGTAGATAGCCTCAGTTGGCTAAACTTTGGAAGACTTCGGCCGGTACATACCAATGCAGTTTTTTGGGGGTGGTCCTCGCTTGGGATGCTTGGGCTTGGATACTATATTGTTCCTCGCGTCAGTAACGGCCCTCTCGCAAATATAAAATGGGCTTGGTACGCTCTACATTGTATTAATCTCTCCATTACGCTAGGTTCTATCACTCTGATGATGGGAATCAACAACGGTGGTGGCGAATACCGGGAATATATTTGGCCTATTATGTTAATCTTCGGAATTGGCCTTGCGCTGACACTATCCAATTATTTCATCACGGTAGCTCGCCGCAAAACAACAGAAATATACATTTCCAATTGGTATATCGTATCTGCTTTATCTTTTTTTACGATAGTTGGACTAGTTGGTTACTTGCCACAGTGGCAGAATGGACTAGGCGAAACCATTGTTCAAGGTTACTATATGCATCAAGCGGTGGGTATGTGGTTTATGTTATTTACACTTGGTATTGTTTATTACTTTTTGCCTCAGCAACTAAATAAACCGATATATTCTTACAGCCTAGGGATTCTTGCCTTTTGGGCGCAAATAGTCTTTTATACCTTGATCGGTACGCACCACTTCGTGTTCAGCGCTATTCCCTGGTGGCTACAGACCGTCGCTATTGTAGCGAGTGTAGGTATGGTAATTCCCGTTATCGCGGGAACCACCAATTTTTTAATGACCTTCAAAGGGGCGTGGTATAAACTACGCGATAGCTATACCCTCCCGTTCTTCCTAGTAGGTATCATTTTTTACTTCACCGGCTCTATGCAAGGTACGGCTGAAGCCTTCCGTTATGCCAACCTGATTTGGCATTTCACCGACTTTACTGTGGCACATTCGCACATGACGATGTATGGAATCATCACTTTTTTATTATGGGCAGGTATCTACTCTCTGATTCCACAACTCACGGGACGCGAAGCACCGCAACTAACTATTGGAATCCACTTTTGGTTGGCTTTGATTGGATTACTTCTATATTCTATACCCTTGATGTATGGCGGAAGTCTACGTGGATTATCTTGGATCGCAGGCGAGCCTTTTGTAGATAGCGTGAGTCTGATGCTTCCCTACTGGCTCTGGCGGGCTATCGGTGGCACACTGATGTGGCTCTCACACCTCGTCTTTGCCTTTAATATGTACAAAATGATAGCTCGCCCCCTGCCTTCTCTTGCGATCGAACAGACGGCTATTGATTTACTCATGAAAACAGATAACAAAATGCACGATAACTAATACTTCAACAATATGGAATTCTTTGACAATCATAAGAAACTATTTGGTGTAGCTACATTACTCTTCTCGGTCTTAACCTTGTTTGTTGCCATTTTTCCTGCTATCAGCAATCAGCGCTACATCAAACCACTTCCAGATGCTCCCACTTTAACGGAGGCCGCTGCACGTGGAAAAGCACTATATATTTCAAATGGATGTGTTGCTTGCCATAGTCAACAGGTACGAAATATTGAGATGGATAAATCTTGGGGTACTAGGGCTTCATTAGCGGCAGATTACGCAGGAAATACCCGTACCGATTTTTGGCGTAATACAGCCACCTTGATGGGTACAGCACGGATTGGACCCGATTTAACGGATATCGGAAATAGACAACCTAGCCTCGAATGGAATCTGGTTCATTTATTCAACCCGAGAATCGTTGTGCCTGAATCCATTATGCCCGCGTACCCTTGGTTATTTAAAATAACCAAGGAGGTAACCGAAACCGATTTTGTCGTAAACATACCAGATGAAGGCCTTATCAGTAACACACAAAAAGTCGTAGCAACACAAGACGCCTTAGATCTAGTGGCCTATTTACAATCGCTAAAACAAACGCCCCTTCCTGATGGAACGGCATTGCCCAAATTCTTACTTGAAAAGACCGAGACCAATGATGCCGCAGTCAAAACATCCACTGCCGAAGGGAAGGCGTTATATGTAGCTCACTGCCAAGCCTGTCATCAGGCCAATGGAAAAGGATTACCGGGTGCCTTTCCGCCTTTGAAAGGTAGTGGTGTCGTGACCGGTCAAAATCTAACCCTGTATGTGGATATTATCATGAACGGATACGATGCTCGTCCAGAATATGGAGCAATGTCTGCCATTGGAGCCAATCTGGGATGGACTGAAAAAGAGGTTGCAGCCATTATAAACTATGAGCGTACGAGCTGGGGCAATGCTGCACCAGAAGTAACAACGACGGAAATAAAAAAGATACTGGATTTTTTAAAGGATAAAACGAAACAACAATGAAACACACCTTAGTCTTACTGGTCGCAATGTGTTATGCATTCACCACACTTTCATGCCCCGTCTGTGAACGCAATCAACCGAAACTATTCCGAGGCTTGGTTCATGGAGCTGGTCCGGATAGTCAATGGGACTACATCATTATAGTGGTAACGACAATCATCGTGTTGGTCACCCTTTATTTTTCAGTCAAATGGTTGATTCAGCCAGGAGAAGGCGCTAACGGGCATATCAAAAGACGGATATTCAAAAATTTTCAAGATGAATAATCAAAGTAAAGTCATCATTTTCATTGATGATCAATTAGAACCAATAGCACATATTCACACACCTACGGTCTTCGATCTAGATACGCATAAGCTTACCGACGGTCCGCATGTTCTCAAAATCGTGAGCAAAGATCCAAGTGGCAAAGAAGGCATCCGGAAGATCCCTTTTACGGTACGTAACGGTCCCGCTATCGTGGTGGAGGGGATTAAGGAGAACGATATGGTTGACGGCATATTACCCATTATGGTCAATGCCTATGGTAAGGGAGACCAGCGATCATTCCTCATATCGGGGAGCGAAACACCGCAGAGCATCCCATCGTGGGTTTGGGTTATTATTATCTGCTTTATCGGCTGGGCTATGTACTATCTCCTCCGATATCTTCCGCATCCTTGATTTTTTCACAACGCACGATACATCACTCTATTTAAGCACAACATACGCTCAATCATATATAAACAAAGAAAAAGATGAAAATACATTACTTACAACATGTGCCTTATGAAGGTTTAGGTTTTATCGAAACCTGGCTCCATATCAATAAACACGACGTATCTGGCACTCATTTTTTTGATCCCGACCATCAATTACCCGAGGTAGCCGAACTGGATGCCTTAATAATTTTAGGTGGACCGATGAACGTAAATGAGGAAGAAGCATACCCTTGGTTACAGGTGGAGAAACAATTTATCCAAGAATGCATCAAATCCGGAAAAAAGGTATTCGGTATTTGCCTCGGTGCGCAACTGATTGCTACAGCATTAGGAGCTTCGGTCAGCCGAGCCACTAGTAAAGAGATTGGATGGTTTAGGGTCGTTCCAACCAAAGAAAGTCAACAACTAATCTGGTTTTACGAATTATTCAAGAAAAAACCCGTTGTATTCCATTGGCACTACGATCGTTTTGATACGCCAGAAAATGCGGTAGACATGCTTTATTCTCCAGCAAACTTAAACCAAGCTTTCTATCTTAACGAAAACGTCATGGCAATCCAATTCCATCTGGAAATAACCAACGATTGCCTAGAACAATTTTTGATCCACGGAGCCAGTGACCTAGACACTAGATATTACGTACAAACAGCCGAAGAAGTAAGACGAGGTAGAGTTAATATTGGAAATTGCCATACTATTCTAAGTGTAATATTGGACAGGTGGCTCCAAGCCGAAAAAAAGAAATCAAAGAACAAGCAAGTACAACTGTCTTAAAGAAAAAAACATGAATACTTTCGACGTATTTAATAAACTACCGCTGCAAATCGTAAAGGGAAAAGGTTCACATGTATGGGATCTACATAATCATAAATATCTCGATCTCTATGGTGGTCATGCCGTTATTTCTGTAGGACACAGCCATCCACACTATATAGCGACAATAAAAAAACAACTGGAACAGGTTGCTTTTTATTCCAATAGCATCGAGATGCCGTTGCAAGATACAATTGCTCAGAAGCTGGGTATCTTGTCAGGACTAGAAAATTATCAGTTTTTTTTATGTAATTCGGGTGCCGAAGCCAATGAAAATGCCTTAAAACTCGCTTCATTTCACAATGGCCGTAAAAAGACAATTTGCTTTACGGGTGGATTTCATGGTCGTACATCCCTTTCGGTCGCTACGACCGACAATGCCTATATTAAGGCACCGATTAATGAGACTGCCAATGTGATCCAACTACCATTTAACGATTGTGTTGCGTTACAGAATCTTTTCTCGGAAATGGGAGAACAGATATCTTCAGTTATCGTGGAGGGAATACAAGGTGTAGGTGGAATAATTCCCGCTACGCCCGAATTTTTAAGCACGATTCGAAACTGCTGTACTCAATACGGCGCTATTTATATTGCAGATGCCATCCAGTGTGGCTATGGTCGAACAGGTCAATTTTTTTCGCATGATATTGCTGGAGTGAAGGCCGACATATATACTATGGCGAAAGGAATTGCCAATGGCTTCCCCGTTGGGGCTTTGGCTATAACCGACTTCATAAAACCGAGCAAGGGACTACTGGGCACCACTTTTGGCGGAAGCTACCTGGCCTGTGCAGCCACATTCGCCGTACTTCAAATTTTTGAACAAGAAAGTTTAGTCTTTAGAGCAAAACAAACAGGTGAATATTTAATTGGTGAGCTCTCAAAAATGGATAAAGTCGTTGCCGTTAGAGGGCGGGGTTTAATGATTGGTATTGAATTACCAAAAGAATTGTCTTATATCCGTACACAGCTTATGGAGATCGACCGGATCTTGACCGGGGAAGCTGGTCCGCAGATTATACGGGTACTCCCCGCACTAAACCTTTCCTTTAACGATGCCACCTTCTTTCTAGAAACCTTGCATACACGTCTATCTCAAGCCTGAAAGCAATCGCGGAAAAACCTTGTACAAAGGCAGAGCATGCTAGTCCAGTTTTTAAAATGACAGGGAAACCAGTAAAACTTTCAGTTGGAAAGTTTTTTTAGTTAGCTATCCTAACTATATTTGAAGTAGGTTAAATAAATAGAAGTCAAACAAAAACTTTTAAGAAATGTCAAAATCAATTTTTTATCACGCAGGTTGCCCCGTATGCGTTAGTGCGGAGCATGAGATTATTAACTTAATCGGAGCAGACAATGTAGAAGTCGTACATCTTGGCGAGGTGCGTAATCGAATCGAGGAGGCAGAGAGAGCAGGAGTAAATTCGGTTCCGGCTTTAGTCACCACCACTGGTAATGTCTTGCACATTAATTTTGGGGCCTCCCTTGCGGATGTAAAGGGCTAAGAATTGCTCCACAAAGTTAGGTTAACTATCTTTGTGGAGTATTTTCGCACTTTCCGCGTTAATGTACGGAAAGCGGCACCAAACTATAATATCTATGATAG
Source organism: Sphingobacterium psychroaquaticum (assembly GCF_004421025.1). NCBI lineage: Bacteria > Pseudomonadati > Bacteroidota > Sphingobacteriia > Sphingobacteriales > Sphingobacteriaceae > Sphingobacterium > Sphingobacterium psychroaquaticum. The sequence goes on along the minus strand of NZ_CP038029.1, from coordinate 876,760 downwards.
ATAAATCCGATTTTCTAGAGGAGAACGACGGGCATGAAATAGAGGCCAAAATTATAGCATCTCTCGAGCGGATATCCCAATCTTTTCGTGTCTTGTTATGGAAAGAAAGTGTAGAATTTGGCTTAAGCCCAATCCAAATACAGGTGCTGATTTTCCTGCTGAACCACAGTGAAGAACGAAGAAAGGTAAGTCTACTAGCCCAAGAATTCGACCTGAGTAAGGCAACGATTAGCGACACCATCAAAATACTGGCGCAAAAGGAATTAATCACGAAAGAATACGGTGGTAGCGACACCCGAAGTTACACTATCGATTTATCTAAAAAAGGACGTGATATCGCGCTCCAAACATCTTCCTTTACTCGGGAGATAAGAAAGCCTATAGATAAGTTGGGCGCTCACGATAAAGAACAACTATTATTAAATTTACTTGATATTATCGCACATCTGAATCAAGCTGGAATTATTTCCATACAACGCATGTGTTCAACCTGCTCATACTACAGCACAACGGAAGACCAAATCCAGCACTTTTGTAAATTATTAAACAAACCACTTCATGTAGGGGATCTAAAAATAGATTGCTCCGATTATCAACAGGTTACCCTTTAGTATAAATTATTAAGCTCGAAGTTCCTCTTCCCTACCTGGCCCACCTGTATTCTATAAACTGAACCACTAAAACAAACCACCCTCTATGTATCTTTGTTGTGTTATCAAGAAAAAGGTATTGCAAACATCTTGATAGCATAACAACATAAAAAGGTCGGATGGCTGAGTGGTTAGGCGAGAGTACGCAATGCTCTTTACAGTGGTTCAAATCCATTTCCGACCTCACGTATTTCAAGCAAAAAGAGAAATCACGTTAGGCTTCGAGTAGCGTGATTTTATAGAAGGAATATCTTTAACCACTACAACATGACCATACACAAAGAAGGCACGCCAATCATTGTTACATCTATCGTAATCCTGAGTCTACTGAACCTCCTTCTATACTTATTCACATCAGACCTATGGGTATTAAAGCTAATATTGGCTACTCTAAGTTTAACGATATTCCTGATAATTCTCCAGTTTTTCCGAAAGCCTAACCGCATCCCAGTTACATTGGAAAAATCTATAATTGCTCCATGCGACGGTACTGTCGTGGTTATTGAAGAAGTCCACGAGAGCGAATATTTTAATGAGCCTCGCTTGCAGATCAGTATTTTTATGTCCCCCTTTAATGTTCACGTTAATTGGACTCCCGTAGCTGGCGTCGTACAGTACTTTCAATATCACCCTGGCACACACCTAGTGGCCTGGCATCCAAAATCTAGTGAAAAAAATGAACGCACAACCACCGTGATACGTATGAACACAGGAATGGATGTTCTCTTCCGTCAAGTTGCTGGAGCGCTCGCCCGAAGGGTATGCTGGTATATTACTCCCGGTCAAAAGGTCTCGCAAGGTGCTGAGATGGGGTTCATAAAGTTTGGCTCTCGAATGGATGTTTTTTTACCTTTAAACTCTGATGTCCATGTTAAGTTAGGTGACAAAACAAAGGGAACATTTACAGTACTGGCTCAACTACTGTAAATGTTCCATAGACACAATTCGATCCATATTAAGTTTATTATCATTTTTTTCAAGTATAAAGAAAGGAAAAGAACAATAATATTGGCTCATATATTTAAAAAATCACAACGGTTTACACAAACGAGAATAAAGCTGTAATAATCTTCTTTAGATAAATTGGTTCAGACTGCCACATCGCTACACTTCTTGCAGTGACGTGGCGCTGTCTTTTCAGATAGCGCCATTTTATACCTGTCAGCACACCGGTAAGACTACCGTGGCACTATCGAAACATATTAAAATCTCTAAAATCTTTCGGAATAGGAATCACCTTTACAGGCGTACAATTTTCCAAAAAAGCAATGATTCTCGTTATATCCTCTTCAGGATGAAGAATCATAAACAAAGAATAGTCAATACCAAAATCCAGCAATCGTGCTGTCAAGCCAGATTGATTGAAAGCCTCCTCAAATCCCATAAGAACCCCTTCATGTGTAATAAATTTCCTGTTCTTAAATAACCCAGAATTCGGAGGGGTTAAGCAAATATTAAATCTTTTTTCTATATAACCCTCCATCCGTGTCCGAAACATATCGACTAAAGTTCGACGTTCCAAGCGGAGTATAAACGGAATCTCCCTTTTCTCTAATTCGTAAGAAAGACCATCGATACCCGAAATAAGATCCCTATACGACGTACGCTCCACCAGGGATTCAATAATAGTATAATCCTCTTTGCGCGACAAGACCCGCACCATACCGATCAATAGCTCTTTAATACCCTCCTCCATTTCGTCGATCCCTACTACAGGCTCATACTTCTCCCAATCCTGTGTAAAGACGATCTTCTCTACCCCATCTCCGATCTTTTCCAAATGGGATACACAAACCACATACATATCGGCCTTACAAACAAAAAACCAACACTGATCGATTTCATTACGGATCATACCTAAACGAAAGCCTTGCTTGCTTAAAGCTTCATCATATTTCTTCAGCACATTGTCATAAGAAATATGGTAACTGATTGGAAATTGTTGGCTTTGAGGAATAATCACCTCCATATCGAAATTCCGTTTCACCAAATATCGTATACTACCTTCTAAATCAGCAATATCCGCCTTCCAGTCAAGTACAGCAACAAATGGTATATCAGCATCGTCACTACGATAAATTAACTCTTCAAGGATATCGAACGGCTTAGATGACGGAGGAAACCCAGCTAAAGTCGTTTCTAACCAAGCCAAATAGCGCGGATTCAGAACCAAACGACAGAATTCCTGTATCGCATCCCTCCCTATCTCATCTTTGCTTATCATCAGCCTAATATTTGTAAATTATAAATTCCAAAGTCAGTTCAAGAGATTACTTTTTCTTCAAACACCGTCCTCGAGGCTCATCCCCCACATGCAATACCGTCTCCGAATGGAGAAACTGCGCAGCAGCAGCCGAGTCTTTCACCTTCACCGAACTACGTTCCAACATCTCCGACTCAAACTCTGTCAACACCGCATCCCGCACCCCCTGCTCTCGCCAATGCGGAGAGCGACATCCACGCGCAATCCCCCGCGCCAGTGCCAACGCATCCAGCAACGCTTGATTTGCCCCCTGCCCTTTGAAAGGGCTCATCGGATGTGCCGCATCTCCAATCAATGTTACATTCCCCGCATCCTTTAATAATTCCGCACCCAGCAACGCACGATCATAAACAGGGTAACCCGAAATCAATGTTTCTGCAGTTCTTCCCACGATCTGTGGAATAGGATCATGCCACTGTGTTATACGACACGCTTCCTCCTTCAAAGCCCTTGGCCCTTGCGCACTTAATGCCAAAGCTGCTTCCTCGGTTATGGGAAAACTCAGTTGCCACATCACCGAATCGTGCGTATACGGCATAACATAAATACGCTCCTTACCATTCGCCGTCTGAAATACAGTTGCTGAATCCAGCAATGGACTCCCTAGATCTGTAAGCTCTTGCAACGGACAAATTCCCAATATCACCATACAATCCAGGTAACGCAAAGGAGTCACCGCATCCCCGATCAGCTTCTTGCGCACCACACTTCGGATCCCATCAGCTCCCACCACGAGGTCTGCTTTCGTCTGTTTTATTTCTCCAGAAACGTTAAAAGTCAACAAAACACCGCCGCCTTGCCTCTCCTCAAAATCCAATAACTGATGGCCCCACTGCACCCGATCATCGCCCTCAAGCTGGTCCATTATAGCCTGACGTAAAGACTGGCGTGCAATATGTATATTAGAACGTTTAGTGTAATCATTATCTTTTAACGGCACCCATTTCCGCATCCCCCACTCTCCCAATACTTCTCCTTCTACGGTATGCACCAGATGGCGTGTAGAATTTACGCCATCTTCCAAATCAAAAATTCCCAAGCCTTTTATGGCTTTGCTAGCCTGTTGTAACGTCAATCCATAACCTTGCGATCGCATATTAAAATCCGCATCGCGCTCATACAGAGTAAAAGGAATGCCCCGGTGTAAACATGCGACAGCCAAAGCCATCCCTCCGATGCCTCCACCAATAATAGCAACATGCGGATAGTTTTCATTGCCTAACAAAGGATCATCCACAGCAGAAACCAAAGCCAAGCCCGAGCCATCACAGCTTGGGCATACAAAAAGATGCCCTTTCGGGCGCACCGGAGGATTTCCCAAAGCCCCCTTTTTTTCAAACGCATCTAATGTCGCCTGATACTGGAGGCGTACTTTATTGGGGAGCCTCCGCCTTCTTTTCCCCTCGCCCTTACAGGCCGGACAAACCGTCCACTCATTGATGCTATTTTCCAATATGATTACTCCCTATTAATTCGTAATAAATATGACCTGTACAGCTACTACTTCAGCTCAAATGGCGGAGCATCGATATATTTGCTGGGACGGATATAGGCTGTTTTCCGATCCGCATCGAAAATCCAGTTAAAGCGCTTCAACAAGTCAGCCCCAAAAAAACTAAAAGGCTGCGTTTTAAGATTTCCAACAAAAAAACCAACGGACATATTCTGGAGCGACGTCTCTCCTATTTTCATCTGCCCCAAAGATGCTTGCTTCGTGGTAACACTCGCGCCGGCTGAGTTTTTCAATGTTTTCTCTGACTTCACCAATAATTTATCGTCAAGGTGCTGCTCCGCCGAAAAAGTATCATCGTAGAGCAATCCACCCGAATAACCCGACTGAAGGAAAAAAGAATGCTGCAACGAAGAATCTCCAATAAAACTGGTCACATCAACAAACAACGCTTCTCCCCGAATATGTACAGGAATTGATTGATAGCCTTCCAATACGGGCAACTGATCGTACACCAAAAATTGACTGTTGTCATAATCGATCATAAAAACCTTTCCAGCAAATAGCCCGGTACCGATTTTACCATCCGACCCCGGCCCGGAGAGCTCGTTATCAAAAAAGGTAATATCGTTCTTTTTCAATCCCGCTATTTGCACGGTATTCCCCGTACTTACTCCCTGATCAAAAGACAAGGTTTTAGCCGGACGGGTGCGTTGTGGCGAGAGAGAGGCATCCTTCATCGCCACCTGAAACATCAAATGCAAACTGTCTGTATCATTTACAACAGCTTTGACTAGCATATTATTATGATCCGACAGCGTAAATGGAATTACCGTTTGACCGAAAACGCTTGCCCCACTGATTCCTAGCGAAGTAAGTAATAAAGTCAACATATAAAAATAAACAGACCGCATAGCTTTAATGTTTAATCAACACATCAAAAATAGAGAAAATGAAAACAAGTAAAAAAATTAAATGAACCATCGATTATTTTTACTACCTTTGCACGCACTATAGAAAACTAGTTCACTTTTTTTCAATAGTAGTTTTGTATTTTAAAGAAAAAAAACGTAATATTGCAATCCGATTTTTACAGGATATAAATCGTTTAATAATTACTCAAAATCATGGATTTAGTAAAATTTGTAGAAGAACAAGCGGTAGTAAAAAATGAAGTTCCCGCTTTCAAAGCTGGAGATACCATCAGCGTTCATTATAAAATTCGCGAAGGAAATAAAGAGCGTGTTCAGGTGTACCAAGGTGTTGTTATTCAATTAAACAGCGAAGGTGTTAACGCTACTTTTACCGTTCGTAAAATTTCTAACGGTATCGGTGTTGAACGTATTTTCCCTGTAAATTCACCTAACATTGACAAAATCGAGGTTAACAGCGTAGGTAAAGTACGTCGTGCGAAGTTATTCTACTTGCGCGGTCTTACTGGTAAAGCAGCTCGTATCAAATCGAAACGCATCTAATTACCTTAGATTACTTCAAAAAAATAAAAAAAAGACCTTCGAGGTCTTTTTTTTATTTCCGCCCGCCCCAACTTGTTCACAACATTTATGTTACAATAGGATTTATCCGGCATTAATCCTTATTTTCAAGCTGTAACAATGAAAAGAACAACACTACTACTCAGCCTTTTTACTATAGCCACACCTGTTGCAGCGCAATCCAATCTACAGGAATATCAGCGCATGCAGAGTCCGATAAAAAATTACGCTGTCCCGAAAACCACAGCCCCCATACACATTGATGGAAAAGCAACGGAAGACGCTTGGGAACATGCTGCCTGGAGTGATGAATTTATAGACATCGAAGGGCACAGCAAACAACGCCCTGCTTATCAAACAAAAGTCAAGATGCTCTGGGACGAGGACAACCTATATGTATACGCGCTCCTCGAAGAACCTCACGTGTGGGGCGATCTCACCAAACAGGATGACATCATCTATCACAACAACGATTTTGAGATTTTTCTTAAGCCCTACGAAAGACATCCCTTTTATTACGAGATCGAAGTAAATGCGCTCAATACCATTATGGATTTGATGATGCCAAAGCCATATCGATTGGGCGGCGAAGCAATTATGCACTGGAATGTCAATCAACTGCAAAGTGCCGTCCATGTAGAAGGGAGCTTGAACAAACCACAAGATCAAGATAAATACTGGGCTGTAGAAATGGCTATCCCTTTTCGAGCATTACAGACATATGGTAAACGATCCACACCTGCCATTAACGACTTCTGGCGCATCAATTTCTCACGTGTACAGTGGCAGCATGAGATAAAAAACGGCACCTACACACGCAAAAAGAAAGACGGTAAAACAATACCCGAAGACAATTGGGTATGGTCACCTATTGGTATTGTAAATATGCACTATCCGGAACGCTGGGGCTACCTCCACTTTGTCGATAAACAGACAACCGAAGTATCGTACCCACGCTCTTACCACGTGGAACAGGAGGCTTGGAACATTTTTTATTTACAACAGTTATTCAAAAAAGAAAAAAAGGCATTTGCGCACAACCTAGAAACATTGCAAAAGAACTTCCCCAAAGCTTCGTTGAGGAACGACAGCTTACAGGACCTTTTTTTTGTAGACGATGCTAAATCCTTTTATAGAGTGCAAATCAAGGACACAAACCACCATATCACTGCTACTATAGATAGTAATGGTAATTATACAATACATTATGAACAGTAGAAGAAACTTTATCAAGGCTGCCGGGATGGGACTAGCAGCCATGCAGCTATCCCCGCGTGTAGCCACCGCGCTTCCGTCGAATGCTGAAGCACCGTTACTTTTTGATTTTTGGTTATGGGCCAGACCCAAAGAAAATGAGACCGATGCAGTCTTAAAAAACAGATACAAGAGTTACCGTGACGCAGGTGTTCGTGGAATCTTTTTTGAAGATTACCAGAAACGTCATTTTCAACTGGCGAAGGAGTACGGTTTAGAAACCCACCGATGGATGTGGACTATGAACCGAGGTGAAAAAGAACTATTGGAAAAACACCCCGAATATTATGCTGTCAGCCGCTCAGGAAAATCATGTGCCACCAATCCCCCTTATGTAGGATACTACCGATTCCTTTGTCCATCGCACCCCGATGTGCCAAAATATTTGGAAGACAAAGCGCGAGAACAACTGCAAAAGGAGGATGTAGACGGTCTACATCTCGATTATATCCGCTATCCGGACGTCGTACTTCCTATCAACCTATGGCAAAACTACAACTTAGATCAATCCACCGAACTCGCCGATTACGACTTTTGTTACAGTCCATTCAGCAAAGCTGCCTTTTTAAAAGAAACCGGCATCGATATAGACACCGTTGAACGTCCTGAACAAAGTCTCTCTTGGCGTTCTTTCCGATACCGCCAGATTACAAAAGTGGTCAACAGAATTTGTGAGGCCGCCAAAGATTATAAAAAACCCGTTACTGCCGCCGTCTTTCCAACGCCAGATTTGGCTCGCCGTATTGTGCGCCAAGATTGGGCCAACTGGAACCTATCGGGTGTGTTCCCGATGATATACCATGGCTTCTATAAAGAACCGGTACAATGGATCGGAACAGCTGTATCCGAAGGTGTACAAGCGCTACACGGTAAGTTCCCGCTATATGCCGGCTTGTACTTACCAGACTTCAAAAACCTAGCCGAGCTAAAACAGGGTATCGTGCTCGCAAAAGATAATGGAGCAGCAGGGATCTCCCTTTTCGGCGAAAGCGATTTCGATCAACCGACCATCGAGCTGTTACGCTCGATACGCTAAACATATTCGACATAAAAAACATGAAGGCGGTCGACAAAAAAAAGCCCGGCCGCCCTACTTATCCTACTAAAATCCCCCTTGTCCACCTCGACGTTTCATAGTAGTGCAACATTTCGTTTTAATTTCGATTAATCCCGAAAAAACATTACCTTTGTATCCCGTACATGAAGTAGATAAACGGCCTTCTTTTAGGTGCATTTATTACTGAAATCCCATTATTGCTATGAGTAAATATATCTTTGTTACGGGCGGCGTAACCTCGTCGTTAGGAAAGGGCATTATTGCAGCATCTCTTGCCAAACTCCTACAAGCTCGCGGTTTTAAAGTTACCATCCAAAAATTTGACCCTTACATCAATATCGATCCAGGGACACTGAACCCGTATGAACATGGGGAATGCTATGTTACAGAAGACGGTGCAGAAACAGATTTGGATCTAGGTCACTATGAGCGTTTCTTAAATGTTCCTACTTCGCAAGCCAACAACGTAACAACAGGTAGAATCTATCAACATGTTATCCAACAAGAACGTGCAGGGGCTTATTTAGGTAAGACCGTTCAAGTCGTTCCACATATCACAGACGAAATTAAACGTCGCATGCAATTGCTCGGACAAACGGGCGAGTACGATATTGTTATTACCGAACTAGGTGGTACAGTGGGCGATATTGAATCACTTCCTTTTATAGAGGCGGTACGTCAGCTTCGTTGGGAACTAGGAAACAGTGATTCCTTGGTTATCCACTTAACATTGGTGCCTTACCTAGCTGCTGCAGGTGAGCTTAAAACCAAACCGACACAACACTCCGTAAAAACATTATTGGAATATGGTATTCAACCGGATATTTTGGTTTGTCGTACCGAACATAAGTTAACGCAAGAGATTCGCAAGAAACTTGCGCAGTTCTGTAATGTAAATATCAATGCGGTTGTAGAATCTATTGATGCGCCAACCATTTACGATGTGCCATTGAATATGCTGAAAGAGCAGTTGGATAAAACAGCATTGGCGAAACTAAAACTCTCTACTAAACAAGAGCCCGATCTAGAAAGCTGGAAAGTTTTCCTTGGTAAACTTAAAAACCCAACCGGTGAAGTTAATATTGGTCTAGTGGGTAAATATGTGGAGCTTCCGGATGCCTATAAATCTATCGTAGAAGCATTTATTCACGCGGGATCAGTAAATGAGACGCGTGTTAAAGTAAAATATATCGCAGCAGAAAGCGTAACAGCAGAAAATGTCACTGAAAAATTAAAAGATCTCGATGGGGTGTTGGTAGCTCCTGGTTTTGGCGAACGCGGATTAGAAGGAAAATTGGCTGCCATTAAATTTGTACGTGAAAATCAAATTCCTTTCTTCGGTATCTGTTTGGGTATGCAATGTGCTGTTATTGAGTTTGGCCGCAATGTCTTAGGACTACAAGGAGCAAACAGCTTTGAGATGGACGAAAACACACCACATCCAGTCATTAACTTGATGGAGGAACAAAAGAATATCACCAATATGGGTGGAACAATGCGTCTAGGAGCTTATGACTGTGATATTAAAAAAGGAAGCAAAGCGTTCGGTATCTACGGTAAATCAAAAATATCGGAAAGACACAGACACCGCTACGAATTTAATAATGCCTACTTAAAACAATACGAAGAAGCAGGTATGATTGCCTCTGGAATTAATCCAAAAACAGGATTGGTGGAAATTGTAGAACTAAAAAACCACCCTTTCTTTGTTGCGGGTCAATTTCACCCAGAATTAAAGTCAACCGTTGCAAATCCTCACCCACTTTTTGTTAGCTTTGTAGCCGCTTCTTTGGCAAACAAAAAACATAAGTAGTAAAAAGTGGAGTACAAGAAAACTAAAAAATAAAAAATGGATAGAAATACCCTTATTGGATTAGTGCTGATCTTCGGGATTCTTGCCGGTTCATTTTATCTAATGAAACCTTCGGAGCAAGAGTTAAAACAAGAACAGAAGTTACAAGATTCATTAAAAAATGTTCGCACTGGCGTAGAACCATTGTCGGACTCACTAAAATCAAACACAACTGCCGTAATCGATTCAGCAGCTTTGTTAAGTAAACCATTCGGCAATGCACGTTTAGGACAAGAGCAAATTGTAACCTTAGAAAACGAGTTTATCATTGCAAAGATCAGTTCTAAAGGTGGACGTGTAAAGTCGGTCGAACTGAAAAACGAAACAAATTACGATGGTACGCCATTAATGATTTTTGAAGGTGAAAACAATAAATTTGGTTTTGCATTCAAAGCAAATGGTGAAAACGTAAACACAAATGACCTAAACTTCACACCACTTTCGGGCAATGTATCGGTACAAGACGAAGATACAAAAGCCGTGGGGTTCCGTCTGAGCTATAGCGAAAATCAGTACATCGAATATACCTACTCCATTAAAGGTAAAGATTACAACCTCGGTCTTGACGTAAAGACTGTCGGTATCCAAAACCTAATGGACGTAAAGACAAGTTCCCTCGTATTAAACTGGGAAACGACGTTGCTACAAAAAGAATTCAATGCGAAATCAGAGCGTGAGAAATCTACTATCTTTTTCAAAAATGCAGCAGGTAGTGTCGATCACCTTTCTGAAACAGGAGACGACAAAGAAGAACTGGACGAAAAACTTAATTGGGTAGCCTTTAAGCAACATTTCTTCTCTACAGTACTCTCCAGCAAGCAGCCATTAAGTAATGCAAAACTAGCGGTTAACTTTGGCACACAGGATCATGTAGTAAAACACTATACAGCTACCGCAGATGTAGAGTTCTCTTCTCAAAAGGACAATAACTATAACTTTAGCTTTTTCTTCGGTCCAAACAAATACAAGGTCTTAAAAGCGCAAGGCGATGATTTCCAAAAAATCATTAATATGGGTTGGGGACCAATGGGATGGATCAACAAATTTATTACGGTACCTATCTTCGACTTCTTAGATGGCTTTAGCTTAAGCTATGGTATCATTATCTTGATTTTAACCATCTTCCTGAAAGGTATTTTGTTCCCACTTACGTTCAAATCGTACCAGTCGATGGCAAAAATGCGTGTTTTAAAGCCGCAAATTGATGAAATCAAGGAAAAGGTAGGTGAAGATAACCCGATGCTATTGCAACAAGAAACAATGAAACTCTACAAACAAGCGGGTGTAAACCCACTCGGTGGATGTTTACCATTGTTATTGCAAATGCCATTCACATTAGCCTTCTTCTTCTTCTTCCCGAATTTATTCGAGTTGCGCGGAGAAAGCTTCCTATGGGTAAAAGATCTATCGACCTACGATACGCCGATTACCTTCGCTCCTATTTTCGGTATCAGCCATATCTCATTGATGTGCGTGCTGATGACCCTAACAACGTTGCTTACGACCTGGTACAATAACGCTACTTCAGGCGCTGCCAACAACCAGATGAAATATATCGGTTACATCATGCCGCTTGTATTCTTCTTCGTGTTGAACAGCTTCCCTGCTGGTCTGAACTACTACTACTTCTTGGCAGCGGTATTAACATTCTTAACTCAGGTTATTATTCGTCAATTTGTAGATGATGACAAAATCTTGGCTAAGATTGAGAACAACAAAAAGAATCCAAAAGAGACGACGAAAAAGAAATCTTCCTTCCAACAAAAGATGGAAGACATGATGCGCCAACAACAGGCCAATCAGCAAAATAAAAACAAGTAACCTTATAGAAAGACCCGACAAAAAATCGGGTCTTTTTTTTGCAACACCTGGGACCTGAAGCCGCGCTAATGCATCCTTAACGGCTATTTATACGGTAGAATCTCAAAAGTTTTTTGTTTTGAAAATATTTTTTCACAAAAATGTTGCAATTCGACAAAACAGTATTATATTTGCGCCGGCTTTAAGGAATTAAAGAAACTAAATGCGTGAAAATCAGGATATTTTAGTTTATTTATTTTTTTCTTTAAAAGTTGGGTTACCTTTCGAGGTTACCGGTATAAAAGGATAATAAACAAATTTGTTTCAATTAAAATAGAAAATTAAAAAGATGAAAAATTTATTCAAATTCGGATTTTTAGGATTAGCTTTAACTATCGCTTTCGCTTCATGTGGTGGCGCAGAAACTAAAACTGAAGCTGCTGCTGATTCAGTTGCTACTGCAGTTGAAGGTGCTGTTGATTCAGTTGCTGCTGTTGCAGATTCTACAGTAGGTGCTGTAGCTGATTCAGCTAAAGCTGCTGTTGATTCAGTTGCTAAAAACGTTCAGTAATCCGAATATTATTTAACGATTTTGCGAAAGCCTGTACCTTGCGGTACGGGCTTTCGTGTTTTATATACGTTTATCCTCTAGATTTTCTTACTTTTGCACTATCAATAAAAATTATTCATCATCATGAACTTATCAGCACTGACTGCAGTAACCCCTATCGACGGAAGATATCACAATGCAACAAACGAATTGTCCAATTTCTTCTCCGAATTCGCTTTAATAAAGTACCGTGTATTAGTCGAAGTAGAATACTTCATTGCACTGAGCGAATCGGGCATACCACAGTTAGCACACTTTGATGGCTCATTAAATGAGAAACTACGTAATATCTACAAAAACTTCTCTTTGGAAGATGCACAATGGATAAAAGATACAGAAAAGGTAACCAACCATGATGTAAAGGCTGTTGAGTACTTCTTAAAAAATGAATTCGAAAAATTAGGCCTGCACGACTCTTTAGAGTTTATCCACTTCGGATTAACATCGCAGGATATAAATAATACGGCAATCCCCTACTCCTGGAAAGAAGCGATCAACCAATCGTACCTACCAAGTATCGAGGAATTGCTGAATGAATTAAAATCCTTGTCCACAGCTTGGACGGAGATTCCAATGCTGGCTCGTACACACGGACAGCCTGCTTCACCAACGCGCTTAGGAAAAGAAATCTACGTTTTTATTGAACGTATCGAAAAACAATTAAACGCATTGCAACAAGTACCATATTCAGCCAAATTTGGAGGAGCTACAGGGAACTTCAATGCACATTACGTGGCTTACCCGAAAAACGACTGGGTTGCATTCGGAAATAAATTTGTGAATGAATCCTTGGGCTTATCTCGCTCACAAACCACAACGCAAATCGAACACTACGATAATTTTGCGGCGAGCTGCGACGCCTTCAAACGTATTAACAATATCCTGATCGATTTATGCCGTGATATCTGGACATATATTTCCATGGATTATTTCAAACAAAAGATCACCGCTGGACAGATTGGTTCTTCGGCCATGCCACACAAGGTAAACCCGATTGACTTTGAAAATGCAGAAGGAAACCTGGGAATAGCTAACGCAATCTTTGAACACTTGGCAGCGAAATTACCAATCTCGAGATTACAGCGCGACTTAACGGACTCTACCGTATTACGTAATATTGGTGTCCCATTTGCACACACATTGATCGCTATAAAATCGACTCTACGTGGCTTGCGCAAGTTGATTTTAAACGAATCTGCTTTACAAAAAGATTTAGAAAATAACTGGGCCGTAGTAGCCGAAGCTATCCAAACGATCTTGCGCCGTGAAGGATACCCTAAGCCATACGAAGCATTAAAAGACTTAACAAGAACAAACACGACCGTAACGCAAGAAACTATCGCTGTCTTTGTAGACGGGTTAAATGTTTCGGATGAAATCAAAGCAGAGATCAAACAAATATCGCCGAGCAACTACACCGGTGTAAACGCGTAAGCTTTGACGAATAGATGACGAGCAATAGTACACTTTTCGTGTATATTTGTCGTCTAGAAGTAGACCGTACAGCAAACAAAAAGAGACAATTAAGTCGAATGCTCAACGTTCTCTTTGTATATTAACAACAGATATTACAGCAAAATATGGCAACTATTAACGTATATACAGAAACAACACCGAACCCTTCAACCATGAAGTTCCTTGTTAACAAATTGTTGATAAACGGCAGTTTGGATTACCCAACCAAGGAAAAAGCACAAGAATCTGAATTCGCAAGAGAGCTTTTCAAGTTCAATTTTGTGAATGGGGTCTTCTTTGCGAGCAACTTCGTTACGGTTACCAAGACCGATGAAACGGATTGGTCCGACATTGAACCGCTCTTAAAAGATTTCGTTAAAGGTGCCGTAGAATCTGAATTAGCGGTTAAACCAGTAGAGCACGACGAGGATGTTGCATTCGAAGGAACGGAAACAGAAATCAAAATACAACAGGTATTACATGATTACGTACGTCCAGCAGTAGAGCAAGATGGTGGTGCTATTGCATACAAATCTTTTGAAAACGGTATTGTAACGGTAGAGCTACGCGGTTCATGCAGTGGATGCCCGTCTTCTACCATCACCCTTAAAGCAGGCATTGAAGGCTTGCTAAAACGTATGGTACCTGAGGTAGAAGAGGTTGTTGCTGAAGCCATGTAAGGAAACCCAAAAACATACAAAATATCAGAGAGCCGCAACGAAAATGTTGCGGCTCTTTTTTATTCAATTTTATCCCCCCTACTCTGTTAAAAATCATTAACTTTACCTCCAAAATAATAGAAACATTATATTTAAAATGAGTGCAGATATAAACAAACTTGAACAGATTGCATCACAAGTAAGACGTGATATCGTACGTATGGTACACGCTTGCCAATCTGGTCACCCTGGTGGTTCATTAGGTTGTACGGATTATTTCGTAGCCTTGTATTTTCATGCGATGAAGCACGATCCTTCTTTCAACATGGATGGTATCGGCGAAGATTTATTCTTCCTTTCTAATGGTCACATTTCACCTGTTTTCTACAGTACTTTAGCTAGAGCGGGTTACTTTCCGGTGAGCGAGCTTGCGACATTCAGAAAGATCAACTCTCGTCTTCAAGGTCACCCGACAACACACGAACACCTTCCGGGAATCCGTGTCGCTTCAGGTTCTTTAGGCCAAGGCCTTTCGGTAGCGCTTGGTGCTGCTCAAGCAAAAAAACTAAACAACGACAACAGCTTGGTTTATGTTTTAATGGGCGATGGCGAGTTGCAAGAAGGACAGGTATGGGAAGCAGCAATGTATGCACCTCATAATAAAATGGATAATATTATTGCCGCTGTAGACTACAACAGAGCGCAGATCGATGGTTCCACCGACCAAGTTTTATCATTGGGCGACTTACGCGCTAAATGGGAAGCTTTTGGCTGGGAAGTATTGGATGTCCTGAAAGGAAATGACATGGCTTCTGTCGTGGAAGGAATTGACACAGCGAAATCCCTAACCGGTAAAGGCAAACCTGTTATCATCTTACTACATACGGAGATGGGTAATGGTGTAGACTTCATGATGGGTTCACATAAATGGCACGGTGTTGCACCAAATGATGAACAATTAGAGACAGCATTGAACCAGTTACCAAGAACGTTGGGCGATTATTAAAATAGATTTTAGATTAAGAAAATGAAAAAGTATACATATACGGAGTCAAAAGATACACGCTCAGGTTTCGGTGCGGGTTTATTGGAAGCCGGAAAACAAAACGAAAATGTTGTCGCTTTATGTGCGGACTTAATTGGTTCGTTAAAGATGAACGACTTTATCAATGCTTTTCCGGAGCGTTTTTTCCAAATTGGTATTGCTGAAGCCAACATGATGGGTATTGCTGCTGGTCTTACCATTGGTGGTAAAATTCCTTTCACTGGAACATTTGCGAACTTCTCAACAGGTCGTGTTTACGATCAGATCCGTCAGTCTATCGCTTATTCAGATAAGAACGTAAAGATCTGTGCTTCGCATGCTGGCTTAACGTTAGGTGAAGACGGTGCGACACACCAAATCTTAGAAGATATCGGTTTGATGAAAATGCTTCCAGGCATGACGGTAATCAACCCTTGTGATTTCAACCAAACCAAAGCAGCAACTATTGCTTTGGCAAACCACGAAGGTCCAGCGTACCTACGCTTTGGCCGTCCGGTTGTTCCTAACTTCACGCCTGCCGATCAGAAGTTTGAAATCGGTAAAGCAGTCATGTTAAATGAAGGTACAGATGTAACCATCATTGCAACAGGTCATTTAGTATGGGAAGCGATCCAAGCGGGTGAAGAGCTGGAAAAACTAGGTATCAATGCCGAAGTAATAAATATCCATACCATCAAACCTTTGGACGAAGAAGCTGTTTTAAAATCAGTGACAAAAACGGGATGTGTAGTAACGGCAGAAGAGCATAACCGTTTAGGCGGATTGGGTGATAGCGTAGCACAATTGTTAGCGACTAAACTTCCAGCTCCACAAGAGTTTGTTGCGGTTAATGACAGCTTCGGTGAGTCAGGTACACCAGCACAATTGATGGAGAAATACGGCTTAAATGCAACATCTATCGTAGCTGCTGCTCGCAAAGTAATCACTAGAAAATAATTTTTTTGCGCAAATGGAAGACGCCTTAATCATATCAAAATTTGCTGATGAGCAAACACGCGAAGAGGCATTCGGCTATTTACTAAAAAAATATCAACAAAAAATATACTGGCACGTCCGTCGCATGGTTATTGACCATGACGACGCCGACGATGTCGTTCAGGATGTGTTTATCAAGGTGTGGAGAAACCTCGGGAAATTCCGGGAAGATTCACAACTATACACGTGGTTATATCGTATTGCGACCAACGAGTGTATCACCTTTCTGAACAAGAAAAAACAAAAGCAGAACGTGTCGTTGGATGACGACAGTTCTGCTTATCTTGCTGACACCCTAACGGAAGGCAGCTATTTTAACGGCGATGCAGCGCAAATGAAACTGCAACAAGCACTACTAACCTTACCTGAAAAACAACGATTGGTCTTCAATATGAAATATTTTGAAGATCTGAAGTACGAAGAGATTTCAGATATTCTAGGGACCAGTGTCGGAGCTTTGAAAGCATCTTATCATCTTGCTGTCAAAAAAATAGAGAACTTTTTTGTTACACACGATTAAACCTTTACGGGTTTCGGGCATCTATATAAGATACTATGAAAGAGAACAACACATATCATGATGACATGGAAGATCTAAATCTTCCTGATGTAATGCGTGTGAATCCTTTCGCTGTTCCTCCAGAATACTTCGCTGATTTATCCCAAAAGATCAATAGTCAAGTACAACTAGAGAAACTGCGCGATGGGGCAGCTTCTTCTTTCACGGTTCCCGAAAAGTACTTTCAAAACCTAGAGCAACAAATCCTGTCCACAGTAAAGCTTGACAAACAAATTGGGTCTCACACATCGGATGGCTTTAGTGTTCCTGAAGATTATTTCGACACCCTTTCTGCCAGCATACGTGTACAAGTCAAATTCGACAACTTACTTCCTGCGGAGTCCTTTACCGTTCCTACAGGGTATTTTGACGAGCTTGAAAACAACATCCATGGCCAGGTACGAGAAGCTGCTTTACGGGATCGTGTCCAAGAAACAGGGTTTTCGATGCCGAACGGTTATCTTGAAAACTTAACAAAAGAAATAAAGGCCAAAACCAGTGCACCACAGGTAACAACACCTGTGCGTCGTTTGAATTTTCAGAAATGGGTTCAATATGCTGCGGCAGCCTGTGTCGCAACGGTACTCGGTGTAACCTCGTACCAAGCCATTGTTACGGAAGATCCGCAAACAGTAGCTGCACAAGCGCCTTTACAGCAAGTATCCGATGCGGAGATATTGAACTATCTCGCATATTCAATGGACAGTAATGACCTTATGTATGTTATGAAATCTATCTATCAACCAAAAGATGAAGAAGAAATTGGCAAAAATGTAGATAAGGATGATATAGAAGACTATTTAAAATACATGTTGTAATGTGGAGTATTAAGTATTTATTGACAATAATTTGTGCAGGTTTCCTTTCTTTACAAGCGGTGCATGCACAGTCACCGAATTCAAAGAGATTTGCCGCTATTGAAAACGAGAAAATAGCTTACATCACGAAAGAAATGAACCTAAGCCAAGCAGAGGCGCAAAAATTCTTTCCGATCTACAATCAGTATAATAAAGAGATGTGGGAAATTAAATCGGCAAGAAGAGAGGGAGCCGCTGCCCCGAGGGGAGTGAACTCATTAGCTGCAGGACGAAGAGACGTTATTTCATATGATTCGCAAGAAGTAGACCTCAAGAAACAATATCGAAAACGCTTCGCCGATGTAATCGGTCAGTCCCGAGCTTCGCAATTCTTCGAGATAGAACAAAATTTCACTGAAATTCTCATCAAGAGAATACAAAAGTAATTACAGGGGTTGTTTTCAACCCCTTTTTATTTTTCTATACGTAACTTTGTACCTTTCCAGTACGATCATGATAAGCAATAGAGAATTATTCTTACAGAATACAGCACAAACATCCAATTCACCGCGATTGTTTGAAATTGTTAAAGCCGAGGGCGTTTACCTATATGGCCCGAAAGGCGAAAAATATATGGACTTGGTATCTGGTTTTAATGTAAGCAACATTGGCCATCGCCATCCTAAAGTAATAGCCGCGATTCAGGAACAACTAGAACGCTATCTACATGTAACTGTGTATGGCGAATTTGTTCAAGCACCACAGGTTCAGTTTGCTACCAACCTTTTGGCAACCCTACCAGATAGCTTTCAATCGGTTTATTTAACGAACAGTGGCGCAGAGGCGGTGGAAGGATCCATGAAGATTGCTAAAAAGTTCACGGGACGCCGACAGATTATCGCCGCAAACCATGCCTACCACGGCAGTACGCAAGGTGCCTTGAGCCTTATTGGCAACAAGGCTTATCACGAAGCGTATGCCCCGCTCCTGCCGGAAATAGATTTCATCGACTTCAATGATGAAGCTGCATTAGCTTCAATTACCACCGATACAGCAGCCGTAATCGTCGAAGCGATACAAGGTGAGGCTGGTGTCCGCGTTCCTAGCGCATCTTATATGCAAGCGTTACGCGCGCGTTGTGATGAAACGGGCACGCTCTTAATATTTGACGAAATCCAAACGGGCTTCGGGCGCACAGGAAAGATGTTTGCATTCGAGCATTTTGGAATCGTACCCGATATCCTGATGTTAGCTAAAGGTATTGGTGGTGGTATGCCATTGGGTGCCTTTGTCGCACGCAAGGAGATTATGGATGTCATTAAGGATAATCCAATGCTGGGCCATATCACAACATTTGGAGGACATCCTGTCAGCTGCGCTGCAGCACAAGCTTCCTTACAGGTAATTCAAGAAGAGAAGCTCCTAGAAACGGTACAAGAGAAAGCTGATCTTTTCCGATCTCTGCTGCAGACCCCAAAGATTAAGGAAATTCGTGGTCTCGGCTTGATGATGTGCCTACAGTTGGAAACATTTGATCAAGTATATGCCGTAAGTTCATACTGCGCCGAACAAGGGCTGATGATCGACTGGTACTTACATTGTGAAACAGCACTCCGCGTCGCACCGCCTCTAACGATATCGATCGCCGAAATTCAAGACGCTTGTAAAATAATCAATGAAGCGATTGAAAAGTTCTGTTAAAAAGGTTACTTTTATTTCTTCATAAACCTACTTAAACCATGGAAACTAGAAGAAATTTTATAACCAAAGGACTCCTCACCCTCGGTGGTGCCGCATTGGCCCCTGGCTTGGTACGGGCATCCGACACGAATGCACTGGCACCTAAGATCAGTATCCAGAAAGATGATATTATTCTATTTCAAGGGGACTCTATTACCGATGCAGGCCGTAACCGCGAACAATTAAATCCAAATACGGCAAATGGCTTTGGAAGTGGCTACGCCATGATTGCTGCAGGAACGCTGCTCAATAAATTTGCTGATAAGAACATCAAAGTCTATAACCGAGGTATTAGCGGCAATCGTGTACCAGACTTACAAGAACGTTGGCAACGTGATACGATTGACTTACAACCCACCGTCTTAAGTATTATGATTGGTGTAAATGACTTCTGGCGCACAAAAGACAAAGGTGCAATAAACACACCAGCATTATATAAGGGACAATACCAACAGCTTTTAGAGGGTACGCTATCGAAGCTCCCCCATGTACGGCTGATTATAGCGGAACCGTTTGGTGTCAAAAATGTAAAATATGTAACAGACGATTGGTATCCTGATTTCTTGGGTTATCAACAAGCGGCGAAAGAGGTTGCAAAAGAATTTAATGCGGTATTTCTACCGTATCAGCAGGTATTCGATCAAGCCGGAAAACGAGGTGCTGGAGATGTGTGGACCACGGATGGCGTGCATACAACCATGGCAGGCGCCAACCTAATGGCTCAAGCTTGGCTCGACCTTGTTAAATAGGGGTTAAGAAGTTAATTAATCCTTATTTCGACTCATGCTGGCGCGAGCTTGTAGCTCGTGTCTCACCCGCCCAAAGCACAAGTTGAAAACCTGCCTACCGCAGGCAGGCTCGCGCTAGCAGAGTTTACAAAACACTTCGACAGCACTTCGACAGGCTCAGTATGACATAGCTCAGGCTGGCAGCAAAAAGTGGCAATCTGCTAAAGATAAAGAGTAATAAAAACTGCGCCGTCACTTCTCACTTGACGGGGCAGTTCCTTTGAATAGGTGATCGCTACACCACGCGCACCAACAATCCTTTCAGGTACTCCCCTTCTGGAAAGGAAGCGCGAACAGGATGGTCTTCCGGTTGCGTGAACTGACGTATATATTGAATTTCTTTGCCGGCATCCAAGGCTGCCCAAGCAATAACTTGTTTGAAGGTTTCGATATCCATCGCGCCCGAGCAAGAGAATGTAGCCAACAGACCACCGCTCTCTAAGAGCATCAATCCTCTTCTATTTAAGTCTTTATATGCTCTTGAAGCTTTATCAAGCGCGGATCGGGATGGCGCATATTTTGGCGGGTCTAATACGATAACATCAAATTTCTCCCCTTCTTCTCCCAGCTGACGTAAATATTTATTTACATCCGATTGAACAGCCTTATATGTGTTGGTATCAAAGCTATTAACTTCAACATTCCTTTTTAATGTTTCAATCGCTAATGCCGAGCTATCCACAGCAACGACAGAAGCAGCACCTGCCCGTAAAGCATTTAATGTAAAACCTCCGGAATAGCTAAAACAGTCCAATACTCGCTTTCCTTTCACATACTGTGCTGTCAAGGCTCTATTCTCACGTTGATCGCAATAAAAGCCAGACTTCTGTCCTTCCAAAATATTGATCTGATATTTGATACCGTTCTCAATAACATCCACAAACTCAGGTGGTACTTCGCCGTAGGCAACACCATTTGTATCCTGCAGACCTTCATGCTCACGCGATTTCAGATCACTGCGTTCATAGATTCCACGTGGTTTCAAGAGCGTTGCCAATTCGTCTACAATCCATTCCTTGACACGCTCTACAGCAGCAGCATGTACCTGGATAGAGATAAAATCGGCATACTTATCAGCTATAAGTCCGGGGATAAAATCGGCTTCAGCAAAGATAAGCCGACACGTATCGTTTGATTCATTCAATAGGTGTTTCCGCTGTGCCACAGCCCGACGAACGCGATCGCGCCACCAACTCTCATCAATATGCTTATCGGGATGCCATTCCAACAAACGTACCGCGACACGAGACAGTCCACTGTAAACGCCATATGCAATAAATTCATTATCGATATTAAATACTTCTACAACTTCACCGTTGGTAGGCGAACCTTGAATATGCTTGATTGCACCCGAAAACACCCATGGGTGCAGTTGCCAGGCGGCTTTGTCTTTTCCTTTGTGCAGGATAATTTTATTCATCGATGCAAAAATAAAGCATAGCTCGGAAAAATCGATTTATTTTTTTTCCTTTCGTTGTTACAGGGGCAGATAGCAGACCAAGAGACATGGAGGAACAGGAGCAAATTTCCCTTAAAAGATCATTATATTCTTATTCAAAAGGGACTACGAAGGATCCCATAATAAGTCTATGTGCACGTTGTCCTCTTGTTGAGGCAAGGACAATAAAAAAAGCCTCTTACTTTCGTAAAGAGGCTTTTAGTACCCAGCGCCGGAGTCGAACCGGCACATCCGAAGATATTGGTGTTTGAGACCAACGCGTCTACCAATTCCGCCAGCTGGGCAAGCTGTTTCTTTTGATAACGATGCAAATATAGGGCTTGTTTCAGTTTTTCCAAAACATATTTGTAATGTTTTTACAAAGTTGCTGGTTTTTAGCGTATTTATTTTTCAGCAGGCCTCTTTTTCTGCTGTGAGAAGCACTTTTTAATTAAAATTCCATCTCCTTAAACCCCATTCGCGACGGTCAAGATTATAGGCTCTCCGGCAGTAAGCAGCATATACGAAAATAATTCGTAACTTCATGATTATGGATAAGTTAATACTAAACATACCAAAGAAGAAAAGCACACTCATAAAAAAATTCTTAAATGATCAAGGTATATCCTATTCTAAAGAAGATGAATTCAACAGCAATAAGTATAAACAAAAACTCAAGAAAATCAGCACTTGGTCTAAGCAAGATTTGGAGATTCTAAAAAAAGTGAGTGGAACAATTACTGGTATAAAGATACCAAAATGGTAATTGACACGAGCCTATTCATAGAACATCTTCGAATCTCCAATAAAACAGCTTCTACATTATACCGTATTTCAAATACACAGCAACTTTTTATTTCTTCTGTTTCTCTGTACGAGCTTTACATGGGAGCCACAACTAAAGAGAAACAAAATGATCTTAAACTTTTGACTGAGGATCTCCCTGTACTCTCATTCTCAAAAGAAATAGCTTTAAAAGCTGCTGAGATTTATCACAAACTAAGGCGCAGTAATGAAATGATTGAATTTAGAGATATTTTTATTGCAGCAACCTGCGTTGTCTACAAAATCCCCATTGCAACACTCAACAAAAAGCATTTCACTAGAATACCACATCTTAAAATCGTTAGCGATATCTAACCCTGACAAATAATCAAAACTGCTAAATCCCATTCGCGACGGTCAAGATTATAGGCTCTCCGGCAGTAACCAACAAGGTATGCTCGTGCTGCGCCACAAAACCGCCCTTATTACCACTGAACCCCCATCCGTCCGCTGACGTTTTCGTCAACGTCGATACCGTAGAAATAAACGTCTCGATCGCCACCACGGAATCTTTGCGAAAGCGGCGTTTCCGATCATCACGGTCGTAATAGTTCATAATAGCGTCGGGCTCCTCATGCAAGCTACGCCCTACACCATGCCCACCTAAATCACGGATAACGGTCTAACCCGCCTGCTTAGCTCCCTTTTCAATCCGCCCTCCGAGATCACATATAAGCATCCCGCCTCGAATCTGTCCAATAGCGTCTAACAATATACTTCTGGAAGTATCCACCAAATGTTGTAGGCCTTGCGTATCATCACCCACAATAAACGAACACCCGTTATCCGCCCAGAAGCCATTCAACTCTGCTGATACATCGATATTGATAATATCTCCATTCTTAAGCTTCACCTGATCCGAAGGAATCCCATGCGCAAACTCACCATTAACGCTGATACAAGTAAAGCCTGGAAAGCCATACGTTTCGAACGGTGCGGACTTTGCACCATACGCCAGCAACAACTGCTTCCCATAATCATCGATTTCTTTCGTTGACCTACCGACCTCCGTATAGTCCCGCATCTGCCTTAATGTATGCGCAACAGCCTCACTCACCTGCCGCATGCCCAACAGCTCCGCTTCTGTTTTAATAATCATGTCATTATCCTCCTATATAACAAAGCTAAGCTTATTTAAAAGAGGTACATAGTAAATATTAGACAGCGGGTAAACATCCCTTTCGTCGACAATTGTCGTACCTTTGTGTCATGCCCATTAACTATCTGCAAAAAATACAACAAGCGGAATTTAACGATACAGGATACCGAATCAGTCCATCACCAGAACTGACCTCCATCATCGAGGGCTTTTATGTGTTCAAAAAAGAAGCAGTACAACAACGACACCTCATTTTCAATGATGGTTTCCCAGCGATTGTATTTCTCCCAAAATACCGAGATACGGCATCTGTAATTGCAGCAAACAGCACAACGCACATTCAAGGAGCCTGGGTTAATGGGGGAGCCATTAAAAACACATATGTCGAATACAACCATATCGACCAACTCTTTATTGTACGCTTTCACCCCAAAGCCTTTTACCAGTTGTTTACGATCAATACACAATATTTTCGGCACCAGGCAGTCGTCCCCTTTGAACACCTCGCACAGAAGAATGGTTTCGCGGTACAAGACTTTTTCACGTGCAACACGATAAAAGAAAAAACCATCTTTATCGAAAACCATATCAGACACGTCGTAAAGGAGCCACAAAGCCAGGATGAGTTACGAGCAACATTAATGTATATGCAACGGGCACAGGGAACAGATACGGTCTCGACCCTCATCAGAAATACTGGCGTAAATTATAAATGGCTCGAGCGCTTCTTTATAAAGAACATAGGGCTTCTACCAAAAGAATACATCCAAATGCACCGGTTCCTAGAAGCCCACCGCATATTGACTAGCTCCGGTACGCCCAACCTGATGAATGTAGCTGTTTCAACCGGGTACTACGATGCCAACCATTTCCTCAAAGACTTCAAACTATATACCGGAAAGACCCCCTTGGCATATCACCGATTGTATATGTAGGAAACCACAAACGTAACCTATCTCCTATATAAAAAATCCCCCAAGGACAGATTGTCCTCGGGGGATTTTAATGACAAGTCTGTCGTTAGAATTTCATCCGTTGAATACGTACAGCATTTAAGATTGCTAATAGTGCAACCCCGACATCCGCAAAAACCGCCTCCCACATGGTTGCCAGACCACCGGCACCCAAGACCAAAACAATCGCCTTTACAACGAATGCCATGGTAATATTTTGCCAAACAATCTGTTTCGTACGTTTACCAATATTGATGGCTACAGGTATCCGACTTGGCTTATCATCTTGAATCACCACATCGGCCGTCTCTATCGTGGCGTCACTTCCTAGACCACCCATCGCAATCCCCACATCACTTAAAGCCACCACAGGCGCATCGTTTACGCCATCGCCGACGAAAGCAACTTTAGCCCCATCAGCCACTTTAATATCTTTAAAATAAGCTACCTTATCCTCGGGTAAAAGATCACCATAAGCATTATCAATCTCCAGCTGATCCGCTACATATTTTACCACCGTGCTCTTATCCCCACTCAACATGGTGGTCTGGACGCCCAAATCATGAAGTCGTTTAATCGTCTGTGCAGCGTCTTCTTTAATTTTATCAGCAATGGTTAAGTAACCTTGAAATAAACCATCATACGCCACCGCAATAGTCGTGTAAACAATAGAATTAGGGTCAACATCATAAGAAATATCAAACTTGTCCAGTAGTTTAAAATTCCCGACCAAGAGCTCCTTGTTCTCCACCAAGCCACGTAAACCGCGTCCCGCAACTTCTTCCACGCCAGAGACAACCACTTTCTCGCCCTCTTCGCCTACATACTGATGAATTGCAGTCGCCACAGGGTGCGTACTGTACGATTCTATCGCGTCCACGTACCGCATCAGCGTTGCCTGGTCCATATGATTTTTGAAATGGATCTCCTGTACGGCAAATACACCCTCGGTCATAGTACCCGTCTTATCCATGACCACATGTTTAACACTCGCAAGCACATCGAGGAAATTACTTCCCTTCACCAGTACACCATTCTTACTGGCCGCCCCAATACCACCAAAATAACCTAGCGGAATAGAAATAACCAGCGCACACGGACAAGAGATCACCAGAAAGATCAAACCTCGGTACAACCAATCACGGAATTCATAATCCTGCACAAAAAGAGCGGGTAATAATGCGATCGCAATCGCCAGAAACACCACGATCGGTGTATATATATTCGCAAACTTAGAAATAAAAAGTTCGGTTGGCGCTTTCTGCGCAGTCGCATCCTCGACCAACTTTAGGATTTTACTCAGTTTACTATCTTCGTAAGCCGCTGTCACACGCACCTCAGACGCCGTATTCAGATTGATCATGCCCGCCAATACAGCCTCTCCTTCCTTCTTCGTGTCCGGCTTACTTTCTCCAGTCAACGCAGCCGTATTAAAAGAAGCTGAACTACTGATGAGTACGCCATCCAATGCTAATTTCTCACCCGGTTTAAGCAGGATGACATCATCAATGGTAACCTCCTCCGCTTTTATTACTTTCGTCGCTGCCCCTACACGGATAGTCGCTTCGTCCGGACGTTGATCTAAAAGCGCTTTAATATTGGCTTTTGCACGCGAAACGGAAAGGGTCTGAAAATTCTCTCCTACAGCATAGAAAAGCATGACAGCTACCGCCTCTGGGTACTCTGCAATGGCAAAGGCCCCTAGCGTCGCAATCCCCATCAAGAAAAATTCAGAGAAAAAGTTGCCTCTCAAGATACTTGTATAGGCATCCTTCAAGACGGGGAGACCCACCGGGACATAAGCAAGTACATACCAAATAAAACGAACCCATCCCGCAAACCAGTCCGGTTTTACCCAATGGTCTAATGCCAAAGCAGTCAATAATAAAACTAAACTGATGATCGCTGGTGTAAACAGTTTGACCAAACCGCCCTCAAGCTCATGGCTGTGGTCGTGATCATGGTCGTGCCCAGCGTGACTTTCGGCTTTTTTCTTCTTCGTTTTCGTATCCTTTATCAAATGACCTGCTCCGGCATTCATATATACTTTCTCGGTCTGACCACAGATTGCACAGGCGCCATTTTTCATTTCGTGTTGATGCTCCATAGACTAATTTATTTGCATAATATTAACAAACAACAAGTTAACATGTTCTTTACAATTTAACCTTTATTATCCTAAAAACCGAATTTTAGGAAGAAAATCACATCAAACCAATGTCAAAGATCATCAGTATCTCGTTCTGTCAAAACGCACAGGACAAAAAAATCCCCGACCAAATTGATCAGGGATACATGCAATAATTTCTTTGTATTGTTCTATACTAGTTCAGCTCAAATTTGTAGCCTACACCTTTAACGGTAAACACATAATTCTCACCAATTTTTTCACGTAACTTACGAATGTGTACATCAATCGTGCGGTTAGTAACAACGACAGAATCTTCCCATATCGCTTTAAGGATCTGCTCCCGCGTAAACACTTTATTTGGCTTAGATGCTAAAAGATAAAGCAACTCAAACTCTTTTTTAGCAAGGACGATCTTCTCCGTTCCACGATAAACCAAAAAGGAATCCCGATCGATAACCAAGTCCATGATATCCAGCTTATCACTACTCTCCACCACCGTCTCGCTCGCATTTCTACGTAAAATAGCGTTAATACGACTCATCAATGCGCGGGGCTTAATAGGTTTGGCGATATAGTCATCCGCCCCTACATTAAAACCAGCTATTTCAGAATATTCCTCACTACGAGCCGTCAAAAAGACCATAAAGGTATGCTTAAACTCAGGCATTGATCGCATTAAGCGGCAAGCCTCAATACCATCCATGCCAGGCATCATAACATCCAAAATGATTAAATCCGGATTTACCTGTTTAGCGATCTCAATACCTTCTTTGCCATTATGAGCCTGATAGACCTGATATCCTTCTTTTGTTAAATTGTAGGAGATCAAATCAACGATATCACGTTCATCATCTACCACTAGTATTTTCTGTTTGGCACTCATACTTGTTTTTTTGCTAAATTATGTACTAAATGGTAAATCAAAGTTAATGTAGTGTTATCATATTGTTAAGTGTTAACAATAGATAAACATAAATATTAACGCAAAGTTTGTTCTAAAAATCTTTCCAATTCCTTTCCTCGAAGGTTTTTAGCAATAATAATCCCATCCGGATCCAACAAGTAAGATGTAGGGATCGCTTTTATCTTATAGTCTACCACAAGTGCTGAGCTCCAAGCTTGTAAGTCAGAGACCTGTGGCCATGTCAAACCATCGTCCTTAATAGCACGCATCCAGCTTCCTGGATTATTATCCAGGGAAACCCCCAGAACAGTAAACCCTTTATCCTTATACGTATTGTATTGTTTTACAAGGTTCGGATTTTCTTGTCGACACGGAGCACACCAAGAAGCCCAAAAGTCAACCAACACATATTTACCTTTGAAATCCGCAAGCTTCACCGGTTTATTATCTGGTGTAAAGGAATCAAATGCTGGAGCCGGTTGCCCTATCGCTAAGCGCTTTAACTTAGCTGCCTCTTCCTTAAATTGAGATACATACCTATTTTCTGTAAACTGATCTTTAATCTCCTCCGCATAGGCTAAGATTTCACGTTCTGCCACTTCGGGATCCAACGTACTGATGGCATAGAAGCCCGCTAGATTCTTATGCTTGCTCGCAAAATCAACGGCTTGCGTCGTATATTGAGCAAGCTTCGCTTTAAACTCCGTCAAGTAAGCAAAACGTAAACTTTCGATTTCCTCAGAGCTTTTATCTGCCGTCGCCTTCGCAAAAGCAGACTGTAGCGAATCTTGCACAAACTCCTGTCTCCGCTTGTATGGCGCAAAACCTTGTAATGCCGATGATAACGCAGACCCTTCCACGCTATAATTCTCCGGGCTATGCATATCCGCAACAAATTTCAGCTCCTCGCCCGGTGTCAGGATGATCGGATACTTATTATTGCCAACAGCTAGCGAAAGTAATCTAGGTTGTGTAGCCTCTCGTTCAAACTTAAATTTATTGCCGTCGGCCAGAAAAACAGAATCGAGCTTACGATCCCCTTCGTAAAAGGCGACAACCTTTACATTTCCCGGGTTTTCAATATGCCCAGAAACATGAATAACATCCTTATTTGAACAACTCACGAAAGCCATAGCTCCGAGCACACTTAAACAACCTAAAATCTTTCTCATATCATTCGTTATCTTAATTCAAGAAATCCTTTGCCCGCGCAATTGCTTTAGACAGGCCAGCACTCAACTTTCCACCAGCCGTAGCAAAAAACGGCTGACCGCCCCCGCCACCTTGAATATCTTTTGCCAAATCCTTTACAATAGTTCCAGCATTCCATCCCTTTTCTTTCGCCAAATCATCCGAAATGGTAACCGTCAAACTTGGCTTACCGTCAAAATCAGCACCCAATACGATAAACACATTATCCATCGCACCTTTCAATGCATACGCGAGTGTCTTCACCGCATCTGCATTTGGCAGATCGACTTGCATCGCCAAGAAATTAACACCGTTTATTACTTCGAACTTCGTTTCCAAGTCGCTCTTCAGCGCCAAAGAACGTTCTTTGATTGCGTTCTCAATCTCTTTACGAAGCTCACTGTTATCTTCAATCAATTTGCCTACCGAAGCAACAAAATCCTTCGGATTATTCATCAGCTCACGCATTTTATCAACCAGCTCAAACTGTTCCCGAATCACGGCATACGCTTGTGTACCAGTAATTGCTTCGATACGACGTACCCCCGCTGCAACAGCCGACTCGCTGATAATCTTGAAAAATCCAATCTGACCAGTAGAACGCACGTGTGTTCCGCCACACAATTCCTTCGAGAAGGCATCCTCAAAAGTGATCACCCGAACATAGTCGCCATACTTCTCACCAAACAATGCGGTAACACCTGAATCTATCGCTTGCTGATACGGAACCATACGCTCCTCTTTCAAGCTGATATTCTCACGGATTTTTTGGTTGACAATATCCTCAATCTGTTTAATCTCCTCGTAACTGATTTTCGCAAAATGCGAGACATCAAAACGTAAGATATTAGGCGATACCAAAGAACCTTTTTGGTTAACATGGTCACCTAAAACCTGTTTCAATGCAGCATGCAACAAGTGGGTTGCAGAGTGGTTATTCTCGGTATCTACACGCTTCGTCTTATCAACGATAGCCTGAAAATCCCCTGTAAGTACCGGTGGCAATTGATTTACAAAATGTACAATCAATCCATTTTCTTTTTTTGTATCGATAATATGCACCTTCTCATTTGCTTCAGAGATCAACAGACCGGAATCCCCAACCTGACCACCGCCCTCCGCATAAAATGGCGTAACAGACAGCACCAACTGATATTGATCTTTTCCTTTAGCCGATACTTTTCTATATTTTAAAATCTGCGTTGTTGCTTCCAAATAATCGTAGCCAACGAAAGTCGACTCGTCATCATCCTGCACCACAACCCAGTCGCCCGTATCAATAGCAGTCGCTGCACGGGAGCGTTCCTTCTGTTGTTGCAAAGCGATATTAAATCCTTCCATATCCACTTGAAGCCCTTTCTCACGCGATAAAAGCTCCGTTAAATCGATTGGGAATCCATACGTATCAAACAATTCAAAAGCAAATTCACCATCTACACTTGTATGTTCTGCAGCATAGTTTTCAAAACGCTGGATACCGGTAGTTAAGGTACGTAAAAAAGACACTTCCTCTTCCAGTACAACCTTTTGTACAAAACTCACTTGTTGGATCAATTCATCAAACACGCCTTCAAACTGTGCCGCCAACAAAGGCACCAACTCGTTGATAAATGGAGATTTAAAATCTAAGAAAGTATACGCATAACGAACTGCCCGACGAAGGATACGACGAATAACGTACCCAGCCTTATTATTAGATGGTAATTGGCCATCCGCAATCGCAAAACTTACAGCGCGAATGTGATCCGATAATACGCGCATCGCAATATCAGTTTTTTCATCAGTACCATAGGCAATACCGCTACGTTCTGCGATAAACTGAATGATAGGTTGAAAAACATCCGTATCGTAGTTTGATGTTTTCCCTTGAATACAACGTACAAGGCGCTCAAAGCCCATCCCCGTATCCACATGCTTAGCAGGTAGTGATTCTAAACTACCATTCTTCAGGCGATTGAACTGCATAAATACCAAGTTCCAGATCTCAATAACCTGTGGGTGGTCTGCATTAACTAGCTCCTGCCCTTTCACTTGCGCACGCTCTTCGTCGCTACGCATATCGAAATGAATTTCTGAACAAGGCCCACACGGTCCCGTCTCCCCCATTTCCCAGAAGTTGTCCTTTTTATTACCCAACAGAATACGGTCCTCTGCAATAAGCGCCTTCCAAAAGTCATATGCTTCCATATCACGATCTAAGCGCTCACTTGCATCACCTTCAAAAATGGTAACATACAACCGATCTTTATCCAACTTGTAAACTTCGGTCAACAATTCCCAAGCCCAAGCAATCGCTTCTTTCTTGAAATAATCACCGAACGACCAGTTCCCCAACATCTCGAACAAGGTATGGTGATAGGTATCGATCCCCACCTCTTCCAAGTCATTGTGTTTCCCAGATACACGCAGACAGCGCTGTGTATCGGCTACGCGTGGGTACTTGGCTTGTGCTTCGCCTAAAAACAATTCCTTAAACTGGTTCATCCCGGCATTGGTGAACATCAAAGTAGGATCGTTCTTAACAACAACAGGCGCCGATGGCACAATCTGATGCCCCTTACTCTTGAAAAATGCTAAAAAAGCTTCGCGTATTTCTTTACTGGTCATGGAATTCTATGCTATTTTTTTGATGGGCAAAGTTACTCAAAAATGCTTGGTCTTACAATGTGTTGCGCTCAATATTAAGGAGTAGACGCTATTCTGACAAAATGTTAACCAAACAAGGCGCCAATACCATGAAATTTTCGTAATTTTCGGTGGAAAAATATCTTCGTTATAAAGACACATAAACAGGTATCTCTTACGACGTAAGAAGCACTCATATTCAAAGACATGAAGAAACTTTTAGTACCCACCGATTTTTCAAACAATGCTTATCATGCCGCCGATTATGCTGCCCAACTAGCAGTAAAACAGCAATACGGGGTTCATATCTTACACTGCTACACGGCGCTGTCTTCCGGTTTTTCGGACACGGAAAACATCGATGAAGACAGTCACACCCTCAAGGCGGATATCACCATGAAAGAATGGGTCGAAAAACTTCAAAATGCCTACCCGACACTGGCCATATCCTACAGTAATGAAAGGGGGCTGCTAGAGGAAGTTATCCCACAACAAGCCGAACAGGGACATTATGAAGCTATTGTTATGGGCACCACGGGCGCATCCGTAGACAAAAATATCTTCTGGGGAAGCAATACGGCCCTAATTATTGGAAAATCAAATATTCCGGTGATTGCGATCCCGAACATAGCCATAACCACAAATAGTGATAAAGTAGGCTTGTTAACAAACTTCAAACCTGATGAATTGTTAACCTTACAAGAGTTCTTACAGTTATATAATAAGACCATAGATCTGGAATTAATCCATATCTATGATGAACATGAGGATGTAGATGAAGTCAAAGCGAAACTAGACGCTTGGATTTTTAACATTCGTAAGTTCAACCATATCGAAAAAATCGGATATGTAATCTCGCCAACCGTAAAAGATGATCGAGATCTGGACACCATCCCCGAGGTTATCGCGAAACTGGTGGAAGTTGCGAAAATAGAAACTATCCTTGTTTCCAAGAGTCGGAAATCGTTCTTTCAAAGACTTTTCACACCTTCTATATCGAAAGCAATGGCGTTGGATCTTCAAACCCCAGCCTTTTTTAGTAAAACTATTTAATAACACAATTCAACATGAGAAAAATATTAGTTCCAGTAGACTTTTCCGAATACTCTCAGGTAGCGGTAGAATATGCATGTCAGATCATTGAAAGTAATCCCGAACACCATGAACTAGACTTGGCGCATGTGTTCACGATGCGCTCAAATATGTTTGTGAATAGAGAGGTTAACCCCGAATTGGTCGACCCCCAAGTGGAAATCGCTAAGAAAAGCATGAAAAAACTGATCGAAGTAATCGAGATCAAATATCCAACTGTCGTTTGCCATGAAATCTTTAAGGACGGAAACCTCTACGAAGAAATCAGTAAAGTGACAGCTGCGTTTAACTACGACGCCGTCATTATGGGAACTAAAGGATCTTCTGGTCTCGAATCTGTATTCCTTGGAAGCAACACATATGATGTAATCTTGAACTCCAAAACCCCGGTGCTCGCAGTACCTAAAGAAATAACGGTATTCAAAAAAGAACGCATTGGTTTATTATGCAATTTCAAACCTGCAGAATTTGAGGCGTTGGAACAAGCGATCAACTTACTGGGCAATAATTTTGAACTGGTACTTATCCATGTAAACAAGAATGACGAGACCATCGCTGTTATCGATGAGCGCTTCCAAGCTTGGATCGAACAGATTATAGCAAAGACCGGAATTACAAACATCTCTTATACGGTAAAATCACAAGTGCTCTACAACCGGACCGTAGAGAACCTATCGCATGCCATAGACAATGTAATCATCGATGAGCAAATAGACATCCTTCTCGTCACGAAGAGCAGAAAGAGCATTTTCCGTAAATTAGTGGAAGAAAACATCGTAAGGAAGCTTGCTTATGAATCTACTATCCCGAAATTTTTCGCCAAAGTACACGCAACAAGTTAACGTAAAGGTGAAACAAGCGCTATTAATGAAGAAAATTTCATTATTTAAAACGATAATTTTGTAAAATGTAAACTTTTTTCTACATCTTTATTTTAATAATTACAGCGTGTAACGTTTTATATTATAACTTTGCATAAAAAAAATAAACAAGTATGAAAAACCTTAAAAATTTAACTTTCTTACTCGCAGCTGGTTTGATTTCAGCTGGTGCGCAAGCACAAACTAAATCAACAATCGAGGGTACTACGCCACTAGGTAGCAGTTCAGAATATCGTACGTGGTCTATTGGTGTAAACGGAGGTATCCTTAACCAAACGAACTTGTTTAACTTTGCACGCAGAGGCAATACGGACATGGATAACAACGCAGGATACAGCGTGTATGTTAAAAAACAAATCTCACCTTCTTTCGGCATTAAAGCACAATACTTAGGTGGTAAAGTAGGTGGAAAAAATGCGGTATTAGGAACAGGTTTTGAAACAAAAATCCCGTACTCCGTAGCTTTATCTGGAGAGTACACGCTAGCCAACGTAAACTGGAGATTCTTCAACAGCGTAATGAAGCCTTATGCGGCATTAGGTTTAGGTGTAATGAACTCTGAAGCAACGCTTATCGATGGTAACACACAAACTAAACAGGACAAAATCACGAAAATGTATGTTCCTGCTGACATCGGTTTGAAATTCGCGATCGCTAAAGGTGTAAACTTTGACTTAGGCTACCAATTAAACTTTGTTAACAAAAACTTTGACGGTGTTGTTAATGGCGTGTTCCAACCTGATGTATTCACATACATCCACGCAGGTGTTGAATTCGCTTTAGGATCGACTGCCAAACCATTCTTAGGAAACAGTAACCCTGTCGCTACCTTACTAGCAGACAACGCAGCGAAATACGACGCCATTAAAGCAGAGCGTGATGCACTAAAAGCAGCAAACAATGCATTGACAGCGAGATTAGACAAATGGGAT
Source organism: Sphingobacterium psychroaquaticum (assembly GCF_004421025.1). Classification (NCBI taxonomy): domain Bacteria; kingdom Pseudomonadati; phylum Bacteroidota; class Sphingobacteriia; order Sphingobacteriales; family Sphingobacteriaceae; genus Sphingobacterium; species Sphingobacterium psychroaquaticum. The sequence continues at coordinate 842,242 of NZ_CP038029.1, read as the reverse complement.
AGTGACTTGAAAGATGATGATGGTGACGGTGTTCCAAATAAATTTGACAAATGTCCGAACACCCCTTCAGGCACTAAAGTAGATGGCTCAGGCTGTCCACTTCCTGAGATTAAACACGAGACAACTGTTATCGAAAAAATCATCACCGAAGAAGATAAGAAAGTCGTTGACGAAGCCATCAAAAACTTAGAGTTTGAATTGAGCAAATCAACAATCCGTGAGAAATCATACGCTTCTTTGGATCGTGTTGCAGCGATCTTGATTGAGAAAAACTTTAGCTTGAAACTAGCAGGCCACACAGATAACACAGGTTCAATGCAATTGAATATGCGTCTATCGAAAGAAAGAGCCGAGGCAGTAAAAGCTTACTTAGTATCTAAAGGAGCTAATCCTTCACGTATCGAAGCGACTGGTTACGGACCAACACAGCCTATTGCAACAAATGCAACAGCAGAAGGCCGTCAGGCTAACCGTCGTGTGGAGTTTACTTTGTACTAGACTAACCCACATTATAAAGTTAAAGAACCTCCCTCGGGAGGTTTTTTTATGGCCTAAAATATCCAAGCCACATAACAGTAAGTCAATGATTCGCTACAAACCTTAAAGTTCTGTTTGCAAAATGATTATAATAATTAAATAATTTTCCTTATCTTTGCACCGCCTTAGGCAATAGTGCCTATTGTATATTTTATTTCATGAACCCATTTTTAGAATTGGGAATCCGTCATGAAGTTGTTAATGCCATCACTGAGATTGGTTTTGAAAAACCATCTCCTATTCAGGAAAAAGCCATTCCTGTTTTATTGACTGGTAACGACGATTTTGTCGGATTAGCCCAAACCGGCACAGGAAAGACAGCGGCATTTGGTCTTCCACTATTAGAGTTAATTGACTTTTCTCAAAAACATCCTCAAGCGTTAGTGCTTTGCCCTACCCGTGAGCTATGTTTACAAATCGCAAAAGACATTGAAAAATTTGCTAAGTTCATCGATAACGTTAACGTTGTTGCGGTGTATGGTGGTGCAAATATTTCAGATCAATTGCGTCAAATCCGTCGTGGTGTACAGATTGTTGTTGCTACACCGGGACGTATGCTTGACATCATCGGCAGAAATGCCATTGACTTCTCCAATGTAAAATACGTTGTATTGGATGAGGCTGATGAGATGTTGAACATGGGTTTCCAAGAAGATATCAACAATATCCTTTCGGAAACACCAGACACTAAGAAAACATGGTTATTTTCAGCAACCATGCCTAGAGAGGTTCGTCGTATAGCACAAAACTATATGTCTAACCCATTCGAGTTAACCGTAGGTACAAAAAATACGGGTAACGCAAACATTGAGCACCATTATTATTTAATCAAGGCTAAAGATAAATATGCGGCGTTCAAACGTATTGTAGATTTCTATCCAGAAATCTTCGGTATCGTGTTCTGTCGTACAAAGATCGAAACACAAGAAATTGCTGAAGCGCTTGTTAGAGATGGTTATAATGCAGATTCACTGCATGGTGACCTTTCACAACAACAACGTGATAAAGTAATGAAACGTTACCGTGACCGTAGTTTACAGTTGCTTATCGCAACGGATGTAGCTGCACGTGGTATCGACGTTAATGACGTAACTCACGTTATTAACTTCTCTTTACCGGATGAAGTAGAGAACTATACGCACCGTTCAGGACGTACAGCTCGTGCGGGTAAAACAGGTATCTCTTTATCGTTAGTAAACGTTAAAGAATTGAGTAAAATCCGTCACATCGAAAAAATTATCGGTAAATCTTTTGAGAAAAAAGAAGTTCCTCAAGGTACAGAAGTATGTGAAAAACAACTTTTCGCCCTTGTAGACAAAGTACACAATGTAGATATCAACGAAGAGCAAATTGCACCATTCTTACCAAAGATTATGGAAAGTATGGAAGATTTGTCTAAAGAAGATATCATCAAACGCTTTGCTTCATTGGAATTCAACCGTTTCTTGGAATATTACCAAAATGCGCCTGACTTAAATATCGAAGCCCGTGAAGGTGCCGGTAGAGAAAGAGGTGATCGCGATGACCGCAGAAGTCGCCAAGGATCTAAAGGTTATACCCGTTTGTTCATGAACTTAGGTTCTGTCGATGAATTTAGCCGTGGAGATATGCTTGGTTTCATCTGTAACACAGCAAAGATCTCTGGCAAATCAATTGGTAAGATCGACCTTAAAGGTGTTTTCACGTTCTTTGAAGTGGAAGATGCAGAAGTTAACCGTGTATTTGATGGCTTTAAAGACATCGATTTCAACGGTCGTCAAGTACGTATCGAAGTATCTGGAGAAGGAGGTGGCCGTTCCGAAGGTGGACGTGGCGGTAGACCTCGTGGTGGAGACCGTGGCCCACGTAGTGGTGGCGGTGACCGCAGAGATCGCAACCGTGGAGAACGTTCAGGTGGTGGTAGTCGTGGAGGCGAACGTCGCGAAGGCGGCTTCAGAGACTTCTCTGGCAAACGCCAAGGATCTAGATCTAAATATTAGTTTTCCAATAGTATATGAAGTAAAAAGGACCGTTACAATGTAACGGTCCTTTTTTTATATCCTACGCTTTAGTTTCAATTGCCTACGCCTAGAACGTCTCAAGCGCGAACTTTTGACTGGATAATGGCGCTTTGGTGTAATATTATTAAACAACAGAGCCACCAAAAGTAAGATAACAGTTCCCGATAAGACAGGACTTAATACATACCAATATCCTAACGATGCTATTTTTGTACCGCCAGTGACAGCAATCAGCGCTGTCGCTCCACCAGGCGGGTGTAACGTCCGCGTCACTTGCATACAAACGATGGACGATGCCACAGCAAGAGGCGCAGTTAACCAAATGATATCGGGCAACAACAGTCCAACAGTCACCCCAACGATAGCCGATACCACATGCCCACCAATAAGGTTACGCGGTTGCGCCAAAGGACTCTGTATCGCTCCGTAGACCAAAACGGATGAAGCGCCAAAAGAACCGATTAAAAATACATTTTCCAATTGAGGTAAACTAAACGACTGGATAAATGCAATAATAAAAATACCCACAAAGGCACCTAGGAATGACCAAAAGTGCTCTTGTGGGTCTACAAGCGTTTCTTTATAAAAGACATAACGATAAACACGTAATTGTCTTTTTATATGTTTCTTCAATTTTTTACTTTTTACGTTGACGCACCGCTTCGTAGATTACTACACCTGCCGAAACTGATACGTTTAATGAACCGATAGTTCCTGTCATTGGAATCTTAGCCAATTTATCTGAAATACGAATCAACTCATCCGAAACACCAACGTCTTCCGCTCCCATGATGACACAAGTCGGAACCGTATAGTCTACATCATAAATTGAATCGTCTGTTTTTTCCGTACTCACAACCAGCTGTACACCTGACTCGATTAGGAAGCGCCCCGTCTTGCCCAAAGCATCTTGACGACATACCGGAATCTTATATAACGCACCTGCGGAGGTTTTAATCGCATCCGGATTGATTTCCGCTGACCCGCGCTTCGGTACAATAATCGCATGCACACCCGCACACTCCGCGGTACGCGCAATCGCACCCATATTACGCACATCCGTAACGCCATCCAACATCAGCAGTAAAGGTGTTTCCCCCTTTTCGTAAATAGTTGGCAATAGATCTTCAATATTATGGTAGGTAATCGGTGAAATCACACCAATCACACCTTGATGATTTTTGCGTGTTATACGATTCAACTTCTCAATAGGTACCTGTTGGAAACTGATGTTATGTTCTTTTAGGAGCGCCTTAAGTTCTAAAAACAGGCTACCACTTAACCCACGCTGCACAAACAGAGATTCAATCTCTTTTCCGCTATCTATTGCTTCAATAACAGCACGGATACCGAATACCATTTGATTTGTCTCTCTTTTATCGTCGCGCTCACGGCGTTGGAAATTTTGCATTTTCTTTAATTTTATTTTTGCGGATAAATAGCACATTTACCCTTATTATTCGTTTCTACCCTACTTTCTCGACAAGCAGGTTCACCTACCTTCTTCCTGCAATTAACCGTATGATAGCATCTACAAATCTTGCATCTCTACCGTTCGATCTCTTGCACCACAATTTCAACATGCAAAGATAGGAAAAAAGTTAAGTGTCTAGCTCAAACCTAGATTAAACGCTTTACGCAAAGTTTCCAACGCAGGATTCTTTGCAAGCATTGCCTGATATTTTTCTTGTGAGGTATAAGGTTTACGCGATTTGGTAACCTCGACTTGTACACCTTGGATGTCTAATGCAAAATTAGAAAGTTCTGGACGTAGGTAATTCAAAAGATCGATCTTCCCTAACTTAAGCTCATCCATCTGAACACCATTCTCTACATCAACTTCAATCAATGTGCCATTCAAACGTGGTGTATTCGCCGTCATAATGGTGTAGAGCGTAATCTTACTGGTCTGCTTCAAGGTGTCCGCAAAAGCGTTCCATTTTGATAGAAAAGCATTCAACGTCACTTCGCGATACTCACTCCCTTCTACCAGGTCGATCTCCGTCTCCTCTTCGGTAATTTTATCTTCAAAAATCGTGTTTAGATTAGGAACGACAACGGATGACTCAATTTTTCCCCATCCTTTTTTTGCGACAGGCTTCTCCGCTACCGGTGTGGTCGTTGCAATCGGAGGCGCCGACTTAATAGCCGGACTTTCAATAAACGAAGCGGTCGCAGGACGTGGAGCCGGAATCGCTGCTGCGGATACCGTCGGCTTCGCTACAGGTTGCTGCTCAGGGAGTTTTTTTTTTACCTCTGTCGCCCCATTTGGCACAAAGCTCCCCTGTTTACTCAGCGCTATTGCCGAAGCAATGTGGCACATCTTCAATAAGGCAAGCTCCACTTGTAAACGTTGGTTTTTGCTGCTCTTATAATTTATCTCACATTGATTGGCTATATTCAATGCCGAAAGCAATAGACCCGAGCTTAGTGCTTGTGCCTGCTCCAGATATTTCTTCTTAATGGTATCACTAACCTCTAACAACTTCAATGTTGCCGGTTCTTTCGCCACAAGCAAGTTGCGAAGATGCGTCGATAGTCCGCCGATAAAGTGGCCACCGTCAAAACCGCTGTTCAACACCTTATCAAAAATCAATAAGGTCTGTGCCGCATCTTCCCGGACAATGCAATCCAACAATTGAAAATAATAATCGTAATCTAAGATGTTGAGATTGTCAATTACGGATTGATAAGTAATCTGCTTATTGGAAAAGCTGACGATTTGGTCAAACATGGACAAAGCATCACGCAAACCGCCATCCGCCTTTTGTGCAATAATATGCAGCCCGTCATTCTCATACGTAATCCCTTCCTTATTGGCAATTGATGCTAAGTGATTCGCCATATCTTCCACCCGAATCCGGTTAAAGTCAAAAATTTGACAGCGGGAAAGGATTGTTGGCAATATCTTATGCTTCTCTGTCGTCGCCAAGATAAAAATGGCATAGGAAGGAGGTTCCTCTAATGTCTTTAAGAAAGCATTAAAAGCGGCCTGTGAGAGCATGTGCACCTCATCGATAATATAGATTTTATATTTACCGGTTTGTGGTGGGATGCGTACTTGCTCAATGAGGCTCCGAATATCGTCCACTGAATTATTAGAGGCCGCATCGAGTTCATGGATACTAAATGAATTACCGTTTTGAAAAGAACGACAGCTATCACATTCGCCACAAGCTTCCACCTGCTCGGAAATGCGTTCGCAATTTATTGTTTTCGCTAAAATACGTGCACAAGTAGTCTTTCCCACCCCACGCGGTCCACAAAATAAAAAAGCTTGCGCTAATTGATTGTTATGAATTGCGTTCTTTAGGGTTCCCGTAATATGCTGCTGCCCCACGACAGAGTCGAAGGTTACTGGGCGATACTTCCTGGCCGAAACAATAAAATTATCCATTGCACGAAGATAAGGAATTTACAATTCTAAAAAAACAATCTTCGATGTTTAGCGTTCGGAAACACGTTGATATCGCTCAAAACAACCGTCTTCACATTTGCCTGCAAGTATAATAAAATCTGTTCCCAAGACAACATTTACCGGATCAGCACAACCTTTGATACTCAAAATATTAGGCACACAATTTTCATTCGGACCACAAATTCTATCTGTCCCTTTAAAGATGTAAGAAGTACTGATGCGTTCTTTTGCTTTCCCTCCAGGACAAAGACTTCCATTCGTTACTGTTAATTCGCCATTCGCCGTAAAAGACATTGTTTTTCGGCCAGGTTGTTCCAATACGTCTACGATCTCAGTGGTTGTATTCGTCGACACACTAACTAAAGACCAAGATCCGACAAGAACATCATTATCAGACGAGTTTTCATCTTTCTTATCACAACTTCCCAACGACAACATCAGAATTCCAGTCAACAGTATAGAATAATACTTTTTCATATATAACAATCTTTAGTTTATTGGTTATACACAGAACGTATTAATCCAACTGAAAGCTACAGCAAATAAAAAAGCAGAACCATAAAATATGATTCTGCTTTTTTATTCGTTGATTTGAGTCTTACTAATTCGCGCCTTTAGGTTCAATTGCATTCCAAACAAAAGCTGCGACTACCGCACCTACGATTGGAGCAACCAAGAACAACCATAACTGCGATAAAGCTTGTCCTCCAGCTAATAAAGCAGGGCCAAATGAACGCGCAGGGTTAACCGATGTTCCAGTAACCGGAATAGCCACCAAGTGAATCAGAAGCAAAGTGAAACCAATAGCCAAACCTGCCATCGTACTGTTTCCAACTTTAGATGTAGTCGCAAGGATAACGAAAAGGAACACGAAAGTCAATACAGCCTCAATTAAGAAAGCCGCCGCAGTTCCGTACTCATTTTGGTAACCTTTACCCCAACCATTAGAGCCATACGCCCATTCACCAGCTGTAAAACCAGCCAGTTGGCCGCCCAGAATTGTCTGCAACACAAAAGCACCGAGAAGCGCGCCCAGCAGTTGTGCCAAGATATACAATCCCGCGTCTTTAGCCGACATCCGTCCTGCTGCCAAAACCCCAATCGTTACCGCTGGGTTGATGTGACACCCAGAGATACCGCCAATAGCATAGGCAAATACAACAACGGACAAACCAAAAGCAACAGAGATTCCCAATAACCCTAGCCCTGATAAGCCGCCTGCTGTATCCACGCCAGCAACCGCAGCGGCGCCACAGCCGAAAAGAACAAGTCCAAATGTACCGATCAATTCAGCAACAAATTTTGAAGAAGATTTAATTTCCATACGAAATATTTAATAATTGACTAATAACCTAATCGAATTTAACACTTTTTCAATTATTTTTCGTTAGTCAATAATAAAAAAAGAAAAAAAAGAGACGTTTAAATTAAACGTCTCCTTATTACTACTATTAAATTCTCAGCTTATAAACCAACAGTCCATCCTTTTGCCCACTCTGGCGTAGCAGTTCCGGCACCAGCACCAGTAGCATTTGCATTTTCTGTAAACACTTTAGTCACATCTACAGCTGCACCCGCTGTTGTAGATCCTTTAGCTTTTGTTGTTACGTTATCAAATTTCACATTCGTAGCTTTCATTTGACCTGCACTCACAAACGCTACACTTTCATCGTGTTGAACATCAAAACCTACATCCCAATTGCTCAAGACAACATTATCAAAGGTACCATTTGTTCCGAAACGTAATTTGATCGCTTGTGGTTCAGCTCCTTGTTTACCGAGACCAATAAGTGTCAAGTTTTTAATTGTTGGGTTCGAAACAGGTGTCAATTTAAGATTCGTTGAGTTGTTATCCGCTTCAATGCCTCTATTTCCTCTTCCTAAACCTTCCTTACCATACCAGTTTTCATTCGTACCATTCCAACCTTCAGTCCAGTCAAATTGATCATCTTCACTTGAAGTAGATACTAAGTATTTTGTATTAACCGTACCACCGAACCATTCAAATCCATCATCAGAACCTTCGTGAACCTGTACATACTCGATTGTTGTACCGCTACCTACGCCGAAAAGAGAAAGTCCGTTGAATTCTTTTTCCGATGTATATGAATAACCTGAATACTCGATACGTAAGTACTTAATGCTACCAGAATTGTCATTAGCAACTGTTCCACCGTATGTTAAGGTTGCAACTTCTGAACTCGCAGTAGCACCTCTATTAATTGGTGCTTTACCACAAATTACAACACCACCCCATGCACCAGGTTTTTTCTCTGCTGCCGTAATAACTACTGGCTTCGCGCTTGTTCCTTCAACGAAAATCTGTCCGCCTTGTGCAACGGCTATATAACGAATTTCCTCTCCCGATTTAAACGTTGTTGCCTCTACGATTACACCAGCCTTAATGGTCAATTTTCCACCGTTAGCCACAACAAGCGATCCGGTCAACTTGTACGTGCCTGATTCTAAAATCAGATGCTCACCCGCTTTAACTTCACCTTTTAAATTGTTGCGATCAATAGTTTCAGGTGGAACTTCAACTGGATCTTTATCACTACATGATGTTGTGAATACCACAGCAGAAGAAGATAATGCTGCTAGAAGTAAAAGAGTAGAAATTGATTTTTTCATTTTTTTCGATTTAATCTTTTTGTTCAATTTTAATCAAAGGAATAGAATTACTATATCTATATGATTAACAGTTTATTAAATTATTGTTAACTGACTTTTATAATTGATATTTTAACGAAAGACTGAAATTTGCACCACGTTTGTACGAAAGAACCTTTACTGGAACCGCATCCTCTTGCCATCTTTGAAACTCTGGATTTAAGATATTTCTCGCACTCAAGTCTAAACCAATACGCTTCGAAAGCTTACTCTTCAATACAAAATCCATCGTTCCCAATCCGCGATCCACTTGATCTCCCAATCCATTAACACCAATCGCAAATAGTTTATCAGAATAATAGTTGTACAGCAATGTTGCGGTGATACTACGCTCGTTCGTAAATTTCTTTGAGTAAGATAAATCCGCATTGATCAACACATCAGATGCACCGGTGAAGCCAGCTTTATCTTTTACATCGAGGTTATACAAACCATTGGTCTCGCGGTTAACCTTAACAGCATCGAGATTTTGCGTCGTACGCATCAATGCGGTATTGAACCCAAAGGATAACTTATCTTGTTCTTCATTGAAGGTCAAAAGGTCTTTTTTCAACTCCAACTCCACACCATACACATACCCTTTATCACCCGTATTGATGTAAGAAATATCATTAGTCGCAGAGCTGATCGTAATCTCGTTAATTGGATTTTTAATGTATTTACCAAAAGCCGTTACCGAAAGCAACTCCGATGATTTCGGGAAGAATTCCCACTTCAAATCCACATTGTAATTATCTGATGGGTACAAATATGGATTTCCTTTATACACAACGTTGATCTCTTCATAAGGAAACAAAGCACGTTCTTTAAACTGTGGTAAAGTATATGTTTTACTTGCTCCCAAACGAAGGTTTTGTTTATCGTTCAGCGTATACTTTAAATTTAAACTTGGAAGCACACCATTCTTTTTGAAGGTATTATTGCCTCCTGCAGGAAGTTCTATACTGTAATAATCCACATATTGACGGATATTTTCATAACGCATACCCAATACCGCGTTTAGCTTCTCTGTTAGTTTATAATCTAAACTCGCATATCCAGAATAGATATCCTGTTCCCCATTATAAGTTTGATAACCATTCCCGGAAAATGATTCTAAATCATAATACACCCCAAAATTTTGCTGATTAAGAAATAGATCTAGATTTTTTGGATCAACCGCTACATTTCTATAGTCCGGACGGATATCAAAATTCAACTGAATGGCTTTAAAAGCGCGTTCTTTGCGACGACCATCTATCCCCACAGTTAATTTTCCTCGGTCGTTATCACCAATTTTATACGTCGCGGCAATGTTACCTGCAATTTCATTTTCAGTTAGCAGGTAAGTATAACGGTGATTGTCAGCCGCGTTGTTTCGAACAAAAGTCCACTCTCCATTTGAAGATTTTAATGTACTCTGCATACGGTCAGGCATATCTCCATTTACACGATTATAGGCAAGTCCCCACTGTAGGTCAATCTTTTGATTCAATTTATGAGTTCCCAACAACTGATTAATTATTAATTGCGTTTGTTCGTATGTTCCGCGCTGAATTAGACCGTTGTAATCTTCGGCCTTATCGACAATATATCCTGAAAAATTATCGCGGTATTGATCCGAAGAATTAACAAACAAAAAGTTATACGTTAATTTGTTATCGTTGTTGATTTGGTAATTGGTGTTTAACATGGCTGTAGTAGCCGTATTGTAACTTACTCGTTGTTGGTTCAACGCTTTTAATGGCGCTCCCTGTGCACTAAAATTACTATTCACCCCTTCACGATAACCATATCCATTGGCAAAGTTGGCCATAGCGAAAAAACTTAAACGACCATTCTCCCCTACACGGTACGCATTCCCCGCTTTCAGGCCAAAGTTTATCGGCGTCATCAACTTCTTGGTATCGACCCAACTGTTTTGGAAATGATAACTTCCAGTTGCATCCGCAGGAACCTTATAATTGGAAAATCCCCAGTAATTAGGCCCTTGCTGCATATACAGATTGCTGGTATTGCCTAATACATTTGTATTCACGGAACTACCTACTGATACTTCAAACATACGGTCACCTTTATAATCTTTCGATGCAATATCAATACTTGCTCCACCAAAATCACCATTCAAGCGCGAATGGTGTAGCTTATCCACACCTACATAATCCACCACATCCGTACTAAACATATCCAATCCAATATTCTTCAAATTTGGATTATTCGAAGGGATAGGCAGTCCATTCAACGAAGTAGAAATGTAACGGTCTCCGAGTCCGCGTACATATAATTGCGTGTTTGTCTCTTGCTTTGAGACACCCGACATCTTTGTTAATGCCGCTGCGGCATCTGTAATCCCCTTCCGAGATAACTCTTCTGCCCCTATCTTTTCAACAGAAAGGGACGATAATCTACGCTCCTCTAAAAGCGCGATTTCACTAGCCCGCTCTCTGCGTCTAGTAACCACAACCTCTTCTAAAGTAGAGCTTGCATTAATTAGAGAAACCGGCACAAAAGCCCAATCGGCAGTCTGGAGGTTAAAACGGGTAGAATCGGCTTTATACCCCACGAACGTACACACAATCGTGTATTCATTTGCTTTGGTCGGTAGATTGATGGAAAATTCTCCCTTTTCATTGGTTGATGCCGCATAAGTTGTGTTAGCAACTTTGATACTTACACCAGGAATGGGCTGAAAAGTCTCCAAGTCAAGGACTTTTCCTTTAACCCCAAATTGTTGTGCTTTAGTAATCGAAACCTGTGTTAAAAGCACCGAAATTAATACCGCAACATAATAGTTTAGCTTGTTCATAGCGTGTTAAAATTATGTTGCAATATTATGAGCTAAGTATTAGCTGAATATTAACGATGAATTACCATTACATCAGGTAAATATTAAAAAATTGTTAACGCCTCAGGGGTGCATTGGCCGCAAGGAACTTATGTATTTTTTTCGTTAAAAAACAAGGCTACATCGCTATTATTCGGACTTCTATAGAATTGTTCGTAATTTGCAACATAATCGCATTACGTATGGTTGAAACAGTATTAGCATCGAAAGATTTAAGTTTTCAGTATCCGGGAGCACCGACATTATCGTTTCCGGATATGACGATCTCTAAGCATCAGCATAGCCTGTTATTGGGAAACTCAGGCACCGGAAAGACCACACTCTTACACCTTTTAAGCGGACTTTCCGATCCACACCATGGCACCGTAAGTCTGCTTGGTCAAAATCTCTTCGCACTATCCAGCTCTTCACGTGATGCTTTCCGCTCGCAAAACTTGGGATTCATTTTCCAGGAAGCACATCTCTTACGGAACCTAACGGTGCTCGAAAATATCAAACTCGCCCAATCTTTAGCGAAGAAACGAATAGATAAAGGTCATATCGTGCAATTGTTAACGACACTACAACTGGGGGATAAAATCAACAGCTTACCGCATCAACTTAGCCGCGGACAAAAACAGCGTGTGGCGATTGCACGTGCCGTAATAAACAGTCCGGCACTACTTCTTGCCGATGAACCAACAGCGTCCCTGGACGACACAAACACCCAACTAGTTTTAGATTTACTGTTCCAAATCGCAGACCAGCATGGTTCCACACTCCTCATTGCGACACACGACAAACGTATAAAAGATCATTTCACTAACGCCTATCAACTGTAACACATGAATAATCTACAACTTGTCTGGAGAAACATCCGACAGCAATTTGGTTCCACTTTGCTGAGCATCTTGTTAACCGCTTTTGGAGTAGCTATACTATGTGTCATCTACATTACGAGCGATAGCCTGGAAAAACAATTAACCAACAACAGTAAAAATATTGATCTTGTTGTGGGGGCCAAAGGTAGCCCATTACAACTTATTCTAAGTTCACTCTACCATATCGATAATCCAACCGGAAACATCGCACTTAGTGAGGCGCGGAAGCTTGCTACGAACCCATTCATCGAACTGGCTGTTCCAATTTCTCTTGGAGATAATTTCAAAGGACACCGCTTGATTGGTACGGAGATATCCTATTTTCAGCTATACGATCTCAGACTTGCACAAGGTATGGTGTGGAAGAAAGCCTTTGAAGCTGTTATCGGTGCCGATGTTGCCCGTAAACGAGGATTAAAGGTGGGCGATAGTTTTCACACAGCGCACGGACTTTCTGCCGATGGCCATGTACACGATGAACATCCTTTCCGTGTGGTCGGGGTATTAAATAAATCGAATTCTGTCGTAGACAACCTTATTCTTTGCAATCTGGAAAGCGTTTGGGATGTTCACGGTATTGCACATGAAGACCATAATCATGATGACCACGACCATGACCATGATGGCCACGATCACGATCATGCACATACGGAAACAAATGTAAAACAGGAAGTGGCAGCAGCGGTAACGACGCCTGTTGCGCAGGATAGCAATCAAGCTGTCGCAAATAAACCTGTTAATGCACATAATCACGACAGTGAAGGCCACGATGATCATGACCATGCACACGACAGTACCGCTACGACAACCGCGGAAGAATCATCACCTGGCGCGGCGCGTCAAGCCATGATGGAAGCGCGAAATGCACAACAGCAGGAAAATCTTATTGCGCCCGCACAGGAAGCACAAGCGGCCGATGAAACCTTGGTTAAAAATATTGGTGACGATATGATTGAGGATCGTGGAGAAGAAGTTACTGCATTATTAATAAAGTACAGCTCCCCGGCAGCAATTGGCGTCATCCCGCGTTTGGTGAACCAATCTACGGATATGCAAGCCGCTTCTCCAGCTATTGAAAGTACACGGTTATTCTCCCTTTTAGGTGTTGGCTTGGACTCACTCACGGCACTGGCTTTCATCATTATGCTTATCGCTGGTTTAAGCGTCTTTATAAGCTTGTACAATGCGTTAAAAGACCGCAAGTATGATTTGGCTATTATGCGCTCTTTAGGCGCCTCCAAGGGAAAACTGTTTAGCCTTGTTATTCTTGAAGGTTTTATTATTACCCTTATAGGGGGAATCATTGGACTCTTGTTAGGCCATATTGCCTTATACCTAATCAATCAACAAACGAGCGAAAGCGCGGATTTTATCGAAGCATTGGTCATCAATGAAAAAGAATTTTTACTAGTCGCTGTAGCCTGTGCTATCGGTATTTTTGCCGCACTTATACCGGCAATCAAAGCATACAAAACCTCTATTTCAACGATCTTAGCAGATAAATAACAAAGTATACAACAAACAAGACATGAAAAAAAATATAATATCGCTCTTTATACTTTTCCTTTCGATTGGCTTTGCACAAGCACAGATTGGTCGTTTTCCGGATGCCAATGTTCCGGATCACACACCTATGATGAACAAAACTTGGGAAGCCATTGATAAGATGATGTACAAAGTAACGTACGAAGGAAATAAAAAGGTATATACACCGAGCTATCCTCCCGTATTAAAGGCATTAGAGAATAAGGTGGTAGAACTACCGGGATACCTTGTTCCTTTGAACAGTGGCCGTACGCATACAACTTTTATGATTTCCGTTCTACCGGTGATGCAATGTATGTTTTGTGGATCGAATGGAATCCCACCCATGGTTGAGGTATTTATGAAAAATGGTTCGGTAAAATTCACCGAAGAACCTATCAAAGTGAAAGGTCGAATGAAATTTAATCCCGAACCATTAAAAGGGAATGCTGAAATTCAGATTATCGATGCTGTGTTGGTAAAATAAATTATTTACCCAGCGAATCCAGGATAGCATCCCATAAGGCTATTCTTTTTTGAAGAGCTTGTTTGGAAACCGTGGTCATCTCCTTCCATTTTTGATCATCATCGCCCGCAAGCTCTTCAATCATTTTCATGGCCAACGGACCATGCTCGTCTCCATCCAATTCGATATGCCGCTGGAAATAATAGATAAAATGTTGCAGATCTACGTCGGGAAAGCGTTGTTGTATTTCCGTTAAGATGGAGCTGAACATATCCGGAATTAAATCCTCTCGCCCAAAGGTAAAAGCAGCCGCTATTTCATGTGGTCTACCGTTCGATACCGTCTCAAATGTAAAAGCTAAAAAGTCTTTAATCCGTGGATCAAGCTGCGATTGCGCGATGCTATCCATGATAGCCTGACGCTCCTTTACATCTTTCAAAAATACAGTGACAGGTATTGTATCGGCTTCCATGCGCTCCATCGCATCCAAATACATTTCAAAGTGACTGAGGCGACGCCCATCGATGTATTCATCGGATTCTTCAGCCAGCACAATCTCGTTAATCAGATACCGAGTTGTTGGGTATTCGCTGGCAAACCAAGGAATTGTTGTACAGGTTAATTGTATTTGTAATGCTTTAAGAAGCGACATAAAGTCCCAAACCGCATAAACATGTCCTTCTGTAAATTTACGAAGGTCTGCTATGGTCTGAATTTGTGCATATAAGGGGTGTTGCAGTAATATATCCCGTTCTTCTTTTATAGCTTCGTTAATGATGCTGATTCTATTCATACGGCAAAAATACGTGCTTCCATTCAATTGGCGATCACGCTAAATAATTTTATGGCAAATTAATGAGATTA
Source organism: Sphingobacterium psychroaquaticum (assembly GCF_004421025.1). Taxonomy (NCBI): domain Bacteria; kingdom Pseudomonadati; phylum Bacteroidota; class Sphingobacteriia; order Sphingobacteriales; family Sphingobacteriaceae; genus Sphingobacterium; species Sphingobacterium psychroaquaticum. The sequence continues at coordinate 827,079 of NZ_CP038029.1, read as the reverse complement.
CCGGACCAGTGCCTAATTTGTTTGATTCCCATTCGTGCGTAAAGTTGAGCACGATATTGCATACCGATATTAATCTCTTTATGATTTTTTAAAACAACTTTGACCGCGTTCATGCTAACAATATGATCCATGTTAACAATAAAGGATCGGTGGACCCGCACAAAAGTGCGCCATGAAAGCTGCTCTTCTATATCTTTCATCTTACCCAACAGAATGTGTGGAGCCATGCCAGTCACGGTGTATATTCGCGCATAGTCTCCCCATGCTTCCACATAAAGGATTTCATGTATCACAATAAAAACTGTGTGACCTCTATCCTTATATTTAAAGTACTTCATCCCCCCATCTATCTGCCGATAAAACATTGCACGCTGAACTTTAATGACGGCCTTTAAGAGACGGTCTCTGCTTAGCATTGATTTCAAAATAAAGTCAATAACATCTAGCTCAAACCCTTCGGTCGCATATTCGGGATATGACGTAATAAAAATGACAAGTGGTGGCCTCTCTAATGATTTGAGAAATGAAATACCATCCATTCCCGACATCTGTATACCTGAAATAATTAAGTCCACCTCCCTAGATGTAACTAGTTCTAATGCGTGATCGGTGCATGGGAAAGATCCGAGAACTCGAAAAACATCAATATCTGAAACGAGCGATTCAACGTGTAGTCTAGCAACAGGATCATCATCGATTAAGACTGTTTTTATTATGTGCATAAGTAACGCGTACAGATCAACACTGGGTAAGGGACTATCGATAGCATACCTATCCCCGCATAAATTGGTTCGTTTTCGTATTTCTTTTAAAAAAGAAGTAGCGTATAGTAAACCTAATAAAAAAACATCATAAAAACAAATATAATTCTGATTTAGCAATGTTTTTCAATCAATAATTTTAAAACACACCTTGCAAGTGCGTGCTAGAATCTAAATCTAAGACCTGCCTGAAATGTCGCAACATCAACAAATTCACTTTGGCTTGTAGAGAATTTTGGTGCATAGATAGCAAACACTCCTATTGGAGTTTTAGGAACATGGTAGTCAAAACCGCCCTGCGGCACAAGTGAAAATGGTCGTTTTTCAACTGCAGAGGACTGTCGACTAAAAAAGTCAAGTGTCAGCTCCCCGCCGACAATAAAGAATAAGCCATCAGTAAGAATAGGAAAACCATATAAATACCCGAGTCCTATAGCCCAATCATTTCCATCTGAGAAACTAAAGTTAGTTTGAATCTGATGCTGTCCGCTAAGACTCAACTTATATTGGACTCCGTAATACGTCGCGATTGCCATCCCTGATTCGAAGTTAGGCGCAATATACACCGAAACTGCATGTCGCTGCTGTCCATTAACAAGCGTGATAACGAACAGAAAAAAAATAATAGTCAGTAGTTGTTTCATCTCATGATTTTAAGATCATGCGTAAATATATACTTGTTTAAGAAACAGCACGTTTCTTTTCGATGAAACGAAGATTAACTAAGATGAAATCCAATAAAGAGGCAAAAATGTAGGTTATCCCCGATTCAGAAGTGAAAACTCAACGCAGCTTACTAGAGCAGCTGTTTCTGTACGCAGGCGACTATCACCAAGGCTCACGGGAGCAAAACCTTGCGTCAAGGCATCATTGATCTCCGTCGAAGAAAAATCCCCCTCCGGTCCAATTAAAATCAGATAAGAGCCTTTAGGCTGACAAACATCAGCGACATACCGTTTCTCACCTTCTGCACAGTGAGCAATCAGTTTAGTCTGATCCAGACCAGCCTGTTGTTTTAAAAACTGTGTAAATGTAATCGCAGGGTTTATCTTTGGGAGATAAGCCTTCAACGATTGCTTCATAGCCGAAGCAACAACCTTATTCAGACGATCCACTTTAACCTCCTTACGCTCGGAATGCTCCGAGATAATCGGTGTGACCTCTTGAATACCAATCTCTGTAGCCTTCTCCAAAAACCATTCGATACGATCGATATTCTTCGTTGGCGCTACAGCGATATGTAAATGATAAGAAGATTTTTGAAAATCAACTTCAACCCTATTAATCTGTAAGGTTGTACGCTTAGGATGTGGATCAATAATTTCAGCATCATACCAACCACCAACACCATCGACCAGCACCACCGCATCACCCTGTTGCAAACGCAACACACGGATAGCGTGCTTACTTTCCTCTTCGCTAAGCAAGAACTGTTTATGGTGAGGGGCAATATCAGCCGTATAAAATAAATGCATCCAACTATAGCTTATTAGTCGTTATCATCGTTCGGTGTTTCCACCAAATCCAATTTCACGAATTCGATATTCTGTTGGGTCTTTTTAATGATCGTGAATGAGTATCCCTCTACAATCATGCGTTCACCCACATCCGGGATTTTCTCAAAGTAATGGCTCACCAATCCCGCCATAGTATCATAGTCTGAGCTTTCAGGCAATTCTAACGGTAAATATCCGTTAACATCATGCACACTCGCTCCAGCATCTACCATATATTCCGTTTCCGAAATACGCTCTACAACTGGTGTTTCCTCATCATACTCATCCTGGATCTCTCCGACCAACTCTTCCACAATATCTTCCAAGGTAACCATCCCCGCTGTTCCACCAAACTCATCCAAGACAATAGCGATCTGGATACGCTTCAGCTGAAACTCCGTCATCAGGTCATTGATTTTCTTGGTCTCCGGAATGAAATAAGGCTTCCGCATAATATTCTTAAGCACAACCTCTTTTCCTTTCACGATGATCGGGAGAATATCTTTGGTATGTACAATACCAACAATCTGGTCAATATTATCATCGTAGATCGGCAGGCGCGAATACCCCTCTTCCGTCACGGTATTGATAAAATCTTCAGCGGTATCGTTCACCTCGATCGCAATAATCTTCGTACGGGGCACCATGATATTCTTAACGATACGTTCATTGAAATCAAACACATTTTTGATAAGCTCGTGCTCTGCGGTGTTTAGCGCACCACTTTCCTTTCCTTTTTCAAGAAGGTATTGAAGTTCTTCCGAGGAGTGGTTAGACTCATGTCCATGCACTTCAATTCCAACCAAACGAAGCAAGAAATTGGCAAAACCATTCAAGACCCAAATGATCGGTTTAAACAGAAAATAGAAAAACTGCAACGGAGCTGCAATACGCATGGTGGTAGCTACCGGTCTATGGATTGCAATAGACTTAGGCGCCAATTCACCGAAAACGATGTGCAAGAATGTGATGATACTGAAGGCCAGAACGTGACCTAAATTTTTGGCTAACGGCCCGGTGAGTTCCACGTTAAAGAGACCAAAAAATTGATTGACAATTTCAGTCATTACGGCTTCTCCGACCCAACCCAGGGCAAGAGAAGCTAATGTTATACCTAATTGCGTTGCCGCAAGATAGCCATCAAGATGTTCTGTGATATTCTTCGCCATTTTGGCGACTTTACTTCCAGACTTGGCTTGTAGTTCTATTTGCGAGGCGCGTACTTTGACAATAGCAAATTCCGCCGCCACGAAAAAACCATTAGCTAACACTAGAAAGAATGTCCAGAATAAATCGAGAGCCATGCGTTATCGCTTACTTATTTGTGAACTCTTTGTTGTACAATTCAATACTTTCTAACAAAATCTGTTGTGCCTTTTCACGACCTTGAATTCCTTCTACCACAACATTTTTCTTCTCTAGCGCTTTGTAGCTTTCAAAAAACTGAACAATCTCCTTCATCACGTGAGGCGCTAATTGTTCAATATCATTGATATAGTTATAGATAGGGTCATTTTTAGCAACAGCGATAAGTTTATCATCCTGCTCACCACCATCAACCATATTCATAACACCAATAATTTTTGCTTCGACCAAGGTCATCGGTAAAATATCAACAGAACAAATCACCAAAATGTCCAATGGATCGTTATCGTCACAGTACGTCTGTGGAATAAATCCATAGTTAGCCGGATACACAACAGAAGAACTCAAAACACGATCTAACAACAATAGGCCTGTTTCTTTGTCGAGTTCATACTTTCCTTTAGAACCGTTTGTAATTTCAATAATTGCATTTACCGAATTTGGCACATCACTTCCAGGAGATATCTGGTGCCAAGGATTTTGTTTACTCATTAATATTAGTACTGTTTGTTTGTTTTCTTGTTTTTAACCAACGTTTTAATAGGGCTATCGCTATTGGCAAAAACGCAATAACAATAAGTCCTACGATAATATATTCTACGTAATTAATGATTGCAGGAAACTTAACCCCCAAAAAGTAACCCGTCAATGTCAGTAAGCTAACCCATAAAAGAGCACCTAAGACATTGTAAATGACAAACTTCCTGAAATTTAGCTTTACAACTCCCGCAAATATCGGTGCAAATGTACGAATAATAGGCACAAAACGTCCTATGATTAAAGCTGTTCCACCATATTTCTGATAAAACTCCTCTGCCATCACAACATATTTACGTTTAAACAACAAGGAGTCTTGCCGTTTAAAGAGCATGGGGCCCGTTCGATACCCAAACCAATATCCTGTAAAGTTACCCAATATCCCGGCCCCCAATATACCAAAGTACATGGTGACAATATCAACATCGATTTTCCCTAAAGCACAAAAAAGCCCCGCTAAAAACAATAAATAATCTCCCGGCAAAAAGAAGCCAAAAAACAATCCAGTTTCAGCAAAGACGATCAATATAACAATATAAAATCCGCCATGGCTTAACAAATGTGCTGGATCCATTAACTGTTGGAACGATACCCACAAATCTTGCATATCCAATAATTATTAATTTGTAAAGCCCAACTTAGCAACACGCATACGTCTCATCTGCTCTATTTAAATTGTTGTGGGATTAGTTACGTCCGAAATTGCTGAACGAATATCTTCTGCAATTTGCGTCATTTCTTCCGCAGGAATGCTCAGCTTGGGGCGAGCAAAATTCATATCACTTACTTCATTAATAGGGATCAAATGGATGTGCGCATGTGCAACTTCCAGACCCACAACAGCGATTCCAACCTTTCGGCAGTCAAATACTCGCTTTATTCCCTGTGCTACAATTTTCGCAAAGACCCACATCCCCATATAATCTTCATCGTTTATATCAAAAATGTAATCTGTTTCTTGCTTAGGAATGACCAAAACATGCCCCCGCGTTAACGGGCTAACATCTAAAAATGCTAAATAGTCATTGCTCTCTGCTACCTTAAAGGATGGAATTTCACCGGACACTATCTTTGAAAAAACTGTTGACATAGCTTATCTATTTAAGAAATCAAACAAACTTAGATAAATTTACTTTTTTTAACAAATGTTTCTCCAATTCCGTGCCGTGTTTAGCGCATAGAAAAACGGTTGCCAAAAAATGACAACCGTTACAAATACGTTGTATCTAAAATTATGTACGGTTATGGCAAAACCGCACATAACCAACTAAAAACTATCTAGATATCTCTAAGATTTCAAATTCCATAACACCTGCTGGAGCTTCGATTTGCGCTACTTCACCAACCGACTTACCCAACAAACCTTGTGCAATCGGAGACTTAACAGAAATCTTACCTGTTTTCAAGTCCGCCTCTGTCTCCGAAACCAACTGGTAGGTCATCACAGCATTGTTCTTTTTGTTCTTGATCTTCACATAAGATAACGCCAAAACTTTGGAGGTATCAAGTGTCGATTCATCGATCAATCGCGCGCTTGCTAAAACTTCTTCCAACTTGGCGATTTTAGTCTCATGCAACCCTTGCGCTTCTTTTGCAGCATCATACTCTGCATTTTCTGACAAATCCCCTTTATCGCGAGCTTCAGCAATAGCTTTTGCAATATTTGCTCTTCCTTCTGTTTTTAGATAATGCAATTCTTGTTTAAGCTTATCTAATCCCTCTTGTGTGTAATAAGTTACTTCTGCCATATTTATATTACTTTATTTTCAAAATTTAAAACGTAGCCGTACCCACTGATGATAGAGCGTATAAAAGGGCTTATCATCATTACGTACAAAGACCACTAAAAAACAAAAAAAAGACAAGACCATACTGCCCTTCATCAGGACAACATGGTCTTGCACGTTGCTTGCTAAATTAACAATCAACTTTTATATAAACAAATTTATTCCTCTTCGGTATCAATAAATTTATATCCCAATCCCCGGACTGTCTGTAAAAAATGTGGTTTATCCGGGTTTGTTTCAATTTTCTTACGTAAACGTACCACATGCATATCCAATGTTCGCGTATTCACGTTCGAGCTATACCCCCAAACAACTTCCATCAGCTCCTCCCGCGTTATCTCCTTTCCAACATTCTGAAGAAAATAAAGAAGAATTCTATTTTCCAATATCGTTAACTCAATTTTCTTTCCATCTCGGATTAACGAGTGAATATTGGGATGGTGCTCAGTCCCCCCAAAAGTATATACATCATTACTCTTCGGCAGAAAAAAGCGCACCTTGTTCTCGATCATCGCAACCAGAACGTCCATATTAAATGGCTTGGTGATGTAATCCGTTACCCCATAACTGTAGGCGTCAATTTTATCTATATCTTGCGATTTAGCGGTCATCATGATAATGATATTTTCGAAACCCGCCTTCCGCACTGATTCACATACCGCAATTCCTTCTTTTCCGGGCAGCATCCAATCCAACAACACAACATCTGGTTTATCCGCTAAAATCAGTGCCTCCGCCTCCAATCCGTTTCCAGCTTGAATAACGGTATACCCCTCGGTCTGCAAGCGGTGCGTTACCAAGAACCTTAGGTTCTCGTCGTCTTCAACAACTGCAATGGTGATGTCTTTACTCATAATAGTTATATCTTTTTTGGACCCAGTGGTAAAAATAACGTAAATGTTGTCCCTTCATTCAGCACACTATCTACCTTTATCTCCCCACCCATAAAATCAACAATTTCTTTACAGAATGCTAGTCCCAAACCAATACTACCCTGTTGATTGAATTGATTCTTTACTCTATAAAATTTCTTAAAAATACTATTAAATTCCTTTTTATTGATACCTATTCCACGATCTTTAAATTTAATAACAAAATTCTTTTTATTTTGTTGCATTTCGATACGTAGATATTTACGCTGTGGCTCTGAATATTTATACGCATTATCGATTAAATTCTGAAACACACTCAACAATAACGTTGTATCTACGACCATATCATTTTGGACATCGATTGTATAGCTAAAGTTTAAATCGGGATATTTAAGTTTAACCGCTTCAAAAATTGGCGCACAGAATTCTTCCACACCGACTTGCTCCTTATTGGGCTTAATAGATTTATTTTCTATTTGCGCAAATGAGAGCAGTTTATTCATTAAGCTATTCAACTTATCGGCTTCCTGGTCCAATATCTTCCCATACATCTTCTGTTCCGTAGCCGATAAATTCTCCGCGCTCTGGATATTGTTTCCAGCTATTTTTATCACACTGACGGGAGTCTTAAACTCGTGCGTTAGGTTATTGATAAAATCATATTGCAACTGGAACAGCTTACTGTTAATAATTACATTTCGGTAAATAAGATACGCAATAAGTAGCAGAATGATATACACTAAAGAAATACCAAGACTCACAGGTAAAAATCGCCGATTGATTTCCTTATTGATAAACCGTTCGGAACTCACAAACTGAAGTTTATAATCGGATAGTGCTCCCGGCAACGACAGTTCCGTTTCAAGATGAAAATGTTGGTCACTGACATTGCCTGAAACGATAGGCACCACGGTGATGTGCTCATATAAATTGGGCAATACATTTTTAACCTTGATTCGATTCGGATTAATAATAAACATAAACAAATCCTGATCATAAGACATCACAGGGACATCGAAGATGGACATCATTCGCTTATACGTCAACATATCCGTAATCCGCGGGATATTCATATAAGAAACCTTACCCGCACTCATCGCGTAAAACACTTTATAGATATCATTGTCAGACATCTTCGTGGAATCATTAACACGATCTAAAAAACCGACAAATTTCAACACCATATTGTTGAAATCTTCCGTATACAAACGCGTATCACTACTACTCTTCCGTTGTGAGACCAACCGGTTTTTATGATCTAAACCAAAGGAGATAATATTTTTGGGATACACCATAAGATGGTTATACTTAATCCCGAGCTCCACCGAATCTGAATTTGTTACGGTGAGATCGTAGAAAAGTATCTGTTCCACAAAAGGATTCTTACGCAAAACATCATTCGCATAACCCGATGCTTTAACCGAATCCAAAAAACCTTGATAATACGAGATCTCTGGTATCTTTTCATTAAAAAACTCGTTAAAAGCAAGTACCGACTGATCAAAAACCTCAACTTTTCGGTTATTAAACTCACCTTCGATCAGGTTTACAATCATCTTACGTGCAAAAACCATAGACACCACAAACAATACGGTAACCAGTACCATAAAGGCGACCAACAAATGGAAAATCTTGCGATATTTTAGTTGATTATAAGCCACGATTATTTCAGATATTCCCGTAAGAACAGTTCTACTTCTTGGTAATAATTAATAATATTTTCCTCGTTTCTAAAGCGACGACCTTCTTCCTCTCGGTAAATATACTTCACCGGAACATTATTATTCTTTAAACGTTGTACAAATTGATTTGCATCGGTCAGTGAGCTGTAGCTATCCTTTCCTCCCTGCGCAAATAGAACTGGTATTTTAACCTTGTCCGCGTGAAATACAGGAGATATCGCCTTAAACATATCATACTCCTTGGTTGGGTTACCAATAATGTTATAAAATAACTTAACGTATTGTTGCTGATGCGGCGGGATTTCCTTTAAATAGGTAAACAAATTGGTATACCCCGATAGCGAGATAGCACACTTATAGAAAGACGAATTATATGTCGCACCATGGAGTGCCGAATACCCGCCAAAGCCAGTACCCATAATCGCCACCTTATTCTTATCCACAACGCCTTGGTGGATCAGCCACGTAACACCGTCGATAATATCCGATTGTATCTTTCCGCCCCATTCTTTAAATCCGGCTGCCCAGAACTTCTTACCATAGCCGGCTGACCCTCTATAATTAGGTTGAAATACCAAGTATCCTCGGTTTGCCAGAAACTGTACCTCTGCATCAAAGTCTATACTTTCACGGCGATAGGGACCATCGTGTACCAAAACCACCACCGGTAGATCCGTTGTTACATTCGAAGCCGGGTAAGTTAAATAACCGTGCAGCGTCAAACCATCTCTACTCTGAAAAGAAATCGCTTTTTTAGGCAACAACTCCACTTTACTCAGCTTGGGATTCACATCAGACAGAAGGGTGGCCTCATTTTCCAACACATCGTAATGATAAATACCTCCGGCATTGATATCCGTATAAATGCGAACAATCCAGTGTAATTGTTCTCTGTCCGAATCTATAATATCGATAGATTGTCCCTTAAATTTACTGGATAGCTTATTAAAATGTTCTTCAAAAGTTTTATCAAAAAAATGCTTTTCACTTTTATCGATGGTATATTCGCTATACACCAATTCCTGCTGATGAAAAGAATAACCAGAAGCATCCAAATCGACCTTCTCATTGCTATAAAGAACATTTTCTTCACGTCCCGTTGCGGTATTATATTCTACCAATGCCAGCTTATCTCGGTTATAGTTCGATAGCGCATAAATATTAGTTGAGGAATTCTTTACATAACCCAACGGCTGAATCAAAGTTTGGTAATCGGTAATAGCCACTTGCCTGAACGGCTCACTCTCATTGGCCCGATAAAGCATGCTTTCCTGTACGCTATCACTGGTTATAGCCAACCGTACTTTGCCATCTGGTGCCGCAAACCAAGTGGAAATATTACCTGGATTTTGTGTCACCAACACCGGTTCAGCACCATTTAAATATATTCTGTAGAGATCAAACACCGTCGAGTCACGGCTATTCATGCTCGCCAACAGATAATCACTCTTCTCCTTTTGTGGATTTAGCCAACGGAGTTTTGCTTTACGCGTAGGCAATAACTTATGCATTTCCTCGGTTTCAACGGAAATACCAAAGATGCGCAAACTATCGTTCATCGACTGCGCATTGGAAAATACGATCGTAGAATCCGAAGCCCAAAAGAAATACTGCACATTGATATCGGATTGATACGTCAACTGTTTCGATTTACGCTTATCCTCCAAATCCAATACAAAGATATTTTTACAATGATCATCGATACCGAGGTAAGCGATTTTTTTACCATCAGGCGAAATCCGGAAGTTCGTTTTTTCTGGTTTTACGAAGAAATCCTCTATGGGGATTAATTTCCCATCTCCTTGCTTTTTTCCACATGAAACGATAACGCACATGATACATCCGATAAAAAAGCAAAAAGAAAGTCTAAACATATATAATCTCATTGTTCTCCCAAAGATTGTCAAAATTTAATGATTTTTAACATATGCAACCTTATTTTTACAGGCCGAGCGTTACACGTAGTCTATTTATAATCGCTTACCGATCTGATATTTCAATTCCTTCTCCGCCTATATTATACCATACATCCGTATAAAACAGCCTTACCGGAGAGCAAATCGAGGTAGAAGTAAACATAGTAGTGTAATAATCGCGACCGAACGAAGCTCCTGTTCACTTCTTTTGTATAGATTTTACTAATTTCGCGTATGATTTTATATAATGTCTCCCTTATTATTGAAGACAGCGACCACGACATGTTGCTCGACTGGTTGAAAAGCACGTTACGTCAAAACCGTTACGAAGCAAAATTTCTTAAAATGTTGGACAGTCCGCATGATGGTTCAACGTACTGTATTCAAATTGTAGCACAAAACGAAGATATGATTAACAGCTTTCAGCTGGAAATACTGCAACAGCTACAAGAACAGATCGCAATACGCCACAAAGACAAAGCTTTTATCTTTGACAGCCGTATGCAATATTTGACACTCGATTAATTGTTCTCCCCTGCTTGTTCATCCTGATAAGCAGGGTTATAGCGCACCTTCGGCGTTAAGTAATGAAGTAATACTAAACGCGAATAACGCAGGTTGAACGGTGCAAAAATAAAGATAGCCGCAAAAAGAACAACAACATATAACCACGGCGATTCACTATGTGTTAACATGGCTGTTCCTAAGCCCAACGTTACAACCTCCGCAACCGAAAAGGCATAACTCACATACATTGCCGCATAAAAATAACCGGGCTCAATCTCGAACTTTAAACCACAATGTGGGCAGTGCTCATACATATGTTGCTTACGAAGTCCATAAACGGGGCCATCAAACATTTTGCCCACCCGACAGCGCGGACATTTCGACTGCAATACAGCTGTAATTCTCGAAATCGCCATGAGTTTTATTTTTCGAAAGGAGATACCTGTTTTGCGGAATGATTTTTTCTGTATTTTTTATACCACAAAATACCTATTCCAACAGCAATAAGGTAGGGAATCGCCAATAGAAACAGAATTCCGTCATTCAGACCCTTCCCTTGTGTATTACCATTTGTAGCACTATTTTCAGCATTTAATGAACACATAGCACATTGTGCAGAAACTTCAGTCACGAAGAACACACTCACCAAAACGGTCATACAGACCGCAATAACAAAAAGATACTTCGATTTCATATCACAAAGGTACTTATTTTTGTATAGAGTACGCCTTACAACAACACATTAAACTTTTCCCAAAAGCCATCATGTGGAAGCTCGGCAACGATCGTCATCTTTTCATCCTTTACCGGATGGTTAAAGGTCAGCGACCTGGAATGTAAACAAATGGAACGGCGTAAACTTCCTCGTGGATAACCGTATTTATTATCTCCCACAATAGGGCATTCCATATACGCAAGTTGGCAACGGATTTGGTGCGTGCGCCCTGTCAATGGAGTTACCTTCAACAAATAGTAACCATCCAGCTCTCCCACAACCTCATAATCGAGCTGCGCAAAACTACCGCCTTTCACTTCCCGATCATAAGCTTTAGTTATCATCTTCTTGCGATCCCGCAAAAGCCAATTCTTTAAGGTATCGGCCTGCTTAGGTGGACGGTTACGAACAACGGCCAAATAGCTTTTAGATACGTCCCGATCATGAAACATCCGGTTCATCCGGTCTAATGCTTTACTCGTCTTCGCAAAAAGAATCATGCCGCTCACCGGACGGTCTAATCGATGAATTACACCGAGAAATGCCGCATTCGGTTTATTATATTTTTCCGCCAGATACTCTTTCACCATATCTTCCAGCGACTTATCCCCTGTCGTATCTTCTTGAACAATATCACCTGCCCGCTTATTGATTGCAATCAGGTGGTTGTCCTCGTATATGACGTCCTTGTCTGTTATCATTAATCGTTCCTTCTAGTTAACAGCTTTCAGCGCCTTCTCTTGTTCTTTTAGCTGTTTCTTAAAGTAACCTCGGAACAAGAAATTGCTCTGCAATGCCTTCATATTTTCATCCAGCTTCGCCGTACTTGCGTTTAAGTTATTCAAGATCGCTTTGATTTCGACCGCTGTTGCCGGGTCATTTAACAAGACCCCAACCGCGTTGTCTTTATCATTCAACCGTTTCGAGGTTTCATTCAAATTAGACATCAAAGCCGTTGCGGTCTGCGTCACACCTTGTAGTTGTGCAGCCGACTGACGTAGGCTAGCAAATACCTCCGTATCTGTCGTTAAATCGTGAATTAACCCTTGGTTTCCATTCAGCTTGGTCATCAATGCGGCTAAGTTGGCCGTAGCTTTATTTGCATCGCTCATTACTTTATTTAATGAGCCAACAGATCCTTTTAAAGATTCTGCAATAGTAGAATCCGTCAACAACGCGCCAACCGTACCTTTTCCCTCCACCATTTGCTTGGAAAGAATAGCAAAATTCTTCGTAATCTCGACCAAATTCTCATTGTTGGCCTGTAGCGTTGCAAACATCGCCTCCGTATCCGTACCATTCACCGACTTAATCACGTCGCCGTCCTTAATCGGAGGTACACGATCCGTCCCCCCAACCAAACTCACGATCGCATTACCGATAAGACCATCGGAACCCAGTTTCGCGTTCACATCTTCACGAATAAATTCGCTAGACTTCTCTTCGATATGCATAACGACTTTAACATCGTCGATACTTTGGAATGTAATCTCTTTAATGATTCCGACTTTAACACCGGAAAACCATACATTATTTCCAACTTTTAAGCCCTTAACGTCCTTAAAAAAAGTAGTTATCACGAGGTTTTTACTAAACTTATTCTGTTGTGTCCCCAAAACCAAAATTCCGGCAACAAGAATTATTAAACCTACTAAAACAAATAACCCGACCGTAAGCGTACGCTTTCTTTCGCTTGTACCCATATGTATTTAAACAATAAAATTATAGTCATAAAATGGTCTGACCCGTTCGTCATCCGTATCAAAAATCTCGGCAAAAGAGCCTTGTCGTTCAAATTTACCGTCCAACAACATCACCATACGATCCCCGATCATCTTCGCACAAGCCAAATCATGTGTGATAATAATCGAAGAAGTATTATAACGCTCCTGCACTTCATTAATCAACGAGTTAATATCTAAGCAAGTAATCGGATCCAATCCTGCTGTAGGCTCATCATACAACATAATATCTGGTCGTAAGATCAATGTCCGCGCAATACCAATTCGTTTCCGTTGCCCACCAGATAATTCAGACGGCATCTGGTTTATGGCACGCGACAGTCCCACGCCCTCCAACACCTCTTCCACTTCTCGATCAATCTCTGCACGCGATAGATTACGTTTATTACGGACCAATGGAAACTCTAGATTCTCACGCACCGTCATACTATCATACAAAGCACTATTCTGAAAAGAAAAACCGATGCGCTGTCTTAATGCCCTTAGCTCCTTATCTGTCAAACGGTTTACCACCTCACCGAGAACTGTAATATCTCCACGATCCGGATTCAATAACCCCGAAATAAGCTTAATTAAAACAGATTTACCCGTTCCGGAACGTCCCAAAACAACTAAATTTTCCCGATTATACAGTTTAAGATCCACATCTCTTAAAACGTGTAAATCACCAAATGATTTACTCACTTTATCAACATGGATAACAACATCATCGTAATTTATATTTGCCTTACTCTTTTCCATACGACCTTAACCTACTAATGAAAGTATCTGAACAATCAGTAACTCCTCTATAAAAACCAAGAACATCGAAGCCACTACCGCCGCGTTAGCAGCTTTCCCAACCCCTTCAGTACCCTTGGACGAATAATAACCGATGTATGAACTCGTAAAACCAATGGTAAACCCAAACACGACAGCGCGCAACACCATCGCAAATATATCTTTCGCCGCAATAGCCTCGAATACTTGTGTAAAGAAGGCCAAGAAACTTAAATCATCTTTACCAGCAATACTCAGGTAACCACCCAATAAACCAATACCTGCAACATAAAAACACAATACAGGAATCATCGTGGTCGTCGCCAAAATACGCGTAGAAACCAAAAACTTAGTCGGATTGGTTCCCGATACTTCCATCGCATCAATTTGCTCTGTCACGTTCATCGAGCTTAACTCCGCACCAATCTGTGACCCCACCTTACCGGAACCAATAAGCGCCGTTACCAACGGGGCCAAAGCACGAACAATAGCAATGGAAATCAACTTAGGCAACCACGAGGTCGCACCAAATTCCTCCAAAGAAGGTCGCGATTGTTTGGTAAAAACAAAACCTACAATAAAACCAGTTAAACTAATCAACGGAAATGACTTCCATCCTATTTCATAACACTGCCGGATAATTTCCTTAAACTCATAGGGCGGAGATACCACTTCTCTCAAGAAACGCATCATAAAGCGATGGATTCTTGCAAACTCGAGCAGTAGATTTTCTATTTTACGTTTCATTTATATTATGTAGGTAATCCTAAACACGCTTAACTCTTACTTTCCATCCTGCTAACCTAAGGATGCGCATGACCGCAATAGTTCCAGAGGATTATCGAACCTTTAATCGATAGGCGTCCATGTCCTTTGGCTGTTCGGATAGCGACCATTTTGCCGGTTCCGAGTGCCACTTCGCAGAGAAATAATCGAGCAAAGGTACAAAACTAGTCAGTATTGACCAAAGCAGCTTCTATAAGTTCTGTGTAAAAAGCAGTTTCTTTCATTCCGAAAGCACGTACTTGCTGCGGAATAAAGCTTTGCGCCGTTTGTCCAGGAATGGTGTTTATCTCAATAAAATAAAAATTGTCTGTCCCATTCTCCAGGAAAAAATCAACACGAACCATGCCTTTACAGTTTAAGCGAACAAAGATCTCCCGAATAATGCGTCCAGCCCGTTCCTGCTGCTCCACCGTCAGATCAGCTGGTGTAATTTCTTCCGTCAGTCCCGGTGTATATTTTGCTTCAAAATCGAAAAACTCACGTGTTGTCTTCACTTCGGTAGCAGGAAGCACAACGAGTTCGCCCTGCGCATTCCGGAAAATACCTTGGGAAAATTCACGGCCCGTTACAAACTCTTCCACCAACACCTCTTGCCCCGTTCCTTCCGCATCATAGGCTTTATCCAGCGCTTCCTGTAGCGCGTCAATCGTTTTAACTTTCGTCATTCCAATACTACTCCCACCAGCATTTGGTTTTACGAAATAGGGTAATTTCAAGGCATCAGTCACCATACCATAAGCTTGGGCACGCTGGCTCTCAAACAGTAAAACCGACTTCGCAGCATACATCTCAGGCACTCCTGTCAAAACCGCCTTCGTATACCCTTTATTCATGGTCAGCGCCGAGGTGAGTGCATTGCATGAGGTATACCGCAAACCGATCATATCAAAATAACCTTGTAAACGACCATCCTCACCCGGTGTTCCATGTAGAATAATAAACGCGACATCAAATGTCACTTTTTGTCCATTCTGCACAAACGAAAAATCACTTCGATCAATCGTAAAGGTTTTTCCTTCCGCATCCAGATAATACCAATCTTCTACCGTGATATGTACAGGATAAACGTCATAGCGCGCTGTATCCATCTGTGATTGTACAAAGGCGGCACTTTTTAAAGAAACCTCTGCCTCGCCGGTGTAACCTCCGGTAATTAATGCTACTTTTGTTTTCATCTATTGTTTTTTCAATGACTGATGAGAGCGTAATGTGAATGATAATAGACACCTAGGCATACTCATTTACATCTCGGTTTCATAAATTATATTAAACGAAGACAAATATAATTTGCGTTACACGGAAAAACGAATATTTTTGCTTTATAAAAAACAGATGCGTGCTTCGTTTCGCTTTTGTTTAATAACTATAACTTTTGAATAGATGTCAAAAATACTTTCGTATCTTAAGACCAGTACCTTTAGGAAGAATTTTGTTACAATCCTAGGCGTTACCATCCTTTTATTTCTATTTCTATATTTTGGACTAAAAGTATACACTAAACATGGTGATGCCATTGAAGTTCCAATCGTAAAAGGGATGCAAATTGAGCAAGCCATAGCCACATTAGAAGATGCCGGCTTAGAATACTCCTTGGACTCGGTTTATCAAATGGATATGAAGCCAGGTCTTGTTATTGAGCAGGATCCAGAAGCACGTGCCCACGTAAAAACAGGAAGAACCATCTACCTTACCTTTATTACTCAAGTATCACCCGAGGTTCCATTCCCGAATATTATTGATAAAACATTGATCGAAGCGACTGCGATTTTAAAGAACCAATCCTTAAAAATTGCGGACACGGTTTATGTATCTGATATTGCACGGGATGTTGTTCTGGATGTAAAATTCGGTGGTCAACCGTTAAAAAGTGGCCGTCTAATCGCTAAGGGTTCCAAAGTCACCTTGGTTTTAGGAAATGGTAAAGGTGAAAACGAAGTGGAAATGCCAAACCTTTTAGGCCTATCTTTATCCGAAGCAAGATTTGCACTAAGCGGTGCAGGCTTAAGTTTGGGCGGTGTTACTTATACTGGAACGATACAGGATTCCCTGGCAGCAAAAGTAATCAGCCAACTGCCCGATACATCAACCAAAGTAATTAGTATTGGTTCCCCTATTCATTTAACACTGTCTAACTAATACAGTCTCTAAACAAATGGTAGATCAGCAAAAAAGAATCCCAAAGTGGTTGAAAATAGGTGCCGCCATAGTGGCACTACTCATCGTGGTTATCGGTTGGAAAGCCTACCAGACATTTCTGGGTCCCAATATAACAGGAGACCAAAAGTATGTATTCATTCATACAGGAGATACTTACGACAAGGTCCTTAAAAAATTGGAAGGACAACACATCGTAAAAGATATCAAAAGCTTTGACCTCGTTGCCAAAGCAATGAAGTACCCGACTTTAGTAAAGCCAGGGCGTTATAAGTTGACGGAAGGAATGTCGAACCGCCAATTAATTGGCAACTTACGAGGCGGGTACCAAGAAGCCGTGAAATTTAGATTTGAAAACATCCGCCTAAAAGAGAATTTTGCGGCACTATTGGGTAAAAATTTCGAATCCGATTCGACTACATTCATCCACCTTTTGAATAATGAAAAGCTGGCCAACTCCTACGGATTTACAAAGGATAATTTCTTTACGATGTTTATTCCAAACACCTACGAAATCTATTGGAATACAGAACCAGAGAAAATCATAGCGAGGTTTCACGAGGAATATCAACGTTTTTGGAACGCTGACCGTAAACAGAAAGCAGCAGCCTTAAATTTAACCCCACAAGAAGTTAGTGTATTGGCTTCAATCGTTAAAGGAGAAGCGCTTCATAGGGACGAGATGCCCGCAATCGCTGGCCTGTACCTAAACAGATTGCGGAAAGGAATACTGTTACAAGCAGATCCGACCGTAATTTTTGCCAACAATGATTTTACCATTCGTCGTGTCTTAAATAAGCACCTCACGATAGACAATCCATACAACACATACCGTTTCAAAGGCCTGCCTCCGGGACCGATCATGCTTCCAAGCATAACATCGATCGACGCGGTCCTGAATTACAAGAAACACGAGTACATCTATATGTGTGCGAAAGACGATTTCTCCGGTTATCATAATTTTGCGGTAACACAAGCAGAGCATCTCGTAAATGCACGTAAATTCCAACAGGCGCTCGACGCCAGGAACATCAAGAAATAGCAAATAAAATTGCCCTCTTGTCGAGGGCAATTTTATTTTCCGACTTTTACTGTTTAACTTCCCGTTATGTTTACACACGAAACCCAAATACGAATACGATACGCGGAGACAGACCAAATGGGTTATGTTTATTATGGAAATTATGCCTCTTTTTACGAGGTCGCTCGGACAGAAATGTTACGAAGTACCGGCTTCTCCTATAAAGAGCTGGAAGAAATGGGTGTCATGATGCCTGTCATGGATCTGACCTGTAAGTACTACCAACCGGCACGCTACGACGACCTCATTACAATACGCACCACCATAAAGGAAAGACCCCTAGTACGACTAATGTTCGAATATGAGATATTCAATGAACAAGGTACCTTGCTCAACACGGGAAGTACGCAGCTGGTATTTGTAGATATGAAAAAAAATCGTCCTTGCAAAGCACCTCAGATTTTTCAAGATAAGATGGACGCCTTTTTTGGGTAACGAATGCAGAAAAAATTACACGACACCCTCCTCCAATTTAAATACTATGATCGATTTATAGAATGGACCAAGGTTACTGTTGTGCCTGGATTCGGCTCGTTACCGCTATACACCGTTTTCAGTTTTTTCTTCCAAGAAATATCGCGGGATTCCATTGTTAACAAAGCCTCCTCCCTGGCCTACAATTTTATGTTAGCGCTATTCCCGGGTATACTTTTTCTATTTACACTAATCCCCTATATCCCGATTAATAATTTTCAGCAGAAGTTACTCGACCTGTTGCAAGTAGCGCTCCCACACAATGCGTATGACTTTTTACAGACTACGCTGGAGGATATTATCAAAAACCAAAACTCAGGACTCCTCTCTATCGGTTTCTTGCTAGCGACCTTTTTTGCCACAAACGGGATGACGACACTGATGTTTGCCTTTAACAAGGCAGCCCTGGCAAAGGAAAAACGATCTTGGTTAAAAAAGCGAGGAACTGCTTTGGCCCTCTCTTTCGGAATAGTCCTCGCATTGGTTATCGGCATAACAATATTTACCGTTACCGGCTTTGTCATTAACTACTTAAAAACACATATTGATTATGATTTAGCCTGGTTTTGGCGTTTCATAATTGGTCTATCCCGTTGGGTAGTTCTATTCAGCATCTACTTTTTTACCGTCAGTATGCTCTATAAATTTGCGCCCAGTGATTCTAAAAAATGGAAATTTTTAAATGCTGGAGCCAGCTTAGCCACCATATTGGCTATCTTGACCTTCACAGGCTTCACGTTCTACATCAATAACTTTGGAGCCTATAATAAACTATACGGCTCCATTGGAACCTTGATCGTCGTTATGATCTGGATGTATCTTAATTCCTTGATCTTATTAATTGGTTTTGAGCTCAATGCAGCTATTGCGCTCTCCAAACAAAGTGTTAAGATTGTGAAACCCCGAACATACAATGCATTCAAACAAGAAAACACCCCGAAAGATTAGTCAAATATTTTTTTTCCACTTAATCTCTTGTATATAAAAGTTTTTCGTATTTTTGCAGTCCCTACAATGTGGGGAAAAGGAGATTAATTAATTAATGGCAAAAAAACAAGAAGCAGAAAAAGAGTTAGCGGCGAAAAACGCAGAGCTACAAGGTGCTGACACTAAAGTAGTGAAAGACACTGAACAAATTGAATCTGAAGCAGATTCAAACCTGATCGACCAGATCAAATCAAACGCATGGAGTACTCCAGAAGGTGACTTTGATTGGGATCTTGATGAAAAAGCTTTCGGTAGCTACAGCGATGCTGAGCGTACCAAATTAGAAGAGCAATACGCAGGTACTTTCAACCAAATCAACCAAGGTGAAATTATCGAAGGTGTTGTTGTTTCTATCAACAACAAAGATGTTGTTTTGAACGTTGGTTTTAAATCAGACGGTCTTGTAGCATTATCTGAGTTCCGTGACTTACCTGACTTAAAAGTTGGTGATACAGTTGACGTATTTGTAGAATCACAAGAAGATGCAAACGGTCAATTGATTTTATCACGCAAACGTGCTAAAACACAAAAATCTTGGGAAACAATCAATGCGGCTTTAGAGAATGACACAATCATCGATGGTTTTGTTAAATCTCGTACTAAAGGTGGTTTGATCGTTGACATCAAAGGTGTAGAAGCTTTCTTACCTGGATCTCAAATCGATATCAAACCAATCCGTGATTACGATATCTATGTAGGTAAAACTATGGAATTCAAAGTGGTAAAAATTAACCACGAATTCAAAAACGTAGTAGTTTCTCACAAAGTATTGATCGAGGACGATTTAGAAAACCAAAAATCAGAAATCGTTTCGAAACTAGAGAAAGGTCAAGTATTAGAAGGTACGGTTAAAAATATTACTGACTTCGGTGTGTTCATCGATTTAGGTGGTGTTGATGGTCTACTTCACATTACGGATATCTCTTGGGGTCGTATCGAGCATCCAAAAGAAGTATTAGCGTTAGATCAAACGATCAACGTGGTAGTTTTGGATTTCGACGACGAGAAAAAACGTATCGCTTTAGGTTTAAAACAATTATCAGAGCACCCTTGGGAATCTTTAAGCCAAGATCTAGTAGTTGGTTCTAAAGTTAAAGGTAAAATCGTAACAGTTGCTGATTACGGTGCTTTCTTAGAAATCATCCCTGGAGTTGAAGGTTTAATCCACGTTTCTGAAATGTCTTGGTCACAAAACTTACGTTCTCCACAAGAGTTCTTAAAAGTTGGTGATGAGATCGAAGCTGAAGTATTAACTTTAGATCGCGAAGAGCGTAAAATGAGTTTAGGTATCAAACAATTGACTCCTGACCCTTGGAAAAACATCACAGAGCGTTACCCAGTAGGTTCTAAACAAAATGCTGTTGTTAAAAACATGACTAACTTCGGTGTTTTCGTTGAACTAGAAGACGGTATCGATGGATTGATCCACATCTCTGACTTATCTTGGTCTAAGAAAATCAACCACCCTAACGAATTCACTAAAGTTGGTGAAAGCTTAGACGTAGTTGTATTAGAACTTGACGAAGAAAACCGCAAACTTTCTTTAGGTCACAAACAACTAGAAGAAAACCCTTGGGATACATTCGAAACCATCTTCACAGAAGGTTCAGTACACGAAGGAACAGTAATCAAAGTTGGTGACAAAGGTGATATCGTAGCTTTACAATACGGTGTTGAAGGCTTCTGCCCGAACAAACACTCTGTAAAAGAAGACGGTTCTCCATTGAAAGTTGACGAAGTTGCTGAATTCAAAATCATCGAGTTCAACAAAGAGAACAAGCGTTTGGTTATCTCTCACTCACGTATCTGGGAAGACCAAAAAGCAGAAGCTCGTATCGAAGAGTTCAATGCACGTAAAAAAGAAGCCAAAGCAGCTAACTCTGCTGTGAAAAAAGTAAAAGACTCTGTGGAGAAATCTACTTTAGGTGACTTAGATGTATTAGCTCAATTGAAAGAGCAAATGGAAGGTGACGAAAAAAAATCTAAATAAGTAGATTTTCTCACATAACATTAAATCCCCAACCATACCGGTTGGGGATTTTTTTTGTCATAAAAAACAAACTGACCTTTTGATTACATTAGTCAGTTAATAAATTTTTAACATTGCATGTCTTTAGCGCGTAAACAATAAAGTATGTATGTAATGAAACGATATTCAGGCTTCCTCCTCTTATTTCTTATTGTCTTTTTAACAATATCCTGCAAACGAAATTTCCAATATTCTGTCCTCGAAGTACGGCCATTGGCCAAAAACCTCAATGCCAAAGCACTCGAACAGATCCGACAATTACCCCAGAAAGATACATTCAGCTTTCTAGTCATTTCCGACACACAGATTGCCTACGATGAGCTACAACGCTTCGTCAAGCATGCAAACAAACTAGATGACCGGGATCAGATCGCCTTCGTTTTGCACGGCGGCGATTTTACGGACTATGGAGCCAATTTCGAATACAACCTATACTACGATGACATCAAAAAACTAAAGCTCCCTGTGGTCGGGGTAATAGGCAACCACGACATGCTCGGAAACGGCCGAGAGATCTACGCACAAATGTTCGGCCCAGAAAACTTTTCATTTATATATGGCAAAAACAAATTCATTTTCTTCAATTCCAACTCACGGGAAGTTGCCTTTGATGGTTCCGTACCAGACCTAGGTTGGATTGAAAAAGAAATAAAGAACACAACAGCTGATGTCGAAAACTTATTCTTCATATCGCACGTAGCTCCCTTTGTTTATGATTTTGACCAAACCAAAACAGAAGATTTAGCTCGGATGTTATCCAGCAGCACGAAGTCACGTCTCTCCATACACGGACATACGCATAGTTATCAGCTGGAAAAACCATTCGAAGATCAATTCCCCTACCTAACTGTACCAACGCTGCAAAAGCGATCCTACGTTAAAATAACTGTCCAGGGACAAACAATCACGCATCAACAAATTAATTACTAATGAAGATCCTGACGCTATTTTTAAGCACGCTACTTTCCATATTACACGTATCTGCACAAACCAAAGACAGCACATTCCTCTATAAAATAATGCCGCACAATGTAAAAATTCAACATGCGGGTAATATTGGTATGTTCTCCGTCGGCTTCGGTTACCAGTCGCCCAATAAGAAATGGAAAGGGGATTTCATGTATGGTATCGTACCGCCAAAATATGCCGACAAGGCGATTCATTCCATAACATTAAAGGGGAAATTTGCGCCAATCAATAAAACCTATACCCCCGATGTATCAGTCAATTGGCTGAATACAGGCTTATGGGTGAGCCGTGCATTAGGCAGCAAATACTTCAGAGGATTGCCAGACTATTACGATGATGGTTATTATTACTTCTCTACAGCAATGCATATTGGCGTATTTGTAGGAAGCGAAGTAAAATATAAAAAAATAGGCTTTTATTACGAGGTGGGCACCACAGAGAAACACATCATTAATTATGTAAAAAACACCGGATCGATACAGCTGAACGCTATTTTCAATATCGGTATGGGCTTGGTTTATCATTTGAAATAAACCAAACCCAAGTTTTTTATTTTAAGCGACTCTCTGGCAGAGGCACATAGCCATCATCATTGATCACTTTAGGGAAAGCGTGGTTGCGCCAATCCTCTTTTGCTTTCTCAATGGTCTCCTTACTCGTGGCCACAAAATTCCAGGAGATATACCGTTCTTCCGGAAAAGGGGTTCCACCAAAGATATACACCGAGGTGTTAGGCTTCATCGTGAAGGTACATAAGCTCGCGTCCTTCGTAATCAAAATCTGCTTAGGCCCATATTCATGCGTTTGATTAACAACGGCACCTTCCAGAATATACAGACCACTTTCTCCAAAAAGCTCACTGCCGATATCGACAACACGTTCCTCTGTTGTTTTAAGTTCCAACATATACAGCGGCGAATAAACAGGTACACCCGAACGCTTGCCAAAGATTTCACCTGCTATTAGGCGATAACTGACACCATCCTCTGTCCAGTGCGGAATATCCTTTTCTTCGATATGGTAAAACTCTGGCTCCATAAACTCCAACTCCTTCGGCAAAGCTACCCATATCTGTAAGCCATGCATAAATTTATCCTTTTGTCGCAAACGTTCCGGCGTACGCTCGGAGTGTGTTACCCCTTTTCCTGCCGTCATCCAGTTTACCGCTCCAGGCTGGATTTCAATCTCAGTGCCTATACTATCACGATGCATCATAGCACCATCAAAGAGATACGTCAACGTCGACAATCCAATATGCGGATGGGGGCCAATATCAATATTCTGATGATCGGCCAAGCACGCCGGTCCCATATGGTCAATAAAAACAAAAGGTCCGATCGAACGCTTTTGTCGAAAAGGCAGTAATCTACCGACTAGGAAATTTCCAATATCCGCAGCCGTTTCTTCATGTATAAAATCAATATTCGACATAAAAACTCCATTTACTAAATACTACAAGTTACTAATAAAAAAACCAATCTTTTTGGGATTGGTTTTTTATATTGTTATAAAAGAGTCAAAAACTAGACGTCAATTTTCGCGTAGCGCGCATTGCGTTCGATAAACTCACGACGTGGTGCAACCTCATCTCCCATTAACATGGAGAATATACGATCACATTCTGCCGCGTTCTGGATGGTCACCTGACGTAAGGTACGGTGCTCCGGATCCATAGTCGTCTGCCACAATTGCTCGGCGTTCATCTCTCCAAGACCTTTATAGCGCTGTACATGTACAGAATCTTCTTTACCCGCACCCTTCAAACGCTGGATAGCAGCAATGCGTTGATCCTCATTCCATGCATACTCAAACTCTCTACCCTTCTTCACCATATATAACGGTGGGGTTGCGATGTATACATAACCACGCTCAATAAGCTCCTTCATGTAGCGGAAATAGAATGTCAGAATAAGGGTCGCAATGTGCGATCCATCGACATCGGCATCCGTCATGATTACAATCTTGTGGTAACGTAATTTATCTAGATTAAGCGCTTTGGAATCTTCTGCCGTCCCTACACTTACACCAAGCGCAGTAAACATATTTTTGATCTCTTCATTTTCGTAGATCTTATGCTCCATCGCTTTCTCAACGTTTAAGATCTTACCTCGAAGCGGCATAATCGCTTGGAAGCGGCGGTCACGACCTTGCTTAGCCGTTCCTCCCGCGGAATCCCCCTCGACGAAGAATATCTCACATTTTTCTGGATCATTGTCAGAACAGTCAGCTAGCTTACCAGGTAATCCTGAACCGCCCATTACTGTTTTACGCTGCACCAATTCACGAGCTTTACGAGCTGCTGCACGAGCCTGCGCCGCAATAACAACCTTTTGTACGATCGCTTTTGCTTCACGCGGGTTCTCTTCCAGGTATACACCCAAAATCTCACCTACAGCAACGTCGACAGCTCCCATAACCTCATTATTACCTAATTTGGTTTTCGTCTGTCCTTCAAACTGTGGCTCCGCAACTTTCACAGAGATTACAGCCGTCAATCCTTCACGAAAGTCATCACCGGTAATATCTACTTTTAAGTTTTTCAATAACCCCGATTTGTCGGCATAAGCTTTAAGCGTACGCGTCAAACCACGACGGAAACCAGCAACGTGCGTTCCGCCTTCAATGGTATTGATATTGTTCACATAAGAGTGCACATTCTCTGCGTATGTATCGTTGTACTGCAAAGCTAACTCCACAGGGATACCTTGCTTGATACCTTCTACATAAATTGGCTCAGGAATAAGGGAATGTCTTGTGCCGTCCAAGAACTTTACAAACTCTTGAAGACCACCTTCTGAGTAAAACTCATCCGATTTCTTCGTTCCATCTTCCAATAGCTCACGCTCATCAGTCAACGTCAGGCGCACTCCTTTATTCAAGAAAGCAAGCTCACGTAAACGATTTGCTAAGGTATCGTAATTGTATACCGTAGTCATGGTAAAGATCTCCGGATCCGGACGGAAGGTTACAATCGTACCCGTGATATCACTCGTTCCGATCTCCTTCACATCATATTGTGGTTTACCTTTTTCGTACTCCTGTTGGAATATTTTTCCTTCACGGTGCACGACAGCAGACAAGTGTGTGGAAAGTGCGTTCACACAGGATACCCCCACACCATGCAGACCACCAGACACCTTATAGGTGTCTTTATCAAATTTACCACCGGCATGGAGAATTGTCATAACCAATTCCAACGCCGATTTGTTTTCTTTCTTATTAATTCCGGTCGGAATACCCCTTCCGTTATCTTTTACAGAGACCGAATTATCTTCATGAATCGTCACAAAGATATCCGTACAATATCCTGCTACGGCCTCATCAATAGAGTTATCAACAACCTCGTATACCAAGTGGTGCAAGCCTTTGATACCTGTATCACCAATATACATGGAAGGTCTTTTACGTACTGCTTCTAGCCCCTCTAAAACCTGGATATTATCCGCTGAATACGTTGATGGATTTTTCTTTTCTTCGCTCATGTAATTAAAATAAAATGAGTACTGTTTAACATTCAAATATACGAAATTTTTAGCTAAAAACCCAATATTTAGCACCTAAAATAGCAACGACCTCGCCACTAAAAAAAGGAGCAAAAACACAAGAATTATCATGGGAAATGCAGAAAATTCAATTTATTTATATTAGGTTTGTTTCTTTAAATGGAAAAACTAAAAACAATGAATAAACTATTTACAACCTTATCAAAAGTATCCTTGGGAGTTATGGTGACTTTAAGTGTCGTTGCCTGTAACCAAAATGCAAAAACGGGCGCTAACAATGCGAGCGACTCAACAGTTTCCCCATCTTCTACGACTGCCAAAGAAGAAAAGATTGTATACATCAATTCGGACTCATTGTCTGAAAAATATGTTTATTTCAAAGATATCAGAGCTAAACTAGAGGGCAAGGTAAAGAAAGCACAAAGCGACTTACAAGCTAAAGGGCAAGCGTTCCAACGCGAAGTGGCAGAATACCAACAAAAAGCAGGCTCTATGAGTGCTTCTGAGCGTCAGGCAACAGAAGAGAAATTAGCACGCAAACAAGATGAACTAGGTCGCTTGGATCAAAATGCATCTGCATCGATCCAACAAGATGAATCGGCCGAATTCAACAACGTATACAACGCGATTACGGAGTACTTGAAGAAACATGCAAAAGAAAATGGTTACACGTTGGTATTAACATACTCGAAAACAAACCCAACGGTATTGTATGCTGATTCTAAATTAGACATCACAAATGATGTGATTGATGCGCTAAACAAAGAGTACAGCAGCAAAAAATCAGCAGAAAAGAAATAATAACGACACGTATCGTTCTATAAAAAGGAGGCTCTTAGGAAGCCTCCTTTTTTATTGCCGTAACGCTAGCGCGAGCCTGCCTGCGATAGGCAGGTTTTCAACTCGTGCTCTTTGTAATCTAGGACACGAGCTACAAGCTCGCGCCAGCGGTAGGTAAAATCGTACCAGCGATAAGCCTTGAGCCTACGGTAGGATATCACACGAAGCTTGTCGAAGTGTTACCGGAGGCGCAACGCAAGACCTTATCCCTTTGGATCTCGCTTAATTTATTTGCTTTTATAGCAATTGATTAATACCTTGTCCTATATTTTTCGGAACAAGTTCTATGGTAAAAACAATTTTAGACAAGACAATCACACCTTTCTACTGGATCGATGTTGTTAATCCAACACACGCAGAAATGGATGAGCTGAAGGTGCGATTCAAACTGAATGAGGCTTCTATAAACGATTGTTTTCAGACCGGTCAGTTACCTAAAATTGAAGAATTTGACAACTACTATTTCCTAATAATTCGCTCAATTCCAGCTGAATTCGACGATTTTGCAGACACCCTTACCGAGATAACAGAACGTATATCTGTATTCTTTAGCGAAAAATTTGTCATTACTGTCCACCGTACAGAAGTTCATTACCTAAAAAAAATAGAGGAACACTTCTCGCCAACAAAGCTAAACTCAAGCAAACTCTTTATTAATCACCTGACCTCGGAAGCGCTCAAAACATTCGAAAGTTTAGTAATAGATAAACTGAACAACCAATTAGACCGCTATGAAGAGGTCGTCTTTATGCAAAGACGAAAGAAAGATTTCTTACAACAGCTATACTACATCAAACGACAGGTAGACCACGTTCGAATTATCTTGACACTGTATAAGGACATTGTTGATTTCTTTCATCTTTCGGCCTTCAAAAATGTCTACACCCAGGACCTTAAAGATTTATATGGCCGTTCTGCTGCGCTTTATCGTAATATATCAGAAAATACAGCGCAACTGCTCAACATCTATTTCAACATTGAATCCAACCACACAAACGACATTATGCGAACCTTAACGATTATATCGGTTTTCTTTATGCCGTTAACTTTCATCGTGGGGGTCTACGGCATGAACTTTACCCATATGCCCGAATTGGAATGGTACTACGGCTACCCAGCTATTATGATTACCATGGCGCTTTTAGCCTTGATTATCTTCTATTGGTTTAAGCGAAAAAACTGGCTTTAATGCGAGTCAACTACATCCTTTTTTTAGGGGTCGATGCAATAAAATCTTTTAAATAAAAAGGCTCGAAATATATTAAGTCTTCGAATTCTTGCTGGAGGAATTTAGTATAGGAAAGCGTGGACAGATATTCCGCTGAATTTTGAAAACCTGTTGATACAGTAACCGAAGGCACCGCTTGAAATAGCCCCTCAAACTTATCGGCCCCTGTTCCGAAGAGCACAACCTGCCCCATTTCTACAAAAGAAGTTTCATCTATAATTTGCGCCGACGTTGGTGTTTTTAACACGCCTTGATCATCATAGATCGCCATATATACCTCCATCCGACGGGCGTCAATCATCGGCACCACAACAGTCCCGCTATCCACACCATTCTGCGTTAAAAATCCGGCAGCCATGGCATCCAATGTATTCAATGCCAACAACGGAATATCCAAAGCATAACACAAACCCTTTGCCGTAGAAACACCGATCCGAAGTCCGGTATATGATCCAGGTCCCATACTCACTGCGATAGCACCGAGGTCGGCCATCGTAATCCCTGCTTTTTGCAGTACTTGCTCAATAAATAGCGTAAGGTGACTAGCGTGCATATTAGCTTCTTCACCTTGAACAGCACTGATTGTCGCACCGTTTTTACTAATAGCGACAGCACAAGTCGGTGTCGCAGTTTCTATTTGCAGAATGTAAATATCTTTCATGTAACAAAATTACGGGACAGGATCATGTCCATGTCCGCCCCAAGGGTTGCAACTAAGAATTCGACGAATAGCAAGCCATCCCCCTTTAAAAGGGCCATACTTTATAATTGCTTCCTTACCATATTGTGAGCATGTTGGCGTATAGCGACAATTTGCCCCTAAAAAAGGAGAAATAAAAAGTTGATAAAACCGAATGATTAATAGAAACAACCACTTAAGCGGTTGCTTAATCAGGTTTTCCCAAATAGCTGTTAGTAATTTCATCCTTTAATTTAGTGATCGTGAGCCCCATCCGTTCATACATATATACATACGGAAGCTGCTCTTTTCCGACATACTGAAAAGCAACAAGCAAATTTAAGGAATGTTCTTGGAGAAACAAGTAGAGTTCCTCTTTTTGCAAACGAAAGGCTTCACGCATACGCCTTTTAACAGCATTACGATCTACAGCACGCTTGAACCGTCTCTTCGAAACAGAAAGGATACTCTGGGCAGGGGAAACATGGTCTTCCGAAGGTTTAGGTTGGAAGACGATACGATAGGGATATAAAACAAAAGAAAAACTATTATGGAAAAGATCATCAATTAACCTTTTACTGCATAATCGTTCTTCTTTTGTGAATGTTTTACCCATAATGACTTTTCGCCAGCTAACTTGCTCGGAAATTAGTCAACGGTAAACAATATTAACCTTTGTGACGGTACTCGTCAGACACAGTTAGGCGTTTTCTACCTTTAGCTCTACGAGAAGCCAATACTCTTCTTCCGTTAGCTGAACTCATACGCTCTCTAAAGCCGTGTTTATTTCTTCTTTTTCTTTGCGAAGGCTGAAATGTTCTTTTCATGACGCTATTATGCTTATTTTAATATTTTTTACTCAGTGAATCCCTCAACAAGGGAACGCAAAAGTACAGTTAATTTAGAACTTACACAAGTATTCTTTTAAAATATCTAGGTTTTAAACCTATTTATTTTTCAAAAGATCCCTAATCTCGGTCAACAACAACTCTTCTTTGGTTGGTGCCGGGTCAGCTGCTGGTGCAGGTTCCTCTGCTCGTTTCAGACTATTTAAACCTTTAATAACGATAAAAATACAGAAAGCAATAATCGTAAACTGAACGATAACATTAATGAAATTTCCGTAACGAATCGCTACTTCACTCGTGTTGGTTGCGGCGTTCGCCTCGGTAATAACATACTTAAAGTTAGAAAAATCTACCTTACCAATGACGATACCAATAGCAGGCATAACAAGATCATCAACCAAGGAAGTCACAATCTTACCAAATGCTCCACCAATTACAACACCGACTGCCAAGTCGATTACATTGCCGCGCATGGCGAACTCTTTAAATTCTTTTAAAAATCCCATAGTATAAGATTAAACGTTATCGATATACAAACTTATACAAAGTTGTTTTTATATGCAATAATTATTGCGTTGTAGATAAAAAACGCACAGTCAAATTATCGGCATTAAATCTTAAATAGTTTAATTGTTAGTTTTTTTACTAAATTTGTTACATGCGTGAAAATGTTAACTACATCTACTCTAAACCCGTTAATCTCGACCAGAAATGAAGAAAATATTAATTGCAGATGACCACAGTATTGTACGATTAGGCGCTTCGGTAATTATTAAGGAAAATTTCCCTACAGCTGAAGTTCATCAAGCACAAACCTACCCAGAGGTATACAATCTCTTGGGCAAGGAGGCTTTTGACCTCATCCTGTTAGACATTAATATGCCTGGAGGAAATAACATTAAAGTGATCAAGGAGATCTTGGACGTACAACCAAACATCAAAATTCTAGTCTTTTCTTCGTACGATGAGTCGCTTTACGCATTGCGCTACATCACAGCTGGAGCATGCGGATATTTGAATAAAAATACAGCGATGAGTGAGCTAAATAATGCCATCTCCAGCATCATGACGCGGGGCAAATATATGTCAGAACACGTTAAAGAATTATACATCCAAAAACTTACGTCGACAAAATCTTCATTTAACGAAAATAATCCGTTAAACAAACTCTCAAACAGAGAGGTAGATGTCGCTAAGCACCTCATTAAAGGGCTTGGTATTTTAGATGTAGCAACCCTCATGGAACTCAGCTCTTCTACAGTAAGCACCTATAAAAGTAGAATATTTGAAAAGCTCAATGTAAGCAACATCCCGGAACTTATCGAGCTATATAAGTTACACGCAAAAGAGCTTGGTTAATACCAAGCTCTTTTTTTATAAACAATCGCTATTATAACTTATCGATTGTAATCTCAGGCACTTCTTTATAAGTAGGCACAATCAACTCCTTCCCTTTCTTATACTGATACCCATGTGCCGCATCCAGATCCCATAAAAGGGGAGACAAGAAACCTATACAATTCTTAAAACCTTGATTGATGGCGTGCATATTTTGGGTATCCTTAGAATTCTTTGCTTCGTTTTCAATCTCAAACGGTCCACCAAAGCCACGTCTATGTAGCGCCCCAACAAACGCATTCCAGTCCATGTTATCCGTTCCACCAAAACC
Organism: Sphingobacterium psychroaquaticum; assembly: GCF_004421025.1. NCBI lineage: Bacteria > Pseudomonadati > Bacteroidota > Sphingobacteriia > Sphingobacteriales > Sphingobacteriaceae > Sphingobacterium > Sphingobacterium psychroaquaticum. The sequence goes on along the minus strand of NZ_CP038029.1, from coordinate 795,693 downwards.
AGGCAACATCGCTTCGTAGTGATGTCTATCCCAATCGTGCTGCGGAATATCCACACCAGCCTTCTGCGCAAGATCTGCACTTACGTGCTGCATCGGATACATTCCACCCCAATCCACGCGCGCTTTAGTCTGTAAATTCCGTGTCGTTTTCACATGCACTCGTTTTAACCGGTCGATATCCATAGCTTCAATAACATCAACAGGGTTGGTATTCTGCCAGATATCATGCGATGGGTCATAGATCTCGCCGTGCGCTTTGCTCGGAATAAGCGCATACATCAACTTACGGGCCGCCAGGACAGCGGGAAGGTTATTGTATGTCGAAGAAAAACGCGAGGAGCGCCAACCTTCCATCGGGCAGTTCTCATAAACAATCGTTACACCTAAGCTTTCCGCATACTTCACAATCGGCTCAAACACTCTTTTATATTCCTCTAGATTCCGCTCAAAGCCATCAATCTGGTTTCCCAATTCATGGTTGTAACCTACAAAAGTTCCAACTTTGACATCATTGGCATCACCGCCTAATAGACTCGCAATACGAATGAGGCGTAAAAGGTGATTTTGATTTTTGATGCGCTCCGCAGGATCCCCTCCGATCATATTCTCAAATGCCCCCAAGGACAATTGAAGTCCTGCGGTATTAAATTTTTCTAGTATCTGTTTAGCTTGCTCTCCCCCGAAACCTTCGTAAGCCAGATGGGTTGCTGTATGATCCTCACGCGTTCCATCCTTACGGAATACACATAAGTCTACACCTTGCGCACCAACAGCCACAGAAGTGCTAATTAAGTCGTCCAGCGATAATTTATCATAAGCAGAGCTCATCACCCATATTGGGTTATTTAGTTTAGTTGACATATATTAGGAGTTATTTCAACCGTAAATATAACAAAACCACCAAGAAATACCCAATATGCCTGTGAACAAAAAAAGATGGCTTGCGGCCATCTCTTCTTGTTAAATAGGATAAAATTTAATCTACATTATCGTGTAGAAAAGAATTATTAGGTCTGATTTCAGTCTCACCGTCATCAAAAGACAAAGTAAAACGTGAAACCTGCGACTGTGAAGAATGTGGAACATCCTCCAACGATTTTTGTCTTCTTTTGTAAGCTGGTTCATTTTCCAACTCTTGTAATCCATTGCTCGATTTCAACTTCATACTAAGTTCCTTCAAGCGTAAGATACGCTCTTTGGTCTTCAACAACTGATCTTCAAAATCTACCTCACGCTCAGGAGCAATCTCTCTTGCTGTCGATTCTTTTGCAAAGAAAGACTCCTCTTGTGGAGCAGGTGCTGGCTGTGCAGCAGGTTGCTGTGGTGTATTATTTTCGTAAGCATCAAAAACTGTAGGTAGCTTAAACTCAAACACCGAAGGTGATGTTCTCAATTCGAAACCGGAATGATCTTCCTTTGTCTCTTCTACTTCAGGCTCTTGTGGCTCTAAGGTATGTCTAATAATTTGAGGCTCTTCAGCAGCACGTACGGCAGCATGAATAGGCTTCGGAGACGTAAACAAATCTATTGGCGGCACGCTAGGCGTTGTCGCAGGTGCTGTAACCTGAACTGGCGTCACAAAAGATTGCATGGTAGGCGCAGCTTCAGACTGTCCAACAAATTGATTCTGTGCTACAGGTTTCACAAATTGATTAACAGAAGACTCCGGAACTAAAGGAAGAGCAATTTTCTCCTTTTCCTTTTCTTTCACGCGCTCTTCTGCAGTCTGAAACCCCGTTGCAATAATCGTAACAGACAATTCATCTTCCAATTTCTCGTCGATACAGTTACCCCAGATAAGATCCGCAGAAAGACCAGCCTTCTCTTGGATATAATCCGTCACAATAGCAACCTCGTCCATCGTTACTTCTTTCTTACCGGAAGTAATATTTAAAAGGATGTAACGCGCTCCCTCAATTTCGTTATCTTTTAATAAGGGTGATGCCAAGGCGCCAGTAACCGCTTCGATAGCACGATTTTCACCGATTGCCGTAGCGTTACCCATTATAGCGACACCACTATCATTCATTACGGTACGAACATCTTTAAAATCGACGTTCACGTAACCCGGAATAGTAATAATCTCTGCAATACCTTTTGCCGCAGTTGTCAATATATCATCTGCCTTAGCAAAGGCTGCCGTCATCGTCAGGTTACCAAAGATCTCACGTAATCTATCGTTGGAAATCACAAGATATGAATCCACATATTTACGCAACTCTTCTAAACCTTCTTCCGCTTGAGAACGACGTCTCTTGCCCTCGAATGTGAAAGGAGTAGTAATTATAGCTACCGTTAGAATACCTAACTCTTTCGCTGCTTTCGCTAATACCGGACTAGCTCCAGTACCTGTACCACCACCCATTCCGGCTGTGATAAAAAGCATCTTCGTATTGGTACCAAGCATACGCTTAATATCTTCAATACTCTCGATAGCGGAGTTTTCGCCTACATCAGGATCCGCACCCGCACCCATACCTTCTGTCAGACTTACCCCCAACTGTACCTTGTTCGGAATCGGGCTTAACTCTAACGCCTGCGCATCTGTATTGCAAACGATAAAATCCACACCGCTGATCCCCTGCATGTACATGTGGTTAACGGCATTTCCGCCGCCACCACCAACCCCAATAACCTTGATTATTGATGATTGCTCCTTTAACATTTCAAATTGAATCGACATAAAATATCCTATTTAGCTCATGCTGAACCACTCACAAATCCGTCTTTGGTTCAACAATTCAAATGTAATAATACCAAAATCTCAACAACAGTTTTCCACATTTGTTAAATTGTGGAAAACTCAGTTTTTGTTGAAAACTTATCGCTTCCCAATAAAGCTGTCGTCGTCAATACCTGTATCATCCTTGATGAAATCAGATAAGATTTTCGTGAACCAGCTCTCTTTTTTATCTTTCTCTTTTACGATTTTCGCTACCTTCTCTTCTTCTGGCTTTCTTTTGGAAACCTTCTCTTCTTGTGTCGCCTCATCGTCTTCCATAGTTTGCACACCTTTGATCAATAAACCAATGGATGTCGCATACATCGGGCTCTTTAATTCTTCCAAAGCCTGCTTATTTAGCATCTCTGTTTTCGCCAAGTACTCATTCGGGTAACCAATACGACAATCGATGCCCGTAATATATTCAACCAATTGCACCAAATGCTTTAACTGCGCACCACCACCAGTAATAACGATACCAGCAATCAACTTATCTTCGTATCCCGAAGATTTGATTTCGTAGTAAACGTGCTCAATAATCTCTTCCATCCGCGCTTGAATAATGTACGCTAGATTTTTAACCGAGATCTCTTTCGATTCACGACCACGGATACCCGGAACACAGATAACTTCATTATCCTTGTTCTCGTCAGCCAGAGCCGAACCATAACGCACCTTAAGTTGTTCCGCTTGGTTGCGTAACACAGAGCACCCTTGTTTAATATCCTCAGTAACAATATTACCTCCCAAAGGAATCACAGCAGTATGACGAATTATTCCTTCATGAAAGATAGCAACATCAGTAGTACCACCACCAATATCAACCAATACAACACCAGCAGTTTTTTCCTCTTCATCCAACACAGCTTCAGATGATGCTAGAGGTTCCAAGACTAAGGAAGATACTTCCAAGTCGGCATTATCAACACAACGTTTAATATTACGGATATCCGTTACACGGCCCGAAATAATATGGAAGTTAGCTTCCACACGACGACCTGCCATCCCGATAGGCTCTTTAATCCCCGGCTCATTGTCGATCGTAAACTCTTGCGGCAAAACATGGATAATCTCTTCTCCCGGAGGCAAGACCAACTTATACATATCCGAAATAAGTTGTTCCACATCTACGCGTCCAACCTCATCGTCGTCTCTTTTTGTTAAGATGCCACGATGTTGAATGCTTTTGATGTGCTGACCTGCAATCCCTACATTGACCACTTTAATATCAACGTTCGATTGTGATTCGGCAATAGAAACAGCCTCGCGGATACTGCTCACTGTCTTCTGGATGTTAGCGACCACACCACGGTTCACACCGGATGACTCTGCTTTACCCACGCCCAAAAGCTCAATTTTGTTTGTACCACTACGACGCCCAACTGTCACACAAATCTTGGTTGTACCGATATCCAAACCAACTATGATTGGATTCTCTTTTTCGTTTTCTGCTGATCTTGGTTTCATACGCTGTAATTTGTTGCTGTATTATTATACTGTGTTACTACTAATTCATTTTTGTTTGTAAGCTATCAAGTCGCCATGTACCTTTACGCTCACATATAATCTGGTCTGCATATTTCACATTTATCCGCTCATAAGCATCGGTGCCAACACGCGGTAAAATGTTTTTATAAAAGACCTCTATTCGACTTAACTTCCCCTCTAAATTCTCCGCATTGCCCAACACTAATTGTTGCGTGCCAACACGAGGAACAATTTCAATATCACGCTGCTCATTGACATAGAGCTGCACGATCTGATTACTCCAGAGTTCATCATTTTTCACATAGTCTACAATCGAAACCAAGTCCTTTACCACTTGCGTCTGAATTGTATCCAATGCTTTTTTATACCCTTCGGCAATATTTCCATTTGCGACCAAAACATGCGGTACATATTTCAATGTAACCGGTATTTTCGCACCCTTTGTATCAATATAGTACTCTTGACCATGTCTATTGATCACCCGAAGCACCACTTCTCGTTGCTCAACAGCCACCTGCAAAACCCCATCCATATCCATAAATATTTCTGCGGAAGCAACGTAAGGCAATTGCGACAATGCTTTTTCAATCCGCTCTACAGGGATATCTTTTAACGGACGACCTACCACACGGCCGAACTGCGATTTAATCAACGTCGAAATATCATGCTGATCAATGAAAGTTTCCTTACCCTCGACCATAACTTTCATGGAAGAACAAACTTGCGTTGCGTCTTTCTTGTTCACCAAACCCATCAACATGCCTACCCCCACTACAGCGACAAGACCCAGACAAGCATAGCCTACAATTTTCCACGGTATGTTACGAATCGTTTTAAGCATGCCCCAACACTATTTCTTTTAAAGGTTTTACCATGCGATCAATATCTCCTGCTCCAACCGTAACGATCAGCTCCGGCTGTGTTTCTTTCACCACCGATAAGAGCTCTTGCGGAGTCACAACGCGCTTGTCCGCCAATTCAATCTTATCTAATAACCAAGCAGAGGTAACTCCCTCAATAGGTAACTCACGTGCTGGATAGATATCCATTAAATAAAGTGTATCAGCCATACCCAATACTTCGGCAAAGCCATCCACAAAATCACGCGTGCGACTGAACAAATGCGGCTGAAAAACCACGGTTAATTTCTTTGATGGATACAACTTACGCATCGAGCTTAAAAAAGCACGAAGCTCTTCCGGATGGTGCGCATAATCATCAATATAAACCCGTCCTTCCTCCCGTACGATATATTCAAAACGACGCTTCACACCATGAAAAGAGGTCAGTGCACGACGAATTTTATCCGATGCAATACCCAATAATTTTGCAACGGTTATAGCAGCTACGGCATTTTCTACATTATGCAATCCAGGTATTCCCAAATGAATATCTTCCAATTGTAAGTCTGCCGACACATAATCGAAATAAAACTCACCATCAGTAACACGGATATTTTGTGCATATGCATCGCATACCGACTCATTTGCATAAGTGATCGTTCCGGTAAATGGCAATCCTTTCTTCACAATAGACGTCCCCCCATCAACCACGCGATCCAAAAAGAGCTCAAAAGATTCGATCAGATGACGCTCATCACCATAAATATCCAAATGATCTGCGTCTGCAGAAGTCACCACAGCGATATTCGGATGCAAGGTCAAAAAAGAACGATCGTATTCATCTGCCTCAACAACGACTACATTATTATCACCATACAATACATTCGTGTTGTAGTTGGTACTTATTCCACCCAAAAAGGCCGAACAATCATACCCCGAATCTTTCAATACATGCGCAATCATGGTGGAAGTAGTTGTCTTACCATGCGTACCCGCCACCCCGATGGTGAATCGGCTCGCACTGATAATCCCCAATACCTCCGAACGCTTGTACAAATGACAACCTTGCTCCAACAAGAAATTCTTCAAAGTCAAATCCTTCGGAATCGCAGGTGTAAAAATCAACAACGTCTCTTCCGATGGCACCCTGAATTCAGGCGATAAATTAGATACATCATCGACGTAGGTCACCGGAATACCCTCCGCAACCAAGGTCTGGGTAAGTTCCGTTTCTGTTTTATCATAACCTTGCACATCACAGCCTAAATGCTTGAAATAACGAGCAAGCCCACTCATCCCAATCCCACCAATTCCTAGTAGATAAACACGCTTTATATGATCTAAATTCATCATCACTTTATTAATTTCAATACTTCCTTGGCGATTACCATATCGGCATCCAATCGTGCAAGTTGTTTTATATTATTTCCTAACTCCGAGCAACGCTTCTCATCCCCCATCAAAGCAATCACGACCTCCATGAGTTCCGTTTCTGCTTGTCGATCTGCAACCAAAACAGCAGCATTTTTTTCGACTAATGCATTTGCATTTTTTGTCTGGTGGTCCTCCGCAACATTTGGAGAAGGAACCAAAACGACAGGCTTTCCGACAACACATAATTCAGAAATCGTCCCAGCCCCGGCACGTGATACCACAATATCTGCCGCCGCATAAGCATAATCCATACGCTGCAAAAATGGCATCAATTTAATTGTAGCGGGCAACGATGATCCAACAGTCGCCTCCAATGCCTCATAGTAATAAGAGCCACATTGCCATATCACCTGAATATCCTTCTCTTTCAATAGCTCGACAGCTGCTTTCACACATTTATTTAATGTGCCCGCACCCAAACTTCCACCAGTCACCAAGATCGTTTTCTTACCTTCCGCTAACCCATAAAAGGCTAGTGCTTCCGCCCGCTTTCCATCGATCTCCACAGATTCTCGACGAATCGGGTTCCCCGTAAGAATCACTTTGTCGCCCGGAAAGAACTTATCCATCCCCGCATAAGCCACACATATCTTCTGTGCTTTTTTGGCTAATTTTTTATTCGTCACACCGGCGTATGAGTTCTGCTCCTGAATCAATGTCGGCAAACCCACCATATTGGCCATCATTAAAAGAGGGCCCGAAGCATAACCACCAACACCAACCGCCACATCCGCATTAAACTCTTTAATCACGCTACGCGCTTTCAAGAGGCTTTTTATCATTTTGAAAGGCAACAACACGTTCTTCCATATGGATTGACGATTGATCCCCTGAATATCTAAACCCACAATCTTGTAACCCGCAGCCGGCACCCGCTCCATCTCCATCCGACCATTTGCACCAACAAACAGAATCTCCACCTCAGGCTGTAGCCGCTTGAGTGCATTTGCGATTGCAATTGCAGGGAAGATATGTCCTCCCGTTCCGCCTCCACTGATGATGATTTTCTGTGCCATATTAAATTGTTCCTACGACTACTTTTCGTGGTTTTGGAATTTCACTTAATTCCTCTTTATCTTTTAACTCTTCAATATTCCGACTAACACTCAGGATAATCCCTAGTGCGACGCTGGTAAACAAAATAGATGTTCCTCCCATACTGACCAACGGCAACGGAACCCCCGTTACAGGCCCCAAACCAACCGCTACCGCCATATTGGCCAGTGCTTGTATGGTTAAGCTAAACCCTAAACCGGCAGCCAAAAAAGCACCAAACGCACGCGGGCTCAAAGTCACGATACGAATACATCGATACATCAATGCCAAATACAAGGACAACAAAATTGCGCCACCTATCGTCCCATACTCTTCCACAATAATTGCGAAGATAAAATCCGAATAAGGGTGTGGCAGCAAATTCCGCCCTACACTGTTTCCTGCACCTTTACCAAAGAACTCACCCGAAGCGATCGTCATCTTCGCCAGATTGGCTTGATAATTTTTATCCTCTTGAAAAGGAACTTTTCCGCTATGTACCTCCTCCGTTGCAAAGTAACCTTTGATCCGACTGAAGTATGTCGCGCGACGTGGACCGATCGAAATAACCAATAGCCCCAACAATGCCACGCCCAACGAAACCGTTGCAATCTGTTTGAACGATACACGTCCGATCAACAGCAATAATACGCTCGTACCAAAAAGCATTACCGCCGTAGAAAGGTTCGCCCAAGCAATCAAGACAAAGACCAAACAAACCGCCCCCATAATAGGAAGGAATGATTTTTTGATGTCTTTAATATCTTCTTGCTTACGCGAAAGCATCCGCGCCAAGAAAGTAATCAACGCCAGCTTCGCCAAATCCGATGTCTGGAACGTTTGATTGATTACTGGAATGGTTACCCAACGTGATGCCTCATTCACCGAACTACCGAATATCAAGGTATAAAGCAGTAGCGGAATAGTGATAAGCATCAACAACTTGGATATGCCGGCATAATACCGATAATCCAATTTGTGAGATAAATACATCAACCCCAGACCAACAGCCACAATGGAGAAGTGCTTGAACAAATACAGCTCTGTACCTTTTCCCTCTTTATAGGCAAGTGTACCCACAGAACTGTATACGGCAAGCAAAGACCAGCCAGACAGGACTATCACGATAATCCATATCCACTTATCTCCCTTGAGTTTGTTAAAAATCTGATCGATCATGTTTTACCCTTTCTTTATAGTGCCATTACAGCCTCTTTAAATTTATCACCACGCTCTTCGTAGTTTTTAAACCAGTCAAAACTTGCGCATGCTGGAGACAATAAAACAGTATCGCCTTTTGTCGCCAAATGCGATGCAATCTCTACCGCATCCTGCATCGAAGAACTGTTTACGATAACATCCGTATCGTCTTCAAAAGATTCGTGGATACGTACGTTATCTTTACCGATACATACAATCGCCTTAACCTTGCTCTTCACCAAATCACGTAACATTTCGTAATCATTACCTTTATCAACCCCGCCCATAATCAAAACGATATCTGGGCTAAAGCTCTCTAAGGCATACCATACGGAGTTTACATTAGTCGCTTTCGAGTCATTAATGTAATTGACCCCACCAATGAGTGCCACATGCTCCAAACGATGTGAAATATTCACATAGGACTCCATACTCTCTTTCATCGTCTGATTACGTAGCTCTTGCGCTTTCGCCATCAGTCCTGACGCCATGTTGTTAAAAACATTGTGTTTCCCTTGCAATGACAACTCTTCGATATTCATGGTAAATGATTCTTTATGATTTGGTACGTTAATTACTATATTATTTTGTTCGTCAAGGAATGCCCCGGAGGCCACCACTTGTTCTTGTGTAAATGGCAAATGAATCGCCTTCGTTGGATGAAGCGGCAAGCCCTTCATTGTTTCTTCATCATCCAGACAATAGATGAAATAGTCGGCTGCCGTCTGGTTCTGCACGATCCGGAACTTCGATGCGACATAATTCTCCAACTTATAGTCGTATCGATCCAAATGATCGGGTGTGATATTCAACAACACGGCAACATCAGCTCTGAAATGATACATATCATCCAACATAAAGCTAGAGATCTCCAATACGTATACATCAAAAGAGGCACGCGCTACTTGCAACGCGAAGCTTTTTCCAATGTTTCCAGCCAATCCCACATTTACGCCGCCATGTTTAAACATCTCGTACGTAAGCATGGTCGTGGTCGACTTTCCGTTCGACCCCGTGATGCAGAATAATTTCGCATCGGTATACTGAGCGGCAAATTCAATTTCCGAAATCACCGGAATACCCGCTTTGCGGAGCTCTTGAATTAAAGGTACATGCTCTGGAATACCAGGGCTTTTCACAACCAAGCTAGCTTCCATAATACGCGCGACAGAATGGTCTAGCTCTTCAAAAGCAATCCCCTCCTGCACCAGTACTTCTTTATAGCTATCTGCAATTGCTCCTTTATCAGAAACAAAAACATCAAAGCCTTTATCCTTACCTAAGATAGCAGCACCAACACCGCTTTCTCCGGCACCCAAGACAACCAGGAAACCTGACTGTGGATAATATGTATGTGCGATGTTGGGCATGTTATCTAACTTTTAAGGTTACTATTGTCAAAATTGCTAATATGATAGACACGATAAAGAAACGCATAACGATCTTTGCCTCGTGGTATCCTTTCTTTTGGTAATGGTGATGCAAAGGCGACATCAAAAAGATACGTCTTCCCTCACCGTATTTTTTCTTGGTATATTTAAAGTAAGAAACCTGTAAAATAACAGACAAGCTCTCCAATAGAAACACACCACATAGAATCGGAATAAGCAACTCTTTACGAATTAAGATCGCAAATGCCGCAATAATACCGCCGATAGTCAAACTCCCCGTATCCCCCATAAACACTTGTGCCGGATATGCATTGTACCACAAAAAGCCCGTACATGCACCAACAAATGCCCCGGCAAAGATTACCAGCTCACCCGAATTCGGGATATACATGATATTCAGGTAATCAGAAAAAATCACGTTCCCGGACACATACGCCAAAATCGCCAAAATAATACCGATAATAGCCGAAGTACCTGTTGCCAAACCATCGATACCATCGGTTATATTGGCCCCGTTGGACACCGCAGTAACGATAAACACCACCACGATTAAGAAAACTAGAAACGTAACGAGATTACTGTTCAATCCGAAAATGCTCAATACTTTGGCATAATCGAATTCATTGTTCTTATAAAAAGGAATGTTAGTCTTTGTAGATTTTACATTCTCTGCATAATACCGTTCCCCAGTTTGTGTATCCGTCATGATCTCAACAGCTTTTGTAGAGGTCGGATTTTTCACCTCCTGGCGTACCACAATATCAGGATGCGCATACATCGTAATAGCGATCAACGTTCCTAATCCCACCTGACCAATAACTTTAAAACGACCCGCTAGACCTTCTTTATTTTTACGAAAAACCTTGATATAATCATCTAAGAAACCAATTGCGCCCATCCAAACGGTAGTAATGATCATGATGATTACATAAATGTTATCCAGCTTAGCAAGCAAAAGTGTCGGTATCAAAATACCGGCAATAATAATCAGACCACCCATGGTTGGTGTTCCTGCTTTTTGCTTTTCTCCCTCTAGACCCAAGTCACGAATAGTTTCACCAACCTGCTTGTTGTGCAAGGCACGAATCAAGCGCCCACCGTATACGGTAGTAATAATCAACGAAACAATAACAGCGATAGCCGTACGGAAGGAAATGTACTGAAACAACCCTGCCCCAGGAATATGCATATGCTCTTGTAACCAAGTAAATAGATAGTATAACATCTCTTTATTATTGTTCGTTAAAAGTTTCCTCTAAGATTTCACGATCATCAAAATGATGACGTACGCCTTGTATTTCTTGATATTTCTCGTGCCCTTTGCCAGCCACCAGCACGATATCGCCCGGTTGTGCCAAATGGCACGCCGCACGGATTGCCTCTTTACGTTCGGCGATAGTAAATACATTTTTACGATCCCTACTATCCACACCAGCTTCCATATCCTTTATAATAGCTAATGGATCTTCTGTCCGTGGGTTATCCGACGTAATAATCACTTTATCACTTAACTTAACGGCCACAGCTGCCATCTCTGGACGTTTGGTCTTATCACGATCACCGCCACAGCCTAGCACCGTTATAATCTGCTGCCCCGCTGAACGTAAGTCACGAATGGTCTCCAACACATTTTCAACCGCATCCGGTGTGTGCGCATAGTCTACAATGCCAACAATACCGGATTGTGAACGGACGGTTTCAAAACGACCTTCAGCCCCCGCGATCTCACTCATTGCCGTCAACACTTTCACCGTCTCTTGCTCCAACAAGATAGCTGCACCATAGACCGCTAATAAATTGTAAGCATTGAATCCACCGACCAATTTCACCCAAACCTCATGGCCATCAATATGCAGTAACATGCCGTCAAAGTGACTCTCCACAACCTTGGCTTTAAAATCAGCCATCGTCTTTAATCCGTATGTCTTTTTGTGCGCAAATGTATTTTGCAACATCACGTTCCCATTGCGATCGTCCGCATTGGTTAACGCAAAGGCATAGCGATCTAAATCATCAAAAAACTTCTTCTTCGCTTTGATATAGTTATCAAAAGTGCCGTGGAAGTCCAAGTGATCATGCGTAATATTGGTGAAAATTCCACCCGCAAAACGTAATCCGGCGATGCGCTGCTGCACCACTGCATGTGAGCTCACCTCCATGAAACAATAATCACATCCCTCCTCAACCATCTCGCGCAATAGCTTATTCAGCGCAATGGGATCTGGTGTGGTATGTGTTGCCGGAATTATACGATCACCTATTTTATTCTCCACCGTCGAAATCAATCCAACCTGGTAGCCTAAATTGTCAAACAAGTTAAACAACAGCGTCGCTACGGTAGTCTTACCATTCGTACCCGTTACCCCCACCAGCTTCAACTCTTTGGAGGGATCACCGTAAAAATTAGTAGCCAATAGCCCTAATACATACGAAGAGTCATCAACCAAAGCATAAGTAACAGCTTCATTAAGCTGCTCCGGCAGCTCCTCTACAACAAGTACCGTCGCACCCAAACCTATTGCTTTCTCGATATAAAGATGGCCATCCGTATGAACCCCGCGCACCGCAACAAACAAACTATTGCTCGCTACAATACGAGAATCGAAACAGATGGATTCTACCGTTACTTCTAACGGACCTTCCAACTGCTTCACCGGAATCGCATGTAATAACTCTTTCAGCTTCATAACCCTAGTTTAAAACTAAATTTATCGGTGTACCGACTTTTAAATTCATTCCTGCCAGTAAGGACTGATTAACTACACGACCTTTTCCACTGACCCTTGTTTTGAACCCCGCATTTTCCATCGTGAAAATCGCATCCGTTAACCCCATGCCCATTACATTTGGCACTACTCCTTCTTTAATCTGCGTCTCTATAAAGGGCACAGGTTTATCCGACGTATCTCTTCTCTGCAACAAACTGTTCAAATTCGTCGGTGTAAAACCCAATGCATTATACACTTTCGTCGATGCCTCTTTGGATCCGGACAATGTGGTCGGAACCTTCGTCCCTGCAGTATTAACTTTGCGAGCTGCCAAGGTCCCATGAAGCGTCATATCATTCGCATACACCATATCAGCTAGCTCCTTGAATACCGGCCCAGCAATCGCACCACCATAATATCCTTTACGTGGGTTTCTAATCACCACAATAATAGAGTACTTCGGGTTTTCTGCTGGAAAATACCCCGCAAAAGAAGACTGATAGCGACGTTGTCCATATCCACGAGCACCGTCATTCATCTGCGCCGTACCCGTTTTCCCTGCCGAACTATACAACGGAGAACTCAATCGTTTACCTGTTCCTTCCGTCATTACCCCTTCCAACATTTTCTTCGCTTTACTGATTGCTTCCGAAGACGCTATCTGCTTATTCACCACGCGTGCTTCAAATTTTTGCACCGTATTCCCTAAATGACGAATCTCTTTCACAAAAAGAGGAGCAATCATTTTACCATCATTGGCTACCGCATTATAAAGAGACAACGTTTGTAGCGGCGTCAAACGAAGCTCATACCCGTATGCCATTTGCACTAAGGACAATTTGCTCCAGGTTTTACTTTCTGGTGTTTTCACCCACGGATTAACTTCTCCAGGAATCTGCAATCCTAACGGCTGCGCAAGACCAAACTGATGTAGTTTGCTCGTATACTTCGCAGGCTGACTACCGTAATGTGTATTAACCAACTTAGCGATAGCCACATTCGACGACTCTTCAAAAGCTTCCAAAACAGTCAGCACCGATTTCTTAGGTGCATGTGAATCTTTGATCGTATGGGCCGGCACCTTATATGTTCCATTGCCAATATCTACAGAAGAAGAAAGATCTACATATTTATCATCCAAAAGAGCAAGGTAACTTGCCAATTTAAAGGTAGATCCTGGATCGGCCCCTTGAGCTATCGCATAATTATACTTCTCTCTGAACACCCCTTCCGAATCACGCGTAAAGTTTGCTATCGCTCTCACCTCACCTGTTTTCACCTCCATCAAAATCACACACCCATTATCAGCATCACTCGCGATAAGCTGCTTTTCCAAAGCACGTTGCGCCATATCTTGCATATTTACATCCAGCGTAGAGATAATATCAGATCCGTCAACAGGAGCCACTTCGACCTCTCTATTTACCGGAACCCAAAAACCACCAGCTATACGCTGCATAATCTGCGAACCACTGCGCCCATCGATATACGAACCATACGCCCCTTCAAGCCCTACACGCACCGTATCCCCCTTTGTATTTTTGTAACCAATTGTCCGTGCAGCCAAATTCGTAAACGGAAGAATCCGTTTATTCTCACGGATCGCAACCAAACTACTCGAATACCTTTTCTTACCTTCTTTAAAAACTTTAAACAAAGGAAACTTCTTCAGCTCCTTGAGCTCCTGATGGGTCACATCACGTTTGATCAACGTATACCGTTGCTTTTTTTGTCGTGCACCTTTCAACATCGCAAGATATTGACGGGCCGATTTATCCTTAAAAAAAGACGCCAGAGAAACCGCCAGAGAATCTACTTTGGAGTTAAAAACATCATTCGCCTCTTCCGGAATAGACATCGCATCAAAACGTAACTCATATTCCGGCACCGAAGTAGCCAACAGACTACCATCATTCGAATAAATATTCCCCCTAGCTGCCTCTATAACGCGCTCCCGGATCGTTAAACTATCAACCATTGCACGCCACTCTCCACCATCCACATACTGTAAGTGCAACAGCTTCCCGAAAACCAAAAGCGCACCAAACACCATAAGCCCGAACGCTAGGTACACTCGCATAAGTATAGATTTCCTAATATTCATAATCGTATGGTGTTACTTTTTCTTTTTTACCACTTCAATTTTTATAGGCGGTTCCGTGCGCTCTTTCAAGCCCAAAGTATCCGCCCGCTTGGCGATCTCCGTCTGCGTCGTCATTTTCATCAAATCAGCAGACAGCGATTTATAATCCCAGCTCAATTCTTTTACGTCACGCCCTAATCGGTCAATAGCCCGCACCGTTCGTTCTGCCAAATGTCGATTGGAGATGTATAACAACCCCAAAAAGATGACAAAGGCCGCAAACGGCAGGTTTCTAGCCACCAAATAGCTAGAAAGTTTTTTTGTTGAGAACACAGACTGCAGGAAATCACGTGTTTCCTCCACCTTCTCCTCAACAGATTCATTCATTTTCTGCTGAACCTCTTCACTTAGCTCTTGATCCTTAATTTTATTCTTCGTCATCCCGAACAAAAATTAAGCAAGTCGTTCCGCAACACGCAGCTTCGCACTACGTGATCTATTATTTAATGCCAATTCCGCCTCACTCGCCGTAATAGCCTTACGACTGATCACGTGGAACGGTTTTATTTCATTTCCAAAAAAATCCTTCTCCACCTCACCTTTAAACTTCCCTTTCTGCATAAAATTCTTAACCAAGCGATCCTCCAATGAATGATACGACATAATTACCAATCGCCCCCCCGGCTTTAATACCGAAATCGTCTGGCTCAAGAAATCTTGCAACGCTTCCAACTCCTGATTCACCTCGATACGAAGCGCCTGAAAAACCTGTGCATGATACTTATGCTCCTTGCCACGAGGCACCAACTTCTTAATCGCATCCTTCAACCCCTCCACCGTTTCGATCGGTGTGGTCAACCGGGCCGTAACAACAGTCTTCGCCAAAGAACGTGCATTTTGAATCTCACCATACATACCGAAAATCCGATGCAAATCTTCCTCCGCGTATGTATTCAATATTTTCTTTGCATCCAGATCCGAAACCTGATCCATACGCATATCTAAATCCGCTTCAAAACGGATAGAAAAACCACGCTCTGCGGAATCAAACTGATG
The DNA here is from genome assembly GCF_004421025.1 of Sphingobacterium psychroaquaticum. Taxonomy (NCBI): domain Bacteria; kingdom Pseudomonadati; phylum Bacteroidota; class Sphingobacteriia; order Sphingobacteriales; family Sphingobacteriaceae; genus Sphingobacterium; species Sphingobacterium psychroaquaticum. Next base: position 779,734 of record NZ_CP038029.1, on the reverse strand, counting down.
CGAAGAAACCCCAAGGTCACCCAAAATCGCATCCACCTCCTTTATTCCCAACAGACGTAGATTATTTTTCAAAAACCTAAAATTCTGATGAACCAGCGTAAACCGTGGATCATCTAAAGCATTTTTAACCGCATCAGGATCCTGATCAAAGGCAATCAACCGACCATTTTCACCTAATCTCTTTAAGATTTCGCGCGAATGACCACCACCCCCAAAAGTCACATCAACATACACACCATCAGGCTTGATATCCATCGCCTGCATGCATTCTTCCAGCATTACTGGAACATGATATACCGCTTCATTACTCATCATCACCTCCTTTATCTTCCCAGAAACCCATCACATCTTCTGCTAAATCAGCAAAATCTTCAGTCGAAACAGCATTCATCTGTTCTTCATATTTTGCTTTAGACCAAACTTCAATTTTCTCCAAGTTGCACGCCAACACTAAATCAGATCCCACCTCCGCATACTCCAACAAACTCTTAGGTAACAAAACACGACCCGCCGAATCCAATGTCAACTCTGTTGCACCATTCATAAAACGACGCACAAACTCCCTGTTTTTTACCTGAAACTGATTTAAACGAGACAACTGCTTCAAGATCTTGTTCCACTCCCCACGTGTATAGATAACTAAGTTTTTTTCGAAACCACGATTCACAACAAGCCCCTCACGCTCTACATCAGGCAGTTGCCTTTTGAGCGCAGCAGGAACCACCATTCTTCCTTTGGTGTCCATCTTGCATTCGTATTCTCCAATTAAAAAACCCATTAGTCTATTCGCCTAATTAAAATCTTATGTAAAAGTATACACTTTCTCCCACTTCCCCCCACTATGCTCCACAAAAAAGTTTTCCACAGCACGATAATCGATAAATGAATATTTCACCAATACGAGAAAAAACCTATTTAAAACACGTTAAAGTGTGTTTATCGATGAAAAAGAATAAAAAATAAGATCAATTAATTTATTTCATAAATACCTAAAAAAGATGTCGAAGCATAGCAACCTCGTAACACAATCGATTCAAATCACTTGTTTTTCAATAAAAATCCACAAAAGTGGGGGAAAGTGGAGCAAAAAACTATATTTACAGATATTGGTTATTCTATCTATGAAAACACTATACATTATACGCCATGCGAAAGCCGAACATCAACAGCTTGGACAGACCGACTTTGATCGAAGTTTAACTTTTTTAGGCACAGAGCAAGCGCAAGCCAGCGCACGAATTTTGGAACGGGAATTAGCTCCTTATCCAACAACCGCAACAGGTATCATAACATCAGATGCACCACGCGCACTTCAAACAGCTGAAATATTTTGTGAAACGCTAAATATCCCACCTTCCGCCTTGCAGCAGGAGCCTCGAATTTATGAAGCACACTACCTACAGATATTAAAGGTCATTAATGATATATCAGCAAATTATGATCAAGTCCTTTTATTCGGACATAACCCTGGACTCTCAGATCTCATTACCTATGTAACGAATAGCCCCGTTAGTCTGCGTACTTCCGAAATCGGCTGCCTTACATTAGATGAAGGAACGGATTTTAGCACCTTATCTGCAAACACCGCAAGCCTGAAAAGTGTCATAGGACGCTAAGCAACCTCGTTTAGGCATTATTCTGTATCTTCGTATGATATGGCAAACAAATTAGCACAGGAATCTTCTCCCTATTTACAGCAACATGCATCAAATCCGGTCCATTGGATGCCTTGGGGAGAAGAAGCATTAGCGAAAGCAAAGCAGGAAAACAAACTTATCATCATAAGTGTTGGTTATTCGGCATGTCACTGGTGCCACGTCATGGAACGTGAAAGCTTCGAAAATGATGCGATCGCCAAAACCATGAACGAATTTTACGTTTCTATTAAGGTTGACCGCGAGGAACGTCCGGATATTGACCAGATCTATATGATTGCCGTGCAGCTGATGACCAATGCCGGCGGGTGGCCCCTCAATTGTATATGTCTCCCAGACGGGCGCCCCATCTACGGTGGCACCTACTTCAAACCCAAGGATTGGCAGAATATTTTACTGCAAATAGCACGAATGTGGGAGGAAACACCAGAAGTAGCACTGGATTATGCGGATCGATTGACGGCAGGCATACGAAAAGCGGAACGACTTCCTATCCGCCCTGTCCCCGAGGCATATACAAAAACAGATTTACACGATATTATCACTCCTTGGAAAGCGCAGTTCGATACGAACGAAGGAGGCTACGATCGCGCACCCAAATTTCCGCTACCCAATAACTGGTTGTTTTTTTTACGATACGGTGCACTTGCAGGTGATACCCCCATTACCGATAATGTTCATTTCACCTTAGAAAAAATTGCCAATGGCGGAATCTATGATCATATAGGAGGTGGTTTTGCCCGCTACAGTGTCGATGACAGATGGCATGTTCCGCATTTTGAAAAAATGCTGTACGACAACGGGCAGTTAATTTCACTCTATAGTGAGGCTTATCAACAAAAACCTAACCCAAAATACAAACGTGTAGTAGCCGAGACAATAGCATGGGCACAACGCGAAATGCTCGCCGAAAATAACGGTTTCTATGCAGCACTTGATGCGGACAGCGAAGGCGTGGAAGGAAAGTTCTATACCTTTCAACACGAAGAACTAAAACAAGTCCTGGGAAAGGAAGCCCCACTTTTTATACCGTATTTCAACATAACCGAAGGCGGAAATTGGCAGGAAGAACAGACTAATGTGTTAAACTGTGATATGGATGCGGACGCCTTGGCACTTTCATCTGGGTTCTCCGAGACAGAATGGGAAGATTACCTGAGGGACACCAAAAAGAAAGTACTTAATTATCGTGAAAACCGTATCAGACCGGGGCTCGACAACAAACAGCTTACCACGTGGAACGCCCTGATGGTACAAGGACTAACTGATGCCTACCGGGTCTTCAATGAACCTGCCTACCTGGAACAAGCACTAAAAACCGCACATTTCATAAAAGAATATGCACAAGCGGATGACAGGCTATTACACCAACCGGCGGATAGTAACCGTAAAATTCTAGCCTTTCTCGATGATTACGCTTTTACAGCGCAAGCTTTTATTGCCCTATATGAAGCGACATTTGATGAATCGTGGCTACACCAAGCCGACAAACTCGCAACACAGGCCGTTGCGACCTTTTATGACAGCGAACAACAAGCGTTTTTCTATACCGCAGCCGATGCCGAACAGCTCATTGCCCGTAAAAGTGAAATTATGGATAATGTCATTCCATCCTCCTCCTCGACCATCGTACGCGTACTATACAGATTGGGCGAAATGCTCGATAAACCAGATTTCACCACTTTAGGTGATCAAGTGTTTGCAAATGTATTCCCGCATATCAAACAATACGGCTCCGCCTACTCCAATTGGGGTATCCAATTGCTTGAACATATATATGGTGTAAATGAAATTGCACTCACCGGTGAACAAGCCCTAGACTGGCGCACAGAAGTCGATAAACACTATATACCTAATAAAATTACAATGGGTGGCACAAAAAGTGAACTTCCTTTGCTCAAGGATAAAGGAGGTTTCGATGCAAAAGCATACCTTTGTAGAAACAAAACATGCAGTCTGCCACTAGGTTCGGTTGCAGAGATTATTGAATTAATAAACAATAACCGGGATAATACCCGAGTAAACTAAGTAAAATGGCAATAGAAAACAACAATGTAGTTACGTTAAATTACAAACTCCATACCGTTGAAGAGAACGGTGAAAGAACTTTCGTTGAAGAAACAACAAGCGAAAACCCGTTAACATTCCTTTACGGCGTAGGTATGATGTTACCTAAATTCGAGGAGAATATCGTTGGTCTTAATGTAGGAGAAAAAGGTTCATTCACCTTAGCAGCAAATGATGCTTATGGAGAAATTGATGAGCGCGCTTTTGCACAATTGCCAGCCGATATGTTCAACGAAACAGGTCTTCCTCCAGTAGGAGAAGTTATTCCTTTACAAGATAACCAAGGAAACCAATTCCGTGCTGTTGTCGTAGAGGTAAGCCCTGAAGTTGTTGTTGCTGACTTAAACCACCCTATGGCTGGTAAAACATTAAGTTTCGAAGTAGAAATCCTTGCTGTTCGCCCAGCTACTGAAGAAGAATTGGCACATGGCCACTCTCATGGTGTAGATGGTGACGAAGCGCACTAAGTAATTATATATTACATCACACGAAGCGTCATTGCGGTTTTAGGCGTAAATTCGCGCCAACCGCAATGACGTTTTTTTTGTTAGCATCAATACCTCCCCCCTGTTCGCCGGATGCTGCACGCGCAAAATTTAATTCCAAAAAAAACTATTTTTCTAACCTATTTATACATACACCCCACCTAATATAGAATTTTGTATAAATTCAGTAATGATTTTGTCACAATAATTGCGATAGTTATCCACAGAATCACAAATAATCGTATTTTTGCAGCTTGAAATTGAGCCTTTGTAAAGTCTATACTACAGAATAAAATTAAAAGTAGTCTGCATTACAAGGATATATTTGATGACCATATTATATGAGTGATAGTTTACCAAACAAAGTATTTGCGGCGATTACAGCAATTGGAGGATATATTCCACAAAATAAACGCACAAACTTTGACTTAGAACAAGTCTGTGATACTTCGGACGAATGGATTGTAAAACGTACAGGTATTAAAGAACGCCGCATACTAGAAGAAGAGTTAGCAACTTCGGATATGGCGGTTCGTGCAATCCAAGATCTAGCTACGCAGTTTGGCAAGAATATACATGACGTGGATGCCCTTCTCGTCGCAACTTCAACACCTGACATGCCTATGCCGGCAACCGCAAATATAATTGCGGAGAAATTAGGGTTGAACAATGTTTGGGCTTTTGATATGAACGCAGCTTGTTCTGGCTTTTTATATGCGTTGGACATGGGGGCGTCCTTAGTAGAAACACGCCGCTATAAAAATGTACTTATCGTAGGTGCAGATAATATTAGCACCTATGTTGATATGCAGGACCGTTCCACTAATATCTTATTTGGAGATGGGGCAGGCGTCGTATGGTTAGAACCTTCCGAAGAGGGCGGTGTAATCGATGCGTACTTGCAGAGCAATGGTTCTGGACGTGCATTCTTGAATATCGAAGCAGGTGGTTCTTTATATCCAGTCGATGAAAACACCCCGCTCACAGACAAAAGATACTTAAAGCAGGACGGAAAAACAGTATTCAAACATGCCGTACAATCAATGAGCGATGCTTGTATGAATGTATTGCAACGTAATAACTTGACAATCGACGATGTAAACTGGCTTGTCCCACATCAGGCAAACCAACGCATTATTGATGCGGTAGGACGTTCTATCAATATCGCAGAAGGAAAGACATTAAGCAATATCGAGTATTTGGGAAATACCATTGCAGCCACGATCCCACTTTGTATATGGGAAAATCTAAAACAAATAAAAACCGGTGACCTGGTTATGCTTACAGCTTTTGGCGCAGGTTTCTCCTGGGGAGCCAGTCTCTTTAGATGGATGATATAGGGCAGTTTGTCCGACTAAAATAAATAGAGAAGCTTTGGTAGTAGTGCCAAAGCTTTTTTTGTTGCCACGCTGAGCCATGTCATCCTGAGCCTCTCGAAGGACGATCGAAGGATTCTCCTCTATGCCGGAGGGGCATCTTTTTTTTACCTTAAAAAAGAAACAAAACCGAACGCAGTGAGCTCATCAACTTGTTGATAAAACTCGTCGCTAGGAATTTTTGCAAGGAATGGGCAGTGCAAAGGCTAGTTGCTACAGATTGCAAATATTCCGCAGGCGACAGTTAGCGGTTAAAGAGAGTTAGAAGCTATACCGTAGTTACAACAAGATATCGTCATCTCGACACAGGAGAGATCTAGAGAAAGGCTTTTTATGAAACTTTTCTTACTTTAGCCCTGCACTATTTAAACAAACCCATGAAAATCACAACCACCCTACTTTTATGCCTTTTTAGCTCACTTGTATGGGCACAAAAAACAGACAAAAAACTAGAAGAACGCCTAAAAAAAGAAACGGAAAATTTCCAAGGCGATATCGGTATATATGTACAACATTTTAAGAAAAACACCACGGTTAACATCCTAGCAGATACTATTTTTCCAACCGCCAGTATTGTCAAAGTACCCATACTGGTAGGTATTTTCAACAAAATAAATGAAGGGAGTTTAACGCTACGTCAGCCCTTCCGATACGACGCTAAACGTGTGTATGGCGGTTCTGGTTTAATGCAGTTCTATAAGGATAGCGCAGAAACAGAACTATCCATTATGATTTCACTGATGTTGACCTATAGTGACAATGTAACGTCCATATGGAACCAGGAACTGGCCGGTGGTGGCGTCGAGATTAATCGTATAATGGATCAATTAGGATTGGTAAACACCAAAGTAAATTCGAGAACCACGGGGCGAGAACAACTGTGGCGCAAATATGGCTGGGGACAGACCACACCCAAAGAAATTGCCTCACTGATGCACCTTATCCGCAGCGGCAAAGTATTTAACCCGCAGCTTTCCGACAAGATGTACCGTTATTTGAAAAATCAATTCTACAATGAGCGATCGCTTTCCCAGATACCAGCAGAAATTGCAACGGCGTCCAAAACAGGATCCGTCGATGATGCACGAGGAGAAGTGGTGTATGTACATGCGCCTTCGGGCGACTATGTCTTTTCGGTATTAACGAAAAACAATAAAGATCAAAGCTGGACTGACGAAAATGAGGCGGAAAAAATTACGCGAAAAATAGCCAGCATCATCTGGAACTATTACGAGCCAAAACATCCCTATACCGCATATCCACCCATAAAATAGTAGCCAAACTAAACAAGCACCCTTATTTCATTACGAAGGAGAACGATCTTATGTTCGTTCTCCAATTTTTTTAAAAGCCGTGACACCACAACGCGTGATGTGTTAAGCTCCGTCGCAATCTGCTGATGTGTCAACGTTAAAATACGATCGTCTAACAATTTCGCTTTCTCCACCAAATAACTCTCAATACGTTCTTCCATATTCGAAAAGGCTAAACTATCCACGGCCTGCAACATCTCATTCATCCGCTCAGCATAGCTATTCATAATAAAGTTGCGCCAAGATGCATACTTCGAAAGCCAAGTATTAAGATACATATTGGGCACCATAGCCACGGTACTTTCCGTTTCCGCCAAGGCACGGATTTCGCTTTTCTTATCCCCCACACAACAGGCAATAGACATCGTACAAGTTTCCCCTTTCTCAAGGTAATACAACAACAATTCACCTTCCGTCTCATCCAGCCGCATAATCTTTATCGCACCTTGCAGCAATAAGGGCATCATTTTAACATATTGACCAAAATCCACAATCACATCACCTTCCTGAAACACCTTTAGTGTGGCAACCTGGTCGATCTCCTCGATCAAAGCAGGCTCTAGCAGCCCAGCAAATGTTTTATGGATTAAGCTCATATCTCCCTAGACGGTAACAGTTGGTTTCCCTTGCGCTTTCCAGTCTAAGAAACTACCTGCGTAATTAAGAAGATGCTCAAAGCCTTGTTTCTCCAAATAAGAATAAGCAATCGTTGCACGGTCTCCCGATTGACACTGAATAATAAGGTGCTTATTCCGTAAATCACTTAAATCAGTCTTTGGCAAGTAACCGATAAAACGATGAACAGCTCCCGGAATATGTGACGCTTGATACTCACTAAGCGAGCGAATATCTAAAAGCATATATCCTTCCTTATCCTTTAATTCTTCAACCGCCTGGGCATCCACTACATGGGTCTTTACCAAATCAACGCCTGAGAGATCCGTCACATACCCTTCGATATTATCCATACCAATACGCATTAACTTACGTGTTATCTCTTCTTTCTCTTCTTCCGTAGCAATGATCACCAGCCGTTGATCGTAAGTCAACATCCAGCCCGCCCAATTCGCAAGGGCATTATTATGCTGAATATTAATTGCACCTTTTATATGCCCATCAGCGAACTTCGTTTTATGACGGGCATCAACTAATGTTAATCCACCAGCACGCAAAACATCGGCAATCGCTATTGTAGGGTGATCAGGAACTTCAACTAATAAAGGGCGATCTACCTTGTTCAATCTCTTCATCATCCCAAAATAAGTCGGCGCTTCGGGCTGATCACGCAATAAATAATCTTTAAAACCTTCGTAGTCATCTCCAAATTGGAATGCCCAATTCCGGATTTTCTCGTACCCAACGGTACTACTTGGCACAGCTCCTAGAGCTTTCCCACAGGCCGAACCGGCACCATGGCCGGGCCATACCTGCACATAATCAGGCAGTGCAACAAACTTCTTCAGCGACTCGAACATCTGTTGAGCACCGATTTCTTTTGTCCCCATAATTCCAGCAGCTTCCTCCAAAAGATCAGGTCTACCAATATCTCCGACGAACACAAAATCACCCGTAAAGATCATCACCGGTTCTTCTGAAGCGGGATGGTCGCGCAGCAGGAAACTGATACTCTCGGGCGTATGCCCTGGAGTATGCATCACTTCTAGACTCAAATTACCAACCCGCAAACGGTCCCCATCACGCAGCCCTTCATGTGCAAACTCGTACTGCCAATTTTCACCGCCCTCGTCCGAGAGGTACATCTGTGCACCGGTTACCTCGGCTAGTTCCCGAGTGCCGGACAGAAAATCGGCATGGATATGCGTTTCGGCAACATGGGTAATACGCATATTATTGCGCTTTGCTATTTCCAAATAGGTATCAATATCCCTTTTTGCATCAATCACAATAGCTACATTTTTTGCTTGGCAACCGATAAAATAGCTTCCTTGCGCCAATGTCTTATCGTATACTTGTTGAAAGAACATATTGTATTTTTTTTAATTAAACATCAAATTCATAAAACCACGGATTCTCTTTTCTACACCCCTACACAAGAACGACCTCACGAAGAATAATATAAATCCCCATTACTAATATCAAATAACCAAACATCCGTTTCAAATGCTGTCCTTTAATCCGGTGCGAAAGGGCGAATCCTATAAATATACCAATAACAGCGCAGGTAGTATACCCTAAAATTAATGGCCAGTCGAAATCCACAAATTTCTCCGCATCTCCTATCACACCAAAGAGGGAATTGATCGTGATGATCACTAAAGAAGTCGATACCGCTCTTTTTATTGGCATGCCATAAAAATTAACCAATGCCGGAATGATCAAAAAACCGCCCCCAGCACCAACTGTACCTGTAACAAGCCCCACCAATAACCCTTGAGAGATAACTTGCCACAAAGGAATACGTGCGGAGGCATCAAGGTGCGACTCCTGCTCCTTGATCATCGTCCAAGAAGAAGCTAACATCACAATGGCAAACAAAACCATCAACAACACACCTTGTTCCACCTCGATCTCAGCAATCACAATAACATCCGGCACCAACGGTAAAAGAAATAACCGTGTAACAAAAACCATCAACAATGAAGGAATTCCGAAGGTTACGATTTTATTCAGATCAACTTCCTTTGCCATAACGCCGCGAACCGAACCGACGAACGAGGTGATACCAATTGCAAAAAGAGAATATGTCGTTGCCATAATCGGGTCTACTCCCATCACATACACCAGTATTGGCACCGTTAAAATTGTACCGCCACTTCCGACCAACCCTAAGGTCGCTCCCACTACAATTGCCAATAAAAAACCAATTAACATACAGTCAATTTAAAGAGTAAACTCATCGCTGAGAAGGTTATTAAACGATTCACCAAAATTAAGATTTCGCCCAATTAATGCGGCAACTTATCTTTTAGCATCCCATACAGGTAAGTCCCCGCCAAAGCAAAAATGGCGACAACTAGCATCGGGAAGACACCTGCACCAATAAGCACGAACACCGGCCCAGGACATGCACCAACCAAGGCCCAGCCCATCCCGAAGAAAATCCCGCCGATAAGATACCGCGGAATAGTCTTGCTTTTCGGCTTAATCGTAATCACCTGTCCGTCTATATCTTTCGCACCGCTACGCTTCATCCATTGGATACCGATGACACCAATCAACAACGCCGTGGCAATAAAGCCATACATGTGTATAGATTGAAAATTAAACATCTCGTAAATACGAAACCATGAAGCAGCTTCGGCTTTATACATCGCCATCCCGAATAGTACGCCTAAAAGTATATATATCAATCGTTTCATTATACTAGAATATTAAGGGAAAGAATAAGTGAACCATCAACAGACCACCAATAAAAAAACCAATCACAGCCACTAAAGAAGGCCACTGTAGCTCACTCAGTCCAGTAATAGCGTGGCCAGAGGTACATCCGCCGGCATAGCGCGTACCAAAACCTATCAATAACCCGCCGATCGCCCACAAAAGTATATTATGCCAACTCCACGAGCCAAACAACTCCGTGGGTGCATAAGCCTCACCTGCACTCATAAACCCTTGTTCATGAAGCTGTGCGATCGTGGTCTCTGCCAATTGTGGGGCCGTCCCGTTCGACAAAAACTGAACCGAAACAAAACCACCAATTACAGCGCCCAAGAGAAAAAGAAGATTCCATTGTTGTGCACGCCAGTCAAAGCGAAAAAAATCACAGGATTTACCAGCACCCAAGGCCGCACACATCGTCCTGAAATTAGACGAAAATCCAAAAGTTTTACCCAGCCATATCAATGCGATCATCACAAATGCGACAAGCGCCCCTCCCACATACCAAGGCCACGGATTCATTAACCATTCCATAGTCATATAATTTTTCTGTACACTACAAAGATGCTGTATTAAATAACAACTTTCTGTTACTTATGTTACACAACGACAAAAAGTAGGTCGAAAAATAAGCCCTATCACAGTAACTTCTAGAGAAGATTAAGTTCCACCGCTGTTTTCACAAGCTCTATCATGTTTTTGGCCTGAAACTTCTGCAAGAGATTACGACGATGTGTCTCCACCGTAATAACCGAAATAAACAGCATAGCAGCAATATCTGCCGAAGTATTCCCTGCTGCAATAGCTTTTAAAATTTCCTGTTCCCGCTTGGTTAGTCGCGGAACACCAGAAACAAGGGTCGGTTGTGTCAGTAATATTTCCTGCACCTCCTTGCTCAAACTAAGGTCACCAGATAAACTTTGATCCACACAACGAACAATCTCCTGCGCGTCAGCATTTTTTAATATATAACCATTTCCACCGTTCTGAAGAAACTGAAATATAATACTCCGCTCCACCTGATTGCTAATACCGATAACAATAGTTTCCGGTGACATTTTCTTTACTTTCTTACAATAATCCAGTCCACTACCATCACCTAAAACAATATCTAACAAAACAACATCCACATGTTTCTCCTCCAGGAAGTGTAATAAATCACCTCCTTTAGTAAAGGTAAAAGTGTGTATATGCGCATTTTCGCTCCACAAGGACTTTAACCCCTCCAGTATCATGGGATGATCATCAACAATAGCAAGGTTTACTGGTTGTTCAGACATTACATTCTACAGTTACCGTCGTACCAGCATTTCTTTTGGAAGAAACAACTAAACGCCCATTAATAAGTCGTGCTCGGTTTTTCATATTTCTGATTCCCAACCCATAATTTACTGCATCCTCATCAAACCCTATACCATTATCCTCGATCGTAAGAGATAAATCCTGATTATGTTGACTGACCTGTACAATTACATGATTTGCCTGTGCATATTTAATCACATTGCTCAAGCTTTCCTGCGCAATTCGATAAAATGCAAGTTGCGTCTGGAACGGAATATCATCTTGCACATCGTACGCTTCAAACTGTATATGGAGCGCCTTGCTGGTCATCAATTCCGCAAGCTCCCTGAGCGCCATGGTCAAGCCTAGATTTCGTAAGGTCTCGGGCATAAGATTCCGAGAGATACGTCGCATTTCGGCGATCGTCAAATCCAGTTTCTCTATTATTTTCTTAGGATCCTGCACCGCACTAGACCGGTCCAGATCGCGAGAGATAGCCATTCGGATACTGGCCAACATCCCGCCCATACTATCATGTAGGTCCTGTGCTAATCGCTGTCTTTCCTGTTCCTCTCCCTGCAACACCGCTTCCACAGCTTCCAATTTTCGATCATGTGCAATTTGCGTCAATTGTTGCTCATGATTAATCTGAATTTGCCTATTTAATTTTTTCTGATTACGGTAATAGAAATAGATCAACACCGAAATTATAACCAATAAAAGTACCGCGATCGCAAGAATACTGATACGTAAATTTTTATTTTTTGCCGCCAACGCAGCGCCGGCCTTTTCCAATTCTAAAGCATCAATCTTACTCTGTTTCTCCACCGACTGATGTTGCACCTCCAGTTCATTCATCTTTTCCACCAAGTTCACTTGTTGCAAGCTGTCACTTAGCGCTGCCGACTTAGTGAGCCATTGGTAAGCTTCCGGAAATTTTCCCATCGCCTCATTTACCTTCGCCAATTGTGTATACACAATCTTACGATTCACAGACTCCCGAATCAGCACCTTTTCCTGCAAAAGATCTTCCAACACACTTTTAGCCTTCGGATAATTTTGTTGCATTAAATAGATATTATAAATCCGAAACTTAAGGATTTGTAAAAGTTGTGCCTGATTTTTTGTCCGGGCGATATTGACACCCTTATCGAGAGCTGCTAAAGCTTTCGGAAAATCCTGTATCGTCGTGTAATACATCCCTTCCTGATAATAGAAATTACTATACTGCGATGAGGTAGGAAAAGCACGAATCAAGGCCTCCGCTTTATCCAAATAGATTTTTGCATGTTTACTATCCGGTTTATAACAATAATTACTAACTAAATTGCAATACGTAATAAAATGTACCGTTCCTTCCGTGGAAAGCTGGGCCAAAGTAGCCAAGGCATCATCATGCTGCTCTTGTGCCTTATCAAATTGACCGACAGACATAAAGGTCAGTCCCAGCTGCGTATAGTAATACGCTAACATCTCCTCGTCAACACCTTCCTTTACAAGCGGAATACAATGTTTCGTCAACATCTCGACCAAAATATCATACCCTTTGCTTGCTGTTTGCAGATACCCAATTTGATACCAACTCGCAGCCAACATCCTCTTACTATGCGCATCGGTTTTCTTTTTCAATAATTCGACGCTTTTTTCAAAACATACAATAGCCGCTCGCTTCGTTCCGTACGTAGCTTCGTAAAGACCTTGGTAATACATGAAATCTGCAGAAAAACCAGCATACGACTTCTTCAACGATTGCGCCTTCGTTAACGCGTCTTTAGCTTGCGTACTATCCTTCGTGACCCAATATCCAGCCAGTAGAAGGTAATTTGCCGCACGTATACTATCAGGCTCCTCCGCATCAATCTTATCGTGAAGCGTGCGCAAATAGCCCGACTCATCTAATGGGAATAGTTGTTGTGCTTTGCCGGATGATAAAAAAGTAAGAATAAAGGTGAAAACCAAGTAAAAATATGTACGCATCATGACGGCTTTGTATAGGTATGTAAAACCTGCAAATATCAAAAAAAATACCGTAACAACTTTTAAGAAATCCAAAAACCATGGTAAACCATTAGAAAAAAATCATGGTTTACGTTGATTGTCTCCACTGAATAATCTATGGAAATTTGCTCCGGTACTGAAAACAATAGAATCCATGAAAAAAATAAATGTAAAACTTTCGATGTTAGCAATCTGTGCATTAATTGGCACAGCAACTATTACAACATCTTGTAGCAGCGATGACGATAACAATGTCGAATTACAAACAGGGAATCTCGATGCCATGGTAGGAAGCTTCAAAGGTAAGATTACAGCTTATCAAACATTACCAGGAACAACTGAACGGGAATTTTTTGATGCGACAATCGTCGTTACAAAAGTAGGAGGTGATAAAATCAAAGTAACCGCCAAAGCCGGTGAAATCTATTCATCCATTACCGAAAAAACAATTGCGGCCATGTTACTCCCAGGCAGCAAAAATATTGCAAGTGCGACAGGTGATACTAACGGAACTTTCGTCTTCAATGGCGAAACAAAATCACTTAACTTAATCACGAACAAACAAGCCGCAGCTGATATCACATTCACATTCGAAGGAAATAAACAATAAATAGAACCCTCGATCGGTAAAAATTTATAAAAAGCGTTGCTTTCCGCAAAGGATATAGCAACGCTTTTTTGTTCCCCTACCTACGAAGCCCCTCCTACGCCAGATAAATACCACGCAAACGTTTGGCTAATATTTCCTACATCCGTGCAAACAAGTCCACCCCTAATACCCCCCTTTTATCGTATAATAGTAGCAACAACTTGTTTAGTTTAGCGAACATCCGTTTTATACAAAAAATCGTCAAACGATACGTACCATAGCCATTACCCCATAATTATCCCCAAATTCCTCCCCCGTCAAATAGCATTAAACCCACTCCAAGAAACAACAGATATACTTATGCTAAACAAAAAGCAATTATTACTAAACTAATTTTTCACTACTTTTTGCCATTCAAAAGTAGTTACTCTATTTATTAGATTTGCCCCTGAACCAACGTATCAATAACGAAAATAAATTCTAAAAATATGAGAAAGCTAATCTTTTCAGCGCTTATTTTAATTGGATTTTATATGTCCACATCTGCGCAAAGCAAAAAAATCAAACACGTTGTATTAGTAGGTTTTGATGGTTTTGGTGCCTATGCAATCCCGAAAGCCGAAATGCCAGAGTTACGAAAAATGATGGAACAAGGCAGCTACAATCTACATGTGCGCACGGTCCTCCCCTCCTCCAGCGCTGTAAACTGGGCATCGATGCTTATGGGGGCAAGTCCTACCATGCATGGATATACTGAATGGGGAAGCCAAACACCTGAAATACCATCGCTATCCACAACAAAGAATGGTATGTTTCCATCCATTTTCAACGCAATTGCAGACAAATATCCTAAAGCTAAAACAGCCGTAGTCCACAGCTGGCCTGGCATTGGCTATTTAATAGACAAAAAAGTGGTGCAACATGTGTATAACATGCAAGATAACGAAGAGAACACTTTAAAAAAGGCCATTGAAATTATTAAGCAAGATAAACCGATGTTAACCTTCATTCACTTCGATCAACCTGATGGTGTCGGACATGGAGCAGGCCATGACACACCCGCATACTACGCGGAGCTTAAAAATGTGGATAAACGCATTGGAGATCTACGGAAGGCTGTAAAAGAAGCCGGCATGGAGCAAGAAACAATTTTTATCGTTACAGCGGATCATGGTGGTATTGAAAAAGGACATGGTGGCAAAACAATAGCAGAAGTAGAAGTACCCTTCATCGCAATCGGCCCCGGAGTACCAGCAGGAAACCAAGTGACACAACCCATGGTTATCTATGATATCGCAGCAACAATAACATGGTTATTGGGTGCCGATCAGCAAGAGGCCTGGCGCGGAAAAGCAATCAAGTCTTTTCAGAAATAATACACGTTTTCACTCATTTTGCGGCAAATTTATTATTTTTAATAAAACTATACTTAATAAGCAAAAGTTTATAAATACTTAACACAAAGTTGGCGTACAGTTAATCCTTCAACAATACTTTTGATAACAGATAAAAACATTTCTGTTCAAGAGTTTGATATGGATTTCACACAACGGTTAAAACAACGCCTTCTTAAAATGGATGAAAAGCAAGTAGCTATACTACTGGCTATCACCGCTTTTTTATGTTACACGAGTATGTATGCCTTTCGAAAATCTTTCACAGCCTCAACATACAGTAACGAATCCATCTTCGGAATCGACTACAAAGTATGTTTGATTATTTGCCAGATGCTTGGTTATTTGTGCGCTAAGTTTTATGGTATCAAATTTATTGCTGAAAGTAAAAATCAGAATAAAGGACGATACCTGGCCATTCTTATCACTATTTCATGGATAGGTTTATTAGGCTTTGCCGTTTTACCAAATCCATGGAACGCACTCCTACTACTTGTGAATGGATTCCCATTAGGAATGGTGTGGGGCTTAGTGTTTAGCTATTTAGAAGGTCGACGTTATACCGAGATCATGGGAGCGGTGATGTCGGTAAGTTTAATTTTTGCATCAGGTTTCATTAAAACAG
Source organism: Sphingobacterium psychroaquaticum (assembly GCF_004421025.1). Classification (NCBI taxonomy): domain Bacteria; kingdom Pseudomonadati; phylum Bacteroidota; class Sphingobacteriia; order Sphingobacteriales; family Sphingobacteriaceae; genus Sphingobacterium; species Sphingobacterium psychroaquaticum. The sequence continues at coordinate 763,612 of NZ_CP038029.1, read as the reverse complement.
TAGGACGATGGATGATTGCATCAACGCATGTAAACGAATACTGGATGCCATTCCTCACGGGCTTGATTTTCTTTCTTCCTTTCATGGCTTGTGTGTGGGTCTTAGAAAACAGCCCACCCCCGACAGCCCGCGATAAGGCCATGCGCACCGAACGCGTAGCCATGAACGGCACCATGCGAAAACAATTCTTTAAAACATTTATGCCAGGAATAGTAATGACCATAGTTATCTACACCATGCTTACCATGTTACGCGATGTACGCGATAATTTTGAAGTCGAAATATGGCATAAAGTTACCCATGATGAACATTGGATTTTTGCACAAGTAGATACATTCATTGCCCTCACCGTCCTATTGGTCATCGGCAGTTTGATTCGGGTAAAAGACAACTTAAAAGCGTTCAAGATGATACATGGGTTAATTATCTGCGGGTTTCTCCTTGCCGGCGTTTCAACCTATCTCTTTTCGATAGAACGTATCGGTGGACTCTCCTGGATGGTACTCGTTGGTCTGGGGCTCTACTTAGCTTACATACCATACAATGCGATTTTCTTCGAAAGAATGATTGCGACCTATGGTATAAAAAGCAACATCGGCTTTGTTATGTATTTGGCCGATTCGTTCGGCTACTTAGGTAGCTTCCTCATCTTACTAAACAAGGAGCTCTTGCCAAACACTGTAGTATGGAGCAACTATTTCACCAAGCTTGTCTATATCGCTTCGATTGTTGGTAGTGTTTTAGCGCTTTTATCATGGGTTTATTTTGTACGTAAAAAAGCCGCACTGCACAAACAAAATATAACAACAGAAAGTCCATCATGGTGCCCGGCGCAAGAGGTACAAAACAAATTAAACACAACAGTATAGATATGAACACGAATACATACGATTTGATTATTATTGGAGGTGGGATTTTAGGAACATTCCATGCTTACCACGCCCTAAAAAAAGGATACAAAGTATTACAGGTAGAAAAAGACAACTTTCCGGTAGGATCAACCGTTCGAAATTTCGGTCAGGTTGTACCATCCGGCATGGCAGGGAAATGGTTTGACTATGGCGTACGAGGTTTAGAAATATACGCAGATATTCAGCAAAAGATGGATATCTCCATACGTCAAAATGGTAGTATTTATATCGCATCAGATAAGGATGAAACCCAAATTCTACACGAACTTGCAGCACACTACAACACAAAAGGTTATAAGCAAGAACTTTGGTCGAAAACACAGGTTTTAGCAAAATACCCTAACCTGCAAAGCGATTACGTGAAAGAGGCCTTATTCTTTCCACAAGAGCTCAGTGTAGAACCCGAGTTTATGATCCAGCGCTTGCATCAATATCTCACAACAACCTTCCCACAATACACCTTAAAATATAACACAACCATTATTGGATGCGAAGAAAAGGGAGATACCGTTATCATTACAGATAGTAATCTGAACACCTACACCGGTATGAAAGTCGTGATATGTAATGGCTATGAGTTTAAACTTTTGTACCGATCACTCTTCAACGACAGTGGTCTCGAAATCAGCAAACTACAGATGATGCGCACCAAACCGCTACCCCATCTGGAATTACCAGGAAACATCCTGACAGGCTTAACAATTCGCCGATATGAAAGCTTTGAAGAAAACTGCCCAACCTACCATACAGCGTCTCTTCCAGAACATTACGAAGAGCTCAAAGCACTAGGCATCCATATTCTCTTCAAACAAGCGCCCGATGGCAGCATCATTATTGGGGACTCTCATGAATATGCGGCTGGTAATCGCTTGGATGATCTCGGGTTTTCAATCTCTGCACATATCAATACCATAATGATCAAAGAAGCACAACGTATTGTTCCCATCGCCGAAGGTGATATGGCTTCCTCCTGGGCAGGATTTTACGCACAACACGAAGATCATATATTAGAAGTTGATGTCACCGATAAAATACACGTACGAACGGGTATTGGCGGCAAAGGCATGACAGCGAGTGCTGGTTATGCAGAAAACAGTATACAATCGTTGTGCTAAACAACGCTAACATAACGTAGACGTTGTTACGATGAATTACGAATAACGTCTACTTTAACCATATAGCACCGAAACGCAATCGTTTGTGTGAAAATATTTTAGGATTTTCAATGTTTTTAATACTAACTTAATATCACAATTATAAATTTGAAGCAATCCTAGAGAAAACATTCTTAGAGTTCAGTGATGACGAATTTAAACGATGTACAATTATTAGCATTGGTAAAGGAGGACAATAGACAGGCGTTTTCCATAGTGGTAGATCGCTACTCGGCTATTCTCTATCGTTTTGTGCGCAAAAGAATAACAAGTAATGAGGATGCCCAGGACATTATCCAAGAGGTATTCGCCTCCCTTTGGAATCGTCGTTTACACATTGAAATCACAGAAAGCCTATACCCCTATCTCTTCAAGGCCGCTAAATACGAAACCATCGATCATCTCATAAAACAGCAAAAAGAAATTACACGCTTATCAACCCTTTTTGCTCCCCCACATAACGACACACTATGTGCGGATAATCTAGAAGATACCTTATTAGCGAAAGAACTCGCCCAACTAATAGATTATGAGGTCGATAAAATGCCTCAAACGATGAAAAGTGCCTTTACTATGAGTCGTAAAGATGCTAAATCGATAAAGGAAATCGCCAGAGAGCTGGCTCTCTCCGAACAAACCGTGAAAAATAACATCACCTTAGCGGTTAGCCGATTGCGCCTAAAATTCAAATAAATTATAGGCCTCAAAAAAAAATATTTTTTTTCGGTACCTCCCCCTGCTTTCGTCGGTTATAGATAGGTATGAAAGATCAGGAGCAATCAAATCAAGCAAGAGAATTACTACAGAAGTATCTGGATGGCACGGCTACAGAAGAAGAGTCTGCGCAGGTTTTGCGCTGGTTTTATTCATTCGAGAATACCCCACTTGATACCCATACAGAATTAGATGAGTTCGCATTAAATAAAAAAATGAATGCACAACTCCATGAACGGCTTTTTACCGGAGAAACTATTTCTCTACGCAAAAAACGTTGGAAAAAACCGTTACTTGTTGCAGCCACCCTACTATGCTGTTCCGCCATAGCCTTATCGATCTTTATATATCGCCAGTACCAAGAACAAGAGCATCATACCACACTCGCACGTATGATCGATGCGACTTCACCAGCCTATACCAATGATATTATGCCAGGTGGTCACTATGCGAAATTAACATATGCTGACGGAAAAGAGCACATTTCTCGAGACTCCACTTTTGTGGAGCATCACCCCAAGGGCGGAAATACAAGTCAACAACAGGTTCTCGTCGAAGTTCCCAAGGCAGGTACATTTCAACTTTTATTAGAAGATGGCACCAAAGTTTGGCTAAATGCGTCTACGCACCTTTCCTACCCGGATAAATTTGCGAACAATAATAGAACCATTCAGCTGGATGGAGAGGCATATTTTGAAGTAGCTAAAGATCCAAAAAGACCTTTCCGCATTCAATCGAATGGTACCATCATAGAAGTGCTCGGAACCAGCTTCAATGTACAAGCTTATAATGAAAAAGTATCCGCAGCATTGGTTGAAGGCAGTGTCAAAATTAAGAAAGGAAATCACGAGAACCTTTTAATTCCGGGGCAACAAGCAGAAGTAAACGGAGAAGAAATCTTGATAACGGAGATTGATGTAGCCAAAAGCACCGCTTGGCAACGTGGTGAGTTTTATTTTGATGGGACAAATTTTGATGAAATTATCCAGCAGGTTGGACGTTGGTATGACGTCGAATTCGAGAACAACACTTCATTGCAGACCGCTTCCTCTTTTAAAGGGACAATTAATCGGAAAGCACCCCTATCCAGCGTGCTAGACATTCTAAAAATAGCCACCGGCAAATCTTTTACCATTCACGGTAGAAAAGTACGTATTACCTAAAACTAATTATTAACTGTAAAAAAGAAAAGATATGAAATAAAGACAGACGTTACCGCGAGAGTCTACTAACAGAAAAGGGGATGTTGACGCATCCCCGTTAGTTCAAAGGCTCATCTTACAACTGATCAATAATTGAAACAATTACACCATTAAACAATTCAAAGGTATGAATTTTTTTTCTCCATTTTTTAGGCAGGAGAAAGATAAGCCATCGGCCTATCCACCTGTCTATAGAATCCTATGCATCATGAAGTTTACGCTCTTATTGCTGCTCGGTTTTACCGTAGGCGCCCATGCTTCAGGAACTGCACAAACGGTTAATCTGAACATGAAAAATGCAAAATTGGAAAATGTGCTAGAGGAGATTGCTAGACAAACAAAACTCCGATTTTTTTACGACCAAAAAATAGTAAAGCACCTCCGTCCTATCAATGTCTCCCTGAACAATAACCCTGTGGGACAGGCACTAGACAAAGCTTTAAAAGGACAGAACCTCGTATTCCAAATTTTGGATGGCACGATTGTGATTTCCGAAAGAAAGCGTACCGATATGGAAGTCAGTGGAACAGTGCGTGACTCTGCAAATACACTATCCGGTGTTACTGTGCACGTGGAAGGTCAGGCCGGTTTATCTACTAAAACAGATGCGAACGGCCGCTATACACTTCGTGTACCTGAAAATGCAGTTCTGATATTCCGTTACATGGGGTATCGTATAGAACGTATTCCCGTAAATCAACAACGGATCATCAATGTTACCCTCCATGCCGAGGAATCTAAATTGGATGAGGTCGTAGTCGTGGGGTACGGTACCCAGAAAAGAATTAATCTCTCTGGAGCGGTAGATCAAATCGACCAACGTTTTCTAGAAAGCCGTCCCATCACCAATGTCGGAACAGGACTTCAAGGCGCTATGGCCAACTTAAACATAACACCGACAAGCGGACAAGCGACCAATGCGCCAGGCATCAACGTGCGTGGTTTTACGTCACTTTCCGGAGGTGGTCCGCTGATCGTTATAGATGGTGTTCCTGCTACCAATGAAGAGTTGAACCGTATGAACCCAATGGATATTGCGAGCGTAACGGTCTTGAAGGATGCCGCCTCGGCAGCCATATACGGGAGTAGAGCCGCTTTTGGTGTCGTGTTGGTAACAACGAAAAAAGGAACGACAGAAGAGGTCAGCATTGCCGCTAATTCCTTAGTAGCACTAAAGACGATTACCCGCACTGTGGATATAGTAGACGACCCCTACACCGTAATGAATTACCGTAATATCATGTCTGCACCGTGGTACAACCTATACGATGAGAAAATGCTGGCATACGGAAAACAATTGAGTGAAGACCCAAGTTTACCGCGCGTAATTGTAGACCCACAAAACCCGAATAAATATATCTACCTCGGTTCTACCGATTGGTTTGGAGAGGTCTACAAAAAAATTCAACCCGCTTATACCAATAACATCAGCTTCGGACAAAAGACGGATCGTGCTTCGTACTACGTTTCGGGAGAATACTACCGCCAGAACGGGATGTTGAAAATAAGTCCGGACACCTACGATCGTTTTAATTTTAGAATCAAAGGGGATTACAAACTGACAAACTGGTTTACCCTAACCACCAATACATCGTATACCAACGATAAATACGATCAACCGACTGCTATTGATCAGGGTTATTTATACTGGCACAATGTGAACAGACAAGCGAGCCTTAACATGATCTACAATCCGGATGGTAGCTATACGCAGGAAGGTGCCGCCATGTTTGGTGCGGTTGCTGAAGGCGGACGGAGTATCAAAAGAATCGGTGATCTGCAGTTGAACTTTGGTGGAAAAATTGACCTCTTAAAAGATGTATGGACCTTAAATGCCGATGCGACATTCCGTCGTACGGGAGCAAACGTACACCGTTTTGATTTTCCCCTCGAATATAGTACAGGACCTGGCGTAACCAACAAACAGACCTTTAATTCCTTCGCAACCAATCGCAGTGAACAAACGCGCTACAATGTGTACAACATCTATTCGCAATTCCAAAAAACGATCAACGACCATTACTTCTCGGTCATGGCTGGTTTCAACCAAGAGGAACGCATCTACGAAAGTTTCAACGCTTCGCGGGATATGTTAATATCAAATTCACTCCCAACCATTCAGCTTGGCACGGGGGAAACACCAACTGTCGGCGCATACAACTATGACTGGGCCGTACGTGGTGCTTTTGCGCGTTTGAATTATATATACAAGGATAAATATATCATTGAATCCAACCTCCGATACGATGGAACCTCTCGCTTTCCAAAAGAAGATCGCTTTGCCTTCAATCCATCGGTTTCTGGAGCTTGGGTAGTATCCAATGAAAACTTTTTTACGCCCCTAAAACCAATTTTCAGCAATGCGAAACTTCGTGCTTCCTACGGATCTTTAGCAAATCAGGACTTACGCGAGAACTATTACCCATATATTGCTACGATGCCTAAGGGTACCGGTATGGTTCTAGACGGTAAACGTCCGCCAATCGTTACTAGTCCGGGCTTAGTTTCCTCCTCATTGACATGGGAAACGATTACCTCAACGAACTTTGGTACCGATCTAGGCTTCTTTGCAAACAAGCTTACCGTCAGTGGAGATATATACTGGCGCTACACCAAAGATATGTTAACCGCCGGCAAGACTTTGCCGATAACACTTGGAACCTCCGTTCCGGTCGAAAATGGAGCCGATTTAAAAACCCGCGGTTGGGAGCTTACCTTAGGTTATAACGACGAGTTTCAAGTAGCTGCAAAACCATTGCAGTTCTCCGCACGATTTAACCTGTCCGATAGCCGCGCCTTTATTGAGAAATTCGATAATCCGAAAAACAACTTGAGCAACTATTACGTAGGTCAAGAAATAGGCCAAATATGGGGGCTGACCACCTTGGGCTTTTTCCAAACGGCAGACGAGATAAAAAACCATGCCGACCAAACCGCCATTACATCCTATCCAGGGACACGCGGATTAGAACCCGGCGACCTTAAATTTGCAGACCTCAATGGCGATGGTAAAGTGAATGCTGGCGATTGGACGCTGGAAAACCCAGGGGACTACAAAGTAATTGGTAATACTGCACAGCGCTATAACTTTGGTTTAGACTTAAGTTCTGCTTGGAACGGGTTCGATTTGCGCGTTTTCTTGCAAGGAGTAGGCCGTCGGAACTATTACCCAGGTGGTGGCGACCATTATTTCTGGGGAATTTATGCGCAACCGTGGGCGAGCTTAACCCAATTTAATATGGATCACTGGACACCGGATAACCCGAACGCATACCTCCCTAGACCGAAGTCTTATGTAGCCGAAGAGAGTGGTGTTGAGCTAGCCGCACCGCAAACCAAATACCTACAGAACGCGGGGTATTTGCGTGTGAAAAATATTACACTGGGATACAGCCTACCAAAAAGTTTAACCAACAGATGGGGAATGGATCGTATCCGTGTATTTGTAAGTGGTGAAAACCTTATGGAGTTCACCAGTTTAATGAAATATCTTGATCCAGAGATTGTGGGAGACCGAACAGCCTATCCGTTCCAACGTACCTACTCTATGGGATTCAATTTTAACTTTTAACCGTCCGTATTATGACTACATATTTAAAAGTCGTTATCCAAAAAATTGCCATCATAGCATTTCTGGGTTTAGCCATGGGCTGTAACGACGATTTCATGAATCGAGTACCCAGTACTTCTATTTCTTCCGAGAATTTCTTTAATACCACGTCGGATCTAAAAACATACACCGACGGATTCTATGGGATGTTATCCTCCCCTATTTTTGATAACGGTTCCGACAATATCGCACACCACAACTCCGGCAGCACGATCGACCAGATGATGCGTGGTGGTATCACCCCACAAAATGCAGCTGTCTGGAGCTGGACGACATTACGTAACATCAATTTTTTCCTTGAAAATGCGCGTCGCGTTACCGGAGGTCCGACCGAAATTGATCACTATATCGGTGTGGCTCGCTTCTTTAGGGCTCGCTTCTACATAGATAAGTTGAGGCAGTACAACGATGTTCCATGGTACAGTAATTCATTAAAAACGGCCGATACTGAGCTCCTACATAAGAAACAAGACCCACGCACATTGGTGGTAGATTCGATTATGGCTGATCTAGAATATGCGGTAAAAACAGTCAAAACAACCGGTCACAAATCTACGATCACAAAATGGGCCGCTCTCGCACAATTGGCACAATTTACACTCTATGAAGGGACCTACCGCAAATATCATACGTATCTTGGACTCGAAAGTACGGCCAATAAATTTCTTGAAAGGGCAGTAAGCGCTTCCGAAGAGATCATGAAAAGTGGTGGCTTTTCCATCAGCAAAACAGGAGGCGTAAACCGAGCTTATCGGGAGCTCTTTATCAGCGAAAATCTACAAGCAAACACGGAGTCCATTCTCTTTATCGACTACGATAAAAACCTGAATGCACGAAGAAACACACACACTGTTTTAGATTATGAGTGGGCACTAAGCCAGTCCCTCATGGAAAACTACCTGATGCTTGATGGCTCTCGATTTACAGAACAACCAAACTACAAAAACAAAAATATTGACCAGGTTTTTGAAAACAGAGATCCTCGTTTGGCACAAACCTTTATGAAACCAGGCTTTAAAGCTGTAAATGCGGAAAATCCGCACCGCTTAAAGCCAACCTTAGGCGGATACAACCAGATTAAATTCTATCCCGAAGTGAGTGAAATGATCAGTTGGGAAGCATCCTTTACCGATGCTTTTGTTTTCCGCTATGCAGAAATACTTCTCATTTTCGCAGAAGCAAAAGCTGAACTAGGCATATTGACAGACCAAGCAGACCTCGATCGCTCCATCAACCTGCTACGCGACCGCGTAGGCATGCCTAAGATGGTGCTAGCAACAATACAAGGAAATGTAGATCCCGCACTCAGTACATATTACACCAACGTAAAGGGAGGCAACCTGGGAACAATTCTCGAAATACGACGAGAACGACGCGTTGAATTAGCCTGTGAAGGTAACCGTCAACTCGATATCTTCCGTTGGGAGTTAGGCGAAAGACTCGCAGACCAACAACAAGGCATGTATGTCAAAGAACTTGGACCAATGGATGTCACCGGAGATGGAAAAGTAGATATCGCCATTCTTGCCTCTCCGACAGAACTAGGCCCCATCGCAAGTTTACCAGAAGACGTGAAGAAGGACCTCACACTGTATTACTTAAAAGATAAAAATGGCACCAATGCTAACTTTTATCTCGAGAACGGCACATCAGGTCATATCATGTTTACAGTGGCTCGTGACAACAAGAAAACATTTGTTAAACCGAGACACTACTACTACCCAATTGCACACAGCCAAATGGTGTTAAATGGTAGCAACCTAGTACAAACCCTAGGTTGGGATAAATAAAAAACAAACCTAGAATAAGGTTGCCTATTCGATAAGGAAATTGTTACAGTTTGGACATTAAAAACACACTTTGTCCCTGAAAACAAGCCGTATCTTTAGGCAACCTTACTCCTATCTTAATTTAATATGCGACATTTTTTTCTTCTTGCTTTTACGATAGCTACACTACCTGCGCTGGCGAAACGATCGGGAAAGGTATTTCACGATACCAATCAAAACAATATGCAAGAGACCGCCGAACTAGGGCTTTTCAATACCGTCGTATCCGATGGTTACCATGTTGTTTTGACAAAAAAGGACGGTACATTTACGCTCCCCGAAAACCCAGACGCTCGATTTATATCGGTAACAATTCCTACGGGCTATAAAGCCGTCAAACGCCATTATATACCTGTCAACAGCAAAGAAGACTATCAATTCGCCTTGACAAAAGACGACTCACAAAACCTAGATGTGCTCCGTTTTATACAGGTAACCGATACAGAAACATCGTTGTATGGACCTTGGATAGACAATGTACGTAATTATGCAAAAGCACAAAATGTATCTGTCTTGATGCATACTGGTGATATTTGCTATGAACCAGGCATGCGTTTTCATGCGAACCAGATAACGAGCGACTTGATGGGCTTATCCACGTACTATGCTGTCGGAAATCATGATTTGGTGAAAGGGGAATATGGAGAAAAACTTTTTGAAGATCTATTTGGCCCTACCTATTATTCCTTTGATGCAGGGCCGGCCCATTTCGTAGTTACCCCAATGCCGGGAGGAGATTACAAACCGAGTTACACCGTAGATCAAGTAATTCGTTGGTTGCAAAAAGACCTCGCCTTAAAAGACCCCAAAAAACCATTGATCTTCATTAATCATGACTTCTTTTCCGCCACAGATTTCGTCCTTAAAGGAGAAAAAGAAAGTATTGACCTCAAACAATATAACTTGAAGGCTTGGCTATATGGACATTGGCACAACAATTATATCTTCCAACAATCGGGTGTATACGTGGTCTGTAGTGGCGCACCAAACAAAGGAGGTATAGATAACTCAGCAGGTCAGTTTCTGGTGGTCGACATCGACCATCAAGGCGTTAAAAACATCAAACCGGTGTATACCAACATACGCAGCCATATTGAATTGATGCCCGTGCTACCGACTACTAATGGCATCCTCCCATTGGATATTGTCGTCTATGACAGTGAGCGGACCATTCAAGGTGTAGCAGCCGACCTTTATGATAAAGCAGGCAACCATGTTGCAGCGGTGCCTCTTTCCTCCGATGGAGGTTGGCATTGGCAGGCAGAATTTAACGATGCAAAAAGAAAGGCAACCGCCCTCACGGTGAGCGTGACTTATAATAACGGTACGCAAGACATACGCCAGATGGATCTCGTAACATCAAGAGGCAAATCAAACGATATGTTGCAACCTGTATGGCGTAAAACAATAGGTGGAAACATCTGGAAAACAAGTCCCTTAATCGTGAACGACAAGCTATTTATCGGCACCATGGATGACGGTTTCGGTGTGCAAAATAAGCTTTTAGCTCTGGAGGCCGCAACTGGAAATACAATCTGGAAATATCCAACAACCAACTCCATCAAGCATGTACTTCAGCACCACAATGGCATTTTGTTGGCGACCGATGTCACAGGTAAAGTATATGCCCTAGACACAAATACTGGAGCAACCAACTGGATGAATAGCCGCCCTAAGACAGGTATCCCCACCTTTGTAAGCGGTCCTACGATAGATAAGGAAATCTACTATACCGGATTGGGAAGAAACCTAAAAGCATTGCATATTCCTTCGGGAAATGTGCTGTGGCAGGCCAAGGAACCAGGTGGTGGCGAAGCGACCGCAGCCGCATTACGGCTTTCGGATGGTGTTATTTATGCCGGTATTAATTGGAATGCTCTTTTTGCGTACAAACAAGAAACGGGAGAGCTTTTATGGAAGCGGGATCAAGATGGTTTACGTTTTCGTAGCGGAGGCGTCACAGTAAACCAAGACACGTTGTATACCGCTGGATTAAATGGTTTGTTTAAATTAAATCCGAAAACCGGAGAGACCTATGCAAAGTCCATAAAGACAGATGATTTTAAAGTAATGGCCGATCCCCTTGTTATGGGAGATCTCCTTATTATGCCAACCTCCAGCGGGGGCGTTAAAGCGTTCAGTAGATCGAATCTAGAAGAAAAATGGCATTTCACAACCGGTGAAGCTTTGGTATATACAGCGCCTTACAGCACGCCAGACCAGCGTAAAACGGTCGCAACCGTAGAATCGGGTATAGTTGAACACAAAGGAAAACTATTCTTCGGTGCTTCTGATGGTTACTTTTATGTCTTAGATAAGACGGGGAAACTTATCCAAAAAATAAACATGGGTGCTCCGATCTTTGCCGAACCAACTATCGTTGGAGATAAGGTTTATGTCGCGGACTTTTCAGGGACCGTTTCTTGTTTTAAACTACGATAAAATGTACTACAAGGTGGGGTGATCACGAAAAAATCAACAAAATAATAACCAATAAGATAATGATTGACCGTAAAAAATTTATTCAACTTGGGGCTGCTGGCCTGGGCGCACTGTTAGCCACCTCAAGTCGAGCAGCAGTACTTGCGACATCCGCTCCACAAACGCAACAAGGCACCGTTCGCTTTGGCGTTATCAGCGATCTACACTTTGATTTAATGCACGATGCAGGAGTGCGAGCGGAACAGTTTATAGCACAAATGAATAAGGAAAAACCAAACTTTATCCTTCAATTGGGTGATTTTTGTATGCCTAAACCGGAGAACCAAAAACTCCTGGATATTTGGAAAAAGTTCAATGGTCCTTCTTACCATACCCTGGGGAACCATGATACCGATGGTGGCTTTACCAAAGCACAGACTATAGATTTCTGGGGGATGCAGGCACCATATTACTCCTTTGATCGCGAAGGCTTTCATTTTGTTGTTCTCGATGGAAATGAAAAAAGTCGATCCACCAATATCCCAGGATATCCGAGAACCATCGAAAAGGAACAATTAGACTGGCTCCGGAAAGACCTGGAGACGACAAAACTGCCAACGGTTATTTCCTGTCACCAAGGATTGGATAATACAGAAGGAGGGCTGTCTAACGGAATGCAGGTACGCTTTCTTTTCGAACAGATTAATAAAGAAGCTGGATTCAAAAAAGTTATTTTAGTACTCTCTGGTCACCATCACCTCAACTATCATAACGAAATTAACGGAATCCATTATGTTCAGATTAATAGCTCTTCCTATTATTGGGTCGATGAAAGCTTTCGAAACGATGCTTTTGGAGAAGATTTCTACAAAGATCATAAATGGCTACGTCATACGCTGATTTATGAAAAACCACTTTGGGCAACAATCGCTATAGATAGTAAAAAACGTACGATTCAAATCGAGGGTACCGAAACCAAGTTACTGGGAAAAGATTTAAAAGAAACTGGTATCGATCTGCATAAGGATATCTACCCGATAAGTACGGCCATCGACTCCCGACGATTGAAATATTAATGGGTTGGTCTCGAGATATCTTTTTGCTAGTCAATCAACATGTAAAGCGGCGACCAGTACAAACAAAAAGGGAACGTCTGTCCGCGACGCTCCCTTTTTACATTTAAAATTTAGGATTAATAAATTCCCATTCCTTAATATGTGCGTGTTGATGTTCCCGTCGCACAATTTCGTCGAACTGACGCGCCAATACAGTTTGCTCCAAGAACCGATCCTGACTTTCCTTAGGATCTGTCTCCAGATCATAGATCTGCCACGGACTGTTTACATAGCCACGTGCACGGACATCCACTTTAACACCTTTCCAACGCCCCATCCGTATCGCAATTTGCCCCCCATTCTCCGGGTATTCAAAATAAATATAAGGTCGTTGGGGTCTGTCCGACTGGCCAAGCAGTACCGGCAAGATAGAAACACCATCCGTTTTAATATCCCGAATGTTCAAAATATCCGCAAAGGTCGTCATCATATCATATTGTACAGAAACAAAATCACTGACTACACCTTGAGCGATTTGCTTCGGCCAACGCGCAATAAAAGGAACTCGAATTCCGCCCTCATAAACTTCTGTCTTCGTCCCGCGTAGACCGCCGGTCAAATTAAAATAGCCAAGGTTAACACCGCCATTAAAAGTGGATCCGTTATCGCTCGAAAATAATACAATCGTATTATCATCCAGCCCCAGCTCTTTCAGCTTGGCCAAAATAAGACCGACCTGATCATCCAGATAGGTAATCATGGCCGCATAGGTGGACAAGGGATACTTCGATGGGTTATATCCTTGATTGCCTAAGTAAGGTTTCTCCCCAGGAAACTTTCCGATGTATTTTTCTACATACGATTTAGGGGCTTGCAGCGCCACATGTGGAATAGTATATGGCAGATAAAGAAAGAAAGGGTGCTCTTTGTTCCGAGCAATAAAGTTCAGCGCCTTTCCAGTCATCTTTTCCGGAGCATACTCTTTGCCCGAAAACGTATCAAATACCGCATCAACGGCAGCCTCGGGTTTTACCTGCTGATGTACGAACACATAAGGGTTTGCCAAACTATCCCACTTCCCGTTCTCCCATAAATGCGTGGGGTAATAGTTATGAGCTTGCTTCTGGTCCAAATAACCATAGGCGTAATCAAACCCTTGTTTCTGCGGATCACCAGTCGTAAAATGCATACCTAAACCCCATTTCCCTACTATTCCCGTAGTATACCCGTGCTCTTTCAGCATTTTTGGGAGGGTAAAGATGCCTTCCGGCAGCGGCATCTGTCCGCCTTCTTTATCATCCGGGAAACCGCCCATCTCGTAATTTCCTCGAATGTAAGAATGCCCACCATGTTTCCCTGTAAGCAACATGGCACGTGCTGGCGCGCAAACCGGAGTCGAGGTATAATGCTGCGTAAACCGAATTCCTTCGTTCGCCATTTGGTCCAAATGTGGCGTTTGGATTAACTTTTGTCCATACGCGCCAAGCTCACCATACCCCATATCATCAGCATAGATATAAATGATATTAGGTTTCTTGTGCGGCTGTGCGACGAGGTTTATCGCTCCTAACAGAACCAGCAGCAACAGCGCGATCTTCTTAAAAATTTGATACATGTATGTAGGATATTATGGATACAGGGTGGGATAAATATACACCCCAACCTGTACCTATTTTTCTATTATTTCCAACCCGGATTTTGTTTAATCTTCGGGTTCAAAGTCAGTTGATCAACCGGTATCGGACTTAAGTAGTCGCGATCCTTATTAAACTGAAAACCATTTTTAAGGCCGCCCACATTTTGATAGAAATCAATATAACCTTTATCATCTATCGGAAGGTTCTTAGCTGCTTTAGCAGTGTTTTCTGGCACGCCAGGCACTTCCCACTGCTGTCGTTTCGCACCTTTCTGGCGCTTTCCAATGATCTTTTCATCCATCGCGGCCCAACGGTAAAGATCATCAGCACGATAACCCTCAGCCGCCAACTCCACACGACGCTCCCTGCGGATTTCATTGAGAATAGGGCTAAGATCCTTAAATTCTTGATTTGGATCCGTCGTAACAGCACCTAACATTAGCTTGGGCATTCCCACTCGCTTACGCAATAAATTGACCGTTTTGTCCAGATCATCTTGGCTCAACAAACCCAATTCGGCACGCGCTTCCGCATAGATAAGCAAGCCTTCAGCAAAACGAAAGATAATCTGCCCCGTTGTCCCCTGATCTTGCTGCTGGTTGTAATCCGGATTATGCCCCTTATACACCTGATATCCTGTAATAGATTTATTCTCATTAGCCACCTCAAAAGTAGGATACATAAAGAGAGCCGGAGCCAATCCGTTCGGCCTATTGTTGGTCACGACATGCTCACCGTCATTCACATACATAGTTTGTCTAAGTCGCGGATCCCGATCTGTAACCACATCCTGCAACGTAGCATCCCCTTTATAAAGACTACTCACTCCGATAGGCAAACCATCTTTGCAAAGGTATGCATCGACCAAATCTTTGGACAAACCGCGACCAGCCCCTGTATTGGTATATCGGTGCCACCGGTGTCCCAAACCTAAATTGATATTGAATGCTCGCCACAACATAATTTCATTGTTCCCGGTATAGTCCACTTTATTGAATAATTTCCAATATCCATAAGGATCATCCCCTAGATCATGAAGCCCATAACCGCCTGATGTGGTCAACAACGCACCACTTACGGCCGCGGCCTTTTCCAAATATTTACGACCATCGGAACCTGAAACGCCAAAAACTGTCCCTTGATGATACTTTTCCCACGTACCTTCAAACAGCGCTATACGCGACAAAAACAGCATCGCTACTTCCTTTGTAATACGAGAAGGCTGTGCCTGTGCTTTTGTTGGAAGGTAGCTCACCGCCAAATCCAAATCCTGAAGAATAGAGTCCACAATCTGGTTCCGCGGCAACCGCTCATTGTACACCTCTGGAGAACTGGTCTCCAATGGCTTGGATACCCACGGTAAATCGCCAAAGGACTTAAGCTTTGAGAAGTAGAAATATGCCCGAAAGAAAAGAGCTTCCCCAACATAGGTTTTCACATTATCAAACGGTTCCGTTACTTTCGTATAGTTCGCCATAAAATAATTCATATTGCGCAACATACTCCAATCGTCATAAGCCCCGTATCCACCTCCACTCCCTGGAATAACACGTTCGCCATTCATCGCCGAATTGTAGGTCACATAAATCATATTGTCACTACCATCCGCATCTAAGCCGTAGATTCCAATACTCCCCCATCCATTATAATTGGGAAGTAAATTGTTGTAAAAATTATTCGCGTAGAGTTTCAGGTCATTTGATGTTTTCCAATAGTCAGCATCACTGATATTGGTTTCGGGGGTACGGTCAAGAAAATCTTTTTGACAGCCCGTAAAAATCACGGAAAATAACGCGACAAGGCTATATAAATGAATCTGTTTCATCTTAGTTTTTATCAAAGTATATTAAAAGGAAAAATTAACGCCCGCTGCATAAGTACGCTGTAGCGGATAGATCTTCGAATCACTGATGGACAATTCCGGATCCATCGTCTTAATTAAATCTGTTATCGTGAAGACATTGTCGATACTCACATAAAAACGAACCTTCCCAAAACCTATCCGTTCAAGCATTTGCTTTGGTAAACTGTAGCCCACCTGAAGATTTTTCAATCGGAGGTAAGAAGCATTCTGTAAATAACGTGTTTGTGCCACCGTATTTTTCCCATTTTGCCCCGTTAAATAAAATTTCGGGAAGTATCCATCAGGATTCTCTGCCGACCATCTATCCTGATGCACATCAAAAGGTGAACTTTGCCACTCATCACCTACAATACCCCAGAAATAATTGGATCCAATCCAAGCATCCCGCTTCGCGATTCCTTGAATAAAGAAAGAAAGGTCAAAACCTTTGTAAGCCGCATCTCCAGTAAAACCGTATGCATAACGCGGCGTACTATTTCCGATAACGCGTCTATCACCCGGATTCGAAAGAGTACCCGTACCAAAATCAATTTCTCCATTGCCATTGAGGTCAACATAACGCACATCCCCTGGTGTCCAGGTTTCGCCCGATATCTTCACCTGCTTCGGTGCAGCAGCCACCTCTTCCGCACTCTGGAAGAGACCATAGGTCTCATACCCCCAGATATCGTTCATCACCTGTCCCTCGTACCACGTATTTGTCAGACCTGCAGGATTTGGATACCGCGTAACTTTACCTTTATAGTCACTTAAATTAGCGCGTACTCCATACGATACCTCACCTACTTTATCGCGCCATCCAATACTCAACTCCATGCCACGTGTTTCCATACCAGCGTTGTTCTTCCGTGGTGGCGTAGCGCCCAATAACCCCGGAAGAGCCTCAGCAGGACCCGCAAAATCATCGGCTTTTCTGATATACCAATCAAATGTAGTGGTCAACTTGTTTTGGAAGAAGTTCACCTCAGCCCCCATATTTAATGAAGTCGTGGTAACCCAAGTTAAATCTGGATAGATTAAACCGGGAGGCGCCACAGTAGCCTGTTGATTGCCTCCAAACAGCCAATTTGAAGAGGTCGGTCGTGTGGTCTGTAGACTCGGATAGAAAGGGTACCATTGGGGTGAATCTGGCGTATCCAGGAACCCCTGGTCACCCAATGATCCATAAGATGCTCTTAACTTAAAAGTCGAAACAACAGGTTTAACCGCTTCGAAAAAAGCTTCTTTATCCACATTCCATCCAACCGATACTCCCGGATAGAATTTCCAACGTACATCCGATAAGAATCGAGATGTACCATCATAACGTCCGTTAAATTCAAACACATATTTTTCCTTGTAATTATAATTGAAACGTCCAAAAAAACCATCCGATGCCAAACGTCTCACTTGATCACTTACCGTCGCTGCTACACCGTATGTTAAACTCAATGCAGGAACATTATCTGAATACAGTTGATTGTTACTTGCTGCATAATACTGGTAGGAGTTTAAATCGCGAACATAACCTCCCATCACCGAGAAGAAGTGATCATCAACCTGTTTATCATACTTTGTAAACGCATTGATAATATGATGCTCTACTCGATAATTTGACCGGCTAAAACCATTAGGAAATGTCCCGCCGATCTGCGCCTGCGAACCATCAGGTCGTACCGTGAAAAGCGTCTTTGTATGCGAATTCAGATCTTGAAATGTTCCGTCAAACGTGTAGTTCGTCGTAGCTGTCCATCCCGGTGCTAATCGAAAAACAAATTCACCTGTCAGCAACGCTTTGTCAACCGTCGTACGGCGACGCCCACCATCTTTATGCAACAAAACGTCACTCGGATCAGAGTAGTTACCATCAGGATTAAACAATGCTACAGTCGGCCATTTACGCGCGATCTGGTGCATATAGTTTCCTCCAGTTTTTCCGCTATACGTATTCGGACCATCCTCAAGCTCCTTGGAGAAACTACCACGCAAGCTAAAATCAAGCATTTTCGAGATGGTAGTTGTGATATTTGTACGTACATTGAATCGTTTATAATCGTCAGAACCAAACTTATACATCCCATTCCGATCATTATAGCCGAGCCCTATAAAGTACTTCGTATGATCAGACCCTCCCGAAACATTCACATTATGCTGCTGACTGAAGGATAGATCTTTGAAATACACCTTAAACCAGTCGTTATTGGCATTACTCTCCCCCCAAGCGAGATACTCATTTGCCCCCGGCAACGTGCTGGCTATTGTCTCCGTTTTCAGCGATCCGTCCAGATACGATTTAATCCGGCCCAACGCATCCTCACTAAAAATGGGACTTCTACCGCCATTCTTGGCCGCCTCATTGTAAAGCGTCGCAAAATCTAACGAATTCATCATTTTCGGTAGGTTGATCGGTTCAGCCCAACTCAAATTGTTGTTGTAAGAGATTACGGGCTTCGCCCCTTTCTTGCCTTGTTTCGTTGTGATTAAGATAACGCCATAAGGTGCACTGGAACCATAGATAGCCGAAGAAGCCGCATCCTTCAACACAGAAATACTCTCAATATCATCTGCATTAATTGTATTTATATCTCCCCCTTGGATACCGTCGATGACGATCAAAGGAGACGCCGTGGTACCCAAGCCAGTAAAACCGCGCACGTTAATACTTTGTGTCGCACCTGGAGCCCCTCCTCCCGTTCCGGTTTGGATATTTAATCCCGGTAATTGCCCTTGTAATGCTTGGCTCACGCGAGAGATCGATCTATTTTGTAATGCCTCACCACCAATTTGTGAAACGGCCCCCGTTACAAGCGATTTATTTTGCTTGCCATACCCCACGACAACCACTTCGTCTAGGTTCTCGGCATTGCTCTTCAATATGACCTTTACCGCACCACCAACAACCTGAATGTGTTGACGAACATAGCCGACAGATGTAACAACAAGCATATCGCCCTTTGACGCTTTAATGGTGAATCTACCGCTCGCATCCGTGCTTTCGCCTATAGTCTTTCCTTGAATACTAACAGTAGCCCCAACAATAGGTAAGCCGGCCTCATCCGTAACAATACCCTGTATAAGATCCTGCGCATAAAAAGCCAATCTTGCTGAAGTGCTCGTCCACTCCGCGGTCGCTAGCGCAAACTTATCTAGGTTTTTAGAAGTAGCATAGCTCGAATCCAGTGCTAATAAACAAGACGCCCCAATAAGGAGTCCATGTTTTGATAGGTTTATAATTTTACTCATTTAGACTTTGGTTTAACAATCTGTGTTTAGTCTGTTTAGTTGTCAAATAGGTCTAAAATCTGGTTTAAATTGATTACGCTATCTTATGGTATATACGATCCTCCTTTCATTGTCCTTAATTAAGTGTTAGGGTGATGCCCATACAATAGAAATATTATGCAAAAGCTAAAACGATTTAAAAAAATGAAAAAAAATTATTGGTACACTTTTACCCAATCGACAACCATCTCTACCGGTAACTGTTCTTTCTGCACTTTACCAACCCAACTTCCACCCAATTGCTGATCGATCAACAGGTAAAACGGTTGGTCATATGGCCACTGGGAAGGATCAACACCTTTCATCCGCGGATACGTAAATGTATCTTTACCATTAAGCTGAAAAACAATCTTGTCGGGATACCAACTAATACCGTATACATTAAATACACCGGCATCCACAGAAGCCGTACCGTGATGTGGAGGGTTTTTCTTTTCACCCAGGTCTAAGGTGTAGTAAGAATGTGTGGTCTGATAGATAATGTTATCGAAGTTTAGATGCTCCATAATATCAATCTCGCCATTCCGCGGATACTTACCATATTTATCGAGTTCAGCGAGCATCCACATCGCAGGCCATGCACCTTGTGCGCTACCTAATTTGGCCTTAATCTCCACACGTCCATATTGAAACGCAAATTTTCCTTTACTCCATATACCACCAGTTAAAAAGGGGCGTTTATCGTAGGTCGTATCCGGATTATTAATCCCTAAAAGATACAGCTTGCCATGCTCCATCCGGAAGCACCGATCGTCTTGGCTCATATGCCGATTCCAGTCTGCCGTCCCTGCCGGAATACGACTCCATTTTGTGGTGTCCAGTTTTGTTCCGTTAAAATCTTCACTCCAAATCAGCTTCCACGCTTTGTTTTCCCGGCCTTCTTGCTGTATATAGATATGAGCCGGCAGATGGTTAGCGAGTCGCTTGTTCGTATGGCACGCAATGGCACTTAGTCCGAGAAGCATAATGATCCAGCGTTTGTTTTTCATTATTCGTTGGTATTAAAAAAATGGAGATAGGCTGTCTCGATAAAAAGCTGGCCGATCTATAATTGATTCTTTGGTATGTTAGGCTCGAATATATTCACAAATGAGAATGATTACAAATGCAACAAGCATGCAATCGTTTGGCTAAACAATAAGCTAAAACGCTTAAGCAAAATAACATAAGGATATACACCTTACCCACAACGCAAGTCAGTAAAATGGCGCGTACTTCGGTCTGAACAAACAAAACCACTGACCTATTTGTCCTAACACCTACGAACAACAAAAAAACGATATGCGAGCATTGTTACTCCTTTCCTTTTTGATGCTACTTACGAACTGTAACACAACATCAAAAATTTTTGATTCGGGTCAGGCTGAATTAAAAAACAATATAGAAACTATAGAACTGGACTACATTAGTGATATGCCCTTTGTAAAAGTAAATATCGAAGGTAAAACGTATAATTTCCTATTCGATACAGGTGCCCCCACAGTCATCTCTTCACAGATTTTTCAAGACCTTGGACTAAAGAAAAAAGCACAAGGCAAGGTAACAGATTCGCAGAAAAACAGTAAACAGCAAATTTTCACCCTGATTCCGGAGATGCATGTCGGCGCTATTACATTTCACGATATTGGTGCTATAGTTCTCGATTTTGAAAGTCCAGAATTTAAGTGTCTCCAAATGGATGGTATATTAGGAGCCAACCAGATGGCTAAACTTTTTTGGCGCATCGACTACAGCAAGAGGACAGCAGAAGCCACTAAAACACGAACTAGCTTTATGTCCGATCGATACCAATATGAGCTCCCCTTCACAACAAAGGACACCAAAACTCCGGTTATAGCAACAGAGCTGTTTAACAGAAAACTTGGTTTTACGTTTGACACAGGGTACTCCGGATTTCTATCGACGATAAGACCGACTGACTTGGATCAATACGATTATATCAGCTATAAAGGAAGCAAATCTGTCGGCGCCTTCGGCACTTCTAAACAAGATATTTTTTATCAGATTAAAGCAGATGATTTTAAAATTCATCGGGATACTTTTCGCAACATCATCGTTGAAACGGGAGCCTCGAATCTTATTGGAAATAAATTTCTTAAGAATTTTGTATTTATACTCGACTGGTGGGGAAACAAAGTGTATTTAGATGCAATAGGAACCGATCTTAGGCCTTCTCTTAAAACATATGGCTTTAGTTACCGATTCTATGAGAATCATCCCATTATATCTTCCGTTGTGGAAAACAGCGATTCTCCATTGCAAATTGGAGATATTATACTTCAGATTAATAACCGAAGTTTTGAAAACTTAAATGAAGAGGCTAGTTGTAAGTATATGCTACATCGAATTGAAAATGATACAGATTCCATTCACATAAAAGTAAAGCGTAACAACGAAGTGTCAAATTTTGTCTTGCATAGACAAGAATATTTCAAATTTTAGACCTCGTCTTTTAAAACTAAACTCCGGCGGGGTGATATTGTTTATAAACCATATTATAGTATTTGCTTTTCCGGGCATCCCCAGACATCCCATTGAATACACCTCTAAACTTATCAAAATCACGATGATTGTACAGTTGATAGAACAAAAAAAACATAGATACTTGACTATCTTCGTTAGATTTGATTTTTTTAATTAGAGCGGCATCTAAAATATCATCTTTCTGATAATTACGTTCTAGGTCGTTAACCAACAAATAACTTTCGCGTGCTTTTTCTAGGTTTGTGGCTTTAACATTGTTATAATAAACTTGTCGAACACTATCAATATGATCTTTCTTCCGACTGAAAAAAGAACTATAAAGTGCCCAATACTCATCGGCTAAATCACAAGCCTTACAGTTCAGGTTTTTAAATGCAATAACTTCCGCTCCACTGGACTCAATTTCTTCCAGCGTGACATCGTTTACTACGGATATTTTATAGAGTGAATCGGTCCTATCTTGAAGAAAAATAGGTTTCGTGAGCTCAAAATAATCTGCATCTTCTTCCTTATTAAACTGTTTGCTATGAAAAATACGATGTGAAATAAGTGTTTTGGGCCATGAAAAAACCGCAATATACATATCATCATCTATAGACGGAATGTAAAGGGTATCTCCAATTTTATAGGTGCTATTATGATATACCTCTTCCCCCGTAATAATATGATGTACACGAACACTGCAACTATCGACAGGCAGATTATCAAGGACCAACACCAGGCTTTTCGTCTTCAACAACTTACTATCCGGTGCTTGACATTGAAGAAGGCCCCCGGTAATAAAAAGCCCTATAAACATAAAAAGTATCCGCATACTACTATATATTAAAGGAAGGCCCGATGAGTAGCCACCAGACCTTCCAAACAACACTTGAAACAAAGACTACAGTAAGTTATTGTAAAAAGCTTTTACGATAACTTTACCATTTTTATCATACGCCTCGAACTCCATCTTAACGTTATTACCTGTTCTCGTTTGATTTTTCAATATCAAATAATGAGTCTTAATTCGCTGTCCTAATGCGATAACTGCCTGGTTCGTACCCGTATTATAGGGGATCGGAAACATCGATATTGTATTATGTCCCATCGTAACAGTTGTATTCACATTATTTGTTACTCCACCGGTCACAATAAAATAGTTCGAGGGTTTAAAACCTCCTGTCCCGATATTATAACCGATAGAAAAGGGATCTCTAATTCTATAAACGGTAGGATCCGCCCAACTCCAAAAACGCCATTGTACCGTTTCACTGGTATTAGTTTTCAGATTTTCTAACTTCATCTCTCCAACCACACTGTTTACATTTTGTGTAAACTGCGTAGAGGTCCAATCAAAGACGATAGGGTCATCTGCCCAGGTCCATGAATCCGGACGCTTAAACATTTTATAAATTACACCTCCTTCTTTATCATAGACCTTTCCACTCCGATAACACTGAATAGAAACCGTGTCCGCAGATACACCTATGATATTATACATATGATCCGTGATATCAGAAGCCTGAACCCCCACTCTATATAATGTTGACATAATCGAACCGGTGCTAAATATAAGTTGAGGCGCCCCTGTTCCTTTTGTAATATTAAAATACGATTCTGTATCTGCAGTCACACCGTAGATCGTCTTCACATAAACACGGTTTGCTGCTGTATCGAAGCGAAGAACAATAGGAGTATAAACATCTGCCCCTAATCCTGTCTTTGCCATCATAACCCATCCCTTTTCAGAAGATGCCAACACCCGTCTTGCCTCTTGCGCTACCTTATCCATACGATCAGTATTTTCGTCGAAATAGGAATTCGTGATATTATCCTTCTCACAAGAGACGAAAAAAGTACTAACTCCGACAAGCAGCATTAACCAATATATTATTTTTTTCATCGTCAATAATTTTAGTAATTCACTTTATTCACAACCGAATCCACGACAACATGTAAATCATGTAGATTCACACCCATAGTCTGGTACATCTGATGTACCATCTTGTACTTTGTTTCTAGATCACGGTTGCGGCTGATGTATGTTCTAATCGTACTTTGCGGAAACTTAACCATATACTCCACGGATGTTGCAAAATCTTCCTCCGGAGCATAACCACCATAGGGCTTAAAGAATCCATCGGCTTGTGCTTCTGCATCGGTACGCGGCCTTCCTGTTGCTGGGTTTGTAAAATAGCCCGCCAGCCCATAATACTTGCCTTGTGACACGCGATCATACAAGTAACCACGACCGTACTTATGATCGATTTGGTGGGCGTGCTCATGAAAAAGTGTTACAATATGGTCATACAACCAGGCTTTAGACGTAGAGTAGTTATTTACACCACCCATACCCAAACGATAAAACTGACCGTTCATACCCGCGCCAGCCGCCGTTCCTGTTGTCGTCGGATCGTTAAAGTGAACAAAACCACCCGCTAGAATAAACTCAATCGGCGTTTCTCCTGCAAAAAATTTCGGAAATTTTTCCTTTAATGGCTTCAACCATATTTTACTAAGCATAGTCCGTGTATAAGGCAATGCTTTATCATATTGCGGCGGCATAAAGAATGTCGTGCCGGCTATGATACGGGGAGTATATTCGTATATAATTTCCACACCATAAGCCTTCTGGATAGAGTCACACAAATAATCTAACTCATTCCATTTCGATTTCGGTTTAGGTTCTCTCTTAGAAAAATAGTCCGTACTCTCATCTATTTCTCCAAGTGGATAATTGTCCTTCTGACAAGCGGTAAGAAAGACAATGGATAATAAGATATAAAAAAGCTTCTTCATAATCTATCTTGGATTTAATTGATTCTCTAACAATGGATTTCCGACACGCGCTTGAATCGGAATTTGTATGGCCGTGCGCTTATCATTCGCTTTCAGGATGGTTGCCGTCTTAGGGTCCGTCCGAATCATGCGGTGCTCTACTTCGATACCCAAGCGTTTGATATCATACCAACGATAGCCCTGTCCCAATAATTCCAACTTACGTTCACGTAGTACCGCTGTCAAAGCATCAGCCGGATTACCCGGAGTCGTTAATGGTCTGTAATTTGCCGCCGTAAAACGTTCCTTACGTATCGCCTCGATATCAGCCATGGCTTTGGTTATGTCAGGGCTTGATTTACGGAGGTTTGCTTCGGCTCTGTTAAGTAACACTTCCTCCATCGTAAAACAATCATAACGAGATTGAGCCGCATTCGGATTGTTGGGTTGATTGGCATATTTTACAACCAATGCCACACTATCGATTACCGTTCCGCCAGAACTAAACATATGTGTTCTTAGATCTTGAGAAGGTGTCGTGTAAAAGATATTGTGCGCGATATAAAAACCGCCTAGACGATAACCAAAAGGACGACAAAGGAAAAGATTGGTCTGATTCACCAACAACAAACTTGGATGTTGCGTAGGGCTCATAATCTCTTGCGCCCAAAACGTTTCCATAGTGGTCGCTTTACGTGTCACATCCTCACTCATCTTACGCACGATAACGCCACGTTCACCAACCACTAAATCGGCATATCGTGCAGCTTCATCCCATTTTCCTTTATACAGGTTCAAGCGCGACATAAATGCATGGGCACTGGCAAGAGAGAAACGATAAGGCGTCCGTGGAACAAAAGCTTCACCCTTCTTCATTAACGCCAAACCCTCTTCCATATCCTTATCGATCTGATCATAAACCTCCTTTACCGTCGCTCTATCATATAAGTTTCTATTTCCCTTAGGTACTTCAAGGACTAAAGGCACCCCCAAATTTGTTGCATTCTCAGCCTCATTATAATGTAAACTGAACAAGTTCACCAAGCTAAAATAGTTGTAAGCTCTCAAAATCAAGGCTTCCGCACGTAATGCATCCTTTTGTCCTTGACTGCCCGTTGCCTTTTCCAATTGCTCCAAAGCCAGGTTGGCGTCGTATACTTTCCGATAATAATGTGTATACGCATGCGTGGGTGTAGCCGTCGTGATTGCATCCGAAAACTCATCCTCCCAACGATAAATCGGTAGATAGGTCGCACCATTACTCGCTTGCATAGTTGATGCGTAATGATGTAGATTGTCCGTCATAATCTCGGTAAACACATCCGCACGTACAGGATAAGCATTAGCAAGTAAAAGGTTGACATCCTCCACATCGTTAATCTCGACCCGGTTGTCATAAGGTGCATCTAAAAATTTATCACAGGAACTTGTCATTCCCAGTATGGCAGTCATCACCACCATATATAGTATCTTTTTCATATAATCTCCTCCTAAAAGCCTAACAATAAACGTAAACTAAATGAGCGTGGATTCGGCAATGACGTACCGCCGCTTAAGTATAGATCTGGGTCTACACCGCGTAAGCGTCCACTTGCCCAGTAATACAGATTGTTAGCCGATAACATGACGCGTGCATTTTTAACAGTTGGCACCCTTCTGTTCAAGAATTGTCCAATATCATAAGCAAGCAAAACCTCGCTTAAACGAAGATTACTCGCATCGGCCGCTCTAAAATCACTTCTGTTATAAGCCGTCTCATCCATATTACTTTGGGTACCTACATGGATACGTTGAATCGTGCTCATCAAGCCCGGTATATTCGTATATTTCTCGTCTCCAATCGTTTGCCACCTATAGTTCAAGTCTCCAGATTTAGAACCAGAATCATCATAAGCTCGTTGGTAAATAGGTTGTGTAAATACCTTATGTCCGTAGGAATAGGTTAAGAAAACACGAAACTCTAACCCTTTATATTGAAACGAGTTTGCAATAGATCCCGTTCCTAAAGGTTGGCGACTACCTAAATACGTGATCAACGACCGATCCCGTGACGCCAAAGCAATCCCTTGGGTTTCTCCTTTATCGCTATTGAATAATGGTCTCCCCTCCGTACTCAATCTCGAATAGTTAAAACCAAACAACCCTTCCAACGGATAGTCAGTTATAGGGTAACCGTTCGGATTCGTAATCCGTGATAATTGAGCCGATTGCGCTTCGCCATCGATCAGCTTGTTCTTTACATAACCGTAGATCAATGTTACATCCCACTTGAAGTCTTCTTTGTTTAAAAGGTTACGGTATCCTAAAGTAATATCAACCCCATTGTTTCGCATCGTACCAAAATTGATTCGCTTAGAAACATATCCATCCTCTTGTGCAATATCAAATGGTACAACAAGATCCTTGTTCCGACGGGTATAGTATTCCGCCGTTAACGTTAATCTATTAAAAAGGGATAAATCAAAAGCGAAATTGGTCGTGTAATCTTTCTCCCACGCGAGGTTGTACAACTCAGGATCTAACACGTTGATACCTTTACTACTGTTAACAGGATCTAAACGAACCATATTGATGTAATTGGCATTGAGCATTGGCGAGGTTTCAAAACTATTCCCACGTAAGGCATGGCTCACACGAAATTTCAAGTAGTCGATCTTACCACTGCTATTTAAGTTCTCAAAGAAAGCTTCCTTATGCGCATTCCAGGCAAAACCAAGGCCGTAGTTTGGTAAAAATTTAGAACGTTGCATCCGTCCAAACATGTTACTCCCGTCTTGACGTCCACTTACATCAAAATTGTACTTATCTTTAAATGAATACTGAATATTTCCATAAAAACCTACGGATCTCCGATCTTGAAAGGTTTCTATGTAAGTACGGTCATCTCTATTCACCGCGTAAATCATTGCTAATGCAGAAGGAGCCGCAACCTTTCCTCCGTAGTACATATAGCCATATGCTTTAGAGTAGTCACGGTCCACATATGTTTTCTCAATCTCTACCCCAGCCATAACACTCAAATTATGGTCTCCAAAGCGCTCCGTAAAAGACAATTGATTTCGAGCACTCCAAAAAGACTGCATTGTATTCCACAGATAACGATAACCTCCCTCCGGTAAAATACTTTCTCTATAAGCGTATGGATCCCGTGGATCTTGATACAACAAAGCGTTTTGAGTACGCAAAACATCATTATAATCAACACGGTACGCATTGGCCATATTCGAACGTTCTGTTACAATATGGCTTACTTTACTTTGGTTTCTCCGGATAGCAAACGTACCATCGTAACGTAAGTTCTTCAGTATCCGATAGGTTGGACGTAAAATTAAACGAACCTCTTGCGCTTTTATGTCGTTGAAATTCTCTTTCAGCTCCTCTACAATATTAAAAGGCGTTAAGTTCTCCAGGTAGTAATTATAAGAGCCGTCCGCTTTGTATGGATACATGGCGCGACTCGTCTGCATGGCATACAAAAACGGGTTGATCTCAAATTCGCGTGTCACCTCAAAATAATTACTTGAAGCCAGCGTTTTTGACTCATTCGTACCCGGTGTTTTTTGATCTCTAGCACTCCAATTTAGGTTAACGTCTAAGTCAATTTTAGGCGTAATATTAAACACTGTGCGAGCATCTGTGGTATAGCGCTTCGTGCCAAAACCAATCGACTGTCCATTATCATCGGCAAAACTACCCGACACATAATACGTGTGTTTATCACCCCCTCCAGAAAACGAAAGACTGTGTTCTTGGATCAAATTATTACGGAACAGAACATCAAACCAATTTGTATTTGCTTTTGCGGACCTATTCAATTCATCGTAAGCCTGGTCTAACGTATAGTTTCGCAATGCGAGTTGACGGTAGGCTTCCGTAAATGCACCAGTATAGGTTGGCCAGTTCGCATTTGAAAGATAACCGCGGTCATACATTTCCTTATACAACTGCATCTCTTGTGCTGAGTTCATCAAGTTGAAAGAACCAATACTAGGCTTTAAACCCACAGACAAGGCGGTACTAAGATTAACACTCTTCGAATTGTAAGCCCCCTTTTTGGTGGTAATCGAGATAACACCATTCGCCGCCCGCGTTCCATACAGTGCCGATGCAGCTCCATCCTTTAAGATCTGGATATCCTCGATATCTTGCGCATTCAAGCCGGCAATTGCAGAACCCAGTACCGAAGCAGGATCTCCGCTATACAACTGGTTGACAGCAACATTTGCTGGGGAAGTGATCGGCACTCCGTTAACTACATAGAGTGGCTCCTGATTCGCACTTATTGAAGAGTTACCCCGGATACGGATTTTTGGTGTTGCACCAAACGTTCCCGATGTATTTTGCACGGATACACCCGCCGCAGCACCCTGAAGCATGCGTGACACGTCCAAAGCTCCAGATCGGTCAATGTTTTTCTTATCCACTTGACTGACGGAACCTGTAAATTTACTCTTATCAATCTTCTGGAAGCCCGTGACAACAACTTCATCTATATTTTTATCTTCAATAGCTAATCTGACCGTCATATTATTCGCCGCAGGTTTATCGACAGAAATATATCCGATAGAACTAAAGCGCAAGGCTCCATTAGGGTTGGTCATACGAATAGAGAAATGACCACCCTCACCAGAATTCGTTGTATTGGTCGTCCCAACTTCGACAATGGTGACACCCGCAAGTCCCTTTCCCCCATCGCCCAAAACGCGACCGGAAATGCTCTGCTGAACCACCTCTTCTTCATCTTTCGGTTCGGGATTAATCGTGATAATCCGATCCGACACAATATAGTTGAAAGGTTGTTTAGAAAAAACTTCATCCAAAACCTTCGCTAAAGGTACATTGTAAGCTTCGATAGAGACAGGACGGGCGTTTTTTAAATAGTTGGAATTAATTAAAAAGCTATACCCTGTTTGTTTTTTTAGCTCATTAAGGACGACCTCAAGTCGTTGGCTTTTAAAGTTAACTTTTACATTTTGGCCAAAGCTATTCGCAGAGACTTGGACCAAAAAAGACACCATGAGCAGTATGGTTAGTTTCATTGCTAGTAGGATTTGGTGGTTGACCAAAAGCCGAGTCTTCAATTTGTACCTATGTAAATAGACATGGAGAAGACCCCAAAACTTCTTTTTATTCATAATTACTAGTTAAGTGCAAAAATGGCGATAGAAGGTAAGTCTATCAGATTCACTATATTTGCACTGGTTAGAAAAATTTTTTATTACCGTAACGAATTTTGAAACCCTATAGCTGGGGGTGCTCCAACACCTCCAGTTTTTTGTTTCATAGTTAAATTATGTTTAGTTTTTTGTCACTAAAACCCTCCTTTCTTCAATTGTAAATTTATAGTTTGTATTCATTTCAAGAACTTTTAATAGCGCAGATAATTTAACCTTTCGAGAAACTGTTCCTGAGAGATGTACGTCTTCCAGGTTATTATCCGCAAAGACAACCTGCACATTATACCAGCTTTCAATTTCTTGTAAAATCTCATAAAAAGTACTATGATCGAAGGTAAACTCTTCATTCTTCCAGGCTACTTTCTGCGTCGGATTAAGAGACGAAATCTTAACCTCGTTCGTTACCATGGCTTGTTCTCCAGGTTTAAGAAAATAAGCCTTACCACCGGTTAGAATTTTAACACGCCCTTCCACCAGGGTTGTTCGTGCATAATCCGCTCGAGATACTACATTAAAAGATGTCCCTAAAACTTCAATGATCTGTTTCTCCATATGAACTTCAAAAGGTTTGGTCGCATCGTGCGCCACAGAGAAAAAAGCTTCTCCCTCTAGATATACTTCCCTCTTTTTTGCCGTAAAAGCAGACGGATAACGGAGCGTCGCTCCTGCATTGAGTTCCACTACCGTACTATCATCCAAACGCACCTTCATTATCCCGCCTTTAGGCGTGCTCACAGTCAAATAAATAGGCTCATTTTGCGTTGAATCTTGGTAGGTTAACGCACCATTTTCATCTTTATAGATTTGCATTCCGTCTTTGCTGTAAACAAGACCGACGGCCGAAGAATCAATACGTACCACTTCCCCATTTTCCAAGGTTACCGTAGCCATCGGACTGGCTGGATCCACATCATACACACCCCGTGAAGAAGATGTCGTTTCATCCTTATTCAAAATTTGACTCCAATACCAAGCTGCCCCAACAAGCAAAACACAAACGGCAGCCGCTATACGGAGCCATGGAGTAAACCAGACTGTCTTACCTGAAACCGCTGCTACATGATTGGGACTTCCTTCGATACGCTCAATTTCGTGCAGTACTTTCGCCAACACTTGATTGGCAGACTCCTCCGATAAGTGAGCCCGAACGGATATGGGCGTTTCTATCTCAGCAAGTATTCGCTCAAAGTCTTCATCAGACACATCTTCCAATAACTCCATAAGCTTGTACAGCTCCTCTTCCCTAATGGTGCCTTCAAAATAATGCAGAAGTAATTCTTTCAGGTATATATAATTCATAATTAGGCAGCAGACACAAACCTTTTTATGTCTTTTACTACTATTATTACGAACGAAAAAGAGGAACTCACTAGTTTATTTTGAAAAAAAATCAAATTTCTTTCAAAATCCACCATAGAAGGATAATTTTTAACTCTTTGTGATATTTAGCCGTGAACTGGCGCAGCGTTTTAGTTGCAGCAACAAGATGATTACTGATGGTGGATGTAGAAATATTGAGTAATTTACTAACCTCATCATAGGATTTACCTTCCAGCTTACACAAGCGAAAAGTCAGCTTTTGCTGTGGGGGGAGTTGTTCAATAGCTTCTTCTAGTATACTCCAGTCTTCACGACGTACATATTGATCTTCCATAGACTCAGATATGAGATCATGCTCCGTAAACAGGGTGTTAAAAATTGCATTACTCCGTGTATTGCGGCGAATAAGGTCGATAGCCATCGAATCGGCCATCCGATAAAGATAATGCTCAAAATTTCGTTCTGTATCTATGCTTTCTCGCCCAATCCATAGTTTTACAAAAACCGCCTGCAACACCTCTTTTGCATCCTCTGTGTCTTTGAGAATATAAACCAATCGACGGTAAATTAAGGCTGAACACTCCCGATAAATAAACTCGAAAGCTTCTTTGTCTCCCTCCGTAAAAAGGGATAAGACCGATCTATTAATTTTACCCGTGCCCACTATTCATATTAGGTTAACATAAAGTAAATGTAATCTATTGTCAGAGTATTTCCAAAAATAAAGGTTAAACGCATTACTTCAGAAACACAAAAAACAACCAAACAGAGCACACACACATACTTATATCTTCACCAACACGCCCTTTCGCTTCACGATATTCTTGTAGTCCCACTGTATCGTGCGCGACTTTTCAAGCCATCGCCTCAGATCAGCGACATCGATATCCGCCATCGTTCGATAAAAAATAGAAGCATCCTTAAACTTCGTTCCGCGAACAACTAACTTTTCTTCATCGAAGTCTGCACCACTCCAAAACATCAAACGCATCCCCTTCTTTTGCTTGCTATACCCCACAATAGGGTTGCCTTCTAGGAACCAAACAGGATGCGCATGCCATACCTTATTTTCGGCTTCCTGCAGTCCCCTACAGATCTCTTCCATCAAGTGGTTCGCCATCTCTTGGTCCGCGGGTTGCAACAACGCATTGTATTGCAAAACGTCCGCTGCATAAGTTATCTTTTTCATACTGGTAGCATGTTAACGTACTATTGCTACATATAAAAATAAGAAACTTTAGTACCTTTACAAGAGCCTGACAACAACGAACAAGCGCCACAAGCACATGGAAGAAACCGTATTTCATGAGGACAAAACGTTCTCTAATATCAATTATGCTGAAACAAAATTACGTGATCGCGAGTTTGTACACTGTACATTTTTAAACTGTAACTTCCATAAAAGCGACCTAAGCGATAATAGTTTTGAAGATTGTGTATTTCAGAACTGTAACTTCTCCATGACGATATTGAATGGTGCGGGTATGCGAGATGTAACCTTTATAGAGTGCAAAGTATTGGGAGTAGACTTTACCAAATGTAACAAATACATGTTTTCATTTTCCTTTACAAACAGTTTTTTGGACTACTCCATTTTCTATGGCCGGAAACTTAAAAACACAAAGTTCGTAGGCTGTACACTGAAAGAAGTAGACTTTAGCGAAACAGATTTATCAGGATCCCTATTTGATAACTGTGACCTTACGGATGCACGTTTCTTAAACACCAATTTGGAAAAAGCCGATTTCCGTACCGCACGTAATTTCACCATATTCCCCGAAGCCAACAAAATGAAGAAAGCCAAATTCTCCGTCCTTAACTTAAGTGGATTGCTTTCTCATTACCAACTAGAGATCTCAACAGAATAAACGTTAAGCAACCGATTAAGGGTGTTAAAAATATAAATTAATACCAACCATAAAGTTATTACGTCTTGGATTACTAGGAAAATTTAGAAAAGAAAGCTGTTCACTTTTTGGAGGACTTCCCTTTTCAATTTGATACGCAAACTTAAAACCTACGAGGTACTGTGAGGTAGTTGTCTTTGTTAACCACTCGGTCGACAGCTCGCTTGAAAAAGCACTCATCTTGTAAAAATAGTAATCCCACAATACTACATTTTTTATGTAATTGTTGTTTGCATTTTCAGAGTAAGATAAATTATCTGATAAAGAAAAGCGATACGCCATGTTCAAGCCGCCCTTAATCTGGTTCTTTTCATTAGCCTTCAAATTCAACCCTACTTTGGGGATTATCCTAGCATACGTATTAGTGACATCGACCAACGTAGCGTGGTCTTTACGGTGTATATTAAAATGCTCTATTGACACGCCATAGGTATAATTCCATCGACTAGAGTGTCGAGATTCACCCATATAATCCAATTGACTCGTCAATAAGTCTACTTCATAATTTACTTTATTAAGGGTGGGTGAAAAAGTAATAAAGCCATCTCTTCCTGTCACATAATCTCCTTTGAAGGCCAGCAAATGCCAAGAATTACGTATCGGAAACTGCACTAAACCCGAAAATTTATAACGATCCTCCGCATATTTCCCCCTAATATTATAAACCTTACTTGTTGCCTTCAAATCTGTAGTGAGCTCCTCCTTACTTTTCTCATACCCCACGCTCAAATCAATTTTCATTCTTTTACCACTTTTATGAAACGTAAGCTCCCCCCCTAGATAATCTCTATATTTCCGCGCGTTCAGCGAATCTTTGATACTGATATTTCCATATCCAAAACTTGCATAATGTATCCGATCTGGGAACTGTAGACTTTGGCTATAATTTTTGTTCTTGTAGGATATGTTTTGCGTCTCATTCCCTCGTCCAAGAATTGCCTTTAAACCAACATTAAAGCCATCAAAATTCATAATAACTCCAGGATTATATTTAAATGTAAACACCTTGTTGTCAAACCGAGGATCCACCGAACCGGTGGTCCAATGACTGAGGTAATACACGTTCATAAAGGGCGAAAGCCTTTTCGACAACTTATAGGAAAGCGTAAAATTGCTTTCATAATTCTGTCGTTCATATTCGCCTGCCTTAGCCGCAAAATAATGATACGGAGACCATATATCGACAACACTTTTCTGACCATATGCGAGACTATCTACGAAAATCTTATTGAAGCGAAAATCTCCCGAGATCGTAAAACGGCCTAATGAATTTGCGCCAATTGCATAGAAATCAACGACACTTTCCCTATATGGAGATTGTGCCAGTCGAAAATTACCTTTATCCCTACCATATGTTAAAGAGACCTCGCCAAACATATCCGGTGATGTCTGATTGTGCTTTAAAAAATTCTCGTGATATATTCTTTTCGAAATATCAGACATATATATAGAATCATTACCGACCTGTGCGAACAAACAGGTCGGTAACAATATAAAAAACATGATAATAAGAAAGGTGTTTCTCATTTTTAGTCGATAAAAGAAGCGTTACCTTTATACGGGTCTGCTTTAGGCAGCACGCCAAAGTCATTTAACGAATTATTGGTATCTTGCAGAATTCTACGACCATTCACCACCTGTTTAGTTTTGCGAACAATAGACTGACTGGAGTACGGACCTGCATCTATCGCTTTACTTCCGGCATCTTGTTTTAAGGGTAATCTTCTCGGTGTTTTATCTTTTTCAATAACAGAGGATACTTCGACAGCATCAACGAGATACTTCACAGGAACTTGTGGATAATACGTTGTTTTATCTGTAAACGCTCTTTCTGTAGGGTTGGCGTACTTCGGAAAACTATGTATATCAACTTGCGCATCAGCCTTGAACAACGCATAAGACTCTTTACCTTGCGGGTTTAAAATCATATCGCGCATTCCTGTTGCAAAGATCGTTTCCACGTCAGTAACACTGGGGTTATCAATATCAGAGGCAAACTTCGCCCGTCCTGGCTGTATCTTCTGCTCATACGGATACAAATACACCTCAAAGTCCGCTTTGCTTAGGTCAATGGTCAACGTGGCATCTTCAATTTCTTGAACTTTATCACTGTTCAAGGTATATGGCTTGGTGTGGTCTATCGCAGTTTCAGCTATGATGAAACTACTTCCCGGTTGAACTGGATATTTATTCCCGGCACCGTTCGAAGGCACCATAAAGATAGCTTTTGTGTAGACATAATCCTCATTCGCATTACCAATAGCACTCATATTAAGCGATTGTGTCCAATCATACTGAAGATTTGGCAACAGATAGTCTTCCTTGGTATTATTCGCCTTTCCATATACGATCGCGAAACATAGACTGTCTGCATATAATACTTCGTTCGAATTGTTATAAATCTCGACAAAAAAATCACGTACACCAGCACCTTTTGACGTGTTCGAACCGGCATAATAAATCTGCTTAAACACCCAGTTTCCCAAGGGAGCACTAGATACCAACTGAACATCAGAAGCGTGGTTCTCGACGTACATTTGATTATCCATACTGTAATTCAAATGCAACTCTTCGGAGATAGCTAAGCCCGTCAACGTGCTTACTTCCGCTGCGGTAAGCACAAGGGAGACATTAACAGAATAAGTACCCGGCGTTATCCCTGCAAACTGTACCTTACCATCCGAAGTTGCCTTAGCGGTATATTTTTCGTTATTAAGCTTATTCGTTAAAACAATATTAGCTTTTTCAAAAGGGACCTTGAATGTTATACTATTGGGGTCTACAGTAAGTTGATACGTTAGACCGATTGACTGAACCGTATCAACATCCTTTTTACACCCTTGTAAAATAGTTAGGGTCAAGATAAAAAGTAAAGATAGTTTGATTTTCATTTTACTAGAATTTAAAGGAGATACCTCCTGTTATACTTAATGGTGCGTTAAATTTCTCAACGGTAAAACTCTCCACATTAGTCGGTGAATAGATAAGGTTTTCGGGTTGTATATTGAGTACGTTATACGCTGTCACTGCAATTCTAAATCTCTTTTTAAGCTCTTTGGCTACCGAAAGATTCAAGCAACCATAGATAAACGGTTGGTTATTTTTTGATAAACTTAAATCACGAACGGGAATTTTCTCAAAATCTGCGGGATAAGGCTTGGCATTGCCAGCCAAGTCTTGATAAAAAGTAGACTGCTGTATTTTGTCTCCATACTTACTACGGGTCCTTCTTGTCCAAAATAAATCAAAATTCGCCATCACGATAAAGCCCAAGCGGGGGATATGTGTCGTTGTTCCTAGTTTACTCATCACGTTTAGTTTGGTATCATAGGAACTTGGCGGAAATAGGACATACCATATTTTTTCACCCTGGATATCAATCCCTTCGCTCAGCGATACGATATCCGTACCTCTAGGCCGTTCCTGTGATACCATGACGGAGGTGCTAAAATTCAACGAAGTATGTATAGGCTCAATCTTTTTGACGTTGACCATCCAATCCAATCCATAAGTCATTAAGTTTAGTAGATTATCCATCCGATAGTCTCCATAACCATAGAAATTGACAAAACCTCCTGTTTGATCATAGATCATCTTTTTCTGCACCGCATCAAAATAATATGTGTACTCCGGCAAGGTGGTTTGTTTATATTTTTTGACGGTCGAAAATCCGTCTGTGTTATTTTTCCAATATGCGGTCAAAGAAGAACTGAACCAAGGGTGTTGGTAACGAACTCCAACCTCAGCTTGCATAGATTTCGACGGTTTCAGATGACTATTATCGGCTATCATCTTCTCGGTATAAACTAGGTATAAAGAAGCGTCCGAATTATAGGCTAGGATAAGAGGAATATCTAAGAAGGTGGGTGCTGGATAACGGTGTGCCATTGTAGGACTCTTGGATGAAACTCCAAAAGCAGCCGTAAAGTCCAGATTACGGTTCCATTTAAGTACCGTGCTCAATCTAGGCTGTACAGACCATGATCCATTCTGCTGATCCAAACGCATACCTAAGTTTGAAATAAGCTTGCGCTCGCCAACTTTAACCGAAAAATTATCTGAAACAAAGAAACCATAGTTTATAAGCGGATCTAGATATTCGAAAGAATATGGTCTTGCATTTTGTCCTCCCTGATTGATCCATCGGGGCTTATCAGGATCTGCAATAATTCCCTTACCACCATTATTCGAATAGTTTCCAGAAAAACCATACGACAGCACATGCAAAACATCGCCTGTATACACATGAGCATTCGCATTCAGGTTCATACTCCCGGTAACAGGCTTTCCGCTAATTTCCTCTTCGGCTATGTAACGTCCCGATAATAACACGCCTTCATAGATACCCGTGGTATCCTTGTAACTATATCCCTTGGGGCTTTGGTTCAATTTCCATTGTTTGTAGCTATGCTGCTGCCCCTGACTATATGAGAATGTTAAATTGATATTTTTTGCAAAGGAGCTTTCCGTCCTTAGATTTAAGCGATTGCTAATCCGTAAGCCATAGTCCCTCGAATAAGAAAGCTGCTCTGTTTCATCATCAGGATCTTGCTTAACTTGATCAATCTTTTTATTAAAATCTAAACTCAACGTATTTCTTAGCTTTTTCGTGAAATTTTTACTCCACATAGCCGATGTACTCAAACGATTAAACTGCTTTACCTTATCGCGTGGATCGGGGTTACTAATCGCATAATTAACTGCTAAATTTAAGGCTCCTGCTTTTTTTGACAGTTCTACCCCTTTTGAAAGACTGAAATTTGTGGAACCACCATTAACATTCGTCACAAAAGACCAAGGGGTCTTGGCAGCTTTTCGATCGATAAGGATAGCACCATCCGTCAGTTCGGAGAACTGTGCCGAAGCAACACCTTGAATGATCTCTACCTTTTCAATGGTCTCAACAGGGATATCCCGCAAGTCGATGCCTTGGAATGGAACATCACCACCTGTATAGGACTTGGCGCCTGATAACGCTCCTCCGCCCATCGAAAACTGCGACAAAGAACGCGTCTGCATGTTTGCGTCATTGGAAAGATTAACACCATCCACGACGATGGCAATACCCAATGAATTATTTAATGCATAGTTCCCCTCTTGATTACCTCTGAGATTCAACATTTGTGGTTTGTCAATATTGGGAGCTACCGTCGCTTTTCCGGGAATTGTATTTAGAATATCCATCAAACTAAAAGCCTGAATTCGTTCTATAGCTTCTTCATCAAATACAATAGAACTATTGGAATTGATGGTATTTTGAAGAATAGGATTAACAGTGATCTCTTTAAGCGTGTAACTCAATTCTTCCATTTTTATCCTCAGTACACGAGAAAACTGTCCCCTTTTAATAACAAGCTGCTCTGTCTTTTTTCCAACCATCGTAATACGTAGATGGATCTCATTATAGTTTTTGGGTACAACAAGTGAAAAATTTCCATTTTCATCAGAAGATACCGTCGTTAACAACTCCTCCATATAGATACTAGCAAATTGCAAAGGAGTATCCTTCATATCAACCACAACACCAGAAATTCGCTCCTGTTGCGCGTTCAGTTGGGTCTGCAATACTAGAATAGCAGAAATAAAGAGTAATAATCTGACCAATTTCATTATTTAGAATAAATCTAATCTGGCAGCAAATGTAAAACATCTTTTTTATTTATACCAATTCTAAATAAAATATTATTTTTGCATAGGATTTCAAAGATGAAGAAAGCATTTTTTATACTGTTTATAATTTTAGGATTAATATCCTTTATTAGTATGAGAGGACAAGAAGCCGTTTCTCAAGACTATGTTTTGGCTCTCTATAACAAACCAATTAGCGAATGGCCAAAACCACAAATAGACTCAGGTATTGCATGGAGCGAATTTAGGTCCCTACCAAAAGTTGACACCAGCTATTTCGCCTTAATGGAACAACCGGATATTAAACTTGGGAAGTTTCTATTTTTTGACCCGATCTTATCCGGTTCAAATCAAATATCATGCAGCAGCTGCCACAACCCACAAACATCGTGGGCAGACAAATTAACGGTACCAGTGGGCCACGATCACTTGGAAGGAACTCGAAATACACCTTCATTGCTTAACGTCTACGCAAGAAAATCCTTCTTTTGGGATGGTCGTGCAGGTTCCTTAGAAGAGCAAGCGTTAGGTCCAATCGAAGCACATCACGAAATGAACATGGAAATCACTAAGTTGATTCCTAAACTCAAAGCGATCCCCGCATATAATGATCTTTTTATCGCAGCGTATGGGGATGCAGACTATTCTTTGCCGGAAGTGATGAAAGCACTCGCTGCCTTCCAACGTACACTAACCAGTCGTCGTAGCCGCTTTGACGAATTTTTAGACGGAAACTATAAAATGCTCAACAGCAGCGAGATTCGCGGACTTCATTTGTTCCGAACAAAGGCACGCTGTATGAATTGCCACCATGGTCAGTTTTTTACAGACGAAAGTTTTCATAATATAGGATTAACCTACTATAAAAGAAAGTACCAAGATCTAGGACGTTATGAGGTAACAAAAAAGGCGGAAGACGTAGGTAAATTTCGCACACCATCTTTACGAGATGTCATGAATACTGATCCTTGGATGCACAACGGTTTGTTTTGGGATATGACCGGTCTCCTAAATATGTACAACAGTGGCATGCAAATGAATTCCCCAAAAGCGGACGAAAAAGAAGCAGACCCTCTATATCCTGTCACCGATCCATTGATGAAAAAATTAAATCTAAGTAAAGATGAAATTCAGGATTTGAAAGCATTCTTAGAGTCTATCACAGCCACCAAATATCGAATGCATAGACCAGAAAAATTACCTCGATAACAAAGGTAATCCGTCTTTAGAAGTTGTTGACACGAGGGTAAAACAATTTTTGTATCAACAGTAAAAAAAGAAGACCGTTAGCTCAATGAAACTAACGGTCTTCTTTTTAACTCAAATGGTAGCTTTGGTTTTTAAACTCCATCGAGATATAATACTGGTATTTATCTTTATTTAATGGATAATCCCAACACCCCATTCGGTGATACATACTTCCACCAAATCCCGTTTTGAAACGATACAGTCCATACATAGGGTGCGAGGGATCCGCCTTAGGCGCCACACCAAAAAAATCATACTCCGTACACCCTTTCTCCTTCGCCAATTCCATAGCACGCCACTGCAACGCATAGGTCGCCATATAGTTTCTATTTTCGGTAGCCGACGCGCCATAAAGATAGGTACCGCGATTTGCAGAAACCACTAAAAACATGGCTGCTAAAGGAACATCGTCTACCTCCGCCACAAGCAGATAAACATCGGCCGGAGATAAGGTATCATTTGCACGTGCGGTAAGTACAATTCTAAAATAACTGATATCGTGTAAAAAGAAATTATTACGCTGTGCCGTCTGCCGATATAATTCGTACCAAATTTCCAAACTTTCCAATCCCAGTGAACGAACCTTCACCCCTTTCCGTTTAGAAAGATTGATGTTGTAGCGTGTCTTAGGCTTCATCTCCCCCAACAATAGATCGTGATTTTTTTTCAGATCCATGAAAATAGTGTTCGAAGGTAGAATATCGGTATTCGCTTTCTTTAGGTTCCAGTTCTCGGTACTGAAATTGAACCGAATCTCTTGTATCTTCCGATCAGGCACACCGA
Organism: Sphingobacterium psychroaquaticum; assembly: GCF_004421025.1. NCBI lineage: Bacteria > Pseudomonadati > Bacteroidota > Sphingobacteriia > Sphingobacteriales > Sphingobacteriaceae > Sphingobacterium > Sphingobacterium psychroaquaticum. Next base: position 722,647 of record NZ_CP038029.1, on the reverse strand, counting down.
TCCAATTGCCATGCAGATCATAACAATCTTCATCTTTAGCCCATAGTGATTCCCAGGAAAGATCATAGCGTATCATGATACAATTACTCGGTAAAAAAGAACGTAAGCTCTCTGAAAGCTGCTCCAAGAAATAACCTTGATTTTCGGCCGAAGGCTCAATTTCAGGCCCGTAAGGCACATAAGCAATACAGTGTTCCTGATCTATGTTCTGAATCAGAATCAATAAATCACCCACGAAATACGTATTATCCTCACTATCAGAAAAGAGGTCTGATTTTTTTACCTTAAAATTGTATGCTTTAGACTCTACGCCCTGCATCTTCTTTACCTCAGACCAATACGAAGTCTGTTGGATAATGGATGTCCGAAATACTTCCTTGATTTCTTTATCCTCTACATCAGCAATCATGATTTTCTACTATTCTAGTTATAAGGCATACATGTTCTCAAAAAACTATAATCAGATCCAATTTTAATGCCCAAAAACCACAAAGATACCTAAATCATTTGACAAAGGCCTGAAGCCATGTCACGAATATGTTAAAAAGCTAATACACAAATTGCTAAAAGGTTTTTGTATATTTAAAACACACCTAAACAAAACACAAATGAATAAACTAAAAAATTATGTATTACTGGCGTTGATGGCTAGCTTTGGTGAGGCATCCGCACAGCAAAATCCAGTCATAAAAGGTTGGTATGCCGATCCAGAAGGCATTATTTACAACAATAAATATTGGTTGTTCCCTACGTACTCTGCCCCTTATGAAAAACAGGTATTCTTTGACGCTTTTTCTTCCAAAGATATGGCAAGCTGGACGAAACATGCGCGGGTGCTGGACACGGCCGCCATTAAATGGGCAAAAGAGGCAATGTGGGCCCCTAGTGTTATCGAAAAGGAAGGAAAGTACTATCTTTTTTTTAGTGCCAATGATGTCCATGAGGGAGAGGTTGGCGGGATTGGGGTTTCCGTCGCAGATCGACCAGAAGGTCCCTACAAAGATCTAATTGGAAAGCCGCTAATCAACCAAATTATAAACGGCGCCCAACCCATAGATCAATTTGTATTTAAGGATAAGGACAATTCATATTACATGTTTTACGGGGGCTGGCGTCACTGCAATGTTGTGCGGTTAAATGCAGACTTCACCGGTATTGTCCCTTTTGCAGATGGTTCCCTCTACAAAGAAGTAACACCAGAAGCTTATGTTGAAGGCCCTTTTATGTTTATTCGTAATAACAAGTATTATTTTATGTGGTCTGAAGGCGGTTGGGGTGGCCCCCATTACAAGGTAGCCTACGCAATCAGTGACAGCCCATTGGGACCGTTTCGGCGGATAGGCACCGTGCTAGAGCAAGACGAACTTGTCGCAACCGGCGCGGGCCATCATTCGGTAATCCAAGTGCCCAACCAAGACAAATACTTTATAGTATACCACCGCAGGCCCTTGGGAAAAACAGGTGCTAATGAGCGCGAAACCTGTATCGACAGCATGACTTTTGATCAAAATGGTCATATTAATCCAATAAAGATGACATTCTCGGGTGTCACCCATGTACTGGATTAACCACAAAACAGGGGTCAAAAAGACCCCTGATTCAAACTAACAAAAACAACGACAAACCGGTGTTGCTTACCTTGAGGTGGTACCAGTCTATGATCCAACCATATCTACTTTTAAACTAAATTGCCGGATTTTTTGCATACCGCATCCATAACTCATCAACTGTAGACCCCGTTTCTCTTTTCCAAAAATCATCGGAATATGTCTTAGTACGCATGGCTAAGTCAAGTTTTTGAATAACCCCTTTTCTTACTTTTGTCTCCATCCAGTAAAAAAAACGTGCCGTAATACGATAAGCATCCGTATACTGCTGTGTCTCCTTAAAATCTGGCAATCGCCAATTTGCGCCTGCATTGTCTACACCATCCACAAAACGTACATAATCTGCGATCCCTTCTGTAATCCACCAAGGTCCCGAACCATTTGGATAACCCTGCACAATATGCATCACCTCATGCGTCACCACATCGATGTCCCCCGGATTCTTAGCAAACCACTTCGGACTGTAACGGACGATTCCACCGGCCGTGGCAGCAACCCCATCATAATCAGGATCGATGACGAACGTCACCGAGCGTCGGCTCTTTTTATTATACTTTTTCACCAGCTTGGGGTAGTTCAAAAAGTAGGTATCGATCAAACGTTGTTTTAATCGAGCATCAAAACCCTTCTCCTTGTTGATCCAAATTAAGGTAAACCCTTTTTTGTGCATGGTATCCACCTCTACCGCAACTTGAGCATCGTCACGTGCATGTTCCCAGTTCTGCGCACTACTGTTAAGGCATATCAGTACAAGCATACCTAATAAAACTACTTTCATTCTTTTCATCATTTTTTACCTTTTTTAGTTTCTTGAAGTTCACTCGTCATCGAGTACGGGACACTACTGTTATCAACTCCACGTTTCTTGTTTGGTACAACGCCCATATCAAAAACAAGCGACCCTCCCTGAAGCAAAGCGTGGTGTCCCACCCAATTTTTGTCGTGGTTCTTACCGTTAAACATTAATTTTTGCACATATACATTATCTTTTCCTCCATTTCGAGCATCGATGGTTAGTTTTTTACCATTCTCAAACAACAAAGTTGCTTTATCAAACAATGGTGCACCCAAAACATATTCGTCCGTAGCTGGGCAAACGGGATAAAAGCCTAACGCAGAAAAGACATACCAGGCTGATGTTTGCCCATTATCCTCATCCCCGCAGTAACCATCTGGCGTGGCTTGATACATCCGATCGAGAACCTGACGCACCCAATATTGTGCCTTCCATGGCTCACCCGCATAATTATATAAATAAATCATGTGCTGGATAGGTTGGTTACCATGTGCATATTGTCCCATATTCGCAATTTGCATCTCGCGAATCTCGTGAATCGTTCCGCCATAATAGGAGTCATCAAATAAAGGAGGTTGATTAAATACACTATCCAGCATATGGACAAACGTATGCTTTCCTCCCATCAAATCAATTAACCCCTGAACATCATGAAAAACACTCCAAGAGTAATGCCAGCTGTTACCCTCGGTAAAAGCATCCCCCCATTTCAGCGGATTAAAAGGAGACTGGAAACGGCCATCTTTATTTTTTCCACGCATCAAGTTGGTGGATGGATCAAAGAGGTGCCTATAATTCTGGGCACGTTTAGCATAAAGATCAATCTCCTCTTTGGGGCGATTCAATGCTTTGGCTAACTGATAAATAGCAAAATCATCATAAGCATACTCCAAGGTTCGAGCGGCATTCTCATTGATACCCACATCATAAGGAACATAGCCTAGATCATTATAATATTGCACCCCCTTACGGCCAACTGCAGTCATTGGTCCCTCGTTGTTGGCACCATGCAGCAGGCCCTGGTACAAGGTTTGGATATCGTAACCTCGAGCCCCTTTTAAATAGGCTTCGGACACCACGGAAGCGGAATTATTACCGATCATAATATCGGCATAGCCCGGGCTGCTCCACTCCGGCAAGAATCCACCTTCCAAATACGCATTCAGCAAACCCTCTTGCATTTCGGTATTAATCGAAGGATACATCAGGTTAAGAAATGGATACAACGCCCGAAAGGTATCCCAAAACCCCGTGCCACCAAAAAGGTAACCCGGAAGGACCTTACCATTATAAGGACTGTAGTGTACCACCTCCCCGGCTTTGTTTATCTCGTACAACTTGTTAGGAAAAAACAACGTGCGGTACAACGTAGAATAAAAGGTTCGTAACTGATCGATATCCTTTCCCTCGACAGACAACCGTCCAAGTTTTTCGTTCCAACTGTTCCGGCCATCCTGCTTTACTTGGGCAAAACTCTTCGTGTCGACTTCTTTCAAGTTCTGTAAGGCCTGATCAGCGCTTATAAAAGACGACGCCACGCGCACCTCAATAGGCCGTGCTTTGTCTTTTACTTTAAATCCTAAGATAGCGCCGGTTTGCCCCGCCGTTGACTTACGCTGTCCAACCAATCGGTTATCACCCTCCCACGTAGAATAGTTATCAAATGGTTGGTCGAAGACCAGAACAAAATAGTTTCGAAAATTGGGCAACTTACCTCTCGAATAGCGCGAAGAATAGCCTATCACCATATTTTTTTCAGGAATAATCTCTACCTCCGAGCCTCTATCAAAAGCATCCAACACAATAAAGGCACTATCTGTCGGGCTAAACGTAAAGCGATGTATGGCTGCTCGCTCTGTTGGGGTTACCTCTGCGGTGACATCGTGATCCGCTAAATATACCGAGTAATAATACGGTTTGGCAACCTCTGATTTATGCGAGAACCAGCTCGCTCTTTTTTCTTGATCAAAGACCCCCGTACCGCTCACCGGCATAAGCGAGAACTGACCGTAATCATTCATCCAGGGCGAAGGCTGATGCGTTTGCTTTATCCCTCTTATTTTATCGGCCGTATAGACGTACTGCCAACCATCCCCATTTTTACCGGTTTGGGGGGTCCACATATTCATGCCCCAAGGAAGCCCCACGGCAGGATAGGTATTCCCATTGGATAGAGACACTTTGGAAAGCGTGCCCATCAAAGGGTTTACCAGGTCTACAGGATCAATACTTTTGCCATTGAGCTTTTGTCCGAACGCCTGACAACATACAAGGGAACAAAGCCCCAAAAAAAGTAGTTCGCGTAAATAATAGTGTTTAATCATCATCATATAAAGTTTCATCTAAATAGATAGAAGAACCAAAGACGGGATCAGCTGTAGCTCACGCCTTTGGTTCTATATCGATTCCATCCTTAGGCAGTTTTTCTACCAACCTGGATTTTGAATCATTTTTTCGTTCCGAAGGACTTCCGTGTTAGGTATGGGGAATAAGTAATCGCGATCTTTATTGAACACCCGGTTTTCAATCAGCGTTCGCTTAAAGAAGTTATCCCCGTCAGCGCTTAGATTCATGCCATACACGGCACCATGGTGTGTCTGCTCTGCAATTTTCCACCTTCGCGTATCGAAGAAACGGACATTCTCAAAAGCAAGCTCAATCTGCCGTTCGCGCCGTATAGCTTCACGCATAGCCTCCTGATTACTGGGAACAGGGATATTCGCGCTACCATACACCGGTATACCGGCACGCTCTCGAATCAGATTTACATACTTGAGAATATCAGCATCCCCGGGTTGTCCTTCATTCAAGGCCTCGGCATAATTCAAGTACACATTGGCAAGCCGCAACAAAAGAGCCCCTCTATTGTTGCCATTTGCACCCACATTCTTACGTACCGTATATCCCGTAGGCGTCACATCAGATGTACTTTGCGATCGACCCGAGTTTCCACTATAATTAAATAGAGACAGCACAACCGTACTACTATTGGATTGATTTAACCAATAACTTCCACTATAGGTGATCCCCACATAAAACCGAGGCTCTCGATTCACATACATATTAAAGGTCGTACGCCCTGCTACATCGTAAGGTGCTTGATAGTTCGAAAAACCTTGCTCACTATAACCGGAGTTAGCATCATTTATCGGCAGACCATTGGCCATCAAGTAAGCATCGACCATAAATTGCGTAGCCCCCAACGCACCTCCCCCCTGCGCCCCCGAAGGAAAGCCAACATGCTTGGGCGTACGATCGTACTGGGTATTATTTTCGCTGACAGAACGGGCAAAAATCCATTCCTTGTTCCAATCAGCAGTCATTACATTGCGGCACGACAAATAGGCTGCTCGAAAAGGATTGGCGTCCGTCACTTTATACAGATCGTAATATCTCGGCACAAACTCATCAATAAATTCTTTTGCTGCCGTAGCCGCAAGTCGCCATTTATTGGGATCGTTTACACTGGCGTACAAGGCTGTTCCGTCAACGTTCTTCAAATTTGCATAAGCTGTATTTCCATTAAATAATGGACTGGCAGCTAATAGCAACGCTTCCGCTTTATACCCCTTCGCCACGCCTTTTGTTAGCCGTCCATATTCCTCACTGATCGGTTCATATGGCAGATCCTGATATGCTTTATCCAATTCTGAAACAATAAAGGTGATACAATCGTCAAAAGGTGTACGTGGAAGCTTAAGCTCCGCAATAGGCGAATTAAGATCCAAATAGCTTTCCCCAAGGATAGGAACAGCACCGAAACTGCGTACCAAATAGAAATAATACAGGGCACGAAGTGCACGTGCCTCCGCCTTGTAAGTTTTACGCATCACATCTGTAACCTCGTATGCATTGGATTGGTCGATATTTTCAATAAAATATGATGCATTACGAATCCCTCGGTAATAATTATTCCAAAAATTTTGGATGGTTCCATCCGTACGGCTCCAAACACCAGCCGTCATGTTGTTTGCATAGTTAAAATCCCAGGTATATTTAGCTTCATCCGAAGCCGCAGTCCAGGGACCCGAATTTTGGGTCACGACAAAACGCTGCCTCAACTCATTCGGCACGGTGCTGTAAATATTCGCCAAGAACTTATCCGTGTTCGCTTTCGATTTGAATATATCATCGATCGTTAATACATCGTCAGGCACCTGATCCAGGTAATTTTTACAACTATTTAATGAAGACATCACCAGAAGTCCACATAATATCCATATCGCTTTTTTCATTTTTTCAGTATTAATCAATAACAGCAATTAAAGAGTAGCTTGAAGGCCAAGTGTAACGGTTCTTACATTCGGGTAGCGAGATCCATTTCCCGTATTTAGCTCTGGATCCCATAACTTAAACTTACTCCAATACAACAGGTTAACCCCTTGAATATAGACACGTGCATTTCGAACACCGAGCTTCCCGAAAAGGTCTTTATTGAAATTATAGCCTAGATCAACTGTTTTAAGTCTCAAGAAATCGATGTCCTTAACCCACCAGGTAGAAGCCACCGAATTATTTTTGTTAGCCGCATTTCCATATGCCAACCGCGGATAAAAAGGGTTCGGATCTGGGTTTTCTTCCGTCCATCTGCTTTCCGCAATAGCGTATAAATTACTACGCTCAGCACCCGTGCTATTATTAAACGGAATAATACCATCACCCGAAATAAGACGTTCGGCGCCTGAGGTTCCTTGAAAGAATGCGCCAACATAGAAACGTTTGTAGGTGACATTAAAGCCGAAACCGAAAATCGAATTAGGAAGATCTCCATTTCCGATGCGTGTAATATCATTCGCATCGATAATACCGTCTCCATTTAAATCTCTATACTTAATATCACCCACACGAGGACTACCGATTGCAGATTGATTTGGTCGTTGATCGATCTCTGCCTGCGATTGGAATAAACCTTCCGCAACATATCCGAAATAAGACAAGTAATTGACGCCTCTACGCTCCATATAGTCAAAAGGCTGTTTTGGTTGATCATTTTCAATCACCTTATCTTTATTGTATGTATAAGTGGCACGTAAATCCAGTGTGATGTTTCCGATTGGAAACGGTGCCAGCTCTATCGTCCCGTCAATTCCTTTGTTTTCAATGATGCCTAAATTCCCCCATGGTGAGTTATTCAACCCCACATAGCCCGGAAGGGACTCTCGCTGCAAGAAAACACCACTTCTTTTTTCTTTAAAAAAGTCTACGTTAACAGATAACTTCGATCTCAGGGTATTAAACTCAATACCCAAGTTTTGCTTATGGGATTCAGCCCACTGTACATTCGATCCATAATCAGATATTGCTGTTCCGCCGTACCCAATGTTACTCGTTCCGTTACCAAACGTATAGCCAGTACTTCCTGTGTTTACCAACGTTAGGTACCCAAACCGACGCCCTCCATTTCCGCCATCGCCAACAATACCATTGGAATATCGTAATTTAAAGTAATCCACCACAGGCAACAATGGCTTGAAGAACGGCTCATTAGAAAGCACCCACCCCACCCCAAATGAAGGGAAGAATCCATATTTAAGACCTGGCGCAAAGTTCTCTGAACCATTGTAACCAAAATTACCTTCTACAAAATAACGCTCACCATACGAATAGGTAAGTCGACCCGCTATACCACGACTTCGATAAGGCAACGAAGACGTTACGCTCGTTGCAAAGGCTTCCGTGCGTTCCCGCTGATTATACAAAAGCATCGCCGAAAGTTGGTGATCAGAAGCAATCGTCGTACTATAATTTAGCGATGCCTCCGTGTAGAACTGCCGGCGTGCATTATTATCTTTCGAAAAACCTAAATCATCACTGCCCGAAGAAATCAGATTTAAAATAGGATTCCCTTGATCATCATATGGAAACAACCTATTGATCAAGTAGGTACTCCGTGTACGTGTCCTATTTATCGTATGCGAATTCCAGATATCAAAAGAATATAAAGCGGAGAAATTCAATCCTTTCACCCAGAATCCCAGATCTTGAGTCAAACGAGCATTTGACATCACTTGGTTCGAGAAAATATTCTGAAACCCTGTCTGGGTAACCTGTCCGTACGGATTGGGCTGTGCCCCCGCCGAACTAACCCCCGGAACAAAATTGCCAGGATACATCACCGGATAAAGCACAGGGTTAGTTTGCATCACACTGGCGAAAGCATCTTGTGGATTTACACCCGGATAGTTGATATTTCCGATATATCCCTGTATACCGAGATCAAACTTCGTGGTCTTCGTCCAATTCATGGATACATTAGAAGTAAAGTTATAGCGCTTAAACCGAGTAGAAGCATCATAACTCTGAAGAGCATCGGTACGCAACAAGCTTTCTTCATCGTAATATGCGCCAGAGACATAGTAAGTAGCGAAGTCTGAACCACCACGCGCACTAAAATTAGCCCGTTTATTACCGGATGTTTTCCGGAATAACTCCTCCATCCAATCTACATTCGGATATAGGTAAGGATCCGTACCCAGAATTGTATTGTTAATATAATTGTTGGAGTACTCCTTGTCCAGACCAGAAGCTAAACGCGCCTCATTCCGTAGCATCATATAGCTAATGCCATCGGTGAGCTCAGGACGTTTTGTGAAACTGGTAATCCCTTGGTTGTAGTTAAACATAAGAGCTGGCTTGCCTACATTTCCCTTTTTTGTTGTAATCAAGATAACGCCATTTGCTCCAGCCACACCATAAACAGCTGTTGCTGCAGCATCCTTCAGAATTGAAAAAGACGAAATATCCTCCGGGTCAAAACTATTGATATCCCTATCCTGCACCCCATCAACCACGATCAGAGGTCCCGCATTATTTCCTGAGCGGTTAAAAGTCGCAATTCCTCGAATCCATAGGTCCGCTCCATCGGATCCCGGCAAACCGGTCCGTTGTACACCGACTAATCCCGCAATACGACCTGCCAAAGCGGCACTTAAATTAGCTACCGGAGTTTTCAAATCTTCAACTTTAACGGTCGACTGGGCACCCACCACACTAATTTTTTTCTGTTGACCAAAACCGATAACAACCACTTCATTAATACTGTTGTTATCGGCTTTTAGCACAATATTTAGATTAATCGAATTCGCGATTACAGTTTGATATTCTTCATATCCCACGAATTTAAATAGCAACGTATCCCCTCTGTTGGCTTTGATATCAAAATTCCCTTGTTCATTGGTCGCTGTTGCTACCTGAGTTCTTTTATTCAGTACCGTGACCCCTGTTATCGGTTGGCTCATCTCATCTTTTACAACCCCGATGACACTGATTTGCGCATTCTCCTGAGCCTTGATATGGTTTATATTCGTAGCACTAACAAATAATATAAACCACGTTAATAGTTTAAAGTTCATAATTCAATTGGTTAAGTTATTGGACTTGAGGATCATTGATTAAACGGAGTTCCGCCATCTGGAACAAACCTGTTCCACCACTGATAGCTTTTACGTTGAAACGATAATACCTGTACTTCTCTTTATTCGAGGTATCGAAACGCACTTTCTGATTCCGAGCGGAAAAAACATACCCTTCCTTTTTATCAATCACCGTCCAGGCTTGCATATCATTAGAGCCTACGAGTTCCCAATCTTTAGGATCACGAGCAGGAGCATCGTCGGCAGAAGCAACGATATAACTAGTCACCGCAATGCCCCCCGGGAAAGCGAGTTGGATATAAAGATCATTTTGATAGGGGTTGATCAGAAACTTGGTGCTATAGTCATTATCAACAACTTTCAGCGACCCTTCTTTTGCCGTATTACCCCCCGAATTTTCCCGGTTTACGGATAATACACCATAAGAAGTGATATCCATCTCAGGGTCCTTTTCTGTAGGCAGAAGCGGATATTCTCTTTTTTCGCTCTTCTCACAACTCCCCAGCGTGAGTAGAAAAAGGGGGACAAGCCACCTTGATTTTTTGGTAAAGAATCTGTTCATAAAAATAGGTCTATTAAATTAACTAAAACGAATTAGTTGCTAATTTAAACAGACCCCGAACAAAAAGTTGTTAACCAGATGTTAATGACAATTAAAACTAGTCCGTAGCGGCTGTCTTCAGAACAAAACCGACCTTAAAGACTGTGTTTAAAGTGAGGTAGGAAGAAAATTGCAATTGTTTGCGCATGCGCGCGATATAAACATCAAGGCTACGTCCTAAGAAATAATCATTCTCCCCCCACACATCCAGTAGGATTTCTTCCCGTTTAAGTACAGTATTCGGATGGGTTAAAAAGTACTTCCACAGATCATATTCCCGGGAGGTCAACGTTAACCGATGTCCACGGTCAAAACTAACTTCCATCAATGCCATATCCAAGCGCACATCAGCAACACTCAAACTGGTTGTGTCAGCAGCGGCGGCTCTATTTAATATATTATGGATACGCCAAGACAACTCTTCCACATCAAAAGGTTTCGTGATATAATCATCGCCTCCGAGCTGCAAACCCTTCAGTTTACTTTCCCGGGTATTCCTTGCTGTTAAAAACAAAAAACGTTGATCTGGAAAGCGATCCAAAAAGGACGAAACAAGATCAAATCCGTCGGCATCTGGCATTTGGATATCCACCACTAAAAGATCGAATTTCTGGTTATCAAAAAAATGAACAGCTGAACGTCCATCCATAGCATGGGCAACATTAAAACCAGAGGATTCTAAAAACATTTGCGTCTGCTTTCCTAAATCAAGATCATCCTCGATCAAAAGAATTGTACCTTTCATAACTTACAGCATTTAGTTAATTAACTGGAATGGAAATACTTATGACCGTTCCTTTTTGTACTGCCGATTCTATTTTTATCTTCCAATCATGAAGATCTAAGAGTTTTCGCACGTAAAATAACCCCAATCCCAACCCACCATTCTTCTTCCCCGCTTTACCCTGATAAAATTGATCGAAAATCTTAGACTCCTCTTCTTTAGGGATTCCATCTCCGTTATCCCGAAACCGAAGAACAAGTCTATCACCTTCGATTTGAGAGTCAACATGAATATTTTTCACCGGACTGCTGTTGTGTTTTATACCGTTCTGGATAATATTAGATACAGCGGTCGTAAAAAGGAAAGGGTCGTACCGAACAAAACTGTTCGTCTCTAAGCTACCTGTCTGAATACAAACATCCGCTTCGTGGGCATATTTTAGTTTAAGATCCTTCAGCAGAATATACACATCTTCCTCGACAAGCCGCCATTCTTTCTTCGTTTGGCTCAAGTTAAACACACTGGTATGAATAGCCTGGTCAATCAGCTTATTTAATCGCTCAGATTGCCTTTCAATTACTTTAAAACCATCGGAAAACTTGTCATTCCCCGTTGTAGCGTTTAATTCACGTTGTAAATTTTTTACACAGACCTTAATGGTAGAAATGGGTGTTTTAAACTCATGCGTAATACTATTTACAAAATCGGTTGACATCTCTGTCAATTTCTTTTGTTTTGCCCAATGGTGTATAGTGAAATAAAACACGAAGATCATAACCAATATACAGATGCCCGAAAGAGCCAGTAAAGGAAGAATAGCCACAAATGTCGCCCAGGTCAGGCTTTCCCGATTGGCATAGAATGTAAATTCAACTCGATTTGAAAAAGCGGTCGGAGAAGATACCGTGAAAGCACTAACAAGATTAGACTCTTTGATAAGAGTAGACGATCCTGAAATTAGTACGTCATGTCCATAAGGATTGGCGCTAGAGGCCAGATCGTGATACACTTGCCCATCAAAAGTCGTCGATAAAGAATTCAACACTAATGCATAACGAATCGGAATCGAATCGAGATTTATTTCTTTCTGAATAGCCTGTAAGACAGAGTCAATATTGCTTTTCCCCCTTAAGTCTTGCACGATACTTTCATATATGCTATCGGCAGTCATGACAAATGCATCTTCATTACGATGAAAAACCACAGCCAGTTCTCCTACTTTGTCTTTATTGAGATAATTATCAATGATGGCCTGGCCTCCGGGAAACAATTTATCGTTTATTATGGATCGATTGTACGCTTGTTTAATCTCCCCCATTTTTACACGAAAAAGCTCATTGCGCTTGGCTTCGTACACACCAGAAATAAGTTTATATTGAAGACCTAACAATATGAGAAAACATACGGAGACTACAATTTTTAATAATCTAGTGGGCGTTAATAATTTCATGGTTTAGCGTAGCAAAGTAGCTAGATCAAACTTAGATAAAATAGTTTTCTGGAACAAATTATTGTTTCAACGTCCACATTTACATGAAAGCACCAATCTTCTTAACCCTATATTCAAAATCTTCCCGAGAGACCCGCGATTTGTTTTTCATCTTGGTCCGGTAGTTATAAATTGTATTTACGGAGTAACCCAAGAAATTTGCAATCTTTGAACTATCACTAATTCCTAATCGGATAAGGGCAAAAATTCGAAGCTCCGTATTCAAGCCTTCGTCACGCTTTAGTGAAATCTGCTCCTCTTCAAGCAATAGTGCATTAAACTGTATCAAAAAATCGGGGAAAATAGTAATAAACATGGTATCAAAATTAACAAACAACTCCCGCAACTCTTCCTCTCTCAAAGAAGTGCTTCTCGTTATCTTGTACAATTCCTCATATTGCTTATCCTGGACCTTTTTATATACCATCTTTCGGTAGTTGTCCAACTTCACGATGTATTTAGAACATTCGTCTAAGAAATAGGCGATGTATTCTTCTTTAATATGGTTCGCCTCAGCGACTTCATTATTCCGTTTCGTAAGCTCCATATTCATATCGTGCAGCCGTGCATTAAAAGATTCTAACTCTTCATTAATCTCCTTCAATTTCTGACTAAATACCTGACCTTTTCGCATATGCTTATACACATACAAAACAGAAATCACCAACAATATGGATAAAACACACAGCACACCCAGCAAGATTTGCAACTCCCTGTTCTTCCGATCATTCCTCAGCTGATACGCCTTATCAATTATCGTTTGAATCTTTAGGATCTCAGCACTTCGTATTCGCGTATTATAATCCTTTGCATTTTCTAATGAAAAACGGATATACTGATATGCTCGGTTTACATCGCCTTCATGCATAAGCAGGTCTGCCAACAAGGAAATAGAGGCATTGTCTTTAATCGCTAGCTGTATATCCGATAAGGCAGACAATGCCAAATATTGTTTTTCCTTCGCTACATCCTGCATTTTTCGATAAATCAACGACCGATGAAAAGTCACCAAGGCATAAACAGGCGTATTCGGCTTCGCCAGCTTAAGGCGCTGATCATTAACAGCCAACGCACCCTGGTAGTCATTCGTTAACCGTAAAGCCTTCTCCTCCACCCTCAAATATTCTTCCGACCCGGGTTCGGCCAACCTTTTCAAGGCATCATTATGTACATTCGCCATTTCCCAGTAGCGATGCCTTTCTCTCGTATTCTGACTATACTGTCCCAAACCCAGGTAAAGCTCTCTCCCGGAAGCATGGTACGCCAACAATTCCTGGCTATCCAATGCATCGACAGGAATAGATGCCAGAAGATCCGATGCTTCCTTATACATACCTAACCGAGCAAAAAGAAAAGAAGAAGCAATACGTACGTCATTCCCTTTCTTTTCATCCGATAAGGTGTTAGCAATATCCAAATTTAGATGGAGGTAATAAATTGCTGAATCAGAAATGTAATTTTTGTATTCGTTAAACAGGGTATCGTTGATTGCGTACTCTTCTAAAGCAGCACCCCGCAGCGCTTTTTTTCGCGCTTTTAGATTTTCTATTTTTCTCTCCTTCAAATCGATGTAAACATCCTTATGTTTTATTTCGTCATCGATCTTGGACAGCAAGACACGGAGATCGCTTTGCGCTACAGCGCCAACAAAATAGAACAACACAAGTGTTACTGTTAATAGGTTTTTTTTCATTGGTTAGTCACTAAAACATCATCTCCTCACCAGCACCACTTTTGCACAAAGATTATTGTTTACGGGGCCTATTGGAATTAAGTGACTAAATATAGTAATTTCACTAAAATAACTATATTTTACCAAGGGTTATTTTCCGATCACTCCATCACAGGAAAATCAACAACGTAAGTACGATTATCGCGCCAGGTGTCATACGTACTTTTTTGCGTCTCATTAATCACAAATTTAAAACCTCTATAACGTCCATTAGACAAACTGTTATTGCAGATATTTTTTAATACTACACCCCTCTTTTCCGGCACTTCAACCGAACTGTGAATCATAATTTCATGGATCAAAACATCATAAATACCAAATGCATAAGCTTCATGGTGATCCACCTCCTCAGCAACTTTATAAGCAGCATAGCCATTCTTTTTACCACCCTCACTGCGATAAGCCGATTGATTCGGTGCATCATACGGACTTTCGCACTGAAAAAAATAAGTGCGACCATATTCCCCATTCCATAACGTTTGATAGCCTTGGAAATGTTCGTTAAACAAGGCATAAATAGTCACGTAATCCCCATTTACCACTAATCCATTTTTTGCGGTGTTTATGTACCAACCCACGCTGCCTTTCACGCCATGGTCCGCCCGCCAGATCCAAAAGTGGTCCCCAATAATATCATTACTATGCAACAAGACCGTTTCTTCCACATGAACTTCACCTTCCCTAAATCCACCTACACGAAAAAACAAATCCGCTAATAGGGTTGGATTTTCGGCATGCCGATCTGCCGTCTTCTCCGTTCCCACCTGTAGCAAACTTTGCGAACTATAATGGGCGTCAAACATCAATGAAGCAACGGTTACACCATCCACATCAGCAACCGTAATCGCTGTCGTTCCATTTTCTTTACCGGGAATCAACGTCGCAAGCCCCAAGCCCAGAACAATGGTATTCGGACGAGTCACCTGTAAGCTCTCCGACAGCTCATACATACCCGGTGTAAATAATAGGTGCTTACCACGTGCTAACTGCCTATTGATCTCAACAGCATCAACCCCAGGCTTGACCACATAAAAATCATCTAAAACATCAATAACCTCCCCTTCCCCCATGTCTCCGGCGGCATACGACACACCGATATGATTACGTTTTAATGCAGGTCGGAAAACCTTGTAACGCTGGTCTTGATCAAAAAAGAGAAACGGTTTTTCCCGAATAATAGGTGTATGTGGTAACACCGTAACATTCCCTCCTTTGTCCCAATTATTCGTATAACTAGCCTGATCCACAGAAGGACTAAACTCAACCCCTTGAAAACAATAATTGTACTTGATTTCTTCGAAATTCCCACGTCCCTTGCCGAGGTATGAATTTCGAGTATACCATTGTTGCTGATTCTTTGAGCCAGCAGCACTCTCGAAGTAACAATCCGCGGTATATCCACCACTTACCCAACCATTTCCCCATTGATTTCGAACAACACGCGTGGAGTAAATACGTCGTAAAGGAGCCGCTTGCGATACCGCCCATTTAAATGTCTCCTCTTCTACATACGTTTCTGGACCTATGACAGACAAATTTTCCGCTGATCGCCAAAAGGTACAAGTACCATTCCCATCAGCTAAATGTGGAGGAGTATGTATATTGGATAGTTGCACATCATACGGCGTATGCCCTAGTCCAGCGATCTGGACATAAAAGGGAACCTTCAATAATCCTGATGCCCGATAGTCACCCTTTTTAAAGAAAATACCATAACGATTCGGGCTAAATTCCTTGCCAAACATACGTTCATGCAACGCATTTACCTCTTCTCCTATTTTTGAAGGATCATCAGACGCACTGTAGATAAATGTATTTGCCCCAAAAAGCTCGATCTCCAACCCTAAAAGTACAACCAAACGATCATCCACACATATCTGATAATAATAGTTATATGGATTTTCCACGACCTTATTATCCGTGAAAATGGACTTTGTTGTCTTCCCAATCGTTTTGTAATGTCCAAACCTGCTCGAGGCTCGTTTAATCGTATAAGTTTTCGACTTGTTTACACCGTCAAGAGATCGACTAAAGTCTAATACAATCTTCCCATCTTTCAATGAAACGTCCCGCTGTTGTGCATACCCTAATAGCAGGGAAACAATAAAAAAAAGCGATAAAACAATCTTTTGTAGCATATATACAGATACTATTTGAAATTTATTCCTTTAAAAACTTTCACCATACAGGAGTCTCCACCTATCCGTCTCATTATGTTTCGCGTATTTCTGCGCAATTTCTTGATACCGATGCCGAGTAGGGGCTAGTTCGAAAATTCGGAACATCGTATGACACACATCTTGCTGCTTCGCTTCCCATCCGCTAATCTGTTGATAGGGCCAGCTACTCGCATTTTTCCCAATAAAGGATGCTAAATAATCCATTGCCCCATAAATAGACCTCCCATCCACGGATTTTTCATCCAACAGATTCACGCCTAACTTTTGCGCCGTAGCACAAACATCCACCATATGGCTCAAATTATACCAGGAGTAATGGTAAGCTAAGGTGCGCCACAACTCATTGGGCTGCTTCCCATCCGGCTCTATCTGTGCAAAGATCCGCTTCGTCGGAAAGTCACGGATAATACGTCGTGCCCCATCCTCATCGCCTGAAAAAAGCAAGTACGTTATCAATTGTGCATCGTACGCTGTTGCGTGGTTATTCTTGGCATTATTTTCTTTCTTCCCCTGCTCACTCACTTGCAACCAATGCACAAAGTCGCTAAACCATTTTTTCAGTTCCACTTCATCGGCCTCGCTATAGTGTGCCGAAGTACGTAAAAGAGGAATACTGTTCAACATCCCAACAAAAGAATAGCTATCAATAAGCCCCTCTGGCCTTCCTTTTGAATCATCCCTCCCCGGAATAAACTGTGAATATTCCAGATTAGGATTCATTTTTGTATCGCTATTCAAAAACCATATCTTCAATAAATCGAATGCTTTCTCCGCATATTTTTCGGACCCGCTATAAAAGAAAGCCAGCGACAACGTACTTACGGCATTACACATATTGCCTAGTGTGTTTCGATCATAATGGTTCAGCTCGGGGTTTGATTCCCCATCTTTGAATACATACGGTAACCCATTTGACGTGCTGGGGTTTCGCCACCAGTAACGACTTAAGCTGACGTAGTCATGCTTATCCCCACTAGGTGCTATACCCTTCTT
Source organism: Sphingobacterium psychroaquaticum (assembly GCF_004421025.1). NCBI lineage: Bacteria > Pseudomonadati > Bacteroidota > Sphingobacteriia > Sphingobacteriales > Sphingobacteriaceae > Sphingobacterium > Sphingobacterium psychroaquaticum. The sequence goes on along the minus strand of NZ_CP038029.1, from coordinate 705,152 downwards.
GTATACAACGGAATACGAACCTTTCCGCACCTCCTCCTCGGCTTGCACAATTAATGCCCGGTACGCAGGAGCATAAAACGGCGATTTTTTCTTTTGTTTAATACTTTCCATGTTCTCTTTCTGCCAAAGCCACTGTGCTTCCACACCGGTTGAGACACATAGAAAAACCAAAATAAACACACAATATTTAGTACGCATCCGCTTTCTATCTTAATTAACCTTTCCATAAATAAGAAACAACAGATTTTGCCGGTACGGTATAAGAAAAGCGCGTTGCTTTATCAACCACCGAAATAGTCCGAGCCTCCTTGCTTTTATTCAGCAAAACGAGCGCAATCGAACCGTCCTTATTTTCAAAACCCGTATACACCAACTCCTCGTCCCCCATACCAGTACTACCGATCCGTACAGCTCCAGGTTTAACAACCACCGAAAGATGACTAATAACATAGTAGTGCGAGTTTTTGGTAATTGTTTTATAATCTTTTCGATCGATATCAACCGCCCCGTAACAGGTTTTACAACCTCCTTCTCGCCATGGCCCACGATCAGAATCCAGCATTAAATTCCAAACCATCACGCCCGTACACCAATTATTGACCGTTCCTAGACCAACCTCTTCCATATCCTCGATCAAGCGTTTATCAAAATCTCGACCATGGTTCCATGTTCCGATCGATGTCTCCGTAAAAAGAAGCTGCTTATCAGGTCGACGATCATGAACCCGCAAAAGCTCCTGTCTATTGCCGCCATAATTATGATAAGCTGCACCTGTTATATACTGAGCCGCTGCATCATCTTCATAAATATGCAAAGGGTAACCTTGCTGGTCCGCCATATTATCGTAGTTATAGTTATGATCGAAGGCAAATATTTTCGTACGAAGTCCTGCCTTTTTTAACTGAGGCCCTAATGCTGATTTTATAAAATCCCGTTGCTCCAACCACCCCATAAATAGCGATGCCGAATTACGTCTATTTAAGGGTTCATTCTGTGGGGTAATAGCAAAAATATCAATCCCTTCTTGTTGAAAAGCTTCAATCCATCGCACAAAATAGATCGCATAATCCTGATAATATTGGGGATTAAGGTGGCCACTCGTCCAAGAATGGAAAGGGTTTAGGTCAGTAAGGTTATCGACTTTCATCCATTGAGGACTTGTCCATGGTGAGCCTAAGATTTTTATCGTAGGGTTGATGGCAAGAATTTCCTTTAGCACAGGTATCACGTATTGGAGCTCTTCCTCTTGCAACGCAAAATTCTCGATCCCTTCTGCATCGCAACACGTATATTCACTGAGCGAGAAATCAGAACACCCGATAGCGATACGAATATAACTATGCCCATATCCTGCAACAGGATCAAAAGTCTCCCTCAAAAACTGGGTGCGCGACTTCTTATCCATCTTTAACAAATTATAACATGTCGATCCAGTCACTGCAGCACCAAAGCCATCCATTTCCTGAAATCGTGTATTCCGATCAAGATGGATTGTCGTCCTACTGCTTAAGGAGTTTGCTTTAAAGGTTACTCGTTTTAGTTCATGCGATCTCGTATTTGTTGTTACATAAGCTTCCACCTCTCCTTTACCTAATCCATCAACCGCAAAAACCGGATGATAAATAGACAGTAAAAAGGTGAATAGAATCGAAAGACCGATTAGATACGGGCGTACAATAAGGTGACAACATAATAGATTGTAGAAATTTAGAATTCTCATAAAAGGTTTAGATTATACTATTCTCGGGCAAGTATTTTTTTTGCAGCCCACTTGATTACAAATTTATTCTTTCAAACAGTTCAAAAAATCCAAAGGATTAAAAAATGAGATTTCCACTTACCGAACAAAACCATAAACTACTAAAAAACAACATGTTAAAAATAAAAGATCGCAGTGAAAAAGTAGTTAATTTATAACCAATTCCATAAAAAGAGGGAATTTATCCATCCTCATGACGCGCTGGTAAATTTCGATTTTTCACTTAAAAAGAACCCTTGCATCCACTTTTTCAACGAGCACACAAAAACATAAATTACTCATAATAAGACGATTCAGCAAAAACAACAGTCCCACACATCTCACTTTTGAATGCCCCCCCTATTATTTAGAGCCCTTTACTAATAGATTTGTCCTGTTACAATTGTATTCCGCGACCATGGCCATGCAGAAACAAACGAACCAGTAAAACCAAACTTATAAATCAAAATCTAATCATGATGTAACAATTACACACGAAGTCTCGGGTAGTTGTATCGTATTTAACGACACATAACGCCCCAACAAGGATGCATTTGGAAGTGCTTCCCTCTAAAATCACAAAACAAAAAAACCTGCTAACCAACTTATCGCTATCATGAGAATTAAAAAAATCACGTCCGTTAGCTCCTCGGATTATGAGGTGTCGAAAAGAAGATCAAACTATCTGGAACAAGCAGTAAACTGAAATTATGAAAACAAAAAAAACAGCAAAAAAAATGTTTACACGAAATTCGCTCGTTTGGAAACTACTATTTCTATTCTTGCTTTCGGGAATATCATTTGGTTTATCTGCCCAGGAAGTAAAAGTATCGGGGTTGGTTACCGATGCCAAAGGGAACCCTGTAACAGGCGTAACCGTATCCATCAAGAATCAGACAAATCACCAAACCAACACCAGCTCCTCGGGGCAATACAGCATACAGGCATCCCCTGGGGATATCCTGACATTCACCTATATTGGTTACCAAACAGAAGAACGCCCCCTAAAAGCAAATGAAAATATCGTCAATATCCGATTGACAGAGAGCGCTGCCGATCTTGACGAGGTCGTCGTAGTGGGGTATGGTCAGCAAAAAAAGACAAGTGTCGTTTCTTCCATCAGTACAATTTCTGCTAAAGAACTCGCGGTAACAGGCCGCGGATTATCCAATTCATTAGCCGGCAAATTACCGGGTATTATCGCCATACAACCATCCGGTGAGCCCGGATACGACGACTCCAACTTCTGGATACGAGGTATGAGCTCCTTTGCTGGTGGAACAAGCCCACTCATTATTATCGATGGAATACCACGAAGCAAAGCCGATATGAGCAATATTCCAGTTGAAGATATCGAAAGTTTCTCGGTACTTAAGGATGCCGCGGCAACAGCCGTATTCGGTGCCGAAGGGGCTAACGGCGTAGTGATTGTCACAACAAAACGAGGAATGCCGCAAAAGACGATGATATCGACCGATCTACAGCATGCGATTCGTACCCCATTACGCTTGCCAAAATCACTGGACTCTTACCAGACATTAAAACTATACAATGAAGCTACATGGAATGAAAAGGGAAACCCGACGTCCGGCTGGTTACCAACCTATGATGATAATACCTTAGAAAAATATCGCACGAACATTGATCCCGATCTTTATCCGAACACCGATTGGTTAGATCTTTTAAAACCCAATACAAATGTTTCGCGATACACCGTTAATTTCCGCGGTGGAGGTGATCGCGTACGCTTCTTTACATCGGGCGCTTATTATACCGAAGATGGTTTATACAAAAGTAATACCGTCGAAAACTACAACGCCAATCTAAAATACGAACGGTTTAACCTCCGCTCAAATATTGATATGGACTTGACCAATACCACAAAGATGTCGGTAGATCTTGCTGGTTATTTTGTAAAACAAAATGCGCCAATCGCCACCGCCGACCAGTTGTGGAGCATTATTACCCTCTCTCCCCGCTATCTTTTTCCGATGATGTATTCAGATGGTACGTTTTCCGAACACCCAATGTATTCGGCAGGAAATGTCGGAACCGGTGAACGAGCAAACCCATACAATATGCTAAACAATATGGGATACAGCCGCAATCAAGAAGTAACGTTACAATCCAAGGTTAACCTCGTGCAACAGCTCGATGTGCTGACCAAAGGATTATCATGGCGAGGTGCGGTGGGCTTTGACAACCTTTCACAGGGGCGAACAAACAGAACGAAAGAAGCACGCTCTTACTACGCGAACTCCCGCGATGACAATGGCAACCTAATCTTTGGTCAGATTCGAGGGGGAGCGGCTTTATCGAACCCCGCATCTGCAGGAAGTTCGGGAGAACGAAACATATACCTGGAAACCGCGCTCGATTATAAACGAACAATCAACCTCCATGATGTAACAGGTTTACTATTATACAATCAAAAAGAACGTCAATATCAAAATAGAACGGACGGCCTCGATATGCTTCCTTTTCGTAAACAAAGTCTCGTAGCTCGCGGAACATATGGTTTCGACAACCGCTATCTCTTGGAAGCCAGTATGGGGATGACAGGTAGCGAAAACTTTGCAGAAGGAAACCGTTGGGGAATTTTTCCTTCCGTAGGTGCAGCCTGGTGGGTAAGCAACGAAAAATTCTGGGAGCCCATCGAAAAGACCGTTAGTAAGCTAAAGTTTCGTGTCTCTTACGGTCGCGTTGGAAACGATATCGTTTCGGCTGACCTAACACGTTTTCCATATCGGGAGAAACTTAATGAAGGAAGTTCGGGCTATAATTACAGTTGGACCGGGGGAGCAGGTGTAGGCAACAGTGGCCAAGGATCAGGTAGTCCCGGAGCGGGGATAATAGAAAATGACTATTACACACCGACCTTGAAGTGGGAAGAAGAGGACAAATTTAATACCGGGATCGACATTGGTCTCTTTGGTAACCGAATCGACGCAACGATCGACTTTTTTTACAATCAACGGAAAGATATATTAATACGCCGTAACACCGTACCTACTGCCGCTGGTTTACGCGTTAATCCCGTACAGAATTTTGGCCGCACGAACAACCGAGGCTTCGATTTTAACGTGACAGGAACACAAAAAATCAATCAGGTAAATTTGGGTGTACGCGTTAATTACACCTACTCTAAAAACAAAATTATGGAGTACGATGAAATTACACCATCGTTCCCGTACCAATCCTACACCGGCCAGCGTATAGGACAACCGTTTATGTATATATCTCAGGGCTTATATACGCCAGATGATTTTATCATCACACGCAATGGTAATGGGGGCGAAACCTACCAGTTAAAACCAGATCTTCCAGATCCACGCTTTGCTGTCGCTCCCGGTGATATAAAATACCTGGATCTCAATGGAGACGGCATCATAGACAACTACGATCAAACGTATAATAACGGGTACTTTTCCGCAAGTGCACCGGGAATCGTTTATGGATTCGGATTAACAGCAGACTGGAAAGGATTTACAGCTGGCATCTTTTTCCAGGGAGCGGGTCAGTTTTCGACCAATCTCTTAGGCAAAACAGAGAATTTCTTCCCCTTCCAGCGTTCCATTACCGATGCTGCACTTCGCGAAGAAGCAACAAATCGCTGGACACACCTAGACCCATACAATCAGGATGTTCTTTTCCCAAGACTTAGCACCGCAAACAATGGCAACAATACACGCACCAGTACCTGGTGGTATCGCGATGCCTCCTATATACGTTTGAAAAATATAGAATTGGGATATACCGTAAAGTCTGACTGGGTGAAAAAGATGCATATAAATGCAGTGCGCCTATATCTGCAAGGAGAAAACTTACACACCTGGGACAAAGTAAAGTTCTGGGATCCTGAAGTAACAGCACGCTCTGGGTCACGCTACCCGATCAGTTCGACATGGACTTTTGGTTTGAACGCAACATTTTAATACGATTTAAACGATGAAAATTTTCAATAAAATTCTTTTATGTACAGTGGTCGCCACAACGGCCTTGTCCGTATCCTGTAAAAAATACTTAGACGTATCCTCTGAATTAGCGGATAACCTAACGATAGAGGGGGTCTTTGAGAACGCAGATTATACAAAACGTTGGCATGCAAACACGTTTAACTGTATCATCGAGTATTCCAAAAATGCCTCAAGCGCAGATGCTATGAGTAACCCATGGTCAGCTATATCAGGCGAGTTGGTCAGTAACTTTGCACGAAACATTATGGTTTCCGGTTACACCGCGGGAAGCGCGGGGTACCACCGCTGGGCAACCCAATACCAGTATATCCGACAAGCGACCATCTTCTTACAACGGGCCAAAGCTATTTCAGGCACCGGAAACACAGCACTCCCGCAAGATGAAGTAGATCGCATGAAAGATGAATCACGTTTTCTTCTTGCCTACGCCTATTTCACGTTATTGGAGTTATACGGCCCGGTCCCTTTAATAACCGAGCTTGCCGATGCGGAAAACCAAAATATTGATTATGCAAGAGCATCTATGGATGATGTAATCAATTATATCGACGGTCTTTTGGCCGCCGTTATTACATCCAAAAATTTACCGGCAACCATCAAAAGCGAAAGCACCGTTACCCCATACAACACCGGGGAAATGGTACGCCCTACACTCTTAACCGCTTATGCCTTGCGCGCCAAATTATGGACTTATGCCGCCTCAAAGCTTTTTAACGGAGGTTTCACGGAAAGTTTATCCATTGCCAATAAAGATGGAGCACGCCTCTTTCCAGACTACAATCCTGAGAAATGGCAAACAGCAAAACAACGTCTGGAAGAATTTCTAGCGTATGCACATGGTTTAGGCCATAAATTACATGTGGAGTACAACACAGGAGGAACAGTGATCAACCCACATGAGTCCGTCTATCAGGTATTCCAAAAATACAATGACGAAATTATCTGGGCGACGGCATATAACAACTACAGTGATCCAAATGCGCAAGAACGACGTTCAAATCCAGTAGATCTATACGCCAGTCCGACCAATTTTGCAAATATTGGAGTCTCCCAAGAAACGGTAGATGCCTTTTTTATGAGTAATGGAAAAACAATCTACGATTCAGGTTCAGGGTATAAAGAAAACAACTTTATTACCGTAAAAAACCCAACGCACGTAAACAACAATGGAGATCAAAATGTGTACAATATGTATGCAGATAGAGAACCCCGTTTTTATGCTGCGGTAGGATACAACGGTAAAAGCTGGCACCTTCATGCCAATGAACATAATAATCCAAGTGGCGTTTACTACCAATGGTATGGTCGAGGAAAACCATCGGGAATTGCAGGAGGCGAAAACTGGCCTAGAGCCGGATATCTGTTGTACAAATTCAAGCATCGCAGAATTGCACAAGGAAGGACATCTATAGCAGTTGCTGGCGCACCAGGATCACCATTTACCGTGTACACCTCATGGTCTAGGCCATCCATCCTATTCCGACTGGCAGATTTCTACTTGTACTATGCAGAAGTGTTAAACGAGATTAATCCAAATGATCCCAAAATTATTGAATACATAGACAAAATTCGGATCCGAGCAGGCATACCAGGCTACGCGCAAATGAACGCGAACCAAACAAAGACCGGCGTGATAGGCAATAAAGAGGCACAATTCAAAGCTATTGTACAAGAACGTCACGTGGAATTACTCGGAGAAGGCCAACGTTGGTTTGATTTACGCCGCTGGATGATCTGTGATCCCGTAGAGACAAATCAACCCGATAAAGGCGGAGTCGATGGTGATATGACACGAATGTCAGGGATGAATATGAATGGTTTTGATAATGTCGCAATAAAATATGGTAATACCACAACAACGGTAAAGCCTTTGGGAGATCCAGACTCTTTCTTCCAACGAACAAAAATAGAAAACCGTCGATGGGTCAAAGAATACTACTGGTATCCGGTGCCACAAAATGAAATTAATAAAAGCAAAGGCCGCCTGTTGGTGCAAAATCCATTATGGCCTGTTGTTATTTAATCGCAATCAATTTTAATGCTTTCCAATAAAAAAGCGCCCTACTAATCAGGGCGCTTTTATTATTTAAAAAACTAGCGTCGGTGCGTACTATTTTGCAAACTTGCGAAACTTACCAAACACCCCTAAAGGTAATTTAGGTCCTGCTGTCGCTTGCAAATACAATTCACCAATTTCTAAATTCTCTACCGCCGGAAAAGCAGTTTTAATCAAATTCTCTACAATTACAGAAGAAAAACCTAACGAATAGGTATTTAAAATCAAGAAGTGCTCCTTCGGATCCAACAACTGCACAACATCCGTCATCATTTCCATGATATGATCTTCGAGTTTCCATTTCTCCCCTTTAGGACCATGCCCATAGGCTGGTGGGTCCAAGATAATACCATTATACGTATTCCCACGTTTCAGCTCGCGTTTCACAAACTTCAACGCATCTTCAACAACCCAACGGATATTATCTAAATCCGAAATCTCCTGATTCTCATTGGCCCAGGTTACAACCTGCTTGATCGAGTCAACATGCGTTGTATCTGCCCCAGCGGCCTTCGCCATTAATGAAGCTCCACCCGTATACGCAAAAAGGTTAAGTACTTTAGGTTTCTCCGTCTGGAAACTCTTTACAGATTCCGAGATATAGTCCCAATTGACAGCCTGCTCCGGAAAAATACCAACATGTTTAAACGAAGTCAATCCTAAGCGAAATTTAATCGCAGCGTCTTTATTTTTATACGTAATGTGCCAACGATCCGGTGTATGTGGATTCTTCTTCATCCACTCCCCAGAAGTTGCCGACCGTCCCCTAAATTTAATGTGGTAACGTTTATTCCATTCGGCATCGCCTAAAGTTTTCGGCCAAACGGCCTGTGGCTCCGGACGAATCAAAATTAGATCACCAAAACGTTCTAATTTTTCGAAATCACCACAGTCGATTAATTCATAATCTTTCCAATGTTGTGGTGTAAGAAGTTGTATTTGTGTTGTTGTCGACAAAGTATTAAAATTTGGGGCAAAGATACATCATTTATTTTATTGTTGATCGTGCGGCTTTCATCAACGGACTGGCAAACACAAAATCGTTTAATTCCTGAACGTCTGATTGAAGCATATCTTTGTTCGAACCTTCCCAAAACTTCATTCCTTTGTACAAAAAGAGAATGTAATCTCCAATACCCATTACCGAATTCATATCGTGCGTAACCACAATAGTTGTACACTGATACTCCTCGGTAAGTTCCTGAATCAGCTCATCAATAAGGATGGCTGTTGCCGGATCAAGTCCAGAGTTAGGTTCATCACAAAAAAGGTACTTCGGACTCATACTAATCGCCCGAGCAATTCCCACCCGCTTCTTCATTCCGCCAGACAGCTCTGAAGGATAAAGCTTATTTGTGTCCTTTAAGTTTACCCGATCCAAGCAAAAATTTGCACGCTCCAACTTCTCTTTACGACTCATGTCCGTAAACATATCTAAAGCAAAAACAATATTCTGTTCCACCGTCATAGAATCAAAAAGAGCCGAATTTTGAAACAACATACCAATCTCTCGACGAATAGATACGCGTTCATCGGCATTCATGACCGTAAACTCCTGTGCATCGAAGAAAACATGGCCTTCCTCCGGTTCATGCAAACCAACAATACACTTTAATAAGGTACTCTTTCCCGATCCTGACCCTCCAATAATCAAACTCACTTTCCCCGGCTCAAAAGTAGCATCAATCCCGTTAAGGACATGATTATCACCAAAGGACTTATGAATATTTTGTATTTCAATCATCTTTACAACATCAATGCAGTAATTATATAATCACAAGCAAGAATAGCAATACAACCGATTACCACCGCTTGCGTCCCTGCCTGCCCAACTTCGAGCGCTCCCCCACGCACATAGAATCCTTTGTACGCCGGTACCGAAGTAATAATAAAACCGAATATAAACGCTTTCACTAGTGCAACGACAATGGTAAAACCATTAAAGCCACCCTGAATACCCTGAATATAGTCATTCGGTGCAACGGCACCTGACATAGCCCCACCGATCAAACCTCCACAAATAGCACAAAATATAGCGATAATAACGAGTACGGGCATCATAATAATGCCGGCAACTATTTTAGGTAAAATCAAGTAACCCGGCGCGTTAACACCCATAATTTCTAAAGCATCAATCTGCTCTGTCACACGCATAGAACCGATCTGCGAAGAGATGGAAGAACCGACCTTTCCCATAAGAACCAATGCCGAAATCGTAGGGCCTAATTCTAAAATATTAGAATCTCGATTTATCTGCCCAATTACAGTCGACGGAATCAAATCGGAAACCAACTGAAACGCGATTTGCAAGGTCATGACGGCACCGATAAAAGTAGAAATAATCAAAATCAACCCCAATGAACCGATACCTATTTCATTCATTTCATGAAAAATCTCTTTCAAATAAATTTTCCATTTCTCTGGTCTTCTAAAAACGCTCCGTAGCAGGAGTACATACTTACCGAAGTGGTGGAATATCATAGAATGCTATTCATTTATTGTTAATACTATCGCAATATACGCATTAGGGGAAGAAAACTTACCGATACAAAGGTTTATTTCACCGACTATAATAACAAAGTAGCCTAAAAGAGGTTTGATAAAACGACCGTAAATTTTACTTTCGCATCATACAAAGTGACGCGCTGCAAACCGGACACAAGGTGAATTAAAGCAAAGTGAAGGTGCTTTTGGAACGCTTATCCGTGCGCCATTAAAAATTGCACATGAAAGCAAAATTATATAAGTTTACATAGAATTAGAACGTATGGAAAATAAAATAACTTCGGGAATCTGGTTTGTCTTTATAGGATTGATTCTGCTGCTGCATAATTTAAACGTTATTGACTTCAATTTCTGGGCTACCCTAAAATTTTGGCCGCTCCTGATTGTGATCATCGGAATAAATCTGATGGTACAAAATAAAACATATGGCACCTATATTAAGATTGGCGCGAACGTTCTCTTTTTGGGATGGATATTATTCGTCGGTCTTACCTCCCGCAGTTCCGATTGGCGGGAAGCATTATTTACAAACAGGAACGTAAACATAAGCGACCTGGATGGTGATGAGCACTTCGCTAGTGAGGTCAGTTTACCATTAGACAGCCTCACCACAGAAGCAAAACTGGAATTCAATGGTGGAGCAGGCACATTCAACTTAAAAGCTGAAGCCTCAAATAACCTCATTCACGGAATCAACAAAGACAACTCTTCGGGACTATACGTAAAAGGAACGGTGTCAGATAGCATGCCAAAGGTAGAACTCAACGTGAAACCTTTGGAAAAAAAACAAAAGAAAGCTGGTCCAACAGACATCACACTTAATTCCAATGTACTATGGAACATGGAGTTAAATTATGGCGCAGCAACCATTGCCGGAGACCTTTCGACCCTACGGGTTAAAACACTGGAAATTAATACCGGAGCAAGTACAATGAGCCTGAAGCTAGGCATGCCCCAATCGGGAGTATCATCAATTGAAATCGCAACAGGAGCATCCACAATTGATTTCAATATTCCAAAGGATGCAGCGGTACGCGTGAAATATTCAGCCTTCTTATCCAGCAACAGTTTCGAAGGATTAGAAACCAAAGGAAAGGGAGTCGCGCAGACACAAAACTTTGATGCCGCTACAAACAAATATGAAATCCAGATTGATGGAGCAGCAAATACCTTTTCGATTCACCGTTACTAAGTAGAAAATACCTAACTTTGTAGGTAGAGATGGACACAGAAAACGCAAGCACACTGCCGGGGTTATATTGTAACTCCAAAACAACATATAGTCGCTTTTTAACCAGAGAAGTTACCATTGGAGATGTTCCAATGGGCGCACATCACCCAATCCGTATCCAAAGTATGACAACAGTCGATACCATGGATACGATGGGATCCGTAGCCCAAACCATGAAGATGGTTGATGCCGGTTGTGAATATGTGCGTATCACGGCTCCAAGTATCAAGGAAGCAGAAAATCTTGGTAACATAAAAAAAGAACTTCGTCTACGAGGATATAATGTGCCCCTAGTAGCAGATATACATTTTACGCCGAATGCAGCCGAAGTTGCAGCACGGATCGTCGAAAAAGTACGTGTCAATCCCGGAAATTATGCCGACAAGAAGAAGTTCGACCAACTGGAATATACCGATATGGCTTACCAGGGGGAGCTCGAACGTATCTATAAAAAGTTTGCCCCATTAGTCGGTATCTGTAAAGAATACGGGACAGCCATGCGTATCGGCACCAATCATGGATCCCTATCGGATCGCATTATGAGCCGCTACGGCGATACCCCAGAAGGGATGGTAGAATCAGCCCTGGAGTTTATGCGTATCTGTGAGGATCTCAACTTCTATAATCTTACGGTCTCAATGAAATCGTCCAACCCACAAGTGATGGTACAAGCGTACCGTTTGCTGGTGGAGAAAATGGTGGCCGAACAAATGAACTACCCGCTCCACTTGGGAGTCACCGAAGCGGGAGACGGTGAAGATGGCCGGATAAAATCGGCAGTCGGCATCGGCACTTTATTGGAAGACGGTCTCGGGGACACGGTGCGTGTTTCGCTTACCGAAGAGCCAGAAAAAGAAGCCCCTGTAGCCATTGCTCTAGTCAACAGGTACAGCAACAGAGCCAAGCAATTATCCACTGCGCCAACGCGCGAAATCATTAATATATCAGGAAACACAAAGACCGAACCCTATCAAGCTGCCGAAGTAAATACATTTGTGGGCGGAGCCTTGGTTCCACGTGTAATCGTAGATATCTCTCGCGAAAACCTTAAAGACCCGTTCATCTTGACCGCCGTAGGATATCGATACGATGCCCTAAATGACAAATACCATATGGGCGATCAGTCTGTCGATTTTGTGTATTTAGGAGATGCCTTGCCATCGTTCACTTTACCAGGAAACCTGAAAGTCTTGTACAATTATGCAACATGGTTGACACTAAAAGACAAAGCGAATAAACATCCGGTATACACCCTTACTGCATTTTTGGACGCAACCGATAAGGACGCCTCCTTGAACCTCGTTCGAATCACGAATGACGACCTCCTGACAGATGAGTTTGCACATCTATCGTTGGATAAGACTGTCGTTTTCCTACTCGAAACAACACATACCCACGGTATGGCAGACCAGCGTCAATTTTTTAATAATATAAAGTCAATCGGTCTCGACACACCGGTGATCATCCGAAGAAGCTACCCCGCAGCTGAATTTTCAGGACCTGTAGGCGACATCATGGACCCGGAAGAACCGATTTCCAAATTACAGCTATACGCAGCGACTGACTTAGGTGCTTTGTTAATCGATGGACTAGGCTCCGGTATTTGGATCGACTCTCCTGCCACATCAATAAACCACCTGGCTTCGATTTCCTTTGGTGTGTTACAAGCTACGCGCTCACGCATCTCAAAGACCGAGTATATATCGTGCCCAAGTTGTGGCCGTACACTTTTTGATCTGCAAGAGACAACACAGATGATCCGAAGCCGCACAAGCCATCTAAAAGGACTAAAAATAGCCATTATGGGCTGTATTGTAAATGGCCCAGGTGAAATGGCAGATGCCGATTATGGATATGTTGGCGCAGGCCCAGACAAGATTACTTTATACCGTGGAAAGGAAGTCGTAAAAAGAAATGTAGGCGCGACAAAAGCGCTCGATGAACTCATAGATATTATCAAGAACGACGGACTTTGGGTCGATGTCGACCTTGCGGAATCGATCGAAAATTAATCCAAAAAAAACGATCCGTACTTAGTACGGATCGACATCAATTGAAATCCGTACGGATCTATTCTGTTTATCAATCTCAAAATGGGTGATCGCCTGTCGGATCAGCTCCTTCACTTTTACGATGCTAACCTGCCCACGTTCAATTTTTAACGTAATCGTTTGAATAAAATAATTCCTTACCCGTGATATCAAAGGCGGCTCAGGACCTAAAACACGTGCGCCTAAACTTCCGCGAAGCAAACTCGCCAATCGCACTGCAGCATCATGAGTTAGCTGCAAGTCTGTATGTTTCACATCAAGTTTAATGATACGATAAAACGGTGGATATTGATAATTTTTTCGCTCCTTCACCTCCGTCATGAACATCCCCTCATAATCATTGTGCAGCACTTGCTCTAAAACCCGATGATTGGGCGTATGTGTCTGAATAATCACCTTTCCTTGTTGATCCCGACGTCCCGCTCTTCCGGCCACTTGAGAGAACAAAGAAAAGGCCCGTTCATAAGCGCGGAAGTCTGGGAAATTAATCATCGCATCTGCACTGATAATACCAATAAGACTAACACGACCGAAGTCTAATCCTTTGGCCACCATTTGCGTTCCGATCAGAATATCAAACTCATGATCATCAAATGATGTTATAATCTTATCAAAGCCATGCTTCCCCTTTGCCGAATCCATATCAAGTCGACCGATGCGCGCTTCAGGCAACAGCAGCTCAAGCTCCTCCTCGATCCGCTCCGTACCAAAGCCTTTACTTTCAATATGTGCCATCCCACACCCCGGACAAATCTGAATCGGTGGTTCATGATGTCCACAGTAATGGCAATGTAGGTGATTGGTCGACTTATGATACGTTAAGCTCACATCACAGTTCACACATTTTGCCACCCACCCACAGGTGTTACATTGCACAAAAGGCGTATGTCCACGTCGGTTCTGAAAAAGAATAACCTGCTCCTTTCGTCCGAGTGCATCCGTGATCCCCTGCAATAGAGTACCACTAAAATAATTGAACATTTGTCCTTTGCGGCCGGCCTCCGCAACATCCACCAATTCGATGATTGGAAGTTGAGAAGCACCGTAACGTTCCTTCATTTCCACCAAACCATATTTTCCTGCTTTTGCATTGTAATAGGATTCGATCGATGGCGTGGCCGATCCCAATAATACCTTCGCTTTATGAATACCAGCTAAATAAATCGCGGTATCCCGTGCATGGTAACGTGGGGCTGGTTCATATTGTTTATAGGAACTCTCATGTTCCTCATCAACAATAATCAATCCCAACTCCTGGAACGGTAAAAACACAGATGATCGTGCACCAATAACAACTTCATACTCCCCATTTAGAACCTTACGCCACACCTCCGCACGTTCATTATCATTGAACTTCGAATGGTATACTCCTAGTTTATCTCCAAAATGAAGACGCAACCGCTCCGTAATTTGCGCAGTTAGTGCAATTTCCGGCAACAGGTACAATACTTTTTTTCCAGATGCAATCGCAGATTCGATTAATCGAATGTAAAGTTGGGTTTTCCCTGAAGCGGTAACACCATGGAGCAAAACCACATCCTTTGCTTGAAAGTCAGCCTCAATGCTCGCCAATGCTGCCTCCTGCCTCTCATTCAATGTAAAGTCGGCCGTAATCTCCAGATCTTCCCCACCCAAGCGAGAAACAATCTTTTCTTGAAGGACAAATACGCCCTTCTCAATTAACGAAGCAACCACGCCGGCACTAATACCTGCCGCCTCCATAATATCTTGCCGAGTAATATCTTCTTTCGTCTTTTGTAACTGCAACAAAGCCAACACCGCATCTTGCTGCTTAGGAGCTTTATTCAAGGAATCTAACAAAATACGTTTCCCCTCCGCATCCGAAAATTGAGAATCCAAAGAAAGAAACGTCTTGACTTTCGGCTTATACCGATCCTTAATTTCCTCTGAAATCAAAAGGTATCCTTCGTCAAACAAGGTTTTTAATAGCGGAAAAACTGTTTTCTGTCCCAATAACTTAACGACATCGTTAATCGTTAATTCTCCAGCAACATCCAACGCCTCCATAATCATATATCCCTTATCGGTAAGGAGAGAACGATCCAGGTCTTCATTTTCCGCAGCAACAATTTTGGTCTCACTGGCCATTTTCATAGCCGCAGGTAATGCGGCCTGCATAATCTCCCCCAGATAGCACAAATAATAATCTGCCATCCATTCCCATAAAGTCAATTGCGTGGGATCGAGGATCGGTTGATCATCGATTACATTCAGGATATATTTTGCTTCATAGCCCAAAGGAGCCTCATGGCTAACCTTATGTACAACTGCAGCATAGATCTTATTGCGCCCAAATTGCACAATAACGCGCTTCCCTACCGCCACATGATCGTTCCATTCCACAGGAACACGATACGTATAGGTCTTTGCGATATACAAAGGCAAAATAACTTCCACGAAGTAGGTTTCCCGACCGGCACTAAACAAAGATGATGCTACCATACCCAACAAATATAACGGAAGTTTTTCGGTCTCTATAGTGGGTACCTATAAAAAGATACGTTACCTTTTCATGGTAACGTATCTCCTATAAAATCTAAAACATAAACGTATTAATAGGTATACAACACCTGATGCATTTCATGCAACTCGTCAACAGGTATCTTAATAATTTTACGATCATACGTCATCAATCCATTCGTTTCAATCTCCACATCGGTAGTCTGGGTATAGACAGCAGCCGATAGACCACGTGGGATCAACTTATGAAGGTCTTTTACCAAACCCGCATACCTTTTCTTAAGCTCCTCCCCATTTTTAAAAGACTGATAACCCCAGTTATCTTTTTGTTGCCAGGTGTGTCCTTCTACCGGTAGACCTAATCCTCCAAATTCGCCCAACGCCAAGACAAAATCCTTTCCAAACAGCCCTGGATCAGGCATTGCAGCATCCGGGTAATTATGTAGATCAAGGATATGGCCCACATACGCAAAGTTACCTCCACTAGCACTATTGACCAATCGGGAAGGATCATACTTCATGGTCCAATCTGTAATTTCTTTCGTCTTAAATTGCCCCCACGCTTCATTAAAAGGAACCCAAATAACAATGCTTGGGAAATTGTGTAAAGCATCCATTATTGACCGCCACTCCTTTCTATACATCTTTTCAGAATCAGCACTCCTATCTTTATCATGCTGGCCACTGGAAATCTTTCCGGGATGCATATCCCATGCATTCCCGCCTAAATCCCCGCTAGGCATGTCTTGCCACACCAAAATACCAATGCTATCGCAGTAACGATACCAGCGAGCAGGTTCTACTTTGATATGCTTACGAATCATATTGAATCCCATCTCCTTCGTCTTTTCGATATCAAACTTCAATGCTTCGTCCGACGGAGCAGTATGTAAACCGTCCGGCCACCAGCCCTGATCCAATGGTCCGTAATGGAAAACAAACTTATTGTTCAACAACATGCGCTGAATCCCTTTATCATCTTTTTGCATACTGATCTTCCGCATAGCGAAATAACTCTTCACCTCATCCACAACCTTCCCACTTCGCATCAATTTCACGCGTAAATCGTAAAGCTTAGGATGGTCCGGGCTCCACAAAGAAACACCCGGTAACGACAGCTTAGTCTCTACACCATGCTTCGTTTTCCAATCTCCAATTTTAGTCGCACCATCATACGCCTCCACAACCACCTCCTCATCCCCCCGAGCCGATGCAATATCCGCCGAAAAGAACAAAGCGGATTCATCAACATTTGGCGTCTGTTTTGTTTTAGCAATATAACTGGTCGGCACACCTTCTAACCAAACGGTCTGCCAAATACCAGTAACAGGGGTATACCAGATACCATGTGGATTTCTAATTTGCTTCCCACGAGGCTGAGGGCCGTCGTCTGTCGGATCCCAAACACGCACCACAATCTCTTGCCGCTCTCCTTTTTTTAACACGTCGGTAATATCAAAACTAAAAGGATCAAAACCTCCCTCATGTTGACCGATATGCTGCTTATTCACGTACACATCACAACGCCAATCCACAGCGCCAAAATGCAACAACACTTTTCCTTTCCGTAAGCTGTTATCTACGGATATTTCCCGTTGATACCATAAAGATTGGTTGGTAGCAACGGTTCTCCCCACGCCAGAAAGCGCAGATTCGATCGCGAAAGGAACAACAATATCGCCATCCCAATGTGTTGGAATCTCTTTTTGATCTTGGTCAACAACGGTATATCGCCATTTTCCATTTAAATTTTTCCAATTGCCTTTTCGCTCAAGCTGTGGCCGTGGGTACTCTTGATGCGGACGTAGTGGATCAAGGGTCTCCCCCCATCTCGTCTTTATCTTATGCCCAACGACATTTCCCTCCTGCCCAGACGTGGAAAAAAAGCTTACCATCATCAAGCAAAAGGCGGTCATTTTCATTTTCATAAAATAATGTGGTTTTTATAGGTGATTAGTTTAGTTTGATTTAAATCTTATTTAGCTTTCGTGCGGAATTTTATATCCGTTGTGGTACGGTGCGGCCAGGTATTTGTTCGCCTCACTATCGGTAAACCGCTGCTTACCCTTATCCCAGTAGATTTTTCGCCCCGTCCGATACGCCACATTTCCCATCTGCGAAAAAATAGCGATATGAGCCCCCGCTTCTAAGGGTGCTTTTAACATCCCTTTATCTTTAGCAACAATAGCATCTACAAAATTAACCATATGCTTTTCTAGTCCATTATCACTTGATTTCTGCAACGGAACAGCCGGCCCGCCATCTTTCTCCGGAATAACTTCCCAACCGTTTCGATTCACAATCAATGTCCCGTTATTCCCAATAAATGCAACGCCATGTGTCCGGTCATAAGGACCTAGATCCATCCCCAATGCATGCTCCCATTGGATATAAAAATTATCAAATTCATAAACAGCAGTCAATGTATCAGGTGTTTCAGCAGCACCATTAGGATCCGCAAAATTACCACCGGTAGCCATAATCGATTTTGGAGTAGTCGCCTTCATCCCCATCAACGCATAGTCCAACATATGCACCCCCCAGTCTGTCATCAATCCCCCGGCATAATCCCAGAACCAACGAAATTCAAAGTGAAAACGATTGGGATTAAAAGCTCTTTTTTGTGCTGGGCCCAGCCATCTATCATAATGCACACCAGCGGGCACAGCGGTGTCCGGTTTCTTTACAATATTCTTTTTCCACCCAACGTAGGACCACGCTTTCACAAGTCGTATATTCCCGAGCTTACCTGAGTGAACATAGTCTAACGCATCTTGAAAGTGCTGCTGGCTACGTTGCCATTGCCCAACCTGTACAATAACATTCCCCTTCTTTTCCGCAGCTAGCATAACCTCACACTCGCGGATAGAGTTCCCAATTGGTTTTTCTACATAGACATGCTTTCCGGCCTTCACGGCATCAACAAACTGCAGACAATGCCAATGATCAGGCGTAGCAATAATAACGGCATCCACATTACTATCACGAAGCACATCTTTATAATCCACACAAGTCTTCACCTCGATACCACGCTCTTTGAGCTCATTGGCACGTTTTTGTAACACATTCTCATCGATATCGCACAATACAGTACAAACTGCTCGATTCGTTTTTAACAAGGCATTTAAATTAGACCATCCCATACCATTAGCGCCAATAAGAGCGACGCGAATCTGTTGATTAAAGGAGGTAAGAGGATGAGCAAACGACTTCAGGTAAACAGTAGAAGCTGCTAATATAGCAGATGCTTTAATAAAATCTTTTCTATTCATTCGGTTTAGTTATTGATTAGCTGGTAAAAGGCTCCCGCACTTTTTCGTATCACACTGTAAGATAGCATTGTTTCGCGAATTTTCGAAAGACCAACACTATGCTACAAAAATATTACAATGTCCTAAAAACAACAAAAGCCACGCTGCGAGCAGCGTGGCTTTCCATTTATTCTTTACGTGCCTTAGGAACGATTTCTCAAGGCGGCGATAAATAACCCAATCCAACCGACAATGAAAAACAATCCACCGATCGGGGTCACTGGACCCAAAAATTTAAACCCCTCTAAGCCTATTAAATCTCGCACACTTAAGAGATATAAGGAGCCCGAAAACAAAATAATACCTACCGTAAATGCCCAAAAAGAAACCCGGATAGAAGCATTTTTTGCCCGCGAAAAAGTAGATAAAAACAAAAGAGCAAGCGTATGATAAAAGTGATACTGGTTTGCTGTTTTCCACGTCCCCAAGTGGTACTCATCAACTTTACCTTCCAAACCATGTGCTCCAAAGGCACCTAATATCACGGCAAATACGCCAAACAACGACGCCATTAATATAATCTGTTTATTCATAAAAGGGATTAATTGCTCAAACTTAATTACGCTTATAAATGTATAAAATATACTCCATAAAAACACGATTTTTGTCTTTTTTGTGGCGAGAATCACTATTTAGCCCCCTTATTGGACGACCTTAAAGGAGGCACCAAAACGGCACATGACAACTATATAATTAAGTGATATTTTACTATTTTTGTTTTATTCACCATCAAAACCTAAACCGAAAACACACATTACCTGAATGTTTATGATTTTTATGATACATAAGCAAAGGCATTAAGGATATTGTTTACTTTTGGTTTTGATACAGATTTGTGCGTAATGAGAAACACCATAATTGTCACCGTTTTACTGTTTATTGCCGTAATAGGTGCTTCGATATACTATTTTTCAGGATTAAATAGCGAGAAAAAGGAAACCGTAAAACCCCTTACCTTCTTGCCTGAGGAGACTTTTTTGATTACTGCTTTTCAAAATGATCCAACTACCGATAATATTTTCAAGGATTTTGAAATATTTGAAGCCATCCTCGGAAAGCAAGAAACAAAACAACTGCAACTACTAAAATCCAAACTACTACGAAGCACCGCATTGCAACCCTATGTGGAGGCAACGGAAATATACGTCTCTTTCCACCCCGAAAAAGATAAAATTAGCACCTTGATCACAATTCCTACAGTGGATAAAATTAAAGATGTTGATCTTCCGGCTCTACTCACCAGTTTAGAAAAAAGCTTTAAAGTCAACAAACAAGATACCTTGGGTCACACCCTTTTTAGTATGGACTATGGTGCTAAAGACTCTCTATTATATGTTACCTATGTAAAAGATATTTTCTTTGCCTCACCATCGAAAGAACTCATACTCCTGGTTCTGGATAACAACAAGCCTAAACTAGATAAAGCCCATATCAATTATTTTGTAGATAACAACAGTAGAAAAGCGCCATTAAGCGTCTATTTTATTCATGATCAGGTAAAGAATATGGGGTCGCATATACTTCGTTCCAAGTACGGTAAGACAATAGCCCTTTTCGATAATCTCGGTGGACAATCCGCATGGAATCTCAATTTTAAAAACGATGCGCTCATTCTCAGTGGTGAGAGTGAAACGGAACACAAAAAAGAAAACTACATCGAATTGTTCAGTTACCAAACAAAAACAACACAAAGTTTATACAATTACTTCCCCGACAATACGGCCTCCTATTTATCGTTCTCCATCAGCAATAATGATCGATTCAAAGAAGACCTACGCCAACTTTTTGAAAAAAGGAACGAACTCAAGACGGTCAACACCTTGCAAGAAAATATTCAAAAACAAAAAGGGATTCATATTGGAACAGACATCGGTGCCATACTGGGCAGTGAATTCGCTGTTGTGGAGCAAAGTAACCAAGCAGAACTTCTCTTTATAAGACTAAAAGACAAATCTACCATTACGTCACGATTGGCACGACTAGCCTCAGCAGTAACAGATTCCATACAACGGTTTGACCAATCAAATATTCTATACAGCCTATTGGGTGATCCCGCAAAAGCCTTCCCTCGGCCATATTTCACACAAATAGGTGATGTATTGGTGTTAGCAAATAGCTTACAAACTTTACAGGAATACCAAAAAGATTGGCGACGCGCAAACCTATTGGTAGGCACATTAGGATTTAAGAACTTTGAAAAAATACAAGGTAACGAAGCTAATATAACCTACTTCTTACGCATGAGGACATCCTCTTCGTTAATTCAGCGATTGTTGAAACCAGCCTATCAGAAAACATTGACCAATAAAGACAACTATGGATACCAAGATTTCTTCTCTTGGTCGTTCCAGATTTCGGGAAACAATGGTCGTTTCTTATCAAGCATATACGGTATTTTCAAAAGCAAAGCTGCCCTGGGAGCCACCCCGGAATGGACATACGAATTTGAGAACCGACCGATTACGCAGCCCTGGGTCTTCCAACATTCCGATACCAGTCAGTTTATTGTAGTACAAGAACAAGACCATACGATTCATGGTATACATCCCGCAGGAAAAAAACTGTGGTCAACCGTATTCTCCGGCAGAGTGGTCGGTGAAGCACAACAACTAGACGATCGCTCCATTATCCTTCTCACCGATAAAGACAGACTTTATCGCTTTGACACATCCGGCAAACCTTTGCCTGGTTTCTCCATTTCACTGCCAGCAACGCCAACAGCAACGCCAACGATTGCCCAAATAAACAACGAACAATTGATATTCATACCCGCGGGACGCCGAATGCTCGTATATGATATTCAGGGCAAAGAAGTCGAAAGTTGGAAGAATAAAACAATAGACGGACAAATCCTCTTTGATATAAAAATACAAGAAGGTCATGTCTATGTTGGAACAGATAACGGGCATTTTTACCAGTATGATGACCATGGAAAACTTCTCAAGGAAGAAATTCTATACAGTACGACCTTTAAGAATCCTATTACTGTAGCCCCGAACAGCGACAACAAATCTGTATTATATACGGTCGACACCGATGGTTACCTGTATACCCTGGACTTTGTGAACAAACCAACAAGAAGAAAGATATCCAACTGGGATAGCAAAACACGCTTAGCCTTTGAAAGTACCGTGAACCGGAACAACCCGTTGATGGTTAGTTTAAATAAGAAAGAGCTGGCCACATACAGCGTAAGGGACACGAGTAAAATATTCGGATTCAACTTTACGCAAGAAGTAACAGATAGGCCTCAATTTTTCCGAAACGACGCGAACAGTGTCTTTATTGGTGTCGCAGAACGCGCGAATAGCTTAATTTATCTATTCGACGAAAAAGGGGCTGTCGTAAATGGTTTTCCGATCGAGGCTCTTCCTAATTTCTACTACGGCAAGATCGATTACAACAGTGGAAACTACCTGCTATGTATACGGAGAGACAAGAAGTTATACGCTTTCAAAAACTAAAAAAAACTGCGCCTAGAAATACATACTCTCAAGTAAAAAATTTCAATAAACAACAAAATTGTAGTAGGTTTGCAGTCTTATACTATTTATGCTTACAGGAGAAAATAATTTACAATTACTAGCCACACCGCAAAACATTATCATCACAACACATCACAAGCCTGATGGCGATGCGTTGGGTTCATCACTTGGACTATACCATTGGTTGCA
The DNA here is from genome assembly GCF_004421025.1 of Sphingobacterium psychroaquaticum. NCBI lineage: Bacteria > Pseudomonadati > Bacteroidota > Sphingobacteriia > Sphingobacteriales > Sphingobacteriaceae > Sphingobacterium > Sphingobacterium psychroaquaticum. Next base: position 682,128 of record NZ_CP038029.1, on the reverse strand, counting down.
GGCCAAAGGACATCACGTTGAGGTGGTTCTATCATCCGACTTCCCATCCTTCTTGGATTGGATGCCTGGACGGGACAATGTAATTATTTACCCCCAAGAGGTGGAACGGACAACTAAATTAGTTGAATCTGCGGATATCATCTTCTGCCTGGACTACAGTGCGTTGAGCCGGACAAATATTTTGGAGCCTCTTATTCGCGAAGCCAAAGGACAAAAGTGGATGGTTGACCACCATTTAGACCCCGAAGATTTCGCACAATTAACCTATTGGGACTCCAATGCCGCAGCAACAGCCCAGTTAATCTACACCTTTATTGCCGAAGTAAACAACGATTGTGAAGGCATAACAGCAGATATTGCAACCTGTTTATATGCAGGTATTATGACAGATACGGGATCTTTTCGCTTTCGATCCACAACCGCTGCCGTACACCATATCCTAGCTCATCTTATTGATGCTGGGGCAAAAAACTGGGAGATCCACGAAAAAGTATATAATAGTTCCACCGAAAACCGGTTGAAATTCTTAGGATATAGTCTTTTAAACTGTTTAGAGGTTATCCCCGAATACAACACGGCTCTTTTTGCGATTACCAAAGAAGATTTAGCAAAATTCCAGGTTACAACCGGAGACACGGAAGGTTTAGTGAATTATGCTTTATCGATTAAAGGAATTCGTTTGGCCGGTTTATTTATTGACAGAACTGAATTAATTAAATTATCTTTGCGCTCGATAGGGGAAATCCCTTGCAATGAGATTTGTAAGAAATATTTTAACGGAGGAGGACATCTCAACGCATCAGGTGGTAGCTCAACAGAAGAGCTCGAAGCTGTTGTAGAGCGGTTCAAATCTATATTACCAGAATACAAAGAAATATTAACAAAGTAACTTAGTGATTATATCAAAAAAATGAAGAAATCAATTTTATTCCTATCGGCAGCTGTTACCCTATTAGCGACGGCAGCTTGTCAGAATTTCAAAAAGGGAGATGGTGGTCTTGAATACAAGATCGTGAAGGATGAAGGTGCTGAAAAAGCAAAAGCAGGTGATTTATTATCGGTAGATATGACAGTAACGTCAGACCGTAAAGATTCGTTGCTACAAAGTACGTACGATATTGGTTTACCACAAATTATCAACATAGCACCAGATTCAATCCCTGGCTTATACGCGGGAGATTATAACTCTATGTTTAAATTCTTAGGTGAAGGCGATAGCGCTGTTTTCCGTTTAAACTTGGATACAATGGCCGCAAAAACAGGTCAACCAAAACCTGAATTTGCAGATAAATTTGTTACATTCACTGTTAAAGTTAGAAAGCACTTCAAAAAAGGCAACCTAACAGACTCGGCACTTTATGCACAAATCGACACTTACTTTAAAGGCGAAATCGAAGGATTGAAAAAATCCGAAGAAGGTAAATTAGCAAAATACGTTGCCGACAAAAAATTAGAACCTAAAAAATCTGCTTCTGGTTTACAGTACATCATCAGCCAAGAAGGTAAAGGTGATAAAGTTGTAGTGGGTGATACAGTTGTTGTAAACTACACTGGAAAATTAGTAAACGGTAAAGTATTCGACACAAACAGTGCAGAGACTGCGAAGAAAGAAAAAACATTCAATCCGATGAAACAATACGAGCCTATTCGTTTCCGCGTAGGTCACGATCCGGTTATCCAAGGATGGACTGAAGGTATGCAGTTATTGAACAAAGGTGCAAAAGCTACATTCTTAGTTCCTTCGAACTTAGGATACGGCGAGCGTGGTGGTGGTACAATCCCTCCATATGCTCCTTTGGTATTCGAAGTAGAGGTTGTGAATATCATTCCTGGTCCAAAAGGGGATGCTCCAGCAGCAACTTTACCAGTAGATTCAGCAGCAACAAAAAAATAACATCGCTGAAAAAATAGCAAGGAAAACGCAAGATTTTTAAAAATCTTGCGTTTTTTTATGTTCTATTAGGTCGTCTAATACGAAAAGCCTAAATTTAGGCCGATTATCAAGCATATATGCATTCTAAACCCTACATACTTACCGACACACATACGCACATCTACTACCATGCCGGCACAGAAAAGCTAAAGGAACAGATGGACCGTTGCTTTGATCGGAACATCCAGAAACTGTTCCTCCCAAATGTCGATACGGAGTCAATACCCTTGGTAATGGATACCGTTCATGCATATCCAACACATTGTTTCCCCATGCTCGGCCTACACCCTTGCTCCGTAAAAGAAAATTACAAGGAAGAATTGGCTAACATAGAAAAAGCTATTGCAGAACATAAAATATATGCGATTGGTGAAATTGGTTTAGATCTATATTGGGACAAGACAACACTCGAAATACAAAAAGATGCCTTTCGGACACAAGTAGCATGGGCCAAGTCATTGAACTTACCCATAGACATACATTGTAGAGCAGCATTTGATGAATTGTTCGTCTTACTCAAAGAACTGAAAGATGACAAACTCTTCGGCATCCTCCATTGCTTTACAGGAACGCTGGAGCAGGCTAAACAGGCAATTGACCTGGGATTTGCACTCGGTATCGGAGGCGTAGTGACATACAAAAATTCAGGCTTGGATCAAGTAGTTAAACAAGTTGATTTAAAACATATCGTTTTGGAAACAGATGCACCTTACCTGGCACCTACCCCATTTCGAGGAAAAGAAAACGAAAGCAGCTACCTATACCATGTAGCCGAGAAAGTCGCCGATCTACAGGAAGTAACGATCGAGACCCTAGCTACAATTACCACCGAAAATGCGAAACGTATTTTTGGAATTTAACAACAAACGATGCAGAATATATTTATTGTTTACACAGGAGGTACGATCGGGATGGTTCAGGATCCCGAAACAGGCACATTTGTACCTTTTGACTTCGAGCTGATCGCACGTAATTTGCCAGACCTAGCTCGCCTTAATTACAAACTTACCGTACATTCCTTCAACCCAATCATCGACTCCTCAAACATGAAGCCTTCGATATGGGTAGAAATGGCACAAATTATCAAAGATAACTATGACCATTACGATGGTTTTGTAATTCTACATGGTTCAGATACTATGTCCTTTTCCGCTTCGATCCTCAGCTTTATGTTGGAAGGACTACAAAAACCCGTCATCCTATCAGGGTCACAACTTCCAATCGGAGAAATACGAACAGATGCCCGGGAGAATATTATGACCGCATTAGAAATAGCATCTGCCAAAGAAAATGGTAAATCTATTATTCAAGAGGTATGTGTCCTTTTTGATAATAAGTTATTCCGAGGCAACCGCTCTTTTAAATACAATTCAGCCAAATTTGAAGCCTTTCGTTCACCAAATTATCCGGTTCTGGCAGAAGCAGGAATCTATATAAACTACAACCGCGAAGCCCTTTTGGACAATACAGATAAAGAGTTTATTATGCACACCAAAATAGACAACAAAGTGGCCGTGCTTAAACTCTTCCCTGGCATAGACCCCGAGACGATCAAAGCAATCTTGAATTCTAATGCACGAAGTATCATTATGGAAACATTCGGCTCCGGAAATACGATGACCGACGAGTGGTTCCTAAACCTTATCGGTGAAGCAATCCGTAACGGAAAAAACATTCTAGATATCTCCCAATGCAAAGTTGGATCTGTAGAGCTGGGGCGCTACGAGACTTCCCAAGGACTAAAGGCACTCGGCGTATTGAATGGATACGATATGACTTTTGAGGCCGCTGTAACCAAACTGATGTACTTACAAGGCCACTTCGAAGACCAAGCATCTGTGGCCTATTGGATTGAAAAAGATATTCGAGGAGAACTTACGGTTAACGACTAGTCGTTAACCGGTTTTCTCGGTTCCATACGTACCAAATACTGATCATTCTCATCCTCAAAGAGAATCTGTACCACCCAATTCTCCTCCCGAGCAATACGTATCAACTCCGTTTGATCAATATAAAGCCAATCAAATGGTTTCCCCTTATGCCCTTTATACTCATATTGATATTTTATCTGCCCCAGGTAATGGCTAGGTTTAGCAATACGGTACTCTTCATAGAGATACGATATATCGGAAGAATCGAAAATCAACTGGCCTCTTTCCGTTAATAAATTTTTACTGTACCGCAGTAGATCTCTAAAGCCTTCTACGGATCCGGCCAAACCTATCCCATTCATCAAAAAGAGTAACGTATCGTACCGTTGTTCTTTTAGTTCAAAGAAGTCTTCGTGAAGCAAATGCTGCACCCCCCGTTTTGCCATAATATCGCATGCCGTCGCAGATATCTCTAAAGCCGTAACATCAAATCCCTTTTCTTGTAAAAAGAGTGCGTGACTACCAACACCAGCACCGACATCCAACACCTTACCATCGCACAGTGCCAATGCAATATGCTCTAATTCAGGAAAATCATCGGCATCACGGTAAAAAACCTCAACAGGCATCTCTTCAATATCCCCATAGCTACTATGTAAAAGCAAGGGCTCACCCAGCTCACCGAGCGCTAAATAATCGTACAGCGCTTCGCCATACACATCTCTCTCCATTAATCGTTTATATTAAGAATCTTTTTTGCAATCGTTATCTCATCCTGTTCACCGGTATGTTTATTGGGTTCATCCGATAGTTTAATTACAGGCGTCCAAGCACTATCCTCAGGCTTAGCCTCCACCATCTTTAGCACGATATTCATACGTGGTAAACCCACATCATTCGTAAAGTCGGTACCGATACCAAAGGAATGACCAATCTTACCTTCGCAGAACCGAACAATGGTTTCTACTTTATCGTAATCTAATCCGTCAGAAAAAATAATCTCCTTCGATCTCGGGTCAATCCCCTTACTTTTGTAGTGATCAATCGTTAATTGGGCAAACTCAACAGGATCACCACTATCATGTCGAACACCGTCAAAAAGCTTGGTGAGCTTCTTATCGAACTGCTTAAAAAACACCTCTGTCGTATAGGTATCCGAAAGTGCAATACCAAGGTCCCCACGATACACGTCAGACCAATGTTCCAAACCCAGAAGGTTTGCCATTTTGTACCCATACTTAGCCGCATGAAACATAAACCATTCATGTGCATGCGTGCCAATAGGCGTGGTTTGGTATTTCATCGCAAAGTGTACATTGCTCGTCCCAATAAATGTTTTCGAAAGATTTGCCTTTAGGGTTTCAATAACCAAATCGTGCACCGCGTAGGAATGACGACGACGCGTACCAAAATCGGCGATGGTAATATTCAGTTTGTCGTACTTTACCATTTTATCTTGCACAATCTGTCGTACCGCATCATCATCAATCCGTTCTTGTTCAGTAAATTCATAAAAAAGCTCACAGATCAAAGACATGATAGGCACTTCCCATAAAATCGTACGATACCAATAGCCTTCGATACGTACCGTTAGGTCTTCCCCTTCTTGAACAATATGAACCTCCTCCGGGTCGTACCGATAGCCTTCTAGAAAATCAAAGTAAGTAGGATCTATATAGGGACACTTAGCGGCAAAGAAAACCTTCTCTTGTTTCGATAATTTCAAACCCGCCATCTCGGCAATCGCCTCCTTTAATTTATGATCAAAACCAGGGGGAAACTTGTGTTTTCCCCGATTTATAAATGCATACCGGGCACGAGCCTTCGGAAATAATTTAACCACTGCATACTGCATGGTAAACTTATAGAAATCATTATCTAAAATAGACGTTAGTTTTGCCATCTTTATACCTTTATTCCTAAAAATAACAGATGAAGTTATGAAATTGTTAGGGCAAAACAATTAATAATCCTAAAAACACTCAGTATCAAGTTGTACAAAAAACCTAAATAAAAGAAAAGCCCCTGTGTGTCGCCTAGTAGCAGGCGACACACAGGGGCGCATTTTTTTTACAGTAAACCTTTATCTACTTCCTCGTTCGCCAGAACGCTCTCCTCTACTGGCAGAGCGACCTTCAGACTGCCCTCTAGAGCTTGTACTACGCTCCACAGCAGGTGCGCTTGTACTCCGTTGGCTCGCTTGGAAAACACGTTCACTACTACCCGTTGATTGTCTAGAAGGAGCCCCCTCCCCACGACTAGAACGCTCCCTAGTAGGTTGTTCCCGACTAGGTTGTTGTCTCGGTGTAGCTTCCCGATTGGATGGCATTGCTTCCCGGCCAGATGACGCTCTACCGGAATTGTTAGGGGTAGAACCAGATCGCATATCGGTGCTTGTTCCACGCTCCGGCGTAGTTCGACGTTCAACGTTTGTGTTACTACGGTCCGAACGACCGCCTTCCGTTCTTGATATGGAAGAATTACCGCGAGAAGACTCTCGTGTACCTACCGTACTTCCGCTACGTCCCGATTCGCGAGACACCGTTCCTTCACGACCATCACCGCGTGAACTTGTTCCCGTACGCGTTCCTACACGCGAAGAGTTATCGATCCTGTTATCACGTGTCGATGTACGGTCATCTCCGCGTGAAGAAGATGTACCCCGTGTAGCACTACGATCCGGTCTATAAATCGAAACCGAACGGTCATCTACCCGTGTACCTGTCCGCGAATTCGACGATCGAACTGTACGCACATCTACACGACGTCCTATGCTACGTTCAACATCGCGGTGGCTAGGCCCGCCATAGTAATGATGATTATTTACAATATACGTGTTATTAATTATCGTAGTTCTGTTATACACATTTCTATGCCCATAGCTCCAATAGCGGGGCATATTCCGTTCATAGATACGTCTCGAAGGCATAAAGATCCACAAGTCAATAGGCAAACCAACCGATACCGATACATGCAAAGAAGGTCCCATTGGTGCCCATCCGTAGTAACCGCCACCTGTGCGCCAATCTACCCAAGCAGGTCCCCACTCGTATCCGGGAATCCAACCCCAACCATTGTATCGGGTATATACCCAACGGCCGTAATGAAATGGTGCCCAACCCCAATCGTAATTAGAAACCCATGTATTACCATATTCCGTCATCACCCAATAACCATTCGTACCATACGGACGAAAATCACGATTAGTACGAGGAAACCAAATATCACCGTACTGTGGATCCTGCTCCCAATAACCGTACGGAGAAAGCTCATCGTAAAACAAGTCAAAGGAAACGCGCTCAAAAGGCTGTGCTACTCCATGCTTAGGCGCCAAAAAACCTAGTAAAATGGCTACTAACGCGACAATAAATGCGGATGTCTTTCTACTTTTCATATGCCCAATATTTACACTTTTTATTTTTCTGCATCCCCTATTGTCTGTCACCATACACCAGTGGTTTTGCAATTTGATAGTAGGACTATCAAAAGAGTGCAAAGGTTTAGCGTCGCCAAACAGAAAACACAAAAACAACGACCTGCCAGGCACTTATAAAAAAAGCGGAGTCGCCCAAAGGCCACTCCGCTTTCGCAATATGAACGGAAAATCCCGCTTAATCGATATATTCGAATCCGGTGTAAGGAACCAAAACTGCAGGAATACGAATTCCCTTTTCTGTTTGATTATTTTCCAAAATAGAAGCCACAATACGGGGTAATGCCAAAGCAGATCCATTTAATGTATGTGCCAACTGCATCTTACCTTCCTCATTTTTAAAGCGAACCTTTAAACGATTAGACTGGTAGGTTTCAAAATTAGAAACAGAAGAAACTTCTAACCAACGTTCCTGCGCAGAGCTATACACTTCCATATCGTATGTCAGTGAAGATGCAAATCCCATATCCCCACCACACAAACGCAATACGCGGTAAGGTAACCCTAATTTTTGCAACAACCCTTGAACATAGCTGCTCATTTCTTCCAACACCGCATAAGACTTTTCTGGGTGAACGATCTGAACTGCCTCTACTTTATCAAATTGATGCAATCGGTTCAACCCACGTACATGCGCACCGTAAGAACCCGCCTCACGACGGAAACAAGGCGTGTAAGCACAATGTTTAATCGGAAACTGTTCTTCTTTCACGATCACATCACGATACATATTAGTGACAGGAACCTCCGCAGTAGGAATCAAATAAAGATCATCCTCGGTAACATAATACATCTGCCCCTCCTTGTCTGGTAGCTGGCCTGTAGCAAAAGCTGAAGCTTCATTCACCATAATAGGCACCTGTACCTCTGCATATCCCGCCTCAGCAGCTTGATCCAAGAAAAAATTAATTAAAGCACGTTGCAGACGCGCACCTTTTCCTTTATAAACCGGAAAACCAGCACCTGTAACTTTCACGCCTAACTCCAAATCAACAATATCATACTTCGTAAGCAAGTCCCAATGCTGCAGGGCTCCTTCTGACAAAGTTGGAATTTCACCGTGCTCCAGCACAACCTCATTATCATCCGCAGAAAAACCAACAGGCACGGATATATGAGGTAAATTAGGCAAAAGCACCAATTTATTATGCAAAGCTAATTCTACTTCCGCTAATTTGTCTGTCAATTGTTTTACTTGTTCCTTATATCCGGAGGACTGCGACTTTACGACTTCAGCTTCTTCTTTCTTGCCTTGACGCATTAAGTCTCCAATCTGCTTTGCCGCAGCATTTGCTTCCGCCGCAATCGCATCAGATTCGTTCTGAATTTTACGACGCGACTCATCGAGCTGAATTAAGGCATCAACGATTTCGACATCTTTAAAATTCTTTACAGCTAATCGTTCGATTACTGCATCCCGATTTTCCCGGATATAATTTAACTGTAACATATAATGAATAAATATTATGAGGTACAAAGATAAGAAGTGAAATTGAAATACCGTATTTTAGTAAAAACAGCAACAAAATGCCGTCAAAAATAAAATAATCACACCAAAACCTTGCATCTTTTATCTTTATTTTATATATTTACGATTATAGTGATTTATTTAACAAAAAATTCATGTATGAATAATACGGAGTTTACACATAAAGACGATCATTGTATTAATAAATAAAAAGAATATGATTAAAGATTTAGAACTATTTGAATTTGAAACGTACACAGAGCTCCAGGAGCTTTCTTACGACGGTGATGACTTCGTGAACTTCGAAGATTAAGCGTAAAAAACGCGATTCCTATTGGCATTTCCTCGCCAACAATCTCAATCAAAAACAACTTTCTTAACAAAAATCCAAGGTAAAAAAATCTTACCTTTGACTATGTTATATTTAGTACCCACCCCTATTGGCAATCTGGAGGATATGACTTTCCGTGCTATCCGCATACTAAAAGAGGTCGACCTTATTTTAGCGGAAGATACGCGTACCAGTGCCCCGCTATTAAAACACTTCGGAATCGAGAAAAGGGTGTTCGCACACCATCAGCACAACGAGCATAAAGCAGTAGCTGAGATCATAAAATTTCTCAAAGAAGGGCAAAATATCGCCCTAATCTCCGATGCGGGTACACCGGCAATTTCAGACCCCGGTTTTTTACTTGTTCGCGAAGTAATCAAGGAGGGACTTGATGTACAATGCCTCCCCGGTGCAACGGCATTTGTCCCCGCATTGGTGAACTCCGGACTTCCAAATGATCGTTTCTGTTTCGAAGGGTTCCTACCGGTAAAAAAAGGAAGACAAACACGAATGAAACAGCTTACAGAAGAGAAAAGAACAATGATTTTTTATGAATCACCGCACCGTATTCTCAAAACAATAGACGAGTTCATCACCTACTTTGGCGCAGAAAGACAAGCCTCAATATCACGTGAACTCAGTAAACTTTATGAAGAAACAGTGCGCGGTTCCCTTCAGGATTTAAAATTACATTTTGAAAGCCATCCGATTAAAGGAGAATTCGTATTTTGCGTAGCAGGATTAGAAGACTAATCGTAAAACGACGCTTCTGACCCAAACCAAGAAATGGTTTTTATTTTTTGACTTATAGATTGATTTAATAATGAGCATAGTAAAATTTCTACAAGACGGACAAGATCCAAAGGTTGTTGAGAAAATTCACGACAAAATATTGGACATGCTTACTTCTGGTGAATTTATACAATATATTTCCCTACAGAAAAAACCGGCAGTGACCCTATTACCGGATAGCATAACGGTAAGCAACAAACGTATTTTCTTATGCGAATTTACCAAATTGGGACTCGCAACGAACTTCGAGATATTCTCTTGGAGTGACATCAAAGATATTGCCTTTAAAGAAGAGATTTTCGGCTCTAAAGTAACAGTAATACCCTTTACAGGAGAAAACCTTACCGTAGATTACATCCCTAAGGTACAGGCAAGAAAACTGTATCAACTAATAAAAGAAGCTTTAGAAAATGTGAATAATCCTGCCTTCAAAATAGAAACGGAAACAACGGTAACACCGATTCCTACAACACCGGCTTATCAGGATGAACCTAAAGTAGAAATCCATGCACCGCAAGATCACACGGTCGTAAACAAAGAAGCTGAAGCAACTTTCGAAATCACAAATTTACAAACCCCAGAGGAATTGCCTAGCGTAACTGAACCAAAACCAGTGATCCACGAAGAACCAGCGATCGTAGAAGACGATGAATTAACGCTGAAATTAAAAAAACTCAAAAACTTGTACGACCGTCAGCTGATCACACAAGCCGAATACGAAAACAAAAAGTCTGACTTACTCTCTCAGCTATAATCTGTGAAGAATAAAATTATACTTGCTCTTCTGAGCGCATTTTTACTATGGCTCGGGTGGCCGCCAGTGCCCTACTCTGCACCTGTACTCTTTGTTGCCTTTGTTCCTTTATTGGTAGCAATCGAACAAGTGATCCGTAGCCACGAAAACAATAAAGGACGCCAGGTTTTTTGGCTTAGCTTCCTGACAGGGTTTGTTTGGAACACTGCTTCGATCTACTGGGTGTATAATGCAATGAACGCCTACCTTCCAGGATATATATCGCTGCTGATCGCACTCATCCCGTTCACCCTAGCACCGCTATTGATGGCGACAGCCTTTCGGTTATATTATCAACTGCGAAAGAAAAAATCAATCGTATACAGTTTTATTGGGCTGGTCTCTTTTTGGTTGAGCTACGAGTTTTTGCACCAATCATGGGACCTAGCCTTCCCATGGATGACACTCGGAAACGGTTTCGCAAATTTCCATCAACTTGTTCAATGGTATAGCATAACGGGAGTTTATGGCGGTAGCCTATGGATTTGGATGGTTAATATCCTCCTTTTCTTATTGATTTGGCAAAAGATGAATAAGATAGAAGCGATTCCCAATCTACGTCTTTGGATTATTACGCTTCTTGTCGTTACTATACCAACGGTCCTTTCCCTCGTTCAGTACAACACATTCGAAGAACATAGCAACCCTTCTGAAATCGTGGTGGTGCAACCGAACATTGATCCGTACCAGAAATTCGGTAGAATTACACCCGAAGAGCAGCTAACGACTTTGATAGCACTATCCGAAAAAGTCGCTAAACCCAACACGGAGTTCTTTATTTGGCCCGAAACCGCAATCTCGGCGCAACAAGGAATCAATGAAGATGAATTTAGATCGCAAACTGCTTACAGCCGAATTATAACTTTTCTCGATAAGTACAAAAACGGAAATGTCCTTTCTGGAATTGAAAGCTACCGCGTCTATAACGCACAAAAAACACCAACAGCACGCAAATGGAGCGCCAATACATATGTAGATGCCTTTAATGCGGCAGTCCTTGTTGATCAATCCAGCAAGCTGCAATTTTACCATAAATCTAAACTCGTACCAGGCGTCGAACAAATGCCATTTAGTGACGCATTGGCTTTCATGAAGCCACTATTTGCACACTTTGGCGGGACAACCGGAGGTTATGGAAGTCAAGAAGAGCCTTCGGTTTTTTACGCAGCCAGTGGGATCGGTGCGGCACCAGTGATTTGTTATGAGTCGATCTGGGGCGACTATGTCGCAGAATATGCACGACAAGGGGCACAGTTTATTGCCATCGTAACAAATGACGGCTGGTGGGGAAATACGTCCGGAAAAGATCAACACCTGCAATATGCAAAGTTGCGAGCTATTGAGAACCGACGCTGGGTAGCCCGGTCAGCAAACACCGGAATATCAGGCTTCATTAACCAGCGTGGCGATATCGTACAAAAAACAACCTGGTGGCAACCCGATGCGCTTACCCAAGAAATTAATCTCAATGAGGAACTAACCTTCTATACCAAACATGGTGACCTTCTAATATATATCGTGTTGGTTTCAAGTTTATTCTCCTTGTTACTAATTATCATTCCAAAGCGGAAATAACATTATTTTTACAATTCCATTCCTTAAATTTGCAGCATGAAAGTATATTTAGACAATGCAGCTACGACACCTTTAGACCCTGAAGTTATAAAAGTGATGACCGAAACGATGCAGGAAAACTATGGTAATCCATCATCTATCCATGCACACGGCCGTCAAGTAAAAACTATTGTAGAAAAGGCTCGTAAAACAGTAGCGCATTTGTTAAAAGCCTCGCCGGCTGAAATATTCTTCACATCCGGAGGTACAGAAGCCGACAATATGGCTATCGTACGCTCTATTATGGATCTAGGAATCAAGCATGCAATTACTTCTCCCGTAGAGCATCACGCAGTTTTGCATACGCTAGAAGAGCAAGAGAAATTAGGAAATATAACGCTTAATTTAGTACGTGTTGATGCAGAAGGCAATGTTGATCTTGCACACCTCCGGGAGCTCTTAGCAGAGAACCCGCGTACTTTTGTATCGTTGATGCATGCCAATAATGAAATCGGTAATTTGACCGATATCAAAAATGTATCCCAAATATGCCGTGAATTCAATGCTGTTTTTCATTCCGATACAGTACAAACCATGGGGCACTATCCACATGACCTTACCGATATAGACATTGACTTTATTACAGGAGCAGGACATAAATTCCACGGACCAAAAGGCGTAGGTTTCTTGTATATTAATGCAAAGAACAAAATTAAGCCTATGATTTATGGGGGAGCGCAAGAACGGAATATGCGTGGAGGGACCGAAAATGTTTATGGTATCGTTGGTCTGGCGAAGGCCCTTGAGATTAGCTACGAACAAATGGCCGAGCATCATGCCCATATTCAAGCCTTAAAAGAGTACATGAAAGAAGAGCTTCAAAAAGCTATCCCTGATGTACGATTCAATGGCGTAACAACGGCAAATAACTCGCTATATACCGTACTAAACGTTTCTCTTCCTTGTACCGGAATTGCAGATATGCTATTGTTTAGCCTCGATATTGCAGGTGTTTCTGCATCCGGAGGAAGCGCATGTAGTTCCGGCTCTGAGATTGGAAGCCATGTACTACAAGCCTTGAACTGCGATGCTAGTCGTCCATCCGTACGTTTTTCATTTAGTAAATACAATACAAAAGAAGATATTGATTTTGCAGTAAAAACGTTAAAAGATTTATGTGAGGAAAAGTAGGAGATTTTCCTACTTTAAGGAAGCTGCCGTAGTATATAGCGATCGGCTAACTCTCCAGCAATCTCTTTTCCCGAAAGATCCAACTGCCGCAATTGCTTATCCTCAACTTTATACCTATAGTCTAAGTCCGAGAGATCGAGTTCCGTGTTGGATAACTCCCATTTGCCAGATTTAGAAAATGCCTCTTGGCTTTTTCCAACATAAATATACTCTAGCACATACTCTTTATTTTCAGTCAGCGTAAGCACAGTCTTGATTGCTTCACAATCTGTACAAGGTAAGTCTCCTTTATAAACACCTATTACCTTACTTTCTGTTACTTTACCAAATTTCCCTGTATCTGCGGTATTACTTGTCGCATGTTGATTCATACAAGCGGTAAACAAACCCGAGAGCACAAATAATACAGAAATAGAGACAATCCAGCGCATAACAAAATCATGTAATACCTATACCTTATCAAAAAAAATACCACAAAATGTTAACGAAATGTTATATCGAAAGAAAGCCGAATAAAACTAGCGTACGGAGATACGCTTTACTACAGTTTCGGCACCTGATGACACGCGAACAAAGTAAACCCCAGTAGTCAGCTTACTGTTACTTTCAAAAGATAAATTTTGTATGCCGCCATCCAAACGTCCATTCATTAGATTTAAAACCTCATTCCCTAAGGCATCCATTACTTTAATGGTAACATTGGCTTGCTTACCGAGCTTAAAATTTACAGTTACTTGTTCTGCGATCGGATTATAAAAAACTTTCACATTATTTATAAGCTTCTCAACCGCTTCATCTGCACGTTCATTTTTATCAATAAAACCTGGGGTTGATTCGACCGAACGAGCAACAACTGTCCCCGCACCTAGCGTATAAACGCAAAGCATAAAGAATACAGCTGCTTTAGTTATCGATTTTATCATCTTGGTATACTGACTAACAAAAGGTTGTTTGGTTTAAATACTTTATAATTTCACGCTTCAAGTCCCAATCACCTCATACAAATCTAGTTCTTTTTTATAGAAGTAAAGTGTAATAATTGAAATAAAGTTTTGCATTTAACAATTTTTAACAAGATTATACGTTATCAAACTTTTTTGCCTAGATTGGCACACTTTTTAACACAGGTGTTTCGCATAATCTTTACTAAATGAAACCAACAAAGCACGATGACGTGCACAAATTAAGCCTCGCGGGGCTTTTAATTAGCTTAGGGATAGTTTTTGGAGACATTGGTACCTCTCCTCTCTATGTATTCAAAGCCGTATTCCACCAAGGTACTATCGATCGGGATTTAATTATTGGAAGTCTGTCCTGCGTTTTTTGGACATTAACGTTACAAACAACAGTTAAATATGTTTGGATTACTTTAAACGCAGACAACAAAGGCGAAGGCGGTATCCTATCCTTGTATTCTTTAGTACGCAAAAAAGCCAAATGGCTGATTATTCCGGCAATTATTGGTGCCAGTGCACTTCTTGCTGACGGTATGATTACGCCGGCCATCACGATCTCCTCAGCAATTGAAGGGATCGCCATTCATAACCCAACCGTACCAACAGTTCCGATTGTTGTCGTCATTATCAGCCTGCTGTTCCTGATCCAACGCTTTGGAACATCCATAGTAGGCCGGGTATTTGGCCCCTTAATGCTTATTTGGTTTACAACAATAGCCACCCTAGGCGCAATGTATGTGCACCATTCGCCCGAAGTACTATACGCCCTTAATCCGTATTATGCCATTAAAACAATTGTAAATCACCCACAAGCTTTAATTCTTATCGGTGCTATTTTCCTATGTACAACAGGTGCCGAGGCATTATACTCAGATATGGGGCACTGCGGAAAGAAAAATATACGTATAAGCTGGATCTTTGTTAAAATTGCACTGGTTCTCAACTACTTGGGACAAGGAGCTTGGCTCCTAGAACATCAAGGGAGTGTCCTCGGCGACAGAAACCCTTTCTACGCCATTATGCCCGATGGTTTCATTGTATATGGTATTGCCATTGCAACAATGGCAGCAGTAATTGCCAGTCAAGCCATGATCTCGGGGTCTTATACCTTAATATCAGAAGCCGTGCGATTAAATATATGGCCTAAAGTAGCTATACGATACCCAAGTGACCAAAAAGGACAACTATATGTCCCTTCGATTAATCTTATTTTGTATCTCGGTTGTATGCTAGTTATCGCTGTATTTAAAGACTCCAGTAAAATGGACGCAGCATACGGTTTAGCAATCAATCTAACATTCCTGACCACAACGATCTTAATGTGCTTCTTCTTAGCTCGTGTTCATGTACACAAAATTTGGATCGCCTTATTTGGTACCTTTTACTTTGTAATAGAATTTGGGTTTCTTTTTGGTAACCTCTCCAAAATACACCATGGAGGTTGGTTAACATTACTATTGGCAGCCGTTTTATTCACCGCCATGTTTTCTTGGTATGGGGCGCGCAAAATCAAAAATAGGTTTGTTAAGTTCAATGACATCCGAAACTATTACCCTATTATCTCCGAATTAACAGAAGATAAAAGTGTTCCTTTATATGCCTCGCATCTTGTATACTTGACAAGTGCCAACAAAAAGAACGAAATTGAATCAAAAATAATTTATTCGATTATCAATAAAAAACCAAAGCGTGCTGACGTGTATTGGTTGGTTCACGTAGACGTGATGGATAATCCACACACACGCGATTATGTCGTAGACCAACTCATCCCGAACAAACTAATACGGGTCGACTTTAAACTCGGTTTCCGCGAAGAACAACGCATTAGCTTACTGTTCCGTAAAGTAGTGGAAGATATGGTGCAGAAGGGTGAAATAGATATCACAAGTAACTATGAAACATTGAAAAAGCACAAAATAGCTGGTGATTTTAACTTTGTAGTTCTTGAAAAAATCATTTCTAAAACACACGACCTAAAGTGGCATGAGAAAATCATCCTGGAGATCTATAAACTACTAAAACGCTTCTCCCTTTCTGAAGAAAAAGGATTTGGCTTGGACAGCAGTTTTGTGACACTAGAACGTGTCCCGTTAAACATCCCAACTACAACGGATGTAAAACTGACACGATTAACAAAATAACACAAAAAGAGATCTCTTAACAGAGCTATCTGTCCTTAGATAACACTTCGACAGGCGCAGGATGACCATCGCTTAGGAGAAAAGTAAAAAAGCCTCTTTCGATATGAAAGAGGCTTTTTTTATAACAAAGAGAAGGCTTAATTAGCTTCCACCTTTTTGTTCAATTTTGAATGTTTATAACCGTACACAAAGTACACCGTTAATCCAATCGCCAGCCAAATTAAAAAGATAATCCAATTGCTCGCCCCCAGTTCTGTCATTAAATACAAATTCACCAAAATCCCCATCACAGGCAATAGCGAGAAATTAAACTTATACGCCATACCAGCAAGCACAATCCACACAAGCCAGAAAAGGATCGTTAACGATTTATGCTCTATAATGTACAGCGCACTTAAACTTTTCCATTCATTAATAACATCCTGCCCATAGTAAAACAGCACAAAACAAGCCGCAACAAAACCTAAACCCACTAGATATTTACCATTGATATAGGGAACCTTAAATTTCGATTTCTTAGACAATCCCGAATGATCCATATACAATACACCCGCACAGACTAAAATAAATGCAAAAAATGTCCCCACACTGGTAAGATCGACAAAGAAGTCCATCTTAAAAAATAAGGAAGGTACTGCCACCACAAGACCCGTTACAATCGTCGCAAAAGATGGAGTCTTGTATTTCGGGTGGATACGTGCGAATTTCTTTGACAATAAGCCATCTCGACTCATCGTCATCCAGATCCGAGGTTGCGCTAACTGATAAACCAACAAAGCACTTGTAATAGCTATAACCGATGTAACAGAGATGATCCCAGCCATATGGTCAAAACCGACATACTTAAAGACAAAGGCTAACGGATCTTTTACATTTAACTCCGTATAATGAACCATCCCCGTCAAAACCAAAGTAATCGCAACATAAAGAACCGTACAGATAATCAAACACCAAATCATAGCTCGAGGCAAATCACGTTGTGGATTTTTACACTCCTCAGCCGTAGTTGAAATAGAATCAAAACCGATAAAAGCAAAGAAAACAGCGGCTACAGAACGTAAGACACCTTTAACACCGTTCGGCGCAAAAGGAGACCAATTCTCTGGTTTAATAAAGAATACACCCCCAATAATGACAGCCAAAATAATCCCAACCTTAATCATTACCATGATATTGCTAGCGCGCTGAGACTCCTTAATTCCCACGTATACCAACCACGTAACGAGCACCGTAATAAGCCCAGCGGGAAAGTCAAAAATAATAGGAATATCACCAATGCGTGGTGCCGATAAGTAAGCCTCTAACCCTGCTTTATCTGCGATAGATAAAGCAGACATTCCCTCCGCGAGGTACTTATCATGAGCTTCAATCGCATAGGCCGGGGCCATGCTCAGCCATCCCGGAATATGGATGCCAAATCCTTCTAGCATCGAGCAAAAATACTGAGACCAAGAAATAGCGATTACCGTATTGGAAACCGCATATTCAAGCACTAACGCCCAACCAATAATCCATGCAAAAAGTTCCCCGAAGGCTACATAAGCGTACGTATACGCACTCCCCGAAACGGGAACGGTAGATGCAAATTGCGCATAAGCAAGCGCCGTAAATACACAGGCAAATGCGGTAAACACAAATAACAAAGATATAGCAGGTCCACCCTCAAAACTGGCCAACCCAATGGTACTGAATATACCTGCGCCAACAATGGCGGCAATCCCTAAAGAAACTAAATCTCTAACCCCCAACACTTTCGATAGGCCCGATCCTTCTTGCGCATCTATAAGAATCTGGTCTACGCTCTTCTTCCTGAAAAGTTTACTCATCATACGTTTATGTTAATAATTTGACTTATGTATTACAAACTTAGATAAATTTGCTTTCATACACAGTATAAATCGATGACATATAACATAAAAGTTAACGACGACTCCGAGAATTAGAAATGGGTTACGTTAAACCATCCTGTACAAAATGGAACACAGCTCGAAAGTCGTGCATATTTTGAGAACAATAATCGCGTAAAACAATGGTTAATGCCTCTCTTCGCTCGGCATCCACTTCAAAAGCCCATATACGTTTACAAATATTGAAAAGCGCATAACTCAGGTTAGGAATTTCAGCGTATTGTACAATATATTTAGATTCCAGAAATCGATCGTAGAAAACCATAAAACGGGCTACATCTACGGTTTCTAAAATCTCTATCGACCGCTGTAATACGGGACGCTTAACAGCCTCTAAGTGCTCATACAGACGTAAAGGATTCACCAGATCTTCAGCAATCAATAGATGATCCAATAACAACTCCACCGCAATATGCGCCATGAAAGAAGGTCGAATAGGCGTTCCCGCTAATACAGGAACCAAAAGCTTACGCAATACATGACAATGATTTAAAAAATATGGAGAACCATGAAATAATTTATCTACCTCCACATGCCGGTACCAACCCTCCAAGATATGCGTCGTATCGGGGCTGTTAAAAAAAAGGGACTCGTAACGTTGCGGCTGAAAATTATAACCCTTATCTACATTCTTTAATAAATCAGGCAACAAGCCTCCTAGCACGCGCTCCGAATGTCCCGTATAACGCTCAAAATAGTAATGTGATAGAAAATTCACTAGCTTAACTTATCCTTTTATTTATCGTAAGATACAGGTTAATTCTCGTATCTTTGCAATCTTAAATATAAAAATCTTAACCCTAGAAAGATGAGTTTTGTAGAAGAATTACGCTGGCGAGGTATGCTTCAAGATATCATGCCTGGAACCGAAGACTTATTGAATAAAGAAAAAGTGTCCGGATATATAGGCTTTGATCCCACCGGAGATTCATTACATGTGGGACACCTAACACAGATCATGACGCTGATCCATTTCCAAAATGCAGGACACAAACCTGTTGCTTTGGTGGGCGGCGCTACGGGTATGATTGGTGACCCTTCATTTAAATCCGCCGAGCGAAACCTACTCGATGAAGAGACCTTACAGTTTAACGTAAACAGCCTCAAAAAGCAACTTACAAAATTCTTGAACTTTGGAGAAGGCGAAAATGACGCCCAAATGGTCAACAACTATGACTGGTTCAAAGATTTCAAATTTTTAGACTTCATTCGTGATGTTGGTAAATTGATTACCGTGAATTACATGATGTCAAAAGACTCTGTAAAAAAACGCCTAGAAGGCGAAAATGGTCTCTCTTTTACAGAATTTACCTATCAGCTGATCCAAGGATACGATTTTTACTACTTGTGGAAACACCACAACTGTAAAGTACAGATGGGAGGCTCCGACCAATGGGGAAATATTGTGACAGGTAGCGAGATGATTCGTCGCCAAGATCAAGGTACCGCCTATGCGATTACCACGCAATTGATCAAAAAAGCAGATGGACAGAAATTCGGTAAAACGGAATCGGGTGCCGTATGGTTAGACCCGAAGAAGACATCGCCTTACAAATACTACCAGTTTTGGTTAAACGCAACGGACGACGATGCCAAAATATGGATAAAGATCTTTACACTAAAGACACAGGCTGAAATCGAATCCATTATTGCGGAACATGATGCAGCACCACACCTACGATTGGTACAAAAAGCACTTGCTAAAGATATTACGATCCGTACGCACTCGGAGGCAGACTATGAAACCGCAGTAAAAACTTCGGAATTCTTATTCGGCAATGGTTCCTTGGAATTCCTAGAAAACCTGGAGCACGATGCCGTACTGGATGTTTTTGACGGTGTACCACAATTTACCATCGCGAAAGAATCCCTTGCCAATGGCATAAACATTCTGGATTTATTAGCGGTAGACACACAAGTATTCCCATCGAAAGGTGAAGCTAAAAAGATGTTACAGGGAGGTGGTGTTTCGCTTAATAAAGCTAAACTTACCGATCTGGAACAAATAATCGACACCAAAGATCTAATCAGCAACCGTTACCTTGTTGCGCAACGCGGCAAGAAAAACTACTTCTTAATTATAGCAGATTAACACAAATGCTGTAAAGTAGGCGCTACAAGTCGACTTTTCTCGATATAAAAATAGCTTATTCAGGAGTTTTCTAACCCAGAATAAGCTATTTTTGTTTTTAACCTTTTTCTAGATATATGAAATTTAAAGCATACCTACTCTTCTTTTTTTTCGGACTTATGTACAGTTCTTTTTCCACCGCACAGGAAAACAAAGTTATCCATCTCGATAAAAAAGGAAAACCGACAAAAGATGAAGCTCAATCATTCTCCTACCGCATCGTGGTCAAAGATCCGGCACAGCCGGACCTTTTTAGATATGCGGAATTTTACACCGGGAGCGACCTCGTAAAAACGACCGCATGGATTAAAAATGCAAGTCTTCCCCATACCGCTGTTGGTGAAAAGCTAACCTACCATGTCAACGGTCAGCTGCATACCCGTGAACAATACAATGAGAAATATCAATTGGTCGATACCGCCTACCGCTACTATGCTAACGGTGTAACCGAGTCTATCAAAATATACAAACCCCAAAAAGATGCCAAACAGGATGTCTATTTTGTATTGACCCAAGATAGCTTAGGTAACAAAGAGGTAATCCATGGGAATGGAAATCTACGGTATAGATTTAGTGCCGACAATATAGAAGAAGGTCCTTTGGTAAACAACAAAAAAAATGGAGAATGGACGGGGAAAAGTAAAAAAAGCTCCTACACCGAACAATGGGAAAATGACGTTTTAATCAGTGGTGTTTCGACAGACTCGACAGGAACGATTACCACGTATGATAAAGACAACTACGAGGTATCTCCCGAATACCCAGGCGGCATCAATGCATTACGCAAAATTGTGGGAGCCAATTACCAATACCCAGCGAAGGCCGTACGTGAAGGTCTCTCTGGAACGGTGATACTGAGTTTTCTCGTAGAAAAAGATGGAAGCATGAGTACCATCAAGATCGAACAAGATTTAGGCAGTGGCACCGGAGAAGCGGCCATGGATGCGCTCCGCCAGGTAAGACAAAAATGGAGCCCAGGTATTCTGCGCGGCAACAAAGTACGAGTAGCTTATCGTCTACCTATTACCTTAAGCTTAAATCAGTAACAGGTAAACTTAGTCCGTATTTTTTCTGACAGTCCCTCAAACAGAAAAACTATATTTGTTGAATTGTACTATGAATATATTATGAAACACATCACATTTTTCCTGTTAGGCATGGTCTGTTATTTCGCATCCATTGCGCAGCAAAAGACATATTTTGATCGAAAAGGTAACAAGGCAACAGACTCCACGAGTGCTTACGTGTATCGTACATTCTCAAAGGACAGCTTGAATCCAACCTATTTTAAGTATGCAGAATATTACCTAAAGGGAGATGTATTACGGGTTTCTGCCTTCGTTAAAACACCCCATGTGGTGAGTTCGGTCATTGGACAAAAGCTGGCTTATTATCCAAACGGAAAACTATATACACGGGAACAATACAATCAATGGCACCAGTTAACAGACACCGCTTATCAGTACTATCAAAACGGAGCGATAGAATCCATAAAAGTGTACAACCCAGAGAAAAAAAATGCCGATAAAATCGAATATATACTCTTACAAGATAGCCTTGGTAAAAAACTCGTTGTCAATGGAAATGGCTTCTTACGTCTCGTGTATAGTGACAACTATTACGAATCAGGACCTATAGTCAACAACAAGAAAGATGGACAATGGACAGGAAAGTATATGAAGGATACTTTTGTCGAAATTTGGGAAAACGAAGAGCTCGTCAGCGGTACACTTAAAGACTCCTCCGGTGTTTCATCAACCTACAATAAAGACAATTATTACCTGGAACCGGAATATCCGGGTGGATTAAACACCTTACGCAGAAATCTTGGAAACAACTATCGATATCCTTCAAAAGCCATGGCCGAAGGCGTTTCCGGGACTGTAATTGTTGGCTTTATTATAGAACGTGACGGCACAATGAGCAACTTTAAAGTAGAACAAGATCTTGGACATGGTACCGGCCAAGAAGCCATTAGGGCACTTCGCCAAACCAGCCAAAAGTGGAAACCAGGAATACAAAGAGGGAAACCCGTACGAGTCGCATATCGAATTCCCCTGACCCTGAATCTGCAGTAATAACAAGGCAATAGCACGCCAGCTTCAGCCTGACAATTATTCTGTAAGAAATAGCACACTAAAACACATATAATCTCCCACTATAATCGGGCAATTTTGTTTATGTTTGTATTTAGGAGGGTTATCGATTTTTCATGTCAAATAAAGGAAATAGTTTCAAAAGTTCAGGTGGAAATAGTGTTTCGAGCAAGCGCACAGCGCGTGTCCCAAACAACACCATACAAGCTAAAAAAGAACGATTTAAGTCGTTTGAGCATATAAATTTCTCGGAAGGACAACGTAAGGCACTCAAGATATTGGGAATATTCTTGCTTTTCCTATCTTTTATCTTTGCCGTATCCTTTGTCTCTTACCTATTCACATGGAAGCAAGATCAAAGCTATATTGCACAAACAAATGGAGGTTGGTCAACGCTATTTCAATCGGCCGATGAAATAGCCGATGAAGCAATCGATCTGCCCGTCGTTGAGAATAAACTCGGGAAACTTGGTGCGCTTCTAGCCAATCAATTCATATATGAATGGTTTGGAGTAGCCTCTTTTCTCTTCGTCTTGGTCTTCTTTGTTGTGGGGTATAAATTTTTGTACAAAAAATCTGTACTCCCAATTTGGAAAACTATAGTATATACTTTTCTAGGTATTATTTTCATCTCCGTAACCCTCGGTTTTCTCCAAGATTTTATAACGGATTCACCGCATATCCTTGAAGGAAAATTTGGATACTGGACCAACCAACTCTTAAAAGCACAAATCGGCTCCACCGGAGTCGCAGGGCTTCTTATCTTCGCCTACTTAACTGCGCTCATCGTCATCTATAATTTTGACCTCAAACTAACCTGGTTCCCGCGCAAAGAAATTCCGGAGGAAGATCTAGAAGACCATGCCGAAGATAATTTTGAATCGTTCACGCGTGTAAATGCACAGAACCGTAGCTTCGACCGAACAACTAGTCCGGATCGTACAATCGAGGAAGAAGATATTATTTCGAACACCGCAGAAGCACAACATAACCTCATAAAAGCACCTTTTCAAGAAGAATTATCTGCGATCACTCCTGAAGCTGAAGAAGAGGAAGAAGCAAACGAAGAAGAACTTAACTTTTCATTTTCAATCTCAGCACCTGAAAGTGATGCAACAAGCATCCCGCTCTCTATTGATCCTGCAGTAGAAATTCCGGAAGAAGAGGAAGATTTATCGCTAGCCGTTGAAGATATCATTGAAGAAAAAGCAATCACTTCAGATGACTTGGTTGCTCAATTCGGTGAATATGACCCTAAATTAGACCTATCTGGTTATAAATATCCAACATTGGATCTATTAAAAGATTACGGTGCAGGTAAAATTACGATTAACCAACAGGAACTCGAAGCCAATAAAAACAGAATCGTCGAAACCCTTCGCAATTACAATATTGAGATTGAACATATCAAGGCAACTATCGGCCCAACGGTAACCCTGTATGAAATTATCCCAAAACCTGGCGTACGTATCTCTCGTATCAAAAATCTGGAAGACGATATCGCATTAAGCCTTGCCGCGCTCGGCATTCGTATTATTGCTCCAATGCCGGGTAAAGGAACAATTGGTATCGAAGTGCCAAATAGCAGCCCGGAAATGGTCTCCATGCGGTCTGTACTGGCAACAGAAAAGTTCCAAAAGACAGATATGGACTTGCCGATAGCATTAGGAAAAACAATATCCAACGAGGTCTTTATTGCGGACTTGGCCAAGATGCCTCACTTACTGGTTGCCGGAGCAACAGGGCAAGGTAAATCAGTAGGTATCAATGCCATCCTCACCTCGCTATTATATAAAAAACATCCAGCCGAACTGAAGTTCGTGATGGTCGATCCAAAGAAAGTAGAGTTATCCTTATTCAAAAAAATTGAACGACACTTTTTAGCGAAGCTTCCAAACGAAGAAGAGGCCATCATAACCGATACCAAAAAAGTAATCAACACATTGAACTCATTGTGTATCGAAATGGATCAACGTTACGACCTACTAAAAAATGCGCAGGTACGTAATTTAAAAGAGTATAATGTAAAATTTGTAAACCGCCGATTAAACCCTCAGGAGGGTCATCGATTCTTACCTTTTATAGTTCTGGTAGTTGATGAGTTTGCAGACTTGATGATGACCGCAGGTAAAGAGGTAGAAACACCAATAGCGCGATTAGCACAATTAGCACGTGCCGTGGGTATTCACTTAGTGATTGCGACACAGCGCCCATCCGTCAATATTATTACAGGTACGATCAAGGCGAATTTCCCGGCTCGATTAGCATTTAGGGTATTGTCAAAAATCGATTCCCGTACAATTTTGGATACAGGTGGAGCTGATCAGTTGATCGGTCGAGGGGATATGTTATTGTCTACAGGAAGTGATTTGACACGGATTCAGTGTGCCTTTGTCGATACACCGGAGGTCGATAAAATCTCTGATTATATCGGTAGCCAACGCGGATATCCATCAGCATTCCTTCTTCCGGAGTATATTGACCCGAATGGAGAGGAAGGTGCCGTAATGGATTTTGATGCTTCAAGTAGAGATCAACTGTTCGAAGAAGCAGCACGATTGATCGTAATGCACCAACAGGGATCCACATCATTGATTCAACGTAAATTAAAACTCGGCTACAACAGAGCGGGGCGAATAATCGATCAATTGGAAGCGGCTGGTATTGTCGGTCCATTTGAAGGCAGTAAAGCACGAGAAGTGCTTTACCCTGATGAATACTCGCTGGAACAATATTTAGAAACGTTGCGAAAAAATGATTAACATGAAAAAAACAGTATTATTATTGCTAAGCGTATTTGCCCTGATCAGTGCATTTGCGCAGACAGATGCTGCCGCAAAAAAATTACTGGATGAGGTCTCTAAAAAGTACGATAGCTACCGGACAATCCAAGCGGATTTCACCTTTGATGCACAACAACCGCAGGGCGCACCTTATTCGGACAAAGGAGTACTTTATTTAAATAAACCTAAAAATCAATATAGAATTCAACTGACCACCCAAAACTTGATCAGCGATGGTAAATCGACCTGGTCCGTCCTTAAGGAAGACCAAGAGGTGCAGGTAACGGCAGCAGATAACAGCAACGATGCTATTGGTCCTAACAATTTATTTACCTTCTACAAAACAGGTTTTAAATATGTCAGTATGGATAACGAGCGCGTAGGTCAAGACGTTCTTAACGTCATCGAGCTAAGCCCTATTGATACAAAGAAAAACTACTTTAAGATCAAACTCCGCATTAACAAGAACAAACATATTCATGATGTACTGATCTTTGATAAATCTGGAGCAAAATATACCTATACCATAAAATCGCTTTACGTAAACCATCCAATCAATGCGTCTCAGTTTACGTTCAATGCAAAAGATTATCCAAAGTACGAAATTGTTGATTTACGATAATACGAAGTAGTTTGTCTATGGCAAAAGTTACCTTAAAGAGTCTAGCGAAAGGATTAAATATGTCCGTCTCCACTGTTTCTAAAGCATTAAATGACAGCTATGAAATCAGTGAGGAAACAAAATCAAAGGTTAAAGCGTATGCCACCGCGCATAACTACCAACCTAATATTATAGCGCAAACGCTCAAAACAGGGAAAACGAATACAATTGGCGTTATAATTCCCAAAATGAGTAGCCCTTTTGAATCCCAGATTATAGAAGGAATACAAGAGGCAGCAACCAAAGAGAATTTCCGTGTGGTGATTATGAACAGCATGGAAAATGAAGCCATGGAGAAGAGTAATATCAGCTCTATGGTCGCTAAAGGGGTCGATGGAATACTCTTTTGTCCTATCCATGAGCACTCCAACATTAATCTGGTTAAACAGATCTCAGAAAACACACCATTCGTTATTTTTGACCGCACCAACTACGCCATAGATACACATAAAATTGGTGTTCTGAATACAGAAGGTACACATGCGGCTTGTCAGCACCTCTTTGATATGGGGCACCGAAAAGTAGCCATCTTAGGAGGAGCACATCAAGGTATTACAGCAGATCGAGTTGCAGGCTATAAACAAGCACACAAGGAAGCTGATATCCCCGTTCAAGAAGAATATATTATTTACCTCAATGTAAAAAGTGTTGCAGAACTACATGAAGGCTTAAGTCGGAACATACAGAAACTACGAAACCTCCCAGAACCACCAACCGCTGTAGTTGGTATTTCTGATACCATCACCACGCATTCTTTAGGGATTTTATCACAACTCGGTATTAAAGTGCCACAAGAGATTGCCGTTATCGGATTTGCAAATACAGACTTAGCATTCTCACTCAATCCATCATTGAGCACCATATATCAACCCGCCAAAGATATTGGAGCAATTTCATTTGCCAAGGTGTTAGCTATATTGAATAAAAAGTATAGAAATCAAATAGAATGGGAAGATATTAAACTTCCCACTACCATTCAACTTCGAGAATCCACAAAAATAAACCTATAGGTCTGTTACGATTTTCATTTGTGGAACCAACTTTTTCATAATACACCAAGCGATCAAATAAGAAATACCGCAGATCGAGAATATAATAAAATAACCGGCTTCCAATCCGTGAAACCCAAAGAATGACAGGCCTGCGGTTTCGGCGTAATCAAATAAAACACCCGAAGTTTTATTAATGATAAAAGCCCCTACACCACCGGCCAAACCACCAATTCCAGTAACCGTTGCTATCGCTTTTTTTGGAAACATATCTCCTATCGTCGAAAAAATATTTGCCGACCAAGACTGATGGGCAGCCCCTCCAATTCCAATTAAAATAACAGGAACCCAGTATGAAATATGGCCTAAAGGCTGTGCCAACAATACGACTAATGGGAAAAAAGCGAAAATCAACATCGCACGCATCCGTCCTTCGTATGCATTCAAACCTTTCTTTTCAACAAAATACGTAGGTAACCAACCGCCAATAATAGACAATAACGTAATCATGTAAAGCACAAAAATGGCAACCTGTCCTTCTGTATCAGAGGATTTAATATCATACACAGAACTCAGATAAGCAGGCATCCAAAACAAAAAGAACCACCATACCCCGTCGGTCATAAACTTGCCCACAATAAAAGCCCAGGTTTGGCTATATTTCAAACACTTTAATATAGATACCTTCTCTGCCAAAGCAGCGGGCGAATCTTGATCTTTCAACAAGGTATCGTGATCAATATAATCCAACTCCGCTTGATTTACTTTAGGATTCTGCTTTGGTTTATAGTACATAAAGTGCCAAAAGCCCATCCAAACAAATCCTAAAGCACCTATAATAATAAAGGACATCTCCCACCCCCATTGCTTTGCAATCAAAGGAATAGTCAATGGAGCCAACAATGCGCCAATAGTCGCGCCCGCATTAAAGATACTCGTGGCGAAAGCACGGTCCTTTTTGGGAAAATACTCCGCAGTGGCTTTAATCGCCGCCGGAAAATTCCCAGCCTCTCCAACAGCGAGCACAAAGCGCGCAAAAATAAATAAAACAACACTCACGTTAATGACCCGAGATACATCCTTTACTGTCGCAATAATCGCCTTAGACTCATGAAAACCAACCCACCAGTTGCCCGTGATAACGCCTGACGTAGCAATCCCACAAAAAGCATGTAAAATTGCACCTACTGACCATACACCAATCGCCCATTGAAATCCCTTCTTCGTATCCATCCAATCCACAAAACGCCCCGCAAATAGCATGGAGACAGCGTAGAAAATAGAAAACAAAGCTGTAATATTTCCGTAATCATTATTTGTCCAATGAAATTCCGGCGCAATGAAGTCTTTCCAAGTCAAAGACAACACTTGTCGGTCAAGGTAATTTATAGTTGTAGCGAAGAACAGTAAAGCACAGATGGTCCATCTATACGTTGTCGGTTTAGTCATCATAATTGGTTTATCATACAAGGTTAAAAATCAGTTTGGTTTTATTTAGGAAGAGCGAATAATCCCCAATTCTAATCCCCGCAATTCGGCCAATCCACGTAGTCTTCCAATAGCCGAATAGCCCGGAAAAGTCTCTTTATGTAAATCATCCAACATCTGATGGCCATGGTCAGGTCGAAACGGAATAGGCACATCTCGCTTTTGATTTTCAGCGACCAACTCTTTCATCACCGCA
Source organism: Sphingobacterium psychroaquaticum (assembly GCF_004421025.1). Classification (NCBI taxonomy): domain Bacteria; kingdom Pseudomonadati; phylum Bacteroidota; class Sphingobacteriia; order Sphingobacteriales; family Sphingobacteriaceae; genus Sphingobacterium; species Sphingobacterium psychroaquaticum. The sequence goes on along the minus strand of NZ_CP038029.1, from coordinate 653,414 downwards.
TACATATCAACATCCCCATCCAAATGATCAGCTTCATAGAAGCTACCCAACACATCGCGCTTTACATTTCTTAAATGCGCAAAATGAACACGATCTTTAACTTGTCGAAACATATCAGGAAGGTCATTCATTGGTCCTGCACCTAGTGAACCCGTACAAAAACAAATCCCATTAAATGGCTTATCAACACCTTGAAGAATATATAATAGGTCTGATAGGTTACTCGCTATTCGAGGTAATCCCAATATGGGATATGGTGGATCATCAGGATGAATTGTCATCTTTATACCAAGCTCCTCACAAACACCGGCAATAGCCGACAAGAAGAAAAGAAGATTGTCCCGCAGTCCTTCGAAACCAATTTTTTGATAAACCTCAATACTATTTTTAAGATCAAGCAAAGACGCATCCTTCTCTCCGGGAATGCCCATAAGGACATTATTTTTCAATGCTTTTTTATCGGCCTCCACAAAAGAACTGTATTTCTCCTGTGCCTGCTCTACAACAGCTTCTGAATAGGAATCTCTTGCGTCAGGTCTTTCGAGGATAAAAATATCAAAGATAGCCAGATCGATCCAATTGAAGTAAAGTGCTTTTGAACCGTCGGTCATCGTCAAATCAAGCGCCGTCCGCGTCCAGTCGAGGACCGGCATAAAGTTGTAACAAACAGTCTTTATACCACAGGCCCCAAGATTGCGTAAACTCTGTTTATAGTTTTCGAGGTAATGTGTAACATTTCCTGAACGCGTCTTAATTGCTTCGTGCACGGTCACACTTTCTACCACCGACCAGCGTAACCCAGCCTCTTCAATGATACGTTTTCGCTCCATTATATCAGCTATCGGCCATATCTCCCCATGCGGAATATGATGTAATGCCGTGACTACACCAGTCGCGCCTGCTTGCTTGATATCTTGTAATGTTACAGGATCATTGGGACCGTACCAACGCCATGTTTGTTCTAAGAAAAGTTTCCCCATTATACACCAGTCCATGCATTAAAACCACCATCCACAAAAACTGTCTCCCCCGATATAAAGCTTGCAGCATCACTCAGAAGATAAATTAACGTCCCCTCCAATTCGGATGGATCACCTAAACGCGAAAATGGAGTCCCATTAACAATACGTTGCGCACGATCCGTATAGCTGCCGTCTTCTTTTGTTAGTAAAGAACGATTCTGCTCCGTCAAAAATACCCCCGGTGCAATAGCATTTACACGAACCTTGTCCGAATAACGTAAAGCCAATTCAGCAGCCATCCATTTGGTAAAACCATCAATACCGTGCTTCGCAACGGTATAGCCGAGCACCCGTGTAAAAGGTCTTTTGGCAGTCAATGAAGAAATATTCACGATTGCGCCACTCCCCCGCTTGGCGATTACCTCGCCTAAAACTAGCGTGGGAATAATCGTTCCATATAAATTAAGCTCAATTGCCTTAATAGTATCCGAAATCTTATTATCGAAAAGATCCTGATCCGGCCCAATAGTTGCCCCAGGGATGTTACCACCCGCCGCGTTGACCAAGCCATCTATCGTTCCCCATTTACGCAGGATAACATCCTTTGCCAATATCATGGACTGTTCATCCATCACATCGGCCACAACGGCAATAGCTTCCGCTCCATACGATTCCGCTAACCGGACCCGTTCTAACGCTTTTTCTTCACTTCGCCCAATAATACACAACTTAGCACCCGCCTCGGCGATCGCCTTTACAAAAGATCCCCCCAAAACGCCCGTTCCGCCGGTGATCACGATAACTTTCCCTTTTAAAGAGAAACGCTCTAAAACATTCATTTTGATAACACAGTTTATAATACCCAATAATACTTATTTTCTGTGGGCACAACGAATTTTCGCCTAATAATCAACGATAACGATTGCGTAAAAACGAAAGCGTCAAATAGAGAAAATTAAAGTAACTTAAAGCCATTAAACCGAAAACTCAGTATGAAAAAGATTCTTGCATTTGGCGAAATCCTTATCCGGCAGCAAAGTGTTGGTACAAGCTTTTTCGAAGCAGAAAATAATTTTTTATCTATTTACCCTGGCGGCTCAGAAGCCAATGTCGCAACCGCATTGGCACAGATGGATAATGCCGTCAGCTATGTAAGTGCTTTTCCCGAAAATGCATTGTCGAACGAGATTATTGATATCTTGAAGAAGTATGGCGTAGATACTGCTAAAACACTTTTCAAGGGTGATCGCATAGGAACCTATCTCCTACTGTCAGCAAATGGTTTATCCAAAGGAGAAGTCATCTACGATCGAAAGTACTCCAGTTTCAGCCAACTAACCCGCGCAGATATCGATATAGACGATCTCCTACAAGATGTAGATTGGTTACACTGGACAGCCTTGACCCCCGCATTAAATGAAAACCTCACGCTAGTGATGCAACAGATACTACAGGCCGCAAAGGAAAGAGGAATCATAATCTCCGTAGACCTAAATTATCGAAACAAGTTATGGCAATATGGTGTGGAACCATTGGAGGTAATGCCAACGCTCATATCGTATTGTGATGTGATAATGGGTAATATTTGGGCCGCTAACAAAATGTTGGGAACCCAAGTGGATAGCAACCTAGACCGCTACACATCGAAAGAGACATATATGAAAGCCGCTCAACAGTCGGCAAATGAAATATTTCAAAAATTCACAACCTGTAAACATATCGCTTATACGTTCCGCTTTATGGATAACCCGACACATAATCTTTTTTACGGAACATACCATACAAGAGAAAACCATACCGTATCCGCAACGCATGAAACCAACGCGGTAATCGATCGGATCGGGAGCGGCGACGCCTTTATGGCCGGTTTTATACACGCGCTTCGACACGAGATGACGCCCCAGCAAATCGTCGATACAGCCACCGGAGCAGGCTTTCAAAAGCTATTCGTAAAAGGTGATTTTGGAAATGGAAAAATAGACTAACATGGAAAATATACTGAACCACATTAAAACATATCCCGCGATTCCCGTTTTTTATCACGACGATCTGGAGACCTGTATTGCGGTTGTAGATGCATGCTACCGTGGCGGGATACGCGTATTTGAATTCGTACACCGTGGAGAAAAAGCGGTCGAAAATTTTGAAGCATTATTGGCGTATAAAAAGAAACACCTGATCGACTTAAAACTAGGCATCGGAACCATTAAGACCCCCGAGTTAGCGAAAACATACGTTAAACTTGGTGCTGAATTTATTGTGAGTCCTGTCATCGTACCCGCTATCGCAAAAGAAACACTGGAAAAAGGTATTCTTTGGATTCCAGGCTGTATGACGCCAACTGAAATCGCGCAAGCGGAAGCAGTACAAGCTCCTTTAGTAAAATTGTTTCCGGGTGATACATTAGGACCCAACTTCTTAAAATCCATTAAGCCACTCTTCCCGAATACCAAATTTATGCCAACCGGTGGGGTTGATGTGGAAGAAAACAATATTGACGCATGGTTCAAAGCGGGGGTATACGCTGTAGGACTCGGGTCCAAACTGTTTCAAGCACCTCCAGATGCGACAAACGACGAGTGGTTGTCTGAGCGCTGCAAATTACTCCTATCTTGGGTACAAAAAAAAGGTTAGTGCTTGCGCACTAACCTTTTTTATTAAATAGTATCGTCTAATTAATCTTCTTCTTTAGAAGCTAACAATTGATCGTACTCTTCGCGAGAACCTACGATGATACTTCCGTACTCACGTAAACCAGTACCTGAAGGAATCAAGTGACCAACAATTACGTTTTCTTTCAAGCCTAACAAGTCATCACGTTTACCTGCGATAGCGGCCTCGTTCAACACTTTCGTAGTTTCCTGGAAGGAAGCTGCTGAAATGAACGATTTCGTACCTAAAGAGGCTCTTGTAATACCTTGTAACAATGGACTCGAAGTTGCAGGAATAGCATCACGCACTTCTACTGTTTTTTGATCCTGACGTCTCAAAGTAGAATTCTCTTCACGTAACTTACGCAACGTTACAATCTGTCCTGGACGAAGGGTTGTAGAATCACCTGCATCAACAACAACTTTCTTGTCGAACAACGAATCGTTCTCGATCATGAAGTCCCATTTGTTAGCAGCTTCTTTCTCTAAGAAACGTGTATCTCCTGGATCCTCGATATTCACTTTCTGCATCATTTGGTGAACGATGGTTTCAAAGTGTTTATCATTGATTTTTACCCCTTGCAAGCGGTAAACCTCTTGGATACCATTAACGATATACTCTTGAACCGCTGCAGGGCCTTTGATCGAAAGGATATCAGAAGGTGAAATCGAACCATCAGATAATGGCATACCCGCTTTCACGAAGTCATTATCCTGTACTAGGATGTGTTTAGAAAGTGGAACCAAGTATTTCTTGATCTGTCCATCTCTAGACTCGATCGAAATCTCACGGTTACCACGTTTAACACCACCTAAGGTTACCACACCATCAATCTCTGTTACAACAGCTGGGTTAGAAGGGTTACGCGCTTCGAATAATTCCGTTACACGTGGTAAACCACCTGTAATATCTCGGGTCTTACCTGTCGCACGAGGAATCTTAACTAAGATCGTACCTTCTTTGATTTTCTGACCATCCTGAACCGAAACGTGTGCCCCTACAGGAATGTTGTATGAACGTAACGCATCGCCTGTTAGATCTGTAATTTTGATCGTCGGGTTTTTCGTTTTATCACGAGTCTCGATAATAACTTTCTCTTTGTGACCTGTCTGATCATCAGATTCGTCACGGAAGGTTACACCTTCGATAATCGCCTCAAATTCAATCTTACCTGCAAACTCAGAGATAATAACAGCGTTATATGGATCCCAGTCAACAAGAAGCTTTCCTTTTTCAACTTTATCACCTTCATTTACATACAAGTTAGCTCCGTAAGGAATAACTTGTGTATAAAGAACTTTCTTATCATCATTTACGATACGAAGCTCGCCAGAACGACCAATTACCGCTTGGTAAGGGCCATCTTCGCCTTCTTTCGCAACCGTACGAACGTTTTCAAATTCGATTTTACCTTCATACTTCGCCACGATACTAGAGTCGGCCGCAATGTTAGAGGCCGTACCACCCACGTGGAAAGTACGAAGTGTAAGCTGTGTACCTGGCTCACCGACAGACTGTGCTGCAATAACACCAACCGCTTCTCCAAGTTGTACACGTTTACCAGACGCCAAGTTACGTCCGTAACAGGAAGCACAAACACCACGCTTAGACTCACATGTCAATACCGAACGAATTTCGATACCTTCAATACCAGCCGCTTCGATAGCTGCTGCAATCTCCTCATCGATCTCGCCATTCGCAGCAACGATAAGTTCGTCTGTCTCCGGGTGAACAACATCATTTAGAGGCGTACGACCTAAGATACGATCGAACAATGGTTCAACGATATCGTCGTTCTCTTTAAGTGCAGACTTATAGATACCACGAAGACCGTTACAATCTTGTTCAACAACGATCATATCTTGAGCAACGTCATGTAAACGACGAGTTAAGTAACCCGCATCGGCTGTTTTCAAGGCCGTATCGGCAAGACCTTTACGCGCACCGTGGGTAGAGATAAAGTACTCGAGTACCGATAGTCCTTCTTTAAAGTTGGACAAAATCGGGTTTTCGATAATCTCCCCGCCTGATGTACCAGATTTCTGTGGCTTAGCCATCAAACCACGCATACCACAAAGCTGACGAATCTGCTCTTTGGAACCACGCGCTCCAGAATCCAACATCATGTATACCGAGTTGAAACCTTGATTATCGTTCGATAAAATATCCATTACGTGTGCCGTCAACTTGTTGTTGATACGCGTCCAGATATCGATAATCTGGTTGTAACGCTCGTTGTTCGTAATGAAACCCATGTTATAGTTGTTCATTACCTCATCAACCTCATTGGTCGCTTGTGCAATCAAATCAACTTTAGCAGCTGGGATATTTAAATCTTGCAAGTTGAATGACAAACCACCTTTGAAGGCTGTTTGGAATCCTAACTCTTTCATATCATCCAAGAACTGTGCAGCACGAGCCATACCCGTATTTTTCACAATCTCACCGATGACATTACGCAACGATTTCTTAGTCAACAATTCGTCAATGAAGCCCATCTCCTCAGGAACAATCTGGTTAAAGATTACACGTCCTACTGTTGTTGGGATAATCGAATTAACGATTTGTCCTTGTTTGTTTTTATTGTTTGTCTTAACCTTGATGTGGGCATGTAGATCAATCTGATTCTCATTCAAGGCAATGATTACCTCTTCAGCAGAATAGAAAGTCATGTCCTCACCACGCACCTTACGGTCTGCAGTTGAACGACGGCCTTTAGTAATATAGTAAAGACCCAATACCATATCCTGAGATGGTACCGTTACTGGAGAACCGTTAGCCGGGTTAAGAATGTTGTGCGAAGCAAGCATTAAGATTTGGGCTTCCAAAATTGCAGCATTACCTAAAGGTAAGTGAACCGCCATCTGGTCACCGTCAAAATCCGCGTTGAAGGCCGTACATACCAATGGGTGTAACTGAATTGCTTTACCCTCAACTAAGGTTGGTTGGAAAGCCTGGATACCCAAACGGTGAAGCGTAGGTGCACGGTTTAATAACACTGGGTGTCCTTTCAATACATTCTCTAGGATATCCCATACAACCGGATCCTTACGGTCAACGATTTTCTTAGCTGATTTTACAGTCTTTACGATACCTCTCTCAATCATCTTACGAATGATGAACGGTTTGTAAAGCTCCGCAGCCATATCTTTAGGAAGACCACATTCGTGGAGCTTCAAGTGAGGTCCTACAACAATTACCGAACGTGCCGAGTAATCCACACGCTTACCAAGTAAGTTCTGACGGAAACGACCTTGCTTACCTTTTAAGATATCGGATAATGATTTTAAAGCACGGTTACCTTCTGTCTTAACCGCATTTACTTTACGCGAGTTATCGAACAATGAATCTACCGCTTCTTGAAGCATACGCTTCTCGTTACGTAAGATTACCTCTGGTGCTTTAATCTCGATCAAACGCTTAAGACGGTTGTTACGGATAATTACACGACGGTATAAATCGTTCAAATCGGATGTAGCGAAACGACCACCATCCAAAGGCACCAATGGGCGCAACTCTGGTGGAATAATAGGAACGATCTTCACGATCATCCACTCCGGACGGTTCTCGATACGTGTATTAGCACCACGGAATGCTTCCACCACGTGAAGACGCTTTAACGCCTCATTTTTACGCTGCTGCGAAGTTTCGTTCGCCGCTTGGTGACGCAAGTCGTATGATAACTGATCTAAATCAATACGTTTCAATAACTCTTCTAATGCCTCAGCACCCATCTTAGCGATGAATTTCTGTGGATCATTATCATCCAAGTATTGGTTTTCTTTTGGTAACGTATCTAAGATATCTAGATATTCCTCTTCCGTTAAGAAGTCCATAAAGCTGATACCATCATCCTCTTTGATACCGGCTTGGATAACCACATATCTTTCGTAGTAGATGATCATATCCAACTTCTTAGTTGGAAGACCTAGTAAATAACCAATCTTGTTCGGAAGCGAACGGAAGTACCAAATGTGTGCTACAGGAACAACCAAGCTGATATGTCCCATACGCTCACGACGTACTTTCTTCTCTGTAACTTCAACACCACAACGGTCACATACGATACCTTTATAACGGATACGCTTGTATTTACCACAGTGACATTCGTAGTCCTTTACAGGACCAAAAATACGCTCACAGAATAAACCATCACGCTCGGGTTTGTACGTACGGTAGTTGATCGTCTCTGGTTTCGTAACCTCACCGCTAGAACGCTCCAAAATTGTTTCTGGAGACGATAAGCTAATCGTAATCGATGTGAAGTTACTTTTAATTTTATTATCTTTTTTGTAAGACATACCTTATAAAAAGTTAAAGCTGTATGTAAAAGTCTAACAAGTACATGCATACTTGTCAGACCTATTACTTTTATTAATCTAATGTGATATCTAAACCTAATCCGCGCAATTCGTGAACCAATACGTTGAAAGATTCAGGAACGGAAGGTGTCGGCAAGTTATTGCCTTTCACGATCGCTTCGTAAGTTTTAGCACGACCCACAACATCATCGGACTTAACAGTCAAGATCTCTTGCAAGATGTTAGATGCACCGAATGCCTCAAGTGCCCAAACCTCCATCTCTCCGAAACGCTGACCACCAAATTGTGCCTTACCACCTAACGGTTGCTGCGTAATCAATGAGTATGGTCCGATTGAACGTGCGTGCATCTTATCATCTACCATGTGACCTAATTTCAACATGTAGATAACACCCACGGTAGTCGGCTGATCGAAACGCTCACCAGTAAGACCGTTGTACAAGTATGTTCTACCTGATTTTGGTAATTCTGCTTTCTCGATCCACTCTTCTACTTGTCCCATTTCGGCACCATCGAAGATTGGTGTAGCGAACTTCATACCTAACTTCTGGCCAGCCCAACCTAAAACGGTTTCGTAAATCTGACCCAAGTTCATACGTGAAGGTACCCCTAGTGGATTCAAAACGATATCGACTGGTGTTCCGTCTGCTAAGAAAGGCATATCTTCATCACGTACAATACGTGCAACGATACCTTTGTTACCGTGACGACCCGCCATCTTATCACCTACTTTTAGTTTACGCTTTTTAGCAACATAAACTTTAGCCATCTGAACAATACCTGAAGGAAGCTCATCACCGACTGAAATAGCGAATTTATCGCGTTTGAAAGCACCTAGCTCTTCATTAACTTTAATGTTATAGAAGTGTAGAGCCAATTTGATCAACTCGTTTTTATCGTCGTCTGTAGTCCATCCAGTTGGGTTGATGTGCGTATAATCTAAATCCATAAGGATTTTTTGTGTGAACTTCGCTCCTTTAGGTACTAAAAGCTCTTTATACACATTGTATACACCTTGGCTCGTTTTACCATTTACAACTGTAAATAATTTCTCAACCAAACGCTCTTTCAATGACTTCACCGCTCTATCGTGCGCTACTTCTAGTTTATCTAAAGCTTTTCTTTCAACTTCTTTAGACATTTTCTTCGCACGCGAGAACAATTTAGTGTCGATAACAACACCTTTCAATGATGGAGAAGCTTTCAAAGAAGCATCTTTCACATCACCTGCTTTATCACCAAAGATCGCACGTAGAAGTTTCTCTTCCGGTGAAGGATCAGACTCTCCTTTTGGCGTAATCTTACCGATCAAGATATCACCACCATTAACTTCAGCACCAATACGGATAATACCGTTTTCGTCTAAGTCTTTAGTCGCTTCTTCTGATACGTTCGGGATATCAGCTGTTAATTCCTCCTCACCACGTTTGGTGTCACGTACTTCTAATTCGAACTCTTCAATATGTAATGAAGTGAACAAATCTTGTGATACAACACGCTCAGAGATTACGATCGCATCCTCAAAGTTATATCCTTGCCAAGGCATGAACGCTACTTTTAAGTTACGACCTAATGCTAACTCACCATTTTCTGTCGCATAACCTTCACATAATACTTGACCTTTGAAAACTTTCTCGCCTTTGATAACGATTGGTTTCAAGTTGATACATGTATTCTGGTTGGTTTTCTTGAACTTAGTAAGAGTATATGTCTTAATATCATCATCAAACGAAACCAAACGATCATCGTCTGTACGTTCGTAACGAATCTTAATTTCATTGGCATCTACATACTCCACAACACCATTACCTTCTGCGTTGATCAATGTACGTGAATCAGAAGCAACACGTCCTTCCAATCCTGTACCTACGATCGGTGCAGATGGGCGCAACAATGGCACCGCTTGGCGCTGCATGTTCGATCCCATCAAGGCACGGTTGGCATCATCATGCTCCAAGAAAGGAATTAATGAAGCCGCGATAGATGTAATTTGGTTTGGCGCAACGTCCATATAATCCAAACGCTCAGGCTCAATAATCGGGAAGTCACCCTCGTATCTTGCTTTTACTTTTGGATCCTCAAAGTTACCTTTATCATCGTACTGTGCGTTTGCTTGTGCGATAGTTTTACCGTCTTCATCTTCCGCAGATAGATAAACAACTGGCTGGTCAACAACGACTTTACCATCTTCTACCTTACGGTATGGTGTTTCGATGAAACCTAAGTTATTGATCTTCGCGTGTACCGCTAGAGAAGAAATCAAACCAATGTTTGGACCCTCTGGCGTTTCAATAGTACAAAGACGACCGTAGTGTGTGTAGTGAACGTCACGAACCTCGAAACCGGCACGCTCACGAGAAAGACCACCAGGACCTAAAGCTGACAGACGACGCTTGTGCGTAATCTCCGCCAATGGGTTGGTTTGGTCCATAAACTGAGACAATTGGTTCGTTCCGAAGAAGGAGTTGATTACCGATGATAACGTACGCGCGTTAATCAAATCTGTAGGCGTGAATACCTCGTTATCACGAATATTCATACGCTCACGGATTGTACGAGCCATACGAGAAAGACCAACACCAAATTGAGCGTATAATTGCTCACCTACCGTACGTACACGACGATTCGATAAGTGGTCAATATCATCCACCTCAGCCTTAGAGTTGATCAAGTTGATTAAGTACTTCACGATCGCGATAATATCTTCGCGCGTTAATACTTTTGTTTCATCAGGCGTATCAAGTTTCAATTTACGGTTGATGCGGTAACGACCAACATCACCTAAATCGTAACGTTTATCCGAGAAGAACAAGCGTTCGATGATACCACGTGCTGTTTCTTCATCAGGTGGTTCCGCGTTACGCAATTGACGGTAGATATGCTCCACCGCTTCTTTTTCGGAGTTTGAAGTATCCTTCTGTAATGTATTATATATGATAGAGTAATCCGCGTTGTTCGAAGCATCTTCTTTTGCAAGAATGATAGATTTAACACCCGCGTCAATGATCAAGTCAATGTGATCTTCCTCTAAAACAGTTTCACGTTCTAAAATGATCTCATTTCTATCGATAGAAACCACCTCACCAGTGTCCTCATCAACGAAATCTTCGATCCATTTTTTCAATACCCTAGCCGCTAAACGACGACCAACGTATTTCTTTAATCCCGATTTACTAACCTTAACCTCGTCTGCAAGATCAAATAATTCTAAGATATCTTTATCCGAATCGTAACCGATCGCACGTAATAAAGTAGTAACTGGGAATTTTTTCTTACGGTCGATGTAAGCATACATCACGTTGTTTACGTCTGTAGCAAACTCGATCCATGATCCTTTAAAAGGAATTACCCTTGCAGAATAAAGTTTAGTACCGTTTGTGTGTCTACTCTGACCAAAGAATACGCCAGGTGAGCGGTGTAACTGCGAAACGATTACGCGCTCGGCACCATTGATAACAAATGTACCTTTTGGTGTCATGTAAGGGATTGTTCCAAGATATACATCCTGTACAATGGTTTCGAAATCCTCGTGCTCCTCATCATTACAAGACAACTTTAACTTAGCCTTCAATGGAACGCTATATGTGAGCCCTCGTTCAATACACTCTCGGATATCGTAACGCGGTGGATCAATAAAGTAATCCAAAAACTCCAGTACAAAGATGTTTCTTGAATCAGAAATAGGGAAGTTTTCTGCGAAAACCTTGAACAGCCCTTCCTGATGGCGGTTGTCAGAAGTAGTTTCAAGTTGAAAAAACTCCTTGAAAGATTGCAATTGCACGTCCAAGAAATCCGGATAATCGATTACCTTCTTACTTGTAGCAAAATTCACTCTTTCGTTTTGAATATTATTGTTTGCCAAGGGAATAAGATTTTTAGTTTTAAAAAAACTGAGCTAACTATGCTGAAATCATGGTTTTGTCAAATGTCAGCACCCATTTGACACATGTAATAATATAAAACAGGAATAGACTCTGTCAAAAACTTGACAGAGTCTAAACCTTTTAGGTGCTTTAATATGTGAGATTACTTGATCTCAACAACAGCTCCAGCTTCTTCTAATTGTTTTTTCAACGCTTCAGCTTCGTCTTTAGTAACACCAGCTTTCAACTCTTTAGGAGCGCCGTCTACTAAATCTTTAGCTTCTTTCAAGCCTAGACCAGCTAAATCTTTAACCAATTTAACTACAGCTAATTTCTGACCACCAGCTTCTTTCAAGATAACATCAAAAGATGTTTTCTCTTCAGCAGCAGCAGCACCGCCTTCAGCAGGAGCAGCAGCAACTGCAACAGCAGCAGCAGCAGGCTCAATACCGTACTCGTCTTTTAAGATATCAGCTAATTCTTTAACTTCTTTTACCGTTAAGTTAACCAACTGTTCAGCAAGTTGTTTTAAATCTGCCATTTTATTTTGAATTTTTGAATGTACTTAATAAATAATTTTTAATTAATGCACGAACTGTTTTTTGAAAAGAGTGTTCGTTAGTCTCTTTGTTCTAAAGCTTTTACTAAACCTGAAATAGTATTTCCACCTGATTGAAGTGCAGAAATAACATTTTTCGCAGGTGATTGTAGTAATGCGATAACGTCTGCAATAAGCTCGTCCTTAGATTTAAGGGTAACTAATGCATTCAATTGATCATCACCAACAAACGCAGTTTCTTGGATGTAAGCTGCTTTTAAAACAGGCTTATCACCTTCTTTACGTAATTGTTTGATCAACTTAGCAGGCGCATTTCCACTCTCAGAAAGGAATAATGTAGAAGCGCCTTTAAGAACGCTACGTAATTCTTCTGAATCGATACCAGCTTCAAGTAAGGCTTTACTGATCAACGTGTTCTTAGCCACTTTGATCACAATACCTTGCTCAAAACATTTGCGACGAATGTTGTTGATTTTCTCTACACTAAGATCAGCAGTGTCAGTAATGTAAAAATTACCATAAGATTTAATCTGTTCGGCTAAAGCTTGAACAATTTCTTGTTTTTCTTCTTTTCTCATGATTAAATACCCGCTACTGATTTAGTTTCAATATGAATACCAGGACTCATAGTTGAAGAGATGTGAATACTTTTGAAGTATGTTCCCTTTGCAGCTGAAGGTTTAAGGCGAGAGATAGTTTGTAATACCTCTAACGCGTTTTCATAAATCTTCTCTGGAGAGAATGACACTTTACCAACTGAAGTATGGATGATTCCTGTTTTGTCTACTTTGAAATCGATCTTACCGCCTTTTACATCTGTTACAGCTTTTCCTACTTCTGTAGTAACTGTACCAGTTTTAGGGTTAGGCATCAAGTTACGAGGACCTAAAATACGTCCAAGTTTACCAACTTTAGCCATCACACTAGGCATAGTAATAATGATATCAACGTCAGTCCAACCACCTTCGATTTTGCTGATATAATCGTCAAGACCTACGTGATCTGCACCAGCCGCTTTTGCTTCTTCTTCCTTATCAGGAGTACACAAAACTAAAACGCGAACGGTTTTACCAGTTCCGTGAGGTAATGTTGCTATACCACGAACCATTTGATTTGCCTTACGAGGATCCACGCCTAAACGAACGTCGATATCCACAGAAGCATCAAACTTGGTCGTTGTAATATCCTTTACTAAAGCCGCAGCTTCTAATAAAGAATATGCTTTACCAGCTTCAATTTTGGATAGTGCCGCTTTTTGATTTTTTGTTAATCTAGCCACTTTCTTAAATTGATTTCGTTAATTAATTGTTCCAAGGAGCGTTACCGGATACGGTAATTCCCATACTACGCGCCGTACCAGCAACCATTTTCATTGCTGCCTCTACTGTAAACGCGTTCAAATCGACCATTTTATCTTTCGCGATAACCTCAACTTGCTCCCATGTAATGTTAGCAACTTTTTTACGGTTAGGCTCGCCAGATCCACTTTTAAGCTTTGCAGCATCTTTCAACTGAATCGCTACTGGTGGAGTCTTGATAATAAAGTCAAACGACTTGTCCGTGTAAACGGTAATGACAACAGGCAATACTTGCCCTGGTTTGTCTTGCGTACGTGCATTGAACTGCTTACAAAAATCCATAATGTTCACACCTTTAGCACCTAATGCAGGTCCTACTGGTGGAGATGGATTTGCAGCACCGCCCTTAACTTGTAATTTTACTAACGCACCGACTTCTTTTGCCATTTTGTTTTGAATTTAATATGTTAAATGTCTGTTAGTAAGTTGGAAGCAAACTGTAACATTTATTTTTCTCGATTAGCGTACAACACAGTTATACAACTAAACGAGGTGCAAAGATAATAATAAGTTTTGAATTACAAAAGGTTACGTTGTAAATATTTTTATCCCGCCCACTACTTTCCAAATACACCCTCGAATACTGTCTTCCGCAAAATACCGTCATTCGTATCTCCGGCGTACTCCCAATACATGGCCCCTTTCATGTTTCGTTGTAACAGATATTCACACTTTAGCCGAATCGATTCTGGTGTCTCAAAGGTCAAGACAAAATCACCGCCCTTATTCACCATATAATCCGCCTTCGCAACATCATCCCACTTCCGCTCCAAGCCCTCCAGTTGCAATATGTCTCTGTAATCAATAAATGTTTTTACATCCGTTTTATTACCCCGACCATAAAATGGAAGCCCAAGAACCAACTTCTCTATGGGCATGCCTGCAGCAACATGAGCTGCAATGGCTTCCTCACAGGTAACACCTCCCGACTTATCGGAACGAAACAGACTCGCATGATGGAAAGGTGGATTCCCAGAGTCGTAGGTCATGATATTCACAAAATCAACAAAAGGATTTATCGAAGCAAAGGCGATATACTTCCCATTAGCTGCTGTAGCTAATGTTAATAGCTTCTCCACGCCGATGGCCGTACGAATATCTTTCATAAGCAACGTAAAATTATCCGTATCTTCAGCCGCATAAGAAATTCCCGCAGCATTGCTTGTTGGATACTCCCAATCAATATCAATTCCATCTAGACCAAATAATTCAACAACACGTAAGCAATCAGCAGCGAACTGACCCCGACGTCCAGGATCAGCAGCCATCTCGCTAAAGCCACCTGAACCCCAGCCACCGATAGAAAGTAAAACCTTTAAATGCGGATGCTTCTTCTTTAAAAGAATAACATCTCGTAATCGTGCTTCATTATCAACACGTATACCATCAAAGGTTTTATTAACGTGCCCAAATGCATAATTAATATGGGTGACATAAGCGGGATCTGGAATAACGGAAGTCCACGACGTAACATAAGCCACAATAACCTTATCTTTAGTTTTTGCAAACAAGGAGCCAGGTAATAATGCCCATAATAAAAAAGGTAAAAGAAAAATTAGTTTTAATAATCTTTTGTGGGTGTTCATGTTGGTTAGGTTTAGGATGTATAATAGATAAATTAGGTTTCAGTTTCTGCGCGCTTATATGCCGTAACAAACAGACCGCACGCAACTAGCAGACATACAAATGCACCAAACATACTCCATTTAAATTCTCGGAAAAGCTCAAGCCCTACCACTAGGAGTACCACAACAGTAATCACTATCATAAATCTAGCACGTGTTTTTTTCTTCATCTTATATTCGTCAGGTTAACAACCAAAATAACAAAATAAATCAAAAAAAAGAAACCCAACCATTTGACATGATTGGGTTTCTTTATATCTATTAAGCGCATTGCTTATTCTTTTTCTACTTGCATGTAGTTAAGTTCAAGTGGTGTTTTACGACCGAATACTTTAACCATAACCGTAAGCTTCTTCTTATCCTCGTGAACTTCTTCAATTTCTCCGGTGAAACCATTGAATGGACCATCGTTTACTTTTACTGTTTCACCAACGTAGTAAGGAACATTGATTGCTTCACCTTGCTCCGCCATCTCATCAACCTTACCTAAAATACGGTTTACTTCAGATGGTCTCAACGGAATCGCATTACCTGCTTTATCTCCTAAGAAACCGATTACGCTATTCAAGTTTTTGATTGCGTGCTCTATCTCACCATCTAAAGCGGCTTCGATCAACACATAACCAGGATAATAGTTACGTTCTTTGGCAACTTTCTTACCATCTCTCATTTGGTAATACTTTTCCATAGGGATTAATACCTGTGGAACTAAATGTTGTATACCCAAGCGGCTTACTTCTGCTTCAACGTATTGTTTTACCTTCTTCTCTTTTCCGCTAACGGCACGAACTACATACCATTTTAAAGATTGATCTGCCATAAATATTTAATGATAATTAGGAAGTGATTCCGTACAATAACTCTAACAAGTTACTTGCTGCTTTATCCATTACGAAAACTAATAACGCAATGATAATAGAAGCCACAAGTACGATAACTGCAGAGTTTTGCAGTTGTGACCACGTAGGCCAAGTTACCTTCTCCGTAATCTCGACGTAAGAGTCTTTAAAAAAATCAAGTACTTTAGCCATTTTTAGTTTACCTAAATTATGTTAGCACGGGCACCAGGACTCGAACCCAGACCAAAGGTTTTGGAGACCTTCGTTCTACCTTTAAACTATGCCCGTGTAGAATTTCTTTTACTGCTGCAAATATAGCGTTTAAGCCTTATTGACGCAAATAATATTTGCCTTTTTTTAACATTTTTTACCCGAGATGTCAGCGGGAGAACCATAAAGCTTGTGCTAGAAGCAATTACGATTTAGATGTATAAGAACGTTCTTTCCTAAGAAAAGAACAAGCTAACCAGCATACGCCGATTAGCTTGTTTTTATTTTCAAGTATAATCTAAAAGATTAACCTAAGATTTCAGTTACCTGACCAGCACCTACTGTTCTACCACCTTCACGGATAGCGAAACGTAGACCTTTTTCCATTGCGATAGCGTTGATCAACTTAACAGTGATTGTAACGTTATCACCTGGCATAACCATTTCAGTACCTTCTGGTAACGAGATCTCTCCTGTTACGTCTGTTGTACGGAAATAGAATTGAGGACGGTATTTGTTGAAGAATGGAGTGTGACGACCACCTTCAGCTTTTGATAATACGTAAACCTCAGCTTTGAAATCAGTATGTGGGTTCACAGAACCTGGTTTACAGATAACCATACCACGACGGATATCAGTTTTCTCAATACCACGTAATAATAAACCTACGTTATCACCAGCCTCACCGTAATCTAAGATTTTACGGAACATCTCAACACCTGTTACTGTAGATTTCAAGTTCTCAGCACCCATACCTAAGATTTCAACTGGGTCACCAGAGTTGATTACACCTCTTTCGATACGACCTGTTGCAACTGTACCACGACCAGTGATCGAGAATACGTCTTCGATAGGCATCAAGAAAGGAAGATCAGTCAAACGTGGAGGAATTGGAATGTAGTTATCTACAGCATCCATTAATTCCATGATTTTCTCAACCCACTCAGGCTCACCATTCAATGCACCTAAAGCAGAACCTTTGATTACTGGAACATCATCTCCTGGGTAGTCGTAGAATGATAATAATTCACGAACTTCCATTTCAACTAGATCTAATAATTCTTCATCATCTACTAAGTCAGTTTTGTTCAAGAAAACAACCAAAGCAGGGATACCTACCTGACGACCTAATAAGATGTGCTCACGAGTTTGAGGCATTGGACCATCAGTAGCCGCAACTACGATGATAGCACCGTCCATCTGAGCAGCACCAGTTACCATGTTTTTAACGTAATCCGCGTGACCTGGACAGTCAACGTGTGCATAGTGACGGTTCGCTGTTGAGTACTCAACGTGTGCTGTATTAATAGTGATACCACGTTCTTTTTCTTCAGGAGCGGAGTCAATCGAATCAAATGAACGAGCTTCCGATAAACCTTTATCAGACAATACTTTTGTGATAGCAGCTGTAGTAGTTGTTTTACCGTGGTCAACGTGACCGATTGTACCAATGTTTAAGTGCGGTTTACTACGGTCAAATTTTTCTTTTGCCATGTTTATGCGAATTAGTAATTATAAAATATTTCTTAATTAAATCCTTTGTTAAAGCGAAAACTTACGTTTTCCTTTCGAGCCAAAGATGGGATTTGAACCCACGACCTCTTCCTTACCAAGGAAGTGCTCTACCCCTGAGCTACTTCGGCTTCTAAAACCTTATTTACAGATTAATGCCCCCACCTTATTAGACATATTTATCAAAAAAGCAGAGACGTAAATCAAATGTTAAAAAATGAGCGGAAGACGAGGTTCGAACTCGCGACCTATAGCTTGGAAGGCTATCGCTCTACCAACTGAGCTACTTCCGCAATAATTTCGCTCGCTAGCCGAAGCTAGCGAAACGAAATAAGTAGTGTGGAGGGAGAAGGATTCGAACCTTCGAAGCCGAAGCAACGGATTTACAGTCCGTCCCATTTGACCGCTCTGGAACCCCTCCAGACCTGCAGCTTACACTGCATTTATTGAGCCTCCTATCGGAATCGAACCAATGACCTACTGATTACAAGTCAGTTGCTCTACCAGCTGAGCTAAGGAGGCTAATATTTTTAAAGCTTAATTTAAACTTCTCGTTATTTCAAGAACTCTCTTCCTTTCGGATAGCGAGTGCAAAAATCTAATTATTTTTTGATATCTGCAAGTTTTTTTAAACTTTTTTTTCGTGTTAAAGAACGTTTTCTTTTTCTAAATCATTTTGGAAATACATCCGTTTGATTTTGATGATGCAAAGATAGCGACTCAGATGAAACTTCAAAAATATTTGACAAAAAAAAATGGCTTTTTCTACGATATACTTGATATGCAAGGAAATAATTTACAACTTGCGACGCCTTTTTCAGGCACATATTTTAATTCACTATTCATGGCTTTTAATTTTATTCGCAACACCTCCCTTATTTCGATCATCATACTTGGTATCTTACCGGCCAAAGAAAGCTTCGCACAAGACAATAATATCATAAAAAAAACCATGAAAAAATTTCTGTCGACCGAAAAAGACTCGACTAAGAACGGAAGTTTCATGGTAATTCCTGCGGTTGGCTACGCACAAGAAACAGGACTCGAGTATGGAATTGCTAGTACTTATAATTTTTTTACCGATAAAAATAACCCGGAAAGCCGGACATCAAACATTATTTTGATCGGAACATTAACAACCAAGAATCAAAAAAATATTAAACTCATAACCGATATCTGGACCAAAGAAAATAAATATCATATCTTATCGGAACTACGATATCGTGATTGGCCGTTTAATTTTTATGGTATCGGATCAGAAACATGGGCAAAAGACGAGGACTTCCTGGAACAAAAGCTCGTTCGTGCAAAAATAGATGTCGAACAAAAGATTGCACCAAAACTCTATGCCGGCGTAAATGCGAATTTTGAGTACTTCAAATTTGAGGATCGTGATGCTGGTGGAATATTTGAGCAATCCGCTATTACGGGAAAAACCGGAGGACAATATCTTGCGCTTGGGGTATCCACCTTATACGATAACAGAAACACAACCACGTATACGACAAAAGGGGTGTACGGACGTGTAAAATATGCCTATGCACCCAAATTTTGGAAAGGTGAGAATTTCAATGGCGGCCAACTGGAAGCGGATGTCCGTGCCTTTCATCCCCTATCCAACAAAGTGACACTAGCCGGACAGCTGCTATACCGCGGCACCTATGGTAAAGATATTCCCTTTTATGTCTATCGTGACCTCGGTGGTGATATGTCTATGCGCGGCTATTACTTAGGTAGATACAAGGATAAAAATTATGCGGCTGCACAAGCAGAAATACGCTATCGTTTTATGCCCCGATTTGGTGTCGTTGGCTTTGCTGGAACTGGAAGTACCTTCTCGCCACAACATGACCTCCGACTTGTCCCTAGTTACGGAGCAGGTATACGATACTTCTTTAGCCTAGAACACAACAGCACCATACGCTTTGACTACGCCTATGGCGAGAAACGATCCGGCGAAAAGAAACAATCAGGCTTCTATTTGAGTATCAGCGAAGCCTTTTAGCCTGTAGTTGGTAGTTGATCGTTGATAGTTGGTAGTTGGTAGTTGGTAGTTGATAGTTGATAGTTCACATGCTAATCACTATGAACTACTATCTATTATCTAGTATAGGGATAACGTAACACAAAGTTTTCCTTACGTTGCTCGTCTCTATGCAATAATAATCCGAAATGAAATAAATCGATCGACACCTGTAAATCGTGATCAGCGATAAGACTTCTCCACTTTGCTAATGTTTCACGTGTGCGATACGGTTCATGCACCACGACCACCATACCAGCCTTCACCAACTTCTTTACTTCGATAACAGAAACTTCCGTTAAATCGAGCCATACCGCATCTGTGGGCACTGTAGTAGATAGGTCACCAACCGACTGAAGCCCCATAAAAACGAGCATATCATTTAGCAAGGATGCATAACGCACAGAAAAATGAACAGGAAATTTAAGCCCTACCCCATCAACCCGGGGAGCCCGGTAGATAACCGTATCGGCCAGCTTATAAACGAAAGGCGAATGCGTACCGTGCCTGCTATTCGCTAAAAAAAAATGTTTTACAAGTTCCCAATAGTAACGCATGCACAAAAGTAGTTTTTTTCTTCGCTCTTAAGCAGGAAACTGAAGCGTAAAACAACTGCCCTTCCCCTCTTCACCATCTACAGAAACGGTTCCGTTATGCAACAACATTATTTGCTTACATAATGTCAACCCAACACCACTTCCCGTTTTCTTGGTTGTAAAAAATGGTGTAAATATTTGTTCTTGAACTTCTTGAGACATACCCTCCCCATTATCCTGAACCTTAATAACGATATGTCCTTCTCGGAACATTCCCGTTATACTAACATAAGGATCGGACACTTCCTTTACCGCGTCTATCGCATTCAGCAGCAAGTTTATAATCGTCTGTTCCACCAAATTAGTATCCGCCCGTAACACAAGTCGTGTATCCTTTAGAATAATATCCAACTCAATATTTTTCTGTATCAGCGTCGGTTCAAATAATTGATATACATTCTCAAAAAGATCCTTGAGCTGCTGATCTACAAAATTCGGTTGATCTACTTTATTAATAAGTCGATAACTTTTCGCAAACTGCAACAAGCCCTCACTGCGTCTTTTAATCGTATAAATACCGACCTTCATGTCCTCAATATCATCCGCGGTATACGCCCCTGCCAACCGTCCATGCAATGTGTCGGCTAATGAACTGATGGGTGCTATAGAATTCATAATCTCGTGGGTCAATACCCGCAACAGTTTTTGCCAAGCCACCGTTTCCGCATGATCGATTGCCTCATTAATATTTTGAAACACCACCACCCTAAAGATACCTTCTTGTGATTCAAATTCAACACAATGCATCAAAAGCTTGATTTTTCCCTTCGCAGAATTTGCTGCCTCAATTTGTCGCGTACCCACAGGCATCCGGACCGTTTTTATATACAGATCCGGATGCCGCTTCTCCAATCCTTTGATATTGCCGAGGTGTGGTGTTTGAAATAATTGCTTAAAAGCGTCGTTTATCCACTCTACTTTTCCCGTGTCAGCGCGGTAAAAAATAATACCGGAATCCAGCATATTAATAACTTTATTCAGGTATTGATGCTGAATTTCTTTATCAACACTAATCTGTTTATAAACAGTGTTTATATCATTAAAAGCTTTGAACAACTTACCTTCCGCTCGAGCCGGATGTTTCACGGCGAACCGACGCGTGAAGTCACGATAACGCACCGCTTCAGAAAAGTCGAGTACATGATGCAGCAATCTTCTTTCCGTACTCGCCCATCGAAATGCTAAAACCACGGTAAAAACAAACAACAAACCGGCATACACATAAAGCTTCAGAAAAAGCAGATAAGCTGCAGCCGTTATCGCCGAGACCAAAAAAAGGGTCTTAATAAAAATGATAAAGGTGGATGATCTCATCTATCAAATATTATACTTCTCCATCCGTCGATAAAGTGCTGCACGGGTTAGTCCTAACTCCCGGGAGGCTTTACTGATATTACCGTTAAACCGCTCAATTGCTGACTTAATTGCTTTTCGCTCCATATCCTCAAGGCTCTGACTCATAGGTGCCTCTTCCGCCGTCAATCTATTCACACGATTGGACTCCTCTATCGGAGAAAATAAAATATCACTCCCCTTAATCGACTCGCCTTCCGCCATAATAACAGCCCGCTCTAAACTATATTGCAACTCGCGAACATTCCCCGGGAAATAATAACCACGCAACTTTTGTAGTGCATCATGATCTAGTCCCAAAATGTTTTTATGATACTTGTGATTGTAGAATTGCAAAAAATGGTTCGCCAACACCACGACATCCTCACCCCGCTCCCGCAATGGTGGCACTTGTATTTCCACCGTATTTATACGATAAATTAGATCTTTTCGAAATTTGCTTTCATCAGCTAACGATTTCAACGGCACATTAGTCGCACTGAGCAAACGAATATCAATCGGCACGCCCGTATAAGAGCCCAACGGTACGACCTGCCGATTCTGTAAAACACTCAATAATTTGGATTGTTGATGCAAACCGATATTCCCAATTTCATCTAAAAAAAGTGTGCCTTGATCCGCTGCTTCAAAACGCCCAATACGGTCTTCCCGCGCATCTGTAAACGCACCCTTTTTATAACCAAAAAGCTCACTCTCGAATAACGTCTCTGTCAATGCGCCCACATCCACCTTAATATAAGGCATAGATGCACGCAACGAACGCTGATGAAGCGCCTGCGCAATCAAATCTTTACCAGTGCCGTTTTCTCCTAAAATCAAAATGTTAGCTTCCGTAGGAGCTACCTTATCGATTTTATATTGTAAATCCTCCATAACAGCAGATTGACCAATCAACGAATTATCGTTACGGACAATCATATTCACCTGTTTTGGCTTTCCCGACGAAGGTACCGCTCCCGAAATAGACGTCAGTGTCTCTAGAAGTTGTTCATTTTGCCAAGGCTTAACAATAAAGTCAGAAGCGCCCTGCTTCAATGAACGAACAGCCAAATCAACCGCACCATATGCCGTAACCATAACAACATGAATATGTGGATATTGCGACTTAATCTTACCCAACCAGAACAGACCTTCATTCCCCGTATTTATCGCACTCTTAAAGTTCATGTCCAGCAACACGATATCCACAACATGCTGTGCTAAAACATGCATCAAATTCTCAGGATTACGCTCTACGATAACCTGTTTGACACGCGGTTTAAGTAAAATACGGACTGCTGTTAACAGATCTTGGTCATCATCAACAAAAAGTACGGTAGATTTTTTCATGCATGCAATAATTACTTTCAACTAGGGCCGACTACTAAGATAACTATAATTCCAATTTCCCTGCGTAATAATCATTGATATATTTCTGCATAATCCATTCATAACGCTTAATTAACAACGAGTTAGTGGTATTATCAAGCTTCGTCTTCGCTGTCAACAAAAGGACCGAATTACTATTACCAGCATCAAAATGTACCTGCGCAATACGAAAAGCCTCTCGATAATGCTGCTCTTGCTCCTCCAAGTGTCCCACATTCTGGCGCAGCGCTGTCAAACTAAATACCGCTTTCGCAGTTTCTTCACGCACACGATTCTCCTGAATCTTACGGTTCCAAAGCGCCTCATCAAGATTAAGTCGTGCATGCTTTACTTGATTTCTTACCTGCATCTGATTAAAAATAGGAACACGTAAAGTCAAGGAAGCCCCCTTTGAAGGATAGTTTTTCAATTGCTGCCAATAATTGTAACCGGCATCATCTACACTCGAAAATCGAGATTGTATCCCCGCATCAAACGACAACGAAGGGTAATAGCCAGAACGCGCCACCTTCACTCCCTGTTCCGCTTCCTTTATACGCCAATCTAGCGCTTTAAAATTTGGCAAGAAACCCAGCGCCTTCTCATAAAGCTCTCCTTCGGTATCCATGCCAACTTCGACCGGCAGCAACAGTGGTTGTAGCAAAGGAAGTTCTCCTTGCTCCCAATTTAACAAAGCTACAAGGCGCTGCTTATTGTTGTACAACACACGTTGCGCATCCTGGACATTATTTTCTTCCGACTCCAATTGTCCTTTTAAATCGTAATAATCTCCAGGCTTAGCCGCACCTTCACGATGTAAAACCTCCGATCGACGTACATTTTCAGCCGTCACCGCCCGCTGAGCTTCCGTTTGTTTGAGCATATCTTGCGCCGTAAGCACCAATACGTACGCCGCAATGACATCAAGCTTCAGCTCGTTAACGGAACTTTCAAACTCCAGCTTCCCCGCCTCTCGCGCATTCGCTTTCCGGCGAATATCGTATAGCAGTTCAAAACCTTTAAAAAGCCAACCATTCAGAGACAAAGATTGGTTACCAGAAAAATAACTATTATCAACAAATTGATTCGTCGTACTGTTGATGCTTCGCCCTTGATTATACGAATGGCTAACATTCCCATTTAAGGAAGGAAGCCTATTATATTGTGCCTGCTTGTGATTTATTTCGTTTCGTGCCACCTCTAACTCCGATCGACGTAAGGTCGGATTACTTTTAAGGGCTAGCGATATGCAGTCCGTCAGGGACAAGCCTTGGGAGGGCTGCCCCTGCACGAGCACTGCATTACTATAAACTATAAACAACAAAGCAATTCTAAAAAAATCTTTCATTCAAATCGTTTTCAAGCCTGATGCAGAGCGCGTGCCAAAACACTAACTAGCTAAAAAACAAAACTATACAAACAAACTATACACACAACTGTTCACCACCGAACAGTCAACTGTTCGATATCGAACAGTTCACACCACACAAAAAAAACACAATAGACTAAAAAACAGTCGTTTATAAAAATGGCACAACATTGAATAATGATATAGCAAGAACATAATAATTTTAATTTTTACGCTTACTTTTTCAATTGCCGAATGGACAGACCAATAGAACAGAAGAAATGGAACAAAAAACGCATCTTGACTTTAGTCGGTATTCTTGCTATTGGTGGACTAATAGGTACCAGTTATTACCTTACTACAGGCAACAGTAGACTGAATGTCGAAGCGGAACGGATCAGCATTGTCGAAGTGAAAGAAGGCACCTTTCAAGAGTTCATTCCCATAAATGGTACCGTTCTTCCTATCAACAGTATTTATCTCGATGCATCGGTGGGAGGACGAGTAGAAGAAAAATATGTAGAAGATGGTGCCGTTCTAAAAGCCGGCGATCCCATTATGCGTCTATCCAATACGGATCAACAACTGAGCTTGGTTCAACAAGAAACCCAAGTATTGAACTTATTGACACAAGCGCAGATTGCACGGACGAGTGCAGAACAAGTTTCGATCAACAACCGCAACCAAATGGCCGATGTGGAACAGGCCTTACGAGAGGCCGAGCGGGTATACAAGCTCAACAAAAAACTATACGCGGAGCAAGCTATCGGTGCACAGGAATACGAAAAATCAACCAACGACTACAACTATCAAAAACAGCGTGTTATCTTAACGAAACAGATTCTTCGCCAAGACTCCATTTCTACACGTCAAAAGCTATCACAAGACCGACAAACAGCTGATCGCACAGAGAGTGCGTTGCAGCTCATGCGCCAAAAAGTTGGAGACCTCGTCGTTCGTGCTCCTGTGGACGGACAGTTGACTTCTTTTGATGCCGAAATTGGACAAAACAAAAATGTAGGTGAACGATTAGGACAAATCGATGTCCTTACCGGATTTAAAGTACGCGCCGAAATCGACGAACACTATATTAATAGGATTTTTATTGAACAGATTGGAAATGTCACCATCGGTGGAAAAAGTTTTGATTTAAAAATCAAGAAGGTATATACCCAGGTAACAAATGGTAGATTTCAAGTCGATATGGAATTTATAGGTGCCGTACCCACGGGGATACGCCGAGGTCAGACCTTGCAGATTAGATTGGCCTTGAGCGATGAAACAAAAGCACTGCTGCTGCCAAAAGGTGGTTTCTATCAACAAACTGGCGGTAATTGGATCTTTAAACTGGATAAAAATGGAGGTACTGCTTACCGGGTAGATATGCAGTTAGGCCGTCAAAATCCAGAATATTATGAAGTCGTAAACGGACTAAAAGCAGGCGACAAGGTTATTGTTTCAAGTTATGAAACATACGATAAGATACAGGAATTAAACATTAAACGCTAGTCGGATCTCGCAATAGTAACCCTGCGGTTATCGAAGAGACTTTAAAGCGTTAGCCGCAGTGCAGATAGAGTATAGATAAAGGGTAGATAAAGCATATATAGAGCGTTCGAAGCAGGCAGCAAAAGGAAAAGCAAAAAACAGTTGAAGTGTATTAAAAACCAGAACCATAAAGTATGTTAACGAATATTTTTAAAACATCGATGCGTAACCTTTGGAAAACCAAAGGTTATAGCTTCCTCAATATTTTCGGCCTTGCGGTCGGGATTGCCGCCGCAGCCATTATCTTTCTTTGGGTCGAAGGGCAATTAACCAAAAACAGCCACTTCCCAAACAAAGAGGATATATATATTGTCAAATCCAAACATACATACGATGGGACCACGTATGTATTCGACTCCTCACAAGGTTTGCTCGGCCCGACAATAAAGCAAGAAATTGCAGGCATCAAACATACAGTCCGTACCGATTGGGGCACCTCCCTATTATTCGCTGTCGGCGACAAAAGCTTGTATCAAAGTGGATTTTATGCAGATCCCGAAATCATCGAACTCTTCTCCATGGAATTCTTGGAGGGCGACCGCAAGACAGCACTGGATAAGCCAGAAAACATCGTACTAAGTCAATCTGGTGCTCAAGTACTTTTTGGAAATCAACCAGCAGTCGGAAAAACCATTCGGATAAACGATAGTGAAATATATACTGTAACGGGCGTAACCAAGGACTTTCCTACGAATAGTAGTTATAAGTTCAAATGGATTATACCCTTTAAAAAATATGAAGTAGGGAAAGAATGGCTAACCAATTGGGGAAGCAACAGTTTGATGACCCTGGTCCAATTAGAACCAAATGCGAACCAGGAGCAAATCAACAAGCAACTGTATGACTTTGTCAAGCGCAAAACCAACGGAGATGTTTTCTTTTCTGCAAATTTCCTTTATCCCATGGCACGTTGGAATACCTACAATGTTTTTGATAAAGATGGAAATGAACAAGAAGGTAACATCAAGAACATCCGTTTATTTACCATTATCGCAGCTATAGTTTTACTGATTGCATGCATTAACTTCATGAACTTAGCTACGGCACGTTCCGAAAAAAGAGCGAAGGAAGTAGGTATGCGTAAAGTTGTAGGTGCATCAAGAAAATCGTTGATTGCACAATTTATAGGAGAATCATTGCTTTATGCCCTTCTATCTACGATACTAGCCATTGCACTGATCTACTTAGCCATCAAGCCTTTTAACACACTAATCGGTGAAGATCTTTCTGTAGATTTGTTAAAGCCTTTACATCTAGGTTTTCTATTAACAATTATGTTCATCTGCGGTATATTGGCAGGGAGCTATCCCGCTCTCTATTTATCTGCTTTTAATCCCTTAACCACGATTAAAGGTGGCAAGCAAAAAACGGGATCCGCTGGGCTCGTTCGTCGCGGCCTTGTCATCTTACAATATACAGCATCCATTGTTCTCATTATTTGCACCATCATTATCTATCAACAGATTCAACATGCCAAAAATAGAGACTTAGGATTTGAACGCAGCCAGGTTATTACAACAGCTCAACAAGGAGAAATGGGCAAACATCTAGATGTTATCAAAGAACAACTTTTGGCGACGGGTAACATTGAACGTGTGGGACTCAGCAATACGAATATTTTGAACGTAGGCTCTAATACAAGCGATTTCAAATGGGAAGGTAAAGACCCTAATGCGAATATTCTGATCTCTTTAATGAATGTCGATGAAGACCTGATCCCAAGTCTCAGCATGCACATGCATGATGGACGCAACTTCCGCTCTAAATTTGTCGGCGATAGCACATCTGTAGTCATCAACCAAGCATTTGCAGAACTTATCCAGCCGGATGGTATGGTAGCGGGCAAAATCCTCGACTGGAGCGGTAGACCCTATACTATTGTAGGCGTGGTAAAAAACTTCGTGTACAATGATATGTATGCGACCCCGAGTCCAATTGTTTTTTCTGCAATCGACAATAATTCAGGCTTATTAAATATCAAAACAAAAGCCAATGTAGATTTACAACAGACGGTTCAACAAGTTGAAAAAATCATCAAAGAGAATAACCCCAACTACCCTTTCGAGTATCGTTTTCTCGACGAAACATTTAATAATAGATTTAGTTCAGAACTCTTTATTCAAAAATTAGCTTCGATCTTTGCCATCATATCCATTATTATCTCCTGTTTGGGTCTATTTGGCTTAGCAGCCTACTCCGCAGAACAACGCGCTAGGGAAGTAAGTATTCGAAAAGTATTAGGCGCATCCGTCCGTAACTTAATAGCCATGCTGAATCGAGAATTCATGCTGCTCGTCGGTATTTCTTGCTTAATAGCCTTCCCTATAGCCTGGTGGTTTATGCGTGATTGGTTAAGCGATTACAATTACCGCATCGCTATTGGATGGTCTGTTTTTGCCCTGGCGGGTGGTCTGGCGTTGGTTATCGCGCTGTTAACAATTACTTCACAAGCTTGGCGCGCAGCAACAAGCAACCCAACCAAAAAATTACGTAACGAATAAATTGAACAACATATAGTTTTATACTGAACTTCATAAAAAGAACATGATAAAAATAACGAACCTCCAAAAATATTACCGCACCGAAGAGGTGGAAACCATCGCACTTGATAATGTCAATATCCATGTAAAACCAGGCGAGTTCGTAGCCGTAATGGGGCCTTCAGGATGTGGAAAATCTACCTTATTAAATATTGTAGGCTTACTCGACGATCTTGATGAGGGCAGCTACCTATTCAATGATATAGAAGTGGCAAAGTACAAGGAAGGTAAACGGTCCGATCTACGTAAACATAATATTGGTTTCGTGTTCCAAAGCTTCAACCTCATTGATGAGCTGACCGTCTTCGAAAATGTCGAACTCCCCTTGGTGTACACCAATGTTCCCGCTGCTGAACGCAAGCGACGTGTAGAAGAAGTATTAGAAAAAGTGCAGATCATGCACCGTCGCAATCACTTCCCGCAGCAATTATCCGGAGGACAACAGCAGCGGGTAGCCGTAGCACGAGCAGTAGTTAATAATCCAAAATTAATCCTTGCCGATGAACCTACAGGAAACCTCGACTCCAGCAATGGTAACGAAGTCATGCAACTACTCAGCGAGCTTAACGAAGGTGGAACCACCATTGTCATGGTAACCCACAGCGAGCACGACGCAAAATTTGCGGACCGCGTAATTCGTATGCTGGATGGTCAAGTTATTATGAAAAGCGAAAGTTTGTAGATAAACAGTCTTAAACCTACTAACCGATGATAAATAAGTATAAACTCACATTTCGTTATCTCTGGCGCAATAAACTGTTCACTTTCCTGAACATCCTGGGTCTATCGATCGGAATCAGCGCATGCTGGATGATCTTCCGTATTGTCCACTATGAGTTTAGTTTTGAGAAAGCAATACCTGATGTTGAAGATATACACCAAATTGTATCCCTGGATGATATTGAGAAACTAAATGAAGGTTTTGCAGGTATCCCTTTGGGCTTACCTCTTTTATTGACGGAACAGGCTTTACCAGATGTACTCCTTGTGCCTATTTACACGCAGTATTTCGAACGTATCTTGGTACCCCAAGGACAGAACGAGGAAAATTTAACATTCGAAGACCCCCAAAATATGGTGGGTACTCGAACTTCCTATTTTGATATGCTGCCGTACGAATGGTTGGAGGGAAATGCAAAGACCGCACTATCGGCACCGAATAATGTTATCCTGACGGAATCCCGAGCGAAGCAATACTTCCCAAAATTGAGTACGCAAGAGGTCATAGGTAAAACCTTCATGGGAGACACCACCCAATATGTTGTCTCAGGTATTGTTAAAGACCTATCTTTTCCAAGTAGTTTTCAGGGTCAGATTTTTTTCAGTATCCCAGAAAAAGAATGGACAGATCATAACTGGATGGGTATGAATTCTAACCATCTCTTTTTTGTAAAAACTAAAAACCCAAATGCACTAAAGCACCTACTCCAGGTAGCACAAAAAGAATATGATAGAATTGCGGCGCCGGAGCATGCGAAATTTGGACCCACAATTAAATTTGCGCCCTTCCCTCTACTAGATAAACACTTTCAACTTCAATACGATACCGAAGGGACATCTACGGAAAAGAAAGTTGTTTTTGGTCTGATAGCCATTGGCGCATTTCTGCTTACTCTCGCCTGTATCAATTATATCAATTTAAGTACAGCACAAGTTCCGCAACGAGCTAAAGAGATTGGTATTCGAAAAACGCTGGGCGCAAAACCCTCGTCCATTACCATGAGCTTCCTGGTAGAAACCTTCTGTATCACACTCCTTGCATTATTTCTATCGTGGCCCATCGTAACGATCTTTAAACATATATATCCCGAGTTTGTCTCCAGCAGCATAGATCAATACACCAATCCATGGTTACTCAGTTTGTTTCTCTTTGGACTTATTCTTTTTATAACATTGGTATCGGCCATATACCCTGCCTTTCTTATCAATAGAGTCCGCTCAATAGATACACTTAAAGGGAAGGTAGATCATAAAATCAAAGGTACACAGCTCAGCCTCCGCAAAGCTTTAATTGTTTTTCAGTTCATTATCGCCCAATTCTTTATCGTTTGTGCTTTAATCATGGGAAAACAACTAGACTTTACCGTACACACGGATTTAGGGTTCAGTCATTATGCCGTTGTAAATATTACGATGCCAACAAAATCATATCAGCATGGAGATGTAAATCCTTTTCTATACAAGCAAGCACTACAAAAACATCCCGAAATAGCAGGAGTAGCACTAGGACACGAACCTTTAAATAGCAGTTATTGGGGAAACGTTTACTATTTAAAAGTAGATACCGGCAGAGTACAGCTCAACACACCGCGTAAATATATAGACCAAGATTATATCGACCTGTATGAAATCGAACTCCTCGCTGGGAAAAATATTCAATTTAGTGACACCATGCGAGAAATCTTGATCAACGAATCAGCATTAAAAGCACTGGGGTTAAAGAACCCGAATGATGCAATAGGCCAACATTTGACCACCTTAGAAAATGTTTCGTTCCCCATAGTTGGGGTCTACAAAGATTTCAACCAACGTTCGTTACGCAGTAAAATGGGACCGTTGTTGCTAGGGTCATCCAACAAACGCAGTTTGTTGCAAATGTTCAATATAAAACTACCAGAAGATCGAAAAAAATGGTCTGGAGCGATTGCTATTATGGAGCAGGAATGGAAAAAAATATATCCTAATGCACCATTTGAATATAAGTTCAATGAAGAGCGTATTAAAAAGATATACGAAAATGATCTCCGCACAGCGAAGCTCATTGACTTAGCAACAATTGTGACGATACTGGTAAGCTGCCTTGGTTTATTTGGGCTATCCACCCTTACCGCTTTTCAGCGCACGAAAGAAATCGGTATACGTAAAGTGCTGGGCGCATCCGTTGGAAAGATTGTGGCCATGCTTTCCAAAGAGTTTGTCAAATTGGTATTTATTTCGATTCTGCTGGCCTCTCCCCTTGCGTGGTGGGTGATGCACAAATGGTTGGAAGATTTTGCGTATCGCATCGATATTCCCTGGTGGATATTTCTCGTTGCAGGATTATGTGCTACGGTAATCGCTTTATTTACCGTAAGCTACCAAGCAGTCAAAGCTGCTATCGTCAATCCGGTAGATAGCTTGAGGGATGAGTAGACATTAGATAGTAGTGAGTAGATGGTAGATAGTAGGAAGTAGATAGTAGGAAGTAGATGGTAGATGGTAGATAGTAGGAAGTAGATAGTAGGAATGTACTATGAACTACAAACTAAATACTATAAACTAAAAACTATGAACTAAATACTAAGTAATAAAATTAAAAAAACAATGATCAGTAACCACATAAAAATAGCCTGGCGTAATCTTAGAAAGGCTAAAGGACTAAACGCCATACATATCATTGGTATAGCCGTGGCTATTGCCGCGGCAACCTTGCTATATTTAACAGCGATGTTCGAGCTTTCTTTCGATACTTTTCACGAGAATCGGGACCGCATCGGCTTGGCTTACACCACAACGGAACCGGAATCGGGGTTGCGTCATAGTGCCACTATGCCCGCACCTTTTGCCCCGGCATTAAAAGCTGAATTTCCCGACGTAGAGTTAATAAGCCGCTTTGCAAACTCCAGCGTCATTTTACGCCATGGCGACAAGCAATTGGAATCAACCAACAAATATGTAGATGCCGACTTTCTTTCCATTTTTAGTTTCCCGATTCTGGAGGGGAATGCCAAAGCCTTGGAAAATTTAGACGGTATCGTACTAGATGATATCACCGCCAGGAATCTTTATGGATCCACAAATATTGTCGGGCAACAAGTAGAAATCTATCAGGACGGAAACTGGATGACGAAACAAGTTACAGCCGTAATTCAAGCTACGCCCCGAAACTCCAGCCTTTCATTCAGTAGTCTGATGCGTTTCGAACAGATGCCCAACTACTCCGTCAAAAAAGAAGATTGGAGCAATGAAAACCATTCGGTATTTGTAAAGCTGAAGAATAAAGTGGACGACACCAAATTCACCGTACAGGCCAAAGCCTTTATGGATCAATACTACAAAGAGAACAACGATATGCTCAAGCGCGATGGGGCCAAAGCAGACAAAAATGGAGCCTACATCTCGTTACATCTCCTGCCGTTCAGTGACTACCAACGTAATGATCTTGACTTGGGTAGAGGTGCCTCACCAATGTTTCCATGGATACTCCTCCTCATTGCCGCATTGATTCTCTTTATAGCCTGTTCCAATTTCATCAACCTCTCTCTAGCAAATGCAATAACGCGAAACAAAGAAATTGGCACCCGCAAAACACTAGGAGGCACCACCCGACAACTTATTGGACAACTCTGGGTTGAATCCCTTCTATTATGTCTTATTGGTTTAGTCATTGGATTAACACTCGCCTGGTTGATACTACCGGAGTACAATGCAGCGATGAACTACAAACTTCAGCTAAAGCAATTGTTCTTACCACTAAATCTCTTATACTTTAGTTTGGCTTTCGCTTTACTTACCTTGCTAGCTGGTGGATATCCCGCATGGCGCATTGCTAAAACCAATATCATACAGGTATTAAAAGGCACCGTCGCTATTAAAGGAAGCGCTTTACGAAACAGCCTTACTGTACTACAGTTTGCGATCGCCATCGTTTTGATTATATCGACAATCGTTATTAGCGCACAACTTCATTTTATCGCCGAACGCCCGTTAGGCTTCACGAAGACTGAGGTTATCAGCATCCCAATAGGGGAAGGAATAAATCCCCAAACAGCCTTGCAGCAAATGCGCGTAGAACTTGGTGCGCAACCATGGGTACGCCATGTCAGTGCTTCAGATATCAATATAGGCCGCGGGAATGACGGCAATATGTCAACCAGCCGCTTTGGTTTTGACTATGAAGGCAGACAAGTTTCAACCAACTTTATGCGCATAGAATACGACTACCTGCAAACCCTAGGTATAAAACTATTATCAGGTCGTGATTTCAACCGTTCTTTTTCTACCGACACAGCAGCCGTCCTCATCAACCAACAGATGGCCGCCCAGCTCGGTGGTGCAGAAAAGGTTGTTGGAAAGACCTTAGCGATGGATGGCAACCCACAGATTATAGGGGTAATTGACGATTTCAACTTTCAAAACCTGAGACGTACAGTAGAACCGCTGACGCTTTCCATCAATCCGAATATCTTTGAGATCGCTTATATTTTTGTTCGGGTTCAAACAGACAACCTTCAAGAAAGCCTAGAACAAGTAAATAGTATCTGGAAGAAAGTAAATCCAAAGGCGAATATTGCGCCTTCCTACCTGGATGAAAATACCCAGAAGATGTATAAAGACGAACAACGTTTTGCGCAGATCATTATTGGAGGTGCTATTGTCGCTATCGTTATTGCCTGTCTAGGTTTATTTGCATTGGCCTTGCTCACCATTAACCGCCGAATTAAAGAAATAGGTATTCGAAAAGTATTGGGATCATCTATCACTCAAATCGTAGTGTTACTATCCCGAGACTTTGTAAAGCTAATGGTTATTGCCTTTATTATAGCGAGCCCGATTGCATGGTGGATGATGAACAGCTGGCTACAAGGATTTGCCTACCGAATTAATATTTCCGTTTGGATGTTCGCCGCCGCAGGTCTTTTGATTCTCACCATCGCCTTAGCAACTATCACTTGGCAAACATTACGCGCAGCAACGGGAAACCCTGTCGATAGTTTAAGAGATGAGTAGAAAGTAGTTAGTAGGGAGTAGAAAGTAGTTAGTAGAGACACAAACCCCGAAGGGCTCAGCGTAGCTAAATCTTGTGTCTATTAGGAAGTAGGAAAGTACTACAAACTAAATACTATGAACTACGAACTACACTGCGTAGCTTAATCTTATGTCTAGTAGAAAGTACTAAACAAAAAAACATGATAAAGAACTATATAAAAATCGCCTGGCGCAGTATTGTAAAGAACCGCTTCTTTAGTTTACTGAATATATTTGGCTTAGCCATCAGTTTATCAGTTGCCATACTCTTGCTTACCTATGGTCGACAAGAACTGAGTTTTGATAAACACTTTTCAAAAGAGTCGAATATTTATCGGGTATACATGCAGACAACGCCGACCTATAACAATGAAAATTGGGTCCAGTTGCCAAATGCTGTTGCTCCAACAATGCTTGCCGAAGTTCCAGAAGTCAAATCGGCCGCACGCCTCGTAAAACTGGACTTTACTGGGACAGCTTCCATTAGAGTGAACGAGTCGAACTTCATGGAAAATAATATTTATCTGGCAGACTCGGCTCTATTTAACGTATTCGATTTCAAGTTTATTGAAGGGAACAGCAAAACTGTTTTTTCCAATCCAAAAAGTGTTGTCATCGCTCAGAGTAAAAAAGAACAGCTTTTCGGCAAACAAGAAGCGCTTAATAAAGAGATTGTTTTCAATCAGCGTGATACGATGATCGTGTCGGGTGTGTTCCAAGACCTACCGTTGAACAGCAGTATAGAAGGTGATATCTTTACTAATATTATGGACTCCTGGATGGGAAAAGATATATACTGGTCCAATGCCAGCTACGAAACCTATTGCTTACTATCTCCAACCGCAAATGCTGATCAAGTAGCACACCTGACGACAGCTTTGATTAACAAGCATGTGCCGGCAGATGAACAGTATTATACACAGTTTTTCCTACAGCCTCTTGCTAAAGTTCACCTCTATTCAGGCCACTTAAAGCATGACGCTTCTTCTCGGATAGGTAACATCAATACCGTAAAAACAATCTTCATTCTTGCTTCGCTCATTATCGCTATAGCCTGTATCAACTACATGAACCTGGCGACTGCCCGATCACAAAAAAATGCAAAAGAAGTTGGTGTCAGCAAAGTTTTGGGGGCAAAACCTTATGAGATTAAACTACGCTTTTACCTGGAAACAGCGATTGTGTCCCTTATATCCATTGTTATTGGACTACTCCTAGCCTGTGCCCTACTAACTACATTTAACAACATGATTGGGACGAGCATCAACATCGCGTCCTTGTTGAGCTTAGGCAACCTCGCCGTCCTGTTATGTGTTTGGTTAGCCGTTACCTTAATTGGAGGTAGCTATCCTGCTTTCTATATGGCAAGAATCCCAAGTTTATCGCTGATGAAAAAGTGGGATAATAAAAACGTTGCGTCCGAGCTTATTCGCAGGGGACTGGTTGTATTTCAATTCACCTGCTCGATTATCCTCATCATCGGTGTGCTTGTCATCTCATTACAGATGAAGCATGTTCAAGATAAAGATCTAGGCTACAAGCCAACACAGATATTGACTATTCCGATGCGAGCCATTACTAAAGTAGATAAATACGAAAGTATCAAACAATCACTGCTATCCATTAGTGGAACAGAAAGCATTTCAACATTGCAAACCTACCCTGGTTTTGGAGAGAGCGGTAAAACCATAAACGCAGCGGGGGCCATCACAGAAGGTCTTCCCGTACGTACGTGTAGCAGTCGTGGTGAAGTCGTACAAACAATGGGCTTAGATCTCTTGGCAGGATCCGATCTTCCGCAAAATATCTCGCCTAATGATACCGTTTGTTACACGTTAATAAATGAAGTCGTCGCAAGCTACCTCGGTTTTAGCAATCCGGCCGACGCCATTGGTCAACCACTAAAATCAGAAATGATGAAAAAGTCTGTCATCGTAGGCGTAGTTCGAAACTTCAATTTCAGTAATCTTAAAGATGCCATTGGCGGATATGTATACTACCGAATGAACAATCCGTCAGAAAGCTACCGATACTTTGTTCTACGCTATAACACAGCGAACACTTCGACTTATCTCGATCAGGTGCGTGCCGTGTTCACAAAAGAACAACCCGAAGTTGCTTTCGACTACCAATTCCTGGACGATTATATCCGGAAACAATATGAAGTAGAAAACCGGACGAATAAAGTTATAAGTGCCTTCTCTATCCTGACCATATTCGTCGCATCATTGGGACTATTTGGTCTAGCGGCTTTCACTGCAGAACAACGTAAGAAAGAAATTGGGGTCCGAAAAGTTCTAGGTGCAAGTACATACAAAATCGTCAAATTATTATCGAGTCATTTCGTCTTGTTGATACTCCTTTCTTTAGTCATTGCAAGTCCGCTGGCTTGGTGGTTATTCTCCAAATGGTTACAAGATTTCACCTTCCGGATACAGATTCCGTGGTGGGTATTCTTGGTTGCGGGGACGTTATCTCTTGCCATTGCTATGCTCACAATTGGCTATCAAGCGATGCGTGCAGCACGCGTAAACCCGGTAAACAGTTTACGGGATGAGTAACCTTAGCGCAACAACTTAATAATACCTTAAAAATTAAAACAATGAAAAAGCTAAACTTAGTTATAATCTTAAGCTGTGCTCTACTATCGTGTACCTATGCACAAGAAAAAAATATCGTTCAAAAAAACACGAAAGAACAGGCCAATGAAGATAAAAACTGGCAACTGATCAACAATAATAAAGAATGGAAATTACGTGTACGGGGCCAGGTACAACTCCGCTCAGATGACAAGGCTATCACCTCGCTATCTCGAGGTGGAGCGATTCATTTTAGCCAGCGGGGCGAGAAGCTTGAAGTCTCTGAAGATAAATCAGGCAACGTACTATATAAAATAAACGGACGAATCATTGATGAAAATAATACCACATATCAATCACTTATTTCCTCTTGTGTAAGCACCTTGATCAAAGGTGGTGTAGATGCTGAAAGACGGACCGCCCGTCTCTATACCGCAGGGGGAACCCAGGCCGTACTTCAAGAACTAGGTTCTTTACACAATGATTTCGCAAGAAGTCGTTATATCAATGCTTTGTTACTGTTACCGATCTCTTCATCCGAGTCGGTCACGCTAATAAAACAAGTACCTCAATTACTGGAAAGTGATTATTACCAATCCGAAATTTTCTCAGACCTATTAACAAAATCAGAGCAACAAGATTACCTCTACACGGCGATCTTGTCAGCCACGGAAGATATAAAATCGGACTACTATCGATACACGACAGTTAGTAAACTCCTTAATGTCCAATCCCTGAATCAGGAACAAAAAGCCGCTGTTCTCCACATAGTTCGTCATACCAGTTCAGACTATTATCAAGCAGAACTGTTCAAGCAGCTACTAAAAACACAAACAATTGAAAGCCCTGATTTCCAAGAGACCATGTCTTTGGTACAAAGCATGAAGAGCGACTATTATAAAACGGAAATTCTAAGTGGCTTAATGAAAAAAGCGGAGAAAGAATCGGACTGGAAATTACTCATCCCTCAAGTCAGTCATATTGCATCGGATTACTACCAAGCAGAATTGCTACAACAGATGACTAAACGGATTCCAGCATCCGAAACACTTAAGCAACAACTACAGGAAGCCGCAAAGAACATAAAATCTGACTTTTATTACGGTAAAATTACGCGTCAAATTAGCGCTATTTAGTTCAAAAAGTACGACATGATAAAACTGCAAAACATATTTAAATGGTACCATGTGGGCGGCACACGCAGCTATGTACTCAAGGATATAAACCTCGAAGTGGATCCAGGAGATTTTATTTCGATTATGGGTCCTTCGGGATCTGGCAAATCCACATTACTAAACCTACTCGGTATGCTCGATATGCCCGATGAAGGTAAATATTACTTCATGGAGGAAGACGTATTTGCTCTGAAAGCGAAGAGAAGAACTGCCCTCTTCCAATCACATATAGGCTATGTTTTTCAATCTTACCATCTTATTGATGACCTAACGGTTTATGAGAACATTGAAACACCCCTCCTGTATAAGGATCTTCCAGGGAAAGAACGAAAAGCTATTGTTGCAGATATGCTCGACCGTTTCGGAATCGTGGGTAAAAAAGACCTCTTTCCGTCGCAGCTTTCGGGAGGACAGCAACAGATTGTTGGTATTGCACGCGCGTTAGCAACATCTCCGACACTACTGTTGGCCGATGAGCCGACAGGGAACCTCAACTCGAAGCAAGGAGAAGAGATTATGCAGCTGTTCAAACAGCTCAACGAGGAGGGCGTAACAATTATCCAGGTAACACACTCTGAGAAGAACGCAGAGTACGGCAAACGGACAATACACATGTTGGATGGTCAGTTAAGGTAAAGCAGGTAGCCACGTCACCGTTAGAAGCGCTGCGACGTGGCAAATTACCGGCTACACCTGGACAGCTCTATTTCTAGCATCATTTTTGCATTCGTTTAAAAAGTCGTAATTTGGTACCGATGAATGAAAACGAACTAAAAGCGCTCATTTCATTGCTAGATGATCCTGATACGGAGATTTATCATGAATTAGCCGATAAGCTGATCTCATCTGGTCCAGAGGTTGTCCCGTTCTTGGAGCAACACTGGGAACAATCATTCGATGTGCTTTTACAAGGACGCGTGGAAGAAATTATCCATAAAATCCAATTCAACCAAGTCAAAAATGACCTCCAACTGTGGAAGATAAGTAACCAGGAAGATCTGCTGGAGGGACTACTGATTGTGAACCGCTATCAGTATGCAAACCTCCATGAAGATGAGGTCCGCAATCAGCTCGCCGAACTAAAGCGTAACGCTTGGTACCATCTGATGTACGAGATGACACCGGTTGAAAAAGTAAAACTGCTGAATAATATTCTTTTTCATGAATTTGGTCTTTCCGGAAATACGACCGATTACCACGCACCGCAGAATTCATTCCTAAATAAAGTACTGGAAACAAAAAAAGGGAATCCTATTTCACTGGCCTGTATCTACAGCCTGGTTGCCCAACGACTAGATATTCCAATCTATGGGATAAATCTCCCGAAACACTTTGTTTTAGCTTATATGGACGAAGATAACCCGGAAGAGGTCTTGTTCTATATCAATGTGTTTAACCGTGGACAGATCATGCGGGAAGAGGATATACGATCCTTTCTACAACAACTGAACCTTCCACCTAGCGATGAATACATGAAGCCATGTGACAACCTCGCTATTGTTCGGCGCGTACTACGCAACTTGGTTGCCTCGTACGAGCATGTAGATAATCTAGAGAAGAAAAAGGAAGTGCAAATCTTGCTGGATCTTACTGACCCAGCGTAGAGGCATCTCGCGTATCTAATGCTAACCCCACAGGTGTACCTTCATCACTAGTATCCAACTCCTTATCTGGAACAACATTACCATTATCTGAAATCTTAAAACGTAGGATCTTCTTAGATCGATCCGCTACATAGAGATATATACCATTAGATCTCGTATCTAATGCGACCTCCACCGGCTCCTTCAACAATGTTGCGGGACCTGTAATAATCCGCGTAGGCGTAATTGTAGTCTGTGAAGTCATTTCGGAAAACTTCTCAAAGATCAGTATTCGTCCAGTTCCCACAGCGCCACCTGTTACAAAATCTGCAACCGCCAATACATTCCTTGTTGTATCATAAGCCATTCCTCGAAGGTTATTAGCACCAGGAATGCTCAATGTTCTCAGTGGTTTTAGTTCTGCCGTAGAGTCCGCAGCACTAACACCCATTGTTATAATTTTATCGAATACATAAATACCACCGTTCTCTCCTCTTTTTGTCACAAAAAGTTGATTATCCTTATAAACAGCTCCCCACATAGGTAGTCCGGATGTTCTTAGTTTTTTTACAGGCTTAATATATCCATCCCGTCCAAGTGGACGATAAATATGATAAACCCCAGCAGTAGCCCCGGCACCATTTACCAACAATAAATGCTGTGATGCCGAATGATAAGCAATCCCTTTCACATAAGTAAACGCACGATTTCCCAACCGACCACGATTGGTCACCAAACCTGTTTTTTCACCAACTGTAAGAACGTACGCAGAGGTATCGATATAACCATCTTGGTTGGTGCTGGCATGAATTAAGGATTGTAAAAAAGGATTAAAATAGATTGGGCCGCCCCCCTTCACATTTGAAACATAGCTAAATGCATAATCAAATTCAGAGGAGTCTGCCGGAAAGATAACCCGTAGATTGGTATCAGTCTGGTTATCGCTTGAAGTACGATACTCCTCAAAGGAAACATACAACCTCGAGAATTTTTTGGTATCCAAATCCGGCTCTCCATCTTCCCGCTCACAGGCATACACACCAACCAACAAAGCAACAGCAATAAACGTTTTATATATATAGGAAATCTTTCTCATGACTATGGATCATATGTGTTACAAACATACAAAATTAAACGCTTTCCCTTTGTCGTTTGCCACATCTACCACACCTTCTTTTGCAATTTTTTCCAGATTTCCGTAAAATTGTAAGATATTAAAGCATACACATGGAGAATCAGGCGTTTGAACGTGAAAAAATAAGCTTACCGAATCAAGGCAAAAAACTATTGCTGCACTCCTGCTGTGCGCCATGCGCAGGCGAAGTGATGGAAGCTTTAATTGCCTCTGATATCGAATTCACGATTTATTTTTACAACCCAAACATTCACCCGCGCAAAGAGTATGACCTTCGTAAAGAAGAGAATATCCGCTTTGCAGAAAAGCACAATATTCCTTTTATAGATGCCGATTACGACGTCGACCATTGGTTTGATCTAGCCAAAGGGATGGAAAATGAACCAGAGCGTGGCATTCGTTGCACCATGTGCTTCGACATGCGTTTTGAGAAGACAGCCGAGTATGCAGCAGCGCATGGCTTTGATGTAATCTCTAGCTCCTTAGGTATTTCACGCTGGAAAACCATGTCGCAAATCAATGACTGTGGCGAACGTGCTGCTGCGCGATACCCCGATATGGAATACTGGACTTTCAACTGGCGGAAAAAAGGAGGCTCCGGTCGCATGCTTGAAATCAGCAAGCGTGAAAAGTTTTATATGCAGGAATACTGCGGTTGTGCCTATTCCTTACGCGATACGAATAAATGGCGGATGGCCCATGGGCGAGATAAAATCGAACTTGGCAAAAACTATTACGGCGACGAACAGCAGTAATTTTGTAAAAAGTTTCTTATTTACCAAAATAATAATTAATTTTGCAGGCTCAAATGCAGATTGTGAAATATCTAAAACAATATAGAATACCGTTCTCGGGGTTAGCCGCGGGACAACACAACTTTGAATTTGAAATTGACGATAAGTTCTTTGATTGTTACGAACACTCTCTCGTTAAAAAAGGAAAATTAACAGCAAATGTTGAACTCCAAAAACAAGAGAATATGTTGGTTGTACATTTTGATATTAAAGGTACCATCCAACTTACTTGCGACATCTGTCTTAGCGACTTTGATTCACCACAAGCCTTCAACGAACGAACGTTAGTGAAATTCACGGAGGAAGATTGGGAAAATAGCACGGAAGAAGTACTGGTTCTATCTACAAAAGATTATGAACTAGATATTGCTAACTTGTTATACGAATTCATTAATGTTCGGGTCCCTTACTACACGAAATGTACGGAACAAGGGGTGAATATCAGTTGCGACCCAGAGATGCTCGCGAAGATTAGTCGTGAAGAACCGGAGAACGAATCCGAAGAAGAAGAAAAAAAAATGGACCCACGTTGGGATATATTAAAGAGTATTAAAAATAACTAAAACACAAATACGAGATGGCACATCCAAAGCGTAAGACTTCTAAATCAAGAAGAGACAAAAGAAGAACACATTATAAGGCAGAAAGACCTACGTTGACAGTATGTCAAGAAACTGGAGCTGTTCATACTCCACACCGTGCATATACAGTAGACGGAAACTTATACTACAACGGTAAATTGATTATTGAAAACACCGCTGCTGTCTAACGACATCATTCCAAAAAATTAAACATCCCAAATAGGTGTAAAACTCAATTTTTATACTTTAATTTGGGATGTTTTTGCGTATTATTGATTATAAAATAATAACGAATGAAGATTGGTTTAGACGTATTAGGTGGAGATTACGCACCTAATTCCACAATATTTGGAGCTATAGAAGCTCAAAAAACACTCAAAGACGATCAACGTCTAGTTCTTATTGGAGATCAGCAGGACACCGTAGAACGGTTGAAACAGGCTGGAGCAAACCCCGATAACTTTGACTATATCCATGCGCCTGATGCCATCAGCATGCATGAACACCCAACCAAAGCCATTACCCAAAAACCAAATTCTAGTATTGCAAAGGGATTTGAATTGTTAAAAAACGGTTCTTTAGATTCATTTGCATCCGCCGGAAATACAGGCGCAATGCTGGTTGGAGCTGTATTTAGCGTCAAAGCAATATCAGGCGTCCTGCGCCCGGCTATAGCAACGAATGTCCCTAAATTAAAAAGCGGTTTCGGTATATTACTCGATGTGGGCGCCAATGCTGATTGTAAACCGGAAATGTTAAATCAGTTTGCCATTCTAGGCAGTCTGTATGCGGAACACATCTACGGCGTAGCAACCCCAAAAGTTGGCCTCTTGAATATCGGCGAAGAGGAAGAAAAAGGAAACCTCCTAACCATTTCCACCTATCCCCTACTAAAAGAAAACAACAAGATAAATTTTATTGGGAATGCTGAAGGTAGAGATATGTTTACCGATTTCGCTGACGTGTATGTATGTGACGGTTTCACGGGGAATGTCGTATTAAAGCTGGCGGAGTCATTTTATGGCATTACCCTAAAAAAGGGAATGAAAGATGATTTCTTTGATCGCTTCAATTACGAACAGTACGGAGGCAGTCCGATTCTAGGTGTAAATGCACCAGTTATCGTCGGACACGGCATCTCGACCCCGGAGGCAATCAAAAATATGGTTTTACTTTCAAGAGATATGATCGAATCCAAAATCATCGATAAGATCAAATCTGCTTTCAACTAATTTAATATGTCAAAAATTCACGCTGCTATTACTGCAGTAAACGGTTACGTTCCAGACTACATCTTGACAAATCAAGAACTGGAAACAATGGTTGACACAAACGACGAGTGGATTGTTTCGCGCACCGGCATCAAGGAAAGAAGAATCCTTAAAGGTGAAGGTAAAGCAACATCTGATTTAGCCGTACCAGCAGTTTTAGGGCTTTTAGAAAAAAGAGGCATTTCAGCCGATGATATCGAACTGATTATTTTCTGTACCAGTACTCCAGATATGCTGTTCCCAGCAACAGCAAATATCTTAGCGGATAAAGTAGGCGCAAAAAAAGCATGGGGATTCGATCTTCAAGCAGCATGTTCAGGTTTTCTATTCGGACTAACTACAGGAGCTCAATTCATTGAGTCCGGCAAGCACAAAAAGGTACTAGTCGTTGGTGCAGATAAAATGTCATCGGTAGTAAACTATGAAGATCGTAACACCTGTATCCTTTTTGGTGACGGTTGCGGTTGTGTACTTTTGGAACCGAATGAAGAAGGAAACGGCCTAATTGATGCCGTTCTAAAAACAGACGGTGCCGGCGCTCCGTATCTCAATATTAAAGGAGGAGGCTCGCTCAACCCGGCTACACATG
The DNA here is from genome assembly GCF_004421025.1 of Sphingobacterium psychroaquaticum. Taxonomy (NCBI): domain Bacteria; kingdom Pseudomonadati; phylum Bacteroidota; class Sphingobacteriia; order Sphingobacteriales; family Sphingobacteriaceae; genus Sphingobacterium; species Sphingobacterium psychroaquaticum. The sequence continues at coordinate 609,323 of NZ_CP038029.1, read as the reverse complement.
GCACAGTAGATGCGGGCATGCATTACGCGTATCAAGAAGGTCGCACAGTATTTAAATTTGCAGTAACCAATATGGCTGATGTTGCCGCTGAAGTTATGGAAAGAAATAACTTACAAGCAGACGACGTCGCATGGCTAGTACCGCATCAAGCAAACAAGCGTATCATTGATGCTACGGCAGAAAGAGCGGGATTACCCGATGAAAAAGTGATGGTTAACATCCAAAAATACGGAAATACAACAAGTGCTACTATCCCAATGTGTTTATGGGAATGGGAAGATAAATTAAAAAAAGGTGATAATTTAATATTAGCCGCATTTGGTGGTGGCTTTACTTGGGGATCTATCTATCTCAAGTGGGGGTACACTAAAGCGTAATATTTTACTATCTTTACCAAATTCGGAAAAACATTAAAATTAAATCGACTAGAAATATGAGTATGGATATTAAACAAATTCAAGACCTGATTAAATTTGTATCAAAATCAGGTGTGAATGAAGTCGCTATTGAAGAAAAAGACTTTAAGATTACGATTAAAACAAATCAAGAGCCTACGTATGTAACAGCAGCAGTGCCTAGCCCAGTTGCTCTTCCTGCTGTAGCTCCTGCGACCGCGGCAACACCAGCGCCAGCTGCACCTGCAACACCAGCCCCTGCGGCAGAAAGTGATGCACATTTAATCACCATTAAATCACCAATGATTGGTACGTTTTACCGCGCATCAGGTCCTGAAAAACCTCTTTTTGTAAATGTTGGTGACGAAATCGCGCCTGGAAAAGTATTATGTATCGTTGAAGCAATGAAGCTTTTCAACGAAATTGAGTCTGAAGTTTCAGGAAAAATCGTGAAGATCTTAGTGAATGATGCACAACCTGTAGAATTCGATCAACCACTTTTCTTGGTTGACCCAAGTTAATTGAGTTTCTTATATTTAAGGAACAACTCAATTTCAGCGAGTTTATCGCTAATGGTAACATCATTTTAAATTTATGTTTAAAAAAATATTAATAGCAAATAGAGGAGAAATTGCCCTACGTATCATTCGCACTTGTCGCGAAATGGGCATCAAAAGTGTCGCTGTATATTCTACAGCAGACAGAGACAGTCTACATGTTCGTTTTGCCGACGAAGCCGTGTGTATCGGTCCTCCTCCCAGTAAAGATTCTTATTTAAACATTCCTCACATTATAGCAGCTGCTGAACTAACTAATGCAGATGCAATCCATCCGGGATATGGCTTCCTTGCCGAGAATGCTAAATTCTCCGCAATTTGTGCCGAATATGGAATTAAATTCATTGGAGCTACTGCCGACCAAATCGAAAAAATGGGCGACAAATCCAGTGCAAAAGAAACAATGAAAAATGCCGGTGTACCTATTGTACCTGGATCAGACGGACTAGTACCTGATGTAAAAACAGGTATTAAACTGGCTAACGAAATCGGATACCCTGTTATCATCAAAGCAACTGCCGGTGGTGGCGGACGTGGTATGCGTATCATCTGGAAAGATGAAGACTTTGAACCGTCATGGGATTCCGCACGCCAAGAATCAGCTGCTGCTTTCGGAAATGACGGGATCTACCTAGAGAAATTTGTAGAAGATCCGAGACATATTGAAATCCAAGTTGTCGGTGATCAATACGGCACGGTGTGTCACCTTTCGGAGCGCGACTGTTCTATCCAACGTAGACACCAGAAGCTTATGGAAGAGGCTCCTTCTCCATTCGTAACGCCAGAGTTGCGTGCGCAAATGGGTGAAGCCGCAATCAAAGGCGCGCAAGCCGTAAACTACGAAGGTGCCGGTACCGTTGAGTTTTTAGTGGATAAACACCGGAATTTCTACTTTATGGAGATGAATACACGTATCCAGGTAGAGCATCCCGTAACGGAAGAAATCATCAACTTTGACCTTATTAAGGAACAAATCAAAGTAGCTGCTGGTATTCCAATATCTGGAAAAAACTATGAGCCTACGATGCATGCTATCGAATGCCGTATAAATGCGGAAGACCCATTCAATAACTTCCGTCCTTCACCAGGTAAAATCACAAACTTTCATTCGCCAGGAGGCCATGGTGTTCGCGTAGATACACATGTTTACGCAGGATATTCTATTCCGCCAAACTACGATTCCATGATTGCTAAAGTTATCTGTACCGCACAAACACGGGAAGAAGCTATTGCTACAATGGAAAGAGCGTTGAGCGAATTTGTGATCGAAGGTGTTAAAACTACGATTCCTTTACACTTGCGTATTATGAAGGATCCAAACTTCAGAGCAGGTAATTTTACAACGAAGTTTATGGAGACTTTCGACCTATCGGAGTATCCTGAAGACGAAGTTTAATAAAATTTCTTTTACAAAGACAGAACATACCATTCTTACGAATAAGAATGGTATTTTTGTTTCTGTCCGGAATTAAAATTTTACAATGTCAAAATCTAACGAACTAATTAAAGCTATAAAAGATAAAGGAAAGAGCATAGAGGCAGAAATGTCTTTCTTTGACCATCTCGAAGTGTTGCGGTGGCACATTATCCGGTCAGTAATAGCCATTGCAGTTTTCGCTATACTGTCCTTCACTTTCTATGATTTTGTATTCAACCAAATCATCATGGGCCCTAAGAACCTTGATTTTTGGACTTACAGAATGATGTGTAAGGTGGGCGATCTGCTTAGCCTAGAAGGCTTCTGTGTAGAACGTATTCCGTTCAACATTATCAATACCGAGCTTGCGGGTCAGTTTATGTTACAAATAAACTCTTGTTTGCTCATGGCGCTTGCACTTGGTTTTCCGTACCTCCTATTCGAAGTATGGCTCTTCGTTAAACCGGCACTAACTGACATCGAAAGACGATCAGCACGTGGATTTGTACTGTACGCGTCTATTCTGTTTATACTAGGCGCACTCTTCGGGTACTATATCGTGGTTCCTTTATCGGTAAACTTCTTGGCAAACGTTTCCCTTAGCTCGGAAATAACCAACCAAATTACTATAGATTCCTACCTTTCTACTATTGCCACATTAACCCTGGGCTGTGGTGTGGTGTTTCTATTACCGATCTTGGTTTTCATTCTATCGAAAATCGGATTGATGACTCCGGAATTTATGCGTGCCAGTAGACGTTACGCTGCAGTAATCATTTTGATTATTGCAGCCATCATAACACCAACGGCAGATGTCATCACCTTATTAACAGTGAGTGCGCCGATGTTCCTTCTATACGAGCTGAGTATTATGGTCTCCGCCAATGTAAAGAAGAAGAGAGAACAAGCAGAACGAGAATTTTATAACAAGTAATACAATAATATCATGTCAAAGAAAATTGCAGTAGGAAGTGATCACGCCGGATTTGAATACAAATCAGTAATCGTTGATTTTTTGAAATCCGAAGGTTACGAAGTAGAAGATTTTGGCCCAGAAACTGCTGATTCTGTAGATTACCCTGACTTTGCACATCCGGTTGCGTCTAGTGTTGAAAGTAAAAAGAATGAATTAGGGATCTTAATCTGCGGTAGTGCAAATGGTGTTGCCATCACAGCAAATAAACACCAAGGTATACGTGCAGCCATCGCATGGCAGAATGAAATTGCAGCCCTAGCGCGTCAGCACAACGATGCCAATGTCATTTGTATTCCAGCACGTTTTATCGATATCGATCTAGCGAAAAAAATCGTAAGCACTTTCCTTACCACAGATTTCGAAGGTGGAAGACACGCCAATAGAGTAAATAAAATAGCCTGTAATTAAAAGATAACAGTATGACAAAGAACTGGTTTCGCCTGGCATTATTGCTACCCGCCCTATCAAGCTGCGCCGTAGCACAACATTCACCTCAAGTAAAATTTGCAGAGATGTTGACCGAAGAATCGGCTCGCAAACACTTAACGACATTAGCGTCTCCAGCGTTTGAAGGCCGTGGAACCGGACAGCCAGGAGGAGCGAAAGCAGCAGACTATATTGCCGATGCTTTTAAAAGCTACAAGCTTAGTCCGCCGGTCAACGGCAGCTACTTTCAACCCGTTCATCTTGTCCGAGTAAATTACAAAGTTGATGATTTCTCTCTAAATGGGCAGAAATATACGAACGGTAAGGATTTCTTTATTCAAGGAGATAATAAAAAAACTTCTTTTGATGCTGACGAAGTTGTATTCATTGGTTACGGAATTCAAGATCCGAAACATAATGACCTCAGCCAGGTTGATATCAAGGGAAAGGTTGTATTATTGATTAATGAAAGTGAACCAAAAGACGCGCAGGGGAACTCGATAATTACGGGAACCAAGAAAGAATCAGACTGGTCCACTAGTCGCTTCAAGCGCCTCCAAGCTTTAGTCAAACTTCAACCCAAGCTTATATTAGCCACAGGCGGGAACGCTCAGGAACTGATTGCACGCTTTGGAGCACGAATGAGTGGCGGTCGCTTTACTTTAGATAATGGTAATACTGCTACTCCAGGAACGGAACAGCCACCTGTTGTACATATTAAACCCGAGATAGCGGATCTTCTCCTTCAAACAAAAGGTACTACGATCGCGCAGCAAAAACAAAAGCCTACCACGTTTTCTTTCGCGGGAAAACTTCGTGCGGACATGGGATTGATAAATGAGAAATACTTTGACCCCAATGTTTTAGGCCTACTGGAAGGTTCTGATCTAAAAGATGAAATCGTTGTCGTTTCTGGTCACTATGACCATGACGGGATTATGCCTGATGGCACTATATTTCCTGGTGCAGACGATAATGGATCCGGAACAACTGGTGTCCTCGAATTGGCTCGCGTATTTGCAGAAGCAAAAAAAGAAGGATATACACCGCGTCGAAGCTTACTCTTCATCGGTTTGGCGGCCGAAGAGAAAGGACTTCTCGGTTCAAGCTTCTATACGGCAAACCCTATCTTTCCTTTAGCAAATACAGTAGCGTGTCTGAACCTAGATATGATCGGCCGAATTGATGATAAACATTTGAATGGAAATCACAACTACATTCATGCTATTGGAACCGATAAATTGAGCTCAGAATTGAAACAAATCACTGAAAAAGCAAATAAGGATTTTGTAGGCATGGAAATCGATTATATGTATGATGACCCTAAAGACCCGATGAAGCTTTACTATCGTTCGGATCATTATAATTTTGCGCAAAAGGGAATTCCATCCGCCTTTTTCTTCTCTGGCCTTCACCCCCACTATCATACACCGGAGGATACCGTCGATAAGATCGATTTTCCTATGATGGTAAAGAGAGAAAAGCTCGTTTTTCATATTCTATGGGAAATTGCAAATAGAGCGGAACGACTTAAAGTCGACAGTAACAAACAGTAATTTCAACCCCATAAAAAAGCCTCTCTGTAGATACAGAGAGGCTTTTTTATTATCGTGTTATTTTTTATCCCCTTTTTTCTTGTTTATTCATAATTGTTTTTTACTTTTACAGTGCATTAGTTAACTAATACACTAAACTAACGATTATGCTTAAAATAAAAAATCTATCATTTCATTACAAAAAGGGGTATCCCATTTTAAATGATATCAGCATTAACCTAGCTCCCGGCCACGTGTACGGCCTTCTGGGACTTAATGGATGTGGAAAGACGACCTTATTGAAGTTAATTTCCTCTTCTTTATTTCCGAAAAAAGGAGTCATATCAAAGAATATGTACATTGCGAGTGAGAGAAAGCTAGGTTATTTATCAGACTTATACCTCGTTACAGACGAGGTAGACCTGCCTGATTGGAAAATCTCAGATATCCTAGATATCTATAGCCCATTATATCCAAAATTTGATCGTGCATATTTTGAAAATATCATGAACAAATTTTTGGTTGATAGTAAAAACCACATCAAAAACTTATCCTATGGACAACGGAAAAAGGTGAACATAGCTTTTGCGCTCGCCAGCAATGTTTCCCTCCTTTTAATGGATGAACCGACAAACGGCCTGGATATTCCCGCTAAAACACAATTTAGAAAGCTGATTTCAAAACATATATCTGATGAACGGATTATTATTATATCTACACATCAGACCCGTGATATACAACACCTGATTGATCACCTACTTGTTCTGAAAGAGGATAAAATTGCTATAGATTCCTCTCTTTATGAGCTCAATAAAAAGTTCGCGATCAGGTCCGGAAAAACGACGGATACTCTTTACAGCGAAAACACATTTAATGGCACACTTAGTCTGGTATACAATACAACACATGAAGACTCCTCTTTTGATATAGAATTCTTTTTCAATGCCCTTCATGAAAATCCGACGATACTCCATTCTTTAAATACCACAAAATTCGAACATCATGCTCCATAGTATCCAACAAAAAAATCTGATTGCAAGTATCAAAGAGTTTTGGTCCTTCAACAGGAAAACTATACTTTATCTTCCATTAACACTGATAGTCCTATATGGAGCCTACTTATTGAGCCCAACCAAATTTATCTATCAAATCATCGAGACGCCCAGTTTGGGAAATGACGAACAGTTCTTAATAAGAGAGATGACATCAGGATTAGGTCACATGAGAGGGATCATCCTACTGCTTCCCTTTATCTTCCTCTTTGTTTGTACAAGTCGCTATCTTTTCTGTGTAAAGAAGCATAGTCGTTATACAACTATGCCTATTTCAGATCTACACCGGATCATCACGTTATGGTTTTTCACCTTCGTTATAATGACGATCGGCAATCTTACCTTTTACGTCCTAGATCTGTCCACTGTTTCTATATTTAAATTACTGTTTATGGAAAAAACGACACTCGCCAACATAGAAGTTGGGATCCTTTATCCGACTTACAGTCAGGCGTCCTATTTCAAAACATTAGATCCAATATATTACGCCTTTCCATTGATCTTTTTTCAGGTAATTCCATTGTATCAAATCGCTCATTTCTTATTCAAGAAAAACAGCCTGTTTTATTCCATTCTACTGTATACGCTCGTTATGGCTATCACATTCTTTCTCTATCTCAAATGGATGCTACACCAAGGTAACATCACGACTATACGTCCCGAAAATATATTGATCGGACTCCTTCCTGTCTTCATCGTTATTGGGCTCTATTTAGTTACTTTTAGATATCTGCTAAAGGAAAGGGAGGTTTAATTATGTTGTTTACATCAGACAAGGCTATCTATCTTCAAATAAAGGAACTGGTCATGGAAAAAATCCTATTGGAAGAATGGCTTCCAGACACTAAACTACCATCAGTTCGTGATTTTGGTGCAGAGATCGAAGTAAATCCCAACACCGTTATGCGTGCTTATGATATCTTGCAACAAGATCAAATCATCTATAACAGACGTGGAGTTGGCTTTTTTGTCAGTCCCGAAGCGAGAGCGCTCGCACAGCAGGAGAAGAAAAAAGAATTTATCGAAACAGAGCTTCCTACATTCTTTAAAACCATGCACCTCCTGAAAATGGAAATCAATGAAATTATAAATCTATATAATGATTACAAATCATGAAAAAATCAATACTGTATTTTTGCATAGCCACCGTCCTAGCCATCTCTGTTTATTTTTTACCCAATCTCTATGGTACAATCAGATTGAATGAACAAAACGATCCTATTGATCCACTATCTAAAATGTGGCTTGACAAAAGTGGTAAACAACTCCAACATGACTATCCGGCAACAATCCGTGTCCTAAAAATCGAAGGTAGCGGAGATGATCTTATTTTTAGCGTAAAACAAGGTGCAAACAATTTCTATTCAAAAAAAATTTATAACTATACCTCCCGTATATCGGGCGATACCTTATATCTTAAAACTAAGGGAGAAACAGAGTTCTCTATCAGTAATCGTGGAACGCTGAACAAAATCATAATTGAAAAGGCGCATGGGTTTATACATGACGAACGTAACACAGGAATTTCATCCTTTGAAATAGGGAACAGTTCCCGTATGCGATTGTTCACTAAACTTGATACGACGGCTGCAAAACAGCTACAGCTGCAGGTAAGAGACGAGTCTGTGCTCCAGTTGAACAATGGCAAAATTTCAACGATAACCGCCACAGTAAATAATGGTGAAATTATCTTAGGAAGTAAGTTAATGACGGACACCGCAAATATCAGATTGGAAGGGCGAAGTACTGTACGATCGGACATGCCAGGGAATATGCAAGAAGTGAAAAATCTGATCGTAAGCGGTAACAGGCAGTATTTCAAAGAAAAGAATATGGGTAAAGGGATGACAATACGCATGACCCAGTAAAACACCTCTTCCTCTAAAACATATTTCGTAACCACATCGCCCCTCTTTGCGACGCATCCCATATGACTAAGCAAAAAGGGGCGATGCATTTTTAAAAGCCTTCTAAAAACAAGAAACATTGTTCCGGAAACTTTGTTATTAATCATAACTAGATTACGACATGGCTTTTGTAGATTATTATAAAGTATTAGGAGTAGAAAAAACAGCTTCAGCGGACGAGATAAAAAAAGCGTACCGAAAATTAGCGCGCAAATACCATCCCGACCTCAACCCCAATGATGAAACTGCCAAAAAGAAGTTTCAGGAGCTTAACGAGGCGAACGAAGTTCTCACTGACCCTGAAAAGCGCAAGAAATACGATCAGTACGGAGAGAACTGGAAGCATGGCGAAGAGTACGAAAAAGCGCAGCAACAAAGTCGGCAGTCAGCAGGGGCACAAGGTTCTCCATTTGATGGATTCGATTTTGATTATTCTGGGAACTATGATACCGGTGAATTTTCAGACTTCTTTGAGCAAATGTTTGGTCGACGTTCAGGCGGAGGTCGACAAACCAAATTTAGAGGAAACGACTTTAATGCAGTACTCCAATTAACGCTCCAACAGGCCTACACCAGCCACCAACAAACATTCACTGTCAATGGGAAAAATATCCGCATTACTGTCCCTGCGGGTGTGGAAGATGGCCAAAAGATAAAACTAAAAGGCCAAGGCGGTGAAGGAACCAATGGTGGTCCTGCTGGCGATTTATACATCCAGTTTGAAATACAATCGGACGCAGAATATCAGCGCCATGGAAGTGATTTATACAAAACACAAGAAGTAGATCTTTATACGGCAATTCTTGGTGGGGAAACAATCGTCGAGACGCTTTCTGGCAAAGTAAAGATTCCAATCAAAGCAGGCACACAAAACGGCACCAAAGTACGACTAAAAGGCAAGGGTTTTCCCATCTACAAAAAGGAGGGAAACTTCGGTGATCTATATGTCACCATTCAGGTCAATATTCCAAAGGAGCTAAGTGATAAGGAGATGGAATTATTCCGCCAGCTAGCCGAACTAAAAAAGAAATAAGATGAAAAGAACGCTAATTAAAGTCATAGATGTATGTACCTCACATCAAATGGAGATACATTTTGTCCGCCAACTTTCCGAAAGCGGACTGATCGATATCGTGGTCTACAAGGACGAAGAGTTTTTAGATGAAGAACAATTGCAGCCACTGGAACAGTATGCGACCTGGCATTACGATCTGGATATCAATATCCAAGGAATCGAAGTCGCACAACAGCTTTTATTAAAAATAGAGCAATTACAAGAGGAGGTTAATCGACTTCGATAATGAGTATATTATCAGCCATCTTCGATGGTCATTTAATCTAAATTGATTTTCCCTCGAAAAGATTTTTTCTGACTGTGTTTTTTCTTACGATCTAGGCGTTCTAGAACTTTCGATTTGGGTATCTTAGTTGCTACACGCTTTTTGTTTACCACCAAGCTCGTCTCCAACAACAAGAAGAAACGTTTAATGGCAAGCTCTTTATTTCTTAACTGGCTACGATCTTCGGATGATTCAATTTGGAGCAGGCCATCCTTAGTGATTCTGTTCTTAAGACGTTCAAGGAGCAAATCCTTCTGCGTTGGAGAGAGATAGGCCGAGCCAGCCACATCCCACAGGAGCGTAACTTTAGACTCTACTTTATTCACATTTTGACCACCAGCGCCACTAGATCTTGCTGTTTTAAATACAAGTTCTGATGCAATTCCTTCTTTGTTAAGCATCTACAAAACTAATCACGTTTTCTGATATAAAAAAATAACCGGATAGGTAAGCCTAGAAAAACCTATACATAAAGCTACACGATCCTTTTCAGATAAATTTTGCACAATTATTGCAATTCACCTCACGCAAACATCCGCAATTAATACGTAATTTGTAGCATTGATAATGTACCATGCAGTGGCTGCGTGTTCACAACATCATAACAAACATTTTCGTAATTTTAGAAGAGATGAAAATAGGCATAGTATGTTATCCCACTTTTGGAGGAAGTGGCGTCGTCGCGACCGAACTAGGCAAAGCCCTAGCATCCAACGGACACGAGATTCACTTTATCACCTACTCCCAACCGGCGAGGTTGGATTTTTTTTCCGAGAACTTATATTATCACGAGGTCGCCATCTCGCAATATCCGTTGTTTGATTTCGCACCCTACGAATCGGCGCTTGCCAGCAAGCTGGTTGATGTCGTCCGATTCGAAAAATTAGATCTGTTGCATGTACACTATGCAATACCACACGCTTCTGTAGCTTATCTCGCAAAACAGATTCTGGCAACCCAAGGGATTAATATTCCGGTTGTCACCACATTACACGGTACCGACATCACCCTGGTCGGAAAAGATAAAAGTTTTAATCCTGTCGTTACCTTCTCGATCAATCAGTCCGATGGTGTAACAGCTGTTTCTGAAAACTTAAAACAGCAAACCCTAGAATCATTTGAGATCAAACGCAACATTCAAGTTATACCTAACTTCATAGATTTCACGCGTTTTCACAACAAAAGTAAAGAGCACTTTAAGCGTGCTATAGCCCCCGGTAATGAGCGTGTAATTACACATACTTCAAACTTCCGAAAGGTAAAAAACACGGAGGATGTCGTACGTATATTTCAAAAAGTAAATGAGGTATTGCCAAGTAAACTACTAATGGTCGGAGATGGTCCGGAGCGCCGCAATGCCGAAGAGCTCGCCCGTCAATTAGATATCAGTCACGCCGTACGATTCCTGGGTAAACAAGATGCCATAGAAGAGATTCTTTCCGTGTCCGATCTCTTCTTAATGCCTTCTTCCTCGGAAAGCTTTGGGTTAGCTGCACTAGAGGCAATGGCGTGTCATGTACCTGTTATCTCCACCAATACAGGGGGACTTCCTGAGTTAAACCGACACGGTGTAAGCGGGTTCCTAAGCGACATTGGCGATGTGGAGGATATGGCAAAGAATGCCCTTTATATCCTGGAGGATTGCGATCGTTTATTGAAATTCAAAGAAGCAGCTTACAAGCGAGCTCAGGAATTTGATATTTCTAAAATTCTACCGATGTATGAAAACTACTACGAAGAAGTGATTCGGCAGTCGCAGAATAAACTTTAAGTTATTCCGTAGAAGGCTAAAAAAAATTTTTATCTTTGTCTTTTGGATATGCTCCAAAAAAACACTCATGAAATATAAACGTATCTTACTAAAACTCAGCGGAGAAGCCTTAATGGGCGAGCAAAGTTATGGCATAGACATCAATCGTGTGATGCAATATGCTAACGACATCAAGGAAATTCACAGTCAAGGTCTAGAAATTGCCATCGTTATTGGTGGTGGAAACATATACCGCGGTCTAAGTGCCGAAAAGGCGGGTATGGATAGGGTACAAGCCGATTATATGGGTATGCTTGCTACAGTTATCAATAGCATGGCCTTACAAGATGCGCTTGAAAAAGTGGGATTAAAAACGCGTTTATTGACGGCCATTAAGATGGAACAGATCTGTGAGCCTTTTATCCGTAGAAGAGCCGTAAGACACCTAGAAAAGGGTCGGATCGTTATCTTTGGTGCAGGAACGGGAAACCCATATTTCACGACAGACACCGCAGCATCACTTCGTGCCATTGAAATCAATGCCGATGCGGTATTAAAAGGAACACGCGTAGACGGTATTTATACCGCAGACCCAGAAAAAGATCCTTCCGCAGAACGTTACGATAAGATTAGTTTCCAAGAAGTATACGCCAAAGGGCTTAACGTGATGGACATGACAGCCTTTACTTTGTGCCAAGAAAACAATCTTCCAATAATTGTATTTGACATGAACAAACCTGGCAATTTGAAAAAATTGGCTGAAGGGGAAGACATTGGTACAATTGTTAGCTAAAATTTAAAGAAATAAAAAAATATATGAACGAACTAATCTCATTAGAACTAGATGACTGTAAGTCGAGCATGGGAAAAGCTGTAGCTCATACAGAATCTGAGTTAACGAAGATCAGAGCAGGAAAAGCATCTCCATCTATGTTAGATGGAATTGCAGTAGACTACTACGGCTCCATGACCCCAATTGGCCAAGTAAGCAGCATCAATACAACTGATGCACGTACTATCGTTATCCAACCGTGGGAAAAAAACATCATCAGTGCCATCGAAAAAGCTATTATCGATTCTAATATCGGTTTAAATCCGCAAAATGATGGTTCGATTATTCGTTTGGCGGTTCCACCATTAACGGAAGAGAGACGTCGCGACTTGGTAAAGAAGGTTAAAGAAGAAGCTGAAAAAGGTCGTGTTGCTATCCGCAACATCCGTAAAGATGCGAACGAGTCGATCAAAAAATTGAAAAACGACGGTGTTTCCGAAGACGAAATAAAAACGGGGGAAGCCGAAGTACAGAAGTTGACGGATTCATATATCGTCAAAGTCGATCAATTGACGGAATTAAAAGAAAAAGATATCATGACCGTATAGTCTATGCGATATAACAGAAAAGGGTTAACGTAAACGACGTTAACCCTTTTTTTATGCAATTACATTTTTTTTAGCTACCTTGAAAAAAACCTAGACAAACAGAAAAATTATGCAACAAGAAAATCCGAGCAGAAGAAGATTCTTGAAACAGGCAGGCCTTGGTCTTTCTGCAGCCCTAGTAAGTCCCTATTTTTTTTCATGTGAAACAAAGAAAGTAGGCACTACTCCTTTTCACAATTTGGGAATACAATTATACTCCATCCGTGATTTAATAGCACAAGATCCGGTGAAAACACTGGAAACAGTTGCAAAGATAGGGTATAAACACGTGGAAACATTTGGCCTCGACCCTGTGAATGGTACATTTTGGGGACTGCCTATTTCTGACCTAAAAAAGGTATTAGAGGATAACGGTTTGAAGTCCCATAGTGGTCACTATGATATGTCCAACTACCTTAAACGAGGCGCAACAAGTACCGAGAGTATAGAAAAGTATATTGAAATCGCACATAAACTAGGTCAAGAAAACATTGTCGCTCCGGTCACACCGATGGATAATCTGAATAGTCTATCTGTAGCAGACTATCAATATGCCGCAGACCAACTAAATAAAGCGGGAGAGCTATCTAAAACAGCGGGAATCAAAGTTGGTTATCATAATCACTTTTGGGAATTCCGAAACTTTGCTAATGGTACGAAGGGACTCGATATTCTTATCGCATTTACAGAGCCCACTTTAGTAGATTTCGAATTGGACTTATTCTGGATTCAAAAAGCAGGCTACAATGCACAGTCGTATTTTGAAAAATACCCCGGCAGATTCACCATGTGGCACATGAAGGATATGGATAATCAGTATACCACACCAGTCGTTGGCGAAAAGTATGACCAGGCAGACTTTTCAGAAATAATGAAACAGATACGCTATACAGAAGTTGGAACAGGTGCGGTCGATTTTGTGAACATCGCGAACTATGCAGACAAGTCGGGGTTAAAATATGCCTTTGTCGAACAAGATGACATATATTTACCCAATAAATTCGACAGTATTAAGAAGAGTTTTGATTACATACAAAAGAATATTGCTAAATAAAAAATGCTCCTTACGGAGCATTTTTTATTCTATATTTTGTTTTAATTAGAAAGTCATTCCTTCCACTTCCGCAGCAGTCTCTTCCACCTTATCTTTCAATTCCTTTTTAAAGGCAATTATGTTCTGCGCAATAGTGTTATCTGCTGTCCCAATAATCTGTGCCGCTAAAATACCTGCATTTTTTGCAGCATTAAGTGCCACCGTAGCTACCGGAATCCCATTTGGCATCTGTAATATAGAAAGCACGGAATCCCATCCGTCAATAGAATTAGAAGATTTTACGGGTACTCCAATCACCGGTAAATGTGTTATCGAAGCGACCATACCTGGCAAATGCGCCGCACCACCTGCCCCTGCAACAATAACTTTCAAACCGCGGTCTGCAGCCGTAGTAGCGTAGTCGAACATGCGCTGTGGCGTACGATGTGCCGAAACAATCGTGACTTCAAACGGTACATTTAAAACTTTTAACACATCAATCGCATCCTGCATTACTGGAAGATCAGATTTGCTTCCCATGATAATACCTACTAATGCTTTATTCTCTTGACTCATATTTATGCTTTTACCTTTAATATTTCCTGTACTAACCGCGCATTCTTGATAGCCAAGTCACGATCATCATTCACAATACACACATGTCCCATCTTGCGGAACGGTTTAGTATATTTCTTACCATACAAATGTACAAATACACCTTCAATCGCCAACACTTCCTCTACGCCGTCATATTTCGCTAACCCTTCGTACTTCGCTTCTCCGAGTAGATTGATCATAACAGCATTAGAACGCGCCGCGGTACTACCTAAAGGCAAATTAAAAATAGCACGCAAATGCTGTGCAAATTGTGACGTCACATTTCCCTCGATAGAATGATGGCCACTATTATGTGGGCGAGGCGCCAATTCATTAACTAATATCTGACCATCTTTAGTCAAAAACATCTCGACAGCCAATAAACCAACAATCTGTAAATCGTTCGCAATTTTCTTTGCGATCTCTTCAGCCTGTACCTGAATTTCAAAACTCAAGATCGATGGCGAAATCAGGAACTCGACCAAATTAGCTTCCGGATTAAACTCCATCTCCACTAATGGATAAGTCGCCACCTCTCCCCGATCGTTACGCGCGACGATAACAGCAATTTCTTTATCAAAATCAATAAGCTCCTCAATCAGCGAGGGCGCCTCAAAAGCAGATTCTATATCTTGCGTACTTTGGATACGTTTAACCCCTTTTCCATCATACCCATCCCGACGAAGCTTTTGCATATAGGGAAATGCGATTTGTGTTTCGTAAAGATTCTCTTTTGTTGAAATTAATTGAAAAGGCGCCGTCGGAATATCGTTTTGTTTAAAAAACTGCTTCTGCAAGCCCTTATCTTGAATTAATCGGATAACACGAGATTGCGGATAGACAATAACACCTTCCTCTTCCAATTTCTCCAATGCATCAACATTTACCTTTTCAATCTCAATAGTAATCATGTCGAGGTCTTTTCCGAAATTATAAACTGTTTCAAAGTCCGAAAGCGAACCAGTCTCAAAACGATTACACAATTTCCGGCACGGTGCATTTTTATCTGGATCTAATACATGCACATTCACATTGTAGTTAATAGCTTCCTGAATGAGCATCCGCCCAAGCTGTCCACCACCTAGAATCCCTAATTGTAACTCACCATAAAAGTCCTTTGCCATAATTTAATTTATGTATATTAAGCGTTTTCAGGAAAAAATTGATCCTGAAGTATATTTTCTGTTTCTATTTTCTTTTGTAATTCCAGGAAAGCTCCAATTAAAGCTTCCGGACGTGGTGGACACCCCTGAACATACACATCCACTGGTATAATCTTATCCACACCTTTCACCACATGGTAGCCATGCTGCCAATAAGGACCACCGCAATTTGAGCACGAGCCCATAGAGATAACATATTTTGGTTCGGGCATCTGATCATATAACTTTTTAATACGATCTGCCATCTTAAAGGTAACCGTACCGGCTATGATCATCACATCCGACTGACGCGGTGAGGGCCTTGGGAATACACCGAAACGATCCAAATCGTAGGTAGCTGCCATTGCTCCCATCATCTCAATAGCGCAACAAGCAATACCAAAACTAACCGGCCACATGGATGACAACCGTGCCCAATTCAGTAAATCGTCCATTTTGGCGATAATAACACCTCCACTTTCTTGTTGACCTGCTAGATTATTCATAGGTTAAGCGTTAGGTTTCTTGAACTTTGGACGGAATCCTAAATTTGCGGGTGCTGCCACAGGAATAGTCTCTTTCACCGTCGTTTCAACCGTTTCCTTAAAATCACGAACAACGTATTCTTTGTTGTTTAATGTCTCATAAACAGCAGCAGGAATACCTGTTTCAACAACAGGTCGCTTCAACGTCGGCTTTATCCACGCGATGTCGCCACGTTTCCAAACATAAATAAGACCAATGACCAGAATACCAATAAAAATGGCCATCTCCAGTAGTGTAAACCACCCCCAACGATTATCTTGTCCGATAAACTCTGCATTACCAAAGACAGTCGCCCACGGAAAGATAAAAATCAATTCCACATCGAACAGTAGAAATACCAAGGCTATAACATAAAAGCGCGGATTGATTTGTACCCAGCCTGTTCCAATTGCTTCTTCACCACATTCATACGTACTAGACTTCTCGGGGCTTGGTTTCTTAGGAGAGATAAACTTCGCAAGGAAGATGGTTCCACACACCAATACAATACCTACTATAGCTATTAATAGTATCTTACCATATTCGGACAGCTGTGCGGGATCATCCATACGTTAGCAAAGTTAAGAAATTATTTCCTGACATCAATTCTGCGACGATAATTTTTATGAAAGGACGCACAAAACCACTTAACGCGATCCAAAACGCTTCACTTCCACTTTTCTCTCTTTCACTTTCAGAATAAAAGAATCCAATAAAATCGTCTGCTCTACTTCTACCGTTCCAGATTGTTGATTGCTATCTATACTAATATTCGTCGGGATTGATTCGGTATCGATATAGAAAATATACGTTCCTTTTGGTAAGTTAAAGGAGAAACCTCCCGTTTCTGTCGTTTTTGTTTCAAATATGCCACCTTCTTTATTCTCCGCAATAACACGATAACCGTCAAGATTCAAATTTGCCTCAACGCTTAAATTAGCATCAAAATCTATTTTAATCGCCCCCTTTACAAACCCAACCTTCTGTAACGCAATATCCACATAAGACGTTCCGGAACCAATCTCTACTAGTTTGGTAATTGCTTGGTAACCATCGCGCATTGGAAAAAATAACGTATGATCACCATATGGCATTCTTTTAAAAGTAGCTTTTCCTTTCTTATCGGTTACAAACAAGACATTCTTAACCATAAAATTATAATTCGCTGCCACAGCTTCACCGGCATCAAATACCCCATTATTGTTATTATCATAGAAACAAAAGATGTCTAAATTTCCTGATTTAACAACAGGACGATCCAAGCTTTGTCCTTTTAGATTCTGACGAATTCCGGCTCGTAGATTGGTAAACGTATAGTCGTAACCACTCATAGCCTTCGTATAACTATATTGATATGTCGCCGTCAGCATGGTATTCTTAAGCACCTTATACGTCGCATTAAAATTACCGGCATACGTATTACCAAAATTAGTCGTCATATTAATGGATGCATTCGCCGACCAAGACAACTTCTTTTGAAACAATAAGCCCGCATAGGAACTACCGAAGGAGAAACGATCCCCCACGGCTCTTCCCATTAATTCGCTATTCAACAGCTCATAAGCCTGAAAGGCACCATGTTGGTAATTCCCAAACACGGTCAACATATTATAATTATAGGAAAAATTACCACGAAAAGCATATGTATTCCCCAAACGATCTGCTACCGATATCAACCCACTTTCGGTAGTCAAGAAAATATTATGTTTGTAATTTTTCGAACGCATATTTGCGGTCATCATCATTTGCCATGCACGTATAGAAAGCTCTACCGGTTTACTATCTAACCAATAAGCACCCTTTTCCTGATTAAAGGACGGTTGCACGTTCAGCGCTAGAAAACTAGAAAATGGCAAACTAACATTTAAATCGAACTTAGACGTGCTATTAGAAAACGATTCAAAGTTATGATGTAAATACTTCGGCGAAAACTCCGAGTAAAAATACCCAAGATTATAGTAGTACTTATTAATTTGACGTCCGACACGCTGCATTAGCTGTATGGCACCTCTCCTATTTCCCGGATAATATGCCGTGCTATAAAAATTATCACTCGTATAATTCCATTTAGACCTGTTACCATTCAGTTTTACACCAAAAGCTCCAGAAGGACGAAACTCATCAATTCCGCTTTGTCGTCCGTAAAAGTGGTGCAATCCGCCTGCAACAAAGCCTGTCAACCGCATATCTTTATCATAGTCGGCAGGCAACAAATCAAATGTATTACCAAAAAGTATGCTTTCCGTACTATCCAAACCATTCTTATCAAAGAAAATCTGACCATCATAAATCTTGCGACCATTCTCCTGCTTCCCAGAAAAGAAGCGAGAAAATACAGTAAAACCAGGATTATCCTTACTATAAAAACCTAACAAATCATTAGATTTCTCTACAATACCAGCCGAAAACTCATTCGTTCGCACATCATTCCACACCGTAACTTTCCCCCCTCGTCCATAAATCGCAGCCTCTAGATTTTCTTGAATATTTCCGGCCGTCAGCTGGTAATTTCCTTTTTCAAACTCGATGAACGTACTGTTGATATTTGGATTGCTATTGAAGTCTCCAAACTGGTTGACATTAAGAGCGTACCGCAACTTACCATCAGCTAAACGGTATCCACCTTCCGACCGTAGGTAGTACATACTTCGATCATCTAAAAAATTGTTAAGCTGTAAATCAATATAGTTATTGGAATAGATAGGATTACTGTTATCCATGCTAAACATCTTCTGGTAATCTCGGTTCGAAGAGACATTGGAGAACAAGACACCTACATTTCCGAAGACATCACTATTGCTGTATATACCACTTACTCGAATAGTATATTGAGCGAGCGACATCATGTACTTTTCAATGGCAAAACTATAGCTTAAGAGCGAATCCTTACCGGCAGGCAGGGAAATCGCGAGCGCTTTAAAATTACGATCCCCGAGACGGTCTGGTGAAGAAAAAAGAATATTAACATCTTCATCTGTGGTTCCATTATTAAAAACCCGGAGCTTGACAGAAACGGAGTCTCCTACCTGTCGCAAATATTGGAGCGGCGTGTTGTCAAGTAAAACAACGGATCTTTTCTCTGGAACACTAATATGGATACGTTTTTCAGAAACCACATTACCAGCCTCATTCATCAAACGCACAGTGAAAAACTTATCTTTCAATGCCGATAACATTGAACTTCGAAATTTCAAGGATAGGAAGCGCTTCTTGCCGGCACTAATAAGCACAGCTTGTCGCGTATCTTGGATAGACACGAGACCATTCGGCAATTGTAATTCAATACGTCCTGTAAAATCAGTCGTACTATTATTCTGCATCTCGACATCCAAGGCACTTAAGCCTGCTTGCAACTGCAGTACAGAATCGACCGTTAAGGTCACCGTCGATTGCGCCACTCCGTCCTTTGGAGTCACGAAAACAACAAAAAATAAAAAAAGGTAAAAAGAAAACCGCATACGTGTGGATATCTCCTACTTTGGGATCAATGAATAAACCAACGAAACCGCATAATCACCCGGTTTAACGGATACAATTTGCGATTGTGAAAGCTTAGCTTTATAGTTTAGGTTAAAGTATTGAATATTCTCTTTATTTGTGGATGTACCCGACAATAGCATTTGTGGATTTGTAGAAAGCGTTAGCACCGGGTTGGCAAGAATTGTTTTTGCCCCCGTCCCAGCGGTTAATTTTGTACTTAACACGTTTAACGGCAAACTACCACTAGTCGACGAATTTAGCTCACTGTCCACAGATTTGACCTGCAGTTCAAAATTACTCTTGGCATTGACCTTCACTGCATTTTCCAACAACAAAGAAACCCCATCGAGGTAATCTCTTGCCGATTGGAAACGGAGCGTGGCATTACTAGCCTCGGTACCAATTTCCAAACCATAGTCTGGTGTTACATCCACCAAATTACCATCTGTAAGATTCGGATAGATATGTAAATCATATACTAAAGGCGCTGTACCGATAATTTTTCTATTTTCGTCATACAAGGTGTAAAGCATCGGTATTCGATACTTAATATGTGTCCATTGATTCACACCGCTCTGGTAGCGTTCCAAATATTTCCCTTGCGTAACTTTGATCGAGCTGTATAAAAAGACCTGTGTATAATCCTTATTGTATGAAGAAAATGGTGCTTTTGCCTGATCAACCAACATAATTTCAGCATTTTTTTGCAAAAAGACTTCGTTCAGGTTCATCCCAAAACTTTGCAGATTCATCTGCGCATTATTGTTATCTGTTGTCCAACGGAACGTTAATTTGTCGAGCGGAAAAACTTCCCCACTTTTACTGGGCCCACCGTCCACAATGGTAATAGCACCATCCAAACGAACAGATAACGACCATTTCTTAATATCGATCCCTTTGCTTAACAGGTCAAACTGAAAAGTATTAAAGCGCTCACCTCCATCCTTTCCAAGGTAAGAAGTAACCTGTAGGTAGTTATTACTGTGACCTAAAAAACGTAACTGCCCATAGGCACAAGATAATACCTGTAACCAACAAACAGCAAATACAACGATTATTTTATTCAGATACTTCATGTTTAAACTCCAATTCTGCAGCTTTAACTTGTTGTTGATTGCCATAGAACAACATAGCTGAGGCTACATAATTACCTTTCGCTAAATCTTTTGGGACTTGAACATACTGCTTGCGATGATCTCCCGGAAGCGCATAAAAGGCCAAATTATCCAATAATGTTTTCTTACCTGTTTCTTGGTTTATGAACTCCACGCGCATTTGTCCTTCCAACCACACATTTCCAGTGACATCATACGAAAGTTCGATATACTTATTGACACTATCAGGGGCTAGATACTTGAAGTCGGTTATTTCCAAATCAGGTTTATCCATCCCTGTAAAACGGTGGTAGATCTTCACTCCCGACCGAACGGCAATACGAATATTAGCTCCTTCTCTTTGATTTCCCTCCTTCGGGTTCAACTGAGAGATAAACAGCATCGCCGTGTGTACGGGTAAAGAATCTTGATAGACCACATTTGGTGGTACCATAATGTTTACTTGTAACCGTTTACTTTCTCCCGGCTTGAGCGCAAAAAATGGTTCTGAAACAGAAACCCAGTTGGCACAGCTCGTTTTTAACGTCCCTTTAGGCTTCAGGATATTATCACCATATTCATTATACTCCCAATCCTCCATCGAAGCAGCAAGCTCCAATGTATAATCCTTACTTGGATTAGTCACTTCAACACTTAAGCTTTGATTTTGTCCAGAATTGCTCACGAAATAAAGACGTGGCGGCCCCACACTTAACCCTGTTTGTGCAAAAGTTGAAAGAGAAATCAGAAGAAAAAATAAAACGGTAGCTATCTTTTTCATAAAATATTGTTGTGTTGTCGCAACTAGTGAATAAACGTTTCTTCCTGCTATTTGCAGGAAAACTTCTATACAAAGATAGAAAACGGAACGCTTAACACCGTGCTCAATTTAACAACAAAACCAAGCAAATAAAGAATTTCAAATTCAGAAAAAAAAGCAAGTGTTATTCACACTTGCTTTTCTTATACTTTAGACTAATTAAGTGCGTAATTAGTCAGCTAAGATATCGTAAACTACGTCTACTGTATATCTCGCACCAGTTTTGTTGTTCTTTCCTAAGAAGTTTTGTACTTCTGTAGAGTTCAACGCTCTAGCAGCGTATAATACATTTAATGGCTGTGCTACCACTGATGCTGATGAGTTTGAGTTACCTGAAGCAAAGATATCTTTACCTTTACCGCTGTTCGCTGCGCGATCGCTGTATAAAGTAGCTACATCAAATGAACTACCTGTACCAACTTTAACAGAAACAATTTCACCTGCCATTGTAGCAGCAGCTTGATCGCCGTCACCACCATTTCTTGTCAATACGTTGCTCGAAGCTTTAGCATAAACTTTGTAACCTGTACCAACTGCAGTAACTTTCAAGTGATCGTTTACTTGCTTGTTAACACCCGTAGTATAGTCCGTAGCAGTGTTATAGATTAAGTTGACAGCACCATTCTCTGCAAGACCAGTTTGACCTTGATCTAGAGAACCGTCATTTACTTCGATAGACAAAGCTGGGTTCAATACCACGTTTACTTTTACTTGTTTAGATTGAGCATTTGCTCCTAAAACTGCTAGGCAGGCTACAGCTGCCAAAATAAATCCTTTTTTCATTTTCTTTAAAACAATTACGTTCATCTTGTTTTTAACTAACGGGACAAAAGTATCCATTACCCCCATTCAAAAAATATAAAAAAAGGACACGCAAATATAAAAACATGTTCAAACACGCAGGTCGATTTTGAAATAATGGCGTTTAAAAGTAATAGGACTTGTTTTTGACTTTTTGCTGACAACAGCAAAAAAAACAACTATCAAAAAAAATGTAGCGCAAGCGCTACGTCGTAAATAGAGAGGAATAATTTTATCATAAAAAAGCCTCAACTGTAGGTAGTCAAGGCTTATATTTTACTTCGCTTCGATACTGTATAAGACAACATTTGTAAACGTATTCACTTTCCCAAATTCACTATACTTTATCAGCTCGTTGCCACCAGGACCTTTATAGGTCACATCAAATTTATTATCAAATGCCGGATTATCGCCCGTTATGATTGCTCTTTCTTCTAAAGATAATATTCTTCCTTCTGTCACTACCCCATCCGGCTGCGCTGCTGGAGCAGCTAAAACGCTCACGTTAGGTTGTAACATTCCTGTCCCCGGCTCACCTCCATTTTTTATAAACTCCTCATTTACAACACGAACTTTAACAACATACGGACTTGTACTAAAAACATTAAGATGTTCTTTTTGTACGACTGCCACACCATTTGCATAATCCTCAACGGTATTGTAAGTTAAAGTTGTTGTCTCCTGACTAGCATTAACCGTCAAATTTTGCACGTGATTTAAAACAATATTAAGTCGCACCGCATTCTGTGCACTAAGCATCTGAAAACAGATAAAAAAAGCAAATGTCAATAAACAATTTTTCATAACACAACAATTAACCCCTACTTATATGTAATACTCACATCGTAAAGATGAACAATTTTTCTCACACAAAGTTTGTAGCGGAAGCATTATATGATGTGATTTTTGTCACATTTTAATGACAAAAACTATTGTTTGGCAATAAAATAAAGAAAAAATAACACCTCTTTTCGGTAACACGTTGGACATAAGAATATTGCATCTAAAGACGTTGAACGCATCTTTTGAAGCACTAACAGAACGATTAACAAAAAATAACATAGGGATAATGTCTTTTAAGAAAAGAATAAAGCATTGGAGGTCTTTTTTTATGCTTCTCCAACGACTTTCGACCTGTGCCGAGTTATCCTGAAACAAAAAACGGGGAATCGCATTCATGCAACTCCCCGTTCTAGACTACTGTGATTTATTAAACTAGATAGATTTTGTTTTCTCTTGTAACCACTTTTGTGTTTCGACATCCAAATGCGGCGCTAATTTCTCAAACACCCACGCGTTGTACTTATTTAGCCAATCAATATGTTTTTGATCTAAAAGGGTCTTTTCGACCAAGTCTGTTGCAATATAACAAATCGTGAGTGTTTCAAAGTCCATAAACTCACCAAATTCATTCTGCGTTAGAACCTTGCTATGTACGAGATTTTCGATACGGATACCGTATTGCCCCTCGCGGTATAGGCCTGGTTCAATAGAACTAATCATGCCGACTTCTACGGGGATATCGACATTTGATGGGTTAAAGGTATGTGGTCCTTCATGTACATTCAGGAAAAAGCCCACGCCATGCCCCGTTCCATGGCCATAATTACGAAGCGTTTCCCAGATAGGCCTACGTGTAATGGCGTCGATCTGGTAACCACGTGTTCCCCGTGGAAACACAGCCATCGATCCTTCAATCGTACCCTTCAAGACAATCGTATAATCTTCCTTCTCATTAGGTGTGATATTTCCCAACGAAATCACGCGTGTAATATCCGTTGTCCCATCTAAATACTGTCCTCCTGAATCAACTAAGAGTAAACCTGTGGGTTTTAACTTCGCGTCACTATCTTCTGTCGCCTTATAGTGTGGTAATGCTCCATGTTCTAAATAACCGGCGATAGTATCAAAGGAAATATCCACAAATGCATCCCCTTCGGCACGTAAAGCCTGTAATTTATCGGCAATAGACATTTCTGTCAATTCTCCTGTGGCCACCTGCTCTTCCACCCATTTAAAAAATTTCGTCATAGCCACGCCGTCCTTCACCATTGCATTTCTGGTGTGAGCAAGCTCTACATCATTTTTCACAGCTTTCAATAAAGTCGATGGATTCATGGCCTCAACAATGGTAGCTGAGTCTGGCACCGCATCGAACATAGCAAAACAGGTTCTTTTAGGATCAAGCAAGATCTGCTTCGCCTTTATGGATTTGATTGCCGTAAACGCTTCACTGTAAGGTTTAATAGCTACCTCTGCAGCTTTAAGGCTCTCAACATCGGACGCATCCAATTTAATCGGATCAATAAAAAGTGTTTGTTGCGTTCCTTCTATCAAAAGAAAACCTAATACAACCGGGTTACATTTTACATCACGCCCTCTTATATTTAAAACCCAAGCCAAATCATCGAGTGAAGAAATTAGATGCGCATCGGCACGCTTCGCTTTTAAGACCTCCTTTACTTGATCCAATTTAGTTTTGGTCGATGCACCTGTTGCCGCGAGGTCTAATAAGTAAGCTTTTTCTGTGGGTAATGTTGGTCGACCTTCCCAAATAGCATCCAGTAGGTCCGTATGTCCATCAACAACTATCCCTACAGGAGTTAGCATATCCTTTACGGCTTGCGCCAATGCAACCGACGCTAAGTTTCCGTCAAACGCAACTGTCGCCCCTGCTGGCAATTTCTTTGCTAACCAGTCGGCATACTCGGCGGCACCTTGAACTTTCAGTTTGACCAATTCAAAACCCGTATCGGCAAGTTGATCCACAGCCTGCACAAAATAACGAGAATCTGTCCATAAGCCCGCAAAATCTTGCGTAATGGCCAACGTTCCTGCGGACCCTGTAAAACCAGATGTCCATGCTATACATTTATATCTATCGGGGAGGTACTCGCTTATATGTGGATCTGAAGAAGGTATGATGTAACCATCAATTCCCTTTGCCTTCATCGCGGCCCGTAGGGCACTTAACTTTTCTACATGTGTCATTTCAAGAAATATACTGATACCTGCGCAAGGTAAAAAAATAAGCTGTAAAACCCATAAGTAGCCCAAATCTGATACGATAATTTTACATCTTCAATACGCAAATTAGCGAGCCTTTGTAAGTAAAATTAACTAAGTTTGTTTTTACATCAAATGTGCCTTACTCCGATGGACGGATATGTTCGCTTATAAGAAAGGCCCTGTAGAGAACGAAAAACATGAAAAAAAAATGGCTTATAATGGGCTTAGGACTGGCCTTTATTACGACCGCTTACACAGCAAAAGCACAAGACCTAAAACAAGATATAAGCCAAGCTTACCAACGTTTTATTAACAGTGGTAACATTCCAAATGGCATTGCATCCTTAACCGTGCTGGATAGTAAATCAGGACAGGTAATCTTTGAAAACAACAGCACAACGGGATTACCGACGGCATCTACATTAAAAGTTATCACTTCCATAACGGCACTCGATATTCTCGGACCCGAATACAAGTATAAAACACAGCTGTATTACACAGGATCCATCGATAGCCTTGGCGTCCTTACCGGTGATGTGATTATACAAGGATCGGGCGATCCTACCCTAGGTAGTGACCGCTATCCTGAAACAAAAGCGGAAACTCTTCTGAATAAATGGTTGTATCATATTCGTAATGCAGGTATTACTGCTATACAAGGACGCATTATCGGAGATGATCTTTCCTTTAATGGTATGGATATGCCTGGCGGCTGGAACTGGGGAGATATGGGAAATTATTACGGCGCCGGCGTGTCGGGGTTAAACTGGCGTGAAAACAAAGCTGGGTTAATTTTTAAACCAGGCGCCATCGGAAAACCAGCCCCATTCGAACTGGCTTCCTCCGAACTCTACGACTTAAAAATCATCAATGAAGTAACAACTGGCAACAACGGCACCGGAGATAATGTCTACGCCTATTCCGCGCCTTACTCCACAGTCGTATATGTCCGCGGAACCTACGGCAAAGACTTGAATAAAACTATTGAAATATCAGTTCCCGACCCGGCCTATGATTTAGCACAACAACTTTACCGCACGCTAGAAAGAAACATGATCGTCGTGGATAGCATCTGCCTACCTACGACTGCTAAACGACTGCTCAATGAGGGCGAGCAGCTCCAAAACACAAAAACATTGCTAGATACACATCAGTCACCTCCATTGAAAGAGATTGTGCACTGGTTCAACCAAAAAAGCATCAATCTTTACGGCGAAGCACTGCTTAAAACGATTGGTTCGATTAGCGGAAACAAAACAGAAACAGAAGATGCTGCACGCCTTGTCGCTAAATACTGGGAACAAAAGCTTCGTATACCGACTTCACAGATGCAGCTAAAAGATGGTTCAGGTCTATCGCCTCAAAATAGAGTTACCACACAGGCCATGAGTAAAATAATGAACTACGCGCAAAACAGAGCTTGGTTCTCGGATTTCAAACGAAGTCTACCAACCTATAATAATATGACGATGAAAAGTGGTACCATAGGAGGCGTTTTAGGATATACAGGCTATCAAAAACATAAGTCAGGACAAGAGTTTACCTTTAGCTTATTAGTCAACAACTATACGGGAGGATCCAGCAATATGCGCCAAGCGATGTTTACCCTGTTGGACATTTTGAAATAATGGCAAAAATTAGTTAATATACAATTGAAATTATAGTTTTGTAGCCACGAAATTTGTGTATAGATATATATAATAGATTACAATGAGTAATAACACCAGTAACAACAAGAAAAAAGAAGCGTTGGATTACCATGCCATGGGCAGACCGGGCAAGATTGCCGTAGTACCAACAAAACCACATACCTCACAAAGAGATTTATCATTAGCCTATTCGCCAGGTGTTGCAGAGCCATGTTTGGCGATCGCAGCGAACAGCGAAGACGCATACAAATACACATCTAAAGGAAACCTAGTTGCCGTTATCAGTAATGGTACAGCTGTGCTTGGCCTTGGAGATATCGGTGCACAAGCCGGAAAACCGGTGATGGAAGGTAAAGGATTATTATTTAAAATCTTTGCAGATATCGATGTGTTTGACATCGAGCTAGACACCAAAAACGTTGACGAATTTGTCAATATCGTAAAAGCATTAGAGCCTACGTTTGGAGGTGTCAACCTGGAAGACATCAAAGCACCTGAATGTTTCGAGATTGAACGTCGTTTAAAAGCAGAAATGAACATTCCTGTTATGCATGACGATCAACATGGAACAGCCATTATTTCGGGAGCAGCATTAATTAATGCATGCGAATTAACGGGTAAAGATATCAGCCAGGTAAAAATCGTTGTGAATGGAGCCGGTGCTGCAGCAATTTCATGTACTTCCATGTATATCTCTGTTGGAGCTAAAAAGGAAAACATCGTTATGCTCGATAGTAAAGGTGTCATCCGTCGGGATCGCGAAAACTTAGATAAAACAAAAGCTGAATTTGCAACAGACCGTGACTTATATACCTTGGCAGATGCCGTAAAAGATTCCGATGTCTTTATCGGACTTTCCGCGGCAGACGTTTTAACACCAGAAATGTTGTTGTCCATGGCATCAAAACCAATCGTTCTTGCCATGGCGAACCCGAATCCAGAGATTTCCTACGACTTAGCCATCGCTACCCGTACTGATATCATCATGGGAACAGGTCGTTCAGATTTCCCCAACCAAGTGAACAACGTATTGGGTTTCCCATACATTTTCCGCGGCGCCTTGGATGTCCGTGCCACGAGCATCAATGAGGCAATGAAAATCGCCGCAGTAAGAGCGTTGGCATCCCTAGCAAAACAACCTGTACCTGAAGAGGTGAATCAGGCCTATAGCACCAATAATCTTAAATTTGGAAACGACTATATTATCCCTAAACCTACAGATCCACGCTTGATAACAGAAGTTTCTGTCGCGGTTGCGAAAGCAGCAATGGAATCAGGAGTAGCACGTCAAGAAATTACAGATTGGGATGCATACAAAGAAGATTTACGCAAACGTCTTGGTAAAGATGATGGTATTATGCGTACGTTAACAAGAAAAGCAAAACAGAATCCGAAACGTGTGGTTTTTGCTGAAGCAGACAATTATAAAACATTGCGTGCAGCACAGATTGTTAAGGAAGAAAAAATCGCGTTCCCAATCTTACTTGGTAATCGCGAAAAAATCCAAGATTTAATCAAAGAGTACGATTTTGAGTTACCTAATGTAGAGATTATCGATCCACATGCGGAAGCAGGTTCTGAGCGTTTCAATAAATTTGCAGCACATCTATATGCCAAAAGACAACGTCGTGGCATTTCTGAAAGTGGCGCTAAAAAGCTCATGACTGACAGAAACTATTTTGCGGCCAGCATGGTACAATTTGGCGAAGCTGATGTAGTAATTTCTGGATTAACAAGAAACTACGGCGCAACAATCCGTCCAGCCTTACAAGTCATTGGTGCCAAACCAAATAGCAGAGTCGCAGGTATGTATATGATGTTGACTTCAAAAGGACCTATTTTCTTTGGAGATACAACGGTTAATGAAGACCCAACAGCAGAAGAGCTTGCAGATATCACGATCTTGTTAGATAATGCGATCCGTCGTTTTAATATAAAACCAAGAATTGCTTTATTATCCTACTCAAACTTTGGTTCAAACGATGGCCGTGTCGCGACTAAAGTACGTGAAACAGCTAAATTACTTCGCGAAAAAGCACCTGAGATCATTGCTGACGGTGATATCCAAGCCAATTTTGCTTTGAATAGTGAAATGTTAAAAGCTAACTTCCCATTCAGCTGTCTAAATGGAGAACCGGCAAACACGTTGGTTTTCCCTAATCTAGAATCTGGAAACATAGCGTATAAACTACTTCAAGAAGTCGGTAATGCGGAAGCGGTAGGTCCAATCCTTTTAGGCATGAACAAGCCGGTACACGTTTTACAATTAGATAGTTCTGTACGAGAAATTGTGAACATGGTTACCATTGCTGTAGTTGATGTTCAAGAACACGAAAAGCAAAAATAATGTACGATTATTTCCGCGGAAAATTAATACTTAAAGCCCCTACCCACGTTATATTAGACGTGGGTGGGATTGGCTATCACATCCATATCTCCCTGACAACATTTTCCCAAATCAAAGAGCAGGAAGAATGTAAGTTGTATGTTTCTTTTCAAGTGCGTGAAGATTCACAAACCTTGTACGGATTTGCATCCGAATCCGAAAGAGAATTATTTAACCACTTAATTTCCGTTTCGGGTATTGGTCCCAATACCGGACGCATGATGTTGTCCTCTATTACCCCGGAAGAGATTCAATCCGCTATTATCAGCGGACATGTCAGTGTCATCCAAAAGATTAAAGGTATTGGTCCAAAATCAGCCCAACGCCTCATTTTAGAATTACAAGATAAGCTTAAGAAACTTGGTGGAGGCACGCTCTTGGGTCTTCCAATCAGTAAACCATCTATTAGCGAAGAAGCACTTGCCGCATTGGTGATGTTAGGCTTCGTTAAGGCACAAGCCGAGAAGGTTTTGAATAGTCTACTCCTCGAAAATCCAGACCTTACGGTGGAAGAAATGATCAAATTAGCGCTGAAAAAACTGTAAGAAAACAACTACAACGATAGGTTTTTTAACTATTTTAACATATTAAAGGTATATAACGCAAATAATGTCATTGTTTTTTCACAAAAATTGGTTGATATTTGTAATCAATTAATCAATATTGATTAACTAACTTGCGAATATCCTTTGAAAAAGCTATTTGATATAACATGTGTTTGTCTAACTCTGTTGTTAGGCATCTCTTTTGGTTACGCCCAAAGGGTAACCCCTGCCAATACTCCTGGTGCGGATTCGCTCAAAGTTCCTTACCATTTCAAGGATTTCCCTTTCTTGAATTTACCCAAGACGTATGCGCCAGTTTCGTTAACCTCGCCCGATAATATTCAGCGCGAAGTAGTTTACGATACCGAAACACAACGTTATATCATACGCGAAAAATTAGGGACTAAAATGTATCGTCCACCAATTTATATGTCTTTGGAAGAATACAAAGACTATGAGTTTAAACGATTGAAAAAGAATTATTGGGAAGAGCTCGCCGATAAATCTATGATGGAGGAACGGAAACGAAGATTAATCCCTGTCATTGAGGTAAACAGTCCTACATTTCAAAAAATATTCGGTGGAAACACAATCGAAATTATTCCACGCGGAAGCGCAAGTATCTTATTAAGCGGACAGCGCAATACCAATGCAAACCCGATGTTCAATGAGATACAGCGGAAGCAATGGGGATTTGATTTTGATCAAAATATTGATCTTAATTTATCCGGTAAGATTGGAGAACGCGTAAAACTTAATGCCAACTTTAATTCTAGAGCCCAATTTGATTTTGAAAATCAGATTCGGTTTGACTATGTGGCCAAGGATGACGCTATCTTACGCCGATTAGAAGTTGGTAATGTTAACATGTCTTTGAATAGTACCCTGATTTCGGGATCCGAATCACTGTTTGGGGTAAAAGCACAATTACAATTTGGTAAACTTATGTTTACCGGATTAGTTTCGCAACAACGGTCCCGACAGAAAGAGTTCACCATAACCAATGGTTCAAAAGACAGCGAGATTGATATCACCCTAGATAACTATGAAGCCAACCAACACTATTTCTTGGGGCAATATTTTCGTGACAACTACAACAATACCCTGGCAAATGCGCCTATTTTAAATACACAGATCAATATCACCCAAATCGAAGTATGGTTAAGTAACCGGGGGAATAACTACGAGGAAGCACGCGATATCATGGCGTTGATGGATCTTGGTGAATACACGCCATATAATAGCCTGATCACGCGGGGGAGTGCTAGAAATCCCTCGACCGGTATCCCGGGAGAACTCACGCCCAATGTATCGAATAACTTAAAAACATTATTGGGTGATAACGGTCGTCCTTCCAACAGTACCTTTGTGCAAAGTTTCTTTGCCGCAACTGGGGGTACCGATAACTACGAGAAACTAACATATGCCCGTAAGTTGATCGCAGGAAAGGACTACTTCTTAAATAGCAAACTCGGCTATATCTCTTTGCTGCATCCCCTTAATCAAGATCAAGTTTTATCGGTTGCTTACCGCTATATCTTGAATGGTGTTGAATACCAAGTGGGTGAATTCAGTACAGATATCCCTGTTACTCCTTCTAATCCGACCATCTTATATACCAAACTCTTGAAAGCTTCGACCCTCAAGACGGAATTGCCAACATGGGATTTGATGATGAAGAACATCTATTCGTTAAATTCATACAATATTTCGAATAACAATTTCTTCCTGCAGATATACCGTACGGAGGATGAAACCGGCGCCAACAGACCTTCGATGTTTGAAGGGCAAAATACGGCTGGCAAGACTTGGTTACAATTGTTATCACTGGATCGACTGGATCAAAACCAAGCCGCAAACCCGGACGGTTTATTTGATTATATGGAAGGCCTGACTATCGATGCTAAACGTGGAAAGATTATTTTCCCCGTGGTGGAACCATTTGGTAAAGATTTAGCCGCTCGCTTTGAATCCTTTGAAACGACATTAAAAGAAAAGTATACATTCCCAGAGCTCTATACACATACCAAAGTAGATGCACAGCAAAAATTCCCGAATAAGAACAGGTTCAGCTTACGTGGTCGTTACAGTTCTACTTCGGGCACAGAGTTTCAACTAGAGGGTTTTAATATCCGTCCGAACTCGGTTCGTGTCATGGCGGGTGGCATGCGCCTGGAGGAAGGTAAAGATTTCTACATCAATTACGAACTGGGAACCTTACGTATAATGAACGAGGCGATGGTCATGAGTGGCGCGCCAATAACCGTGAGTATGGAAGATGACGCGATGTTTGGTCTCCAACAAAAAACACTCTTAGGTGGTCGTTTTGATTATGCTGTAAATGAAAAAATCAATGTCGGCGCAACCATTATGAACCTGACAGAGAAGCCATTGACGGAAAAAGTAAACATCGGTCAGGAGCCGATGTCCAACACGATGATTGGAGCTGACATCAGCTATAATAGTCCGTCCCGATGGTTAACGCGAATGGTCGATAAATTGCCATTCTTAAGTACCAAAGAGGAATCTCAAATTTCGTTCTACGGGGAATTTGCACAGCTTATTCCAGGACATCCTAGTGGATTGAATACGGCCAACAGCAAGCGTGGAACAACCTATGTAGATGACTTTGAAAATAGTGTTTCATACATCGATATTTTAGGTCGTAACGCATGGCAGATATCGGGTACACCGAGGATGTTTGCCGAGTCCAATTTGTTGAACGATCTTAGTTATGGCTACAACAGAGCGCTTCTTGCTTATTACAATATCGACCCTATTTTTTACAACAGAAGTTCGCTAACACCATCTACGATCAACAACCAAGAACTCTCGAATCACCGTGTCCGTGAAGTTTTGGAAAAAGAGATCTTCCCGTATAAAGAAAGTCGTACCGGAGGAGCAATCTTTATCAACACGCTAAACCTCGCTTTCTACCCAACCTTACGGGGGCCGTATAACTATAGTACAACGGGCATTAATAGTGATGGTCACTTCACCAGCCCGAAAACAAAATGGGGTGGTATTTTCCGAAAACTTGATCAAACAGACTTCGAAGCAGAAAATATAGAATTTTTAGAAATGTGGATGATGGACCCAACGCTTACCAACACAAATAAAGCGGGTGGTGACATTTTCTTCAACCTAGGTAACATCTCTGAGGACATCTTAAAGGACGGTCGTAAATCGCTTGAAAATGCCGTTCCGTTAACGGCAGACCTTTCACAGATAGATCAAACCAACTGGGGATATGTTGTAAAAAATCAACCGGTCGTACAAGCCTTTGATAACAACAATGCCAACCGCTTAAAACAGGATGTAGGTCTGGATGGATTGAGCAACCGAGAGGAAGCCAGTTTCTTTGGTAATTTCTTATCCCAATTACAGGGTATTCTGTCGCCAGCTGCTATGAATAAAGTGCAAAGCGATCCTTCATCTGATGACTACCAATATTTTAGAGCCAGTATCTTCGACACACAAGCGGCAGGTATCTTGGAACGTTACCAGTACTATAATGGATTAGAAGGGAACTCCCGTACGAATGAACAATCGCTCATTGACTTTGGTGTTGAAACATCAGCCAACACATTGCTCCCTGATGGTGAAGACTTAAATCGGGATAACACGATGAACGAAATTGATGAGTATTATCAGTATCGGTTCTCTACCCGTCCGCAGGATATGATCGTGGGCACCAATCATATTGTAGATGAGGTCATTTCGGAGGTTACGCTGGCAAATGGTAACAAAGAACAAGTTAAATGGTACAAAATCCGTATTCCACTTGCTGACTACGACAGCAAATTTGGTAATGTAACTGACTTTAAGACGATTCGTTACGTACGTATGTTTATGACCAATTTCGCTGATACGGCAGTTGTCCGTTTAGGAAAACTACAATTTATCCGTGGTGAATGGCGTAAGTACAACGGCGAAAATGTAGCGAATAAAGTTATTAGCGATCCAACGCTTGGCGTAGTTCCTTCCGATAATTCGGAGTTCAATGTTGCGAACATAAATATCGAGGAAAACGGAACAAGAAGTCCAATTCCTTATGTCGTTCCGCCAGGCATCAATAGACAAGTGGATTGGGGAAATAACAACTACAATGTTCAATTGAACGAACAAGCATTAAGTATTGATGTCAAAAATCTACGTGATGGCTATGGTCGTGGAGCTTACCGCACTACGAGTCATGACTTCCGCCCATACGGTAACTTAGAAATGTTTATCCATGCGGAGGGAGAAAACCTGCGCGATGGTGATTTCCGTGCTTTTATACGTGTCGGTACAGACGACAAGTACAACTACTATGAGTACGATCTTCCGCTACGGATTACACCATTTGGAACAACTTCAGCAGATATTATATGGCCAGAAGAGAACCGGATGTTGATTAAGATCAAGAAACTACAAGATGCTAAAATAGCACGTGATGCGGCAGTCTTAAACGGTTCGCCTTGGCCAATCGATATTCCTTTTGAATACTTTGACGGCAATAATAAAATTACGATCGTCGGTACGCCGGATATCAGTAAGGTGCGTTACTACATGTTGGGGGTAAAAAACCCATTGAAAGGCAGTAGTACCAGTACACCACTTGATGACGGACGCGACCTGTCTGGGGAGTTTTGGTTCAATGAGCTTCGCTTAACAGATTTCGATGATCGTGGAGGGTGGGCAGCGACAGCACGTATGGATGTCAAACTTGCTGATTTCGCAAACATCTCTTTCACAGGAACAAAAAGTACTATCGGTTTCGGTGCCATTTCACAACCGCTGAACCAACGTAAACGTTCGGACGATCTGTTCTTTGACATCTCTACAAATGCGGAGTTTGGAAAATTCTTCCATCCACGTCATGGTATCAGTATCCCATTCTACTTCAATTATTCGAGACAAGTGGGCACACCAGAGTATGACCCTTATAATCCCGATATTGAACTTAATTCTGCGCTGGCAACATTATCGAACAATAGAAAAGATAGTTTACTGCGCTTAGTTCAAGATCTGACCACCAGAAAAGCATTTAGCTTTATGAACGTCCGTAAGTTGAAAACAGATAATGACAGTCCTTTACGTCCTTGGCACATCGAAAACTTTAGCGCTTCGTATGCTTTCAGTTCGTATAGACATTACGATTACAACGTGGCAAACTCGATCCAAAAAACATACCGTGCCGCGTTAGACTACAACTTCAGTAATCCAAATGTGAAGTTTATTGAGCCATTCAAGAATATCAAAAATCGAAACCTCGCCATCATCCGCGATTTCAGTTTCAATTTGATGCCATCGCTCATTAACTTCCGCATCGATGTAAATCGTGTCTACAATGAGAATACCATGCGCGACAATAGCAGTGATAACGTATTACCAACATATTATAATAAAAACTTCAATATGAGTCGTATTTATGGTATCAGTTGGGACTTAACAAAATCACTACGCCTAGATTTTAATGCGACCAATTACTCTATTATAGATGAACCGGTTGGACGCATTGATGGCTTGAAGCAGGATACCATGTGGACGAACTTCTGGAAGATGGGTAGAACGACGGATTATAATCACATGATGAACATAACCTATACGCTACCTATAAACAAGATTCCATATTTGGAGTGGGTGAATGTCGTGACGCGTTATGGAACACAATTCAACTGGCAAAGTGAACCGTTATTAGCGATTCAAAACCAGGATATGAACATCGGTAACAGCATTCAAAACAACCGAACTATACAGATTAATCCAACCTTAAACTTCAGTAATTTGTATAATAGGTTCAAATTCTTCCGCGATAATACACGGAGTAATTCGACTGGACCAAAAGCTATTCTTGCACAATTGTTATCTGCTGTACGCACCATCAACGGAGCTTACACGAAAAACGAAGGACAATTCTTGCCGGGGTATTTACCAAAGACCAATTTATTGGGGCTAGACTTTGATCACAATGCACCAGGATTTGGATTTATATTCGGTAGCCAATCGAATATTTTAAACAAAGCCTTACAAAACAGTTGGATATCCATGGATACCCTACAAAATCAACGGTATACTAAAACATATGCGGAAAATATTTCCGTTGTTGCGAATCTAGAACCGTTTAAAGGACTACGTATAGACCTCAGCTCTTCGCGTATCGATAACTACAACTACTCCGCCGCGACAGAATATAATGCCGTGACCGGAAACATCGAAAGTGTAACGCCGTATACTACCGGAAACTATAGCATTACGCAAATTGCTATTAAGTCTGCTTTTAAAGACCATAACGAGTTGTTCCGCATTTTTGAAGAGAATAGAGTAACCATTTCGGCTCGTTTAGCGGAACGTAATCTAAACTCGGTTGGTTTTGATAATGAAATGTTTGCGGATGGATATGGTAAAGCACAACAAGATGTGGTTATCAACTCTTTCCTTACTACATATTTAGGAAAAGACGTAAACAGCAGTTCATTAAATAAAATGCCTAAGTTCCCGCTTCCAAACTGGCGTATTTCTTATAACAGGTTAGCGAATGTTTTGGGCTTAACAGATTTTATCACGTCCCTTGCCATTACGCATGCATATAACTCCTTGTACTCGGTGACAGGCTATAATTCAGTTCTGCGATACAAAGAAAATGATGGTATGCCTTCGGAACGCGATGTAAACGCCAACTTCCTTCCAAAATTCCAGTACGACCAAGTATCTATTATCGATCAGTTCGTACCCCTTATCGGATTGGACATTCGTTTCGCGAATAGCATATCAGCGACCTCGGAGCTCCGGAGAATGCGTAATATGAACTTCACCTTAGCAAATAGCCAAATGTCAATGTTGACGGAAAACTCATTTGTGCTGGGTATGGGCTACCGTAAGAGTAATGTCGGTATGCCATTTGGTTGGTTCAGCGATAAGAAATGGAGCAATGATGTAAACTTCAAATTAGATGTTGCAATCAACGATCGTAAAACAATTGTGTACCGTTCAGATTTGAACTCTGCAGAGATCTCGGCAGGTAATAAAAGTATTAGCTTTAACCCAACGCTGGACTATGTGATCAACCAGCAATATAATATTCAATTATTCTATAATTCCAACATTGTGAAACCATACACCTCGCAAAATTATGCGACTTCGTATACAAACTTTGGAGTGAACATCCGGATATTCTTCCAGTAGTAAACGGACTTGAACTAGAAAAACATCACATAGAAAAGGTTGTCTGTTAAAAATAGGCAACCTTTTCTATATAAAGAGCGCCCTACAAAGAAACCACTCCATGGTGTTTCCTAACAAAATATCAATTAACTTTGTTTCAAATAAAAATCAAGCAACAACACTATGGCAGAAGATTTAATCATCGCAACCGGCAGTAAAGAAGAACAATATCAATTGCTTTTCAGACAGATTGAAGCCCTCCTTTCGGGTGAAACAGATCGTATTGCTAACATGGCTAATATCGCAGCCGCTTTAAAAGAACAATTCAATTATTGGTGGGTAGGTTTCTATATCGTTCGCCAAGAAGAATTGGTTCTCGGTCCCTTCCAAGGACCAGTAGCTTGTACACGGATTGGTTACGGAAAGGGCGTATGTGGCTCCGCATGGAAAGATCAATCGACCCTTATTGTTCCCGATGTAGAACAATTCCCTGGGCATATTGCCTGTAGCTCTTTATCGCGATCGGAAATTGTAGTTCCCGTCATCAAAGAAGGCACCTGTATTGCAGTGCTCGATGTCGACAGTGAACACCTTGATTTTTTTGACACGACGGATCAAAAATACTTAGAGAAGATTTGCGGCCTTATTTAAACCGCAGTTAGGCAATCTCAACGCGCCATAATTTGATCAACTTGTCATCACCAGCCGTGATAAGTTGATTGCTGGCCGCATTATAGATTGCCGTATTGATAGAAAGACGATGGCTGTCGTAGCCACGCTCCATACTGATGTTTCGCAGTAGTGACAGCGTGTTCATATCCCAAAATTTTATCGATTTATCTCTACTTACCGTAATAATTATATCGGAAGTCGGGTGCTTCAAGATGCCATAAACAGTGAACAAGTGTGGTGTCACCTGTTGTACAGGAGACAAACCAGATGGCACTAATTTGTATAATACCGCATCGCGACCTCCTGAGAATATATTTTCTGCCGTTGCCAGCAATGCCGTAATAGACATACTATGTATTTTACGTCTATTTACTTCGCGAAAACTCGCACTCTCCAATTGGTACACATGCCCATCCTTATCTCCAAAATTCAAATATTTTCCATCGACTGAAGGTTCAATAGTACGGACAGTTGTATTTGAAACACGGAAATTATATACTAATTCGTAGGTATCTAAATTCCAGACATAGGCTACTCCGGCCTCTCCTATGGCAAGGAGTTCCTTCTTATCTTCTAAATGACGTAGAGCAAAGACAGCCCCCTTTTCCACATACAGCTTTTTCACTAACTGTTGCTTATCCACATCGACCAACCATATTTCACTGTTCCGCATTCCGATAGCGAGGAGACCACTATCTTTCAACAAACATAACGCATAGACCGAAGCTGGCACCGCACAAAGTATACGGTTAAACTTTCCTGTCGCTAAATCCCACTCCACGACGCCTCGATCATTTCCACCAGAATATAGCATAGTCTGATCTAAAGAATTTTCAAGGGCAAAAATTGGGTTTTGGTGCCCCGTCAATGTCATGACTAGAGAAACATTTAAATTATGCATAGTTGAATATAGGTAAGTGATATACAAATTTACCCAAATACAAGGGGATATGCAAGGTTGTAATTTTCTCAAAATAAGGAAAATTATAGCAAGGAAACAACTTTTACCTAATCTGCCGTTTGCACGAGTCGCAAAGAGAGTTTCTTTTTCAACCGTTGTTTGGCCTTCTTAACCCCTTCCGGAGAAATAGAAAGTTTATCGGCCAATTCTTTATTTGATAAATTCAAATAAAGCAATGCTAACAAGCGTAGATCCGATTCCGACAGTCCATCATACTTATCTCCTATCTCCACAAAAAAGTCCGGAAAATCAGCATCGAACAAATCTTTAAAATCGCCCCAGTTCCGATCGTTCATTAAATTTAAATCTAAATGATCACGGAGCTCTTTACTCACTAAGACAGGTGGGCTATTTTGTACAGCGTAAGGTTTCTTACTGTGGATTATGGTAGACACATCATATCGTTCCGTATTTTCTGGCTCTAAAACAGGTTCCTCTTTAATCAGTGTATTCTTTCTATTACGTAGAAAATAGAGTAAGCCAACGACTGCTCCACCAGCAACCAACACCAAGAGACATAAAAGAATAATTTTATTACGTCGGCTTTCCGAATATAAAGCCTGAAATTTCTGTTTCTCTTCCGCTAGCTTCATCGCATCAATAGCCGCTTCATTTTCGAAAGATATCGCTAAACTATTGTAGTGGTTATACTGTTTTAACGTTTCCAGCAATTCACTTTCCAAACCGAGCTTATTGAGTAATTTCACTTTGAGATTAAACATTTCGGATAGCGCCATATAGCGTGCTGGTTTACGTTCCATCTTATCCAAATACTCATTCGTCCGTAGGAGCGCCTTATCATAGTCTCCCATGATATAGTATGTCTCAGCTATTTTCTTTAACGAACCCAAAGCCGACTGGACATCGCCCCAGGATTTAGAATTGTAATTATAATCAACAAAGAAATGTTTCAGTGCTTCACCGTGGTTATTCTGTCGAGCAAATACGTTGCCCATATTACCGTAGGATATTCCCATCCAAGCGGAGTCTACTGCTACTTTAGACTTCTCGTAAACTATTTTAAAATATGAATTCGCTTGCTCATAATCCCCCTCAATCGTCGCAATCAAGCCTAGGGTATTCATCGTGTTAAAATACTCGCGATCGTTTAGACGTGTTTCATATTTAAGAACCTGCTGCAACGCATCTCGTGAAAGCTCATACTCCTTGATGTCATAAAAATACCGCCCCATCGTAATATAGTATTGCCATACCCCGGAAATAGACTTCTCGCCATACTTGTCGATAAGCAATAGTACTTCCCGAAAATAACCATATGAAACAGACTTCCTTGCATAGGTAAAGTAATAATTTGCCAAGGCATAAAGTTGTCTTACATGTTGGTCATTCAAAGCATTATCTCGTGCAAACTGAACCGCCGTTTCGTGGTAATTTGTAGATAAAGCATTCAGGCTATCGTTGACTATGGAATAATAATGCGCCAGTGTCTCGTAATAGGTACACACAAGCACTTTATCACTCTTCTTTTTAGAAAGATCACGAATAAATTGAATATGCTCAAGCGCTTGTTTCGGAGAGCTTTTTTCTAAATCTCCGCGTAAGATTCCGTATGCTTTAGCTCCACTTTGATTCGAAGGAACAAAGGCCAAAGAATCATATGGATTTTCTAAAGTGTGATTCGCAGAAAGGAAACCACTCCAAGCCGCAAATAGGAATAACAAAACAAATCTAAGCGTATTCATAAAAGGGTAAATCACAAGCTTCAACCAACAAAAAAATTAAGGTCACTCATGCAGCTGTAAATATCACGAAATTTTTTGCTTTATAAAAAAAAATCGATGGACAAAGACGGGACAATGCAAAAAAACAGGGGACAAGACAATAAAAAAGCCCAATATAAAAAATTGGGCTCCTTAATTTTTGTAACAATCCAAATTTATTGGTGTCTTCCTTCAAGGTTTTTAGCTATCACTTCCAGATTAAGTCCTTTTTCTCGGAGCAATACGATTAAGTGAAACAATAAATCGGAGGTTTCATTAATAAAATCATGTTCGGTCTCAGCCAAAG
Organism: Sphingobacterium psychroaquaticum; assembly: GCF_004421025.1. NCBI lineage: Bacteria > Pseudomonadati > Bacteroidota > Sphingobacteriia > Sphingobacteriales > Sphingobacteriaceae > Sphingobacterium > Sphingobacterium psychroaquaticum. Next base: position 568,661 of record NZ_CP038029.1, on the reverse strand, counting down.
CAGCAATAACAGTCTCAACAGCCTCTTCACCAACTTTCTGTGCAATTTTATTTATACCACGCTCTCGTAATCGGTGCACATAAGACTCCTCAGAGGACTCCACGTATCGTTGTTGAACAATTCGCTCTAATTGAAGCAGAAAATTTTGATTATATGCCGTATTGAAGCAACTGCGACTTCCTGTATGGCACGTAGGGCCTGCCGGTATAACTTTGATCAGCAGCGTGTCATTGTCACAATCAACAGCCGAGGATACCATCGTCAAAAAATTCCCACTCTCCTCCCCCTTTGTCCACAGTCTGTTTTTGCTTCTGGAAAAAAAGGTAACCTTACCATCTGCCTGAGTTTTTTCCCAAGCTTCTTCATTCATATAGCCAAGCATCAATACTTCCAGCGTTTGATTATCTTGTATAACAACAGGGATTAAACCATCCCCTTTTTTAAAATCTAACATAGTTGTTAATTTAGTACGGAGTACGGAGTACTAAGTACGGAATATCTTTTTTGTGCAAAACACTAAGCAAAAATAATAAATACTTTGTACTAATTTCAATAAGCACTCCATACTCTCCACTTTGCACTCAGTACGATCTACTTTCTATCTCACCACAACCCCTGCCGTGCGCAGTGTTTGTTTCAAATCTGGAATCAATATTTCTCCATAATGAAACACCGAAGCGGCTAAAGCCGCGTCTACGCCAGCCTTTTCAAACACATCTACAAAATGTTGCTGACTTCCTGCGCCGCCTGATGCAATGAGTGGTATATGTACCATTGCATTGACCTTAGCTAAAAAAGTCGTATCAAACCCATCTTTTGTACCGTCGTGGTCCATGGACGTTAATAGAATCTCTCCAGCTCCACGCTCCTCTGCTTCCTGCAACCAATTTAATGTTTCTATTTCCGTTCGTTCACGCCCACCACGTAGGTGAATCAACTGCTTGCCATCCACTAATCTAGTATCGGCCGCAATTACCACAAATTGACGCCCAAAAGCACGTGCAAAATCATCAATCAGCTTCGGATTTCGAACTGCAGCGGAATTAATCGAAATTTTATCTGCTCCTGCATTCAACAGGATGTCGGCATCTTTAACTTCATTTATACCGCCACCAATCGTAAACGGAATGTTTACTTGACGCGCAACAGCCTTGACAAGATCTATCGTCGTCTTACGGTTCTCGTGTGTAGCCGTAATATCCAAGAAAACCAACTCATCGGCCCCTTGCTGTGAATACTGCCAAGCTAATTCAACGGGGTCACCAGCATCACGCAAGTTCACAAAATTAACTCCCTTTACTGTCCTGCCATCTTTGACATCCAGACAAGGGATAATACGCTTTGCTAACATCTTAGAACCTAATTAAAGACTTTAAATTCCAATCTTTAATCTCATCAATAGAAATCTTGTTCTCGTAAATTGCTTTTCCAACCACACAAGACTCCATATTGCCGAGCTCCTGTAAAGCCTCAATATCTTTCATTGAACTGATGCCACCCGAGCCAATCAACTTAATAATTGGCGAATGCGCTAACAATTTCTTATATAGATCCACGCCAGCACCAGCCAGTTTACCGTCCTTACTAATATCAGTGCATAAGAAACGGAAGAAACCTAATTCTAAACATTTATCGATATAGGAAACCAATTTAATAGGTGAACTTTCTTGCCAACCTGAATACTTAATCACTTCATCCAAGACATCAATAGCAATAACAATATGATCAGCGTACTTTACACGTCCTTCGTTGAGCGAGCTTAGTTCCTCCAGAAAAGATGGATTTGTGATCGCTTGGGTTCCCACAATTACACGATAAACACCCGCATCAACCAGCTCTTTAACCTTCTCAATACTACGCACACCTCCTCCATATTGTACTTTCATATCCGTTTTATGGATGATATCAAACAAGTACTTTTGATTCGAGAAATCTCCTTTAGCACCGTTCAAATCAATAATATGAACGATCTCCGTACCATTCGCATGATACTTAGCAATTTGCTCTTCCAATGAAATATCATAGGTTGTTACATCATCATAGTTACCTTCGCGCAGGCGAACAACCTTCTTATCTAATACATCAATAGCGGGAATTATATACATATAGTAAAATTAAAATCAGTTAAACATTAAATCCGGGAAAAGTTAAGCAATAACTGCTCTCCGTCCTTACCCGATTTTTCAGGGTGAAACTGCACCCCATAAAAATTATTCTTTTGTATGGCAGCAGAAAAATCTACGCCATAACGACATACAGCACTAGTAAAATCAGCCTCATATTCAATAAAATAAGAGTGCACAAAGTAAAAATAGGCATTATCCTCAATACCTTGAAAAAGAGTCGAGCCATTTTGTATTTGTATGCTGTTCCAGCCCATGTGTGGCACTTTCTCCGTAACGCGGCCACCGAAGTGTAACGTTTTTAAAGGCACAATTTTCAACAAATCTGCATTTCCTTCCTCCGAAAACGATGTTAAAAGCTGCATGCCCACACAAATTCCTAGAACAGGTTTCTCTAATGATGCAATATAAGATGAAAGTCCAGACTGAACTAACTTTTCCATTGCAGCACCAGCATGCCCGACACCCGGAATAATAATGCGATCGTACAGATCCAAATCTGACGCCTCATTAACCATACCGTAGCCAATACCAACTCGATCTAACGCTGCCGTTAAAGAGAAGATATTACCAGCTCCATAATTTACAATCCCTATCATACGTACCTCCTACAATACTCCTTTTGTACTTGGCAGTTGCATATTATCCGCATCACGTCGCACTGCTTTTTTTATAGATTTGGCAAAAGCTTTAAAGATTGCTTCAATTTTATGATGCTCATTTTCGCCTTCTGCCTTAATATTCAGATTAGCTTTCGCTGCATCCGAAAATGACTTAAAAAAGTGAAAGAACATCTCGGTCGGCATATCACCTATCTTTTCACGTTTGAACGCTGCATCCCAAACAATCCAATTCCGCCCCCCAAAGTCAATGGCCACCTGCGCCAAACAGTCATCCATGGGTAATGTGTATGCGTATCGCTCGATACCACGTTTATTGCCTAACACCTGAAGAAATAACTCGCCTAAAGCAATACCTGTATCTTCAATCGTATGATGCTCATCAATATGTAAATCTCCCTTAGCTTTAACAGTGAGATCCAATGCCCCATGTCGCGCTATTTGATCCAACATATGGTCAAAGAAAGGAAGCCCTGTATCGATCGACGATTTTCCTGAGCCATCCAAATTAACAGCGACAAAAATATCCGTCTCATTGGTTTTACGGTGATGCTCTCCGCTTCGAGTTCCTAATTTCAAAAACTCATAAACGGCTTTCCAATCTGTTGTTTCCAAAGCCACATCGGCAGGATCAATGGATAAGTTTTCCGCCTGACCAAGACCATCGTCACTACGTAACCAAATAGCCTTAGCCCCCAAATTATGGGCAAGTTTCACATCATTGATCCGGTCACCGATCACGAAAGATTCACTCAAATTATAAGTATCGGTATCAAAATATCCTTTCAGCATACCAATACCAGGTTTTCGGGTGTCGGCATTTTCATGCGGAAAAGTACGGTCTATATGTTCCTCCGCAAAGACAACACCTTCCCCTTTGAAGGTGTCAATAACGAAATGGTGAACGGGCCAAAAATTCTCCTCTGGGTGGGAGGATGTCCCTAATCCATCTTGATTGGAAACAAGAATCAATTCAAAATCAAGTTCCTTTGCAATCTTAGGTAAATATTGTAATGCACCGGGATAGAACTTCAGCTTGGCAAAAGAATCAATCTGCTCATCTGCCGGTTCTAAAATCAAGGTGCCATCACGATCTATAAACAATACTCTTTTCACTAAATCAGGCATAATTTCCGTGGTAAATATTTTGTAGTCTTTTTAATTGTTTGTTGCGCCGTAAAACGTATAAACAGCGGATACAAGTTCTTCATTTTCTGCCGGTGTTCCGACCGTCAAACGTAAACAGCCTTCGCAAAGCTCTACTTTAGAACGATCTCTAACAATAATCCCTTTGCTAACCAAGAAATTGTATAGTGCGCGTGGTTCCTCCAATTTGACCAAGATAAAATTCGCATCAGAAGGTGTTATATGTGCGACCTGCGGAATGTCCGCCAGTGTAGCACTCAATTTCTCGCGCTCCGCGACAATCTCTTGGATCCAACTATTCACCTGATCCACATTGTCCAATGCTTCTAACACAATATTCTGCGTGGCTTGGTTAATATTGTAAGGTGGTTTAATCTTATTAAAAACTGTGATTATTTCTTCGCTGGCAAAAGCCATCCCCAAACGTAACGCAGCCAATCCCCAAGCCTTAGATAGGGTTTGCAAAATAACTAAGTTTGGAAACTCACTAAGATCCTTCGTAAAAGATGGTTGTTTTGAGAAATTTATGTAGGCTTCATCAACGACAACCAGTCCATCAAAGTTAACCAATATAGTTTCAATATCCGTTCTATTTAGACTATTCCCAGTTGGATTATTCGGCGAACAAATAAAAATCAGTTTGGTTTGGCTATCTATCGCTTCAGCGATACCATCCAGGTCTAGTTGATAATCAGGAGTCAAGTTCACCTTTCGGTAAGCCACATCGTTGATGTTCGCCGACACTTCATACATACCATATGTAGGAGGCACCAGAATAACATTATCCTTTCCGGGCGTACAGAAGGCACGGTACAGTAAATCAATAGCTTCATCACTACCATTACCCAAAAAAATATTCTCGGTAGGAACACCTTTTATCTTTGAAAGCTTCTCTTTAACACGATGCTGCAAAGGATCCGGATAACGATGGAAATCTTCCCGATATGGAGAGCCAAAAGCGTTTTCATTCGCATCCAAAAGGACCGACGCTTCGCCTTTAAACTCATCTCTTGCAGACGAGTAGGGAACGAGTTTTTTGATGTTATCTCTAAGAAGAGCATTTAGGTTGAAAGAGCCTTTCATATTTACTTTTATGTTGAGCGTGTAAATATGAGGAAAAATCTAGAAAATCCCTATACTAAAAACCATTTGCCTTCCTCCGAGAGCAAAGTATTGGCAAAAAACGGTTGTGATTCATCCAGAAAGGGTTGCAGATCTCGATATCGGGCAGAGAAATGTCCCAAAAGAAGTTTTTTTGCTCCCACGGTGCGAGCGACCTGTGCAGCCTCCTGACCTGTACTATGTAATGTTTCTTTTGCACGATCCGCCATATCATGTAAAAATGTCGATTCATGATACAAGAGGTCTACTCCCTGAATCGTCTCAAAATAACTTTCGTTCATCAAGGTGTCCGAACAAAAGGCATAACTGCGTGACGGCGGCGCAGGATAGGTCAGCTCACTGGCTAAATAAACAGTTCCATCAGGATCCACATAATCAATCCCTCTCTTAAGTAACTTGAGGTATGGGGTTGGTATGTCGAGCTGGTCCACCAACGTTGCATTTAAGGTCGCACTGCGACGCCCCTCATCAAAACGAAATCCCGTACAATCAATGCGATGTTGTAAAGGGAAAGAGGTAACTTTCAGCGCGGGCGTATCTAGGATAACCTCCACTTCAGCCGGATTTGTCGGGTGGAAAACGAGCGGGTATTGTAGTACTGTTGCGGAGTGCTTGAACTGAATAGCAAGAATTTCTTCTAATGCCGCCGGACCATAAACATGTAGGGTTGACTTCCTTCCCATCAAATGTTGCGAGGAAAGCAACCCTACAAGTCCTAAATAATGATCTCCATGTAAATGGCTGATAAAGATATGATTTATACGATTGCTTTTGATACCATAGCGCGCCAGTTGCATTTGCGTCCCTTCGCCACAGTCAATCATATAAAGCTGTTCATTGAAGTTCAACACTTGAGAAGTAGGGTGCCGCCCATACATAGGCGTAGCCGAACTATTTCCCAAAATCATGACTTCGAATCGTAGCATGCTTACACCCCTCTTAAATCTAGACGGATCTCATTGCCAAAGATCATATCCTCTGCCGTAGAGACGGATTCTGCGATCTTAAAATAGTTTTCCAGTTTAGACATCTTAAGCAGGTCTACCACATTCGGATTCAAACCGGTCAAGATAAACAACCCACCGGATTCCTTACATAGACGACGAGCCAAAAGTCCAAGCCTCAAAACATCCTCGTCGGCCGTTTCCACGACATGCAAATCCAGAATAATGTTCCGTTGACCACTTGTGCTACGTAACATAAACTCGGCTTTCAGTTTCGCTGCCGACTCTCGATCCAAAAAGTCCACTAAGGGCTCTATCACCACATAGCGGTCATGCTTGTCAACAATAAACCTCATATCAATAGCTGTTAGTTTTTATACGATCTCTTTCAAAGCTGCCGCAACGTTCTGCTCTACGCGCGCTACAATCTCCCCTTCGGCAGCATATTGAAATTTTTCACCTGTGATGTGCTCATAGAGCTCGATATAGCGTGCAGAAATTGATTCTACAATTGCATCAGTCATCTCAGGTACTTGTTGTCCATCCTTTCCTTGGAAGCCGTTCTCAATTAACCATTGACGAACAAACTCCTTTGATAGCTGACGTTGCGGCTCACCGTTTGCTTGTCTTTCCGCATACCCTTCAGCATAAAAATAACGGGAGGAATCCGGTGTATGGATTTCATCCATCAGATAAATTTCTCCATTACGTTTTCCGAACTCATACTTGGTATCCACCAAAATCAATCCACGTTCCTTTGCAATTTCGGTACCCCGCTGAAAAAGCTGGTGTGCATATTTTTCCAGTTCGGCGTAATCCGCTTCACTGACAATACCCTGTGCAATGATTTCTTCACGTGAGATATCTTCATCGTGACCAACCGCAGCCTTTGTTGTTGGCGTAATAATAGGTTGTGGCAACTTATCATTCTCTTTCAACCCTTCTGGCAAGGTTACACCACACAACACACGTCCGCCCTCCTTGTAGGTCCGTGCGGCATGTCCTGCCAGGTAACCGCGAATAACCATCTCCACCTTGAAAGGTTCACACTTGACCCCAATCGTAGCACTTGGATCCGGCACTGCAATCACCCAGTTTGGTAATATGTCTTTCGTTGCTTCCAAAAATTTAGCAGCAATCTGATTCAATACCTGCCCCTTATATGGGATTGCACGTGGCAAGACCACATCAAAAGCGGAAATTCGATCCGAAGCTACCATGACCAAATAGTCATCAGCAATTGTATAAACATCACGTACTTTACCTTTGTAAAAAGCGGTCTGTTTATCAAAATTAAAATTTGTTTCTTTTATTGCATTCATATTCTCGCGGTGCAAGTGCACCAAATTATTAAAATTCTAAATATCGCCGTATGCTTCCAGTATACGTTTCACCAACTTATGACGAACGACATCAGCCCCACTTAAGTGCACGATCTCGATCCCTTCAATATTATCCAATAGCTTGACCGATGTGGCCAATCCTGATTGGCTTTTCTTCGGTAAGTCAATCTGTGTTAAATCTCCCGTTACAATAAACTTCGCAGAAGGTCCCATACGCGTCAAGAACATCTTCAGCTGCATGTCCGTCGCATTTTGTGCCTCATCCAATATCACGAAACAATTATCCAACGTACGTCCACGCATAAAAGCCAGCGGCGCAATCTCAATCACGCGACGCTCAATATAATCTTTCAGCTTATCTGCTGGAATCATATCGTCCAACGCATCATACAAAGGACGTAGATACGGATCAACCTTCTCCTTTAGATCGCCTGGCAGGAACCCCAGATTCTCTCCAGCTTCCACCGCAGGACGGGTCAATATGATCCGCTTTATTTCTTTATTACGGAGCGCACGAACAGCTAGGGCAACTGCAGTGTAGGTCTTACCTGTTCCCGCTGGACCGATGGCAAAAAGGATATCGTTTTTTGCGATACTATCCACCATCTTGCGTTGATTTGGCGTTCTTGCACGAACAATCAAACCATTCGGACCATACACAATCGGCTCTCCCTTGAAGACTTGCGCCTCTCCTCCCTCTTTACGTTCCTCTGGGCGATCTGCTCGTATAGGAAGCCCTATCAGCTCCTCCAATTCGATGGAGCTCAAGGACTGAAATTGCTCAACATGATTTAAAACCCCTTGAAAAACCGACTGGAACCGACCTTGTTCAGATTGCTCACCCAACACCTTAAGCTCATTGCCACGTGCCACCAAACGAAGTTTCGGAAACCCTTTTTTTATAAGCTCAAAATTCTCATTCTGCGCTCCCCATAATGTCACCAAATTGGTGGCATCCAGATTTATTAATACTTCGTTCAAATTGCTGTCTATTTAATTTCTGAAATAAATATAATGGTTTTTTACAGGAACTACAGCATAATATTTCTCAACCTTTTATTAACTTTTTGTTTTGCAACACCTTAGAAGCTATAAAACAGAGCTTTCCACAAATGGGATGTAACTATCACCTACAAAAACACATAAATTGACAGTATTAAATAGACTTTGTGTATTCTTTTGTTACTTTTGTCCACTCTTTTGATGGCCACTGTATATGCATTCGTTTTTTGCACAATTCCAGCTTTTTTTTGGACAGTTCGGCTCTTAAATATTTTAACTTTTAGTATCTTTAGAGGGTACACACTATGGGAGTAATTACGCTAACAACAGATTTAGGACATCGTGACTTTTATCAAGCAGCACTGAAGGGCAGCATCATTTCGCAGCTCCCGGATGTCCGTTTGATTGATATTACCCATGAGATTCCTTCATTTGATATTCAGCGTGCTGCTGTCGTTCTTCGTAATGTATACCACTACTTTCCAAAGGGAACCGTACATCTGATCGGAATTGACACCGTCTTTCAAGAAGGCTCACGTTATGCCATGATGAAGTTTGACAATCATTTCTTTGTAGGCGCGGACAACGGCATATTCAGCATTATCTTGGGCGAGAAGAAAGCGCAGGAACTATTTGAAATTGACATTATGCAGGATCTCCGCTACCTCCACTTCCCGTTGGCAGACATCCTGAGCAAAGCTGCTTGCCATATTGCCAACGGCGGAAAACTCAAGGAAATTGGGCAACCGATAGAAAAGCCGCTGAAGAAGGTTATGGTACAACCTCTAATAGACAGCAATACAATAAAAGGTCATGTATCTTATATTGATTCTTTTGGAAATGTTATCAGTAACATCAGTAAAGAGTTGTTCAATGAGGTTCAAAAGGGTCGCAGTTTCCGTTTACACTTTAAACGTAATGAAACCATCAATACCTTGAGTTGGCATTACAACGAAGTTCCTGAAGGAGAAAAGTTATGTCTTTTCGGCATTAGTAATTTCCTAGAGATTGCCATTAACAAAGGTCACGCCAGCCGCTTGCTGGGGTTACAACAAGATGAAATTATCATGGTCGAATTCCTCGATTCATAGGTATTCTCCCCTTCCTTTTTCGCGCAATTAATCCTTATCCGTTTGGCTTAGTCAAACTGGATATGAATCCACTTGAATTACATTGGACTAGAAAAACAAAAATGTACAAACTTCTTATCCTATTTGTCACCTCGTGTTGTCTTTACTTAGCCGGCACAGGCCATGCACATGCTAATATAACAGCAGATTCCATCTCTTTTGAGGACCAAAGAGCCCGCATCAATGAATTATTGGACGCGCGGAGCAAACGATTTGGGGATTTCGATGAGAGCCTACTCAAAAAGACCGGTATATTTGGAATCTTTAAGACAACGGCCGATATGCAACGATCGATTGATATTCTGAAAGAGATTGTTATCACCGACAATAATATCTTTATTGAAACGAAGAAACTAATCGACATCAAGGATTATCAAAGTGAACGCAATGCAGCACTCGCTAAAGAATATGATGATCAAGTAACCGCCTACATGAAAACGGTCTCTAAGCTCCAGCAGGAAAATGATAAGTTGCGGACAGAAATTGAATCGTTAGATACCAGCGAACAGCAAAGCAATATGGCTTTATATCTCGCGGTAGGCATTATTTTATCGCTATTATTTGTTATTTATCAACGTTTTAGCAAAAAACGACTAAAAAAAGTGACTTAACAGTGATAAGCACACATAAATAATACTGTACTTTTGCTATTTATAAGAAAGTAATTAATGGCGAGAGCGAGATTGAATAGTGGGAATACACAATCGGACGATTTACCCAAACCAAAGTTAAACAAAGAACTCATTAAGAAGGCTTTAAAGATTTTTTCTTACCTACGACCGTTCCGTACGAAGTTCGTGGTAGGGATGATTTTTTTAACCCTTTCGAGTTTAACGATGCTAACCTTTCCGGCGCTCTTGGGCGCAATGATCGATGCAGCACAGGGCAGACAAACATACACCTGGTTACCCGCCAACGTGTGGTACATAGGTGCTATCTCCATGATTATTCTGCTTTTTCAATCCATCGTTTCCTTTGGTCGAATTCGTTTGTTTGTAGAGATTGCTGAAAAAGCACTAGCCAATATCCGCAAAGACACGTACCATAAACTAATTACTCTTCCCATAGAGTTCTTCGCGAACCGCAGAGTAGGTGAGCTCAACAGTCGCTTATCGGCCGATTTGACACAGATCCAAGACACCCTAACGACAACATTAGCCGAAGTACTTCGTCAAATGATCAGCCTGGGCCTCGGCGTGTGTCTGCTCGTATTCGTTTCGCCAAAACTCGCGTTAATGAATCTTTCGATATTACCCATCATTATCGTCACAGCTATTATCTTCGGTCGCTTTATTCGGAACCTTTCGCGCCAAGCGCAAGATCAGCTAGCCGAATCAAATAGCATCGTCCAAGAAACATTGCTTGGTATAAGCAATGTGAAAGCCTTCGTGAATGAATATTATGAAACGAACAGGTACTCCCGCAAACTGGACAGTGTAGTAGCCCTTGCGGTTAAAGGCGCAACCTACCGGGGTATCTTTGCTTCCTTTATTATCTTCTGTATTTTTGGGGCTGTCATCGTTGTAATTTGGTATGGTGCTTCCCTCGTTGCTGCCCATGAAATCTCTGTCGGAAACCTAACAACATATATTCTGTACTCCATGTTTGTTGCGGGCTCCATGGGAAGTCTCCCTGAGCTTTATGCGAATATTCAACGTTCCCTAGGCGCCAGTGAGCGCGTTCTTGAAATATTGGACGAAGAAAAAGAGGCCATTGAAATCGCCCCTGACAATAAAGAGATTCAACAGCATATCAATGGTTCGCTCACCTTTCAGGAGGTTGCCTTCGCATACCCTTCTCGCCCAGATTCGCTCATTCTCAAAGAAATATCCTTTCATGTCGAATCAGGCAAGAAACTTGCTCTTGTTGGTCCCAGTGGGACGGGGAAATCAACGATTGCTTCGCTTATTCTTCAGTTTTACAAACCGACCAGAGGTGCAATCCTTTACGATGGTAAACCGAGTGAATCATACAGCCTCACCGACATTCGAAATCAAGTAGCTATTGTTCCACAGGATGTTCTGCTCTTTGGCGGAACCATTCGTGAAAATATTGGCTACGGTCACTTAGGGGCGGATGCGGAAGATATTATTAACGCCGCAAAACGCGCTAATGCGCATGATTTTATTATGGGATTTCCGGAAGGCTATGACACGATGGTTGGCGAACGTGGGGTTAAGCTTTCAGGCGGACAGCGTCAACGTGTAGCTATCGCCCGCGCCTTATTGAAAGACCCGGCTATATTGATTCTAGACGAAGCTACCTCGGCACTGGATTCAGAATCCGAACGCTTGGTACAACTGGCACTCGAAGAGTTAATGAAAGACCGAACCTCCATCATCATCGCCCATAGACTCAGTACAATAAAAGATGCCGACTACATCGTCGTTGTTGAAAATGGAACCGTTTCGGAGATAGGAACCCATGCTGAACTAATGGCCAAACGAAGCGGCCTGTACCATCACCTCTACGCCATACAGTCTGCCGAAGAGCTTGTTCGTTAATTTCTGTTAAATCCATTGCTGTTCAAAACTTTTGTGCACCATTTTTGTTCGTGTATTATGGGCTGTTAGCAGAAGAGGCTTTTCTCAAAGCCACTTACTTCCTACTACAGTTTCAGAATAATGTTTATTAAACATAAAAAAGTATACATATCATGGAAAAGAAAAATGGATTACTAGCATTTGCGCTACTCGGGCTAGCCGCGGGTGCTGCGGCTTATTATTTGCTAGCAACAGAGGATGGCAAACGACAAATGGACAAAGCGAATAAAAGTGTAAAAGGGTTATCGAAGTCGCTTAAAGAGCTTTCGGAGAAAGAAAGTAAAAAAGCAGCTAAACTTGCACGTGAAGCCAAGAGAGATTTGCATGAATTAACAGAAAAAGCCAAAGAAGCGGGTAAGCACGCTTTCGAGGTAGCGTCGGAAAAAGCCAGTCAATGGGTAAATAAAGCATCCGATGCAGCCAAAGATGCTGCTTCAAAAGCACATGATGCGATTGATGACGCCAAATCTGAAATCAAAAAAGCATAACCGTAGAAAAACGACGCGTATATTATTCTACTTATTTTCGGGAGTTTTCCAGACATCCAAACTGAAGTATTACTATCTTTGCGGTGCATGAACTTACTCCAACAAGTAAAAGTTTTAGTATACAAGGATTTAATCCTCGAATGGCGTGCTAAGTACGCTATCAACGGTATTTTACTATATGTGGTGTCCACAGTCTTTGTTTGCTATCAAGCTTTCAAGTCTGTGGACGCTCCTATTTGGAATGCTTTGTTCTGGATTATCCTTCTCTTTGCCAGCATAAATGCAATCAGTCGTTCTTTCGTGCAAGAAAGCACCTACAGGCAGCTCTACTATTATACCATTGTAAGCCCGAAAGCCGTCATTCTCGGAAAGATCGTCTACAATAGCATCTTGATGGTTTTTCTCTCACTGATTGCTTTCACCTTTTATGCTGTCGTATTTAAAAACCCGATTGGCGACCCGTTGTTATATCTTCTCGCGGTACTAATCGGCAGTTTCAGTTTCGCCACAGTCTTTACCATGGTATCAGGTATTAGTGCCAAAACAGGAAACAATAGCACCATGATGGCCATTCTGAGCTTCCCGGTAATCATCCCTTTGTTGATCGTGCTAATTAAACTTTCCAACAATGCCATGCAGGGGTTGGATCGCGCTATTTCGACCAACGAAATATTGGTTCTTTTGGCAATTAATGTAATTACGATTACAATTTCTTTGTTGTTATTTCCTTACCTTTGGCGTGATTAATTCTATAATTTTCAACGATGAGAAAATCTTGGTGGAAAATATTAGGGCTACTGATGATAGCGACAGCTATTATAGGCGGTTTATTAGGCCCTGTTCCCGTCCTACCTATCTTGCATGAAACCATCCGGAATGTGTACTTTCACGTGCCGATGTGGTTTACGATGTTAACATTGTATCTAATATCTGTTATCTATAGCATTAAATACCTAAATTCAGGTAAAGTAGAACATGATCTTATGGCTGTAGAGGCCGTAAACACAGGGATTGTATTCTGTGCAATGGGTTTACTGACCGGTATGTTATGGGCAAATATTACATGGGGTGAACCGTGGCCTAACGATCCAAAATTAAATGGTTCAGCCATCGCCACATTGATGTATTTGGCCTATCTCGTACTACGCAATGCTCTAGAAGAAGAACAAAAAAGAGCGAAAATATCTGCTATATACAATATTTTTGCCTTTCCAGTCATGGTTGTTTTATTGTACATTCTACCGAAGCTGACAGACTCTTTGCATCCAGGTAGCGGAGGTAATGGCACCTTTGGTGACCTCGACATGAACAACAATATGCGCCCTGTCTTTTATACCGCTGTGATCGGTTGGATATTAGTAGGCACTTGGATTTGTACTTTACGGTACCGAGTTCGATTGATCGAAAACAAAAGAAATCAAATTGATTAGTTTAAAATAGTTAAAGATGAAAAATAAACTCGCTTTATTTCTAATGTTGCTTATCAGTGCAAGCACGTATGCACAAGGCGAAATTGATATGGCAACGGGATTACGTAGCTCAGGAAAAATTTACGTTGTAGTTTTGGTACTACTGACAATCTTTGCCGTTCTTGGGATTTACCTTTTCACATTAGATAGACGTATTAAAAAATTAGAAAAATAATATCTGCTATGCTGATATTAACACCTTAAAAGAGTACACCATGATTATAGCCCAACATCGGAAATTTACACCGTTCAACATCCTGTTTGTTTCCATCATGGGGCTTATTCTGTGCTTAGGTATTTTTCTTCATTTACCCCCGAAGATTGTCCCTGTATTTTTAGAACCGGCGGTCAACAACCTGATCGGGTTAAAAATTGGCGATAATCTCACACCGGCGCAGAACGTATTTACAACACTAGCGCTCACATTATTGCAGGCATTCTTCCTGAACAGTATCATCAATCATTTCAACTTTCTGGGCAAACCAAATTTTACGGTAGCTCTATTGTACATGACATTGGTGAGCCTATTCCCTCCCTTTTTAGTTTTATCGCCTCCGTTAATCTGTAATTTCATTACTATCTGGATGCTTGGAAAGCTGTTTAACATCTACAAACTTTCTGATGTGAAAGGCTTAATGTTTGACTTGGGTCTTATTGTGGCTATAGGTAGTCTCATTTACTTTCCATTTATCGTGATGATGCTCCTTCTATGGATTAGCTTGGTTATTTTTCGCCCTTTTAATTGGCGCGAATGGATTACTCCCTTATTGGGCTTTATCACCATTTATTTTCTTCTCGGCGTTATCTACCTTTGGATCGATAGAATAGCCGAGTTTTATCTTATTTTTAAGCCTTTAGGGTACTTCTTCCCCACCGAACTAGGACTTAATTTGTACGACTACCTGGTAACCGCTCCAATATTTGTCGCACTCCTATTTTTCCTCTATGTACTGAAGGATCATTTTTTCAAAAGTGTGGTTCATCTCCGTAAATCTTTCCAATTACTGTTCTTTATGATCCTCCTTACCATAGGATCCTTTTACTTGAACAGTCATATTACCATTAACCACTTTCTGTTGTGTGCCCCGCCTATCGCTATCTATTTAGCATTCTATTTTACCAATTCAAAATCGAAATGGGTCTACGAAGTCTTATATCTAATTATCATATTAACAATCATTTACTTCCAATTTATTTAACCGCTTGAACAATAGATGATTAACCTTTTTTAACAATTTGAACTAAAGGAATAATTAAAAATTAGATAGTTTTGTATCAAATTTTGAAAAAGCAATCATTTTAGCAAAAGTCTCATTATTATACCTGACCTCTTAAAAAATACCTAAAGGTAAACAGCGGGACACGGTGGCAAGTAGCAAAATGTAACACCAATATATATATGCACATACTGTTTAAAGGAACGTTTTCCAAAATAGCGAGTCAGTTATTGCTAGGCTTGAGTTTGTTGAGTGTACAACAAGCATACGCTCAAAAGTCCACTTCTCATTCCCCTTACTCCCAATTTGGATTAGGGCAAATGCGGGAGGATCTTTTGCCACAAACGCGAGCAATGGGAGGTGTTTCAACCGGTGTAAGATACCTGAACGGATTGCCCACATTGAATCTATCTAATCCTGCATCCTATTCGGCAATGAATAGAACAATCATGGAAGCTGGTCTTTATGGGAACTTAACCCAGTTATCCAAAAACGAAAGCAGCGACAACACAGCCGATTTCGCGTTCAGTCATATTGCAATAGGAATTCCGTTAAACAAATTTGGTGGTCTTGCTTTTGGCTTACTTCCATTCTCTGATGTCGGATATTCAGCAACATCAACGCAATCTATTGATACCTTAAACTACAGAACCTTAATCGAAGGCCAAGGTGGTGTTAATAAAGCGTTCTTAGGGTACGGTGTTTCTCCAATCAAAGGATTGAGCATTGGTGCAAACGTAGGTTTCTTATTTGGTAACCTGTATGATATTACAAAAGTAGAATTCCCTAATGCATTAGGCGCCTACCAAACCCAACAAAAAACAACACGTAACATCCGAGGAGCGTCCTTCGATTACGGTGTGCAATATAGTAAGTCTCTCGGTCGCAAATACAACCTAACCGTAGGTTACTCTGGATCTTTAGACAACCAAATAACAGCGAAAACAAACCGCATGGTAACCATATCGGAACCAAGCTTTGAAGAAGATTATGAAGCTCCACCATTAGATACAACCAGTATTTATCAGGTTGGTAACAGAAAGCTTAATCTACCACTAAAACACAATTTTGGTGTAACCCTTTCTAAAGGATACAACTGGATGGTTGGTGCGGACTTCAAGTATGCCGATTGGAGTAAATATCAAGTTCGTGATGGCGAAAATAAGCTTGGAAAAAGTTATGGTTTCGCTGTCGGTGGACAGATCAAACCGGATCCTACATCTGTTAGGTACTTGAATCAAGTAGACTACAGACTTGGCTTCCGATATAATCAGACACCTGTCGTTTTCCGCAATCAACAGATTAACGATATGGCCGTAACGATCGGTTTAGGCTTACCGTTACCTGAATCAAACTTTGGCCGTACATTCTCGCAGGTTAACATATCCGCAGAATTTGGCCAGCAGGGAACCTTGAAAAACAATTTAGTACGGGAGCGGTATATTAATATAAACCTTGGATTTACGATTAACGATTCGTGGTTTATCCGTCGTAGCTTAGATTAAAACGTATGAAGCATCGTTTGTGCTCCAAAATAAAAACAAGTATGCCCCTCTCCGTCTTTTATGCGGTAGGGGCACTCTTATTTTTTTCCTGTGAGAATGACCTCAAAGAGGTAGACCGTATTGCAAACATTAAAGCAGAGGAGAACGTAAACATCTCCAAGCACGTCAACGTAATATACAGCGACTCTGCTGTTGTTAAGGCAGAGCTTACGGGCCCCGAGCTGCGGGAGTATCCTGACAGCACGGGTAAATTTGAATTTAGAAAGGGAGTTCTGGTACGCTTTTTTGATGTCAACGGAAAGGAAGCGCAGCGCATAAAATCAGATTATGCCGTGCAACGTAATAATGAAGGCATCACCGAATTTCGAAAAAATGTCGTCGTTAATATGGCGGATGGTTCTATTATCAAAACCGAGGAGCTTTTCTTTGACGAAAAGAAAAAAATATATTACAACACCGTGCCTATCACCTTTGACTTCAAAGACGAACGTGGTAGTTTACAGGCGACTTCCTTTATCTCCGATACAGACTTTAAGAAAATTGACGGACAGAATATGAGTGGTTATTATATCCCATCTTCCCAAAATCAATTTCCAATGTTTGGCAATTAAACAATGCAAAACCATTATTCATAAATTAAGTTTTTATCACGGCACATTTTTTACACTTTTTTTTCATAAAAGTTGTATCTTGCGCCTTGTTTTTAATAGAGGTCTATTAACGCACTAAAAACCTTATGATTAGCTGGTCGCCAACAAATCAAACGGAGGTATTGAATCGCTCCAATTAACCTTGAAAAAGAACAAAAATATTAAGCATTTAAAAATAAACACAGTATACAGACTATGGGATTAATGAGCTATTTGCGAAACCGAGCTGGGTTAGTAGTAACCATCATTGGTTTAGCAATTGTTGCGTTTTTGTTGGGAGACATCATCAATATGGGAACTCCTTTTTGGATGAAAAGTCAAAATCAAGTTGGTAATGTAAATGGCGAGTCTATCGACTATCAAGCCTTCAATGCACAGGTCGACCAAACAACGGCCATGTACCAACAACAAATGGGGGGCGCTGCTTCGCCACAAATCAGAAGCTATGCCGTACAACAGGTATGGAATCAATTTGTATCACAAGAGCTCTTAAAGCAAGAGATTGGTAAAATTGGACTTTCTGTTAGTAAAGACGAGTTAAATGCGCTAGTGAGTGGGAAAAACCCATCTCCGCAAATTATCCAAGCTTTTACAAACCCAGAAACGGGTATGTTTGACAGAAACCAGTTAACAACTTTCCTTTCTCAAATCTCTACTCAAGGTACGCCGGAAATGCGTCAGCAATGGGAAACACTTTTGGAAAACATCAAAAATGAGCGTTTAAACCAAAAATACTCCAACTTGCTTAGCAGCAGTGTTTATGTAACAGCGCTTGAGGCTCAAGAAGAATATAACCAACGTAACAAACTGGCTAACTTCAAATACTTGATGTTAGACTACTCTACAGTGAAAGATTCTGAGATCAAATTGACAGATGCAGATTACAAAGCATACTACGATCAACATAAAAATGGTTTCAAAAACCCAGAAGAAAGTAGAACAATTGAGTACGTATTGTTTGATGCAAAACCAACGGCTAATGATAGCGCTGCAACGAAATCAACAATCGATCAGTTAAAAGCGCAGTTAATTGCTTCAACAAATGACTCTCTTTTTGTTGTTTCTAATTCGGACACGAAACATCCTTTCACGTATATCCGCAAAGGACAAGTTAGTCCGGCACTAGATTCTGTTATTTTCAATGCTGCCGTAGGTACCACTGTAGGTCCATTCCTTTCAAACGGAGCCTACGAAATCGCTAAAATTGCAGATGCTAAATTCAGCCCAGATTCAGTGAAAGCGGCACACATTCTTTTGAATGCAACAGCTGAAGGTGGTGTTGATAAAGCTAAGGTAAAAGCAGATTCAATTAAAGGTTTAATCCAAAAAGGAGAAAGTTTTGCTGCTCTTGCCGTTCAGTTTAGTACGGATCAAGGTAGTAAAGTAAATGGTGGTGACCTAGGTACTTTCGCTCGTGGACAAATGGTTCCTGAATTTGATGAAGCCGTATTCTCGGGTAAAGCAGGAGATGTTGTTGTAGTAAACAGCCGTTTTGGTACGCACATTATCAAAATCGAAAAACAAATTGGTAATTCTAAGATCGTTAAAGCGGCAATTGTTGACAAAGCGATTACGAGTGGAAAAGCAACAACAGATGCGGCTTATACAAAAGCAAACAATTTCTTTGCTGATGCTAATAGCAAAAATTTCACTGAAGTGGCAAGCAAACAAGGTGTAAGTTTACAGAAAGTGGACCGCGCTATTGCAATGGACAATAACTTCAATGGAACGGAAGTGCCACGTGACTTAGTTCGTTGGGCATTTGAGGCGAAGAAAGGTGATATCTCTGAAAAAGTTTTTGAAACAGATCACAACTTTATCGTAGCACGTGTTTCAGATATTCAACCTAAAGGACTATTATCTTTAGAAGCTGTAAAACCACATATTGAAGTTCAAGTAAGAAATGAAGTGAAAGCTAAAATGCTTACGGAGAAACTTAACAATGCCTTAGCTGGTGCTTCTACCATCGATCAAGCGGCACAAAAAATCGGAAAAGCAGCAATCAATGTTGAAAACATTGTATTAGCAAATCCAGTTTTACCAGGTGTAGCTCTAGAGCCTGCAGTAGTAGGAACAGCATTCGGTTTACAACCAAATAAAGTATCTAAATCTGTAAAAGGAGCACAAGGAGTTTATGCAGTACAAGTAGTTGGCTTTACGAACCCAGCTGAACTTGTAGCAAGTGATATGAACAATCAAAAGAAACAAATGCAAACTTCAAGAGCACAGCGTTCATGGAGTGCCATCTATCAAGCCTTACAAAGTAAAGCGGATATTGATGACAATCGCATTAAATTCTATTAAGATATATTCGTTAACTTTATAGCCGGACAATATTGTCCGGCTTTTTTTTTGACAGCACATGGATATCCAAGAAAATATTGTAAATAAGGTTGCACAGAGTGGGTTAATGACGATTGATCTGGCGGATTACGCACCAAAGGAAGATATTGTTATCTATGATATCAAGGACAACCTATTCCACGAACTGATCCTAAAAGAGAAAGATTTTCGCGAATTTATCAAAAACCATGATTGGGAGCAATACGCCGGAAAACATATCGCTATCATTTGTTCCACGGATGCTATCGTTCCAACATGGGCTTATATGTTATTGGCAAATAAGCTATCTCCCTTTGCGAAGACCGTACACTTTGGATCCGAGACAGAAGTACGAAGCACATTATTCCACGACGCACTGCGTGGGATCGACTATGCCCAGTACACCGATCAACGTGTTGTCGTTAAAGGGTGTGGCGATATCTATGTGCCTGAATCAACATTTGTCCAATTTACAGTCGAATTGACAAAGGTGGCCAAGAGCATTATGTATGGTGAACCCTGCTCTACGGTACCGGTATTTAAACGTAAAGCCTAAACTATTGGCATCTTTATTGGTCGAATAAATTATGAGAAAACTCTACCTACTTATTTTCCTAGTCTTTAGTTCCCTATCTTGGGCGCAAGCGCAAACCCTGCCTTACCTTCCTGACCCTACATATAAGGAAGGAGAAAAGCTTACGTATAAGTTACGTTACGGCATTATCTCAGCAGCTACAGGGACACTACAAGTACAGAAATCTAAACTTCGTTTTAGTAACCCAAATGCATTTCACTTATCTGCTTTCGGACAAACTTCAGGTGCGTTTTCTGTTTTTTATACCGTAAAAAACCAATACGACTCTTACATTGATGCCGACAATTACCTGCCCTATCTGTATACGGAAGATATACATGAAGGCCGTTATACGCGTAAGGAGTATGCTACATTTGATCATAAGAATAAAAGTGTATCGGGTAGAAAAGGAACTTTTAAAAGTCCTACTTCCCAGTTTTTTGATTTACTATCGGCATACTACTTTTCAAGGAATTTAGATCTTTCTTCTTTGAAAAAAAACGACACCTTCAAGATCTCTTATTTTCTAAACGACGAGGTAGCACAACTGGGGGTAAAATATATAGGAGTTGAAAAAATAAAAACAACATTAGGTACAATTGAATGTATCAAATTAAGTCCCGAGATAACTCCAGGTCGAATATTCAAGAAAAACAGCCAGCTCTTCCTTTGGGTCACCAACGATGGCAACCGTATTCCGGTTAAAGCACAAGTGGAAATATTAATAGGTTCTATTACCATGGAACTTGTACAAGCAAGCGGTTTAAAGTATAAACTAGGCGAGCGTGTAAGCTATTCAAAATAAAATTATTCAAACACATTCAATAGAACAGATGATAGAAGTAGGACAAGTTTTGGTGCATGAGGACATTGTAAACAATGATTTTGTCTGTAACCTACAGAAATGCAAAGGTATTTGCTGTATCGAAGGTGATGCCGGAGCACCGTTAAACGAAAAAGAGACTGAAATTTTACGCGAAATATACCCCAAGGTGAAACCTTACATGACTGCCAAAGGGATTGAAGCAATCGAGCAACAAGGAACACATGTAATCGATGCGGATGGCGATCTAACGACCACCTGCGTAGATGGAAATAAAGAGTGTGCTTACGTTACATGGGAGAATGGAATTACAAAATGTGCGATCGAAAAGGCTTATGAATTAGGAGAAGTTGATTGGAAGAAACCCATCTCCTGCCACCTCTACCCTATCCGTACTACACATTATCCTTCTTTTGATGTATTACATTATGATCGTTGGCACATCTGTCACGATGCATGTACCTTTGGAAAAGAGCTCTCGGTACCGGTATATAAGTTTCTAAAAGATCCACTAATTCGCGAGTATGGCGAAGAATGGTATAAAGAATTGGAATTAGCAATCGAAGCATTATAATCTTTCGTAATCTATTGCGTATATTTATACGAATTTTTATACTGCCGGAGAGTATGGTTAATTAGCCATTTTACATGCTGAAATTAAAAGAAATACAAACCCCTATAGCAAAAGAACTGGATCTGTTTGAGACTCGATTTAAAGAGTCTATGCGTAGTTCTGTACCCTTATTAAATCGTATCACGCAATATCTGATCAAGCAAAAAGGAAAGCAGATGCGACCTATGTTTGTTTTCTTATCGGCAGGTCTTTGCGGCAATATCAACGACTCTACCTACCGTGGGGCTTCCTTAGTAGAACTTCTACATACCGCTTCACTCGTGCATGATGACGTGGTAGACAATGCAAATGAGCGTCGTGGTTTTTTCTCTATCAATGCATTATGGAAGAATAAAGTAGCGGTTCTCGTAGGAGATTTTCTGCTTTCTAAAGGGCTACTACTTTCGGTTGCGAGCAACGAACATGATTTATTACGCATTGTTTCGGAGGCCGTTGAAGAAATGAGCGAAGGAGAACTGCTCCAGATTGAAAAGGCACGTCGTCTTGATATTGAAGAGAGCGTATACTTCGAAATTATTAAGAAAAAAACAGCATCATTGATTGCTTCTTGCTGTGCATGTGGAGCTTCCTCCGCGGGTTCATCACCCGAACAGGTAAACCTGTTGCGCACCTTTGGCGAAAAAGTAGGGATTGCTTTCCAAATCAAAGATGATCTATTTGATTTTGGCACAGACGATATCGGAAAACCTGTAGGTAACGATATCAAGGAAAAGAAGATGACACTCCCCTTAATATATGCGTTAAAACATACCTCAACCAGCGAAAAGAGACGCATTATTAATCTGGTAAGAAACCACAGCGAAAACAAAGAAAAAGTGGCTGAGGTCATTTCATTTGTACGCAATAGTGGAGGCCTAGACTATGCGGAAAAGAAAATGTTCGCCTATCAACAGGAAGCTTTTGATATCCTGGCGACGTTTCCTGATAATGAATACCGCACAGGATTACAACAACTAGTCAGATTTACTACAGAAAGAAATAAATAAAATACCCACATGAGCCACGAGTTATTATTTTTTGGAGGATTTATCATTTTTATAGTCCTCATGTTAGCCATTGATCTAGGTTTGTTCTCCAAGAGCGATAAGCCTGTATCATTAAAAGCAGCGGCCATTATGAGTGCCATCTGGGTGCTTTTTGCATTGGCTTTTGGATTGGTATTGTATTTCTGGGGAAATGAGTTGCATAATGTGCATGATTTCGAAACCTTAAAACAGGTCGTAGCCAAACACTTACACAACATCAAGATCAACGAGAATGACCTAGCGGCGAGTATTCAAACGTACAACGCAAACCTTACCATTGAATACCTTACCGGTTATGTGGTAGAGTATGCCCTATCTGTCGATAATATCTTCGTTATGGTTTTGCTATTCTCCTCTTTTGGTATTCCAGAAAAATACTACCACAAAGTTTTAGTTTGGGGTATTATTGGGGCAATTCTTTTACGCTGTATCTTCATTTTCGTCGGTGCCGCCTTAATTGCCAAATTTGGTTGGATCCTTTATGTTTTTGGTGCCTTCTTAGTATACACCGGTATCAATATGTATATCACCAGAAACAAAGAAGAAGAAGTAGATCCACAAAATCACCCGGTGGTGAAGTTCGCTTCCAAGTATTTTAAGGTAACACCTCGACTAGATCAAGGGAAATTTTTCCACGTAGAAAATGGTGTTAAATATATGACGCCGCTATTCTTGGTTCTTTTGGTAATCGAATTTACTGACTTGATTTTCGCAGTCGACTCTATTCCTGCAATCTTCTCCGTAACAAAAGATCCATATATCGTATTCTTCTCGAATATCTTTGCGGTACTGGGTTTACGTTCGATGTTCTTCTTGTTAGTGAACATCATTCACAAGTTCCATTACTTAAAGGTTGGTTTAGCATTTCTATTAATCTTTATTGGTGCGAAAATGCTCTTACACGGACAACTCGAAGCAATTGGGTTTAAGACTATACACTCATTGATTATTATTATATCGATCTTAGTAATCAGTGTAATCGCTTCGCTTATGTTTCCAAAAAAAGAAGACCTTACGCAGTAGAGATCAATCCGACACAAGTCATTGCAACCTATATAATGACCATTAATAAAATATCTAGAAAAGGCCCGAAAAATCGGGCCTTTTCTGTGATAGCATTTTTACATTTAAAAATAGCTAAGCCTATTTTAAAAGTTTAAATTCGTAAAAAATTTATCAGATGAAGTGGAATAAATCAATATTTCTTGCAGCAGCCTTATTGACTGGTGTAGCACAAGTGCAGGCGCAAGACAATCTAATCAATGCCTTAAAAGGGAATGTTAGTGACAACAGTAAAGAAGGTTTCAAATTTACAGAGGTAATCAATCTAGGGAATACCTCGATCAAAGATCAAGGATCATCCGGTACCTGTTGGTCATATTCCGGAAACTCATTTTTGGAATCCGAGATGATTAGAATGGGGAAACAACCTGTTGAAATATCACAAATCTTCACCGCACGTAATACGTATATTGAAAAAGCAAAAAACTTCGTGCGTCTACACGGAGACCAAGCACAAGGTGATGGTGGACAGTTACACGATGTGTTGACCATCTTCCGTAAATATGGTGCAGTGCCTCAAGAAGCATACACCGGTTTACAAGCAGGCCAAACCAGAAACAACTTCGGTGAAATGGGACCTCTCTTACAAGGGATGACAGAAACAATTGCCAAAAGCAAAAAACCAAGTAATACTTGGTTAAAAGCATTTACAGCGGCGATGGATGCATACTTAGGTGAAGCACCAACATCGTTCCAATACCAAGGTAAAACATATACCCCACGCACATTTGCGGATCAAGTAGTAGGTATCAATCCTGACGATTATGTAGGTATCACCTCTTTCGAAGAACATGCGTACTACAAACCGTTTGTATTGTTAATTCAAGACAACTGGTCATTCGAAAGCTTTTACAATGTACAGATCAATGACTTGACAGATATCATCGACAATGCGTTGCAAAATGGCTATACCGTAGCATGGGCTACCGACGTATCAGAAAAAAGCTTCAGTTGGAAAAATGGTGTGGCTTTCGTTCCGGAAAAACCATTTGAGCAAATGACCAAAGAGGAACAAGATAATATGTTCAATGGTCCTAAGGCTGAACCGAAAATCACACCTGCTCAGCGTCAGGAAGCTTTTGACAACTACACGACAACGGACGATCACGGTATGCATATCGTAGGATTAGTGAAAGATCAAAATGGTAAAGAATACTATATCGTGAAAAACTCTTGGGGTGTATCCAATGATTACAAAGGATATATGTACGCAACGAAGGAATATGTACGTTACAAAACGATTTCTATTCTTTTACACAAGAAAGCATTAACGAAAAACTTACAAACCAAACTAGGTGTATAATAAAAAGAGGGGCTTATAAGCCCCTCTTTTTATTATACATAACGTCGCAGCTACATTTTTCAAATTGGTATTGACATAAAAAATATTTTTTTATACGTTTGTATAGCTGATTACATAATCAGTTATGTAATTAAAATTTAAAATCAACCTACACTAAAACCCAGAGAGATCGCAGTAGCGACCAACAAGATTAACGCCATGGATTATTTCAATAAAACCGGCAAAATGGCCCTAGGTAGCCGTTTGCGTTTATTAACGAGCAAAATGACGGATGATGCTGCAAAAATTTACGCGCTATACAACGTCGAGTTTGCCCCAAAGTGGTTCCCTGCCCTATTTATCCTTGCAGATGAAGGACCTAAAACAATAACAGAGATTGCCGAGTCTATTGGGCATTCCCAACCCTCGGTTACTAAAATAATCAAAGAAATGATTGCCGCAGGACTGGTTTTAGATAATCTCGAGTCAGCAGATAAGCGACAGAATATTGTCGGTCTCAGCGACCAAGGTCATGCGTTAGCACAGCATGTGATGCAGGAACAATCTCTCGATGTGGAAGCAGCAGTTGATGGCTTGATTCAAGAAGCGACATATAACCTATGGGAGGCTGTTGCAGAATGGGAGTTTTTATTAGAAAAAAAGAGTCTCCTCAAACGCGTGCAGGAACACAAAAAGTTACGAGAGAGCAAGGAAGTAAGGATTGTTCCGTATACACCTGCTTACCAGTCTGCATTTAAGCGTTTAAATGAGGAATGGATATCCACTTACTTTGAAATGGAGGCGGCCGACTACAAAGCCTTAGATCATCCCCAGGCGTACATCTTGGATCAAGGGGGCAAGATTCTCGTTGCGCTATACAAGGATCAGCCTGTTGGCGTTTGTGCATTGATTAAGATGACGGATCCAGATTATGATTATGAAATGGCAAAAATGGCGGTATCACCAACAGCACAAGGCAAAAGCATCGGGTGGCTATTAGGACAAGAAATCGTGAAAACCGCCGATGAACTTGGCGCTAAGAAGATTTTTTTAGAAAGCAACACGATATTAAAGCCTGCTATCAGCCTATATTACAAACTAGGTTTTGAAAAAGTAGCGGGACACCCCACCCCGTACAAGCGGTGTAACATTCAAATGGAATTGGATCTTACTAAGAAGAGATAAAAAAAGCGCTTTGCAATATTGCAAAGCGCTTTTCATACATTTCGTTAAAAGTGATGCTTAGTCTTGTACACGTGTGAAGTTAAACACCAAGTTTCCTGTTCCATTATCCAATGGGATTGGCATACGCATTACTAAGGACTGACCATCAGAGTACGAAAGATCTAAACGGTAACCACTTGTAACATTCTGAGCTTTCTCTCCCGAATATACTTTCTTAAGCTGAAACTGCGGATGTACTCCAGCGGTATTCGCATCATAAACTGACCATACAATGGTGCGTACCGCCCCATCAGCACATAGTGTTCCTGACGCATTGAATGTTATACTTCCTTTGTAATTACCGCCAGGTAGGTTCCAAACACTACCAATAAAGCAATCCACTGGAGCTTCATCAAGGATATTTTTAATCGTATACGCTGCTGGGATATCTTCTCTATCTACGGAGTTTAGGACCCATTTCCCTTTCAAACCATTTCTCCATTCGGAGGCGCTTGGACCATTACTACCTCCAGATGCAGAACCACCATTAGTAGGTCTTTTTTGGGCGCCGCACGAAGCCACTACGAATACCGCTGCAATCATTGCTACCACGGATAAGATATGTTTACGCATAATATAAAATTTAGTTTTTTTATTTTGACTATATTCGCAAATATAAGAACTTTGACTGCATGAACGCCTCCAAAAATCATACCATAAGCAAATTTGTAGCGAAAGCGGCCTTGCGGGTGGTTATCGTCTTGATGGCTCTCCCTGTGTTTATGTACTTCACAAAAAAAGAAAGTATGCTCCAGCATATCGTCTTTCCGAACAAAATAGCACTCCTAGCACCACTGCTTCTCCTCGTCCTATTTACCGGTCTGTTGATTCTAATGCTTCGGAACAAATATGAAAAAATTGACTTAAATTGGTTGTTTAGCTTAAGCAGTATCTTTCTTATATTATACTTGATTCTCTTTTACATCCGGATTTTTCCCGTGGTCTAATCGTAGGGATTTACTGAAAGCCAACAAATAAAAGATGACAAAAACAAAATATTGGCCCTTTCTTAAAAATTTCTTTAAGGTTGCAGTGACCCTTGCAGCCATCTATTGGGTGTCCACGCGTGTTTCTCTGAGTGATCTCCGCGAAGCACTACACAATTGCAACCCTTGGTATTTGGCACTGGCACTGCTTTGTTATATCATATCACAAATAATCGCCTCCTCACGCCTTAATAGTTTTCTAAAAGTAGTCGGGCTTCATGTAAGCGAACGTTATAATTTCAGACTCTATCAATTGGGATTACTATATAATTTTTTCCTCCCCGGGGGAATTGGCGGCGACGGATACAAAATCTACTTCCTCCGTAAAAACCATCCGGTTAAAGGAAGACGTATTTTAAGTGCGGTATTCTTTGATCGTTTAAGTGGCTTGTGGGCCTTAGCTATTATTACGGGGTGTCTCATCATGTTCATGCCACGACTCGCAATCCCTAATGTCGTTACCATAGCAGTCCTTATTGTCGGAACCGCTACATATCTCTATTTTCTATACCTTTTTTTCAGGGAATTCTTATCTAAGTTTATCATTACGCATCTCAAAGCACTTGCGGTTCAAGGCTTTCAAACATTAAGCGCAATTTCAATTTTATACGCGATGCACTTCGACGGTAAGTTCTCCCCGTACCTCTTGATTTTCCTCTTATCCTCACTCGTTGCTATTGTACCCTCTATTTTAGGTGGAATAGGATTACGAGAGACCATCATGTCCTTCGGAGCAAAATATCTGGGCTTAGATCCACATTTAGCGGTTCTAATCAGTTTAGTTTTTTATATGATCTCGCTAGTTGTAGCCTCTTCCGGAATATACTATATATTTCGACCACAGCGGTTAGGTATTGATAAAATACCTTCACCGAACGAAGTAGAACAAGAACTAGAAAATAGCAAATAACATGGCAAATATTATTATTACCGGTGCCAGCAGTGGTATTGGTTTCGAAGCAGTTTTAGATTTAACAGCAAATAAGGAGCATAACGTCATTGCATTAGCCCGTTCGGCTGATAAGCTTCGGAAGCTTCATGAAATAGCAAGCTCGCTGAATCCCGATGGAGGAAAGCTATACCCTGCTCAGTTTGATATCGTCTTTGATGATTATGAAAACGCCCTACTTCCTTTTGTTCGTTCAAAATTTGATCAAGTGGATATCCTGATCAACAACGCGGGAGTACTTATTAACAAACCTTTCTTAGAAACGAGTATGGAAGATTTCGCTAAAGTTTTTCAAACGAATCTATTGGGACATGTCAATATGATTCAACATATTGCTCCACTTATGTCGAAAGGAAGTCATATCGTAAATGTCGGTAGTATGGGTGGTTTTCAGGGTTCTTCTAAATTCCCGGGACTAGCTGCTTATTCGGCGAGTAAAGGTGCCCTCGCGACACTTACCGAGTGTCTGGCAGAAGAATTTAAAGGACAAGAGATAAAAGTGAATTGTCTCGCATTGGGGTCATCACAGACAGAGATGTTTGAAACTGCTTTCCCAGATGTTCAAGCGGGGACATTGGCTTTCGAAATGGGTCGCTACCTAGCGGAGTTCGCACAAAATGGACATAAGTACTATAATGGTAAGGTCCTCCCCGTAGCAAACACAACGCCGTAATATTAATAAAGATTCACATGCTAGTTCGAGCCTTCGGCTCGGACTCCCGCTGTATTTAATAGACCTCTTCTTTCTAAACAGACCTTTTAGGAGCTGAGTTGAAAGTTGATGCCTCCTACAAATTAGGACACGAGCCGAAGGTTCGCGCCAGCAAGGTGTCAGCGAGATTACCAAAAGAAGATTCTCAATAAGATAACAAGCAAAATATCTTTGAAGCAAGATTACCATAAAGGTAACTAGCCTAATCTATCCTACATGCTAATTCGAGCTTGTAGCTCGGACCTCTAACTTTTTCAATATTTCTTGTATTTCTTTTGCACGATTTGTTCCAATCAGCACCGTCGTTCTACCATCTTTAAATGTAAGCTCTAAAGCTTCTGAACCACTTACAGTGTACGCCACCGTATCGCCTCGACGACGCACGCCCCAGCCACCAAAATCTGCTAACGGCGCATACTTACGCACCCGAGCAGCCTCGATTTCCTCCCATTTCCATTGTTTTTCTTGCCACACCAAGGGAAAATAGTTAAGCGCGACTTTCTCAGAATCAATATGCAACTTCAGTTTTGCCGAAGCAAGAAAGAAAACAACTAAACAGGCAATACCCGTACCGATATTAACGAGCAAGGTTCCACTTGCTGGCCGAGAGAAATACATATACAAACTTGTTCCAATGATGGCAACTAAAATTAAGACCAGCCACCAATTCAAAAAGGACTGATTTTCTTCTAAAAATTTTACTTTCTCTGCAGGCATATAGGAATTGATATAAACGGTTTAGTACGCTGAATATAATAAAAAGCAGCCACATATCCAATTTCAAAAAACAACAATTAATCCGATAAATAGTATCTTTGCGAAATTTAAATTGTATGAGAAAGCTGATTGGATTTATTTTAACACCTGTATTTTACTTATGCTTTGGTCTATCATTGCTGATTTTTCATCCCATTCAATGGGTATGTTTAAAATTAGGTGGTTACAGTGCGCATAAAAAAAGTGTAGATATTTTAAACGGATTTCTTGTTGCCTGTAACTACACTTTATTCAACAGAACGCAATTTATTGACAATAAAAGTATCCCCACTGGACGTCCTGTTATTTTTGTGGCCAACCACCAAGGATCATTTGACATACCACCTTTAATCTATTTCTTGCGCAGATTTCATGGTAAATTCATCTCCAAAATTGAGTTAGCAACAGCAGGAATACCGAGCATCTCTTTTAACCTAATACATGGTGGAGCGGCTAATATTGACAGAAAAGACCCCAAACAATCTATCGCAGAAATATTGAAGCTGGCCAATAATATGAAGACCAAGAACTGGTCTGCCTTTATCTTCCCCGAAGGAACACGTACAAAAACCGGGAAAATGAAACCATTTTCGGTAGGTGGAATCGCAACATTATTAAAGAAAAATCCAGACGCTCTCGTCGTGCCTATTGCCATTCAAGGTTCCTACAAAATGGTGGCTTACGGAGCCTTCCCTCTTCGCCCGTTTACCTCTATGCGTTGGGAAGTATTAGATCCTATTGATACGACAGGACTAAACGCCGAAGAAATTGTAAAAAAAGCAGAAACAATAATTAAGGCGAAGGTAGAGTAACAAGGATTACTTTACTGTCCGCCCTTTCCAATCATACTTCCCAATATTACCTGCAAGACCTATGTACACCAAATATAGGGCGTGCACAATAGATAATAAAGGTAGTTGCCATAGCAATTCTGACCGATTTGCAAAGCGACATAATGGAGCAATAAACAGGTATTCAACGAGCATCTTTAACGCCAGAGACACCACCAATAACCAATGGACCTCTGGTAACGCGATAAAGAACTGAGCAATCCCTAACAGTAGCGCTAAATTAAACAGCCAAATACTAAAACCCAAGAAGACCACTTTTTTATCTTTGTACTTCGTACTCTTGGATGCCCACCGCTTTCGCTGACTCAAAAATGCGCGAAGATTAGGCTTCGCATCGGTGTATACAATAGCATCTTGACTTTTACAAAAACCAATGCGTGAAGCATGCCGTTCAGCTACCTTATGCAAGAAAAGTTCATCATCTCCAGAGGCTAGATTATCGATTCCATTGAAACCACCCATCTCCCAGAAAATATCTTTGCGATAAGCGAGATTAGCGCCATTACAGGTTGTCGGCTTGCCATTCCCAATCCCCGCAGCCCCCAAGCCAATAAGATAAAGAAATTCCAAGGTTTGTAAACGTTCAAAATAATCCTTTTCCTCCGAGTATACTACTGGCGAGGATACCAAGTAAGCATCTTCTTCTTCAAAGAATCGTACCACAGTTTTCAACCACAAAGGCCCCATTCTACAATCGGCATCTGTCGTAACAATAATTTCACCTTGTGCATGCTGAATCGCACGTGAGATAGCGAGCTTTTTATAGGAGTTTAAGCGATCGCCTTCATTCAAGCGGATTAAAGTAACGCCCTTGCTCGCATAGCTTTCTACAATGGCTGCCGTACTATCGGTAGAATGATCATCCACCACAATAATTTCCAGATGTTCCTTCGGAAAGTCTTGATTCACGATACAATCCAAGGTCCGTCCTATATTGTCTTCTTCATTTCGTGCTGCAATGAGGACGGACACCGTCCGCTGCGGCACACTCGCTACGCCTGCTCGCCACAAAGGAATCCGAAACCAACCATACCGCATATACATGACCAACAGAACATATATAACGGTCATAAAGAACAAAAAGAAACTAAGACTTACTACCACCGACGTAATTTACGTTAAAAACAAAAAAAGACCCGATAATAGCGGGCACAATAAGGTTTACGAACCAAATACAAGAAACAATTGCCATAACAGCCAGCTCCTGATCCGTAATATAGCGATACAAGTTGCTTGCAACAAAACTACGTACGCTAAAGTCAAAAATATCCAGCGAGGGAACCGCAGATTGAACGAAGAACAAAATAAAAATAAGAAGTACCATCGGAATGGACGGTAATTCGGGTAAAATCACCATCATAAGTACAATATACTGCGAGGTGAAAATAACAAAACGAGCCAGAGACAATAATAGCACATGTAACAATTCGCGAACAGAGAAATCTTCTAGCACCTTAAAGAAAGGCTTGATCTTTTTCAGGAAACCTATACGCCCAACAATGTAATCAACCCAGGCGACATTAAAATACAAGACAACAAAAGCTACGGCATAGATAATAGCTAAAAGCCAAACAGCAAACTCTACGGCTCCTGGCGTTGGCAAATAGGTACAGATAAACCAGGCGATGGCTAAAGCTCCAAAAACACTGGTAAGAACCAATTGGGCAAACAAACCGACCCCCATCGCGACGGCACCCGAAGCCCTATTCTCAGGCTTCAGCAACATGACACGCCCACCATATTCCCCAATCCGATTAGGCGTAAAGATCGCCCAAGTCAAGCCACAAAACACGGATTTCACTGCCGTCCACCAACTGATCGGCTCAATTCGTCGACTCAGGTATTTCCATTTCACAATCTCCAATGCCCAATTTGCGAACATCATCACGACAACTAAAGTCAACGTCGCACGAACAACCCAAGGGTCGATACGCGCCATTAAATTCTGAAAAGAACGCAGGTTTTCTTGATTATTAATCTTAGAAATAATAAACCACATCGCCATACCAACGATAACGAGCTTAATAATAAGATTTACGTATTTCTTTTGTTCTTTCGTCACTTGTACGCTAAATAAGAGCACAATGTTACTAATTTTTGCGCACTTCTGACGCCTTACATACCAAGTTAAAATTGTATTATTGCATCATGCAACGTGAGAAGGCTAAAGAACGAATAATCCTAGGAATAGACCCCGGAACCATAGTTTTGGGATATGGACTGATACATCAAAAAGGTAGCAAGTTAACCTTAATCAGTCTCGGTGTCGTTAAAATGGGACACTTAGAAGACCAAGGCCTAAAGCTTCAACGTATCTTCAAGAAAGTTTCTGCATTGATTGATGAATACAAACCAGACTGCATGGCCCTAGAAGCGCCATTTTATGGAAAAAACATTCAGGTCATGCTTAAACTAGGTCGGGCACAAGGCGTTGCAATGGCTGCGGCATTAAACGTGGATATACCTATTTTCGAATACGCTCCACGTAAAATCAAACAATCTGTTACAGGAAATGGTAGCTCCAGTAAAGAACAAGTGGCGGCTATGCTCAAAAACTTACTAAAATTCAATGAATCTCCAGAGTTTCTAGATGCGACAGATGGTCTAGCTGTTGCAGTATGTCATGCCTTTCAGCAAAACACTCTAACAGATAGCAAAAGCTATTCTGGTTGGGAAGCTTTTGCCAAAGACAATCAAAAAAGAATCCGCTAGAGCGTCACCTGCCGGATAACATTTTTAACATTTAACTCTACAATATCGGTCATCGTCCGACATTTAGCATAGGCGTCATTGCCGTAAAAAGCAGCATAACCTCGACGCAGCCTATCTATGTTTTCAGATGTAGACAATACTTGCTGACTGGAGGCGTCACGCAGATCCTTAATGCGATGTCGCTCACTTCGTACACGATGAACAATAGAAGAGCGTTCCTCCTGTTGGTATTGCAGAACTGTCTTTTCGTTCAGATGATCCATTGCAAGCTTTACATATGGTAAGTTTTCCTTAAAATACTGCGGCATATAAACCTTCGGGTTACCCTCATAGAATTGTTGATCAAAATCTATAGCACGGATACGGAATTGGAAATCATCAAAATCCGGCGTAATCTGGACCACAAAATTATACGCCCGCATGTCTCCCAACAAGGAGATAATACAACGTTCATTGAATTTCACAAATTCTTTTGCAATACGGGTTTGATTATAATCGGGCGTGTAAATTTGCCCTTTACTGAATACATCTCCCGGAATACCCACGATATGCTCTTCCACCAGCGTATCTCGATCCACCAGGTAATTCACTTGATTGGGCGAAAGAATCTCTTCAAGTTCCAATCCATAAATCCGCGAAGCATCTGCTTGCTTTACGTAGAAGTAATCATATACATCATTTAATGTATTGATAATACGAATACGGAAAGGTTTGGTATTACCAAAGGCACAGTACTCGATCCGGTCGATAATTTTATGCTGTACAATCCGTGTATTTCCCGAAGCCTTAAGAATGGCATATATCACCTTTAGACCGTTATATAATTGATCCTGTAGATAAGGCGGATATAGCGGTGTTTCCCAAAAGGTATCATTACCATATTTATCCATGACAGGGACTGTTTCCGTAAAATTCAACAAGTCCTTATAGCCCACCGGAAAGCGACCATCACGTTGGTAAATCTTTAAGTACTTGGCTAAACCATTTCCTACCGGATAAATTGGTTTCTTACGTGAGATTCTTACATCATCTATCTCCATAACACTTTTCTTTTTTAGGCTATATGAAACATCCTCCTTTACAACACTTCCAATTTACTTTCAATCTAGGATGCAAATAGCCACTTATCATTTAAATATACGAAAAATCAAACACATAGCTTTTGCGTAAAGCACATAATAGATTGGCACAATATTTGAATTTTCACAAATAATGAGGATATTTTTACAAAATATAAAATCAAATTAAAAAAAATCTTGTTATTTTTGAAAAAATAATAAAAGAGCAGATATCGTTTATAACTGGATAAAAATGGAAGAACCTTCTCGGGCGAGAAGGTTCAACGCTAACCAATTATAAACCTATGTTATTTTGAGGGAAGTAACATGCTATTTTTAAAAACAAAACGTTTTTTATTTCGTTTTGTTAATACAAATGTAAAATATATTAGCATTTGCTGCAAATATTATTTTATTTTTACTTGATTTATAAAAAATAGACATTTTAAAAAGCAATTAATACCATTTTTATGGATAAAAAGTATTCAAATTACGATTTAGACAATCTAGACATCCAAATTTTGTCTATTTTAATGGAAAACGCATCAATTCCTTACACAGAAATAGCCAAAAAGCTTATAGTTTCAGGAGGAACCATCCATGTACGCATGAAAAAGATGGAAGAACTGGGAATTATTAAGGGATCCGAGCTAATTATCAACCCTCAAAAGGTTGGTTTTGACATCACAGCCTTCTTAGGGATCTATTTAGAGAAAGGATCTCAATATGCAGATGCCGTAAAACAATTACAGAACATAAAAGAGGTTGTAGAACTTCATTATTGTACGGGACAATACAGTGCTTTTGCAAAAATTGTATGCCGCGATACGGCACATCTACGAAAAGTCCTAAACGAGGACATCCAAGCGCTGACTGGGATACAACGCACCGAGACGATCATATCCTTGGAAGAAAGCATTAAACGACAAATAACGTTATAAAAAAAGGCTGGTCATGACCAGCCTTTTTTTATATTACATTACGAAGTAGGGCTATATAGAACCGAACTCCATCCTCAATTTCTTTAAGATAAATAAATTCATCAGCGGTATGTGAGCGTGCCGAGTCTCCAGGCCCAACTTTTAGAGAAGGAAACGGAATTAATGCTTGATCGCTCATCGTGGGGCTTCCATATGTTTTTTTTCCCAGGCTTAGTCCCGATTGTACGATGGGATGATCTAAGCCAATCCGAGAAGAGTTAAGACGTACAGATCTTGCCGTTACTTTGGATTGCACATGCTCTTTAATAACCTCCAACACTTCGGTGTTACTATACACATCTGTCGTACGTACATCCACGACAAAGGTACACGAGGCTGGCACTACATTATGCTGAGATCCTGCATTGATTAACGTTACGGACATCTTTACGGGGCCTAAAAAATCAGACTCTTTTTCGAAGGTATAGCGGCGAAACCAATCGATATCAGCCATTGCTTTATAGATTGCGTTTTCTCCTTCTTCTCTTGCCGCATGACCGGAAACACCAGTAGCTTCACAGTCAAGCACCATTAATCCCTTTTCCGCGACAGCCAAATCCAACAATGTGGGTTCGCCTACAATCGCAAAGTCGATACCCTCGATATGATTTAGCGCTTCCTCCACACCATTCTTACCAGATATCTCTTCTTCAGCTGACGCAAGAAAACAAAGATTATAAGGTAAATCTTCACGGTCGTAGTAAAATAGAAAAGCAGCAAGGAGACCGACTAGGCATCCTCCGGCGTCATTACTTCCTAATCCATACAATTTACCATCCTCCACGATCGGAGCGAAAGGGTCCTTGGTATAGCCGGGATTAGGTTTTACGGTATCGTGATGAGAATTAAGAAGTATCGTTGGCTTATTCGCATCAACATGTTTATTAAATGCCCAGATGTTATTTCCAGACCGTTCAAAAGAGACCATTCGTTCCTGCAAAAACATCTCGATTAACACCGCTGTTTTCTCCTCTTCTCGACTAAAAGAAGGCGTGGAGATCAACTGCTTTAGTAAGGTGATACTATCAGCAATTAAAACCTCAACAGATTTAGTCATTATATAGTCCTCCTGCTTTCTTAGCAGAAAGCTTAATACCTTTTATAAAAGCAGAACTAAAACCATTGTGTTCCATCTCGTTAAGTCCTGCAATAGTGCACCCTTTCGGCGAAGTAACCTTATCTATTTCTCCTTCAGGGTGATTTTGTGTCTGTAAGAGTAAGTCAGCCGCCCCTTTCGCGGTTTGCACCGCCATCTTTAAAGCATCGTGCGCATGAAAACCAATTTCCACTCCGCCTTGCGATGCCGCTCGAATCGCTCGTAAAAAGAAAGCAATCCCACAAGCACATAGCGCCGTTGCTGAAGTCATTAAGTCTTCTTGAATAACAACGACAGCTCCTACCGCCTCGAAAAGGCGTTCAACCTGGGCTACGGCTTCCACTTGCGCATCATCTGTAGCAATACAAGTCATGGACTGTCCAATCGCAATCGCGGTATTAGGCATCGCACGAACAACTTGTAAGTGATCGCCTAAAACAGCTTTAACATCGGCACACGAAACACCGGACACAACAGACACAATAACCTGATCGGGTCGCACGTCCTCTTTTATTTCCTCCATTATTTTACGGAGTTGCTGTGGCAAAATAGCCAAAACAATAATATCAGCCGTCCGTACAGCAAGTGGATTATTATCACTGACATTAAAGCCAGCTTCAGCCTCCTCTTGTAAAGCCTGTATGTTGCGTCTTGTCAATGTGATCTTGTCTGCCGTAAATAAGGCTGACTTCACAAGTCCTTTGGCTAGCGAAAGACCAATATTTCCGCTACCTATAATTGTAATTTTGCTCATAGGATATAAATAAATCATCCCTCAGCGCCTCTTACAAAAGTGGTATAGTGAATCTATTTTGACACCAAACAGGTACCAAATTCACCTTGCTGATAGAGATGAAGGTTTAGGGCGTTACCAATGTAAACATTTTTCACCCCTCTGGCAATAGCTAGAAAAGCATTTTCCAATTTCGGGATCATCCCTTCATAAATAATACCTGCTGATTTCAATCGCTCAAAATCATCACTTTTAATCGTTTTTATGACTGAACTATCGTCAGTTACATCACGCAATACACCATTTTTTTCGAAACAATAGATCAGTCTAGTTTCGTACACTTTAGATAATGCCACAGCTAAGGCTGAGGCAATAGTATCGGCGTTCGTATTGAGCAATTGCCCTAGTCCATTGTGCGTAATAGCAGAAAAAACAGGTACGAAACCCGCTTCTAAAAACTTTTTGATACTCAAGGTATTCACCGAATCCACCAATATATCGCCCACAAAGCCGTAATCAATATCTTTAACAGGACGTTTAATTGCCTTTATAACGTTTCCATCGGCACCACATAAGCCCAAGGCATCACTACCAAATTTTTGCAGGTTCGCGACAATATTCTTGTTTGTAAGTCCGGCGTAGACCATCGTCACCACATCTAACATCTGCTGATCGGTCACGCGACGACCATCAATCATTTTGGCCTCAATCCCCATATCTGCAGCTAGACGCGTAGCTATTTTTCCTCCTCCATGCACTAAGATCTTTTTGCCTTGCAGCGCTGCAAACTTCTCTAAGAAAACTTGCAATTGATCCTCGTCATCGATAACATTTCCACCGATCTTTATAACATTCAGCACACTACCCATTCGTAATTTTTATTATTTTAATTTCGCTAACATTCTTTTCAACACTACCTGCGCAGCCCAAACACGGTTGCTTGCTTCCTTAATTACCAAAGAATTTGGCCCATCAAGGATTTCCGATGCTAGTTCCAGATCTCTACGCACAGGTAAACAGTGCATAACTTTTGCATCATTCGTTAATTTAAGCTTCTGATTGTCGAGCATCCAATTTTGAAGAACAGGAAATACTTTCCCATAATCACGGTAGGAAGACCAGTTCTTTACATATACAAAATCAGCACCATCCAACGCTGCATCCAGATCATTGACAATCGTAGCCCCTTTGGTAAAGTCCTCATGCAACTCATATCCTACAGGATGAGCTACCGTAAACTCCACCAGCCCCTGTTCCTGTGCTTTGCACATCCATTCCGAAAAAGAATTAGGAACAGCTTGCGGCAACGCTTTGATATGTGGAGCCCATGCCAATACGACCTTTGGTTTTTGAACCTTCTTGTGTTCAGTAATGGTGATAAGATCCGTTAAGCTTTGTAGTGGGTGACGTGTTGCACTTTCCAAAGAGACTACAGGAACCCCACAGAATTTAACAAATTTATTAAATAGATCCTCACTGTAGTCCAATTCACGATCCTTTAGTCCCGGAAAAGAACGAAGGCCTAGAATATCACAGTACTCCCCCATTACAGCGGCAGCTTCCCGAATATGTTCTACCGTTGTCCCGTTCATCACAACACCATCTTGCGTCTCCAGCGCCCACCCGTCTTTGTCCATGTTCATCACCATAACATCCATACCAAGATTGATGGCAGCTTTTTGCGTGCTCAAACGTGTCCGAAGACTAGGATTCAAAAACACTAAACCTAACATCTTATGTTTACCCAGCTCACTATGTTCGTGTGGGTTAGCTTTAAGAGACAAAGCCTCTTGAACAACTTTATCTAATTCGTCGACATCTTCGACTGAAAAAAATTTTTCCATATTATTTATAATATATATACTAAATCTATCCCTTATCGCGACAAAAAGCTACCGTATTGAGTTCTTCGTCAATTATCCTCTAGAAGAATGCCACATCTTTGCTCCTCAGGTTCGCAATGACGTTCTTTGCTGTTTACATCGCTGCTACATGCTGGCGTGAACCTTTCCAACGCTGGCAGGCTTTTAGCTCGTGCCCCTCAACGTCTGAAAAGCACGAGCTACCCTTTAAGCGTTCTTCAAGCGCTCATCCAATGCTTCCAAAAAGCGGTCAGCAATATCCTTATTGATATTCAGAGCTGGCAAAATACGAATAACATTCGGTTTTGCTTCTCCTGTAAAAATTCGATTCTTAATTAATAGATCCTTCTTGACCGAAGCCAGCTCCACCGGTAACTCTACACCGATCATTAAACCTCTACCCCGCACTTCCGTTACTTTATCGAAACCACGTAATTCTTCCAATAGGTAATCACCTACGGCACGTGCATTAACAAGCAGATTTTCAGACTTTATAACTTCCAAAACGGATAATGCAGCAGCGCATGCTAAATGATTACCACCGAATGTAGTGCCTAACATACCATAAGTTGCAACGAATTTAGGAGCAATTGCTATCCCTCCGATCGGGAAACCATTACCCATTCCTTTAGCCATGGTATAAATATCAGCAGAGACACCAGCATAATCATGCGAATAGAAATCACCTGTACGACCATAACCACACTGTACTGAATCTGCAATAAAAACAGCATTATACTGATCACATAACGTACGGATTAATTTCAAAAATGGAATAGAGGCTTCACGAATGCCCCCAACACCTTGAATACCTTCGATAATTACAGAGGAAACTGCATCCCCATGTGCTGCAAAATAAGCAGACAACGCCTCCTCATCATTAAAAGGTAGGAAGACAACATTATCGGTTTCGTTTACTGGCGCCACAATGGAGGGATTATCCGTGGCAGCTACTGCTAACGACGTACGACCATGAAAAGCTTTATCAAAAGCAATTACTTTCTTTCGTTTATTATAAAAAGAAGCGAGCTTAAGCGCATTTTCATTTGCTTCCGCACCGGAATTACACAAGAAAAGTGCATAATCGTCCTTCTTAGATACCTCGCCAAGTAGCGATGCTAATCGCTTCTGAATCGGGATCTCAACTGAATTGGAATAGAAACCAATTTTACTCAATTGGGAGGTTAATGATTCAACATAATGCGGGTGCGTATGTCCAATAGAGATTACGGCATGGCCGCCATACAAGTCTAAGTATTCTACACCTGCCTCATCCCATACTGCTGAGCCTTTCGCTTTAACAATATTTATAGGATTGATCGGATAAACATTAAATAAGTCCATTATCTTTATTAAATAAGAGGTACAAAACCCAAGTTACAAATATAGTATTAAGTGCATAAAAAAAGCCTATCATGCTGTTGCAGATAGGCTTTCTTTTTATTGAAAAAGACGATTTGTCTTATTTCTCTTCTGTTTTAGGAGCTTCTTCAGTTGCAGCTTCTTCAGCTTTAACTTCTTCAACAACCTCTACAGCTTCAGCAGTCTCAGCAGCGGCTTTTTTCTTAGCACCACCACGACGTCGTGTAGCTTTTTTCTCTTCTTTAACAACAGTACCGTATACCTCATTGTAATCTACCAATTCGATGAACGCCATTTCTGCGTTATCACCTAAACGGTTTTCCATTTTGATAATACGTGTGTAACCACCTGGACGTGTAGCTACTTTTTCCGAAATTTCACGGAAAAGAATAGTCACTGCATCCTTGTCTTTAAGGTACGCGAATACCGTACGACGAGAGTGAGTTGTGTCGTTTTTAGATTTAGTGATTAAAGGTTCAACATACGTACGTAAAGCTTTAGCTTTAGCCAAAGTTGTAGTAATACGTTTGTGCTTAATCAATGAAGTCGCCATGTTAGCTAACATCGCCTTACGGTGACTGTCAGTGCGGCCTAAGTGGTTTACTTTTTTTCCGTGTCTCATTTTGTTTTGTTTTTGTGCGTACCGTCTTTCTTAAACTTAATTTTAAAGGGAATTACGCAACAGGTCGCTTGTATTATATTAAATATTATTCTTCGTCCAGTTTATACTTTGATAAATTCATACCAAAAGATAAGCCTTTAGATTTCACTAGTTCTTGGATCTCGCTTAAAGATTTTTTACCGAAGTTTCTGAATTTAAGCATATCAGCTACGTCATAAGTAACTAATTCAGATAAAGTTCTGATATCAGCTGCTTTTAAACAGTTTAATGCTCTAACAGAAAGGTCTAGATCAACTAATTCAGTTTTCAAGATCTTACGCATGTGTAAGATTTCCTCGTCAACAACCTTAGTTTCTTCTTTCGTTTGAGATTCTAACAACATATTCTCGTCAGAGAACAACATAAAGTGTTGGATAAGGATCTTAGCCGCTTCTTTAAGTGCTTCTTCCGGGTGAATAGAACCATCAGTAGAAATGTCTAACAACAATTTCTCGTAGTCAGTCTTTTGTTCTACACGGTAGTTCTCAATTGTATATTTTACATTTTTGATAGGTGTATAGATTGAATCTACAGCGATAAAACCTACAGGACCATCAGTAACTTTATTTTCTTCAGCATTTACATAACCACGTCCTTTAGCTACTGATAATTCAACTTCAATAGTAACAGCGTTGTCCATATTACAAATCACCATTTCAGGGTTTAATACCTCGAAATTATTGGAGAATTTAGTAATATCGCCAGCTTTGAACTGTTCTTGACCGTTGATTACAACAAAGATTTTTTCGTTATCACCTTGCTCACCTGTCTTTTTAAAGCGCACTTGCTTTAAATTAAGGATGATTTCTGTTACATCTTCAACAACACCTTTGATCGTAGAGAATTCGTGCGAAACGCCTGAAAACCTTACCGACGTAATTGCATATCCTTCTAATGAGGACAATAAAATACGGCGCAAAGCATTACCAATAGTTACACCAAAACCTGGCTCTAATGGACGAAATTCGAAAGTACCATCAAAATCAGTTGATTTTTGCATGATAACCTTATCCGGTCTTTGAAATGCTAAAATTGCCATTTATTTCTTTTTAAAAGTTTTTAATAATAAACGTAAAATACAACAAAAGAAGCATGATTCCAAGAATCACGCTTGCTTCTGCTATTTTATTATTTAGAGTATAACTCTACGATTAAGTTCTCTTTAATGTTTTCAGGGATATCTGCTCTTTCTGGGAAAGTAACAAATGTTCCTTGCAACTCATTCGCATTCCACTCTAACCAACCAAATTTGTTGATTTTTCTACCTTCTACAGATGCAGAGATAGCTTCTAGAGTTTTAGAACGCTCGCGAACTGCGATTACATCACCTGGACGTAAGCTATATGATGGAATATTAACGACACCGCCGTTAACTGTAATGTGCTTGTGTGACACTAATTGACGCGCAGCTGCACGTGAAGTAGCGATACCTAAACGGTAAACAACGTTATCTAAACGAGCTTCTAATAATTTCAAGAAGTTCTCACCAGTGATACCTTGTTTTGCAGAAGCCTTACCGAACAAAGTACGGAATTGACGCTCCAACACACCGTAAGTGTATTTTGTTTTTTGTTTTTCTAACAACTGAATAGCGTATTCAGATTGTTTACCTCTTCTTTTTGAAGGACCGTGTTGTCCAGGAGGGTAATTTTTTTTCTCTAATGCCTTATCTGGGCCAAAAATTGGTTCCCGGAATTTACGAGCTATTTTGGACTTAGGTCCTGTATATCTTGCCATTTTTTCTCTCTGTTTGAAGTATCTATCAGCCTTTAGCCGAAGAATCTTATCTTAAACAATAAAAATTATTAAACTCTTCTACGTTTTGGAGGACGACAACCGTTGTGCGGAAGTGGTGTAATATCCTTGATCGTAGTAACATCGATACCTACAGTTTGTAGTGTACGAATTGCAGACTCACGTCCAGCACCTGGGCCTTTTACGAAAACTTCTACTTTACGTAAGCCTAAATCATGTGCTACTTTACCACAGTCTTGCGCTGCTTGAGATGCTGCATAAGGTGTGTTCTTTTTAGAACCTCTAAAGCCCATCTTACCTGCAGAAGACCATGAAATTGTCTGTCCTTGATTATTCGTTAAAGTAACGATGATGTTGTTAAAGGTAGCGTTGATATGAGCTTGACCAACAGGCTCGATAACGACGATACGCTTTTTAGTAACCTTTTTACTTTTAGCCATTTCTTATTTATTATTTAGTAGCTTTTTTCTTGTTTGCAACTGTCTTACGTTTACCTTTACGTGTACGAGAGTTGTTTTTAGTACGTTGACCACGAACTGGTAAGTGTTTACGGTGACGAAGACCACGGTAACAACCAATATCCATTAAACGCTTGATGTTCAATTGAACTTCAGAACGCAATGCGCCTTCAACTTTAACCTCTTCGTTGATGATTGTACGAATAGCCGCCAATTGATCATCATTCCACTCCGATACTTTAACGTCTTCGCTGATACCTGCTTTATTCAAGATGTAAGCAGCCGTGTTACGACCGATACCGAATATATAGGTAAGGCCAATAACGCCTCTTTTGTTTTTAGGTAAATCTATACCTGCTATCCTTGCCATATAATATTTTAAGCGATTATGTTAAATAAACTTACCCTTGACGTTGCTTGAACTTAGGGTTCTTTTTGTTAATTACAAAAACTTTTCCTTTGCGACGGATGATTTTGCAGTCCGCGCTACGTTTTTTTATAGATGCTCTTACTTTCATTGTAATAATATTTTAAAAGCTAATACAGACCGACAACGAACCGTTATTTGTAACGATACGTGATCCGTCCTTTCGTTAAATCATAAGGAGACATTTCCAATTTTACTTTATCTCCTGGCAAAATCTTGATATAGTGCATACGCATCTTACCTGAAATATGAGCAATAATTTCATGCCCATTTTCTAACTCTACCCGGAACATAGCATTAGAAAGTGCTTCTCTAATTATACCGTCTTGTTCTATTGAGGCTTGTTTAGCCATATTTTAACTTAATTTACATTTTAGCCTGCACAAACAGGAGTGCAAAGATAAATAAAAAATATTGAAACCCAATTACTTTTTACTCAAAACTTTCTCAACCTCATCAAAGGTCAGTAACACATCGGGCGTTCCCTTTCGGATGGCAACCATCTGTTCGAAGTGCGCCGAAAGTTTACCATCGATGGTACTTACTGTCCATCCATCATCCCAAAATTTTACACCTGCCTTTCCTGCGTTGATCATCGGCTCGATACAAATCACTAAACCTTCTTCCAATTTCGGTCCCGAACCTCGTTTACCGTAGTTCGGCACCTCTGGCTTCTCGTGAAGATGTAAACCTACACCATGTCCTACAAGTTCTCGCACGATACCATAGTTGTACGGCGCAACATGCTCCTGCACGGCGGAGGAAATATCACCCACACGTTTACCTGCTACAGCTTGCTCCACACCT
Source organism: Sphingobacterium psychroaquaticum (assembly GCF_004421025.1). Taxonomy (NCBI): domain Bacteria; kingdom Pseudomonadati; phylum Bacteroidota; class Sphingobacteriia; order Sphingobacteriales; family Sphingobacteriaceae; genus Sphingobacterium; species Sphingobacterium psychroaquaticum. Next base: position 524,248 of record NZ_CP038029.1, on the reverse strand, counting down.
TTCAGCAAAGAACCTTTTGTTACATCAAGTAACTGCTGCGCTTCGGCAGAAATTTCACCTACACCAAAAGTATATGCTGAATCACTAATAAAACCACGAAGATTCACACCACCGTCAACAGAGACTAAATCACCGTCCTGAATTATATAATCACTTGGAAAGCCGTGAACAATTTGATCATTCACTGATATACATAAAGAGAATGGAAAACCATGATAATTTAAAAAGGCTGGTGTGCCACCATGGTCCTGAATATAGTCAAAAGCTAACTTATCAAGAGATAGCGTGGTAATGCCCGGCTTGATAACCTTTGCAATTTCAGCAAGCAAGGACGAGAGTACGTTAGCCGACTCTCGTATTTGCTCGATTTGTTCTTCTGTTTTATAATAAACTTTAGACATTTATTAAATTGCTGATTGATCAATACCTTCCACTGGGGCTGCTGAAGAGCGGCCTTTTACCCTACCTGTCTTCATCAATCCATCATAATGACGCATTAATAAATGACTTTCAATCTGCTGAAGTGTATCTAAAACTACACCAACCAAAATCAATAGTGATGTACCTCCGTAGAAGTGTGCAAACTGGTTGTTAACACCCATCTTACCAGCAAGTGCAGGCATAATTGCAATAATTGCAATAAACAATGCACCTGGGAAAGTGATACGTGAGATTACATTATCAATAAATACATTGGTGTCGTGCCCTGGTTTAATACCTGGAATGAAACCACCATTCTTCTTCATGTCCTCCGACATTTGCTGTGGATTAACCATGATAGCCGTATAGAAAAATGTAAACGCAATAATCAATACGGCGAAAGTTACATTATACGCCACCGAAGTATAGTTGCTCAAAGAGGCAAGAAACTCAGATTGTAAATTCGGAAAAAATTGAGATAAGGCCATCGGTAGGAACATAATCGCTTGTGCGAAAATGATCGGCATAACACCGGCAGCATTCACTTTTAAAGGAATATACTGACGTACACCACCGACTTGCTTATTGCCCACAATTTTCTTTGCATATTGTACAGGAACCTTACGGATACCTTGCACAACAAGAATCGCAAAAATAACGACAAAGAAAAGCGCGACAAATTCAATCAACAACGGAATTGGTCCACCACCACTTGGGCTCATACGTGATCCCCATTCGGCAACGATGCCTCCTGGTAATTGCGCAATAATACCGGCCATAATGATAAGAGAAATACCGTTACCGATACCTTTATCTGTAATTTTTTCACCAAGCCACATCACAAACATGGTACCTGCAGTCAATACAATAGCAGAAAGAATAGAGAACAAAGGCTCAGCAATCGTTTTTGCTTCTGCCGGAACTTGTGTTTTCACATAAGCAACAGCTTGTACCAACGTGATGGCCAATGTTAGGTAACGTGTAATCTGGCTCATTTTTTTACGACCAGATTCACCTTCTTTTTGCATTTTTTGAAACGCTGGAACCGCTATCCCCAATAATTGAACGACGATCGATGCAGAAATGTAAGGCATTACACCTAAAGCAAAAATTGCAGAACGGGAGAAAGATCCTCCGGCAAACATATTGATCAGATCTAAAATGTTGTTGCCATTGTTACCGCTTTTCGCTGCTAATGCATCAGGGTTGACACCTGGTAGAACCACGTGACATCCGATACGGTAGATAAGAAGAAGCAACAGCGTCGTAATAATACGATTACGCAGCTCTTCTATTTTCCATATATTGGTTAAGGTTGTGATTAGTTTCTTCATGTAATGTTATAGTTTTACGATAGAACCACCAGCAGCTTCAATAGCTTTTTGTGCTGAAGCTGAAAAAGCATGTGCTTTAACTTCTACTTTGGCTGTTAACTCGCCACGACCTAGTACTTTTACTACATCGTTTTTAGAAGCTAAACCATAAGTTCTGAACGTATCGAAATCAACCGCAGTCAAATTGTGTTTCTCTACAAGACCTTGAAGAACGTCTAAGTTTACACTTACATATTCAACGCGGTTGATGTTTTTGAAACCAAATTTAGGCACACGGCGTTGCAAAGGCATTTGACCACCTTCGAAACCGATTTTTGTAGAGTGTCCGGAACGTGATCCAGCACCTTTGTGACCACGAGTGGAAGTACCACCACGGCCAGAACCTTGACCTCTACCAATACGTTTGCTACTTTTTACAGAACCTTTTGCTGGTTTTAAATTACTTAAATTCATTTTTTTAAGATTGTGTTGCGCCTTCGCTCTCACTAAACAGGTCACAACAATTAATAATTCTATTAACAAACGTAATGGAAAGAATCCGAAAGGACCTTTCCATTAACATTAAATACTATTAGATAGTTTCGATAGCTACTAAGTGGTTCACTTTTCTCACCATACCGATGATGGCAGGCGTAGCTTCTACTTCTACTGAGTGATTGATCTTTCTCAGACCTAAAGCCTCAATAGTTCTCTTTTGGCGCTCGCTTCTGTCGATAACGCTCTTTATCTGGGTGATTTTGATTTTTGCCATGATAATTAACCGTTAAATACTTTATTCAAATCGACGCCGCGATTTTGCGCTACCGTGTAAGCGTCGCGTAAGCTAGCTAATGCATCGATTGTCGCTTTCACAACGTTGTGTGGGTTAGAAGAACCTAATGATTTCGCTAATACGTCTTTGATACCAGCACTCTCAAGGACAGCACGCATCGCGCCACCTGCAAGTACTCCTGTACCACCAACAGCCGGTTTTACTAAAACGCGACCACCAGAATATTTACCATATTGCTGATGTGGAACAGTACCATTGATAATAGGAACTTTGATCAAGTTCTTTTTTGCATCGTCGATACCTTTAGTAATCGCTTCAGTAACCTCTTTAGCTTTTCCTAAACCGTAACCAACGATTCCGTTTTCGTCACCAACAACGACAATAGCCGAGAAACTGAAGGTACGACCACCTTTAGTAACTTTCGCTACACGTTGGATGCTTACTAAGCGATCTTTTAATTCAATCTCGCTTGATTTTACTCTTTTTATATTGCTTAATGCCATGTTCTTATCGATTAAAAGTCTAAACCGCCTTCGCGTGCACCTTCAGCCAATGATTTCACACGGCCATGGTATAAATACCCGTTACGGTCAAAAACTACTTTGCTAATACCTGCTGCTACAGCTTTCTCTGCAACTAATTTACCAACTGCTTTCGATTGCTCTACTTTAGTACCTGCTGCGGCAAAGTCTTTAGACACTGAAGAGGCAGAAACGATAGTTTTACCAGTTGTGTCATCAATAAGTTGCGCGTAGATACCTTTGTTGCTTCTAAAAACGGATAAACGTGGACGCTCAGTCGATCCAGTCAGGTTTTTTCTAATTCCTTTTTTGATTCGCTCTCTGCGAGATGTTTTATTTGCTGCCATCGTTATTATTTTTTAGCTGATTTACCTGCTTTTCTTCTTAATACTTCACCAACAAACTTAACACCTTTACCTTTGTAAGGCTCTGGCTTACGGAAGCTACGGATTTTCGCCGCAACTTGACCTACTAATTGTTTGTCGATAGACTCCAACGTAATCGTTGGGTTCTTACCTTTTTCAGCAGTTGTTGTAACAGTAATTTCCTTTGGCAATACGAAAACGATCTGGTGAGAGAAACCTAGGGTTAACTCTAGTGTATTACCAGTGTTTGAAGCACGGTAACCTACACCGACAAGTTCTTGTGTAGTTTTGTAACCTTCTGTAACACCTACAACCATGTTATTGATTAAGGCGCGGTACAATCCATGTAATGCTTTGTGTTTCTTTTGTTCAGTAGGACGAGTTACAAGGATGTTTCCATCTTCTTCTTTAACTGTAATGTCGCTATCTACTTGTTGTGTTAGTTCGCCTTTCGGTCCTTTAACCGTTACCAGATTTTTATCTGATACCGAGATCGATACTCCCGAAGGAATAGCAATAGGCGCTTTTCCAATTCTTGACATTTCTTTTGTGTTTTTTACCTAGATTAATAAACGTAACATAAAACCTCACCACCTACATTTTGTAAGCGGGCTTCTTTATCTGTCATCACTCCTTTAGAAGTTGACAAGATTGCGATACCCAAACCATTCAAAACACGTGGCATGTCTTCCACACTTGCATACTTTCTTAAACCAGGTTTACTCACACGTGTCAAAGTGCGAATAGCCGGAATTTTGCTAATTGGGTGGTACTTCAAAGCAACTTTGATAGAACCTTGAGGTCCTTCTTCTTCGAATTTGTAATTAGCAATGTAACCTTTGTCAAAAAGAACTTTAGTGATCTCTTTTTTAAGGTTCGATGCAGGAATTTCAACAACCCGGTGGTTGGCCTTAATGGCATTCCTTACTCGTGTAAGGTAATCCGCTATTGGATCTGTATTCATTATAGAACTAATTTGTGACAACGGTTTCCCTCCCTACCCTAGGGAAAGACCTATTATCTGTTAAAAATTTTTGCAATACGAAAAAAACCCGATAAACCCTTGTGGGGTTTATCCGGGCAAAAGTAATTTTTTTTTCTCTTATTACCAAGAAGCTTTTGTCACTCCCGGGATTTTACCATCAAGAGCCATCTCACGGAATGTTACACGAGAGATACCGAATTGACGCATATATCCTTTAGGACGGCCAGTTAATTTACAACGGTTGTGCAAACGTACTGGGGAAGCATTTTTTGGTAATTTGTCTAATGCTGCGTAGTCACCTGCTGCTTTAAGCGCTGCACGTTTCTCTGCAAACTTAGCCACCAATTTTTGACGCTTTACTTCGCGTGCTTTTACACCTTCTCTAGCCATTGTTAGTTGGATTTTGATTTTTGAATGGTAAACCGAATTGTTTTAGTAACTCTAATGCTTCAACATCAGTTCCAGCAGAAGTTACAAACGTGATATCCATACCTTGGATCTTATTGATTTTGTCAATGTTGATCTCTGGGAAGATAATCTGCTCAGTAATACCTAAGTTATAGTTACCTCTACCATCAAAGCCTTTATCGTTGATACCACGGAAGTCGCGGATACGAGGCAAAGATACAGCCACCAAACGGTCAAGGAATTCGTACATCATGTTATCACGAAGTGTAACACGTGCACCAACTGGCATACCTTTACGTAATTTAAAGTTAGAGATATCTTTCTTAGATTTCGTTGCTACAGCTTGTTGACCAGTGATAGTCGTTAATTCTGTAATAGCACTGTCGATCAATTTCTTGTCAGCAGTAGCCGCACCGATACCTTGAGAAACAACTATTTTCTCCAGTTTAGGAACTTGCATAACGCTCTTATACTGGAATTTTTCTTTAAGCGCTGTACGGATTTCTTCCGCATATTTCGCTTTTAATCTTGGTACGTAAGTCATTATTTAATTTCCTCCCCTGATTTTTTAGCGTAACGAACAATTTTGCCATCTGCATTCACTTTACGACCAACACGTGTTGTAGCACCTGTTTTAGGATCGATTAAAGCGATGTTAGAGATGTTGATAGCAGCTTCTTTCTCAATGATACCACCATTAGGATTAGCCGCACTAGGTTTTGTGTGTTTTTTCACGATGTTAGCGCCTTCAACAACCGCTCTGTTCGCATCGATTAAAACTTCTTTAACTTTTCCTTGAACACCTTTAGAGTTACCAGCGATAACTTTCACTAAATCACCTTTTTTAATCTTGATTTTGTGAGTTGTATTTGATTTTTGTGCCATAATTATAAAACCTCCGGTGCTAGTGATACAATCTTCATGAATTGTTTCTCACGTAATTCACGTGCCACAGGGCCGAAAATACGTGTTCCACGTGGTTCATCGTTGTTGTTTAACAATACTGCTGCATTGTCATCGAAACGAATGTAAGAACCATCTTTACGACGGATTTCTTTTTTCGTACGTACGACAACAGCTTTTGAAACTGATCCTTTTTTTACGTTCCCTGAAGGAATAGCGCTCTTAACGGTAACAACGATTTTATCACCGATAGATGCATAACGCTTACGCGTACCGCCCAACACACGGATTACTAAAACTTCTTTAGCACCGCTATTGTCAGCTACATTTAGTCTTGATTCCTGTTGTACCATCTTATTTAGCTCTTTCTAAAATTTCTACTAATCTCCAGTTCTTCGTTTTACTCAGCGGACGAGTTTCCATAATCAATACCGTGTCGCCGATACCGCAGGTATTTGTTTCGTCATGAGCTTTGAATTTAGTAGTTTTCTTAACGAATTTACCATAGATAGGGTGTTTTACTTTACGTTCAACAGCTACTACGATAGATTTGTCCATCTTGTTGCTAACTACTAAGCCGATTCTTGTTTTTCTTAATTGTCTTTCCATTTCGACTTTACTTTTTACGCCTCAGAGGCTGTTTCAGATTTAGCTACGTTTTTACGTTTAGATACTTCAGTCGCGATGCGAGCGATGTTTCTACGTGCAGCTTTGATTGCATTTGGATTTTCAATTGCAGAAACAGCATGTGCAAATTTCAACTTGTTAAGAGCAGCTTTCTCTTCTTTAAGACGAGCTGTTAAATCCTCTTGTGATAATTCGATAATTTCTGAATTTTTCATTTTTATCAATTGTTATGCTGGGTTATCAATTCAAGTTATGAGTTGCCTTGTGGGTAACGGCCACAAGGCTAAACTAATTGACATTACCAACGATTTTATGCTTCTACGTAGTCTCTACGTATAACAAACTTAGTTTGAACCGGAAGTTTCTGTGCAGCAAGGCGAAGTGCTTCTTTAGCAATTTCTAAAGGCACACCTTCTGCTTCGAATAACATACGGCCTGGGCGTACTACTGCTACCCAGTATTCAGGAGCACCCTTACCTTTACCCATACGTACCTCTGCAGGTTTTTTCGTAACAGGTTTATCAGGGAAGATACGGATCCATACTTGCCCTTCACGTTTCATGTAACGTGTAACGGCAATACGTGCAGCCTCAATCTGACGGCTAGTGATCCATGCTGGCTCCAGTGATTTGATACCGAAAGAACCGAAAGCTAATTCCGCTCCACGAGAAGCGTTACCTTTCATACGGCCTTTCTGCATCTTTCTGAACTTCGTTCTTTTTGGCTGTAACATGTTCGTATTTTATTTTAATCCGCCCGCAGGCGGACACTTTTAAATCTTGTTATTAATTAATCTCTTTTAGCACCTCCGCGGTTTCCACCACGGTTGTTACCACCACGACCACCTTTGTTACGGTTGTCACGACGTTGATCACCACCTTCGTTTCCGCCACGTGATTTTACGCCTGAAGTTTGACCGATGTTAGGAGATAAGTCACGTTTACCGTAAACTTCACCTTTACAGATCCATACTTTAACACCGATTTTACCGTAAGTAGTCAATGCTTCTGCTAATGCATAATCGATATCTGCACGCAATGTGTGAAGTGGAGTTCTTCCTTCTTTGTACTGCTCAGTACGTGCCATTTCAGCACCACCTAAACGACCAGAACACATTACTTTGATACCTTCAGCACCCATACGCATTGTTGAAGCAATAGTCGTTTTCATTGCACGACGGAATGAAATACGCGCTTCTAATTGCTTAGCAATACCTTCTGCTACCAATTTCGCATCTAGCTCAGGGCGTTTGATCTCGAAAATGTTGATTTGAACATCCTTTTTAGTCAGTTTTTTCAACTCTTCTTTGATCTTGTCAACTTCTTGACCACCTTTACCGATAACGATTCCTGGACGTGCAGTGTGGATAGTAACAGTGATACGTTTCAAAGTTCTTTCAATAACAACTTTTGCTACGCCACCTTTAGCGATACGTACAGAAAGATATTTTCTGATTTTTTCGTCCTCAACCAACTTGTCAGAATAGTTGTTGCCTCCGAACCAATTAGAGTCCCATCCTTTGATGATACCTAATCTGCTACCTATTGGATTTGCTTTTTGTCCCATTCTTATTAATATTAGTTGTTAACGTTTTTTAAACTATCTACGATCAAAGTCACGTGGTTTGAACGCTTGCGAATTCTGTAACCGCGACCTTGAGGAGCCGGACGTAATCTTTTCAATTGACGACCACCGCCTACAGATACTTCTTTCACGAAAAGTGCGCTGTCTTCTAACGAAGCACCTTCGTTTTTAGCTTCCCAGTTTTTAATTGCTGATAATAACAATTTCTCCACACGGATAGCCGCTTCTTTACCTGTATGTTTCAAGATATAAAGTGCAGTCTCTACTTTCTCGCCACGGATAAGATCCACCACTAGACGCATCTTACGAGGCGAAGTAGGGCAGTTCAATAACTTGGCGGTAGAGGCTCCTCCTACTTGAGCTTTTTCCTGCTCTTTGCGTTGTCTGATAAGGACAGACTTCTTAAGTTTTTTTGTTGCTTCCATTACCTAATTATTTTTTCTTTTCTGCGTGGCCTTTGAATGTACGCGTAGGCGCAAATTCACCAAGCTTGTGACCAACCATATTCTCCGTTACATAAACAGGGATAAATTTATTCCCGTTGTGCACTGCGAAGGTATGGCCAACAAAATCAGGTGAAATCATTGATCTACGAGACCATGTTTTGATAACTGATTTTTTGTTTGTTTCATTCATAGAAAGAACTTTTCTTTCTAAGTTGTGATCGATATAAGGACCTTTTTTAATTGAACGAGCCATTATTTTTTCCTTCTCTCAATGATGTAACGATTCGATGTTTTCTTCTTGTAGCGTGTTTTGAAGCCTTTAGCTAACACACCTGTGCGTGAACGAGGGTGACCTCCTGAAGTACGACCTTCACCACCACCCATAGGGTGATCTACCGGGTTCATAGCCACACCACGAACGCGAGGACGACGACCTAACCAACGTTTACGACCTGCTTTACCTAACACTTCGTTAGCTTTTTCAGCATTGGATACAGATCCAATAGTCGCAACACATGTCAACAAGATCATACGTGTTTCACTTGAAGGCAATTTGATGATGGCATACTTACCGTCACGTGCTGACAATTGCGCATACGTACCAGCCGAACGTGCAATTGAACCTCCTTGACCTGGGTTCAATTCAATGTTGTGAATGATAGAACCTAGAGGAATGTTAGCTAACGGTAACGTGTTACCAATTTCTGGGGCAACTTGCTCACCTGCGATCACTGTTTGACCAACTGTTAATCCAGCTGGAGCAATGATGTAGCGTTTCTCACCATCAGCGTAGTGCAACAAAGCAATACGTGCTGTACGGTTTGGATCGTATTCGATCGTAGCTACTTTTGCAGGGATATCTTTTTTATCGCGTTTGAAATCTATTAATCGGTATACTTTCTTGTGTCCCCCACCGATATAACGCATAGTCATTTTACCGGACTTGTTACGACCACCTGATCTCTTATTGCTGCCTACTACTAACGATTTTTCAGGAACGTTTGTAGTAACGTCAGAATAGTCTGCGCCTACTCTGAAACGCGTACCAGGGGTTACCGGTTTGAATCTTTTAACTGCCATTTCTTATTATAGTGTAGTGTAAAAGTCAATTGTTTCACCATCCTTCACCGTGATGATGGCTTTTTTATACTTAGGAGCTCTTCCTGATACAAAGCCAGCTTTTGTATGACGGCTTTTTGCTTTACCTGCTACAACAGCAGTGTTTACAGCAACAACCGTGATACCGAACATCTCTTCGATAGCTAGTTTGATCTGGATTTTATTAGCTCTGTGATCTACTTTGAAAGCGTAACGGTTTAATTTCTCCGTTAACAACGAAGCTTTCTCAGTCAAAATAGGTTTTTTAATAATTTCCATATTACTTAGCGAATGCTTCCTCCAAAGTTTTAACAGAATCTGCTGTCAACAAAAGTTTTGTAGCGTTCAACACATCGTATGTGTTCAACTCAGAAGCTGCAATTACTTTTGCTTTTTTCAAGTTTCTGCTTGATAAATAAACATTGTTATCTTGTGCTGATAAAACCAATAAAGTTTTCTCATCAGCTAGGTTCAACGCGTTGATCAAAGCCACATAGTTTTTAGTTTTAACGGTATCGAATTTTACTTCGTCCAATACTAAAATACTGTTTTCTTGCGCTTTGTAGCTCAATGCTGATTTACGCGCTACTTGTTTCAATTTTTTGTTCAATTTGAACGAGTAGTCACGTGGTTGAGGACCGAATACACGACCACCACCATTAAACAATGGAGACTTGATAGAACCCGCACGAGCACCACCAGTACCTTTTTGTTTGTGTAATTTACGTGTAGATCCAGCGATCTCATTACGTTGTTTAGATTTGTGAGTTCCTTGGCGTTGGTTCGCTAAGTATTGTTTCACATCCAAATAGATCGCGTGGTCGTTAGGCGTTACGCCGAATACTGACTCAGGCAGTTGCACCTTGGCACCTGTTTCTTTACCTGATAAATTTAATACTTTAACTTCCATCTCTACTATTTGTCTACGATTACGTATGAACCTTTAGCTCCTGGAATGGAACCACTAACAACAATTAGGTTTTGATCTGCGTAAACTTTCAATACTTGTAAGTTTTGAACTTTTACACGCTCACCACCTGTACGACCTGCCATGCGCATTCCTTTGAATACACGTGAAGGCCAAGAAGAAGCACCTAATGAACCTGGAGCACGTAGTCTGTTGTGCTGACCGTGAGTCGCACCACCTACACCACCAAATCCGTGACGCTTCATTACACCTTGGAAACCTTTACCTTTCGAAGTACCGACTACATCAACGTACTCGCCTTCTTCGAAGATAGTTACATCCACGATGTCACCTAGTTGTTTCTCATCCTCGAAAGTTTTGAATTCAACTAGCTTACGCTTAGGAGTCACTCCTGCTTTAGCGAAATGTCCTTTTAAAGGCGCTGTCGTGTTTTTCTCCTTAGCATCATCATAGCCAAGTTGAATAGCCACGTAGCCATCCTTCTCTTCCGTACGTATATGCGTAACCACGCACGGTCCAGCCTCAATTACTGTGCAAGGGATATTCTTCCCTTCTGCATCGAACAGGCTGGTCATTCCTACTTTTTTACCAATAATTCCTGACATGTTATAAATAAATTAATTAAACGTCCTTCGAAGCAGTAGGGCTTCGCTCAAGACACACTTTTCCCAATAAGGGACTGCAAAAGTACAAACATTTTTATAACTATCAAACAGTTAGTCGATTATTTTTTAAAAAACTTTTACGTTTGTACACTTATATCTCGCGTAATTGAAAAACAATAATCTATCCCTTCTCCAAAACAGAAAGTTTATGCGAACAACATCTATACAGCATATCGTAAACTTTATACGGGCGATCCGCTTTTACTGTTTAATAACCGTATCACCGGCAAGCATCCGCTTATACCGTAGCAATGCCTCTACATAATAATAATCTGCATACGTTAATGGCACATCTATTTCTGTCTTATGGGGAATTGAACCTACGCTATGCTTTAAGATATATCCGCCATTATCTTGGTATGCTGCTTTATATGGTGCCCCAGAAAGAGATCTTAGCATCTGCTCCGCCTTTTGCACATACAACTGCCTTTCCTTTCCTTTAGTATATAAGCTAAGTTCCAACAATGCAGACGATACCACCGCAGCCGTCGAAGCGTCGCGTAGATCCTTTTGCGCATAGTATTTACTATCTGCCTTTAATTTATTCTGATCAAAATCCCAATACGGCACCATATCACTCGGCATATTCGGATGATTTAAATAAAACGTAGCAATTCTACGTGCTTGCTTCAGATAACTTTTATCTTTCGTCTCCCGGTACATCATCGTATAACCATACAGCGCCCAAGCCTGTCCCCTCGCCCAAGCCGATTCATCAAATGCTCCTTGGGCAGTTTTCTTGCTGATTACATGCCCATCCTTTGGATCGTAATCGACCACATGGTATGAACTGTAATCTTTACGGAAATGTTGTTTGATCGTTGTGTTAGCATGGATCTTTGCAATGCGTGTAAAAGAGGGATCTCTCGTTATTTTTGTAGCCTGTGTTAAGAACTCCAAGTTCATCATATTATCAATAATTACCGGATAAGTCCACGGCTGTCCATCCCAATTCTTTCCCCCATCCCAAGAACGGATCGTTTGTGTAGATTCTTTAAAACGGGTCGACAAGGAAGCTGCTCCCGTGGCAAGGATCGGTTTATACGTTGCCGAATCTCCCGTTAACCGCAACGCATTCCCAAAACTACAGAACAGCATAAAGCCAAGGTCATGCGTACCTTTATTATTCTTCTCTTTCTCCAAATACTTTAGTTTACTCTTCGCAATCGTTAGTAGATCGGCATCCCCTGTTGCTTCATATAAGTAAAGTGCGGTCCCTGGATAAAATCCGGAGCACCACCAAGATGTTCCCCAATTCACATGTTTACCTTGACTAAAAGAGGTTGGAATATCGGACTCTTTAATCTGTGATTCTAAGTATTTGATCTGTCTCGCAGCATCCTTTAAGTTATCGGTAACAAACTGCTCAGACAAGCTCAAATGTTGATTCTTTGATTGTGCTCCTACCGGGGAATAAGTTCCACAGGCTAAAAGAACAAAAACGGTTAAGGTCTTTTTTATATTCATCATTAAAGTAATTAGCTTAGTACATTTAATTAATAGGTGACATAATAATCCTTTGGAAATTGCGCTCCAGTAAAGACTTTCTGTGCGGTCCAGGGTGCAGGCTCGGTCGTCCAGAACTCATCCGTCGCCGGAAGCCCAAGAGGCAGAAAGGAGAGTGATGCTACATACATGGATCCGGCATTGGTATAATAGTCTGCCAGATTATCCTGCCCATCCCCCACCACTCCCATAGTGAGCCAACCCAACTGATCAAAATTAGATTTCGTATATATATGTTTAAGCACTGCTGTCATCCCAGCGCGTACCTGTCCTTTTGTGAGGTCTTCAGGCAACTGATTATCTAATACTACTGCAGCGAGCGGCTGAAAGGCGGCATTTCTATAGGTCGAAGAGCGCCCCACCACAGGGTAATATCCTTCAGGCGTTATCAAGCGTTCCAAATGATGAGCATACCGCCGCATTCGCTTGTACGCACGATCGTACATTTCTTTATATGCACCACCAAATGGTATATTATACCGAAGTGCTTCAACCTGCATGCAGTGGATAACATATCCATTATAATGGTCAAAACTAAACCGTGCTCCATCGCTATACCAGCCATCTCCGATATACCATTCTTTATCAAACTTATTAACGGCATAATCGATTCGTTCCCGTACACAATCCTCCCCAATAAAGTATAGGAATGTTTCGGTCATCGCTGCAAAAAGGAGCCAGTTGCTTTCATTTGGCTTAATCCGCCGAAGCAACTTGAACTCCTCGACCACGCGTTTTTTCGTTATTTCAGGCAGCGGTTCCCATAACGCATGCGGAGCGCGAAGGAAAGCTTGCGCCAGATGTGCAGCATCGACCAAAGTTTGCGAAGACGAGCCTCTCCAAGTGAAATAGTCGGCTGATGCAGGGTCTGTACCATGTTGAATACCCAGAAGCACTTGCTCTCGAAATCTCTTTCTCCATGCACCTTCTTCTGAACCATCATCCGGCAGCGCTAGCCAAGGAGCCATTCCCGCCACAAGGCGTCCAAATGCCTCTAAGTACCCCACTCCGCTGTCGCGTGAATCAAAAGTAGGACTCACCGACATAGGCATATTTTTACGGAATGTTTCTTTGCTGATATTTTCAAGAATGGGCTGCGCCATTTGGGTTAGTATAGCGACCCAATACGCACGATCGTCACCTCCCTCTATCGCACGTGCTTCGTACTTTTCTTTTATGGCCTTCCCTTTCACCCTCCCTCCAGCTAGAGAAAGGATTCCGGTTAGCACTGCGTTCTTGATCAATAATCTTCTGTTCATATTATTTTATTTGCCCGCACTTCGTTCGACCCGCTTGATCTTAAAATTGTAGGTCGCCTCTCGGTTCATTTTTTTCTCTGTAAAATGGATTCTATAAATCTTTTCTCCCCACACCTTTTGATGGCGCGCATCGGTCAACATTTGCTCTTCAATGGTTGGTACAAGGTTTTTGGAATTACTCTGTATTAATACGCACTTACCTGTATCGTACTCGATGTAAACATCACTTCCATCCAGCACAGGCCTAATCGACGTTATGTAATGTATCTGTTGGGGAGAGATCGTTTTGGTTAAGCTATATTTTTCCTGCATCTCTAGCTCCTGTTTAGCGGGCGCAAACTGAAAGCTACGTGTCCACGAGGATACCGCAGCTTCGGCCGGATAAGCGGTACCAATATCCAATGAAAAAGAATGGTTAAAATCCCTTGATGGCAATTTCACCGCAGTCGCCCTAAATTTGGCACCATCCTGTTGCATAACACCGTTGATCGTCGGTAAGCTATGCCATTGGGACTGCATATTCCATATTTCATAGCGTTTACTGGAAAAGGTTTTGCTGTTATAGGTGCCAACACCAATATCAATCAATACCGGAATATTATCAGCAAACAACATAAAACTACCGACGTCGTTGTGATTATGACTAACACCATTATGCCCCCCGATACCAACAAAGGTTAATCCTTTACCCATGGACTCGCTCTGCCATTTTACAAGCTGCAGACTGGGGTATACGACCTCGAGCGCATGGTTAACCACAGGTGCAGCTTTCGTAATATCCTTATAGGACGCTGCAAGCAACAAAAGATCTTGCACATTACTGCTATTCGTACTTTTGTGCCGGTTCCATAGATACGCTGCAAAATTACGTAGATCTTGATCTTTAAAGATATCACCATAGATGGCTACTTTCGACGGCGTTGGATATTCGATCGCTAAGGCATCGGCGAAATTCACAAAACGATTTCCATCAATATGCATACGAAGGATATACTGCCCCATACGATGTATCTTCGTTTCTTGTGATACATCAAACTTATCAGCCGACGCCTCCTTTAAAAGTTGCAACATCGTTCCTAATTCGCCTCCTGCATGTATCCAGTAGGAAGGTCCTTCCTCGCAAGCGCCATCTTCGGGGTAGTAATCGATAAACTTATCGGAACTTTCCATCACCTTGAGAACAATTTGCTTTTGCTTCTCGGGATCATCCATCACAAGGAGAGCTGTACGCAGTACATTATTATTTATCCAGATATTCCAGTTGTTGACGAATCCTTTTCCATAACCCATCCACCAGAAATCTTTTCGCAAGAGATAGGGTTCTAAGATTCGTTTATCCAGCTCGTACTTCAGCTTTCGCCGTAATTGTGGCGAGTAAGCGTCCAATTCTGTGGCCAAGGCCCGATAAATAGCAGCCAAATCTGCTGCGACTCTGCCTGCTCCCAGGTCTATGTAACTATCATAAGGATCGACTAATCCCGCTCCGGCCTGCTGAACAACAATATGTGCTGGACTGACCCAGGTACTTTCTTCCAAAATTAACCACAAACCATTGGCGATCTGTGGAATATAGGTACCATCCTGGCGCAACATCTCGCCTGCAACCAGCTGACTTAATTTGGCACGACGTAGGTTGATGTCGGATTCATAGTTGGTGCGATTACCATTCCTTTTATACTCCAAATATTTAGACGCCAACAAAGAAGGCCAAGTAAATACATTCGCCGTGTCCGCATCACGAATAATTTTATCTTTTACCTCCACGGGTAAATCGCGTAGCTGCTGTCGCCACAACGAAGCGCGTGTATTTTGCCAGGTCTTTAATTTGGAAAAAAGATCCGTATATGACGCGTCCGTTATTTTACGCTGTAATATCTGTTGCTGACCGATTCCGAAAGATGGAAGAAAGAGCAAGATTACTAAGGCAAGATGTTTCATACGTATGATGTTTCAGAACACATAAAGAACAAATAGAAATTCAACATTAACGAAGATGTAAGACAGCCTGCTCTCCCTTAGGTAAATAAAGCTCAACATAATCATCATGCTGATCGCGAATCGCTGAATGTCCCGAAAGCGTGATACGAGGGTTCACTATTCCACTTTTGAGACGAATAGTCCCTGTATGCTGACTCATCACACGTACCTCACGTGTTTTACCACTTTTTCTTTCAGCCGAGATCAAAAATGCACCATCCGTCAGCATGTCCCGAAAGGTAACGTCAGCCCATACCGTTGGTACAGCTGGAAACACACGCGTAACACCATTCCAATGTTGAAGCACCAGTTCCTGAATACTACTCATTGCTGCGAGTGGTGTTTCGATAACAGGCCCTGTCTCCGCATATAGCGTATTAGGTTTCACATATTTTCGCAACAATGTTTCCAAGGCAACTAAGGCTTTGTCTCCTTCACCCATCATCGCATACATAGAAGCGCTCCCCGAAAAGGAGTACCCCTGTAACGCTGCAGGTTTACTTTGCCAATGGCTGATAGAGCGCTTTATTAAGTCATGGTTCTCTGGTTGATCCCAATTGATGTCGTAAAAAGGATATACCATCATCAGATGCGAATAATGTCGATGTGACTCCGCATATGGAACGTCCTTCGCAATCATAAAACCATCCTTATTCGTCGGGTACGCTCGAAGGTGTGTCAAAACCGTCTTCCATCTTGTATAGAGCGGGTCTTTTAGGTTACGCTCATCATCCATCGCAATCAACGTCTTTAATCCCCAACGTAAAATCGAGAGATCATAGTTCGTATCATAGGCATATCCACCAGAATACTCTGGTGAATAGGTTTTTTCAACAATATGATATCGGCCATCGGCATCTTGATCCAGGAGGTGCAAATAATAGTTCACCGACCTTTTCAGCAAAGCAAACAACGGTTCATATGCTTTTTCATTCATACTAAACCTATAGTATTGATAATAACTGTGTAGCATCCACGTAAGGTTGCCCAGCTCTTTTTGTCCATCTTCCCAAGCTGTTCCATCACGCCCTCGCTCCACCCATACCGGGCTAATCATATCTGGAGCTGAGCTGCGACCAATAGCCGCACTATTATGCCGATACGGTTTAGGAGAATTTTGAATCAAGTTATCAACATTGCGGTTGATCATTTTAATCAATGATTCTGCAATCTCAAGGTGATTACTAGCAAAGACTGGCGAATAAGCGAGCTCTATATTCAGGTTATGCCAATACGCTGGCCACGGCGTGTTGGATGTCCATGGCCCTTGAAGATCCATAGCTGGCTTATCTTGCCCCGTGGCTGAAGCCAGCTTATAGAGTTGCATATTATAAAATTGTTGCAGGCGTGTGTCCGGAAGTGTCAGATTCGACCTGGAATAGTAAGATTTCCAGATCGCTTTATGCTCCAGAATTTCCTTATCAAGCGCCATTTCCTTAAGCGCTTCTATGTTGTCGATGGCCTGTGCCACATAATCTCTATTTCCGGTATCGTAACCTATGCTAATGAGGTAAACAGTCTTATTTTCTTTAACATAGGACTGCCAAACCGTGGCGTATCCACCACCCGCCAAGAGTGGCTGTTTATAAACAGAATAGTTATTACGCTTCACATGTTCGCCTATAGGGTTTTCAGGGTAATTGTCCGGTTTCTTAGCGTGTCCAAAATTCATCCGCGGACTTCGCGGCACCTCAGGAATCCATTCCAATAAAGGTACAGTATTGGCACCGAGCTTCGTATCAATCTCTACATAGATTACATCTCGATTTGCAAAGGTTAGCGTGCGTACCGAATAGTGCTCTCGTGCTGTCACCACAGTAGCTATCGCTTCACCGCCGCCATAATCGATCAAACCGTTTGTACGAAGCACAGTGTCTTGCAAACGAAGTACGAAATGTCCAATGGGTAATCGCGCCTTATCAAATAATGCAGATTCAGGGTTTTCACGGTGATCATATACATCGGTCCGACCAACATCGATCCGCAATGTATTGTTTGATTTCATATAGCTCATCGTCCCCAGCAGGCCGTTACCGGTAAAAACGCCACTATAGATAGTAGTCCCGAGTTTCTCCATTGGAAACATCGAACTATTGCCTTGTCCAAAAGATAATAATACACCCCAACTAAGAGACAAAAAAAGAATAAATCGCTTCATACTGTAAGGGGTTAATCTATAATGCTTTTCCCTGCCAACAAGCGTTGGTAACGTATTAAAGCTTCAACATAATAATAATCCGCATAGGTTAGTGGCACATCAATTTCGGAATCTAAAGGCAGCGCACCAACAGAATGCTTCAAGATATATCCTCCATTTTCACCATCCTTCGCCAAATAAGGGTCTCCCGAAAGATTCTTAATCAACGTTTCTGCAGCGCCTAAGTATCCTTTGGCCTCTTTCCCCGTTGTATATTGTGACAATTCCAGAAGCGCACTAGCATATAATGCTGCTGCCGAAACATCCCGCAGGTCCTTATTTTTGTACATCTTACTCGTTGCAGGTACTTTTTCTTTATCAAAGTCCCAATATGGCACTAGATCTGCCGGCAACTGTGGATGTTTCAAAATATAAGAGGCAATATGTTGCGCCTGCTTCAGGAATTGTTTTTCTCCAGTTTCCCGATACATCATCGTATAACCGTACAAAGCCCAGCCTTGTCCTCTGGACCAAGCAGACTCATCAAAAGCACCTTGATGATTTTTCTTTCTACTTACAGCCCCCGTCTCCTTATTGTAGTCAATCACATGATAGGCACTGTAATCTTTCCGAAAATGGTTCTTAATAGTGGTATTCGCATGTTGCACCGCAATATCTTTGTATTTCTTATCTTTTGAAATTTTTGTTGCCTGCGTTAAGAATTCTAAGTTCATCATATTATCGATGATAACCGCATACTCCCAGCTTCCCCAATCCCAAGATTTGATTGCCTTTTGCCTATCATGGTATCGAGAGGCTAATGACTCGGCGCCCGTCAAAAGAATATCCTTATAACTCGCCGAATCTCCAGTAAGTCGAAGAGCATTTCCAAAACTACAGAATAGCATAAATCCCAGGTCATGCGTTCCTTTATTAAACTGTTCTTTGGCCAAAGGTTTCAACTTGTCTGTCGCGAGGGTTAATAGTGTATCATTCTTTGTTCCTTCATACAGATATAGCAATGTGCCGGGATAAAAACCAGAACACCACCACGAAGAATTGGAGAACTTTTGCTGTCCGTTTTCGAATGTCTTAGGAAATTTATCGGGTGGAGTTGCTGCAGTTAAGGTCGATATTTGTTGTGCCGCATCCTTTAATTTTTCCTGTATAAAAGAATCAGATAAGGATAGATCGGTACGCTTTGTTTGTGCTTGCGCCGTTGTTGTGAGTACTAAGCAAATGGCTAATGCTAGATTCGATAGTTTCATCATATATAGGTTTAAGTGTCGAATATATGATATTAAGAAGAAAATTGAGGTGGAAGGTATTGGATTAATTCACGATAACGTTTTCATCCGGCGACACAAACGATTGTTCATTCCTATCAACCTGTCCGGTTGGTAAAGAAAGGTGTCAAAATAAAAGCAGAGACTAGCTCTGCCTTTATTTTTAATATTGTCCTGTATTGAGCATCACGAGCGTACACGCCTCGATGGGCTCTATTCCATCTTTTTCCAACAAGACTTTGAGCTCTTCATTTTCAGCACCAGGATTAAAGATTACACGCTTCGGTTTTGTTTGAAGGATATAATCGTAGTAAGGTTGCTGATTTTTAGGTCCCACATAAAGCGTGATGGTATCAATATCCGTATGGATATCACTGGCAGTCTCAATATCAACGCCCGCTACTTTTCCAACTTTACGGCCTACATTCACGATCTCATGCCCTTTCCGAACCAACTTATTAGCGACCAGGTAAGAATAACGCGCAGGATTTGTACTGGCACCAAGAATCAGTGTTTTTTTCATAATAAATCTATAAGTTAGTTAACAACAAAGTCACCATTTGCATTATATGCGTTTTGCCGTAAAACAGGCATCTTTAATATTTTGTACAAGCTATCTAAATTCACGAGGCTTCCATTTGCCATATTGGATAACAACACAATAGTAACATCATCGGTTAGATCTCTAACATATAAATTGCGAAAACCGTGCCACCATCCGGTGTGATAGACCACTTGTGTGTTATGTGGCGAAAAAGTACGCCATCCATAACCGTAACTGAATAGATTTCGCTTTGCATCATTACGAGGAACATATGCTGAGTCCAGTAATGCTTTATTCACGATGCGACCTTCCTTCAGTGCAATATCCAGTAAAAAAAGATCTTGAACTGTGCTATATATACCTTTATCTCCTACAGGCCCATCCAAGTAGTTTTGCACGACCGAACGACGCCATACCTTATCGTGACCCATCACATTGGTTGGAATAGTTTCATAACGCGCCTTCGATAAGGCGGCTGTATTCTTCATTCCTGCCGGATCAAATACCACCTCCTTCATATACGCTCCAAAATCCTTTCCGCTGACTTTCTCTATAATAGCACCGAGGACCATATAATTGGAATTATTATAGTGGAAACGTCCGTTAGGCGCTCCATAACGATTTGGCTTATGCTCGATCAACAAATTTACAGCATCCATATTGGTCATTCCTTTTTTCTTATCCTTCCATACGCCTTCTGCAAAATACACGTAATTAGGCAAGCCACTCCGATGTGTCAACAACATTTGTATCGTAATACCAGGATAGGGAAAAGCAGGAAAAAAGTCATTAACAGTCTGATCCAGTTTCAGTTTTTCAGTTTCGACGAGCTTAAGGATCCCCAATGAAGTAAGCGGTTTAGAGACCGACGCGAGTTCAAACTTAGAATCAATTTTCAGACTATCTTTCTTTAGGTAGTTCGCCCAGCCAAAAGATCCCTGATAGATAATTTTACCTTTTTTCGCAATCAAAACATTACCATTGAAGGCTGCCTTCTGATGCAGGTGCTGCATAAAGGCTTCAATCTCTCTGTCCGCAGAATCTGGATTGTAGACAAGGGAGATACTATCTTTCTCAATTTGTTTTTTAACAATTTCTTTTTGCTTTGCTTCGGGTGATGAACACGCAACGACATTAAAAAGCAAGGCAACAAATAGGGTATTTATATATTTTATACGCACAGGATACTCCTCGAATATTAGAGTTAAACACTTGAAATCAATTCCTACAAAATAGGATTTCTTGACTGTATTAACAATAAAAAAAGCACTTTGGCTAATACCAAAGTGCTTTTATAACTATATTTTTACTGATTACGCTAATAAACGAATTGGCGCTTCTAGTAATGATTTTACGGTTTGCAAGAAAGCAGCACCAGTTGCACCATCCACCACACGGTGGTCACATCCCATAGTTAATTTCATAACATTACCTGGTACTACAGCTCCATTTTTAACAACTGGAATCTGCTGGATCGCGCCGACAGAAATGATTGCACCATCCGGTGAGTTGATGATTGATGTAAACTCATCAATACCAAACATACCTAAGTTAGAGATTGTAAATGTTGAACCTTCCCAATCTGCTGGTGTTAATTTCTTAGCTTTTGCTTTTTGTCCGTATTCTTTAACTTCTGCAGAGATGTGCGATAAGGATTTACCATCTGCAAAACGTACTACCGGAACCAATAGACCATCTTCCACAGCCATCGCCACTCCAATATTTACGTGTTGGTTGAAACGAATCTTATCCCCTCTCCATGAAGAGTTCACCGCAGGATGTTGTTTTAATGCAGAAGCAACTGCTTTAATTAAGATATCATTGAAAGAAACCTTAACAGGCGCTACCTCATTAATCTGTGCACGCGCAGCAATCGCATTGTCCATATCAACAGAGATGGTCAAATAGAAATGTGGTGCAGTAAATAAAGATTCACCTAAGCGACGTGCAATAGTTTTACGCATTTGCGAAACCGCTACTTCTGTATATTTCTCTTCTCCAATAACTTGTGGTAAAGAAATCGTTGCTTTTCCTTCGCTCGCTGCTGCCGCTGGAGCATCTGCTTTTGCCGCCGCCGCTGTCGGAACAAATGTTTCTACATCTTTCTTCACAATACGACCGCCATCCGCAGACCCTTTCACATCGTTCAGATTAATGCCACGTTCTTTCGCAATTTTTCTTGCTAAAGGAGAAGCTTTCACACGTGAATCATCCGCTGTGCTCGTCGCTGCTGCTACTGGCGCTGCTGCGCTAGTTGTTTCTGCGACCGCAGGCGCTGCCGTTTCAGCTTTCGCTGCTGCTGGTGCACTAGGCTTTTGATTCAACAATGGCGTAATATCTGTTCCCGCAGGACCTACAATAGCAATAATATCATTTACTTTTGCTGCTTCACCTGCTTCCAAACCAACATATAACAATGTTCCTTCTGCATAAGCAGTAACCTCCATTGTTGCTTTGTCCGTCTCAACATCAGCGATAGCATCATCTGATTTTATGGTATCACCCACTTTAAAGTTCCATTGTGCAATAACCCCTTCAGTCATGGTATCACTCAACAATGGCATCGTAATTACGGTACAACCTAAATCCTCAGGCGTAACGGTAGATGTACTTGCCGCAGGAGCATCAGCAGGCTCAGCTGCTGCTTCAGATTTCTCTTCCGCCTTAGCTGGAGCAGCATCACCTTCTAGCAAAGCTTTGTAATCCTCCCCTTCTTCACCCAAAACAGCGATTACCGCATCAATTGCTACAGCTTCACCTTCCTTCGGGCCAATGTACAACAATGTTCCTTCTTGATAAGACTCGAAGTCCATCGTTGCTTTATCTGTTTCAACTTCAGCAATTAAATCACCGGAGTTTACTTTATCACCGACTTTTTTGTGCCATTTAGCAATTACACCTTCGGTCATGGTGTCGCTCATTTTCGGCATTCTTACTACTTCAGCCATTTGTTATAGTAGATTATATCTTTAAGTTAAAGTAATTCTTAATTATTAGTCCATTACAAAAGGATAGTCCTTCTGTACATAAACGTCGTCATAGATTTCTGAAGCATCTGGATATGGCGATTCTTCTGCGAATTTAACAGACTCATCCACTACTTTTTTCACATCCGCCTCTACTTCAGCAAACCATGCCTCATCAGCATAATTATTTTCTAGAATCGCAAGTTTCGTAGACACCAATGGATCACGACCTTTGTATTCTTCTAATTCTTCTTTTGTACGGTATTTAGCTGGGTCAGACATCGAGTGTCCTTTGTAACGGTATGTACGAATTTCCAAGAATGTCGGTCCTTCACCAGCACGCGCACGTTGCACAGCTTCATCCATCGCGTTGTGTACCGCAACAACATCCATACCATCAACAGCAGCACTTGGCATATCAAAACCAAATCCCATTTTGTAGATATCGATCATGTTCGTTGTACGCTGTACGGAAGTACCCATCGCGTAACCATTGTTTTCACAAACAAAAATTACAGGTAATTTCCACAACATCGCCATGTTCAATGATTCGTTAAATGCACCTTGACGAACAGCGCCGTCTCCCATAAAACAAACATTTACGCTATCCTTACCTAAGTACTGTTCCGCAAAAGCGATACCTGCACCCAAAGGAATCTGACCACCTACGATACCATGGCCACCCATCATCTTGTGTTCTTTCGAGAAAAAGTGCATAGAACCACCTTTACCTTTAGAACATCCTGTAACCTTACCAAACATCTCCGCCATACATTCGTTGGCAGACATACCTTTTGCTAAAGCATGTGCGTGATCTCTATACGAAGTGATAACAGAGTCATCGGGTCTAGTTGCCGAAATCGTACCAGCCATAACAGCCTCTTGACCAATGTATAAGTGACAAAATCCACGGATCTTTTGCTGCCCATATAACTGACCAGTCTTCTCCTCGAATTTACGCATAAGTAGCATAGATTTATACCACTCTAAATATGTTTCTTTTGTTATAGGTGTTGAACTCATTTTAACGTATTGAATTTCTTTACTAAACCGACCACAAATCTAGTTATTTTTAACGAGATTTTGAATAAAAAATAGGCAGGAATTAGTCGTTTATTGTCACAAAATTATCTAATTTCTTCTTTTTTGAATATCAAAATGGTCGCCTATTTGAAATATTTAATCAAGGCTTCCACATTCAATTTCTGCTGTTCCCCACTTCGCATATCTTTCAACGAGAGCTCTCCACTTTTAATTTCTTCTTCTCCGGCCAATAGTACATAAGGAATCCCTTTACTATCTGCGTAGCTCATCTGCTTTTTCAATTTAACAGCAGCGGGGTATAACTCCACCGCAACCCCTTCATTTCGTAATTGCATCAGCACGGGCAATAGGAATGCTTCGCAAGCAGGATCAAAGTTCACCAATAACAGCTGTGTCGTTGCGGCAGAAGACTCTGGGTAGAGATTAAGCTCTTCAAGCACATCGTAGATGCGGTCGGCACCAAATGAAACCCCAACTCCAGTTAAATCTTTTAGACCAAACATCCCAGTCAAATCATCGTAACGTCCTCCGCCACCAATACTTCCCATCGCAACTTCATTCGTCTTCACTTCAAAGATACATCCCGTATAGTAATTCAAACCACGCGCTAGCGTAATATCCAACTCCACGACCTTATTCAATAGTGCCGACATACCAAACGATGTCAAATACGCAAAAACCTCCTCAATCTCAGCAATACCCTTCAAACCGGCTTCCGACTTGGCCAAAACAGATTTTAAGCTAGCGAGCTTATCCTGATTTGTTCCTTCTAAAAGAATAATCGGGCGTAACACCTCTACATCCTCTTCCGTGAACCCACGTTCAAGCAACTCTTTATTGACTCCCTCAAGCCCAATTTTATCCAGCTTGTCGATGGCAACCGTCATATCTACAATAAGCTCTGGCTTACCAATTACCTCGGCGATACCAGTCAATATTTTTCGGTTATTAATCTTGATCGTGAAATCCTTTAGTCCCAATGCAGCTAGTGCCTCGTTATAAATCAGAACAAACTCCGCCTCATTCAACAACGAATCTGACCCAACGACATCAACGTCACACTGATAGAACTCTCTATAGCGCCCTCTTTGCGGCCTATCTGCCCGCCATACAGGCTGAATCTGAAAACGTTTAAAAGGCATCGTAAGTTCATGCTGATGCATAACTACAAATCGCGCAAAAGGAACAGTTAGGTCATAGCGCAACGCCTTTTCTGAAATATGCGAAATAAGTTTATTGGATGCTTTCTCTGTCAGCAACGCTTCAGGAGCCTTACTCAGGTAGTCTCCAGAATTCAATATCTTGAAAATCAACCGATCTCCTTCTTCGCCATACTTCCCTGTTAGGGTCTGTAGATTTTCGAATGTAGGGGTTTGAATTTCGTTATAGCCGTACTTTTTGAAAACGGTCTTTAAGGTATTGAATATGTGGTTACGCTTTTCCATCTCTTTGGGAGAGAAATCACGCGTACCTTTTGCCAAAGAGGGTTTAATATTTGCCATGCGGCAAAGTTAAGATATACAAGCGAAATGCGAAAGCTTATAATTAACGAGAATATTCTTCGACATCGAAGATCTTGAGATGTTCACACGCTTTCTCTGCCGCCAGTTTTTCAGCGCTTTTTTTATTAAAGTCACGCCCAACACCGCACACTTCGCCATCCACCACGGCTTCGACCGTAAACATTTTAGCTGATTCTCCAGGAGGATTATCAACTTGCACAAACTGAATATCTTTACTTAATTGTTGACACCATTCGATAAGTCTACTTTTGAAATTTGTCTCCGTGATTTCCAACATATGAATATCCACATGTGGTTTAATTATCCGGGTCAGTAAAAATTCGCGTGTAAACTGATAGCCTCTATCGATATAGACGGCACCGATAAGCGCTTCAAAGGCATCTCCTAATAGGGAGCTTTGCTTATTGGGATAACTGATCATACGAGCATCATACTCGATAAACTCGTTCAACCCTAATTTTCGGGACAATTGATTTAGATTGACACGACTCACGATCTTAGAGCGCAATTCGGTCAAGAAGCCTTCATCTTTATAGGGATACATCTTGAACAACAATTCAGCAATCACAGAACCTAAAACTGCATCACCCAAAAACTCTAAACGCTCATTACTATTTTTTACGCCATGCTTTATGGGGGTGGCTACAGACTTGTGTCTGAAGGCCATCTGGTACAGTTTTATATTACCGGGAACAAAGCCAAGAATATTCCGTAGTTTACGGACGTAAGCTTTATGACGTGAAAAATATAGATGATATATTCCGGAGAAAGACATTCTCTACTAAAATAAGGAATAGGTAGTTTCGATTAGAAACTACCTATTATTTTTATCGTTTATCTTACTCTTAAACATTAAGAGTGATATTTCTTCACAATAATCGTTGCGTTGTGGCCACCAAAACCGAACGTATTACTCAACGCTGCGTTCACAACACGTTTTTGTGCTGTATTGAACGTGAAGTTCAAGTTATTATCGATCTCCGGATCATCCGTAAAGTGGTTGATCGTTGGTGGAACGATATCGTTTTTCACCGATAGTATCGAAGCGATCGATTCAATAGCACCAGCAGCACCTAACAAGTGACCTGTCATTGACTTCGTGGAGCTGATGTTCAGCTTATAAGCATGATCACCGAAAAGATCGATAATTGCTTTGGTCTCACTCACATCACCAACAGGGGTAGAAGTACCGTGCACATTGATATAATCAATATCACTAAAATTCATACCGGCATCTTTTACTGCCATTGTCATGGCAAGTTTTGCACCGAGTCCTTCTGGATGAGATGCTGTAATGTGATACGCATCTGCACTCATTCCACCCCCAACGATTTCAGCGTAAATCTTGGCTCCTCGCGCAAGTGCGTGATCAAGGCTTTCCAAAATAATCGCTCCTGAACCTTCTCCAGAAACAAAACCATCACGATCTTTATCGAAAGGACGGGATGCTGTTTTAGGGTCATCATTCCGGGTTGAAAGGGCGTGCATAGCGTTAAATCCACCAATACCAGCCTCATTGATTGTTGCTTCCGAACCGCCCGTAACAATTACATCTGCTCTACCCATACGGATATAGGTAAAAGCATCAATCATTGCATTCGTGGCAGAAGCGCACGCAGATACTGCTGAGAAATTAGGACCACGCAAACCGTGACGCATAGAAATATGGCCCGGTGCGATATCGACAAGCATTTTAGGAATAAAGAACGGATTGAAACGAGGTGTTCCATCTCCTTTGGAGTAATTTACTACCTCTTCTGTGAATGTAGTTAATCCTCCAATTCCCGATCCCCAAATAACACCGATACGGTTGGTATCTAGTTTATCAAATTCTAAACCAGCATCCTTGATTGCTTCATCTGTGGAAGCTATGGCATACTGTACAAAGGGGTCGACTTTACGTGCCTCTTTGCGATCCATAAAATTATGCGGATCAAATCCCTTTACTTCACAAGCAAATTGGGTTTTGAACTTTGATGCATCAAAATGCGTAATAGGAGCAGCACCGCTTACACCATTAATCAAACCTTCCCAATAAGCTGAGACGGTATTTCCTAAAGGTGTAAGAGCGCCTAACCCTGTTACAACTACTCTTTTAAGCTCCATTAATATGTTTGGCCTAATAAATTAGTTAGTTAACGTTTTTTTCTAAGTAAGAAATAGCCTGACCTACAGTGCTGATGTTTTCAGCTTGGTCATCAGGAATAGCTACGTTGAATTCTTTTTCGAACTCCATGATCAACTCAACTGTATCAAGTGAGTCTGCACCTAAATCATTCGTGAAAGAAGCTTCTGGTGTTACTTCATTTTCATCTACACCTAACTTTTCAACGATAATTGCTTTTACTCTTGATGCGATATCTGACATGATTTTATAGTTTAATTGTTTAATAAATCTGTGCAAAGAAAAATAAATTTCCCCATAAATCAAACCTTTTTGATTTTTAGATGCAAAATAAGCACCTTGCCGTCCTCTCATTTACGAGCAAAAACCGCCATAACTTGCATATATCCAATATTAACAAAAAAAAATATATAAAACAAGAAACTTAAACCTTTCTAGCTTTTGTACATCCTCTTGCACAAAAGTGGCCTCACAGAACAATAAAATTCTATAATCTCAACATATCCGCATCTCCCCTTTCTCCTCGCTCAGCATAACAAATTCCAGAAAAACTTTGTAACTTCGAACCTCAATCCCTGAACGACGTGAGCATTACAAAGAAACATTTACTTCTAGACTTTGAGCTTGAGCTCGACTTCTCGCTAATTGGGATTAGCTCCCCGCTGCGCGATTATCGACTCTCTCATTTTATCTTTAAGCATACGGGATTGGAATTGGTACGTGGCAAAGAGAATTATATCGATCATAAGGGATATCTGAAAGACAAAGACAAGGACGAAATGGATTACCATATTGTCTTTGAGCGCACCAAACAGAAAAAAACATCAAAGTATCACTACACCATTTACCGGTGCTGTGATGAAAATTTTGAATTTGAGTATTATTTGATCAATAACAGAAGCATTGAAGGGGGCATTTTAATCCCTGAACTACCCAACTTTGACTACTTCTTTATGGCCAAACATTTTATTGATCCAGAGGATCTCCGAAATTTATTAGAGGATATTAAGACTATACAGGAGGTTTTACTCGTTAAAGAGTTAGACCCTACGGCTTTAAAATCCAACGAAAATCTGATTTTTTAGGGGCATCAGGGGCTCTGAGTGTAAAATTTACACTATAATAAACCTAACTTAAAAACAGATTGTTATTTTTGCAATAATTATTGTATAATACAAGCGACTATTACACTGAAAAATTCATTAAATTAAAATATTATAAATGAACAAGATTCAAAAGAGGACAAAAATTGTAGCCACACTCGGTCCAGCATCAGCGGACAAGACTATATTGACTAGCATGATTGCCAAAGGTGTGGATGTATGTCGTCTGAATTTCTCACACGGAAGCCAAGATGACCACCTAAAAGTAATCAAGACCATTCAAGAAATCAATAACGAAAACCCATTCAATGTAGGTATCCTTGCCGATTTACAAGGTCCAAAAATCCGCATTGGAAAAATGAAAGAAGGTGGTGCGATATTGATCAATGGCTCACAGGTAGAAATGACTACGCAAGAGCTTATCGGTGATGAAAAACGTATCTACATTACGTACGAAAACTTCCCGAACGATGTAAAGGAAAACGAAATCATCTTATTGGATGACGGAAAGCTTCAGCTACGTGTGCTTTCAACAAATCACAAAGATAGTGTTATCTGTGAGGTTGTACATGGCGGCGTATTAACATCCCGCAAAGGTGTTAACCTTCCAAATACAAAAGTGTCTATCCCTTCCCTGACGGAAGAAGATTTAGACAATCTTAATTTTGCGTTGGATAATGGTGCAGACTGGATTGCCATGTCATTCGTACGTTCAGCAGAAGACATCGTTCAATGTAAAGAAATCATCAAAGCAAAAGGAAGTCATGCACTTGTTATTGCTAAAGTAGAGAAACCAGAGGCGATTGAAAATATTGATTCCATTATTGAGGCGACAGATGCAGTGATGGTTGCTCGTGGCGACTTGGGTGTGGAAATGCCAATGGAAGAGGTTCCGGGTTTACAGAAAATGATCGTACAGAAATGTCGTGACTTATCTAAACCTGTTATCATTGCGACACAAATGTTGGAGAGTATGATTACAACGCCACGTCCGACACGTGCGGAGGTGAATGATGTTGCGAACTCAGTACTGGATGGTGCAGATGCTGTAATGTTAAGTGGTGAAACTTCAGTTGGAGAGTTCCCGGAGATCGTAATTGAAACAATGGCGAAAATCATTACACATGTAGAGCATACTTCCTATCCTTACTACAGCAATAAGGCAAGCCTTCAACCTGCTAAAACAAAGATTCCAGATGCAATCTGTGGTTCTTCCATCTTCTTAGCACAAAACACAGAGGCTTCGGCAATCGCTGTTATGACATCATCAGGTTACACAGCTTTCGAAATTTCAAGCTACCGTCCGAATGCAGATATTTACGTCTTTACAGGTAATGCGAACTTATTAAACCAATTAACTTTGGTTTGGGGTGTACGCGCATTTATCTACGATAAATTTGAGAGTACAGATGGCACAATCCAAGATGTAAACAAGCTCCTAAAAGAGAAAAATTTGGTGGCACCTGGCGAAATTGTAATCAACACTTCATCTACACCTTTACATGAGAAAGGAAGAACAAACACAATCCGTGTTTCTGAAGTAAAATAATACGGGACTTTATCTTCCGATACAAAATAATAAAGCACGCCAACGAGCGTGCTTTATTATTTTGTATCAAAGCTATTACATCGCTTATTTTAACATTAATTTACTCTTTTTCTAGCTTACTTTGTCCAGCTAACTAAGGTTATGAGACGAATACTAATCCTTCTTCTATTTATTGCGAGTCAATATGTACACGCACAACAGGTAATCACCGGAATTGTGGTTGATGCATCCGATAATAAACCATTGGTCAACGCATCGGTTGTCGTGCTTAACACGGACTCTATCATGCAGCAATTCGCTCGCGCAGGTGAAGATGGCAAATTTCAGATCAAAAAAGTAGCCCGCGGAAAGCACCTCCTATTGGTAACCTACCCAAAATTTGAAATCTTTAGCAAAGAGTTTGTAGTGGTCAGCAGCGACATCAAGCTCGATAGCATTAAGATAAATTCCCAATCGAATCTCTTGGAAGAAATTATTGTTACGCAAAAGATTCCGATTAAGATGAAGGGTGACACCATCGAGTATGACGCATCCAGTTTTGCAACCGAGAAAAACGCCAAACTGGAAGACCTGTTACGTCGTCTTCCGGGACTAACTGTATCCAACAGCGGTGAAGTAACTGCGCACGGGAAAACAGTATCTAAGGTCTTGATCGATGGAGAAGAATTTTTTGGCTATGACCCAAAAATTGCGATCCGGAATGTACGAGCCGATGCCGTAGATAAAGTACAAGTTTACGAACGTAAATCTGAACAGGCGGAATTAACAGGTATTGATGATGGAGTTCGCTTGCAAACTGTCAATGTGGTCCTCAAGGAAGAAGCTCGAAAAGGTATTTTTGGAAATGCCAATGCAAGCGTTGGTACCAAGGAATTATTTGATGCCAATCTATTTGCGGCAAAGTTCAATCAATCGGAACGTATCGGCTTGACAGGAAGCTGGAACAATATGGGGAATCAAGGGGATGCTTCGATGATTCGGATGAATAACCAAATTATTGGTAAACCGGAGCACCAAAGTGCCGGAATCAACTACGAGAATAATTTCTTGAAAAAGAAGTTGCATATGACCTCCAGCTACGGCATTAGCAACAACGGTAATGCCAACGAGTCGGAGTCATACAATAAGCAGGTCCTGGGCGAAAATAAAACACAGGAAACATCGCGCAAATCACAGTCGGAGAATAATAATCTCAACAATAATTTACGTGCGCAGTTCCGGATGAAGATCGATTCCGTAAGCAATATGAATGTGCAGCTGGGTGGAAGTAAAGGCCGTTCAGAATCTAGTTCCCTATCGAGCAGTGAAACCTTCCGTAACGAAGGTCTTCGGGCGAATGAATTCAATGGCAATAATAGCACCGAGACCGATAACGGAAGCCTAAATGTACGGATGGACTATCGCCGTCGTTTAAACCAAAAAGGGCGTAGTATGAACCTACACCTTAGCAATGACTACAACAATAGCGAGTCCACCAACCAGGTTGATGAAACAACAAAATTATACGATAGACTAGGTAATGACAGCACGACCATCCATGTTAACCAAACGCGTTTGAATGAAACAAAGAGCAATGGCTTTGGGGCCGCATTAAATTTTAGCGAACCTATTTCGGAGAGAATATTCCTAACCTTGGGCTATAGCTTTAACACCTCCAAGAGAACAGGCCTAGTCGATGCGCACAACAATACAGACAACACGCAAGGATTAGATATGCGTTACTCCAAAAATGAAGAAGATAAAAACAATAATAACAGTGCTGATGTTAACCTGAGCTATAGGGCTGACAAATTCAACATTAATCTTTCTAACCGAACGACCTATCGTCAACAGCAACTCTCGGATAGCTACCGTGATATCGATCTAGAAAGATCATTTTGGCAAAACAACTTCAACACAAATATCTCTTACAAAATCAGCAACAGTAAGAATTTAACTTTTGGTTTCCAAAACAATACGAATGTCCCGAGCTTCCAACAGTTGCAACCCTTACAACCACCAACGAATGAGTTGTACGAGCAAATAGGAAATCCAGACCTAAAGCGTGAAATAAATAATAATTTCAACCTATCTTATAACAGGTTTAGCTTATTAAAGGGTTCATCTTTTAATGTCAATGGAAGTATTTCCCTTATGGACAATGCAATCGTCAACAAATCTGTCGTTGATGATAAAGGTAAGACCACAGCCACTTTTGTCAATATCAACGATAAATTGAATTGGAATGCCCGACTCAACGCGAACTACGGCAAACCTATCTTTAATGGTGTTATGCAATTTGGCCCTTACTCTATGATCAGCTACAGCAGCAACTACCTTTATATCAACGGGGATTTAAACCAAAACATCACCACAAATGCCAATATTGGTATTAACGGAAATAAACAGAGTTCAAAAGGTGTAGACTTCAACTTTAATCTGGGGATTGGCTTAGCTAATGAACAAAACTCCGTACAGAGTCGTCTCAACAATACAAGTTTACGCTCCTCAGCAAATGCAGACCTTAAATATTATTTACCGTTTAAGTTTAGCTTAACACAAGTTTTATCGTATAGCTTCACCGGGAAGAACAAGATTTTTCCAGAACCTATCCATCAGTTTTACATGAACTTAGAACTGACCAGAAAACTTTTATCGAGTGAATCATTACTTCTTAGTGTGAAAGCATTCGATGTATTCAACAGCTTTAACAATACACAACGATCGTTTAGTGAGAGTAATTTCTCCGAAACAAGACAACAAATGTTAACCCAGTATTTCATGGTGGGTTTAAAATGGGATTTCAATAAAAACCTTGGTAAGAAAAATGATTAAACAGCTTCTAATATCTAGTATCGTAGTGCTGTGTACATGGTTACATACAAGTGCACAACACGCTTATTTCCCTACCAAAGGAAAAATCACCTTTGAGCGCGAGGTATACCAACGTGCACGCATGCGGGAGATGAACAATAAAATGGCCAGCCAAGGTCAAAATGCCGGTATGATGATGCGCTTCGGCGGTAACATCGAGGATATCCCGGAAAAGAGCTCTGATATGCTTACGCTTCATTTTGATGAAAAAGAAACTTTGATGCAGTTCAACGATCCCGAAAATACGTCTACACGCCCCAACGGCAATCGCCCTGGTGGTGGTGGAAACCGTGGTGGTGGCGGCGGTCGTGGTGGACAGCCAATGGGTGCAGTAAGTATGGGCGGAGGATCTGTTCAGGTTCGTGGTGGTGGTTTTGGGGGAAGAAGGCCACAGTTCAATAAGATATTTTTTCAAGATCTTCAAAACCAGACCTCAGAAGTGGAAATGGAGCTTGATGAAAAATATAACCTAAAAGATTCTTTACAGCAGGTCACTTGGCGTTTCACGGATGAATATCGCAATATCGCAGGGTATGAATGTCGTCGTGTGAACGGCGCTACAGCGGACTCGCTCTATATTATTGCGTTTTACACCGATCAAATCCCCGTGTCTGGAGGCCCCGCCTTGGTCAATGGTTTACCTGGCATGATCTTGGGATTGGTTATTCCTGAGATGCACATTAATTACTGGGCCAGAAATATAGAGTTTACCACTGAAAACGTCCCTAAACAGTGGCGAGATAAGAAAAGTAAAGCCATGAGTATGGAAGAGTTCTTCAAATCGCTCAGTGGTAATCGGATGTTTGGCGGGGGTGCATCGGGAGGCAAACAACTGAAACGTAATTTATTGGAAAACCTGATCTATTAAAATATGAATCTGGATATTCGCGCGGTAGAAACATTTAATCTAACACACTTCAAACACGAATATCAAAACGATTATCGATTACTTCATCATGTCGTTGATGGCAGAAACAAAATTTCTAAGCCACATAAGCATGACTTCTATCTGCTGTTTCTTATTGAACAGGGAAGTGGGACACATACCATCGATTTTCACACACATAAGGTACAGGATCGACAACTTCATATTTTGCTGCCTAATCAAACGCATACCTGGGACCTCGGTGAACAGACCGACGGTTACCAGTTTATGATCAATCAGCAAGTTTTTGAGTCCTTTCAATCAGCTATACATATACACTACCTGCGTCGTTTTGACAGTCAAGTTTTCGACCTCAAAGAAGAGGCCTTCAACACCTTATTGCATGAGTTTCAGCAACTCAACAAAGATTTACAAATATCCCAGCAGATTCCCTGGCAGATTGTTTATACACGTAGCCAACTCCTATCCCTCCTGATCAGTAAAGAAATTGAAACGCATCTCGACGGGTTAGTAGAAAACAAATTGCACCCGACAGTGTTACATTTTATAAATCTGGTAGATCGGCATTTTATTGCCCAAAAGACTGTCGCCTTCTATGCTGACAAACTACATATTACCGCGAATTACCTCAATATCCTTTGCAAACGAGATTTACAGGTATCCGCCCTTCATATCATACAGCAACGCGTAGTTCAAGAAGCTAAGGGACTACTAAAGAATACCAACAGCAGTATTAAAGAAATCGCTTACAGCCTGGGCTTCTTGGATAGTTCTTATTTTTCTAATTATTTTAAAAACCAAGTCGGCACTACACCCCGCCAATACCAGATTCAGTTATAATATTCACTATTGTTGTAAGGTTTTTCTAACTTTTTCTATTACTTTCTTCCTTAATTTTGAAGAAGATGAAAAGGAAAGATTTTATACAACAGGCTACTTTGCTGGCCGGCGGCAGTCTGATAGGCAGTCGTTTATCAGCAAATGAAACAATAAGAATAAATAAAAAGATGATGGAACAGCAGGAGATTAAGTTAAAAAACGTACGTCTCGAGACGGGATTTAAGTATGACGGGGATGAAGTAATTGCCACGAACACCGCGCTCTTTTGCATTACACTTTCTGGTGGAAACATCAAAGAAATAAAAGCGAACAACCCGCAAGCGGATGCTTTTGATGCCAAAGGTTTTCTTATGCTCCCTTCCTTCAAAGATTACCATATCCATCTGGACAAAACATTTTATGGAGGGCCATGGCAAGCGCGTTTAAAAAAGAACCGTAGTGTGCGGGATATGATAACATTTGAAGAGCAGACGATGCCCGAATTGTTAAAAACCTCCACTTACAGAGCGGAAAAGCTTATTGAACTGTTACAGCAAAACGGGGTATCCTTTGCACGTAGTCATGTCAATATTGAACCTGCATCCAAATTGCAGTCGCTAAAAAACCTAGAGGTTGCCATCGAAAACAAAAAAGATAGTTTTGGCACCGAACTCGTTGCTTTTCCACAGCACGGGATCTTCTTTTCGAAATCAGAACAACTCATGCAGGATGTCGCAAAGTTAGATATCGATTTTATCGGAGGCCTAGACCCTTCTTCTATTGAGGGAAATGTAGAAAAGACCATAGATTTTATTGTCCAGCTGGCATTAGACAACAAGAAGGGGATCGATATCCACCTTCACGAGCAGGGTGATGCAGGATTAAAATCTATTCAATACCTCACCCAAAAGGTTGCCGAAAATCCAGCGCTTCGTGGCAAAACATTCTTAAGCCACTGCTTTGCCTTAGGTAGTATGCCAACGAATACCTTAGAAGGTGTTGCCGAAGGGCTGGCAGCGCAACAAATTGGCGTGGTGTCAACGGTTCCTTTTGGGCGCCTTATTATGCCAATTCCATTGTTGTACAAAAAGGGCGTGGATGTACGGACGGGTAATGATAGTATTATTGACCATTGGAATACATTTGGTTCTGGTAGTGTCTTACAAAAATCAAATATTATGGCGCAGCTCTACGGCTGGAGCACTGAATATGATCTTTCTCGCTGTCTAAAACTCGCAACACACAATGTACTTCCTTTAGACGATCAAGGAAAGCAGGTATGGCCAAAGATTGGTGACAAAGCGACTTTTGTTTTGGTAGATGCCTCCTGCTCCGCTGAAGCAGTAGCACGGGTATCTCCTATTAAAAACTTAATCTATGATGGAAAGATTCTTTATTAAGGTTAGTATGATTGTTGCACTGCTTCTTGTTGGCGGTGCAACTTTCTCATCCTGTCAAGAAAAACAAAAAAATAGTATGATGAATGTAGATATTATCAGTGCCGTAAAAGCGGGAAACTTAACGAGTGTGACACAATTACTCGATCAACATGTTGCTATTAATACTGCAAACCAACAAGGTGAAAGTCTACTTCTATTGGCGACTCAGCGCAACAATGTAGCGATGGCCGAGCTTTTGGTTTCCCGTGGAGCGGACGTTAACCAGCAAGCCAGCAATCTCGACAGCCCCTTCCTCTTTGCGGGAGCCTCAGGCTTTACAAAACTGGTATCCTTATACTTGAAAAACGGTGCACGCTTCGATATATTTAATCGATACAATGGTACAGCACTTATTCCTGCTTGTGAGCGTGGACATGTTGAAACCGTCCGCCTATTAGCCAATACCCCCAACTTTCCGATAGATCATGTAAACCGTTTGGGATGGACTGCACTTATCGAAGCTGTTATTTTAGGCGACGGATCGGCTAAATACGTACAGATTGTCAATGTGTTACTACAAGCCGGCGTCAATCCGTCCATCGCAGATAACCAAGGGGTTACCCCATTACAGCACGCCAGAAAAAAGGGATTTACAAATATTGTTACGTTATTAGAAGGAAAATAGTTTAGCCAAGTAACGTTGCTTTTACAGCTTTGGGTAAAGCCTCAAAAATTAAATCATAACTATGATCGATTAGTTTTTGTATCTCGCTGTCTGAGAGTTGTCGATTACAGTGCATGGTATTCCAGTGCTTTTTATTCATATGGTACCCTGGAAAGACCGTGTCAGCAAATTCAGATCGCAATGCAATAGCACGTTCGGGATCGCATTTCACATTGATACGTAGATCATCTCCCAATTGATCAATCCCGAGCAGTGCAAAAACCTTCCCTCCGACCTTAAACACGAGCGTGTCAGGTCCGAAGGGAAGCTCTTCGTTAACATATGGCTTAGATAAGCAGTAGTCTCTTAAATCTTCAATATGCATGAATAATATTTGAATTAAGATAAGGCAAGCAAAAGCTCTCGTTGGATTTCCTCTCCCTTATCTTCATTATACCATTTTTGCATAAGCTCTTTGGTTTCCTCAAATGAGAGGCCTTTCTCTTTTGATTCCAAAAACATATCCTGTAACTTTTCAGGACGCGGTCCCCAAATCACTTTATCATGCCCTACATCATTGCGTATAACAAGCTTCGGAATTGATTTCCCTCCGTTGGTCAGGTAGTCCTCTATTAAAAAGGGCTCAGTATCTCGCAATTGGATTTCAAAGTCAATATTTGGGTTGTTCTTAACCATTTGATATAGCTGTGGCACAGAATGCGCGGCATCTCCACACCAAGGTTCTGTAATTACGATCCAGTGTTGCGGTTCGGTAATCGAGCCAATAAGATTCTTGATATCGTTGTTTGGTTCAAAACGTTTCAGCCAGCGGTTCATCCGTGACCAGTTTAACTTTGTGTAATTAAAATACTCCTCATCCCCGTAGGGGTCTACATCTTGTGGAGCGGCTAAAATTTGCTCAAAATAATCCAAATATTCCTGAAAGGTCATATTATATGAAGTTTGCAACACGAATTTAATAATTTTTTCTGAATTGTATGTTTCCAAAAAACGAAACATCTTCTTATTGGAGTACCGCTCGCTCCTCCATCATAATTATGGCGCAATTCTGACGTTCACCTCTATTTTCTCTTTGAGAAGAAAAACCAAACTGCCATTGACAGCGTTATATAGTATTACTATGTAAAGCAAGACGTGAAGCCTACCTTCTGTCAGCCTATCTCAGGGTGTACAGCATATACAAAATGACAGTTTGTCAGCGGAAAACATATAAAACACGTCAAGCATGTTATTTTTTAAAAGCAAAACAGGGTTGGCACACCCCTTGATAAGTAGAAGGAAAGAACAATATTCGTAAATAATAAAATACAAGATATGTCAAAAATTATAGGAATCGACTTAGGTACTACGAACTCATGTGTCGCCGTAATGGAGGGTAATGAGCCAGTAGTAATCGCTAACAACGAAGGTAAGCGTACGACACCTTCTATCGTTGCATTTGTTGAAGGAGGAGAGCGTAAAGTAGGTGATCCTGCAAAACGTCAAGCGATCACAAACCCACACAAAACTGTTTATTCAATTAAACGTTTTATGGGATTGTCGTACGATGAATCTGCGAAAGAAATTGGTCAAGTACCATATAATGTGGTAAAAGGAGACAACAACACTCCACGTGTTGAAATCGACGACCGTAAATATACACCACAAGAAATTTCAGCTATGATTCTTCAGAAAATGAAGAAAACAGCAGAAGATTTCTTGGGACAAGAAGTAACAGAGGCTGTAATTACTGTTCCTGCTTACTTTAATGACGCACAACGTCAAGCAACTAAAGAAGCGGGTGAAATCGCTGGATTAACGGTTAAACGTATTATCAACGAGCCTACAGCTGCAGCATTAGCTTACGGTCTTGATAAAGCGCACAAAGACATGAAGATCGTTGTTTTTGACTGTGGTGGTGGTACGCATGACGTTTCTGTGTTGGAATTAGGTGATGGTGTTTTCGAAGTAAAATCTACCGACGGTGATACGCACCTAGGTGGTGACGACTTTGATAACGTGATTATCAACTGGTTGGCTACTGAATTTGCAAATGAAAACGGTGGCTTCGATTTGAAGAAAGATGCCATGGCTTTGCAACGTTTGAAAGAAGCGGCAGAGAAAGCAAAAGTAGAATTGTCTAGTACAACATCTACAGAAATCAATTTGCCATATATTACAGCAGATGCAACAGGTCCGAAACACTTGGTACGTACATTAACACGTGCGAAATTTGAAGACTTAGCGGCTGATCTTATCAAACGTACGATTGATCCGTGTAGATCAGCATTGAAAAATGCAGGTTACTCGACATCAGATATCGACGAAATTATCTTGGTAGGTGGTTCAACACGTATTCCAGCAATCGTAGAAGCGGTTAAAAGTTTCTTCGGTAAAGAGCCTTCAAAAGGGGTTAACCCAGATGAGGTTGTAGCGTTAGGTGCTGCGATCCAAGGTGGTGTATTGACTGGAGAGGTAAAAGATGTATTGTTGTTAGACGTTACACCATTGTCTCTGGGTATCGAAACAATGGGTGGTGTGATGACAAAATTGATCGAAGCAAACACGACGATCCCGACGAAAAAATCGGAAACTTTCTCAACAGCATCAGATAACCAGCCTTCTGTAGAGATTCACATCTTACAAGGAGAGCGTCCGATGGCAGCGCAAAACCGCACGATTGGTCGTTTCCACTTGGATGGAATTCCTACTGCTCCGCGTGGTGTGCCTCAAATTGAAGTAACATTCGATATCGATGCCAATGGTATCATCAAGGTATCCGCTAAAGATAAAGCAACAGGTAAGGAACAAAATATCCGTATCGAAGCATCTTCAGGTTTATCGGATGAGGAAATCCAAAAAATGAAACAAGAAGCGGAAGCAAATGCTGAAGCCGATAAAAAAGTAAAAGAAGAAGCGGATAAAATCAACGCAGCAGATGCTTTAATCTTCTCGACAGAGAAACAACTTAAAGAGTATGGCGAGAAAATTTCCGCAGATAAAAAAGCACCTATCGAAGCAGGTTTAGAGAAGTTGAAAACTGCATATGCAGCTAAAAACTTTGATGAAATCGATGCTGCATCGGCAGAATTACAAAACGCTTGGAACGCAGCTTCAGAAGAAATGTATGCAGCTTCGCAACAAGGTGGTGCACAGCCAGACCAAGGTGGCGACCCAACAGGTCAGGGTCAGCCTAAACAAGGTGGCGATGATGTACAAGATGTAGAATTCGAAGAGGTTAAATAAGCTTCAGAACAAAGCAATAAAAAAGCTCGAAACAATGTTTCGAGCTTTTTTATTATATCCTTATTTTTTTAGAACAATCTCTCTGGATATGCCCCCTCAGCGATCAATTTAGAAATAGACTCCTGAACGATTGGTTTATCTTCCTTGTACGTTACACCAAACCATTTCGATGAAGTTGGGATAACACGGAAATCAGCCATGCCATGTTTTACCATATAATCCGGTACAGAAGGGATAAAGAACTCCGACTTCGGATTATCTGCATTCTCTTCCACAAAACCGTGGAACATTTTCTCTGCCACCTCAAATACTCTCGGTGTAAAGCCCCAGAAATTCATGGATACTCGTGTCTTTGGATCTAGATCAAATTGTTGCTCATTCTCCTCATACACAATCTTACGACCGCCATCAGCAGCATCCGTATAGTAAATATTCGTACGTTCCGTAACAGACAACATGTGTCCTTCTTCGTCTACCTCACATACTCCTCTGGATACATAACCGTAGTCTGACATCGTATTTCCAACCTGGAAGCCCATTAATGACATTTTCTCATCTGACACCTCAGTCGTTAAGAATTTAGCCATTTTCTGGAAAGAATCAGATCCGTAAAAATCATCGGCATTAATTACGCAGAAAGGTTCATTGATCTTATCTTTAGCACTCATTACAGCATGTGCCGTACCCCATGGTTTAGAACGTTCGATCACACGATCGATACCAAATTTTGTTAAATCAAAACTCTGAAACGCATAATCAACCTCGATCTTACCGGCCAGTTTTTCATCAAAAACCTCACGCATCTTGTCTACAAATTCTTCTCGAATAATAAACACGACTTTCCCAAAACCAGCTTGGATAGCGTCATATATA
Source organism: Sphingobacterium psychroaquaticum (assembly GCF_004421025.1). Classification (NCBI taxonomy): domain Bacteria; kingdom Pseudomonadati; phylum Bacteroidota; class Sphingobacteriia; order Sphingobacteriales; family Sphingobacteriaceae; genus Sphingobacterium; species Sphingobacterium psychroaquaticum. The sequence continues at coordinate 483,453 of NZ_CP038029.1, read as the reverse complement.
GAATAATCAATAATCGTCTCGCCATGTGGTCCGAACGCATCAATCTGTTTCAAAGACCCATATCGGCTCGCCATTCCCGCGGCAAGAATTAACAGTGTTGGTTTACTCATTATTTACTTCTGTTAGTAACAATAATTTTTTTAAGGTCTGCAAAGATAAAAATATTATTCTATTTCTTTTTAAAGAAGCTATTCAAGATTCCCGTAGCAAGCTTACCGAGAAACTTTGCGCCCTCTCGTGCCAGCGTTCGAGAGGCTTGATTTGTTGCTGCCTCAAGCGGCGTTTGTCGCGCCCGCCCTCCGCTTGATCGATTGACTTTTGCGGCTTCCTTCTGTGCTTCTTCTTGTGCTTTTTTAGTCTGAAACGTCATCATCTTCTCCTCAATAATCTCAGCTGCCGACCGGTTTTCCTGACGTTCCTGGTACTTTTCCACAAAGGAAGACTGCTGTACCAGCTGTTGATATTCAGCACTTGGAATCGGCCCCATAACCGCACGGGCAGGCACTAGATGCGTGGCGACAACCTCGGTCGGAATACCTTTATCATTCAACACGGTTATCAATGCTTGTCCGATACCTAATGATGTGAGCACGCTATCGATAGCGTAAAAATCTGAATGGGGATATGTTTTTACTGTTTTACGCAAATTTTCAGCATCATTCGGAGTAAAAGCACGTAACGCATGTTGTACTCTATTTCCTAATTGACCTAAAACAGACTCCGGAATATCGGTAGAAGCTTGTGTACAAAAGAAAACACCAACACCTTTCGAGCGAATCAAACGCACAATCTGCTCAATCTGGCTCATAAAAGCTTTTGAAGCACCATTAAACAAAAGATGCGCTTCATCGAAGAAAAAGACAAGCTTAGGCTGATCTAAATCCCCCACTTCCGGCAATGTTTTGAACAACTGAGCAAGCAAGCTCAATAAAAATGTAGAGAACAATAAAGGCTGATCCTGTACATCGGAGATATTCAATAAAGAAATAACGCCTTTACCATCTACCTTATTTATTAAATCCTTAACATCAAAAGCCGTTTCTCCAAAGATATGCGCCAGTCCTTGTTGTTCAACGGCAACAATCTTACGAAGAATAGTTCCGGCAGTAGACGTACTTATCTTCCCATAATCATCCTTAATTTCATCTGCTCCGGGCCCTTCTGATAAATAAGAAAGTAACTTCTTTAAATCATTTAAATCCACCAGAGGCAGTTTTGTATCATCGGCATATTTAAAAATGGCAGCCAAAACGCCCGTTTGTGTATCATTCAGATCCAAAATGCGGGATAACAACACAGGCCCAAAGTCACTCACTTTAATACGCATGGATGTCCCCAGTTTACCCGTTAAAGAAAACAATTCTATCGGAAAACTAGCCGGCACAAAGGGTACACCAACCGCCTCTCCGCGCTCCAACAGTGCTGGATTGGTTACTCCAGGTTCTGCCAATCCGGAAAGATCTCCTTTGACATCCAACATAAAAACAGGAACACCCGCGTCAGATAACTGCTCTGCAATAAGCTGTAAGGTCCGGGTCTTCCCCGTTCCGGTCGCCCCGGCAATTAGTCCATGCCTATTCATCATCTTTAGTGCAAGGTTTACGCGCGCATCCGTAACAATATGTCCATTGAGAATACCGGCACCTAATTGGATCGATGCACCTTTGGGGCTATATGATGACTTAACCCGCTCAATAAAAGCCGATTCGTTAGTTTCCATGTTAAATTTTTAATTATGAACTTTACAAAATAAAAGACTTTTCCTATCAAAATCCTTGGTTAAAGATAGAATCATTTACGAAAAAATAACAATTATAATACAAAACCATGATATATTTTTTTCAATTTTTCGTATTTTTGTATCGTAATTTATGTACAACAAGAGAATATTCATATCGACCAAAAAGGTAATAGCTGCAAAGATCTGCTTTGCCGTCTTCTTCGTGAAGATGTTAATTTCGGCTACACCTATGTTCGTGGATGTATTGGATAAAGGCACAATTCTACAGGTGGTTCTGCAACTAGAAATAGAGAATACCGCTAAAGGAAACAACCCATCCGAAGATCTCCATGAAGCAGGTTCGAAATTCTTTAGTACATCATCATCCGACTTTCTGGCCTTCAACCCTACAATTGAAAATAAGGCACAAGAAAGGCACTACCTGCGTAATGAGAAACTCTTTGAGGTATTTCATCCGTCGGTTCCCACCCCGCCTCCTAACTGTTAATTCATTTTTCACCTTAGAACAACTGTTGAAGCATTAAAAATGCTTTGATAGGGATCCTGATGGATTCAATCAAATGAAATGAATTAAAATAGTTAGAAAAATTTTATGTTAGGAACTCGTATGTCTGCTTTTCTAAAATTATCGAAAAGAGACTTAAAATATGACTTTCCAGCTAGTGTTGTGGTGTTTCTAGTAGCACTACCATTATGTTTGGGAATTGCAATGGCCTCTGGTGCGCCATTATTTGCAGGAATTATTACCGGAATTATTGGTGGTATCGTAGTTGCCTCCATCAGTAAATCTCCATTAAGCGTTAGCGGTCCAGCGGCCGGTCTGACGGTGATTGTACTCGGAGCAATTGAAAAACTAGGCGCTTACGAAACGTTCTTATTAGCGGTCGTTATTGCTGGTATCGTTCAACTTATTCTAGGTATCATAAAAGCGGGAATGATTGGCAACTATTTTCCTTCATCTGTTATCTTAGGCATGTTGGCCGCTATCGGGATTACCATAATCTTGAAACAAATTCCACTTGCCTTCGGTATGATTGAAACCCATGCATTTGAGGTGGAAGATGGAGGCGGTATCGCTGCTTTTGGTAACACCATTGTCTCCACCATAAATTGGGGAGCAACCATTATTTGTCTGTTGTCGTTAGCGGTATTAATTTACTGGCCCAAAATAAAAGGATTGAACAAAATACCGGCACCTTTGGTGGTCGTTTTGATCGGAATTGGATTAGCCTTAGCTTTTCAGGGTTCTTCTTATGGACTAACGCCGGAACACTTTGTAATGATCCCAATTGTGAGCTCTTTTCAGGAATTTACAGGACTTTTTGTTTTTCCTGACTTCACACAGATCATAAACAAAGACGTTTGGATTGTAGCCTTTACCATCGCTATTATCGCCAGTCTGGAAACATTACTAAGTATAGAGGCAGTTGATAAACTTGACCCTTTCAAAAGAGTAACGCCAACCAATAGAGAGCTGATTGCACAGGGTATTGGAAACATGACGAGTGGCTTTCTAGGTGGTTTACCGATGACCTCTGTTATCGTTCGCTCTTCTGCAAATGTGCAAGCAGGTGGTCGTACCCGACAATCCGCAATGCTTCATGGTATGTGGTTATTGGTGGCTCTTTTAGCGATCCCTATGGTGATTAACCTTATCCCATTATCGTGTTTAGCCGCTATACTTTTACACACCGGTTTTAAATTAGCGAAACCAGCTCTGTTCAAGGATATGATGCGTAAAGGGTTAGATCAATTTATTCCCTTCTTTATCACGGTTCTAGCCATTGTATTTACAGATCTATTGATGGGTGTTGGTATCGGTATTTTGGTTGCTGTATTTTATATCATCCGCGCAAATATGCAGAATGCATTCAAAATGGAGGTTAAGGAGCAAGATGGCAATCAAACCGTTGTGATGACATTGGCGGAGGAGGTCTCTTTCTTAAATAAAGTGCCTATCCAACAGAAGCTTTACAGTTTACCTAAAACGATTGCAGCTATTCGAATCGATGGAAAGAGTAGTAAATTTATCGACAAGGATGTTATCGAAGTACTCAAGGACTTTGAGATGAACGCCGTCAGCAAGGGGATTGATATCGAACTCGAATCGATCACGTACAAAAAATAATAAATGCTTCAAGAGCCGTGTATCTACTATGGTGCGTAAATCAATGATATGCGGCTCTTTCACAGCTTTATCAAACAAATACTTTAAGAAAACAATTTAATGCAGTAACTTGGTTGAATTTTTATTCGACCACTATTTAAAATATAAATAACATGGGAAATCAAGATTTAGAAAAAGGCTTTCAAGAAATTTTAGACGGTAACAAGAACTGGATGGAGTTTGTCGCCAATGATACTACAGGACGTTTCGAACAACTAGCAAAAGGTCAAAATCCAGAAGTATTATGGATCGGCTGTGCCGATAGCCGTGTTCCTGCCAATGAATTAACTGGAAAAAAACCTGGACAAGTATTTGTTCACCGTAACATCGCCAACCTATGTGTACACTCGGATATGAGTATGCTATCGGTACTCGATTACGCCGTAAATGTTCTAAAAGTTAAGCATATTATTTTAGCAGGTCACTATGCTTGTGGTGGTGTAGCAGCAGCTATCTCCAGTAAACAACATGGCATTATTGACAACTGGTTATGCCATATCAAAGACGTATACCGTTTACACCAAAAAGAACTTGATGCCATCCAAGATCAAGAAAGCAAAACGGATAGATTAGTAGAGCTAAACGTTAAGGAACAGGTTTTCAACCTATGTACAACATCGATCGTACAATCTGCATGGAAAAATGGACAGGACCTTGCTATTCATGGTATGGTGATTAACATCGGCACAGGAGAGCTTATTGATCTAAACCTTACCCAGGCGAATAATGAAAATCTAGATAAGGTTTTCCAATATCAATAGAATTAACAATACGGATTAAATATTAAGAGGCTGTATCTTATTTTGATACAGCCTCTACTTTTTTAAGGTCCACAATAAAAAGATCCAGGGTTAGTGTATGGGTTGCCCCTCTTGCGTAACACGCTGTACATACGGACTTGCATATCGGTCCAATAGGGTTGCAAATTGATACCTTGTCACCAACTTGTCTACATCAAAATTGCCTTCAAACTTTAGTTTACTATTCCAATCTTTAGCAATCTGTTTCTCTATCTCATCACCTCGTAACCCCACAAACTTAAGTAAGCTCAGGTAGTCCTTCCAATAGAACTCACTTCCTTTATTATCTAAAAACCAAAGTTGGCTTCGTGTAAATAATTTATTAAATACCGGCTCTACTTCTTCGTACCGAACAGGTGCTTCTTTCACAAAATAGTAACCCGGATCGACCTTCATTCCTTTAAACAAGTTACTTAGTCCTATTTTCTGAATCGACATAAAATTGGGATCATCTGTTGCTATATCCTGAAAAGGCACAATACGTGCACCGTATGTTAGCAACTCTGTTTGTAATTTGCGGACATCCACTTTGCTTACCGCTGTTTTAAAGAAAGCCGTATACGCCACAATAGCTCCCAATGCTTGCCCAATATTCGCTTTTAGAGGAATAGTGGCTTGTTCTTGATCAAGCAACTGCTGAACCGCAAACAAGTTTAATACATTATCCTTTTCTAAAAATATCATATTGGAAAAAGTTAAACCATAGACCTGATCCCCCGATTGCCCACTAGCGATTAACGTCCGTACCTGTTCGGCATTTAAACGCTCGACAGGAAGCAAACGTCCTGGTTTTGCATGCATAATGGCGCTTCCTGTAAACGAGTGTAACAGCTGGTCAGAAGTGGCGTCCACTACGCCACGTACATCATATTTTTGCTTATTAGAGCATGTGATGGTCCATGTATTCTTATTGCGCTTCATGGACTCAATCTTTTGTTCTTTCACGACCAATAAATTTGTCTGCTTAAGAAGAAGTTTCTCTAACGCGTTCGCTGCTAGTTGCGGATTTATATCCTTCTTCACCAAGGCTGCAATGGAATCACTTTTTGTTTGTGAAATGGCCATCTCCATCAATAGGCTCATCCAAATTCCGCCGTCCAGGTTTGCCAGATTATCAAAAGACAATGGCTTCGTTGTCAGCTCGGGAACCATCTTCGAACCCGGCAAAATCCACAGCGTCGGCACATTGGAAAGCGAACTTTGTAATGCAGCTGCATAGGCCGTTATATCATCGCCATACACCAACACCTGTGGTTTTAATTTCTTTTGCCCAAAGGCTACTGCGCTATAACAGAGATATAAAAAGACAAATATAATTGGGCGCATAGTGACGTTGCTTTAAAGGAGACCTAAGACTTGAATTTCCTCCAATCTCCACTTAGCGGGAGATCGGTACATTTTTATAAATATCAGGAAGGTTTCGATACTGTCTATTGTAATCCAGACCGTACCCCACCACAAACTCCTTCTCTATTTCGAAACCCACTTGAATAATATTATCGAACTCGTACTGTAAACAATCTGGTTTCATCAAAAGAGCACATACACCAACACTTGCTACGTTATGTTTTTCTAATGCTTCCAAGGTGTGTTTTAGAGAGTTCCCTGAGTCGATCACGTCTTCTATAATGATCACGTGACGGTTCGCTAAATCAATGCCAACTCCTAGCAACTCATGAATCATATCCCCCTGAGCTGTTCCATCATAGGATGTTAACTTCACAAAGGATAACTCGCAAGGGATTTCAATACATTTCATCAAATCGGCCATAAACATAAAACATCCATTCAATACCCCAATAAAAACAGGGTTCTTACCGGCATATTGTACGCTAATGTCAAGTCCCATAAGACGTACCGCTTTTTGGATTTGTTCGTACCCGATGAACTCCTCAAAGTATAAATTATCGATTTGAATTTTCTTCATTATTTTTATTGTTTGAATCCTTGCCAAATAATTTATCCATCAATTTTGCACGCATCGCCTCTTCCTGTTCCAACTCACGAATGATTGTGTTCTGCTGTTCATCCATATCGGTATAAGCTGAATCGACCACGCCAATAGGGCGCGCAGGACGTAAGCCCGGTTGCAGAACCACTCCATAGAAGCCATAAGACTCTGGCACTTCCTCGTCAGTAAGTTGTCCGCGTTTATTCATAATATACCCATACGTATTAAAATGCCGTTGTACCCACGGAAGGAGGTGTCCTGTGTAATCGAAAGAGGATAATCCCGTTTTGGGACGCGGAACTATACTCGATAAGAAGAGACTTTCCCCAATATTAAGTTCACTCGGTTTCTTGCCAAAATAATAGTGCGCGGCCTCTTGAATGCCATATACATTTTTTCCCCATTCAATCACATTCAAATACACCTCTAACATCCGGTCCTTGCTAACTTGTCTAGAACTTTCCATCAACCAGACCAGCAAAATCTCCTCGAACTTACGCATCATGGTTTTATTCCTATTCAAGAACACATTTTTGACTAGCTGCATCGAGATAGTGCTTGCACCACGCTTGAACTTACGCTCCTTAATATTGGTAACTATCGATAGTTTAAAAGCTTCCTCTTCAAACCCTTTATGTTGATAGAAATATGGATCCTCGGTATTTAAAACTGTTTTTTTAAGTATGGGAGCAATTTGGTTCAACGGTGTAAACTTCGGGTTTTGTGGTCCTAATACAATTTGCCGCATCAAAACACTATCTTCGTAAGCGTCATAGGTAAAAGCAGTATTCATGGTTTTTATATCGGCCTTCCCCCATTGTATTACTTTCAACTCAGCATCGTCCATCTTAGACGAAAACACGAGTTTATCTGGCTGATCGAAATTAACCGAAAAATCTAAATCATAGGCTATTCGGCCTGAAACCTTTATCCCTTCAAGTGCAGGGAAGAGTCCCTCTGGAATAGCATCAAATAGCTTCTCCGCCTCGAATTTCCCCGTATGAACTGAAAGAGCTAATGTTTTATGTGGTTTTGGAACAAACTTTAGATACGGCTGAAACACAAACTCTTTCACCTGTATCGTACTTCCAGGATTCACTTCTAAAGCATTCCGGCTGATATTTATCTGCCCTTCACCCAGCCCCTCCGGCAAGAGAATATCCCTTTCGGATAACCTTCGATGATTTACTTTTAAGTTGGTGAACGACCATTTCCCTGCCACGGTAAGTGAATCCCTTCCCTCACGCTTTACCTTACGTAGGTCAAACATCACTTCATCAAAGCTAACGCCTAATCCCAATTTTCGACGTAACAAAGGAAGTTCAACCTGCTTCTGTTCCGATGAGACTTTCACGAGCAATTGCTGCTTATCCGGGTTTACATGCCCCGAAAAGTTCCATTGTGCATCGTGTTCATTTAAAAAAAGACTAGTCTCAAAATCGCCTCCATCAATCTCTGCTCGCGGCACCCGTATACGCTGTTGTAAGCTGTCATCCTGATAGGAAAGCTCAAAATTATCGAGCTCCATATTGCTTGGTATCTTGAAAAAGACCTTTTTCATCAACCCATCGATCAGTGCCGCATAATTCCGTTCATCGTCTCCCTTCTCTTTTGCTTTTTCTTTCTTCTTAAAAAGAAAATCATAATTGCTTACGCTATCCTTCTTAACGAGCGTCACCTTGGCATTATTCAATACCAGATTTCCAATTTTGACATCACCGAATAAAAGAGGCCATAAGCGAACAGTAACGGCCATCTGCTTGATATCAGCCAGTTGTTCACGCTCTCGAGGGAGAACTTCGATATGATCGAAGGTAACCGTCGCTAAGCCTGTAAAGCGATAATCGCGTACTTTGAAATCAATATTATAATCACGTAAGAGAACACCCTCAGCCTTTGTCATCGCCTTTTTTAGCATAGCCCCACGCACACTTAACCCCACAGCCAACGCGGTTAGGATAAGCCCGAGCAATACCGCCAAAGCAATATAAATTGCTTTCTTCTGTTTAGGTGTAATCTGGGATAAGGCATTCAACAACTTCATTCCGCTTGCTTTTCTATTCGTGTATGTTTTTCACAGGTTAAACTTAGATAAATTTGCCATTATTACCAATAAAATGAGCCTTCACTCCGTCATAAATTTGCTTATTTAACTTATTTTCACTATATTACGATTATCTCAAATGCGTATGAAAAATAATATCTTAATAAATTACCCCAAAGCAAATTCTAGCCCTGTAATGGTAGACTACCGTGTATCGAACGAGGGAAAATTAAAAACAATTTCTTGTGCAGTATCAAACGCACAAATCCTACCAAGCTGGTTAGAAATGCAAAAGTTTGAATTGGTAGCCCTAAAAGAAGAGGACGGCTACAGTTTGCTCTTCCATGAAAAGAAGTTTGACAAAAACCTAGACACAGTATTGTTTATTGATCAGGTGTTTGAACGTATTATGGAAGCTAGAAACCAACCTATAAACTAGGTTTTTCGCTAATTTTCTTTAACAACACAGGCATGACATGATTATCCCAAGCAATTACGTAAATTTGCGGGATACAACAGTATTATGATTACGAAAGAACAAGTATTACATGCCTTGGGTCATGTCGAGGAACCGGATCTCAAGAAGGATTTGGTAACCTTGAACATGATTCAGAACATTGAAATATTACCCAATAAAGTAAAGTTTGATGTTGTCCTTACAACACCGGCCTGCCCACTCAAAGGCCATATTGAACATGCTTGTCGCAATGCTATTGCCTTATTTATCGGTAAGGAAGTTGAGACAGAGATCAATATGACTGCGCGTGTTGTCAGCACCGAAACCAATCAGTTGGATGGTATCAAGAATATTATCTTGGTCTCTTCTGGAAAAGGTGGTGTTGGTAAATCGACAGTTGCGAGCAACCTAGCGTTAGCGCTAGCGGAGACTGGCGCCAAAACAGGTCTTTTAGATGCTGATATCTATGGACCATCGTTACCTATCATGTTTGGTCTAGAGGGTGCACGTCCGGAGTCTATGCATACACCAGATGGCAAAACGAAAATTTTACCAATCGAGAAATTTGGGCTAAAACTCTTATCGATTGGTTTTTTTACGGATCCAAACCAGCCTATTCCTTGGCGTGGACCGATGGCAACATCGGCAATTAAGCAGCTTTTTGGTGATAGCCACTGGGGTGAACTGGATTATCTGGTTGTAGATATGCCTCCAGGCACGGGTGATATCCATATCACGGTTTCGCAGACCTACCCTATTTCGGGCGCTGTTATCGTTACGACACCGCAGCAGGTTGCGCTAGCAGATGCAATTAAAGGCATGGCGATGTACCAAATGGAAGGTATTAATGTGCCTATCCTAGGTGTCGTTGAAAATATGGCCTACTTTACGCCGGCTGAACTTCCAGAAAACAAATACCACATTTTTGGTAAAGATGGTGGTAAAAAGTTAGCAGAAGATAATAACACCACTTTCTTAGGTGAAATCCCATTGGTGAAATCTATTGCCGATGCGGGTGATAATGGTTTTCCAATTTTATTGGATGCCGATGATAAAGTTGTTGCTTCCTTCCATGAGATCGCAGGTCGTGTAGCACAAGAGCTCAGCATTTTAGCAAATAAATAGAAAAAGTCTACAAGACACATAAAATAGAAAAGGGAGGTCAAAAACATTGATCTCCCTTTTCCTTTTTTATGATTTAATTATTTAATGGGTCGTTGATCGGAGCCAGCGTCACACGCATGGTGTTTTGTGCATTATTGACATCCGTTAACAGTAGCTCGATCGGCGCACTCGAAGTATCTGTTGTGGTTATCCGGAAAACCGTAGTAAAAAATGGCGCAGCAATCTGGTTCAGTCCTCCAAACCAATACTTATTAACGTCAAATACTTCTACTTGCCAATAATAGTACCGACCACCGAAGTCAGTCCTTAAGATATCACCATCCGTAGTGGAAAGAGTAGTATCGAAGACAAAAAGTGCTATAACTGAATTGTCAAAAACGCCTATCAAACCATAGACCATATTGTATGGCCCAAAATAAACATTGTTTAACTCCACATTTCTATTTTTAAAATTGACCTTTGTAACATCCCATAATTCTTTTCCATACGCTCCCAAATTGTTATAGGACAGTGACCAGCGATTGTTTACAAACCACGTGTTTAAGGCTTGATAGGATGTATAGATTTTGAATGTCCGATCTTTATCCGTGTAAAAACCCCTACGTTCTCCCGGTACTCCCTCAAAGTCTAAGGTCTTGACCGCTACCCCCCCGATCTTCACCTCCTCGTAGAACTCCAGTCCGTTTGGTATAACCCGAAAAGAAACACTACTGTTATCATCTGCCAGTCCGCGTAGTACCCTTCTGCTGTATGTCAATGGTTTAATCTCACCACTGGCGCTCTCTAGGGTAAAGTTCTCCAAACTCGAAAACATCACACTATTTCTATAAAAGTCTGCGGACTTTGTTTCGAACTCATCACCTTGCAAGGGCAGCATTACGATCTCATTTCCACTTTTCTTTCCTTTTAGCACCACACGCTCCGGTGTCGCCTCTTGGATCACAAATTCAAAATCCCCCTTCATTCCCGTATCGGAATTTCCAATTCCACCATTATCCACGCCAGGCTCTGAAAACAGATGGATCACTTTGTTGTACCCATTAAACGTGAGCGTTGCAGAAAGTTCAGGGACCACCGCATACGTGCTGGTTAGGACATCGGTATTGACATCCGACGTTAAAGTAACCTGCGCATTGGATATAAACTTGGCAAAGATGGTGTATCCCCCAAACTCTCGTCCTGAACTAGGGTAATACTTCATCATCCAGCCGGCTTTATTTCCTTGAAGCACGGCATATGCTTCCTGAACGGCAGCGGTCATACGAACAGAGGCATTCTCATCAAAAATAGGGTCTTCTAATCTCTTACAGGATGAAACCAAGAGAAAAGGAATAATAAATAATATAAGCAAATATCTCTTTTTCATACACTTTTAGTTTAATGACAACTGATCTATGTTGGGTAGATTAGCCTGTCTCTTCAGTATCTCATCACGCAGCTCATCGAGATCTATGTTCCATACGCTGTGAAAGTATGCCCGTACAATCTCTAACTTCCGCTCCAAGATCGGACGACCTACCTCTCCCCCTCTAGCTACCCGCTCTTCCCACTGTTCGGGAGATAACAAAATGTAAAAAGAGTAAACCTCCACAAAATCTTCTTTTGCTTCCTTGGATGCATAGGGCGATATAAAGCCGGCTATTAATCCAGTGCTTTCTCCATATTCGGTATTCCAGGCATCAGAGACATAGCCTGCGGCACTGATTTCATCGAATGATCTGGAAAAATCTTTCGTCTGATTAAGAATGTGGGCAAACTCATGGTGTATGGTCCTGAAATACATTCTGTTCAGATAGTTAATATTCGTACTTGCACCTGCGGTCAATGCATTGAGATTGTACATGGTTATCTTTCGTCCACCCTCTGCAGTTCCCAGCACCATCGTTCCGTTGTTACGATAGGCAGGCGAACCGATATAGCTCAAGGATTTGGGGAAATAAGATCGAATAAAATCCGTGCTCCCGGTCACCTCGTCGTAAGGTTCAATACCCAAGTATTTAAATAATACAGTCATACGTACGGCACTTTCATAGGTAGCGGGACTGAGGTTGTAATTCATATCCGACTCACCATCGACATACTTATAGATTACACCGACATTGTACGGTTTTATAAAATGTTCTTCAATAAAGAGGTCCAGTTCATTCTTGTCGATTTTTAGGTCGGTAAATACGCTATCGGGCGATATTTTATCCGCTGAACACGCCCATGTAAAGAGCAGTATAATGGCTATGGTAAATTTATGTATATTCTTTTTCATCTTATCTCGGATTTGGAGTTAAACCGGCCGTAATCACTTCTATGGGAAGTTGCAAGGCCATGCGCTTATCTCGTTTTTCTAGTTTTGTTGCCGTTTCTACCACATCTACCTCGCCAGAAGCTATTACCCGACGTTCTACCTCGATCCCATATCGCTTCACATCTATCCAGCGCAGCCCCAAGTGCATGGTTTCCAAGCGTCGAATATGCAGTAATGCATGTAGCATGTTTTCCTGCACACCTTCCTCAATCAAGAACTCCGGATTGAGTTTCTTTTTTGGCGTTGACTTCAACGCTGTGTAATATTTCGTCCGCCCAGCCCATGCATTTACACTATCCATGTTAAAGGTAGCTGGTGGGTCGACCACACTGTTGTCTACCCACCTCTTCATATCCACGATCGCTTCTTCATATCGTTTCAAATGGATCAATGCTTCAGCACGGACCAACATGGTCTCCTCGGTGGTAAAAGGGGCATACACCGCCCATCTGTAGCCTATTCCTGCTACGGGATCCGTATATTCAAACATGTAGGATACTCGGGGGACCAAAGTTTTATCCAGATTTGTTCCGGTATATACAAAGACCCGAGGCCGATAACCTGTATTAGAATAGCTGCCGAAAGGACCATTCGCAAAGAACGTTTGCTCCCTTGCAATCAAGTTGCCATGGCTGAATCGGGATCCCGTATAAGAGGCGCCAAAATACAACCCTTGATTGGAGTAGGCTGTTTGTAATAGCAGGTTCGACTTTTCGTTACTTGAGTTATAAAACACCGCCAAAGCACTGACACTACTAACAGCATTTGCCGCAATCCCAATATTATCCCGCATTAATGCTCTCGGATTTACGCCGATGGCCTTGTTGGCATAACGTACCGCATCTTCCCATTCCTCCATATACAACGCCACACGCGCTGCAAAAGCATTGGCCGTCGCAACATTCATGTGAAAGCTCGTTGTGGTTCCATAACTCGTATCATCAATCAAGGGCAATGCCTCTTCAAGATCGCGACGGATGGCTTCATACACATCTTTTACACTTTTTCGCTCATACGTTACAACCAACTCTGTTTCTGGTTTCGTGATGTAAGGTATCCCCAGATCCGTCGCGGCATACTGCTTCGCATAGTGTTGGCAGAACATATTGACCAATAGAAAATGTGCGTAGGCTCTCGCTGCCAGTGCTTCTCCACGCTGTGGGTTCAAGGATGCAGGATTGCCCATTGCCTCAATGGCTTCCAATGCCTCGTTGGCATTGGCAATAGCGCTATAACAAGCCTGCCAAAATATGGTGGGACTATCTGTACCTGTTTCTGTTATACGTTCCCATCGAAATATCTGTTCCAAGAATCGTCCGCCATAAGGGTTTAACGGACCATAGTCATCCACATTGTCGGACGATAATTCAAAAGGCACCAAGTAGGAAGAAGTGGGATACGCCGAAACGAGTAATTTCTTTATCTTCAATTCCGAATCCACCTCTGTTCTATTATCCGGTAGTTCATCTAAAAATTTATTACAGCCAGATAATCCTATCGCTCCCCCTATGATTACGAGCAGCAAGTATTTGTATATTAATGCTTTCATGTTTTCTTTGTTCTATCTGATTCCTATAGTCCTACACGTAATGTTAAAGTATATTGTCTTGGAATAGGCGCCGCAACACCACCCACGTTCATAAATTCGGGGTCCTGACCGTTCAGTTTTTTATCCGCATATATTAAAAAGAGATTCGTGGCATTGAACCGTACCGCGAAAGAGTTTATCTTCCAAGGGGCAATCAAACGTTTGGGCAGATCGTACGTCAACGATACATCCTTCATCCGTATAAAGTTCCCACTCGCCATCCGCGCTGTCGAATAGTTGTACGAGCTATACGCATACCTCAAGTTGCCACCATATACATTATTCAATCGTTGGGAAGCGATTGCTGGAATATTGGTATAGGCCTCATCGCCGACCACCATCCAGCGATCAGCCATCTCGCGTCGGGAAGCCACCAGATCACTGTATTCATTGCTAAAGACAGGATCCAGGCGTGCCACGTTACCCAGCGAATAGGTCACGAAAATATTTAAAGCCAGGTCTTTGTACTTAAAGGTATTTCCAAAACTACCAAAGCCCTTGGGGTCAACGGGACCTTCATATTTCAAATACCCCCTATTATCCCGCTCCTGGAAATAGATTCCTGTAATGGTCTCTTCCCCTCCGACTCCCGTAAACACGGGCAGCCCCTGATCATTAAGGCGCTCAAAAGGTATAGAGTAGAGCCCGCGGGCCGGTCGGCCCACTTCAGCAAAACCCGTACCGGTAATGAGATCTATCACACGCGCCCTATTATCCAATTTGGTTACTTTTGTTGTGACATGGGTATAAAAAAAGTTCGATGTCCACTGAAAATCTTCTTTTTTAATAATATGTCCGGTCAACCCCAACTCTAAACCTTGAGACTTCATCTCGGCCATGTTTCCGAATCTGGAAATAAAACCACTCCCCCCCTGTGTATTCACGATACCTATCAGGTCAAAATTATTCCGTTGAAACCAATCGAATTCTACATTTAAGCGATTCGACAGTACACCGATCGAGGCTCCAAGGTTGAGTTCATGCTTTTTCTCATAGGTAAGTTCGCTATTTTGGGGATCCCTGATCCGCAAGGCCGATTCGTAATCTCTTGTTGATGGCCGCCAAGGCACATAAGGCCCGATTACGGCACTTGAGTTGGTTACATACGTAGGGCCACGATCGCCGGTTAAACTGTAGGATGCTTTCAGCATCAAGTGGGACAGTACCGGTCTGAAGTTATCGAAAAACTCCTCCTGATGCGCATTCCAGGCGCCGGAAATATTCCATGTCGGCATCCAACGCGCTGAACGCGCTTTACCCAGTTTATTTGCTCCCTCATACCGAAACGTTCCATTGACGACATACCGACCGTCATACGAATAGGTTGCATTTGCAAAAAAAGCAACCTGACGCAAGGTTGAGTTTGCTACCGTATAATACGGTGAATTACGCTCTTGACCTTGCTTAAACGCGAGGTAGCTTGGAAACGGACTTTCGCCCAGGTCATACTGCAAGCCCCACGCACGGAACCAAGAGTTATACCGCTGTATATCACTGATTTCAGCCCCAGCAAAGATACTTATCGAGTTTCTGTCAAACGTCTTATTGTACTGCCCTGTAAAACGGAGAAGCTTGTCTGTCATCTTATGATCCGTTCGATTATAGATCCCGCCCTCTGGTAACACCGATATGGGTATTGCATATGGGTCGTCAAGATCTTTATAGAGATAGGTATTTGCATCCCTAATTGCTGTGGTAGGCATCCAACGGTAGGCTGTCGCCTGATTGGATTGATCTTTAACGTGGTGATGTTGCGTAGATGTTTGGTAACGGATCGCGGCCAATGCACCCAGCTCGAGCTCCGGTAATACCTTCCACTTTAGATCCCCCTGGAACTTCACTTCGGTGAGATCAATATCCATATAATTGTTTTCCAGCTCGTGCAGGATATTGAACGGTGTATAATTACGGGTGTAAAACGTATTGGGATCTAAGGTCCGCGCGGTATTCATCGCGTATGCATACGGATTAATATCAAAATCGCGCCGAACAGTTCCCCACACCACGTCCGTTGACTGTCCCAAGGTACCTGGAGCTTGTTGATCCCGGTACGATCCGTTCGAAAGGATGTTTAGCTTTATCTTGTCTGTGATGTTATAATTGGCATTAAAGTTTGCCGTGTAACGGTTGACCCCGCTCCGCTTGGTCCAGCCTGGATCGACCAGTGCACTAATAGAATTATAGTACTGTGATTTCTCGTTCCCCGAGGACATACTCACGGAGTGATTATGCTGTAGATTAGCACTAAACAGTTCCTTAAACCAATTTGTGTTCCGGTATTCGGCTTCGCGAAGGAAGGCGTTGACATGGACTTGGTCGGTATATAAGTCATTGAAAAGTTGACTTGTATTGATCAGTTCATACATTTTACCGTATACCCCGCTTGATGAGGCATTGGAAGTAGCGGCGTGCCTAAGGTAGCCTTTGTTGTACATGTCTTGATACACGGACATCTGCTGTTGGGAGTTCATGATATTAAACTCACCATATCTTGGAACGGCACGCGAAGTATACTCTCCCGCATAGTTAATGGAGCTTCTGCCGGCGGTACCACGTTTCGTTGTGATGACGATGACCCCAGACATTGCGCGTGCACCGTAAATCGAGGTTGCGGAACCATCTTTTAGGATCTGGAACGATTCGATATCATTGGCATTCAAACCAGCAACGGCAGAACTGATCAGCGTCAATGCATCTCCCGAAGATAGTTCATCGGCATTGACATCCGCCACGTCTTCGATAATCATACCATCCACGACCCACAGTGGCTTTGAGCTTCCGTAGATCGAGGTCGCTCCCCGAACACGTATCCGTGGAGCCGTACCGAAGGTACCACTGACATTCTGTACCGACACCCCCGATACGCGCCCTTCAAGGCCTCGGCTGGGGTCGGCCAATCCACCAATCTGCGCATCTTCCCCGGATATCCTGGAAGTAGCTCCCGTAAACACCCGACGATCCACCCGTTGCCCCATTCCCGTTACCACAACTTCTTCAATTTCACTCTGTAAAAATCGCATTTGTATATTAATCGTGGTTCTATTTCCGACTGTCTCTTCTTGTTGTTGGTATCCTACAAATCGAAATAGAAGCACATCTTCTGGGACAACCTGCATGGTATAATTACCATTGAGATCGGTCATAGTTGTTGCAGATCGTCCTTTAATGGTAATGGTGACGCCTACAAGCGGCCTCCCTTCATCGGCTGTTACTTTTCCGGTAATCGTTCGTTGTTGCAGCACAGTGCTTATTACCGCCAGGGAGCTCTTTCCCTTTACTGAAGTGTGTTTTTTCGCATCTTCCTTTGCAAATGTCGTCGACACTGTTAGCAACAGGAGTACTCCTGTTGCTCTTATAATTCGGTTATATAATGGTAAGAACACTATAATACAGTACTTACACATCTTATCAAGTAAGAAGTTCGTCATACATTGATTTTTATATGAAGGTTAATTTTTTAATTGTTTAGTTGCTAAAGAAGATATATTTCCTCCTTTTCTCACTGGGGTCTATCGTAAAATTGTTTCATAGCCATTGCGTTTTGTTATTCTTGAATTTCCCTCTGTTAATCCTCTTTATTCATCCCCTTTGTTAAAATAAATACCAGCATCCTCCGGTCGAAAGCACTAGGGTAATGGAGGCGACTGTCCGCCACGGAAACCATCGGGTTTTCTGTGATTCATGACGTGTGCATAGCCGCCTCCACGTTACCTCCAGATCAATCTGCTCAAGCCAATAAACTTCTTCCTCTCCTTTTTTCTCCATCAATTCCTCAAACAGATTTATATTTCTTTCACTTTCAAAAAACCAAGCATGTAAGAGCCGACTTTCTGAGCGTAACAATGGTTTGCGCTCATAGCACTTGATTAAAATAGTCGATATTAGCAATGCCTCAGTCTTCATCATCTATAAGTATGAAACCAAGGCCATTGAAGTGGGGTGACAAGAAGTTTACTTTTTTTGAAGGAACGATTACTAGACTAATAGCACCACGAGTATACTCGCAAAATCTTCGGGGCTTAAAGTCTTCCGTAATACACGCAGACCACGCTTTTTATGCGTCTTGATGGTATTAATAGTTACCTTGAGCTCTTGTGCGATTTCATCGTTGGAGAGCCCTTCGATATAGCTTAAAATCATGACCCTCCGGCATCCTTCAGGGAGCTTCTCCAGACGATCTTGAACAGCAAGCATAAATTCTGCTCGAATAACCTGATGTTCGTAGTCGATATCATCAAGCTCTTGAAAACCTGTTCGGTCCCAAAATCGAGCTACTGTCTTACTTTTCCGATTCAGATTGAATACGGCAAATTTGACCGATGAGTAGAGAAAGGAGCGAATGGCAAGTTCATGTTGGGAAATTTTCTTTTTATGTTGGAAGTACGACAGGAATGCATCATGCGCAAGGTCTTCCGCTAAGATTTCATTATGCACCATCTGCCACGCAAAATAGCATAATGACTTGTAGTATTTTTCATATAAAACATGATCTGACCGGTTTAATCCCATTCTTTTCTCTTGTAAGGATCACAATCAAAATAATTGTGATTTGTATCGAAATTTTACCGCCAAAAAGTCAATTATTCGTAATATATGAAAAAAATCAAAATTTTATTTTAATAAACAAAAAAATACATCATAAAGAGAGGCTTTAAAAGAAAATGCGACACCTAATATTAGGTGTCGCATTTCAAATTAATTAGTAACAATAAGAATTTAGATAAAACCTATTATTTATTTAACGGATCATCAATATCATCCAAATAAAGTCGAAACGTATTTGTCGGTATACCAGTATCAGTAAGCAAAATACTTCTAGGTTTATTTGACCCATCGCCTGTTATTCTAAAGGTTCTATTGTTAAAAGGCGTTGTTAACTGATTCAATCCAGCTGTCCACTGTGCTACACTAAAGCCTCCTCCAAGGTTATAAATTTGTCCCTCTAAAGAAATACGTACCTGGTCTTCAGTATCTGGGATAACAACAAGATTATGTGTAATCAAGCCCGCAAGAGCTCCACCCTGCATCACATAAACCATTCCACGAATACCACTATAGGTACCAATATAATAATTGTTTAGCGTAAGTTTATTGTTGGTCAAATTCGTTTTTGCTGTATTCCAGTATGGTTTACCTGTAGCTCCGACATTGCTTATCGAGGTAGACCATAGGTTTTCTCTAAACCATACATTCAGCGGTGCTGCATTCGGTACAATTTTTATAGCTCCACTCTCATCAGTATAATATCCATAACGATACTCCGCATTAGGCTTTACATACTTCATGGAGCTAAATTTAACACCATCCAATTCTGCTTCTCCATAAAACTCCAGTCCACCTGGAATTACGCGAAAAGTTAAAAGCTTACTGTTTGCATCCGAAGCATCTTGAAAGGTCCGCATGTTATACGTCAACGGCACGAGCTCTCCAGCTTTATTCTTTAGGTTGAAAACACCAAAATCTAAAAACTCTTCGTTCGCATCTTGATACTGGGAGGGCATGGTGTCAAATTCATTACCATTCAATGGTAGCAAAACGATTTCATTTCCACTTTTCTTCCCTTTTAGCAAGACTTTTTCTGGGGTTGCCTCTAATACTATAAATTCAAAGTCTCCCTTCATTCCTGTATCATCAGCACCAATACCACCATTATCCATACCTGGTTCCGTAAAGATGTGTACAATTTTATTGAAACCATTCAGCGACAGAACAACCCCAGATTCTGGCAGCACTGAATATGTGCTTGTCAGTATATCTTCATCTACATCTGAGGTCAGTGTCACTTGTGCATTTGAAATGAATTTAGCGAACAATGTGTACCCACCGAATTCACGGTTACCACTTGGAAAATATTTCATAAGCCACCCCGCCTTATTGGCCTGCAAGATACTATGGGCATGCGCTACAGCTTCTGTCATACGAGCCGAAGCATTCTTATCAAATATCGGGTCTTCCGTACGCTTACATGACATAATCAGCGCAAGCGGAAGTAAACATATAATAAATAGATGTCTTAATTTCATGGCTTTCTAGTTTAAAGATGTTTGATCTAGAGTCGGTAATTTAGCTTGGCGCTCGAGAATATCATCCCGTAGAACATCCATATCAATTTTCCACACACTCATAAAGTAGGTTTTCACGATGTTCAGTTTCGCTTCAAGAATAGCTCGACCAGCGGCTCCACCTCGATTCAACCGTGCCTGCCACTGTGCTGGCGTCAATGTAATGTAGTACGAATAGACTTCAACAAAATCTTCGGAAGCTTCTTTAGCTGCGTAAGCCGATATAAAGCCTGCAGCTGGGGCCGTATTGTCATTAAACTCTGTATTCCAAGCATCGGCGACATAAGTAGCCCCACTAATAGCATTGAATGTCCGAGGGAAATCCTTTGTCTGATTCAATATATGCGCAAACTCGTGGTGAATCGTGTGAAAATAATAGAAATTCAAAAACTCAATATCTGAAGCTGTTTGATCGTTTAAGGCATTTAGATTATACATGGTAATCTTTCGACCTCCTTCCGCCGTTCCCAATACCATTGTTCCGTTGTTCCGGTAAGCTGGAGAACCAATATAAGTCAACAGCTTAGGAAAATAGGACCGAATAAAGCCGGTACTACCTGTGATCTTATCGTATGGCTCTATCCCCAAATAGGTAAACAATTTGGTCATTCTGACCGCACTTTGATAGTTCGCCGGGCTTAAATTATAATTCATGTCAGACTCACCGTCGACATATTTATAAACAATAGATACATTATAGGGCTTTACATATTTATTCTCTATATAAAGATCCAATTCGTTCTTATCAATCTTAGAGTCTACAAAGATACTATCCGAGGAAAGTTTCTCCTTGGAGCATGAAAAATGTAGGAGAGCCAAGAGAGCAATTG
This sequence comes from Sphingobacterium psychroaquaticum, assembly GCF_004421025.1. NCBI lineage: Bacteria > Pseudomonadati > Bacteroidota > Sphingobacteriia > Sphingobacteriales > Sphingobacteriaceae > Sphingobacterium > Sphingobacterium psychroaquaticum. The sequence goes on along the minus strand of NZ_CP038029.1, from coordinate 462,389 downwards.
CATATTTAAAAGGATATCTTTTCATCTTATCTTGGATTAGGAGTTAAACCTGCACTTATAATTTCCTGCGGAAGCTGAATGGCCTGGCGGTTATCCCGTGCAACCAATTTAGTTGCCGTTTCCACCGAACCAACCTCTCCACCCGAGGTGAGGACACGTCTTTCAATTTCGATTCCGTAACGTTTTACATCAAACCAACGAAGTCCCAAATGCATGGTTTCCAAACGACGAATAAAAAGTAACGCGTGCAGCATGTTCTCTTGAGTTCCTGCTTCTACAGTAAATTCAGTATTAAATTTCTTCTTTGGCGTTGGCATCTTTGGCGTATGATAAGCCAGTCGGTTTCCCCAAGTATTGATACTAGCCACAGAAAAAGTAGCTGGCGGAGCAGCTAAGGTATTATCGACCCATCTTTTCATGTCCGTGACAGCTTGATCAAAGCGTTTTAGATGGATTAACGCTTCTGCACGTACCAACATCGTTTCTTCCGTCGTAAAAGGAGCATGTACCGCATGCCGGAAACCAATTTGCGCCACAGGATCGGTAAATTCAAACATATAGGAAACCCGAGCTACTAAATTTTTATCCAAATTAGTTCCTCCATACACATAAACACGTGGTATATATCCTGTTGAGCTCCTGACACCGAAAGGCGCATCGGAAAGGAAAGTCTCCGTATTAGAAATAAGAGCTCCATGGCTATATCTAGAGCCAACATAATACGCACCAAAATACAAGCCCTGATTAGAGAATGATGTTTGTAGCATTAGATTAGCTTTCTCAGAGCTGGCGTTATAAAATACAGCTAATCCTGTCACGCTACTTACCGCATTTGCTGCAATCCCTCTATTGTTACGCAATATCGGAGCTGGGTTTGTTCCTATCGCAGCATCGGCGTACTGTAGCGCTTTTTCCCAATTCTGCATGTAAAGCGCGACACGCGCAGCTAGTGCATTTGTTGCAGCTAAATTCATATGGAATTTTGGCGTGGAACCATAAGAAGCATCGTCAATTAAAGGAAGCGCTTCTTCCAGATCTTTCACAATAAAATCATACACTTCCTTCACGGTGTTCCGCGTATATTGCGGGTTCAGAGTAGTTTCTGATTTAAACATATACGGAATCCCTAAATCAGTCGCTGCATTTCCTTTGGTATAATGTTGAGCAAAAGTATTAACCAATACAAAATGATTAAAAGCTCGAGCGGCCAGCGCTTCTCCTCGCTGAGCGTCAAGAGAGGAAGGGTTTCCGAGCTCAGCAATTGCTTCAAGCGCTAGATTTGCACTTCCAATCGCTTTGTAACTAGACTCCCACAACTCTTTGGGACTATCGAGTCCTGTCTCGCTAACATCTTTCCATCGAAAGATTTCCTCTAACAAACGTTCACTATTCGGATTACTACTACCATAGTCATCCACATTGTCGGACGAAAACTCGGTAAGACTTAGATTGGAAGACTCTGCATATGCAGAAACTAGAAGTTTATCAATTTTCGTTTCGGTGTTAAGCTCCGCTCTATTATCGGGCATCACATCGAGATACTTATTACATGCGCTAAACCCTAAGCTTAAAGTTAGGAAAGCGATAATATATCTATTTTTTCTTACTTTCATAATTACATAACTTAATATCAACAACCATTACAAACCGACACGTAAAGTCAAGGTATACTGTCTTGGAATTGGCGCAGCCACCCCACCAGCATTCATAAACTCCGGATCGTGTCCGTTCAGCTTCTTATCCGCATAAATCAAAAACAGATTGGTCGCATTGAAACGTAATCCCAAGGAGTTTAACTTCCAAGGTTCAATGAAATGTTTAGGAAAATCATAGGATAAAGACACGTCTTTCACACGAATAAAATCGCCTTTAGCCGTTCGAACCGATGAGTAATTATAAGCGTTGTACGCATGTTTTAAGTTTCCGCCATAGACATTATTCTGACGTAGTGAGGCAATAGCTGGCACATTTGTTTTCTCTTCATCTCCGGCAACCATCCAACGATTAGCAAACTCACGCGTAGAAGATGTTAAGTCAGAATAACTGTTTTTGAACACAGGGTCTAAACGTACAACGTTTCCATATGAATAGGTGATAAATGCATCTAACGCAAAGTTTTTATAACGAAAAACGTTACGGAAACTACCATAGGCAGTAGGGTCTATTGCTCCTTCGTACATTAAGAATCCCATCTTTTCCCGTTCCTGGAAATAAATATCAGTAGTTGTTTCCTTACCTTCCTGTCCAATGAAAACAGGTAATCCTTCATTATTAATATTTACAAAAGGAATAGAATACAAACCACGAACAGGACGATTTACGGTAGCAAAACCAGTACCTGTAATTAGATCTATAACACGACTCCGCGTGTCCAATTTGGTTACATTAGTTGTTACATGTGTATAGAAAAAGCTGGACGTCCATTGAAAATTATCCTTTTTCACAATAGATCCTGTAAGACCAAGTTCCAGACCTTTTGATTTCATTTCTGCAACATTTCCAAATTTCGAAATAAATCCACCGAGTCCCTGGGTATTCACAATACCAATCAAGTCAAAGTTGTTTCGCGTAAACCAATCGAACTCAACATTTAATCGATTATCAAAAAAGCCCATTGATGTTCCTACATTCAACTCATGCTTCTTTTCGTACGTTAATTCACCATTTTTCGGATCTTTGACTTGTAGGCCCGACTCACTATCAAGCGTACCAGGTCTCCAAGGAGTATAGGATTCAATAACAATATTTGAATTCGTCACATTGGTTGGTCCTCTATCACCGGTTAAACTATACGACCCTTTCAGTGTAAAGTGAGACAAGGTTGGCCTCCATGCCTGAAAAAAGTCTTCTTCATGAACATTCCAGGAACCGCCAATATTCCAAGTAGGCATCCATCTAGCGGAACGAGATTTCCCTAACTTATTGGCTCCTTCATAACGTACCGTACCATTCAAGACATACTTTCCGTCAAAAGAATAGGTCGCCGTAGAAAAGAAAGCAACCTGCCTAAAAGCTGTATTACCCATTGAATAGTAATGCGAGTTCTCTTCTTGTCCTCTCTTGAAAGCAAGGTAATTGGCGAATGGACTTTCTCCTAAGTCATACTGCATTCCCCACGCACGAAACCATGAATTATTACGAGCGATATCGCTAATTTCAGAACCACCAAAAATAGCTAGCGCGTGTTTATTAAAAGTCTTGTCAAACTGTGCTGTAAAACGAAGAAGTTTATCCATCATTTTATGGTCGGTACGGTTGTAAATCCCGCCTTCAGGAAGAACCGTTACCGGGATGGCATATGGATCTGAAGGGTCTTTATACAAGTACGGATTGGCGTCTCTTATTGCCGTGGTAGGCATCCAACGATATGCCGTTGCTTGATTAGATTGATCTTTTACATGGTGATGCTGCGCTGAGGACTGATAACGGATACCTCCGAAAGCTCCAAGTTCCAATCCAGGGATCACCTTCCACTTTAAATCACCCATAAACTTCAATTCGGCTACGTCAATATCCATATAATTGTTAGTCAACTCATTCAAAATATTAAATGGGGCATAATTTCTGACATAGTAGGTGTTTGGGTCTAAAGTTCTAGATGTATTCATTGCATAAGAATACGGGTTAATGTCAAAATCTCGTTTCACTTCACCAAACACGACATCAGTAGCCTGTCCTAGTGTCCCAGGAGCTTGCTGATCCCGGTATGAGCCATTAGTAATCAAATTTAACTTCAGCGTAGGTAGGATATTATAGTTGGCATTCAAATTTGCCGTATACCGATTTACACCACTGCGTTTCGTCCAGCCTGGATCTACCAAAGCACTTACAGAGCTATAGTATTGAGATTTCTCATTACCTGAAGCCATACTAACGGAGTGATTATGTTGCAAGCCCGTACTGAACAACTCTTTGAACCAATCCGTGTTGCGGTACTCCGCTTCTCTCAAATAAGCGTTAACGTTTTTTTGATCTCCAAAAAGATCATTGTATAGTTGTCCTTTATTTATCAAATCGTACATCTTACCGTAGACCCCACTTGATGAAGCATTTGATGTTTCTGCCAAGCGCAAATATCCTTTATTGTACATATCTTGATACACCGACATTTGTTCCTGCGAGTTCATGATATTGAACTCCGAATAACGTGGAATAGCGCGAGAAGTATATTCTCCTGAATAGTTCACAGAGCTTCTTCCTGAGGACCCTCGCTTTGTTGTTATTACGATAACCCCTGCCATAGCACGGGCACCATAAATGGAAGTTGCCGAACCATCTTTCAAAATCTGAAAAGATTCAATGTCATTGGCGTTTAACCCCGCTACAGCAGAACTAATCAATGTTAAGGCATCTCCCGAGGATAGCTGATCCGCATTTACGTCGGCAACATCTTCGACAATCATACCATCGACAACCCACAACGGCTTAGAACTACCATAAATAGAAGTTGCTCCACGCACACGGATACGAGGCGCTGTACCAAATGTACCGCTAACATTTTGTACAGAAACACCCGCAACCCTTCCCTCAAGGCCACGGCTAGGATCAGGCAAACCTCCAATCTGTGCATCTGCACCCGACACCTTGGAAGTTGCCCCTGTAAACAAACGCTTGTCGACACGCATTCCCATACCAGTAACAACCACCTCTTCAATTTCGCTTTGCTCTAGTTTCATTTGTACGTTAATAGCTGACCGGTTTCCAATAGCAACTTCCCGATCTGAATATCCAACATATCGAAAGACTAACGTGGCACCATTTGGTGCTGCGATAGAAAAATCACCATTTTGATCGGACATCACAGAAATAGCACTCCCTTTTATTGTGATGGTCACTCCTGCCAATGGTTTTCCTTCTTCCCCTGTGATCTTACCGGTAATACGGTTTTGTTCTTCAGCAGTAACAGGATCTACCGTAGGAGACGCTTCTTTATATGTTATTGATATGGTTTCAGCAATAATCTTATACGAGTACTTACTGCCGGGCAGCAACATATTGAGTGCCTCCAAAAGACTTGAATTCCGTACATCCATCGTCACACGTGAAGATCGTTTTAGAACCTCATCACTGTACAGAAATTTGTAATCTGTCTGTTTGCTAATTTGTTTAAAAGCATCTTCCAGTTTAGCATTACGAAGGGATAGGGTAACCTTTTGGGCGTTCCCTTCGGCATAAACCGAAGTCATAAAAACCAACAATAGAGCGGTTGTTAATTTCATAATTCGGAGAATTATTGGCAAAGGCACTGCTTTACAGCCACTAAGGACTTTGCCAAATGAGAAGTTATTCATACATTTGAGTAATTGGGTTAATGTGTAAGATTAGTATTCTATTTAACTTAATGTTTAACAGGGGTGCTGGAACACTCCTGTTTTTTATTTCTAGATGTATCGTTTTTCCATATCGTTTATTTTTTAGTGATTAATAGTTTATTCTTGTCTAGTGTAAAATCTAATTTACTAACGAATTCAAGCATCTTTAAGACCTCCGACAACCGTACATCACGACGTATTTCACCGGAATAAGTTTCGGTTAATGACACTTCTTTAGTCAAGGAAATATCCAGGTCGTACCATTGCTTTAACTGATTGGCAATACTGACGATATTATCCTCTTGGAAGAAAAACTCATTATTTTTCCAAGCCATAACTTTTTGAAGGTTTGCCTTTCGTACGCGAAGGCTCCCCTCCGTCCATTCTGCGCTTTGCCCAGGAGCAATAACCACCGATTTTGTTGCGCTAGTCACTTCGACACTGCCTTCTAGAAGGGTTGTTTTATTTCTTTGTTCATACGCTGAAACATTAAAATGCGTACCTAATACTCGCACCTTCATGTCTCCTGTTTCCACATAAAAGGGTTTTGAAGCATCTTTTGCAACCTCAAAATACGCTTCTCCTTTTAAGAAAACACGTCGCTCATTCTTCGCAAATTGTGCTGGAAAACGAAGTTCACTACTGGAATTAACCCATACATTGGTTCCATCTGCAAGCGATATTTTAAAGAAATTAGCCGCAGGTACAACCAAGGTATTCAACGCAGTGGGAGCATGAACAGAAGGGATAACCTCTGTCTCTCCATGGCTCATCATGTTTCCGTTGACAGCAACTCTCAAAGTATCCGACACCGCGATCTCCTCTCCATTAGCTAAGATGATATGTGCGCCAAGATTAGCCGGCAGGACGTCATTTTTATATTTTGTATTTGTACTTTCTACATAACGTGGGTTGTCGACAGGTTTTGATGTTCCCCCTATATACCAATAAACTGCAGAAGCAAACACAACAGCCAACATGGCGGCGGCAGACCAAATGATAGTTTTTCGCTTTTGGGGTTTTCTTTTATGTTGTATACGTTCCCACGCCTTTTCCTGATCCATAGAAGCCAACCAATTCGTCTCTCTATCTCCTTCTTTAGCCATAAGTTCATCAAAAAGTTGCTTATTTTGGCCATTTTTCTCTAATAGCCAAGCCTGCAATATGTTATTCTCCGAACTAGAAAGCTGTTCGCGTTGATAGCATTTAATCAGAATGGACGATATGGCAAATGAGGTTTTATTCATAATCTGGATGTAAGAAACCTAAATCATGAATTGGGGTGACAAAAAAAATAAAAAAAATTTACCTGACTGTCGTGAGAAAAAATGCGAATAAAATTGAGAAATAGTCAGCACGTAAGTTTTTACGTAAAAAATTCAGTCCTCGTTGTTTTTGCGTCTTAATTGTATTTACACTTAATGCCAATTGTGATGCAATCTCATCGTTTGACAAGCCATCCACAAAGCTCATGGTCATTACCATTCGACAACCTTCTGGTAACTTTGCCATACTTTCTGCCAACGCAGCCATAAATTCAGCTCTTATAATTTGATGTTCATAATCAACATCATCAGTTTCTTTAAAACCAATACGTTGCCAAAATTTTCGTTCCGTTAAACTTTTACGATGTCGATTGTAGACCGAAAATTTCACAGAGGAATAAAGAAAGGATTTAATTGCCGTTTCATCAATCGATACGGTATTCTTTCGCTGGAAATAAGCTACAAATGCATCTTGTGCCAAATCTTCCGCCAAATTTTGATCACGTACCATCTGCCATGCAAAATAGCATAGTTGTTTATAGTACTTATCAAAAAGGATTTTATCGGAATTAAGCGACGTCATCTTTCCAACTGTTAGCAATGAAAAAGGTTAGTTCGTATCAAAAAATCATGGCAGACCCCTTGATATTATAAAATCTAAGGTAAGTAAAAAAAGTATAGTTTCAACAGCACAATTAACAAGAAAGTAAAATATCATAGCACGAAACAAAAAAAACGTAGGGTTTAGACTCCTACGTTTTCAATTTATCATTAAATAAATTTCAAGTATAACGACTTTCACTCCACCCATCACTTGCTTACACAACAATAGGGAGACAAAAAGCCTAAAAGTTACTCCTACTTAGAGAACAACTCCTGCAAATAAACCTTAAGATCATTTCCACGGATATTCTTCTTTATGATCTTACCTTCCGGGTCGATCAAAAAAGTAGTCGGTAATGTTGTTACAGCAAACCGCTTTGAGGCGACCGCTTGATCCTCGGGCAGGTCATGCAGCTGCACCCAAGGAAGCTGCTGATTTTGTAACGCTTTTTTCCATGCACCCTCACTTTTATCGGTAGAGATACTAACAATTTCAAAAGGCGCTGATTTTTTGTATTGTGCATAGACCTCACGTAACGTTTTGAACTCCTCTATACAAGGGCCACACCAGGATGCCCAAAAATCCAACAGAATATATTTCCCTTTAAACACTGCAAAATCAATGTTCTCTCCTTTTTCATTCGGTAAACTAAAATTCTTTACCAGCGCACCTTCCTTAGAAAGTAAAGCCCCCTGAATCTGATTTCCGGCAGACTTTCCATAATCCGTTTTTTTCACCGCATCCGACAAGCCTTCGTAACAAGCTAAAGCTTGCTCGGGCGTCAATACCTTCCCATAACGCTCCAGAATAAAAGCCGACGCAAAAGAATTAGGATGGTTACGTACCACCGTCATTAACGCTTCCGCTTCATTTGTTTCGCCTACCAATCGGTTGTACGCATTGAGCACATCATGTGCTTTGGATCCTGAAACCTGAGCCGTATAAAAAGACTCCAGATCACCTTCAATAATAATCTTGGAAGGCTCACCGATCAAAATTCCGAAAGGAGCATAACCACCATGTTTTTTTGACTCCGCTTCCGCGGCCAGCATGTGTCGCGTAGGACCAGAAAAAGGTCTTTCCATCCGCCACGCACCATCACGCACAACAGCTGTATCATTTTCTCCTGTAATGTTATTATATAGGAACACCTTCGTATTATCAAACTTCCGATCTACCCTTCCTTCCAGCACAACTTTACCTCCGTCTTGCGCCTGCACGCCAAGAACGGAAAAAAAAGACAGCACTGCTGCTGCCTTTATCTTTCTCATAATTTGTCTATTCATTCGTCTACTATAATAATTCTGCCAATTTCTCATGCAACGCTTCACCACGCAAATCCTTCGCTACAATCTTTCCATCCGGACCGATCAAAAAGTTTTGAGGCACACCACGGACACCATACAACTTCGCCGCTTCATTATTCCAGAACTTTAAATCGCTCACATTCGTCCAAGTCAATTTATCAGCCTCGATTGCTTTCAACCATAAATCTTTCTTACCCGGTTGATCTAAAGAAACACCTAAAACAGTGAAATTCTTATCCTTAAATTTCGCATACGCTGCTACGACATTAGGATTCTCTGCACGACAAGGACCGCACCATGACGCCCAAAAATCCAATAGCACATACTTCCCTCTAAAGTCAGATAACTTGACGGGATTGTCGTTCACATCGTTCTGCGTAAAATCAGGCGCTAACACTCCCACCTCAGTCGCTTTTGCAGCCGCAATTTGTTTGGCAAAAGCCTGTCCCGCTTCGGAATCACGGACAGCGGTGGATAAACGGTTAAAGTCAGGTTCTAAAGCGAGGATTTCGGACCCCGAATACAACTGATCTTGAATCGCTAACAAACTGAAATAAGAAGATGGATTTTTCGCAATATAATCTTGTTGCAGTTGTTTCTTCTTATCTGCAAATTTCATGTACTGCTCCCGCAATGGTGTTGCAAACGATTCGTCTTTACGTTGTTCAGGAGTGGCACTGCTATATTTTAAATTAATAGCATTGATACCATCCTCAGACTCCTTCAACAGGTTTTTATACGCAACATGCGCATCTTGCAATGCACTCCCTTTGATCGCGGCCGTCTTCACCGAATCTTTAGCCAGAATCGTTGTCTTGCCCTTATCGACATAGAAACCAATCATGTCACCATTTCTGCCAATATTGTCCCAACCTTTATTCTCCTGATCGTAAACAATATAAACCATCGTAGGACCATTTGCCTCTCCTTTGAAAGCAAAACTTCCATTAGTTACCTTTACCGAGTCCAATAGCTGACTGTTTGGCGTACGGATAGACAGGAATATCTGTCCATTTTTTTGCGGTTGTTGGATCTTACCGTCAATTGCAAAATTTGATTTCTGCGCAACTGCTGCACCCGGAAGGGCTAACAACAGCATCATTTTTAAAATTTTCATACTATCTATTTACTTAATCCTTTATTTATACTTGATGGCCTATTTTTATACCCGCTATCCTCTTACTGAAAGCTACTTAGCATTTCACGGTATTTGTTTCCCGCTGCCTGGATATCCCAGTTGTAGGTGTCTCGAAAATATTTCACAAACAAATCATACTTCTGTCTGCGCATTGCATTTCCTTCTAAATAATTTTTATTGATATTTGCATAAGACTCTAATAAAATAAGTTTGAAGAAAGCCGCATATTCATCCTTAAAGGATGCAGAAGAATATGCGTCTAGATACCCCCCTTGGTCAGCCAATGTCTGCCAATCTCTATTTCTTTTGGCCAAGTCATAATCAATAAAATACTGATCACGAATCTTTGTAAATGCAGCTCCACCATCATACGGTTTACCAATTTTTTCAAACCCTGGTATCTCTTCCGTAATACGATCGCTTATCATTCTACTCAGATTATCCCACACCGCTTTCGTCAATACCGAATCTCTGTAATAGTGTGTGTCGGGATCCACTACAGGCTGTGCACCATAAGTGGCATTAGGCCAAACAAAAGCCAGTCTATTCCGAGCAATAACATTAAACTGATAGCCATAAGCAGGATGTCCATACGTTTTCACAAAGAAAACCTCGTTAGGCATAACCTGTTGCGCATAAACCTTAGAAACATTAGACAGTAGCGTTTGCATATATACATAAGCACTCTGCCGCATATTCTGATCGACTTTTTGTGCTGGAAAACGAGCGTTATTTACATCCTGTCCCAGATAAGCGTTATATACCTCTCGCGACTCGTTAAAATCCATCCGTACCCAAACATTGTAGTCGTTAAATAAAGATTTCTCAATCGGGTTCGCATCCTCCTTTGGTTTGAACTGCTGTTCAAAACCTAAGCTTTCAGAAGGCACTATACTGGCTTCTTTAGTACAACTAGTCCATGTAAAGTTCAACAACAGAACCCCCATAAAAGCATAAAAAAGTATTTTGTTTTGTTTCATTTTATCTTGGATTTAAAGGCATATTAGGGCTATTCTCAGACTCAGAAGGTGGAATCTGCATCAAATAGCGTGAATCATCTTTCGCCAAGGTATACACCCGGGCATCCTTAAACACATGTTGGATCTCAGGCTTTCCTAACCGGCGTAAATCCATAAATCGTAAACCTGCATCAAGCCCCAACTCCAACCGGCGCTCTGCTAAGATCCGATCCAACACAGCCGCATTATTTGCAAAGTCAGTTGCTTTCAACGTTACGACAAAATCCTTACGCATACGGCTCGCTAAAATTTGGTTTATATCTTTCAAGGCGAGCTCATCTTTACCCAATCTAGCCTGTGCCTCTGCCCGAATAAGGTAAGCCTCACTTGCCTTAAACCCGACATAGTACCAAATCAAATCCTGACTCGCGTACATCTTGTAAACAGTCTTCCCCGTTTTTATTGCTTGAACAGCATTCTCTTCAAATGGATCAAAAATAAACTGTCTATAATCTGTTAATTCCCCGTAACGCTTTGTTAACGTCAACAAATCTAAAGAAGGTTTCATCGAACCCGTTGCATAATAATAAGGGTTGGTTCCAGCTCTACCGCCAGTAAAAAACAATAGCTCTTTATTTGCTTGGGTATCCACAAAGCCATATATATAAGTCAACACGTTTTTGGCGCCACTTTCCGCCAAGCGTTTCTCTAATCCCGAAAGATCGGCCAAAGGATAGAAATCAATAACAGTTTTAGCATGTGCTATAGCCGATTCATAATTACCCATCATAAGGTCTACACGCGCCCTGAAGAGTTCCAATGTATTGGATGAAAAACGGTAGCGATCTGTGATCTTCTTTCCAGACAATAGCTGGCTCGCCTTATCGATATCGGCTACAATCTGGTTCCAGACATCTCCTATAGGTGTTCGCACATTATTTCCAGCATTCGCATTTACATCGTCGGCCGTCAAGGGCATCGGGACGCCTGGCGCATTCAAGTTTTTTACATCGTACACATCCGCATAAAAATTAATCAGGTAGAAATAACTAAATGCACGCAATGCATAAGCTTCCCCTTGAACCTGTTCAAAAAGTTGCTGCTGAAGTGGCGTAACCTCCAGTTTCTTTAGGTTATCTAAGACCGTATTTGCGTAATAGATACTCTTGTAAAGCTGCCCCCAGTACGGATCCACAAGTGATTCCGGTGGTAAAAGTGAGGGTGCGAAAGTAAACCAACGCTCGTTCTCCTGCGTAGGTTGAACCTCTGCATTTAGATTCGCATATATATTATCCGTCAACATCTCTGTCTTGATAAAGAAATCTGTCCTTGGGTATCCGCCCAATAGAACAGCCTCATAGTCTTCCAGCGATTTCGGCATCATGCTATGCACCGGCTTGATATCCAACATATCTTTGCAAGAACCGAATGCCAGTAAAACCACCAGTAACAGGCTATATCTTAAAATAGTTTTCATTTGCTTAAATATTAAAATTGAACCGATAGAGATAAAGAATATGAACGAGGTACCGGAAGGAAGGTATTGCCGAAATTTATATTTCTATTTCTAGTATCTGAATATGCAACAACACTCGATCCTTGTGCTTCCGGATCTTGACCTTTCAATGCTTTATCTTTCCACACATGAAGGTTATTTCCCTGTAATGCCAAACGTATATTTTGTACGCCTAAAGCACGCAGCCTAGGTGTAAAATAATCGTAGCTAATAGAAACATTCTGGAGACGGATAAAATCACCTTTTACGGTGCGTAAATCCGAATTATCAAACATAGTTCCATTTGTTGGTGCAAGCGCGGTCAATTGTGTATCGGTACCGACCTCTAGAACAGGGATATTCGTATGCGCCTCATCGCCTGGGTTCTTCCAACGGTTCACCCATTCTTTAGACATATTTTGAGTTGGATCCGGGAAGCCTAAGTAACTACCATTAGACATATTACGTAAACGCATCACGTTGCCAAAACTACCAATGAAAAGAGCCGATAATGTCACTCGTTTATAGGTAAATGTATTAGTAAATCCGACCTGCGAAGTAGGATTCATGACCCCAGAATATGCCAGTCCATTGGTATTCGTCATCCCATACAATACCTTCTCGCCTTCTTTAGCCGTATAAAATGTAGCTCTTCCAGCCTCATTTAGTCCTGCATAGCGATAAGACCACAATCCATCAATCGGCTCCCCAACAATAGCTGTCGCCGCATAATTGCTTCGTCTCGGATTCGTTAGATTCTGTACCGTTGGCTTGGTGTATACATCCAACACCTTGTTTTTGTTAAATCCATAGTTGATATTAGAAGACCATCTAAATTTCTCATTATCGATATTGATGGTGTTTAGCGAGAACTCCCAACCGCGGTTCAGCATCGAAGCCCAGTTTACCTGCACACTCTCAAAGCCAGTCACTTGTGAAACCTGACGATTTCCCAACAGATCCATCGCTTTCTTATTGTACCATTCAACATTGAACATCAAGCGTCTCTTAAAGAAACCTGCTTCTAAGGCTACATTTCCTGTATAAGTCTGCTCCCACTTAAGGTTCGGATTCTTAGGCGCGATAATAGTTAAGTAATTGCTTGGATTCTCTGGCACTACGGCACCAATATTCGCCACAAGGTCTGAATAGGCCTGTGCCGCAACATTCCCTTGACTACCATAAGAGCCTTTCAAAGTAAGGTATGATAACCAATCTACATCACGCAAGAAGCGTTCTTCTTTCATTTGATAATTGGCACCAATTGCCCACAACGGTTGAAACAATTGATTGGTTTTTAAACCAAAACGATTGGAACCATCTGTCCGCACATTGAAACTCAAAGTGTATCGATTATCGTAAGTATAGTTTACCGCCCCGAAATAAGAAACATTAGCACCATCGCTTAGATTCTCTTTCCAGTAGGGAACACCAATTTTCTTCATATAATCATACTGTGGGACTTGTTGATGTCCTCGATCATGGGAATAACCATAAATTTCTGTTGAGACGTCTGTTGTTTTAGACTTGCGGACTTCCTGACCGACCATTACATTAAGGTAATGCACTTCCTTGAACATCGGGTTGTAAGTCAACTGATTTCGGAAAGTAATAGACCCATTGTATGAACTCCGATCTTTACGATAACCGCCTTCAGTCCATGTATATTTATATTGTCCGTTCACGATCTCACGATCGTTTCTTTTACGGATGCGTACAAAGTAACTGTCATCAACAGCGATATCTTCATCGGTTGTATTTTGTTTTGCATAGGAGAACAAACTATTAAATGTTACGTCCTTCAGCACCTTGTATTCAAGATCCACAGAGCCTCGAAGACCGAAGTTTCTAGAATCCCGCCATCCCTTATCTCTGTTTTCCAAGAAATTGTATTTCTGTTCGTTCAGGTAAAAGTGGCTGTACGTACCATCAGGATTGAGTGCCGGTTGCGCACGCGTGGTGTAGATCGCGTACTCAAATGGATTTTCTTTAGAATCTACGGCAAAGAAACTATTGTTCTCGCGCGCATTAATATCCATCATCACGCCCAGGCGAATCTTATTATAGATTTTAGTGTATACTTTAAGAGATCCTGTATATGTCTTTTGTCCAACCCCTTTCGCTGTCGCCTGATCATTCAGGTAACTTCCAGAAGCATAGAATGTTGTTTTTTCATCACCGCCAGATACACTGAGGTTCTGTCTGTTTGAAAAGGAAGTTCTGAATAAGTGCTTGAACCAGTCGGTATTGACTGTTTCAAGATAATTGACACGTTGGTTAAACTCTTCCCATGTAATCTTTTTATCTGTCAGGTCAATAAAGTAGCGTTCAAAATCTGATACCGTATTGTATTGACCAACGGCTGCTGTTACTGCATTGAAAGCCCCTCGTTTTATCATCTCCAAGTTCACATCAATGCGTTCCTTAGAATTCATCATATAAGCATCTTCAATGCGTGGTCGCTCTCCAAAAGAAGCATTGCTTGTAAAACCAATTCTGGTCTTCCCGGCACGACCTTTCTTGGACGTGATCACAATAACGCCATTTGCTGCCCGCGTACCATAAATTGCAGTCGCTGCAGCATCTTTCAATACGTTGATGCTTTCAATATCTTCGACGTTCACCCCGCCAATTCCAGACGCAATAAGGTTCCGGTTTGTCATAATATCATCGACTGACACATTCACCGCATCGTCTAAGATAATACCATCTACCACCCATAGCGGTTGCACATTACCACTCAAAGTGGCCGTTCCTCGGATACGGATCTGCGGCATTGCACCCGGAGCACCTGACGTACTCATCACCGTAAGTCCCGGTACCTGTCCTTGCAATAACTTGTCAATATTAGGTTGGAAAATCTTCTCCAGTTGTGCCATATTTACCGTAGCGATAGATCCTGTCAACGATTTTTTCTCTAATTTTTGGTAGCCCGTTACAACCACATCATCCAGTTGGTTTTCTACCGGCGTAAGACGAACCTCTAGCCAAGTTTTTTGCTGTAACGGCACACTTAATGTTTCATAACCCAAACTCTTGAATACCAAAGTAGCATTGCCACTCGTTACCGAGATTTGGAATGTTCCATCCACATCTGTCCCTACCAGATTCTTGGCGTTATCTTTTTCACCAACCGTGATCCCCGGCAAGGGCTTACCTTGATAATCCATCACACGGCCACGAACCTGTACTTTTTGTTGTTTTACAGATGAAGGTTTTGCTGTAATAACAATTGTTTTATTATCAATTGTGTATTTGAGTGGCTGATTTTTAAAGCAGTAGTCAAGCACCTCATGTACGGTGGCATTCTGCATGTTTAGATCCACAGCAGAATTAGATTTTACAAGCGATTCATTGTAAAAGAAATCACAATTACATTGTCTTTTTATTTCATTAAACACTTCAGCTAGTGTTATTCCTTTTCGGTTTATGGTCACTTTCTGCGCAAACGCCGCCATCGTCAATTGTCCGCACACCAGTGCTAACAATATCATTACGATACGCTTACCCAGGGCAACTCTTTTCAAGATTGCCGTGGCATTCATTAATTTCATTGGTAGTAATTTATTTGTTCATCATTTACGGTCAGCTATGCTTCTAGAAGCGTAGCACTTAGTTGGTTTGTTGTTGTGTAAAACTATAGCATCAAAATAATCCTCCTTTCTTTTAGCCCGGTTGGCACTATGTGATATCTTATTTGCCCTGTGCGGCGCAATATTTCTAATACTTCTGGCAGACTTTTTTCACGCGAAATCACCCCGGTAAAACCAAAGGAATCCGAGCGTCCAACCACCTGCACTTCCACGCCATACCAGCGCGACAATTCATCGGATATGTCATTTAATGTTGCGTCGTAGAAAGCAAACTCATTATTTCGCCAGGCATTAACCTCATAGCATATAGCAGGCACAACTTTAATATCACTATCATTAAAACCTACAACACTACTTTGTCCGGGTTTCAGAATACGTTCCTTCGCACCCGTTGAAACTTGTACCTTCCCTTCTAATAGCGTCGTTATAACATGACTCACCGTATAGGCCTTCACATTGAAGTGCGTCCCTAAGACTTTCACTTGTTGATTTTTAGACTCGACAATAAACGGTTTCTCTTTATTAGGCGTTACCTCGAAATAAGCCTCGCCTTGGAGTTTTACCAAACGTTCATTCCCTACGAAGTTCACATCATAGGTTAAGCTGGAGTTTGCGTTGAGCCACACTTTGGTTCCATCGGTTAACACAACAGCGCCCGTCTGACCTTGGGGCACATTGATTTGTTGTACCATTGGTTCCTGTACAACATCGGATGCCTTTAGCTCATAAAAGGAAACGCCATCTTGCTTTTCCCGAGAAGCGTATTGTGCGGCTTCATGATCTGCCAACGCTACCACTTGACCGTTCGGCAATGTTAATGTTACGCCTGTCGGTGTTTCTGTAGTATCCTGTACGGCTGCTATAGGACCTCCCCCTGTTATCATGCTGTGGTCCTTATTCCATTGGTCAAATCCCACATAAAAAATAATGATTGCAGCAGCGGCGGCAGCCCATCGCCAGATTGTAGATGAAATAGACCTTACGCGCTCTTCTTCATTTTCGGCTACGGTGGTGAAGATCAAAGCTTCAATGCTTACATATTGTTCTTTCGAAAGTCGAACCATATCGGGCAGCACCTCATTTTCTCTAAGTTCCTGTCGGAACACTTCATCCACTCGTACCTCTAATTCCGCACAGAATTGATCATCCGACAAGCCTGACACAAATTGCTCAGCCTCTTCAGGTGTACATTTCCCCGCTAAATACAAGTCAAAAAGATCGTTCCTGTTCTTCATTTTTTCTCCAATAGCAGACCTCTTCCGTGCCGCCTTTACGTATAATACGTAGGGCACAGATAAAATCTATGTTCATAAAAAAAGTTTTTTTGATTTTTTTTCGCGAGAGACTTTTCGAATACGAAAATTATCTCCAAGCGTGGACTAGTGCCAAGAACAGGGAGAACAATGCTCCGCCTAGCTCTGTCTTTAAAAAGCGCATTGCTTTTGCCATATGGTCTTTTACCGTTCCGATGGAAACGCCTTGCAGCTGTGCCACTTCTTCGTAGCTCTTTCCTTGAAACTTACACAATAGAAAAATTTCTTTTCGCTTAGCCGGTAGTCGGTCGATCGTCGCTGACAATAGCGTAGACATTTCTTCGACCTGATTCGTCGGTTCGTCTAATTCATAATACAGTGTTGCTTGTGTAAGTAACGCATTTCTGACGGCTTCATTTGTGGCCGACTTTCGAAAATAGTCGACTACGAGATTTCGCGCTATGGTATGTAATAGAGACCATATGCCTTGCTCAATACGGACGCGTTCCCGAATTTCCCATAGGCGGACAAATGCGATTTGGTGTATTTCAAGAACTGCTTCTTCGTCGGGTAGAAGTTTGTTGAGTCGGTGCAGCAAGTCCGAGGAGTATCGCGCATAAAGCTGAGAAAAAGCGTCTCTATCTCCCTTTACGAGAAGAGCAACCAGCAAATCTTCATCTAATCTGTCTTTCTCAAACATAACCTTACCTCACAATATTGGGGACATTATGTCTTCCCCATACTGCAAATCCTTCCAATTTATGGAGGGCTAATTTAGAAATAAAGTTTGAAATCGAAACGACAATATCTTCGAAGAAAAATCAATCGTCACTGTCTATGTATGAATCCCATCCTCCTTTTATACAAAGGAGATTTTTTAACGTCTAAATGGAAGCCCGCATTGTTAAATAAAAAGGCGCCTCTAGGTGTTCTACAGACTTGTTTTTAATAAGATTCGCAGCAAGTCTACCCATATACTCAAAATCGGTCGAAATCGTAGTAATCCCATTGAGGATAAATTTCTTTAGCGGTGTTTCATTGTAAGAGATCACACCAACATCCTGTCCGACCTGCAGTTTTTTTCGGATAATCTTATCCAAAAGTTGTACGAGATCATCCTCAGCAAGATTAATGTAACAAGCACTTTTCTCCACCTTCTCTTTACTGAGGTCACTAACCAACAGGTGATTAAAAGCATACTGTTGGCAAAACTTATAAAAACCCTTAATAATAGCTTTGGGGTAATCGCTATTATCCGGAAAAATAAGCTTCAACGTCGTATATTTACTTAAAGCGGAAAGAGACTCTTCTAAAGCACCGTATATGTCCTTTTCATAATTTTCAAACACAGCCGGAAAACGATCATTGATATCTTCAATATATTTGCCCAACAACACCAGTTTACCTGTCGGGATTAACTTATTTATGACATCTGCAGCCTGATCCCTCCCTTCCTTAAAGTGGGGAAAAAGTACATAATGGTCATAGTTATTACTCATATTACCGAGTAGATTTCTAAGAAAGGATATGTCACTGTTGTATACAAACAAATCTATGGCTGCCGCATCGCTCATCTCTGCTGCAAAAGAGTCATACACCAGCTTTTTATGCGTACTTAGTTTATTTAGAAAAAATGCAATTTTAACGCGATTCTGCACATCAGCAGTAGCAACATAATATCCTTTCCCTGGAATAGATGCGATGACGCCTTGCGTTTTCAAAAACTTATAGGCCTTTTCCACCGTGTCCCGTGAAATATCAACATATACACTCAACTCATTAATCGAAGGAAGCATGTCGTCCTTTTTAAGCGTTCCTTGCTTCACCGCATCTATAATAGCAGATCCAAGCTGCTGATATTTAGGTGTGGCCGAAAAATCATTTATCTGTAACGTCTTTAAAAACTCGCTCACTAAATTAGGCATTTATAGATCTATATGGTTTGAATAGATCTAAGGTAATGAAAAAATTGACTTTATAATATACTTGCCGGACCCAAGTTTCAGGATGATCTCCTCTCCCTCCTGAGTAACGCGATCTCTTAGAAAGGTACGATCTAAAGGCTTCCCATTAAGAAGAATATCTTTCGGTGAGGCCGCCCTCACGTAACACAGGGCACTCGTGTTCACAGGGATATCTACCTCTTGTACAACATGCGCGCCTTGGATTTCCCAAGCAGATTGTATAAGTCCATTTATAGAACGGTAGCTCCCACTCGCTTTTTTGATTCCATTCTGTCCAATCTCCGGTCGCACCACAATCTTCCGATACCCATTTTCCAGGGACTTAATACCCAAAATATTTTCAAACATCCATTCATTGACAGATCCAAAAGCGTAATGACTAAAAGAATTCATAGCGGCATTGTGTACAAAACCTTTACCTTTAATGTAGCTGTCCCACCGTTCCCAGATAGACGTTGCTCCATTTACAATTTCGTAACCTAGAGAAGGGTATTCTGTACTCAAGATCAGCTTATAGGCCTGATCCGATGCGCCAACTTTACTAAGGGCCGGTAAGAGTGGTTTAAAACCTAAAAAACCTGTCGCCAATCGGCCACCGTTAGCGGTAATCAGCTCTTGCAGATAGGCTCCAGCTTGCTTTTCACCTTCAGGAGAAAGGATACCTGCATAGATGGCGTTAGCATAGGCCGTTTGTGTGTGACCAGAGAATCCTCCTTGGCCCTCTACATAGCCACTTCCATCACCATACAAGCTATCCTGTGTCTTCAACTTTCCGTCAGCAGCAATATAACGCGCCTTAAACCTCGCTTGAGAAGCCTTCATTTCTGTATCGAAATAATCGGCCTCCTCCTTTCGTCCGATAGCCGCACTCATCTCTCTCATTAACTTATTACAGTAGAAATAATAGATCGATGCAATCAAATCGGGGCTCGTCTTCTTCCCTACCGACAGCCAATCTCCGAATCCACCTTTCGGTTCAATATCAGCAAAAGCTCCTTCAGGGAAAATATGATTCGTCGTACGACCTTTAAGGAACTCCATAAAGCGGAGCATATTCGGGTACGACTGCTTCACCACTTCGTGATCACCATACGCTTTAAAAACTTCGTAAGCACAAATGATACCCGCCTCAGACCAGCCCGGAGAGAATGAATCCGACGGGCGGATCGCTGCAAATCCAGCTTTGTTTTTTGGAATAGGAGCATATATAGGATATGCTCCATTTTCCCATTGCGCATCACTAAGGTCCTGAATCCATTTTTTGTGAAATGCAGCAATATCATTGTTAAAAATCGCGGACCGCATGTATACTTGTGCATCGCCCGTCCAACCTAGTCGTTCATCACGTTGTGGACAATCCGTAGGAATATCCAGATAATTGGCACGCTGTGTCCACACAATATTTTGGTACAATTGATTCAAGAGACTGTTATCCGTTTGAAACTGACCCGCCTCGTGTAAGTCCGAGCTCATTGCTAAACCCGTCAGAAAATCGGGCTTCGGTTCCTCCTTGAGTCCGGAGATTTCCACAAATTGAAAACCATGGTAGGTGAAACTTGGTTCCCACTGCTCTGCGTTACTATCACCTCTAAAAATATAGGTATCGGTCGCACGAGCTTTGCGTAGATTCTCTGTTACCAAGCTTCCATCCGGATGAAGCATCTCTCCATATCGAAAAACCAAAGAGTCTCCCGCGATGCCACGTTGCTTTAAACGGATTATACCGGCAAAGTTTTGTCCAAAATCAACTATGTATTTGTTTTGTCCGACCTTTTTTATAGTTTTTGCAGAAAGCTCTTTAACAACACGTACGGGTTCTCCTGGATAGAGTTGCAGCAGTTGACCTGGTTTATTTTCAAACTCCCCAATCGGCTCCCACTTCGAGTCATTAAAACCAACCATACTCCACTTTGTTGATAGCTGACGTGCATCGTACCTCTCTCCCTGCAACATGTCTGCCTCCTGCACATTTCCAAGGCCCCATTTCCATGATTTATCCGTTGAAACCGTTTCACGGGAACCATCTTGATACACGATTTCAATCTGCGCTTTTAGCATCGGAAATTTTCCATAAAACTGATTCACCTGCGGTGTACCGACCAGCAATGCATATCCTAAATAACCAGCATACCAACCTGTACCTAAAATAGCACCAAAAGCGTTGTTGCCTTTCTTCACCTTCGTTGTCACGTCATAAACCTGATAGTAGACCCGCTTATTGTAATCGGTCCACCCCGAACTAAAGAAGTCATCTCCCACTTTTTCACCATTAATATAAAAGTTATGTATCCCTAACGAACTAATATATAAACGAGCCTCTTTAACAGGTTTGGTCAATACAGCTTCCTTACGTAAATAGGGAGACGGAGGTAACTCATACGCACCTCCTTTAGCCAAATGATTTAAATCCTTACCCACCCACTTTGCTCTCCAAGCCGATTCGTCCAGCTTCCCCATTTCCCAGCGTGCGTTATCGCTCCAGCGACCAGCCACCCCATCTTGATTCCATACCCTTACTTTCCACCACACTTGCTGCCCCGACTTTAGCGCAGCTCCCTTATAATACACTTGATTGGTCTGATTACTAGCCACCTTTTTACTATCCCATAGATCTCCTACTCCTTTATTCAGCTTTTCAGATGAAGAAGCCACAATTATCTGGTAAGCTGTTTGTTTATTGTCAAATCCTTCCGCCACAAGTTCCCAGCTCAATCGCGGTTTACGATCATCAAGAAAGGGATTTATCTTGTATTCCACGCGAAGGTACGTGGGACGGATTGTCGCTTTCGCGATAAAGGAAATCGACAAAAGGCAAAGCAGAGTCGCTATATATAACAAGTCTTTCTTCATTACGTTACTTTTATTTTTGTGCTTTAATGACCCATTTTCCAGGAGCGATCCAAAGACTACGATCCTCTCGATGGTATATATTTTTATTTTTGTTAGGTTTTGTAGAAACCTGTTTCGTGCGTTTATTATTGAGCCAAACATTTTGGTACTGACCAACAGGTAGCACCACTTTCCCAGAAGTACCTTCCGGAATATTTATCGTCAGCCACAACTCCTTATCATGTTCTTTTATATCCACTGTCACTTCACCCTTTACCGATGTTACAGAGGCTGCTGCCTGTCTGATATTTCCTAATTGCGGTGCGATTAAGATCTCCTCATAGCCTGGTGATAAGGGTCTGATTCCACAGAGATATGCCGACAAGATGGTTAAACCTCCTCCACTCCAAGCATGGTTTACAGTTCCCCCGCCATACCCGGCACTACCAATCCCCCAGCCTTCAAACAAGGTGGTAAAGTAAGTGTTATTCACCATGGAAGCAAAGCGCTTCTTATGTCGCGCTAAAGCCTCTGTCGGTATGCCCATGGTAAACATAGCTTCAAATACATATTTCTCCATATAGGGACTAGCATGTTCCTCTTGTAAAAAAACATGTTGAATCGCCTTGTATTGCGCTGGTGATGCAATACCTGCTAACACCGCTAAAGCGTGTACCCGATCATCGGTTTTACCTGTATAAGCAGGATCCCGATAGGCTCCATTCCTCCAAAAACGTTCATTAAACTTTGTCGCGAAATGTGCCATTTCTAACTTTAAGCGTTGCGCATCGTCATTCTTCCCTAGCTCATCAGCCATTAAAGAACTTCCTTTTAGCGCTAAATAATACCAAAGGTTATACAAGAGTAACATGTCTTTATTCTCGCCCCAATCACCCCATTGCCACCCTCCTGCACGGAGCTTAACCAGTCCATCAGGATATTTATCCCATAGGTTTAGATAGCGCTGAATTCGCGGATATAGGTCTTGTAGAATCTTCTTATCACCCGTATGTAGGTAATAGGTCCATATACCGTAATAACCGACCGTGGCTAGAATCTGATCCGGCAATTCTTTATCCCAGTTGCCGGCTGGCACAGGTGCAAAAAGAGAACCGTCCTCTCTTTGCCAATACAAGACCTCATACAACCATTTTCTAGCCAGGGCATGTGCCTGAGTATCCAAGGCGTAAAATGCTTCTTCGGCTTCCAATACCGCATCCCCCGTCCACTGTGCCCTTTCTCGATCAGGACAATCCATGTATGTGTCGCGCATGGTGATATACAATGTGCGCCGAGCCTTTTCCCACAACGTATTAAAAAAGACATCATCTGAATGGAAAGCACCGACAAAATCACTGTTGTATCCTGTCTCTCTATAGCCTACCTCTTGTATCTGTACATCATTGGGGGCAACTACATATAGATAATGACCGTTGATCCATCCAAGGCTTTCATACTGCTGTTGGCCTTCCTTCGTGATATATTCGCCCCTAATATTTTCAGCAGAACCATGGTAATGGACATAATTATCGGTCAAGAACTTTACCGTTTGTCCCGCCTTTCCTGCTAGCCTGACGTACGGTGTGAACTGCATATTGTAAGGCAACTTACAAACTAAAGTATCCCCTTTCGTGATAATATCCTTGGTCTCAAACTTGCGTATACCAAAGTCCTTAAACAATGGAATCGGTCGCTTTACCAATTTATTCCAAGGTAAATCACCTTCTTTCCCAAGGGTAAGAACTTCCGCAAAGGAGGGTGAAACCTCTACATCCTTCATCCACGTAGAATCTGCTATTTGTGCATCATAATAAATATTAGATTCTGGCAACCTGAAATTAGGTATCGGTGCTGGTGCCGTTTTATATTCCACAAGACGTTTTCCTCTCCATGAAGCATCCGTCAAAACCATTACTGAACCTGCTTTCAATTCAAAAAAAAGAGCTGCCTTGCCACTACTGTTGTGTGAAAAACCGTTCTTCCCAAAATACCATACGAGGATGGCCAATTGGTTATTTCCCTTTTTCAGATAAGGTTTCAAGTCTACTTCATCATAGTACGTATCTTTGGGATTGGGGCCGCGCTTAAGACCGCCCTCAAATACCACCATCTGCCCATTCACATAAAGCCAATATTTACTATCTACAGCAATTTTGGCGACGGCGGTAGCCGGAACCTCATCCAACATAAAGTTTTTACGATACCCAGACCAGATATTAACCGTATCACTTGGACCTAATGGCACACCAATCCAGCTCGCACCAGACTCCTGCGCGGAGGCACGCTGGTTAATAGACTGCAGAACAAGTAATACGAAAACAATGAGTAATGTCGAGACGCTCTTATATCTTCCCATCTACCGCAGAATAGTTACTTCACTTGGCGCATATATTTCACTCTTAACTTTCCCATTCTTATCCTTTGTATGCTTCACACGGATAACACCATATTTTGTAGGAAATGTTCCCTCGGCAAAGGTCAGATTGCCCAAATGTGGTCTGACATAATAAGCCTTCCCTCCGGGTTCGGCAACCTTAATACCGAGCACATGCTCCGACAGCCAGCTCGTCGGCCCAGAAGCCCATCCATGCGCAAAGCTGTGTCGAAAACCTTTATAGCAATATGCCCCAAAATCGCCATGGATATCCACCTTACCCGGAGGTACCAATTGATCAATCGGAGAAGCATTATTAATCCATTCTATATTAAAATCTTCCCAGAAGCTTGTTGCCCCCAAATCTAGCATAGCACCCCAATACTGTGAGATAATATCCATCGCTTCCTTATATTTTCCAGCCTTAGCCATGGCTTCCAGCATGTAATAACCATAGAAAGTGGAGAAATTCTTTGCACCGCCCACCTTTAGCACATCATCGTATGCTTTCTTTTCATCCATCAAACCACTTATCGCCAAAAGTGCTGCTGCCTGTTTCGAATTATTGTGTCGGGGTTTATACTTCCGCATAGCTGCCACAGTACTTGTACAAAGATCCATTGTTTCAGAATCCTCTAAAATTTGTGCCAATGATGCTGCCCGCTCTAGCGCCATGATCGTCATCGCCTGAATACCAGCATGCACGGCCAAACTATCCTCACTAGAAGGCCAATCCAAGAACCTCGTCCCATCCATTTGCTCTTTTCCATTCTTAACTTTTCCCACAATTTGCCGAACCAATCCTTGTAAGTAAGGCTTCTGCTCGGTGAGGTATTTTTTATCACCATGTGCCATATACCAATCATGGTGCAGGACAACCCACCACATGGAATAGGTACTAATACCACACATCCAACCTGGTAATGGCGTGGATATCTTAGCTAAATCTAAACTCTTCGGCACAACATCATTAAAACCAAAAACTGTATTAATCGTCGCGACTTCAGGGTGAAGATCTCCCACCCATACCAAGCGGTCTCGTTTAATAGCATCCCACAAATAATCTTGCATATTCAAATGAACCGTATAAGCACCGACCTCCCAGATGTTATTCAGTCGTTCGTCGCTCGACTTAAATGAGCCTAAATATGGAATATCGCGATACGTTGATATCATACGTACTTCGCGCAAATGTAATTCCGCATTTTTATCTAGAAAGTCTATGCGTACGAAACGAAAACCGGATTCTCCAGTCTGATTTTTCCCTAGCCAGGGCAGCTGCATATTGAAATCTCTCAAGGCATGATCATTTGTAGCGCCTTTCTCTCCAATATCGGACATGGCCTCACTAACAGATTCACCAAAGCGGATACGTACATTTTTTGCGCCATTTCCACCACCCCACATCCCGGTCACCAGCTCTAAAGCGCCATTTCGTTCTTTACCAAAATCCAGTAATATACCGCTCTGCTCTGTATCGTTATTCTTAAGAATAACGATATTATCATTGGTCAAATTAGCTTGTCCATTTCCGGGTACAAGGAGGTTCTCCCCGCGAACGATATGACCATTGGTCCATACAATTCGTGTCGGATAAACATATTCACGGGTAAGCGGACTAATTTGCTGACTACCATCGCTCAACTTGGTTTGCCCATAGAGGGCAGATAACCCAAGACAAAAAAATAACATAAGGCATGGAGAAATCAAGATGCGTTTCATGTACAAGTAATATAGGTTTATAAGTAAGCGTCAATCGCTTTTTAAATATAGAAAAGAAAATAAAAAAGACCATCCTGCCCTTACATGAAATATGGGCGTAAACGGATGGTCCATTCGGTTATTTGGGTTGATTTATTATCTTAGAATATATATGTGCCCGAAGGCAGGCGATAGGTGTCGTTTATGTCATCACTATGAATTCTATATGTTGCCAGCACGTGTTCAAGCAGCGCACTTTCACCCTTCGCTATCTTTAGTAAACATGTCGTATTCGGTGGTACGGTCACTTGCATACGAAGCTGATCTTCTTCACGATTCCATGCACTATAGATAGTACCGCTAGGCGAATCGTACGAGGCCTTCACCCAAGAGAGATTTGTTTCCTGTGCCTTTGGCGGCTGAATGATAAACGTTGCATAGCCGGGTTTCGATTTTTTAATCCCTGCCAATCCATCAATCATCCAGGCGCCCGGATACAAGTAAGAACTATGCAGTAAAGAATGTCCTGGTAGATCTTTCTCCCACATCTCCCAAAGAGAAGTCGCCTGATTGGCTTTCATGTACCCCCAACTTGGATAAGTAACCTTGGATGTCATCGTATAGATAAGGTCATTTCGTCCACTCTCGCGTAGCCATTTAAAGAGAAGTGCTCCCCCCGTGATTCCTGCATGTATATGTCCTTGCCGATGGGTTAAAATTTCCTTTTCCAAGGCCGCCTCTACATTTGCTTTTTCTTCCGAAGGAACTATATCGGCCAACAATGCCGTAGCCATATTGGCCATGGAACCGTCCGCATATACGTGGCCTTCCTGTTTAAAAAAACGCGTATGAATAGCTTTGGAGGCCACTTGAGCCTGGTGCTCCCAAGCATCAGCAAGCGCAGATTCACCAAGAACACGAGCAATCTTTACCGCTGTTCTCAAATTGAATACACGATACGAATTATTCAAAGATAGTGTCTCCTCTTTATCATTATTCATGCCTTCGGCCGTAGCGTTGGGCCACAGCCAATCGCCAAGAAAATCCCATTGCCCACCGAACCGTTGCAACAAGCCATCCTGAACATGTGTATCCAGAAAATTTAACCAATTTTTTATCAAAGTAAAGTTTTCTTGTAGCACCTTTACATCACCATACTGCTGATACATAAACCAAGGTAGTGACACCACAATCCCGCCCCAGGAGGGCCCTCCACCACCCCAGTAAGTAGGCGCGGTATGTGGGAGTATTCCCGGATGCAAAAACCGTCCACTAGTCACCGCTTTACGTGCATAACTCGTATCGCGCATATTTCCGACCATAGCTTCTGTACCTTGCACGTCACGCCAATCTCCCATCCATTTGCTATAGAAGGCCGCTAAATCGTAGTTCAACATACCCATTTCTGTGGTGGCATGCGCATCGCCCCCATACCCCATGCGCTCGCGTTGTGGACAATCGACAACAAAACCTCCTAGGGATAGATTCTCAAAATTCCATCTTGTGGTATTAAATATCCAATTCTGTAAACTGTCCGAGGACTCAAATGTAGCAGCAGTATGATAACCTGTACGCACCAACCATCCCGTTATATCCTCCTGTACCGGTTTTCGCTTGGCACCTTGGATCGTAATCCAACGACCTGAGCTATAATTAAATCTATTTTTAAACGTGGACATACCGCTACGACCTATTACAAGAGCACTGTGCAGATTGAAGGTCATCCGATCCTGTTCTCGCTCGGAAAAAAAGAAACGAACGGTATCACCCGGATTACCAAATACATTGATGGCGGTCCAACCGGCAAAATTAACCCCCATATCCACGCGATAATCACCCTGTCCGTATTCGGTAATAGAGACTGGTTTAATTTCATCGACCAATATATTGCCGTCTATATTCTGCGCAGAAATTTTTAACTTCAATGGATATACTATGGCATTACTCCATTGACTATCATCATAAGAAATTTTGTTCCAATTTTCTTCGGCCTTACTGTCGTCCCAAATCTCCCCACCCATATGTCCAAAATTCCAATTACCCAACAACCGATTCGGCGAGTTTTTCCACCGCCAAGATTTATCAGATCGCAGGGAGAACATGGGCTTTTCTTGATCTGTTGGATTTTCCTGTTCAAAAAAATCAACCTGACCACTAAATAAGGGCGTAGATGGTCTTCCGTTAGGAAGATCGTATCCCGGAAAAATTGACCAAGAGGTACCTAACCACACCGCAATAACATTCTCCCCTTTTCGTAGCAAAGGAGCAATATCATAAGCGACATACCGTGCGCGCTTCGTGTGGTCGGTTACTGCCGGTGCTAATACCTCCTCGCCAACTCGTTGTCCATTTACATACAATTCATGATAACCGATGGATGCTAGAAAAAAAACCGCTCGTCCCACTTTCTTATTCAACACAATAGTCTTTCGAAACCAAGGGTCAAAAACATTACAATCTGCAGATCTCTTATCAAAAAAATGAGGCGTGCCTATCCACTGGCCTTTCCATTGTTGATCTGAAAAGAAACCAGTTGACCATTCCTTAACCGGGCTCCACAGACTTTCTTTTCCGTTATTATCGCGTACCATCACTTTCCAGTAGTAAGTACGATCGGCTATGAGTGTCCTTCCCTGATAAAAGATTTGATTCATTGCGGAACTTTCTACCCATTTTGTATCCCACATATTACCAACTCCTGCCTGGAGTTTCTCTGGAGAATCAGCCACCAGAATACGATAAGCACCTTGCGAAAGCCCACGTATATCTTCATTGGGCAACGCGTATACCCAACTAAATCGAGGACGTTCGATATCGAGCCCTTTCGGTTCAGTTACATATTCCACCTGCATGTTAATTACCTTTAACGGACTGTTAGCCGTAGCAAGCATGGGATAGCTCGCGAGGAGACAAACAAACATGAAAAGAGTTGAAGATATAAATCGTTTCATACTATGAAATTTTACTTAATCCACACCGTGAGATTCAGCCGCCCGCCCGGTGCGGTATCGCCGTTAACATACCAATCTAGGGGATCGTCTTTTTGCATATTATCAGACCACTTAAATTCAATGTTATAATTCTTTTTCGGCAGCCCCAAAATGCTATTAGGTATTTTTATAAGCACAGCATTATCGGATATTTCGAAAGATACCTTACCAATATCTTGCCATGCTCCTTGATTAAACCGTTGTATACGTTCGCCTTGAATCACGCGAAGGTCATAGCCGTACCAGCCAGAACGATAGTTTTCATCTGTATTAAGCCAAAGTGTCATCCAATTTTCTTTCGTCCGTTCTGTTAACCTATTAGCTGTTTGTACATAAAAGCCTAATTCACTATCCGTCGCTAACAACTTTACATTTTCTAAATCATTTCTGCCCGAACGATTGGTATACATCACTTTAGGCTCGCTCTGTGCTCCTGGGTGATTTCGATCGATAACATCGCCTACATAATCAACGTAAACAGATTTCACGGTATTCCAAGCGGTTATTGCTGGCATCACGGTCGATCTATCAATCGTAATGACGCCATCAGTCCCTTTGTATCGACGGATATTAGAAATCATCTGAAGGTAGTAGTTATCTTTTAATCCGGCTGTCCAAGAGGGTTCAATATCTCTACTATATTCGGCATTCGCCTGATCTACAAAATGAGCCTGATCTTTATATTGATCTCCACGGCTCCATTTGCCAGCAATCCATTCATTCCAGCCGGTAATAAAAACAAAGGGTACATCTTGGCTGATTGCGAAATCCCATTGCTCCTGAATATTGTAACCATAGGCGACCTCCTTATCGGGATTCCCTGGGTTATTATTTCGGAAACTACGTCCCCAATTTCCAGCTTTACCATAAAATGCCGAGCCTCCCATAGAGGCATCTAAATTAGGGTGTTGTGAAGCAGAAACATTGACAATCTCACGCTTTCCTTTGTTGTTGGTGTATACCTTTTGAGGCCTTTGGAACTCGATCCAAGGCCAGCCATCTACTTTCTCTGGCTCATTAGGCCATTGCGATTCACGGATCGTGAAAAATTTCTCGTAAGTACGGCCTTTTGCCTCTTTAGAGAGACCAATGATTAAAGGCTTCCCATCGAGATAATACCAATTGTCTGCCACTCTTTCTGCCGCATTCGGGCTATAAAAAGTATCATAGATTTCCTGCATTGCATCCCCTGATGCGGTATTGGTATAGAAAACAATTTTTGGCGCTGGTTTACCCTGCTTCCGGACGGTCATCATTGCCCGCATAAGTTCTTTAACTTGCTTCGGATAAGTTAACCGATTGGTTGCGTCCAAGACCAAAAAATCTACCTGAGCATCTGCTAGTAGCTGGATATTTTTGAGATGTACCCAATAATCATCTCCTCGATAATAGCCATAGATCGGTTCGCCCCAAAAGTAATATTTCCCCGGCCCAGCAGCCCCTCCACCCCAATTAGGATGATGGAAATCGTGAAATACTTCTGGATAATCTTGGTATATCTTGGTGAGGTCCCAATTTTTTTCAGATGTTGGAGACCCAGCATCTCCTTGCCACAAAAAATAGAAAATACCGACCTGCTTATTTGCTTTCTTACTCCCAACTTCAGCCTGCTGTGTTATAACTCGGCCTAAGTCATCAACACCACTAAAACTCTGTGCAGCAACACCCTGAATAAACAAAACGGAACCAACAACAAGAAATGATTTACAATATTTTAGTATCATCACGTTTAATTAATTGACTTTGTATACAAAATTAAAACGCCCACCTGGCGCGGTATCCCCATTCACATAAAAATCCATGATATTGCCATTTTCTTGCATATTATCATTCCACTTAAACTCAAAGTCTAATGCCTCCCCCTTTACGCCAAGCCACTGCTTTGGCAGCGCAATTTCTAATTTATCGTGACGAACCTGCATCGGAGCCACCCCAACTTCAGCCCATTCCCAACGTCCACCGACATTTTTCTCTACAACAGCCTTGTTTCCTCGGGGATTCTGACGATTAATTATATAGTCATAACCATTCCAACCGGTCTCTTTATTTCGATCAATATCGATAAATAACATCATCCAGTTTCTATCCCCCGGAGAAGATAACTTTTCAGCCGTTTCCACATAAAAAAATAAAGTGTTGGCATCACGAGCTACTTTTGCACCCACGATATCATTTCTTCCTGTTGTATTCTTATAGTAAGAGCTATAGCGTCCGCGATGATCACGATGCATCGTGTTACCTTTGTAATGAGTATAGTAAGGAAGCACATTATCCCATTCACCGACTTTACCCAACTTTATCGTTTTAACTGCGGAAACCTGATCGCGAGGCTCCATCCCCTTAAACTTGCGCACATTATCAATTAGCTGTAAATAATATACATCCCCCTTATCTCCCCATCCTTTATTGGGTTCAATATCTCGACTATGTTCCCAATCGTATTGGTCCACAAAAGAAAAAGGATCTCCCGTCCAGCTATGCACGGGAAGCCATTGTCCAGCAGTGTATTCATTCCACCCCGTGATAAACACCAGTTCTGGATCCAACTCAAAAGCTCGGTTCCACTGTTCTTGAAAATTCCATCCATAGAGGTAGCCATCGACGCGCGGGTCAAAACCATGTTGTTGACTATAGCTTCGCCCATATGTTCCCGGTAGGTTAAAGGCGCTACAATGGCCATTGGTCGAAGGTCCAGCATTTTGGGCAACACCTACGGTAACCTGTTCAAACTTACCTTCGTTATTCCGAACATATCCTTTTTGCGGATAATTTTCTAACCATCCCCAATGGTCCTTACGAGAAGGCCCGTCGACATAGTCTGGCTGTCCAGGTCGAAAAGTGAAAAATTCTGCAATCTCCTTGTCTACTCCGGTTTTTTCCAAATTATCGGGATAAGCCATAATACAGGGCTTTCCTTTCCAGTTAAACCATAGATTCTGATAGCGTCCGGGCTTATATAAATCCTGATATAATTGCCGAAGCGATACCGCAGAATGTGGCACTGGACCAAAAGGGAGCATGAACGCGATCTTAGGTACTTTTACGCCATCTTTTTGAGCCTGATCCCACGTTTTTAACAATGCTTCATAAGATTCTTGCCATGTTAAGCTTCCATTGGTACAGTCAAAAAACACAACATCTACCCCTGCATCGGCAAGCATTTCAGCGTGTCGTCGTAGCACCCAGGTATCGGTCGTTTTATAATATCCAAACAAGGGCTCCTCCCAGAAAAAGAAACCAGGCTTTTTTGTACCCCAACCAGGGTGGTTATAATCCTTCATGGCTTCCGGATTTTTGCGGACTATTTCGGTTATATTTTTCACCTGATAAGTCGTATCATCGTTACCCTGATGCCAAGTCCAGTAAAACATAGCCACCACCTTATCCCCCTTCTTTCCTGCAATCTCCTCTTGTTCAACCGCTTTTCGGCCCAATGCGTCGGTCATTGACCATTGATCACTATTAACCTTAGACACCTGTTGCGCAGATCCTAATTGACACAACAATCCGCCTGCGATTAAGGATATTAACTTCTTTTTTATCATCACTATAAATTCTTATTTACCGTTGGTGAGTTTTATGTTACTCACTTTTGCATGTCCGTCATTTAAAAACTTTATTCGTAAACTCTTCATCGCCCCGGTATACCCTGTAAGGGTTGATAGATCGATCCGGTATTTTTTACGTTCACCATCTGCAGGAAGCGTTTGCTGGAGGGAAAGAGCAGCTTTTTTCGAGAAAGAGGTTGCTTTGGCCTTATTTTCCGCTTCCACACTAGATGCCCCTTCAGACCAATTTAACCAATCCGTAAAATCCGAACTACTGACCGGTTGAATCTCCACCTCAACAAGCACCTGACCATCTGTACTCTTAAAAGTTCCATCAATTTCTAAATGCGAATGTGCCGTAGCATTCCAAAAAGTGACAGGGCCAACTAAGGCTGCATTTTTCTTAAATGAAATATCTAAGCCACCTTGCAGCGGAAAACCACTGTCTTTAATCTCTCCGTGATAATACCAGTTGTTTCGATTTTGTAGAAAAGACCACTCCATAGCACCAGATTGCTGTCCATGTTTTTTGGCGTACCCTCGAATATCATTAAGCGTTCCAAGGATAAGAGCCGTTTCATAGGTCCATGTAATATTATAGTCTAGAATTTGTCTTCCTATGGGAGCTACGTGTCCTGTTTGTACGCCCTTCTCTCCACCGAATCCCTTGTGTGCATCATTGGGATGAAAACCGCCATTAAACGTCAATACTTCCGGTTGAAACACACCTATGCCGTATCCCTTTTCGTCTAATAGCGCAACCCACTTTTCTGGTGTATAAAAGTGTACCCACGGCCATCCCTTTTTATCATTTTTATCCACAATAGTCGTTACTGGTTTATCTTCAAAGGGCTTATCTCCAAGGTACGAGACCAACTTGTACCATTTCCCATTCGTATATACGGCAGGCATTTCCTGAGATCCTGCCGTATATTGTGTCTTATCTGATCTATTGTTATGAATCGTTGCTTTCATATCGATTACATTATCCCTTAATGTATAGAGACATTCAAAGACACACTCGCCTGGGACACCCGTTTTATGCGGCCATTGCATAGGAATACTTCGCACGAGCATCGCATTTTTCCCCTTGTATTCGAAAGAAATAATTCGAGATCTGTGCCCACCTGCATCGCCCGATTGAATTGGATTCCATCCCAACCCTTCCCACTCCGGAGTTGGTCTCTCGCCATTGGGGCCAATGTATGGCCAAGGACCACTGTAATAAGACATCTGAATCTGGCGCCCCCAGTCATAACTATTTATCATATTCTCACCACCATTGGCTTTATCGCTGAGATACGTAACAGCTCCGCCCAAAGCGAGGTCTATCCCTAACTTTAATCGTCCGTTAGAAATGTAACGCATCGAAGTATCGGAACTGTACTGCTGTTTTCTGCCTGTATTCATCTTCTCCTTACTGCTTACAGTATTGGAGCAGCAAACGATTAGACATAGAAACAACAGCATATAGAGAGATAAAGATTTAGTGGCATTCATTTTCATAGCATAAATTGTTAAACAAGTATCAAGCGGACCGCAGCATTTTACCATCCTGGGTTCTGCCAGTTCACTCCCGTAAAGGATAACATCTTAGAAACCTCTGATAATTTTATCGGCGACAATAGGTACTTATCGACATTCGTTCCTCTATCTTGGAGTTTAAAGCGGTTATAGATGTAACTATTCCCATTTTTTGTAATCCGCATTCCGCTTACAAACTTATCCGTTTCGCCAAGTATCTTCCAGCGCCTAACATCAAAGAAACGATGCTCTTCGAAAGCTAGTTCCACCTGTCTTTCATTACGATATCGGATTTGAAAAACCTCCTTAGAAAGCCCTGTCGGAAGGGCTGGCATACCCGCTCTTGCACGGATAATATTCACCGCTTCCCGCGCTGAAAGCGCAGCCGCTCCGTTTGCTTTACTCGCAACAGCCGCATCTGCCCCAACAGAATTAGAGGCTGCTTCGGCAAAGTTTAGATAGAGCTCCGCTAAGCGAAAAATCTTCATTAATCCGTCGCCGTCTACGTTGACGCCCGATTTATAGTTATTAAACTTCCGCAGGTAATATCCTGTACGTGTAAATCTAGTTTGTGTAATATTAGACGAAATACCACAATTCCCACCGACAAAGGTCTCCACCGCGACAGGCGCCGGAGGAGGAGTAAAAGATTCGATTTGGAAATTCCGGATCGTAATTTCATATCCTGCTCCACTTGTTAAATCAAAACGTAGGAAATGATTCTGGGGCGCTTGACCACCGTTGGAGTTTACTCCGAACCCCCACTTCGTAATTGCCGACGACAAGTCGTACTCAAACCTCGTCCATTCACCAGCTTGTTGGATGGTAATATTTTCTCCGGTAGATACGCCACCCTGAGGCCCCCCAGCTACACAAAAGAAAAACTCCGCGTTGTTCACCGTTTTATTACTCTTATACTCAAAACTTATTACCCGTTTCTGGCCGGCCGCAATTGCCTTTCCCAAAGTTGTTGTGTGGACCCAAGGATCACTACTTGTCGTAACAAGCTTTACCTCGTTCGTACCGCTAACTGTTACATTATTCTTTGTCGCCGCAAAATTTAAGGGATAAAGAGTCTTCTCAATAACTCCAGAAGTCAATGAACGTGGCGAATTATTGTAATAAACACTAGCGTAAAAGCGCGGATCGCGACCAACATAAGGATTCATCGGATCATATCCGGCAGCGGTATTGATAATCGGTTGTACGTGATCTCCATCCGTATAACCGAGTACCGGCATCTCACCCGTCGCCAGCATACCATACGCATCTACTAGTTCCTGCGATGGTCCAAAACCAGCCTTTTCTGCTCCTTCTGTAATAGGCGTCCCCGCAAATTTCCAAACATTTGTTCGTGCACTGAGGGATTCAAAAATCGTTTCTTTATCCACAGAACGACTTGGATCTGAGCGTAAAATAAAATAATACGCATAGGCATTTTGTGCAACATCTTCTGGTGGTTTGGTCGTAAACAATTGAAAACCGTGCGTCAAACACTGGTCTAATGCTTCTTTGGTTATCTCCGTTGCGCGCTCCCATGTATATTTTGTGCCTCCTGTGCTCCATAAAGGGCTCGCTGCATACAAAGCTGTTTGAGACTTTACCGCATACGCAAATGCACGTGTAATCACCCCTCGTTCGTTATCATTGATGTTCCACCGAAAACCAGTGTTGGCCGATCCTCCCTCTGGCAAAGCTAAGGCAGCATCACAGTCTGCAATAATAAAGTCCGCGCACTCCTCGAAGGTCGCGCGACGATCTTTAGAAAAGTCGTGATTCACCTCATACGGTGTATTTATGATCGGAACACCTCCGTACTTTTTAATCAGCTGTAAGTAGTAATATGCACGCAACACAAGGACTTCACCAATCCATCCATTTTTTTCATCCTCATCAATGTATGCGGTAGCGATATTTGGATCTTTGATACTCGTTAAAAAAGTATTACACTTCCGTATGCCCTGAAAATAATGCGTCCAGCTGTAACTACCTTCTATTGGATTATTTGTTGCCGAAGTACGGTTATTATACCAGTCGTTCACCGCCCCATTCACCCCATCACTAGCATCGTGACCTTCATCCGTAAAGGAAGCCAACGGCGCCCTACTTCCTTGGTAGGTAAATCCCTTTTCGGGAAAAAAGGAACGACAGGAGTGATAGTAATTTCTTGTTCTTTGATAACTACTGAACATATCTTCTAACGTTAACCGACCATCTGATGGTAAGTCAAGATCGGCGCACGACTCCATGCTTAAGAAACATGCGGCCATTATTAAAACTCGAAAAACATTCTTTTTCATGATCTATATTTTATTAGAAGTTAGCGCTTAATCCAATGTTAAAAATTCGATAGGGTTGAAACGTGTTCATACTTCCGATTTCAGGATCTATATATTTTGACTTCATATGACTAACGGTAAACAGATTTTGTACACCCAAAGCGACGCGAATTCTTTCCGCTTTAATTTTTTGTGCGACAGCAGTAGGAAGACAATAGGCCAACTCCACATTTCTTAAACGGAGATAGGATCTGTTGCTCACGAAGAAGTCATTGGAGACGTGATTGGTTGACGGTAATAAAGACAAAGCAGGATAATTAATTTCTTCTCCGGCAGCATAGCGTTCAGGAGTCCAGGACGCCATATGTAAATCGGTAAAAATTCCTTTACCTTGATTCTCAAAGGCACCAATACCACTTAAAATCTGTGTGCTGCGAGCAACCCCATGCAACAAGAAAGAAAACTCCCAACTCTTCCATGTCGTGCCACCGGCAATACTATACTCTTGCTGTGGTGCTCTTGTATATCCAATTGGCGCTACATCTTTCTCATTAATAATCTTATCCCCATTTAGATCTTGATATTTTAAATCTCCTACACGAGGAGTTCCAAATGAATAAGAAAGACCGGAATTAGTCAACTCCTCTTTCGAGTTAAACATGCCGTTGCCGTTGGAATAATCAACCAAATATCCCCACTGCTGCCCTAGCGCAAAACCTTGCGAACGGTATGGGTAGGCATAGTCTTCTCCCAACATGGCTTCGTTTATATTGATGACTTTATTCTTCACCTGCATAAAGTTTCCTTGCAGAAAAACAAAAAGGTTTTGATTGATGTGTTTATTGAACCCTAGTCCAATCTCAAAGCCCTTATTTTCCATTTCACCGCCATTGAGTTTCGGATAGTAGTTCAAAGGAATCCCTTGATATTCGGGAATCGTAGCACTTGTGTTGATCAACATATTGTTCACTTTGTTCGTGAAATAATCGAAGTCCACAGTAAACATATTCAAGAATCCCAAGTTTAGACCTAGGTTAAGCTTTTTGATTTTCTCGGCTTCCAAAAGCGGATTCCCGCGCGCTAACTCCGAACCATCTGAACGAATATTATCGAGGAATAAAAATCGTGCTCCACCTAACTGATCACTCCCATTGATACCATACGAAGCGCGCAGTTTTAATAGCGTGAGAACCTCGGACTGAAGAAATTCCTCTTTAGAGGCGATCCACGCGGCAGATACCGCCGGAGTAAACGTGTATCGATGATCCTTATGGAATTGCTCTGAACCAGAGTATGCCATATCTGCCTTTAAGAAATAACGATCCTTATAGCCATACAATGCTGAAAAACCAAAGTTCTGACGCTTGTAAGGTAAGACGCTATTGGAGGAGCCTGACGCCTCTGTTTCTTGTTTCAGATAATAAGTATGTGCACTCGCATCAATGCTATGATCGCCAAAACGTTTATTGTAATCCAAACGAGCCAACAGGTTCAAATAATAGAAAAAGAGGGATCCCTTATTGTAACTTAGTGGGGTATTTTCAAATGTTTTATACTGCGTAAAATTAGTAAGACTTGAAAAATCGTCCCCTCGAATCAGACGTTTATAGGATTGATTCGTACCTGTCTCATTACGAACATAGGTTTGGTAAGCCATTCCACCGCTAGCGGAAAGACCATCGAGAAGAAAGCCCATATCCATTTTCAAACCCGCTTGAGCCAGGATATTCGTTTCAATAACATTTCGATATCCAGACCGGTTAAGCATACCATATGCCGTATTATCCATTCCATCTACCGTTACGACCTGATTGCTTAACTCCGGATCCTCCTCATTAATTGGAGATAACGGACCATACATTGTCGGTGGTTGGTTAAGGATCTGGCTATAGATCGTCCAGCCCATATTTCCGCCAGCCAGCACTTCACGTTTGACATTACCCGCCAACCGCATATAGCCCGATAAGTATTTGTTGAACTTCACATCCATATTTGTACGGAAATTTCCAATATTCACTTTAGGTGTAGGATCATACTTGCGATCAGGCTCATCAGCAATCTTAAAAGGTTGCGTCTGGTTAACAAAGCTTAGGTTCGAATAATATCGAAACTTATCTGTACCACCAGAAACATTCACCCCTGCGCGTTGTCTGTTCGCATAATCTTTCATAAACTGACTGTACCAATTGTTATTCGGGTAGCCCGCGTTCTCCCCTGATTTAAACAAGTCGATATCCGATTGCGTAAACTGTGAAAACTTACCTAATCCGCCACGTTCGCCAGCCTCATTCCGCAATTCTGCGTATTGACCGGAATTTACAAACAAAGGTTTACGTGTAAGTTGTTGCAAAGAGTAGTCGAGATAACCTTCCACATCTATTTTCCCATTATGCCCTCGCTTGGTGGTGATCACGATGACGCCCGAAGAACCTTGAATACCATATGCGGAGGTACTAGCTGCGTCCTTGAGTACTGAAATAGTTTCTATCTCTTTCGGAGAGATAAATTCAATATACTGGGTCGGCGCAACAACACCGTCAATAATAACCAATGGGCTACTACCGTTAACCGATGAGTTTCCTCGTATAGTTTTGGAATAGTTTCCATATCCAAAAAAGGTCAATTCAGCAATGTTATTTATCACAGTAAGTCCAGGTAGCCTTCCCTCATAAGTATCTGAAAGTACATTGGAAGGTGTCTTATCCAAAACTTTCCCCGTAACAGAAGAGACAGCTCCTGTTATAGATTCCTTGCTATACGACAGATAGCCGAAATCAACCTCTCCCCCCATGTTATGCGCATCAAACTGAAGAGTAAAATCTTTCTGATTTATAAACTGTTCCGGAGCAATACGTGCATTCAGGTAACCATCCGCAGTCAGGAGCACATGTCCCTTCAAATATTCGGTTGGAAACTCAAATGTACCTTCCCGGGTGGTTACCGTTTCGTACGTACCATCCTGAGAGCGAACCTTAGCATGCTCCACGGGTTGGTTATATATGTTCACAATCCTGTACACCAGTTTATCTGCCTGTTGGGCGGAAAGAGGGTTATATATCATCAAGCAAATAATACATAACACGATATGTGTTGCTATTTTTTTCATTGTCTTAATCCTTGCTTAAATTACCAACCTGGGTTCTGCCATTTTTGTCCCGTTACAGATTCTAACGTGGCGGCCTCGTTCAACGGAAGAGGCAGTAGTAGATCTCTATTTTGCCAGCCTCCTCGAGCATTGTTCGAGATATTTCGGCGGGCGTAGCTGAATGTACCGTTGTTATTTTTCGTAATAACCATTGCGGTAAACCACTTACTCGTTTCACTCAGATCGCCTGTTGGAGTCTGCCATCTCCGTAGATCGAAATAACGCTGCTCTTCCCAAGCAAGTTCAACCCTTCTCTCATTTCGGATACGAAGAATAAGATCCGCTTGTGATAAGCTCGCCGATAAGGGCGGCATCCCCGATCGAGCCCTCACCTCATTGGCAGCGGTTCGTGCCTCATCAAGGTGACCCGCCTCAGCAGCAGCCTCAGCAAGATCAAGTAACGTTTCCCCTAAGCGGTAATACTTCCAGTTTGCGTTATTAATACCATTGTTTCCACTTGCGCCCGGTGTTACCATTTTCGTATGATAGTATCCCGTCCGTGAAGAAACACGGTTAGTAATATCAAAACTTGGGGCATGTGGTCCCCCGGTAAAAGTTTGTACTTCGACCGTTTTATTATCGAAAAGAATCTTACTACCATTATGTAGCACCGTTTGATAAAAACGTGGATCTCTATTCGCATAGGGATTGTTTTTATCGTACTGTGTATTCTCCGTATTGTAGTTCGGTTGTAAGTGCTTTTCATCTAAGTATGGTTTTTTGAGATCCAGCACTGGTAGTCCATTAATAGTTTCGAAGGCATCTACAAGTTCTTGTGTGGGGGTAGTTCCACACTTATACGTATTGGCCATGTTGCTACCGATGTATCCAATGTGCCACACAAACAC
Source organism: Sphingobacterium psychroaquaticum (assembly GCF_004421025.1). Classification (NCBI taxonomy): domain Bacteria; kingdom Pseudomonadati; phylum Bacteroidota; class Sphingobacteriia; order Sphingobacteriales; family Sphingobacteriaceae; genus Sphingobacterium; species Sphingobacterium psychroaquaticum. The sequence goes on along the minus strand of NZ_CP038029.1, from coordinate 422,261 downwards.
GCCGCCGGAGCGCACCTGATAAAGTGTTTCTTTGTCTCGCGGGGTAGCGGAATAATCAGCACTCTGTGTAACCAACTGACGTAACGCCGCAGCAGGTCCTGTACCATAAAGATTGGGCTGTGTTGTTTTGGTAAACAGCTCAAACCCGTTTGATTTGAGATTTGTTACTGCATCCTTGGCTATTGTGTAAGCTTCCTCCCAATAGTTTTGTCCTTGATTATGCAATGGGCTCGCAGCAAAGAGCATAGCTTTCGCACGTAGTGCATGTGCTAATGCTTTAGTCACACGCATCGCATCATTCCCATTATCTAAACGCCAAGGGAGATTCGGTTCGGCCAAAGCAGCATCACAATCAGCAATAATAAACTTTGCGACGTCATAAACCGACGAACGGGTTAACGTGGAGAAGTTTGCATCAAAAGGTACGGTTTCATTTAAAACAGGGACTTTTCCAAACCATTTAACTAACTCCATATAAAAGAAGGCACGCAACACTCTCGCTTCAGCCTTAAACCGTCCTCGATCCGTATCTCTATTGACTGCAGCCTTATCAATGACCTCAATAAACTGCGAACACAATCGTATCTGCTGCCAGGCCCGAGTCCAGTAACCGGTATTATTGCCTCCATGCCCATCATGTGCATCCCTTATATTATGGGAGCTTGCATTGTTATTATCTTGATAGATTGCGGTGGTCGGAACCCCTTGTCCTTCATCTGAGGTATAACCATCGTCGCTCGATGCAACGACAATATTATCAAAGAACCAATAGCTATATCCTTTCTGCGGAATATTATTGTAGCATCTATTTAATAATGCCTCTACTTTGTCGGGGTCAGCCAATACCTCATCCATTTGCATATTCCCATCCGGTGCCATATCCAATACATCAGAACAGGATGTAAACCAAAGGGACAAGGAAAGCATGATCAAACTTAAATATTGTATTTTCATGTCAAAGTTTTGTTAATTGGTTAAAAGGTTACGTTCAGTCCGAAATTATACATCCTAGTCAACGGATACACCAAGGCATCATTTTGTTCAGGATCGATTGTGTCAATCGGCAACTTCTTAAAAGTAAATAGGTTATTACCATTAACATACATACGTATTCTTTGAACGCCAAGAGGTTTCAGCAAACCCGCTGGTAGACTATATCCTAGCTCCAATGATTTTAAGCGTAAAAAGGAACGATCCATAATAAAGAAGTCGTTTCGCACTTGACTTACACCACTAGCCATCCCTAGTGCAGGATAGCGGATCTCCTCTCCATTGGCATAACGATCGGCTGTCCACGCTTGGTGGTGCCAGTCGCTGTAAAAACCAACCAGCGCAAACTCTGTGGCTCCCCAACCCGTGGTGTATCGACTCGTTTGAGCGACTCCGGCAAAAAGAAAAGCTAGATCTGCATTTTTATAGGTAACCGATCCTGACAAACCGTAGGAAATACGAGGAACAGACGGGTTACCAATTGGCTCCATATCCCGATCGTTAATGATACCATCACCAGTAATATCGATATACTTCAAATCGCCCAGCCGCGGGTTCCCTCCCATCTGGTAAGCGGGTAAATTGGCTAATTCTTCCGCCGTATTGATGTATCCGTTCCCGTTACTGTAGTCGACCTTATAACCAAACTGCTGCCCTATACTATAACCTGTTGATCGATTACGGTACGCATAGTCTTCTCCATATTGTACCTCATCAAGGAACTTAACGACGTTTTTATTGTACGCGAAATTACCTTTGGCCAAGAAAGAAAAATCTCCGTTTACCGCTTTTCTGTAAATAAGCTCTGCTTCAAACCCCTTATTATCCACCTCTCCAATATTCACACGAGGAATATTAGACAAGGAAACACCTTGCAACTCGGGAACCGTTTTTCTACTGATGAGAATCTTATCTCTATTCTCCTTGAAAACATCTACCGTCAAAGAAAGGCTTTTCATGAGCTCCACATCAAGCCCGATATTCATCTTTCGTGCAATCTCCCATTGGATCGCTTCATTTCCCATTCTTCCCTGCACAATACTCTGTCCTCTTCCCAATGTTGGAATGGCTCCTCCAGCCATATTTATAAAGCTCTGGTACAAAAAGCGCTCTCCCCCGAGCTTATCGTTTCCAGCCAAACCGTATGAACCACGAAGCTTAAGATTTGTAATCACATTGTTATTCTTTAAGAAACTTTCATTGCTAATTACCCAACCGGCAGAAAAAGCAGGAAAAGATCCAAAACGATTCGCTGGCGCAAATTGCTCTGACCCATTATAGCCATAATTAAATTCAGCTAAATAACGGTTGTCGTAATTGTAGGTAGCACGTCCGACCAGACCAACAATATTGTAAGGCAAATCTGCTCCATATTGATCCCAGTTATCGCGTTGGAATAAAAACATCCCCGTTACGTTATGTTTGCTAAATGATCGGGCATAATTTAAAGAGGCTTGAAAATTGGTGTAATATCGGGTGTTCATACCCTTGGAAAGCCTTATCGCCGCATCTTGATTTGTTCTAATAGGAGAATATCCATTGGTATCATCTTCATCTCGAGCTACCCGAAAAGCATAAGTATCCAAGGAACGAACACCTTGTAAAACAGTGCTTGCATGACTATCAAAAGCAATCATTCCTTTTGCCGACAAGCCCTTTGTGATAAAATCTAACCCCCAATCCAATACTAGCGAGGAGTTCAAATTATTCGTCATCTCCTGTCTATATCCCCTTCTATTAATCTCACCAAAGGTATTTCTATCCTGACCAGATTGTGCAACTACCTCATTTAAAGGCACACCATATCCAGGCATCGTTACCGGCCCCGGATCAGTAGGAGGTGTCGCCCATGTATAAGCAATCATATTCTGCACCATTCCGGCTACACTACCGGAAAAAAGATCTACTGTCTGTGGGGTATTCATCTTCTCTAAATAAGTGGCTATATTTAGGGAAGCTTTTAAATTTTTTGCAATACCATAATCAATGTTTCCACGAAAATTATAGCGATCCATTTTATAGCTAGGATCATAGCCAAGAAAGCTTTCTGGTTCCGTCTTAAAATTACCACCTTGCCCAATATATCCCGCATTTAAAAAGTATGTAAAACGGTCACCACCCCCATTAAAATTGGCGTTTACACGCGTTTGGGGGGCCCAATCTCTAAAATAATCATGAAAAACATCCCGATCCGGATAAAACACGGGATCCTCACCGCTCTTATACTTATTAATCATAAATTGTGTAAAAGGCATCTGATCTTCTTTCGCTCCCGGATTATCATTTAGATACGCCTGATTACGTAGTTCTGCAAACTCCCACGAATGAATTCTATCCGCCTGAGCCATGAACTTCTGGTAGCTCTGATCTACGGAAATATTTAATTCCGATTTACCGGGTTGACCACGTTTGGTCGTAATCAGAATAACGCCATTAGCACCTCGCACACCAAATACCGCTGTCGCAGAGGCATCTTTTAGGATACTTACAGATTCCACTTCATTCGGATCCAATTTACTGATATTTGAGCGTGGCACCCCATCGATAAGAATCAACGGAGAAGCATCATTCACTGTCCCTAGACCACGTAAGTACAGGTTTACAACATCATTCCCGGGTTGCCCCGAAGTCTGCATAGCCGTTAAACCTGGAAGTCGCCCAGCAAGAGCCGCAGAAAGATTTGCTGCAGAGCTTTGCTTTAAGTCTTTCGTATCAATAGTTGAAATTGCAGCAGTGACAGAAACTTTCTTTTGCTTCCCATACCCCACAACAACAACTTCATCTATATCTTCTCCCTGTTTTACAAGTTGTATGTTAACAGCACCTTTACTCTTGACTGAAACCTCCTGAGGTTTGTAACCTATAAGGGTGAATGTTATACTCCCTCTTTGAGGAATCTCGAACTTATAAAAGCCCGCTTCATTCGTAGCCGTAGCAATTGAACTATTGCCATATCGTACCGTCACCCCCTCAATTGGTTCTTTTGTTTCTGCATCAACCACCGTCCCCTGAATCGTGAGTCCGCTTTGTGCATGCGTTGGTAAACTCCTAAATAATAGGAGCAGGAAAAGACAAAATGTCTTTACCGTTATATTCTTTCGGTAAATGTTTCCTTTCATTTTATTTCTTGGTTAGTATTTTTTACAATAAAAGATTTACAACAATCTAAAAGGCTTCACAAGCGGTTAGATTACATAGTTTAAATTGACTTTAGTTGCTTACCATAGGATCAATATTTTGGTTCAAATTGGCAAATAGGTTATCCTTTTTCTGTTTTTTAATAGAAAATTTAAATTACATTTTATATAAAAATGAGATGGCCTAAGCTAAAATAGTATGTGTAAAAATTCTTACCATAATTGGTTAATGCTTATCAAATACAATGGTTTATAAGTCTATACTCAAATATATAAAAAGCGCTAAAAAACAGCATCCTGCACTATCCTGTCAGGATTACGTGTTGCTAAAATACTTTTTTAAAATGCTAAAAAGATGGCTCTCGGCGCTCTAATCGGACGAAAGGATTAGCTAGCCCATTTTTTCGATACATATACATGGCAAAAAAACCGGTAAGATTTTTACATCATACCGGTTCAAAAAAAATAAAAGTATACCCTTCAAATTTTAAGCAACGTAAATGCACTATTTAATCAACCCACGAATCTGTACGAAATGGTGAAACAGGAAGTCCTTTTTCATTAAACAAATTAGGCATAGCGGTATCCGTAAACCCAAACCGCACAGCAACTGGGCGCGCTACTTTACTACTAAAAACAAGTAGCTTATCTTTCTGTATCTTTCCAGATGCTTTATGAAATACCTTGTCTTCTCCAGCGATGTACAAGTCTGTTATTTCCTTCCCCCTAGTTACGAGATTCCCCGTTAGGTAGTGGAACGTTACTTCTACTTTATCACCCTTAACTACGTGGGCACTATAAATCGGAGACTTATAATCAGGAGTTGGTATCTGATAAATCTCAGCAAGCGTGATTTTTGCTAACCGGCTGGCTACTCCCTGTTTTTGAATAGGGTGAATATCATGTACGTTATCCACTAAATCGGTCACCACGACCATGCCTGACCGAGGCAATTCCACAGCCGTTTTCGCCTGTTGCTCCCGTAGTAAGGCAGATTGTACGCCCCCCTTACTATTATAAGCATAAGGAGCTATTTGCACAAAATAGAACGGTAACTCCTCCTCCCAAGCCGATCGCCAACTATTTACCATAGTCTTCATCAATTTGTCATACCCGGCAGAGCTTCCCACATTACTCTCCCCTTGGTACCAAAAAAAACCTTTTAAATTAAAACCTACCAATGGAGCAATCATGCCATTCCATAGAACACCATTCTCATGTGGTCTGTAATCATTAGCCTTTTGCATTTTCGAAAAAGCGAGTAATGCCTGATCCGCCTCCACCTGATCTTTTGGCGTCCACACTTCCGCAGCAGTACCTCCCCAAGAAGAATTAACAATACCAATCGGTACGCCTTGCTTTTTATTCAGCTCTTTTGCCAAAAAGTAGCCGATCGCTGAAAAAGGCTTCAACGCTTTTTCGTTGAGGGACGACCACCCATTAGATATATTCTCCTGTGGCGCTAACGCCCCATTTCTATTGACCTGCAGCAGGCGTATATTCGGGTTGTTTGCATGCGGCAGTTCGTCTAGGATTTCTTTAAGGTTTTGATTTCCGCCCCATTCCATATTGGACTGACCTGAACAAAGGAATACATCACCCAACAAAACATCGGTGAATTGTATAAGCTCTCCGCCCGATACTACGCTTAATTTATATGGCCCACCAGCTTGCACTGTATTTATCTTAAGCTTCCATTTACCATTCGCATCTGTTTTCACCGTGACGGTATCTTTATTCCACGAACCATGCACTTTAACGGTGCTTCCGGCGTAGCCCCATCCCCATAGATTCACAGCGGATTCACGCTGTAAGACCATGTGGTCCGAGAAAAAATTAGGCAACCGTAACTGGGCGTATATTAAATTTCCGTAAAGCAAAAAAACAAGCGTAACAAAAAGGAGTTTTAGATTTTTCATAAGGTAAGTTTAATGGTTGTATGTATGCATCAGTGTCGAAAAAAGCGTAACTCAATAATATTATTTGGTATTGACAGACTATTCCAATGTTCATGGATAACCAACGCAGCACCGATCGCAGTAGCTTGTGCCATAGACGCAGCATAGACTTCAACATCGCTAAATGCAGCGGCCAATAGATTCATATAAATATTGTTTTTGCTAAAACCTCCATCTACAAAAATGCGGGTCACTTTCGTATGTAAGGAACGTACTAAAGCAGTAGATGCAACCTGTGCCTCCACCAAATGCATCACCAAAGCATGGTAAGCTTCTTCCACATCTTGATACCGCTCCAGATCAATTGTTGAGAATCCCGATAAATCTGCGGAAATAGGCTCTCTTTTGAGTTCATTTACGATGTCCCAATTAATTTCCATATTCCGAAAACGTGCCGAGGTCGTACCAAAATGATCCGCGATACGTTTGGTTTGCTGCTCATGTTCATAGCCCGCAAACAAACGGGAAGCCTTTACTGGAGTACCCGAATAGGTCATATAAAACAACGTGTCCTTATCAAGCTCTTCTTTCGTTAGTTCTTCGGCATTAAAAGGATTCATCGAGATACACCAAGTACCCGTAGAGATCAAGATAAAAGGTTCATGAAAATTCAACAGATATGGAATAAGGGCCGATGAGCTATCATGTAGCCCCGCTCCAACACGGTATGGGCTTCCGGGGAAGGCTGCATCAAACACCTCATTCCCTTGAACAATAGGAGCCAGTACATGATTCAGCCCCTCTTGTGTAACCCACTGATGATATCCTTTTTTGGTAAAATCCCACAACGCGGTATGGCAACCAATACTTGTCATATCCGAAAAAATCTTTCCAGAAACCAAGAAGCTCAAATATTGTGGAAGATGTACCGCGTACTTCACTTGACGAAAAACAACGGGTTGCTCTACTTTTAGACGTAATAACTGTAGCCCCGAATTCAAGCTTCCCAACGCCGGAGAAGCTGTCGCTAATGAAAAAGTATCCTCTCCACCTTGGTTTTCATACAATTGATTCTGAATTTCTTCCGGATATTCTTTAAGATAATTATACAAAGGAGTTAATGGTCTTCCATTCTCATCAAGGTACACGAAACTGGCACCATAGGAGGTAAAGTTTATCGCCTTAATATCAAATTCATCCCGACGAAAAACTTCATGGAGAGAATCAAAAACAGATAACCGAAGGCTTTCCAAATTTTCACAAGGAAAGCCGTCCTCATCTGTTGTTTCTAAAAACCTAGCCGATCGTTCAAATACAATCTGATAGTGCTCATCAAACAAGAACAATTTCTTGTTTGTCTTCCCCACATCAAAAATTGCAATGACCGGTATACGAACTTTACTCATATATAACAATCCCTATAATCCCGTTGCAACGGAATTCATACCACGTTCCGCAATCAATTTCTTTCTAACATCCAGTGCGCGGAACAAGCCAATGGGATCCAATGCAGCGCCACTTCGCAAACGTGATTCCGCCACGATAGCACGCACATCAGTTCGGTACGCTTGCTGAAGAATCTCTTGCGCACGCACAACATCATTCTGCTGTTGTGCCTCTTTTAGTGCTGTCCGATCCACCAATAAGGCTTGTGCATAGGCAATTTTTATGGCTTCAACAGACTGTAACAAATCGGCCAAAGGATCTTTAAGATTATGCGACGCATCAATCATCCAGCCTAATCCAGTTGCATGATCAATCCCTCGAACATCCATCCCATCAACTAACTCATTAAAAATAAGGAACAACTGATACGGACGAATAGCCCCTGCTGTAAGATCATCATCCGCATACTTGCTGTCATTAAAATGGAAGCCCGCCAATTTACCCTCCATCAGCAAGAGCGATACAATCTGTTCGATATTTGCATTGGGTAAATGATGGCCTAAATCGACTAAGGTATATGCTTTATCACCTAATTTGTTGGCTAAAAGCAAGGATTGCCCCCAATCAGCGATAGTTGTTGAATAAAAGTTTGGTTCAAATGCTTTATACTCTACAAATAATTTCCAATCCGCTGGCAAGTGCGCGTATATCTCTTTTAAGCTCTCTAATGTGTTCTGAAAAGCTTCTCTAAAATTCAATTGTCCCGGAAAAGAAGAACCATCAGCAAGCCATACCGTTAATGCCTTTGAGCCAAGCGCGATCCCATGTTTTATGACTTCGATGTTATGCGCAACAGCCTGTTTCCGCACATTGGGATCTACGTGCTGTAAGGAGCCAAATTTATAGCTATAAGCTTGCCCCGCTTGATCTTGAAACGTATTGGAATTCATGGCATCAAACTTCAATCCATAAGAAGTAGCCAACGCTTTTATTTCTTCTGCATTTTGAGGAATATCCCAGGGGATATGTAAGGAGATGGCACCGCTGGACTGATTCAATGCATGCAATAACCCCACATCTTCGATTTTTTGCTCCAAGCTTCCGGGCTCACCCTGACCGGAAAAGCGACCAAATCGCGTTCCTCCTGTACCAAGTGCCCAGCTAGGAATAGCAATCTGAAAACGTTGTAACTTTTCCAGGATATCGTCGATATTATCCACATCGGAAGAAACAAAATCAAAAGCGCGTTGATGACGTTCTTGTAGTCCCTGATTATGTTGATCTATAATTGATTTTTCTATTTTCATCTTTTCACATAAATAAGGTTAGGTAGATAGCGTTTTATCAGACACCCGTAAATATAAAAACTATACTTTATGATATTCGATAAAACGCCATGTAAAATATTAACGTACAAATGCCATGGCGACACCACCATCAACATTAAGCACATTACCTGTTGATTTGTGCAAATCCCCACCAACAAAGGCAAAACAAGCATTTGCGATGTCCTCCGGTAGTATTATTTCATTAAGCAATGTGCGTTTCGCATAATAGGCAGGTAGCTCCTCTACTGTGATACCATATGCTTTGGCGCGACCTTCCGCCCAACCGCCGGCCCAAATATTACTATCTGAAATTACCGCATCCGGATTCACCACATTTACACGGATTTTGGCCGCACCGAGCTCCGCAGCATTTAGACGACTTAGGTGCAGCTGCGCGGCCTTAGCACTGCCGTATCCTGCATTATTTGGTCCACTCACCAACGCATTCTTGCTCACAATGTTAACAATATCACCACCGATTGCTTGAGCTTTTAAAACTTTTGTCGAAGCTTGCGTCACCAAAAACTGACCTTTGGCCAAAACATCGTACAACAAATCCCAATCTTTCTGGGTATGATCTTCAATGGTTTTAGAGATTGAAAGCCCAGCATTATTAACCACAATATCTACGCCTCCAAATGCCAAAGCCGCCGCCGTAAACGCTCCTTCGATCTGCTCCTGATTCGTTACATCCAATGTTGCAGTTGTAACTGCATCCTGTCCAAATAGGCTAACAAATTCTGCTTTAGCATCCGCTAATCGATCTTCGTTAAGATCATTGAGTACCACCACAGCCCCCTCACTAGCAAAACGTTTCGCAATCGCCTTGCCAATACCTCCAGCACTCCCGGTTACCAATGCGACCTTACCCGATAGCGCTTTCGGTTTAGGCATTCGCTGTAGTTTTGCCTCTTCTAGCAACCAATATTCAATATTGAACGCTTCCTGACGTGGCAATGCTGTATATGTACTAACAGCCTCGGCTCCTTTCATCACATTAATAGCATTGATGTAGAATTCTGCCGCCACACGAGCCGTTTGTTTGTCTTTCGCGAAAGCAAACATCCCTACGCCAGGGAACAAAATAATAACTGGATTCCGATCTCGGATAGCGGGACTATTCGGGTGTTTACAGCTTTCATAATACGCGGTATACATCGCTCGATAGTCTTCAAACAATGGGTTCAACCGTTCTTTTATCGCTTCCACATCGGAAAGATCCTCACCTTTTTCCAGCGTTAGTACTAAGGGTTGGATTTTAGTCCGTAAAAAATGATCCGGACAACTTGTTCCAAGCGGTGCTAAACGTTCTAAATCATTGGAATTAATAAACTCCAATACGCGTTCATCATCGGTAAAATGACCTATCATATGTCGCTCACTGGAACAGAACCCACGCAAGATTGGCGCTAATTTAGCCGCTTGGCTCAACCGCTCCTCAGCGGATAAGCTCGTTTCTTTCGGACCACCGAAAACTGGACGTGTCTTTCCATAATTTTTCTCTAGGTAGGAAGCGCACGCTTCAATCACTTCTAGGGAATTAACATAGCATTCATATGCCGTATCTCCCCAAGTGAATAAACCATGAGAGCCCAGCATAATACCTCGTATCCCGGGGTTCTCTTCCAAACAGGACCGAAGTTGTAGCCCAAGATCAAAACCTGGTTTCTGCCAATCTACCCATCCTATTGTACCATGAAATAATTCCTGGGTTATCTTCTTCCCATCTTTAGCGGCCGCAATAGCGATAGCTGCGTCCGGATGTAAATGATCGATATGTTTAAAGGGTAAAAAGCCATGCAATGGCGTGTCTATCGATGGAGCCTTAGAACTCAAGTCAAAGATACAATGGTTAAAAAGTTCTACCATTTCATCTTCATGGTCCATGCCGCGGTACACTTTCTCCAAGCTACGTAACCGCTCGACATACAATGCCGCTAAGCCCGACTTCTTTAGTGTGCCAATATCACCACCTGACCCTTTAATCCACATCACCTCTACAGACTCGCCTGTCAAAGGGTCTTTATCATTCGTCTTGCAGGATGTATTTCCTCCACCATAATTGGTAATGCGTAAATCGGACCCCAATAAATTGGATCTATATAAAAGTAAAGCTACCTCATCACCTTCGAGCGACTTTGCCTTGTCCTCATCCCAGAGGTATTCAACATGTTTAAATGTATCTAATTGCATATATCTATGTGTTATTACTCTAATGTTTTTGCTAATCCTACGATACAAATCGACAGGATAATCGTTACAATACCCCATACAATAGCACGAGAAGTGGGCCTACTAACTCCTTTCCATTCCTTCAGGATAATCCCCCAAGCGTTGGATATCAAAATAATGAACGCCATGTGTAGAATCCATGAACTGGCACCATTGCCTAGTCGACTTTCACCCATGCCGTAGAAGAAAAATTGGAGATACCACGTTGTTCCTGCCAGCGCACTAAAGAGTAAATTCTTACCGTTTGGCGCCGACGGTTTGCCATAGTCAGCGTATGTTTTGTTCTTAATAAGAAGATAGGTACACCATATAAAATTGGTCGTAAAACCACCCCATAGTATAACCACGTAGGTGACGTTGTTTTGGTAAAGAAACTCTCCCTGTCCCGGATTCAGACTCTTCCATAATTGGTTCGCAACATCGGCCATCGGTTTTCCGGATTCAATACCAAAATTGAAACAAGCACTCAACATCCCTGACACAATCGCTACAACGATACCTACGCCAAAATTGTACTCTGTTTCCGCTTTTCCAGACAGCTTACTCAAACCTTTTTCTTTGAGCATCCCGGCTTTACCACAGAGATACACCCCCAAGAGACAGACCAAGAGACCAACCATCACACAAAGGCCTGATGTCGTGGAGAAAAAATAATCGATACCATGCTTTCCGGGGGATGGGTTCACAAAGTAATAGAAAGCCGGCATGAGCGCACCCAATACCATACTCAAACCCAACATAATGCTGCTACCCAAAGAAACACCAAGGTAACGGACACCCAAGCCGTAGGTCAATCCGCCAATCCCCCATAGCAGACCAAACAGGAAGGTATACCCGACAACGGACACATCCGTATCCCGAATGATGTCCATGAAGTTAGGAATGGTAATATAAGCGGCTAAGGGAGGAACAAGGATCCAAGAAAATAATCCGCCCAGAATCCACATGGACTCCCAGGACCATCCTTTAACTTTTTTATAAGGAACATAAAAACTTCCAGAGGCAAACCCTCCAATGAAATGAAACAAAACGCCCGCTAATGCATTCATAAAAAATAAACTAGGTTTAATACGATGTGAAATCGAAATGAAAATTAGAATTTATAAGCCAAATAACTGTTATGTACTGTCATGTAGATATCGTCACGAAATACATAAAAAAACTACTTATTTTTCATAAAATATGGAAGGCCTTATACCGAACAGCTCTATATCTATTTAAAACTTAAACAATCGATTGCTTTTAGGCTTATCTTTTGTCAATAAATATAATCTCCTATCTTGTAAATATTTAGAACAGTCTCCATCCTCGTTTTCAAATAGAAACACTATTTAATCGAAAGGCAGACCGTTGTCTAAACCTAATTAATCATGGCTACTTGCTTCACTATTAAAACCGAGATCTTAAAACATGAACCTATTAAAAAAAATTACGCTAGCCACCATCTTTACAGGACTCTCCTTTTGTGCCAATAGCCAAGAGACTTCGGTACCATACGAAGGTGTCCCAGGGTGGGAATCGACCAAGAAAGAACGGTTGGAATGGTTTCGCGAAGCTCGTTTCGGGATGTTCATTCACTGGGGGCTATACAGTGCGGCGGGAGGAAGCTGGGATGGCAAACAATATCCACAACACTATGCAGAGTGGATACAAGCCTGGGCGAAAGTAGAGAGCAAACCATATGCACAGGTATTAAAGCCTAAGTTTACAGCTTCAAAATTTGATGCCAACGCTTGGGCATCACTTGCTGAAAGAGCGGGAATGAAATATGTAATTATTACCTCGAGACATCATGAGGGTTTTTCAATTTTCAATAGTCAGCAGCCCTATTCCGTGCACAATGATGTAACGGGCGGAACAAATATATCACCAGCAGGAAGTGATCTGTATGGAGAGGTCGTCAACGCCTTTAGAACAAAGGGACTGAAAGCGGGCGCATATTATTCCTTATTGGATTGGCAGCACCCTGACTCGTATGAAGGTCTCTCGTACCTAAACCCAAACCCTACCGGATACAAACCGGACCACGAAGCATACAAAAAATACCTTTATGGACAAATCAAGGAATTAGCAAACAACTATGGTGGATTAGATGTCCTATGGTTGGATTTCAGTAGTAAAAAACATCAGGGTGAGAGCTGGGGTACTAAACAGATTCTTACCGATCTTATAACATGGCAGCCCCAAATCATCGTAAACAATAGATTTTGGGATGGCCTGGAGAATAAAAATGGTGATATTGGTACACCCGAAAAATATATTCCACCAACGGGTCTACCCGGTATGGATTGGGAGGTTAGCCATACCATGAACGAAAGTTATGGCTATAGCGCGCATGATCAAAACTGGAAATCGTTTGACAAAATGATGCGTCTATTTATTGAAACAGTTAGCAAAGGTGGTAATTTCTTGCTCAATGTTGGTCCAGATGCAGAAGGAGCAATTCCGCCACAGGCGACTAAATTACTAACTGAGATTGGACATTGGATGGATGTTAACCATGATGCCATATATGGCAGCGAAGCAAGTCCATTTCCAGCTTTAGACTGGGGATATTGCACCCAAAAAGCGGGTAAACTATACTTCCATGTGTTTGATATCCCAGCGAATGGAAAGATTGAAATACCGCTAAAAAGTCCGATCATGAAGGCTCACCCCCTCGCGAGCAAGAAAATACTCCAAGTAACAAACGGTAAAGCGGGGAAAACAATACAATTGCCAAAGGATCTGCATAATATCAAGATGCCTATGGTCATTGTGGCCGAAATAGAAGGAACGCCTATAATACTCGAAAGCCAAGTACAAACACAAAAAGATGGACGTATTATTCTAACCGCCAACAATGCCAAATTAGTCGGCACAAACGGGATCAAGTTGATCGGCGCACATACACACGATCCAAATCGTCCAAATGCAATTGGCGCTTGGTCACAAACTTCGGATCATGTATATTGGGATATTAAGGTACAACGTCCAGGCCAATATAAGGTTGTTGTGAATTATCTTCCCCATCAGGAGAAATCCGGGACTATCACCATCCAATTCGGCAATAATACGGTCCCTTACAAATTGGAAAAAGATAAAAATGGAAAATTCATAGATCTTGAAATCGGTCAAGTAGAAATTTCGCAGCAAGCGATAGGAGAAACAGCTGTACGCCTCACATTAAACGCTCAGACTATCGAAGGGGGAGCTCTGCCTGAAATAAGCTCTATCAGTCTTGTTCCAATACAAAAATAAATAGAGAGACCTGCCTTACTGTGTCCATCATCAAGGCAGGTCTCTCTATTTCAACGGATCAAAATATACGGGTAACAGCGACATCTCCAAAACCCGCACTTTCTCCAGCACAAAATTCCTAATAACGTTTTTTTTCAGCCCAACGAAATTTAACAGCACGCAATCGATTGACCAAAAACACGCCACCCCTTTGTACATACAAAGACTTGCGCTATATTAGCTTCATTATAACCAAAATATAAAAAAATAAACCAATTTTGATGAAACCGATATTTGCGAAAGTTCTCGAAGGATTGGAGAACAATGTATTTGAGACACGAAAAATAAATCGTCCCTATTTCTCTACAGAGTTTCATTTCCACAAGGAATGTCAAATCACATATATTGTAGAAAGCGAGGGGCGTCGCATCATTGGTGATAATCTAGACACTTTTGAAAGCGATGAATTAACCTTTATAGGCTCCAATTTACCTCACGTATGGCATAACGATCGTCGTGACGCCTCCCCCTTGCATAACGCTTCATCATTATCCTTATTTTTTGACCCGGAAAGGCTTCTTCACATCTGTCAATCATTATTCAATACCAAAAGTATGGAAGAATTCATTGCCTTATCAAAACAAGGGTTACTGTTTTATGGACAAACAAAACAGCAGCTAAAAACGCTGTTACAGGAAATGGTCGATGCGAATGATTTTCAGAAGACAATTTACTTGTTCCGTCTAATTGAAATACTGATCAATACCAAAGAGTACAAATTACTGTCCAGTTCGAGCTATGTGAATACGTATGTCAGCAAAGACAACGATGTGATTGATCGAATCTTCAGACATGTGTTCAATAACTATCAAAATGAAATCACCCTAGATGAGGTAGCACAAATTGCCAACCTTACAAAAACTGCTTTCTGTCGTTACTTTCGCTCTCGCACGCAAAAAACATTTATACAGTTCGTCAACGAGGTTCGGGTGAGTCAAGCGTGCAAGTTGATTGCAAGCAACCAAGAGCAAATAACCAATATCGCTTATGCATGCGGTTTTAATTCCATATCGAACTTCAATAAAATATTTAAATCCATCAAAGGGGAAACACCCTCGGAATATAAAAACAAACTATACACCGGCATCAATTTAAACATTCCTTCGATATCCCAGTTCAACTCTATTGCTTACTAATAGGTTCACGACCGTTAGAAATCATGCTTTATCGGACAATAGGAATACGCAAGTATCGCCGATTACAGGTACTCCATCTAAAAAAGCGTTCGATACGCCCCCTATCGTTCCATTCCTGTATCCGAAAACGGAAGCTGACATAGACGGGCATCAGTCTCGTTACCATGGGGTTTCATTCGCACCCGCAACGCAATCAATAAACAAACGAAACCAAAACCTTGATAATTTAGTAGCAGAAATTGGAAAAATTGTTGTAGTCAACAGATTCTATATAAGGTATATTGTCTCACTTTTACAAAATCTAATCATGAAATCTATCTTTCTGTCTTTCGTATTGTCTATAATAGGTCTTTCTCTTTTCGCACAGAAATCAAAAACCTATAACCTTTCCTTTAAGGATCTTGCTAAGCAATGGGACGAAGCAATCCCACTAGGCAACGGCATGATAGGCGCCCTTATCTGGGATAAAGAAAACACCATTCGTTTATCATTGGATAGAGCCGACTTATGGGACGAACGGAAAGCTTTTCCTATAGAGGAGCATACTTTTGAATGGGTGACCGAACAAGTAAAAAACAAAACCTATGCTGCAGCTCAAAAATGGGGAGACAGTCCATATGACACCTACCCTTACCCAACTAAGCTTCCGGCCGCAGCATTGACATTCAACTTACCTTCCCTAGGCAAAGTTATTTCTAATACCCTAGATATACACACCGCAACACATACTTTAACCTTTGATAACGGCACCATCTTCACCAACTTTGTGCATGCAACACAGCCCATTGGTTACTTTGAGATCGAAGGCCCCACAGCCACCTTAGCCACTCCAACTTTGGTACCCCATACGTATCAAGCTGCAAACGATGATGGTAAAGCGGTAAGCGTGGTAAGTGGACAGAGCCTTACACGCCTAGGTTATAAAGGGGGACAAATAGAACGTTCCGCCAATCAGCAACGCATTCACCAAACAACCTATGATGGTCGATACTTTGAAGTGCTCCTGGAATGGCGCATGATATCACCGACTAAAATAATTGGACTATGGACCATCGCTAACAACAATAAGGCAGACCTCTCCCAAGAAATAAAACAGATCAGTGCCCCTACGTTGCGCCGCACGCATGAGAACTGGTGGGCAAACTATTGGTCAAAATCCGGCATCCAAATTCCAGATGAGCTCTTGGAACGTCAATATTATCTCGAACTTTACAAGTTGGGCTCTTCCGCACGAAACGGTGCTCCCGCTATTACACTACAAGCCGTTTGGACAGCTGATAATGGCGGACTCCCTCCTTGGAAAGGAGATTTCCATAACGACTTGAATACACAACTGAGCTACTGGCCAGCGTACACTGCCAATAGACTTGAAGAAGCCAAAACCTATACGGACTGGCTTTGGAAAGTACGCCCAGCGAACTTGGAATACACCCAACAGTATTTTGGTGTAAGCGGCCTAAATATTCCCGGCGTATTAACGCTCAATGGCTACCCAATGGGCGGCTGGATACAATATTCGCTTTCCCCTACGGTAAGTGCATGGACGGCACAGCACTTCTACTGGCAGTGGAAATACAGCATGGATTCCGAATTCTTAAAAAAACAAGCTTATCCCTATATCATCGAATCTGCCACCTTCCTGAAGAATATTACATTCCTTAAAAATGGGAAACGCTATCTCCCGTTGAGCAGCAGTCCTGAATACAATGATAACAGTATCAACGCCTGGTTTCCGGACTGGACTAATTTTGATTTAGGTTTAGCACATTTTCTTTTTTCTGCAGCAGCCGAAATCAATGAAGCAGTTGGCCAACAGGAAGAAGCAAAAAAGTGGTTAATTACAAAAGCCGAGTTACCGCCATATGCACTTAACCAGACAGGTATGCTCGTGGCCGTTGATAAACCAATGGAACACTCGCACCGCCATATGTCTCCCTATATGGCTATATATCCACTTGCTCAACTGGATATAAACAAAATAGAAGACAAAACGATAATAGAACAGTCACTTACTCACCTCGAAAAGCTCGGAACACGCGCTTGGGTTGGCTACTCTTTTTCGTGGATTGCCTGCCTACATGCTCGTGCTAAACAGAGCCAACAGGCTGTCGCCAACTTACAGAAATTTGCTAGCAACTTTTGTTCGGTTAACTCCTTTCACCTAAATGGGGATCAAAAAGGTGGAGAATATTCTGGTTTTACCTACCGTCCATTTACCTTAGAAGGAAATTTCGCCTTTGCACAAGGTGTACACGAATTACTGATCCAGAGTAAACCAGGATACGTAGAAATCTTTCCCGCAATCCCGTCACAATGGGAAAATGTTGCGTTTGAAAACCTACGGACAGAGGGCGGCTTTCTGGTAAGCGCTGCTCGCATAAAAGGTCAACGAACCCACATTGAAGTGCTTGCCACAGCGCCAGGAACCTTCACCCTGATGTATCCCGGAAAACTTCAAGCTAAACAAGGAAAGAAAATAAGTCTCCACAAAAATGGGCTATTATATATCCAACTTAAAAAGGGGGAAAAAATAGTCTTAGAGGAGGAGCTCAAGGTTTAATTCTAAATGCGTATCGCTACACATTGATATAAACAGACACGTAAAGATTGACTTTAAACCGGTGCAATCGTTTGGCTAAAAATAGCTAAGATGGAAAGATAATCCAAAGAGACACATCTAAATACGTAACTTAGAACACCCTAATACATCTAATATTATGACCCAGAACAGCATATTTCAACGTCGACTTTTCCCTATCTGGATACTTGTATTTTTCAATATATCGATCGGCTCTGCACAGCAGAAAACGAATACCCCAAATGTTATAATTATCTACGCAGATGACCTTGGTTACGGTGATGTAAGCAGTTATGGTGCAAAGAAAATACAAACTCCAAACCTAGATCGGCTAGCTAAATCCGGTACGCGCTTTACAAATGCCCATAGCACCTCTGCCACTTGTACCCCATCTCGGTTTGCACTCATGACGGGGCGCTACCCATGGCGGCAGCAAGGCACCGGTGTACTCCCGGGCGATGCTAAACTGATTGTTCCAACAGACAAACCAACATTACCAAAAATCTTTAAACAAGCCGGTTATCGAACAGCAGTTGTTGGCAAGTGGCACCTAGGTCTGGGAACACAAGTAGAAAAAAACTGGAACGAACCCATCAAACCTGGGCCTAATGATGTCGGTTTTGATTACTCTTTTATCTTTCCTGCGACGGCCGATCGCGTACCAACCGTATTTATGGAAAACCACCGTGTAGTAGGGCTAGATCCTAATGACCCGATACAGGTTAACTACCAGAAACAAGTGGGCAACGACCCTACGGGCAAAGAACATCCGGAGCTCCTTAAAATGCAGTCTTCCCCCGGTCAAGGGCATAACAATACCATTGTAAACGGTATCGGACGCATCGGTTATATGACGGGAGGAACTAAAGCGCGATGGGTTGACGAAGAAGTATCCACCACATTCTTGTCCGTAGCACAACAGTTTATTGAGGATAATAAAACACAACCATTTTTCTTGTTTTTTGCCTTAACAGAACCACATGTACCGCGTATGCCAGCAACATTCTTTAAAGGGAAGAGCGACTTAGGTTATCGCGGTGATGCCATTCTTCAATTAGATTGGACGGTCGGAAAAATCATGGATCAATTGGAGTTATTAGGTATTGCAGACAAAAGCATAATCATTTTTTCTAGTGATAATGGGCCGGTTATTGATGACGGTTACCAAGATGAGGCCGTCGCCCGCGGCGAAGGACATCGTGCAGCAGGCCCCCTTCGAGGTGGGAAATATAGTATATTCGAAGGCGGCACACGCGTCCCTTTTATTGTCAGCGGACCTGGTGTTAACAGGAATCATGTATCGGACGCCTTAGTTTGTCAGATAGACTTATTAGCATCTATGTCTCAATTACTTGGACAATCTGTACCGAAAGAAGCGATCGATAGTAAACCAATCGTTCCAGCACTTCTAGGGAAGCATGAAAAAGGTCGTGATTATTTAATAGAACATGCGGGCACATTAGCCGTTGTTAAAGACCACTGGAAGTATATTGCCCCCAGCAATGGTCGCGCTTACGATGCATCTACAGACACGGAGTTGGGCAACAACCAACAACCACAGCTTTACAATCTCAAAGAAGATATCGGAGAAAAGGTAAATCTAGCGGATAAACATCCTAAAATAGTAAAGGAATTACAGGATCTATTAGAACAGGAGAAAAGCAAAGTGACACCTTAAGCCTAGATTTTAAAATATGATTTAAAATTGGACGAAATTTTGCTGAACTGATTAAAATACTTTAAATACAGTAAAATGAACAGATTAAAAACACTAGCCTCAATGGGCCTTTTGTTGGCGGGGTTGATCAGCTGCAACCAACAATCTGGGAAAGAAACGACTTCCACAACAAGTACCTCCGACCTGGCAGACAGTAGTATGTCACAATCTGTCGAACCTACACAAGCTGTTAATGGAAATTATGTAAGCGAAGGCTACCAGAACAGAAGCAAAGGATATGATTGGGTAGGGATTTCTGTGGAGACGACAACAGATAGTACGATTTCCGTTTATGTTCACTCAAGAACCGATGTAAAAAAACCGACATGTACACTGGATCCCACACCGGCTAAACGTGTAAAAGCAAATGTTTATCAAGCATTACTACAGGAAAAACCGGTACTATTCACTTTCAGTGATACATCCGTTACGATATCCCCTTTGAACCAGCAAGATGAGGGAATATTACATTATTATTGTTCCGGAGGAGCAACGTTAGCGGGCTCATACCATAAAACCTCAGATCAAATAAAGTAAGCGTACCATAAAAAAAGAAGCGACCACCTACACAAACAAGGGCGGTCGCTTTTTTTACGGTAACAATGGTCTACAGATCTTGTCGCTTTTCTATTTAAAGACAGATAATGGTACCTGACCGGTCCATGCTAAGGGTTGTTT
Source organism: Sphingobacterium psychroaquaticum (assembly GCF_004421025.1). Lineage (NCBI taxonomy): Bacteria > Pseudomonadati > Bacteroidota > Sphingobacteriia > Sphingobacteriales > Sphingobacteriaceae > Sphingobacterium > Sphingobacterium psychroaquaticum. The sequence goes on along the minus strand of NZ_CP038029.1, from coordinate 401,902 downwards.
TACGCCTAGCAGGTATAAAATTGTCGATGCCGTGTTGACCGTATTATTGGGTTGCTCGATTTTAAAACCTTTTTTGATTCCTGGTCCGGTAATACCCCAGGGAACGATCATTTCATCCACCGTAACCCCACCGTGACCAAACTCAATTCCTCCATGGTCTGACAAGAACATAAAATGCGTATCTTCATATAGGTTTTCTTTTTTTAATTTATCTAAAAACAGACCGATTTGTATGTCAGCTTCTTCAATAGATTTAATATATTCTGGGGACATCCATTTATGTTTATGCCCCGCATGATCGGTATGCACAGAATAAAGAAATACCAATGTTGGGTCTTTTTTGTTCTTTACAATAAAGTCAAATGCTTTCGTATAATTTTGAATATAGGCGTCGTCGTCTAAATAGCTTACCTCATCAAAATTTTTCTTATTATGGGGATAGAATAGGTTTATCCAGTTATAATAAAAAGCCGTTTTAATCCGAGGCACCTCTTTTTTAACAACAGTAAACACCGATGGATAATACCCTTGCTCATCTTTAACAACAGATGGAAGCTTAATCTTGTCGATCTGCCATCCATTATCAACAATGCCATGTTGCTCTGGTCCACTACCTGTAAGATGACTCGTCCAATTGGGAAGCGTCACGGACGGCATCACAACTCTAGTGCTCATGGAAAGCGACCCTTCAGCCATTAACCGATCCAAGTTAGGGGTATGTGCCTTTTCAAAACCTGCGACAGAAATACCGTCCAGCGAAATCATAACGATTCGTTTACCTTTAGGTGGCGCACCAAAAACAAAAAATGCAGCGCATAAAAAGGTGATAGATGTAATTAGTTTTTTCATTAATGCTTTTACAATTAGGTTACGCACATTACCGTGCGCAGTACCAAAAGTATAAACATATTTTTAATATAAGTAAACTTAAGTGTTAATTTTGCATTAACTATAGAGCTAAATCTTATGATTCGTTAATTTTTGTTTACAAATTTTAAACAACGACTTATTTACGGTTTTGCTCGAAGAAATACACGATCAGCATTAATGCATTCGTGCGGCCGATATTTCGGGGGGTGTGCGAGAGACGGCCATCAAAGAAAATAGAGTCTCCTTCTTCCAAAGTCACCGTCTTACCATGGAAGATATATTCGACAGTGCCTTTAACAATATATTTATATTCAAATGCCTCCGTTTCTACCATAGGTCGAACCGCATCAGGAACTAGTTCTAATAAAACAATATCCAACATGGAGCTGTCCATCGATGTCGTTAGAATACGATTGTAGTGAAAGCCTACCGCTTGCTCCTTTTCAAAAGGTTCATAATCTGTCTTCTTCCGTACGACAATAGGACCTGCCTCCTCTCCCGATTTAAAATCTTTGAAAAAATCATTTAAATCTACATGCAACGAGCTAATAATATTTACCAAAACCAGTAGTGAGGGAACAGTTCGATTGTTTTCAATTTGGGAAATCAATCCTTTACTAACACCAGCCCTATCAGCCAATTCCTGAATAGTAATACCCTTTTCCTTACGGATCTCCTTAATTTTTGAACTGATCTTAAATATTGTATTATCTTCCATACCTATTTCAAACTTAGATAAATTTCTTTTAAATGTCCGAAAGATAACCAAATTATTAAGTCTCCTTATATTAACTTTACGATAACATCAGGTTTAAAATTTAACAAAAACTTAATCTCAATAAAATATAGCATAAATAAACATTGTTTAGTATTGCATAACTTTTATATCTTTACTAGACAGAATGGAAACAACAGGAACATATTACGTATTCGACCGGGCAAATACCCCGCTTAGAAAACAAATAACGACTTTACCTTCGCTAGCAGATAGTGAAATTTTGGTGCGTATCTCATATGCTGCTTTATGTGGTAGTGATCTCCACACGTACTGTGGTTTGCGTCAAGAGCCCTGTCCTACCATTCTTGGACACGAAATCGTTGGTACAATTGCGACTATATCACCAACACATCCCGGTAAAGATGCACGTGGTGTTCCGCTTAAGGTTGGCGACTTAATTACCTGGACCGTATTTTCTAGCGACCCAAACAGTAAAGAATACCAGACCGAAACACCACAAAAAAACAGTAACATCTATAAATATGGGCATCGGCAAATTACAGAGACTGATAATTTCCACGGAGGTTTGGCGACTCATATTATACTTCGGAAGTATACCTATATCCGGATCCTTCCATCAGATTTCCCACAAGCTATTGCAGCGACAATAAACTGTGCCATAGCCACTTCCGCAGGAGCCATTCGACTAGCGGGATCGCTCTCCGGAAAAACAGTCCATGTGGCAGGTATAGGATTGTTAGGCTTAACGACGATAGCCATGTGCAAGGAGCTCGGAGCTGATGTTATTATCGCCTCTGATATTGACGAGAATCGTCTTACGCTGGCCAAAGAATTTGGTGCTACACATACCGTCAACAATAAACTATCCGATCCATCCCCCTTATTCAGCGAGCATCCCGTAGATCGATTCATTGATATGAGCGGTTCGCCGCAGGCTATGGAAAATGGTGTGGATAGCTTGACCTTATACGGCCGAGCAGTATTTGTCGGCGCTGTTTTCAAACAGCCAAAAATCGGCATTAGCGCAGAGCAGGTGATTCGAAAGATGTTGACCATCCAAGGACTTCATAACTATAACTATGCAGACTTTGATTTCGCTGTAGACTTTATTTTAGCACATGTAAAAAAGTATCCTTTTGCCTCCCTTATTGAGCAGGATTTTCCACTCGATGAAGCAAATGAAGCCTTTCACTTTGCGTTGCAGAAGAAACCTATTCGCACGGGCATATACATCCCAAAAGCACAGTAAACAAACATGGAAACCAATAAATTATTTCGAAAAGATCAATGGACGATGCTTTTCGCCACCATGTTTTGTTATTTATTCTTTTATACAGGCCGTCACAATTTCGGATGGGCGGCAAAGGGAATGTCGGCTGAACTGGGCATAAACTTTGAACAAATCGGTTGGATTAGCTTCTCCATGTTACTTGGTTATGCATTAGGACAGCTTATCAATGGAAACCTGGCAGACCGACTACAGCCTAAAATGATGATATTAACGGGTGGCACTCTATCGATTTGCTGCAATCTAGCGATAAGTTTTTCATCATCATACGAGTCTATTCTTGTTCTTTGGACTTTAAATGGCTATTTCCAGTCAATGGCCTGGGGAGCAGGCAGTAAATTGATTGCAAACTGGTGGGGGCCCGCTGAGCGGGGGCGAGCGTTTGGTTTTTACACCATGGCCGCAGGAAGCTCCTCGGTATTAACGTTCTTAATGGCTTTGCTCCTTGTACAGCAAGATCAAAGCTGGCGCACCCTATTTAGATATCCTATACTTTTTTTACTTGCGGCCTTGGTTGTCTTTCTCCTTATTGCATACAGTCACCCACGTCTAAAAGGTTACGACCTAAAAACACATAGAAGCGCAAAAGATCAAGAAGAGAAAATTGGATGGAAAGATGCATACAAAAGAGTCTTTCAAACAAAAAGTTTTATGATCGCCTCACTCGCGATCGGCTTCCAAAGTATGGCTCGATATGGGCTCATTTTCTGGGTCCCAATCCATTTTCTTGGCAGCAACTACAAAGAGTCTAATGGAAATCTGTGGCTTACTTTATTGATTCCCATTGGCATGGCATTCGGAGCTGTTTCATTCGGTTACATTTCGGATATTCTATTTCGTAAAAATAGAAGTAAATCGATTCGTGCGGGGATGCTAATCAGTTGCGGTTTAGCGTTCCTCATCTATCTCACCCCGATCCACAACCATGTGCTTATCGGAACCCTCATGTTTGCCTCAGGTTTCTTTGTCTATGGGCCCCAAGCTAACTTCTGGACCTTTAGCCCCGATCTATTAGGCACTCAACTCGTAGGGACCGGAACTGGCGTTATGAACATGTTTGCCTATGTCTTCGCGGCAATAGGAGAGCCACTTTTTGGAAAACTTATTGACCACACCGGGAACACCAACAACATTTTTCTGCTGGTTGCGGTCATCTGTTTGACCTGTGCTATTATCATTTCATTTGTAAAACATAAAGAATCTATACATCATGAGTAAAATTAAATTAGCCGTCTTTGATATGGCCGGAACCACCGTACGTGATGAACGTGAAGTTGAAAAGTGTTTCTTTGAAGCTATTCAAGCGACAAACCTATCCATCTCAACAGAAAAGATAAACAGTATGATGGGGTGGTCTAAAATACTCGTTTTTGAGACCATTTGGAGAGAAGAATTAGGTGAAGATCACCCCGAATATTCCGCTAAGGTGAAAGCCTCTTACGATTTTTTTTGTAACACGTTAGAAGCACACTACAATACCCATGGCGCACAACCGTATGACGGTGTTCTGGACGTTTTCGAATTTTGCCGTAGCCAAGGCATTAAAATCGCGCTAACCACTGGATTCTACCGTAAGGTAACCGACATTATCCTAGCAAAACTCGGATGGGATAAAGGTTTGGATGGAACGTATATGAGCCTTATCAATACACCGGAAAATATCATCAACTGTTCCATCGCTAGTTCAGACGTTAAAAATGGACGACCTGCTCCAGAAATGATTCAATTAGCCATGGCAAAATGTCTGATTGACGACCCTAAAAGCGTCATTAACTTAGGAGATACACCATCAGACCTACAATCTGCAGCAAGTGCAGGCGTATTGTACTCCGTAGGTTCTTTATATGGTACACATACCGAAGCCGAACTGGCGTCATACAAATTCGATCAGCTAATCAATCAACCTAAAGAAATGATCGAAATAATTCGTCGTTTAAACGACTAATTAAAACGTATAAGAAGGTATCTAAAAACGCTTCTTTTTGCGATCCTCCGGAACCGCTCCAGATAAGGTCGGCGGTCGAAGGATAAGTAACACTTTTGGCAATAAATTGTGTGTTTCGACGAGCCTGCCTACCGCAGGCATGCTCAACATAACAATTTATTGCCTTTTTGGATACCTTCCTAACGTTTAGTATTGAATTGTATCTGAAACTAGAAAAGGGAGTTGATATTTCCCGGAATCGACATAAGCTTCCACATGACTCTTTCGCAACCCTTCAATTCCCACAGGTGTTATCTTTGTTTGGTATGCATATACTTTTTTAAGACTTTTAATCTCCGCCAAATAATCTAACCCGGCGTCACTAATATTTGTCGCGAATAGATTTATATACGCGAGTGAAGGACTACTTTTCAGTTGTTTTAGGCCTTCATCCGATATCTTGGTATGTTCCAAGTGTAATTTTCGGAGATACGGCATTTTTGTCATACTCGCTAAATCTTGATCTTTAATTGCCGTTTTACCCAACTTCAACTGTACGATATGTTCTTTTATATGCAACAAATCAGTCATATCTTTCGCAGAAAACTCGGGATAATTTATAGCATTAATTACCACATAATTGCTATTTGCAGCTACAGGCAACACCTTTATGCCTCTTGCTTGAAGACTTTTCACTAGATCTTCAGGTAACGTCGGAGCTTCGGGTAGCTCGGCATACTCCATCGTAAGTTCAGCTGCTTTACCTTTTTCCAGGTTAGCCAAGACTTGTTTCATTTCCGCTGGCTGTTGCATGGTACTTACCTTTCCAGAGAAACTTGCTCCTTGCGCTATCCACCAGCCAATGAGTTTAATCTGATCACCCGATATTGGCGTTCTCCCTTTGGGGGGCATCCGTCCTTCATGCCCCTCTGGCAGCACTAATCGCGCATACAGTTCGCTCTCCGTCATCTTACCCGCCAGCAGCACCTTGCCTCCATCGCCCCCCGTAAGAATAGCCCCCTTCGAATGCAGTGCCAAACCTCCTTCTTTCTTACGTTCCCCATGACAGCTTTGACACCGTTGCTTCAAGATCGGGGCAACGATAGCTTCATACACCAAAGCTTCTTGAACGTTTTCAATGGGTGCCAGTTCCACGTCTGCAACTTTATACCCTAAAAAATCCTTTACCGCCGTAGGCAAAGCATCCGTAAAATAACCAGCTCCATGTGTTAACGTCCCTCCAAAATGTCCTGTCACTCCTACGAGCAGCATCAACACGCTAAACACGGCAAATCGATATCGCTTAACCCGACCTTCGGTTGCAGCGACACGATAAAGCCTATATAAGAATATGGAAATCACCGCAACGGCTATTCCAAGCCATTGATGAAAGCCCAATATCTTCACATCATAACCACCACGTAACGATAGTAAATATCCCGTGATCGCGGCTACGAACGCGGCGATACTCCCTAAGAGTAAAACAAACGGAATGGCCGGTTGTATAGATTGATACTTTTCCTGTCGGCCAAAAAGAGCCATACAAAAAGCAACCACTAACATACCTATCGGCAAATGCACAAATATCGGATGGGATCGCCCGATAAACTCCCTTAGTTCCTCCAAAAACAGCTCCATTAGTTATATCGTGCTCTCAAAATTTTTAACATCGCTACATTAATATTCCACTGACTGGCGACAGGTTGCTGGGTATAGGGTAAAGTAGGCAGATAACCCGCTGGCCCGAACTCCGTAGTTATCGTCAACACCTTTTGTCCCTTTTCTCTATGAATGCGGACCACTTCATCCCACCATGCAAGGTGCTGCTCCAGCGTACTCTTCCATTCTGGTGCCATAGGATCGTTAACCTGCGGTCCCTGCGGATGACCAACACGGGCATGAATATGCCCTGTTCGCTGTAGTGCCTGCTCCACCGTCTCTTTCTGATCCGAAAGTAAGGACTCATGAACATTACACCAATGCGAAATATCCAATGCAAGACGCAGCTTCGGAAGTTGATCTAAGAATGTTTTTGTAACATGTGCGGCAAAGCTAAACCGCCCACGATGCGTCTCGTGGTAAACAGGCAAATCATATTTTTCACTCAGTTTTGTTGCTTCATCAATTAGCTTTTTGTTCTCTTCAAAGGTGTAATAGTCTTTCCCTGTATGACAGTTAACATAATCGGGCTTCATAGCTAACGCCGTCTCTAAGTTTTTGGAAAAACTAACGAGATATTCACTGTAGGTTCGACCTCCACCCCCACTCAACAAACCTAAGGATAAGTCATGTTTTTTTAGTGCCGCTTTCATGTCACGGAGTTCAGACTCCGAACCGGGCAACCAGGTTTCAATGCCATCAAATCCGGCATCTTTTACCTTCGCACAAAAGCTATCCCACGGCTCTGCCATTCCCCAGTTGGTGCAATAGATTTTGACTTTCAATCGGTCTTGATTCTGCGCACTACTTGTCATGCACAAGAACAACATCAAGAGTATAATAAAGGAATATTTCATTGATTATTTTTTAAACAACAGCACTAATTAAATTTCCTTCCACGTCGGTTAAACGGAACGGACGCCCTTGAAAATCATAGGTAAACTTCTCATGATCAAAACCAAGCAAATGAAGCATGGTAGCATGTACATCATGCACCGAGGCTCTTCCTGACACGCCAGTAAAACCAATCTCATCCGTTTCACCATACGTAATCCCGGGCTTTACCCCTCCTCCTGCCATCCAAATGGTGTACGCATCGGTATGGTGATCGCGACCTAGAAACGGCATATCACTATTATCGCGATTCTCTTGCATCGGTGTACGTCCAAACTCACCGCCCCAGACCACAAGTGTTTCCTCCAAAAGGCCCCGCTGTTTGAGATCCATAAGTAACGCCGTCATGGGACGATCGATTTCACGACACTTATTCCGAAAACCCAGATCAATCGATGTGGAAGAATCGGTACCATGACTATCCCACCCCCAATCAAAAAGTTGAACGAAACGAACACCTTGCTCAACAAGTTTACGTGCCAACAAACAGTTATTTGCAAAAGATTCTTGTCCTGGTTGTGTACCATACAGCTCATGGATATATTCGGGTTCACTGCTTATATCCATCACTTCCGGTACTGCAACCTGCATCTTATATGCCATTTCATACTGCGCGATACGCGATAAGGTTTCCGGATCTTTATAGGTATTATACTCCTCTTTATTAACTTCATTGATCGCATCGATTGCCTGCTTCTTTAAATCTCTTCCCATACCCTCCGGATCGGCAATATATAATACAGGATCGCCTTTAGATCGACATTGCACACCTTGATAAACGGATGGTAAAAAGCCGGATCCCCAAACACTTTTTCCCGCATCAGGTGTTTTTCCGCCCGAAGTGAGGACGACAAAACCGGGCAAATTGCTATTCTCTGATCCAAGACCATAAGTAACCCACGAACCAATGCTTGGCCGACCTAAACGTGCGCTCCCCGTATGCATAAAAAGTTGCGCTGGCCCGTGATTAAACTGGTCCGTATGGATTGCTTTTAAAAAGCTTACATCATCGGCAACCTGACTGAAATGTGGCAAGTGATCCGAAATCCAAGCCCCACTTTGCCCATATTGCTTAAAAGTTGCTTGCGGACCTAACATCTTAGGTACACCCCGAATAAATGCAAATGTCTTTCCCGCAAGCAAGGATTCCGGACAGGGCTGATTATGTAATTTATGCAGCGTCGGTTTATAATCAAACAGCTCCAGTTGTGAAGGTGCTCCTGCCATATGCAGATAAATCACGCTCTTCGCTTTTCCGGGGAAGTGGGGTGCCCGTGGGATCAACGGATTGAGTGCATTCAGATCAAAAGCATCTCCACCTCCCATAGTATTTCCACCGCAACTGGCCAAAAAGCTTCCTAAGGCGATACTCCCGATACCCGCTACACAATCTTTTAGGAAATGGCGGCGCGTAACCGCTTGTAACTGCTGCTGCTCAAGCTCCTTAAACAACTTATCCATGTTTTTCATCGCTCGCTTATGATTTGGTTAAAAATTCATCTAAGTTCAACAGGGCATTCGCCACCACCATAAATGCCGCCTTTGGAATTAACTTCTCCTTAGACAGGCCACGAGAATCATCTCCAAAGAACAAGGCCGCTGCTTCGGGTCTTTTCCCAAAATCTTTTACCGCATTTGCGTACAGCTTTTCCAACGCTTGGACTTTTTCCGTAGTGGGCGTCTTCAGCATGATACGTTTATACCCTGCCTCGACAGCACGTTTGGTATCTCCATTTCCATCTTGTTCCATCAATTGCGACAGATGTTTGGCCGCCTCCAGATATACCGGATCATTCAGTGTTGTGAGCGCCTGCAATGGCGTATTTGTACGGATACGATCCACCAAACAAACCTCTCTGCTGGATGCATCAAAGGAAATAAAAGAAGGATACGGACTGGTTCGCTTCAAGAAGGTATAAATTCCACGCCGGTATTGATCCTCCCCTTCGCTTTTCGTCCAGGATTCTCCACTATATACTGTCATCCAAACCCCATCTGGTTGAAAAGGCATAACCGAAGGACCATACATTTTCTGGCTCAGCAAACCGCTTACTGCCAATGTTTGATCACGAATCTGTTCCGCTGATAACCGAAACCGAGGACCACGGGCGAAATACATATTTTCTGGATCCTTTTGCGCATCCTTCGTCTGCATATTCGAAGATTGTTTGTATGTTGAAGAAAGGACTATTTCTCTTATCAGACCTTTTACTTGCCACTTCTTGGCCTGCATAAAATCAAGAGCGAGATAATCCAAAAGCGCCCGATGAATCGGCGGATTACTTTGCGTTCCCATATCCCCTAGCGGCTCCACCAAACCTCGCCCAAATAATTGTGCCCAGACCCGATTAACCAAGGTACGCGCCGTTAACGGGTTCTCTTCGCTCGCAATCCACTTCGCAAAGCCCAGTCTGTTATTAGGCTCGCCTTTCGGAAAGTCATTCAATATAGCAGGCACGGCCGGAGTGACTTCTTTGCCTGGCGTCAATCTATTCCCGCGTTCAAAAATATGGGTCTTCCGTTTCATCTCTTCGGGATTCTCAATCATAACGGGTACGGACTCTGGGTGGGTATTGATTAAGCTCAAAAAAGTCTGTTGCATCTTTAATTGCTCTTGTCCCGGTGGCAATGCCTCCCGAAAAGCAAACCACTCGATCATACAGACAGGTTGATCTTTTCCAGCTGTTGCATTTTTAAAAACCAAATAAAGATCACCTCTACCTTGCGCAACGTCGGTCAAATCAAACACCACCGCTTGTCGACCATTCGTAGGCGCTAACTCCGTGTGTAGTACCACAGGTCCATGGAGGTCGCCTTTACGTATTTCCATAAAGCCTCCCGACAGAGAAGTCCAGTAGTTTAAGTACAATTGTTTTTTTCCGGTCAGTGTCACATCACGCAGTCTAGCACTGCCTCCATGCCGCACCCCCAGCCATTTGGTATCATAGAGCGCCGCATTAACTAGTTTATCGCTATAATGTGCATGAATCTTTGGCTCCAAGGTATGCAGAAACAAGTCGGCAGAATGCCGTAGATCCTTAGCCCCACTGTGCCCTAACCAATTTTTAATACTATCCACTCGCTTTTCATCCTCGGCTTTATAGAACCGCAACTTCGGATGATCGCCTTGTGTATCTTCGTCACGGGTATTATTGAAATAAGCAACTGATTTATAATACTCTTCAAATTTAAACGGATCATACGTATGACTGTGACATTGTACACATTCAAATGTTGTACTGAGCCATACCTGATATGTGGTATTAACCCGATCCAGTACAGATGCCACACGAAATTCTTCACTATCTGTTCCTCCTTCATCATTGTTCATGGTATTACGATGAAAAGCTGTAGCAATTAACTGATCCTTAGAAGGATCCGGAAGCAAATCGCCGGCCAACTGCTCAATGGTAAATTGGTCAAAAGGCATGTCTTTATTAAAAGCTTTGATCACCCAATCCCGGTAAGCCCAAATCTGTCTTGATCCATCTTTTTCATATCCCTTCGTGTCCGCATACCGTGCCATATCCAACCACCAGGCAGCCCATTTTTCGCCATATTGACTACGTGTCAACAAGCTATCAACGCGACGCTCATAAGCATCATCCCGATCGTCGTTCACGAAAGCGTCGACTTCAGCGAGCGTAGGCGGTACACCAATTAAATCTAAATACACCCTGCGCAAAAGCGTTGGCTTGTCCGCTTCTTCGGCAAAGGAAACTTTTTTTTCATCGAATTTATCTTGAACAAAATAGTCTATGTTATTGCTGATTCCAGTGGGATTCATCCCCAACAATCGGGCAAAAGAAAAAGGCTTGGGTACCGTCACTTCTTCCGGCAAGGTATAAGCCCAATGCTCGCCCCACTTGGCCCCTTCATCAATCCATCGTTTCAGAATATCAATTTCCTCAGGAGCTAGTGCAGGTGCATTGTAAGGCATCCTCAACTCTGGATCATCACTCAACAAGCGCTTGTAAAACTCACTGTGTTCAGCATCCCCTTTAATAATCGCCGGTTTTCCAGATTCCGCTTTTGCAAAAGCTTCATTTTCAAAAAGCAAACTAAAACCACCGCTTTTCTTCACCCCGCCATGACAAGAAATACAATGCTTATTCAAGATAGGTTTTACATCAGCGCTAAAATCAACTGGCGTCTCACTTTGCACGAAAAAAAATCCAGCAAAAACAACCAGAATTGAAATTATAACAATAACTAAAACTCGTTTTTTCATTCTTTTTATAATTGGTCAAAGGCTTACCTATCCATTTTTCCCTAAACACCACTGCCGTGTCAATTTCAAAAAACCAACACATTATCATAAATAGATAAGGTTTAATTCACGATGTTTAGTAATGCTAAAAATAGTTTATAATTTCTTTATAAACTAACACTGGATTAACAAGATTCCTAAACTATTTTACCTAAACAGCGCTAAAAAGGTCATAATATCACTATGGATAAAAGTCCAGCTCTGACATACTCAATGAATTTCCGTTCCCCGTAATTTCTGTCGACACTAAACGAACATAACGAGCTCTTACTTTACCTGAAAACACATGTTTTCGTTTCGAAGGGTCATTAATCAGATTTCCGAACTCGAAACTCCCCGTCTCACTCCACACCTTACCATCAACACTGGTAAACAACTTTCCTTTAGCCATCATACCTTCGGGGTGTTTTCGTTGTGGCGTATAGCTAAAAGCCGAAAAATCGCACATAGCACCTAAATCTATTTCAATTGATTGCGTTGCTCCAGTCGCGGAAGAATGCCAATATGTGTCAGGATCCTCATCAATAGCCATTGCGGCTGTTGCCTTTGCACGTTCGCTACTGTTGGAAATCACCTTCCATTGTTTTTTGGCAAAACCGATTGTCTCATCGACCATCGGACCTAACATACCTGCTCCATCCACAGCAACCGCTTTAATACGCGATGCTTGCGGTACAAATGCGCCTGTATATTGTTGCGACTTCGATGTAGGGTTTGTTCCATCCTCGGTATAATAAATAGTAAAGCTAGATTGTTGGTTGGCAACCGCATCCTCACCGTGTGGCTTCCATCCGAATTCATGTCGCTGTGGAGCGATCGTTACCTGCCCATTAACATCTTTTCGGATCGCCAACTGAGGAGGTCTTACTGGCACATAAAAAGCTCCTATATTTGACAAAACAGGAATAGCCCTGCTCTCAGAAACCCGCACCCTAAACTTACTTCCCTCAATTACCGGAAAACGTAAGATCCTTTTATACCCGACATTGGTTCCTTCCGCAACTTGTTCCCATTTCCCATCTCTCCAAACATCGAGAGCATGTTTTTCAATACGCTCCCCATGTGTCTGGATTGCCTCTTGAAGCACAAAACGATTAATCCGAATCGGCTTCTTCGTCACGAACTCGATATGACCTCGATCCAACACAAAAGTGGTCGATAGATTACTTCTAAGTTTCAGTTGTAACTGTATCGCTTCCTCAAGCAAATTAGTCGAATAACCTTCCTTAATCCGCTGTCCAACTTCGGTCAGCACTTCTACATCTTCTGCGGAAAAAAGTCCATCCCGATTTGGCGGAATATTTAAGAGAAACGTTGAATTTCCACCCACCGAACGCTCATAGATATCAAACACATCATCAGCACTACGCACCTTTTGATATACATCATCTCGGTAAAACCAGCCCTCTCGAATTGAAGTATTGGTTTCTGCTTGTTGATAATGTAGATATTTTGCCGTATATAATTGTGCTCGACTACCTAGATCATCCTCCGTTAAGTCCCGGAAACCTTCTAAATTATGAGGATCGGCATCATAAGGTATAACATTCCATTCCGTCTTACGGGTTCCGCCAGCCTCATTACCGCACCAACGAATGTCTTCTTTACCAAAAATAACCGCCTCGGGCGCTAGGGTATGAATTAATGTGCGCCAGGCCGCATAATTGTACTTTTGCCCACCTTTTGTTTTTGGATGTGCACCATCAAACCAAACCTCATGTACAGGACCATACTCCGTAAGTAATTCAAACAATTGATTTAAGAAGTATTCATTGTAGTCATCGACATCGAATTCAAAAGTCTTTTTATTTTGAAAAGGGCGCCCTTCAACACGTCGGGGAATAGTTCGTTTACTATACGTACTCAAATTTCCATACAATCCCTTCTCGTTTTCAATTTGGAACAAATCTGCTGGGGATAAATAAATCCCAAGTTTCAACCCATACTTTTGACAAGACTGTGAAAGATCCTTTAAAATATCTCCCTTTCCTTGCCGAAAACCTGTTGACATAATACCATGATCTGTATACCGGCTCTGCCACAGCACAAAACCATCGTGATGTTTTACTGTTAGAATCACTTTTTTCATTCCCGCATCCCTCATGGTAGCGCACCATTGATCGGTGTCCAGATTTTTTAAATCAAAAATACGAGGGTCTTCTTTTCCATTTCCCCACTCCATTTTGGTAAATGTATTCGGTCCAAAATGAATAAAGGCGATAAATTCATCTTGTAATGCGGCATACTGCTTACTCGTAGGCACTACACGAATGGCCTTTGCCAAAATATCTTGTTCGGTATCTCCCTTAGAAATAGCATAGGTGTTTTTTACAGGAAGAACAGTCTGTGAGCCGGACTGTTGTGCAAAAAGTGGGCTTGCTATCAATCCACTAAAAGCGGCCAGCAATAATCGATTACAACGTGTCATTTTAAATACGGGCTATGGTTTAAATTCGGAAAGATAGAAGATAATGGATAACAAGACCTAAACTATATTAGCGCATATTAAGACTATATTATCTAACAGCAATTAACCTTGCTATACTTCCTAAATTCGTGAAATACATCCCGATACCAGATACGCCTGTAAATTAAAGTAGATAAAAAAGGCCAACGGCAAAAACTAATTGATACAAAAATTGGTTTACTTAATAAGAGTAAATTTAATTAATGATTAACGGCAAATATGTCCGTAAAAAACAATAACTTTACCATATTCGAGTTTTTATAGATAGAGATAACAACCCTTTAGAGACAAAAATTTTTTATGTTACAACGTTTTTTCCTACTTGCTTTCACTTTTTTATCCTTGACATCGTTTGCGCAGAACAGAATGATGCTCCCTTATGCCATACAACAAGGCACCCTGAATGATCAGTTCACCAACCTCACTAATTTATCCCGATCGCAGGATGTAGATTTTAAACTCGTGCGGAAAGCCAACATCGAGATTATACGTAAAAATGTATTAGATTCTATTTCTAAATATCAGAAGGAGATTTCCGACTTGAAGCAAAACTCCTCTTCTTCGGTAAGTACAGTTAAAAATTTGAAAGACTCAGTAAGCAGCTTAAGCACACAGTTGGAAACGGAACAGAAAAGAACAGATAGTATAAGCCTGTTGGGCATTGACTTTGCTAAAACCACCTACCATATGGTGGTATGGGCCTTAATAATTGTATTCGCATTGGCCTTCCTAGCAACGCTTGCCTCCTTCCGTAAAGCAAAAGTAGACACTAATGAACACCGAAAAAGTGTAGATGAGCTGCAAGAAGAGTTACAAACGTTACGAAAAAAATCTATGGAGCGTGAGCAACTTTTAAAAAGACAATTGCTGGACGAACAAATGAAAGGCAGTTCCTAATTTTAAAACATATCTAAAAGCCTCTGTACAGAGGCTTTTTTACCTTATATACTTATTCTAAATAGACATAAAATTTGGCAGACCTGCTCTTTCGTGTAAAAAATGAAATAATTATCAATAACCGTTTTGCTTTTAAATAGATATAACTTATTTTTGCATTCCAAAATCCAGGTGCTAATAAGCATCTGTTTTAAATTGATTAATAAATATTTAGTCCCTATAATATGCCCAATATTGGTAAAATAGCGCAGATTATCGGCCCAGTAGTTGACGTCAACTTCGCCGACAATGAAAATCTTCCTAAGATTTACGATGCATTGTACATTGAAAAAGACAATGGTCAGCGTATCGTTTTAGAAGTTCAACAACACTTAGGCGAGGACCGTGTACGTACAATCGCCATGGATGCAACCGAAGGTTTAGTTCGTGGAATGAAAGTTGTTGACACTGGTGCTCCTATTAAAATGCCTATCGGTGAAGAAATCAAAGGTCGTGTATTCAACGTTGTTGGTGACGCTATCGATGGTATCCACAATTTGGACAAAACTAATGGACGTCCTATCCACAACGTTCCACCAAGATTTGATGAGCTTTCAACAGAATCTGAGGTATTGTTCACAGGTATCAAAGTTATCGACTTGCTAGAGCCTTACGCTAAAGGTGGTAAAATCGGTTTGTTTGGTGGTGCTGGTGTAGGTAAAACAGTATTAATCCAAGAGTTAATCAACAATATCGCTAAAGGACACGGTGGTCTATCTGTATTTGCAGGTGTAGGTGAGCGTACACGTGAAGGAAATGACCTTCTTCGTGAGATGTTGGAATCCGGCATTATCAAATACGGCGAGCACTTCATGGAAGGCATGGAAAAAGGCGAATGGCCTTTAGATAAAGTAGACAACGAATTGATGAAAGAATCGAAATGTACGTTCGTATTCGGTCAGATGAACGAGCCTCCTGGGGCACGTGCTCGTGTAGCTTTATCGGGTCTTACTGTAGCGGAATACTTCCGTGATGGTGAAGGTGATGGCCAAGGTCGTGACGTACTTTTCTTTATCGATAACATCTTCCGTTTTACACAAGCGGGTTCTGAAGTATCAGCTCTTCTAGGTCGTATGCCTTCAGCAGTAGGTTACCAACCAACATTAGCAACAGAGATGGGTCTAATGCAAGAGCGTATTACATCAACGAAAAACGGATCTATTACTTCTGTACAAGCGGTATACGTACCTGCCGATGACTTAACTGACCCTGCACCGGCAACAACATTTGCCCACTTAGATGCAACAACAGTATTGTCTCGTAAAATTGCAGAGCTTGGTATCTACCCTGCGGTGGATCCATTAGATTCAACTTCACGTATCTTATCACCAGCAGTTTTAGGTGACGAGCACTACAACACAGCACAACGTGTGAAAGAAATCTTACAACGCTATAAAGAACTTCAAGATATCATTGCTATCTTAGGTATGGATGAGCTTTCTGAAGAAGATAAATTAACGGTACACCGTGCACGTCGCGTACAGCGTTTCTTATCTCAACCTTTCCACGTAGCGGAGCAGTTCACAGGTTTGAAAGGTGTACTTGTTGATATTAAAGATACAATCAAAGGTTTCAACATGATTATTGATGGTGAAGTTGATGAATACCCAGAGGCTGCATTCAACCTGGTTGGTAACATCGACGAAGCTATTGAAAAAGGTAAAAAACTATTAGCTGAGGCTGTTTAAAAAATACACATGAAATTAACGATCATTACACCCGATAAATTAGCTTACGATGGCGTAGCAACTGCGGTCACTGTACCAGGCAGTACTGGCTCTTTCCAAATTTTGAAAGACCACGCCGCTATTGTATCTACTTTAGAGGACGGAAAGATTATTATTCAAAATGGCAAAGACGAAATCGTTCTGGTCATTAGAGGCGGTGTCGTGGAAGCTAAGGACAATGTTATTACCGTATTAGCAGAAGGAATCGTGGAAGAATAACGAATCATAATACGAAAAGCAAAAGCCCTTAAGACTTCAAGTTTTAAGGGCTTTTTTTTGTAGGTTATTTTTCAACTTTTTGTGACCAAAAGCACTTTTCAGGAAGAATTTTGAGATAAAACCTAGAAAATCAATTTTTCAAAAAATATACCAATTTTAATTTTAGTCTATCTTGATAAAAATTAAAAACCAAAACAAAACATATTAACAAAATAAAATACTTCAAATTATGATTACTCAAAATATTAAACTTTTTCAAAATACTTTCTTTTGCTATTGTAAAGAATTTTTAATAGACCTAACTTAACAAAAGTGATTTAAATCTATGTAAGGAAAACTTTTTCGTAAGGAAGAAAATCAATTTTATATGCAATATTACAATCAAGACACTTTCATCTATCTGGATGGCGAGTTTGTGAAAGCAGATCAAGCCGGGACAGACTTATTTGGGCAATCGCTACATTATGGGTATGGTGCTTTTGAAGGACTACGCGCATATAGCACACACCATGGCACCCGTATATTTAAGGCAGAAGAACATTTCGAACGACTGGCCTATTCGTGTAACGCCATCAATCTTCCTTACCAATGGAATGCTCGGCAATTAGTTGCGGAGACCTATCAGCTACTAGAGATGAATAATTTACGGGCGGCTTATATCCGACCGTTGGTATTCTCTGGATCCAATATGCATCTTACTTCCGCAACGACATCCAAGATTATGATCGCCGCTTGGGAATGGGGGCCATACTTAGGTCAGAATCTTTTGCGCGTATGCACGTCCAAAATTCAACGCCCAAACCCTAAATCATTCCGTATCGATGCAAAAGTATCGGGGCAATATATCAATGCTATCTTAGCAGCGAGCGATGCCTTAAAGAATGGATATGATGAAGCATTGTTGTTAGATCAAGAAGGACATATTGCACAAGCATCCAGCGAGAACCTATTCATTGAAAAAGATTTCAAATTATATACGGCGCCACTGGATCATGTATTCCCTGGGATAACCCGAGAAACAGTTATCGATATCTGTAAAGCGCTACATATCGAGGTTATTGAAAAAAAGCTAACCTTACAAGATGTACATGAGGCCGATAGTGCTTTCCTCTGTGGAACAGCGGCCGAAATAATAGGTATAAAAGAAGTAGATCATATTACATACAAAGAAGATTGGGAGCACACAATCGGAGCGACCATTCAACGGAAATATAAACAACTCGTATTAGAAGAAGAGAATTATGAAGTCATCATCTGACCAAGGAAACGCCTTAAACAAGTACAGTAGAATCTTTACGCAAGATGAAACCCAACCCGCTGCCAAAGCCATGCTTTACGGCATCGGCCTTACCGACGCCGACATGGATAAAGGGCAGGTCGGTATTGCCAGCATGGGTTATGATGGGAATACCTGCAACATGCACCTGAATGATTTGGCGCAAGTCGTCAAAAAAGGCGTCTGGGAGCATGATCTGGTCGGCTTGACTTTCGGTACGATCGGTGTCAGCGATGGTATGAGCAACGGAACAGACGGCATGCGCTACTCTTTAGTGTCCCGCGATGTTATCGCAGACAGTATCGAGACCATTTGCGGCGGACAATACTACGACGGTTTAATTGCGATCCCTGGTTGTGACAAGAATATGCCGGGCGCTATTATGGCGATGGGACGTTTAGATCGTCCAGCTATTATGGTATACGGCGGCACAATTGCACCAGGACACTATAAAGGGCAAGAACTTAATATAGTATCTGCTTTTGAAGCATTAGGTCAACGCGTATGCGGAAACCTTTCGGATGAAGACTACGAAGGGATCATTAAGCACACCTGCCCTGGCGCTGGCGCTTGTGGAGGTATGTACACTGCTAATACTATGGCTTCTGCTATTGAAGCACTGGGCATGAGCCTTCCCTACTCGTCGTCCAACCCGGCTATCTCAGCAGAGAAAAAAGCAGAGTGTTTAGATGCTGGAAAATATATCCGCGTTCTATTGGAGCGCGATATCAAACCTTCAGATATCATGACACGCAAAGCTTTTGAAAATGCTATTCGTGCTATTATCATACTAGGAGGAAGTACCAATGCGGTTCTTCACTTTATTGCCATCGGTAAATCTGTAGGCGTAGACATCACACAGGATGATTTCCAAAAAATGTCGGACGAAACACCAGTGCTAGCCGACTTCAAACCATCCGGTAAATACTTGATGCAAGACTTACAACAATACGGCGGGACACCTGCAGTTTTACGTTACTTGCTTGATCAAGGCTTATTACATGGCGATTGTCTAACGGTAACAGGAAAGACAATGGCAGAAAACCTGGCGGATGTTAAATCGATCATGGACTACAACCAACCTATCATAAAGCCCCTTGAGAATCCTATCAAAGCAACAGGGCATCTGCAGATCCTTTACGGCAATTTAGCCGAAAAGGGGTCTGTGGCGAAAATCTCGGGTAAAGAAGGAGAGAAATTCACCGGACCAGCACGCGTATTTGATGGCGAGCATGAACTTGTAGCTGGCGTATCGTCAGGACGTATCAAACCGGGCGATGTAATCGTGATTAAAAATGCCGGACCTATCGGTGCCCCAGGTATGCCGGAAATGTTAAAACCGACATCCCTAATCATCGGTGCAGGCTTAGGCAATTCTGTCGCACTAATCACCGATGGAAGGTTCTCTGGTGGTACACATGGCTTTGTGGTTGGACACATCACACCAGAGGCATATGCCGGTGGTCTAATCGGCTTGGTTGAAGACGATGACGTCATTGAAATCGATGCAGTCAACAACAAACTCAACTTGCAGGTGGATGAAGAAACCATCGCTAAACGTCGCGCGAACTATGTACAACCAGCGTTAAAAGTAACCAAGGGTGTTTTATATAAATATGCCAAAACGGTTGCTGACGCTTCAGAAGGCTGCGTAACGGATCTATAAAAAATTAAAAAGAGAAAAATTAAAAATTAAAATGGTGGGACTTCAATAGGCTTATTGACTTTTTACTTTTGACTTTTTACTTAAAACAATGAATACACTGGAAAAAACGGAGACAAAGGCCGAAACAACAACACAGACGACAACCCAACTAACGGGTTCACAAGCTGTCTTGGAGGCTTTGATCCACGAAGGCGTAAACACCATTTTTGGTTACCCTGGTGGTGCCATAATGCCCATTTATGATGCGTTGTATGATTACAACGAAAAGCTAACCCACATCCTCGTCAGACATGAACAAGGTGGTATCCACGCGGCACAAGGTTATGCGCGCACTTCCGGCAATGTCGGTGTTGCCTTTGCAACGAGCGGGCCTGGCGCCACGAACCTGGTCACCGGGCTGGCAGATGCGATGATTGATAGCAACCCGATCGTGTGTATTACCGGGCAAGTCTTTGCTTCCCTACTCGGAACGGATGCTTTCCAAGAGACGGATGTCATCAATATTACGACACCGGTAACCAAGTGGAACTATCAGGTGACTGATGCGACAGAAATTCCTAGCGTTTTAGCGAAAGCTTTCTACATCGCACAAACGGGACGTCCAGGACCAGTACTTATTGACATTACTAAAAATGCACAAATGCAGTTGTTCGACTACGAAGGTTACAAAAAATGTGACCACGTACGTAGCTATCGACCAGCTCCAATTGTCCGCAAAGAATATATTGAACAAGCAGCAGAACTGATTAATAGCGCGAAAAAGCCATTCGTCCTTTTCGGTCAAGGTATCATTCTTGGAAAAGCTGAAGAAGCGTTTAAAGCATTTATCGAAAAAGGAGGCTTCCCTGCCGCTACTACTGTGATGGGATTAAGCGCATTGGAAACCGACCACCCGCAACATGTGGGGATGCTTGGTATGCATGGTAATTATGCTCCCAATGTCATGACGAATGAATGTGATGTACTGATAGCTGTAGGTATGCGTTTTGATGACCGTGTAACGGGACGTCTTGACAAGTATGCGAAACAGGCTAAAGTAATACACTTAGATATTGATCCCGCAGAGATTGATAAAAATGTGAAGACAGCGGTTCCCGTATGGGGCGATTGTAAAGAAACGCTTCCGTTGCTGACCTCTTTAATAAACAAAGCAGATCATAGCGCTTGGTTACAAGCATTTAGAGATCTTGAAAAAGAAGAAATCAAGGAAGTTATCCATGACGAGCTGAATCCTACATCAGATATGATGACAATGGGCGAAGTGATCAAAACCTTAAACGAGTTATCGGGTGGTGATGCAGTCATTGTAACCGACGTAGGTCAGCACCAAATGGTAACCTGTCGCTATGCTAAATTCAACACATCTAAATCCAACGTTACATCGGGCGGTTTAGGAACGATGGGCTTTGGTTTACCAGCAGCCATCGGTGCTTGGTATGGCGCACCTCATAGAGATGTAGTAGCCATTATCGGTGACGGTGGGATACAGATGACCATCCAAGAACTAGGAACCATCATGCAGTTTGGTGCGAAAGTAAAAATCCTTATTCTGAACAATGAGTTCCTAGGCATGGTACGTCAATGGCAACAGTTGTTCCACGACAAACGCTATTCTTTTGTGAATATCACAAGTCCGGATTTTGTTGCAGTAGCCAAAGGATACTACATCGATGGAAACAAGATTTCGAAACGCGAAGAGTTGAAAACAGCACTTAAAACGATGTTGGATCACGATGGAGCTTACTTATTAGAGGTGATGGTCGGAAAGGAAAATAATGTCTTCCCGATGGTAGCACAAGGCACATCAGTATCTGAAATACGTTTGAAATAGGTTTCAAATTAAAAGGTTAAAATTAAAATGGAAAAACAAGAATATACGATTACCCTATATACAGAAAACTCCATCGGTATGATTGGCCGTATTTCAGGGATATTCTCACGTCGTAAAATCAATATAGAAAGTTTAAATACTTCCCCTTCCGAAGTGGAAGGAATACACCGCTTTACCATCCTCATTACAGAATCAGAGGAAGTAGTGCGCAAGTTATGTCGTCAGATCGAGAAACAAGTCGAAGTCTTGAAAGCCTACTACAATACCGATCAAGAACTGATTTGGCAAGAACAAGCGTTATATAAAGTACCGACGGACGTTATCGCAGAGAAAGCACCTGTGGAGCGTTTACTTCGCGAGTATGGTGCTTCCGCGGTTGTAATACGGAATGATTATACTGTTTTCGAAACAGCGGGACATCGCGAAGAGATCGATAAACTGACTGCCGAGTTAACAAAATATGGGCTGATCGAGTTTGTACGTGGTGCACGCATCGCCATCATCAAAGATAGTGCAGGCTTCCACTCCAAGCTAAAACAGTTTGAACGCGAAGAACCAGCTCCTGAGATTGTTGAAAATGAATTTTTGGATCAAGGCGGCAACGTCTTCACGATGTAATCAAGAATGGATAGCACACTAAAATTCATAAAGCAAGCGCGGACAGCCTTCATCGAGCTTCTCGATGGCTTAACACTGGAGCAACTAAATACAGTTCCCGAAGGATTCAATAACAATATCATATGGAACTTTGGACACATTGTAGTCAGCACACAGACCTTGGTCTATGTACGCACCGGCATTCGTCAGGACGATAGTTTTGTGGAATACCTGGACGCTTACAAAAAAGGCTCCAAGCCAACTTATGAAGTAACCGCTACAGAAGTTGCTGCATTAAAAACACTAGCGCTGTCTACCATTGATCAAATCGATGCAGACTATAAAGCGGGAACATTTGCAGTAATTACACCGTACGGCACGGCTACATACGGCGCTACGCTAGAAACCATCGAAGATGTCTTTATCACGACAGCAGGTCACGATAATGTACACTTTGGCTATGCTTTAGCACAACGAAAAGCACTTAAATAATTAACAAGTAATCAACCAAAACAAGAATAGAATTTAATAATAAAACAATGGCAAATTATTTCAACACATTACCACTTAGAGAACAATTAAACCAACTAAGTCATGCTGAATTCATGGATTCATCCCAATTCGCAGACGGTGTAAACGCTTTAAAAGGTAAAAAAATCGTAATCGTAGGCTGTGGTGCACAGGGTTTAAACCAAGGATTAAACTTACGTGACAGTGGCTTGGATGTATCCTATACATTACGTAAAGAAGCTATTGAACAAAAAAGAGACTCTTGGAAAAATGCAACAGATAACA
The DNA here is from genome assembly GCF_004421025.1 of Sphingobacterium psychroaquaticum. Classification (NCBI taxonomy): domain Bacteria; kingdom Pseudomonadati; phylum Bacteroidota; class Sphingobacteriia; order Sphingobacteriales; family Sphingobacteriaceae; genus Sphingobacterium; species Sphingobacterium psychroaquaticum. Next base: position 378,744 of record NZ_CP038029.1, on the reverse strand, counting down.
ACTTTACTGTTGGTTCATACGAGGAGTTAATTCCTCAAGCTGATGTTGTCATCAACTTGACACCAGATAAACAACACACATCCGTTGTCAATGCGGTAATGCCTTTGATGAAACAAGGTGCTACCCTTTCCTATTCACATGGTTTTAATATCGTGGAAGAAGGGATGCAGATCCGTAAAGATATAACCGTAATCATGGTAGCGCCAAAATGTCCAGGATCGGAAGTTCGTGCCGAATACTTAAGAGGTTTCGGTGTACCTACATTGATCGCTGTACACCCGGAGAACGACCCAGAAGGTAAAGGCTGGCCATATGCTAAAGCTTACTGTGTTGGTACAGGTGGTCATCGTGCTGGGGTATTGAAATCATCTTTCGTAGCAGAAGTAAAATCTGACTTAATGGGTGAGCAAACAATCCTTTGTGGTTTATTGCAAACAGGATCGATCCTATCGTTTGACAAAATGGTAGAAAAAGGTATCGATGCAGGCTATGCTTCTAAGCTTGTTCAATATGGTGTTGAAGTAATCACCGAAGCGTTGAAACATGGTGGTGTAAGCGGTATGTTGGATCGTTTATCTAACCCGGCAAAGATCAAAGCCTACCAAGTATCTGAAGAATTGAAAGATATTATGCGTCCATTGTTCCAAAAACACCAAGACGATATCATGTCAGGTGAGTTCTCTAAAACAATGATGGAAGACTGGGCAAATGGTGATGCAAATTTATTGAAATGGCGTGCCGAAACAGGTGAAACAGCTTTCGAAAAAACACCCGCTGGGGATGTTAAAATTGCCGAGCAAGAATACTTTGACAACTACTTATTGATGGTTGCCTTTGTACGTGCTGGTGTGGAATTAGCATTCGAGACTATGGTTGAAGCCGGTATCAAACCTGAATCCGCTTACTACGAATCATTACACGAAACACCTCTTATCGCAAACACGATTGCACGTAAAAAATTATTCGAAATGAACCGTGTAATTTCGGATACTGCAGAATACGGTTGTTACCTTTTCGATCAAGCTTGTAAACCACTATTAACTGACTTTATGAAGAAAGTAGATACCGATCTTGTGGGTAAAAACTTCAACGAAGGTAAAGACGGCTCAGTAGACAATACACAACTTGTACAGGTAAACGAAATCTTACGTAACCACCAAGTTGAAGTTGTGGGTAGAACATTGCGTAAAGCAATGACTGCAATGAAAACTATAAAAACTGTTTAAATTTTCGTAAATTAGGCAGTAAAGTAGCGGGTAAAATTATGAATATCAAAATTTTACCCGCTATTAAAATGAAATTAAGAGAAAGAGAAAAATGGGAAAAACATTAGTAGAGAAAATCTGGGATGCGCACGTCGTTAAGAGTCAAGAAGGCTTCCCAGACGTATTGTATATCGACACACATTTAATCCATGAGGTAACATCACCACAAGCTTTTGACGGTCTACGGAAAAGAGGACTACCGGTTTTCCGTCCAAAACAAACCGTAGCGACGGCTGACCATAATGTTCCAACGCTGGATCAACACCTTCCGATCAAGGAAGAATTGTCGCGTTACCAGGTTGATATGCTGACCAAAAACTGTAAAGAATTTGGTGTAGAATTATACGGCTTAGGTCACCCTTATCAAGGTATTGTGCATGTTATCGGTCCTGAGCTTGGGATTACTCAACCCGGGAAGACTATGGTATGTGGCGATAGCCATACCTCTACACACGGTGCTTTTGGCGCCATCGCTTTCGGAATCGGTACTTCACAGGTAGAACAAGTTTTTGCAACACAATGTCTTTTGTTGCAAAAACCGAAAACCATGAAAATCGAAGTCAACGGAGAGCTTGCCAATGGTGTCGGTGCCAAAGACATTATTCTCTATATCATCGCTAAAATATCTGCGGCTGGTGGTACAGGGTATTTCGTAGAATACGCGGGATCCGCTATTCGCTCTTTGAGTATGGAAGGCAGAATGACCGTTTGTAATATGAGTATTGAAATGGGTGCTCGCGGAGGACTGATTGCGCCAGATCAAACAACATTTGATTACGTGAAAGGTCGTGAGTTTGCACCGAAAGGCGAAGAATGGGATAAAGCTCTCGCCTATTGGGAAACACTATACTCCGATGAGGATGCGACATTTGATGCCGTATTAGAATTTGATGCAGCCGATATTCAGCCGATGATTACCTATGGTACCAATCCAGGAATGGGAATCGGCATCACAGAACATATCCCGGCAACTCAAGCACAACCAGAATCCGAGAAACCATCGTACCAAAAAGCATTAAGCTACATGGGCCTTCAAGATGACGAATCTCTTTTAGGGCATCCTGTAGACTACGTTTTTATCGGCTCATGTACCAACTCTCGAATTGAAGACTTACGCGAGGTTGCGGCTTTTGTGCAAGGTAAAAAGAAAGCGGAAAATGTCGAAGTATGGATTGTCCCTGGATCAAAACAGGTAGAAGCACAAGCCAAAGAAGAGGGTATCGATAAAATATTTGAGGAAGCAGGTTTTGTTTTACGTGAGCCAGGTTGTTCTGCTTGTTTAGGGATGAATGAAGATAAAATCCCCGCAGGAAAATACTGTATTTCTACCTCAAACCGAAATTTTGAAGGTCGGCAAGGGCCAAATGCGCGTACTATGCTGGCAAGTCCATTGACAGCTGCGGCAGCTGCGGTAACAGGAAAAATTGTAGACGTAAGGGAACTAATATAAAAAATTTAAAAAAGCAGAAGGAAAAATTAAAGAGAAGCCGATAGCGTGCTCCTTTTTCAATTGAACACATGGTTAGAAACTAGCTGTTTTTTCCCTTTTTAATTTTTACTTTTTATTTTGAACACATGAAGAAATTTGAAAAACTAAGCTCATCGGTCGTACCACTACCGATTGAAAATATTGATACCGATCAGATTATTCCTGCGCGCTTCCTTAAGGCTACAACCCGCGACGGCTTTGGCGACAATCTATTCCGTGACTGGCGCTTCGATAGCGACAACCAGCCTAAGGCAGATTTTGTGATGAACGATAATACCTACAGTGGGAAGATTCTTGTTGCGGGTAAAAACTTCGGCTGTGGATCATCCCGCGAACATGCGGCATGGGCCATCCAGGATTATGGCTTTGATGTAGTAATCAGCTCCTTCTTTGCGGATATCTTCAAAGGTAACGCATTAAACAATGGCGTTCTTCCGATTCAGGTACCAGAAAGCTTTTTGGAGAAAATTTTTGCGGCTGTTTTTGCAGATGCAAATACGACCCTTTCTGTTGACCTAGAAGCGCAAACGGTAACCATTGATGCGACAGGTGACAGTTTTGAATTTGAGATCAATCCCTACAAAAAATCATGTCTAATTAACGGTTACGATGATATCGATTTCATCTTAAGCCAAAAGACATTAATTGAAGAATTCGAACAAAATAGATAATGACAAATCCCGTCGTCCATATCGCCAATCTAACGCTACAATATGCTGGTCAAAGCATACTGTCGGCTTTAGATTGGCGTGTGCAACGGGGTGAACATTGGGTTATTGGAGGAAAAAGTGGCTCCGGCAAATCCTCCTTAGCCAAAGCTATTCTTGGCCAAGAGAAATATACGGGCAATATCCAGCTTTCCTTTGATCCAAACAGCACCTTACCTCCTCTTGCACACTACGTATCAAGTTGGTATCGCTTTACCAACCTCGAAGGAGATCGAAATTTTTACTATCAACAGCGGTACAACAAACATCAAGGTAACGACACGCTAACTGTATACGCTGATCTTATGCATTTTGGTCAGAAGCGCGGTTTACAGATGCAAGATGCGGAGCCTATCCTAGAAGCACTAGGTTTCGAGAACTGCCGCAATACTCAACTGATAGAACTTTCTAGCGGTGAGCATAAAAAACTACAGTTGGTACAGGCCCTATGGCTAAAACCACAACTTCTTATTATCGATGAGCCCTATACGGGACTCGACAAAAATTCGAGGGCACAACTAAATGCAATCTTAACACAAATTGCCAACCAAGGAACGACCCTAATACTTATCACCAACGACAACAACATTCCATCTATTATGAACCGCTTTGCGGAAATTATAGACGGCGCTGTTCGGGAGGTCGATAGTACGGCAGATTTCACAAAAGATCAGGTACGTGTACAAAAAACGCTCCCTTACTTTTTACAACAGGCGCCAACGGTTGATGCAGACACCATGCTGGAGCTTAAAGACGTCATCGTACGCTATGGCGAAAAAGTGGTTCTCAACAAAGTAAGTTGGACCGTAAAAAAAGGAGAAAAATGGCTACTTCAAGGACACAACGGCTCTGGGAAGTCTACCTTATTAAGTTTGTTGAATGGCGATCACCCACAAGCCTATGCCAGTGATATTTGGCTATTTGGAAATAAACGAGGATCTGGAGAGAGTATTTGGGAAATCAAAGAAAAAATAGGCATTATTTCGCCTGAATTACACTGGTATTTTGACACCAACGCTACTGTATGGCACGCCGTTGCGTCAGGCTTTTATGATAGTATCGGTTGGTTTCTAGACGTTAAATACGAGGAAAAGAAACAACTCGAGCAATTGTTAGATTTCTTCGATTTATTACCCGATAAAAACAAGCTTTTACACACGCTTCCCCTAGGTAAGCAACGTCTAGCTTTATTAGCGCGGACCATTATCAAGAATCCACAATTATTGATTCTTGACGAGCCTTGTCAAGGATTAGATGCTGCACAAACAGCGCATTTCAATGCCGTTGTGGACGATTTAAGCGCACATGGCAAGACATTAATTTATGTCGGTCATTATGAAACACAATTGCCTAACTCCCTAAGTCATCGACTTGTATTAGAAAAAGGGGAAGTCATATTGTCAGAATCATTATTAGAAAGTATAGCATATAATTAACAATGAAAAAAAATATTTTAATAATCCCCGGAGATGGAATTGGACAAGAGGTTACGACATGGGGAAAACAAGTTCTAGAAGCCATTGCACAAAAATATGGACACTCCTTTGCTTTTGATGACGCTATTATGGGTCATACGGCAATCGAAGCAACCGGCAATCCACTTCCAGATGAAACACTAGAGAAAGCAAGAAATTCTGATGCCATCCTTTTCGGAGCCATCGGTCATGCTAAATATGATAATGACCCTTCCGCGAAGGTACGCCCTGAACAAGGTTTATTAAAAATACGTAAAGAACTAGGTCTTTATGCCAACCTACGTCCGATTCTATTGTTCGACGAGCTGCTAGACGCATCGAGCTTAAAACCAGAAGTGTTACGTGGAACGGACATTCTTTTCTTCCGTGAGTTAACAGGCGATGTGTACTTTGGCGAAAAGAACCGCAACGAAGATAATACCTTTGCCTCTGACCTAATGAATTACCACCGTTACGAGGTAGAGCGTATTACACGTAAAGCTTTTGAAGCTGCACAAACAAGAAGTAAGAAACTATGTTCCGTAGATAAAGCCAACGTATTGGAAACATCTCGTCTATGGCGTGAAGTGGTACAAGAAATTGCACCGGAATACCCAGATGTAGAAACAGAACACATGTTTATCGACAATGCAGCAATGCAATTGGTGAAAAACCCGAAAAAATTTGACGTGGTCCTAACGGCTAATCTATTTGGAGATATCCTTACAGATGAAGCTTCGCAGATTGCAGGATCTATGGGCATGTTGGCTTCGGCTTCCGTAGGTGATGGTACCGGATTTTTCGAGCCAATTCATGGATCCGCACATGATATTGCTGGACAAAATAAAGCAAATCCACTTGCCTCGATCCTTTCCGCAGCATTAATGCTAGATATCTCTTTTGGTCTCCAAGAAGAAGCCAAAGCCGTAACAAATGCAGTCGCTGAGACATTGAAAGCAGGATGGAGAACAGGCGATATCGCCAATGCGGAAACACCAGCTGATAAAATCTTAGGCACCAAAGAAATGGGTGAGAAAGTTTTAGAATTTATCAGATAGTAATTAACGAAGTATAAAATATAATAGGTCAAGAAGGGATAATAATATCTTATCTCTTCTAAACTTTAAAATCTGAAGATTATGTTACACGATCCAAATCATTTATACATTTTTGACACCACTCTACGTGATGGTGAACAGGTTCCTGGTTGTCAGTTAACAACATCAGAAAAAATAGAAATTGCCAAAGACTTGGAAAGCCTGGGAGTCGACATTATCGAAGCCGGCTTCCCTGTATCGAGTCCAGGCGATTTTCAATCCGTAGTCGAATTATCTAAAGCAGTAGATGATGTCATCATCTGTGCCCTAACTCGCGCCAACAAAAACGATATTGACGTCGCTGCTGAAGCTTTGAAATATGCAAAGAGACCACGTATCCACACCGGTATTGGTGCTTCCGATATGCACATCAAATATAAATTCAACTCCACCCGAGAAGATATTTTAGCCCGTGCTGTAGAAGCTGTCAAACATGCTAAATCTTATGTAGAGGACGTGGAATTCTATGCAGAAGATGCGGGTCGCGCAGACTTAGCTTTCTTAGCCCAAATGGTCGAGAGCGTTATTGCTGCAGGCGCAACCGTAGTGAACATCCCGGATACAAATGGATACTGTTTACCTGATCAATATGGCGCAAAAATTAAGTACCTTACTGAACATGTAAAAAATATCGATCAGGCAATTATTTCGGCACACTGTCACAATGACCTCGGTTTAGCAACAGCCAATTCCATTGCTGCTGTTCAGAATGGGGCGCGTCAGGTTGAATGTACCATTAACGGTATCGGTGAACGCGCAGGAAATACTTCCCTAGAAGAAGTAGCGATGATCTTGCAAGTGCACAAACAAGCCTTCGGAGGCTTGTCTTCCAATATTGACAGCAAAATGTTCACTTATATTTCTCGCAAAGTAAGTGAAATGATGCGTATGCCGGTGCAGCCCAATAAAGCTATTGTTGGTAAGAATGCATTTGCGCACAGCTCAGGAATTCACCAAGATGGCTTCTTGAAACACCGCGAAAACTATGAAATTATTCGTCCGGAAGATGTTGGTTTAGATGAAGCGGGCATTATCTTAACGGCGCGCTCAGGTAGACATGCCTTGAAACACCACTTAGAGCGTTTGGGATATGAACTAGATAAAGATCAATTGGCGGTAACATACGAACGCTTCTTGGTAGTCGCAGACGCGAAAAAGGATCTTTGTGATGAGGATCTTAAAGCGTTGATGCAGTCGTAAGACAAATTTTATTTTTAAATGGATTTATCAACATTAAACATAAACTCCGACCAAGCTGCGGTACGGATAAAGGATATTGTAAACCGAACACCGTTACAATACAATATACACTTATCTGAAACCTACGGTGCGGAGATCTATCTAAAACGTGAAGACTTACAGGTTGTACGTTCCTACAAGTTGCGTGGAGCGTATAATAAAATCGTTAGTCTGACAGCAGAAGAGCGTGGTCGTGGTGTAACCTGTGCTAGCGCCGGTAACCACGCCCAAGGCGTTGCTTTATCCTGTAAGAAACTAGGAATTAAAGGTGTCATTTTTATGCCAGGGCCGACGCCAAGACAGAAAATTACCCAAACAGAGATGTGGGGTAATGGTTGTATTGAGATTGTCCTGACAGGCGATACGTTTGACGATTGTCAAAAAGCAGCATTAGAATATACTGCAGAACATAATATGACCTTTATCCCTCCTTTTGATGATGAACGTATCATCGAAGGTCAGGGAACTGTAGCTGTAGAAATTTTAGAAGATTTACCCGATTTGGATGCGATTTTCATTCCTATTGGCGGCGGCGGCTTGTCTTCTGGCGTAAGCTACCATTTAAAGAAACATGCACCGCAAGTCAAGCTTTATGGTGTTGAACCCGAGGGAGCTCCTTCCATGTTGGCCGCTTTAAAGAATAATGGCCCTATTGAACTAGAGCATATCAACAAGTTTGTAGATGGTGCGGCAGTTAAAAAAATCGGTGCGCTCAATTATACAATCAGCAGTCAGCTACTGGACTCCGTAAAACCGATTCCGGAAGGCAAGATATGTACCACGATCTTACAACTTTACAACAAGGATGCAATTGTCGTAGAGCCTGCTGGAGCACTTTCAATCGCAGCATTGGAGTTTCATAAGGAAGAAATCAAAGGGAAGAAAGTTGTTTGTGTTGTTTCCGGAGGAAACAACGATATCGATCGGATGAGTGAGATCAAAGAGATGTCTTTACTCTACGAAGGATTCAAACATTACTTTATTGTTCGTTTCCCACAACGTCCAGGCGCTCTTCGTCTTTTAGTAACGGAAGTTCTCGGAGCCAAAGATGATATTACACGTTTTGAATATATCAAAAAAACGGAACGTGAACGTGGACCGGCTTTAATTGGTATCGAACTCAATGATCCAAAAGATTATACATCGCTTATAGAGCGGTTTAAAGCCTATAAGTTTGACTTTATTGAAGTCAATAAAGACCAAACACTATTTGAGTATTTAGTGTAAGCTTAAAAAAGCCGGATCCTTGCGGAATCCGGCTTTTTTTTTATTTTTTCTTGAGGTATTTTTCTAAGAACTGATCCTGCTCCCATAACGTATGTAGGATATTCTCCTTCGAAGCGTAACCGTGCGATTCAAATGGCAACAACACCATTCGCACTGGCGCCCCGAGATTTTTTAATGCCTGAAAATAACGCTCCGTCTGTAGCGTAAAAGTACCCGGGTTATTATCGGCGGCACCATGAATCAATAACATCGGCGTCTTCATCTTATCTGCATTCATAAAAGGAGACATCGTGTTATAAACCTCCGGTACATCCCAATAATTACGCTGTTCACTTTGGAAACCAAACGGCGTCAGCGTCCGGTTATAAGCACCCGATCGCGCAATACCTACCGCGAATAACTTCGAGTGTGTCAACAAATTTGCCGTCATAAAAGCACCATACGAGTGGCCACCAACCCCAACACGTGTGCGATCGATGTACCCCAACTTATCTACCGCATCAATTGCCGCTTCCCCATTTGCAACAAGTTGCTCAATAAAGGTATCATTCGGCTCTGCCGTGCCTGCACCAATTATCGGGAAAGCAGCATTATCCAATACTGCATACCCCTTCATCACCCAATAGATAAAAGAGCCGTACGATGGAAATGTATATTCATTCGGATTTGCGGTGCTCTGTCCAGCTGTGCTCTGATCTTTAAACTCACGCGGATACGCCCAGATCAACAACGGAAGCTTCTCTTTCTTTGTCTTATCGTAACCCGCCGGTAAGTATAACGTACCAGAAAGACTCACACCGTCCTTACGTTTATAATGAATCACCTCCTTACTAACAGCTTCCAATCCTTTAAAAGGATTTTCCACATTTGTTACCGCCGTTTGTTTACCCGATTTAATATTCTTCGTAAAATAGTTCGGGTATTCTGTTGCCGACTGCAAAGAGACCAAGATATCACCTTTCTTAATATCTAAGATAGAGTTGATAACCTCCTTTTTATCCCTCGCCGTCGCTGTATAAACACGTTTTTTAGTTAACGTCCTCATATCCAATTCATCGATAAACGGAAACTGTCCATCTTTTGTAAAGCCCTCTCCTATCCAATACGTCTTTCCATTCTGCACCGACATCACGTTACTTCCAAACGCGTTACGTTCCGTATACACCTTACCAGGATCACTATACACATCCTGGGAGTTACGATCAGCAATCAACTTACTTACTTTCGTCGTCGGATTCAATAAAAATGTCTTCACATTTCGCGTATCATACCAATTCGAGTAAACCAACGTATTATTTTGGTCCCCCCAAGACACACCACCAAAACGATCTGCAATTTTCATCAACGATTCTGGTTCCCCGGTAAAAGGTGCATCCCAAGACAAAAGTTCATCACGTAGATCCACTTTTTTTGTCGCATCCCCCTCATCGAGCGCCTGCACAAAGGCTAAAGAAGCGGGTTTATCGGTACGCCAATGTAAACTTCTCTTTCCTTTACGCACCGAAGAAAAACCTTTCGGCATGATCTCGATCAATGGCACTTCATTCACCACTTTAATCCGACTCCCCTTCAGGTCATACACCACCGACTCTTGCGGAAAACTATTCAATGGAACGACATACGAAAACGGTCGTTTGATTATACTTGTTAATAGATAGTTGCCATCTGGCGAGAAGGAAAGCTGGCTATAGATAGCGGATCCAAGGAATTTACTTTGGTTGCCGTTTAGATCTGTTATAAAGACCTCCGCTTGTGTCAATGTCTCAAAATTAGCCTCATCTTGTGGATTTTTCAACAAATCCTGATAGGTCCGTAATTGCGATACTTGACCATCACTGGTCGATACAATCGGCCCTTTAGGTAAATCCTTACTACTATCAATCAACTTATTGCGATTTGCTGGCAATTTGCTTAAAAGCAACTTTTGTCCATCCTTAAACCAGGTATAAGGAAGCTCCATATTGGCATTGAGGTCGTCTTTCGTAATCTTTGTTGCCGCCGCCGCAGCTAAATCCACGAGCCACAACTCTACTCCGTTAGTTGTCGTATTGGTGAATGCTAATTTCTTGCCGTCCGGTGAGAAGCTAACATTTGCTATCTTAGGATTTATAGGCAATCCTGTTATCTGACGATCCACTTTTTCTCCAAACCGCTTTACTTTTATATTATCCAAGTATACCGTTGTACTTGAAATATTAGTAACCGGGTTTATACGTAGTCCGGCTAACTTCACCTCCGATTGATTTAACTCATCTAAACTCTTATACGTCGGTCTATAGGTCGAAACTACCCACTGTTTATCCTGGCTCATCATAATCGCAGGCGGTCTTTGAAAATCGGCCAACTGTAAAATCTCTTGGGAAGGCTTTTGGAAAGTCACATTCTCTTGCGCCTGTGCAAAACCAAAGAGTGCAAAAAATAAAATACTAAACTTAAATTTCATGTTTATGTCTTTGTTATTTCATAAATGTTAGATTATTGCTAAATTAATGGTTCTATAGCACATCCCTGCACGTATAACCAAATTGTTATAAGCGGTCAATATGCTCGCATCCAGAAGCTAGCAAAAAACAGTCAAAATTAGGTCAGTTTTCAACAACAAATCAACGCTTGAAAAGTTTAAAAATTTTGTGTATATTCTAGGCAAAAGTTGCCATTTCAAAGTTTTCAACACCCATATTGCCCACTGTATAACAGCTAATTACAACAAAAAACAACCTAGGAAGGGCATTTATTTCTGAAAGTGAACACGGGTGTGGAAAAGTATCGTTAGAGTACCGGATTAAAATAATGGATATTTGTTTTGCTTGAGATTCGGACCTTCTCAAGACTCGTGTTTTATCTTTCTATTTCGAGATAGAATTAAACTTAACAACAACATGGCAAGAATCATTAAATTTGAAAAAAACGACTGTGCTCCATGCGCACAAGTATCGGCTTATTTGGATAACAAGGGCATCTCTTACGAGACGATAAATCCTTTTGATCAACCTGACCTGGCGGCTAAGTTTAAAATACGAACGGTGCCTACGGTACTTGTCCTAGATAATGAAGAAGTACAACAGCGCATTATCGGTTTTAAACCAGAAGAGTTAGCAACAATAGCACTGTAATCATGTTCACCCCTAAAATACAAGCAACATGGTTCATCTATATTATGACTCCAGAACAGGTAATGTTCAACGCTTTATAAATAAGGTTGTCCAAATTACAGGTTGGCAGGCACATCAGATCGCAGACGATATCGATGTGCCAGAGGCAGGCCACCTGATAACCTATACCACCAAGATAGGTTCCATGCCCGACAAAACAGTAGCATTTATGAATGCTTACGCTGAGAAAATTTTCTCCGTAACATCAAGTGGAAACAGAAACTGGGGCCGAAACTTTGGTCTCGCCGCAGATAAAGTATCCGAAAATTATGATGTCCCTTTAGCCATGAAATTTGAACTTTCAGGCACTATGGAAGACATCAATCAGTTTATCGACATAATAAAAAACCAATACAATGATAGCAAACGAGGTAGCAAAAAACTGGATATTGCTTAATAATGAAATCATGATTAAGCATGAGGACGAATACAGCTTGGAGAAAGACAAGGAAGCTGTACGTGCCTATTTCTTGGAACACGTAAACAAAAACACTGTTTTCTTTTATAACCTAAAAGAGAAAGTGGATTACTTGATCGAGAACAATTATTACATCAATTACTACGAATGGTTTACATTCGAAGAGATGGAAAAGGTGTACGATTTCGTTCATGCCAAGAAATTCCGTTTTCAATCGTTTATGGCTGCCTTTAAATTCTTTCAGAGTTACGCCTTACGTGATGACTCAGGCGAAAAATTCCTAGAGCGTTACGAAGACCGTGTTGTTTCTGTAGCACTCTTCCTAGCGCGCGAAGAAGGTGTACAAAAAGCTATCGAATACGCGGAAATCATGATTAATCAAGAATATCAGCCTGCTACCCCGACGTTCTTGAATGCTGGAAAAAAACGTTCTGGCGAATTGGTTTCTTGTTTCCTTGATGAAATTGGAGACAATTTGAACGGTATTGGTTATGCTGTCGATTCTGCGATGAAATTATCGTCCATTGGTGGTGGTGTTTCTTTCAATATATCAAAAATTCGTGCTCGCGGTGAGGCCATCAAAGGTGTAGAAGGCCGTGCTGGTGGTGTTCTTCCCATCATGAAAATCATGGAAGATACCTTCTCTTACGCAAACCAACTGGGACAACGTCCTGGTGCAGGTGCTGTTTATTTGAATATATTCCACTCAGACATCGAAGAGTTCTTGGATTGTAAGAAGATCAACGTCGATGAAAAAGTACGTATCAAATCGCTTTCCATTGGTATCATTGTGCCTGATAAATTCATGGAACTTGCCGAAAAAGATGAAGCTTGCTACTTAATTTACCCGCACACGGTAATGCAAGAGTATGGCGTTGCTTTGGATGAGATGGATATGGATGAAATGTATGACGAGTTGATCACCAATCCGAACGTTAAAAAGAAAAAAATTAACGCACGCCACATGTTGGTGAAAATAGCACAGACACAAAAAGAATCTGGCTACCCATATATCTTCTTTAAAGAAAACACCAACCGTGCCCATGCATTAAATGGTATCGGAAAAGTGAAATTCTCTAACCTTTGTACTGAAATTATGCAGGTATCTCAGGTTTCAGATATCAATACTTACGGTAAAGAAGACACCATCCGTTACGGTATCTCTTGTAACTTAGGCTCATTGAACATCGCTACAGTAATGGACAATAAACGGGTCAAAGAAACCGTAAAAACAGCTATGCGTGCGCTTACTGTAGTAACAGATGTAACCGATATAGACATGGTTCCATCTATTGCTAAAGCAAATAAAGAATTACATTCCGTAGGATTGGGTGCAATGAACTTACATGGTTTCTTGGCTAAGAGCTTTATCATGTATGAATCAACCGAAGCGCTTGACTTTGCTAATACCTTCTTCATGATGATGAACTACTACTCGTTAGAAGCATCGATGGAGATTGCAAAAGAAAGAGGTCGTACCTTCACGGGTTTTGAAAAATCTTCTTACGCAGACGGAACATACTTTGACACGTATACAACGCGCGAATACACGCCAACAACAGATAAAGTAAAAGAATTATTTGAAGGTGTTTATATTCCGACAAGTAAGGATTGGGAACAGCTAAAAGCACAAGTGGCAGAACATGGTATCTACCACGCATACCGCTTGGCAATTGCTCCAAACCAATCGACCTCCTATATCATGAATGCAACGGCATCGGTTATGCCAATTGTAGATATCATTGAAGTAAGAGAATATGGCGATAGTACGACGTACTACCCAATGCCTTATCTGACAAATGATAATTATTTCTACTTCAAGTCCGCTTATGATATGGATCAATTTAAAGTATTGAAATTGATTTCGGTTATCCAGCGTCATATCGATCAAGGTGTTTCGACAATTTTGCATACGAATTCAAAAGATTCAACACGTGATTTAGCGAAGTATTATATCTACGCGCATAAGCTAGGATTGAAATCGTTGTACTATACACGTACACGTAAGTCGACCATTGATGAGTGTATCTCCTGCTCGGCATAACGCTGAACCAGGGACGATAACTTTTGGTTTTACTATTATTAATAAAGAAAATGAGCAAACAATTTAAAGCTGTAAACTGGAACACCCCGGACAACGATTATGTCTTGATGTTCTGGGAGCAGAATATAAGACAATTCTGGATTGACACAGAATATATTCCTTCTAAGGATATCGATAGCTGGAAAGGCTTGAGCTGGGATATGAAGGAGTGTTACAAGAAAGCTTTGGGCGGATTGACACTGTTGGATACCCTACAAAGCCACACGGGTATGCCGAAAATTATCGACCATATCGACTCTTTACAGAATAAAGCAGTTCTTTCGTACATGTGTATGATGGAGGCTATCCATGCTAAATCATATTCAACGATCTTTACGACGGTATCTACTACGAATGAGATCAATGATGTGTTTGGATGGGTGAAGGAAAACAAATTCTTGCAATACAAAGCTTCTACGATAGATAAATATTACCGTGCGATTGATAAAGAGCAAGTAAACGATGAGGAATTGTTTATGGCACTTGCAGCATCGGTTTTATTAGAGTCTTTCTTGTTTTACTCTGGATTTTTCTTGCCTTTATGGTTATGTGGACAAGGACAGATGGTAGCCTCTGCGGATATTATCAAGAAGATTATTGCCGATGAGTCTATCCATGGTGTATTCGTAGGATTGATCGCACAAGAGGTATATAGCCGCCTATCCAACAAAGAAGAAGTAAAGGCTCGTTTCATGAACTTGTTAAACGACTTGTACGAAAATGAAATTAAATATACCGAAGAATTATATACTGTTGTAGGCTTAACAGCTGAAGTGAAAGAATACGTACGCTACAACGGTAACAAAGCTTTAATGAATTTAGGCTTTGATCCAATCTTCGAAGTAAAGCAAGTAAACCCAATTGTATTGAACGGTCTAAACACCGAAACAACACAACATGATTTCTTCTCGAAGAAATCAACAAACTATGAAAAATCCATGGAAATTGTCCACCTAATGGATGACGACTTTAAAATGGATGCTTTGGTAGAGATTTAATTATAGTTGTAATATAATGTGATTAAAAAGGCTGTCCCGTAAGGAACAGCCTTTTGTGTTTTAGTTTGTCTTTTAGCTACATAGTACTATGATACCCCTCCAGACATATATAGATCAAAGAATCTCACACCACATAGATACACTATATTTCTAACCTCTTCGTTTTGGAAAACGATATCAAATAAGAACAACGTCAACACGTCTTAAACACAAAAAACTCCCTAGCTTTTTATAGCCAGGGAGTTCTGATTTTTATTTGTATGTCAATACATTATAATTTATCCCACCACACACGAGAAGTCATGCGATCGCCATCGGTTAAACGACCTACAGCTTCTTGGTAATTTTTTTGATTAACCGTAGACTCTTCCGTAGGATATGTGAATCTTCTCGGAATAGTTCCATTGGTTGCATTTCCAATATAGTTCACGGTCTTCAACACGGGATAACCGGAACGACGCCAATTCGCGAACGACTCGTACTCATCAGTAAACGTATTAATATAATACTGTGTATTGATTTGCTCTAAAGCAGTAGATTGACTAAAAGGATTCGCTGTTAAGTAATTCTGAATCGCAGCATCACTAATACCTTGTATACCGAATTGTGTAAACTGTTTCATAGCAGCGGTCACACCGGCATCGTAGTAAGATTTTGCCGTTCCAGAAATCCAACCACGGTAAGCGGCTTCCGCAAGCAGTAATTGGTTTTCTGCATGTGTTACCAAGAAGGTCGGCGCATCGATTCGCCCATAAGTATATCGGTTTACAACAGAATACATATTTAAGGAATCTCCTGTCAACCCTTGCTTATCAGGAAACAACGAATACTTTTTAATATCTGTCGCTCCACCTAATAAGTCATAACCATTTGGCATTCCCAATTGCTTTGCCGCAGTAGTATCTCCTCTCGACCAATTTCCCGCATCAACCTTAATCGTTGGATCTTTAACCACCGTCGCTAAGAAAGACAAGCGAGGATCTTTAGAATTCCGTAGAAGATTGATAAATGATTCGCTCATACGGTACGCATTTGGATCTTCATGAACATAAACCTTTCCAAAGGGTTCCGCACTATTATTAGCCGTCACACCAGCGGCATGTTTCACAATAGCACTCTCGTCGTTACTTAAGAACAGACCTCCTGCTACAGCTGTATTAACCCAGCTCTTTGCAGCTTCGGCATCAATCTTGGATAACCGCATCCCTAAACGCAGCATCAAAGAGTAAGCGAATTTGCGCCATTTGGTGACATCTCCATTATATATAATATCAGCAGGACCTATAGTAGAAGATTTCCCTTGCAAGTTAGTTGCGGCTTCCTGTAATTCTTTGAGCATGTCAAAATAAATCGACTCTTGTGTATCATATTTCGGGTAACCATTAGACTGATAATACCCCTGTCCGGCTTGCGAATAGGGTACATCTCCATATAGATCCGTCATACGATGGAACAATAACACTTTCATGATACGAGCCATCTGATATTCCGCGTAGAACGCTTCGTTATCTTTCCAGTTTTCCATTAAGTCAATTACGTCACGGATCCCATTCGGATACATCCGATCCCAAAAAGCAGAATTATAGCCCGCACTATAGGTATATTTATCCCCATTCCAGTAACTCTGTACAGATGCCGTGTGTTGAATCATCGTACTGATGTAGATCAAACCATTTCGCCAGGCTTCATATTCGGTACCATATCCGTATTGTTGTACATTCGTAAAGACTAACTTGTAATCCATACCATCTTTACCAATGGTTTCTGGATTTACATTCAAATCTCCAAAATCACTACATGAAGATAGACCGAATCCACATGCAGCTAGTATATATAAAAGTTTCCTTTTCATTTTTCTATTTTATTATAATCTTGATCTTCGGTATTAGAATTTCAGATTTAAGTTAAAGCCTACATTACGAGTAAACGGATAGCCATTCAATTCTAAACCTTGTCCATTTCCGTTATTATATGCCGATTCAGGATCAATATTCGGCGTGCTTTTATGAATGGTCCATAGGTTCCGACCAACTAATGAGAAAGAGGCACCTCTGAATGGTGTTTTTGTCAGCATTAAACTTGGTAAACTATAACCAAATGAAACCTCACGCAACTTCACAAAGCCAGCGTCGTAAACAAACTCCTCTGTAAAATTCTCATTAACAACATGCTTCCAGTAAGTCTGTGCATCTACCGACTTTGTATTGACTTCTCCCGTTTCTGTCACACCTTGGCCCACAATACCGCCTTCACGTCCTTCAAGTGTCGCCTTCTGCAAGCCTGTGCCATATAGGTTCAAGTTCGTTCCTGAGAACATTTTAGCACCTAACTTCACATCTAACAACATCCCTAAGGTAAATCCCTTATAACTAAAATCATTACGGAAACCACCGGTAAAACGGTAAACACCATTGCCTAACACAGCAACATCCGAGGACCGAACCGGCAAACCATCTTTATTGAAGATACGGTTCCCATTAGCATCGGTTTTATATTTAAAGCCTACAATTTGCCCATAGGACATACCCACAATGTTTTGTATGGAAGCATTTCCCGAACGCGATACAGCTCCTTCAATACTCAAACGATCCTGCTCCCCCAAATACTGTACTTCACTATCATTAAATGCGAAATTCACAGATCCTTTCCACTTGAAATCCGCACTCCGAATGATATCACCATATATCAAAGCTTCCACGCCTTGGTTACGGATTTTTCCTATGTTTTTGATCGCAGCAGAAAATCCAGATCCCGTACTCGTCGTAACTTTCGCGATATCGTCGGTCGTGGTCTTCTGATACAAAGCCACATCAAAACCCAACCGGTTATTGAAGAACTCCATATTTAAACCGGCCTCCCATTCTGCAATACGAACTGGTTTCAGATTCGGATTAGGAACCGTCTCGTTTTCAATCGTTCCTAAAGGCTGGCCATTTAAATCGAAAGATTGTGTCTTATACATTAACGCTGTTTCATATGGTGAAGTTCCGTTTGATGCGGAAGCGCGTGACAAACGTAGCTTACCCATATTCATCCAAGTAGGCAAAGTCAAATGATCGGTGAATACATAGCTTAAGCTTGCTGAAGGATAGAAATAACTGTTATTATTCGGATCCAACGTAGAGAACCAGTCATTCCGCCCGGTCAGGTTTAAGAATAAATAATCGCGAAACCCAAAATCTGCTGTTCCATAGACCGAGTTAACTTTATACTCTTCGTAAAGTTTTTTGAATGTCCGTGTGCTGGCTGTTACGTTACCGGTATTATACACACCTCCGACAATAAATGGTCGAATACCACCGTCGGTTCCCCATTGTTCCCATTTAGTCGTTTGGCTATTTCCACCAATGGTTGCTCCAATAGAAAAATCACCTACTTTCTTCTTGGCACCAATTAGGTAGTTAAAATTAGTTTCTTCAAACTCCTTGCTATACTCATTGATATAACCATTGGGATCCGCTGAGGCACCCTTTGGTTGAATTTGTTTAAACGCTAGTGTATAACCATCACGTGTTATGGCACCTTGCGCGTACAACCAGTCGGTGATATCGTAACGCAGATTCAATCCTCCTGTTAAACGTTTCCGTGTCGAATTGTTGGATTTGTTGTACTGTAAAAAGTAAGGGTTGTTGAAATATACATTATTTCCAGGCTGCAATTCTCGGCCTTGTCCATCGACTGCCGCCTCTAACCAACGCACATCGTAACTATTCGCGAGGTACAACAAACTCGCATTGGTATTACCATTCCCATCCGATAGATTCGCCCTATTTTTTACAAATTCAAACATATAATTGGCATTCAATCCTAACTGCACACGGGGTGTAATCTTATACGTCGTATTCAAATTAATTCCCCGTTGGTTCGAATTTGCATTAGGAAGGATAGAACCATCGTATATATTATTCAGACCTAGGCGAAAACTCGATTTCTCATCGCTACCACTAACAGCCACAGAGGTCTGATTGGTTAACCCTGTACGATAAAAATTCTTCCAGTTATCGACACCAGAATAAGCATATGTATTCCCCAAGGCATTCATGGCATTACTACCATCCAAGCGTGCCCCCCAACTTTGGTCATATGTCTGAAATGCAGAACTTTGTGTAGATGGTTTCAAACCTTGATTCCCTTGTCCATAAACCGATTGGAAATCACGATAGTCATAAATAGTATTTACCGTAAAGTTATTATTGACATCGATGCCTAAGCCTGGCTGTGCTTTACCTGATTTCGTCGTAATCATAATAACACCATTTCCTCCTCGGTATCCATATAAAGCTGATGCAGCCGCACCTTTCAGCACTTGGATACTAGCAATGTCATCTGCATTTATACTATTCAGACCATCCCCCATATCCAAACCACCCCACTGTCCAGCAGAACCTGAAGACTGGTTGTCCAATGGGATACCATCTACGATGTAGAGAGGTTGGTTATTACCGGTTAGCGAAGCATTACCGCGGATCACAACGCGGCTACTCCCGCCCATACCCGTGGCATTGCCAGCAACACTTACCCCTGCGACCTTTCCCGATAAAGCATTCCCTAGATTGGGATCCCGAGCCTCCGTAAATTGCTCACCTCCTACCGTCGTCGTGGAGTAACCTAACGATTTCTTTTCACGTTTAATCCCTAAAGCCGTCACCACGACCTCTTCAATATTCTTGTCTACCGATGAAAGCTCGATTACAATGGACGATTTTCCCGAGAGCATGACTTCCTGCTCTTGATAACCGATAAAACTAGCAACTAAAATATCGCTAGCTCCTGCATTTAAACTGAACTTCCCTTCACGGTCCGTTTGCGTCCCGGCGCCCGTTCCTTTTACTTTTATGGTAACACCTCCTATCGGAGCGCCAGTACTGATGTCGCGCACAGTACCAGTCACTGTTTGCTGACTCTGTATGTAGCTGGCATCCAATCGCCCGATATCAACTCGAGCATACGCAACGTTGTAACCGGTTGCAAGAAATGATAAAGGAAGCATCAATAATCCTCCCCGAATCTGTTTCAATTTGTCAAAGTTTAACATAGTTTGTCTGTATAGTTTGATTTATATTTAGTTTAATAGCTAAAACGTTTTACCTATTTGAAACACATGAACTATCATAATATTCATATCTAGAAAATAGTGGTTATAGGCTTACAATTAGTAACAATAATTATACGAATTAAAGCATTTTAATCGTTTTAGCAAATTTTTTAACAAAAAAACCTCTCTATTTTTTTAGAGAGGTTTTTCTTAATGTTGCGAAAAAGTTACAATTCGCCCTTTTTCAGCTGCTCAACCGCATAATCTACCGAACGTGCAGAAAAAGCCATGTAAGTAAGGGAGGGATTCTGTGTAGATGTCGAAGTCATTGCAGCTCCATCCGTGACAAAAACATTGGGCACAGCATGCAATTGGTTCCATTTATTAAGCATAGATGTTTTTGGATCCAAGCCCATACGCACACCTCCCATTTCATGAATATCTAAACCAGGAGGTTGTGTATTCTCATCTCGTTTGATATTTGTAAAACCAGCCGAAACAAACATCTCTTCCATGGTATCGAGGTAATCCTTCTTCATCTTCACATCATTATCGTCATAGTCGATCGCAATTTTAAGTAATGGAATTCCCCAATCATCTTTTTGTTTCACATCAAGTGCCACATAACTACTTTCCTTAGGAATAGTCTCGCCCATCATGTGCGAGCCAACTCCCCAATTTCCAAGCTTCGGGTTCAATAACGAATCCTTCAGATCCATGCCCAGGCCCGATTGATCAGAAGAAGAAGAACGCCAAGCCCCGAAACCGGCGGCATAACCCCGTAAATAATCTGTTTCTTGTTTATATAGATTTCGAAAACGAGGAATATATCCGCCACCAGCAGGATTTCGACCTTCTGTCTTATAATCCAGTAGCCCCTCATACTCGCCGTAAATACGCGCACTATAATTATGAAAAGCCACGTATTTACCCAAAGTTCCACTATCATTTCCCAATCCTTGTGGAAAACGACCGGAAATGGAGTTTAAAAGAATTAGATTCGTATTTAATGCCGCTGCATTGACAAAAATAATTTTAGCAAAGAAATCAATTTCCTCCTTTGTATTGCGATCAATTACCTTAACCCCTACAGCCTTCCCTTTCGTTTCATCGTATATAATCGAGTGCACCACTGAATCGGGACGCATCGTTAAATTTCCAGTTTTAGCAGCCCAAGGTAATGTCGATGCATTGGAACTAAAGTACCCTCCAAACGGACAGCCCCGTTGGCAGAGCGTGCGATTCTGACATTGCGTTCGCCCCTGTTGAATATGTATAGGTTGTGGTTTTGAAATATGAGCACATCGTGCTGAAATAACTTTTCTCCCGGAGAACTTACCTTCAACCTGTTGCTTAAAATACTTCTCCACTACATTTAGTGGATAACCAGGCAAGAACTCTCCATCAGGTAATTCCGGTAGACCATCCCGATCGCCAGCAATCCCGGCGAAGCGTTCCACATGATCGTACCACGGTTTAAGATCCGCATAGCGAATAGGCCAATCTACAGCAAAGCCATCCCGTTCCGGCCCTTTAAAATCCAAATCGGACCACCGTTGCGTTTGCCGTGCCCATAATAGTGATTTTCCTCCGACCTGATAACCACGAATCCAATCGAATGGCTTTTCCTGTATATAAGGGTGTTCCTTATCTTTCACAAAGAAATGGGCTGCATCTTCATGAAAAGCATAGCATTTACTAACAATCGGATTTTCTTCCTTAATCTTTAGTGGTAACTCATTCCGGTGTTCGAATTCCCAAGGATTCATATTGGTGGTAGGGTAATCTTTCACATGCTGAACATCTCGTCCTCGTTCCAACACCAAGGTCTTCAATCCTTTTTCACAAAGTTCCTTCGCCGACCAGCCGCCGCTAATTCCTGAACCGACCACGATAGCATCATAAGTTCTATCTTTTACTGAATCAATATTTATGTTTGCCATGTGCCTTATACATTTACTTTTACGGCACCATCATAGCGGCCCGGTACTAATTCATAAATCAATTTGTTCTTCATCACATATTCAGAATTCAAATAACCCTGGACCGTACGACGTTTTAGAATCTTAAAAAATACATCTTCTTTTGGAAGACCATTCAAATAATCTAAAATTGCTTTTTGATCAGCCTTCTTTAACGAATCTGCCGCTTGCTTCAAACCTTCAATAAAGGCTTTTTGTTCTTCTTTGGTCTGACAATCGTCGACCATCTTCATCACAAAAAGATGTAAGTTAAGCGCCTTACCACCGGGCGAATCCGAGGCAGGAATTATAGCCTCAACAAAGTCTCCAAGAAGTTTTTCATCAGTTGCAGAAAGCTTGATATTGGTCAGGACGATAGATGTAGATTGACCATCGCCAGCACATGACGTTGCAATCATTATCCCTCCAGCAACCACAAACAACTGCTTTATGGCCGTTCTTCTATTCATGATTCATGTTTATTTTTTGATGGTCGAAAATACAAATAATATTGAATTAAACACTAGCTAAAACCATTAAAGCAATATATTACGAACTCCAATTAAGTCTTCGACCAAGTGCGTTGCGTCGACTAGCTTAGCCCGTTCGCTCTCTTGTTTCGAAACAGCAATACACGATATTCCGGCCGCTTTTGCGGCGGAAAACCCAGTAATCGTATCTTCCACCGCAACAATATTCGCTTTCGGAAGACTTAACAAATCACAGGCTAAAAGGTAAGGTTCTGCCGCAGGTTTCGCTTCTGTAACTTTTTCGCGCGTCACAAAAAACTCAAAAAAAGGTAACAGATTATGATGTCCCAATACAGTATCTACTGTTGTCCTATAGCTCGATGTTACGAGACCTATACGCATAGGCGATTCATGTAAAGCCTCGAGAATTTCACGGGCATGTGGCATCAATTGGATTGTCCGCATGTCAGACTTCGCATAGTTTGCTCTTGTTTCCTTCCACATAAACTCCACAGTTGTTTCGATACCCCATTTCTTTTTCAATAAATCCACATTAGCGACCAAAGTATGTCCCGCGAAAAACTGAATCCAATCCGTAAAAGTGATTTCAAAATCAAATTCCGAAGACAGGATAGGCTGCCAATTGGAAAAATAAAAAAATTCAGAGTCAATCAACGTGCCGTCTAGGTCAAAAAGCACTGCTTCTATGTTGTTCATGTCTTAAACATAAAAAAAATCGAGCGGTTCCACGAATAATCTTTTGGTCTCACATTCGGTATACCCCACAGCAATGCAACTAACCTATAGGTTGCTCTTTATTTGTGATTAATCAAAGGTTCCAAAGAACTGACAAATGAGACACCTTGATTATTAAGAAAAGAGAGGCGTCCATTGTGTGGGGTACATGTTGACGGCACAGGTGATCCCATTTGGAACCGATTTTCACAATATAGTAGGTCTCTACAAGCTACATTTAGAGCGCATAAAAATAGCCTGACGACGAAAAAATGGTCATAGATTCTTTATCAACTTGGTCGCTAAGCATAAAAAACAAATAATTGGTCAACATTATGTATATTGATTTTGAACAACTAAAACCCATTCAAAAAGCAATTATCCAAACCATCATACAGACAAATGATAGTCTTTCAGGAGATCAAATTTTCTTGCTCTTAAACCAAGTAGAAAAAAAATACTGCTATGCTAGTATATTCAATAACTTAAGGATTCTTAAAGAGAATGAAATCATTAGGTGCGAAAGTCCTTCACAAAAAAAAGTACCCAATCGATATAAGCTAACAGAAAAAATAAAAGGAAGTATCGGATCGGGAAAACAAGTATAAATGGATAAAGATGTATTTTATTTATAATCATTCTAAATAAAATGTATCTTTACCATCGTTTTGGATATCAACGCAGACCATACAACACACCACATCACCAGAGAGTCTTTCGAAGAGCTCTTCCAAACCTATTGGAAGCGTATGTATTCTTTTGCATTAAAAACTGCGGATAACGAAGACGATGCAAAGGAAATTGTACAGGAAATCTTCAAATCACTGTGGGAACGCAAAGATAAGTTATCCCTGCATGATGCGGAGCGCTACCTACTCCGTTCCGTAAAATTAAAGAGCTTGGAATATATCCGTAATAAGGCCACACGGAACCGGCATCACGAAGTCATTCTGACAGAAAGCAATGTAATCTACGAAGATAGTCAACTACATTTCAAAGAGCTTAAAGATCGTATAAACCATGTTGTGAATATGCTTCCTAAACAATGTAAAAATGTATTTAAAATGAGCCGAGAGCAAGGGCTCACCAACAGAGAGATTGCACAATTATTGTTCATTTCAGAGCGTGCCGTCGAATATCATATAAGCAAAGCTCTCGTAATCTTGCGGGCACATTTTCAACCCCTGAAATAATGCTAATAATTAAAAGATTACTTTCCTTTTCAAGCCCATAACACCCCGTTTCCGTATAGTCATCGAACTTCTCAAACAACGTCAGCGTAATGAATGAAGGCCCTGGAAAGGAATCTGTAGTCCCTCTCCGACACTTTTAAAGCCCCTATTATCCGAAGACTACCTTTGGAATAAGGAGGAGGAATGATTAAGTTTGTTTAAAACACCCAACATAAAAGTCTATTTCAACACATGAAAATTATTGCAGTAGGTAGAAATTATATCGATCACGCTAAAGAACTTAATAATCCGGTTCCGGAGAACCCTGTCATCTTTTTAAAACCGGACACCGCTGTCCTCAAAGATAACAAGGACTTTTACTATCCAGATTTTTCGAAAGATGTACATTATGAAGTAGAAGTTGTCGTCCGTATTTGCAATGAAGGCAAGCACGTCACTAAAAAATTCGCACACAAATATTACGATGCCATCGGTTTAGGGATAGACTTTACGGCCCGTGATTTACAGTCTACACTCAAACAAAAAGGACTTCCGTGGGAATTAGCTAAAGCTTTCGATCACTCTGCAGTAGTCGGTACATTAATTCCCAAAGACGAATTTGAGTCGATCAACAATATTAATTTTAGTCTCAAGAAAAATGAAGAAGTCGTACAAATCGGGAATACCGAGGATATGATTTTTGATATCGAATCCTTGATCGTTTTTATTTCACAATATATCACCCTCCGTAAAGGTGATTTGCTCTTTACGGGTACACCGGCCGGGGTTGGTCCGGTTGCTATTGGGGACAAACTAGAAGGATTTATTGCAGAAAAATCTATGTTTATCTGCCAAATTAAATAATGATGAAGAAACGTATAGCCATTTTGGCCAGCTGTGCGCTGTCTCTTTTCTTTGCACAAGCTCAAAAAAGAGATGTGATTACTTCTCGGGATTATCCACAGGGTTACTTCCGCAATCCCTTAAATATTGCGCTAGATGCCTCTGGAACTTTTGGAGAGCTCCGGACAACACATTTCCACGCTGGTGACGATTACCGGACACAACAACGCATCGGTTTACCATTACATGCTGCCGCCGATGGCTTTGTTTCCCGTATACGGGTACAAATTGGAGGTGGAGGTAATTCAATGTACATTGATCATCCGAATGGTTTTTCGTCAGTCTACCTACATATGGATGGCTTCAATGAGGCGCTAACTGCGATCGTTCGCGCCGAGCAGTTTAAACAGCGACGTTTTGATGTAGATGTAACCTTAACGCCCGAGCAAGTTCAGTTAACAAAAGGACAATACATCGGAGATGCCGGAAATTCAGGGGGATCAGGTGGGCCGCACTTGCATTTTGAAATCCGTGATACAAAGACACAACACCCGTTAAACCCACAGCTCTTCGGACTCCGTTTTGCGGATAACTTTAATCCAACAATAAACAGCATTATGCTGTATGATTTAAATGATGAGCTGTTCAGTGAGAATACCCCACGTAAATCATTTGCTGTCCGTAGTATAGGGAGTGGTCGATATGCGCTCCAGTCTCCGGTACAAGTACAAGCCAAATTTGGCTTGGGCATTAGTACCATTGATAGACACCGGGCTGGTGGTTTTCAAAACGGCGTATACTCTATCGAGCTTTTTATTGATGGACAAGCCGTTTCTACCGTTGTTTTTGAAGAATTGGACTTTAATACCTCCCGAGGAATCCATTCTTACATAGACTATCCGCATTGGAAAAAAACAAAAGCGAAAATTCAAAAAAGCTTTAAAGATCCAGGAAATGCTATTGAAATTTTCAAAACGCTAAAAGATAGAGGTGTTATCTATCTGACCGAACCGCGAACATATGATGCGAAATATGTGGTAAAGGATGTAGCAGGTAATTGCAGTGAGTTGGATTTTAAAATTCAAAATAACCCTGTTCCTCCCGCTGCTGCACCAAAGCGATATGGCGAACTCTTTTCGTACAACAAAGTAAATACATTTGAACAAGAAGCAATCAAAATAAATATACCGCAAGGTGTGCTATACGATGATGTTGATTTTCTGTATAGCACTGCTCCACAACCGACAAATGCATATTCCATAACACATCGTGTACATAATAGCTTAACGCCCTTGTTTTCCGCCTACAACTTAAGCATTAAACCGACAAACTTGCCCGCGCATCTACAAGATAAAGCATTGATTGCTTCAGCTGAAGGTGGTGCTGAAGGAGGAAAGTTCGAAAATGGATGGGTGACCGTCAACACACGGAATTTTGGCAACTTTTATGTTGTCGTTGACACCATTGCTCCAACGATCTCTCCACGAAATTTTAGTGCCGGTAAAAGTATAGCAGCACAGCGAAAAATAGATTTTACCATCTCGGATAACTTCTCCGGAATTCAATCCTTCGACGGTTACATCGATGATCAATGGGTTTTAATGGAGTATGATTCTAAAAACAAACACTTGTGGCATGTCTTTGATCCTACTTTATCCAAGGGAACTCATCGCTTTAAACTGGTGGTAAAGGATTGGAAAGACAACGAGAAAGTATATGAAGTTAATTTTAGTAAATAATTAAACCATGGCAGAACTACAAATTGGCGATAAAGCCCCCGCAATAACAGCAAAAAATCAAAAAGGAGAAACAATTCAATTGTCTGATTTCACAGGAAAGAAGGTTATTTTATATTTCTACCCCAAAGATAATACACCAGGTTGTACAACAGAGGCTTGTAATTTCCGTGATAATTATCAGGCACTATTAAAAGATGGTTTCGAGGTATTGGGTGTTAGTATTGATAGCGAACAATCGCATCAGAAATTTATTAGCAAGCATGAACTCCCGTTCAATCTTCTTGCCGATGAAGACCAAAAAATTGTAAATGATTACGGCGTATGGGTAGAAAAAAACATGTACGGCAAAAAGTATATGGGGACAGCAAGGACCACTTTTGTGATCGATGAGGGGGGCGTTATCC
This sequence comes from Sphingobacterium psychroaquaticum, assembly GCF_004421025.1. Taxonomy (NCBI): domain Bacteria; kingdom Pseudomonadati; phylum Bacteroidota; class Sphingobacteriia; order Sphingobacteriales; family Sphingobacteriaceae; genus Sphingobacterium; species Sphingobacterium psychroaquaticum. The sequence continues at coordinate 351,256 of NZ_CP038029.1, read as the reverse complement.
AACACATAATCAAAAAAGTAGATAACAAAAACGCAACGCAACAAATTCGCGACTTATTAGCACAATAAGTCGGGCGAATCCTTTATATTTGCCCTTATGAGCAAGCAAACAGACGATTTTTTTAAAAGCATTATATCGCATGCCAAGGAATACGGATTTGTATTCCCGTCAAGTGAAATTTATGACGGCCTAAGTGCCGTATATGATTATGGTCAGTTAGGTTCTGAACTAAAGAACAATTTGAAGACCTATTGGTGGAAATCCATGGTGCAACTCAATGAAAACATTGTAGGTATCGATGCCGCAATTTTCATGCACCCAACAACCTGGAAAGCGTCTGGGCATGTGGATGGATTTAACGATCCGATGATAGACAACAAAGATTCTAAAAAACGTTATCGCGCCGATCAACTTATCGAAGATAAAATCGATCGATACGAGAAAGACGGTAAAACAGATAAAGCAACGCAGCTGCAAAAAGACTTGGATGACGCCTTAAATGCGGACGACTTAGTACGTTTGAAAGACATCATCGAAGAACATAATATCGTATGCCCCATCTCAGGCACAAAAAACTGGACCGATGTACGTCAATTTAACTTGATGTTTGCAACGCAGATGGGTGCGATGGCTGACGGAGCAGAGCAAGTGTACCTTCGTCCAGAAACAGCGCAAGGTATCTTTGTGAACTTCTTGAATGTTCAGAAAACTGGACGAATGAAAATCCCTTTTGGTATCGCTCAAATCGGTAAAGCTTTCCGTAACGAGGTTATTGCACGTCAGTTCATTATGCGTATGCGAGAATTTGAACAAATGGAAATGCAATTTTTTGTACGTCCCGGTTCTGAATTAGAGTGGTATGCAAAATGGAAAGAGACACGCTTAAAATGGCACTTGGCTTTAGGTTCAGATCCAGCGAAATACCGTTATCACGATCACGCCAAATTAGCACACTACGCTAATGCTGCAGTAGACATCGAATACGAATTCCCATTTGGATTTAAAGAGGTAGAAGGTATTCACTCCCGTACGGATTTTGACTTGAAACAGCATCAAGAGTTTTCGAAGAAAAAAATGCAATACTTCGATCCAGAAATAAACCAAAACTACATTCCGTATGTTATCGAGACTTCTATTGGATTAGATCGTTTATTCCTCACGGTACTTGCCAATTCATTGGAACAAGAAGATCTATCAACAGAAGAAAAACAAGATTCTCGTGTGGTATTGAAATTTCATCCCGCAATCGCTCCTGTAAAAGCAGCTATACTTCCATTAACGAAAAAAGATGGGTTACCGGAAAAAGCACGCGAAATTATGGCGAAGCTTAAAATGGAGTTCAATGTCCAATATGATGAAAAGGATGCCATTGGAAAGCGTTACCGTCGTCAAGATGCTATTGGAACACCATATTGTATTACAGTGGATCACCAAACATTAGAGGATAACACCGTTACCATTCGTCATCGTGACAGTATGGAACAAGAGCGTGTGAATATTGCCGACCTAAGCCGAATTATCGGAGATTTAGTCGGTTGGAATAACTTACTGGAAAAACTAGTTTAATCTATTCAACGATATAAAAAAGGTGGCTGTTTCTAAAGGATAGCCACCTTTTTTATGCTAGAAAGGTTCTATAATTTCACCGTCCCAGTCTTCGTTCAAACGAACTTTAAATTCCGCTTCTTGATCGATTCCGCTCAACAGTTCTCCTCTAAAAACAAGTTGCATGTTATTTCGCATACGACTATTGACCGTAAACTCTCTCAACTGTCGCTCTTCTTTATCCCGCACTGTCACCAGATACACAACCTCTTGAGGCTCTCCCTGATCTCCCATAAACTGATGAAAATAAAACTCTTTACTCTCCGCCTCAAAATCCACAGCGAACGAAACAATTTCATCATCGCCCCCTATATCTTTAGAACGATCACCAAATGGTACATATACAAAAGGTGTATGTAACGGTTTAATAGTAATCCTTCCCACATTGGTAAGATCACGATTATCTGTAAATTCAAACTTAACCATACTATAATAGCGATGCAATAAAAGTGGAACATCGATATCTTGTCGGACGGAAAAAGTATGTGTCACACCAAATATTTTGGCCTTACTGTTCGAGAATAAATTCCGCACGGAATATGTTTGTGCATCGGTTATATCCGAAATGTACAGATCAGCAGCGGACTCGTTAGATAAAAAGATGCTCACATATTCACCAGGTGGCAACTGTAAAGAAAGACCGGGCCACCCTTCTGCTGAAAAATCCACATTATTTTCCTCTACCAAGCGATTCGTCTCTCGGTTGAATACCGCATAGTGAAGACGACGGATCGATGAATGGGTCATAGTTTTACTTAATCCCGTCAGATTAAAATTATCAATACGCGTTACCCCCATCGATGCATTATAATTACCGGCAGAACCGCGATCACCTGCTTTCATAAGCAATTGAACATACAATGGTCGATCATAATCCAAAGCTAGAGTATCCACATAAAAAATAAAGCTATTCTTCGGATAACTCGATGAGCTGGACCCGACGTTGGCAAATTGATTATCTGCTGAAATGGAGTGATAGGTTTCGCCATCTTGCGTATATAGAAATTCAAAATCTTTTGGCCCTGTTGCAGATGAACTGATATCAAAACCTATTGATTTCAATGATTGAACACGGTCCAAGGGCACTTTAACAACCAGATCCTGGAGACCACGAAGCACCATAGCATACCCACCTGCAAAACCATTAGAAGCCCAGCCTTGTGCACTAAAGTCATCTGGAACTTCACCGTCATTATATAAGAACTTAGCATTTTTATCTATTGAAATATCAGGGATAGACGATCCCGTATTAAAAGACCAGTAGTAGAGGTATTCATCTTGCACGACTTGTGGAGGAACATTCGTTATACTAGAAAGTTTAGACAAGGCCGTATACTTTCCTATATTTTGTAAGGGGGAAACAGAGGCGTCGAATTCCTGGAACTCGAACGCTACGGTATAGCTTTCATTATGATCGTCAAAAGATATTACTTCATTTTTACAGGAAATGGTTACAACAACGATTAAAAATAGAGAAAGGCTATACCGACACCATGCGGTTAGTCTTTTCATCATATTATTGTTTATAATTATCTGAATTTCTATAAGATACAAAAAAAACAGGCGTTTCCGCCTGTTTTTCTCAAATTTTAATATTACTCAGTTTCCCGTTGACCAGTACCTTCACCGTTCCCTTATTCTTTCCCTTGATCTTATAATCTATTACTTTTCCGTCTTTCCAACTAATATCTACCAAATAATTGCCACGAGCTTTCAAGCCTTTTACCTGACCTTCCTTCCAGAAACCTGGAAGAGCCGGCAACAGATGAATGTAGCCATCATGCGACTGAAGTAACATTTCAGCAATTCCAGCGGATCCTCCAAAATTACCGTCAATCTGGAAAGGAGGATGTGCACAAAATAAATTTGGATACGTCCCAGCACCGACACCTTTATAATCAGTTCCTTCCGCATAGGCTGGTTTGAGGAGTTGACGTAAAATCTCTAATGCATGATCTCCATCATGCAACCGTGCCCAGAAAAGAACTTTCCATGCGCGTGACCATCCTGTTCCCTCATCACCACGTACCTCTAGCGTTTTTCGAGCAGCATCAGCCCATTCTTTTGTTGTAACAGGCGAAATGAAATTTGCTGGATACAATCCATACAAATGTGATACATGTCTATGTTTTGGTTCCACCTCCTTATAATCTTCGAGCCACTCCATAACACGGCCTGACTTACTGATCACCACTGCTGGCGGAACATCTTTTAGGTCGGTGCTTAGTGTTGCAGCAAAGGGATCTTTTAGTCCAAGTAGCTTATCTGCCTCGATAACGGCACCATACAACTCCCGTACGATCTGATTGTCGATCGTTGGTCCCATCACAACGGCTGTTGTCTTACCGTTATCCATCCGAAAAGCATTTTCCGGGGATACCGACGGCGAAGTAACCAGCCAACCGGTCTTAGGATCTTTCACCAAGGTTGCTTTATAAAATTCCGCAGCACCTTTTAGAAGCGGATAAATCTCGCGTAAGTAATCCGTATCTCCGGTAAACAGATAGTGCTCCCACAAATGATTGCATAACCAGCCGGATGCCGTACTAGCTCCCCAGGAAGCCTGCTCCCCAGGCGCTGAATATCCCCAAACATTGGTCATCATGTAGACCACCCAACCTGGTGCATTATAATACGCTTTGGCTGTCTTTTCTCCCGTCTTCGCAATACGTTTTATCATCTCGATAAAAGGCAGGTGATATTCCGAGAGGTTACTTACTTCAACGCCCCAGTGATTCATCTGTGCATTGATGTTCAAGTGGTAATCCCCATTCCATGGTGTTTGTATCTGATGTGCCCATAATCCTTGCAAATTGGGTGGTAAAGCATTTGCTACTTTTGGTGCGGTACTAGCGATGCTTAAGTATCGCCCAAACTGATAATACAAGGATGCCAAACCGTTATCATGCTGTGGATTAAGGTGAAAATCACGAATGCGTATATCGGTCGGAACATCTTGTCGAGATACGTCGTCTTTTAGTGATAACGATACCCGGCTCATAATCGGAGAATAAGCTGTAAGATGTCGTTCATAAGCGGTTGCGTATTTCAGTTGATTGGTGCTATTTATTTCATCTGACACAGTGCGAACGGGGTCATGCCCATAATAACTTGTTGAAGCGCCTACGTAGATCAAGACTTCATCTGCGTCCTTTACGATAAGTTCATTATCGTGCACCATACGTTTCCCTCCTTGGGCCACAATCCTAACCTGTCCCGCAAACTGAATCCCGTTTCCACCTTTTCCATCAGGAAGATAGCCGCTTACTTTTATCTCATTCTCCTCCACTTGAACCTGAGAAAGATTTTCATCGCGGTAAAAATGCAAGGCAAAAGAAATGGATTGTGCTTTACTCGCCGACAAGCGGATAACACCTACATTCCGGTCAAAAGATGTAAAATATTCCCGTCGATATGTTGTACCATTTACAGCAAACGAGGTCGTTGCTAAAGCTTTATCCAGGTCCAAAGTACGCTTATAATCGACAATATCCCCATCACCAATTTGGTGTAAAAAATTTAGAAAACCAAAGTTCTGGAATGCACCGTATGGCACTTTAGCACCATTTCCATGACCAGAACCTTGCCCACTACATACAAAATTAAGGTTGACCAACCTTTCCGCTTCGTCATTCTTTCCCGCAAATAGCAGCTCTTGAATTTGCTGAACACTTTTGTAAGCATCGTAATTATTCGGGTCCTCTGGACTACCCGACCACATGGAAATTTCATTCAATACAATAGCCTCGTCACGGACTCCACCGTTAGGCATCATCCCGACACGGCCATTACCTAAAGGTAATGTTTCTTCCCAACGGGTCGCGGGCTTATTATACCACATCAGTAAATCTTGCGCATTCAAATGTAGGGTGATCACAACGAGCACCAACGTACAAAAAAGTCTCATAGGATTATTGATATAGATTAAACTCCGCAACCGTAAATGTTGTTCCGATTGTTTCTTTCGGGACAAACTTAATATAACCTTCTTGAATTGGTGTCCCAAAGGAAACGAACTGCTCAATTGGGTTCGCTTGAATATTGGACAACTCTCCTTGTCTCAACGGCCTCCATTGGATATTATCAGAACTCACATAAATAACAAACTTTGTGACCATCCCCTCTTTTTGTCCATCCTGCCGCGGCAAGTAACCAATGGAAGAAACAGCCTTATTCAATTTAAAGACAAGGCCATCTTCCGATTTAGGTAAAGAAGCAAATGTTTCCGATTTTCCATCTACAGCTTGATCAGCACCTGCTGTCACCAAATCAAATCCTGTTCTAGTTACTTTTACTTTAGCTTGCGCTTCTCTCTCAAATTTAAACGGCTCATCATATTCTTTAAAAAGCGCAAAATCGCTTAATGCAGGCGCAACAGGGGCATATAATTTTAGTTTTAATTTACGTGCTGTAACGGGATGATCTAATTTAATAAGTCTGTTTGCTCCAATACTCGTTGCTCGTGCCAATACCTGCCAGCGGCCGTTCTTGTGCTCCTCGACGACCACACTATCCAACCGTTGTCCTAACTTAATATTCTCACGCAAGCGAATGATGTCAAATGTGGTTTCTCCCTGAAGTTGAATTTCCAAGACGGGATCATGTACATTATCTTCTGAAGCATAATAGCTATAACGATCGGCATCCAAAAGATTTGATGGTGCAAATATTTTGGCTTTCCCTCTTACATTAGAAGCAACAATCTTTGCGCCTCCAGCTAAGTTTTTCTTAAATGTTTGTTCCACTTTTTGTCCAAAAGCAGCTAGCGATTTCACATCATTTTCATGCAGATAACCATCCGGCATCGGTGCAAGACCTAGGTTCATATTAGCACCTCGTCCGACCGACTTTAAGTAGATATCAAATAACTGATTTGGCGTTTTCACTTGCTGATCTTGCTCGGGATGATAGAACCAACCTGGTCGCTGAGGAACGTCACATTCAGCCGGGATCCATTGCTCTCCTCCACGATCTCCTGTCGGTAAATTAGACTCATCTACTACACCCGGTACAGGTTTTTTACCATCTTTGCTCTTCGGAGTTATTGTTGCCCAACTCGTCTCAGCAGCCGAACCATGCTCATTACCGACCCAACGCATATCAGGTCCTACATCAGAAAAAATCATCGCCATAGGTTGGTGCTTCCGAACAATAGGCCAAGTCTTTCCAAACCAATCATAATAGGTTGTTCGGTCGATAATACGCTTTTCATTTCGCCCGCCATAATAACCATCACCACCGTTAGCACCATCATGCCATGACGTAAAAAGCTCCCCATATTGGGTCATCAATTCTGTAAGCTGTTCTCGGTAAGCATCAGCATATGCGGGTGTGCCATATCGCGTATCATTCCGATCCCACGCCGAAAGATAAACCCCGAATTTCATCCCATGTGCATGCGTCGCATCCATAAATTCACGAACCATATCCCCACGCCCCTCCTTGTACAAAGAGCTTGCAACGCTATAAGATGTCGTTTTCGTGGGCCATAAACAAAAGCCATCGTGGTGTTTTGCAACAGAGATCAATCCTTTAAAACCAGCAGAAGCAGCAGCCTTAGCTATTTGATCAGCATTAAAATTTCGTGGATTAAAAATATGTGGATCGGCATCACCATAACCCCATTCCTTATTTTGGAATGTGGTAGGGGTATAATGGATCAAACAGTACATTTCCATTTCGTGCCAACGAAGTTGCCGCTCAGAAGGTAAGACACCATAAGGCTTCGGTGGATTTTGTCCGAATAAAAACAAGGGCAAAACACCGCTCATCAAAAACAATTTGACTCTTTTCATGCTTAATAATAATAGATTCAGGTAGGTGAAAATAACAATAATAGATGGAATAAAATTAAAATATCGGAAAAGATACAAGGCTATTATCGAAAAGCGTTATACGCTATAGAACAATATGATATACAGGCTGTATCTTTTAAAGTTAGATTTGAGAAAATTAAACATTATGGGAGAGAACAATAAAAAAATCACGACATCTTCAGGCGCGCCAATGCCGCATTACGAGGATTCACTTTCCGCAGGACCACGTGGTCAATTGCTATTACAAGACTACTTTCTGCATGAAAAACTTGCGCAGTTTAATCGGGAGCGCATACCGGAACGTATTGTCCATGCAAAAGGTTCAGGCGCTTATGGAAAATTTACCGTCACTAATGACATCAGTAAGTACACCCGCGCCAAATTTTTAAACAAGGTAGGAAAAGAAACCAAAGTGTTTATGCGATTCTCCACTGTTGGTGGCGAGCGTGGCTCCGCGGATTCCGAGCGCGATCCAAGAGGTTTTGCCATGAAATTTTATACGGAAGATGGAAATTATGACCTTGTTGGTAACAACACACCGGTATTCTTTATTAAAGATCCTCGTAAATTTCCAGATTTTATACATACCCAAAAAAGGGATCCGTATACAAACTGTAAGTTCCCGACAATGGTGTGGGACTTCTGGTCGCTAAATCCAGAATCATTACATCAAGTCACTATACTCATGTCCAATAGAGGAACACCATATGGATTCAGACATATGCATGGTTATGGTAGCCATACTTTCTCCATGATTAACAAGGATAATGAACGTGTATATGTGAAATTCCATTTTCGCACGGAACAAGGAATCCGAAACTTAACCGGTAAGGAAGCGATGGAGATGCGCGGGATTGACCCCGATTACGCACAACGTGATCTCTATACAACTATTGAGAAAGGTGATTTCCCAAAATGGAAACTACATATTCAGGTTATGACCGAGGAGCAAACCAAAACATTTCGATGGAACCCATTTGATTTAACGAAAGTATGGTCACAAAAAGAATATCCCCTTATCGAAGTTGGGATTCTGGAACTCAATGAAAATCCAGCAAACTACTTTGCAGATGTCGAACAAGCGGCCTTCGCACCTGCCCATGTTGTAGACGGAATTAGTTTCTCACCAGATAAAATGCTTCAAGGACGTATATTATCGTACCCTGACGCACACCGTTACCGCTTAGGAACAAACTTCGAGCAAATCCCTGTAAACCGTTGTCCTTTTATGGTGAACAATTATCACCGCGACGGATACATGCGCGTTGATGGCAATGGAGGATCCCTGCCGAATTACCATCCTAACAGTTTCGATGGCTTCGTAGCCGACCAGAGCTATGTTGAACCACCGTTAAAACTAGATAGTCTGGTAGCAGATCATTATGATCGTAATAATAACGATGATGACCACTTTACACAACCCGGCGATCTCTATCGATTATTGGATGCGAACGAAAAGGAGCATCTCGTAAATAATATTGTGGATAATATGTCAGGCGTCGATGGTCCGAAAAAGGACGAAATCATTATGCGTCAGCTATGTCACTGGTTCCGTGCCGATACAAATTTAGGTATGAGTGTCGCAAAGGGCTTGGGCTTATCCATGGATAAGCTAAGTGAACACATGCCTAAGTAGTTGGGAGTTTATAGTTGTTAGATCGTAGTTTATGGTTGGTTGTTTACAGACAATTCACTATAAACTACGAACTACTTTCCATAAACTAAAGCCTACGAACTACCCTCTATGATCTACTTTCTACAATCTACGATCTACCCACTAGCAACCAAAAAAGCCCCTCCAGTTTCCTGAAGGGGCTTTCGTATAAAATTAGGCGCCGACCTACTCTCCCACCTGTTACGGCAATACCATCGGCTCTGGCGGGCTTGACTTCTCTGTTCGGAATGGGAAGAGGTAGACACCGCCGATATAGGCACCTGAATATCTTTATGTGCTTGCTATAAAATTTAAACAAACAACCAAATAACATATCAGGAAGAAAGAAGGGAAACAAGTAAGAAAACAACAGTGTTTCTATCGCTGTAGAAAGCTTCGGGCTATTAGTACTACTCGGCTTTGGTCTCTCAACCTTTACACCTATAGCCTATCAACGTTGTCATCTCCAACGACCCTATAAGGAAGTCTCATCTCGTGGCTAGTTTCGCACTTAGATGCTTTCAGCGCTTATCTATTCCAGACGTAGCTACCCTGCCGTACACCTGGCGGCATAACAGGTTCACCAGCGGTCTGTCCAACCCGGTCCTCTCGTACTAAGGTCAGATCCACTCAAACTTCCAACGCCCACAACAGATAGGGACCGAACTGTCTCGCGACGTTCTGAACCCAGCTCGCGTGCCACTTTAATGGGCGAACAGCCCAACCCTTGGGACCTTCTCCAGCCCCAGGATGTGACGAGCCGACATCGAGGTGCCAAACCTCCCCGTCGATATGAGCTCTTGGGGGAGATCAGCCTGTTATCCCCAGCGTACCTTTTATCCTTTGAGCGATGGCCCTTCCATACAGAACCACCGGATCACTATGTCCGTCTTTCGACCCTGGTCGACTTGTTGGTCTCACAGTCAAGCAAGCTTATGCCATTGCACTCCACGTACGGTTACCAAGCGTACTGAGCTTACCTTTGAAAGCCTCCGTTACCTTTTTGGAGGCGACCACCCCAGTCAAACTACCCACCAAACAATGTCCTCGATAAGATCGAGTTAGAAACCGAATACAGAAAGGGCGGTATTTCAAGGTTGATTCCACGACTCCTAGCGAAGCCGCTTCAACATCTCCCGCCTATCCTACACATCCTGTACCCAATTCCAATGTTAAGCTATAGTGAAGGTGCATGGGGTCTTTCCGTCCCGTTGCGGGTAACCGGCGTCTTCACCGATACCACAATTTCACCGAGCTCATGGCTGAGACAGCGCCCAGATCGTTACACCATTCGTGCAGGTCGGAACTTACCCGACAAGGAATTTCGCTACCTTAGGACCGTTATAGTTACGGCCGCCGTTTACTGGGGCTTCGATTCAATGCTTCTCTTGCGATGACATCCCCTCTTAACCTTCCAGCACCGGGCAGGTGTCAGGCCTTATACTTCATCTTTCGATTTCGCAAAGCCATATGTTTTTGCTAAACAGTCGCCTGGGCCTTTTCACTGCGGCTTCTCTATCTCTAGAGGAAGCGCCCCTTCTCCCGAAGTTACAGGGCCATTTTGCCGAGTTCCTTAGCCATGATTCACTCGAGCACCTTAGGATTCTCTCCTCGACTACCTGTGTCGGTTTACGGTACGGGTTTTTATAACCTGAAGCTTAGCGGGTTTTCTTGGAAGTCTGTTTACCTGCTCTATCAGCGCCACCGAAGCTTTGCTGTACTATTGGGTTTCAGCAGGGTCGGCGGATTTGCCTACCGTCCCTATACCTACGCCTTTCAACGAACTATTCCGTCAGTTCGCGGCAGTGTCACTACTCCGTCACCACATCGCAGTTATAAAAAGTACTGGAATATTAACCAGTTGTCCATCGGCTACCTCCTTTCGGATGCGCCTTAGGCCCCGACTAACCCTGATCCGATTAGCGTTGATCAGGAAACCTTAGTCTTTCGGTGGGCGGGTTTCTCACCCGCCTTATCGTTACTTATGCCTACATTTGCTTTTCTATGCTGTCCACAGCACATTACCATGCTGCTTCACCCACCATAGAATGCTCCCCTACCAGATGTAACCAATGTTACAAATCCATAGCTTCGGTAGTAATCTTGATGCCCGTTTATTATCCACGCCCGGCCGCTCGACTAGTGAGCTGTTACGCACTCTTTAAATGAATGGCTGCTTCCAAGCCAACATCCTAGCTGTCTGGGCAACCGGACCTCGTTAGTTCAACTTAGACTACATTTGGGGACCTTAGCTGATGGTCTGGGTTCTTTCCCTCTCGGCCTTGGACCTTAGCACCCAAAGCCTCACTGCAGATCATATCTAACAGCATTCGGAGTTCGTCTGGATTTGGTAGGATTTGACTCCCCCGCACCCAATCGGTAGCTCTACCTCTGCTAGACTTTATATCCACGCTGTTCCTAAAAACATTTCGGGGAGTACGAGCTATTTCCCAGTTTGATTGGCCTTTCACCCCTACCCTCAGGTCATCCGGAAACTTTTCAACGTTTATCGGTTCGGTCCTCCATTACATGTTACTGCAACTTCAACCTGCCCAAGGGTAGATCACAAGGTTTCGCGTCTACCTCTACTGACTATGCGCCCTATTCAGACTCGCTTTCGCTTCGGCTGCGTGGCTGAACCACTTAACCTTGCCAGTAAAGAGTAACTCGTAGGCTCATTATGCAAAAGGCACGCCGTCACTGGACCTGCCAGCTCCGACCGCTTGTAAGCACACGGTTTCAGGTTCTTTTCACTCCTCTGTTCGAGGTTCTTTTCACCTTTCCCTCACGGTACTGGTTCACTATCGGTCTCTCAGGAGTATTTAGCCTTACCAGATGGTGCTGGTGGATTCCCACAGGATTTCTCCGGTCCCGCGGTACTCAGGATACCACTATGCTGTCATTCTTTACCTGTACGGGGCTGTCACCCATATCGCGCAGTTTCCCACCTGCTTCCAGTTCATAGCGACAATACAATATCGTGGTCCTACAACCCCGGTATTGCCGTAACAATACCGGTTTGGGCTCTTTCCCGTTCGCTCGCCACTACTTGGGAAATCATTATTATTTTCTTCTCCTACGCTTACTTAGATGTTTCAGTTCGGCGCGTTCGCGTATTATACAACATACCTTCAGTATGTTAGGTTGCCCCATTCGGAAATCTTCGGATCAAATCGCATTTGCCAATCCCCGAAGCTTATCGCAGCTTATCACGTCCTTCATCGCCTCTGAGAGCCTAGGCATCCCCCGTGTGCCCTTATTTACTTTCTTCACCCATGCTCCTTTTGCTAAGCATGAGTTGCTTTTCGTGCCGCCCTAGCTAACCTCTACGATTAGTTAATAACGGACACTACTGTTGTTTTCTCTTGTGTCTTCTTTCTTCCAATATGTCAAAGAACTTTTCTTTTCGAACAGTCCATCTGTACCTATATACTATATATGTACAAACAGCGTCCAAAGATAGTGGAGAATAACGGATTCGAACCGTTGACCCCCTGCGTGCAAGGCAGGTGCTCTAGCCAGCTGAGCTAATTCCCCGTGTGATGGTAGTCCCGAGCAGATTTGAACTGCTGACCCCTACATTATCAGTGTAGTGCTCTAACCAACTGAGCTACGGGACTAGCTATTACTTCTCATCTTTCTCTCGGTGACCGAAACCCCTTAGGGATGGGCACTTTCTTCTTAATGTGTTTCTTTCCTATGAATCATGTGTGGCGTAACGAGCATCATTCCGGATACTCTAGAAAGGAGGTATTCCAGCCGCACCTTCCGGTACGGCTACCTTGTTACGACTTAGCCCCAATTATCGGTTTTGCCCTAACACGCTCCTTGCGGTTACATGCTTTAGGCACCCCCAACTTTCATGGCTTGACGGGCGGTGTGTACAAGGCCCGGGAACGTATTCACCGCGTCATTGCTGATACGCGATTACTAGCGAATCCAACTTCACGGGGTCGAGTTGCAGACCCCGATCCGAACTGTGAATGGCTTTTAGAGATTAGCATCACATTGCTGTGTAGCTGCCCGCTGTACCATCCATTGTAGCACGTGTGTAGCCCCGGACGTAAGGGCCATGATGACTTGACGTCGTCCCCGCCTTCCTCACTGCTTGCGCAGGCAGTCTGTTTAGAGTCCCCACCATTACATGCTGGCAACTAAACATAGGGGTTGCGCTCGTTGCGGGACTTAACCCAACACCTCACGGCACGAGCTGACGACAGCCATGCAGCACCTAGTTTCGTGTCCCGAAGGAAGGATGCGTCTCTGCATCCGTCACTAACTTTCAAGCCCGGGTAAGGTTCCTCGCGTATCATCGAATTAAACCACATGCTCCTCCGCTTGTGCGGGCCCCCGTCAATTCCTTTGAGTTTCACCCTTGCGGGCGTACTCCCCAGGTGGATAACTTAACGCTTTCGCTGGGACGCTTACTGTATATCGCAAACATCGAGTTATCATCGTTTAGGGCGTGGACTACCAGGGTATCTAATCCTGTTTGATCCCCACGCTTTCGTGCATCAGCGTCAATTATCGTTTAGATAGCTGCCTTCGCAATCGGAGTTCTGAGACATATCTATGCATTTCACCGCTACTTGTCTCATTCCGCCATCTTCAGCGACATTCAAGCCCATCAGTATCAAGAGCACTGCGACAGTTGAGCTGCCGTCTTTCACTCCTGACTTAATGGGCCGCCTACGCACCCTTTAAACCCAATAAATCCGGATAACGCTCGGATCCTCCGTATTACCGCGGCTGCTGGCACGGAGTTAGCCGATCCTTATTCTTCGAGTACATTCAGCTACTTACACGTAAGTAGGTTTATTCCTCGACAAAAGCAGTTTACAACCCATAGGGCAGTCATCCTGCACGCGGCATGGCTGGTTCAGAGTTCCCTCCATTGACCAATATTCCTTACTGCTGCCTCCCGTAGGAGTCTGGTCCGTGTCTCAGTACCAGTGTGGGGGATTCTCCTCTCAGAGCCCCTAGACATCGTCGCCTTGGTAAGCCGTTACCTTACCAACTAGCTAATGTCACGCGAGCCCATCCATATCCTATAAATATTTAAATACAGAACCATGCGGTCCCGTATTGTTATGCGGTGTTAATCCGACTTTCGCCGGGCTATCCCCCTGATATGGGTAGGTTGCTCACGCGTTACGCACCCGTGCGCCACTCTCACCAGAATGAAGCAAGCTTCACCCTGGATCCCGTTCGACTTGCATGTATTAGGCCTGCCGCTAGCGTTCATCCTGAGCCAGGATCAAACTCTCCATTGTAAAAATGAATTGTTCGACACCTAACTATTTATCAAAATAATTAGAATTGTCTTGTATTAATATCTAATCCGAATTGACTAAGGTTGATTTTGTTTTTTGTTAACTTTCGCTGAACAAAAATTCAACTACTCGTTACGCTACATGATATCATTTTCTTAAAGAACTGCTCTCGCCGCCGCGTCGCGCTTTGGCTTCTATATCTTGCCTTTTCAGGCTTGACCTATCTTGTTTATGTTCCTTGTTTTCGGCTTACCGGAGTCGGTAAGTTTCGGTTGGGATACCCTTCCTATCGGTTGGGACTGCAAAGGTAGAAAAGCTTTTTGGATTAACAAAATAAAAATGATTTTTATTTTGACCTTCCCGCTTTACAAAAATTCGGCAAAAACATGTTTAACTCACATGCCGACCTCGTTTTTGACCTCTATTTCAAGTGTTCCTCCCTTGCGGAGTGGTGCAAAGGTAGAAAACTTTACCTATTCCTTCCAAGACTTTGTCGGGTCTTTTTTTGGGATGCGGCATAATACGCTGTAAACGTGGTGGATATTTTTTGGTAGTTGGTAGTTTGTAGAAAGTAGTTCGTAGATTATGGTTCGTAGATCGTAGTTTATGATTGTAGAAAGGGGCATGGGGACATGGAGGGACGTTCATGGATAATAGTTTTAAAGGAAGAGAGAATTCAGAAAAGAATACGGACAAAAGGTTGCAGAAATATTAAGAGGATCCTAATAATGGTTGCCGCGTCTTGCCTCCGTGCAGGGGCGATCAGTTTTACCACATCATTACGAAGGTGTAGCAATCTTATTCGTAACAAGTCTAGTCTTTAGGTATGATTAATAGATCTGGATAGGTTCTTTTTTGATATAGTTCGTGGATCCCTACTTTGTCGGGATGACGACCACTTGTTATGCGCGCGTTACAAACCTGCTTATCGCAGACTGCCTCATATCAATGACACAGCTCGCTCGTTCGATCCGACATAGTGCAGTGGCTTGAACCTCGGCTTTTTGATCTGGACACGAGCTAAAAGCTCGCGCCAGCGAATTGGCAATCTTATTCGTAGCAAGTCTAGTCTTTATGTGTGATTAATAGATATAGATAGTTCTTATTGATATAGTCCGTGGATCCCTCTTAGCGTAGGGATGACGACCACTTGTTATGTGCGCGTTACAAACCTGCTTATCACAGACTGCCTCATGGCAATGACACACCTCGCTCGTTCGAACCTGCCTACCGCAGGCGCTTGTAGCTCGGCCTTTTGATTGGGACACGAGCTAAAAGCTCGCGCCAGCGAATTCGAAAACTCACCCTACAATCTAAAAACGACCAATCCCTATCAACTACCAACTATAATCTCTCTTCTATAAACTACCAATCACAAACTAATCCCTATCAACTATAATCTACCCTCTACAAACTACCAACTACAATCTATCAACACCTAAACTGCCTTTTGAGGATCGAGCTCCTCGAAAATAGAATTTTTTGATACAAACTCCGGTACAATATCCTTCATCATAGAAACTAAAGTCATCGGCTCTTGACGTTTTTGACAATCCTTGATTAAAAGACACAACGTTTCTATCTTTTCTTTACGTTGATCATCATCAAAAGTATTCACTTTAGCAATCATGATTTTTTCATGATGCGTTTTTACTGTGTTCTCATCATTTGCTAACAATTCCTCATATGTCTTTTCTCCTGGTCGCAATCCGGTAATCATAATAGACACATCTTCAGGGTATCGGTATCCTTTTAAACGAATCATCCTTTTCGCAAGATCCATAATTTTCACTGGTTCGCCCATATCAAACACATAGATCTCTCCGCCACTTCCCATCACCGCAGCATCCTGTACTAATTGACAAGCCTCAGGAATCGTCATAAAATATCGTGTAATATCGGGATGGGTTACTGTTAATGGTCCACCCTTTTTAAGTTGCTTTTCGAAGAGCGGTATAACCGATCCATTTGACCCTAATACATTTCCAAATCGCGTTACAATGTAGTTCGTCTTCACCTGTTTATTGAGTGCCGAAACATAGATCTCGGCAATACGCTTCGTTGCCCCCATCACATTGGTTGGATTTACGGCCTTATCTGTTGAAACCATCACAAACTTCTCCGCACTATATTTTGCGGATAGGTCTGCAACCACCTTCGAACCATATACATTCGTGTGAATAGATTCATATGGATTTTGCTCCATCAACGGGACATGCTTATAGGCCGCAGCGTGAAACACCACATGGGGACGATAGTGCGCAAAGATATTTTCCATAAAACCAACATCGCGCACATTGCCCACAACATAGCGTACACTATGTGATACCACCTGCCGAATCTCCTGCTGTAAATCATACAACGCCGACTCTGCCTGATCCAATAGAATTAACTTACCGAACTTCACGAAGGCAATCTGACGGGCCAATTCAGAACCGATCGACCCCGCTGCTCCCGTAATCAAGATCACCTTACCAGCTAGGGACTCCTGTACTGCTGGGTTATCTAACTTGATAGCTTCTCTACCTAAAAGATCACCGATGTTCAAGGTACGCAACTGCCGCGTCGCCACCTCTCCACTTAACAACTTCGCCGAATTAGGCATTATTTTAAGCTTTACCGGCAACTGCTCAATATGTTCAGATATACCTTTCAGTCGTTCTTTATTGTTGTCATCTAAAGCAATAATAACACTATCAATTCCCATCGACTCCATCATCTGACTGTTCAGTATCCGAAAATCAACCACATTGAAACCATTTACCCGCTTCCCGATACGATTTGGATTATCATCCGCCAGCAAAACTGTTTTATATTTATTTTTACTATCCGCTTTTAATAAATTCAACGTAATAGTCCCCATATTCCCTGCCCCGATCAATACCACTGGCGCCACATTTTTACCTTGCTGAAACAACTGTTCATAGATAGAACGGTACACCATTCGAGCAGCCACCATAGAAACGATGGTCATCACCCCGTGTATAAAGACAACCGAATAAGACAGATTAAATATAGGATATAACGGCAGATAGTCGGATCGACGTAAACAAAAAGAAGTTAACATTAAAACAACGACCGCTCCTATCGTTGCCGACATAATACCTTGCGCATCCTTAATATCTGCTTGTCGAATGATTCCACGATATGTCTTAAAAACAAAAAAAGAGAGGGCATAAATAGCGGTCACGAGGAATGCCTGCTTTATCATTAAAGCATCGTCCACTCGGCCTCGAAAGCTATTGATGACGTAGGTAGATAACAAATAACAACTGAAGACGATAAAAACATCAATCAATAGTACAACCCATCTCGGATTGTCTCTCCTCAATCGTCTTCTAATTAAATAAAAATTCATGGTTCCTTATGCGATCACAAGCAGAGTATGTCAAAAACTCGACCAGTTTTTGCAAAATAACAAAAGTTTTCCCGAAGACCCGTTACGGGAAACCGTAACAACTAAAAAATGTAGCCGTTCTCCTGCATGATATCTCCTCTAAAAAAGATTTACAACAAGAAAACGGCTACTGGTTAACCTAATATTCGCTATTGCTAAGATTTCTTTCGAGATCTCACATCAGGTAAGAAACCCGTGACAATCCCAATCAATGGTAGATATGCACACACACTAAACACATACGCGATACTCGTATGATCCGCGAGCCAACCCAATACTGCGGACCCCACGCCGCCCATACCAAAGGCAAAACCAAAAAACAGGCCTGCAATAAGTCCCACTTTGCCGGGAACAAGGTCTGTCGCATACACAAGAATTGCAGAAAAAGCAGACGAAATAATAACTCCGATAACCACCGCAAGCACCACCGTGGCAAACAAGCCTACATGTGGAAGTAACAATGTAAACGGTGCTGCTCCCAGAATAGACACCCATATAATCATTTTTCGTCCGTATTTATCACCCAAGGGCCCGCCGAGAATTGTACCTATCGCTACTGCAGCCAAAAAAGCAAAAAGATAAACCTGAGATTGCTGTACAGAAAGACCAAACTTATCGATCAAATAAAAGGTAAAATAACTCGTCATGGAGGCCATATAGAAGTACTTCGAAAAAATAAGCACCAACAGGATAACAATCGAAGAAATAATTTTACCTCTACTTAAACCATTTCTTTTTTCTACTTCCGCTGAAACCGCAGCATTATTCTTCACTTTGTATAGGATCTGTTCTTTATACCATCTACCTACAAAAGAAAGTAACATAATACCGGCAATAGCAAAAGCGACAAACCAGCGAATATGCGCCTGTCCGTTTGGAATCACAATAATAGCAGCCATTAAAGGGCCGATAGCACTTCCTGCATTTCCACCGACTTGAAAAATTGATTGCGCCAGTCCTTTCTTTCCTCCAGAGGCCAACTGCGCTACACGTGATGCTTCGGGGTGAAAAATAGAAGAACCTGTTCCAACCAGAGCAACAGCAGCCAAAATCATATAAAAGCTGCTAGCATACGATAAAAACACCAAACCTATTAGTGTAAAACTCATACCTACAGCCAATGACCTTGGTGTAGGATGCTTATCCGTATAAAGACCTACGAACGGTTGTAATAGCGAGGCTGACAATTGAAAGGTTAAAGTAATCAGTCCGATTTGCGTAAAGGACAAATTAAAACTCTCCTTAAGCATGGGATAGACAGAAGGGATGACAGACTGCATCAAGTCGTTCAACATGTGACCGATACTTATCGCAAACAAAATCCCATAAACCGTGTTCCTCGCCAGAGGATGACCGGAGGACGGTGCCGTGATTTTCATAAACTATATAACTTAAATAATACCAATAATTTTCTTCAATGTTTTACGCGTCGCTTTCACATCTTGCTTTTCAATGTTCCGCAATAACAACGCATGAATATCTTGGGAGTCCACGAACGGCTTCGTGTTTTTATACTGCTTAAGAAAAGATTTCAGCACATACGCAGAAGATTCACGATACAATTCAGCTAGAATACTATTACCTGAAGCTTCAGCAATTGCCTGATGAAACTCAATATCTTTATGAATACATCGATCCATATCGCCTAAATCAGCGTAAAGCTTACGTTCAGCCAATTTACTTCGCATAATCTTAAGATCTTTTTCTGTTCGGTTTTCCGCCGCTTTCTCTACGATTCGAATCTCCAATAACTGTCGTACTTCAAGAATCTCCGATAATTGTGCTTTCTCAAACTTGGAATCTAACGGTTCATTACCATGGATATTAACAACAAATGTCCCTACCCCTTGGTGCACCAAAAGAAATCCGGAATTCACAAGTATCTTGATTGCTTCCCGGATAGAAGATCGTCCCACTTGAAACAACTCCATCAAAGCCGGCTCGGTAGGCAATTGTGCATCCAAAGGAAACTCCCCTCCTTTAATCTTTTCCCGCATTATATCGGCTACTTCTTGCGCCAACGATTTCTTTTTTATCATAGTCTAAAATTCATCAGATGATAGGATGAGCAGACGAATGTAGAACTTATTATCTAAATCACAAAAAAAAGTTTAAAAAAAAGCTGGCTCCAGTTACACCGGAGCCAGCTCTAACACAATAACGTGTTATTATTTTAAAGTATTACTAATTATTCAGCACGTAAAATTTTAGCGGCTTCAACCATCGACTCTAACGCCGCTTTAGTTTCTGGCCATGCACGTGTTTTCAATCCACAGTCAGGGTTTACCCATAATTGCTCTGCAGGAACAACAGCTTTAGCTTTACGCAACAATTCCACCATCTCCTCTGTACTCGGTACACGTGGTGAGTGAATATCGTAAACACCAGGTCCGATATCATTTGGATATTTAAAGTCTGCAGCAAACGCATCCAATAATTCCATCTGCGAACGAGAAGTTTCGATCGTGATTACATCAGCATCCATTGCCGCAATATCTTCAATAATATCATTGAACTCGGAGTAACACATGTGGGTGTGAATCTGTGTATCATCATCCACATTTGATGAAGAAACACGGAAAGCACGCACCGCCCAATTCAAATAATCTTTCTGATCTGCTTTACGCAAAGGAAGTCCTTCACGAATTGCTGGCTCGTCAATTTGTATGATTTTAATACCTGCTTTTTCTAATGCCTGTACTTCATCCAAAATGGCAAGTGCAATTTGGTATGTTGTTGTTGAACGTGGTTGATCATTACGCACGAAAGACCATTGCAAGATCGTAACCGGACCTGTCAACATTCCTTTCACTGGACGGTTTGTCAATGATTGTGCATAAGCAGACCAACGAACAGTCATATCTTCTGGACGATAAACATCACCATAAATTACCGGCGGTTTCACACAACGTGAACCATATGATTGCACCCATCCGTTTTTCGTGAACGCATATCCAGCAAGTTGCTCACCGAAGTACTCCACCATGTCGTTACGCTCGAACTCACCGTGTACCAATACATCGATATCTAGTTCTTCTTGTAAACGGATAGTTCTTTCTGTTTCCTCTGCAATTTCTTTATCGTATTCAGCTTGTGTAATTGCACCTTTCTTCAAATCAGCTCTCCATTTACGAACATCTTTCGTCTGTGGGAAAGAACCGATTGTTGTTGTCGCAAAAGCTGGCAAGTTAAATTTAGCTTGTTGTGCTGCTTTACGATCTGCAAACACAGAAGTACGTGTTGCATCATCATCTGTAATATTTGCTGTACGCTCTTTAACCGCTGGCTTATGGATTAAAGGAGAAGTACGACGGCTTTCCGCTGCTGCTTTATTCGCTTCAAAGCGTTCTGCTGTTTTTGCATCAACCTCACCATCAGCCAATACCGCTAAGTCTTTTACCTCTGCTAATTTCTGTTTTGCAAATGCTAACCAGTTCTTAACTTCAGCAGGCAATGACTCTTCATTATCTTCATTATCCAAATCAAAAGGAACATGTAATAAAGAAGATGAAGGCGCAACCCAAACACGATCGGCGCCCAAAACATCAACTGCTTTTTTGATTTGTGTTAACGATTTCTCGTAATCGTTCTTCCAAATGTTACGACCTTCTACTACACCCAATGAAAGTGTCAAAGAAGCAGGTACTTTAGCAAGAACTGTATCTAATTGATTTTCTCCACGAACCAAGTCAAGGTGTAACGCATGAACCGGTAAGTTCACTGCTACGTCCTCGTTGTCACGAAGAGCTTCGAAATAAGTTGCAACGATTAATTTGATGCCTTTAGCAGCTGCTGCAAGTTTATCGAAAACACGTGCATAAAGCGCTTTTGTATCTGCATCAATATCCAATGCCAAATAAGGCTCATCAATCTGCACATATTGTGCACCTGCATCCGCCAATTTAGTTAAGATTTCTTCATAAACAGGCAATAAACCATCGATAAGGTCGATACGGTTAAATCCTGTTTCTTTTTCTTTACCTAACAAAAGGTAAGTGATTGGGCCAATAATAACTGGTTTCGTTTCAATACCAGCCGCTTTAGCCTCATTATATTCATTTAAGAATTTCTCTGAAGTCAGTTTAAATTCTTGGTTTTTCGTAAACTCAGGAACGATATAGTGGTAGTTAGTATCGAACCATTTCGTCATTTCCATCGCCGTCACATCTACCCCACCTTCTTGGAAACCACGTGCCATCGCAAAGTATAAATCTAAATTATACTGACGATCAATTTTGTTCAACAAAGAGCTGTAACGAGCAGGAATTGCTCCTACAGTAAGAGACAAGTCTAATACTTGATCGTAAAACGAGAAGTCATTCGAAGGAATTAGGTCGATCCCAGCATCCTTTTGTGTCTTCCAGTTGCCTTCACGGATTTTAAGTCCAGCTTGCAATAATTCTTCCGCGCTGATCTTTTTCGCCCAATAAGCTTCATTGGCCTTTTTCAATTCGCGGAAAGCCCCCACACGTGGGTAACCTAAATTGTTTGTTAATAACATAAATTCTGTTTGTTAATTTTTCTTTCTAAAACTATTGCTTGGAGAGAAGGCCACACAGGAACGGTGACTTCGGCTTATCTTTCCCCCGAAGGAGTAGAATGTAGCACCTTGTACAGCGACAGGTTGCTAAGGCTTCATCGGGTCTAGTCCCTCTGCCTTTCTCTATAAGCGTGGCTAAGGTATGAATAAGTATTGAGAATGCAAAGAAATCCTAAAGATTTTAAAAAAACATATGTAAATTTAATACATAAATAACAAAAATATGGAGACAGAGACATACGCTTTTCAGGAAGACATCTTAGGATACCCGTATGAGCAAGCCCGTCTTGACTTACCGGATGATTACGAAGGAAGTGTTCATGCCGTACTCGTACGCAAGAAAGCACCCCTAGAAAGCAAGAAAGCTGTACTTTATGTTCATGGCTATATCGATTATTTTTTTCAAACAGAGATGGCAGATCAATTCAATATGCATGGTTACCATTTCTATGCGTTAGATCTCCGCAAATATGGCCGTGCACATCTGTCACATCAGGGATATTACCGCGTACGTAATCTCAAAGAGTACGATGAGGAGATTAACAGATCTCTAGCTATCATGAAGCAAGAGGGGCATGACAGTGTGATATTATGTGGGCATTCTACCGGCGGCCTAGTCTTGACCTACTTTGCTGCACGCCATCCCAATCATCCGTTGGTGAAAGGATTGTGGTGCAACAGTCCTTTCTATGATTTCAATGTGGGGTCTTTGACAAAAACGATCGGTATTCCCCTGGTCAGTGCATTGGCTACGCTGTTTCCTAATTTACCCATACCAAATGGCATGAACGCTCAGTATGCAAAAAGCCTACATCAAGAGCATAAAGGGGAATGGAACTTCGACCTAACTTGGAAACCTCTTGATTATACCTATTCGGACGCGAGTTTCATCCGAGCGGTGCATCAGGCACAACGATACATTCAACAGGGCGTTCATTTGACCGTGCCCACCCTCATTATGCATGGAGCACAAAGTAGTTTTTCAAAAAAGTGGGACAAGCACTCACAAAGTAGTGATTTGGTCCTTAATGTCAGAGATATTGCACGGTATGCAAATAAGCTCAAGGGTGATATCACCATTCTTCCCATTGAAAATGGCATCCATGATTTAGTTTTATCCAAAGAAGAAGTTAGAACGCAGGTATACCTAGCACTTTTTGCTTGGCTGAGAAAGAAAGAGCTTTAACCTACCCCTCATCCGCTATAATCTTCAAAGCTGTGTCTATATAAGGATCACGCCCGCCCATGATGTCTTCGAGTGTAAAATCTGTCAAATAATCCGGCTGCACACCTAGCAGATGATGAGTACTTCCGTCGGAATTCATTACTTTTAGCCCTGAAAAGGTCACCATCATGCCTCCAGGCAGATAAAGATAATTAATATTACCATTTGCACCAGCTGTTGGCTGTCCAATAATCTTACCTATCTTCCAAAATTTAACAATATCAAGAAAAGTTTCCGGTGCACTTTGTGTTGTTCGATCGGTTAGAAAGTAAAATTTAGCTTTCTTATTCTGGTTTTCAGGAGCATCTATTTGTGTAGACTGTCTAAAGCTTCGATTCTTAGGACTTAAAATTTCATAGGAATAAAAAATCTGATGTTTAACGGTGTCCGTAATTAACTTATTAAGTATGTTTTGACTATAAAAATCGTGCTTAAGGTATCCCCTCATCTCAAATATGATATGCTTCGACGGGTCCTCAATAAATCGCAACAATGTATCCGTCACTTTTGATTGAGCCAAGTTAAAATAATACGTATTCTCATCCAGCATCCTATTTGCTGTGTTTTTTAGCGTCGATACCGTTAGATATATATCGTCGTGCTGAAAATCACGCTTCACATGAAGCTCCTTCACTTTGCCGCTACGCTGGTCCCGCAATCGTAAAATAGATGCTGAGTCCTTTTCACCATAAAGCATACTAAAGATTAATCTTGTTTTTTTATTTGCGGCCGATCCTGATCCGACAATCGACTTTCGCTTCACTAACTGTTCAATATCTTCCGCACCAACACCAAGGATTTCATCGCCAATATTGACATTTCTTTCAAAAGCTGGATTATGAATTTTCCGAATATAATATTTATCGTTCAGGTCAATAACACTGAAAGGCATCGAGTAATTGTTGCGATTATCGACCTCTTCCATATTGAAAAAGATATGCGCATCTTTATACACAGCCAACATACCCCAAACCACATCATAGTATTCCTGAAGGTTTTTTGTTTCCAGTACGGCGTTGATTGTCTTCCTCAATAAATGCTCCTCTTCTGCATCCGTCAATGGATTGTACACAAATGCATATCGGAACGCATTCCATAAGGAAAGGATATTCGATACTTTCACAGACATGTTATCTAACAGTCTTACATTGTGAAATTTCTCAAAGCCACCTTTGTTATACCTATAGGCAGCCTTATCATACGATGCCTTCGGGAAAGTTTCCGTTTCATTGCCGTAAACCGCGAGCGGAAAAGAGGCTGATAAAGCCGATGTTAGATTAGAGTATAAAGTATCACCAATTTTGTTTTGAGCGGCGAAGAGCTCTTTATCTATTGTTTTAAAAAAGATATTGTAGGCTGGCTTCTCGCGCACTACATTCATGTCAAAGGTTTTAATGGCTATGGGTTCGTTGCCAATTTGTAGAACTGAATCCAAACCAATCCCTCCTTTGAACTCATCCAGCGATACTTTTATATACATCTCCGCATTCGTTGGTGTTATGGTATCTCTTAGAATAAAGAAATTCTTTCCAGAGAGTTTCCTTTCCGGCATGATTTGTTTTCCCGTATGGTTTGCTATCGAGACATCAACAGGATCTTCTACTGTGTAATTGATTTTTAGTTCAAACACTTTTCCATAGTAGGCTTCTGGAATTTTGATCTTCAATAAATCGAAATCGCTCATAAATGCATCTGACATTAGAGATCGCCTATTTGTCCGAATACTTTTAAAACCGGAGCCACTTCCACTATAGAATTCCATTCCTTTATGCTGCACCCCAACAACCAAAGGACCTTCCTGCTCACTTTTTGGCGCCTGCGTTAAGATTTCTTGTTTATACGCTAACATTAATGAGGGTTCCAATGGCTTGAAGATGGAGACTAATGAATCTGCGAAGGCTCGCTCGTCCTTTGTGTGTAAAGCGATTCGGGTCGCGTTAACAAAAATTTGATCCCACCCAACACGCAATAATGCTTGGTGAACGGCGTCTGTCGGCGAAAAGTATCGTATATCTCCTCCTAGTTTTGCTAATGCAACTAGGTTATTGATTTGTGTTTCCCGTGTCTGTGCTTGCGCAACAGAGCTCGCAAAGAATAAACATAATAAAAGATAAAGGGGAATGGATCTCAAGTTCATCGCCGGTTGTTTCTTGTGGTTGAAAATACCGAATAATATGAATCTAATTAATAGACGATCACGAGTTTAGGTTTTTTTAACAAATAGATTGTTTAATAACCCGCTCACAAGACCACGATGTAACACTTGCGAGAGAGAGTAGCTTCACTGACGCCTATCCTTTTTGATTGACAGATGAAAGAAATCCGCGCACCTCTCGACCGGGACTTATCGAAAAACCGCCCCTAAAGCTTGTCCAAGCTTTTCTGCTATCTCACCGAATATGAAGATAGATATCAACGACCAAAAAACAACAGTCCAAATCTTTTTTCGCTGTTGTTCGTTACGTTTAAATTGTTTTATACTAAATTTCATATCTATATAGTAAAATCATTTAAATATTCCTGTAGTATTATCGAATCAAACTGATTAGATTCTGATTGTAAACCCACTCACAGCTAGCTTTTTTCGTTTGTTTTTTTATATAATATCCCTAAAAATTTAGGGATATTATAATTAGCTATTTTAACGCTCTGCCAACAGCTTCGCCAGCTTTATTTGCTATCTCTCCTAAAACCCAAACAGCACCAATTGCTGCGAGTGCTATTCCAATTCCACCGCCCTCGACAGTTATCTGCTCTTCATATGAGAGTTCTTTTAAATTTACATTTTCCATATCAAAAACTTATATTTAATTTGTCACCTATTTTTAACACCATTTTCTACTCCTTCAAGGAATCGATCAAGTACGTAAGCCGATGCAGGTGAGACAAGATACATGAACCAGTGTACTTTGCCTCCTCCCTCAACCTCTACCATTTCTTCAGCCTTCAGCTCCTGGATACCAAATTTTGTTACATTCAATTTGTTCATTTTTGTTAAAAAATAAAAAACAGCTCCTACTCTATTAAAGATTTTCAGATTCCTCTATCGTTGATCAACGACACTAAGTTATTCTGTACCACTGCACAAAAAAAGCATCGGAAATATTTTCTTTAGAAAAGCAATCGTTTAATACTGTAATCATGTAATCAAAACAACTTGTTTATGGCTTTTCTTTTATTCCCCTAGATATTCCTCCTGGTAAGTGAAACTAGTCATATTTCCATTTGCTCCAGCGCTAGCATTATCCAATATTGTAGTGTTTAGAACTGCTTTAAGTGCCATTGTTATATATTCTTGGCAGCTTTGTGTATTTTCATTTACAAGTACAATTACTTTCCCTTTATATCTCTCTCCAAATGGGTAGATTTTATTTGGTGATCTGTAACAACCATTAGTATAAAGAAAAAAACTCCAAAGTGACTCTATACAATTAACTATCTTTGCTTCATAAAAAACTGAGCGGGGCACCCATGATCTATTTCCACATTCCTTTTTGCAAACAGGCATGTCATTACTGTGACTTCCACTTCTCTACTTCCTTAAAGTACAAAGCGGAGATGCTAGATGCTTTGCAACAAGAAATCACGCTTCGAGCCGCCTACCTAGAAGAGAAAACAATCCACTCCATTTACTTTGGCGGAGGCACACCTTCTATCCTAGAGGCGTCGGAAATAGAACAACTCATTGGAACGGTTGCGAAGCACTTTGATATCGCACAAGGTGCGGAAATCACATTGGAGGCGAACCCCGACGACCTTACCGTCACAAAAGTGCGAGACCTACGATCAACTCCTGTAAACCGTTTCTCGATAGGTATCCAGTCATTTTTCGAGGAAGACCTTCGCTGGATGAACCGCGCGCATAATGCATCGGAAGCCGAAGCTTCCATTAAGCGCGTACAAGATGCCGGATTTGAAAACATCACCTGTGATTTAATCTATGGCTATCCACTTCTTACCGATGAAAAGTGGACCTCAAATATCGCACAGCTAACAGATAATCAGATTCCACATATCTCTTCCTATGCCATGACCGTGGAACAGCGAACTGCCTTGAACCATATGATCAGCAAAGGGAAGACATCTGCTATGAACGAAGAACAGAGTGCAGCACAGTTTGAGATACTCATGCAGGAACTACGTGCACATGGTTACGAGCATTACGAAATCTCTAATTTCGCGAAGTCTAATCATTATGCAAAGCACAACACAAACTACTGGAAAGGACAACCCTATTTAGGGATAGGCCCATCGGCTCACTCATTCAATGCCACCTCTAGAAGTTGGAACATCGCAAATAATGCGCTTTATATGGCGGGCATACAAAAAAAGGAATTACCGCTTGAAACGGAAATCCTCTCTTTTGCCGATCGCTTTAACGAATATGTAATGACCTCCCTACGCACGATGTGGGGCATCAATCTAAAGAAAGTCGAAAGCGATTTTGGACCGGATCTTTTAAAACACCTATTGCATGAGTCCGGAGATTATCTTGAGCAAGGTGCTATCGAAAGAACGCCAGAAAATTTCCTCCGATTAACTCTACAAGGCAAACTATTAGCCGACCGCATTGCTTCTGATATCTTCTGGGTAGAAGAATAAAAAAAGCGTCGGTTTAAAACCGACGCTTTTTTATCATTAAAATCAAGTTATCGTCCGCCCCTACGCTTCATCGCACGATTTGCTCTCTTTTTCGCGGTCTCAATCTTATAATTAAACCACTTCTCATTAAATATTTTACGCATGGTATCGTCAAAATGTCGCGTGATAAAGAGATTTCTTGCTCCTTTAAGCTTTTCTGTTACCGAATTTGCTAAAGCACGTACTGAAATAGAGTAACCTTCCGTTTCATATTGAATATAATGCCACCATCCGGCCGGCATATACAATGTCTCTCCCGGATTAATCACAGCTTCGTAACCATCCAAAAACTCCAATCCTGGATAATCCCCAACATCGCTGGTCTTCAAATTCGCAATGCTATGAAAATTGTAAGGTAGTTTATACATTAAATCAGACTGATTGTTCGGAAACAACCAGATACGCTTAGCGCCCTGAAACTGCGAGATAAAGACATGAGACATATCAATATCAAAGTGATTTCGGGTCGCGGATCCTTCCCCGCCAAAAAACATATAAGGAAGCCACTGCAAAACCTTTCCTCCTGTGACATCATTGAAAATAACGTCTTTCTTTAACTCTGGACGCAACTTCATGAGATTGAACAAAAACAACCTTAGTTCAGTTGGCTCTGCACTGATCTTATCCAAATACTCTCCAAAAGTCATCTGCCCTACAGGCGGGCTTGCCGCGTGGTTCTGCGACTCTTCTTCACGTCCATAGACATCCACTTTCTCGTCGCCGGCTATTTCCTTGAAATAGTCATAACTCCATTTACTCCAACAAGGGCTATCTTTGCTGATAAAGTCCTTGATTATTACCGGATGACCATTATCAAGATACTGCTTGATAAAGTCTTTAGGAGACACCCCTGATATACTATCTACTGGTTTTAATTTCACAAGTTCTTCGCTTTACAACTACGTACAAACTTAAAAAAAAATATTTCTATTAATCCCACTTCTGTCTTATTAAATGCAAATAAAGACAAGCACAAATTAATAGAAATATTCGAATTTCAATATGACAAACGTCATATTTTTACCTTAGTAAGACCACAAATCTTGTTCGTAATCCATCAATGATTTCTTGATCCGTTCAGATTCGTATAAACGCTCTTTACCGTCAGCAATGTAATCTTTGATCCGTAAATCTTCTGGATTCGACTCTTTAACAATATAACTTGCGAACATGCGCTTCACAAAAATATCATCGTAGCTTAAGCCTGTTGCATCGTTACTACCATTTACAACTTCCTTATTCACCAGAATATGACGTGCCTCTGGAAAATAAATCCAAAAAGCAGGTGTCGGATCGACCTGTGGATTAAACAGCCCTGTATTCACCGTAGGAACCGGAACATTACTTGGTGCATTAGCCGCCTGATTTTGTTCTGGCTGAACCGCAAAAGGATCAAAAGGATCAAAGTTAGCAGCCCCTCCGCCTGTTTCAGCCGGCACCATACCCACATTACTATCCATTCCTGGAATCTGAGGTGTGATCAATGGCGCAATACCTACAATCCTTGGCTCAAAGACCGATCGCTGTTTATCAAAGATCCAATCTTCTTTAATTCGAAACTTAATCACATTCTCACCACTAAAAGCCCGTGCTTCGTAGTGCGAAGCGATAACTTCATTATTTTCGTTGAATTCTTCCACCAAAACACTATCACCTCCAAAACGAGCCATGACCTGATCAGGTGGTAGAACATTTTTAAAACTATCGCCGTTTGGATCATTTTCAGTAGGTGTCGGATCATATGCACGCAACTCGCCCTTCATCACCGCATCAATGATAATATCGATTAAACGAGATTTAGGTGAAGCAAATGCTTTATTCATTTTCTCTCTTAAATCAATCTCCCGCCACACTCTTTTTTTGTAAGCCACATCTGTTTGTCGAATAGTCGCATAAGGGATAACCTTACGATTTTCGATATCAGATTGTACAAAATAACCGTCGACAGGCGGTTCCTCCGCATGAATAGGTTTTGTACTATTAGACAAGTTTTCCTGCTGTGCAAAGGCAGCAGCTGAACATGCTATCGCTAATGCAGAAAATAA
Organism: Sphingobacterium psychroaquaticum; assembly: GCF_004421025.1. Lineage (NCBI taxonomy): Bacteria > Pseudomonadati > Bacteroidota > Sphingobacteriia > Sphingobacteriales > Sphingobacteriaceae > Sphingobacterium > Sphingobacterium psychroaquaticum. The sequence continues at coordinate 321,060 of NZ_CP038029.1, read as the reverse complement.
ATACTTTTTCATTTCACCTAATTCTATCAATTTCTACTAATTCGTGACCTGGAACGTTATTGGATCCAAGTTTTGTGCCACTCCATCCGGCCCTACCCCTACAATATCGTAAATCATAACCACCGAACCTGGTGTTATTGCACCCAGCCCTGTTTTCATCTGTGCCGAAAAAGATGCACCTGATGTTTGGTACGGACCGATAGGATCAACACGTGGTTTTGCAATGTACATATTGAACTTACTGATATTGAAGCGCGCATCAAATTCGAAATTCTCTAGGGATGCAGACACCACATTCTGTCCACGTAACTGCGCTGACGATATCCGTCCACCTGTTTTTCCAGCAACACGTGCCGTCGGTTTAGGAATACGTTTCACACGAAACTTCGAACTGCCAATATTTTGAGTCTTGCCATCTACTTTCGCAGCAACATTCACCGTTGCTTCGCCTGTATTGCTTACACGTGCCACATAGCGATTTCCCGATTTACTGATCGAAACGCCCGAACCTGTAACCACCAAATTTTCTGCGGGGATACCTGGCGCCGAAACCGATATCGGATTATCAACACCGATATACAATACATTCATTGCATCCGGAGATACCACGGCCGAAGGTTTAGATACTTGATAGGTCATCGGCTCCGTTTGGTATGTTTTTACACTACCATCTGTTTGTTGCACACGTACTGTACCTTGCCATGTAAAAACACCAGGACTGCTTGTATTTACCTGATACAGACCTTGACCTTCGGTCACCGGCAAACTACTACCACCAACCGAGATCTGCGGGCTCGATTTAGAATCATAAGCCGTCAAAAAAACCTTCGCTGTATAGGGTTGGCCTTGGATCAGATATGATGTAGGAGCAACAGCAACAGCCGCAAACTTATCCAAGTTTACCACAGCTTGGTCCATTTTACCAAAAATATGCTTAACAGCAGCTGATTCCGCATTCTTCGCATCGGCACTTATTTTTTCTAATGCCGTAATAGCCGCCGTCAATGGAATACCATCTCCGAAGCTTGCTTCTTCCCATGTCTTACGGATACCTGCCCTTGGAGCTGGGTCTTCGGCATCCAGACTTATACTAATTTCATTATTCGTTAACTTCAACAACTCCGCTTTCGTAGATACAATCATATCCCGAAGCTCTTTAGCACGCTTTTCATTAATCATAAGTCGTGCGGAGATATCCGTTGAACTACGATATTTCACATCACCTGTCTCCTCATCTAAGCCACCTCCTTCACTGGTCAGTAAAGTATTCAGCTCTTTCAATTTATTTGTCAATTTCAAAACAGTAGCTTGCGCTTGTTCCGCTTTATTTAAAATCGGCTGTGCACGATCTGGATTCTCTTTCAACTTGGTTTCTCGGAAAGCCAAGAACATGTTGTCGATACCAGCCTGCGTATTTTGCGTAGAAGTACTTAAACTATTGCCTAAATTTTTAAAAGCATCGAGAATAGAATCACTAACATTCAATGCCACTAAACCAAGTAGCACTAAATAAAGGATTCCAATCATCCGCTGCCTAGGGGTTTCTCTCTTACCTGCCATCGTGTAGTTTTTCTATTTAAGAACGGTTGGTACTCATTGCAGACAACATATTACCATAAATCGCATTTAGAGAAGTTAAGTTCTTATTAAATGTACTTACCTGTTCTTTAAATTGATGCATATCAGCAGAAGATTCATTAAATGTTTGTAAATCTGCTGCGGCACGCTCAAACGCACTACTTAACTGCGAAGCTCCTGAAGAAGCCGCATTCAATTTATCTGCAAATTGATTCGTTGCAGCGGCAGTATCTGCTACCTTAGAAATAGAGGCAACCTTATCACCAAAAGAACGTAGCCCGTCTCCTAGATTACCAATCAAGTTCTCATCAATCTTTGCATCCTGCAATAACTTATCTAAAGCCGCAGTATTGCCTATCGCAACAGGCTGAGCCACCTGCGCTACATGTGCGCTACGGGTCGGCAACTCTCCATTATAATTTTCATCTAACTCCGGATAAACACGCGTCCAGTCCGGTTCTGGTTCAGATTGCAAAAAGCCCATCACGAAGAACAGCACCGCCTCTACTGCTAAACCAATCCCGATCATCCACTCACCACCTTTGAAATGCAAAATTTTGAACATCAATCCAACGATAACAACTGAAGCCCCCCAGTTGATTAAGGTGTTAATCCCTAATTTGAATTTTCTTTTCTTAGCCATTTTTAAATTATAAATAAATACTGTGAATGATTATCGTACTGAAACTCCTGTATAACGTGTCACCGATCTAAACCCAATATAAGATTTAGCACTATCTTGATATTCATATTGACGTGCGCCATTTTGAAGAAAAGCTCCCACATCTTTCCAAGAACCACCCCGTACTACTTTACGCTTCATCGTTTCGTGATCTGACGCTTTAGCATGGTACGTATAGGTAGGATTCATATCGTGAACAAACGTATTTGCCGACTCATTAAAGCTCGATTGCGTCCATTCAGCCACGTTTCCAGCCATATTATATAAACCAAAATCATTCGGCCAATACGAGTACACTGGAGCCGTATAAGCGGCACCATCATCAATATAGTTACCGCGACCCGGTTTAAAGTTGGCCATTAAACAACCTTTCGCATTACGAGCCGTAGGCCCACCCCACGGGAACTGCATGCCAACTTTACCTCCGCGTGCAGCATACTCCCATTCTGCTTCAGAAGGTAATTGATAAGGCATCCGATCAACCTGCTTATTTCCTGCAGCGGCGTTATTGAATAAGCGTGTACGCCATGTATTGAAGGCTTGAGCTTGGCGCCAAGTGACCCCTACTACCGGGTAATCGTCAAAAGACGGATGCGAGAAATAGCCCTCTACCATCGGCTCGTTTTGCGCATAACTAAAATCGCTCAACCAAACCGTCGTGTCCGGATAAATCAACATTGTATCCCGCATGATAAAGTCAGAACGAGATTTCGATTTATCATTCTTGGCAGCAATAGCAGAGCGTAAATCAAACCATTCGTAGTGATACTTCAGCAAACGAACATCTAATTCATTTTTTCCAAAAATACGATCCTCACCTTGATAGAACATACTGTTCAACCGCTCCCGTGCATTTTCATCTTTCCCTTTCCATGGTGAATTGCTATTCACTTTCTTCCAATCAATGTGACGCTCCCCATTTCCCATATCGACAAAATAACTGTCGTCACCCAAGAAATTATAGATTAAGATAGAATCACGTACCCAATGTACAAACTGACGATACTCGCTATTAGAGATCTCCGTATCATCCATATAGAAGGGTGCAATAGTGACCTGTCGATTCTGCGCCGTCTGTGCGTAAGTAATGTCCTCATCAGACTGCCCCATGATGAACGTTCCACCGGGAATCAATACCATCCCGTAAGGTGTTTTGTTGGCTTTCAGCTTGTTCAAGCGAACCCCAACCAATTCACCCGAGTTCGTTGGTCCTTTACAGCCTGTAAAAGCAGCAAAAAACAAAAACAATAGAACAAAAAACTGGTATTGATTAAATTTCATATATAAGTGTAATGTCTTTTATAAGTTACAAAAATCTCCTAAAGATAAAAAGAAACTCTTGAATGCAATAATTCTTCGCGGCCTAAACTTAGTAAATTTTAAGAGCATTAACATATTCACAAGCAATACCCGTGCAAAAAACTCTGAAAATGTAAATTGTAATTTACATTTTAACAAGTTTTAACAAACGTAAAACAATAAAAAGGCCACTAGGTTTTTGTTATGCAAGAAAAAAAGAGCTTATAGGCGCAAAAATTCTGGCAAAAAATTTTCTTAGTTAGTAAAAAAACAACTCGAATTCCCTCTTCACAAAATGGAACAAATAAAAAAAGCAGCGAAACGCTGCTTTATATTTTATTTATTGACCTGTTTAATGTATTGTTCAACAGCCATCGTCATACTTGGGGCCTCCGGCGTTGGCGCAGGAATATCTAAAATGAGGTCATGCTTTAACAACTCTTGTTGCGTACTTGCGCCAAAAGCAGCCACCCGTGTGTTATTTTGTTTAAAATCAGGAAAGTTTTCATACAAAGATTGTACACTAGACGGACTAAAGAATACGATAACGTCATAGAACACCTTTTCCAGATCTTTTATATCACTAATTACTGTACGGAACAGTACTGCTGGCGTAAAATTATAACCATTATCTTGCAGCCACTTTTGTGTTTCCTCATTTGCAACATCCGAACATGGGAAAAGAAACTTCTCTTTGCTGTGTTTTTTCAGCACCTCTTCCAAATCCTTAGCCGTTTGTTTCCCGAAGAAAATCTTACGTTTACGGTACTGAATATATTTTTGAAGATAAAGGGCGATAGTTTCCGAAATACAGAAGTACTTCATTTCAGAAGAAACTTCGTAACGCATCTCTTCGCATACGCGAAAGAAATGATCTACTGCATTTTTGCTCGTAAAAATTACTGCCGAATAATCTGCGAAATTAATTTTTTCTTTGCGCACATCTTTTGCAGATACACCTTCAACATGAATAAACCCCCTAAAGTCTAACTTGAGGTTGTACTTTTCTGCCAAGGCGAAATATGGAGACTTATCATTTTCAGGTTTTGGCAAGGTAACTAAAATACTTTTTACCTTATTGGCTCTTGCTACATCTACTTGCATATTCAACTTTTTATCTGCTCAATAACTTCACCAATATTAGAATCGGCGCCACTTCGAGTGCACAAAGATAAAGAATTAAATAAAAAACTGAAAACCTAAGATTACCAAAGAGTCTGAAAAAAGTCCTTAAAAACCTATAAACGAATAGAATAGAAGCTATGACCGCAAATAAAATTAACGCAATCTTAAAATAGGCGACCGGCACAAAGACCAGCACCAACAAAAACGGCATCAGAAAAAGCATACTATTAAAGTATACTAGATATAAAACTGTAACATATTCACGGGCCAATTTATCCACCTCAAAAACAAGAGAAACAAATCTTACCAACAAGATTTTTACCACAAAAAGCACCCCCACGACCAAAGAGACACGCAAATAGTTTTCAAAATTAAGTATCCCCGTATTGGTAAAAGTAGACTCAAGGAGCAGAATGAACAAACCAAGCGCTAAACTAAAAATGAGATATAAAAAAATGTATGGCCAAGATGTCAACACATTATCTTCTTTACTCATTTGCTGCAGCACCCGTTCATTGTAATAGGCATCCACAATAAGCATAAAATCGGTCGTAAAAACCAATCGCACAATGCCGATAGCTAAAAAAAGCAAAAATGCCGTTACCAGTATCCAAGTAGGGCGATAATTCTTTAGAATACCCTGCGCCAACACTTCACGTGGTTTTACCTCTCCCATACGGGTCAGCGTCTTTTCCAACGATAAGCTATTGGTTTTAATATCGTCAAGAAACATTTCCAACAATTGATTAGGTCTATCTTTTGGAGGAAAAACATAATTAAATCTATCTATTTGAGCAACCGATACGGTATCTATGGGTACCTCTTGAGGGCTAACAGAATCCCGCACAAGCGTATCCTGTTGAGCTATAGAGCACAGCGCTAATGCACTAAAAAAAAGTGTTAAAAGAAAATATCGAAACCAATACATTAAGCCAAAAAATCCTTACTTTGCCGTAAACTTAGATAAAATTGCTCTCTTGTGCAATATTAAATTTAGACGTCCAAGACAGCGATTTATCGCCAACTGCTGGCTACTATTAATTAAGATAGTAAGAAGTAAAAAATCTAGTTTTAACACATAAAAACATGGCAGAATCCAATTTAACCCGATGCTCGTGGTGCGGAACCGACGAGTTGTATGTACGATATCACGATGAGGAATGGGGCAAGGTCGTGACGGATGAACAAACGCTCTTCGAGTTCTTGGTTCTGGAATCAGCGCAAGCAGGATTAAGTTGGATAACCATCCTCAAACGACGCGAAGGATATCGAAAAGCATTCGCAAATTTTGACTACCGAAAGGTTGCTGAATTCACCCCTCAAGCTATTGAAAAGCTTGTTATGGACGAAAGTATCATTCGTCATCGCGGAAAAATCCAAGCTACCGTAGGAAATGCACAGATATTCATGAAAATCCAAGCTGAATTTGGAAGCTTTTACAGCTACCTGTATAGTTTTATGCCCAATCAAAAACCGATGGTAAACAGTATCGTTGATTTAGCATTGGCTCCAACCCACACCCCAGAATCAGACGCCATTGCCAAAGATCTAAAAAAAAGAGGGGTTAAATTTTTCGGAACGACTATTTGCTATGCTTATATGCAGGCTGTTGGCATGGTAAATGACCACCTGGATAGCTGCTCTTTCAAATAATAAATGTCTGGAGGAGTTTCGCACAAGTAAGCGTATTAATAAAAACGCAAAATAAGATTAGCAATTTTAACATATCATCAATAGCAAACCGATTTACCAACTCATATTTGTAAATCTCACAAAAATTAAGAGAAGTCGATGTATTAATTTATAAGTTTGTGCCATAATCTCTTATAATAACGTTATGGTACAGCCGTCTTCTTTTGAGGAAGAAATCAAAAGCTACAAAAACAAACAAAACGCTTGTGTGAAGCTGATAGAAATTGTCAGCAACCTATGGTTTAATGACTCTATCGAACTTGTTTTATTTCGTAACCAGTTGGTGGATCGTCGTGTGAGCCTTATTCTGAATTTACATAAAAAAACAAGCCATCTTTCAAATCCTGAACTCCATATTGAGGAAACCCTCAAAATTGCACAGGCAATCCAACAGCTGGAAATCGCACCGTCCCGCATTGATATTGGAACACTAGCCTTAGAAGTTCGCGATTTACAGCTACAAGATGAAGAAATCTTATCTTTTCTCGACAAAAAGCTGAAGGAAGCCAATGAACAAGTGCCCTTCCAGCCTCGCGATATCGTTTTGTACGGATTCGGTCGTATTGGACGTCTTTTAGCACGAGAGTTAATTAGTAAAGTAGGTGGTGGCAAACAACTCCGTTTGCGCGCCATTGTAACACGCGACAGCATCGATGCTAAAACATTAGAGAAGAGAGCTAATCTACTTCGACACGACTCTATTCACGGTGATTTTGAAGCTAATATTGAAATCGATACAACACAGGGCGCATTGATTATAAACGGATCGACCGTGCATATCATTTCGGCTAAGAATCCAGAGGAAATAGACTATACAAAATATGGCATCCGAGATGCGCTTGTCATTGACAACACAGGGGCGTTCCGGGATGACAAAGAGCTCGCTAGACACCTACAATCTAAAGGAGCCGCTCAAGTTTTATTAACAGCTCCCGGGAAAGGTGTTCCCAACATTGTTTATGGTGTCAATGAGCACGTTATCAACACCAAAGAAGCCTCCATTTTTTCTGCAGCATCCTGTACGACAAATGCGATATCCCCGATATTAGCCGTTATCGAAGAAAAAATAGGTATTACACGCGGACATATTGAGACGATACACTCTTACACCAACGACCAAAACTTGGTGGATAACATGCACAACAAATCCCGCCGAGGACGTGCAGCGGCTTTAAATATGGTCATTACGGAAACAGGTGCCGGCTCGGCTGTAGCGAAAGTATTACCTCCACTGGCAGGAATACTCACCTCGAATGCAATCCGTGTCCCCGTACCTAACGGTTCACTGGCAATCCTGAGCCTGGAATTAAAATCGAATACAACAACTGAAGCAATCAACGGTTTGTTACGCGAAGCAGCCCTACATGGGAAGCTGGTTGAACAGATTGCCTACTCTAGCAATGGCGAACTGGTATCTTCCGATATCATTGGCACAACTGCAGCTTCGGTGGTGGACGCTCCGGCAACAATTGTATCAACGGATGGTTCTCATGCTATTTTGTACATCTGGTATGATAACGAATATGGATATACCCATCAAGTTATGCGTCTAGCACGTCATATTGCAGGTGTAAGACGTTACACATACTATTAATCTTGTCCAATTTTCATTAATAAAATAGCCTGTTACAGGCAAAAGGGCCTTCTTTTAGAAGGCTCTTTTTTATGCCTATATTTCAATCCCCTACAGGTAGATTGTATACCAATGGATTTTAGTAACTTTGTCGTATGGGTAAAAATCTGCAAGTAACAATCGACAAAGATTCAGGCTTTTGTTTTGGCGTTGTATATGCTATTGATATGGCAGAAGAGATTCTTGAAGAAGAAGGTTATCTCTATTGCTTAGGCGATATTGTACATAATGACGAAGAAGTTGCCCGCCTAAAAGCCAAGGGCTTGCGTATAATAGGGCATGACGATTTAGCACACCTAAGTAATGAAAAAGTACTGATTCGTGCGCATGGAGAAGCGCCACAGACGTACCGCACAGCGCTTGAAAATAACATCACGTTGATTGATGCCTCTTGTCCTGTGGTGTTAAAACTCCAAAACCGAATAAAAACTTCACACGACAATGAGGAGAAAATTTTGATTTTCGGTAAACACGGACATGCCGAGGTAATTGGTTTGCAAGGTCAAACAAACAATGAGGCGCTTGTTTTTCAAGATATTGACGAGCTAAACAATGTAGTGCTGCCTTCATCGTTCACTTTATACAGTCAAACCACGAAAAGCGTTGATAAATTCTACGCCATAAAAGCCGAACTTTTAAAACGGGGATACGATGTAAAGGCCAACGACACAATCTGTCGTCAAGTTTCCAACCGTTACGAAGATCTGGGTGAATTCGCCCGTCAATATGACAAAATTGTCTTCGTATCCGGCAAAAAATCATCCAATGGAAAGGTCCTATACGATGTATGTAAAGACGCCAACCCGAACAGTTATTTTGTTTCTGATCCAGCAGAGCTCCAAGCAGCAAACTTTCAACAAGATAACACCGTAGGAATATGCGGCGCAACATCCACTCCTATGTGGTTAATGAAAGATGTAAAAGAAGCGCTTGAAAAGCTCTAATCCGGTCATGTTATTTTCATTTTCTATCACATAAAGGATCTTCCTATAAATTTTAATTATTTTTGCGTTAATGAGTAATAGAGCAACCAAGGGAGTGTTATTGGTTCAATTGGGTACACCTGATTCGCCAAAAACAAGTGACGTCCATAAATATTTAACAGAATTTTTAATGGACCCTCGTGTACTAGACATCCCTTACCTGGGACGCACCTTATTGGTAAAGGGTGCGATAGTTCCTAAACGCGCCGCTCAATCGGCAGCTACATACAGTACAATTTGGGACCCGCAGACAGGTTCACCGTTAATGTATTACAGCCAGCTTCAACGCGATTTGTTGCAAGCAGAGCTTGGTGATGATTATCATGTCGAACTGGCAATGCGATATCAAAACCCCTCCTTGGAACAAGCTCTCCAAAAAATGGAGGGTATGTTATTAGATTCTATCCGTGTGATTCCCCTATTCCCGCAGTATGCCTCTGCAACAACAGGATCCGTTATTGATCGCGTTATGGAACTCATGCGTTCATGGCAATATCTTCCAAGCGTAAGTTTCGTTAGCAACTACTGTGACGACGAAGAGATGGCGACCGTATTTGCGAATCATAGTCAAAAATATGACATCGCACAATTTGATCATGTATTATTCAGTTATCATGGTTTACCCGTACGTCAGCTAGGTAAAGTTGACCCCTCGGGAAAGCTAAGTTGTCCTGAATCGGGATGTGATTCCTGCAAGAGTGAAAAAAAATCACACTGCTACCTATCACAATGTTATGCAACAACGCGCGCTATTGTCAGCAAGCTCGACATCTCCAACGAAAAATATAGTGTTTGTTTTCAATCACGCCTTGGGAAAACCCCTTGGATCCAACCCTATACCTCCGATGCATTGCACCATCTCGCAGAAAAAGGGGTAAAGAAAATACTCGTATTCAGTCCCGCTTTTGTCGCCGACTGTATTGAGACAATCGATGAAATTCAAGTCGAATATGCAAATGAATTCAAAGAGCTAGGAGGAGAAGAGGTTGCCATGGTGGAAAGTTTAAACGACGACCCACAATGGATAAATGTATTAAAAAGACTCGCAACAGGAACAAACTAATGAGGAAGCCCGTTGTGACATAAAACTTGATTTTGATGAAGTCTATGAAAGCACTTCTCAACAATAAAAATAAAATGACATGTTACTAATTAACGCATTTTTACTGCTTGTTTTTGATTTCTACATCTTTTTTGCTCTTCGTGCAACGAAAATAAAAGTAGTCAAGAAAAAGTGGTTCACTATACTTTGGTGGGGATATTCTATCGGCTTATTAATTGGATTACTGATTGCCGCAAAGCTAAATATCCCATTAATGTACCGTTCCGTGATTCTTGTCGCATTTTTTATGACTGCGACAAGCAAATTTATTTTTATCCTTATCCTTTTGGCGGACGATATCCGTCGCGGAGGAGTCTGGATATCACGTCTTTTTTCACCACGTAAAAGTGAAAATTTAGCGGATCGTATTGAGGATCTATCGGAACCCTTACCTGAAAAACCAACACACGGTATTACGCGTTCTGAGTTCCTAACCAAATCAGGTATCTTGGTCGCCTCCCTGCCCGTTTTTCCTTTGGCCTGGGGTGTTATTTCAGGTGGTTATGATTATCAAATCAGACGGCAGAAGCTCTACCTTCCAAACCTTCCAGCTTCTTTTCACGGCATGCGCATAGCACAAATATCGGATGTACACTCTGGTTCTTTCTACAATAAGAAAGCTGTTCTAGGTGGTGTAGAAATGCTTCTGAATGAAAAACCAGATGTCACCTTCTTTACAGGAGACCTTGTTAATAATGTTGCCTCCGAAATGCGTGACTATCAAGATATCTTTACTAAAGTAAAATCAGATTTAGGAGTTTACTCTGTTTTAGGAAACCACGATTATGGGGACTATTACTTTGGACAAGAAGATTCAGCACAGAAACGCAAGAACCTACAAGATGTAATCCAAACCCACAAAGTAATGGGATGGGATTTATTGATGGATGAGAATAGATCTTTGAAGCTTAACAATGAAGAGATATCTATCGTTGGCGTGCAAAACTGGGGAACAGGGCGCTTCCCTAAAAAAGGAGATTTGAATAAAGCCCTGAACGGAACAGACGAATCAGCCGTAAAATTATTGTTATCACACGATCCCTCACATTGGCGAGCACAGGTGCTAGACACAGATGTCGATGTGATGTTTGCAGGCCATACACACGGCATGCAGTTTGGTGTACGAGGAGAACATTTTCAATGGAGCCCGGCTAAATATATATATAAAGAGTGGGCCGGTCTATACGAAGAAAAGGACCAACGTTTATACGTCAACGTAGGCTATGGTTTTCTAGGCTATCCAGGCCGTGTTGGTATACTTCCTGAAATCACAGTTTTCGAACTGATCAAGGGAGAAAAACCACTCGTTTAATGGATATGTGCCCCCTCGTATTAAAGTAAATTAACGATCAAGGGTTTCATTTTTACTATATAGTTTTCATACCTTTGCAAAAAATTTGATTAAAATGGCAACTAACAGAACTTTTACAATGATTAAGCCTGATGCAGTAGCGAACGGCCATATCGGAGCAATCTTAAATGACATTATTGCTGGTGGATTTAAAATCGTAGCGATGAAATACATCCAACTAAGCAACGAAACAGCAGGAAACTTTTACGCGGTACACAAAGAACGTCCTTTTTACGGAGAGTTGGTATCTTTCATGACTTCTGGTCCTATCGTAGCTGCTATCTTAGAAAAAGATAACGCAGTAGAAGATTTCCGTACTTTGATCGGTGCAACTAACCCAGCTGATGCTGCAGAAGGTACTATCCGTAATAAATACGCTAAATCAATCGATGCAAACGCGATCCATGGTTCAGACTCCGACGAGAACGCAGCAATCGAAGGAAACTTTTTCTTCTCGCAATTCGAAAGATTCTAAGAAACAAACAAACTATACATAAGATAAAAGGAGAAATAATTATTTCTCCTTTTTCTTTTAATAACGCAGTTGATGATGAAACGATAATAATACATGATTCGTTCCCTTATTTTTTCCCACATGCTGCATCATATATCCCAATTGTACGCCCAAATTATCACTCACTTTGTACCCGACACCACCATACAGTCTATTACGATCGAAAGTAGAGAGGTTTTTCTGAAATGGCTGAATGAAAATCTCTTCGTATAACGCACCATAAAAAGCCCCCTTCATCATTGTTTTATCATGAATGGGTATATCTAAAAACAGACAGTAGCGAGCCCGGGTTCGAAAATCTTGTCCCTGAACAAAGCGTTCTTCAAAACGAAATCGATGTCTTAATCGAACATTAGCTATATGCTGTCTTATTATGGCTTCTTGATAAATACGGTTTTCCCAATAGGGCTTATTTGGAGCCCCCTCTAATTCTGTATATACACCGGCATACCCCATCGTTACATTGGCGGCAGAGGAAAGCTTATACTGAAGTCCCGTACGAAACAATGACTGCTGATGATCGCCTATAACCTCATAATCTCTCAATTGAACTTCATGATGAATGCTGAAACGGCTACTTCCTAACTGTGTGTTGCCAAAATAAATCAGCCACCCCTGCAAGCTTTGGCCGTAGAGAGCACTAAACATCAATAAAAAGAAAACAAGTAAAAGTATCTGACGAATCAACATAGAAAAAGGTTAAGTATTTTCTCAAAAATATTTAACCTTTCTCTATGTTGTATGTAACAATCCTTTGATTATAAATCATCTGACATTACATCTACAAAACAATACTTACATCACAATTTTTCTACCCTTACTCACCGATGGCATAATAGGTAAAGCCAAGTGACTCCAACTTTTGGCGATCCAATAATTTCCGACCGTCGAATACAAAAGATGGACGTTTCATATTTTCTTTGATCCGTTCCCAATCATAATCCTTAAATTCATCCCACTCCGTTAAAATGGCTATAGCATGTGCATCTTTACAAGCTTCATATGGATCTTTCCACACCTCCAATTGCGCTCGGTTTTCATCTACAGAACGTGTATTAAGGTAATCGAGATCTGCATAAATACGCTCTGTCACGACCTTCGGGTCGTAAACCGCAATTTGCGCCTGCTCATTCATTAAATAGTCAGAGACATAAATCGAAGCGGATTCACGCGTATCATTAGTATCCTTCTTAAAAGCCCATCCCAGAACAGCGATTTTCTTACCTGAAACGGTATTATATAACGTCTGAATAATATTGTCCGCAAAACGCCTCTTTTGGTGCTCATTCATGATAATCACCTGATCCCAATAATCAGCCACTTCGTGTAGATTATAGGATCGTGCGATATAGACAAGATTCAAGATATCTTTCTGGAAACACGAACCACCAAAACCAACAGATGCTTTTAGAAATTTAGGGCCTATCCGTGAATCCATTCCTATTGCTTTCGCTACTTCATCCACATTTGCGCCCGTTTTCTCACAAAGTTCCGAAATGGCGTTGATCGAGGAAACACGTTGCGCCAAGAACGCATTAGCGGTCAACTTAGAAAGCTCTGATGACCATAAATTGGTGGTTAAGATTTTCGCGCGATCAACCCATCGTGCATAAATGTTTACTAACGCTTCTATCGCATCTGCATTTTCGCCCCCAATCAGCACTCTATCCGGGGACAATAGATCTGTAATTGCTGTTCCCTCTGCAAGAAACTCTGGGTTCGATAAAATATGAAAATTAACCCCATTGCCCGTGTTGTCTAAAATACTTTTTAATGCTGCAGCTGTACGAACAGGTAATGTAGATTTCTCTACTACAATTTTATCTGAAGTAGCAACTTCAGCAATCTGTCTCGCACAGAGTTCAATAAACTTAAGATCAGCAGCCATTCCCTTTCCCTTTCCATAGTTTTTCGTAGGGGTATTCACAGAAATGAAAATCATATCCGCCTCAGCTATTGCTCTGGAAACATCCGTAGAGAAAAACAGGTTACGTCCTCGAGCCTCCTCGACAATAATGTCAAGCCCCGGTTCATAAACCGGCAACTGGCTTAAATCAGGATTATTCCACGCTGCGATCCGGTCTGAATTCACATCAACAATAGTAACCTCAATATCGGGACATTGATGCGCCACAACAGACATCGTTGGACCTCCGACATAGCCGGCACCAATACAACAGATTTTTTTTACTTCGAATGACATAGTACTTTAGTTGCAACAAAGATAATCAATTTTAAGAATGGTAAATACCTACAGCGTGTCGTAAAAACACTACAGAAAACTAAAACGTTTTTGCTATTGACAAAAACAATCCCGATATTTGTATCATCATAATTTAGGTTTATAATTGGTTATTAAGGTTTTCATTCTCCCCGTTTGAAAACCTTTTTTTTGTCATAAATATATCTCAATTAGCAACAAGCGCTGAAAAATGCGCATAAAAGAAATAGAGCTGCAGCGAAGCTGCATAAAAACTTAATTATCCTTTTTCCGTAGTTGTTGTATATAAGTCGAAGGAAGTATGCCTGTCTCGGCCTTAAAGGCAATAGAAAATTTACTGTGAGAGGCGAAGCCGCACAAACTGGCCACATAACTAATCTTACAATCTAGTAAAGACGAATCTTCCTTGAGTTGTTTACAGATATAGTTAATGCGAGAAGACTGCAAATAACCGTTAAAGTCTTTCTTTCGATATGTCTTTAACATATAGGAGACATAACGTTGATTGGTTTCTAAGCGCATGGCAGCTTTGGAGAGAGACATATTGGGATCCAAATAGAATCGTTCCGCCTCTGCTGCTTCTAAGGCCGCCAAAAGCCTCTTTTCTGTTTCTTCAGCAATATGTGGCCCACTCTCTTCAGTAATTGAAACTGACGAATGATTTATAGTCGACATTAACGGCTTAATACCTTTCATACCAGACTCTTTCTGGTTCGCCCTCCCTATCAACATCCGCAAAAAAAGCACAACACAAACAAGAGCAAGAAAAAAGATAGCCCCCCATAGAACATAATTGCGCTGTTGGTCTTTACGCCTTTGATTATGTGCATTATCCAATAATTCGTTCGCAATCTTACGTGTTAAAGTAGCTTGTTGCGCTGTTATTTTCTGCCCAAGATCACGATAATAGCTAGATTTCGTGTCGTCGGAACCTGCATACGCCTTTGCATAACTCTCATAGAGCAATACTTTGAGCTCCTCGCGATCAGAAGATTTGATGTAAGGAGCAGCTAAATCCAATAATTCCAGCGCATGGATCCGATCACCGCGCCGTAAGGCAATTTCAGCCTGCGCTCTGTAAATATAAGGTATCAGATTACTTTCTTGCCCCTGTAATGCTTGATATGACAAAGCCAATAAGGAATCAGCTTCATCAAGGTTGCCTATTTCCATCTCACAAACAGCAAGTAACTGATCATTCGTTGCTTTCACCAGAATGGCTCTGGAGGATAGTGTAGTATCCGTTGCAATAAACTCTTTTGCCGATTCTAAGACGGCAACCGCTCGTGGAAATTTACCGGCTTCCATTTCGTGAAAAGCACGTTCCTGAAGAATATTAATTCGTGTCAAAGCATACCGCGGACTTCCTTTCTGACGTTCATTCGCGACCTCTGCTTTGAAAAGATTTTTTTTGGACTCCGAGAGTAATCCAACATTACGAAATGTGGTCGCTAAAAAACCTGCTGTTCGAGCTTCCCACTCAATAAAACCATCCAGTTCTGCAATAACCTGGGCTTTCATAACATGTCTCAAAGCAACGCTAATATCGCCCACACTATGCTTAATGTTGGCCAACAACATCAATGCTTTTATTCGTTGTTCATCATTCTGCGCATGTGCCAACAAGGAGTCGGTAATACGTGTAGCCTCTCCAACATTTGAAGCTATAATCTCACTATAAACATCGTTATATCGACGCTCAAAATCATTCCGCTCTTGTCCATACGATACTTTGGTACATATAAAAAACACAAGTAACAAATATCGTAGCCCCATCCCTATACCTTTACAGATAAATATTGTTCCCTATATTCCAGCGGCGTACATGCCTTTTCCTGGTTAAAATTTCGATAAAAAGAAGCCCGAGAACTAAACCCACACTTGAATGCTAAATCCTCAATATTAAACTCTACATCTTCTTTTAGAAGCAACTGACAAGCATATGCAATACGCCATGAGTTCACGGTACGAACAAAACCATCTTTATATACTTGATTAAAATACTGCGAGATAATATTTTTGGGGATTCCCAAATCTTTCGACATATTATCCAATTTAAAATCAGGATTTAAATATCGTTCTTTAGAGAGGTAGTTTTTTATTTTCTCAAAATACGGTGTAGGAATTTCACGTAAGGTGCTGGCTTGCAATTTTTCTTCCACTAGTCTCTCTTCTATCACTTGCGGCATTTCCTTTGTTACGGGAACGATTCGCATCTGTTCTAGCAAGTAAAAATAAACAATTACCACCGCTGCCAGCATACCGATAAACACAACGGTATTAGAGATTGGTGCACTTGGCGGTGCATTCGTATTCAAGCGTCCAATAAGCAAAGGCAAGAGGAAAGAAGCTAAAGTCACGAGAATAATCATGGCATATCGATAGATTCCTGTCGCAGCACTAACACTAGCAGGTCGTTTAAACGCCAGAAAAATAGGATACAAAACCCAAGAAATTCCAATAACACTAAACAGGGTAATGTAATATATGTGTGCATATTCTTCTCGAAACGCTCTGGAGATCAAAAAAAACACATATACACCGGTAGCAATAATTAGCGGTAATAAATGAACTAAGATTTCTTTTCGTTGCAGGCTTTTACCAAAAGAAGCGCGATAACCAAAAAATAATAAAGGACCGTAGACTAAACCAAAAGGCGCTCCACGATCGACGTATTTGTAGCCTTCCAGTAAATCTCGAAAGATTGCCGCATGAATAACTTGTACCAAGACTATCGACAAAAAAGCCATCAAAACACTATCCATTATAGATTTTTTAGGCTGTACAGTGATTAAATGAATCCCTAAGGCTGCAAATATGAAAATAGATATATATAGAAAAAAGGAAATCAACATTAGCCATTCACTAACTTAGACCGATACTCGGACGGTGAGACACCAACATACTGCTTGAAATAGCGGTAAAAAACAGTTTTAGAATTAAAACCGCTTTCAGTAGCTACGGCTTCCATCTTCAATTGATCAACCGTACTCTCCAGTAAATTTAAAGCATATTGTATCCTGTATTTTGCCAACCACTCATAATATGTACTATTTTCGCAGATATTTATAAACTCCGATAAATCACTCTTTGAAATTGTTGTCTCTTTGGACAATTCACCTAAGGTTAGATTGGGATTTAGATATAGTTGATCGTGGTCCATAACCCGACCTATGATCGTCGTAAATCTGGCCTTTTGCTCTGCCGCAAATCCTGTAGAAGTATCTCTTATATTCTCTTGCGCTCCCATATCCCTTCGTATCTTCCTTTGCTGATAAATAAAATGCACCAAAAGCAATATGCAGAAAAGCATCGCAAAGGTAACAGCAACCATCGGTTTAGTATCAAACTCCATGCTGGCCAATTGTTGCCAATAAATAAAGGAAACAAAAGACGAAATACCGATACCCAAACCTGCTAATTGTTTAACCAATAAAATCTGGTCATCATTAACCCTTCGAAAACGGTTTTTCATCTTAACAAATACCAGTATGGAATACCCAAAGCTAGATATTAAGGCTACTGGGAAGCACCATTGATAAAAGAGTGGTCCGGGTAAAAGTGAGGACAAAGTGTACCACGACTGAAAAAACAAGAAAGGCACCAAATGAAGGGCAAATATTTTAATAGAGAAGTATTTTCCCTTCTGCAGGGTCATGGCCATCGCATACAAAATCGGGCCATACAAAAACGAAAATGGAAAAGTAAATCCAAAGACCAGTGACACCAAGTGTACAAACTGAATAACAACAAAGAAAAATGCAAAAAACTCAAAAGAGCGTAGCACTTCCTCACTATATGATGCCTTTTTTCCGTTCAAGTTGATTTTCATATCTGCTAATCCACAATCAAAATATTAACTGCGAAATATTTAAAACCTATTTTGATTTCCTTAACACAAGTTCAAACCCTCCATAACACTACAAAAGTAGCAAATGGCCAACCTGAAGAAGCTCTGTTTCGAAAGATAAATAGTTAGTTAACAGTACTTATTGGTGTCCACCGTTGTACCTATAAGAGTGGACAGTCAAAAATAACACTTTACATTGATTTTCAGCACTGTTAGCAAAAACATTACATTAATTGTAGATTTATAGCTACAGAAAAACAAAGGTACGTAAGGTGCGATGTAGAGAACGAGGCCTTTATACAAATCGCTACAGAAAAAAACCTAAGATGGAGAATCTTAGGTTTTTTCCTCAATCAACTTGATCGTACTCTTTGAAAAATTACTCTTATACTATAATAACGACAAATTCGATTAAATAGTATAAATCAATATTTCAATCTATTTATTATTAAATATTTCGGCTTTTAGCGTCTGATAATCCTGCAACAAAGATGCGGCTTTTTTCAAGTCTCTACTATCTAGATAAACTTGCCCCAATCGATCCACAATAGCAAGCTGTAACACCTTATTCTTCTCTAATTTCGCCAGCTTATCCGCATTTACAAGCTCCTGCTGTGCAACGCCGTAATTCTTTTGCGCCAATTTAGAATAAGCTAACAAATATTCTATCTCGGCTAAATCATCGGAAATATCCTTACTTTTCGCTAAGTCACGCGCTTGGATGAGAAACCATTGTGCCTCCGTATGTTTATTCTGCCATTGATAGATCCGCGCCAAAGACACCCATGCGCCGACCTTTTGATCATAAGCCTTAGCTTTATTTAAAAGTGGAATTGCCTTCCGGATTATATTGTCCTCCGCTGAACGATAGTCTTTATCGTAAGCTTGGATAAGTGCAATCTTTATTAAGGATGCCGCTTGCTCAATACCACTCTTTTGTTGCACAGCATTTTTGTAACGCTCCTCTTGAAAGCGCCCAGCATTAAGAACGTCTTTGTTATAAAAATAGACATTCGATAGATTGTACTGTATCGTAGAAATATCAAGTGCATTATTCCCCTTTTGCGCTTGTTCCAATGCTTTATTTAGGAGTCCTAGCGTTTCTTTAATATCCTTGCCTCGAAGTGCCTGATCGGCATAAGCATGAAGTAAACCGTAGGCAACGGCATAATTTCCCTCATCTGTCTCCTTTTCGATTAGATGGAACCAATCAGCCTTTGTTACAGGCATTGTCACGAACAACGATTGAATGCTTGTTGCATTACTTGTTGGCTTAAACTCTTCCACCAAGCGCTGAAAATCCAATGCTCGTGCAATACTATCTTGAAAAGGAACCTTCTCCCGATACGAGTTCACTAAATCCTCTTCGGGTGAGCGCGTAGGAGGCAAAAAATAAACCTGAGGCCCAATTCCTGCAAAACTCTTATCATATTTTTTGATCGCTCCCGATGGATCTTCTTGTCCCTTCACCTCGCCTTGTCCAGCCAACACTAAACAAACCAAGAACATAGTAAACGTTTTTTGGAGAAATATAACGCGCTCCCCAAAAAGATATTTATATACATCAGTATTTTTAAATTGCATAAATTTTATGTTCTGATTTTCTCAAACTTACCCAAAATTGATTTTAAATACAACTAATCCGCCGCAAAGCTCTTTGCAGAAGAATCGATACTATGGGACATACATTCCCCGTAAAGGTTTAAAAATGAACTTCCAGCCCTAACAATTAAATGCAAGAAATATCTAATTTTTTTAGTATTTTCGTGTTACTATGGCAACACCCATCCCTTTAGCAGAACGTATGCGCCCCAAAAACATCGGGGACTACATTGGTCAACAACATATTATTGGAGAAGGATCTGTTCTATGGAACGCCCTTCAGCAACAGAATATACCATCTATGATTTTTTGGGGGCCACCGGGAGTTGGTAAAACTAGCCTTGCCTTTTTAATTGCTGGAGAACTAAAACGTCCGTTCTTTTCATTAAGTGCCATACAGTCCGGTGTTAAAGATATTCGTGAAGTAATCGAAAAAGCCGAAAAACTACGTAACTTCAATCAAGAACAACCTATACTATTTATTGATGAGATCCATCGCTTCTCGAAATCACAGCAGGACTCATTGTTAGGCGCCGTCGAACGTGGTCTTGTGACCTTGATCGGGGCAACAACAGAAAATCCTTCTTTTGAGGTAATATCGGCCCTTTTATCGCGCTGTCAGGTTTATGTCTTAGAACACTTAACAGAAGACGAGCTCAAGACAATTTTGAGCCAAGCGATCACAAAAGATCCTTATTTACAAGAACATCCGGTCATCATTGAAGAATACGAGGCCCTCTTTCGTTTATCAGGAGGCGATGCCCGGAAACTACTCAACGTGTTTGAGTTAGTCCACCATGCTGCACATGCGCAGAAAGAAGCAATAACAAATGCTTTTGTTTTGAAGCAAGTGCAACAAAATATGGCTTTATATGATAAAACTGGAGAGCAGCACTACGATATTATCTCTGCTTTTATCAAATCTATTCGAGGAAGCGACCCTAACGCAGCTGTATATTGGTTAGCTCGCATGATTGAAGGCGGTGAAGACCCTTCTTTCATCGCACGTCGACTTTTGATCCTGGCATCCGAAGATATTGGCAATGCAAATCCAAATGCTTTACTTCTCGCCAATAATTGTTTTCAGGCCGTCAATGTTATTGGGTGGCCAGAGTCTCGAATTATCCTATCCCAAACAGTAACGTACTTAGCCAGTTCCGCAAAAAGTAATGCCTCCTATGAAGCCATCAATAAGGCGCAACAACTCGTTAAGCAAACCGGCAATGTACCAGTGCCATTGCATTTGCGTAATGCCCCAACAAAGCTGATGAAAGACCTAGACTACGGGGCCAAATACAAGTATGCACATGCCTATCCAGGGAATTTTGTAACACAAGAGTTTTTTCCTGAAAAGCTCAGTGGTACAACCTTATATGATCCGGGGAACAATAGTGCCGAAAATAAATTACGTGAATCCTTAAAAGGAAAGTGGAAAGAAAAATATAACTATTGATTGATAAAAACCTATCAATCAATAGTATCAAACATATCTTATAACAACCCGATAACGCAGTCCGGATAAACACCAATTAAAATGGTCAAAGCAACCGCAAGGGTTAAAACCACTTTATAACTAGTTGGTATTTGTATCTGCATCTCACCATCTGCATCTTTAAAATACATATTCACCACAACGTGTAAGTAATAATAAACACCTATCGCAGCATTCACTACCGCAAGCAAAAGAAGCACAATATTATAGCCTCCCATCACTTGGTTGAACATCATAAATTTACCAATAAATCCGGCAGTCAATGGAATCCCCGCCAAGGATAGCATAGCAACTGTCATGGCTAATGCCAATCCCGGCTTGCGCTTACCCAAACCATTGAACGACTCAAACTGATCCGACCCCGTTTCTCTTTTCACTAAGATCAATATAGCAAAAGCAATGACCGATGCCAGTGAATAAGCAAAAGCATATGTAAACATACTCGCAGCCGAAGTCACACTAATAGAAACGAGCGCAAACAACATATAACCTGCATGAGATATACTAGAATAGGCCATCATACGCTTGAAGCTAGATTGCATAAGAGCCGTAATATTTCCAATAAACAAAGTTATGATAACCACGGTCAACAACACGGGAGTCCATAAATCACTGACCGGTACAAAAACCATACTGAACAAACGTAAAAAGCCAACAAAAGAGGCAACCTTAACCACCGTGCTCATAAAGGCAGTAATCAGTATTGGAGCACCGTCGTAAACATCTGGTGTCCAAAAGTGGAACGGTGCTGCACCAATTTTAAAACATAAGCCACACAACATCAACAATACACCAGCATAAAAAAGAGGCGAAATCTCTCCGGCTGTTAACACATAATTGCGTAAACCTTCCAAATCGAATGTTCCGGAGGCACCGTATAACAATGCAATCCCAAACAACAGAAAACCTGTCGAAAAAGCCCCCATTAGAAAATATTTAAGGGCAGCCTCATTCGATGCCTTATCATACTTCCGAATACCCACTAAGATGTATAAAGCGACCGACATGATCTCGATCCCGATAAACAACATTGCAAAATTATGATATGCCGTCACAATTAAAGCTCCTGTTAATGAAAACACCAACAAGCAGTAATACTCTGCAACATGTTCACTGATATTTCGGAAATATTCCTTAGAAAGCAATAAGATAAGCGCTGTTATGAAAATACAAAGCATAGAAAATGCTAAAGCGAACTTATCGAAATAGACCATACCGTTAAATAAGGGCGTGGCATCTTTATTCCAATCTGCCACTGTAAATCCAAATGCAACGAGTAGCCCCAATAGTGTTACCGGAAGCAATGCATTTTTGGCTTTATAGAGCCCCAAATACAACACTAAAATTCCCAAGACACTCAATGTAATAATCGCTCCCATAATATATTAATATCGCTACTTTTAAAATTTAATTTGATTCAATAAGCTCACTACTGATGCTTCCGAAAGGTCCAAAATAGCGTTCGGAATAACACCTAAAAAGAGGGTAACTGTTACCACAGCAACCAACACGATCAACTCGTGATTCTCCAATCCCCATACCTGCTGAAACCGGTCTGACAATGGACCTAACATCGTCTTTTGATAAAGGCGTAACATATAAACAGCACCAAAAATCAAGGTAAGCCCAGCAATTGCCGCGTACCACACACCAAAACCGTAAACACCCTTTAAGAGCAAAAATTCACCGATGAAACCATTCGTTAGTGGCAGACCTATTGCCCCCATAACAATAATGAGAAAGAATGTGGCTAACTGAGGCATCTCTGAGGCCAAGCCGCCTAACTCATTTAACTTACGAGTACCCGCTCTCTTTTCGATCATATCCACGATAAAGAACAAGGCTACCACGCTAAAACCGTGATTAACCATCTGTATAATCGCTCCCTGAAGACCATCGGCCTCCCACGATATCACACCGGCAGTAATCAAACCAACGTGTGCAATAGAAGAATATGCGATTAAACGCTTGGCATCGTTTTGTTTGAAAGCAATAATTGATGCATACACAACCCCGATCACGCATAAAATCATTACTACATTACTGTAACTAAGCACCGCGAATGGAACAACGGGCAGCAACCAACGTATAATACCATAAACGCCCATCTTCAACATAATTCCAGCCAACAACATGGTACCTGCTGTCGGTGCATTCGTATAGGTATCTGGTTGCCATGTATGAAATGGGAAAATCGGAATCTTGATCGCAAAGGCAATAAAGAAGGCCCAAAAAATCCAACGCTGTGTCGACTCACTCAAATCAAGCGCAACAAACGAAGCCCATTCAAAATTTTTGGTCGGTACCTGATTATAAAGGTAGATGATAGCGACCAACATCAACAAACTACCAAAGAATGTGTAAATAAAAAATTTAAGATTGACCCGTATACGATCTCCCTCACCCCATAACGCACAAATAAAATAAATCGGAATTAACGCAACCTCCCACCCCACGTAAAACGTAAATGCATCTAATGCCAGGAACACTAATAATAAACCAGTTTGCATAAAAGAAACCAAACCGTAAAAGTTTCCCCTAAACTGCTTGTCAAAAGTGGATAAGATAATTAACGGTATCAGACCGTTAGTAAGCATGACCATAGGTAGGCTAATTCCATCTAGACCCAAATGGAAATTTATGCCTAATGCTGAAATCCAGCTAAAACTTTGTTCAAACTGCATTCCTCCTGCTGCGTTGAAGCTCATAAGGAACGGTATAGTCAAACCTAACTGAATAAGAGAGAGCACCAAGGCCGCGCCTTTAGCGGTCTTATTATCTTGTATAAAAAACAAGATCAGAGCTGACACCAGTGGTACGAATAAAAGTATAAAAAGGTTATCCATTAAAAATCAATATTAAAAGTCAAAAACAGGAAGTTATTACCCTAAATCCTTACCATACCGTAAATAAGGATGGCAATAACGCCAAACACCATCATCAAAATATAGAAACCCACATAGCCACTCTGCAGTTGTCTAATTCCTTTGCCTGATCCTACGAAGAAAGAAGCAATACCATTGACGAAACCATCAATACCTAATTTCTCCACATACGTATGTAAGAATGTAGATAACCATTGCAATGGTCTTACAATAATAGCATCATAAAGTTCGTCGACATACAGTTTATTGTATGATAGTCTGTACAAGAAACCTTCATTTTTCTCCGTCATTGGTTTTCCATCCATCTTGCCGTACATGGTATAGGCGACAATAGCCATAACAATCGCAACGATAGCCGAAACTCCCATCAGGAGATATTCCGTTTGATGACTCAATGCCAAATCGAAATCCGCTAAACGGCTCCCTTTATATATTGGTGCCAAGAAATTGGCTAAGGCATGGCTGCCGCCAACAGCTTCAGGAAGGTTAATCCAGCCACCTACAACCGATAAGAAAGCAAGAATAATGAGTGGAAATGTCATTTGCCATGGAGATTCATGCAGATGTGCTTTTTGATCCGCAGTTCCCCGGAAGGAACCAAAGAATGTCATAAATAACAACCTAAACATATAGAAAGCCGTACAAATAGCGGTCAACAGTCCAACTCCCCAAAGCACCACATTATGCTGAAAAGCATGCGCTAGTATCTCATCTTTAGAGAAAAAACCTGCGAAGGGCGGAATTCCACTAATGGCAATTGTACCGAGACACATCGTAAAAAAGGTAATAGGTAAGGCTTTTCGCAGTCCTCCCATTTTACGCATGTCCTGTTCATTACCCATCGCATGAATAACTGACCCAGCGCCTAAGAATAAAAGAGCTTTAAAGAAGGCGTGAGTCAATACATGAAAGAATGCCCCCGTGAAAGCACCAACACCCAGTGCCAAAAACATATAGCCCAGCTGTGATACTGTGGAATAGGCCAATACCTTTTTAATATCATTTTGTGTAAGCGCTATAAAGGCTGCAATCAACGCTGTTGCAAGCCCAATGATGGCCATAATCTCCATCGTCAACGGAGACAACATAAATAATACATTCGAACGCACCACCATATAAATACCTGCCGTTACCATCGTTGCCGCATGGATCAATGCCGAAACAGGCGTTGGTCCTGCCATAGCGTCGGGCAACCATGTAAAAAGTGGAATCTGCGCAGATTTACCCGTAGCAGCTACAAACAACAATAAAGTAATAATCACAATGGTACTATCGCCAATAGAAAGACTTGCCGCTTGTGAAAATACAGCACTATATTCTAATGTCCCGAAATGTTCAAGGATAAAAAACATAGCAATCAAAAAGCCCAAATCTCCAATTCGGTTCATGACGAAAGCCTTTTTCGCTGCTGAAGCATAAGAAGAGTTCGTAAACCAAAAACCAATCAATAAGTAGGAACATAAACCAACACCTTCCCAACCAATAAACATGACCAAGTAGTTGGATCCCATTACCAATAAAAGCATGAAAAATACAAAGAGGTTCAAATAAGCAAAAAACTTACCCAGCCCTTTGTCTTCATGCATATAGCTGTAGGAGTATAAATGGATCAGGAAACCAATCCCTGTAATGATAAGCAACATAGCTGCACTCAAAGGATCAACCAAAAAGGACAAAGAAACCTTAAAGTTGCCTACTGAAAACCAATCAAATAAATGCTGGGTTATCGCCGCAGATTGTCCCGCTTTTTGGAGACTCCATATTTCCTGAAATAAAAATGCACTTAATATAAAAGCTATGAATACCGCTCCTGTACCAATAATACCATATATGGCCTTTGGAAATAGATTCCTTCCCAAGCCGTTTAAAACAAAGCCTAGAAATGGGATTAGTGGTATCAACCAAAGTAATTCTGTCATAAAAATCGTACTAATAATCTTTTAATTCCTACTAAAATCGCTACCCTACCAACGCAGCTTACTCAACGTTTCTATATCTACCGACTTGGTATTTCGATACACCATAATAATGATAGCCAACCCGACCGCTACCTCAGCGGCTGCCAACGCCATGACAAAAAACACAAAAACTTGCCCACTGGCATCTCCTCGGTAAGCCGAAAAAGCGGCAAGCAGTAAATTCACCGCATTGAGCATAAGCTCAATGGACATCATAATAATAATAACATTACGACGAATCAGGACACCAATAACGCCAATGGCGAAAATAATACTACAAAAGATAATGTAGTGGTTCAGTGGAACGCCCTGTATGTTTTGAACGATATTTTCCATTATACTTTCTTAACGTCTTTTTTAGCTAATAATACGGCCCCCACCATCGCTGTAAGCAACAGAATAGATGAAATTTCAAAAGGCAACAAAAACTCCTTAAACAATACTTTCCCTAAATTCTTCACTAAACCAACTTCTTCATTTCCAACAACCATCTGATTATTCGGTTCTATTACACGAAATGCTCCCAGAAGAGTTGCAATAAGACACATGCCAGCGATCGCACCCATAATCTTTACGAAATTCGACTTCATTGGCTCGCTTTCCTTGTTGAGATTCAACAACATTAACACAAATAGGAAAAGAACCATAATGGCCCCCATGTATACAATAAAGTTTACAACGGCCAAAAACTGGGCATTTAATAAAATATAATGAATAGTAAGGGTAAAGAAGGTTATTACCAGGTATAGTACACTATGTACCGGATTCTTGGTAAAAATGGTCATCAAAGCGAAAAAAATAGCCAGAAAAGCAACTAAATAAAATACGGTCATGCTAAACAGATTTTTCTTGGTTTAATTTCTTAATATCAAAAGTAGCTTCTACCAACTTATCTTTTCCGTAGATAAAGTCTTTGCGCAAATATTCCGCTGTAACGTGTGGACCGTCCAAATAAATCGCTTCTTTGGGACATGCCTCCTCGCATAGGCCGCAGAAAATGCAACGCAACATGTTTATCTCATATACCGATGCATATTTTTCCTCCCGGTATAAGTGTTCTTCGCCTTTTTTGCGCTCCGCCGAGGTCATCGTTATCGCTTCAGCGGGGCAAGATAAAGCACAAAGTCCGCATGCTGTACAACGCTCTCTACCTTCCTCATCGCGTTTTAGAGAATGTTGCCCTCTAAAATTCTTCGAATAAGGACGTGTCTCCTCCGGATACCTCACCGTAGGAATCTTTTTAAAGAAGTGCTTTAATGTAATTCCAAGCCCCTTTGCAATCGCCGGAAGATAGATCCTCTCCCAGAAATTCATCGGTTTCTGCTCAATAACTTTTTTTCTATTCGATAATGCTTGCATATCTGTTTCTTTTGGAGATACAGTATATTATATCTCTATATTTTTTTAAAAGACAACATCCTGTGTCCCTATATTTACCTTCCTTGTAACCTACCTGCTATTGTCGAAGAAACAATCTCTGCCTTTATGCAAAGTACATATCCTTTACAACAGTAATAATCCCGGTAAGGACAATATTAGCAATGGCTAAAGGAATCAACATTTTCCACCCCAGATTCATCAATTGGTCGTAGCGGAAGCGTGGCAATGTCCACCGCACCCACATAAAGAAAAAGATAAACCCAAATATCTTAAGGAAAAACACCAGTACACCTATAATAGTAATCCAATTGTGCGACAAGCCCAACTCGTTCATAAATGGGAAATTGTAGCCTCCAAAATACAATGCTGCCATCAGGGCCGACGAGACAAACATATTAATGTATTCCGAAAACATGTACAGTCCCAATTTCATCGATGAATATTCGGTATGGTATCCACCAATAAGTTCAGTTTCACATTCAGGTAAATCAAATGGTACACGGTTACATTCAGCAAATGCACAGGTCATAAAAATCAAAAAACCGAGTGGTTGCACCCAAATATTCCAGTTTACAAACCCAGATTGTTGCGCCACAATCTCGCTCATAGAAAGGGTTCCGGTTACCATCAATAAAGCAATAATCGATAACCCCATTCCTATTTCGTAACTGATACTTTGTGAGGCAGCACGGATAGCCCCCATTAAAGAGAATTTATTATTCGAAGCCCAACCGCCAAGCATAATACCATACACACCTAATGCTACAACGCCAAAAATATACAAGACCCCAACATTTATATCGGCAACCTGAAGAGAAACTTCGCGCCCTCCAATAATAAGAGTGCCGCCCCATGGAATGACAGCAGAGCTGATACACGCTGTAATAATAGCAAGCGTTGGCCCGAGAATAAACAATGTTTTATGGGCTCCCGCAGGAATAATTTCTTCCTTAAAGAAAAATTTCCCTCCATCACACAACGGCTGAAGAATCCCCCATAGCCCTGCACGATCTGGTCCATATCGGTCCTGCATAAAGCCGGCAATTTTACGCTCGGCAAGCGTTGAGTACATCGCAATCACAAGGGATATGGTAAAAACCACAACAACAAGGATTAATTTCTCTACGATAACAACAGTTTCCATTCTTTATGCTTTTATTTATTTCAATCGTTCTGTTCGCTCCAATTGCTCTTCATTTGCTGCTTGCAGCACAAGATCCTGTTCAATAACTGCAGGAGGATTAAAAGAGTTATAATGGTTTGCGGTAATCACCGAATCTTTATCAATTTTCGTCGGTTCTTCCAAAATCCAATCCTGCGTTTGCTTCGTGTCAAAACGACAGGT
This sequence comes from Sphingobacterium psychroaquaticum, assembly GCF_004421025.1. Taxonomy (NCBI): domain Bacteria; kingdom Pseudomonadati; phylum Bacteroidota; class Sphingobacteriia; order Sphingobacteriales; family Sphingobacteriaceae; genus Sphingobacterium; species Sphingobacterium psychroaquaticum. Next base: position 292,368 of record NZ_CP038029.1, on the reverse strand, counting down.
ATTACAGATAAAATCTTCGACCTCGTTGTACGCATCCTTACGGCCGGTCACACGCAATACATCTGCTCCTTTGTACCAGAGCGTCACTTTGCCCGAACAGGTCGGACAGTCGCGATGTGCATCTACAGGCTTCGTAAACCAAACACGATTCTTAAACCGGAATGTTTTATCAGTCAGTGCTCCAACCGGGCAAACGTCAATCACATTTCCTATAAAATCGTTATCCAAAGCCTTTTCAATGAAGGTCGATATTTCTGCGTGGTCGCCCCGGCTGATGATACCGTGTTCACGTTGATCTGTAAGCTGATTAGCAACATACACACAGCGGTAGCAAAGGATACACCGGTTCATGTGCAGTTGTATTTTATCCCCGATATCGATCCGTTCAAATGTCCGCCTCGGAAACTTATACCGCGTTTGCTCCGCGCCGTGCTCATAGCTTAAATCTTGTAGCTTACACTCTCCAGCCTGATCACAGATAGGACAATCCAATGGGTGGTTTATCAATAACATCTCAACAACACCCTTGCGCGCTTCGACAACTTCGGGGGACGTAATGTTTTGTACTTCCATACCATCCATCACCGTGGTACGACAAGAAGCAACCAACTTAGGCATAGGGCGAGGATCCTTTTCTGACCCCTTCGATACTTTTACCAAGCAGGTGCGGCATTTTCCTCCACTCCCCTCTAATTTGGAATAGTAGCACATAGCTGGTGGCACAATATCTCCTCCAATCTCTCGTGCTGCATTAAGTATTGTTGTTCCCGGCGTTACATCCACCGGAATTCCATCTATCGTTACCCTAAATTTTTCTTCTGCCATTTTCTATTTCTTTAAAAAAAGCCATTCATTTTACTGGTCACCTTCTTGTCTTCTCTAAGATGATCATCACACCCTCAACGGTTACCGCTTATACCACAGGTTGGCGAGGCTCCGCATAATGTGCTAAGCCAAAATTCCGCTTTTGTGCCTCCTCAGGATGTGTGATATGCCACTCAAATTCATCTCTGAAATGGCGAATTGCAGCAGCCACAGGCCATGCTGCAGCATCCCCCAGCGGACAGATTGTATTTCCTTCGATCTTACGCTGAATATCCCACAACAAATCAATCTCTTCCATGGATCCTTTTCCACTCTCTATATTATGTAGCACTTTTTCCATCCATCCCGTGCCTTCACGACATGGAGAACACTGTCCACAGCTCTCATGGTGATAAAAACGCGTAAAATTCCACGTATTACGGACAATACATTGATCTTCATCATAGGCAATAAAACCACCCGAACCCATCATGGTTCCCGTTTGAAAACCGCCATCCGCCAATGACTCATACGTCATCAAACGATTTTCACCATTCGCTGTCTTAAACACCAAATTAGCGGGTAAAATCGGCACTGAAGAACCGCCGGCCACCACTGCTTTCAAACGTTTACCATTGGCTATACCACCACAGTACTCATCGGAGTATATAAACTCTTCGACGGGAAGTCCCAATTCTATTTCATAAACCCCAGGTTTAACTAAATTGCCCGAAGCCGAAATAAGTTTAGTTCCTGTACTTCGCTCTATTCCAATCTTAGCATACTCCTCTCCGCCATCATTAATGATGGGAACGGTAGCAGCAATAGACTCCACATTGTTTACAACCGTAGGGCAGCCATACAAACCCGCCACAGCAGGAAAAGGAGGTTTAATCCGCGGATTACCACGCTTCCCTTCCAAGGATTCCAATAAAGCGGTCTCTTCTCCACAGATATAAGCACCACCACCAGGTTGCACATAAATCTCCAGATCGTAGCCTTTACCTAAAATATTTTTACCTAAAAAACCCGCAGCTTTTGCTTCAGCGATAGCCTTTTCGAGAATACGTATCTGTGGCATCATCTCTCCACGTACATAGATATATGATGTATTTGCCCCTAAAGCATAACTCGACACAATCATTCCTTCAATGAGCGCATGCGGAATCTTAGTCATCAGATACCTATCTTTAAATGTGCCCGGTTCAGACTCATCGGCATTACAAACCAAATAACGTGCAACACCTTCCGGTTTAGCCAAAAAGCTCCATTTCATTCCCGTCGGGAAACCTGCTCCACCACGTCCACGTAAACCAGATTTTTTCACTTCCTCGACCACATCATCAGGCGTCATAGTCTTGACGGCTTTCTCCACCGCACGATATCCCCCCTGCTGGCGATAAACCTCAAAGCCCTCAATTCCGGGAACATCAATATGTGTCAACAATAGTTTACGTGCCATATTAAATCTGTTGTGCTTTCTCTTTTAATTGCTCAAGAAGCTGGTCGACGCCATCCTCCGTTAAATTTTCATAAAATGTGTAATCTGGGCCAATTTGAAGTACGGGGCCAAAACCACAAGCCGCCATGCACTCAACCCCGCGCCATGAAAACAGACCATCCTCCGTAACCTCCCCTTCTTTAACACCAAGTCTATTTTCAACATGCTTGATGATGCGTTCTGCACCCACCAAGCAACAAGGCCCTGTGCGACAGATTTCGAGTACATACTTCCCTTTAGGCTCCAAAAAGTACATCGTGTAAAACGTTGCAACCTCATACACCTCAATGGGCTGTATCGCTAAATATGCCGCAACTTTATCCATCGCGTCGACACTTAACCAACCGTATTCCGCCTGTACAATATGTAAAATCGGCAGTAAGGCCGATTTCTGTCTCTTCTCCGGATAGCGCGCGACAATTTCAGCAAACTGCGCCAGCATGTCCGCAGAAAATGTCACAATCATATTTTCTTTTACACTAAGCATCTAATTCTCCTGCAATAACGTTTAAACTACTCATGTTGATAATCGCATCAGAAAGCAACATCCCACTACTCATCGGGGCAAACATCTGATAATTGACGAACGATGGTCTACGGAAATGTAAGCGGTAAGGCGATCGACCTCCATCGTGGATCAGGTAAAAACCTAATTCACCATTCGCTCCCTCCACGGAATGGTATACTTCCGACTGTGGAGTCTCCCACTCCCCCATCACAATCTTAAAGTGATAGATCAATGCTTCCATATTCGTATACACCTGCTCCTTCGGAGGAAGATAAAAAGCAGGAACATCGGCGTGAAATACACCGACTGGTTCTTTCTCTATTTTTCGGAGCGCCTGCTCGATAATACGTAACGATTGCCACATTTCAGCATTTCGTACCATAAACCGATCATACACATCTCCTGTTGTGCCAACAGGAACATCAAAGTCAAATTCTTCGTACGAACAATACGGTGAAACCACGCGAACATCGTAATCAACTCCTGTTGCTCGCAAAATTGGTCCAGACCAACTATAGCTCAGTGCCTCTTCCGGTGTTACCGCTGCTACGCCTGACGTACGCTCAATGAAAATTCTGTTCCGAACGAAAAGCTCTTCAAACTCTTTCAATACTGGAGGGAATCGCTCTAGGAAGGCTTCAATTTTTTGAAAAGCTATCGCGTTGAAATCACGCTCAAACCCACCTATCCTACCAATATTAGTCGTTAAGCGCGCACCACAAATCTCTTCGAAGATTTCATAGATAAACTCCCGCTCTTGCATCACATAGAGAAAGCCCGAAAAGGCTCCTGTATCGACGCCCAGGATCCCATTACAGATAATATGATCTGCTATACGAGCGAGTTCCATGACGATTACACGCATATACTGAACACGCTTTGGAATCTCTATTTCTAATAACTTCTCGACGGTCATGTGCCACCCCATATTATTAATTGGAGACGAACAGTAGTTTAAGCGGTCAGTTAAGGGGGTAATCTGATAAAACGGACGATGTTCTGCAATCTTTTCGAAAGCCCTGTGAATATAACCGATAGTAGAAACTCCACTAACAATACGCTCACCATCAATCTGCACCACATTTTGGAATACACCATGGGTCGCAGGGTGAGTTGGTCCGATATTTAAAGTTACCAGCGCATCTTGCGGATCATTATCTATGAAAACATGTTTATTGGGTGTTATTTTGGTTATAGTCTTACTCATTACATTTCGGTTTTTAGCGTCCAAAATAAAAATCCTTTTTATCTACTCGGTTTGGATCTTCTAAAGGATATTCTTTTCGCATTGGAAAAACATCAAGGTCATCCATATTTAAGATACGACGAAGGTCAGGATGGCCATCGAATACAACACCGTAAAAATCGTATGTCTCGCGTTCCATCCAATTGGCTCCGTTCCAAAGGACCGTGGCCGTCGGAATATGGATATGATCTTTATCTAGAAATACCTTAACACGAATTCGAAGGTTCTCATACATATTGTGCAGATGATAAACCACACAGTACTCCCGCCCTATTTGCAATGGATAATGTACAGCAGTAATATCGGTTAGATAATTAAAACCTAGCGTACTATCCTCCTTCAAATGACTCAACAAAGCAATAAGGGACGCCGCACTAGTTTCCACCGTCAATAATCCATGTGGCTCACCAATCAAAGAGATGGACTCACCAAATGCAACACGTAAGTTGTCTAATACACTATTATTATCCATTGTTTGTTGCTATACCGTACTTTTCCAATAGAGCCTTGTACTCCGGCGTATTCCTCCGGTTCAACGACTCATTCTTAACAATCTCCTGTAATTTCAGGACGCCATCTAAAATAGCTTCAGGTCGAGGCGGACAGCCGGGAACGTATACGTCCACCGGTATAATTTCATCAATCCCTTGCAAAACTGAATATGTGTCGAAAATCCCCCCACTTGAAGCGCACGCACCTACGGCAATTACCCATCGAGGCTCAGCCATTTGAATATATACCTGCTTCAGTACAGGAGCCATCTTTTTCGCAATAGTCCCCATCACCAACAACATATCAGCCTGTCGAGGGGAAAAACTTGGTCGCTCCGCACCAAAACGAGCTAAATCATATGTGGAGCCCATGGTCGCCATGAACTCAATCCCACAACACGAAGTCGCAAAAGGCAAAGGCCACAAAGAGTTCGCCCGCGCCAAACCAATGGCTTTATCCAAACTCGTTGCGAAGAAACCTGCGCCTTCCACTCCTGGAGGTGCTTCTGCTAATGTCACTACTTTACTCATGACTATTTTTTTGGTTTATTATTTAAAGTTTATATTGATGCTTCCTTTATAAGGAACAGGCAGGCAAAACAGGAACTAATCCCAGTCCAACGCCTTCTTCTTGATCACATAAATGAACCCCAATAGAAGCAGTCCCATGAAAACGAACATCTCTATCAATCCATTTACACCAAACTCGCGGAAATTAACAGCCCACGGATACATGAATATCACCTCCACATCAAAAATGACGAACAAGATAGCAACCAAGAAATATTTAACGGAAAACGGCTGTCTGGCATTACCAATGACTTCAACACCCGACTCGAAAGCACCAAGCTTGTTTGCTGTTCGAACTTTAGGGCCGATCATATGCGTCCCAATGATTGTTAAAACACCAAACGCTACCGCGACACCCAATTGTATCAAAATTGGAATATAATCAACTGGTGTGCTTGTTAGGTCTACACTTTCCATAATGTTAGTTTATTATCTTTTCTCAGTAACAAACTTAATTAAATTTTCTTTCAATACCAATACAAAAGGGCTGTAAATCAAAGAAATTTAACGCATTTTGTTAGAATTTATACCGTCAACACACCAGCTGGTGGCGCATCATCTACAAGATGGATTTACCCAGGTTACCCCACCAAAAACTACTTATATACGGTCTAAATAACAACAAAAAAAGGGCTGAAAAATCAGCCCTTTTTATAGAATAAGAAAAATCTTATAATTGCCCTGCGAATTGTCCTGCGAACTCATCATCTGGACTAACCTTCAACGTCTCTTCGAAGTACGTCTTAGCTTTAGCATTATTACCTTTCAAGTAGCTGAAATATCCAAGGTAGTTGTTTGCATCAACTAAGTAAGGGATCTTTTCAGCATCAGTGATAGTGGAAGCTTTAACAGCAGCCAAAAGTTTTGTAAATGTATCAACAAACAAACCTTGTGCTTTCTCTGGATCATACATTACATTATCTAGAGCAAGTTCAGCTAATCCTTTATAGTACAATGCATTTACACTATACTTTTTCACGATATCTTCTTTATTAGCAGCTGCAACAATACCTAATGCTTTTACAGCTTCTTCTAAGATTGGTCTAGCTTTCTCTAGTTTTTCTTTACCTAGTTCTGGCGTAACCTCTTCACCTTCGCCTGGAGAAACAAGTTTTGAACCGTTACCATAAAGTGCTGAACCTAAATAGAAGTTCGCATCATAGTAGTAATCAGAAGTTGGCATCGATGCCGGAATTCTGAAGATTTTAACGGCCGCATCAACTTCACCGTCTTGGTATTTGGCAAATGCTGTTTCTGCAATTTCTGCTTCTAAGTTATCGTCTTCTGTCTGTTTAGCCATTGCTTCTTTCAACAAAGACAAGCCTTTTGCTTCATCTCCTGCTGTAAGGTTTGCTAAACCAGCCATCAAGTAATCACGAGGGATCAAACGTTCAGGTTTTACGCGAGAGAACAACGTATTCATATATTCCGCTGCTTTCGCATAATCCTTATCTTGCAAGTATGCAGTATAACCTAGGTAACGGAATACTTTTGAATCCACCCCCGGCGCATTAGCTAACTCTTGGGATACTTTCTTCAACTCATCGTAGTTACCAGAGTATACCAAGAAATCGGCATAACGTGTTTTTGCTTCCACAGACTGGTCACCTGTTAACGATAAATATTTTTTGTAGTTTTCTACCGCTTGGGTGTTGATTTCACGATATTTCTCTTCCGGTGCTTTCAAAGAAGAAAGATAGTACGTCTCTGCCAACTCACGGAAGATCGGTGCGTAGTTTGGATTCTCACTTGCTAAAGCAGTTAATTGCTCCAATACAACATCATAAGCCTGCGCTCTTCTCGAAATAATAGCTTGTCCAATTTTTGGAGTAAGCAAGCTCGGATCCATATACTCTGCATCGCGGTAGTTCACGAAAGCTTGACTACTTTCACCTAAGCCCGCATAAGCGTCACCTAAAGCGATAAAGACCTGTGGATCTTTTTCGTTCTTACTTTTCGCTTGTGTTAAATATTCAATCGCTTTTGTGTAATCAGGCTTTGGCGCATCGATATATGCTTCACCGATATACAATAAAGGAAGGTAATCCTTTTTACCTAGTCCAGAAACTGCAGAAGCAAACTTACTTTCAGCTGCACTTTGATTGCCCCCCATTAGATCAACAATACCTAAACCAACATTATTCAATTGCTCCTTAGGTGCATTTGTAAGACCTTGATTAAATACAATTGCAGCAGAATCAACTTTATCATTGATTAAGTGGATCTTCCCTAAATAAAAGTAGTTCTCTCCATCCTTAGCCTTTTTCTCAACTAAGTTTTGCAACATACCTTTTGCCTTATCATACTGCTCAGCAGTCATGGCCGCTTTTGCATCTTTTAAGCTTTGCGCACTTACAGAACCAACTGTTCCAGCTAATAATAAACTTAAAACTAATTTGCTGTTTGTCATAATTTATCTGTGTTCTTTTTTATTTTCAAACTTAGATAAAGATACTTTAAAAAAGTAAAATTATCGATATCACTCACTCTGCAATATATAGGCAGAATCCTAATTAAATATTGTCCCTAATAATGATTTCTCTACCCGGCATGGATGCAGGTACTAGCCCCGACTTCAGCACGATTCGCTGTCCACGATCACCCGTTAAAAAAGCAGAAAATCCAATCCCCAATCCCATGTTAGGTTGATAGTTCAAGACATAAAAAGTACGTCTTAATGGGTATTGTTCTGCTGCAATAGTGGATTGGTTAGGCTTATAATACATATTATCTGCCTTTTCACCAATCGTATTCTTCACGCTCAAGATACGAATATTATTTGAAAACGATGATTCCAAATCTAAATATTCATTATAACTAATGACACCGATACGATCGCTATTGTTCATAACAGTGTTAAGCACCCCGCGCGCATCGCCCACACCTTCGACAAAATTGGAAGCAACTTTTTCTATCTTCCCTAATTCCTGTAATTGCCTAAAACTACTGGAATTCAAATTATCAAAGATCAATTTCTTATTGTTCGCATTCTGTCCCTTCATCATATCGAGTACAACTGGAATAGTAACGCTTGTATCAGCCGATTTAGTATTACCAACAAACACAACGGCATCAGACCATACTGGAAAAACGCGTGGTTTAATCGAACGATTAGCAAAATACTCATTTTCCTTTTCATTCAACTCACGGGCCAATACAGCGACCGTTGCCTTATCAGCTAACAACTCTTTAACAGCAAGAACTTCTGGTTTAACTATGATGTTCAATTTTGCATTGGGATAAGCTGCAAGAAAAACCTCCTCTTGCTCTCTCATCAATGGGAATATAGAAGCATCTACCACGACATTTAATGTCCCTACTAAAATATCCTCTTTTGAACCACCTTTAGGAGCTGCCGTACTGTCGACATTGGATTGCCCTTCATTTTTTGTATTAAAGCATCCCACTGTCGTCATTAACAACAAAGCAGCCATTCCTCCGTAGATATATCTTTTCATATAAACCATCGTTAAAAATTCAATACTGAACTAGCGAAAAAAATTATTCTGCCACAAGCGCGCAAAACGCATAAAAGAATAAACGATAAGCAAAACGCCAAAAATATTCTTGTATGCCGGATCAATCGCAATGGGAAAATTATTCCAAAAAATCACCAGTACACCTAGGATGAAATAAAAGGCAAACATCGCTAGGCCTAAAATAGACAGAAATCGCTGTGATGGCGATTTCTGACTAAATTTTTTTGTGTTTCTGTTAAAACCACTCATCTTATTGTTGAAGATCTAAGGTCATCGGTAACTGATACTGTACACGAACCGGACGACCATTTTGAATACCTGGTTTCCATTTCTTCGCTTTTTTCAGCACGTTAATCAATGCTTGTCCTGTTCCATAAGAAAGGTCTTTTACAACTTTCATGTCAGTCAAACTACCATCTCTTTCAACAACGAAAGAAACAACGATTTGACCTTTCACCCCAGCATCAATTGCACCTTGCGGATACGAATAACTTTCTTGAACCCACTTACGGAATGCATTAATACCTCCTTGTGGATCTGGGTTAACCTCTACGGCTGTAAACACTTTATCAATATCTGGGTTACCATCAGGCTTACCTTCGGCAGAACCTGTGATTGCACCTTCTACTTTTTTAGGACCAAACTCCCCAGTTGGTACACCTGAAGCACCTTTCGTACCTTTTAATGTAATACGTGCTGGAGTTTTGTTTTCCTTTTTGATTTCTTCCTGCGTCACAACCTCTTCTTTTACTTGCTGCTGCGGCACAACCTTCGGTTCTGGGAATCTTACTAGATCTTCAGCAGGTGGCTCCTGAGCAATACGTTGTGGTTGTTCTTCTTCTGGTGGAAGAGGCTCTTCTTCTTCTTTTTCAGGCTCCGGAATTTCCAAATCCTCTAAAGTAACTTCCGTAATCATAGGAGCTTCTTCAACAGGCTTGTCTGGAAAAATCTTAATATTAAAGACTTTTGGAGCACTCAAAACAAGAACCGAAGCCGTGATAGCGAACAAACCGATATTAGTAGCCTTCGGCGCAAATTTGCGTAGGTCGTAGGCACCATATTCTTTGTTTCTATTCGCAAAAACGACATCAAGCCATTCTTTTTTGAATATATCTAATTTAGAACCAAACATATAATTTCTTTATAGTGCGATTAGTCGTTGAAAAGACCTTCGCGTTTTAACACTTCAATTTCGTCATTATTGATTTTTGAAATCATATAGCGTTTTACATCTACAATTTTCATCTCGTCTAAGATATCAACAAGATTTCTTTGTACTGATTTTTCGCTTGGTCTGATTACAACGATCAAATCTTTGCCGCCACTGCGAGCTGGAACTTCTTTTTGCATTTTAAGAAGCACTTGACGAATACCATCTTTACCATATTCTACCGTTGCAGGTTGATAAATAGGTTTTGCCAACTGTCCGTAATACCAAGAAATTTTATTGTCCGAACCTAATAGAAGCGTAATTGAGCGCGTATCGGCAATTTCTAAATTGTCGTTCGCATCAATTTTGTTCTTGTCAGGCATCGCCACATCCATCGCTTGAGGCTTATTTAATGACGTAGTAAGCATGAAGAAGGTAATCAATAAGAATGCTAAGTCTACCATGGCGGTCAAATCGACCTTACCACCGTTTTTCTTGGCTCTTACTTTCCCGCCTTTTCCACCTTTCCCACTATCTTGATTTAATTCTGCCATTTTTTAAATTTTTAATCTACTTACTTTCGTTTCTCAAGCCTGTTACAAAACTAAACTTGTTTTGCTTCTGGTTACGAAGAGTTTCGATAATTAAATTAATCGTTGGATATTTTTCGTTTGCATCCGCTTTAATAGCGACCTTCATCGGTCCTGGATCCACGAAATCCTTCTCTCCTTCACGGTCTCTGTTGTACTTGATCGTAGCCAAACGAGCCTGCTGTACCCACTGATACAACTCATTTGAATTCGTCTCCGTACTATCCACTGGAATTCCAGGTTGGATATTTTCTTTACGTTGATCGTTACCAAGAGAAAGCAACTGGCGCATATTTTTCAACGGAACGCCAAATTCGTCCATTTTCTTAAACTCTTCGTAGTCTTTGTCCGAGAACGCAATATCATACTTTGCAGACATGCTTTTCAAAGTCTCCTCACGTACTGTAGGATTTTTAATACTGAAAAACACTTTGCCGCCTTTACCTACAGAGATAATAGAAACATTATCGTCTGGTAGTTTATCTGGCGTTGAAGATGCTGGAACGTCTACTGGCAAAACCTCAGGTTGACGCGCTGTAGCGGTCAAAACGAAGAAAGTAAGAAGCAAGAACGATACGTCACACATCGCCGTCATGTCGATGGATGTACTGGCTCTTTTTACTTTTGCTTTACCCATTTTCTTTACTTCTTTTAATTAACAATTCCTATTCTTTGATACATGATGATTGAAAAGATCAAATTCCATAAAAGAAATTCGATTTTTTTCAAATCGTCTTATTTGTGGTTTGCAGCGTACGTTTGTACGATTGAGAAACCAGCCTCATCGATAGAATAAGTTAAGTTGTCAATTTTAGCAGTCAAGATATTATACAATACGATAGCGAATGTAGATGTCGCGATACCTGTAGCCGTGTTGATCAAGGCCTCAGAGATACCGTTTGCTAATTTCGCTGAATCCGGCGCACCACCAGTTGCCAATGCCGAGAAGGCCTTGATCATACCTGTTACTGTACCTAATAGACCTGTCAATGTACCGATAGAAACTAATGTTGCTAGAACGTTCATGTTTTTCTCTAACATTGGCATTTCTAATGCTGTTGTTTCTTCAATTTCTTTCTGGATAGCCAAAACAGATTTTTCTGAATCTAAACCTGTGTTACCAGAAACGTCTTTGTATTTTAAAAGACCAGCTTTAACTACGTTAGCTACTGAACCTTTTTGTTTGTCACACTCAGCGATAGCTGAATCGATGTTTCCACCATTGATTAATGTTTGGATTTTTCTTACGAAGTTACCCACGTTACCTGTTCCTGATGCTCTGTTGATAACGATAAAACGCTCGATAGCGAATACCCATACCATAAGGAATAAACCGATCAAGATAGGTACAACTACACCAGCGTGGTAAACCATACCTAGGTAGTTACCTGGAAGCGGTTGGTTAACAGGGTTGTTATCGATAAAGTTAGATGGAGCTCCCATTACAAATTTCCATACAAGGTAACCGATGATGAAACAAATGATAATTGCTAAACTCGCAAATAAATTACCTGAATTTCCGCTTTCATTTTTAGCAGGAGTAGTAGTTTTTGGTGCGTTTGCCATTTTACTAATTTTTAGATTTTTACTGTTGTTTAATATTAATGTTTAATTCAATTAATGCAATTTAAAGGCACTTGCCTTGCTTTCGCGCAAAACAAATATACTGTTTTGTATTAAAAATAAAATTTTCTTTACATTTATTTATGTCTTTCCCAAACATCCAAATACCAGCGAACCCATCAGCGGTTTCCGTTCCGTTCCGGTAGTTGTCACCTTTCGATATATTGCGGTTTAGTGCGATATATTTTACAATGAAAACTATTTTTTTTGGTTTATGCAAATTAAAAAATTGTTACTTGCAAAAATTAAGTAAGTATTCACTCACTAAAACAAAGTGCAAACAGTCTGTTTAAACATAAATTCGCTTCAGCAAGCTTAAGAGGTAGAAAAGGGTGAAAGATAAAACCAAAAAAAATAAAAAGTTCCTTAAACAACTATCCGCCAGCCATTTTTACTGAAAATCCTTCTGCGATAAGAATATCATAAACCTTTTGCTTAAAATCTCCCTGTATCAAAATTTCACCATCTTTCGCAGCTCCCCCGACACCACATCGCTGTTTTAATACCTTTGCAAGCGCTTGCAAATCTTCATCGGCGCCAATAAAGCCATCCACTATTGTAACAACTTTACCCTTCCTTGCCTTACGATCCAAAAAGACCTTCAGCTTCTGCTTTCCATTCGGTAAAGTCTCTAATTCCTCGGCGCTTTCGGCCTCTGTGTAGGAGAAATCATCCGCTGTTGAATAGACAATTCCCTCGAAGCGTTGTTTTTTCTGCTTTGCCATCTTAACTTAACAAATTATTTTTAGTGATTTATGCTGAATTGAAATATCGAGCGTATCGCCCATGTCGACCGGCTCGCCATCCACATGCACAGGTCCCCGATCATCACGGATGATTCGAATATTTTTCCCTGGAATGATTTCCACATAATCCGATTGATCGGCACTTTTCGTAAACAAATGAAAGACCATCTTAGGTAATAAATACAAAGGAAACTTATGAACGATACAAACATCCAAAATACCGTCATTTATAGAAGCCTGCGGTGCGATATATGCATTGTTACCATATTGCGGTGAATTTGCAACACTGATCATAAAGGCCTCCCGTTCATATGCTTTGCCATCGATTTCCAATCGGTACACGCTGGGTTTGAATTTACTAAACACGTTTAAGGAAGAACGAAGGTAGCCGATAGGCCCTCGAATATTCTCCGTCGCAAAATGATCACTCACAAAGGCATCAAAACCTATACCGGCTATATTGAAGAAGTTTCTCCCGTTAATCTCTCCCGTGTCCACCTCTACCGTTTCAAATCTATTGATTCGCCGCAAGGCAGCGGACTCGTTCAGCGGAATACCCAGATATAAGGCCAATCCATTGCCCGATCCTTCAGGGATAATACCGAGCGGCATATCTGTCCCTAGAATAGCAGAACCCAATTCATTGATCGTACCATCTCCCCCGACAGCGACTACAGCATCATAACCTTCCTTTATCGCTTGTTTACCCAGTTCATACGCATGATTTGGGTGATTCGTGATCTTGAACGTAGGGTCGAATTTTTTTAAATCGAGCACCTCCAACACCTGTTTATTAAATGCTGTTTTCTTCTTTCCGCCAGAAATTGGGTTAATAACAAATAGGATTCGCTTACGCATATATATATATCAGCTCTTACGGAGATAAAGATAGACAAATCCTTTTACTACTCCACTTTATCGTTAAATACTTTTAAAAATGAGGAAAGAGTAGTATTTTTGCTCGACAAAAAAGTGGACTGATTTGCGCACGGCATATTTACCTATGCCTCAAGGAGATTGCAACCACGGTAAAAAAGTGCTAAAACCGAAAATTAAATGTTTTTCCACTTCTACTTGGCCCCTCTCCGACTGGCGTAATATCGATAATAAAAACGCAAAATGGCATATTTATTTACTTCAGAATCTGTGTCCGAAGGACACCCCGATAAAGTTGCAGATCAAATCTCTGACGCTTTAATTGATAATTTTCTCGCATGGGATGAGGATGCACGCGTTGCTGTCGAGACTTTGGTTACCACAGGACAAGTGGTCCTTGCTGGCGAGGTAAAATCTAAGATTTACCTGGATGTTCAAAAAATCGCTCGCTCGGTGATCGAAAAAATTGGTTATACCAAATCCGAGTATATGTTTGAAGCAAACTCTTGTGGCGTATTGTCGGCTATCCATGAGCAATCTGCGGATATCAACCAAGGGGTAGATCGTAAAACGAAACAAGAACAAGGTGCCGGCGACCAAGGAATCATGTTTGGTTACGCAAGTAATGAAACGGAGAACTATATGCCACTCGCCTTAGATCTTGCTCACCGTTTATTGTATGAACTAGCGGCTCTTCGTCGTGAAAACAAGGAAATTCCTTATTTAAGACCCGATGCGAAATCGCAAGTAACGTTGGAATATAGTGACGATCACAAACCGCAGCGAATCGACACAATTGTAATCTCTACCCAACACGATGATTTTGCTGAAGAAGCAACCATGCTGGCAAAGATTACAGACGATATTAAACATATCCTAATTCCCCGCGTAAAAGCACAACTGTCTCCAGAGTTGCAAGCACTCTTTAACGATGATATCACGTTTCACGTGAACCCGACGGGAAAATTCGTTATCGGTGGCCCGCATGGCGACACAGGCCTAACGGGACGTAAGATCATCGTTGATACCTACGGTGGAAAAGGAGCACATGGTGGTGGTGCATTCTCTGGCAAGGATCCTTCGAAAGTAGATCGTTCAGCGGCTTATGCAACACGTCATATCGCAAAAAATTTAGTGGCGGCCGGTGTAGCTGATGAAATTTTAGTACAGATATCTTATGCTATAGGTGTTAAAGATCCAATGGGTATCTATGTTAATACCTACGGCACGAGCAAAGTAAATCTAAACGACGGAGAAATTGCAACCAAGATCACCGAACTATTTGACATGACGCCTTACGGGATTGAAACACGCTTAGGTTTACGTAACCCAATCTATTCTGAAACTGCGGCTTATGGTCATATGGGACGTACTCCAAAAACCGTAACAAAGACCTTTGAAAGTACAACAGGCGAAATCAAGGAAGTCGAAGTAAACCTATTTACTTGGGAGAAACTTGACTTTGTAGACAAGGTTAAAGAAGCTTTCGGCCTTTAGTCGTGCATACGTAACCGTATAAATAAGGCTGTATCCAAATCGGGTACAGCCTTATTTTATTTAACTGTACAGCGCAGGACAGCTATTCCCTGAAAAGTATGTATCTTTCTACACTAAATAATTAACATAAACCACATGAGTACCAAACTTACCTTTCCGTACAATTCGGCATACCCATCTGTTGCTGATTTACGTAAGAAAGCCAAAACACGTATTCCAAAATTCGCTTTTGACTACCTTGAAGGCGGAGCCAACGAAGAATTCAATCTACAACGCAATGAGAGCGATTTTGACCATATATACCTCAAACCACGCTACCTTGCGGAAAATGGTAACATAGACCTCTCAACAGAATTGTTCGGCAAAAAATACAGCGCTCCTTTTGGCATATCACCTATTGGCCTTCAAGGATTAATGTGGCCTAATGCGCCGGAAATCTTAGCTAAAGCAGCCGCTAAGGAAAAAATCCCATATATCTTAAGCACCGTATCCACATCCAGTATTGAACGGATTGCCGAGGTCTCCGAAGGATCTGCTTGGTTTCAGCTTTATCATCCAACCGAGGATCACCTTCGCGACGATATCTTAAACCGCCTACAGGCCGTAGAATGTCCTGTATTAGTTGTGTTGGTCGACGTTCCCGCTTTTGGACTGCGTTATAGAGAAATTAAAAGTGGATTATCTATGCCTCCAAAAATGAATATCGCTAACATTTTTCAAGCCATGATCCGCCCGACATGGGGAATAAAAACTTTACAACAAGGTATCCCCTCCTTCGCTACATTAAAACCATATATGGAGGCTGGCCTCGACCTCAGCCAGTTGGGCCAATTTATGAACAAGACCTTTACGGGTAAAGTTACATTTGAAAAAATTAAAGCCATTCGTGAACGCTGGAAAGGACCGCTCGTATTAAAGGGCATTGCGACCGATGAAGATATGCAAGAGGCCATACAATTAGGTGCGGATGGTGTAATTGTTTCCAATCACGGTGGCCGGCAACTCGATGCGGCCGAATCGTCGATCAATTCATTGATCCGCCTCGCAAATAATCCAGCATATAAAGATAAGATCAAGATTATGATGGACGGAGGAATTCGTTCGGGGGTAGATTTAGCCCGTGCGCATGCTGTTGGGTCGGCCTTTAACTTTATGGGTAGACCTTTTATGTATGGGGTGGGTGCACTCGGTGACCATGGAGGTGAGCACACGATCAACATGTTCAAAACCCATTTGTATCAAATTATGCAGCAGCTATCCATTGATAAAATAGATAGATTTTCGGAAAGGCTTCTCTAAAAGCCTTTCTATTCCTACCTTTGTGCTATGATAATTGCAGAGAGATACCACGATATTTCATGTGGACATCGTGTTGTTGGACACGAAGGGAAATGTCGTTTTTTACACGGGCATAATTACCGCATACACTTCACCATAGCCTCAACGGCATTGGATGAGATAGGTCGCGTTATAGACTTCTCTGTTATCAAATCTCAACTTTGTATGTGGTTAGAGGATAATTTTGATCACAAATTCCTAATTTGGGAGAAGGATGAACTATTGGAGCAGCTAAAATTGGTTGCAAGTGAAAGTCTTGTCATTGTTCCTTTCAACCCTACAGCAGAAAACATTGCTCAATATATGGTCGAGAAAATAGGACCACAACAATTAGAAGGCCTTGGCGTGGAGCTCGTTTCTTGTAAAGTCGAAGAAACCGCGAAGTGTTCAGCTAGTTTTTCACGCTAGCAAAACCTGTCTTAAACAAGCGCTATAGCCTCGCATCTACTTGCGTCCGATCAAGCACAGCCTTACAGTCAAATAAAACAGACTGAGGCTTACGAAGTTCGCTCATGTTTATATCCAGAAAATCTTGGTGTGCCACAGCTAAGATAACAGCGTCATAAGCGGAAACAGCTCGGTCATCAAGTTTCTTTAAAATAGAAACACCGAAATCTTGCTGTACTTCCACTACATTTACCCAAGGGTCGAATATATGTGGGACCGCACCATATTGCTTTAACTCATCGTAAATATCCATTACCTTGGTATTTCGGATATCTGGACAATTCTCTTTAAAGGTCATCCCTAGTATCAAAACATCTGCTCCTTTAACAGCGATTTCCTTATTGAGCATCAATTTAACCACCTTGGAAGCTACAAATTCCGCCATCCGATCGTTCACGCGCCTACCCGACAAAATTACTTCGGGATGATAACCCAACTGTGAAGCTTTATGTGCCAAATAATACGGATCGACCGAGATACAGTGTCCTCCGACTAAACCAGGTTTATACTTTAAGAAATTATATTTTGTGCCCGCGGCTTCCAGAACTTCATGCGTATCTATCCCCACCCGATCAAAAATCAACGCTAACTCATTGACAAACGAGATGTTAACATCGCGCTGCGCATTTTCAATCGCTTTTGCCGCTTCGGCAACCTTAATCGAGGAAGCTTTAAAGGTACCTGCCGTAATAATTCTGCGATATAATGCATCAATCTCCTCGGCAACCGCAGACGTACTTCCAGAAGTAACCTTAACAACATTTTGCAAGGTCCTCGTCTTATCTCCCGGATTAATACGCTCAGGCGAGTAACCCACAAAGAAATCTTCATTATACACCAATCCCGACACACGCTCCAACACCGGCACACAATCCTCTTCTGTGCATCCAGGATACACGGTCGATTCATAAATCACGATATCTCCGGATTTCAACACACGACCTATAATCTCAGACGCAGTCAATAAGAACCGTAAATCGGGCGCATTAAACTCATCAATAGGCGTAGGAACTGTGACAATATACACCGAAGCATCTTCAATATCTTCGGTCAGTGTGCTCGCACGGTATCCCCCCTCTCCTCGCTCACTCTTGTCAAGCATCTGTTGAATCAAAGACGTCTCCGCTTCCAACGTACGATCATATCCTTGATTCAACTCCGCGACGCGCACGGCATCAATATCAAATCCCACCACAGGGTGGTGAGCAGCAAAAGCCAATGCTAAAGGAAGCCCAACATACCCTTGACCAATTACGGCAATTTTCTTATCCATGCTTCCCTACCTTGCTTACTAAACTAATGTCGATCCTTCTTTCTCTAATGTCTCGTACACATGCTTTACATCTTGCGCATGCGCTTTATCCATAATTAAGACAGCATCATCCGTATTGACCACAATACAATTTTTAAGACCAAGGAAAACGGTATGCTTCGAACCACCAATCACCACATTTCCTGCTTCATCCTTTGGATGTCCTTTAGTGATTAGGTAGTCATATAGCGAGTCGAAAGACCCCATGTCGGACCACTGGAAAAACGAAGGAACTACCTTAATACTATCACTCCGTTCCATAATAGCATAATCAACACTTTTAGACGGAATACGCATGGAAAGCTCTTCATCCAACACCCCATCCTTAGCCCCGTCGAAAGCTGCTTTCGCGGCCGTATACAACTTTGGATCAAAGCGTTCTAGTTCTTGCAGGTAAGTACTTGCTTTGAAGCAAAAAATACCCGAGTTCCAAAAGAAATTACCTTGCTTGATAAAGTCTTTTGCTGTCTCATAGTTTGGTTTCTCACGAAACGACAATACATCGGTTCCAGCTGCCTCAATATATCCATAACCTGTCTCTGGACGAGTTGGGTTTATTCCAAATGTCACTAAGAATCCTTCCTTTGCGAACTCAATACCACGCTTAAGTGCTTGTAGATACTGTTCCTCTCCCTCAATCAAGTGATCTGAAGGTGTAACCACAAGAATATCATCCGGATCCGTGGATAAAGCAGCAAACGCAATAGCCGCGGCTGTATTCCGTGGCACCGCCTCTACAATAATATCATGTGAAACCTTACTAAGCTCTTCTTTAGCCAAATCTATGTTCTGAACAGAACCAACGAGCAATACATGGTTACATACCTTCTCGTTTCGTTCTATCGTTAATCCAAACAAAGACTTATTTTGAAAAAATGGGAGATATTGTTTCGGCTTAGACTTTCGGGACAATGGCCACAATCGAGATCCAACTCCACCGGATAGGATCACATTAATAACATTACTCATATTGCTTTATGCTCTTTTATTTCTATTTCCGTATTTGGAAAATGTTTCATTATCAATTCGCTGGTAACTTGATCACGCCTGATGTACAACTGTGCACACGCTCGTGCATCCGATAGCGCATCATGGTGATGTAACTCAATCCCCATAATCGCACAGCAAATACTTAATTTCGTCTTTTTAAACCCTTTCGCACTATAAATTTTACTCGTACACTCCCACATTTTAGGCAATTGCAGGGATTTATAAGGCAGCTCAAATCGCGTCATTGTCTTCATCAAAACCTCGCGATCAAATTTCTCATTGTGCGCCACCATTTTTTGTTGTTTTAGATAGGGCTCTATCTTCGGAAAAATTTCCGCAAAAGTGGGTGCATCCTTCGTATCCTTAGATTTTATACCATGAACACGTGTGGTCTGCCACATATATTTATTCCCAGGAGGTTGGACCAGACCGTAGAATTCATCCACAATCTGACTATTCTCTACCTTCACTATACCTACGGCACATACACTTGTATAATCTGCTGTTGCCAATTCAAAATCTATCGCTGTAAAGGTCATACTCATCAACATCAAAGGTAACGATTTTAATTACTTCTCGTCATCGCGCTCAGCGCTCATATCAGATTACGGCAACAAACTTGCCAAATATCCAACTATTTCATTTAACGCCAGGCCTTGTACTGATTGATCAATCCGTTGGTCGAACTATCATGACTTTCCACTTCTCCTTCAGCTTTCAGCTCAGGAAGAATCTTATTGGCCAACTGCTTACCCAATTCTACTCCCCATTGATCAAAACTAAAGACATTCCAAATAATGCCTTGCACAAAAATCTTGTGTTCATAGAAAGCAATCAATGTGCCTAATGTCTCTGGTGTCACCTTTTTCACCAAAAAAGAATTTGTCGGTCTATTTCCTTCAAACACTTTAAAATTCTTTAACCGCTCAATTTCAGGTTCCGACTTTCCTTGCTCCGTGAGCTCAGCAATCACTTCACCTTCGGATTTACCGTTCATTAAGGCTTCCGTTTGCGCAAAGAAATTAGAAAGCAAAAGTTGATGATGGTTTCCAATCGGATTATGTGAAACTGCAGGTGCAATAAAATCGCAAGGGATTAGCTTCGTCCCTTGATGGATCAATTGATAAAAAGCATGTTGACCATTCGTGCCAGGTTCACCCCAAATTATGGGACCTGTTTCATAATCAACACGATTACCATTCCGATCTACATATTTACCATTGCTCTCCATATCTCCCTGTTGGAAATACGCCGCAAAACGATGTAAATACTGGTCATATGGTAGGATAGCGTGACTTTCCGCATCAAAGAAATTGTTATACCAAACCCCCAACATAGCTAAGATCACAGGGATATTATCTTCAAAGCTCGCCGTCTTAAAGTGATTATCCGCGGCGTGGGCGCCAGCTAATAATTTTTCAAAATTATCAAATCCAATGGCCAAAGCAATAGAAAGACCGATGGCCGACCATAACGAATAACGTCCGCCAACCCAATCCCAAAACTCAAACATATTAGCGGTATCGATCCCGAAAGCTGCTACACCTTTTTCATTCGTGCTTAAAGCCGCAAAGTGTTTAGCAACATCCCCCGCCGCAGCTCCTGCTTTCAAAAACCAGGCCTTTGCCGACTCTGCGTTCGCCATTGTCTCCTGTGTAGTGAATGTTTTGGAAGCCACCAAGAAAAGTGTTGTTTCTGGATTTAAAGGCTTAAGTGTTTCGGCAATATGTGTGCCATCCACATTCGACACAAAGTGGACATTCAATCGCGTGCGGTATGCTTTTAAAGCCTCTGTCACCATGACTGGCCCTAAATCGGAACCTCCAATGCCAATATTTACAACATCGGTAATTTCTTTTCCTGTAAAGCCTTTCCAGTCACCACCAATTACACGGGCACTAAAATTTTTCATACGTGCCAAAACCGCCCGTACTTGCGGCATTACATCAGTCCCATCAACTTCCACAGGTGTAGACGAAAGATTACGTAATGCGGTATGTAGCACCTCACGTCCTTCCGTCTCATTAATCTTTTCTCCCTTAAACATCGCATCAATTGCTTGTTCCAATTCGCACTCCCGTGCTAACTGCATCAACAGTGCGAGTGTCTCATCGGTTATTCTATTCTTTGAATAATCCAATAAAATATCATTAAAAAGGACGGAAAACTTATTGTAACGTTCTGGATCTTGTGCAAAAAAATCCTTGATACTATACACATTAACGTTGATAAAATGGTCCGTTAAATATCGGTAGGCTTGGGTCGTTGTAAAATCTATTCTGGGCAACATCTCTATTTCTTTTATTAAACCAAACTTAATTAATTTTACCGAGAAAAACGGTGTAAAAATCGAGTTTTTAGGTGCAGGAGAAAGGTTTGTTTTTTCGCCTATTTACCGCTACTTTTGAATCATGACCAAAGAACACATTCAAGACTTGAGGGATCGTGTAACATCCCTGAGGAGGCATCTTTGACATCGATGCCAAAAAAGAAGAAATAGCCAAAGAAACAGCCATCACACTGGAACCGACTTTTTGGGACGCTCCAAAAGAAGCCGAAAAAGTCTTACATGCGATCAAGAATAAAAAAGTATGGACGGACCAGTTCGATGAGGTAAACAGTACGATTGAAGACACCATTGTACTGTACGAGTTTTTCCAAAGTGGAGATGCGACAGAAAAAGAACTCGAAGAGCAACACAATTTAGCGTTAAGTCAGATTGAAGAACTCGAGTTTAAAAATATGCTCAGTGCGGAGGAAGATCAATTAGATGCCATCCTGCAGATTACAGCTGGTGCTGGCGGCACCGAATCCTGTGATTGGGCAGCTATGTTGATGCGGATGTACATTATGTGGGGAGAGAAACATGGATGTAAGGTCACTGAACAAGATTACCAAGAGGGTGATGTTGCTGGAATAAAAACAGTAACGCTACAGTTTTCAGGAAATTTTGCCTACGGTTATTTAAAAGGAGAAAATGGCGTGCACCGTTTAGTACGGATCTCCCCTTTCGACTCTAATGCCAAGCGACATACTTCCTTTGCCTCGGTGTATGTGTACCCTTTAGTAGATGATAATATTGAGATTGATGTTAAAGACTCAGAGATAGAGTGGGACACTTTCCGCTCGGGCGGTGCAGGTGGACAAAATGTTAATAAGGTGGAAACTGCCGTGCGCTTACACCACAAACCAACAGGTATTATTATTAAAAACCAGGAAACACGATCACAGCTCCAAAACAAAGAAAATGCACTTCGATTACTGAAGTCACAACTTTATGAAATAGAGATGCGTAAAAGACAAGAAGCTACTGCTGCTATTGAAGGGTCTAAGAAAAAGATTGAATGGGGTTCACAGATTCGCAACTATGTATTGCACCCATACAAACTAATAAAGGATTTACGTACCAATGTAGAGACCTCTAATACGCAAGCGGTTTTAGATGGCGATTTAGATGACTTCCTTAAAGCCTACCTTATGGAATTTGGAGGCTAACCAAAGCACTCTATAAAACAAAAGGGAGAACAATTGTTCTCCCTTTTGTTTTAAAAAGCATTCTTCCACATCATGCTTTCGACCGGTCTAATGGTCTTATTGTTATATTTTGCATTTCCTTTACTATTGTACAGCGTTTCAATTTCACCTTCCACTACGAAATAAATTAGCTGTCCGATAGGCATACCGGTATAAACTCGTACAGGCTGCGCCACAGAAATTTCTAAGGTCCATGTATTACAAAAACCAACATCTCCTTTTCCTGCTGTAGCGTGGATATCAATCCCTAAACGCCCTGTACTCGACTTCCCCTCTAAGAAAGGAACATGCCCATGTGTCTCTGTATACTCTAACGTAACACCCAGGTACAATTTTCCAGGCTCCAACACAAAACCATCGGCTGGAATCTCAAAATGCTCAATCTCATTATGCTTTTTGGCATCTAATACAGCATCTTTATAGGTCGCCAAATATTTACCTAAGTGCACGTCATAGGAATTTGTACCCAAACACTTCCGATCAAATGGTTCAATGACAATTGAACCATTGTCTATCTCTTCTAAAATTCGCTTATCTGATAATATCATTTTTTTACTATTAGACCTAAAGTCCTTTACTGCTATCTTTAGACACAGCCCCCAAGGCTTACCGCAGATAATTCTTGTGTCTCTACTTACCCAACCGAATAAAATCAGCCATTACATTTAAGCTTTCATCTAACACAAAGTCAAAATCTACTTTTGGTTGTGGCTGCCCTTCCTTCCACAAAGGCAATCCTCTCAACTCCAACCCTTTGTTGATACGTGCTCTATTTTTCGCACGAACACGATCTCTCTCTTTCTGTAGTTCGACTTGATTCAGACTAATCTCCTCCACATTGTCCAGTTTCTTGAATTCTTCAATATCTTCTAACAAGTATTTGTACTCTGGGGATTTCTTCATTCGGGTTTCGTGTACCGCATTAAGCTTTTGTGTTACCGCAGTCAAATCAGCCACCCGTTTGTAATTTGTTGGCTTAATTTGATCCCATGGTAAAGCAGATGGTTCCGAACTCTCTCCAAATTTCTCCGCCGTATATTGCGTTGGGAAAGACACATCCGGGGATACCCCCTTATGTTGTGTACTACTTCCTGTAACACGGTAGAATTTACCCATCGTGATATTGATTTGTCCATATTCCGGAGCACCGTTCGGGGTATCTGGATCTTTATCTTCTCCTTTTGCTTTTAACAAAAGTTTATTCGTCGCACTAATAAAGCGCGACATTTCGATAGCCGACTGCACGGTACCCTTACCGTAAGACTGTGAACCCAAAACGATACCTCGACCATAATCCTGAATCGCGCCCGCGAAGATTTCAGAAGCCGAAGCCGAAAATCTGTTTATCATAACGCCAAACGGACCGTCCCATGCCACACCAGGTTCTTCATCGCTATCAACCTGTACTCGGTTACGCGTATCACGTACCTGCACAACAGGTCCTTTATCAATAAATAATCCAGTAAGCTCGATCGCCTCTTGCAAAGACCCTCCGCCATTTTGACGTAAGTCGAGTACCACCGCATCCACTTTCTCTTGCTTCAACGTATCTAAAATCAGACGCACATCTCGTGTCGTACTTTTGTAGTTAGGATCACGCGCGCGCAAGGCAGCAAAATCAATATAAAACTTAGGAAGTTTGATTAAACCAATTTTGTAGGTTTTCCCGTCTTCTCCTTTGATCATTTTAATTTCTTTCAATGCAGACTCCTCTTCAACCACAATCTTTTCGCGGTTCAACGAAACAATTTTCGGTTGCGCAGTAAGCTCCTGCCCGGCCGGAATAATCTTTAATCGAACCACGGTTCCTTTTGGACCTTTGATTTTTGCCACAGCAGCATCCAAGCGCCATCCGATGATATCATCAAACTCGCCATCTCCTTGCGCTACTGCAATAATTCTGTCGTCCACATTTAAGCTCTTGTCCTTAAAGGCGGGACCTCCAGCGATAACTTCTTTTATCGTTACCATCTCGTTCTCCATCTGCAAACGCGCGCCGATACCTTCAAATGTATTCGACATTCCCTCATTAAATGCTTGCGCAAAGGAAGGGTTATAATATGTCGTATGTGGGTCTACCGCATCCGTTAACGCTGTCATAATCAACTGAAAAGCATCATTAGAATTTGTTTTCTTAGCTTGAGAAATCAAGTTTTTATATCGCTTACGTAACGTCTCTTTATGCTTCTCCATGTCCACCGAATCTTTATCAGTCGTTGTTAAACGAAGATTCAAAAGGTCATACTTTACGCGTTTACGCCACTGATCTTTCAGTTCCTTATCCGTTTTAAAATAAGGTAGCTTCTCCCGATATGCGACATAATTCTCATTAACCGTAAAATCATGCTTCACATCCACTTGTGTTAACGCATACTCCATACACTGCAAATAGCGATCGGAATATACATTG
This sequence comes from Sphingobacterium psychroaquaticum, assembly GCF_004421025.1. NCBI lineage: Bacteria > Pseudomonadati > Bacteroidota > Sphingobacteriia > Sphingobacteriales > Sphingobacteriaceae > Sphingobacterium > Sphingobacterium psychroaquaticum. The sequence continues at coordinate 267,256 of NZ_CP038029.1, read as the reverse complement.
AACATAAAGAATGGCGCAGACAGATCACCTTTACGGAAATCTTGGCTCACGGTATTTTTATATTTTTGGAACTGGTCAACATCTGATTGCAGGAGATAGTTGCGCCCCTGATCCATCGATTTCAACAAATTATCAAAGACAATAGCCGAAAGTGAGTCCGTCATTGGAACCTTCTTATAGCTATGATTCTCCAGTAGGTTGGCAACTTCACTCGCAATCACTTCGTGTTGCGCCGATGGTTTAAGCCCCAAATTCTCCTCATCTAAACTGACCCGTGGTTTTGACCCACACGCAATAATCGAAATCAAAGCAAGGCCAAAGACAAAATTCTTAAACATATATGTTAATTTATTAAAATGCATTTATTATACTTTTCTAAAAGCGCGTTCTTCTCCCACTTTGGAGACCCCAATATTTTCTACAAGTGGTTGATGGCGTTAAAAATACTGAAAAATGGAACATGAAAGTTATGTTGATAAAAATATTTGTAGGAAAAGATGCTTTTCGATTGAAATGTTACGTTGAGATAACTTTAGGAATTCGTCCGCCGCACTCTTCTTTTTGAATTTTCTTTCGAAGAATTAGATATTTTTCATTGATCTGCACATCAACTATTTGAGCGAATTCACTATCTTTAGGCGATGATTAGATTTAACCCCTGGTTAATAGTTTTTCACCTACTATTAGCTCCCTCCTTACTTTTTGCACAGCAAGAAGACAGCGTCTCTCACAAAGGATTAGCCATTGAGCTTCAAGGTGGTTTTGCCGGCTCTAAGGCCGTTCCCTTTTGGATGCGTTCCAATCAATATGGATCTGTACCGGTCGAAGGTGGGTCTGGAAGTATGATCCTTCGCGGCTTTAGAAATTACAAACATCCTGGTGAGTGGCAAGGAAGGCGCGCAAATGGAAATTCAAACTGGGATTGGGGCTACGGGTTAGAGGGACGCGTAAACCTCGGCAAGGAAACTCAAGCGCAGGTCATTGATGCGCATGTACGGGTACGGTTTGCTATGTTTGAAGCCAAGCTTGGTCGTAGCAAGGATGTAATGGGATTGAATGGTGACACCTTGCTGACCTCCGGAAATTTTGCCGTTTCCGGGAATGCACTTGGGGTACCTAAGTTCGAAATTAGCATTCCAGAGTATTACCGTATACCGTGGTTCGGGGGCCTTTTCTCTATTAAAGGAAATTTCGCAAATGGATATATGGGCAAGCATCCGGTTGACCCTTCTCTTTTCAAGAAACGTCCGACAGATAATCAACTACACACCCTTTTACATCAAAAATCATTATACGGTAGAATAGGCAAGTCCACCTGGAAACTCGCACTATATGGAGGGCTCAATCATCAAGCTCAATGGGGAAGCGAAGAAAAAGTATACGGAAGTTTGTATGACCTAAATTTCTTACAAACGCTAGCGTATGTCACTATTGGAAAGGCTTATGGTGGGCGAGGTTCGGGTATTCCTCGTTCTAAAATTGGGAATCATCAAGGATCTATTGACCTTGGGGCTTCATACAATTTAGGTAGCATTAGCTTGATGGCTTACAGACAAAATTTTTACGATGTAGGAGCCTTAGCTAACCTCGCAAACATCAAAGACGGCTTAAACGGCATCACGTTAACAAACAATAATTACCGAAAAACACAAAAAAATGTAGACTGGCACAAGTTCCTTGTTGAGTTCTTCTACTCGAAAGATCAAGCGGGTTATCCATGGTCTAAACCAACAAAATCTGGCGATGAAGATTATTATAATAATTACTACTATACGGAAGGTTGGTCCTATAAACAGGTCGGCTTGGGTAATCCACTGATTGTTCCCTCACATGCTGCTCGGGCAGGTCAGATTAGTTATCCCCGAGATTATTTCATTAGTAACCGGGTTGTTGCCGGACATATCGGGGTCTCATTTTTAGTGTACAATACGACCATAATTAGTAAGATAACATACGCCAAGCATTATGGCACTTTTAGCACGAGTGAATGGGGAGGATCATTGGGAGAAATTCATCGACCTCCTACCTCAGGTATTTTTACACCCGTAAATCAGATGTCATTCCTTTTACAAGGAGAGAAATTTCTCTATAAAAACACGAAGGTCGGGACAAAAATAGCTATTGATCACGGTAAACTTCTTGATAACGGAGCTGGCGCCTTAGTGTATATCCGCCGACAATTTTAAGAAGGGGATAATAGTTGATGCTGACCCATAATCAATTCAGCATCAACTATTTTATTTGTAGTAATTCTTATACCAAGAAACAAACTCTCCTACACCTTTTCTAATATCTGTCGTTGATTGGTAACCCAATCCACTTAATTTATCAACATTAGCCCATGTGCGAGGAACGTCGCCAGGCTGCATCGGCAACATCACTTTTTCTGCCTCTTTTTCTAGTGCTATTTCTAAGGTTTCAACAAATTCTAAAAGATTTACAGGCGAGCCATTTCCTATATTTAAAATCTGGTAGCAATCATTTTCCTTTTTTGGATTCTCTAAAGCGATCACGATACCCGCAACGATATCGTCAATATAGGTAAAATCGCGACTCATGTCTCCTTGATTAAAAACCTTAATAGGATCGCCCTCCAAGATCGCTCGGCTAAACAGCATAGGCGCCATATCTGGTCTTCCCCAAGGCCCGTATACTGTAAAAAAACGTAAACCGGTCGTAGAAAACCTATATAAATGGCTGTAAGTATGTGCCATTAATTCATTTGCTTTCTTTGTCGCTGCATATAAACTAACTGGATTGTCTACTCTATCCGACTCAGAAAAAGGAACAACCTCGTTCTCACCGTAGACGGAAGAACTCGATGCATATACTAAATTATCAACCTTATGATGACGACAACATTCCAGAATATTTACAAAACCTACAATGTTACTGTCAATATATGCCATTGGATTTTCCAAGCTATAACGAACCCCTGCTTGTGCAGCCAAATTAATAACCGCGTCAAACTGATGTTTTTCAAACAGTAAAGGTAGGTTCTCTCGGTCCTCTAGATTCATTCGGATAAATGAAAAATTAGGGTATTGCAACGATACGGAGGTTTGTTCCCATTGTTCACTCTTCATTCTTTCAATTCCTAATTCCTCTAAGCGGTCATATTTCAAACCTACTTCATAGTAATCATTGATATTATCCAAACCTACGACATTGATTCCTTGATCAATTAATCGTTTACAAAGGTGAAAACCAATAAAGCCCGCTGCACCAGTAACCAAAATTTTCCGTGTACTCATCATACTTGTTCTGAAATAATTAACTTCCTTCGTTTTATCTATTCACCAATTGCGTAATATGTAAAACCCAATGTTTGCAATGTAGCACCATGTAACAGTTTTCTACCATCAAAAACAAATGCTGGTCTTTTCATATTTTGCTTAATTAAGGACCAGTCATAGGTCTTGAACTCATCCCATTCTGTCAAAACCGCCACTGCATGCACGCCACTTAATGCCTGGTAAGGGTTCGAAACCACAGTCAACAATGCTCGATTTTGCGCTGGTGGTCGTGAGCCCAAGCCATCCAGGTCTTTATAAATCTGTTCAGCGGTTACTTGTGGATCGTAAACAATAATATTTGCTTGTTCATCTAACAAATGATCAGCAACGTAAATAGCCGCCGATTCGCGTGTATCATTTGTATCTTTCTTAAATGCCCATCCTAAAAATGCGATCTGCTTGCCATTAACAGTATTATACATCGTATTTATAATTTTCTCCGCAAATCTAGTTTTCTGATGGTCGTTCAAAAGTACCACTTGTTCCCAATAATCAGCCACTTTATGCAGGTGATAAGAACGCGCTATATATACTAAATTCAAAATATCTTTTTGAAAACAAGAACCACCGAATCCAACGGATGCTTTCAAAAATTTAGACCCAATACGAGAGTCCTGACCAATGGCATGAGCAACCTCATCCACATTCGCCCCCGTCACTTCACATAATTCAGAAATCGCATTTATCGAAGATACACGCTGTGCTAAGAAAGCATTAGCTACAAGCTTAGACAATTCTGATGACCAAAGATTTGTTGTCAAGATCCGCTCTCTTGGTACCCAAGAAGCATATACTTGAACTAAGGCATTAATTGCTTCTGTATTTTCGCCTCCAATCAACACGCGATCTGGGGCGTGCAAATCTGCGATAGCGGTCCCCTCTGCTAAGAACTCGGGGTTAGACAGAATATGGAAATTCACGCCATTACCCGTATTATCCAAAATGCTCTTCAGTGTCTCTGCAGTACGAACAGGTAGCGTAGACTTCTCTACAACAATCTTGTCTGTCGTAGAAATCGCAGCAATCTGCCTTGCACAAAGTTCAATAAACTTTAAATCAGCGGCCTGTCCTTTTCCTTTTCCATACGTTTTCGTGGGTGTATTGACAGATATAAAAATCATATCAGCTTCCACAATAGCTCTTTCTACATCTGTAGAAAAGAAAAGGTTTCTTCCTCTTGCCTCCTCCACAACAGCTCCTAAACCGGGCTCATAAATAGGAAGTTTAGAAACATCCTGATTATTCCAAGCCGCTATACGCTCCGCATTGAGATCTACGACAGTTACCTGCAAATCGGGATTCTTTTGTGCAATAACTGACATCGTTGGCCCGCCAACGTAACCCGCTCCTATGCAGGCTATTTTTTTAACTTCCATTGGAATTTTCTTTTTGTGTATTAATCCTGTTTCACATTTCTTCCCCCACATGCAACATTGTTAATTAATGTGCAGTACTTGTGGATCATATCTTCATATTTAAAATTTCGCTCAAATAGTTCTAAACTCATTTCACTTCGACGGAGGTACTCAGGTTCGAACCTAAAAGGCAAGTTGTTAACAACAGATAATAAGTCCTCCCAATTATTAGCCACAAAAGCATTTTCATCGGGTTTTCCTATCTCTAAATTACCCCCAACATCATTTATAATCAAAGGCTTACCATCTCGAACACCTTCCATAAGAGAAATTGGCAGTCCCTCCTTCTTCGAGAACAGCATGATGTAATCGCTGTCCGAAATAACAGGTTCCATATTTTTCACAAAGCCCAAGAAATGAAAGTTAGAATCACCGGTTATTAAACTTCGTAATTCGCATTCTTTGGGCCCTGCTCCCGCAAATGTGATACAAACATTTTTCTTTAATTTACCTTTTAGAAACTTAACAACCTCTACTTGGCGTTTGACGTCATTAATACGAGCAGGATAAAGAATCTGTATAAAAGAGCTATCTATTTTTACAGCTCGTTGCATACTTGCTTTATCTCTAATCCCATTGTGAATCTTTGTTATATTATCCTTTGGGATATTAAAATACTCTACTAAGTTTTTTGTGACTTTATCAGAAATTGAAACTATATTCTTAGGAAGAAAGGTAACACATTTTAAGTTCTCATATATGTTATGAGAGACATAGATTAACCTTAGATTCAAGAAGAATAATTTATTCAAAATATGATAATAGGTTGCAAGTTTACGAGCATGTATCAAAACCACCGCATTCTTCAAGGAAAGCGGATTCACCAATTTGTGATACTCTCCTCTTTTAATACCATAATTCTCATCTATCTCTTCAAAACTGCACCGTCCCAAAACTTTTGCTTGATACCGTTTCTTTATACCATTGTGCACGTCCACCATAACCTTCTGGGCTCCACCAAATCGTTGCAAATTATCCCCAGCAGAAAAAACTCTCACATCTTCCATAAACAAATTAAATCAAGCATTTTTTATTTTTTCCCATCTCTCATAAGTAATTAATTACGAGATATTATTTTCAATCACTTTGTCTGTTTATTTTGAACATAATATTTCATAAAAATGATTAAAGACTGGTAGTTCGTTACAAAATATCTTTTAAAGAGTCGCCTAGGCTCCAGAGAAAGACGAAAAGCCCACTCCATCCCAATTTTTTGCAATAGCATCGGAGCTCGTCGATTACTTCCTGCGAGAAAATCAAATAAACCACCACAAGTTTTAATCACACCAACTTTAGTATCTCTCTTCAGCAGAGCCGAAACGTTCTCTTGTTTAGGTCTCCCTAAACCTACCCATACAAAATGAGGAGAACACTCGTTTATTTCATCAACAACCTGCTTCAACTGATTTTCATCAAAATATCCGTTTCTATATCCAACAATATTCAGTAAAGGATAAGCACGCTGAACATTCTGAATCGTCTTTTCTATCGTCTCTTGACTACCTCCCAGAAAATAATGTGTTTCTCCTGTTTCTTCACACAACTTCGCTACATCATGAAACCAGTCCGTAGTTGCGATTCGCTCCGGAAGGCTCGGTTTACATAAAAGCTTTGAAGCTTTAACGATAGACATGCCATCTGCGTGGACATAATCTGCATGGAGAAACAAGGGAGGAAAACTTGCATCATTGTGATATTTAGCCAAGCTTTCTCCGTTCAACGAGTACGATATTATACTCTTATATTCGCGCGATTTCTCTATAGCAAATTTCGCAAACTCGTCCCTTGTAGCACAAACCAACTTTATGTCACAAAAATCAATCGTTGAAATATCATTACTTTTCATATAAACTATTTTATTCTATTTTTTTAGATAATTCTAAAGGCCTTTTACTGATTTCTTACACTCAAGCTCTATTATTCAACAATTGCAAATAATTATAAATCATATCCTTATACTGAAACCTTTCTAGATAATGACTTCTGCTATTATGTGATAGCCTCATGTATTCATCTTTAGAAACATGCACTAAACCATTCAATGTGAAGGCTAACAAATCAAGTCTATCGTTTAACAAGAAGGCATTAACCCCCGGTATACCGATTTCTAAATTCCCTCCAACGTCATTCATTAGAAGTGGTTTTCCATGCATTAAACCCTCAATCAAACTCAACGACAATCCCTCTTGTAAGGAATAAAGCATAACATAGTCGTACGACATGATTAACCTATCCATATCCTCAATAAACCCTAAGCACTGAAATTGCTCGTCCCAACAGTTAGAGAGCAATGTTTCAAAATCCTCACCCACCCCAGCAAAGTGAATTTCAATTCGTTTATCTAAAGCTCCTCGTAGTGCATTTAATATTTGAACTTGTCTTTTACTATTATTTATACGCCCAGGATAGAGGATACGTATTTTATCTCCTTGATATGGTTCTTGAAATTCATTAGTCTCGAGACAATCCTTGATCCCATTATGAATAAGATTTATATCCATAATCGGAACCTTAAAATAGTTTTGAAGATTCTCTGTAACTTTATTCGAGATCGATACGATTTCTTTAGGGAAAAATGTCAGGTTCTTATGTGTCGTATAAACACTATGACTAACGTAAATAATTCTAGTATTTAAAAAAAACAGCTTCTTCATTGCTAGAAGGAAAGGCAACAAGTTTCTCGCATGCACTAAAACTGTTTTATTATTAAGTTGCAGAGGATTCCCAAAACGTATAAAGTCCGCTTCAGACAAAAAATATTGAGGATGTACAGTATCAAATGCCTGAAGGCTTAAAATTTTTGATGACAACTGTCCTTTAAGACCATGGTGAATATCCATCATGACTTTTTGAGCACCACCATAGCGACTAATATTTGTAACTATTGACAAAACTTCCATATAGCCTCTTATTTAAATATCTGTTCATATTTATCTGCACAAATACTCATCAAATACCTCTCCGTGTAACGACGCCTAACCTCTTCTCTATTTGTGTTTAATTTAAAACTCCTTTCTAATGCTTCAACATAGGAAGCCACTGTCAAATCTTTTGTTAAGATTCCCCACGTTTCATTAATAATAACATCTGGAATTCCGCCCACAGGTGTACAAATAGGGAAAGTGCCACATATACCAGCTTCTAGCAAGCTAATCGGTAAACCTTCCCATTTTGAGGAAAGACAAAAAAAGTCAGTCAGTAATAAGTAATCGCCAACATTATTTTTTGTTCCTAAGAAAAATACTGCATCTGTTGTAATTAGTTGATCCAGCTTTTCTTTCAGAATCATGTTATTTTCGTAATCGCCAATAATGAGTAATACAGCATCGTTTTCTTTAGCAAATTCATTAAACGACTGAATTAGAAGCTCATGATTCTTTTGCTCCATTAAGCGAGCAATATTGACATAAACTTTTGTTGCTGATGTTTTTTTATACCTCGCAATCTCACTAGCTGTTTCAGCAGCCAGATCACTTGCAGTTACATTTCTACACCCATTTTCTATTACCCCTTTACTTTTAAAGCCGAAAAGATTAATGAAAGATCTCTCACATAATTCGGATATCGTAACCGCTCCAACTTTTCTCTTGAAGAACCATTTTTTGAGGTACAGGTCTATAGAAGAATTAGTATCCCGATCAGCTACGTTATGAACCGTATAATAGAACTTAATATTGTTAAAGATGAGCACGGGGATAATGATATAGTTAAATGCAATCAGATGGGCATGCACAATATCCGGTCGTTCCTCTTTGATAATTCTTATGACCTCAAAAATTTGCTTCACTTTAGAAAACAGATCGAATTTGCCCGGGTAAGAAATTAATTTTACGCGAGACTCAACGTCTTTGTTATAAAAATCTGCATTCCGTTTATCTCTAAATTTTACCAGAGAAACCTGATTCTGTAAACTTAGTGCATTACTTAGATCAACGACAAATCTTTCCCCTCCTCCAGGTGCCAACGAATCAATTAGTTCCAGTATTTTCATATTTAGTCCTTACTTATTATAAAAATCTACATACTTCGCAGCAATATTACTCCACGACATGTCACCCGCTGAAATAAGGTTTGTGATATTTGCTGACATCTGTTCATTTAAATTGGAATCTATCCCTAGTAGGCATATGGCCTCTGATAATTTTTGAACACTATTAGCTTCTACAACCAATCCTGTCTTACCATCTTCAACCATTTCTGCTAACCCACCTACATCCGTAACGATAACCGGTTTTCTTAATGTATATGAAGTCATTACCACGCCACTTTGGGTAGCCTCTATGTAAGGACATACGACAAACTTTGCACCATTCAAAAGGCTATACAACTCAGACATAGTAACATATCTATTTAGGAACGTAATGTATTCTAGCTTTTTATAATCCTCAATATCAAAATGAAAATCTCCGCCTCCAGCAATTACCAGCCTTAAGTGTGGTAAGCTTTCATGAACGATGGCCATGGCCTCCAGCAGTTTATCAATTCCTTTATATTTTGATATCCTACCAAAAAAAAGGACATACCCTTTGGAGAAGTCAAACTTGATATCCGATTCATACAACAATAGACAATCATAAGCCCCTAGTTTATTCGTAGATAATTGTTGATCAACCAATCCATACTTCCCCTGAAAATCATCCCTTTGTCTCTCATTTAGTAAAACAAATTTCTTGAGTGTACGAATACCAATATTTCGAAAAATATTCCTTCTAAAATCAGCTTCTCCAACATGAGGAAATGGATCATGAACAACCTGAACAATCTTATTCCTATAATAATAGAGCAGGCAGTCATAACTATCTAGAAAATCTGTTAAATGAATAACCTCCGGTGATATCTTATTAATTTTTTGAAAAAATTTCCATCGCAGTTTCAAACTATTCCATCCATACACCTTACTAACACGATTCAAAATGGTAACTTTATCTAGATTAATAAAATCTTTAAACCGCCCAAGCTGGGGATAAATTGTATAATCAAAGATCCCATCTACAGGATGTATCTTATCAAGATTAATCAAGGTAGAATTGAGTCGAGAACTTGTAATCTCGAGAAATAAATAGACATCGTACCCACGATCCTGTAAAGACTTAATTAAAGGTAAATCGCAATCTAAAAAATACACATGAGTGTAATAAACAATTCTCTTCATGATCAATATAGCATCATTTCACAATAATTTAGCTGTCAAAAGTTGACCGCATTTTAAACTCTTTTCTTATCCACTCTCTCCATAAACGCCAAACTTCCTACACACAACATCAGGAGCATAACTTCTTTAGAAAATGGCGCCCAACCAGAAAAGCCATAAATAAAGAATACAAATAAAAATCCTGAAAAAATCAAACGAACTAGCTGTCCACCTCTATGCTTAATATTCATTAATCGAGAAAGGACAAAGATGTTACCAAAGAAGAAAATGAGCCATAAAACAAGGCCAATAATCCCCATCTCGGCTAATACAATGACGTGGATATTATGAATCGGATTTGTTGTATAAAAATCCAAAATAGGCATATATGACAATGAACTTACATTGAGCACATTTGACATATAGTTTATATGCGAATTAATACCCACACCAATTAAGGGAGCCTTTTCAAAAATTAAAGTTCCAATAACAAAATGATTGAAACGATTATCAAATTGTTCATCTGTATCACTTGCGAAAAAGAGATCTCCTAAGGGCGTTGAATAGAGAATAATCATACCACAAGAGAGAATAACAGAAAATAGGAGTACATTTTTAAAGGTTAGTAAACGTCCACCACTAACGAAAATACTGTATATTAAACTCAGTCCAATTAATGTCGCGACAAATGAAGTTCGGGAATATGTAAAAAACAAAGCAAAAGAAGCGCATAACAAGCCAAGTAAAGCTTCATTCCTCCGATACTTCATCAGGTAACATGAAAAAAAGAATATCATACACAAACTGGAGAAAAGACCTAAATGGCCTGGATGTGAAAAGGTACCTATTGCTGACGCATAGCCCTCTCTTCTATTGGCATAATCAATCACTTCCTCTCCTTTAAAAAGCGTAGTTACAAATTCTAATCCGAGGAGTGGATAGCCAATAGCCAAAACGAACTGAACAATCGTTGATAATAAAAGTCCGTAAAAGAGTCCGCGGAAAAAATCAGTCTTGGACATATTGGAAAGAAACAATTTTAGAAGGAGAAAAAACTGTAGAAAAATAGAAAAAGGAACTACAATTGCCCATTTGTTTGGGTTATTGGGATTCACAATCGAAATCACACAAATGACAAGAAATGCGACAATCCAGAAATTAGATGTTTTAAATATCTTTTTGTCAAATCTTCGATAACCTAAAATAAAACACAAAAAGAAAAATACCATAGCCGTCTCGATCGAGATTGCGCTTCCAAATGCACCGAGAAACTGTTTTCTATAGTTTGCATCTTGATAGTTCACAAAATCGTAAAGATTACTGGTTATATTAAAAGGAATGGTCAGTACATACCCTGCAACCAAAATATAGTCATAGTTCTTGCCTTGGCTCAGCAGTTGCGTCCTTTTTATCAAGACACCGAGAATAATTATAAATAAAATTAGAATTTTAACCACAATATATTTATTAAGCCAAGAATAATTATCTACCTCAGACTAAACACCAAGTTTTTTCAAAAACAAATCAGAATTAATACGACTTTCCGCAATAACTTGATCAATTAAAGCCTCATTTACAACATAATCTATTTGGATATTTTGAAGGTCGTTGTGACCTTTGATAAGTCTATCACTCAATTGAAAACTAGACAATAACGAATCGAACCTCGTTAAACCTCTGCCTGAATTACCAATAACAACAAAAGGCTTCTTAAAAATCAAAGCAAACACACACCCGTGAAAAGAATCTGTCACTACATACTTACAGGTAGAAAAATATCTAACCCATTCACCTATTTCTATATACTTTTTCTTCCCTTCAGGACCAAACCCTGTGTAAACAGCATTTCCACGGTTACTCGCCACGACTTCGGATGTAATCTGAAATTTTTCTGCAGTAGGATCTAACAAGTAAACTAATACATCATTGTTACCTCCTTGTCGTTCGTAAGGCAAACTAAGATATTCTTCGACATCTATTAAAAAGGTCGGATCCAATATATGTTCAGCAGACACGTCGAACACCTCTTTACAAATTTCAACACCACTTGTTTCACGAACAGATATTCCAGAAAAAGTATCTAGCAATTTCTTTACATCCTCTTTAGAAGAATTAGCCTCCCACACATCCGTTCCAAAAGAAGCTGCATAAGATGCTTTTTTAATTCCTTTATCGAAGGCGAAATCAAAAAAATAATTCGTTAATCGATCACGTGTATAATTTGCCCTCCAAACCTGATCGCTCCCAACTAAAAGCAATTCTAAATTTTCCTTATCCAGTTTGTTAAATTCTTTATCCATACGGATGGAATCGGTAGCACACATAAATTGCTTCTCAAACATACTGAACTCTTTCACCTGCTTATTATCCTTGAGATCTCTCCAATAGCTATAGCCTAAGAACCATTTCAATTTGCTTATCAATGAATCGGTATATTTATTCGGCAATCTTTTAATAAACTTTACGTCATGCCCTCGTTTTTTTAGCACACTTTGTAGTGCGTAAGATTGCAGTATTCCTCCGTAGTTATTATTAAACGGCAATGTTAAAACACCTATTTTCATATTTTTTTTCAGCTATTACTTCTTCAATGATCCTGACTAACAGTTTCTACTTTAGTTTATGATGAATTTTTGTTAATACCTTTAAGACAAACAATGAAGGTTTCATTTTCTTATCAAAACGAATGATGCTTGGAGAATCTTCCCAAAACTTCAAACTATTTCTACGAACAACAAGTCGCTGCAATTGCACCATGGCGTAACTCAAGGAAATCTTTTTTGACTTCATTAATCGCAACTTAGGCAGCCGTTTTCCAAAACGTTTAAATACCTTAGCTCGAAAAGCAATACCATCTTGTCGGTGACGATAACTAGCCTGTTGTGATTTAACAATTAAGGTATGATCAACCTCGTCAAGATGTAGGAGTTCTTTTTGAAGACCTTCTCTAATTAAAGCCTCGGCGACAGCTGAGCGGGTTACAATCACACTGTTTCCAGCCCCATCCTCACGGTACCCGTCTAACCATGCGTCCCCTAAAGAAATATCTGCAAGTTCAGTCAAGACATCTGTACATAGATCACAAGCATGTGATTTAAATAAACCCGTCCCCCACATATCACCCACGGTCTTCATTTTTATAGTATGGTGCTTTCCCTGTTGATCAAAGGCTCCAAATGAATAATCAAGTGCCGTACTGGATAAATCCTTTATGCGATAATCCTGCCGACTATAGTCTCCATAGATTCCTGCTTTTTGAACTAGAAAATCAGTAAAGAATCGACTTTTCAATCCTCCACAAATTATTCCAACGAGGAAAGGAATTTTTTCTCGGAGATCTGGATTGTAATGTTGCTTTAATCGTATTGCTTTAATAAAACAAGCGACACCAGACACGGCTACCTTGCCATCTAAATCATTTATTTTCAAAAATAAGTCCGCCATAGTTACCGGAATGTATCTAGTTTTAGAAAAATTAGATACATCAACTTCATTGCTTATTAGCTGATACTGATACGTCCCCGCTACCTCTTGGACAACAAAAAGATGATCCACTATTTTTTGCTCCAATAGTTGTTGAAATATAAACGTCGCGAGTCCACCAGAAGAGGAAGTATTTCTAAAATTTTTGGCGTAACCGACAAAAGAGCTATAGAAGCGTCCAACTTTACCGTCATAATTTGGGGCTTCGCTAAGAAATATATCTGCAATCCTCTCTTCGTCTTCTATTTCTTCAGCAGGAGAAGAGTTAAATGGACAAACAAGTAGCATAGCTGCCTTATCCTTATCGGAAGGTTCTTGTTCAAAACTTGGCGTTAAAAAACCCGTATTACTCCAAGACATCTTCGCCTTAGCACTTTGACATTCAGACACACAGACACCACATCCGGTACAAAGTTCATTCTCAACTATAATGTTTAAAGGAATCATTTTATAGAAAATTGAAGTTTTGATCTAAAAAACTGAAATACAGTTTTGCGCTCCAAGGGATTTAGAACAACCAATATTATTATGAAAACAATAGCAATATCTAACAGCACGACATTGATCCCCCATATATAAATATTCTCAAAAGAAAGAAGAAAGTTCCCCAGAACTTTAACAAAACAAATCGTTGCAAGTACGCCAGCGGTCAATCGTGGTAAAATATCAAAAAAGAATCTTTCGACTTTTATACCCGTATTTCTCTTAAAAAAATACACTCTTAAGAAGAGAGCAATAAAAGAAATGCAAATACTTACATAAAATGTAATCTCAGGGAGTTCAAATAGTTTGAGTAAAATATACGAAACAGGTAAATTCAAAAGCATCAACAACCCCACACATATCTGGTAAGTTTTAATCTTATCAGAAGCCTGGATACCAATCATTAATGGCCCAGAAAGGGAGTCTAGAAGCATATTAATTAAACAAAGTCGAATAAACAAGGCTGCATAATGAGGCGGTGTTTTTAACCAAATAATTAGAATATCGTCGAGATAAAGTAAAATAGGAGCAACCAAACAGAGCATTACCGAGAATGAAATTTTAATTCCAATAAACACGAGCTGAGAGGTTCTACTTAAATCTTTTACAGCAAAGCTTTTCACAATCTGCGGGTTCAACGCCAATTGAAAATTATTAACAAATGAATTTATGGCATTCTGCACCTGCATCATAATAGCGTAAGACGCATTTACGGTAACACCGAAAACGAGATTGAGAAGAACGTTAATACCTTGCCCCTTTGCTGTTGAAGCTAGGTTTCCAAACAAGCTCCACCCAGAATATGACACCAATTTTCTAAATTGAAGTTTTTCGATAGGAAATTTTAACCTCACATCTCGTATTTTCAGTCGCGTGTACCCCCAATAAATCGCGGTAATTAGTACCGTGATTAGACAGATTGACAATGCATGCATTTTTAACTTATCTCCTTCTACTTTACTAATAATTAGAATAAACAGAAGTCGTAGTAGAGCCTCAAACACACTTAAAATTGCAAAAATATTCATTCGCTCATACGCAATTATTAATGCAGTAAAAGGCACCTGAAAGACTGTCAACATGCAGGAAATAATAGAAAACTGATAAACCCAATTAATTGTGTCTATCCTATTTGATGGTAGATTCAATTTATTGTTTACAAACCACAGACCAACGGTTTCAGCTAAAAGAAATACAATAAGTGCAATTCCAATATGGATCAATATTGAACAAGAAAAGACTTGATTTACCTGATTTTCGTCTCTTCGACCAATGTTAAATGAGAAGAATCGCTGTGTCGTTGCAGACATAGCAGCATTTAGAAAAGTAAACAATACTACGATACCACCTACAATATTAAAAATGCCAAAATCGACTACACCTAAAACCTCTAGCATGATACGAGAAGTATACAGTGAGATTCCCAATGTGACAAAAATACGAGAGGACAAAATCAATGTGTTTTTAACAATTTTGGCACTTCCGTCATTTCTTTGCTCGCTCATAACTATCAACTTTTCTTCCGACGCAGCTTTGTCAAGATGGAAAAACGCCCTTTATTGTTTTCTTGTCCATAATCCCCATAGCCATAACCGTACCCGTAGCCATAACCATAACCGCCATAATACCCACGATTTACTTTCACATCGTTTATGATAAGCTGTACATTTGAAATCTTATTTTTCATCTGTAGATCAGAAGGAATTCGCAACTGTTCTTTATAGGTAAAATCCTGACGTACGAGGTACAAACAAGTATCAGCATACCGTGCCAAAAGTTGAGCATCGGTAACCATTCCAACTGGAGGTGCATCCATTAAGATATAATCATATCGCTGCGCTAACTCCTTCATTAATTGTTCAGCACGCGGAGCAATTAAAAGCTCTGCTGGGTTCGGAGGGATTACACCCGCTTGAATTAAACTCACATTTTCATGAACACCGGAAGGCATCACAATTTCTTCAATGCGCATATCTTCTCGGATGATATAATGCGAAAAGCCCTTACCAGCAGGAAGTCCTAACTTACTTGTAATACTAGGTTTTCGTAAATCTAATTCCATCAGTAAAACCTTCTTGTCCAGCAAGGCTAATGAAACTGCTAGATTCAAGGCTACATAAGACTTCCCCTCACCAGACATGGATGAAGTAAACAAAATTGTTTTACCTCCATGCAAAACAAACTCAAGGTTTGTTCGCAGTGCTCGAAACTGTTCTGCTATGGGTGACCTCGATGTTTTACTTACTACAACATATTTATTTTCGTCAGAGTGAGCCACCATACCGAGAACTGGTAAATGACTTAAGCGATCCAAATCATCCTTTCCTCTAACGCGAAGATTGAAAAGATCCCTCACATAAATAAAGCATAAAGGAACTATTAGTCCTAGCAGCAAACCAATAAAATAAACAACTTTCCTCTTCGGAGAGACAGGTTTATCTCCAGCCTTCGGTGAATCTATAACTTTTGCATTGGACACATTAGCCGTCCGACTAATTGCGGTCTCTTCCCACTTTTCCTGTAGAAATATATATTGAGCCTGCTTTATTTGCTGTAGTCGGGCGAGATCAATATACCCTCGTTCAATTGTTGGAACTTGTTGAATTTGGGAAGTTAATGCTCCTGACATTTGAACATTTTTTTGCCTCGTTAAATCTAAGTTCCTTCGGGTGCTACCAACATTGTTGATCATATCTTGGCGTAAACCCGCAATTTGGCTTGTTACATTTTGCACCAATGGATTATCTTCAGTATTTGCTAGCAAAAGTCTCTCGCGATGTAACACCAACTCGTTATATTTCGTGACTAGCGCATTAAACGCCACATCTTGGGGAAGAACAGAGGAAGGAACCACTCGAGGATTTGCAGAACTTTGTAAATAAGAAGATAAGGCATCAAGCATCGCTAGTTGTGCTTCAACTTCAGCTAAACTTTTATTGTAACCCGCAGATTCCTGTAACAATATTTTACTCTGCTCAGTAATATCCGCCAACTTAGTAGACTGCTTATATCCGGATATTCGATCTTCAACACCTGCTAGTTCTTCTGTTATTTTTGATAGTCGCGTATTTATAAAGGCTAATGTAGAATCTGCAATAACATTCTTATCATGTAAATTACGCCCCATATATTTCTGAATAAACACGGCAAGTAGTTGCTCTCCTCGCCGGGGTAGCGAATGATCTAATGTTAGATCAATCGTCGAAACAAGTTTATTCGTAACCTCTACCGTCAAAGCTTTAATTAAACCGTCAGTTGCTTTACGAATCGGCATGATCGAAAAGCCGTACTCATCTGATTTATTGTTCGAAACAAGAGCGGATCGTTCTAACTTTAAAACCCCAACCCCATCAATAACAAATGGAGCACCAAGTTTTACCTGAAAGGTAGTATCTCGATCTGACACCTCCATAACGCTGTTGGGCATTGCTTTTAGGGTGTAGGATTTAGTTAAAGAAATACTATCTACGTCAGAGAGAAGATTAACTTTAAAAGGAATACTCGTCGTTGGAATACTATGAACAGTACCCGATTTAAAATATACTACATATTCCTCTTCTGCGATCACCATCTCTCGCATCAAATCAGCCGTTCTTAGCACTTCTACCTCGTTGTCTACGGAGTTTTTTGCTCCCATAAGACCCGATAAATCTCCTAAAGCTGATGCCGACAACATTCCCCCGCCCTTCTTATCATCTGAAACTAAAATCTTAGCTGTTACTTTATATATGGGTATGGTGTATCTTAAATAGATGAAGGAACAGAGCAGGCCAAGTAATCCGCAAAGGACAAACCAATACCAATTACTAATTAACCTTCCGAAAAAACGAACTAAATCCTTATTATCGCTTTTTCTTGATGTTAACTCCATGTCATCATCCCAATCTGAATTTCTATTACTCATAACTATTAATTGACTAAACAACAATTATGTTGTCTTATATTGAACCTATAAACAAACATATTGTAGGGAAAAGATCTCATGTAAATATCTTCTAAAGCCTAGTAAAGGCTACAACCAACAAGGAAACTAAAGATCCTATGAGAGCAAAAGTTTGCGTCCGCGATGAATTATTAGCCGCCGCTTTAGCTTTTCCTGGCTCAACATACACCACGTCATTTTGCTTAAGGTAGTAGTAAGGTGATTGGAATAAATCGCTGGAATTTAGGTTTAGACGAACTAATTCTTTTTGATTATTATGCTCCCTCACCAAAAGTACATTTTCTCGCTTACCATAAATTGTAAGGTCTCCAGCTAAACCCAACGCATCGAGAATGGTCACCTTTTCATTGGGCACCGTATATGTCGCTGGTCGCGCAACTTCGCCAAGAACAGTAATTTTATAATTTGCAAAACGAACTTGCACCGTAGGATCCTTGTAAAATTTTTGCGCCATCTGGGTAATCCGTTCGCGAGCTTGATAAGTTGTAAGATCTTTCACTAAGACCTTTCCTAACAAGGCCATCTGAACATAACCTTCTTTATCAACCAAAAAACCAGAAATAACCTGGGTTCCCGTATTTGTCGCAGAGCTTGCCCCGACAGCCTGTGTTGCCATCGCTTGATTAGCCACGGCTGAGCTTACAGGATCAATCGTTTGGATCATGATACTCAGGATATCATCCGGCTGAATAATAGGTTCATTAAAACGAGCAGCTTCTTTTACGACACGAGCCGAATCGATCGGTAGATCATTGAAATAGACAATCTTCTTAACGGAGCAGCTCCCTAATAGAAGAATAAGAGGCAGAACATAGACAACAAGTGTTCTTACCTGTATTAATTTTTTTTTCATTATAATATTATACTTGTTCATTGTAATTGTGTTCCGTGCTGTAGGTTTGTTCTATGTCATTTGCTGAAATTTTATACGTTCAAAACTTTATGCTGTGCGAAAAGCACCTCATTTTTAATATCACACTTATCCAGTACTTTCCTAAGATCTTCATGACCTAGACCTACCTCAATAGCATTTACATGCCGTTCATGGTGCACATCCGTTCCCAAAAGATCTATCCCCCCTTGATCCGCTAACCATTTGGCGGCGTGCTTTTCTCGTTTCCCATAATATCCTATCAGAGATAAGATGTTAACCTGAAAGAGTACACCAATTTCTTTAAATCGTTTGAGTCTTGATCTATCGCCATGGTAATAAACATACCGCTCAGGATGTGCCAAAATAGGTTTGTATCCTTGAACTTTCAGATTGAATAAAACATCCTCAATCGATAAGCTTTCCTGCATATATGACATCTCAATCAATATATGCTCATTGGGCAACAGCAGTAACTCCGAATCATTCTCAATTAAGTCCTTTTCAAAGACGGAATCTACCATATACTCCGCAGCATAAGCGCTATCAATTCCAGAAGGAATATGCTGTAAAAGTGCTCTATACGCATTTGAAACTGTCTCTTTGTTATTTGGATACATTTCTGCGAACACATGGGGGGTAAAATAAAATGAAGATAACCCCAATTCCTGCAATCGATCTAAGATCTGTATACTCTGATCTATCGAAACACATCCATCATCAATACCTGGCAGAATATGGGAGTGCATGTCAACCTTTAACCAGCCTAAATCTGTACTCTTTTTTTTACGCGCAAAAAAACTAAACATCTGTTCTCTATTCTATGTTAAAACTAAACCAAATGTCCTCCCCCAAGGTAATTAAGCATTTGTTTTATAGAGAGATCTTTTAAAATGGGTTACATGTTCGTGTAGTTACTTTTCGTAGAGAGATCACCGACCGGACCCACCGGTCGGCACATCCCCTACAATTACAAGTATAAACTTGATTTTCTTTATTAAACTTAAAGCTTGTTACACTCTTCTATCAAGATACCGAGATTTGTAGCTCCCGCCTTTTCTCCCAGGATATCTCCAGGTTTAATACCCACAGTTCCGCTATTATCAGCCTGTACACTTTTGGCATTCACCGTTTTGGTACGTTCCTTCCAAACAGCTCTAAAGTCATACTTCGTACCATCAGATTTCAATAATGAGGTACTAATGAAACCATTGTGTACCGCACCAAGATATTGGAATGCACCGGTGCCAGCCACTCTATAATAAAGTTGGAAGGTCGGCAGTAACGTAATAGGATCCGTTTTATCAGGACAACGCACATATAGCTGTAAGGTAACTTTCGGCTCCACGACTGGATTTGGATTTGGAATCGTGATATTCGTCGCACTTCCACATGCCGCTAAAGCAGTCTGTGCGATAATACTATTATTAACCGTGCTACGGACCACGATCTGTACACCAGACGCTGGTAAATAATCCATTCCAATTGATTTGGTATCACTACTAATAGAATACGTACGAGAAGCGATAACCAACCCATTCTGAACAGCCTCCACATTTACAGGATAAGTGAATCCTTGTTCGATCCAATCAGCAGAGAAATTAATTATACTAACAGGTGCACATGATTCCCTGAATTCTCCAGCAAGGAAGGTGGTTAAGTGGCTCACTTGAAAAGCCACTGAGTAACCGCTTCCTGAACTTTTTATGGGTGTATCTTGTTCATGCGTCCATGTAGGATCATACGCACTATTTGAAAAAGTCGACAATATTGTACCAGCTGTCAATGGAGCGCCATTACCTAATGTAAAACCTTCACTGATCTCCATCTCAATAGCTATAGGCTTACTGAATTGACGCACAGGAACACCGTCGATTACCATATTTATGGTCGTCGTGGCAGCTGGGTTAAACGTTCCACTAGCCGAACTACCGTTCGCTAAGGTCACCCCATCCGCTTGGTATCTTCCACCAGGGAAAAGTGCCAATGCATCTGGATCTTGTGGATCAAAACCAGTCGCACTTACGGTCAAAGCCTTACCGACAATAACCTTACCATCCGCGCCAATAAACTGTGTTCCCTGAGGAATAGTAATATCGATATTCACCCCTTCTTCACCAGCAACTTCAATCTTCGATTCAGTAGGCAAGGCTCCGCTAGCATCAATACCAAAAGTTTTGTTTACCACAACAGCTCCATCAGGTACAGTAACTGGTTTCGCCAAACGGATGTGCATAATTCCATTATTAGCATCCGAAATAGTGACATCCACAACCTGTGTAATATAACCGGTCGCGGCAATTTCCACTTGAAAGCGGATAGGTTCCGCGGCTGTAGGTTCTCGTTTTGGATCAACACCAAAATTCACGAGGTTACTTACTAATTTAAAATCTTTGTAACCACTGATATTATATATATCTTGGGTATCGCCTCCAAGGAGCTTTATTGTTGCATTTACGGGTTGTCCGTTTGTATCTAATACTTCCAACGTAGTGGAATGCTTAATCACCTCCGTGCTGATAAGCAAATTAAAATCTTTTAACGGGTTATCACAAGAAACAATACCGCTTAGCAACGTCAAGGCTAATATATAGTGGACTATTCTCTTCATTTTCATAATATTCATATTAACTATTTCAACCTATAACTAACACCAAATTCTACGCGCGGTAAATAGCGGTAATTACGAATGTTATGCTCAACCTGTGGCGCATTCATAACATTCTCTTCTAGCAATCCAGAGGCCTCAATGGTAACCTTTGGTTTAGACAAATAATAGCAGCCTAGGTCTAGACTTGCAGAGAACCTGTCATCCAAACGTATGTTACTCCAACCAATTCCTGCATACGGATTTATTGTTTTTTTCCATTTTACATCCGTGTGTATAATACCAACCTGCACAGGATCAACGAGGATATCACCATATTTATATGGATCACTCAGGCGTGTATCAAATTCACCATCTAGCTTAAAGAAATAAGCTCCACCAAGCTGCAAGCCAAAAGAATTAAAGAAACCGCCTTTGCCTGCAAATGGCGTATATCCTAAAATAAGAGATGCATTATGCGCTTGTGCCTTTATATCACTATGCGTTTTTCGACCGGAATATGTCCCTTTAATATCTGTATTAAAAGGCATAAAACTAACGCCCAAACGTGCTCCAAATTTTGCACTAAATGGTTGGTAAAAGTGCGCTCCAATACCTGATGTCCCACCATGGATTCCAATCGCTTGCGGGTAACCGGTACGAATAACATCCTGTTGCGCAAGAACCTCTTGTGCGCCAAAAAAGATGGTCAACACAAAGGTCAAAAGGTAACTGATGTTGTTGTTTTTTATTCTTTTCATTGTTTTTGGTTTTATCTTGCTACTGATTAATAAGCGTTCTTCTCTCCCCGAATCATATTAATTGCTGTCAAGCAAATAATCTTAAAGTCCAACATTGCTGACCAGTTTTGCATATATTCTAAATCATGTTCTACTCTTTTTGCCATAAGCATCGGATCTTTTGTTTCGCCCCGATAACCGCTTACCTGCGCCCATCCTGTTATCCCCGGTTTAACGAAATGACGCACCATATACCGATTGATTAATGCACCATAGTGCTCCGTATGCGAAAGCATATGAGGACGTGGCCCAACAATTGACATCTGCCCTAGGAACACATTAATAAATTGTGGGAACTCATCCAGGTTACTCTTACGCAAAAACTTACCAATCGGTGTGATTCGGGAATCATTCTTAGTGGCCTGTTTATCATTGGAGCTCTTATTTACCACCATACTGCGAAACTTATAACAGTAAAAAGGCGTATTATTTCGTCCAGAACGCAACTGCTTAAAAAATATAGGCCCCGGGCTTTGAATTTTTATAATCAACCCGATAATAGGAATCAACCAACTCAGGACAAACACAATCACAAAACCACTAATAACCGTGTCCATAAAACGCTTCTTGAGTCTATTTTCTATATTCGACATAGACTCTCCTCGAGACTTTAACACAGGTAAATTAATTTCAGCCGGAGCACCTTCTTTGTACGTGATGTTTGCTACCATGGAAGGCACAAAATTCAAATGAACACATTGATGATCCGCCGCGGAAACCAAATCTTCACTATACTTATACATTTCGGGAGAAGTAACCAAGAAAACATCATGAATTCCATCTTTCGAAACCGCTTCAAAATATTGCTTGAATTTGCGTAAGGTCTCTTCCTTGGTCATTGCAGCATCTTCGTCTTTATACTGAATAGTATCCACCTGATAAAAAAGCTGTTGTTGATCAAAGAACGAAGCAACAGGTGCAATCTGATTGCCCGCACCAATAACCGCCACTTTCTTAACCCAATTAAAACGTCTAGGCAATGTTGTATAAACGTAAGTCATAAACATACGAGACACAAGGAGATAGATGCTTAGAAACAACACCAAAACCCCGAATGCCTTCACAGAAGCCAAAAGAGGACCATTGAAAATAGCGAAAATAAGCACAGCACCTAAGGTAATTAAGGCTGTACGTAGTGTTGCTCGAAACATCGACTCTAAACGTCCCACAACATCTTCACGGTATAAGTGAAAAAACTGTGCTGCAACAAACCAAATTAAACTAAATAGCGTGGACACCACCGGTAGACTAATAGGGACACCATTCCACAATGAAATCCAACCATTATATGTGGAAACGGAAAGCGCAAACTGCAAGGCAATATTAATGCAGAGCAAATCCATACTAAAAAGTATTATGACCAAACACACTATAATCCGATTAGGAACATACCTATACATAACACATATATTTTACTTTAAAACAAATATTTTATGATAAAAGAAATGTCAGCTGCATCAAAAATCTATTGAGCTCGGCGTTACCCTCCTTCAAAATTCAATTTTTAATACCAAAAAGATCAAGCTTCTATCGATTCTGTACCACTAAAAAGCAACCTCTTTTACTTATCACATAGAGTAAGCAAATAGGCTTAGCACATCTAATACTACAATAAATCACGAATAATGTTTTTATAAGTCTGTCTTTTTTTAATTGCGACACTTCGTATCAAATCTTATTCGCTACTTTTCTTTTCATAAGTAAACGCTAATTATAAAAACTAATCACCGTTTATGCTGTACAAATAAATATTAACCAAATGTAATATTTTTAAAATGTAAAGCAATGTTATTTTTTAATTAACTTTTTAAGAATTACAACGATAAAACGTTTAGGTTATGAAAAATTAATCAACGACGCAAAAAGAAGAAAAATTTCACAAAATCAAAGGGGACATCGAGGTACAAATAGGGGACAAAGGAGGCTCATTTAAGGGGACAAAAAAGGGACAATATTCTAAATCAATGTTTTACAAAAAACTCGATAAAAAGGAAGGGAGGAAACCTCCTAAAATCTCCTCCCTTCCTTTTGTTCAAAATAACGGGTAAATAACTCCCTTAAAACGCTCGTTTTTGAAGATATTCATTTTCTTTGGCCGTCATCAAATCCTTCTCCTCTCCCTTCTTATCATGATAACCACATAGATGAAGAACACCATGAATAATCACCCGATGCAATTCATCAGTCTCGGAAACATTGAATTTCGCCGCATTCTCTGCGGTACGTTCTACAGAGATAAAAATATCACCACTAATTTCTTCCTCTTTCTCGGAACTATCGAACGTTACAATATCTGTATAGGTATCGTGATTTAAATACTCTTTGTTAATTTCTAATAAATAAGCATCAGAACAAAACACAAAATTCAATTCGCCGATTCGCTGAAAACCTTCGGCCTTGATGGTCGCAAAAATCCATTCGCGAACCTTCTGCTTATTTTTCAACACATACGTGATATCCTCACTAAAAAATAAAATATCTCTTAAAGCCATTACATCATTGATTTAGATTCCATATACGTTTGTAAAATCAGGGTCGCAGAAATAGTATCAACCAAACCCTTCTCCTGCCTTTTTTTCTTTGTTTTACCACTTTGCGCAATAACAGAAGATGCCATTTTAGACGTAAAACGTTCATCAACCTCCGCGACGCGAATTGCTGGGTATGTTTTTTTCAGTTTCCGGACAAAGCCTACGACATGTTGCGCCGATTCTGATGCAGTGCCATCCATCTGTAGGGGCTTCCCCACCACGAAGGTTTCTACCGCCTCCACTTCTAGATAATCAGCTAAAAAACGCCAGATATCATCCGGGTGAACCGTTGTGAGCGCACTAGAAATAAGTTGAAGCGGATCTGTAACCGCAACACCTATTCGCTTAACGCCATAATCAAAAGCCATAATACGCATAGTACTCCTTTAAAACGTTACAAAAATACACATTTATATGCGTTCATTCAATGAGCCCTGTATTTAATCAAACGCCATACACAGTGGCTTCTTTGGATGAAACACGCAGTCTTCTACAGACTTCATACCTCGTACTTAGGACTAATTTCTTATTTTTGCACAAACAATACATTTTACGTGGGTATTCAAGACGTCTTAACGAAATATGCTCAAAGCGAGCAGGTTAAATTATTGGTTAAAGCCATTCAGGGGAAAAATCCTAAAATACAACTAAAAGGACTGATTGGCGCATCGGATGCCATAGTTGCCGCAGCCGCATATACCGTCCAGGAACGTCCCTTTATCTTCATTCTACCTACACATGAAGAAGCATCCTATTTTTTGAGTGATCTAGAAAGCATCCTCGATAAGCAGATACTTTTCTTTCCAGCATCTTTTCGTAAGGCTTACGAATTTACGCAAACAGATGCCTCTCATGTTCTACAACGTGCGGAAACCTTAAGCGCATTAAACCACATCTCAGAGTTACCTAAAATCGTAGTTACTTATCCAGAAGCAATTGCTGAAAAAGTAATAAACCGGGAGGATCTAGAGAAAAACACCTTAGCAATTACTCAAAATACAAAGCTCAGCATCGATTTCATCAATGAATTTTTATATGAGTATGATTTCGAGCGGGTAGATTTCGTTTATGAACCGGGGCAATTTGCAATAAGAGGCGGTATTGTCGATATTTTTTCCTTTTCAAATGATCTACCCTACCGCGTTGAGTTTTTTGGTGACGAGATTGAGAGCATTCGCACATTTGACATGGAGACACAGCTCTCCGTTAATAAAATCCATACGGTAACCATCGTACCAAATGTACAAGCAAAGTTCCTAAGCAATAATCATATCTCGCTCTTAGAATACGTAGATCGGGATGCCGTAATATGGATTAAAGATGTTCAATTTACGCTCGACATCATGAAGGATGGTTACAAAAAAGCATCTGAATTCTGGAAAGCACTGCCGGAGAAAGATATTCTAGTCCATGCAGACTGGGTGGATCCTCGGGTCACTTTCACCACAGATCGTGGTTTTGGCGAGCTCATGTTTGATTTTCCAAATGTAGAATTTGGAAAACACTTCTACTATAAAGCGGAAGAAACACTCAAATTTGATATTCATCCGCAACCATCTTTCAATAAGGATTTCACCCTTTTGATCCACAATTTCAAAGAGAATGTAAAGCATGGGATTGAAAACCTCATCTTTTCCGACTCGACCAAACAGGTTGAGCGAATTTATAGTATTTTAGAGGATATTGATAAATCTGTAACCTTCACGCCCATTCATAAAGGACTACGGGAAGGGTTTAGAGACGACGAGACAAAACTCGCTTGTTATACAGACCACCAAATTTTTGATCGCTACTACAAATACAAGCGTAAAAAAGGATATGAGCGCTCTCAGGCTATTACACTAAAGGAACTGCGGGACCTTAAACCCGGCGACTATATCACGCATATCGACCATGGTGTCGGTAAGTATGCAGGACTGGAGAAAGTTGAAGTAAATGGCAAGACACAGGAAATGATCCGGTTAGTCTATGCAGATAATGACCTGCTTTATGTCAATATCAACTCCCTAAACAGAATATCAAAATACTCAGGAAAAGAAGGAACTGTTCCAAAAATGAACAAGCTTGGAACCGACGCCTGGGAAAAACTAAAGAAAACGACCAAAAGGAAAGTTAAAGATATTGCACGTGATCTGATTAAGCTCTATGCAAAGCGGAAATCGCAAACAGGTAACGCCTTTAGTCCAGATACCTACTTACAAAATGAGCTTGAGGCATCCTTCTTGTATGAGGATACACCAGATCAAGAAAAGGCAACAGCTGATGTAAAACGTGATATGGAATCCCCTCATCCAATGGATAGGCTCGTATGTGGCGATGTTGGTTTCGGAAAAACAGAAGTTGCTATCCGTGCGGCATTTAAAG
The DNA here is from genome assembly GCF_004421025.1 of Sphingobacterium psychroaquaticum. Classification (NCBI taxonomy): domain Bacteria; kingdom Pseudomonadati; phylum Bacteroidota; class Sphingobacteriia; order Sphingobacteriales; family Sphingobacteriaceae; genus Sphingobacterium; species Sphingobacterium psychroaquaticum. Next base: position 240,352 of record NZ_CP038029.1, on the reverse strand, counting down.
CCGCAACAGACAACAAACAAGTAGCAGTCCTTGTCCCTACGACCATTCTAGCCTTGCAACATTTCCGAACCTTTAGTGAGCGGCTGAAGGAATTTCCTGTAACGATAGATTATATAAATCGATTTAAATCTACCAAACAGATCAAAGACACCTTGGCTCGTCTTGCCGAAGGCAAGATCGATATTATCATTGGCACACACCGACTCGTAAGCAAGGATGTGAAGTTCAAAGATTTGGGCTTAATGATTATCGATGAAGAACAGAAATTTGGGGTTGCCGTCAAAGAAAAGCTAAAGGTGATGCGTGCAAATGTCGATTCCCTAACCTTGACAGCAACGCCAATCCCACGCACCCTCCACTTTTCATTAATGGGCGCCCGTGACTTAAGCATCATATCCACACCTCCACCTAATAGACAGCCGGTACAAACGGAACTCCACGTTTTCAATGAGACGTTGATACAAGAAGCCGTCGCTTTTGAGTTAGACCGTAACGGACAGGTGTTCTTTATTCACAACAGAGTAGCCGATCTAAAACAATTGGGCGGCATGATTCAAAAGCTCGTTCCCGGAGCACGTGTCGGTATTGCACACGGTCAGCTAGAGGGCGATGCCCTGGAAGATGTTATGCTGAAATTTATCAACCATGAGTTTGATGTACTCGTAGCCACTACCATTATTGAAGCAGGGCTCGATATCCCCAACGCAAATACAATTATCATTAACCATGCACATATGTTTGGATTAAGCGACCTTCACCAGATGCGTGGTCGGGTTGGACGTTCCAATAAAAAAGCTTTCTGTTACCTCTTAAGTCCACCACTTTCGACTTTGACAAACGAAGCCTATAAACGTCTATCCGCACTGGAGGAGTTTTCTGAACTAGGATCAGGTTTCAATGTGGCAATGCGAGACTTAGATATCCGAGGCTCCGGAAACCTCCTGGGTGCCGAACAGTCGGGTTTTATTGCTGAGATTGGTTTTGAAATGTACAATAAAATATTGGACGAAGCTGTTCAAGAGCTTAAGGATGACGAATTTAGTGAGCTATTCGCCGAGGACAAAAACCGAAAGTACGTGACTTTTACACAAATAGACACAGACCTCGAGGTTATGATTCCAGACGCCTATGTTACCAATATCGGCGAACGATACAATCTGTATAACGAAATTGCAAAACTAGAAAACGAAACGCAACTAATTGCCTTTCAAAAAGAACTCGAAGACCGTTTTGGTCCCGTACCACAACCCGTATTTGAGTTATTTAATACCCTCCGCCTGCAATGGTATGGTAAAGAGATTGGATTTGAAAAAATATCCTTCAAGAAAAATACACTTAAAGGCTATTTTGTGAGCAATCCAAAATCAAGCTATTATGAATCTGATCAGTTTGGAAAAGTACTAGCTTTTGTGCAAGCACATCCTGCGATAAGCAACATGAAAGAAGTGAAGGGACAATTACGGTTAGCAATAAGTAATGTAAATAATATTACGTATGCCTTACATTTACTCAAGGAGATGAGTAATTAACTGATTAAAATCTGTAAGTTTGGTAGACTAAAATAAAGATATGAAAACGACTTATCTCTTCTTGGTCTTTGTATTATTTGGTTTAGCAATACAGGCACAAGGATACGATCAAGAAATCCAAGTCTACCGAGAACAACAGGCGCAGCATTTAAAAAAATCTGCCAAAGGTCCCATCGCGGACGAGTACGTCGTATCGCATGTCCATTACTTCAAGCCGACACCTCTCTTTCGAGTAGAGGCCAGTGTGGAGTATCTAGACCATGAACCGACCTTTCGCATGCCTACACTTGATGGAACAAGTAAGGAATTTCGACGGTATGCGCATTTACATTTTCGAATAGATGGAAAGGATCATACCTTGACCGCCTATGAAAATGCAACATCTTTTCCGAGTGAATCTGCCGCCACCTATTTATTTCTTCCTTTCTTAGATTTAAGCACAGGAGAAACGACATACGAAAGCGGGCGTTATCTTGATCTTAAAAAACAAGATATCCAACATGAAAAAGTTATGCTAGACTTCAATAAAGCATATAACCCATATTGTGCATACAGCAGTGGATACCGATGTCCACAACCACCAGCGGAGAATTTCCTTCAAGTAAATATTGAAGCGGGGGAGAAAAAATATACAGGTCCTAAAAATCAAAAAGAACAAGATAACAGTATGGCCAAAAACTTTACAGAGCGAGAGAAAAAGATCATTTCCAATGCAGCCCCTTCTGATAAGATGTATGTCCTACAGACGAATGTGGAGCCTGACTCCATTATCTTACGTACAACATCTGAAGACGTTAAATATGATGACCCTCTATTAGCAACATTGACGGCGCGCATGTATGCTACCGTACAAGACCCTGAACATGCTGGCGTAGGGATTGCTGCTCCACAAGTTGGCATCAATAAAAATATTATCTGGGTACAGCGCTTCGATAAGGCGGAGCAACCTTTTGAGGTTTATTTAAACCCAAAAATTATCTGGCGCTCAAAACTCTTGCGAAAAGGAATGGAAGGATGTCTTTCTATACCGGATCTACGTCAAGATGTCGTGCGCAGCTATAGCATCAAGATTCAATACACCAACAAAGAAGGAAAATCGGTGGAAGAGATCGTAGAGGGTTTTACAGCGGTTATTTTTCAACATGAAGTGGATCACCTGTATGGGATCCTATTTCCCGATCGTATCGTCGAACAAGAACAACGACAGGAAACTTCTTTAGCAGACAAGATTGAGTTCTCGATAGAGAAGGGAACGATTGTTCCGTAGCTGAAATCAAGATACCATCAAGGCATCTTAGTGCTTTAATACACCTACCTAGGGGGCTGGGCTTGTCCCCGCCCACAATAAGGCAAACATCTACGAACCTTCAGCAACGAACTGTTTTCTAAAGAAGCATTTATAGATTTCTCCTCGTACCTCGTTCGAAATGACGCTATTATGTCGTCTTTACGGCATAGCTTCTAGCTCCCCTTAACCCCAAATGTCGCCTAAGGAATATTTGCGGTCGGTAGAAACTTGCCCTTGCGCGAGCCATGCTTAGCAAAAATTCATAGCGACAAGGTTTGGTTACTTTTCCGATAAAAAGTAACATGCCTCTCCGGCTGAGAGAGAAGTAAGAGAGAAGTCAATAAGTTGATCCTCACGCCAGCATGCTCATCAACATTCTTTTATCACTACGGTAAAACTTCTAGCTCTAGCTCCCCTTAACCCCCAGATGTCGCCTGAGGAATATTTGCGGTCGGTAGGAACTTGCCCATGCACGAACCATCCCTAGCAAAAATTCATAGCGACAAGGTTTGGTTACTTTTCCGATAAAAAGTAACATGCCTCTCCGGCAGAGAGGAGTAAGAGAGAAGTCAATAAGTTGATCCTCACGCCAGCATGCTCATCAACATTCTTTTATCACTACGGTAAAACTTCTAGCCCTAGCTCCCCTTAACCCCCAGATGTCGCCTGAGCAATATTTGCGGTCGGTAGAAACTTGCCCATGCACGAACCATCCCTAGCAAAAATTCATAGCGACAAGGTTTGGTTACTTTTCCGATAAAAAGTAACATGCCTCTCCGGCAGAGAGGAGTAAGAGAGAAGTCAATAAATTGATCCTTACGCCAGCAGGCACATCAACATTCTTTTATCACTACGGTAAAACTTCTAGCTCTAGCTCCCCTTACCCCCCAGATGTCGCCTGAGGAATATTTGCGGTCGGTAGAAACTTGCCCATGCACGAACCATCCCTAGCAAAAATTCATAGCGACAAGGTTTGGTTACTTTTCCGATAAAAAGTAACATGCCTCTCCGGCAGAGAGGAGAAAATTATCGTTCAGCAATTTTCACCTCAAACAATTTATCCCATTGTTTTCCGGTCACGAATAATCTTTTGCCTACACGATCGTAAGCAATACCATTCATTTCTTGATCGTTAGGTTTGCGAGCGGGATTGGTATACAGGCCAACAAAATTAATCTGCCCTTCCACGGCACCAGTCTTCGGATCGATAATAATGACCACATCCTTACCATAAACATTCGCATAGACCTTACCGTCGATATATTCCAATTCATTAATACTATCCACAGCACCTTCACTATCATAAACAGACAAGGTCTTCACTTCCTTAAAAGTCGTTGGATCTAAAAAATATAACTTTGACGACCCATCAGATTTAATAAGCAATTCCCCATCATAACAAATTCCCCATCCCTGCTTACTATTCTCATAGGTAAATGTAGATACCTGATCAAAAGTTTTTTTATTAAAAACATAACCGATATTGTTCAACCAGGTCAACATGATAATCCGATCCCCCACAATAGTCATCCCTTCTCCAAAATAAGGCTCTCCCTTACTATCCGCTCCCGTTATCTCTTTCTTCTGGATAACTTTCCCAGTTTCCAATTCGACTTTACGTATCGAAGAAATCAGACCATCTCCTGCGCCAGTAGATTCGTAAAGAAAACCACCATCAAATTCTAAACCTTGCGTAAAGGCCTTCGTGTCGTGCGGGTATTCTTTCACCTTCTCAAAAGCATACTGTTTGGCCGATTCCGGCACGATAGTAATATTGCTGTATGCCACCTCTTCCTTTCCAGCCTTATACACTTTCGCCACCAAGTTACGTGCTCCTAGGCCAATCTGCTCGGTATCAAGCACCATCGAAGAAGTATCTTGCTTGCGCCCAATAACCTGCCCATCAACCGAATACACAACGGAATCAATCGTTGTATCAGGAAACTGCATCCGCAACGCTAACTTTTGTCCGAGCGTCACATTATCTCCTGCAGCTGGAGTTAAAAAGGCAAATTTACCCTGTTGTGATTTACAACCAAACAGAACCAAAGCACTGACCGCCAAATAGCCGGCAATATTGCGTATTTTCATAATTATCTAATCTATTATTTTCAATCCTTACCAATCTCTGAAACTCAGCTGCTCCAAAAAGCATCTTTAATTAAATCGACCTTTCCACTACCATCCATATAAACAGAAACGATATCAAAGCGGATTTCACCCGAATAATTCGTTTTTCCCAGATAGGCATTAGCCAATTTAATTAGATTCCTCTGCTTCTTCCGATCCACAAAAGAGGCCGGTTCGCCATAATCCATATTACTCCGGGTTTTTACTTCGACAAACACCAGTGTATCAGCATCCCACGCGATAACATCAACCTCCCAATGCTTAAAACGCCAATTTACAGCAATAATTTCATAATCCAAACCCACCAGAAACAACTGTGCCTTTTCCTCCCCTTCTCGTCCGCGTTTCAAGTGCTCTGCCATAGGGCTTCTTTACTTGACTACCGTATTCCCAAGGTATGCCCCCAGCATCTTCTCTGCTTCTTTAAGCTTTTGATACTTCGACAATAGAATCTCCAGATCCTCCGCAGATTGATCGAGCTTTAATTCCTCTCGAATTTTGGTCATCTCACTTTCCACCTTCCGTTTTTTTATGCGATAAATAGCTTGTGTCGTTAAAGCCTTTAAATGCTCATGCTCACGAGTCACATAGATCTTACGCTTATCGTCATTCCAGTTCGGGCTCAGTTCGTAGGGACTTGACACACACGATATAGCCAAATCCTGCACCGTTGAATCTTCGTGCGAAAAGAAAAATTTCGCTTCTGGGATCTCAAAATCCTCTGCCTTTTTCCGAAAAACCTCCACGATAAACGCACTGGCTTTATCCTCAAAAGTAATATCGTCGATCGCATTCAAAAGATACGGAGCAATAGGCACATCGCCATCGCCTTCCCAAACGGCCAGCTCCGCACCATAGTTCAACAGAATACGTACGATTTCACGCTCTTGCAAAATTTCTGACGTGGCAACTTGCGTTCCAGTTGCTGGTTCAATACCAATTTGTGCTCGCTCTTCATCGGTCAAGAAAAAATCTAGAGGCGGCCCATCCATTTCCGGATGCATCGGGGCCGGTCTACTTGCGGCAGCTTCCTTTTTATCCTGGGCCTTCGCTTTATTCAAACGCATCTTATTGAGCTCTGTCAATAACACCCGCTCTTCCATATCCAACAATGCCGAACATTGCTTAATAAACACCGACACCTTGATCTCATCAGGAATCAGTGCTATACTCTGTACGACCTCGCGAATAACCTCTGCTCTTTTAATTGGATCCGCACCCGCATCCTTCAATAAGATATTTGTCTTATAAAAGATGAAATCCTGTTGATTCGTATCGATGTACTCCTTAAAAGCAGTTGAACCAAAAGACTGTACGTAAGAGTCGGGGTCATTTCCATCAGGAAAAAGAAGAACCTTTACATTTAACCCCTCTTCCAATAGCATGTCAGTCCCCCGCAAAGAAGCCTTGATCCCGGCGGCATCACCATCATACAGAATAACCACATTCTGCGTGAATCGACCAATCAGCTTGATCTGCCCAGTAGTTAAAGAGGTTCCTGAAGAAGAGACCACATTCTCAACTCCCGCCTGATGCATCGAGATTACATCAGCATAACCTTCAACCAAGTAGCAGCTATCCTTATCCATGATGGCCTTCTTCGCGAAATTCAATCCGTAAAGTACATCAGATTTATGGTAAATATCACTTTCAGGAGAGTTTACATACTTCGGAACAGATTTTTCTGTTTTCAGCGTTCGTCCTCCAAAGCCAATAACTCGACCGGTGAGGTTATGAATAGGAAAGATTACACGTCCTCGAAAACGGTCGTACAAACTACCGTCTTCCCTTTCGATAGACAGTCCGATAAGGCTTAAATAATCCTTATGGAAACCTGCCGCAGCAGCAGCATCCGAAAGGGCTGTCCATTGATCGGGCGAGTAACCGAGTTCAAACTTCTTAACGATATCTTCCCGATATCCCCTCTCCTTAAAGTATGACAAACCGATGGATTGCCCCACCTCCGTTGTCCACATCTGTTCCTTAAAGAATTTCCCAGCCCAGCTGCTAAGCACATACAAGCTTTCACGCTTATCCTGCGCAGCAAGTTGCGCTGGAGAACGCTCGACTTCTTCAATCGCAATATTATACTTATCCGCGAGATAGCGTATAGCTTCGGGATAAGAATACTTTTCGAGCTCCATCACAAATTTCAACGAATCACCACCAACCCCACAACCAAAACACTTATAAATTCCTTTTGCCATGGAAACATGGAAGGAAGGTGTCTTTTCATTATGAAACGGACAATTCCCAATAAGCGAGGTTCCTCTTTTTTTTAGATCTACAAAATCTCCGACAACCTCCTCTATCCGAGCCGCATCCAATACCTTCTCTATCGTTTCTTTTGTGATCATAAAAACTAACGTCTAACTATTGTGTATTCATTGCAAGTTACATAGATGGGGCAAAAAAGCAAAGTGAAATCTGCACTAAATAAACCCTTGTAAAAAGAAGTAAAAATAATTATGTTTGGATATGGGTCTTGTTTATCTAAGGGAATTAAATACGGAAACGAAATTTGCGCTATGGCGTATCGAGGAAACGGCAGAAGAGTTACTCGGAAAGCTGCAACTTGATGAACGTGAAAAAGCAAAACTGGAAAGCTTAACCAAAGGCAAACGTAGATTGCACTGGCTCGCTACACGTGTGTTACTCCGCTTCCTCTTGAAAACAGAAGAATATATTAACTGTCCCTCCGATGAACATGGAAAGCCATATTTACCAGACTATCCGTATAATATTTCCCTCACCCATTCCTACGATTTTGCAGGGGTCTTGATGTCTACACAAGGACCATGCGGGATCGATCTAGAAATTATTAAAGAGAAAATCGTTCGGATAAAGGAAAAATTTATGAAACCTCGCGAACTGGCTTTCATCCAAAATGAAAACATCGACCAAATGTATGCCTGTTGGTGCGCAAAAGAAGCGGTGTATAAGCTTCAAGGTAACAAAGGAGTCTCTTTCCTAGAGGATATGACGATCCTACCCTTTCAATATAGACCACAAGGAGTCATGACGCTCCTCTTACGCAAAGACAAGAAAACGCATTCTTTTCAGGTATATTACGAACAGTTTCAAGAGTATATGCTCGCATACGTGGTTAGCGATTAAAAACAGACAATACAGGGACTAAAAAGAAAATTGCGCTTTACCCTTCCAGCGTCCTTAAACTGGCGCAGAATGACAGCTAGAAGGAGCCTTTTTACGCAATCTCTTACAAGTTTCCGGTAAAGTTAGGCGTTCTTTTATCCAAAAATGCCGAAACGCCTTCTTTAAAATCTGCTGTTCCAAAGGCCTTCCCAAACGCGTCAATTTCTACATCAAACCCTTTAACACCAGTTTGACTTGCATTAATTGCTTCAATGGCCGCCGCCACCGCTGTTCCTGAACGTGTATAAATCTTGTTCAGTAAACTCTCGCATGTATGTAGCAAATCTGTAGCTGGCACAACATAATTAACCAACCCCCATGTCAGAGCCTCTTTTGCGCCAATCATATCCCCCGTCAAAATCATCTCCATCGCTTTCCCTCGCCCGACCAATGCCGGCAACCGTTGCGTGCCTCCGTATCCCGGAATCACACCTAGCGACACCTCCGGCAATCCCATCTTAGCGGTTTCCACGGCGACACGAATATGGCATGACAAAGCGATTTCCAAACCACCGCCTAGCGCAAAACCATTAATCGCTCCAATAACCGGTTTCGGAAAATTATGTATCACATTCATCACATGCTCCTGTCCCCAAGCAGCCATCGCTCGGCCTTCCTCTTCACTATGCCCAACAAACTCAGCGATATCAGCACCTGCGACAAAAGCCTTCTCACCAGCCCCAGTCAAGATAATACCCGATACCTCTCGATTCGTTTTCAAGGCTCCCAACAAATCCGCCAATTCTCCCAATGTTGCACGATTCAATGCATTCAACTTGGTTGGTCTATTAATTGTAATGATGGCAGTCTGCCCTGATAATGTTAACAAAAGATTTTCGTACTGTCCCATAACATCAAAAATTTAAATGAACACTGACGCGATACGTATCCTTATTCACATTTGGTAAATCCAGATAATTCAATCGCCTGATATACTCCACCCGAAATACCCTTAGGATATTATCGATTCCTACTTTTCCTTCCCAATACGGTTGATTACCCATAACGTGCGTGAGCTTATTCCCCTCATTGTCCGTGTCAAAGTGCACCACGCCTGAACTAAGATAAGGATTATTACCATCAGTTAATCGCCCGCGGAACATCTTAACCCCCCAAAGCTCCCTTAGTTTCAATCGCTTCACCAGAGGGATCTTATTCAAAATAAATCCTTCCAGCTGGTGATCAATGGAGAGTTTTACAAACTCATCCGCAACAAACTCCATATTACGCATTAACGAATAATCGATCACATGCCGATCATCATTTTTAAAAACATCAGGAATCTCCAAAAGTGGATACGGAAGGGTACCCCAAATTTTCCCTCCAGATAATGTAACATCAACAAATCCTAGCTGACGCATAAAGAAGCGCTTGGTCACCGCAGCGCGCAATGCATCATAGTTATAATCCGCTCCCCAAAAACCACGTAGACCTTTGTTATATTGTACATTAAAAATAGGATGCTTTTCAATAATTGTACGACGCACTAAATTTCTATAATAGAATTTTTCATTAGGGGCCCAACGCAGTACGAACTCCAATTCATTGGTGTTGATATCTTCAATGTTTACGCCAGGATCACCAGAAGAAATAAAGTTAAGATCACCAATAGCGTGACGGCGATGATGTACAAAACCAGACTGTATACTCAGGTGGTTACCAAATTCAATGAGATGCTTCGCTTCGTATGCATAAGTATCTAGCCATTTGGTAGGTTTATTGCTCCGGATGGACTGAAAAAAACTATCCCCTTTCTTAAAACCTAAATTACGACCGGGATCAAAAATATCATGCTGCACCCCAAACTGAAGGTAATGAGCCGGGAAAGTAGTAACAGCCTTTCCATTCAGTGCAATTGTTGGCTTAACAAAATACTTAAAAGACTGATCACGCAGTCCATATGCTAAGTACCCTTCAATATAAAGCTTCTCAGAAAACAGTCCTGTCGTCCGTCCACCAATTCGAATCCTGTTACCTTCAATATTATTTGAAGAATATAGATACTCCACAGGCCCTAGTTCAAACGGTCCAAGATTATAAAAACCTTGCCCCACCAAATAGCCCAGAGTGACCAACGTTTTGAACGTCCTATTATCATTGAGTGAATCAACATCGGTATACACTCGGCTCTCACTACTATTCAACGGGATAGGCCTTCTTTCTTCCAAAATAGCAATACTGCTATCAGCCTGAGGCAAAATTTCTATTGGCGCACCCGAAAAAACAGCATCACTGAATGTCGCCTTGAAATCAAAGTCATAATTCATCGTGATCTTCTGCCCAAAAAGGGCCTCTTTCTTTTCCGTACCAAACAAAATCTGGACATCGCTTCGCTCGAGGAACATCTGCTGCTCCTCATTGACCGTAAAGTCTTGCTCTATATCTACTCGGTTGACCCAATTTAGGTTAGCCTCCTTATTCGTATTAAGCCTTGCTTTACCTACAGCATAACGCCCATCTAGGCTCACCCAAAGCCTACCACTAAGTAACAGATCCGTTTTATTCCGCGGTTCAAACCGAAGCTCAACAAATGGCTTCATGTTCACATCTACGGTGTCTACAATATAATACTTGTAGAAAACTGGCGCATTATTCGCTATTGGACTTAAGAAAAGCTTGTTGATTAAGAATATATTTTCGGCATAAATATCGACATCTTGAAAAAGGTAAGTAAGATACGATTGTATATTGTGGTTATTTATATGTCGCTCATCATACTTTGTCTGCTTCACAGACTTCACTACCTTTTTACTCGACACAGGATCATTGGTCTGGTAGACATCACTGATTTGTTCCTTCATAAAAAGGGCCAAAAGCTTACTTCCAGGGATAGAAACAGTATCTATATTTTCGAAGAAAAATCGCATACTTCCTAACCCTTTCAGGTACTTGGAAGAGGGATCAACCATACCAAAACGTATTTTGTCATACTGCTCAAAGCGGTGCTTTGGTTGACGTACCATTCGATTAATTCGCTTATGCTTGATCACTTCTTCGATCAACTCAACCGCAGGATTCTTATTATTGTATTTTCGTTTACTGGATATTTCTATCGCATCAATGACACGTTCATCCGGATGAAGCTTGATAATCACCTCAGTCTCCGATGCTACGTAACCTCCTTTATAGGTCCGATAACCCATAGCGGATACCTCAATATGATTTGTTTTATCGGAATTTACAGCAACTACAAAATTTCCGAGCGAGTCGCAAGATGTCCCTATAGAAGTCCCCACAACTTTTATACTGGCTTGTGGGATACCCTTACCGGTCAACTCATCTACAACGCGCCCCAATATACGTCCCTGACCAATAGCCATCGGCATATTGACACAGAAGCAGTATATAAATAGCAAGACGCCTAACTCCGTCGCTCCAAATTTCCTCATAATCAACGCAGGTACGCTATAAAGATACAATTTGTGCCCACAGATAAAAATGAAAAGAAGAAAAAAGTAGAAAGCGCTTAATGGACCTTAATAAAGTTCTCTTCGCACTCGGCTTAAGCTTTCTGGAGTGATTCCAAGATAAGAGGCAATCATCCACTGAGGGACACGCATTAGCAAGCCTGGGTACATCTCCATAAAGGAAAGATAGCGCTCTTTGGCGGACATCGCCAATAATGAATTTATTCGCTTCTGCTGAATATAAATATTCCGCTGTAACGAATTTTCTAAAAAACACGAAAAAGTAGTACTCAATGCAGCTGCCTTTTCCATAAATGTAGCTTGTACATAAACAACAACAGAGTGCTCTATCGCTTTAATATAATAGTCTGATGGCTTGTTGAAATACTGACTCGCCCGATCCGATAAAATCCAGTTTTCGGGCGCAAATTGCAAAATATGCTCCCCACCCTTTTCGTCCAATGAAAATGATTGCAACAAGCCAGACTCAACAAAAAAGGCGTAACTGCTCAACTCACCCGCACGTAAAAGGTAGATATTATGCGCCACGGTTTTAAACGAGAAATAGGGTTGCAGCGCTAAAAAATCGTCTGCGGTTAAACCACCCTTTTCCGTATAATACTTATAAAAATTACTTTGCTTTAAATCAATATCGATATCGCTCATTAATACAATATAGTAAATTTAAAATCAAGAGGGCTAAAATGCTTCTCCAACTCGCTAATCAACTCTTCGCCATGCTTCAAATACAAAGGCGCAAAATTTTCACTACGTTCCTGCAACCCTCCTCCTGGAAACAAGATATCCTTTACCCTATCGATCTGAATCAATGCTTCTTCATGATTTTTCTTATCTGCCCGCAACAGTTTTTTTTCTAAGCTGTTGATTGCTTTCTTTAGACGAGCTTTAACAGCTTCCGTACTTGGCCCTAGACTCGGATCAATTTTATGTGCGCGTAATTTAATTTTTCCGAAAATTGCATTTAGCTCCATCCACTCATCACGAAGGTTTAATCGATGCTTCGTATGTCGACGGACGTATTCGTTCTTCAATATTTCAGCCGGCTTGAACACACTCTTAAAAGTTAGATCCAAACGGAATATTTTTCCCGCTCCGGTATCGTCCGTTATCATCGCTGAATTTCGAGGAATTAGGATTGGAAACGGAACGTTATATTGATCGAAATTAGCCTTTAATTGTAACCAATACACAATCTCAGCCCCTCCCCCGATATAGGCCAAATTAGGTAAAATAACTTCCTGATACATCGGTCGCATCACCACATTCGGACTAAATCTCTCCGGATGTTCAGCAATTTCTTGTTTCAACGACTCTTCGGTAAAAAACATATTTTGATGCAGAACCTCGAAACGACCATCTTCAGCCCTTACAATACGCTCCCTAAATTCATCTGTTAAATAAAAAAAGTTGATCTCACGCCCATGAACCTGTGGTTTATAACCCAAATTTTCTAACGCTTCCGAAGAAGCCGATATGGCATGAAAGCTACGTTCCGCCATAATATCCTGTTCTATGATTGGTGCAAAAACAGCTTTCAAAACAGGGCTATCTGCATCAACGATTACTAAACCATATTCTTTAAACAACGCATGCACCATAGAGCGCGTCGCATCCGCCAGCGTATCATGCGATAAGTAAGCCTCTTCCACAATAGCGGTTAGAAGATCCGCATTGCCAGAGAGACCAAACGTATTGCAATATTCCCGCACCGTACCGGCAATATCGCCGGTAGACATCCGTCCGGTTGCAGCAATCTTAGGCGTATCCCACATAATTTTCTTACCAAAAACCCGCGTATGGTTAATCTCTTCAAAATCGTGATCTTCGGTTGCCATCCAATAAACAGGCACGAAATCATAATCGGGGTATGCCTCTTTCAAGTCTTTTGCAAGACGAATAGCCGTCACAATCTTAAAAATAAAATAGAGAGGTCCAGTAAAAATATTCAATTGATGACCCGTGGTAACCGTAAAGGTATTCGCGTCCTTAAGGCGTACAATATTCTGCGCTACCGTTGGAGAAGAGGCAAGCAAATCACCATATTGCCCCTGTAGCTGATCGACCAGTAACTTCCGGTGAGGAAATTTCTTCTTCTTATCCAGCTGCGCTTTAAAGCCAGCTAAATTAGGTTGTTCGCCGTAAAATGGTTGTAATGATTCTTCATTGGCCAGATAGGCCAATAGTGTTTTGGAGAAACTACCGGTATCGCTATAATCGATGTATGTTGCTTTCATCTACCTCTTCTGTAAAAATGGCTGAACAACATGACGAAAGCAGTGTGAATGCCCTCCCATTTTGTTCAGCCTACAAATTACATATTTTTACGAAAAGGTAGCGCCACAGATTAAAATTTAGCGTGGCTATGACAAGCTACTACTTTACAATGGAACCGTACAGGTCAAAATCTTCAGCGCGGTCTACTTTTACCTCCACAAAGTCTCCGATACGTGCATAGTCAGTTTTCGCATTAAGCACGACCTCGTTATCCACCTCTGGAGAATCATACTCTGTACGTCCGATAAAATAATCACCATCGACGCGGTCCACCAATACTTTAAACTGTTGGCCAACTTTGGTTTGATTGATTTCGTACGAAATACCTTGTTGCACTTCCATGATCGCTTCCACACGCGCTTCTTTTACTTCCGCCGGAACATCATCTTCTAAACTGTGTGCATGTGTCTTTTCCTCGTGAGAATAAGTAAAACAGCCTAGGCGATCGAAACGAGTCTCTTCCACCCAGTCCAGCATCTCTTGGAAATCTTGCTCCGTCTCGCCCGGATACCCACAGATCAACGTCGTACGCAAAGCGATATCAGGCACTTTATCCCTGATTTTATTCACTAAGTCTACTTGCTTTTGCTTCGTTGTGCCACGACGCATCGACTTTAACATATTGTCGCTAATATGCTGCAAAGGCATATCCAGGTAATTACAGATATTGGAACGCTCGTTCATCACATCTAGAATATCCATAGGGAAACCCGATGGATAGGCATATTGTAGACGAATCCATTCGACTCCATCCACATCAGATAAATGACGCAACAAGTCCGACAAATTACGTTTCCCATAAATATCTAAACCGTAATACGTCAAATCCTGCGCAATGAGAATCAGTTCTTTTGTACCATTAGATGCCAAAAACTTGGCCTCTTTCACAAGATCATCTATAGATTTAGACACATGTGTACCCCGCATCAAAGGAATCGCACAAAAAGAACAAGGCCTATTACACCCCTCCGCAATTTTAAAATAAGAAAAATGTGATGGTGTTGTCAAAAGACGTTCTCCCAACAACTCGTGTCTATAATCAGCCCCTATCGTAGACAATAAATCCGGTAAATCGTTCGTGCCAAAATAAGCATCCACATTGGGAATCTCACTTTGCAACTCCGGCTTATAACGTTCCGATAAACAGCCCGTTACAATCACCTTATTAACTTTCCCTTGGTCCTTTAATTCAGAAAACTGCAGGATGGTATCAATAGATTCCTGCTTAGCATTATCAATAAATCCGCAGGTATTAATTACGACAATATCATTGGATTGAATATTGTTTGACTCATGAACAACCTCAATTTGGTTGCCTTTAAGCTGTCCCATAAGGACTTCGCTATCATGTATGTTTTTGGAACACCCTAGTGTTACGACATTCACTCTTGGCTTACTCAATACCGGAGCAGCCGTTGACTTTTTTGTTCTCATTGTATATATTTAGGACGCACCAGTTTCATAGTAAAAAATATGACAGGCATCCTGTTTTAACTTTTCTGGGAATTCTCAATCAGATTACCCTTTGAATAAGCTATCCACAAAATCTTTTTTATTAAACAACTGCAAGTCGCCAATTTTCTCACCGACACCAATATATTTAACAGGAATTTTAAACTGATCCGAAATACCAATCACTACTCCCCCTTTAGCCGTACCATCCAGTTTCGTTAAAGCAAGAGCATTAACATCGGTAGCCTGTGTAAACTGTGTAGCTTGCTCAATCGCATTTTGACCTGTCGAGGCATCGAGCACCAGTAAAATTTCATGTGGTGCACCAGGAACAACCTTTTGCATTACATTCTTAATCTTTGTCAGCTCATTCATCAGCCCCACCTTGTTATGAAGTCGTCCTGCCGTATCAATAATAGCAACATCATCACCATTAGCGACAGCTGACTTGACCGTATCAAAAGCAACAGATGCTGGGTCAGAGCCCATAGGTTGTGCCACAACACGTACCCCAACACGATCGCCCCACAGCTTAATCTGATCGACAGCAGCCGCACGAAATGTATCAGCAGCACCCAAAACCACTTTATTTCCAGCCTCCTTAAGCTGGTGCGCAAGTTTTCCGATTGTTGTCGTCTTACCAACACCATTAACACCCACAACCATAATCACATAAGGTTTATGGCTACCGTATTCAAAGTGTTCGAAATCGTTGCTATTGTTTTCAGCTAATAAATCCTGGATCTCCTCTTTCAGCAAACGATTTAAATCATCCGTACCGACATACTTATCCCGTGCTACACGTTGTTGTATACGATCGACAATCTTCAACGTCGTTGTAACGCCTACATCCGACATAACCAGCACTTCCTCTAAATTATCCAAGACCTCATCATCGATCGTAGATTTGCCGACGACAGCTTTTGTAATTTTAGAAAAAAAACCTTCTTTCGTTTTCTCCAAACCTTTATCCAGCGCTTCTTGAGCCTCTGGTGTTTCTTGCTTCTTTTTGAAAAAATCGAATAATCCCATACTATTTCGTGTGAAATGGATATTTGTTATACTCTGTTTAAAAACCTACTCAAACTTAGATAAATTTACCTGTATATACAATACAAGAGCATAGGCGGTACAAAAAAAGCCCTTTCGGCATGTTACCAAAACGGCTTCTTTATTTTTAAAGAAAAACTTTAAAAGCTTCTCAACTATGTATGACTTTATGAAAGCTCCTTTCGAGCCATCTGCCAAAACTTTCGTTAAGAAAAAAGGAATATTTCCTACGTTGCTTATTTGGAAGCTGCTGCTACAACTTCTTTTACTTTATCATTGTGAACCATACTCTCTTTGAAAGTATAAGCTCCAGTTTTCGCAGATTTAGTAGTAAGAACAACTTTTGTAAACTCTTTACCACCCCCTTTTTGCAACGATGCAACTGCTTTCTTTGCCATTGTATTATATTTTTAGTTGAGCTTTAAGGCTCGGAGTTAATTATTTAATCTCTTTATGAACAGTAACTTTACGCAATACTGGATTGAATTTCTTCATCTCCAAACGCTCTGTTGTATTCTTTTTGTTCTTTGTAGTGATATAACGAGACATGCCCGGAAGACCACTTTCTTTGTGCTCAGTACACTCTAAAATTACTTGTACTCTATTTCCTTTTTTAGCCATGGTTTTACTTTATTGCAACCTCAACGGAGGTTAGATTTCGCGAATATTATAGATAACAGACGGTAATTATTAAATAGATCCTTTTTGGATAAATTTACTGATTACTGCTGTAATACCGTTTTTATTGATAGTCTTAATTGCAGAAGTAGATACTTTTAGTGTAATCCAACGATCTTCTTCTGGAATATAGAAACGCTTAGTTTGTAAATTTGGATAAAATTTACGTTTAGTCTTTACGTTTGAGTGCGAAACGTTATTTCCTTTTAATGCCGCCTTGCCTGTTAAATCACAAATTCTTGACATGATATTTGATTTTTAATGTTGTCTGTTCTCTTTCTGCTCTTTTCACAAAGAGTTTGCAAATATCTATATTTATATCCGTAAATACAAGAGAGAAAACAGAATAATTAAAAAAACAGTCCTTTACAACGCTTACTTTAAGCACTAATCCCCTTCTAATACCGCATTAAGCAATCCATTAGACGGTTTAAAAAAAATCCTTTCTCCTTTAGTACCTTTGTAAAAAAAAGACAACGATCAATAAAATGCTCCATAAAACAAAAGGAATTGCCCTAAAGACGACAAGCTATTCAGAAAACAGCATTATAGTACATATATATACAGAGCAATTCGGTATGCAATCATACATTATTAATGGAGCAAAGAAACCGAAAGCCAAGATCCATGCAAACCTGTTTCAACCCTTACACCCGCTTGAGATGGTGGTCTATCACAAAGATAATGGGGGGTTACAACATATCAAAGAAGCGCAACACGCCCCTATCCTAAAACAGATACCATTGGACATTATAAAAAGTTCGCTGGCCTTGTTTCTCAATGAAGTATTATATAAAGCTTTAAAATCACAATCTCCTGACCCTTTTCTTTTTCATTATATACAACAATCGATCCACTGGCTTGATCAAACGGAAGACAACCTCGCAAACTTCCACCTCGTATTTCTTATCAAGATCAGTCGTTTCTTGGGTTTCCTACCGCTGCAAACCTCCGGAAAACAACTCCCATACTTTGACCTTATGGACGGCATATTCACAACAAACCTACCGGCCCATACGCATGTTTTACAAGCACCGCACACCGAAATCCTATACCGTCTCTTACAAATGACTTTCGAACAATCTTCTTCCTTAAAAATGGAGAAAGAAGACCGTAAGTTCCTGCTGGAAAAGTTGCTTGAATTTTACAAGCTACATACCGAGAACTTCGGAACAGTGCATGCATTATATATCCTGGAGGAGATATTTCAGTAAGCCACAAAACACTTCCTCTCTAAAATTGTTAATCTATTGGTCTTTTTTAAGAACACCAACAGATTATCCACGTAAAACCAAATAACTATGGAATGGTTCCTCAAAGTCGTAAGAGACAATTACACAAATTTTAATGGGCGCGCACGTCGAAAAGAATATTGGATGTTTGTACTATTTAACATCATTATTAGCGGAGCACTGAGCCTCGTAGATCGCATATTCGGGCTTACCTATGGAGACACATCTCCCTACCAATCGGGTGTACTATCCTCCATTTATGCACTAGCCGTCCTACTGCCCTCTATTGCTGTTGCAGTTCGTCGGCTACACGACACCAACAAATCTGGGTGGTTCCTTTTAGTCGCGTTTATCCCTTTTGTAGGTTGGATATATTTAATTTATCTTTTCATTAAAGAGGGAGATCGAGGACAAAATCAATACGGTCCAGACCCAAAAGGCAATGAAAGCAACCCTTTTGGTAACTTCCCTCCAATCCCAGGAAGTCGATAGAGGCAGCATTATATTAAATCTCGTTCCATGCGGAAACAAAAAAGCCAGACATATTAATATGTCTGGCTTTTTCACAATAAATATATTATAAATCTATTCTTAGATAAGTTTTACATTTACCGCATTAAGACCTTTACGGCCTTGTTCTACTTCGTAAGAAACCTGGTCGTTCTCACGAACTTTGTCAACCAATCCTGAAACGTGAACAAAAATCTCGCTCTCGCCAGAGTTAGGAATGATGAAACCGAAACCTTTGGTCTCATTAAAGAATTTTACTACGCCTTCTTGCATTTTAAATAATATTGTTTTTTGTAATATTCTAAAGGTATAAATTATTTTTCCCATTGACTAGATTTATTTTAAAAAAAATTAAACGTTCCATATACAGACGAGTCCTAGCTTTGAAAACGATTGCATTAAGCTATAACAATGAGCTATAGTAATGCAGAAAAAAATAACAGCCGTTTTAAAAAGAGCTGTAACATGACTATCCATTTTATCGTTTGATAGCAAAAAATGGATGAATTTTTGTAGTATACACTTATATTTAAAAACAAACATGAAAAGAGTACTTATTTTAATCGCAGCAATTTTTACAATGACAATGGCGAACGCACAAACTGCAAACCCTGAATTCAGCCGTAAAGTTTCCACTAGAGGCTATGCTGAACGTGAAGTAACTCCAGATATCATTTATCTGTCTATTTCCTTAAAAGAATATTTCGTTGATGGCAACACCAAGAAAAAAATGCCGATCGAAACACTCGAGAAACAATTGTATGATGCAGCGCTAGCAATTGGAGTGAAGAAAGAAGATTTTACAATCCAGAACATCTACAGCTATAACTACGACAACAATACCAAGAAGAAAAACACGGAGCTTTTACAAGCGAAACAATTTCGCTTGAAAATAAGCAACTTAAATGGTATCAACAGCATGCTAGACAAAGTCGATGCTAAAGGACTGGAAAGCACTTCAATCAACGGGTACGATCACAGCCAAAAACGTCAAATCGAAAAAGAGCTTAAAGTGGCTGCTGTGCAAGACGCACGTGCGAATGCTGAAATTATTGCTTCAGCTACAGGAGATAAAATCGGCAAAGTCTTAATGATCAACGACAATAGCTCTTTTGGTTGGAACGATGTGCAACCTCGCATGTATGCGATGGCAAAATCAGAAATGGCAATGGCGGCAGACGGCGGCAATGCACAAGATTTAGATATCAGCATCCGTCCGATCAAGC
Source organism: Sphingobacterium psychroaquaticum (assembly GCF_004421025.1). Taxonomy (NCBI): domain Bacteria; kingdom Pseudomonadati; phylum Bacteroidota; class Sphingobacteriia; order Sphingobacteriales; family Sphingobacteriaceae; genus Sphingobacterium; species Sphingobacterium psychroaquaticum. Next base: position 220,399 of record NZ_CP038029.1, on the reverse strand, counting down.
TCACATGCAACATCGACGGGGTTTACGAACTTCTATAACATAATGCGAAGAGAACGGACCAGCACACCCACAAAGGTCTCTGAAGATTTTTACTGGGTACGAAAAGTAACCGTACTCTTGGATAGTAAGTTTAGAATTGGTCAATTCAGATTTGGGATTGACCCAATTCTAAACTTTATTCCTATTGCAGGACAAATTATTACCTTCACTATCTCCGTTCTACTTGTGCTAATCATGTTCCGGAACGGCGTCAGTTCAAAAGCAGCGACAAAAATGTTGTTAAATACAATGACCGATGCAACAGTAGGCGCTATCCCCTTTATAGGCAATATTTACGATTTTTATAGTAAAGCCAATCAAAAGAACATTCGTATTCTTGAAGAATACTACTATGAAAACAAACACCAAGGGAGCGCGAAAGGCATCCTCTTTAGTATTTTCGCTATTCTCCTCCTCCTCTGCACACTTATTATAATACTTCTCTGGTCATTAGGTAAATGGCTAATCGCATTATTTTAAACAGAACCACATTCCGTTAAAAACCTTTACTATTTTTGCATGTATGAGCAAGACAAGAATTTTTGCATTAACACTCATTGCGTTAATGTTGGTTGCTGTTTTCACCAATCCGACCACCGAACAAATGGAAGCGGAAGTTAAGGCCAAAGCAACGCAGCTACTAAAGCAAGAAGCCGGAAAAAAGAACGACGAAGTCATCGATTTCGGCATGAAGTTATTTGGCAATACGCTTATTGACCAATTTCTAGAAAACCATATCAAAGTAGAAAACTACTATCTCTTCTCACTAACCAAGATTCAGTGGGACAATCAAGAACAAGTTATTGGCGGAGGTGCGTTTAAACAGATTTGGTTAAGCCCAAAGATTGATGAAAAAGCAAAGCAGATTGTAGCAGCCATTAAAGGATCATAATGCTTGATATTCTATATAAAGACCTAGAGATTATCGCAATCAACAAGCCCCATGGGCTACTGGTGCACCGATCGTCAATTGCTGCCGACACCTCCGAATTTGCATTACAGTTGCTGCGCGATCAAATTGGACAAGCCGTTTACCCGGCCCATCGACTGGACCGAAAGACGGCTGGTGCGTTACTCTTTTCCCTTACAAAAGAGATGGATTCACAACTCCAAAACCTCTTTGCAACACGTCAAACAAATAAAACCTATTGGGCTATTGTACGCGGATATACGGAAGATACTTTCTCAGTCGATTATCCATTAAAAAAAGAAAATGGAACGTTACAAGATGCACTCACACATTTCCGGACGTTGCATCGCGCCGAGCTGCCGATACCACAAGGAAAACATACCACTTCTCGCTATTCGTTGGTTGAAGCGCTACCGATAACGGGCCGCATGCACCAGATCCGTCGTCATCTGGCACATGTTTTCCATCCTATCATTGCTGATCGTCCACACGGTTGCAACAAGCAAAACAAGTTCTGGAAAGAGACCTTCAAGATGGATAGCATGATGCTACATGCCAAGGAGCTCAGCTTCGTGCACCCTTCGAACCAATCGACGATAACCATTGAGGCACCTTTGCATTCCGAATTCGAACGTGTCCTTCAATTGTTAAATATAGAACCATGAAAGATCTCATCCTCGAAATACTCTTCACCATCAAAGGAATAGGTGCGGCCTCGGGTTTACTATACACGAACAACACGGTCCATATTATCTCCGACAACAGCAACTACCTGTACAGTTACACACTAACAGACCATGCTTTACAGAAGAGGCCGCTTCTAGAGGCTCCTGTAATGGAGAATATTGCAAAAAAAGACAAAGCGGATTTCGAAGCAATTAGCCAGAAAGAGAATCGATTCTATATATTTGGATCCGGATCCACGCTGAAACGAACGTCCCTTGCCACAACAGACCTCTCTTCAGAGAAAGCCATTGTTCTCAACGTAACCCCATTATACCAACAGTTGCAAAAGGATTTCCAGGTTGAGCAGGCTGATTTCAATATTGAGGGAGCCCTCCCCTATGCCGGATCTTGGTGGCTCTTCAACCGAGGTAACGGCCCACAGCAACAAAACGGAGTCTTTATTGTGAACACAGACTTCACCGAAGGCACAGCGTTCTATCCAATCACTTTGCCGAAAATCAATAATGTGGCAACAGGGTTTACAGATGCAATTTTACACGAAGGGCTTATCTATTTTATGGCCGCGGCAGAAGATGTCGCCTCCAATTACCTGGACGGCGAAGTAAAAGGTACACTAGTAGGCTGTCTGGACCCACAAGACAAATCGGTCTTATGGACAAAAACAATAAGTAATCATCATAAGTTTGAAGGTCTAACCTATTACGAAAGTACGCCTAACCACATCAGTTTCCTGCTCTGTGAAGACAGTGATGACGATACCGGCGAGACAAAAGTGTATAAGCTTAGCATACAACGGTAAATCGATTGCGTGAATTAAAGATTTGATAATAATTGAGGCTTTAAATGGTCTTTTTTTGACTATTTTTGAAAAAATAAGATTTATATAATTGACATGAGTAAAAACACTGCACTAACCGAGCACCATATCCAGCTTGGTGCGAAAATGGTACCTTTTGCTGGCTTCAACATGCCTGTTCAGTATTCTGGAATCAATGACGAACACGAAACCGTCCGTCAAGGTGTTGGCGTTTTCGATGTGAGCCACATGGGAGAATTCATCCTTAAAGGAGAGAAAGCATTAGATCTAATCCAAAAAATCTCTTCGAACGATGCGTCTAAGCTCTACGATGGAAAAGTGCAATATGCCTATATCCCAAATGAGACAGGTGGTGTAATCGACGATTTTTTAATTTACCGTATCGACGAACAAACATATTTCTTGGTGGTCAATGCTTCCAACATTGAAAAAGACTGGAACTGGATCAGCAAATTCAACACATTTGGTGTTGATATGAAAAACATTTCGGACAACACTTCCCTATTTGCTGTTCAAGGCCCTAAGGCAGCAGATGCATTACAGTCGTTGACCGAACTGGAGCTTGCTCCAATGGAATACTACACCTTCCAAAAAGGAACATTTGCAGGTGTAGACAATGTATTGATTTCTGCAACAGGGTATACGGGAGCTGGTGGATTCGAAATCTATGTAGCGAACGAAGATGCACAAAAAGTATGGGACGCTATCTTCGAAGCAGGCGCGCCATATGGCATCAAACCAATCGGTTTAGGGGCACGTGATACACTGCGTTTAGAAATGGGCTTCTGCTTGTACGGTAATGATATTGATGACAATACGTCTCCTTTAGCAGCGGGCTTAGGTTGGGTTACTAAATTCACAAAAGATTTTGTAAACAGCGAAGCGCTAAAAGCAGAAAAAGAGAAAGGCGTATCACAAAAGCTCGTAGGCTTCGAAATGATAGACCGCGGTATACCACGTCATGACTACGAAATTGTAGATGCAGAAGGCAATAAAATTGGCCGTGTTACTTCAGGTACACAGTCGCCAACACTGAAAAAATCTATCGGCTTGGGTTATGTTGACAACGCTTTCACCAAAGAGGGAACAGAGATTTTTATTTCTATTCGTAACCAATCGGTAAAAGCGGTAGTTAAAAAACCACCTTTCGTAAAATAAAACATTAAAAAAGGGAGCTTTTAGCTCCCTTTTTATTTTTTCTTAACGGGTTTGCTTCCCGTGGAACTTGCTTTTTCTTTTGCATTCTTTTTAACAATCTTAAGCAAAACCACCTTCAAATAAACTAACACAACCAATAAGGCTACAGCAGCAAATAATACGAGTTGATTTCCCGATTGAAAAGATACGACCGCACTATAAACTAAAAAGGCAATAGCAAAGTTCAATACAACGTTTAAAATAAAATACTTAGTCATCTCTCTTGTTCTACTTTTTTCCCAATACGCGTTCTCGGATAAAAAAGAAATAGGCAACCCCAGCCAACACATTACCAAACACGATAAAGACACATAAGAGCATGCGCTCGGTTGTGGATAATTGTGTTGACATCATGATCTCTCGTAAAACTAAAACCACCCATAACAACGATAGTAGCAAAGCAATGCTTATCAACACATCTGCCAGGGAGAAATACAGCACCTTGAGAACAATAGCCAATATGTAAAAACCAAGACTAAAATAAAAAGCTTGTCTTGTTTGATGCACCAAATCTTTCATTCGGTAAAGTTACACATTTTCTTTTCAGGGATTAGAAACGCACTTTTAGGTGACTAATTTATCCTAATAAACATCCATTTCTGGATCGATCTCTTCTTTCCACGCCAATATTCCGCCTTTTAGATTCGCTAAGTTATCAAACCCTTGCTGCTCTAACAACATCACCGCCTGCGCACTTCTTTTCCCAGAACGACACTGAATAATAACAGGTTTATCTTTTGCAATCTTATCCGCCTCAATAACAATACCTGCTAATGGGATATTTAATCCGTTAATGTGTGATACTTCGTATTCAAAAGGTTCACGAACGTCGATTAATTGAAAATCTTCGTTGCTATCGATCATGCCTTTTAACTCTTGAACTGTAACTTCTTTCATAGTTGTTTTTATTATCTCTAGGGCTACCAAACGCCACATAAAGTCTACCAAACTTACCTATTTTTATATTTATATGCAATGCCACACCGCGAACATCTCCGCTATATCATTGATGTTTTTTGTAACTTGCCCCACCATTTAACAAGATTGTAACCCGCTCAAATAATACAATATAGATCATGAATAAAAAACAAGTACTATCATTTCTCTCCTGCTTAGCCACAGCATATGCCTGTATGGCGCAAGTAAGTGTTGCACAAAGTGTAGACCCCACGGATGTAAAACGTATTATTGAAACACTTGCTTCTGATGATATGCGCGGGCGCGCATCATTCACGAAAGACATTGATAAAGCAGCCGATTTTATTGCCAATGAGTTTCGCCAAGCAGGCCTAAAACCATATGCAGAAGACAATTACCGTCAAACTTTTCACGTCACCCGAATAACGCCTGGAGAACAGGTCGTACAGGTCAACCATAATAATATCCAAGCACAAGAATTTGTTGTCATTAGTGCATCACCCCAAATTCAATGGACAGAAAAAAACAATATTGAACAGCTGGAAATAAAAAAAGGAGAAGATTTTTCTATGCGATTCCGAGAAATCGTACGCAATAACCCGAACAATAACATCGTCTGGGTAGATCCTTCTTTTGCCGATATGCTGGCACGATTCAAAACGATCTTTTCACGCGAAAATGTAACAACGAAGCAAGACCAAGACATAGCGGCAGGTCCAAGCAAAGTGTTTATCCTAAAACAAGCGGCCATCAATTCCTTTAACATTCAAGCTAGTACAAAAAGACAAGATTTGCCTTTATTTAATGTCGCAGCTGTAATTCCAGGAAAATCTAAGGCCGACGAATTTGTTGTATTCTCCGGACATTACGACCATCTGGGCGTCGTAACACCTGTCGGTCAAGATTCGATTGCCAACGGAGCTGATGATGATGCCTCTGGTACGACAGCTATGATTAGCTTGGCCAAACATTTCCAGAAGCTAGATCAAAACGAACGAACCTTAATTTTCGTTGCGTTCACCGCCGAAGAAATAGGAATGTTTGGTTCAAAATACTTCTCCAACAATATTGACCCCGACAAAGTTGTCGCCATGATAAACATTGAAATGATCGGTAAAGATTCAAAGTTTGGTCCGAACTCACTCTATGTTACAGGATACAAAAACTCCAATCTGGCGCAACTTATGCAAGAGCAAGTAAAAGGTACCGCCTTCACCTTTCACCCAGACCCTTACCCGCAGCAGAATCTATTCTACCGCAGCGACAACGCCGTATTAGCGGCTCTGGGTGTCCCCGCACATACCTTTTCCACGTCGCAAATTGACAAAGACGAATATTATCATACCGTAAAAGACGAAGTCTCTACGCTCAACATGAACAATATAAACGCCACCATTGAAGCTATTGCCACTGGTGTAATGGGCATCATCAAGGGAGAGCAAACGCCGTCACGCGTCGAGAAACTTAGAGACTAGCTTATTTAACCTCTATCTCTATCGTCTTGCGACCAACTCTTCCCATAAAATCTATTCCCTCGACCGTAATCAGGTATTTACCTGGGCGGTCGGCGGTATAGAAATCAAACTTCCCGTTCCCCGCTTGATCCGTAATAATATTTGGCTCCCAATGGATTGTACTACGTAAATCCTGGTTTAGCTTTTTATCTGAATCCACCTCATATACAGGCTTGTAAAATGTCTTGTTCAAGTGAAGACCTTTAGGTTGAACTGTCAAAATACCCTTAGGCACATAGTTACGCATCGCATCCTTACCCGTCTTGGAGGTGATGATTATCAAACCGTTCCCTCCGTGCATTCCGTAAATAGCCGTATAGCTTGCATTCCGCAGAACTTCTACACTTTGCACATCCACGGGGTTAATCATCGATAATTGATCCCCCTCAATATACATTCCATCGAGCACGACTTGCATTTCGCCTCCACCCCGAGTGGTATGTGGTACTCCATTTTGAAACATCACGCCCATCAACCGACCTTGCAAACACATCTCTAGCGTTGCGCAAGTCTCCAACTCCTCCGCGGTGATCACCTGATCAGCATTACCTGGGCCATTCAGATTAGATGAGTTTTCAGAAGCTTTTTTTCGTGGCGCACGTGCAGTCACCGTCACAGACTCGATCGCAATGCTTTTCTCCATCAATCCTTGTGATTCTAAACCCGCAAAATATTGCTTGGATCGTGTAAGGTCCGCTGCCAAAAATTGGTTAACATTATTTAATTCATCCGGGCTATTACGATTAGCTCCCACGATTGGCGCCGTTTCTCCTGGCACAACGATATCAATATTATTCTTGCCTTTGGTATCTTTAGCTGTAACCAAAAACTTCACACTATCCGGAAAGAAGAGTTCATCGAAAACAAAATCGCCATTCTCGTTTGAGGTTGTATCAATAAAATCCATAAAATTCTTTGTCGACACCAACGTTACCTTCGCGTTTGGAAAAGGAGCCTTACGTCCTAGTTTACGGGTTTGTCCCGCAATTGTAATTCCCTTCTCAGGTGCAAAGGCTGGTGCTGCAGTATCCAACGAGCCTTGTACATCGATTTTTCGCCATCCCTGCGTCAATAAGAGATAATCTATATCTTTAACCTTAACTTCCCCATCGAAATAGAAACCAGGCTTTTCAATATACCCCTTAATATCAGCCTGTAGAAATAAGCTACTATATATATTACCCATCAAATTTGGCATTCCACCAACCGTACTTAAATCAACGACAGATGCCGATAACGCAGCATTCCGCACAGTATCCGTTGCTTTCCCCGTTTCCAGCTGCACCGTTACTTTTTTACGTGCGCCGTATACACTACCCTCTGTCTGTCCCGATAAAGGTAAGCGACTCTCCTCTTTATATAAAAATACTGGCCGCTCCACCACAGGTACCATATTATGATCTAAAATAGTAATCGTTAATATGCCTGAAGGTAAATCAGCCTTTTGTGCGACAAACGCTATCTCCCTCTTACTTGCCTTCTGCTTTGAAACATAGTAGACACGCCCTAAATACTGCACCAAGAAATAAATATCTTGATTGGTCCGTTTATCTTCCGTTAAGTTGACCTGCGCAAACAATTTGGTTGCACCAGCATTATTTACCACCATATTATATCCAGATGCAACCACTTTTGGCAGTTCACTCTCCACGATGGTTCCATCGTCAAAAGTGGTTTTTGTCCGCAATGGCCCTTCATGATCGATGTATAGCATAGACGCCCCCATCCCGAGCTCATTCGTTTCCACCATGGCAGCCGTATCGCTCTTCTCTGTCAAGATCAATGTCTTGGATTTTATCCCCTTGCCATCTGGTCGCAACGATTTAACCGCTAAATTATTCAGCCCACCCAACAAGAAATTTCCTCCCTCAGCAAAAAACTGAACACTGTTTTTTTGTGCAATACCCGCCGGAAGCTTAAAAATTTTCTCTACACTATTCTTGTTCGCATTGTCAAAGGAAATCGACAGTCGTGCTCCAAATTGCTCTTCTTGGAAAGGAAGTATAATTTCTCCGTTCTCATCACTAGTTACTTTCCCCCGTTTTACGACCTTCCCATTCTTCTCCATCGAGTAACGAACTGTAACTTTCTCTAGTGCTTTTTTATTCAAGTCTTCCAGCCGAATGATATATTGATTGCCCTCCACAGTAGAACTTGTAATCACATTATCCGAACGTCCATTACTAATATTTACAGGCTGATCAAAAAAATACATACTACTATCATTCCGCATCCAGTTGGTATACCCGCGGACGCGGTACGTCCCTTCAATCAGGGTGTCCCGAAGGCTGATATCACCTATACCCAAACCACTGCTAACAGGAATTTTGACACTTTGTATCTTATCCCCCTTCGGGTCAATCAGGTCTACATAGGCTATATTGCTCAGATTAGAAAGTAAGTTTTCCACCCCGACAACATCATATAGTTTAAACCAAATAGTTTCACCTGCCGTGTAAGTATGCTTATCCAAATGCACATACAACTTCTCTATCGGCCTATGGTCATGATAGCTGTTAATCTTAGCAAGAAGCGATTGAACATCCTGTGCAAAAATGGTAAATGGTAAACAAAGCAAGCAAAGGAGCTGTAGTTTCTTTAAGTTCATTATAGCAGGTTAATTTTTATTTAAACTTAGATAAAAATATTATCAAATACAATCGTTAAAGTATTACCTAATTATTATTTTTTCAGATCCCCCTCGCGTGCTATACAGCCTTTAATAACAATCAAATAGAGAAAATAACATCATATAACTTAATTTCTATAGATTATTAATTTACATCGGTATCTTTGCTACCATGAACATCCTAATCATCGGTTCGGGCGGACGTGAATCTGCCTTTGCTTACAAACTATCGAAAAGTCCTAAATCGCCAAAACTATTTATTGCCCCAGGCAACGCTGGCACGCATCAATACGGACAGAATGTAGACCTGAAAGTAACAGACTTTACAGGCATCGCACAATTTGTATTGGACAACAACATTAATATGGTGGTCGTTGGTCCTGAAGAGCCTTTAGTAAAAGGTATTCATGATTTCTTCCTAGAACGTGACGACTTAAAACATATCCCTGTTATTGGACCAGAGCGCTTAGGTGCCCAGTTGGAGGGATCAAAGGATTTCTCTAAAGAGTTTATGATACGTCATAATATCCCAACGGCTGCCTATAAGTCGTTTGACAAATCAAACCTCGCAGATGGATTGGCATATTTGGAAACGCAAAAGCTACCAATCGTCCTTAAAGCAGATGGATTAGCCGCGGGAAAAGGTGTTTTGATTTGTGAAACCTTGGAAGATGCCAAAGCGGAGCTTAAAGCAATGATTGATGATGCAAAATTTGGTGAAGCAAGTTCTGTCGTTGTTATCGAAGAGTTCTTGAAAGGTATTGAACTTTCAGTATTTGTATTGACCGACGGAAATTCCTACAAGGTATTGCCTTCTGCGAAGGATTATAAACGCATCGGTGAGGGCGACACAGGACTGAATACGGGTGGAATGGGTTCTATCTCTCCTGTTCCTTTTGCAGATGAAACCTTTTTAAGCAAAGTAGAGGAACGCGTTATTAAACCGACTGTCGATGGCTTAAAAAAGGATAATATCCCATATAAAGGCTTTATTTTTATCGGTTTGATGAATGTGGATGGAGACCCTTTTGTCATTGAATATAATGTCCGCATGGGTGACCCTGAAACAGAATCAGTATTGCCTCGTATCGAATCGGATCTATTGGATCTATTTGAAGGGGTCGCGCAAGGAGATTTGCATACACGTTCTTTCACTGTGAGCACAAAAACGGCTGTAACCGTAATGTTGGTTGCTGGCGGATACCCGGGCGCGTACGAATCGGGTAAGGAGATATTGAATATTGAAAATGTAGAGGACTCTATCGTGTTCCACGCAGGCACCAAATTGGTGGACGGAAAAGTAGTAACAGCAGGAGGTCGAGTAATCGCAGTAACAACGCTGCAAGATAACTTGCTTGATGCACTGCAACAGGCGACTGCAGATGCAGGAAGAATCTTCTACGAGCGTAAATATTTCCGTAGAGATATCGGCTTTGATCTTATTTAAAAAATAATCTTTTCAATGTCAATAGATTACAAAAAACTGCTTTAATTTATTTTGGTGATACAAATATTGCTCTTATATTTGCATCACCAAAAGCAATTGGCCCGTTCGTCTAGGGGTTAGGACGCAAGATTTTCATTCTTGAAACAGGGGTTCGATTCCCCTACGGGCTACGAAAAAAGCGACTTCAAAAGAGTCGCTTTTTTTTATGTTATGAAGAGCTGAAATGAAGGGTTTTATTTTTTAGAAATTATGTATTTTCTTGCTCAAAATAAAAGTAACTATTGCTCCTCCTATCAATCCAACAATATCCAAAAAATCAAATGTTCCCGGAACAAAATCGAACAATTGTAAAACCTCGACACACAAGTAAATACCCAAGATAAGTAGAACGTCCACGAAATAGGTACTAAATGGTTTGTTACGGACAAGCATACACAAAAAATAAATGCCTGGAACAAATACTAGATTGTTCCCCATATCTGACAAACCAAAATCTTTTAACTTATTTACATATACATAAGGTCGATAAACAGAGTTTAGTAAATAACCAGGACATAAAAAAAACACAGTGAGGAAGAAGTATGTCTTTCGCATAGTTTAAGCAGATTAGAACCCTGTAACGACAAGTCAGGGCCTAGCGCCACCATAATGTCCAAACATAGTATCCTTATCTGCTGAACTGCTAATTTCAGCACCACCCTCAAAAGCCTGAACAACCGTCGCAATAGCTGCACCAATACCATAATAAACCCATTCCGTAAGCGTCCTTCCCCCTCCATTCGTATGGACCAACTCCTGTTCAGCCATATCGATTAATATCATTTTTTTCATTTCCTTCATTTTTATCTTTTTAATGCATTTCGTGTGTCATTATACCCGTCATTTATTGCTTCAACCATCTTATCGTAATTATTTATAGTTTCATAAATAAATCCCGCAGCAAGAATGGAAGCAACCCCTGTAAAAACATGAGACAAAACTCCTTCTTCAACTTCACTCATCTCCTTGCTACCCAACTCTTTAATAATATTTTTATGCACCTTCAATATGTTCATTTCATTCTTTTATATCACTCCTACTCTATTAACAAGCCTTTTCGGAAACTGCTTATGTTGAACAATAGTGCTAAGTTACTTTCACTCAATACACAAAAAAAGCAGTGAACTAAAAATCTAAAAATAATGGTTCAATCAACACAGTATACAGTCGCTCTCCCTTCTTTTGATGCTTTTTTTTAGCACTGAGTAACCCTACTTTAGTTGCACACTCTAGTATTGCAGGATTCCAAAAAGACTAAAACAGCGCAGGGATAAACAAAAAATTATGAGTATATTGAGAATTCAAGTCTAGCTAATAGCTAAAAAATAGATATTAATAAATGTACATCATCACACATCACAGATAAGAAATGGAAAATTTCGTAGTAGATTTCTATATTAAGAATAGAAAAATCATTATAATTTCAATGGTCTCATTGTTTTTTATATATAAATTGTTCTACCATTTAGGCGGACTGTTTTACAAGGCATTACATCATTAGACACCACCTTAGTAAAGAGGAAAACAAATTGTTTCAAACATTAGTATAAGTAGCGTTCAGCTCCCCTAAGAGCTACAAAAAAAGCGACTTCAAAAGAGTCGCTTTTTTTATGTTATGAAGAGCTGAAAATCACCTGTTTTGTAACCTTGCCCTTTTTCAAACAATGAATGAGTATAAAAGCACATTTGAGCTACACTTCCCTCCTCAAAATGTGGGCTTTCCCTTCGTAAGACCTCAACCAACTACTAAACTAAAAAAAGCGCAATTACAAAATTATCTTCTTCCTGCTAATACTCCACACTAAAACCGAACACGTTGGTAGACCAAATTCTTCTCCTGCGGAATAGTTAATCTCGCTTTAGTACGTTGACAGAGAACAATCTCTCAACCAAGGGGACTAAAGGTTCATTTTAACTACTTCCCAATTGATAAGGGAATTATTATTTCTTGAGGATATTTTTAAAAATCTGCCCATCCTTCATAATTAAAAGGAAATTCTTGTCCGGATTAGCAATCACCGACAAATCCTGCAACGGATTCCCGTCCACCAAAAGTAAATCTGCCATTGCCCCCTCTTCGATTACACCTAGTTTACCAGGATATGGGCTACGTAACCCCGCTAATTGTAAAACATCAGCATTATCCTGGGTAATCATTTTTAATATTTCGGCGTTCGTAAACCATTTCTGCATACGCAAGATAAATGCATTCTGTTGTTCATTCAATTCAGGCTCGAAAAGGAAATCAGTGCCCCAGGCCAATTTCACCCCATGTTTCTTCGCTAAAGGCCATACCTTCTCCTGTCCTTCAATTACAGGCTTACGCTTCAAACGACGTTGGGGATCCATATCAGGCGTATCATCCACCAAATTCTGTAAACTAAGCCAAATACCTTTCTGCGCAATAAGCGCTAACGTTTCCTCATCCAAAAGTTGCCCGTGCTCAATACACCGTACTCCCGCTTCTATAGCCCGTCTAATGGCACGTGGGGTATAGGCATGTACTGTTACATATGTCCCCCAATCTTCTGCCGCTTCAACCGCAGCCTTCATTTCGTCTAACGTATACTGCGTGACATCCACTGGGTCATAAGCCGAAGAGGTACCACCCCCTGCCATCAGCTTGATCTGGCTCGCGCCAAACCGTAGGTTTTCACGAACAGCGGTCAGGACCTCATCACGTCCATCAGCAATAAAAGTTGCGCCATATCGCTCTGCCCGTGAAACTTCTCCAAAAAACCGTCGCGAGCGTTCATTTGGTGTCCGGAAGTCACCATGTCCCGCCGTCTGACTAATCGTTGCACCCGAAGGCCATATACGCGGCCCAGGAAGCTTTCCTTTATCGATTGCCGCCTTTAGTGGAAAAATAGGTCCTCCAACATCCCGAACGCTCGTAAAGCCACGCATCAACATCTGCTGTGCCGATTTTCCTACTTTATCCAATAAGAACTCATCCGACAAATCATTAGTCATCATCTGTGGCATCGTCAATGCGCCAAATACCATATGCACATGCACATCAATCAACCCCGGCATCAACGTTTTACCACCACCATTAATTCGTTCCACATCCTGCCCATTTACAGAAATAGGAGTCTTACTGATGGTCTGAATCACATTGTTAGCAATCAAAACATGTTGCGGTGCAGTAAGTGTCTGCGATGCATGATCTAAAATCCGCACATTTTCTAATAAAACAGACTTCTGTTGTGCCATGGTTGGAAAAAATCCAACCGCGCTCATAAAGACCGCACATAAATGTCGTAAAAGCATAATCAAAGAGTTTCTGAAGTAAATACTATAGTGATATAAATACATTTTTGCCGAAAAGGTTTATTAAGCCCTTTGGATAAAAACCCTAAAATAGGTTTTTATAGGGATAAAAGGGAATATTTACATTTTCTTCATACGAAACAGAAGACCCCATGCTGTATGTAAAATATATCTACTAGAATTCACGGCAAAAAAAGACAGCGGAACAACCGAAGTCATCCCGCTGCTTAAAACAAACATATGAAGTTAGTATTTTCCCGTACGTTTATCCCACCACATCTGTTCACCCCAAACAAAGTCTTTCACTTTGCTTGCTGCAGCCTCTACATTTACTTTATTATTTTGGTATTCACTATTTGGATATGGAGCGCGCCATGGTTGGTCATTATGTGCTGTTCCATAAATAGAGTTCAGCGACGGATAGTTTGTGGAAGGAATACCTGTTCTACGGTATAAACTCCAAGCTTCAGCATTCTCTTTAAAAAGTGCCACCCACGTATCCCACCAAATACGCTCTTTCGTACCATCCCAAGCTCCCGCTCCTGCTAAATAAGTATCGATATCTGCTTGTGCCACATCATGCTCCTCCATAGACAAGGTCACCGCTTTCTTATAGGCGTCCGCAGCGGTAGTACCTACGTTATAGCCTAAAAGCGCGGCTTCGGCCAGTATGTAATACGTTTCACACGATTTATAGAAAGGCACAAAACCGCCAGCGTCACTCATATACTTCTCGCCGATCCAAGAAATAGACCGCAACGAAGAAGGCCCCGATTTTTCACCATTAGGATAGCCACGATAGGTATTATCATTGGTTTTCTGCGCAATAGCCGCAATCCGCGGGTCTTTAGTCGCCATCATGTGATCAATAAAGATATCCGATAACCCCCAGTTGTCAATCCGCTTTCCTTGAATACCGGCGTTATACCAGGGCTCCAGGTAAGGCAAAGCTCCAGGGAAATGAACGTAACAGTTCTCCGCATTGCTTTCGATTAAAGGATACTTTACAGGATCACCGGCAATCTCTTCTATTGTAGTCTTCGCTAGACTGGCCGAAACACCCGATATACGCATCGCCATACGCAATCGCAAAGAGTTACAGAACTTTTGCCACATCTCCATATCCCCTTTATAGATAATATCGAAATCCCCAACATCATCCGTTCCATAACCAGCAGCCATCTCATCCGCAATAACCTTCAATTCCGCCATCACCGCGGGATAAATATCCTCCTGCTTATCATACTTCGCTAAAAAAATACTTCCATCCGTCGGCATCCCTTTCAAGGCTTCCGAGTAAGGGACATCCCGCCAGCCCTCCGTTAATAAAAACCACATATAGTTTTGCCAAACACGGCTGATTGTCCGCACATTTTTAAACCCGGCAGCATTCGGTTCTGTTTTTGCCAGCAGATCTTTAATCTGGGTATGGTTATAATAACAATTATACCACCTATTACCATAGGTGTTATTGGTGGGAATAAGCCCAGCCATAAAATCCATATACTGTATTTTTACAATATATCCGGCAAAGGTTCCATAACCATCCACATCACCTCCATACGACTCCGCTGTATTACGGAGAATATTAACTAACATATTATTCGGTGGTACACTTACTAATGCATCCGGATTAGTATTAATTTCTGCAAAATCTTTCGTACACCCAGACATAAACATCATTGATGCGAAAGCCGGTATACTTAGTTTTATCCATAAACTTTTCATAGTTTCTTATCTTGATCAGGACAACACTATTCATGCTGCCCCTTATTTACATTAAAATGAAAATCCTAATTTAAATCCAAAGCTTCTTGAGGTAGGAACTGTTGCTTGCTCAAAACCAACACCCCTACTATCACTACCTACACCGCCCGTTTCTGGATCTAAACGCATTGTATTAGATTTATCAACCCACAACAATGCTAAATTAGAACCGATCAATGACACATTAGCCCGCTTAATTCCTTTCAGTCTGCCATATATGTGTGCAGGAATAGTATAAGTTAGATAGGCCTCTCTAAGCTTCAAAAAAGAACCATCGAAGATATAGGACTCGGCAATTCCACCTGACTCATACCAATCCTGTGCACTTGTTTCTATTGTATTGGTTTTCCAGCCACCATTTCCGTCCGACATTACAAAACGTTCATGGCTCATAACATCTCTACCGGCAACAATAGCGCGTTCACGAATACCATCTGCTGCAGTGATCTCAGCCACCCCTGTTACATACCCATGATTCATTGTTTGTGACCAAATATCACCTCCCTTTCTAAAATCAAGCATAAAACCAAAACTAAAATCTTTGATTCTAAAATCATTGCGCATACTAGCCAAGTAGTTTGGTGTTGTATTTCCAATAATCTGATTTGGCTTGGACATGACTAATCCACTCTCATTTACCTTAATCGCTCCCTTAAACTCTCCGTCTTCCACACGATCATATCCCGTACTCCTCAAGGCACCCCAAGCTTCACCTGCTGTCGCCGTATTAGCTACCCCCCAAGTCCATCCCAACTGATGCGTCTTTAAATCTAACGCCGGATACAATTCCAGGATCTTATTCCGATCTTTTGCAAAATTTATCGTTGTGGTCCAGTTCAACCCATTTTCCTGCTTCAGGATATCTCCCCGCAACTGTAATTCAACTCCTTTACTTTCAATTTCACCGGCATTCAACACCATACTGCTAAAACCAACAACATTAGACGTTGCAACGGGTAAAATCTGATTGAATGCCGTTTTATAGTAGTAGGTAAAGTCAGCATGAATGCGATCATTCAAGAATCCAAGTTCGGTACCGACCTCCCAAGTTTTGATGGTCTCTGGCTTCAACCCAGGAATAGCATACGTCATACTCTTGTACATCTGTGCCAAACCTGAATAAGCATTCGTCTGTGCAAAGTAATAGTTCCCATTTCGGTATGGGTCTGTTGCATTACCAATTTTTGCTAAATTAAGGCGAAGCTTCCAAAAAGACAGCACATCACCTTTCAGGTTGGCAAAGGAAGATGTTGGAATCCAGCTTAGGCTTGCAGAAGGATAGAAAAACGGATCATCAACCGTCGAAGACCAGTCATTACGCCCTGTTAAGTCCAAATACAATTGATCTCTCCATCCAAGAGACGCCTGCCCAAATACGGAATTGGAGCGCTTATTTGAGTGTCCCATATGTGTGACAGCATCCCCCATTTTATTGGTAATGGTATATACGCCCAAAACAGTTAATCCATCTGCACCTAATGTGTTTGTTTCATACCTACTGTCATTGTAATTTGCGCCCAAAGTAGTCAAGACATTAAAGTCCCCGTACTGCTTATTAAAAGTTGCCAAGAAATCTGCATTAAACTCTGTATTGCTTCGCTTAATTTGTCGAAAACTACCATCCGGATGATCATAATTATGATAATTACGCTCAAATATTTCTGTATGGTAGTAATCCATCCCCACACGTCCTTCAAATTTCAAAAATTCATACGGTTGATAGTAAAGCGATGATTTTCCAAAAATACGATTCGAATTCAACGTGTTTAACGAATTATTCATTGTATAAAAAGGGTTCATATGATAACTGGAGTTCCAATTGTAGTATGTATAGTTACCTTGTTCATCACGCTGATCCCAATTGTTCTTCAGGTCTTTCATATCCACTTGGCGACCAAACCAGATAAAGCTATTCATCGGGTTAGAAGCATCGTAACCCTGGGATATCAAATTATCACTTTGTGTACGTGTATAATTAGACATGATATCGTAACTCCACTTATCACTAATCTTATACATATTATTCACTTGTGCCGTGTACTTCCGTTGGTCGGTATTTGGCACCGTACCTTTCTGATTACGGAATGATAATGACGCCCGTGTAGAGGATCGTTCCGAATTGGCTGCTAAAGAAATATTGTGATTTTGCGAATATCCCAATTGGAAGAAATCCTTCACATTATTCGGATGCGAGATCCAGGCCGTAGCCTGTCGTACACCATTTACCACAGGGCTGTTAAATTGAGGTAAAGTAAGGCCGATATCCAACCGTGGACCCCAGGACTCATCAAAACCGTCATTGACCCCACCTCCAGCACCATCCACGTAGTTAAAGGAGTTTTTTGCGGCATAATCCTGATAGCTCATCCCACTCCCATTTTCACCAAAATGATACTCATCTCCGCGATTTCCTTGTCCATATAAATTCTGATACTTAGGAATAGTGGATGCCTGATCGATCGAAAAATTCCCGTCATACGATAATAAAACACCTTCTTTTGCACGCTTTCCAGACTTCGTGGTAATCATGATAACACCCTTACCAGCGCGCATCCCATATAAAGCCGCAGATCCCCCCTTAAGCACCACAATACTTTCAATATCCTCCGGGTTGATATCGTTCAGGCCAGATCCATAATCCACACCGTTATACGTATTATCTCCTGTCCGTTGAGCTGTATTATTCATTGGTACACCATCAACAACAATTAACGGTTGTTGATCAGGGTTTAACGAACTATTACCGCGAATGGAAATCCGTGCTGATGACCCCACCGCGCCGCCAAATTGATTCACCTGAACACCCGCCACCTTACCAGAAAGCGCACCGGTCAAACTAAGTTGCCCCGCATCGGTCAATTCTTTTGACTTTACCTCTTGCACGGCATAGCCTAAAGATTTTTTCTCCCGCGTAATACCCATCGCCGTAACAATAACCTCATCCATAATACGATCATCGGAACTCAAGACAACTTCTAGGGAAGTTTGCCTCGAGAGGTTAACCTCTTTTCTTCCGTAACCAATAGCAGAAATACTTAAAGCGCCAGCTTGTTTGTAGCTAATCGTAAATTCACCATCAGGCCCAGTTTGGGTTCCGGTGCCATCCTTAAGTGAAATTGAAACTCCGGGAATAGGTTTTCCGTCCTGGTCGACGACCTTTCCCTTCAAAACGGTCTGTGCATACAGCGCTGAGCTCACGAGAACGCTCATCGCGAGTAATGCGATACTTTTCTTGTTCATAAGTTTAGTTTCAGAAGTGTTAGTTTATAGTGTTTATACAACAACTAAGTTATCAACCACCTTCTGCCGAAACTAACTATATATTAACCAATAACAACCGTTTATTAACCACAAATCGTAAAAAAAAGCTTTTTAGAGATAATTTATTGATGTTCAAGATGATTTTATATTTTCACACAAGACGTTTCCGTAATATATTGTCAAAACAACAAATAAGCTCATATATACCAAACATTTTTGCACAAGCTCAATCAATTATCTCCTACAGAGGTAGGTTGAATAAAAACAAACTCTACCTTCCTAAATGAAATTTGTTAAGTTTACCACTCATAAACGACATATGATAACAAACATTAAAATCCTAGAAACGGAAGTCCTTTCAGACAACTGGTATATCTTACGAAAAGTAACCTATCAATACACCAAATCCGACGGCACCAAAGCACAACAAAGCCGCGAAGCTTACGACAGAGGAAATGGTGCCACAATCTTATTATATAACAAGGAGCAACGCACCGTCATCCTTACCCGGCAATTTAGATTGCCCACCTATGTAAATGGAAACGAAACAGGCATGCTAATAGAAACCTGCGCCGGCCTCTTGGATTACGACAATCCCGAAGACTGCATCAGGCGAGAAACCGAAGAAGAGACAGGATACAAAATTGCAGCGGTAGAGAAAGTTTTTGAGGCCTACATGTCTCCCGGTTCGGTAACCGAGATTCTGCATTTCTTTATTGCGGAATACGCCAAAGAAATGAAAGTAACCGACGGCGGAGGCGTAGCGCAAGAAGAGGAAAATATTGAAGTTCTAGAGTTATCGATCGAGGAAGCTATCGCCATGATCGGGACAGGAGAAATAAAAGATGGCAAAACCATTATGCTTTTGCAGTACATTAAGTTAAACAACATCTTGTAAAGAGCTTCCGGATGAAGCTAACCGTTTATTAATCGCAAGTCTCAAAAAAGCTTTATAGAGATCCTTTATTGATGTTCAAGATAATTTTACATTTTCACACGCACAAGACCTCTACCTAATCTCTTATCAAAGCCACAAACATAACAGGACTGGTCCATGTGTGATCTAAAGAAGATTCAAAATCGTTATTCCTCTTCCATTCATCTTTTGAAAATCGAGCTTAAAACAAAAGCTAAAATTTGTTATTTTTACGTAACCGATTGAAAAACGATATAGCATATTTAGTTACATACAATAGCTCGAATCACCAATATGACCGCATTAAAAACACAATTAACCGCGCAACAAACAGAAGATCTTCTATCCCTATTAAAGACGCGTTTTGAAAAAAACACAAAACGACACCCAGACATGCGCTGGGATACCGTCTTGGAGAAGCTTAATAAACAAACAGACAAACTATGGTCAATACAGCAAATGGAAGAAACCCAGGGAGAGCCCGATGTGGTTCTCTTGAACAATAACGAAATCACGTATGTCGACTGCGCCGCAGAAAGTCCAAAAGGGCGACGAAGTGTTTGTTACGATCACGAAGCGCTAGAGGCGCGTAAGCTCCATAAACCAGCCGATTCCGCTATCCACATGGCGCAACAGATGGGTGTCACCATCCTCAATGAAGCACAATACAAAAAACTACAAGAACACGGTGAGTTCGACCTGAAAACATCCAGCTGGATCGAAACGCCAGAAGCCATCCGTAAACATGGCGGTGCGCTATTTTGCGACCGCCGATACAAACATGTATTCACATACCACAACGGTGCCGACTCCTACTATGCAGCAAGAGGTTTCCGCGCATACTTAATCCTATAAACAAAAAAGAAGAACACACTCTAATTTCCATTTATACAAGTAATTGCCTCACAATACTTCTTTTTTTTCGTATATTACCTTAAACAACTATATAGCTATTGAATTATGGGAGAGTTTGTAAAGACTAATAACAATGAACACATCGCTTTTATTGCACTCGATCGAGGTAAATCCAATGCGCTACATCTCGAAATGGTACAAGAGTTGCAACAAGAAATAGAACGAGCAAAGGACAACCCCGCCATAGAAGCGATCATTATCCACGGAAAAGAAGGTTTTTTCTCCTCGGGTCTTGATCTCATTACGTTGTACAGTTACGATGAGGCAACAATGAAAAAGTTCTGGGAGGCTTTTATGGATCTGATATACAGTCTTACATCATTCCCAAAGCCTGCCGTAGCTTCTATTACCGGACATAGCCCCGCAGGCGGATGTGTTCTCGCCATCTGTTGCGATTACCGCGTCATGGCGGAGGGAGAGTATATCATCGGACTGAATGAAATTCCAGTAGGTATTACCGTGCCCTCGAGCATTTTCGCGCTATATAGTTTCTGGCTTGGGCAAGCAACTGCATATCGTAGCCTCCTAGAGGGAAAATTACGCACTCCAAAAGAAGCACTGGACAGCCATCTTATTGATGAGCTCGTTCCCGCAGATCGGGTGAACACGGCCGCAACAAGAAAGGCGAAAGCAGCCATGCAATACGATAAAAATGCATGGGGAACAACCAAGCTTAATCTGCGCAAAGAGCTGCTCGAAAAGATGCTCCAAGACAAAGAGATCGCCATCCAACAAGTACTGGAACAATGGTGGCGACCAAGCACCAGAGCGATTCTAAAAACAATCATTGAAAATCTCACCAAAAAGAAAGCATAACCATGGTAAAAGGAGCATTACATACAGATTCCCTACAGGGTAAGACCATTGTCGTTACCGGGGGCGGAACCGGATTAGGCAAGGCCATGTCAACATACTTCTCATCACTGGGTGCAAACCTGGTTATCAGCAGCCGGAAACTCGATGTCTTAACAGGAACCGCTGCCGAAATATCAAAACAAACTGGAAATCCGGTATTACCCGTTGCTTGTGACGTCCGTAATGAAGACGATATACAAAAAATGTTACAAGCCGCCGAAGAGAAGTTTGGACAAGTAGATATCTTGGTAAACAATGCCGCCGGTAATTTTATCTCACCAACGGAACGTCTGTCTGCCAATGCTTTCTCTACCATCATTGATATTGTCCTCAAGGGCACCGTCAACTGCACACTGGCTTTCGGCAAGAATTGGATCGCCAAAAAACAACGGGCTTCGGTCTTGAATATCGTCACGACCTACGCTTTTACAGGCTCAGGCTTTGTCGTTCCATCTGCCGTCGCCAAAGCGGGAGTCGCCACCCTCACCAAATCGCTTGCTGTAGAATGGGGAAAATATGGCATCCGTCACAATGCAATTGCTCCTGGCCCTTTCCCAACAAAAGGGGCATGGGACAGACTGCTACCTGGCGATCTCATGGAAAAATTTGATTTTAAGAACAGAGTTCCTTTAAAGCGTGTTGGCGATCACCAAGAACTTGCTAACTTAGCGGCATTCCTTATTTCAGACTACGCACAGTTCATCAATGGTGAAATTGTGACAATCGACGGCGGGGAATGGTTACAGGGTGCAGGTGAATTTAGCGGACTGGAAGCGATCCCTTCGACTATGTGGGACACAATCGAAGAAAATATACGCACCAGCAATAAGGCTAACAAAAAATAACAAGAGCTTACGACAATAGACCAAATGAAAACAAACAGCTTATTCCTTGGGACAATCCTCCTTCTCATTATCGCTTCCTGCGGGCGTTCCCAAAAGAAAACCGAGGAAACTAAAGATACCACAACAACAGTAGCGGTGACGCCAACGCAGGACAGTCTCTCTGCTGAAGAAGTAATCACACGCTTTACGCGCGCCTATCTCAGTCAGGATAATGAAAAAGCAAATGCACTGATTCATCCGGATCTCGGTCTCTATATTATTTTTAGACCCGGTGTAGCCGACACCTATGAACATGTCAAAAGCTTAGACTTTAAGAAACCTGTACCGGAACACTTTTTCTACGGGACCTTTGAAAACAACTACGTATTATCCTTTCAAAAACTTCCAGAATTCGACTGTTCGAAAGATAAATGGACCAAACAAGGTTTCTTCTGTGATAGCACCACCACACCCCGCGAGCTCTCTCAAATCTTAGATTTCAAGAAAGAATTTGAACCGGTTACCGCACAAGAAACTCAACAAATCAAAACGATAGAAAAAGATAGCTACCGTGTAGTATTAACTGGCGGAGACAATCTCATTTTTCATATAAAAAAATACAATGGCACATGGTATGTAACAGTCTTGGATAGAGCCTATGGCTGGTGTGACGCCTAATATTTTCACGCTTTCTTCGTGCTCCTATTGTTTGTAAAAGCTTTTTTAACTATGTTTAAGCGAGCAAAATTAAACATTATGAGTAATATTGATCAGGCTACACAAGCCCGTATCCAACAGTGGTTGAGTCCAGAATATGATAGCAAGACCACCGCACTAGTGCAACAACTTATCGATAACAACGAAGAAACTGAACTAATTGACTCCTTCTATAAAGAATTGGAATTTGGAACTGGCGGTCTTCGTGGTATTATGGGCGTTGGATCCAATAGAATCAATAAATATACCATTGGTAAAGCCACACAAGGGCTTGCTAATTACTTAAAGAAACAGTTTCCAAATACCGCCCTTAAAGTGGCAGTATCTTACGACAGCCGCAACAACTCCCAAACACTGGGACATCTTGTAGCAGATGTATTCTCTGCCAATGGAATTTTGGTGTACCTCTTTGAGGAACTTCGTCCAACGCCCTTATTATCGTATGCGGTACGTCATTTCGGTTGCCAAGGCGGAGTTATGCTTACGGCATCGCATAACCCGAAAGAATACAACGGTTATAAAGCCTACTGGAATGACGGCGGTCAGCTCGTCGCCCCACATGATAAGCAAGTAATCGAAGAAGTGAATGCGATTGAATCCGTGAGCGTGATTAAGTTTACGCGCGACGAAAACTACATACAGCTTGTAAAGGAAGATTTTGACGACCTGTACATCAATGCAAATAAAGCATTGAGCATCAATCCTGCTTTAGTAGCGCAACAAAAAGACCTTAAGATTGTATATTCACCGATTCACGGCACAGGGATCACGATTGTCCCGAAAATGCTCCAAGCATGGGGATTCGAAAATATAACTATTGTTGAAGCGCAGGCTGAACCGAATGGAAACTTCCCAACCGTAGTCTACCCGAATCCCGAAGAAGAAGATGCTATGAGCATGGCAATGCAAGAAGGGCAACGTTTGGATGCAGATATCGTGATGGCAACAGATCCAGATGCCGACCGCGTTGGCCTCGCTGTAAAAAATACGAATGGCGATTTCCAACTACTAAACGGGAATCAAATCGGAAGCCTCCTGATTCACTATGTACTCTCTTCTAAAAAAGCAAAGAATGAGCTAAAAGATAACGACTACATCGTAAAAACGATCGTAACGTCCAACCTGATGACCGATATCTCCGCAGCCTTTGGGGTTAAAAGCTATGAAACGCTAACGGGATTTAAATTTATCGGAGAAGTGATGACCGCACGTGAACGCACCGAAAGTTATCTTGTAGGTGGAGAAGAGAGCTATGGCTTTTTAGTGGGCGACCTCGTTCGAGATAAAGATGCCGTTAATGCTTGTGCTTTTATGGCGGAGATGACCGCTTTCTACTGTGCACAAGGTAAATCGTTGTTCGAAGTGTTGCAAGATATCTATGTAGAACATGGCTTCTACCAAGAAAAGCTTATCTCGTTGACGAAAAAAGGAAAAGCTGGTGCAGAAGAGATTCAACAGATGATGCAAACATTACGCGAAAACCCACCAAAGCAGTTAGGCGGAATTGCGGTCAAAGAAATCCGTGATTACGAAAGAAAACAAAGTCACATACTGGCGACAGGTGCTATCACACCTATTGACCTCCCTAAATCGGATGTATTGCAGTTTATCACGGTTGACGGCGATGTTATCTCTGCCCGTCCTTCCGGTACGGAGCCGAAAATAAAATTCTATTGTTCGGTTAAGGAACAACTAAAAGACAAAGCAGATTACGACGTTGTTTCGGCGAAATTGGAGGAAAAGGTGAAAAATATAATGGCTGATATCGTAAAATAATTTTCCATGGAGAAGTGGCAAGTTCTAGACTCAAAGTACCTCGTACAACGCCCATGGGCAACCCTGCGTGTGGATAAACTACGTATGCCGAATGGCAATATCAAAGAAGAATATTACGTAATGGAGTACCCGAGCTGGGTCAACATGATAGGGATTACCGAAAAGGGCACAATTCTCTTCGTAAAGCAATACCGTCATGGAGCCGAACAGGTTCTTATTGAACTTCCAGCAGGCGTGGTGGAAGCAGGGGAAGACCCCGCAGATGCGGCACGACGTGAGATGTTAGAGGAAACAGGCTACGCCTTTGACACCATCGAAAAGATTGCAGAACTCTATGCGAACCCTGCGACGAGTGGAAATATCACTTCTACGTACCTACTCAAAAATGGACGTAAAGTTCAGGAACAAGAGCTGGATAGTTCTGAGGATATCGAAGTACTAGAAATGACAATAAATGAAGCCAAGCAATTTGTGCTAGATAATAAAATTGGACAAGCCTTACATACCTCGGCTTTGTTTTATACATTAATAAAGTTGGGTGCGCTGTAGCTCCCAACTTTATTCCCTAAAAAGTACCCAAACCCGAATTTTACTACTGTTTTTTGTACCTTTGCCGTATGGCAAGAGAAATTTTTGAAACAAAGAGAAAAGCACTTAAGATTAATTTAAACCCCGATATCTACGGAACCTTTGCCGAGATTGGGGCCGGACAGGAAGTTGCACGCAACTTTTTTGAAGCTGGAGCTGCCTCTGGAACAATCGCAAAATCTATCTCTGCCTACGATATGGCATTCAGCGATGCCATCTACGGCGAAGAAGAGTCCGGCCGCTATGTGAGCCGTACCAGACTAACCAAGATGCTGGAACACGAGTTCAACTTGCTTACCGAACGGTTGCACACCGAAAAATATGACTCTAAGAAATTCTTTGCCTTCGCCGACACCGTCACCACACTGAACTTTACCAAAACCAATGAGCCTCATGGTTGGATTGGAATACGTTTTCAGCATGAAGTAGACGGACCGATCAATGAAATTGTCATTCACGTCAGACTTCTTGACAGCGACTCTCGACTACAATCTAAAGTACTAGGAATCTTAGGTGTTAACTTAATTTTCGCGGCTTATTATTACGCCGAAAATCCACAAGTAATGATCGAATCGCTGGTCGACAACTTATCTGTTGGCTCCGTAGAAATTGACCTTGTTAAAGTATCAGGGCCTGTCTTCGAAAGCGCCAATGAGCGCTTGCTGAATCTTTACCTGATCGCAAAAGGGTTTGCTAAAGCAGCCATATTTAGACCCGATGGAAAAGCGGCCCAGATTAAGGATTATTTATACAAAAAGAACATTATTATTCTTAGAACCAAGTATCGCCAAAAATCGAACCCTAACTTCGACCTCTTTAACTTAGCGGTAGATCAGTTTCGTAAGAATACAGGTGCGTTACCGGAAAATACCGTTGTTCTAATTGAGGTTTTAATGGGAAATATCCTAGACGAAGAGCAACCTATTACAGACGACGATTTAAACTATTTTGCGCAACGAGCAGAATACCTGTGCTCAACAGGCAACAACATCATGGTGTCCAACTTTCGCCGAAACAACCACCTGGCCGAATTCATAAAAAGTTTTAAACCGCAACATATCGGTATTGCAACCAACGTATCCAACTTGAAGAATATCTTCAACTCAGACAACTACAATAAAGAGCAATATACAAACGAGTTGTTATCTTATATTTCAGGCATGTTCAGTAAGGACGTTAAGCTTTACGCATATCCATATTTAGATCGCAAAACGAATACCATTATCACTACGAAAAATATGCCTGTATCCGATGAAGCACAACATTTGTTCGACTTCTTGATTCAGAACAGCTACATCGTAGATATCGAAAACTACGACGAAAAGTTTGTAAAAACGGTATAGTCTATTACGTAGGAGCTGGGCTTGTCCCCGCCTGACCGTATCATCAAGAGAAACACCTCCTCCACAAGAATGTGCTAGCTCGAGCCTGCCTGTGCTAGTTCGAGCTTGAAGCTCGGACTTATCAGTATTTGCTATTTAAGGAGACACGAGCCAAAGGCTCGCGCCAGCATGAGGTGAAAAAGAGTAGACGCCTAGGATACCTACCTATGCAAAGTAAGCTTCTCCCCCTCCCTTAACCGCCTGATGTCGCCTGAGGAATATTTGCAATCTGTACAAACTTGCCCATGCACAGCCCATACCTGCAAAAATTCCTAGCGACGAATTTTTTGCTTCTTTTTTAAGGAAAAAAAGAAGAGCCACTCCGGCTTGAGGAGTAGTAAGTTCATTCCGATGTAGATCTTTACTTTTTTCTTGATAAAAAAGTAATCAAAAAATCAAGGCTGCATTCCTTATGCTACCTCATGCCATTCAAAGCTAAATCATCCAAAACTCACTCCGTTCAAACAAGGATGATTTTTGACGCTCTGTCTGGCATTCACAGACGCAGTCGGAACACTAGGCCGTTTTGAAAAGCTTCTGCTTGTTATCGCTTCGGACTCCCCTCAACCGCCTTATGTCGCCTGAGGAATATTTGCAACCTGTACAAACTTGCCCATGCACTGCCCATCCCTGCAAAAATTCCTAGCGACGAATTTTTTGCTTCTTTTTTAAGGAAAAAAAGAAGAGCCACTCCGGCTTGAGGAGCCCCCTCCACATCTTACAAATACTTCTTAAAGATCGAATACAAAATCTTCAGATCTTGCTCCTCCAACGTTGCCGTATTCGTATTCTTCTGGATGTAGTGAATCTTAAACGCCTTAATAGCGGCATCCAGATTCTTCACATCATAACCAATAACGCGCAACGCCAACCTCGGATCAAAACCTACCGGAGGAGCTTCTAAATAATCATCATACCAATACCCAAACCCTTTATCCGCTAACACCTTCCAAGGAAAGCGTGACGGATCATTCTTCCGTGTCGGCGCATAATCCATATGTCCAATAAAATTAGCTTGTGGAATTTTATACGTATCCTTTAAATATTGCAGAAGAGCAACCAACGCATCCACCTGCGCCGCCGGCCATGGATCCGTAGTTCCGTTATTATCCAATTCAATACCAATCGACGAAGAATTCAAATCCGTATCATTACCCCAACGGCCAGCCCCTGCATGATGCCCACGATACAGATCGTTCACCATCTGTACAACTTTACCATTTCTACCAATCACATAATGCGAACTAACACCTGCCTTTACACTGTGAAAAGTTTTCACCGTTTGACCGAGAGAATCCTGTGCTGTATGATGGATCATCACATAATTAGGCTTACGAATACCGAAATTGATGGATGCGATCCATTCCTTATCCGGAGTCGCAATTTTTTCTAATTGTCCCGTTACAGGTGCCTCCTTATAAACCCCTGAAAATTCTTTCGCTTTCTTCTTATACACCTTTTCCGTTGCAGCATATTTTCCACCACCACAAGCAGAAAGGATTAACATAGCCGCAGCGGGCAATACATAATATAGTCTTTTCATCATAATCGTTTTCTCAAAAGTACAAGCTTTATTGCAGACTTCAGCATGTTTACAAAAACTACCGCAAACAAACTCGTTACAAAACATCAACAACCTGTTCCGGGAGGATATACCCCTCCCCCAGCGAAATCACCTTTAAGTTACGAAATTCTATCTTAGCCCCTTCAGACTCCAAACATAAGTAACCTTTACGCTTCGACGATTCGCGGATACCATTCACAAACTTCCCATTAACAGACAACTTAATCGTACCATCCACACAAACCACCCGATACCGATTCCATTCCCCAACACCCAAACAGCGGTTCTCAATAGACTTACTGCGTACGCCTCGCGGATTATCAGGCGTAGTCGTCGTTTTCCCTGCCCCAAAAAGCTCACCATGCACATACGCAATAGGCGGTTCCTGCCCATTCACCTTATGTTGATTCACCCAATCCAGCTCCAACATCTGCACCTCTACCCCGCTAGGTAACCTGTTATGCGCTTCCGGCTGTGCGTCGCACCACACAAAAATACCCGAATTCCCTCCCTTTTCCATATGACGCCATTCCACCTCCAGAATAAAGTTCTGATACATCTTCTCCGAGCGTACCACACCAATCGGCCACCCTTTACCGACCAACTTATCCTTTTCCTTGTACCAACTCGTATCCGATGTATTCACATCAATCCACCGCAACGCACTCCCCTTGTGCTTACCCGCTAATAAATCATCGAACGACAATCCCTCGCCAAATGTAAAGCTATGTGCGGGCTGCGCCTGCAATGCCTTTGTTGCAGAAGTCCACAGCAACACCATCGCGCAAAATAATTTTAAAGATATATTCATGATATCCATTTAGGTTTAGTATGCAATCATAAACCACTAAAATAAAAAAACTCCCTGAAACAAATGCTTCAGGGAGTTTTAAAATATCTAATCGGCCAGCTTATGCTTCCGCATACTCTTCGATCGACGGACAAGAACAAATCAATGTTCTATCCCCTTGCGAATCGTTCACACGACCCACCGAAGGCCAGAATTTATTTACTTTTAAGTGAGGAAGCGGATAAGCCGCAGTCTGGCGACCATAAGGTCTGTTCCAGTCATCTGCCGTCACCACATCCGCCGTATGCGGCGCATGCTTCAACACATTTTCCTTTTGATCAGCCTCACCAGCTTCTACCGCTGCGATTTCCTGACGGATACTAATCATCGCTTCGCAGAAACGATCCAACTCCGCCTTAGACTCCGACTCTGTAGGCTCTACCATCAACGTACCAGCCACAGGGAAAGATACCGTTGGCGCATGGAAACCGTAGTCCATCAAACGTTTCGCAATATCAGCAACCTCAATACCTACATTCTTAAAGCCGCGACAATCAAGGATCATCTCATGCGCACAACGACCATTTGCACCAGCATACAATACCGGATAATGATGCTCTAGACGTGCTTTGATATAGTTCGCATTTAAGATCGCAGTTTTCGTTGCATTTGTTAAGCCGTCTGCCCCCATCATCGCGATATATGCGTAAGAGATAGTCAAAATAGAAGCCGATCCGAAAGGTGCTGCAGAAACGGCAGAAATACCCTGATCACCCGATACGCTTACTACTTCATGGTTCGGCAAGAAAGGCACTAAGTGCGCTGCCACACCAATTGGACCCATACCAGGACCACCACCACCATGTGGAATACAGAAAGTCTTGTGCAAGTTCAAGTGACAAACGTCAGCACCAATAAAGCCCGGGCTCGTCAGACCCACCTGCGCATTCATATTCGCGCCATCCATATACACCTGACCACCATTTGCATGGATAGCCTCACATATTTCAATAATAGACTCCTCAAATACACCATGTGTCGATGGATAAGTAACCATCAAAGAGTTCAAGTTTGCAGCATGCTCCGCAGCTTTCGCTTTTAGATCCGCTACATCAATATTTCCAAACTCATCACATTTCACAACAACAACCTTCAAGCCAGCCATCGATGCTGATGCAGGATTTGTACCGTGTGCCGAAGCAGGAATCAAACAAATGTCACGGTGGTTATCACCACGGCTTTCGTGGTATGCACGAATCACCATTAGACCCGCATATTCACCCTGTGCACCCGAGTTTGGCTGGAATGACATTTTTGCAAATCCAGTAATCTCCGACAACCAATCATTCAGCTCGTTGATTAACTGCATGTAACCTGAAGTCTGATCAACAGGAGCAAAAGGATGCAAACCACCGAAGTGCGCCCAAGTCAATGGAACCATCTCTGTAGTTGCATTCAACTTCATCGTACACGAACCCAATGGAATCATCGAGTGACAAAGAGACAAATCCTTAGACTCCAACGATTTGATATAGCGTAACATTTCACTTTCAGAATGATAGCTATTAAAGATTGGGTGTGTCAAGTACGACGACTGACGAACCAATTCCGCAGGGATCGAATCCCCTAAAGAATCGACCAATCCTTCCAAATCCACATCGCTTACATTTTTACCTTTTACCTTAGCAAAAACCTTAACGATCGTTTGGATATCTTCAAAAGAAGTCGTTTCATCAATAGAGATACCCACTACATCCTCGTGGTAGAAGAAGTTCAATTCGTGGTTTAATGCCTCGCTTTTAACACCACCGATATATTCGCCTACTTTAATACGCAATGTATCAAAATAAGAAGTATTTGTTTGTTCGTAACCTAAAGCCTGAAGCGCTTTATCCAATAATTTAGCAAGGTCGTTGATACGCATCGCGATATCTTTAACCCCTTGCGGACCATGGTACACCGCGTAGAATGACGCCATAATCGCTAATAATGCTTGCGCAGTACAGATATTAGACGAAGCTTTATCACGACGGATATGCTGCTCGCGCGTCTGTAAAGCCATACGCAGGGCATAATTTCCACTCGCATCCGAAGTAACCCCGATAATACGTCCCGGAATATTACGTTTGTAAGCATCTTTCGTTGCAAAGAAAGCAGCATGCGGCCCACCAAATCCCATTGGCACACCAAAACGCTGGGAGCTACCTACAACAACATCAGCACCCCATTCTCCCGGAGGCGTTAATAAAGCTAGTGAAAGTAAATCTGCTGCCACACACGTTGTGATACCTTTAGCTTCTGCTGCCGTAGTAAATGCCTTGTAGTCCGAAACCGTACCATCCGCTGCCGGATATTGGATAAAGGAGGCAAATACATCATCCGTTAAATTTGCGGCATCAATATCTGCAACACGGATTTCAACCCCGAAAGGTACAGCACGTGTTTGCAACACATCAAGTGTCTGTGGGAAAATATTTGGGGTAACTAAGAATGTATTAGCATCCTTGTTTTTACGTGCATTGTACAACATAAACATAGCTTCCGCCGCTGCCGTTGCCTCATCTAATAACGAAGCATTAACAATCTCTAAACCTGTTAAGTCAGAAACAGCCGTTTGGAAATTTAACAACGCCTGCAAACGACCCTGCGCAATTTCCGCTTGGTATGGCGTGTACTGCGTGTACCATCCTGGATTCTCCAAAACATTACGTTGGATAACACCAGGAACAGTAACGTCGTAATATCCTTGACCGATATACGATTTAAAAACTTTGTTCTTGTCTGCAATCTGCTTCACCTTAGCTAAATAAGCCTTCTCACTCAATGCCTTAGGTAAAGACATTGATTTTTTTAATCGAATCTGACTAGGAACAGTCTGCTCGATCAGCTCATCCAATGATTGTACCCCTAAAAAGGATAACATTTCTTGCGCTTCTGTGGAACGAGGTCCATTATGGCGATCTTCAAATTTTTCTTGATAAAATACGTTGCTCATTTTTACGCTTAACTTTTTGACAAACATAGCTCTAACAAGTAGTACACACGCATTAGAAGCCACAATTCTCATACTCTTTTGAGAGCACAAAGATACGACTTTATAAGGGAATAAACACGCAACAAAAGTTGTGTTCTTTATCATTACACAAAACAAACGTTTGCAGACACTTAGAAAGGCAATAGAAAAATAAAAACTGGACTATAACGACCACATCTGTAACGTTTTCAAGACCAGCACAACGTCACAAATACAGAAATCATGCGTAAAAAATAAGACCTCTGCCAATATCGAAAAGAGAATAATTTAAAAATACGTAATTTTGTCGTTATGAATTCGGAAAGAAAAGTTAGGGTACGTTTTGCCCCAAGTCCTACAGGCGGTTTACACCTTGGCGGTGTACGCACAGCATTGTTCAATTATCTTTTTGCGCGACACCACAAAGGAGAGTTTATCCTCAGAATAGAAGACACCGACCAAACGCGTTTTGTTCCTGGTGCGGAAGAATATATCACAGAATGTTTAGATTGGTGTGGCCTCACGCCAGACGAAAGTCCGAACAAGCCGGGAGCTTTTGGCCCGTACCGCCAGAGTGAGCGTAAACCTTCGTACAGACAATATGCAGAACAACTGATAGAAAGCGGATATGCTTACTATGCATTCGACACGGCCGCAGAGCTCGACGAACAGCGTCAGCTACAACCGAATTTCCGCTATTCGCATGAAAATAGAATGCAATTGCGTAATTCCCTAAGCCTTCCGGCAGAAGAAACGCAAAAATTATTGGCCGAAGGACATCCACATACCATACGAATCAAAGTTCCTACGGATGAAACCGTTGCCTTTGAAGATATGATTAGAGGTTGGGTTTCTTTTGAAACCAACCTTGTCGACGACAAAGTATTGCTTAAAGCAGATGGCATGCCAACGTATCACCTCGCGGTGGTTGTAGATGACCGTGCGATGGAAATATCTCATATTTTCCGCGGTGAAGAATGGCTTCCATCAGCGCCCGTACATATCTTATTATGGGAATACCTAGGCTGGAAAACAGAAATGCCTAACTGGGCACACTTACCGCTAATCCTTAAACCAGATGGCAACGGTAAACTGAGCAAACGCGATGGTGACAGATTGGGCTTCCCGGTTTATGCCATGAATTGGAACGACCCTAAAACAGGCGACCTGACCAAAGGATTCCGCGAGATGGGCTTCTTATCGGAAGCATTTGTCAACATGTTAGGCGTCTTGGGTTGGAACGATGGAACCGAGCAAGAGCTTTTCACGATGGATGAATTGATCGAAAAATTCAGTGTAGAGCGCATCAATAAAGCCGGAGCAAAATTTGATTTCGAAAAAGCAAAATGGTTCAACCACGAGTGGATCAAAAAAATTGACCAGCCTATTATCTTGGCTCGTGTGCTGCCTATCCTGGCCGTACACCAGGTAACAGGAGTAGACGAAACATACGTAAATCAAGTACTGACATTGGTTAAGGAACGAATGACGTTTGTCGAAGATTTCTGGGAACAAGCTTCTTTCTTCTTCCAACGCCCGACACAGTTTGATGCCGATGCTGTTAAACCAAAATGGAATGCAGACAAAACAACATTTTTCCAAAGTTTAATCACCGATTTTAATACAGTCGAATCGTGGGAGGCCGCAACATTGGAGCCCCTATTCAAAGAAAAAATCGCAACCTCCGGCATGAAGATCGGCGAATTGATGATGCCATTCCGTATCATGTTGGTCGGTGGTAAATTTGGTCCGGATGTATTCCAGATCACGCAATTACTCGGCAAAGAAGAGGTTAATGCACGTATTGCAAACGCTCTTCCACACTTCGAATAGTTATTACGCATTATACAATAGTAGAGCCACAAGATTTAGCTACGCTGAGCCCTTCGGGGTTTGTAGCTTTTTTGTGGCTCTTTTTGTAGCCATCCTTAACTTTCTACCTCCTTCACTCCTCACCTTTTTTTCCTATATTAGCCTTTACTTAAACCTTAAAGACACATGAAACTAAAATCTATTGCAAGCACGCTGCTATGGGCTTTTTGCCTTTTTTTTACCTTTACTGTAACCGCTCAACGTTCTGCTAAACACCCAGAAGAGAAATTAGGATGGAAACTCGGCGCACAAGCCTACACCTTCCGTTTATTCACTTTTGCCGAAGCGCTAGAGAAAATAAAAAGCTGCGACCTGCGCTTTGTAGAAGCCTTTCCCGGACAGACAATAGGAGCTGGAAGCACCGAAAAATTTGGCTACACCCTATCCGCCGAAGGTCGTCAATTGGTAAAAAAATTATTGAAAGATAATGGAATTACCCTACATGCATTCGGCGTTGTCGGCGGAAAAGATGCTGAAGAATGGGAAAAAATATTCGCCTTTGCCAAAGAAATGGGCATCCAGGTAATCACCTGCGAGCCGCAGGAATCACACCTCGATATCGTATCCGCTTTATGCGATAAATACAATGTAAAAGCAGCTTTGCATAACCACCCTGATCCTTCCCACTACTGGAAACCTGAGGTCGTACTAAACGCCCTAAAAGGCAGAAGTAAAAACATGGGAGCCGCCGCCGATGTAGGCCATTGGATGCGTTCTGGTCTTGACCCTGTCACTTGTTTAAAACAACTAGAAGGCAGAGTTATCCACTCTCATTTTAAGGATCTGAATGAGTTTGGTGATAAAAAAGCCCACGATGTGCATTGGGGAACAGGTAAGCTGCCAATCAAAGAAGTAATTGCTGAATTGAAAAGACAAAAATTCAAAGGTATGCTTTCCGCAGAATATGAATACAATTGGGAAAACAGTGTAACCGATGTAAAACAAAGTGCAGCCAACTTCAGGGCTTTACTGAAATAGCTAAAAGGGGCGAATGCCCCTTTTTCATTTTGTCCCTTTTCAGCAATCGCACACATGTGAGAAAAAAAAAGTAATTTGCAGGTGCAATGGTAAACAAGGAACATCTATATCAATACAATAATAAACAACGCTGGAAGGTTCTTTTGTTCCTTTTCGCCGCATGTATAGCTGCTGCGTCTTTATTTTACACCAACCATCTTGTAAAAAGCCTATCCCGTTCAGAAAGAACGAAAGCTGAAGTTTGGGCAATGAGCACCAAGAGCATCATCAGCATGCCCGATGTAGACGATGAATTTATTAGTTTCGTCTACGCCGTGCGCGACAGTCTCTCTACGCCAGCAATCATCACAGATAGTGCGCACAACATCATCTTCTGGCGTGATTTGGATGAGACAAAAACCAATGTAAAAAATCAAACAGATAGCGCACATCGAGGGTTACAGTACGATCCAGTTTACTTTCAGAAACAACTGGAAGCTATGCAAGAAAACCATGACCCGATTTCTCTACATTTGGAAACTGGTGAAGAGTGGCTTGTCTACTACCGCGATTCAGACGCCCTTCGCCAGCTCCGTATCTTTCCCTACGTACAGCTATCATTGATTGCTATATTTCTAATTATTGCATATACTGTATTCAACTCCATCAAAAAATCAGAACAAAACTTGGTTTGGGTAGGTATGGCCAAAGAAGCAGCACATCAGTTAGGCACACCGATCTCCTCCCTCATGGGCTGGCTTGAGCTGGTTCGCACCAAATATGAAGCACAAGACGACAGCATTCTTAACGAAATGGAACGTGATGTCAAGCGTCTCGAAATTGTAGCTGATCGCTTCTCAAAAATTGGTTCTATCCCTTCGCTAACTAGCCATGTTGTATACCCTGTTATTCAAGACTACATCAATTACTTTAAAGTCAGGACAAGCGAGAAAATTCAATTTGAACTGACCGGAGACCAAAGCTTAGAGGCCAAAATCAACATCCAATTGTTCGATTGGATTATTGAAAACCTTCTTAAAAATGCGGTCAATGCGATTGAGTCAGAAGGAAAAATAACCGTCAACATCATTGATAACATTGCAAAAGAGGAAATTTTTATAGACATTAGTGATACAGGAAAAGGAATACCAAAGTCAAATTTTGACACCATATTCCAACCCGGCTTCACCACACGAAAGCGCGGATGGGGATTGGGACTTAGTTTAACCAAACGAATGGTGGAATACCACCAAGGACATATTTTTGTAAAAGAATCCGAAATAGGAAAAGGAACTACATTTAGAATTATACTTAAAAGCAATTTAAAATATGAACCCACTGAAGTCTGACGAATATCCAGCCATTTACAACAACTATGTTGAACATGTGGTTGGCGATGTCCTTGCTGTACTACAGGAGCAGCTAGATTCATTTACCGAGTTTATCCGCAGCATACCTGAAGACATGGGGGATTATGCATATGCCGAAGATAAATGGACCATTAAAGAAGTGCTCTGTCATATCTTGGATACGGAACGGGTAATGGTATATCGCGCTTTGCGCTTTTCGCGGAACGATATGACCGAACTGGAAGCTTTTGAACAAGATGAGTTTGTACAAAATGCCCGTCACAACGAACGCTCCTTTGATAGCATCAGCGAAGAGTTCATGTACCTCCGTAAGGCCAACCTACTCTTCTTTGAAACCCTCAACGAAAGTGAACTAGAACGAAAAGGAATGGCATCAGGTCGCTTAGTTACCGTGAAAGCCTTTCTGTACGTGATTGCGGGCCACCTTACACACCACAGAATCATCCTTAAAGAAAGGTATTTAAACAATGAAAACATCGAACATCTGGTTTAGAACATATACCCTCGAAGAGATCAATCATATCTTCGCAAAGTTTATGACCGGTTATCTTGAAATTAAGGCAACCACGATAACAGAAGATAGCCTGGTGGTAAGTATGCCAATATCCGATAAAGTGCGGCAACCCTATGGCATCCTTCATGGTGGCGCATCAGTAGTTCTTGCCGAATCAGTAGGAAGTGTCGCTTCCGCCCTCGTGGTAGACCCAGACAAATACGCAGCTGTGGGTATGGAAATCAATGCCAATCATCTTAAATCTGTTCGTGAAGGTATAATCCATGCCTACTGCACGCCCTTACATATTGGAAAAAAAAGCCATGTCTGGGATATCAAAATAAAGAACGAAAACGAGGACTTAATTTGCGTATCTCGCTTAACAATAGCGGTAATAGATAAGTTGCCCCTCGCTTAATGCACCGCGTAAATAAGTATCCTATTTTTAACAGCTTTTAACAAAAAAGCAACAAAACAATACGTGATCCTAATTGTAGTACTATATGAAACCCTATAGCTTGGTTTCATGATACGGTTTAGGTTTCGAAGAGACTATGCCCCACGTAGTCTCTTCGATGTTTTTAGTGATATAAGCCCCACTTCACACCCTAATCCTAAAGAAAACAAAAGTCATTTATTCCGTTTATTGAACGATTAATAATTTAGACTCTTTAAAGCGTTTTTTTCATGCGCAACCGTTTGTCTTTTTGATTATGCTTCCGTATTTCAATATATTTTATTAGTCTTGTAATATGGAATGTTCCATACACAAAAAATCAACCACATTAACGTAAACTTTTTTTATCGATGAATGGTATAGATACGCAAAAAAAGACAGCATTGGTACCGATGTTAATCTGCTGTGCTTTATTCTTTATTTTAGGCTATGTCACTTGGGCAAACGGGGCATTGATACCCTTTGTGAGATTAGCCTTCAACCTGGAGACCGACCTACAGGCATTCTTTATTTTATTTGCTTCTTATATTGCTTATTTTTTCTTGGCACTACCTAGTTCCTGGATCTTGGGCAAAGTAGGATTTAAAAACGGACTTATTCTTAGTCTTCTACTGATTGTCCTTGGCGCCTTAATCATTTTACCGGCTGCCTCACAGTTGAGCTATGGTTTATTTTTGTTAGCAATCTTTGTACAGGCTTCCGGAATGGCGCTTTTGCAAACAGCTATCAACCCGTACCTTAGCATTATCGGTCCAATAGAAAGTGCTGCACAACGGATCTCTATCGTAGGAATTTTCAACAAAGGGGCCGGTATTATTGTACCGATCGTCCTTGGTAGTATCTTACTAAAAGACTATGACACCATCTCGCACAAAGTACAGGAATTACACAGCGGCCCTGAACACGATGCACTCCTAACAGATCTTGCTGCCCGACTTCATGGTCCATACATTGGTGTTGCTATTGGCGTTGCTCTTCTAGCCGTGATTGTATATGTAGTGAAAATGCCAGAAGTGGATGTCAACAAGGAAGAAGAAACACTAGAAACAGCAGCAGGTTCGAAAAAGAAAAACAGCGTATTTGATTTCCCTCACTTATTCTTAGGCACATTGGCGATCTTCTTTTGTGTTGCTGTAGAAGTAATGGCAGGAGACATTATCGGAACCTATGGAAAACTATTGTCTTTACCACCATTCTTTGTTAAATACGGTACAGCCTTTACATTAGGTTGTATGTTACTCGGATATTTCATCGGTATTGCTACGATTCCAAAATACATCTCACAACAGGCAGCACTTCGCCTATGTACCATTATCGGTATTACATTCACCGTTATTTCTGTCTTCACAACAGGTATGACATCGTACATCTTCGTGGCGTTATTGGGGGTAGCCAACGCGTTAATGTGGCCCGCTATCTTCCCGCTGGGAATTAAAGGATTGGGGCGCTTTACAAAAGTAGGATCTGGTATCATGATTATGGGTATCGCCGGAGGTGCAATCTGGCCGTTAATCTATGGTTACCTGAAAGATACATTACATATCGATTTCCAACATGCATTTTTATATGCCATGGTTCCAGCTTACTTATATATCCTATACTTCGCTAGTGCAGGTCACAAAGTAAGTCAGAAAAACGGATAAGAATCCATCTCGAAGTTTCGATCGAGGAAAAGGAGAAATCTAAAAACTTGCTTAATATGGTTTTTGGGTTTCTCCTTTTTTACATAAACATGTATTTATCAACCTTGTATATTCCCCTTTTTTGGGTATTTTTAAACACATAAAACACTAAACAGAATATGAAAAAGACATTCTTATCTCTTCTAAGTGCCGCTGCTGTGTTCGTTTCGGTACAAACCGTCGATGCGCAAGTAAAACTTCCACAAGCAAGTAGCACTACAAAAATTGAGCAAGGCGTAGGTATTAAAAACGTAACGCTAGTCTACCAACGTCCTAATGTGAACAACCGCGTAATCTTTGGCGGATTGGTTCCTTACGACGAAGTATGGCGTACGGGAGCAAACAACATTCCATCGATCACGTTTGAAGAAGAGGTAACGATTGCCGGAAATAAAGTGCCTGCTGGTACATACGGAATATTTTCCATCCCGACCAAAGGAGATTGGACCATTATCCTAACAAAGAACGAAAAACAATGGGGCGCATACCAATACAACAAAGCGGAGGACTTTGTGCGTTTCACAGCAAAAGCACAAAAAGTAAATGGTAAAGTAGAAACCTTTACCATGGCTTTTGAAAATGTTACGCCTAAGGGGGCAGATCTAAGCTTAGCATGGGAAAATGCAAAAGTATCATTCCATATTGCCGTTGATCAATCCAAAGAGATTATGGCTTCTATTGAGGAGGCAATGAAAGGAGATAAAAAACCATACTTCCAAGCAGCACAATACTATTTCAACAACGACCTCGATATCAAGAAAGCCGTTGAATGGGCAAACGAAGCAGATAAAGGCAACACAAAGGCGCCACACATCAAATATTGGAGAGCACGCATCTTGTTAAAATCTGGTGACAAAGCCGGCGCTATCAAAACAGCAACTGAAGGTATAGAAATGGCAAAAGCTGGAAACAACGAGGAATACGTGAAGCTAAATGGACAAGTGATCGCAGAAGCGAAAAAATAATCGTTGATAAACGAATCCTAAAAAAGGAGCT
Source organism: Sphingobacterium psychroaquaticum (assembly GCF_004421025.1). Classification (NCBI taxonomy): domain Bacteria; kingdom Pseudomonadati; phylum Bacteroidota; class Sphingobacteriia; order Sphingobacteriales; family Sphingobacteriaceae; genus Sphingobacterium; species Sphingobacterium psychroaquaticum. Next base: position 180,734 of record NZ_CP038029.1, on the reverse strand, counting down.
CTACATCATGTAGAGCTCCTTTTTTACGTCTTCAGTGCGTCATATAAAATCTCGACAGGGTGATAAGCACGTTCCTGTACGCCATCCTGAATCTGATGGCGACACGATGCACCCGGCGCAGCCACCACAACACCTTCTGCCTTCGCTCGAATTGCAGGGAACAATACCAGTTCACCTATGTCCTGAGATATTTTATAGTGCTCTTCTTCATACCCAAAAGACCCCGCCATACCACAACAGCCAGATGGAATATTTTTAACAGAATAGCCACTAGGTATTGCTAATACCTCCGCGACGTCCGGCTGCAAGCCCCAAGCCTTCTGCTGGCAGTGCGTATGCAAAAGAACCTCTTTCTCTTGGTTTGTAAACTGCTCCGGACCTATCCGGCCAGCGCGCTTCTCACGCACCAGAAACTCCTCGATCGTCAACGCATACTTTGCTGTATACTTCGCCTCCTCGATTAAATCCTCCTGCACCAGATCCACGTACTCATCCCGAAAGGTAAGTATCGTGGACGGCTCCACAGCAACCAGGCAAACCTCCTCGTTCAGCAATTTCGCAAACCGACGAACATTCGCATTCGCCAACTTTCTTGCCTCGCGCAAAAAACCTTTTGACAGCAACCCTCTACCACTAAAAGCGTGTGGCACATTCAACACCTGATACCCCAAGCGTTCCAGTAAAAGGATAGCCTTTTTTCCAACCTCTACATCATTGTAATTCGTAAACTCATCGAAAAAAAAGTAGACCTGACGGTTTGGTTTATCTCGGGAATTTAACTGAGCTCGATCGGTAAACCATTTACGCAATGACACTTCTCCAACAGTAGGAATCGAACGCTCCGAAGCGAAACCAAGTATTCGTTTCATAACCCCACTTGTCCAACTATTTCCAACAGCCCAGTTATATAGCTTCGGGAAGTGGGACACTAACATTGTCATCTGATCCACATGGCCGATTATCCACGAGCGAAAAGGGACACCGTTACTATCGTAGTAAGCCTGTAGAAAATCAGCTTTCAACTTAGCCATATCGACGCTGGACGGGCATTCCGATTTACATCCCTTACAGCTCAAGCATAAGTCCATCACCTCTTTGATCTCCTCATGGTCAAACGGGTTGCGCTCCGTCGAGGTAGTAAGCATCTCCCGTAACATATTGGCGCGGGCACGCGTCGTATCCTGCTCATTCCGCGTTGCCATATACGACGGACACATTGTACCTCCGGAAAGCTCCGTTTTCCGACAGTCACCCGAGCCATTACATTGCTCTGCGTGTTGCAAAATACTTTGTCCGTTATACCGAAAAACGGATTTTATCGCTCTGGCCGGTTTCTCTGGATCATAGCGCAGCGAACTGTTCATCGGCGCCGTATCGACAATTTTTCCAGGATTAAAGATTCCCTTTGGATCCCATGTTCTCTTAATATCTTTTAATAGCTTATAGTTGTGTTCGCCCAACATCAGCGCAATAAATTCACCCCGTAAGCGTCCGTCACCATGCTCCCCACTCAAGGAACCACCATACCGCTTCACGAGCTGTGCAATTTGTGTAGCAATCAGCCGGAACTGTGCATTTCCTTCTTTTGTTTTTAGGTTGATAATAGGTCTTAAATGCAACTCTCCTGTGGCCGCATGGGCATAATGTACCGAGTAAAGACCTTGCTCCGCAAGGATTTTATTAAACTCGGCAATATAAGCCGGTAGATCGCGCACATCAACCGCCGTATCTTCAATAACAGCCACCGGTTTATTATCCCCTGGCGTATTGCTTAGTAAGCCAAGCCCTGCTTTTCGTAAATCCCAAACACGCTTTTTATCGGATCCCAATACCAGCGGAAAAGAATAACCAAGCCCCTGTGCACGCATGTCAGCCTCCACCAGTGCAACCTTACGCTTGATATCCGCTATATCATCACCGTCATACTCCACCACCAAAATAGCGCCTGGATCACCTTCCACAAAAAAGCTATTTTGAGCCTGTTGAATATTATTTTTGGTGCATTCCAAAATATAATGGTCCATCAGTTCGGAAACCAATGGCTTATGCTCAAGTGCAATTAGATTGGCGGCTAACGCTTGGGCAACATCTGCAAAATGGATACACAACAAACCAGAAGGCTTGACAGGCCGATCAACAAGATTTAATTTAATCGAGGTAATAAAAGCCAGCGTTCCTTCCGATCCACAAAGCAACTTACAGAAGTTAAACGGCTCCGTTCCAGCCGTAAATGGATCGCTATCAAGGAGCATATCAAGCGCATATCCCGTATTTCTACGATCAATCGTGGGCTTTGGAAACTCCCGACGTATATGCTCTTGATTCTGGTAATCACCAAGCATCGAACGTATTTCCCGATAAACCCTTCCTTCTAAATCCTTCTGTTCACATTTCTCACAAAATGCATCAAAGGACAATGCTTTAAATGTAACGGCGGACCCATCGCTTAACAATGCATCGATCTCCAGACAATGTTCTCGGGTGCTTCGATAGATCAATGAATTTGATCCGCAAGAATTATTCCCAACCATGCCACCAATCATAGCACGGTTAGCCGTTGATGTTTCAGGACCGAAATATAAACCGTGTGGATGAAGGAAAGAATTAAGCTCATCACGAATAACACCGGGTTGCACACGCACCCATTTTTCGGATACGTTCAGCTCCAAGATATTGGTAAAATGGCGTGAAATATCCACGACAATGCCATGCCCGACCACCTGCCCCGCTAAAGAAGTTCCAGCAGCACGTGGAATCAAGGAGGTGCCATGTTCCGCCGCAAAAGCGATTAAATTGCTTAAATCCGTAACCGATCTAGGGATCGCCACCGCCAGCGGCAACTCCCGATAAGCCGAAGCATCAGTAGCATATAGAATACGCATCTTCTGATCCCAGTACAACTCCCCCTCTAAGATCGCTGCCAGTTGCTTCAGCAGTAATTCATCCATGTTATCTTAATAATATTGAACTCCAAAGTGTTTTCCTTGGATTCCTCCTCCTAACCACGCTCGGAATGACGAAAAAGGTTACACCGTCATGCTCTTTTCTTTGTCCCGTGATACTCTTTTCTCTGCACCGTTATCCACTTCACTTTACACCGTTATCCGTTTCCCCTTACTCCGTCATGCCGACGACAGGAGGCATCTAAACACTATATCTGTTTATTTAGAGATTCCTACTCGTAACCTCATTCGGAATGACGAAAAGGTTACTTCCCGATCTGCGACGTATATGTACTTTCAAAAATCTTATCCGCATTATCCGTTTCAAAGCCATCCCGGCGATGCTTCGCCCGCAGCTCCTCACGCGGCACATCAGCAAAAGCAGGTAATACCCCCCGTTCAGCAAACTCCACATAACTACCTGCGATCTTCAATGTTTTACCATCCGAAAACGTTGCGTCATATAAAGCGGACACCGTGCTGCTCTGCCGCAACAACCCATCTCCACTTGTCTTGATCTTTCCGCCCGAAGTATTTAGTGTGATCCCAATACCCTCCAGAAAAGCATTGAACTCCTCTATCTTGTTATAACCATCCTGTAGCTCGTGGATACTGATGGTATAATGATTCAAGTAATACCGATTGAAGATAACCCACGCCGCATACTCGCTCTCCTCCAACAAGCGTTGATACTCGACCGAAGTCGGTAACTCCCATAACGGCTTCTGCAAGAAATTCGCAGCCTGCTGCCCATCTTTCAGGTTTAGTGCATCCACCGGGTCACTCTTTATCTTATCGGTATACCTATGAACAATAGCTTGAGCCTCTTCACTCAACGCAGAAACAACCAATTCCGAAACAAAAATACGCGGATAATCCGTCGAGGGTGGAGCATACCAATACGCATTCAACTTCTTCCCTTCAAAATAATAATAATCCTTTCGGGTATAGCCATATTCCAGGAATATCTTCTCGAACGACTGAATGCCCAAGTGCGGAACACCTAACGTACGAAAAGCGATGTGATCGTTTACAATATCCGCTTGCGAGGCAATAACGTTCTTCTCCAGTAAACTGTTTGTAATTTTCGATACATCAACGACATGATCACGGTAATGATCAAACAAATCGTTCAACACAATATCTAATGGTTTTTGCTCATCGAAATGCATAGCCAAAAATTTAAGGTTTATACTGCATTAAATTTACGTAAACATTCGAACAATAAAAAGAAGTGGTAAACAAAATTCGATAAAAGGATTAAAATATCGAATTAAATACAAGAAACTACAATTCTTCCCTAAGAATTTTCTCCAACTCCTCTGGAGAAAGATTCATATTCACATTTCCATCCTTCGCCAAAGAGATCTCACCCGTTTCTTCCGAAACAATAACGGCTATCGCCTCCGAAACCTCTGTCACTCCAATAGCAGCGCGATGACGAAGTCCAAATTGTGGTGGCAGATCCTCACTATCCGATAACGGAAGCACACTGCTTGCCGTCATTATACGAAAATCGACAATTACAACAGCACCATCGTGTAACGGGCTATTTTTAAAGAAAATCGTTTCTAACAAGCGTTTAGAAACAGGCGCATCAATATACTCTCCACTGGACTGATAATATTCTTCATCAAAGTAACGAGAAAACACCAACAAAGCTCCTGTCCGCGATTTAGACATACTACGGCACGCCTCCACAATAGGTTTTAGATGTTCTGAGTTATCAACCTGTGTTGTTTTTTTATTGCCCAAGAACGACCAAAAAAACTTCTTTCGCCGAAGGGATATATTTTTTCCGATATGAATAAGGAATCGTCGTATTTCTTGTTGAAAGACAACTATAAGTGCAATTGAACCGACCGAGATAAAGCCGCCAAATATTTCGGTTAACAGCCGCATCTCCATCTGCTTAACCACCAGATAAACACCGTAGAAAAGCATCACACCAATCAAAATATTAACCGCAATAGTACCCTTTATCAAACTATATACGTAATAGATGATAATGGCAACCAGTAGAATGTCGATAATATCTAACAATCGAAACCCACTCAGAATATCTAGATCGAAGCCTCCCATGTGTATGTTATGCAATTTAGGAAAATTATTAACACAAAAAAATAAATACCTTTGCATAGAACAAGAAAGATCATTATGACAAAACTATCCGTTAATATTAACAAGATTGCGACTCTACGCAACTCAAGAGGCGGTAATGTTCCCAACGTAGTCGCTGCTGCGCTCGCGTGCGAACGCTTCGGTGCCGAAGGGATTACGGTACATCCACGTCCTGACGAACGCCATATCCGTTATCAAGATGTGTATGATCTAAAAGCAGAGATTGCCACCGAATTCAATATAGAAGGAAATTGCCAGGAGCAAAAATTTATCGACCTGGTAGTAGCGAACAAACCAACACAGGTTACCTTAGTTCCTGATGCCTTAGGACAGATCACATCTAACCACGGTTGGGACACCATCCAGCACCGCGATTACCTAAAAGACATGGTTAAGCTCTTCAAGGATCAAGGCATTCGTGTCTCTATTTTTGTCGATCCCGATGTCGATATGGTAGAAGCAGCAGCAGAGACAGGCACCGACCGAATAGAACTGTATACTGAAGCCTATGCAGCATCCTTTGGGTTCGATAGCGAGAAAGCTATTTCCCCTTACTTTCAAGCCGCCAAGAAAGCGCAAGAGGTCGGTCTTGGTCTAAATGCAGGACACGATCTAGACCTCAACAACCTAAAATATTTTAATGAACACATCCCCGGATTATTGGAAGTCAGCATCGGACATGCCCTTATCGCGGACGCGCTCTACTTAGGCCTAGAAGAAACTATAAAACGCTACTTAGCTGCGCTAAGAGCATAAAAAAAGAGGAGCTTCTTATAAAGCTCCTCTTTTTTTATTTTATCCCTTTAAAGATTCTATTCCAACGTATTTTTGACAGGAACGACCCTTGTTCATCATAACTTAACCAGGTAAACAACGCCTTACCAACGATATGATCTTCTGGGACAAAACCCCAAGCCCGAGAGTCTAGTGAGTTGTGTCTATTATCTCCCATCATCCAGTAATAGTTTTGTTTAAAGGTATAGCTTGTTGCCTTCTGCCCATTCACATAATAACCGTCCGCTCTCTTTTCAAATTTATTTCCTTCATAATCCCGGATTGCACGCACATACATCGGCACGGTCAGCGAGTCCAAAGCAACCGTCCAACCTTTTGCAGGAATGGTAATGGGACCAAAATTATCAAAGTTCCAATTCGCGTAATGTGGATCATGTGGATAGGTGTCTCCCGTCGCTTCACCCTTCGGCAAAATCCCTATCTCAACCGCTTTGACATTACTCCAACCCTTCACAATCGCTGCTTCGTCTTCTGTCATAAACATCTGAAAAACGTTCGGTTGATTCGTTGGGCGAGTTTCTAAGCGTAATTCCAATATCTTTTCCTGGCTTAAGCCTGATTCATCAGTATACACAAAGTAGTCCATCTGCATTTCTGGTGGCACAAAGCCTGGCTTGCCATTTACAATCAACTTTGCCCCTTCCATTTCAATTTTATCACCAGGTAAGCCTACGCAACGCTTAATGTAGTTCTCACGCTTATCAATAGGACGAGTAACTACTGTAAACTGACGGTCAACCGCCTCTTTACCAATACTGCGTACCACATCGGCATATGTCTGATCTTGGTATTCTAAAATTACGGTATCTCCAGCTGGAAAGTTAAAGACCACAACGTCGTTTCGTTTTATTTCCTGAAAACCAGGCAATCGCTTATAATCTAATTTAATTAACTCAGAATAAGCCTTTCCTCCCGTTAGCGGCATCGTATGATGCGCAAAAGGAAACGCCAACGGCGTCATGGGCACCCGCGGTCCATAATTCAATTTACTCACAAAAAGAAAATCACCGATCAATAAGCTACGCTCCATCGATCCCGTCGGAATCATATAGGCTTCAATCAAGAAACCACGAATTAAAGAAGCTGCAACGGTTGCGAAAATAATGGCATCGGCCCATTCCCGTGCAACACTTTTATGATAGGGATATTTCTTTTTAAATTCTTCAGTATGCGACTGTCCCAAATACTTCACCTGTGGATCTCTACCCCATAGCGGTAAAAAGATGAACGGAAACAAAACAGCAACAGCCGTTTCCCAGAATCTTCTCTTACCAAAACATTTAAGAAAATCCAGGTACAACCCATAAAAAATAAAAATATTGACGATAGGTACCAATAAAAGGAATACCCACCAAGTCGGACGCGCAGTCAATTGCGCCATTACATACTCCCGATAAAAAGGCACGATGGCCTCCCATCCTTGTTTTCCTGCTTTCTTAAATAACAGCCACAATCCGTAAATGGATAGAGCAATCAATAGCGCAAAAATTATATACCACATATACAAATGTCTTTTTTATACTCAACAAGGTACGGATTATGCCTGATTAAAATCAAACATTTCCGTCACTTGATAAAAACCTTTCTTACCAAACAACCACTCCGCAGCAACCACTGCCCCCAAGGCAAAACCAGCTCGATTATGCGCCGTATGCTTAAATTCTATCTGATCGACCTCCGAACTATAAAGTACGGTATGCGTTCCCGGTACCTCTTCAATACGTAAACTCTCGATCAACAGTTCCTCCGGTTTAGCGATCAACTCATCTCCTTCGCCTACCACATCATTTATCCACTTATTCTTGTGATCCGTTTCACCCAAAATACCCTCTGCGATCGTAATTGCAGTCCCGCTTGGGGCATCTAATTTATGGATATGATGAATTTCCTCCACCTGCACATCATACTGTTTATACGGGTTAATCGCCTTTGCTAAAAGCTTATTTACATGAAAAAATATGTTCACGCCAATACTAAAGTTAGACCCATAAAGAAGAGATTGATCCGCTTCAATGCAGATGCTTTTCACTTCCTCCAAATGATCGTACCAACCTGTAGTGCCCACCACAACAGGGAGGTCTGCTTCAAAGCACAAACTTATATTACTAAGGGCTGCGGCCGGTTCACTAAAATCGATAGCGATATCTGCATCCGCCAGATCAGCCGCTGTTAAACTTTCTCGATTGTCTTTATCCACGATCAACGAAATTTCATGACCACGTTTCAGCGCAAATTTCTCTATTTGCTGGCCCATTTTTCCATAGCCTAATAGTACAATCTTCATAATATAATTGGGTTGTTTTTTAATTCAGAGTCATTGTTAACTTCAGGCCCGGCACAACGCCAAAACCGTTCAGTGCTACGTTATTTCCACCAGTTGTCGGCAGTACGGTAGGTGTCACTTTCATTTTCATATCCCGACCGATATTCCATCTATTTTTAAGCATCGAGTCCGCATAAGCCTCAATCACATTTAGGCCCCACCATCCAGCGGTAACCAAAATGGTTAAATCTCTATTCCGACGTGCATAATCCTTTTGTTGAATCAAACTATTCGTATCCCGCCAATTCTGCAATTGACCATCCGGATCAGGTTGCCCATTATTAGCAATACGATAATCAAGCTCATTTAAAAACAACTTATAGTACCATTGCCAATAGTCAAACACCAAATAGGCGCCAACAAAACCACCATAAATCACCGGCACCTTAACCCACCATAGCCCCTTGTTGGTATACTGTCCCCAACCAGGAACCATCAACGAACGGCGCCACGCAATACGTGACAAATGTTCGATCTCCAAACGCGCCGAATCCTTCTTTATACCGTTATAATAGTATTTCTCATGCTCTTTTTCAGCCTTCTCCCTCGCTTTCCGTTCTTTACGTGTCTCCTTCTTCACCGAATCTTGAGCAGCTCCAACCCCAGCGGTCGAATCCTGCAACGCTTCTTTCTTACCCAAACTATCGACACGAACCGGCCTTACCTCTTGTCCAACTGCGGTAAGCGCAGCGAACAGCACTAAAAAAGTTGCAATTATATGGCGCATTACCAATCTAATAATTCCAGAATACGGCTTAAATCATCCTCACTCTCAAATGGTATTTCTATCGCTCCCTTGCCACGTGCATTCTTTAAATTCAAACGCACACGAGTCGAAAAGCGAGACGCTAAATCATCTTCTATCTTCTGATATTGAAAATCAAGCTGCTTACCTACTTCGTGTTTCTTCGGTTTCGATTGTTGCTGTATGTTACGCACCAAAATCTCGGTCATACGTACAGACAATCCTTTATCAATAATCTCTTGATACACGTACAACTGCTTATCCACCTCACCCACATTAATCAATGCACGAGCATGCCCCATAGAAACTTCACCATCCCGTATTCCAGCCTGAATAACAGGCGGCAATTTCAGCAAACGCAAGTAGTTGGTCACTGTAGAGCGATTTTTACTCACACGTTCGCCAAGCTCTTCCTGCTTCAAATTACATTCCTCGATCATCCGTTGAAAACTCAAAGCCACCTCAATAGCGTTTAAGTTCTCCCGTTGAATATTTTCGATCAAGGCCATCTCCAGCATCTGCTGGTCATTGGCCGTACGAACATAAGCTGGAATCTCGGTAATGCCTGCTAATTTGGAAGCACGCAAACGACGCTCACCACTAATTAACTGATATTCGTTTTTATTTACCTGACGAACCGTAATCGGTTGAATCAATCCTTGTACTTTGATAGACTCTGCAAGCTCAAGCAATGCCTGCTCATCAAAATCTGTACGCGGCTGAAAAGGATTGACAGCCACCTGATCTACACGAATAAAATTTATGCTGCCCGCAGCACTAATTCCTGTTTCCTTAATATCTGCAGCACCATCACTCCCACTTCTCGAAACCTGAATATCCTCACTCTGCAATAAAGCGCCCAGTCCTTTCCCTAATCCTGTCTTTCTTTGTAGTGCCATATTATACTGTTGCTGTTTGCGTTTCTTCTGTAACTAAACCATTTTTCTGCAAAATCTCTCTTGCTAAGTTTAAGTAATTGATAGACCCCTTACAAGAGGCATCGTGCATAATCACCGAAATACCAAAACTTGGCGCTTCACTCAAACGGGTATTCCGTTGAATGATGGTATCGAATACCAACTCGCTGAAATGGGTACGAACCTCTTCGACCACTTGATTTGACAAGCGTAAACGCACATCATACATCGTCAATAAGATTCCTTCAATCTCTAAACTTGTGTTAAGACGTGTTTGCACAATCTTAATTGTATTTAAAAGCTTACCTAAACCTTCTAGTGCAAAATACTCACACTGTACCGGAATGATCACCGAATCAGATGCTGTTAACGCATTAATAGTAATCAAGCCTAATGAAGGAGAACAGTCAATAATGATAAAATCATAATCATCTTTAATCTGCTCCAACATTTTCATCATCTTGTATTCACGCTCGTGCATATTTATCATTTCGATCTCCGCACCAACTAAATCAATATGCGCCGGCAGCAAATCTAAGTTTGGGGTATCTGTTGCCTGTATAGCATCACGAGGATCCAAGTCATTCACGAGGCACTCATAAACACTCGCCTTAATTGCTCGTGGATCAAAACCAATACCCGACGTGGAATTTGCCTGCGGATCTGCATCTACTAACAATGTCTTGTGTTCCAAGACAGCCAAACTAGCTGCGAGATTGATGGAAGTTGTCGTTTTCCCTACACCACCTTTTTGATTAGCAATTGCTATAATTTTTCCCATGAGATTGAAATCCTTTATAATTCTTACCACTTGCGACTAGAATCCGATCAAAAATAACACTAATTAACATGCCTTACCGCACGTAAATCCTTAAATCATGTTAAAAATCGCCTTTTTAAAGGGTATAGCTCGCCACAAGCTAAGGTTGCTAAGATACAAAAAATAGGTAAATTGTGAAGTAAAGATTAGGCAGTTGATGGCAGGAATTTGGAAGTATATGGAACGAAATGATTAAATCGTCCCATTCACAATACTACGCAACAATTCCTCTAAACTAATTCGAAAACGAGCCTCTTCGACACCGCTATGCTGCAGCTTACTTTTCTCTTTTTCATAGTAAAACATGGTCCACGCACGATCGTGATATTCCAATGCAGATAAATTTTCGACCCAATCCCCTGAATTCATATACATACAACTTCCTTTCTTGGTTTCGAATCGACGCATCTGTGGCTGATGGATATGTCCGCAGATTACGTAATCGTAGCCATTTTCAATCGCCAAATGAGATGCCGTCTCCTCAAAATCACCAACAAACTTCACCGCCTTCTTAACCGAATTTTTAATACGCTTAGAAAGCGAATACTTTTCCCGACCGACCTTTTGCAGCATCCAGTTTACCACATTATTCAACTGGATCAACCGATCATAACCCCAACCACCAAGCTTGGCTAACCACTTGGCATGTTGGATAGAAGCATCAAAAACATCACCATGAAAAATCCATGTTTGTTTACCATTGAGATTCAGTAGCAAGCGATTCGTCAACGTGATTTGTCCAAACTCCATCTTACCAAACTTGCGCAACATCTCATCGTGGTTTCCAGTAATATAGATCACCTCACAGCCTTGATACGCCAAATCGAGGATATATTTTAACACCCGTAGGTGCGACTCCGGAAAATAGCTTTTTCGAAACTGCCAGATATCGATGATATCCCCATTAAGCACGAGCATTTTCGGGTTGATCGACCCCAAGTACCGTAAGAGCTCTTCTGCTCGACAACCATACGTTCCTAAATGCACATCCGAGATAACAACAAGTTCAACGTTTCTTTTCATAATTCTTTTTTTGAATTGTAAGCATCTAATATCAAGCTCTTAACCAAAAGAAATAAAAAAAGATGAAGCTAACATTTCTTAAAGATTAAGAAATTATCATTTATTGAGCTGTTTCTCAAAGACGGTGCCCTATGAAATTTATATACAATATCGCCGTCATATTTTACAACATAATTCGGGCTTTCTACACGAAGGAACAATAATATTCTATATCTTTAAGCAACCACATTATAGACAGGCTATGTTAAAAATTCAAGTAAAAAATGAGACCGGTCGGTTGCGTTCTGTTATTTTGGGTACAGCGCATGACAATGGACCGATTCCGACCGTTGAAGAAGCATATGATCCAAAATCATTGGAGCACATCCTGGCAGGTACCTATCCGGCCGAATCCGATATGATCTATGAGATGACAGCCTTCCAACATGTCTTGGAGCGTTACGGTGTGACCGTACATCGACCAAAAGTCATCCCCGATCTCAACCAAATATTTACGCGTGACATTGGGTTCGTTATTGAGAACAAATTTATCAAAGCCAATATTCTTCCTGAGCGCGCGGACGAATGGCAGGCTATTAAATTTCTTGTTGACAAAATAGATCCGAATGACATCATAGAAGCACCTTCCAACGTACACATCGAAGGAGGAGATGTAATCCTTTGGAACGACTATATCTTTGTAGGCACATACACCGGTAGTGATTATACAGAAATAAACACAGCACGAACAAATATAGATGGCGTTAACTTCCTTAAGAATACATTTCCTACAAAAAAGATTCTAGGCTTTGACCTCATAAAATCAATGACCGACGCCAGAAAAAATGCACTGCATCTCGATTGCTGTTTTCAACCAGTCGGCAAGGACAAAGCCATTATCTACAAAGGAGGATTTCGAAACCCCGAACACTACAACCAATTGGTGACTCTTTTCGGTTTAGAAAACCTGTTCCACATCACGGCCGAGGAAATGTACAACATGTTTAGCAATGTCTTTTCCATTTCGGACAACTTGGTGGTTACAGAGCGTCGATTTGACCGCCTGAATCATTGGTTGCGCGAAAACGGCTTCCATGTAGAAGAAATCCCATACCACGAAATCGGCAAACAAGAAGGCTTGCTCCGCTGTTCTACATTGCCTCTTTATCGCGATTGATTTTTATGACACAAACAACTGACACCTTACTCTTGGTTCGCCCCTTCGCATTCCGAAAAAATGAACAAACAGCCGTAAACAACTACTTTCAGACGGACATATCTGTTGCCGCCCCGACAAGCTCCGCGCAAAAAGAATTTGACGCATTTGTCGAGCAGTTAAATCTTGCCGGAATAAAAACCTTGGTCATACAAGATACGGGCACCTGGGATACGCCCGATAGCGTATTCCCGAACAATTGTATCTCCTTGCACCAAGGGACAGCCGTATTGTATCCCATGTTTGCCGAAAACAGACGCCTCGAGCGGAAGCTCGATTACATTTCCTTCTTGCGCAATAACGGGTACGAGATCAACCAACTGATTGACTACATCCATTACGAAAACGAGAACATATTTCTGGAGGGCACGGGTTGCCTAATTTTGGATCGCGTACAACAGATTGCTTATTGCTCGATGTCGGATCGTGCTGATGAGCTCCCTATCCGCAACTTCTGCGCCGATTTGAGCTACACCCCCTGCATTTTTCAGGCAAACCAATCCGTCAATGGCTCCCGACTCCCTATCTACCATACCAATGTGATGTTATCGGTAGGAACACACTATGCTGTAATATGCCTAAGTAGCATAGATAATCTCGCGCAACGAGAAGAGGTTATCGCACAGCTTAAGCGTACCAACAAAGAGATTATCGACATCAGCGAAGAACAAATGTATAATTTCGCAGGCAACATCCTTGAAGTAAAATCTACTGATGGAGAACCACGCATTGTGATGAGCAGTGCGGCTTACAACAGCTTCACACCGGCACAGCTTGACATACTGAGCCGCTATGGACAGATTGTCCACGCCCCACTAGACACCATCGAAACCTGCGGCGGCGGAAGTGCCCGCTGCATGTTGGCCGAGGTTTTTTATTAGTTGGTAGGGAGTAGCTCGTTGTTAGTAGTTGACAGGAAATGGTTAGTAGATGGTCGTTAGCAGGAAGTAGAGAGCAGGAAGTAATGAGAAGAATTAATCGTCATATCCACGACAGGAGATATCTATCAACAGTATAGATTAGATGGTAGATAGCAGTTGTTTGTTGGTAGGAAGTAGAGAGAAGAATTAATCGTCATATCGACGACAGAAGATATCTATCAACAGTATAGATTAGATGGTAGATAGTAGTTGTTTGTTGGTAGGAAGTAGAGAGAAGAATTAATCGTCATATCGACGACAGGAGATATCTATCAACTGTATAGATTAGGTGGTAGATAGTAGTTGTTTGTTGGTAGGAAGTAGTGAAGATGTTAGTAACTCTAAACTTTAAAGAATGAAGACGTTTACACATCGTCATTCCGAACGAGGGACGAGGAGGAATCTATAAACTATGGCCAAGCACGTTTTAGAAATAAGGTGCATTATACGACTGAGATGTCTCCAAAGTCGACATGACGAAATATTGTGGTAACGGAGGGTTAACATGAGAGAGCGAACATATTATAGCATAAAAAAGGTGGACCAACGTGGGCCCACCTTTTCAAATCAACAATATATCTAAATCAAGATCTTTCGTGCTAACACGAATATTAATATTCTATCGGGAAGTTAAACTCAACAGTTCCTTCTTCTGACGTACCTTTGATACGTACAATATTTCGTTTAGTGCTTCCCAACGCACTCTCCACCTCGTCCACATTGTTCACCGGCTTACCGTTCACATGTGTCACGATTAATCCCTTTTCCACACCAAAGTACTCAAACATCCCGCCACGGTGCACTTGCGTAATCACAACACCCGAACTCACCCCGAATTTCTTCTTCTGTGCATCTGATGCAGGTGTAAAGCTCGCACCTAGCTTATTGAAAATCTCTGTTGCACTCTTACTATTCGCTTCTTCAGCAGCCGTTTTCTTTGCTTCCTGTGCTTTCAACGTAATAGTCGCTTCACGCTCCTTACCTTCTCGTTTGTAAGCAATCTTAACCTTATCGCCCGGACGCAAACGTGCTACACGCTCCTGTAGATCGGATGACGAGTAAATAACATTACCTTCTATCTTCGTGATCACGTCACCTTTCTTCAAGCCTGCACTTGCTGCAGCACCATCTTTCACCACATCCTGAACAAATAAGCCATTTACATCATCAATATTATACTCTTTACGTACCGCCTCATTAATCTCATTGAAAGTAACACCTATATAACCACGCTGCACCGCACCAAACTCTTTAAAGTCATCCATGATTTTCTTCACCAAGTTCACTGGAATCGCAAAGCCATAACCTGCATAAACTCCAGTTGGCGATGCGATCGCCGCATTGATACCAATCAACTCACCACGTGCATTAACCAAAGCACCGCCACTATTTCCTTTATTGATAACCGCATCCGTCTGGATAAAAGACTCAATCGCGGTATTCACAATCGGCTCTTGCGACTGACCATAACCATATGGGGCACGTTGGTTCTGCTCCCCAAGGATACCAATCTGTCTACCCTTCGCACTAACGATTCCGGCTGTTACTGTAGACTGCAGACTCAACGGGTAACCAACCGCTAACACCCATTCGCCGATCTGTACATTATCGGAGTTACCAAAACGCACAAACGGAAGGTTCGACCCACTAACTTTTAACAACGCCAAATCAAAATCAGGATCACGACCAATCACCTTAGCTTCAAACGTCCGCTTATCTGTCAGCTGCACCTCAATCTTGTCTGCATCTTCTACCACGTGATTATTTGTTACAATGTATCCATCCTGCGAGATCAACACGCCCGACCCAGAAGCTTGTGCTTGCCGAGGTTCTGCGCGACGTTGCTGTGGCATACCGAAAAATTCTTCAAACATATCAAATGGTGACCCACTGCCTCCCCCGCCACGCTGGGAACCACGCGCGGTCATCGTCACTTTAATATGGACAACACCTGGAGATACCGCTGCTGCAGCTTGTGTAAAATCCGGATTCCCAGTAGAAGCCATAACTTCCGCACCTGGATTATTGGCGTAAAATACCTTTTGCTGTTCTTCGAACGACATTTTATTCATCTGCTTATTTTCGAAGACCTTATACCCCCCAATAGCAACAGCTCCACCGACGAAAGCTGTCAATAAACTTATTCCTATTTTTTTCATATTCGTAATTGCTATTATTATCTTAAATTGTTTTACTCTTGTATGAAGAGTCTATTCAAATGTAATACCATTAGGCATGGCATAACATCATTTGTCAGTTAAAAAATGTTAACAACAAGCTCTTTAGGACTATTTTTAACAAGTTTTAACAATCATTCTCACAATTGTAACAAGAATATTAATTTTACATCAAATTTTCACGTTCATGGATGCAAAAATCAAATTCTCAAAATACCAAGGTGCTGGAAACGATTTTATTTTAGTAGACAATCGAAATGCCGCTTTTAATCGAGAAAACACAACTTTGGTCAATCAACTGTGCGACCGTAGGTTTGGCATTGGTGCCGACGGCCTGATGCTCCTACAATATACGGAAAATTTTGATTTTGAAATGGTTTACTACAATGCGGATGGCAACGAAGGCACCATGTGTGGAAATGGAGGTCGTTGCATTGTTGCGTTTGCACGAGACCTTGGCATTATTGACAAAGAAACTGCCTTTTTGGCAGTAGACGGGCCGCACCACGCTTCAATTGAAGGAGATCAAGTAAATCTAGGGATGATCGATGTCCAAGAAGTGACGCGAGACGGCGAGGCATACGTCCTAAACACAGGATCCCCGCACTTCATAAAGCAAGTAGACAATCTCCAGGGACTAAATGTCTACGAAGCGGGGTACAGCATCCGCAACAACGACACATACAAACAAGAAGGGATCAATGTGAACTTCATTGAAAAAGAAGCAAATGGTTATTTTGTACGAACTTTCGAACGAGGCGTAGAAGATGAAACATTGGCATGTGGCACCGGCGCTACCGCAGCCGCAATGGCAATGGCAATAGCTGAAAACAAAACAGGCCAACAGGAGATTCCTATTCGTGTTTTGGGTGGCCAGCTTTACATCGCCTTCTACCGCGATAACAACAACTTCACGAACGTACGACTTAAAGGACCTGCAAATTTTGTTTTCGACGGCAAAATATAGCTTTTCACCTTTATAAGTAGACCTTTTAGGTATTTATTGTGTATATTGGTACCTTTTTCAGGAAAGAAGGAAGCTATTATTTCCATGCAACAAGTCGACAGTAAATTGCCATTCAAGTTAGTCTATTCGTTAGGAGAACACCCCTATCTCGGGTTTCTTATTGAGCCTCATGTTGTTCAACTTAATCCGAATGGTTCTTACTCGCTTAGCTACAAGCGCATCTTCACGAATACGATTGGTGACTTCGCGTCTGCCCTTGATGAAACCGACTATCAAATCATCAAATTATTAGATGAAATCGAACAGACGAACATCATCAAACGACACCATAAAAAAGCTATTCGCCCAGTCGATTTCTTTGGAAAAATATTTGACAAGAAGATCCTAGAACACCTCCGCCCAAAAATTGAGCAGAATATGATTCTAGCGCTCGAAAAAATCGGAAACAAACCTCTATTCTTAATGAGTAAGGACGGTTATCCGGCAGATCAAGAGCTCCACATTGCAGATGAACCAATGTCCATCTTGTTTCATTTCCGTCGGGATGACATCGAAACCCGATATTTCCCAACGCTCAAATACAAAGGAAATCGATTGGATTTCATGTATAAAGGAGCCCAGGTCATCATCAACAAACAGGCATGGCTGCTCCTCGAAAATACACTGTTTCATTTTGATCAGGATATAGACGGCAAAAAACTCAGCCCTTTCTTAAATAAGCGCTATATCGCCGTTCCTCGCGCAACCGAGAAGCGTTACTTCGAAACCTTCGTGGTCGGACTGATCGAGAAGTATCATGTTTATGCGGAAGGCTTTGAAATCAAAACCCACAAGGAAGACGCACGCCCCATTATCAAGCTTTTTTATGTCACCTCAGGCGATTCTTTCATACAACTATCTTTCGCCTATGGCCCGTATGAGTTTTCCTCGGGAGGCGAACAACCGACAACCGTACGACTACAGTACCATGAGGAGACAGACACCTATACATTTCATCGCATTAAGCGGTCGTTAGCCTGGGAGAAAAAGCAAACCACATTTCTAGAAAGCATCGGCTTACACAAGAAAGATGCGCTATTTGGTTCCTATGTCACCGCTGATGATAGTTCGGTTATCACTTGGCTGAATCAATATCAAGAGTTGCTCCAGGAAAAAGGCTTTTCCGTGACGCAAGAGAAAGGAGACAAAACTATCTTTATTGGGAAAACATCCCTTGAAATAGAAATTCAAGAAGAAAACGATTGGTTCGATGTAAAGGCAATGGCTTATTTTGGACCATACGAAATCCCTTTTATTGAGCTTCGCGACAATATCCTGAACAGAATAAGAGAGTTTACCCTGCCTAATGGCGAGATCGCTATCATTCCTGAAGAGTGGTTCGCACAATATGAACATCTATTTCATTTTGCAACAAAGCGTGACTCCCTGACCTTCAGCAAGACTCATATCGGCTTACTCCACGAAATCTCAGAACACACGCAGGTCACTTTCCATCGAAAACTGGAGAAACTCATGGAATTTGATGAAATCGATGACCAGCCTGTTCCTGAACATTTCAATGGAGAACTACGCCCCTACCAAAAAGCAGGATACAACTGGTTTCATTTTTTGCAACGTTACAAATTTGGAGGTTGCCTGGCCGATGATATGGGACTTGGAAAAACGGTACAAACTCTAGCCTTGCTACAGAAACAACGCGAAGAACTCAGGGATAGTGACCAATCGAAAACATCTTTATTGATTCTACCCACTTCCTTAATATATAATTGGCAAAAGGAAGCCGAAAAATTTGCACCGGCATTACGTGTCTTGCTCCATACCGGCTCCAACAGATTAAAAGATCCGTTTGGATTTTCACATTTTGACCTCGTCATCACCACCTATGGAATCGCACGCAGTGATGAGCAGTTACTCGCCAAATTCTTCTTCAACTATATCATTCTGGACGAAAGTCAACATATCAAAAACCCGACATCGAAGTCCTTTAAAGCCATAAAGACACTGAAGAGCAAACATAAACTCGCGCTCAGTGGAACGCCTATAGAAAATTCAGTTGGAGACATCTGGTCACAGATGCACTTCACAAACCCGGGATTATTGGGCTCATACAGCTTCTTTCAAAAAGAATTTGTACTTCCTATCGAGAAGAAGAAAGACGAAGAAAAGGCAGCGCGTCTACAAGCTATAATAAAGCCTTTTATCTTACGCCGTACCAAAGACCAAGTCGCCAAGGAGCTTCCACCAAAAACGGAACAGACGATATACTGCCAGATGAACGAAGAGCAAGCGGAACAGTATGAAAGTGTAAAATCGGAATACCGCAATGCCTTGCTCGACAATGCCCTCCAACAAAATGGAAAAGGCAACCAGATTCTGCTTCTCCAAGGGCTTACCAAGCTGCGTCAGTTAGCCAATCATCCCCGGATGCTGGACGAGAACGCCGATATATCTTCGGGCAAGTTTGATGCTGTGACAGAAATGTTGTCTTCCATTATGGCAGAAGGCCATAAGGTATTAGTCTTCTCACAATTTGTAAAGCAACTACAGCTCTTCAAACAATATTTCGATAAACAGAAGATTGCTTATGCGTATCTGGACGGCAGCACAAAAGATCGACAAGAGGCCGTTTCTGTGTTTAAAGAAAATGAAGCCGTACAAGTCTTTTTGATTTCGATCAAAGCCGGTGGAGTAGGATTGAACCTCACAGAGGCAGATTACGTATTCATCTTAGACCCATGGTGGAACCCCGCCGTAGAGCAGCAAGCCATAGACCGATCCCATCGTATCGGACAAAAGAAAAACGTATTTATCTATAAATTCATCAGTAAAGATACCGTAGAAGAGAAAATATTGGCCTTACAAGGGCGAAAGAAAGCGCTATCAAGTGCACTGATCACAACGGAGGAAAGCTTTATCAAGTCACTAAGCAAAGAGGATATTCAAGAACTTCTTAAATAAGAAACGGCGACCAGGGCGGTCGCCGTTTAACTTTACAATAAACTATTAAACAAAAATTAACTCGTATTTAACTACGGTTTACTTGCTCTTGAAGGCTTCAATCCCTCGCAGCAGGTAAGCCGCATAACTCGTTACATCATAATCTGCGCCACTAGGCGGAAGAAGTAGCTTTCCATCGGTACCTACAATCGCATACAACGGCTGTGAATTGCTATTGAATGTAGATGCCTGAAAATCACTATTCTTTTTACCTATCGTATTAATTTTTTTACCTGAATAAGTCGAAACATACTGCTCCTCAGGTTTCAATTCTGTTCTGTCATCCACGAAGAGTTCGATCATCACAAACTCATCACGTAGAAGCGACGCAACCTTTGGATCCGTCCATACGTTCGCTTCCATCTTACGGCAGTTCACACAATTCCAACCTGTAAAATCGATCAACACGGGTTTGTTCAATTCTTTGGCAGCAGCTAATCCTTCTTCATAATCATAATAAGGATCAAAACCTTTTGGTGTGCCACGCTCGTGGAATATCTCATGGTATTTCTTCGTTTTACCTGTACCATGTGATGCCGCCGGTGCTGCCCCCACATTCGCTACCGAAAGATCAAAATCCTGCGTCGCAGATGGAGGGAGAAATGCAGAAATAGATTTCAATGGTGCACCCCACATGCCTGGAATCATATACATTACAAAAGCAAAAACTACAATCGCGAAGAATGTGCGTGGAACAGACATATAAGCCAAAGGACTATCGTGCGAGAAGCTGATCTTTCCAATCAGGTAAAGCCCCATCAGACCAAAGATAACGATCCACAACGCCAAAAACACCTCTCTATCCAACCAGTTCCAGTGGTAAGCCAAATCCACATTGGAAAGAAACTTCAAAGCTAATGCTAACTCCAAGAAACCGAGGACAACTTTCACGCTGTTTAACCAACCGCCTGACTTAGGCATCGCCTTCATCATAGAAGGGAATACCGCAAAAATTACAAACGGAATAGCCAACGCAATAGAGAAACCTAACATGCCGATTGCAGGACCTAAGCGCTCTCCTTTTGAAGCAGCTTCTACCAGTAGTGTACCGATAATTGGTCCAGTACAAGAGAATGAAACCAACGCCAAACTGAAGGCCATAAAGAACAAACCTAAGAGACCTCCTTTATCTGATTTCGCATCAATTTTATTGACGAAAGAACTTGGTAAGGTCATTTCAAATGCACCAAAAAACGACGCCGCAAAAATGACTAATATCAAGAAGAAGATAAAGTTAAAGACACCGTTCGTAGACAAAGCGTTAAGCGCATCGGAACCGAACACAATGGTGATTAACATCCCCAAGGCCACGTAAATCACAATAATAAACAAGCCATATAGTAACGCTTGCGATATCGCTTTTGCACGTGAACCACTCTTTTTGGTGAAGAAACTGACCGTTAATGGTACCATAGGGAAGATACACGGCATAATAAAGGCCGCAAAACCGCCCAATAAGCCCGCAATAAAAATACCCCACATGGACTGTTTCTCTTCTCCTCCGCCCGCAGGAGCAATCTCACCACTGGTGGCAGCTGTACTGTCTTTGGATACTGTATCAGGCGCGCTCTCACTAAACACGAGATCCGCAGGAACTTGTGCCAACGTATCTGGAGACACTGATTCTTCCGTAAACTCAACACCTTCTAACGACACCAAACTATCTGCCTCTTGCGCAAACAAAACTGCCGGAACCATCAGGCACACAAACAGTATAATTTTAAAAAGACTTTTCATATACTTTAGGTTATATACGTCTATTAAACTAACGGACTAGCTAAACGGCTAATCGGATGAAATCCTTCAAAAGATACGTCTGTAGAGATGAATCCGTCTTTAACAGGCTCTTCTTTTACTAAATCTGTACTTAAGTATTTCTTATTATCATCGCACAATAGTGTTACCACTGTCGCATCATCGCCTAACTCTTCTTTCAGCTTAATCGCTCCAATAACATTCGCTCCTGAAGAGATACCAACGGCCAAACCTAGTTGTTGTGCCAATTTCTGCGCCATGATGATGGAATCGCCATCTGAAGCCTGGATAACAGGGTCTAAATCGTTCAATTTGACGATCGCCGGAATAAATTCATCGGAGATACCTTGAATACGGTGCGATCCTACTTTATAACCGGTAGTCAATGTTGGACTTTCAGCCGGCTCTAATGGGTGCACCTTAACAAATGGGTTTACTTTTTTCAAGCTGTTCCCAACCCCCATTACTGTACCACCTGTTCCAACACCTGCAACGAAAGCATCAGCTACTTTACCGATACTATCTAACTGCTGTATAATTTCTTTCCCTGTTGTCAACTCATGTGCTTCCGCATTGTATTGATTCTCGAACTGACGAGGAAGGAAGACGCCACCTTTAGCCGCTTGCTCTTCACTCATACGGATACTACCCAAGAAACCGCCCTCTTCTTTAGAGACCAATTGAATGTCGGCGCCCATACTTTTAATAATGTCGATACGCTCTTTACTTAGCCAGTTCGGCATAATGATCTTCACGCCATGCCCCAATGCCTTACCAATAGCAGAGAATGCAATCCCTGTGTTACCACTTGTTGCTTCTACAATAACATCTGTTGGACGGATTGCACAATTCATATACGCTTTGTATAAAATATACAAGGCCATACGATCTTTAATACTTCCGGTAAGATTGTAATTCTCACATTTTACATAAATCTGGCCAGGCTTACCTTTATAGGTATACTGTAACTCCAACATTGGCGTGTTACCAACCAAACACCATAAATGCTTAAACTTTGAATCTAATTTAGGTGACAAACACTCACTTATCATCTCTTGCATAACAATACTATATTAACACACAAAAATTGAATATTACAAGATAATATTCAACAACAACATATAATTTCCATAAATTTTATTGAAATAATGATATTAAACAATAATACATACAATAAAATTATCTAAATTTGATTCGCGACAAGAAAACTTATTATGGAACTGGATAACACCGACATCAAACTTCTCCGCCTTCTACAGAAGGATGCATCGTTAAGCAATAAAGAATTGTCTTACCATCTCAGCAAATCTATTGCAGCTGTGCACGAAAGGGTAAAAAAATTAAAAGCGAACGGCTACATCCAACGGACTGTAGCAATTCTAGATCGAAAGAAAGTCGGCATTGGCTTAATCTCTTTTTCGCAGGTGTTCCTAAAAGCACATACCGCAGAGGTGCTCAACGAGTTTGAACGTGAAGTAGCAAAGTTCCCTGAAGTGATGGAATGCTATCAAATGGCCGGATCCTACGATTTTATGCTACGTATTGCCACAAAAGACATGGAAGGGTACCATATGTTCCTACGCCATAAACTAGCGGTACTACCACATGTAAATACGGTACAAACCTACTTTGTCTTATCGGAAACAAAAAACGAAACGGCGTATCCTATTTAGTAGTTGGGCAAAAAAAAAGACACAATATCTTGTGTCTCTACATGTAGCTTACGCGCTAAAAAAATGTGGGAATTACTGGGTTCGAACCAGTGACCCCTACCTTGTCGAGGTAGTGCTCTAAACCAGCTGAGCTAAACTCCCCTATTTTGATCTTTGTCGTCGCATTTTCATACGCCTTCTAAAGATAACCATTTTTCATAAAAAAAGCACCAATTTCTTGATGCTTTCTGTGGAGGCTACTGGATTCGAACCAGTGACCCTCTGCTTGTAAGGCAGATGCTCTGAACCAGCTGAGCTAAGCCTCCTTTTTTGTTGTGGAGAATACTGGATTCGAACCAGTGACCCTCTGCTTGTAAGGCAGATGCTCTGAACCAGCTGAGCTAATTCTCCATGCCTTTTTGCTTATTGCGTGTGCAAATATAAGCCTAAAATCTAATCTTCAAAAATATTTATGCTTTTTTTTTACCCTAAATCAGCAATCGACTAACAGACAATAAATTAAATTTACTAACCTTAGTCATAAAATTTCCAGGAAACCCCAAACCGGAAGTTTGCATCGTTCATCGGATACCTACGAACCGTGTAATATCCCTTCGGATATATCATTTGGTTCATAAAATTATAGGCAAGGAACAAATTAACACGTCTAATATTTGCTGTAACCCATGCATCCATGATTGGATACGTCGAATATTCAATCCGCGCATTATCATTATAGAACTGCCCTATATTAATAGCGTAGGATGGCGAGCGGAAAGGCGTATTAAAGCGCGCATCGACACCAATTCGAAAATCAGCCACCTTATATAATACATTGGCATAATAAAAGCTGTGCCATGTATACAGCTCCGGAACCGCCAGTACATCTTCCGCATTCGACTTTTGGTACACCACCATATTGTCTAAATGAAAACGACCGAATTTAAAATTCTGTCCCACCGACACCTTCAACAAATTAAGATTACCATATTGCGCAGGTTCTACTTGACGAACCAATAGCTCATCGTTATCCGGGTTATCAACCTCCTTAAAGTAAAGATAATTGTCAATCAGGAAATACTCCACTTTACCCGAAAAACCCAGCTTCTTATTGAGATATGCAAAAGAAAGATTCTGCGTTTTCGTTTTCTCAAAATTATTCGCCCACTGATGATATGTATAATTCATACGGTCAAATGCCATCTCCGGGGACTTATTCTGCGAATACGCCCCAAGACTGATCTTTCCTGCATTCTCACTCAACAAGACATCTGCCGTAGCTTCATAGAGAAAGTCGCCCGCATTCCGACCTACCACAATCTGATTGACCGTCCCCAAAACATTTACGCGATCACTAAACTTGTACCCAATCTCCCCCTTGACCATACTATTCTGATAAAAATCAGAAGTCAAACTATCCGCATACCAGATCAAATCATTCTGAAAGCCCAAGTTTATCTTCGCTTCATTCTTCATGGCTCCTCTGGGACGCAAATAAAAACTATAGGTAAACTCATTCGTTACGGTCGTAATCTTTGTCGTATCATTTACCAGCACCGCATCTCCAAAAGGGAAAGCCCCCTCCAAATCTTCCTCATTTTTAAAGAACGTATAGTTGCGCATCCGAATAGACGAGTTGTGCGCCACCGCATTCGTTGGATGCACCTCCATCAGCGGTGTACCCACATTAACGGTATCCAAGCGTCCAAAATAGTAAGATTGACGGAGGAATACCCCATTATCTCTCCATTTATTATGTGGCCTCGTTGCATTCCGTCCACGTAATCGTGTTAGATAACTAAGGTTGGAACTGTTTTCCGAATTATTAAAAATATTCTCCTCCACCACAGCCCCGTTTTCCGGACTGTTTAAGTTGTTAAAAGTTGCATTCACCAACATATTATAGCGGTGGCTCGCCGACTCATACCAAGAAAAAATAGCCGCCTTACGCTCATTATAATCTTGGTTGGTATAGTACCCATCCGTATTCGTTGCATGATACTCCGCCCCAATATTCCATCGCGGATTAATATTCTGCGCTAATCGCGCACGAAACACCTGATCATCGAAAAAGAAACCGACCGCATACAACTCCGAATAACGAGCACGAGCACGAAAATACTGAATGCTATCACTCAGCAACAGATTTCGCTCCAAGGCATGAAAGCCCGACTGGAAACCAATACTCTTGTTTGGATTAAAAAGAAGGTCTCGCGTAGCAAGACCATATGCCCCAAGGTTGATACTCGGATTCCACGGTAAATTCTGCTTGTTGTAGTACTGAAAATTAATATGCGATGTATCAATCTGCACCGTATGCGTAAATTGTTTTAACATAGGGAGCGTAGCATAACGCACATACTTCGCTGTAAAAACAACAGAATCCTTCTTATTATCCTCCTTAGCTCGCGCCGAATCCAGCGCGCTGCTAAACTCTTCTTCTACCTGCGCCGAAACATAGGATAGACTATATATACTAAAAACAAAAAAAAGGGACAGCAGTCTAAGATACCTGTTCATCAATGCCTATATATTCACGTAAATAACAACAAAAGTACGTCTAAAAATCACATTTATTGCAAGGCTATCAATTCTTTTAGAATCTTTGTCATCTTCGGTTCCGCAGCAGCTGCAACAGCAACAATCTCCGCCAAGGATACAGGCTGCAAGTCGTTATGGAAACCCTCATCTGTGATGACCGAAATCGCAAATACAGGCAGACTCATATGATTGGCAACAATTACCTCCGGAACCGTACTCATCCCCACAATATCACCTCCAATAATTTGCATATAACGATACTCTGCCTTTGTTTCCAAATTCGGCCCTGGCGCCGCCACATATACCACTTTGTGTGCGCGTACATCCAGCTCCATCGCAATATCACTCGCCTGCTCAATCATTTTCCGATTATACGGTTGGCTCATATCCGGAAAGCGCGGACCAAAGTCATCGTCATTTGGACCCCGCAGCGGATTATCCGGCAGCAGATTGATATGATCCTCAATGATACCGATATCACCTTTTAATATACTGGAGTTTAGCGAGCCAGACGCATTCGACACAAAAAGCTTCTGGATTCCTAAACCTTTCATCACACGAATAGGAAACGTGATTTCCTGCATACTATAGCCCTCATAGTAATGTAGACGCCCTTGCATGGCCACCACACGCCGGCCATTAAGTAAACCAAAAATCAACTTCCCTGTATGAAACTCCACGGTAGAAATTGGGAAATTGGGAATATTGGAGTACATCAGCTGATGCTCCACCTCAATCTCGTCAACTAACTTACCTAAGCCTGTCCCGAGGACGATACCAAATTCTGGCGTAAAATCGCCTACCTTACGACGAATAAATTCTAGGGTCTCTTCAATTAAATGATACATCTGTAGAAAAATCTGTTTACTCAAACTTACAAAAAAAAACCTTCATTACGTCAGTGCGGTTAACCGCACTGACGTAATGAAGGTTTTGTATAATTAAGCGAACTGAGGCTACAAACTCGCTGCTTTCGCGTCTTTCTCCAATTTGCCCGGCGAGGTAAACCACAACATCAAGATTGTGATCAATGCGTTATAAACGATCAACTCAAACCCAATACGATAGCTGGTATGTGGTACAATGACATACGTATTTAAAAGGAACAAGATGATTGGTGACAAGATACAGAAGTAAGGCACCAAGTTATCATTCACCTTATATTTCGTCAAGATACCAAAAGCAAATAACCCAAGAAGAGGACCATAGGTATAACTAGCCGCCGTGAAAATAGCTGTTACAACAGAGTCGTTATTCAATAAACGAAATATCAAAATAACCACTAACATGATCACTGAAAATGCAAAATGCACGATATTACGCTGCTTAACCAAAGCGGGATCATTCGGGTTTTCCTTTTTATTAAAATTCAAGAAGTCAACACAGTACGATGTTGTCAATGCCGTTAATGCCGAGTCTGTCGTTGCAAAAGTTGCAGCCGTTAATCCCATCATAAAGATAATTCCCGCAGATACCGATAAATGGTTCAATGCAATCTCTGGGTAAAGGTAATCTGGTGTGCGTAATGCAGAAATATCAATTCCTTTCTCCGCAACAAAAATATACAACAAGGCACCTACCGCTAAGAAGAACAAGTTAATCACGACGAAGATACTGGTAAAAGTCAGCATGTTTTTCTGCGCCTCACCGATCGTCTTCATACTTAAGTTCTTCTGCATTAAATCTTGGTCAAGTCCCGTCATCGCTATGGTTACAAAAGCTCCACCAATGACATGTTTCCAAAAATGGTTCTTATCACCAAGCAAATTTTCCCATACCACAATCTGTGAATAGGTACTATCTTTCACCTTTTCAAAAGCCTCGAGAACCGAAACACCAAGGCCATCCGCCATAAAATAAATGGATAGAATCACGGCGAACAACAAACAGAACGTTTGTAACGTATCCGTAATAATAATGGTTTTCAACCCGCCCTTATTCGTATACATCCAGATCAATAGTAAACATCCCGCTACAGTTATACCAAACGGAACATTCCAAGCGTCAAAAATAAATTTCTGAAGGATAATAGTGACCAAATAAAGTCTGAACGCCGATCCAATGGTACGTGATACCAAAAAAATCATCGCTCCTGTTTTATAGCTTTTATGCCCCAGACGTTCCTCTAAATATGTATAGATAGAGGTTAGATTCATACGATAATACAACGGCAATAACACATAAGCAATCACGAGAAAACCTAATGCATTACCCAGTACAAACTGGAAATAGCTGAAATTGGAAACACCAACCGCACCCGGTACGGAGATAAATGTCACCCCGGAAAGCGCTGTTCCAATCATTCCGAAAGCAACCATATACCACTTTGAGTTTCTGTTTGCGACGAAGAAGGTCGAGTTATCCGACGTACCTTTAGATGTAAAATAAGACACCGCTAGTAATACCCCGAAGTAGACCACTAGAAATGTCAATAATATAAATGGAGACATATATTTAGATTAGTTTATATTGACTATTTATTATGCTGATAGTTCTCAATAGCTTTCCGTACGTTACCGAACTCTTCCAATAATGCTGATGCTGTTTCTTCATCTGCCCCCGTTTCATCCATCACCATACGCACACCTCGTGCTACCAATTTAATATTGGACAGCTGCATATCCACCATCTTATTACCTTTCACGCGCCCTAATTGAATCATTACAGACGTGCTTAACATATTCAGTACCAATTTTTGTGCAGTCCCTGATTTCATCCGTGTAGACCCCGTCACAAATTCAGGCCCCACAACGACCTCTACCGGATATTGTGCAACAGCTGCAATTGGAGAACCATCATTACATACGATACACCCCGTTGCCAAGCCTTCTTGATTAGCGCGTTCTAACCCACCAATTACATACGGTGTTGTTCCAGAAGCTGCGATACCAACGATTACATCATTTTCATGCACTCCAAACTCTTCCAGATCCTTCCAAGCTTGCTCCATATCATCTTCAGCAAACTCAACCGCTTTACGGATCGCCGTATCCCCACCAGCAATTAATCCAATAACCCAATCAAAAGGAACACCAAAAGTAGGTGGGCATTCTGATGCATCAAGAATTCCAAGACGTCCACTCGTTCCCGCACCAATGTAAAACAGCCGACCGCCCTTTTTCATCTTCTCTACGGTCACCTCAACCAAACGCTCCAGCTGTGGTATAGCTTGCTCTACAGCATTGGGAACTGTTTTATCCTCTTGATTAATGTTTGTCAAAAGTTCTTTGACAGACATTTTATCTAAATCCTGGTAATTCGACTCCTTTTCAGTTACTCTTATCATATCACAAATAAAAACTTCTATTATACAAATATGCAAATTTTAATCAAAAACATGCACAAACACGCAACATTTTATTGCGCCAATAACTCATTTATTTTCACGAAGGAATACCCTCGTTTTTTAAGGCCATTTATCAGCTCAGGCATGCGATTATACAGCTTGTCTGCACGTCTTTCATCAACGCCTAGATGAACCAAAATTATGTGACCATTTAGGTTTTTAAGGTCGGCTCGGTTATATAATTGTTCTAAAATTGCTTCCGAACTCATATACTTATTTCCCATTCCCGGAAATGTATAATCCGCAGCAGTGCGCAGTCCTGGTGTATAGTTCACGGTATATAGCCCCAAAGTGCTAGCCCAGCGGACAACATCATCATTATACCACTCGTAAGCAGGCATAAAGAAGAGCGCATTGTCCTTCTTAATCCCTACAGCTTGCAAAGCTCGATAATTATCTTCTAAATCTTTCAAAAAATTTTCACGTGAGATAATTGTACTATCGCGCTTCTCCCAAGGTGCATACAGCAAGTGTTTATCGGAATGCGGACCGATATAATGCTTGCTTTTAATAGCATTCAAGAAAAGCTGGTTTTCTGGATTTCGCAGAAAATCGCCTGTAAAGAAAAAACTAGCTTCCACTTTATTCTTTCGCAATGCCTCAGCAATAACATCTTTCCCATCATTTAAATCGTGTCCTGTGAAAACGAGACTCACTTTTCTCGCCGTGGTATCGCCTTGCACCAATACGCCATAGCGGTCCTTCTTCCGTGTCTCCTGCTGCTCTTGGGATGCCAACAAGTAAATCAGTGATGCCGTGCCATCCATCGTTGGCTCATTACTACTGTAATCGCCATAATCATCATGATACACCACGAGGTCACTCTGAAAATCTTTATACTCATCCTCCTCATTCAGACGGATGCCGATGAGGTTATTGAAAATACTGGTATATACAGGACCATCAACTAAACCTCCATCGATGGGATAATTATGCAGGTGTGTAAAAGCAGAATGTGGATCTACGGGCGTATCGCCCCAAGCTGGCAAACCATAAACCATACTCGTTCCCCATGGATTTACACCGAACAACCAATCGATATTAGCTTGCATCAACTCTTCATATTGTTTATCTTTTGTGAGCTCTGCGTACCATACACATTGAATTGCAAAAGAAACCGTCAGGTTGTTACTGCACCAAATAAAAGGCACGCCCCTATAGAATGCATTTTGTTGCGCACGTCCCCATACCTGTTCAATCCCTTCTTTATAATACGCAATAATCTCTTCCCGTTTCGCTCCATCAAGCTGCTTCGCCAACTCGTAGTGACCGAGATTAATGAAGGGATAATATTGGTAATGATTTGCGGTATCTTTCACTAACCAGGGCGTAATAGATTCTTCTCGTGCATACTTCAAGGCGCCATCCACATATTTTTGATCCTTATTGCGACCATACATCGTGGCGTAGGCAAGCTCCATATCATCCACCCAATTATCTTCCGCATAAATATAAGGCGACTTGACAGACACCGTCTGCGTAACCCCTAATTTCTGATGCGCAAAGGAGAAAGCTGTTTCCGCCTTTTGCTGAAGTAATTGACTGTAATCCACATTCTTCGACGCAAAAAGTTGAGCCCCTAGATTAAAGGCACTCACAAACTTCGCAGCTGTAGAACTCGTACCCGTTGTATTGTTCAGGAACTTGCCCCGCTGTTGCGGCTTTCCGTCAATAAAATAAACCGGTCTTTCGTAACCCCGTCCGTAGAAAGGATCTTCCCCCGGCATCCGCATGGACGCATGGTCTCTATCGTCAGCAATTTGATTGAACATGATGTGCGGCTGCGGGTGCATCTTGACCAACCAATCCAGTCCCCACTTCGCCTCGTCCAACACATCCTTAATCCCATTGGATCCATCCAAGCCATTCGCTTGTTTATAATCGGTAAACACATTAGGAAAATCTCGATACGCCGCCAAAAGGTGATACGTCGCATTGGCAGATGTTGTCGCATATTGCAAGTAGTCGGACGCATCATGCCAGCCGCCACCGACATCAATCTGCGTACTATCTTTCAGCCCTGCCGATGCACCGTAGAGCGTAAACCCGTCGTGCGTATGGCAACTATCCTTCAGAAAAGGATTGAAAAGCGTACGTTGCTGGCGCATATAGCGTAGCGTAAAATCAGCCGTACCATTATAGACATCTTCCCCGATTCGTATTTCAGGAGACGCCACACCATCAACCTCTACGATATACCGTCCCGGTTTCAGGAAAGCAGAGAAGTCTAACCGATAAG
Source organism: Sphingobacterium psychroaquaticum (assembly GCF_004421025.1). Taxonomy (NCBI): domain Bacteria; kingdom Pseudomonadati; phylum Bacteroidota; class Sphingobacteriia; order Sphingobacteriales; family Sphingobacteriaceae; genus Sphingobacterium; species Sphingobacterium psychroaquaticum. Next base: position 149,259 of record NZ_CP038029.1, on the reverse strand, counting down.
ACTGCACGAAAGGGCCGTATGCCCCAAAGGCTTTCGAGGATTTACCCTTATAGACAACTTTGTTTGTCTTTTTATCTTTCAGCGTAAACGAGGAAACCTTCTTATCGGTCTTACTTGCCCACACGGCAACCTTTTTCCCCGCAGATTTATACCCCAATTGATTAACCCGAATCCAGGTATCCTGCGCTACGCCTGATAAGCTCGTCAGCACGAGAAGAAATAGGGCACAAAGTCTCATCTTATTCATTGGATAACAGATGAATTTTTGCAATCACCCCATCCATTGTTGAGACAACTACATGGTTAGCATCTAAAACAAATATAGGGTTTATCATCGCATTTGATAATTTATATTGCCAGGAGACCGCTCCACTTTTAGCATTAATACCAGAAACCAATCCCGAGTGACTCGGCACAAAAACCTGCTTACCATTGGTTTCAATAGCGGATGGCGTAAGCTCATAAGGAAGCTGTAAAGCTGATTTCCAAGCGACCTCCATACTATCCGCTTTAGTGGATACACCCAGTAGGTTTCCGTCCATGGTTTTAACGTATACATATTGACCGTCCTTCGACAAGCCCATTGACTCACGAACACGGATAGGGTCTTTCTTTTCGCGCCAAATCACCTCTCCTGTTTCCACATCGAGACAGGTCATAAAACGGTCTGGTGCGACAAGAAACACGCGGTTGTTGCTGACCACCGGGTAGCAGGCCGCCGCCGAAAACATCCGATTTGCATGTCCGTTATTCCACTCCCATAACAGCTGCCCAGATTTACGATCCAACGCATAGAAACCGTTGCCCCAATCACCAAAAATCACCTTTTCTTTATACAAAGTTGGTTTCGTCGAAACGAAGCCTTTTAGCTTATCGAAAGACCAGCGCAGTTTGCCTGTCTTCACATCGATCGCTCTAAACTGTCCGTCTGAAGCGCCAATAAAGGCGATCCCATCGCTGTCGATCGTTGTGCTTCCCAAAACAGCTTTTGCAGTTTGCAATTTCCAATTAAGTTTACCTGTTTTTGCGTCCAAGCCATAGATGTTTCCATCGGAAGAGCCTACCACAACAGTGGTCTTCCACACAGCCGGTGTGGCATATACTTTCCCGCCTGTTTTATAGGTCCATATTTTCTTTCCAGTTTGTACATCGAGGGCATAAACCGCTCCGGTGGTATTTCCGGTAATCAATAGGTTTCCGTATTTCGCAAAACCGGCTCCCAGGTCACTATTGTCTTGAAAGGTCCAGGCAACCTGTACTTTATTATTGTAGCGTTGGTTTACGGAGAAATCAGGACGCTTGTAGCTTACTTTCTGTAGGTCGAACCGGTGATTGATAAGCGGCACTTCCAACCAGCTGGCCTCGGTTATAGCGAGTGGTCTGCGTACCTCATAGTGTGCCATACCGTTGCCTATCGTGATAATGTTGTATCCGCCGATCGAGTCTTTTGCTCGAAGGTTGGAGCGCCCCATCACGCCTGGAATTCCTTCCCAATTGTAGAGCTTGTTGGCATGCCCATGTCCGCAAAGCGCAAGTTGTACATTGCGTCCTTTTAAACGATCGATCGCTTCGTACCAATTGTTTAGTGAGGAATCTTGTGGATAGTGGTTTATATATATAAGGGGTGTTTCTTTATCGGGGTTGGCTTGGAAGACAGAATCCATCCAAACGAGGTTTTCACGTGGAATCTGTCCGGGGCTCATCCGCATATTCGGGCCCGAAGTGGTTCCCATAAATTGGTAGCCTTTATGCTTAAAGAAAAACATCTCGCTACCGAATACTTTGCGGAAAGAATTGGCGCCACTCTCAGACCAGTTGCTATCGTGATTTCCAGGAATTACGTATAAGGGTAATTTTAGACTATCCAAGATCTGCTTGGCCAATGCGAGTTCGAGATCGGAACCGAATTCGGTGACGTCGCCTGAGAGGATCACGAAGTCGATATCTTTTTGTGTGTTTAGGTCTTTGACGGTTCGCCGCAGGTCATCAGCTCCAGTTGCTCCGCCAACGTGGGTATCGGTTACCTGCGCAAACTTAAAGGTTTGCTGCGCGGAGAGCGAGAGCGAAAACGCCGTAAAAAGTAGAAAAAGAAAAGAATATCTCAAAAACATTGTCGAAAGAATTAATTATTATATAAAGCAACATGGGGAAGAAACTCTGTCAAAGATTATCTTCCCCATGTTCAATACCACAAGTCGGTCATTATTTTTGAACCGTTGCTGACGCAGCACTTTCTTGGTTGTCAACGTTAATCGTTGTCACACAATAGTGTCCTGTCTTATCTATCGCGACAGATTGTTCACTCGTCACAGCAACCACTTCGCCTTCTTTCTTAAGATCGCTAAAGTAGTACACCACCGACTTCACGTTGCCAGAGGTTGCCCATTTTAATTGACCACCTTCGACACGAACATTCGTCGGTTTTATTGGCGCTGCTGCGATTGCTCGACCTACGAATGGCATAACAGCAGGTTTACTATACAATGAAGTCAACTTATCAGTAATACCAATCTTATTGTCGGTAATATACTTAGCACTGTACATTGCACTACCTACCACCTTCGCATTTCGCTTCGCCATATTCAGCTGACTCTCCAACTCAAGCGTGGTCTGGAACGCAGATGGTTGTGTCGCATCCCCAAACTTATAAAAACCGTGCCCGATAACCACAGCGGCTTTATTAGCACTTTGTGACCAACTTGCAAGATTTACTTGAAAATCGTTAGACTTGTTCCCAATTTCTTGATAAAGTTGCGGGATCAACACATCTACCCAGCCTTGCTGGCACCATTTGGCGACATCAGCATATAATGTTTTAAAATTGTAATCTTTGCTCGCTGCAGGTGAAATGGAAAAAACAACGGCGGGTTTCGTTGCTACAATAGTCTCATAGATTCCTTTTATAGCTTTATCAACGTTATCTCTTCTCCAATTTTCAATATTCGTAAACCCAGCTCCATATGTTTTATAGTCATCCTGATCGGAAACCATAGTTCCCGCAGAGGATGGATCTGGATAGAAATAATCATCCAAATGTACACCATCCACATCATACTTGGTGATGAGCTCCTTTACGATATCCGAAATACGCTGACGCACTTCAGGTCTTGCAGGATTATAAATCTGTATCTTTTCGTGGCTTACCACCCAGCTGGCATTAATCGAACTGTGCAAATTCGGATACGTAGATCCAGTATTTGCTCGTGTAGCTATGCGATAAGGATTCATCCACGCATGAAACTCGATACCGCGCGCATGTGCCTCATCAATCATAAACTTCAACACATCGTAGCCAGGATCCTTTCCTCGCGTATTCGTAATCGATGTTGCCCAGGGCTCATAAGCAGAGCTATAGTATGCATCGCCCATCGCACGCACCTGAAAGAAAATGGTATTTACTTTCATTGCTTTAAATTTATCCAGATACTGAATATATTTTTGCTTTTGGGAGGCTTGGCTATAATCGCCCATTGGCCAATCTATCCCCCAAGCAGTAGTCATCCACACTGCTCTCATTTCTTTTTTGGGGAAAATCAATCCATCGCCAACAGGAGGTTCAGGCTCCGGAGTAGGAGTCCCACCTCCGCCACCACTCTTGCTACAGCTATTAAAAACCAAGCAAGCAGCCACGAAAAGTGCTAATTTTGATACGATTTTCTTCATCTTGTTCAAATAATAAGTTCAGAAAAATAGCGAGCCCCTTTCACAACAAGGCTCGCTATTTTAATCTTTTTTTTAGTCTTCTAATGTCTTTTTAGGAAGATCAATGATAACAAACCCAGCATCACTGGCTCCCGAATAGAGCACAAGAGTTTGGTCTTTCCCTTCACTATCCTTAACAACGTGCCATCCCGTTTGAGTTGATGGAGATGTATTTACCGGACCTAGGAAAGAGTGCTCAAAGAGAGGCTTTCTCTCACCTTGCTCAAAAGCTGTTAGTGCGTCAACAATGTTCCCCCCTTTAGTAATATCATACAAAGCAAGTACTGTCGCTTCCGACCCTGTTCGAGCAGCTGTCGTTGTAAGCAAATAACGCTCTCCATTAAAGTTTACAACACGTGCATCAGAACTTCTAATAGGAATAGCTGTTCTAGAAAGGGTATGCGCAACCGAACCAGTACCACTAACCACCATAATTGGGGCGTCATGTCCAGTGAATAAGTAATTATCTGTATTTCCTACCCTATTATATGAGCTCCATGAACCGACATTTACTGCTGATGTAATCACTAATGGGCTACCAATTGTCTTATAGTTGGTAACAGTTAAACGTAGCACTTTCGTTCCCGCGTTATCACCCAAAAAGATATATCCATTTCCTGCTTCATCCAAGGTAATAGAAAAATTATCGCCATGACGTACACCTGCTCCAATAATAGTACTCACATTGATATTCGCAATGATCTCTGGCTCCTGTGTTGGATCGGTCCAGTGATAAATCTTTAGTGGACTAGCCGCCGTATTTCCTGAAAGATTAGCGATGTACGTGTGTCCATTTACAATATTACCCACGTTTACTATAAAAGTTCCTTGCGTAACACCTGTCAAATTCAATGGAATTTTCTTTATCGTATTGTTTTTTAAATCACTCACTTTTAACAAATGGGATCCAGCACCGTGACGCGTAACAACTAAAACATGCTCACCATCAAAGCCAGACCCTCTTGTCAAGGCTGACACAAAGCTCTCATAGATCGGATTTCCCAACTCGTTATTCGTATAGTCGTATATAACTCGCTTAGAAACATCTGCCCCAAAAACAGGGATTAGTAAACGAATTGTTGTAAAATACTCTTTGAATCGAGGATTATTTACGACTTTCAAAACAATCGTTTTTTCCGATTCTCCTTCGTTAAAAGGAAAGCTATACACCTCTTTATCCAAAGTTGCACCTGAAGCAAGAGTCGCTTCAAATTTTACCTTCGTGAAATCTGTTGCGGGATCAATCCTCGGAAAAGATATTGTCTTCTTATCCTCATCGATAACACCTTGCACAACAGTATTGCCATTAGCACCCGCATTTACGATTTTTATTTCTTTAAGATCTGTAAATTTATCAGAGGGCACGTTCTGAGGAAAGTCATCCTTACATGCATTCAAAAACAGTGTGAAAACACCCAAAAGCATGGCTAAAAATAGCTTTCCCGTTTTAAATATTAAATTCTTCATAACATTGTATTAAATATCCCAACTTAATTTTGTGGCCACCCTTCAGTCTGCTTTAAGACATATCCTTTCGCAACATACTCATCCATTTGATTTCTACCAACAGGAGTTAGGTATGGATTAATATTCACCTGTCCTACAAATGGCAGACGATCGTTATTACTCTTATGCCTAAAGAATCCTCTCATAGCCGCAGCATTTGAACCATTGTATTGTACGTAAGTTCCTGTAGTTGAAACCACACCCAAATCAGCATTAATTAAATTTGGCAACTGTGCTTGAAAATTCACCCAACCACCCGAAAGTAGATCTGGATTTAGTTTCGTGTCCATATATTCTAATTTACCCCAACGCTCTAAATCTGCAATTCGTGAGAATTCAAATGTAAATTCCATACGTCGCTCACGTCTAATTTCCCACAACAATGGACTTACGGTAATATCACGCTCTGGATCAGATGGAAGACTACCTAGTTGTAAAGCAGCCGTCTGCTTCACTCCTCTTGCCACAGCCTCAGCCGCGATGGGTCTTAACCGGATTTTATTCACACTCTTATCAAGATCAGCCTGAGAAACAGCTGCCCCCCCCATGGTTGCTAGCTCAGCTTTAGCCTCGATCCAGTTTAATAAAACTTCAGCATAACGAAGCACAGGATAGTCTGTTGTATTACGGTTAGCTGTAAACGCAGTTACCGGAGCGCTGTTCAGATTCTCATGAATAGCCTCAACATCACGCGGCAAGAATTTTGCGATATATACCAGGGACGCTCGGTTAGCTGGCAATGGCTTACGGTGAAATGTCGCCTCAAACCGTGGATCTCTGGTTTTAATCATATTATCCAAATCAAATGCGGTAGAGTTTTCTACTGCAGAGTTTTGCCAAACCTTGCCATCATTACAGATAAAAGCTTTCATCAGATCTGTAGTTGGGCCATTGTTAGTAGATTCACGCAAGTTAGAATTTGTGGCAACAGCATGTTGTACACCACCAGCTTCATTGTATATTCTATAAAGCAAGCAATCCTTATTTCCCTTCAAGTCTTCCGAGCTAAACAATGTTCTATACTCCGTTACAATATCATACCTACCGCTATTAATAACCATATCTCCTGCGGTAACAGCTAATTCCAAAAACTTCTTCGCTTGATCGCCATTGTTATAGTAGTACTTTTGCCATGTCGCTTCATGCAAAGCTACTCTCGAAATAATTCCAGCAACGATATAACGGTTTACATTTTGTTCCCCATCAGCCAATCGAACATTCTCAAGCGCAAATTTTAAGTCCTCATATACCGCATCCATTACTTCATTTCTCGGTGTACGAGGTTTAAATAAAGCATCAAAATCAGTATCACTTAACACTTGGTTATAGTAAGGAATATCTCCAAAAGAGGCTACGACTTGTGAATAACGCCACCCTCTATAAAAACGAGCAATCCCCAACCAATGCGCTTTGGCTTCTGTCGACAAAACACCTCCCATACGGCTCTCAATCCGATCAATCATAATGTTCAACGATCGGATAGACGTATAATCCCAAATAGAACTGTTTGGTACCGAACGTGTAAAATTCTCTTGATTACCCAAGGCCAAAACATCATCACTAAATCTAAAGCCCGTTAAGGCTGCACCAGTAGCCGTTGTACCGACATTATATCCCACAAAGAAAGTAGGCAAAAACTTATTGGCGTATAAGCGCACGTTATCTTCTGTTGTCCAAGCCGTTTCGTCTTGCTCTGTCGTTAAAGGAGGTTTATCCAAAAACTTATCACAACTTGTCAAAGAAAGACATAACCCCGCAACTATATATGTTAGTTTATTAAGTTTCATAATTATCCTATTTATTATAAACCGATTTGAATACCCATGGAAGCGGACTTGAACGTTGGTGTCCCTGTTCCCGTACGTCCCAAATTATAATTCCCGTTTGTTAACAGCATAGAATTACCAGAGATCGTTTCCGGATCAATTGGCAACCCTCTTAGCTTGTCAAACGTAAACATGTTTTCGAGTGAAACGTATATTCTTGCTTTTGACAAATGCATCCTTTTCAACAAATTATCGGGAACAGTATATCCAAAAGTGATATTCTTAATCTTCACATAAGCCATATCCAACATGTATCTGGTTTGTGGACGCATTACAAATCCATTATTAGAACCGTTATAATTCCAAGCTCTAGGATAAAATGCATCGGTACGATCTGCTCGCCAATAATCTGAAGCAAATACCTGCGGCATTCCTCCTTCTTTTGAATAGTATCCTGGAATAGCCAGTTGACCATCTCCCCAAATTTTTCGCTCACCAATTCCTTGCACAAAAACAGATAGATCAAAGTTCTTATATTCAGCACCAACCCTGAATCCAAAATCGTATCTCGGTGTACTATTACCAATAACAACCTGGTCACCCATGTCGCCAAAAGTATTTTTCCCCGGCGTAATGAATCCATCTCCATTTACATCGACAAACTTCACATCCCCTGGGGACATAAGAAGAATCTGATTTCCGTCCTCGAAGAACGTTTGATAAACAGGGTTATCCCCTGAAAGCATATTTGTTCTTTTCGCATTTCCGTCATAGATAATTGTTGTTTGAGCAAACTTTCCATCACTATCATAAACGAAATCATCTTTTTGATACAAACGATCTGTTACATATCCGTAAACATCACCATAACGCTTACCAGTTACCCATGTATTATGAATATTTCTGTTTTCAAAAGGAGTTCTCCAATCCGCAGCCTTTGTGATCATAGTGACCGCATCCGCAAGATTTGCATTAAAGTTAAGACGTAGTCCATTATCAAAACTATGACTAAAATCCGCAGCAATCTCCCAGCCTCTTGTACGAAGGTTACCGTAGTTACCCAATGGCGCAGACGCCCCGAAGGTTGCGGGAAGTGCATCCCCTCCGATAATCATATCTTTAGTAGAACGCTGATACCACTCAAACACAAAGCCCAACTTATTATTAAATAAGCGAACATCTGCCCCTAAGTTTAAGTGTTCAATATTTTGCCAGCCAAGGCCAGCCGAGATTGCATTAGGCGTCCCTAACTGGAAATACTTAGCATTCTCCGACGACAACCAGTTATTCTGTGTTATAGCCATTTTTGCCCAATAAAGACCGTTAGATACCGACTGATCACCAATTATACCATAAGAACCTCTAAGCTTTAAGAAGCTCAAAGTATTGGCAATTGGCTCCATAAAGGACTCACTTGTCACAATCCATCCTGCAGACACAGAAGGATACCATTTCCAACGCAAATGCTCTGGAAACAAAGAAGTTCCATCATAACGTAAGTTTCCTTCTAATAAATATTTACCCTTATACGCGTAGTTCAAACGTCCAAATACACCAAACTGAGAACTCCAGTCCTGATCTCCGGCAGACTCTTGAGCTCCAGTGGCAAAATTAAATTGCGGATTATCGTTTTTAAGCAACTCTTTTCTGAAAGATTCGTTTCTAATCCATTTGTCACTAACCACATTCGTACCTAACATAAACTTAAACTCGTGGTCATCATTTACATTATATCGATAAGTCGTAAAAGCATTGAAAGTATGTTTCTGTGACTCGAATGCAGATCGATACACGTAAGAATTTCCTTTAGTAGCATAATTCACCAAAGGAAACTTATATCCTGCCATCCCTACACCAGGCTCTGTCCGGTTCCCACTTTCATCAACCCAAATACGTTGTCCTGTTTCATCATTCCATACAACCGGACTATACCATGGCTCTGCTCCTGTAATCGTTGGTTGTGATTTATCCAAGGAATTGAATTCCGAAGTGTACGCATAGTCTGCCTTCAAGTCCCAATTCTTAGTAAAATCAATTGTCGTTCCCAGATTAAGATTTATGTAACGATCTCGCTTCGTTGCAGTATGCGCAAGCGTCGCATCGGTCGCAGGGTCGCGCATATAGACTCCATTTTCTTGCACACCAATCGGAAACAAAGAACTCCATCTGTACAAATACAACCATGGATCTGACGCAAATCCGTTAGAGGCTATAGTATTCGGAGACGTATTTATAGCGTTAGGGTACCTCTTCGTTCCATCAGAATACATTGCCCCTCCACGAAGAGTCAAGAAATCAGTTGCCTTCGTCGAAACATTCAAATTAGAGGTCAACCTTCTATAATCATCATGAGCAGCAGGTTTCATCATCCCCTCTTGACCTAAATAGCCGACAGAAAAATTATAATGCGTATCATTTCTTTTTCCACTCAATCCGAGATTGTGCAAGTGTGAGAAGGCATTATTCTTAATCATGGCATCAGCCGCATCATAAATACGATAACCATATTTATCTACACCATCAAAAAACCAATCTCGCCCGTATACAACAGGATCGCTGTTCTTAACCGTTCCTCCATATTTTTGTTGCCATTCCTTAATCTTCTCAAAGCTATCCCAGTTTAAGCGCCAAAAGCCCCCCGCCGGTCCACTTTGTTTCATATTGTCGTGCGCATCCAATGTATACTGTAACCCATCTATACCAGCAATATCGATATCCTTAAAAGGTGTTTGCAAAGAATAATTGCCCGAATATGTTACATTCGTACGATCAGTCTTTGCGCCTTTTTTTGTTGTAATCAAGATTACACCAAACGCTGCTTTAGCCCCATAAATAGAAGCTGAAGCAGCATCCTTAAGAACTGTAACACTTTCTATATCATCCGGATTAACAACCTGAACATTCGGAACCTCAACATTATCAACCAAAACCAAAGGATTACTGGAGCCTTGCTGCGATGCTATTTGACCACGAATCTTCATAACAGGATTAGAGCCAACCTCACCTGAGGGAACTTGAATTGTCAATCCAGGAATTGTTCCCTGTAAACCTCGCGCAAAGTCAGGAATTGGCCGACTACCTAATGTTTTTTCCACATCAACAGTAGACACCGCTCCTGTTAGGTGTGCTTTCTTTTGCTGACCGTATCCGACGACTACCACAGATTCTAAAGAAGAATTATCAACCTCTAGACTCACATTAACAGTATTCGAAGAAACGGTAACATCTTTTGATTTGTAACCAATTGAACTAAAGCGTAGAACAGCACCTATCGGCGCGTTCACGGAATATTTTCCGTTTGCATCAGTCATTGTCGAAGTTGAACTTCCTAAGACACTCACTGTAATACCTGCCAACGGCCCATCCGCCCCATTTACTGTCCCTTGCACCGTACTTTGCAGTGCTCTGCTGGACGAATAAGATGTCGCCGCAGAAGAATTAAAATATCCAGCCGCCGTAACTGCATTATAGTCTGTGGATAGAAAAACTCCCAAAGCAACAGAAAATAGTAAAGATTTTCTCATTGTTAGTTTGTTAAATAATAAATGATTTGTACCATAATTTGGTTTTTATATCTGCGTTTTTGTTACGAAAAACACAAAAACATTCATAAACCGACACTAATATAGTTAAGAATTGTTAAAATCAAAATATTTATGCGTTTTTTAACGTTTTCTTATGGAAACAAAAAAAAACACGCACAAAGGCGTGTTTTTAATATATTTTCGATTTCTTCTAGTTGAAGTCTGCATAAAGGAGATACTTCTTACGCATCTCTTTGTACTCTTTTAAATCTTTCTCCCAGCTTTTACGGATTTCCTTTTCCGATTTACCCGCCAGAATCTGTTTTCTTAATTCGTCTGTTCCCGCAAGTTTATCGAAGAATTCTGCACGTGTAAAGAATTTGGTTTTATCGGGCATCTTGTTGTAAAAATCTAAGACATACTTCAACGTGAACTTTTGTTTATCTGCATCAATCCCTCTCAAATCGTAACCATACATCGTCTGCCCTTTTCCTTCGACATGCTTTACCATACCTGATTTTTCTCCCGGTGTATATTTGAAATCGCCATAAATAGGATTGTCGTAACCAACCACTTGAAAAGGCCAGTCCGTACCTCGTCCAACAGAAATTTCCGTTCCTTCAAACAAGCACAAAGAAGAATACAAACGAACCGATAAATGATTCGGTAAGCTTGGGGATGGAATAACAGGTAAATCATACATTTTCGTGTGATCCCAATTTGCTACCGGCACAACCGTCAGCTTACATTGTTTACCTTGCTCCAACCATTTTTCTCCATTGATCATTTTTGCGAGCTCACCCACAGTTAAACCATGAATCATCGCGATTTTATGAAAAGAAACGTTTGATTTAAATTTATCGTCTTTCCGTACAGGACCGTCCACCTGATCACCACATGGATTTGGTCGATCCAATACAATCAGTTCTTTATTGTGTTTAGCACACAGCTCCATGACACGATGCAACGATGTAATATAGGTATAGAAACGTGCGCCGACATCCTGCAAGTCAAAAATCATGACATCGATGGACTTCACAATAGAGTCTTGCTTTTCATTACCACCATACAAGGTGTATAAAGGCAAACCTGTTTTTGTATCGACATCATTGCTCACCTTTTCACCACGTTCTACATTACCCCGGAAACCGTGCTCCGGAGCAAATCCAAATTGCAAGTTTACTTTTTCACGCAATAAGACGTCTACAAGATGTTCATTATTCTTACCAACAACAGAGGTTTGGTTTCCCATGAGACCTACTTTCTTTCCTTTTAATATGGGAAGGTATTGAGATAATTGATCTGCGGCAGGTGTTATTTGAGATTGGCTAACCGCAGCAATACTGTCGGAATTTGTCTTTTTTTCTTTCTTATTCTGTGCTGTACACGATGAGAGCAAAAGAGCAAGCACCGTAAGCAGACTGAAGCATTTGTTCATATTTGTGCGGTTTTTAATTTACAACAAACATAAACAAGAAAAATGACATATGGAGAATATCGAAAAAAAGAAAATGAAAAACGGTAGATCAAAATCACTTTGACCTACCGTTAAACCTTACAAAAGACGATTAAATCGAGAAAAGCAGACTGCTATTATCGCAATTAATCCTTTACGACAAACCCGATACCATTCACGTTTGCCCCTCCTGCCGCTGTGGCTGGTTTATTAACAACTCTCCATGCCACTTCATTATCAATACCCTTATCTCGTTGTACCATAACAGCACTTGTACCTACGCTGGTAGAAAAAGCGTGGGAACAACCAAGCGTTTTCATAATCTTACCAAGATCATTGAAGGTGATACCAACTGAGAAGGCATTGTTCACACCATCCACCAGTACCGCATAGATTTTTTTATCCGCTGTAATTCCAATAGCCGTATTTGCTTGCACCGTTGTAACCGTACTTGTAATTAATCCGCCTTTATACACCAACCAAGTACCTCCGGAAACCAAATGCTTAAAATCATTAAGATTATACGGATCTAGAGTAACTGTGGTATTGGGTCTGTTGCCGATCACTACTGTTTCATCATTTTTAACAGCAATGAAAGGGCGAGTATTTGCTGTAGCTGTTGTGGTAGAAGTCTTAATTTGTCGCCCTAATCGGATAAAAGATCCTGTTGGAGCCCCACTTGTTGCCACATCTCCATTAATAGCTGCAATGATACGGCCTCCAGTGCGTCCCTCATTATACTTCGCCATATCGCTCAACACCTGGGTTGTAAACAAGTTGTCATCAAAAGGACTTAGTGCAAACACACTAATTTTTGGCTGTGTCAAATCAAGCTCCAACACCTGCATACTCATAGCTTGATCAAGTTTATTCTTGAATCGTACATGCATACGATTTACACCAGGCGCTAAAACAGTCATAGAGTCCATCTGAAACGTTTTTATCACATCTGTACCATCGATTATCTTTTGCGTTAAAGCCTCCTTCGTATTATCTGGAGGAATGGTGTCCTTCTCTACCTCAACGATCTTTGGATCCTCAAACACAGGATAATCATCTCGTTGTTTACACGAAAACAACAGCAACCATGCACATAAAGAAACTCCGAGCTTCAGGTGCTTTTTAATATTTGTTATATTCATATCTATCTCACTAAGAAAAATGAAACATAAGGACGCATAATCGTCGTAGTAAACCCCTGATAACCTAAAGCATAAATAGTATACGCTCTTCGATCAAGTAACGCTCCGGCATTGGAATAAGAAGCAAGCACCGAAGCATTCGTAACAGGCGCGCCTGCAGGACGAATCTTCCAGGTTCTACTTGTTATTCGATTCAATTGAAAATAATCACTTGTCTCCAAGTATTTAATATTCTTGGCAACCAAAGAGTCTTGTGTCGGTTCCGCCGTACCCGCTACAGCTCCATAGTACAAATCTATCGCCGGCACATTCGGCATTAGATTTGTAAAGCGGTACCTCGCAAACGTCGAATCCGGACGCGACAGATCTTCCTCATTCAAAATCAGTTTAGTAGAAGCAGCTGTATCTGCTATATGCAAAGTATATCTCTTTCCCGCCTCAAAGGTCAAATTAGATTCGTATAGAATCAGGGAGTCAAGTCCTCGATCGACCTTATGAGGTAAAGCAACTTTCACATTTACAGTTCCTGCTGTATACTTCAAAAAATCTGGCCTAGAGTCACCACGCGTATTATACCCTCCCCCTGGAAAAGGCTCACGCGCACGAATTAGTGAAGTTATTCGGCTATCGTTAAACTTCACGTACATATATCGATCGTCCGGATAAACGGATGCCATATTAATCTTAACAATTACGTCGTTTGCCGACATAAAATCCACTTCTCCAAAATCTTGAATTGGTTTATCGCAGGAGTAAAAGCCCATAGCCGCTACACCTGCTATACATAATTTCATTAAAAATTTCATAACGAACTATTTATTAGTATTAGTTATCAGCAGTCATAGACCAGGTCGGCTTAATGACATAAGTAGGATCCAATGCCCCCCATTTATCCAATTCCGTCGCATTCCAAGCATATTCAGAATTGTAACGTGGTCTTACCCGGTAACAATATTCACGATACTGCAATGACGCTCCACTTAATGGTTGAAATTGTTTAAACACATTTACATCATATTTATACTTCCGAAGATCACACCATTGCTCCATACCACCCCAACCCCATTGGACAATATACTTTTGTCCCATAATATCCGCTAATGTTAAATCGGCTGACACTTGTGGAATCTCTGAGCTCTTCAAATAATTTACAATCTCAACCTCTTTTATTTGCGCTTCATTTGCACTTGCATACTTATTCACAAATGTCATATGCGATCGAATAGCTTTTAAATAGGCGTCATAGGCACCATCTTTATCCCCCTTGATAAACAATGCTTCAGCTTTAATCAGCTGCAATTGGGCATATGTCATAAGTGGAAAATCCACTTTATCACGAAAGATAAACCGACCTTCATACACGTTGTCGATAATTTTCCCCATAATATGCGGAACAGTGCCATTCGCAACATTTGGTACCCCTCCCGTATACGTACTGTCGACAGTAGTCGGGTTTAACATAAGGACCAATCGAGGGTCGACAGACGGCCTCACCGGGGTAGCAGCTGTGCCGCGAAGCCCTCCGCCCAAATAATTAACAATGGGTTGACCTGCACGACTGTAATAGGTACTCGTAAAGTTCGCTTGCATAGGACCCGCAACACTAGATGTCTCTTTCTTATCTCCAGCAAACTTAATATTTGCATCATCTGCATTGGATGAGAATGATTTATCCACAAAATACACGACTGAATCCGCATACTTTGAAGCAAAATCTGGCTTATTGATCAAATGAATATACTGCGTCGCCTTAATAGCATAAATAAATTTACGCCAACGCTCCATATTGCCCCTAAAAAGATTGTCTCCCTTTTCTGAACTCAAACTACCTGAATAATCTAAAGGGCTTTTCTGATCTAGAAAAAACAAAGCAGAATCACACCATAACCGCACTTTAGCATACACCTCTTTTTGATCCTGATAGGTGAAGGATAGCTGATCACGTAAGGCTTCGTCTAAAATAACAGGACCGTGGTAATCTGTCAACATTTGGTACCCCCAAGCCTTGACAGCATACCCAATCGCTGCATATTCATATTTTTCGTTTTCGATCGCATCTTTGACCATCAACGCAAGGTTTCGTCCATGATTGAAATAAACCATTCGCCACATAACACCACCAACATCGGACTGCGACCTGTACCCGTGCCGCTCCCACACTCTGGAAGCATCATCGGCAGATGAACCAAAGACTGTTTGATTAAACTTATTCACCATCGGCAAATCTTGCGCAACACCATTTCCCATCTGAAAAATAATAGGAGCAAGCAATAGCTCTGCTTTTACATTTTGCGGCAACGATGGATTTTCATTGATATCTAAAAACTTCCGGCATCCTACTAGCATTGTTGATAATGCAAGAAGGGCCAATAATATATTCCTTTTCATAATTTTCCGAATTACAGTTTTAAACTCAAACCAAAATTGTACCCCTTCGGCTTACCCATATTCCCAAAGTCGATACCATATCCACCAATCCCCCCTAAGCCCGGTGTATTTAAATTCGACTCTGGATCTAATCCCGTATAGTTGGTAAACATAAGCAGGTCTGTTGCCGTGAAAAACACACTCAAAGAGGATTTTTGTCCTAAGAATCGAGTCGCTGTTTTAGGTAGCTTATAGCTTAATGTGACATCACGCAAACGGAACGTATACACATTTCTCTCAACAAACATTTCCGGTTCAATATTAGTATAGTAATACGTAGAGGCACTATAAGGAGTAACTGCGATATGGTTCGCGGTTGGATTCGCGGTATTTTCCAAACCATCCTGTAAAACCCCTTTAATTACACGAGGCTCTTCCCTATTCAACGTTTTGGTAGACATCCCTAACGTGAACAACGTATAATCAAGACCGTTCAATACATCTCCTCCGTAACGCCAGTCCCATAAAAAAGTAAGATACAGATCCTTATAATTGAACTTATTTATTGTCCCCAAAGTAAATTTGGGGAGTCGATCCGCAATAGGATAATACCGATCTGTTCCTGCCACTGGCAAACCCGTAGATGGGTTAATAATTACGTCACCATTGTCATTTCTCAAAAACCGTGTTCCACTAAGTGCCCCAATACTATAGCCTGGAAGCACCGCAGAACGCACGCCTCCCAAGACCCAGGTATCAGAATCATAGAGCTCAGGCAGTTCATCAGCTAGAGAAAGTACTTTTCCTTTGTACTGGGTATAATTGAACGTGATGTTCCAATTAAAATCTTTTTTCTTTATCGGATTAAATATAGCTTGAATCTCCGTTCCATAGTTCTTTACTTCTCCACCATTCATCATCTTCAGTACAAAACCAGAACCATAACTCAAGCGTGGCAAAATAATCTGACCATCACTCAGACGCGAAAAATAAGCAATATCAAATGTTACGAATTTATTGAAAAGAGAAAACTCGATCCCCGTTTCGAATTCTTTTGTCATCTCTGCATGCAATAACGGGTTTCCGCCATTAAACCCATAGGCATACCCGCCACCCGTCGAATATTGCGGTTCGTAATTGGACCTCGTAAAATACGATCTACCTGGACCTTTCCCTGTTTTTCCCACAGAAAGACGCAGTTTTCCATCTTTCAACCACGTTTCATCATTTTTAAATATATTCAGATCCGTAAAATTGAACGCCAAGGATGCTGATGGGTAGGCGAAGAATGGATCGTTAGGCATTAATCTAGAGCTTCCATCAAGTCGTCCTGACAGTGTCAGATACAACAACTCTTTATATCCAAAAACAGCCTGTCCGAAATACCCCAGTGATCGATAATCGTTATATGCATTTTTTGACAAACGCGTTGAGGCATAGGTATTATTGATATTGTAAAAATCCGGATCAAAAAAGTTAGTCCCATACTGGGAATCTGTAATCGAACTTAAATCACGAATCTCAAACCCTAAACTTCCACTCACGGAGAAGTCTTTTCCTATCTGAGTATTTGCTGATGCGTTGAAATTCCCGTAAAGTATTCTCGTATTATTCTGATAGGAACTAAACCTTCCTCCTGTAGGAGCAGTGGCTGTTCCCGAACCCGAATAGGATTGAGGATGCAATACACTGATCCCTCTTGTATTCGAATAATCCAACCCTAAAGTTCCTTTAAACCTTATCCAAGAAAATGGTTTATAAGCAAAGTTTGTAGAAGCCATAGTCCTGTTCACCTCATCATTTGATGGGTTTCGATATGTATCCCAAAAAGGATTATCCAGTTCATTATAAATATCCTTGGTGTTTAGAACACGATTTTTCTTAACATCAATCCAGTCACGAACATCATACAAAGGATTAAAGCGCATTAAGGTCATTAAATAACCCGTCGCTCCCTTTCGTGCTTTATCGTTATCTGAATACACATAGTTAAACGAGGTATTTAGATCAAACTTCTCAGAGAATTTAGCCGTTGCATTTAATCGCGATGAAACACGCGTGTAACGTGTGTTGGGAACCATCCCTGTATTGTCATTGTACTCGTTTGACCAACGATAGGATAGATTATCACTCCCTCCCGAAAAGGTCATATTATGTTTTTGATTATAACCCTTTCTAAAAAAATTGTCAATATTATCTGTATGGAGAACCATATCATCCTTATACTTGGGACCTAAGGCGTACGATGAAGTGCCGTCATATGCTCCGTTTAACCCCTGCATGTACACATACTGTCTTTCCGGAAACTTATTGACTGATTCAATACGGTTCGAGTAATTATAACTTACGCCAAAACTACCTGCTTTAGCTTTCTTCGTTGTAATCAAAATCGCTCCACCCGCACCTTGGCTTCCATATAATGCCGTGGCCTCAGGACCTTTCATAATAACATATGATTCAATATCTTCTGGGTTAAGATCCATTGCCCTATTCGAATAATCTAGATCCCGATTGGGGCCATTCATCGCCAAATCATTTTCGTTGACCGTCGAATTATTAATAGGCACTCCATCCACCACAATCAATGCACTATTATCGCCTGATATAGAAGCAAACCCCCGTAACACAATCTGCGCGGAGGCCCCGGGCATCCCACTCGTACTATTAATGGACAATCCCGGCACTCGTCCCTGCAGACCATTAAAAAAAGCTTCTCGTTGTGTATCAGAGACCTCATCACCCGCAACTTTAGGTGTAGAATAACCAAGAGATTTTGCTGAACGCTCAATACCCATTGCTGTTACCACAATCTCATCAATAGCCTTATCGTCTTTTTCAAGGACAACATTTGCAACCTCGGCTGTAATAACAACTTCTTTTTGCATAAAACCAATTGCCGTAAAACGTAACTTGTCTCCAACGGAGGCTCGAATGGAATAATTTCCGTTTTGATCAGTTTGAACACTCACAGACTTCCCGACCACACTAACAGTAACCCCACCCATGGGGCCATCGGCGTCTCGAACGAGTCCTCGAATCAGGTTTTGCTCTTCAGAATCCCCATAGGGAACTGCCACCCAAGGATCAGCCAACATCAAACAGCCCGAAATATCCCGTGCGTTTATTTGACAGCTAATTCCTAAAGCAACAGAAAGCAGTAAAGACTTTCTCATTGTTTAGATGTTAATAAGTGATTAAATAATAGTCATTGATTAGTAGTCTCCAAGGTCTTTTCACCTCCCAGAGAGTATCTACACTCTTTTTCTTTAGTTAATCTAAGTTAGTAGTTTGTTAAAACGTTAATTAATTAGTGAGACTAATCTACGTTATTTTTCTGATTCTTGCAATAAAATGCAAAATATACTAAAGAAAAAAGAATAAACTGCTTAAAATGTCGTTAAAACATGTTTTTTACAAAAACAAAACATACAGAAATGGCATAAACAAGCAAGAAGAAGAAAACAAGAATAGAAACAATGTTTTTTAATCAAGAACCTACGCTAATGGAAACATATGCCGATTAGCTCATAAACTTTACTCCCCGGGAGCAACAAGTCGCTTATTTGGGGTAGAAACAAAAAAAGAGGGCCAAAGCCCTCTTTTTTATCAACTAAAAATTAATTTTTCTTATCCCACCAAATTCTTTTTGCGGTATACACAGCCTCTGAAGCATCAGGGTCCGCAGCAATAACTTGCGCATAATTATAACTAATTCCATAAGAAGCAACAGCAAACCTTCTTGGCCACATGTCATCAGAAGGAAAGGCAAGAGAAAATACCGCCTTCGGTCTTTTTAAACCTTTATAAACACCTGTTGATTCATTATACTTCCCGCTAGCATCCGTACAATACTCTAATCTCCTAACATCGTTAAAAACTTCTGGAGAATAAGAGAGTGCAATATACTTCTGAATCATTATATGACTAATTGTAAGCAAATTAAAATCCTGAACAACGGACGAACTTGCTAAGAAAGCATTGATTGATGCAATAGGAATGCCTAAAACTTCCATATGATCCTTAATACCATCCTTGTATGCCTTTAATGCTCCACTCTTATCCCCTTGCCCCAAAAGAACTTCAGCTTTAATAAAGTGCATCTCGGAGCTGGTCAGTAAAAGACCTTTTGCATCTGTTTTTGCATACACGGAGCCTGTCGAGACATTAGGCGTTGGTCGTAATGCCGCATAATTTGCTATGCTTGAAGCAAAACCAGCATCTGGAATCTCTTGCATATTAACACCCGGCGTACGCATGTTCGTTGCAACAAACCTTGGTATTAAATAATTAGCACGAGGATCCTCTAAATCATTACCTCCCGTAGGAGCGCCCAAATAATTATTCAAAATGTAATCAATATACAATTTTGTCACTCTATTACTTGCATTATTTTGGTACTGTAATGATTCAGTTGAAGAACTTGCCGAAGTCGATCTATCCTGGTACTGATACAAAGCACTTTCATTTGCTGTTTTTGGTGCTTTTTCTAACAAACTCAAGATCTCTTGCGCATTATACTTATCCGTTTTTGATTGATGGTTAAGCATCCGAGCTTTTAATCCGTAAGCTAATTTAATCCATTTGCTCGTGTCACCGCCAAAAAGATAATCTCCTTTTGATAGCGCCGGAGCAGATGTTCCTTGAGTTCTTTGCAAAAAGGCTATCGCCTCGTCTAACTCTTTTATACACCTTTCATAAACAAGATCTCCCTGATCATACTTTGGAACCATATTCCCCCCAACAAATGCTTCATCATAAGGTAGCATTCCATATAAATCAGAGAACATGCCGAACCCCCAAGCCCACACAATCTTTCCAGCTCCCATATAATGATAAGCCTCAGACTCTTGCCCCTTCTCAATCAAATCCGGTATGTTTACAGCGGTATAAATATACCACGGTTGGTAGGGCCAGTTAACCGCTGCCGCAGTAATATTCCACCTAGATAGGTTCCAGTTATTAGCTGTTGTCCCCGAGACTTGTTGCGCTATCAACGCAGCCCTGGTCCCACCACTCTCATAAGCTTCAGCAAAGCGTGCTATAATTGACGGCAATCTTAAATCTACTGTAGGAACCTTTGTATTTGGATTGTTCGGATTATCGTTAATATCAAGCCATTTATCACAAGAAGACATTAAAAGTGCTCCCGCAATAGTTATAATTGATAATATTTTTTTCATCTCTGTTTAGAATTTTAAATTAACACCAAAAGTAAACCCCCGTGTATTTGGCACTCCCGCATAATCAACACCGACAGAACCAGAACCAATCACACCCGCACCTGCCGCACTCGTCTCAGGATCCATTCCAGAATAATTTGTGATCAAGAAAAGGTTCGTTGCATTCACATTTAGAGATGCCCCTTTGATCACTTTTGTACGGGCTAGAAAACTTTTTGGTAAGTTATAGGACAAATCTACCGACCTTAAGCGCAACCAATTAACTTTCTCGATAAAGTTACTAGTTTGATTAATGTAGTAACGCGTGTAAAAGTCTTGGTTAGCTACAACTTCCCGTGTTACATCTTCATACTGATTGGTAGCCGGATTAAGAGCTACACCTGTCATAGAAATTGTTCCTCCCCGATTTTCGGTCTGTTTACTTAATCCATATTGTGTCAATAGAACTTCAGTACCATTAAAAACATCCCCGCCTTTTCTAAAGTCCAACAAGAACGACAAATTCCAATCCTTATACGTGAAACTATTGTTCAAACCACCAATCAACTTTGGCTCTCTATTCCCGACATGAACTGTTGAATTAGAATTTGTAGTCGGTAATCCTGTCGTCCAATTAAGAATGTATTTTCCCTCGTCATTGCGTGTCCAGTCTTTTCCACTAATCGCCATGAAGTCACCATCATTATAAGAAGCAGCTTTCCCATCTGCAACCTGAACATCTGTGACATATAGAATAGCTATCCCTCCCGGCAGCTCCTTCACCTTTCCTTTGTTATGTGATAAATTCAACATAACATCCCAAGAAAAATTATCTCTTTTAATCGGAGAAGTCGTCAAAGTAAGTTCGACACCTTTATTTTGCAGGACACCCGCATTTACATATTGAAAAATACCTCCTGTAGCATTATCTACGCGTGGTGATAAAATCTGATCTACTGATTTATTATTGTAGTATGTAAACTCTAAGCCTAACTTATTCTTAAAGAACTTAAGGTCCGTCCCAACCTCAAAAGACTGTGTCTTCTCTGGGACAAGATTGGGATTCCCTAATGTCCAAGAGTTTTTATACCCTCCTCCAATGGTTAACTCAACTGGATCCAAATAAGAATTAGTTTGATACGCAGGAGCATCCTTACCAACTTCAGCCCATGACCCCCGAAGCTTACCATATGTAAGTATATTGTTCTTTTCAAACAATTCGGTAAAAATAAAGCTCGCACTGTATGAAGGATACATGAATGATCTATTTTTCTTCGGCAGAGTTGACGACCAGTCATTTCTTAATGTCATCCCCACAAAAGCCATATTCTTATAGCCAACCTTTAAATCACCAAAAACACCAAAGCGTCTGATATTATTCACATTATCGGACAAGAATTTATCTTCCTGTTTAGCGTTGTTAAACGAATAAAAACCCGGAACAACAAAATTCTGAGCCTTCGTTGCGCTTGATTTTGAGCTAATATCTTCAGAAGAAGCCCCTAACAAAAGATTAACATCCCAAACATCCGCAAAAACCTTATGGGAGTTCAGTAAAAAATTATTTGTTAAAAAATTATATTGTCTAATATTTTGCGACAACATTCCTTTTTGATAATCTCTAATTACAGCAGACCCTGCCGATATTTTAGACGTATACGTTGAGGTATAATTATCGACACCTAATCGATAAGTAAAATCCAACCAGTCTGTCAATTTTGCATTCGTATAAAATGTTCCTAAAAAACGATTTGTTTTATCATTTTGAGGATTCATATTTACAGTCCAGTAAGGATTATCAATAGCCCCTAATAATATTTCTTCTTGATCATTACCCACAGAAACTAAAAGCTTTTGCGAACCATCAGGATTTCTCCAGTCTTTCATGTTGGCACTCTGAGGCCAAGCAATTATAGACTCCATATATCCGTTACCGCCAGAACCCCATAACCCCGTCCCCGTTAATGTCTTCGTTGTTTTACTTTCGGAATAGGCCGCATTAGCCCCAAAAGTTAAGATACCAACTTTTTGCTCTCCATTAAAACGGAAGTTTGTTCTATTGTAATCTGTTGTAGGCACTATACCAGACTGACTAACATTAGCTCCTGAGAGATAGAAGTTTCCTTTTGCATTTCCCCCACTAACGTTAAAACTATTATCATACGTTACGCCAGTTTTGAAAAAGTCTTCCAAATTATTATAGATGACCTCTCCCGGAGCAAATTGATCCCCCCATGATAAATAGGTAACAGGGTCTATTCCTGCACCATCGAGATTGGTTCCTTGCTTATAACGCTTTTGAAGTTCAGGAAGTTTATTTACCGTATTGGTTCCTACTCTTGAAGAAACACCTATTGAGGCCACACCATCTTTACCTTTTTTTGTTGTAATAACAATAGCACCTGCAGCAGCCCGGATTCCATACAATGCAGCAGCGGTTGGTCCTTTTAGCACAGAGATGGACTCAATATCATCCGGATTGATATCCATTGCGCGGTTACCATTCGTTGTTGAAATATTTGTGTTACCATCAAATTGTGACATATCCCCCACTCCAGTAGAGTTATCCATCGGCATACCGTCTATTACGAAAAGAGGCTGATTATCCCGCTCTAACGATGTGCCTCCTCGAATTACAATTGACGCGGATGCGCCTGGAGAACCTCCAGAATTTGTAATATTCAACCCTGCGATCTTGCCATTGAGCGAATTAATCATATTCGGATTTTTGTTCTTCATCAACTCATCGGCCTTAATATCCTGCACAGCATAACCAAGAGCTTTTTTCTCTTTTTTGATCCCCATAGCAGTTACCACAACCTCGTCAATTGCAGCATCACTACGCTCTAATATGACTTGAACTTGATTTGATGTAGCAAGCACATCTTTTGACTGATACCCAATAGCAGAAAAACGAAGTGTACTTCCTGTAGGAGCAGAAATCGAAAACCGGCCACTTTGGTCAGTTTGCGTTCCTAAATTGGTTCCTACAACAGCGACCGAAATACCTGACACGGGGCCATTTCCATCACGAACCACTCCAGAAATTTGATTTTGAATGACAACACGCGGCTCAGGAAATTTCGCACTTCTCGAATTTGGGATATTCGTCCCGAAGCCTGCCTGGGCTCCATGAAGTGTAAATCCTAAAGCCACTGTCAAAAGTAGAGCTTTATTCATATTGTTTAGTTTTTATGGATTATCATAATGGTCAATTGATTACTATACGTGCATAGACAACAAACGACGGTACAAGTGTAGCACATTCTAGCGTATGATGCAAGAGATTGCGTTATTTTTTGTTAAAAAACGAGAAATAAAGCGAACAATAAAAGATTTATCCTGAAAATAAAAAATCACCCCGTGCAAACGCGCATAAACATGCTTAATCCAGTGGCACATATAGAGAGAGAATAAATTCTACGATTCTCCGCTACTAGCCCCTAAGATGCTCCTTCCACCACAAATCCTCTACTAGTCAAGTAATAAAACTAGAGGGTTTCCCAAGGAAAAACCAAGGTTTAACAGAGGGTTCATAGAGGTAAATCTATAAAAACCCATTAATTAGATCAGCTTTCCCTTCTGTTTACCCCCTATTTTTGTTAACTTACCAGTACCTCTACAGGCAACCCATTGCCAACTTCATTATAAACAAACGTCTATGGCTATTTTAAAAAACAGTATGATTTGGAGTTTCTCAGGTAAACTAGGAGGCATTGTTGGTTACGAACTCAATGGGCAACACATTATACGCGCCATGCCCGTCGTAAGCAAGCGCAAAGCATCCCCCTTAGAAATCATCAATAGAGCACGCATGAAGGCCGTATCCAAGTACTTATCTCCTATACGCAGAGCAATCAAATTTGGTTATCAAAACCTAGCTCCGCCAGGCAGTCGAATTGGCGCTTTCCAACAAGCTCAATCTTACACCTTTAAACACAGCTTAGATTACGATGAGAACACTGTACCTTTCGTGAACCCAGAAAAGGTATTAATCTTTAGAGGAAAGCTCCCTACCCCAGTACAAGCAACAGTTGAAGTTGCACAAGACCATAGCTTAGTCTTCTCCTGGCCCAGCATGAAGAGCACGGGCACACACCTGCATCTCGTGGCTTTCCTATACGACGGTATACGAAAACACGACCTCTTAAGCAGTGGCCCAAACCTGAGCGAACAAAGCTATACCTGGCACCATTCGTTTTTGCAGCACCCGGACAAAACACCGATTCATGTATACTTTGGTTTTCGGAATTCTTTGACAGGAGAATTTTCAGATTCACAGTATTGGGGTTCTTTTAACACACAGTAGAACAGCATCAACGTGAACTCAGTTGCTCATGTAGTCCCAATGCTTTGCGCAACCGCATCATAAACGATGCTCCAGGGTCATCTTTGTGGGTTATATAAGTAGGGTCTGTTTCTTTCCACCAGGAAGTAGATTTAAAAGACTGGTATTCGTGATGACCGATTACATAGCTAATCGGGTACTTTGCCATCAGATATTTGATAAGCGCCGTGTTGGCACTAAGCTGCTCCTCCGTAAGCGGGTGTCTCGCCGATCCGACATTCTCAATGCCAATCGCACAATAGTTCAGACCAATCGTATGTCGGGCAAAAGTAGTCTCGGGAAGCAGTTGGAAAATTGTACCATCCCGTCCAATTAGGAACTGGGAAGAAACATTCAGCATACTCGCTTTCTGAAGGTTTGGGCGCGCAGGAAGTTGCACAGGATCAAAGGTCTTAAACGTCTTATCAACAGAAAGGACATCTGTCCAATGCACGACAATAATCTTAGGTGTAATTTCCGCTCGCCTACTATCAAGGCCATGACGATTTTTCAGATAAGCTATCGAAAGGGTTTCCCTCTCCGCATTCCATGTAATGGGGCGTTGTACGATAACTGGACGATCCTGTCCCAGTACCACAAGATTCATCAATAAAACGCAACAAAACAAACTAACCCGAAGTCCCATAAAAACAAAGCTACCTAAAAAATTTAGGTAGCTTTGTAATATATTCGTTGTTTTTAACCTAAAATTAAAAAACCTTCTTGGCAACATATTCACTCTCATTGCTCAAGCGATCAATCGCCTTAATAGCAATAGCTTGTAATTTTTTGCCGTCTTTCACCTTTGGAAATCCCTTTTCAGTTTCTAATTTATCTAAAATCTCATAATGCCATTCGCCGCCATACTGGGCGTAAGCAACCCATTGGAAGACTTGCTCTGGCTGCTTATGTAACCATTTCGCAAAAACACTACTCGTTTCGTTAGTCAAGAGCAATGTCGGAGCCAATAGAGGATTTGCATTTAACCATGGCGAACGGGGCACTAATGCTTTCTCACGATATGGGCCTGATTTTAATGTCTCCACCATCGCCGAACTCTTTGTCAAGCCAGCAATACTCCAATGCACGGCACCCACACTATTCGGAACAATCTCACGTGTCGCCTCAATCTGGTTCACAATCTCTTGCGGTTTATTTGATGCACGAACTTCCACGGTATTTAAGCCCGGCCAAAGATGACGCTTATACGTATTCTCCGACTCCCACCACTTTAACAGCGCAGTAAAACTCTGCCGTTGTGGCTCAATGGGCCAATACAACTGTGGCGTAAAATAGTCAATCCAACCCTTATTGAGCCATAACTTAGCATCCGCATACAACTCATCGTATTGCGAAGACCCCGTTATGCCTGCTGGATAGCCCGGTTTCCATATACCAAAAGGACTCAAACCAAATTTAACATAGTTCTTCTCTGCCTTGATCTCTTTATATACGCGTTCAATAAACTTATTTACATTATCGCGTCTCCAGTCTCCGCGCGACAAGCTACCGCCATTACTTTTGTAAACAGACCATGAAGCATTGTCCGGGAAATCGCCACCACCATTATAACTCGCGTACGGATAAAAGTAGTCATCAAAGTGTACACCGTCAATATTATAGCGTTTTACAATATCTAAAACCACTTTAGCAGCATGATCTTGTGTTTTAGGGTTTGCTGGATCAAACCAGTACATTCCGTTCTTCAACCGAACCACCATATCTGGGGTTTTCCGAACCATCGATTCGCTGGTCACGGCTCCTCCAGCCGAATGGTGAGCACGGTAAGGATTTAACCAAACATGCAGCTCTAACCCTCTTTTATGCGCCTCGTCCACCCAGAACTCCAATGGATCGTAGTAGGGAGCAGGTTGTTTACCGATCTCTCCCGTAAGGAAGTAGGACCAAGGTTCATGCTCACTTTTATATAAAGCATCTCCGGACGGTCTTACCTGAAAGATAACTGCATTAAAATTGTTCTCCTTCAGAAAATCCAACAAAGCGATCGCTTCCCGCTTTTGAGATTCTGTATTAAAATTATTTTTAGTCGGCCAGTTTATGTTCGCCACTGTAGCGACCCAAGCACCTCTAAATTCACGCTGAACAGTCGGCAAGGTAACACGATAGTTTTCTTCTACAACAGGACGTTTTTCTGCTGGGACAGCAACCCCTGGTTGTACTAGAACTCCGGTAGAAGTATTTGCAGGACGCTCAACAGCAACTTCAGTTGTTGTTAAAACGTTGCTTCTTTCCTTCTTTCCTTTATTCCGAGATCCGCATGAAGATAATACGGTCGAAAATATCAAAGCAGCTAAAGCTGCCGTTTTTATCGGTTTTAATATCATATAACGCAAAGATAAGTTTTTTCCCCGTTGGATGGCACCACTCGTACAAAACGTAGCGGGGATTTGTGTATTGAATGACAACAGAATCATGATTTAACGATGCTGCGTATATCAGGAAACCTGCCTCTACTTGTTATAAACACGCGTATCTGCACTAATAAAGAGGCCATCACCATAAATAAAGCACCTAGCAGCGACAACGGTGAACTACAGGCGACCAACTAATCAACTAACTCCCCTGCTAAATAAACAGATTGAACTTCATAGTCGGCATTAAAAACTAAGATGTTAGCCAACGACCCCACATTTAGATTCCCAATATCTGACCGACCAATTAACTCGGCTGGATATTGGGTAGCCATCCGGATTGCTTCATCCATAGGAATATGGACTTTTTCCACACAATTACGAATTGCTTGAAGCATCGTCAGCGCGCTTCCACTTAGTGTACCGTTCGGTAATGTGAAATGATCCTTTTGTTTTATGTGCTGATAGATCCCTTTTTCACAGGCACCTACAGCATCGGTAATAAGAAATAACCGACGTCCCAACAGCTGCTTACTTAAGCGCACGGCTTCAAAATCAACATGAATACCATCTACAATAACAGACGCCATCACATCCATATGCGCAAAAGCTGCACCGGGAAGCCCCACTTCTCGGTGATGCAGCCCCGACATTGCATTCCATAAATGTGTGGTCGCTTTTATTCCCTGATCAAACCCGCGTATCGCTTCATCAAATGTAGCAGCACTATGTCCTGCACTCAACAGTACGCCCTTTTCTAACAGTAATGTCAAACAAGCATCGGATAAAGGCTCCGGTGCCACCGTCATCATCTTTACCGCATCTCCAGCTTCTGCCAACAGATCATTTATATCTGTCACATTTGCCTCCACAATTAATTCCGCAGGGTGCGCCCCTCGTTTAAGCACATTCAAAAAAGGACCTTCCAAATGCAACCCCAATGCCACCGGAGAACCTGACGTACGATACACCGCAATAGCTTCTTTAAAGACCGCTAATGTATTGGTCGCTAAGGTTAGAAGGTAGGAAGTGCAGCCCTGCTTCAACAACTGTTGATCGATGCTTAAAAGAGACTCCGACGTCAACTCAGCGGAGAACAGATCTTCACCCGTCCCATAAATCTGTAAATCAATGAGTCCTGGACAAATCACCCCCTGTTGGACATCAATCTGTCTATAGTCGGCAGGAATAGCATGCTTTGGAAAAATTCCCTGAATCACTTCCCCATTGATTAACAAGGCCTGTCCGATAAAACTATCGTCTCCATTGTAAATCTGTCCATTAACCAAAGCAATCTTATTTCCCATCGGATCGAACAATTAGTTTATCAACTTATTACCTTCACTAGAAGATTTCAATAAATTATCTTTCAGCTCATTTTCCGCCTGCAACAGCTCTTGCTCTACGACTTTCCGCTTCTCCCGACCGTCGCGCTGAATCTGTAACACTTGCTCAATGGTAGAAACAATATCTTGGTTTGCTTTTTTGATGGTTTCAATATCCACAATACCGCGTTCGGTTTCCTTCGCCACGTTGATCGTGGATTCTTTCAGCATTTCCGAGTTCCGACGCAATAACTCATTCGTTGCATCGGTCACTGCCTTTTGTGCTTCTAACGCACGTTGCGAATGTGCAATGCCGAGTGTCAACACCATTTGATTTTTCCAGAGCGGAATGGTATTCACCAAAGAGGACTGTATTTTTTCCATCAATGCCGAACTATTGTTTTGCACCAATCGAATTTGCGGAGCCGTTTGCAACACCACCATACGCGTAAGCTTCAAGTCATGCACTTTCCGTTCAAAACGAACCACATGTTGTTCCATATCTTTGTACGCTTGAATCTTGTGCTGATCACCAGACTCCTCCGCTTCCCGCTTCATTTGAGGCAATGTTTGCTCATGTGCCTCTTTTAATTTTTCTTCGCCTGCCGCAATGTAGAGCGACAATTCTTTGAAATAATTTTGATTTTCGACAAACAGTTTATCAAAGATATTGACATCTTTTGCGAGACTTTTGTAATGCCCTTCCAGCTTCAGCTCAATCTGATGTATATTCTTTTCTACTGATTGATATTCCGTACGCATACGCTGCAATTTCTTTTTCATATTGTCGAAAAACGGAATAAGCGGTTTCTTATTGAGGTTCGCATCAAATGCCTTCACATCAGAGCGCAGACCCAAAAGAATATCTTCTGCCCCGCCCATATCTTTCGTCCGAACCTGCTTTAATATCTCATTCGAAAAATTACTCACCTTGGATTGACTCCCTACACCAAACTGAATAACATTGGTGGCTGAAGTCAGGTCTATTTTATCCTTATGCTGCTGGATAATGGATTTCTCCTCATCCGTAAAATTTACAGCAAGGCTATTCTTTTTATCTTGATTATCTTCAAACTCCGTCAGTTCCAAATTGGCCATAGTTTAATCTTTTAAAAGGTTTCTATTTTTTAATGTTTGAATATATACATCCGTTTCTGCCGAGACATCTAAAATCCCTGCTTTAAACTGATTGGTAACTTCTTGCTCAATAGCAACAGCAGCTTGCGCAAGAACCTCTTCTAATTTTCGTTTCGAATCTGTCGTTACAGCGTTTTTCAACTTCGAATTTTCAATCTCATCGTATTTCATCAATACACTGACAACGGTCGAATGTCGCACCAAAAACTTATCTGCTTCAATCTTATCTTTACTCTCCAGGAGCTGAAAGAGGTGAATAATCTTATCAATATCCCGCTGCATCGATGCATTTGTAATTTCTCGCCGCCAATACAACATGCGTTCGATAAAAACCTGCGGCGTATCCAGCGTAGCTTCTGTTAACTCGAGCTTCCCACTAGAGGATGCTGTAGGGATCCAGCGCAAAGGATGGATTTCGGCCAACTCCAGCCGCTGCAAATAAGGCTTAGCGCGATTTAGAAGCAAGCCATTTCCAACAATATAAGCGGACACATATCCACCAAATGTCAACAATAACCCTTGAGACATAGCCCCAACAAAATATATAAAGGAGGCGAACAATGCGAATTCCAATAACATAAAAGCGATAGCGGTCGCATACCAAGACTTAATCTTACTCTTCTTTGCTTGTGCTAACATCACAAACGGAAATAAGTGCACGGGCAATGGAATAAACATCACGATAGAGACAAAAGTCCATGTGAGCTGCTGTAATTCCCAACGCTTGGTTTTTTTTGTGGCAAATCCCATGTTGCAATTTAAATATTTTTTTTGAATGTGAATGCGCCACTTTCCTAGTATCTTCGCCTTCATGAAGATACTCATGGTTTGTCTAGGCAACATTTGCCGTTCGCCTTTGGCGCATGGCGTATTACAACACTATGCGACGCAGAAGGGTCTTCCTTGGGAAGTAGACTCTGCAGGCACCGGCGACTGGCATATCGGCCAAGCTCCGGATCGACGGTCTATAGCGGTAGCCCAAAAATATGGCATCGACATCTCCACACAACGTGCCCAATGGTTTGAACCTCATCTTTTTGATCAGTTTGATCAAATCTTAGTGATGGATCGCAATAATCTTCGCGATGTATTAGCTCAAGCGAGAAATGTAGCTGACAAGGCGAAGGTGCAACTATTCTTAACGGAGGGAGAGGTTCCTGACCCATACTACGATGATAACCTTTTTGAACCCGTTTATCGGCTTATTGCAGACCGGTGCGAAGAAATTGTTGTTCGATTTTAGTAAGTTTGCTTTTATAGATAAATATGAAAGCATCAGAAATAAATAAAAAATGGTCCGAACTGCAAAAGGCGGTTTCGCAGGACTTCGATACAGAAACGCCCGACATCAAAGTAATGTTGTTCTTAATTGGCGTACAAGAGCTTGGAAAAGGACCACAGACATTCTCTAAACGTCAAAAAGAGGAACTTATGCACATTGCAACTTGTCGTCTTTTCAGCGCAATGGGTTTTTATGAACTCAAAGGTCTCGACGAAGAGGGTTGGCCACACTGGGAGCTCGCAAAACCAATCCCGAACTATACGCTCTTAGAACAAGAAATGATCATGAAATCATTGATCATTGATTATTTTGACGGCATCTATACATTTGCTTAACTCATGATGAAAAAGAACAAAAACCTGAAGTCTTTGGTGCTATTGGCATGCAGCTTCTTTATATGCACAGCGCTTTTTGCAAAACCCCCTCTAAACCACTATGTACTGATCAAAACAGACAAGGGAGAATGTTTACTAAAACTGTATAATGAGACACCAAAACACCGAGACAACTTCGTGAAGTTGGTAAAAACAGGGTATTACGACAATTTGTTGTTCCACCGTGTTATCAATAACTTCATGGTACAAGGTGGGGATCCGGACTCCCGCAATGCTGCTCCAAAGCAAGAGCTTGGCAATGGTGGCCCGGAATATAAAATCATGTCAGAAATCCAGGAAGGACTGTTCCATAAGAAAGGAACAATTGGTGCTGCGCGCGACAACAACCCTGCAAAAGAATCTTCTGCATCTCAATTTTACTTGGTTCAGGGCAAGAAGTTCACCGAAGCTGGGTTGGATTCACTCGAGACACTTCGTATGCAAGGCAAGAAATTCTCTGCCGCGCAACGAGCTGCCTATACAACGATTGGCGGCACACCACATTTAGATGGTAATTACACCGTTTTTGGCGAATTGCTTCGTGGTATCCCTACGGTTGATGCGATTGCAGTGGTGAAAACCGACAGCAAAGATCGTCCTGTAGAGGATGTACATATGTCGATGAAACTTTTAACCCGTCGTGAAGCACTAAATCTCGAGCGTGAGGCAGCAGGCCTAAAACCTAAAACAGGATTTTTCACCAAGTTAGGAGACATGTTTTCCTCTAAGTATTATTAATCTATGAAGATTGTATCGTACAACGTGAATGGCATACGTGCGGCACTAAAGAAAGATTGGCTAGGTTGGCTAAAAGAAGAAAACCCAGATGTAGTTTGCCTCCAAGAGATCAAAGCAACCCCCGATCAAGTTCCTGAAATAACGCTACTCGAAGAGATGGGCTACGAACATTACTGGTATCCTGCCCAAAAGAAAGGGTATAGCGGAACGGCGATTTTTACCAAAATCACCCCAAAGCATATCGAATATGGCTGCGGCCATGAAGACTATGATTTTGAAGGACGGATAATACGGGCTGATTTCGATGATATCTCGGTTATCAGTGCTTATTTTCCTTCAGGAACGACAGGTGATGTACGTCAAGATTTCAAATATCAGTTTTTAGATGATTTCCAGGTCTACAGTGAAAAGCTTCGTTTAGAAAAACCAAATTTGGTGGTCTCGGGAGATTATAATATTTGTCATCGACCGATTGACATCCATAACCCCAAATCTAATGCGAACAGTTCTGGTTTCTTGCCAGCTGAGCGTGAATGGATGGAAAATTTTATCAATTCTGGTTTTATAGATTCTTTTCGACACTTAAACCCTGACCCTCATCAGTATACCTGGTGGAGTTATAGGGCTGGAGCTAGGGCTAAAAATCTAGGCTGGCGGATTGACTACAACATGGTTTCGGAACCGCTTCAGGATCGTATCGTCGCGAGTAGCATTCGTCCGCTCGCTGTACACTCTGACCACTGCCCGACGATTGTCGAAATAAAATAATAAAATTAGGGGGCGATTGCCCCCTAATAAATTCCTTAACGCCCTTGCTAGCTTGCCTGCGGTAGGCCAGTTTTCAACTCGTGTTTTTTTAGTAACGGACACGCGCTACAAGCTCGCGCCAGCACCTCCTTTATAGAGATAAATTCTTTAACTTACCAAAAGCTTATACCCTTTCCCGTGCACATTTACAATCTCTACACTAGGATCTTCCTTCAGGTATTTACGGAGCTTACTTAGAAATACATCCATACTCCGTCCCGTAAAATAATTATCATCATGCCAGATCTTAACCAGTGCTTCTTCTCGTGTCAAGACATCATTTTTATTCAAACACAACAGCCGTAACAGTTCAGCTTCTTTGGTAGACAACTTTTGCTGCTGACCTTTATATGAAATAATCTGACTGGTGTAATCGAAGAAATAATTACCTATTTCAAACTTATCCACGACTTGCTCATCGGTATCTTTCGCTGATCGCTTCAACAACGCATTAATACGAAGTAACAACTCCTCTACGCGAAAAGGTTTGGTGATATAATCATCTCCTCCAAGCTCGAAGGCCTGTGTTTTATCCTCCATCATCCCTTTTGCTGTCGCATAGATTATAGGAACAGTTTTGTCTACCTTACGAATATCCTTGCCTAAGGTAAATCCATCTTTTTTAGGCATCATAACATCCAAAATGCAGAGGTCAAACGTATCTTTTCGGAAAGCGTTCAATGCTTCTTCCCCATCTTGGCATAATGTCACGTCGAACTTTCCTTTTAACTCTAAATAGTCTTTTAAAAGTTCGCCTAAATTCGGGTCATCTTCAGCTAATAATATCTTTTGCATATAATGAAGCTATGTAAGTTTAATAATCAAGTTTCTCGTTTTTCAACGGAAAAGAAAGTTCAAACACCGTGCCTTTCTCTTTTTCACTCTTTACCTGTATTTTACCGTTCAATCGTTTTACGATGTCGTTGACATAACTAAGCCCCAAACCAAATCCTTTCACATTATGCACATTCCCTGTCGGGATACGGTAAAATTGGTCAAAAATCTTTTCTTTCTGGTCCTTTGTCATACCCATCCCTTTATCGGCAACGGTTATCACAATGCTATTCTTCACATTTTCAGTTCTGACAGTAATTTCAGGTTTATCACTACTGTATTTTATAGCGTTGTCAACTAAGTTAAAAAATACATTGGACAGATGCAATTCATCACCTATCACGAGGTCATCGGTTGCCAACATCTCCGTTTGCAAGGTACCACCCGCCTTTTGCAATTGCAGGTTCATACTATCCAACACGCCTTCAACCACCGAGTTAACATGCACATTAACCGATTCAATTTTCAGGTTTTCCTTCTCCAACCGGGCAATATTAAGCACCCGTTCTATATGATTCCCCAAGCGAACATTCTCTTCGTAAATGATATTCGCCAACCGGTTTACCCGTCTTTCATCCGAAGCAATCTCCGGATCCCGCAATGACTCACTTGCAATCATAATAGTTGCTACTGGCGTCTTGAACTCATGCGTCATGTTATTCATAAAATCGGTTTTCATTTCCGATATCTTCTTCTGTCGGAAAATAATGCTCAATGTATAAGCAAACGCACCAATCAACAAACCTAATAACGCAACCATCGGCACCATGAGATAACTCATGGTATCCCGGATAACAGATGACTTATTGGGGAAATATACCGAAAACAAACCTGGTGAGCTCCCCAAATCGTTCTCAAACAGCTTGGTGCTATAACGGGCATTTCGTTTATCGTTCTTCGGATATTTACTGTGCACCGTTTCGTAAATTATCGCAAGCTGGTTATCACGAACTTCGATATTAAATGGCGCATGAATATCTCTTTTTGCCAGTTCTATCTCTAACTCGTTCTTCAGAAACTCAATATTTATTCTTTCCCGGAATGGGCGTTTCGCCAATTCCATTCCAAATTCTACATCTTTTAAAATATCTCGGCTTTTCCCTCCAATAATTGCTAAGGTATCAAAAAGATTTTCCGCTCCCGCAAACTGTCGCTCGTTCAACGATCCAAGCTGTTGCTCTAATGCATGTAACTCAAAGGCAACTTTCGCATTGGTCTTCGGCATTAACGTTGCCGTTTGGATAGCCACGACCTGCCCATTGCGCACATACGGGATGATGAATCGTGTACTGTCATCCTTTGCCGGAATTAACGGAATCTGCTTCTTCGCAGTAAGTTCGATACCGGTATCAAAATACCCCTCTCCAATATACTTCTCCACGACGTTGAAATCAATCAGGTCCTGGTACCTCTTTCTCTTGATATAGGTCTCATAAAAGGCATTATTTACCGCGATGGCATTTGGATACTGCCCTTTTAGGTTGTCTTCAAACTCCTTATACTGTTGTTGGTAATCGAACTGTTGTATCTGAAGTTTTTTAATTTTATCCTGAATCTTTAGCTGATCGGCTAACAATTCTTCTTTTCGCTGTCTCTTTTCTTGATCCGCTTTATATTTCTGCTGGCTCAATCGCTCCTGCTCTTGCGCAAACTCAAAAATCTCACGCTTCTCTATTTTGCCTGCCACTGCAGTCAACGATGCTTTCACGGCCTCATCGAACAGCTGCCCCTTTTGCTTGTACGATTCACGTACAAAATAATATTGCATAGCCATCACCCCCAAAAGGGCAATGGACATCAACCATATGATCAGTGTTATGCTACGCTTCTTCATTTTTTACAAAAATAACCATGCTCTTTGTATACAAACTTGTTTTAACACATTTTAACAGCCTCAGAATAAACACTTAGCTTCATTTAACTCAATATAGAGCGTTTATATCGGTCCGAAAAATGGCCTTCTATAACAAAGAAGCACTAACCTACGAATTATAAACAACAACAAAATCCCTGACCCAAAGGATTTATCACAAAAGCCAAAACAAAAAACCTAATTTCTTGTCATTCAAAAGACAAAAAATCCAAAAAATGGCGCGATATTCGCACCACAAACATTTAGGCATAATTCTAATGGCCTAATAAAACACAAATACGTATGCTAAAACTACGACCCTTTTTTTTAGTCCTACTAACGGCACTGTTTCTCAGCAGCTGTATCAAGGATGAAGCACAGAATATGGAGGCAGACATCACCCAGGTGGTTATCGATCCTTCCACAACCCCCATGACACCCATCATTGGAAACAACACCATTGTACTTTATGTTTCTCCGAACATCTATGATGTAACTAAATTCAAATTTGATTTTAAAACGACAGAAGGAGCTAAAGTCAGCCCTGCAGCAGGTAGCGAGCAAGATTTCTCTGCGCCCATCACCTATACAGTAACCTCTCAAGATGGTCAGTTTAACAAACAATACACGGTGCAAGTCATTGAGCTTTCGGAGAGCACGATACCCAATGAATTTGCATTTGACAATTACATCATTGATGCCGCCAAACACTACACTATTTTTGTAGATGTTGTGAACGGTAAAACATTCGACAACTGGGCATCAGGAAATGGTGGATTTGCTATCAGTCAAACAGGGCTTAACAATCCGGAACAATACCCTACAACATTCACAACAACAGATAAAAGAAGTGGCACTTCGGCCGCGTTACTAGAGACGAAGTTAACGGGAGCTCTGGGTGCTATGTTTGGAAAACCTATTGCTGCAGGAAATCTGTTTATCGGTTCATTCAACACCAATTCTGCATTATTGGACCCACTGAACGCTACCCGTTTTGGCTTACCATACAATAGAATTCCGCTCGCCTTAGAAGGCTACTATAAATACAGCCCTGGGCCAAAGGTTACGGACAAAAACATGAAAGAGGTTAACATGGCAGACTCTTGCGACATATATGCCGTCCTGTACAACCGGGAAGAGCTTGCCGCGACAGAAAAAGGTAGAACCTACCTAAATGGTGGCGATATTCTAACACATAAAAGCATTGTAGCTATTGCCCGTTTAGAAAATGGAAGCAAGACAGAAGGAACAGGCTTTGTGCACTTCCGAGTACCTTTCCAATATAAAGCAGCCTTCAATGAGCGGCTCGTATTTAACATGGATTACAACCTTGCCATTGTGATGTCCTCTTCCAAATATGGCGATCAATTTTTGGGAGCTGTAGGCAGCAAACTGACCGTTGACGATATAAAGATTATTACCCAACAATGAGAAAGAACAACATAAAACCATACGTCATCGTCCTTCTAGCTCTTTTATGCTACAACTTGGGCCATGCAACTTCAATAGACAGTATTTTATCTAAAATTGAATTCAAAGTAATCGCCGGCTCCAAGGTTGGTGGTGCTGCTCCCCTATCGATGCCGGTTGAGATTCGAAAAATCCGAAGCTATTCGCCCGCAAATCCATACTTCATCGGGGCGGGTGCTCAATATCCGATTACTCCGAAATGGGGCGTATCATTAGGAGTCGTTTTTGAAGGAAAAGGCATGAACACCGATGCCACAGTAAAAGGCTATAAAACAACGTTCAATGCCAATGAAGATCCGACGGCTAATATCACGGGATACTATACGGGTGATATAACCACGAATGTGCAGAATTTATATATCAGCATCCCAATCCAGGCCACATATCAGCTATCACATCGTTGGCGGATGGAGCTTGGCCCATACATCTCCTTTGCGGTAAAACGTAAATTCTTTGGATCTGCTTATAATGGCTATATGCGCGAAGGCACGCCTGTTGGAGACCAAGTAGATATTGATAACGCAGACTATGACTTTAAGAACAGTGTGCGCCCTATTGATGTAGGTTTTAGCGCGGGCACACGTTATGGAATTTCCAAGCGTATTTTTGCTTTAGGACAATTAGACTACGGCTTTAACAACATTATGAAGACAGGTTTTGAAAGTATCAGCTTCGGTCTACATAACATCTTTCTTAACGTTGGTGTTGGCGTGAAATTTTAATATTAAACCTTTTAAGTTTATGGCAGTCTAACTGCCATAAACTCAGATATTATGAAAAATTTTTTATTGACGGCGCTAGGGACATTCTGTGCTCTTGCTGGCGTTATAGCACAAGAAAATAGTCCTTGCGACACCCCGCAAAAGACGAATTCCGATAAAAAATCATTGGAGAAAGTCTCCGTTACTAGCAGCGATAAAATAGAAGAAAAAACGCGTTATAAAGTTTTCGCAAGTCCAAGCAACAAAACGACACCTCAACAAGCGATGATCGAAATTCCCGTTGCAAAACCTAATACGCTCTATGAGTTTAATACCCCAATCAAAACGCTTTCTGGAAAAGGTAGTGTTAGAATGCCAGGAACAGAATTGCTTGATCTTGCAGAAAGAAGAAGAGATTCCCTCATGCAGAAGAATAGTATTATCAAAATAAGAACAATACCGATAAAATAGAATCTAAAAAGCCGAAATGCGATAACACACCCCGGCTTTTTAAGTAGATGCTTACGATGTAATTACATCTTAAGACCAATTTCACGTAAACGTTCATCGAGATACTGTCCAGCAGTATAATCTTCATACAATTTCGGATACGTTTCTGATACTGTAGAAGGCAAACTCGCCAGGCTCATTGCTGCTTTCGGGTGCAAGAAAAACGGCACAGAATAACGAGAGGTCTTCATCAATTCACGTGGCGGATTTACCACACGGTGCGTTGTAGACTTCAACTTATTATTAGTCAATCGCTGCAACATATCCCCCACATTAACGACAATATCTTCGCCTTTTGCCTTGATTGGAAACCAATCTCCCTCTTTCGTCATCACTTCTAAACCATCTGCACTAGCCCCAATCAGTAACGTGATTAAGTTAATATCTTCATGGGCCCCAGCGCGTACCGCATCCGGTGAAATTGCATCAGGATTTTCTATTGGAAAATAATGAATAGCCCGTAAAATCGAGTTGCCATTAATTACATATTGTTCAAAATAATCCTCTTCCAATGCCAAATAAGTAGCAATAGCTTTAAGCAGGTTTCGTCCTGCATCCTCCAATTTTTTATACACCTCCGCTGTTACTGCATTAAATCGAGGTAATTCTTCTACCAATGGATTATCTGGAAAATCGGCTTTACTATACGTCTCGCCAACAATCGTTTGACCGCGCTGCCAAAACTCCTTCAGATCGGGCGTATTAGCATCTTTCGCCTTCTCTCTACCCTTGGCCGTATAGCCGCGTTGTCCGGCAAGCTCAAGAAACTCATACTTTCGTTTAGTTTCCTCTTCTTGATCAAAAAAAGCCTTTACTACGGCATACAGCTCATCGATTAAATCTTGGCTTAAGCCATGGTTAGCGATCGTTACAAACCCCGTCTCGTTAAATGCTTTTCCAATATCTTGTGCAAATTGGTGACGTTGCTCGGCGGTACCTTCTGTATATTGTAGAAGGTCCAATCTCGGAATGTTTACTAATGCCATAGTTTTTGTAAATTTGTATACAAAGGTAACAGAATAATAATGGCATAAACCTAAATGATGTTTGTAATGCCACAAAAAACCAATATAAACAACAGTAATACAGTAATTAAAGTTTTCAACATTTAAAAAAAGCGATAAAATACTCCCTTCTTTCTACAGCCGTTCTATTTTCGCCCAAATTTTATCTTTTTTATTCAAAAGCCTTGTTTTCTAAAATACAATCTCGTAGATTTGTTATGCTTGCATAGCAAATTAAAATCAGATTATGAGCCAAGATAATACTATAGACTACTTTTTAAAGACGAGCTGGCAGAACGTCGCCAATAAGTATAATGTCATTGCCAGTCAATATGGGTTCACCCAGGCGGCAGGTTACATTTTGATAAACATTCACAAAGACGGGACCTCTGTTTCACAAATCGCTAATTCTACGGGTGTCAAAACAACTTCCCTATCTAGAGTGTTAAGTAATTTAGAATCACTAGGTTTTATTTATCGCGAGGTAAATGCTTCCGACAAACGTTCGGTAAAAGTATACCTTACAGCATTAGGAAAAGAAAAGCGAAAAATTGCTAAAGATGTGGTTCGGGAGTTCAATGAGCACCTGGAGTCTCATTTAACAGAAAAAGAAAAAGCTCAGCTCATCAAATCCTTACAACGGATCAACGAGCTAGCAGCAACATACGCTCCAAAAGTAGAAGAAGCTATTTGATAATATAAATTGATAAATCGCTTGGCAGGCAATCTGTTCGAACAAAGAAATATTGTTATAAACCAAAACAGCGCGTCTCCAGCATGATTAAATGATAAATAGTATGCATACAAACAGAAATATTAGAAAAGTTGCTGTCCTTGGCTCGGGTGTAATGGGCTCTCGGATCGCTTGTCACTTTGCCAACATCGGTATGGAGGTGCTACTTTTAGATATCGTTCCGCGTGAGCTATTGCCAGCAGAGGAAGCCAAGGGCTTAACCTTAGAACACCCTGCTGTACGCAACCGCATTGTAAACAGCTCGCTTGAAACAGCTTTAAAAACGAACCCTTCCCCTATTTATAGCAAAAGCTATATTTCGCGCGTAAAAACCGGGAATTTCGACGATAACATGAAAGATATTGCTCAATATGACTGGGTTATCGAAGTGGTTGTCGAACGCTTAGACATTAAAAAATCTGTTTTCGAACAGGTTGAACAATACCGTAAACCGGGGACCTTAATTACATCCAACACCTCGGGTATCCCTATTCACTTGATGACAGAAGGTCGTTCGGATGATTTTAAAGCGCATTTCTGCGGCACACACTTTTTCAATCCGCCCCGTTACTTAGAGCTTCTCGAAATAATCCCAACGCCAGCCACCAAACCAGAGGTTGTTGACTTTTTGGTTCATTTTGGTGACAAAATGTTGGGAAAAACAGTCGTACTATGTAAAGACACGCCTGCATTTATCGGAAACCGTGTCGGTGTATACTCTATGTTAGCGGTTGCCCACCTCGTAGAGCAGATGGGCCTAACGGTTGAAGAAGTCGACAAATATACGGGACCAGCAATGGGACACCCTAAGTCGGCAACATTCCGAACAGCTGATGTTGTCGGGCTAGACACGCTGGTAAACGTCGCTAACGGTCTGACACAAAATGCACCGAATGATGAAGCAAAAGGGGCATTTCAACTCCCGGCCTATCTGACAAAAATGGTAGAAAACAAATGGCTTGGAGAGAAATCAAAACAAGGGTTCTACAAAAAAGTCAAGGATGAACAAGGCAATTCAGCCATTCTTTCCTTAGACCTAAAGACGCTTGAATATAAAGAGCAAACAAAAGTCAAATCCGCCACCCTTGAAGCAACGAAACCTGTCGAAGATATCCGCAAGCGGATGAAGGTTTATGAAAAAGGAACGGACACAGCAGGGCAGTTTTTTCGCGCCATGCATTATCCTTTGTTTGAATATGTGTCGCACCGCGTGCCAGAGATAACCGATGATTTTTATCGAATTGACGACGCAATGCGCGCTGGTTTTGGTTGGGAAATAGGCCCCTTCGAAGTGTGGGATGCACTAGGCGTACGTGAAACAATAGAAAAAATAAAAACCGAAGAAAAGCGCCTTCCCGGACAAACAGGTACGGTAGCAACTTGGGTACAAGAGATGCTGGACGCAGGGGTCGAATCCTTTTATAAAGTGATCGACGGCGTGCGCAACTACTACGATATCAAAACAAAATCATACCTCCCAATCCCAGGCACAGAAAATCTGATTGTATTAGATCATATCCGGGAGAGCAAAACGATATGGAAAAATACGGGGGTCACGATTACTGACTTGGGCGACGGCATCATCAATTGTGAATTTCATACGAAGATGAACACAATTGGCGGGGATGTTATTCAAGGCATAAATAAAGCGATTGACCTCGCAGAAAAGGAATACCGGGGGCTGGTAATCACCAATGAAGGCAAGAACTTCTCCGCCGGTGCAAACATCGGGATGATCTTTATGATGGCAGTAGAGCAGGATTATGATGAATTAAACATGTCGGTTCGTATGTTCCAAAATACTTCCATGCGTATCCGTTACTCTTCTATCCCTGTTGTCGTTGCCCCATTCCAGATGACATTAGGTGGTGGCTGTGAGTTCTCCATGCATGCTGATTTTGTACAGCTTCATGCAGAAACTTATATGGGCCTTGTAGAGTTCGGTGTTGGTGTAATTCCTGGCGGAGGAGGGACAAAGGAGTTTGCATTACGCGCTTCCGATGAGTTTAGAGCGGACCAGATTACGCAGAACACTTTACGCGAGCGGTTCCTTACGGTAGGTCAAGCGAAGGTGTCAACTTCAGCTGTTGAAGCGGCTGAACTAGGTTACTTGGAAGCTGGTAAATATGCGATTACAATGAATCGGAAACGCCTGCTTGCGGATGCTAAGGCAAAAGCACTTGAACTTGCGAATGCGGGTTATGTACAGCCAGCACCACGTAACAACATTAAAGTATTGGGTAATCAAGGTCTAGGTATTGTTTATGTGGGGGCATCGTCTATGCGTGCAGGAAACTACATCTCTGACCACGATAAAAAGATTTCCGAAAAATTAGGATGGGTGATGTGTGGCGGCAACTTATCTGCACCAACAGAAGTATCAGAACAATACTTACTTGATATGGAACGGAAAGCCTTCTTAGAGCTTTGCGCTGAGCGCAAAACCGTAGAGCGAATTCAATTTATGCTCACGAAGGGAAAACCATTGCGCAATTAGAGAGTAGATGGCAGGGGGTAGATTGTAGAGACACAAATCCCGAAGGGCTCAGCGTAGCTAAATTTTGTGTCTAAAACTAAAAAAACAATAAAACATGGAAGCATACATCATAGCAGGATATCGCACAGCAGTAGGCAAAGCCCCACGTGGAGCTTTCCGATTTATGCGTGCAGACGATTTAGCCGCTGACGTCATAAAGCAGCTCGTGGCGAGTGTCCCTAATCTTAATGTTGAAGAAATAGACGACGTGATTGTCGGAAATGCCATGCCAGAGGCTGAACAAGGACTTAACGTAGGTCGTTTGATTTCTCTGATGGGTTTAAATACAGATAAAGTCCCAGGAGTAACTGTAAACCGTTACTGTGCATCTGGACTAGAAACTATTGCAACAGCTGTTGCTAAAATAAAAGCCGGTATGGCCGATTGTATTATTGCCGGAGGGGTGGAGGTTATGTCAGGCATGCCTTTCGGGGGATGGAAAATTGTACCAAACCCCGTGGTGGCAAAAGAAAATCCAGATTGGTACTGGGGAATGGGCCTTACCGCTGAAGCTGTAGCAAAAGAGTACAATGTTTCACGTGCCGATCAGGACGCCTTTGCCTTACGCTCACACCAAAAAGCAATCGAGGCACAGAAGAATGGCTATTTAAATGCGGGTATCGTGCCGATTACCGTTACCGAGAACTACGTCAAAGATGGAAAAATCGCACAACGGACGTATACGGTAGATCGTGATGAGGGTCCGCGCGCGGACACAACTA
Organism: Sphingobacterium psychroaquaticum; assembly: GCF_004421025.1. Classification (NCBI taxonomy): domain Bacteria; kingdom Pseudomonadati; phylum Bacteroidota; class Sphingobacteriia; order Sphingobacteriales; family Sphingobacteriaceae; genus Sphingobacterium; species Sphingobacterium psychroaquaticum. The sequence goes on along the minus strand of NZ_CP038029.1, from coordinate 105,913 downwards.
CAGATGCTTTAGCCAAATTACGCCCTGTGTTCGCTGCTGATGGCTGTGTAACAGCCGGAAATTCTTCACAAACATCGGATGGCGCGGCTTTTGTATTAGTCGTTTCAGAGACCAAACTTAAAGAACTTGGCGTTAAACCTATTGCCCGGCTAGTCAGTTATGCCGCAGCAGGTGTCCCTCCAAGGATTATGGGCATAGGTCCAATCTATGCTATTCCAAAAGCGCTAAAGCAAGCTAATCTAAAAAAGGAAGATCTCAGCTTGATCGAACTCAACGAAGCATTTGCTTCCCAATCTCTTGCCGTCATTCGAGAACTCGGCCTGGATGAATCCAAAGTAAATATTAACGGTGGCGCTATAGCCTTGGGACACCCACTCGGTTGCACTGGAGCCAAGCTAACGGTTCAATTGTTGAATGATCTTCAGCGACGAAAAGAGAAATACGGAATGGTAACAATGTGCGTAGGAACCGGACAGGGAGCTGCGGGAATATTCGAAATGTTAGATTAATTTATAAACTGAAAATAACATGGAAGCAAATAAAAAAACAATCAAAGGCGGAGAATTTGTAATTCGCGAAACAGCATATACAGACATCTTTATTCCTGAAGAGTTTGATGAAGAGGCAAAGATGATACGCCAAACCTGCCTGGACTTTCTCGAAGCGGAAGTCTTGGACAACCTCGATCGTATAGACGCACAAGAGGAAGGTTTGATGCAAAGTCTGATGGATAAAGCGGGCGAATTGGGTATGCTAGGCGTATCTATTCCAGAAGAATACGGTGGTTTTGGCAAAAACTTCAACACTTCCATGCTTGTTGCAGAAGCTGTTGGGGGAGGCTTCTCTTTTGCCGTCGCCCTATCAGCACATACAGGAATTGGAACTTTACCCATTTTGTACTACGGTAATGCCGAGCAAAAAACCAAATATATCCCCAAGCTCGCTACCGGCGAGTGGAAGGCTGCTTATTGTTTAACGGAGCCAAATGCGGGGTCGGATGCAAACTCGGGACGTACCGCAGCGAAGCTAAATCCAGAAGGCACACATTACTTGATCAACGGTCAAAAGATGTGGATTACTAATGGTGGGTTTGCCGATATCTTTATTGTATTTGCTAAAATTGACGACGATAAAAACCTAACTGCATTTATTGTAGAGAAAGACTTTGGAGGAATCACAATGAATCCAGAGGAGCATAAGCTAGGCATCAAAGGTTCTTCTACCCGCCAGATCTTTTTTAATGACTGTGCGGTTCCGGTTGAAAATATGCTATCCACGCGTGAGAATGGTTTTAAAATCGCTGTAAACATCTTAAATATCGGCCGTATTAAACTGGGTGCCGCAACGATAGGATCGGCTCGTATGGTGGCTTCACAAGCTGTAAAATACGCGAACGAACGGGTTCAGTTTAACCTACCGATTTCTAAATTTGGTGCTATTCGTTATAAGCTGGCAGAAATGGCGACTCGCCTTTATGCCAATGAATCGGCCGCTTATCGGGCTGGACAAAATATAGACGATGCCTTTGAATCGTTGGTCGCTGGCGGTATGAGCGAGGCGGATGCAAAGCTTAAATCCGTGGAACAATTTGCGATCGAATGTGCCATCATCAAGGTATGGGGATCCGAAATGTTGGATTATGTGGTCGATGAAGGCGTACAGATTTACGGTGGTATGGGCTATTCAGCAGAAGCTCCAATGGAAAGAGCTTATCGCGATTCACGAATCAACCGGATCTTTGAGGGCACCAACGAAGTCAACCGTCTTCTTGTTGTAGACATGCTTTTAAAACGCGCCATGAAAGGCGAGCTTGACCTCATGGGTCCAGCAACAGCGGTAGCCAATGAGCTGATGTCTATTCCTGACTTTGCGGAAGAAGATGAGACTCCTTTTGCCGCAGAAAAGAAAATATTGGCCAACCTAAAAAAAGCGGGACTTCTTGTGGCAGGTGCAGCCGTACAGAAACTTATGATGTCTCTATCTAAAGAAGAGGAAATATTAATGAATATTGCAGATGTGATAGGTTATATCTACGTTGCTGAATCAGTATTACTGCGTGCCGAAAAAATTCATCACACCCAAGGTGCAGATGCAGCAAGCTACCCGGTAGATATGGCTCGAGTATATCTGTATAGCACGATAGATAAAGTATATGCTGCCGCTAAAGAAGCATTGTATTCGTTCGGTGAAGGCGATGAGTTGAAAATGATGTTAGTTGGTTTACGTCGCTTTACAAAAGCAGAACCGTTTAATGTTAAAGACGCGAGACAACGTATTGCTAAAAAGATGATCGACGATAATAAATACAATTTTTAAGGTTACATAGTTTTGTTTAATGAGGCTCTCAAAATTTAGTTTTGAGAGCCTTTTTTGTGTTCTTGAAAAAATAGTCTACTAAAAAGATAGGTTATATAAATATTATTTATATTTTCGCAAAACACTCGTTATCAAGAGGCATTGACAACGACAACTTGAATACGGACATAATTATTCATACAACATGGAACCATCTTACTACACCCAAACAACAAACCGACTTCGACAACGACGGCTTAGTACCTCTTCTACCTACTCGACTTCCCGAATGCGAATGTGTTGCTAAAGACACGCCCTACCTAACCACAATATCCAAACAACATATATACATATTTATGAAAAAAGAACTTTTTCAAGTAGCCTTGCTATTTGCCGGCCTCTCGATAGGCTATATAGAAACCGCTCGCGCACAGGTCGAAACAAAACCCATTATTAATGCGTCCTTAACAGGAACTATTATTGATGCCGAGACCAAAGAACCACTAGAAGGTGTCACCGTACAGCTGGACGCCGTAACGCACCAAGTCAAAACAGATAGGCAAGGCTTTTTCCAATTTGTGACCGGACAAAAACTCCCTTTCACCTTAATCGTAAGCAGAGTGGGTTACCAAACGCGTCGTCTAGTGATAGAGACCTCGCCAACCCAGATTGAATTAACCCCCAGTTTAGCCTCTCTAGAACAAGTTACAGTAACCTCCCGTCGTCGGAAAGAACAAATACAAGAAGTCCCCATTCCCATCTCTTTAATCCGCGGTACAACACTCGAAGAAGCAGGGGCATTTAATGTAAACCGATTAAAAGAGCTCATTCCTACCGTTCAACTCTATGCATCCAACGCTCGCAACACGACACTCAATATTCGCGGTTTGGGTTCCACTTATGGCTTAACCAACGACGGTATTGATCCCGGTGTTGGTTTCTATCTTGATGGCGTTTATCTAGCGCGTCCTGCCGCCACCGCATTAGATTTTATAGATATTGAACAAATAGAGGTGCTTCGTGGTCCCCAAGGCACACTATTTGGTAAGAACACAACTTCAGGTGCTTTCAATATAACATCACGTTTACCACAGTTTAAGCCAGAAGCAACGTTTGAAGCCAGTTACGGGAACTACGGTTATGTACAAGCCAAAACATCCATCACGGGTCCTTTGTCCAGCAAACTTGCGGCACGTATCTCATTTTCAGGCACACAGCGAGATGGAACGCTCTTCAATGTACACACTAACCGAAACATCAACAACACCAATAACCTTGGTCTGCGAGGACAACTTCTTTACACCCCAACTGATGATGTGAAGATCGTTCTAGCGGCCGACAAAACAACCCAACGCCCAGATGGTTACGGTTGGGGGGTTGCCGGCGTTGTCACCACAAAACGAGCGGCATACAGGCAATTTAATGCGATAATTGACGATTTAGGCTATACCCTACCTTATCAAAGTGCATTCGAACGCAAAATCGATCTCGATACACAATCCAAAGCCGACAATGAACTCGGAGGCGTTTCGCTGACCGCCGATGTAAAAATAGGTAACGGCACCTTAACTTCAACGTCGGCCTGGCGTTATTGGGACTGGGTTCCGTTAAACGACCGTGACTATATTGGTCTTCCTGTTTTCACCATATCTGCCGGCAATTCTAAACATAATCAATGGTCGCAAGAGTTTCGATACTCCGGAAAGATCAGCGAGTCTGTCAGCGGCGTAGTTGGTTTGTTTGGTCTATGGCAAGACCTTAACACCGATCCCGTGCATACCGAGGAAGGAGGCTCTGCTTTATGGCGCTTCGCACAATCATCCACCAGTGCCTTATGGAAAACGCCGGGCCTTTTCGATAATTTTGGTATAAAAACAACCTATGGCATTCGCAGTACGAGCTTAGCAGCCTACACACAAATAGACTGGGCGATCACACCGAAATTACATCTACTTCCAGGATTACGGTATAACTACGACAAGAAAAAAGCCGATTATGATCGTCAGCGCTACGGTGGACTCGAGACAACGGACCCCGCGTTACTCGCACTTAAAAACAGTATCTATAGCAATCAGTCTTTTAATACAGATGCCTCCGCGGATAATATCTCCGGACAGCTTTCGATACAATATAAAGTCAACAGTCAGCTCAATGGTTATGCCACTTATGCAATTAGCTATAAACCGGTCGGCATCAATGTTGGTGGTTTACCGACAGCTAATGGCGAAGTCCTGTTGGATTTAGCACGCGTAAAACCGGAAGCCGTAAACCATAAAGAATTTGGTTTAAAATCTAATCCGACTAAGAACTCGATCCTAAACATTACCTTCTACCAAACGGACATCAAAGACTACCAAACGCAAGTACAAACCCCAGACCCAGGGGTAAACAGGGGCTACCTAGCGAATGCCGAGAAAGTACGCGTAAAAGGTATCGAGCTTGATGGAAGTGTCAGAATTGGGCAGCACCTCCGCTTTAATACCGCCTTAGCTTATACCGACGGAAAGTATGTGAAGTTTACCAATGCACCGGTTCCACTCGAAGAAGTCGGAGGACCAGAGGCCTTCAAAGATATCTCTGGAGGCGCACTTCCTGGTATATCAAAGTGGTCCGGTTCCTTCGGCGGAGAAGTAAACACAGAAGGAAACCTACTTGGTCTGTCCGGGAACTTCTTCTTAGCGGCCGATCTTTTCTTCCGCTCCAAATTTTCATCGAGCCCCTCCCCTTCCGAATATCTTAATATCGACGCATATAGCTTGATTAACGCACGTGTAGGCTTCCGTGCAAACAATGGTGTTTCGGTCTTGGTATGGAGCCGCAATTTAACCAACAAAGATTACTACGAACAACTACTTGCTGCACCAGGAAGCTACGGGCAATACGCTGGCATTGTCGGCGACCCTCGTACCTATGGCGTGACATTACGATATAGCTGGAAATAATCCTTCTATGAAATGATGGTAACAATTCTTTGATGCTGAGATATAACAATGTCGAAAGGGTGGTAATTCCTATAAATTGTGTACTTTCACGACAATTTTATCAGGAAGCTGATCAACTTAAACATTATTATGTCCACATCAAAGAAAATTACCTTCACGGAAGATTGGGTTGTTGTAATTCTAGGATTAGCCATTATATTTTTGGCTTTATTACGTGTTAACATTCCTAAACCTTCGTTTTCATGGGAAACAATCGAAGTACTAAGCACAAAAATCCTTGGCGCAGACAATTTACTTAAAATAGGTGGGCAGTTTTTATTGGTTTATGGTATTGCCATTTTGGGTGCCTTTCTATTAGGCAAACCAGTTAAGCACCTGTTAATTGTTTTTCCGATCGTTTTTGTCGTCACGCTTATTGCTTTGGTTATCGCAGGAAACAATGTTGTCAAAGAATATAACCTAGAGGCCGTTATTTTCAGTTTAGCCATCGGCCTTGCTATCAGTAATTTTTTCAAACTACCAAACTGGTTTAAAGAAGCTTTGTCCACAGAGCTCTATGTAAAAATAGGCTTAGTTCTCCTCGGAACCACCGTTATTTTTGGGGACATTCTAAAGGCGGGTTCATTGGGCCTTATTCAAGCCTTGGTGGTTGTTATCTCGGTATGGTATTTTGCGTTTTGGCTTTGTAAAAAGCTTAAGATCGATGAAGAGATGTCAATGATGCTCTCTAGCGCAGTTTCAATCTGCGGTGTCTCGGCAGCCATAGCGACCTCTGGCGCAATAAAAGGTGATTCGAAAAAGCTGTCTTATGTCATCTCTTTGGTATTAATCACCGCTATTCCGATGATGATTTTTATGCCATACATGGCCAACTGGATGGGTCTATCCCAAGAGGTGACCGGCGCCTGGCTCGGCGGTAGTATCGACACCACAGGGGCCGTTGTCGCTTCAGGCTCCCTTGTTGGCGATGAAGCTTTAAAAATCAGTACTATTGTTAAATTCTCCCAAAACGTATTATTAGGAATTGCAGCATTTGCGATCAGTATCTATTGGACATATTCCAAATCTAAGAGTGCCGAAAATGCAGAGAAGCCGACCCTTAAAGTTATCTGGGATCGCTTTCCAAAATTTGTCCTCGGCTTTATATTTGCCTCTCTTCTATTTTCATTCGTAATATCTCCCGAAAAGATTGACACCGTAAAAGATGGGCTTAAAAGTGTTCAAGGTCTTTGGTTTACCCTTGCTTTTACATCCATTGGGCTAGAAACAAATTTCAAGGACTTATTTGTACACAACAACAAAAAGCCCTTGTACGCCTTTCTTATTGCACAAACATTTAATGTGATTGTGACATTATTGGTGGCGTTAGTATTGTTTGGATAATACTTTTTGTTCGCTACTTTTTTATCAATGGCTTAAGCAAATATTCTAAGCCATTGAGTTTTATTTCGTAGAGGGTTGCAAGCTGTACACCTAGCTTTCCGGCAGGGAATCCCTTTTGGTGGAACCAAACCAGGTATGGCTCAGGCAAATTACATAACAACCAACCTTGATACTTGCCAAAAGGCATTTTTGTGTTGGCCAATTCTACCAAAATATCCGGGTTGAGCATGCCGTTGTTAGTCTCTTGTTTTGCCATTTTTTAATCGGTGTAAAAGTAACCGTGCCGCAATAACCCCATGGTTTATTATATTCGGCACTGTACCGTAGTATTTCTTAAAAATATCATACCGTTCTTTAAGGCTCTCCCGGTGCCGTTGCTGGGACATGCCTCCGACAAGATACTTCGCTACATACTGATTGACATTAACAATCTTATCTGCCTTTTGTGCTGCACGGATAATCCAATCTATATCGGCACTCAAGCGATACTGCATATCGTAAGGCTCGGCAATACTCCGTTTTATATAAATGGCCTGATGACAGACATTCATGCCATATTTAAACGATTTCCAATCAAATTTCTTTGGCGCCTTATGACGCCTATCTCCCAATATATTACGATCCTCATCCACCAATTTGGTTTCCCCATAGTAGATATCAGCATTCTCCGCACTCGAAAACACTTTCTCTAAGGTCATATCTTCATACAATTCATCGCCGGAGTTTAAAAACAAGACGTAATCTCCTGTCGCTAAGGCCAGTCCCTTGTTCATCGCATCATAAATCCCCTTATCTTTTTCGGAGACTAGTACTGAAATCTCTTCCCGATACTGCTCAATAACCTCCAATGTGCCGTCCGTAGAAAGACCATCTACCACAATATATTCTATATTAGGATAGGTCTGCTTCATTACAGAACGAATGGTGTATTCAATGTCTCTGACATTATTATACACAATAGTAATAATCGAAATCTTGGGTGTCAGCACGTTTTATTTTTTAGAGAATTTTTTCATTAAAAAACGAACAGCACGTTCAAGCAAATTACCTTTTCGATGCGCATAAAAATATTTTATCGATTCATACGCTTTTTTGTGCTCTTCAATTTCTGTTGGGAAATACTTTATCTTAGTAGTAGCCAGTTCAACACGGTATACATTATCTACATCGGAATGCGTTCCGGATCCATCGGTACCAATATTTTGGGTCATGGAGCTTCGCGGATACAAAACCAGCCCATTTTGATTAAAAACGGAAAGATACCAACGAATAGCCCACGAATTAATCTTTCCTGCTTTAAAATCCTTTACTTGCTTCCAGAAGTTCTCTTTACCATCAATACTAAAGCGGCGGATATCCTTCCGCTTAAAATCTTTTGTTAGGACATCAATATCCGGGTTAAATTTATCCCAGCTTCGTTTCCAGGTCGCCCAGCCCCAACTATTGGCCACACGAAAGAAAAAGGATTTTGGTAATCGCTTTGGGTGTTGTACCGGGTACATATAACCACTAATCTGCATCACCCGTTCTTCCTCCACATAACAATCCAAGGCATCATTAAAGAAAGTCAACGCATAGGGCGAAGTGACAAGGTCGTCTTCTAACACGATAATACGTCCATGCTCATTCACCACTTTCGTTACCCCATCAATCACATTCTCTGCAAGTCCAATATTTTTTGTGCGCTCTATGATATGAATATGTTTGAACTCCCATGGTTCACGGATAATAGCACGTACTTGATTAACAAGTTCAATCGCATCTGCATTTTTAGGGCCATCCGATACTATATAAAGAACGGATTCTGAAGCCAGTAGATTTTTTTCCAAAGCCACCAATGTCTGCCGTGTGTGCTTCGGTCTATTATAAACAAATAAAACAATGGGAGCTAATTCGCGCATCTATATTCCTAAACAGTTTTGATCCCGGTAAAAAACAACCGTGGATTTATCATGGATAGCACCAATAGCTATGCCAGAAAAAGGTATATGTCTGAATCCTTTTGCTTTCATATATTCGAAAGCTTCTTTGTACTTCTCCCGTTCCGCATCATCTAAGATAATAACCCCCTTATTGCTCAGCTTTTGCATTGCATTCTTTAGACATGCAACACGCTCTCTACCGTCCACTAATACAATGTCAAAATCACTATTTTCATGAAGAATAGCCTCTTGATACGCTTTATCTCCAAGCGGGACGAAAGAAATATCAACATTTGTTGGTAGGTTGCCTTTTATCTTAGCGTACCATTCTTCATTATTTTCAATCGACCGAACGGTTTTAACTTGTTTAGCGAAAAAAAAAGTAGAATTTCCAGCACCATACTCAAATAGTGACAGCTCTTTGTTCAACCGCCCTTCAATAAAGTCCAAAAAAGAGTACGTCAGCCAAGGAATAGGTTCGCCTGTAGGCGATAAAGCTTGTTTATGCTTATACGACTGAAGCCAGCCGCGCTGCACAAAATATCCCTTTCCACCGAGTGACAACAGCCCTCGTAAGACCCTTGTGTTTAATAATGACGTGTATGAACCTTCTTGTTTCATAATTATGGTTTTGGTCTAAACTAGCGATTTATTTTGAATGTCTATCAACGATTTTCGATAAAATATTAAGAAAAAATAAAGACCGTAGTAAGATAAATCCTTGCGCCCTGGTTTTCGCAAAAACAAGCAGCGAAAACGTTGATACCGCTTGTGCCAAAACATTTGCTGCTGCTGCCCCAACCATCCCGTATTTAGGAATCAACAACAGGTTCAAAATTATGATGGTTATAGCGCCAAAGAGGGTCCGCAAGAGACTGATCCGTGTTAAGCCTTCGGCAATAAGATACTGCCCACTAGCCGTTCCTAAAAAGGCAAACACACCAGCCCAAGCATTCACTTGTAGCGCCTGTGCTCCAGCCAAGTACTCTGGCTTTAGAAACGTTGCATACAAAAATGGTGCAACAAAAGTAATAGCGAGCGCAATAGTCACGCTGACGACCACCATAAGATCATACAAATTGGTCATCCGCTTCTGGTAGAGCGTAGGTTCGTTCTTACGAAAATTCATAATCGCAGGAAATACCGCCGTACAAATTGCCGTTGCAATGAAAAACCAACTTTCCGTATGTTGTGAAACAACACTATATATACCAGACACACTATTTCCCTTTATCATATCAAGCATGATCTGTCCTACTTTCATATAGAGACTGACGAAAATAGCAGAGAAAGCCAGAGGCCACCCCAACGCCAACAGTTGTCGCGCTATAGCCGGGTTGTATTTCCAATTGAAAATAGACTTACCTTGCTTGCGGTAATACCGAATATAACCTACTTGTAACAGGAGAACATCGATCACCAACATGACAATGAATGCATCGATAGGCGCTTTCAGGAGGACCAGCCCTAGTTTTAACAAGGCAGACAGGATATTTGCTGTCACTTGCACATACATAATGTACTTGCCTTGTGTCTTCGATTGAAAATAACTATCTATAATCTGTGTTGCCTGCACTAAACAGATAAGCGACATCATTACAATTTGCTTAAAAGAGGCAGCAGGTGCATTTGTCCCAAAGTGACTTATCCCGTAATATGTCAAATAAATCAAGGGGATAGCAACCAGTCCGCCGACCAACCGCAATCGTAACGCAGAACCTAATAGCTCATTTTCCTTTTCCGGATGTTGCAATAACTGCCGGGTAACGAGCGCATCCGTTCCGAGGGTACAAATACCTGTAAAAAGAATGATCAGTGGATAGTTTAAGGCTGCAGTAAGCTCCGGCCCTAGATAGTTGGGTAACAGCAAAGCTGTTACCAACATTTTTATAAACAATGAACCAACACGGGCTAGCATTAACCAGCCCGTGTTTTTAAAATATTTGTCGAACGCTTCTGGCGTAAAACCAGGCAATGACGGAATCCTCATACACACGTAATCCTTACAGAATTCTTAAAAGCAATAATTCTCGAGCTTATAATACCGTCAACGATTTCGCAAACTCCTTCAATTTGTGATTATCCGGATCTAGATCGGTAACTAAGTAAGAGACGTCTCGTAACGGGGCAACTCGCATTTTTTGGTTAGAATTCAATTTCTCGGCGATACTAAGAATAACGACCTTTTGTGAAGCTTTGATCATCGCGCGCTTAATTTGTACCACCTCCCAATCCGAGTCGGTAATTCCTTCGTCTACGGACAAACTATTTGTTCCCAGTAGACATAGGTCGACGCGGATTTCAGACAACTCATTAATAACCTGCGCACCAGTGACAATATTGGTATTTCTAGACAATTTGCCCCCAACTAATATAACATCGATATTATCTTTTTCAGCTAATTCTAAGGCAACAAGCGGGCTAATAGTAAAAAAAGTACACTGTACATCATTGGGAATCAAACGTGCTAACTCGATCATGGTTGTCCCACCACCAACCAAAACCGTCATTCCATTTTGGATTAATGAAATAGCCTTTTTAGCAATCTCTTTCTTAGACTCCTTTGCATATACATTTCCATCTTGAAACGGAAATTGAAATGATTTTGATAGTGCTCCTCCGTATACTTTAAGCACCTGCCCGTTCTCCGCAAGCTCATTCAAATCTCTACGAATAGTATCCTCAGAAACGTTAAGCTGAACACTTAAGTCTGAAGATAACACTTTGTTGTGTAGATTTATTTGGTGAATAATATAGGCTTGTCTTTCTTCCTTTAACATGTTTACATTAATTAGGTTATAATTTTATATGTTTTCAGATGAACCCGCATCTGATGGTTTATTTTTGGTAATACCGGCCTTAAAACGCGGCTTGAACCCTTTTGGGGCACTCGTGGTCGTAGGCTTTGCCTCTACTGCAGGATTATCTTCCTTAACAGGCTCTGCGACCGAGGAGTTCGATGTATCTGTTTCCACAGCCCTCGTGACACCAGCCTTGAAACGAGCTTTGAACCCTGCCGGGGCACTCGTCGTAGGCTTTGCCTCTACTGCAGGATTATCTTCCTTAACAGGCTCTGCGACCGAGGAGTTCGATGTATCTGTTTCTGCAGCCTTCGTAACACCAGCCTTAAAACGAGGTTTGAACCCTGCCGGGGCACTCGTCGTAGGCTTTGCCTCTACTGCAGGATTATCTTCCTTAACAGGCTCTGCGACCGAGGAGTTCGATGTATCTGTTTCTGCAGCCTTCGTAACACCAGCCTTAAAACGAGGTTTGAACCCTGCCGGGGCACTCGTCGCCGTAGGTTTTGCTTCAACGGCAGAATTCTCTTCTTTAGACGGTTCTTCTACTGGAACAGACTCAACCGTTTTAGTAGTTGCGGCCTTAAAGCGCGGTTTAAATCCAACAGCTTTAGTTGGCACAGAAACCTCCGCATCAGCACCCTTCACAGCTGCGACAGGCTGCTCTTGCACCACTATTGTTGGCTTTACTTCCTTTGGAACGGTATCGACTAAAAGAAAATCTTTGCGCAACCTGTTGAACCAAAATTTCTTTGAATGGTCGAAACTCTTCTCGCCCATCTGCGCATAGTGACTTTGAAATTCAGCGTATAACGTTTCGTCTCTTTGCTGTAGCAGAGATAAATCAATCTTCTTCTTAACAAAAAACTCTTCAAACGTCATCATGCGTAACAAAGTAAATCTTCCGGGCCTGGAGTCTTATATACAAGAAACACCACACCCACAAACACTAAAAGTAGCAAATATTAATAAAAAAAGAGGGCAATGCCCTCTTTTTTTATTCTTAGAACAGAGTTTTACTCCATATTGTGATATACAGCCTGTACATCATCATCTTCTTCAATTTTATCAATGAGCTTCAAAACATCGGCAGCCTGCTCTTCTGTTAACGAGGTATGTGACAACGCAATACGCTCCAACTTAGCCGATGCAACTTCTATACCTTTCTCCTCGAGTAAACTTTGCATATTACCAAAGTCTTCAAATGACGTTTGCACGACCACAATATCTTTACCCTCCTCATCGGATTCCAAGTACAGTTCTTCCAAACCTCCATCGATTAACTCCAGCTCCAGCTCTTCCATATCCAGGTCTTCAGCTGCTGCGAAACGAAAGATAGACTTCCGTTGAAAGATAAAGTCTAACGACCCTGTCTTTCCTAAGGAGCCGCCCGATTTTGTGAAATAGCTTCTGATATTTGCTACCGTCCTATTCGTGTTGTCAGTTGCTGTCTCGATAAGTACCGGTACACCGTGTGGGCCGTAACCCTCATATACGTACTCTTCATATCCTTTGGCATCTTTCTCAGAAGCACGTTTTATGGCCGCTTCGACACGGTCTTTCGGCATATTAACCGCTTTTGCATTCTGAATTGCCGTCCGCAAGCGTGCGTTATTCTCGGGGTGTGGTCCGCCTTCTTTTACTGAAATCGCAATTTCTTTTCCAAGACGCGTAAACTGTACGGCCATTTTGGCCCAGCGCTTAAATTTTCTTTCTTTTCTGAATTCAAAGGCTCTACCCATTGTTATATGTTTGTTTTGAGGTTTTCAATCATGTCTTTTGTCATGGCCTCTAAATCAAACGTTGGTTGCCACCCCCAGTCTTTACGGGCATAGGCGTCATCGATACTCGCCGGCCAAGAGTCGGCGATCGCTTGACGAGGATCATTCTCGACATAAGACATCTCAAAATTAGGAAGAATTTTTTTAATTTCTTCTGCTATCATTGCCGGCGTGAAGGATATACCCGCTAAGTTATAGCTTGAACGGATCGATAGCTGCTCCGCTGGTGCATCCATCAATTCAATTGTTCCGCGTACGGCATCATCCATATATAACATAGGCAGCTCCGTGTTTTCAGACAAGAAACTTGCGTATTTCCCTTGGCGCAGTGCTTCAAAGAAAATATGTACGGCATAGTCCGTTGTACCTCCTCCTGGTGCTGTCTTCCAAGAAATTATCCCTGGATAACGAACACTACGGATATCCAAGCCATACTTTTGGTGATAATATTCACATAAGCGCTCCCCGGCCAACTTACTAATACCATAAATGCTATTGGGATCCATGACACAATATTGCTCGGTGTGTTGCTTTGGTGAATTTGGACCAAAAACAGCGATCGAACTCGGCCAAAAGATTTTCTTAATTCCCAACTCTAACGCGAGGTCAAGCACATTCAGCAAACCATTCATATTTAAATCCCATGCTTTCATCGGATATTGCTCGCCTGTAGCTGATAGCATCGCGGCCAATAAATATATTTGTGTCGGTTTATATTTCACTAATAATGCCTTCACTGCATCTTTATCCAAGACATTGATGGTCTCAAAAATCTCTCCGGACTTCAATTCTGCCGGGGGTCTTATATCAGAAGTGATGACATTCTCATTGCCAAATTTCTGGCGGAGTGCAACAGCCAATTCAGATCCGATTTGACCATTTGCACCAATCATAATAATACGCTCTTTCATTGCCCCAAAGATAGTTCATTTTTTACTCTTCTGTCAATAGCTGCTTCATGTTCGTATCAGCACAAAAGTTAATTTAAACGACTGAAAATGACCTAAAGAGCCATACAACTCCGCATGACAAATATAAAAACCTCCCTTCACATCCTGCCCGTTATCGTCTTTTCCATCCCATCGTATTTCTCCCCGCTGACCTGCACTTTTATTACGAATCAATCGGTTGACTATCCTTCCTTTATCATCAAATATCGTCACGTTAAGCATCGGATCTACAATAGAAAAATCATAAACTACCGTTAAAAAATCTTCTACACCATCTCCATTTGGAGACATCGTTTGGCTGCGCAAAAAAAGATTATTTTTTTCTTCTTTTTTTTCCACAAAGCTCGAATTTTCATACCCTGGGGTCGCACCACCTGCCAAAACTGCTGCCGAAGTGAAACTTCCCGGGGCATTCGTGGCCAAATCATACCCCCGACGTTCCAACGATATTCCTTTAACATTTCTCAAAAAGGGCTGATGCATTTCTCGGGTATAAACTAAACTGTCGATTGTTTTACGTGTTGTTTTTAGCACCACTTCTCCGCCGGCATTTGCCATTCGTGGTAAACGCAACATTTCTATAAAAACATCGTGTACTGCTGCCGGATAATAGCGTGCAACGTTCTCGAACGAGGTGGTCAAAACCCGAAATTCGCCTGAAAGCAACAAATGCCTTTCCAAAGAAATTGGATATCCTCCCAAAAGGCAGGTAGAAAGGTCAATCGGTTTCCCTGATCGGTTATAGATCTCAACAAAAGCAGCACCATTGTCCTTTGGGTTGAAAAGTACCTCATTAATGACAATATCTTGCTCCATAACATCCGAAGATCTCAAAATAACCAACTTTGTATGATAAGAAATAGCACAAAAATATAATGCTGTCATGTTCAGCTCGTAAACCAAATCTTCCTCCAAAGATTTTTCTAATAGAAGACGGATACCTTCGTCCTCCTGCACAACCTCCTTCACCGTATTTAGATCATCAACAAAACTAAAGCTCGCGCCCGACAGGTTTTCTGCAAGATGCAACGGCAGCCCAACAGTTAACCATAACGTGAGAGGATCACGAATTTCTACCTGTGGCAACAATGCCGGCACATAAGACTCGTTCCAAACACTATTACGGAAACCTGGAGTACCTCCTAAAGGCGCAGACGACTCCTTCCAATTAGGCTGTACATTGCATTTATATCCTGGATTTATACGCTCCAAACTAGGTGCCTTATTTACTTGTTCCCCTTCATACCAACGATCGCTGTAAGCAACCTTATCGATCATCATACCGGTCTGATCGAGCAGCTGCACCACGGCTCCTTTATGGGACAGTGATCGCCACCCTAGCAAAGACACAACATTCCCAAAGTGACGAAATTCAGCTTCTGTTCCCGCTGGAACCAAGAGCATGAACTGCTTTGGAGCGAGACGGCGATTAGGGAAGAGATAGCAGGCCGAATCAATATGTAGTTTGTACCCCGTTAAGTTCAGCGATGCGTTACCATTATTATAGATTTCAATGTATGGATATGGAGGAAGGTCAGCCCCAATTGTGTTCGTTCGTATCTCGGTCAGGACAATCTGTGCCCACGCCGTCTTGTATCCAGATAAAAAAGCGAAAGTAAAAAGGAGAATGCATTGAATTTTTTTTAACAAACCGCGTTTGTTTTGGCAAAAATTTAAATTTAAGGCGAAATCATTAATAAATTTTCTATTTATTAGAAAAGAATCGGCTTATTTCGTATGTTTGGTTCCTTATAAATAAATGTAAACAAATTATTTATCAATCAGTCATATAAAACAAACTAATTAAGTATGAAAGTCGCAGTAGTAGGGGCAACTGGCCTAGTGGGGTCGGAAATCTTAACCGTTTTAGCGGAGCGTAATTTCCCGGTAACAGAATTAATTCCTGTAGCATCTGAGAAGAGCAAGGGTAAGGAAATTGAGTTCAAGGGAAAGAAATATAAGGTTGTCACACCATCTGAGGCTATTGCATTAAAACCTAATGTTGCTTTGTTTTCGGCTGGTGGTGAAACTTCGACTGCATATGCGCCTTTATACGCAGAAGCAGGCATTACTGTTGTTGATAATTCGTCGGCTTGGCGAATGGATCCAACAAAAAAGCTTGTCGTTCCGGAAGTAAATGGAAATGTCCTCACTGCGGCAGACAAGATCATAGCCAATCCAAACTGTTCGACCATACAAATGGTTGTGGTATTAAAACCACTTCACGAAAAATATAAAATCAAGCGTGTTGTCGTATCGACCTATCAATCGGTTACTGGTACAGGCGTAAAAGCTGTTGATCAATTAATGAATGAGCGTGCCGGTATCGACGGGGAAAAAGCATATCCATACCAGATCGACCTTAATGTTATCCCGCATATCGATGTTTTCCAAGACAATGGGTACACGAAGGAAGAGATGAAAATGATCAAAGAAACCAATAAAATTATGGGTGATGATTCCATCCGTGTTACCGCAACAACAGTCCGGATCCCTGTGATGGGAGGCCACTCTGAGTCGGTTAACATAGAGTTTGAGAACGACTTTGATTTGAATGAAGTTCGTCAACTTTTAGCCGCGGAAGAAGGTGTTATCGTGGTGGATGATCCCGCAAATTTAAAATATCCGATGCCGAAGGATGCCCATGGTAAAGATGAGGTTTTAGTTGGACGTATCCGTCGTGATGAATCTCAGGACAAAACCTTAAATTTATGGGTTGTTGCAGACAACTTACGCAAGGGCGCGGCGACAAATGCTGTACAAATTGCAGAATTGTTAAATCAAAAAGGACTTATATAACCGTAGAATCCATTTTACAATCAAATACCTACAAGCCTCTTTATTTACTTAAAGGGGCTTGTTTTTTGAACCTCTCCTCCCAACCGGGTGAATATTTCCTTCTTGATTTCAAAGCCGGCAGCATCAATTGCTCGTGTTGCATCTTCTAAGATCACCGTATTAAATCCTTCGGATAGGCTATCAAGAGCCGTAAAGTACACACAATAGTCCGCCGCCAATCCACACACATGAACTTCATCGATATTCATGTTTTTTAAATAACCAGAAAGGCCCGTACTTTTCTCTTGTCCATTATCAAAAAAACCTGAATAACTATCGATCTTTGGGTCCATTCCTTTTCTAAAAACAGCAGCAATCGGCTGGTTATTGAGCGCCTCCGAAAGTGCAGCACCGCGGGTCCCTTGTACGCAATGGTCTGGCCATAGCGCTTGTTCTTTTCCATCTTTTTCTATAACATCCCCGCCCCTCTTCCCTGGGTGCTGTGACGCAAAGCTGATATGATGGAGCGGATGCCAATCCTGCGTAGCAACAACAACATCATATTGCTGCTGAATGCTATTTATGACCGGAATTATTTGATCCCCCTCCGCCACGGCAAGGTTGCCGCCAGGCAAAAAATCATACTGCATATCGACAATGATTAACGCTTTCATAGTTATCCTTTTAGTGAACAAACCCAAGTTAATCAATGGTTAGCATATAACCAACCCCTCTGATATTCGTTATCTTGATTCGCTCATCAGCAGCCAGATATTTTCGGATCCTACTAATAAAGACATCTAAACTTCTTCCGGTAAAATAGGTATCATCGTTCCAATAGGCTTTAATAATTTCTTCACGTGGAACAACTCGATCCTTATGTTCAAACAGGCGTCTTAATAATTCGGCTTCACGAAACGACAACTTTTCTTGTTTCTCGCCGTGAGATAGCGTAGACTTCTGTGTATCTAAAATATACGCCCCGATATAGCAAAATTTTGCGACCGCCAATTGTGCCGTTCGTCGCGTTAGCGCTTCAATGCGCACGACCAACTCTTCAATCTTAAATGGCTTTCGCACATAATCGTTTGCCCCCAAATGAAAGCCTTTCACAACATCCTCTGTTTGCGTCAACGCTGTCAAGAATAAAATAGGAACCGTTGTATCAACTCTTCTAATCTCCTCTGCTACCGTGAATCCATCCATAAGCGGCATCATCACGTCAAGCACAACAATATCAGGTTTTTTATGTTGGAAGGCGGCCAACGCATCACGCCCATTCTCTTTATGCCTCACCAAGAAGCCATGGGACTCTAAACTATCCGAGACAATCATCCCTAAACTGGCCTCGTCCTCTACATATAAAATATCAACCATGGTTTTCTTTCTTTAATAGGACTTCCTTCATCGGCAAAGAAACAGTAAATGTACTTCCTTCTCCCAACGCACTACGAACGACGATTTCCCCACCGTGACGGCTTACGACCTGTTTGACATATGCCAGTCCTAATCCAAAACCTTTTACGGCATGTAAATTTCCTTCTGGAACCCGGTAAAACATATCGAATATTTGTTTTTGATGAACCGGATCTATCCCCTTCCCTTTGTCTGAAATCGAGAGTTGCACGCGTTCTGGATCTTCCTTAAGGCGTATATGGAGCAAAACTGGTTCTTCTGAATATTTTACAGCATTATCCAACAAGTTTGCAACCACATTACGCAAATGAGACTCGTCGCCTACGATAAAAAGCGGTTCGTCAGGAAGATCCCTTGAAATATGAACTTCTTTCTTCGAAGACACCTGCAATGCTTGCAATGCCCCCTCTACAACACGCCGTATATCAAACCGGCTCAAGGAAAGCACTACGCCATTTGTTTCATCCACATTCAGCTCCAATACCCGTTCAATCATTTCATGTAAATGTTCTAATTCATGCTTGGAGATTTCCAGATATTTTTCCATTTTGACCTTATCATCTTTTGCTCCGAAATGTTGAATAGCCTCAATTGCTGCCATAACGGTTGCAACGGGCGTTTTCAGTTCATGCGTCATATTGTTGATAAATGATCGCCGCAAAAGTGCTAACTCGTTTTGCTTTTTTATCGTTTTCAATAAATATATAAAGGTCCCCAGCAGTGCAATCAATAAAAGAATAGAAAACAAAACCTGCACCCACATTTTGGAAATATAATACCCCCATGGAGCTTGAAACTTAGCGACCAGAAATTGATCCTCCGCCGGATTAACCAAAATTGGTCGGGTCATAAGTTTGTCCTTCCGCGCTTTTCGTCCATAGTACTGATCAAATTCATCTTGTTTGATTTCCTCCAAACGAAGAACAAATTTTGCCTCGATCTTATTCCGTGCGAACGCTTTCACCAACCGTGTTTCTAATGTATCGAGGAGTTGGTCATTGAAGTTCATCTTTTCCAACAAGTATAGAGGCAACAACTGATCCGGCGCATCCTTCCCTCGTCCAACCTGTTTGACTCGCCGCATATGCATGCGCCGGAGCTCCGAAGTGTCCAGTGCTGAGCGGAATTTTGTCAAGTCGATATCGGGGTATACCGACTTCAATAGTCCCATCAAAGCGTCATAGCGTTTGTTCTTTTCAAGCGGCTCCATTTGCTCCTTTTTCCAGGCAGCAGAGACTTCGTTTTGGTAGTAGTTTTGCAGTACATTAAACAAGGATCTCTCGGCTGTTCCCAAGAATAGCTCCTGCCTGTTTTTATAACTTCCGTACAGCCAGATGCCAAGCACCAATACGATCCCACTTGCCGTTAGGGCGATGATTAACAGCAGTATTTTAAACTTTTTTAACATTATTAATACAAATTTAAATTAGTAGATTTGCAACGCATAAAGAATTAGGCACTTTTAACAAAATATAACACTGATTAACAGTTCTATTTAATTATTTTTGCCAGTCAAACAAGATATATGAATCAATTTTTAAAGAGAACGCTAAACAAATTTGCCCTGCCCATATTTACGCTGATCGTAGCAAGTGCATGTGATAAGGATATGAGTGTTATGTTGGACAACTCGGCAACGAGCAATGTTGGTGTATCTGCAGTTGATTCTTTTACGGTACATACCTCGACCGTTCAGCTTGATAATATGCCTTCGTCGGCAACAGGTGCGATTTTAGTCGGGAAAGCGGTTATACCAAATCTTGGTTCGGTGCAATCCACCTCTTACTTCCGCTTAGGCTTTACCAGCTTCACCAATGACATTCCGACGACTGCAGTATTCGATTCATTAAACCTCGTTCTTAAGCCAAGCACATCGCGTTATTATTATGGTGATACGACGAAAGTTCAGAAATTCTCTGTACACAAAATTTCGGAGCCTCTAGAAACAACGACCTTAACAGGAGGTATTCAGAATACAGCGATTCCCATTTATGTAACGGGGCCATCTATTTTTTCAAAGCGCAAGTTTACATATGAAACAAGCGAACTAGGAGCATTATCTTTTACCCCTCATATTCGGGCAATAGATTCCTTAGACATCAAGTTGAACAGCGGTATCGGAAAAGAAATTTTTGATATGATCCAAGCGAACGATATCAAAGTTGCTTCGAATGAAAACTTCCAAGAGTATTTCAATGGATTAGCGCTTGTTCCAGATAAAAACAACAGTGCTGTAATCGCACTAAGCGACACGCTACAGTTTAAAATTAATTACAGCTATACCGGCACCGATGGTTTTAAAAAGACGGGCGCCAAAGTATTAGTTATTACACAACGCGATTTTCAATACAACAATATCTCTTATGACAGGACAGGGACAGCCTTTGAATCTCTTTCTTTAACAAATAAAGAGGTGAAGACATCGGCCACAGGAGGTGTTACGTTTGTACAATCAGGGGCAGGTGTTGTCGCGAAATTGTCATTCCCTTCGTTAAAGGATTTTATTCTAGATGAGACTGTTTCGGTCAACAAGGCCGAATTGGTTATTGAGACATCAACTCCGAGCATGAACACCATGTATCCAATTCCTGGAAGCTTAATGCTTTTCGTTGCGGATCATGACGGGATTCCGGTGAGTTACATCACCGCCGCATACGGCTCAGGAATCCAACAAGCTGGATTTAAGGCCGGCAATCAAACAGGAAGAAACGGAACATACACGTTCAATTTGATCTCCTATTTAAAAACCTTGAAATCGACGAGTACATACGATGACAAGACTTTGTATCTTAGCACAGTAACACCAGGTTTGTTCAGCACGTTTAATACTGCAGTAATTGCGACAGAACAGGCCAAACCAAAAATTAAATTGAATATATTGTACACTAAATTTAAATAATTTATGAATAAGAAAAATTGGCTATCGTTGATTTTAGTATGCGCTATTGCCCTTACCTCATTCAACTCTTGTAGCAAAAGCGATGACGATGAAACAACTGACGACGGTCCAACGGAGTGGGTGAGATCAACAGTGTTCAAGAATGACCCTAGAAATGGAGCAGCATCTTTCACGATTAATAATGTTGCCTATGTTGTTGGGGGATATGTAAGAAATGAAGGTGTTGTCAATGATGGTTCATCTTTCAATGGCACCACATGGAGTGATATCGCTGACTTTACAGGTACAGCACGTCAAATGGCCGTTGGTTTTTCGATTGATGGCATTGGTTATGTAGGTACAGGATCAACTGGAACAGATGATTTAAATGATTTCTACAAATTCGACCCTAAAACAGATAAATGGACTAAGATCGCAGATTTTCCAGGCAAAGCACGCTATGGAGCCGTAGCTTTTACCTTAGGTAAATTTGCTTACGTTGGTTTAGGTTCTACTAAAACAGACAATAAATTTAGTGATTTTTACAAGTACGATCCAGCAACAGACGTATGGACAGAAATCCCTTCACCATTTAAATACAAGAAAGCATTCGCATTTACTTTTGTAATCGGCGACAAAGCTTATGTAGGTGGTGGTTATGCGAACAGCGCAAACTTGCCAGAAGATTTCTATTCTTTTGATGGAACAAACTGGAAGCCTTTAGCTGATCTTAACAGAAGTGACGCGAGCTACACGTATGATGTAAGAAAATACAATGCTGGTGCTTTCGTAATTGGCAACAACGGTTATGTAGTAAGCGGAAGAAGTGGATCAAGTATCACGAATACGGTATGGAAATATGATCCGGCTTCAGATTCATGGACAGATAAACACCAGAATCTTCCTGCTGACGCACGTGAAAAAGCAGTATCTTTCACCCTTAATGGAAAAGGATATATCAGCACAGGTGTAAATGGTTCATTTATCTTCGATAACACTTGGGAATTTACTCAAGTACGTTAATCAGAACCGACTAAAAATATTTAAACGGACATGCTTTTGTATGTCCGTTTTTTGTTTCAAATGATCGCTCCAATTCTTCAGAAGATCTTGAAAAAGTGACCTTGGTCAATCTTGGGTTGATTTTTTTCCTTAACTTTGCCCCGTAATTTATATTTAACAACACATTAAACGCCGTTTGCAGCGGTATCAATGCATATGAGTCAATATCAAACATTACTGTACTATTGCTACAGTCCTATCGAAAATGCGGAGCAATTTGCCGCAGAACACTTAGAATTATGTCAATCGCTTAATCTTGTCGGCCGTATTATTGTGGCGGACGAAGGGCTTAACGGCACAATCTCGGGCACTCCAGAAGCGTGTAAAGCCTATATGGATGCTGTCTATGCAGATGGACGCTTTAACAAGACGGAGTTTAAGATCGACGATGTAGAAGAGCTTTCTTTTATTAAGATGCACTGCCGCTATAAGCCGGAAATTGTACACTCTGGTCTTCGTGATCCAAAGGAGATCGACCCGAATAAGCAGACCGGTATACACTTAGAGCCTAAGGATTTCTTGGCGATGAAGGATCAAGAGGATGTGGTTATTCTGGATGTACGTTCGAACTACGAGCACAATGTTGGTCGTTTTAAGAATGCGATTACATTGGATATCGAAAACTTCCGTGAATTTCCAGAGAAAATAAAAGAGCTGGAGCAATATAAGGACAAGAAAATCTTGACCTACTGTACAGGTGGGATCAAATGTGAAAAGGCATCTGCTCTCTTGTTAAAAGAAGGTTTTGAAGATGTATACCAGTTGCACGGTGGAATTATTAAGTACGGCAAAGAAGCTGGCGGAGAAGATTTTGAAGGACAGTGTTATGTATTCGACAACCGCGTTACGGTAGATGTGAATGCGGTAAATCCTTCGATCGTTTCCACGTGTAAGAACTGTGGCGTTACGACATCAAAGATGATCAACTGTGCGAATGCCTTATGTAATGAGCATTTCACGCAATGTGATGCCTGTGGATGGGAAATGAAAGGCTGTTGTTCGACCGATTGTATGGAGCAACCAAACAACCGGGAGTACGATGGTACGGGCTATTATGTGAAAGTACCACAACCTGTCAACCAGGATAAAATCAGTAAAAGAAAACACAAGAACTTTCCGCCAAAAACGGAAGTTGAAGCATAAAAAAAGAGGCCTGGGCCTCTTTTTTTATGCTTGTATCATTATTATGCTTCTACTGTCGCTGCCGAGGTCTGTACCGTACGGTCAACTTTCTTGACTAGTCCTTGTAATACATTTCCTGGACCAACCTCAACGAATGCCTCTGCTCCGTCAGCTAATATATTTTGAACGGTCTGTGTCCAACGCACCGCACCAGTTAATTGCGCAATTAAGTTTTCTTTAATCTGTGCCGGATCGGTATATGGCTTTGCATCCACATTCTGATAAATCGGACAAACAGGCGTTTTGATTTCTGTCGCCTCAATTGCGGCTTGCAGCTCTACTTTTGCTGGCTCCATTAAAGGAGAGTGAAATGCACCACCAACGTTTAGCTTAAGAGCACGCTTAGCGCCTGCCTCTGTCAATAAAACACAAGCTTTGTCTACGCCTTCGATCGATCCTGAGATAACCAACTGACCCGGGCAATTGTAGTTTGCTGGTACAACAACTTCTTCAACTTCCGCACAGATGCGTTCTACCGTTTCATCATCCAATCCTAAGATAGCGGCCATTGTCGAGGGTTGCGCTTCACAGGCTTTCTGCATCGCGTTTGCGCGTTGTGCCACCAAACGTAGTCCATCCTCAAAAGACAGGGCTCCTGCTGCTACAAGGGCTGAAAACTCGCCTAATGAGTGTCCCGCAACCATAGAAGGTTGAAAGCTTGCTCCCAGAGCTTTAGCTAGAATTACGGAATGCAAAAAAATGGCCGGTTGCGTAACATTGGTTTGTTTCAACTCTTCATCCGTTCCCGAAAACATAATATCCGTAATACGGAAACCCAAAATATCATTTGCCTTTTCGAATAAGGCTTTGGTTTCTTCGTTCAAATTGTAAAGGTCTTGGCCCATTCCTACGAATTGCGCCCCTTGACCTGGAAAAACATAAGCTGTTTTCATTGATAATGTCATAGTTAAAACACAAACATAGATAAAGTTGATTTTCTATGCAAGTATTGTCGGGAATAAGCGGTCGGTTATTCGGGAACAAAAGCCAGAGAAGAGAGCTTTGTCTCATCAAAGATATCAATGGCGATATCGTGAAACTCACGTGCCGAAACCGCATCAATTTTAGCAAATACTTCGTCCAGTGAAATGATACGATCGTAGTCCATAATATTTTTGGCCACCGCAATAATCATGCTCATTCGATTTTCTTCTGCTAGCGCAATCTGTCCTTTAAATTTATTTTTTGCTTTCTTGAGCTGAATCTCTGTCAGCCCTTTATCCTTCAGCTTGTCCAACTCTTTAAAAACAAGTCGCTTTGCACGCTTTACTTTTTCCACATCTGTTCCCAGATAAATGGTAAACAAGCCTGTATCAGAAAACATGGTGTAGTTAGACTCAATGGTATAGGCTATTCCATATTTTTCCCGAATTGATAGGTTAAGGATCGAGCTCATCCCCATACCGCCCAATAGATTATTAAGCAGTAACAAACCTGTTTTTCGATCATCCCGAATACTATATGCCTGCGCTCCTAGCATATAATGTACTTGGTTGATCGGTTTTTCGATCTCGATATGCTGGGCAATTGTACGACCAACCTGCGCTCGTAGTTTCGGACTGTTATTTTCGGGTACCGATTCAAAATAACGACGCACCATTCGCTCGACGGTCTTCAAATCATAGTCTCCTGTGATTCCGACTACGATTTCGTGTGTATTATAGTTTTCTTGTAAAAACTTTTGCACGTCAGGACGATCAAAAGCGAGCAGGTCTTCCTCCAATCCAAGGATATTGTGCCCTAATCCAGAGTTTTTGAATACAAGATCTTCATAGTCGTCTATGATGGATTCTTCGGGACTATCGAGGTACGAAGCCATCTCGTCTACAATAACGCCTTTTTCTTTTTCCATTTCTTCCTCTGGGAAAGTGGAATGAAAGATAATATCTTCGAATAGATCAAGTGCTTTATGGAGATGTGGGTTTAAAAGAGAAGCATGTATACAGGTATATTCCTTGGTGGTGTAGGCATTGAGGTCACCACCAACCGCTTCAATATAGTTTAAGATCTGCTGTGTTGATCTTCTTTCTGTTTGCTTAAAGAGCAGGTGTTCAATAAAGTGTGCCATGCCATATTTACCGGCCTGTTCATCCCTGGCTCCTGCATTGACAACTAAACAGGTGTGGGTGATAGGTGACGCCTGTCGGTGTAGCACCACACGAATACCATTATCCAAACGGATAACTTCATATTCCATATCGATGTGATTTGATTTTTTCAACTTGCAAAGTTACACAATTATTCACGAATCCTTAGAGCGATATATCTGTTAATCGTCAGGAATAGAATTCTCCGTCATAAAAAAACAGCCGTAACTATCAATTTGTTACGGCTGTTTTAATTATACTATCTCTTTTTGCTATTACATTCTTGGTCTACGCATGCCGCCGTGTCCAGACTCTTCCTGGAATGGATTCACGCCAGAGAACTTTTGTAATTTAAACGTGAAAATCAACATAAAATAACGACCTAAACGGTTCGTTTGGCTATCTGTGATAAAGTTATCAGATATCGTTCTAGAAATATTTGTTTGCTCATTAAGCAAGTCAAAACCTTGTAAACGAACCGTTGCTCGCTGTCCAGCAAGGAATCGCTGCTCGATATAAGTATTGATTACAAATGGATTTGCATTTACACCGTACCCTTGATTAAATGTTTTTGACAAATCAGCTCCAAAAATCGTAGTCGGTGTTATGTTCACCGATCCAATCAAATTAGGTGTCCACGAAGAGACACTTCTGTTACTGTTGCTTGAAAAGGTATTTTTTGTATAGTTATACGAATAACGAACACCTGGATTGATCTCCAAGTTTTCTGACGGATTATATCGAAACATAACGCCCTGCATAAAGACCCAATTGTTCGCAATGTTTTTATCACCAGAAAGTGCTTCTCGTTCATTAGAGATAAAGGAAACATTCTTATTATAATTAACAGACCCCATCAACATCAGGTTGTATGTTTTCTCTTTTAATGACTTTCCATAATGGTAAAATGAATTTATACCGTATACATTCTCACCGGCATTTAGATAACGGATTTCCTGCAACACACCTAATTTAGCAGCAGATTCATCGCGGTACGATTTACGAAAGTTCACAATTTTATCTGTCGTAAGATTCGCATTTAACATGGCGAAAAATGTATTCCCTTTCTGGAAATCACCGCTACGATAACGAACCTGCATTTGATGTCTAAATTCAGGATCTAAGTCCGGATTACCAATTGTTGTATTGGTACGATTCGTACTAACTTCGAAGGGAAGAATCTGGCTTACACCGGGTTCTGTTGCTTGCCCGGAATAGTTTACAGATATATTTTTCTGTCTAGAGAATTTATATTCGAACCGCGCAATTGGGACAATATTAAAGTTCTTACGATCGATAACCGCAGACTCTGATAGACTATAGGCCATACCATTTAAGACAGAAGGTTGCACCGAGGCTCCTAAAGAGTAAGTTAATTTATCATCACTATGAATATAACTTGCTCCGACGCGATGCGTGGTAAAAGAATAATCATAATCGTAGCTATAGTTGAGCAAAGGATTATCTATAATATTCCCTAGTCGGTCATATCCTTTTTGGGTATTCGAATTGTCGTATTTATTCTTATTCAAATCATAGGTAATTTCCATCCGCCCGTTTTTACTCAACGGTTCGGTGTAGGATAACGTCCCTCCTGCGTTCCAGCTCTTATTCATCATTGCCTGTATCGTCTGTTCATAGATTGAATCCATTGACGCATTAGGATTACTTTCGCTTGCAACTAGATTTTCCAAAATACGATTGTAGTCACTCTCCGTTGCAGCATTATCATAGTTAAAGTTCAAGAAAAAGTTTCTTCCTTTATCGTTTAGCTTACGGTTATATAAACCACTCACGTTATATCGCGGAGTAGATGTTTTAGACGATGTATTTAGATTTTGAATGTTGTTTAACACATCTCCAAAATAGATGCTGGTATTATCATAAATCCGGCCATCGTTGTTATCAAAACCAATTTGTGGAGATATCTTTAAGTAATCCTTATCTGTAATATTCCACTCGATATTACTCTCAAAGCGATGGCTTGCCTTGATCGCATTATTATCAGAACTAGAGCTGTTGATCTGGTTTAAACCAAGATTCTCTTGTCTCGAACTCGTTAGTGTTGTATTATCATCGCGGCCATAGGAATAACTCCCGTATACTTTAAGCTTCTCCGAGAAATCATGGCGTACATTTAGTCCAATAGATCCCGTATTGGTCAAACCGGAAGTTGCTCCAAACATACCTCCGCCGCGTCCACCGCCACCGCCTTGGCGTCGACGGGCACCACCGCCCATGCTGTTAAAGTCAAAAAGCTGGGCATTCATATTGTTCAAGTTACCCAAAACAGAAACTTGCGTATTATTATTCAACCCCATCCACATTCCCGTTGTTTGATAACGGTCTTCCGTTCCGTATCCAGCGCGCAGCGTCGTCATGTAACCTTTATTATATTGTGGATCTATTTGGATATTCAAGACCTTCTCCGAGCTTCCACTTTTGTTCCCCGTAAGGTTAGCCATATCCCCATAATCATCGACGATTTGTAACTTCTGAATAATATTTGCAGGTAGGTTTTGTGTTGCCGTTTTTACATCTCCACCAAAGAAATCCTTTCCGTTGATCCGAACACGCGTTACCGACTCTCCTTGAGCGGTTACATTACCATCTTTATCGACCTCCACACCTTGCAGTTTTTTTAGCGCATCCTCCGCAACAGCACCTTCTCGTAGCTTTAAGTCTTTGGTACCGTACTCAATTGTATCTCCCTTGACCTGCACACTGATGACTCCTCCTACGACAATCTCTTCCAACATGTTTGGAATTCCGGTTAATTCGAAAGAAGGAATAATCATTTTCTCCTGTCCTTTCGGAAAGGTAAATTCTTTTTCAAACGGTTCAAAACCAAGGCTACTTACTTTGATTTTAAATGCTTCAGCGCGCACATTATTGAACGTATATATCCCTGCTCCGGACGAGCTTGTTCCCATTGTGTCTTTACCAGCAATAAGCTGTACCGATGCTCCGGCGACTGTTCTCGATTCCGTATCGCGCAACATACCTTGCACGACTTTTCCCGTTTGGGCAAACGAGGCTCCACTCATCAAGAGTAAACAAGCTACTGTTACTCCTATAGCCCTAAACACATGTATCATATTATCTCTTCTCATTATATTTATTCTACCAACGTTCCTTGCAGCACGACTTCCATCGTGATCTTCGTTTTTGACTTCCCTGTCATGCGCGAAGAGTTCACTCTATGTGGCGAGCTGCTACCGGATCGGTTATTATTATTCGCTGTTATCGGAAAAGCAGTTCTTTCATCATTAATAGATAATTTCAGCACCATTTTATGATCGACAATGGTTACCAAGCTCTTGGGAATAATTGCTTCATAACACAAAACACTATCCTGTATCCGCGCTTCTGCCTTCAGCCCATAATTATTTTGTAACGACAATAAGCCGTCAATAATCGTAGGAAAGCCCGACACATAGTATCCACGAGTCCGGCTAATCAAGTCGCTCTTATAATCCTTTGCTGGATCAAAATCTTCCTGTAACATGGCTCGCTTAACCTCTCTATCTGGAAAAGGATATACAAAAATGCGGTCCTTTTTTTTCTTGTGATCAGCCATAAAATTGAGGATAACACCATTTCTAGCAACCAGATTTTGTAGTGTTGGGTCTTTTACACGGACAGCGACAAATATGTTTTGTGCATCGTGTGCAATTTGATAGAACCATTTTCCTTGGTTGCCCACATCAGCCCAGTTAGCCCATTCCGACAAGTCTCCATCAACGATAATGCTTTTATTCACATGAAAATCTACTGCCTCTTTCTTTTGTGCAAACCCACATAAACCTAAAAACAATAGTACAATACCTAAAATATTTCTTTTCATCGCAAACATATCAACAGAAAAACCCTCGTGTAGCGAGATTGTTTTTTGTTATTCAATACAAAGAAAGAAATTACTAATGTAAATTAGTGTAAATCAATTGCCATCACAGAGTTGTTACATGGAAAGACGAATGACTATCTTTGCTTCATGTTATTATCTACTTTCCAAAAAGAGCTTATTGAAGCGGGCTGTGACGAGGCGGGTCGTGGTTGCCTCGCCGGGCCGGTCTATGCGGCGGCTGTTATATTTCCATCAGATTATTCCAATCCATTACTGAATGATTCGAAACAGCTTTCCGAGAAAAAGCGCATGGCGCTACGCCCGATTATTGAACAAGAAGCCTTAGCTTTTGCTGTAGCGAGCGTATCCGCCGCAGAAATCGACCAGATTAACATTCTTAATGCATCCTACCTGGCCATGCACCGTGCTTTGGATCAACTGTCAACGAAGGCAGATTTTATCATTGTAGACGGAAATCGCTTTAAAACCTACCACCAAGTGCCACACACCTGTATCGTAAAAGGGGATGGTAAATATCTTTCCATCGCCGCAGCCTCGATACTTGCTAAGACATACCGCGATGAGTACATGGACGGTATAGCGCTGGATTTCCCGCAATATGATTGGTTGTCCAATAAAGGATACCCTACAATAAAACATCGCAATGCGGTGTTGGCGTATGGTTCGTGTATACATCATAGAAAAACCTTTAAAATAACAGAGCCGCAGCTTAAGTTATTTTAAAGGTTTTCGACTGGCACGAGCTTATACCTCGTGCCATCATAGGCTATCTTAAGCCGTTTATTTCTTGGCTGGTGCCTTATTTTTCCGAGAGGAGAAATACACGGTTCCAGCGAGCCCCAACACCAATACAATCGACGCAATAAGCGATATCATACTACTGATGCGCATAGACGCTGGTGCGAATATAAACTCGATCTTATGGTTTCCTCCTGGAATTTGTAATGCACGCAGAATATAATCGGCGCGAATAATCGGCACTTCTTTCCCATCAATATATGCTTTCCATCCTTTATCATAATATACTTCGGAGAACACAGCAAAAGCATCGTTCGGAGAAGTAGATTCATATTTCAATGTATCTGGATGGTAGGAAACAAGCTTAATTTCTGCATTTGCCGGCTGTCCTAAACGGGAAGCATTAAGCTTATCCTTGAATTCTTCGTGCACAAAAGCTTCCTTCGTTGGATCAAAGCTGCTAATCGCTTGCATCTCCTGTGCATTATCTTTTACAAATGTTACCTTATTGACAAACCAGGCGTTTCCTGCTGCTGTGCTACGACGTTGAATTTGCTCTGCCCCATTTTGTTGATTTTGC
Source organism: Sphingobacterium psychroaquaticum (assembly GCF_004421025.1). Classification (NCBI taxonomy): domain Bacteria; kingdom Pseudomonadati; phylum Bacteroidota; class Sphingobacteriia; order Sphingobacteriales; family Sphingobacteriaceae; genus Sphingobacterium; species Sphingobacterium psychroaquaticum. The sequence continues at coordinate 75,253 of NZ_CP038029.1, read as the reverse complement.
GTAATCAAATAACGTACGTTGAACATATCCAAAACGTCTTCGTTGATGGCACCATTAAACTGGTGTTCTAAGATTTCTTGAAAGCGCATCAGCTTTGCCGCATGGTATCCCCCAAGACTCTTATGGAAATAAGAAGCACGTGCGTCAGAGAACGGATTCGTTGTTAGATCAAGTACTCTATAGCTAGGATCTTTATCCAAACGAATAAGTTGGTCGACCTCACGTTCAACCACATGCGATTTCGCTGCGCGGTCATCCACAAACGAATCATTGTTTAGGTAGCGTTTATCAACGGACCATAAGTCCGCCAAAATCACCACACCAAGGATGGCAATAAAAGCCGTTACATTAAGTTTCTTCTTGATATAGAACCAAACTAGACCAAATGTTAATGCTACAATAAATAAAGAGCGGTAAGCATCTTTTGTAGCCAACGATGTCCGGTCTTTCACTAAGGCATTCGCCAATTCATTGGCGGCACCTTGATCACCTAATTGCTGGGCTAAATGGGCAACAAAATCTCTATGTGTCGACGTTTTAAAATCTAAGAATAAACTAGGCATCAAAGCCACCACTAAACATAAACCACCAACACCAATAAAAGTGTACAGAACCTTCTTATCAAGTTTTTCGATCTGATCCCCTTTTGTCAGCAATTCGTTGACGGCCAGCATCGCTAACACCGGAATTAAAATGGCTGCAATAACAAGCGTTGATTCGACTGCCCGGAACTTATTATACATCGGGAAATAATCGAAGAATATATCCGATATAAGTGGGAAATGACGTCCGAATGCCAAGAAAATAATAAGCACCGTTGCGGCCAAGATCCACCACTTAATGCGGTCTTTCACAATGATCAGTCCCAATACAAACAAGAAGATCACCGCCGCACCGAAATACCATGGGCCTGAGGTCATTCTCTTTTCACCCCAATAGGTTGGTAGGCTTTGGGCAATCTGAAGTGCCTGTCCTTCTGGAAAACCTTTGCTGGTAAAGAACTTTACTACGTCAGACTTTTCATCCAACACTCCGCCAGTCATACCACCATAGGCGTTCGGAATCAAAAATGTAATATTTTCTCCTACTCCCTGGCTCCAGTCGTACGCATATTCCTTATCCAATCCACCGCTTTTTCCTCCGTCTTCCACCTTTACAATATTCGCCTTACCGCGTGTCGTAAGTTTACTGTACTCATATGTTGGAAACAGAACAGAAGCATTTACTAGGACCGCTAATAGAACGGCTCCAATCTGGATGGCTGAGGCCTGCGCAAACTGCTTTAGTTTCTTATCGCGAATAGCATAATATAGTTCAAACAGTACAAATACCAATAATGCGATGAATAGATAGTAGGTCATCTGGATGTGGTTTGTCCGTATCTCCAACGCCATGAATAACGCTAAGAGTGTAGCTCCCCACAGTCGATTTCCTCTATAACAAAGTAAAACCGCACCAATAATTGGTGGCAGGTATGCAATGGCATATGCTTTGTTCAAATGGCCCGCTTCGATATAAATGAAGTTGTACGATGTAAATGCCAATGCTATCGCACCGACCGCAGCAAGCCATGGCTTTAAGCGCAATACCGAAAACAAGAAGTATCCGCCCAGAAGATAAAGGAGCACAATATCAGTAGGCACCGGAAATACCGTTTTTAGTGCTTTACCAATATAGGTCGTGACATTGGTCGCATGTGCATACCAAATCTGGTAGGTCGGCATACCGCCAAACATGGAATTAGTCCATAGCGGGGCATGTCCATCAAGCGCTTTATAGTCGAAGAGTTCTTTCTGACTCCCTTCGGCCTGCATCACGTCATGCTGCATTAATGTTTTCCCACCAAAAATTGGCGAGAAGTAGAAGAACACCAACACAATAAAGATCGCGATGATGATAAAATGTGTCGAGTTTTCCTTAAACCACTTTTTCATGAAATACTATAAAAGGATTATTAAGTTAAGCACCAAAAATATACAAATGATTTGAATTTATCAGCATAAAATCGGTGGGTTTAAGGAAATGGCCGGTTTGCCTTTCTCTTGAAAGAAAAGCACGACTATTTGGAAAGAAAGGAATTGGCCGGGGCTTGGGATTTTTCTATTTTGTTGTGAGATTAACCTTTTACCTTAATTCTTACCACTAGATATGTTCCTATAGCTCTAAACAATGCACTAATAGGAATCTTCCCCGTCTAGTTTGCTTTTTTTTACACCATTTCTAAATTACCACACTAATGCAAAAGGTTTGAAACGCAGATAATCAACTGATTTTCACCAACAAATTCGTCAAGCAAGCATTAAACCTCGACGAAACAGTTAATTCTCTCGATAAACCTATTCCACCTTCTGGATCAACTTCTTGATATCGGCGAGCTCGCCAAAAAGCACCAAAAGGTCACCTTCCTCAAGCACCGTCTCTGACCCCGCAATTCCCGACGCTTCCTTCCGCTGAATCAGCTTGCCTTTTACCTGCTGTTCAAAAGACTTCACCGTGGTGAGTACAATAATTTTATATCGATTTGTCAAATCCGCTTCGCGAAGTGTCATCCCAATATACTTACTGGGCACCCGCGTTTCAATGATCGAATAACGATCAGATACCTTAAAAGAATCCACAATATCCACATTGTCCAGTCGCATCGCTAATCGTTCAGCAGCCTCCTCTTCTGGCATCACATGCTCCTCAATCTGCATCGCTTGAAGCACCGTTTTTTGTAAATCAGACACTACTCGTCCAATTATACGTTTCACGTTCAGCTGCTTTAGTAACGCGGTCGTCAGTAAGGATGCCCCTTCATCTTCGCCAATAGCGACAATTGCCGCATCGCAGTCACTCAAAGGCAAGGATGTTACCGCTTCGCGATCCGTGGTATCCATACACACCGTATAGGTAATCTTATCTTTTAGTTGCTCGACGATAGTCAAATTCTTATCTACGGCAATAACTTCATGGCCCAGCTCTGTCAGATGTACCGCAAGTGATTTCCCAAAATGGCCCAGCCCTAATATGATATACTTCATACGCTAAAATAATATTTTCTCTGTTGGATAAATATAACTCTTGTTCCGTGTATTCTTAATAAAAGCCACCAGCAGGGTTAACATTCCCACGCGACCCACAAACATCGTCGAAATAACAATAACCTTACCTAAAGGTGATAAAGAGGGCGTAACGCCTAGACTTAAACCGCACGTTGTATAGGCGGAAACCACTTCAAACAATAGACTTTTCATAGGCTTTTCATCATCCGTAAAATTCAGCAAAATAAAACTTACTCCGATAGCCAGAACCGAAAGTAAAATAATGGCAAAAGCCTTATTTACAGACTCTGCTGCGATGCGTCGTTTATGAATTTCAATAGATTCTTTGCCTCGCGCTAAGGAGAAGATGTTCAGCAAGGCAACAGCAACAGTGGTTACCTTTACCCCGCCTCCTGTCGAACCTGGGGAAGAACCGATCCACATGAGCAAAACAATCATAATAAGCGTCGGTGCGGTTACGAAATTAACATCCACACTATTGAAGCCCGCTGATCGCGAAGAATTTGCCATAAAAAAGGATGTCACCCACTCTCCAGCTATCGTACTATCATCGCCCAATGTGCTCCCGCGTTCCAATAGAAAATAAGCTATAGTCGCCACAGCCACCACAATAGCATTGCATAGCAATACAAATCGAGAATTGAATGTAAAAACCTGTGGCTTATGTGCATGCGGTTTCCGTAAAATGAGGCGCCTGACAAGCCCCTTTATTTTGTGTCGGGCAAACGTATAAAAATTATATACTGTTCCAAAACCTAACCCACCCAAAATAAAAAGACTAGACAAACAAAGCTGAAAGGCATAATTAAAGCGATAGCCTATATTGTTTATTCCATCAGGAAGAATCGAAAAGCCGGCATTACAGAACGCAGATATGGCATGAAAAGCCGAGAAGAAGATCCGATCCCCCAAGGAATCAAACTGCTCTGTATCCAAGGAAGAAAAAATCATGACGCCACCGATAAACTCGAAAAGAAGTGTTATAAAGATAATAGTCAGTAAGGTAGAGATTACATCATTGAGTTTATTCTCGCCAAGAATTTCACCAAACATAAGTTGGTTTTTGTACGAAAATCCGCCCGAGAAAAAGTAGCCAAAAAAACCGGTAAATGTCATAATCCCCAATCCACCGACCTGTATAAGAATCATAACCACAGCTTGCCCGAAGGTGGAGAAATTCGTTGAGATATCCGTGACCGACAACCCCGTAATACACACCGCGCTGGTTGCCATAAACAAGGCGTCAATAAAATTTAAGGGCGTTACAATCGTTGTTCTCGGTAACATAAGCAGTACCGTTCCAAGCAAAATCAATGCAATGAAACTGATAACAAACAAGATCGTAGGGTTGAAGTAGAAATTATCAAAGAAAAGACTATTTCGAGATAATTCAGACAGAAATAAGATCGCAATTCCAAGATACACCCATTCCTGCTTCGCAAAATAAGCCTCTGGGCGAAGTCTAGCAACAGCAATCAACATAAAATAAGCAATTAGTATCAACCCTGATATTTGAGAAATACTAAGCTTCCGCTCCACAAAAAAGGTCGCCAAGGTACGTAATGAGGTTAAGGCAAACAGACTGTAGAACATCACTAAGATCGTTCGTTCCGTTACCGCAGCGACTTCAGCATCTGTTGTATATCCAATATGTATAATAACAACGCAGATACAAAACAGGCTAAGATAGAACATCATCTGATCTATGCGGTTGTTTTTATACTTTACTAAATACCGTAATAATTCAATAAAACGTTCCATTAGCTACAAACTTAAAATAATCGGACGACATACACCATGCCCACGGTTATTCCTCCTCTGCTTCTTTAGGTTTCTTCTTGAACAACCCTTTGAAAAATGTTCCTGTCTTCTGCCCCACCTTCTTTGTCTCTCCCAATACTTTTTTCGTTCCTTCCATAATTTTTTTGGTCTCAGCAACCGCTTTTACCGTTGATTCTGCTTGCCCTAAAAGCTTATCTTCTCGTTCTTTGCTAATTCCCGCTGTTTGCTTTATACCCTCAAGCAGACTCTTCCAGATATTTTTAAAGAACGTATGGTCTGCGACACGAACATAATCAACTTTACCGACGTGATAGACCTCATTGGCATCCGGATTACTATCGTTGATCAGCAGCTGATTCACAACCCAAGAAACAATCTTTCCCGATGTCTTCTTCCCGTTTTTCCGCGGGATATCAGGTAATCGAACCTTCATATGGTCGTAGTCAAAATAAAAGGTACCCGTTGTTTTGCGATCGGTTCCTTGCATATTAAAGCTAATTCGTTTAATATTTCCAGTCGCAATATCAAAGTTGAGCAAAGGGTGAAGAATTCGATTAAAAGGTGGCGCCTGCATGCGACCAACCTCTCCTTTATAGCTGTAAGCTCCAGCTCGGCTCAACATATCAAAACTAAATATCACATGCAGAGCTCCACTATTCATAACCTTAGTTTTCAGATCGGCTCGCATATAGGGATGCTTCTGTAGCGTTAATGTATCATTTGTAACATTAGTCAAGTGACCACTTGAACTAATAAAATCGATTGTTCCCTCTCGCTGATAGCGATCTCCCATCTCGGTATATACCACATCCATATGCTGCACGACGACCGTATCCAAGATAAGCTTCACCGGTAATCTCATAATTTTTTGATGCGGAGCCTGACCGATCTGATTTTCTGGTTTTTTGGGAAAGCGCTTATCTCCATAGAATTTAGCATACCCCTTCCGTAGCAACACCTTCTTAGATACCAATGCGCGTTCGTCTAAAAGACGATGAAAATCAAAATCATCCAACCTTAAACTATCTACGCGCAAATACGTTAATGCTTTATTCTCCCCTTTCATACGATAATAAGCCGCAGGTGTCACTGTCGGTTCATAGCGTCCCTTAGTCAGCACAACTGATTTTTCCTCCGTATTTAGGACTAGTTTTTCGAAGCTACCTTTATACGGGTTGTTAGAAAAACGGTGGCTAAATGCGGGGATAGCCACAACTATTTTACGCGTATAGAAGAGCCTTGTCGTATCTAGAGCCGATACGCTATCAAGTAAAAAATCGCCCACTTGAATCGCGATATCATGATGTTTAATCTCGCTTATTTTTTTTCCTTGCTCTGAAAGTGTTGTATATCGAACAGAAATTTTATCCACGGCCATCCGATTGACCGAAACTTGCGACAGCACTTTTTTAAGACTCTCTCCGAAATCCTTTTTTGCCGTATTTGGGATGGTATCGTTGTATTGGTGATACTTATTCGTGAGATGAAGCACCACATCTTCCAATTCAATGGAGCTAATGGAAAGTTTCCTGTTTCGGATCAGGTCCCACAGTGAAAAGCGTTTAATATATAACGATTTCATCTCGATATCGAACATATTATTACTCGCTTTTTGCTGCCCTTCCAGCAATCCATAGACTGCAGTATCAGCTTTGAGCTTTAGGTTTTTGAAAGAGATATTACCTATAGTCGGATTAATATCAAGCGCATCATACCGCACGGTATAAAGTCCTTTACTTGCTTCCTTTACAAACGCAGCTAACTTCTCTTCTGCTAGCGGTTTCCAATTTCGGGATAGATACCAGCCGCCACAAAGAACCCCTATAAAAAGTAGTACAATAACGCCAAGAATCCACTTCCAAATATTCTTCATAAGCCGCTTGTTTTTTATCCTTTTACAATAAACAAGTATCCTTCCCTTATGTTTGCAAAACCTCTTCTTTTAGGCACCGACACTTTTTAGGTGTGTGTTACCCTCTACTATCTTGTTTATTATAAATACTTAAATAACTATCGTATCGAGATGGCTCTATTTCGCCCAACTCCACCGCCTCTAAAACCATACATCCGGGTTCACTTATATGCTGGCAGTTGTTAAACCGGCATGTGTTTAAACGCGCACGCATTTCTGGAAAAAAATGAGATAGCTCTTCCTTTTCGATGTCTACGACGCCAAGCTCTCTAATTCCTGGTGTGTCGATCAGTTTTCCTCCAAAAGAAAGGTCAATCATTTCGGCGAATGTTGTTGTATGTTTCCCTTTATCTGACCAATCTGATATTTCACCTGTTTTCAGTTGGACCGAAGGCTCAATAGCATTGATTAGTGTTGATTTCCCCACCCCAGAATGGCCTGATACCAGTGTAATTTTATCTTTCAAAATTGCCCGAAGAACGTCCATATTTGTCCCTTCCTGTGCGGAAACTTCATAACATGCGTAACCGATATTTTCATATATAGCTTTATATTCTTGTAGAATTTCTAATCCCTCCTCAGAAAAGAGATCTAATTTATTGAAAACCAAAATCGCAGGGATACTATAAGCTTCTGCCGTTACAAGGAACCGATCGATAAAACCGAGAGACGTCGGCGGGGAGGCCAAAGTTACAACCAATATTGCTTGATCTAGATTCGCTCCAATAATCTGCGTCTGCTTAGAAAGATTGACCGATTTCCGTATAATATAATTTTTTCGAGGCTCCAAATGCGTGATGACCCCTGTCTCCTGTCCGGGCTCCATCTCAAACACGACCCAGTCCCCCACAGCAATTGGATTCGTTGTCTTTATTCCCTTTGTTCTGAATTTTCCTTTAATACGACACTCTACCCGTTCTCCTTCATCGGCCAATACCTGATACCAACTACCAGTTGACTTTGTAACCAACCCCCGCATATCTATAGAATTTGTGCTTGATATATATCCATCGTACTACAAAAATCGGAAAAAAAAGTTAAAGCCTCGATTCTAAGGAAAGATAATAAAAAAGGGGGCATACTACATAATTTTAACAATCCTTTATGGAATTTTGTATCTTCAAGCATCACAATACAAAGTAGACCGCTGATGAACGAAAAGGAGTTGCTTTTACACTATAAACAAACGGGGGATCTCGCCGTCTTGGGAAAGCTGTATACGCCTTATATGTCGTTACTCTACGGGGTCTGTTTCAAGTATTTGCAAGACAAGGAAAAATCACAAGACGCTGTTATGCAAATATTTGAAGAGCTCATTCAAAAATTGCGTCAACACGAGGTAGACAATTTTAAAAGTTGGCTATACGTGTATGCGAAAAACTACTGCCTGATGCAGTTGCGCAAAGGAAAGGGTACAAGCTTTGTCGATATTGAAGAACATTTGTTTGAGAGTGAGCAAAAGCTCCGTGATGACGGGGATCACAAGTGGGTAGAAGCCGATTTTGACGCGATGAGCATCTGTCTGCAACAACTACAGCCCGGTCAAGAAACCTGTTTACGGTTATTTTATCTGGAACAAAAGTGCTATAAAGAGATCATGGAGACGACGGGCTTTGACTATAATCAAGTAAAGAGCTATATCCAGAATGGTAAGCGAAATTTAAAAATTTGCATGGAGCAGAAGAAAAATGGAAAATAATTATCAACTATCTCGAATACACAATTATGTGAATGGCTTGATGAGCGGAGATGACATGCACGCCCTCGAACAGGAAGCGTTGCAAGATCCTTTTCTTCAGGACGCTATTGATGGTTACCGACTGCAAAAAGGCGTGGATGCTCGTTCTCTAAGTCTCCTACAGCAACGCTTGGAAAAGCGTGTTGCTGCACATGCCTTTTTGAAGGATCGACATTACTTTAACTGGCAGCGATTAGCAATCGGTTTGGTCGCTGCTGTTCTGTTTATAGCTGTTTCCACACTTCTTCTGATACGTTATTTTCCCAATAGAGATCAGTCCAACATCACAGAAGTGGAACTGATGGATAGCGCGTTACAAAAAGTGGTAAGTAAACCTGTTGTTGGTTTTAATGCACAGCCAATTGATGGATGGGAGTCTTTTGACAACTACTTATCAACGAACTACTCTGGTAACAATCCTACAAAAGAGTTAATTGTTTCCTTTAAAGTTAACTCTTCAGGAACGGCATACGATATACAGACGGATGTTGATAACGATCATCCGATTTCGAAAGAAGTTAAAGAGCTGTTTGCCAAAGGTCCTAAGTGGACCGGCAGTGCGGGTCGTATAAAAATTATATTTCCAGAATAAAAAAAGCGCATGTTAAATTTTAACATGCGCTTTTTTTATTCTTATAGCTCCCAGCGAATTTTATCTGCGATAGGAGAGCGAGCCGGCTCGCGTGGTTCACTCTCGTGGTGTCCAAGGTAAAAAAGCCCAATACATTTTTGATTTTCTTCTAAATTCAAGAAACCTCCTAAATGATTGATTAGTCCCGGTGTAGCCCAGTAGCCCCCCAAACCAATAGAATGTGCTGCCAACCACAAGTTTTGTACGGCACACGCTGTTGCTGCAAGTTCCTCCCACTCGGGAAGCTCGCCCGTGTAGTTAACCACGATTGCAATAGCCACATTAGATTGTGTCGCTTTCTTTCCCATGTTTTGTTCGGTAGCCTCGGTGTACTTCTCTGCAGGAGTCACTGCTTTATAGATGCGACTCAATTCTGCCCCAAGTCTGACTAAACCTTCTTTTTGGAACACAACAAAGCGCCACGGCTGCGTACGTTTGTGGGTTGGCGCGGCATTGGCCGCTTCCAAAATTGTAAGGATATCTTCTTTTGTTATCTCTTTATCGGTAAAACTGTTCTGGTTTACCGTTCTTCTGTACTGAATTGCTTTTAATACTTCGTTTGACATATATTGTGTTATCGGCGTGATGTTTTCGAGTTGTGAATTTTCTCTAAAGCGACATCCAACTCGGTATTTGAAACAACTTGTGCGAGCACCGTTTTTGTTCCGTAAGAAAGTCTTGTAAATTTGAACACATACTTTCCTTCTGGAAGCGATACGGTATATTCTCCCTGGTCATTTGTCTTTACCGTTTGTGTTGTGTTTTTTACCACAACTTCTACATTGGCAATCGCTTTACCGTTTTCGTCTGTTACTTTACCTTTTACATCCACATTTCCTTGTGCAAAAAGGAGTACACTGCAAAAACAAAACGCAATTAAACTAACTAACTTTTTCATATCTATTGATTAATAATTTCTTACAAACAAAACTAATCATTTTGAGGGAACAAAATGTAGTTCTTTGTTTACAAACATTATACTAACCCCGTTCTTCCCAAACATTCACAATGTGTAGAATTGTGAGGACCGCTTTTTCCATATCTTGACGACTTACCCACTCCATCTTCCCATGAAAAGCATGGCCGCCCGCAAAAACATTCGGACAAGGTAGCCCCATAAATGAAAGACGCGAACCGTCGGTACCACCACGAATACTTCTTCGCTCCGGTGTTAAGCCTACTCTTTTTATCGCTTCTAGTCCCACATCCATAATTTCAGGGTGCTGATCTAAAACTTCCTTCATATTGCGATACTGCTCTTGCACAGTAAACGTATAGGTTACGCCAGGGAACTGTTTAACAACCTCATCTACAATCGTACGTAATTCTAGCTCATGCGCTTCAAGATTCGATGTATTGTGGTCACGAACGATAAAATCTAGTTCCGCCATATCCACACCTCCGCTGATACCATTCGGGTGCACAAAACCCTCCTTTTTAGCTGTCGTCTCTGGTGATAGCCTATCCTTTGGTAAGCTAGACACAATTTGGGCCGCAACTTTTAATGCACTCTGCATCTTTCCTTTAGCAAAACCTGGATGCACAGAAATCCCTTGGATCTTAATTCGTACAGCATCTGCCGAGAAGGTCTCGTCCTCAATTGTCCCTGCCTTCTCTCCATCCATTGTGTAACCAAAATCAGCACCCAGTTTTTTCAGATCGACGTGATTTACGCCCTGACCAATTTCTTCGTCTGGTGTAAATAGAATCTTAATCTCACCGTGCTTAATTTCTGGGTTGCTCATTAAGAGGCGTGCGGCATCCATAATCTCTGCTACGCCCGCTTTATCATCAGCCCCTAGCAGGGTGGTACCACTTGCCGTGATAACATCATGACCAATTTGATTTTTTAAATCGGGATGTTCTGCAAAACGAATAACAACAGAATTATCGTCCGGGAGTATGATGTCCTGTCCTTGATAATTCGCATGCACCAGTGGTTTAACCCCATTTCCCGAACAATCAGGAGAGGTATCTACATGTGAACAGAAACAAATAACAGGAACGTCCTTTTCAGTATTACTTGGTATTGTGGCATAGACATAGCCGAGCTCATCTAGGTGCGCATCACTAACGCCCATATCCAACAATTCTTGAACTAAAAGCCGACTTAGGTCTTTTTGTTTTTCCGTCGACGGAAAACTTGTTGATGATGGGTCAGATTCGGTATCTACCTGCACGTAACGCATAAAGCGTTCCGCCACAGTAAAGTCTTTGATCGAATTTATTAAACTCATTGGGTATTATTTTAGTATGTCGATATGTTCTAAAAAAACAGGGCATCTAAAGGATATTCAGACGCCCTGTTTTCCCTTTATTATCGAACAACAAAGGTAATAGATAAAATCGAAAAGGGTGCTTTTCGACGCTAGAATTAACCAACAGTTACCATCTTAGCGTTACCGCCACAGGAAAATGATCCGATGGGAACTTACTCATGTAGGTATCTGTAAGAATTCCGTATTTCAATACTTTGAATGGTTTTGTTATAAAAATATGATCAATCCGCTCTGCTTTTTTCAGGCTTTTTCCCCATCCATTAAAAGAAGAATTGGGTGCATAAACAAGCGGAGACAAGGTATAAACGTCTTGCACAAAGCCCGAATTTGCCAGTGTGAAATATGCTTCATCATTTTCATTTACATTAAAATCGCCCGTTAAGATCAAGGGAAGACCTTTGGCCAGCTCTTTTGCTTTCATCATAATTAACTTAGCACTTTCTCTTCTCGCCTCTTTTCCGATATGATCAAAGTGGGTGTTCATAAAAATAAACTGTTTGCCGCTTTTCTTGTCCTTAAAAACACCCCAGGTACAAACCCGAGGTAAAGCAGCATCCCAGCCTTTATTTGGTTTTTCTGTATCCGTTGCAGATAACCAGAACGTACCACTTTTGATAACAGTAAATCGCTTTTTATTGTAAAAAACAGCTGAATGTTCTCCCTTTTGTGCGCCATCATCGCGCCCGACTCCCACATAGCCGAAATTCGGCAACCGCACCTCCATATCTTGAAGCTGTTCTATGAAAGCCTCTTGTACACCAAAAATTTCAAATTCATGATATTTTATCAGGTCAGTTAACGCATCCTTACGGTCGTCCCACAGGTTACCGACATCAGCGGTTGTCTTTAATCTAATATTATAGGAAGCAACATTCATCTCCTGTCCCAGCGCCGTTCCCATACAGAAGAACAATAATACGCCCCACAAAGCAATCTTTTTCATTCTATTATTTTTTCAAAATCTTATTTAGCAACTCTGGCTCATCGGTGGTAATATAATCAACCTTTTCGTTGATGAAATAATTCATATCAGCTTCCGTATTGACGGTCCAAACATTAGTTTTGAGCTTTAGACTTTTTGCTTCTTGAATCCAATTTGGATTTTTCTTATAAACCGCAAAATGATAATCTAAACCATCTAGACCAACCTCCTTTAACTGTTGAGGCGACTTATCTCCTGTTAAATAATGAACTTTTGCCTTCTTATTTTTCTCTTTTATTTTTAAACACGCATCATAACTAAATGCGATATATTCCACTTGCTTTTCGGCTTTTAGTTTATGAACCAATGCAACCGAGAGTTCGGCCGCCTTCAGTGTCCGCTCTTTACCTAATTTATTTGTTTTCAACTCATAAATCAATTTGGTTCCCTTTTGCTTAAGCCCTTCTTTTAGATAAGCCTCCGCTGTGGGGATCGACTCTCCATTTGGATGTTTCTTCGCCAAAAGTTCGTCGTACGTAGCTGTCGCAATATCAATTCCGTAATAATCGTTGTCGTGGTTGACAACAAGCACATCATCCTTGGTCAGGTGCACATCAAATTCAGATCCCCAAGCGTTCTGTTTTACGGCATCGTTTAACGCCTGTAAAGAGTTTTGTGGCGCATGTGTGTTCTTCCACGCTCCACGGTGGGCAATCATATTGGTTTGCGCAAAAGCGGTGATGCTCATGGCGGAAAGCACTGTTAATAACAGGGTTGTTTTTTTCATCGGTATATTTCTTAGATTTAGTAAGACGAATATAGCGATTTCAAATTAAGGCAGTATTAAGTTAGCACTCTCCGTTCCATTCCCCATAAAATTGTTGCAAAAAGGCCTCCATATATTGGTGCCTTCCTGCCGCAATCTTTTTCCCGGTATCCGTATTCATTTTATCCTTAAGCAGAAGCAGCTTTTCATAAAAATGATTGATTGTCGGAGCGGTGGTATTTTTATATTCTTCTTTACTTTGGTTCTCCTGAAATGGAATATTGGGGTTATAAATTTCTCTGTTCTTGAATCCGCCATATGTAAACGCACGTGCGATACCTATGGCACCAATCGCGTCCAATCGATCTGCATCTTGAACTATTTCAAGTTCCTTGGAATGGAATAATACCGTTCCAAGGGATGCCTTGTAAGACATATTAAGAATAATATCTTGAACATGTTGAATCCTGGCTTCCTCCATAGGCAAAGTCCGCAGAAAGTCGCCTGCAATACGTGGACCTATGGTTTCATCGCCTCCATGAAATTTACTATCTGCAATATCATGCAGCAAAGCTGTCAGCTCGCACACCAAAATGTCGGCAGTTTCTGATTCCAAAATCAGCTTCGTATTCTTCCACACCCGTTGGATATGCCACCAATCATGGCCCGACTCTGCACCTTTTAATTGGTCTTGAACAAAGAGTGCCGTTTTTTCGATAATCTCTGACTCCGACATGTTATTTTTCTTTAGAACCGTCGTATAGTTCGTATTGCAATAAACGACAATCTAATTTTCCGTTAAAAAATTCAAATCTACGTGATGCACGCAAGCCTATTTTCTTCGCCAGATCCGGATTTCCCGTAAATACATATCCGCGGTATCCTTTACACTCTTGCTTCAAGAAATCTCCCACTCGCTTGTAGGTTTCCTCGAGCTTGCTATGTACCCCCAGACGTTCGCCATACTCTGGATTGAACATAATTACCCCGGCACCTTCTGGTACTGTTGTCTTCGCAAAATCGCACACCTCAAATTCAATAACATGCTCTACCCCTGCGGTTCTAGCATTCATCTTTGCGATTTCTATCGCTTCCTCCGAAATATCGGAAGCAATAATTTTGGGTAGATTATTTTTATCGGTTACATCTTTTAGTTTTCTCCGTTCCTCAAAAAACACCTCTTCATCATAACCTATAAAGTGCATAAAAGAATAGTTCATCCGCTGAAGTCCTGGCATACGCTTCTGTGCAATCAAAGCTGCTTCAATCGCTAAGGTTCCAGAACCACACATCGGATTCACGAAAGGGCTTTTTCCATCCCACTGGGTTGCCATAATGGTTGATGTCGCTAAAGCCTCTAGCATAGGAGCCTTTCCTGGGTGTTTACGATACCCGTGTTTAGCCAAGGTTTCACCTGATGTATCCAAAAAGATCTCGGCCCGATCCTCCATCCAGTGTAGATGTATCACACACCGGTGAAAATCTGGCCCTGAGTTCGGACGCATTCCCTTTTTATCTTTTATACGATCCACCACCGCATCTTTCACTTTAACATTCGCGAACAACGGTGTGGTGATCGTTTCGTTGTGTACGGTTGATGTGACCGAAAAATAACTATCGAACGGGATCAATTCTTCCCAAGGAATCTCCACCAAATTACGATATAGTTCCTCTGGATTACTTGCGCGAAAAGACTTGATCTCGTACAAAACCTGACTTGCGACACGCAGGTGCAAATTCAATCGAACGCATTCATTTACAGATGCTTTCAGTTCCAATCCGGTATTGAATACACGAACGGGGGTAAAGCCTAAATCTCTAACTTCCTGCTCAAGATAAGGAGACAAGCGCCTATTGCAGGTTACAATAACTTTATTCGGGGTGTTGAAAACTTCCATCATATTTTTGCAAAGTTACTTATTCTGCTTAGCAAAAAATGCTTAATTTTACAGTTTAATAGTATTGATATGGAAATTAGAGGAAAAGTACACGAAATCGGTGCAACACAACAGGTTACTGAATCTTTCAAAAAAAGAGATTTAATCGTTGCATTTGCCGAAAACCCGCAATTCGTAGAGTATATTCGTTTTGAAGCAACGCAAGATCGCGTAAATATATTTGACAACCTTTCTGTCGGTGAAGACATTGAGGTTTCTTTCAACTTACGTGGAAGACCTTGGACAAACAAAGATGGTGTAACCACTTACTTTAACTCTTTGGTTGCATGGCGCGTTACCAAGCTTGCTGGTACTGCAGCTGCAGCGCCTGCTCCTGGATATGCTGATATGCCTCCTGTTGATATTTCTGCTTCAGGTGCTGACGACGACGATTTACCATTCTAGGTCATATATAAAGGGAGATGTGAAAGCATCTCCCTTTTTTATTTAACTACCGGCCAACATAAAGTAAAAATTTCGCCCATTCATTTCTGCGAAATCACATCATCTCCATCATATTTATTTCTTCCACCTGAGTTTGGTCTATTAATTGCTGGGAATCCTTAAACTTTGGACCATGAAAAAACTTATTTATTTTGCTTTGACCGCAGTGGCCTTCTCGGCCTGTAACAACCCTTCGCAACAAAAGGTAGAAACAACGGAAAGTATATCTTCAGTAGATACAACGACTTCATCGACAACCGCGGTGGATACGGTACACACGTCTCAAAATTCATTAGACTGGGCCGGAACCTATGAGGCGACGATCCCTTGCGCTGACTGTCCGGGTATTAAAACCTCTTTACAACTGAATAATGACGGTACATTTGTACTCCAAAGCGAGTACCTTGAACGGAAGAATAAATTCGAAGAAAAAGGGAACTTTGCGTGGATTAATCACGGATCCACCATTCAACTGCAAGGAAAAGAGAACAAAACACAGTACAAAGTTGGAGAGAACAAACTGATCCAGCTTGATACGGAAGGAAAAGAAATTACAGGTGAACATGCAGACCTATATACGCTACATAAGAAATAATAATAGTGGCTATACGCTATAAAGAGGAAAGACTTGCTTTAATTGCGAGTCTTTTTCTTTATCACTACTTTCGTACAAATTTCAAATCATGCAGATTGAGACAAGCCAACCCACAATCACCCGTCCTTTGTTGCTTCTTATGGCCGTCCTTTCGGGACTCGTGGTTGCCAACAATTATTATAACCAGCCTTTACTGGCATTAATTGCTGAAGATTTCAACGTCCAGGAAGCCGCTGTAAGTAAGGTTTCTGTATTAACACAGTTGGGTTATGCTTGTGGTCTATTATTCATTATCCCACTCGGAGACAAGGTCTTGCGCAAAAGACTTATCTTGATTGACCTGATTTTTGTTGTGCTAGCCTTAATTATGATGGCTTTTGCTACACAAATCTGGATGCTTTTTATTGCCAGTTTCTTTATTGGTGTTACTTCGGTTATACCGCAACTTTTTGTGCCTATTGCTGCCGAGTTGTCTACCCCCGAAAAAAAAGCTGCTAATATTGGTATTGTCATGTCTGGTTTGTTACTTGGCATCCTTCTCTCTCGCTTTGTCGGTGGTATTATAGGTGAATACTTTGGTTGGCGTGCCATGTTTGAAATTGCCGCCATCGCAATGATCGTTACCTGGTTCATTGTTTATCGCTTCTTACCGAACTTACAACCAAATTTTATTGGTTCTTATGGCTCGCTAATGAAATCTGTTTGGCAGCTTGCAAAAACAGAACCCAGGTTACAGTTAGCATCCTTTCGAGGCGCAATGGGCTTCGGCGCCATGTCTGCACTTTTCACAACACTCGTTTTTCATTTGGAAGGTCCGCCATTTTTTGCTGGCGCTTCCGTCGTGGGCAGCTTTGGTCTCTTTGGTGCTGTTGGCGCTCTATCTGCGGCTTTTGTCGGACGGTTTCAAAAACGATTTTCTATCAACCAACTGATACAAGCAGCTTTGGTTATTCTTCTCGTTAGTTGGCTCTTCACCTACTTTGGCCGGTATACATACATCGGACTTATCATGGGTGTCATCTTGATTGATCTTGGTCTACAAAGTTCCCATATTATGAACCAGGCAGATTACTTCTCTATACCTACGAATGCTACAAGTCGACTAAATACGGTGTATATGGTCAGTTACTTTATTGGTGGTTCTCTGGGAACATACTTCGCCGCACTCGCCTGGGAGGCCGCTGGATGGGAAGGAGTGTGTTTTGTCGGCTTTTCTTTTGGTGTATTGGCGCTAATGGCCCATCTCCTTTTTGCGAAGCGGGTCGTACATAAACAGATTATCCGCTAACATACTTCCCAAAAGGAATCTTCCGAATCAGATACGTCAACAATAGACTTAACAAGAGCGTCACGAGTGTAACTAAAGGAACCTTCCAAAGGGTTGGCAGGTCAATTTTGGGATGCACATAATTAAGAATAATTATATGACTTAAATACACGCCAAAACTATACTTATCGATTACCTTGACCCAACCAGGCACTGTGCTGTTGCTTAGTCCTTCTTTAAAAATTAAAAAAGCACAGACCGCCATGAGTGCATTATTCGGAAAAAGATAGCCGTAAAGTAAGGTGTCATACCGCCCTGCTTTTTGGCTCAACAAAAATGTTCCCCATGTGGTGATCCCGGCTAACGCCACAAAGACAAGTGCCCATAACCACAGCCCTCTATTTCGAGAGATCCGCGACAACCAATAGCCTAAAATAAGGTAGCCGACATAACCCGAAAAAAAAGTCAAATCAAAATCGGGTGTATACGTCACCAGCCGCTTATTCAAAAAAATAAGCGATAAAAACCAAATCCCCAAGAAAACAAGCATCTCTTTATCGCCAAGGGCACGAACGAGGTGCTGCAAGAACGGAATAGTGAGATAAAGTCCAATAATCATATACAGGTACCACAGATGTGCACTAGAACCATGCAGGAGTTTGTCTAACGACACTTCAAGCACACGAGAAAAAGGAAGCTCTTCAAAATTTGTGTACCGATAAAAATAATAAACAAGGTAAACAACCAACCAGAACAAGAAGGGCCAGAGAACCCGCGTGACGCGCTTTTGATAAAAAGAGGAAAGAGCCTCCTGTTTCGGCAGAAGAAGCGCTCCTGAGATCATGACAAACAAAGGCACACTGAACCGCGTAAAGCTATGAAGAAGGTTCGCGTAGTTCCAATCAAAACCTTTCGGATCGAAAACATTCAAATAACCCGTGGAAGCATGAATAATAAGCACACAACAGGTTGCTAAAACCCGTAAATAGCTAATATACCCTAATCTGTTCTCTTGCATAAAATGATGAATAGTGAAATGCCTCAACAAAGAAAACAATTTTTAAGCCGATTATGGGTTAATGGTACTTGGGTTTACCGATTTTATTAACTTTGTGATGGACGATAAAAAAACATGTCAGTGAAAAAACTATTTCTCCTTGATGGAATGGCGCTCATCTATAGAGCCTATTTCGCTTTAAGTAAAGTTCCTCGTTTAACCTCCTACGGTTTAAACACTGGGGCGATCATGGGTTTTACCAATACGTTGCTGGAGCTATTAAACAAACAAAAGCCCACACATATCGCTGTCGTTTTTGATACGTCCGCACCAACGAATCGTCACCTAGAATTCCCGGAATATAAAGCGCATCGCGAAAAAATGCCAGAAGACCTATCGGCTTCTATCCCTTATATCTTTAGACTAATTGAAGGATTTAATATTCCTATCATAACGATGGACGGGTATGAGGCCGATGACATTATCGGAACCCTTGCGAAAAAAGCGGAAAAGGAAGGGTTTGATGTGTATTGTATGACCCCTGACAAGGATTTTGGTCAATTGGTGTCTGATCATATTTTTATTTACAAACCGGCGCGTATGGGTAACGGCGCCGAAACGCTTGGTGTTCCAGAGATCTTAGAAAAATGGGAAATCACCGAGGTTTCCCAAGTAATTGATATTTTAGGCCTTTGGGGTGACGCTGTTGACAATATCCCTGGTATTCCTGGAATTGGTGAGAAAACGGCAAAAAAACTAATCCAAGAATATCATTCCGTTGAAGGTATAATCGAAAATTCACACCAGCTTAAAGGCAAGCTCAAAGAAAATGTTGAGAACTACGCCGAGCAAGGTCGTATCTCTAAAAAACTAGCAACGATCCAGTTGGACGTTCCCATTGAATTGGACGAAAAAGCTCTTGAGTTGGAGAAACCAGACCGAGAACGCTTGGAGCCGCTCTTTGCGGACCTGGAATTTCGAACACTGGGCAAACGTGTCTTTGGAGATGACTTTAACATTGTGGAAAGTGCAAGCGCACCTACCTCGGGCCAGATGGATCTTTTTGCGAGCGCAGCCTCGTCAACCGACAGTTCCCCGGATCCCGTCGTTCCAGTTGTTCCAAGCTTAAACATAAACAATACCCCGCACAACTATATATTGGTAAACACGGCCGAAGATCAACAAAAGCTGGCCGAGAAGTTGGCTACCCTTCAAAGCTTTTGTTTCGATACCGAATCGACATCTGTAGAGGCACTAGAGGCGGAGATTGTCGGTTTATCTTTTTCATGGGAAAAGGGCAAAGCATATTATGTACCAACACCGAGTGACCGTGAAGAAGCTGAAAACATTGTGTCTCTCTTTAAGCCTGTGCTTGAAAATGCTACGATAGAGAAAATCGGCCAGAATATTAAATATGATATTCTATTGCTATCGCGCTATGGTGTGCGTGTTCAAGGACCTTTGTTCGACACCATGATCGCGCATTACCTCATTGATCCTGACACAAGACACGGGATGGATGTCCTGGCAGAAATCTACTTAGGATATACCCCCGTCTCCATCACAGAATTGATTGGACCACGCGGTAAAAATCAGCTGACCATGCGTGATGTTGAAATTACCAAAGTAACGGAGTATGCGGCAGAAGATGCCGATATCACGTGGCAGCTCCACGAAATATTTAAGCCCTTACTGATTGAAACGCAAACACTGGAACTCGCGGAAAAGGTCGAATTTCCACTCGTGTATGTATTGGCTGATATAGAGAGAAATGGTGTGAAGATCGATGTCGACACCCTAAAAGTCTTCTCCAAAAGCTTAGAAGAGGACGTCAAACGATTGGAACAAACCATCTATGAGAAAACGGGTGTTACATTCAATATTGCTTCACCGAAACAACTGGGGGAAGTTCTTTTCGACAAATTACAGTTAGACCCGAAAGCAAAGAAAACAAAAACGGGCCAATATAAAACCGGAGAGGATGTGCTTTTGGCCTTAGCCAATAAATCTGACATTGTACAAGATATCCTTGATTTCCGTCAGTTACAGAAGTTAAAGTCGACCTATGTTGACGCACTCCCAGGTTTAATAAACAAAGAAACTGGACTGATTCATACATCCTATAACCAAGCGGTCGCAGCCACAGGAAGGTTAAGTTCCACAAATCCGAACTTACAGAACATTCCCATTCGAACGGAAAAAGGACGCGAAGTGCGAAAAGCGTTTATTCCTCGGTCTACCGGAAATGTTCTATTATCTGCCGACTACTCGCAGATCGAGCTGCGTTTAATTGCAGAGCTTAGTCAGGATAAAAATATGCTGGAAGCCTTTGCTGCAGGACACGATATTCACCGTGCCACAGCCGCACGTGTTTATGGTGTTCCGCTAGAGGAAGTAACATCTGACCAACGTCGAAATGCGAAAGCCGTGAATTTTGGAATTATCTACGGTCAATCAGCTTTCGGTCTTTCACAGAACCTAGGAATCTCCAGAAAAGACGCATCCGATATTATCGACCAATATTTTAGTCAATATACCGGCATCCGTCAGTATATGACAAGTACAATAGAATCGGCTAAGGAGAAGGGTTACGTTGAAACAATTTTAAAGCGTCGCCGTTATTTAAGAGACATTAATTCGGCAAATATGACGGTACGTGGCTTTGCGGAACGAAATGCGATCAATGCGCCCATTCAAGGCTCTGCAGCAGATTTAATAAAAATTGCGATGATCGATATCCAAGACGATATTATCAATAGCTCCCTAAAAGGGAAAATGATCATGCAGGTTCATGATGAACTTGTTTTTGATGTTCCACAAGAGGAAGCGGACCGTTTTAAGACGATCATCATTGATCGCATGAAGAATGCGATCAAGCTACAAGTACCCATCGAAGTTGAAGTAGGACTAGGTAGTAATTGGTTAGAAGCTCATTAAATACAACATGAAGTCATACATTTTTTATATTTTTCTTTTTTTTGCGCTTTCAGCTACTGCGCAGCAGGAAGCTAAAAAAGAGGTGTTTTTTGAAAATGCATCTAATGGACTCGTTCGTTTTCATTTTGATAAGCATTATTATTTAGTCGATAAAAACTGTCCTTTCAAGTCTATTGAGCGTTTATCACAATTTATCGTTTCAAAAAATGTTTTTCATGGAGAATTCAAGGATTTTGATCCAAATGGTCGATTAGTATTAACCGGAACTTATATCGAGGGAATAAAAGAAGGGAATTTTAAAGCGTACCATCCGAATGGACAATTGAAATGGGAAATGACCTTCAAGGATAATTTTCCAATAGGTGATGCCAACTATTACTACCCCGACGGTAAGCCTATGTTAACGTTAAACTATAGTAACGGAAAATATCGTATCGTTTCTTTTTGGGATTCATTAGGACGCCAACGTGTAGAGCAAGGTAATGGCAATTATGAATTTAAGATGCCCTTCGACTTTTACAATGAATACGGTTATCCTTTCTATGAACGACGCGGAAAGCTCAAAAATGGTCTTCCCACAGGATATTGGATAACCAATGTGATGGATGAAAAAAACCGTAGAACGCTCTTTACCGAAGAGACATACGATAGTAACGGACGCCTGACTTCCGCTTATAATCTATTTCTTGATGATGACTATACCTCACCGATTACATGGGTACCTACAGAGTATTTCCCTATAGCTGAATCCCTTACATATAAGCAGTGTAATTTTGATGACTTCAGTGGTTTTAATGCCTATCTATCGGCGAAGCTCGAAGAAGCTTTCAATTCGATCCCAACTCCACAAGCAGAGTCCGACGATTTTACGTATACAATACGTTTGGATAAAGAAGGAATTCCTCAGATGTTAAAAGTGGAAAAAGAATTAAAGGACAGTAAATTGAATCAGTATTTAGAACAGGTATTGAAGAGAATCCCTTTCTATTTTCCGTCATTAGATGCAAATGGAGCTCCAATCGAAGATAAATTGACCATATCGGGTAAAATGATGTTAACGACCTCTGGCAAATTAAATTTTCACAGCATATCCATCAAGAGAGAAAAACAAGCTTCTGCAGAATAGATAAAAACCCAATACAGCGTAAATCGAACGCTAATAGATGAATTTTATCTAAAATTATATAAGTTTGCAAAAATATTAATCATGAAATTTCACAAAGAAGGGTATACCAGTCTCGCTTTAGTTATTTTATTTATCTTCGTAATAAACGCAGTAGCAAACTATTACGATGCTCCAACGTATCTAAAGTGGTTTTTATATGCTATTTCGGCATTTCTATTTATCGTAATCGTTCAGTTCTTTCGCAGCCCGATTAAACACATTATTCCAAATGAAGGCGTTGTTCTATGCCCTGCGGATGGAAAAGTTGTGGTTATTGAGGAAACCCAAGAGACGGAGTATTTCAAAGATAAACGTCTACAGGTTTCGATTTTCATGTCGCCTACCAATGTCCATGTAAATCGTAATCCAATTAGCGGAGTCGTAAACTATTTCAAATATCACCCTGGAAAATTTTTGGTTGCCTGGCACCCAAAATCATCTACGGATAACGAACGAACGACAGTCGTTGTACAAAATCAAGCTGGGGTTGAAGTTCTATTCCGTCAGATTGCAGGCGCTTTAGCTCGCCGTATTGTATGGTACGTAAAAGAAAATGATCAAGTAAAGCAAGGGGATGAGTTTGGTTTTATAAAATTTGGTTCCCGTGTTGACTTGTTTTTACCTATCGGCACCCAAGTAGACGTAAATATTGATGATAAAGTGGTGGGCGGAAAAACCATTATCGCAAGAATTTAATAAAAAATTAACATAACTATGTGTAAATTAGGCTTCGATATCGAAGCCTTTTTTAATGAGGTATTCGTTCGAATAAAACATGAATTTTAGAACCATTACTTTCCTGATTTCAGCTACGGTAGGTATTGCCTTGGCTCTTACCGATTTTTTGCATCGCCAAACCCTGATGATTCCGCTGTTGTTGTTTGCTCTTTCCACGACGATTTGCTTCATTGTATTACAAAATCTATTTGAGCGTTATGTAAATAATCGTATCAAGAACGTGTACAAGCTTATTCACAACCTGAAACTGGGAAAAGACTTAAAAGACGCCCTTGGCGATCACATCTCTGATGATCCGATCGCGGACGCTGAGCGCGAAGTTCGTGACTGGGCGAAGCAAAAAGCATCCGAAATCCACACCCTTCAAGAGCAAGCACAATTTCGGAAAGAATTTTTATCTAACATTTCTCACGAGTTTAAAACGCCACTTTTTGCAACGCAGGGCTATATAGAGACCCTCCAGGATGGTTTAATAGATGAAGACCCTGATTTAGCAAAGAATTTTTTAGATAAGGCCTCTCGAAATATTGACCGATTAGGCTACCTCATCCATGACTTGGATGAGATTTCGAAACTAGAGACTGGCACGGTGAGTCTTATTATCGAACGCTTCGACATCCACGCCTTGATTAAAGAGTGTATTGAGGATCTAGAAAGTAAGGCCGAAAAAAGCAATATAAAGCTCGTATTCAAAGGAAAAAGTACTCAACCTCTTTTTGTAAAAGCAGACCGAAAACGAATACAACAGGTTCTGGTCAACCTAATTGACAACTCTATAAAATATGGAAAACAGTCTGGGAAGACAACAATTTCAACCTTTTCGTTGTTTGATCAGATACTGGTAGAGGTAACGGATGATGGTTACGGCATTGAAGAAAAAAATCTTCCACGTGTTTTCGAGCGCTTTTTCCGTACCGACAAGAGTCGATCCCGAGATATTGGTGGGTCAGGACTGGGTTTATCTATAGTAAAACACATTGTGGAAGCACATCAACAAAATGTGAATGTACGCAGCACAGAAGGCATTGGAACCACGTTTGGGTTCACATTGGCACGTGCCTCAGCGCATTAAATTATTTTGTTCTGACATAATAGATTGTAAACTTAACATTAACTTAACATTCCATTTATAATTTTGCACAAAATTCATAATTATGGCTTTAAATAGTATTTTTCAGTATTTCGTTCCAAAGGACAAGAAATTTTTCCCTTTGTTTGAACAAGCAGGTGCCAACCTTATTGAAATGGCCAAACTGCTACAAGAAACAGTTTACTCCACTGATTTAGCAAAACGCGCCGAAATAAATAAAAAGCTAGAAGACCTTGAACACAAGGGCGACAACATTACACATCAGATTCACCTAGAGCTGGGTAAGAACTTTATTACACCATTCGACAGAGAGGATATTCACGCGTTAGCAAGCTCTCTAGATGATGTAGCAGACTTTATTCAAGGTGCTTCAAACCGTATCGAGCTATACAAAGTAATTACGATTACACAGCCAATGAAAGAGATCACTGATCTAATCGTTGAGGCGACTGAGCATGTTGCAACGGCCATTAATGAGTTAAAAGATCTGAAAAACATCCGTAACATCACGGACTCTTGTGTGCGCATTAATAGTGTTGAAAACAAAGCCGATTACATCTTTGACAAAGCTGTTGGTGAACTATTCGAATACGAGAAAGACGCAATTACACTTATCAAAAACAAAGAAGTACTTTCAGCGATGGAAGATGCGACAGATAAATGTGAAGACGTGGCGAACGTATTAGAAAGTATTTTAATTAAGAATGCATAATCTAAGCATTCAGAAAGCATAAAAAATCATGGTAATTTCAACATTATTAATTGTTGTTGTAATACTTGCAATTGCTTTTGACTACATCAATGGTTTCCACGATGCAGCCAACTCTATTGCAACCATTGTCTCAACAAAAGTACTTACCCCATTTATGGCTGTCCTATGGGCTGCAATATTCAACTTTGCAGCTTATTTTTACTTTACAGACCATAAAGTGGCCAATACCATTGCCAAAACCGTTATCGACGAATATATTACACTGGAAGTAATCTTTGCTGGTTTAGTTGCCGCAATTTCCTGGAATTTATTTACATGGTACTACGGTATCCCGTCCAGCTCTTCTCATACCTTAATTGGTGGTTTTGCGGGTTCAGGAATGGCCTACGCATGGATCATGGGCGCTAACCCTATTACTGCTGTAAACCAAAGCGCCATTTTAAAAACAGTATCCTTTATTGTTCTTGCACCAATCCTAGGTATGCTTATGGCGATCATCATTACGTTGATCATTATGAACATCGCCAAGAAATCGCGCCCTGCCGTTGCCGAGAAATGGTTCAAAATCTGTCAGCTCATTTCATCTGCAGCATTAAGTTTTGCGCATGGTGGTAACGACGCCCAAAAAGTAATGGGTATTATTGCGACTGCTTTGATTGCAGAACAAATAATTCCTAATTTCGAGGCGATGCCTGCATGGGTTCCATTATCCTGTTACGCTGCTATTGCTGCGGGAACAATGAGTGGTGGATGGAAAATTGTAAAAACAATGGGTACGAAGATCACCAAAGTAACGCCTTTAGAAGGTGTCGCAGCCGAAGCGGCAGGTGCTGTAACATTAGGGATCACGGAACACTTCGGAATTCCAGCATCCACAACACACACTATCACAGGCTCGATTATTGGAGTCGGCGTCGTTAAGCGCGTGTCTGCCGTACGTTGGGGCGTAACCATAAGTTTATTATGGGCATGGATCCTGACCATTCCTGTTAGTGCGGTCTTAGGCGGCTTAACTCTCGCAATAATTCACTACATTCTTTAAGCGTGGTGTTTTAACTACACTAACAAAGGTTTACCACGATAAACGTTAAATTATTGACCAAAAATTTGGTCATCTTAAAGAATATATATACTTTTACGCATCCAAATTTGTTGGCAATCAACAAATTTGGATGTTTATATAAACTTACTGGCCAAAATTACTTTTTGGCATCGTTATTGTTAAGTTTTGTTAAATACATTGTAAAACGTGAAAACAATTAAAAATTTTAATAACCTTAAAAACAAGAGTATGAACTATTCTACAATTAAAAAAACAGCTGTTGCAGCTTCTTTAGTGGCCGCTTTAGGTTTCGCTGAGACTGCTCAAGCTCAAACTCCAACTGTATTTGGTGGTAGATCACAATACAGAACTTGGTCTATCGGTGTTCAAGGTGGTATTACTACGCCTAACGCACTTGTTGGTGGATCAAATGCATTTGGTCAAAAGGTTGGTTACTTCCAAAACAAAGTTGGTGAGTACTATGGTTTGACTATCCGCAAACAATTCTCTCACCTATTCGGTTTAGAATTAGAAGGTAACCGTGGTCGTATCAAATCTTACAACCACAATACTTCTGGTCCTGTTGCTGAAAATGGATTAGGCGCAAAATCTGTTGAAACTTCTGTTAACTGGGCAGGTAGCTTAAACGGAGTTTTCCAATTAGGTACTGTTGACTTCTTAAGAAGAGAAAACGCTGTTAACTTCTACGCTAAAGTAGGTTTGGGTGTTATGGCTCACAACCCTGTACAATTCTTAAACAATGATTTCACAGGTACTGAAGTTTACAACAACAAAGGTAAATGGGGTGAAGAAATCTTCGGTGACCGTGAGTCAGTTGGAGATAGAGACAACCGTTTAACAGCTTTCATCCCTGTAGGTGTTGGTGTTAAATTCAAATTATCTGAAGTTGTTGCCTTGAACTTAGGTTACACGATGAACTTCACTGATGATAACTTATTGTACGGTCCAGCTAGAGCTGACTACAAAGGTAAATTCTCTAATGTATACGGTGGTTTAGAATTCACTTTAGGTTCACGCGACAAAGCGAACTTAACTTTTGCTAACCCAGTTGCTACATTGTACGATGAATTGAGAGATCCATCTTTGAAAAACGAAGTTGAAGCTTTAAAACAACGTGTATCTTCTTTAGAAGGAACTGTTGATGCATTAAGCAAAGACTCTGATGGTGACGGTGTTTCTGATAAATTTGACAAATGTCCAGGTACACCTGCAGGTACTGCAGTAGATGGTGCTGGTTGTCCAATCAAATTCCCTGAGCAACAAGTTCAACAAGGAAATAACGCTACTACTGGTGCGTACTATTCTCCTATCCAATTCGAATTCGATAGTTCAGTATTGAAAACTTCTTCATACTCAACTTTAGATAAATTAGCGAAAGAATTGCGTGACAACAAATCATCTGTTAAATTAGATGGTTACGCTTCTTCAGAAGGTTCTGAAGCTTATAACTTGAACCTTTCTAAAGACCGTGCTAATGCAGTAAAACAATACTTAGTTAACGCTGGAGTAACTGCATCAAGCGTATCAGCTAATGGTTACGGTGAGGCTAACCCAGTTGCTTCTAACGCTACTGAGGAAGGACGTATCCAAAACCGTCGTGTTGAAATCAAAAAATAATTATACGTAAGTATACATTATAAAGATTTGAAAGGCCTGTTTGCTCTGCAAACAGGCCTTTCTGCTTATAATCAATATTTTAACGTATCTTTGTGCTGTCGTATGTTAACATGTGGAAAAGAATTGTGACTAAGTATCACATTTTCTTTTTAATTTTCTTCTAGAGTAGACTTATCATGGTTGCTCTAAAATAATATAACAAGGAGGGGTAATGGAAGAAGAATTCGAATATGGTTCGCCAGAAGAACAAAAACTATCGGTAGATCGTTACGAAGAAATGATCCGCAATCAGGATCAGTATTTTTTTGACGCCAAAGCTTTCGAAGGGATTATCGAATATTACATCGATAAAAACGACCCCGTCAAGGCGCTCCAAGTCGCCGATTATGCGACTAGTCAGCATCCTTATGAAGCCGTTTTCTTGCTAAAAAAAGCACATCTTTTCGCCCGAATACAACAATATGACCGGGCCTTAGAAGAATTGTCCAAAGCAGAAATACTCGAACCGAATAGCGTTGACATTCTACTCCTAAAAGGAACAGTATACCTAGCAACGGGTGACCTCGATGCTTCTGAATCGCTCTTTCTTCAAGCCATAGCACTCGAAGATGATGCTCCCGAAGCTTATTACCAACTCAGTGAGTTGTATCAGCTTAAAGGAGATTATGAGACCGCAATTATCTACTTAAAAAAATCTCTGGAACAGAATATGGAAAACGATGATGCCCTTAACGCACTATCGTTTTGCTATGAAGTTTTAGATCGTACCGAAGAATCTATTGCGTTCTATAAAAACTATATCGATAATGAACCTTACTCGTATGCAGCTTGGTTTAACCTGGGTATTGTATACGACAAGCTCGAGCAATTCGAAGAAGCTATAGACGCATATGATTATGCAATTCTAATCAACGAGTCTTTTGTTCCCGCTTACTTTAATAAGGGCAATGCCCTAGTAAGCTTGCAAAAATACAAAGAAGCAATAGACGTTTATAAAGAGAGTTTTGAGTATGAAACTCCCTCGGCCGATGTTTACTGTGCAATTGGCGAATGTTTTGAAAAGCTGGAACAGATGGACGATGCTCGCGCACATTACAGAAAGGCCGTAAAATTAGATCCAAATTTAGCAGACGGCTGGTTTGGGATTGGGGTTACACTGGACTTCGAGGATCGTTTTTTCGAGTCTTTACACTTCTATAAAAAAGCGCTGGATTTAGATGATACAAACCCCGACTATTGGTTTGCTATTGCTGATGCGCGCTATAAACTAAATCAGTTTGAAGAGTCTGAAAAAGCATATCAAAAAGTCGTAGAATTAAATCCTACTGATATTGAAGCTTGGTTGGATTATTCATCCATATATTTTGAGCAAAAAAAATATACAGAGGCGATTGATGTTATGGCAGACGCTATCCGAACCAATCCGGAGGCTTCGGAACTCTATTACAGAATTGTCGCTTATCTGTTTGCGAATGGACAATATAACGACGCGCTGAACTTTCTAGAACTTGGATTGGCAACAAACCCCGAAAAATTCTATATCTTGTTTGACTATTTACCACAATTACAAGGAAACCAGGTGATCGTGGATATTATCAAAAAATATACAGAAGAAAAATAAATGAAAAAATTGGGTTTGATAGGATATCCTTTAGGGCATTCCTTCTCTAAAAAATATTATACCGAAAAGTTTGCGAAAGAACATATCAAAGACATAGACTACGATTTATACCCTATCGTTGATATTGGTAACTTCCCTGATCTTTTCGCAAACGACAGCTCCTTTTATGGTTTTAATGTTACCATTCCATATAAGCAGTCCGTTGTTTCATTTCTAAATGAGCTCTCTGAAGAGGCGCAAGAAATGGATGCAGTAAACTGCATTACAATAAAGTACAATGATGGGGCCGTTCGCCTAAAAGGATATAACACCGATGCATACGGCTTTGAAAATTCAATTCGCCCCCTATTGGCCCTGCACCACACACGAGCACTCGTGCTTGGAAACGGTGGTGCGGCAAAAGCTGTCTTTTACAGCTTGAAAAAGCTTGGAATATCTTATAAAATAGTAAGTAGATCCCATACAAATGGAGATATTACCTATTCTGAACTTAATAAGGAGATTATGGATTCTCATCCAATAATTATAAACTGTTCGCCTTTAGGCACGTTTCCGAATATAGATGAAGCGCCTGATATTCCCTATGAGTTTATTGGTAAACAACATCTATTGTATGATTTAATCTACAATCCTGAAGAAACATTATTCTTACGTCGTGGCAAAGAAAATGGAGCGATGATAAAAAATGGATACGAAATGTTACTACTACAGGCGGAGCGTAATTGGGAGATCTGGAATGCAAAAGATTAAAACCTCTATTATTTTCTTCGTCATAATTTTGGGAACGATTATAAGCTGCACCAATACATCAGACTATAGTCCGAAACCTAGAGGCTTCTTTCGAATCAGCTTTCCCGAGAAAACCTATCAAGAGGCTAAAACAGGCTGTCCTTTTACTATGGACATTCCGTCCTACAGTGTCCTGCGTGATGACCGTTCTGCTGGCGCACAACCGTGCTGGAAAAACCTCGACTTCCCCGCTTATAATGCGCGTTTACACATCAGCTACTTTAAGATCTCACCACAGGCACCATTTAGTGCCTTAACAGAAGATGCACGCACCTTTGCTTTTAAACATACCGCCAAAGCATCCGCTATTGACCAACGTAGGATCAATCGGCCTGAAGATGCAGTATATGGCTTAACGTACTACATTAAAGGTAATACGGCTTCAAACTTACAGTTTTTTGTATCTGATAGCACAACGCATTATCTCCGCGCGGCTCTTTACTTCAATGAGAAACCTAATATGGACTCCATTGCTCCCGTGCTCGAATTTATACAAGCGGATATAGAGCGCATGGTAAATACCATTACATGGAAGTAAGCGTCGAGGTACGTGAATCCTTAAGTTTAAATTTATCTCAGTATCTTTGATATATGTTAAAAATACAAACATTTACGTTTAATCCGTTTCAAGAAAACACGTATATCGTGTATGACGAAATCGGCAACTGCGCTATATTTGATCCGGGGACATCTTCTACGCAGGAAGAACAAGAGCTTACTCAGTTTATCACCGATCAAAAGTTAACACCTGTTGCGCTCGTAAATACCCATTGTCATGTAGACCATGTTCTAGGAAATCGTTTTATTTTTGAACAATATGGACTAATGCCACAACTCCATGAGGGCGAGGTGCCCACTTTAGTTGCCGTACAAAACTATGCGCCGATGTATGGTATCCGTTATGAAGTTTCTCCCATTCCAGAAGCATTTCTGCAAGAAGGATCTGAAATTACCATCGGTAGCCATATTTTAAAAACATTATTTGTTCCGGGGCACTCCCCCGCTCACTTATGTTTCTATTCTGCGGATTATGGTTTTTTAATTGGTGGCGACGTATTGTTCAGAAACAGTATTGGAAGGACTGATTTACCAGGAGGAAACCATCAACTACTTCTGGATAGTATAAAAAAAGAAGTTTATACACTTCCTGACAACACGGTCGTGTACCCTGGTCATGGCCCAACAACAACAGTAGGATACGAAAAAGAAACAAACCCTTTTGTTAGAGGTTAAACAAACGATATGAAGCTTCCTTTTTTCTTTGCCATACGCTACCTGTTTTCTAAAAAATCAGTCAATGCTATTAATATCATTTCCTCCATCAGTGTTATTGGAGTACTTGTTAGTAGCGCAGCGTTGGTTATCGTACTCTCCTTTTACAATGGGATGGAGAAGCTCATCTTATCGCTCTACAGTACTTTTGCGCCAGAGTTACGTATTGAGCCTGCGGAAGGGAAAGTTTTTTCGACCAAACAGCCTTTTTTCGACGATCTGCGCAAAAATAATAAGATTCAAAGTTATACGGAGGTCCTTGAAGACAAAATACTGATCCAGTATGATAACCATCAATTCATAGCACAGGTAAAGGGGGTCGAACCGGCAAGCTTATTGGCTGTTGACCATGAAAACATGCTCTATGCCGGCGACTTTGATATTTATCCGGATAGCATTCCGTATGCCATAATAGGTGCTCAGATTCAATCCAACCTTCGTGTCCCGATAGAAGGGATTGACAATACCATACAGCTTTTCTCTCCGCGCAAAGGTGTCCAGGCGGGCAGTAGTGTTAACCCTATGGATGAGATCAATATCAGAAGCATTTCGCCTCGTGGCGTACTACAATATCAACAAGGGTACGATAATCTTATTATCACACCGCTTCCCTTTGCCCGAGACCTACTCAATGAGCACAAAAATGTGTCGGCTATAGAGATCTACACAAAAGACTCCTCTACGGTACAAGGCTTAAAGAAAGAGATACAGACGGCACTTGGCGACACATTTAAGGTGAAGGATCGAGAGCAACAAAACCCGTTATTATACAAAACTGTCCGTTCCGAGAAATGGATCGTTTTCTTTATCCTTACCATTATTGGCATTATTGCCATCTTCAATATTATTGGTTCTCTTACCATGCTCGTTATCGACAAAAAAGAAGATATGCTGGTTTTACAAAGCCTCGGCGCAAACAAAAACCTCATACAGCGGATCTTCTTTTACGAAGGCGTCATGATCGCATTTCTTGGGGGAGTAATAGGTATTGCCTTGGGTTTACTCTTTTGCTTGTTTCAAGAAAAATATGGTTTTATTACGACTGGAGAAGGCGCGAATGCGATTATGGATGTCTACCCCGTGGACATTCGAACTATGGACTTTGTCATTGTATTTATTACCGTTATGGTGGTCGCAACATTTGTCTCTTATCTCGCGGCTCATTTGAGCGTGCGCGAAATCAAAAACGACACGAAAATATAGGGTATAGGAAAACGAGGCTATCAGGACTAATACTGCAAGCGCTTTCTACTGTAGTCTCCTTTAACGATAGAGTTGATGAACGATCCCCATGCAAAAGGACTCAATAACGGGTTTGCATAGCGTTGATTGATGTTTTTATTCGTCATATTAATATGACGCTGCATGGAGTTAAATGTTTGAATTTCTTCTGCGCTACGCGGAACTGTAGCGGCAAGAGCGGCAAGCGCTTCTGGACAAAGGTTTCTTTTTATACGAGAAGCATCGTCGTCATTTACATTCAACGCTAAGAAAGCAATATTAAACTCTTCGATACTTGCCCAGGGGTAAGGCATGACAGCAGGAAGTTCAATAACGAGACTTTTCATACTAATTCTTGCTGTATATTTATCTGAGTTTGTAAACGGAATTACATATTCTAATGGATCAAAACCAACAGATGTAAAACGAATCGTATCACCAGCATGAGCAACAAAAGAAAAGAAACCTTCATTGTTCGCAGCATGCGCCTGGTTATTGTAGCTGACGTTAGTAACCGTTACAAAAGGAACAGGGAGTTCTCCTCCAACTGAACTTATAAGTCCACTGAACTGCAAAATTTTCTTTTCTTGTCCTTGCGCATGAATAGCACTTAAAAAGAAAACCACCATGAAGAGAATAACTAATCGTCCTGTCATGCTCCAAAATTATACAATCTCCTATAAAGAAGGCTGTTAAATTGTGTTAACCTTACTAGATTTGCCCTGGTGTAATCGCGTTGGGATCGTTCATGTCTGTTAAGTTGATCGCTTCAACACCTGTAATCTCTGGCACTGCTTTCTTAATCGCTTGCTCTAATCCCGCCTTGAAAGTCATTATGCTCATCGAACAACTCGCACATGTTCCCAGCAATTTTAACCGAACTACATTATCTGGAGTAATTTCCTCAATACTTACGTTACCACCATCCGTCTCTAAATAGGGACGAATCGTATCCAATGCTTGTTCTACTCGCTCGTGTAATGTCATTTTTCTATATAAAATAAATTCTTTGTAAAGATAATCAATTTATTAAAAAAATGCGGTTTGACCTAAACAATAGGGCGCAATTTCAACATTCCATTGACACACCTCCCTTAAACAGGGTTAAAGAATGTTAAAGCACTCCAAACGAGTAGGTTTAGGTTTATAATACCTGTATCTTTCCCCTCTAAAAATTAATTGAATCTTATTTGAATTTCACGTATCTTTGTAAAATGTTTTTAAATAGACGTATAGTATCGTTATTGGCAGGCGTTGCCATTGTTGTTTCTGTTTCAAGCTGCAAGAGCAAGTTTGAGAAACTTCGTGCAAGCAATAATATTGCAATGAAGTATCAAGAAGCCGTCAAGTTGTACGAGAAGAAAAAATATACCAAAGCTTTGGTTCTTTTTGATGACCTTATGATAAAATATAGAGGGCAATCCGAAGCGGAAGATCTATATTATTATACGGCTTATACGAACTACCGTCTTCGAGATTATACTTCGGCACGTTTCTCCTTCAAGAACTTTGCGAGCACGTATCCAAATAGTCCCCGCGCAGAAGAATGTCGTTTCATGTCTGCTTACTGCTTTTACTTGGACTCTCCTCGCTCATCGTTAGACCAGGAGAACACGAGAAAAGCTATCGACGAATTGCAGTTGTTTATCAACTTATATCCGGACGGAGCAAAAGCAAAGGAAGCGGGAGATTTAATACAAGGGCTTCGCGACAAACTAGAGCAAAAGGCTTTTGCTAATGCGAAATTGTATTTCGATATGGGACAGCCGGATGATTACCGCGCCGCTGTTATCGCTTTTGAAAACATGCTTCGCGAATATCCGGACACGAAATATGCAGAGGAGATCGAATTTTTAATCGTTAAGGCTCAATATTTGTTTGCACAAAACAGTATGCCTTTCCGTCAAGAAGTGAGATACAATGAAGCGATTGACTATTACCAGTCTTTTGTAGAGCACTATCCGAATAGCAAATACAAAAAAGAAGCTGACGATCTTAGGTCGAGTGCAGAAAAACAAATCGCTTATGTCGTAAAACGCATGAACGAAATTAATAAGATACGCGAAGATCAGCAACGAGAATTGGGTATCACCAAAGAAGAGGCAGAAGCGAAAGAAAAAGCTTCAGCAAAAGAATAAATTAGAAATTCATAATACATTTTAAAATGAGTCAAAATAAAAACACTTCTGTTCCAAATTCAACAGTAACACGTGATTTAAGACAATTGGACAAAGGGACTGAGAATATTTACGAGTCTATTGTTGTGATTTCAAAGCGTGCAAATCAAATTGCTGTTGACATCAAAGAAGAACTAAATGGTAAGCTTGCTGAGTTTGCAAGTAACAATGACAATTTGGAAGAGGTATTTGAAAACCGTGAACAAATTGAAATTTCTAAACACTACGAGCGTATGCCTAAGTCATCGTTGATCGCTGTTGACGAGTTTCTTAATGACAAAATTTACTTTAGAAACCCATCTAAAGAGCAAGAATAAACGAGACAGATGTCTTTACAGGGCAAAAATATTGTAATTGGTGTATGCGGCAGTATTGCCGCATACAAAATTGCATCTCTGATTCGCCTATTGGTTAAAGAGAATGCCCAGGTGCAGGTAATAATGACCCCTGATGCACAGAACTTCATTACCCCGCTTACCCTAGCGACTTTATCAAAAAATCCGGTCCTTTCTGCTTATTTCGATTCACAATCGGGTCAATGGCACAATCATGTAGCGCTTGGCTTGCAAGCAGACCTACTACTCGTTGCTCCTGCTTCGGCCAACACCTTAAGCAAAATGGCAAACGGTATTTGTGATAATCTTTTGCTCGCGACATACCTTTCTGCAAGGTGCCCAGTAATGTTTGCTCCTGCCATGGATTTAGATATGTGGAAGCACCCAGCGACACAGCGTAACATCGAGTTCCTACAGCGCGACGGAAACATCTTGATAGAACCGACCGATGGCGAGCTCGCCAGTGGCTTAATTGGTCAGGGACGCCTGGCAGAGCCGGAAGAAATCGTAGAAAAAATTCAACAGCTTTTTAATGAAGTACTTCCTTTAAAGGGTAAGAAAGCCCTGGTGTCCGCAGGCCCAACCTATGAAGCGATCGACCCGGTTCGTTTTATCGGCAATCACTCGAGTGGGAAAATGGGCTATGCAATCGCCAATACGCTTTCTGCTCTAGGCGCTGATGTTGTTTTAGTAAGTGGCCCAACAGCTCTAGAGACTCCAAAAGGTGTTACTAGAGTAGATGTAACCTCTGCGAGCGATATGCTTAACGCTTGTAATGCGTATTTTGAGCTCGCCGACATTATCGTTATGAGCGCTGCTGTAGCTGACTATACACCTGTGGAAGTTGCAACGCAAAAGATCAAGAAAAAAGAAAACAGTTTTCAGATCGACTTAACGAAGACAACAGATATCCTGGCTACATTAGGACAAAAAAAGAGTGTTAAACAAACGTTAGTGGGCTTTGCTTTGGAAACAAACAATGCCATAGAAAACGCAAAAAGTAAGCTTTCACGTAAAAACTTAGACTTTATTGTTCTCAATACAATGGAGGATGAGGGCGCTGGTTTCGCACACGATACAAATAAAGTAACGATAATTAGCAAATCGGGACATACTTCAACCTTTCCGCTAAAGGATAAGACAGAAGTAGCGAGTGACCTAGCCACTATTATTGTGGAGCACCAACAATCTATAAATTCATAATCCGAATTTCCTTCGGATAATAATTATTTATCCGATTTGAAAGCACTTTCACCCAGCCCAAGTTAATACCTCGATAGCGTACAAGACACCAACCGTTTTTAGTATTTGAAAACAAATCAATATCAATCGTTTCCTTCCGCAAAAAGTTTAATGCACTATCCAGGTCAACCTCTTGCGCTTCAACCCCCATATTAATATGGTTACTTAGCGCTAGATCATGTGCCGGAATCAATTCTCTGCCAGACCATTTCCCAACATTAGTTCCTGCATTTTTGAGATAAAGTACACTGCGTATAATAGCAAGGTCTTCCTCCATTTCCTTCGGAACGATATGAATATTATCGCCTTGCATAAATGTATAAAATAAAGAAGGATCCTTAACCCATTTATCAATAGATCCCTTTGGTACGTCACTTTTCTCCTTCTTTATCTTTCTCCGTGAAAAAGTTTCCTCAGAAGTCTTTTTCCGTAACACCGATAAAAAGAAACCTTCTCCCTTCACTTGGTGTGGATAAAAACGATATCCCACGCCCTGTTTTCCTCGACTCCTGGTTTTAGTAATTCCCCAGGAATCTTCAATATCAACCGAGACAGATTCGAATCCGTGCGTAGTGATAAGCCAATCCACTATATCTTCATTCTCTTCTTCCGAATACGAACATGTGGAATAGATTAAATAGCCATCGGTCTTCAAACAGGCTTGTGCATCAGCTAAAATACGTCTCTGACGATCACTACAAAGTTTAACATTTGCTAAAGACCATTCATCAATCGCTCCCGGATCTTTCCGGAACATTCCAGAACCAGAACATGGAGCATCCACAACCATTACATCAAAGTAACCAGGTAAACGGCTAAAAGCAGATGGATCGTTATTTGTTACCACAACATTTGGGTTTCCCCAGCGAACCAGGTTGTCAACCAAAATCAGTGCTCTACTTTTTATAACTTCATTGGAGACCAATAATGACGAGTTGTTCAAGACGCTATTCAACAGGGTAGATTTACCTCCTGGCGCGGCACATAGATCTAATGCCCGGACATCTTCTTTGTGATCCAATCCAAGCGCTCGTATTATATATGAAACAAACATGGAAGAGGCCTCTTGCACATAGTACGTTCCTGCATGATACAAGGGATCCAAGGTAAAAACAGGCCTGTCCGTTAAATAATATCCTTCCTTACACCAAGGAATAGTTTCTGAGAGGGCTAAATCAAGCTTAGCCGGTTTTGCAGGATTTAAGCGCACAGAGGTCACTTTGTCTCCCCGTTGATGTATTTCAGCAAAAGCCTCACTATCGAAGTCTGTACGGCTCCTTAAACGCTCTATTAGTTCGTTTGGTAGAAAATTACCCATGCTATATCTATAATTCTCCGTAAATTTACCATAATCCAGAAATAGCAAAACAAAAAAATGAAAGATTTTAAAAAATATTGTATTATTCCTGCTCCACCGGAGGACATTTATAAAGCATTGACTACCGAAATAACAGCTCGTTTATGGACTGGTGATGTTGTATCGATAGACCCGCAAGAAGGGGGTGAATTCTCGTTATGGGACGGAGGAATAGAGGGACGCTTTATAACACTAGAACCATATAAAAAGATCGTACAACAATGGTATTTCGGCGATCAAGAGGAACCATCTATAGTTACATTGAAACTTCATGAGCATAAAAAAGGTACATCGTTCGAAATAAACCATACGAATATTCCAGATGAGGCCTTTGATGATATCACAGCCGGTTGGGAGGAAACTTATATCGCGAGTCTATTAGAGTTTTACGAAGAAGAGTAATTGACGTTGTTAATTAATCGTCTGTAGTTGGGGTAGTTCGTTGTTGATAGTTGTTGGATCATAGTCGGAGGTAGTTGTTAGATCGTAGTTTATGGTTGGTTCTTTACAGGCTATACTGCTATGAACTACGAACTACTTTCCATAAACCAAAGCCTAAGAACTACTATCTATGAACTACTTTCTACAATCTACGATCTACCCACTAGCAACCAAAAAAGCCCCTCCAGTTTCCTGAAGGGGCTTTCGTATAAAATTAGGCGCCGACCTACTCTCCCACCTGTTACGGCAATACCATCGGCTCTGGCGGGCTTGACTTCTCTGTTCGGAATGGGAAGAGGTAGACACCGCCGATATAGGCACCTGAATATCTTTATGTGCTTGCTATAAAATTTAAACAAACAACCAAATAACATATCAGGAAGAAAGAAGGGAAACAAGTAAGAAAACAACAGTGTTTCTATCGCTGTAGAAAGCTTCGGGCTATTAGTACTACTCGGCTTTGGTCTCTCAACCTTTACACCTATAGCCTATCAACGTTGTCATCTCCAACGACCCTATAAGGAAGTCTCATCTCGTGGCTAGTTTCGCACTTAGATGCTTTCAGCGCTTATCTATTCCAGACGTAGCTACCCTGCCGTACACCTGGCGGCATAACAGGTTCACCAGCGGTCTGTCCAACCCGGTCCTCTCGTACTAAGGTCAGATCCACTCAAACTTCCAACGCCCACAACAGATAGGGACCGAACTGTCTCGCGACGTTCTGAACCCAGCTCGCGTGCCACTTTAATGGGCGAACAGCCCAACCCTTGGGACCTTCTCCAGCCCCAGGATGTGACGAGCCGACATCGAGGTGCCAAACCTCCCCGTCGATATGAGCTCTTGGGGGAGATCAGCCTGTTATCCCCAGCGTACCTTTTATCCTTTGAGCGATGGCCCTTCCATACAGAACCACCGGATCACTATGTCCGTCTTTCGACCCTGGTCGACTTGTTGGTCTCACAGTCAAGCAAGCTTATGCCATTGCACTCCACGTACGGTTACCAAGCGTACTGAGCTTACCTTTGAAAGCCTCCGTTACCTTTTTGGAGGCGACCACCCCAGTCAAACTACCCACCAAACAATGTCCTCGATAAGATCGAGTTAGAAACCGAATACAGAAAGGGCGGTATTTCAAGGTTGATTCCACGACTCCTAGCGAAGC
This sequence comes from Sphingobacterium psychroaquaticum, assembly GCF_004421025.1. Classification (NCBI taxonomy): domain Bacteria; kingdom Pseudomonadati; phylum Bacteroidota; class Sphingobacteriia; order Sphingobacteriales; family Sphingobacteriaceae; genus Sphingobacterium; species Sphingobacterium psychroaquaticum. The sequence goes on along the minus strand of NZ_CP038029.1, from coordinate 36,000 downwards.
CGCTTCAACATCTCCCGCCTATCCTACACATCCTGTACCCAATTCCAATGTTAAGCTATAGTGAAGGTGCATGGGGTCTTTCCGTCCCGTTGCGGGTAACCGGCGTCTTCACCGATACCACAATTTCACCGAGCTCATGGCTGAGACAGCGCCCAGATCGTTACACCATTCGTGCAGGTCGGAACTTACCCGACAAGGAATTTCGCTACCTTAGGACCGTTATAGTTACGGCCGCCGTTTACTGGGGCTTCGATTCAATGCTTCTCTTGCGATGACATCCCCTCTTAACCTTCCAGCACCGGGCAGGTGTCAGGCCTTATACTTCATCTTTCGATTTCGCAAAGCCATATGTTTTTGCTAAACAGTCGCCTGGGCCTTTTCACTGCGGCTTCTCTATCTCTAGAGGAAGCGCCCCTTCTCCCGAAGTTACAGGGCCATTTTGCCGAGTTCCTTAGCCATGATTCACTCGAGCACCTTAGGATTCTCTCCTCGACTACCTGTGTCGGTTTACGGTACGGGTTTTTATAACCTGAAGCTTAGCGGGTTTTCTTGGAAGTCTGTTTACCTGCTCTATCAGCGCCACCGAAGCTTTGCTGTACTATTGGGTTTCAGCAGGGTCGGCGGATTTGCCTACCGTCCCTATACCTACGCCTTTCAACGAACTATTCCGTCAGTTCGCGGCAGTGTCACTACTCCGTCACCACATCGCAGTTATAAAAAGTACTGGAATATTAACCAGTTGTCCATCGGCTACCTCCTTTCGGATGCGCCTTAGGCCCCGACTAACCCTGATCCGATTAGCGTTGATCAGGAAACCTTAGTCTTTCGGTGGGCGGGTTTCTCACCCGCCTTATCGTTACTTATGCCTACATTTGCTTTTCTATGCTGTCCACAGCACATTACCATGCTGCTTCACCCACCATAGAATGCTCCCCTACCAGATGTAACCAATGTTACAAATCCATAGCTTCGGTAGTAATCTTGATGCCCGTTTATTATCCACGCCCGGCCGCTCGACTAGTGAGCTGTTACGCACTCTTTAAATGAATGGCTGCTTCCAAGCCAACATCCTAGCTGTCTGGGCAACCGGACCTCGTTAGTTCAACTTAGACTACATTTGGGGACCTTAGCTGATGGTCTGGGTTCTTTCCCTCTCGGCCTTGGACCTTAGCACCCAAAGCCTCACTGCAGATCATATCTAACAGCATTCGGAGTTCGTCTGGATTTGGTAGGATTTGACTCCCCCGCACCCAATCGGTAGCTCTACCTCTGCTAGACTTTATATCCACGCTGTTCCTAAAAACATTTCGGGGAGTACGAGCTATTTCCCAGTTTGATTGGCCTTTCACCCCTACCCTCAGGTCATCCGGAAACTTTTCAACGTTTATCGGTTCGGTCCTCCATTACATGTTACTGCAACTTCAACCTGCCCAAGGGTAGATCACAAGGTTTCGCGTCTACCTCTACTGACTATGCGCCCTATTCAGACTCGCTTTCGCTTCGGCTGCGTGGCTGAACCACTTAACCTTGCCAGTAAAGAGTAACTCGTAGGCTCATTATGCAAAAGGCACGCCGTCACTGGACCTGCCAGCTCCGACCGCTTGTAAGCACACGGTTTCAGGTTCTTTTCACTCCTCTGTTCGAGGTTCTTTTCACCTTTCCCTCACGGTACTGGTTCACTATCGGTCTCTCAGGAGTATTTAGCCTTACCAGATGGTGCTGGTGGATTCCCACAGGATTTCTCCGGTCCCGCGGTACTCAGGATACCACTATGCTGTCATTCTTTACCTGTACGGGGCTGTCACCCATATCGCGCAGTTTCCCACCTGCTTCCAGTTCATAGCGACAATACAATATCGTGGTCCTACAACCCCGGTATTGCCGTAACAATACCGGTTTGGGCTCTTTCCCGTTCGCTCGCCACTACTTGGGAAATCATTATTATTTTCTTCTCCTACGCTTACTTAGATGTTTCAGTTCGGCGCGTTCGCGTATTATACAACATACCTTCAGTATGTTAGGTTGCCCCATTCGGAAATCTTCGGATCAAATCGCATTTGCCAATCCCCGAAGCTTATCGCAGCTTATCACGTCCTTCATCGCCTCTGAGAGCCTAGGCATCCCCCGTGTGCCCTTATTTACTTTCTTCACCCATGCTCCTTTTGCTAAGCATGAGTTGCTTTTCGTGCCGCCCTAGCTAACCTCTACGATTAGTTAATAACGGACACTACTGTTGTTTTCTCTTGTGTCTTCTTTCTTCCAATATGTCAAAGAACTTTTCTTTTCGAACAGTCCATCTGTACCTATATACTATATATGTACAAACAGCGTCCAAAGATAGTGGAGAATAACGGATTCGAACCGTTGACCCCCTGCGTGCAAGGCAGGTGCTCTAGCCAGCTGAGCTAATTCCCCGTGTGATGGTAGTCCCGAGCAGATTTGAACTGCTGACCCCTACATTATCAGTGTAGTGCTCTAACCAACTGAGCTACGGGACTAGCTATTACTTCTCATCTTTCTCTCGGTGACCGAAACCCCTTAGGGATGGGCACTTTCTTCTTAATGTGTTTCTTTCCTATGAATCATGTGTGGCGTAACGAGCATCATTCCGGATACTCTAGAAAGGAGGTATTCCAGCCGCACCTTCCGGTACGGCTACCTTGTTACGACTTAGCCCCAATTATCGGTTTTGCCCTAACACGCTCCTTGCGGTTACATGCTTTAGGCACCCCCAACTTTCATGGCTTGACGGGCGGTGTGTACAAGGCCCGGGAACGTATTCACCGCGTCATTGCTGATACGCGATTACTAGCGAATCCAACTTCACGGGGTCGAGTTGCAGACCCCGATCCGAACTGTGAATGGCTTTTAGAGATTAGCATCACATTGCTGTGTAGCTGCCCGCTGTACCATCCATTGTAGCACGTGTGTAGCCCCGGACGTAAGGGCCATGATGACTTGACGTCGTCCCCGCCTTCCTCACTGCTTGCGCAGGCAGTCTGTTTAGAGTCCCCACCATTACATGCTGGCAACTAAACATAGGGGTTGCGCTCGTTGCGGGACTTAACCCAACACCTCACGGCACGAGCTGACGACAGCCATGCAGCACCTAGTTTCGTGTCCCGAAGGAAGGATGCGTCTCTGCATCCGTCACTAACTTTCAAGCCCGGGTAAGGTTCCTCGCGTATCATCGAATTAAACCACATGCTCCTCCGCTTGTGCGGGCCCCCGTCAATTCCTTTGAGTTTCACCCTTGCGGGCGTACTCCCCAGGTGGATAACTTAACGCTTTCGCTGGGACGCTTACTGTATATCGCAAACATCGAGTTATCATCGTTTAGGGCGTGGACTACCAGGGTATCTAATCCTGTTTGATCCCCACGCTTTCGTGCATCAGCGTCAATTATCGTTTAGATAGCTGCCTTCGCAATCGGAGTTCTGAGACATATCTATGCATTTCACCGCTACTTGTCTCATTCCGCCATCTTCAGCGACATTCAAGCCCATCAGTATCAAGAGCACTGCGACAGTTGAGCTGCCGTCTTTCACTCCTGACTTAATGGGCCGCCTACGCACCCTTTAAACCCAATAAATCCGGATAACGCTCGGATCCTCCGTATTACCGCGGCTGCTGGCACGGAGTTAGCCGATCCTTATTCTTCGAGTACATTCAGCTACTTACACGTAAGTAGGTTTATTCCTCGACAAAAGCAGTTTACAACCCATAGGGCAGTCATCCTGCACGCGGCATGGCTGGTTCAGAGTTCCCTCCATTGACCAATATTCCTTACTGCTGCCTCCCGTAGGAGTCTGGTCCGTGTCTCAGTACCAGTGTGGGGGATTCTCCTCTCAGAGCCCCTAGACATCGTCGCCTTGGTAAGCCGTTACCTTACCAACTAGCTAATGTCACGCGAGCCCATCCATATCCTATAAATATTTAAATGTCCGACCATGCGATCAAACATTGTTATGCGGTGTTAATCCGACTTTCGCCGGGCTATCCCCCTGATATGGGTAGGTTGCTCACGCGTTACGCACCCGTGCGCCACTCTCACCAGAATGAAGCAAGCTTCACCCTGGATCCCGTTCGACTTGCATGTATTAGGCCTGCCGCTAGCGTTCATCCTGAGCCAGGATCAAACTCTCCATTGTAAAAATGAATTGTTCGACACCTAACTATTTATCAAAATAATTAGAATTGTCTTGTATTAATATCTAATCCGAATTGACTAAGGTTGATTTTGTTTTTTGTTAACTTTCGCTGAACAAAAATTCAACTACTCGTTACGCTACATGATATCATTTTCTTAAAGAACTGCTCTCGCCGCCGCGTCGCGCTTTGGCTTCTATATCTTGCCTTTTCAGGCTTGACCTATCTTGTTTGTGTTCCTTGTTTTCGGCTTACCGGAGTCGGTAAGTTTCGGTTGGGATACCCTTCCTATCGGTTGGGACTGCAAAGGTAGAAAAGCTTTTTGGATTACCAAAATAAAAATGATTTTTATTTTGACCTTCCCGCTTTCCAAAAATTCGGTAAAACCTCGCTCTATGTGCTCGGTAACCTCGTTTTTGACCTCTATTTCAATCGTTCCTCCCTTGCGGAGTGGTGCAAAGGTAGAAAACTTTACCTATTCCTTCCAAGACTTTGTTGGGTCTTTTTTTGAGATGCTGCATAACGCGCTGTAAGCGTGGTGGATATTTTTGTAGTTGGTGGTTCGTAGTAGGTAGTTTGTAGAAAGTAGTTCGTAGAGTATGGTTCGTAGATCGTAGTTTATGATTGTAGAAAGGGGCATGGGAATATAGGGGGACGTTCATGGATAATAGTTTTAAAGGAAGAGAGTATTTAGAAAAGAATAAGGACAAAAGGTTGGAGAAATATTAAAAGGATCCTAATAAGGGTTGTCGCGTTGTGCCTGCGCGCGAGGACAATCAGTTTTACCACACCATTACGAAGCTGTGGCAATCTTATCAGCAACTAGTCTAGTCTTTAGGTATGATTAATAGATCTACATCGTTCTTATTGATATAGTACTTAGATCCCTCCTAGCGTCGGGATGACGATCACTTGTTATGCGCGCGTTACAAACCTGCTTATCGCAGACTGCCTCATGGCAATGACACACCTCGCTCGTTCGAACCTGCCTACCGCAGGCGCTTGTAGCTCGGCCTTTTGATTGGGACACGAGCTAAAAGCTCGCGCCAGCGAATTGGCAATCTTATTCACAGCAAGTATAATCTTTATGTCTGATTAATAGATCTGGATCGTTCTTATTGATATAGTCCGTGGACCCCTCTTAGCGTCGGGATGACGACCACTTGTTATGCGCGCGTTACAAACCTGTCTATAGCAGATAGCCTCATGTCAATGACACACCTCGCTAGTTCGAACCTGCCTACCGCAGGCACTTGTAGCTCGGCTTTTTGATCTGGACACGAGCTAAAAGCTCGCGCCAGCGAATTGGCAATCTTATTAGCAACAAGTCTAGTCTTTATGTATAATTAATAGATCTACATCGTTCTTATTGATATAGTCCGTGGACCCTCCTAGTGTCGGGATGACAGGATAGCGATTGCCTTAGGTCCAAATGCCTTAATTTTAGATCAACCTAACCCTTACGATCAACGAACATCCCTGACGTTGCTAATTGATCGTCTGTAGTTGGGGGTAGTTCGTAGTTGATAGTTGTTGGATCATAGTCGGAGGTAGTTGTTAGATCGTAGTTTATGGTTGGTTCTTTACAGGCTATACTGCTATGAACTACGAACTACTTTCCATAAACCAAAGCCTAAGAACTACTATCTATGAACTACTTTCTACAATCTACGATCTACCCACTAGCAACCAAAAAAGCCCCTCCAGTTTCCTGAAGGGGCTTTCGTATAAAATTAGGCGCCGACCTACTCTCCCACCTGTTACGGCAATACCATCGGCTCTGGCGGGCTTGACTTCTCTGTTCGGAATGGGAAGAGGTAGACACCGCCGATATAGGCACCTGAATATCTTTATGTGCTTGCTATAAAATTTAAACAAACAACCAAATAACATATCAGGAAGAAAGAAGGGAAACAAGTAAGAAAACAACAGTGTTTCTATCGCTGTAGAAAGCTTCGGGCTATTAGTACTACTCGGCTTTGGTCTCTCAACCTTTACACCTATAGCCTATCAACGTTGTCATCTCCAACGACCCTATAAGGAAGTCTCATCTCGTGGCTAGTTTCGCACTTAGATGCTTTCAGCGCTTATCTATTCCAGACGTAGCTACCCTGCCGTACACCTGGCGGCATAACAGGTTCACCAGCGGTCTGTCCAACCCGGTCCTCTCGTACTAAGGTCAGATCCACTCAAACTTCCAACGCCCACAACAGATAGGGACCGAACTGTCTCGCGACGTTCTGAACCCAGCTCGCGTGCCACTTTAATGGGCGAACAGCCCAACCCTTGGGACCTTCTCCAGCCCCAGGATGTGACGAGCCGACATCGAGGTGCCAAACCTCCCCGTCGATATGAGCTCTTGGGGGAGATCAGCCTGTTATCCCCAGCGTACCTTTTATCCTTTGAGCGATGGCCCTTCCATACAGAACCACCGGATCACTATGTCCGTCTTTCGACCCTGGTCGACTTGTTGGTCTCACAGTCAAGCAAGCTTATGCCATTGCACTCCACGTACGGTTACCAAGCGTACTGAGCTTACCTTTGAAAGCCTCCGTTACCTTTTTGGAGGCGACCACCCCAGTCAAACTACCCACCAAACAATGTCCTCGATAAGATCGAGTTAGAAACCGAATACAGAAAGGGCGGTATTTCAAGGTTGATTCCACGACTCCTAGCGAAGCCGCTTCAACATCTCCCGCCTATCCTACACATCCTGTACCCAATTCCAATGTTAAGCTATAGTGAAGGTGCATGGGGTCTTTCCGTCCCGTTGCGGGTAACCGGCGTCTTCACCGATACCACAATTTCACCGAGCTCATGGCTGAGACAGCGCCCAGATCGTTACACCATTCGTGCAGGTCGGAACTTACCCGACAAGGAATTTCGCTACCTTAGGACCGTTATAGTTACGGCCGCCGTTTACTGGGGCTTCGATTCAATGCTTCTCTTGCGATGACATCCCCTCTTAACCTTCCAGCACCGGGCAGGTGTCAGGCCTTATACTTCATCTTTCGATTTCGCAAAGCCATATGTTTTTGCTAAACAGTCGCCTGGGCCTTTTCACTGCGGCTTCTCTATCTCTAGAGGAAGCGCCCCTTCTCCCGAAGTTACAGGGCCATTTTGCCGAGTTCCTTAGCCATGATTCACTCGAGCACCTTAGGATTCTCTCCTCGACTACCTGTGTCGGTTTACGGTACGGGTTTTTATAACCTGAAGCTTAGCGGGTTTTCTTGGAAGTCTGTTTACCTGCTCTATCAGCGCCACCGAAGCTTTGCTGTACTATTGGGTTTCAGCAGGGTCGGCGGATTTGCCTACCGTCCCTATACCTACGCCTTTCAACGAACTATTCCGTCAGTTCGCGGCAGTGTCACTACTCCGTCACCACATCGCAGTTATAAAAAGTACTGGAATATTAACCAGTTGTCCATCGGCTACCTCCTTTCGGATGCGCCTTAGGCCCCGACTAACCCTGATCCGATTAGCGTTGATCAGGAAACCTTAGTCTTTCGGTGGGCGGGTTTCTCACCCGCCTTATCGTTACTTATGCCTACATTTGCTTTTCTATGCTGTCCACAGCACATTACCATGCTGCTTCACCCACCATAGAATGCTCCCCTACCAGATGTAACCAATGTTACAAATCCATAGCTTCGGTAGTAATCTTGATGCCCGTTTATTATCCACGCCCGGCCGCTCGACTAGTGAGCTGTTACGCACTCTTTAAATGAATGGCTGCTTCCAAGCCAACATCCTAGCTGTCTGGGCAACCGGACCTCGTTAGTTCAACTTAGACTACATTTGGGGACCTTAGCTGATGGTCTGGGTTCTTTCCCTCTCGGCCTTGGACCTTAGCACCCAAAGCCTCACTGCAGATCATATCTAACAGCATTCGGAGTTCGTCTGGATTTGGTAGGATTTGACTCCCCCGCACCCAATCGGTAGCTCTACCTCTGCTAGACTTTATATCCACGCTGTTCCTAAAAACATTTCGGGGAGTACGAGCTATTTCCCAGTTTGATTGGCCTTTCACCCCTACCCTCAGGTCATCCGGAAACTTTTCAACGTTTATCGGTTCGGTCCTCCATTACATGTTACTGCAACTTCAACCTGCCCAAGGGTAGATCACAAGGTTTCGCGTCTACCTCTACTGACTATGCGCCCTATTCAGACTCGCTTTCGCTTCGGCTGCGTGGCTGAACCACTTAACCTTGCCAGTAAAGAGTAACTCGTAGGCTCATTATGCAAAAGGCACGCCGTCACTGGACCTGCCAGCTCCGACCGCTTGTAAGCACACGGTTTCAGGTTCTTTTCACTCCTCTGTTCGAGGTTCTTTTCACCTTTCCCTCACGGTACTGGTTCACTATCGGTCTCTCAGGAGTATTTAGCCTTACCAGATGGTGCTGGTGGATTCCCACAGGATTTCTCCGGTCCCGCGGTACTCAGGATACCACTATGCTGTCATTCTTTACCTGTACGGGGCTGTCACCCATATCGCGCAGTTTCCCACCTGCTTCCAGTTCATAGCGACAATACAATATCGTGGTCCTACAACCCCGGTATTGCCGTAACAATACCGGTTTGGGCTCTTTCCCGTTCGCTCGCCACTACTTGGGAAATCATTATTATTTTCTTCTCCTACGCTTACTTAGATGTTTCAGTTCGGCGCGTTCGCGTATTATACAACATACCTTCAGTATGTTAGGTTGCCCCATTCGGAAATCTTCGGATCAAATCGCATTTGCCAATCCCCGAAGCTTATCGCAGCTTATCACGTCCTTCATCGCCTCTGAGAGCCTAGGCATCCCCCGTGTGCCCTTATTTACTTTCTTCACCCATGCTCCTTTTGCTAAGCATGAGTTGCTTTTCGTGCCGCCCTAGCTAACCTCTACGATTAGTTAATAACGGACACTACTGTTGTTTTCTCTTGTGTCTTCTTTCTTCCAATATGTCAAAGAACTTTTCTTTTCGAACAGTCCATCTGTACCTATATACTATATATGTACAAACAGCGTCCAAAGATAGTGGAGAATAACGGATTCGAACCGTTGACCCCCTGCGTGCAAGGCAGGTGCTCTAGCCAGCTGAGCTAATTCCCCGTGTGATGGTAGTCCCGAGCAGATTTGAACTGCTGACCCCTACATTATCAGTGTAGTGCTCTAACCAACTGAGCTACGGGACTAGCTATTACTTCTCATCTTTCTCTCGGTGACCGAAACCCCTTAGGGATGGGCACTTTCTTCTTAATGTGTTTCTTTCCTATGAATCATGTGTGGCGTAACGAGCATCATTCCGGATACTCTAGAAAGGAGGTATTCCAGCCGCACCTTCCGGTACGGCTACCTTGTTACGACTTAGCCCCAATTATCGGTTTTGCCCTAACACGCTCCTTGCGGTTACATGCTTTAGGCACCCCCAACTTTCATGGCTTGACGGGCGGTGTGTACAAGGCCCGGGAACGTATTCACCGCGTCATTGCTGATACGCGATTACTAGCGAATCCAACTTCACGGGGTCGAGTTGCAGACCCCGATCCGAACTGTGAATGGCTTTTAGAGATTAGCATCACATTGCTGTGTAGCTGCCCGCTGTACCATCCATTGTAGCACGTGTGTAGCCCCGGACGTAAGGGCCATGATGACTTGACGTCGTCCCCGCCTTCCTCACTGCTTGCGCAGGCAGTCTGTTTAGAGTCCCCACCATTACATGCTGGCAACTAAACATAGGGGTTGCGCTCGTTGCGGGACTTAACCCAACACCTCACGGCACGAGCTGACGACAGCCATGCAGCACCTAGTTTCGTGTCCCGAAGGAAGGATGCGTCTCTGCATCCGTCACTAACTTTCAAGCCCGGGTAAGGTTCCTCGCGTATCATCGAATTAAACCACATGCTCCTCCGCTTGTGCGGGCCCCCGTCAATTCCTTTGAGTTTCACCCTTGCGGGCGTACTCCCCAGGTGGATAACTTAACGCTTTCGCTGGGACGCTTACTGTATATCGCAAACATCGAGTTATCATCGTTTAGGGCGTGGACTACCAGGGTATCTAATCCTGTTTGATCCCCACGCTTTCGTGCATCAGCGTCAATTATCGTTTAGATAGCTGCCTTCGCAATCGGAGTTCTGAGACATATCTATGCATTTCACCGCTACTTGTCTCATTCCGCCATCTTCAGCGACATTCAAGCCCATCAGTATCAAGAGCACTGCGACAGTTGAGCTGCCGTCTTTCACTCCTGACTTAATGGGCCGCCTACGCACCCTTTAAACCCAATAAATCCGGATAACGCTCGGATCCTCCGTATTACCGCGGCTGCTGGCACGGAGTTAGCCGATCCTTATTCTTCGAGTACATTCAGCTACTTACACGTAAGTAGGTTTATTCCTCGACAAAAGCAGTTTACAACCCATAGGGCAGTCATCCTGCACGCGGCATGGCTGGTTCAGAGTTCCCTCCATTGACCAATATTCCTTACTGCTGCCTCCCGTAGGAGTCTGGTCCGTGTCTCAGTACCAGTGTGGGGGATTCTCCTCTCAGAGCCCCTAGACATCGTCGCCTTGGTAAGCCGTTACCTTACCAACTAGCTAATGTCACGCGAGCCCATCCATATCCTATAAATATTTAAATGTCCGACCATGCGATCAAACATTGTTATGCGGTGTTAATCCGACTTTCGCCGGGCTATCCCCCTGATATGGGTAGGTTGCTCACGCGTTACGCACCCGTGCGCCACTCTCACCAGAATGAAGCAAGCTTCACCCTGGATCCCGTTCGACTTGCATGTATTAGGCCTGCCGCTAGCGTTCATCCTGAGCCAGGATCAAACTCTCCATTGTAAAAATGAATTGTTCGACACCTAACTATTTATCAAAATAATTAGAATTGTCTTGTATTAATATCTAATCCGAATTGACTAAGGTTGATTTTGTTTTTTGTTAACTTTCGCTGAACAAAAATTCAACTACTCGTTACGCTACATGATATCATTTTCTTAAAGAACTGCTCTCGCCGCCGCGTCGCGCTTTGGCTTCTATATCTTGCCTTTTCAGGCTTGACCTATCTTGTTTGTGTTCCTTGTTTTCGGCTTACCGGAGTCGGTAAGTTTCGGTTGGGATACCCTTCCTATCGGTTGGGACTGCAAAGGTAGAAAAGCTTTTTGGATTACCAAAATAAAAATGATTTTTATTTTGACCTTCCCGCTTTCCAAAAATTCGGTAAAACCTCGCTCTATGTGCTCGGTAACCTCGTTTTTGACCTCTATTTCAATCGTTCCTCCCTTGCGGAGTGGTGCAAAGGTAGAAAACTTTACCTATTCCTTCCAAGACTTTGTTGGGTCTTTTTTTGAGATGCTGCATAACGCGCTGTAAGCGTGGTGGATATTTTTGTAGTTGGTGGTTCGTAGTAGGTAGTTTGTAGAAAGTAGTTCGTAGAGTATGGTTCGTAGATCGTAGTTTATGATTGTAGAAAGGGGCATGGGAATATAGGGGGACGTTCATGGATAATAGTTTTAAAGGAAGAGAGTATTTAGAAAAGAATAAGGACAAAAGGTTGGAGAAATATTAAAAGGATCCTAATAAGGGTTGTCGCGTTGTGCCTGCGCGCGAGGACAATCAGTTTTACCACACCATTACGAAGCTGTGGCAATCTTATCAGCAACTAGTCTAGTCTTTAGGTATGATTAATAGATCTACATCGTTCTTATTGATATAGTACTTAGATCCCTCCTAGCGTCGGGATGACGATCACTTGTTATGCGCGCGTTACAAACCTGCTTATCGCAGACTGCCTCATGGCAATGACACACCTCGCTCGTTCGAACCTGCCTACCGCAGGCGCTTGTAGCTCGGCCTTTTGATTGGGACACGAGCTAAAAGCTCGCGCCAGCGAATTGGCAATCTTATTCACAGCAAGTATAATCTTTATGTCTGATTAATAGATCTGGATCGTTCTTATTGATATAGTCCGTGGACCCCTCTTAGCGTCGGGATGACGACCACTTGTTATGCGCGCGTTACAAACCTGTCTATAGCAGATAGCCTCATGGCAATGACACAGCTCGCTAGTTCGAACCTGCCTACCGCAGGCACTTGTAGCTCGGCTTTTTGATTTGGACACGAGCTAAAAGCTCGCGCCAGCGAATTGGCAATCTTATTCGTAGCAAGTCTAGTCTTTATGTATAATTAAATGCATCTGGATAGTTCTTAATGATATAGTCCGTGGATCCCTCCTAGCGTCGGGATGACGATCACTTGTTATGCGCGCGTTACAAACCTGCTTATCGCAGACTACCTCATGTCAATGACACACCTCGCTAGTTCGAACCTGCCTACCGCAGGCACTTATAGCTCGGCTTTTTGATTGGGACACGAGCTAAAAGCTCGCGCCAGCGGATTGTCAATCTTATTAGCAACAAGTCCACTCTCTATGTATGATTAAATGCATCTGAATAGGTTCTTTTTTGATATAGTCCGTGGATCCCTCCTAGCGTCGGGATGACGATCACTTGTTATGCGCGCGTTACAAACCTGCTTATCGCAGACTACCTCATGTCAATGACACACCTCGCTAGTTCGAACCTGCCTACCGCAGGCACTTATAGCTCGGCTTTTTGATTGGGACACGAGCTAAAAGCTCGCGCCAGCGGATTGTCAATCTTATTAGCAACAAGTCCACTCTCTATGTATGATTAAATGCATCTGAATAGGTTCTTTTTTGATATAGTACTTAGATCCCTCCTAGCGCCGGGATGACGACCACCAACTATAATCTACCCCCTACCAATCACAAATTAATCCCTATCAACTATAAACCATCAACAACATACTCTCCTCTCTATAAACTACCAATCACAAACTAATCCTTACCAACTACTATCTAAACGCATTCTATCAATGAACCATTCTCTACTCCTTTTTAGAATATCTAAGATGAAATAAAGAAAAAAAGTTAAAAAAATTTTGATATTACGAAAAGCTTCGTAGATTTGAATACGAAAACATTCGTAGATGAATATGAAACCAACAGATAGTGAAATGGAAATCCTACAGGTTCTTTGGAAAAAGGGGCACTGTAGTGTTAGAGAAGTATATGAGTGCCTGGATAGCAAAGCCGTTGGTTATACCACGATTTTAAAGCTTATGCAGATAATGCTAGACAAAAAAATGGTGGACCGGGATACTAGCGCCAAAACACATATATATAAAGCGCTTATAAACGAAGAACAAACGCAGCATAATTTTTTGGACAAAATGATCGACACCGTATATAATGGATCAACATCTAGATTAGTGATGCAAGCATTAGGAAATAATCGAACAAGCAAAGAGGAGCTAAATGCAATCAAACAGTATTTAGAGAACCTTGAAAATTCGTAAGCTATGGAACAGCTCTTAAACAATTTCACGACGGCCATCGGGTGGTCAATCTTACACTCGCTCTGGCAGGGGGCGGCACTTTATACGATCTTACGTATAACCTTCATGATGACCCCTAACCTATCCGCACGACACAAGTATAATGCTTCATTTCTTGGTCAGGTTATTCTTTTAGGGTTGTTCATAAGCACCTTTTTGTACTACATCAATATCCCGGCCTTATTCATGAAAAAGGAGGATTTAGAGACCTACATCGCTCTTGCTCCATACCTTACAGATAGCCAAAATGTCCGACACACTTTTGAGATCTTGTTTCCTTGGTTTACCTCTTTGTATATAATCGGACTGTTGATCCAGTTAGTTGTTTTTTCGAACGGCTATTCCAGGATGACCTATCTTCGTCGTAAAGGTTTATCGGACACGCCTATCGCTTGGACCATCGCCTTTGAAAAAATCAAAAGTTCGCTTTCTATCCAGAAAGATGTTGGTTTATTTCTCTCTACTAAAATATCTGTTCCACTCACGATCGGGCATTTTAAGCCTATTGTCCTTTTTCCTTTTGCGTTAGCAAATCAAATGGACCTACAACAAGTAGAAGCGATTTTATTACACGAACTGGCACATATTAAAAGAAATGACTACTTATACAACCTGGTAAATGTCGTTATCGAAACCCTTTTGTTTTTCAACCCCTTCGTATGGTTGTTAACGAAACATATACAAACAGAGCGTGAACATGCTTGTGATGATGTTGTTGTTACACACATCTCCTCTCCTATCACGTATGCGCAAGCACTTTTTTCGCTACAAACGTTAAAAGAACCAATTGCTGCCTCTTATGCTATGGCGGCAACGGGTAAACAGCAACAACATTTATTACACCGTATTAAACGCATTACAAAAATGGAAAAGAAATATACCAATATTAGACAACATCTCGTTGCTCTAGGACTCAGTACCTTAGCTTTCACAACAATCGCTTGGATTGCCCCGGAGAAAAATCCACATACGGATTTATTGAAAGAATGTTGCAATGATAGTACTACCGTAAAATCGAATGATACTATTCTGTCCGCAGATACCACGACAAATACAACTCGTACGGAGGTTTTCGTGCAAGACACAACTAAAGAAAAAATCATAAAAAACGACAGCCTTCATATTATCTCGCCCGAACTAGCGGAACGTCTAAATAAACTGACCGATAGCCAGGCACAGAAAATCGAAGCCTACTATAACTCACCCGAGTGGAAAGCAAAAATAACCAAGATAGAAGAAAAAGCACGTGACGCCGAGGCTCGGGGAAGAGAAATTGAAGCGTACTACAACTCTCCGGAATGGAAAGCGAAAATAGCTAAAATAGAAGAAAAAGCACGTGATGTCAAAGCTCGGGGAAAAGAAATTGAAGCATACTACAATTCTCCGGAATGGAAAGCGAAAATAGCCAAAATAGAAGAAAACGCAACGCGTCACGCTGAAGCGGCAGCTAAACACATTTCATTCTACTACAGCAGTCCGGAATGGAAAAGCAAAGTGACCAAGATAGAAGAAAATGCGGCGCGCCAAGCCGAAGCAGCCGCAAAAAAAATAGAAATTTACTATAATTCTCCGGAATGGGAGGCGAAAATAAATGACATTACTGCAAAGAGTATTACAATCACTACAGATGTGCTAGAATCTTTGGATCTTAAGAACTTTAACATCAATATGGACGGCCTTCCTGTTCCTCCAAAAAAGAAAGATCGCACCAGCGAAAAATAACATTAACTAAGATAAAAACAGCATTCAGTAATTCCATGCTATATGCCTGTTTAATTAGAGGGTATCAATACTGATACTCTCTTTTTTTTGTAATATTGTAATGTAGCAACTATACATATGGATATAATCTACTCGATCGACTTATTGGGAACTATGGTATTTGCCATATCTGGAGCAATGGCTGCCAACCGAAAGGGTATTGATGTATTTGGGGCAACTTTCACGGGCTTTGTCACGGCCATTGGGGGTGGTTCCCTACGCGATGTCTTTTTAAACCTACGGCCGATTTGGGTCGATGATGGAAATTATCTTATTGCTATTCTAATTGGTGTTTTTATATCTATTGTTGCGAACAAAAGACTCGATCGTTTAGCACGAACGCTCACATTCTTTGATGCCATCGGTATCGGCTTTTTTTGTATCGTGGGTGTTCAAAAATCCTTATTACACGACAGTTCGGTTCCTGCCGCAGTGATTTTGGGCATGTTCTCTTCTGTAATGGGCGGTGTAATTCGGGACACCTTAATGAATGAGACGCCGTTAATATTTCGTAAGGAAATTTATGCTACCGCCTGTCTCTCTGGCGCGATCTTATATGTAGCGTTAGGGTCACTAAATGTAGACCCTGGTGTAAACACATTCCTTTCCGCTTCTGTAATATTTATCATCCGTATACTCGCGGTAAAATATAAGTTTTCACTGCCGGTTGTTGGTGGTTAACAAAAAAGGGAAGTAATCTACTTACCTCCCTTTTTTCTGATTTGGAAACCTCATCTTATATCCCACCCGAACCATTCCTTTAGATATAGAGTCGAGCTTTCCCTTTAGCATAGCTTTCTTCAAAGGACCAAGTTTATCCGTAAACAACTTTCCATCAATATGATCGTATTCGTGTTGTACAATACGCGCGGCCAATCCTGACAAAGAGATTTCTTGTTCTTCAAAATTCTCATCCAGATAGTTGATTACGACATTCGATGGGCGCATCACTTCTTCTGAGATATCTGGTATACTCAAACACCCTTCACTGAATCCCCATTTCTCGCCACTTTCTTCTACGATGATCGGATTAATAAACACCTTCTTAAAATCCTTTAATGTAGCATCTCCTTCACCATCCTCATCATCCTCCGCAAAGGGAGAGCCATCGATAACAAACAAACGAATCGACAAACCAATCTGCGGTGCAGCTAAACCAACACCATGGGCGCCATACATCGTTTCAAACATATCATCAATCAATTGCTTTAAATTCGGATAATCCTCTTCTATCTCTTCTGCTTTCTTTCTTAAAACAGGATCTCCATACGCTACAATAGGTAACTTCATACGCTTACAATATTATTAAGTATTCTTTCATTTAGACTCTATTAAACAAGAAAAGTTAATCCTTTCTACGTCCTAAATGATGAATTTCCGTGCAAAGGTATTAATAAAAATTTATACCTATTTAGAATGTACTAACTTTGTGGTGGATGGATGAACAAAATCATAACACAGCATTTTCGCAACAACTCGCTCTGCTTCTCGATACGATATTCGTGACACATCAAACCCTGGCGTTTACCATTTTAACCTCAGAAGATTTAGATGTTAGTATCGTGATCTACAGTCCTGCTGCAAAAAATCGTTTAAAAACAGTAACGAGTGCTCGGGTTATCCACCTTGATGAGGAGTATTTAAGGAAAAACGAAGAAAAAGTCCTTCAGCGTATCGCCTCGCTGTACAGTAAGGGACAAACTATTTATGCCCGAGAAACTGTTATTGCCCGGGTGGATAAGCGCATAAGTATGCAATTTTTAGAAGAGCACCATCTTAACACTGCCTTTCCTGGAAAATATAGATACGGTCTTTTTTACCGCGGAGATCTCGTTTCCCTTGCTGTTTTTAGTGGTGGCCGTAAAATGAAGGATAAACCGACTAACTACCGTTCTTTTGAGCTTATCCGGTTTTGTCACAAATCGGGACTTCGTGTGGTTGGTGGGTTATCGCGATTAATTCGTGCCTTTGCAAAAGATTTTACGCCTGGAGATATTATGACCTATGTGGACAACGACTGGTCCCAAGACTCCAGTTTAAAGACCATCGGCTTTCTTCCTACAGGAACTCTTCCTCCACAGGCATTACACTTTCAGAATATATCCCAGCAAACCGCCACATCTACTTTGCCCATAAAAGGAGAATACAGTAAATACAATAGTGGTAGTACCAAGCTGGTATTAACATTATGAAAATCGGGAACGGTTCCGTATATTTAACCATCAAAAAAAAACCTTAAACTTAACAGATTAACATGAAGCGAAAATTAAGGATGGGCATGGTCGGTGGAGGCAAGGATGCCTTTATTGGTGCCGTACATCGTATTGCTGCCTTTATGGATGGCAAAATAGAATTAGTTTGTGGGGCTTTCAGTATCGATCCCCAAATATCAAAAGAATCGGGTGAAGAACTTTTTGTAGACCCAAGTCGTGTTTACGAATCGTATGGACAAATGATTGAAAAAGAGTCGCAACTTCCAGAAGGAGAGCGTATGGATTTTTTGACCATTGTAACACCTAATTTTTTACATTTTGCTCCTGCAAAAATGGCTTTAGAAAACGGCTTTGACGTTGTCATTGAAAAGCCGATGACGGTAAGCCTTGATGAAGCAAAGGAGCTAAAAGAAATCGTTGAGAAGACTGGTCGTACATTGTGCTTGACACACACTTACTCGGGCTATCCGATGATCAAGCAGGCGAAAGCTATGATTAAAGCCGGTCATTTCGGTAAAATCAGAAAAATTGTCGTCGAATATCCGCAAGGGTGGTTAAGTCGTTTATCAGAACGTGAAGGCAATGCTGGAGCAGCATGGCGTGCCGACCCGAAAAAATCAGGATTGTCGTTGGTTATGGGTGATATTGGTACACATGCGGCACACCTAGCAGAATATGTATCGGGACTACGAATTACGGAACTATGTGCTGACCTAACTACTTTTGTCGAGGGACGTCAACTAGATGACGACGGTTCTGTTTTACTTCGTTTTGAGCAAGGTGCTAAAGGGGTGTTAATGGCCTCACAGATTTCCGCCGGAGAGGAAAATGCAGTTCGCATCCGCATCTATGGTGAAGAGGGAGGATTGGAGTGGGCCAATGAAGATCCGAACAATTTGATCATCAAAATGCTCGACCAACCGCGCCAGATATACCGTACTGGAAATGCATATGCTGCACCATTTACATTAAGCTCATTTGCGACGCACAATACACGAGTTCCGGCAGGACATCCTGAAGGTTTACTTGAATCATTTGCCAATATCTATCGCAATTTCGCAGCAACGGTAAGCGCTAAAAAAGAAGGTCGTGTACCTACGCCAGAGCAACTAGACTTCCCTTCTGTCGATGATGGTGTCCGCGGTATGGCATTTGTTCAAAATGTAGTACAGAGTAATGAAAGCAATGAAAAATGGACTAAATTTGTGTTGTGATAACAACGTCAAATAACATATTACCAAATCGGGCGGAGGTTGATCTTCCGCCCGATTTGTTATTAACAATATTGGGGCCTACAGCATCCGGCAAAACAAAACTAGCCGTTGCCCTTGCCGAACATCTCGTGGGGGAGATCATCAGTGTAGACTCTAGGCAAGTGTATAAACAAATGGATATTGGTACGGGTAAGGATCTCCGGGAGTACGGATCCATTCCCTATCACCTTATCGATATCTTAAACCCTGGTGAAAAATACAATGTTTGGCAATTTACGACCGATTTTGAAAGGGCATACACCGACATCATCTCTCGAAAGAAGCAAGTGATTGCCTGTGGTGGCACCGGAATGTATTTTCAGGCTCTTTTTCAATCACAACCTTATATTGATGTTCCGATAGATCTTGTTTTACGTGAAACGCTACTAAAACAATCGAAAGAAGAGCTTATAGATTTGCTTCATAACTTTACTATTCCTTCTGATTATACAATTGACAAAAGCTCGCACAAAAGACTAATTCGTGCTATAGAAATTCTTTCCTGGTTGCATCAAAACCCGGAACCTCTGCAAAAGAGCACAACGCCTCCCTATCCATACCTCGTTTTTGGACTGAATCCAGCATTAGAAAAACGAAGAGAAAATATCTCGATTCGGCTTTCACAGCGCATAGAACAAGGCCTCCTTGATGAAATAGAATCGCTCCTTGAACAAGGCGTCACGCATACAGATCTACAATATTATGGATTAGAGTATAAATACGGTTCATTATTCCTTGCTGGTGAAATCGACGAGATTTATTTTAAAACGAAATTAGAAACAGAAATACATCGTTATGCTAAGAGGCAAATGACATTCTTCCGAAAGATGGAAAAAGATGGTGTCCATATCCATTGGCTGGACAGTATCGACACGAGTGATCAAGTCGCTGAAATTCTTCAACACATAAAATCAAAAAAGGGATAGCCGTCGCTATCCCTTTTCAATTTTATAACTTAATTTCTTCCTCTTTGCTATTAAAGAATCGAAATTGTGTGAGGTAATACGAGGAGACAGTTTTAATCTTAATCCATTTCCCATATTTGAAAAACCATTTAAGTCTTCTCGAGATCAATCCCGACTTAATGTAAGCCGCGATATATGGATGTACACAAAGCGTTACATCTTTTTCATTTTGCTCTTGAAGAATAAAGCTCAAATTGTTTTCAATATCATCTAGCAAAACAATGCTGGATCGTATTTCGCCAGTTCCTTCACATGCGGGACATTTTTCACTTGTCACCACACTCATCTCTGGTCTTACGCGTTGTCTGGTTATCTGTACCAATCCAAATTTACTTGGTGGCAATATGGTATGTTTTGCGCGATCATTCGCCATACATTCCTTTAGATAACCATAAAGCTCTTTCCGATTGGCCGGTTTGTGCATATCGATAAAATCGATTACAACAATACCTCCCATATCACGCAGGCGCAATTGCCTTGCGATTTCTTTTGCTGCTTCTTTGTTTACCAGAAGCGCATTTTCCTCTTGGTTTTCTTTACTAGCAATTCGGTTTCCGCTGTTCACATCCACTACATGGAGTGCTTCGGTATGCTCAATCACAAGATAAGCACCACCTTGCAAATTCACCGTCTTGCCGAAAGACGCCTTAATTTGTTTTTCAATGCCGAAGTGATCAAAAATAGGCTCTTTGTGTTTATAGAGCTTTACAATTTTTTCCAAATCGGGAGAAATTTCCTGTACGTAAGATTTTACTTCTTCATACAAGGCATTATCATTGACATGTATATGCGTGAACTCGTCCGTCAAAATATCGCGTAAAATGGTAGAAGCTCTATCCATTTCGCCCAATACTTTTTGAGGCGGTTCAGCAGTCCTAAGGCGTTTGGTAAACAGTTCCCATTTCGAGATTAAGTCTAGCAAGTCTTTTTGTAATTCTTCGACTCCCTTTCCTTCGGATACCGTACGTATAATCACACCAAAGTTTGCAGGTTTAATACTTTCTACAATCTTCTTGAGGCGTGTACGTTCAGCATTGCCTTTAATTCTCTTGGATATGGAAACCGTACTTGAAAACGGCACCAATACAACAAATCTACCTGCAATAGACAAATCCGAACTTAATCGGGGTCCTTTGGTAGAAATGGGCTCTTTGGCAATTTGTACCGGTAAAAGCAAATTACGGCTTAAGATGTCCGAAATTTTTCCTGCTTTATCGATGTCCTTTTCAAGCTTTAAACTACTGAGCAGCATCTCCTGATAGCTGCCATTCTTTACTATTCGCGTGAGCTTGAGTAATGACTGAACCTGAGGTCCTAAATCCAAATAATGTAAGAACGCATCTTTTTCGTATCCAACGTCTACGAAAGCGGCATTCAGGCCTGGCATAATCTTTTTGATTCTACCCAGATAAATATCACCTACGGCAAAATTATTATCGGCCTGTTCCCTGTTCAGCTCAACAAGCTGTTTGTCCTGTAGTAAAGCAATAGTCACTCCTTTTTCGGGAGTTGAATCGATAATTAGTTCCTTTACCAACAGCTACACATTTAAGATTTGTAAAGCAATTACAAACCTGATACAACATAAAAACTCGTTAATGAAAAAATACAATCTATGATTCTACCGTAGTAAAACCATAGATTGTATGTAGTCTTTAGTGGCTAAAGCCTAAAAGACAAACAAGCTTATTTCTTCTTGTGTCTATTTTTTCTTAAACGTTTTTTACGCTTGTGCGTAGCCATTTTATGTCTTTTTCTTTTTTTTCCGCTTGGCATAGCTTTAATGTTTTTAAATGATTATAAAAAATAAGTTAATTACTTGCTTAGTTCTTCTACACGTCTGTCGATGAACTGTGAAAGCGTCGGGTCAGATGCCAATTCCTTACTTTTCTGAAAAGCAGCAATTGCTTCATTCTTTAACCCCATGTTTTCGTATCCTGTCGCTAAATAAAAATATGATTCAGCATCAGGCTTCAATTCGACAACTGTTTTAAAACGGTCAACAGCTTTATCGAATTGACGAGACTGTAAAGAAAACAATCCCAGTGTTTTGTTTGCCTGAATATTTTTAGGGTCCTTTGCTACAACTTCTCTCAAGATCGCGATTCCCGACATCGGGTTGTTTGTTCCTGTTACCATTGCTGCCCCTAAACCTGTCTTTGCATCCAAGTTGTTTTCGTCTAGCGCTGTAGCCTTTTCATACGATTGAATAGCCAATCGATTCAATTCCTTTGCCATCGCTGTATCCTGCAAATTTGTGTATGCAGAGCGAAAAGCGTCGCCAGACTTCAACCAATATTCAAATTTAGGAGAAATTTTTGCCATTTCCTCATAAATAAATCCCTGAGGAGCATATTTAGCTAAATCATCCCATTTTTGGGCTAATTGCCCTAACAAAGAAATCTTTTCCTCACCATCCGCCTTAGCAACCTTTTCTTCTAAAGCAGTGATCTCCTGCGTCAAACCGGCATCTACGCCTTGTTTGGAAACATCAGAAACGCTCTTAAAGTTATAGGTAGACGAAGCTTCCGCGGTTGCTGAAGTCGCGCTTTCTTTATTTTCATTTACCAAGCCTTTGATAGGCCGTGCCAATAATACACCCATAAGAGCCACCACTAACACTACAACGACAATTTGCTTGGTATTTAACATAGTTTTTTAGTTTTATTTGTTCCCTTGTTTTACTTTCTCAACAAAAACTTTTGCTGGTTTGAAGCTTGGTACAAAGTGCGCCGGGATAATTATAGCTGTGTTTTTTGAAATGTTACGAGCTGTTTTCTCTGCTCTTTTCTTAACCACGAAGCTACCAAAACCTCTAACGTACACATTCTCGCCGCTAATCATTGCATTTTTTACAACTTTGAAAAATGCCTCAACTGTTTCTTGAACATCTACCTTCTCTAAGCCTGTTTTGTTAGAGATCTCCGCAATAATTTCTGCTTTAGTCATATCTATTTTTACTGTAATTATTTATTTCTCAACCCTTAACGCATGTGTTGTTTGGGGATGCAAAAGTATCTTTTTTTTATGATGTTTAAAAATTTATTTATGTTTTTTTACCAAAGATGACCAAAGCGAAACTTTTCTGTATCAACATCTTATCCAAGAATAACCAAATGTGTGCTTATGACACTCGCTCGATGTAATTAACTAGATAACTAATTCTCAACATTTTACTAGACGGATAACAAGGCGGTCTTCAGCACATTCATATCATTTTCCGTGTGATGTGCAGCCACTACAATTCGATTCAGCGGTTGATCCGTGGGTAATGGATATGGGAAACTTGAGATCAAAATTTCCTTTGCCAACAGCTTCTCAAATGCCCCTAGCTTGTTTACGGTAAACACAGGAAAACGATCAATATGGTTAATGCCTTCACCCACGTTCTCTTGCATATATGTAACGTTCTTTTGCATCTTTTCGACCTGTGCTTTATATATAGCTTCACCATAAACCAAGGCGTACATTGCTGCTGGGCTCGCCGGCGATGCTCCCATAAAAAACGGAGATTGCTTAAAAAATGAAGCCATCTCCTTCGATGAAAGCAAAATTCCAGCATCTGTTCCCATTCCCTTCGCTAAGGACGCCACCACAATCAATTCTACCGGCATATTTTCTTGTATATCTCGTATATCAACAAAACAACGATTCGCCTCTCGCACGCCGATTCCATGCGAATCATCTAATAAAAGGTATACCTTATTTCTGGAGTCTATTTCCCGAAAAGCAGAAAAATCATATTGTGTTGGCCGCAAATTATCCATGCTATTCGCTATGACAACAAAACTATTCGCTGTAGAACGATTGATATAAGATACCGTATCCTGCGCCCAGTCCTCAAAAGTCTTCTCCTCTGTCGTCGTTGCGCCATTCAACCATAAGGCGGGATGTGTTCCTGGTGCATAAATCATTTCACCTTTAGCCTGCAATTGCCGAACAGCTAATTGAGCGGCGAGATACCCACTCGATAGTAACGTTGCCTCTTCGAAACCAAATCGTGCGGCCATATTAGCTTCCGCTTCCGCATAAATACCTAATTGTATATTATTACTGCGCGAGGTACCATTATTCAAACCATACCGATCAATCCCTTCCTTATATATATCAATATAATTGGGTTCCACCAACAAGCTTAAATAAGCTGTTCCCCCAAAAAACAAATATGGCCGATCATTATGGTGTATAAACCGTCCTGTGGGTTGGTTCAGCTGTTGTAACGGATTCATGATTTTCATAGCTAAACCTCAAATCTAGCTGAAATAATGGTTTTTACAAAAAAGGGAATTCTTTTCGAGCAATTACTGATATAATCCTTTTTTATCAATAAACTCGATAACCTTGTCCGGCGTAAAGAAATGAATATTTTTTCCTTCTTTAACCGATTGACGAATAAAGGTGGATGACAGCTCCATTAATGGCGTTTCTGTCATAGTAATCGATGGATGCTCTTTTAGTACGCCACCATCGTATCCTGGTCTCGGATATACATATATTGGATAATCTCGCAAGATGACTTCGTAATTTTTCCATTTGGGAAGCCCCGCAAGATTATCTTCTCCCATAATAAGAGAAAATGATTTATTCGGGTATTTTTCCGCTAGGTGTATCAGCGTATCGATCGTATACGAAGGTTGAGGTAAGGAAAATTCGATATTGGAGCTGCGCAGCGATTCACTTTCATGAATCGCTAAATTAACCATCTCCAATCGGTCATACATATTGCCCAAGCTCTTTTTCTCCTTAAATGGATTTTGAGGAGATACCACAAACCACACCTCGTCCAATGTTGTATAATTGGCCATGTAGTTTGCAATAATAAGATGACCAATATGTATTGGGTTAAAGGACCCAAAAAAAAGACCGACTTTATTTGCCATTATTTTTCTAAAAATGTCAAAACCATTTCCTCTGCTTCAGCACAGGCCACTTCTAGTTCAAAATTATTGAGGACTACATCAAACTTATCCGCGTAGCTGAGTTCTAGTTCTGCTTTTGCAAAACGTTCCTGCAGCTTCTCTTCGGAATCTGTACCTCGACCTCGTAAGCGCTCTTTCAACACGTCAAATGATGGCGGATTAACGAAAATCGCCAACGCCTCTTCTGGGAATTTAGACTTCAAGCGTAACCCGCCTACCACATCGATATCAAAGATAACCGATTTGCCCATTGCCCAAATGCGTTCTACCTCTTTACGCAAAGTACCATAGAATGTTCCCGCGTAAACCTCCTCAAACTCAATAAACTCTTGTTTTGCAATCTTGTGTAAGAAATCTTCCTTCGACACAAAATAATAATCCTTTCCATCAACCTCGCCTGTCCGTGGTTCCCGGGTGCTCGCCGAAATAGAAAAGGCCAATTTATCACTGTGCTTTTCTAACAAGCGTTTAACAATAGTCGTTTTTCCTGCGCCAGATGGGGCAGAGAATATAATTAGTTTACCACCCATTAGCTATAAAACGTTTAACAGTTGTTCTTTGATTTTCTCGAGCTCCTCTTTCATCCGTACAACAATCTGTTGTATTCCGGCATCATTCGCCTTCGAACCCAACGTATTAATTTCACGCCCCATCTCTTGCGAGATAAAACCTAATTTCTTTCCGTTAGAATCTGAAGCGCTCAATGCTTTGATAAAATAATTACAATGACTGCGTAAGCGAACTTTTTCTTCCGTTACATCTAGCTTATCAATATAATAGATAATCTCCTGTTCGAATCGATTCATATCTACATTTTCTTTTCCTACAGCTTCATCCAAATAGTGAGATAGTCTTTCACGAATCAACGGTATCCGACTTCCTTCCACACTCTCCACCTCAGTAAGATAAGTCAAAATCATATTTACACGACCTTCAACATCGTTTTTTAAGATTTCGCCTTCATCTTCTCTAAACTTATTGAACTTCGCAATTGCAGCATAGAAAGCATCCATTAAAACACGTCCTTCTTCCTCATCCACGGTATCATCTTTTGCTGTTACCACTTCAGGCATATCTAATGCTAAGGCAAATAAAGAAGCATCCGTATCCCCCAATTGTGTTGCTATTTCCTGTAATTGTTTATAATATTTACCAAGAAGTTCCGCATTGATTGTGGAGGCCTTAGCAGTCTGATCAGCATACTCAACCGTAACCATCATATTCACTTTGCCTCGTTCAATCAGCTTACCAGCCTCCGAACGTAGCGCCAATTCTTTATCCGACACAGCTTTGGGAAGCCGTAAACTAAGTTCGAGAAATTTAGAGTTCAGGGATTTTAATTCAACGGTATATTTTACTTTCCCATTTTCCTGAGAACCAATACCATACCCTGTCATTGATTTTATCATATGCAAAGGTAGAAAATTTACAAAAGTAAAACTCGAAATTTAATAAAAACCTTTCATAAAGTGTCTTACCAGTCGTGTTTAGCAATAATTACACATAAATAGCTTTTATAAGGATTGCCTTTTTCCAGCTGTACAAAACCAATTCCAATATCATACAGCGAGCCGTTCCACTTATCCATACCCAATACATGCTTACGATGCATAAAACCAGGCGAGCCTTTACCAATAATAAATGCTTTAATTCCATCTACTGCCGAAGCATGATTTGCCGCTATAGATTCAAAATTATTCGTTGAAATTTTCTTTAACCAGTCACCATTTAATGTATATCCGTATTTATTTATATAATAGTTAGGACCAATTCCCTCTGGTGTTACATGGTCAAAATACCCTCTATTAGCCATGTCATAGGCCCGAAATTCTGCTGTTTCCGCCAATTGTTCGTTCCAGTTCAATTTCAGTTTGGATACCTGTTTAGCGTCAAAGCGAACACCCAAACTTTTCATAAATTTAGCCGGGTTCTCCCGAACGCTTTTTAAATATTCAAAGGCAGCCTGTGCTTCGGCCTTATTTACATGAATACCCTTACGTTGCGCCACGCATGTAAGGGGAAGAATAAAAAAAAGAAAAATATAGAGCGGTCGTATCATCATGCTTTAAAAATGGACGTCATGTAAAGATTTTGCATATTTTTCAATAACACAAATTGAACCAAAAAAGAAAAAGGAGAAACCTTTTATCATGGGTTTCTCCTCTAATTTTATATAACACGCTATCGTTTAAAATCTAAGCGTTTTCTTTTTTACTTTTTAGCTTTTCCTTTACGACCTCGAAAACAATCGGCAAAACGGAAATAACGATAATCAATAGGACGACTTTAGAGAAATTGTCTCTTATTAAAGGAATATTTCCCAAGAAATACCCTGCGAATGTAATACCTACGACCCAAAGGAAAGCTCCCACGACATTATAGGTTAAAAAAGTGCCGTAATGCATTTTACCTATTCCACCTACAAAAGGAGCTAACGTTCTTACAATCGGCACAAAACGCGCAATAACAATTGTTTTACTCCCATATTTCTCATAAAAAGCGTGTGTCTTTTCGATCTGCTCCGGTTTAACCACCTGCTTACCAAAAATTTTGAATCGGGTTATCCCCATTCCAAATCGTTTTCCGATAGAATAGTTGAGTGAGTCTCCCGTAATTGCAGCTATAAGCAATAGAAAAACCATTAACCATATATTCAAATCATTAGGTTGCGCCGCAAGCATCCCTGCAGCAAAAAGCAATGAATCCCCCGGCAAGAAAGGCATAACCACCACACCTGTTTCTACGAAAATGATCAGAAAAAGAATAAGGTACGTCCACGTTTGATAGTTATTTACTATTTCTACCAAATGCTTATCAATATGCAAAACAAAATCAATAAGGCTATATATCCACTCCAAAACGCGGGCTCTTAAATATTATTTAACATAACAGGCATCACCAACATCAAAACATCCTCGTTTTCTTCCTTAATTGCCGGAATTAAAAGGCCTGCTCTATTTGGTGTACTCATTTCAATCACAACCTCCGAAGAATCTAAATTATTCAGCATCTCTACCAAAAACTTAGCGTTAAATCCAATCTCCATATCCTGACCTTCAAACTGACAACTCAACCGTTCGTGTGCTTCGTTAGAGAAGTCCAGATCTTCCGCCGAAATATGTAATTCACTTCCAGAAATCTTCAACCGCACTTGGTGTGTTGTTTTGTTTGCGAAGATTACCACGCGACGAAGTGTATTTAAAAAAAGAAGTCTATCAACCGTCAATTTATTCGGGTTAACTTGCGGAATAACGGCTTCATAATCGGGATAACGCTCATCGATCAAACGACAGATTAAATGAATATTTCCAAACTTGAAAAAAGCATTTGTGTTGTTGTACTCGATCGAAACGCTGCTATCATCAGAAGGCAAGGACGACTTCAATAAGTTAAGTGCTTTTTTAGGTAGGATCAAAGACGTTGGTTTATCCGATCCAATATCCGTTCTGCGGTATCTTACCAATTTATGGGCATCGGTTGCTACAAACGTAACCGACTGCTCTGCCAACTGAACCAATACACCTGACATCGCTGGTCTTAGCTCGTCGTTACTAACGGCAAAAATCGTCTTATTGATTGCTTCCGATAATACAGATGTGCCTATACTAACGGTCGACCCATTATCTACCACCGGTATCTTCGGGAAATCGTCTGCATTTTCGCCACTTAATTTGTATTTACCATCTCCGGCACTAATTTCTATTGCTAAGGTTTTGGTATCAACCGAGAAAGCAACGGGTTGATCAGGAAGAGTTTTTAGTGTCTCGATTAAAATTTTCGAAGGCATGGCCACTCGTCCTTCTTCTTTCGCTTCAATTTGTAAGGAGGTTACCATACTCGTCTGAAGGTCTGTTGCCGAGATGGTCAACAAATTATCTTTGATCTCGAATAAGAAATTCTCTAGAATCGGGAGTACAGTACTGCTGCTTGAAGCACCGCTAATTGCCTGTAATTGTTTTAATAAAATTGACGTGGATACAATAAATCTCATTTCCTGAATTTTATAGATTTTTATATGCAATATTACAGAAAAGAATCTACATTTTATAAACTGGAGGGCTGTTAATTCTTATCACAACTCAATTAATTCGTATGTTTGTACAAATTAACTATGCACTTTAAAGAAATAATAGGCCATCAACAGGTCAAGGATCATCTTCTACAAACCGTTCAGGATAACCGCGTAAGCCATGCACAGCTTTTCTTGGGTCCGGAGGGGTCGGGAAGCCTCGCCCTTGCCTTAGCCTATGCGCAATATATCAACTGTGAGAATCCTTCGCCAACAGACAGTTGCGGACAGTGTAGCGCTTGCTTAAAGTACCAAAAACTTATCCATCCGGATCTTCATTTTTCTTATCCTTTCTTTGCTAGTGGCGAGAAAGATGTGGCAACAGTTTATGTTGAAGAATGGCGTAAAGCATTTCTGGAAAACCCCTATCTAGGCCTTACAAACTGGCGAAACCAATTAGACGCCGGCAATAAACAAGCAAATATAAATATCGCTGAAGCGCATGACATCATCAAAAAACTAAGCCTCAAATCTTTCGAGGCGGAATACAAAGTTTTGATTATGTGGCTTCCCGAATATCTTGATGTACAAGGAAACGCTTTACTAAAGCTTATCGAAGAACCACCAGCCAAAACACTTTTTTTATTAGTGGCGGAAAATCAGGATAAAATACTCAATACCATTATATCGCGCACCCAATTGGTTAAGATCTTTAAACTGGGGCATCAGGATGTCAAAAGCTTCCTCATCGCAGATAAAGGCCTTTCCGAAGAGCGTGCACATGAAATTGCCTTCATCGCAGACGGCAATATTCAAACGGCTATAGATTTACTTGAAGAAGACACGAATCCATACTTCAATTTATTGATTAATTGGCTCCGTTTCGTTGTTACAGATGCGGGCTTACAACTGATTAGAACCAGTGAAGAAGACCTCTCAAAATTAGGCCGTGAAAATCAAAAAAATTTCCTAATTTATGCCATCAATATGTTGCGCCAAATTGTGCTCTTACAACAAGGGCTTCACGATTTGGTCCTCATACAGGGACAAGAATTAGACTTTGTCAAGAAGTTTAGTGACAATTTTCAGCTGGAGCAGCTGGAGGCAGCGATCGAACTCTTGGAAAAGACACATTATAAAGTAGAACGCAACGCTAACCCTAAAATATTATTTTTAGATTTATCTTTGCAATTAGTATTAATATTTAAGTACAAAACGATCCCGCAAGGGACTCAATATATATAACGAAAAAAATATGGGATGTGGCAGTTGCTCGTCCGGAGGAGGTTGTGGTAGCAATACCGTAGGAACAACACCTGCAGGATGCCAGAATAATGGCTCATGCATGACCAGCGGATGTAATAAATTAGATGTATACGATTGGCTTTCCGATATGGATTTGCCTTCAAATTATAAACCATTCAACATTGTAGAGATTCGCTTCAAAGGCTCTCGTAAAGATTTTTATATCAATACAGACAACCTATACTTGGAGATGGGCGAAATGGTGGCTGTTGAACCTTCTACGGGAGGGTATGACATTGGCCACGTATCGCTTACCGGAGAGTTGGTTCGCTTACAACTGAAGAAAAATAATGTAGACCCGGAGAGTGTTCTCAAGAAAGTTTATCGCAAAGCAAGCGAATCTGATTTTGTCAAATTTAATGCAGCAAAAGATTTAGAATGGGAAACGATGCACCGTGCCAGGAATTTGGCTTTGGAGCTCGGTTTATCCATGAAGATATCGGATGTCGATTATCAAGGTGATAAAACAAAGGCGACTTTCTACTATACTGCTGAAGGGCGTGTAGATTTTCGGGAGTTGATCAAACGGATGGCCGAAGCATTCCGGATTCGTATTGAAATGCGACAGATCGGGATGCGCCAAGAAGCGAGCCGCTTGGGCGGTATTGGTTCATGTGGGCGTGAGCTTTGTTGTTCCACGTGGCTGACCGACTTTAAGACGGTTTCTACTTCCGCTGCACGTTATCAAAACTTATCGCTCAATACACTTAAATTAGCTGGACAATGTGGTAAGCTAAAATGTTGTCTCAACTTCGAGTTGGATAGCTATATGGATGCATTGAAAAATATACCAAACAATGTGGATCGTATCGAGACCGAGAGCGGTGTCGCGTATCTACAGAAAACGGATATTTTCAAAAAAATCATGTGGTATTCGTTTCCTGGTGCCGAAAATTGGATTCCTTTGGAAGTAACGACAGTTAAGGAATATTCCGAGATGAATAGAAACGGCAAAAAACCGGCCCAGCTGTTCACGACCATCGAGATCGAAGAAGTACAAAAGCCTATTTCACACGATTACGAAAATGTGGTAGGACAGGATTCTTTGACCCGCCTAGACGATAAAAACAAGAAGAAGAAACGTAAGAAATCGACAAAAGGACGTAAGGATACTCCTGCCGGAGCAACTGAAAATAAAAAACCGGCACCGGTAAAAGCAGAAACAACTAAGAACGAAAAAGCTCCTGTAAATACGGGTGGCGCTCCTGTTGCGAAAAATACAGAAGAAAAACAAAACGGCGAAAACAAACCGAAAAAACGCTTCAATCGCAATAAGAATAAAAATAAAGGAAAATCTACGGACAATAATGGTCCCAAAAGTTAGGACACAAAACAAAGCAATTTCCGTATGAGAAAGATCGTATTTACAGCATTTTCTTTTCTTCTACTTTTCGCTACCGCGTGTGAGCAGCAGAACTTTTATGAAGTAAATAAACCCATTCTTAACCGTTCGTGGGCATACAATAGTATGCCCACCTTCGATGTTAAGATTGATGACAACAAAGCCCATTATGATGTTTACATCCATGTGCGTCATACGGGTGATTATAATTACTCCAACCTATTCTTTCTTCTCCATGAGAAAGGTCCAAAAGTACAGGATACCGCCTATCGGTATGAAGTAAAATTTGCGGAACTTGATGGCCGTTGGATGGGTAAGAATGCAGGAAGCCTATATAGTAACGAAGTCTTGGTCAAAAAAGATTTTACCTTCCCGGATACCGGTCTATACCATTTTTCCGTGGAACAGAACATGCGGGAAAATCCATTAAAACATATTGCTGACATAGGTATTAAGCTTATTAAAAAGCCCTAATGCTTATGAAGATCCTACGCTGGTTCTTACTCCCTATTACCCTCTTATATACCGTAATCGTTTGGTTCAGAAATCGCTTATATGACTATGGTATACTCAAAAGTACAAGCTACAATCTTCCAGTAATCGTTATTGGCAACCTTGCCGTTGGAGGTACAGGAAAAAGCCCCATGACAGAATATGTTCTTCGTCTCGTAAAGGACAAATATCGTGTTGCTGTCCTCAGTCGCGGCTATGGCCGTCGGACCAAAGGTTTTTACTATGTCGAATCTACATCTGATGCGCGTGATGTTGGGGATGAACCGTTACAAATTAAACGTAAGTTTCCAGATAATACCGTTGCTGTCTCAGAAAATCGATGTATAGGTGTTGAAAAACTAAAGGATAAACATGATGCCATACTTTTAGACGATGCCTTCCAACATCGTAAATTAACCCCAAGCTTCTCCATTCTTCTTTTCGATTATCAATCGCTGCAGGAACCTATTTTAAGCCTTCCTACAGGTAATTTCAGGGATCTCTTACAGGAAAGTCGAAGAGCAGACGTTATCGTCGTCACAAAAAGCCCAGAGGTCATACATAGTGAGGAAAGATTTGCTATCGAAACCCGTTTCTTAAAATATACAAAAGCACCTGTTTTTTTCTCACGGATAGCTTATCAATCCATCATCGACAAAAACCAGCAGTTCTTTGATACAAGTCTATTACAAGATACGGCTGTTCTCCTATTAACCGGAATAGCCAACCCTATACCTTTATATGCGTATCTGAAACCACGTTGTATACAAATGGAGCATATCTCCTTTCCAGATCACCACGCCTTTACGGATACGGATATTAATCGTGTTGTTCGTACTTTTAATAACATCCTGAATTCGAAGAAAATCATATTGACAACAGAGAAAGATATGCAACGACTACCACAGTCCTTCATCCTCGCATATCCTATTTATTATATCCCCATTACACAAGAAATTGCTTTTAACCAAAGCGATGTATTTAATACGCTTATCCTCCGATCTTTCGTAACAGACTGAAGTGTTAATTAGTATAAATTGATGTTAATATACACTAAATAACACAATGACTATGAAATACTTACGTTTATATAACATAGATTTGTATAAACATAAATAGTATTGATTATGAGAAATTTCAAAATCTTAGCTACGATCTTATTCCTAGGGATTAGCATCAGCTATGCGCAACAAAGACCTGCTGGAGGAATGCGTGATATAACGCCTGCCACGCGCGCCAAGAACACCGTAGAAAGGTTACACAAAGAATTAAACCTGAGTCAGAGCCAGCAAGACTCTATCTACAATTACACATTACGACAAGCCGAACAACAAAAAAATCGATTTGATCGTTCTAAAGAAAATAAAGATCGCGAAGCAATGCGAAAAGAAATGCAGGCTTATCGTGCAGAACATGAAGCGAAAATCAAATCGTTTCTTACTAACGAACAGAAAGAAAAGTATGATAAGCTAGAGAAACCAGGGGAACGTCGTCGTCCAGAAGCTCGCCAGTAAGATCTTTATTGAGCTTATAAAAAAGTAAACACGCTATAGGGAGGTCCTGTCTAACACACAGGACCTCCCTTTCTTGTATCAAGTCTCTTCTAATTGTATCAATAGGCTAAAAAACAGAATAAATAAACAATACAATATTAACAATCTTAAAATCAATTATTTAACAATAAAAACAAACAGATTTATAGAAAATCATTCTGTTAAGGAATGTTAAAATGTAACATACTTGATACAATAAAAACAATAAACTGATCTATTTCAGAGTTATTAGTGTAAAGAATTTATTACAAAAAGGTTTAACATTTAAAATTCAAAGTCATGAAAAAATTATTTTTAACAGGAATCAGTTTATTATTTGCCGCTACTTTAACATTTGCACAAGAAGTAAAACCTGAAGAAAAAGCAAAACAGGAAACCGTTACGTTGACTGAAAAATTAACATTGACCGAAGATCAACAAAAAACCGTGTTTGATTTGGTACTCCAAGGCGAAACAGCAAAAGCAACATTACGTGCTGATGCAACCCTTTCTCCTGAAGCTTGTGTAGAAGCTTTAACTAAAGTACAAGCTAATGTAGATACACAAGTAGCAGAGAAGCTTTCTGACGAACAAAGAGAGATCTTTGCAAAGATTGTATCTGAAAGACCAAAAGAAGAGGCTCCAGCAGCTCCAGCACAAACTGAAGAACAGGAACAACAACAAGAAGAATCTTCTACATTGTAAATTTGATAAAAATATCATCTACCCGTAGGAACATTTAGTAAGTAAAATCGGCGGAATCAGCATTTGATTCCGCCTTTTTTATGCCTTAGGTTTTCTATGTTAATTCAACCCGGCCTGCGGTAGGCAAGCTTGAAGCTCGTACCTTTTACCTTCCTACGAAAGGACACGAGCCAAAGGCTCGCGCCAGCAAGGAAATCAAGAGGGGCCTCCACGTTAGTTCGAGCTTCAAGCTCGGACTTATCACTATTTACTATCTAAGAGCACACGAGCCGAAGGCTCGCGCGAGCAGGAAGGCAACAGGCAACCAGTGTGACTTTGTTCAAAAGGAAACGAAGAAGATTAAGATCGACAATAAAAAAGAGCGAAATCAATATGATTTCGCTCTTTACACATTCAAAAATTTAAGCAACAGCTGTTGCTTAAGAAGTCTTAAGTTTCTTTTGTATATCCTGTACGTAGGTTTTAAATTTTTTATCTGTCTCTATTAAGTCTTCTACTGTTTGACACGCATAGATAACTGTGGAGTGATCCCTTCCGCCAAAGAAGTTCCCAATAGATTTTAAAGACGATTTCGTATGATTCTTTGCAAGATACATGGATATCTGACGTGCTTGAACGATTTCTCTTTTGCGCACCTTAGATTTAACCATCTCGACAGGAACTTCAAAATATTCACAAACCAATTTCTGTATATATTCCATCGATATCTCTTTGTGTGTATTTTTCACAAAGTTCTTCAGCATGGACTTAGCCAGGTTCAAATCAATATCCTTCTTGTTCAAGGTCGATTGTGCCAATAAAGACACCATTGCCCCCTCTAATTCACGAACGCTATTGTCGATTTGTGTCGCCACATACTCCACCACATTTTCGGGTAGTTCAATACCATCAGAATACATCTTCTTTTTAAGGATAGCCATTCTTGTTTCCAAATCTGGTGCTTGGATATCTGCCGATAAGCCCCATTTAAAACGACTAAGAAGGCGTTCTTCCAATCCTGATAAATCTTTAGGCGCTTTATCCGATGTTAAGATAATTTGTTTTCCAGACTGATGCAGGTGGTTAAAAATATGGAAAAAGATATCCTGTGTCTTTTCTTTTCCAGCGAAGTTGTGCACGTCGTCCATTATGATCACATCCATCGCTTGATAGAAGTTCACAAAATCATTAATGGTGTTGTTCTTCAAAGAATCTACAAACTGCTGACAGAATTTCTCACAAGAAACATAGATCACCAACTTATCCGATAGATTCTTTTTAATTTCATTACCTATTGCCTGCGCAAGGTGTGTCTTTCCCAATCCTACATCACCATAAATCATCAACGGGTTGAACGATGTCCCTCCGGGCTTATTTGCTACAGCAAAACCTGCAGATCGCGCTAACCTGTTACATTCTCCTTCAATAAAGTTTTCAAATGTATAATGATGGTTCAACTGTGGATCTACTTGCAACTTCTTCAACCCAGGAATCACAAATGGATTCTTGATATTTTTATTTAATGCTACAGGTACAGGGATCGACTGTTTTTTTCCTTCTGCACCATTTCCGTTAGATGGAATATTAGTAGTATATGGTGTATTTGCTGATGATTTATCGACAATGATATTATACTCTAAACGCCCTTGTTCACCTAAAAATTTCTTTATCGTTTTACGTAATATTCCAACATAATGTTCTTCAAGCCATTCGTAAAAGAAAACTGAAGGTACCTGAATAGTTAAAACGCTTCCATTAAGACCGACTGCTTTTACTGGCTCAAACCAGGTCTTGAAACTCTGCGCCGGTATATTGTCTTTGATTATCTGCAGACAGCTATTCCAAACACTTGTACACGTTTTTTCCATTCCTAAATTGTTAATAACTTGAAAACCAATATTCGACAAAAAAATTGTTTATAACTTTCTCTCAAGACGAAGATGACAAAAAATTCCGAGTTAAAAAAC